>BPJS01000001.1 GCA_026004735.1 Isosphaeraceae bacterium
CGGCGATTTCCGGCCCGAAGGCGGGTTGCCAGCCCAGCCCGGCCAGCCATTCGAGGGCGGCCTGCTCGACGACGGATTCAGTGAACGAGCCGCTCATGTGCAGTCCCCAGCTGTCTGAACTGCCTCCAGTACAGCATCACGAAAGCACGCGAAACTCCGCGAGCGGCAGCGAGCCGGATCAAAGTGCTGTCCAAGAGTCCGCGCCACCTCTGTTTTCGGCAATCCGCCCTTGAAGTAGCCGTGCCGCTGCAAAAGCCGCTCAAACGCCTCCCAGGTGCCGCCGGCAATTCCATCGGAATTCCGGTATCTTTGCTGCTGCGGCACGGTCGGCGAGAGTCTCGGATACGCAGCCCGGACGGCTTCCCAGTCGCCGAAATACCAGGCTTCCAGCTCCTCAATCGCCATCCGATTGACGAGCTGCCAAGAGGAGGAAGAACGGCTCCGCGTGCGCAACCTCGCCCTCTGCGCAATCTGCTCCATCTGTTGCTTCAGTTGCCGGCAATCGTCATCGTCCCGATCCACCACAACGACAATGCGCCAGTCCGCGGGCAGCCACGCCGCATACCCGCGCAGCCGATTTTCCAGCTTGTCGAGCAAGTCTTGCTTGCCCTGAAACGGATAGACTTCAAAGGTTCGGTCGGGTGGAAGCAACCGAGGCAGCAGACCGCGCAGGAACGCCTCCATCGAAGGCTCTTCCACGAGAACCTCAAAATGCTGCGTCATCGCCCGCGCCCCCCGCGTTGCCCATTGGACGGCATCCCTTGGTTCACCAACGGGTCGCCGACGCCCAGGTGCCCCTCCATCCACAGATGACCGAGCAACGCTCCGTGCTCAACGAACTCGCCCACACCCTCGATTTCCGATACCCGCCTCGTCTGGGTGTAGCCCTGTTCGTCGCGCCAGAGCACGCGAACCTCCTGGGGACGAAGGGCGTTCAAGAAGAACGGCGAATGGGTCGTGATGAGCAGTTGGGTATGGGCGGTCGCCTTGCGGCACTCTTCCGCCAGTTCCGGCAGCAGGCGCGGGTGCAAAAAGTTTTCTGGCTCCTCGATGCCAATGAAAGGCGGCGGCGTAGGATCGTACAGGAGCACCAGGTACGCCAGCATCTTCAACGTGCCGTCGGAAGCGAATCGAGCCAGGACGGGATGCGAAAACGGCGCATCCTTGATCTGGAGCAACAACCGTCCATCCGGCATCGTCTCCGCCAGCACTTTCTCGATGCGCGGAACGCGGCGGCGCAGCACCTCGAAGATCTGCTCCAGACGGCTTTCGTGTTGTTCCGCCTGGTACTGAATCACGTTCGCGAGATTGTCCCCGGTGCGCGACAAGCGCTCCTGCGGTCCAGCTTCCGGTTGACCCCGGGCGCTCTCGGCGGACAGATACGAAACGTACCAGCCGGTGATGAAGTCTCGCAGCGCCGCCACGCGCGGGTGCTCTTCAAACTGCCCCAATGCGTTGACTGCCAGCAGGTCGGCGCTCTTGAGCGGAATGTCCACGCGCTGATCCCGCTCGTCTGGCTGCTCGCCGCTGACGGCCCGGCCCTTGCCTTCGTGGTATTCGAGAAATCGAAATGGCTTGCCATGAGAACCCCTCCGCCATTGCAGCCACTCTTCGGCGACAATGGGACTGCCGCCTTTTTCATCCACGCTCAGGTGATAGGTGATGATCGGGTAATCCTGTTCCTTGTACTTGATCTCGATGCTGATGGGGCCTTCCGAATTGCGTGTGCGCAGTTCTTTGGCCCGGCCGCGTTTGTCCCAAGCGCGGCGCAGGCCCAACTCAAAACACTCCGCCAGGAACGCGAACACATCAAAGACCGTAGACTTGCCGCTCCCGTTAGGGCCAAGCAGGACGGTGAGGGGCGTCAAATCCTTGAACTCCACATCACGCAACGCCCGGAAGTTCTGCACTTTCAGGTATTCAATGCGGGGTGGAGTCGTAGAAGCATTCGTTGATTTGTTCATGTTATCCTCCCCACGATCCGCTCCGCGTCCGGCACCCGCAACTCCCCGCTGATCAGCTTCGGCAACAACGCATCCCGCAACGCGGCGAGGGTGACGTTTTCGTCGTGCATCACTTCCAGTTGGTGCTGCGTCGGTTCGAAGATCTTCGCGAAGTGGCGCACCAGTTGTTCGGGCGGCAACACGAAGCGCGGCTTCTGCAAGCCATCCAGCGGCAGCATGTTGACCGTCGTGCCGTTACTGTGGCCCGCGACGAGTTCGTGGAAAACCGGCGTTCGTAAAAGTAGATAAATGAACCACGTAGGAAGGTAACTCGTGTCCTTCGCCTGGATGCGCGTAGATGTGGTGGCTGAACAGCCCCTTGTCGCCATATCGCTTTGGAACAATCGCCGCGTAGCCGATGAGAAGGTAATCGAACCCTTGCTCAGTGTTGGTGACGATCACATCGCCGCGCTTCAGCAGGTGCGCGGGCCGGTACTCGCCAGTGTACCACTTCAACCCCTCGTGCTTGTACCCGCCACCCTCGTACACCGAGTCTGAGGTTGTGCATGGGCAATCCCTGGCCAGGCTCCGCCAGGAAGTTCCCCTTGTAGCTCAGACCCTTCGTTCGCCGTGATTTCGTCCGCCAATGAGGTCCCACTCGCCACCCCTTCGGGAATCGGGCCGAGGGGGGAGTCCTCGAACGAGTCGGGGAACAGGGCGGCGAGTTCGGGCTTGAGCTTGGGGCAGGCGGCGCGGCTGACCTGGGCGTCGGTCCAGCGCGGATGCTCCTTGCGGACGGCGGCCTTGGCCTTCACCGGGTCGAAATCGACGAACCAGCTCTTAAAAATCGCCCGCGCCATCGCCTCCAGCGTCCGGCACCGCCGCCGGTTCAACTCGATCTTGTCGTCCAACGTGCCGAGGATGTGGGCGATGGCCTTCTGTTCCTTGAGCGGTGGTATGGTCACCTCGCAGTGACTCAGCGAATCGGTGGGCACCCTTTGGCGACCTGACGTGCCCGTCATCTGCGAAATGCAGTACAACCGAACCCCGTCCCATTTGGTCAAGTAGTACGCGAAGTCATTGTTCGTTACACCAGGCTTGCCTCGGATAACGATGAACTCCGTGGAGCCATGCGCCATTTGCTGTCGCCGTTGGGCGCGAAGCGGGCAATCTTGCCGTTTTCGACGGCAAGGCGTGATCCGCGCCATCAACGTGTCGCCTGCAATGAATCGCGATCCGCCGCCGGTGAACGGTCTCATTTCGCTCGGCCCGACACTGCGGGACGCAGGATCGACTGCCCTTGCATATCCAGCGAACGGATAGGCCTCGCCTCGTTGGAGCGGGACTGACGGATGTAACCTGCACTGCTTGATCAAGAGGCAGGGTGTCCAACCGTTGCTAGCCACTCACGCCACCCCCTTTCTTCTTGCGGCCGGGCTTTTTCGCCGTGGGCGGTGCGGCATGTTCGCTGCGCTGCACGGTCGCGCCCAGCTCCGCTTCAATCTGCTCGACGGTCGGCAGGGCCGATTGCACCGCCGGCGGCAAGGCCCGCGTCAGCTCATACGTCGAAATGCCGATCGGCTTGTCGATGCCGGCGAAGCTGTACTCGGCTTGCAGCCGGTCGTGCCACTGGCAGAGGATCAAGCCGATGGTCGGGGCGTCGTCGGGGTGGCGGAGCTGCTGGTTGACGGCGTTACAGTAGAAGTTCAGCTTGCCGGCGTACTCGGGCTTGAACTTGCCGGTCTTCAGGTCGATGACCACGAAGGCCCGCAGCCGCAGGTGGTAGAAGAGCAAGTCGATGTAGAAGTCGTCGTCGCCGACGGTCAGGCGGTATTGCCGGCCGACGAAGGCGAAGCCCTGGCCGAGTTCGAGCAGGAACTTTTCCAGGTGGCGGACAAGCTGGGTTTCGAGTTCGCGTTCCTGGAACGGCTCGGCGAGGGTGAGGAAGTCGAAGATGTAGGGGTCCTTGAGCGTCTGCTGGGCGAGGTCGGACTGCGGCGCGGGGAGGACGGCGGCGAAGTTGGAGACGGCCTTGCCCTGGCGGGTGTGGGCCTGGGCGTCGATCTGGGCGGCCAGGACGTTGCGGCTCCAGCCGCGGGCGAGCGTCTGCTCCATGTACCAGCGGCGCGTGGGGAGGTCCTTGACCTTTTGCATCAGGATGACATGGTGCGCCCAGGGGAGAGCCCAGAAAGTTGACTCAGGCGTTTTCGCAACCGCTGGTTGCACTTTCTCCGCGGCGGACGATTTCGCAACTGCCGGTTGCGAAATTGGCGGAGCGGGTAATTGTGCCACAACCGATGGCACAATTGCGGCGGGTTCGGGATACTCGCGGTAAAACTGGATCATCAGGTCAATGTTCCGCTCGGAGAAACCCTTCAGCTCCGGCAGCTCATTCTTGAGGGCCGCGGCCAGCCGGGGGATGACGGCCGCGCCCCAGCCTTCCTGCTGCTGGCGCTGGTCGATGATACGGCCGATGTCCCAGTAGAGGCGGACCAGCTCGGCGTTGACGGCGAGAACTGCCCGCGTCTGGGCGGCCTGGATGCGGCCCTTCACGTCGGCCAGCAGGGCCGGGAAGTTGTCGCGGACGACGGCGGCCTTCCGGGACCGTTTACCTGCCATAGCCGATGTCCTCCAGGTTGGCCCAGATGAGCTTGTCGAGCCGGGCGGCCTCGGCTTGCTGCTGCTTCAGCTCGGCGGTCAGCCGCTTCATCTTCTCCTCGAACGGTTCGCTGTCGTCCTCTTGCGGGGCTGCGCCGACATAGCGCCCCGGCGTCAGGATGTGGCCGTGATGCCGGATGTCGTCGAGCGTCGCGGATTTGCAGAAGCCGGGTACGTCCTTGTACTTCGTTTTGATCGACTTGTCGCCGCGCCAGGCGTGGTAGGTGTCGGCGATCTTACGGATGTCGGCATCGGTCAGTTCGCGGTGGACGCGATCGATCATCGTCCCCATTTTGCGGGCGTCGATGAAGAGGGTTTGGCCGCGCCGGTCGCGGAAGCGGCCGTTCTTCTTGCTGCGGGCCAGGAACCACAGGCAGACGGGAATCTGCGTCGAGTAGAACAACTGGCCCGGCAAGGCGACCATGCAGTCCACCAGGTCGGCCTCGATGATGTTCTTACGAATCTCCCCCTCGCCGGACTGGTTGCTCGACATGCTGCCGTTGGCCAGGACGAAGCCGGCCAACCCGGTCGGGGCCAGGTGATGGATGAAGTGCTGGACCCAGGCGAAGTTGGCATTTCCCGCCGGCGGCGTGCCGTACTTCCACCGTTTGTCGTCCTTGAGCAATTCGCCGCGCCAGTCGCTGTCGTTGAAGGGCGGATTGGCGAGCACGTAGTCGGCCTTGAGGTCGGGGTGACGGTCGTTGTGGAAGCTGTCGCCGTGCGCGATGTTTCCCTCGATGCCGCGGATGGCCAGGTTCATCTTGCACAGCCGCCAGGTGGTGTGGTTCGACTCCTGGCCGTAAATGCTGATGTCGCCGATGCGCCCGCCGTGCTCCTCGATGAACTTCTCGGACTGAACGAACATGCCGCCGGAACCGCAGCAGGGGTCGTAGACGCGGCCCTTGTACGGGGCGAGCATCTCGACCAGCAGGCGGACTACGCAGCGAGGCGTGAAGAACTGGCCCCCCTTCTTACCCTCGGCGCTGGCGAACTGCGACAGGAAGTACTCGTATACCCGGCCCAGGATGTCCTTCGAGCGGTTTTCCTTGTCCCCCAGGCCGATGTTGCCGATCAGGTCGATGAGCTGGCCAAGCCGTTGCTTGTCTAGCCGGGGATGGGCATAGTCCTTCGGCAGCACGCCCTTGAGCGACGGGTTGTCGCGCTCGATGGCGAGCATGGCCTCATCGACGATCTTGCCGATGGTGGGCTGCTTGGCGTTGGCCTTGAGGTTCGCCCAGCGGGCTTCCTTGGGCACCCAGAAGACGTTGACAGCCCGGTACTCGTCCGGGTCTTCCGGGTCGGCGCCGCTCTTGCGGTCGGCTTCGAGCCGAGCGTGCTGCTCCTCAAAGGCGTCGGAGATGTACTTGAGGAAGATCAGCCCGAGCACGACGTGTTTGTACTCGGCGGCGTCCATGTTCGAGCGCAGCGCATCCGCCGCCCGCCAGAGATCAGCCTCGAATCCGAGGTTGGCACCGTTGCTCTTGATTCCGTTGTCTTTTGGCATGGCTCACTCGCACGTCCTGCCGTTTCGACGGCAACGTCGGCATCTGTTTACTAAACAGGTCACAAAGAGATGATAACCCGCGGGTCGGTCGGCGACAAGACCTTCGCCAGAATCACGTAGTCTCCGGGCCGGGGTCATAGAAGAGTGGCAAGCTCTTGGTGCCCGGCTCCGAGGCAGTTTCGACAGCATCGTGAACCGGAAACAGGAACTCTCCCTCTGGGTCGTGCTGGTGAAATCTCGCTTGCGCAAGCGGGCGGTTGAGTACAGCGTAGCAGTAGACGCATCCGTGAGGGCACGTGTCGTAGTCGCCGATGTCCTTCGACGCAAAGCAGCCGCATTCCTTGCGTCCGCCGCGTCGCTCGGCCTTGATTACCTTGCCGGCCACGGACTCAAGTCGCTCGGCGTCAATGCAGCGGGCGTCGGCCGCGCCGGGCACCAAGTAATCGCGCTGGGCGCAGATTGCCAGCTTCATCCCCCGTGCCCGCGCCATCTCGACCATCTCGGACGCGAGTTGCCGCTTCGTTTCTGCCGGCGGGTCTTCCCACTCGAACCCGAACTCCGATGCGGCCCAGTTCATGTTGCGCAAGGTCTTCTGGTACAGGTGGACGAATGAGATCACGACCTCATCGGTTGTCCCTTCCAGATCGCGGCAGAGCGACTCGAAGTTGCGGCGATGAAAGTCGAGCGGCGTCAGCGATGATACGATAATCGTGTCGTAGCGCCAGACGCAAACGCGGGGGCCATACTGCTCGGCTAGGCGGCGAAGCGCCTCGACGCTGCGGCGGGCGTTGACGACGGAAAACTCAAGGGCCTTCGGGTACGCATTGATGCTGTGCTGGATGATGAACGGAAACCCGCGCTTGTGTACTTCCTTCAAGTGATCGATGAATGGGCTGATGTTCTTCGTCCAGAAGACGATGCCGTCCACGTCGCGCCGATCCAGAGAAACGCGGATCGCCTGTTTGCGGTTCCAGGGATTGACCATCTTGCAGTAGCCGGCCCGGAGACGGTTCAGGAACCAATCGCCGTAGAACGTGGGGATGTCGGTCTTGTAGCTAGCGGATATGATCATCGCCGCATGGCCTCCTCAGGGCTTGGTTCCGACAATCCAAAAAGCGCCTCGTCGGCCATCGCTGCCCCATTGAACACGTGGTTGTCTTTGGATCTGGCGGCTGTAAGCTTCCAGGACCGACGATTGCTCATCGCCATCCATGTTACGCGAAGTTTGATAGACATCACTGACGTTGAGGCCAGCCGCTCGAAGAAGGTGAACGGCGTCGTCGCGGACAGAGTCTTGATCACGGTCGATGATCAAGAACTTGCTTCCCGACGGCGAAGATCGAACTGCTGTCGTGATGACTTGTTGAAAACCGGCGTGATCGCCGAGTATTTCGGACAAGACGTAGTTCATGACATACAGGTCCTGTTGAAAAAGATGCGGCATGTTTGCAAAGTTCCCGACCTGCGTCATGTCGAAGGGCACAAAGGTCTTGCTGATGCTGAATGGCCATTGCGCCACCGGAATGCCCGCCGCACGGAGTGTGCCGTTGATTTCAGCTTCTAGGGCGTTCCAGCTTTCTGACCATTCAGGTACGCGATCAAGCAAGGAAAAGGAAAGGCGAGCGAGCGGACCATTCGGCCGTGTCTTTTGGAGGTGCTTGCATAGCGCCAGAAGTTCCGTTCCGGGTCCGCCGCCAAAAGCACACACCAGGAGTTCCTGCGTATCTCGCATCTTCGCCGCAATGAATTCTGCAAGATCACGCGAACAGCGAATCGCATACTCGCAGAGGTTGGCGTTAACGGCAACGTGGCAGAAGAGATACGCGAAGCGGCAAAGCGGATCACTGTAGACTATGTTGGGCTGCTCACCGGAAAACCATGCGTTGCTCATGGTCCGCAGATGTTCCCGTACGTAGGCCAGTGCGTCTTGTTGGCCGATGCCGTAGTGCCGGCAAATCCCAGGTAGGCACGCGTCCAGCGCCGCTTTGACCGTCTCGAAGTACACGCTGTCCCCCTTGTGTCCATGTTTAGTAAACTAAGTGCATTCTAGCAGACCGGGGAGTTATGTCAATCCTCGACCTCGTCGGAACTCATCGGAAGCCGAAGCGGTTCAAGACATCCCGCTATGGATGGCCTTCCACAGGCGCCTCTGCTTCTGCCAGCTGACCTCCCTGCAAATCCGCCGCAGGTGCTTTTCGTTGATCGGGTCGCGGCCCTGCGTGACGAGCGGCAGGAACAGCAGCTCTTCCTGGATGTCGGGGGCCAGGTGGAGGAGGTTCAGAACCTGGGTGATGCGGGGCTGGGTGACCTGGGCCAGGCGGGCCAGTTCAATGGTGTTGGCGACGATGCCCTCCCGCAGCAATCGGTCCAACTCGATGGCCAGGGCCATGACGCGCGAAACCCGGGGAACCCGGCCGGGCGGGACCGTCTGGGATGCCGGCGGGTCGTTCTCGATCCGTCGGCGGCCGCGCTCGCTGCGCGTGAAGAAGACCTGCTTTTTCACGGTGATCATGCCGCACCTCCGAGCTTTTGGCGTGCCAAGGTCTTGACGGCCGTGGGATGAAAGGAGACCGCGACCGTGCTGTCGGCCGCATCGAATTCGACCCGCGCCACCAGCAGGGCCAGCACCTGGGCCTGCTCGCGCGGACTCAGGGCGTTCCAGAGGTTGTCGAAGTCGGCGAAGGCCGCGTCAATGTCGGCGGGGTCAAGCCGGTCACGCTGGTGCTCCTCGATTCGATGGCGAAGTTCCGCCAGGCGGGTTTCGGCCTGGGCAACGCGGTCGTGGAGTTCCGCGAGGCGGGCGGCGGCTGGTCCAGTCGCCGGTCCCTCGCCACATATCTTGCCGATGTCGGCGTGGTGCGAGGCCAGTTCCTGCTCCAGACCTCGTTGCTCCGTAGCCAGCTCGGCTAACTCGCTTTCAAACTGCTCCTGGGCCTGGCGGAGGACTTCTGCCCGCAGGCTGGGATCGGTGGCGATGCCGCGAATCTGGTCCACGACCACCCGTTCGATCTCAGAGGCCGGCAGCGAGCCGGACGGGCAAGCCTTCCGCCCGTTCTTGATCGACCGTGTGCAGGTGTAGTAGCGGTAGCGGCGCTGGCCCTTGCAGGTGAAGCTGTGGGTCATGGCCCGGCCGCAGGCCTTGCAGAACAGCAGGCCCTTGAGCAAGGCCCCGTGGCGATTCCGCACCATCACGCCGCCAGACCGGCCGTTGCGTTGCAGCGTGGCCTGGGCTTGCTGGAACATTTCGGCCTCGACGATCGGCTTGTGCTCGCCGGGATAAAGCTCGCCCTTGTGCCGGACCTGGCCGATGTACAGCGGGTTGGTGAGCAGGCCGTAGAGGCTGCCCTTGTCGAACGGCCGGCCACCCTGGGTCTTGCCCTTCTGGGTCCGCCATGTCTTGGTTCGCCACCCCCGGCGAGCCAGTTCGTCTACCACGGCCAGCAGTGAGCCGAGCGACAGGTAGAGCTGGAAGATGTCGCGGACGCGGGCGGCCTCCCTGGCGTTGACCACCAGGCGGGGGCTACCGTTGGAACGGTCCACATCATAGCCAAGGACTGGCAGCCCCCCGGCCCACTTGCCTTTGCGGCGCATGGCGGCGAGCTTGTCGCGGATGCGTTCCCCGATGATCTCGCGCTCGAACTGGGCGAACGACAAGAGCACGTTGAGGACCAGACGCCCCATCGACGTGGCCGTGTTGAACTGCTGCGTCACGGAAACAAACGACACGCCATGCCGCTCAAAGGTCTCCATGAGCCGGGCGAAGTCCAAGAGGCTACGGCTGAGGCGATCCACCTTGTACACGACCACGCAATCGACCTTGCGGGCTTCAATGTCGGCCAGCAGCCGCCGCAGAGCGGGCCTGTCGAGGTTGCCGCCTGTGAAGCCGCCGTCGTCGTAGCGGTCGGGTAGCAGCGTCCATCCTTCGCAAGCCTGGCTCTTGATATACGCCTCGCCGGCTTCGCGCTGGGCGTCGAGGGAGTTGAACTCCTGCTCCAGCCCCTCATCCGTGGATTTGCGCGTGTAGATGGCGCAGCGAACCGTCGCCGTCGCGGGCTTGGCGGGGCTTTTCCGGCGCTTCATTGTTTGCCCTCCAGCCCAAAGAAGCGGTAGCCGTTGACGTGCGAACCGGTGATCTTCTTGGCCACGGCCGAGAGTGACTTGTAGCGATTGCCCTCGAACTCGAAGCCATCCGGCAGCACGAGCACCCGGAGCCTGCGGCCCTTGTACTGGCGGACAATCGCGGTGCCGGGCGCGGGCAGACGCGGATCGGCCTTGATCGATGCGTGCGTGACGACCGCAGGCGGTGGCGCGACCTCGTTGGACTTCGGCGGCATCACCCGCAGCTCCGTGCCGCGGGCCAGTTCTTCGGCCCGCTTCCGTGCCCGTTCGCTCAGGTCGCCTTCTACCAGGGCCTGGAGCTTCCAGGCGATCTTGCGAATCAGGTACGTGCGGTGCCGCGTCCGCGTTGGTTCGCCGAACAGCGCGGCGTAGCGCTCGCAGAGTTGCCCCGTGGACATCTTCTGGAGCGCAGCAACTTCCCTCTCGATGTCGAGTTTCATGGTGGCCTTCTCCGGTTTCTCGGTACGCTAAACCCCGAAACGCCGAGACACACTGAGCCTCGGATTGCCGGGAACCTCAAGGCCAGCCGGCGAGGATTCTGGAACTTCGTTTTCGGGGCGGGATTGGCTGCGCCGCAGACGGCGGTGGTAGCGCCGGACGCCGCGAGCGAGAATAGCGGCAACCTGCTTGAAGCGCTGCTCTGCGGTCAGGTCCGAGAACGACGAGTCCACCATTGCGACAAGCTCCTGATTGCGGTGACCTGTCGGTTATGTATGCCGCTGCGGGGAAGGCTGTCCGGCATAGCCGCACTCTTGCTCCCGCTCTAGCTGGGAGGGGGACTGGGGTGAGAGGAGATGAGCGGAAACGGCCCTGCGGCCATAACCCGCGACGCGGCTTTCCCAATGGGCAGCGGTTTTCGTCCGGTTCGCTTCGCGAGCCCAACCTCCATCTAACCCGGACGGGCGCGACATGGAGAGACACCGAGACTTTTGGGGCCAGGAGTGGTGGATTGGCGAGCGGCCGCCGTCGCGCCGATGTCTCTGTGGTCGAGGGGGAGACTTCCGTGGGACCGTCGAGATGCCGCAAGTTCTTGCCGGAATTGGCGTTTCTTGGCGGGAGTTGAGACGTCGCTCCCTGGCGGTCATGGCTCGGACAGGTCTAACCCGCGGGGAGCCGGGTTCGCAACGAGAGGGAATTAGTACAGGACGACCGCCGCCGTTCGATTCGTCGTCTCGGGTTACTTCTCAAAACGGCCGATTTATAGTGCGGTTGTTCACTTGGCCTCTGCTGCCGAGAATGCGGCGGGTTATGGCCGACGGAAACACGTCCATAACCCGGCCTGTCCGACCGGCGAAAAACGCCTGAAATCCCGGCGTTCTCCGCTGCCTCTTGAGCTTGATTGAGTCGGTCACGCCCTTCGCGGACAACTCAAAATCGGACGGCATAGATAACCGTCAGGTCACCCTTCATGGAGCCTGACGACATGTCCCACGACGATTCCGAATTGACTCCCCAGCAGCGCATGGCCCAGGTCGCCGCCATCCTCGCGCGGGGCGTACTGCGCCTCAAGCAGGCGGCCTGGCGCGCTCCGACCGACTCGGACCAAGAAGTTCTCAAAACCCCGGAAGAAGGCCTTGAGTCGGGTGCGGACCCGAGGCTCACTGGGTCTCGGCGTTACGGGTTTTAACGCACTCCAACCGACGAGGTCTTTATGCCACTCGACATCGACAAAGAGCAGGCCGCGCTCGAACGCATGACCGCGGGCCAACTCGCCAACCGCTTCGCCGAACTGTTCGGCGAACTGACGCACTCCCGACACCGGACGTACCTGATCCGCAAGATCCTCTGGAAGCTCCAGACCCGCGAGGCGGGCGGCCTCAGCGAACGGGCCGTGCAGCGGGCCAAGGAACTCGCCAAGGACACCGAGCTCCGCGTCATGCCGCCGGCCGAACTGGAGCCCCGCTCCCCCGTCGCCGAGGTGACGACGACGGCCCCAGTCACCCGCGACAAACGGCTGCCGCTGCCCGGCGCGGCCCTGATCCGCGAGTACAAGGGCCAGAGAATTGAGGTCACCGTCCTGCCCGACGGCTTCGAGTACGAAGGCAAACGCTACCGCACCCTGTCGGCGGTCGCCCGCACGATCACCGGGACGCACGTCAGCGGGTTCCGCTTCTTCAACCTGGAGGGCGGGAAATGACCCGAGCACGAACACCCGCCCGGCCCGGCACCCCGTTGGTCCGGTGCGCCATCTACACCCGCAAGTCCACGGACGAGGGTCTGGAGCAAGAGTTCAACTCGCTCGACGCCCAGCGCGAGGCGGCCGAGGCCTACGTCACCAGCCAGGCCGGGGAAGGCTGGCGGCTCTTGCCGCTGCGGTACGACGACGGCGGGTACACCGGCGGCAACATGGAACGCCCCGCCCTGCAACGGCTGCTCGCCGACATCCGGGCGGGCAAGATCGACTGCGTGATCGTCTACAAGGTGGACCGCCTCAGCCGCTCGCTGCTCGACTTCGCCCGGCTGATCGAGACGTTCGAGAAGCACAAGGTGTCGTTCGTGTCGGTCACGCAGCAGTTCAACACCGCCAACTCGATGGGGCGGCTGGTGCTGAACGTGCTGCTCTCCTTCGCCCAGTTCGAGCGGGAGATCATCGGCGAACGCATCCGCGACAAGATCGCCGCCACGAAGCGGAAGGGCAAGTGGGCGGGCGGGTTCCCGGTCCTCGGCTACGACGTGGACCGGTCCGGCCCCAGCCCGCGGCTGGTGCCCAACACGCGGGAGGCGACCCGCGTCCGCGCGATCTTCCAACTCTATCTCGACCTCGGCTCGATGCTCCCAGTGGTGGACGAGTTGAAACGCCGCGACTGGAGGAACAAGGAGAACCGCACGTCCAAGGACGAACTCCGCGGCGGCAAACCGTTCAACAAGTGCAGCCTGCACGCGCTGCTGAGCAACCCGATCTACATCGGCATGGTCCGGCACAAGACCGAGGTCTACCCCGGCGAGCACGAGGCCATCGTCGAGAAGGATGTCTTCGAGGAGGTGCAGAACCTGATGCGGAAGAACGCCCGCTGCTGCGGCCCGCTGGTCCGCAACAAGTACGGGGCACTGCTCCGCGGGCTGATGTTCTGCAAGGGCTGCGACCGGACAATGGTTCACAGCTTCTGCAACAAGGGCGGTCGACTGAAGTACCGCTACTACACCTGCACACGAGCGATCAAGGAGGGCCGGCGGGCGTGTCCGTCGCCGTCGCTGCCGGCGGGCGAGACGGAACGGGTGGTGGTCGATCAGATCCGCACGATCGTCACCGACCCCGCGCTGCAGGCCGAGGTGATCCGCCAGGCCAACGCCCAGTACGACGCCGAGATCGCCGAGATGATGGACGAGCGGGTGCGGCTGGAACGCGACCTCGCCCGGCACCACGCCGAGATCCGCCGCGTGGCGGTGGCCGGGAATTCGGATGCCGCGACCACCATCCTGATTGCCGACCTCCACGAGCGGATCGCCCAGGCGACAGCCCGCAACGAGGAACTCGACGAGTTGATCGACGACCGCCACAAGGCCCGCCTGAACGCGGACGACGTGCGGGCCGGGTTCGCCGACTTCGACCGGCTCTGGGACAACCTGACGCCCCGCGAGCAGGCCAAGATCATCGCGCTGGTGGTGGCCCGGATCGAGTTCGACCCGACCGCCAGCGCGATCTCGGTGACCTTCCACCCGACGGCGATCCGAACGCTGATGCAGACCAAGCTGGGAGGTGCGGCATGATCACGGTGACGCAGAAGGTGTTCTTCACCCGCGGCAGCCACGGCCGGCGGCGGATCGTGGACAAGCCACCGCCGGTGCAGACGGTGCCCGAGGGCCGCGTGCCCCGGCTGTCGAAGCTGATGGCCCTGGCCTTACAGTTCGAGGAACTGATCCGCACGCGGTACTGCCTCGACATGACCGAGTTGGCCCGCTTGGCGATGGTGACGCAGCCGCGGATCACCCAGGTGATGAACCTGTTGCACCTGGCCCCGGACATCCAGGAGGAGATCCTGTTCCTGCCGAAGGTGCTGGCCGGCCGCGACCCGATCCACGAGAAGCAGCTGCGGCGGATCTGCCAGGAGCCGAGCTTCGCCCGCCAGCGGCGGATGTGGCAAGTCCTGAAGCGGAGCCGGATGGAGGACTCCGTGGCCTGATCGGGGTTACCGCACGCCTCGTTGTTTACTGTTTACCGATCGAAACGCGCAGCCGGGTTGTCCTGATCCTGACGAGGATCCGGGCCGCCCGGCTGCCGTCGTTCGCACCAACTTTTGGCAACAAGGGTTGCCTCCGCATGACCCGGAGGTTATGCTTGGAGAGAGTGTTTATCGTTTACGAAACGAATGGCGAGCGGTCGTGCCCTACTGACCGGGAGGAAGCATGGCAAAGGACACCAGTAAACCCGCGAACGGCAACGGGGCCAACCTCGGGTTCGAGACGGAACTCTGGCGGGCGGCGGATGCGCTGCGTTCCAACATGGACGCTGCTGAGTACAAGCACGTCGTCCTCGGCCTGATCTTCCTCAAGTACATCTCGGACGCCTTCGAGGACCAGTACGCCAAGCTCCAGTCCGAACGGACACAAGGGGCTGACCCCGAAGACCCCGACGAGTACCGGGCCGTCAACGTCTTCTGGGTGCCGAAGGAAGCCCGCTGGTCACACCTGAAAGCCAACGCCAAGCAACCGACTATCGGCAAGATCGTCGATGATGCCATGCTCGCCATCGAGCGCGACAATCCGACGCTCAAGGGCGTGCTGCCCAAGGACTACGCCCACCCACGGCTCGACAAGCAACGCCTCGGCCAACTCATCGACCTGATCGGCAACATCGGCCTGGGGGACAAGGAGAACCGCTCGAAGGACATCCTCGGCCGGGTGTACGAGTACTTCCTGTCGCAGTTCGCCAGTGCCGAGGGCAAGAAGGGCGGCCAGTTCTACACGCCCCGCTGCGTTGTACGCCTGCTGGTCGAGATGCTCGCTCCGTACAAGGGCCGCGTCTACGACCCGTGCTGCGGCTCCGGCGGCATGTTCGTCCAGTCCGAGAAATTCATCGAGGAGCACGGCGGCAAGATCGGCGACATCAGCGTCTATGGTCAGGAGTCGAACCACACGACGTGGCGGCTGGCCAAAATGAACCTCGCCATCCGCGGCATCGACTCGAACCTTGGCAAAGAGCACGCCGACAGCTTCCACCGCGACCTGCACCCGGACCTCAAGGCCGATTATGTGCTAGCCAACCCGCCATTCAACGACAGCGACTGGCGCGGCGAGTTGCTCAAGGACGACGCCCGCTGGAAGTACGGCACGCCGCCGGCGGGAAATGCCAACTTCGCCTGGGTCCAACACTTCATCCATCACCTGGCCCCAACCGGCTTGGCTGGCTTCGTTCTCGCCAACGGCAGCATGTCGAGTCAACCAGTCCGGCGAAGGGGAGATTCGCAAGAATATCATCGAGGCCGACCTCGTGGACTGCATGGTCGCCTTGCCGGGCCAATTGTTCTACTCGACGCAGATTCCTGTTTGCCTGTGGTTCCTGGCCCGCAGCAAGGGCAACGGACGCTTCCGTAAACGGCATGGCGAGACGCTGTTCATCGACGCCCGCAAGCTCGGCACCATGATCGATCGCGTCCACCGCGAATTGACCGACGACGACATCCGCAAGATCGCCGACACCTACCACGCCTGGCGCGGTGATAAACTCAAACGAGCCGGAAGCGTAAGCGACCAGAAGGAGCAACCTAAATCCGTAGCTAACGCCTCCGGCTCGTTGAAACCGTACGCCGACATTCCCGGCTTCTGCAAGAGCGCGACGCTGGACGACATCCGGCACCACGGCTACATCCTGACGCCGGGGCGCTATGTTGGCGCGGCCGAAGTCGAGGACGACGGCGAGCCGTTCGAGCAGAAGATGGCCCGCCTGACCGCAGAGTTGAAGAAGCATCAAGCCGAGGCCGCCCAGCTTGATGCGCTCATCTGGGCCAACCTGGAGAACATCGGCTATGGGGGGTGAACGGAGAATCGATCATGCCGCAATCGCTGGCCAAGGTTTACATCCACACAATCTTTTCGACAAAGAACCGCGAAGCGGTGTTGGTCGACGAATGGCGCGACGAGTTGTTCCATGTGCTGGGCGGCACGGCAAACAACCTCGGGTGTCAATCGTTGATCGTCGGCGGCGTGGCGGATCACGTTCACATGTTGTTTCAGTTGGGACGGACCATCACGATTGCCGATGCGGTCGGCAAGATCAAATCCACCACGTCGTCATGGGTGAATCAGACGCGCGGGTTGGCGACACCGTTTCATTGGCAAGGCGGGTATGCGGCATTCTCGGTGAGCCAGTCGAACATCGAAGCGGTGCGGGAGTACATCCGCCGGCAGCCCGAACACCACGCGAAGCAATCGTTTCAGGACGAGTTGCGGGAATGGTTGCGGCAATACGCGATCGAATGGGACGAACGGTACGTGTGGGATTGAACCGGATTCGATGGGCAGGTGAACGGCCCTTTCAGGGCCGGATGGTTTACCCCGATCGAGAACCCAGGGTTTCACCCTGGGCTGACAGAACAGCCCCGTTGGGGCCGAAACACATGACCCGGCACCGTTACATTGTCCCCGTAATTTCCCGGCCTGAAAGGTCGGTTCCATCAGCCCAGGGTGAAACCCTGGGTACAAAGGGTACAAAGGACAACGTCCTCGGAATGAACGGCATCGCCACGGGTATCCACGGCAACGCCCACCGGGGTATGGCGGTTTCCCGGCCTGAAAGGCCGGTTCCATCAGCCCAGGGTGAAACCCTGGGTACGTACGGCATCACCACGGGAATTCGGTATGCCCCCAACACGCCGACCCTGAAAGGGTCGTTCACCGCATTCCCGACCCCCGCGCCCAAGCCGAAAAAGCCCGGCCACAAGAAAAAGGACGGTGGGGAATGAGCGAGTGGCATATTATGCAGTTTGATCAAGCCGTCCTCGTAAACCCACCAGTCCCGCTCGTTCGGGACCGTGTTTATCCATTCGTTGATATGCAAGCGGTCGATCCAGCGACACGGGATGTTCGTGCGAATGAACTGCGTGAGTTCAAAGCATCCGGTTCACGGTTCAGCCACGGCGATACACTGCTGGCCCGGATTACTCCATGCCTGGAAAACGGGAAAATCGCCCGATACGTCGCAGCCTTTGATGAACCACACGCGCACGGTTCGACTGAGTTTATAGTGATTCGTGGCCGTCCGGAAGTGACCGACACTGCATATGCCTACTATCTCACAAAATGGGATGGTGTAAGGAACTATTGCATTTCACAGATGACAGGTAGTTCCGGACGGCAACGTGTACCGACTTCCGCACTCTCGCACTTGGAAGTCGCAATTCCCCCCCTTCCCGAGCAACAAGCCATCGCCTGCATACTCGGCACGTTGGACGACAAGATCGAGTTGAACCGCAAGCGGTGCCGGACGCTTGAGGCGATGGCGCGGGCGATCTTCCAGAGTTGGTTCGTCGATTTCGACCCGGTGCACGAAAACATGCGACGAAAAGCGAGCCGACGACGCCAGTCGTCGGGTCAACCCGGTGACAATACCCGCGGACTTACGTCCGCGGCTCGTTTTGACGATGACGATACTCCAACCACGCGCGGGGATGGGTCGAATGGGTTTTGCCTGTCGCCCGAAATCGCCGCCCTCTTCCCCGACTCGTTCGAGGATTCGCCCCTCGGCCCGATCCCCGCGGGCTGGCGCGAGCGAGCGTTGCCGGAAGTCTGCGAGGTCAACCCAACGCGCTCGCTGTCGAAGGGGACGGTTGCCCCGTACCTCGACATGGCCAACATGCCGACTCAAGGCCCGTCACCCGAAACTTGGGTGATGCGCGAGATGGGTTCGGGGATGAAGTTCATAAACGGAGATACGCTGGTTGCTCGCATCACGCCCTGCCTGGAGAACGGCAAGACGGCGTTCGTTGATTTCCTAGCTGATGGCCAAGTCGGTTGGGGTTCCACCGAATACATCGTGTTGCGACCTCGCGGAGTGATCCCGCCCCCATTCGCTTACCTGCTGGCACGCACCACGGACTTTCGCAACTTCGCCATTCAGCAAATGACCGGCTCCAGCGGCCGTCAACGAGTGCCAGCGGATAGCCTCAGCAAGTACAAACTCGTCACCCCAGAACCCGACGATGGGTTGTTTGTGGAGTTCGGGAAGCTGATTGTGCCGATGTTCCAGAGTATGTCGGCTGCGATGAACCAGTCCCGTACCCTGGCCGCCCTTCGCGATGCCCTGTTGCCGAAGCTGATCAGCGGCGAGTTGCGGGTGCCGGACGCCGAGCGGATCGTCGGGAGGGCGACGTAGCATGTTCCCGACCGTCTCCGTTGATCCGGCCAAGGCCGAATCGCCCGAGCAACTCGGTACCAAGCGGAAGTACTGGTTCACCGATGAGCAGAACCGCCGCGTCTTGTTCAAGGCCGAGCAACGCGGCACCGGTGAGGACTGGGCGGAGAAACTGGCGTGCGAACTGGCCGGGCGGCTCGGTTTGCCGCACGTCCACTACGACCTGGCCGAGGAACGGGACACCGGCACGCCGGGCGTGATCTGTGAAAGCTGCGTGCTGTCGGGCTGGTCGCTGGTGATGGGGAACGAGTTGCTGCTGGCTCGCGACCCGGCATACCCGGCTGATGACGGGCGGAAGTACAAGGTGCGAGAGCACACGGTCGAAGCGGTCGCGGAGGCGGTGGGCAAGCTCCAGTTGCCGCCCAAGCCGTGGCGGGCGGTGTTGCCGGCGGGCATCACGTCGGCGTTGGAGGTGTTCATCGGCTACGTGCTGCTGGATGCGTGGGTGGCGAATCAGGATCGACACCATCAGAACTGGGCGGCCCTGTTCGACGGCTCGAACCGTTACCTGTGCCCGACGTTCGATCATGGGGCGTCGCTGGCCCGAAACCTCAGCGACACCGAACGGCACGAGCGGCTGACCACTCGCGATGCGAACCGGCAGGTTGCGGCGTTTGTCCGCAAAGCACGGTCAGCTTTCTACGGCACGGCGACGGATACCAGGCCGCTGGGCACGTTCGAGGCATGGCAGGCCTTTGCGGCCCTGTCGCGCTCGGCGGAAACAACGTGGCTGGAACGCCTACAGGCCATCAGCGAGGATGACGTAGCGGCGTTGGTGGCGAGGGTACCAGACGGGCGGATGTCGTCGGTGTGCCGAGACTTCACGTCCAAGCTGCTATACGAGAACAAAAACCGGCTGTTAGCAGGAGAGGGAACATGAATCAAGCGGTCTATGTGGCGTGGCGTTCCGGTGGAGACAGCACCGGGAACTGGGGGCCGGTCGGCAAGCTGGAACGGATCGACTCCGGCTACCGGTTCGTTTACACGCAAGGGGCCCGGAAGCTGGAAGGCTTTCAGCCGTTCCCCGGCATGGAGAATCTGGAAGCGGTCTACGAGTCGGCGGAACTGTTCCCGCTATTCGCCAACCGGCTATTGGCCCCATCGCGGCCGGAGTATCAATCGTACCTGGAGTGGGGCGGCTTCAACCCAGATAATCCGCCTGACCCGATCGCTCTGCTCAGCATCACCGAAGGCCGCCGGACCACAGACCAGATCGAGATTGTGCCGTGCCCGCTGCCCGACGGCGAAGGATGCTACCTCACCAAGTTTTTTCTGCACGGCATCCGCTGGACCGCTCCCGAGGCCGTCGAACGAATCAACCGCTTGCAACCGGGGGAACGACTCGGCCTGATGCCGGACATCAACAACCCGGTCGATCCGAACGCCGTGGCCGTCCGCACGATGGACACGGCCGGGAACCACATCATCGGCTATGTGCCGCGTTACTTCGCTCATGACGTGCGGGAACTGTGCCTCTCCTGCGGTCCCGAAGCAACGCAACTGATGGTCGAGCGGGTGAACACGAACGCCCCGCTTCAGTTCCGGCTGCTGTGTCGGTTGAGGGCGTGCTGGCCGGATCACTTTGAACCCTGCACCAGCGAGTTGTACCGCCCCATTCCAGAAGCGGCATTGTGCGAACTGGAGCGGCCATCATGACTGAATCTATAGTCGAGCAAGCGGCCCTCGATTGGCTGGCCGGGCTGGGCTATTCCATCGCCTCCGGTCCGGAAATCGTCGATTCCGAACGTGGCGGAGATTACGCCCAAGTGGTGCTCGAAGGGCGGCTCCGCGAGGCCCTCCGCCGACTCAACCCGAAGCTGCCTGCCGACGCGCTGGAGGAGGCGTTTCGCAAACTGACGATTCCCGATTCGCCGTCGCTGGTCGCGGGCAACCACGCCATGCACCGGTTGCTCGTGGAGGGCGTACCGGTCGAGTACCAGCGCAGCGACAACTCCCTTGGCGGCGACATCGTCCGGGTGATCGACTTCGACGACCCCGCGAACAACGACTTCCTCGCTGTGAACCAACTCATCGTGGTCGAGAACAAGCACGAACGCCGGCCCGACGTGGTGCTGTATGTCAACGGCCTGCCGCTGGCGGTGATCGAACTCAAGAACGCGGCCGACGAGAACGCGACCATCTGGGGCGCGTTCAACCAGTTACAGACGTACAAGCAGCAGATCCCCACGCTGTTCACCTGGAACGCGGCCTTGGTGATCTCCGACGGCGTGCAAGCCCGCATCGGCACGCTGACGGCCGACCGCGAACGGTTCATGCCGTGGCGGACCATCGCCGGCGAAGACCTGGCCCCGGCGACGATGCCCGAGTTGCAAGTGGTGCTGGAGGGGGCGTTCGAGAAGACCCGCTTCTTGCAGATGGTGCGGCACTTCATCGTCTTCGAGGATGAGGGGGGCGGCAAGCTCATCAAGAAGATGGCCGGGTACCACCAGTTCCACGCGGTGAACCTGGCCTTGGCCGCGACGCTCAAAGCGACCGGCGCGGGTGGGGATCGGCGGGTCGGCGTGGTCTGGCACACGCAAGGCTCGGGCAAAAGCCTGACGATGGCCTTCTACGCCGGGCGAGTGATCTTCGAACCAGCAATGAAGAATCCTACCGTCGTCGTCATCACCGACCGCAACGACCTCGACGACCAGTTGTTCGGCACCTTCGCCCGATGCAAGGAGTTGCTGCGGCAAGAGCCGGTGCAGGCCGAGAACCGCGAGCAACTCCGAGCGTTGCTCAAGACCGACTCCGGTGGCGTGATCTTCACGACGGTTCACAAGTTCTTCCCGACCGCCGACGAGGCGAAGTTCCCGCTACTGTCCGAGCGGCGGAACATCGTCGTGATGGCCGACGAAGCGCACCGCAGCCAGTACGACTTCGTGGACGGGTTCGCGGCCCACATGCGGAACGCCCTGCCGGGGGCCTCGTTCATCGGCTTCACCGGCACGCCGATCGAGAAGGCCGACGCCAACACGCGGGCGGTCTTTGGTGACTACGTCAGTGTCTATGACATCGAGCGGGCCGTGAAGGACGGCGCGACGGTGCCGATCTACTACGAAAGCCGGCTGGCCAAGCTCAAACTCGACGAAGCCAAAAAGCCAAAGCTCGATGAGGAATTCGAGGAGGCAACCGAGGGCGAGGAGGAGGCGAGCAAGCACAAACTCAAAACGAAGTGGGCTGCGTTGGAGGCCCTCGTCGGGGCCGAGGAACGGATCAAGCTGGTGGCGGCGGACCTGGTCGCCCACTGGGAGAAGCGGCTGGAGACGATGGACGGCAAGGCGATGGTCGTCTGCATGAGCCGGCGCATCTGTGTCGACCTGTACAACGCGATCATCGCTCTACGCCCGGACTGGCACCACCCCGACGACGACAAGGGCATCCTCAAGATCATCATGACCGGCTCGGCGGCCGATTCGGCCGACTGGCAGCCGCACATCCGCTCGAAGTCCCGACGCGAGGAGCTGGCCAAGCGGTTCAAGGATCCGAAGGACCCTTTCAAGGTCGTGATCGTCCGCGACATGTGGTTGACGGGGTTCGACGCCCCGTGCCTGCACACCATGTACGCCGACAAGCCGATGCGGGGCCACGGGCTGATGCAGGCCATCGCGCGGGTGAACCGCGTGTTCAAGGACAAGCCCGGCGGGCTGATCGTCGATTACCTCGGCCTGGCCCACGAACTGAAGCAGGCCCTGGCCACCTACACCGAGAGCGGCGGCAAGGGACAGACAGCCATCGACCAGGAAGAGGCGGTCGCCCTCATGCGGGAGAAGTACGAGGTCTGCGAAGCCTTCTTCCACGGGTTCGACTACTCGGGGTTCACGACCGGGAACGCGATCCAGAAACTCGGCGTGCTGCCCGCCGCCCAGGAACACGTCCTCCAGCAGGAGGACGGGAAGAACCGCTTCGTGAAAGCCGTGATCGAATTGTCCAAAGCGTTCGCGCTGGCCGTGCCGGCCGACGAGGCACTGGCCGTGGTGGACGACGTGGCGTTCTTCCAGGCGGTCAAGTCGGTGCTGACCAAGTCGATCAGCGACGAGAAGCGCGACCCCAGCCAGATCGACCATGCCATCCGCCAGATCGTGTCGCGGGCGGTCTCTTCCGACGAGGTCATCGACATCTTCGCGGCGGCCGGCCTGAAGAAGCCGGACATCTCGGTACTGTCCGACGAGTTCCTGGATGAGGTCCGCGACCTGCCACACCGCAACCTGGCGGTCGAGATGTTGCGGAAGCTGCTCGACGGGGAGATCAAGCAGCGTTCGAGGAAGAACGTCGTCCAGGCGCGGTCGTTCCTGGAGATGCTGGAGAAGTCCATTGCCCGCTACCAGAACCGGGCCATCGAAACGGCAGCGGTGATCGAGGAGTTGATCGGGCTGGCCAAGGAGATGCGCGAGGCCCAGCAGCGCGGCGAGCAACTCGGTTTGACCGAGGACGAGATCGCCTTCTACGACGCGCTCGAGGTGAACGATAGCGCGGTGAAGGTTCTCGGTGACACGATTCTCAAGCAGATTGCCCAGGATCTGGTGAAGGCGGTGCGGAGCAACTTGACCATCGACTGGACGGTCCGCGAGAACGTGCGGGCCAACCTGCGGGTGATCATCAAGCGGATCCTCCGCAAGCACGGCTACCCGCCGGACAAGCAGGAGAAGGCGACCGCGACTGTGTTGGAACAGGCGGAAGCCTTGTCGCGAGCCTGGACGGCCGGCGGCGAACTGCCCCTGGAGCAGGAAGGTTCACGGCCATGAGCAAGAGAAGACCGACCTTCGGCCAGGTCCTCCGCGAGGCGAGACTGGCGAAGGGGATCACGCTGCGGAAGTTCGCGGAGATGGTCGGCATCAGTCCGACCTACCTTTCGCAGGTCGAACAGGATAACGTCGATCCGCCGACGGCCGAGCGGGTCCACACGATGGCCACCTTGCTGGGGGCCAACGCGGACGAGTGGACCGCCCTGGCGGGCCGCGTGCCCGAGGACTTGCCGGGCATCATCCAGAAGCAGCCGACGGCGATTCCCGAACTGCTGCGGGAGGCCAGCGGCCTGACGGCGGAACAACTGCGGATCCTGCGCGAGCAGGCCCGCAAACTCAAAGAGCGGGGCACAGCCGGCGGAGGGGAAGGATGAAAAGCACCGTGCCGTTTCTGCGGGAAGAGGTGATCGAGGGTGAGGCCGAGATGCTGCTGGCGGAATACGGCCGGGAGCACGAGCCGATCATCTGTCCGCCGGTGCCGATCGACGAGATCATCGAACTGCACCTGAAGCTGGAGTTCGAGATCCGCGACCTGCAAACCTTGTTCGGCTTCGGAGACGTTCACGGGGCGATCTGGTTCCGCGAGCGGCGGATCGCGGTGGACGAGCAACTCGACCCGGCGCGGCACCCCGGCAAGCGGGGCCGCTATCACTTCACGCTGGCGCACGAGGCGGGGCACTGGCGGCTGCACCGCAAGCACTTCACCGTGCCCGAAGGCCAGAAGGACCTGTTCGATGGCGAACCCGAACCAAGTTACATCTGCCGCAGCACGGAGAGGAAGGTGCCGGTGGAATGGCAAGCCGACTGCTTCGCGGCCTGCCTGCTGATGCCGTACAGGCTGGTGCGGTCGGCGTGGGAGGAGTGGCGCGGCGGGATGGAGCCGATCATCCTGTCGGAGATGCCCGACCGGCGGCAGCGGCTGCAGGCCGAACTGCTCCGCCGAGGCAGCGGCAAGCCCGGCCCGGACGGCGAGGGGGACATGATCCTCGAAAACGCCGTTCGCCCGTTCGCCGACCTGTTCCAGGTGTCGGCGGAGGCGATGCGGATCCGGCTGGAGAAGTTCGGGCTGGTCGCCCGCACCAAGGAGGTTTCGTTGTTCGACTGAGGCGGGCGTTTTTCGGCCCCGCTGTTTACCGTTTACTGAATTGCGCACTATCTGAGGAGGGCCGCACATGGCCAAACCGTTCGATCTGAAGAAGCAGCTCAAGCTGCACGACAAGGGCCTGCTGCGGCGGCTGTTCGTCGAGAAGTTCCGGGTCCTGGCCGACGTCCCGTGGGAGGAACTCCGGCCGCACGAGGTCGATCCGATCATCGAGGGCTGGCCGGGGATCTGCGAACAGACGCGGCGGGAACTGGAGGTGGTCCTGCAGGACGTCAACGAACTGGCCGACGAGCGGAGCCAAAAGGTGCTGGTGGAGGACATCGACTGGCGGTGTCACGACCGGCTCGAGGCGTTCGCCGGCTGGAAGTGCCTGCACGACAAGGCCCTGTGGGCGTACCTCGAGGTCCCCGACGCGTTCGACGAGGCGGCCATCTTCGCGCGGGCCGAGGCCCTGCGGGGCGGCCAGTTCTCCAACCGCTGGAACAGCCTGCCGAAGCAGAAGCTGACGGTGACCGAAGGGCTGCGGGCCAAGCTGGAGCAGGGCGTCCGCGACTACTACCACGAGAAGGAACTGCGCGGCGACCGCTGCCGGGTCCACCACTACCAGCGGGCGAACGGGGCCGACTACTTCTACGCCTATCTCCCTGAATGGGCCGACAAGCGGCTGGGGTTCGACGACGCAGGCGACCTCGTCCCCCGGGAACTGAACTACGCCTTCCACAACGTGTTCATCTACGAGCCCGACGCGGGCGCGCTGGAGATCATCGCCCGGGGTGGCAAGGCGGTCCAGTTGCCGTTGCGGCGGGCGTTCTGCCAGGCGGTCCTCGACCTGACGGTGGAAGACACCGACCCGATCCGCCGCTCCTACGAACTCGACCACTTGCTCGATCCTTCCTTCTCGTTCACCTCCGAGCCGGAAGACCGGATCACCGCCGTCCGCTTGCGGCGGGTGCGGGTGGTGCCGGTGTTCAACGACCCGACCCTGGAGGGGTGCGAGTTGCGGTTGCGGGAGACGGCCGGCCTCGCCGAGGTGCGGGCCGCCGTGATCAAGTTTTGCACCGCGTTCGCCCTGACGCCATCTCAGTTGCACGTCGTGCAGGCCGGCATCCAGATCGAGTTCCAGAGCGACGGCCGCCGCCGCCCGAAGACGATGACGTTCAACGTCAGCACGCCGAACACCTGCGACCTCAAGAGCAAGCCCGACGAGGTGCGGGCCGTCGGGGAGCGGTGCGTCCGTCGTTGGAGGATCCTCCGTGATTGATCCGCTCGAATGGCTCTGGCCCCTGGCCGACGCGCCGGAGCCGGTCGTCGCATCGCACCACGTCGCCGGCTGGCCGGGAGGGGTTCTGGACCGGCTGACGGAACTCGGGCTGTTGGTCGAGTACGAGTTGGCCGCGCGGGTCCTCTGCCCCGAATGCCGGGATCACTTCGAGGAGGTGCTGGCCTGCGAGGGGCCGGGCCGGGCCACCTACTCGTTCATCTCCTGTCCCGAACTCCGTCGGGTGCGAGTGCCACGCGACGCCCGTCGCCAGTGGGCGGTGAACTTCGCCGGCCTGACGAGCAGTCTGGCGGCCGTGATGAAGTTGACCGGCAAGGTCGCCGAACTGGCCCCCGCGCGTGTCTGGCGACTGGGTCGGACCACCTGGCACGGCGAGTCACGCGACGTGGTACTGGCTCGCGGCCTGACCTGCTGCGACGCGACGAGCGTTCGTGCCGCCATCACCCGCGCCCGCAGGCCGGTCGTGTTCGTCCCGCACGCCAAACCCGACGCCGACTTCTGGAGCGGGCGGGTGCCGCCGGTCCTCGCGCTCGACCAGATCGCGACGGACACGCCCGGAGGGATCGAGATCGACCCGATGGAGATCCTCGCGGCGTTGCGTGAGGCCGAGGCCCAACAGGCCGGCGACGGGGCCGTCCCGGTGACCGCCGAGCAACTGACACTCCTGATCCGTCGCCAGATCAAGGCGGAGCACAAGTCGGAGTTGACCGACGACGTCTACCTGGCGGCCTACCGCCAGCACGGATCGATGCGCAAGGCGGCGGAGTTCCTCTCGGCCGAGACGGGGACCACGATCTCAAAGGACCAGGTGCAACGCGCGGTGGCTCGGGCCGGTGGGGCGGCCGAAGTCGTGAACGCCGAGGACAGCGACTCGGTCGTTCGGCCTGTCGCGTCGCGGTCCCGCGACAGGCGCGGAAAACCGGTGATTCGATCACAACCCGATGGGGAGGAGTGATTTGCGTTCCTTGTGACGGGTGGGTTCGTCGTGCGGGGCCGCCTCCCGCCGCGACACGCCGGCCGGCCGGTAAGGCCGTGAGGCGACCATAACCCAGCAGTCACAAGGCGTTCGTGCGGGATTCGCGGTGAGGCACCGCGACGCGACGCTGCCGCTCCCCGCGAGCGGATGACCGTGGTGGACAGCTTCCGGCCCCGGAGGCTGTCGTGAACGGTACGCACAGGAAAGATTTCGTTCTCACGAACTACGCTCGGAACCTCATTCAGGTCAAGGCCCGTCAACTCTGCCGCCGTCGGGAGTTCCTCCCCTCGGACCTGGCCGATCTCCAGCAAGAACTCTGGCTGATGCTCTGCGAACGCGCCGACGCCTTCGACCCGGCGAAGGCGTCGCTCGACACCTTCATCGACCGGGTGGTGAACTCGGCCGTCGGCGTGATCCTGCGGAACCGCCAGCGGCTCAAGCGGAACACCGGCGGGCCGGTCGTGTCGCTCGACGACACCGGCACCGACCCGACGCGGCCCAACTCGATGGCCCACGGCCTGTCGCCCGAACACCTCGTGCGGCGGACCGGCCACGAGCCGCGCGACGCGATCGCGGATCGGGAAACGGCCGAGGCGGTCGAGGCCGCCCTCGCGCTCATGCCCGACGACGTACGGGAGATCGCCCGCCGGCTGATGAGCGGCACGGTGAACGCCGTGTCCCAGGAGATGAACATCTCCCGCCGGGCCGTGCGGAAGGCGGCACTGACCATCCGGGCGTACCTCGAACGGGCCGGGTTCGGAATCGGCTGAGTCGCGGACAACTCGCTCGCAGACGGAATACGTAACTGCCGTGGCCCCTGCACGGCAGTTCCTGCTCTCGAGGTTGATCCATGAACCGAATCCTGCTGTTCCGCTTCCGACCGGGCGTTCCCATCCGGGACGTCGAGGAGACGCTCCACCTGGCGATGTTCGCCGTCGAGGGGCTCGCCGGCCGCGTTCGCGTCGGGCTGGATGCCAATTACCTGGTGGACGAGCCGAGCCGCTCGGTCCTGATCGACGAGGGGTCCTTCGTCGGCTGGCTCATCGCCCGGGTGTTCGCCGCCCTGCTCGCCCGCGAGTTCGGCGAGCCGTCCTTCACCGCGACCCGCCCGCGTGACCCGCACGTCCTCACTACCGCCTCGCAACGTGAGGAGGTGTGCGCGTGAGCCTGCTCAGCAAGGTCCAGCGCGGCCGCACGCCGCGGCCGCCCCGGCTGCTCGTCTACGGCACGCCCGGCATCGGCAAGAGCACCTTCGGGTCGCAAGCCCCCAGCCCGGTGTTCGTGCCGACCGAGGACGGCCTCGACGAGATCGACTGCGCCAAGTTCCCGCTCGCCGCCACGCTCGACGAGGTGCTCGCGGCGATCGCCGAGTTGCGGACGCAGCCGCACGACTTCGAGACGGTCGTGCTCGACAGTCTCGACTGGCTCGAACGCCTGATCTGGGACCGGGTGTGCGCCGAGTTCATCGGTCAAGAACATCGAGAAGGCCGACGGCGGCTACGCCCGTGGGCTACACGCACGCCCTCACCCACTGGCGCGAGGTCATCGACCAACTCAACCTGCTGCGTTCGCAGCGCGGCATGGTGGTCGTGCTGATCGCCCACGCCAAGGTCGAGAAGTTCGAGGACCCCGAGGCCCCGCCCTACGACCGCTACTCGCCGCGCCTGCACAAGCACGCCTCCGCGCTGGTGAGCGAGTGGTGCGACGCGGTGCTGTTCGCCACGCGGAAGTTCCGCACGCAGAGCGAGGACGCCGGGTTCGGCCGCAAGCGGACCATCGCGCATGCCGTCGGCAAGGACGGCGGCGAACGCGTGCTGCGCACCGTCGGCGGGCCGTCGTGCGTCGCCAAGAACCGCTACGGCCTGACCGAAGAACTGCCCCTGTCCTGGGCGGCGTTCATGGCCGCCCTCACCACCCACCAACCGAACGACCCAACGACCGAGGAACCGACCCATGGCTAACCTGAACGGCTTCGACGCCAACCAAGTGGAACCGACCGGCGACTTCGACCCGGTCCCGGCCGGCAAGTACCTGGCCGTCATCTCCGACAGCGAGATGAAGCCGACCAAGTCCGGCAGCGGCAGCTACCTGCAGCTCACCTTCGAGATCCTCGACGGCCCGCACAAGGGGCGGCTGCTGTGGGCGCGGCTCAACCTCGACAACCCGAACGCGACGGCGGTGGCCATCGCCCGGGCGGAACTGTCCGCCATCTGTCGGGCCGTCGGCGTGCTGGCCCCCAAGGACTCGGTCGAACTGCACAACCTGCCGCTGGTCATCCACGTCCGCTGCAAGAAGCGGGACGACACCGGCGAGGTGACCAACGAGGTCAAGGGCTACTCGCCCAGGACCGCTCCGGCCGAGACGCCGCCCGTCAAGCCGGCCGCGCCGGCAGCCAACGGCACCCCGCCGTGGAAACGCTGACCGGAGACGCCGCCATGCTCGAAGTGGAACTGCCGTACCCGCCCTCGATCAACCACTACTGGCGGCGGGTCGGCCGGGCGACCCTGATCAGCCGCGAGGGGCGGCGGTTCCGCGCGAGCGTGGTGGCCATCCTCGCCGCGATGCGGGTCCGACCGCTCGCCGGCGACCTGGCCGTCGAGGTCGAGGTGTACCCGCCCGACCGCCGGCGGCGGGACATCGACAACGTGCAGAAGGCCCTGCTCGACGCGCTGGCGCACGGCGGGGCCTACGCGGACGACAGCCAGGTCGTCCGGCTGGAGATCACCAAGCGGGAGCCCGTCGCGGGCGGGAAAACGGTCGTGCGGATCCGGGAGGCGTGATGCTGACGCTGCGGCCCTACCAACTCGAAGCCAAGCACGCGGTGTACGACCACCTGCGGACGCGGGACGACAACCCGTGCGTGGTCATCCCCACCGCCGGCGGCAAGACGCCGGTGATGGCGTCGGTCTGCCAGGACGCGGTCACGCTGTGGAACGGCCGCGTCATCATCCTGGCCCACGTCAAGGAACTGCTGGAGCAGACGGCCGACAAGCTCAACGCCGTCTGCCCCGAGGTCCGCTACGGCGTCTACTCGGCCGGGCTGAAGCGGCGGGACACTGACCGCCCGGTGACCATCGCCGGCATCCAGTCGGTGTACCAGCGGGCGTGCGAGTTCGACCCCTTCGATCTCGTCGTGATCGACGAGGCCCACATGATCCCGCCGGACGGCGACGGTATGTACCGGCAGTTCCTCGCCGAGGCCCGGATCGTCAACCCGAACCTGCGGATCATCGGGTTCACGGCCACGCCGTTCCGACTGAAGACCGGCTCGATCTGCACGCCGGACGGGTTCCTCAACCACGTCTGCTACGAGGTCGGGGTACGGGAGTTGATCGTGCAGGGCTACCTCTGCCCGCTCGTCACCAAGGCCGGCCAGGCGAAGGCCGACACCAGCGGGTTGCACGTCCGGGCCGGGGAGTTCGTCGCCGGCGAGGTCGAGGCCCTGATGGACGACGCCCAACTGGTGCGGGCGGCCTGCGCCGAGGTCGTCGAGGCCACCCGCGAGCGGAACGCCTGCCTGATCTTCGCCAGCGGGGTCAAGCACGGCGAGCACATCGTGTCGGTGCTGAAGGCCAAGCACGACATCGACTGCGGCTTCGTCACCGGCGACACGCCCACGGAGGAGCGGGACGCGACCCTGGCCCGGTTCAAGGCCGGACGGCTCAAGTACCTGTGCAACGTCAACGTGCTGACCACCGGGTTCGATGCCCCGCACATCGACTGCGTGGCCCTGCTGCGGCCGACGCTCTCACCGGGGCTGTACTACCAGATGGTCGGCCGCGGCTTCCGGCTGCACCCGTCGAAGGCCAACTGCCTGGTGCTCGACTTCGGCGGCAACGTGCTACGGCACGGCCCGGTCGATCAGGTCCGCGTCAAGGAACGCCCCCTCGGCGTCGGCGAGGCCCCGGCCAAGGAGTGCCCCGAGTGCCGAGCCCTGATCGCGGCCGGGTACGCCGTCTGCCCCGAGTGCGGGTACGAGTTCCCGCCGCCGGACCGGGCCAAGCACGCGGCCAGGGCCAGCGACGCCGGGATCCTGTCCGGCCAGGTGACCGTCGAGACGCTGCCGGTGCGGGACGTGATGTACAGCGTCCACACCAAACGCGGGGCGGGCGACGACTGCCCCGAAGTCGCTGCGGGTGGACTACAAGATCGGCTGGCACCGCTGGAAATCGGAGTGGGTCTGCCTGGAGCACGACGGCTTCGCCCGGCAGAAGGCGGTCGCCTGGTGGAAGAAGCGGTCGAAGGAACCGGTGCCGGCCACGGCGGCCGAGGCCGTCGAGATCGCCTATGCGGGCGGGTTGGCTGCGACCACGTCGATCACGGTGCGGTCGGTGAGCGGCGAGGAGTACGACCGCATCACCGACCACGAACTCGGCCCGATCCCCGAGTTGCTGGATCGCGGAGAGGCGTGTGACGCCGGCGACAGCGAGCCGCTGAGCGAGGACGCGCTCGACTTCTCGTTCGGGTACAACGCGACCGCCACCACGGAGGAGGAGATCCCGTGGTGAACCCCGATCACCTGCTGGCCGCCGCCCTCCGCTACGCCGAGTTGGGCTACCGCGTCTTCCCGTGCATCCCGGGCACCAAGCACCCGATCACGCAGCACGGCTTTCACGATGCCGTGACCGACCCGGCCCAGATCGAACGCTGGTGGGCGCGGCACCCGCGGGCCAACGTCGGCATCGCCGCCGAGGGGATGCTGGTCGTTGACATCGACGGCGCGGACAACCCGTGGCCCGGCGATCCCGAGCGTGCCGCCGACTTGGCCGGGGCCGGGGCCATCGCCCTGACGCCGCGCGGCGGGCGGCACTACCTGTTCCGCCGACCCGAGGGCAAGGGCTGGAAGTGTTCGACCGGCCGGCTCGCCCTGGGCGTCGATGTCCGCACGGACGGGGGCTACATCGTGGCCGCGCCGTCGGAGATCGAGGAAGGCTCGTACCGCTGGGGCGAGGGCCTGGACCTCGACGACCCGCTCGGTCAACTGCCCGACCCGCCGGCGTGGCTCGCCGCCGAACTCGACGCACTGGCTTCGCCGGAGCGGAACGGGTCGGCGCACGGTTCGCCAGTGACACACGCCAACGGCACGGCTGGTCACGGCAAGGTGAACCCGATCCCGGTCGGGCAACGCAACGCGACCCTGGCCCGACTCGCGGGCACCATGCGCCGCGTCGGCATGGAGTTTTCCGAGATCGCCGCCGCCCTGCACCAGACCAACCGCAGGCGGTGCGAGCCGGAACTCAACGAACGTGAGGTCGACCGCATCGCCGAGAGCATCGCGCGGTATCCGCCGGACGAAGTGTCCGTGGCTCTCGCCGAAGACCAGTACCGCCAGATGCAGGCCGACCCCGACGAGAGCGAGCCGGGGGCCGACGCGCCCGATCCGGGGCCGATCCCCGATGAGTTGCTCCGCGTGCCCGGCTTCATCGACGAGGTGATGCGCTACACGCTCGACACCGCCCCTTACCCGGAGCCGGTCCTGGCCTTCGCCGGGTCGTTGACGCTGCAGGCGTTGCTCGCCGGGCGGAAGGTGCGGGACGCGATGGACAACCGCACCAACCTGTACGTCCTGAGCCTGGCGAACTCCGGCGTCGGCAAGGACCACGCCCGCAAGGTCAACGCCAGGATCCTCTACGAGGCCGGGCTCGCCGACTGCCTGGGAACTTCGTTCGCGTCGGGCGAGGGGATCGAGGACCGGCTGTTCGTGCAGCCCGCGACCCTGTTCCAGGTGGACGAGATCGACGGCCTCTTGATGCGGGTCGGTCAAGCTCGCGATGCCCGGCACGAGGCCATCGTGTCGATGCTGCTGCAGATGTACTCGTCGGCGTCGAGCATCTACGTCATGCGCGCCAAGGCGAACCAGGAACGCACCGTCATCGACCAGCCGTGCCTGTGCCTGTTCGGCACCGCCGTGCCCAAGCACTTCTACGAGTCGCTGTCGGCACGGCTGATGACCAACGGCTTCCTGGCTCGCCTGCTGATCCTCGAATGCCGGGGCCGGGGCGTCGGCCGCGACGACACCGAACGGCCGATCCCGGCGTCAATCCTCGAGGCCGCCCGCTGGTGGGCCGACTTCCGACCGGGCGCGTCCGGCAACCTGGCCGACTGGCACCCGGTCCCGCACCGCGTGCCGCAGACGCCGGACGCGGAGGTCGTGTTCCGCTCCGTCCGCGAGCGGGCCGACGTCGAGTACGCCAGGGCTGAGGCCCAGAACGACCCGGCCGGCATGGCGATCTGGGCAAGGGCCTACGAGAAGGCCCGGCGGCTCGCGCTGCTCTACGCGGTGAGCGTGTGCCGCGACAACCCGGTCGTTACGCCCGAGGCGGCGACCTGGGCCGGGGCATTCGTCGAACACCAGACCCGGCGGATGCTCTACATGGCCCGCCACCACGCCTGCGAGAGCGAGTTCGACGGCAAGCGGAAACGCCTGCTCGACGTGCTCGACCAGTGGCGGCGGCAGCACGGCGACGACTGGATGCCCTTCTGGCGGATCAACCGCAGGCTGCCGTGGTCGAACCGCGAACACGAGGAGGTCCGCGACACGCTCCTGCACCAGCGGCTCATCGAGTCACAGGTGTTGACCACCGGGCGACGCGGCCGGCCGGGCCTGTTCTACCGGCTCGCGCCAACGCCCGGCACTACAGAGGGAACTGCATGAGCGAATTATTGCCTTTCTTGTTGTTCTTGCAGCCGCCCGCGATGGAGCGGAGCAAGGGGAACGGGGAGTCGAGGGGTAGCGCAAGAACAGCAAGAAATACAAGAAATCCTTCTTCTCTCTCTTCTTCCCCCTCTCCCGCTCCTCCGGTCCGAACCCGCGGGTCGGTTCCGGGCGGGCGTAGGTACTTGGAAAACCCGCTCGCTTTCCTGACGCCCGCGGGAACAGCGGCAAAGCGCATCACAGTTTGTTTCGCATGTCCGAACGTGGAGGACCCATGCCCGACGCCACTCCGATTGACCGCTGTCCCCGATGTCAAACCCCACGCCCGGGAGCGTACCTGTGCGATGACTGCACCCGCCGGCTCTACTTCGGCCACGACCGCCGACGCAGCGAGCGGCACCGCCACGACGGCGACGAACCCAGCCCCTGGCAAGAGATCGCCATCCGCCTGATGGAGGACCAAGCATGAAGATCGAACTGTGGACGATCAGCGACGTGACGCCGTACCCCGGCAACCCGCGGCTCAACGACGACGCCGTCGATGCCGTGGCCGCCAGCCTGAAGGAGTTCGGGTTCCGCCAGCCGATCGTGGTGGACGGCGAGGGCGTCATCGTCTGCGGCCACACCCGGTACAAGGCGGCGATCAAGCTCGGCCTGGAAAAGGTGCCGGTGCATGTCGCCAAGGACCTGTCGCCCGAACAGGTCCGCGCCTACCGCATCGCCGACAACCAGACCGCCTCGCTGGCGACCTGGAACTACGACCTGCTGCCGATCGAACTCGGTGCCCTGAAGGAGGCGAACTACGACCTCGGCCGGCTCGGGTTCGACCCGGACGAACTGGCCCGCCTGCTCGACCCGACCGTGAAGGATGGACTGACCGATCCGGACGACGTGCCCGCCCCGCCGGACGCCGCCATCACCCAGCCGGGCGACCTGTGGATCCTCGGGAACCACCGCCTGCTCTGCGGCGACAGCAGCATGCCCGCGGATGTGGACCGCCTCCTCGGCGGGGCGAGCATCCACCTGGTGAACACGGACCCGCCGTACAACGTGAAGGTCGAGCCGCGTTCCAACAACGCCATCGCGGCCGGGCTGTCGTCGTTCCCCGCGACCAAGCAGGGGGCCATCGACGCGGCCGACGCCGGCGGCATGCACCACCAGGGCTTCGACCTCGCCCGCGACAAAACCAAGTCCAAGCCGACGACCAAGAAGCTCCGCCCCAAGGACCGGCCGCTCGCCAATGACTTCGTTTCGGACGAGGCGTTCGACGCACTGCTCGACGCCTGGTTCGGCAACATGGCCCGCGTGCTCGTACCTGGTCGCGGCTTCTACATCTGGGGCGGCTACGCCAACTGTGGCAACTACCCGCCTTTCCTCAAGAAGCATGGGCTGTACTTCTCGCAGGCGATCATCTGGGTCAAAGAGCACCCCGTCCTGACGCGAAAGGACTTCATGGGCAACCACGAATGGTGCTTTTACGGCTGGCGCGAGGGCGCGGCCCACATCTACCTCGGCCCGAACAACGCCACCGACGTGTGGAGCGTGAAGAAGGTCAACCCGCAGTCGATGGTGCATCTGACCGAGAAGCCGGTCGAGTTGGCGGTGCGGGCCATGCAGTACTCGTCCCGCGAGGGCGAGCACGTGCTGGACCTGTTCGGCGGGTCGGGCAGCACGCTCATCGCCGCCGAGCAGACCGGCCGCAAGGCGTTCCTGATGGAGCTCGACCCGCTCTACTGCGATGTCATCTGCGAACGTTGGTGCCAATTCACTGGGAAGGAGGCGATCTGTGTTGATTCTGAAGGAACTCAAACCGCGCGATCCGAGCGGCTCGGCAAGAAGCGGTAAAGTCGGGGGCAACCGCAAATCGCGGACGTGGACGATCTGCCCGGTCTGTCTCGTGGTCTTCGTTCTCGACCGACTGGAGCGTCGGTTTTGCTCGTACCCGTGCAAGGTCCGGGCACAAACGACGGGCCGTCGGACGATGCGGCGCACGACGAGCAAGGCTCGCAACGCCCAAAGCCTGCTCCGCTACCACGTGCAAGCCGGGAACATCACTCGTCCCGACGCCTGCGAAGAGTGCGGAGCCACGGGACGACGGATCGAGGGTGCCCACTTCGACTACGACGAGCCGTTGCGAGTCCGATGGCTGTGCATCCCCTGCCATCGCCGCTGGGACAAGCGCGAGCCGAAAGGAGCGACCTACAAGGTGGATGAGCAACAACTCGCCGAGGGGGTGCCGGCATGATCTACCTGGCCTCGCCGTATTCGCACGCCGACCCCGCCGTCCGTGAGGCCCGCTACCAGGCCGCGTGTCGGACGACCGCCGCGCTGCTGAAGGCCGGCCTGGTCGTGTTCTCGCCGATCGTCCACAGCCACCCGCTGGTGGCGTTCGCGCTGCCGACCGGCTGGGACTTCTGGGAGCGGATCGACCGGGCCTACCTGGCCCGGTGCGACGAAGTGGTGGTGCTGATGCTCGACGGCTGGCGGCAGAGTACCGGCGTGCGGGCCGAGATCGCCCTGGCCCGCGAACTCGGCAAGCCGGTCCGGTTCCTCGGCGTGGACGAGGCCGCCGGTTCGCCCACGTTGGCGCGTGTCGCGGCCGGCTTGCCGGGGTAGCCAACCGGGCCAACGAGAAGAGGCCCCAACCCTGGCGGAAGAGTGGGGCCTCGCGGGCGAGCGGAGGGTAGCAGCGTGTCAATCCTGGGTCGATTCGATGTTGAAGGCAAAGTGGCCCGGCGCGGTCTTGCGGAACCGGGCCTTGGCCCCCTTCGTGGCCACCTCGCGCAGTATGGCAGCGTAGAGGGTGGCGGAAGGCGTCTTGCCGCCGGGGCTCGACCACAGGCCTCGTTCGGTCATCGCCTCGATCATCGCCTTGGTGGTCATCGGCTCGCCGGTCGTGGCCAGCACCTTGGCCGCCGCGTCGAGTGCGCTGAGCTTCTTCGGCTTCGGCTCCGGCTTCGCCTTCTTGGCGCGCGGCTTCGGATTCCGGCTTCGGCTCGGGCGGGGCGACCTTCACCGTCTGCTTGTCGCCGGACACGATCCGGTAGGTGCGTTCGCCGGTCAGTTCGCACAGCTTGCGGGCGTGTTCGCCCTCCTCGGGCGTGCGGATCGTCTCGAAGTCGGCCCAGGTGCCCTCGTCGCAGACCTGCACCACGTCGTACGGCTCGTAGCCCGGGTACGGCGGCGTGATCGGGGCGGCCTCGGTCGCGGGCGGGGCGGGCGGCTTCTTCGCGGGCCTGTCGCCTTGGCGGCGGCGGGCTTCTTGGCCGGGGTGGAGGTCTTCTTGCCGGTGGTCTTCTTGGTCGCGGTCATGGTCGTGGTCCTCGCATCGGGGTTGTGGCTGCCTTCCTCAGGCGGCGGGAGCCACCCGCCGCGACCCGCCGGGGCGGGTTTCGGCTCTCACCCCGGTTGGCGGTCGAGGAAGGCGACCACCTGGAGCAGCAGGGCGTTGACGTGGTTGATGTCGCCGACGTGGCCCCAGTGGATCGGGTGGTCGTCGTCGCCCGGTGCGGGCATGTCCTGCAGCAGGTCGGCGATCCGGTCGAGCAGGTCGCGGGCGACCAGGTGCGAGTTCTCGTAGGCGGCCTCGGCGGTCAGCTTCGGCTTCGGGGTCTTGCGGGGTTCCATGTTCGGGCCTCCGGGGGTGATGTTCGCGTGTTCATCAACGCGCTGTCACAGTTACCTCCGGTTCGCCCGACAGGGAAGCGCAGAAGGCGAGGATTCCGGCTGGTTTTTCAGGGAGTTTCCGCGATGAGCGACGCACGCGACGACACGCCCGCCGGCGGTGGCCTGAACCCCAACGCCCTGTCCGTGGCGAACGCGGCTCGCCTCTTGTCGAAGGTGGGCGGCGAGCGGGTGACGGAGGAGATGATCCGGGCCGACCTGGCGGCGGGCGCGCCGGCGAACACGGACGGGACGATCAACCTGGTGCACTACGCGGCCTGGCTGGTGAAGGAGAGGAGCGGTGGCGACTGACCCGCGGCGACTGCGACCGAGCGAGCTCTGCCGGCTGCTGAACTCGACCCCGCTGGGCGAGGTGATCAGCGAGCGGCAGCTGTACCGCCATCGCACCCGCGCCGGCCTGCGGATCGGCGACTCGCGGCACGTCGATCTGCTGCGCTACGTCGCCTGGCTGGTGAGCCTCCGGCACGCGCCGCCGCCGGAGCCCGAGGCCGACCCCTACGAGGCGGTCAAGGAGCGGTCCCGCGCCCGCAACCTCGCGCTGTCGCTGGCCGGCCGGGACATCGGCGAACTGCCGAACGTGGTCGACCCGGCCCGCAAGGCGCGGGCGGCGGGCGACTTCCGCTTCTTCTGCGACAGCTACTTCCCGCTCACCTTCCACCTGCCCTGGTCCCAGGACCACCTGCAGGTCATCGCCCGCATCGAGCAGGCGGTGCTGCGCGGCGGCCTGTTCGCGATGGCGATGCCGCGAGGGTCGGGCAAGTCCACGATCAGCGAGTGCGCGTGCATCTGGGCGGTGCTGTACGGGCACCGGGAGTTCGTCTGTCTGATCGGCTCGGACGAAGGCCACGCGATGGACATGCTCGACGCCATCAAGATGGAGCTCGACGGCAACGACCTGCTTGCTCGCCGACTTCCCCGAAGCGGTTTACCCGATCCAGGCCCTCGACGGCATCGCCAACCGCTGCAACGGCCAGCTCTACAAGGGCGAACGGACGCACATCGGCTGGACCGCCCGTGAAGTGGTGCTGCCGACGCTCAAGCCCGACGGCTGGCTCCAGCGGGACGACCTGCGCCCGTTCGTCCGCGACGACGGCACGTCGAAAGCGTCGGGGGCGATCATCAAGGTGGCCGGCATCACGGGCCGCATCCGGGGCATGAAGTACAAGCGGGCCGACGGCCGCACCGTCCGCCCGACGCTGGTGGTACTCGACGACCCGCAGACCGACGAGTCGGCCCGAGTCGCTGTCGCCAGTGTGCGACGCGCGAGAGCATCCTGGCGGGCGCAGTGCTGGGCTTGTCCGGTCCGGGCACGAAGATCTCGGGAATCATGCCCTGTACGGTCATCCGCCCCGGCGACATGGCCGACGCCATCCTCGACCGCGACCGGCACCCCGAGTGGAACGGCGCAGCGGACCAAGCTCGTCTACTCGTTCCCGACCGACGAGAGCCCTGTGGAAGCGGTATGCCGAAGTCCGCGCCGAGAGCCTGCGGCAAGGCAACGGCGGCGAGGAGGCGACCGCGTTCTACCGCGAAACCGCGCAGCGATGGACGAAGGCGCGGTCGTCGCGTGGCCGGAGCGGTTCAACCACGACGAGTTGTCGGCCGATCCAGCACGCCATGAACCTGCGGCTGCAGGACGAGGCCGCGTTCTTCGCCGAATACCAGAACGAGCCGCTCCCGGCCGAGACGGCATCGGACGACGAACTGACCGTCGAGCAGATCGCCGGCAAGCTCAACCGGATGAAGCGCGGCGAGGTGCCGGTCGGCGTCAACCACGTCACCGCCTTCATCGACGTGCAGGGGAATCTTCTCTTCTGGGTGGTCTGCGGGTGGGAGGACGACTTCACCGGCTACGTCCTCGACTACGGCGCGTACCCCGACCAGAAGCGGCCGTACTTCACGCTGCGGGATGCCCGCCCCACGCTGACCTCGGTGATGCCCAGCGGCGGCGTCGAGGCGGCGATCTACGCCGGGCTGGAGACGCTCGACCGGCCAGATCCTCGGCCGGGCCTGGCGACGCGACGACGGCGCGGACCTGCGGGTCGAACGCTGCCTGATCGACGCCAACTGGGGCTCCTCGACGGACGTGGTCTACCAGTTCTGCCGCCAGTCGGCCCACGCCGGGATCGTGCTGCCCAGCCACGGCCGGTTCGTCGGCGCGTCCTCGCAGCCGTTCAGCGAGTACAAGCGGCGGCCGGGAGACCGGGTCGGCTTCAACTGGCGCATGCCCAACGTGCAGGGCAAGCGGGCGGTGCGGCACGCCCTCTTCGACACCAACTTCTGGAAGAGCTTCGTCCACGCCCGCCTGGCCGTGCCGATGGGCGAGCGCGGCTGCCTGTCGCTCTTCGGCGACAAGCCCGAGACGCATCGCCTCTTCGCGGAACACCTCACCGCCGAGTACCGCGTGAAGACCGAGGGCCGGGGCCGCACGGTGGACGAGTGGAAGCTGCGGCCCGAACGCAGCGACAACCACTGGCTCGACGGCCTGGTCGGGGCCGCCGTGGCCGCGTCGATCCAGGGGGCCGTCCTCCCCGGCACCGACGGTCGCGAGCCGGCCAAGCGCGGCCGGGTCAGCTTCAAGCAGCTTCAACAACGGACACGAAAATGAAGCCCAGTCCTCCGCCGCGAAAGCCAATCGGCATCCGCTGTCCCCGCTGCGGCGGAGGGCGGTTCAAGACGACTCACACGGAACCGTTGTCCGATGGCCGGATTCGTCGGCGGAAGAAATGCCTGGGATGTGGCCGGCGGGTCGTCACGTTCGAGGCGATTCTCACACCGACAACCGCCGACGGCCACATGTAGCAGGCCACTCGAAGAATCTCATCGCACGCGGACAACTCGAAAACGGACGGCATAGGTAACGATCAAGGCCATCCCGACCCGGCCGGCAGCGGCCCGGGGATCGCCGCTTTTCGTGGGCCTGTGCGAATGTCCGACGAACTCGACGACGCCATCGAACAGAACGCGAAAGGGCCGGCCAAGGCGTCCGGCGACGCCGGTTCGGTCGAGCAGCACAAGCTCGCCGAGCAGATCGAGGCCGACCGCTACCTCGCGTCCAAGGAAGCCGCCAAGAAGCCGAACCGCGGCCTGCGCTTCAACAAGCTCGTTCCGCCTGGGGCCGACTGAATGTTCCGCTGGCTTGCCAATCTGATCGCCGGAAGTGACCGGTCGCCGTCGCGGCCGGCGACGGTGCGTGTCGTCCGCGCGCGGTACGACGCCGCCATCACCACCGACGACAACCGCCGCCACTGGGCGGCCGCCGACGGGCTTTCGGCCAACGCCGCCAACAGCCCGGACGTCCGCCGCGTGCTGCGCAACCGCGCCCGCTACGAGGCCGCCAACAACAGTTACGCCAAGGGCATCGTCCTCACGCTGGCCAACGACGTGATCGGCACCGGCCCGCGGCTCCAACTGCTCTCCGACGACCCCGAGACGAACCGGCGGGTCGAGCACGAGTTCGCCCGCTGGGCCACCGCCGTGCGGCTGCCCGAGAAGCTCCGCACCATGCGGCTGGCGCGGGCCACCGACGGCGAGGCGTTCGCCGTGCTCGACCAGCAACCCGCGGTTGCCGCTGCCGGTGCAACTCGATCGTCCGCCTGATCGAGGCCGAGCAGGTGACCACCCCGGACCCACGGCTCGACGTGACCGTGGACGGGATCGTCTTCGACGCGGCGGGCAACCCGGTCGAGTACCACGTCCTCCGCGATCATCCCGGGGAGGCGGCTTTCCGTCGCCCGCTGGCGTTCGACCGCGTGCCCGCAGAATCGGTGCTGCACTGGTTCCGCTGCGACCGGCCCGGCCAGGCGCGGGGCGTTCCCGACATCACGCCGGCCCTGCCGCTGTTCGCCCAGTTGCGGCGGTTCACGCTCGCGGTGCTGTCGCGCCGCCGAGACGGCCGCCGACTTCGCCGGCATCCTCTACACCGACGCGCCGGCCAGCGGCGAGGCCGACGCCGCCGAACCGTTCGAGCCGATCGAACTGGAGAAGCGGGCCTTGTGACGATGCCCGGCGGCTGGAAGATGAGCCAGTTGCAAGCGGAGCAGCCGACCACTCGGCCACAAGGAGTTCGTCGAGGTCATCCTCAACGAGATCGCCCGCTGCCTGAACATGCCGTTCTGCGTCGCGGCGGGCAACTCGTCGGGCTACAACTACGCCTCCGGCCGGCTCGACCACCAGACGTACTTCAAAGCGATCCGCGTCGAGCAGGCCCACCTCGAAGACGTGGTCCTCGACCGCGTCCTGGCCGCGTGGTTCGACGAAGCGGCCCTCGTCCCCGGTCTGCTGCCGCCCGGCCTCGGGCCGATCGCGGCCGTCGAACACGCCTGGTTCTGGGACGGCCACGAACACGTCGATCCCGCCAAGGAAGCCACGGCCCAGGCGACCCGCCTGGCCAACCACACGACCACCCTCGCCCAGGAGTACGCCCGCCAGGGCCGCGACTGGGAAGACGCCCTGCGACAGCGGGCCAAGGAGGTCGCGCTCATGACCGAACTGGGGCTCCTTGCCGCACCGGCCGCCCCCGCCCCGACCGAACCCGACGACCCCGAGGAGGACGCCGAGCATGACGACGAACGGTCCCGAACCGACGCCTGAGAGCCTGTGGCTGACGGCCGAGATGCGCGTCGCCCCGGCCGACGCGGGCAAGGCCCCCGACGGCACGCCCGCGCTGCCCCGGTTCCACATGGTCGCCTACACCGGCGGGGCCATGCGGCTGGAGGGGTGGAAGCACCCCGTCGTGGTCGATCTCGCGGGCCTGACCATCCCGTCGCAGTCCCGGCCGATCCGCGTCGGGCACAACACCGACCGGCTCGTCGGGCACACCCACGCCATCGCCCAGGAGGACGGGCGGCTGGTGGCCTCCGGCGTGTTGAGCATCCCCGGCCCCGACACCGAGCGGGTGGTGGCCGGCTCGCGGAACGGCTTCCCCTGGCAGGCGAGCATCGGCGCGTGGGTCGACCAGTACGAGTTCGTCAAGGACGGCCAGGTCGCGGCGGTCAACGGCCGCGAGTTCCCCGGCCCGGTCGTCGTCGTCCGCAAGTCCACGTTGGGGGAGATCAGCTTCGTCGACCTCGGGGCCGACGGCAACACCAGCGCGAGCGTGGCCGCCAAGGCCCAGGAGAGTGCGACCATGACCACCCCATCCACTGCCACCGGCGGCCCGGACCTCGCGGCCGGCGACCCCGTGCAGTCGCTTCGTACCGCGACCGCCGCCGAGGTGAAGCGGATCGCCGCGGTCCGTCGCGTCTTCGCCGGCACGCACCCCGAGGTGGAGGCCCAGGCCATCGAGGAAGGCTGGGACGAGACGCGGGCCGAACTCGCCCGGCTGCGGCTCGACCGCCCGGCCGCCCCGGCGGTGGCCGGCACCCGCGTTGACGACCGCTTCCCGGCGGCCCAGATGCTCGAGGCCGCCCTGGCCCTGACGCGGCCGCCGATGCAGCCCGAGCGGCACTACCCCGCCGACCTGCTCCAGGCGGCCGAGGACCGCTACGGCCCGGGGCTGAAGATCCGACAGGTCATCTACTTCGTGGCCCGGGCCAACGGCTACACCGGGTCGCCGTTCATCGACAAGCGCAGCTTCGGCGACGCCATGTACTACGCCTGGACGCTGCCGATGACGGTGCGGGCGGCCGGGACGAGCACGCTGTCGCTGCCCGCCATCCTGTCCAACCTCGCCAACAAGGAACTGCTCGACGCCTACCGCGAGGAGGACCAGACCTGGCGGGAGATCGCCATCGTCCGCTCGGTCAGCGACTTCAAGACGGTCACCAGCCACCGCCTGCTCGACAACATGGAGTACGAGGAGGTGGCCCCGGACGGCGAGATCAAGCACGGGACGGTAACGGAGGAGACGTACACCCGGCAGGCGAAGACCTACGGCAAGATGTTCGCGCTGACGCGGGAGAAGATCATCGACGACGACATGAGCGCGTTCGACGACATCCGCGACCGGCTGGGGGCCGGGGCGGCCCGCAAGCTCAACAGCGTGTTCTGGAAGGCGTTCCTCAACAACTCCTCGTTCTTCACCGCCCCGCGGGGCAACTTCATCAGCGGGGCGAACACCGCGCTGGGCCTCGACGGGACCGGGCTGCAGGAGGGCATCCTGGCCTTCCGCAAGCTGAAGTCGCCGGACAAGAAGCGGATCGGCGGGACGCCGACCATCCTGCTGGTGCCGCCGGAATTGCAGTTCGTCGCCCAGCGGCTCTACCAGAGCACGACGGTCAACACCGGCGGGGCGTCCACCAAGGACAGCGTGCCCAACGACAACATCCACGCCGGCAAGTACCGCCCGGTGGTGTGCGACTGGCTGAGCGACACGGAGTTCGCGGGGCACTCGGCCAAGGCGTGGTACCTGTTCCGCAACCCCGGCGTGCTGGCCCCGGTGGCGGTCAGCTTCCTCGACGGGGTGCAGACGCCCACGGTGGAGGCGGCGGACGCCGACTTCAACAAGCTGGGCATCCAGTTCCGCGGCTACTTCGACTTCGGCGTCGACCTGGCCGAGCCGCTGGCCGGCATCAAGGTCAAGGGCGAGGCGTGATCCCCACTCGGAGGCAGACATGGCGCAGGTGATCTTCATCCACGACGGCGGGACCATCGACCACATCCCGGTGGCCGACGTGGCGGCCGGGGACGTGGTCGTGCAAGGCGAACTGGTCGGCGTCGCCAAGCTCGACATCAAGGCCGGCAAGCTCGGGGCACTCGCCGTCGTCGGCGTGTTCGACTTCCCGGTAGACGATGTTCTCCGAGCTGGAACGTCGGCGATCTGGCCTACTGGGATCCAGCGCCGATGGCTTCGCCACCAAGACTGCGACCGGTCACAAGCTGTTGGGCAAGACGGTGCTGGTGGACTCGCGGCCGGGCAGCCCGCACGTCCGCGTTCGCCTGAGCCAGTGAGGACGCCATGCCCGACCTCTTCGCGCACTGGCTCCGACTGGCTGGCCGAGATGCTCAAGGAACACGCCTCGCGGCCGGTCGTCTACCGCCGCGGGGCCGACGAGGTCACGCCTGCAAGCAACCATCGGGCGGACGCTCTTGAAGCTCGACGACGGCTACGGCGGCGTGCGGATGGAGTGGACCGACCGCGACTTCCTGATCCACGCCGCCGACTTGGTGCTGGCCGGCAACGCGGTCCTGCCCGAGCGGGGCGACGTGATCCGCGAGACGCAGGGCGGCAAGACGTTCGTGTACGAGGTGATGGCCCCGGGCAAGGAGCCCGCGTGGCGGTGGTCGGACGTGTTCCGCAAGGTGCTGCGGGTTCACGCCAAGCAAGTGGGGGTCGAGTAGTGCCCGCGACCATCCTGGCCCTGGCCGACGCCGTCGTCGAGCAGCTGAACGCCGCCGCGTTCAGCCAGCCGCTCGCCGCCGTGCGGCACTACCAGCCGGTCTTCGAGCTGTCGGAGATGACCGAACTGCGCGTCAGCGTGGTGCCGCGCTCGGTCGCCGAGCAAGGCCCTGGACCGCAGCCGGGACGGCTTCGACTTCACGCATCGACGTGGCGGTGCAACGCAAGGTCGAGCCGAGCGTGGGGAACCTCGATGCGCTCATGGAACTGGTGGAGGAGATCGCCGACCACGTCCGCTCGCACCCGCTGGCCGGCTTCCCGCAGGCCCGCTGCACCGAGGTGGCCAACGAGCCGGTCTACGCGGCGGACCACCTGGAGGAGCTCCGCCAGTTCACCAGCGTCCTCACGCTGACCTACCGCGTGTGGAGGTGAGCCGTGACCGCGATGACTTTCCAGGCCGCCAAGCAGGGCTTCTTCGACCGGGCCAAGGTGAAGAACGCGGTCGATGCCGGCACGCGGCGGGTGCTGTCGCGGTTCGGGGCGTTCGTGCGGACGCGGGCCAGGACGTCGATCCGCAAGAAGAAGGGGACCAGCCCGCCCGGATCGCCGCCGTACTCGCACGTCGGTCTGCTGCGGAAGTTCATCCTGTTCGCCTACGACCCGACCCGGAAGTCGGTCGTGATCGGGCCGACGCTGATCCGCGCGGAGTCGCAAGCTCCCCGCTTGCTCGAACACGGCGGCGAGGCGGTCCGCCGCACCAAGACGAAGACGCGCCGGCTCCGCTACCGCCCCCGGCCGTTCATGGGGCCGGCCTTCGAGGCCGAGCAGCAGCAGTTGCCCGCCCTGTGGAAGAACTCCGTCCGCTGAGGAGACACCGATGGCCGTGAAACTCGGGCTCGACGCCAAACTGTACCGCAACACCGGCACGTTCGCCTCGCCGGCCTGGAACGAGATCGCCAACGTCAAGGACGTGACGTTGAACCTCGAGGCGGGCGAGGCCGACGTCACCACCCGCGGCAACGCCGGCTGGCGGGCGACCGTCGCCACGCTCAAGGACGGCTCCATCGAGTTCGAGATGGTCTGGGACACGGCCGACGCCGACTTCGCCGCCATCCGCGACACGTTCCTCAACCGCGGGGCGATGGAGTTCGCCGTCATGGACGGACCGATGAACGTGCCCGGCTCGCAGGGGCTGCGGGCGACCTGCATGGTCACCAACTTCAGCCGCAACGAGTCGCTCGAGGAGGCGATCACCGTCAGCGTCACGGTCAAGCCGACGTTCTCCGTCAACCCGCCCACCTGGGTCGTCGCCCCCTGATCACCACCCGAGGAGTCACCATGCGTTCCCTGTTCGCCGTCTCTCTGCTCGCTCTCGCGCCGCTCGCGGTTCACGCCGAGCCGATCCGCATCGGCGGCGAGACGAAGTACAAGCCGCATTCGCTCGTCCGGCTCAAGGCCGAGGGCGTCGATGCCAAGGCCGCGCTCTTGTGGCGGGTCTACCCGTCGAAGGACGTACAGCGGGCGACCAGCCCGCGCGGCGTGCTCGAGTTCGCCGCCCACCCCGGCACCTACGAGGTCGAACTGCTGGTCATCACCAACACCGACGGCACGCTGTCGGTCGAGGAAGCCCGCACCAGCGTCACCATCGAGTCCTGCACCCCCGCCGGTGCCGCCCAAGCCCGACCCCAAGCCCCCGGAGGGCGGCAAGCTCGACCCGGTGAACGCCCTGGGCCGCATCCGCTTCGGCACCGCCGGCTGCACGGCGACCGTGATCGGGCCGCGCCGGCCCGACGGCCGCTGGGACGTGCTCACCGCCGCCCACTGCGTCTCGGGCGTCGGCGCACGCGGTACGCTGACCCTCAAGGACGGCCGCTCGTTCGGCATCCGCGTCGTGGCGTACCACAAGACTCCCGACGTGGCCTGGTGCGTCACCGACGACGAGGTCAAGGACCTGCCCTACGCCCTGATCGCCGAGAGCAACCCTCCGGTCGATACGCCGGTCTGGCACATGGGCTTCGGCGTGGACAAGCCGGGCAACCGCGAGGACGGCACCGTCGCCGAGCGGGAGAACGCGCAGGGGCAACTGCGGATGGTCCTGAGCGTCTCGTCGGGCGACTCCGGCGGCGGCATCTTCCGCAGCGACACCAACGAAGTGGTGTCGGTGGTCTGCTGCACCAGCGGCATGGCCCGCAAGGTGTCGATGTGGGGCTGCTCGGCCGAGGTCGCCCGCCGCACCCGGCCCAGGCCGGCCGACGACGCCGACGAGGCGTGGGTGCCGGTCCCCATCCCCATCTGCAAGGACGGCAAGCGGGAAGACGCCGACACCCGCGAGTGGACGCCGCACCCGATCCCGATCCGCACCGGCGGCCCTGCTACGAAGTGAGGTTCCCCCATGCACAGTTTTCAGGACAACGCCGGGCGGACCTGGACGGTGGCGATCAACGTGGCCGCCGTCAAGCGGGTCCGCGGCCTCGTCCACATCGACCTGTACAAGCTCGTCGACGACGGCTTCCGGCCGCTGGGCGAACTGGTGGCCGACCCGGTGCAGCTGGCCGATGTCCTGTACTGCCTGTGCAAGGACGAGGCCGACGCCCGGAACGTCAGCGACGAGGACTTCGGCCGGGCCTTGTACGGCGACGCCATCACCCTGGCGGCCGAGGCGTTCGTCGAGGAACTGTTCGATTTTTTCCCCGACGCCCGGGCGCGGGCGGGCATGCGGAAGCTGAGTGCGGCCGGGAAGAAGGTCAAGGCGCGGCTGCTGGATCACGCGGAGACGGTGCTCGACCAACTCGACCCGGAGGCGGAAGCGCAGAAATTGATCGCCTCGTTTGGGAGCTCGCCGGGGTCGTCGGGATCGACCCCGGGCCCTTCACCCTCGCCGAGCTCGTGATCATGGCCGAGGCGGTCAGCCGCCAGCGGTGGGCGCACACCTCCGCCGTGATGTGCGTGATCGCCAACTGCCACCGCGACCCGAAGAAGACCCGCCCGTTCACCCCGGCCGACTTCGACCCGCATCGCAAGCGGAAGGACGCCCCACGGGTGAAGGTCGGCATCGGCGTTCTGAAGCAGGTGTTCGTCAACCGTCCGCAAGGGGAGTGAAAGACCGATGGCCGATGCCAAGAGGATCCGGGCCGGTGCCGCCTACGTCGAGTTGGCCGTCAAGGACAGCCGGCTCGTCAAAGGCCTCGACGCCGCCGCCAAGAAGCTCAAGGCGTTCGGCGCGAGCGTGGCCGGGCTGGGGGCGCGGCTGGTTGCGCTGGGCGGGGCGGCCCTGGCCCCGGTCGCCGGCATGATCTCCCACTTCAAGGACGCCGGCGACGCCTTCCTCGATATGGCCGAACGCACCGGCGTCTCGACCGAGGCCCTCTCGGAGTTGGGCTTCGCCGCCGAGCAGTCCGGGGCCGACCTGGAGACGCTCGAAGTGGGCCTCAAGGCGATGCAGCGGAACATCGTCTCGGCCGCCGACGGCTCCCGCGAGATGCGGGCCACCCTCGCCAAGCTCGGCCTGACCGTCGCTGATCTCAAGGCCCTGACGCCCGACGAGCAGTTCCGCCTGCTCGCCGACCGCATCGCCCAGGTGGGCAACCCGACGCAGCGGGCCGCCCTGGCGATGGACGTCTTCGGCAAGAGCGGCCAGAAGCTCATCCCGCTCCTGTCCGCCGGGGCCAAGGGGATCGACGAGTTGCGGGCGGAAGCGAACCGGCTCGGGCTGACCGTCGGTACCGACCAGGCCCAGTCCGCCGCCGACCTGCAGGACGCCTGGAACCGCCTGCTCAAGACGCTCAAGGCCGCCGCCTTCGCCATCGGCGGGGCACTCGCCCCCGACCTGACCGCGCTCCTGGGCACGATCACCCGGTTCGTGGTCGGGGTGGTCAACTGGGTGAAGGAGAACAAGGCGGTCATCGTCACCGTGGCCAAGGTGATCGCCGCCGTGGTCGGCGTCGGCGTGGCCCTCATCGCCGCCGGCGGGGCCATCTCGTTCGTCGGCGCGGCCATCGGCGGGCTGGTGTCGCTCATCATGGGCGTGGTCGCGGTGTTCAAGATCCTGGCCGCCGTTGTCGCGGCGATCTTGAGTCCGATCGGCCTGGTCACCGCCGCCGTGGTCGCGCTGGCGGGCTACCTGATCTACACCTCCGACGCCGGCAGTCAGGCCCTCGGCTGGCTCGGTGAGCAGTTCAACGGCCTCAAGGACACGGCCCTCGCCGCCTGGCAGGGCATCTCGGACGCGCTGGCGGCAGGCGACATCGGACTGGCGGCCCGCATCCTCTGGCTGACCCTCAAGATGGAGTTCCAGAAGGGGGTGCTGTGGCTGGAGGAGAAGTGGATCGACTTCAAGAACTTCTTCATCGACACCTTCTACCGCGCGGTCTACGGCCTGGCCCGGTTCCTCAACGACGCCTGGGCCGGCATCCAGGTCGCCTGGGTCGAGACGGTCAGCTTCCTCGGCACCGCCTGGACGAACTTCATCGGCGTGCTGCAGAAGGGGTGGAACCGCTTCAGCGGCTTCTTCAAGAAGGTCTGGGCGCGGGTCAAGAGCGTGTTCACCGGCAAGGACGCCGGCGAGGAGATCGCCCGCATCAACGACGAGATCGCCGCCGAGGACAACGCCATCAACGCCCGCCGCGACGCCGCCGTCAACGAGCGCGAGACGGAACGCCAACGCCGGCGAGCGGCCATCGAGGGGGAGCGGGCCGGGGTCGAGGACGAACTGAACCGCATGCAGGAAGCCGAGCGGGCCGAGCGCGAGAAGCGCAAGCAGGAGACGCTCGCGGCCGGCGAGGCCGACATCGCCGCCGCCCGCAAGGAGTGGGAGGACGCCCTGGCCGAGGCCAAACGCAAGCGCGAGGAGGCCGAGGCGCGGGTGCCCGAACGGATGAAGCGGCCCGACATCCCCGAGCTCGACGAAGTCGCCGACACCGCCCGTGAGAAGGTGGACATTCAGGGCACGTTCAGCGCGCTGGCCGTCCGCGGGCTGGGGGCAGAGTCGCTGAGCGAACGGACCGCCAAGGCGGCCGAGCAGACGGCGGCGAACACCAAGAAACTCGTGCAGGAGGCCCAGCACGGCGGCCTCGTCTTCGCGTGAGGGACGGATGGCGATCATCATCGAGAAGTTCGACAGCCGAGAGGCCACGGTGGGCATCGACAGCCCGTCGGTGGACCTGCAGTTCATGGTGCTGGGCACCGAACTGGACGCCGAGGTGCGGGCGTTGGTGCAGGCCACCCTGCCGCTGACCTACGGCAACCTGGTCTTCCAGAACTACCACATCGCCCACCAGGGGGGCGGCGTCTGGGAGGTCACCGCCCGCTACGGCAAGCTCGAGCCCAAGGAGGCGGGCCAGAGTTCGTACAGCTTCGACACCGGCGGCGGCAACCAGAAGATCACCCAGAGCCTGGAGACGGTGGCCAGCTACGGCGACGACCCGCCCGACTTCCAGGGGGCGATCGGCGTCTCGACCGATTCGGTCGAGGGCACCGACATCACCATCCCCGTGTTCAACTTCACCGAGACGCACTACATCCCCATCGCCCTGGTGACGGGCGCGTACAAGACGACGCTCTTCTACCTCACGGGCCGGGTCAACCACGCCCCGTTCAAGGGGTTCGCCCGCGGCGAGGTGCTGTTCCTCGGGGCGTCCGGCTCGCAGCGGGGCACCGAGGACTGGGAGATCGCCTTCAAGTTCGCCGCCAGCCCGAACGCCACGAACCTCAAGGTCGGCGACATCACCGGCATCGAGAAGAAGGGTTGGGAGTACCTGTGGGTGCGGTACGCCGACGCCGAGGACGAGGAAACGCTGATCAAGCAGCCGGTCGCGGCCTACGTCGAGCGGGTCTACGAGTACGGCAACTTCGCCCTGTTGGGCATCGGGGTATGACATGCCGGGCGATCCGTTCAAGAAGGCACTGCCTGGCCAGCGACTGGTCATCCCGGCCGACGCGTTCAACGGCTTTGTGGACGCCGCCAACTACGTCCGCGCCCGCCGGCACAACACCGAGTCCGACGCGTCCGACGAGTTCCGCCAGACCGGCATCGTCCGGGTGCGGAACAACACCGGCTTCGCGCTGCCCCGGTTCGCCGTCCTGGCGTTGTCCGAGCCGATCGTCGGCCCGGCGGCCAACCTGCAGGAGTTCAAGAACAAGGTCAACTTCGAGGGCGGCACGCCCTACGACCCGATCGCGGCCGGGCCGGTTCGCGGTGCTGCTCGAACCGCTCGACGTCAACGCCATCGGCCGGGGCATCGTCGCCGGCGTGACACCGGTGAAGGTGATCGTCGATCCCGACCACCTGTACGACTTCGCCGAGATGGAGGCGGGCAACACGCTGTCGCTCCGCAACGCCCCGGCGGGGTCGGCCCGGGTGCTGTGGCTGGAGGAGAGCGGCTCGACCGAACGGTGGGCGGTCGTGCGGCTGGGCGACGCCGAGGACGTGCTGCGCTTCCAGTTGCTGGAATCGCTGACCCGCTGCGGATCGGCTTTGGCCAAGCCGGTCGTGTTCCAGAACGGCCGGTGGTGCCCGGTCGAGGTGACGCTCACCGTCCACGACTCGATTGGCGTCGTCTGCCCCGACCTGTGCAAGGGTGAATCGACTTCGGGCGAGGGGTGCGACTGCCCGCCGGCGGAATCGGTGCCGGCCGGGACGTTCGGGCTGGCCAAGCGGTTCGAGGACAGCCGCAAGTGGGAGGTGGTCGCGCTCGGCGAGGGGTGCTGCTCGTCGTCGTCAAGCTCGTCGAGCGGCTCGTCGAGCGGCTCGTCCAGCGGCAGTTCGTCCGGGAGCAGTTCGGGCAGTTCGTCCGGGTCGAGTTCGGGCAGTTCGTCCGGGTCGTCCAGCGGTTGGTCGAGCAGTTCGTCGTCGTGGTGGAGTTCGTCGAGCAGTTCGTCGGCCTGGCCGAGTTCGTCGTGGTGGCCCAGTTCCTCGGGAAGTTCGTCGTCGTGGTGGAGTTCGTCCGGCTCGTCGTGGTGGAGTTCTTCGGGTAGCAGTTGGTGGTCGTCCTCGGGCAGTTCGTGGAGCGGATCCTCCTGGTGGTCGTCCTCGGGCAGTTCGTGGAGTGGCTCGTCGTGGTGGAGTTCGTCCGGCAGCGACGGCTCGGGCAGTTGGTCATCGAGCCAGTGGCCGTCGTCGAGTTCATGGCCATCGTCCAGCCTGTGGCCGTCGTCGAGCGGTTGGTCGTCGAGCGGCACGCCGAGCGGGTCGGGCAGCAGCGGCAGCGGGCCGGGCGTCGGCATCGTCGAGACGGACGTCCGCTGCGAGGGCGGCAAGCTGTACGTCTACCACCGCACCGTCACGCTGCGAATCGAGAACGGCGGCCTCACCCGCGAGGAGGGCTCCTGGGCCGTCAGCCACCAGGCGGGCTGTTGCTGCTGCGACAACTGCTCGGGCAGTTCGTCGGGCTGGTCGAGCTCCAGTCTGTGGATCAGTTCGTCGTCGCTGGTGCTCCCCTCGTCGTCCTGGATCGTACCGTCGTCGAGTGACGTCCCCTGGCCGTCGTCCTCGTGGGTCGAGCCGCCGTCGTCGTGGGGGCATCCGCCCTCGTCCAGCGACGTGCCGTGGCCCTCGTCGTCGTGGGTCGAGCTACCCTCGTCGAGCGACGTCACCTGGCCGTCGAGCAGTTCGAGTTCGACCTCGGGCCTCGACCCGCTGCCGTCGAGCAGCAACGTGGTTCTGCCATCATCGAGCGAGGTGATCGTTCACCCGCCCAGCAGTGGCAACGTTTGGTGGCCCAACAGTTCGTGGTGGACCGGCAGTTCGTCTAGCAGCAGCTGGTGGGTGCCACCGCCGCCGCCGCCGCCGACCCAGAGCAGCTTCGTCATCTTCTTCTGACCGGAGGTTCCATGCGCGTCTTCCTGGCCGGCTACCCCGGCGAAATGGGCGGGGCCAACACCGAGGCCTGGCACACCGTCAAGCTGTGGCGACGGGCCGGCCTCGACGTCCACCTGATCCCCACCTGGGGTTTCGACGACCGCTGGCGGGCGCGGCTCGACGCGCTGGGCTGCGTCACCCACCCGACCCGGCCCGACGACCTCGAACGCGTCCCCGGCCTGGCCGGCTCGCCGGTGGTCGGCTTCTGCAACGGCGAGTTCCTGACGCACGCCCACCGCTTCCGGGCCTTGGGCTGCCCGCTCGTCTGGGCCAACTGCATGACCTTCCTGTTCGACCACGAGAAGAAGGCCTTCGCCGACCACGGCCCCGCCGACGCCTTCGTCTTCCAGTCCGACTTCCAGCGGATGCAGTTGGAGCCGCAACTCGCCCCGCTCGGCTACGACAAGGCGACCGGCCACCTGATCCGCGGCGCGTTCGACCTCGACGAGTGGGAGTTCCGCCCCCGCCCGCACGGCAAGCACGAGCCGTTCGTGGTCGGCCGGGTCGCGCGGCCCGACGCCGACAAGTGGTCGTCGAACACCTGGCGGATCTACGACCGCGTCGCCTACCGCCACCGGCAGGCCCTGGTCATGGGCGTGGACGAGCGGACCCTGGCCAAGCTCGGCCCGCCGCCGCCGTGGGCCAGCATCCTGCGGCCGATGGCCATCCCCACGCCGCAGTTCTTCGCCACGCTCCACTGCCTGCTGCCGGTCAACGGCGGGGCGCGGGAGAACTGGCCCCGCGCCGGGCTGGAGGCGTTCGCCGCCGGCGTGCCCGTCGTCGCCCAGAACGACTGGGGCTGGAAGGAGATGATCGAGCACGGCGTCACCGGCCTCCTCGGCGACTGCGACGAGGAACTCGCCCACCACGCCGCCACCCTCGCCTACGACGAGGACCTGCGCATGAAGCTCGTTCACGCCGCCCGCGAGAAGCTGGTCACCGAGTTCGCCAACCCGGAGGTGCTGGCCGCCGCCTGGGTCAAGCTGTTCCAGGGAGTCCACCGTGTTCGTGCAGCGGCTTGACGACCGCGAGAAGGCGGCGTTGTACGACACGGCTTCGCGGGCCGCCGCAGTTCTGAACGCCCTCGGCCACCCGTGGTGGCTGTCGCACGGCTCGCTGCTGGGGGCCTGGCGACACCGCGACATCACCCCGTGGGGCGACGACCTCGACTTGGCCTTCCCCCGTGACCACGTTCGGGAAGTCGAGGCCGCGGCCATCTCACGCGGCTGGGCGATTCGCCCGGCTCGGGCCGTTCCTGGCCAAGGTGTGGGATCCCAAGGCCGCGATTTACCGCAGCGGCCATCGGTGGACTTGGCCGTTCTTCGACCTGACGCTCTACGACACGTTCGAGAACCTCATCCTCATCGAGTTCGGCAAATGCACCCGCGTTCATAGCTTCCGGCGGGATGACCTGCTGCCGACGCGACTCCACCCGTTTGGCCCGCTATCGTTGCCGATCCCGCACCGGCCGGAGGTCGTGCTGAGGGTCTACCAGCCAGAGTGGGACACCTGGCCGGTCTCCAGTGTCTTCTGCCACCGTCACGAGACACTCTACCCCGAGCCGCGTGAACGCATCGCGATCACCGCGTTGGCCCGCCGCTTCCCGCTGTTCAATATCCCCGGAGTGAACCCGCCGATGAAGCTCGCCGCCCTCTGCTGCACGTTCCACCGGCCGCACCTGCTCGGCCAGTTGGTCGAATCGTTCCTCCGTCAGGACTACCCGCGCTACTTGCGGGAACTCGTCATCCTCGACGACGCCGGCCAGTACGAGAACCAGGCCGGCGAAGGCTGGCGGCTGATCTCGCTGCCGGCCCGGTTCCGCACGCTCGGCGAGAAGCGGAACGCCTGCGCCGCGCTCGCCTCGCCCGACGCCGAAGGCTTCCTCGTTGCCGATGATGACGACGTCTACCTGCCGCACTGGTTCTCGACCCAAGCCGAGGCGTTGAAGCGGGCCGACTGGTCGCAGCCGTCGCTGGTGCTGCTCGCCCACGGAGACGGGCTGAAGGAGCACGACACCGGCGGACTGTACCACGGCGGCTGGGCGCTGCGCCGGGAGGCCTTCGACCGGGTGCGCGGCTACGCGGCCCTCAACAACGGCGAGGACCAGGACCTGGCCCGGCGGCTGAACGACGTGCCAGGGTGTCCGTCTGCGACCCGTGCGAGTTCGCCCGGCCGTTCTACCACTACCGCGTCGACACCGGCAGCTACCACCTGAGCCACCTCGACGACGCCGGCTACCGCGACCTCGGCAAGAAGACCACCAAGGGCAAGCACAAGCTCCAGCCCGGCTGGCCGCAGCGACTTCACCAGGCTGCCGGTCGTCAAGCGGTTCACTTGACGGCCCCGCACGTCTCCCACCGCGACGGCCTGATGCCGGTCGAGTTGATCGGCCCGGTCCACGCCCCCGGCCGCGACGGCCCGACCAACGGCATGTACGCCCTGCAGAAGGAACTCCGCAAGCGGATCGCCGCCGGGCTGGACTGGCTGTCGATCAAGTCCGCTGCCCGCGAGCGACGGCGCGCATGCCCTGGTTCTGGCACTGGGACGACCGCCGCTACGCCGTCTGGTGGGACTCCGAGGGCCGGCCGTTCGTGCAGGGCCCCAACATGCTCTTCACCTACTCGTGGAAGCCCCGCATCGACGCCGAGGAACGCGGCCTGCTCGACGCCGCGAACTGCCGGGCCATGTTCTGCCACAGCGACTGGTACCGCGACCTGATCGCTCGCAACCGCGGCCCGGCGAACACCGCGCCCATCGTCGCCTGGCCGTACCCCATCGACCCGTGGCCCGGCGAACCGCTGCCGGACGAGTACGACCTGCTGATCTACTCCAAGAACGGTCATCGACCCGGCCTGCTCGAACACCTGTGCGAGGTCTTCCCCCGGCACGTCGTACTGCACTACGGCCAGTACAAGCGGGAGCAGTTGTTCGAGGCCGCCCGCCGGTCACGGGCTTGCGCCTACCTGGCCGACGACGACCACGGCCCTCTCGCCCTCCAGGAGATCCTGCTGGCCGGCTGCCCGGTGGTCGGCGTCCGCACCGGGGCACCGTTCATCCATGACGGCGTCACCGGCGTCTTCGTGGATCGGCTGCCGCCCGGTGCGAAGTGCGTCAAGAACGACGCGGACGAGGCGGCCCTGGTGACGTTCGTGAATGCGTTGCAATCACTCCAGAACCGGGATCGCATGCACGTCCGAGAGTCCGCCACGACGGCCTTCCATCCGGTGGCGATCGTCGATGGGCTACTCAAGCAACTGGAACGGACCCGTCGTCATTCCGAAGAGGGGGCGGCTCGCCCGTGACCAACCGGACGGTTGGCCGCTCGGGAGCGAGGCCGACAAGGCTATAACCCGAACGTGGGAACAGGCCAGAGACACCGAGAGTTTCCCCGACCCATCCAGGCAAGCGGTGCTGGTCCTGTCTCCATCCCAGCATGGGGAGAGACAACGGCAGAGACTCGGGTGACGTAAACCCTTGCGGAGATTGGCGTAAAACGCGGAGGTGAGGCGATGAAAGTCTCCGCCCCGGCGTGAACCGCCGGGTCGGAAAGTTGCTTGGAGCGTTGGGTCAGTACCCCCGGCAGGATTCGAACCTGCGACCGTGGGATTAGAAATCCCATGCTCTATCCGGCTGAGCTACGGGGGCGTGGCGCGCCGAGGCCGGCGTCATGCGCCCGACAGGATTCGAACCTGTGACCTGCGGTTTAGGAAACCGCTGCTCTATCCACCTGAGCTACGGGCGCTTGGGGGGATGAAACGGTGCCGCAATTGTCGGCCAGCGAGAGTCTGATCGTCAATTGCGTCGTGCGCGAGGATCGGCCGGCGCGGGAACGGGTCCGGGTTGCATCGGCGGGCAGATCGGCCATGCTGGAATTGTGGAGGAATTCCCAAACGGAGGCGAGCGACGCGCAATGGCCGAGCCGCGGGTGGCCGTGGTGACGGGTGGGGGCCGGGGGATCGGCCGGGGGATTGTGCTCGAGCTGGCGCGGCTGGGTCTGCGGATCGGGGTCAACTATCGGTCGGATTGCGACGCGGCCCGGGGAACCTGCGCCGAGGCGATCGAGCGGGGAGCGGCCGCGGCGGTCCCGCTCCAGGCTGACATTTCCGACCTGAGCGCAGGGTCTCACCTCGTCGAGAGGGTGCTCGACGCCTTCGGACGCATCGACGTCTGGGTCCACAACGCCGGCGTGGCGCCCCGGCAGCGGCGCGACCTGCTTGAAACCACGCCCGAAAGCTGGGACGACGTCCTGAACACGAACCTCCGTGGACCGTTTTTTCTGACTCAGGCGGTCGCGCGGGCCATGCGCAGCCACCCCGAACCGGAGCAGGCCGACCGCCAGATTCACTTCATCACATCGGTTTCGGCGATCTTCGCCAGCGTCCAGCGGGGCGAGTACTGCGTGGCCAAGGCGGGACTGAGCATGGTGGCCCGGCTGTTCGCCATAAGGCTGGCGGCCGAAGGGATCCGCGTCTTTGAGATCCGTCCGGGGATCATTCGGACCGACATGACCGCGCCGGTCGCGGCCGCCTATCAGGCGCGGATTGACGCCGGCCTGCTGCCGATCGCGCGGATCGGAGAGCCGGCGGAGGTGGGCCGAGCCGTTGCCGCGGTCGTCGCGGGCGGACTACCGTATGCGACCGGTTCGGTCATCGAGATCGATGGAGGCATGCATCTACGACGGCTGTGACGATCGGATGGATGATCGCAGGTGCAAAATGGTGTGGGCGGCCGGCCGCTGCGTCGCACGGGGCCAGTTGACTCGTACAATCGGACAGACCGGGGCGTGGGTCGGTTGCGGCGTGCGCGCCGGGCGGGGCGTGCAGGTAGCGATGCGATGAGCCAGAGTGCGACAGACGGCGGAACTCCTTCCGGAGGCGGTTCTCAGGTCCACCGGATCAGCGGCTATCAACTGCTTGAGCCGCTTGGCGCCGGGGGGATGAGCAACGTCTACCGGGCCGTGCACCGGGACAGCGGCGCGATCGTTGCCGTCAAGGTCTTGCCGCGGTCGCTGGCCCGGAACGCGACGATGTTGCAGCGGTTTCTCCGCGAGGCCCGGGTGGCACAGACGCTGATCGACCCGCACATCGTGGAAATCCTCGACCGGGGCTGCGAGGACGGCCGTTATTTCATCGTGCTCGAGTATCTGCCGGGGGGCGACCTGTCGGAGCGGGTGCGGGTCAACGGCCCGCTCCGACCGCATGAGGCGGTGGCCGTCGTCGAGCAGGTGGCGCGAGGACTGAGGCACGCCGCCGAGCAAAATCTGATCCATCGTGACATCAAGCCGGCCAATATCCTGATCGGGCCGGACGGTCGGGCCAAGATTGCCGATCTGGGGCTGGCCCTGCGGCTTGAGGAAGAGGATGTCCGGGTCACACGGGATGGGATGACCGTCGGCACCGTGGACTACATGGCTCCCGAGCAGGCACGCGACAGCCGGGCCTGCAGCGTGCGCAGCGACATTTACTCGCTGGGTTGCACGCTCTACTACTTATTGACTGGCGAGCCGCCGTACCCCGGCGGCGACGTGGCCGACAAGCTCCGCCGCCACACGTTTGAGCCGCCGCCCGACCCCCGCCGGCTCAATCCCGCGGTTCCCGAGCCCTTGGCTCGGCTGACCATGCGGATGATGAACAAGGACCCGGCCCAGCGGTTTGCCGACTACGACCAACTGCTCGCGGCCTTGGCGGCGCTGCTGAGGCTGGCCCCATCCCGCGTGGGCGAAGCGATCCGGGACGACACGGACGCGCCGGGGCTGATCTCGCCGCGTGGTCCGCTCGGCACCACACCCAGAGGTGCCGGCAACGCCGCGGCTGTCCCCCCGCTTCCAGAGTCGATTTCCTCGGCCCGAGCGGCTTCGATGGAGCCGGAGTCCGCCGACTCCGCAGAGCCAGGCTGGCTGGCCGCCTCCGATTCTCCCCCCTGGCCGGTGGAACCGTCCCACGTCCAGAAAGACCTGTCGGAGCGGCAGATCCGCTGGTTGCGGCTGGGGCTGGCAGCGGTGGTTCTGGCGGTCGCGGCGGTCGGGGCTCGGCATTTAGTTCAGCGAATCGGGTGGGGCGATCAGCCGGTTCCGCTCGCGGAACGAGACGAGAACGCCGGGGGCAGGACCGACGTCACGGCAGGGCCGGCCGCGGTGATTCTGGACGTACCGGCGCGACCCGTCGCGGTCGCGGCGGCCGAGCCGCCGTGGACCGAACCAGTCACGGCTCCGGCCGCACCCCGAGCGCGGCGATCGGCTGATCCAGCCGCCTGGACGGCACTGGGGTTGGGCGATCTGGAGCCGCCGGCGGCGACAGCCCCGCCGACGCCGATCGTGGCCGTGCGGCGGCTGGCCGCGGATCGGACGCGATATGCCCAGTCCTCGGTGCGCAAGGGTCTGGATCGGCTCTCGGGCACGGTCGAGCTGGCCGACGATGGACCGTTTTTCCAGAGCGATCTGCGGCTCAGTGCGGGATCGGCCGCTCCACGGCGGATCGCGGCGGCGGAGGGTTTCCGTCCAATGATCGTCTTGGACGGCGGAAGCGGAGCCTCGGGGCGGGGGCGAACGACGGCCGTGGCTCTGGTCGATCGGCGGCTGGAGCTGGTGGGGGTGGATCTGGTGATCGACGCCCGTTCGCTTGACGCGCAACCGCTGGCGCTGTTTCGAGTCGAACGCGGCGGCTCGCTGCTGCTCAGGGATTGCACGGTGACGGTCGAGGCGGCTGACGGCTTGGCGCCGCGGATTGCGCTGTTCGAGGCGGGCGGTATGGGCCAGGGAGTGGTGACGCTTGATCGAACGCTCGTGCGGGTCGCCGGCCAGGTGGTGCCGGCTCGACTGGCCGAAGGCGGCCAACTGGTCGCCTGGGATTCGTTTCTTCTGGCTCCGACTCAACCGCTGATCGAACTGGCCGGGGGTGCGGGTGAGCGGGACCGGCGCGCGGTCTGGATCGGTACGACCGCGGTGACAGGTGCCGGCTGGGTGGAGGGTTCGGACGGGCAACCGTTGATCTGGCGCGCGGCCGGGTGCACGCTCGTAAATTTGGGCCAGCACGAGCCGACATCCCTGGCGGGACTGGACTGGAAGGGCATCGACAACCGGTTTGCCGGCGACGACCCGCCCGCGGGCGAGGTTGGCCCTCAGTGGATCGAATTGAAGAATCCGCCGCCGATGGCCAGCCTGAACGCCTGGGCGTCGAGCGAAGCTGTGATGGCCGCCCTGGGTCTGCCGGTGGAGACCGACGCGGCACAACCTCGACCCGGCCTTCGGGAGTGGACCCTGGGCCGATTCGAGCAGGAGCCACCCCAGCCTCCAGAGCCGGTGCCAGGTCCGGCGCTGGAGTTCGACGCCGACGATCCGGCCTTCCAGGGTGATTTGGGCCGATTTCTGGCCGAACGGGCTGAGGGGCAAGCGATCCGGGTCCGGGTCCACGGAGCCGGCCAGAAGTGGATGACGCCGATCCGGCTCCAGCCGGGCACGCGGCTGGCGATCGAGGTCCAACAACCGCTCGGCTCCACCAACCAGCCGCCGCTGGTCTGGACGCCGATCGAGCAAGCCGCAGCCGATGCCCTGATCTCAGGCCGCAACGTCGAGCTGATTCTGCGTGGCGCCCGGCTTAAGCGGGACGCAGCGCCCGCCTTACGCGCATTGATTCGGATCGAGCAGGGCCGGCTTGCCGTCGAGGATAGCTGGCTGACCGCGGCCAGCGAGGTCGAACCGGGCGGCGGGGATCTGGTCGTCCTGGTCGGCGAAGGAACCCGGCCGCTGAGCGACGGGGGGGCTGGCCCGGTGGCCTGGATTCGCCGGTCGGTTCTCGTGACCGGGGGCACGGCGGTGACGGCCCGGTTGGGTCGGGGCGCGGTTGTCGTCGAGAACTGCGCGGTTGCAGCAGGCCGGGCGGCCTTCGACCTGGAACCGGCCGACGGCGCCAGCCCAGACCGGTTTGCCGCGGATCTGAGGCTCGATCGCTGCACGATCGTCGCGGAGCGCGACGTGGTCCGGCTGGGTCCCTGGTCCGGCCCCGCTGCACCGGAACGACCTTGGGTCGTGGAAAGCCATGCCTGCGCGTTTCTCGATCCATTCAACCGTGGGACAGCCCCGTCGACCGTGGCGTTGCTTCGAGCCGATGAGCTGGCGCTGGCGCGGGGGGTTCTGATCTGGCAATCCGACGCAGACGGGTTCGATCTGGGCAGTCTGCTGGCGGTCGGCCAGGAGGATCCGCTGCCGATCTCGTTTCGCGACGCGGGGCGGGGCTGGTCGGAGTTTTGGGGGAGCGCGCATGTGGTGCATCCTCGGTCCGCCAGCGCTCTGGTGCGGCTGGCGGGGGCGCCGCTGGAACCGGGCGACTATGTTGCCGACGATTTGCGTCTGGTGCCGGTGGCCGAGGGCTTCTCGATCGACCTGGGAGCCGATGCCGACGCCCTGGGCCTAGCGCCGGCATCGCCGGTGCGGCGGCCACCAAACCGGAACCGCCCCGCACCTCGTCTGGATGGGCCGGGCATGCCGGCGCGGGCGCCATGAGCCGTCGGGCCTGCCTTGCTGGGGCAGCGCTCAGCCTGGCCGTCTTCGTGGTAGCTGGCTCGTGGGGACCGGATCGCACGGTCTGGGCACCGTTGGGCGGCGTCACGGCGGACGACCCCCGGCTGGCCGCCGTTGTGCGAGCCTTGCCGGGCTGGCGTGAGGCGTTGCGGTCGTCGCGCGAGGTGGTTGACGTGGTCGGGCTGGTACCGGACGAGGCCGCATTTCTGGAGGCCCTCACAACGTGGTCGCCGCGGAGCTGGTTTCCGATTCTGATCGAAGATCCCGAACTGGTCTTGCGATTCTTGCGGGCGTTTCGGCCGGCGCGGATTGTTCGCTGGCCGACGATAGCGAGCGGTGGGGAGGCCCGCGACCGCCGGTCGGCCATCCTCGCCGCCCTCGAAGGTGCCTGGGATCGTGCTGAGAGGTATGAATCCGACGCGATTCGGGCCGTTAGCCCGGAAGGAGCCACCGGACCGGGGATCGTGCTGATCTCCGAGCGGTCGCCGGCGTGGTGTGGGGGGGTCGCGCTGGCAGCCGGTCGGCGCCAGCCTCTGGTTGTCTGGGACTGCGAACAACCGCCTGAGGCGGTTCTCTCCCTGGCCGAGGCGCTCGACCTCTGCGCCGAGATCGCCCAGATCCTTGAACAGGTGGCTGGCCCGCAACTCGGGTTGGGCGATCGCGCCGACTTCGTGACCCTGGCGACCCAAGCGCCGGACCGTTACCAGATCCCGAGTGGCGACAAGGCCGGCGAGGCGGCGCTCGACGATCTGCTTGGCCGCTCGCCGCTGACCCTGGAACGCCTGGCCTATACCGGACGGTTGATCGGTCCGCCGCCGCGGGCCGTTTACCAGGCGATGGCCTCGTTGTTTTTGCTGCCAGAATCGGCGCTGCTCTTCAATACCTACCCAGAACGAACCCCGCCTTGGGACGCCTATCGGATGGACGAAGCGGCCGGACGCCTGGGGGCGATTCTGCCGACCCGGCTCGTTCAAGGCCGTCGGGCCGATTGGGCTGAGTGGCATCGGGTGTTCGACCCAGTCAATGCCTCGGGCTTGGTTTTCATCAACTCCAGCGGCGGACCGGATCAATTCCGGCTCCGCGGCGGTCGGGGCCGCACGGCCGACATTCCGCTGAGTGTTCCGGCGGCGGTTCTGGCGATCCACAGTTTTTCGGCAGCGCGGCCCGAGGACGAGAAGACCCTGGCCGGCCGTTGGCTGGCCAATGGCGCGTTTGTGTACTTCGGCGCCATGAATGAGCCGTATCTGGCGGCCTTTCGCACGCCGGGCCTGGTGGCCGAACTGCTGGCCGCCGGCGCACCCTGGGCAGCCGCCGTCTGCAAGCTGATGGTCGAGGACGCGACCGGCTCGCCTTGGCGGCTCCGGGTCCTGGGAGATCCGCTCTACCAGATCTACCGCGACCCCGAACCAGGCCGGCGCGACTGGCTCTCCACGCTCGACGCTCTCGAAGTGCTCGCGGTTTCGGGGCCGGACCGGCGCGAACCGAGCTTGATGCTGCGACGCTGCCGTGACCGGGCCTACCTGGACGCGGCAGCCGGCCGCGACGGCTCGGGCTGGGCCGAGCACCTGGCGGCCATCGACCGGGTTGTCCTCGACCCGCGCGACCGCAGCCTCTACGACGCCCTGCTGGCCGATCAGGTCGCCCGTGGCGCATTGCTGGATCAGGCGCGGCGGGTCCCGGAGGCCGAGCGCGCGCCGGCGTTGCGGCGTGCGCTCGAGGCGGTGACGGCCCGCCCCGAACGACCCTGAACCAGCCAGCGCCTTCGGGATTGGGCCTTTCCGGAGGTCGCGCCGCGGGCCGCCGAACCCCCTTGAAGGAGAAGCTGAGGGTGTGGATCGTGGGGGATGTCGTCGTGGGGGGGAGGTGGCGGCGATCGGGTTAGACCGAACCGCCCGGCTCGGTTCTCCGGCGGCCGGGTCGGAGCGAGGGCAGGCCGTGGCCGTTCTGGGGATGATCCTCCTAGTGTTCGGGGGTGGGCTAGGCGACGACGAAGGTCCGTTGTTTGACGAAGTGGCCGCGGCGGCGGGCATCGACTTCCGGTTTCACACGGGGAGCCGCGGGCGTAAGGACTTGCCCGAGATCATGGGGGGAGGCGTCGCGTTGTTTGACGCGGACGGCGACGGGCGCCTCGACATCTATTGGACCAACGGCGGGCCGATCGACCCGACCGACCCCGACGATCCACCCTGCCGGCTTTATCTGAACCGGGGAGATTGGCGGTTTGAGGATGTGACGGCGACGGCCGGCGCGCCCGGGCCGGGCTATGCCATGGGCTGTGCGGTCGGGGACATCGACGGGGACCGCCGCACGGATCTGGTCGTGACGGGCTGGGGTGGGTGCCGGCTCTATCGCAACCTCGGCGGCGGCCGGTTTGAGGACGCGACGGCCTGGGCCGGGCTGGACGGGTCGGGGTGGGCAACTTCGGCCGCGCTGGCGGACTTGGATGGTGATGGCGACCTCGATCTTTACGTCTGCCATTATGTGGAGTACGACGCGCGGCGGGCGCCGTACTGTGCGGCTCCGGACGGCCAGCGCGACTACTGCGGGCCGGAGGTGTTCGCGGCGGAGCCGGACCGGCTCTATCGCAACGACGGCCGTGGACGGTTTCACGATGTCACCGAGGCGGCCGGGCTGGTCGATCGCACTGGTCGGGGGCTAGGTGTGGTCGTGGCCGACTTCGATGAGGACGGGCGAGCCGATCTCTTCGTCGCCAACGACGGGACGCCCAATTCCTTGTTTCGCAACCTGGGCCAGATGCGGTTTGAGGAGGTGGCGGCGCGGGCGGGTGTGGCGGTCGATGGTCGAGGACAGGTGCTTGCCGGGATGGGAGCGGCGGTTGGAGATCTGGATGGGGATGGGCGCGTTGATCTGCTGGTCGCGAATCTGTTGGGACGGGGGACCGTCGGCTGGCTGGGAATGGGCCGTGGCGTCTACGTCGATGCCAGCCAGCAGCTCGGGCTGTATCGAGCAACGCGTGATGTGACCGGGTTTGGCCTGGCTCTGGCCGACTTTGACGGCGATGGCGATCTGGACGCCTTGCAGGCCAACGGGCATGTGCTGGACCGGGAGCGGCTGGGGGAGCCGCTGGCCATGCGCCCGCTGTTTTTGCGGAACGAGCGGGGGCGGTTGGGGATCGTGCAGGCGGGGCCGTGGTCGGATCGGCCGATCCTGGGGCGAGGCGTGGCGGTGGGCGATTTGGATGGAGACGGCCGGCCGGATGCCGTTGTAGCGCGGCTGGATGGGCCGGCGTTGGTGTTGCGCAATCGAGCCTTGTCCCGAATGACGACGGTCGTGGCGGCGCCGGGGGCGGTGATGCGAGCCACCGTGGCCGGGCAGACGACCGTGCATGTCATCGCCGGCGGAGGCAGCTATCTGGCCGCCTCGGCTCCGGCGGCCTATCTGGCTTTGGGCCAGGCCGACACGATCGACGCGATCGAGGTGAGGTGGGCCAACGGCCAACGCGACGAGTGGCGCAATCTACCGGCCCAGACGACCATTCGCCTGGAGCCTGGACTATCGGATCACGCCTGTGCTCAGAGCGTGGGGTCGCTGTAGAGGGGGGCGAGATCGGGGTCGATCCGTGCGGTCTGTTCGTCGATTCCCCGGATGATGGCGCGATCGAGCGTCGCTCGGGCGCGACGCAGCAGTGAACGGTCGTTGGTTTGAGTTCCGAGTACGGCCAAGGCGCAGGCGGCGTTGTACAGACCCAGGGGAGTGGGAGTTTCGAGCAGGCGGTCGATATCGGCCTCGGCCTTGGGATCGCCGCGGTGGGCGAGGATCAGCGCGCGAAGCTGAATTGCGTCGAGGAGGTTGGGGTCGAGGCGCAGGGCGGTGTCGAGGTGGGCCAGGGCCTGGTTGGGGTCGTCGTGGCGATCGAGATGGGCCAGGCCGAGGTGGGCGCGGGCGGCGCTGGGGTCGAGGCGAAGCGCCATTTCCAAATCCTGACGGGCCCCGGCCGGATCGTGGCCGATTCGGCTAAAGCCGCGTGCGATCAGGGGGGCTGGGTTGATCGGGTTGGCCGCGATGGCTGCGGCGAACTGGGCCTCAGCCCGGTCGCGTTGGCCGAGTCGGGCCAGAGTCTCGGCTCGGGCGGCCAAGATGGCCGGGTCGTTCGGGCGGGCAGTGGCGGCGAGGGTCAGATCGGCCTGAGCCTGGTTCAGATCGCCCAATTCGAGGGCCACCAAAGCCCGATTGACCCGGGCTTCGATCAGGTGCGGAGCCAGTTCAATCGCGCGGTTGTAGGCCGAGCGTGCTTCCTCGAGCCGCCCCAGGCGGGCCAGCGCCAGGCCGCGGTTGACGTGGGCCCACGCAAAGTTGGGTACGATCAGGGTGCAGGCGCGAAAGTCGGCCTCAGCCTCGACGTATCGTTTCTGGTCGAACCGGCACAGGCCTAACGCGAACCAGGCCCAGAACCGGCGGGGATCGAGGCTGACGGCGCGGAGCAACTGCGTCTCGGCGTCGTCGAGCTGGCCGAGGGCGACCAGCTCGGTACCTTCCAGGTAGAAGTCGCGGGCAGTGCGGGGGGGCGAGCGTTCGGCCAGGGTGGCGTCACGGGCGGCGTCCTCGGGCCGGCCGAGCTGTTCGGCGATCCGTTGGCGATCGTGATAAAGGGCCGCTGGAGGGGCAGGATCGATCGACTCGGCCCGGTCGAGGTCGGCCAGACTGGCCTCGAGAGCGGCCAGCATGCTGGAGCCGACCTGGCGTGCGTAGAGGAGCGTGGCGCGGGCTCTGAGGATGAGCAGTTCGGAAAGCTGCTCGCGCAACTGCAGGCGATCGCGTTCGGGCAGGCGATCGAGCTGGTCGGCCAGGAGCGACTCCGTCCCAGCGTGATCCAGGCCGTAGGAAGCCAGCGCGCGGTTGACCAGCTCCAGGCCATCGGCCAGCGACTCGTTGGCGCCGTAGGAGGTGTTGAGCCGCAGTTGGCATTCGCGGAACAGGTCCTGGAACTCCCGGAAGTTGACCCGCGCGGAGACGTTGGCCAGGCGGTCGGTGACGGCCCATCCGGCGGCACCCACCACGAGCAGCAAGGTCATGGCGACCGTGCCCAGGGTGGAGGAGCTGTGGATCTCGGGGTGGCGACGGAGCCATTTGGCCAGCCGCTCGCGTGCTGACGGCTCAGGGGCGAACTTGAGGGGGCGATCCTCGAGGTAGCGGCGGAGATCTTCGGCGAGGGTGGCGGCGTCGGGATAGCGGCGGTCGGGGTCGGGCGCCAGGCAGGTCCGGACGATCGAGTCCAAGGACGGAGAAACCGTGGGGTTGACCGCGCGGGGCGATGGCGGCGGTCCCTCGCGTTCGGCGATCATGCGGTCGAGCGTCTCGACGATCGAGCGACTCGGCTCCGGCTCCGGGAACGGTGGCCGGCCAACCAGCATCTCGTAGAGGATCAGGCCGAGGGCGTAGAGGTCGGAGCGGGCGTCGATCTGAGGCCCCGGGGTCGGCTTATTGGGATGGAAGGCGCGGAGGTGCTCGGGGGACATGTAGGGCAGCGTGCCGCCGATCCGCGCGGGCCGGTGGGCATCCGGCCCGGCGCCTTCGGAGAGATTGAAGTCGAGCAGCATCGGGGTGCCGTCGGCGGTGATCAGGACGTTCGACGGCTTGAGGTCGTGGTGAAGGATTCCTCGCTGGTGGGCATGGTCGAGGGCTTCGGCCAGGCGGGCGGCGATATAAACGGCCGCGCGTTGGAAGTCGTTGTGGCGGTAGAAGGCGCGGGCCGGCTCCTCGTGCGAGCGTCCAGATTCGGCCGCGGGCTCCGGGTGGAGGCGCTGGCGCGCCAGCGAGGCCAGGTAGCTGCTCAGGCGTGACCTGGCTTCAGTGCGGTCCGGCGGCGAGGGCGAAGCGGCGGGCGGGACCGAGGAGGCCAGCGGTGAGGAATCGAGCCGTCCGCCGACCCGGTCGAGGGCTTTGACCAGGCTTCGGCCGGTCGGTTGGACCGGGCCAAACCCGGCGACGGTCTCCAGAATCTGCGCCAGGTTGGCCCCGCCCAGGTAGGGCATGCAGAGCAGCCGCAAGCCGGTCCGCGGGTCGTCGTGGACCGAGTGGATCGGCACGATGTGGGCGTGATGGAGCCGGGCCAGCCAGGTCGGCTCCTCGCCTAAGGCACGGGCGACCTTGAGCGCGACCTGCCGGCCGCCCAGCTCGATCTGCTCGGCCAGATAAACGGTGGCGAACGAGCCTTGACCCAGGATGCCGACCAGCCGAAAGCCGGCCAGGGTCTCGCCCACGCGGGGGAAGCGGATATCGGTGACCTGGCCATCGTCGCCTGGGGTGGCCCCCGGCGATGTGCGGGTGGCGGCCGCGGCGCGGGCCACTGTCGAGGCGCCTGGCGGATCGCGTGAAATCGAAGGCACCTCGACCGGCTCGTCATGCAGGAGCGAGAACTCCGGCAGACTGGGGGTCCCGCCCGCTGGCGCGGGCTCGCAGGACGATCCGCCACTGTTCCACGACGGCGGCAGTTCCCAGCCGTCTGCCAGTTGCCCGGTGGTGGAGTTGGGGCGGTTGGTCATCGCCTTCGCGATTCCTGTCGGTGGATGGGTGACCCGGCAGACCTGACGCCTGCCACGCGACCGATGAACCTCCTCGTGTCTGGACCGGCCGTTTTTCGGATCTGGTCCCGCAAGTTGGGTAGGTCAGGCAGGCTTACCTGTCCAGAAAGGCGCGCCCGATCAGGCGGAGTGTTCTATGCTCCTTTGAGGGTTCGTGCGCGGTGAACGAGCTTGAGGAGAGGCGACCGATGCCCGTCGAAACCTGCCCAAACCGCGTCGCAACAAACTGCTCAGAGGGAACTTCGGGAGAGCTAATGATCCGACCATCGGCGTCCCAGGTGGTCGACCGGCTGATCCGCAGGCTGCGCGTCTCGGACCCTCCGGAGCGATTTCAGCGGCTGGCGTGCGAGGCCGTGCGGGCGATGCTCGCGGTGGAGGCAGTGGCCTGGGTTCCGACGGCACGACGCGAGGCGGTCGTGATCGCCGGCCAGGTGGACCGGCTGGACGTGGACTCGCTTCGCGACTTGACGCCGGAGAACTCGGGGGGCGTTTGGGTCTCGAGCGGGGCGACGAAACCGGCCGATTCCCCGTTTCGTCAGGCGGCCGTGGCGCATGCCACCGGTGACGGCAACGCAACGGTCGGCTGGATCGTCGCTGCCAACCCGATCGACGCGGTGGCCTTTGGGCCTGAGGTCGAGCTGTTGCCGACCGTCGCGGCCCTGATCGCCACACAGCGGGGCAACGCTCGACTGTATGGCGACTTGAAGGAACTGGTCTTCGGCGTGATCCGGTCGCTGACGGCCGCGATTGATGCCAAAGACCCGTACACCTCTGGGCACTCCGAGCGGGTGGCGCGGATCGCCGTGCGGATCGCCGAGGAGCTGGGGCTTTCCTCGAGCGAACGCGGCGACCTGTACCTGATGGGGCTGCTGCACGACGTAGGCAAGATCGGCATTCAGGACGACGTGCTCAAAAAGCCGGGCAAACTGACCTCCGAGGAATACCGGCAGATCAAGGCCCATGTGGGCATCGGGGTCCACATCCTGACCGACCTCAAGAAGCTCCACCATTTGTTGCCGGGCGTGGCACACCATCACGAGTGTTACGACGGCAGCGGGTATCCGGCTGGTCTGGTCGGCGATCAGATTCCGCTCTGCGCGCGGATTCTGGCGGTGGCCGATGCCTTCGATGCGATGTCGAGCAACCGGCCGTACCGCCGCCGGTTGGCGCCCGACCAGATCGACGAGATCTTCCGCAAGGGCGCCGGGACGCAGTGGGATCGGCGGGTCGTCGAGGCGTTGTTCCGCTGCCGGGCGGACGTCGAGCGGATCCGCCAGAAAGGACTGGGCGAGAGTCTCCGGCAGGCGGTCGGGGGGACGCTGGGGCGGGGCTGAGGGTGGGCCTTGCTGGCGGCGGACCCCATCCTGTGCCGCCACCGCATGTTCGCCCGACTGGTGGCGACCCGCGCGGTCGAGCCGCTTGGGCCGCCGGGATCGAAATCCGGTTCGGACCGGGTGCCCCTGTTGCGTCCTGGGGCATCGGCTTAGCGACCGGGAGAAACCACCGCGTAGGGTGGCAGGTTGGCCAGGCGGGTGGGCAGGAGGCCGGTGAGGTGGTCTAGAGCGTCCTCGTAGAGCCGTTTTTCGGCGTCGGGGTCGCGTTTACGGGCGACGGCATAGACGGCGGCCACGGGGTACGGGACCTTGGGAGCCGGCTCGCGGGTCTGCCCGGTCACTTGGGTGGACCAGATCGTCTGGCCGGCGAATTCCAGCTCGAGGCGGAGACTGAGGCGACTGGTCCGGAGCACCGACTCCATGTACGGCTTGCCCCGGGCTTCCTCGATCCGAGCGACCAGACGGCGGGGGGCGTGGGTCGGCCAAAGGCTGGCCAGCGGCGAGTCCGGCCGAGACGGCACATAACCCCGGCCTTCCAGGTGTTGGACGAGGATCGGGCCGATGCGCTCGCGGTAGGTGGCCGGACCTTGCGACGGGTCGAGGAAGGTTCCCTCCGGCTCGGGCACGTCCACTCCGCGCTCGCGGATCAGGCTGGTGGCTAGCGCCTGTGCAGCGGTGGCCAACTCCCGGGCGCGGGGTGAGGAAAACCGTTGAACGGCCTGGTAAGCGGCCTCGCAGGCGTCGAGGACGCGGGCCAGATCCGGACGTGGCGTTTGGAGGGCCTGGCGCGCCGATTGGAGCGCTGAGTCGGCCTGGGCCTCGGCTACGCGGCGGACCTGGTCCTGATGGCGGGATTCGAGGTCGGCGCGGGTCTGGTCCAGAGTCTCCAGCCGCGCGGGGTCGAGGAGCCGTTGGGTCCGGGCCAGTTGGAGGGCGGCCGTCAGGCGGTCCAATGCCCGATCAAGCGCGCCGGCACGTTGGTCGGCTTCGGCTTGGATCAGCAGCGTTTCGAGCGAGCGGCGCTGGCTGGCGCGAATCTGGAGGCGGACCACCTGATAGGTTACCAACACCAGGATCACCCCGGCGGCCACCGCGATCACCACCCAGGCCCAGCCGGCATTCGATGCCGGGCGCGCGGGCCTCCGGGCCGATCGCAGCCGCGGCAGCGAATGATCCGACGGCTCCAGCCGCGATTGACACGCCGGACAGCGCGCGTCGCGGCCGGCGAGGTTGGCCTCCAGCTCGGTTCCGCAGGCGGGGCAGACCAGGCGGCCGGTCATAAACAGCGGCAGCGCAGGATGGGCGGGCCTTATGACGTTCGTCCATGATGATCCGACCAAGGCCGCCGCGGCCAGACCGAAGGGAACAGTCTTTATCTGCGCAAAGGACGACGCCCTCGGCCCGTCCCGATCCGCGACTCGGTCCGGGACGCAGGGCTGAGCGGTCGTTGCCCACGCCGAGGCCGCCGGCCGTCGTGCTGGTCTCAGGCCGCGAGGCCGTCGGGCAGCTCCTGGTCCGCGAGGCGGGAGGCCAGGCTTCGATCGACGCGATCGCGGCCCTCGGCGGCGGCAACCAGCAGCGCCAGGTCGGCCAGGCGGTTGAGCCGGCGGGGCAGACCTTCGGCGGCCGCATGGAGGGTGGCGACCGCAGCCGGGTCAAACAGCGACCCGGTGGCGCCGGCGTGGGCCAGCCGACCCTCGAGATAGGCCGCCGCCTCGGCTGGCTCGAGCGGTCGGAGCAGACAGCGCGCAGCCAGGCGATCGGCCAGCGCGGCCGGCAGATCGAGCGCCAGCTCTGGCTCGCCGACCAGCAGCAGGCCCAGATCCGGTCCACCAGCCGTGGCAAAGTTGAGCACCAGCCGCAGCGTATCCCATGCCTGGCGATCGGCGATCAGTTGGGCGTCGTCGACCACCAGCAGGGGCCTTTGGCCGCGGGTGACTAAGGCCCTGAGATCCGCCTGCACGGCCCGAACCAGGCGATGCAGCTCGACCGGTCCGTCGTCAGTCGCAGGCGGTCGGCCGTTGGCTGCGCGCAGTTCGTCGGCCAGATAGGCCAGCAGCGATCCGGCGGGCATCGCCGGATAATCGAGCACGATCGCGGACCCCGACCACGAGGCGGCGAACCGGCGTGCCAGGATCGACTTGCCCGACCCGGACGGGCCGTACAGCAGAGCCGGACCACCGATCTGATCGATTCCGTAGGCCAGCCGGCGGAGAATGGTCAGATGGCCGGGGAGAGCCAGAAACGAATCGGGGTCGAGCGTGTCGCGAAACGGTCGGTGGGACAGGCCGAAGTGACGTTCGTACACGGAACGGAGGCCTCCCCGGGTCGGCGTTCTCAGACGAACGTTTCGGCCAGACCAAGCAGGGGCACGCCGCCGGCTTCGAGGACCTCGACGGCTCGATCCCGAGCGCGATCGCTGGTCAGACCGCGGTGGAGGACGAGGATGGCGGCGTCGGCCGCGCGATGCAACGCCGCGGCGCTGAGGCCCGCGAAGAGGGGACCGCCGTCGAGAAGGACCAGCTCGAACTCGCGACGGGCGCGGGCCAGGGCCAAGCTCCAGCCCGGGCTGGCCAGAAATTCACGGGGCCGCGCCACCGGAGCGCGCAACGGCAGCAGCGCTAGCCGTCCGCCCCCGGTTTCGATCAGGGCCTCGTTCCAGGCGATCTGGTGTTCGACGACGTCGTCCAGGCCGACGCGCACCTTCAGGCCGAGCCAGTGGGCCAGCATCGGACCGGTCAGGTCGGCATCGACCAGCAGGGTCCGCAGGGGTCGGAGGGCCAGGCGGCGAGCCAGAGTGAGGACCAGCGTGCTGCGGCCTTCGGCGCGGTGGCAACTGGTAAACAGGAAGACTCGGATCTGCCGCGATTGACGCGCGGCCAGAAGCTGATCGGCCAGGTGGTCAAATCGCGCGGCATGACGCTCCTCCAGGGCCAGGACCGTGGCCGGCCAGGTCAGAGGGGATTCCGGGACCGAGTACGCTGCAAGCCGCTCGCCGACGCGGAAGTGCGGCGGTGGCGGAGCCGCATGCGGCTCGGAGGCCGGGGCCTGGGCGGCCAGCCGCTCCAGAGCGCGGTCAACGTCGCGGCTCGGCATCGGCGGATCCCTCCGTAGAGACCGGCTCTTCGTCCGGAATCAGGTAGCCGGACGGACGGACGGCCAGCACCGGGGCGGCGTCCGGCAGCATCGGGGCGGAGACCTCCAGCGGCTCGGGCAGGGGCAGCGGCTCGGCCACGAGGATCTCCCAGGTGGCGGCCAACGGCACGTTTGGCGGCGGCGCGGCAGTGGGGGCAACGCTCGGGGCCGGCCGCCACCGCACGGCTCCCCAAACGACCAGGCCGACCAGGCAGATCAGAGGGGCGAGCGCCAGGATCGCGCGATCGCGGCGCAAGCGGCGACGACCCGCCGGGCCGCAAACGCGTCGACGCGGCGATCCGACCGTCACAACCGGGACGACGATCAGGATCGGCAGGCTGGCCGGCTCGACCGCTCGGGGGGTCGGGCCGGAGCCGACGAGAGCGAGCGACGCAGCCATGACTCCGATCCTCCCCTGGCTCACTCGTTGGTGGACGACCTCGGTGCGTTGCTCGGGGCCAGCTTGCTCGGTCGCGGCCGACGGCTCGGTCCCCGGGGGTGCCAACAGACATCTTTGTCCATCGGCCAGTCAACCTGGGGCACTTGAGCGACTTTGCGGAGTTTTGGGGTTGGGCAAGTCTGGGTGGCGGGGCGGTTGATCTCAGCAACAGGCCTCCGCCGGCTGGCCGGCCGAGGACGGAACGGCCGAGCCAAACGGCGGAGGCCTGCTGCTGTGAACCGGCGGGGCGGTCAGCGGCCGAAGAGCCGGAAGCGACGCGGCAGACGGAACCCGGAGCCAGACCGTTCCTCATCGCCGCCGAACAGTCCGCCGCCGAAGGCGAACCGGGGCCGGTCGGCTTCATACTGATAGACGGGGCGGAAGGCCGGCGGCGTTCCGGCAAACCGCATCCCGCCGCCGTTGGCCAGATCGAGGGCACGGACATTGGCCTCGGTGACCAGGCCGTTGTGGCCCTGCCAGCGGCTGGCGATCACTTCCATGACGTTCAGGGGAGCGTAGATGGCGTCGCCGCCGACCGAGATCCAGTCGCAGAGGCTGCCCTGGTTCAGGTCGACGTTCCCGTCCAGGCCGTAGACGACGATGTATTCGTACCGGTTGACCCGAGGCTTGGGATCCTGGTTGTTGAGGTTGGAGCCGGTGTTGGCGGTGGTTTCCATAACGACGCGGACCGACCGCTCGCCCCGGCCGGGCACGGCATAGTAGCGGGCCGTGTACTTACCGACGCCGTGATTCCAGACCTCGTTGGGTTGGCCGTTGGGGGGGAAGCCACGCATGTTGGAGAGCAGCGCCTTGCGATTGCCGCGGATGTGGGTTTCGAGCATCTGGTGGAACTTGGGCACGAACGGGTCGCAGGGGTCGAAACCGGAGCGGGGCGGACCGGGGGGCACGTTGTTGACGTTGTCGCCGATCTGGTGGTTGTAGTGATTTTCGCCGAGTTCGGCCCAGAGGGCCTTCAGCTCGTCCTGGGTCAGCCCGGAACCGGGTGCGGGGATCGGTTCGTTGAGCATGATCGAGGCGACGGCCCCGCCGAGACAGTGTCCGGGCCAGCGCTGTATGTCGCGGTTCTGGGTGTTGGCGGCCTCCCATTGGCGCGCGAAGCTGCCGAAGAGCTGGTCATACTTGAGCAAGGGCGACGGAGTGGCGTAGATGGTGCCGTCGGCGCCGCGGAAGGTCAGGTCGTCGTAGAGATTGGGGAACCAGGTTGAGGTATCGCCGGGACCGACGGGGGTTTCGAGGATGCCGTTGGGGCCGGCACGGACGATGTCTTGGCCGGGTGCGGCCGGCCAGCCATAGGGAATCACCTGCTCATCGTCGCCGACGGCCTGAGACCCGGCGCGGCCGTCGCCGGACCCGTCCCAGGGTTCGTGAATCGCGTCGGACTTGGTCGGCCAGTAGTAAAAGTTCCAGGGCAATCGGGCGGCCTGGGCTTCCTGAACGAACTCGGTGGTGATCTTGTACGGCTCGCGGGCGTCGACGACCCGGAAGGTGTACCAGCCATGCTGGTTGATGCCGACGTCCTGGCCATTGGCCCGAGGTCGGCCATCCGGGCCAACCAGATCGACCACCCGGCCGGAAGTCGTGGAGATGGTCAGGATCCCGCCATAGCGAGTAGGGACATAGACGCCATAGGGTCGCGTCCCTTGGAGGTTTGCCAGCTCGCCCCCGAGCGGTACGGGTTGAACACGTTCTTGAGCCTGGGCCGCGCTGCTACCGAACGCGATCCACGCGGCGAGGACAACCGCCGCCCTCCCGCTGAGAGTGCCACTACGCATGCTGCCTCCCGAAGTTCGCCGCTCGCTCTGGCTCGCTGGGTGGACCGATCATCCTGGTCGACCCGCTAAGCCGCCTCGAAGTGCGAGTATGCCCTTGATCGTTCGGCAAGACTACAGAGTCGGGTGGATCAAAACACGGTGGCGAAACCTCCCAGACCGCGAACGTTCATCATATACCCTAAAATCCCCCCGTTTTTCGTTTTCTCGAATTTGCCGAGAGGACTCAGATCGTTTGGGGGTTGTGCCGATGAATAGGGTGGCCACCCCGTAGGGTGCGGTTCGTGGAGCAGGATGCCTGAGTCAAACGAGGGGCGAGCCCACGTCCGCAACCGTGACGAATCGACAACAATGTGACGACGTGGCGGGTCAGCGTCACAGGGCCGGCCAGACGGATCGGATGCCGGCTGGCGGGCGAGCGGATCGTTGCGGTGGCAGGGTGCGACGGGCGTCGGACTCGACACGACGGCGCCGGCCGTGCCAGGCCAAGGCGGGGGAGTATGGGATCCGCCGGAGTCGAGTGGTCGCCCGACTCAGCACCTCACTCTTCTACTCGAGGGATTCGCGATGTTGAACGCGGTCATGCTGATGGCCTTGGGTCTGGGGCATGGTCATTCCATGCCTTCGGCCCAGAGCCTGTCCGCGCCGTCGAAGGTCGGCCCGGTGGCTGCCGCGCCGAGCAAGGTGATGCCGGCCGCTCAGGCCGCCGCGCCCAGCAAGGTCATGCCGGCTGCGCCGGCTAAGGTCACCCCGGCCGCTCAGGCCCCCGCGCCCAGCAAGGTCATGCCGGCTGCGCCGGCCAAGGTCACCCCGGCCGCTCAGGCCCCCGCGCCCAGCAAGGCCATGCCGGCTGCGCCGGCTAAGGTCACCCCGGCCGCTCAGGCCCCCGCGCCCAGCAAGGCCATGCCGGCTGCGCCGGCCAAGGTCACCCCGGCCGCTCAGGCCCCCGCGCCGGCCAAGGCATTGCCTGCGGCGCAGGCGCCGGCCAAGGTCACCCCGGCCGCTCAGGCCCCCGCGCCGGCCAAGGCATTGCCTGCGGCGCAGGCGCCGGCCAAGGTCACCCCGGCCGCTCAGGCCCCCGCGCCGGCCAAGGCATTGCCTGCGGCGCAGGCGCCGGCCAAGGTTACCCCGGCCGCTCAGGCCCCCGCGCCGGCCAAGGCATTGCCTGCGGCGCAGGCGCCGGCCAAGGTGGCTCCGGTTGCTCCGGTCAAGGGTTCGCCGCAGGCCTGATCGGGCGGCTGGCCCAGCGGCTGTGAGGAAATTGACGAGACCGGTGGTGCCGCCGCCCCTTTTCGGGTGGTGGGCGCCGCCGGTCTTGTGACGTTTCAGGAACGGCTGGTTGGTTGGGGGGTGGAAAGCTCGCGGGTTGGGGAACGGGTGGTCTCGGTCGGGCGGGGCCAGTTCCGTGCCTCGTGGATGAGGCGCTCGATGGTCGAGCTGGCCGGTCCGGGCAGAGGGATCAGGTGGTAGCGGCGTGCTTGTCGGCTGTAGTTGACGAGGCTACGGCCGCCGACGAAGACAGGAGCCCCGCGGAGGGTTGCCAGTTCGGCGAACCGCTGGTTGAGGTGGCCGGACATGACGAACGAGATGCAGACGGCCGAGGGTTTCCAGTAGTCGATGGCTTTCTGGAACTCGGCCAGAGGCAGATCGACGCCGAGGGAGATCGCGCGCCAGCCTGCCAGTTCGAGCAGCAGGCTGAGAATCAGGGCGCCGCCTTCGTGGCGCTCGCCCTGGAGCGTGCCGACCAAGGCTCGGTGGGTGGGGGAGGGGTTTTGGGCCTGGGCCTGGTCGATCATGAGGCTGAGCTTGCGGCGGAGGAAGCCGCTGGCGCAGCGTTCCTGGTAGACCTGGCACGATCCCTGGAACCAGCGTTCGCCGATTTCGATGAGGAGTGGTTCGATGATCCGCGAGACGCGGAGTGGGGGCGGGAGGGGATCGGCGAGGCTCTGGTAGGCCCGTTCGGCGGCGTCGAGGTCGGCGGCCAGGAGCGCGGTGAGCAGGGGTTCGGTCTCGAGAGGGCAGGGCGGTGGGGGGGAGTTGAGGCCGCGAAGCTCGGCGATGACGTCGCCGGGGTGGCGACCGGTTTGGGTTTCGCGCGCGATGCGGCGGAGCAGTTCGACCTGAGCCAGGTCGTAGCGGCGATGACCGGCGGGCGAGCGGTGGGGCAGCGGGAAGCCGTGGCGGCGTTCCCAGATGCGGAGCGTGTGGCAACTGACGCCGGTCAGCTTGCTGACGGCGGCGATGCTATAGCGGGCGTCCGAGCGGGGATTAGCCTGGGTGGGCATGGCGTCTCGGATCCTCCGAAGCGTGCGGCGGCGAGCCGGATGCCATCGCCTATCATCGGCGAGAAACCGAATGAATCCAAGGGGTGTCAAGATGGGGGGTTAGCGGCGGCGCGTTTGGATATACCGAGCCGCCTGGCGAGGGGGCGATTTGACAGGGCCGGCGAGCCGGCCTAGGTCACAGGTGGCCGAATGTCCGTCGGGCGTGGTCGGCTCGGCAGAGCCAGTGTGCCCGAACCAGGAGAGGGCCGTCGAGGCGTCCCGTGGGGGCGCTGCGTGTGGCGGGTCGGGTTTGGGCCTGAGCTGAGTTCCGGCAACCGCGGGGTGAGTTCTGCGCGCCGGAGTGGCGAATGGGCGGGCTGGAAAACCGACTGGCCAGATCCCCAATCCAGACAGGAGGAGCTGATGTTGAGTCTGCGTGACCGCTGTCCGGGGCCGCGGCTAGCCACGCGGCGTCGCAGTCGCCCTCGGGTTGAAGGGCTGGAGGATCGGTTACTGTTGTATGCCTTCAACGGTGGCGAGTGGGTCCATAACAGCCGGATTACCTACAGCTTTGCGCCGGATGGCACGGATGTGGGAGGGACGTCGAGCAACCTGGACGCGGCGATGGCGGCGCGGGGAATCTCTACGCAAGTCTGGCAGACCCAATTTCGCAAGGCGTTTGCGGCCTGGCAGGTGGCGGCCGATATCAATCTGGTCGAGGTGCCCGATGATGGCAGCCCGATCTCGGTCTCGGGCAATCAGCAGGGCGACTCGCGGTTTGGCGATATTCGGATTGCCGGGATTGATCTGGGCAGTGGGGTCTTGGGGTTAGCGTTCCTGCCACCGCCGCTCAATGGCGGCACGCTGGCCGGCGATATCCTGCTGGGTAGCGCGGTCTCGTGGCGGATCAACAGCGACTATGACGTCATGACGGTGGCCTTGCATGAGATTGGCCACGCCTTGGGGCTGGGGCATTCGACGGTGAACCCGTCGGTGATGAAGGCCACTTATGTGGGGGTACAGCAGACACTCAAGACCGATGACATCCAGGGAATCCAAGCGTTGTATGGGGTGCGGCCGCCGGACTGGCTTGAAGGGCCGCAGAACAACAACGTGGCGAGCCGGGCAACCAACATCACCAGCCATATCGACACCAATCTGCAGGCTCGGATCGCCGACCTGAATATCGCGACCGGAGCCGATTCGGACTGGTACTACGTGGTGGCGCCCTCGGGCGGATCGGGTCAGATCACCGTCTCGATGCAGTCGACGGACCTGAGCTCGTTGGGACCGCGGGTGCAGCTTTACAATGCCAATCTGCAAGGGCTAGCGCAGGCTTCGTCGACCAACTTCGGCGCGACGGTGACGGTGACGGCGAACGTGACGCCCGGCGCCGGTTACTACATCCGCGCGATGGCCTCGGGCGGGGCGGCCACGGCGGGCGCTTACGGGCTGATCGTCAACTTTGGAACCCAGCCGGCTGATCCCATCGAACCACCCAATACGACGGTTCCCGAGGAACCCGACCAGGGCGGGGGCTGGATGAATCTATCGGCGCGTCTGGGGAACCGTCGGCTCCACGTGGGGAGTTTGCGGGGCCTCGGCGATGTGTTGACCGCCTGGGACGACGGGGCAGGCTCGAAAGGCAGAGGGCCGATGGTCTGGAGGTTTGGAACCGACGGCTTGGACGTGCTGACGCACGGGGTCGACGTGGCCGACGACGGGTTCGAACTGCCCGAGACCCCGCGGCGGCGGCGGCTGGCTCCGGCCGTTGTGGATGCATGGCTTGCAGACCAGTCTTGAGCAACCAAGCCCCCTGGGGTCGGACTGAGCCGGCCGGGCCGCGTCACCGAGGCGAGGCCCAGGCCGGCTTTTGTTTGTCGGCCGACGGCCATGTTTCACCAATGCGACGTCGGCAGAACCGCGGCGTCGGACCCGGCAGGCGGATCTAGGCTTCCTGCGGAGGACGGTCAGGTCCACACCCGGAAGAGAGAACAGACATTCAGGCCAGGGGGCCGTCGATGGGGTGGTCTGAAAGGCAGCGATGGGCATGAGCCGGCGATCACGACAACGAAGAAAGCGGGCAGGGCTGGAGCGGCTTGAGCCGAGGTTGGCGTTGAGCAGCCCCGCCGATGTGACCGACTGGGATGGTGCGACGGAGACGCTGGGGCTGGTGGGCGTCGATCCGCCCGACGGCACGGTGACGACCGTGGCGCCGCGGGTGCTGAGCGTCGAGTTCGATCGGGAAATTGACGGGTTCTCGCTGGGACTGAACGACCTGCGGCTGGATCGCCTGGACGAGTCGGACCAGGTTGTCTGGTCGACCGAGATGGCGGGGCTGTTTCTGGAGTCGGTGCTGGACGCGGCGGGGACGCGGGTTTCGGTGGAGCTGCCGGACGACCTGGTGCTTGAGCCTGGCACGTATCGGTTGGTGATCTCGGGGTGGAGCCTGTTGGGGGGGATCGACGGCACGCCGGCGGTCGAGTTTGGGACCGACCGGGTGGTGTCGGCGTTCAGCTTGTCGCCGCGGGGGGCGACGCTCGACGATGCCGAGGATCTGGGGCCCCTGCCGCCGGGCACGATCGTAGACGTCCACGGGGCGCTCGATTTCGAGGCCGATCCGCGAGCCGTGCGGCTCTACCGCTTCGAGGTGCCGGCGAGCCACGGTACTTGGCGGTTGGGTGCGGCGGTGATTGCGCAGGCCGATGGCAGTCCGCTGGATGCGGCGCTGTCGCTGTTTGACGCGACGGGCCGGGTGCTGGGTGCGACCGACAAGGGACTGCGCGACGCGCCCGAGGATCCGTTCCTGTACGCGGGACTGGCGCCGGGGACGTATTACCTGGGGGTCTCGGGGGTCGGGAATCTGGCGGGCCGACCGGGCAGTTATGACCCGGCCAGCGGGCTGCCGGAGCTGGTGTCGGTGACCCGCGCGAGCGGGCCGTTCCGGCTCTCGCTGGTGATTGATCCGGCGGATGAGCCGACGCGTCTGGTGGGTCTGAAAGTTCTGCGCGCCGATCGGTTCGACCCTACGCCGACCGGGCTGGAGCTGAGCTTTTCGAGCCTGGTCTATCCCAAGCCGCGCGAGGACGACAATCCGTTGGTGGGTATTCGACTGGTCGGGCCGGATGGTCGGGGATGGCCGTTGAGCGGGGCCGAGTTTGATTTGGAGCGGGCGACGCTTCGGTATGCGATTGCCGACCGGCTCCCGCCGGGTCGGTATCTGATCGTGTTGGGCAATCGCTATCCGCTGATCGATCTGGCGGGTCGGCGGCCGGTGGCGCCGGGTCAGCCCGAGGGTGTGCTGGGCAGCTTCGAGGTGACCGGCCGGCGGCCGCCGCACGATGCGGCCGATCTGGGGGTGGCCTTCCTCCGCGATCTGAACCAGGGGCTGGCGCGGTCGATCGACTTGCAGCCGGGCGAGTCGCACAGTTACCGGCTGGTTCTGACCCGACGGGACTTGTTGCGACTACAGCTCACATATTCGGGGGGCACGGGACGGATTGAGGTCGTCCGGGGTGAGGGCGATCCGGTGACGTTCGAGCTGGAGAGCGTGTCCGCGCCGCGCCAGACCACCCGACTGCTCGATCTGCTTGGCGGCGAGGTAACGGTCCGGGTCTCGGCGACCGGCAACCAGCCGTTTTCCCTGCGATGGAATCTGACGACCGTCGCCGCCGACCATGAACGATTGCTTCTGAACGGCAACGGGCAAGGCCCAGCGCTGTCCTTGCGGCTAATTGCACCCGGGGAGCTGGAGGGACCAGCCGCGCCGCCATCGGAGCCAGGGCGGATCTCGGACCGTCCGGCGTTCGATCCTGTTCCCGAGGTTTCCGAGCTGGGAGGATCGACGATCGGCGCGATCTCGGTGCCGGTGATGGTGACGCCACTGGTGCTTCCCGGTGGTTCCGGGAGAGGGGGGTCATCGGTGGTTTTGAATCCGCCGACCGCAAATCTCCCGCTGCCGCAAGACGGCCCGGGCGGTTCGGATATGCGGGTGGCGATCGCGCCGTTGGCTGGGCTGTTGTTGCTGCCGGCGACCGAACCGGTCGGGCGGCCCGTGGCGCGATCCGAGATGGATTTGCCATCAGCCGGGTCCGAAACGGCGGCCGAGACAGCGGAGCTGGCCGCGACCGCACCCACCGATGCGCCGTTTGGTCAGCCCGGTCAGGATGGGACCGACGCCCTGGCATCGACCGATCTGCTGCCACCGCCGGTCGGCTTGCCCGACCTGGCGGCGGTCTCCCCAGACTTGGCCAATCACCTGGACTCGGCCGAGGCTCCGGTGGAGATCGCCGAGGTGTTGGCCCCGGCGTTGGCGATCGGTTCGGAGCAACCGCTAACAGGCGAACCGACGGTGGCAGGCCTGAGCTTGCCGGCCGTGGTTCCGCCGGTACCGGAGCCGCCGGCCGCGGCTCCGCTGGTCGCCGCCTCGTTGGACCCGTTGAGCTGGCTCCCGGGCCGGCCGAACCTCGACAGCGAGTCGCACTCGTTGAAGAGCGACCTGAGTTCGCCGCTCGGGGCGGTCTTGGTGGCGGCAGCGGTGGTCGACGCCCAGCGCCGGCTGCGTCGGTGGCTGGGGCGCCGCCGGGGACTGCGGCGGGCCGGACCGATCGAACCAGGCTGGCGGTGGCAGCCGTTCTGAACCCCAACTGGTTCGGTGCCCGCTGCGGACACCCGGCGTCCGTTGAGGCGTGCCGTCGCGGGGTGGGAGCGGCCGTTGCCCCTTGCACGGCCGGATATTGAGGCCGGATACTCGGATTCGACAACGCCGAAGCGGTGGCATGAGCCGGGGCGAGACGTCGGATCTCCGAGGTGTTTGAGATGTTCAGGTCGCGATCCGGGGGCTGTGGGCTGGCAGGGGGTGTGGTTCTGATCCTCGCGGCACTGGCGGCGGCCCAGGAACCGGATGTCGGCGACGTGATTCCCCATGCGCAGGACCGCCCGCCCAACCCACCGAAGACGCCGGCCGAGGCGATCGCGGCCATGACCGTGCCGGAGGGGTTTCGCGTCGAGCTGGTCGCGGCCGAGCCGGATCTGGTCAACCCGGTGGCGATGACCTTCGACGAAAAGGGGCGGATCTGGGTTGCCGAGAGCCTCGAATACCCCCGGCGCGAGCCGGGACCTGGACGCGATCGGCTCAAGGTCTTCGAGGACACCGACGGCGACGGCCAGGCCGACCGGGTCACAATCTTCTGTGAAGGGCTGAATATCCCGTCTGGGGTTGCCGTGGGGCACGGGGGCGTCTGGGTGGCCAACAGCCCGGACATCCTGTTTTTCCCGGACGCTGACCGCGACGCCGTGCCGGACGGGCCTCCGGACGTGGTGGCCACCGGCTTTGGCCGCGCCGACACCCACGAACTGCCCAACAGCCTGACCTGGGGCCCGGACGGCTGGCTTTACGGGTGGAACGGCGTGTTCAACCCGAGCCGGGTCAGCTCGAACAATGGAAAAACATATGAATTTACGTGCGCTATTTGGCGGATACATCCCCGGACGCGGGAGTTTCAGATCTGGTGCGAGGGGACGAGCAACCCGTGGGGAATCGCGATCAATGACGAAGGCGAGTTTTTCGCTTCGGCGTGCGTGATCGACCATCTCTGGCATCTGGTTGAGGGCGGGTATTACATCCGCCAGGGCGGGCCATACCCGCCGTTCACCGCGCCGCATGGGTCGATCGTCAACCACACGCATCAGAAAGCGGCCTACTGCGGCGTTGTCTGGTTCGACTCGGAGGCGTATCCGGAGGAGTATCGCGGCCGGCTCTACATGGGCAACATCCACGGCAACTGCATCAACGTGGATGAGCTACAACGCGATGGCGCGTCGTACAAGGCGACGGCCCGCCCGGATTTTCTCTCGGCGAACGACGCCTGGTTCATGCCGGTCAGCCAGAAGGTGGGCCCAGATGGATGTTTATATATTCTAGATTGGTATGACCGGTACCATTGCTACCAGGACGCCAACCGGGACCCGGAGGGTATCGACCGCCTGAAGGGACGGCTCTACCGGGTTCGCTACCGGGAAACGCCGCGGCGGTTCGGGTTCGACCTGGGACGGGAAACCGATGAAGCACTGATCGCTCGACTTGGAGCCGCGAACATTTACGACCGCGAGACCGCGCAGCGGCTGCTGACCGAGCGGCTGGCGGGTGGCACGGCGCAGCCGGGAACGCGCGAGGCGCTCGAGGCCCTGGTGGGAGGAGGCGACGCGGCGATGCGGCGGCCGGTCCGGATGCACGCGCTCTGGGCCTTGATCGGGAGTGGGGCGATCGATGAAGCGGGGATCGGCCGCCTGTTGGACGACCCGGACCCGGTCGTGCGGGCTTGGGCGGTCCGCGCGGCGGGCGATGGGGGGGCGGACCCCGCCTTGGTCCTCGGGCGGCTGAGCGATCCGAATCCGGTCGTGCGCACATGGGCGGTTGTGGCCGCGGCGAAGGTCTGTAAGGAAACGGGGTTGGCTGCGCGGGTGTTGGAGGCGTCGGCGTCGGAGGCCGATCCGCTGCTGGCCCATGTTGTCTGGCAGGTGGTTCATCCCCGGCTCGACGATCCCGCCGAGGTGGACCTGCTGGCCGACGTGGCGGAATCGCGGATGGCGGTGAGCGGGTCCATGGGGGCGCGGCTCTGGCCGCGGCTGGTGGCCCGGGTGGCGGCCGCGCCGCGGGTGGACGGGGTGAAGGTGGCGCGGCTAGCGCGGATTGGGTTGGAGCGGTTCGGCGACGAGGCGGCGGTGGCCCGCGAGACGCTTGACCGCCTGACGGCGGCGGTGCGCGAGGGGGTGATCGCCAGCCAGCGGTTGCACGGACTGCGTGCGGAACTGGGGTCAGTGGTGCGCGACCGGGCGGCGGATCGGGCCAGTGCGGTCCGCGCCGATGCGCTCAAACTGGCCGCGGCCTGGGGCGACCCGGAGGCACTCGACGCCCTGCGTGCGGTGTTTGCCGACGATCAGGCCGAGCCTTGGCTGCGGATCGAGGCCCTGCGAGTCTTGGTGGCGCAGCGCGATCTGGGGGTCATCGACCGGGCCTGTGAGCTGGCGACCGATCGGGGGGTGATGCCGGCCGAGGCCCGGCGGCGGCTGATCGAAGCGTTGGGCGAACTGGACGAACCGCGGGTTGCCGAACGGTTGCTCGCGGCCTACGGCGATTTGGGGCCAGGGGTGCGCCCGACGGTTGTGGCCGTGCTCAGTGGTCGGGCGAGCTGGGGCCGGGCCTTGCTCGCGGCGGTGGCGCGGGGTGTGGTTCCCAAGAGCGAGATTCATCTGAATCAGGTGCGTCGGTTGCTGGCCACACGGGACCCTGAGATCGCGGCGGCGGTCCGCCAGCTCTGGGGGGTGATCCGCGAGGGCCGCGACGAACGCCGCGACCTGGTCGTGGGCCAGATGCGCAACTTCCTGGCCAAGACGCCGGGCGATCCGGTTGCCGGGCGAGCGGTCTACCAGAAGATTTGCGCGACGTGTCACAAGATCTACGGCGAGGGTCAGGACGTCGGCCCGGAGATCACGCTGAATGGGCGCAACGATTGGGATCAGCTCATTTCCAACGTGTTCGACCCGAATCTGGTGATCGGAGAGGCGTACCAGGCGGTCAATGTGGCGACGACGGATGGGCGGGTGCTTACCGGTCTGCTGGTTGAGGACAGCCCGGCGCGGGTCGTGCTCCGGTTGCAGGGCGGCGAGAACGTGGCGATTCCGCGGGCGGAGGTCGAGGATCAGCAGGTCGCGAGCGTTTCGCTGATGCCTGAAGGGATCGAAACCCAGTTGACGCCGCAGGAAATCGCGGACCTGTTCGCCTTTTTGGCGCTGGACAAACCGCCCGAGGATCCGACCGCGAAGCGGCTGCCCGGCGCGCCGGAGGTTCCGCGCCGCGAGGCGGGCCGAGGGCAGTGAGCAGGCGAGCGGTCGCCGGCACCGCCTGTCCAAGCGAGAGGTGGGGGATGAGGGGATATGCACCGGGCTGGATCGTTCGGTGTCGGCACTGCGGTCGGACGCGCGACGCTGCCGATCTGGGCTGGGTACGAATCGGCGCGGCTTCGCGTGGCAAGGTCACGTGGGTCCACTGCCCGGACTGTGGCCGCCGGCGCTGGCATGCGGTCGAGCGTGTCGGCGACTGGACGCCTCCGGCGGCGGGGGCGAGCGATCGACCCGACCACGCTGATCCGCAGGGGCAGGCCGACCTCGAGCTGGAGCGAACGACCATGCCCGAAGGCGCCGCGACGCTACCGCTGTTTCTGATCCTGGCCGGCGTCGTCCTGATTGTGGTGGGATTGATCGCCTGGTCAGGCGCGTTCTCTTGGTTCGGGCGGCTGCCGGGCGATCTTCGGATCGAGAAGCCCGGAGTCCGGTTTTACGCTCCGCTGACGTCGATGATCCTGGTGTCGATCGTCTTGTCGGCGATCGCCGCCGCGGTTCGCTGGGTGCTACGCTAATGGGGCTTGGTCGAATCGTCGAACAGCGCGAAGGGCCAGGCGTCGCCGCAGATCGACGGCTGCAGTGACGGCGCGCGTGCGGCAGTCCCCAGCACTCTGGGGGTGGAAGGCCGATGGGGATGATGCTCGTCTGGGTGGCGGCGTTGGGGGTCGTGCACGGGGCGGTCGACGAGGCGGTTCCGGTTGCAGTAGACGCTCGGCTCCGCGTGCGTCTGTTTGCGGATGAAGCGTCGATCGTGACGCCGATCGGCCTGGCCGTCGATGGCCGGGGCCGTGTGTTTGCGGTCGAGTCGCATACGCACATGCCCCCGCGCGACTACGACGGTCCGCCCCATGACCGCGTCAAACGGCTCGAGGACCGCGACGGCGACGGCCGCGCCGACGACGTCGCGATCTTCGCCGAGGGCTTCCGCGACGCCATGAATCTGGCCTTCGGCCCGGACGGGACGCTGTACCTCTGCCACCGCACGGGAGTCGTCGCGCTGCCGGACCGCGACGGCGACGGCCGGGCCGATGAGGCGCAGGAAATTCTGCGTCTGGAGACGCCCCAGACGTATCCCCATAGCTGCCTGCTCTCGATCGCGTTTGGACCGGACGGCAGGCTTTACGTTGGGCGGGGCAACCTCGGCGGCGAACCGTGGACCCTGATCGCCGCCGACGGCTCGCGGCTGGCCGGCTACGGTGAGGGAGGCGCGATTGTCCGCCTGGGGCCGGATGGGTCGGATCTGGAGCCGTTCGCGACCGGCTTTTGGAACCCGTTCGGTCTGGCCTTCGACGGCCAGGGGCGGTTGTTCGCCGTCGATAACGACCCGGATGCGCGCGGGCCGAACCGGCTGGTCCATGTCGTCGAGGGCGGTGACTACGGCTTCCGCGCTTTGTTCGGCCCGGACGGGCTTCACCCGTTTCAGGCGTGGGACGGCGAGCTGCCTGGAACCCTGCCGCTGGCCGGCCCGACCGGGGAGGCCCCCTCGGGCCTGATCGACGCGGCGCGGGCCTGTCTGCCCGCCGACTACCGGGACTGCCTGCTCTCGACGAGCTGGGGCGAACACACCATCGAGCGGCTCCGGCTCAGCCCGCGTGGGGCCTCGGTGGCCGCGGTGCCCGAAGTGGTGATCCGCGGCGGCCGCGATTTTCGGCCGGTCGCCATCGACACAGCGCCCGACGGCACGATCTACGTCAGCGATTGGGTGCTGCACGACTACCCGAACCATGGTCGCGGCCGGATCTGGCGGATCGACGTCCCACCTGGCCAGGCCGCCGAGCCGCCCCGACCTCCGGACGCCGTGCCCCCGATCAGCCCGAGCCGGCGCACGGCCACGATCTCGCCCGATGCGGCTCCCGCGGAGCGCTACGCGGCTTGGCTCAAGCAGTTGACCGATCCGGATCCGTTCGTGCGAACGGCGGCCGTTGCGGCGGCAGCTCAGCCGGCTTACCGCGAGCGGCTCAGCAGCGACCTGGACCATGACGATCCACGGGTGCGGCTGGGCATCTTGGTTGCGCTCCGCCACGCCGGCACGCCGCCGGACGACGATCGGTTTCGTCGCTGGCTTGATGACCCCGATCCCGACGTGCGCCGAATGGCGTTGGCCTGGATCGCCGAACGAGGCCGCGGCGAGCTTGCGGCCGACCTGCGCCGCGTGCTCACGCGGGAGGTCACGCCCGATCTGCTCCGTGCCTATCTGGCGGCCAGCCAGGCCCTCGAGCCGGCGACGCTCGCGGCGGTCGCACGCCGCGAACCCGGCTTTCGGATCCGCCGCGCGATCGATCCGCGGCGGCTGGCCGAACTGCTCGAGGAACCGGCGCTGCACGGCGCGAGCCGAGCGCTGGTGATCCGGCTGGCCGATGCTCTGCCGGATCGCTCCCGCGTCCGGGTGCGCGAGGCGATCGTCACCGCCCTCGACGATGACGATTTGGCCTGCCGTGTCGAAGCCGTGCGGACCCTGGGGCGCTGGGCCGATTCGGCGGCTGGCGAAGCACTCTGGCAGATCGCTTGCGATCGCGGCGAGCCGGCGACGCTCCGAGCCGACGCGGTTAACGCCCTGGCCGGTCTCGGCGAAGATCGGACCGACTTGTCCGCGTTGCTAGACGACCCGGAGCCAGAGGTCCGCCGCGAAGCGGCGCGGGCCCTGCGTGCGGCGGTCCACAAGCCAGCCGTGCGCGCAGCCTTGCAGCGTGCTGCCGAGCAGCCCCGGGATCAGGACGACGAGCTGAGCGCGCAGGCTCGCTTTGCCCTCGACCCGGCCGCCGATCGCCCGCGCGATGACCAGGCCTGGCAAACCGAGCTCGGTTCGGGCGGGAGCGTCTCCGCCGGCCGCCGCGTCTTCCTCGATCGTGCGATCGGTTGCGTCGACTGCCACACAGCCGAAGGACGAGGCGGCTCCATCGGGCCGGATCTCTCGACGATCGGGCGCACGTTCGGACGGGACCGCCTGCTCGAGTCGATCCTGCACCCGTCGGCCGAGATCGCCCAGGCCTACCGGCCGACCCGCGTCGCCACGACCGACGGGCGTGTGTACGTCGGCCTCCAGTTTCACTTCCGCTCGGACGACCACGTCACCCTCCTGGTTCAGGACGGGGCGTCGCTCAGCGAGATCGCGCTTCGGCTCGATGAGCTGGAAGAATACGGACCCAGCCCGACCTCGCTGATGCCCGAGGACCTGGCCGCGCGATTGAGCGTGCCCGACCTGCGCCATCTACTGGCCTACCTGGTATCGCTGCGCTAGGCGGGTCGGACGACGGGGGGCGGCGGGCCTTCCGATCTGCGGCCGACAGCCGGCCGACACCCACCGACTCTTGAGGTGAATCGGACGCGCCACGCGTCAGGCTTGCGTCGGCACGGCGTGTCGGCGTGGCTCGATCCGACGGCTCTACGAGCCGAGCCGGGTTTGGGCCGGACCGAGCGGCCAAAGACTGGATGTACCGGCCGCGTCGCCGTTGGTACGCTCCTGGGTTGAATCGCCGGGCGGCGATCGTGGTCCTGCGGGTTCGGGTGGATGATGTCAGCGTTGATTTTGGTGGCTGCCCTGGTTGCCCAGGCTCCGGAGCGGACGATTCTGGCCATCGGAGCGCACGCCGGTGATATGGAGCTGACCAGCGGCGCGGTGCTCGCTCTGCACGCGCAGCAGGGTGACCGGGTCGTGATCTTGCACCTGACCTTAGGCGAGGGCGGTCATCCCCGTCGGGATCCCGCCGCGTACGCCGTGCAAAAGCGGCGCGAGGCGGAGGCCGCGGCCCGGGTGCTCGGGGCTGAGGTCCGCTTTGCGCCTTACGAGGATGGCCAGATCCCCGATACCGAGCCATCGCGCCGCTATGTCGCCGAGGTGATCCGCCAGGTCCGGCCGACCCACATCATCACCCACTGGAAGCAGAGCATTCACAAGGATCATGCCACGGCCCATCGAATCGTCGTCGATGCCGTCTTGTTGGCAGCGCTAGAGGGCGTCGAGCTGCAAGAGCCGGCCTACCGCGGCGTGCGGGGCATTTACTTTGCCGAAAACTGGGAAGACGCCGAGGGGTTTGAGCCGTATCTCTACATCGACGTGTCGGACGCCGAACCGACGTGGCGGCAGGCGATCCGGGAGTATGAGTTCACGGGCGCGGCCTTCTCGGGGTTCGCCTACCGGCAGTATTATGAGGCTCTTCACGCGCTGCGTGGGGCGCAGATCGGCAGATCTCACGCCGTGGCCTTCGATCTCGATCCGCTAGGCAAGCGGCGGGTTTTGGAGCGGCTGCCGTGAACCGGCTCGGGACGTTCACGCGGCGGCGGTGGCTGGCGGCCGCCGCGGCGGGGGGCTTGGCGGCCGCGGGCGGCGGCGTCGGGCTGTATACGTGGAAGATCGAGCCGCACTGGGTGGCTGTCGAGCATCGGACTATGCCCCTCGAAGGCTTGCCGCCGGCGTGGCGCGGACGGCGGCTGGTCCAGGTCAGCGACCTCCACGTCGGACCACGGGTCGATTCGGACTACCTGATCCGGTCGCTTCGGGCCGTCGGAAGCCTGGAACCGGACATGGTGGCGATCACCGGCGACCTGATGAGCTGCGTCGGCCACGAGCAGATCGACGAGACGGCGCGGGTGCTGGAGGCCCTGCCGCGACCGCCGTTCGGAGTGTTCGCATCCCTGGGCAATCACGACTATACGACCGGGGGCTGGAAGCGGGGCGACGTCGCCGATGCGCTGGTGCGGCGGCTGGCCGACCTGGGCATCACGACCCTGCGCAACGAGGCCCGCGAGCTGGGCGGGCTGCGGCTGATCGGGCTGGACGACCTGTGGGCGTCGCGGTTCGACCCAGCGGCTGTCGGCGAGGCGGTACGTCAGCCCGGGCCGCGAATCGTGCTCTGCCACAACCCCGACGCAGTCGATCGGCCTGGCTGGTCTGGCTATCAGGGCTGGATCCTGGCCGGCCATACTCACGGTGGCCAGTGTGTCCCGCCGTTTCTGCCGCCGCCGATCCTGCCGGTCCAGAACAAACGGTACTCGTCCGGGCACATCGACCTGGGCGACGGACGCCATCTGTACATCAACCGGGGACTAGGCCACCTCTGGCCGGTGCGGTTCAACTGCCGGCCCGAGGTCACGGTTTTCACTCTGGCGTGACGGTGGGGCTGGTCCCATGCGTCTTCTGCTTTTCAGTGACTTGCACCGTGACACGGGCGCCGCGCGGCGGCTGGTGGAGCGTGCCGACGCGGCCGACGTGATCGTCGGTGCCGGCGACTTCGCCACGGTGCGGCGGGGTGTCGACGACTGCATTGAGGTGCTCCAGGCAATCGGCAAACCGGCGGTGCTGGTGGCCGGCAACAACGAGACGACGGACGAGCTGAGGTCGGCCTGCCGTCACTGGCCGTCGGCGATCGTGCTGCACGGCGACGGGACAACGATCGCCGGCGTCCCGTTTTTCGGCCTCGGCGGCGGCGTTCCCGTGACGCCGTTCGGGTCCTGGAGCCACGACTTCACCGAGGAACAGGCCGAGGCCCTGTTGGCGGCCTGCCCGCCGAGGGCGGTCCTGATTGCGCACTCACCGCCCCGAGGCGTGGTCGATCGCGACTCGAGCGGGCGGAGCCTGGGAAGCGTCGCGGTGCGCGCGGCGATCGAGCGGTCGGCGCCGCGGCTGGTGGTTTGCGGGCATATCCATGCCAGCGGAGGCCAGTTTGAGTTGGTCGGCCAGACGCCTGTCGTCAATGCGGGGCCGGCAGGCTGTTTGTGGGACCTCGAAGCGCAGGAGCCGATCCTGTCGAGCCAGTGACCTCGAGGCCCGTGAGCGCGTGTCCGTCCTCGCAGGGGAATCCGAGGAGCAACAATGCAAGACGCCCCGGCGACTCGTTCACCGGGGCGTTTCGCGGAGAGGCTGACTGGGCGGGCGTCGGGACGCAAGCGGAGGCGCTGCTCAGGACTCCTTGGCCGGTGCGACGACCGGACGGACCGGCCGGGCCGCGACCTTTTCGTCGGCCGAGAGCAGGGCCAGGACGGCCATGGGCGAGGCGTCGCCCTGGCGCACCTTGGCCAGCTTGTAGATCCGGGTGTAGCCGCCGGGGCGGTCGCGGAACCGTTCGGCGATGGGCGGGTACGTCTGGTCGTCGATCCGGTACTCCTTGAACAACCGGAAGGCCACCTCCTCGCTGGTCAGGAAGGCGTTGATCCGGCGGAACTTGTTCAGGTCCCAGCCGCCCTTGGCCAGGGTGATCATCTTCTCGACCAGGGGCTGGACCTCCTTGGCCTTGGCCAGCGTGGTCGTGATCTTGCCGTGCTCGAGCACGGCGGTCGTCAGGTTGCGGAGCATCATCCGCCGGTGTGCGGGCGAGCGTTTGAATTTGCGGCCGGCCTTGAGGTGACGCATCGGATCGGGTCCTTTTTCGGTTTGACTCTCGAACGGGGGGGCAAGCCGGGCCGTTCAGTTCAATGGCGCGCCGCCGTCATGCCCAGGCTCAGACCATGCTCGGCCAGCTTCTTGACGACGTCCTTAAGGGTCGTCTCGCCGAAGTTGCGGACCGTCAGCAGTTGCTCCTCGGTCCGGGAGACCAGTTCGCGGACGGTGGTGATTCCCTCGGACTCAAGGCAATTGGTCGCCCGCACGGGCAGTTCGAGCTCGGCCAGGCTCATGTTAAGCTTGCGTTCCAGCTCGCTGTCGCGGAGGCTAGCGCCGAAGCCGTCGCCGCCCGTACCGCCGACGGCCGGCAGGCTGGGCATCGTCTCGCTCAGTTCGACGAACGGGTTGAGGTGCTTGCGGAGGATCTTGGCGGCCTCGACCAACGCCATGTCGGGGGCCAGTGTGCCAGTGGTCCAGATGCGGAGGATCAATTTGTCGTAGTTGGTGCGCTGGCCGACGCGGGTATTCTCGACCCGATACTCGACCCGGATGACTGGGGAAAAGATGGCGTCGATCGGGATCGCGCCGACTTCCAGGTCTTCGGTCTGGCCCTCGGCGGCCGTGCGATAGCCGCGGCCGTTCTCGACGGTCATCTCGACGTGGAACGGCACGTCGGCCGTCAGGGTGCAGATGTAGTGGTCCTTGTTGACGATTTCGATCGCGTCGTCGTGAATGATCTCGCTGGCGTTGACCACGCCGCTTTTGTCGCGCTCGATGCGGATCGTCTTGGGCTGGTCCGAATAGTTCTTCACGACCAGGCCCTTGATGTTGAGGACCAGGTCGGTGATGTCCTCGACCATGCCGGTGATGTTCGAGAACTCGTGCTGGACGCCCTGGATCTTGATCTTGGTGACGGCCGAGCCTTCGAGGCTTGAGAGCAGGATTCGCCGCAGGCTGTTGCCGACGGTATGGCCGAAGCCACGCTCGAACGGCTCGACGTGGAATTCGCCGAAGGTGGGCGAGAGGGTGTCGCGGACCGCGTGCACCTTGCTCGGCAGCTCGAGACCGCGCCAGCGGATACGCATCGGTGTAGGCTCCGATCCGAATAAACGATGGAGGGGGCGTCTGGAGTCGTCAAAGGCTGACGGGAGCGGGCCGAACCAGCCGCGCGAGGGGCCGACTCCCGGACTGCCTTAGCGGCTCAACAGCTCGACGATCAACTGGGGGTTGATCGGCAGGGTCAGATCCTCGGGGGCGGGCAGGCGCGTCACACGGCCCTCGGGCGGCTCGGTTCCGGTCCGCTCCAGCCAGTCGGGAAGCCGGGGCTTGCTCTCCAGGGCCAGGGTGGCAGCCGCCAGCTTGGTCGACGCCTCGCGGTTTTTGACGGCGATCACGTCGCCGGGCCGGACCAGGTAGCTGGGGATGTCGACCTTGCGGCCGTTGACCGTGATATGGCCATGGCGAATCATCTGCCGGGCCATGGGCCGGCTGATCGCAAAGCCCAGCAAGGTGATGACATTATCGAGCCGCCGTTCGATCAGGGTCATCAGCGCATCGCCGGTATTGCCCGAGCGGCGGCTGGCCATATCAAAATACTTGCGGAACTGGCGTTCAAAGATCCCGTAGTACCGCTTGACCTTCTGCTTTTCGCGGAGCCGGATGGCGTACTCGCTGGCTTTGCCGCGGCGGTATTGATGCATGCCGGGCGGCCCTTCGCGGCGCTCGATGGCGCACTTCGGGGTATCGCACCGCGTCCCCTTCAAGAAGAGCTTAAGGCCCTCCCGGCGGCAGAGCCGACAAACCGGTCCCGTGTAGCGTCCCATGGGCGTCGTTGGGTTCGAGTGGCTTCGGGTCAGTAATGCGTAGGATCAGGTCGGGGTCAGGGGCGGACAACCGCCTCCCAGGGAATCGACAAATCTCCAAAACGGCCTCAGACCCGGCGCTTCTTGGGGGGCCGACATCCGTTGTGAGGAAGGGGGGTGACATCCTCGATCGCCTTGATCGAGAGACCGTAGGCCGAGAGCGCCGTGATGGCGCTTTCGCGGCCCGAGCCTGGCCCCTTGACTTTCACCTCGATCTCTTTGACGCCGAACTTGGTGGCAGCCGCCGCGGCGGTCTCCGCTGCCCGCTGCGCCGCAAACGGCGTGCTCTTGCGGCTGCCTTTGAAGCCGACCGAACCGCTCGACGCCCAGCAGAGCGTGTCGCCGTTCGGGTCGGTGACCGTCACCAGCGTGTTGTTGAAGGTGGCCTTGATGTGGACGACGGCGCGGCTGACGTTGCGCCGGGTCTTCTTCTTGGTCCTCGCCACGGGCGTCGCGACTCCGGGTAGGGCTAACGTGAGAGGCTCGGGGGATCTGGGGGAAGCTCAACCGGCTCACAGCCGGGGCCGGGCCAACGGCCCTGAGCCTCGGCCGATGACCATGCGGCCAGGGGCCGCGCGACTACTTGTCCTTGACACTCCGCTTGCCGGCCACGGTCTTGCGCGGGCCTTTGCGGGTGCGGGCATTCGTGCGGGTCCGCTGACCCCGCACCGGCAGCCCCTTGCGGTGCCGCAAACCACGGTAGCAGCCAATGTTGCGGAGCCGCTCAATATTCTGCTTGATCTGCCGGCTGAGCTGGCCTTCGACGACGTATTCGTCTTCGAGCAGCTTGGCCAGCCGGGTCAGTTCGTCTTCGGTCAGCTCGCGGGCCCGCTTGTCGGGATCAATATGGGTCCGCTCGCACAGCTCCTGGGCCAGGTACGGACCGATGCCGTAAATGTATCGGAGCGAAATAACCGTCCGCTTGTCGGGGGGGATGTCGACGCCGAGGATACGAGGCATCCGTCGTCGGTCTCCGTCGGAGCAGGCTCTTGCGCCGGCCGAGGCGCTCAGCCCTGCCGTTGCTTGTGTTTGGGGTTGGTCTTGCAGATCACGTACAATTTGCTGTGACGGCGGACAATCTTGCAATGTTCGCAGATCCGCCGAATGCTGGCGCGGACTTTCATGGCCGGATGACTCGCCTGGCAAGCGCGGGGCCGTGCCCCGAGACTGGCCGGGGACCTCAGACCGCCACTGGCTCGCTCTGCTTGATCGCGATGTCCGTGGGCGGGGGCGCCAGCGGCACCTTCAGCGTCGCCGGGCCCCGGGGTGTGGAAAGGGTTAAGATACCGGGCTTTTTCCGAACCTGCAAGTCTCTATCCCGCGAAAAATGCCTGGGGTACTGGTCGGGTCGGTGGGCTTGGGCTCAAGTCGCCTTGTCGGAAGTGCCGATTCCGGCGATAAAAGCGGTCCCAGTCAGCGGCTTGGTGCGGTTCGGGTTCGCCGCCAGAAGCCCGACCCGGTGGGACCAAGGCCGCGGCGGTCATGGGGAGTCTGGAGCATGTCGGCCGGGGGTTCGGTTCGGATTGCGCTGGTCAGCACGCCGCGATCGGGCAACACCTGGATCCGACACCTTCTGGGCGACGCCTATGCGATCCCCACCCTGGCCCGTCATGCCCTGGAGCCGGACCAGTGGGCCAGTCTGCCGCCCGAGTGCGTCCTCCAAATGCACTGGCTGCGCGAGCCTGGCTTGGTCGAACGGCTTCGGGCCGAGGGCTTTCGGGTGGTGACGATCGCCCGCCATCCGTTCGACGTCTTGATTTCGATCCTGCATGTCGCCGTACACGATGTCCAGTCGGAGCAGTGGCTCTTGGGGCTGGCCGGTGACGAGTCGATCCTCTGGGGCGCCTGGCCGCGGCATCCGGTGTTTTTGGAGTATGCCGCCAGCCCGCGTGCGGCGGCTCTCCTGGCCGTCAGCCGTGAGTGGGCGGCCGATCCCGAGGCCGTGGTGGTTCGCTACGAGGCCTTCGTGGCTGATCCGGCGGGGGCGTTGGCCGATGCCGTTGCTCGGATCGGGCCGGCCCGCGCGGCGGATCTGGCGGACGTGGCGGCACGTCACACGATGGCCGAGCAGCGCCGGCGGCATGTCAACAACCATTTCTGGATGGGCCGCCCCGGACTCTGGCGCGAGCTGCTCCCGGCACCGGAGGCGGCCCAACTGGCCGCCGCCTGTCAGGCGTCGCTGACCGCCTTCGGCTACCAGGCCGACCCAGACCCCGCTCTGATGCCGGCCGATGCCGACCGCCGCTGGCGGAGCCTGGTCGGACCCGAGCTGGGCCAGTCGCTCCGCCGCAACACCGAAGCCTTCGTCCACCTCCTGACCGAGATCCGCGGCGAGGCCGACGCCGTCCGCCTCCAGGCCGAGCAACGCGCCGCCGAGGCCGAGCGGATCGCCCAGGCCGCGCGGGCCGACGCCGAAGCGGCGCGGCGCGGTCAGCAATCGCTCGCCGAGGAACTCGCCGAGGCACGACGGACGATCGCCGCCCTGGAGGCAACCCTGGCTCCCTACCGCGAGCTGGACGGCCGCCCCATCCGGCTGGCCCGCCGCTACCGCGACTTCGCCGCCCGCCACCCGAGGCTCGCCCGCCCCCTGGACGCCTGGCTGGCACGCGATCTGGACGCCGCCTGAATCCACCTGGCACCCTGCCACCCTAAGCCAGAGAGAGGAGGCCCGGCCTGCTGCCGGCGGTGCGGCGGCCCGACCCGGAACGCGAACACCGCTCGATCGCCGCCCTGGACCGGCCGCGGCCCTCTAGCTGGCCGGCGTTGCTCCCGGCGCTGGCGGGAGCCAATCTTCGGGCAGCCCCTCCGGCAGGGTCAGAATGCGGGGGCCGTGCTCGGTGATGGCGATGGTGTGCTCGAAATGGGCGGCCAGCTTGCGGTCGCGGGTCTCGACGGTCCACCAGTCGGCCAGCACCCGGACCTCGCGGGTCCCAGCCGCCACCATCGGCTCGACGGCCAGCACCAGCCCCGGCTCAAGCTGAAAATCATGCTGGCGCAATTGTTTCGAGACGAAGTTCGGCACTTGCGGGTCTTCGTGCATGTCCTGACCGATGCCGTGGCCGACAAACTTCTCGATCACCGAGAAGCCCTGACTCCGAACGTAGCGCTCCATCAGCGAGGCGACTTCGCTCCAGGTGCGGCAGCGGGCCATCGCCCGGATCGCCAGGTGGAGCGTCTCCTGGGTCGTCTGGAGCAGCTTGCGGGCCTCGGGGCCGACCTCGCCGATCGGCAGCGTCACGGCCGCGTCGCCGCACCAGCCGTTGAGCCGGCAGCCGGTGTCGATCGAGACGATATCGCCGGCCCGCAGCGGACGGCGGTTGGGGATGCCGTGAACGATTTGCTCGTTGACGCTCGAGCAGATCACCGCCGGAAACGGCGGCTTGCCCCGAAGGCTATTGGGGTAGCCCAGAAAGAGCGGGGTGGCTCCTGCCTCGCGAAAGATTTCCGCCACGGCGTCGTTCAGGTCGGCCGTCGTCGCACCCGGAACGGCCAGCTCGCCGACCCGTTTCAGAGCGCGGGCGACCAGCCTGCCCGCCTCCCGCATCAGCCCGATCTCGCGCGGGCTTTTGAGCTTGATGACTCGGGGCCGGACTCGCTGGAGCATCATCGGAGGCCGTGGAGAGAGAAGAGACTCAAAAAGACGCTGCAGAGACGGGGCGAACCGGACCGCCTCAGTCTATTTTTTGCTCATCAGCCCCGGGTAGTTGCGCATAATCAGGTGGCTGTCGATCTTTTGCACCAGGTCCAGGCAGACGCTGATGACGATCAGCAGCCCGGTGCCGCCCAGGAACGAGGCGATCGTCCAATCGACGCCGAAGCGATTCTGAACGATCGTCGGAATGACCGCCACGATCGACAAGAACGCCGCCCCGACGTAGGTGATTCGCAGCATCACCTTTTCGAGGTATTCGGCGGTGCGCTTGCCGGGCCGGTAGCCTGGGATGAAGCTGCCGTACTCCTTCAGGTTATCGGCCATATCCTTGGGGTTGAAGGTGATGGCCGTCCAGAAGTAGCAGAAGAAGTAGATCAGGGCGATGTAGAGCAGGTTGTAGACAAAGCCGTGGGCCCGCAGCGCCGCCGACAATTCGGAGATCCCGGCGGCCAGCGCGCCCAGGATCGGGCCTTGATCGCGCAGGCCGACCGTCAGATTCTCCAGCCACCCGAAGATGATCGCCGGAAACATCAGCAGGCTCGAGGCGAAGATGATAGGCATCACGCCGGCCTGGTTGACTTTCAGCGGCAGGTAGTGCCGCGAGCCGCCGTAGACCCGCCGTCCCCGGACGTGCTTGGCCGACTGGGTGGGAATCCGCCGCTGGCTCTCGGTCATCATAATCACGCCGATGACCACCCCCAGAAAAAGCAGCCCTAGCAGCACGATCGAGACCAGCCCGAGCCGGCCGGAGTCGCCGACCAGCTCGCTGGTCGAGTTCTGATACAGCGACAGCAGCGCCTGGGGCACCCGGGCCAGAATGCCCGCCATGATCAATAGCGAAATACCGTTGCCGATTCCGTATTCGTCGATCTGCTCACCGATCCACATCAAGAGCAGCGTCCCGGCCGTCATGATCAGGACGCTGACCGTCGCATTCCAGAAGTTGCGGTACTGCAACGGCACAATGTCCATCCCGCCCATCATGTAGTTGACCCACATGATCGACTGGCCCAGACAGAGAAAGACGGTCGCGTACCGGGTGTACTCGTTGATCTTCTTACGCCCGCTCTCGCCTTCCTTTTGCAACGCTTCGAGGCTGGGAATGACGCTGGCCAGCAACTGGAAGATGATCGAGGCCGAGATATAGGGCATGATGCCCAGGCCGAAGATCGTGCTCATCCCGACCTGGGTGCCACCGAACATGGCCACGGTGCCGAAGAGTCGGCCCGCGCCGGTCTGGCTGTTGCCCTCGACCCAGGCTTGAAGCTTCGACTGATCGACAATCGGCAGCGGGATGTAAAACCCGATCCGATAAACGGCCAGCATGGCCGCCGTGAACAGAATCTTGCGCTGCAGTTCAGGGACTTTGAACAGGATCGTGATGAGCTTCTGCACGGCGTCGGGTTCCCTGGTTGGGGACTCGGCTCTCCGGGGAGGGGGATCCTGGGGCGTGCCGCGAGGTGCAAGGAGTTGGGTGCGGCGTTCCGGGATCTATGGGACGTCGAGCGTAACGGATCTCTCCGGCTGGGCCTGAGCTGACCGGTCAACCCGCAGCCATCCGCGCCGAGCCGGCGCCAACCGGCCCGGCTTAGCTCTGGGGCGTGCGGGCGGCGCGGCGGCGGGCAGCGCGAGGCTTGGCTCGGGGACGATGCGTGGAGTCGATCGGCTGGGGCTGGGGCCGGGGCGGAGGCACCAGCTCGACGGTCCCGCCCGCAGCGCGGATTTTCTCGGCCGCTTGTTCGCTGAACTTGACGGCACGGACCGTCAGCGGCTTGGTCAACTGGCCGTCGCCCAGGATTTTCAGACCGTCGTCGTGCCGGCCCTTAATCAGGCCCAGGCCCCGCAGCGCGGCCTCGTCGACTGTGGCCCCGGCTTCAAAGCTGGCTTCGAGCACGCCGACGTTTAACGTCGCGTAATCGCGGCGGAACGCCCCATTGTTGAAGCCGCGCTTGGGAACACGGCGGATGATCGGCATCTGGCCGCCTTCCATGAGCGGGCTTTGCTTGAACCCTTGGCGCGAGGAGTGGCCCTTGTGGCCCTTGGTGGCCGTCTTGCCGTGGCCCGAGCTTCGGCCCCGACCGACTCGCTTGCGGGCCTTGTGCCGGTGAATGCCCTGGTGGACGTCGTGCAGTTGCATTAGAGGGTGACTCCCCGCAGCCGCTCGACCTCGTCCCGGGTGCGGAGCTGCTTCAGACCGTTGATGGTCGCCTTGACGAGGTTCAGCTTATTGGTCGAACCGTAGCTCTTGGTCAGAATGTCGGTGATTCCGGCCGCCTGGCAGACGGCCCGGACGGCGCCGCCGGCAATCACCCCGGTGCCCGGACTGGCCGGCAGCATGAGAACCCGCGAGGCCCCAAACCGGCCGATGACCGGGTGGGGGATCGTCCCTTTGCGCAAGGGGATCCGGTTCATCTGCTTGTGAGCGTCCTTGACGCCTTTTTCGACGGCCGGGGGCACTTCGTTGGCCTTGCCATAGCCCCAGGCCACCGAGCCATGTCCGTCGCCCACCACAACCAGCGCGTTGAAGCTGAACCGCCGGCCGCCCTTGACCACGGCCGCGCAGCGGCGGATCGCCACCACGCTCTCCGTCCATTTCTCCCGATCGCCGCGTTCGGTCCGATCGGTTCGCCCTTCGCTTGCCACCGTCGCGTTCCTCTCTGCCTGGCGGTTTGGTTGGTTTGGGGTTGTCCTCAGCGAGATTCCTGGAAAGCCGACCCGAGCCTAGCCTCGACGACACCCGGGCTAGTGGTCCGTGCACCGGGTGGGTCTAGAACTGCAAGCCTGCCTCGCGCGCCGCCTCGGCCAGAGCCTGAACCCGGCCGTGGTATTTGTAGCTTCGGCGGTCGAAGCAAACTTTGTCAATGCCGGCATTCTTGGCGCGTTCGGCGACCAGCCGCCCGACGGCCGCGGCGGCCGCCTTGTTGCCGCCGTAGCCGTTGGCGAGATGGGGCCGCAAGCTCGGATCGAGCGAACTGGCCGCGGCCAAGGTCCGGCCGTCGACGTCGTTGATCACCTGGGCGTAGATGTGCTTCGAACTGCGAAAAACGGCCAGGCGGGGCCGTTCCGGCGTGCCCGACAGCCGCTTGCGGACTCGCCGCTGGCGCCGCAGCCGGCGCTCCCGGACAATCTTGAACTGGTTGCGGTTCACCGTTGGGGCCTTCCTCGTCTTGGGGCCTCGTCGCAGGGCCGATTGCCGACCGGCCCTGCTCGGCCTGCCTCGGATGCCTGGGCGTGTCGCCTCACGGATCGGATCACTTCGCTCCAAACGCCTTGCCCGCCTTGCGCCGCACGGCCTCGCCCTCGTAGCGAATCCCCTTGCCCTTGTATGGCTCGGGGGGACGGACCTTGCGGATCAACGCGGCAAACTGCCCGACTTTCTGCTTGTCCGGACCGCTGACGGTGATGTGGGTCGGGTCCGGAACGGTGACCGTCACGCCCTCGGGTGCCTCGAGCACGACCTGGTTCGAGTATCCGACCTGCAACGCCAGCTTGCCGGCGCCCTTCAACTGGGCCTGGTAGCCAACTCCCACCACCTCCAGCTTCCGGGTATAGCCTTCGGTGACCCCCTGAACCATATTGGCGATCAGGCTCCGGGTCAGGCCGTGCAAGGCCCGGTTGAGCCGTTCGTCGTCAGGCCGCTCGACCCGAATCTGACGCGCCGTCTCGTCGTAGCGGACGGTCATCTCGGGGCGGTACTGGAACGACAGTTTGCCCTTCGGGCCTTCGACGTGGATCGTCGAGTCGGCCAGGGCGACTTTGACATTGGCCGGAACACTCACCGGCTTGCGGCCGATCCGGGACATGGCTCTGGACTCCTGGTCGTGGCTCAGGTGATGCGGGCCAGCACTTCGCCGCCAACCTTCGCCGCGCGGGCCTGGCGGTCGCTCAGAATGCCCTGGGGCGTGCTCAAAATCTGAATGCCCATCCCTCCCAGCACCGGCCGGAGCTCCTTATATCCAGCGTACCGCCGGCAGCCGGGCTTGCTGACCCGCTCGATCGTCGTGATCAACCGCTCGCCGTTCGGCCCGTACTTCAACTCCAGACGGAGCGTCTTGACGGGGACCGTCTCGATCTCCTCGTAGCTCCAGATGTAACCCTCCTGCCGCAGCACCTCGGCGATGCCTCGGCAGATCTTCGAGAGCGGAATATCGACGTAGGCCCGCTCGATCCGCGTCGCGTTGCGGATCCGCGTCAGCATGTCGGCAATCGGATCGGTCATCATGGTCGGGGGGACCTGTACAGCCGCCGCGGGTAACCAGCCCGAGGCCCGCGAGTATCGGGCCTGCAGAGGAACGACAGGGGCCAGTCGGCACGACGGGGAGGGAAAGAGACGGTTCGCGCGGATCACTCCTCGAGGGGGTCCAGGCCGCTGCGGCCCGGGGCTTACCAGCTCGCCTTGCGCACGCCCGGGATCAGGCCCTTGCTGGCGAGCGTTCGGAAGCAGATGCGGCAAATCCCGAACTTGCGGTAATAGCCGCGGGGCCGGCCGCACAGCTCGCACCGGTTGCGGTGCTGGACCGCATACTTGCGCGGCGTCTGCGACCGGATCATCTGAGCCTTGGTCGACATACGGGAAACCTCTCCGATAGGGGCTGGCGGACGCTCTTAAGGATCGCAGGGCAAGGCGGCTCGGTCCCAAGCCAAGCCGGCAACGGCCCAGGGGGACCTTCGGGGATGATTGCGACGCTGCGAGCGGCCGGCCATCGGGTGTTCCTCGATCGGAAACTTAGGCCTTGGCCGCCGCACGTTGCTGCGGCTGGCGAAACGGCATACCAAAGGCGCGGAGCAGCTCGCGGGCCTGGTCGTCGGTCGTTGCCGTCGTCACGAATGTGATGTCCATGCCCTGGGTATGCTGGACCTTGTCGGCCTCGATCTCCGGGAAAACCACCTGATCGGCCAGCCCCAGCGAGTAGTTGCCGTGGCCGTCGAAGCTATTGGGATTGACCCCACGGAAGTCGCGGATCCGGGGCAGGGCGACCGAGATCAGCCGGTCCATAAATTCGTACATCCGCTTGCCGCGAAGCGTCACCTTGCAGCCGATGTCGTTGCCCTGGCGAAGCCGGAATCCCGAGACCGAAACCTTGGCCTTGGTGACGATCGGCTTCTGACCGGTGATCTTGGCCAATGCGTCGACGGCCGCCTCCAGCACGCTCTTATCCTGCGTCGCTCGCCCGACGCCCATGTTGACGACGATCTTCTCCAGCCGCGGGATCGCCATCTTGTTGCGGATCGCATACTTATCGGCCAATGCCTGGGCGATCGTCTTCTGATACTGGTCGAACAGCCGGGCCATGATCGTCGGTTCCCTTCTCACCTCCAGGCCGCTGGCTTGGGCCTTCTGCCGGCCCGACCGCGGCCCTTCAGGTCTCGCTCAACGATGACGTTCCTGATCGCTTCGGGAGGTCGCTCGGGGCAGGGGGGGATTGGGGGGAAAAATCTGGACGTTGCGGTCGTCCCATTGGGTCCGGACTGGAGGTTTGCTCAGGAGGAGCGCGAGGCGGCGGCCTTGCGGGCGTGGGCCGGCTTGGCCGGTCCGAGGAAGCCGAGCGAGGCGCCCGTGATCTTGCAATAGCGCTCCTTGCGTCCGTCGGCCGTGAAGCGGATGCCGACCCGCACGCCTCGGCCGGCGGCCTCGCTGTAGAGCAGGACGTTGGAGGCGTCGATCGGCATCTCCTTGGAGAGCCGGCCGCCTTCCTTCTGGCCCCGCGAGCCGGGTTTCAGGTGTTTGTAAACCCGGTTGACGCCCTCGACGACGATCTTGTTCTTCGCGGGCAGGACCCGGAGAACCTTGCGCGGTTCGGGACCCTTGTCGTCGCCGCGGATCACCACCACCCGGTCATCCTTCTTGATCAGCATGGGAGTCTTCTTCGCACAACGTCAGGTTTCGGAAGGCCCGATGGCCGCCTAGAGGCCATCCCTCAGACGACCTCGGCCGCCAGGCTGATGATCTTCATGAACTGCCGGTCCCGCAGTTCCCGGGCAATCGCGCCGAAAATCCGGGTGCCACGGGGATTGTTTTCCTTGTCGATCAGCACGCAGGCGTTGCGGTCGAAGCGGATGTACGACCCATCGGCGCGGCGGTTGCTATTCTTGGTGCGGACGACCACGCACCGCACCACGTCCCCGGCCTTCACGTCACCGCCGGGGCTAGCCTTCTTGACCGACCCGATGATGATATCGCCCAGGCCAGCCACCCGGCGCTTATACCGCGAGGCGCTGCCGCCGAGCACCTTGATGCACATGACTTCCTTGGCGCCAGTGTTGTCGGCCACGTCGAGCCGTGTTTGCATCTGAATCATGGGACCACCGTCACGATTCTGGCGTGCATCCACAAGGAGGGTCGACCGAGCGTCGGGCAGGGACGGGAAGGCAGGCCCCCAGCCGGCCGTCTCAGCCGATGCCTTGCGGGCTGTCGGGGTTGCTTGGATTGTCTCGGAGCGGCTCGGGCCAACTCGATCCGGCGACGCTGCGAGCCGCTGAGGTCAGGTCGACGCGACCAGTCGAGCCAGATAGTATGACGCGGACGCTGGCAGCACGCAAGGCCTGCCGCGTCGACTCTTGGGGCCGTCCTAGCCGCTTGCTCCCTCGGCCGGCGTCGTTTCGCTCAAGCTACGCTGACTGCCCGGCCGCACGATCCGCGTGATCCGCCACCGCTTGGTCTTGGACAGCGGCCGGGTCGCCATGATTTCGACCAGGTCGCCGACCCGCGTCTGGTTGGTCTCGTCGTGCGCATAGCAGACGGTTCGCTGCTTGCGGAACTTGCCGTACTTCGGGTGCGGCACCAGCCGCTCGATCTCAACGCGGCGGGTTTTGTCCATCTTGTCGGACGTCACGACGCCGACTTCGGTCGCCCGGGTCGCCCGTTTCGGCGCCGGCGGGGCAGGGGGGGTGGAGGGGCTGCTCATAGGTTCTCAGGGGCTATGGTCGGTTCGGAGGGGGCTTGGGAGGGGGGAGGGCATCCGCGGGGCGTCGGTCCTTCCAGCAGCGAGCCGCCTCAGCGGTCCGCCCCGGCTCGCTCCAGCTCGCGCTCGCGGCGGATCGTCAGAATCCGCGCGATCGTCTTGCGGGCCGCGACGATCTCGCTCGGCGCTTCGAGCCGTTCGGTTTCGCTCTGGAGGCGGAGCCGAAAGAGCTTTTCCTGGGTTTCCTTGAGCGTTAGCTCGAGCTGTTCGTCGTCCAGCTCGCGCAGTTGCTTGGCTTTGATCAGTGGCATCGTCAGGGGTCCTGGTCTGGGGCAGCGCAACAGGCGGCCGGCGGCCGAAGCGGGCTTAGATCGTCGGGCGGCGGGCCACGAAGCGGCAGGCCACGGGCATCTTGTAGGCGACCCGGGCCAGGGTCGCGCGGGCCAACTCCTCGGTGACTCCGCCCAGCTCGAACAGAATCGTGCCCGGCTTGACCACCGCCGCCCAGTATTCGACCTCGCCCTTGCCCTTGCCCATGCGGGTCTCGGCGGGAATCGCCGTCACGCTCTTGTGCGGGAAGATCCGAATGTAGAGCTTGCCGGAGCCTTTGACGGCCTGGCTGGCCACGATCCGGCCGGCCTCGATCGTCTCGGCGCTGATGCGGCCCGGCTCGAGCGCCTGGAGCCCGAATTCGCCGAACGCGACAAAGTTACCGCGGGTCGCCTTGCCCCGGATCCGGCCCTTCTGGACCTTCCGGTATTTGACCCGCTTGGGCATCAGGGGCATGATTCAGATCCTTATTCGGTTCGGTCCCGGCCGGACGGCGCGGGCGCGTCGCCTGGTGATCAAAGCACGGTTTTAGCTCTGGGGTCCGGGTCCAGCGGAGCGGCGGGGGCCGCCTCCTCGGGGCCGTTTCGGCTTACGGCCGCTCGGCCCGTCGTCGGCGCCGTCGCCCTTGAGGTAGTCGCCCTGGTTGACCCAGACCTTCACTCCGATGTTGCCCTGGGCCGTTTTGGCTTCGGTGAAACCGTAGTCGATCTTGGCCCGCAGGGTGGACAACGGAATCGACCCGGCGTTGGCGCCTTCGGTCCGTGACATTTCCGACCCGCCGAGCCGGCCCGACAGCAGAACCTTGATCCCCTTGGCTCCGCCGTTCATCGTCTGCTCGAGGGCCTTTTTGATCGTGCGCCGGAAGCTGGCCCGCTTCTGAAGCTGCTCGGCGATATCCTCGGCCACAAGCTGGGCGTCCAGCTCGGGCCGCTGCACCTCCTGGATCTTGATCTCGATCCGGCGGCCGGTCAGCCCTTGCAGCTCCTCTTGCAGCTTGTCAATCTCAGCCCCGCGCTTGCCGATGATCACCCCCGGCCGCGCCGTATGGAGCAAAACGGTCACCGCGTCCCGGGTCCGCTCGATCTCGATCTTGGGAATGCCCGAGTAGCCATACTTTTTCTTGACAAACTGGCGGATCTTGTAGTCCTCGACCAGCAGGTCCTTGAACTCCTGCTTGGAGGCATACCAGCGGCTCCGCCAATCCTCCATCACGCCGACGCGGAATCCGGTCGGCCGCACCTTCTGGCCCATGGCGTCAGCGTCCTCGATCTCGGGGGTCGTTGGTCATCGGGCAATCGGCAGACTCTCGGCATTGGCTCATGACTCGGACTCCTCGTCCGCCTCGGACGCAACCGGGCGGCCCGCATTGGCCTTGGCCGCAAGATACGTTTCCAGGTCGGCCAGGGCGATCGTGATGTGCGACGTCCGCCGACGGATCGTGTAGGCCATGCCGCGGGCCCGGGGCATCAGCCGCTTGAACATCGGACCGCCGTCACCGCGGGCGTCGGCCACGACCAGATCACCCACGTCGCGGATCCCCTTATCCTCGGCGTTGGCCATCGCGCTGCGGAGCACCAGCTCCACCATCCGGGCCCCACGGTGGGGCAAATACTTCAGGAGATTGAGCGCGTCGTCGGCATACTTGCCCCGGATCAGATCCAGGATCGGCCGGATCTTGCGCACGCTCGAGCGGGCAAACCGGTGCGACGCCTTGTACGGATACTCAGACTGCGTCTTGGCCATGGGAATCACGCATCACGGTAGGGGAAGCGGGAGGTTGCAGATCCCGGGTCAGGCAGGCGGCCGGCGGATCCCAGACCCGCACCCGCCCCCAAACCCCTCGCGACTACTTCTTGACCGCCTTGGCACCCTTGCCACCATGCCCCCGGAACGTCCGGGTCGGCGCAAACTCACCCAGCTTATGCCCGACCATCTCCTCGGTCACATACAGCTTGATGAAGTTCTTGCCGTTATGGATCGCAAAGTGCTTGCCCACAAACTCCGGCACAATCGTGCAGGCTCGCGACCAGGTCCGAATCGGTTCCCGCGAGCCGGTCGCCTCGGCACGCTCGACCTTGGCCAGCAGCCGCTCGTCGACATACGGCCCTTTCTTCAACGACCGACCCATCTCGTGTCCTTTCTCTCAATCCTCTCGAACTGGCTCGGCGGCGGCCCCGGCCCCACCTTCCACCACGGAACGCAGCCCAACCCGCCCCATGCAATCCTCAGAGCTTCAACTGGCCGTACCGCACACTGCGGCGCCGGCGCAGAATGGCCTTGTTCGAGGGCTTGCGCCGCTTGCGGGTCTTGCCCCCCTTGGCCGGCTTGCCCGTCGGCGAGCAGGGATGCCGGCCGCCCGAGGTCCGCCCTTCGCCGCCGCCCATCGGGTGATCGACCGGATTCATGGCCACACCCCGGACATGCGGGCGACGCCCCAGCCAGCGGCTGCGACCCGCCTTGCCCAGCCTGATGTTCATATGATCGGCATTGCCGACCACTCCGATCGTTGCCCGACACCCCGCCGGAATCCGCCGCACCTCGCCCGAGGGCAGCGTGATCTGCGCCCACGGCCCTTCGCGGGCCGTGAGCACCGCGTGGGTCCCGGCTGAGCGGCAGAGCTTGCCGCCCCCGCCCGGCTGCATCTCGATGTTGTGGATGTCCAGGCCGGTCGGAATCCGCGACAGCGGCAGGCAGTTGCCCAGCTTCGGCTCCGCGTCCGGGCCGCTCTGCACGGTCATCCCCGCCGTCAGGCCCTGCGGCGCCAGGATGTACCGCTTGACCCCGTCCGGGTACTCGATCAGCGCGATCCGCGCCGAGCGGTTCGGGTCGTACTCAATATGGGTGACCGTCGCCACCTGGCCATCGCGATCATTCCGCTTGAAGTCGATGATCCGATACATCCGCTTGTGGCCGCCGCCGCGATGCCGCGCCGTGATCACACCCTGGAAATTCCGGCCCCCCTTCTTCTTGAGCGGCTCGACCAGGCTTTTTTCGGGTTTCTTGTTTTTGTCGGTCAGCTCGCTGAAGTCGCTGACCGACGCATTGCGCCGTCCCGGACTGGTCGGCTTGTAAACGCGAATCCCCATGATCGTACTCTCAGGTCAGGGTTGGTCGGACCACCGGGCTTTAGAGACTCTCGATCCGGTAATCGGCGTGCAGCGCGACAATCGCCTTCTTCCAATTCCGCATCCGCCCGGTCTTCAACTTGAACCGCCGCGACTTGCCTCGGCGATTCTGCGTCCGGACGTCATAAACCTTGACGTTGAACAGCGTTTCGATCGCGTTCTTGATTTCGGTCTTGGTCGCTAGCGGGTGCACCTCGAAGGTGTACGCCGGTCGCCGGGGCCGATTCCGGGTTGGGTCCTTCGGGTCGGGCCGTTCCGGCGGGTGGGCCAGGTGGGTTCCTTTCTCGGTGATCAGGGGCCGGAGAATCACCTGATAAGGCTCCAGCGGCGGCCCGGGCCGAGTGTATTGCGGCGGTCGTCGTAGTGTCACCATCTCAGGCTATCCTCAATCGTCGTCCCTTGAGAGTCGCATCTCGGGCCCGGGCCGGGCCTCCCAGCGCCGAGGGGCCGGGGAGGGCGGGCGAGCTGACGATCCGTCAGGCGGTTGCCGCGTCGGTCGTCCGCCGCCGTGGCTTGAGCGGCTGCCGGGCCCGCTCCTTGAGCGCCGCCAGCGATTCCCGGGTCAGAACCAGATAACGCTGTTTCAGAACGTCGAGCGTGTTGAACTCGGCGACCGGCGCCACCATCACGCCCTCCAGATTGCGGGCGCTGAGGTAAAACGTCGGGTTGGGCTCGGCCAGCCCGATCAGCAGGCTTCGGCTGGCCAGACTGCGGCGCAACGCGGCGGCCTTGGACTCGCCCTCGGCCGGCGTCGGCGGTTCCTGGGCGTGGTCCGGCTGCGGGATCGACCGCAATACGGCCACGACGTCCTTGGTCTTGGGCCGGGCGCCTGCGGCAGGCGGCGGAACCAGCCCGTCGATGACGATGGCCTGCTGGTCGAGGAACTTCGACAGCACGGCCATCCGAATCGCCTGCCGGACGGCCCGCTTGGGCAGCCGGTAACGATAATCGCGGTTGCGACGGGCGAAGGCCACGCCGCCGCCCTTACGCTTGTTGGTCCGCTTGGCGCCGACGCGGGCGTTGCCCGTTCCTTTCTGGCGAAACAGTTTCTTGCCTGAGCCGGCCACGTCGGCCCGACCCCGGGTGTTGACCGTGCCGACCCGGCGGTTGGCCTGATGCATCACCACCACGTCGTGCAAAAGCTGCTTGTTGATCGCGCCGCCAAAATCGGCCGGGTCGATCGACTCCTCGCCGATCCTCTGGCCGGTGCGGTCGTAGACGGGCACGCTGATCATGGCACTGTGCGCTCCGGCTTGCTCTCTCAGACCTTGTTCGTCTGGCGGACCATCAGAAATCCGCCGTTGGGGCCGGGCACCGCACCCCGCACCACCAGCAGGTTGTTGGACGGATCGACCCGGACGACGGCCAGGTTGCGGACTGTTACCCGCTCGTGGCCGTAATGGCCGGGCTTGCGGATCCCCTTGCGGGTCCGTGCCGGGTCGGCCGAAGGACCGCTCGAGCCGGGGTGCCGGTGCATCCGCTTGACGCCGTGGCTGGCCCGCAGGCCGCGGAAGCCGTGCCGCTTGATCACCCCGGCGTAGCCCCGACCTTTGCTGGTGCCCGTCACGTCAACGGCGGCGATCCCCTGAAAGACCTCCACGGTCAGGGTCTGGCCGGCTCCGATCCCCTCGACCGGCCCATCCTGCCGGATCTCGCGGATGAACCGCTTCGGTTCGGCGTCCACCTTACGCGCATGGCCCCGCTCGGCCTGGTTGGCCCGGGCCCGCTTCTTGTCGGCGAAGCCGAGTTGCAACGCGCTATAGCCGTCCCGCTCCGGTGTCCGCACTTGCAGGACCGTGCACGGCCCGCATTCGAGGACGGTCACCGGTACGGCCGTCCCGTCCTCCTGGTACACCTGCGTCATGCCGACTTTGCGGCCGAGCAATCCGACTCGCATCGTTTTCGTCCTCTCCCGAACGTCCCCAAAAGACGTTCACCGGCCCACACAAGGTCGGGAGTCGCCTTGGCGGCGGTTCGGACTGAGCGCGGTGCTGGAACGCTCGCGCCTGCCCGCCCGTCGCGCCGACACGGATCACCGCTGATCGTCCGCCCGGCTCCGCTCACCGAGGCCGGCGGATCGAACAGCCGCTCCGGCGGTCGGCTCCATACCGCTCCGGTTCCCAGATCGTGAACGCTCGGCTCGGCCCAGGCTGGCCGGCTGGGACGCTTAGCCGCCCGATGGCCCCGCCTTGATCTTGATGTCCACGCCCGCCGGGAGACTGAGTTTGTTCAGGGCGTCGATCGTCTTGTTGGTCGGCTGCACGATGTCGATCAGCCGCTTGTGCGTGCGGATCTCAAACTGCTCCCGCGACTTCTTATCGATGTGCGGGCTGCGGAGCACCGTGTACCGCTCAATCCGCGTCGGCAGCGGGATCGGCCCATGAACGATCGCCTCGGTCCGCTTTGCGGTATCGACGATCTCCTTGGCCGACTGGTCCAGGATGGTATGGTCATACGCCTCCATCCGGATCCGGATTCGCTCGTTGCTAATGCCCGCCACGCGACTGCGTCCCTTCTCAGACAATCCATCCCAACCAAACGCCAGGACGCCCCGCGGCGCCTGGTGCACTCACTCCCGGCGAATTGGGAAAGTACAAAATTAGCGACCGACCCCACCGCTGTCAATTGCCCCGAATCACTTTTCTCCACCGCAGCCGCGGCGATTCCGGCGGACCGGGTGGTGGCGCCGGCCTCCGTCCCGGCCACGTTGGTCCAAAGCCGGTTCGGGCCGCCCAGCCGCTCGGCCGCCTCTTTCGAAGAGCGGTTGCCCTGGCGGGCTGAAGCGGGGAGGTCAGTCGAGGCCCAGCACCTGTTTGAGCTTGGCGTCTGGGGCTGGGGCGTACTCCAGGGGTTCCATACTGTAGCTGGCGCGGCCCTGGGACAGGGATCGCACGGCCGTCGAATAGCCGAACATGCTTTCCAGGGGCGCCTTGGCGTCGATGACGCGCAGCCGACCTCGTTCGTGGGTGTTGGTGATTTCGCAGCGGCGGGCCAGCAAGTCGGCCATGATGTCGCCCAGATACTCCTCGGGCGTGACCACTTCGAGCTTCATGACCGGCTCGAGCAAGACCGGGCCTGCCTCGCGGATCGCCCGGTCGAAGGCATCCGCCGCGGCAAACCGAAACGCCAGTTCGTTGCTGTCCACTTCGTGCGCCTGGCCATCGACGAGCGTCACCTTCAGATCGACCAGCGGGTAGCCAGTCTGGCCGCCCGAGCGGGCCGCCTCCCGGATGCTCTGCTCGATGGCCGGGTAGAACGCCGACGGAATCACGCCGCCCTTGATCGCGTTGACGAACCGCACCGTCGGCTGCCCCTTGGGCTGAGGCTCAGGCTCGACATCGAGCGTCACCTTGGCAAACAGCCCCGCTCCGCCCACCTGGCGGATGCACTGGCCTTGCACGCCGTGCACTGCCTTCTGGATCGTCTCCCGGTAGCTGACTCGCGGCTTGCCCACGTGCACCTTGAGATGGTAGTCCCGGATCATCCGGTTTTTGATGATCTCCAGATGCAGCTCCCCCATGCCGGAGATCAGCGTCTGGCCGGTCTCCTCGTTGACGCGGTAGGTGAAGGTCGGATCCTCGCGCGCCAGCGCGGCTAGGGTCTGGGCCAGCTTGCCCCGGTCGGCCGAGCTGACCGGCTCGATCGACATGCTGATGACCGTCTCGGGAAACTCGATCCGCTCGAGCAGAATCGGATGCGCCGCGTCGCAGAGCGTATCCCCGGTGACGCTCTCTTTCAGCCCCACCACCCCGGCGATGTCGCCCGCCTGGACCTCGCCGATCTGCTCGCGGTCGTCGGCCCGGATGTGATACAGCCGGGAACAGATTTCCTTCTTATCCTTGCCCGGGTTGTAGACCCGCGTGCCGGCTTTGAGCGTCCCCGAGTAGACCCGCACGAACGCCAGGTCGCCGTGGGCGTCGTTGGTGATCTTGAAGACCAGGGCGCAGAGGGGGGCCGACGGGTCGGGTTTGCGTTCGATCTGCTGATCCTTCTTGGGATGGTGCCCCACCACGGGGGGGCGATCCAGCGGACTGGGCAGATAGGCGGCGATCGCGTCCAGCAGCCGCTGGACGCCCACATACTTGAAGCTCGACCCGCACAAGACCGGCTGGCTCTTGCCCGTCAGGGTCGCCCGCCGCAGCGCCTCGTGGATCATCGCCTCGGTCAGCTCAGCGCCTTCGAGATGGGCCACGTACTGCTCGGCGAACGTCTCGTCGGCGTCGGAGAGGGCGTTGAGCATCCGCTCGCGCCACAAGTCGGCGTCGGCGCGCTGTTCACCCTCGAGCGGGCGCTCGGTGATCGTCGAGCCGAGGTCCTCGGTCTTGTAGTACAGAGCCTTCATCCCGATCAGGTCGATCAGCCCCTCAAACGCGCCCATCGATCCCTCGGGGCCAGCGCCGATCGGGATCAGAATCGGAATCGGACGGCTCTCGGGCAGCCGTTCGGCGATCTCATCCACGACCCGGCCAAACTCCGCGCCAATCCGATCCATCTTGTTGATGAAGCAGAGCCGCGGCACCCCATACTTGGCCGCCTGGCGCCAGACCGTCTCGCTCTGCGCCTCGACCCCCTCCACGGCCGAGAAGACCACCACCGCTCCGTCGAGCACCCGCAGCGACCGCTCCACCTCGGCCGTGAAGTCGACGTGGCCGGGCGTGTCGATGATGTTGATCCGGATCGGCCGGCCCTGGCGATCCTTCCACCGGCAGGTGATCGCCGCCGCCACGATCGTGATACCCCGCTCCCGCTCTTCGGCCAGGTAGTCGGTCGTCGTATTCCCCTTGTCGACGTCGCCCATCCGGTGGATCTCGCCCGTGTAGTAGAGAATCCGCTCGGTGGTGGTCGTCTTGCCGGCGTCGATGTGCGCAATGATGCCAATGTTGCGAATCTGGGCCAGGGGAGATGGCTCGGACGTGTCCATGGCGGGGCGCCTCACGCTGCCGGGGTCAGGCTCGGGGGATCGAGCCAATTAGTCTAACCGGCAGGACCAGCGCACGGCATGCGGAGACCATCACCAGCCTGGCTCGTTCAGCCCAGCCTACAAGCCCGGCGTAACGCCACGGCAACACGGCCGATCCCCATCACGCCACCCCGCAACCCGGCTCGGTCTCAATGAACGCGCCACCGCGCACGGCGACCCGTCACCTGCACACCGCAACCGACCGGACCTGCGACTCAACGCTCCATCTGGTCGGCCCAGCGCTCCATCCGCTCCCGGAGCGCTCGCTCCTGGGGCGTCTCCGGCCGCGGTTTGGGCCGAGGCTTGCCCGCGACCGGCCGGGGCGTGGGCTGGCCACGGCGTGGAGCCTGGACCCGATCCGTACGGTGGTCAACGATCGGCCCAGCAGCCGGCTCGTCGGCCAGGCCGTAGACATCGCCCGCCTCGGCGTAAAACGACTCCTTGCACTTGGGACACTCGACCTGAGTGCCCAGGGCGGACTCGTCGACCTGCTGGGGAAAGCCGCACTCGCCGCACTTGACCTCGACGGTGGCCATCGTCGGACCTCCGGTTCAGCCGCCAGGGCGACAGGGTCAGCGCGAACGACGCGGCGGCGCATGTCCCCCCTCGGACCCTCCAGACTAACCGGCCCGGCCCCGCCAACACAGGGGATGCCCCGATCCCGCCGCTCCGGCGACCGCCCAGATTCGCCGGACGACGCACACTCTCCGAGTCGGCCCGCGGCCGTGGGGGACCGCTCCAAATCCCCGCCCGACCAGCTTCGCCGGAACCATCCCACCGTTTCGGCCCCTGGGTCCCAAGTTTGACCCCTGCGCCATTCTTTCAGCCCCGTACAACCGGCGCGACCGGTCACGACACCCGGCAACCCACGACGGCTCAGAGCCGCTGGAACCGTCCCAGGCTCAGCCACCCTGCGGCATCTGCATCCTGGGTCGCGTTGGCAAACCGCAGCGGCTTGCCGGTCGCCAGCGGATGGACCACGCGAAGCGCCAGGGTGTAGTTCCCGCGCGGCAGATCAGCGACCGCCAGTCCGGCCGACCAGATCCGCGCCGGCGTGCCCGGCAACAGCCCGAGCAGACTCCAGTCGGTCGCCTGCCGGGCCACGACCCGTCCGGCGGCGTCGAGGACCCCAAGCTCGATCGGCCACTCGACGTAAATCGGCGCCACCCCACGATTCTCGACGCAAACCTCAACGGCCAGTGGGCCGCCCGCGACACGCTCGGCAAACACCGCCGACGGAACGTGAAACGTGTAGCCCAGTCGCCGCGCCGCCTCGATCGTCCGCTGCCGCGCTTCGCCTCGCGGTCCGCCATCGTCGAAGGCGCCTTGGTGGCAGAGCCAGGTGGCATGGGTCACGGTCAGACAGCGGTCAAAATCCTGACCCGGTGGCGTACCCGGCGGATCGGCAAAAATCGTCCGCCAGACCTCAGGCCGCACTTCGCCGCCGATCGGGCGGGTCTGCCAGCGGTCGAGGGCGCCAGCCTGGCGCAGAAGGGTCTCGAAGAACCATTCGTCGCCCGCGCGGCCGGTGTGGACGGTGGCCCAGGCAAACGAGTCGTCGTGGTAGCCGAAGCGGCGGTGGGCGTTGGGGGCCTGGGCGAAGGCGTCGCCGCCAGCGGGGTAGCGGTGCAACAGCGGTGTGATCTGGAAGGCCGCCTCGTAGGCGTCCATCACCTCGGCCTGGACGGCCTTCGAGGCCCACAGATCCTCCCGCGGGTAGCAATGCCACTCGCCCCAGAGGCCGAGCAGGCCCAGCGGGACATAGGCCAGCCGAGGGTCGCCGTCGTACCGCGCCCCGAATGCCGCAATGAATCGGCGCAGGGCTCGACGCAGCAGCGGATGTTCATAATCGGGCGTGTGGCATATTTTGGGCCTTCCGGCCGGGTTGTCGGCGTGCTTCCAGCGGGTCAGCCCGACTCCCTGATCGACCAGCCAACCGGGCGTGCCCGGCTCGTGGCCGGGGTAGTCGAGGTACCAGCGGATGATGAGCTGGCAGCCCCGTGAGGCGGCGGCGTCGAGCTTTTGCTCAAACGCGGACCAGTCGAAGCGGTCCGGCCCGGTCATGACGGCGGCGACGGGGAGGTAATCCCACTCGAGGCTATGCGGAAAGGCCTCGCCGGTGCCCAGGTAGGCGACGAAGCCTTTCATCGGGTTGTCCGGCGGCGCCGGCGCATACTCCAGCCGCCGCTCCCCGGCGACCTGGCTCAAGACCGCAACGACCAGCGCGAGCACGACCCCACACCCTCCCCCCTGAAGCCTACCGCTCGGCCGCGAACGGCGATTCCGGGAATGCCAGATCGGACAGGACGGTCTCAAAGTCGGCCCGTCCCCGCAAGGGGTCCAGGTCCGGGTCGGCCCGGAAGTGATCGAGGATCCGCAGCCCCCCGGCGATCGCGGCCCGTAGTGCTGCGACCGCTGCCTGAGCGGTTGTCTCCCGATCCGCCGACTCGGCCGGCAGCAGACCCACCATCTGGCTCCGATAACAGGCCAACGAGTATTGATCGAGCGGCGACAGCGCTCCGGCCGTTTCCAGCCCCCGCACCGCCTGCTTGTAGGCCTCCAGCGCGCCGCTGCGGTCGCCCCGCGCCAACGCCACCCGCCCCAGCAGATCCAACGACTTGGCCAGCGCCCGACGGTATGTATACGACTCCGGCTCCTCTCGGACGAGCACCTCCAGCAACGCCTTGGCCGCCCGAGTGGCCTGCTCGGCTGGGTCAATCCGCTTGAGCACCAACAGCAAGTCGGCCCGGGCGATCAACGCCTGCGCCAGCCCCAGCCGGTACGCGGCATCGCGCGGACTCTCGGCCACCAATCCCCGCCAGTTCTGCTCCCCTTCGTCGAGCAGTCGCAACGCTCCCTCGTAATCGCCCGCCTGCCGCAACAAGGTCGCCCGGTCCGACAGCAGCGCGCCATGGCTCAACCGCGTCTCCTCGTCGGCCGTCCCGCTCTCGATTGCTTCCCGAAACAGGACCAGCGCCCGATCCCAGTCCGCCTCGGCCCGCATCGGTTGATTGTCGTAGAAATAGCGATAACCCCGCAGAAACAACGGCCGCGCCAGCTCGGCCCGCACCCGTGCATCCTCGGGCCGCTCGGCCACCAGCGCTTCCCGCAGGGTCAACGCGAGCTGCAAGTGCTCCAGCGACTCCGCCGCCTCGCCCATCTGCATCGCCACCGCCGCCAGATTCTGGTGGATCTGCGCCAGTCGGCGGCGGACCTCCCAGGAAGGCTCTCGGGCCACCACGCCTGCGTCCAGCGTGAACGCCTCCCGGAACGCCGCCCGCGCCTCGTCAAACCGCCCCAGCTCCAGCAAACACGTCCCCGCCGCGTTCACCACCTCGGCCAGCTCGTCCTCGAGCGCCGGGTCTCCGCCCCGCGCGGCCCGCAGCCCGCGCCAGATCCGCTCCGACTGCCGGTATGCCACCAGCGCCGCCTCCGGCCCCTCGCGGATCATCAAGATGTCGCCAATCTGGGAATGGGCTCGGGCCGCGTCCATCTCCAAGACCGGATCCATCCCCCGCTCTTCGAGAAATTGCTGGTAATACCGCAACGCCGCCGCCAGTAGTTCCCCGCGCAGACCCCGCAAGTCCCGCCGCGCCAACCGCGGATCCTCCGCGATCCGCGCCAGCGATTCATCGACCGCCGCCCGCGCCTGCCGGTAGCTCCGCTCGGCCCGATCCAAGGCCAACTGCGTCTGGCGCTGGGCGTCACGCAGTTGCTCGTTTACCTCGGCCAACGCCGCCCGCGACTGCCCCTCCCGGACCGCCAGTGCTGCGAACGCCACCGCCGCTACCGCCGTCGTCCCGGCCGCCGTCGTCACCCACGTCCGGTGCCGACGCCCCCACCGCCGCAACCGCTCCGGCCACGGCTCCGGTTCGGCCAGAACCGGCTCATCGGCCAGCCACCGCTCCAGATCGTCGGCCAGCGCCCGCGCCGACGCGTACCGCTCCGCCGGATCGTGCGCCGTCGCCTTCCGCACCACCGCATCCAACGCCCGCGGCACCCGACGATTCCGCTCCCGGGGAGTCGAAACCGGCCGCTCCCGCGCTTCCTGTATCGCCTCCCCCGGATGGGTCGATGACCGCGGCGGCTGACCCACCAACACCGCATAGAGCGTCGCGCCCAGGCTGAAGACGTCCGCCGCCGGCCCAATGGCGCTCCCCCCCGCCGCCTGCTCCGGACTCATATAGGCCGGCGTCCCCAGAACCAGCCCGGCTTGCGTCTCCAGCGTCGAGAGACTGCCCGATCCCAACCCCAAACCCAGCCCCAAGTCGGCCTCCGGAGCCGATCCCACCACCTTGGCCAGCCCCCAGTCGACCAGCAACGTCTCGCCATACGGACCCAGCAACACGTTGTCCGGCTTGATATCGCGATGAATCACCCCATGGCGATGGGCGAATTCGACCGCCTGGCAGACCGCCACCAGCCGCGCCAGCACCCGGCGAAACTCCAAGCCGCCGAAGTCGACCGGTTGCGCGTGCAGCCGCTCGATCGTCGCCCGCAGCGTCTCGCCCCGCACCAGCCGCATCACGTAAAACGGCCGCCCCTGCTCATCCACCCCCAGCCCGTAGACCGGTACCACACCGGGATGTTCCAGCCGCCCGGTCAGCTCCGCCTCGCGGACGAACCGGGCCCGACTGGCCGGATCATCGGCACGCTCGGCCCGCAACTCCTTGTACGCCACCTCCCGGCCCAGCGCTTCGTCCTGGGCCACACTGACCACCCCCAGCCCGCCCCGCGCCAACGGCCGCAGCCGCCGGTACGGAAACCACACCAACGGGCCGGACCCTCCCGCCGCCGGCGGTCCTCCCTGCTCGCCCAGGTCGAGCGTCACCGCTCCTCCATCCGGATCGCCCCCGAGCCCGTCACCGCTTGTCTCGGCTCGGTCGCCGGTCCGGGCTGAAGCCACGCCGGCCGCGTTCGACTGCTCCCGCTCCACCCATTGATCGAGCAACCGATGCAACGTCTGGGAGTCAATCCGCCCGGCTCGCAACGCCTCAAGCCCCTCGCGGATCTCGGTCTCGATCCGACTCGCCTGATTCATCGTTCGATCGCCCCCTCAGATCCCCACCATCTGGCCGGCCCGACCGACCCGTCCAGCCTCAACGCACCCCCCCGCATCCCCCGCGACACCGAACTGGCCCTCGCAAACCGCCAGCCAATCGGACTATGCTGAGTTTCATCTGCCTGGAACGCCTGGAAACCCACGCCACCCCGGCTGGTAACTTCCTCCCCGGTTTTCCCAGCCTCTCAGGAGCGACCCATGTCCGGACGGACCCTTCTGGTCAGCCTTGCCCTGCTCAGCTCCGCCGCCCTGGCCGCCTCCGCCCAGAATCTTCCTGCCGGGGTCACCAAGGTCGCCAGCGTCGAGGGAATCACCGAGTACCGGCTCGACAACGGCCTTCGCGTCCTGCTCTTCCCCGACCCCTCCCGGCCCAAGGTCACGATCAACCTGACCATCTTTGTCGGCTCCCGGCACGAGGGCTACGGCGAAACCGGCATGGCCCACCTGCTCGAACACATGGTCTTCAAAGGCACCCCCGACCATCCCGACATCCCCGGCGCCATGAAGGAACGCGGCGCCCAGTTCAACGGCTCCACTTGGGTCGATCGCACCAACTACTTCGAAACCCTCCCCGCCTCCGACGATAACCTCGAGTTCGCCATCCGCCTCGAAGCCGACCGCATGGTCAACAGCCCCATCCGCGCCGAAGACCTCGCCACCGAATTCTCGGTCGTCCGCAACGAATTCGAAAGCGGCGAAAACAACCCCCTGCGCATCCTCCAACAGCGCATGCAGGCCGCCGCCTACGAGTGGCACAACTACGGCAAATCGACCATCGGCAACCGCTCTGATATCGAGCGCGTCCCCGCCGACCGGCTGCGGGCCTTCTACAAGAAGTATTACCGACCCGATAACGCCATGCTCGTCATCGCCGGCCAGTTTGACCCGGACAAGGCCCTCCGCTACGTCGCCCGCTACTTCGGAGCCATCCCCAAACCCGACACCCCGCTGGACCAGACCTACACCGAAGAACCGCCCCAGGACGGCGAACGCTCGGTCATCCTCCGCCGCGTCGGCGAGGTCGGCCTGGCCGGCCTGATGTACCACGTCCCGTCCTCGGTCCACCCCGAAGCCCCGGCCATCGAAATCCTGACCCGTATCCTCGCCGACGAACCCTCCGGCCGACTCTACAAGGCCCTGGTCGAAACCAAGCTCGCCAGCGACGTCTCCGCCTTCCGCTTCCCCACCAAAGACCCCGGCCTGATCGGCATGGTCGCCCAGATTCAGAGCAAGGACCCCAAAGCCATTGAGGCCGCCCGCGACGCCATGATCGACGTCGTCGAAAACCTCGCCCAGACCGGCATCACCGCCGAGGAAGTCGACCGCGCCCGCCAGCAAATCCTCAAAGACCGCGAACTGGCCGCCGCCGACCCCAACCGGATCGCCATCGAACTGTCCGAGTGGGGCGCCCAGGGCGACTGGCGGCTCTACTTCATCTGGCGCGACCGCATCGAAAAAGTCACCCCCGAGCAGGTCGCCGAGGTCGCCGCCCGCTACCTCCGCCCCAGCAACCGCACCGTCGGTCTGTTCTTCCCCACCGACCAGAGCGACCGCACCCCGATCCCCCCCACCCCCGACATCACCCAGCTCGTCGAATCGTACCAGGGCCGCTCCGTCTCCAGCGGCGGCGAGGCCCTCGACACCGCCCCCTTGGCCATCCAGGCCCGCGTCCTGACCCCCGAACCGATCGAAGGCATCCGAGTCGCCCTCCTGCCCAAAAAGACCCGCGGCGAGGTCGTCCACCTCGTCCTCAACCTCCGCTACGGCGACGCCCAAAGCCTCCGCGACTACGTCACCGCCGGCCAACTCCTGCCCGACCTGATGCTCCGCGGCACCCAATCGCTCAGCCGTCAGCAGCTCCAGGACGCCCTCGACAAAAACTTCGCCCGCATCGCCGCCGGCGGCGGCGGCTCCGGCCTGAACGCCTCCACCGGCCTGCTCTCCTTCTCCGTCCAGACCAAACGCGCCAACCTCCCGGCCGTCCTGGACCTGCTCCGCCAGATCGTCCGCGAGCCGGCCCTCTCGGCCGACGAATTCGAACTGCTCCGCCGCGCCGAGCTGACCCAGGCCGAGGCCGCCCTCACCGAACCGACCAGCCTGGCCGTCAACCGCCTGGCCCGTACCCTCTCGCCCTATCCACCCGACGACGTCCGCTACATCCCCACCCTCGAAGAATCCGTCCAACGCCTCCAATCGGTCTCCATCGACCAGATCCGATCCCTCTACGCCGACTTCCTCGGCGCCTCCCACGGCGAGCTGGCCCTCGTCGGCGACTTCGACCCCGATGAAATTCTTCCCCTGCTCCGCCCCATCTTCCAGGGCTGGACCGCCAAACAACCCTACACGCGCATCGAACGCCCCTTCCAGGAATTGGCCCAGACCGGCCGGCAGATCATCGAAACCCCCGACAAGGCCAACGCCGCCCTCTTCGCCGGCACCCTGCTGCCGATCCGCGACTCGAGCCCCGACTTCCCCGCTCTCCTGCTCGGCAACTTCGTCTTCGGCGGCGGCTCCCTCTCCTCCCGGATCGCCGACCGCCTCCGCCAAAAGGGCGGACTGTCGTACACGGCGGCCTCCCAGTTCAACGCCAGCCCCCTCGACGACCGCGCCAGCCTGATCATCCTGGCCATCTACAACCCAGCCAACGTCGACAAAGTCGTCACTGGCGTCCAAGAGGAACTGACCCGGCTCCTCCAGGACGGCGTCGGCAGCGACGAACTAGAGCGCGCCCGCAAAGGCCTCCTGGAACAATTCCGCATCCGCCGCACCAACGACGCCGCTCTGGCCAGCCAGCTCGCCAACTTCCTGTTCATCGGCCGCACCTTCCAGTACGAGGCCGACCTCGAAGAGACCCTCCAGAAGCTCTCACCCGACCAGGTAACCGCCGCCCTCCGCCGCTACCTCGACCCCGATCGCCTGGCCATCATCACTGCTGGCGACTTCACGGCCGCAGCCCAAACCACCACCCAGGCCGCCCCGTAAGCCCTCCCTGCCTCTGCCTCCGCCGCTCGCCGCCCCAACTGTGGCCCCGCGGTCCGTCGGCGGCGGGAGGCGACGGGCCAGGTTGCCGACCTTTTGGGGCACCACGTACCCGCCCGTCCGACGGGGTCAACCCGGCACGATGCCCGCTTCCCCCCCCAGATCACCCTCGGCCAGGCGACGGTCGCTTTTGTTCAATACTTGGGCACCAGCTTGGCCCGTTCCTGATACTGGGGGCTGGCGTGCCACTCGCCCCAGCTCACGCTGAAACCGCGATTCAGCTCATCCTGCGCCAGGTCGGCCCAGGGCGTGTTCGGATGCCGCGCAATCACCTCCTTGAGAAGCCGCTCCGCCTCGGCCCGCTTCTTCTCCGTCTCCTGCGGCGGCGCCTTGGTCTCGGTCGAATGATTCAGCACCCACTCGACCACGAGCTGATCCTTGACCGGCATCTTGCTCGGCACCAGCTTCCCCTGCCGCGCGCGTGCGACCATCTCGTCGAAGCACGCCAGATATTCATAGGCCTTGATCTGATAGGCCACGATCTGCGCCAGGATCAGGTCGTAGTGCGCCTGCCAACGTCGGTCTGGCTCACGCTCCCGCGCCTTGGCCAGCGACCGCAACCGCGCCTCCAGCGCGACCAGTTGTTCGAGCCGCTGCCGGACGACCGGCACCTCGGCCAGCATCGCCGGCTCCAGCTCCGCCAGATCGATCGGAAAGTGCCGCCGGTAGCCGAATCCCTTGGTGATCTCGATCACTTCGGCCAGCGCCGTCCGCAGCTCCGAGGCGCTGCGCTGCTTGAAATAGTCCCACCGGCTGCGGTAATCCGGCACATACTCCTTGAGCGTCTTCATCGAGTAGGCCTTCTCCCGCTGCCGCACCCGCATATTCTCTTCGCTGGGCAACAAAAAGTAGATGCCCCCCGTATCCCGCACCAGCCGCGCCAGCTCATACGGCGCAAACCCGGACGGCTGCTCATCCCAACGCTCGTGCAACCCGTCCCATTGCAGACACTCCGGCGCGGCCGTCTCCGGCCCTCGCCGAATCGCCGGCCAGTAATGGTCCTTCGTCACCGGGTCCACATACAGCAGGTGCGCCCGGTCGTAGCCAAACAGCGACTGCCGTCCAATCACATAGATCGGCACACCCTTGCTCACCGCCATCTGCCGCGCTTCTTCCACCAGCGAACCGTCATCGCCCGACTCATCGGTCACCAGCACGATCATCAGCCGCCGCTCTTTTGAAACCAAGCGACCGTATTCGCTGATCGCTCTCTGGATCGCCCCCATCGTGTTCTCGATCCCCGTCTCGTCGATCGGCAGCCGGTCAATCGCCCGGCCAATCTGATCAATGTCGGTCGTCGGCTTGCCCAAAATCACGTCAAACCGCGCTCCAAACCCGAGAATCACATGGTTGAGCGCTCCCGACGACCGCCGGTCTTCGTCCAGGTTTAACTTCAATTCGCTCGCTACCCGGTCAAACTTCTCCTTGATGGCCTGCTGGTCATCCCGCATGCTGCCCGACTCGTCGAACAGCCAGATCACCGTCAGCTTGCTCAGCGCCAGTTGCCGCAAGATCTCCGCGGCAAGCTGATCCAGCGCCTCGCCAATCGAACCTGTCTCCCGGGTCACGTCCCCGCCAATTCCCCCTCCGCCGGACAGGTCCCGCGTCGGCGTCGTCGGCAAGAGCGCCACCGGCGAGAGCCGCGACCCAACCTTCACGCTCGGCAAACTCCCCTCGCCGATCCCCCCGGCCGTCCCTCGCCCTCGACCGGCCAACGCCGGCGTGGCCGATGGCGGGCCTGAACCCGTTCCCAAACCCCCGCCCACGCCCGGCATTCCCCCGGCCACCATCGTCGTCGACAGCGGACCAACCGCCTGATCCCGCTCCAGCGCCGCCGGCTCGGCCAGGATGTGGACGAGCTCCTCCGACTGCTCCCGACCCAGCCGCGGATCGAACGGCGCCGAGTCGATCGTGCGCACCAGCGTTTCAGTGATCCCGGGCGTCAGCGTCGCCGTCGCCAGCGCCGCGAAGACCGTCACGTGGACAACCGCCGACACCGCCCAGGCCGGCAGCTCTTCGCGGATCGATCGCGTCTTTTTCCTCCCCGCTCCCGGCGGCAGCGCCGCGCCGTCGGCCGCCGGAGCCGGTGTCTCGGGCGCTACCGGCCGGATCGCCGCCCACAACCGAACCAGCAACCCAGGACGCGCCGGCCTCGCCGCCACGACGGCCGGCGACCCGTTTTCCCGTCCGATCAAGGTCGCCGAAACCCCCATCGCCGCCGCAGCCGGTGCGACCGCCGGCTCCAAGACCTGGTAGACGTCCCCCGCGTCGGGGCCGTTCGGGCTCGCTTCGGGTTCCTTCATGGTGTCCTCTCCGGACGCGGAGCAGCAAGGGAGCCTCGAATCGGCCGGCTTGGGGGTCGGGGCCTCCCCCGCGCCGATCCCCCGTCCCCGCCTCGCCCGACCTCTTCGGTTTTCACTCGCTTCGGTTCACCAGAACGTGCTGTTTCAAAACCAGACCCGAGTCCAGGCCCTCCATCCATCGCCCCGGGGCGGCTCAGATCCGCGGCGGCGGCGGTGGTTTCGGCCGCGGCGGTTCGCGCCGCGGCCGCGGCGGCGGATTGTCACCCCCATCCCCACCCCGCCGCGGCGGCGGAACAAAGACCTCCACCCACTTCAGACCCAACGGATCCTTCAACTCCCGCTGAGCCAGCAACGCCCACGGCGTCCCCGGATGATCCGTAATCACCCGCTCCAACAGCCGGACCGCTTCCTGCGCCTCGGCCTGATACCGCTCGGGCAGATGAATCTCCCGATCCGGAACCAACCGCCACGCATTGGAATTCGGCTTGGTGAACGCCAGCGGCTCCTTCTTCATCCGCGCGCAGGCCAGGTTGAATTCGAGGCAGCGGATCCGCATCGCCAGCAGCCGCCCCCGGATCAGATCATATTGCGCCTGCCACCGCCGCGACGGCTCCCGATCCCTCAACTCCACCACGCTGGCCACCGTCGCCTCCCCAGGCGCGGCCCCGCTCAACCCCAGCGCTTCATCGACCGTGTACTGAATCCGCGCCACGACCTCCTGATTGCGCGTCATCGCCTCTTTGAAATCTGGCGATTCAACCGGTGGGAACGTCAGCTCGGGCATCCCCGGCAGATTCTGCTGCGTGATCGTCCCGGCCCGCATCACCGCCCGCCGCAGCGGGTACTTCTGCAACATCGCCAGATACTGCTCGCGGCTCACCCAGTCCGGCCGGTACTCCCGCAACGCCGTCGGCTCAAAATGCACCCGATGCCCGCCCAGCCGCGTGATGAAGTAAATCCCCCCCGTCGCACCCGCTAGCCGCGACAACGCATACGGCCCAAACCCCGCATCCAACAACTCATACTGCGGCCCGTCATACCAGAACGGCAGCCGAATCCCTTCAATCGCCGCCGACTCTGGCCCCTGCCGCACCGGCAACGCCGAATACGAGACGCCCGTCTCCGGGTCCGTGAAATCGACGTACCCCTCCTCACGGCCAAACAGCGCCGATGACCCCAGCACATAGACCGGCATCTTCACCGCCACGGCCGCCCCAATCGCCGCCTCGAGCAACTCCTCGTCGTCCCCCACCTCGTCGGTGATCATCACCGTCATCGCCTTGTAGCCGCGGCCCTTCTTGCTATAGCGACCATACTTCCGCGCGATTTCCCCGACCGTTCGAAACGGCGTCTCGATCCCCGTGCGATCCAGCGGAATATTGCGGATCGCCCGCGCGATCGCCTCCCGATCCGCCGTCGGCGCATCCAGCATCGGCTGCCGGTCATGACCAAAGGCCACCACCGCCGTCAGCAGACCCTCATTCTGCGCCAACTGGCTCTGATCCAGTTGGTCGATGTGCTCGTACACCTGCTCGATATACTCGGCCAGCCGCTGACGCTCGGCATACAGGCTCCCCGACGCATCAAACATCCAGACCACCAGCGTCGGCCCCGCCTCCAACTTACGCAAAATCTCCACCGCCACCCGGTCCACCGCCCCTTCGACGTTCTCAACATGCTCGGCCCCGTTGCCGCGGATCGAAACGGCCGCATCCAGCCGCGTCGGCTTCGGCAGCGAAAACCCGCCCACCTGCACCGTGCTCGCCCGCAGCTCCGGCGCTGCCTTGACCTCCGCCGGCCCGGCCGGTTGCGGCACCGCCGCCGACCCATCCAGGGCATACCGCTCCGCCAGAATCGCCGTCGTCACCGGCGCAAACGACCCGCCGACCGGCGTGATCGTCGTCTGCTCCAGCTCGGCTTGCTCGGTCTGCTCCAGGGTCGCAAAGTCGGACAGTTGCGTGCTGACCACCTCGGTCCGAAACTCCGGCGCGCCGCGATCCGGACTCGCCGCCCGGCCGATCATCGCCAGCACCAGTAGCAACGCCAGATGCGTCAGCAGACTCCCCGCCAACGCCGGCATCTGGACCTCGGGCCGATCCCCCAGCCACGACCGCACCGCCGGACATCGCTCCACGACCCACGACGCCAGCCGCCGCGCCGGCTCAGCCGTCCGCTCCACCCACGCCCGCTTCCAATGGTTCGCCACGAGCCTCGGCTCCCCGTTCCGCGACACGCGCCGAAAATCAAAACCCGTTGCAACCCCCACCCATCCACCTAGCCCTTAGTCATCCTAAGCCACGACCCACCCGCGGACAACGAGAACTGGCCCACTCCATTCCCCATCCCACAACCCCTCCCCAAAAAACACCACCCTCAACGATACGGTCGCCCACAACACCCGTGACCCCCCCGCCGCCCACCCCACCCCGCCAGCGACCACCCACCCGCTCCCGTTTGACCGACGGCGTTACCTCCGTTACGATTTCTTCACGTTGAGAATGAGTCTCAAATCGCGCCCGCCTTCCTTGCCCTCGGAGTTTGCCCGCATGACTGAGCTTCCTCTGCGAGCGCTTCGTGCCGGGGATCGGGCCTGGGTTGAACGGGTGGCTGCGGGCGGTTCTCTGGTGCGGCGGCTTCGGGAGATGGGACTTCACCAGGGGGCTGAGGTGCGGATGGTCCGTCCGGGCAGTCCTTGCATTATCCACCTCGACGGCCAGACGCTCTGCTTTCGGGCCGCCGAACTCGACGCCATCCTGGTTCGGCCGGCTCCCGCTTCGGCCCCGTCGCGGGAGGCTCGACCCCAGCCCGCCGAGATCGACTCCCCATGACCACGCTGGCGGCCGAGTCCCGCGTTCGCACCGTCGCCCTGGTCGGCAATCCCAACACCGGCAAATCGACGCTCTTTACCGCGCTGTCCGGCATCCACCAACGCGTCGGCAACTACCCGGGCGTTACGGTCGAGAAGAAGCTCGGCTCGTTTCACCATGCCGGCCGCCGCTGGCTACTGCTCGACCTGCCCGGCACCTATAGCCTGGCGCCCCGTTCGCCCGATGAACTGGTTGCCGTCGACGTCCTGCTCGGCCGCCGCGCCGACACCCCTCCGCCCGACGTCATCCTGGCCGTCGTCGATGCCTCCAACCTCCGCCGCAATCTCTATCTGTTGAGCCAACTGCTCGAGTTGGGCCGGCCGGTCGTCGTTGCCCTGACCATGAACGACGTCGCTCGGGGCCGCGGCCTGGCCGTGGACGTCGAGGGGCTGGCGGCCCGGCTCGGCGTCCCGGTCGTCCCGGTTCAGGCCCGGTCCGGGCAGGGTCTGGAACGCCTCCGCCAAATCCTGGCTGCCGCCGCCGACGCTCCTCCGCCCGCGCCTCTCAACCCATTCCCGGAGTCGTTCCGCCGCGAAGCCGCCTCCCTGGCCGACACCCTCCACCTGCCTCCGTTCCTCGCCGAACGCCTGCTGCTCGACGCCGACGGTTTTCTGGCCCATCGTCTCCTAGACCAGCCCAACGCCCGCACGGCCCTTCAGGATGCCCGCGACCGCCTCGCCGCCGCCGGCTTCGCCGCTGCCGACTTCGAGGCCGAGGTCCGCCACGACTGGGCCGGACGCCTGGCCGCCGCCGTTGTCGACCCCTCTCAGGCCCGCCCCGTGACCGCCTCGGATCGGATCGACCGCCTGCTGACCCACCCGGTCGCCGGTACCGCCATCCTGGCCCTGATCCTTTTGCTGCTTTTTCAGGCTGTCTTCTCCTGGGCGCAGGCCCCGATGGAGGCGATCGAGTCGACCGTCGCTGCCCTAGCCGGCCTGGTCGAATCCCACCTCCCCGACGGCGCCCTCCGCAGCCTGCTGGCCGAGGGCGTCCTGGGCGGTATCGGCGCGGTGATCGTCTTCCTGCCCCAGATCCTGATCCTCTTTTTCTTCCTCGGTCTGCTCGAAGACTGCGGCTACCTGGCCCGGGCCGCCTACCTGATGGATTACTGGATGGCCAAGGTCGGCCTCTCCGGCAAATCGTTCATCCCCTTGCTCTCCTCGTTCGCCTGCGCCATCCCCGGCATCATGGCCACGCGGGTCATCGAAGACCGCCGCGACCGCCTCACGACGATTCTGATCGCCCCCCTGATGAGCTGCAGCGCCCGCCTGCCGGTCTACACCTTGCTGATCGCCGCCTTCGTGCCCGATCGCCGCATTTGGGGCATCTTCGGCGCCCAGGGGCTGACCTTGCTGGCCATGTATCTGGTCGGCATCGCCGCCGCGGCCGTCGTCGCCCTGCTGCTTAAGCGCACCGCGCTCCGCGGCGACGCCCCCGCCTTCGTCCTCGAGCTGCCCAGCTACAAATGGCCCGCCTGGCGCGTGGTCGCCTGGCGGATGCTCGAGCGCGGCTGGGTCTTCGTCCAGGGCGCCGGCACCACGATTCTCGCCGTCTCGATCCTGATGTGGGCGGCCCTCTACTACCCCCGCCTGCCCGCCACCGTGGCCGCCCAGCACGCGGAGCGCCAAGCCGAGCTCGAAACGGCGCTGGCTGCTGCCGAAGCCGCTGGCGACCCCGCTGCCATCGAGGCCGCCCAAGCCGCCCTCGACCAGGCCCGCGCTGCCGCCGCCGGCGCCCAGAGCCGCCAAAGCTGGCTCGGCCGTGCCGGCCGCTGGATCGAGCCTCTGGTCCAACCCCTAGGCTGGGACTGGCGGATCGGAACCGCCGCCATCGCCTCGTTCCCGGCCCGCGAGGTCGTCGTCGCCGCGCTGGGCGTCCTCTTCGACGTCGGCACCGACGCGGACGAATCCAGCGGCCGCCTCCGCGAAACCCTCCAGACGGCCTCCTGGCCCGACTCCGGACGACCCCTGTTCACCCTCCCGGTCGCCCTCTCGCTGATGGTCTTCTTCGCCCTCTGCATGCAGTGCGCCGCCACCCTGGCCGTCATCCGCCGCGAAACCAACTCCTGGCGCTGGCCGATCTTCGCTTTCGCCTATATGACGATTCTGGCCTACCTGGGCGCCCTGGTGACCTACCAGATCGCCACCCGCCTGACCGGCTCCTGAAACCAGCACGTTGGGGCCGGCCTGTGTCAAATCCTGGAACATCCGACACCGCCGCTTGGCCCACACGACACATGCAAGACCTGGCCGCCCTCAGCCTCGTCGCCCTCGCCGCCGCCTGGCTGGCCCGCCGCGCCTGGTCGTCGCTGACCCGACGCCGCTCCTCCGGCTGCGCCAAGGGCTGCGGCACCTGCCCGGCGTCGAACCCAAAGCCACCCACGATCGACGTCCCCACCATCGGCCGCATCCCCCGCCCGTAACACGCCGACACCCCTAGCGCCGGTCTTCTCCGCCCCGAAGAAGCGGCAGGACCTGGCCAAGGACGCATCCCCCCCGGATCGCCAACCCTCTTGAAAAAATCTCGCCATCTCAACGTCAAGATGACGTCGAGAGGCGTTCGTTGCGATCCGGCGTGATGAAGCCGTAGTCGCTCGGTTGGAGGCCGGCACGCTCAGCGAGCCTCCTGCACCAGTCCCGGAGCACGGCGGCGCTCGCATGAGTGTTCACAAAGACGTTCCCGAGCTGGAACTTCGACCGAGGGAAGCGTGCTGGCTCGAACGAGACGATGGCGGAAAAGGCGTCTTCGCCCGCGAGTCGTTCGAGGAGCCCAGGTTGGTCTTGCTCGAACATCTCCACGAGCTTCTGAAAGCCGTCACGCCAGTTCCTGCACGGAAGACGCCTCCCGCGGAACTGAACAGCGAGCGGCTTCGTTGCCGGACTGTCTCGTCCAGATGAGCCTGGGCTCCGACCGACATCAGGCCAGATTTGCAAGGCTCGATCGGCTAACTTCTCGGACCGCAGAAGGATCGCGCGCTCATCCCACGTGTCAACATTCTGAAAGTACTGATTCAAGTCAAGGTGGCTCTCGATCAGCAACCTGCGCTTCACGGAATAGGGCTGATTTGAAAGCTCGGGATTGTAGGCTGAAAGCGTGAGATTCCCAAGCGTATCAACCAGGCGATTCCAAACGGTTTCGGCATCGTCGCCAAGTTCGACTCGCCATTGCTCCGTCAGTTTCTGCGGGAGGACATGTTCGATCGTCGTCTGAGACAAATCCGCAGGCTCTCGATGACCGTAGGACCGTTCCAGACACTCGAGCATCAGACGGAGGCGGATATTTTTCTCAGAATTTGCATAGAGCGGAACGGTTGTCAGCGCTTGCTTGAATTCGGCGTCATCGGGACACCGTGCTCCTCCGAGTTGGCGACGGAGCCCGTCGACGAACGTTGGCCCGGGGCCCCCCGCCGCATCGAACACGGGGGGAAAGATGCGCCTAAGCTGGTTCGTCGGCCTTCCACAGACGGCACGTCGAATCACAAAGGATTCCACAATCTTCAAAGTCTCGACGACCTGCTGTTTGGTCAACTGCTGCGATTCATACGCGTCGAAGACCCTTAACAGAAACGGATAAGCGACCGTCACCTTCAGCCGACAAATACGATCCAGTCGCTCCGCAAGATCGCGATCCGACTCGCGCCGGGGATCGACAAAGCGCGCGTAGTACATCCCGTGGTGATGCAGGACGCGCAAAAACGCTTCGACATCCGCCGGCGTGGAACCTGCAAGCCGATCCTTCAGCTCGAAGTAGACTTCGGACTCTCGCAGAATCTTGCCATCCTTCATCAGGAAATGACGGACGAACTCCGTCAAATGATCCTCCAACGCTTGCTGGATCGGCAGCCAGTGTGTCCGAAAGAGCCGCTCCTGGTCGCCGACATGCACCCGCATGAACAGGAAATTTCGGATCAGATCAGCCGGCGTCAGCTTCGCGCCCTTGGCGTTCAGACTCTCGAAAATCAGATGTGGGTTGTCCTGCTCATCACAGGTGATGCTCACCAGGGAGAACCGGTCCACGATGGCCAGATGGACCGACTCCAATTTGTCCGGCGAGAGTTGCCTCAGACGCTCGCAAAAAAAACGTAACACCTCCGCAGTTGCCCATCTGGAATCTCCAGGCGATGAATGATCGCTCGGAAGGCGGCGCGGTCGTCATGCGTGGGCAACACTTTCAATCGCTCATCATCTTGCTCGTAGAGATTTGTAAGATACTGACCGTTGATCTTGTCCCTGAGGATCTGGTTCTTATTCGAATCGGCGATATCCCGCAGCGCAGCCAGGAAGACCTGTACGGTCGTCAGACGCTGTTGGCCGTCGATGAGCAGGAACTTCCCGACGCCCTCGGGAACAGACTTCGCCGGCGTCGTCACAATGGAGCCGAAAAAGTGGGCACGTCCGTCGGCGTGTTCCACCTTCTCGAGCACGTCATCCCACAGGGTTTTCCACTGCTTTCTCGACCAGCTATAGGGGCGCTGGAAAAGGGGAACAACGTACTGCCTCGTGCCTTCGATCAGGCGCCGCAGTGTGGTTTCTGAGGCTTGCATCGGAATCAATAAGCAAGGGAACCTAAACTTCATAATCGATCGCGACCCACTCGCGCCGCGAACGGTCGCATCTGCAAGAGTCTAGCTGAACGAAGGACTATGACCTAAGGAGAAAACGCGGCGTTCGCCGCTGGCCCGCCGGCCGAACCTCCGTTCGATGTCTGAGCCGCCGACGTGTCTCTTATGCGGGTCGGGGCGTAGGCTCGGAGTGAGCCTGCGCGCAGGTGCTCGTGCGCTAGCGCTAGCTGTCTAGGGTCGACGCGAGCAATCGGGTGCCTGGGGTCGACGCGGACAACCGGGTGCGTGCATGCAGATTCCAAGGATTTTCTGATTGACCGCCAACCGTCGTTGCATCAAGCTCGTATAGAGTCGACACGTCGGGATGTTGTGCGCTGGCCCTATTTCCGGAGGTCGCCAGTGACTCAGTTCCCCCCCCCGCTTTTTTTCAGGTCAACCTGGGCCGGCGAGGATGCCGGTGGGCATGGGTCGTCTGTCTGACGACGAACCTGTCTCTCGGTTGCGGTCCAGGCGTCGATCGACCAGGGTCGGAACAACGGTTCGACGCTGGGGCGGTCTTTCCTGACCAGACCCCGGTGCTGCAACATCGCTTCCGCTTTCAAAATCCAACCGGGAAGGTGCTTCGAGTCCTCGAGAAAGTTTGCTCGTGCGCGTGCACCGCGAGCGAGCTGGACAAGACGACGCTCGCGCCCGGTGAGACCGCGACATTAATCATGAAAGTGCATCCTCAAGATGCCTTGAGGAGTTGGTCGCTCACATGCACCCTCAAGACCGACCTGCCCGAGTTGCCCGTCTTCGGCTCTGAGCTGACCTTCCGCACCTACCCCCGCGTCCGTTTCACAGGGCAGGGGGTCCGTTTGGACCCTAACGATGACGCAGGGGCGGAGGCGTGGGTCGACACGTACAGCCCGGCCGAGGACCCGCCCGACCCCTTGATCTCCGTCGACGTCCCGGAACCTCTCATCGCGCAGGTGGACCCGGCACCGACCGAGCAACTCTTGGAAGGAGGGCGCGTGCGCCGACTGCGTTACCGCGTGCACCTTGGGTTGAAGCCGTCGTCAGACGCTCCTGGCGGCGGCATCGCGCGGACCATCAATGCGCGAACGTCACGCGGTCGTGCTGCCGCGTCGACCGTCACCTGGACATCCCGGTCACCCCTTGTTGTTGCCCCGCAACGAGTCCACTTCAGCGTGGCCCGTGATGCTCCGTCTCCGCCCGTCGCGAGCGTGACGGTCCGCTCGACCGATGAGCGGGTCTTTCGCGTGCTCGGCATCGATGGAGGTCCTTGCATCGAAGCCGGCCTCGTCTCATCAACGGAGCCTGATCCGAGGGGAGCCTCGCGTGCTTACCGGATCGATCTCCATCTCCGCGCCGACCAGACAACGGACCGGTTCGCGGCTGGGCAGATCACGATCAACACCGACCACCCGGAGGCACCCAGGATCCGAATCGAGTGGACGGCCGTCCTGCCTATTGGAACGTCGATCTGAGGGCCTTTGCTTAGAGTGCTGACCAGAGTCGAGTTCTGCTACACCAGAACGGAGTGGCCACGATGAAGCATACGACGCATCGGTTCTGCCGTCTTGTGATGTCCGTGCTGATCGCGGGCATGCTGGTCGCCATGGCCTCTTGGCAGTCCCTGCACGCCCGGCAGGATATCTATGAGTGTCAAGATCCCAAATTCTACTGCGAGGCCAAGGGGTGTTTCCCCGAGAATGGCCGATGCCAGAACGTTCCTCTGAACTACACCTCTCGAACCGTCGAGCCCTTCCTTGTGAGTCTCTGTGCTCCGGGCAACGTCCCGGATTGTGATAACATGTTGGTGGCGACCTGCGTGTCGAAGGGGTGGGTCGCCGACGCCACGAAGGCATGCGGTCAGGTCGTCTGTTACGTGGCAACCTACGCCCTGGGATGCGACGAATCCGGGTCGAGCGGCTCCCCTCGATTGCTGATTCCTGATCGGTCTTGGTCGTTTTGCCGAGTCTGATGACACTCCGAGGCGCCACACCATCGGAGGAAAGTTCGCATGGGTGCGCTGGCTCTGATCGCCTTGCTCGCTTCCAACGCTCCCGGGGGCTCTCCATCCACCGACGATGCGCGGGCGACGATGCTCAAGGCCGTCGCCGGCGCCTTCGAGGAGAATCGGGCGAAATTCACGCGCGGGACGCTTCGCTTCGACTACCTCGTCGGTTTCGCCGACGGGGCAGACTCTGCCCACGCCGGGAATCTCCGCGACGCAAGCGTCGCACAGGGTTCCTACGCGTTCCTCAATGAAGGCAGCACCCGCAAGTACGCCTACCGGCGCGAATTCCGCGAGGAGGACTACGCCGCCAAAAGCTCCGGAAACTCGGATGGCCAGGTCACAACCCTCCTGGACTCGTTCCGCGCCGTCACCGACGGAAGCCGGACGATGTTCGACCAGATCACCTGGTTCCCCAACCAAGGGTTGACTCACCTTGTGGATATCCGCCCCGGTGCCGAGAGGTTCTTCACCTACGCCCAGATCCCCTACGACATCGGCTTCCCAGAGGAGTATCGTCGGGACCTGGCCCAGACAATTCGACTCGCTCTGGGGGAGGGGGGCGAGCAAGCGATCGAGTCCATGGACACGGACGTGCAGCACCTCGGGCGCAAGGGGCTCGTCCGATTCCGCCTCAAGATGCCCAACGGGTTCATGACTTGCTATGTCGATCCGGAGCGCGACTGGTCGCTGCTCCACGAGCGGAGCGAGGCAAACGGAGGCACCGTCACCGAGCATCTCTACGGCGACCTTCGGCAAGTGCCCGGGGCGGGCTGGCTCCCCTTCGTCCAGACCACGTTTCTCGGAGGGCTTGTCTACCGCATCGTCATCCGCGAGGCGGACTGCGAGCGGCCACCCAGCCCCGGGGAATTCCGACTGGAGTTCCCCAAGCCCCGTACGATGGCGGATGCCGCGGCCCACGTGGTTTACCGCGAGCCGCGGAGCGTCTGGGACCTCTTCGACCTACCCAGCCCAGTCGCCCGGGGCGTGCGACGGCTTCCGATCACCGACCCGCCGTCCGGGTCCGACGCCCCACCCTTGCCGCCGCTCCCGGGCGAGCGTGAGCCAACTCCCTGGTTCCTGAGCACCCCCGTCCTCTCCGTCCTGGCATTACTGGCCGCCGCGTTGCTCGGTTGGGTCGTTTATCGGAGACGGTGAAGGGCACCCTGTGAGGGAAACGTCCATGCGGCAGCCAACCCGACTCGACCTGCCCGGTCCCCCTCGCCTCCGACACCGGCGCCGGGGGTTCACACTGGTGGAATTGCTCGTCGCCCTGGCCGTGATCGGGGTCCTCATGGCCTTCCTCATCCCGGCCGTCCAGACCGCGCGCGAGGCTGGCCGGCGGGCTCGTTGCCTCAGTCAATTGCGCCAGATCGGGCTGGCCATCCAGTCGTACGCGTCGACCTACACGTCATTTCCGCCGTTATGCCCTCCCACGTTCAACCCCCTCACAGGTCGCACCTCCTGGAACATGTCGTACAGCGCCTTTGCCAGGATGCTCCCCGAGCTCGACCTCGCCGTCTGGTTCCACGCGATTAACTTCGGCCAGTTCCCCACGATTGGCTTCACGCTCGAGGCCAACAACACCGTCATGCGGAACACCCTGGCCATCGCCCTCTGCCCATCCGATACAGTGGTCCCGGTCCCCGGCTACGGCCGTACCAATTACCGCTTCTGCTTAGGCCCGACGCCTTTCTTCACGTACGTTCCGGGCTACCCGATGTCGGACGCCGGTCCATTCTCGATGCGGAAAATCCTCGTCCCCGCGAACTTCACCGACGGCCTCTCCCACACCATCGGCGCCTCCGAACGCCTCCAGGGCGACTGGACACGCGGCATCTACCGTCAGGGCGGCGACTACCTGCTGACCGAACAGTCCCTCAGCGTATTCGAAGGCGACGCCGATCGCGCCGTCGCCCTCTGCAGCACAACCGACCCCGCCACAAACCCGGCCGACTCCCGCGGCGGCGAGACCTGGTTCCTCTCCGGCCTCACCTTCTCCAACTACAACCATTGCCAGACCCCAAACCCGAAACAGCGGGAATGCACCAACGGCATCACGTTGGATTCCTTCTACAACCGCGCCCTGCGTAGCGGCGTCATCTCCGCCACGTCCCGGCACCCGGGTGGCGTCAACGTCCTGATGATGGACGGCAGCGCACGCTTCGTCGGCGACGGCATCGACTTGAATCTCTGGCGCGCGGTCTCGACCCGGTCCGGCGGGGAAGTCATCGACTGGGATTGATCGAGCCGCCTGGGCGCGGCAGCCCGGTGACAGCTCCTCAACCAGCCTCTGGGAAGCCGTCCCCCGGTGCCCGGGGTCGACGCGGCCAACTGGGTTCCAACTGGGTGCCTGGGGTCGACGCGGCCTCTCGGGTGAGTACACGCCGATGCCAAGTCTTTTCTGCTTGCTTGCAGACTGCCCTCGGATCAAAATCCATTGAGTCGACACGTCAGGACACCGCCGATCATGGTGGTTCCGCTCGGGCAAGTTCAGGAGGCCCGCGATGAAGCCAGCGCTCGCCTGCCTGGCACTCGGCCTGCTCCTGATCGGCGCTGCACTGGCCAATGCCTATGCCAATCGCCCGGGCGTCCTCGTGGTCGAGTCCGAGGATGCCCCCCCCCGCTGACGCCGTAGGCGGCCCACGCCTCTACCGGGCGACCCTCCGCAACACCGGCGGCCGCCCCGTGAAAATCCGCGCTGTCGAGGCAAGCTGCGGCTGCGCCCGGCCCACCGTGAGTCCGACAACTGGCCCACCAGGGGGTCATGCGTTCGTCGAGACGACCATCGTCCGCCCGGCCGGCACGTTCTCGAACCGGATCTGGTTCTTCTCGTCGATCGCCCCCGACCCCCCGAACGACCCCGCCACGTCCCCTACATCCGCCACCGCGACCGCGAGTGGGAGCGCCTGCTCGCCCAGCCCGAGCCGAAGTGGAACGGCCAGCCCATCCCACCTGAGGATCTGAAGTAGCTCCGCGACGCACGCGAACGCGACGGGCCGTGTCATCGCGTTCCCCACTTCCGCCGGAACCGCCCCGACGCCCCCCCGACCATCGCCTTCCCATGCCCGAACACCGCCGCCTCGAACTCCAGCGTCGCGATCTTCGCCAGGCTTCGCACTCCCAGCGCGTGGTCCTCATAGAGCGGGCTCACCGCCAGCCCGAACACGTTCGCCGCCGCGTCCGCCGCGATCAGCACCCCGCCCCCCTTCGGCCAGAGCAACGCCACCTGCCCCGCGCAATGCCCCGGCGCGTGGACCGCCACCAGCCCCCCCGGCAGCGTCTCCCCGTCGCCCACCTCATGCTCCACCTCGGCCGGCTCCACCGTCGTCGGCGCGCTCGGAAGTAAGAATTTGCAGATCAACGCATTCATCAACCCCGGCGCCGGCCGCAACGCCCGCAGCGCCTCCCCCCGCCGCACGAGCGCCGCGTCGACCTCGTGCATCCACGCCGCCGCCCCCGTCGCCCGCTTCAATTCGGCGAGGCCCCCCGCGTGGTCGCTGTGGCAATGCGTCACGACGACATGCCGCACGTCGCCGGCCGATTTCCCGATCGCCCCCACCGCACCGAGGATCGCCGCCCCGCTCCCCGCGACCCCCGTGTCGACCACCACGACCCCATCCTCGCCCCCGTCCACAAGGAACGCGTTCACGAACCCGAGCGGAACCTGCCACAGTCCGGGGACGATCGCGATCGGTTCCATGGCGGCGCTCTCGACCCTGTGTCTGTCCGACGACGTACTGGCCTCTCCCTCACCCGGATTCTCACGCGCGCCGGCGGCCGTCCGATCATCACGAACGCCCAGGACGTCCTCTCCGACCGCGTCCGCGTCGCGGGGCCGCCTCATCCGCCCACCTCCAGGTCAGTGTTTGCGTGTCGTCGATCGTCCACAGGTTGGACGAGGCGCGCGACAGAATCGCCTCGTGACGCGGCCCGATCACCACAGCCGCGCGACGAGGTTGGCCATTCTCGTCCCGGCACTCGACGCGGAAGAAGCGGCAGCGGCTGGGATGATGCCACTCGAGCGCGAACGGCCCACGCGAAAACCAGAACCAATCGCGGCGGATCGCCCGCGCTCGAACGCCCTGTCGGATCGCCTCCCTCTGGATCGCCTCGTGGTCGTGACTCCGCTGTCGCCAGTAGACCAGCAACCGCGCCGCGACCCCCGCCAGGATCACGGCCAGACAGAAGATTCGGGCGAAGCTCGGATCCATCAGGCGATGCCCTCAGACCCCCGATCAAACCGACTCCAACCTCGCTCCCCGGCGAAGGTCGGTGTCCGAACCGAGCGATCCCGCATGGAACACGTTCACGAACCCGAACGGCATCGGCCACAGTCCAGGGACGATCGGGGGCGGGACCATGACGGTGGGCCTCGATGAGGGCCGGACACCATAACGCCGGCAATCGATCTTAACCGCGCCGAAGGCTGACGGTATCGCCGGGAGGTTTCCCGTCCGAAGGACTTTGTCCGCTTCCCGACCCAACGTCGATGTCCATGGTGAGTGGATCGACCGCTCCGCCAACCCGAGGTGCCCGATGCCCCGTCCACGCGCGCTGGACGTCGCCCGCTCACCGCAACCAACCCCGGGCACGGCACGCCCGAAGCCGCTACCAGCCCCCTGCCGCGAGATCCAAACCATGCTGCGCGCCCTGCCTCCTCGCCGTCCGAACCCCCGACGCGGCCCCCACCTCGAGCCCCTCGAAGCCAGGGCGCTTCTGGCCAGCTTCCGGGCCCTGGATTTCCCGCCGAAGGGGATGTCGGAGACCGTCCCGCGTCTCTCTGGGGATGGCTCCGTGATCGTCGGCAGCGCCTCGACCGGGTCGGGAGCGCGTGAAGCCGTTCGCTGGAGCGCCTCCTCAGGTCCGGTCGGCCTGGGTCATCTGGGAGCGATCGCCGGACAGAGAAGCAGTTACGCGACGGACGAGTCCCACGACGGCTCGGCGCGTGCATTCCGCTCGGGGCTCGACCCGGGGGTGTGGGCGGCCCTCGGAACCCGGGCCGGCGGCGAGGTCGTCGAGATGCCCGAGTGAGTCCCGATTCCTTCCCATCGCCCATCCCGAGACCGTATAGGAGATCCGATACGGCGGTTACACCGGCATCGACTGCAGCACCGACTACATCTGCCACAACAACGGATCCCGGCCCGGCTCAACCCGTCGTGAGCCGCATGCTCGTCGGCCGGGTTCCATCCCTGAACCGACCCCGGAGGGTTCGCCATGGACGAGGTCGCACGGGAGTTCGCAAGCAAGGTGGCCGCGCTCCTGGACGGCTGGCGCGCCATCGAAGTGGAGGCCGTCGACCGCCTCTCCTATGGCGATCCCTCCGGTTTCCCGGGCGCGGTCGCGTCCGAGGTCCGCACTCATTACATCGAGACCGCAGGGGGCCAGCGCTTCCAGGAGGTCCGCGCGCGACTGTCCGACGGCCGCGACAAGCTTGGTGGCCAGGACTACTGCGATGGCGCGCGGTGCGCCGAGGTCATGTTCCACGAGGGCGATCCAACGAGGCAACGATCCATCACCATCTCCAGTTCGTTCGCCGGCGAGAACTCCGGGCTGGAGACGCAGCGCCCGCTGCCGCTCCGGTTCCTGTACGTAGGGCTCAAGCCACTCCCCCAGGCCTTGCGCGAGGGGGCCGAGCACGTCGGCCAGGAGACGCTGCTCGATCGTCCGTGTGACGTCTTCCTCTTCCGGGACGTCCCTTCGACGGCCGGCAAGGTCATTCTCCGCTACAGCCTCGATTCCGCGACCGGGGTCCCCCTCGCGATCCAATGGTTCAAGGACCAGGGCGCCCTGCAGGCCGGGACGCCCTACCGCTCCTGGCAGGCCGTCCGCTTCGAGACCCGGGAAGGCCTGCCCATGGTCGTCGAGGGCAAGCAGGTCACCTACCGCGATGGCTCCACCGTGCCGTTCGACCAGTCCGAATCCAAGGTCGTCAACCTTCGGTTGAACCAAGACTACCCGGCCTCGACTTTCTGGCCGGAACCGCAGTCCGGCGTCACCGTCCGTGACACGTTCACCGGCAAGATCGAAACGATCGCCGGCCGGGAACCCCCGGGCGCGACAACCTCCACCGCCACCCCCATCCGAGCCGACGGCGTGCCCGCCTGGGACCCCGCCCAGGCCGTCATGCTCGGCCTCGGCCTGGCCCTCGTCGCCGTCGCTGGCGCGCTCTGGTGGCGCAACCGCTAACCCATCCGGCCAATCCCCCGTCCGCCGACCGTTCACCGTCAGAACCTCCGCGGCATGCCTGGAAGCGATGCGGCCAACCGAATGCCGACCGGGTGCTCGGGGTCGACGCGGCCAACTGGGTTCCAACTGGGTGCCTGGGGTCGACGCGGCCTCTCGGGTGAGTACACGCCGATGCCAAGTCTTTTCTGCTTGCTTGCAGACTGCCCTCGGATCAAAATCCATTGAGTCGACACGTCAGGACACCGCCGATCATGGTGGTTCCGCTCGGGCAAGTTCAGGAGGCCCGCGATGAAGCCAGCGCTCGCCTGCCTGGCACTCGGCCTGCTCCTGATCGGCGCTGCACTGGCCAATGCCTATGCCAATCGCCCGGGCGTCCTCGTGGTCGAGTCCGAGGATGCCCCCCCCCGCTGACGCCGTAGGCGGCCCACGCCTCTACCGGGCGACCCTCCGCAACACCGGCGGCCGCCCCGTGAAAATCCGCGCTGTCGAGGCAAGCTGCGGCTGCGCCCGGCCCACCGTGAGTCCGACAACTGGCCCACCAGGGGGTCATGCGTTCGTCGAGACGACCATCGTCCGCCCGGCCGGCTCGGGCACTGTGGACGTCGCGATCACGCTTCACACCGACAGTCCGATGCGACCGACCCTCCGTCTGGCGCACCGCGTCCTCGAGAAACGCCGCGTACCCCACCTGGCGCGGATAGGCGGCGTGCTCCCCTTCCAGGACGACGTCAGGCGAGGAGCGACCCGCGATCTCTACGTCACGACCGTCGAACCCTCTGGGGAGACTGGGGCGAGGGCCGTTCCCCGCCCCCGTTGTGATCTGCCGTACTTGGAGATCGCATACGTCACGACGTCGAACTCCGACCCCACCGAGGACGGCTCGATCGTCCGCACCCATCGCGACCTGCTCCGCGCCACCGAGGACCCGCCCGAGGGCACCACCGTCGGCGAGGTCTCCGTCGAGGATCCGTGGAACACGGGGCGAGTCGAGACGACCCACGTGATCCTCCAAGTCCGGCGCGGAGAGCGTGATGCCGTCGCCGCCCGGGCATCCCCGTTCAGGTCGGGGGCCAGTGCATCCAACGCCCCGTGATCGAGGCGTCGGAAAAACCCCGGCTGGCCGGGGTGACGTGAGTCTGCGACCGTGCCCCGGGTATGCGCCTAAAGGATCATTGTCCAACCCGACCGAGCCGCAGCCTAGCTCCCGCACGCACGCGGGCCTGAACACCATGGCAAACCCTCGACGCCGCGGCATCACCCTCATCGAGCTCATGGTCGTCCTCGGGATCATCGCGATCCTGGCCGGCCTGCTCATGCCCGCCGTTCAGAGCGCCCGCGAGGCCGCCCGCCGCGCCCGCTGTCTGAACAACCTCCGCCAGATCGGCCTGGCCATGCACGCCTACGCGGCGTTCTGGGACGTGTTCCCCCCGGAGACGCACGGCGTCGCCGGCCCGCCCTGCCCGGGATGCAGGTTCGGTCTGCTCGACTCTCCGCAACTGATTCTGCTCCCTCACCTGGAGTTGGCCCCGCTCTATAACGCGATCAATGTCTCCTTCGACGCGTATGAACCCCAAAATGCGACGGCCTTGTACACCACCGTCTCGACATACCTTTGCCCGACCGATCCGGCGACCACTCAGCCGGGCGTGAACTCCTACCGGGCCAATGCCGGCATCTGCCACAAGTGCCGACGGCGGGACTCCGGCGCGTTCATCCTCTTCGGACCAAACCGCCCGGCCGGCTTCCGCGATGGGCTGTCCCAAACGCTGGCGTTTTCGGAAAAACTCATCAGCCGCCCGGGGCGATACGACCCCACACGCGACTGGATCGACATTTGGGACATGTCCACCTACGAGCCGGAAGATTGGATCCGACTCTGCGGAACGCTGCCACCATCGATCGCCACCAAAGCCCGCCAGGACGCCGGGCAAACCTGGATGGTCGGCGAGACCCGATACACCCTGTTCTTCGTCTCGGTGCCGCCCAACGGTCACATCCCTGACTGCGGCATTCCAGCCTTCGCCGGCATCGGCGTCTACGGTGCCCGAAGCCTTCATCCCCGTCTAGTCAACGCGACGATGGCCGACGGCTCGGCCCGCGCGTTCCGCTCGGGGATCAGCCCGGCCGTCTGGGCCGCCCTGGGGACGCGAGCCGGACTGGAGATCGTCGAACTGACCGACTGAGATCAACTCATGCGAGTGTCTCGACGAAGCCTTGCCTTATGGAGACTCGACCATGCGTGGACCAAGGAAAGTCGCGACCGCGGCAAGCATCGCCACCGCGCTTGCTCTGGCCATCTCGACGCTGGGACCACCGGGCCGGGCGCAGACCCCACCCGGCTCTTACCCCGGTTGGAAGTGCTTCCCGGCCCCCCGAACGGTCTGCTACACCTGCGAAAACTCCGGCAACCTTCAGGAGTGCGAGTACCAGATCGAGACGCCGCCGGGCGTGATTGGCCACTGTCGGCCAACCAATCCACCCCTCACGACGACTTGCCATCAGCGCATCGACAATTGCGGTAAGATGTTCCGATGCGGCACCGGGGAGCAGTTGCCATACTCCTGCGGCGCCTACCACGTCTGTTTCGACGGGCTCTGAAGGCGTCGATCCCCTCTGCGGAATACCGTCTGACTGCCCGGAGATCTCCGATGGAAGAGCTCGCGCAAGCCATGGCCGCCAAGCTCTCGTCCCTGATGGGTTCCTGGAAGTCCATCGAGATCGAGTGCGAGACCACCATGCGGTTCAAGGCGCCGGCCGGGGGGATCCCAGGTCTGGTCGACAATACCATGCGGGTTCGCTACGTGGAGACCGCCGAGGGGCAGCGGTTCCATGAGGCCTCGTTCCACTTGGCGAACGGTCAGCGGACTTCTGGCGGCCGGGCCTATTGCGACGGACAACGCTGTGCCTCGGTGATGTACCGGGATGAGAACTCCATCCACCAGGACTCAATCAGCATCTCACTCTCGTTCAACGGCGAGAGCTCAACCCTCACATCCCAGCGACCCTTGCCGCTCCGCTTCCTGTACGTCGGCCTGGAACCCCTGCCAGAAGCCCTCCGCGAACGCGCCGAACACGTCGGACCGTCAAACGCCCTCGGCCGACCCTGCGAGACCTTCCTGATCCGCGACGTGCGGCTGAGCATCGGCACCGTGCTGGTCCGCCCAAGCCTGGACCGCGAGACGGCCGTCCCGCTGGCCATCGACTGGTTCAAGAACGAGTCCACCCTGGCGGCCGGCCGGCCCTTTCGGACCTGGCGGGCAACGAAGTTCGAAGTCCGCGACGGTGTCCCGGTCGTCACCCAATCCCGGGAGCTGCTGTATCAGGACGGCACCGATAACCCGTCCGACACCTACGACACCCGCGTCACCAAGCTCAATTTCAACAAGGAATACCCTGCCTCGACATTCTGGCCCGTTCCTCAGCCGGGCGTCATGATCTTCGACCGCATCAAGGGCACGTGCGAGATGGTCCCGGGCGACCCTGTCCCGTCAACAGCTTCCCCCATCCGAGCCGACGGCGTGCCCGCCTGGGACCCCGCCCAGGCCGCCATGCTCGGCCTCGGCCTGGCCCTCGTCGCCGTCGCTGGCGCGCTCTGGTGGCGCAACCGCTAACCCATCCGGCCAATCCCCCGTCCGCCGACCGTTCACCGTCAGAACCTCCGCGGCATGCCTGGAAGCGATGCGGCCAACCGAATGCCGACCGGGTGCCCGGGGTCGACGCGGCCGTCCTCGGCCGCGGAGCTTCCAGACTAAAGACGCCCCAAACATGAGGACTCTCGGCCTGGAGGCTTGTCGGTTGACTGGGGAGGCTGTGGACTGGGTCGCTCGCCGGCTGACGCCTCCCCGACCGCAGCCACCCGGGCAACTCCCTCGCCCCCTGCCAACCAGCGCCACCCACACAAACCAACTTCTCGACTCAAGCCGCGCTGGCCTTGCAATCCTCCCTCCTCCCGCCGGAGGCTGACTTCCTGTTTCTCCCCCCCAGGTGGTAGGGTTTCGCCAACCGCCGTGGCCGGCTCCGTGCGTATGGTTTACCTTTTCGACCCATTGTTATCTTTCCGGATTGTAAATCTCGGTATGCGTTTTGTGCCGAAGCCGGCGGCAGCTCCGCTCCAACCCTCACAATCGTGCGCCCGACCGGCTCGGTCTCCCAGCCCTCCACGCTCCAGACCGCCGTGGCACGCCGGTTGCAACTGATCGTGACTCGCCGGCAGTGACTGATGACGCCGGTGCCTCTCGCAGCCCTCCCCGCGGGTGAGGTCGGCTGGCCCCTCGAACCAGCCGCCCTCGGCGCGGACTCTCCGCCCCGCGGGGAGGCCAATCACGGACGACGCTCCCGGCCAGGGAGCCTCGGCCTTGGGTGTCCAGACGGACCCACCGTTCGGGCGTGTCCGCTTCGCGACCCATGCGCGGTCGCGGCCATGCCCGAAGCCGGTCTGTGTCCGCCCCGATGACCCTCCGCGCCGAGGCCTTGCGGCCCCATCGCTCGATGACCCCCACGACGTGGAGCGCACGACGCCATGGACACCATGCCCCGGATGGCTACTGCCGTCGCCTTGTTCCTGGTCCTGACCGGATCGGTCGCCCAGGCCCAGACCCAACCTCGCCGCGGACTGCTCGCACGCCTGATCGGCCGCGGCGAGGAGCGGGTCGCCCATCGCATGCACGAGTCGCCCGCCTATCATCCCGCGGCACCGCCCGTCTACGAATACCAGCTCACCTCTCTCGCCCCGATGCCCGCCGAAGCGACAAGCGTCGCCGCCGCGCCTGCCGATCCCTCCGCCGCACCTGCCGATTCCGCCGCCGACCCTTATGGTTTTACCGCCATTCTCAACGGCTACCGCGCTCAGGTCGGCCTGCCGCCCGTGGCCGTCGACCCCAACCTCGCCGCCTGGGCCAGCCAGAACAACGCCGCTCAGTGCCACCGCGGCCTGGGCCACCATGTCGTTCCCGGCTGCCTCCAAAACAGCGGTTGGAACTACGCCAGCGCCTGGGACGTTTTCCTCGGCTGGCTCCATTCCCCGGGCCACCGCGCGACAATGCTCTCGCCCTCGATCTCTCGGGTCGGCATTGCCTACGGCCCAGGACCGTACTGGACGCTCAACGCCCTCTAAGCAACCCGCCGCCCGCGGTTGGCCGATGCCGACCAGCCGCCCCGCCGACCATCCCCAGGTGAGGTGCGTTGCGCCGGGGTTCGCGGAGCGAGCCCGGCGCAACGGTTCCGTTTCGCGTTGGCCGAGACGACCATCAGCGCCTAACATGAATGAGTACGGATGCGGCACTCCCAAACAAAATGAAAGGAAGGCCGATCCTGCCGTTTCGAGGTCCTCACTCGTCACGGAGCGAAGCCGCCATGATCCAACCCGCCTCGCTGCTGCTCGCGGCAACTGCGGCCCTAGTCGCTTTCGGAGGAGCCGCCCCGGCCTGCTTCGCTCAGAACTCGGCACAATCCAAGGCCGCCCAGACTCCCACCAACGCCCAAGCCCAGGCTCAGGCACCCATGGACGAGCCAACCCCCCCCGCCAACCCTGACCAGCCCCGTCTCGAGTACGCCACCTTCGGCGGCGGCTGCTTCTGGTGCATCGAGGCTGTCTTCGAACGCATCCCCGGCGTCAAGTCGGCCGTCTCGGGCTACGCCGGCGGCACCTTCCCTAGGCCCACCTACGAACTGGTTTGCACCGGCCAGACCGGTCATGCCGAAGTCGTCCAAATCGCCTACGACCCCACAATGGTCACTTACGACCAACTGCTCGAAGTCTTCTTCGCCGCCCACGACCCCACGACCCTCAACCGCCAAGGCCCGGACGTCGGTACGCAATACCGTTCGATCATTCTGGCCCACGACCAGGGCCAGGCCCACGCCGCAGCCAAATTCATCCAGCGCCTGAACATGCAAAACGTCTTCGGCGCTCCGGTCGTCACCGAGGTCGTCCCCCTCCAGAAATTCTTCCCCGCCGAAAAATACCACCAGGATTACTACAAAAAGAATCCCAACAAACCCTACTGCCAGATGATGATCACGCCCAAGCTCAAAAAGCTCGGCCTGATCGGCAAGTAGCCGGATCCGCCCTCAGCGTCCGCACAACGTCCGACCGCGACCCCTGCCATAGGCAATCCACCGCCCCCGACAACCCCACCCCGAATCGACCAGCCCGACCCGGCAAATCCGCCCCGGCGCCGGCATTTGGGCGTTATCGCCGCGGACGTCCACCCCGCACCTCGGCCACCGCCGTCCACGGATCCTCGGGCCAGGCGTGCTTCGGGTAGCGGGCGCGGAGATCTTTGCGCACCTGAGCGTAGGTATTCGTCCAGAAGCTACGCAGATCGCTGGTAATCTGCACCGGTCGCAGATTGGGGCCGAGCAGGTGGACGACCACGGCGACCCGTCCGCCGCCGACCTTGGGCGTCTCGTGCCAGCCAAACAGCTCTTGAAGCCGTGCGGCCAGGACCGGCGGCGCTCCATCGGACGCATACACCAGCCGAACCGCGCGGCCGCTGGGAACTTCGATCGCCTCCGGCGCCAACCGATCCAGCAACCGCTGCCGGTCCTCGCCCAGGTAGCTCCGGAACCACGGCAGCAACGCTTCGCCCCGGAGCTGATCCCACCGCGTCGCCCGCAGGTCCACGACAGCCTGGCGGACCCACTGAGCCAGCCGCTCGCCCGTCAGCGCCGGCCAGCCCTCGTCCGGAAACCACGCTGCCACGCTGGCCAGCCGGTCGAGCCAACTTGCCACCGCGGTGTCGGCACGCACGAGCGTCTCGGCGTGTTCGGCCGCATGCTCGGCGAGTTGTTCGACCGCCTCCGCCTGGTCGGCAACGGCGTGGGTCTCCGTGCGCAGGACCAGGTCCGCAAAGCAGACCGACTGTTCCACCACCGCCTGACCCCGCGCCGGATCGAAGCGAACCCGGCGCGTCGTGCTCAGCAGGTGCGGCAGCTCCTCTTCGAGCCAATGCGGCTGCACCGAGCTGGCCAGCGTCACGGTCGCCTCACGCAGCAGGTCCGCCGACCGGCTCTCGTCATGCACGTCCAGAGCCAGAAACAGCTCCGTCTCCCGGGCGATCGACTCGCGAGCCTGCCGAACCCCGCGGCCTCCGACCATCCGGGCGCGGTCCGAGCCGGGCGCCCGCCGCCGACAAAGCCGGTCGGGGTACGCCCGCAGCAGCAACCGACCTAGCCGCTCGGCCGACACCCGATCCGCCACCCCCGGTCCCTGTGCCTCCGCGAGCGTCGCCGTCTGCCCGCCCTGACCCGACGCCACCCGACCACGTCCGGCCCCGGACCTCTGGACCAGGCCGATCAGCTCGTCGCGGAGCCGGATAACCGCGGCCACCGCGGCCCGATCCAGATCGGCCGACCCGTGCTCCAGCTCCACCCACCGCGCCAGCAGGTCGCAGGGACCGCGATCGGCCCGATCCGCCGCGCGGCCGCCCCGCGCCGGGCGGCGGATGTCGCGCTCGGAGAGCAAGGCTGCCAGCGTCGCCCCGGCGCGGAGCAAGCCCAGATCAGCGGCCTCCAACAACAGCCGACCCAACCGCGGATGCAACGGCAGAGCCAGCAACCGCCGCCCCAGCTCGGTGATCCGGCCCGATTCGAGCGCCCCCAGCCCATGAAGCAGCCGGTCGGCCGCCGCCAGCCGATCCGGCGCTGGTGCGTCGAACCAGGCAAAGGCCGCCGGATCGGCGTAACCCCAGGCATGCAAGGCCAGCACCGTCGCCGCCAGATCCACCGCGTGAATCTCGGGCGTGGGAAACTCCGGCCGCGCGCGGTGATCCCGCTCCGCCCAGAGCCGGATACACACCCCTGGCACTGTCCGACCCGCGCGGCCAGCCCGCTGCTCGGCCGACGCCCGACTGATCTTGCCCAGCACCAGCCGGTCCACGCCCCGCGACGGGTCATAATCCGCAAACCGGGCCAGTCCGCTGTCGATGACCGTCGTCACCCCATCGATCGTCAGCGAGGTCTCGGCCACGTTGGTCGCCAGCACCAGCTTGCGTTGCTCGGCCCGGACCAGCGCCCGACGCTGCTCCTCCACCGGCAGCGATCCGTGCAGCGGCAACACCAGCACCCCCCGACGTTCGGCCAGCGCCGCGAGCCGCCGCCCGGTCCGGTCGATCTCCCCCTTGCCGGGCAAGAAAACCAGCACATCCCCGCCATCCCGATCCCCGGCCAGAACCGACTCGACGGCCGCCGCAACCTGGTCTTCGAGCCGCGCCCGCGGATCCGCCGGCGGCTGGTAGCGGACCGTCACCGGGTGGCTCGGTACGGCAACCTCGAGGATAGGCGCCCCTCCCAGATAATCGGCCACCCGCCGCGCATCGAGCGTCGCCGACATCACGACAATCTTCAGATCAGGCCGGATCGTCTCGGCCACCTCCCGCACCAGCCCAAGCGCCAAATCCACATGGATCGAACGCTCATGAAACTCATCGAGCACGACGGCGCCGACCCCGGCCAGTTCGGGATCGACCAGCAGCCGCCGCGTCAGAATCCCCTCGGTGATCACCGCGAGCCGCGTCCTCGGCCCCACTCGCCGCTCAAAGCGAATCTGGTAGCCCACCTCGTCGCCAACTCGGGTTCCCCGCTCCGCCGCGATCCGATCCGCGGCCGCCCGGGCCGCCACCCGCCGCGGCTGGAGCACAAGCACCTGATCGTGGGGCGCAGTCAGCAAACCCGCCGCGTCGAGCAACGCCGGCGGCAGCCGCGTCGTCTTCCCCGATCCGGGCGGGGCCACCACCACGACCCGCCCCGCGGCGCGGACCGCCGCCACAATCGCCGGCAGGTGCGCATCTATAGGCAAGGAGATCATGAGACGGAGATGCGGCCCGTATTCACCTGACTGAATCGATCATCGACCGGGACGGCCGATTCGACCGGTTCGTCCCAGCTCGTTTGGCTCCAGACCCCCGGCACGCGCCGCAATCGCCTGCCCGCCGGCCGAACCAGAAGGGGAATGGCCGGCGGGCAGCCAGCGCGCTGACTCCGCCCCGCCGCGCTCTCACTGGCCGCCAGCGGGCCGCTCGGCCGCGGGCGGACCTGCGTCGACGTAGACCGCCTCGCACAGCCGGCCCAGGACCCGCCCGATGGCGGCAGTCGCCTCGGAGGCGTCGCCGTCCTCGGTACCCTCGAGGGGCAGATTGTTGACAAAGAAGGCGAAGACCAGCTCGCGGCCCGAGGCCGTCTCCATGTAGCCGGCCAACGCCTTCGACGTCAGGACCGTCTTGCCGGTCAGGCCGTCCTCGACATAGTACGTGCCGGTCTTGGCCCAGACGTGGCCCCGCGCTGGGCTGTCCGGATCGACCGCACGGGCCAGCGTCCCGTCCCGGCCGAGGATCGGCAGCGCCGCTCGATAGACCGAAAACTCCGGCCGGCTCGACATGGTACGGAGCAGGGAGACCGTGGCCCGGGGCGTGACCAGATCGGCCCCGCTGCCGCCGGCGCCGCCGCCGAAGGAGATTGTCCCCAAGTCGATGCCCAAGCTCTTGAGCGCCCGCCCCTCGGCGGCCAGACCGGCGGCCAGCGTCCGCTCCCCCTCACGCACCGCCAGCAAAAGCGGCAGCATGCTGGCGTGCAGGTTCTGGCTGACTTTGAGAATCACGCGCACGTATTGCGAAAAGGGCGGTGAGGTATACACGGCAACCCGCGGCAGGCTGGCGACCGCCTCGCGGGGCGGGAGCTTCGCGCGGTCGTTCAGGCCGAGTGGGGAGGACTCGACTTCAATCCCGCGGCGTCGGAGTGTTTCGATGAAAACCGCCCGGGCAAAATCCGCCGGTTCCTCCACCTCGTAGATCTGCACCGCTGGACCCACGCCCACCGGAATCGTGCCCCGGACCCGGAAGCGGCGCGGGCCGTCGGCGATCACCTCGATCCGCCGCGGGCCGTCGGAGTCGACCGTGCGCACCTGGGCATCCATCGAAACAAAGGCCGTCGCCGGATGGAGGCGGACCGTCGCAGGCTGACCCGGAACCTCGGCCGGAGTCACCACCACGTCGATCAGATTGTCGTTGATGACGATCGGCGTGACCCGGCGCGGTCCGCTGCCGCTGCTCGGCGCCGGATCGAACAACCGGTCGTCGATCAGCACCTCGCCGGCCACCGCCTTGATGCCCGCCGCGGCCACTTCCCGGGCCAGGTGGTCCAGACCCGCTAGCGGGTCGGCCGGTACCAGCGTCGTCCGCGACCGCGGGCCGGAGTAGGAGTGGTCCGAATCTTCAAACAGCAGCGAACCATCCGGGCCAGTTCGGCCACCCAGGCTCGGATCGCCCTGAGCCACCAGAATCAGATCGCCGCGCAAGATGCCGTTCGCATCCACCTCGCCCCGCCGCACCACCGGTGTCTCAAATCGGTGGTCCGCGCCTAGGGTCACCAGTGCGGCAGCCGTGCTGAACAGCTTGGTGACCGAAGCCGGGCGGAACAGGCGGTCGGCGTTCCGCTCGTAGAGGGTTTCGCCGGTCTTGGCATCGACCACGAGCAGGCCCCAGTGGCCGTGGCGAACCGGCCCCGCATCCGTCACCGCCTCGATCCGGGCCGCCAGCCCATCAGCCGTCTGCCCCCGGGCCGGGGCGATCACCACCAACAACAACGGGAGCCACCAGGCGAGTCTCATGCGGGGACGTCCTCCTGCCTGCCCGAGCGCCGTTCCTGAGAGTGGACCAGACCGCCATGATAGCCGAGCCGTCGCGATCGGATCATCACCCGTTCGGCAGCCTCGGCCCCTACCGGCCCGGCCCCGGCCAACTGACCGCCGCGGCCGTCCCCCGGGCCAGGGCCGCGTCCTACGCGTCGGCGCAACACCCCGGCCCAACGCCCCGGGCCAATGGTCTGCGGTCTTCGTCCTTGCTCCGGCGGGTCGGTCCAGGGTCAGGTCTCGGCCCGATCCGGAGATCCCTCCGCGCCGACTCGGTTGCGGGCGTCCCGGGGAGCTGTGGCGCGACGGAGTCGGCCCGAGTTCCGAGATCCGAATGACCAGTAGCGCACCCGAACGAGCCCCGGCCGCGGCAGCCCCCGACAGCTCGCAAATCAGCCGACCGACGCCCAGCGCTGCTCCTTGGCGCTCTGGGCAATCGCCTCGCAGAGCTGAACCTCGTGGTGGCCGTCCTCGAAGGTGGGGAAGGGGGGGGTACCGGTGCAGCCCTGGCCGATCCAGCCGTAGAAAGCCAGCGCCAGTTGCTTGAAGGCGTCGGGAAAACCTTCGGCGTGGCCGCCCGGGTAGTGGGAGATCGCGGCGGCCGCCGGAGCCATCAGGCCGGGGTCGCGCTCGAACAGTTCGCTGGAACGGCCGCGGCGGCCGATCCAGAGCGTGTTCGGCTCCTGGCTATCCCAGACCAGCGAGCCTTCGGTCCCACACACTTCCAGATAGAGCCGATTCTTGCGGCCGGCGTGGCATTGGGTGACGTGGTAGACACCCCGCACGTCGCCCGACAGCCGCATCAGGATGGCGCCGTAGTCCTCAGTCACGATCTTGACCGGCTCGGTGGGCCGTTCGGCGGCGGCGCTGCCGGTGAAGGTCTCGGAGCCGCCGACCGGCTTGCGTCGTTCGGGATGGAAGGTCGCCAGATCGGCCATCACCCGCTCGATCTTCAACCCGGTGACGAACTGGGCCAGGTCCATCCAGTGGGTACCGACGTCAGCGACGGCGCGGAGGTTGGTCGCTCCGTCCGGCTCGACCCGCCAGTTGTAGTCGGTCACCTGAAGCAGCCAGTCCTGGGTGTACGAGCCGCTGACCGAAAGAATCCGGCCGATATCGCCCTGCTGGACCCGGGCTCGCATCTCGTGGCACAAGGGGTAGAACCGGATGTTGTAGTTGACCCCGGCGGCCTGCTGGGCGCGGCGGGCCGCCAGCGCGGCCAGCTCAGCCGTCTCGCGCGATGTGACGGCCAGCGGCTTCTCGCAGAGAACATGCTTGCCCGCCTCGAGCGAACGCCGGGCTTGCTCGTAGTGGGCCGGATTGGGCGAAGCGATGTGAACCGACCCCACCTCGCTGTCGGCCAGCAGCTCATCCAGACTGGCGTAAACCTTGGGAATACCCAGCCGCTGGGCGGTCCGACGGCCGGTCTCGGGATCAATCTCCAGGATGCCGACAACCGGCACCCCGATCCGCCTCAGGGCCTCGGCGTGGACCGGGCCGATAAATCCGCCGCCGATCAAGGCCACCTTCGGCGGATTCGTCAAGAACGTAGGCGCACCCATGGCGCGAATGCTCCGCGGGCTTGGAATAGAGGAGGGGGCTTGCCGCGGCAAACCCAGGACCAGCCCACCGCGGCCACCATCGCGTCCAGATACCCCCAGCGTAGCTAGACACCGCAGGCGAGGCAATCGCCGCCCGCCCCGCCGACCCCTCCCAGACGCTATCCCCAGCCACGGCCGCCACAGCCGCCCCCTCGTCGTCCCGACCTGACGCGGCCTGGCCAAAACCGACCGCCGCAAGCTGGGCTTTCCTACTTGAGCGGGTCGCGTGAGGCCTCGACCTCGGTGGCCAGCCAGGCTTGGATCTCGTGTTCGAGCTGGCCGACCAGATCCAGCCGTTCGGCCCGCCGGTCGATCCGTTCCTGGGGATCGCTGGGGATGTGAAAGAGTTCGGAGCGGCCGCCGCGGGTGATGACCAGCTTCCAGTCGCCGCGCATCGCGGCCACCTGGTCGAAGCCCTCGCTCCGCCACTCCCAGAAAAGGGTCCGTTCCGGGTCGGCGCCGCCGGTCCAGGCCGACCACTGATCGCGGCCGTCTAAATCGGCTGACGGCTCGACCCCGACGCGGCCTAGAAACGTCGGAACCACGTCGGCCATGTGCTGCGGGGTGCGGACGACCAGACCGGCCGGCAGGGTCCCCGGCCAGCAGGCGACTGTCGGAACTCGAATCCCGCCCTCCCAGAGCGTCCGCTTCTGCCCGCGGAATGGCCGATTGCTGTCGTGGAACGCGCTGGCGCCCTGGTTGCCAGCCTCGAAGCTCGCGCCGTGGTCGCTGGTAACGATCAGAAGCGTCGATTCGGCCAGGCCCAGCCGCGCCAGGGTGTCGACCACCTGGCTGACATGGCGGTCGAAACGTTCGATGATGGCGGCGTAGGCGGCGTTGCGGGGTACGGCCTCGTCGACTTCGGCAAACCGGCCACGCTGCCGCTCCAGCTCGTCGGCGGGCGCTTCGATATGAAAATGCCCCGATATCAGGGGCAGGTAGAGGAAGAAGGGCCGCTGGTCGGCTTGCCGCTGTTCGAGAAACCGCTGGGCGCGTTCCACGAACAGGTCATCCGCGTAGCCGGTCGCCGGCACAACCGCCCGGCCATCCCAAAGCTCCTTGGGAAATTTCTCCCAGGCGTGCCGGGCGTCGGTGAATCCGTAGAACTCGTCGAACCCCTGATCCATCGGGTGAACGTAGGTCGTCGAGCCGCCCCGGGGCCGGCCATGATGCCACTTGCCGAACAAGGCGGTGGCGTAGCCGCGGGCGTGGAGTGTTTCGGCGAGCGTCGTCTCGGCAGCCGGCAGGTCGGCGTCGTTGCGGCTGACGCCATTGTGGATCGTGTACCGGCCGGTCAGGAGCACGGCGCGGCTCGGCGCGCACACCACACCGCCGGTGTAGAACCGGTCGAACCGGACCCCGCGTCGCGCCAGCTCATCGAGCCGGGGCGTCTGCCACGTGGAGCGTCCGTTGAACCCGAAATCGCCCCAGCCAACATCATCGGCCAGAATCACCACGAGATTGGGCGATGCGGCCGCTTGAGTCGGCTCGGCCGCTCCGGCCACACCCCCAGCCAGCAGACAGGTCAACCCGAGGCACACCCACCCACGCGCCATGATCCAACGCTCCGTGACCGCAGACGTCCGAGACCGGCTACCATACGCGGCCTGACCGGTCCTGAAAACCCACAGGGGGCGACGGCGGCGGCGGCGGGGCTGATCACCCCGGTGGCCGCTGGATCGCCGGCCGCGGTCAGGCCTCGGAAGGCTCGGTCGGGGCCGGTTGGGGTGTGTGGGCGGCCAGGCGGTGTTCCTGAAGCTTTTTGTGCAGCGTGTTGCGGTTGATTCCCAGGCGGGCGGCCGCCTTGATCTGAACCTGGTCGCAGGCGGCGAGAACCTGGCGGATCAGTGAGCGCTCGACCAGGCCGACGATGCGGTCGTAGAGGTCGTTGGCCTGGGGTCCGGCGGCCAGCAGCCCCTGGCGGACCAGTTCGTCGGCGAGGGTCGCCGGGTCGGAGACGCCGCCGCGGGGGCGAATCAACCGCGGCGCTGGCTCGCCGCGCAGCGGGTCCGGCAGGTGGTCGGGCAACAGCTCCGGGCCATCCCAGAGGACGACCGCCCGCTCGATGTAGTTTTGCAGCTCGCGGACGTTGCCCGGCCAGTCGTGCTCGGTCAGCAACCGCATCGCCTCGCGGTGAACGGTGCGGATCTCGCGGCGGTTCTGGTCGCCATACTTTTTGAGGAAGAAGTGGACCAGCGCCGGGATATCCTCGCGGCGCTCGCGGAGCGGCGGCAGATAGATCGGCACGACGTTGAGCCGGTAAAACAGATCCTCGCGGAACCGGCCGGCCTGGATCTCGTCGACCAGGTCGCGGTTGGTGGCCGCGATGAACCGGGTATCGACGCGGATCGTCCGGGTATCGCCGACCCGCTCAAACTCGCCCTCCTGGAGCACCCGGAGCAGCTTGAGCTGGAGCTTGGGCGAGGTCGAATTGATCTCGTCGAGAAAGATCGAGCCGGTGTGGGCGGCCTCGAACCGGCCGGTGCGGTTCTCGACGGCGTTGGTGAACGCGCCGCGGACGTGGCCGAACAGCTCGCTTTCGAGCAGGCTTTCGGTCAACGCGCCGCAGTTGACGCGAATGTAGGGGCCGGTGGCGCGGCTACTCAGGTCGTGGATCGCCCGCGCGATCAGCTCCTTGCCGGTCCCGGTTTCGCCGATCAGCAAGACGCAGGCGCGGGTCGGGGCGACCTGGCGCGTCGTCCGGTACACCTCGCGCATGGCCGGCGAGGAGCCGATGACGCCCGGCAGGCCGAGATCCGCCGGTCCCGTCGACGAACGGTTCGAGGAGAGAGGATCAGGAAGGCGCGTCATCGGGTTTCGTCGGACGGGGCGGACGCGGCCCGGGGCGGCTGAAATGCGCGGAGCCGGGAACCGGAGGCCGTCGGGTCGGGCCGCAGGGTGCCGACCACAGCGGCGAAGGTGGCCCGGAGGGCGGGGTCGGCCGCCGCGACGGCGTCGGCCAGCCGCCGTTCCTGGTCGCCGGTCAGCAGGGGGCCGAAGCGTTGCAGGCTGCGGACGAGCTGGTCGCCGGCCTGGCGGCGGTCCTCGGCCGGCAGTGCCGGGTCGAGCAGCACATCGGCCAGCCGGCGCTGGGCCTCCGGATTGGCGATGCTGGCCAGCGCCTGCACCGCGGCGCCGCGGGTTTCGGGATAGGCCAGAGCGATCGACAGACCGTCCAGCGCGGCGTCCAGATTGGCCGCCAGCGGGCTGGACGGGCGACTGGCCAGGCGGGCCAACAGCGCGGCCGCCTCGCGGGCGAAGGCCTGACGCTCTTCGGCCGAAAGAGGCCGCGCGCCGAGCCGCGCCAGCTCCCGTTCAAGCAGCGGCCCGAAGACCTCGGCCTGATCCGGCTCGGGCGGGACCAGAAAGCCGACCCGATCCAGTTCGAGCAGCTTCGAGCCGATCCGGTCGCGGAGCCGGAGCGGGCCAACGACAATCACCGGAATGGCGGCCGTCCGCGCGTCGGCCCGCAGATTCTGAATCAGGTCGATCCAGGACCAGCCCTCGCCGCTGGCCAGCGCGGTCGGGTCGACCAGGATCAGCTCGCAGTCGGCCGACTCGGAGGCCAGCCGAAAGGCGTCGCGGCCGTCGCGGGCGGTCTGGGGGTCGTAGCCCAATGCCTTGAGCATCGCCGCGTAGCCGTTGGCGCGGCTGGCGTTGCCATCGACGGCCAGGGCGCGGGGCAGGGGCCGAGCGTCGAGGAATCGGGCCAGCGTGGGAACCACGCGGCTCGAGCCGGGGAAGGGCTGGCGGGGGTCGAGGTCGACCAGCGCCCGCGCAGCGGCCAGTTGAACGCGGCGGTCGGGGGCGTCGAGGGCGGCGACCAGCGGCCCCCGGTCCGATCCGCCCGACGGATCAACGCCGACCGAGTCGCGGTGGGTGACCCGGCTCAGGGCGGCAGCGGCCAGCTCGGCCAGCGGGCCTTTCCGGTCGGCAATCGCCCGCCGCAGCACATCGGCCAGCACCGCAGGGCCAGCGGCCAGCGCCTCGGCGAAAATGCCGTCCGGATCGTCGCGGACCACCTGTTCCACCCCATACCGCCGGGCCGCCGCGGCCAGCGCCAGGCTCAGCAGGGCCTCCTGGGCGGGGACGTCGCCCGGGTCAATCGCCAGGGCGGCACGGGCCGCGGCCAGACCGAGCCGGGTCGCCGCGTCCTCGGCCGGGATCGTCTCGGAGACCAGGCCTTCGTCGCCATAACTCCATAGCTCAACCGTCTCGGACGGAAAGGGAATTTCGCCGCGATGATAGCGCCAGGCCAGGTCGGCCAGGTAGCGCACCGGCGTCTGCGGCTGGGCCGCGAACGAGCGGCCGGTCAGGCGGGCAATGGCCGTGCGCGCCGCCTCGGCGGCTCCAACCGGCGCGTCGGGCCGGGCCGCCAGAGCCGTCAGCGCCGGCAGCGCGCGGCGATCGCCCAGCCGCCCTAGCACCTCCGCCACCGCGGCGACCAGGCCTGGATCCGGGGCCTCCAGTGCGGCCAACAGGGGCGGCACCGCCGAGGCCTCCAGCCGCGCCATGGCGGCCAAGACCGCCGCCCGCTCGTCGCGGCTCCGGTCGGGATCGGCGATGACGGCAAGCAACGCCGGAACCGCGGCCGCACCAGCCTGGCGGAGCCGGTCGACCCCTAGGTCGCGTTCCTCGCGGCTGCGGGTCAACTGGGCGATGGCCGCCTGGATCCGCTCGGGCCGGGATGCCGTCCGTCGCGAGGCGACCGTCAGCCGCTCGAGCAGCACCCGCCCCAGCGCCCGCGTGGCCGGGTCGTCCTCCAGCCGCAAGAACGAACCCAGGCCATAGCGGTCACGGAGATTGACCAGCAATTCGTCCGACGGCTCGGCGTCGATCAGCTTCTTCAAGTACGGCACCGCCAGCCGCGCCTGGCCGGAACGGACCAGGTAATCGGCCGCCTCCCACCATTCCGCGGGGGTCCGCGGCTCGACAGCAAACCGCTCCGGGCCGGGGGGCTGAACGCCCCGTGGCTCTTGCACGGCGGAAACCGGGCCGGAAGCCATCACGATCGGCAAAAGCACGGCGAGGCGGTTCATAGGGCCTCCCGGAAGGGTGGATGATCCATCGTCGCACGGCACGCAGAGAGTCGATCGCGGTTTCCCCAAGCGATCGTTCAGACAGTGGTTTCCAGAGCGACCCGCTCGGGGCCGAGTAGATCTTCGTAGGTTTCCCGGCGGCGGACCAGCCGCGCGTTGCGGCCCGCGACAAGGACTTCGGCCGGACGCGGGCGGGTGTTGTAGTTGGACGCCATGACCATGCCATAGGCACCGGCGGAGAAGATCGCCAGCAGGTCGCCGCGCTTCAGGGGAGGGAGCGGGCGGTCCTTGGCCAGAAAGTCGCCGGTCTCGCAGACCGGCCCGACCACATCCTGAGGCGTGGTGCCCGGAATCGCGGCCTCGAAGTCGGCCGGCGGGGCTGGCAGGCCGTCGGGAACCCGCACCGGCCAGATCCGGTGAAAGCTCTCGTAGAGCGCCGGGCGGATCAGGTCGTTCATGGCGGCATCCTGAATCAGAAACGCCTTATCGCCGGAGGTTTTGGTGAAGATGACCCGGCTGAGCAGGATCCCGGCGTTGCCCACGATCACCCGGCCTGGCTCCATCGCCAGCCGGCAGCCGCTCTCGCGCACCGCTGGCACAATGACCCGGGCAAAGTCGGAAATCGGCCTGGCCTCGCCGCCGCGGTAGGCAATCCCAAACCCGCCGCCGATGTTGAACCAGGCGATCGGGTGGCCCATGGCGCGGAGCCGCGCAATCAGATCCACCCCTTTGGCCACCGCGTCGCCGTACGGCTCGACCGACGTGATCTGCGAACCGATGTGCATGTGAAGACCAATCATCTCCAGCCCCGGCATGGCCAGCACCGTCCGCGCCACCCGCTCGGCCCGTTCGATATCCATGCCGAACTTGGACTGCTTCTTGCCGGTGGTGATGTAGCGATGGGTTTTGGGATCGACGTCGGGGTTAACCCGCAGGGCGATCGGCGCCAGCCGGCCCAGCGCGCGGGCCACCGCGTCGATCGCCTCCAGCTCGGCCTCGCTCTCGACGTTGAACATCAGAACGCCGGCCTCCAGCGCCGCCCGGATCTCGTCGTCGGTCTTGCCCACACCGGCAAAGACCGTCTGGTCCAGCCGTCCGCCCGCGGCGCGGACCCGGTGCAGCTCGCCAACCGAAACGATGTCGAATCCGCTGCCCTGGTCGGCCATCAGCTTCAGGATGCCCAGGTTCGAGTTCGCCTTGACCGAGTAGCAGACCAGCGGCTCCAGCTCGGCAAACGCCTCGTGAAGGGCCTTGAGCTGGCCGGTCAAGGCCGCCGTGCTATAGACGTACAGCGGCGTGCCAAACCGCGCCGCCAGCTCCGCAGCCGGCAGTTCCTCGCAATACAGGTTCGGACCGCGGTAATGGAACGGCTCAGTCATCGCAAAATCAACGCTAGTAAGGGAGGAAGGTTCCGAAACGTGAGAGACCCCGGGCCGGCCCAACTCAGGGAACCGTTGCCGGTGGGGGCGACGGCGCCGACGCGGGCGTCAGCCGCTCGGTCCAGGCAGCCAACTGCCGATCTACTTCCGCCGGCGCGGTCGAGCCAAACGAGCGGAACGCCGCCACCGCGCGGGGCACGCCGAGCGTCGAGCGGACCCAGGGGCCTAGCTCCGGGTGGACCGCGCGGAGTTCGTCCTCGGTCAGCTCGGCCAGGGTTACGCCGCGGGACTCGGCCCGGGCAACCAGCTTTCCAACCAACTCGTGGGCCGTTCGCTGGGGGATGCCACGGCCGATGAGCTGCTCCATCAGCGTGGTCGCGTCGAGGAACCCCCGGTCCAGACCGGCGGCAATGGCCGCGGCGTTGAGCCGGGCACCAGCGACCACGACAGCCGCCAGCTCAAGACAGGATGCGACCGTCTCACAGGCGTCGAAGACCGGCCGTTTGTCCTCCTGAAGGTCGCGGTTGTAGGCCAGGGGCAAGCCTTTGACCAGGACGAGCAGGTGGGTCAGGTCGGCGACGACCCGCGCCGACTTGCCCCGGATCAGCTCGCAGACGTCGGGGTTCTTCTTCTGGGGCATGATGCTCGAGCCGGTGCAGACCGCATCCGGCAGACTCAGAAACCCGAATTCCTGAGTGCTCCAGAGAACCCACTCCTCAGCCCAGCCGGCTAAGTGCAAGGCGACCACCGCGCACGCAAAGACGGCCTCGAGGGCAAAGTCGCGGTCCGAGCTGGCGTCAAGGCTGTTGGCGGCCACCGCGTCGAAGCCCAAGGCACAGGCCACCTGCTCGCGGTCGATCGGCAGGCTCGTGCCAGCCAGCGCGGCCGCACCCAGCGGGAGAACATTGACGCGGCGACGGCAGTCGGCCAGGCGGCCCCGATCCCGTTCCAGCTTCTCGACATACGCCAGGGCATAATGGGCGGCCAGGACCGGCTGGGCACGCTGAAGATGGGTGTAGCCAGGCAGGATGACCTCGCGGTGGCGGGCCGCGAACTCGAGCCAGGCCCGCTGTAAGCCCTGAATCCGGGCGTCGATGCCGTCGATCGCCTCCCGCACCCACAGCCTCAAGTCGGTGGCAACCTGATCGTTGCGGCTGCGGGCCGTGTGCAGCTTGCGGCCGACGTCGCCCAGCCGCTCGATCAGAGCGGCCTCGATATGCATATGGATATCTTCACGGGCAACGTCAAACGGAAACACGCCGGCCGCAATCTCGGCCCGGATCTCGGTCAGGCCTTGCACAATTTGAGCGCACTCGGCGTCCGTGATCAGGCCGACCTGCGCCAGCATCCGGGCATGGGCGATCGAGGCCGCGACATCTTGCTCGAACAGTTTGTGGTCGAACGAGATCGATTCGGTGAACCGCGCCACGCGGGGGTCGGTTTCGTCCGTAAATCGCCCACCCCAGGCCTGGTTTGACACCTCTGAACGGCGTCGCGGCGGACGCCCTCCCGACTGCCTGCCCTTGCAGCAAAACGGCAATAGTTTAGGCAGTCGCCGAAGACGCTGTCAATTGCCGGAGGCCGGTCGGTAACGGGCTGAGGCGGGGGTGGGGATCGCCTCGGACTGGCGTGGGCTTGGGGGGGCGTGGGGCTGGCCTCAGGGGAGGATCCGGGCGCCGACGGCCGTGTTGAGGTCGAGCATGGCGCGGCGGTGGCGGATCAGGGTGTCGCGAAACTGGCGGACTAGGTCGTTGTATTCGCGCTGGGCGTTGAGAAAGTCGACCAGGTCGGCCTCGCCGCCCTGGTAGCGGCGGAGCACGTTGTCGCGGACGCGGAGGGCTTTGGGGAGAAGCTCTTGTTCGATCCGCTCGACCGATGAGCCGGTCACCTGGTAGCGGCGTTCGGCCTGGAGCACCTCGGTGGCGATCTGCTGAAGGAGGGTATCCAGCTCGATCTGAGTCTGGCGGATGTTGAGCACGGCGCGTTGGATGCGCCCCTGGTTGCGGTCAAACAGGGGCAGGGGCACGGTCAGGCCCACACCCCAGGAATGGGCGCTCTTTTGGCCGAAGGGTTCGTTGTTTTGGAAGGTGTAGGGCTGAACCAGGAGAAAGACGTCCTGGAATCGTTCCCGCTCGGCCAGTCGCAGCTCGGCGGCCGCGTACCGGACGCCGAGCCGGTAGGCAGCCAGGTCCGGGCGGTGTTCGTAGGCCAGTTGGATCAGGGCATCGCCGGGCGGTGGGGGCGGGGTTCGGACTCGGATCGGGTCGCGGAGCTCCAGCGACTGGGCTTCGGGGAGGCTGAGGTTGAGCAAGGGCGCCAGAGCGCGGGTTGCCTCGCCGAGCGCTTCTTCGGCCTCGGTCAGGCCGACCTGGGCAGCCGCGCGTTGGATTTCGACGCGCTCGACGTCGGCGGTCGTCAATTCGCCGCCGCGCTGACGGACCCGAGTCACCTCGATGATCCGGTCCAGGCCCTCGATGCTGGCCTGGGCGTACTGGACGGTCTCGCGGGCCGCCAGAATATCGACGTAAACGGCGTACAGTTCGGCGATCTTGAGCCGGACGGCGTCCTGGTACTGAGCCTCGACAACGCGCTGGGCGCGGCCGGCGGCCTCGATCCGGGCGCGGCGCTTGCGGTTCAGGTCCAGCGGCAAGGTCACGTTGAGGTCGTACTGGGTCTGGCCGCCGGGGCGATCGTCCGAGAAGCGGCCGTAGGGAATCAATTGGGTGCCGTAATACAGGACGGGGTTGGCGCGGAGGCTGGCCGTCAGGACGTCGGCCCGCGCTTGGGTGATCTCCAGGAATTTGGCCTGGAGGTCGAGGTTGGCCTGGATCAGCCGAGCGATGGCCTCGTCGAGGCTCAGCCCGGCGTCTGGCTCCTCGACGGGCCGGGCGGGCAGTTCGAGGGGACCGTAGAGCGGCAGCTCGAAGCTCGGCGGCTCCTGGATCGGGGTCAACGCAGGCGGAGCCGGGATGTTGGGAGACTGGAACGGCCGCGTCACCGAGGCCGGGGCCCGAGAAAAACCCGGACCCAGACCGCCCTGGAGCGGTGTATCGGAGCCTTGAGCGGGCAGACCCAGTTGGCCGGGAACCGCGCCCAGGAGCGATTCTGTCGAGCCGGGGGACTGGGCGCGCGCCAGGCTGGCCCCCCAAACGATCCCAACGGCAATCGTGGCGGCGATGGTCCGCGGAGGGGCAGGCATGGAACACTCCATCCTGGAATCCGGGGCCGGCTCAGCGGAACCCGCCGGGTGGACTCCTTCCACCCAGGGCGCAATTTAGGAGATCGACGCGGCGGGGCGCCGAGCTTCAGTCGAACCCAGCCGGGCTAGTGGGCCAGGCCGCCGGCATCCGCGGCCGGACTGTGCCGGCGGAAGACGCTGTAGAGGACCGGCATCAGGTAGCGGGCCAGCACCAGCGCCGTCACCATGGTGCCGACGACGACAATGGCCAGCGGCCGCTGGGACTGGACGCCGATCCGCGTCGAGAGGGCGGCCGGCAGTAAGCCGAAGATCGCCGTCAGAGACGTCATCATCATCGGACGAGCGCGGCGCTCGGCGCCTTCGAGGATCGCCTCGTCGATCGACAGACCCTGGAGCCGTAGCTGATTGAACAGGGAGACCAAGAGCAGGCCGTCCATAATGGCCACGCCAAAGATCGAAATGAAGCCAACGGCCGCGCTGACGCTGAAGGTGGTGCCGGTCAGCCACAGCGCCCAGATCCCCCCCAGGCTCAAGGCGACCACGTTGCTGAAGACCAGCAGGGCATCGACGACCGAGCGAAACGCCAGATAGAGCAAGATGAAGATCAGGCCCAGCGACAGGGGGATGATGATCGCCAGCCGCCGCTCGGCCGCTTCCATTTCCTGGAACTCACCGCTCCAGACCGCCCGGTAGGGAGGTTCGAGCAGGCCGGCGGTCCGGCGCTGAGCTTCGGCGACGGTGCTGGCCAGGTCACGGCCGCGGACGCTGAATTTGACCGCGATCTGACGTTGCCCTTGCTCGCGGAAGATCATCGTGACCCCGGGGCGGACAAATTGCGGCGTGGACGAGGATGACGCCGGGGCGGTGACAAAATCGCGAAGGCGGCGGCGGGGCGCCTGGCGAAGGTCGTTGTAGGTGCCGCCCACCCGGCTGCCGGTCAGCGCCGGCAGATTCTGGCTGGTGCCGACCGAAGAGACGGCCACGCTCGAACCGGTCAGCGGCGTCTCGGCCTGCGTGGCGACCAGACCAGTGGAAACCTCGTTGTTGGTGACATCGATCGGAATATCGAGAATCGCCTGTTCGCTGGAGCGAAGCCGCTCGGGCCACCGCAGCGTGATGTCGAACGATCGTTCCCCCTCGATCATGGTGCTGAAGGGTTTGCCCCCCACGGCCGTTTCAATGACGCTGTGCACGTCGGCGACGCTCACGCCCCAGAGGGCACATTTGTCCCGATCGATCGGAAATTCGAGATTCGCCGGACCAGTGATCCGGTAGGCCGCCGGATTCTTGACGCCGGGAATCGTGGCCAGGATCTTCTCGAACTCCGCGCCAAGCCGTTCCAGCTCCTCCAGGTCCGGGCCGATGATCTTGACGGCGTTCTCGCCCTGGACACCCGAAAGGATCTCCATGACGTTGTCTTGGATCGGTTGCGAGAAGTTCCATTCGACGCCGATGACCGCGTTGCTGAGCCGCTCGTTCATCTCCTCGATCAGCTCGAGTTTGGTCCGGGGCCGCTTGGGGCCAAACAACCAGGCGCTCCAGCCCTCCCGGTCCTTGACCGCCGGCCATTCCCGCGCATCCTTCAGCGGGACGAAATACTCGGCGCTGTAAAAGCCGGTGGGATCGACGCCCGAGTCGGGACGGCCAAGCTGTCCCATGACCATCCGAACCTCGGGAAAATCGCAGAGAATCCGCCGGATCGCCCGCGACTTTTCGCCGTTCTCCTCAAGCGAGACATTGCGCGGAAACATGCCGCGCACCCAGAGCACCCCTTCGTCCAGCTCGGGCATGAATTCGCGGCCAAGCTGCGGCATGACCCAGACCACCGTGACCCCAACAGCCAGAACAAACGAGCCGATCGTCAGCCAGCGGAATCGGAGGCAGGCCTGCAACTGGTTCAAATAGCTCCGCTTGAGCCAGCGGACCAGACGATTATCCGCCGTCGGCCGGAGCCGCTTCAGCAGCAGCAGACAGAGCACGGGCGAAAGCGTCACCGCCAGAATCAGGGCAGCGCCAAGCGCAAAGGCGTAGGTGTGGGCCATCGGCCCGAAAATCTGGCCCTCCGTGCCCTTCATGGTGAACAGCGGAATAAAGGCGCACACCATGATGATCGTCGAGTAGAGCAAGGCCCGTTCGATTTCCAGAAACGCGTTGAGAATCCGCCGCGGCAAGGGCTGGTCGGCGTCGACGCCCCGCCGCAGATGCCGATAGATGTTCTCGACCATAATCACCGACGAATCGACGATGATTCCAAAGTCAACCGCGCCGATCGACAGCAGGTTGGCCGATTCTCCCCGCAGAAAGAGCATCGAAAAGGCAACGAGCAACGCCAGCGGGATGTTGATGGCGACAATCACCGCGCACCGCACGTTCGACAGAAACATCAGCAGAACCATGCCCACCAGCGCCATGCCGATCAGCAGATTCTCGAGGACCGTCTCGGTCGTCAGATGGATCAGCTCCGTGCGGTCATAGAACGGTTCGAGCTTCACACCGGGAAGCAGCCGGCCCGGGTCGTTGTTGATCTCGTCGATTTTGGCCTTCACGCTGGCCAGCGCCGGCAGCGAGTCCTCGCCTCGGCGGAGCAGGACCAGGCCCTGAACGACTTCCTCCTCGTCGATCCAGACGCGTTGCCCGGTCGAGTCCAGAACCTCATGGCCGCGTTCGTCGAGCAGCGGACGGGAGATGACGACCTTCCCGAGCCGGGTATGGGTGCCGACGATCACGCCGCGGTCGCCCGAGATCTCACCCGGCGGCAAGGGGCCTCCGTCCACCAGGTCCTCGACGCGGATCGGAACGTTGTTGATCGTGGCGACGACGATCTGGCGGATCTGGCGAAGCCGTTCCCGTTCCTCGGCGCGGAGGTAGTCGCGGGCTGCGACCGGGTCGCTCATCCCCCGCACCCGTTCGGCGGGATCGCGGCCGCCGCCGATCAGCCCCAGCCCCCGGATCGTCTGCGCCGTCCGGCCGACGATCAGGTAGTCCCCGCCGATGTTGGCGTTGCTCCGGCTAATGGCATCGGCCAGTTGCGAGAGGGTGATTCCATACTTGCGGAGCCGGTCCGGGTCGGGGTGAATCTCGTACCGCTTGACGGTGCCGCCAAAGCTGGCCACGTCGGCGATTCGCGGAATCCGGCGGAACTCGCGCTGGATGGTCCAATCTTGCAGGGCCTTGAGGTCGTTCAGATTGTAGACCGGGTTCCCGGCCGGGTCCGTGGGGGCGTCGAGCCGATAACGGAAGAACTCGCCGATCGGGAATCGCGGCGAGATCTGAGTGGAGACGCCCGCGGGCACCTCGGCGGAGGCCAGCCGATTGTAAACCTCCTGCCGCGCGACCCAGTAATCGACCCCGTACTCGAACTGACAATTGAGAAACGACAGCCCAAAGAGCGACTTGCTCCGCAACGAGGTCAGACCTGGCATGCCCGCCAGGGCCACCTCCAGCGGGATCGTGACCTGCCGCTCCACCTCCTCGGCCGAAGCACCCGGGTAGAGGGCGACGATCTCGAAGATCGGCGGAGCAGGGTCGGGATACGCCTCGATGTTGACGTTCTGAAAGGCGTAAAGGCCGAATCCCGCCAGCGTCGCGGCCAGGAGCAGCACCAGAGCCGGATTGGCCAGCGACCAGGCAACCAGACGCCGCAACATCGATCAGCCCCCGAACCGACGACCGCCGCTACGGACCAGACCCCGCGCGCCTGGCAGCGATCCGCGGCCGGTGTCTCCGAAACCCATCCCTATCGCTCCCGATCCTCCGAAGCGGTGCGCGGATCGGGGCGGCCCGATCCCGACGATCCAGCCCGACCTTCGGCCTCAAGCCGCTCGTACGCAGCCCAGAGTTCGACCGCGCCGGAAACGACCACCGCATCGCCGACCCGGGGCGGCTCTCGCTCCTCGGGAATACCCGGAGTCCGAGGCAGTCCCCGCAGGTAGGCACGGTCCTCGAAACGGCGGATCACCTCCACACGGCACCGCTCATACACGCTACGCGACGGGTCGGGCTGGACGAAAACCACGCTCTGGCGACCATCCTCGACCAGCGCATCGATGGGAACCTCGACCACGTCCGGCGGAGGTGGGATCTCGATCGTGGCCACGACGAATTCGCCCGCCCGCAGCCGACCATCCGGGTTGGCCACCCGGCCCAAAACCGGCGCTGTGTGCTGAATCGGGTCGATGATGTTGCCGATCCGCTCGATCCAGTTCGAGGCCAGCAGCCGATCCGGTTCCGACTTCAGCCGCACGCTCCAGGGAATCGGCCAGTCCAGGGCCAGAATCGTGGGCAAATCGTCCTCGTAAATATGCGCCCAGATCGCCAGTTGGCTGAGGTCGGCGATCTTGAACAGATCGGCCGTCGGCTCCACGATATCCCCGACCGTCAGGTTCTTCTCGAGGATCGTTCCGGTCAGCGGGGATCGCAATTCCACGCGGGCCCAGTCGCGCTCGAGCTGACTCTCCCGCGAGCCGCGATCCCGGCCGAGCAACTCGGCCTCCGCCCGAATGGCCGCAATCTCTTCCTCGCTGAGCCGGATCGCACGCAGCGTCCGTTCAGCCCGGGCAACGGCAATCTCGGCGGCTTCGACGTCGCGCCGCGCCTCGCGGACGTTTCGTTCCGGGGTGGCGTCGTTCTGATACAACGCCTCGAGCCGCGCCAGGGTCTCCCGCTCCAGCCGCAGCCGGGAGAGCGCATCGACATATTCACTCTTCTTCTCACCCAGCTCCGTGCTCCACAAAACGGCCAGGAGCTGCCCTCTCTCGACCCGGTCTCCATAACGAATCGGGCGGCGGACAACCTCGCCGGCTGTCGCCGGGCTTCCCGGTTCCTCGATCGTCCCGAGCTCGACAACCTCGCCCGTAAACCGCGTGTGGACATGTACCAGGCGGTCGGTATCAAGCGCCAGCGTGCCGATCAACTCGAGCGATTGCGGCTGGGTCGGTCGTCGCACGGGAACCGTGCGAATCCCCAGCGCCTCGATCACCGACTCCGGAATCTCGACCCGACCCGGCTGCCCTGGGACCAGAGCCACCTGGCCGGCGACCGGCGGATCGGAGACCGGACGGCTCTCGGTCGGCTCCGTCGTGCCCGAAAGGCCCTGGACCGTGGCCACGAACCCCGTCCAAACCCCCGGAATCAACGCCAGGACGGTCGCGGCCGCCACGGCGACTCCGAGGACGAGCAGCACGACAATTCTGCCGGCAAGTGAGCGGGACGGCCCGGTGGTCATGACCTGGGTAAACCGTGGAACGTGAACCGGCGGGTCCCCGGCCCGACCCGGGTTGCAGTCTTAATGCAACCGAGCCGACCCCACCGAGGACCCCCTTGTTGCGATGCCGGTCATTTTAGAAGCGGCGTGCCCAAACCGGCTACCGCAACCAGACCACCGCGCGTGCGTGCCGGCCCGCGCAACCCGCTCGGCCCAGGAGCCAGCCATCGCGCAGGAGCACCCGCCGCGACCTCTTGGGTTCGACCACGCTCGATTCGGCCTGGCCTCGGCGCAGCCTCAGCACACCGGAACCGTGCGCAGACCGGACGCACGGCCCAGGGATCGCACCAACGCAGAGCCCCCACCGGAGGCTGCACGAATCGGCGCTCGCCAAGGAAGGGCCGGCGCGTAGAATCAGTCGGATCGGAGATCGATCGGGGCCGGGACTCTGGCCGGGAGGGTTCGCACCATGCGTTGGTACGCAGCCGTGTGGGCGGGACTGGTCAGTCTGCCCCTGGCAAGCGTCGCCCAGGACGTCATCTACAGCCAGCCGGGTCCGGGCGGCACCTACCAGCGGTACGAACAGTACGGTTACGGCAAGGACGCGCGGGTGCGGCTGCGGTCGTCGACGGCCGCTCTGGTGCCGACCCGGTACGTCGTGGTCGACCCGTGGACGGGGCTGATGCGGCCCGTATTCGGGCGGGCGACGGTCAACGAGGAGCACGAGCGGCTCGGACCAGCGCCTGCGTTCGGTACGTTCGGCGGGCGGCTGGTCAACTCGCGCGGCCCCGATCCAGCCGGCCTGTACCGCAGCCTCGGCCCGGGAACGCAGGGCAGCGGGCGAGTCACGACGACGCTGCCTCCAGGAGCACTCCAAGCACCCAGCGCGGCCGTTGATCCACCGGCGGGCGCACGCGTGCGCGTCGAGGGGGCCGCACCGGGGTCTGCCCCAGTCCCGGTTCCTGCCCCCGCACCCGCCACGCCCCCCTCCGCACCAGCACCGGTCCCGCCCCCGCTGGCCGTCGACCCGAACCTGGCCCCGCCGCCACCCGTTCCCCCGCCACCGCCCGCACCGCGGCTGGGGCGGGAGTGAGATCGCGGCAGGCGCAGTCCTCGCCCGGTGCGCCGGCGTCGCCCAGAAGGCGATCGCGTCGGCTCAGTCAACGCGGATTGCCGAGAAGGTCGATCTGGATCGTCTTGCCCAACGGTGTCCGTTGAGCTTCGCTCCGTTCTCCGAGGAGGTCCGTCAGCGGTTCAAGCCCCTCTTCCCGGAGCCATCCTGACCCTTCGACTTGTCCCTTCCTCCGCTTGCGTAGTACGATCAATGACCTCACCAAGAGGGCCGCGGTCCTGCTCCGTCCTCCGCCGGGGCGAGGCTCCGCGGCCCGTTCCATGCCCGGTCTTCCCCTCCAGCCCCCGTCCATTACGCCGTGCCCAAGCGCGACGACATCCAGAAAATCCTGATCATCGGTGCCGGCCCGATCGTCATTGGCCAGGCGTGCGAGTTCGACTATTCGGGCAGCCAGGCTTGCAAAGCCCTCCGCGAGGAAGGCTTTGAGGTCGTCCTGGTCAACTCCAACCCGGCGACCATCATGACTGACCCCGAAATGGCCGACCGGACCTACATCGAGCCGGTCGTCCCCGAGGTCGTCGAGCGGATCCTCGAACGCGAAAAGCCCGACGCCGTGTTGCCGACCCTCGGCGGCCAGACCGGCCTGAATGTCGCCCTGGCGCTCTACGACTCCGGCGCGCTGGACCGCCACGGCTGCCAACTGATCGGAGCCCAGGCCGAGGCCATCCGCAAGGCCGAGGACCGCGCCTTGTTCAAGGCCGCCATGGACCGCATCGGTCTGGAGAGCGCCCGCAGCGGCCTGGCCCACAGCCTCGACGAGGCCCGCCGAATCCGCGACGAACTGACCGGCCTGCCGTGCGTGCTGCGGCCCAGCTTCACCCTCGGCGGCTCCGGCGGCGGCATCGCCTACAACCGCGACGAATTCGACCGCATGGTCGCCTACGGCCTGGAGCTTTCCCCCGTCCACTCGGTCCTGATCGAGGAAAGTCTGATCGGCTGGAAAGAATTCGAAATGGAGGTCATGCGCGACGGCGCCGACAATGCCGTCATCGTCTGCTCGATCGAAAACCTCGACCCGATGGGCGTCCACACCGGCGACTCAATCACCGTCGCCCCCGCCCAGACCCTCTCCGACAAGGAATATCAGCGGATGCGCGACGCCTCGATCGCCATCCTCCGCGAGATCGGCGTCGAGACCGGCGGCTCGAACGTCCAGTTCGCCGTCAACCCGCGCGATGGCCGTATGGTCGTCATCGAGATGAACCCCCGCGTCAGCCGCTCCAGCGCCCTGGCCTCCAAGGCAACCGGCTTCCCGATCGCCAAAATCGCCGCCAAGCTGGCCGTCGGCTACCGGCTCGACGAGCTCAAAAACGACATCACCCGCGAGACCCCAGCCTGCTTCGAGCCGACGATCGACTACGTCGTCACCAAAGTCCCGCGCTGGGCGTTCGAGAAGTTTCCCGACGCCGACCCGATCCTGACCACCCAGATGAAGAGCGTCGGCGAGGTGATGGCGATCGGCCGGACCTTTCGCGAAAGCCTCCAGAAAGCGCTGCGCGGCCTCGAGGTCGGCCGGTTTGGCATCGGCTGCGACAAAAAGGACCTCTGGGGGACCGACGCCGCACCGTCCGACGACGAGATCAAGCGCAAGCTGGCCACCCCCAACGCCGAGCGGATCTGGTACATCCGCTACGCGCTGCGGGCCGGCCTGTCGATCGCCGACATCCACCTGCTGACCCACATCGACCCCTGGTTCCTGGCCCAGATCGCCGAGCTGGTCCGGCTCGAGGATCGGCTCAAGGCCGTGCCTTCGCTGGCGGCCGCCCCCGACGAGCTGATCCGCGAGGCCAAGCGCAACGGCTTCTCCGACCGCCAACTGGCCCACCTCTGGAGCACGAGCGAAACCGAGGTCCGCCGCCACCGCAAGGCCCGCGGCATCGAGGCCGTCTTCAAGCTCGTCGACACCTGCGCCGCCGAGTTCGAGGCCTACACGCCCTACTACTACTCCACCTATGAGCAGGAGGACGAGTCGCGGGTCGGCCAGCGGCCGCGGGTCGTCATCATCGGCGGCGGACCCAACCGCATCGGCCAGGGCATCGAATTCGACTACTGCTGCTGCCAGGCAGCCTACGCACTCCGGGCCGACGGCTATGAGGTCGTCATGGTCAACTCCAACCCGGAAACCGTCAGCACCGACTACGACACCTCCGACCGCCTCTTCTTCGAGCCGCTGACCGTCGAGGACGTCCTCAACGTCTGCGACCGGGTGGCCCCGACCGGCGTGATCGTCCAGTTCGGCGGGCAAACCCCGCTCAACCTGGCCCGCGCTCTAGAGGCCGCCGGCGTGCCCATCGTCGGCACCAGCCCCGACTCGATCGACCTGGCCGAGGACCGCGAGCGGTTCCGTGCCCTGATCAACGAACTGGGCCTGCGGCAAACCCCCAGCGACACCGCCACGAACCGCGAACAGGCCCGCCGGATCGCCGACCGGATCGGCTACCCGGTCGTCGTCCGCCCCAGCTTCGTCCTGGGCGGCCGCGCCATGGAAATCGTCTACGACGAGCCCAGCCTCGACGCCTACATGGACAAGGCCGTCGAGGCCAGCCCCGAGCACCCCGTGCTTATCGACAAATTCCTCGAGGACGCCATCGAGGTCGACGTCGACGCGGTGTCCGACGGCGAGCGCACCATCGTCGGCGGCGTCATGGAGCACATCGAGGAAGCCGGCATCCACTCCGGCGACTCAGCCTGCGCCATCCCGCCGTTCTCGCTCCCGGCCGAGGCCGTCGAGGAACTCAAACGGCAGACCCGCCTACTGGCCGAGGCCCTCCACGTCCGCGGACTAATGAACATTCAATTCGCCGTCAAGGACGGCACCGTCTACGTCCTCGAGGTCAACCCCCGCGCCAGCCGCACCGTGCCCTTCGTCTCCAAGGCAACCGGCCTGAACCTCGCCCAGGCCGCCGCGCGGGTCATGATGGGCAAGAGTCTGGCCGAGCAGGGAATCGACGCCGACCCGGTGCCCAGCTTCGTCTCGGTCAAGGAAGCCGTCTTCCCATTCGCCAAGTTCCCCGGCGTCGACACCGTGCTCGGCCCCGAGATGCGCTCAACCGGCGAGGTCATGGGCATCGACCGCGACTTCGCCGCCGCCTTCGCCAAAAGCCAGCTCGCCGCCTCGAGCCGGCTCCCGATGGAAGGAACGGTCTTTCTGTCGGTCGCCTCCCGCGACCGCAAGCAGGTCGTCGATATCGCCCGCCGCCTCGACGCTCTCGGCTACCGGCTCATGGCCACCGTCGGAACCGGCAGCGCCCTGACCGCCGCCGGCCTCGACGTCGAACTGGTCCGCAAACTCCACGAGGGCCGGCCCAACGTCCTCGACCACCTGGCCAACGGCCGGATCGCCCTGATCATCAACTCCCCCAGCGGCAAAGGAGCCCGCACCGACGAGGGTCGCATCCGCGCCAGCGCCGTCAGCCACGGCGTGCCCTGCATCACCACCCTGAGCGGCGCCCGCGCGGCCGTCGCCGCGCTCGAACGCCTCCACCAGGGCGACGGCACCATCGAGGTCTTCGCTCTGCAAGACCTACTCAAGGAGAGCAAGGCCGGCGCGGGCTCGACCCACGTCACCGCGGATTCAGCCGTGTCAGGATAATCGACCTCGAACCCTGAGGCCCGTGGGCGGCCCCCTCTCGCCCGGGGTCAGCAAAGCCGCAGCCGGGGTGACCGGGGGCGAGGAGGCCTCAGCCGACGAGCCACCAGACCGAAGGCCCCACATTTCACCCGACGAGCCCCCACGCCGAATGCGCCACGTTGGGGGGCTCCGCGGCCGAGGACGGTCGTTCAGGCTCCAGATACCCGGCAAGCCCGGTCGCTCGGACCTGGATAGCTCACTGCACGACGACCGCCGTGCCGCTGACGCTGACCATCAGCATCCCGCCGGCGGTGCCCAGCACCTCGTAATCCAGGTCGATCCCGACCACGGCGTTGGCTCCCAGCTCGGCGGCCTGGTGCTCGATCTCTTGAAAGGCCGTCTCGCGCGCCTTGCGCAGCTCGCCCTCATACGCCGCCGATCGGCCGCCAATGATGTCGCGGATGCCCGCAAAGAAATCCTTGAAGAGATTCGCTCCGAGAATCGCCTCGCCGGTGACGATCCCCAGGTAACGAACAATCTTACGACCCTCGACGTTCGGCGTGGTGGTCAGAATGAGGCCCATCTCTCTTGTGTCCCTAGTCCGTGATCCCGATGTGCAGAGCCGCTCTCTGATTGTCGCACACCCGGCCGCAGACCGGCACACGTGCGTTCAAGCCCCCGCAGACGCCATCGCCGCTCGGTCCATGCGACGTTCTTCCTGAGTACGCCGATGGCACCGACGCAACCCGCAGACCACGTCCGCTACGTAACCCGCAGCCCACGTCCCTGTGAATGTGGGCGTCGCCGGGTGTCTCCGGGGTCGAGGAAGCCCCAACGGCGTGACGGGGTTCGACAGGACGAGGAGCCCTGTGAAGCGGATCGGGTTCGCGTGGGAACGGGGAACAGTGCGAGAGCCGTAACGACCCAGCTCAGCAGCGGCGGGGCACGCTGAGCTGTGGTCCACGAAAACGAATTATGCCCCCGCCGTCTGCTGCAGCGCCTGGTTCGGCCTCGACGCTGCGTTCTATCCCGATCCCGCTATCGACCCCGAGCTACTCCCGCGAGCGCCAACCTGCCTTATGGTGACAGGCGGCTGTCACTCGGTCTGGGGCGAGGGCCGCCGAATGATGCAAGTGACCCTCAAATCAACCGCGCCCGCAAGTTTGATTTGTAGTGGTCGACCTGCTGTTTAGCCAGTTCATACATCTCTTTTCACGGTCTGTGGTGAGAAAGCCGGCAAACAGATGGCAATGTATTCGGCTCCGCTTGGGGAGGGTGTGCTGTATTGGACCCACTCTCCGGCAGGGACGATGACTGCTTGGCCTTGCTGCACGTCCATCTCTCCCGTCGTGAGCCGAAGGTGGAGGGTTCCTTTGAGCACGACGGTGTATTCGTCGAACTGGGCGACTTGGCCTGGTTCGACCCATCCGGAGGGACTTCTCATGCGGGCTATGCTGAGTGCTTCAGTGCCGCTGCTGACTTGGCCGATGAACTCTTCTATCTGCTTTGGCGGCGATCCTGCGGCCGAGACAATAGTCGGACTGTTAATCAGTTTTGCCATTTCTATCCTCCCTATGGCCAACGTGCGGCATCACCGGCGGCGCGGAGCGCCGTCCGCTGCATGCTGTTGTTAGGGCGCTGCTCAAAATAGCGGCGCGCATGCAGCCGCGATCTGTTCGACATGCCGATCATCTGTGCCGCAACACCCACCCATCACGTTAAGGTGACTGAGTTGACGCCGCTTCAGAGCGGCGTACTCCTGGCCCAACTGGGCCGGATTTCCAGCATCCAGTTCGGGTGCCTCATTTAGCTCCGCGTGACTCATCTTCGACGCATTGGCCCGGAGACCGCGAATTCGTGCTGTCCACGACTCGTCTCCGCGTATGACCTTGTCAAAGTGGCTCGGATGGGCACAGTTGATCATGAAGTAGGCCGGGTAGCCTCCAGTGGCGTTGTCCACTTGTGTGATTGCATCGGCCAGCGTCTGACCAGTGGGCAAGTTTCCATCTGTCTCGACGGTAAAAGAAATAACAACGGGCATTTTCGAGTGCTTGGCCGCACGCGCTATGCCAATCGCCTCTTCCACATAGTTCATAGTGATCGCAGTGACAAGATCTGCCGACGTAGCCGCAAGCACCTCGATCTGCGTGCCGTGGTACGCCTCGGCCTCCTTTTCCGACATGGCGCTGTTCGCCACGTACCCGTCCCCGCGAGGTCCGATACAACCACTGATGACGATAGGCGTTCGGTTGGTCTCGTATTCGCTACGAATCTCTTCGAGCAAGCGGACAGACTTGCGGTTTGCTTCGGCGAGGGCATCCGCGCTGTACCCGAGTTTTTCTCCCCAATCAGGATTAGCGCGCCACGTCGGGGTTTCCAGAACCAGTCCGACTTGGAACCTGTGGGCGAGCGCACCGTATGTCCGGAAGTACTTCCGAAGCGCGTTTTCGCCTTCCTTTGACTTGAAAAGATGAAAGGCGGCGAAGTACGGGAGGTCCTGACTCTCGAGGAAAATCAGAGTGGTTTCGATTCCCCCATCGGTGAGGAAGAAGTCACCTCGGAGTTGGGGAAGAGAATTTCTGTATCTGGCCATGTGCATCTCCTCGTTGGCTCTTGGCGGCCGAACGCACCTGCTCAGCAGCGACGGGAGCCGGGTGAGCTATGAGTCCCAGAAACGCTACATACCCCCGCCGTCGCCTGCAACGCCTGGTTCGGCCGGTTTGTCCAGCACCCAAATCATCACCGGGCTTGTTCCCGGCTCGAACGCCGCTCGTTGGTAGTCCCCGTACAGCTGGAGTATGCGGAACCCCGCCTCAACCGCCATTGACTCGAACGCCTCCCGCTCGACGAACTCGAACTCCATCGGCAGCACCTGCTTCCAGGCCATGCGCCCGTCCGGCCCGAAGAACTCGAAAAACTGCAGGCGCGACACAACCGGCCGGCCGCCCTGCTCGAACCCCGAGACGACGAGGCTGCCGCCCTCGAATGAGAACCGGCCCACCAGTCGCAGCACGCCGTCCACCTGGGCGCGGCGCACCGCGGGGTTGTGCATGGTGCAGATGAACCGACCCCCAGGCCGGAGGCACGCGAAGACCGACGCCAGGGCTGCCCGCTGCCGCGCCTCGCCGACCACCTCCATGAACGACTGGAACGGCAAGATCGCAAGGTCGAACCGCGGCGGTAGCGTGAGATCACAGAGGTCGGCACAGACGACCTCGCTGCGGAGGCCTCGAGCGGTCAGCTTTCCAACTAGTACGTCGAGCATGCCCCGCGAGCAGTCCACGCACGTGAGGTCCACCCCGGCCTCAATCAGCGGCACCGACAGGCGGCCCGTGCCCGAGGTCAGTTCCAGTACCGGGCCACTCACCCGGCGTGCCTCTTCGGTGAAGAACGGCACGTCGAAGTCCGCAACGACGTAGGCGTCGTACAGCGCGGCGACTCGGTCATAGTCGATCGGTGTCACCGTCTGTCTCCACTCGCCGAACGCAAAGCTCATCGGCGGAGCGTAGCGGAGTCCGGTGCAGCGTCTTGTTGGGCAGCTGGTTCACGATGCCGCAGACACCAAAGAGATAAGCTGACTGCAACCAGGGAGGAGATCACGACGCTGCCGAGCAGGAAAGCCACTACTGTTTCAGGCGCATCAGCACCGACAACACCTGAAGATGCTATAGGTGTCATCTTTCCCGCACCAAAAATCCCACCGATCAAGCATCCCAGCCAGTTGGCATAGCTTGAGTAGAGCCAAGACCATTTTAACCAGGACTGCTGGATGCTCGAAAGTTGAAAGTGATGCCAAATGGCGCCGACAGCTATCAGAAGCACGCCGCTCAAGATGCCGATGGTATGGGCAGAGAGCCCGAGTCTGGGAATGGCCATTGCCGGGAAAAAGAACGCTCCGACCATCGAGAGCAAAATCAAAAAGAATGCATGACGAAACAAACTGAGATTCATGGAAAGCTCCTTTTTGCTGCCCAACGCTCCGGTTCAGCGGCGGGCCGCACAGCGGGCCGTCCGCTGCAACCGGTTGTTATGCGGCTTTCTCCGAACGCCACGCGAGAAATCCATACAGGCCTCGTGGGAACACTTGCCCAGCGTATCCGCCGAGCCGCTTGACTTCAAAGCCGACGGCGCGAAGTTGGGCCTCAATGTCACCAGGGGCGATCAAGTGAAGCTGGTGGATTTCACTGTCGCGCTGGTAGGCCAATCCAGACCGCCTGAAGGTGACGATCCGACGCGTCAGCACGTCCGCTCGTGTCGACGTCTCCACAAGAACCGTCCAGTCTCGGCCCTCTACGAACGTCCGCGTAGGACGATCGGGCGCACGATCCGGGCCCGCCACGTCGAAAAGAAAGACGCCGCCCGGTACGAGCGCCCGGAACGCCCGATCAAAGAACAATTTTCGAGTCGCGGCGCTACTGCGGCTGTCAAACGCATAGTTCAGCACCTCACCGATAGCACACACCGCAGTGCATGGTGGCAAATCCATCTCAACGAATGACCCGACACGAAACTCTGCCTCCGGCACCCGCTCCCGGGCCATCTGGATGAACGCTTCGGACATGTCGCTTCCGACAACTGAATAGCCCCTATCAGCCAGTGCGCGCGCCGTGATTCCACTGCCGCATCCGAGCTCGCATATGGTTCCGCGATCTAGCCCTTTTCGAGCAAGCTCATCGATCAGAAATTCGGCGGCAGCGGACGCCAGTTGTCCGAAACCGTGATCGTGGACGTAAGCCAGATCAGATCGGTAATAGCTCATGCGCTTCGATGGAAAAGAGCCGCATAACACCTGAGTTAAGCCGCGCCGCGGAGCGGCGTCGGCTTGGACGAATTGTTAGGCCACGCCAAGCGGGACCTCACGTATTGGATAACCGCCATCAATGAATAGGCGGCCCTTCTTACGAAGGGCGGCGCGGATTCGAGCGAGCGCAGCCTGTTGCGTCTCCGGGTGCCGCCCATCGAGTGCGCCGACTCGAACAGCGAACGCAAGATCATAGGGGCGCTCCCCGGGCTCGAGCACGAATTCTTCGATAGCAACGTGCCGGAAGCTCAGGAGGCCGGCCGCGATCAGAGGCCTAGAACCGAACATGGCTTGAGCGATGGCCTTGGCCGAGCGATCAATCCCGAGCACATGGCCGCTGCCGATGCGTTCAGCGACCGCACGGGCAGCAACGCCCGGGCCACAACCGATCTCAAGGACGCGAAGCCCTCGCCGTAGCGGCAAAGCTTCGACAACTTCCAACAGTCTGGGAGAAATGCTGCCAGGCACGACGAAACTCCAAGCGTGGCCTAACGACCCAGCTCAGCAGCGGCGGGGCACGCTGAGCTGTGGTCCACGAAAACGAATCATGCCCCCGCCGTCTGCTGCAGCGACTGGTTCAGCGTGCCTCTGCTTACTGCACCGACAAGTTGTCGAGCAACACTGCGTCATTGCGGGAGAACACCCAAAACAGCAGTGTGAACCCGAACACGATCAACAGCCAAGTGACCGCGAACACCAGCGTGAACTGGATCGAGCGATGCAACCCGAATGACAGGCACGATACCGACGGCTCAGACGGATCGTAGCGTACGCCAACGGCCTTGGCCTCTTTCAGCTTACGGTGGATCTGCTCATGCGCTTCCCTCCTGTTGCTTCTCGCGTACCCGAACGCGAGGCAGGAGCCCTCGTACGCCACCCCATCGACCGTGTAAGTGTACTTGACCTTCACCCCGTAGGTGGTGTCTTCGTTGCCGGAGTGTTCCTCGAGCGCCAGGTGGGTGATTGTCCCCGGGGCAGTCGGCCAGGCCGCCGCATGGACGGACCGCCAGGCGCTCCACAGCCCGTACCCGAGCAGGCCGAACCCCACGGCGTAGAACACGCTGATGAAGACCGCGAAGCAACCGATTACCACTTTCACACCCCGAAGCCTCCGCACGCCGAACGACCAAGCTCACCTGCCGTGGCGGCTGGAGAGCCGTTGAACCTCGAAAAACCGTAATGCCGCCGCGGTCAGGTGCAGCGCCTGGTTCGGCGGCGTGACCCTGCGATTACTTCTGCAGCTTGTACACGACGGACCACACGTCATGCAGCGCACGCTCGTAGGCGGCTCCCGCCATTCCTTGATGCCGGGCAACTTCGGACTTAAAGTTATCGTAATCGGTCTCTTCGGCCAGGCCAGCAAGCACCTGTGACCACACGGGCTTGGCAACGAAGATGCGGAAGGCATAGTCGGCCCTGGCGAACTCCTGAATCGCGCACTGGCCGAGTAGTTCGGGGAACCGCTTCTTCAAGGCTTCGAGATGTCCTCGAAGCCTGGCTCGAACCATGATACGGTCGGGATCGACAGGCTGGCTGTGTTCGCCGCCTCCCTGCCGGGCGCAAACCGCGCTGAAGAACCCGTGTTTGGTAAAGACCCACATTGGTCGCCCCCTACCTGCTAAACGAAGCCTTCCTCGACGAGCCGGCCCCCCGCCGACGTGATCTCGTGCCGCTGGCCCGACCCACCCACGACGCGGCACCAGCTCTCCGACACCAGTTTGGCCTCGACACCGGCCAGCTCCAACCGGTAGCTGAACCCACCGTACATGCCCGGCACCGGGAACCACATCTGCGGCCGATCCAACTCCAGCAGCGGCTCCAACTCCGGCAGCCGCAACCCGTGGTCCGGCAACTGCCGATCGATCCGCCCGCGGATGACCGCGTGGAAGTGCTGCTGCACCTTGAGCAGCACCCCGATCGGGATGTGGTGCTTGTACTCCGGGGCCAGCACCCCGAGCAGGTGGCGGTGGCCGCACCGCTCGGCAACATCGACCGGCCTCTCGCCGCGGGCGTTCTGGAGCGTCCGCCACGCCCCCATCCCGATCAGCCGCTGTGCCACCTCGGCCGGCGCTCCGCCATGGGCGGCTTGGTGCAGCGGGGCATACAGCGACGACCCGCCCAGCCGGGTGGCGTTGACGAGCACCGGCTGTTCCGCGACCAGCTCGAACACCCGCGGCCAGTTGTAGCTCTTGGCGGCGTCAGCGAGCGCGTGGCGAATCTGGGCTGCCCCTTCGTGCAGCACCTCGGCTCGAGTGATACTGTCCCAGACGATGTCCACCGCGAAACCCTCCTCCGCCGAACGATTGAGCTAACGCGCCGAGCGAAGCGAGGTCGCGTTGAGCGAATTGTTCGACGCGCGATACTGCTAAAAATTTCCATTCACAATTTCAGCAATCTTTTGCAACGCTAGGAGGAAACACCAGTCAAGAGCAACTCTGATCACTATCGGGTTTAGTCTCCACAATGAAAGATTTAATCAGTTTGATCTTTTTGTGCTTGGCGTGGCCCGCAAAAATATAGAAATCCCCAAAATCGACCACCCTGCCGTCAGCAAAAGTGGCCTGGCCCGTCGCGGCACAATCGGTCCCGTGGGTGACGATATAGTCTATTTTTAGCTCGGAAACTGGCGAATCTTTCATCTCCTTCAAGAACTCCGCAACAGTTTGCTTTCCCTTAATCGTTGTCTCGCCAGCCAGGTGCCAAACAATGTCGTCGGTCAGATAATTCAAAACCTCCTTGATGTTTGTGCGGGCCAAAGCGATGTAAAAATCGCGCAGCTGCGCCTTCCTCGGCGCTTTGCCGCAATCTTCTTTGCAAACTACCTTCAACTCTGTCTTCTGTTGGGTCATACCGTTGATTCCTCCAACTTGTTACTAGCACACGCGTTGAACTCTGTTTCTGTGAACCGAACGCATTGAGAATACCAAACGGCCTCCGCCTTTCAATCCTCGCATTCCCATCGGGATGCGACGATTCCGCCGCGCGAATTGACCGAGCAAATCTTGCGCAGCAGACCGAAGGGTATGAAGCTCCTGGATCAGGACCAAGCCACCCGCAAGGCGCGACGACTGGCTCCCCGCACGATCCAGACCTACCGGCGGTGGGTCGAGCAATTCCTGCGGTTTCACCACGATCGCACCGGCTAGTGGATTCACTCGAGTCAGATGGTTGAACCGGAGGTGGAAACGTTTCTGACCCGCCTGGCCGTGAACCGCCGCGTGGCCGAGAGCACGCAGAACCAGGCACGGGGCGCGATGCTGTTCCTGTACCGCCACGTGCTCGAAAAGAACCTCGGCTCGCTCGATGCAGTCAGAGCCCACAGACCGAAGCGGCTTCCGACGGTGCTCTCCAAAGACGAGGTCCGGCGACTCTTCGCCGCCATGCCGGAGAAAGGCGCGCATCGGCTGATCGTCGAGTTGCTCTACGGGACCGGCGTGCGGATTTCCAAGTGCTGCCAGTTGCGGGTCTGAGACATCGACTTCGACCGGGGACAGATTGTCATTCGCGGCGGGAAGGGGAACAAGGACCGGATCACCATGCTCCCGCAATCTCTGGAGCAGCGACTGAAGGCTCAAGTCGAATTCGTCCGGCTGCGGCACGAACACGATGGCGAGAACGGTGCAGGCTACGCGCCGGTTCCCACGAGTCTAGAGCACGAGCGCCACGGGGCCGCGAGAGAGCTTCGGTGGCAGTTCGTGTTCGGCCCGTCTCTGATCCGGCTGGATCGCGAGATGGGGCGCCGCATCCGCTGGCACGCTCATCCCGGCGCGGTGGACCGGACGGTTAAGCAGGCGGCCGACGTTGCGCGGATCGGCAAGCGCGTCACCTGTCACACGCTGCGGCACTCCTTCGCCACGCACCTGCTGGAGAACGGCTACGACATCCGGACCGTGCAGCAACTGCTCGGTCACAAGAATATCGAGACGACGACGATCTACACGCACGTCATGGCCAGGCCGGGCCTCGGCGTCCGCAGTCCGCTGGATGCGTAACGGCGCATCGGAAGTACGGCGCGGGCACAACCGCTCTGACGCCTTTCTCTTTTTGCTTTTCAGGGCTGATTTTGCAGAAATTCTGCAAAACGTCCGCGAACCAGACTTCCGTCCCGGTATATCTACAGTATGATATATCTACATTGAACATAAAGAAAATTTGCATTCCACAACCAGAAAGGTGAGACGCATAGGACTGATTCTCGGCCGCGAGGCCGACCTGGACTTCGTGTGCTTCGGGATTCCCTCGAAGAACCCGGTGAGCACGGAAGAGGCCGCACAGGAACTTCGGAAGCGGGGCGGCGACGCCAGCGTGCCGGCCCTGAACTACCTGATCAAGCAGGGGAAGATCGCGCCAGTCCGCAACGGGCGGAACGACGAAGGGCACCCGCAGCCCATCGATCAGGTGGTCCAGAGGCTCGACGAGCAGGCGGCGTAAACGCGGCCGTTCATCGTGTTCGAGCAATTGGGCATCAACTCCGAAGAGTTCTACCGCTCGCTGGCGAAGGCCTGGGACGAGGTCCGAGAGACCTACGGTAAACCCGCTACACCGGTCAACCCGAACCCGGACGCGTTCGTCTGGAGGAGGCGCCAACCGACGACTCCCCAGACCGAAAGGCCTCCATTTACCCGACGAGCCCCCAGACCGAGAGCCCCGTCTGGAGGCTCCGCGGCCGAAGACTGCCGCCTCGACCCCAGGCACACAACACGGCAACTGTACGCCCTGGCACGCGCGTTGACTCAGGCCGCCTTGAAGTGACGGGCATACGACAGCGCGATCAGGGCAAAGCCGGTGACCAGGTTGGGATCGCCCTCCATGAACCGATCGGCCGGGTTGACCCAGCCCCCGTCGTCCCTCTGGCGCTTGGCCAACGCCCCCACCAGATCGGCGCGCCAATCGTGCTCAACCCCCGACGCGTCGACGAACGTGGGCGAGCCCAGCGTGCTCATCACCTTGGCAAACGCCTGATAGTAATAGTAAAGGCCGGCCTGCCCAATGCCCGGATTCTCCTCAACCGTATAGGTGCGCCGAATGTAGCCCAGCGCGGCTTTGACCCGCGGATCCTCCGGCGCCAGCCCGGCGTAGACCAGACTCTTGAACCCCGCGTAGGTCATGCTCCCATACGATCGCAGGCCGCCGCCGGGCGCCTCGCCGGCCATGCTCTGGCCGCCGTTGGCCGGAGTGTAAATGAAGCCGCCGTCGTTGACCTTGTTGGCCCAAGGCTGATCGTTGAACTCGCTGGCGTAGTTCTGACACCGCGACACAAACCGGATCGCCTTCTGCAACGCCGGATCATCGGCCGGCAAGCCCGTCTCACGCAGCGCCTCGATCATAAACGCCGTGTTCGACAAATCCGGCCGGTTCGAACGCCCGCCATACCCCGCGCCGCCGTAATAAACATCCTCGGGCGTCTTGCCCTCGCCCTCGTCCCACTGCATCCGCTTCAGAAACGCCTGACCCCCTCGAATCTGCGGCGTATACCGACCGTCCGCGTTCGCCTCCTGGAAGGCCATCAACGCAATGGCCGCCGTGTAATTGGCGTGCGGCCCTTCAACCTCGCCGTCCGGCTTGACCACCGGCTCCAGATACGCCAGCCCACGCGCAACGACCGGCTCCGACGGCGTCACCAGCTTCGACTTCAACAGCCCGGCCACCACCAGCGCCGTAATCCCCGGCTCATTCCGACTCGTCGACCAGCCCCCATTCTCTTCCTGGCGACCCCGCAGAAAGGCCACCCCCTTACGCATCAACGCATCAGCCTGATCGGCCACATCCCATCCCGCCTTGCGACGCACCCTCAAACGGCCCGCGACCGGCCACACCGCCACCGCACCCATAAACGCCCGACGCGTCGACCGGCTCATCACCCGCCTCCCTTGACAACCACTCCTCAACCGCCATTCCGACCGCGGACCCAACACTCGGAAGGCAACTCCTCAAGATTATAGCGACACGAGCCGGACAAGTGTCCCACGCCTTGCCGCCTCCGTGCGGCTCGTCCCGGTCGTTCCCCGGAGCGATCCGGGCCTGATCCCGGCCCGCTCAGTCCCCAGCCGCCGCAAACAGCTCGGTCAAAAACGGCGCGACGATCGGCTCCCAGAGGTCGGCCGCGGCCGCCCAGTCCACAGCCATCGCGCGAATCGTCGCCGGCGTCTCGACCGGCGGCTTGACGGCCACGCTCGGATTCAGCGGAATCTGGCCGCTTGGGCCTTGCGCCAGCGCCGCCTCGACCGTCCCGCTTAGCAGATACGACGCCAGCGCCTCGGCAGCCTCGGGATGCGGCGCGTTGCGAACCCGCGCAATCGTATTCGGCAGAAACAAGGTCCCGAGGCCCGACTCTTCCTGGTCCGGGTAAACAATCGCCACCGGGCTGCCAGCCCGAAGCTCAGCCAGTGCATCGTCCGTGTCGGTCAGCCCAAAGGCCAGCCGACCCGCGGCCACCTGAGCCGCCACCTGCCGATTGCCCGACAGAATCTGAACCTGATTGTCCCGGACCGCGCGAAAAAACGCCTTGGCCGGACCCTCGCCCCAGGCGGCAAACAGACATGCGGCATGCGTCCCCGTGGTGCCGAAAAGCGGCTTGGCCAGACCGGCCCGGCCCCGCCACCGCGGATCGGCCAGGTCGCGCACCGACCGCGGCCACTGTTCCCGGTCGGACAGCAGCTCCGTGTTGACAATCACAATCCGCGCCCGCGCCGCCAGCCCATACCAGAGCCCGTCCGGATCGCGATAGGCGGCCGGAATCGCCTCCGCCCCCGCCGGATGCATCGGCTCGAGCAAGCCCTGCCGCGCCAGCCGGATCGTATTGAGCGGCTCGTTGTTCCAAAACAAATCGCACTGCGGCGCCGACGCCTCGGCCACAATCCGCGCCGTCAGGCCAAATGACTTGGTGCTCTCGGCATCATAGACCGGCAAGACCTCAACACCCGCCTTGCGCTGGTAGATCCGCAAGATCGGCTGCGAAAACTCACGGTCCAGCGCCGCATACACCACCACCGGACCGGACACGGCCGACGGCCGATCCGCCGCCCGCGGTGGTCCCGTCTCGGAACCACACCCCGCCCAGACCACCAGAATCGTAAGGCTCAGCGCTCGCTTCATAATCGTCCTCGGACCCAGGTCTTCCCCAGGGCCTTCATCTTACGACAGAACGCGGGTCATTTTCGGCCTGTACGCAGCCGATCGATTCGGATAAGGCATGGTCATCCGCCGACAGACCGGCCTCGGGCCGACCTCGGGCACCAGACCGGCAAGAGGGCGAATCGCGCATGGATGGGCCTATCCGGCCAGACACGCACACACCGCGGCTCCGCTGGTGGCTGCGACTCCGCCCGGTGGTGGCAGGCCGGCGCACGGCGGACCAAGGCCGGGCCGTCCGGCTCGATCCGGGTTCGCCCGCCCCGACGCCCGCTCCCCAGCCCTTGGTCCCGCCCGGACCCTGCTCGACGGTCTGGGGATCGCTGGCCGTGCTGGTGGCGATCCTCCCAGGGTTGTACGCCCTGCGCTCCTGGGACCTCACGCCTCCGGGACCCTGGTGGGGCCTGCGCGCGCTGGCGGTGCTCGAGGGGCGCTGGTTCGACCAGGCCGGGCCGCTCGGCGTAGGCACACCAGCCGAAGCCCGCGCCTACCGTCAGGTCTGCCTCCAGCCTCCCCTCTACGCCTGGCTGGAAGCGGCTGCGCTGGCCGCGAGCGGCCAGCGCACGCCGGTCGCCACGGTCATTCCCAGCTACGTCGCTGGCGCCATTCTCGTCCTTCTGGTCTACCAGCACGGTCGGCTCTGGGGCGGCGCCGCCATCGGCCTGATTGCCGCCGTGCTAACCGGCTTCAACCGCGACTTGCTGCTCCAAATGCAACAGGCCACACCAGCAACCCTGGGCCTGACCACCACGCTCGGCGCCCTCGGAGCCTACGGCCGCGCTTTGCGGGCCCGCGGCCGGCGCCGCGCCGCCTGGGCGTTGCTCTCGGCTCTCTGCCTGGGCGCATCACTGCTCTCGGTCGCCCTGTTCGGACTGGTCGTGGTGCCGATCGTCGCGCTCCATCAAGCCCTGCTGCGGCAAGAGCTGCCCCCGCCCGATGCGCGTCCCGGCCGACGGCGCGCTTGGCTCCGCCGCCTCTGGATCAACCGCCTGACGGTCGCCACAGCCGGCCTGGCCGTGCTCGCCCTCGGGCTGCTGATCGCCGCACCCTGGCACCTGGCGATGGCCCGCCGTCACGGTCCCGCCTTCTGGGCCACCCTGCTCGAGCCCCTGCCCGCCAGCAGCCCCGCCCCGCACAACCTGATCGACCGCCTGCTCCTGCTCGCGCCGGCCAGTGTCGTGCTCGGGCTCTACGGGGCGGTCCGCGCTGGCCGCGGACTGCTGGCCGCTCCGCCCGGAATCCGCAACCCGGCCATCGTCGGGACCGCCTTGTGGCTGGCCTGGATGGCGATCGCCGCGCTACTGCCGGCGCTGCTGCCCGCCGGCCCACGCCCCGTCACCCAACTGTTTCTGCTCGTACCGCTCAACCTGTTCGCCGCCCGAACTATGCTCGAACTGGCCAACCGCCAGATCCCCGCCCGCGCCCTGCGGCTGCTGGCGCCGGCGACCGTTGCCGCCCTGATCTGGTGGGCCAGCCCCGGACTCCGCGGCGCTGCCTTGAAACTGGCGCTGGGCCAGCCGCCTGATTCGGCCAGCCGCTGGGTGCTCCCAATCGCCCTGGCTGGCCTGATCCTGTTGATCGCAACCACGGCTCTGCTCCATCGCTGGGTCGGGCCTTCGGACCGCCGCCAGCGGCTCGCCCTGGGCACCTTCCTCGGCGGCGTTCTGGCCCTGACCGTCTTCGGCGGCCTCCGCGAGGTCAACTTCCGCCACCGCGAGACCTCCGACCTGCTCGCCCTCCGCGAGGCCATCCTCCGCCGCCACGCACGCCGGCCACTCGACGTCGTCGCCGTCGTCGGCCCCGAGGCCGAAATCCCCGAACTGGAACGCGAGCCAGCCACCCGCCTCAACCCCGCCTGGAGCGGCGCCCTGCCCGGCGGCCGCCTCCGGTTCATCCTCCGCGCTGCCCTGCCACGGGTCCCCCAGATCGAGGTCCGCGACGGCAACGACCTGCTCGCCTTGCCCGACGGCCAGCGCCTGGTCATCCTCGCCGGCTCCGAAACCCCCCTCTCGTACGCCCTTCAGGCCCGCCTCCGACTCGAATCGCTCCACCCTGGCCACCAGGGCATCCTCGACGCCTACGCCACCCCCGTCGAGCCGCCTAGCTCCCCCAACCCACACCCCTGATCGGCCCACAACCCACACCGCCCCCCCGCACCCCACGCCGCCCATCCCCTCCGCACGCAAAGAGCCGCCGCCTGCGACCGCCCGGCTTCCCCCCTGGGCCTGCGGCGCTCTTACAATGAAGAAAACGTAACGACCGTCGAACCATCTTCTCGGCCGCCGCCCCCCGGACACATCCGACCATGAGTCGCGCAGCCCTCGAAGCCCTGGCCAAAATGGTCCGAGAGGCCGAGGCCCGGGCCCGATCCAGCCGCCTCGAAGCCGAGGTCCGCCAGACGATCGACGCCATGCGCGCCGCCGAGGCCGACCACCAAGCCGCCGAGTCGATCCTCCGAGAACGCAAACCCGAACTCGAGAAAACCCTCGCCCAACTCGCCGACGACGAACGCTCCCTCAAAGAGTTGACCCTCAAAATCACCCAGCTCAACGCCACCCTCAGCGACGACCAGCGCCACGCCTTCGAATCCCAGATCGAAACCTGCCGCACCGAAATCGAACGCGAGCGCACCGCCGCCAAGACCGAACTCGATACCCTCACCCGCGCCGCCGGCGAAGCCCGCGTCCGCCTCACCGCCGCCGTCGATGCCTACCACGCCGCCCGTATCGAACTCGAGCGGATCCGCCCCGAAGCCCTCGCCCAGTTCAGAGACGGCGAAAGCCTGGCCCGATACGCCGAATCGCTCACCCCCGCCGGCCAGCTCCGCGCCCTGGCCCGCGAAGTCGACGACGCCCTCAACAGCTTCGGACTCCTCGACCGCCGCGAACAGTACCACCAGCTCGCCCTCTGGATCGGCCGCCAGCGTCGCCTCCAGTCGCTCCCACCCGAAGAGCTTGGACCCGACGCCTCCACCACCTTGCAACAAATCTTCCACCGCCTCATCGGCCTCTCCAAGCAATACGAGCCAGGCCATATCGACGCCTTCCGCCGCGAATTCCAGACCGATTGGGATCAGTTCATCGCCGAGCACGAACAGGGGCTTCGCCGGGCCATCGAGACCGTCCGCCAACGCCGCGAAACCGAACGCCGTCGCGCCGAGCAGCAGACCCTCATCCAGGACCGCCGCCAGCAGTCCCAAGAGGCCGCCCGCGAGGCCCTCGACGAGCTGCGGTTCCTCACCGCGCGCGGCGAACTGGCCGAAGGCAGCCCCGAGCTGGACGCCTTCCTCGACGCCCTCGACCGCGCCCTGGCCGGCCTGGCACCCAGCGATCCCGAACTGCTCGAGCTCGTGCGGCCTCACGCCGACCACCTCACCGGCGGGTCCTACCGCGCCCTTCGCAAACATCTGGCCCGCCTCGAACAAGACGACGCTCGCACCCGCGAGGAAGAAGCCTTCCGCGACTCGATCCGCGACGTCCGCGATCGCACCCGCGGCCTCCGCTGCGTCATCATCGGCGGCTCGCCTCGCGAAGAACGCCGCCGCAAACTCGAATCCCTCCTCGAACTGGCCGAACTCGACTGGGAACCCCACGAGGATAAACGCCCCGCCGCCCTCGAATCCCTCCGCGAACGGGTCCGCGGCGGCTCGGTCGACCTGGTCCTGATCATCAAAACCCTGGTCGGCCACACCGTCACCGAAACCCTCCGGCCCGCCTGCGACGATGCCGACATCCCCTGCGTCCACGTCGACGGCTACGGCGAGCAGGCAATCGCTGAGGCTCTCCGCCGCATCCTCATCACCCGCCAGGCCGACTCATCCCCACCTCCGACCTGACCGGCCCAACACGGCGGCCACTCCCACCCAGCCACCACGCGATTGCAGCCACGATCCCCAGGCGTCAAGATGCCGGCAACGGCCAACCCCCGACGCGCCCCAGTCCCTCGCTGCGGAGCCTGCCCCGTCATGTCTGCCAGCCCCTACGCTCCCTCCCGCCGCCAGTTTCTCGGCAGCCTCGCCGCCGCCCCCTTCTTCGTGCATGCCGCACGCAAGTCCGGCAACGAGGAGGCGATCGTCGGCTCCGGCGACCACCGCTACCGCTGCGACCACCACTGGGGCCAGATTCCAGACTCGATCCGCTGGTTCGAAACCCACGGCGTCGCCATCGACAAGGCCGGCCACGTCTACGTCACCCATCGCGCCGGTCCCGATCGCCCGGCTTCCCCTGACGCCGCCCAGGACACCGTCGTCGTCTTCGACCCCAACGGCCGCTTCATCCGCTCCTTCGGCAAAGCCTGGCACGGCGGCGGCCACGGCATCGACATCCGCGACGAAGGCGGCCAGGAATTCCTCTACCTGGCCTTCATGTTCCCCATCAACCTGGTCGTCAAAACCGACCTCCAGGGCGAGATCGTCTGGATCAAGGACCGAACCGCCATCCCCACCGTCTACGACGACCCGAAGGTCAACTTTTCGCCGACCAACGTCGCCTTCGCCCCCGACGGCGGCTTCTACGCCGCCGACGGCTACGGCTCCAACTACATCCACCAGTTCGACCGCGACGGCCAGTTCGTCCGCACCTGGGGCGGGACCGGCGACGGACCCAACCAGTACCGCACCCCGCACGGCATCGGCCTGGACGACCGCCCCGGCCGCACCCCCTCGCTCGTCATCGCCGATCGCGCCAACGCCCGCCTCCAGTACACCACCCTCGACGGCCAGTTCATCGCCGAGGATCACAACGTCAGCTTCCCCGCCCACTTCGACACCCGCGGCGAGATCCTCCTCGTCCCCGACCTCCACGCCCGGGTCACACTCATGAATCGGAACAACGACGTGATCGCCCACCTGGGACACGACGCCGACTGGACCCGCGAAGTCCTTGACGGCTTCAAAGTGCGCCTCGATCCCGGCCGCTGGCCGGCAGGCAAGTTTGTCCACCCTCACGACGCCTGCTTTGACCACGACGGCAACATCCTGGTCGCCGAGTGGGTCGTCCCCGGCCGCTTAAGCAAGCTGACCCGGCTGGGCTAAGCCCCTCGTCGCCTCAAAACCCGCCCGATTGCTTGATCGCCCGATCGCCCTCCGCACCCGGCCGCTCGGGCAACTCGGCCTCCGTACGCCCCGCCCGCTGCCCCACGACCGGCGGCTGCATTCAACCAAACTCCCACCCTCACGGCCTGCCGCCGGCCGCGCAATTGCCCGGCCGCGCCCCGCAGGCGGGCGGCCGACGGGTACAATTACGGCGCAGGATCCACTCCGATCGGGCACCCAGGCCGAGCCTCACCCATGTCCACCGATCTCTGGCAGCGACCCCTCCTGGTTCTGGCTCTCGCCGGACTGGCCGGCTGCGACTCTCCCAAACCCACGCCCCCGGCCCAGCCCTCGACCGCCTCCGAGGTCGCGCCACGCGAGACCATCCGCAAGACGACCCAGGACGTGCTGCGGCTGGCCGACGCCCTGGCTCAGGGCGGCCAGATCGCTGAGGCCGGCGGCACGGTCGGTCCGTCGGGCGGCTACCTCGGCACCCTCGCCAAGACCTATCGACAGGCCGCCGGACTCGGCGGCACCTACGCCGCCAACCAGGCCATCCAGGCCCACGAGATCCTCAACGGCCCGCTCAAAAATTACGAAGAGTTCCAGTCGGTTATCGTCCGCAAGGGTGACCCCACCGGCCTAGTCCTCCCCATGCTCCCCTATTACCAGGAGTACGCCTACGACGAAGCCAACCACACCGTCGTCATCGTCGAGTTCCCCAAACGTCGGGAGGAGGTCGAGCGTTCGCGCTAAGCGGGCTCGATCCCCCGTCGCCAGACCCGCCGCGCAATCCGGCTGGTGGCGACCGGGACCCGACATCGCCCCTGAGGCACCCCCCATGAGCCGCGAGCGTTTCGAACCGATGTACGCCGATCGCCCTCCCTGGGACATCGGCGGTCCCCAGCCCGCCATGATCCAGGCCGCCGAGGCTGGCCTGATTCGTGGCGATGTCCTCGACGCGGGCTGCGGCACCGGAGAACTCGCCTTGTGGCTTGCCTCCCGCGGCCACAAGGTCCTCGGCATCGACGTCGTCCCCGCCGCCTTGGAACAGGCCCGCGCCAAGGCCGCCGAACGCGGCCTCGCTCAGCACGCCGAGTTCGTCCTGGCCGACGCCCTCGAACTGGGCAGCCTCGGCCGCTCCTTCGACACCGTCGTCGATTGCGGCCTGTTCCACACCTTCGACGACGCCGAGCGGGCCCGCTACGTCGAAGCTCTCGGCCACGTCGTCCCACCCGGCGGCCACGTCATCCTGCTCTGCTTCAGCGACGCCGAACCCCCCGGCGACGGACCCCGCCGCGTCTCGGCCGACGAAATCCGCGCCGCCTTCGCCGACGCCGACTGGCGCATCGTCTCCATCACCCCCACCCGCTTCTCCGTCACCGACGACCACGCCCACCGCTTCAGCCCCGGCGGTCCCCACGCCCTCCGCGCCGTTATCGAGCGCACCGCCGAGCCGGCCGTCGGACCGGGGTGAGACCGCGGCCCCTGCTGCACGCGCGCCGTCGTCTGGGCCGCGCGCGCCGCGTGACCACGTCGCCCCGCGCCGGCTGCGCGCGTTCGACGCGGTCGCGCGCATCCTCCGCCTCGGAGCGCTCCGCGATGCCCGTCGCCGTCGTCCCCGCCTCACCGTCGGAGCTGGCCCCCTGGCGTGACCTCCACCGCCACGAGCTCCACGGCCAAGTCCTCAAGGACTCAATCCCCGACCGGCCCGGCTGGACCGAGGCACACATCCTCGCGGTCGACGGCGCCCGCGTCGGCGACGGCATCGTCGCCATCAGCGGCCCATCGTCGCCGCACACCGGGCCAAGGCTCCCCGCCCCCCCCCGCGAGAGGGCCAATCCGGTAGCCGCCACGCCAGATCTTGGAAAAGAGGTCAAAAAAAGCTTGACCCGGGAGTGCGGCCGATTAATGTAAGAGGTTGCTCAAACGTGGCGGATCATCTCGATCACCCCAAGTTCGGGGAATGGTCATGATCGAGCGTCCGATTAGCCCTCCCCCCCCCCGTGCCCTTCTTCTCTAGGGACGAACGTGAGCGAAGTCGCTCGCGTCATCGGGATCGCCTGCATACTCGCCGCTGCCGGCGCTGGCTGTTCCACTAGGACGCTGCCGCCTGGGGGAGAGCACGACCTGGGAGTCGTGTTCGCGCAGCATACCCCGGAGCTATCCCACACGTTCATCGTCGAGAACACGACGGATCGGGAGGTGACCATCCTGGACGAAACGCATACGTGCACCTGCTCCAGTGTGAAGTTGGAGAAGTGGAAACTCAGTCCGGGCGAATCGACCCGGCTGGCGTTCACGGCGCGTCCACCTGATGGTGTCGCAAGTATGGATATCCGGACCATACTACGCACGGACCATCCCGTTTGGCCCGAATGGACCTATCGGCTGAGATTTCGCACGTATCCGATCGCACGAATTGTCCCCAGTCGGGTAGACATGGGCACGGCACGAATAGCCGACAACGGCTCGAATCCCACCCTGCGTCCCCTTGAGGGGCCGCCCTATCTTGAAATCTTCTACCCAAGCGATAAACCCGAGCCTCGGGTCACCGAGATCACATGTCCAGAAGGCTTCAGGGCACGGATAGCCCCAGCCCCAGAAGTGGACATCGTCGATCACAACGTGAAGCGCGCTCGATATGTCATCGACTTGGAGTCGTTCGGACCGCACGTCCTTTCGGGTACGTTCTCACGGACGATGCGTGCGTCGGTGGGAAACTTCCCGGCTGAAGCGGCTGTCTGCTGGTCGGTGTTCGGGCCCTTCGAGCTTGAGCCAATGAGCGTACACTTCGGGATCGTCGGCCGGGGGGACGTCGCTGAACGTCGAATCAAGGTGCGATCGACGTGCGATCGCCCGTTTCGGATCGTCGCTCTCCGCTCGACGGGCTCGGCCATCGAGCCTGAGGCGGAGATCGAAGGGGGCCAGCGTGAGGCAGAAGAAACGGAAAAGACCATTTCACTTCGGCTGCGCATCCCTCAGTCCATCACCCGCAGAGCGATGGCGGGCACTGTCGAAATCGTAACCGACCACGAAGCGAGCTCCGTCGTCAAGGTTCCCTGGTCAGCCTTCCTCCGATCGTCGGACGGGGGTGATAAACACTCCCTCAAGAATGAGCGAAGGGAGGATCGATGCGAAGTGTGATCGTGCAATGGGCGGGCGTGGCGATCGCGGTCGCCGTGCTGCTCATCGGGACCCGTGCCCTCGTCGCGCAGAGGGCCTGCGTGAACTTCAACCAGGCCTGTGTGGGATGGGATTGCTACAAGGTCGGTAATGCCAAATGCACTGACGACACCGGAACCCAGCGCGACTGGAACCGCCTCACCCAGAACAACGGCGTCGGATACCTCCTCGGCCAGTGCCATGAGGGTAACGGTAACTGCATCATGAAGCAGTTCCCTTGCAACGCGGACAAGTACTGGAACGACAACCCGAACGACGCAACGTGCAACGCAACCACGTTCCGCTGCACCGATCCCTTCAACCTGACGGGTTGCAAGGACAGCTGATCCGGGATCGGAGGCCGCTTCGTATTCCATCACGGCGGCCTCCGCCCTGCTCAACGACGCGGAGTCCACTCCCGATGCTCACTCTCGGTATCGCGATCACCGTCATCCCGATGGTGCAAGAGGACGTGGAGGCGTTGAAGGCGTTGGCGACGTCCTACGCTGCGAACCGCTCGCTCCTCAGTTACGGCTCGATCGAGATCAGTTCCGCGATGGGCAGGGCCCCGACGCCCGAAGCGGCCCGTGCGGGACAGTGGAGCGTCCGGCGGGAGGCCACGGGTCGGTACGTCTTCGACGGCCCCAGGGCATATTTCGAGACCGTGTTCAGCCTAGAACAGATGAAGGCCAGTCGAAGAAAGGTCGGCGAGGGCCGCTACACCACCACTCTCCTCTCACGTCGAGTGCTCACCGACGGACGAATCACGTTGTCGGATCGAATCTGCCTCAACGACGCGGGAGATCAGTTGATCCGAGCTGCCCAGATCGACGCCGGGACTCGCATTTTCTACATGTACTACTCCTGTCCGCTCAACCTCGGCGAGGCCGATTCGAAGAGCTTCGACTTAAGTTACGATATAGATCGCTGTTTAAACGCAAATATGTACACATGGTCATTAAAAGATGACGCCTTCGAGGGTGCCCCCGTCATCCGCCTGACTCTCCGGTCCGGCGACTTCCAGAGGCAGTACTGGATCGACGTCGAACGAGGCTCGATTCCCCGCGAAATCCGCGACCAATCGGGGACCGGCGAACCGAGCATGAGGATCTACTACGACGACCTCAGACCGGTCGGCTGCGGGGCCTGGTTGCCATTCAAGATGACCGTCTTCTTCCGTGATGGAGAAGCCAAGCAGTTGACGATTCGACAGGCCGAGTTCGGGTCGCGCCCACCGCCCAGCGCATTCCGCATGGAGTTCGATGAGCCCGAGGCGCTGATCAATACGGCCGATATGGTCCACTATAAACCACGGAAGGTCTGGGATCTCGCTGAACTTCCATCTGTATCGTCGGGGGATGCCCACCGGATCATCCTCGAGGACGTCCCACCCCCGCCCGTCATGAGAGGGCATGATGAGGGAGGGACCTGGAGCGATCTGCTCATCCCGTCGGGATGTCTGGTGGCCCTTGGTGTTGGAGTTTACTTTGTCTACCGTCGCTACCACGCCTGAACGCCCTCGCACGCGGGACGGGTCGACGCCGCCGCGTGCCGCCGCCGGCATGACCCTCGTCGAGCTGCTCGTCGCGCTGGCGATCATCGGCCTGCTGCTGGGATTGCTGCTCCCGGCGCTCCAGGAGGCCCGCGAGTCGGCGCGGCGGATCAAGTGCGTCGGGAACCTCAAGCAGATCGGTCTAGGCCTGGCTCACTATATGAGCACCCATCACTGCCTGCCGTCGACGAACTCACCGACCGGCCTGGACCTCAAAGGTCAACCCTACTCGGGTCATTACTACAGCCCGCTCGCCAGGATTCTCTGCGAGCTCGAACAGGTGAGCCTATTCAATAGCATCAACTTCGCTCGCATACCGTCGGATGCGGTCTCCCTTTACTCCAACGACACGGCTCTCCGGTTCTCCAGCCCGCTCTTCTTGTGTCCGTCGGATCCCGGCCCTCACGTCCCCGGATATGGCCGAGTCAATTACCGATTCTGCATCGGCCCCACTTCCTGGCGCGGCCCCGACCCCCGCAGTCCCGGGTCGGACGCCGGTCCGTTCACCTCCCACGTCTTTCACCCCGTCGCCGCGTTTCGCGACGGCCTGTCGTCCACGATCTGCGCGTCCGAGCGTACCCAGGGCGATTGGATGACCCGCCCATTCACGCAAGGGGATTATCGGCTCGCGAACGTCGGCAATGACCCCAGTCTGGGCGGCGCGGATGAAGGGCTGGTGATCTGCATGAGCGTCCCCGGAGACATCGCTCACGAGTCGCGGGCGGGGGAGAGTTGGTTGATCGGCGGCTTCCACTCGACAGACTACAACCACAGCGCCCCGCCGAACTGGCGTGGGCCCGACTGCGGCTACCAGCCCGTCGGTAGCGATGACAACGTCCACGCCCGATTCCGGCAGGATGGCGTCTTCAGCGCCCGGTCGCGTCATCGAGGCGGCGTTCATGGGCTCTTCATGGACGGCAGCGTGCATCTGGTCCGCGACTCGGTGGACATCTCGGTCTGGAGGGCCATCGCGACCCGCGCCGGCGGCGAGGTAATCCCGACAGCGTTCGAGTAGCGGAACGTGACGGTGCCCAAGACCTGGTCCGCTTGGCCACGGCGTCCCGAATGCTCGAAGTGCGAGGGACCAAGGCGGCCGTTGGTCCTCGTCGCCACCCGGCTCCATTCCAGAGAAGGGGGACGTGCGTCGCTCGGGACGCCGCCTCGGTCCCGATCCGCCCGTTGTACGCCGCGGCGGCACCCCCGAGCGTCAAGGACCGCACGTCCGGGCCGTTCGCGGCCCAGGGCTATTCCGTTCTGATCTATCCGATCGGCTGCAATGATGTTATGCCAGTAGTCACCGTTTGATCCACACCTGGAGGTCTTGGCATGGACGCCGCGCGATCTCTTCTGGAAGTCTTTCGTTCACCGAAGCTTATGGACCGTCGCAGGGCCCAGGGCCTGCGGCACCCTTTGCCTTCGATTCTGGCCTTGACGGCCGTAGCCATGCTCACGGGCATCACCTCGCGGCGGGGCGTCGTCCAGTTCGGCAATGCCTTCGGTCGCGAGTTCCGGAAGCTCCTCGGCTGCACCCGATCCAAGGCCCCCAGCGAGGCCACTCTCAGCCGTGTCTTTCGCGGGATTGACGTCGCGGTCTTCGAGCAGTTGATCAGCGAGTGGATCCAGGCCCGTCTCGGGACCCGATGCTTCGAACACATCGCGATCGACGGCAAGACGGCGCGTGGGTCTCGGGGCGAGAATTTGCCCGCGGTGCATCTGCTGGCTGCCTATGCCTCCGAGATGAGGGCGGTCCTGACCCAATTGCGGGTCGATGCCAAAACCAATGAGCACAAGGCGGCCCTGGAATTGCTCGGAATTCTGCCACTCTCTGGCAAGGTTGTCACGGGTGATGCCATGTTTACTCACCGAGACGTCTGCTCGGAGATTGTGCGGCGTGGCGGCGATTATGTGCTACCAGCCAAGGAAAATCAGGCGATGCTCCTGGCGGACATCCGAAGTGTTTTGGACGCCCCGCCAGCGGGGCTTTCCCCCCCGGCAGAGACGACTCCACGCCGAGAGCATCCGCCAGGCCTGCATGATTCACAAGGGGCATGGGCGACGTGAGCGGCGGACGATTCGGACCACGACCTGGCTGAACAGCTTCCTGGACTGGCCGGCCGTGGGGCAGGTTTTTCATCTGCGGCGTGAACGCACCCTCCGGGGAGTGACGACCGTCGAGGACGTGTACGGTATCACCAGTCTGAGGCCCGAGAAGGCGTCGCCCGCCAAGCTCCTGACGCTGATCCGTTCGCACTGGGCGATCGAGAACCAGTTGTTTGGCGTGCGGGATTGGACCTTGGGCGAGGATGCCAGCCGAGTGAGGACCGGGACCGCCGCGCAGGTCGCTGCAAGCCTCCGCAACGTGGCGTTGTTTCTGCTGGGACAGCAAGCCAGACGGACGAAACGAGGAATCGCCGACGTCGTCAGAGATCTGAGGTTCCATGTCACAAAGGCCATGAAACTTGTGGCAACTTGAGCAGAAGAATGAAACAGCCCTGGTTCGCGGCCCACCACCGCTTGACACACGCCCCACAATCGATCAAGGTAATATTCTTCGCCGGTCGGGCCGGGGAGCGGTGCTGCGCCTGCCTCGGATCTCCCCCGCCGGACGGATCGCCCTCAGACGCGGACCGACCACCTGGGTCCGGCCCGCTCGCACGGACGTTCCTCGATTCCGTCAACCGCGATCGGCCTCGAATCCAAAACGCGAGAGCGCTCTCCGAAGCCCATGCCCACGATCAATCAGCTCGTCCGCAAGCCCCGCCGACCCAAAAAATACCGCACCAAAAGCCCGGTCCTGGAAGGCAATCCGTTCAAGCGCGGCGTTTGCCTCCAGGTCAAGACGATGACCCCCAAGAAGCCCAACTCCGCGCTTCGGAAGGTCGCCCGCGTCCGGCTCTCCAATCAGAAGGAAATCACCGCCTACATCCCGGGCGAGGGCCACAACCTCCAGGAACACTCGATCGTCCTGGTCCGCGGTGGCCGCGTCCGCGACCTGCCCGGCGTCCGCTACCACATCGTCCGCGGTGTGCTCGACGCCCTCGGCGTCGCCGACCGCAAGCAGGCCCGTTCCAAGTACGGCGCCAAGGCCAAGGGCGCCCCCGCTCCCAAGGGCGCCGGCGCCAAGAAGCCCGGCAAGTAGGATTCCCCGCCCCCGCACACCCCCCGGTTGACGTCTCGTCGACCCAACCCACCGACCACCTGAAACCATGCGCAAGCCGACCGCCAGCCAGACCCAGCTCGCCCCCGACCCCCGCTTCGGCTCCAAGCTGGTCTCCAAGTTCATCAACTGCCTGATGCACGACGGCAAAAAGAGCGTCGCCCAGCGCGTCTTCTACAGCGCGATGGACCAGATCCAGAAGAAAATGCCCGACGCCGACGTTCTCGAAATCTTCGCCCGCGCCGTCGAAAACGTCATGCCCGTCATCGAGGTCCGGTCCAAGCGCGTCGGCGGGGCCACCTATCAGGTGCCCATGCAGGTCAAGAAAAACCGCCAGCAAACCCTGGCCATCCGCTGGATCCTCATGGCCGCCCGCGAGAAGAAAGGCCGGCCGATGTATCTCAAACTCGCCGACGAATTGATCGCCGCCTACAACCGCGAAGGCGCCGCCATCAGCCGCCGCGAACAGGTCCACCGCATGGCCGACGCCAACAAGGCCTATGCCCACTTCGCCTGGTAAGGCTCCACGCCTCCTCCGCGGCGCGGCCGCCGCGGCCGCATGAGCTCCGTCTGCCTGGCCCCCACAACCCCCGACGACTTCCCCGCCCTGGGCGAATTCCTCGCCCGGGGCTTCCGCGTCCCGGCCGATCACCCATTCGCCGCGACCGACGTCCTCGCCTGGAAATACGGCGGCTCCCCCGGCAGCCCGTTTCGCTCGCTCCTCGCCCGCGACGACCGCGGCGCGATCATCGGTCACGTCGGCTACTGCCTGACCAGCCTCGGCACCGCCCGCGGCGCTCCCACCTCCACGATCGACCGCCAGCCGATCCTCCACATGCTCGACTGGCTCGCCGCCCGCGACCACCCGGGCGTCGGCACCGAGCTAGCCCGCGCCGCTCACCAGGCCGCTCCCCTCGCCTATGGCCTCGGCGGCACCCCCGCATCCCGCCGCGCTGTCCGGCGGCTCGGCTACGCTTACCGCGGCGAGCTGACCATCTACCGCCGCATCCTCCGCCCCCTAGCCGCGCTCCGCGCCCACGAGCCGCTGCCGCGCCGTCTGGCCCGCGCTGTCCGCGACACCGCCCGCTGGGCGACGCTCCGGCCCGCTCGGCCGCGCCAGCCCCTCGAGGCTCGACCGACCGCTCACTTCGGCCTAGAGGTCGACGAGCTTTACGCGGCCGCGCTGGCCCCCGGACCCCTGGCCGCCACCCAACGCACCGCCTCAACCCTCAACCATCGCCTGAACTACCCCCGCGGCGGCCAGACCGGCTGGCACCTCGTCTCCCCCGGCGCGCGCGACCCGATCGGCTTCGCCACCCTGGCCCTCTCCGACGGCCCCCGCCGCACCGGCACGATCGTCGACCTCGTTCTGCCCGGCTGGGACGCCGACCGGACCTACGCCGCCATCGTCGCGCTGACCGAAGCCCTCCGCCGCCTCGGCGCCGACACCGCCCGCGCCATCGCCTCGCCTGACCCGCTCGCCCCAGCCCTGACTGCCGCTGGCTACCGCCCCGCCCACACCATCCCCTGGTACGTCCGCGACCCTAACCAGACCTGGCCCGACTCCACCCCCGCCTGGCTCACCTTCCACGAAGCCGACTACGCCGTCCTGCCCCCCTGACCACGGCCGCTCCAAAACCGCCGCCTCGCCGGGGCTGCGGACCGTCTCAGCCCCCCAACGTCCCGGGCGCGACTCCCAGCGTCGTCGCGTCGCGGTCATCCAGCCCCCTCTGACGACTTCGGGCTTTCCGGCAGCGCCCGCGATGCGTCACGATTCAGGCAACGACCCCGCGCCGGTCGGGGCCAGGAGACGCAAGCGCACGGGTATCCCATGATCCTCCGCAACAAACGCGCTGGACTGGCCGCGGCGTTCCAGGCCACCGGCCTGCTACGGCTGCTTGAGCGCTGGGCGCTGCGGCCGGGCGTCGTCGTCCTGGCCTACCACCGCATCGGCCAGCCCGAAGCCGACCCGTTCTACGCCCCCCTGATCTCCGCCACGCCCGAGGCCTTCCGCGCGCAGTTGGAGGCCATCGCCCGCGCCTATCGCGTGCTCAGTCTCGACGACCTGCTCGCCGCGATCGACCACCGCGACCAGCTCCATGTCGAACGCCCCTCCGTCCTCCTGACCTTCGACGACGGCTATCGCGACAACCTCGACCTGGCCGCTCCGATTCTCAGCCGCCTCGGCCTGCCTGCGACCCTGTTCGCCACCACCGGCTTCCTCAACCACGAACGGCTCCCCTGGTGGGACCGCGTCGCCTACGCCCTCCAGACCACCCGCCTGCCCACCATCACCGTCGACCGCCCAGCGTCCCGGACCTTCGACCTCCGCCACGGCCGCGAGCCGGCCATCACGGCCCTGATCAACGACTTCATCGCCGCCGGGTGGGAGGCCGACGACGCCGACCTAGCCCACCTCGAAGCCCGCTGCCAGGTCACGGTCAACCCCACGCAGCTCGCCTCCCAGCTCTTCCTTGCGCCGGCCGACCTGCCCGCCCTCCGCGCCTTCGGCTTCAGCCTCGCCGCCCACACCCACACCCACCGCCGCCTGGCCACGCTCGACCAGGCCGCTCAACGCGCCGAACTGGCCAGCCGCCCACCCGACGCGCTCCCCGCGCTGGCTTACCCCTTCGGCGGCCCCGATTCCTTCAACACCACCACCCTCCGCCTGGCCCGCGAAGCCGGCTACCAAATCGCTTTCGCCCTCCGCGGCGGCGCAATCCGGCCCGGACCGGTCGATCGCTTCGCCTGCCCACGCCTGGCCGTCACCTCCGCCGACACGCTGCCCTTGCTCCGCGCCCGCCTCGCTCTGACCGCCGCGCGACCAGCCTAGACCGCCGCCCTCTCCCCGCCCGCCACTCTCGGCTCGGCACGCTCCAGGTGATCCTCGAGCACCGCCTCGATCTGCGCGCAATACGCCCCCAGCGGCAGGTCGTTGTCGTCCGAACCAAACGGATCCTCAATCTCCACGCCGATCTCCTCGATCCCAAAAAAGATGTACGCCACAAACAACGTGTCCAGAATCGTCACCCACCCAAACTCCCGCACCAGCCCAAACGGCAGGCTGAAGCAGTACAGGATCAACGCCCGCCGCAGATGGACCATGTAGGCAAACGGGAGCGGCGTCCGGTGAATCCGCTCGCAGCCGCCGATCAGGTCGATCAGCCCGGTCAGGTGGTCGTCGAGCGAGCCGAACTGAATCGTGTCGATCCGCCCACGCCGCCGCGCCTCGTCCAATAGCGCCGTGATCCGCCCGGTCACCGCCAGCGGAACATGCTGCGCCGCTCGGACCGCCTCGACCTCCGCCGCCGCCAGCCGCTCCGCCGGCGGACCCAGGTCCGCCTCACCCCGGAGATGACCCCGGCACGCGTACGCATACGCTTCGGTCCACCGCACCACGTCCCGCACCGTCTCCGGCTCCTCGCTCAAGACGACCGACACCTCGCGCGCCAGATTCCGGCAGGTGTTGACAATCCCTCCCCAGAGCCGCCGGCCCTCCCAATACCGATCGTTCGAGGCATTGGTGCGAAAAACCAGCAGCAGCCCCAACGCCGTGCCCACCAGCGTATGCAGCGTCAGCGGTATCGCCAGCCCGGGATAAAACCGATGCAACACCACCACCACCGCCGACCAGGCCACACATGTCATCACCCGCCCCAGGATCTCGCGGACCATCGACCCGCGGATCGCAAACAGGTGGTCATACCAGTTGTGGGGGTTGTAGTCGATCATCGGCCGCCACGCCGCCTCCCAACCCTTATCCCCAGCCCCGCCCACCACGACGACGACGCTGTCCGGCTCCCGTGACCGACCCCGCCCCAGCCGCCGCCGTGTGGGAGCTTCCCGGCCGCTGGCTCTCTGGCCACAACGCCAAGCCCCCCCCTTTAGCCCGCGACCGGCCAGGGAAACGACGTGGCCAGTTCCTGCCTCTGGCCGGTTCGCTGCGCTTCCCGTGCCGCCACGATGATTTCCAGAACGTGCAACGCCTGCTCGGCCGAAACCCCCGGCTCAGTTCCCGCCGCCAGGCACTCGGCCACGTGCGACGCCCCCATCTCCCAAACGTAGCCCTGCGTATCCGTCGCGTGGCGCACCAACGACGGGTGATCCGCCGTCGCCAGGTCCACCCCCTTCGGCGCCCAGTCGTAACCGACCAGGTGCATCGTCCCCTTGGTGCCAGTGACCGCGATCGTCGGCAGCTCCCGGCCTGCGCCGTCATGACCGCCAGGGTCGAAATAGTTGAACCCGCACTGCACGTGCGAGAGCGTCCCGCCGCCGTGGTCGATCAGCACCATCGCGTTGTCCTCGGCCTCGACGGCGATCGACCCCTTGTCCTCCACCACCCGCCGCGGCGTCACGATGCTGGTCATCGCCGTCACCGCCCGCGCCGGGCCCAACAGCGCCGTGAGCGTCGTCAGGTTGTAGACGCCCAGGTCCGGCAGGCTGCCGCCGCCCTCCTCGTAGAAAAACGCCGACCAGTCCGGCCCCAGGTGCCCGTAGGCCGCATGCGCCGCCGCCACCCGCCCCAGCCGCCCCGATCGCACCTGCTCACGCATGAACCGAAACTGCGGGCTGAGCACCACCACCGGCGCCGCCCAGATCCCCAACCCCCGCGCTCGCGCCAGCTCGAGCAGCCCCCGGCCGTCGTCGACCGTGTTCGCCAGCGGCTTCTCGCTCCAAACATGCCGGCCCGCCTCCAGGCCGAACCGGTTCAGGCGCCCGTGCTCCTGCATGTCGGTCAGGTTGACCATCAGGTCAAACGCCGCCCCGCCCAGGAAGTCGTCGACGTGCGGGTAGTGGTGCGGCACCCCAAACTTTTCCGCCGCCGCCCGGGCCCGCTCTGGCCGCTTGTCGCAAACCGACACCAGCTCCACCGCCCCACAGGCCTTCAAGTGCGGCAAATACCTCCGCGACACACTCCCACAGCCAATCACGCCCACCTTGATCCGCGCATTGGGCCAAACCGTCCTCCCCGGCACAGCCCCCGCCAGCAACGCCGCCGCCGACCCACTCCTCAAAAACCCACGGCGGCTCCCTCTCCCGCCTCCTCGAAACCGCATCGCTTCGGTCTCCCTCTAGACCTGCCAACCCGTGCTCGCCCCCTCCCCACGCCCCAAATCCGGGGTCAGGGCTTCCGCTCCGCCTCGGACCAAGTCCGTCTATCCCTCCCAGCTTACTCCACGCAGCCCGATGGGGCGTCAATCTACAAATCGCAGAACGAATCGCGGAAAATCGCCCCCATGTCGCAAACCGAGTCCCATCCCTCCGCCCCGCCGACCGCCGACCGCCTGATCCACGGCGACTGCCTGGCCGGCCTCCGCACGCTCCCCGACCAGTGCATCGACCTGGCCTTCGCCGATCCGCCGTTCAACATCGGCTACGACTACGACATCTACGAAGACCGCAAGTCCTGCGACGACTACCTGGACTGGTCGCGCGCCTGGATCGGCCAGGTCAACCGCGTCTTGAAGCCCGACGGCTCCTTCTGGCTCGCCATTGGCGACGAATACGCCGCCGAGCTGAAAGTCATCGCCCACCGCGAATGCGGCTTCCACCTCCGCAGTTGGGTCGTCTGGTATTACACCTTCGGCGTCCACTGCACCCGCAAATTCACCCGCAGCCACGCCCACCTCTTCTACTTCGTCAAGGACCCCAAGCGGTTCACCTTCCACGACCAGGCGATCCGCGTCCCCTCGGCCCGCCAGCTCGTCTACGCCGACCGTCGCGCCAACCCCGCCGGCCGCATCCCCGACGACACCTGGATCCTCCGCCCCCAAGACCTGCCCGACGGCTTCCCCGCCGACCACGACACCTGGTTTGCCTCGCGCGTCTGCGGCACCTTCCACCAACGCGCCGGCTGGCACGGCTGCCAAATGCCCGAACAAATCCTCGGCCGGATCCTTCGCGCCTGCTCGTCGCCCGGCGACCTGGTCCTGGACCCCTTCGCCGGCAGCGGCACGACCCTGGCCGTCGCCAAAAAGCTCGGCCGCCGCTATCTCGGCTTCGAACTCTCGCCCGAATACGCCGCCCGCATCGAACAGCGGCTGGCTCGCATCCAGCCCGGCCAGCCCCTCGAAGGGACCGAGCCGCCTTCGGTCCCCAATGGCCACCCACGCCGCCGCACCCGCCCCCCTCACGAAAACCGCCTCTTCTGATCAGCGTCCCCCGCCCCTTCCCGAACCAACCGCCCGCACACGCCTCACCACATCCGCGGCCGAATCCCCTCCCGCACACCCCGCGTCACCTCGTTATCACGCCAGTCCCAGAGCCGCCTGTGGTCGCGGTCCACATTGGTCGGCTGACTATGCCAGGTGCTCGGGTAACAGGCAAACCCAACCGCATGAACCCCAACCGACCAGCCGATCAGCACCCCCACGGTCCACCGCCCCACAACCCCGCCCATCCGCTCCCACACCGCCGCCAGCGCAATCGCCAGAACCGGCGTCGCGTCGATCCAGAACCGCGCTCCAAAGCAGTGCCCGCCCCACCAGCACGAGTAGGTCGCTAACAGCCCAAACAACGGCACCAGCCCGACCATGAGCCAGCCGGTCAGCCCCCCGCCCTCCATAAAGAGCCGCCGCCGAACCGACCCAGACACCATCCCCACCGCCGCCACCAGCACCCACGGGCTGTACACCAACAACCCGTGGCTCGGGCTGACCAGGGTTCCCAGCCCGCCGCCCAGCAACGACCCGCTAAAGGTTCCCCGCGTCCCGTGCGCCCAGGGGTGCATCCGCTCGATCGCCGCATAGCCCCCGATCAGCGTGTCAAAGAACCAAATGTTGTACGCCGCCCATAGCCCGCCGATCGTGATCGCCGGTACAAAGAACGCCCACCGCGCCGGCCGGCCCAGATGCCTCAGCACCCACAGCGCGATCACCGCCGCAAGCACCGCGTCCACCGTCCGGCAGACCACCATCCACGCCGTGGCCGCGCCAGCCCACGCCGCCGCGCCCAGCCCAACCGGCGGCAACACCACCGGCCTCGACCCGCAACCAGCCGCCATCTCGCCGGCCGCCTCCACGGGCCTGGCTTCCCCCGCCCGAACCGCCCCCCCGCTCAGCCCCAGCACGGCCACCGTCAGACACAACACCGCTGGCCCATGCTGCCAGAGCGCCTGACTGGCCACCGGCCAATACCCCGTCCCCCACGCCGCGGCTGCCACCGCCGCCCCCACCGCCCCACCGCGATAGCCCAACCTCCCCAGCACCACCGCCAGCACGCCGACCGCCGCCGCCGTCAGCGCCGAGGCCGTCGTCTTGCCAATCCACTCCATCCGCCGCCGCACCGCCGCCCGGTCAGCGCGCTGGTCCCAGCCCGGCTCGACCCGATCCAGCCACCAAACCAGCGGCGCCGCCAGCGGCGCTGCCAGCACCGCCGGACCGATCGGATAGCGCGACACCAGATGCCCGCGCCGCTGGTCCAAATAGCCCGGCAGCCGCCCATCCTCGCCACGCAACTGCCGGTCGTAACGGTCCAGGACGACCCCATCGCCACGCACCAGCGCCACCGCCAGGTACGACGCCGGCACCACATCCCCGGCCCCAATCGACCGGCCATTGGCCCCATAGACCAGCCAGCAGGCCAGCCCCCACGCCGCCGCCTGGACGCCCCGCCCCATCCCCCAACGCCCCCCAGTCCAAAAAAAAAAAAGACGCACGCCCGACCCAATCGCCCGGGGGCGGCGATCGTATCGGGCGGCGTCAAGGGCGCCCACGGCAATCCCAACCACGCGCCGGCCGCCACGCCCATAAAGCCCGGCGGCCGGGTCCGCGTCTCAACTGTTGACCTTGATCTGCCGCGGTCGGGCCTGTTCGGCCTTGGGCAGCGTCAGCGTCAGCACGCCATTCTCAAAGTGAGCATGCGCTTTGTCCGAGTCGATCGGCGTCGCCATGCTGATCGTCCGTTGGAACGAACCAGTACGCCGCTCGCGGAGATGCCAGTGCTCGCCCTTCTTCTCCTCCTCGGACTGCGTGCTGCCCCGGATCGTCAGCGTGTCGCCGTGCACGGTGATCTGCACATCCTCCGGCTTCACTCCCGGCAACGACGCCTTCACCACGAACGCCTCGTCGTTCTCGACCACATCCAGCGGCAGCGCCAACACCGACGGCTGACCGGCCACCGCGCCCGGCCGAACAAAGCTCTCACGCAGCAGGTTGCTAAACGCATCGCTCAGGCTGATCGCCTCGCGGAACGGATCCCAACGCTCCAGCGTCATCCTCCTGCCTCCTTTCTGCTCCATGACCTGATCTCTCAGTGAGTCCCTCGGATCGGACACCCCCCAACCACCCGGGGGCGTCATCCATCAAAAATCTCTAGCAGATCGCGTGCCAATATTTCATAAACACTCGCAAGTCATGATTTCACTGTGTCTTATAACTTGGCTATGAAATCCGCTCCCCGCCCTTCGGCCAAAATGGCAGCATCGGCCCAGCGTCCTGAGGTGCCAATTTGGCACTACCCATGAGGGGCACATTATGGCTGCCAAAATGGCACCATCGGGGTACGTGTGCCGGGCCGGGGGGCCGGCTCAGCCGTCCGCCCTGCGCCGGATCCAGTGGTCGGTGAACCGCAGCCCGTAGCCGACCTCACGCGCTGGCATGTGGCAGCCGACGCAGCCGGAGTCCGGGTTGACAGGGCAGGGGACCTGCCGCATCGGGATCGGCTCCGTCGCAGGGTCAACCGGGCCGGACGCATGGCAGTCCAGGCAGGCCGCTTCGTACCGGTTTGCCGCCGACGCGGCGCGGGCGTGCGGGTCGTGGCAGGTCGTGCACCGGAGCTGGCCTGCCGACCGGGTGTAACAGGCCGACTGCACCAGACCCACCGACGGAAACCGCGCCAGGGCCGCATTCTCCGGAACGATCGACTCGGCCGGAACCATCGACGGTAGCCGGTGGCACCGTCCGCACAACTCGATTTGGTCGGCGGCCGTCGCCCGCCCGGGGCCGAACGGAAGCGCGAGCAGCCGCTCGCTGCGGATGCCGGCCTCGGCGCGCCGCACATGCTCGCGCGCCGGGCCGTGGCACCGTTCGCAGTGGACGTTGGGCAGAAACGTCTCGGGCCGCAAGCTCCCAGAGGCCGGCGCCGCGTGTGTGCCGTGGCAACTCAGGCAGTCCAGCAGCCGCGCCGGGCTGAGTGCAAAGCCGTCCGGGCTGCGGCCGGGTTGGTCCTGGGCCGCCGCTTGACCGGGCGTCACGCCCATCGACCCCTCGTGCCGGTAGTAGGTCAGGCGGTGTTCCAGACCCGAGAGCGGCCCGCCGGCCGGGTCTGGACTCAGGCTTACGAACGTCGTGGCGTGCGCGCCGGAGCCAAGCGCCAGATCGAGGAGCTGGCGACTTCGGAACTCGCCGTTCTCGCGACGCTCGGCGACGAGCCGCGAGCCTTCGATCCGATAGCTCCACGACTGCCCCGGCAGGGCCGGATCGTCGAACCGGCGGCCGTCGATCGCGTGCGCGGCCTCAGTGGCGGCCGCCGGTTGGAGCGTCCGCGCATGGCCCGACGCCTCGTGGCCGGCCGTCTCGCCCGGGTGGCAGTCGCGGCACGACAGCGAACCGGCCAGCGGCGATTCCTCCGGCAGACGGCTTCCGGCCAGCGTCGTCAGGTCAGGCCGCGGCCGCCGCCCCAGATCCGACTTCCAGAGCCCAACGACCCCCAGCACAACCGCCGCCGTCAGCAGAACGGCGATCGTCAACCCTCCCGGCACAGGCCGCGTCCTGGCTCGGATCTCACCCATCGCATGCCCCCGGCACAGCCCCGCTTCCGACCACCCGTCCCCCGATTCCGCTCCTGGCCCTTCGTAACAACCGGAGTCCGACGCCCCCCCCCGTTGCAGGCCGCGCACGCCACACCGTGGGCCGCCGTCGAGTCTGGCTCAGCCAAACGCCTGCCGCAGCGCGGCCTTGGTGGCCTCCGCGCCGTGGGTCCGCAGATGGTCCAGCCAGCGCGGATCGGCCCAGTCGCGGAGCACGGCGGCCCGCCGGGCTGGGTCGGCGATCCGAACCCGTGCCTCGGCCCGCAGGGCGGCCACGATCTCGGCCAGCCGCGCCGCCTCCGGACCCAGCGCCGCAGCGGCCCGATCCCGCAGCGTCCGCGCCAGCGCGGGCGCGCCGGACGCCGCGACGGCCAGCGTGATCGGCCCGTCGGTCCAGGTCGCCGGCAGGTGGAAGTCGGAGGCGCCCGGGTCGCTGGCCGAGTTGACCCAGATGCCCCGCGCCGCCGCTTCGGCAACCACCCGGCGGTTGATCGCCGGCGGGGCCGCCGCCAGGACCAGCCGCTGGCCCTCCAGGTGCTCAGGGCGATACGGCTCCCGGCACCAGGTCGCCCCAGTTGGGACCGGCACATCCGCCGGATCGACGGCCAGAACCCGCGCCCCGGCCTCCACCAGCCGCCGCGCACGCCGCTGGCCGACCGGGCCAAGCCCGACGACCAGAACCGGCACCTGGTCTAAACGGAGCAGAACCGGCAGGGGCATGCTCTCAGCGCGGCGGGTGAACCCGGATCCAGTGGTCGGTAAAGGGCGTCAGCGGCACAATATCGTCCCGGACCGGCATGTGGCAATCGACGCAGCCGGTCGAGGCGTTGACAGGGCAGGGGACCCGCCGAACCGTGCTCGCCAGCTCGATCGGGCGGGCGGGATCGTCGGGCGGCGGCGTCGGAGCCTGATCGGCCGGGGCGTGGCAGGTCAGGCACTTGGCTTCGTAGTAGGCGTGGTCGGTCACAGCGTCGTTGTGCGGGCCGTGGCAACTGGTGCACCCCAAGGCGCCGCGGCTTTCGGTGTAGCACTTGGACCAGGTCAGCGTCGTCGATTGGAACCGGATCGACGTCGGCTCGGTCTTGCGGGGCGTGGCGCCGCGGGGGCTGTGGCAGCGGCCGCAGACCTGGGTGGTGACCTCTGCCGGGCTGGCCAGCCGTGGTCGGACGATCGCCACGTCGACAAACCGCGGGGCCGCCTCCATCGCCAGGACATGGTTGCCGCCCGGGCCGTGGCAGCGTTCGCAGCCGATCCCATGGTCGGCCGCCGTCGGCGGTGCTTGGGTCATCGCCGCGCGGGTGTCGGTGACGTGGCACTCGAAGCAGCGGCGGGCATTGTCGACGTCGAGCCTGCGGCCGAGGTAGGCCGCCGCGCCGCCCTGGCCGTCGCGGGCCGCGTCCGGGATCGGCCGATGGCCGCTAGTAACATCCCAGCCATGACCCCCGTAGTACGACTGGCGGAACTCCACCGCGCTTCCGGTCTGGTCACGCCCGACGGGCGTCGCGCCTCGATCGCCCGAGCCGAAGACATACTCGATCAGCCCCGAGGCCGAATCGCCCCCCCGGGTGGTCGTAAACCGTAGGGCGCCGTCGGCGGTCCGGTCGATCCGATGGATCACGCCCGCGTCGAAGCGGTCGGGCCAGGGTCCCTCGGGCAGCGTCCAGCGGGTCATGTCGGCCGCGAGGGCAAAGGTGGCCGCGTGGTGGCTGGACTGCTGGTCGCGATGGATGGCGCGGTGGCAGGGGGCGCAGCGGGCCGCGCCCACATAGGGCGCTGGTTCGCGGGTCAGGGGGCGGTCGGCCAGATAGTCGCCCGCGCGGGCGGCCTCGGCGTTGGCCCGGTCCAGATCACCCAGCCGCAGATAAACCCGGCTCAGCAGCCAGGGAACCTCCGGATCGTCCGGCGCGCCGGCCAGTGGCTCGAGCACCGCCAGCGCCTCGGTCGGCCGATCCTCGGCCAGCAGGTCGTGCGCCTGGAGCTTGCGGATCTCGGCCTCGGACTGGGTCGGCGCGGTTCCGGGCGGGCTGGTCAGGGCCTGGCCCAGTGCCCGGGCGGCCTGGTCCCGCTGGCCCAGCTCGTGGTAGAGCAAGCCCTGGAGGATCCAGCCGCGGCGCTCGTGGCCGGCAATCCGCGATAGCCGTTCGGCCAGCCCGCGAGCCTCTTCCAACTGGTCGGCCAGCGCCAGCAGCCGCGCCAGCTCGGCCAGAACCTCGGGATGGTCCGGCTCACGCTCCAGAGCGACTCGGAGCAGCTTCCGCGCGCCTTCGGCGTTGTCGTTCTGGGCCAGATGCGCGGCCAGCAGCAGACAATCCTCGGCCTGCATCCGCTCAACCGACAGATTCTGGTAAATGCCTTGAGCGACTTCGACGCGGCCCTGGCGCAGGACGCTACGGGCCAGTAGGCGGAGCGCGTCGGGATCGCCGGCGGCCTCACGAAGCCGTTCCCGGGCCACGCGGGCCGCCGCTTCGTAGTCGCCACGATCGTACGCTGCCCGGCCTGCGGCCAGCGGGTCGGTCCAACGCGGCGGCCAGCCGCCGACCGTGACAGCCCAGCCCCCAACACCAAGAACGAGCAGCGCCACCAGGCCGGCAACAGCCCGGGCACGCCACGCGCACGATGCGACGGTGGCCATACGGAGCTCGCTTTCTCTCCGGGTCAGGGCGCACGCGGCGCGACAAGCGGCGGTCTCTGTATTCTCAAAATCGTCCAGCGCGCTGTCAAACGCCCGGTTCGCGGTCGCTCGGCCCGCGCAGCCCCGAGACCAGCTCCGCCAAGTAGCGGGCCAGCAACGGGGCGAGCACGCTGGCCAGCACCCGCTCCAGCGGAGCCACCGGCGAAGCCGGCACCGCGGACGCCGCCGGCCGCGCCTCCGGCTCACTGGGCCGGGGTGCGCCAAAAACCAGGCGCACGGCTAGCGGCTCCCGCCCTGCCACCCGACGCACGCCCAGCGGCAACTCCCGGTCCACCGCCGAGCTGACCTCGGCCGGCCCGCCCATCACGGGAACCAGGTTGCCGGAAACAATCATCCGTTCAACCCGCACCGTCCCTGCTCCCGCCAGCACACAACCGCCATCCGATCCGGTCGCCGCCCCGCGCACCACCAGCCCGATCCGCTCGAAGGCGGCCAGCGCGTCGGCCGCGACCGGCGCATCGGTGCCAATCACCAGGGCATCCAGTCCCGCCGGTTCCTGCACCGCGTCGATCAACCCGCCCAACCAGCCCGCCACCTGCGCGCTGCCGGCCTGCCCCGCGGAGGCCAATCCCGGCACTCGCACCCGTCGCCCGGCCGGCGGTGTCGGTGCGGCCAGAACCAGCCGCAGCCGACGATCGGTCAAATCGCCGAGCCGGACGACGACCATGATCGGCGTGGAACCGAACGCGCCCGACGCCGCGCCAACTTCGATCGAAAGCCGCCGCAGCCGCCGGCACAACAGCGTCAATCCGCCCGGCAGGGCGTGAACCTGATACTCCAGACCCAGGTGGTGGTCCAGGTGCTCGACGAGCTGCCCAGCCGCTTCCTGGTCCAGGCCGGCCAGGCACCAGAGATCGACCCCTAGATCGGCCACGACCCAGGCCAGCGACTCGAGCCGTGCCGGGCTTGGCTCGGCCCCGGCGCCGAGGTCCCAGTAGGCCAGGTCGAGCACATCGGGGTCGGGCGTATGGCAGTCCACGACCAACTGCGCCGAGCTTCGAGATGGTCGGGGCCGGCGGCCCAGACCGCCGAAGAGGCCCACCCGCGGATCGACCCCGCGAAACAATCCCCGCAGCCGCGCGATCTGATCCGGCCGGCCGGCCTCGTTGGCCGCGTCCGAATCGAGCCACAGCCCAATCGCCGACAGCCGGATCCCCTCGTTCAGATAACGCGGCGGCCGGCCCGACCGGCCCTCCTCCACCTCCACCGACGCATGGTGCAACGCCACCAGCCGCCACTCATTGTTGAACACCGGGCTGCCCGAGCTGCCCGGCTCGGTGTCACAGGCGTAGCGAATCACAACCCGGTCGGCCTGTTCGACGTGGTTGTCGTGCAACGCCACCCGCTTGGTCCCCCCGCGGGGATGCTGAATGATGTTGACCGACTCGTGGGGCAAAATCCCCAAACCGTTCCGATCCGGCGGAATCGACCCCAGATAATCCAGCCCGCGGACGCCGCAAAACGTGAAGTCCAGCTCGGCGTCGGTGACAAACAGCTCGGCGGGCCGCAGCGGCACGATGGTCACGCGGCCGGCTGGGTCGGACGGAGGGTGGGGCTCGTAATTGGCGGTCGCGGTCGCCGTCGCCGCGGTCGTCACATCCGGCAGGACGTGATGGTTGGTCAGCAACACCCCGGGAGCAACCAGAAAGCCAGTTCCGGCTGCCCCGTCTCCCCGGAGGATTTTGACGACGGCACGCCCCAGACGGTCGCCGGTCCGGAGGAAGTCGAACGGCAGCAGATTGTTCGCGCCGATGATCGCCTCCAACCGCGCCGGATCGCCCAGCCCATGCCCTTGCGGGATTGGCTGATCGCCCGACGCGTCGCCGTTGGCCAGCCGGCGGCGGTAGTGAAACGCCAGCCGATCCACCCCGCCCCCGCCGCACGGGTCGTGGTAGCCGTCGAGCAGCCGCCCGTTGAGCGTGACGGCCTTAGGATGGGGATCGGCGGCCGGCAACGACTCCGGCTTGCGGGAGAGCGGCTGCGACCGCGTCTCGGGTTTCTCGCAGTCCGGGGTTTGGGGTTGCGGTTCGGACAGAGCCATGGCCGGGTCCGGTTCGGATCAGGCCGGACTCAGGCGGTTCGTCGCGGACGCCGGACCGATCACCTTCTGCCACCGCTTGCCCATCCTCGCAAGCACTCTATCTATCTGTTGATCATCGCCGCCGGCGGTACGCTTGATCGGTCAACCCGCGTCTGTTTTAGAAAATGCCCAGTCGGCAAATGCCCAGTCGGCGCTTCATGCCTCGTCCTCGTCGTCGGCGTCGTCGGGATGGGGGTCGTAGTCGGGCAGTTCGGTGGCATGCTCGATGCACTGATCGAGAAACCGCGGCAAAAACCGCCGCACAAAGACCTCGACGGCGACCTGGGTATCGGCGTTATCCATTCCCCAGACGCTAGCCCGCAGGTCGGTCAGCTCGGGGTCCATCTGGACGAAGATGCGCTGATCAACGATCAGCGAGTCCGGCAACTCGGAAAACCACTGGTGGGCGACCATGTTGACGCCCGGCCCGCCCAGCGAGATCGTCGGCCGGCCCTGGAGCGCTTCCTCGTGGAGCCACCGCACGTCGGCGATCACGCAGACCCGCCAGACCGGGTCGAGCGGGCCGCGTTCGGTCAGGGCGTTCTCGATGCGGTCCTTGAGATAGTAGGCCAGCGGCCGGTCGCCCTCCTCGGCGCGGAGCGTCGTCCCGACCACGATAAACAGCAGTGCCGGCGGCGTATCGTCAGCCATGCCGGAAGTCTCGCCAGTCCACCGCACCATCGGGCAGCCGGCCGCGACTCGCCGCCGCGCCGGGCCTTGCCCGAGCCGGAATGGTCCCATGCTAGGTCCGCCCCGGGCCGCCGGCAACCAGCCCCTCCGCTCATCCCCAGACTCCAAGCCCGCCTTGAGGCGAGCGGCTCGGTCCCCCTAAGATAGTGGTTGCCGCACACATCAGGCCGCTTTCTCCCGCCCGACCCAACCGCCGACAGCCCCCCTTTTTCTCGCCGAGGCCACGGCCGTGACCGACTGGACCGACCCCGAGCTGTGCGCCCGCCGCGACCGCCTGATCGAAACCGTGCGCCAGTACGGCCGGGTGGCGGTCGCTTTCTCCGGGGGCATCGACAGCACGGTCGTCGCCCAAGCCGCTCGGCTCGCCCTGGGCGAGGCCGCGGTCGCCGTCACCGCGGCCTCCGACAGCCTGGCCGCCGGCGAACTCGAAGAGGCCGAGGCGTTGGCCCGCCAGATCGGAATCCGCCACCGCGTTATCCGCACCCGCGAGTTCGCCGACCCCCACTACGTCCGCAACGCCCCCGACCGCTGCTACCACTGCAAGACCGAGCTGTATAGCAGCCTGGCGGCCCTCCGCGGCGAACTGGGCGTCGATGTGATTGCCTCCGGCGCCAACGCCGACGACGCGGGCGACCACCGCCCCGGCCTCCGCGCCGCCGCCGAACACGGCGTCCGCCATCCCTTGCTCGAATGCGGCCTGACCAAGCAGGATGTCCGCGCTCTGGCCCGCGCCTGGGGCCTGCCCACCTGGGACAAGCCGGCCTCGCCCTGCCTCTCCAGCCGCATCGCCTACGGCGAAGAAGTCACCCCCGAACGGGTCCGCCGAATCGACGCCTCCGAAACCTGGCTCCGCCAGCACGGCCTGCGCCTGGTCCGCGTCCGCTACCACCGCGGCGACCTGGCCCGCATCGAAATCCCCCTAGAGGAACTGCCCCGCCTGGCCGCCCCCGAGCTGCGCGACCAGCTCGTCGCAGCCTTTCGCGCGCTGGGCTGGGCTTTCGTCACCCTCGACCTCGAAGGCTTCCGCTCCGGCAGCCTCAATAGCCTGATCCCGCCCGACAGCCTCCAGATCCTCGCCCGGCGCGCGACCGCCCCTTCCGGCAGCCAGCCGCCGACCTGAACCGAATCGATCCTGAGCCGCGCCTCGGTCCCTCAGCATACGGCGCGCGGGCCAACCGAGATCTCGCGATGCCGAAGGCGTTTTGTCGCTGCGGGCAAGAACTCACCCTCTCCGGTGAATCCGGCGAGCGAATCCTCTGCCCCGCTTGCGGCGCGCGGATCAAGATCCGCTCCCGCGACGAGCCACCCACGACCGTCCCCGCTCCACCACCGCCCCCTCACGACGCGTTCATCCGCTTTTACTGCCCCTGCGGACAGCGGCTCAAGGTCCACGTCGATGAGGGCCTGACCCACGGCAAATGCCCCGCCTGCGGACGCATCGTGCCCGTCCCCTCGCTTCCGCCAGCCCCCCACGCCGCCGCACGCACCGCCGGCGACCCCGAAACCCCAACCGCCGACCTCGACCCGGCCGATCGCGCCCTCCTGGAACGCTGGTGCCAAGAGCATCAACAAGCTGCCCTGCCGATTCCGATCGGTTCGCCCCAGGCCGCTCTCGGCTCCACCAGCTCCGCCCAGGTCTCGCTCACCCGCGCCCGCGCCGATCACGTCGAATCCGGCCTCCGCATCTGCCCAGGCTGCCGCAAACCCGTCCACATGAAAGCCCAGACCTGCCGACATTGCGGCTCGACCGTCCCTTGACCCCCCCAACGCCCCGTCAATCTGTCCCATCCGGACGAGATCTCCGAGTACCGGGTGTGGCTCATAAGTGTCAATCGCCCGATCGACGAGGCCCGCCTCCGCCTCGACTTCCCGTCCGGCATCAAGGTTCGGGACCTCACGCACGGGTCCGTGCACATCCGCTCCCTGGGTCGGCCAGGCCCGTCCAGGGGTCTGGCAGGCGCTGGGCACCCGCGCCGGCGGCGAACTGCTCCCCGACGATGAGCTCACTCCGGCGGCACCGGCATCCACGGGTGCTCTGCCGCCCACGTATACTTACGCTCCAGCCGCACGTGCCAGGCGCCAACGCGCGCCAGCCGCTCCGCCTCGGCACGCAGCGCCGTCGCAGCCGCCGATGACGAAGAACCGGCGGATCTGCCCGGCCTTGACGGCCTCGATGATCGCCGGCGCCGCGTCGAGCAGCACGCTGCGATGGTAGCCGACCTCAAACGAGCCCTCGATCGTCTTCGTCAGCGGCGGGCACGCCCGCGCCCTGGCGATCACCGGGCTGAAGTCGTCCCCCGTCAACCGCGTCCCACCAGGCACCGCCGTGAACCGCGTCGTGAACACCCGGTCGGCGTACTCCTCCCGCGGGATCAGGATGCAGTTGGTCGTCGCGACGATCGGCCCCGAAAACGCGGCGAACTCCGTCTTCTGCTTCTGCCAGGGCCCGCCGTAGTGGCCGGCGAGGTTCGGGTGCTCGCGGAATCGCGGGTACATGAACGCCGGCAGCATCTCGCCGTGGGTGTAGACGTTGACGTCGGTCCCCTCGACCTGCTTCAAGAGGTTCCACAGGTCGACCAGGTCGTGCCCCGTGACGAGAATGCCCGGCCCGGCCTTCGTGCCCCGCGTCACCACCGCCGGCGACGGCTTGCCGAACGCCTCGACGGGCCCCGCGTCGAGCATCTCCATCACCCGCAGGTTCTTCCGCCTCGCGTTCCGCGTTCATGGACGCCCCCGCGCACCCCCCATTACGATCGCCGACATCATGCACATCCTCCTGACCAACGACGACGGCGTGTTCGCCCCGGGCCTGCGGGCCCTGCGCAAGGAGCTGCGGCGGCTGGGCGACGTCACCGTCGTCGCCCCCGCGCAGGAGCAGAGCGGCGTCGGCCACTCGATCACGCTGCTCACCCCGCTCGTGGTCAAGCAGGTCGACGACGACGACGGCACGACGCTCGGCTACATGGTCGAGGGCAGCCCGGCCGACAGCGTCAAGCTGGCCATCCTCGAGCTGATGGGCCGCCCGACCGACCTGATCGTCTCCGGCATCAACGCTGGCGCCAACGTCGGCATCAACGTCCTCTACTCCGGCACCGTCGCCGCGGCAATCGAGGGCGCCTTCTTCAAGATCACCAGCGTCGCCGTCTCGCTCGAGCTGGCCGAGCACTTCGACTACCCTCACGCCGCGCGCGAGGCCGTGCGCGTCATCGAGCGCATCCTCACGCAGAAGCCTGCCCACGGCGAGACGTTCGAGCGCCGCAAGGACCCGCGCGGGCGCGACTACTACTGGCTGACCTACGCTCCGCCGTTCCACCTCGAGGGCGAGCCGTCGGACGTCTCGCGCCTGGCCGAGGGGTACATCACCGTCACGCCGCTGCACTTCGACCTGACCCGACGCGACGAGGTCGAGCGGATGTCCGCCTGGGACTGGAGCCCCGCCAGCCGCTGAGGCCCCGTCGGCCCGTTCCACCATACCGTTCGACAGGGACTCTCTGGCCGCGGAGACCCATCGGGGTCATCGGTGGATGCCGTGGCGGATGCAGATTCGCCGAAGTTCTTCCTTGACGAGAGAGAGAGAGAAAATACGTTGGGTTGGCAGGACCCGTCGTCAACGCCACCGCGATCGACCCTGACGCCCTCACCAGGAGGCGGGCCATGATGCGTCGACTGATCGTGGATCTCGTCTGTCTCGGGATCGGAGCGTTTCTCGTGAGCGGCGCGGCTAACCTCGTCATGGAGGAGGTCGGCCCGACTGCCCAGGCGGGCCCTGTGTGGTACTACTGCGCGAACAAGACACCGTGCCCGCAGACGACCTGGGACGGGGGCTGCACGTGCCCCACCGTCAACACGCACGGGAATTGCCAGCCATTCGCCGTGAATTTGTGTAGCGAGAACCCGAACCAGTGCAGCGGCCGGAACTTCGCCACCGGCAATCCGTGCAGCTGCGCGGGCGGCTGCTGACCCCGGCGGTCCCGGGTCGAGGGCTCTCCGTCCCCAGGAAGAGGACCGCGGGAGACGTGCCTCCCCGCCGCGTGATCGACACAACAGGGAATCGTCGATGTGCCCCCTAGTCATCGCCGGGCTCTTCCTCGCGGCCTCCGGAAGCGGCGACCCCACCGCCGAGAGCTTGCTGGCACGCCATCAAGCGTATCTCGATCGGATTCACGCCTTGGAGGTGCGTATCGAGTCGTGGAACAGCCGCGACGGCGGCCGCACATGGTCGCGGCTGGAGGAGTGCGAGTGGCTCAAGAGCGGCTCCAGGGAGCGGTATCGTCAGGCCACCAAGGGGTACGTCGATCTGGGCGGCACGTATCGGGAGCGCGCCACGTGGAGCGACGCCGCGTACCAGCCGGGCGAGACCCGTGAGTTGCACGGCTGGGACCCGGGGGCCGTCTTCCGGGACGAGCCGTCGGCGGCGAACCGGTACCACGGGGCCTCGGCGGTCATCGCCGGCACCATCACCGCCGACTCGGTCAGCAGCGGGCCTCCCTTCCTGATGATGCTCTCCGCGACGATGTTCAGCTACCTGCCCCAGTTCTATCGCACCGCGGCCCGCGCCGAGGCCCCTCGGCTGGTCGAGGTGGAGGGTGCCCGGCTCTGGGCCTTCCAGGCCGAGGATGCCCACTATCCCCACCCGCCTCGCTTCACCATCTATATCGATCCCGCCAGGTCGTATGCGATCGTTCGGCGTGAGGTGGAGTTCACGCCCCCCGGTGCGGCCTCGGTCCCGATCCGGGCCGTGCACGAGGTCGTCGAGTTCGCGGAGCCCGAGCCGGGCCTGTTCCTCCCGACGCGCGTGCGCATGAAGGAGTTGTCCAAGCCGGACGAGGTCAGCGAGTACCGAATCCGCCTGGTGAGCGTCAATCGCCCCATCGACGAGGCCCGCCTCCGGCTCGACTTCCCGCCGGGCATGAAGGTCCAGGACCTCAAGGAAGGGTCGATGCACATCTGGGGAGATGGCGCCCCCCGCCTCACCTTCCGGGACGAGGCGCAGCTGCGCGCCTACGAGGCGTCGATCGTAACCCGGAGCCGGTCGCGCTCGAACCCCGCCGCGTGGCTGGCGGCGTTGGCCGTCGTGCCGCTGCTCCTGCTGCTCTGGTACGTTCGGCGGCGATGGATCGCCCGGATGGTCGCCTGATCGAATGCCCCGGAGAAGTTCGGGGCGACGCGAGGGCCTTGCCATGTCCTGTGAAGCGACGTCCGACGACTCCCCAGCCGGGTTGGGGAAGGCCCCCCCGCGAGGCGTCTCGTGGCCGATCCGGATCGGCGTGGGACTGGGCTCCATCATCCTCGGCCTGGCCTTGGGGGCCATGGTCGTGGCGTCCGGCCGACCCGCGATGCCACGCCCCGCCGTCGCGCTGGAGCCGGCACGCATCGACCTTACGGATCGCCGATTCCGTGACGGGGAGATGCTCCGCGCGGAATTCACGCTCAGGAACGCTTCGAAGTCGCCGGTCACCGTCCGGCACCTGCTGGCGTCGTGCACATGCTCGACGGCCCTCCCGAAAGATCATCGTCAACCGCCGTTCGACCTCGCGCCGGGCGAGGAGGTGGTCTGCACCCTCGTGACGAATCTGAAGTCAAGGCTCGGCAAGCAGTCGTTCGAGCTGACGGTGAAGACCGAGTCGGCCGGCACGCCCCTGCCCCCGGTGACCGGGCGGGTGGAGCTGGTCGTGGACGCCGGCCTCACGCCCTTCCCGGCCTCGCTCGACGCGGGCTCCGCCGACCCGGGCCAGGCCATCCCTGGGCGGATCGTCCTGGGCGACACGCTCCCGGAGGGCGACGTCACGGTCTCCAGCGTGACCGTGTCGAACCCGGACGTGATGGAGGCGACCTGGCACGCCGACGACTCGATCGTCCAACGATCCGCGGACTTCACGATCCGGGGGCGCTACGCCGTCGACCTCACCCTCCGCCCCGACGGCTCGACCCCGACGCACCGCGAGTTCGTCGACGTCGCCCTCAGCGACGGTAGGGAAATCCGCGTCCCGGTCGTCTTCGGCGCGCGTATCGCGTACGAGGTGACGCCCGCCCGGGTCGTCTTCAGCGACGTCCGCCCCGGTGATCGCGTCGAACGGACGATCCTCGTCCGCCTGCGTCGGCCCGACGCGAACGACCTCCGCGTCGTCGGCCTACCGACCGGCTTTCACGCCGACGTCGAACCGTTCGGGCACGCGCAGTGGCGCGTCCGGCTCTCCGGCGAGGTACCCGATCCCGCGGACGCCGCCGGGCTCGAGCTCCGGCTGTCCGACGGCGCGTCCGCGACGCCCTTCTCCGTCCCGGTCGCGTTCCATCTTGATTGAGCAGGGGGTGCCCATGGGCGGGTTGAGCCGACGCGAGCGCGCGATGACCCTGGTCGAGCTGTTGGTCGTGCTGGCGATCATCGGCCTGCTGGTCGCGCTGCTCCTCCCGGCAATCCAGGGGGCGCGCGAGGCCGCCCGCCGGTCCCGCTGCGCCGGCCATCTCCGGCAGATCGGCCTCGGCCTGCTGATGTATCACGACGTGCACGGGAGCCTGCCCGTCGGTATCGCGTCCACCAACGACCCCCGGCACTGGGGCCCGCGACCCCCCTGCACGTCCCTGCTCTTCGACGAGAGCTTCCTCGTCTCCATCCTCCCCCACGTCGAGCAGGTCCCCCTCTACCATGCCCTGAACGCGAGCCTCCACGTCACCGAGGCCGAGAACCGCACCATCCTCTCCATGACTGTGGGCATCTACCTTTGCCCCAGCGACCCCGGCGCCGGGCCGGGCACGCTCCGACCCAGCCCACCCCTCAAGGCCGTCTTCGGCGAGCCCCCCGAGCCCGTGGCCGGCTCGTTCACCAGCTATGCCGGCTGCCACGGGTCCTACGCCGTGCTCGCCGCGCCGCACCCCGGGAACGACTGCCGGGTGCCGGCCGCCGCGACGGCCCAGTCCGATGGCGTACTCAACAGCCTGGCCCCGATGCCATTGTCGGCGGTGCGCGACGGCCTGGGCCACACGATCGTCGTCGGGGAACGCGCGGCCCACCTCCTCAACCGGCGGGACGACGAGCTCGCCGGCGCCCTGGGATGGTGGTTCATGGGCGGCTGGGGCGACACGATCTTCTCCACGATGACCCCGATCAACGAGGTCCATCGCGACGGCGGCTTGTCGAACTACGCTCTCATGACGGGCTCATGGAGCATGCATCCGGGAGGCATGAACACGCTGCGCTGCGACGGCTCGGTCCACTTCGTCACGGAGACTGTCGACTCCTGGCCGATGGCCCCCGGGACCGGGCAGCCCGTCGGCCTGTCCCCCGGTGACGAGGCAGGCACGTACTGGGTGGGCGAGGCCCGGCCGGGGATCTGGCAGGCACTCGGCACTCGCGCCGGGGGCGAAGTGCTCTCGGACGATTAGCTCACTCCGGCGGCGCCGGGTCCGGCGGCAGGGGCGCCCAGGGGTGCTCCGCCGCCCACGTATACTTACGCTCCAGCCGCACGTGCCAGGCGCCGACGCGCGCCAGCCGCTCCGCCTCGGCACGCAGCGCCGCGGCACGGCACGCCGCCTCCGGACCACCCTTGGCCTCGACGCCCCGCGCCTCGGCCAGTGCCTCGGCAATCCGGTCCAGCAGCTCCGCCTCCCCCCGCGCAAACGACTCCGCCCGGTCGCGATACTCCGCCCCACGCCGCGCTGACCAGGTCCCGGCCACTGCACCCACCCCCAGCGCGGCCAACACCGTCCCCACCACCCACGCCCCCGGCCTCGCCCGTACCACGGCGATCATGGCCCGACCTCCGAGAGCCTCGCCCTCGCTCAGTACGCCTCCCCCGGCAGGACCTCCCCGCCCTCCCGCGTCCCCAGCGCGCGCCACACCGTCGGCGCCACGCCGTCCTTCACAAACCGCACCCCCCCGTCGGCAAACGCGACGTTCACCCCGCCCGGATGCCAGCTCCGTGCCGCCGTATCCAGCGACAGCCGGTCCCACGCCGCGTTGTTCGCGTCGCCAAACGGGTTGCCGCCCCGGCAGTCCGGGTCGCGGTGGTTCGGCGGCCGGTGGTGCGAATACATCGTGTGGTTCGGCGCCCCATAGATCCACCGATTCCCCCGCGCCCGCGGCACCGCCGGCCCGTTCGGCCGGCAGGTCGCCTCGTACGACTCGATCTTCAGGCCCGGCAGGTCGATCACATGATTCGCCGCCAACGTCTCGGTCCGCGACACCTCGCTGACCAGCGCCGTCTGGCTCGTCCCATCCCGCACCCGCGCGATCGAGATCCGCGAGTTCTCAAACAGAATCCCGTCGTTGTCGATCACCGAGTGCCGCGCGCCGACGCTCATCATGTAGTTGACCGGCGACTGCTCCGGCGTGTCGAACACCGACGTCGTGTCGCTCGGACACAGGAACGCCGCCACCCGCATCCGCCGCGCCGTGTCGTTCTCCGGCCCGCCAACGCCTCGGTCGGCGTTCAGGCTGAAGTTGATCGCGTCGAAAATGGGCCGCGCGTCCAGCTCGGGCAACACCTGCGCAAAAGCGCTGTAGACCAGCCCCAGGCCATCGACCCGCGACCGCACCCGCCCCGGCGGAAACGTATTGTGGGCCGAATGGTAGTTCTGCATCGCCAGCGCAATCTGCTTCAGATTGTTGGTGCACTCGGCCCGCCGCGCCGCCTCCCGCGCCGCCTGCACCGCCGGCAGCAACATCGCCACCAGCACCCCAATGACCGCAATCACCACCAGCACCTCAATCAGCGTAAATCCGCCGCTCGAGCGCCGTCTCATGAGATCTCCCCGCCAAACAGCCCGCGACAAAACTCCGCCTCTCTCTCGGCATTCTAACCCGAAAGCCCCCATTTCCGCAGGCGAAACGGCCGACGCGCTAAAACCCCTACCCACGCCCGCAAACCGGCCGCGACTCGCCCGCCGCCGCGGTCACTTCACCGGCCCGATCCCCGGACGGTCGGCCAGCGGTGCAAAGACGTTTTCCCGCTCCAGCGGAATCTGGAACGCGTCGGCCACCCGCGTCATGTAGTGGCAGCGGGCGTTCCACCAGAGCACGTCGATCGCTCGCTCCAGCCCGTAGTGCGCCACCAGCCCCCGCCAGTCCGCCTCGGTCATCGACCACGGTTCCTTGGCCAGCCGCTTCGCCAGCGCGAAGGCATATCGGTCTGAGGGATCGAGCGTTGACCAGTCGCCCGAGGCAAGAGTCCGCGTCCTCTGGTCCAGCTCCGCAGCGCCTAAGCCCGCGACCGCGAGCAGCATCTCGCTGTGGCCCATTCAGTAAAAGCAGCGGATCGCCCGCGTCACCACCCAAAACAGGCTCTCCTCGAAGACCCGGTCCTGCCGTGCATCGACGGCAAAGGCTCCCGTCGTCGTCCCCCAGGCGCTGGCCAGCTCCGGCTGGTAGCCCATGCAGACCAGGCTCCACTGGATCTTCACCGGCCGCGGCGGCGCTTGGCCCGCCGGCAGCTTGGCGACGATCTCCTCGAACGTCGGCACCCGGATTCTCCCCGGCCGCGCCTGCTGCCCGGCCAGCTCCTGGCGCAGCGACTCGATATCCACGGCCGTCCATTCCGGGTCGTCGATCGTCGTCGGACCCGGCGGCGCGGTGTCGGCCGTCGCCGGCCGCACCCGCGCCGGCACCTCAACCGCCGCTTGCCGATCCAACCTCACCGCCACCGGCGCGAGTGCTCCGCCCGGCTCGCCCATGACCCCCAGCGACAGCAACAGCCGGTCCTGAAAATTCCCGTGCGCAACCAGCAACACCAGCGCTACCGTCTGCTCCGGCCCCAGCCCGTCGATCAGCCGCGCCACCGCCTCATCAGTGACGGAGCTGCCATCAAGCGTCAACTGCTCGGCCAGCGCCAGCGCGTCACGCCCGACGGCGTCGAAATCGCTCATGTCGCCCCGGCGCAGCCGCCCGATCGCTTCGGCGCTCAGCCCCGCCTCGCGCAGGTCGCGCTCGGCGGTGGCCAGCGCATACGGCGAGCGGTTGGCCCGCGCAACCGTCCACCGCACCGCCGCCCGCAGCTTCGGCTCCAGCGGATTGCCCGTTCGGTGCGCCGCGTCGAGCGCCAGCATCGCCGCGGTCGCGCGGGGCAGGGGACCCGCCAGCGCCCGCGCCCAGATCGGCAGCCGCGGCACCGCTCCCTCATCCCGCACAATCGCCAGCCGCCGATACGCCACCTCATTCTCCAACACCGGCACCCACGGCCCAGCCGCCCGACCGCCTTCTTCGGCCGCGTCGTCCACCTCCTGAATCGCCGACCGATCCGCCTGCGGCCGCGGCGCCTCCTCCGCCGCTGGTTGTGGTGCGGGCGTCTCGCCCGCGTCTTCCGGCTCGGACTGCTCGTGGGGCTCACGCCCCACGCTCGCCTCGGCCGTCGCCTCCGCCGACTTCGCCGCCTCTCGGTCGGCCAGTGCCTGTTCGGTCAGCGTCCAGATCAGGGCTTGCTCCATCTCCGCCGGCTTGAACCCGAACGGACCCCGCCCGCTCTTGTAGGCCACCTTGCCATCACGATCGATGACATAGAGCCGGCTCGGCATCCCGCTATAGATCGCCCCCACGGCATCGTCGATCGTGTCCACAACAAACGGCATCTCAAACCCCAGCTTGCGCTGGCAGGTTTGCGCCACGCCTAGCCGCTCGTCAAACGTCCGCGGCTGTTCGATCCGCACCTCAGCGCGCTCGTTCGACGCCATCCGCCAGCCGTCCGTCGGATGCGCTTCGCGCACATAGATCATCACGAAGTTGGCCCGGTCCTGATACCGCCGGTACAGCTTCTCGATATTGCCGGCCTGGCTCCGAAACGGCCCGCACGTGATGTTGCCAAAGACCAGCACCACCGGCTTCTCGCCCACCAGGTCCGAAAGCCTCACCGTCCCCGATCCATCCACCTTCCTCAACGTAAACTCCGGCGCGGTCTCACCCACCGCCGGACCGGGCTGCAACGAACCGATCTCCTGCGCAAACAGCCCGCGGATCAGGGTCGCTTTGTCCGGTCCATCATCCCGCGCTGAGCTTCCACCTCCCGAACCCGGCCGCGAACCCCCGCCCGGCATCGGCAGAATCCGCTTCAGATCATCAAGCGATAAAAACCCCAAACCGCCCGAATCCGCTCGCTCAAAAAACGCCAGCAACTCCTCCCGGGTCACGCGGCCATCACTATCGGCGTCCGCCTCAAAGTAGAGCATCGAACCCGGCGACGGCGCCAGCGCATGCTCCGGCCAGACGATATCATCCCCACGGATCGCCCCGTTGCCGTCGCGGTCCAACCGCGCGAAGTCCTCCGAAGTACCCGGAAACTCCCACCGGCTCAGCGCATAATCTCCATCCTTGTCATACTTGGCCGCCAACACCGGACCGACAAACCGCGTCTGCGCCACCGCCCGCCGGAACCAGCCGTCGGTCGGACCAAGCCGGCTGCCCTGCAAGATGTCGGCCAACATGTCCAGCCACTCCGGCCGGTTCGGGTCCCGCTCCAGACTCTGAGCCAGCCAGCGGCCAAACTCCGCCGATCCAGGCGCCTCCAGCCACTCCCGCACCGCCGGGCTCAGCGGCGGCACCTCTCCCGACTTCGCCCCGTCGGCCGCCTCCTCCTGAGCCGACACGCTGACCGCCCCAACCACAGCCAGCGCCATCCCCAGCGCCAAGCCGGCGCACAGTCGGTCCACGGCTCACGCTCCTCTCTCTCCACCTCATCCAGGCGCAACAATCGCCCAGGTTTCTCGACAACGCACAACCATTCTATCTTGCCATTCCGGGCAAGGAGGCCGGCCCAACCAGCCTCCCCCCCTGCGCAATCCCGCCCGCCGGCCGATCCCTCACAACTCCCGAAACACCGTCACCGACGGGCTGGTACCCACCACGTAGCTGACCCGCTTGCGCAGTTCGCGCCCCTCGGGATCGCGCAGCACCAGATCGACCGGAATCCGCAGGTTGGCATCGTCGTCCCGCCCCGGACCAACGACCTCATACTCCACCAGCGCCAGGCCCGACAACCAGTCCAGATCCTGCACCGTCATCGGCGGCGTGGCCGACTTCAAGTCCGCCGGCTTAGCCCCGCTCTTCCAGCCATCCAGCGCCACCCGCAACGCCCGCCGGGCCAGCTCCGGCTCAACCGGCGCCGCACGCGGTGGCCCTCCACACCCAGCCACCACCCACACCACAATCCCCAAGCCGCCCACCAGCACCGCCCGCCGCGCCCACGCCATCGCCTCGGTCTCCTCGCTCACGCTCTCAATAATCCGCCTGACTGACCACCTCACCCCCCGCCCGCGTCCCAATCGCACGCCAGGTCTTCAGGTCGATCGTCTCCTTGAGAAACCGCACCGACCCATCCCCAAACGCCACATTGACACCGCCCGGATGCCAGCTCGACGGCGGCATCGTCGCCCGCGTCGTCAGAAAAAACCCGCACGACCGCCCATTCGGCGCCGAGCTGTGCTGGTACGTGTGCTGCCCATGCAGCCACGGCGCCCCCATGAACAGCGGAAACTGATTCGCCAGATCGTTGACATCCAATGCCAGACACATCTGACGCGCCTCGTCCGGCGTCGTCGGCGCGCCCGGATGAAAGAACACATCCTCCCGCGGACTCACAATCCCGTTGCTCCCGTCGGCCAGGACCCGCTCACTGTAAAACGCCGTGTTGCTCAGCCCATCGCGCACCTCTGCCAGCCGCACCGCACTCTCCGCGTAGAAAACCCCATCCGGCAGCGGCAAACCCCCATTCGGCCCCCGCTGCGGCGTCAGCCACATCACCTGCTTACCTTTGTTGGCATGATAATTCGTCGCCGCACCCCGCTCCGGCATCCGGTTCGGACCATCCGACGGACACAAAAACGACGACACCACCGTCACGCACACCGTCCGGTTCTCCGGCGCATCGGTCGAAAACGACGCGTTCATCGCATTGAACAACGGCTGCTGCTCCAACTGCGGCAACGCCATCGCCAACGCCGAAAACCCCGTGCTCAAATACTGCCCCGCCGGCAACGCGCCTCGGCTCTCCAGGTAATTGTGCATCGCCAATGCAATCTGCTTCAGATTGTTGGTGCACTGCGCCCGCCGCGCCGCCTCCCGCGCCGACTGCACCGCCGGCAACAACAACGCAATCAACACCCCAATGATCGCAATCACCACCAGCAACTCGATCAGCGTGAACCCCCGACGCCGCACCGTCATCGCAACCCCTCCTCTCGCCGACAACGGCGGGTACGCCGCTGTCTCAATGAATGAAAATGAAAACACAGCCTCACCTCACAAGCCGCAACCAGACCGCCGACGGGCCGCTCCAGCTCGGCCACCCCTCGGCTCGGTATCACCACCACCCGCCGCCGCGCTCCGGTCCGGAGGGTGGGGCCGCGATCGTCACCGCGACGAGCGGTCCCAACCCCACCATTCCGAACCTGCGGCTCATGGCTCGCGGCCATCGCGTCTCAACGCTCCAGCGGCAGCCCTGCTGCCTCGGTCAACCGGTCGAAATACGCCGCCTCGGTCACGTGGAAGATGATCTCGGCGACCTCCCGGTCCTCAAACCAGCGTTTCAAAGTCTCGACGTCGAAGTCGTCGATCCGCGCCGGGTCGGTCGTCAGCTTACGCGCAAATGTCGCAACCACCCGATCGGCCGTTATCTCCGACCGGCTGCCGTCCTGGTCCGTCTGACCGTTTGTCAGCAACCGCCGCTCCTCAGCCGTCCACGGCCGCGACAACGCGTCCAGCTTCGCCACCTCCTCGGGCGTCAACCCTAGCTCTGCCAGCCGACGCCGCGCCAAGTCCAACGCATACCACGCCCGGTCATACCGCGCCGCAACATAGGCAATGATCGCCTTGGTCCGCGCGTCGAGGACGCCCTCCGACTCCGCCGCACGGTGCATCGCCACCCGCGCTGGCCCATGCTTCGGAAACCGCGCCAGCAGCCGGACCCACTGGGGCAGGGGGGCATCGGCCGGCTCATTCGGCAACACGACCCGCGCCGCCGATTCCTCAACCGGCGCAATCCGCGCCGTCCGTGCCCGAGCCGCCGACAGCGCCGCTTCCACCTCCGCCGCCGTCTCCAGCGCCGGCCGTCGCGACGGCGCCGCCGTCCCGTCCTCTCCCAGCGGTGCCACCAGGCTCCGGCGACCCCGCGCCTTCTCAGCCACCGGACCCTGATAGTCTCGGTGGTCCTCCTGCGGAATCCGCAACGCCCCCGTCCACCGGTTCATCGCGTTGAACCCAGCGACCGCGTGGACAATCTCCAGGATCTGCCCCTCGTCGTACCCCGCCTCCCGCAACGCCGCCACGTCGCCATCGCCCAGCCGGTGTGGCTCAAACGTGAGCGTCCGCGCCAACCCAAACGCCGCCCGCTCCTTGGAGTCAAACTCCGCCCAGTCAAAGTCGAGCGCGGCGATCTGATCCTCGGTCATCCCATCGGCCGCTAGCTTCACCTCCTGGTGGCCCATGCAATAGGTGCAGTTGTTCGCCCTGGAGACAATCCAAAACAGGCGCGTCTTGAACGTGTTGTCCAGCGTCATCGCCGGGTCAGGCTCGCGGTTGAAGCCGCCCATCACCACCCCGGCCGGCAGGTAATGCCTGCGCATTCTCATGTTGTTGACAAGGCCCCACCGACCCTTCGAAAAGTCAACCGGCTGCCTGGCCAGTTCCTTCTCCTCCTCGGTCAGCGGCGGCAGCGGCAGGCGAGGCGTCGCACGCTTCGACGCCTCAAGCGCCTCCTTCATCGCCTCGCGCGTCGGCGGCACCGGCGCTACGCCCTCGTCGGTCACCGCCAACACGGCTACCAACGCAACAATCAGACTGCTCATGGTCATCATCTCGGTCGCGGCTCCCTGTCTGCTGTTCGTCCCGATCTGCCCAGCTTCAATCTCGAGGCCCATCCCCGATGGCCCACCTTCCGAATCTCACCATCGGAGAACTCATCCGCTGAGCCGGCCCCGATCCCTCCGTCGCCCTCATCGACGTGCATCGCGGGGTGGCCCGCCGGCCGGCCGCGGCCGACCGGCGGGCCATCAAGCCGCGACCCTTAGAAGTCCAGGTCCTGCCGTGCCACAACCGGGCTCGGCGCTCCCTGCACGACATACGTCACCGTCTTCTCCATCGGCCGGCCCTGCGGATCCCTGAGCACCAGCCGCACGGCGTACTGCAACCCCAGCCCCAGCGGCTGCGCTTCGCCCTCGAGGCGATAATCCTCGAGCCGCAGGCCCGACTCCCAGTCCCGGTCCAGCACCTGCACCGGACCGATCGCCGGCACCGTCACCTCCGCCGGCGACCCTCCCTGCCGCCAGCCGTCAAGCGCCGAACGCAGCACTTGGACCGCCTGATCGGCCGTCGTCTCCGGCGGCAGGCTTTCCCCGCAGCCAGCCAGCACCACGCTGGCAAGCAGCACCGCAGCCACCCACGAATCCGCAGTCTGGCTCCTCATCGCTCTCAGTTGACCTCCCCACCGTCGACCAACTCGCCTTGATCCCGCGAGCCAATCGCCCGCCACGTCGGCAGCGCAATCGTCTCCTTGACGAATCGCACCGTCCCGTCCCCAAACAGCACATTCACCCCACCCGGGTGCGCGCTGTTGGCCGTCGTCGAAATCCGCAGCGGCGGAAACATGCACGACCGCGAGTTCGGCGGCCCCACATGGTAGTACTGTGTCGTAGAGTGGTACCCGTACAGCCACGGCGCCCCAACGTCCGACACCCCCTGGTACCTCAGGTCGCGCCAGTTCAGCTCGCGGCAGATCCGAACCGCCTCGTCGATCGTCGCCGGATAAACCCCCGGCCGAAACGTGTCCGACTTCTCGGTCGCGATTGCCTGCGAAAAGTCCCCCTTCACATGCTCGCTGAACACCGCCGTGTGGCTCGTCCCGTCCGTGTTGTCGCTCAGCCCCAGCGACCGGTTCGCAAAAAACATCCCGTTGGGCGGCGGCTGCGCCGCGTTCACACCCGCCGGGTCGCTCTCCTCCGACCCAAACAGAAAATTCGATCCTTCGTTCGCTCGGTAGTTGTTCCCCGCATACCCAGGGGGCACCTTCGTCTTCGGATCTGACGGACACAGAAACGTCGACACCACCGTCGCCCGCGCCGTCGCGTTCGCATCATACCCCCCATTGAGTGGGTCCGGGTTCCACGTCAGATTGAAGTTGATCGCGTTGTACAGCGGTGTCTGCTCCAGATACGGCAGCAGTTGGCTGTGCCCCGAAAACGCCTTGTTGATGTTGATCGCTCCCCCACTGACCACGATCGTTCGGCTCAGCGGCAACCGACCGTTCGCATCGTGATAGTTGTGCAACGCAATCCCAATCTGCTTCAGATTGTTGGTGCACTGCGCCCGCCGCGCCGCCTCCCGCGCCGACTGCACCGCCGGCAACAACAACGCAATCAACACCCCAATGATCGCAATCACCACCAGCAACTCGATCAGCGTGAACCCCCGACGCCGCGCCGTCATCGCAACCCCTCCTCTCGCCGACAACGGCGGATACGCCGCTGTCTCAATGAATGAAAATGAAAACACAGCCTCACCTCACAAGCCGCAACCGGACCGCCGACGGGCCGCTCCAGCTCGGCCGCCCCTCGGCTCGGTATCACCACCACCCACCGCCGCAATCAGAGCCTTCTCGACCCAGCGCCGCGGCAGGCTCCTGACGCCCGCAATTCGTCTCGATCAGAACAAGACCATCAGCCCAACGCCCATCGTCAGGAGCGTTGAGCCCACGATGGCCAGACCCGACACCACGGCAAACCGGTCGCCCAGGCCGTCGAGCCAATGCGTCAACGTCCGCATGATCGTCCCCTCAAACCGCGCACGCCGCCTCCGCCCCTCACTCAAGACAGGCTTCAGCCACGCGCGCTCCGAACCCAGGTCGTCTTGGCCCCGGCCCGCTCGCGCAGCTTCTCACGGCCACGCCGCCGGCCACACCCATCCTCTCCCGGCCAGCGCCCCCTCGATTCGCCACGCACCAGCGCTATCCACCACGCCGCGCGCCGAACCTCAGACGCCGCCGATCAAGACAACCCGATTCGCGGAGGGTGAAAGATCGTATCCACGACCAACGTCGGCCGCGGGCTATCATCGCACACGCTCAAAAAATCCAACTCCGACGGCGCTAACCCCGGACGCTCCATCCAAAACGCCCAGAGGCCCGGCTCCACCGCAGTTGATACCGCCGGCACCGTCGGCAAACCCTGGTGCGACGAACACATCGGCCCCGAGCAGACCGGCTTCGGCACCACCGGCTCACTCCGCTCGGGCACCTCAACCCCCTCGGGCACGGCCAGCGCCCCCGTCGCCCACAACGCTTCAAACCGCGCCACGCCCGACACCTGCCACGTTCGCCGCAGCCCGTTGTGCACACAGCCGGCCGCCTCCGCCACTCCCGGCGCCACCGCCAGCAGCAGCAACGCAACGGCCCCGAGCACCCAGGCCCGGCAGCTCGTTCGCAATTGGAGGCAACTCGATCGAGCCATGATCACAGCCAGCCGAGCTCCGGATCCCATCGGTCAGACAGGACGCCCCACCACAATCCCAACTGGAATCCGACTAGACGTGCACTGTCCTTTTTATCAACCCTCATTCGGCAACTTCAATCCAAAAAACCCAAAAATATTCTTCCGACCGCCTCCGCTCCCAGCACCGTTGGCCTCAGACCGCCTCCGCTCTCTCGGGACGGTTTGCCCCTCTCGGCTTCTGACTCGCTGCGGCCAGGTTCGAGGTCAACGTGCCCGACTCGCGCCGCTGCCCGCTCAGCGACGCCGCTGGCGTTCTTCATTGCAAGGCCGAGGCCCCCCGTTGGAAGCCCGGAGCACCCGCCGCGTCCGACCCGTCGAGCCAGGCTCCCTGATCATGCCTCCGCCGCACGATCTCAATCACCCGCCGCGCCGCCTCGTCGATCTCCGCCTCCGTGGTCGTCGCGCTGAGGCTGAACCGGATCGACCCCCGCGCCAGTGCCTCCGGCACGCCCATCGCCAGCAGCGTCGGCGACGGCGCCGTGCTCCCGCTCGCACACGCCGAGCCTAGCGACACACACACCCCCGCCAGATCGAGCTGCATCAGCAACGCATTGGCGTCCACGCCCACAAATCCTACGTGCAGGGTCTGCGGCAGCCGCTGCTCCTCGGCCACCGGCCCATGACGGACCACGGCCTCGCCCAGCTCCGCGCGCAAGGCCGATTCGAGCCGGTCGCGCAGCCGCCGCCACCGCGCCGTCCGCGCCTCGCGCTCGGCTTCCCACCGCGCCAACGCCGTCGCCATCCCCACCGCCAACGCCACCGCCGGCGTCCCCGGCCGGATGCCCCGCTGCTGGCCCCCCCCAAACAGACGCGGCGCCAACCGCACCCCGCGCCGCACCAGCAACACACCCACCCCCGCCGGCCCGTGCAGCTTGTGCGCCCCGGCCGCCAGCGTCGCCACACCCAGCCCATGAAAATCGACCGCAACCCGGCCCACCGCCTGCACCGCGTCCGTGTGAACTGCCACACCCCGCGCCGCCGCTTCCGCCGCCAGCTCACCAACTGGCTGCAACGCCCCGGTCTCATTGTGGGCCAGCATCAGCGTCGCCAGCCTCGTTTCCGGACCCAACGCCCCAACCATCGCCGCGACATCCGCCCGCCCATCCGCCCCGATCGGCACCCGCTCCACCACCCACCCCCGAGCCGCCAGCGCCCCCAGCGGCTCCCCCACCGCCGGATGCTCGAGCACCGTCGCCACGATCCGCCCAGGCCGACCCTCGCCCGCCAACCCAAACAACGCCAGATTGTTCGCCTCTGTTCCCCCTGATGTGAACACCACTTCATCTCCATGCGCTCCCAAAACCCGCGCCACCGTCTCCCGCGCATGCTCCCACGCCCGCCGCGCCGCCCGCCCTAACCCATGCCGACTCTCCGGATTACCCCCCGCCAGCCAGTACGGCCGCATCGCCTCCAGCACCTCGGGATCCAAACCCGTCGTCGCGTTCGCATCCAGATCAATCCGCTCCCGCACCGCCAATCTCCTCCCCAGGCCCTACTCCAACGCCCAGCCCCCCCTCTCGCTCCATTCTCTCACCGGCCACCAGGGCGCCCCCCCAAAAAGAACCTCACCCCAACGCTCGCATCGTCAGCAATAACCCCACCAGAAACACCGGAATCCCCAAGACCATCAGACTCCCCGCCAACAGCGCCACCCCCGACCACCATCAACCCAAAACCCACCACCAGCCCCAGCGCACGCCCAATCACCGCCACCGTCCAGCCCACCAGCCGAAACGGCAACAAAACCAGCCACCCCACCCAGTCCACCAGTCGAAGCAACATCCCCCCCATCTTCGGTTCCACCACGCCCCCCGACAACGCCCTCCCCCGCTCCCCCACCCCAGACTGACCTTGCCCGCCATCCGCCTCTCGGTTTCAATCCCAAACCTGCCAGAGTTCTTCAATCACGACCACCCGCTCTTGGACCACCGCCGGCCCGGGAGGCCCCCACACCATGCGCAAGGCCCTGTTGGTCCTGGCCATGATCGCCGCCTCATTCGCCGGCGGCGCCGCCGTTAACGGCCCGGGCCTGGCCATCCTCCGCGACTCCCTCGGACTCTCCGCCCCACGCATCGACGGCGACCCCTTCGACCCAGCCCACGCCCCCCCCGACTCCCTCGACCCGACTCGGCCCGCCGCCCACGACCCACCCATCCGCCCAGCTTCCCCCCCACCCCAGCCCTCAACCCCACACCCGCCCGCCTCCGAGGCCTCCTCCTCCGACCCAGGGCCTTCCCTCGCCCCCCCCCACGCCAACTCCCCCCAGTTCCCCCTCCCACGGCTGGGGCGACGCCCCAGGCTCCCCACCCGCACGACCGGCCACCTCACGCGACCCCTTAATCCACCGCACCCAATCCCCCCAACCTCCCAGCCCACCCAGCCCAGAACCAAACCCCACCGACTCCGCCCCGCCCTTGCTCGAACCACCCGACGAACCCGCTCGCTGGGCCGACCTTGTCGCCCGCATGAAAGCCTTCAACGTCACCCGCTACTGGGTCGAAGGACCACCCGACGGCCCCATCACCTTCCGCTGCGCGATCCCCCTGGCCGGCGGCAACGCCGTCACCCACCACTTCGAGGCCCAGGGTGCCGACCTGGCCGACGCCGCCGACGCCGCCCTCAACCGCATCGCCCTCTGGCGCGCCTCCGAGCCAGCCGAGCCACCCCAAAAATAACCCGCCAACCCGACGCCCGACCGCCACCAGCCCCAGCCAACATTCCCCCACGCCCGGCCACGTCACGCCCGCGCCAGGCCCATTCCGCCCCACGCCCCCGACGACGACGCAAACGCAGACGCCTTACGACAGCAAGAACTCCAGATCGTCCCGCGTCAGCGACTGGATCACCCGGTTGTCCGCGTTCAGAATCGCGTCGGCCAGATCCCGCTTCTTCTGCTGCAAATCCAGGATCTTCTGCTCGACCGTATCCCGCGCGATCAGGCGATACGCAAACACCGTGTTCCGCTGCCCAATCCGATGCGACCGGTCGATCGCCTGCGCCTCGACCGCCGGATTCCACCACGGATCAAGCAGATAAACATATTCCGCTGCCGTCAGGTTCAACCCCAATCCCCCCGCCTTCAAGCTGATCAAAAACAGCCGGCAGTCGGGATCGTTCTGGAACCGCTCGACCCGTGCCTGCCGGTCCCGGGTCCGACCGTCCAGATACTCGTAGGGAATCTTCTCCTCGTCCAGCCGCTGCCGCACAATCGCCAAAAAGCTCGTAAACTGGCTGAAGACCAGCGCCTTGTGACCTTCGTCGACCACCTCGGCCAGCGTCGGCAACAGCATGTCCAGCTTCGCCGACGGTTCGCCCACCCGCGCCGGGTCGATCAGCCCCGGATGACAGGCCGCCTGCCGTAGCCGCAGCAAGGCTTCGAGCACCTCGATCTTCGACGTCCGCAGCTCCTCGGCATCCTTGCGCAGCAGCGTCGTCCGATAGTGCGCCAACAGCTCGTCGTACAGCTTGCGCTGCGGCGGCTCAAAGTCGCAGTACAACGTCTGCTCAATCTTGTCGGGCAGATCCTTGACGACTTGCTGCTTCGTCCGCCGCAAGATAAACGGCCGCAACGCCCGCGCCAAAAGCGCCCGCGCCTGCTCGTCCTGACCGCTCGAACCGGCGCTGGCCCGCTTGAACACCCCCGCCGTGCCCAACATCCCCGGATTGAGAAACTCGAAAATGCTCCACAACTCGCCCAGATGATTCTCGATCGGCGTCCCCGACATCGCCAGCCGATGCCGGGCCTTCAACAGCCGCGCCGCCTTCGCACTCTGGCTGTCCGCATTCTTGATCGCCTGCGCCTCGTCCAAAATCGCATAGTCAAACTCAATCTGACACAGTTCGGCAATGTCCGAACGCATCGTCCCATACGTCGTCACGATCACGTCGTACCGCCCAAACTCCTCCCGCAGGCCATGACGGTTCGCCCCCGTATACTCCAACACCTTCAGCCGCGGCGTAAATCGCGCCGCCTCCTGCATCCAGTTGAACACCAGCGACCGCGGCACCACCACCAGACTCGGACCCTTCAACTGCCGACGCGACCGCAACCGCTGCAAGAACGCCAACACCTGGATCGTCTTCCCCAGACCCATGTCGTCGGCCAGAATCCCCCCAAACCCAAACCGCCGCAAATACTCCAGCCAACCTAGCCCTTCCCGCTGATACGGTCGCAACTCCCCCTGGAAGCCCGGCGGCGCATCCAGCGGCTCAATCCCCTCAAACGCCCGCAACTCCTCCCGGACCTTCGCAAACCCCGCATCGGCCGACGCCCCCGGCTGCGCCGCCAGCAGACTGTCCAGCAGCCCCGCCTGATTCCGCGCAAACCGCAGCCGACCCTCCTCCGTCGCCGTCCCCAGATCCGCCAACAACCCATACTTGCGCAACCACTCGTCCGGCAAGATCCCGATCGAACCATCCCCCAACGCAATCGACGTCTCACCCCGCCGCGCCGCCTCCAACAGCTCCGGCAACGCCACATCCTGCGACCCAAACGACACACGACCATCCAGCTCAAACCAGTCCATCCCGCTGGTCACGCTCAGCTTGAAGTCCGAGGCCGGTCGATGCAAAATCCCGTCCGCCTCCACCCGCCAGCCCGATCCGACCAGCTCCCGCGTCACCTGCGGCACACGCTTCGGCGAAATCTCCATCGTCCCCGGATCAAACCGGTAATCCTGGATCCGCCGAAAACCGAGCTCCTCCAGCCGCTCCCGCGCCGCCGCCTCGGCCCGCACATCCCGCCGAATCACACGCCGCCGCGCCGTCTGAACCGCCATCCGCCCCACCGGAAACGACGCCACCTTCGCCCCGTCATAATCAAACTCCAACTCCGCGATCAGCATGTCCGTCCCACGCGCCTGCATCGGCGCCCGAATCGACAGACACGGAACCGGCGGCAGGTCCACCTCCTCCAGCTCCAACCCCTCAACCAGCTCCGTCGGCGGCACCCGCGACTCGCCCAAAATACGGCCCAACATCGCATCCTGCTGCGACTCCGACAACGCCATCTCCTTCTCATGACGCAGCCGCAGCATCCAGGCGTACACCCCCCCATCATCAAACCGCGCCGCCCGGCCCACCCCCAAAATCACCAGCCCCGGCAACAACACCAGCGGCTCCGCCAGATCCATCCGCTCCTCATCCCGACGCAACGCCCCCCGCCACGTCCACCGCCGCGCCGCCGGATCCGCATTCTTCACATCAATCACAAACCGCCACGGCCGACCATCATCCCACCGCAACGCCGGCGGGTTCATCTCATCCTCGGTCCGCCGCAGCCGACACCGACCCGTCCGGCACAACCGCTCCACCAGACTCGCCTGCACCTCCGGCCGCAACACATACCGCTTCGCCGGCATCCCCGGACGCGGCCCCACCGGACGCGCACCCACCCCAGCGCCCCCCGACACCCCCGCTCCGGCCTGTTCCCCCGGCTCCACCCCAGCATCGGCCCGGCCCTCATCCAACAACGCCAGCAACAGCCGATCCTCCGGATCAAACCGCCACGGCCCGCTCCGCTGCGGCTGCCACCGCTTCTTCTTCCCCCCCTTCAACCGATCCCCACCTGCTCGCCGCGGCACCCGCCGCGCCAACACCACCACCACCTGATTGGCCGCCAGCGTCGCCTGCGCATCCACCACATACAGCAGCGTCGACTTCGGCTTCAAATCCACCCATTTGCCCGCCGGCTTGCCCCCGGTCGGGTGACCCCCATACCCACGCCCCGGAAGCCCCGGGCCCACCCCAGGCCGCACCGGCCCCCCCGCAGGCCCATAACCCACACCACCACCGCCATACCCCGGACCCGCCCCCACAACCCCATTGCCCCCGTAACCGCCTCCCGGCCCCCCATAGCCCGGCCGTCCCGGCACATACCCCCGACCCCGCGGGCCTGCCGGCGGCCGACCACGCCCCTTCGGACCCCGCGGAACCATCCCCCGACCATCCCCATACCGATCCGACTCCCCCGCCCGCTCCCCCTCCGAACCACGCTCCCCCAACGGCGGCAAACCCAACATCTCCCGAATCTCATCCGGCGTAATCGTCCCCTGGCCCGGCAACGGCTCATCCTTCATCGACCGCTCCGCCACCGACCCCGCTCCCCCACCCACACCCTCTCCACCTCCAGCCCTCACCGACCCAGGCTTCGACCACTCCGAAGCCTCTTCCGAACCCCCAGAACCTTCCGACCCCTCCTCCAACCCATACCCAAACATCGACGGATCACGCCGCGGACGCTCCGGCACCCCCCGGACCTCCGGCACCCCACCACCCCCAACACCACCCCCCGCCGCGCGCATCCGCTCCTCCGGCGTCCAATACCGCACATCCGGAACCAGACGCACCGGCCGCATCGGCGCCACCGCCAGCAAACCCCGCGCATCAGCCGCGAGCACCGTCGCCCAAATATGCTTGCACGGCTCCCCAGACGGCCCAAAAAACGGACACGTACACGACGCGTGCAACTGCGACTGACGCAGCCGCAGCCGCACCTTGTACGGCTCCGTGCCCCGCACCTTGGCCACCACCACCTCGCCCGGCCGGGCCGACGTGATCGCAACCTTCCCCTTCTCAAAATACGCCTGGCCGCGGGCTCGTACACCCTCGGCAAAATCCCGCGCAACTCTCTGGGCAATCCCCATCATGACATCCCAACAGCCCGGTCTCGCCACCCCCACACCCGCCACCCGGCCGGTGCAAAGGCCGCAATCTCCGGCGCTTCAACCTCTCAATGCAGGCCGTTCACTCGGTCGGCCCCATGACCGGCCTCAATCCCTACCTGTGCCGTAATATGTTCATATGTCCGACATCCAAGGGGCCTTCGCCCGGCACCAATCTCTCTGGCCCGAACCACTCGCCACCTTGGTAGATTCTCTCGCCCACGACCCGGGCCGCTTCTGTCCGCGCCCGAGTCGGTAACTCAACCTGCGCCGCTCTTCAAACCCTCTTCAAAAGCGGACGGAAAACCCGTCAATCGCCCAGGCGGACTCCCACGACCCGGTCCAACCCGCGGTACGCCCGCCTCTCTCATCCTAGGCCACACCACACTGGCGGCCCAATCCATGCGAGGCCACCTCCGGACGACCCATCCGAGGCCCCGCACTTTCCCCGATCATACTCCAGCCTCCCGCAAAACGGAATCACTTTCCGGCAAAATCAACAACCCGCGATCTCCACCCCTCCCCATCCTCCAACTTCCACCCTCCAGGTCGCCGCCGTTCACACATCCAGATTCTTCACCTCCAGCGCATGCTTCTCGATAAACTGCCGCCGCGGCTCCACATCCTCGCCCATCAACGTCGTAAACAGATCATTGGCCGCCGCCGCGTCCTCCAACCGCACCTGCAACAACGTCCGCCGCGCCGGGTCCATCGTCGTCTCCCAAAGCTGCTCGGCGTCCATCTCCCCCAGACCCTTAAACCGCGTGATCTTGATCCCCTTCTCCCCCAGCCGCCGCACCGTCGGCACCAGCTCCCGCAAATCCAACAGCGGATGCTCCTCCCCATCCCGATGCAAAATCAACCGCGGCGGCGGCTCATCTCCGGTCACCTCCAGCGGCAACAACATCTCCGCACGCCAGCCAAACTCATCCCGCAACCGCGCCAGCCACTTGTTGAGCGTCCGCACCTCGTGCAGCTCCACCACCCGCGACGCACCGCCCTCCTGGTTATACGCCTCCAGCTCATCGGCCGAGTACAACCACCGCTCCCCCTCCCGGCCCGCCGCGTGAAACAACGGCAACAGCCCATCCTCGGCCCGCGCTCGCGCCAAAAACGAGCGCAACGGCAAATTCCGCTTCCCAAACGCCCGCAACGCATGATCCAGACCCGTCGCAATCTCCATCAACGCCTCAAGCCGCTCCCCCCGAATCCCCTCCGACTCCGCCACCCCAGGCTCTCCCAGCCACGAATCCCCCAGCCCCGCCTTCATCAAAATCCCCTGCAACTCCGCCTCCGTCTGCACATACCGCCGCTCTTTCTTCGCCGTCAGCATGTATAGCGGCGGCTGCGCCACGTATAGATGTCCCTCCGCCACCAGCTTCGGCATCTGGCGGTAAAAAAACGTCATCAGCAACGTCCGGATGTGCGACCCATCCACATCCGCGTCACTCATCATCACCACCTTCCCATACCGCCGCTTCGACGGCTCCTCCTCCTCACCAATCCCACACCCAACCGCCGTGATAATGTTCCGCACCTCCTCATTGCCCAACACCTTGTCCAGCCGCGCCCGCTCCACATTCAAAATCTTCCCACGCAACGGCAAGATCGCCTGATACTGCCGGTCCCGACCCCCCTCAGCCGTCCCGCCCGCACTATCCCCCTCCACCAGAAACAGCTCCGAACTGTCCCGGTCGCTCGTCGTGCAATCCATCAACTTGCCCGGCAATCCCCCGCCCGATAACACCCCCTTGCGGTTCCGAACCAGCTCCCGCGCCTTACGCGCCGCCTCCCGCGCCTCGGCCGCCAACAGCGCCTTGGCAATCACCTTCTTCGCCGCCGCCGGGTTCTTCTCCAGAAACTCCGATAGCTTCTCATGGACCACCTTCGCAACAATCCCCTCCACCTCCCCATTGCCCAGCTTCGTCTTCGTCTGACCCTCAAACTGCGGATCCGGAACCCGCACCGACACAATCGCCGTCAATCCCTCCTTGAAATCCTCCCCCGTGATCGCCAGATCCTTCTTCGACTGCGGCGTGTTCGCCTTCGCGTAATGATTCAACGTCCGCGTCAACGCCGACCGGAATCCCGTCAGATGCGTCCCCCCCTCCACCGTGTTGATATTGTTGCAATAACTGACCAAATTCTCACTAATCGATTCGTTGTACTGCAACGCCACCTCCACCTCCACATTCCGCTCCTCATCCCGACCGCTCAACACCACCGGCGGATGCAACACCGTCTGCGCCCGGTTCAAATACCCCACAAACTCAATCAAACCCTCCGACGAGTAAAACTCATCCCGCCGCGGCTCATCCCCCCGCTCATCCACCAGCACAATCCGCACGCCACGGTTCAGAAACGCCAGCTCCCGCAGCCGCTTCTCCAGCACGTCATAGTCAAACCGGATGTCCGGGAAAATCTCCCCATCCGGCAGAAAACTGATCTTCGTCCCCGTGTCCGACGCCGGCCCCACCGGCTTGACCGGCCCCCGCGCCTCCCCCCGCGCATACTCCTGACGCCACACCTGACCATCCCGGTGCACCTCCGCCTGCAACCACTCCGACAACGCATTGACCACCGTCACCCCCACCCCATGCAGACCCCCCGACACCTTGTACGTCTGGTGGTCAAACTTCCCCCCCGCATGCGGCTTCGTCAGCACCACTTCCAGCGTCGACAACTCCGTCAACGTCGGATGCGGCCCCACCGGAATCCCCCGACCATTGTCCTCCACCGTCACCGACCCGTCCGCATGCACCGTCACCACCACCTGGGTGCAAAAACCGGCCATCGCCTCGTCAATCGAATTGTCCACCACCTCGTAAACCAGATGATGCAGCCCTCGCAGCGTCGTATCGCCAATGTACATCCCCGGCCGCTTGCGGATCGCCTCAATCCCCTCCAAAACCCGGATCGCGGCCTCCGTATACGACGCAGCCCCGTTCCCCTCACGCTCCTCACCGCCCTGCGGCGCCACCGTCTCGCCCACTTTGCTCATCGATGCCATCGCGTCCTCGCTCTCTGTCACTCGCGCAGACTCGTCTCCACACCCTGGCTCACTCGGCCTATCAACCCCAATCGATCCACCCTCCCAGACTCACCCCAATCCCCCCTCTACCACCCCCACCCGAAACCGAATGTCCACAATCCGCACCTCCGGCAACGCCTGCCGCATCCCCGCCAACAACGCAGGCTTCCGAAACGCTGCCAGTTCCTGCAGCAACACCGGATGCGCCACCAAAACCGTCAGCACTCCGTGCCTCAGCCCGGCCACCCGCGTCTGCCGATCCGCCGGCGATCCCACCACCCCCGCCCAGGCCGACTCCAGCTCGCCCACAGCGCGCAGCCGGTTCAGCCCCCGCACAGCGAACAACTCGCTCAGCAGCTCCCCAATCGCCTGCGGACCACCCCGACCCGGCCCGGCTCCCGAACCCCTCATCGGGAACCCTCCGCCGGCCTCTTCCAATAAGGTTCGTTCATCCCCCCATTCTACGCGCAACCGCTTGAAATCTCAAGCGATTTAGGCATCTTCGACTCCCCCTCCCAACCCACTTTCGCCCCCCACCTCCCACAGCCCCGTTCCTTAACCCCACCCGCTCCGCTTCCCGACACCTCACCGCCCCCCCACACCGTCCGCCGCCGCCACGCCCGCCCCACCCCCCAGCTCCGCCAACGCCCGCCCAATCGCCTCCGCCACCCCCATCGGCCGGATCGAAAACACCTCCCGCGCCGCCGGATCACGCACCACCATCGGATTCCTCAACCCCTCGATCAAATGCCGCCCCACCTCATACCGCGCCGGCGTCACCACCGCCAGCCACGCCGCCGAGAGCCGCGGCGTCAACACCGGCACCGTGACCAGCCACCGCCGCAATCCCCGCTGCCGCGCATACTCCCGAATCAAATCCCGATACGTCGTCACCTCCGGCGTCCCTACCTCGAAAACCCGGCTCGGCCCCGCCGGCAACGCCAACGCCGCCACCAAATACGCCACCACATCAGCCACCGCGATCGGCTGCGTCGGCGTCGCCAACCACCGCGGACAGACCATCACCGGCAGCCGCTCCGTCAACGCCCTCAACAACTCAAACGACAAACTCCCCGCCCCGATCACCATCGACGCCCGAAACTCAATCGTCTCCACCCCCGACCCCCGCAAAATCCTCCCCACCTCGTGCCGGCTCCGCAAATGCGCCGACAGCCGCGGATCCGACTCGTCCCCCAGCCCGCCCAAGTAAACAATCCGCCTCACCCCCGCCTCACGCGCCACCGCCCCAAAACACTCCGCCGCCTCCCGGTCCTCTTGCGCATAATCCCGCGACCCGGCCATCCGGTGCACCAGGTAATACGCCGCCTCAACCCCACGCAACGCCCGCTCCAGCGAACACCAGTCCCGCACATCCCCACCCACCACCTCCACACCCGGACCTACCCGACCCACCAACGCCGCCGGCCGACGCGCCAAACACCTCAACCTCACCCGACGCCCCGCCAACTCCCCCAACAACCGTCCTCCCACATACCCCGTCGCCCCCGTCACCAACACCAGCGGCCCCCCCTCCGCATCTCCCTTCACCATCGCCTCGCTCCCCGCCACCGCCGAGACCTCGGACCCACGCCCCCCCAGCGCCTACCATACCACCACCGTCCACCTGACCCCCAATCCACCCCAGACCCGCCCCAACACCACCCATGGTCTCGATCCAGCGGCCCACCCCCCACCAAATCCAGCAATTCCTCGCCAACCAGTCCCGCCTGGACCCAACCTACCCTCCCCCCAACCTCAACCCCCACTCCACCCCACCCGGCTACGTCGTCGACCAATCCCGCACCCTCCTCGGCCACGGCCCCGAGACCTTCCTCCGCGCCCGCGCCGCCCTCGAACGCTGGGACCAGTTCCGCCTCGGTTGGGTCGAAACCTGGCCACCCAACCCCCCTCCCCACGAAGGCCAGGTCCTCGCCATCCTCGCCCACCTCTTCGGCCTCTGGTGGCTCAACGCCTGCCGCATCACCGCCGTCTTCGACCAGCCCGGTCCCCTGACCCGCTTCGGCCTCGCCTACACCACCCTCCCCGACCACGCCGGCTCCGGCCAGGAACGCTTCCTCCTCGACTGGGACCAGGCCACCAACACCGTCCACTTCGAAATCCAGGCCATCTCCCGACCCCAATGGCTCGTCGCCCGCCTCTTCTACCCCTACATGCGCCACCTCCAAAACCGCTTCCGCCGCGAAGCCACCGCCGCCCTCGCCCACGCCGTCCACTCCTGACGGCCAACCCCTCACCTCACCCCCTCGTCCCTGTGCCAACCCCTCCTCACCCACCCAGCTCCCCCCACTCCCACCCCTCCATCCACTCCATCTGATCCCGACGCGTCAAATCAAAGTGCAGCGGCGTCACCGTGATATACCCCTCCGCCAGCCGCGACACATCACACGGCTCCCCATCCAGCTCAAACGGCGGCGCATACGTCAGCCAGTAATAATCCCGACCCCGCGGATCCTGACGCCGCTCAAAACGCTCCCCATGCCGCCCCACCCCCATCGGCACCACCGCCACCCCCCGCGGCTCCCCCCGCGCATGCGCCGGCAAGTTGATGTTGAACAGCGACCCATGCGGCGGCCGACGCTCCAAAATCCGCTCAATCACCCGCACCGCATGCCGCGCCGCATGCGGATAGTCAAAATGCTCGGCCAGCTCCAGCGACACCGCCACACTCGTGATCTTGAAAAACGCCCCCTCAATCGCCGCCGCCACCGTCCCCGAATACAGCACGTTGATCCCAACATTCGCCCCCGCATTAATCCCCGAAACCACCAAATCCGGCGGCCGATCCATCAACTCCAAAATCGCCAGCTTCACACTGTCCGCCGGACTCCCCTCCACCATATGACCCAGCGTCGTCCCATCATCATCGTCCACCTGCTTGACCACCAGCGGCGTCAACAGCGTGATCGAATGACCCACCCCACTCTGCTCCTGCGCCGGCGCCACCACCGTCACATCCCCCAGCCGGCGCAACTCCTTCCGCAACGCCCGTAACCCCGGCGCAAACACCCCATCATCATTCGTCAGCAAAATCTGCATGCGACCGATCCTAATGACCCCCTCCCCCCACCTTCAAGCCAACCCAAAACCCAACCTCACCCCACCCCCCCCACGCACAAACCGCTTGACAGCCACGCCCCCAAAATGGAGTATTAGATCCAGTTATCCAATCAACCCCCCCCTCTCCCCTCGTCGAGGACACGCCATGTTCTGCAACCAATGCGAGCAGACCGCTCACGGCATCGGCTGCACCCTCAGCCCCGGCGTCTGCGGCAAGGACGCCGATGTCCAGTCCGTCCAAGAACTGATCCTCTACGGCCTCAAGGGCATGGCCGCCTACGCCAGCCACGCCCGCCGCCTCGGCAAGTCCGACCCAACCGTCAGCGCCTTCATCGAAGAAGCCCTCTTCTCCACCATGACCAACGTCAACTTCGACCTGCCCAGCCTCCTCGAAATCGCCCTCGATCTCGGCCGCCACAACCTCCGCGTCATGGAACTGCTCGACGCCGGCCACGTCGACTCCTTCGGCAAACCCTCCCCGGCCGTCGTCACCCGCGGCACCAAGCCCGGCCCCGGCATCCTCGTCACCGGCCACGACCTGCTCGACCTCTGGAACCTCCTCCGCCAGGTCGAAGGCTCCGACATCCAGGTCTACACCCACGGCGAAATGCTCCCCGCCTTCATGTACCCCCGCCTCCGCGAACACCCCAACCTCGCCGGTCACTACGGCGGTCCCTGGCAAAAACAGAAATCCGAATTCGCCGACTTCCCCGGCCCCATCGTCGCCACCACCAACTGCATCCTCATCCCTCGACCCGAATACGCCGACCGCCTCTTCACCACCCGCTTCACCGCCGTCCCCGGCGGCACCCGCCTCAAAGACGACGACTTCAGCCCCGTCATCGCCAAGGCCCGCGCCTGCCCGCCCCTGACCCGTCAAATCCACGGCTCCTTCGAGGTCGGCTACCACCGCACCGTCCTCCTCGACGCCGCCCCCACCCTCATCGACGCCATCCGGGCCGGCCAGATCCGCCGCTTCTTCGTCATCGGCGGCTGCGACGGCGCCGAGCCCGGCCGCAACTACTTCAAGGATTACGCCGAAGCCACCCCCCCAGACTCCTTCATCCTCACCCTCGGCTGCGGCAAATACCGCATCAACGACCACGACTACGGCACCCTCCTCGGACTACCCCGCCTCCTCGACATGGGCCAGTGCAACGACGCCTACGGCGCGATCCAGGTCGCCCTCGCCCTCGCCAACGCCTTCGGCTGCTCCGTCAACCAACTCCCCCTGACCCTCGTCATCTCCTGGTTCGAACAAAAGGCCGTCGCCGTCCTCCTCACCCTCCTCTCCCTCGGCGTCAAGGGAATCCGCCTCGGACCCAAACCCCCAGGCTTCCTCACCCCCAACGTCTTCAAACTCCTCAAGCACCAATTCGACCTGGGCCTGATCGGCTCCGACGCCCACGCCGACCTCGCCGCCGCCCTCGCCTAAAGGCATCCCCCCCTCAACACCACCGAACCGACCCACTCCAACCCTCACCGCCGCCGCCAGTTCCCAGACTCAATCCGGGCCGCTCCGGTGCAATCATCGACATAGATATAAACCCACGCCAGATGCGCCGCCCCGCTCCGGTCCCACGCGCGTACAAGCGCCCGCCGGTAGAGCGACCCATCCTCGCCATGGCCCTTAAACCCCTCCACATCATCCAGCTCACTCAGCGCCGCTTCCGGATCACTCAGCCGCAGCAACTCCCCCTCCACCCAATCCGACGCCCCCTCCGCCAGCCGCAGCCCCGGATAGCGCCCCAGATCCATCAAAATCCCAGGCACCCGCGCCGGCACCACCTCGATCAGCCCCAGCTGCTCGACCAACCAGTGCCGACATTCCCCTTGCATCAGCGTCCCATACGCAAACAACCCATCCGTCACCGCCCCCGCCGCCTCGCCTCCCGCCCCCTCCGCCCCAACCACCTCCGCCGCCCGCAGACTGTACGTAAACGCCTCGTGCTCGCGGCCATCCTCCGTCAACGCCCAGACCTTAAGCCGCCGGCTCAACTCCGGATACCCCCACCGCTCATCCAGCCAGTCCCGCCCCACCTCATCAACCCGATACAACCGCGCCGGCGCCAGCCACCCCACACGCCGACGTAGCCCCCACCCCACACCGCCTCCGCCCAACCCCGACCGGTTCACCACCTCATGGTCCGCCAGATACGCTGGACCCACAGCTTCGAGCCGCCCCTCCATCGACCCACCACCCAGCCCTCCGCCATCCCAGCTCCGCTCCAGACCATCGACGGCGTGCAGCATCGTTCCTGCCTTCCCTGATCCACCCACCCTTTGCCCCATCACCCAGCCCGCCAACCCGTTCTCAACCTCCCCCACTCCCCTCCCACTGCCTCGTCCGCTACCCTCGCCCCCATCGCTGCGCTCGGTGGCCGCTTCTATCAAACCGGCCTCTGGTCTCGCTCACCCTCCGCGCAATGCTCCGCTGCATTCGCCGCGATAGGGCTTCCCGGGGCTTATTCCCGCAATCGAACAGCCCACCGTATGATACCCATGCCGGGTCAATTCCTACCCCGCCCGGCCCCGAGGATCTGGTTTCGGATGCCCCGGCACGCCACCTCCCGGCAACGCCCCAGACGCCGCCCCGACGCCTCCGCCTCAACCCGGCGCGGCCTCTCCCGCTTCACCCGCGCCGCCCTGATCCTCGGCACGCTCCTGGCCATCGCCGCCCTTTGGGCCGCCGCCCACTGGCTTCCCGAGCCGGCCGCCAACCTCCGACTCCGCGCCGATGCCGCCGCACGCGAGGGCCGCTGGCTCGACGCCCTCCAGCTCTGGGCACAGGTCAACGCCTCCCCCCTGGCCGACGCCTTCTCCTGGCGCGCCGAGGCCCGCGCCGCCCTCGCCCTCGGCCGCGCCGCCCACGCCGAACGCGCCCTCGACCAGGCCTGCCGCCTCGACCCCGCCAACCCCGAACCCTGGCTCATTCGCCTCGAACGCCTCCGCATGCTCGGCCGACCCTTCGAGGCCATGGCTCTCGGCCAAGCCGCCGTCCGCGCCGTGCCCCCCTCCGCCCGCCAACCCATCCTCCGCGCCTGGACCCTCGCCATCCTCGCCGACCCCCCCGACGACCTCGCACGCGCCACCCTCGCGCGCTGGATCGCCGCCGACCCCAACGACCTCGACGCCCTCGCCGCCCTCGACCGCCGCTACGCCGAATACCCCCAGGCCTCCGACCCCCCACGCGCCGACCGCATCGCCCGCCTCCAAAACGCCCTCCTCCAAAACCCCTCGCACCTCCCCACCCGCGAGGCCCTCGCCATCACCCTGGCCGAAACCGGACAACCCCAACTCGGCCGCTCCATCCTCAACGACTGGCCCCCCTCCCAACGCAATGCCCTCTACGACCGCCTCGACGGCCGCTGGGCCCTCGACTACGAAAACAACCCCGCCCACGCCGTCGACGCCCTCCGCCGCGCCCTCGCCGCTCTCCCCACCGACCGCCGCTCTCGCTACCGACTCGCACGCGCCCTCCAGGCCACCGGCCTCACCGACGCCGCACGCGCTGAAGCCCAACTCCTAGCCCGACTCTACGAAACCCTCGAACCAGTCCGACTCACCCAACGCCTCGATAACGCCCTCGCCGACAACCCCATCCCTCCCCACACCGCCCGCGACCTGGCCCACCTCTGCCGCTCCGTCGGCCTCGACCAACTGGCCTCCCTCTGGGACGAACTGGCCCAGCAACCCCACAACCCCACCTCCGCCTCGTCACCCCAAAACCCAACCACCCCCACACCCCCCCACGCCTCCACCCCTTGGCTTGTCCCCAATCCCCCCATGGCATAAAGTTGCCTGAAAACCCTTCGGACGCTCCACGGCCACCCCACGTCGGAGATCCCCCACCATGCCTCGGCGGCTCTCACCCTCCCACCGCGCCGGGACCGCCCTCCTGGTGGCCGCCGTCACCACCGGCCTGATCCTCTCACTCCAAACCCCCAACGCCCCCACCCTCGCCGCCACCCACCCGACCACCCTCGAACCCCTCGACCCGCCCCCCCAGGAAAAACCCAAGACCAAAGCCAAGGCCAGCCCCCGCCGCGGCGGCCAACGCCTCCCCGCCGGCGCTCCCCCCGCTGCCGCCCAGCCCGACCCCCTCGCTCGCCAACCCGCACAGCCACCCAACGCCGCCGCGCCGCCCCAACCGCCCGGACCACCCATCTGGCCCTTCCACTACACCCTTAAACTCACCGCCGACGACGGCATCCCCCTCCAGGCCGCCTACTTCCCCGCCCGATCCCCCTTCCGCGCTCCCATCACCCTCCTCCTCCACCAGACCGGCCCCGGCCACTCCGGCAAAGACTTCGAGGAACCCCTCGACGAACTCAACGGCCTCTCCTTCGCCCGCTACCTCCAAGAGAACGGCTACGCCGTCCTCACCCTCGACCTCCGCGGCCACGGCGGCAGCGCCGGTCCTCGACGCAACCCCCCCCAGGCCGCCGACTGGGCCGCCTACCTCGCCGACCTCCAGACCGCCTACCGCTTCCTCGTCGACCGACACAACCGCGGCGAACTCAACCTCGCCAAACTCTCCATCGTCGGCCTCGGCGACGCCGCCAACCTCGCCCTCGCCTACGCCGCCTCCCCCGAGGCCGCCGTCTCCGGCCCCGGACGCCTCAGCGACATCGCCGCCCTGGTCCTCCTCTCCCCTCTACCCGAAATCCCCGGATATCCCCTCGCCCGCATCGTCCCCGACCTCGCCCCCCGCATCCCCATGCTCGTCCTCTGCGGCGACCAGGACGCCGCCTCCGTCGCCGCCGTTCGCGCCTCCCAGGCCGTCTTCGAACGCCACCGCCAAAGCCGCGTCGTCTACCACGACACCACCCTCCACGCCGCCCGCCTCCTCGGCTTCTACCCCAAAGTCCCCGCCTCCATCCTCCGCTTCCTCAACGACACCGTCGCCTCCCAGCCCGCCGACTGGGAACCCCGCTACCTGCTCAACCCCGTCCCCTACGGCGACACCTCCCTCGTCGCCGACAGCGGCTTCGAACAACCCCCCGCCGCCGCTCCCGCCGCCCCGCCAAACCCCGCCCCACGCAACCGCTAGCTCCCCGCCAACACCACGAGCCTCACCACCCCCCCCCGCAACCTCTAGGCGCACGGCCACCGCCGCCCGCGCCTGGCTGTTCCTCACGACCCCACACCGAACAAACCACACCGCACGGCCAGCCTGCGGCCCCACGCCCGCCCGTACCCGCGCTGCCGCGCTCACAACCGCGCCGACGAACGCTTCCTCCAGGCCACGAGCCCAAAGAGCACCAGCCCCGGAATCGCCAACGCGAGCGAGCTAGGCTCCGGCACCAACACCCGAATCCGCTCGAAGCTCGTCTCCGACCCGCCCCGCTGCGTCGGATTCGTCCCGACCCACTGCACAAACGACGGCAACTCATCAAACGTCGAGTCCGACAAAAACGAAAACTTCCCCAAATACAGCGACTGGCCCGCCCCCAACGTAATCGTGTTGTTCCCCACATACCGGAACGTCACATTCAACAGCCCCGGGTCATCATTCAACCCCCCCGGCGCCGGCGTCGGCGTCCAGCCCAACAGGTCAAACGTCGCCGCAAACGGATGCGGAAAACCCGGCTGGCTGTTCGACCCCGGAATCAACCCCGGAATGTCGTAAAACGTCAAATACGACTCGTCCTTCTTCAACTGCGACCCAGCCGCCGACCCCACAAACCACACGTCAATCTCCCAGAAGAAAATCGGATCCCCAATCACAATCGGCCGAAACACCGGCGGCGGCGGCGACGGAATCGTCGGATTGGTCAGCGTAAAGCCCGCCCACACCTCACGCTCAGCGCCGAGCGCCCCAACCGCCAGCACGAGGACCACCACAAACCGCTTCAGCCACCCCATAAAACCACCCCTGGGTCAACGACCCGCCTCGCCTTGCCTGGCCGCGCTTCGCCTCATCGCACAACCCCTCCCTAAGTTCGTTCGCGCAGCCATCACCCAATCATCCACTCGAGCGATTCACCGATCCTAGCCCACCAGACCCACCCCCGCAACGCTAAAGGGCCACGCCCACCTCCCGCCGAACCCCCCGCTCAACACACTGTCGCTTTTCTGAGACATCCCATGCTGCCCTCACCCGGCCAGCCCCACCCGCAGCATCGACAGCCGACCCGCTCCCGGCAAACGCAACGGCGTGATCCGATGAATCTTCCACACCCCAGGCGCCGTCTCCTCCAACCCCAACGACCACTCCGAACCCTCCCCCGGGTTGGTCGCAAAATTCCAACGCACCAGCGGACCCTCATAGCTGCCCGCCGCCTGAATCCGCAGCTCCACCTTCGCCTGCCGGCTAATCGGCGCCACCACCACCCGCATCTTCCCCGGAATCAACCAATCAAACCGCACCCCCCGAACCGCCGCCGCCAAAAACACCCGCGCTGCCGCTCCCCCAACCAGCCGCTCCCCACCCACCTCCTCCACCTCCACACCCTCTGTCACCCGCCCCAAGACCCCCTCCACATCCTGACGCCGCACCGCCTCCAACAAACCCTCAACCGTCTCCTCCACCCGCTCCCGGTCCGTCACCCACACCCTGTCCACCAACACCAACAAACCCGCCAAACCCACCAGACCCAACGCACCGATCAAATACTTCCCCTGCCCGGTCAGCCGCAACGCCCCCAGCAACACCGCCGCCCCCACCACGCAAACCCACACCAACGGCCAAGGATCTTCGGCGATCAACCCCATGGCCGCTCCACCTCGTCAAAACCCGCCAACCTCAGCTCGCAGAGCAGGGGGGGAGACCACCCCTCCGCCACACGCCCAGTCTATCCCATCCACCCCCCATCGTTCAGACCCGCCAGACCCCCACGTCCCCCCTCCCGCCCCGCACGCACCGCCTGCTATCGCCTGCCGATCATCTTTCTGATTTTTCGGTCGCGAACCCCCCTCGGTCAGGCTAATGTGAGACAATAGCCCGTTCTCTCGGCGCTTCGCTAAGCCCCGGCCTCCCGCACCCTGACCGGTGCCCCTCCGCTCGTTTGCTTCTGAGGTCCGAGTCGATGTCCACCTCCACCCGCGACGCGCTGCTCGGCGCCCTGGCCATCCGCGCCGGCCTGCTCGACCCCCAACACCTCAACTCCCTCCGCCAATCCCTCAACCAGAACGGCTCCCCGAGCCTCATCGACGCCCTCATCGAACGCGGCTGGATCAACCATTCCCAACGCCAGATCCTCGAAGCCGAACTGACCCGCCAACTCCTCCTCCACAACGGCGACCCCGACCAGACCCTCGCCAGCCTCAACGCCCACCCCCTGGCTTCATCCCCCTCGGCCGATCCCACCATCCCCGCCACCTCCGTCCAGCCTCCCACCCTCCCCACCACACCCGACGCCTCCTCCATCCCCACCCTCGCCCTCGACTCCAACCTCGCCTCCCAGAAAACCGTCCCCCTGACCGCCATCGACCCCAACGCCGAAACCCTGCCCGCCGCCGACGCCCCCCCCGAAACCCCCGCCTCCTCCACCGGCTCCCTCCGCCACGTCCTGATCTCCACCCTCGGCGAGCCGCCCGAAGGCGACACCACCCGCTACACCCTCTCCCACGTCCACGCCCGCGGCGGCATCGGCCAGGTCTGGCTCGCCCACGACTCTTCCCTCGGCCGCGACGTCGCCATCAAAGAACTCCGCGCCGACCGCTCCGCCAACCCCCAGATCTGGACCCGCTTCGTCGAAGAAGCCCGCATCACCGGCCAGCTCGAACACCCCGGCATCGTCCCCGTCTACGAGGTCGGCCGCCGCAAGGGCGACCGCAACCCCTACTACACCATGCGCTTCGTCCGCGGACGCACCCTCGCCGAGGCGATCCGCTCCACCCGCTCCACCCCGCCCCACGCCCGCGACCCTCTCGCCCAACGCCGCCTCCTCGAAGCCTTCGTCTCAATCTGCCAGACCCTGGCCTACGCCCACGCCCGCGGCGTCATCCACCGCGACCTCAAATCCGCCAACATCATCCTCGGCGACTTCGGCGAGGTCATCGTTCTCGACTGGGGCCTGGCCAAACTCATCGACGACCCCAACGCCACCACCAGCCAGGTCGCCGACGCCCTCACCCACGCCCGCGCCTCCTCCCCCGACCAGCCCAACCTCCACGACCCCACCTGCCTCGACCAGGTCGAAGGCACCCCCGCCTACATGGCCCCCGAACAGGCCGCCGGCTGGGTCCACAAAATCGACCCCCGCACCGACGTCTACGGCCTCGGCGCCATCCTCTACGAAATCCTCACCGGACGGCCCCCCTTCGAACGCGCCGAGCTAAAGGAAATGCTCCACCGCGTCCGCCACCAGGCCCCCGCCCGACCCCGCTCCATCGACCCCACCACACCCCCCGCCCTCGAGGCCATCTGCCTCAAAGCCCTCAGCAAAGCCCCCGAAGACCGCTACCAGTCCGCCCTCGACCTCGGCGACGAGGTCCGCCGCTGGCTCGCCGACGAACCCGTCCTGGCCTTCCCCGAACCCTGGACCAAACGCCTCGCCCGCTGGGCCAAAAAACACCGCACCGCCGTCGCCGCCGCCTCCGCGCTGCTGACCACCTCCCTGCTCGCCCTCTCCATCGGCTACGTCCTGGTCCGCGCCGAACGCGACGAGGCCGCGCGCAGCCGCGACTTCGCTCGCCGCGCCGTCGATACCATGTACACCGACGTCGCCGAAGACTGGCTCGAAGACCACCTCGACGCCACCCAGCGCAAATTCCTCGAACAAGCCCTCTCCTACTACGCCGACCTCGCCCACCGCCAGCCCCACTCCCCCCAAACCCTCCTGGCCACCGCGCGCGCCCACCACCGCATCGGCGAAATCGAACGCAAACTCGGCCACAACGACCGCGCCCTCGACGCCTACAACCAGGCCGCCCGCCTCCTCGCTCCCCTTGCCCCCCAAAACCCCGACGCACGCCACCAACTGGCCCGCACCCAGACCCGCCAGGCCGCCCTCCTCATCGCCCAGGGACAACTCGACCAGGCCAACCTCCTCCTCAACGCCGCCATCGCCGAGCTCACCCCCCTGACCCACTCCCCCGACCTCAACCCCGACGCCACCCTCGACCTCGCCCGCGCCTACGACCTCCGCGGCGAGGCCCTCCGCCTCGGACGCGACAACGCCCAGGCCGCCTCCGCCTTCCAGTCCGCCATCGACCTCCTCCAACCCCTCCTCCAAGCCCACCCCGACAACACCCCCATCCGCAAACAACTGGCCCGCTCCCTCAACAACTTCGGCTTCCTCCGCGCCGAAATGCCCGACGGCTTCGACCAAGGCCACGCCGCCCTCGAACAAGCCCTCGCCGTCCTCCAACCCCTCCTCCAACAATTCCCCACCATCCCCCGCATCCGCCAAGACCACGCCCTGACCGCCACCCGCCTCGGGATCCTCCACCGCCAGGCCGGCCGCATCCCCGAAGCCGAAGCCGCCTTCCGCTCCGCCCTCGACAACTTCCGCCGCCTCGCCACCGACTTCCCCTCTCGCCCCGAATACCGCCGCGAACTCAGCCGCTCCCTCAACAACCTCGCCGCCCTCCTCCAGGCCGACCGCGCTCGACCCCTCGACGCCCTGGCCGTCTACGCCGAAGCCCTCCCCGTCCTCCAAACCCTTGCCCAAGAACAACCCGACGAACCCAAACCCCTCCGCGACCTCGCCATCACCACCACCAACATCGCCTCCGCACGCCTCCAACTCGGCCAACTCGACCAGGCCGCCCACGACTTCGAACAGGCCAACTCCCTCTTCGAACAACTCAACCAACGCTTCCCCAACTCCCCCGACAACCAGGCCCACTACGCCACTCTCCTCACCCAACGCGCCGCCCTAGCCCAACAACTCGGCCAGCTCGACCAGGCCCACACCTTCCTCTCCCACGCCCGCTCCTTGCTCGATACCCTCGTCGCCACCCACCCCGACACCACCGCCTACCGCGCCGACCGCGCCGGACTGCTCGCCACCCTCGGCGAAGTCCTCGCACGCCTCGGCCCTGCACACCACGACGACGCCCGCAACGTCTACGCCGCCGCCCAGGCCGACGCCGAAGAACTCCTCCGCTCCGATCCCAACTCCCCCTCCCACCGCGCCACCCTCGGCGCCATCCTCGCCAACCTCTCCGACCTCGAAACCCTCCCCGTCTCCGACCCCAGCGAACTCCCCCACCGCGAACAGATCGCACGCCGCGCCCTCGAACTCTACGAACAACTGGCCCGCCAGCGCCCCGACGACCTCGGCATCCGCTTCGCCCTGGCCGCCGTCTGCGTCAACCTCGGCGAAATCATCCAGACCCGCCTGCCCGACTCCGACGAACCGGCCCGCCTCTTCGACCGCGCCGAACAACTCTTCGCCTCCCTCGACCCCAACCAGGCCGGACCCGCCGTCCTCCTCGCCCTCGGCAAAACCCGCTGCCGATACCAGGCCGGCTTCGCCCTCGCCCACGCCAACCTCAACGCCGCACGCCTATTCCTCGACCGCGGCCTCGACAACCTCCGCGCCGCCCACACCTCCCTCCACTCCCCAGACTCGGCCCACGAACTCTCCTTCGGACTCAACCGCGCCGGCCAGGTCGCCCTCCAGCTCGGCCGCCACGCCGACGCCGTCCGCCTGGCCCTCGACCTCGCACGCCTCCTGCCCGATAACCCCACCGCCCGCCTCGACGCCGCTCACCTCATGGCCCAGGCCATCCCCCTCGTCGAGAGCGACCCCCAAACCGCCCCCACCCAACGCGACCAGATCGCACGCTCCTACGCCGACCGCGCCATCGCCCAACTCCGCGTCGCCATCGACTCCGGACTACCCCCCAACTCCCTCCAGCCCGACGCCTTCTCCCCCCTCCAAGCCCGCGACGACTTCCAAAACCTCCTCCGCGACCTCACCCCCCAACCCACCCACTCCACCCCCTGACCAGCCTCTCCCCCTCCGCCAAACCAAAACGTACTCCCCCTCAACCCGGATGCCCCGGGCGGCCCTCCGGCTCCCCCAGACCAAACAAATGCCGCACCGCCGCCAACAGCGGATGCGGCTGACCCCCTAACCGCACCCCATCCCCCTCGGCCGCCGTCCGCACCGCCTGCCGCGGATGATGCAAAAACTGATTCTTCAACCGGTGCACCAGCCGCTCCGCCGCACGCCGCTGCGCTTCGGTCAAATCCGGACACGCCGCCAAAAACCGCTCCAACTCCCGCTCCGCAATCGCATCCCCATAATCCCCCAACTGCCGCAACAACACCCCCGCCTGTCGCTGATGCCGCAACTCCACTATCGCCGCCGCCACCTCCCGCTCCACCAGCTCCATCGCCGGATCCACCTGCGACCGCCGCTGCCGCGCATTACGCTCCACCTGACCCCGCAAATCATCCACGTTGTACAACAACACCTGATCCAAATCCCCCACCCGCGGATCAAAATCCCGCGGCACCGCCAAATCCAAAATCAACGCCAGCCGACCCCGACGCACCGTCCGCTGCAACCGGCTATACCGCTCCCAACCGACCACCGGCTCATCCGACGCCGTCGTGCTCACCACCAAATCCGCCTCCCCCAACGCCTCATCCAACCGCTCAAACGGCACCGCCTCCCCCCCATGCCGCTCCGCGCTCTCCATCGCCCGCTCAAACCCACGGTTCGTCACCAACACCCGACCAGGCCCCAACGCCTTCAAGTGCCGAAGCGCCAGCTCCCCCATCTTCCCCACACCGATAACCAACACCGTCTTGTCATCAAACCGATCAAACACATCCCGCGCCAACTCCACCGCCACACTCGCCACACTCAACCGACCCGCTCCCAGCCCCGTCTGCTCCCGCACCAACTTCCCCACCCGCAACGCCCGCTGAAACACCCCATGCCAGATCGGTCCACACGCCCCACACTCCACCGCCACCCGATACGCATCCCGCACCTGACCCAAAATCTGCCCCTCCCCCAACACCAGACTCTCCAGACTCGCCGCCACCCGAAACAGATGACCCACCACCGCCTCATCGTGGTGCGCCACCAAATGACCCGCCAACACCCCCGCATCCACCCCATGAAACTCCGCCAGCCACCGACCCAGCTCCTCCACCTCCGGCAACACCACCCCCTCATCGGCCGCGACGTACAACTCCACCCGATTGCACGTCGACAAAATCACACACTCACACCCCACCGCCACCCCACGCAGCGACCCCAACGCCTCCCGCTGACGCTCCCCCTCCATCGCCAACGCTTCCCGCAAACCCGTCGGCGCCGACCGATGATCCACTCCCAACGCCAAAAGCCTCATGGCGCGGCCTCTCCCGGCCCCACCACCGCCTCACTCCCCTCTCGGACTCCCCCCAACACCGCCAGCCCTCCATGCCCCGTCGGCAACACCAACCCCACCACCCCCATCGCAAACGCCATGAACACAAACGCCACCACCGTCAACAACATCACCCGCCGACCCCGCCAATCCGCCCGATACCGCGCATGCAACAACCCCGCAAACACCAACCACAACGCCACCGTGCTCACCACCTTCGGATCCGTCCACCTCAACGCCGCCTGACCCGCACGCTGCGTCGCCACCACCAAACCCAGCCCAATCAGCACCCCCGCCGTCAAAAACGGAAACGCCACCGTGATCGCGGCCCGATGCCACCGCTCCGACTGCTCCAGACTCGGCAACTTCACCCCCCGCCAAACCCCCTCCTTACGCTTCAAACGCCCCGCCTGCACCAGATACATCACCCCAAAGACAAACCCCAAACACGTCGACACCGCACCTAACACCAAAAAAATCCCATGCGCCGCACCCCAAAACGTCAACACATTCGACCAGTCCGCTCGCGCACTGGTCCGCGGCGCCCACAAACCCGCCACCGTCAACACCGCCACCGCCAGCCCCAGCACCGCCGCCCCCGCCACCGACGGCCGCCCCGGCTCCGCCCGCACCACCAAGTACAACGCAATCGCCGCCAACACCCACCCCATCGCCAATAACGACTCAAACGACGTCGTCACCGGCAACGACCCCACCTCCCGACCCCGATTCGCCAAATACGCCGTCTGCACCAACAATCCCAACCCAATCAACACCGCCGTCAACCAGCCCCACCACCGACCCCGCAACCCCGGCACAAACCGCAGCAACTCACTGCCCAGCGCCAGGGCATACGTCCCCCCAAAACAAACCACCGTCAGCCGATCCATAACCACCCCGCCCACACGCCCCAACCACCCCCCCGACCAACCGGCCCCACCAACCCCTCAACCCCTAACCTCCACCCCACGTGCACTCCCCCCATTCTAACCCCACCCCACCTCACCCGCCCACGACCCCACCCAACCACCGCCAACTCCTCTCCTCCCCCCACAACTCTCTTCACCGACAAACCCGTGATACCATGAATCCCCCAATCCGGAACGCCTCGGCCCGCGGCCCCCGCCGGCCCAGGACTTCCCCATTCGTTCACCCCAAAGCCCCACGACAAGGCCCATCCCCCATGACGTCCCTGCCTCCTTCACTCGCCGTGCTCGCCCTCCTCGGACTCGCAGCCCCCTTCGCTCTGGCCTTCAACGCCGAGGACCAAAAACCCACCTACGGCTACCGCGACACCCCCTACCTCCCCGGCGGCCAATGGCGCGTCCACGACGCCGACCGACCCCTCCCTCCCGTCGTCGACCCCGGCACCCCCGACCTCGACCCGCCTCCCTCCCCACCTCCCTCCGACGCCATCGTCCTCTTCGACGGCTCCTCCCTGGACCACTGGCACGGCGACGGCGGCAAACCCGCCCCCTGGAAAGTCGAAGACGGCGCCATCGTCATCGTCCCTCGCTCCGGCTCCCTCATCTCCAACCAGTCCTTCGGCGATTGCCAAATCCACCTCGAATTCCAGACCCCCTCTCCACCCGAAGGCTCCGACCAGGGCCGCGGCAACAGCGGCCTGCTCATCATGTCCCGCTACGAAATCCAAATCCTCGACAACTACAACAACCCCACCTACGCCGACGGCCACGCCGGCGCCGTCTACGGCCAGACCCCACCCCTGGTCAACGCCTGCCGTCCCCCAGGTCGCTGGCAAACCTTCGACATCATCTGGCGCGCCCCTCGCTTCAAACCCGACGGCTCCCTCGACCAGCCCGCCTTCGTCACCGTCTTCCACAACGGCATCCTCGTCCAGGACCACACCCAAGTCCTCGGACCCGTCCGCTGGCGCGACCTGGCTCGCTACGAACCCGGCGACGCCCACGGCGACGCCCCTATCCTCCTCCAAGACCACGGCGACCCCGTCCGCTTCCGCAACATCTGGGTCCGCCCCCTCAGCCACTAACCCCACTCGCCGACCACTCCCACCTTCCTCCAAGAATCCATCAAACGCCTATCTTTTTCTTCATAAACGCACACTAACGTAACGCATCGTTCAGGCGGGTCGGCCTCCAGCCCACAACCCGACCCGCCTTTCCCTCACCTTGAGGAACCCCTCTCGATGCGCCGCTCTCTGCCCAGGGCCTCCCGCAGGTCCCCGAAGCCGGTCCGCGCCCTCACCCCCCGCCGCCGTGCCGCCTCCCGCCTCATCGAGCCGCTCGAGCCGCGCCAACTCCTCTCCTACACCCTCCAAATCCTCCACGCCTCCGACCTCGAGGGCGGCGTCGATGCCATCGCACGCGCCGCCAACTTCGCCGCCATCGTCGACGCGCTCGAAGACTCCTACCCCAACTCCATCACCCTCTCGGCCGGCGACAACTACATCCCCGGCCCGTTCTTCTCCGCCGCCGGCGATCCTACCCTCCGCGGCCCGCTCCGCTCCGTAACCGGCAACCCCCAGGCCCGCGAAGACGTCGGCCGCGTCGACGCCGCCATCATGAACGCCATCGGCTTCGACGCCTCCGCTCTGGGCAACCACGAATTCGACGCCGGACCCGCCACCGTCGCCACCATCATCGGACCCGACATCCGCGACGCCAACGGCGACGGCACCCTCGACGACGCCCGCTGGCTCGGCACCCAGTTCCCCTACCTCAGCGCCAACCTCGACTTCTCCGCCGAACCGAGCCTCGCCCGCCTCGCCACCTCCGACCTCCTGCCCAACACCGCCTTCGTCTCTCCCCTGTCCGACCTCCCCGCTGCCGCCGCCGCCAAAAAAATCGCCCCCGCCACCCTGATCGAACGCGGTGGCCAGACCATCGGCGTCATCGGCGTCACCACCCCGCTGCTCGCCTCCATCTCCTCGCCCGGCAACGTCCGCGTCCAAAACCCAGGCGCCGGCACCAACGACATGGCCGCCCTCGCCACCATCCTCCAGCCCATCATCGACCAGGTCGCCCTCCACACCAACAAAATCATCCTCGTCTCCCACCTCCAGCAGTTCGCCCTCGAACAAGACCTCGCCCCGCGGCTCTCCAAGGTCGACATCATCCTCGCCGGCGGCTCCAGCACCCTCCTGGCCGACCCCGAAGACGTCGCCCGCGGCCTCCAACCCGGCGACTCCCCCCACGGCTCCTACCCCTTCCTCACCACCAACGCCGACGGCGACCCCGTCGCCCTCGTCAGCGTCGGCGACGAATACCGCTACGTCGGCCGCCTCGTCGTCACCTTCGACTCAGCCGGCGTCATCGACCCAGCCAGCATCGACCCCAACGTCAGCGGCGCCTTCGCCTCCACCACCCAAACCGTCGCCGCCCTCTGGGGCACCGCCGACCCCTTCGCCCCCGGCTCCAAAGGCGACCTGGTCCGCACCCTCACCACCGCCGTCCAAAACGTCGTCACCGCCAAAGACTCGATCCGCTTCGGCCGCACCGGCGTCTACCTCAACGGCCTCCGACAGGACGTCCGGACCCAGGAAACCAACCTCGGCAACCTCACCGCCGACGCCAACCTCGCCGCCGCACGCTCCATCGACCCCACCGTCGTCGTCTCCCTCAAAAACGGCGGCGGCATCCGCGACTCCATCGGCACCATCGCCGAAATCGCCCCCGGCCTCTACCAGCCTCTGCCGCCCCAGGCCAACCCCCTCTCCGGCAAGCAAACCGGCGAAATCTCCCAACTCGACATCGAAAACAGCCTCCGCTTCAACAACCAGCTCTCCCTCCTGACCCTCACCGCCGACGGCCTTCGCCAAATCCTCGAGCACGGCGTCGCCGCTACCCGCCCCGGCGCCACCCCCGGCCAGTTCCCCCAGGTCGGCGGGCTTGCCTTCAGCTTCGACCCCAGCCGGCCCCCCGGCTCCCGCGTCCGCTCCGCCGCCATCGTCGACGACCAGGGCCGAATCCTCGACACCCTCGTCCAGAACGGCCAGACCGTCGGCAACCCCAACCGGCCCATCCGCGTCGTCACTCTCAACTTCCTGGCCGCCGGCGGCGACTCCTACCCGTTCCCCTCCCTCGGCTCCAACCGCGTCGACCTCGGCATCGGCGAACAAACCGCCTTGGCCAACTTCCTCGCCGACCGCTTCCCTCTCGGCAGCCTCAACGCCTTCGCCCAACCCGATACCCCACCCGACGCCGACACCCGCATCCAAAACCTCGCCGTCCGCGCCGATACCGTCCTCGATCGCCCCATCGAACTGGCCCACCTCGCCACCCGATCCCTCCCCAACGGCGCCGAGATCGTCGCCCACGACCCCCTCTCGCAACGCCTCTTCGTCATCGGCGGCGGCCGCTTCGTCGACGTCCTCACCTTCGCCAACCCCGCCGCGCCCCAACTCCTCTTCTCCCTCGACCTCGGCGCCAGCTTCGCCGGCAATAGCGTCGCGATCCACAACGGACTGGTCGCCGTCGCCGCCTCCAACGCCCTCGACCCCCAACTGCCCGGCGCCGTCTTCCTCTTCAACGCCGACGGTACCCTCCTCAACCAGCTCGAAGTCGGCGCCGTCCCCGACATGCTCACCTTCACCCCCGACGGCACCACAATCCTCGTCGCCAACGAGGGCGAACCCCGCTCCGACTACTCCTTCGACCCCGAAGGCTCCGTCTCCATCATCCACCTCGCCGGCGGACCCCTCGCCGCCACCGTCTCCACCGCTCGCTTCGACGCCTTCATCGGCCGCGAAGCCGAACTCCGCGCCCAGGGCATCCGCATCTACGGCCCCGGCTCCAACGCCGCCCAAGACTTCGAACCCGAATACATCACCGTCACCCCCGACTCAGCCCGCGCCTTCGTCACCCTCCAGGAAAACAACGCCATCGCCGAACTCGACCTCTCCACCGGCCAGTTCACCCGCGTCCTCCCCCTCGGCACCAAAGACCACAACGCCAACCGCTTCCTCCTCGACACCTTCGAGTTCTCCACCCTGCCCACCCTCGGCACCACCGCCGCCGGTCAGCCCGTCCCCCTCGGCGGCTTCTCCGGACTGGCCTTCGAAGGCATCAACCCCGCCAACGGCCGCCTCAAGTTCCTCACCCACACCGACCGCGGACCCAACGGCGAAGCCATCGGCAACCTCCGACCCTTCCTCCTCCCCAACTTCACTCCCGAACTGATTCGCTTCGAACTCGACCCCGCCTCCCGCGCCCTCACCATCACCCAACGCATCCCCCTCAAACGCCAGGACGGCTCCCCCCTGACCGGCCTGCCCAACACCGCCATCTCCGGCGGAACCGCCTCCACCCCCTACAACGACGAAGTCCCCATCGACCTCACCGGCAACACCCTCCCCCTCGACCCCCTCGGCGCCGACCTCGAAGGCATCGCCATCGACCCCGCCGACGGCTCCCTCTGGATGGTCGACGAATACCGACCCGCCATCTACCACTTCGACCCCAACGGAACCCTCCTCAACCGCTACGTCCCCGCCGGCACCGCCTTCGCCGCCCGCCAGCCCGCCGGCTCCTTCGGCATCGAAGCCCTCCCCGCCGTCCTCGCCCAACGCCGCCAAAACCGCGGCTTCGAAGCCATCACCATCCACAACGGCAAAATCTACGCCTTCGTCCAAAGCCCCCTGCGCAACCCCGCCTCCCTGGCCAACTCCACCCTCAACGCGATGCGCAACATCCGCATCGTCGAACTCGACCCCACCACCCAGTCCACCCGACAGTTCCTCTACGTCATGGACAACCCCAACCTCGGCGGCTCCACCAACACCCGCGCCGACAAAATCGGCGACGCCGCCGTCCTCCCCTCCGGCGAATTCCTCGTCATCGAACGCGATGACGACACCATCCTCGACGACGACTTCGCCAAAGTCGAAAAGAAAATCTACCGCTTCCGACTCGACGGCGCCACCGACATCACCCCCTGGTCCAGCTTCATCGACCCCGTCTCCGGCAAGTCCATCGACCAGATGACCCCCGCCGAACTCGCCGCCGCCGGCATCCAGCCCATCGCCAAATCCCTCCACGTCGACCTCAACGCCATCGGCTACAACCGCACCGAAAAGGTCGAAGGCCTCGCCGTCATCGACGCCCACACCCTCGCCGTCGTCAACGACAACGACTTCACCGTCGCCGGCATCACCATCGACTTCACCACCGGACGCTTCACCCCTGACCCAGACCCCGAACCCACCCTCCTCGGCCTCATCCGCACCGCCTCCAACGCCCTCGACCCCAGCGACCGCGACGGCCCGGCCAACTCCGGCCGCATCCAGATCGCACCCTGGCCCGTCGAAGGTCTCTACATGCCCGACGCCCTGGCCAGCTACCAGGTCGGCAACCTCACCTACATCGTCACCGCCAACGAGGGCGACGCCCGCGAATACGACGCCCTCTCCGAAGAAGTCCGCGTCAACTCCCTCAACCTCGACCCCTCCCGATTCCCCAACGCCGCCGCCCTCAAGGCCAACGCCGCCCTCGGCCGACTGACCGTCTCCAACGTCGACCTCGACCTCGACGGCGACGGCGACGCCGACCGCCTCCAACCCCTCGGCGCCCGCTCCTTCACCATCTGGGTACGCTCCGCCAACGGCTCCCTCACCCCCGTCTTCGACTCCGGCGACGACTTCGAGCAAATCACCGCCCGCGCCGTCCCCACCCTCTTCAACTCCAACGGCACCCCCGCAACCTTCGACACCCGCAGCGACAACAAAGGACCCGAACCCGAAGGCATCGTCCTCGGCACCCTCAACGGCCGCACCTACGCCTTCATCGGCCTCGAACGCACCGGCGGCGTCATGGTCTACGACGTCTCCGACCCCTACGCTCCCACCTTCGTCCAGTACATCAACACCGCCGGCGACCTCGCCCCCGAAGGCCTCACCTTCATCCCCGCCTCCGACAGCCCCACCGGCGCACCCATCCTCCTCGTCACCAACGAGGTCAGCCGCACCCTCACCGCCTACGCCATCAACGCGCCGGGCGGCTTCCAGACCCTCCCCAACCTCGCCGGCTCCGAAGGCTCCCCCATCACCTTCACCGTCAGCGGATCCCCCGGCCTGACCTACTCCCTCGGTCCCGACGCTCCCCCTGACGCCTCCATCCACCCCACCACCGGCGCCTTCTCCTGGACCCCCTCAAACGGCCCCGAAACCCAATCCCTCACCCTCTTCGCCACCGACGGCACCAACCTCTGGTGGCAAACCCTCACCGCCTCCATCACCAACGCCGCCCCCGTCTTCACCTCGATCTCCTCCCCAGCCACCACCATCGGCGGCGCTATCCAGGGCGCCCTCACCTCCATCTCCGCAACCTTCTTCGACCCCGGCACCCTCGACACCCACACCGCCACCGTCAACTGGGGCGACGGCACCATCACCACCGCCTCCCTCTCCGCCGGCTCCCTCTTCGCCTCCCACACCTACTCCGCCGGCGGCTCCTACACCGCCACCATCACCCTGACCGACTCCGACGGCGCCTCCACCACCCAATCCCTAACCCTCTACATCACCGGCGCCAGCCTCCGCAACGGCACCCTCGAAGTCATCGGCACCACCGGCGACGACAACCTCCGCATCATCGAAGACACCCCCGCAACCGTCCGCGTCCGCCTCCCCGGCGCCTTCTCCACTCCCTTCCTCTCCTTCCCCAAGAGCCAGATCACCCGGATCATCGCCCGCCTCGGCGACGGCAACGACCTCGCCACCGTCGCCCGCCGCCTCACCACCCCGCTCTTGATCGACGCCGGCGCCGGCCACGACGTCCTTACCGCCGGCGGCGGCCCAGCCATCCTCATCGGCGGCGACGGCAACGACTCCCTCCTGGCCAACAGCAGCCCCGCCGGCTCTCTCTTGATCGGCGGCGACGGCGCCGACTCCCTCCTCGGCAGCACCTCCAGCGACCTGCTCATCGCCGGCTCCACCGACTTCGACACCCACGACGACGCCCTCTTCGCCATCCTCGAACACTGGAACGCTTCCGGTTCCCTCCACTTCCTCGACGAAAACACCAACGTCTACGACGACAACGCCATCGACCTCATCCGCAGCCGCGCCGGCGCCGACCTGCTCTTCATCAACCCCGACACCGACCAGGTCGACGACCTCTCCGGACGCGACCGCATCCGCCCCACCCGCCGCCGCCGCCCCTGACAATCCCCCGCCCGCTCAACCCAACTCCGCCCGGCATCCCAACCGCCGTCGCCCACCCACCCCCCAAGCCCACTGGCCGGCCGGCACAACCTGCCGGCCGGCCCCCATGGGGCCGCCGCCACCTCCGGACCGGGCTTCCGCATGACCGCGACAGGCCCAAGCACGCGCGTCACGCCGGCTCGGGCAGCGCCTCGTCGGCCACAATCCGGCCCCCAACCGCTGCCGCCCTCCGCCCAATCCCCAAATTGACGATGATCAACGCCGAGACCAGCATCGACGCACCCAAAAACCACAGCCCATACCGATACTCTTGCGTCGCCTGCTTCACAAACCCCAACACGCTCGGACCCACCCATCCGCCTAGGTTCCCAAACGAGTTGATCATCCCGATCGACGCCGCCGCCGCGCTCTCGGTCATCAACAGGCTCGGCAACGCCCAAAACGCCGGCAAATACGCCTTCAACCCCGTCATCGCCACCGTGAACAACCCCACCGTCACCGCCACCTGACCCTGGCTCGCCGGCGCCAAAAACAACGCCAGTGCCCCCATCACAATCGGCAACGCCGCATGCCACCGCCGCTCCCGCGTCCGATCACTACTCCATCCTATGAACAACTGTCCAATCAACGACCCAATCGGCGGTATGATGATCAGATACGCCACCTTCTTCACGTCCAGCCCATACCAATCCTGCAAAATCGACGCCATATACAGCTCGACCCCATAATTACCCGTCACCACGAAAAAGTACGCCGCCGCCAGCGCCAGCACCTTCGGATGCTTCAGCGCCCCTAAGACCCCCATGTGCCCAGACCGCGCCTTCTGCTCCGCACGCTCCCGCTCCAGCTCCCCCTCCAGCGCCGTTCGCTCCTCCTCGCTCAGCCACCCCGCGTGCCGTGGCCGGTCGGTCAACGTCGCCAGCACCACGATCCCCAGCACCACCGCCGGTATCCCCCACACAATAAACACCCACTGCCACCCCACCAGCCCCAGCACCGGCGGCCGGTCCCCCACCCCAATCCCCATGAACACCTCCGACAACGGCGGCGCCACCATCTGCGCAATCGGCGTCCCAATCAAAAACCACGCCAACGCCCGCGTCCGGTCCCGGCTCGGGAACCAGTGGGTCAAATAAACAATCACCCCCGGAAAAAACCCCGCCTCCGCCAGCCCCAACAAAAACCGCACCGTGTAAAACTGCCACGGCTCCCGCACAAACGCCGTCAACGCCGCAATCACACCCCACGTCACCATGATCCGGCAGATCCACTTCCGCGCGCTCCACCGCTCCACCAGCAACGTCCCCGGAATCTCCAACAACAAATACCCCAAAAAGAAAATCCCCATCCCAAACCCAAACACCGACTCCGTGAATCCCTGCGGCTCCAAATCCTTCTGCATGTTCAGCTTCGCAAACCCGACATTCACTCGGTCGATATACGCAATCACATAACAGAGAAACAGCAGCGGCAGCAGCCGCCAGTACGCCTTCCGCACCGCACGATCCAACGCCCGCTCGCGCACCGTTTCAGAGAGATCCATCAGACGCCTCGCTCCCCTTTCTCAGCCATCCCCACGCCACCCGCCCGCCAACTCCCGCAGAGCAGGGCAGGGGAGGGCCGTTCACCCCCTCCCACAAACCTCCAGCACCCGCTTTCCCCCGTCACAAACCGCCAGACCCGCGACCCCACCCCCCACACTCACCCCTGCTCGCTTCCGCGGGCAAACCCCACACGACCCCCGCTCCACGACCCCCAGGCCATTCCCCCACGTCGCTTCAGAATGGCACACCACCACCCCCACCGCCAGAGGTCCGCTCTCCCCCCCTTTACGCAAACCCCTCACCGCGGCTCATCCCGAGCTTGCCCTCGTACCGGTCTGCCCGCCCTGCCGTCGGTCCCCTGGGCTTTGCGGTTTTCTCTTGTGCGCCCACCCCGCCGCCGGCACACTCTGACGTTTTGTCGCCCGCCAACCCACGCCTCCACCAGACCCCGCCCCCCTCACACCCAGCCGCCCCCCCGCCCCCAAACCTCGGCCAACATTCCATGCGTTCGACCGAACAACCTCCGCCAACTCAGTCCCCACCAAAGCCCCCAGGACCCCGCCCCATGCCCTCCGGCGTGGTCATCTCCTTCGACGACCGCCACGGCATCGGCTTCATCCGATCCCGACGCTTCCGCGAGGATGTCTTCGTCCACGCCTGCACCGTCGAGGGCGGCCAGCCACTCCGCCCCGGCGACCGCGTCCGCTTCCAGGCCGCCCCCTCCGCCTCCGGCCTCCGCGCCATCCACGTCCAACCCCAGCCCCGCCTCCTGGCTCCCTGGACCATCGTCGCCCTGCTCGCCCTGACCGCCCTCGCCGGCACCCTCGCCGCCTACCACCTGGCTCACTGGCCCTGGTTCTGGTCCTGGCTGGCCGGCGCCAACCTCGCCACCCTTGCCGCCCTCGGCCTCCAACGCCGCCGCGCCCTGCTCGGCGCCGCCCCTCTGGCCGACCGCCTCGAACTGCTCCTGGCCCTACTCGGAGGCAGCCCCACCGCCTTGCTCGCCCCAACCTGGCTCCGACCGGCCCCCAATTCGACCTCCTTCCGCCGCGCCCTGGCCGCCGTCGGCCTGCTCCACACCCTCGCCCTCGCTCTCACTCTGGCCTCTGGCCTGCCCATCCCCTAAACCCCACATCCAACGACCTCCCCCCATCCCCGGCTCGATGGACGAACCAGCTCCCCGTCAACCCATCTCCCTCACCGCCCGCCTGGCCGTCCTCGCCTTCTACGCCGCCCTGACCGCCCTCGCCTCCTTCCTGGCCCGCCTCGCCCACCTCCACCCCTGGTCCAATATCCACCTTCACCCCCACGCCCTTGCCCTCGGGCTCCTGACCGCCTCCCCCCTGGCCGCCTGGCTCGTCCTCGTCCTGACCCTCAACGGCTTCGGCTTCGGACACCTCCGCCGCGCCACCCTCGACCTCCTACGACCCTTCTTCTCCAGCCTCACCACCCTCGACCTCCTGTCCCTCTCCCTCCTGGCCGGCTTCGTCGAAGAGCTGCTCTTCCGCGGCGTCCTCCAACCCTGGGCCGCCTCCCGCTGGGGTCTGCCTACCGCCCTGCTCGCAACAAACCTCCTCTTCGCCGCCGCCCACGCCCTCACACCCTCCTACGCCGCCGTCGCCTTCCTCATCGGCTCCTACCTCGGCGCTGCCTCCGCCCTGACCGGCAACCTCGCCATCCCCATCATCGCCCACGCCGCCTACGACGCCCTCGCCCTCGCCGCCCTTCGGCGCACACCCCAAAATCTCGACTTGCCAGACCCCACCCGACCATGACAGACTCATGCGGGACTCTCACGTCGTTTCCTCACTCCTCGTCCCATCCCATCACGCATGCGCACACTCCCGCCCCCGCCCACCCCGGGCCTGCGGCACCCGTCCGTTATGGAGGGTCCTTCACATGTTCACGCCCTCACACCCTGAACCCCACCGCCGCCCCCTCGTCCGCCGCCCCCAGACCGAACCCCTCGAACCCCGCCACCTGCTCGTCTCCTTCCTCACCATCCCCGGCTCCGGCTCCCTCCAATACCTGGCCCTGGCCGACGACACCTCCTTCCAGATCCTCCGCTCCGGCGACCTCCACGGACCGATCTTCGCCGGCGAACACTCCCCCGGCGACGCCGGCCTCTTCGTCCGCCCCCAACGCCCCGACGGCTCCCCCGGCCCCGTCGTCGGCATCGACGTCGTCGGTCGCCGCGCCCTCGGCTGGCGCACCACCGCCGCCGCCACCACCGCCGCTCCCTGGTTCCCCATCCTCCACCGCCTCGACCCCGACGGCCTCGGCGCCCTGCTCATCGCCGACAACCGCAACGACGCCAACACCGACGGCCTCGTCTACCTCCTCGTCCATCACGTCCGCTACGCCCCAGGCACCGACGCCTTCCGCGTCGACGCCACCCTCATCAACCTCGCCGACTCCCCCCTCACCCTCGACGCCTTCGCCGCCGCCGACCTCTACCTCGACGACCGCAACCCCGCCAACGACTTCAACCCCATCAACGACGACTTCGGCTTCGGCTGGCACGACCCCACCACCGGCGCCATCGGCGGCACCGACTTCCTCGGTACCTCCCACTTCGCCGTCGCACCCAACCCCGAGACCCTCGTCCAACCCACCCACTTCCAAGCCGGTCACTACGCCACCATCTGGCGCACCATCGCCTCCGGCAACTCCCTGTCCAACTCCGTCCTCACCCCCACCCTCACCCCCCCCTCCCTCGACGACCCCAACCTCGTCAACAACGCCGCCGCCCTCCAGTGGGCCAACCAGACCATCCCCCCCGGCGGCTCCCTCCTCCTCTCCTACTCCTGGTCCTTCTCCTCACCGGCCACCAGTCCCCCCGCGACTCCCCCGTCCCTGACCACCTTCCCCATCCAAGCCACCGCCGGCTCCCCCCTCCACGCCCCCATCGCCCGCATCGAGCCATCGACTCTCCCCACCACCCCCGCCGACTACCTCGCCACCATCTCCTGGGGCGACGGCTCCCCACCCACCCTCGCCTCCATCGTCCCCGACCCCAACGGACCCGGCTTCCTCGTCACCGCCCCCCACACCTATTCCAGGCCCGGCCTCTTCCCCGTCACCATCACCCTCATCGGCCCCGAAGCCGCCACCTCCTCGGTTCGCACCACCGCCACCATCGCCAACCCCATCTCCAACCCGCCGCCACCACCCCCCACCCCAGGCTCCCTGACCATCTCCGGCCAGCTCGACCCCAACTCCGACCTCGGTCCCTCCAACTCCGACGCCATCACCAGCAACCCCTCGCCCCGCTTCCTCGGCCACGCCACCCCCAACGCCTCCATCACCCTCCAAGCCACCCACCTGGCCAGCTCCTTCTCCGCCTCCTTCTCCACCACCGCCACCGCCGACGGCTCCTGGTCCCTCCAAATCCCCTCCCCTCTGCCCGACGGCCCCTACACGATCATCGCCAAGGCCCAACTCAACCAACTCTCCACCCAGACCACCCTCCTCGACCCCACCAAACCCCTCGTCATCGACACCCAAGGCCCACGCATCTCCTCCCTCAGCGTCAACCGCCGCACCGGCCGCCTCGTCATCTCCTTCGACGACCCCGGCTCCACCCTCGACACCTCCTCCCTCTCCCTCCCCAATACCTTCCAACTCTCCCGCCGCATCCGCCGCATCCACCGCCCCATCCCCCTCCGACTCGCCCAATCCTCACCCTCCCGGGTCATCCTCGCCACCCGCCCCTTCCCGCTTGGCGCCTCCTACACCTTCATGATCCTCCCCACCATCCACGACCTCGCCGGCAACCCCCTCGACGGCGCCTTCAACGGCCGCTTCCCCTCCGGCTCCGGCCAGCCCGGCTCCCCCTTCATCGCCTCCCTCCAAGCCAACCGCGCCAACCTCCTCGCCGTCCGTCCCTCCTCCCCCTTCCAACCCCTCCGCCCCCGCCGCCGCTAAGCTCTCGGGTCAACATCCCTCAACCCTTCGGCAGCCCCCGTCGCCGATACGATCGCCCGCTTCCCCGCAACCCCTCTTGCGGCCCGTGTTGCTTCTTTGCAACATGCTGCTGCCTCCACGCATCATTCCGTTCGGACTCCATCCTCGCAACGTAAGATGCATGGCGGCGTTGAACGTCTCGCGTCGCTTGTAACGGAGTCCAAGGACGCTCATGGGTCTACTTCCTCTGCAACGGGGTCTACGTCACTACTCCCTCCACGGCGAGTTGCCCAACACCCCTTTCTGGAACCGCCTCGAAGCCCGCCGCGACCTCAACCCCACGCCCTTCGAACGCAACCACCCCGCCCTCGCCGGGCTGTTCGAAAAGGCCGAAGTCCCCGGCCTCATGCCCGATACCCCCTACTGGAACAACCTCCGCCAACGCTACGAGATCAACCCGGCTCGCTTCAAACACTACCACCCCTTCCTCGGCCGTCTCATCGAACGCGACGATCGGGTCCGCGACTCCCTCCAAAACCCCCCCTCTCCACCACCTCCCCCCATCACCCCGCCACCACCAGTCATCCAACCCCCAGCCGGCGGCGGCAGTTCGGGCGGATCGGTCAACCCACCCGGCGGCGGCGGCGGCAGCACCATCATCCCCGAACCCTCCAGCGCCCTGCTCTTCGCCATCGGCCTGCTCGGCTGCGCTCTGCTCGCCGGTCGCCGCCGTAAAGCCCTCAACCGCCAGATCCCCAGCCCCACCCCCACCCCCTGACACGTCCAGGCACCCCTCTTCCTCCTCCACCACCCCCTCGCCCCCTGAACCTCTGGCCCGACCCCGAAGCGGGCGCCCCCCGCCGCACGCCGCCTGGACGACCGCCCCTCCCGCGATCAGCCCGCACGGGCCATACGCCTGGCCCGACTGCCCCACAATCGCCACCGGCCGCTCCACCCCCAAACACGACGGCTGCCGTCTCGTCGAGCGCCGCCGCCCGCCCCACGCCGCGCTATCCTGTACGGCTTTCTCCGACGAGCAACCCGACCGCCCCGCCCCAACAGCGGCCCCGCCTATAATGGGCCTTCGCGTCCGCACCTCTCCCCCCACGCGAGTCCCACGCCATGAACCGCCGCCGCTTCCTCGCTGCCCACGCCGCCGCCCTCCTGCCTGGCTCTCTCCTCCGCCGCCAGCAGCCCGGCCCCCGCGTCGGCTTTGCCTCTCCCGCGGAGGCAATGAAGGCCCCCCGCGAAACCCGCCTCTTCACCGTCTGCCTCCCCTCCGGCCCCAGCGCCGACTCCCGCCCCGACTACTTGGCCGTCATCGACGCCGACCCCGCCTCGCCCACCTACTCGAGCGTCACCCGCCGCGTCCCCATGCCCTCTCCCGGCGACGAACTCCATCACTTCGGCTGGAATCTCTGCTCCTCCTGCCACTCCGACCTCGCCGCCGAGGCCGTTCGCCGCTACCTCATCCTCCCCGGCCTCAAATCCTCCAACATCCACATCCTCGACGCCGCCGACCCCAACGCACCCCGCCTCCTCAAAACCATCCCCGGCGCCGAGATCAAGAAGTCGCTCAACCTCTCCGCACCCCACACCGTCCACTGCCTGCCCGACGGCCACATCCTGATCTCCATGCTCGGCGACGCCCACGGCAACGCACCCGGCGGCTTCCTCCTGCTCGACCCCGCCTTCCAAATCGCCGGCCGCTGGGAACGCGACTCCGCCGGCATGACCTACAACTACGACTTCTGGTACCAGCCCCGCCACAACGTCCTGGTCTCCTCCGAGTGGGCCGCTCCCAACACCTTCTGGACCGGCTTCAACCCCAACGACGTCGCCGCCGGCAAATACGGCTCCCGCCTGCACTTCTGGGACTGGTCCGACCGCCGCATCGCCCAGTCGATCGACCTCGGCGACAAGGGCCTCATCCCCCTCGAGGTCCGCTTCGCACACGACCCCGACAAACCCCACGGCTTCGTCGGCGCAGCCCTCTCCAGCGTCATCTGGCACTTCTACAAGCACGGCGACGCCTGGAAGGCCGAACCGGTCCACACCGTCGAACCCCTCACTCCCCCCTCCGGCGGCGACCCCATCCCCGGCCTCATCACCGACATCGTCCTCTCCATGGACGACCGCTTCCTCTACCTCTCCAACTGGCTCCACGGCGACATCCGCCAGCTCGACGTCTCCGACCCGTCGAACCCCCGCCTCGCCGGCCAACTCTGGGTCGGCGGACTGCTCGGCAAGGCCCCCAAGGATGACAAGTTCCCCCTCCGCGGCGGACCCCAGATGCTCCAGCTCTCCCTCGACGGCAAACGCCTCTACGTCACCAACTCCCTCCTCAGCCGCTGGGACGACCAGTTTTACCCCGACCTCGCCACCCAGGGCTCCCACCTCATCCAAATCGACTGCAACACCGAGTCCGGCGGCCTGACGCTCAACAAGGCTTTCTTCGTCGACTTCGGCGCCGAGCCGTCCGGCCCAGCCCGCGCCCACGAGATCCGTTACCCCCGGCGGCGACTGCACCTCCGACATCTTCACCTGAGCCTCTCGCCCGCGCCGCGTCAAAACGCCCCAGAGACCAACCCCCCTCGCCGCTCGGCAGCGTCTCCCACAGCCAGGCGGCCTCCCGCGCTCCGAGCAGGCTGGGGTCCTTCCCCCGTTCAGGCGATGATCGCGTGGAACATCCGTCCGCAGACGCAGCGGTGCTCGCCAAAGGGCTGACACTCGACGCAATGGCCGCCGATCTCGCACCCAGGATGAGGCAGGCCACAACCCAGCGTGGCCGCGCCGAGGCTCATCAAAGTCGGCGGCTTCGAGCCTGCCGCCTCCGCCTGAACACCTCCCCGAGCCGCCAACCCCGCTGCTCCCGCCCCAGTTCGCGCCCCAGCCCCCGTCCGCCGCGCTCTCGACGCCGCCTCACCTCCCGCCGCCCGCGCTCTGGATGCCGCCCCGGGCCCCGCCGCCCGCCTCGGAGTCGCCGCCCCAGCTCCTGACGCCTTGCCACCCGGACTCCGTGAACCGGCCTTCGCCGCGCTCGACGGCTTCGCGGCCGGCTTCGGCGACGCGGCCTTGCGGGGACTGGCGGTTGGCTTCGCCGCCGACCGCGGCGCTCCCGACGCCTTACGGCTCGCGGGCTTCGATGGCGCCGGCTTCTTCGGAACCGGCTTGGCGGCGGGCTTACGCGTCGGCTTCTTCTTCTTGGCCATGGCCCAGGATCCCGTTGAGGCCCGGGAGCGCGTGAGCCCCACCACCCCACGTTGGGCGGGCGGCCACGGCTCAGAACGCCCCCGGACCGTGCGAGCGGCTCGCTCAAAACGTGGTGGAGCCACCCAGGTCGGACACCGATGTCCCGGTCGTTCCCAGCCCCTCGCTGCTCGCGCCCATATCAGGCGGCGACCACGGCGACGGCGGCGGCGTGGCCACCGGCGGCACAGGGCGACCCACCGAACGGCGGACAGCCTTCTTCGCTGCCGCCTTCTTCGGCGCCGCCTTCTTCACCGCCGCCTTCTTCGCCACCACCTTCTTCGTAACGGCCTTCTTTGCCGCCGCCTTCTTCGGCGCCGCCTTCTTCACCGCCGTCTTCTTGGGCGCGGCCTTCTTGGGTACCGCTTTCTTCGGAACAGCTTTCTTCACGGCCGTTTTCTTGGGCGCAGCCTTCTTGGGGACGGCCTTTTTGACGGCTGTCTTCTTCTTGGCCATAGGGAGGATTCCTCACAACCACGCCGCGAACACACCGCCACGTCCGGACGGCCAGCTCCAGTTCGCGTCGCTCCGACTGTAACGATGGGACGGGTTGTTCCGCGCATCAGAAGGCCATCAAGGCGCATCACATGGCGGTCCCTAGACATGATGGCGCAGCTTTTGTGAAAAGACCAGCAAAAATCCAAGGATCGGCCCTCCCTCCTCGCCACCGCCCGACCCGTCCCGCACCACCCAGGCCGAACACCCCGCTCCCCCCCACGCCTCCCCCCGCTTGCCCCCCCCAGCCCTCGTCCGTTCACGCCACCCACCCCCGACAGAACACCCCCGCGGACGCCTCCAACGCACCAACCGCCCCCCTTCGACGGCGGCGCAAACGGCGATCACCCCGCCCGCGCGCGGAACCACCCCTCCCGGCTCTCCCCCTACCCACGATCCCAATGCACTCACGCCCCCCCCCCCGGAGCAGCCCACGCCCAGCGACCCAGCCGCCCCCGGCAGCCGCTAGCCCCTCGGCCCGTCAGCCGACCGCCCCCACCAGCACCGGCCCCGGGCAACCCCCGCCCGCAGCGGACCCACGCTCTCCCGCGTCTCGCACTGACGCCGGTGTGTCGGCCTCCAAAGGCTCCCGCGCCTCCGGCCTGGCCTCCGCGCCGCCGGCGCGGCTACGCGTCCAGATGGTCGTCCGGTTCGCCGTCGGCGTTCTGGTCGTCGATATGATCGCTGGCCTCGGCCGCCCCCACCCGGTCGTCCAACAGATGCGCCGGCTTGTCCCCCCCACTCACACCCGAACGATCCGCGTCCGCCTGAGCGGCCAACGCTTCCGCGGCCGCTTGCTCGTCCTGCGGTAGCTTCGCCAGCGACCGCACCACGTCGTCGGCGTCCAGGCGAATCAGCCGCACCCCCTGCGTGTTGCGGCCAATCTGGCTAATGTCCGCCACACGCGTCCGGATCAGGTTGCCGGCCGCCGTCGAAATCATCACCTCATCCGCGTCCGTCACCTTGGCAATCGCCACCACCGGTCCATTCCGGTCCGTCGTCTTGATGTCAATCAACCCCTTCCCGCCCCGACCCTGTGGCCGATACTCCGCCAGCGGCGTCCGCTTCCCATAACCATGCGCGCAAACCGTCAGCAGGCTCGCCGGGTCCTGATCCCCCTCGGCGACCACCATCCCCACAACCTCATCGTTCGGCTCCAACGTGATCCCCTTGACCCCATACGCCTGGCGACCCATCGCCCGAACCTCCCCCTCCTCAAACCGGATCGCCATCCCGTGCCGTGTCGACAAAATCACATGATCCCCAGGCCGAACCCGGTCCACGCCAATCAACGTGTCCCCCTCGTCCAGCCCCAACGCAATAATCCCCCGCCCCAGCGGACGCCGAAACGCCGGCAGCAGCGTCTTCTTGACCGTCCCCCGCCGGGTCACCATCACCAACGCCTCTTCCTCCGGAAACTCCCGGACCGGCACCAGCCCCGTTACCTTCTCCCCCTCTTCCAACTGAAGCAGATTCACCAGGGCACGGCCGCCCGCCGTCCGCGTCGCCAGCGGAACGTCGTAAACCTTAAGCCAGTGCACCTTCCCTCGATTCGTGAAAAACAAAATATAATCATGCGTCAGCGCTACAAACGTATGCTCCAGAAAGTCGCCATCCTTCGTGGCCGCCGCCGTGATCCCCCGCCCACCCCGGCCCTGCGGCCGGTACGTATCCGGCGGCGTCCGCTTGATGTAGCCCTCGTGGGTGATCGTCACCACCATATACTCTTCGCGTATCAGGGCCTCCTTGTCGTAGTCGGCCACTTCCTCGTCCGAAAGCTGCGTCCGCCGCGGGTCGGCATACTGGCTCTTCAGGTGCTCCAGATCCGCGCGAATCAGGTCCAGAATCAGCCCATGATTGGCCAGGATGTTCTCGTAGCGGGCAATATCCTCCTTGAGACCCCGATACTCGGCCGCAAGCTTGTCGGCTTCCAGTCCCGTCAGCCGCTGCAACTGCATGGCCAGAATCGCGTCGGCCTGCTGCCGCGTCAGACTCGACGTCGCCTCGGCCCCCGGATCGTCCAACGCCCGCCGCAAAATCTCCGCCGAGACCGCCATCCCCATCAGCCGCACCCGCGCTTCGGCCGGATCCCGCGACGTCCGGATCGTCTGGATGATCTCGTCAATATACGCCAGCGCAATCAGCAAACCCTCAACCACATGCGCACGCTGCCGCGCCTGCCGGAGCTGATACTGCGTCCGCCGCCGCAACACATTGATCCGGTGATCCACATACTGCTTGAGCAACTCCTTCAGATTCAGCAGCCGCGGCCGACCATCCACCAGCGCCAACAGAATCACACTGAAACTGTCTTGAAGCGGCGTATATTCATATAATTGATTCAACGTCACATGCGGATCTTCCCCCCGCTTCAGCTTGATCACGATCCGCACCGGATTCTTGCGGTCCGACTCGTCGATCGGCTCCCCCGCCGCCCCCGTGATCCGCCCCGCCTCAATCTGCTCGGCAATCCGCCGCAGCAAGGACTCCTTGGTCTGCTGGTACGGAATGTCCGAAAACACAATCTGGCACCGCCCGTCCTTCAGCTCCTCAATCGTATGCTGCGCACGCACCACCACCCGCCCACGGCCCGTATGGTACGCCTCCCGGATCCCCGCCCGGCCGCAGAGCGTCCCCCCCGTCGGAAAATCCGGACCCAGCAAGTGCTCCATCAGATCGTCGATCGAGCAGTCCGGATGATCGATCAAATGACCAATCGCATCGCAGACTTCCGCCAGATTGTGCGGCGGGATCGACGTCGCCATCCCCACCGCAATCCCGCCCGAACCATTCACCATCAGGTTCGGAAACTTTCCCGGCAAAACCCGCGGCTCTTGATACTTCTCGTCGTAGTTCGGCTGAAAGTCGACCGTATCGAGCGTGATATCCTCCAGCATCTCCGCCGCGATCGGGCTCAGCTTGGCCTCCGTATACCGCATCGCCGCCGGCGGCAGCCCATGAATCGACCCAAAATTGCCCTGGGGCGTCACCAGCAAGTGCCGCGTGTTCCACCACTGACCCATCCGCGCCAGCGTCGGATAAATCGAGTTGTCCCCATGCGGGTGATACCGCTTCATCGTCTCGCCGACGATCCCCGCACATTTCGACGTCGATCCCCCAGGACCCAGCCCCAGATCCCGCATCGCCACCAGAATCCGACGCTGCGACGGCTTCAGACCATCCCGCACGTCGGGCAACGCCCGACTGACGATCACCGACATCGCATACGTCAGGTAGCTCTCCTTCAGCTCCTCCTCAATGTTCAGCGGAATCGGTTCCGGCGGGACAGTCGGCTCGGCAGTGCTCACGATCTGGTTCTACCTGTAGGCCAGCTTGGTTCCAGACGCCCCCAGCGGCGCCCACGTCCATCGGTCAAAACGTCCATTTTACGCCAACCCCCCCAAAACCAACAAGCCTTCCGAGGTCCGACCAGCCGCCGTTAACTGCCTGGAAAAAGAGACTTACAACACCCAAGCCAGGTCCCCCATCGCCCCCAACCCGATCCCGCCCCACCCGCTCCGGGCCGGCCCGGCTCATGCCCCCGCTCCCTCCGAAGCGCCACGCCCAGCACGCCCGCAACCCGCCCCGGATGCCTCGCGTTCCCCAGCGCCGTGGCGTGCGCTCCATCCACCCGGCACACCCCCTCCTTCGCCTCCCCACACCCCACCAGACGCGCCCGCTGGCCCATCACCACCGCCAACAGCGCCAGCAGACCCCAGGTCGTCGCCCCGTAGCTGTCCAGAACGTCGGTCAGCGGCTTCCCAATCAGCCCCCGATCCAGCACCAGCACCAGCACCACGTAAACCCCAAGCAGCCGCATCGGCCAGCGGTCCGGCCCACGCCCCGCCAGCCACTCCCGCGCAATCAGATACCCCGCCGGCACCGCCGCCACGCAATGCTGCCGCCAGGTGATCGGCGAAACCAGAAGCATCAGCAGCGAAACCGCCGCCGCCTCGTACGCCACCCACGCCCCATCCGACCGATCCACCCGCCGCCCCATCCCCAGCGCTACCCCCGCCACCAGCAGCACCAACGCCACCTTGACCACCCACCCCGCCCAGACCGGATCCAGCCCCAACGCCCGCACCCGCAGCGGATGATCCAAATAACTGGCGTGGCCCACCGGCGCCTCCACCAGCAACCGCCCCAACGCCGGCCTCAAGCTGACATTCTGCAGCTTCTCATCATTCAGCACCCCCCAGATCGGGCTGGCCTCGGTCAGCCCCTTGGCCGCATGGCCCATCCAGTAACGAACATGGTCCGCGTACGACCCCCACCCCATCCAAACCGCCGGCAACACAAAAAACCCCAACGCCGCCACCCCGCTCAAACCCAGCATCCGCCACTGCCGCTTCCAGGCCAGATACCCCAAAAACAACGCGGGCGTGCACTTCAGCGCCATCGACAACCCCAACGCCGCCGCCCCAACCACCTCCCGTCCCCGCCACCACAGGTACACCCCCGCCCACGCCAACCCCACAATCATCAGGTTCGCCCCGCACTCGGGCAGCTCCCGGATCACAAACCGGCTCGCCAGCAACACCCCAAGCCCCGCCGCCCACACCGACCGCTCCCGATCCAGCGGCCACCGCCCCCGCGTCATCCGATCCAAAATCCCTAGCAACACCACAAGCGGCACCAGCCCAAACGGATACAGCACCGCACGCACCACCGGAAACGGCCCGACGGTCAAAACGCTCGACGCCATCGCCCACGTCGGCGGATACGGCGTGTGCATCCCTCCCTCATAGAGAAACGCCCGCCGCAAAAACCGATCCCCAAACCGCCAGTGAAGCGCAAAATCGCCGACCGGCCGCAAAATCACCCGGCCCCAGTTGGCCAGAAACGCAATCGCCGCCGCCAGAATCAACCACCGGGCAACCCGCCGCCGCTGCCGGACCAGCCCACCCAGCAGCCAGCTCCCCAGGCCTCGGCCTCGTCCCTGGCCCCAGCCGGCCAACCCGCTCGGTTCGGAGGCGATCCCACGCATCATCCGGAATCCCACCGGCCAGCCATCCCTCCCAGCGCCGGTTCGGAGACCCGCTCCGCAGCCACCACCCGGCGCAACGCCTCTTCCCTATCGGCCGACCAGTCCACCGACTCAACTCGATCGGCCGCGCCATCACACCCCCACAGACCACGCCGCGCCGCGCCACCCACAAAACCGGTCGACTCACCCCAACCGCCACAGTCCAGCAGCCCCTCGACCAAGCCAAAGCGGCCAGCACCTTACGATGCCGGCCGCCTCGCCCAAAGCCGCCTGCGCTCGAGCATCCCCGGGTCAGCTTTCCTTGCTAAACCTCAGGACCGGCGACTGGTCGCCACCACCAAGCATCGTAAACGACCAACTCCCAGCATCTTCCAGCTTGAACCGGCCCACCAGCGGCGGACCGTCCTCCTGGAGCAACGCCAGCTCGTCGAGCCGGACCAGCGACTGGCCCTTGATTGACGTCGCCGGTTTGCCCTGCGGCTCCGCCTTCCAGGTAAAGGCCCCTCCGTCGCGGATGATCAGCCGGATCGTCAGGTCGGGCGACGGCTTCGCCGTCCAGGTCCCCACCAGTTCGGCCGGCGGCGGTGTCGGCTCTGGCCCACCGTCATCGGCCGGCTGGTCGCCCGGTGCGGCCACAGTCAGCGCCTCGCCCGCCGCCGCCTCGGCCCCCGGCGCTGCTGCTGCCGCCTCGGTCGCCGCCTCGCTCGGCTCCGGCATCAAAACGGCCGCAAACCGCGCCGAGAGCGTGTCCTTGGGCTGCAATTGCGCAACCTTCTTGAACTGCGCGGCCGCTTGCTCCTTGTGACCCTGGGTCATGTAGTGATACGCCAGCACAAAGTGAGGCGCCGCCGCGTCGGGGTTTTGCCGCACGGCCTGCTCCAGCGCGCGAAGCTGCTGGGTGTAAGCCTCCGCGTTGCCATACAGGCCGATCATCGTATCCCAGGTCCAACCCGGACCGTTGGTCAGCACGACGTACAGCGCCGCGGCCGCCTCGTCATATCGACCCACCGCGAACAGGCACAACGCCCGAAACTCATGCAGCACCGGGTCGCCCGGCAGCCCTTGCAACGCCTGATCGGCCAGGGCCAGCGCCTGCGCGAAGTTGCCCGCCTTAAACTGCTCCCGCGCCGCGTCGAACGTGGCCTGCGCCGCATCGGTCTGCGACGGCTCCGGCGCGGCTGCCACCGCCGCCGCGTCCCCCGAGCTATCCGCCGCCAAGGCTAGCGGCTGGCTGTAGTCATACACAATCGTCTGCGACGGCGCTCCGGCCACCACCACCGGCGCCGTGTAATACGGATTAACCCACCCGCTATAAAACGCGCTGCCAACCAGCGGCGTCAAACCCCAGCTCGAGTAGCCCACCGTCCCCCAGGTCGGAATCACCCGGAAGACATTGCCCGCCAGCCCCCCCACCAACGCCCCCGTAAACCCGCCCCAGAACGCATTGCTCCCCCAGTTGTTGTACCAACCCCGGTGATACCCCCAATAGGGATCGACCCAGCCTCCCCCCCAGCCATTCCAGCCACCACCCCATCCCCCCCAGCGGTTCCAACCACCACCAACAACCCAGTTGGTGTTGGTCCAGTTGTTCCAGGTGTTGTTGTTGATCCAAATGTTGTTGATATTGTTATTATTTTGATTCCAGTTGGGGCTGGTGTTGTTCCACCAGTTGTTGTTGGGCCGGTTGGCCCAGCTTCCGCCCGATCCGCCGGGCCGGTTAGGCCGGTTGGCCCACCAGTCGCCGCCACCCGGACGACCGCCGCCACCGCCCGGCGGGACCGGCTCGGGCAACGGCCGCGGGCGCGTCAAGCCCCCGCCGGGACGGTTTCCGCCGCTGCCGCCGCCTGGCCGATTGCCGATATTGGGTAGGTTGGGTCGCTGACCGACATTGGGAAGGTTGGGACGATTCGGCAGGCTTGGCAAATTGCCAATGCCCGGCCGGTCCCCGCCCCCGCCGGGACGGTTTCCGCCGCTGCCGCCGCCTGGCCGATTGCCGATATTGGGTAGGTTGGGTCGCTGACCGACATTGGGAAGGTTGGGACGATTCGGAAGGTTCGGCAAATTGCCAATGCCCGGCTGGTCCCCGCCGCCGCCGGGACGGTTTCCGCCGCTGCCGCCGCCTGGCCGGGTCAGCCCGCCGGGGCGTTGGCCGATATTCGGCGGGTTGGGACGGCTCCCGACGTTGGGGACGCTGGGCCGGCTGAGGCCGCCCCCGGGCCGCTGGATCTGGCCGCCCCCGGGCCGAGACATACCGCTGGGCCGAGACATCGGGGCACTGGGCCGGGACATACCGCTGGGCCGAGACATACCGCTGGGCCGAGACATCGGGGCACTGGGCCGGGACATACCGCTGGGCCGAGACATACCGCTGGGCCGGGACAGGCCGCTGGGGCGATGGCCCCCGCCGCCTCGACGCTGGGCGAGGGCCGTGTCCGTGGTCAGCAACCCGAGCGCCGTTGCCAGGGCGATGCTGAGGGGTGTTGGTCGCCGGTTCATGGTCCGGTGTCCTCTTCGATGCGGTGGGGCGAGCGGGCTGGTTGCGGGGGTCTCGGGGCGTCTGGGGGTTCGGGCTTAGGGCGGATGTCCCGGTTGTGATGGCTGGGCGGGCCGGTCGGGGTGCTGGGAGGGTGTCGACCGGCTCGCGCTGCGCTTGGTCAGACGGCGTGACCTGGGGCGCGGTGGATGCTGGGTGGGCGTCTAGCGTCCGGCCGGTGGTGCTGGCTCGGGCGTGGGCGGTTTGCGGACCATGATGATCTCGGGGATGTCCGGCTGGGGTTCGCCGCCGACGATGCGGTTGATCGACCCGAGGCGGACCGAGTCGTTGTTGATTGGGGCGATGGTCTGGGTGGCGGAGGTGACCTGGCCGTCGCGGGTCATTCCGGTGGCGTGGATGACCCAGGTTCCGTCGACCTCGGACCAGTAGCCTTCGCCGAAGCCGCCTTCGGAGTCGAAGATCCAGGAGCGGATCTGCTGGGCCTTGGGGTCGTAGCCGATGAACTGGGTGCCGGAGGAGCCTTTTTCGCCGCCGATCTCGGCCTCGAAGGTGCGGATCAGGTAGTTCTTGTTGGGGTCCATCCAGCGGACCGAGGTGGTGATTTTGACGCCCTGGGATTCGTCGACCCAGTCGCCGATCATCCATTCGAGGGGTGCCAGGTAGGGGTAGTTGCTGCCGCCGGCGGCGATCTGGACGGCGTGGTCGCGGATTTCGGCGATTTTCCAGGCCTTGTCTGGGCCGCGGACGGCGATCACGCCGAACCGCCCACCGGCGGTGGGGCTGCCGTCGCTGGCCACGAGTTGGAAGTCGCCGCGAATCGAGGCGGTATCCGGGCCGAGGAAGCGGAAGCCGTCGATGGTGCCTTGGAAGTGGTCGGTGGGGCCTTCGGCGAACGCGGCGGCGTATTCGGCGAGGATGGCGTCGCGGCCGATGGTTTCGTTGCCGTCGGTGTCGATCAGCACGGCCTGGGGGTCCATCAGGGCGGCCATGGCCTCGGGCTTCTGCGCGTTGTAGGCCTCGACGAAGGCGCGGAGCATGGCGCGCACGGCGCGTTCGTCGTCGGGGCGGTCGGTCATCAGTGGCGGGGCGACGGCTGCCGGGGCCGCCGGGGGCGCCTGGCCCTGGTTGGGTGCCTGGGCACCTAGGCTCACGTTTGCGTTCGAGCCGATCCAGAGAGCCGCGGCCCATGCGGCCGGGTGCAGGCCAGTCATGATTGCCTCGTCGATTGGGGCGATTTGACGGATGGGGAGAGACGTCCGCACACAGTGAACCGGTTCGCCGAGCCGGCTTTGGTCCGGCGGATGGTTGGTTGGCTTGGGTGGATTCTAGTCCAGGGGCGAGGTGTTGTCGCTGGGTTGGTTCGCACCAGCGGGGCGGTTGCCGGCCGCTGGGTCGCACGATGGGGAGGTGGTAGACGGGGGTGCGGCGGCGGCGTGGGGGTCGGGTGGTATGCCGCCAGGGTCGAAGCGGCGCTCATGCCAGGATCTGGACATCGTAGCGGGCGCAGAGGGTTTTCAGGGTTGCCCGGTCGTTGGGGTCGACGCCGTCGGAGTCGAGGAAGAAGCCGGCGAACCGCCCGGGGATGATCGTCAGCAGCAACCGTCCCGGGCTTGGGCCGACGTTGTGGAAGGTATGGGGGATGTCCGGGGGCGCGACGACGAGCGATCCTGGCGGTGCGGCCTGCCTTTGGCTGCCCAAGGTGATTTCGAACTGGCCTTCGAGGATGTAGAAGACTTCGGTTTCGTGGCGGTGGACGTGCAGGGGTGGTCCGTGATCGGCGGGGATGAGCTGCTCGAGGATGGCATAAGCGCCGGCTGTCTGGTCGGGCCGAACCTTGATCGTGGTTTCGGCGGCGAGGGTGACGACGCGGGTGCCCTCGCCGGGTCGGCACACGATGGGCGAGGAGGTTTCTGTTTGGGGAAGCCGGGGGCCGTCTGGCGCCATGGTCTGCGGGTCTCCGCGCCCTGTTGAATCGGGTCTGGTTGTCCTATAGGGTACGCCGCGGCGCTGGGCGTTGGATGGCGAAACCGGAGAATCCGGTCCAATCGGCAAAGTCGTGGCGTTGGTTGAGTCAACCGGCTGCGGAAAGATTGCCGCCCGCGTCGATTTTGAAGCTGGTCTCGGCCAGCAGCCGCCGCGCCCGGGCCGGGTCGGCGGTGGCGGGCGGGGCACGGGTCCGTCGCGGCTGGCGAGGTGGGCGGAGCCGGTTGGCCAGGCGGTTTGGGCCGCGGTCGGGTTCGTTTTGCGGTTTGCGGATCGGGGAAAAGGTTGTCGACAGACCCGTCGTGGGGTCGATGGCAGGCCGGCACGTCTGAGGGTGTTGGAGCCGATGGCGCTGGGCCGCATCATCGCCGGCGTCGGACGAGCGACCGACTGTGCGCACCATCATCAACGGGTTTTTCCCTGGTGTACGGGAGCTTGCGAAGGAACCCAAGGTCCGTTCTGGCTTCTGGTTGGGTTGCAGGGCAAAGCGGTTGTTGACCGTCGATCGGGGCGCTCGGACGGCGGTGGCTGAGAGTGATTTCTTGAACAGGCCGAGCTGGCCCGGGCGGGGCGGTGTGAACACGCGGGGGGGCGGGCTGCGACGGGTTGGGGGATGTGATATGGTGGGTTCGCGGGGGTTTGGGTTGACGATCGGACGGGTGGGCGTGGCGGGGTGGGGGCGTGGGTTTTCTTGGGCATCGAGCCGACGGAGCGGCTGGGTTGAGCCGGCCGCCGGCTGGGGATGGTGTTTATGAAGGCGTTGTGCAATCGCGAGGGGCTGCTGGCCGGTTTTGGGATGGCCAGCCTGGTGGCGCCGGCGCGGAGTCCGAAGACGATTCTTCAGAGCGTCAAGCTCGATGTGTCTGAGAATGGGTCGGAGCTGCTGGCGACGGATCTGGAGGTAGGGATTCGGCATCGCGTCCTGGGCGTGAAGGTGGACGAGCCGGGGGCGGTGATTTTGCCGACGCAGCGGTTTGGGCAGATTCTGCGCAGTTTGTCGGATGAGGAGCTGGCGATCGAGTTGCAAGGCAATCAGGTTGTGGTGCGGGGTCGGCATGCGCAGTTCAAGTTGCCGACGGACGATGCGTCGTTGTATCCGGAGTTGCCGGACTTTGGCGCCAGTGCGTACTACGTGGTGACGGCCGCCGATCTGCGGCGTGGGATTCGGCGGACGGTCTTTGCGACCGATGTGGAAAGCACGCGGTATGCGTTGGGTGGGGTGTTGTTTGAGCTGAAGGACGAGCGGTTGACGCTGGTGGCGACCGACGGTCGGCGGCTGGCGCGGCAGGTGGTGGGGGTCGATGTGGAGGGGAAGCCGGGTCTGCCGGAGAGTCAGCCGGTGGTGCCGGTCAAGGCGTTGAAGCTGGTGGAGCGGAGCTTGCAGGATGAAGATCCGCCGGTGCATTTGGTTTTTCAGGGGAATCATGTGTTGATGCGTACTGAGGAGGCGGTGATTTACAGCCGGCTGGTCGAGGGGCGGTTTCCGCGATATCAGGATGTGTTTCCGGCGCAGGTGGAGGTGCGGATTCCGTTGGAGGCGGGACCGTTGTTGCGGGCGACGGAGCAGGCGTCGATTGTGACGAGCGAGGAGAGCCGGGCGGTTGATTTTCACTTTGGTCCTGGGGTGTTGCGGCTGACGAGCCAGGCGCCGGATCAGGGGTCGTCGGATATTGAGCTGGCGATTGCGTATGAGGATCGGCCGGTGTCGATCCTGTTTGACCCGCGGTATCTGGTCGAGGCGTTGCGGGTGCTGGACGAGTCGGCGGCGGTGACGGCCGAGCTGGTGGACCCGCGGAATGCGGCGGTTTTCAGAACTGAGGACGACTACACCTACGTCGTCATGCCGCTGACCCGCGAGCGCTGAGCGGCCCGCCGTGGCCGCTGGTTTAGGCCCTGCCCGCCGACCGGGGCAGGGCTGCTCTCTGCGCGACGAGGGTCCGGGCGGCGAGGGTCTCGGCGAGCGTGCCGGGAAGGCTGGTCGCCGGCGGCGCGCGGGACGGGATGTGCCGATCGTGGCCGGTAGGGGACGTTGGCTTTTGGGCCGCGTTGACCGGTGGGTTCGGTAGAGCCAAGATGGACCTGGCGGAATGACATGAAGAAGGGGCGCGGGAGGGACCGCGTGGGACGGCAGGGGCGCGGAGCGGCGCCTGGGTTGGCGTTTTTTGGGTTGGGAGGCGGGCGGCGATGGTGTATCGCAAGCACATTCAGTTGCACACGAGCGGGCATGGGGATTTGCACGATTTGTCGGAGGCGGTGTTGCGGGTGGTCGAGCAGTCGAAGGTGGATTGTGGGGTGGCGCACATTTTTGTGATCGGCAGCACGGGGGCGGTGGGGACGATTGAGTATGAGCCGGGGTTGGCGGCGGATCTGCCGGACACGCTGGATCGGCTGATCCCGCCGGGTCGGCATTATCAGCATGAGCAGGCGTGGGGTGACGGCAATGCGCACTCGCATTTGCAGGCGACGCTGTTGGGGGCGAGCCTGGGGGTTCCGGTGGAGAATGGTCGGCTGATCCTGGGGACGTATCAGCAGATTGTGTTTTTGGAGTGCGACACGCGGCCGCGGGAGCGGACGTTGGTGGTGACGGTGGTCGGGGAGGTGAAGCGGCGGTGAGGAGGGGTTGTGTAAGGGGTGGGCCAGGCTGGGGTGTGCCTGGCCCGGGGGTGGGTTAGGTTAGCGGGCGCGAGGCTGGGCCTTGCGCGGCTTGGGGGTGGTGGGGAGGACGGTTGGGGGGGTTGGCGTGATCACGGATGGCTGGGTCATGGTGGCCGGTTTGCGGGTCGTCGTGGGGTTGTCCCGCAGGTCGGCGCGTGTGATCAGGTGGATGTAGTCGGAGCCGCCGAGGCCGTTGGCCTGGCCGTCGAGGGGTTTGCCGTTGGTACCGCGGAGGCCGGTTTCGGTGGTGCCGAGAGCGGTCAGGCGGAAGGTACGGCGGAGGCTCAGGGGGTGGCGCATCCGCAGGGTGACGGTCTGGGCCTGGGGGTCATAGACGGCGGAGCGGATGCGTTGGATGCCGTCGTCGGGGGTGCCGAAGCGGCCGTCGGGTCCACGGCAGACGACCTGGTAGTTGGCCAGGTTGCGTGCGGTGGTGGGGTTGAGGGGTTCGGTGAAGGCGAGGACCAGGAGGGTGGGGTGGGCGTGGATGCCGAGTCGAGCGAACGAGGCGACGCGGGGAGCGGGCCGCTCGCCGAGAGGCGGCTCGATGGCTTGGGCGGCGATGGTGATGTCGGAGAGGATGGGGCTGACGAGGTTGGCGTTGGCGTTGAGGGTGACGCGGACCTCGATGAAGCGGCCTGTGACGCCTGGCGAGGCGCCGTTAGCGACGGCGGTGAAGGGGAGGGTTTCGAGGGCGTCGCGGCTGTCGGCGGCGCGGGCTTCGACGATGAGGCTGGTTCCCTCGGGGACGCGGCCTTCGGGCTCCTGGTTCCAGAGGATGGAGTGCCAGACCTGGCCTGGGGTGCCGGAGTCCTGGACGACGGTCCAGCGGCCGCTGGGGTTGGTGGAGGTGAAGCGGGTCAGGCCGGTGGCGTCGGTGTAGGTGTAGGGTTGGTTGCCGGAGGCGAAGACGCCGAGGGGAGCGCCGTCGGTGCCGGCGTGTTTGGCGAGGGTGTTGCTGTTGAGGCTGATGAGCCAGACGTCGTTGTTGGAGTCGACGACGGTGCCGCGGACGTCGGAGGTGCCGGGCTGGCCGGGGACGCTCCAGATGACCGAGCCGTCGGGGCGGAACTTGGCGACTCCGCCGCTATTCTTGCCGACGACGATGTTGCCGTCGCGGTCGACGGCGACGCCGAGGGAGAAGAATTTTTCGGCGGCTGGGGTGGAGAACGTCTCGGTGGCCGGGTCGAACTGGACGAACGAGTGGCTGCCCTGGCTGGCCATGTAGACTTTGCCGTTGCCGATGGCGATGCCGTAGTCGGCGCCCTGGGCGGCGTGGTTGTAGACCTTGACCTCCTGGGTGAGGGTGTTCAGCTTCAGGAGGGTGGTGCCGAGGGAGGCGCCCCAGAGGATGCCGTTGCCGTCGACCTGGGCGCCGTAGGGGGAGTGTCCGGGGGTGGCGATGGGGCCGGCGAGGATCTGGCCGGTAGCGCCGCTGAGTTTGTAGTAGGCCTGTTCGTGGTAGATGCCGAGCCAGATGTCGCCGTTGGGGTCGATGGCCAGGGAGCGGCCGAGGCCTCCGGGCTGACCGGCGCGTGCGACCCAGGCGATGCGTTCGTCCTGAATTTCGTCGGGGTCGATGACGCCGTTGCCGTTGGTGTCGGCCATCGGCAGGATCTCGCCGTCGTCGTAGTGGCCGGCCGAGTCGCCGATGTTGCCGTCGGCGTTGAGGTCGAAGGAGGTGTCGATCTTGCCGTTGCCGTTGCGGTCGATGCCGCCGGAGGCGAGGATCTTGATCACCTCGGCCTGTTTGCCGTCGAAGTGGCGGTTGGCGACGTAGACGTTGCCGTCGCGGTCGACGGCGGTTCGGGACGGGGCTGCGCCGCTGTAGGCGCTGCCGAGGTGGTTGACGTAGCCGGGTTGGCCGGGGCTGAACGAGGTGAAGTAGCGGGCGACCTCCTTGTTGGTGGAGGTGTCCCACTTGGACAGGGAGTCCTCGCCGGCGTTGGCGATCCACATGACCGGGAACGTCGAGAGCCGGGCGTTGAGCTGGAGCTGGTTGGCGACGTCGTCGTGGTTGAGGTTGAAGAGGACGCCTTTGTCGAAGTCGGCGTCGACGGTGTAGGTGCCGAGCTTGAACTGCTCGGCGGTCGTGTAGGTGGTCACCTGCGCGGCGTCGAGGACCAGGCGGTCCTCGAGGCGCTCCAGGGTGACGCGGCGCGGCCGGCGCCGCGCGACGCAGCGGCCGGCTCCGAGAAGGCGGTGAACGGCCATCGTGGGCCTCCTCAGAAGGAAACGGTGTGGCGAGAGACGTCCTGGAAGCCCGGCCCAGGGACGGCCGCGTGCGTGGAGCGGAGCGCGCAGGGAGCGTTGTGACGGCCTCGTCGGTCGAGGTCCTCGCAGCGCCCGCCGATCGTGGCGGTCGCGCCAGGACGGAACAGACGTCCCGCTAAGATCTATTACGAGGTGGATGAAGGCATATGACAAGTTTTTGTGCGTGGAAATTCAGAAATGTTGAAAAGAGTTGGTTTTGTCTAGGGATTTGATTGATCTTTTTGGACGCGGGCGAAGGTTTGGGCGGTGCTGGCCAGGGCGGGGTTGGTGTTGAGGCGGGCGGCGGTGGCGGAGCAGGCGTGGCGGATGGCTTTGGTGTCGCGGTGGCCGAAGTAGCGGGCCAGGCGGGCGAAGCTGGCGCCGGTGGTTTGGCGGGCGAGGTAGATGGCGAGGTGGCGGGGGGTGACGAGGGCGGGGTGGCGGCGGGGTCCGCGGAGGTCGGTCAGGGAGACGCCGAAGTGGCGGGCGACGAGGCGGGCGATGTGGGCGATGGACTGGTCGATGGAGGGAGGGTCGGAGGTCGGGGGCGGCGGGTCGGGGGTGGGCAGGTGGAGGCGCGAGGAGAGTTGGAGTTGGGCGAGGAGGCCGTCGAGCTGGCGGAAGCCGCCGCAGGTGGTGAGGTGGTCGAGGGTGGTAGGGGAGAGGGTGAGTCCGAGGGCGGCGGCGCGTTGGAGGGCGTAGCGGCGGAGGAGTTCGGGTCCGGGCGGCTGGAGGCGGACGGCCAGCCCGGCGCGGAGGCGGCTGACGAGTCGGGCGGGCCAGTGGTCGGGCCAGGCCGAAGGCGGCCAGGGGCAGGTGAAGGCGGCGGCGGCGGCGAGGTGGTCGAGCGCGTCGAGCTGGGAGGCGAGCTGAGCGCGGAGCGCGGGCGAGCGGTTGAGGGCGGCGAGGTTGTCGAGGGCGAGCAGTTCGACGTTGAGGTCGAGCGGGGCGGGGGTCTGGGGGGATTCGAGCAGGGAGGCGGCGTCGAGGAGGCAGACGGGGGAGTTGGGGAAGCGGTGAAGGCGTTCGGCGACCAGGCCGGCCAGGAGGCGGGACTTGCCGGAGCCGCTCGGGCCGTGGATGACCAGGGGTGAGATGGCGTGAGGCTCGGCGCGTGCGAGGGCGGCGGCGGCGGCGAAGGCCAGTTGGTTTTCGGGTCCGACGAGGAAGCCGTCCCAGGGGTGGGCGGCGGTTGGGTTCATGGATCGAGCGGATGGCCGGGTCGGTCGGCTAGAGGGGCCGGGGGAGAGACGGTCTGTGGAGGGGAGATCGGCGTGGAGGGGGTCGCAGGTTGGGCTGAGAGTGGGCTTGAGGGGGAGTTGGTGTGCGCGAAGGTGGGGTTGTGGGGGTTGAGCGGAGTGGGGGTGTTGGGTGGAGTTATCGGGTTATTGGGGTTGGTTGGAGGGGTGAGGTGTTGGGGGTTGGTGTTGGGGGTGGGTGGTTTTGGAGTGGGGGGAGGGGAATGGGGGCTGGGTTGTGGGTTGGGGCGGGAGGTGAGGTGGGCCTTCCAGTCGCGGAGGGCGGCGCGGTATTGGCGGTCGGCCATGGCTTCGTAGCGGAGCCAGAGGGGTGAGATCTGGTCGGGTTCGCGTGCAGCGGCGAGGTGTTGGTGGGCGAGGGCCAGGGCGATGCGTGCGGCGAGCAGTTGTTGGAGGGAGTCGTGGGGGGAGGGGTTGTAGTGGGTGGCGATGTGGCGGACGAGCCAGCGGCGGAACTCGGCGGAGAGGCCGGAGGGGAGGGGCAGGAGGCGCGTCCAGTCGGGGGTGGGGTCGGTGGGTGGGGTGGTGGCGGGGCTGGTCTGGGGAGGGGTTGTGGGGTTTGGGTGGGAGGAGGAGGTGGCGGGTGAGGGGGGTGCTGGCTGGTGGTGGCGGCGTTCGGTGGAGCGGAGGATGGGCAGGTCGGGGCGAGGGGATTGGAGGCGGCGGCGGAGGCGTTCGAGTTGAAGCTGGGGTGAGGGGCGTGGGGAGCGGGTGGAGGTGGGCATGGGGGTAGGCGGCTCCTGAGAGGGGGGGGTTGAGGTCCGCGGTGAGAGTTGGGGGATGAATCACTGGGGTAGGGTCGTTGGGAGGGGGGCTGGTTATCGGCGAAAATGAGGGGGAGGTGGGGATTGGCTGTGGGAACGGAGGGGTTGGGGTTGTGGTGGCGGGTTAGAATGGGAGGGGTCGGCGTGGTGGGTTGAGAGGGGCGCGTGACTGTATGGTGCCGCTGCGGCCTGAGAGTTATGAACATGTGAGGGAGCAGGTGCTTGAGCCGGAGGGGCCGGGGCTGCTGGCGTTGCGTCATGCGTTGTTGCATGGGCGGCCTGGGTTGTGGGGGGATGATGCGGTGTATCCGCGGAGTGTGGTGTTGTTGCGGACGGCGCGGGATCAGCGGCGGAGTGTGGCGTTTGGGGCGGGGGAGCCGGAGCCTGCGGTGGGGTGGCTGGTGAGTCGGACGCGGCGGCAGCAGGTGTCGCTGGCGGCGCCGGAGTCGTGGGGGCCGCTGGTGGAGGCGGCGGTGGGGGTGATGGGTGTGGAGTCGCACACGGTGCGGACGTGGTATGATCCGGCGCCGGGTTGGAAGACGGGGAAGGCGGGGCCGGCGGTGGTGGTGCACCGTTTGGGGCCGGAGGATGAGGGGGCGTTTTTGCGGGTGGCGCCGGAGTGGGCGTTGCAGGGGTGGGAGACGCTTGGGGCGTTGTTACGGCATGGAGCGGCGTTTGGGGTGCGGCATGGGGGTGGGTTGATTGCGTTGGCGTGGATTTTGGAGCAGTCGGAGCGGTATGACGCGTTGGGGGCGTTTTCGGTGCCGGCGTATCGGCGGTTAGGGTTGGCGCGGGCGGCGACGCGGGCGTTGATTGAGCATGTGGTGAAGGAGCGGCGGCGGATCCCGATCTGGTCGGCGCGGGAGGATCATGAGGCGTCGATTGGGTTGGCGTGGTCGCTGGGGTTTCGGGCGTGTGCGGAGGAGCCGGTGTATGTGTGGCCGGCGGAGGAGGGATGAGGGGTCAGGTTGGTGAGGCGGTGGGGTGAGGGGGTTGGGCTGCCGAGGGGGAGGCGGGCTGGCGTGGAGGCGCTGGCGTGTGGTGTGTGGCGGGGTGGGTGTGGGGATTACTCGGGGGAGTTGGGGGCGGCGGGAGAGGCGATGGGGGTGCCGGAAGGTGGGGTGGCGGGGTCGGGGTCGAGTTGTTTGAGGAGGCGGAGCAGTTGGCTGTCGGTGGTGAGGATGAGGCGGCTGTCGGGGCCGAGGGTTTCCTTGAGGATGTCGAGGGAGCGGGAGAAGCGGTAGAAGTCGCCGGTTTGGCGGATGGCGGCGGCGTAGGCGTCGATGATTTCGGCTTCGACCTGGCCGCGGAGGGCGGTGGCGAGTTGTTTGCCTTCGCCTTCGATTTTTTGGGCTTCGGCCTGGGCGCGGTTGATGATTTCTTGTTTGCGTTGTTCGCCTTCGCTGGTGGCTTTGATGGCGATGGCTTCCATGAGGGCGATGGCGCGGTTGAAGGCGGCCTCGCGGACTTCGGGGACGAATTCGATGCGGGAGAGCCCGACGTCGACGAGTTGGATGCCGCGTCCGGTGGAGTTGGGGTTGGCGGGGGAGGAGCGGGCGTCCTGGGCCAGGGCGCGTTGGGCGGAGGAGCGGATCTGGTCGATGAGTTTGGGTCGGCCGAGGGTGATGGGTTCGCGGGCTTCGGGGGGGACGACGAAGTCGGGGAGTTCGGCCTGGGCGGGGGTGGAGTCTTGTTGGGCGGCCTGGGCGAGCATTTCGGGAGGGAGGCCGAGGGTGTAGGTCATTTGGCGGTCGGTGGAGCGGATCAGTTCGGCGAGGTTGTGGGTGGTGATGGTGTCGCGTGCGGTGGAGCGGACGAATTCTTTGACGCGGGCTTCGGCGTTGGCGACGGTGCGGAGGGTGCGGACGAATTGGACGGGGTCGGTGATGCGCCAGACGGCCCAGACGGTGGCTTCGATTTTTTTGCCGTCGGCGGTGGGGACGTCGACGAGGCGGTCGGCGGAGCGGGTGCCGTGCCAGACCTGGAGGGTTTTGGGGAGGCGGAGTTCTTCCTGGATGAAGGGGATTTTGAAGTAGAGGCCGGGGGAGGTGCGGCTGGCGACGGGGCTTCCGAACTGGAGCAGGACGGCCATTTCCTGTTCGTTGACGGTGTAGAGGAAGAGGCGAGCGACGGGGACGGCCAGGAGGAGGGCCAGTCCGATGAGGGTGGCGAGGGCTTGGCGGGAGTTCATGGGGCGGCTCCGCGGGCGGTGTGGGGTCTGAGGGGGGAGGAAGAGGGGGTTGGGATCATGGGGTGGAGTTGGGATTGGGGGGTGTGGGGGAGGGGGTGAGGTTCATGAGGGGGAGGATTTGTTTGAGGTCGGCGTCGAGGATGAGTTTGTCGCGGACCTGTTGGAGGACGTCTTGCATGGTTTCGAGGTAGAGGCGTTGGCGGGTGAGGTCGGGTGCGCGTTGGTAGGCCTGGAAGCGAGCCAGGAGGGCTTCGATTTCGCCGGTGGCTTCGGCTTTGCGGCGGGCGGCGAAGCCTTCGGCCTCGCGGATGAGTTTGTCGCGGGCGGCGCGAGCGCGGGGGAGGAGCTGGTTGCGGGTGGCCTCGGCCTCGTTTTCGAGTTTTTGTTTTTCCTGGATGGAGGCGTTGACGCGGTCGAAGGCGGGTTTGACGCGGTCGGGGGGGATGACGCGTTGCATTTGGAGGCCGGTGATGGCCAGGCCGCTTTCGTAGCTGTCGAGGATGCGTTGGAGGTCGTCGCGGGCGGCGACGGCGATGGCGTCGCGTTTAGGTCCGATGACTTCGTCGAAGGAGTAGTCGCCGACCAGGCGGTTCATGACGGTGCGTGCGGCGGTGGCGAGGAGGTCTTCGGCGAAGCGTTCGCCGTCGCGGGCGGGGAACTGGCGGATGAAGCGTTCGGGTTCGCTGACTTTCCACTGGACGGTCCACTCGACGCTGGCGGTGTTGAGGTCGCCGGTGAGCATGAGGGTTTCTTCCTCGGAGGCGATGGCCGGGGGTGCGGAGAGGTTGTCGGCGGGGGCGTTGAGGAGGGAGGGACCGGCGGGGAGTCGGATCGAGCGTTCCTCGACGCTGACCTTGATGACCGAGTCGGCCAGGGGGACTTTGAGGTGGAGTCCGGGGGGGGTGGTGGCCAGGTATTTGCCGAAGCGGAGGACGACGGCCTGTTCGTAGGGGGCGACGGTGTAGGTCAGTCCGGAGAGGAGCCAGGCGATCAGGAGGGCGGCGACGAGCCAGGGGAAGAGGGGGACGAAGCGGCGCCAGGCGTCCTCACCGGAGAAGGTTCCACCGCGGTAGGGGCGATAGGGTTCCATGGGGGAGTACCTCGGGGTTGGGCGGGCCTGGGGGGCCGGTCTGCGCTGATGTATTCGTACGAGGGTTGAGAAGCTTGGCGGGGATGGGGCGGTGGTTGACGGGGTGGGGTGGTCGGGTTTGATTGTAAACCGGCGGCGTGGGGTGCGGGATGTCGGGTTTTGGTTGTGGGGAAGGGGTCAGGAGGCAGAGGGATGCGAGCGTTGTCGCGGGAGGAGGTGCGGCGGTTGGATCGGCGGGCGATCGAGGAGTATGGGATCCCGTCGTTGGTGTTGATGGAGAATGCGGGGCGGGGGGCGGCGCAGTGGTTGCTGGGGCGGATGGGGGCGGGGAGTCGGGTTTTGATCGTGGCGGGACCGGGGAACAATGGGGGGGATGGGGGCGTGGTGGCGCGGCATTTGGAGTTGGAGGGGGTGGAGGTGGTGATTCGGTGGATTGCCGAGCCGGGTCAGCTCAGCGCGGATGCGGCGGTGCAGTATCGAATCTTGGAGCGGGCGGGGGTGGATCAGGCGGCGTGGCCGGATGGGGGCGGGGCGGGGCAGTTGGGGGCGGTTTTGGAGGGTGTGGAGTGGGTGGTGGATGGGCTGCTGGGGACGGGATTGAGCCGGGAGGTGGGCGGGCCGTTGCGGGGGGTGATCGAGGCGCTCAATGGGAGCGGGAAGCCGGTGGTGGCGTTGGATGTGCCGTCGGGGCTGGATGCGGATTGCGGGCTGCCGTTGGGGGTGGCGGTGCGGGCGGCGGCGACGGTGAGTTTTGTGGCGCCGAAGCTGGGTTTTGGGCGTCCGGGGGCGGCGGACTACACGGGGCCGGTGGTTGTTGTGCCGATTGGGGTTCCGCGGCGGTTGCTGCGGGAGTTTGATCCGGCGGTCTGAGGCGGGGCGGGGTGAAGTGGCTTCGATCGTGGGTGGGGTTGGCGTAAACTGGGGCGTGTGGGTTTTGGGTTTGACCGGTCAGGAAAACCAGGCGAGGACGCGGGGCGATGGTTCGCTGGCTGGGAATTGGGATCGTTTCTTGTGTGGTGATGGCCATGATGACGCCAGCGGGTGGCGGGGAGGTGGTGGTGACGGGACCGGAGCGGTTTGGGACGACGCCGGATGGGGTGGAGGTGGTGCGGTATACGCTGAGGAACCGGGGCGGGGTGGTGGTGCGGCTGATCAGTTATGGGGCGGCGATTCAGGAGCTGCACGTTCCGGACAAGGCGGGGCGGACGGCCGACGTGACGCTGGGGTTTGATGATCTGGAGGGGTATTTGTCGGAGCGTAATGCGTTTTATGGGTGTACGGTGGGGCGGTGTGCGAATCGGATCGGGGGAGCGCGGTTTACGCTGGATGGGCGGGAGTATCGGCTAGTGGCGAACAATGGCCCGAACCATTTGCATGGGGGGACGGCGCGGTGTTTGTCGCGGGTGGTGTGGGAGGCGCGGCCGATTGCCGGAGGGGTGGAGTTTCGGTATCGAAGCCCGGATGGTGAGGAGGGGTATCCGGGGAATTTGGATGTGAGCGTCGCGTATGAGCTGGATGATGGGAACCGGCTGACGATTACGTATCGGGCGACGACGGATGCGGCGACGATTGTGAATCTGACGAACCATAGCTACTTCAACCTGGCGGGCGAGGGGACGGCGTCGGTGCTGGACCATGAGCTGGAGTTGGCGGCGGCGGAGTATACGCCGGCGGACGAGACGTTGATTCCGACCGGTGAGATTGCGACGGTGGAGGGGACGCCGCTGGATTTCCGGAAGCCGACGGCGGTTGGGGCGCGGATTGGGCAGTTGGACGAGACGCCGTATCGGGGGTATGACCACAATTACGTTTTGAGCCGGACGTGTCCGGTGCAGCGGGCCGAGGGGGCGGAGGTGCCCGAGCCGCGGTTTGCGGCGCGGTTGAAGGACCCAGGGTCGGGGCGGGTGATGACGGTGCACACGACGCATCCGGGGGTGCAGCTTTACACGGGCAATTTTCTGAGCGGTGCGGCGGGCAAGGGTGGGAAGCCGTATCCGCGGCGGAGCGCGCTGTGTCTGGAGACGCAGCATTTTCCGGACGCGATTCACCACCCGGAGTTTCCGACGGTGGTGCTGCGGCCGGGGGAGATTTATCTGCATCGGACGGTCTTTGCCTTTAGCGCGGAGTGAGGGGCAGGGGCGCGTGAGGCGGGTTTGGAGGGGCGGAGGATCGGCGGAGCGAGCCGGTCGGGCGGATGGAGTCAGAGGCTGGGGGGAGCGGGGACAGGGTCCGGCGGTGGGAGGCCGAGAGGCGGCCGCGCCGGGGTGGTTTTGAGGAAGGGATGTGAGAACGATGCCGCTGTATGAATATCGTTGCGAGCCGTGTGGGGAGACGTTTGAGGCGTTGGTGCGGTCGGCGGAGGATCGGCCGCGATGTCCGCGGTGTGGGCGGAGCGAGGCGTTGACGAAGCAGATCAGCGTTCCGGCGGCAGCGCAGACGGGGACGTCGGGCCGGGGGTCGAGCCTGTTGCCGATGGCGGGCGGGTGTGGGGCGCCGGCGTGCTGCGGCGGGGGCTGCGCGGTGGGAGGGTGAGCGGACCAGGGCGGAGACGGGCGGGGGTGTGGGGCGGTTGAGCATGCCGCCGAGGGCGGCGGCGCGGGGGGAGGGTGGGTCGCTCTGAATTTCCCATTTTTTGCATTTTGTGGGGAACAGGGGGGATGGGGCTGGCTACGATGGGGGGTAGTCCGCGTGGGTGGTGCGGAGCCGGCACGAGGGAGTGTGGCGGGGGAGGCTGGGTGAGGGAGGGTTGTTTTTAATGGCGAGAGCCGGGGGGTGGGTTGTGGTGCGAGGGGGATGGGCGGGGAGGTGGTTGGGGGTGGTGGTGTTGGGGTTGGGTGTGTGGGGGCTGATTGGGGGAGGAGTGGTGTGGCCGATGGTGGGGGGTGAGGTGGTGGTGGGTGGAGCGGGACGGGCGGGACGGTTAAGTTTTCGGCATGATGCGCCGTTTTTGATTGTGATACAGCGGAATGATGGGAAGAACTGGGTGAATATTCAGGCGGCGACGTGTCAGTTTAAGCAGACGGGGGTGGCGACGCCGGTGTCGTGGACGTGGGGGGCTGGGGATGCGTCGATTCACCAGAATCCGAAGTTTGTGACGCTGCGGTTTCGGGCGCGGCGGGCGTCGTCGGCGATGACGTTGGTTTCGGGGACGTTGCTGGTGACGGTGACCGACTCGGTCAATGGAGCGGTGAGCACGGAGGGGACGACGATCAACGTGGATGAGGTGTGGATAGATCCGTGTCCGCCGGCGGCGAAGGTGGTGCCGGAGGTGGAGGAGGCGGTTGAGGGGTCGTCGGGTGGTTGATGGGGGGTGTGTGGGGAGGGGTTTCTGCTTGTGGGAGGCATGCCGATGAGTCGACGGGGACTGGCGCGGGGGTTGTGGGTGTTGGCGGGGGTGGTGGTGGTTGGGGGGGTGTTGGCGGGGGTGGGGGTGCAGGTGTCGGCGACGCCGTCGTTGCCGTTTAAGGATGGGGGGATGTTTGCGGTGGCGTATCGGCGGAGCAGTGGGACGTGGGGCGCTGAGAGTGGGATTGTGGTTCAGGCGAAGCTGCGGCAGCAGATTGGGGGGATGATGGTGGAGACGGCGTGGGTGCCGGTGTCGGTGACGCGGTTTGATGGGAACAAGACGTTGGGTGTGGTGTTGACGGCGAAGCGGGGGATGGGGTCGGTGCCGCCGTTGTATGGGTCGTTGTTGACGACGATTGTGGACAATGGGGTGACGGTGCCGTGCGGGTCGTTGAATGTGACGGAGTTGCCGGATTTTGATCCGTGTCCGCCGGCGAAGCGGTAGGTTGGGTGGTGGGGTGGTGGGGGGGGCGATTAGGGGGGAGTGAGGGTGTCGCGGCGGGCGCGAATTTCGTCGCGGGTGCGGCGGAGGGGTTGGGAGAGGGGTCGGCGGGTGATGGCCGAGTCGATGGCGGTGAGGGCCTGCTCGTAGAGGTCGCGGGCGTTGTCGGTCTGGTTGTCGTCCTGGGCGAGCTGGGCCAGGAGGTTGAGTGCGGAGGCGGCGAGGGCGTCGTCTTCGGGCTGGGAGCCGGCGCGTGCGAGTCGGAGGGCGTGGGCGGCGTTCTGACGGGCGCTGGCTGGGATTTGGGCGGCGCGTTGGATTTCGGCCAGGAGGGTGTAGGTTTCGCTGGCGGCGCGGCGGAGGAAGGGGATGTTGGGGTGGGCCTGGAAGAGGGTTAGGAGGTGACGGGCGTCGTCGCGGAGGCGGTCGGCGAGGGTTTTGGCGGCGGCGGGTCCGGCGGCGGGGTCGAAGGCAGCGCGGGTGCGGAGCAGGAGGGAGGAGGCGTGGAAGAAGCGGGTGTCGAATTCGGAGCGGTGGGATTGGAGGAGTTGGGCGGAGTCAGCCAGGAGGGATTCGACGGCGGCGGGGTTGGGGCGGTTGGTGGGTGAGGCGTCGATGTCGAGGAGGAGGCGACGGGCCTGGAGGTGGAGGAGGTGGTGGACCCAGAGGCAGTCGGGCTGGGCGGTGACGATGGCGAGGTGTTCGAGGGCGGAGTTGGCCTGGTGTTGTGCGGCGTCGGGTTGGCCGCGATCGAGGAGGATGGCGGCGAGGTCGAGGTGGATGAGGCCGTGGGCGAGGTGGTTGCCGAGGGTGGTCTGGCGTGGTGCGGGGATGGAGTTGGTGAGGTCGAGGGCGTGGCGGAGGTCGGATTCGGCGAGGTCGAGGCGGCCCTGGAGGCGGTGCCACTCGGCGCGGTCGATGAGGGTGAGGATGGGGCGGTAGGTGAAGGCGGGGTTGAGGTGGGCGGTTTGGCGGGCGAGGTTGAAGGCCTGGTTGTAGAGTTGGGCGGTGGAGCTGTTGGGGTCGGACTCGACTTCGAGGGCGCGGTTGGAGTTGGCGGCGACGCGGAAGATGTGGGCGGCCTGAGCGGCGATCTGGGGGTCGTCGGGTCGTTCGGAGAGGAACTGCTGGTAGCGTTGGGCGGCCTTGTCGACGACGAGGTGTCGGAAGTTTTCGGCGCCGGGGAGGATCAGGAGTTGGCCGCTGACGAGGTCGGTGAAGTCGTCGACGAGGGAGCGCGTTTGGTGGAACTGGGCTTCGGTGCGTTGGCGTTGGGAGGAGAGTTGGGCGTTGAGTTGGACGGCGCGTGCGCGGGCGGCGGCTTCGCTGTGGAGCAGGAGTCCGAGGGGGATGCTGGCCAGGGCGAGCATGGCGAGGGTGGTGACGGCGGTGCCGGAGGCGGCTGGGTGTTTGCGGGTCCAGCGGCGGAGGCGTGCGGTCCAGGGTTCGGGGTAAGCGAGGACCGGTTCGTCGTCGATCCAGCGGGTGAGGTCGTCGGCGAGGGCTTGGGCGGTGGGGTAGCGGTGGTTGGGGTTGGGGGCGGTGGCCTTGCGGCAGATGGCGTCGAGGGCGGGGGGGACGTCGCGGCAGATGGTGCGGGGGGATGGGAGTTGTCCGCGGCGGACGGCTTCGAGGAGTTGGCGGGAGTCGGTTTGTTCGTAGGGGAGGCGACCGGTGAGGAGGCTGTAGAGGGTGGCGCCGAGGGAGTAGATGTCGGAGCGGGAGTCGAGGGGTTGGCCGTTGGCCTGTTCGGGGCTCATGTAGGGGATGGTGCCCTTGATGCCGCCGGGGAGTGAGGATTCGGTGGGGGCGTCGGCGATGCGGAGGGGGCCTTCGGCGGAGGCGGTGGAGGGGTTGTCGATGAAGCCCTGGGCTTTGGCCAGGCCCCAGTCGACGAGGAGGGTTTCGCCGAAGTCGCCGAGCATGATGTTGGAGGGTTTGATGTCGCGGTGGAGGACGCCGCGGCTGTGGGCGTAGGCGAGGGCCTGGCAGACGGTGATGAAGCGGCGGACGAGGGCGCGGAGGGTGGAGCGGCGGGCGGAGAGGTCGTGGAGGGGGAGGGCGTGGTAGTCGCTGATGGCGTGGCGGAGGCTTATGCCGCGGATCAGGCGCATGGTGTAGAAGGGGCGGCCGTCGGGTCCGCGACCGAGGCTGTAGACGGGGACGATGGCGGGGTGTTCGAGGCTGCCGGTGATGCGGGCCTCGATTTCGAACTGGTCGAGGCGGTCGGCGAACTCGGCGTGTCGGGCCTGGATGCGTTTGAGGGCGACGTGGCGACCGATGTGGTGGTCCTGGGCGCAGAAAACCTCGCCGAGGTTGCCTTTGGCGTGGAGGTGGAGGATCTGGTAGCGGTGGTCGTAGAGGGGGTGGGGGTCGGCGGTTGGGAAGGAGGGTTGGTGGAGCTGGAAGCCGAGGGGGTCGGCGGCGGGTTGGGATGAGGGGAGGGAGATGGTGCGGGCGTGGGCCAATGAGATGGGATCGGCGGAGGGGGGTGTGGGGGTGGTGGGTTCGGTGGAAGGGTCGGAGGTGGCGGTGGAGGGGAGGTCAATGAGAGGTGGGGGGGTGTGGCCGGGTGTGGGGAGGGTGGTGGCGTTGGGGTCGGGGGATGTGGGGGTTGGGAGGTAGGGGTTGGCGAGGGTGTGGACGGCGTCGCGGAGGTTGCCGCCGTGGTGTTGGACGAGGATGTGGCTGGCGGCCTCGAGCAAGGGTGCCTGCTCGGACGGGAGGCAGCCGAGGTTGTGGAGGATGTCGTTGAGGGGCTGGGTGGGGTTGGCCTGCCAGATATCGATGGCGCGGCGGAGGTCGGATTCGGCGAGGAGTCCGAGGCGGACGGCGATGAGGCCTTCGAGCAGGGAGTGGTCGGTTGCGAGGCTGGAGGGGATGCTGCCGTCGCCGAACATGGGAGAGGCTCCCCGAGCAGTTGACCCGGCCGGTTCTCGCGAGCGGAGCGAGAAAGGGGTGGAGGAGTCGTGGGGGGGGGCCGGGAGCGTTGCTAGCCGGCTATCTTACCCGGCGCGGGGCGGGAGGGGAGCCTGGAAAACAGGGGCGGGGTTTTGCGGGGTGGAGGAGGCCGGAGGGATCAGGTTGATTCGCGGAGGGGGGAGGGTGTGGGGTTGAGCTGGTTGTGGCGGTGGCGGACGATCTGGCCTTCGCGGAGGTAGATGACGGCCTCGGCGATGTGGGCGGCGTGGTCGCTGACGCGTTCGAGGTTGCGGCCGATGTTGATCAGGCGGAGCCAGGAGTTGATGCGGTCTGGCTCGTGGCAGATGGCGTCTTTGAGTTGTTTTTGGAGGAGGCGGCGGTGGCGGTCGACGGAGTGGTTGGCGGCGATGACGGCGCGGGCGCGATGGACGTCGTTGGCGGCGAGGGCGTCGAGGGCGTCGCGGACTTGGGCGATGGCTTCTTGGGCGAGGGATTCGAGGCGTGGGGGGATGGGCAGGGGGTTGGGTTCGTTGGCGAGTTTGCGGGCGCGGTTGGCGATGTGTTCGGCGAGGTCGCCGAGGCGTTCGAGGTCGCCGTTGATGCGGAGGATGGCGGCGACGCGGCGGAGGTCGCTGGCGACGGGGTTATGGAGAGCGAGGACTTTGAGGCATTCGAGTTCGATCTGGACTTCCCAGTGGTCGATTTCGCGTTCTTCGCCGCGGACTTCGGCGGCCAGTTCGGAGCGGCCGTCGCAGAGGACCTGGATGGCGTGGGAGAGGGCGGCTTCGACGACGGCGGCGAGCTTGAGGATCTGCTCCCAGAGGTGCTCCATATCGCGGAGGAAGTGCCGCCCGGTGGTGGCGCGGTCGGCATCCCAGGTCGGGTCGACTCCGTTTTGCCAGGGCATCGTGCTCATCCCTCGATCGTCGGCGGCTCGTCCGGTGGTGCGCCGGTCTGAAGGCGTGGGGATTGATGGGAGTGGGGGAAAGCAGATCCAAAAGTAAAGTTACGTGGTTTTTGGCGGTGGGACAAGCGGTGAATGGTCCAAAAGCGGGTTCTGGGAGAAGAAATCATGCCAGATACGCGCAGACATCATGAGGGCTTCATGGATGGAGCGAGAGCGGGGGGCTGGGTGATGCCGAAAGCAGACACGGCCTGACTCCTTGGGGTGGTGGGGGGGAGGAGTGCAGGCCGTGGGCGGGGTGATGGCGTGAGGATAGGGGGGATTAGTATTTGCGGCCGCGGCCTGGGGGGCCGATGCCGAGCTTGGGCCAGTAGATGAGGTCGGGGGGTGTGGGGTCGCCGGGGCGGTGGAAGCCGAGGTCGTACTGGGCTTCCCAGGGTGGGTCGAAGAGCATGTGGATGGGGAGGGCGGCGATTTGGAGGGCGAACAGGCCGGTGGAGTAGAACGGCTGGAGGAGTTGGTTGCGTTGGGTGGATTGGCGGGGGTCGTCGAGGGGGTAGGAGAAGAAGCGTCCCCAGTGGGGTCCGAGGGCCTGTTCGACGCTTTGGCCGTAGCGTTCGAGGGCGGCGTCCTGGAAGTAGAGGGGCATGTTGCAGTTGGCGCCGGCGGCGAAGTATTTGCGGTAGGGGGCGAAGCGGCGTTGGTCGAGGGGGACGAAGGCGTCGGGGACGGGGATGGGTCGGATGGGTCGGGCCTCGGTGGGCGAGGGGGCGCGGGGGATGAGGGCGGTGTTGCGGTCGGAGCCGAGGCGGAGGGAGTCGGGCTGGGTGTCGTCCGTGGTGGGCGGGGGATAGACGACGGGGTTTTGGCGGTTTTCCTCGTTGAGGCGGCGGGCGATGTCCTCGACCTCGCGGAGGACTTCGGGGCGCTGGATTTGGATGGGCGGGAGGTCGTCGCCGCGCGGGGTTGGGGCGGCGGAGGAGTGGGGGAGGGTGGGCAGGTCGGTGGTGGCGGCGGTCGGCTGCGGCTGCTGGACGGCCGGGTCGGCGGGAATGGGCAATTCGGGCAGATCAAGACTGGGGCTGGTGGGTTCCGGCGCTGTGGGGCGGGGCAATTCTGGGGGCGGAGCGGGGAGTTCGGCGGGGGAGGGCGCGACCTGGGCCGGGTCTAGCGGGAGCGGGGGCAGGCCGTCGTCGGATGGTGTGGGCAATTCGGGCAGGGTGGACGAACGGCTCAAATGGCGCGGTGGTGGGGGGATGAGGAGGATGCCGGTGTCAGGAGGTGGTGGGACGGATTCGGGCTGGGGGTTGTCGGGCGGTGCAGGCGATTCGGTCAGAGTGTTGTCGGGAGGTGCGGGAGCTTCGGGCTGGGGGTCGAGGGCGTCGAGGGTGAGGGGGGTGGCGGCGAGGGGTGGCTCGGCGGGGGTGGAGGGGGTGTGGGGTTGGGTGGCGTCGGGGGTGGGTTCGTCGGGCTGGGGGCTGGGGGCTTGAGGGATGTCGGGGGTGGGGGCTGGGGCGTCGGTGGGGTGGAGAACTGCGGGCGTGGAATCGGGTTGCGGGAGGTCGGGGGTGGTGGTGGCTGGGGAGACGCTGGGGGGAGGGTCGAGGGCGTCGAAGGATTCGAGGGTGAGGGGGGTGGCGGTGAGGGGTTGCTGGCTGGGGGAGTTGGGTAGAGAGGGAGGGGTGGGGGTGAGGTTAGGGGTGGGTTCGTCGGGTTCGAGCATGAGGGGTGGAGGGGGGATGGTGGGCGTGGAGGGGGGTGGGGTGGGGAGGTTGAGGTTGGAGGTGGCGACTTGAAGGTTGGGGTCGGTGGTGGCGCGTGGGGAGTGGGCGAGTTGGGGGGAGTCTGGGGGGAGGGAAGGCAGGGGGGGGCGGGCTGGGTTTGGGGTGTAGCGGGCGATGGGGTTGGTGGGTTGTTCGAGGCCGGCGAGGATGCGTTCGGCGCGGAGCCAGGCGTCGGCGAGTTGTTTGCGTTGGTCGGGGGAGAGTTCGGCCTGGCGTTGGCGGGCCTGTTGGAGGTAGACGAGGGCGCGGTGGGGGTCGCCGTATTTGTCGAGGTAGTCGAGGCCGTTGCGGAGGAGGTGGTGGGGGCTGCGGGTGGGGGAAGCGGGGGGAGGTGAGGAGGTAGCGGGAGGGTTGCGGCGGAGTTGGGCGTGGGCCGGGGTGGTGGCTGGGGAGAGGGGGGCGAGGGTGAGCATCGCCGCGATCGGAGCCGAGATGGATCGACGCACGTCGTCTGCCTCCTTGCCTGGGTGGTCGAGGGTCCGTCGGGGTTAGACGGAGTGGGGACGGACTTGGGATGGGCGCGTTACCGGGTCCTTGGTTTGGCGCCGGGGTGAACGGTGTACCTGAAGAATGGGACGTGGTCCAGGCGAGGGTTCCTGGAGAGGGGTGTTGGAGGGGGGGGAGTTGGGGTTTAGACGGGTCCGCGGGCGGAGTCGGGTTCGCCGGCGTAGCTGGTGTAGTTGGGGGCTTCCTGGGTGATGACGATGTCGTGGGGGTGGCTTTCCTGGACCGAGGCGCTGGTGACTTGGATGAAGCGGGTTTTGGTGCGGAGTTCTTCGATGGTGCGGGTGCCGCAGTAGCCCATGCCGGCGCGGAGCCCGCCGGCGAGTTGGTAGATGAAGTCGGCGAGGGGTCCTTTGTAGGGGACGCGGCCCTCGACGCCTTCGGGGACGAATTTGCTGGCGGCTTTGCCGTCGGCGTCGGGTTCGGGGGAGCGGGTGTTGGTGTCTTGGCGGTAGCGTTCGTGGGAGCCGCGGGCCATGGCGCCGAGGCTGCCCATGCCGCGGTAGGTTTTGAAGGAGCGGCCGCGGAAGATGATGGTTTCGCCGGGGCTTTCGGCCAGGCCGGCGAAGAGGCCGCCGATCATGACGCAGTGGGCGCCGGCGGCGATGGCCTTGGTGATGTCGCCGGAGTAGCGGATGCCGCCGTCGGCGACGAGGGGGACGCGTCCGTCGGCGGCTTTGGCGCACTGGGCGATGGCGGTGATCTGGGGGACGCCGACGCCGGAGACGACGCGGGTGGTGCAGATGGAGCCGGGTCCGATGCCGACCTTGACGGCGTCGGCGCCGGCGTGGATCAGGGCGCGGGTGCCGTCGGCGGTGGCGACGTTGCCGGCGACGACGTCGATATCGTGTTGGGCTTTGATTTTGCGGACGGTGTCGAGGACGTTTTTGGAGTGGCCGTGGGCGCTGTCGACGACGAGGACGTCGACGCCGGCGGCGATCAAGGAGGCGACGCGGTCGTGGTCGTGGACACCGACGGCGGCCCCGACGCGGAGGCGCCCGCGGGCGTCCTTGCAGGCGTTGGGGTAGCGGTGCATTTTGTCGATGTCCTTGATGGTGATTAATCCCTTCAATCGGAATTGATCGTCTACGAGGAGCAATTTCTCCACGCGATTTCGGGTGAGGATGCGGTCGGCCTCTTCGAGGGTGGTGTCGGGGGGGGGCGGTGACGAGGTTGGTTTTGGTCATGACTTCCTCGATTTTGGTGTCGTTGGACTCGAGGAAGCGGAGGTCGCGGCGGGTGAGGATGCCGCGGAGGCGGCCATCGACGACGATGGGGACGCCGGAGATGTTGTGGCCGCGCATGATTTCGCGGGCGTGGCCGACGGTGGCGTCGGGGGGGAGGGTGATGGGGTCGACGATGATGCCGTTTTCGGAGCGTTTGACCTTGTCGACCTCGCGGGTTTGCTCCTCGATGGACATGTTTTTGTGGATGATGCCCAGTCCGCCCTCCTGGGCCAAGGCGATGGCCAGGTCGGCCTCGGTGACGGTATCCATGGGGGCCGAGAGGAGGGGGAGATTGAGGGGGATGCGGGCGGTCAGGCGGGTGCGGACGTCGACGTCGCGCGGGAGGAGTTCGGAGTAGCCGGGCTCGAGCAGGACATCGTCGAAGGTGATGCCCTGGTAAGCGATGCGGTCGAGCATGGGGGAAAAGCCTCCGAGCCCTGGTGGGGGGACGGGGGGTTAGGCGGGCCAGCGGGGCTCGGGCGAGGTGGAGCGGCCGGCGTGGCCCGCGGGGTGGGTTCGGGGTGCCTTTCCCGGCTTATTAGAGCGATCCGGGGGCGATCCGGCAAGGGTGGCCGGAGCGGAGTGGGTTTTGGGTTGGGGGCGATGGGGTTGGCGGGTTGAGGGTTCGGGGTGGCTAGGGGTTGGGGAGGCTTTGGGGTGGTTCGAGGGGGTTGGAGGTGGGCTGAGCGCGTCCGATGCCGTAGTAGGTGAAGCCGAGGGAGGCCATGAGTTGGGGTTCGTAGACGTTGCGGCCGTCGAAGATGGTGGGGGATTTGAGGAGGCGTTTGATGATTTCGAAGTCGGGGTTACGGAATTCGTTCCATTCGGTGGCGATGACGAGGGCGTCGGCGCCTTCGAGGGCGCCGTAGGGTCGGTCGCAGGTGGTGATGCGGTTGCCGTAGAGGGCGCGGACGTTGGCGAGGGCTTCGGGGTCGTGGGCGCGGATTTGGGCGCCTTCGGCGAGGAGGGCGTTGATGAGGACCAGAGCGGGGGCTTCGCGGATGTCGTCGGTGCGGGGTTTGAAGGCGAGGCCCCAGAGGGCGATGGTTTTGCCGGCGAGCTGGCCGTGGAAGTGGGTTTTGATTTTCTGGATGAGGATGGATTTCTGGGCTTCGTTGACGGCGTCGACGGCTTCCATCATGCGAGCGGGCATGCCTTTGGATTTGAACATATGGATGGTAGCGCGGACGTCTTTGGGGAAGCAGCTTCCGCCGTATCCGACGCCTGGGAAGAGGAAGGCGAAGCCGATGCGCTGGTCGTGGCCGATGCCGCGGCGGACGTCGTTGATGTCGGCGCCGTAGGCTTCGCAGAGGTTGGCCATTTCGTTGATGAAGCTGATTTTGGTGGCGAGCAGGCAGTTGGCGACGTATTTGGTCATTTCGGCGGATTCGGGGCTCATGACGAGGAAGGGTCGGTCGGTGCGGAGGAAGGGGGCGTAGAGCTGTTGGAGGCGGTGGGCGACCCAGTCGGAGCGGACGCCGACGACGACGCGGTCGGGTTTGTTGAAGTCGTCGAGGGCGGCGCCTTCTTTGAGGAATTCGGGGTTGTTGGCGACGTGGAAGGGGGTGGAGGTCAGGGAGGCGATGCGGCGGGTCAGTTGGGCGTTGGTGCCGACCGGGACGGTGCTTTTGATGACGATGATGCGGTCGGGGGCGTGGAGGTTAGTGGCGATGGCGTCGGCGACGGCGAAGACGCCGGAGAGGTCGGCAGAGCCGTCGTCGGCCTGGGGAGTGCCGACGGCGATGAAGATGATTTCGGCATCAGCGATGCCGTCGGGGAGGCTGGTGGTGAAGCGGAGGCGGTCGTCGCGGAGGTTGCGGTGGACGAGTTCGGCCAGTCCAGGTTCGTAGATGGGGACTTCGCCGTGGCGGAGCATGGCGATTTTTTCCTCGACTTTGTCGATGCAGACGACGTCGTTGCCGCTCTCGGCGAGGCAGGTTCCGGTGACGAGGCCGACGTAACCGGTTCCGATGACGGCGATTTTCACGATGGCAGGCTCCGGTTGAGAGAGTCGGTGTCGGTGTGTCGGGGAATCGAGGCGGCGGCCGGGGGTGTGGCTGTGGCGTGGAGAGGCCCCGGGGCCGCGTCGAGCGTCTCTGAGATGATTTGGGGAGAGGTCATCTTGGCCGGATGAGGCTATGGAGGGCAAGGCGGGCGGGGTTGGGGCTTTGACGGGGTGGTGGGGGTGGGTGATGCTGGGGGGTGGATGCGTGGGTTTGTTTTTTTGAGGGAGGGATGGGGCGATGGGGGCTGTGGTGGTGGGTCTGGTGGCGGTGGTGTTGGGGGTGGGGCCGGGAGTGGGGGGTTCGAAGGCGGACCGGCCGCCGCGGAAGGTGGTGGTGGGGACGAGTCTGTATGGGCCGTATGGGGAGTATCCGGGGTTGGAGCGTCGGGTTGAGGAGGTGGAGGGGCTGGTGGATCGGATGGCGGCGGAGGCAGCGGCGCGGCATGGGGGGCGGGGGTTGGATTTGGCGGTGTTGCCGGAGACGGTACTGACGCCGAGTCAGGGGAAGGCGTGGGAGCGGGCGCGGCCGCTGGAGGGATTGGTGGCGGAGCGGTTTGGGGCGTTGGCGCGGCGGCACGGGTGTTATCTGGTGGTGCCGCTGGATCTGGCGGAGCGGGACGGGGAGGGGCGGGCGGTGGCGTCGAACGCGGCGGTGGTGTTTGGCCGTCGTGGGGAGGTGGTGGGGATTTACCGGAAACGGCATCCGGTGGCGGTGGCGGGGACGGACGAGCTGGAGGGGGGGATTGAGCCGGGTCGGGAGCTGCCGGTGTTTGAGTGTGACTTTGGGAGGTTAGGGATACAGATTTGTTGGGATGTTCAATATGGGGAGGATTGGGACGAGCTGGGACGGAGGGGGGCGGAGATTGTGGCGTGGCCGAGCATGTCGCCGGCGACGGTGTTGCCGGCGGCGCATGCGGCGCGGAACCGGTATTATGTGGTGGGTGCAAATTGGCGTGATAATGTGAGCATATATGATCCGACGGGGCAGCCGGCGGGACGGGTGGAGGGGCGGGGGCCGGCGGTGCTGGTTGAGGAGTTGGATTTGAGTTTTGCGGTGTTGAGCTGGGCGCCGCACTTGAAGAATGGGGCGGCGTTTACGGAGCGGTATGGGGAGCGGGCGGGGTATCGGTATAGCGAGCGGGAGGACAATGGGTTGTTTTGGTCGAATGATCCGGGGGTGACGGTTGGGGAGATGGTGCGGGCGTTGGGGCTGGAGGAGTTGGATGCGCAGGTGGCGCGGAATCGGCGGCTGGCGGGGTGGTAGGTTGGGGGGGGTGTGGAGTGATGAGGGGATGAGGGGATGAGGGGATTGGACGATCGGCTGGACCGAACGCTGTTGTCGGTGGTGGTGCCGCTGTACAACGAGGAGGAGACGTTGCCGGAGTTGGAGGAGCGGTTGGTGGCGTTGGTGGATCGGGTGGGGTTTGAGGATTGTGAGGTTGTGTTGGTGTCGGATGGGAGTACGGATCGGACCGAGCCGTTGATTCGGGAGCTGGTGGAGCGGGATGGGCGGTTTTGCGGGGTGTTTTTGACGCGTAATTTTGGGCACCAGGCGGCGGTGTCGGTGGGGTTGGAGCAGGTGAGGGGATCGGTGGTGGTGGTGTTGGATGGGGATTTGCAGGATCCGCCGGAGGAGGTACCGCGGCTGATCGCGGCGTTGGAGGCGGGGGCGGATGTGGCGTATGGGGTGCGTCGGGGTCGTAAGGAGGGGTGGTGGCGGCGGGTGTGTTATGGGTTGTTTTATCGGGTTTTGGAGAAGGTGGCGGCGATTGAGATTCCGTTGGATGCGGGGGATTTTTGTTGCATGCGGCGGGTGGTGGTGGAGGCGATGCGGCGGATGCCGGAGCGGAACCGGTTTGTGCGGGGGTTGCGGGCGTGGGTGGGGTTTCGGCAGGTAGGGGTGGAGTATGAGCGGGCGGCGCGGTATGCGGGGCGGCCGAAGTATACGGTGGGGCGGTTGTTGGGATTGGCGTATGATGGATTGTTTTCGTTTACGCGGCTGCCGGTGCGGTTGATTCAGTTTGTGGGGTTTGTGTTGTCGTGTGTGGCGTTGGTGGTGGCGGTGGGGTATGTGGTGTGGTACTGGGTGAGTCCGGAGCGGTTTCCGGCGGGTTTTGCGAGTTTGATTGTGTCGATCTGGTTTTTGGCGGGGGTGCAGTTGTTGTGTTTGGGGGTGGTGGGGGAGTATGTGATTCGGACGTATGAGGAGTCGCGGGGTCGGCCGGTGGCGTTGGTGCGGGAGGTGGTGCGGGGGAGTCGGGGGGTAGGCAAGGGGCTGGGGGCGGGTGGGGTGTCGGAGAGGGTGGGTGGTGGGTGATGCGGGCGGAGTATGTGGCGGAGTATGGGCGGTTGTATCGCGAGCACTGGTGGTGGCGGAGCCGGGAGGTGATCGTCGGGGATGTGGTGGGGGGGTTGGGATTGAGGCGGCCGGCGGAGATTTTGGATGTGGGGTGTGGCCCGGGGTGGTTATGGCCGCGGCTGGAGCGGTGGGGTCGGGTGCGGGGGATCGAGGTCGATGAGGGGATGTTGGGGGATGGTGGGGGGAACCGGGAGCGGATCCAGACGCGGCCGTTAGGGGATCCGTGGTATGAGGAGGCGGGGGTGGCGGTTTGATTTGATTGTGGCGTTGGATGTGTTGGAGCATATTGAGGATGATCAGACGGCGGCGCGGGCGTTGGCGGGGATGTTGCGGCCTGGGGGCTGGTTGGTGGTGACGGTGCCGGCCTTTGGGGTGTTGTGGGACCGGCACGACGAGATCAATGAGCACTGGCGGCGGTATACGGTGGGGGGGGTGCGGGGGCTGTTGGAGGGGGTGGGTTTGCGGGTGGAGCGGGCGCGGTATTTGTACCGGCTGCTGTTTGCGCCGAAGTGGGTGGTGGCGCGGTGGAATCGGTGGTGGGGGCGGGGGCGGCCGGTGGCGCAGCACGGGGTGCCGCCGGGGGTTTGGAATCGGTTGTTGGAATGGGTGTGCGTGGGGGAGGACCGGCTGTTGAGGGGGTTGCCGGTCCCGTTTGGGACGTCGGCGCTGGCGGTGGCGCGGCGGGCTTGGGAGTGAGGGGGATTGTTTTATTGGGTCGGGATGGAGGGGCGGCTGGGGGGCTGGGAGGATGAGGGGGCAAGAGAAGGGGGATGGTTTTGGGTAGATGGGGGGCTTGAGGGTGATGAGGTGGAGGAGGCGATGGGGTTGGTGGGTTGGTTGCGGGAGGATGGGAAGACGGGTTGGGGGTGGAGGCGGGCGATACGTGGGCGGAGGCCGACGACGAGGTGGTAGTGTTGGCTGATTTGCCAGGCGGTGGCGGCGATGAGGGTGAGGGTGGCGGCGGCGGCGGCGGCGAGGGCGAGCCAGCGGCGGGTCAAGGGGATGGGCCAAGGGGAGGGGGAGCGGCGGGATTCGGCGATTTGGCGTTGGAGGGGTGGCCAGAGGGCGGGGGCTGGGGGAGGGGGTGTCGAGGCGGCGAAGGTGTGGAGGGCGTGGAGGGCGTTTTGGTGGCGTTGGAGGAGGGCGCGGCAGGGGTTGCAGGTGAGGAGGTGGCGTTCGGCGTGGCGGCGGTTGGGGCCGATGAGGTCGCCGCCGGCCAGGAGGGGCAGTTGGGCGCGGACCCAGCGGCAGGGTTTGCGCGTCATCGCGGTTCTCCGGGGGCTGGGGGTGGGGTGGGTGAGAGGTGAGGGGGCTGGGGTTTGGTGGTTTGGGGGTGGTCGAGCTGGCGGCGTTCCCAGGCGGAGCGGAAGAGGTCGCGGGCGCGGGCCAGGCGCCAGCGGACGGTGGGTTCGCGGCGGCCGATGATGGCGGCGACTTCGGAGGAGGAGAAGCCTTCGAGGTCGCGGAGGATGAGGACGGTGCGGTATTCGAGGGGGAGGCGGGCGAGGATGTGGGCGATTTCTTCGTGGAGGTCGGCGGCGAGGCGGGGGTCGGGGGTGGGGATGTCGGTGGAGGGGGAGTCGGGGCGGTGGTCGAGAGAGGAGGTGTGGCGGTTGGCGTTGCGGCGGAGGTGGTCGAGGGTGAGGTTTAGTCCGATGCGGAAGAGCCAGGGTCCGAAGCGTCGGGTGGTGTCGAAGTGTTCGAGGCGCGTATAGATTTTCCAGAAGGTTTCCTGGGCGAGGTCGCGAGCCAGTTCGGGGTCGGGCAGGAGGCGGCCGAGGACGCGGAGGAGTTTGCGTTCGTAGCGTTGGACGAGGAGGGCGAAGGCGTGGTCGTCGCCGAGGCGAGCGCGTTCGACCAGGCGGGCGTCGCTGTCGGGAGGGGAGGGGGCGGTGGGGTCTGGGGTGTGGGTTGTGGGGGTATTGGGGTGTGGGGGAGCCGGTTGGGGCTGGTGCATGAGGGGGGGTGTCCTGGGGTTTGCACTCTATGATACGGGGTTGTGGGCGGTGGTGTTGGCGGGAGGTGGGTGAGGGAGGGTTTTTCGGGCTGATTGGTGGATCAGGGGGGAGGCGAGGGATGAGGTTGTGGATGGGTGAGGTGGTGGTTTGTCCGGTGGGACGGCGGGCGGAGGCGTTGGGGTTGGTGTTGGGTCGGGAGGTGGAGGCGGGTGAGGAGTGGGAGGATTTGGGGTTGATGGTGGTGTTGGGTGCGGGGGGTCGGATGGATGGGGTGGTGATGTATCAGCGGTTGGCCGGTTGTGGTGGGGTGGTGTGGGCGCCGTGGGTGCGGAGGGGGTGGGGTCGTCGGGAGTTGGGGGGGCGGTTGGTTCGGGCGGCGGTGGGGGAGTTGCGGGCTGGGGGAGTGCGGGTGGTGCAGGCGTTGGTGGGGGGAGGGGTGGGGATGGGGGGGGATTTGGAGCGTGGGGGTTTGCCGTATGTGACGGATTTGTTGACGTTGAGTCGGTCGACGGAGGAGGAGTTGGAGGTGGGGCCGGGGGTGCCGGAGCTGAGGTGGCGGGGGTATGAGGAGGTGGGGGAGGAGCGGTTTGGGGAGGTGTTGGAGGCGACGTATGAGGGGAGTCAGGATATGCCGGAGTTGGTGGGGGTGCGGGGTGTAGGGGAGATGAGGGCGGGTCAGGAGGCGATAGGTCGGTTTGAGGCGGATTTGTGGCTGGTGGGGGAGGTGGAGGGGGAGCCTGGGGCGGCGGGGGTCTTGGTGCTGGCCGATGGGGAGGAGCGGGGGTGTATGGAGGTGGTGTATTTGGGTTTGACGGTGGGGGCGCGGGGTCGGGGGTTGGGGCGTCGGGTGGTGGCGGAGGCGGTGCGGCGGTCGCGGGGTCGGCGGCCGCGGTTGGAGTTGGGGGTGGATGAGCGCAATGGGGTGGCGTTGCGGCTGTATCGGCGTGTGGGGTTTCGGGAGGTGGGGCGGCGGTCGGTGTATTTGAGGGTGTTTGGGGGTTGAGGGTTGAGGGGTCGGGTTAGCGGGAGGAGAGTTGGCGGCGCCAGGTGTTGAGCATGTCGGCGAGGGTGGTTTCGAGGGGGATGGTGGGGGACCAGCCGGTGTGGGCGTGGAGTTTGGAGGAGTCGGCCAGGAGGCGGGGCTGGTCGATGGGCCGGACGAGGTTGGGGTCGAGCTGGCTGGGGATGGGGCGGTGGGCGAGGTTGCGGAGGGTGTCGAAGAGGGCTTGGAGGGGGAGATCGCGGCCGGAGCCGATGTTGTAGATCTGGCCGGGTTGGCCGGAGGTGGCCAGGAGGCGGTAGGCGCGGACGATGTCGCGGACGTCGGTGAAGTCGCGGACGATAGCGAGGTTGCCGTGGGAGACGGCGGGTCGGAGGCCGGCTTCGACTTCGGCGACCTGGCGGGCGAGGCTGGAGAGGACGTAGAGGTCGGACTGGCCGGGGCCGGCGTGGTTGAAGGGTCGGGCGATGATGGTGGGGGTGTGGTAGGTCAGGGCGTGTTGGATGCCGAGGATGTCGGCGGCGGCTTTGCTGGCGGCGTAGGGGTTGTTGGGCAGGACGGGGCAGTCTTCGCGGACGGGGAGGTGGTGGGGTTCGGGGTTGCCGTAGACGACGCCGGAGCTGACGAGGATGACGCGGGGTTGGAGCTGGGCGTGGCGGATGGCTTCGAGGAGGTTGAAGGTTCCGCCGAGGTTGAGGGACCAGGTGAGTCGGGGGTTGTCGAGGGAGAGGCGGGGGTTGGACTGGGCGGCGAGGTGGTAGATGGCTTCGGGTTGTTTGCGGCGGAGGAGGTCGGCGAACTGGTCGTCTGGGGTGTTGGTCAGGTCGAGGGGTTCGAGGCGGCAGATGCGGGGGAGGTCGGAGGCGGGGTCGGGCCAGTGTCCGGATTGGGAGAGGCCGATGACCTGGTCGCCGGAGTCGACGAGGTGTCGGATCAGGTGGGCGGCGACGAAGCCGGTGGCGCCGGTCACGAGGGCTCGCATGAGCCGTTACTCCGTTAAGGGGTGGTGGTGGTTAAGGGTGTGGTGTGTGCAGGGGGGGGGTGGAGTTGGCTGGCGGGGAGGGGGTGGGTGTGCCGAAACTCTTTGGTGTGTCAAACTATAATGAATAGAAGGGGAGTGGGTGAGCGGTGCAGGGGTGTTGTTTGGGGATTGCGTCATGATCGCGATGACCTGTCCGAGTTGTGGGCGGCGGGGCAAAGCGCCGTCGGATCGGGTGAATGTACGGATGCATTGTCCGAAGTGCGATGCGGTGTTTCACATTGACAAGCAGGGGAAGGTGAAGCTGGGGGATCCTCGGGTTGGGGTGGAGGAGGGGCAAGGGGGTCGGCGTGGGGAGAGGGAGAGTCGGCGGCACTCGGATGAGCCGTATGCGACGAGTTTGACGCAGTTGGTGGTGAAGTCGCCGTGGTGGGTGAAGCTGGTGTTGGTGGGTTTGGTGGTGGTGGCGGCCTGGCCGTGGTTGAGGTCGTGGTTTGAGGGGAAGCCGGCGAGTTTGGAGGCGATGGCGCGGCGGGTGGCGTATGCGTTTGGGGAGAAGCGGTTTGAGGATTTGAGGAGGATGGCGGCGCCGGGGACGGAGGAGGCGTTGCGGACTTGGTATGAGGAGTTGCGGGGGGCGTTTGAGTTTGAGCCGGAGGCGGGGCAGGAGGCGGGGACGGGGTTATTGTTTGGGGCGAGTTCGCCGGTGGCGATGGATCGGGAGGGGAATCGGGTTTCGCTGATGATTGATGTGGGGGTGAGTCGGGCGGGGGCACCGGTGCCGGCGGAGGTGTTGGCCGAGCAGAAGCGGAGCAAGGCGCAGCGTCGGCCGGACTGGGCGCCGGGGTATAAGTTTCATGGGAGTTTTACGTTGCCGACGGTGTGGGTGCGGGATACGAAGGGTCGGTGGTGGTTGGATGGGGAGGACACGCTCAATCTGACGAAGCAGCACTCGGCGTCGCGGCGGTGAGGGGGGGGGTTGGAGCGGCGTGGGTGGTGGTGAGGGGGGGATCGGGAAGGCGGGTGGGGTTTAGAATGGGGGTGTTGGTGAAGTGGACCCGGCGTGGGGACGGCCGGGGTGTGGGGAAGTGCGCGGGAGGTGCGGAGGGATGTGGAAGCAAGCGGATTTGATGCGGTTGATTGAGGAGCGGATCAAGGATTATCGGCTGATTGTGGTGAGCAATCGGGAGCCGTATATCCATCGGTTTCGGGATGGGCGGGTGGTGTGCGAGCGGCCGGCGGGTGGTGTGACGGCGGCGCTCGATCCGATTTTGCGGGCCAGCGGCGGGGTGTGGGTGGCGCATGGTTCGGGGGATGCGGACCGTCTGACGGTGGATGGGTCGGACCATGTGGCGGTTCCGCCGGAGGAGCCGCGGTACACGTTGCGTCGGGTGTGGCTGTCGCGGGATCTGGAGGGTGCGTACTATTACGGGCTGGCCAATCAGGGGTTGTGGCCGCTGTGTCATGTGGCGTTTGTGCGGCCGATGTTCCGGCCGGCGGAGTGGGCGGCGTATCGGGAGGCGAACCGGCGGTTTGCGGATGCGGTGTTGGAGGAGGCGGGGGAGGGGCCGACGTTTGTATTTATTCAGGATTATCATTTTGGGTTGTTGCCGCGGATGCTCAAGGAGGCGAACCCGAATCTGGTGATTGCGCAGTTTTGGCATATCCCGTGGCCGAATCGGGAGATTTTCCGGACGTTTCCGTGGGGGGCGGAGCTGTTGGATGGGTTGTTGGGGAATGACTTGATGGGGTTTCAGTTACGGGCACATGTGGATAATTTTATGGATGCGGTGGATGTGACGGTGGAGTCGATGGTGGATCGGGAGCATACGGAGGTGACGCGGGGTGGGCGGGTGACGCGGGTGCGGGCGTTTCCGATCTCGATCGACTATGACGAGCATGACCAGCTCGCGCGGTCGGCGGCGGTGGAAGCGGCGATGGAGGAGTGGCGGGGGCGGCTGCGGCTGGATGGGACGCAGCGGTTGGGGTTAGGGATTGAGCGGTTGGACTATACGAAGGGGATTCCGGAGCGGCTGCGGGGGCTGGATCATTTGCTGGCGCAGCGGCCGGAGTATCGGGGGCGGCTGATTTTTGTGCAGGTGGGGGTGCCGAGCCGGCTGCATGTGCCGGCGTATCGCCAGGTGGACGAGGAGGTGGATGCGTTGGTGGAGTCGATCAACTGGCGGTGGGGCGAGGGGTCGTGGCAGCCGATTGTGTATTTGAAACGGCATTTTGGTCCGGTGGAGATGGCGGCGTTGCATCGGCTGGCGGATTTTTGTGTCGTGAGTTCGATCCATGATGGTCAGAATCTGGTGGCGAAGGAGTTTGTGTCGAGCCGGGTGGATGGGGATGGGGTGTTGGTGTTGAGTCGGTTTACGGGCGCGGCGCGGGAGTTGGTGGATGCGGTGCAGGTCAATCCGTTTTCGATCGAGGAGCTGGCCGATGCGATGGAGCAGGCGCTGACGATGAATGCGGCGGACCGGCAGCGGCGGATGCAGCGGTTGCGGGCGACGGTGGAGCGGAACAACGTCTACCGCTGGGCGGGGAAGATCTTGCATGCGTTGTTGCAGATTGATTTTCCGGCGGATGCCGAGGTGAGCTGAGAGGTTGTGGAGCCAGAGAGAAAGGGCAGGAAGGGATGCTGTCGAACGATCCGCTGTGGTATAAGGATGCGATTTTTTATGAGGTGTATGTCCGAGGGTTTCAGGATTCGACCCAGGATGGGAACGGGGACCTGGCCGGTCTGATCCAGCGGCTGGACTATCTGCAGGATTTGCGGGTGGACTGTCTCTGGCTGATGCCGATTTATCCGTCGCCGTTGCGGGATGACGGCTATGACATTGCCGATTTTCGGGCGATTGATCCGGCGATTGGGACGGTCGAGCAGTTTGAGGAGTTGACGCGAGCGGCGCATGCGCGGGGGATCCGGATTATTGCCGATCTGGTGATCAATCATACGTCGGATCAGCATCCGTGGTTTCAGGCGGCGCGGCGGGATCGGCATTCGCCGTATCGGGATTATTATGTGTGGAGTGATACGGATCAGAAGTATGCCGATGCGCGGATCATATTCAAGGATACGGAGCGTTCGAACTGGACGTGGGATCAGGAGGCCGGGCAGTATTACTGGCACCGGTTTTTTCATCATCAGCCGGATTTGAATTATGACAATCCGGCGGTGCGGCGTGAGATGTTGGATGTGATGGCGTTCTGGCTGGATCGGGGGATTGACGGATTCCGGGTGGACGCGGTGCCGTACCTGATCGAGCGAGAGGGGACCAATTGCGAGAATCTGCCGGAGACGCACGAGATTTTGCGGGAGATGCGGCGGTTTGTGGACGAGCGGTATCCGGGGACGCTGCTGCTGGCCGAGGCGAACCAGTGGCCGGCGGACCTGTTGCCGTATTTTGGGGATGGGCATGAGTTTCACATGGCGTTTCATTTTCCGCTGATGCCGCGGATGTTCATGGCGATCCGGCGCGAGGAGGCGCTGCCGATCATCGAGATCTGGAAGCGGACGCCGGAGATACCGGAGACGTGCCAGTGGGCGCTGTTTTTACGGAACCATGATGAGTTGACGCTGGAGATGGTGACCGATGAAGAGCGGGATTACATGTATCGGGAGTATGCCAAGGATGCGCGGATGCGGTTGAATCTGGGGATTCGGCGGCGGTTGGCGCCGCTGATGGACAATGGGCGACGGCAGATTGAGTTGTTGCACAGTTTGCTGTTTACACTGCCGGGCAGTCCGGTGTTGTATTATGGCGACGAGATTGGGATGGGAGATAACATCTACTTGGGGGATCGGAATGGCGTGCGGACGCCGATGCAGTGGAGCGACGACCGGAATGCGGGGTTTAGCCGAGCGGATCCGTCGCGGTTGTATCAGCCGCTGATCATGGATCCGATTTACACGTATCAGGCGATCAATGTGGAGGCGCAGTTGCGGTCGCCGACGTCGCTGTTGAACTGGATCCGGCGGGTGATCCGGGTTCGGAAGGAGCATCCGGAGCTGGCGCGGGGTCAGATTGGGTTTATCGAGCCGAACAATCATCGGGTGTTGAGTTATGTGCGGAGTTATCAGGGGCGGGTGGCGTTGATTGTGAACAATTTGTCGCGGTTTGCGCAGCCGGCGCGGTTGGGGTTGAAGGAGTATGCGGGTCGGGTGCCGGTGGATATGTTTGGGGGGACGCCGTTTCCGATGATTGAGGAGGCGCCGTATCCGATCACGCTGGGGCCGCACGGGTTTTACTGGTTCCGGCTGGAGCCGGGGGACCCGGAGCGGACGGCGGCGGGAAACCCGTCGTTTTGAGGCACGCGCGGACGGTGGGCGGCGGGGTTGACGGGGAAGGAATCGAAGGGAGGTGGCGGCCGACGGGAGCGATTCTCGCCGGGAGATCGGAGCGCGCACGGGGGGAGGGATGCCGGCGGAGGATCGCGTCGGCGGGGGCGCCCTTGGCGGTGGCGGTGGTGATGGGGGCGGGTGTCAGATGGGGTGGGCCGAGGCGGTCCCCGTCTTTGTGGGCGCGGAGGGTAGCCTGGGGGTCGAGGTGAGTGGGTGTGGGGGGTGTGGTCGGGCGAGGGTGCCCGGCCGGCGCTAGGCGTGGGGCGCCGGCCGGGGGAGAGGGGGGGTCAATATTCGCGGTCGATTTTGATGCCAGGCTCGGGGACGGGGTATTTGCCGTTGTCGCCGAGGAGGAGGGGTGCGGGGCTGTCGAAGGTGAGTTCGGCGACGGTGGGTGCGAACTCGTGGTCGCAGTTGAGGATGTCGTCGTAGGTGACAACCTGGCCGGTGTGGGCGGCCATGCGGCCCATGGAGGTGACGAGGCTGGCCTCGACGCCGCGTTTGACTTCGTTGTAGGGGCGGTCGTTGCGGATGGCGTCGATCAGGTGGTCCCATTCGAGCTGGTAGGGGTTGGGTTCGGGCTGGGGGAAGGCCCAGGCCAGTTCGCTTTTTTTGCCGATGTGCTGGCCGTTGTAGATGCGGCAGCGTGCGGGGGTGTGGCCGCTGGTGGAGATGATGGCCGAGCGTTTGGTGCCGTGGGCGAAGGAGGCGAATTTCTTTTCGCAGCCGTCGATGCAGCGGCCTTCGAGGTAGAGTTTGGAGCCGTCGGCGAAGGTGTATTCGACGGAGTAGGAGTCGAAGTTCTGGTCGAGGCTATCGCCGCGGTAGTGGCGGCCGCCGAGGGCGCGGGCTTCGATGGGCCAGGCGTTTTTCATCCAGCAGCATTCGTCGATGTTGTGGATGTAGAAGTCGCTGTAGGCGCCGCCGCTGGCCCAGAGGAAGGCGTGGAAGCGTTGGACCTGGTACATCAGTTCGCTGATGTCGTCGGGTTTGGGGGGTGCTTCGAAGAAGCCGATGGGGCCGTGCATGCGGTAGGCGCGCATGAGGATGATTTCGCCGAGCTGGCCGTCCTGGATGCGGCGGTAGAGTTCGTCGCGGGCGGTGCAGTGTCGGCACATCAGTCCGATGCCGACTTTGAGGTTTTTCTCGGCGGCTTTTTCGCCGAGTGCGAACATTTTTTTGGAGGTGGGGCCGTCGACGGTGACGGGTTTTTCCATGAAGACGTGGACGCCTTTTTCGATGGCGTATTGGAAGTGGACCCAGCGGAAGGCGGGGGGAGTGGCCATGATGGCGACGTCGCCGGGTTTGAGGCAGTCGATGGCTTTTTGGTAGGCGTCGAAGCCGATGAAGCGGCGGTCTTCGGGGACGTCGATTTTGTCGCTGAATTCTTTGCTGATGGTGTCGTAGCTGGCGGCGAGGCGGTCGGGGAAGACGTCGGCCATGGCGACGAGTTTGACCGGACCGTTCTGGGTGGAGAGGGCGTTGCCGGCGGCGCCGGTGCCGCGGCCGCCGCAGCCGATCAGGGCCAGTTGGATGGTGTTGTCCTCGCCGGCGTGGACCAGGGGAGTGGAGAGGCCGGCGAAGGCGGAGGCGGCGACCGCGGTGGTGCTGGATTGGAGGAAGGAGCGTCGGGAGGAGGCTGGGCGTGGGTTGCGCATGGGGGTGGGCGTCCTTGTGGGTTGGGTCTGGGGGGCAGAGGCCCCGAGGGGTGGGGGGATTGGCCAGCGGCTCAGGCGTGCCGTGGAGCTGGCCTGGGGGGGTGAATGCCGCGTGGGTTGGCGGGGGCGTTGGGGGATGGGTCAGAGGCTGACCGGGTTGGCGCGAGGCATCCGTAGCGACCCCTGGGCCGACGCGGCGTGGGGCGGCCAGGGAGGAGGTGCGGGGGGAAGCCCCGCTGGTCCCGGCCGCCTGCTGATTGACAGGCTACCAGGCGCGGGGGCGTGGCACAAAGGGTCAGGGCGGGGAGGTGTGTGTGGGGGGGGTTGGGTTAGCGTTTGGCGGCGGGCTTGGCGCGGCGGGAGGCGGCTTTGGCGAGGGAGGAGGTGGCGTCGGGGGTTTTGCAGTCGGTGTTGCCGAGGTCGACTTCGACGGGGCCGATGCGTCGGGCGACGGCGAGGGCGGCTTCGCGGAGGCGGTCGTCGCGGAGGCCGATGGCGATCAGGGCGTTGTTCATGGCGTGTCGGACGCGGTGTTTGGCGGTGCGGATGCCGCTTTCGATGCGGGTCAGGAGGTCGGCGAAGTCGACGCCGCGGGGGACTTTGGGGTCGCCGGCGAGGACGGCTGCGAGGGTCCAGCCGGCGGTGGCGAGCCATTCGGATTTGGCGGCCATCCAGGTTTCCATGAGGCGTCGGGCGTAGGGGGAGCGAGCGGCGAGGCGAGCCAGGGCGTCGGTGAGGGGGAAGTTGTCGAGGTCTTTGGCCCAGGCGTGGATTTTGGAGCCGGGCATGGAGTCGGTATCGGCGATGAGGGTGGCGAGGAGGCGGGCGTCGTGGTTGCCGGAGGCCCAGAGGGCTTCGGCCAGGGGCTGGTCGATTTTGATTTGTTTTTTGAGGGAGTCGAGGTTGGCGGGGCTGACGCCGAACATGGGGCCCTGGACGCCGTGGCGAGCATAGCTTTTGCGGGTGGCGGCGGAGCCGAGCGCTTCGAGCCGGGCGAGCAGTTCGGGAGCGGTCATGACGGGCCTCGGAGGGTCGGCGGACGAAGAAGGGCGGGATTGATTATCGCAAAAATGGTGGTGCGAGGCACGGGGTCAGGCGGCGGCTTTGGGTGGTGAGGAGGGGAGGGGTTGGTAGGCGGGCCAGGTCCAGTAGGGGATGGCTTCGTGGGGGTGGGAGCGGACGTGGCGTTCGAGGTGGTTGAGGAATTCGGTGAGGGCGGAGTGGGGGGATTGGGGAGAGAGGTGGAGGGGTGGTTCGAAGTGGATGAGGAAGCGGCCGGCGGGCAGGTGGGTGGCGAAGAGGGGGATGACGGGTGAGCAGCAGCAGAGGGCGAGGTTGATCCAGGCGGTTTGGAGTCGGAGGGTCTGGCCGAGCCAGGGGGTGGGTTGGCCGTTGGGGTGGGTGATGTCGCCGAAGGTGGCCAGGGGGAAGCCGTCGCGGAGGGCGGCGCGGGCGTGGAGGAGGGTGTGGGCGGCGTGAGGGGGAGGGAGGTTTCGTTTGAGGAGGAGGAGGTTTTGGGGGTGGGGCGGTGAGGTGTTGGTCAGTTGGGAGCGGAGGAAGTTGGAGGCGTGTTGGGGGAGTTGGAGGAGGGCGCGGAGGGGGGTGAGGCGGAAGAGGGCATGGAGGGCGGGCAGGTAGGCGCCGAAGTGGGCGCCGAGGAGGATGGCGCCGCGGCCGGCGGCGAGGGCGTCGTGGAGGTGGTGCTGGCCGGAGAGGACGAAGCGGTTGAGTGCGGCGTGGTGGTCGAGGCCGTTGAGGAGGAGGTCGCGGGCGAGGAAGCGGGGCGTGTGGGCGGCGAGCTGGCGGTGGAGGGCCAGGCGGTCGTGGTGGTTGAGTTGGAGGGCGGCGGAGGCGCGGAGGACGGCGTGGTGGAGGAGTTGGCGTTGGGGCCAGTAGAGGGTGGGGAGTGTGAGGCCGAGGGTGGTCAGGGCGCGGTCGGCGTGGTGGGGTGGGAGTTTGGCGAGTTGGGGGAGGGCAAGGTCGTAGAACCAGCCTTTCCAGCTTAGGAGGGTGCGAGGGGTCACGAGCGGGGGTTCTCCGCGTCGAGGCGTTGGGCGAGGTTGTCGAAGGGGGCGTTGCGGCTCCGGGGGGGGGGGATGGGTGGTTAGGGGTGGGGGCTGTCGGTGTTGAGGCGTTTGAGGGATTGGTAGTCGATTTTGTCGGTGGAGGTGGTGGGGAGCTGGTCGAGGAAGTGGACGCGGTCGGGGATCATGTAATGGGGGAGGTAGGAGGAGCAGTGACGTTTCATGGCGATGATGGAGGCTTTGCGTCCGGGTTTGGTGGTGATGAAGGCGTCGATGGAGATGCCGTTGGGGTCGGAGCGTGCGATGACGGCGGCGCGTTGGACGTCGTCGTGGCGGTAGAGGGTGGATTCGATTTCGCCGAGTTCGATGCGGTAGCCGCGTTTTTTGATCATGCGGTCGCGTCGGCCGTGGAAGGAGAAGCAGCCGGAGCCGTCGTCGGAGACAAGGTCGCCGGTTCGGTACCAGGGGGTGCCGTGGTCGTCGATGAGGAAGGCCTGGGCGTTGAGGTCGGGACGTCCGAAGTAGCCGCGCATGACGCCGGGACCGGCGATGATCAATTCGCCTTGGGAGCCGGGGGGGACGTCGTGGTTGTGGTCGTCGATGACGCGGGCCTGGAGGGGGGGGCAGACGCGGCCGATGGGGAAGGGGTCGGTCTGGTGGTCGGGGATGGACTGGGGGATGGGGAAGGCGGTGCAGACGTTGGTTTCGGTGGGACCGTAGAGGTTCCAGAGGGCGGTGTGGGGCCAGAGGGCGCGGAGGCGGCGGAGGTGGGTGATGGGGAAGACTTCGCCGGCGAAGAGGGCGATGCGTGGGGCGTGGCGTCCAGGCTCGTCGAGGCCGCCGCATTGGGTCAGGAGGGTGAGGATTGAGGGGGCGGAGTACCAGACGTGGATGCGGCGGTCGTGGAGGAAGGGTCCGAGGCGGTGGGGGTCGCGGGCGAGGGCTTCGCCGATGAGGATGAGGGTGCCGGAGTGTCGGCAGGAGGCGAAGAGGTCGAAGACGGAGAGGTCGAAGTGGAAGGGGGCGTGGGCGCTGAAGCGGTCGGCGGTTTGGAGACCGAGGGTGGAGTCGCACCAGTTGAGGAAGCAGTTGGCGTTGGTGTGGGAGAGCATGACGCCTTTGGGGGTGCCGGTGGAGCCGGAGGTGTAGAGGATGTAGGCGAGGTCGTCGGGGTGGCGTGGGGGGAAGAGGGGAGTGGGGGCGGAGTCGTTGAGGATGTGGTCCCAGGTGGTGTCGGCGGGGTCGAGGGTGGAGGAGGGAGCGGGTTGGACGAAGATGCGTCGGGGTTTGGGGAGGTGGCTGGGCCAGTGGGCGAAGAGGGGTTCGGCCAGGGGAGCGGCGACGATCAGGGCGCGGATTTGGGCGTCGGCGAGGATGGAGGCGGCGCGGAGTGGGGGAGCGGTGGGGTCAGCGGGGACGTAGGCGGCGCCGGTGCGAAGGATGCCGTGGATGGAGGCGACGGCCTCGATCGATTTGGGGAGGAGCAGACCGACGCGGTCGCCGCGGGCGATGCCCCAGCGAGCCAGGCGGGTGGCGAGGCGGTCGGCGATGTGGTCGAGGGTGGCGTAGGAGACGGAGCGGCCGGCTTCGTCCTCGACGGCGGTGAGGTTGGGGGAACGGCGTGCGGTGGAGGAGAGGAGGTCACCGAGGTGGAGGGGCTGGGAGTTGGGGTTGGTCATGGTGGTGGTCCTGGGGGGACGTGGTGGCGGCGGTGCGGAGGGCGTTGAGGTCGATCGGGTCGGTGGCGAAGAGGAGGCGGTAGAGGTGGGGGGATTGGACGATCTGCTGGGCGAGGAGGCGGAAGATGAGTTTGTGGCCGTGGGTGTTGGGGTGGTCGTCCCAGGGGGCGATTTCGACGTCGGCGGGGTCTTCGTCGTCGAGGGCGGGCATGAGGTCGACGAAGGGGATGTGGAGGCGGTGGGTGAGGGAGGCGAGGCGTTGGAGGTCGGGCAGACGGGAGTCGGGGCTGTCGTTTTCGCTGGCGCGGGGGATGGCCAGGGCGATCAGGGGCAGGCCGGCGGCGCGGCAGTGGTCGGCCAGTTCGGAGAGGATGGCGTCGTGGAGCTGAGGGAGGAGGGGTTGGAGCTGGGCTTTGATGGATTCTTTGTCGAGCTGTTGGGTGTTGGGGTTGGCGGGATCGAGGCCGGCGTGGGCGAGGATGGAGTGGACGGCGGGGGAGCCGGGGTCGATGCCCTGTTGGAGGAGGCTGACCAAGTGGATCTGGAGCAGGCGGAGGTCGAGGCGGTTGAGGGCGATCAGGACGAGGTCGGGCTGGAGGGATGGACCTTTGCGGAGGAAGCTGTGGAGGCGATGGAGGGGGCTGTAGGCGGCCATGGCGAGGTTGTGGATTTCGAAGCGGCGGTGGAGGCGGCGGAGCTGGGCGTGGTGGTTGAGCCAGTCTTCGAGCATATTTTCATAGGTATCTTCGGTATCGACGCCCCAGCCCATGTCGATGGAGGCGCCGAGGAGGAGGATGCGGAGGGTGTTGGGGGGTTTGGCGGGGTGGTAGGGGCGGTCGCGTTGGCCGAGGCTGTTGGTGGTGAAGAGGGTGGAGGCGACGGGGCGATGGATGTTGGGGATGAGTTCGAATTGGAGGGGGTCGTTGGGGAGGAAGCGGCTGGCGCCGATGTGGGCGAAGTTGGAGAAGGTGGAGGGTTTTCCGATGAGGTGGCGGGTCAGTTCGTCGCGGCCGGCGGGGTCGCCGTCGATGAGGCCGACGTAGTAGCCGGTGGCGTGGCGGTCGGAGTCGGAGCGGTTTGCCTCGAGGGAGTGGAGGGAGCGGAGGGTGGCGCGGAGGTAGCCGGGGCCGGTGGTGGGCAGGAGGCCGAGCAGGAGCAGGGCGAGGCCCAGGAGGAAGGCGGGCGTGGGTTGAGTGAGGTGGTTCATGGCTGGTCCTTCTGGGGGATGGGCGGCCAGTGGGCCAGCGCGTGGTGGAGGAGGGAGGCGAGGCGGGCGTGGGCGGTGGCGTTGGGGTGGTAGTCGTTGGGGGCGACGGCGAGGGTGTTGGGGTCGAGGCCGTCGAAGGCGTCGGAGAGGTCGATGATGAGGTCGAAGCCGGCGTTGCGGGCCAGTTGGAGGAGGGTTTGGGCGTCGTGGGGGCTGGGCCGTCCGACGCGGGGGATGAGGAAGTAGGCGGTGGGAATGCCGCGGCGACGGCATTCGGCGGTGATGGTCTCGTAGACGTGGGCGACGAGCTGGGTGCGGAGGGGTCGGAGGCGGTGGCGGAGGGTGGAGGGGTCGGAGGCGTCGTGGGGTTGGAGCTGGGCGCGTTGGAGGGTGGGGGCGTATTGGGGGGCGTCCCAGGCGAGGCCTAGGGGGAGGAGGCGGGCGAGGGTGCGTTCGTCCCAGCCGAGGTCGGCGGGTGTGGCCTGGTAGAGGAGGGCGTCGGGCTGGCAGTCCCAGCCGTTGAGCTGGAGGAAGTGTTCCCAGCGCTGGCCGGGGGCGTGGCCGGGGACGGCGAAGTTGAGGATTTGGATGGGGGCGGGCGTGGAGTCGTTGAGGGCGGCTTCGAGGAGGGGTTCGAAGCCGCGGCCGTCGGGGACGCCCCAGCCGGCGGCGATGGAGTCGCCGAGGAGGATCAAGCGGGTGGTACCGGGTGGTTTGGTCCAGGAGTCGACTTGGTCGCGGAGACCTTGGGGGGAGGTGGACCAAGTACCGTGGCGGGTGTGGAGGGAGAGGGAGGGGGTGAGGGCGTGTTGGCGGAGGTCGGGGACGGGGATGGCCAGGGGGCCGGCGGTGAAGGGTCGTCGGTGTTGACGGGGGCGGGTCTGGGCGAGGGAGTCGAGGCGTTGGCCGAGGTTGAGCAGGGTTTGGTAGTAGCCGGTTTCGTGGTGGGTGAGGTCGATGGCGTTGAGGCCGTTGTCGGTGAGGGTTTCGAGCAGGGGGGTGGTTGGTCCGGTGGGGAAGGAACCGATGGCCAGCAGGCCGAGGCTGATCCAGGTGTTGGGAGAGGGGAGGCGGTTGGAGATCATGGGGTGAGGAGGATGGGCTGAGTTTTAGGCGAAGGCGCGTTGGAAGAGGGCCAGCCATTCGGCCAGGGAGGGGCTGGACCAGAGGGACCAGAGGAGGCAGATGGTGGTGAGGGTGCCGGCGATTTTGAGGCTGCGGAGGGCGAGGGCTTTGGGGGTGCGCGCTAGGAGGGCAGCGCGGGCGGCGGGCTTGCGGCGGGCGTCGTGGAGGACGTTGACCATGACCAGGGAGCCGAGGATGGCCCAGAAGAGGGCGTCGGGGAGGGAGAAGCCCCAGGAGCCTCGGAGCCAGAAGGCCTGGTAGCCGTGCAAGGCCCAGGTGGTGAGGAAGACGATGGCGGTGGCGGTCAGGAGTGCGGCCTGGCGGGGCCAGCGTTTGAGTCGGAAGACGACAGGGTTGAAGACGACGCGGACCATGAAGTCTTTCCAGTAGATGTTGATGCGGCGCCAGTAGTCGGTGAAGCCGGTGGCCAGGAGGTAGTGGTGGTGGGTTTCGGGGAGCTGGTAGCCGAAGAGGTGGAGGATGCCGCAGGCCAGGTGGAACTGACCGGAGACGCGGAGGTAGAGCAGGTAGTTGGTGAAGAGGTAGATGGCGAGAGTGGCGGGGCTGTGGACGTCGGTGGGTGCGATCAGGAGGCGGTGGTAGACGAGGCGATAGAGGAGCAGGTGGAGGATGCCGCGGGTCATCATGGCCAGGCCGGCGCGCTGGATGGAGTGGATGTCGCGGGCGAGGAAGCCACGGCAGAAGGTGCGATAGTCGACGACGGGGAAATGGAGGAAGCAGGCGTTGGGGGGGAGGAAGAGGTAGGCGAGGCTGTCGCTGAGGGGTTCGGGGTGGCGGGCGTGTTTGAGTTCGTACATGTAGATGATGAGACGGAACATGACGAGGGAGGCGAGGACGGGCCAGACCAGGTCGGGGACGGGTGAGGGGATGAGGCCGGCGCGGGCTAGGGCGGCGGTGGAGGCGATGGCGATGAGGGTCAGGGCGCGGAGGGACCAGGGCCAGTTGGCGCGGGCGATGGCGAGCAGGGTGAGGGCGGCGGTGGCGACCAGGGCGGTCAGGATTGGGCCGAAGACGCCGGAGAGGGCCAGGAGGCCGAAGGCGGCCAGAGCGGGGCGTTTCCAGTGGTAGGGGAGGAGGTAGTGGATGGGGACGGCGATGAGCAGGAGGTTGCCGAGGTTGAACAGGGCGCGGCCCTCGATGCGGTAGATGCGGATCAGGGCGATGAGGAGGGCGAGGTGGGCGAAGATGACGAGGAAGGTGGGGAGGTGGCGTTGGCAGGTGGGGGGTTCGCCGTGGTAGAGGCCGTGGTGGGGGGGTGGGGGTTGGGCTGGGGAGCGAGGTGTGATGTGGGCGCGGACCAGTTCGGTGAACCGCTGGTGGGGAGCGCGAGGGGACGGGGTGGTGCGCGGCGTGAGCAGAGGGAACACGACGGACTGACGACCTCCGTGTCTGGATGATGGGACTGGGCCGGCGCGAGGGGACTGGCCGGAGGCTCCGCCGTGAGCCTGTGGGTCAGTCCGCCCAGTGAGGCGAACGAAGTGAGGGTTGGGGGGGGTATACCGCAGGCTCTGGATGTGGTCAACCCGGAGGCTCGGGGGTTGGTTCTGGGGGAGGGGGGGGTGGGGGAGAGGCGTTGGAGGAAGAGCTGGTCGGTGGTGGTGTGGGCGAGGATGGGGCCGGGCAGGTGGAGGGAGGAGGGTTTTGAGTGGATGAGTCGGGTGAGGCGGAGCCAGTGGGAGTGGGACATGGCGCGTTGAGGCCAGCCGGCGTGGCGCCAGGCGGCGCGGAGGACTTCGGAGCGGAGGGTGGGGTGGAGGGAGCGGAGGGGAGGCAGGGGAGCGGCGAGGGTGGTGTGGGAGGTGGAGAAGGTTTGGCGGGCGAGGCGGTTGGCGAGGCGTTCGATCCAGCGGTGTTGGGCGTGGACCTGGCGGGCGAGGCGGATGAGGGCGTCGGCGATGCGGGGGTTGTAGTTTTGGGCCAGGGTGGGCAGGAGGATGTGGCGGATGTGGGCGCGGGTGTGGCGGGTGTCGAGGTTGGTGGGGTCTTCGCGCCAGGGTTGGTTGAGGGCGTGGAGGAAGGTGGTGAGCTGGTTGTGGTGGGTGTGGAGCAGGGGGCGGATGAGGGAGACGTTGGGGGCGAGGGTCCGGTGGCGGGGGATGCCGGTCAGGCCGCGGGGTCCGGTGCCGCGGAGGATGCGGTGGAGGATGGTTTCGGCGTGGTCGTCGCGGGTGTGGGCGGTGGCGATGGCGGCGGGGGTGCCGAGGCGTTGGGCGAGTTGGGCGAGCCAGTGGTAGCGGGCGCGGCGGGCGTCGGCCTCGAAGTGGTGGGGGCGGTGGGGTGCCCAGTGGCCGAGGTGGAAGGGGAGGTGGAGGGAGTGGGCCAGTTGGGCGACGAAGTGGGCGTCGGCGTCGGCGTCGGGTCGGGCGTGGTGGTGGAGGTGGGCGACGGCGAGGTGGAGGTTGAGGGAGGGGGCGGCCTGGGCGGCGAGTCGGAGCAGGGCGACGCTGTCGGCGCCGCCGGAGACGGCCAGGATGAGGGGGCGGTGTGCCCAGCGAGCCAGGCAGGCGATGGCGCGGGGTGCCCAGTCTGGCGGGTTGGTGGGAGGGGGGTTGGGGCTGGGGGAGTTCATGGGGTCGGGGCCGAGGGGGACTAGGGGTTTGTCAGGGGCGGTCGGATTGGCTAACCTAACCGGCAGACTGGCCTTAGTTTGCCCAGTCCACCAACACATTGAAGGAGACACCTTTGATGCGACGACACGTTTTGAGTTTGGCGGCTGTGACGGCGTTTGGTCTGTTGGCGACGGCCGGCACGGCGGAGGCCTGTCATAAGAAGCGTTGCCATTGTGCGCCGGAGCCGGTTTGTGCGCCGGCGCCGGAGCCGGTGTGCATGCCGGAGCCGGTGTGTGAGCCGGAGCCGGTCTGTGCGCCGAAGAAGAAGTGTGGGTTGTTTGCGCGTAAGGGTCACGGTTGTGGCCATTTGTTCAAGAAGCGGGGTTGCTGCAAGCCGGAGCCGGTTTGCGGGCCGGTTCATTATGTGGTGACGGCGACGTATGTGCCGACGTATGCGGCGCCTCAGACGCATGCGGCCCCGCAGGCCGAGGCAGCGCCTGCGGCTCCGGCCAAGGCGATGCCGCAGGCGCCTGAGAAGACGGTTCCGCCGGCACCGGCGAAGGCGGCGCCGCAGGCTCCGTCGAAGCAGGGTTGAGGAAGTCGAGGGCGACGGCTCCCTGTGTGAGGGGGGTTGTCGCGTGAGTGGTTGAGCGATTGCGATGGGCACGTCGGTTCGGGGGTGTGAGAGCCTCGGGCCGGCGTGCCCGTTGGTGTTTTGGGGGTTAGACTGAGGTTTATGGGAACGGGTGTGGAGCGAGAGCGGCTGAGTTTGAGGGGGCTGGTGGTCTGCCCTGGGTGTCGGGGCGTGTTGGAGGGGGATGAGCCAGGGGCGGCGCAGTGGGTGTGTGGGGGTTGTGGGCGGGTGGTGCCGGTGGTGGGTGGGGTGCCGCGGCTAGCGGCGGAGGGGTATGTTGCGTCGTTTGGTCGGCAGTGGAATCGGTATGACGTGGCGCGTCCGGAGGAGGATGAGGAGGTCTTTCGGGTCAAGACGGGATTGGATTTGGGGGAGGTGTCGGGGTGGTTGGTGTTGGATGCGGGGTGTGGGGGAGGGCGTTATGCGCGGTTGATGGGAGCGGCGGGGGCGCGGGTGGTGGGAGTGGATCTGAGTTCGGCGGTGGAGAAGGCGGCGTGGGTGTGTCGGGGTTTGCCGAATGTGCGGATTGTGCAGGGGGATTTGTTGGATTTGGCGGTAGCGGATGGGGTGTTTGATTTGGTGGTGTCGATTGGGGTGTTGCACCACAGTTCGGATCCGCGGCGGGGGTTTAGGGAGATTGCGAGGAAGGTGAAGCGGGGAGGCCGGCTGGTGGTTTGGCTCTATCGGCGGAACACGCTGCCGCAGGAGGTGATCAACTGGGGGTTGCGGGCGGTGACGACGCGGTTACCGGGAGGGGTTTTGGAGGGGTTGTCGGTGGGGTTGGGCGTTTTGGGGGGAGTGCCGGTGGTGAATCGGGTGCTGAACAAGGTGGTCAATTTTTCGAATCATCGGGATTGGGAGCTGAGGGTTTGTGACAATTACGACTGGTATGCGCCGCGGTATCAGTCGCATCACACGGTGGAGGAGGTGAGGGGGTGGTTTGAGGAGGAGGGGTTTGGGGAGGTGGAGGAGTTGGGTCCGCTGCGGCGGGGTCGGGTTTATGAGTGGGCGTATCGGCACAATTTGATTGTGGGCAGTGGGGTGAATCTGGTGGGTCGGCGGGTGTAGGGGAGGGGAAAGTGGGTGGTGAGATGGACAAGGGGGGTGGGAATGTCCACAATGAGGTTTTGGGGTGGATGGAGGATGGTTTGCGGGGGGATGTGGTGGTTGGGGTGGGGTGGTGTGGTTCGGGGCCGACGGGCGGCCTTGGGTGAGTTGTGGGCTGGGCTGAGCGGCTCGGTCTGATGGTCAAAAGGATGGCGCATACGGCGATGGGAACACCGGGGGGACGAGGGGGGTCTTGTTTGGCTGAGTATTTGGAGGCGAGTCGGCGCTGGGTGGATGCGGCGTTGGATCGGTATTTGCCGGAGGAGGGTTTGGGGTTGTCGGCGGGGTGTCCGCCGCGGCTGGCGGCGGCGATGCGGCATAGTGTGTTGGGGGGAGGGAAGCGGTTGCGTCCGGTGTTGGCGTTGCTGGCGGCGGAGGCGTGTGGAGGGGAGGTGGAGGCGGCGTTGCCGGTGGCGTGTGCGTTGGAGCTGGTGCATACGTACTCGCTGGTGCACGATGATTTGCCGGCGATGGATGATGATGATTTGCGGCGGGGGCGGCCGACGTGTCACAAGGCGTTTGACGAGGCGACGGCGATTTTGGCGGGGGATGCGTTGGCGACGTTGGCGTTTGAGATTTTGGCGCGGGAGGTTCGGCCAGGGGAGGTGGCGTTGGGATGTATTCGGGCGTTGGCCGAGGCAGCGGGTCCTGAGGGGATGGTGGGGGGACAGATGGCGGATTTGGAGGCGGAGGGACGGGTGGATGGGACGGTGGCGGAGTTGGAGGCGATCCACCGGCGTAAGACGGGGGCGTTGTTGCGTGCGGCGTTGCGGATGGGGGGTTTGGTGGGGGGTGGGACGCGGGAGCAGTTGGAGGCGTTGGATGGGTATGGTCGGGCGGTGGGGCTGGCGTTTCAGATTGTGGATGATTTGCTGGATGTGGAGGGCGACGAGGCGAAGCTGGGCAAGCGGGTGAAGAAGGATTTGGGACAGGGGAAGTGGACGTATCCGGGTTTGTTGGGTGTGGAGGCGAGTCGTGAGCGGGCGCGGGTTTTGGCGGCGGAGGGGGTGGCGGCGTTGGAGGGGTTTGGGGAGTCGGCCGATCGGCTTCGGCAGTTGGCGTGGGCGTTGTTGGAGCGGGAGAGTTAGGGGGTAGTGGGACGGTTTGAGGGTGGTTTGAGGATGGAATTGGGGTGAAGAGGAGTCAGGGATCCATGACAGGAACGATTCTCCCGCGGATTGGCTCGCCGGCCGATTTGAAGAAGCTGAGTGAGAAGGAGCTCCTGCAGCTTGCGGGGGAGATGCGTGATGAGTTGATTGCGGTGGTGGGGCGGCGGGCGGCGCATTTTGCGTCGAATCTGGGGGTGGTGGAGTTATGTTTGGCGCTGCATTTGAGTTTTGATTTCAGCCGGGATCGGTTGATCTGGGACACGGGTCATCAGATTTATCCGCACAAGTTGATCACGGGGCGGGCGGGGGCGTTGCATACGATTCGGACGCGTGGGGGTTTGATGGGGTATCCGAATCCGGCGGAGAGTGCGTATGACCTGTTTATGACGGGGCATGCGGGGTGTGCGCCGTCGACGGCGTTGGGTTTGAAGGCGGGGGATGATTTGCTGGGGCGGACGGATCGGTACAGTGTTGCGGTGATCGGGGATGGGGCGTTTCCGTCGGGGATTGTGTATGAGGCGTTGAACAATGCGCAGGATCGGTCGCGGTATTTGGTGGTATTGAATGATAATAAGATGTCGATTTGTCCGCGGGTGGGTGGGTTGGCGCGGTATTTAGACAAGACGCGGATGAATCCGGCGTACAATGATGCGAACCGGTGGTTGAAGAAGATGTTGCCGACGATTCCGCTGGTGGGGGAGTCGGCGGAGCGGTGGTTGCAGCAGTTCAAGGACGCGGTGAAGGCGTCGTTGCATGGTGGGATGTTGTTTGAGGAGTTGGGTTTTACGTATTTGGGACCGATTGACGGTCATGATTTGAGGTTGTTGCGGGAGTATTTGGAGCAGGTGAAGACGCTGGAGGGGCCGATTTTGTTGCATGTGTTGACGGACAAGGGGCGGGGGTTTGAGCCGGCGGAGCGGGATCCGGTGAAGTTTCATGCGCCGGCGCCGTTTCAGCGGGATGAGTCGGGGATTATTCCGCTGAAGACGACATCGGGGCGGGCGTATACGAATGTGGTGAGCGAGGCGTTGCATGCGGCGTGTGGTCGGGACAGCCGGGTGGCGGTGATCACGGCGGCGATGTGTGAAGGGAACAAGTTGCAGCGGATTCGGGCGGATTACCCGGCGCAGTTTTTTGACGTGGGGATCTGCGAGGGGCATGCGGTGGCGTTTGCGGCGGGGATGGCGAAGGCTGGGGCGCGGCCGGTGGTGGATATTTACTCGACGTTTTTGCAGCGTGGGTTTGACCAGATCTTTCAGGAGGTATCGCTCCAGAATTTGCCGGTGTTGTTTACGATGGACCGGGCGGGGCTGGTGGGGTCGGATGGGCCGACGCATCATGGGACGTATGACATTGCGTATTTGCGGATGTTTCCGAATCTGGTGTTGATGGCGCCGGGGGATGAGAAGGATGTGGCGCCGATGATTGAGTTTGGGTTGGGGTTGGAGGGACCGGCGGCGATTCGGTATCCGAAGGCGGATGTGGAGGCGATTGATCGGGAGGTGCAGCCGATTGAGTTGGGTCAGGCGGAGGTGTTGGAGTGGGAAACGGATGGGATGTTGGTGGCGTGTGGGACGTTGTTGTCGACGTGTTTGAAGGTGGCGCGGCGGTTGCGGGATGAGTATGGGTTGCGGGTGGGAGTGATCAATGCGCGGTTTATCAAGCCGCTGGACACGGCGACGTTGTTCAAGGCGATCGAGGAGTGTGGGTTTGTGCTGACGGTGGAGGAGGGGTGTTTGATGGGGGGGTTTGGGTCGGCGGTGTTGGAGGCGGCCAACGAGGCGGGTTTGGACACACGGCATGTTCGGCGGGTGGGTTTGCCGGATCGGTTTATTTTGCATGCGGAGCGTGAGGAGCAGCTTGCGGAGGTGGGGTTGGATGTGGAGGGGATTTTGCGTTCGGCGGTGGAGCTGGCGCGGGGGGTGGGGCTGGAGGTGACGGAGGTTCCGACGTCGGGTCGGGGTGCTGGGGTGGCTTGAGGGGGTGAGGGGGGGGATGGGTTTGTGGTGAGGGGGGGGCGGTTGGCGCAAAAGGAGGCCGGCGGCTCCGGGGGAGGAGGCGCCGGCCGGTGGGGTGGTTTCTGTGTGGTGAGGGGAGGGTTGGTCAGGAGCGGGCGAAGGGGAGCAAGGCGGCGCCGTAGAGGGCGGAGGGGCCGAGCAGTTCTTCGATGCGGAGGAGCTGGTTGTATTTGGCGATGCGGTCGGTGCGGGAGGCGGAGCCGGTTTTGATCTGGCCGCAGTTGGTGGCGACGGCGATGTCGGCGATGGTGGTGTCTTCGGTTTCGCCGGAGCGGTGGCTGATGACGGAGGTGTAGCCGGCGCGTTTGGCCAGTTCGATGGTGTCGAGGGTTTCGGTGAGGGTGCCGATCTGGTTGACCTTGATGAGGATGCTGTTGCAGCAGTGTTCGGCGATGCCGCGGGCGAGGCGTTCGGGGTTGGTGACGAAGAAGTCGTCGCCGACGATTTGGACTTTGTGGCCGAGGGCTTTGGTGATGGCGGCGTAGCCGGCCCAGTCGTTCTGGTCGAGGGGGTCTTCGATGGAGATGATGGGGTAGGTGTCGACCCACTTGCCGAAGAGGTCGATCATGCCCTGGGAGGAGAGGAGTTTGCCGGGGTTGGATTTCCAGAAGTTGTAGCCCTTTTTGTCGCCCTCGTCGAAGAGTTCGGAGCAGGCGCAGTCGAGGGCGATGGCGAATTGTTTGCCGCGGCCCGCGGAGTAGCCGGCTTTGTCGATGGCTTCGAGGATGAATTTGAGGGCTTCTTCGTTGTCGAGGTTGGGGGCGAAGCCGCCTTCGTCGCCGACGGAGGTGTTGTGGCCGGCCTTTTTGAGGACGGATTTGAGGGTGTGGAAGACTTCGGCGACCCAGCGGATGGCCTCGGCGAAGCAGGAGGCGCCGATGGGCATGACCATGAATTCCTGGAAGTCGATTTTGTTATCGGCGTGTTTGCCGCCGTTGATGATGTTGGCCATGGGGACGGGGAGGACGCGGGCGTTGGGTCCGCCGAGGTATTTGAAGAGGGGGAGGCCGGCGCTTTGTGCGGCGGCTTTGGCGGCGGCGAGGCTGATGCCGAGGATGGCGTTGGCGCCGAGCTTGCTTTTGTTGGGGGTGCCGTCGGCGGCGCGCATGGCGGCGTCAAGGCCGGGCTGGTCGGTGGCGTCGCGGCCGAGGACGACCTGGGCGAGCTGGTGGTTGACGTGGGCGACGGCCTTGGTGACGCCCTTGCCGAGGTAGTGGGCTTTGTCGCCGTCGCGGAGTTCGACGGCCTCGTGTTCGCCGGTGCTGGCGCCGGAGGGGACGGCGGCGCGGCCGAGGGTGCCGTCGGCGAGGGCGATGTCGACCTCGATGGTGGGGTTGCCGCGGCTGTCGAGGATCTGGCGGCCGCGGACGGTCTCGATGGCGGTGATCAGGTGGGAGTGGGTGGAGGATTCGGGGCTGGGAGCGGGTGGGTTTGGGGTGGACATGGTGGGTGGGAGTCTCCTGGGGTGAAGTGGGTTTGAGGGAGAGCCGAGGCGGGTTGCCTGGCGTGAGAGAAGCTGGGCGAGGCGGCCCCGTCACCTTTTTTTCGGTTCCCCGCCAGCGTGAAGAAGTCAGCGGTCGTGGAGGAGGAGCGTGGGGGGAAGCGGTTTTGGGTTGGTGGAATCGTTGGTTGGCGGGACGAAGTTTGGGACGGGGCCGCCGCGCCACGGATGCCATCGCCCGGGTGTCCGGTACGAGGGCGTGGGGCGTACCGTGCGGGTTGCCCCACGCGCTGGATCCATTGTGGCGAGAGCCGGGGGAAATCACCACGCCCCCGAGGGGAGCGGGGGCGAGGGGGAAGGCGGGAGGGGTGGGTCCATGACCCGGCCGGAAGATTATCGTCCGGAGGCGGCTGTGGCTTGACTGGGGCCGGGGGTGAGCAGGGGGAGGACGAAGCGGCGGAGGAACCAGGGGCTGTCGGGTCCGATGTGGCCGCCGCAGTAGCCGGTGCGGATCATCCGCCAGGTCCAGCGGACCTGGCGGAGTTTGGCGGCGTAGAGGGCGTGACCGGCGGGGTCGAGGTTGGGAGGTGGGCGGAAGCCGGTCAGGCCAGCGCCGACGGTTCGGACGCGATCGACGGTGCCGAGCAGGGAGGTTCCGAGGCCGAGGAGGATCAGGTCGAGGGGGGACCAGTAGATGACGATTTCGCGGTGGACGGCCTGGAGGGCGCGGCGGAGGTCGTAGCGGGCGGAGACGGCCGGGGCGATGAAGACGGCGCGTTCGACGGAGTCGCTGGGGAGCTGTTCGAGGGCGTCGATCAGGACGCCGCAGCCGCCCGATTTGCCGACGAGGAAGACGGGGCGAGGTGTGGGGGGCGGGCTGGGGGCGGGGGTGTCGGGCGGGGCAGGCGGTGGAGTGAGGCTGGAGGGGTTGGTGGGCTGAGGGAGTGGGTCGTGGGGAGGCGGGTCGGGAGGGGGTGGCTGGGAGCGAAAGTCGCGGATGCGTTGGGCGAGGGCCTGGGCGTGGCGCCGGATGTTGTCGCGGTGGGTGAGGTCGCGGTACCAGTGGCCGAAGCCGTGGCACCAGCTTATGGTTTCGACGCGGTAGCGGAGGCCCGCGCGGGCGACTTCGTAGCGGAGGGCGGTGGCGCTGAGGTCGAGGCCGCCGATGCCGTCGGCGGCCAGGACAAGGCCAGCGGCCAAGTGGTCGGGCAGATCGGGCGGAGGGGGTCCGAAGGCTTTGCGGAGAGCGGCTCTGAAGGCGGAGGAGATGAGCATCGGGGGGAGGAGATGCGGCGTGGGGACGGAAGCGGTGGGGTTGCGCCGGTTGTGCCAGGGGCGTTCGTTTATCTTGGCGATGGGGGGGCTTTTGGCTCCAGCCCCTGGGTGAGGGGGGTCGATGTGCGAGCAGATGGTTTGATCAGGGGGCTGGCGGGAGCGGGTCGATGGATCGCCAACGAAGGGCCGTGGTTGCGGTGGCTGGGGCCGTGGGGCTGAGCCTGGGCGTGGGGATATCGGGCTGCGGGTTTATGCAGGGGGTGGGGAAGACGACGGCGGAGGCGGCGCGGACGACGGGGCGGATTGTGACCTGGCCGGTGCGTGCGCTGGCCGGTACGAGCAAGGCGGGTGGGAGCAAGGCGGCGGGGTCAGGGGCAGGCGCGGAGCCGGGGACGGTGGTGGTGGGGGCGCGGCCGGTGGAGGAGGGTCGGGGCGCGCGGTCGTCGGGGTCGCGGGGAACGGGTCGGTCGGAGCGGCTCGGTGGGGAGCGTGGCTCGGAGATTTACCTGGACGGGGTGCGTGTCGAAGGTCCGACGCGGGTGGCGACGTCGCCGACGGACGACGACTGGCGCTGAGTGGCCACGACGACGGGCCGCCGGTGAGACGGCGCGGGTGTGCCGGGGTGGGAGAGCGCTGGGGGAGTGGCGGCTTTTTTTATTTCGCGTCGTTTGACGGATGTCGTAAGGTGAGGAGGCCTCGCGGGTGAGATCGGCGTGATGGCGCAGCGAAGGGGGGGGAAGCCATGGGTGGGCTGCTGATGGCGTGGGCCGTGGCGATGGTGCTGCGGGGTGGAGGTGAGGGGGAGGATCTGGCGGCACGGGTGATTCCGGCTGAGGATGTGTTGGTTTACGCCGAGTGGGCTGGGCTGGAGACGCATGGTGAGGCCTGGGAGCGGACGGCGGCGGCGCGGCTGCTGTCGGAGACGAAGCTGGGAGCGGCGCTCGGGTCGGTGATGAGGCAGACGGTTGCGGTGCTGTTGGCCGAGGCGGGCGGTGGGGGTGAAGGCCCGCCGGCCGAAGTGGTCGAGGGGCTCATCCGGGGGATTGTTGATCATGGGGCGCTGCTGGCCGTCAGTGGCCGACCTGGGCGCGACCCGAATCCGCGGATGACGGTTGTGCTCCGGGATGCGTCGGAGGCGACGCAGCGGCTCTTGGAGGACTCGGTGAGGGGTGGTCGAGAGCCGTGGTATGTGGAGCGTGGGGGGCGTCGGATAGCGACGTTGGCGGGGGGGGCGTCAGCCGGTTTACTGGTGGATGGAGGGGAAGGATCTGGTGTTGCATTTGGCGGCTGGGGAGGGGGACGAGGCGTTTTTGGAGCGGCTGGAGGGTGGAGAGCTGGGGCCGGTGCATCGGCTGCGGGAGTCGCTGTTGGGTGCCGAGGGAGGATTTCAGCCGGTTTTGGCGGCGTGGGTGGACTTTGGTCTGGCCCGGGACCAGATGCCGGCGGAGGCGGAGCGGTTGGGGCTGGGGGGTCTGGGTCGGGTGGATGTGCGCTGGGGGTTTGAGGGCGAGGCGTTGCGGACGGTTGTGCGGGTGGAGGCGCCGGCGCCGCGGCGCGGGCTGCTGGCGTTGCTAGATCAGCCGGGGTTTGAGGTGCGGGGCACCCTGAAGGTTGTCCCGAAGGACGCCACCGCCTTCGCGGTGATGTCGCTGGACGCGGCGGGGTTGTACGACCGGGTTGTCGAGATCGCGCGGGGGGAAGCGCGTGACCCGGCGGAGGTGGATGCGGTGGTGGCGAGGCTGGACGAGCGGATGGGCGTCAGGCTGCGCGATGAGTTGCTGGCGCGGGTTGGGCCGATGATGGCCGTTCAGGTGGGTGAGCGGCCGCCGGTTGCGCTGGCCGCCAACGCGGGGGCGGTGCCGTTGCCGGTGATGCTGCCGCGGGTGGCGGTTGTGGGGGAGGTGCGGGACGCGGCAGGTCTGCGGGCGGCGTTGGGGCGGATGATGCCGCGGCTGAGCGCAGAGTTGGGGACGGGTCGGCAGGACGATCCGCGGATTGAGGAGGTGGCGGGGGGCTATGTGATAAGGCTGCCGGGGCTGCCGCCGGAGTTTGGGCTGGAGCCGACGCTGCTAGTGGGCGAGCGGGTGATGGTGTTGGCGACGACGAGCGAGGAGGCGCGGGCTGCGCTGGCGGCGTTGGAGGGTGGCGGGGGGGGTTGGAGGGCCGAGGGTCGGTTTGCCGAGGCGTTGGGGACGCTGCCGGAGCGGGCCGTGATGATGGGGGTGAGCGATCCGGGGGAGACGATGCCGGAGGTGATCGCCGGCCTGCCGCAGATTCTGGAGCTGGTGGGTGGGGCCCTAGGTGCGGGGCGTGAGGCGGCGGCGCGGAACGCGGGCCGGCCGGTTGGGCCGCCGCTGCCGCGGCTGGCGGCTGGCGACGTGCCGACGGCCGACGAAGTGAGGCCGTATCTGTTTCCGTCGGCCTGGGCGTTGAGCGTGGATGGCGCTGGGCTGCGTTACGATGCCCGGGAGAGCATTCCGGGCCTGAGCACGCCGGCGGTGACGGGGGTGGCTGTTGCGCTGCTGCTGCCGGCTGTGCAGGCGGCGCGTGAGGCGGCGCGGCGGATGCAGTGCACCAACAATGAGAAGCAGATCCTGCTGGCGATGCACAACTATGCCGTGACCCATAACGACCGGTTTCCGCCGGCGGCGATTCGGTCGGCGGATGGTAGGCCGCTGTTGAGCTGGCGCGTCGCCATCCTCCCCTACCTGGAGGAGCAGGCCCTCTACGAGAAGTTCCACCTCGACGAGCCGTGGGACAGCCCGCACAACAAGGCGTTGCTCAAGGAGATGCCGTCGGTGTATGCCTGCCCGAGCAAGCCGCTGGAGCCGGGGATGACGAGCTATCGGGTGGTGACGAGCGAGGGGACGCCGTTTGGGGTCGAGGCCGGGCCGGCGCTGGCCGAGATCACCGACGGCACGTCGAACACGATCGGGGTCGTCGAAGCGGTTGAGGAAGTGCCCTGGACGAAGCCGGAGGAGTTTCCGCTTGGCGATGACCTGGGTGCGCTGAGCCGGCAGTTTGGCTCGGCGCACCCTGGGGGCTTCAACGCCGGGTTCCTTGACGGCTCGGTGAAGTTCGTCAAGTCGACGCTGAACCCCGTCACGCTGCGGGCGCTCTTGACCCATCGGGGGATGGAGGTGATCCGCCAGGACGAGATCCTGCCAGCGCCCGCGCCGCCGCCCCGCCCGGCCCCGGCGGCCGCCCCGGGCGCGGGGTTGGGGCTGCCGGCGGTTCAGGAGGCCCGCGAGGCCGCCCGCCGCGCCCAGTGCACCAACAACCTGAAGCAGATTGCGCTGGCGCTGCACAACTTCCGTGAGGCGCACGGCGACCGGTTTCCGCCGGCGGCGATTCGGTCGGCGGATGGTAAGCCGCTGTTGAGCTGGCGCGTCGCTATCCTCCCCTACGTGGAGGGGCAGGCCCTCTACGAGAAGTTCCACCTCGACGAGCCGTGGGACAGCCCGCACAACAAGGCGCTGCTCAAGGAGATGCCGAAGGTCTATGGCTGCCCGAGCGGGACGTTTGGGGAAGGGATGACAAACTACCGGGCGATCGGCGGGCCAGGCACCGCGCTGGAGGCGAGCCGCGGCGTCTCGATCCGCGAGTTCCGCGATGGCACGGCGAACACGATCCTGGTAGTCGAGGCGGCGGAGGCAGTGCCCTGGACCCGGCCGGATGAGCCGATCGATCCCGGCGCGGGCTTCGGCTCACCGCACCCGGAGGGCTATCAGGCGGCGTTTGTGGACGGCGCGGTGCGGTTCCTGGCCGACGGGCTCGAGCCGGCCGTCTTGAAGGCGCTTTCGACGCGTGCGGGCGGCGAGGTGGTTCGCCCGGAGGCGCTCCAGCCGCGTCGGCCCTGAAATAAGCAGGCGACCGCCCGAGAAGCCCGGGAGGTCGCTTCGTCCCGCGTGAGGGTTGGGAGAGCGACCGCCGGGAGTCTGGGGCGGGAGTGGGTGCGTGGGTAGCGGGGGGTCAGGCGTCGAGGCGTTCGACGTCGTCGTCGCCGCAGGGGAAGATGGCCGCGTGGCCGATTTGTTCGTACCAGGAGAGGGCGACGAGGGCGTCGCTGGAGGTGGATCGGCAGGCGGGAAGGTGGGTGTGGGGTGTGTCGGCGGGAGTGGTGGAGGCGGGCTGAGGCGAGGAGCCAGCGCGCGGTGTGTTCCGTTCGGTTGCGCGGGGAGAGGTGGTCATGGCTGGGGTCCTCCCATCACAGAGGTCGAGGGGGATGGGTCGTCGGCCGAGGCGAGACGAACGCGTGGCGCACCGATTCGCGGTGCGTTTGGTCAGAAGGCTCGCCCAGAAGTTCGGCGCAGGGGCCTGAGGGTGACGCGGTGATGTCGAGAAGCGACGCATGGCGACGATCCGAGTGTGTTGGACTCGGCAGCCGCTGTCTTCATCAAACCTTCGTCATGGGGTGGGGTCAAGGCGGGTCTGGGGGTGGGTGTGGCGTTTGGGCTGCGGCCCCGGGGCGTTTGAGGTTGGGGGGGTGGTGGGATGGACGCCGGGGGATGGGCGGGGGTGAAAAGGGGGTTGGCGACGAAGGGGGGGATATGCGCTAGGAGATGAATCTATTTAGGGATTTTGTGAAGGAGGGGGCGAAGCGGGGGGGTTGCTGGGGGTGGAGGAGGGGGTGTTGAAGAGGGCGTGGCGAGCGGCGGCTTGGAGGGGGGTGGAGCCGTCGGGGAGGCGGTCGCCGTGGATTTGCCAGAAGAAGACGCCGCGGAGGTGATGGTCGCGGGCGAAGCGGGCTTTGAGGGCGACGGATTGGGCGTCGTCGTAGCCGAAGACGGCGGATCGGTCGGGAGCGATGAGCCAGGGGACTTGGGTTTCGTCGTCCCAGAGGCGGGTCCAGCCCTGGGTGGCCAGTTGGGCGAGGTTTTTGTAGTCGCCGTTGGGGAGACGGCGTTGGGGGGCGTTTTGGGTGGAGGCGTAGGGTTGGTCGACGGCGAAACCGCGGCCGTAGAGGGGGATGCCGAGGGCCAGTTTGGAGGGGGGGTATTTTTGCTGGTTGAGGAGGTAGTCGAAGGTGGATTGGACGGAGAGGGGGGGGCCTTGGGGTTGGCGAGAGGAGGGGAACAAGGGGGCGTTGTGTCCGGCGTAGGGGGTCCAGGCGCCGGCCATGTCGTAGGTCATGACGTTGAGCCAGTCGAAGGTTTTGGTCATGAAGTCGGGCCGGAGCCAGCGTAGGGCCCAGGGTCCGGCGGCGACGGCCATGGTTAGTTCGAGGTGGCGGCCTTTGCGAGAGGCGATCTGGTCGAGGCCGGTGCGGAGTCGGGAGGCGAGGCGTTCGAAGCCGGGGATTTCGGTGTCGGAGTCGGGGTATTCCCAGTCGAGGTCGATGCCGTCGTAGTCGAAGGAGTCGACGAGGTGGAGGACGTCGCGGACGTAGCGGTCTTCGGCCTCGGGGGACTGGACGATGGCGGCGAACTGTTGGTCCCAGCCCCAGCCGCCGAGGGAGAGCAGGACGCGGCAGCCGGCCTGGTGGGCGGCGGCGGTGAGGTTGCGGTCGGGGACGCGGGGGTTGGGCCGGATGCGGCCGTCGGCGTCGGCGGTGACGAAGGCGTGGCAGATGTGGGTATAGAGGGAGTAATCGACGCCGGCCGGCGCGCCGTAGAGGTAGCCGACGAAGACGGTCTGTGGGGGTTTGGGCGGCTGGGCTGGGGTGGTGGTGGCGAGGGCGGCCAGGAGGCAGGCGGCGGCGAGGGAGGTGGATGGGGTGGTCATGGTGGGGAGGTCCGATGTGGTGGTGGTGGGGTTGGTCAGGGTTGGATGCGGACGCGGCGGACGAATTGGTTTTTCTGGATGTCGGCGGGCTGGAGGGGCCGGCCGTTGAGGGTGACGTCGCAGAAGGAGACGCCGTCGATGGTGTGTTGGGGGCTGAAGCCGACGAGTTCGATGAGGAGGGGGTTGCCGGTGGCGTGGATGTCGGAGAAGGAGACGTCGCGGATGTGTCCGCGTTGGGGGTCGCGGGACCAGAGGGTCTGGCCGATCCAGAGGGAGGCGAGGCGTTGGGAATCCTCGACGCGGATATCTTCGAAGCGGATGCCGGCGACGGTGGCGGCGTCGCCGTGGAAGATGCGGAGGGACCATTCGCGGCCTTTGTCGTGGATGATGTCGCAGTCGCGGAAGATGACGTCGGCGATGTCGTCGCGGATTTCGGCGCCGATGGAGAGGGCGTGGGCGACTTCGTTCCAGAGGGTGCAGCGTTCGACGCGGATGCGTTGGGCGGGTCCGTCGCCCTTGTCGGTTTTGACGACGATGAGGTCGTCGAGGGTGCGGAGGAAGCAGTTCTCGATGAGGATATCGCGGCTGTTGCAGATGTCGATGCCGTCGGAGTTGGCGCGGTAGCCGATGATTTTGACGTTGCGGACGCGGACGTGGCGGGAGCGGCGGATGGGGAGGGTCCAGGCGGGGGAGTCGCGGAGGATGATGCCTTCGATGTCGATGTTGGCGGAGTCGGCGACGAGGATCAGTTCGCGGGCGTGGGTGGGGCAGGCGGAGCCGTCGAGGATGCCGCGGCCGCGGATGCGGATGTTGCGGCCCTGGAGGGTGAGGGCGGGTTGGTAGTTTTTGCGTTGGGTGCGTGGGTTGAGGTGGAAGGGTTCGTCGTCGGCGATGGTGGTTTGGAGGAGGGCGCCGGGGGCGAGGTAGAGGGTGGAGTTGTCGGGGATCAGGCGGTGGTGGAGGAGGTGGCGGCCGGGGGGGAAGTAGAGGGTGTTGGGGTCGTCGGGGTGGGGCGGATCGACTTCGGGGGGGTTAGCGAAGAGGTGGAGGGCCTCGACCCAGCGGTCGTTGATTTCGATGGTGACGGGGGCGGGTTGCTGGAGCTGGAAGCGGAGGGTGTGGCCGTTGATGTGGGGTTGGAGGCCGAGGGAGGAGGGGAGCAGGCGGGCCTGGCGGATGGGTTCGGGGAAGGAGACGGTGATGTCGACCGGCTGGGCCATGTCGAAGGAGGCGAAGGCGGCGTGGTCGAAGTGGGAGTGGGAGTTTTCGAGGTCGTCCATGGCTTGCCAGCGGCGCTGGGGGTCGGCGGGGGCGACGCGGGCGACGAGGACGGGGCAGTTTTGGCCGTTGACGGTGACGGTGTAGAGGGGGGAGAGAGGCTCGCCGGGGGGTGCGGGGTGGATGGTGAGGTGGTCGTCGGGGGTGGAGAGGGGGTTGGCGGGTGTGGTGAGGGCCAGCAGCGTGGCGAGCAGGCTGGGGGAGAGGGTGGCGGTGGTCATGGGGTCGGCGGGTGAGCGGGGCTGGGGCGATGCGGGAGTGGGAGGGGGAGGTCAGGGGGAGGTGTCGAGGATATGCTCGTCGCGAAGGAAGGCTTGGGCGCGGGCGCGGTGTTCGGGGGTGATTTGGGTGGAGAGGGTTGTCAGGGCGGCGCTGAGGATGGCGACGTCGTCGCTGAGGCCGATCAGGGGGAGGAGGTCGGGGAGGGCGTCGGTGGGGAGGATGAAGTAGGCGAGGGCGGCGGCGGCGACGCCTTTGGCCCAGAGGGGGGTGCGGGGGTCGAGGAGGCAGAAGTAGAGGGCGACGACGTCTTCGGCGATGGGGATGTGGCGGAGGTAGCGGCGGGCGGTGGCGGCGAACTGGTCGCGTACGAGGCGCTGGTGGCGGGCGGAGTCGGTGCCGACCCAGTCTTCGGGGCGGATGGAGTTCAGGTCAGGGGCCGTTGGGGCGTCGGTTTTGGGTTGGGGGCGGGAGTGGGGGCGGCGGTTCCAGGGCCAGGCCATGGGCGGACCCCTTGGACGCGGAGCGGGGAGAGGGTTTTGGGAAATTGTACGAAGGGAGGGGGTCGGGATGGAGGGAGGGGGTTTGGGGGTGGAAGCGAGTTGGGGGCAGACGGCTGACGAGGGGTTGGGATCGTGCTAACGTGGGTGGGACTGGCCTCTGGCGTAGGCTGGGGGGCAGGGAGGGGGCGAGCGGAATCGGTCCAGTGGGGAGCGAGGCGATACCATGACTCGGCTCAGGACTGTGATGGTGGGCGTGGCGGCGCTGGTGGTGGGGCTGGCGGGGTTGGAAGTGTGGGGGCAGGAGGCCCGGGTGAGCCGGGAGGCGGTCAACGCGGAGTATGCGCGGAAGCTGGAGGCGCTGAACCGGGAGCATGTGGAGGCGCTGGCGCGGGTGGCGGCGCAGGAGACGGGGGAGGCGGCCAGCGCGACGTATCGGCTGCTGTTCAATTTGGCGTTGGCGCGGAATGTGTTGTCGGCGGCGGAGCCGGCGGCGGAACGGGCGATTGAGACGAAGGGACTGGATCCGGACGTGGAGATGCTGGCGCATTTCATCAATGCGGTGGCCGAGGCGGACCGGGGAGAATACGAGGAATCGCTGGCACATCTGGAGGCGTACATTCAGGCGAACCCGGAGGCGGTCGAGGCGGCGCGGACGCAGGTGGACCCGAACGTGGTGCTGGGTTTGGGGGAGGCGTATTTTCAGCGGCTGGTGCAAGCGGGTCGTTATGACGTGGCGAAGAAGCTCTGCGAGGACATTCTGTCCCAAGCGAAGAATCCGGGGGTTCGGGAGCACTTCAGCAAGCGGCTGGGGCGGATTGGGATGCTGGGCAAGCCGGCGCCGGCGATTGCGGGCACGGACATTGATGGGAAGCCGGTCAGTCTGGAGGGGCTGAAGGGGAAGGTGGTGCTGGTCGATTTTTGGGCGACGTGGTGTCCGCCGTGTTCGGTTCAGATGCTCAAGCTGAACGTTTTGCGGGAGAAGTTCAAGGATCAGGGGTTTGAGGTTTTGGGGGTGAACGTGGATTTGCTCAGGGAGGGGACGGCCGATGAGGAAACGACCCGCAATCTGGTGCGGCGGTATCTGGTGGACCACCAAGCGGTGTTTCCGAATGTGGTGTTGAGCGAGGCGGAGCGGGGGGTGCCGGAGGCGTATGGGGTGGATGAGATTCCGGCGAACTTCTTGATTGGCAAGGATGGGACGATCGTGCAGTTTGAGCTGGGCGATGGGAATGCGGTGAAGGCGATCGAGGCGGCGCTGGGGCGGGGTTGAGCGGTCGGATCGATTTTTGGTGGGTTGTGGGAGGAGGTCGAGGAAGGCCCCTGGGCGCCGGCCCAGGGGTTGGGGGAGGGGTCGTGGCGCGGGGGGGGGCACGGGGCGGTGTTTGGGGGAAGGGGGCGTCAGGGAGGGGTGGTGGTGTGGTGATGGATCTTCCGTGGTGGGGCGGGTGGTGGCTAGGTTAGGGGGGAGTGGCGGTGTGGCTGAGAGGAGCCATGCGGCCGGAGTGAGAGCGAGTCGGGCTTTTGGGGTGATCGTTGGATCGTGACCGCCTCCCCCACGCCGCCGAGAGCCGCGCCGACGGGGACCGAGGGGTCGACGGGGGCGCCGCTGCCGCCGGTGTTGGGTCGGCTGTTGCGGGGGACGTTCTGGCTGGCGTTGCGGACGCCGCTGCAGGTGGTGTTTGCGTTTTGGAGTGTGCCGCTGATTGTGGAGCACTTGGGGGAGGGTTTGTTTGGGGCGTATGGGTTTGCGTGGGGTTTTGGGTTTCTGCAGTTTTTGCTTGAGCTGGGGATGAGTTCGGCGTTGCAGCGCCAGGTTTCGGAGCGTTGGACGCGAGGGGATCGGGCGGGGGTGCGGCGGTCGGTGGCGTGTGGGATGGCGTTTTACGCGACGACGGCGCTGGTGCAGGCGGGGGTGTTGTTGGCGTTGGCGGGGTGGGGGATACCGGCTTCGTTCCGGGCGGAGGAGCGGCGGTTGATTGTGCAGTTGTTGGTGTTGCAGGCGGTGACGGCGCCGTGTTTTGGGCTGTCGGTGGTGGTGTCGAGTGTGTTGCAGGCGGCGCGGCGGTATGACTTTATCCCGCGGTATGAGTTTTGGATTGTCATTTTGCGGTTTGTGGTGCTCTGGGCGGGATTGAAGGGAGGGGTGCCGTTTGTGGGGATTGTGGTGGCGCAGACGGTGATTTCGGTGGGTTTGTCGCTGGGTCCGGCGTTGTGGGTGATGGTGGTGGAGTTGGGTTTGGTGCCGCGATTTGGGCGGTTTGAGGCGGGGGATGTGCGGGATTTGATGCGGATCAGCGTGTACATGGCGTTGTTGCAGTTGTCGGTGGTGTTGGCGGACAAGCTGGATACGACGGTGTTGGGGTATGCGTTGGAGGAGCCGGCGGCGGCGATCGCGGCGTATCAGGCGGTGTCGAAGCCGTTTTTGCAGATACGGCAGATGGGTTGGATGCTGGCGTATCTGGTGATGCCGGCGGTGGCGAGTCTGGCGGCGGCCGAGGATCGGGGGGCGTTGGAGCGGATCAAGTACGACGGGACGCGGCTGCTGGTGGGGGTGTTGTTGCCGGTGGTGCTGCTGGCGGCGTTGGATGCGCGGCCGTTTTTGGAGGCGTGGGTGCCGCGGTTTGCGGACCAGGCGGTGTGGATGCGGTTGTTTTTGCTGGCGACGGCGCCACTGGTGTTGTCGGTACTGGTTCAGATGGCGACGGGGCTGGGGAAGGTGCGGGTGATTGCGTTGGCGGCGTTGGGTGGTTCGCTGGTGAATCTGCCGGTCAGCTATATCTGGACGCGGGTGGCGGGGGATGTGTCGGGGGTGATTTGGGGGACGGTGTTGACGACGTGGGTGTCGAACCTGCTGATTCCGGGGCTTTACTGTTTTCGGGAGTTGGGGGTTTCGGGGCGTGAGTTTGTGAGGCGGGCGTTGGGTTCGCCGCTGGCGGGGGCGGCTCTGTTGCTGGTGGTGGCGTGGGCGGCGCGGGGGTTGGTTGAGGGGCCGATGGAGGGGAGCAGTCGGCTGGAGCGGGTGGTGCCGCTGGTGGTTCATCTGACGCTGGGGGTTGGTGCGTACGTGGTCGGGTATGGGCTGCGGGCGGAGGGTCGGGGCGACCTGATCGCCCTGGCGAGGCGGGTGTTGCGTAGAATGGGAGTTTGGGGGCGGTTGGAGGGGGGCTGAGCGTCGCCTGAAGGAATAAGACGATGTTTACAGGATTGGTTGAAGCGTTGGGTTGGATTGAGGGGTTTGTGGACGAGCGGGGAGGCCGGCGGTTGACGGTTTGCTGGCCGGGGCTGGTCGAGGGGCTTGCGGTGGGGGAGAGTGTGGCGGTCAATGGGTGCTGCCTGACGGTGGTGGGGTCGGCTGGAGAACGGTTTGAGGTTCAGGCGGGTCCGGAGACGCTGGCGCGGACCAATCTGGGGGAGCGAGCGGCCGGGGATCGGGTCAATCTGGAGCGGGCGTTGCGGGTGGGGGATCGGCTGGGGGGGCACTTTGTTCAAGGGCATATTGACGGGACGGCGGAGCTGCGGGAGCGGCGGGAGGAGGGGGAGTGGGAGTATCAGCGGTATGCGGTCGATGAGCGGTGGACGCGGCTGATGGTGGAGAAGGGTTCGATTGCGGTGGACGGGGTGAGCCTGACGCTGGTGACGGTGGAGCGGGACGGGTTTTCGGTGATGCTGATTCCGCACACGCTGGCGGTGACGACGCTGGGCTGGAATCGGCCGGGGATGCGGGTGAACATTGAGACGGACCTGCTGGCCAAGCATGTGGCGAAGTTGCTGGGGGCCGTTGAGGGGGCGGATGGAGCGTTGGCGGGAGTGGACGGGTCTGGGGGCGGGGCTGTTCGGTTCGGATCGGTTGAGGCGGGTGGGTGATGCCGCGGCAGACGTTGTCGTATTTGCGGCAGATGTTTGCCCGGCGCGGGATTGCGCCGCAGCACCGGTATGGTCAGAATTTTCTGATAGACTTGAATATTCATGATTTGATTGTGCGGACGGCGGAGCTGGGGCCTGAGGATGTGGTGTTGGAGGTGGGTTCGGGGGCGGGGGCGTTGACGACGCGGCTCGCGGGGCAAGCTGGCGCGGTGGTGGCGGTGGAGATTGACCCGGCGCTGGCGGAGCTGACGCGGGAGGCGGTGGCCGGGTTTGGGAATGTGACGGTCTTGCGGGCCGATGTGCTGGCGGGGAAGCATCGGCTGGACGGGGGGGTGGTCGCGGCGGTTCGGGAGCGGCTCGGGGCGGAGCCGGGGCGTCGGCTGAAGCTGGTGGCGAATCTGCCGTTCAACGTGGCGACGCCGTTGATCACCAATTTGTTGGTGGATGATGAGTTGCGGCCGGCGATGATGGTGGTGACGATTCAGCGTGAGGTGGCCGAACGGCTGGTGGCGGAGCCGGGCCGTGGGTCGTATGGGGCGTTGACGGTTTTGGTACAGGCGTTGTGCGAGGTGGAGCTGGTGCGGGTGTTGGCTCCGTCGGTGTTCTGGCCGCGTCCGAAGGTGGAGTCGGCGATTGTGAAGCTGGTGACGGATCGGTTGCGGCGAGAGGCGATCGCGGACCTGGGTTGGTTTCATTGGGTGGTGCGTCAGGTGTTTTTGCACCGGCGGAAGAACCTGCGGGGCGCGATCGCGGCGATCGGGGGCCGGGGGAGCCAGGAGGGCCAGGGTGGCCGCGGCTGGAGCAAGGCGGAGGTGGACGCGGTGCTGGCCGAGCAGGGACTTGACGGCGGTTTGCGGGCTGAGGCGCTCAATGTGGAGGAGTGGATCGAGCTGGCCGAAGCGTTGCGCCGGCATGGGGGCGGCGGGTTGGAAGGCACCGCGGAGGCGGACTAGGGGCGGTGAGGAAGCGGCTGCCAAGGAGAGCCTGGCGGCTGGAGTGCGCGTGGCCGATGGGGGCCGGCGGGGGGGTGAACAACCTGGCTTGACGGGATGGGTGCCTGTGGCCAGAATCCCGGGCCGCTTTGTGGTTTAGGCGGATGAATGTGGGGTAGTCGATCTCATGGACGAGAGCGGTGGTGGGCGTCGGCGCGGCCGCCGGCTTGCGGTGATTGGCATAATCATAAGTTTATGCGTCGTGGTTGGGTATGGACTGGTGGGGAGGTGGAGGCTGGGGCGTGGGGTGCGTGGGGTGGGGGAACGGCTGCCAGGGTTTGAGTTGAGGACGGTGGAGGGGGGTCTGGTGCGGTTGGGGGGGGACCGGGGGCGGCCGGTGGTGGTGGTGTTTGCGGGGATTGATTGTCCGGTGGGGAATTTGTACATGCCGCGGCTGGTGGAGTTGGCGCGGCGGTATGAGGGGCGCGGGGTGGGTTTTGTGGCGTTGTATCCGAATGCGCATGAGACGGCGGAGCAGGTGGCCGAGCATGCGCGACGGCATGGGGTGGGTTTTGCGGTGGCGCGGGATGAGGGGAATCGGGTGGCGGATGCGTGGCGGGTGGAGCGGATTGGGGAGGTGGTGTTGTTGGATGGTGGGGGTCGGGTGCGGTATCGGGGGGCGATTGACGATCAGTTTGCGCGGGGAGCGTTCAAGGCGGAGCCGTCGCGGCATTATTTGGCGGAGGCGTTGGAGGCGGTGTTGACTGGGCGAGCGGTGGAGGTGGGTGTGACGGCGGTGGTGACGTGTCCGATTGAGCGGGTGGTGCCGGAGGGAGTGCGGACTGAGTTGAGGCGTCCGGGGCCGGAGATTGCGCGGTTGCGGCGGCGGGCGTCGCCGGAGGTGGATGGGGAGGGTCTGGGGCGGTTGACGTTTGCGGAGGATGTGGAGCCGATTGTGCGGGTGAAGTGTCAGGTGTGTCATCGGCCTGGGGAGGTGGGGCCGTTTCGGCTGATGGGTTATGAGGACTATCGGCGGCGAGCGGATTCGATTTATGAGGTGGTGGATCAGGGGTTGATGCCGCCGTGGCATGCGGATCCGCGGTATGGGAGGTGGTCGAACGATCGGAGCCTGACGGATCGGGAGCGAGCGACGCTCTTGGGTTGGATCGAGCAGGGGATGGCGGCGGGGGATCTTGGTCGGATTCCGCCGGCGCCGGAGTATGCGGCGGGGTGGACGATCGGGCAGCCGGATGTGGTGTTGGAGATGCCGGAGGCGTTTGATGTGCCGGCGACGGGGCAGGTGCCGATCCAGAAGTTTCGGGTTGCGACGGGATTTGCCGAGGATGTGTGGGTGCAGGCGGCGCAGGCGCTGCCGGGGGACCGGGCGGTGGTGCATCATATCTGCGTTTTTGTGGTGGATCCGGAGCATCAGGAGGATCGGGGAGGGGAGGATTGGGAGTCGCGCGCGGAGGCGCGGCCGGAGCTGGTCTGTTATGCGCCGGGGGACATGCCGTGTGTGTATGGACCGGGGATCGCGAAGCGGATTCCGGCGGGATCGGAGCTGGAGATTCAGGTTCACTACCAGCCGATCGGGGTTCCGCGGTTTGACCGGAGTTCGGTGGGCTTGATCTTGGCGCGGGGGCCGGTGAGCCGGATGGCGGTGACGCGGGGTGCGGCGAACCGAGATTTCGTGCTACCGCCGCGGACTGGTCCGATTGCGGTCCGGTCGAGCTACACGATGCGGGACGATGCGTATTTGCTGAGCCTGACGCCGCACATGCACTATCGGGGGCGGGATTTCCGGTATGAGGCGGTGTTTCCCGACGGACGGCGGGAGATTTTGCTGTCGGTGCCGTACTACGACTTCAACTGGCAGAACGTGTATCGGCTGGCCGAGCCGCTGTTTGTGCCGCGGGGGACGCGGATTGAGTGTCTGGCGCACTTTGACAACACGGCGTCGAATCCGGTCAATCCGGACCCGAACCAGACGGTGCGGTGGGGGGAGCAATCAACGGATGAGATGATGATTGGCTATTTTGATTTTTGTGTGGATCTGGATCGGCCGGTGGTGGCGGGGGTGCCGTCGGGGGTGAGGCGGTAGGGGGGGGTGTTGGTCGGGGCTGGTTGTGCGGCAGGCGTCGGGGGTGGGGCTGGTTGGGTGGGGGGGGAGAGAAACGGATGACGGCCCGCGACCGGTTTTGGATGGCGGGGTTGGTGGCGTTGACGGTGGTGGTGCGGTTGCCGGGGCTGGGGGCGCCGCTGGCCGATGCGTTGCAGGCCAAGCAGGTGTATTCGGCGAACAAGGCGCGGGGGATTGCGGGTCCGCCGTTTGATGCGTCGCGGTTGACGCTGGGGCTGCTGGATGAACGGGGTCGGCGGCTGGAGCTGGTGGAGGAGGTGCCGGTCTACATCACGGTGTTGGCGGGGTTGTATCGGTGGTTTGGGGAGAGCGAGGTTTGGGGTCGGTTGCTGAGTCTGGGGGGGGCGGTGGTGGCGGTGGTGGCGTTTGTGGCGCTGGTGCGGCGGGAGCACGGGGCGCGGGCGGGTTGGGTTGGGGGGTTGCTGCTGACGCTGGCGCCGTTGTTTGTGTTTTATGGGCGGGCGGTGATGCCGGATTCGTGGATGTTGGCGGCGATGGTGGTGACGGCGTGGGCGTACCGGCGGTATTGGGATGGGGGTCGGCGGTTGGGGTGGCTGGTGGCGACGGTTGGGGGGGCGGTGGTGGCGGTGGGATCGAAGTATTGGGGGCTGATGATTCTGGTGGTGCTGGCGGAGATGGCCTGGCGTGCGGAGGGGAGGCGGTGGCGGGCGTGGGTGCGTCCGTCGTTTCTGGGGATGGTGGTGGTGATTCTGATTCCGGTTGCGCTGTGGATGGTTTTGGTTTTTCTGCGGCAGCGGAACCCGGTGGTGGATGGGTGGACGGCGGGGCGTCGGGTCAGCATGCCGTATTTGGTTTTTCAGGATCCGTCCGTGCTGTGGGACCGGCGGTGGTATGCGGCGGCAGTTCGGTTTGTGGTACGGGATGTGGGTGTGGTGACGGCGATGTTGATGGTTGTTGGGGTGGTGGCTGGGTGGCGGCGGCGGGAGGTGCCGGGATATCGGGCGGGGGGAGAGCTGGGCTGGACGGTGATGGGCGGGCTGTTTTTTGTCCTGCTGGCTCCGAAGCTGGTGGATCACGACTATTACGGGCTGCTGATGTTGCCGGCGGCGAGTCTGTGGGCGACGCGGGGCTATTTGGCGCTGGAGTCGCGGTGTTGGGCGGGGTGGGGGATTGATGGAGGTGGGGTGGTCGGGAGGTGGAGACGGGTTGGGGTGGTGGGGATTTTGGGTTTAGCGGTGGTGGTTCAGGGTCCGTGGGTGGATGGGTCGCGGTTTCGGGTTGAGGAGGGGAAGGTGGCGTTGGGGCGGGCGTTGGCGGGGGCGAGTGGTCCTGGGGGTCGGGTGGTGGTGGTGGGGCCGGGGATTGCGCTGATCACGGCGTTGCATTACAGCGGGCGTGAGGGCTGGGTGGAGCGTTGGGAGCGGCTTCCGTTGGACTGGGCGGAGCAGGTGGCGCGGTGGCGGAGGATGGGTGCGGAGTGTTTAGGGGTGTATTGGGACGGGGCGGCGACGGCGGAGCAGCGGGCGGAGATCGCGCGGCTGGTGGAGGTGTTGCCGGTGGTGGAGCGGGGCCGGAGGGGGGATGGCGCGTATGTGGTGGTGCGGCTGGACGCGGAGGCGGTGGCGGGGCTGGTCGGTGGGGTGGTGCGGCGTTGAGGGTGGGACGAGAGTGGGGGTGGTGGGGTGGGTTTATGGGGGTGAGGCGGGCGAGGCGGGGTTGGGGGGTTGGGGTTTGAGCTGAGGGGGAGAGAAGCCTTCGGGGATGAGTCTGGCCTGGTCGAGGGTTTGCCAGACCCAGTCGAGGTCTTGGGCGGCGGATTCGGGGCGGGAGCGGAGCAGGCGAGCGGCGAGGAGGTCGCGGAGGGCGCGGCGTTTGGGCGGGGGGAGGTCGAGGTTTGGGGAGTTGGCGGCGGCGATGAGCAGGGCGCGGGTGCGTGCCAGGGCGAGGTCCCAGAGTTGGGGGCTGACGCCGACGGGTCGGTTGCGTGTGAGGGGTTCGATGGTGGCGGCGAGTTCGAGTTTGGGTGACTGGGTGAGGGCGGGGCCGGCGCTGCGTTCGAGGGTGGTCCAGATGCCTTCGAGGACGGTGGCGGCGTCTTCGGGTCGGGCGGGGTCGATGCGTCGGATGAGGTCGCGGCGGAGGGTTTGCATCTGGCCGAGTTCGAGGAGACCGGAGGCGCTGAGGACTTCGAGGGCGATGCGGGTTTGATCGACGACGAGGGCCCATTCGCCGGGTTCGATGCCGGGGGGGACGCGGTTGGCCAGGGGCAGGACGGCGGTGGCGAGGTTGCGGGCGCCGTACTCGGCGAGTTCGGCCTGACGGTCGCGCCACTGGCGGAAGAGGACGATCAGGGCGATGGCCAGGGCGGCCAGGACGATGCCGAGGGCGACGACGAAGGAGCGTCCGGCGTGGGCGGGGCCGAGCAGTTCGGGGCTGGGGGCGTCGCGGCGGTCGTCGACGCGGAGGGTTTTTTTTCCGTCGCCGAACTCGATGTGGTTGTGGCCGTTGCCGCTGGGGTTTCGGGGAGGTTCGGTCATCGTCGTCGATTGTCGGGGAGTGCCCAAGCTCTGGCGGAGGCGGGACGCGAGGGACAGGCTGCGAGATGGGGGATATTCTAACTCGGGAGGGATAGGGGGGGCGATTGTCGGGTCGTGGGGCGTGGGATACGCTAAACTTGAAACGATTGTGGTGCTTTGGTCTTGAGCGTCGGGTGGGGGGCAAGGCGGATATGTCGGATGAGGTTTATACGCATTTTGAGGTCAAGAGCCGGGACGGGATTTGTACGGTTCGGGTCACGAGCAATCAGATCCGCCATCCCGAGGCGGCCGAGGTGTTTAAGGCGGAGCTGATGGAGGTCTTGGAGCGGGAGCAGCCGCGGGCGTTGGTGATCGACTTTGAGGGGGTGAATTATTTGGGCAGTTCGATTTTTGCCGTATTGATTGCGATGCGTGGGGAGCTGGAGACGCGTGGGATTTTGTATGCGATTTGTGGGCTGCATCCGGATGTGGAGCTGGCGTCGAACATCGTGGGGCTGCCGCGGCTGGTTGCGATGTATGATGATGTGGCGGCGGCGCGGGAGGCGGTGCGTCAGGTTCTAGAGCGATCGTGAGCGGCGTGGGTGGTGGGTCGGAGAAACGGTTGGGGGGCCTGGACGATGGACGAAACGAAGGGTCGAGGGGTGGGGGGGTTGGTACGGGCCGTCTGGGTGGCGGTTGTGGTGGGGATGTTGCCGGCTGGGGCGCAGGCGCAGTGGTGGGGGGGTGGCTACGGGTTTGGGGCGGGGTATGGGTATGGGGGCTGGGGTTGGGGTGGTGGCTGGGGGGGGCCGTTTTGGAACATGGGGATGAATGTGTATGAGCAGAACGCGTACAAGTATCAGATTGGGATGCTGAACAATGCGCGGTATAGCCTGTACAACGCGATGGCAGTGAATAGTTATGCGCAGGCGAACCTGATGCAGCAGCAGGCGTTGCAGACAGCGCTAGAGAATGAGCAACTGGCTGACCAGATTGCGCGTGAGCGTTACCGTCTGACCGATCCGGGGTGGAGTCCGAGTGCGGTCAAGGCGCGGGAGACGGTGGCGGAGGTGCCGTTGTCGGCGTTGCTGGATGAGGGGGGGCTGGTGCGTTGGCCCGAGGTGGCGCCGAGTGGGGGGGTGCATGGAGTGCGCCGGGCGGAGGCCGATCGGCTGATCGCGACGGCGTATCATGAGTATGAGGCGACCGGTCGGGCGACGGTGATGACGGCCAACGCGGCGATCCGGCAGCTTCATGCCTACGGCGAGCCGGCGCTCGGTTTGTTAGCCAGCCGAGGGGATCGTCGGGGCCGGGCGGAGCTGGTTACATTTTTGAACAATCTGGAGGCGGCGGTGCGGCGGATGGCCAATACGCCGGCGGCGGCCGAAGAGAATCCGCCGGCGGAGCCGGGCCGCTGAGCGGTGGGGTTGACTGGCTCCCGCCTGGGCCGGGCCGCAGCGGGGATGGGGCACACAGGCTGCGGCGGTGTCGGGGAGAGGCCGGCGCGGTGGAGCGGGATGAGGCCGGGGGTGGTGTGGGGAGAGGTTTAGGGGCTGGCTTCGTGGTGGAGGGTTTTGAGGATCTGGACGGCGGCGTCGACGAGCCGCTCGCCGGAGCCGGCGGCGCAACGGGCGCTGATGACTTCGTAGTTGCCCTGGTTGTAAGCGCGACGCGAGGGGATGTAGCCGATCGAGCCGTTAGCCAGCTCGGCGATGATGGTGTGGGGGAAGGGGGAATCCTGTTTGATGGCGAGACCTAGCTCGACGAAGATTTCGCCGGGCAGGGAGACCCAGGCGACCGAGTTGCCCAGGGCGATGACCTGGACTTCGACCTCCCAGGGCTGGCCGTTGCGGGCGGCGACGTCGAGGACCTTGTAGGCGTGGACGTGCTCGAGGAAGGTGGGCGGCGGAGTTGAGCCGTCCTTGACCCGGGCGAGGATGGCCTGGGCGGCCTCGACGTCGGCGTCCGAGACCTCGGGCAGGTCGAGGGAGACGATCTGACGGCGGACGCGGAGTGGACCGGGGGGGACTTCGGCGAGCCTGGGCCAAGTGCGGAGGACTTCGGCGGCCAGGATCGTGCCCATGCGGGCGGCGTTGGCGTGGCCGTGCTGGGGTTCGGGCCAGGTGACGTCGATGTGGTTGATGTCGCCGCAGCAGCCGGCGGTCCAGAGGGTGATGAGGTTGGGGCCGTGGACGTCGGCGAGGAGACGGGCTAGGACGGCGGGCAGGTCGGCGGAGATGGCGGTGCCGCCGACGTTGTCGAGGTGGACGGCGTAGTTGACGTAGGCGGCTAGGGGTTTGCGGGGTTGGTCGGCGGAGTCGAAGAAGAGGACGGGGACGTCGGGGTCGATGGTGCCGGCGGGTTTGAGGATGGCGGGGTTGAGCTTGCCGGGGTTCCAGCCGACGGAGCCGTCGGCCATGTGGAAGCGGCGGTTGAAGGCGATGGAGGATTCGGAGCCGTGGGCGGCGCGGAGGCGGGCCGGAGCGCGTTGCTGGTCGGCTTGGGAGACGGCCTGGGCGATTTTGGCGGGCAGCTCGGCGCGGAAGCGGCGGGCCAGGGGGTGGTCGCCGCCGAAGCCGCCGCTGGCGGCGTGGGTGCCGATGACAGGGCCGGTGTGGGCGTGGGTGGCGGAGATCATGACGTGGTCGGCGGGGATGCCGGTCGTGGCCTCGATTTCCTTGCGGGCGTCGTGGACGAGGTCGAAGGAGGTGGAGATCAGGTCGAGGGCGACCAGGGCGGCGCGGGTCTGGCCGTCGTCGAGCACGAGGGCTTTGGCGTAGAGGGGGTCGTGGATCGACTCGGCGGGGCGGACGTAGTAGTAGCCGGCCATGGGGATGCCGACCGGGGGAGTGATGTCGACCTGGGCGGCGCCGATGCGAAGCTCAGCGGCCTGAGCGGGTAGGGCGGTCAGGACGAGGATGGCCCAGAGCGGTCGGACGCGGCGCATGAGAGGGAGGCTCCGGGTGGGAGTGGGGCCGCCGGGGAGAGGGAGCTTCTCCGGGGACGGGTGGTCGTCGATCATGGGTTGAGAGCGAGCATACCACGGGAGCGACGACCATGCCCGACGCGACGTTGCTGATGCTGGTGGAGGAAGTGCGTGGGAAGACGCTGCGGCGGCTCGAGGGTGTGACGCCGGCCGAAGCGGCGTGGGCGCCGACGGGGACGCAGAATACGATCCTCTGGCACGCGGGCCATGCGTTTGTGATCGTCGAGTGGCTGTCGAGCCAGGGGCTAGGCTGCGAGCCAGCGTGGCCGCCGGGCTGGCGGGCGATCTTTGGTAAGGACAGCCAGCCGGCGCAGGTTGCAGCGGAGCAGTGGCCGAAGCTGGAGGAGGTGGTGGCGCGGCTGGTCGAGCAGCGAGAGCGGCTGCGGTCGGCGATTTCGGCGCTGAGCGAGGCGGAGCTAGACCGTGCGGTGGCCGACGGGTCGGGGCGGACGCCGCGGTACCTGATTCTGCACGGGCTGCACGACGAGGCGTGTCACTCGGGGGAGATCTGGCTGCTCCGGAAGATGTGGCGGCGGATCGCCTCGGCGCCGGACTTGACGCTGTAAGGGAGAAGGGGCGGTTTGAGTGGGGAGTCGAGGAGGCCCGCGCGCTGGGGTGGGCTGATGCGGGAGTGGGTCGGATGGGGGCTGGGGTTCGGCGCTGGGTGGCGGGGGTCTGGCCGGCGTGGGGTGGGGCGGTCGACGGATGGGTCCTGCCTAGAGCAAGGCGCGGATGGGGGTGCCCTCGCTGAGGAACAGGGGCCGGTCCTGGTTGGGGTCGTGGAGGATGGTGTGTGGGGGGATGCCGAGGGCCTGGTAGACGGTGGCGATGATGTCGGCGGGGGAGACGGGGGTCGCGAGCGGGGTAGGCGGCGAAGCGGTCGCTGGCGCCGTAGATGGAGCCGCCGGGGATGCCGCCGCCGGCTAGGAGGACGCTGTAGCAGTAGGGCCAGTGGTCGCGTCCGCCGGGGTCGGAGCCGGCGGAGCTGGTGATCTGGCCGACTTTGGGGGTGCGGCCGAACTCGCCGACGGCCAGGATCAAGGTTTCGTCGAGGAGGCCGCGGGCGTTGAGGTCGTCGAGGAGAGCGGAGAAGCCGCGGTCGAACATGGGGAGGATGGACTGTTTGAGCAGGGGGAAGTGTTGGCGGTGGGTGTCCCAGGTTTGGTCGAAGCGAGCGCCGGTGCAGACGGTGACGACGCGGACGCCGGCTTCGATGAGGCGGCGAGCCAGGAGGAGGCATTGGCCGAGGTGGGGCAGACCGCCGAATTGACGGGCCTCGCGGGTGCGGGGGTTGTCGGGGTCGAGGCCGTAGCGGAGGCGGACCGAGTCGGGTTCTTGGGAGAGGTCGAAGGCGCGGCGTGCGGCGGGGCTGGAGATCAGGTCGAAGGCTCGGCGGTAGTGTTCGCCGAGGTGAGCGACCTGGGAGGCGGCGGGGCTGTCGAGGGTGTGGTTGACGAGGTCGAGGAGGGAGCGGCGGGCGTCGAGGCGTGCGGGAGAGAGGCCGTCGGGGAGCGTGAGGCCTGGTATGCGGTAGTCGGGGCGGCTGGGGTCGCCGGCGAGGAAGGGGTCGAACTGAGCGCCGAGGAAGCCGGCGTCCTGGCCGGGGAGGAGTGAGCCGTTGTTGCTCATCCAGTCGGGGATGTGGACGGAGTCGGGGAGGGAGCCGTCGCCGGGTCTGAGTTTGGCGAGGACCGAGCCGGGGCAGGGGAAGTTGTCGGCGCTGGGGGCGACGATCAGGCGGCCGCCGAGGGTGGGGTTTTTGCCGGTGACGGCTTGGTAGTAGCCGGCGTTGTGGTCGCCGATGGTGTGGTGGACGGAGCGGACGATGGCCAGGTGGTGGGCTTGTTGGGCCAGGAGGGGGAGGTGTTCGCAGAGCAGCAGTCCGGGGGCGGTGGTCTGGATGGGCTGGAACTCGCCGCGGATTTGCTCGGGGGCGTCGGGTTTCATGTCCCAGAGGTCGATGTGGGACGGGCCGCCCTCGAGGGCGAAGACGATGAGCGAGCGGGCGCGGGCGCGGCCGGGTTCGGCGGCCTGGAGGAGGTGGGCGAGGTTGAAGCCGAAGGGGGCGGCCGAGCCGATGCGCAGGAAGGTCCGGCGGCTGGGGGAACCGTCTGGGGAGGGGCGGGATTGGGCGGCGGTGAGCCTGAGCATCGGCAGAGGGCCGCCGGAGGGTTTGCGGAGAGGGGTGGGTGTGGCTCACCCGCCCGTATGAGTCAGTCTACTGGGGCGGTGGGGGTGTGTCATGGTCTTTTTGGCTGGATGGGGGCGGTGGGGTAGGGGGTCGAAGGGGGATGAGCTGGCCGTCGAGCCAGGTCTGGATCAGTTCGCAGACGCCGGCGCCGTGGTGGCCGGAGGTAACCTGATCGACGTGTTGTTTGAGTTCGGGCAGGGCGTTGGCGACGGCGGCGGAGAAGCCGCAGAGGGCCAGGAAGGTCTGGTCGTTTTCGGCGTCGCCGATGCCGATGGTCTGTTGGGGAGTGAGGCCGAGGTCAGCGACGGCGGCGGCCAGTCCGGTGGCCTTGTCGACGCCGCGAGGCAGGACCATGACGGCGTCCTTGTTGAGGATGACCTGGAGGGGGAGTTGAAGTTCGTCGATGAGGGCGGCGGCGGTGGTCTGGTGGGGGACCCAGGTGGCGACGATGACGCGGCCTTGGACGATGCGGTCGACGCCGCGGGAGCGGAGCAGGCGGGCGAAGTCGGTGGGGGGGGGATCGGCCAGGAGGCGTTGGGCGCCGGTGGCGGGGTTGTAGAGCAGGGCGCCGTTTTCGGCGACGACGCGGTCGAAGAGGTCGAGGCGGGGGCAGACGACGTGGAGTTCGTCGAGGATGCGTCCGGTGATGAGGATGAGGGTTCGTCCGGTCTGGCGGAGGCGTTCGAGGGCGGCCAGGGTTGGCTCGTCGACAGCGCCATGGTGGGCGATGGTGCCGTCGTAGTCGGTGGCCAGGGCCAGGTAGTGCATGGGGTAATCCGGGGAGTTGGGGTGTTTGGGGGGAAGGAGTTAGGAGAGCTGTCGAACGGGGGCAGCCGGAGGGAGTCGGACGGTAGGCTGGCGGCGGCGTGGTGGTGTGGGCCGCCAGAAGGCTATTGTGCCGCAGAGAGGTCCGCGCGGGCCAGAGACGACGGGGCCCGGGGGCGTGGGCGCGCGGATGTGAGGGGGTTGGGGGCGGCCTGCTGAGGGGCATCGACGGCGGGTCGAAGGCTTGACAGGATGGGAGCCGCACGCGTCGGGCCGGGGGGAGCGGTCGGATTGCCGGCAGGGGGCGGGGGCCAGGCCCGAGCGGGGGCGGTGTGGGGTAGAGGAAGCGTGCCGGCGGGTCCGCTCCGGCGGAGCCGGAGCGGGGTCAAAGGAGTATCCGCGTGTTTTTAATTGATCGTATCATATTAATTGGATCTATTTTGGTCTTGCTGGGGATTGTTTCGAGCAAGCTTTCGACGCGGTTTGGGTTGCCGGTGTTGGTGATTTTTTTGGGTTTGGGGATGTTGGCGGGGTCGGAGGGGCTGGGTGGGATTCCGTTTGATGATGCGGCGGTGGCGCATGGAGTGGGGACGTTGGCGCTGGCGGTGATTTTGCTGGATGGGGGGCTGAGCACGTCGTGGGAGTCGATCCGGTTGGGGTGGCGTCCGGCGTTGGTGTTGTCGACGTTGGGGGTGTTGGTGACGGCGGTGGTGACGGGGTATGCGGCGGCGGTGGTGTTGGGTTTGTCGCTGGAGCAGGGGTTGCTGCTAGGGAGCATTGTGGGGTCGACGGATGCGGCGGCGGTGTTTGCGGCGTTGCGGTCGCGGGGAGTGCGGCTACCGAGGCGGTTGAACGCGACGTTGGAGATGGAGAGTGGTTCAAATGATCCGATGGCGATTTTTCTGACGGTGGGGTTGATGGAGTTGATTGGGGGTCGGGTGGGATTGGGTCCGTCGCTGTTGGGATTGTTTGTGAACCAGATGGTGGTGGGGGCGGTGGCGGGATTGGTGGTGGGTTTGGGGGCGGTGGGGCTGATCAATCGGATCAACTTGGAGGTGGCCGGTTTGTATCCGGGGCTGGTAGGGGCCAGTGGGCTGCTGGCGTATGGGGTGGCGGCGGCGTTGGGGGGGAGTGGGTTTTTGGCGATTTATCTGGCGGGCATTGTGATGGGGAACCGGCCGATGGTGTATCGGGGAGGGGTGTTGCGGTTTCACGATGCGTGGGCGTGGCTGGCGCAGATCGTGATGTTTGTGACGTTGGGGTTGTTGAGTTTTCCGAGTCGGTTGTGGGCAGTGGCCGGTCAGGGGTTGTTGCTGGCGGGGGTATTGGTGTTGGTGGCGCGGCCGTTGGCGGTGGTGGTGTCGCTGGTGCCGTTTGGGTTTGGATTTGGGGTGCGGGAGTTGGGTTTGTTGTCGTGGGTGGGGTTGAAGGGGGCGGTGCCGATCACGTTGGCGACATTTCCGCGGCTGGCGGGATTGGAGGGAGCGGACGGGATCTTTGATGTGGTGTTTTTTGTGGTATTGGTGTCGGCGTTGATTCAGGGGTGGACGATCCCGGCGGTGGCGCGGTGGCTGGGGTTGGAGCGGGCGGCGGAGTCGGCGCCGCCGGTGGAGTTGGAGATTCATGCGTTGCGGCCGGTGGACGGCGAAGTGGTGGGGTATACGGTGTCGGCGCGTTCGCGTCTAGCGGGTCGGCTGGTGCGTCATCTGGTGTTGCCGGATGGGGCGGTGATCGCGCTGATTGCGCGGGGGCAGGAGGTGATTCCGCCGCACGGGGGGACGCGGATTCTGGCCGGGGACCATGTGATTCTGGTGGTGAGGCCCGGGGTGAAGCCGCTGGTGGATCGGGTGTTTGCCGAAGAGGCGGAGGCGTGGACGGAGCCGGTCGAGTTTGGGCTGAGGGCGTCGGCGCGGGTGGGGGAGTTGGAAGATTGTTATGGGGTGGAGCTGGGAGCGGATCGGTCGTGGACGCTTGACGAGCTGGTGCGTGCGCGGTTGGGTCGACGACCGCGGTTGGGGGATCGGGTGGTGTTGGGGCCGCTGGAATTGCGGGTGCGGGCAGTCGATGGGGCCGGGGTGGTGGAGCGGGTGGGGCTGGTGGTGCGTTTGGCTGGAGGGGATTGAAAGAGGGGCCGATCCGGGGTCGAGGCTGGGGGCCGGGGATGGGTGGGTCGGAGAGCGGGGGGTAGGGACATGGATACGCGCGTGCTGGAGCAATTGGGTCGTTTGATCGGGGCGCGGCGGGTGGCGGCGTTGGGGACGCTGCGGGCTGGGGCGCCGCTGGTTTCGATGGTGGCGTATGTTGTGGAGCCGGAGGCGCCAGCGCTGGTGGTTCATATCAGCCGGCTGGCTTATCACACGCAGGATGTGATGGCCGATCCGCGGGTAGGGGTGCTCGTGGCCGAGGAGGATTCGGACGCGGGTCGAGACCCGCAGACGCTGGCGCGGGTGTCGCTCTGGGCGGTGGCCGAAGAGGTGGCGCGGGGGACGGGTGCGTATGAGGAGTTGCGGATGGCGTATCTGGGGCGGTTTCCAGATGCGGAGCGGTTGTTTGGGTTTGGGGATTTTGGGTTGTATCGGCTGAGGATTCAGGCGGCGCGGCTGGTGGCGGGGTTTGGGCAGACGTACAACCTTTCGGCCGAGCAAGTTCGGCAGGCGCTCTTAGGGCTGGGGGGCGGAGGCCGGTGAGGGGGGGTTGATGAGGCGGTCGGAGCGGCGAAGGCGGGTGTGACCGGTGGGGTCGATCAGTCGAGTTGGCCGCCGGGCGGAAGCTTGAGGTCGAGCACGACGGGGCGGGTTTCGGCCTCGGCTTCTTCGGGGGTCTGGAAGATGATGTTGCCGCCCTCGACGGTGTCGTGGACGACGACAGGGCCGAAGGCGATTTCGTCGATGCGGTCGAGGTCGAGGGTGTAGCTGCGGCGGCGGAGAAAGTTGAGGAAGGCCTTGGTTTGGACGTCGTCGAGGGTGATGCAGACGCCGTCGGCGAAGACCAGCTCGATGTAGCGGTAATCCTCGAAGACGGGTTCAGGATCGACCAGACCGCTGGTGGCGACCTCGCGTTGGCCGGTGTGGACCCGATATTTGACCAGATAGTCGAGGTTGTAGGTCTGGCCCTGGATGGTCAGGAGGATCATGGAGGGGGTCGGGTCTGGAGGCAGTGGCGGCGGGGGAGGAGGGTGAGCCGCTCGGTCCAGGCGGAGCATAGCGCATTTTCTAGTTTGCCAGCGACTGGGCCTGGTTGCCAGGAGAGAAAGAAGAACGTAGAAGGCTGGAGAGAGCGGCAGGCCGGTGGTCAGAGGCGGTCGGGCCAGGGGCAGGCGGGAGAGGGGCGGCGCGCGGGGTTGGGGGGCGTTTTTTGCTGGATTGGCGACCGGAGTTCTGGGGAGGATTGGGGGCTGATGGAGCGGCCGGGCGGCGCCGAGCCAGGGTAGTGCTGAAGCGAGAGGGTGCGATGATGCGCACGAGCGGGGTCGTGGGAGTTGGGTTGGCGTTGATGGTGATGGTTCCGGTGGAAACACAGGGCCAAGGGGTGGCGTTTCAGCCGGTCATTGGGACGTTTCCGGACGGGGTGATGCTCAGCGTGACGCCGGTGGTGACGGCCGATCGGCGGTATGTCCGGTTTACGAACCTGCAACCGCAATTCACGACGCTTCAGGAATTCAACGTGTTTGTGGTACCGGGCGCGGTGGCCGGAGGAGGGCAGGGCGGCTTTGGCGGCGGGTTTGGAGCTGGGTTTGGAGGCGGGTTTGGCGGAATCGGTGGGGGTGGGCTGGGAGGTGGGGCTGGGTTTGGGAGCGTGGCGGTGATGCCGGGCGATCCGCAGGCGTTTTCGGCGGTGGCGGTGCCGGCGGTGCGGCCAGGGGAGCGCGGGGAATGGCCTGGGGGCCGTTTGCGCGTGCGGGAGGGGGCCCGGCCGCGGCGGACGGTTCGGCGTGCGCCGCAGCCTTGAGGCAGAGCGCCCGGACGGGGGGCACGGAGTTCGGGGACTGGCGGGCCGGTTGAGGGATGGGTGCCGCGGCGCTGACGGGAGCGGGGGATGAGTCGGGTCCGGTCGGGGCGGTGGTGGCGGCGTGCGTGGCGGCTGCCGCGGTTGGCGGTGGCGCTGGGGTGGTTGGGGTCTGTGGTGGACGGGCCGGGGGAGAAGAGAAGACCCCGTTCCCGGGGACCTTGCGGGGCTGGGAACGGGGTCGTGTGGGACGAGAGACCGATTTCCGGGGGAGGGTTACTCGTTGCCGCTGGTGGATTTGGCGGCGTTTTTGAGCAGTTCGGGGATCATGCGTTCGAGTTGGCCGCGGGCCTGGGTGGAGTGGAGGGTGCCGTCGGGGGCGACGACGAAGACGGCGGGGATGGCGTTGATGCCCCAGCTTGAGCTGAACTCACTCTCCCAGCCCTTGCCCTGGTAGTACTGGGGCCAGGAGATTTCGTTTTCGGCGACGAATTTTTTGAGGGCGTCGAGGCCGCCCTCGTCCTCGGGGGCGTCGAGGCTGACGCCGATGAATTCGACGCCCTTGTCTTTGTACTCGGCGTAGAGGTTTTTCATTTTGGGCATTTCGGCGACGCAGGGGCCGCACCAAGTGGCCCAGAAGTCGACGACGACGACCTTGCCCTTGAGGTCGGCCATGGAGACGGTGGACCCGGAGATGGCGTCCTGGAATTCGAGTTCGAAGGGTTTGCCGATGCCCTCGCGTTGGCGGCGTTGGCCGTGGATGGCGCGGGCGTAGCGGCTGTCGGGGAAGTCCTTGAGGATGCGGTCTTCGAGGGCGGTGCGGCGGGAGTTGTCGCGGATGGCCGTTGAGGCCATGTAGAGGAGCTGGCCGGTGCGGTCGTCGCCGGGTGCGGCCTCGGCGAAGGCTTCGATGGCGGGCAGCGCGGCGTCGGGTCGGAGGCGATTTTGGACGATGGCGTTGCGGGCTTTGAAGAAGAGGGCCTCGCGGCGGATGGGTTCGGAGGGGGAGGCGGCGAGGGTCTGGTCGAGTTCTTTGTCGAGTTGGTCGGAGTCGAGGGTTATCCAGCGTTCGGGGAGGAGCTGGGGGAGGCGGTCGTTGTTGGGGTCGACCTTGGCCAGTTCGCCGATCAGAGCCGCGCGGGTGTTGCGGGCCTTGAGAGCGTCCTGGATGTACTGGCGGACGGCGGCCTGGTCGTTGCGGTTGGCGGGGATGGGCGGCATTTTGACCGCCTCGATTTCCTGGAGGATCGTGGCGGCGTCGCGGGGTGGGTTCTGGGCGAGAGCCGAGGAGGCGAACAAGGCCAGCGCGACGAGCGCAGCGAGCCGACGGGCCGGGTGGAGTGTCATGGGGTACTTCCGCCGGCCGGGAGTGGGGAGATCACGGGGGGCTGAACCGGCGGGCCGGAGCGTCGGGTCGAGCCTTCCCACATATAGGAGTCGGGTGGGACGTTGTCCAAGAAAAACGGGGGCGAGAAGACGATTTGAGGCGATTGGGACTCAGGGGGTCGGGGCGATCTGGGGGGGTTGGAGGGGATTGGCGGGATGGAGGCTGATGAGGCGTTCGTCGCGGAGGAGTTTGTGGCAGGCGACGCAGTTGTTGGTGAGCTTGAAGAAGGCGAGGGTGACGCCGTCGAGGTTACGGTCTTGGGCCTTGGAGGCGAGTTCGTCGGCGAGGGTTTGGAATTCGTTGCTGAGGCGGAGGTAGTGGATGTTGGGGGAGAGGCGCCATTGGGCGTCTTCGCTGAGGGCGCGGAGGGCCTTGGCGTTTTTGACGAGCAGGGCGTAGTCCTCGATGGCCATGCCTTCGAGGATGGCCTGGGAGTAAGCGAGTTTTTGGCGCATGAAGGGTCGGAGGGCGCGGCCCTGGGAGGCGAAGGTCCAGGGAGTGGCGGTCAGGGCGAGGGCCAGGATGCCAGACAGGGCGGTCCGGATGCGGGGCATGGGTGGACCGAGGTGGGGGAAGTGAGGAGTTATTTTGGGGAGTTGGGGTTGGGGGCGGTGGTTTCGAAGCGTTTGACGAGGGTGACTTCGTTGCCGCGGTCGTTGTAGCGGAACTCGTCGACGAGGCCGCGCGCGAGCATGATACCGAAGCCGCCTTCGCGGATGCCCATGGCGGAGCGGACGTCGAGGTGGGTCATGGGGTCGTCGTCGCTGGCGGCGTGGGGGACGTGGTTGGGGTCGAAGCCAGGCCCCTGGTCCTGGATGACGAGGGTGACGGTGTTGGGGTCGATGCGGTAGGTGATGCGGAGGGGCAGTTCGGCGTTTTTGCGGTGGCCCCACTCGATGGCGTTGCCGCCCATTTCCATGACGGCCTGGCGGAGTTCCTTGATCTGGCGTTCGGTCAGGGGGGTGTGGGTGTAGAGGTCGGTCAGGAGGTCGTTGACCTGGTGGAGGTAGCCGACTTCGGAGCGGATGTCGAATTGGATTTCGCCGGTGGTGCCGTGGCGTTCGTGGGTTTGGCGCCAGGCGAGGGCTTGGTCGATGGCGTCGAAGAGTTGTTGGGGTTGGAAGGGTTTGGTGAGGTAGGCGTTGGCGCCGACGCGAACGCCCTGGATGGAGTGGTTGGTGTCGTTGAGGGCGGTGACCATAAGGACGGGGATGAGGTTGGTTTCGCGGTTGCGTTTGAGGCGTTCGCAGAGGGTGTAGCCGTCGATATCGGGGAGCATCAGGTCGAGGAGGATGATATCGGGCTTGTGTTGGCGGACGACGTCGAGGACCGAGCCGCCTTCAAAGAGTTGGATGGGCTGGAAGCCGCGTGCCTGGACCAGCTCGGCGAGGATGTCGTTGGTGTCGCGCTCGTCGTCGACGATGAGGGCGGTGCGCGGCATGATGGAGAGGGCCGGTGAACCGAAACCCAGGGAAGAAAGGGCGGACGATTTGCATTGTGACATTCGTCAGCGGGCGCTGCAAGTGAGGGGAAAAAGCGGGGATGGCGGCCCTTGTCTGGGCTTAGGGCGGCCGGCAGAATGAGATGTCGCGTCGGAGCGGCCTGGGGGAGAGGCTGGCTTGGGCGCCGCGGGGGATTGGGGCGGGGGCGGCCTGTAGGGAGAGAGAGAGTCTGAGACGATGCAAGCACCGACCAGGGCAGCAACGGGCGGCGGCGGGCTGGATGTGCCGTCGATTATTGAGCAGGCGGGCGTCTTTATTTACGTCGCGATTGCGTTGTTGGGGGTTTGGGGGCTGTATAACACGATCTTGCTGTATCGGACGCTGGCCAAGAAGGGGATACGGGAGTCGGAAGCTGAGGCGTTGATAGGCCGGGTCAAGGAGTTGCTGGGACGGGGGGATGTGAAGGGTGCGGTGGAGGCGTGTCAGGACCCGGCGCACTGGCACACGGCGTTGGCGCAGATGATGGCGATGACGTTGCGGAACCGGTCCAAGGGGCTGGCGAAGGTCAAGCAGTTGCTGGTGATGGATTTTCATACGGAGGTGGTTAGCGGGTTGGAGAATCGGGTGGCGTCGCTGGCGACGGCGGCGCGGCTGGGTCCGCTGTTGGGGTTGTTGGGGACGGTGATGGCGATGATTGCGGCCTTTGCGCGGATGGGGTCGGGGGGCAAGCCGGACCCGACGGCCTTGGCGCAGTCGATTTCGCTGGGGTTGTGGACAACGGCGGCGGGTCTGTTGATTGCCAATCCGCTGATGATGTTTGGGAATGATGCGCAGGCGCGGTTGCGGCGGCTGCGGGATCGGACGGAGCGGCAGTTGTCGGATTTTCTGGAGATTTTCGAGCAGAGCGATCCGCGAAGTCGGGCCGCGTCGGCGCGTGCGGCGGCGACCCGGTGAGAGGGTGAGTGGGGGAGGGGTGGCTCGGGGTGAGGTGGGAGGCGGCGAGGCGGTCGGATGCTTCTCCAGCAGCAATTGCGTGGTTTGCAGAGTGCGGGCGACGATCATATTGATCTGACGCCGATGGTGGACACGGTGTTCCAGCTTCTGACGTTCTTGTTGCTGACGTATCAGGTGTCGTCGGAGGCGGCCGTTTCGATGCCCGAGGCGCGGCATGGGGTGGGGGTGGATGAGCGGGAGGCGGCGGTGCTGACGATTGCGCCGCCGAGCGGACCGGAGGGTTCGGCGTTGGTTTATTTTGGCCTGAAGGCGGACCCGGAACGGCAGCTTTTGGACGATGAGGCGATTGCCGAGGCGGTGGAACAGGCGGTGGTCAGTGGCAAGCAGCGGGTGGTTTTGCAGGCGGATGCGGCGGTGCCGCATGGGGAAGTGTTGCGGGTGGCGGGAGCGGCGGCGCGGGTTGAGGGGGTGTCGATTCACATTGGGGTTGAGGAGTCGGGGTCGAGGCGTGGACCTTGAGGGCTGGAGCGTTGGCTGAGTGGGATCTTTTTCATCTGGAGACGATGCAGGTAGAGCGTGGGTTGACGGCCGAGGCGGTCGCTGCCGGTTTGAAGGCAGGCCGGATTGGGCTGGACGACCTGGCGCGTCCGGCGGGGTCGAGTGAGACCTGGCGTCGGATTGCGGAGATAGAGGCGCTCAAGCCGCGGCCGGTGCAGGCGGGGCCGCAAGCGGAGCCGAAGCGGCCGCGGGTGGAGCCGGCAGGGCCGCGAGCGGCGCAGAAGGATCGGCAGTCGGCGCGTGGGGGGGAGGTTGAGGCGGGGGGTAAGGAAGGCCGGATGCGGCGGTCGGAGCCGGAGCCGACCGTACCGATCGAGCCTCTGTCCGGTCCGCTCTCGACGTCGATCGTTCTGGACGATCTGGGCGAGATGCAGCGGCTGGCGCCAGGTGCGGATCCGTCGGTGCTGCGGGTGGTGCGGGAGGATCGCCGGCAGGAGCGGGCGTTGCGGGAGGCGATGTCGGCCGAGGATTTGGGGGGACGGGCCGAGGCGGAGGCCGTGGCTGTTTGGGACCCGTTGGCCGAGGATCAGGAGGCGGCGGAGTTTACGCTGGCCGAGCGGGGGGGAACGGGCAAGGAGGAGGATTTGGATCTGGCGGCGATGGTGGATGTGGCGTTTCAGTTGATCATGTTTTTTATGGTTACGGCGTCGACGATATATTTCAAGAGTCTGGAGATACCGCCGCCGGACCCGGATCGGGAGAAGACGGCCCAGCAGGCGCCGTCGGTGGCGCGGCCGCTGGACGAGTTGATGGAGAACAACATATTGGTCGAGGTGGATGCGTCGGGTCAGATTCAGGTGGACCATGAGCCGATCCCGCCGGAGATGTTGGTTGCCAAGATGCGGGCGGCGCGGGAGGCGAGCGGTCGGACGGCGATGCTACTGATGGCCGATCTGAGGACGCCGCACCGGAACGCGGTGCGGGCTTATGACGCGGCCAACGAGATCGGGCTGGAGATCAAGGTGGGCCGTCCGAGCCTTGGGGAAGAGTGAGCAGAAGCCGTCTTTTTGCTAGGGGCGCTGGTAGGCGCGGCGGAGTTGGGCGTAGGAGTCCTCGACGGCCAGGGCGAGGCGGCGGGTCTGGTCGAGCGGCGCGCCGGCGGCGACGGCCTGACGGAGCTTGTCGAGCGAGTCGCTCAAGGCTCGGCTGGCGAGCCGCTGGGACTCGGGCAGTGGGCCGTGGCGGAGCAGGGTTCCGACGACTAGCTTGCGGTTGAGGGTTTCCCAGGTTTGCAGCGACTGGAGGGCGGTCGGGTTGCTTTGGGAGTAGAGGGCAGCCAGGGCGTCGGCGCGGACGATCCGCATGTCGTCGAAGGTTTCGTCGGGCGCGGGGAAGTAGACGAAGACGAGTGCAGTGGCGGCGACGAGCGCCAGGGCGAGCGTGACCAGGGCAACGGCCCGCGGCGGCAGGGCGCGCGACCAGAGGCCCGGCGAGGCCGGGGCGGGCGGAGCGGTGCTCAAGGCCGCTTCGACTCGGCGGCGGATTGGCTGGTGGCGGGCGGTCAGGCCGATGGCCAGGAGTGCGGCCGTGACGGTCAGGGGTCCGATCGGCAGCGGCTCCAGTTCCTTGGCGATGATGAACCGCAGCGAGCGGAGATCGCTTGTGGAGGAGAAGGGGTTGGCCATGCGGTCGAAGGCGTGGGTGTCGCCGTAGTCGATGCCGGGCAGGTGGACGAAGGCGTGGAAGCCGGCGGCGATCAGCAGGGCCAGAGCGGCTGTTGCCAGGAGCGGGCGGACGGCGTGGCGTCTGCCCAGGGCGGCGATGGTTAGCCCGATCAGGCCGAGGTTGGCGCCGGCGCCGAGAGCGAAGAGGAGGTAGGCGGCGCCGGCGGAGCAGGTGTGCTTGAAGATTTGGGAGGTGAGCATCATAGCGCGTTCGGGCGTGACGTGAGCGGGGGGCGCGATGCCCAGCATGCGGAGCGGCGCGGCGGGGTCATCGGCCAGGATGGTCATGTCCAGGCTGCCGTGGGGGACGATCGCTCCGATCAGGCCAGCGCCGAGGGCCGCCAGGGCGATCCAGGGCAGGGCCGGGCCGGCCAGCTCGCAGGCCCCGAACCAGGCGATGGCCGCCACCCGGCGCCCGCCGGCGAGGATCGAAGGGGGGGGCAGCGGTTGCGCAGCGGGTGTGGGAGTGGCTGGCAGGAGGACGGCGGCCGCGACGGCGGGGGCGAGGGCGGTAAGGGCGAAAAGGGCCAGGGTGGCCGGGTCGAGCAGGGTCAGGCCGTAGGTCAGGGAGAAGGGGTGAAGGATGCCGGCGGCCAGCGCCAGGGTGAGCCAGGCTCGGGCGGGCATTCCGCGGCGGTGGAGCACGGTCAGGAGCGGAAGGGCGCCGATGGAGCAGACAGGCAGCAGGACAGCCAGCGCCGCGGCGAGCAGGGGTCCGCGGAGGGGTGAGGCGAAGAGGGAGCGGGTGCGCTCGGGGTGAAGCCCGATGGAGGCGGCGCCGGCCAGCACGGAGCCGATCAGGAGGTAGGGCGTTGCGTCGAGCAGGGCTTGAGTGCCACGGATGGCCACCGCGGCCAGGAAGACGAGCACCGGCATGGGGGAAGGCTCCGGGAGATCGAGCGCGGCGGGGGGAGGCGTTCTGGTCGGAGGCGTGGGGGGGAGTTGAGGGGGGGTGGCCGCGGGATCAGGGAGGGGCGGTGGGTCGGACGGGGACGGGGACGGAGTGGAGGATTTCGTCGAGGACGCGGGGGGCGGCGTCGGGTTCGATGCCGAGCCGGACTTCGAGGGTGGGGATGGCAACGTCCTGGACATCGTCCGGGGTGACGAAGCCGCGTCCCTGGAGGAAGGCGCGGGCCTGCGCGAGGCGTTGCCAGGTGAGCAGGCCGCGGGGGCTGAGACCGAGCAGGACCTGGCGGTGGGAGCGGGTGGCGTGGGCCAGGTCGAGCAGGTAGTCGAGCACGGCGGGGCCGACGGGGATGGAGGCGACGTGGTCCTGGAGGGCGCGGAGGTGTCCGGGTGTGAGGGCGGGGGTGCTGGAGGCGGTCTGGTGGGGGTTGGGGTCGCGGGTGGCGGCCTCGAGCATGGCGCGTTCGGAGGAGCGGCCGGGGTAGCCGATGCGGAGCTTCATGGCGAAGCGGTCGAGCTGAGCTTCGGGCAGGGGGTAGGTGCCGTGCTGGTCGACGGGGTTTTGGGTGGCGATGACGAAGAAGGTGTCGGAGAGGACGTGGGTCTGGGTGTCGATGGTGACCTGGCGTTCGGCCATGGCTTCGAGCAGGGCGCTTTGGGTGCGTGGGGTGGCGCGGTTGATTTCGTCGGCTAGGAGGACGTCGGCGAAGACGGGTCCGGGGAGGAAGGTGAATTCGCGGGTGTTCTGGTCGAAGACGCGGAAGCCGGTGACGTCGCCGGGGAGGAGGTCGGGGGTGCATTGGATGCGGGCAAAAGAGCCGCCGAGGGAGCGGGCCAGGGCTTTGGCGAGGGTGGTTTTGCCGAGGCCGGGCAGGTCCTCGATGAGCAGGTGGCCGCGCGCCAGGACCGCGGCGAGGACCAGTTCGATGACGTCGGCCTTGCCGCGAAGGGCGGCGTTGAGGGCGTCGCGGACGGGGTCGATGACCGCCGGGTCGACGGAGAAGCGGGAGCGTGTGTTGGGGTGTTCGGCGGCGGACTCGACCAGGCGGGTCATGACGGGATCTCCGGGGAAGCGGCGGCGCGGAGCCGGGGGAGGCTGGCGGCGCGGACGACGCGGGCGCAGAGCGGGGCAGGCGAGGTGGGGCTTGGGCCGATCGGTCCGTAGAGCAGGCATTCGGTCAGGGCCAGCCAGGCGCGGAGCGTGGAGCGGGCGGGCTGGAGCGGGGGGGTGTTGGCGAGACGTTCGAGCCAGCAGCGGGGTGTGACGCCCGCCGGACGGGGGCAGCCAGCCCAGCGGAGCCGGCGGTCGAGCAGGGCCAGGGTCAGCCAGGGTAGTTCGGTCGGTCGGAGTCGGGCGTTGAGGTGCCAGAGCAGGGTGGCCAGGGCGTCGAGCAGGGCATGGCGGCGGCGGACCAGGAGGACGCCGAGGGCCGAGACCAGACCCAGGGCGGGGGCATGGCGGATGGCCTCGGCCAGGATCTGGGCCAGCGCGTCGGCCAAGGCGAGCAGCCAGGGGCGGGGAGGTGCGGCGAGGTGGTAGCCGGGAGTCGGCTCGATGGGGGTCCAGGTGCCGTCGGGGAGGCGGATCTCGGCCCAGACATGGACGCCATCGGTGGTGACGGGGGTGTGGCCGGCGGCGGGGTCGCGTCGGTCGGGGTGGACGTAGAGGCCGGAGACCAGGCGGGCGTGGAATCCCAGGTCGCGTAGGAGGAGGACGGCGGCGGTGGCGAAGAGGTAGTCGGGGCCGCGACGGTCGCGGAGCAGGAAGTCGGCGACGACGTCGGTGGAGTCGGGCGGGGCGGTGGCGGCGGGGTCGTGGATGGCATGCTCGCGTAGGCATGTGATGAGGCGTTCGACGCGGGGCCAGCCGTGGGGGGTCTCGGCGACCCAGGCGCGGCTTAGAGCGGCGACGTCGGGGTGGAGGGTGGAGGGGCCACGGGGCGGGGCTTTGGGCCAGGGCAGGGCGCGGAGGGCGTCGGGTCTGGGCAGGTGGGCGTCGGCCTCGGTGGTGTTGCCGGCGGGGATGGGGCGGTCGGCTAAGCGGAGGATTCCCTCGTGTGCCCAGCAGAAGAAACTTGGGAGGTTGACTGAGCCGAGGCGGAAACGGTCGATGTGGGCGGGCAGGGGGAGGGATGGGGAGCTGAGGCGGGCGATTTTGACGCGGTGGCGGGCCTGGGGGACGAGATAGGAACGGCTGGAGTGGAGCAGGCGGAACCAGGGCTGGTCGGGGCGTTCGCGTTCGAGGAAGGTGGAGCGGGGAGGGGTGGGGGCCTCGGACCAGTCGTGGCCGTCGAAGTGGTCGTAGGCGACCAGCGGCAGGTGGGCGGGGGTTGGACCTTCGTGATAGATGAGGGCGTCGGCGGGTCGATCCTGGGGCCGGCGCGCGTGGCGGGGTGGACCGCCGCGGATGGTGGAGAAGTCGCGCCCGGCGCGGAGGTTTTCGGCGGGGGGGCGGTCGAGCTCGACGACGCGGTTGGCGGCGACGGCGATCATGCGGTCCTGGGATTTGATGCGTCGCGGCTCGCCGTACATGTCGTTGAAGGCGTCGTAGAGGGTGGGGCGGTCGGAGTCGAGGAACAGGTCGCTTTCGCTGAAGCCGATGGATTGGGGGTTGTGGGTGGCGGCGACTTCGCGGTCGCCGTCGTTGACGCCGTGGGTGGCGGAGGGGTCGGAGTCGTTGATGCCGCCGGAGCTGGGCAGGAAGCCGGCCAGGGCGACAACGGCGCGGCCGGGGCCGATCAGGGCCAGGGTGATGACGGCGATGACGACGGCGGCGGCGGTGGCGATCGAGACCAGGGGGGGCCGGTTGTCGTGGACGGAGCGGGAGGAGGCCTGAGCCAGCCAGACGCAGCCCAGGATGGCGTAGCCGGCGAGGCTGGCCAGGAGCCAGGGTCCTTCGGCCCGCGCGGCCGCGACCAGGACAAGGAACAGGCTGGCCAGGGCGGCGGTGCGATCGAGTTGGTCGTTGCGGCCCAGGATGGCCAGCGTCAGGGCCAGGTTGCGCAGCGATTCGATCAGGACGACGTCGAGCAGGTTGCCGGAGCCGGTTCCCAGCCGCGCCGCGACAGCCAGGATTGGAGGGGCGAGGGCGACCAACAGGAGGATGGCCAGGACGGCGCGGCCGGACAGGGGCGAGCGGGTTTGGAGTCGGGAGCGAACCGGGCGGGCGACGGCCAGAAAGACAGCGGCCAGCACCAGGCCGGACCAGGGCGGGCGTGTTGGATCGGAGAGAACCGGCTCGACGGCGGCCGCCGCCAGCGCGACCAGGGGCAGGGTGGGCAGGGCGGGGCCGCGAGTGGGGAAGCGATTAACCGGCATGGCGGACCTCCCGGGCGGTGCCCAGCAGGCAGCGGGGGATGTCGGCGGGCGAGGCGATGGTGAGCCAGGCAGGGTGGCTGGTCTGGGGTGTGCCGGGGATGTGGAAGCCGCCGGGATCGAGGACGGCAGCGAGCGTGAGGATGCCGGGGATGGAATCCGGGGTGGGGCAGGGGCGGAGGCCGGTGGTGACGATCAGCCGAAGGCCGCGGCGGAAGCGGCGCGCTTCGGGGAGGGCGAGCAGGTAGTCGAGATGGGAGTCGGGGCCGGGTTGGACCAGGGCTAGGGTGTCGAGCAGGCGGCGGGTGCGGGTGGCGGGTGTGCCGGTGCCGGCGGCGACAGCCTGGCCGCCGGTCAGGAGCGTGATGTGGGCGCCGGCGGCCGACCAGCCGACGGCGAAGCTGGCGGCGACGCGAATGGCCCATTCGGCCGAGTCGGGGGAGTGGATGGCCGGATCGAGGTCGAGCAGGACCTGGACGTCGGCGCCGGCGGTGGTTTGGTGTTCGCGGACGATGAGGGTGGCGTGGCGTGCGGTTTGGGGCCAGTGGATGCGGCGGACGGGGTCACCGGCGCGGTAGGGGCGGGTGCCGATCATCTCGCCGCAGGAGCCGGAGACGTCGCGGAGGGCCAGGCCCTCGCCGGCGCGTCCGGGTGTGCCTTCGGGGAGCGGACCGACCGGGAAGCGGTGGGGCCAGACGAGCAAGGGTTTTGCGTTCTGGATTCGCCGCGTGGCCGTCCAGAGGCCGAAGGGGGCGTCGGTTGCCAGGAGGGGGGGAGCGGCCGGATAGAGGCCACGGCGGGGGGGCGTGAAGGCGAGGCGGAGATCGCAGCAACGGCGGCCACCGAGCGGCGGTAGAGGTAGCTCGGCATCGCCGGCGAGGCGAAGCCGGAGACCCCAGGCGGTCCAGGGCAGGACGTTGCGGAGGGCGAGGCGGAAATCGGTCGGTTCGCCTTCGATGGATCGGGTCCGCTCGAAGGCAAACTGGCCGGAGCAGCCGGCCAGGGCCAGGGCCGGCCAGCCGATGCCGAGCGCGAGGACGGCGATCAGCCCGCCCAGGACGAGGAATGCCTGGGCGTGGACGAAGAGGCCCAGGAGCGTTGCGCTAAATGCAGCGCAGAGCAGGATGCCGAGCGGGGACCGGAGGAAGGCTGCGGCGCGGCGCAGCCAGGCGGCCAGCTCCGAACGCGAGACCGAGAGGTTCATGGGTCGTGGGCTGAGAAACGGGCCTGCTCGGACAACGCCGAGGGGGGATGCGGAGATCGACGCCCGCGGCGGTGAGGGCCTGGGTCGTCGGACGGCGTTGGATCGTTCTCCGCGCGCGGCCGAAAACGTTCGGCCAACGGGGCGCGGGGATGGTCAGGCGAGCAGACCGCGCGGCGGCGCGCGGCCCAGGTGCGTCCGCGGAACGGCGGCGGGAGCGAGGCGGAAGGGAGGCGGTGCGGCGAGGTGCTCGACCGGCTCCGCAGCGGGCAGGCACGTCAAGGCGACCGGCGCTGCAGCCAGGCGGGCCAGACCGCAGACAGCGCAGTCGCTATCGTGATCCAGTGAGGCGGGCCGGGTCGGGCTGTGACACTCGCTGCTGGTGGCCGTGTGGCGGAGGCCGGGCAGGGCATGGAGCGCAGGGCCAGCGACCACGATCGCGGCATGAGCCGCGACGAGCAGGAGCGCGAGGCCAAGACTCCGATGCTGCTTGCGCATGATGCAGCCAGGGTCAGCGAGTCGGCGAATGCATATTCAGTATGGCGCACGCTGGGGGCGGATTGTCAACGGCAACCGGGGCGGCTGTTGAAGCAGGTCGGCTTCGGGGCGGGGAGATGGGTTCGCGCTGGGGAAGTGTTGGGGTGGCGGGTGCGGAGGGGCGTTGGGTGGGTGGAGCGACGGATTTTGGGTTGCAGGCGGCGGGGTTCTCGTGTTGGGGGCTGGGTTAGTTGGCGCGGTCGAGCCGCCAGTCGGCCGGGGGGTGGAGGAGGCGGCGACGGCGGCGGCCTTCGAGGTATGAACCGATCGCCACGAGCAGGCCGCACCAGGTGACGGCGTAGGTGGCGTATTGCCAGTCGGGGAAGGCGACCATGATCAGGCCGCTCAGGTAGGTGACGACGGCGGCGGCCAGGAACCAGGGGTTGCAGAGCCAGGCTAGGGTCATGAAGAAGAAGGAGCTGAGGGTGGTCCAGGCGGGCTTGAACCAGTCGATGGCGTAGCCGGTCAGGTTGTTGAGGCTGGCCAGGTTGAACGAGAGGATCAGGAAGGTAATCCAGACCCGGAAGGCCAGACGGATCAGGGTTGCGGAGCGGGACCAGCCTGGGCCGAGCCAGGAGTGAAGGGCGGCCAGGACAGCGATCAGCTCGATGAGCCAAAGCAGGAGGTAGAACGGGGGCCGCAGTTCGCCGGAGCTGTAGAGGGCCTGACAGGCCAAATGAATGACCAGGTGGATGCCGCCGACGGTGATGAGCGCCAGGCCCCAAGGCCGCGCGGCCAGGGCCGAGGCCAGTTCGGCGCGGAGGGCGGCCATCAGCTCATCGTCTTGGGGTGATTGGGCCTGGGGCGGTACGGGGCAGTCGATGGCCATGATTCCTTGTGGGGGCCGGCACGTCCTGGGGCGGCGTGCCGCGATTTCGGCGCAGAGTGCCGGGGCGGCAGCGACGACTCATAATCTCAGACCATCGACCGGGGCGGCTGGGCGGCTTGAGGCGTGGCGTGGGGTCGAGCGTGGAAGAGGGGGTTGGGCGTGAGGGTGCTGAGGTTTCCGGATCGCTGGCGGGCGCGGGGTGGGGCGGATGGGGTTGGTTGTACGGCTCGGGCGATTTTTTGGGTGCGTGTGGGGCCGGTAGAGAGCTGAGCGGGGGCCCTCGTGGGTCGGGTGATGACGGGTTAGACTGGGTCGGCGGGGGCGACGCTCTGCGCGGGTCTGGGCTGAGTCTTGCGGTGTCGCTTGGCGGTGGTCTTGGGGAATCGAGGCGTCGATGGTTCCACGTTCTGCGGCGGGGCGATCCAGCCCGGCGGTATTCGACCCGGGTGGTGGGCTGTGGTCGATCAGCGAGTTGAACGCGCGGATCAAGGGTGTTGTGGAAGGTGGTTTTCCGGAGGTTGGTGTTTGGGGGGAGATTTCGGAGTTGTCGCGGCCGGCGTCGGGGCATCTCTATTTGGAGCTGAAGGACAATGGGGCGCGGCTCAGCGCGGTGATTTGGCGGTCGACGGCCGAGCGGCTGCGGTTTGAGTTGGAGAAGGGGCTTGAGGTGCGCGCCTGGGGGGCGATTCAGGTTTACGCGCCGCGGGGGGTCTACCAGCTCAACATACGGCGGATTGAGCCGGCGGGGGTGGGGGTGCGGGAGCTGGCGTTCCGGCAGCTCTACGAGCGGCTCCAGCGCGAGGGGCTATTCGATGAGGCGCGGAAGCGGCGGCTGCCGCGTTATCCGGGGCGGATCGTGGTGGTGACCAGCTCGACGGGGGATGCGGTTCGGGACGTGATCCGGGTGGCCGGTCAGCGCTGGCCGATGGCGGAGCTGTTGATTGTCGCGTCGCGGGTTCAGGGTGACGGGGCAGCCGAGGAGCTTGTGGCGGCGCTAGGGCGGGCCAACCGGGTGGCCGATGCCGACCTGATCGTGTTGGCGCGTGGCGGGGGGTCGGTGGAGGATCTCTGGACGTTCAACGAGGAGATTCTCGTGCGGGCGATTGCCGGGTCGCGGTTGCCGGTGATCTCAGCGGTGGGTCATGAGCGGGATGTGACGCTGGCCGACCTAGCGGCTGACGTCCGGGCGCCGACGCCGACGGCGGCGGCCGTGCTGGCCACGCCGGATCGGGAGGAGCTAGCGCAGACGCTCGATGGGTTGGGACTGCGGATGGGTCGGCGGCTGCGTGAGGTGGTGGACCGGATCGGGACGCAGCTTGCCAACCTCGAGCGGCGAGCCGAGCTGGCGTGCCGCCGCACTCTGGAGCGGGGAGCGGCCCGGACCGATTCGCTGGAGCTGCGGCTTCGGATGGCGATGCGGCGTGGTCTGGAGGGTCGCCAGAAGCGTTTGGGCGAAGCGGCGGCGCGGCTCGATGCGCTCAGCCCGCTGGCGGTTTTGGCGCGTGGGTATAGCCTGACGCAGGATGTAGCGACGGGGCGGGTGGTTCGCGCCGCGGAGCAGCTTAAGCCGGGCGATCGGGTTCGCACCCGGCTGGCCTCTGGGTCGTTTCTGGCGCGGGTCGAGGCCGTTGAGGCGCCGGATGCCGCCGGTTCTTGGTAAGCGGCTGTTTTGGGGGCCGGCGGTGGCGAGGTGGGGGCAAGCTGGGGCAGACAGGGTGAGGGCGTGGCCGGGGAGATCGGGTCCGGGGGAGCGGGAGGGGGGGAGGGCTAGCGGTTCAGGCGAGGAGAGGTCAGGCTGCGGCGTCGGGGGGCGGGAGGACCGATGGGTTTGTCGGCGTTGTTGGTGATGCCGCGGACCAGTTCGAGGACGCGTCGGGTGGGGCCGGGCAAGACGGTGACGCCGATGCGGGGGGTGCCGAGGGGGCCGCGTGCGGTGATCAGGAAGACCTGTCCGCTGGCCTGGCGGGTGAGGGCGGCGAGGCGGCCCCGATCCTGGCCGCCGTAGACGGGGGTGAACTCGAAGTCGATCTCGGCCTGGGGGCTGATGGTGCCGGCGCCGTGGAGGCTGAGGGTGTCGCCGGTGATGCGGATCGGGTCGAGCCGGGCCTGTCCGTCCTGGATGCGGAAGGCCAGTTCGGCGCGGTCGAAGGCGGGCCGTCGGCCGTCGCGGGCCAGGTCTAGGGGAGAGATGAGCCGGAGGAACCAGGGGAGCTTGCCGAGGTCGCCGTCGCGGAGGCTGGCCTGACCGGATCCGTTGAGGCGGCGGAGGTCGGTGCCGACGCCGCTCAGTTCGACCGAGCCGGAGATTTTGCCGGCCAGGTCCTGGCGGCCTGGGATGGTCTGGGTGAAGCGGGCCAGGTCGGCGGCTTCGACACGTGCCCAGGCGTGATACTCGGGGGTGCCGTTGAGCGAGATTTCGGCCTGTCCTTGAAGCGAGCCGCCCAGGAAGCTGGCCTCGATGGCGGGCAGGCTGAGCCGGCCTTCGCTCAGGGCGATGGGGGTGCGGAGCAGGGAGACTTGTTGTTCGGCGACGATGAAGCTATCGAGTTCGAGCTGGCCGGCGAGGGTCAGGCCGCGGCCGTCGGAGCGGCCGGTGATGCCGGTCATCTGGCCGTGGACGTGGTGGACAGAGAGACCGGCGGCCAGGGCGTTGTCCTGGAAGAAGACGCGGCCGTTGTCCCAGGAGCAGACGGCTGGTTCGTCGGCCAGGCCGCTCCAGGCGATGGTCAGGTTGCCGCCGAAGGAGAAGGGTTTGGCCTCGTCGAGCTGGCGGGCGAATTCGGCCAGTCGGGGGGGCATGATGCGGCGGAGTTCGGCGTCGAGGCGGAGCCGATCGACGCGGAGGTCTTCGACGCGGAGGTCGAACTGGCCGGTGTCGCGGAGGTGGACGCGGCCGCCGCGGACGGTGACCGGGGCTTCGCGGAAGGTGAAGGCGACGTCGCGGAGGGTGACGACGCCGTTGTCGAAGTCGAAGCGGCCGACGACGTCTTGCATGGCGGGCATTTCGATGGCCTGGCCTGGCTCGACGCCTGGGGTGCCGGGCACGGGCAAGAGGCGGAGTTTGACGCGGGTTTCGTCGTGTCGGGCGATGGTGATGGTCAGGCGGGTGCGATCGGGCCGGTCGGGCCAGCCGGCGACGACGTGGGCCTCGACGCGGCTGGTGCCGACCGGGTTGAGCAGACCCCAGGTGGCGCGCCACTCGGCGGGCAGGGCGTCGCGGAGCTGCTGGTCGAAGGGCAGGCGCTCGGCGTTGAGGCGGATATCGCCGGCGTACTGGCCGGGGGCGACCAGCTCGACGCGGCCGCTGGCCGTGATCCGTGCCATGTTGTTTTCGCCGCGCATTTCGGTGAAGGTGCAGCCGTTGGGGTGGATCTCGAGTCGGCCGGTGAGGCGGCGGACAGGGTAAGGAAGACCGTCCCAGCGAATCGCGCAGTCGTCGTTGAGGTCGATGAGGGCTTCGACGCGGAAGTCGTCCCAGGGGGGGGAGTCGGTGGGCGGGGAGCCTTGCGGGGAGCGGCGGAGGCGTGCGGTGCCGCGGATGCTGCCGGTGGGATGGAACTGGGCGACCAGGGCGCGGATTTCGGGCGGGAGAGCGGTCAGGAATGGGCTTTCGTCGCCCAGGGGCAGAGAGCCGGCGGTGATGTTGAGGTCGACATCGGGGTCGGGACCGAGCGAGCCGACGGTTCCCTTGAGGACCAGGGGTTGGCCGCCGACGATGGTTTCGACGCGTTCGATCTGGAGCTGGTCGCCGCGGCAGACTAAGCGGCCGCGAAGCCGTTCCAGGGGCATGGGGAAGTGAACGTAGCGGACGGAGACATCGACCAGGTCGATGATGATATCGTGGACGAGCGCTGCGTTGGGGGCTGCGCGGCCCAAGCGGGCGCGGAGGTTGATGCGACCGAGGCGGTCCCGATCCGGGGGCGCCCATTCGTCCCAAAGCGGGGCGAGAGCAGCGGGCAGGTGGGGTTTGAGGCGGGCGTCGACCTCGAGGTCGAGGACGGACAGATCGGCGGCCAGGGGAGCGTCGAGGGGGTTCGGGGCGTTCAAGTCGAGCATGGCCGAATGGACCTGAAGGCGGGTCCGGCCGAAGCGGCCTTCGAGCCAGTTGACGCGGAGGCGGCCATCTTCGAGAGAGGCCGCGCCGACGACGTCGCCCAGGGGGACTGGGAGCGGCGGCCCCCAGGTTCCGCCGTGCAGTTGGATCTGAAGGCGGTGGCGGATCAGGCCGCGGCGGTCGCAGACCAGTTCGTCGGCCTCGATGTCGAGCGTTCCGGATTCGAGGCCGGATGCGGCCAGGGCGTCGCGCCAGGGTTGGGGCAAGCGGCCGCGGAGCTTGGAGGAGAGATCGAGGCCGTCGATCGAGGCCCGCCCCAACGCGAGCTGACCGGCACGGGTGTTGAGCGTGCCCTCGATCTGGACGCGGTCGACCAGGTCGCCCTGGGCCGAGCCGCTCAGGCGGAACAGGCCGTCTTCACCGAGCGGCTCGAGAAGAAGCTCGACGTCGTGGAAGATCATGGTGCTCTGGCCGTCCTCGACGATCTCGACCAGGCCGCGAGTGACCCGGACGACGGGGCGGACGTGGGCGGTCTCGGGCCAAGGGTCGGCCAGCAGGCCCTGGACGTTCCAGGAACCGTCGGCCCGCCGGACCAGCCGCAGCGAGGGCTGCGCCACGGTGATTTCGCGGGGTTCGAGGACGCCCTTCCAGAGCCGCTGGAGGTCGCATTTGACCTGGATCCAGGGCAGCCGGGCCGTGGGAAAGCGGCGGCCGTCGATCGGCTGGAAGAGGGTGGCCTGGGTCACGTCGAACTGGCCGATCCAGGGGCGAAGCTGGGCGCGGTCGACGCGGAGCTGGCAGCCGGGCAGGTAGCGGGGCAGGTGGACGTTGATCAGGGCGACGAGGGTATCGCTATCAGTAATGTATGTATAAGCAAATGTTATGGCTCCGGCGAGTGTGGCGATCAGGAACAGGAGCGACCAGATCAGGGCGCGGGTCAGGCGTGGCCGGGTCATGGGGCCGTCTCCCGGCTCCCGGGGCGGGTGTGGCCGAGCCGGGAGGCCAGGGTGAATCCGGCCAATCCCAGCGCGGGCACCAGGACGGGGATTCGGTAGCGGATCGAGCTGACGAAGGCGAGGTGGACGGCGGCGGTGCAGGCCAGGGGGCCGAGCAGGAAGAGGAGGGAGAGGGAGTCGCGGCGGCGGAGCCAGATGCCGGCGGCGATCAGGGCGTAGAGGGGCAGGACGATGGCGGAGCTGGCCAGCGCCGCGGGGGTGCTGCGGAGCAGTTCGGCGTTGGGCCAGGGGCTGAAGAAGCGTCCGAGCTTGATGAGGGCGAGGGTTAGGGTGCGGTTGGGGTGGGTTCGGACGAACTCGAGGGCGCGGTCGCGGAGGAGGCGATCCTGGGTCCGTTCGTCGAGGTTGCGGATGGCCGGGTCGTCGAGGAACCGCATGTCGGAGGCGCCGGTGGCGGAGGGATTGAGGCCGTCGTAGAGGCTGGCGCCGAGCCAGAGGGAGGTGGGTACGAACGTGCCGTAGATGCGGGCGTTGCGGATCCACCAGGGGGCCAGGATGGCCAGGGCGCCCAGGGCGACGAGGGTGGCTGGCGTGAGGCCGGTCCACGGCCGGTTGCGCCGGGGGGATGGGCCGGGTTGGGGGTTGGGGGGGTGTTGCCGTGCTGCCAGGAAGGGCACGGCGAGGATTGGGTAAATGGCGTAGGAGGGGCGGGTCAGGATGAGGGCGCCCTGAAGGGCGCCGGCGGCCAGCGCGGGGGTGGGGCGGCTGGGGTGGTCGAAGGCGATGGCCAGGCAGTAAAGCCCGGCGATGAGCAGGGGTCCGAAGAGTCCCTCGGAGAGCAGCAGTGCGGAGCTGCCGGCGCTATAGGGTTCGAGGGCGGCGAGCCAGGCGGTGGCCAGGGCAGCGCGGCGGGCCTGGGCTGGGTCGAGCGACGCGGAGCCGAGCCTGCGCACCAGCGCTGCCAGCAGAGCGACGGCGAGGGTGCCGAGGGCGGCCTGGGCCAGGCGTGGGGCGAGGGTGGAGTCGCGGCTGAGGATGCGGCAGGCGGCCAGCCAGAGGGGGTAGCCGGGCGTGCGCAGGGCGTGATGCGGCTGGTCGTATTGCATCACGACATAGGGTTCGCCGCGGAGGATGGTGGAGGCCAGGTGCCAGTAGATCCGGGTGTCGTCGAAGAGGCAGAGGGAGCCGGAGCGTTGGGCGAGGGTTTCGACGACGATGGCGGCGGCGAGCCGAACCACCAGCGCCACCCCGAGAGCGGCCCAGAGCCAGCCGCGGTATTGGGAGGGCGTGGGTTGGGGGGCGGGCGTCGGCTCCATGCGTGGTGAGGGGCCTCCGGCCTGGGTCCGGTGTCGCCCGCCCGGACGAGGCGGCCGGCGTTCGGCTTTGACCGGGCCCGGTTGCGACGGGGGATCGTAGGCCGGGGGGCGGGCCGGGTCAATCGCAAGTGTCGCCCTCGGCGCTGAGTGGCGACGGACCGCAGCGTGTGTGTGGCGGCGGCCCGATGCTTACTGGAGCGACCGCTCCCGGGCGATCGCCAGCAGGAGGAGGACGCCGGCTGTGGCCGGTGTGAGCAGGAGAGTCGCGGCCACGGGGACGGAGAGACCCTGGAAGAACCAGGCCAGGGCCGCCGTCAGGCCGATCAGGGCCAGTCCGCCGCCGAGATCCGAGCGCCAGGCCAGGACGGCGACGGCGCCGATGAGGGCAGCCAGTCCGAGGTGGCCGGCCCGTGCGTCAGTGTGGGCGGTCGGCCCCTCGCTGAAGGCCGACATCAGGTTGAACCAGATCCAGAACAAGGCCCAGGTCAGGACCAGACCGCGGGCCGTTCCGCGGAGCCAGAAACCGCGGCTGGTCGAGGGCACCCGCGCCCAGGTTGCCATGGTTGACCTCCGGGCGTTTGCGTCGCCCGATGAACCGACTCAGGGGCACCTCTCGAGGATGTCCTGAATCGACAAGTCCAGCGTACCACGGGCGTTGGCTGGGAGCGAGCCAGAGCCAGGCTTGGGGGGACGCTTAGGCGCCGGGGTCGAACGGTTGGGTTTCGGGGGTGCCGTCGTCGCGGACGCCGGTCAGGAGCGAGACCTTGCGCTGGGCGTCGTCGAGCAGGGCATGGCAGCGGCGGAGCAGAGCGACGCCGCGTTCGTAGGTGGCCAGCGAGGCGTCGAGGTCGAGTGAGCCGCTCTCGAGGTCGGCGACCGACTGTTCCAGGGCCTTGAGCGCGGCCTCGAAGCCGAGGGTTTCGACCGGGGGCGGCGTCGATTCGCTCATGGCGGGCCTTGTCTCCATGGATTGGGCGAATCCGGGGCGGAACGAGCCAGCGCCGAGGCCGATCTGTCGCACGTCGGCGTCCGTCGCGGGAGCCTCTGACGGAGTTCGAGGCAGAGCGGGGTCGGCGTCGTGGTGGGGGAAGTGGCCGAATGGCCTCGAACCGGGGCGGTTCGAGACGGCCCCAATGTGACCTGCCGGTAGCGTACCACCGGTGGGGAGCGGTCGGACAGTCCGGACCGCAGCGGGCGGGGGACAGGTCGCGGTTGTGCCAAGAGGTTGGCGGCGCGGAGCTGGCCGGCGGGCGGGATCGGGAGGGCGAAGGCAGCGCGCTAGGAGGTGGTGGGGAAGGAGGGCTGGGATCGAGGCGTGGTGTGGGGGTGGAGGTGAGTGGAGGGCTGGGGGTGGCCGGGGGTTTGGGTTGGGCGGGGGGTTGGTGTGGTGGGTCGCTGGCTGAGGTGGGGCCAGATGCGTTGGAGCTGTTCGGCGAGGTGGGGGGGCAGGGGTGGTCGGCCGAGTCGGGCCTGGGCGAACCAAACGGCCAGCTCGGGCGCGCGAATGACGGGCAGGCCGGCGCGTTCGGCGGCGTGGCGTAGGGTTGACGCGGCGATCCCGCGGGCGATGGTCCGCACGCCGACCGGAGCGGGCGGCGGACCGCCGCTGATCAGGACGCTGAGGCCTTGGGGGCCGGTCACGACCAGCGCGGCACCGGCGCGGAGTTCTCCGGGGTCGCGAAGCCAGGCGCGGGCCAGTTGGTGGCGTCGCGAGCGGATGGCTGGGTCGCCGTCGATGGCGCGCTGTTCCTCGCGTTGTTCCTGGGGCGTTGGGCGGAGTTGGGTTTCGAAGGCTCGGCGGCGCCAGGCGTAATCGAGCAGCCCGAAGGCGACCCAGGCAGCGGCGAGGAGCAGGAGGAGTTCTCGGATCAGTTCGGAGGCGGCTTCGAGCAGCCGCGCGGGTGGCTGCTCGGTCAGCGATCCAGCGCGGTCCGCGAGGGGCAGGAGCACGGCGGCGGCGGCGGTTGCGAGCCAAAGTCCGCGGAGGAGGCTGGTTGCCAACCGGCGCGCGTTGCCGCCGGCCGAGGGGGGGGTGAGCCGGGACCAGTCGGGCCTGAGCGCTGCTGGGGCCCAGAGGCCGCCGGTCTGGAACAGGTGGGCGATGACGAGGGTTGTCCAGACGCCGAGAAGGATTCCCAGAGCCGGCAGCGCCAGGGCCGCGATCTGGGCCGGCTCGATTTGTCCCTGGCAGCCGGCGCGGACCAGGCCGATGAAGCCGCCGAGCAGGGCCTTGCCGCCGATGGCGGCGAGCACGACGCCGGCCAGGAGGGCGAGCGCTGAGGTCAGTTCGGGGCTATGGGGTGCCAGGCCGGCCTGTCTGGCCCACTGGCGGCGTTGGGGCGAGGGCGTCGGGGTGCGTTCCTGGGCGTCGCTCATGGGGTCCACTCCGCCGCCCAGCGGTTCCAGGCGGTCGCGAGGGTCGAGCCGAGCAGGCCGAGGCCGACGAGCGTTAGCCCGATCCCGAGCACGGCACGGGCAGGCCAGGCCAGGTCGGTGAGCGGTCGCGCGGTGGCCGAGCGTGCCATGACGGCCAGAGCCAGGCTGGCGGCGAGCACGCCCAGCCCGGCGGGCGCGGCGGCCTGGAGTGCCAGTCCGAGCGTGGCTCCGATCCGGCCGAAGAGATCGGGCACGAGCTGGGCGAGCCCGTCGGCGTTGGGTTGTCCGATCGAGGCGGTCTGGCTCCACGCTGGCGGAGCGAGCCGGTAGCTGTTCGCCAGCGCATCGATCAGGCGAAGCGGGCCGTCGAGTGCCAGGAAGACGGCCGTGGCGATCAGTCCGTAGAGTTGGCCGAGGGGGTTGAGCGGCTCGTCGGGGGGAGCTGGCCCGGGCGACTCCGGGTCAAGCACGCTGGCCGGTGCCAGTCCGCTTTGGATCCCGACCAGTTCACCGGCCTGGCGCGCTCCGGCGACGACCAGGGCAGCGGTCAGGCCCAGACCGACGCCGAGAGCAAGCTCCCAAGCCAGCCAGCCGGCCCAGGCGCCTGCGCTGGCTGTGGGCGGCTCCGGCCCAACGGGTCTGATGGGCTGCAGGATCAAGGCCAGGGCCGCCGCAACCACCAGCCGCGTCCGGAACCCGAGGGCGGCTCCGCCCCAGCCCGGCGCCACCGAGGCCAAGCCCAGGGGACGGGCGACAGCCAGCAGCGCCGGGGCCACATGGAGCAGCCCCTGGTCCAGGCTCGACGGCAGTTCGAACATCGTGGGCTTGCCCCTTCCGAGCGGCGTCAGGCTCCCAGAACACGGAACAGCGACCCGCAAGAACCCCGATGCCCACCCCCCAGGCTCAGAAACCGGACCCCAGACCCGTGATCAGCGCGCGAGCGAACGCGACCCAGGTGGTCACCAGCCAGGGCAGCAGCGCCACCACGACGCCGAGCACGACCAGCAGCCGCGGCACCTGAGCGACCACCGGTTCGTGCAACTGGGTCATCGTCTGAATCGCTCCGACGATCAACCCGACCAGGACCGCGGCCAGCAGCGGCGGACCTCCCAGCAAGAGCGCGACCCGAAACCCTTCCCGCGTCCAATCGACCAGGCGCGTTACGTCCATCGGACCCTGCCTCCAGCGAGGATTGAGCAGTGAACCAGGCCGCTCAGCCGGACGTTTCAAAACTTCGCAAGAGGGTGTCGGCCACGAGCATCCAGCCGTCGGCCAGCACAAACAGGGCCAGCTTCAGCGGCAGCGCGACCAGAGCCGGCGGCAGCAGAAACAGGCCCATCGCCGAGAGGACCGCCGAGGTGACCAGGTCGATCACCAGGAACGGCAGGTAGATGGCAAAGCCCATCAGCAGGGCGGTGGTCAGCTCGCTGATCAGGAACGCTGGAGCGACCACCCGGAAGGGAACGTCCTGGGCGGTCGTTGGTTCCGGGCGGCCAGGTGAGGGCGGCAGGGCATGGTCGTACAAAGCCCAAAGATAGTGTTGGTGCTTGGATTTGACGATCTGGTCAATCATAAATGTTTTGATTGGGGTGGTGGCCGTGGTCCAGGCGGTCGCGGCGTCGGTCCGCCCGGCGGCGAACGGCTCGATCGCTGTCTCGTAGACGCGTTGGCCGGTTGGCGCCATGACCAGCGCGGTCAGGAGCAGGGCCAGCGCGGTCAGCACCTGGTTGCCGGGTACCTGGGGGCTGCCTAGGGCCTGGCGGGTCAGCAGCAGGACGACGCTGATCCGGGTGAACGCGGTGAGGACGAGCAGAGCGACGGGGATCAGGGAGGCGGCGGCGAAGAGGAGGACGGTCGTCGCGCTGCGGGCGATGGCCTCGCCGGTGGGAAGCCAGGCGGGCAGCGCGTTGGGCGGTGTGGGGGGAGAGGCTGGGGGTTCGGCCTGGGCTGGTTGGGGAATCTCCGGCAAGTCCAGGGCGGAGTTGCCCCGCAGCGGGGAGGCCAGGGGGGATTCCTGGGCGGGGATGGTGTGTGAGAGGAGCAGGAGGAGGGCCAGGGAGGCGGTCATGGGCGGTCTCCACCGGCGTCGTGGCGTGTCCAGGGGGCAGGGGCAGGCTGGGGGTTGGGGTCAAGCTCGGCCAGGAGGCGTGGGGCGGCGCCGCGGGCGGTGCCGACCAGCAAGAGGCGATCGCCGGCCTGGAGCAGTGTTGCGGCTTGACCGGGACCGAGGGCGATTCGTCCCACGATGTGAAGGCCGGCCCGGCGGCCGTCTGGTCTTGGTCTGCGCGCTTGAGTGAAGACGACCGCGGCGCCGATCAGGGCCAGACTCAGACCGACGCCGAGCATCAGGCCCTGAGCCGGGGCGTGAGACGGGGTGTGGGAGGTTGGGGATGCGGTGAGCCGGGTGAGGGCGGGGCGGGCTGCGTTGGGAGTTGCCGCGTCGGGCGGATTTCCGACGGCGTAGGCTGGATGGATCAACAGCAGGCTTGCTGCCAGCGTGGTTAGAACCTGCGCGGGGTTGAGCGTCGGGTGGGCTTGAGTCTGGGCGGGTTGGCGACCCAGGCGGTTCATAGTCGGGGTCCTCATCCGATGGGGCGGCCGTGGGGCGTGGGCGGCGGCGGCGATGGGGTCAGGCGACCTGGTCGAGGATGTCGTCGGGGTGGTCGAAGGCGATCTGGCCGACCCGGCTGAGTCGGCAGACGATCTCGACCAGCGCCTGGCGGGCGGTTTGCACTTGATCGGGCGAGGCCGCGGGGGCCGGCTTTGGGATCGGGCGGTCCGCCGATCCCCCTCGTTCGAGGAGGCGGCGTCGCAGGGCGGGTGAGGCGTCGGAGAGAGCGAGGATCACCCGTTCCGAGCCGAGTTCGCGGAAGACGGCGCGGAGGTCGGCCGGAGCCAGATGGGCGAGATCCTCCAGGCTGATCGGGTCATCGGGCGGGATGAGTTCAGACAACGATTTCCTCCTGGCCTCCTCGGGGTTCGGGCAGGGCGATCAAGGCCTGGTCGTGGAGCTGGATGATCCGCGAGACGATGGCGGCCTGGGCGGCTTCGGTGGCGTGGAGCCGGAACGGGCCGAGCTGGTCGATGGCTTGCTGGAGGGCCGCGGCGCTGGTGGTTCCGAGGGCGGAGAGGACGCGGCGGGTGAGGCCGGGCGCGGCTCCGGCCAGGGCCAAGGCCCAGGTTGGGGCGTCATCGGCGCGAAAGGCCGCCCTCAGGTCGACGTCCTGGAGATGCTCGAGGTCGTCGAAGGTGAACGCGGAGCGCCGGAGGGCCAGGCGGTAGAACTCGCGGGTGACGGCGCGGCGGGTGGTCGGGTCGATGGTTTCGAGGCGTTCGGCGGCGGAGCTCAAGGCTTCGACCTCCTCGGGGCGAAGCCGGGCCAGGATCGGGCGGGCCAGCTCCTCGTCGAGGCTGACGAGGACCAGGGCGGCTTTTGCGAGGGGTGAGTTGGCCAGCCGTTCGGCTGGGTCGGCGGGGAGTCCTGGTCGGGTACGGTGGCGGGTCTCGACGCTCATGGTTTGTGCTCTCCCTGGTGGATCCAGCGCCGGAGGACCCCGACGGCGGCGTCGGGGTCGCGCTCGATCAATTGCTCGAGGGATCCGGGCTGAGGGTTGTCGGTTTTCGGGGAAGCGGGTGGTTCCGGGGCGCGGCGGTGGGGGCCTCGGGGCGTGGTCCGTGTGATGGAGTCGGTCTGGCGGCGGGCCAGGGTTGCGCCGATCCAGGCGGCCAGGCCCACGGCGGCGACGGCGATGGTGGCCGCGACGGGAAGCCAATCGCGGACGGCCAGCCGGCGCGCGCTGCGGGGCGTGGCTTCGGTCGGCGGCGGTGGTGGCTGGGAGTCGTCGATCCGGTCGATCACGACCTGGCCCAGCTCGTCGGGGGGAATGACGGCCTGGACGACGGTGTGGATGGTCTGGCGGACCTGCTCGGCGATTGGCTCCAGGGCTTCGGGGGTTGGGGGCTGCTGGGGGTTGCTCTGGTGGAAGAGCCGGAGGTAGTGGCTGCGCGGGACGCGCACCAGGACGAAGGCGCGGCCGGGCCGCGGCGGGGCGGGTGGCGGGTCGGTCGGGCGGGAAGGCTCGGTGTCGAGGCGGATGGGCTGGTTGGCCCGGGCGACACTGGGGGCCGGTTGGGTGGGCTGAGGCGGGGGCGGCGGCTCGGCGGGCGGAGGGGCGTCGATGCGGACAGAGACCAGGGCGCCCTCGATCCGCAGTTGGTCGAGCAGCCGGCTGCGAAGCTCTTCCTCGCGGCCGCGGCGGTTGGAGAGGACGGCCACCTCGGGGCGGCCGGCGACCAGGTATTCGTGGCCGGCGGTCGGGTTGAAGAGGGTGATGGCGTCGGGGTCGACGTTGTCGATGGCGGTCAGGATGTGGCGGATCATTTCGACGGTGGCGGTGGGCAAGACCTGGCCGCCTTCGGTCTCGACCAGTGCCATGGCTTTGAGGCGTGTCTCGGGATGGAGCCGGGAGCCGGTGGGGGTGGGGGTGAGGGTGACCGTGGCGGAGTTGACGCCGCGGAGGCGTCCGATCAGCTCGGCGGCGACGCGGGCGCGTGCCAACCGCTGGCGGCTTGCGCGTTCTTCGGGACTTTCCCAGATGGAGCCGGCTTCGGCGGTGGCTTCGAGCAGTTGGCCGATGGGCCTAGGTCCGAGCTTGGCCCGAGCCAGGGTTTCCAGGGCTTCGAGGCGGTGGCTGGCGGGGACGCCGACGCGTCCGCCGGCTTCGACGCAGGGCAGCCGAGCGGCGCGGAGGGCGCTGACCAGGGCCGAGGCCTCGGTTGGCTCGAAGATGCGTCCGCCGTAGAGCCAGACGGTTGCGGCGGATGGGTGGTGTGTCGAGGCGAAGAAGGCCAGCGCGGCCCCGACCAGGGCGAGCACGGCCAGGCCGATCAGGATGGCGAGGCGTCCTGCCGGGCCGAGCCTGGCCGAGGCGTCGGCGGCGGCGACGCGGAAGGGAGCCAGATACGGCCGCCAGCCTTCTGCGGTCGGCATCCTGCAAGTTCCCCCGCAGCCGGTCCTATTGAGGAGAGGGGCGAACCTCTCCGTCGCGCATCCTGCGCTGGGGGCGTTTATCCACAATCGGGCCGGACTGTCAACGCGGGGATGGAGGATCGACTGGCCTGAAACGGCTTCAGGCGACCCGGTCGGTTGAGACGACCGGGCCGCCTGGCTTGGGAGGAGTGGTGGAGGCTGGGCCGGTGAGCGGCCCGGGCCGGATCAGTTGCCGGCGGGCGAGAGGTAGAGCAGGCCCGCCGTCGAGCCAGCCGGATCAGCGGCCGGGGGCAGCGGAGCGCTTTCCGGGGCGGGGGCGGCGTCACCGGCGGGAGCCGGGGCCTGGGTTGGCAGATACTGCGAGCTGCCGCCGATCTGGCCGCTTCCGAAGATACCGGCCTTGCTCGGGCTGTAGGCCAGGGGGCCCTGCGGGCTGGCCATCTGAGGCGACGGGGCGGCACCCAGAGCGCCGCAACCATCGCAGCCATCACCGCCGCAGCCGCCCTTGCCACCGTGCAGCAGGCCGCCGAGCAGACCGCCGCCGCACCGCTTCTTCTTCAGGACCCATTCGTAGGTGTAGCACTTGGGCTTGGGCTTGAAGAGGTCGAAGAGGTGGCACTTCTTGACCTTCGGGCCACAGTCGCCAAGGTCGCCGCACCCCAGATCGCCCTGAGCCGACGGCAGCGCCGCCTGAGCGCTCGGGGCCACCGCTGCCTGCGCGCTCGGCGCCACCGCGCCTTGCGGCGAGGGCAGGTTCTTTCCATGACCGCCCGCGACGCCCAGGCTGCAAGTGCCCAGGGCCACGGCGAGGCTGACGCTGAACGTCAAGGGCTTCAACATGGGAGATTGATCTCCTTACGGCATGCTCTCGAAACCGTCCGAGCCGGACTCGGCCCACGCGCTAGGCGGACCGACCACTGCTCGGATGGTGGATCCCCAGGCGTCGTCCGTGACTGGATCCCGGCGTTCCCACGTTCCTGATCCGCGGGCAGGAGCACCAAGCCCCTCGCGCCGTTCGACGCCCCTTGCGGGGTACTCCCGTGTCCTCCCCTTGGTCTGCCGACCGGGGCAAGACACCCCTTTTCATCGTCCGCACCCGGACCTGCCTTGAACGCCTTCGTCTTTTTCCCGTAGGAGGTTACGTCGACGCATTATGCCGAAAATCGGGGTTGTGGAAAATAGGAGGTTTGGCGAACTTGATGCGCCGGAATAACCTGCATAAGCCCGATTTCTTGGTGTTTTGGGGCTGGATTTTGGTGGGGGCGGGCCGGTTGGGATGGCGGTGACGGAGCGGTCTCGGCGCGTGAACCGGGGGGGGTAGAGCGGCGGAGGCGTGTTCGGGTTGCTTGGCGGGCGGGAGGGAGCAGGCGTGGGGTGCCGCGTGGAGGTGTGGCCCTGGTCGGTGGGGTGGCGGTGGGGCGTCGCGGGTGGGGAGCCGGTTTTGCCTGGGTGATGGCGGGGGTGGCAGCGCAGGGGTTGCGTGGAGGGGGGCCTGGCTGGGCGAGTCGCGAGGGTTGAGTGGGGGTTACTTGCGGGCGGCGGCGGTGTCGGCCTGGGTGGCCAGGGTGGCTGGCGAGGCCGTGGGGCGCACTTTGACGAGCATCAGCTCGTTGCGCTGGACGCCGGACTCGCGGTAGAGCGGGAGGAGGCGATCGCCGAGGTGGTGGCGGAAGAGGTCGTAGACCTCGGCCCGGATGAGCATGTAGGGCGATTCGTGTGTGCCGCGGTCGATCCAATCGATGAGGGTCTGGGCTTCGGCGGCGTAGCGTTTTTGGTCGTCGAGGATGAGCCGGCGCTGGCGGTAGTCGTCGAGCAGGTCGAACCCTTTGTTGTAGCGGGGCTGGCTACCGGGAACGGGTTTGAGTTGTCGGTTTTGGAGGTAGTACCAGAGGCCCTCGTCGAGTTCGCGGTAGAACATGACGACCGGCTGGTCGGGTGGGAGGAGGGAGGCGAGTTGGGCGGCGAGGGTGCGATGACCGTTCCGGGGGTTGTAGGTGGGAGCGACGATGCCGTAGGCGATAAGGACGAGCAGGCCCAGGCCGCCCAGGAGCGGATAGAGGGCGGTGGTGTCGGCGCCGGCGCGCCAGAGGCGATAGCTGAGGGCGCAGGCCAGGGCCAGTCCGATGCCGCCGAGAGCCACCCAGCCGGTCTGTTCGGGGCGGAGCTTCCAGGCGATGGCGGGCAAGGCGAGTCCGACGGCGGCGATCACTAGCCAGTGGCCGTAGAGCAGCCGGCGGGCGCGGGAGGCGAGGGCGGTGTCGCAGCGCGCGATTCGGACCGTGCGAACCAGCATGATTCCGGCCAGGAGTGCAGCGGCGGGCAGGCAGGGCAGGTAGTAATTCGGTTTGGCGACGCTCCAGAGGCTGAACATGGCCAGGTTGACGACGGCCCAGGCCCAGGGCAGCCAGAGCGTCGGTCGGAGGCTGCGTCCGGAGCGGAGCCAGGGGGCGATGACGCCGAGGGTGGCGAAGATGGTCCAGGGAGCGGTCAGGCTGGGCCAGTCGAGGAGCAAGGGGCTGCGGTCGCGGTGATGGGCGATTCCGGCGGTGCCGGTCTTCTGGGCCATTTCGAGCTTCCAGACTTCCCAGGCCTTGGGGTCGTTGAGGAGGACTGGAACAGGCCAGGACAGCGCCAGCAGGATCAGCAGGAGCAGGCCCCAGCCGTTGGCCAGTGCGGCCAAGCCCGGCCGCAGGCGTCGCGCCAAAGCGAGGTAGGGGATGAGCGCCAGCGCGACGAGCAAGAGGGCGATTGGTCCCTTGCAGAGGAAGCCGAGACCCAGGGCGGCGTACATCAGGATGGCCCAGCGGGGGCTGCCGAGTCGTTCGGCGGGCAGTCCGGGCGGTTCTTGGGGGGGGTGGCCGTGCAACCGCCGCCAGCCGGCGTAGACGGCCAGGGTGACGAAGAAGGCCAGGGGGCCGTCGTTGCCGGCCTGGCGCATCTCGACGACGAAGTAGAGGATCGACAGCAGGGCGGAGGCTGAAGCCAGGCCGGCCTGACGGCCGGCGATGCGGCGGCCCAGGCCGTAGGTCAGGGCGACCATTCCGAGGGCCGAGAGGGCAGCGGGCAGCCGCATCAGCCATTCGTCGCGGCGTCCGGTCAGGGTGATGAGCAGGGCGGTCACCCAGCGCGGCAGGGGTGGTTTTTCCAGACGGGGTCGGCTCTGGATTTCGGCGACCAGCCAATGGCCGTGGGTGACAGTGTCGATCGACTCGGCCACGGCGCGTTGTTCGCGCTTGCCCCAAAGCTCCATCGAACCGAGGCAGGCTAGGAGGATTACGGCCGCGAGCAGGCCGAGCGTCAGCTCCGGCCCCCAGCGCCGCCAGCATGAGCCGAACCCGCCGGGCATTTCTCGACCCTCCCTGGTCGACGCAAGGCTGCACTCTGCCCGCAGAGCGTCCACCACGCGGGCCGAGCCGGGACCGTACCGCATGGCTGCCGATTCGACAAGGCGAACCTTGGGCGGCGTTGGGTGGGGGGGGCCGGGCTGGGCCGCTGGCGGTCGGATTTGGGCGGGGGGTTCGAAGAGAGCGTCGTTTCAGCGGAGGCCGCGGAGCCGGGTTTCGATCCGATAGAGGCTTTGGCCGGCGGTGATGTAGAGGGTCGAGCGATTCGGTCCGCCGAACTCGACGTTGGTGGGGACTTCGGGCGTTGCGAGGAAGGCGACGGGGCGACCGTCGGGTTCGAAGACGTAGATGCCGGCCAGACGTCCGGCGCCGGCGGCGGCGACGATCTGGCCGTCGGCGGTGACGGTCATGCCGTCGATGCCGCGGCCGTTGCCGAAGTCCTTGAGCACCCGAGGCGGGCCGGCCGCGTCGCCCTGGGGCGTGAGCGGGACGGCGAGCAGGACGCGTCGTTCGGGGCCGTGGTCCGAGACGTAGAGGGTGTGGCCGTCGGGGCTGAGGGCCAGGCCGTTGGGCTTGTGGGCGGTGGTCTCGACGCGATGGACCTGGCCGTCGGGATCGATCCGGTAGACGGCTTCGTCGTCGAGTTCGCGGGGCTCGTCGCCGACGTAGCGGGGATCGCTCATATAAATACGTCCGTTGAAATCGAGGGCCAGGTCGTTGGGGCTGTTGAACCGTTTGCCCTGGTAGTGCTGGGCGAGGGTGCGGACGGTGCCGTCTGGCTCGGTGATGGAGACGCGGCGGCCGCCGCCGGTGTTGGCGCCCTCGGCGACGATGAGCCGGCCGTCGGGGGTGGCGACCATGCCGTTGGCGCGGCCACTGGGTTCGCGCCAGGTGGTTACCTGGCCGGTGGTGGGGTCGAAGCGGAGGATTCGGTTGCCGATATCGGAGAAGAGGAGGGAGCCGTCGGGCATCCAGGCGCCGCCCTCGGTGAATTCCCCTTGGGACCAGAGCCGTTCGAGGCGAGCGCCGGGGGCGGCGAGGGGTTCGGCGGCCGGGTTGATCTGGGCGGTCAGGGCGATGAGCAGGGCAGGGTGCATGGCTTGGCTCGTGGGTCTGGGTCGAAGGGTGGCGGGACGGGGTGTTTGCCTAGCCGGCTTGAGGCGGGGGGGGTGTTGGTGTGTCGAAGTTGATTGCTCCGGGTGCTGGGGCGCGCCAGAATGGGCGTTGAGGGATGATCCGAGTCGGGCCCGGCTTGTCAGGAGCCGTCCGACGCTGTGTCCTGTCCGCCGGCGCGCAAGCCGAGCCGCCCGGACCCATGACCTCGGGATGCCCTCCCATGATGCCGATGACGCGTCGCGATTTGGAAATTCTTTTGGACCATCCCGACCGGCGGGACTATGTGGTCAGCGCGTATGTGGATCTTCGGGTCACGGATGGCTTCCGCCGGGGTGGGGATGTGGAGACGATTCTCCGCAATCTAGGCCGCGAGGCGCGGGCCTCGCTGGCCGAGGCCAAGGCCCGCAAGTCGCTGGATGAGGCGTTGGACGATGTGATCCGGATGGCGAGTGCGACGGAGCCAGCGGCGCGCGGCGTGGCCTGTTTTCGGGGGATTGAGCGGGGTTTGCGCCATGTGGTGGCGCTCGATTTTGCGGTGGCCACGCGGCTGGTGATCGACGAGGAGCCGTTTGTCCTTCCGCTGCTGGTCCAGTGGTACACCGCGCCGCGGTGTTTGGCCGCGCAGGTCGATTCGCATGGGGTGCGGCTGTATGAGCGGTATGGGGGAGTGACCGAGCCGGTGGCGTCGCGGATCCGCGATGTGGCCGACGACGCCAGCCGTCTGAACTTCAAGCGTCAGAATGGCCACGAGTGGCACGAGCATCTGTCGGATCTGGATCATGATCCGTTCCTGCGGGCCGGCGCCGAGGAGATTGCGGCGTGGGCGCGGGGGGGAGCGTTCGATTGGGTGGTGGTTTTTGGCCCGTCGCCGATCACGGCGGCGGTGGTGCGGCGGTTGCCGCGGGAGGTGGCGGCCCGGGTGGTTGAAGGTGGATCGATCGACCGCTCCGAGGGTCTGGACGGGGTTGCCCAGCGGCTTGAGGCGGTGCTGGCCGAGGTGCAAGCCCGCCAGGTTCGCCAGGTTCTTGAGGAGTTTCAGGGTCGTTGGAAGGAGGGTCATCTGCTGGCCGATGGCGCGACCGAGACCCTGGACGCGCTCCAGCAAGGCCGCGCCGAGCAGGTTCTGGTGGGTCCGCGCCGGGATCTGGGGGGAGCGCGGTGCCCGGCCTGCGGCTATCGGTTTGGTGCGCCGATTGGTCAGTGTGTTTACTGCCAGACGCCGACCCGGACGGTCAACGCGCTGCAGGAGATTCTCCGGCTGGCGATGCGGCAGCAGGTACCGGTGTTGATTCTGGAGGATGCGGAAGCGGCCCGGGTGCTGAGCCGCAATGGCCAGGTGGCCGCGTTGCTTCGAGCCGATCTGAACTGGTCGCGGTCGGGCGGGGGGAGGGTGCCAGCCCGGTTCAGTGCCTGAAGGGCCGCCCTGGGGCTGGCGCCCCGGGGCGATGCCTGGGTGCGACCGAGGCGATTGCCGGGGTGGCGCCGGCTCTCAGATGAGGCTTTCCAGGAGGAGCTTGAGCTTGCGGACCTCGAGTTCGACATCGAACGGGTTGTCGGGCTGGTCGAGGATGGAGACGGTCAGCGCGCGGGCGTAACCGAACCGTTCGAGCTGGTTGATGATCCGGCCGTATTCGACCAGCCCCTGGCCGACCCGGACCTGAAATTCGCCGGGTTTGCGGCCGGTGTCGCGGAAGTGGACGTTTTGGACATAGGGGAGGACTTCGTCGAAAGGTGCGTTCTGGTGGGGGCCGTTGATGTAGTGGCTGGGATCGAGCGTCAGGGCTAGGCCGGGCACGGCCTGGCAGAGCGCGACGGCTGTGGCGGGGTGGGCAGTGAGGGTCTGGGAGTGGGTTTCGAGGGCGATGACCAGGCCGTCGGTTCCGGCCTCTTCGACCAGGGCGCGGAGCCGGCGCTGCTCGTCGGCCAGCGGGGTGCCGAGCGGGGATGCGGGCATCGTGATGACCGAGACCATCAGCCCCTTGGCCAGGCGGCGGATAGCGGCGAAGGAACGGCTGGAGGCCTGGGCCTCTTCGGGGGGGAGCCGGACGTCCAGGGCGGCGATGGCCAGCCCAGGCCCCTGGCGGATGCGGGCGATGGCGGCGTCGGGGTTTTCGGTGACCTCGGCGAGCCGCAGATGCGGACCGTCGGGGTGGATGGCCAGCTCGACCTTCTGAAACTCCAGCTCGAGCATCTGGCGAAGCGCTTCGTCCAACGGCTTGCGTGCAAAGCAGAGCGTGCTGCAGGCGACGAACACCGACTCCTCCTACCCTCCCTGAGGCGGCCTGACTGCGGCCGCCGCCCGGTCTCGATCCAGGTCTTCCTGCTGGGATGAATCTTAGCGGAGGCGACGGCTGGGCGATAGGTCAGTCGGGCGACCGGCGCCGTCCGGCTCGGCGGCGATGCGTTCGGCGGCGGCCACGGCGCGGCGGGTTCGCCGGGAGCGCATCAAGCGGGCGAAGTCGGCGTAGCGTCGTGCCCGGTAGGCCTGGAGGGCTTCGATCAGAGCGCGGTGCATGCGTCGACCGGGTTCGATGGTTTCCTCGCCGCTGAGGCTCAGGTCGTCGATCCAGAGGGTTCCCGGCTCGGCTGCCAGCCATTCGAGCCGGACACGGAGGGTGTCCAGGCCATGGGGTGGCAGTTCGAGCAGCCGCAGTCGGCTTTCGGCCCAGTCGGGTCCGGCGGTCAGGTCAGCGCGGCGGACGACGGCCTGGCCGTCGGCTTCGCCTTCAAACCAGATCCGGACCCGGCGTCCGGGCTGGTCGGCGCGGAGCCAGAGGCGGGCGGTGAGGGCCGGACCATCGGGGGGCAGGAAGGGCGCGCTCGAGACAGCGGCCGAAGCTTGTGCGGCGTCGAGCCGGAGCGCGGTCTGACCGCTGTGGGGGCGGACGGGGTCGAGGCTGACACGGGCCGCGTCGCTCGTGGCGTTCCAGCCGGGCGTGGACTGAGGCCCACCACCAGCGGCGGCAGGGGCGGGGGGCGTGGTGGCGGCTTGGGGTGGTTCGAAGCCGGGCAGGGGCGGTCCCACCAGGCCCTCGGTCCAGTCGGTCCGGCCCAGCCGTGCGGCCAGTTCCTCGGCCTCGGCGTCGAGGCGGGCCAGGTCGGGCAGATAGGTTTCCTGAGGCTCGATGGTGGCGTCGGCGTCGGCGATGCGGAGCGTGGTCAGGCCGTAAGGCGGTAGCCGCAGGACGAGGGTCCGGCCGCCGTTTTCCGCCTCGGCCGGTTCGAGGCGGACGTCGCGGCCCAGATCGTCGATTGTGGTGGCTGGCGCGGTGTCGAGCCGCGCGGCTTGAAGGATTTCGTAGGGGGTGTCGTTGGCGATGACCAGGTACGTTCGGCGATCGCGGGACCACCAGCGCAGGGCAACCCCGGAAGTCAGCCGGGGTCGGGGCGGGGTGGGATCGGCCGGTGCGGGCAAGGCCCGGAAGAGGCGGGCAAAGCGTGCCAGTTCGGCTTCGTGGCCAGCGGCCTGCCGGGTGCCGACGAGCACCCAGCGGGGGTCGATCGCGGCGACGGCATGGACCAGCGTGTTTTCGAGCTGGTCGGTCTCGGATTCGAGGTTGAGGGCGCCGTCGGGCGGGATCGGGTCGAGGAGGGTAGCGCCCCGGGCAGGTCGGGCGGCCACGATGGCATCGAGCTCGGGGCTGGCGGCCAGGTCCTGAGACAGCTCATCGCTGGTTGCGAGGCTGCGGAGCAGCAACGGCTCGCTTCCGGCGGGCCAGCGTGCCGGGTCGAAGCCGACGGCGCGCCAGGCTTCGTCGGGCGGCAGGCCGGCGCGTTCGGCGCGGCGTGCTTCACGCCCCGCGGGGCCGTCGTCGAGGCGCGGCGTGGCGATCGCCAGAGTGGCGCCGGGCGCGGCCTCGGCGACGGCGTGAGCCCAGGCGAGGTAGCTTGCCCCCAGCCGCGCCGCCCGCCAATCGTCCCAGGCGCGTCGGGCGGGTCCGGTGACAAACGCGGCGCGTTGGGCAAACCGGTCTGGCTGGCCGCTCAGTCCGGGAACCTGCGGACCGCCGGCGACGGCAAAGCTCGCCTTGGCGAAGGCCTGGTAGGTTGCGTCGTCGAGGCCGGAATCGACCGGTCCGGCGACCGTCGGACCGGCTCCGACCGCGAGCACGACGCCCACCAGGTTGGGGTGGGTCAAGCGCACGGCGGCGGTGGCGGCCAGCCGGGCTTGGAGCGCGGTTGCGACGGCTGGATGGAGCGCGTTGTAGACACCCTCGGGCTGGCCCTGCGCGTCGATGCGCACCAGGTTTTGGGCGACGGCTTCGGGCGAGCTGGGCGGAGCCAGGCCCGGCAGGGTTCCGGCGGGGTCGACCCGGACCAAAGCGGACAGGCCGCTGCGGCCGAGCACACGAAGCATCAGGGCCAGGGAGTCGGGCGCTGTGACATCCTCGGCCGCCTGCCCTTGGAGCCGGAGCCGGCCAGCGCGATCGGCTAGCTCGGCGGGTAGGACGACGGCGGCCGCCCCGACATGCCGGAGGTATCCGGCCAGGTTTTGGGCCATCGTGAGCACGTCGGCCGAGGGCGCGGCGTCGGTCTGGCCTCCGAATCGATCGAGGGCACCGGGCGCCGAGGCGTCGAGGGCCAGCAGCCGGCCGGCCTCGCCGTGGGTTTCCACGAGTGGGGCCGGACTTGGCTCGCTGGGGAGGGCGTCCAGGCGGATCGAGCGAAGCCGGATCGGACCGGTCTGGCCCTGGTTGGCGACGATGGCCACGACCTCGGTGGCGTCGGGCCAGACCCACCAGGAGGAGGTGGATGGTCGGCCCCGGGCGTCGAGCAGGATGCGCGGCGGGTTGCCGTCGCGGCCAAGTGCCACGAGTGCGATGGCCAGATCCGAGCGCGGACCGGCGGCGACGTCGACGGTGAGCCGATGGGGCTGGCCGGGTCTGGGGGGCGTCAGGGGGACGGCTGTCCAGGCGAGGCTATTGCCGTCGGCCGGAGGCAGTTCGACCGTGTCGGACCGACTGATCCAATCCCGGATCCGATCACGCAAGCCTGGGGCGGTCAGGGCGGCTTGGGGGATCGGCCAGGTCTGGCCCTGCTTCGGCGATCGGCCCTGGGCGTAGGGCCGTCCGCCGCGGAAGTCGGCCACGTCGTGCGCGGCCGATTCGGGTTTTGGCGGCGTGGGCGGGGAGGGGGAGAGGACGACCAGCGTCGAGCGTCGGATCACGCTGACCGGGGTTCCTGGCTTCTTGTTTCTCCGCAGCCAGCGGAGCAGCCGCAGGCCCTCGCCGGCGGCCGCGTCGGCCGGTTCCCAGGTGGCCTGAACTTCGAGCAGGTAGGTTCCTTCCTGGTCGGGTAAGACGAGGGTCATCATCCGGCCTGGGGGGACCGGCTGGTTGGTGGGGAGAACCTCGGGCGCTGGGTCGAGCCGCCAGACGGCCGGCCCGCCCCGGATGGGGCGCAACTGGGCCGAGTAGCGGACGGCGACCTGGGTCGGTTCGGGTGTGAGCAGATGGAAGCCGATCGACAAGGGCACCTGTTCGGCGGGAGCGTAGAGGCCCTCGCCGTGTCCGAGCTGGACCCGGAGGGCGTCCCAGGCGAGCTGGCGGAGGCGGACCCGGACGGTGGCCTGGGGTAGGGTTGTCTGGGGACCCTCAAGCACGGAGGCCAGGGCGAATCGGGTTCGACTGCCGCCGGCGTCGACCAGCAGGGCGGCGGTCAAGGGCGCCTCGACCAGCAATCGGACGCGTCCTTGCGGTTGGGAGCCGAGCCGCCAGGCGTCGGGGAGCTGGGGGTGGGGCCGGGGCGGGTCGGTTGCGTCGGGCGCTGGCCAGCCGCGGCCTGGCTCGGGGACGGCCACGGCATCGAGGATCCGTCCGCCCACCACGGAAGCATCGACGACGACCGTGCCCGGCGGCGGGGCAGCGCGATCGGGCAGCGGTGGCAGCTCGGGCGCCTGCCAGTCCAGCTCCAGGGCGATCTGAACCGGCGCAGCTTCGTCGCCACGGACTGATCCCAGGCCCGCCAGGGCCAGTAGCCCAGCGAGCGTCGTGATCGCCCGTCGCAGACGCCATCCTGTGCGCATGCCCGGTTGCCGGTGCCCTCTGGCTGGGGATTCGGAAGCCGTGCCGACGGAGGGCCTCCTCCCGACCGTCGTGGGGTTCCGGGACGAGTCGGAACGGCCCACGCCCGGCGGGCCGAACCTTCGTCTCAGAAAGTGTTCGGCTTAAGGTCTCTTGCGGCTCCAGGAAAAATCGGCAGAATCTGGCGGAACGGGCCGTGGCTCAAGCCGGCGGAAAAATCGGCCGATCATCGGAAGCGGGGTTTTCGGTCTTCAGGGAGGATGACCGTGCCGCCGAGAGTGCGGGGACCGCTGCGGCTGGGGCTGGTCGCGCTGCTGGTGGCGCCGCCGGGTGAGGGCGTGCCCGCGGGCGTTGCGGCCGACCCGCCGCGGAGCCGGCAAATCGCTGGCTCGCTGGGTGGGCCGTACCGCCACGGCGTGGTCCGAGCCGAGGCGTTGGGTCGGGGAGCGCGGTCCTATTGGCTTTATGAGCCAGCCGAACCGACTCCCGAGGAACCGGCGCCGGTCGTGGTATTTCTGCACGGCTGGCTGGCCGTCAATCCCGGGGTTTACGGTGCCTGGATTGAACATCTGACGCGATCTGGGTGCGTCGTGATTTATCCCCGCTACCAGGCGGACTGGACCACACCGCCGGCGGAGTTTTTGCCGAACGCGGCCAGCGCGATCGCCGACGCGTTGGACGTGCTGGCCACAGCGCCGGGGCGCGTTCGCCCGGACCGCTCGCGGGTGGGCCTGATTGGCCATTCGGCCGGAGCCAATCTGGCGGTGATGCTGGCGGCGGGGCGTCCTGACGGGCTGCCCCAGCCGCGGGCGGTCGTGGCGGTGATGCCTGGGGAGGTGCTGCCGATTGACCAGCCCAGCCCGGCCGACCTGCCGGCCGAGACCCGGCTTCTGGTCGTCGTCGGGGATCGTGACGCGGTGGTCGGCGATGCGCGCGCCCGGCAGATTTTCGCCGCCGCCACCCTGATTCCTCCGGAGAATAAGGAATATCTCTACTACCGGACTCAGCGGCATGCGCCGATGCCCCTGGTGGCCGATCATCTGGCCCCGACGGCGGCGCTGGCCGGATACGACTCGGGTGATGGTCCGTTTCGGCTGATCCAGATGGCCCGGGCGGGGTTGGACCACCTTGATCGAGCAGGGTTTTGGGAGGCGGCCGACCTAGCTCTCCGGGCCGGCTTTGAGGATTTGAGCCTCGACCAGGCGACCGATCACGGAGCCCGGCTCCGCCAGTTGGGCCGCGGGATTCCAGGCATTGAGCTGCTCGGCCCGCTCAATGGCGACGACCTGGCGCGGCTGCCTCGGGTGGCGGTGCCGGTGGTCAGTTGGCGGCAGTGGGAGGTGTTGCCCCGGCGAACGGCGGCGTCGGGTTCACCAGGCGAGCTGCAACGCCGCTAGTTCGCTGGCCAGACGATCGAGCCGCCAGACCTGAACGGCCTTGTCGTCGCCCGAGGTGGCCAGCAGCCGCCCTTGGGGGTCGAAGGCGATGGCGCCGATGGCCCCGCGGTGGCCGGGCAACCGGACCAGGGGCTGGTAGCGGCCTGAGAGGTCGCGGCGGAGCAGAGCGAGGCCGCCTTGCTGGAAGCCCAAGGCCAGGGTCACGCCGTCGGGCGCGAAGGTCAGGGCGGTCACTTGATCGTCGGCCAGGTCGGGGACGAGGATGGGATCGCCGAGGCGGCCGGTCGTGACGTCGATGGGCCGGGCCAGGCCCTGAGAATCGACGGCCACGAGGGCGGTACCGTCCTCGGAGGCAGCGATCAAGCGAGAGTTGGTCAACCGGCCCGACCAGGGCAGCGGCCGGGCAACGATCCGCGACCCGGCGTCGTCCAGATCCCAGGCGTGGACGACGCCCTCCAGGTTGGTGGCGTAGAGGCGGTGGCCGTTGCGGGCTAGGGCCAGCATGTACCAGGGCGCGACCCCGCGGCGTGGGCCGCCGGGCGCGGGCCGGATCATCGGCGAGGGTGAGGGTGGCTCGGTTCGGATCGGCCGAAGCGGATTCGATTCGGCGTCGCTCCACAGATAGAGGCGGTCCTGCCGGGCTAGCGCGACCAGGGTGCCCTGACGCCCGCTGGCCAGTGGGATGATCCAGGCGGGCGCGGGCCGACGATCCGGCGGCGGGGCAGTGCGGCGGTTCCAGCGTGCGCCGTCCTGGTCCTCGATTTCGTCCCAGGTCCAGCCGCGAGGCGGAGCGGCCGCATCCAGGCGAATCCGTTTCAGTCCTTCAGGGCCCGCGGCCAGCAGGTCGTTGCCGCCGACCCAGGTGATGTTCAGGACGGCATCCTCGCCCGGTTCTTCGGCCGCCGCGCAGGCCGGCTGGTCCAGCTTCCAGAGCCGCAACGGCGCATTCCAGAGCGCGATGGCCAGGGTCTGGCCGCTGGCGTCGAAGGCCAGGCTAACCGGCCGCGAGTCGAACCCCGCCAGCCGCTCCCGACCCACCGGGGCGATGAACGTCCAGAGCCGCAGGGTATCGCCGGTCGTGGCGGCGACGGTGCGCCCATCGGGCGAGAAGGCCAGATCGCCGACGCGCTCGGGCGTCCGCGCGGTGGCGACCAGGGAGTTGGTCCGAGGCTCCCAGAATTCGATGCCCGAACCCCAGCCGGCCAACGCCAGGACCGAGCCATCGGGGCTGAAGCGGAGCAAATGAACAAATTTTTGCTGGTGATACAGGCCGAGCAGGGTGCTGGGGCGGGTGCCTTCCCAGAAGCGGACCGTGCCGTCGGAAATGGCCGCGGCCAGCAAGTCGCCGGGGCCGAGAGCCACGGCGGTCACCTGGCCGGGCAGGCCGGTGATCTGTCCGAGGAGCTGACCGTCGTCGGTGGCGATCAGTTGGATGGTCTCGGGTTCGTCCTCCGGATCGCCGCCGAACCGCGACCAGGCGACGGCCAGGAGGCTCGAATCGGGCGCGATGGCCACCATCGGTGCCTGCCAGAGAGGCCGGCCGCGGCCGCGGCCCGGCTCGGCGGCGGCGTGGGGATCGGTCAGGACGGCGATCGGAACGGCCGGATTGTCGGGATCCCAGAGCGTGGCCCGGAGGTGGATTTCCTGGAATCCCGGGCCGGAGGGACCGCGGGGCCGGTCGATTGTGATCAGCCGCCGGCCGTTGGGGGTTGCCAGGACGTTTTCGACAATGCGATCGGGCATCCGCAGCTCGGCGTAGCGGGCTCCGGTTTCCGGGACCAGGAGGGCCAGACCGGCCTGATCGGGTTCGACGACCACGAGCCAGGGTCCGGCCGCGGCCAGTCGGGACCCGAGTCGGGGGCCGTTGCGTTGGGGGAGCCGGATCGGGATGTTGGGGGCCGGGCGGTCGCCGTAGGCCAGCCGGATCCGGCGGGTTGGCGCGATGGCCTGGGGGTCGTGAAGGACCAGCTCGGCGCCGTCGTCGGCCAGGGTGGCGACCCGGTTTCCGTCGGCGGCGAAGGCCACGCCCCAGGCGCCGGTGCTTTCCAGGACCGGGCCGGCTTCGAGGTCGCGGAGGGCGAGCAGTTCGATGGCTTCGTTGCGGAGCTGGGATCGCAAGGGGGAGTCGGGTCCGACCAGGCCAACGGCCTCGCGGAGCCGGGCCAGGCCCTCGCGGCGGCTATTGGGCAGGGCCGAGCGGCGAATCAGGCTGGCCTCGCTGGCCAGTTGCCGTGCCCGAGCCTCTTCCGAGCGGCGAACGGCGATCCGCGTCTCTTCGAGGGCGGTCTGGGCGGCGTCGCGTGCCACCTGGGCTTCGTTGCGTTGCTGGAGCACGGTCCAGTAGGCCCAGGAGACGACCGTCAGGACGATGGCGACGGCGGCCAGCGAGACGGAGGTCGAGAACGGATGGCGGCGGGCAAACCGCGCGAATCGGCCCAGGGGGCCAATGCGGCGGGCGCGCACCGGCAAGCCGGCCTGGAACCGCGCCAGATCGTCGGCCAGGTCCTGGGCGCGGGCGTAACGGTCGGCCGGCCGCTTAGCCAGAGCCTTGAGCACGATGGTTTCCAGGTCGCGAGGCACGCGGGGATCGAGCTTGCGGGGAGGGACTGGCTCGACGGTGGTGATCTGGCGGATCAGTTCGGCGGTTCCGGTGCCGTCGAAGGCTGGCCGCAGCGCGATCAGTTCGTAGAGGGTGGCGCCGAGGCTGAAGACGTCGGTGCGGCCGTCGACTGGGGCGTTAGTCGCCTGCTCGGGGCTCATGTAGCGGGGCGTTCCGAGCGGGGCGCCGGATTGGGTCAGGGCCGGGTCGGCTTCGCGGCGGGCCAGGCCGAAGTCGGCCACCCAGGCCATTCCCCGCCGGTCGATCAAGAGATTGGACGGCTTGATGTCGCGGTGGACGACGCCGCGGCGGTGGGCGTACTCGAGGGCCTCGGCGGCTTGCTGGCCCACCCGCGCCACCCAGAGGTAATAGGCCGATCCGGGGGGCGGCTCAAAGGCCGGGTCGGTCTGGTCGAGGGCAGGCTCGGGGGCGGCTGGGGGATTGGGGCCGGGGGCTTGCCAGCTTGCGGTTGGCGGAGCGGAGGGAACGGCCGGTATGGCCGGCACGGTGGGGGCGATGGTGGGGATCCGAGTTGGTGCGTCGGCATCCCGGCCGCGGCGGAGCCGCCGAATGATCCGATCCAGGCCGCAGCCTTCGATCCGCTGCATCGCGTAGTAGCAAAGGCCGCCGGCCTGACCGACGTCGAAGACCGGGACGATGTAGGTGTGATGCAGACCGGCGGCGGTTTTGGCCTCGTTGAGAAACCGGCGGCGTCCTGAGGAGTCGGGGGCGTGCTGGGCGCCGAGGACCTTCAGGGCCACCGGGCGGTCCAGGTCGAGGTGAACCGCCTCGTAGACGACCCCCATGCCGCCGCGACCGAGCTCGCGGACGATGCGGTAACCGGCCAGCCGGCCGCCGCTTCGGAGCGGGCCGGCCGCGGCGCCGCCCCCGCTGCTGCCGACCAGCCCCTGAACGACCGCCAGGCCTTCCAACGCATCCCGCAGCTCGTCGCCGAGGTCGGGGTAGCGGGCGACAAACGCATCGGGGTCGGGCGCGGAGCCGGTTTCGGCCAGTTCGAGGTAGGTCTCGATGGCTTCGCCCAGGCGTTCGTCGCGGTCGGCGGCCGTCTCGGTTCGTCCCATGGCAGGCGAACCCCGGCAGGGGCTTACAGTTGGGACAATACAGTCAGGATACGTCAGGCCCGAAGGAAAAGGGAGGCCGGACGCGTTGGTCCGGGCCGCTCGCGCCAACGTTAATCGGCCCGGGCCGCATCCGGCCCCCTGGATACTTCAGCGTCAGCGGCGGCGGTCTCGTCCCGTCGGACTGGTCCCGAACCGGAGGGGTGATCGAGTTTGCGCTTCAGGCCCCGCAGCCCTCGGGCCCAATGCGCGCGGACCACTTTGCGGCTCATGCCCAACCGTTCGCCGATGGCTTCGAACGACAAGTTGTCGGCGTGGTAGAGCCACAAGACCTCGGCCTCGACCTCGGGCAGGCCCTCTAGGGCGTCGGCCAGCAAGACGGTCAATTCGCGGCGGCTGGCGACCTCGCTGGGGCTGGTCTGCGATAAGGCCAGCACGTCGAGCAGCCGGCCGCCGCCGGAATCGGCGCCACCGGCCTGATCCCAGGCCGATTCGAGCGGCACCGCCGCTGCGTCGCCGGCCCGCTTGGCCCGGCTATGGTAGCGGCCCAGGTCGGCCAGCTTCTGTCCCACCAGCTTGCGCAACCAGCCGACTAGGGCGGCTTCGGTTGTGCCTGTAAACTGGGGAAACTGGCGAACGACTTCGACCAGGGCTTCCTGGACGACGTCGGACAGTTCGACGCGTTCCCGGAGCCGCGCGCCGAGTCCGGTTCGGACGACGATCCGCAGATAGTTGCGGTAGAGGGCGCAGAGTTCGCCGAGTGCTTCGGTCCGGCCGGCGCGGGCTTCGGCCATCAGGTCGACCGGCGAATGGCTCATGCGGGGGTCTCGGGGGATGTCGGGGTGCGGTGGCCGCCTGAGTTGATTGTATCTTCGGAGTTGAGGCAAGCTCCCGGCAAGAGGCGGAGCGCCGGGCTCGGCTTTGCGACACGGGCCAGGGGTGGTCGGGGCGGGTGTTTCTGGAACGGGCCGCCCGGGTTGGCAGGCCGACGGCTTGGGTGGTGCGTGGCCGCTTCCATCGACCGACCGCGCCTTGGCACCGAGTGGCGGCGAGGATCTGACGCAACCCCAGAAGGCGGCTCCATCAAACAACCGCGACCCGGCACCGAGGCCCTGCAAGCAGGGCTTCGACGCGGGTCGCGGGGGGGGTGGAGATCGGGCTTGAAGGCGGCCGCAGCGGGCGACTGAGGATCAGGCGGCGTTGCGGCGGGTGAACCGGCGACGCAGGCCGAGTCCGACCAGGGTGGTGGCGAACAGGGCGATGGTCGTCGGCTCGGGGATTGGGGCGGCGATGACGCGCAGGTGGGCCTGAGCGGTGGTCCGACCGCCGTTGGTGGTTGAGGGGACGAGGGCGACCTGGGGGTCCAGGACGCTGATCCGGTTGGCGTAGTCGTCGACGTTGAACAGGGGTTTGTTGATCGGGCTGAAGGTGGCGACGACGCTTGAGGTGCTCGGACCCGAGACCGTGCCGTTGAGGAAGCCGGAGATGGTGATCGGGGTCTCGTTGGTCGAGGGTTCCTTACCGTTCAGCTTGAGGGCCGTGTAGGTGATCGTGAACGGGGTGTTGTTGTAGGTGGTCTTGGCACCTGGGGGCAGGTAGCCGACGACGAAGGTGCCGAGGCTGAAGGCCGAGGGCGTGGTGAACGCGCTGGCGGCCTCGGGGATGAAGCTGATGACGTTGGCGCCGGTGACGCCGGTGGTTCCGATCGAACCGGACGTCGAGTACATCATATCGGTCACGACAGGCGAGGCGGCGGCCTCGGCGGCCTCGGCCTGTGCGGCCGCGGAGTCGATGACATCCGCGGCGGCGCCGCGGGCCATCCACGCGCCCAGGGCGAGCGTTGCGATCGTCCACCGCAGCCCGGCCCATCCACCTGGTCTCAACATCGATCATCCTCCTGAATCACGAGTGTCGCTCTCCGGAGACGGGGTTGAGGTATGCTCCGGTGGGGTCTTGTCTCCACCCCGGTTACCGCAAAATCGACCGGGGCCGGCCATCCAAGGCGGCGCGAACCCGGACCCTCCGGTGTTCGCGGCGCGGCGACCCGAGCAGGGCCGCCGCAAGACCGTCGCCCGGTCTGAGTGCGGCCGCCTCGCGGAGAGAGGGCGACCGGGACGCACGCCGCCGGACGATCCGGCGCACCGGGATCGAACCGCAGCCAAGCTGGCGGCCGATGCTCCCAAACTGAGGCCGTCCACCCGTCGGGGCGGGGCAGTCGCTGGGCGTGGCATCCTTGCCGCAGCCGTACTGAGGATTCCAATCCGGCAGGCCGACTCTCGGCGCCGCCGCCCGCCCGGTCTCCTCCGGCAAGCCAGAGAGGGCGACGGGCGAGCCACCAACGGCCGCGGAGTCTATGACACCCTGCGGAGCTTGTCCACCTCAACTTGAGAAAAATTTTGGCGTTCGTCGCGGCGCCGCTGGCCGTGCCGCATGGTGTTGTCAATCAAGGCGTTCGGGGAGAGAGCGGGGTTCGAGAGGGGGACCTTGCGGGGCGGTTCAGAGCAAGCTGACCGGATCGACGTCGATGGCCAGCTCGACCGTCGAGGGGGGTGGGCAGGCGGGCAGGGTGGTCGTCAGCAGGTGTTTCAGAGGTCCGTGCGCGGCAGCGCGGAGCTGGAGGTGGTAGCGGTAGAGGTCGCGAATCCTGGCCACGGGAGCCGGCGCTGGGCCGAGGACCTCGACCTGGCGGCCGGCCCCAGCGCGGAGCCGTTCGGCGAGTTCGTCCAGGAAGTGCCGGACCGATGACTCGTCGGGTCCGCGAGCGATCAGGCGGACCAGGCGGCCGTAAGGGGGCACGCCGCGGGCAGCACGCTGGGGCAACTCGCTGGCGACGAAACCCAGGTAGTCGTGGCGGACGGCGTAGGCGATGGCCGGGGCTTCGGGATTGTAGGTCTGGATCAGGACCCGGCCCGGCCGATCGCCGCGGCCGGTGCGCCCGGCCACCTGGGCCAGGAGCTGGAAGGTCCGTTCGGCGGCGCGAAAGTCGGGCAGGTGCAAGGCCGTGTCGGCGTTGACGACGCCGACGAGCGTCACGTCGGGGAAATCCAACCCCTTGGCGATCATCTGGGTTCCCAGAAGGATTTCGACCTTGCCGGCTCGGAAGGCCTCGAGCACGCGCTCGTGGCTTCCCGGCGCCCGCATGGTGTCCGAATCCATCCGCCGGACGATCCGATCCGGGAACGCGCTGCGGACGTCGCGCTCGAGCCGCTCGGTTCCGACGCCGCCGTAGTGCAGCCGGCTTGAGCCGCAGGCCGGACAGGACTCCGGGGGCGGGGTCTCGGCGTCGCAGGTGTGGCAGAGCGCCACCTGGCGCGCCTGGTGGTAGGTCAGCGCCACATCGCAGGAACGGCACTTGCAGACCTGGCCGCAACGGGGACAAAGGATGAACGTATGATAACCGCGGCGATTGAGCAGGAGCATGACCTGGCCGCCCTGGTCGAGCGCCTGGCCGATGGCCTCGATCAGGACCCGGCTGAGGGAGCCGGCGGACTGGCCGCGGTCGGGCTTTTCGAAGCGGAGGTCGACGACGGCCACTTCGGGCATGGGGCGGTCGCCCACCCGCCGCTCGAGGGTCAGCCGTTGATACCGGCCGCGCTCGGCGTTGAGCCACGATTCCAGGGACGGGGTGGCTGAGCCGAGGATGACGGGGATTCCGAGCAACTGGGCGCGTTTGACGGCCAGATCCCGGGCGTGGTAGCGGGGCACGGTTTCCTGCTTAAAGGTGGTCTCGTGTTCTTCGTCGACGACGATCAGGCCCAGCCGGCGGGTGGGCGCGAAGATGGCCGAGCGAGCGCCGACGACGACCTCGACCTCGCCGGCGGCGATGGCCCGCCAGTGGCGGTGGCGCTCGGCGTCGGTCAGGTGGCTGTGGAGCACGGCGACGCGGGGGAAGCGGCGGCGGAAGCGGCGGATGGTCTGGGGGGTCAGGCTGATTTCGGGGACGAGTACGATGGCCTCGCGGCCGCGGGCGACGACCCGCTCGATGGCGCTGAGGTAGACTTCGGTCTTGCCGCTGCCGGTGACTCCGTGGAGGAGGAAGGCGGCGAACTGGTCGCCGGCCAGGGCCGGTTCGAGGCGGGCCAGGACGTGGCGTTGTTCGTCGGTCCAGGTGGGGGGGGAGGGGGTGGGGTCGGGTTCGGCCGGTTCGGCCGGCTCGGAGCTGGTGGCGCGATCCAGCCGCCGCCGCTCGGCGTGGACCAGGCCGAGCCGCCGCAGGGCGGCGATCGGTCCGGTTCCGCACCGTGCCAGCCGGCAGATGTCGGCGGTGGTCATGGGGCCTTCGGTGCGGAGCAGAAGCTGAAGGACCTCGGCCTGTTTGGGGGGCAGGTCGGGAAGGGAGCTGGCCCAGCGGACCGAATCGGGGACGACCAGGATGGTTCGTGGGACGGTGCCGGCGGCCTTTTTGACGCCGGCGGGGACGACGGCGTCGAGCGCCTGGCCCCAGGAGCAGGCATAGTAGCTGGCCATCCAGCGGGTCAGTTCGAGCATCGGCCCGTCGATCAGCGGTGGGTCGTCGAGCAGTTCGAGGGCGTCCTTGAGCCGGGACGGGTCGAGGCCGGCGGGCGGATGGTCGAGCCGGCCGACGCAGTAGCCGACGGTGGGCGTGTTGGCCCGACCGAGCGGTACGCGGACCCGTGCGCCGGGCGCGACTCGGCGGGCCAGGCCGGGGGGAAGGCGGTAGGTCAGAGCGGTGTCGAGCGGCCGATTGAAGACGATTTCGGCGTAGCCGACGTCTTGGGGGTGGCCGGCGTTCGGGTTTGGATCTGGGCTCGGGTCGGCGGGCGGCCGTCGCCGTGATCGGGTCGCCCCTCGCTTCGGGCCGGGGTCCTGGGGATGATGGTCCATCGGCCCGCGCGGACCTCCGCTCGACGCCTGTTCGGTCCAAGGGCTGGTCCGTGAGTGTACCACAATCCTCTGGGAGTCTTGATTGGCGATGCGTCTGGGTCTGTTTGGCGGTACGTTTGACCCGATCCATCTGGGCCATTTGATTTTGGCCGAGGCTTGCCGCGAGGCCTGCGCGCTGGATCGGCTCTGGTTTATTGTGACGGCGACGCCGCCGCATAAGCCGACGGACCGGACGCCGGTCGCCCACCGGTTGGAGATGGCCCGGATCGCCACGGCCGGGCATCCGGCGTTTGAGATTTCGGAGATTGAGGCCGACGCGGCGTCGGGGCCGCACTACTCGTATCGGACGCTCGAGCGGATCGCCGGGGAGCGACCCGGCGATGAGCTTTACTTTCTGATTGGGGCCGACAGTCTGGCCGATCTTCCCCATTGGCGGGAGCCGGCGCGGGTGGCGCGGCTGGCGACGATCGTTGTGGTCAACCGGCCTGGGATCGATCGGGCCGTGGCGTGCACCGCGCCGGATCTTGGACCGGGCGTGCGGCCGTTCCGGTTTGTGGAGATTCCGCCGATAGGGATCTCGTCGACGGAGCTGCGGGCGCGGGTGGCCGCGGGCCGGTCGATCCGGTATCAGGTGCCGCGGGGGGTCGAGGCCTACATTGCCGAGCACGGGTTGTACCGGGCCGGCGCTGGGGTTTGAGGAGGTCGGGGCGGCCGGGGTGTGCGGGGGCAGAGGGCTGAGGCGGCCGGCGGCGGTTCAGGCGAACAGTTCGGAGACGGGAGTGCCGCCGTCGACGATCCGGATCGGCCGGCCGACGGGGCTCATGTTTTCGCGTCGGTAGTCGATGCCGAGCGCCTGGCAGAAGGTGGCCAGCAGGTCGGGGATGGAGATGGGGCGATCGGTGACCTCGGTGCCGTCGGGGCTGGTGGCGCCGATGACCTGTCCGCCCTGGATGCCGCAGCCGGCGACGGCGGCGTTGAAGGCGCGGGGGTAGTGGTCGCGGCCGGCGCGTGGGTTGACGCGGGGGGTGCGTCCGAATTCGCCCATCCAGATGACCAGGGTCGAGTCGAGCAAGCCGCGGGTCTTGAGGTCGCTGACCAGGGTCGCCAGTGCGGGATCGACGGTGCTGGCAAGCCGGCTGACGCGTTCGGCGTTTTCGGTGTGGGTGTCCCAGCCGTTGGAGCGGACTTCGACGAAGGTCACGCCGGCCTCGACGAGCCGCCGGGCCAGCAAGCAGCCCTGGCCGAACGGAGTGCGTCCGTAGGCGTCGCGGAGGGTGGCGTCTTCCTGGTCGAGGTCGAAGGCGGCCATTCGGGGCGAGCGGACCATGGCGGCGGTTTGGCGGTAGAGGGTCTGGTGGTCGCGGACGCGGTCAGCGCCGCCGCGTTGGGCGTAGCCGGCGGCTTCGAGGTCGCCGAGCAGGCCCAGCCGCCGCTCCAGCCGCTCGCCGGGAACGGGCGGGACGGCGTTAGCCGGCGGCCGTTCGGGGTTGAGCACGGCGAACGGTTCGTAGGCCGCTCCCAGGAACCCAGCGCCCTGGGTCGGGCCACCGATGGCCACGAAGTGGGGCAGTTCGACCGCGGGATCGCCCAGCTCGGCGGCGACGTTGGCGCCCAGCGAGGGGTGTTTGAGCGTTCCGGTGGGCAGGTAGCCGGTGTGGAGCTGGTAGCTGGCGCGGGCGTGGTTTCCTTCGCGGTTGGTCAGCGAGCGGATCAGGGCGATTTCTGAGAGCGCCGCGGCCGTCTTCTCCCAGCCGGCGGCGATCCGGACGCCGGGGACGGCCGTTTGGATCGTGGGCGTGCCGCCGCCGTTGGCGTGGTCGGGCTTGGGGTCGAAGGTTTCGAACTGGCTTGGTCCGCCGGCCATCCAGAGCAGGATGCACGCCTTGCGGCGGGCGCGCAGCTCCTCGGCACGGGCGGCCAGCAGCGAGCCAAACGGCAACGCCAGGGCGCCGGCGCCGATGGTCCGCAAAAACATACGCCGCCGGATTACGCCCTCGCCGCTCATCGTTACGTCGAGAATCGATCGGATCCGCATCACAGTCCCCCGTGCTCTGAGGATGGCAACCTGGACCTGGCTTTGGGGCTTGCCGAGGGGCGCCCGGGTCGCCCCCGTTGTGGGTGTGCGCGTCGTGCCGGTGAGTTTCGGACTCGGAAGAACGTCTCGGGTCGGTCAGGGCGGCTTGGTTTTGGGCCTGGCGGCTGGGCCAGGTTGCCGCGGGGAGGCGGTGGGGCGGAGCTAGCGGTTGAGGAATTCGGCCGAGTTGACCAAAGCCCAGAGGATGTCCTCGAAGGCTTCGCGCCGGTTGCCGACCTGGCGAACGTAGTCCAGCGCGATCCGCTGCTCCTCGGGGTTGGGATGGCGGGCCAGAACGCGCAGATAGAGGGCGTCGAGCAGTTTGGCGTTGTCAGGGTATTGGGGCAGCATGCGGCCTAAGAGAGTCCGCGGGCCGGCGGTGGTGGCGCGATGAACCTGAGGGCCGTTCATCAGGAACAAGGCCTGGGGGATGGTGCCGAGCAGTTCGTCCTCGGGGAGGGACGGGTCGGCCTGGAACAGGGTTGTGAAGAGCTGCCGGGGGGAGAACCGCCCCCGCACGGCCGCCGGGACTTGGGGCGCGGTGTTGCCGTTGTTGCGGCCGACGCGACCGGCCAGACCCTCAAGCGGCAGGTCGAGCGCCCGGACCAGGGCGTCGAAGAGGGCGTCGGCGCGGAGCCGTGCCGGGGGGCGCTCGCGGCGGTAGTGATCGGTTTGGGCGATCGTCCGATAGAGCCAGCGGAGGTCGTATCCGGACCGGGTGAAGGCCTCGGCCAGGGCATCGAGGATCTCCGGGTCTTCTGGATTGCGATCGGGGCCGAGGTCGTCGATCGGCAGGTAGAAGGCCTGGCCGGTCAGGGCGTACCAGACCCGGTTGACCAGCGCCCGGGCGAACCAGGGGTTGTCGGGGCCGGTGAAGTAGGAGGCGGCCAGGGCCCGGGCCTGCGCGGAGGTCAAGCGGGGCAGGTCGGCCGCCGAGCCGTCCAGGAAGAAGCGTGGCGCGACGGGGGTCGTTCGGTTGGGGTCGTCCTTGTCGGGCAAGCCATGGCGCGGCGATCCCGGCCGATCGAAGACGACGCGGCGGAGCGGCTGTTCGCGGTTGGGGCGGCGTACCGCGGTTCCGGCGAAGAAGGCGGTCAGCTCGTGAAACTGGCGCTGAGTCCAGCGGTCGGTCGGGTGGTCATGGCACTGCGCGCAGGCGATCTGGATGCCCAGGAAGATGCGCGAGGCCTCGCCGGCTAGTTCGGCTGGCTGGACGCGGAGGTTGTTGGTGTGGGCGAGCACGAGCGCCGTGGCGCCGGACTCTGTGGCGTCGCCGGTGGCGGTGAGGATCTCGCGGGCGATAGCATCCCAGGGCCGGTTTTCGAGCAGGGCCTGAGTGAGCCACTGCTCGAAGGTGTCGAAGTTGAGCAGGCGGGCGTTTTCGCTGGTGGCGCGGGCGGAGATCACATCCCGCCAGTAGCGGGCCCAGTGGCGGGCGAAGGCCTCGCTGGCCGTGAGCTGGTCGACCTGACGGGCGTGTTTGTCGGGGGCGGGGTCGGCGACGAAGACGGCGATCTGTTCGGGGGTTGGCGGGATTCCGGTCAGATCCAGGTAAACGCGGCGAAGCCAGGCCGCGTCGTCCAGGCGGGGCGCCGGCTGCTCACCCCGTGCCAACTGCGCCGCTTCGATCAACCGGTCCAGGTCGGCCGGTTCCAGCCCCGGCGACTCGCGTCGCGCCGCCGGCCGCCCCAGGCGCGCCAGGAGCTGCTCGACGGGCGTGTTCGAGGAGATCTCAGGCGGCTGGTCCTCGCCCAAGACCGATTCGGCCAACGCGCGCAGATCCCGCGCGATCGCCAGGGCCTCCCGACGCTCCGCCACGGTCGCCGCATTCTGGGCCGCGGCCGAACCTCCCAGCACGGCCACCACGCAGGCGACCCGCAGCACACGCTCGCACATAGCCGGCTCTCCCCTCTCGGACACGATCCTGGGATGCGCCTGGGTTGCGTTGCACTCACCCGAGCATAAACCCCGAAAAACCTCCCTTGTGTCGCAAGCGGCCATAACATTTTCTTCGAATCGGGGACGTGCCGCCGAGACCCCCATCGGCTACGCCCGGCCCAAGGAGCCGGAAATGCACCGATGGGAAGAGTTTCGGACGATCCGTCCCATCGCCCCGCGGCGGGTGGGTTCCGGCAAGCGCCCGGCCTGGCGCTGCCCGGTCCGACCCTTGACGAGGCCCATTCTCAGCGTATGCCAATTCCGAAGTTGTTGGTGCTCCAAAACCGGCCGCCGGCCGGCTTGGATGTGATGATCAGGCCTGTCCGGATGGAGTAAATCCCAATGCTGCCGCCTGTTGCGTTGTTGTTGCTCGGCTCGGCTGGGGTTTGGGGTGGGATGGCCGCGGTGGTCCAGGAGGACGGTCAGAGCGGGGTGAAGGCCGGTTGGGCGCGGTTTCGGATCGAGGGGGTGGAGCCGAAACCGGCGGATGCGGATAGTCCGTTGCCGGTGGGCTTTCCGGGCGGAACGGCGCCGGGCACGATCGAGGTCAAGGAGTATCCGCCCTACCGCAGCGCGGTGGCGCGGGGCGAACGGATGGCGATTCGATCGGGCGATAGCCTCTTCTGGTCGTTATTCCGGCACATCGAGCGGAATCAGATTGCGATGACGGCGCCGGTGATCAATACGTATCCGGCCGAGTTGGTTGACGACCCGGCCGCCCGGGGCACGGTGACGATGGAGTTTCTCTACCGCGAGCCTGGGCTGGGCAAGACCGGTCCTGATGGCCAGATCGTCGAGGTGCTCGATCATCCTGGGGGCCGCTACGTCTGTCTGGGCATACAGGGGCGGATGGACGAGGCGAGGATGCGGGAGGCGGTGGCGGTCTTGCGCGGGTGGCTGGCCGAGCACGCGTCCGAGTGGGAGGAGGCGGGGCCGCCGCGGCGGCTCGGCTACCACGGTCCGATGACGCCGGTGCGTCGGCGGCTCTGGGAGGTGCAGATTCCGATTCGTCCGGCCACGCCGTCGCCCGCGCCGGCCGCGCCGTAGCCAGAGTTTCGGGTTTGCCCGGTCGGTCGGGAGAACGCAAGCCCGCGCTTCGAGGGGGGCCGGGGCGCCTCGAAGCGCGGGTTGCTGACGCGGGTGCGGCGTCGTTTGGTAGCGGGGCAGCCTGATTGGGCTGGCTCAGGGCGAGTTGGGGACCAGGGGTGGGGCCTGGAGGTCAGCGCCGGGCATAGGCGGTTCGGGGACCGGCTGGCCGGGCGCGGGCGCGCCCATCATCGGCTCACCACCGGGCTGGTTGCGGAGGACGTTGACGTTGGTGGGCATGCCGGCGCGCATCTGGGTGGGATCCTGCATGCCGGCGGCTGCGGGCGGCGTGATTGGGCCGCCTTGGCCGGGGATCGCCAGGGCGTCGACGTCGTAGCCCATGGCCTGCATGCGGGCGCGCTGGGTGGCGGCGTTGGTGTTGGCCCAGGGGAAGTCGGGGCCGTCGCGGAAGTGTTGGACGTCGTCGTAGAGGTATTTGCCGGATGGCAAGGTCATGCCGGCGTACTCGGCCTGGCAGCCGACCAGGACCGGCGCAGCGCCGGCGCCCGCCAGGGCGGCCCAGAGCATCAGGCGCCGGCCCCGGGACCGTCGCGGGGAACCCTCGCGGGGGGTAGACATTGCTCAAACCCTCCTGGCTGGAGCACCGGCCGCTTCCTCTGGTGCCTCGCCGTGATCCACGCGGCGAGGGGCCGGCGTTGCTCTGACCGACTGAGCGTGACTTGGACCGATCCGTACCGGAGCGGGCCGGGGACAGCCGGCCCCGACCCTCGACACAGTCTGTTCGATCGGCCAACGGGACCGATCGCGCCCACCCTTTTTTTTGGGGACAACCGCGCCGGTCGGCTCCGAAACGGGGCCGGACGGCCCAGCCCGACCAAAGCCAGCCTAGGTTCTCGGACCGAACTGGGCCGAGGCTTGAGTCGGAATTGCTGCGGGCCGGGATGGTGATGGCCGCGGAGAGAGTCGGACGGCGGGGAGTGTCCGGGGTTCCGTCGGCTGGGCCGGGTGTGCGTGCCAGGCCCGCCTTGACCGGGGCCGGTTGCGGCGGTCGCACCGATTTTGACGCAAGCGCGGCGGCGGCGGTGGTCGATTTTCCTGAGCAGCAACGGACCGGGAGGAGCCCGGCCACGGCGCGGGCCGGCCGTCGTCGCGGACGGCCCGTTCGAATAACGGGGGCGATCGATTCGCCCCGGGAAGAGGAGATCCCCGCGATGCGACGTCCGTCCCTGACGCTTGGCCTGTGCCTGGCCCTCGGCCTGGCCCTGCCTGCCGCCGCCCAGTCGGGTGTGCGGTCCCACTCGGCCCCAACAGGCGGGCCGGTTCGCCTCAACGCCGGCCACCTCTGCCCCCAGTGCGCCGCCCAGTTGCCCAAGCGGATCCCGGCTGGGACCATGACCCCGGCCCAAGCCGCAGCGCTGTCCCAGTCCGTCGCCGCCTGTGCTGGCTGCGGCACCGCGGCGGACTCGGCCCCGGGCATCGCCTGGGTCGGCGGCCACGAAGCGCCCGGCTACGCGACCGTCGGACTCGAGAGCACGGCGACCCTGGCCACCACCGGCGAACCGACCCCCATCGGCGTGATGCGGACCAGCTACCCTCACGCGGCTGCGCCCATGGTCCGTCCTGCCGCGCCTGCGTATATTCCCCCGCCCCCCACACCGATTGCGGGTCCCCGGGTCAATAAGGGGCGTATGCTGAGCCATATGCTGATGGTTCCGCTGCCGCGGCTGGACCCGTTTGGGCGGGTTGCGGCCCGCCGGCGTGAGCTGCACGCGGCCGAGCGTTACGACCAGCCGGTGATGGGGACGGCCGCGAGCCTGCCGGCTTCGATGGTCTACGGTCGCGGGCGCTAAAGGTCGACGAATCTGTCCCGATTCTCCTCCGCCCACGCGGCGTTGGGCACGCGCGGCTTGGTCCGAGCGCTGCCGAACGTCGCGTGGTCGGTTTATGGGGAACGAACCAGGGCCGGCAAACTCGGACGATGATGCCGACGGTGCCGGGCTGAGGCTTCCTGGTTTACCCCGTTCGCCCGGTTTCGCTTGAGAGGTGGCTGAGGCGGCGCCGATGGGCTATCAGCGAAGCCGTGTCGGGGTCGCCTCGGGCTGGGGCCGAAGCGTCTTGTCCGGGAACGGGCGAGGTGGGCTGGGCCTGGGGTGGCGGGCGCGGCGCGTCGAAAGGGAAGTCGCGTGGAGCGACGTCGGTCGCGCAGAGGACGGCGCTGGGCCGACCACCGTTCGCCGGGAGCAGGATTCTCCAGGAGGGGCTCCGGAGTTTGAGGGAACCGACATGACCATGCGGACGGTCCAGGGACGGTGGTGGGGTTGGGCCACGGCGGGGCTGATGGCCCTGGTTGCCGGCCCGGCGGCCCAGGCGGGCGGGGGCGGTTTGTATGCGTGGCTGACCGGGCACCACACGATTCCCCGCGAGACACTGGCCAAGGATTATCGAACCGGCGGGGTCTATTACGCTCCGCCGATCCCCTACGGTGAGTACACGAAAGATTACGTCGGCTGCGTGCACGCGGCCGCGGGCCTGCTGGCCGGCGCGGCCCACGGGGTGATTGGCAAGGTCTGCGGCGGCTGCGGTGGAGATGGTTGTGGCTCGTGTGGTGGCCAGGGCTGCTTTCACGGTCCCGCCTGCTCGGACTGCGGCGGTTCGGGGCACGGACGGCACGGACAGGCCTGCAACGGCTGCGGTGGCCGGGGTGCGCTGATCGCGCCCGATCTGGGAGGCCATCGGGTCGGGCGCCGGTTTTTTGGCGCTAAGCATCACGGCGGCCTGGCCGGGGCCGATCCAGCGATTTCGGCCAGCCCGCAGGCGATGCCGGCGGCCCAGACGGCCGGGCATGGCGTTGAGTGTGGCCTGTGCCACGGCAAGGGCAAGCTGCGTGGTCGCCTCTGCGGGGGCTGCGGCGGCCTGGGCCTGATCGCCGGCCATCATCGGCACGGGTCTGGCCTGGGCGATCCCTGCCGAGGCTGCGGCGGCGACGGGGTCAACGGCCAGGGTGGAACGTGCGGCGCGTGCGGCGGCTGCGGCCTGTTCGGCTGTGTGGCCGGCGCGGTTCATCATGTGGCGGGCACGGCCCACGGGCTGGCCTCCCACGTCGGCTACAAGCTTGGACATGGCGGGGTTGAGTATTTTGTCGGTCCCGGCGGGCCGGTTCCGATCACGCCGGGCTACGTTCCCTACATCAACCCGGTCCGCTCGCCGCGCGATTACTTCGCGTTCCCGCCCTTCTCGGAGAACGCCGGCGTGGGACAGATGGATCCCTGATCAATCGCCCGCCGCGCACCGGCGACCCCCCGCTGAGGTGCGCGGCCCGTTCCGGCCGCCCCTGCCGCGGAGCGAGCGGGGGTGGCCGGTTTTCCTCAACGTCCCCGATTTCTTCCCCCCCTCACCGAAGGGGGTCGACCAGGAGGGCCGCGCGATGTCCAAGTCGTGGTTTACCACTGGTGGTCTGACGCTGGCGCTCGGCCTGGCGGTTGGCCTGACCGGGCCAAGTGCTCAGGCCCAGACGCCGCAGCCGCTTCTGCCCGACGACCAGCAGCGGAGCGGTCTGGTCACGCGCCACTTGGCAATCATCCCCAGCCTGCCCCACGACCCCGACCGCGACGACTGGTACGTCTTCCGCCGAGGCGACCGGCCCGCCGACCCGACCCACCCGAATTGGATGTTGAACTCGGGGCTGTACGGCCTGCCGCTCAAGTGCGATTGCACCTATTCGTTCCGACCCTACTTCCAGGGCAGCGAAGGGGGCAATTACGGCCCCCAGTGCCGCAAGGTCCACTGGCGTCCGCTGGGCAATCTGCTCCATCCCTGGCGCCCAGTCTACTCGTATTACTCAGGCGGTTCGTACAGCCCGGTCTACGACCTTGACCCGATCGCTCCTGGCCCCGGACCTTATCCGTTCCCGCTGCTCTACAAGCGTCAGCATCCGGGCGGTTGACCCAGAATGCCCGGGTGCCGCGGATTGCCAAGCGGGAGTGGCTGAGGGTGCGGAATTGGCGGGCGGGGTGCATCGGGCGGGGCAGACCGTCCGATAGGAAGCCTTGTCAGGGCCGCGTGGATCGGGCCGATCGGGTTCCCGAGCGTGGCCGATTCTCGGACACCGACGAGGACGCCGCCGATGCCCGCGCCCTCCAAACCGCTGCCCGGCGCCTGCGAGAGCCTGGATGCCGCGCGACTGGCGGCCGAGCTGGTCCAGCTCCGCCGCCAGGTCGTTCAACTGCAACGGATCAGCAGCCTGGGCGTGCTGGCCGGCTCGATCGTCCACGAGCTGAACAACGCGCTGACGCCGATTCTGAACTACGCCAAACTGGGTCTGCGGAGCCAGGATCCGGCCTTTCGGACCAAGGCGTTTGAGAAGATCTTGGAGGGCGCGGAGCGTGCCTCGGCAGTTGCCAACGGCGTGCTGGGCCTTGTGCGGCCTCGGGCCGACCGTCTGGAGCCGGCCGATCTGGCCCGGCTGGCCGAGGACGTCGTTCGGCTGACGGCCAAGGACCTGGAGAAGCACCGGATCCAGCTCGATCTGGTCATCCACGACCGGCCCAGCGTGCTGGTCCATGCGGCTCAGATTCAGCAGGTCTTGCTGAATCTGCTGATCAACGCCCGGCAGGCGATGCCCGAAGGCGGCCGGATCACCCTGGAAGCGGGCCGCGATCCGACGGGCCGTTGGGCCGAGATCCGGGTCCGCGATACCGGGCCGGGCATTTCCCCGGCTCATCTGCGGCGGATCTTCGAGCCGTTCTTCACGACCAAGGCGCCCGACCCGAACGGACTGGGGGGAACGGGGCTGGGGCTGCCGGTCTGCCGCGAGATCGTCGAAGCCCACAAGGGGCGGCTGCGCGTCGAAAGCCGGCCGGGGCAGGGGGCGACGTTCACGCTCCGGCTTCCGGTGGCGCCGGCCGCGACTGCCAGCCGAAGCCCCACGCGCTGACCCGGCCGGCCCGCCCCAGCCCAGCCGGCCCGAAACAAGCCTGCCGGCTCAGAAGGACCGCAACGCTTCGTCTTCCGTTTTATAAATGTGAAAACATTTTTTCATACCGCAGGCGCTCAGGATGTCGAGCAGAGCCGGCTCCATCTGGCAGAGGACTAGGCGGCCGCCATAGGTTTCGAGCCGCGCCTGAAACCGGAGCAGCTTGGCCAGAAAATAGCTGGCCATGAAGCTCACCCGGTCGAAGTTGAGCACGACCCGCACCTGGCCGTCGCGGTCGATGAGTTGGTTGAGCTGTTCGCCGAGGGATTCGATGAGGGTGATGTCGGTGATTCGGGAGTCGAGGAAGCTGACGACGACGGCTTTGGGGTGGATCTCGGCCTGGATTCGGGAGTCTGGCGGCGGCATAGCCGGTTGCCCGCGGTGGGATGGGGGTGGAGTGGGTGAGGGTTGTTGCGGGACGCCGATGGCCGTGGCCCAACGCCCTGCTTCCAATGTCACCATAGTGTCCGCAGCCTAAGGTGTTCGCAAGAAATGCGTCGACGTGCGCCAATTGCCCTCAACCTGGGCCGAACGGGGGATGCTGGTTCTCGGTCGCACAGGCCGTTAGGCTGAAGGGGTCGTTTTTTTGAGTTTGGGTTTGAGGTTTGGGCTGTTTCCGAGGCCGTCGAAGGGGCGCGATGCGACTGGTGACTGTTTTGACCGACCGGGGGCCGCGGGCGTGCCTGGAGCACGACGGGCGGTATGTGGATCTCCAGGCGGCGGATGCCCGGCTGCCGGACTCGGTTCGCGGGTTGCTGGCTGCTGGCCCGGAGGCCCTGGCGGCCGCGGCGCGTGCGGCCGAGCGCGGGCTGGTTCGCTACGAGCCGGGGCAGGTCCGTCTGGGTCCGCCGATTGTCGATCCCCGCAAGGTGATCTGCCTGGGGCTGAATTACCGCGACCACGCCATCGAGTCCAAGATGGCGATTCCCGAAGAGCCGGTCTTGTTCAACAAGTTTCCGACCGCGGTGGTCGGGCCGGGTCATCCGATCGAACTGCCTGCGGTCAGTAGCCAGGTTGACTACGAGGCGGAGCTGGTTGTGGTGATCGGCCGGGGCGGTCGAGACATCGACGAGTCGGACGCGCTGGGGTACGTTGCCGGCTATACGATCGGCCACGACGTTTCGGCCCGGGACTGGCAGTTGCACAAGCCTGGCAAGCAGTGGCTGGCTGGCAAGACGTTCGACACGTTTGCCCCGATCGGGCCGGCGCTGGTGACGGCCGATGAGGTGGCCGACCCTCAGGCGTTGGGGATTCGGCTTCGCCTCAACGGTCAGACGATGCAGGATTCGTCGACCGCGCAGTTGATTTTCGGGATCGCGTACACGGTCGCTTATGTGTCGCGGATCTGCACGCTGGAGCCGGGCGACCTGATTTTCACTGGGACGCCGCCTGGGGTGGGGATGGCGCGGACGCCGCCGGTTTGGCTGCAACCGGGGGATTTGGTTGAGGTTGAGATCGACGGTCTGGGGGTTTTGAGCAATCCGGTGATCCGGCGCCCGTGAGGGTCTCAGGGGTGCCGGGGCAGACGCCGGCCGGGGTGTGGTCCCATACCGCCCGAACGCCAGGCGGCATGCACCTCGGCCGGCGCTCCCGGACGGGCCGAGGCGCTTAGCGCGCCGCGGCCTCGATCGCGGCCACCGCGTGGTTCGAGAACAGAATGCGGTGGACGGTCGAGTTGCCATCCGTGACGGTCACCTGGGTGTGCTCGACCGGCAGATCCAGCCGTCCGACTCGAGTCCAGCGATTCTGGAACGTTTCGACCCGATCCAGGGCTCCGGTGGCCGGATCCCAGTACGCGACCGAGTAGGCTCCAGGCAGGACCTTGCCCTCGGCGTTCCGCGTGACCGACAGCACGCGGTTGATGAATTTGCGTCCGCGGTGGGTGCGGTGAACCTCGCGGATCACGTCGCCGTCGATCCGGTAGAGCGAGCCCATGCCGTCGTTGGGCAACTGGATGAGGCGGCCGTAGGGATGGGCTTGATCGTCATCGGCGAACGAAGCGCCGGGAGACAAGACGGTTGGGCCGTTCAGGCCGCGGTGCATGACCAGCGAGCGGAGTTGGCGGGTGGCCCAGTCGCGGGTGGGGCCTTCGGGGATTTGGAGGTCGACCGAGCCGTCAGCGGCCACGACCAGCCGGCCGCGGAGATCCTCTCCGTCGCTCTGGATGGCGACGTCGGCCGAGAAGCCGGGGAAGCCTGGTCCCCAGTTGGCGCGGGCTTCGTGGGCGCGCTCGAGCAAGAGGTCGGCGGTGGCGGTTTCGGGTGCGGCGGTCAGGGAGGCGTAGCGGCGGGCCTGCAGCTCGCTGTCGGAGGCGGCTGGGTCGACCACACGCAGCAACGCGCCCACCTCGCCCCGTTCCAGGCCGGGAACGGTGACCAGGCCGTGTTCGTCGGTGACGCACTCCTGGGCGGGTCCGTCGTCGGGGATCAGCTTGACGGTGGCGCCGGCCAGGGGCGTGCCGCCGCGGACGGCCAGGACCCGCGCGGCGCCGGATTCGTCGCAGCCGACCCAGAGCAGCCGGGGCGTGGTGTCGCCGGCTGAGGCCGAGACCGCCTCGGCCAGATCGGCGGGAATGGCCTGGGCGGCGGCGTGGTAGATCAGGCGATAGCGCTGGCCCTGGCGCTCGATGGTGCCGTAATCGCAGTCGGCCTCGACGCAGCGAGCCGCCTCGGCCAGCGGGGCGGTCAGCGCGTCGTCGCCTTTCTGGAGGGTGAGGGGGGAGCCGTCAGCCGTGGCGGTGGTGGCTGCGATCTTGGTGCCCAGACCGGGCGCCTCGTCGCGTGGGTGCTCGCTGAGCAGCACCCGGACCGCCCCGGATTTCAAGTGGACCCAGACGTAGTGGGCCCGCGCCGTCGGGATCAGGACCAGCGCTATCCCAACGGCCAGGCCGGCTCGGAGTGCGAAGCTTTGGTGGGGTTTCATCGGGTTTGCCTTTCGCGGGTTAGAGGTCGAACAAATCCTCACGGGGACGGGGACGACGGAGCCGCATCGGCTGCCGAGTCCGCCTCGGGATTCGGCGCCCCGCGGCTGGCAAACACGCGGGCTTCGGCTTCGCGGTTCTTCTGCTCCAGCTCGGCCTGCTGGCGAACCGCCTCTTGATGTCGCTGGGGGTCGGCCTCGGAGAGCACCGACAGGTTGGAGCGGTCAGGCTGCCCGCCGCAGCCGGCCGCGATCACGATCCCGCCCAAGGCCAGCACGAATCGGCGCATGACTGGTCTCCCAGGGGCCTGCAGGTTTGCTGGCCTCAGAACGCGTCGCTCGAAACCAGATCGCCGCCGGCGATCGTCGAAAGATCCATGTACGCCCGCAGGTCGATCGTGTTCTTCAGGAACCGGACCGTGCCGTCGGCGAACAGGAAATGCGCTCCGCCGACATGCATCGAGCGGAAATTGGGCAGAGTCTGGCCGGCCGTGGGCAGGGCCGGACCCCAGTGGTCGGTCGTTGAGGCATAGCCGCAGTCGTTCATCCGGTAGGGGAAGCCCAGGGTATCGGTGGTTTTGCCCAGGATTCCGCCGACGACAAACTCCGAGCCCCAAGCGCGGCGGCGGCCGTAGGCCATAAACAGGAGGTTGTCGTAATGCGGGGCGCCGGAGACCTCTTCCCGGGGCACGCAGACGCGATTCGGGCCAAAGCCGACGGCGATATAGGGATTGGCCGCGTTGCCGCCGGCCGCCTCGCCCATGGCGAACGACTGGCTCAGGCCGTCCCGGATGTCGGAGACGCGGTGGAAGACGTCGATCCCGGAGAATCCCCGGCGGTTCTCCCTCAAGTACGGCCGGGCCACATACTGGTCAGCACCGCCGCTCAGGACGTAGTCAGTCACCGCAGCCCGGTCGATCGACCACGAGCCGTAGCTCATGCCGACCCGGCTCTCGCCGCGATTCGAGGGGCAGAGAAACAGACTGACCTGGGTTGCGTGGCCGGTCGTCTGGCTTGGGAACGACCAGCCATAGTAGTGGCCCAGGCCCGGCGCAAAAATGGACTGATCGTAGTTGAACGCGTTGAACAACGGCTGCTGTTCCAGGTACGGCAGCAGCCCGTTGTAGCCGCTGAAATTGGCGTAGACCTTGCCCAGCCCGCCGTGAAACGCGGCCGGGTAAACGCCGTGGGTCGATTCGTAGTTGGCCAGGGCCAGCCCCAGTTGCTTCAGGTTGTTGGTGCACTGAGTCCGCCGCGCCGCTTCGCGCGCCGCCTGCACCGCGGGCATCAGTAACGATACCAAGACGCCGATGATCGCGATGACCACCAACAATTCAATCAGTGTGAAGCCGGACGAACGCCGGCCCGGCTTGGTCCCTCGTGCTCCCATGTCGTATCCACCCTGATCAACCAACGATCGTCCGGGCGGGACCAGCGCCCTGACGACCCGACGCGGTTGCGTTGAAACTGAGATTCAGTCTCAAAGCGCACTGACTATAGAGGGGTCGAGCGGGCGGGTTCAAGGGGGTTGTCGATTTTTTTGGGGGTGGGGGGTGCGTGCGGGGTGTTAGCGGGTCAGGTGCTGGTGGAGGGTGTGGGCTTCGGCCCAGGCGGGGGCCAGTTCGGCGGCGCGTTGGGCGGCGCGGGCGGCGTCTTCGCGGCGGGGCGGCTCGGTGGCGGAGAGGGCGAGGGCCAGGTCGTACTGGATCTCGGCGCGGTCGGGGAGTTGGTCGGCGGCGCGTTGGAGGTCGGCGATGGCGCCGGTCACGTCGCCGATCCGCAGCCGTGCGCGGCCGCGTTGATGGTGGGCGTCGGGGTCGTTGGGGTTGGCCTCGAAGACTTGGGCGAGTCGGAGCAGGGCTTGTTCGGGGTGGTTGGCGTCGATCTGCAAGGCGGCGACGCGGATCAGCGCCAGGCGGCAGTTGGGGTCGTATTGGAGGGCGCGGAAGTAGGCGGCCAGGGCGTCGGGGCCTCGGCCCAGGGCTTCGAGGGTTTGACCCCGGGTCAGGTGGGCTTCGGGCCGGCGGGGGTCAAGCTCGATGGCCTGATCGAGGTGGCCCAGGGCGGCCTGGAGGCGTCCGAGCCGGCTTTCGACCTCGGCCAGTCCGACCAGGGCCGACGGATATTCGGGGTCGAGGTCGAGGGCGCGGCGGTAGGCGGCCTCGGCGGCCTCGAGCTGGCCCTCGGCGGCCAGCGCCTGGCCCAGGCGGTGATGGGCCTCGGCGGATCGGGGGGCCTCGGCGACCAAGGCTTGGAGGGCCTGGCGGGCGGCGGGCCAGTCGCCGGCGTCGGCAGCCGCTTGGGCGATCCGGCTGGCCTCGCGGCGGCGGTTCAACTGGTCGGCGGTGACGGTCTCGCTGCGTGCCCTGCGATCGGACGCACAGCCCAGCCCGCCCAGCACCACGCCGAGCGCCAGGATCACGGCGCCGAGGGCGGCTGCTGGGCACCCGGCCCGGATTCGAGCACGGTGGGCTTCGCGACGTCTCGCGTCCATGCTCGACGCCTGCCTGAACTTCGACCCGGCCTGCGCGACGGCTCGACAGGAACCGCCGCCCGGAACCGCGAAACGCTAGCCGGAGCCAGCCAGACGGTCAAGTCCGGGCCATTGGCCGCGGCTGGGAGCGGCCGAGATTTCCCGGCAGCACTGGTCCAGCCAGAGGACCTCCGAAGCCGATCGGCGGGAAACCCGTGCACAAGCCGGAGCCGACGGGCGGGTGTCCGTTGCGCGGCCGAAGCCGGCGGGCGGGAGGGCCTTGAAGGCGGCTGAGGTCGCCTGCCTCAACCGACGCCGCAGGCCTGCCGGGCACGCTCGAGGACGATCCGGGCTGTCTTCCGCGCCCGCTCGGCGCCGGCCTGGCGGACCTGCTCGACCCGCGCCGGATCGGCGACCAGGGCGGCTCGCCGCTCGCGGGCCTCGGCAAACCGTTCGGCGATCAAGGCCGCCAGCCGCTTTTTCACTTCGCCGTAGCCGAGTCCTCCGGCCCGGTAGCGGCGGGCCATCTCGGCGCGCTCCTCTTCATCGGCAAACAGGGCGAAGAGTTGATAGAGGTTATCGGTGTCGGGGTTTTTGGGGGCTTCGACGGGCGTGCTGTCGGTCACGATCCGCCGGACTTTTTTCTCGATGGTCTTCGGGTCGTCGAAGATTTCGATCGTGTTGTCGTAGCTTTTGGACATCTTGCGGCCGTCCAGGCCGGGGACCACGGCCACCTGGGGCAGGATGTGAGGCTCGGGCAGTTTGAAGGTCGGTCCGTAGGTGTTGTTGAAGCGTTCGGCCACGTCGCGGGTGATCTCCAGGTGCTGCTTCTGGTCCTGGCCGACCGGAACCAGGTCGGCGTCGTAGAGCAGGATGTCGGCCGCTTGGAGGATCGGGTAGGCGAACAGCCCATGCTCGGCGGGCAGGCCCTGGGCGACCTTGTCCTTGTAACTGACGCACTTTTCGAGCCAGCTCATCGGCGTGACGGTCGTCAGCAGCCAGGCCAGCTCGGTCGTCTCGGGCACGTCCGACTGGACGAATACGCACGCCCGCTCCGGATCGAGACCCAGCGCCAGCAAGTCGGTCAGGACGTCGAAGGTATACTGCCGCAGCCGTGCCGCATCCCGTACGCTGGTCAGGGCGTGGTAGTTGGCGACGAAGTAGTAGGCGTCGTTGCCCTGTTGCAGCGCGATGTACTGGCGGATCGCGCCCAGATAGTTCCCAATATGGAGCGGCCCCGACGGTTGAATCCCGGATAGGATGCGCATGGGCGGTCTTGGTGCGTCGCGGAATCGAGGAACGAACGGCTCTCGCCACTGCGAGCCGGCGTCCCATTAGGACCGGCGGGGGGCGTTTCGGGCAAGGGACCCGATCCCCCCGCAGCTTTCGACGGCCGGCGGAGCGTCCACCGGCCAAGCGACCGGCCCGCCGATCCGACCGAACCCGACGGTCCGCCCCAAACCCGCCGTCCCCGCACCCCCAACCCCAGGCCCCTTCATGGAAACCTGCTACAACGCCCACGGGATCCGGTTCAACCATCCGGCCGACTGGGAGATCGACAGCACCGACGACGGCCCGCGCACGATCGTCTCCGCCACCGACCCGACCGGTGCTGCCTTCCTGTTCGTCACCCTCGACGCCGATCGCCATGCCCCGGACGAGCTGGTCGACGAGGTCCTGCGCACCCTGCGCGAGGAATACCCGACGCTGGATGCCTATCCGGTCCTCGAAACCCTGGGGGGCGTGCCCGCCGTCGGCCAGGACTTTGAGTTCTTCTACCTCGACCTGATCAGCTCCGGCTTCGTCCGCGCATTTCGCACAGCCCGCCGCTCGATCCTGGTCTACGGCCAATGGAGCGACCCGGACGACGGTTCCGACTACGCCGCGCTCTTCGACGCCATCCGCCACTCGCTCTCAGAGAGCGACGCCCCGCCGCGTTCCCCCGGTCGTCGCGGCCCGGGTTCGTCCGCGCGGTCGTGAATCGTCACCATGGCACCAGCTTCGTCACCGTTCCGCAGCGGCTGTTGGGGGAGCTGCGGACCCCAGCCGGGTCGTGCGTTGCCGGGAATCACGGGGTTGGTCGGCGGGCCGATCGGCCCCTTCATCCAAGAGGATCGGTAGGCCAGGCCGGCCGAATCGATCAATCGGGCGCAGGGGTTTCCATCGTTTCACATGAAACGACCTTGATTTGTCCGGTTTGTCCGGCGTGGGGGATGTGCGGCCGATTGAGGAAGGCCGCGATCGGGTGCTCGAGCGCCGGTCCGCCGACGTCGAACAGGTCGGAATGGCCCGCGCCGGCCACCTCGATCCGGTCTGGCGGGATGGGAAACGCGGCCGCCAGTCGAAGCACTTCGGAGGGCGGGGCGACCGGGTCGTTGCTTCCGTGAATCAAGAGCGTAGGAACGCGGACCCGTGCGGCCCATTCGATGGGCCGGGGGCGGTCGAGCGGCGTTCCTGCGATCCGTGCAGCCCGCCGCAGGATCCAACCGGCCAGCGCGGCCGGCAGCCGCAACCGCCGGAGGGAGGCGCGGACCGGCCCGGCCAGATCCGCGTACGGCGCCTCGAGGACCAGGGCGCGCAGCGGTGCACCCTCCGCGGCCGCGCGCAAGGCAATCACCGCGCCCATCGAACGGCCCCAGGCGGCAAACTCGGTCCGGTCGCCCCGGGCCGCCGCGATCGTCTCGATCCAGCATTGCAGGTCGTCCGACTCGCGCGCGCCGAACGTGCCCAGTGCCCCGCCGCTGCGACCGCGGGCCCGCGCATCGAGGATGGCGACCGACCAGCCTTGGGCCAGACACAGCCGCGCGCGGCCGAGCAGGGCTGAGCGATCCTCGGCGAAGCCGTGCAGGAGCAACATGACTGGCCGGTCGGGCTGCCCGGCGCACCAGGCGCCGGCCAGGCGAGTCCCATCCCGGGCGGTGGCCTCGATCGGCTTCCACGGAGGCGGTTCGAGCGGCGACTCCGCGCGGCGGCCGGGGCAGACGAGCGCCCAGGCTCCCCATTCCACGACCGCCAGCACCAGGCAGACGGCTAGCCCACCCACCAGCGCGATCAGACCCAGCAACCCGGTCTCCCAGGCGACGACCGCCGCGACCACGAGCCGCTCCGTGGGCCGGGCCTGATCGCCGCCGACCCCGCGGACTGCGATGGCGTGGTCGGTCCAGGTCAGGCGGATCGCGCCTTCAAGCCCCGTGGATCGCACCGAGCGGCCCTCGCGCTCGAGCGCGGCCAGTTCGGGCACCCACGGCCCAGCCGGCGCGGCTTGGCTGACGATGACGACCTTGGGATCGGCCCAGGCATAGAGCCGCGCTGGGTTGGCGGTCCGGCCGCCGTGGTGCGGCGCGAGCAGGACGTCGACGACCGGCGGCTCGGTGGCGAGCAGGGCCTCCGTGCCGGGGCCGTCGAGGTCGCCGGTGAGCAAGAATCCCCGGTCTTGAAACCGCAGGTCCAGGACGACGCTTCGGGCGTTGTCGCTGGCCTCGGGCCGCCAGCCTGGCGGTGGGTGGAGCGCTCGGCAGATCACGCCCGGCCCCAGGTCAATCGTCGCGCCGGCGGCGATCGGGCGGACTGGCACCCGGCGGCGGCGGCAAGTCGCGAGCAGCTCGGCGACGGCTGGGTCGTTGTGGGCGTCGAAGCCGGGCGGCGTCCGCAGTTCACCCACCGCGAACCGGTCGAGCAGGTCGCCCACGCCGGAGAGATGGTCGTAGTCGGCGTGACTGAGGACGATCACGTCGAGCCGCCGGACCCCGCGCGCCCAGAGCGCCGGAGCCACCACCTGCCGCCCGACCCGCGGATCGCGCATCCGGCCGCAGTCGTAGAGGAGCGTTCGGCCCGACGGGGCTTGGACGAGAATCGCCAACCCGTGATCGACGTCGAGGACCTCGGCTTCCAGGGACGAGGGTCGTTGGGGGAACAGCCAGAGGCCGAGCGCCATCGCGCCGCAGGCCACCAACCCGGCCTGGCCGTACCGCTTCAGCCGGGGCCGCAGCGAGGCCGTCAGCGCGACGTAGAACCCCACAATCCACCAGCGCGGCGGTCCCGGGGCGTAGTGATGGCCGCTGGGCAGCGTCGCCCCCCAGACGACCAGCGCTTGGGCCACCCGCAGGACCCACCCGCAAACCCACCCCGCGGCCTCGGCCAGCGGGGGAGCCAACGGGGCCGCGATCAGAACGACCAGCGCCGACGTCAGGGCGGGTGCCGAGAGCGGCACCAGGACGACGTTGAGCAGGATTGCCACCCAGGCGACCACGTGGAAAGCCTGAAGCACGAGAGGCAAGCCGATCGCCCAGAGCAGGGCCGACGCCGCGATTCCCATCCCCAAGCCGGCCCAGGCGCCGCGCCAGGCTCGAAGCCAGAGCGGCGCGTAGATCCGCTCCAGGCGATCGAGCGCTTCGGCGGGTGAGAGTGGAGGTTCGGATGGACGGTTGACGATGCGCCGGATCATCGCCCGCTGCAAGCCGGAGACTCCCCAGACCAGACCTGCGACCGACAGGAACGACAGTTGCGCGCCGCGGTCGAAGAGCGTTGTCGGGTTCAGGATCAGCAATCCGAGCGCTGCTAGGGCCAGGGCGTTGCCGATGTGCGACGGCCGGTTGAGCAGCAGGGCTAGGCACCAGGCCGCGGTCATGATGGCCGAGCGCACGACCGAGGCCGCCGCGCCGACCAGCAACGTGTACAAACCCGATGCGGCCAGAACCACGACCGCCGCCCCACGCGGGCCGAGCGGCGTCCGCGCCAGCACCGATCCGACGACTACGGCGAGTGTGTGCATGTGCAGGCCGGAGATGGCCAGCCAGTGGATGGTTCCGGACCGCAGAAAGGCGTCCTGGAGGTCGGGGTCGATGGTCTCGCGGCGGCCCAGGAGCAGTCCCGCGGCGAGTGCGGCCACATCGGGCGGCAGCGGCGCGGTGACTAGCGCGTGACTGCGTCGGCGGCAGTTGCCGAGTAGCGTCTGCCAGGGATCGGCTGCCGGTTGTTCCCGCACCAAAGCGGCGGCGGACTTGACCGTAAGCCGCAACCGGATGCCGTCGGACTGCCAGCGCTGGCGTGGGTCTGGCTCGCCGGGGTTGGTCGGGCGGCCGATCGGGCGGATCAGGCCCGCCAGGCGGATGCGGTCGCCCATCCGGAGCCCGGCCACCGCGCCGCCGACCTGAGCCAGCAACCGGCCGGAGACCGGCTGCCAGGCCGCGCCGTCGCAGATCGCCTCCAGGTGGACGATCAGCCGGGTCTGGCCGTTGGAAGGCCCCCGCGCGGCATCGGGGCTAAAGAATGTCGGCTCATCGACGACGACGCCGCGGACCCACGCCGGCGAGCCGCTCTCGGGCCAGCGCCAGCGGGCCAGGTCGTCTGGGGCCAGGTCGTTCCATCGTGTGTGGTGCCAGGCCGCACCCCAGGTCGCGGCCGCCGCCAGCAGGAGCCAGCGCGCCACGCGCCGGACGCCGCGTTGCAAGGCCAGCGCCGCACTCGCCAGCAACAACCCCAGACCGCCGAGCCAGAGCGGAGTCGGTAGCGGGAGCAGATGCCGGTCGGCAGCCACGCCCGCCGCCAAGGCCAGCGCGGGCCAGGCCAGGGGGGCCGACTTGCGGATCGGCAGCCCTGGAGCCGGCGTATCACGGCATTCGGTGCGGTCCAACAGTGCAGACCCTCTCATCCGTGGCGCGAGGGTGCTCGCCGGAGCCGAACGTATCGCAGGGCCGTGACGAGAGGAAGCCGGCGGTCCGAGCTACAGAGGTGGGGCTCAGGGGGTCTGGGGCTGCGGGGGGCGGCCCGAACCGACCGGTCCGAGCCGCGGCCCCGCCCAGCGCCACGCCGGCGCCGCCGGGCCGGCGTGGGCGGCGTTTCATTTGACCTGGGATATGGACTCGACGGTCAGATCCAGTTCGACGTCGAGCTGCTGGCCCATGATGTCGAGCGTCAGCGGGCCGACCATGCGGGTCGACTGACGGGTTTCGACCTCCTGGCCCGCCGCGCGGTCAAAGAGAATCTCGCCGTCGGAGGATTCGATCTTCAGGTCGCTGCCGACGACCCGGGCCGGTCCGCCCGCGTTGGGATCCTGGGCGTATTTGACATTGGTCGATTTGACGGTGATCCGGTCCAGGGTCTTGCCGGCTTTTTCGACGGTCCCCTGGTAGGTGTAGCGGGTCTCGAAGCTGAGCGTCTGGCCCATGCCGAGTTGCTGGGTTTGGGTTCGGGTCCAGGAGTCGCCTGGGCGAACCAGGGTTTCGGGCAGGATGTTCAGCTCGTCGGAGATCGCTTTCTTCATGGCGTCGGGCTGAAAGCGGTCTTTCAACAGATCGACGGTCTCGGGGTTGGAGGCTTCGAACTTCTCGCGGACGGCTTCGAGGCCCTCGATGGCGGTGATCGAGCCGTCTTTGCCGACGACGAAGGTGTACTCGACGCCGGCGGAAGTCTTGAGTGCGTCGAGGATGGGCTGGAGCATGGGGTCGTCGGCTTTGGCGTCGGGGTTGGCCGAGTCGAAGGCGACGATCAGCCCGCCGGGCAGGGTCATGGTGGCCTTGAAGGCGTCGATTTTGGTGCTGACCGGGATGCTGCCGTCGTCGCGGCGCTTGCCGATGAGCTGGCGGGTGGTTGTCGCCTGCTCGATGCGGGTCTCGATTTCCATGCCCTGGATGGTCATCACCTGATCGAGCTTGAGGGTGGCCTCGGTGGTACGGGTCTCGCCCTCGGGCCAGCGGCGCTCGAGTTTGACGGGATCGGATTGGGCGGTGACGGCGTTCTGAGCCGTCACGCTGGCGGTCAGGGCCGTCCAGACGACGACTGCGGCGCCCCAAACAGGCTGGCGAAACATCGAGCGGGTTCCTGGGGTCAAAAAGGTCATGGGGAAGGACGGGGGGAGCCGGATCGAGGCCGGCCCGGAGGTCCGGGGCGGCATTCTCGGACCGCGTCGGCTCGCTGTCAATTGGCGGAGCCGGGGCCGCGGCGGAAGCTATTCGTCGCTGGAGCCGCAATCTTGACGGCCGGCCAGCCGGCAAACGGCGCCGCCTCGGGGCCGCCGAGCTGTTCCTCGATGCGGAGCAGCCGGTTGTATTTGGCCAGCCGCTCGGAGCGGACGATTGAGCCGATCTTGATCTGGCCGGCGCCGGTCGCAACGGCCAGATCGGCGATCGTGCTGTCCTCGGTTTCGCCCGATCGGGCCGAGACGATCGTCCGATACCCCAGCCTCCGCGCCAGCCGCACCGTGGCCAGGGTCTCCGAGAGCGTGCCGACCTGGTTGAACTTGATCAGGACGGCGTTGGCAGCGCGATGTTCCAGGCCACGGAGCAGGCGGGCGGTCTGGGTCACGAACAGGTCGTCGCCGATTAGTTGGACCCGGTCGCCCAAGCGGCTGGTCAGCCGGGTCCAGCCGTCCCAGTCGTCCTCGGCCAGGGCGTCTTCGATCGAGACGATCGGGTAGCGTTCGACCCAGGCTTCCAGGCGGTCGATCAGGGCGGCGGCGGGTAGTCCGGAAGCCTGGTCGGCCGCTAGGCGATAGGTGGCGGTGGCGGGGTCGTAGAGATGGGTGGCGGCCAGATCCAAAGCCAGCGCGACCTCGTGCCCGGGAGTCAGGCCGGCCGCGGCGATCGCTTCGACCAGGCGATCGAGCGCCCGGGCGTTGGAGCCGAGCCGGGGGCCGTACCCACCCTCGTCGCCGACCAGGTGGGCCTCTTCGCCGTAACGGGCCAGAATCCGCCCCAAGGCGCGGTGGACCCGGGCGGTCCACTCCAGGGCCTCGGAGTAGGAGCGGGCGGCGATCGGGATGATCAGGAAATCTTGGACGTCGATCTGGGAGCCGGCGTGGAGACCGCCGGAGATCATGTTGACCATCGGCATTGGGAGCGAGGGCTGGGCCCATGCTTCCTCGCCAGGTTCGAGCCGGGCGCGCCAGAGCAGGTTGAGATGCTGGTAGAGCGGCAGACCGGCGGCCTCGGCGGCGGCGTGGGCCACCGCCAGGGAGACGCCGAGGAGGGCATTGGCCCCGAGCCGTGACTTGTTTGGGGTGCCGTCGAGGGCGACTAAGGCCGCGTCCAGACCGGCCTGGTCGGCCAGGTCGCGGCCGCACACTGCCTCGGCGATGGCGCCGGTGACATGCCCGACGGCCCGGCGGACGCCCAGGCCCTCGAACCGCGAGGCGTCGCGATCGCGAAGCTCGAGTGCTTCGTGGCGGCCGGTGCTGGCGCCCGAGGGAACGATGGCCCGTCCGAACGACCCGTCATCACCGTAGGCGTCTACCTCAACGGTCGGCCGGCCGCGGCTGTCGAGCACTTCGCGGGCGAGCAATTGGGCGAGGCGGGCCACGGCGGTCGGCTCCTGCGGATCGGGACCAGCTCGAGCGGTTCTCAGAATAGCGACCGGCGGCCGCTCAGGCAGCGCCCCCGGCGGCGCGGCGCTGCGCTTCGCCGATCAGGCGGTCGGGATTCCAGGCGGTGCGGGCCGTCAGGCATTCAGCCGCTAGGCGTCGGACCCGATCCTGGTCCAGTTCGTGGCGGTATTCGACGGGGCTTTTGCCGTCGAGCCGGGCCAGCAGACAGGCGGCCGCGTGGCGCGCCGCGCGAGCCAGGCGGTCTTCGAGATTGTCCGGTGGCGGCGCCGGATCGGCCGACCCGGCGGTCCGATAACCGGCGAGGAACGATCGGGCGGTCTCGGCCTCGGCGGGGCGGCCACAGGCCCGGACCAGCTTGAGCACCAGGTGGCTCAGGCAAAAGCCGACGTCGAAGGCCGGATCGCCGGCATGGGCGCACTCGAAGTCGAGCAGCAGCAACCGGCCTTCCGGACCGACCAGCAGATTCTTGGGGCTATAGTCCCCCAGGACCAGGGCGGGCCGAACGGCCGGCATCGAGGCGATCAGGTCGTCGAGGGCCGGCGCCAGGTGGGGGTGGACGCGGGCGACGGTGCGGTAGTAGGGATCGACGCGGAGTTGCTCGAACAGCGAGGTGTCGGCCAGCAGGCCGCGCAGCGATAGGTGATCGACCGAGCGGAGATGGATCTGCCGGAGCACGCGACCAACCTCGAGGGCAACGAGGCGGTCGGCCGGGCTGGCGCCGGCCATCAGGCGGCTTTTCCAGGTGACCATCCGGTCGTCGGCGCATTCCATGGCGAAGAGATACTGGTCGCGGTCCTCGAAGAGGACGGCCGGGACGGTGCCGGGGAGCAGCTCGCCAACGACCTGGAGCGCGGCGCACTCGGTCCAGATCCGCCGCAGCGGGGCGCGCCACTCCTGGGCGACGCGGAGCCGCTCGCGGCACTGCTTGAGGACGAACGGCGGCTGTCGGTCGTCGTCGACCTCAACACGGAGGACGACGTTCGAGACGCCACCGGCCAGCTCGACGACGCGGACCGGGACCTTGGGCGGAACGCGGCCGGTCGAGCGGAGGTAGTCGGCGGCGTTGCTGGCGTCGAGGGCGCGCATGCAATTGATTGTGCCACGTCGGCTGAAACCGGTGCAGGGTAGATCGCGGCCGGGTGCCGGCATGACCGCGGCGGGGCGTGTGCCGGGCCGGAGGGATCGGGCGGGGCCGGCTTCCAGGATCCTGGCGCGGCGGGGCTTGATGCTCGGGGCGTGCCCCGCGGCGGTTCGCTTGCGGGGGCTGGGGACGCGTCGTAAGCTAGCGGCTTTGTTGGATTTTTTGTGGCCTTGGGATCCCGCCCGCCGCTCTCCCCGGGGACTCGGTGACGCCTGCGACGTCGAGGAGCGTCCGACTTATGAAAATCCTTCAGCGCAAGCCGCTTGACGTGCTTCTCCAGGAAGCCAGCGCGGGTGAGACCGACCACCACGGGCCGCGCTTGAAGCGAGCCTTGGGACCGATTGGCCTGATGTCGATGGGCGTCGGGGCGATCATCGGGACGGGGATCTTTGTGTTGATTGGTCAGGCGGCCGGCGAGAAGGCCGGTCCGGCGATCATCGTTTCGTTCATCGTGGCCGGGCTGGCCTGCGTGTTCGCGGCGCTGTGCTACAGCGAGTTTGCGTCGATGGTGCCGGTGGCGGGGTCGGCCTACACGTATGCTTATGCGACGCTCGGAGAAGTCTTCGCCTGGATCATCGGCTGGGATCTGATCCTGGAATACGCGGTGGCGGCCTCGGCGGTAGCGGTCGGCTGGTCGGACTATTTCAAGAAGCTGCTGCACTCGTTTCTGGGCTGGGATTTCCCGGCATTTTTGGCGCAATCGCCGATCGACTACGACCCGGAGAAGGGTCAGATTGTGCTCACTGGGGGCCTGTTCAACCTGCCGGCGATCGCGATTACGGCGATCCTGACGTACATCCTGGTGGTCGGGATCAAGGAGAGCGCTCGGTTCAACGCGGCGATGGTCCTGGTCAAGCTCTCGGCGGTGTTGTTCGTGATTGGCGTGGGGGCGTTTTACATCGACCCGGCCAACTGGTCCAACTTCGCGCCCTATGGCTGGCTGGGGCTGAGCTTCTTTGGGCACACGCCGCCGGGGTTTGGCCAGGTGGACGCGGGCGGCAAGCCGCTGGGGATGCTCGCCGGGGCGTCGATCATCTTCTTCTCCTATATTGGGTTCGACTCGGTCTCGACCCAGGCCGAGGAAGCTAAGAACCCCCAGCGCGACGTGCCGATCGGGATTGTCGGATCGCTCCTGATTTGTACCGTTCTCTACATTATGGTGGCGGCGGTGCTGACGGGGATGGTGCCGTATAACCAGATCAGCGTCGATGCCCCGGTTGCGGACGCCTTTGCCCAGAAGAAGCTGTTCATCGCCGAGAAGATCATCACGATCGGGGCGTTGACGGGGATCACGTCGGTCTTACTGGTGACGATGCTGGCGCAGCCGCGGGTGTTGCTGGCGATGTCGCGGGATGGGCTGCTGCCGTCGGGGTTTTTCGCGGCCGTGCATCCGGTGTTTCGGACGCCCTGGAAGTCAACGATCCTGACCGGCGTGGTGGTGGCGATGCTCTCGGGGGTCTTGCCGCTGCGGATTTTGAGCGAGCTGGTCAATATCGGGACGCTGTTTGCCTTCGTGGTGGTCTGTGCGGCGGTGCTGGTGATGCGCAAGACGTATCCGGACGCGCATCGGCCGTTCCGGGTGCCGTGGATGCCGTTTACGCCGATCGCCGGCATGGTTGTCTGCCTGACGCTGATGCTGTCGCTGCCGGTCGAGAACTGGGTGCGGCTGTTTGGGTGGTTGGGGTTGGGACTGGTGATCTACTTTGCCTACAGCCGGCACCATAGCAAGCTGAAGGAGCATCCCGAGGCGGCGCTGACGCCCTCGGGCATTGCGCATGAGGTGCCGCTCGACGACGACCCGACCGAGCCGGGCACCCATGCGTAGACCGCCGCGTGTCGGCCCCGGGGCGTAGACCGCCGCGTGTCGGCCCCGGGGCGGAGCGGGCGGGGTGTGTGTCGGCTTTCTGCGTTGACGATTGCGAACCGCGCTCCGTAAGATCCTGTCAGGAGGGGGTGGATGCGCACGCGGCGTAAGCCGTGTAACCTCTGCCGACGATGAGAGCCTCGCGATGAATCACCTCCTGGCTGGCTGGAGCCGACTGCGTTCCGCGGGCCTTCTTCGGGGCCGGGTGGGGCTGGGGGATCCGTCGCCGGTAGACTGATTGGGGTTCTCGGACGAACGGATGACGACCCCGGAAGCCCCCGATCGAGAGCGGGCGGCCGCCGGGGTCGTGGCGTTTGGTCCGGGGTGGTTGCCGAACTGAATGAGGACCGATGGCCATGGCCGATGCCGCCGAGACCGAGCCGCCCGCGACTGCCGACCGGGTTCGGATATTTGACACGACGCTCCGGGATGGGGAGCAGTCGCCCGGGGCGTCGATGAATCTGAGCGAGAAGTTGGAGATGGCCCGGGCGCTGGCCGCGTTGGGGGTCGATGTGCTTGAGGCTGGGTTTCCGATCGCCTCGCCGGGCGATTTCGAGGCGGTGCGGGCGATCGCGGCCGAGATCAACGGGCCGGTGATCTGCGCGCTGGCGCGGTGTCATGAGCGGGATATCGACCGAGCGGGCGAGGCAATCCGATTTGCGGCCCAGGGTCGGATCCATGTCTTTCTAGCCACCTCGGCGATTCACCGCGAGCACAAGCTGCGGATGACCCCGGCGCAGATCATCGAGCGGGCCGTTCAGGGCGTCCGGCGGGCCAAGGCACTCTGCGACGACGTTGAGTTCAGCCCCGAGGATGCGGCACGGACCGAGATCGAGTTTCTCTGCGAGGTTGTCGAAGCGGCCATCGAGGCCGGAGCCACGACGGTCAATATTCCGGACACGGTCGGCTACGCGATGCCGGCGCAGTACGCGCAGGTGATCCGGACGCTCCGGGAACGGGTGCCGAACATCGACCGCGCGGTCATCAGCGTGCACTGCCACGACGACCTGGGGCTGGCCGTGGCCAATAGTCTGGCGGGGGTCGAGGCTGGGGCGCGGCAGGTTGAGTGCACAATCAACGGCATCGGCGAGCGGGCGGGCAACGCCGCGCTCGAGGAAATCGTCATGGCTCTGCGGACCCGCCGCGACTACTTCGGGCTGGAGACCGGCATCCGCACGGAACGGCTTTATCCGACCAGCCGGCTGCTGGCCACGATCACCGGCCTGGCCGTCCAGCGCAACAAGGCAATCGTCGGACGCAATGCGTTTGCGCACGAGTCGGGCATCCATCAGGACGGGATGCTCAAGGAGCGCTCGACCTATGAGATCATGCGGCCCGAGGAGGTCGGAGTGCCCAAGACCGACCTGGTGCTCGGCAAACACTCGGGCCGCCACGCCTTGCGGGATCGGGTCGAGGAGCTGGGCTTTCAGCTCGGCGAGGAGCAGCTCAACCGCCTGTTCGACGACTTCAAGGCCCTGGCCGACAAGAAAAAAGAGGTTTACGACGAGGATATCATCGTCCTGATCGAGCAGCATCTGGACGACGTGCCCGCGCAGTGGCAACTGGTCAGCCTGCACACGACGGCCGGGACGAGCGTTCTGCCGACGGCGACGGTCCAGATCAAGCGGCCCGACGGGGAGGTCGTCCAGGACGCGGCGATCGGCGATGGGCCGGTCGACGCGATCTTCAAGGCGGTCGAGCGGGTCACCGGGGTGCACGCCAACTTGCGGGAGTTTGTCGTGCGGAGCGTCACCCAGGGCAAGGACGCGCAGGGCGAGGTGACGCTCGAGCTGGAGGTCGAGAGCGACGACCGGACGTATCGCGGTCGGGCGGCCTCGACCGACATTATCGAAGCCTCGGCGCTGGCCTATCTGAATGCGGTCAACGCGATCGCGACGCGGGTCCAGCGCGGCCAGGTGCGGGAGGTGATCGGGCGACCGGGCGCCGGGGCGTGAAGCCGAAAGCGTTGAGCCGGGAGCCGGGGACCGCCGGCGCGGTCGCACGCGGCTCGCGCGGGGTTGTTCAGATCACGCGGCCGGCGTTGCGGCGGAGGAAGTCGCGGGCCTGTTCGACGACTGAGCTGCTGGCTTGGGGGTCGATCCGGCCGTGGGGCGTGGCGTGGTCGATGGTCTGGGGGAGGGCTTTCGAGAGGGCCTCGGCCAGTTGTTCGGGCGGGATTCCGAGCCGGTCGGCCATGCGTTTGAGGTCGTCGGGGAAGACGGTTTCGACCTGGCGGCCGTTGATGGGGCGGTTGGGTCCGGTGCTGACCCAGCTATCGGCCTCTTCCTGCATGCCGCGGCGGCGGAATTCGTCGGTCACGCCGCCGACGCCGCCCTTGCGCTGAATCATGTCGAAGATTTCGGCTAGGACGTCATCGGGGGCGGCCTGGCCGCGGCCCGGGGGAGCGGGCTGGGGGTGCGGGTCGGCCTCGCGGCCGACGCCGAGCTGTTCTTCCAGCCGGCGTGACTCGGCCTCGACGTTTTCCAGGCCGGTGCGGGCGGGTCCCTGGCTCCGGGTGCGGGCCGGCGGGTCGCCGGCCGCCTGTTCGAGCTGGCGGCGGAGGATGTCGATGAGATCCATCGGATGAAGCTCCCCGGACGGTGGGCGGTTTTAGGCGCTGGCCGCTGGGCGTCGCGGGACAGCGTTCCAGTCGGGGTGGTCGGCGGAGTCCCGAGGACGATAGTACCAGGTGATGTGTCCGGCCTCGATCAGGAAGTAGCCGGGCATGCGCCAGACGTCGCCGACCGGCTTGCCGACGGAGTGGCCTCGCAGCAGGGCCTGGACGCCGCGGAGCCAGACGCCTGGAGCCAGGACCTGAGCGACGCCGCCGCGAGTCAGGCCGAAGGCTTCGTAGAGCTGGGCCTCGGGATCGGCGATCGCGCGGACCTGGGGCCAGAGGTCGGTGAGCACGGAGCCTTGCTCCGGGGTGCCCATGTAGACAAACAGAGGATCGGGGAAAGCCGGGTCACGCCCGACCTGGTCGCGGACCGCAGCCACGACCTCGCGGCAGAAGATTCAGCCGAGATGGCGGAGGAAGCTTAAGAGGGTGGGCCGTGGGCCGAGTTGGGCTGAGAGCGGGCCGGGCCTCAGGTTGAGGCCGGCGACGGGCTGTTCGAGGACGGCCGGGTCGATCGGGCCGGAGGTCTTCATGGACGGTTCTCCTACAGCCGTACGGATGCCAACAGCGTACGAGCGGGGGAGCGATCGGCAAGGGATGACGGGTCTCTGGGGCGTGCGAATCGCCCGCAGGCGCTGGGGGCGTTGCCGGGGTCGGGGCCGGGGGGTGGACGCGCAGTCCGGTCGCGGCGGGGCCGCTGGCCGTTCTCAGAGCCGGGCCGCAGCCGCGCGGTCGATCAGCCAGGTGACCTTCTCGGGGACGGTCTGGAGCAGGGAGGCGGGGAGCTGGGCCGTGCGGGGGCCGAACACGGCCCGGGCGACGGCCTCGGCCTTGTTGGCGCCGAAGGCCAGGATCAGGATCGACCGGGCGGCCAGGATCGTTGCCGTGCCGAGCGTCAAGGCCCGGCGGGGGACGGCGGCCTCCGAACCGCCGAAGTCGCGGGCGGCGTCGGCGATCGTGACGGGGTCGAGCCTGGTCAACCGGGTGGGCAGCCGCAGGGCCTGGTCGAGGGGCAGGTCGCTCGGTTCGTTGAAGCCGATGTGGCCGTTGCGGCCGATGCCGAGCAACTGGAGGTCGATGCCGCCGTCGGCCTCGATCCAGCGGTCGAAGGCGGCGCAGTGCTCGGCCGCGAAGGCCTCGGGCACGGTGCCGTCGAGAATGTGGGCGCGGTGGGGAGGAAGATCGACGTGTTGAAAAAGATGTTTATACATGAAGGCATGATAGCTATTTGGGTCGAGCGGGGCAATCGGGTAGTACTCGTCGAGGTTGTAGGTGGTGACGTTGGCGAAGCTGAGCTGGCCGGCGCGGTGGCGTGCGACGAGGTCGGCGTAGACGGGGATGGGGGTGGATCCGGTGGCCAGGCCGAGCACGGCGCGGCCGCGGTCGGCCCGGGTCGAGGCGATGGCCGAGGCGATCCGGTCGGCGGCGAGGCGGCAGGCTTGGGCAGGGTCGTCGCAGACGAGAACGGTTCCGGCGGGAGTCTGCATGGATCGAAGCGCTTGAGAGGCGGCGGCGGGTGGGGGGAGGAGTGCGGGCAGGGTGTTCAGGTGGTGGCCGGTTCGGGGGTGGGGCTGGAGCCGGGCAGGAGGGTGTGGCAGGAGACGGGGTCGAGGTGGCCGGAGAGGATCCCCAGCGCGATTTGGATCGGGTCCATCAGCGAAAGGTAGGAGCGGACCGGGTCGTACTGTTCGACCTGGAACAGCTCGACGCCGATGAAGCGATCCTCGAACCGGGAAGAGCGGCTGGCCGCGGGGTTGTGGCCCTCGGACCATTCGCGGGTCAGAGCGGCGTAGGCCCGGCCGAGGTGGGAGCAGAATTCGAAGTAGTCGGTGAGGATCAGTTGGGAGGCGTGGCAGTGGATGGCCCACTGTTTGGCGCGTTCGGCCTCGGTGTCGTAGGGGAAGTAGGCGTTGGGGCGGGGCAGGGGTCCCCAGGGGGTCCAGCCGGTCAGGACGAGGGTGTCGCTCAGATGGGCGCCGAGCAAGCCGATGGCCGTGAGAGCGCGGGTCATGCGGTGGGCCAGGTGGGCGTCGGTGGCCGGGGGGAGGATGACGGCGCCGGGTTTGCGGGCGATGAACCAGTCGACGATCTTGTCGAGGTCGTTGGCCGAGGGGGTGTAGCCCGGTGAGCGGTAGGCGTCCAGGTCCCAGCAGACCGGTTCGGCGCCGAGGACTTCGCATTCGAGGCGGAACTCGCGTTCGCGGACGGCGACTTTTTTCTGGTCGTCGAGCCAGGGGGCGTCGACATTGCGCTCGCCGGTGAAGACCAGGACCTCGATGACCGGCAGGCCGCGTTTGATGGCGTATTCGTGGAGCAGGCAGGCGGCGGTGATGGCGCCGTCGTCGGCGTGGGGGCAGAGCATCACCAGAGGACGGTCAGGAGCCAAGGCGTCGCGGAGGATGGTACGGACGTCGGTCAACTGGCCGTGGGTTCCGCTGCCTGCGACGGTTTTGAGGACGGCGTCGAAGGCGGGTTGCCAGTGCGTACAACGCGAGGGCATGGGGGGAGGCTCGATCCCGGTTAGGGGCGGTCAGGGCGATGCGGCAAAACGGTCGAGGCGCATCGCGCGCGGGCTGATCCTGCCGGATGGGGAGCGGACGCCTTCCATTGTGCGGCCGGCATGGCGGGGCGTCAACCGAGCCTGGAGCGAGACGGAGGAGCCGGCCGTTCGGAATTGACGGGCGTGGCGGCTGGCTGTAGACCTGCGCGGCTTAAGCCGGAGGATTTCGACGTTTTCCGGGGTTGATCGAGGTGAGGCGGTGGGCGTGGGGCGTGGGCGACGGTGGGCAGTGGCGGTGGTGGTGGTTGGGGTGCTGGTCTTGGCGCCGTTTGCGCGGCGGCTGGTCCGGCCCACGCTCTTTGGCGACGACGTGGTGCGGATTGCGCAGATCCGGAATGAGAGTCTGGGGGAGGTGTTGCGGCGGCCGTTCAACGAGCATCTGGCGCCAGGTCATGGGCTGTTGACCTGGGTGGCCTGGGAGCTATGCGGGCGCCGGTTGGTGGCGGCGCCGTGGACGTTCGCGGTGAGTGCGTGGCTGTCGTATGGGGTGATGCTGGGGGTTTTGGGCTGGGCGGTGTGGAGGCGAGGTGGGGGGCGGGCGGTGGCGCTAGGGGTGGTGGCGTGGGCGGGGCTGTCGTGGCTGACGATCGAGGTGATGGCCTACCATTCGGGGAGTGGGTTTGTGTGGGCGCTGGCGGCGACGGTGGGGGCGTGGGCGCTGGCGGGGCCATCGTGGCGGGCGAGGGTGGGGGCGATGGTCTGCGCGGCGGTGGCGCCGACGTTTTCGGCGATAGGCGTGCTGGCCGGGCCGGCCGGCGCGGTGGGGGGTTGGTGGGCTGACGAGTCGGTGGGGTCGGAACGGGTGGCGGGGCGTCGGCGGGCTGGTGCGGCGCTCGCGCCGCTGGCAGGCACGCTGATGTATCTGGCGGTGGCCGTGGCGGCGCACCACGGGCTGACGGTGGCGCGGGGGTTGGAACGGCGGGTGGATCTGGGGGTGGGGCTGCTCGCGGCCGGGCGGGCGGTGGCGCGGGTGTTGCCGTGGGCGGCGGTGGGAGGTCGGCCGGCGTGGTCGGCGCCATTGGGCTGGGCGGATGCGGTCGGGGGGGCCGTGGTGGTGGGAGTGGTTCTGGCGGTGGCCTGGCGAACCCGGCAGTGGGCGTGGGCCTTCGCGGGGTTGGTGCTGACCGGCGGCGGGTATGGGTTGACGTATCCGTTCCGGTACGAGGGGTCGTCGGAGTGGCTGTTGCGGGTGGATCGGTATCACTTGTTCCCGCAGGTGGGTTTTGCGCTTTGGGTGGCGATGCTGGGCCGGTGGGCGGTGCGGCGCTGGCCGGGGCTGGGCGGGGCGTGGTCTGGGCCGCTGGTGGCGGCGGTGCTGGTGGTGCTCCAGGGCCGGCAGATCGACCAGCGGCTGCGGTTTTACGAGTTTGCCGAGCAGGGTCGGGTGCTGGCCGCGCTCGAGGAACTGGAGGCGGTCTGCCGGGTCGAGGGAATCACCCGCACGCAGGCGCTAGCGGCGCTGGAGCCGATCCGGACCAGTTGGCTGCATCCGGAGCGCCACGGGACGACGGTGCTGGCGATGCTTGGTCCGACGGTGCCGAAGAGTCGGGTGCCGGATGGCGCGGTGCGGGAACGGCTGCTGGAGACGTTGAGCGGGCCAGCGCGTGAGGCGCTCTGGGGGGGGGATGGACGTGACGCGGTACGTGCAGCCCGCGGAGGCAGCCGCGGGGGCGGAAGCGGGTGGGTCGGAGGCGGCGGTTCTGGTGCGGACTGACGGTTTGCGTCCGTTGGGCGAGGGTTGGTATCAGGGGCGGGGCGGGTTGGCGTTTGCGGAGTATGCGCTGGGGCCGGTCGAGGGCCGGGCGCTGGGTTTGCGGCTGGGGGTCAGTCTGCCCGATGGGCCGATGACGAAGCTGCCGCCGGTTGAGGTCTGGTGGAGTGGCTCGGATGGGAGTTGGTCCGAGACGCGGCGTGTGACATGGCGGCCACCGGCCGGGGCCGGCGCGGCGACGGCGGTTGTGCCGCTGGAGGTGATGCCGCATTGGGGCGATCCGGCGGCGGCGCGCCGGCTGCGGGTGGCGGTGCGGATGCCGGGGCGGGTGGGGATCGAAGCGCCGCGGCTGGTGCGGTGAAGGGGGCCAAACCGGTCTCAGAGCAGCGATTCGTCGAACAGCCGGGCGCGAAACCGGGACCATTCGGTGGCGCGTTGGGTGTCGGGATGCTGGTTCAATTCGGCGGTGATGCGGTGGTCGAGCATGGCGATCCGGTCCGAGAGGACGTGGATGGCGGCCAGGGCGAGTTGTTCGGCGGCGGCCGGGTGGTTCTGGCGGAGGCGGCGGTGAGCCTCGCGGGTGAGGGTCAGGTAGGTGACCGGCGTCAGGGTTCGCGCCGAGAAGTCTGGGGCGGCGTTGCGGAAGAAGGTGGTCAGGCCGAACAGGGAGGGGGCGTTGATCTCGACGATCGCTTCGGCGTGGGCGCCCGGGCGACTGCGGGAGATCAGGACCTGGCCGTCGATCAGGAAGAAGACCAGGTCGTTGGGACGGCTTTCGTCGAGCAGGACGGCGTCTGCCGGCGCCTGATGCTCTTCGAGCGATTCGAGGATGATCTGGCGGGCCTCGGCGTCCATCTCGGGCAGCCAGTTGGCCTCCAGAAACCGCCGGGCGATGGGGGGAGAGACCATGTGCCGCTTACCTTTCCGTCCGCAGAGGGCAGACACTGGGAGAGGAGGGAGAGTCCGACCGAAGCGGTGGTTCGGTGGGCTGTTGCGTCGATCGCGCGGGGATCGGTGGGCAACGGTGCGGGTTGCTATGGGAAAAATAGTCTGGGATCGCGTCTTGCCAAGGCCGATTGTAACGGATAGGCCGTTGGTGTGGTCTTGGGGTCGAGGTCAGGGAGTGGGTTGAGCGGGCCGGAGGGGACCGACGGCGAAGGGACTCGCCATGACGCGACCGAGGATCGGCGGACTTTTGGTGGTGGTGGCGGGACTGGCCGGATGCATGGCCGCCCCGCAGCCGGTCACGCGGCGGATGGAATTGATCAAGCCGCCGGTGGACGATCCGGATGCGCCGCAGGCGCGGCCTCCGGCCGATCCCTTCCGCGAGCCGCCGATGCGCGACCTGAACCGCTATTTTCCGGGTCTGCGTCGCGGTCCGGCATATGCGCCCGACCCGGGGCTGGAATCCGTGCCGCGCCGTTTCGCCGAACCCCCGGCCGATGCGGCCGAGGCCGAGACCAGCCCGCCGGCAGAAGAGTCGCTCTCGAGCCGGCCGGAGCCGGCAGCTCGACCGCGGACCGTCGCCAGCGCGGCGAGCCAGCGCCTCGGCCGCCCCCTCGCGCAGGATCGGCCGCGTGCCATTGAATCCGGGGTGGATCGGGCGTCGGCCGAGTTGGTCGAGGACGCGGGCCGGATTCCGCGGCTGCCCGAGGCGATCGTCGTTGAGGTGGACCCAAGCTGGGTGGACCGCGTGCCGGTGGCTCGAGGTCGAGAATCGAGCGGGCCGACATCGGCCCAGCCCGAGGTCCCCACCGGCGCGATCCACCTTGGAGCGGCCGTCGGGCCAGAGCCGGGACTCGCTCCCGGGTCGGAGGCCAACCTGCCGGCCGCGGACCTGCCCGCACCCGCGGCGGACTTGCCCCCACCGGCTCGACGCGAGCCGCCCCACGTCCCGCCCGATCCGTTCGCCGAATGGTCCGGGTCGACCCCACCGGCGTCGGCATCGGCGGCTGACTTGTCTCCGGATAACGGCCCTTTGGAGGGTCTGCCGGATCAGGCGGTTGGGCGAGAATCGCCGGTGTCCGAACCATCTGGGGCGGTGATGGCCGGTCGGCCGGTCGGGGACGTTCCAACCGGCGCCGGGTTGGTGATCGAACCAGATGAGGTGTCGCGCCAGGCCGGAGAGCAGGAGCAGATCGCGGAGGGGGAATCGGTCCTGATCGCCGAGCCGCCTCTGGCCGGGACCCTGGTCGGGAGCGAGCCGCCCGCGGCCGCGGAGGGTCGGCTGGTCGCCGAGGAGCGGTCGGCAGATCCGTCGGTCCACGAGGTGGCGACGACTGCGCCGCAGCCGAGCGCGGTCCAGGAGCCGACCGGAGTGATGCTGCCGGGGGCGCCCCACGAGGGTGGCTTCGCCTTGGTCGTCACGGGGTCCGTGTCAGACCCGACTGGCGCCGAGCGGCCGGCGATGGATGGGGCGGAGCCGGCCGACGCGTTGAGCGCCGATCGAGCCGACCCGATTGTCTCCATGCCAGCGCCGCCCGAACTCGCGCCGCTCGAAACCGCCGAACCGCCAACCCTGGCCGTCGCGGTTCCGGCCGCGCCCGGTCCGGTTAACTCGGCGTCGATCCCGCCGGCACAGGTGCAGGCATTAGATGAAGGGCAAGGAATGCTGGTTATGGAGGAGTTGGAGGGGTTGGCGGGGGTTGGGTCGTCTGGGTGGATGGGGGATCAGGCGAAGGGTTTGTCGGTTGAGCGGCCGGTTGAGGAGGGGAAGGCGGTCGAGGCGGGGTCGGGTCGCCAACGGAAACGCTGGGGTTTGCCGGCGTTGGCTTGGCCTCGGCTGCCGCGGCGGGTGGGGGGGGATCGATCCTGGTGGGATGGGGTGCATGCCTCGGCGCCGCCGCCGCAGTTTCCGCCGACGTATTATGCGGTGCGTCCTGGCCCGGGGACGCTGGTGGCGCCGCCCGACGCTGCGGTGCGGGCGTCGGCGGTGGTTGGGTTGGAGGCGGAGCCGGCGCGGGGTTTGGGCGGGGCAGGACGGCCTGTGCCGACGGTGGGGCCGACGCGCGTTCTGGAGGATGCGCATCGCGGGCTACAGGGTCCGGAGCCCGCGGCGGCGCCACCGCGTCCGGCGGAGCGGGGGCCGTGGTGGCGGCTCCGGTTGGGTGGTGGGCTGAACCGCAAGGCCCGACCCGAGGCCGCCTCCGGCGTGGTTGCGGCGTCGGCCGAGAGGTGATCGGCGAGGCGAGCGGGTTGGTCGGTGGTGGCCGGTCGGTTTAATCGGCTGGTCCGAGCCGGGCGATCTCGCGGAGGGGGGGGAGCTGGTCGAGGGAATCGTGGCGGGTTGCCTCGGCGAAGCGCCGTAGGGCCAGTTCGAGGTGGTCGGCCAGCTCGGGGTATTGGTCAACGACGTTATTCTGGTCCCAGCGGTCTTCGGGCTTGCGGTAGAGTTCGACGGATCGGGGCGGGTCGTCGGGGTCGGCCGTCAGGGGCACAATCAGGTGCCAATGATGCGTGCGGATGGCGAATTCCTCGAGGTCCATTCCGAGGCAGGCGTAGTCGCGCAGTTTGGAGGACTCGCCGCGGACTAACGGCAGCCAACTGGCGCCGTGGAGGGGTGGGACGTCGGCGGGGGGGGCGGCTCCGACGGCCTCGAGGATGGTCGGGAGGAGATCGACCGGTTGGACCAGGGCGCGGTGACGGCGGCCGCCGCACTCGGCGCGGGGCATGCGGAGGATCAGCGGGGTGTGGATCAGTTCCTCGTAGAGCCAGGGTCGGAAACGGCGGACGAAGCCGTGTTCGCCGAGTGGTTCGCCCTGGTCGGCGGTGAAGAGGATGAGGGTGTCGTCGAGGCGTCCGAGGCGATCTAGAGCGTTGAGGAGCCGGCCCAACTGGGCGTCGAGCAAGCTGATGCAGCCGGCATAGGTGCGGCGGAGTCGGAGCAGTTCGGTCTCGGAGAGGACGTCGCCGACCAGGCCCGGTGGCACGTCGATCAGCACGCGGGTGGTGGTCAGGTCGAAGGGGGCCTCGTCGGCGAGCATCTCGGGGGCGATGTCGCCTTCGGCGTCGGTTTCGAAGGTGTCGGGTTCGATGGTGGCGTAGAGGTCGCGGTAGGGAGGCGGGGGGTCCCAGGGACCATGGGGGCAGAACAGGTCGAGCCAGAGGACAAACGGTTCGGCGGGATGAGTGGCGTGGCGTTCGAGCCAGCCGATGGCCGAGTCGATCGAGCGGGCGACGTTGGTGGCGGCTGGGTCGCGGTTGAGGCCTAAGGCGGCGCGGTTGCGGAGGTAGCGGGCCCAGCGGTCGATCCAGGTGGGGCGGTCGGGATCGTCGTCGGGAGGCAGGGGCAAGCCGGGTTCGGCGTCGACGGCCGGGGCCGCGGCGGCGCGGGGGTCGGTGGGTGGGATGTAGGGGTCGTAGCCCGAGCCGCGAATCCAGATCACCTCGTCGAAGCCGCGGCCGAAGCCCAGGCCTGGTTCGCGGAGGTAGGGGACGTCGGAGATGTAGATCGAACGGATGCCGGAAGCGGCCAGGAAGTCGGGGAGGATGGGCGTTTCGGGGTCGAGCGGTCCCCAGCCCTGGTCAGGGTCGGCGAAGCCATAGCGTCCGGTCCACCAGGAGCGGCGGGTGGGGATGGTGGTCAGGTTGTCGGCGAAGTGCTGGTCGAAGACGACGCCCTCGGCAGCGAGCCGGTCGAGGTTCGGGGTCTCGATCCAGGGGTTTCCGTAAGTGCCCAGGAAACCCAGATGGAGCGCGTTGGCCGAAATCACCAGGACGTTGGGCATGGACGGGGAGGCCCGGTTGAGGAGAGGAGAGGTCAGGAGTGGTCAGCCGTCGGGGCGGGGCGGCCGTAGGGGCGGCGACGGGGCGGCTGCTGGTCGCGGGGGGTGATCATTTCCTTTTTGGAGGTATTGACGATGTCGCCCATGCCGGCTTGGATGGCGGCGGTCAGGGCGGCGATCGCCTGTTTTTCCGGGAGGTTGAGGTAGTCGCGGACTTCGATGGGCGGGTACGCCTCGGCGCCGGCACCGCTGCGGAACTTGGGTTTGAGTTGACTGTAGCGAATCCGCACGGGGACGATCCGCACGGGCTGATCCGGGATCTCGCGTTGGACCTTGAGGGCGATCCAGGCTGTACCGGGTCGGAGCGGGTGAACCTGGTTGGGCGGATAGTAGTAGATTGAGCCTTCGGGGAAGATGACCAGGGCGTTGCGTCCTTCGCGGAGCAGCTCGGCGCAGGCCTTGAGGGTGCCGGGGCTGGGGCGCCGGGTGTTGACCGGGACGGTTCCGAACATCCGCATCATCCAGCCCTGGAGGCCGACGAACTCGTCGTGCGAGGCCATGAACTGAAGGCCGCGGCGGGTTAGGCAGGCGAGCAAGATTGGATCCCAGCGCGAGCGGTGGACGGGGGTCAGCAAGACGGGGCCTTGGGTGGGGATGTGATGCTGGCCCCGCATGGTGAGGCGGAAGAAGAAGGGCATGAAGATGGTGTGGATGGGCCGCAGGAGCACGGCCAGCCAGATGGCCGGGCGCGGGACGTGGGAATCGGACTCGGTCGGGCGATCCCGGCCAGTGGCGGGCGGATCGGCGGCCGGTGGGGTTGTCGCGCCCTGCTCGGCCGGAGTGATTGACATGGCTGGGTTTGAAAACCGGGTCCACGGAGGGGGGATGGCGGCGGTGCCAGTCTGGAGGGGGTCGGCCAGCGCGTCAAGCCGGCTCGGCGAACGGCTCCGGGGCGAAGGGGGGGCCTAGGGAGCCAGGATCAGGTCGAGCCGAGGTCCGAACCGGCCGGTGCGTTCCTCGCTGCCGTAGAGCTGCAAGCGGGTGGTGTAGCCCTCGTCGATCGAGCGATCGGGCACGGGCACGAGGGCCAGGCCGTGGTTGGAGGCGGGGTCGCGGAGCCAGCCCCGGACGGTTTCGGTCAGGTCGAGTCGGATCGCGATCGGGGGGTCGGCGGTGTCGGTTCCCGGGGCGTCAGGCTCGACGACGGTGGTGGCCGCGGGTGGGCCGCAGTCGTGGGCGGGGTCGAAGGAGCCGGTGGCCCAGTGGCGGCCGGCTGCGGCGTGGTTCCAGGATGCGGCGGCGGCGTCCCAGGGGGTGGTTAGCGGCAGCGCGTCGAGCCGGGTGCGGCCCTGGGTGCTCGGGTCCCAGACATAGAGGGTCAAGGTGGCCGAATGAAGCCGCTCGGCCTGGATCGGGCCGAGCGCGGCGGGAGTGAAGGCAACGAGGAACGCGCCGGGGGTCTGGTTTTTGACGAGCGCGTTTTCGCGGCCGAGGGAGGCGAGGGGCTGGTCGGGCCGGGCGGGGTCGATCAGGGTGTCGCGGACGGCCTGAGGTCCGGCGAGCGTGACGCGGCGTGCTCCGGGTGGTGGAGGGCTGGTCGGGCTGGTGGGGCGGCCGACAAAGCCGGTGCGGCCGGGGTTGGTGCTGCCGGGTACGGTGCGCGGCTCCAGGCGGGAAGGGTCGCGTGGCGGGGTGCGGAACTCGACGAGCTGGTCGCGGGGAGGTGGGGCGAGTGCTGAGAGCGCGGCCGCGATCCGGGTGCGGAGGCTCCAGAGGGCGAGCGGGTCGAGCTGGTCGTAGGCGAGGCGTCCGGCGTCCTCGGCGCCGCCGGCCTCGGTGCCGAGGCGGTGGGCGTCGAGTGAGAGGGCGGCGCGGACGGCCGCGGCGAGCGGTTCGCGGCCGATGGCGGTCGCCTGGCTGGAGAGGGTCAGCAGTTCGACGTCCTGCTGGCCGCGTCGGAAGGCCTTGAGGCGGATCGACGGTGCGGGCGGCTCGTCCTCGGCGCGGCCGGGGTAGAAGAGGGCCGTTTCCTCGGCTCTGGTCCAGGCGTCCCGGGTGCCGATGGTCTGCCAGGGCACGACGCCGTCGGCGCCGCGGGTCCAGGCATCGAGGCACCAGGCGACGGCCTGGAGATTGGGGGCGCCGATCGGATTGGCGCCGCCGTATTCGAGGACGATCTGGTGCTGGCGGGCTTTGCGCTGGCGGATTAGCCGGCCATATTCGCGGTAGGCGGCGTTGCTGACGACGTTGTAGTCGAGCAGGCCGTCGAGGGCGTCGCGCTGCCACTGAGGGCGGGAGATGTCGGCGCGGAAGACCATGCGGGGGCCGGCGGCGGGGTCGAGGCCGGCGGCGTGCCAACCTTCGTGCATGGCCGAGCCGAACCAGCGCAAGGCCCAGAAGTCGGTGAAGTTGGCCGGTTCGTCGAGCAGCCAGGGCGAGCTGCCGCGCGACCAGCCGTTGCGTTTGAAGTCGCACTTGCCGTTGAGGAAGCCCTGAAACAGGGTGAAATGCCAGCCGCGGCTGCGGGCGTGGTCGGCAAACTGGCGGCTGACCTCGACCAGCGCGGCACGATATTCGGGGGTGAAGGCCAGGTCGGCCCAGTCGTTGCCGTTGTAGTGGGGTTCGATAGGCGTCGGCCAGTTTTCGTGGATCGGCAGGTAGAAGCATTCGACGGGCACGCCGCGGCGGGGCAGGTCGGCAAATAGGGAGCCATCGAGCAGAGGACCGAAGCGGCGGTCGTATTCGGTCCAGTCGAGACGTCGGCCGTCCCAGACGGGTGCGCAGCCGTCGGCGACGCGTCCGTTCTGGTAATAGGGGACCCGGTTCAAGACGACCCGGTGGAGGTGCGCGAGCCGGTAGTAGTCGCGCTCGTTGGGCGGCAGCTCGTAGGCGTTCATTTCGGGCAGGAAGCTGAGCCGGTCGGGCAGGGTTGCGTTCCAGGCGTTCAGCTCGATGGTCAGGTCCAACCGTTCACCTTCGGCGGCCAGGTGCAGAGCGCCGCGGTGGAGGCCCGCTGGGGTATCGTGGCCGACGTACAGCTCGACGTGGAAGCTTCGCCGCTCGCGGCCGGGCACGTCTGGCCAGCGCGGAGCGCGGTCGAGGGGGAGGACGGGATCGGGAATCCAGGCATCGCCGGCGGGCACTTCGACGTAGCGTCCGAGCGTGGCCCGGACCCTGGGGGCGGGAATGGTCAGGGTGGCGGTTGCCTGGTTGAGTTCGGCCGAGGAACCTTCCAGAACGACCTGGAAGGCGACGAACTCGTTGCGGGCGGCGTGGAGGCGGACCCGTCGGTGTGCCGGATCCCAGAGGTGCGGGGCGGCGCCGTCGAGGGGCGACGGCCCAACGGCGGGCCGGACGTCGAGTTCGTCGAGCACGTGGACGCGGGCCGAACCAAGCTGGGGGACATCGGCTGCGGCGTCGAAGGGAGGCACGGACAGCGGTGGGAGCGGCGCGGCCGCGACGGGCGTCGGCGGCGGCTCGGGGCGTACGGTCGCGACCGGACGGGGCGGGCCTTCGCCGAGCGTGACCGTGAAATACGGGGCATGTTCCGGGCCGGATTCGCGGCTGTGGACGAACCGGTTCGGGAACAGGCGGCGGTCGTAGCGGTCGCCGTCGCGGGTCCATTCGGTTCCGGTGTCGTCGAAGACGAGCATGCCGAAGGAACGACCGGCGGCGCGGGCTTCGAGGATTGCCGGGTCGACGGGGATGGATTGCCAGCCGTCGGCGTCGGGGTCGGAGGCGTCGGCCATGCGCCAGAAGGAGCCGGCCTGGCCGAGGATGACCGAGGTGAGGTCGCCGTCTGGCTCGGACCAGGGCGTGCGGGGGTTGGATCGGAAGCGGAACGAGGCGCCGGGGGCGCCGGGCTGGTAGGTCGGGCTGGCTCCTTCTTCCCAGGGCGCGGCGATGGTGCCGACGGTGACGCGGTGGAGCCGCTCGGGTCCGGCGAGCTTCAGGTGGAGCGTGGCGCGCTCGACGCGGCGGCCGCGGAGCGGCGTCGGGTCGATGTCGATCAGAGTCATTTCCTGGATCGACTTGAGTTTGAGCCTTGGGGCGGCGCCGAGGTTCGCGGTGGCTTCGTTGCCGACGGCCGAGACCCAGGTGTCGCGGGTGATCGGCAGGCGGAGTTCTTCGGCGGCGCCGGCTGCCGGCACGAAGGCGAGGACCAGGGCGGCAAGAGGGGTCATCCGGCGGCTCCAGCGCGGCGGCTCAGGCCGGTGCGGGGCGGGCGGTGGCGGCGGGGACGGGTGGCCCGGGGTCGGAGATTTCCAGCTCGGGCAGGGAAACCTCGACGCCGGCGCGGGAGAAGACGACGGGGATGATCTCCTTGGAGACGCCAGCGTCGAAGCCGAGACCAAGGAAGCGGTGGGCGGGTGTGGAGATGTCGAGCACGAAGCGGAAGAAGACGGCCTTGATCCAGTCGAGGGTGGGCAGGTCGTCGGCGACGAGGATTTCCTCCTCGCCGACCTCGATGATCCAGCGTTCGGAGGGGATGTGGATTTCGCCGCGTTGTTGGAGTTCGCGGAGGGCGCCGCGGATGTCGGGTTGCTCGAGGTAGCCATAGGTGCCGATGACCGAGACGATTTTGGGACCGAGGTCGACGACCTCGAAGCGGTTGGCCAGGTTGGCCTCGGCCACCGAGAGTTGGCGGGCGTGGAAGAAGGTGATGTGGGCGGGCAGGACGCCGTATTTTTTCAGGAAGATGCGGGTGGTGACGGGGACGTAGTCGTCGACCGAGCGGATGGGCCGCGAGACCAGGAAGACAAAGGCCCGGTCGCTTTCGACCAGGCGGCGGCGGCCCTGGACGAGCATGCGGGCATGGGGGAGGTTTTCGGCGATCGAGACGTTGATCTCCTCGACCATCTCGCGGAGCGCGACCAGCCATTCGATGCGTTTGCCGCCGCGGACCCCGTAGTTGTAGAAGGCTTGCGCCAGCCGCGCCCGGCCCCATTGCCAGGTGATCATGATCGAGACCAGGACCACACCCACCAGGACCGGGAAATAGCCGCCGCTGAAGAATTTGAGCAGGGTGCTGCCGAAGAGCAGCAAGTCGACGGCCAGGATCGGCAGGCAGACGGCGAGCACAAGCAGGGGCCGCCAGCCCCAGCGATAATAGGCGACGGCGGCGAAGGTGAGCGTCGTGATGCCCATGGTGCCGGTGACCGCGATGCCGTAGGCTCCGGCCAGGTTGCCGGCGGTGCGGAACAAAAGGGTGATGGCCACGCAGCCGGCGAACATGGTCCAGTTGACGGCCGGGATGTAGACTTGCCCCTCGGCTTCCCGGCTGGTATAGCGAACGCCAAACCGGGGGCTGAAGCCGAGCGCGATCGCCTGTTTGACGATCGAGAACATGCCGGTAATCAGCGCCTGGGAGGCGATGAACGCGGCGATGGCCGAGATCGCCGTATCGACCATCAGCAGGGCCTGATCGGCGGCGGGGTGGCCAAGGCGTGGAGTCAGGGCGTAGAAGGTGTTGGCGCGGGGCGGGACGCCACGCTCGAGCAGGTTGGCCACCTGACCGGCGTAGTTGAGGGCCAGACAGGGCAGGACCAGGCCAAACCAGGAGTACATGACGGGACGACGGCCGGAGTCGCGGGGATCGACCGACTGGCCCTCGCCGACCTCGCGCTCGCCGCGGCGGGTGAAGTGGCCGATGTCGGCATACTTGGCCTCGCCGCCGGTGATGGCCAGCACGACCAGTCCCAGCAAGACGAACGGCCCGAGGCCGGGAAATTCGCCGAGCAGGCCGATCGCGTAGGCGGGGTTGATTGCCTCGAAGACGTCCGGCCGCTGGGCGATCCAGGGCAGGGCCTTCAGCGCGATCCAGGGGAACCAGATCCCCATCATGAACCAGCCAAAGAAACCGCCGACGCGGCTGGTTCCCCGCCACTGGGCCTTGAACAGGACGAAGAGGCTGACGATCGTGGCGACGATCGCCCAGAATTCGCCGAGCGGCTCGTAGGCGCCGAGCATGCTGATCGGCGGCGTGATCACCCCGTCGGCCGCGAGCAAACCGCCGGCGGCGACCACGAGATAGCCGAGCAGCCCAAAGCCGACGATCTTGCCCGTGTAGCCCTTGAGCAGGCCCCAGAGGGCAAAGGTGCCGCCCTCGCCGCGGTTGTCGGCCCGCATGATCAGCAGGTCGTATTTGACGGTCAGGAAGATCAAGGCCCAGTAGACGAGGCTCAAGGCTCCCAGGGCCTCGTGCCGCTCGACCAGGTGGCCGCCGCCCTCGATCAGCGTCCGGACCTGGGCATGGTCCAGGCCGTGGTGCTTCAGCGCGACGATCTCGCGCGTCAGCTCCATGATCGTGTAGAGGACCGACGTGCCGATATCGCCGTAGACGGTCCCGGTGGCCTCGCGAATTCGGGTCAGGAGGGAGGCATGGCCGTGACTGTGAGGATCCGTGCCGGGACGTGCCGACCGGGACGGCGCGGAAGCAGTAGACTCGGTCACGGGCAGAGCGACTCCAGGCGATCGGAGGGAGGACCCGGCGGCCCGCCTTGAACGAACCGGCTCACGGCATCGCGTACAGAATAACCGCCGCTTCCGCACTGAGATAGGCAGCAACGCGACTCGGCTGCCGGGGGTCGCCTCGGGGCAGTCCGCAGGCCCTAGCGGGCAGCCCGCGCGGGCCAGATCCGCGCTGGGGGAGTGATCCCGGCGGTGCGATTCTGGCCGGGGAGGGGCCGGTTCGCTGGCCCGCGCCACACTGGGGCCTTCGGCATGGCCCGGATCGGGCGCGCGCGGAGGCCGTTATGGAGAGGGTGGGGGGTCGTCCGGGCGCTGAAGCCGCCTCATCATCCGCCCGGGCTTACGAGGTAGCCGTGAGCGGCCGAATTCCGGCAACCGGGGTGCGAACTGGGGCATCGTCAGGACCGTCGCAATCGCTTCCTCGAGCAGGATGGCGACCAGCATCCGGTTGCCGTAGGCGGCGAGCACGGCGACCGCACCGTTGCGGGGGTTGCGGCCCAAGCGTCGGGTGCGGGCCAGGCAGGCCCGCAGGGCGGGCTCGGCGGTCTGGGGGTCGCCGGTGTGGAACCGCTCGATAAAGCGCTCCAGCGCATGCTGGGTCAGCCGCGCCTGGCTGTAGTCGCGCTGGCCTTTCATCGTGGTCGTGCCGGTGGATAGCCGGAGGGCCGATGATCGCGGCCGGTACGCGGCCGACGCCGGAGTGTGGGGGGCGTGGGTTGCTCAGCCGATCGGCAGGCGGGGCGGCTTCGGTTTCCAGGCCGAAGCCGCTTCGTGGAAACGTCCGGGCGCGCGATCTGGGGGCGTAGGTGGATTCTGAGGCCGCAACGGCGTTGATGGGTGGGCGATCGATGGGGGTCAATCGACCTGGCCGGTGGCCGCCCATTCCACGCCCCGGCGCATCCACTCCTGGAGCATGGGGTCGGAGAGCGCCTCGACGTCGTGACCGAGGGCGTTGTGGTACACCCGGCCCTTGCCGTAGGTGTTGACCCAGATGACCGGCTCGTCCTTGCCGGTGCCTTTTTCCTTGGCGGGGTCGGAATAGGCGGTGGCCAGGACGATGTTGCCCTCGATCATTTTGGAGTTCTGGTAGAGTTCGTCGATCGTGTGGGTGAATTCGGCGGGGAGACCGCGGGCGATGGGGTGGTCGGGTGCGACGGTTTTGACGGTGAAGACGTGTTTGGGGCCGTGGAAGCCCTGGGTGCGCCAGCCGCCGGCGATCAGGCGTTCGTACTCCGGCCAATCGGTGAAGGCGCTGGAGGCGAAGTGGTAGACGACCAGCCCCTTACCATTTCGGACGGCGTCGAGGAGGGCTTGTCGGTTGGCGTCGGTCCATTTGGTCTCGGGGGTGGGTCTGGTTTCCTTGTAGTTGAGCAGGAGGACGTCGTAACGAGCGAGGTTTTCGGGGGTGAGGTCTTTGGCGGGGGTGGTCGTGACGGTGACGTCGATGTGGCCGCCCTGTTCGAGGAATTGTTCGAGGGAGGCGGTGGTGGCTTTCCAGTCGTGGCCGTGGTCGCCGGTGATGATCAGGCACTTGATCGGATCGTGGCCGATGGGGGCGGCGGTAGCGGCGTTGAGGGCAACAAGCCCGGCGGTCAAGGCGCCGAGGAGGCTGGTGCGGCGGATCATGGTCGCAGCTCCGAGGCGGTGCGGACAGGATCAGGGCAGCCGGTCGGGCCGCCTGGCTCAGATGAGCCGTTGGAGATTCAGCCTACAGTCGGGGCCGGCGTAAGGCGAGGCAGTGGCGGCCGGTGGGGGGCGTGGGCGAGCGGGTGGGGCCGTCAGCCGACGGGTTCGAGGCGGGATCGGATTTCGGCGGCGACGGCGGCGGTGAAGCTGGTGGTGGATTCGGAGCCGCCGAGGTCGCGGGTGCGGACGCCGCGGCGGAGCAGGTCGAGCGTGCTGTCCTTGAGGACCTGGGCGATGCCGGTTTCGCCGAGTTGGGCCAGCAGCAAGGCCAGCGCCAGGAAGATGGCGGTGGGGTTGGCGCGGTTTTGGCCGGCGATGTCGGGGGCGGTGCCGTGGGCGGCGTCGAACAGGGCGACGCGGACGACGCCGGAGGCGTCGAAGGCCAGATTGGCGCTGGCGCCGATGCCGAGGCTGCCGGCCAGGCCGCAGGCCATGTCGGAGAGGAAGTCGCCGTATTCGTTGAGGACCAGCACGATCTGGAATTTGTCGGGGGCCATGATGATCTTGGCCAGCAGGGCGTCGAACAGCTCAACGTTGTGTTCGACCTCGGGGAACTGGGCGGCGACCTCGTTGGTGACGCGTTCGAAGAGGCCGTCGGTGGCCTTCTGGATGGTGTATTTGGAGGCGCTAGTGACCCGGCGGCCAACCTTGCGGGCCAGGGTGAAGGCGTAGCGGGCGGCCTCGAGGACGGCCTGCCGCTCCACGATGCGGAGGCTGACGGCGCCATCGTTGCCGATCATGCGGCCGGGATCATCGTAGGTGCCGCCGGTGGCGATGCGGACGATGTCCAGGTCGAGATCGCGGCGGAAGTTGGTGGGGACGCCGGGGATGGTCGTGACCGGGCGGTGAATGACCGAGAGGTTGAGGCGGCGGCGGAGGACCTGGTTGGGGGATTCCTCGGCGGTGATGGTCGGGTATTTGAGGGCGACGCCGTTGGCCAGGATCGAGGCGACGGCCTGGTCGTAGACGGCGTCGCGGGCTGCGCGGCGATTTTCCAGGCTGAGATCGACTGGCTCGAAGCACAGGTCGAGCGGCAAGGCTTCGGCCAGGGTGTGGACGGCTTGACTCAGCTCGGCGCCGATCCCGTCGCCCAGCAGTTCGGTGACCCGGTAGGTCGGCCGCATCGCTCGATCGCTCCTGGCCAGCCCGGGACCGCCCGGGATGCGGGCGTGGCCGGGGCGGACACGTGCCGAATTGTACGGAAGGGCCGGGGGGGTCACAACCACGCGGTTGCGCGGGCCGTCTGATCGGCGCAACCGGACGATTTTGCGGACCGCGGCTTGGCCAGGTTGCGGAAAAGGGGGTAAGATAGGACGATACAACTGTTCGAGACTGCCGGGAATCGGCGCATCGCGTCCGGCCGGTCGCTCCAGGTCGATCGCCGCCGTCCAACGCTGCCGGGAGCCTGCCTGATGTCCACCGTGGGCAAGGTGTTGATTGGCCTGTTGATTCTGCCGGTCGCGGGTTGGGTGTATTTGGCGGCCAAGGTGGCCGAATGGAACCGCGCTTGGGGCAAGCAGCAGCAGCAGGTGGCCAAGAACATCGAGACGACCCGGGAACAGTCCGTTCAGACGGCGGCGGCGATCGACCAGCTCAAGAAGCAGATCGACCTGGTGCTGCGGCAGAAGGACGACGCGGTGACGGGGCTGCGGAGCCTGCTCTCGACGCTGCTGCGGAACGAGGGAAGTCTCAAAGAGACGGTCGATCGGTATACCTTGCAACTGGCCAGCGTGCAGCAGGCCGTGGACGCGGCCCGGCGGCGGGTCGAGACCAACACCCAGGATCTGGCCCAGACCAACCGCGATCTGGCCGACGCACGGACCGAGCTCGAGCGGCTCAAGCAGGAAAACGCTCAGACCCGGGAATACCTGGCGACGCTGCGCCAGAACTTCCAGCAACTGCTGGCCGAAAACCGCCAACTGGTCGAACGGGCCACGGCTGCGGCGACGGCCTCTCCCACCTCGACAAGCCGGCCCGGCCGGGTTGCGCGTTGACGGCCGGAGCGCACAAGCCGCCACGGGGTGGCCGGAACTGGGTTGGGTCCGGTCCGCCAGCCGCCGTTGACCGATTCGGACGGCAGTCCTAGGATGCGTCAGCTGCCAGAGAGGTGAAGGGGTTCAGGAGCGGGGTCATGGTGCGTGGGGTGGAGGTGCGGCCGGTCGAGGACGTCCGGCGCGATGCATCTCCGCCGACAGCTCGGGGCTGGTTTGGGCTGATCGGCAACCCGCACTCCGGACGAGGCCGGGCGACTGACCTGGCCGGGCGGCTGCGACAAGAACTCAGCCGCCGCGGCCTGGAAAGCCGGGCGGCCTGGACGCCGGAACAACGGCGAGAGCTGGTCGCCGAGGCGGTGCCGGCAGCCGGCTGTCTGGGGCTGGTGGCGATGGGCGGGGATGGGACGGTTGCGGAGTTGGTGAACGAGTGTCCGGTCGTGCCGATCGCGGTGTTGCCGACTGGGACGGAGAATCTGTTTGCGCGCCATTTTGGCTTTGAGCGGGATCCGGCGCGGCTGGTGGAGCGGCTGGTCGCGGGGCGGACGCGGCGGATCGACCTGGGTCGGGCGGCTGGCCGCCGATTCGCTCTGATGGCCGGCTTTGGCTTCGATGCGGAGGTGGTCAGCGACCACCACCGGCGGCGGATGGCGCGGCCTGGGGTGGCCACGACTAGTCGGGCGGCCTATGTGGAGCCGGTGCTGCGGTCGAGCGTCCGTTATCGGTTTCCGGAGGTGAGGGTTTGGGCCGAGACGGACGCCGGCACGGAAGCGCTGGCGGGGACGTCGGTACTGGTCTTCAACTTGCCGCGGTATGCGTTGGGGCTGCCGTTTGCGCCTTCGGCTCGGGATGATGATGGGTGGCTGGATCTGGTCGTGTTCCGGGATCCGGGGCCGCTGCAAGCGTTGCGGTATTTGTGGCTGGTGTTTCGGCGGCTGCACCTGCGCCGGCCGGGGGTGGAGCACCGGCGGATCCGGAGGGCGAGGGTGGAGGCGGTGGAGCCGGTGCCGGTCCAGCTCGATGGCGACCCAGCCGGCCGTGTGGGGTCGGGTGAGGCGGGGGGCTGGCTGGTGGAGGTCGAGCCGTTGGCGTTGACGGTTTTTGGGGGCAGCTCAGGGTCGGCGGGCTGTCCGGCGTGATGCCAGGAGGGTCTGACGCGATGAGCCAGACGCCGAATCCGGTGTGGGTGGGTCCGGTGGGGTTGGGGCGGGGCTGTCCGCTGGCGTTGATCGCCGGGCCGTGTGTGATGGAACCGGACGATTTGACGTTGCGGATCGCGCGGCGGCTGGTCGAGATCTGCAGTCCGCGTGGGGTTCCGCTGATTTTGAAGGCGTCGTTCGACAAGGCGAACCGGACGTCGGGGAGCAGTTATCGGGGTCCGGGGTTGGAGGCGGGGCTGAGGCAGTTTGAGCGGATCAAGGCGGAGACGGGGCTGCCGGTGACGACCGACGTCCACGAGACGCATCAAGCGGCGGTGGTGGCTGAGGTGGTGGATTTGTTGCAGATTCCGGCGTTTCTGGCGCGGCAGACGGATCTGCTGGAGGCAGCGGCGGCGACCGGGCGGCCATTGAACGTCAAAAAGGGTCAGTTCATGGCCCCCTGGGACATGAAGCATGTGGTGGCGAAGGTGCGGGAGGCGGGGGGGTGTGGGGTGATTTTGACGGAGCGGGGGACGACGTTTGGGTACGGCCGGCTGGTCAACGACCTGCGCGCGATTCCGTGGATGCAAGCGACAGGGGCGCCGGTGGTGTTTGACGCGACGCATTCGGTTCAGTTGCCGTCGGCCGGTTCGGGGGCGTCGTCTGGGGAGCGGGAGATGATTCCGGTCTTGGCGCGGGCGGCGGTGGCGGCGGGCTGTGATGGGCTGTTTCTGGAGGTACATCCCCGGCCGGAAGAGGCGCTTTCGGATGGACCGAATGCCTTGCGGTTAGAGGATTTGCCGGGGTTATTGGACGTGTTGCTGCGGATTCGCGAGGCGGTGGGTGGGGTCTGAGACGCAGAGGCGAACCCGGAGCGGCTTGGCGGCGTAGGAGGGGCGGTGGGTTTGGCGGCCCCTCGTCGGGGGATGGGCCAATCGGCCACAATGGAGGGGTCGAGGGCGTCCGAGGTTTCGATTCTTTCCGAGGTTTACGCTCCGTGAGTTGGCGAGCCTGGCGATGTGCGTGGGAGTGGGTTGGGGCCGCGGTCCTGGGAATGGGGCTGAGCGGATGCGGTGATCATCCGGCGGACAAGCCGATTGATTTTGGAGCGATCGAGGCAGGCTCGGGGGTGGTGTCGTCGGGTGGGGAGCTGTCGGTGGGCGGGGATCGGGCGGCGGTTCTGGCCAATGGGCTGAAGCTGATTGAGAGCGCCTCGCTCAATCCGGGTGGGTCGCACTTCACGATGGCGGCCGAGAGCCTGAATGACTACTTCGGAGGGGGTCGGGCGTCGGACTTTGCGGTACCGGAGCGGTTGCGGAACTTTTTGAGCGAGCAGCGGGTACCGGCCGAGCTGGTGGCTTCGCTGGAGTCGACCCGGTTTGACGGGCTGATCGATGGCCGGCATCTGGAAGACTGCTTGCTGCTGCGGGACGCGACCCGGACGGCGCTCAAGGATCTGCCGGCCGATGCCAGCGAGCTGGAGCGGGCCGAGCAGCTTTTTGAGTGGATTGTTCGCCATGTGCAGTTGGTGCCGCCGGGGCTGCTGGCGGCGCCGGATGTCCGGACGCCTCAGAACGAACCGTTCCAGGCTCATGCGCGGCCCTACGACGTGCTCTTGCGGGGTCTGGCGACCGAGAACGGGGGGGTGCAGTGGGCCGAGCGGAGCTGGCTGTTTTTGGCGATGTGCCGCCAGGCGGGTCTGGATGCGGCGCTGCTGGTTTTGGATTTGCCGGCTGCCGAGGGGTCTGGGGCGGCTGGTGGCCGGCGGGTGCGGTTGTTGGGGTGTGGGGTGCTGGCCGATGGTCAGATCCGGTTGTTCCATGGAGCGTTGGGTCGTCCGATACCGGGACCGGGCGGCCGAGGGGTGGCGACGCTGGCCGAGGCGGCGACCGATCCGACGGTGTTGGGCGCGTTGGAGATTCCGGGCGAGCCGTCGTTTGTGGTGACCCAGGACGAGCTGCGGCGGGGCCGGCTGGTGGCGCTGCTGGAGGCGACGTCGGGGTTGATGGCGCAACGGATGCGGCTGTTGCAGCAGCAACTGGTCGGCGGGCAGCGGATGGTGGTCTATAGCGATCCCTCGGAGGTGGCCGAGCGGTTTCGCGCGGCTGGGGGTGGTTATTTGTCCGACGTCCGGCTCTGGGACCTGCCGCCGGAGGTGGAGTATCGGCTGTTTCGGGACAATGCGTTCAATCGAGCGTCGGGCTATGGAGTGCGGCTGTTTGATGCGCGTTGGCCGCTCTTGAAGGCGCGGCTGGCGCAACTGAAGGGGAATCTGAGCGAGGCGATCGAGCAGTACGTTCTGTTCCGGTTTGGGGAGGGGCTGACCGAGTCGGACGGCAAGACGCCGATCGACGGCGAGATTCAGGATGCGTTGGATGCGCACGCGACCCAGTTTCTAGCCCTGGCGCAATGGGATCGGGGGGCGTTGGAGGAGGCGCGGGATCTGTTCAATCAGACGCTGAGGCGGTTGCCGGAGCCGGGTCCTGGCCGGCCGTTTTACGCGGCGTTTCGCTGGGGCGCGGCGGCCAATCTGGGCCGGCTGCTGGTCGAAGCCGGCGAGCCGGCGTTGGCGGTGCGTTATCTGACTTTGGACGACCCGACGCCGCAAGGTCTGGACAATCAGGTGCGTGCGCGGGAGGCGATCTGGCAGGCGCCGTTTGTTCCGGATCCGGATCTGGGTCGGCCGCCGCCGCCGGCGACGTATTATCCGGGCGGTCCGATGCTCCGGCCGATACCGGCGGCCGCGGCTCGGCGTGGTCCGTGAGGCCGGGGCCGGTGATCGGGTAACGGGTCTCAGGCGTGGCCGGCCAGGGGATTTGGGGGCTGGTGCGCTAGCATCATCGGCCGAGGATGCCTAGAATGCCGGTTTCGCAGGGGGCACGGTGGATTGCGCGCCGCTCCCGTGAGGCGCCGGGCCTGGGGACAGTTCGGCATGCCAGCCGGTGATGGGACGGGGACAACCTGGCGCGAGGGTTTGGGCCGGGCGGCGGTGGAGTCGGTGCCGGCCGAGGTGCTGGAGACGCTGGTCAGTCCGTTTCATTGCTTGTATCAGGACGCGCTGGAGTTTCACCAGCAGGCGCGGTTGCGGGCGGCGCATTCGGACGCGGAGTCGAGCCGGTTGGCGCGGGCAGCGGTGGTGTTGTACGTCGCGGCGGCCGAGGCGCTGGTGCATCAGGCAGCGGCGGAACTGGGCCGTCCGGAGCTGGCGCGGCTGATTTGCGATCGGCGGCGTCCGGTGCCGTTGGAGGATGCCTGGCGGCTGTTGCCGTTGTGCGTGGGGGAGTCGCCGTCGGGGTACGACCCGCCGGAGGCGCCGCCGTGGCCGCAGTTTTGCGAGTTGCTGGAGCTGCGGAGGGCCTGGGCGTATCCGGGGGTGGAGTCGGAGCGTCGCGCGTACTACATCCGGCGGGTCGGCGATGCCAGCGGATCGTTTCGTCCGTTGGAGCCGCGCGACCTGCCGCCGGGCCTCCGGTTGAGCGCCGAGCAGTTGATTTATCCCCGGACGGGCTTGCCGCGGGACCCCTACGCGCTGCGGGCGTATCATCTCGACACGGTGCGAGGGATCCTGGACGCGGCGATTGAGGCCTTGGATCGTCGGCTCGGGGGGCTGTTGACCCGGGAGGGTCGGCACCGTCGGGAGCCATGCCGGATGGTCTACCCGGCGACGCGGGGCTGACGGGCCGGGCGGACCGGAGTATTCTGGGCGCGCTGGGACGAGACCTCAGGGAGGGGGTGAGCCGATGCGGGTGTTGATCGTCACGTCGTTTCCGATTCCCGGGGAGTACGACGGCACGGCGATGCTGCCGATCAAGATCACCCGGGCGTTGAAGCGCCAGGGGGTGGAGGTGGCGTTGGCCTACCTCAAGGCGCGGCGGCCGTGGTCGCGGCCGACGGTCGAAGACTTTGAGGGAGTGCCGCTGCATACGCTCTGTCCGCCCTGGTGGATGACCGGCCTACGCCGGCTGCGTCGCGCATTTCCCTTCGACGTGGTTCACGCCCAGCATTACGGCGGCGCGACCCGGGCGGTGGCCGCCTGCGCGGCGTTCGGCTGGCCGATGGTCTACGAGATTCATTCGCTGCTGGGCGACGAGGTCGAGCGCGACCGGCTGGGCCGCGACTGGAAATTCCATGCGTACGTGGCGCTCGAGCGCGAGGTCTTTCGTCGGGCCGCGGCCGTGATCGTGCTCGGCGAGCCGGTCGGCGAGGTGGTGGTCGCCGAGAAGGGGGTTCGGCCGGAGCGGGTCCGGGTGATCTATCCGGGGATCGACTTATCGGAATATGAGAGGGCAGCTCCCGACGTGGCCGTTCCCGGCGTGGAGCCGGGCCAGCCGGTGGTGATGTACGTGGGCAGCATCGTCCACCCCAATCAGGGGGTTCCGATCCTGATCGACGCGATGGAGCGCGTCTGGGCCGCGCGGCCCGAGGCGCGGTGCGTGCTGGTGGGCGGTCCGGCGGAGGCGGGCCAGGAGTACCGGGCGCGGCTGGGCGAGCACGGGGACAAGCTGATCGTCTTGGCCGGTCGGATGCCCGAGGAGGTGGTTGCGCTGACGAAGCGGGCCGACGTCCTGGTCCACGCACGGCTTGCCTGCCGCGAGAATTACTCGGTGCAGAGCAAGCTGGCGGTCTATCTGGCGGCTGGCAAGCCGATCGTCGCGACCGATTTTGGCGACTATCGCAGGCTGTTGGGCGAGACCGGCGCGGGGTTGCTGACCGCCGTCGAGCCGGCGGCCGTGGCCGAGGGGATCCTGAAGGTTCTGAACGACCCCGAGTTGGCTCGGCGGCTGGCCGCGGCGACCGGGCCGGTGGCGCGGGAATACTTCGGTATGGATCGTAATATCGAGAGATATCTGGACGTCTACGCGATGGCCATGCGGTGCCGGGCGTCGCGGAGCCGGTCCGCGGTGACGACCGGCTGATTACCACCAGGCCGGAGCGGATCGACGGAGCCGGGCTGGCAAGGGCCAACGGGGCGTGGTCGCCGTGACGTCGCTGCGTTTCGCCCAGTTGGCCAACGCGCTGGCCGATGCCTGGAGGCGGGTCGGTCTGGATGCGGCTGGGGGGATGTGTTCTGGTCCGAGGCGGGCTGCGGAGGAGCCTGTCGCGGGACCACGGTCCGCGATAGGATCGTGCCGGGGCGGGGTCGTTAGGGGAGGGGCGGCGTGATGCGCGGATGGTTCGTTTTGGGAGCGATGGTGGGCGTGATCTGGGGCAGCGCTCGGGCGGTGTGGGCCAGTGAGGAACCGGAGGACGCGCGGCTGGAGGCGCTCTTCCGGGATTACCTTGAGGAGACGTTCCGGCATCGGCCGATGATGGCCACGCGGCTGGGCGATCATCGATTTGATGACCGGCTGGACGACGTGTCGCCCGAGGCCCGGCGGGCGGATCTGGAGCGTCGGCGGCGGCTGCTGGAGGAACTGCCCAAGCGTGTGAACCTCGAGCGGCTGTCGCCCGACGGGCAGGTCGATTACGAGATTTTGCGGCGCGAGCTCGAGCGCTCGATTTGGCTGGATGAGACGTTCGACACGTACCGCGAGGATCCTCGAGTCTGGAACGAGTATCTGACCGAGAGCGTCTACCTGCTGCTGACGCAATCGACGCGGCCGCAGTCGGAGAATCGGGCCAACGCCGTGAAGCGGATGGCCGAGATTCCGCGGGTGGCGGCGCAGGCCCGTGCGACGATCGCCGCGCCTCATCGGGTCCATACCGAGACGGCGATCGGGCAGACCCAGGGGGCGATTGCCTTTTACGAGGACCTGATTTACGACCTGGCCGGGGTTCCGAAGGGAGATCCGGAGGTCGCACAGGCGGCAGCGCCGGTGGTTGAGGCCCTGCGGTCTCATCTGGCGTTCTTGAAGGAAACGGCGCTGCCGGCATCGCGGGACGATGCCTGGCGGATCGGCCGGGCGGCCTTTGCGCGTAAGCTGGAGCTCGAGTTGGACGCCGGCCTGTCGGCCGATGAGGTGCTGGCCGAAGCTGAGGCCGAGGCCGACCGCGTGCTGGCTGAGATGGCCACGGTGGCCCGCCTGCTCTGGGGCACCTATTACCCCGACGAGCCGATTCCGCCGGACGATGAGGCGGGCCGGCGGACGCTGATCGGTCGGGTTCTGGCCCGGATCGGCGACGAGCGTAGCACGCCTGAGGGCGTGGTTGACGACGTGCGGGCGCAGGTCGACCAGATCAAGGCCTTCATCCGGGATCGGCGGATTCTGAGGCTGCCGGAGCCGGATCGGTGCACGATTCTGGAGATGCCCGAGTTTATGCGGGGCAATTCGACGGCCTATCTGAACGCGGCGGCCCCGCTCGACCCCGACGGCCGGAGCGAATACGCCGTCAGCCCGCCGCCGGCCCACTGGACGCCGGAGCAGATCGAGAGCTACTTCCGCGAGTACAACCTGCGGATGCTCAAGATCCTGACGATCCACGAGGCGTATCCGGGGCATTACGTGCAGTTGGAGTATGCCAACCGGGTGCCGCGGCTGATCCGGCGGGTCGTTCAGTCCGGGCCATACGTCGAGGGCTGGGCCGTCTACACCGAACAAATGATGCTCGATCAGGGCTTCGGGGACGGCGATCCGGCGCTACGGCTTCAGCAGCTTAAGTTCTATCTGCGAGCGGTGCTCAACGCGATTCTCGACCACCGGATGCATTGCGAGGAACTCAGCGACGCCGAGGCGATGCGGTTGCTGGTCGAACGCGGGTTTCAGACCGAGGGCGAAGCGCTCGGCAAGGTGATCCGGGCCAAGCAGTCGTCGGTTCAGCTCTCGACGTATTTCGTGGGCCGGGTGGCCCACTACCGGCTCCGCCAGGCGATCCAGCGGGAGCTCGGCGAACGGTTCGACCTGGCGGCCTACCACGAGGCGGTCTTGAATCAGGGGTCGGTACCGGTGCGTCATCTGCCGGGTCTGGTCCGGCGGGCGTTGGGCCTGACTGAGGGTGGCGCTGCGGCGCCGGCGCGGTGAGGGGTGTGTTGGGCGGGGCGGTTGCGCGGCTATTCGTCGCGGAGTTTGAAGATGTCGCCGAGCTGGAGATTGCCGAGGTCGGGAGGGAGTGGTTCCTCGGTGTCGGTCGGGACGGGTGGGGGTAGCGGCTCGAGCGGGGGTGCGGCCAGTGGGTCGGAGGGGCCGAGTGGCGGCGGGGTCGATTCGACGGGTGGGAACCCCCGCCCCTCGGCGATGATCGGGGGCAAGCCCTCCTCAAGCCGGAAGATGAGCGGACCGATGGCGATTTCGTCGCCCAGCTCGACGTGGGCTTCGTGGATGCGCCGGCCGTTGAGCCAGCAACCGTGGCGGCTGCCCAGGTCGCGGAGGACAACCTGGCCGTCGACCAGAGCCAGGCAGCAGTGGCGGCGGGAGATCGTCGGCCGGTCGATCCGGACGTCGCATTCGGGGTGGCGTCCGACGAGGAGGACGGGCCGGCTGAGCGAGATCGGCGGGGGGCCGTCGGAGCTTAGAGGGACGAATCGGGCTGGCATCGGTTGGAGTTGGCCGAGGACTCCGAGGCAGCGGCGACCGGCTCGGCTTCCGGACTCATCTGGACGATGACCTGGATTTTGCAGCGTTCGGCGACCTCCGGCGGCAGGAGGTGGCGCACGGCGGCGGCCAGGGGGTTCTCGTCGGTCGAGCCCAGCGGGAGGTTCCAGGACGGCAACCCGGAGGCCGATGGGGGTGAGGGGGCGGGAGCCGGCGATGGGGCGGGATCGGCAGGCGAGGGGGGATGGTGGACTGGGGCGGAGTCGCGGATCGAACCGGCAAGCGTGCTCTGATCGGCCGAGCCGTCGTCGAGCCGGAAGCGGATGTGGGCGATGGCCAGTTCGTCGCCGACCTCGATCCGACCTTCCTCGACCCGCTGACCGTTGATCCGGATGCCGTTGGTCGATCCCAGATCGCGGACGAACAGGGCGTTGTTGTCGGTATGGGTCATGCAGCAGTGACGGCGGGAGACGCGGATCGAGTCCAGCCGCGCGTCGCACTGGGGGTGGCGCCCGACGATCACCATCGGGCGGTCGATCGTGATATCCGGCCCTTCATCCAAGGCAACCAAGCGTAGGGGCATAAGGTTCACCCCAAGGCCAGCGCCCTGGCCCTAATGATCGTGACGGTTCAGAGGCCAGGCGACCCCTCCTCAGATCATCACCAATTGGCGCGGTGACTGGCCAGTCAATCTCCGAAAAGTGCGTCACGGAGCGCTCATGTTGCCCGGGCGAATCGAGTTTGGCAGCCGCAGGGACCGCAGCAAAAGGGCCAGATGTGCCAAAATGGCATGATCCAAGGAAATTGTGGGCCGAATCCGACGGGGTGTCAAGCCGAGCGGAGGCCCGGCGGGAATGGTTTTGGCGGGTGATCGGGGGTGGTCGAATCAGGGGATGGCGCCGGTCGAGCGGAGCCAGATGAGGGCGTCGCGGAGGGCGGGACGGACCGGCTGTGGCTCCATGCCGAGCAGGCGCCAGGTTCGGGTGGCGTCGAAATGCAAGGTGCGGCGGGTGAGGCGGACGCCGGTGACGGTGGCGCGGGGCGGGCGGCCGGTGACGTGGTCGGCCCAGAACTCGGACAGATAGGCGACGGCCAGGCCGACCGGGTACGGGATCCGCCAGCGGGGCAAGGGGACACCGGTTTGTTCCGATAGCAGGCCGAGCAGGGCCGTTAGGGTCAGGTTTTCGCCGCCGAGCAGGTGGCGGATACCGGGCTGGCCGCGCTCCATGACCCGAACCAGCCCGGCGGCGACGTCGCGGACGTCGATCAGGTTGAGCGTGCAATCCATGATGGCCGGCAACTGGCCTCGGGCGAAGTCGCGGATCAGGCGGGTCGGCGGGGAGAGACCTCGGTCGCCTGGCCCAACGGGCATGGTGGGATTGGCCACCAGAACGGGGTGACCGGCGCGGGCGCGTTCGAAGGCGGCCTGCTCGGCGCGGAGTTTGGACAAGCAGTAGGGGCCGACCGCGTCGGCTTCGCGGATCTGGACATCCTCGGCGATGGTGGTGGTTGGGCGGGCGCAGGTCAGGATGCTTTCGGTCGAGCAGTGGACGATCCGCTCAGCGCCGGCGGCCAGGGCGGCGTCGAGGACGTGGACCGTACCGCGGTGGTTGACGGCATCGAAGTCGCGGCGGTCGCGCGTCCACAGGTTGGGATTTGCGGCGAGGTGGTAAACACGGCGCGCACCCTGGAGGGCGTGGCGGACGGCGATCGGGTCGCGGATGTCGGCGCGGACGATCTCGACCCCGGGCGGGAGGTGGTCGGTAGGGGCCTCGGGCCGTTCGACAACCCGGAGCCGCTCACCCTGGCCGACGAGCAGCGCAACCAGATGGCTTCCAATGAATCCGGCCCCGCCGGTGACGACGGTCAGCGGCCGCAACGCCTGCGTCATTCGAGCTCGTGCACGTCGTCGAGGACCCCGCGAGGGATGCAGACGACCAGGACCTTGAGGTTGCCGTAGGCGCGATGCCGAACGCCCCGGGGCACATAGACGACGACGCCGGGATGGAGTTCGATGGTCTGGTCGTCGAGCGTCATCGCCCCCTGGCCGTCGAGGATGTAGTAAAACTCGTCGGTGCGCTCGTGGTAGTGGAGTTTGGCGTCGGTGATTTCGAGGTGGTGGACTTCGCCGGCGGCGCCATCGGCGGCCTCGATCAAGGGGCGGATCTGGCCGCAGGTTTCGGCCCAGGGCGTGACGTCGGCCACGTCGCGGCGGAGAAATCGGGTGGCAACGCTCATCGGCAAAGCGCTCCGATCAGGGAGAGACAGAAAATCGGACGTTTCAGGCGAACAGGTCGGCGACTGGGCAGGAAAACCCGGGCAGCTCGGGGATGGCGTCGAGGGTTTGTCCGGGTCCGAGGAGGCGGGGGGTGGGGTTGTCGCGGCGGTAGACGGTGATGGTCCGCTGGCGGGGGTCGACGACGCAGACGGTGGCGACTCCGGCGTGGAGGTAATCGGCGACTTTTTCGATCACCTGGTCGGCCGGCTGGTGGGGCGAGAGGACCTCGGCGACCAGTTCGGGGGGGACCGGGGCCGGCTGGGGGCCGAGCCGATGGCGGGGGAGCCGCTGATGGCTGTAATAGCAGACATCGGCGCCGCGGACCGTGTCATCGCGGATTCGGATGGCGACGTCGTTGGTCAGGGCGTAGCCGTGGCCGGTCCGGCGGCCGTATTGGCTCAGAATCCAGTAAATCTGGCCGCACAAAAAGCCGTGCTCCGGACCAGGAGGCGGCGCCATGGCGACGATCGCTCCGCGGACCAGTTCGTGCAGGCCGTCGCCGAGTTCCATCGCCAGGAACTGGTCGGCGGTGATCGCGGGTCGGGTGGCGAGGGAGCTCATGGGGATGTCCGGGCAGGGCGACCGGGATCGCGGCCTGGATTTGGTTCATCATAGCGTGCCTGGCCGCTGGCAACGATGCGCAGCCGCGAAGTGTTCCACGACGCCAAGGCGGACGTAGGCTCGCATTCGGTCTGAGACCAACTGGTCCGACCCCATGCGACCACCTCCGGTGTGTCCAAAGGAATGGGTCGTCGCTCAAGAGGCGGTCGAGCGGACTTGACCGAACGGTTCGGACGTTTCAGGCGAACAGGTCGGCGACTGGGCAGGAAAACCCGGGCAGCTCGGGGATGGCGTCGAGGGTTTGTCCGGGTCCGAGGAGGCGGGGGGTGGGGTTGTCGCGGCGGTAGACGGTGATGGTCCGCTGGCGGGGGTCGACGACGCAGACGGTGGCGACTCCGGCGTGGAGGTAATCGGCGACTTTTTCGATCACCTGGTCGGCCGGCTGGTGGGGCGAGAGGACCTCGGCGACCAGTTCGGGGGGGACCGGGGCCGGCTGGGGGCCGAGCCGATGGCGGGGGAGCCGCTGATGGCTGTAATAGCAGACATCGGCGCCGCGGACCGTGTCATCGCGGATTCGGATGGCGACGTCGTTGGTCAGGGCGTAGCCGTGGCCGGTCCGGCGGCCGTAGTCACGCAGGGCGGCCGCGATGGCGAGGCAATAGTACCCGTGCTCCGGACCAGGAGGCGGCGCCATGGCGACGATCGCTCCGCGGACCAGTTCGTGCAGGCCGTCGCCGAGTTCCATCGCCAGGAACTGGTCGGCGGTGATCGCGGGTCGGGTGGCGAGGGAGCTCATGGGAATGACCGGGCAGGGCGACCGGGATCGCGGCCTGTGACAAGCGTATCTTAGCCTGAGCCGGGGTCGGCGACGACGAACAGGTTTTTGTCGCGCCAAGGAATGGTCAGAGGCCGCAGCACGCCGGCCGCGACCAGCCGATCGAACAGGGCCGGTGTGACAAAGTCGGTGTAGCCATAGTTGCCGGGGCTGCGATAGCGGCCGATTTCCGACCAGTCGACCCAGATGTGCGTGATGCCCCGCTGGCGGAGGGCCGCGGCGACCTCGGCCGGCGTCCGGTCCCGCGCTAGCGTTTCGATGGTTTCGTCGTCGAAGACGGTGTTGTAGACGATGGGGTGATCCATGTGGAAGACGGCGGCTGGGCCGACTAGAAGGATTTTGCCGCCCGGTGGTAAGTTGCGGTCGAGCCAGGTGAGCGAGGGGCTGGCCAGGGCGGGCACGTCCCGGCGCAAGGTGGCCAGGGAGTCGGTCCAGCGGTTCAGGGCGGCCAGAGCGGTGGTGTCGTAGATCCAGGTGGTGAACAGTCCGACGGCGAGGACCGTTGCGAGCAGGATCGACCAGCCGCGGCGGGTCGACCAGTCGGCCCCGATGCCGGCCAGGCAGGCCAGGGCGGGGAGGATCGGCACCCAGAACCGGTCAAGCCGGTGAGTCAGGAGCCACCAGGTGGCGAAGAGGTAGGCGGCGTAGAGGGCCAGCCAGCCCGAGGCGCGGCGCGAGCCGGGCCGCAGAGCGGCCAGCGGCGCCAGCATCAGATAGAGCGGCGATTGCCAGTCGTTGCGGCCGGCGACATCGGCCAGGCCGGCGATCAGTTCGGTCCCGGTGATGGGTCTGGGACCGTGGGCTGCGCGCCACTTCGCCTCGCGCGGCTCGCTCCAGGGTGCGCCGCCGAAGACCGAGTATCCAAGCGGGTAGACCGGGTTGCGATGATCGAGCTGATTTTTGAGTAGCCACGGACCGATCGTCAGCGCCAGGCCGGCCGCGAACCAGGCCAGCGCCTGCGGTGAACCTGCCCGCACGGCCCCGATCGCTGCGACCAGCGACGCCGGAATCACGGCCGAGATCAAGGCCGGATACTTGCACGCCATCGCTCCGCCGGCGGTCAGTCCCAGCAGCGCCGCCCACGAACGCACCGGCGCAGACTTTGGCGGATGTGCCGTCTGGGAGCTTGACGAGAACTGGGCGGCGACGACCCAGAGCAGTGCGGCGTGGTAATACGCCAGCGGACCCTCAACGTAGGCGAAGACACTAAGGCGGTAGATCCAGGGGGTGCCGAGGTAGGCCAGGGCGGCGACCCAGGCCGCTCGTGGACCGGCGCATCGGCTGGTGGCGCCGGCGATCAGGATCGCGGCCAGGGGAGCGAACGTCATGATCAGAAACTGGCCGACCAGCGCGCCCCGCCACCAGTCGTCGAGCACGACCATGCCGAGCAGGTGGAGCATTTCGACGGCAAATGGCATCGACGTGTAGACATTGTGGGGCAGGAACGCGATCCGCCCGGCCTGGTACCACTCCTTGGGGCCTTGGAGGTGATACTCGAGGGCGTCGAAGTCGAGCGACGGCTGGAGCGATCCCAGGACCATCAGGATCAGGAACGGCAGAGCGGGCAGGAGCGGCACCGCGGCCCGCAGGCGTGGGAGGCGGAGCGGACCTGTGGGGCGACGGAGGTTGGCGAGAGCCAACGCCGCAAGGCCGAGCCGTACCGCCCAGGGATGGAGGCTGCCGAGTCGGCCGAGGCCGAGGCTCAAGGCCCCGAGCAGCGTGGCCCCGATGCCGTAGGCGAGCGCGAGCTGCTCAGCGGCCTGGGTCGGGATGCCTGGGGCGAAGGCGCGGAGCGTCCAGCGTCCCAGACCGACGGCTGCGGCCGCGATGAGCAACCCGGCGGCCACGATGGGCAGCCGGTCGCCCAGGTTCTCGACATGGCTCAGGTTGGCCAGCGCCGTGCCGAGGAGCGAGTCGTCCCAGCCGACCCCGGGGACGACGTGGGGCAGGGCCTGCATCACGACGTAGATGCGGCGGAGCGGTTCGGCGCCGGTTGAGCCGTCGGGCAAGGTCGTTTGGACGGCCTGAGCGTTGGGCAGGGGAACGGTCAGGTACCAGATGAAGGCGGCCAGTTGCGCCAGCCCGATGGCCGCCAGCGCGGGCCAGGTCCGACCGAGCCGCGGAGCGCGGGCGGTCAGAGTGTCGGGCCGATTTGCCACGGGGCGAACTCCTCCTCGCCGACGCCGGCGCGCTCGCTCTGGGTGGGCGTGCCGCTGGCGACCTCGAGGATCCGCTCGAAGAGCCGCCGGCCGACCGACTCGACCGGCTCGCCGGCGAGGATGGTGCCGGCGTCGAGGTCCATGTCGTCGCGCATGCGTTCGTAGAGTGGGGTGTTGGTGGCGACCTTGATGCAGGGGGTGGGGCGCAGGCCGAGGACGCTGCCGCGGCCGGTGGTAAAGACGAGCACATTGGCGCCGGAGGCGACCAGGCCGGTGGTGCAGGGGGGGTCGTAGCCGGGCGTATCCATGAAGACCAGGCCCGGAGTCCGGACCGTGGCGGCGTAATCGACGACATCGACCAGCGGGCTGGAACCGGCCTTGGCCGCTGCGCCGAGGCTTTTCTCGTAGATGGTCGTCAGGCCGCCAGCCTTGTTGCCGGGCGAGGGGTTGTTGTTGATCTCGGCCCCGAACAGACCGGTATACCATTCCCACCAGCGGATCTTCTGGACCAGTTTTTCGCCGACCTCGGGGCGGATCGAGCGGCGGGTGAGCAGGTGCTCGGCGCCGTAGATTTCGGTTGTCTCGCCCAGGATGACGGTTCCGCCCTGGGCCACGATCAGGTCGGCGGCGACGCCCAGGGCCGGGTTGGCTGTGATGCCCGAGTTACCGTCCGAGCCGCCGCACTCCAGCGCGACGCAGAGTTTCGACGCCGGTTGTTCGGTGCGCTGCCAGGAATTGGCCTCGGGCATGAGCTGTTCGACCGCGGCGACGGCGGCCTCGACGGTTCGGGTGATGCCGCCCTGGTCCTGGATGTTGAGCACCCGAGGCCGCTGGGGGCGTGGGGGCGTCGCTTCGGCTGGGCCGAGGCTGACCAGGTTTTGAGAGGCGACCAGGTGGTCGGCGTAGACGCCCTCGCAGCCCAGGCCGACGATCAGGTAGGCGGCGACGTTGGGATGGGTGGCGAAGCCGGCCAGGACGCGCTCGAGGATCTGAAAGTCGGGGCCTTCGAATGGCAGGCCGCAGCCGCCTTTGTGGGTGATGGCGAAGACGCCGTCGATGTTGGGGAACTGGCGGCGGAAGGCGCCGTCGCGGAACCGGTCTGAGATCAGGCGGGCCGTGCTGGCCGAGCAGTTAACGGTGCTGACGACGGCGATGTAGTTGCGGGTGCCGACGCGGCCGTCGGGCCGCAGGTAGCCGCGAAAGGTGCGTGGCTCGGCAGCGGGAGCGATGGGCACGGCGTCGGTGCCAAAGGCGTAGTCGCGGTTGAATCGCTCGGCCTTGAGGTTGTGGGTATGGACCCAGGAGCCGGCCGGGATCGGCTCCGCGGCGAAGCCGATCACCTGGCCGTATTTGCGAACCGCCGCGCCGGCCGCGATGTTGACGACCGCCAGCTTGTGACCGAGCGGAATCGGCTCACGGGTCGTCACCAGGCGGCCAGCCAGTTCCAGGTCCGTTCCGGCCGGGATCGGCCGCGCAGCGACGGCGACCGAATCATCCGGCCGGAGCAAGACGGCGGCGGTGGCGGCGGGCATGGGATCAGGCTCGGGCGGGGCAGAACGGAGCGACGCAGCGAACGGCCCGGTCGGGTCGCGCCGTCGTTCTCAGTGTACTGGTCCGGGGCGGTAAGCCGAAGGGTGGAGGCAAGCGTTTGGGGTTGGCGTCACCGGGCTGGCGCGAGTCGGTAGATCCGGCCGTCGAAGGCCAGGATGTACAGTTCGCCGGCGGCGTCTTCGCCGAAGCCGGCGATATTCAGCTTCGGCTGGGCGCGGACGTCGATCAGCTCGGCCCAGGCGGTGAGCTTGCCGCCCTCTTGGCGCAGGCCCCAGATGCGGCCGGTTTCGTAATCGCCGAAGACATAGACGCCCACGAGTTCGGGCAGTCGCTGTCCGCGGTAGACGTAGCCGCCGGTGATGCTCAGGCCGTGGTCTGGGCGGTCGGGGGTTGGCGCGTGGGGGTATTCAAAGATCGGGTCGATCAGGTCGGAGCGGCGCACCGGGCGCTTCTGCGGCTTGTAGAAGCCGTGCAGTCCCTCGCGGGCGCTCCAGCCGTAGTTGCCGCCGTTGGAGATGATGTTGACCTCTTCCCAGAGGTTCTGGCCGACGTCGGCGGCCCAGAGGGTGCCGGTCAGGCGGTCGAAGCTGAATTTCCAGACGTTGCGGAGGCCGATCGCGTAGACCTCCGGCGCCCAGTTGGCGAACTTTTTGTCCCGCAGGCGGGGATTGTCTTCGGGGATGCCGTAGGGCTTGCCCTGGCTGGGCTTGTCGACGTCGATGCGGAGGATCGAACCCCACCAGTCGGTCGGGTTCTGGCCGGAGAGCAGCGGGTCGTCGGCCGCGCCGCTGTCGCCCAGGGTGATGTAGAGGTAGCCGTCGGGGCCGAACGCGATGTGCCCGCCGTTGTGGTTCGAGAAAGGGTCTGGCTCGGAGACCCAGATCCGCTCCTCGCTGCCTGGATCGGCGGCGCGGGGGTCGTCGGAGCGGACGCGGAATCGGGACACGACCGATCGCCGGCCCGTTCTTCCCTCCTGGGCTGAGTAATAGACGAAGAACTGGCCGTTCTCCTTGTAGCGGGGATGGAAGGCGAGTCCGAGCAGCCCCTCCTCGTTGTCGGTGGCGATTTTGCGGGGCAGGTCCAGGAAGAGCCGCTTGTCCGAGGTCTGGGGGTCGTTGGGGAACGACCAGATCTTGGCGGCGTGCTGTTCGACGACGAAGAGGAGCTGAGAGCCGTCGTCCGGATAGGCGAGCGTCACCGGCCGATCGAACCTGAGGTTGGGAAAGGCGACCTCGGTGCGGAGCCTGGGCAACTCCTGCGCGGATGCACGGCCGACCGAACCGATCGACAGAACCACGGCGGCCAACGGCCAGAGGCGACGCAAGCAGGGCATGGGAGCGAGTCCTGGGTGCTGGCGAAGGCGGGCGGGCCAATCCCTGAAGGAAGGCAGGATCAGTAGATCGAAGTCGAGGCTTCGGCGTCAAACGGTCGGGCGGTAGAGGGGGGGGCGGCCGGCGATCGGCGGCAGAGGCGTCGAGGGTTGGGGGGCGTCAGGGGTCGGCGACGAGGACGGGTCGGTTGGCCGTGGCGGCGTTGCCGTGCGGGTCTTCGACCTCGACGAAGATCCGGTAGGCGCCGGGTTGGCGGGGTAGGCGGATCCGGGCCTGATGTGTGCCGGCCTCGAGAACGGCGCCGGCGATGACGGGCGGGGCGGCTTCACGGTCACCGCCGCCGCGGGCCTGGCCTTCGCGTCGGAGGGTCCAGGTGGTTCGTAGCGGCTCTCCCTCGGGATCGGCGGCCTGGATCGAGGCGCGGAGGGTCGCGTCGGGTGCCCGGACGGCCTGACCGTCAATCTCCAGCGGGCCGATCGTGGGGCAGCGGTTGGCTGGGGGCTTGCCGGTCCAGCGTTCGGTGAGGAAGTCGACGGCGGCGAGGCGACGATTGCCCGGCAGCAGCAGCCCGAACCAGGTGGCCGTGGCCTCCTGCTTCCAGCCCCAGAGGAAGGCGTAGGAGCCGAGGCAGAGCGGCTGATCGCGGACGGCGTGGTCATAGGCATGGGCGTAGGCGGCGACTTTTTCGGTGCTGGTCGGCTCGACCGGTGCGCCCCAGTCGGTTTTGGGCGACTCCCACCAGCCGGCCGGTCCGAATTCGGTCAGCAGGTAGGGGCGGGTTCCGCCGGCCTGGGCGTAGCGCTGGGGCAGGCTGGCCGCGCCGGCGTAGCTGTTGACGCCGACGATGTCGATCGACGGGCAGAGCCGTTCGATTGCCTGGAGCTTGGCGCCGTTCTGGCCGAGTTCGGCGATGACGGTCATCGTTGGGTGGTTGGGGTCGATCTGCTTGACGAGCTGGGCTAGCTCCTCGATGTGCTGCCAGATGCGTTCGTCGCGGCCGTCGCCTTCCATTTCGTTGCCTAAGGCCCAGACCAGCAGCGCGGGGTGATCCTTGTGCGCGGTGACGACCTGGCGGACCAGCTCGCGTTGGCGGTTCAGGGCGGCCGGGTCGCCGTAGTCGAAGCCGTGCCGGGCATGGCCCAGCCAGATGCCGGCGCAGACGGTCAGGCCGAGCTGGTGGGCTTCGTCGAGCCGCTGACCGAGGTTGTCGGAGCCCCAGGTACGCATCGAGTTGGCACCGGCCCGGGCGGCGGCAGCGAGCGAGCCGCCGTCCACCCCGACGCCGCGAACGAAGTATGGCTGACCGTCGCGGAGCAGACGGAATCCGTTCCGGGCATCGCCGTCGATCCGCACCGTCTGGGCCAAGACCCAAGACGGGAGCAGCACGAGCAGAGAGACGAGCCGTAGGTGCAAAGTCATGGTTCAAACCAGCGTCGGAGGAATCCGCGGGGCGCGCGGGTGGCTGGGGGCAGGGCGGGGCGAGGCAGCGGGGCCGGGGCGTTGAAGATCGGCGAATAGGCCATCGAGGGGCCGGTCCCCCAGTCGTCGAACCCCGGGAGGCCCAGCGCGACGTAATATCCCCGGCGCCCGGTCGGGCCGATGTCGGCATAGCTCTGCCCGGCGAAGTCGCGGTATTCCCGATACCGCGGCCAGCTCCATCCCACACCCTGACCGCCGCCGGCAACGAGCTGAGCGCGGGCGTTCGAGGCGCAGAAGATCATGATCAGGATCGGCGCGATCCGCAGGGTTTGTCGGAACGTCATGGAAGCCCCGGGGGGTCGAGCTGGAACCGAGCGGCGATGGGCGTCCTGATCGCGCTGGTTGGGGAAGCGATTGGGGACCGAGGCTCCGCCCCACGGACATGTTATCGCCGGGCTGGGGGCTCGGTCAGGAGGCGAGGATGGGTCTGGGTTGGGGGGCAGGTCACACAAACGGCGCGACCGGTTTGGAGTGAATCCGCGGGGAGCCGGCGCGTTGCTGGAGGGCCTGGGCCTCGGCCTCGATGGTTGCGACCGCTTCGGGTGAGTCGAGGACTTCGAGGATCGTCTCGGCGACGTAGGACCCACCTGGTGGCAGGCTGACGACGCGCCCGCGTGTGGCCTCGACGGGCCGGGGGTTGGGGAAATTGACCGCTGGCTCCAGACCGGTGACGTAGCCCTCGCGTAGGCCTTGTGTGGACTTCCAGAGGGTGAAGCAGGGCAACTGCCGAACGTCGAAGCGGAGGGCGACGCCCTTGGTGCCGGCCTGGTTGCGAAGCAGGGCCACGGTGCGGCCGTCGGGGCCGGCAGCCAGGCGAAACAGGTAGACCTGTTCGGCGAAGCCGGGAGTGGGTCCATCGTAGACGTCGAAGTGGTCGATGCCTTCGGCCGCCCGCGCGTCGCGTGGGCACATCTCGGCGATCGGAGCCACGAAGCGCGAGCCGGCTTCCAGGTGGGGCGGGCCGAAATTCCAATGGTAGAGAAGCTGGAACTCGGACGGGGTGTCGTGGCGGTTGGTGATTTCGTCGCGGACGACCAGCCGGTTCGAGCCGGGGGTGGTCGAGATCCGCGCGGTGAGCCGCAACTGGGCGAAGAACAGTTCGGCCTCGTCGACCTGGCCCTCGACGCTGAGGGTGTGTGGTGGGGCCTCGTCGACGTGCACCGTGACCGAGTGGGCCGGGATGGTGGCGATCCGGCCGTGGAGGGTATGGATCAGGCGTCCGGCTTGGTCGAAGACGGGCGGGCCGTTGGACTCCAGTCCGCAGCGGGCCAGCAGTTCGTCGAATCCCCGCAGCCAGCCTAGGCCGCCGCGCGCCGACAGGTCCACCAGTGCCGGATGAACTGGCCCATCGACGACGGGTGAGCGCCAGCCGACCCGGTCGCCGCCGAGGCGGGCCGCCCAGAGGCCGAAGCCGCGGGTCGGGACGACGTCGAAGGCCAGCCGGCCGTTGTCGACGCGGAGCCGGTCGACGCCCGCGCGGCGTCCTCCGCGAAGCGTTTCGAACAGAATCGACCAGTCCGCGCCCGGCTCGGTCGGTTGACCGAGGTCCGCGGGCCGGAGCGTGAAACCAGGCCGGGCGACGCCGGTCTCGACGTCGAGCAGCGTAAACGATGGCATGACCCGATCCCCCGTCAGGCGATCCCCTCACTGGGGGCGTGCATCCCAGACGTCGCCGAGCATACGGCGCCACCGGGCCAGAGGCCAGAGGCCCCGAGGCGTGGGGAATGATTTGACGGGGCCGCGTGGCGGCCCTAGTCTGATCAAACCGGCCGTGCGTGCACGGGTCCGGTCCCGCCTGAACGTCTCTCCCCTGATCGATCCTCCACGGAGGCCCGCCCCGATGACCCCTTCCGCCCCTGGCTCTCCTGGCCGAGACCGCTGCCTGGATCTGTCCCGCCGCGATTTTCTCAAGCATGCGGGCGCCGCAGCGGCCGTGCCCCTGATCCGACCGGCACGAACCATTCTGGGTCAGGAACGGGTCGGCCCCACGCCCACCGATCCGGCCGAAACCGCTGTCGCCCGCTTTTACAAAACGCTGACCAAAGAACAGCGCGAGACGATCGCCTTCCCGTTCGACCACCCCAAGCGCTCCCAGGTCAACAACAACTGGGCGATTGTCAAGCCGACCATCGGCGACCTGTCGCCGGAGCAGCAGGCCCTCTGCCGCGAGATCATGCGGGGCCTGTGCAGCGAGGACGGCTTCGAACGGTTCATGAAGCAGATGGAGGAGGATTACGGCGGCTTCGAGTCGTACCATGTGGCGGTTTTCGGAGAGCCCGGCACCGACAAGCCGTTTGAGTGGGTCCTGAGCGGCCGGCACGACACGCTCCGCGCCGATGGCAATAGCGTCGAGGGGGTCGCCTTCGGCGGTCCGATCTTCTACGGCCACGACCCGACCGGGACCGGCAACGACGACCCGGAACACACCGGCAACGTCTGGTGGTACCAAGGCCGGCAGGCCAACGAGATCTTCCTCTCGCTGGACCAGGAGCAGCAGAAGCGGGCGCTACATGACACCCGCGAACCGGACGCGCCCCGCACCATTCGCCTCAAGGGTCAGGAGATCCACTCCGTGCCTGGGCTGCCGGTCGCGGAACTCGACGACGAGCGTAAGCAGATGGTCCGCAGGCTGATCACCGATATGCTTTCGCCGTTCCGGGGACCTGACGCTGCGGAAGTGCTGGCCTGCCTGGACGCGGCGGGCGGCGTCGACGCCCTGCGGCTGACCTATTACAAGGATGGCGATATCGGGAACGACCGGACCTGGGACATCTGGAAGGTTGAGGGGCCGGCCTTTGCGTGGTACTTCCACGGCTCGCCCCACGTCCACACTTGGCTGCATGTGGCCCGTGCGGCCGAATATCAGAGGCCAGCCGGGGGCTGAGGCCCCGAGCCGATCCGCAACTGCCGCCACGGCCGCGCCCGGCGTCGAGTCGTTGACCGCCCGAGCGCGGCCGAAGCCTGCGCTGCGCTGGGAAATCGGGGCGAGGGGTCCGCTTACTGTTCCTTCGAGGCCGCGGGTTTCTTGGTCAGCTCGAAGAGGAAGGACATGGGAAAATTGTTGACGAACTGCTTGGGCCGCCCGGTCTGATCATCGCCGAAGCAGATCAGGAGTTTGCCATTTTCAAACTTGTAGATTCCTGGTGCCTTGTAACCCGGCGCCTCGGGCGAGTCGGCGGTTGCTTCGAGGTCGATCGTGGCGAGTTGATCCTCCTGTCCCAGGGTGATGAGGATCTTGTATTCCCGGGTAGGGGTTTTCAGGGTGAGGCGGTTGCCCTCGAAGGTCCAGGTGCTTTGGCCGCTCTCGTCGACGGAGATCCAGGTACCCTGGAAGGCGTCGAGGGGGTTGGCGGCCTTGGGGTCTTCGAGATGGGCAACCGGGGCCAGGGCGAGGGCGGCGATCCAGGCGAGTGAACCGATCATCGGTCAGGGAACTCCGGGACGTTGGGGGGCGGGGGAGAAGAGGACTGGGGTTGTGAGCGATCGGCGTTGATCGTCGGGGTGTGAAGCAGGCGCAGGGCGTTGGCCACGACGATCAGGCTGACGCCGAGGTCGGCCAGGATGGCCGTCCAGAGGTTGGCCCAGCCGACGATCGCCAGGGCGAGGAAGATCAGTTTGGCGGTGACGGCCAGGGCGATGTTGGCGCGGATGATGGCCCGGGTGCGGCGGCTGTGCCGGACCAGCCAGGGCAGGCCGCTGAGGTCGTCGCCCATCAGGACGATGTCGGCGGCCTCGAGGGCGGCGCCGCTGGAGATGCCGCCCAGAGAGATGCTGACCGGCGCGGCGGCCAAGGCGGGCGCGTCGTTGACCCCGTCGCCGACCATGCCCACCGGTCCGCGCTGGGCGTTGAGGCGGCGGATCACCTCGGCCTTCTGCTCGGGTAGCAGGCCGGCGTAGACGTTGCGGATTCCGAGTTCGCGGGCCAGGGCGGCGGCGGTGGCGGGGTTGTCGCCGGTGAGCATGACGGACTCGATGCCGAGCTGGTGAAGGTCGGCCAAGGTGGCGGCGGCCTCGGGCCGGGGCCGATCGGCTAGCCGCAGCCAGCCCAACGGCTGGCCGACGGCGGTGACGGCGACCGAAGTGCCGGCCTGGGTTTCGGCGGCGCCGAGCGGTCCGTGGAGGCGTGGCTCGCAGACGCCGGCCTCGTGCAGGTAGCGGTGGCTGCCGACGTGGTATTCGGTGGCGTCGATCCGTGCCGACGCGCCGAGCCCCGGGACGGCGCGGTAGTCGTCGGCCCGGGGGACGTCCAGTTGCATCTTGCGGGCGTGCCGGGCGATGGCCCGGCCGACGACGTGGCCGCCGCGATCGCCCACGGCGGCCGCCATTCGGACCACGTCGTGAGCGGCTCGGCCGTCAATGGGGGTCACCTCGACCACGTCCGGCTCGCCGAGCGTCAGGGTCCCCGTCTTGTCGAAGGCCAAGGCCCGTAGCCGTCCGACGGCCTCCAGGTGTTCTCCGCCCTTGATCAGGATCCCCCGCCGCGACGCGGCCGCCAGAGCGGCCACGACGGCCACCGGCGTGGCAATCACCAGCGCGCACGGGCAGGCGATGATCAGGACGACCAGACCTTGGTGGAACCACCACCGCGGGTCGCCGCCCAGGAACAGCGGCGGACCGATCATCACGGCCGCTGCCAGCACGATGACCAGCGGGGTGTACACGGCGGCGAACCGCTCGACGGTGCGCTCGATCGGAGTCCGCCCACGCTGAGCGGCGCGGACCTGCTCGGCCATCCGCGCCACCAGCGACCGGCCTGGGGCCTGCTCCACCTCGACTTCGAGAGCGCCTTCGCCGTTGACGGTCCCGGCGTAGACCGGGTCGCCGACCTCGCGGAGCACGGGGACCGACTCGCCGGTGATCGAGCGTTGATCGACGGCAGATCGCCCGGCGGCGACCCGCCCATCGGCCGGAATCCGCGCTCCGGGGCGTACCAGAACCCGATCGCCCACCGCCAGGCTGGCTGCCGCAACCGGCCGCGGCGTTCCGTCCGGCCCAATCCGATCGGCCTGCTCGGGCGCCACTTCGAGCAACGCCCGCACCGCCTGACGCGCTCGCTCCAGGCTCATCGCCTCCAGGGCCTCCGACAGCCCAAACAGGAACGCGACCATCGCGCCTTCGTCCCACTGGCCTAAGGCGACGGCGCCCAGGATGGCCAGTCCCATCAGCACGTGGATGTCGAACCGCAGCCGCCGCAGACTGCGGACTGCCCGAGGCACGATGGTCACCGCCGCGACGGCCAACGGTACGGCAAACGCGCCCCGAACCACACCCACCGGCCCACCCACCCAAGCCAGGACGTGCCCGACAGCAACCGCCACGCCCGAAACCGCCACCGGCAGCCAGCGCCGCCACCATGCGGGGCGTTCAACGGCCCCGGGTGCCCCCGCGCAGCAGCCGCAGCCGGCCTCAACCACCCGAACTGAGAAGCCGGTCTGCGCACGCAGCCGCTCGGCCAGCGATTCGGGCGTGGCCCGAGCCGGGTCGTAGTCGATCCGCACCTGCCCAGCCGTGTAGTCAACGTCCAGGGCCTGGACCCCACCTGCTCCCTCCAAGGCCGCGCGGATCGGCACCGCCTCGGTCGGGCAATCCAGCTCTTCGACCTGAAACGTCACGCGTGCCACCGGCGGATTCCTCGCGAGGCCCCAGCGGTCCGCTGGGCAGTCAGGCAGGGGGGAAGGGACACGTCAGCGCCTCAGCCGCCGGATTCCGGCCCAGAGCCCCGATCCACGGCGCAGCGGTCTGGGTCGGACGCGTTCGACCGACCCCGGGGAGTCGAAGGCTTCTGAAGCCGTCAGGCCGTTCGATCATGCGCGCTGTCCGTCGGTCCGCACACCCGCGGAGGTCAAGGCGCGGGCGTTGGGGCGGGTCGGTCGGGCGCAGGCCCCGATCCGGTCCCACGGCAAGCCCGGCCGCAGAGCCGGGCAGGAGCCACGCTTATCATGAGCAAAACCGGGCCGGCGTTCCAGGACGATTGCGTGCGGACCAGCCGACTAGGCCGAACACGGCCAGCAGCGCGTAGGTTTTCAGCGATGCCACGACCAGGCTGAAGGCCGGCCCGTACGGACGCCCCGCGCCGCCCCAGGCGGGCGTGACGAGCCGGAGCAGTGGTTCGGGAGGAAGCCAGAGGATCAGAAACGCCCCCACCAGGACCGACCGCGCGACGGGCTGATTCCAGGCGACCGACGCGACCCACCCCAGCGGCAGGGCCGCCTGAATCAATCCGTCTTCCCAGGTCACCGGGGCGACTAAGAGCATACCCAGGATCGCCGCCGACCAGGCCGCATCCCGGCCGCGAACCGTCCGGGCCTGGCGGGCCAGCCAGCCGACCAGGCCCGCCACCAGCAGACCACCGGCTAGCGTGGCGAGCCGGGCAGCCGTGGGGCTGAACCACAGGGGTTCAATCCGGCCGGCGTCACCCGTAGGCTCGAACAGCCGATGCCAAAACCCGGTCAGCGACAGGTTGAACACCACGCCCCAGAAGACCCGCTGAGCGGGCACGACGTCGCGGAAATAGTCGGCGAAGACGTCGGGGCCAAACGCCACGGCGGCACCCAAGGCCAGCAGCGCGAAAGTCGCCCCCGCCGCGGCGATCGGCCGCCACTGCCCCCGCGCCAGGTAGACGATCAGCACGAACGCCGGATAGAGCTTGAAGGCGGCCGCCACGCCGATCAGTCCACCGGCCGCTAGAGCCTGGCCCCGGCGATCGAGCGCCCAGGCCCCGACCAGCAACGCCCCCAAGACCATGGCCGATTGGCCGAGATAGACCCCGGCGTAGACCGGGTGACCAAAGGCCAGTATCAGCCCACCCGGCAGCCACAAGCGACGATCCGCGCCCAACTCGCGGAGCACCAGCCCGAACACTCCGGCCAGCGCGGCCAGCGAGACCAGATTCCAGACCAGGACGGCGTCGCGATAATCGAGTGCGGCCAGGGGCAGGAACAGAAAGACCGAGGTCGGCGGGTGCGCGTTGACCCGGACCAGGGAGGCTGTCCAGGCGTGGCCTAGATGGCGCGGCACGCTCTGCTCGTGGGCGGCGTAAACCGGCAACCCGACGGCCTGATTGCGCGCCGAGGCCCAGTCCTGGTAGAGGTCGACGACTCGGCCCGACGCAGGCCGCAGGACTTCGGCATACGCCTGGCCCAGCCACGACCACCAGATCCAGGCCAGCAGCAGACACGCTGGCCCCACCCACGCAGACTGCGTGTTGAGCTCTGGGCGATCATCCATTCGGTCCAAGGCTCCGGGGTTGTTGGCCGTTGATCGGGCGGGTAACGCCGCCGGCGGCGGTCTCGCCACCTTGAAAGATCCTTAGGGCGCCGTCGTCTGTCCGGTCGAACGCCCCCCTTGTCTTGCCGTCTCACCCGACCGAGCCGGCGGCCCTCTTCTCGAACGAACCGGGGAGCGGCTATAATCGTCATTTCGCCTGGACAACCGGATTGAAGCCAAAGAGCGGCCGACCTGCGGTTGGCACGCCCCGGGGACCGGCGATTCGGCCTTTGACCATCCCACGCAAAGAAAGCGAACTCGGAACGCCGGGAAACGGTTCCGGAACATCCCGGATCTGCCCGGCGGGCTGACGTCGTTTTCCTGGCCCCGCGGCCGTGAGACGGGACTTCGACGCCCATGTATGCGATCATCGAGAACGGAAGCCATCAGTATCGGGTCCAGGAAGGCGACCTCCTGACCATCGACAAGCAACCCGGCGAGGCCGGCAGCGAAATCGTCTTCGACCGGGTTTTGCTGGTGGCCGGCGACGGACCACCTCGGATCGGCACCCCGCTCGTTGAAGGCGCACGGGTCGTGGGCCAGTTGGTGCGGACCTTCCGTGGGAAGAAGATCATCATTCGTAAGTTTCGCCGTCGTAAGGGCTACCGCCGTAAGCGCGGGCACCGGCAGACGTACACGACGGTCAAGATTACGCAGGTGGTCGCCTCCTGAGCTGATGGGTTCGATGAGACGGAGCCGGCCGGGTTTCCGGAGGCGGTTTTCGGTCGCGGTGTTCGGGACCGGTGGCCGACCTGGGGAACCTGGCGCTCTTGGCCTGCCCAGGCAGAGCTGCGCGGGCGGAGTTCTGGCCAGTTGGAGCTTAGGTTGGGGCGGCTCGGGGGGCGGGCGGCGGTGTCGGGCAGGATGCGCGGGCCGGGGCTTGGAGCGCCGGGGCCGGGGGGCGTGTCCGGTGCCTGAAATCCTGCCGGAAAGGTTTGCCTAAAAGTTACTTACGACATAACGAGTGGTCTGGGTGCGAGAAACGGCCGGCGGGTGGTTTCGGAGTTGAAGTCGCGCGGTACAATGCCGGCCGCCGGGCCGAGAGGGGCGACGAGCTTGGGTTGCCCCGGCCTTCCCGTGGGGAGGCGTTCGATCGGTCTGTTTTTTCGTGAGATGGGGCAGCGAGGAGGAGTGCGAGGCGTCGGAAGCGACGGCCCTGGGTGGTCCGCCTGGCGGACGCAACGGGACAGGCCTCGCGGATTTTTTTCTGGACAGCCGAGCGCAGGGAGGCGATACCAGACAGAGCGGATGTGGAACATCCGTTCAGTGACTGTCGGGGTTTGGAACCTGGAGCGAGCGAACTCGGAGGATCTCCATGGCATCGGTGGGTGAACGGGCGTCGGGCCAGCAGGATCAGGTGGCACGAGGCGGGGTTCGACGCGGACTGACGATTCCGCGGGTCTTCAGCACCGCGGGTGTCAGCCCGTTCGACCAGGTCGAGTGGGATCGCCGCACGGCCGTTATCAAGGACGAGCGTGGCCGGGTCCTGTTCGAGCAGACCGACTGTGAGATTCCCCGCGCGTGGAGCCAGTTGGCGACGAATGTTGTTGTTAGCAAATATTTTTATGGGGAGATCAACACGCCGGAGCGGGAAACGAGCGTCCGCCAGTTGATCGACCGGGTCACGCGGACGATTGCCGACTGGGGCCGGGAGGATGGCTACTTTGCGACCCCGGCCGATGCCGACGCCTTTTATGATGAATTGACGGCGCTGTGCCTGAATCAGTATGGCTCGTTCAATTCGCCGGTCTGGTTCAATGTCGGGTTGTTTCATCGGTATGGCATTGAGGGTCCGGCCAACAACTGGGCCTGGGATGAGGAGAGCCGGAGCGTTCGCCGGGTTCAGAACGCCTATCGCAATCCCCAGGGCTCGGCCTGCTTTATTCAGAGCGTGACCGACGACATGGAGGGCATCATGAACCTGGCGCACAGCGAGGCGATGCTCTTCAAATTCGGCTCGGGCACGGGTACGGATCTGTCGACGCTGCGTTCCTCGCGGGAAAAGCTCTCCGGGGGCGGTCGGCCGTCGGGGCCGGTCAGTTTCATGCGGGTCTACGACGCGGTGGCCAGCGTGGTCAAATCCGGGGGCAAGACCCGCCGCGCGGCCAAGATGCAGACGCTCAAGGTCTGGCATCCCGACATTCTGGAATTCATCGAATGCAAGGCCAAGGAAGAGAAGAAGGCCCAGGCCCTGATCCGCCAGGGCTACGAGGCCAACTTCAATGGCGAGGCGTACTCGTCGGTCCTGTTCCAGAATGCCAATCTTTCGGTCCGGGTCACCGACGAGTTTCTCCGGGCGGTCGAGGCTGACGGCGACTGGACGACCCGGGCCGTCACGACCGGTCGGCCGATGACGACGTACAAGGCCCGGATGCTCATGAACAAGATTGCCGAGGGCACCTGGCTCTGCGGCGATCCGGGGCTGCAATACGAGGACACGATCCAGCGCTGGCACACCTGCCCCAACACCGCGCCGATCAATTCGTCGAATCCCTGCAGTGAATATATGTTTTTGGACGATAGCGCGTGCAACCTGGCGTCGCTGAATCTGATGCGGTTCCGCCGCGAGGATGGCACGTTTGATGTCGAGCGGTTCCGCCACGCGGTCAAGGTGTTCATCACGGCGCAGGAGATTCTGGTGGACCACTGCTCGTACCCGACGGAGCGGATTGCGCTCAACTCGCACCGGTTCCGGCCGCTGGGGTTGGGCTACGCCAATCTGGGGTCGCTGTTGATGGCGGCCGGGCTGCCCTACGACTCGGACCAGGGCCGCGCGCTGGCCGGCGCGATCACAGCAATCATGCACGGGCAGGCCAATTTGACCTCGGCGGAGATCGCCGCCCACATGGGGCCGTTCGAGGGTTTCGCGGTCAATCGCGAGCCGATGCTGCGGGTGATGGAGATGCACCGCGACGCCGTCGAGGCGATCGATCCGTCCTGCCCGCCGTCGTTGTGGGCCGCGGCCCGCGCCGTCTGGGATGAGTGTCTCGAGGCTGGGCGTCAGCACGGCTTCCGCAATGCCCAGGTCACGGTGATTGCGCCGACCGGCACCATCGCCTTCATGATGGACTGCGACACGACGGGCATCGAGCCGGATATCGCCCTGGTCAAGTACAAGAACCTGGCCGGCGGCGGCCTGCTCAAGATCGTCAACCGTACGGTGCCGATGGCGCTCAAGACGCTCGGATACGACGACCCGTCGATTCAGCGGATTGTCGACTACATCGACGAGCACGATACGATCGAGGGCGCGCCTGATCTTCGGGATGAGCATCTGCCGGTCTTCGATTGTGCGTTTCCGCCGGCGCGCGGGGGCCGCTCGATCCCCTGGCAGGGTCACGTTCGGATGATGGCCGCGGCGCAGCCGTTCCTCTCCGGCGCGATTTCCAAGACGGTCAACATGCCGCGGGAATCGACGGTCGCCGACATCGAGGCGGCGTATCTGGAAGGCTGGAAGCTGGGCCTGAAGGCGCTGGCGATCTACCGCGACGGCTCGAAGGAGAGCCAGCCGGTTGCCACGACTAAGGAATCGGACAAGGTCCGAGAGACGGCCGAACCGGCCGCCGCCGACCTCGAAGCCGCTGGCGGCAAAGCGACGGCGGCCGCTCCCGCCGCGGTCCCGACCACGACCCCGCCGCACGCCGGCTCGCGACCCCGCCGCGAACGCCTTCCGGACACCCGCCGCAGCATCACTCACAAGTTCGACATCCAGGGCCACGAGGGATATCTCACGGTCGGCTTCTTCGACGACGGCCGTCCCGGCGAGCTGTTCATCACGATGGCCAAGGAGGGTTCAACCGTCGGCGGCCTGATGGATACGATCGGCACGCTGGTTTCGATGGGCCTGCAATACGGCGTTCCGCTCGACGTCTTCGTCAACAAGTTCGCCCATAGCCGCTTCGAACCCGCTGGCTTCACACGCAACCCGGACATCCCGATCGCCAAGAGCATCACCGATTACATTTTCCGCTGGCTGGGCATTCAGTTCGTGCCGGGCTACCGCGAGGCCAACGTTGCCAAGCGCGACGGTGGCGGCTCGGCGCCCGCCGCGCTGGGCGCGGTCGAGCCGGGAACCGAGTCGGCCGGCGCCACCGCCCCCACCCTCAAGGTCAACGGCCACCGCAAGGCGACGGCCGCCGACGTGGAGGACGTCACCGGCGCTGAGCCACCGCCGGTTGGCCTGGTCTCGGTCGAGGTCCAGCAGCAACAGTTCGCCGGCTTCCAGGCCGACGCCCCGGCCTGCGACAACTGCGGCGCTCTGACCGTTCGCTGCGGCACCTGTTACCGTTGCTTCAACTGCGGCAACAGCATGGGCTGCTCGTGACCGGCCGGCAGGCCACCCCCAGCGGCTGACGCCCGCGCCCCAGCCGCCCCGGACGGAGCGGCCGGGGCCGGCTGGCGCGGTGCCGAGCGGTGGCCGGCCTCGGAAGCGAGGCCTGGTCATGGTGGAGTGGTCGCCCAACGACCAGGCCGGTCGGCACGGCAGGTGTCGTAGCCGGTCAGGCTGGCTTCTGGCCCGCTTCGCGGAGCGCGGCCGCGTTCCGGTCGACGCCGAGGGGCGCTACCGGCTCGACGTTGCTTAACAACGTCACGGGCGGCCTACGGCGTCAGGTCGAAAACCGTAAGCCAGACTGATGGCCGCTCGTCGGAACCGGCCGCGGCGGCGGGGCGGGGCCACGGATGCCCACGCGGTGGCCGGGAGGATCGGGCCGGGGCGGCCGGTGTCGCCGGGCGTCGCCCACCGCAGGACGGCTGCGTTGAGGGACTGCGTTTGGCCGGAGCCAGTCCGGCCAAACGCGTGGATCGAGCCTGGTCGGGTGGTGTCCCCTCGGCTCAGAACCGGTAGGTGGCGGCGGCGCCGGTTTCGACCGGCATCCGCTCGCGCGGCACGACCACGACCTCGCCGCCCATGCGCAGGACCAGTTCGGCCAGATCGTCGAGCAGGTCGTCGACTTCGGGATGCTCCAGGTCGGCCGGCTCGATGACGCCGGTGGTTGGGTCGATGTGGCCGGGGTCGTGGCGGTCGGCCTCGACGAGCAGATGGCCGACGCGACCGGCCACAGCCGCGCGGGCGATTTCGGCGATGTCGGCCGATCCCTGGCCTCGAGCACGCGCTGCGCCAAATTTCTCGACCAGTTCGGCCAGCCGCCGCGCGTAAGACGGCTCGATGACTTTCCAGGCTTCGGCTCGGAGCTTCTCGGTGTCGATCGAGGCCGGGTCGTAGGGGATGGCCTCCGGCACCAGCATCGGATTCTTGCTCAGCGCTCGGAAGTGGCCGTGATATTCGGGCAGAGAGGCGAGGATCAGGGGCAGGCCGGTCGGCTTCGAGTGTCGCTCCAGTACAGCCCGATCGACAGCGCGGAAGAACCGCTCGGTATCGATGTCGATCTCATCCTTGCGGGAGCCATGCCCGTGGTGGACGCTGGGGATGCTGGGAACACCGGTCGGGGTGACTCCGCGGTAGGGCTCGGTAAGCTCCTCGCCCAGGGCCTCCGTGAGCGAGCGCGGTACGCCGTCGTCGGCGTCGATCTCGTCGAGAGCGTCCCGATTTCCCTCGTAGAGCCGGACCGTCTGGCGGTTCAGGCCGAGGATCTGAAACCGATCGGCCGACTGAAGGATCCGCACGAGCGGCTTGGTGTGAAAGCTGTCGGCCACCACGGCGATCGCGTTGACCGGCCGCTGCAGGGTAAAGACCCGGAATCGTCCCGGGGACGCAAAAACGGCCAGACCGTCCAGCGTGTGTTTCCAGAAAAGCCCGTTATCGGCCAGGTCCAGGAACGGTTCCAGCAGCGGCTTGACCTCGCGGGTCGGATAGCGACGGCGCAGCGACGCTTCCAGCTCCTTGACCAGATTGCGAAACCGGATCGGGTCTTGCTGATTCTCGGGATGATGGCGGTGTGTTGGTTGATAGAGCGACAAACACGGCGCTTCGACATCCGAGAGGAGCGAGCGGAAGTCGTCCAAGGTCAGCGGATGCATGAGCGATCCTCTCAGGCTCTGATTCCGTTTCCAGCGGGACGCTTAGCCTAACCTCCCACCTAGCGCCCAAACAACGGCCGCGATTCCCGCCCTCCCGGCCGGCTGATCACGTTCGGGTTGACAACCCGGACCAGGCCCGGCCTGCCCCCACCGAGGAAAGCCACCACCGCCCCGCCGTCCCCGATTCTCCGCGAGCCGCTCTCTCCCCCCCCCTCAGGCCGCATCCTCGATCGACCAGCTAGCCTTCCGTGGCCTGGCTCGCGGATCAACGCCCAGCCCGCTCGGGTCGTGCCGCCAGCCCGGCCACGGCATCCAACCACCCCGACAACCTCCGGCCAGACGGCCCGGCGCCCCCGGAACCGACCAGGCGCGCGACCCAGGCTCCGCTGGCGGGAACCGCCCGGCCGGCGCGATTCACTCGATTGGCCGGAGGACGATGTTGCGGAACTCGATCGGCGCCCCTTCCGACTGGAGGCAGATGGCCCCCCGGGTCACCGAGCAGCCGCTCGCCTCATTGACCAGTTCGCCATTGATGCGGACGCGGATCGTGTCGCCCTTGCAGGTGATCTCCATCGTGTTCCACTGGCCGATCGGCTTCTCGGAGCCGTCGGTGAGGTTGATGTGGCGGCGGTCCCGCTTGCGGGTCTCCTCGTTGGGCACGTCCAGCTCGGTGCCGATGACCCAGAAGTCGCCGGCGTCGCCACTGGCGAGCTGGACCTCGATCGACTTGGGCCAGATGCCCAGCGCGTTGGGGGTCGAGGTGTGCACGAGCACGCCGTTGTTGCCTCCTTGGCTGCCTTCGGGCCATCGCCACTCGAGCGTGAGCACATAATCATGATAGTCGTCTTTGTTCGTACGAATGTAGCCGATCGGCCGCCCGGTGCACCGCAGCACGCCGTCGGCGACGCTCCAGGTCTGGGCTGGGTCGGCGTCGGGTTTGTCCAGGACGGCTGTCCAGCCGTCGAGGTTGCGGCCGTTGAACAGCGGGATCTCATCGGCCCGCAGAGCGGGCACAACCGCGGCGAGCAACACGGCGAGGGCACGTCGCATGGGGGGAGAGTCTCCAGGGGACGAGAGTCTCGGCGCTCATGGGCGCCCGAGATGAACCGTTCAGGCCACGGTATCCGATGATCCGGGAGCGGGGTAGTGGCGCTTGACGGTCTCGACCGCGTGTCGCCAAGCGGCCAGCGCGCGGTCCCGCCACTGCGGATCGCGTTGGGGTCGAAAGACGGTTCCGGCTGGGCCTTGCGCCTTGAGGGCGGTGGCGGCGTCGGGCCAGAGGTTTGCGGCCAGGCCGGCCAGCAGGGCTGCTCCCAAGGCGGTCGACTCGACCTGCGGGCTGCGGCGGAGCGTGATGCCCATCAGGTCGGCCTGGAATTGGAGGAAGGGGTCGGAGCGGGCCATGCCGCCGTCGACGCGGAGTTCGTCGGGCGCGCGGCCCAGGTCGCGGGTCATGGCGTCGACCAGGTCGGCCACCTGGAAGGCGACGCCCTCGATGGTCGCCCGGGCCAGGTCGGCGAGGCTCGTGTCGCGGGTCAGGCCGAAGATCGTGCCCCGGGCCTCCGGGGCCCAGTGGGGCGCGCCCAGGCCCGTCAGCGCCGGGACGAACAGAATGCCGCTCGACTCCCGGCCCTGGGCGTAGAGCGTGTCGATCTCCGGTGCGGCCCCGATCGCCTTCAGGCCGTCGCGGAACCACTGCACGGCGGCTCCCGCGATGAAGACGCTGCCTTCCAGGGCGTACTGGGGCTGCCCCTGGGCCAGCTCAGCGGCCGCGGTGCTGACCAGCCCGGAGCGGCTCTCGACCACCTCGCCGCCGGTATGGAGCAGCAGAAACGCGCCCGTGCCGTAGGTGCACTTGGCCTGACCGGCCGCGACGCAGCCCTGTCCGGCCAGCGAGGCCTGCTGATCGCCGGCGACGCCCAGGATCGGCAGCCCATTGGGCAGCCCGGCCAGGTTGGCGGTTTCGGCAAAAAAGCCGGAACTGGGGCGGATTTCAGGCAATAATGAGGGCGGTATGGCGAAGAAGTCGCAGAGGTCGTTGCCCCACTGCCCGGTGCGGAGGTCCATCAGCAAGGTTCGTGAGGCGTTGGTGATGTCGGTCGCGTGCACGCGGCCGCCTGAGAGGTGCCAGATGAGCCAACTGTCGACGGTTCCGGCGGCCAGCTCGCCGGTTTCGGCGCGGGAGCGGGCTCCTGGCACGTTCTCCAGCAGCCAGGCGAATTTGGTGGCGGAAAAGTATGCGTCGAGGACGAGCCCGGTGCGTCGGCTGAGCCACGGCTCATGCTCGGCCTGGGCCTCGCAAAACCGCGCGGTGCGGCGGTCTTGCCAGACGATCGCCGGGCTCAGCGCGCGGCCGGTGGCGCGGTCCCAGATCAGGGCCGTTTCCCGCTGGTTGGTGATGCCGATGCCGGCCAGGCGTCCCGTCTCGATGCCCGCGTCGCGCACCGCGTCGGCCGCCACCTGGACGACCGAGCCGATCAGTTGTGCCGGGTCGTGTTCGACCCAGCCGGGCTGGGGATACGTCGGCGGTACCTCGACCTGCGCTTGCCCGACGGGGCGCAAGCCCCGGTCGTATACAACGGCGCGGGAACTTGTGGTTCCCTGGTCGATCGCCAGAATGTGGTCGGCGGACATGGCGGCAGGCTCCCCGGGGACCTTCCGGCCGATTCGCTGGGTCGGCGTCCCATCGGACCGTATCATATGAAGGCTGGAGAGTGGCCGCGATGCACGAGGAAGTCCTAATCCCGCTCGGCGTCTTCGCGTTCGTCACGGCGATCGTCACGGTCACCACGGTCAGCAAGCAGGTCGGCCGGCATCGCGACTATGCTCACAAGGAACGGCTCCGCGCGCTGGAACTGGGGCAACCGATCCCCAGCACGTTCTGGCCCTCGATGGCAGCTATCGCGATGGGCGCTGTCGTGCCGATCGTCGCGCTGAGCATCGCCTTCGTCGCGAGCATCACCCATGCCGGCGGCGAGGAAGTCTGGGCGTTCGCCGGCATGGTCGGCCTGACCGGCATCGGCTGCGGGACGTTTCTGGTGACGAGGTTGCTCCGGATGACGACAACCGCCGGTCCCGGACCGTCCTGGAACCGTCCCTTCGAATCCGACTGGCAACCGGCCAAGCCCGAGCCGCTCGACCCCGACGCCTTCGACACCGTCAGCCGTCGTGGCTGAGTGCAGGAAACACTCCTCCTTGACCCCGAAGTCAACAAGCGATGGCCCCATTGGTGTTTGCGCTGGCTGAGTCATCCCTGAAATCCGTGGCATTGATTGCCGCGATTGCCATCACTCCGGCTCTGATCGGGCTGTACCACCAGGCCAGGCGCCAGCGCGAACTGGCGCACAAGGAGCGGCTGAGGGCCCTCGAGCTAGGCATGCCCCTGCCCGGGGCTGTTCCGTGGCCCGCGCTCATGGTGATCCTGATCGGAGCGGGTGTCCCCATCGCGGCCCTGGCCGCCGCCTTGCTGGCCACGGCGATCGGCCCCCGCGCGCCGCAGAGCGCGGACCCCGTCATCCTGACCATCTGGTCACGCCAGAATCCGCCGACGGCCTACTATGGTGTCGTCTGGGGCAGCGCGGCTGGCGTAGGCATCACGGCGGTCATCGCTGGCACGCTGCTCGCCTGGCGCTTGATGAACGCACAGAGGCCGTCCGATCGCCTGGCCGACCCGACTTACGCCGCCAAACCCGAGCTGCTCGACCCCGACGCCTTCGACACCGTGAGCCGGCGCGGATAGCCAGCCGAAGCCGCCGCCAGGCTGCCCCCCCAGATCGCCATGAACGGCTCGACCGGGATGTGGAATCGGGCCGAGACGATCGTCGCCGCGTGAAACAGAGCCAACAAGGCAAACGTCAGCAGCGACGGGCCCAGCCGCCCCAGCGTCTGCCGATCAGCTCGTGCCAGCCCTAGCAGGGCCAGCAGCGTCAGTCCCAGATGACCGGCACGGTAGAGCGGCTGGCGGGTCTTGGGGTTGGTCTCGTCGAAGAAGAGAAACGCCATCAGCCGGCGGAAGCAGAGCCGCGGATAGCGCGCTGGGTCGGCCTGAAGCTCGGCCAGGGCCCGGCGCATCAGGACCCGCGACCGCTCCGGCTCGCGTAGTCGGCCCAACTCCTGTTTTTCGGCAGCGCTCAGGGCGATATCGTCGAGATACCCCGCCTCGTGCCGCGCGGCCCAGAGCGTCCGATGGGCCCCGGCCAGCGTGCCGTCGTCCGGACGCTCCAGGACCTCCGCCACCGTGGCCCGGACCACCTTGTCGGTGCCTGCGCTGAGCGCGCAGTTGCCCTGCCAGAAGGCATAGCCAAACGTGCTCTTCACGAAGACAAATTCGCCGTGGACCAGCGCGTTGCGGACCAGCCAGGGCGCCAAGCCCAACGCCGCCACACCGCCTGCCACCGCCAGCCGGTTCCAGGCCCTCCCGTCGCTTGCGCGGCGCACGATCCAGACCACCGCCGGCACTGCCAGAACCAGAATCGGGTCCGTCAGAAGCAGCAGCGCGAGCAGGATTCCGAGGGCCACGGAACCACCGCGCACGCCCGCCCCGGTGCGTTCGGCCGCGATCACCAACCAGACCAGCAGCGTCGCTGCCAACCCGGCGACCTGGATATGGGTGGCTGTGTAGACCAGCGTCGGGTGCGCCGCGGCCAGCAGCCCTGCCAGCCGGGCCGCCCAGGCGCGTTCCGGAAGCCAGAGCCTGGTCAGCCGCATCACCCCGAGCGTCAGCACGCCGCCGAGCACCGCCTGCCCAAGCTGTATGGCCAGGAGCGCGGCCGGGCTTTCGACGCCCAGGCACGCATACGCCACGGCCAACAGGACTGGGTAGACCGGGGCCTGTTGGGAGGTCGGCCCGTCGGCACCTAGAAAGGCGATCGAGAAGCCCCGACCCTGGACCAGGTTGGCCGCGATCTCCCCATGCTCGTAAGTGGAGCGTGGGACGGTGTGGCTCTCGAGCAACACCACGGCGGCGATCCGCGCGGCGATGGCCAGACCGACCAGGCCGGCGGTCCAGCGGCGATCGGCGTGGCATCGACGGTCGATCATGGGCCGGATGATGGCCGCCGGGGCCAGCCCCGTCAACCCGAGGACGAACCGCCGACCGGCTCGACGCGGTAGACGGCCACCGAGTCTTGGCGAAACACCAGCCGGACCCGCTCCGGATGCTCGGCGACGAACTGGCCCAGGGGTCCCGGCCCGGCGCCGACGTAGCGATCGTCGTCCACGATCAGAAACGCCACGCCGTAGCGGTCGATCACGTCGGCAATCTGCTCGACCGTGGCGGGCGGGGCCAGAGCCTTGCGCGATCGGCCGGCGAGCCAGTAGGCCTCGCCGGCCTGGGGAACCAGCATCGGGCCAGTCGGCTCGGTCTGGGCGCCGATCCAACGGCACGCGGCATCGAAGTCGGCCTGACGGGCCGCCTGGGCGTCGAGTCGACGGGTGACGATCGAGTAAGCGGTGAACGGTGCACTGGCGCAGAGCAGCGCTAACGCCACCCAGGTCCGCCCCCGACCGCCTCCGGTCCCGGTCGGGATCAACAAACCGGTCCAGGCGCCGACCAGAACCCAGGGCGTCAACGGCACGAGGAATCGTCCCGCCTCGGTGAACGGCCAGACCAGCAGCAGCGCGAGCGTCAGCAACGGAATGGTGCCGGCCAGCCGCCACGTCGGGCGCCGGACGCAGGCCAGCCAACCGGCCAGCACCACCCCGGTCGCCACCGAGGCCCAGAGCATCGCCGGTCCGGTGTATTCGGGTTTGAAGACCGTGCCGACTTCGACGAACGGTCCAACCAGCAGGTCGGCGATTCGGGCCAGGTAAAACCGGGCTTGCTCGTAAACCAACTCGGGCAGCCGATCGGTGCGAAACAGAGCGATCTGGGTGTCGCGGCCCACGACGATCTGCCAGATCACCCAAGGCAAGACCCCCAGCCCCGTCACGACCGCCGCGGCTGCCATCGCGGCAAACCGCCGTCGTGCCAGACCGTCGAGCCAGACGGCGACGGCCAGCATGACGCCCACCTGGCGGGTCAGGACGCACGCGGCCAGCAGCAGCCCTAGGCCTAGGCCATGCCGGAAACCACGCGCACGGCGATCGGCAACCAGAACAGCGCTTTGGCTCAGCAGCGCAAAGAGCGGCTCGGACTGAATCGACGGAGCCTGACGCGACCAGGCCCAGTCGGCAGCCACAGCCGCCGCCAGCAAACCGGCAACCGGCGACTCAACCCGCCGCACCAGCCAGACGGCAAACAGGCTGACCGCGGCGGTCGAGCAGACGAGCGAAAACCCATGCGCCGCGGCGTGCGACGGACCACCGGTGAGCGTCCAGAGCGTCGCCAGCGCGACCGGATAGAGCGGGGGAAAATGGGCGTGAAGCGGCGTATCCGGATGGTCCAGCGCGCGGTAGCCACGCCCGGTTCGGAGTGACTCGGCCAGAACGGCATAACCGGCTCCGTCGAGCCGGGGTGGATCATCCCAGCGGGTCTGAGCCAATCCAAAGAGCAAGGCCAGAACGGTGGGCGTGGCGATGGCCAGGATTCGGGGAATCCTGGCCACTGGCGGAGAGTCATCGTGAACCATCAGGACGGCTGAAGACCCCGTTCAGGGCAGACGGAGAGACCGGGCCGGGCCCACTTCGGCACCCGTCACGGGCCTTGTCAAGTCGCCCCAGTCTACCCGCTCAGGCGGTGCGGGCCAGGACCATCCGCCGGGAGGCATCGGCGGTCTCCTCCGAGTCGTCCAGCTTGCGCACGGCGCGGAGTTCGATCTTGCGGACCCATTCGCGGGTGATCCCGAGCCGCCGACCGATCTCCTTGAGCGTCATCGGCTCCTGGCCATCGAGTCCGAACCGGAGGGTGATGACGGTGAGTTCACGGTGATCCAGTCGCTCGAGCCGGCGCAGCACGGCCTGACGCTGTTCGTCGAGTTCGTAGTGCAGCTCGACGGGCGGCCGGGGATCGGGGGCCTCTTCACTGGACCAGGCCGAGTCGTCCTCCGTGGTCTCGTGGACGAGGCGGCGGGCCTGCATCGCCTGGGCAACCATCTCGCGCTGGGCGAAACGGAGCCGGAGGGCGTCGGCCACCTCGTCGAACGACGGCTCCCGTCCCAGCGACCGGGCCAAGCCGCGGGCCGTGCGGGACCAACGCCGAAGCAAGCTGACCATATGAGCCGGCAGCCGGATGGTGGCCGTCGTATTGGTCAGAGCCTGGCGGATCGCTTGCTTGATCCAGTGGGCCGCGTAGGTGCTAAACCGCGTTCCAAACTCAGGACGGAAGCATTCGACAGCACGGATCAGGCCTAGGTTGCCCTCACCGACCAGGTCTTCGAGCGTTAGTGGCCCGCCGGCATACTGGCGGGCGATCTTGATGACCAGGCGGAGGTTGGCTCGGATCATCCGGGCACGGGCGTCGAGGTCGCCCCGCACGATCCGTTCAGCGAGCCGTGTTTCCTCCTCGGCGGAGAGCAGGCTGTCGTTGCGGATGTCACTCAGGTAGGCGTCGAGCAGGGGAGCAGTTCGACGGTCGCGGTTCCGCTCGCGAATCATGGTCGGTGCCTCCGGTCCCCCCGGACGGCTCCCGGATATTCGAGGCCCCACCGGACCGATCCGTCGCTCCCTTTAAACCCTGATTGACCGAATCCCTGGCCTCCCACCCAGGCACAAGCCGCCGCTCCCAGCCCGATCGATACGTCGACCGGCGCGGATTCCGGCCACGATGCCCGGATGTCGTGAGGCCCGATGCCGTCGGAACGGGCCAACGGGCTGGTCCGTTCCTCGGGGGGGCACTAGATCAGTTGGAATGAGCGCGCGAAACCGGCATTTTTTTTCCGTGCTTGGTCAAAAAAGTCCAATCCCGACCCAAGGCGGCAGCAAATCGATCGATCCGGTCGGACCATCGATCGCTATCCGTTATCTGCTGGCAGAATACGACCAGGTCATGCAACCCCGAAGCCATCGAAGCCGAGGCTCGACGGGCGATTTCGATTGCGGACGGAACGGATCTGCTAAATAAAAAAACTCACATTTTTCGCCAAAGATAACTTTTGCGTTTGGGGCAATTTGAGTAAACTGCGGCGAACTCGAGGAGTAGGATGCGTGGATGAGGCGGAATTCCAAGCATTGATTGATCGTGCCCGGGCGGGTGATGGGTCGGCTCTCGAACGTCTGTTGGAGGCGTTTGAGCCGGATGTGCGGGCGATGGTTCGGGGCCAGTTGCCCCGGGCGTTGCGGCCGCGGTTTGATTCGATGGACTTTGTGCAAGAGGTCTGGCGGGCGTTGTTGGAGCAGCCGATCGGGCAGGGGCCGGGGTATCAGGGCGCGGCGCGGTTTCGGGGGTATCTGGCGGGGGTGGTTCGAAACAAGGTGTATGAGGAGTATCGCCGGCGAACGCGGAGCCAGAAGGACAACCTGGCCCGCGAGGAGCCGTTGTTTGTGGAGCGTCAGGGGCGAACCGAGGTCCGGGAGGTGGCCGCAGCCGATGCCACGCCGAGCGAGGAGTTTCACGCGCGCGACTGCCTAGACCGGCTGCTGGCCGGCGGCTCGGCGGTCGAGGCGCGGATCGTTGAGTGGCGCCGTCAGGGGCGGACCTTAGAGGAAATCGCCGCGGGGCTGGGAATCCACGAGCGGACCGTGCGGCGGCTCCTCGAGGGGCTGCGGACGCGCTGGCCTGGGGGAGGCCCGCCGCGATGACTGCAGTGAGCTGGTCGAGGGCAACGTCGACGCACGGAGCCTCGGACGTACTCGATGCAATCTTGGATGAATTTGATGCCCGCTGGGATGCCGGCCAGGAACCGCGGGCCGAGGAGTATTTGGGGCAACTCGAGGATCCGGTCGATCAGACGGCCTTGGTCTTCCACGAATGGACCCGACGGCGGCTGGATGGGAGGGGGTCGGATCTGGAGGAGTTTCTGGCCCGGTTTCCGGCTCAGGCGGATCGGCTGCGGCGGATCGTCCGTCTAGAAGGGGCGTTCCAGCCGGCGCTGGAGCTCCACGGCCGCTGGCTCTCCGACGGCCCGTTTCCGGAACCCGGCCAGCGAAGTGGTCCCTATCGACTGGTGGAAGTCTTGGGTACGGGGCGATTTGCGCGGGTTTATCGGGCGTGGCATGAGGAGCTTTCGTTCCGGCCCGTGGTGGTCAAACTGGCCTGGCGCGAGTCACCGGAGCCGGAGTGGCTAGCGCGGCTGCGGCATCCCCATGTGGTGGATATCCTGGCCCAGGGGCTGACCGAGGACGGGCGGTTCCAGCGCATTGTGATGCCCGATCTGGGGGGTGCGACGCTGGCGCAGGTGCTGGGCCGGGGTGGCCGTCCGCGGGATGGTCGGGATTGGCTGGCGCGCATCGACCGGTTGGCGGGCGAGCCGTTGAGCCGCACGACGCCGTGGCGGCGGGTTCTCGAGCGGTTGGATCGGACCCGGGCCGCGGCCTGGATCGTGGCTCGATTGGCCGAGGGACTGGAGGCAGCGCATCGGCGCGGGGTCGCACACGGCGATCTGAAGCCGTCGAATGTTTTGCTGGCAGGGGATGGACGGCCGTTGCTGTTCGATTTCAACCTGGCCGGCGAGCTGGACGCGCTGGAGGTCGAACGCGGCGGGACGGTCGATTATCTGGCTCCGGAGCGGCTGCGGTTTTATGTCGAGGGGGTGGGGGAGGCACCGTCGCGTCCCGATCCGCTGGCGCGTCGCCGAGCCGATCTCTATGGCCTGGGGCTGATGCTGGTCGAGGCGCTGGGCGGAACGGTGGCTCGGGCCGTGCCCGAGGGGGGGGATCCGGCGAGCCGAGCCGCGGCGTTGCTGGCCGAGCGCTCAACCGGTCGGGCGCTGCGGCGCTGGCTGGCCGAGGCCCGGGTTCCGATTGGGCTGCGGAGCGTGCTGGAGCGGTGTCTGGCGCCGGAACCGGAGGATCGATATCCACATGCCGCGCATCTGGCCGAGGATCTGGACGCCTATGTTGAGGATCGCCCGGTGCGGCATGCGCGGCCCAGAGGGCTGTGGGCGCGCGGGGCGGTGGTTGTGGTGCGGCGTCGGCGGTTGCTGGCCAGTGTCTGCCTGGCGCTGGCCATTCTGGGGGGGTTGATGGGGTGGGTGGCCGAACGGATTGCCCAGGAACGTCGGGATCGGGCGTTGGAGCGGCTGGCGGAATACTGGAGCGGCGGCCAGCCGGATGTGTTTCGGTTTCAGTGGCTGGGGCGTTGGCAGCCGATCGAACCGAGCGACGCGATCTTGCGTGCGCGTCGGGTCTTGAACAGTTACGGTGTGCTCGAGCCGGGCGACTGGCGGACGCGGGTGGACGTGGCGGCGCTGCCGTCGGAGGTTCGGGCCGATCTGGAGTTATGGCTGCTGGAGCATGCTTGGCGGCTGGCCGATGGCTTGATCCGTCGGGGCGGATCCGACGACCTGAGGGATGCCCTGACGATTCTGGAACGCGACGGGCACTGGTCCCGTCTGGCTCCGATCCGGGAGCGGCGGCGCTGGCTCCGGGAACGGCTGGGGTTGCCGCCGGTGGCCGAGGTGGCCCAGGCGTCGAGGCCGGAGGGTGTCGCCGAGGCCTACGTCTGGGGTCTGGAGTTCGAGCCGCAGCAGGCGCGGCGGGCGCTCAGTCAGTTTGTGCTGGCCGGAGCGCGGGCGGGTGGTTCGTTCTGGGCCGACTATCGGGCCGCCGCGGCAGCGTATCGGGTGGCGCTGTATCGCGAGGCCAGCATGCGGCTCGATCGCTGTTTGGCCCGATATCCCCGCAATGCGGCCCTTCTGGTTCAGCAGGCCGCCTGCCAGTATCGGCTGGGCCGACTCGACGAGGCCGAGCGGGCGTGCGAACGCGCGCTGGCGATCGATCCGATGCTGGCCGAAGCGTACCGGACCCGCGCCTTTGTGCGGGCCCGGCTCGCGCAACGGGGTGCGACGGCGACCGATCGGGAGCGGTTTGCTGCGGTTGTCGGGCGAACTGGGCGGCTGGCGAGCCACGAGTTGGAATGGCTGACGGCCATTCTTGAGGATCCGAACGGCCCATGGCCCGGCAACGACCAGGACCAGGTCGCGCGGTTCCGTTCGGACACGGTCGACGACGCGGAGCTTTATGTGCTCCAGGGGATCCGGCTCGAGCAAAGCGGCCGGCTGGCGGCAGCGTTTCAAGCCTATGAAGCTGCCGTGTCGGCCAATCCCGAGCATCTCTACGCACAGGCGGCGCTGGCGTTGGCCCGGTTTCAATGGGCGTTGATGCTCGGCCGCGCTCTTCAACCCGCAGTCGGGCCATTGCGCCAGAGCGTGCCGCGAACCAACCCTCAGCCGTTGGAGATGCGATCGGAGATTCTCGAACCGTTTGTCCGAATTGTGGAGCATCCCCGGTTTGAGGAGTTGGTCGCGCAGCGGCCCGAAGCGTTGTCGCTGATCACGTTTTCCTGGCTCGAGTGCCTGGCCCGCGGACGGCTCGACGCCGCGGTCGAGCACCTGACCCGTGGCCTCGAGCTGGTGCGACGGCATGAGAACTGGGATCTGCGGAACGACCAGCTCGCCCATTTGCAGCAGAGCCGCGCGTGGATGCTCTATGGGCTGGCTCACCTGGAAGCACGCCGCGAAGTCCGCCACCCGACCCCCGATGGCATCGACCGAATCGCGCGATGGCTTCAAGAAGCGCAAGCGGTGCTGCCGAATCGCGTTCGCCGTTGGTTTGAGAAGGATCGGGTCTTCGATCCGATTCGAAGCCGGATCACAGCGGCGGAAGCCAAGCGGGGGTGAGGATCCGCGGCCCCGCCGATGGCGGGACCGCGGGGACCTGCCGCCAGTGAGCCTCACTAGGGACGCGGTTTGATCCGGGATCGGAGCCGCGATCAGGCGGGGCCGTTCGGCCCGCCCGGCGGCAGTGGCGGATAGGGGAGCGGATAACCCGGATAGTCATCGGGGTTGGGAGCGTCCGGGTCGTTGGACGGCAGGCTCGTCACATAGGCCGACGGGCTGAACTTGCGCTCCAGATCCTCCGGGGCAAACAACGGCGCGGCACGGCGGGGACGGGCGCGTTTGGCGCGCAGCGGCGAGGAAGACCCGGCCCCGGGTTTTGGAAAGCGAACCATGTGTTCGGTTCCAAGTCAGAGGTTTTTGTCGAGAAATCCAAGTCACGAACCAAGATCGGATCAACCAAATCAGCGCGAACCCGAAACCGTCGGCATGCCGCCTCTCCGGCCAGAAACCCACGCACGTAGCCAACCCCGGGGTCTTCCCGTGAGGCGGGGCCGCTCGGCTCGTCTGGGTTGCGTTGGATGTTCGGACCGATCTCGCATACAGGTGCACGTCATCCCGTACACCGGATAGGGTCCGTCGGCGAGCGGCCCGCGATCGATCAAACCCGAGACGCGCTCCAGTTCTCGCCCAGGGCTCCGGTCGAGGCGCTACAGGGAAAACAGCCCGGCTGCTCGACGCTGCTAGTCGGTGCGGCGCCGCCAGGCGTTACATCCAGGACGATCGAGCCGACTCGATGGTGTTATTGACGGACTTGCGCAAAAAATCCCCAGACGTTCCGCGCGGCGGGGCAGTGCCAGAACGAGCGAGCCGGACTCTCAAGGCACACCGAGCAACCAGGCCGCGAGGATCAGCAGCGTGCCGGCGACGACCACGATCGTGCCCGATACTCGGCGCAGCTTCAGATAAAACAGTAGGGTCAGGCCGGTCAGCGAGATCAGGGTCAGAACGATCGCCGAAAGGTCGATGACGAGCGACCAGACCGGGCCGGTGTCGCGCCCCTTGTGCAGGTCGTTCAGGATGGCGATCAGGCCGTGGTCGGTCTGGGTAAGCTGGTAGCGGCCGGTTTGGCGATCGACGAAGGCGTCCGCGTCGCGGCCGGGACCCCGAAAGGCGATCAGGCATTCATACGGGTCATCGGTGCGAAATTCGGCCAAGGAGCCACGGACGTCGTGGACGCGGCGGAGGTGCTCAACGATCCGGAGTTGGTCGACCTGGTCCGTAAGCCATGCCGGATCGAGCGTCCCTTCAGCGTGCCTGACGCGCTCAAGGCCCGCGAACCAGTCGGGGTGGTTGAGCGTCAACCCGGTCACGCTGAAGAACAGGACCGCGGCCAGTCCGAGCATCGACGTGTAGATGTGGAGCCAGCGCAGGGTTGCGGCCAGGCGGATCGCGAGTCGCCGCCGGAGCGGGCGCCGCGGCCGCAGAGGGTGCGGTCCCGGCTCAGGGGGCGTCCGTCTTACGGCGATAGCGGATCGTGGCGGATTCGATTTCGACATGGCCGGGTATCTGCTCGGTGAACGGCGTCGTGCCAATCTCGAGCCGCTGCCGCATCAGTTGGTGCGTACCGTGCTCGCGCGCGGCTTCGATGCAAAGGGTATAGCGTCCTTGGGGCAGGAGACGGCCCTGGTCGTCGCGACCGTCCCAGACGACGGTGTACTGACCCGGGGGACGTGTCGGGCGGCCGATCGTGTAGACGTAATTCCTGCGCTGGGTGCGGCCCTTGAGATCCTGGCTGCCGTACCAACGGGTCAGATCGGGTAGCCACTGGTCCGGGCCGGCGCCACCCTGGGAGACCCAAACTAAAAGCTGGCGGACCAGTTCACCGCGCTGGTCCTCGACCCAGATCACGACATAAGGCCGGCGGTAACGGCCCGGCGCTGCCTCCGGCCGGGCAATCGTAAACTGTACGACCAGTTCGAAACCGTCGGGCCAGGAGGGATCGTCCTGGGCGTCGAGCGGGACGGCGGCAACCGGCGTGGTCACAAGCTCGTGCGGTAGGAATGACGCCCAGTTCGGGCTGGTCAGGATTCGGCCTTCGGCCGTTGTGATCCGGCAGGCGGCCTCCGGAAATTGGCTCATCAGCCGCAAGCCGTCCTCGGGATCGAGCACGTTCAGGATGGTGGCCAGAGCGTCGGCATCGGCGCCGCGGGGAGCAACGACCGTCGCGGCGGCCACGCGATCGGCAGGCGAGCCGGTTCGCGGATCAATAATGTGTGAGTATCTTTTGTTTTCGATGACGTAGTAGCGTTGCGATCCTCCGCTGTTGGCGACCGAGCCATCGCGGAGGGCCAGCCAGGCGACCGGCGGCGCCGACTCCGAATCGTTGCGGGCGGGGGCCAGGCCGACGATCCACGGGGTATCCCCCAGGGCGTGAAGATCGCCGCCGATGTTGAGGAGCAGCCCGCTGACTCCCTCGCCCAGGCCCGCCCGAGCGGCCTGTTCGACGAGGAAGCCCTTGGCGATGGCGTCCAGGGTCATTGGTGCGGCGGTCAGGCGTTCGGCGGTGCCGGCCTCGCGGTCCAGCCGATACGCAGCGCCGGCGAGCAGCGAGCAGGCCTCGGCCCGTTGGGCCGGCGTCGGCAGGCGGCCCGCGGCGGCCGCGGCCTGCCAGAGCCGGCTGAGGGCCTCGACCCGGACGTCGAAGGCGCCGTCTGACCTCTCCCGCCAGGCTTCGGCGGCGTGAAGCACCTCGAGCAGCTCCGCCGAGACCGTGATCGGCCGAGTCGGTTCGGCTTGCCAGCGGCGGAATTCGGCAGCCGGGTTATGGTTGCTCAGAATCGCCGCCAGGCGGTCGATCTCGGCCAGGACCCGACCCTCGGCGCGTTGGGCCGCCTTGGCCGACTCGGCCCGGACCCGCAGCTCCATCGACGTGCCCAAAACATGCTCATGGTGAAAGGTGTATTCGTCGAGGGGTTGAGTTGGGTCGGTCGTGGCAACGACCAGGCCCAGCATCCAAAGTCCGATCATGGCGATCCCAAGCCAGGTTCTTCCGGGTCCGTGGAAACAGAGCGGTCGTGAGGAACGAGGCTGCTCCGGACGTCGGGCCTCAGACCCAAACGGGGAACACGGCCGCGGGACGCCGGATCGGGCGTCTCGCGGCCGACCAAGAGCCTTGGCCGTCAGAAGCGGCCACGCCGGGGGCCAGCCGGCATGGTGGGCGCCGAGAGGGCCGGGAACAGCCGGATTTCGTTGTTGGCGGCGTCGTAGCACTCGATCTTGAGGTACTCGGCCGGCACGTCGTGGAGGTATTTGATCTGGATCGAGAGCTGGGACTCCTGTTCCAGCCGGACCAGCTCCAGCCGCTTGCGGTTCGACAGATAAAGCTCAACGGCGTCGGCGACGGTGACGCAGACGCGGCGAACATCGCCCCGGTGGGCTGCCAGAGCCAGCATCCGCATGACGTCGATGGCCATGCTCTCGGGCGTCTTGATCACCCCGGAGCCGCCGCAGTAGCGGCAGTCCTCGTAAACCGAGCGTTTCAGGCTGGGCCGGATCCGCTGACGGGTCATCTCGATCAGGCCAAACTGGCTCATGCGCAGGATCTTGGTGCGGGCGCGGTCGCGGCGAACGGCCTCACGCAATGCTCGTTCGACGCCGCGGCGGTGCTTCTCCTCGCGCATGTCGATGAAGTCGTTGACGATCACGCCCCCCAGGTCGCGGAGCCGGAGCTGGCGGGCGATCTCCTTGGCGGCGCGGAGGTTCATCTCGTAGGCCGTCTTCTCGGCGTCATCCTCGACCCGGAAGTTGCCGGAGTTGACGTCGATGGCGACCAGGGCCTCGGTCTGGTCGATGACGATCGAGCCGCCGCCCGGCAGGTCGACCCGCCGGCGCTGGATCTTGGCGATCTCTTCCTCGATCCCGTACTTGTGGAACAGCGGCTCGCGGGCGTCGTAAAACCGGACCCGGTCGACCATTTTGGGCATCACGGCCCGCATGAATTCGGTCGCGCGTTCGTACGCACCGCGCTCGTCGATCCAGATCGTATCGATTTCGGAATTAAAGATATCCCGAATCGTACGAATAATCATGTCCGACTCTTGATAGATCGGCGCGGGGGCCTTGGCTTTCTTGATGCGGCGGAGGATCACCTTCCAGAGCCGCAGCAAGTAAGCCAGATCGCGGGCCAGTTCCCGCTTGGTGCGGTCGAGGCCGGCGGTGCGGACGATGAAGCCGAGGCCCTTGGGCGGGTTGAGGGCCTGCATGATTTCGCGGAGCCGCCGGCGTTGGGCCTCGTCGGCGATCTTGCGCGACACGCCGACCCGATTCAGTCCCGGCATCAGCACCAGGTAGCGGCCGGGGATGCTGATGTAGGTCGACAGGGTCGGCCCCTTGGTGCCGATCGACTCCTTGATGACTTGGACGAGGACCTCGTCGCCGCGGCGGAAGACTTCCTGAATCGGCGGCTTGTAGACGCCACGGGCGCGAGGCCGGGCTCCGGGGCCGGCGGCCGGCTCGTACTCGTCGCCGCGGCGGGGTCGGGCTTCAACCGGTCCGCGCAGGCCCATCTCGCGTTCGAGCGCCTGAATCTCTTCGATCTCGCGGCGGATTTCTTCTTCCAGCTCGGGGTCAACCTCCTCGTCGCGGACTGGTTCGGCCTCGACGACCGACGCGGTCTCCGAGTCCAGTTCGTCGCCGAATTCATCCTCCTCCGGTTCGTCGTAGGATTCGTCGCGCATCCGGTGGCCGGCCGTGGGGGCGGATCCGAAGGCGTCCTCGTCCTCGCGCAGGTTGTGTTCCTCGTAAGAGTAAGGCTCGGGACGCTCTTGGGCCGGGCTGCGATAGCCTGGCTCGACCTCAGGGCGATCGTCGCGGCGGCGGCGGCGGCGGCGGCGAGGCCGACGCTCGGTCTCGTCGCCGCCCGATTCGTCGCCCTGGTCCGACGGCCGCTCGGGGGGCATCAGGTCGGCGAGCACGTCGTCCCAGCCCGACGGGGGCGGGCTGGCCGACGAATCGGCCGGGCGGATGCGTTCCCGGCGGGGGACGTAGCCCGGCTCACCGGCGCGGTCGATCGGGCGGGATCGTTCCGCGGGTGGTGGTGGGCTGGCCACACTTCGGCCCCAACCGCCCGGATGCGGCTCGCGGGGTCGCTCGCGCTCGGTGATCTCAGCCGCCTGGTCGCGGTCGCGGCCGGTCGGTTCGTCTCCGCGGGCGGTGGGCTGGTCGCCGCGCTCGCGAAGCTGGGGGCGGTCGCCTCCGCGGGCGCGGATGTTGTCCCGGCCGCGGCGGCGGGGTAGATCGGGAGGCGGTGTCACCCCCAGCGCCTCGAAGCCGAATTCCAGGTCGATCTCCGGCTCCGGCTCACGGGGCCGGTCGGGTGGGGCTGCCGCGGACTCCGGGGCCGGGCTGCGGCCGCGACCGCGAGGACGCCGCGGGGCTTCCGGCTCGCCCCCCTCGACCACCCGGCCCCGACGCGGACGCGCCGTCCGGCTGGGGGGCAGTTCGGCTTCGATCGGATCGGGCGGCGGCGGCGGGGGTGGGGGTGAAACCGGTTCCGGCTCAGGCAGCTCGTCGACCAGTCCGGATCCGAAATGGCGCGAGGCCGCGGCCGGGCGATCGCGGCGGGGGCGGGGCGGAGCAGGGGAGCGCCGCGGCTCGTGGGCGGCCGGTTCAGGCTCGGCCGGCGGCGGCTCGGCTGGGGCTTCCGGCTCGGGAGCCGCGGGCCGAGGCTGCTCGAACTCCGGCGGGAAGAGCGGGGGAGGCGGCGCCGGTTCATCCCAGCCTTCGATCAATCCCTCCCCGAAGCGGCGCGTGGACCGGCTCCGAGGCTTCTCGGAGCGATCCGGACGCTCCCGGCCCCACCCGCCGCCCCAATCGGGGTCCCAGTCTGGGGGTGGCTCGGGGGCGCGGGAAGAGTCGTGGCGACCGCTCCGGTCTTCCAGTTGGGGCGGGTAGTTGGGTGGCTCGAATCGTTTCAGAAACTCTTCGCGGCGGGTGGTTGCCCGGGGCTCGCGGGGGCGATCGCGCTCGGAAGGCTCGTCACGGCTGGGGCGCGGCTCACGGGGCCGGTCGCGGGGGGCCAGGTCCGCGTCGTCCTCCAGAGCCTTCCGGTAATACTGCGGCTCCACGTCCGAAATATGGAGAAACCCATTGCGGCCGACCGAGAAGTCGACAAACGCCGCCTGAATCGCCGGCTCGAGATTGACAATTCGGCCCTTGTAAATGTTTCCCGTGTAATTCTCGTTGCTGGTCCGTTCGACGTACAGCTCTTCGAGTACGCCATCCTCGACGATCGCGATCCGGCACTCCTCGGGCTGGAGCACGTTGATCAGCATTTCTTTCTTCATGCGGTGATTCTTCCTCTTGCGCCGATCGGCGCTGGGTGGGGCCGGTTCGAGGGCCGAACCACGGCACCGGTCCGGTCGATTCCCGTTTTAGCTGGGGGGACCGGCCGATTCGGCCTCGTTGGGCAGAAGCATGGCAGAATTCGGGTTGGGGTTGGGCGCATCCACAACCGACACACCCGCCCCAGAGGGCAGGGCAGGGGCCAGCGCCCCTGGCATCTCGTCAGCCAGAATCAGGTCCTCGCGAATCCAGGGGGTGCCGATCGCGGCCAGCTCGTCCAACCCCAGCGCTTCCAGCCATTCGGCGGGCCGAATCGAGCCGGCCATGGGATCCAGAGCCAGGCGAACGCACAACCGGCCGTCGTGATCCAGCCGCGCCCCGAGCACCAGCGGCCGGATGTCCAGCTCCGTGCGGCGGTCGCCGCGAACACGGACCGAGGGCCAGCAGGGTGCGGCGAGAAACGCCTCGAGTGCCCGGCGCACGGCCGGCCGGAGCGGTTCTGGAACCTCCAGACAATAATCGGCGGCAACGGCCTGGGCCGGTCGCCCGGGGGGGACCTGCCGGGCCTCGAGCACCGCGAACCCGGCCGGCAGGGTCGCTGCCAGGCGGTCCCGGACTTCGGCCGGTTCGATCGGCGCGTCCAACTCCAGCTCCAGAACCTCGCGCCGCCCCTCAATCCCCAGGGCCAACGCCTGGGCGAAGTTCAGCTTCGGCCGCGGCGTGAAACCCTGAGTCATCGCAACCGGCAACCCGGCCCGCCGCACCGCGCGCTCGAGGCAGCGGAGCAGGTCGTGGTGGCTGATCAGGCGGAGGTCACCGTGCTTGGCAAACCGGAGGCGAATTCTGGTCGGCGGCATGAATCCACAAGGCCCGAGCTGCGGGTCGAATCGCCACGGCGCAGCGCGGCGAGTTGGGAACTGCGGAGAGTCGCGGGGCGGATCAACGGACCGGCGTACGTCAGCCGTGGGTTTCGGGCTGCGGCCATCCGGACCGCCCGGCGGGACGGTCAGCGGTTGATCGGTCGGATCTAGGACAATCAGGGAATCGGTCCAACCAGACCTGACTCAGTGACGAGGGTGCAGCCGCGGGCTGTCCGGGCTGCGGCCAGCCAGCGCATCGGGCGCCAGCCGGGCCAGTTCGTCGCGGAGCCGTCGTTGCACGGCATCGGCCGTGTCCAACGTGAGCAATTCCCGAGCCAGAGCCTCGGCCTCGCCCATGTCGATCGCTCGGACGACGCGCTTGACCTCCAGAAGCTGATGGGGCGGCATGCTCAGTTGACGCAAGCCCAGCCCGAGCAGCAGGGATGTGTACAGCGGGTCGCCCCCCATCATGCCGCAGACGTTGACGGGCACGCCACGGGGCCGGGCGGCCTCGACGACGACTTGCAACAGCCGCAGCACGGCTGGATCGGCCGCGTTGTAGAGATAAGCGACGCTCTCGTTGGTGCGGTCAGCCGCCAGCGTGTACTGGATCAGGTCGTTGGTCCCAATCGAGAAGAAATCCACCTCCTTGGCCAGCAGATCGGCCATCAGTGCGGCCGCCGGGACCTCGATCATCGCGCCGACTCGAAGGTCGGCCGGAACCGGGACGCCTGCGCGGCGGAGCGAAAGGGCCTCACGGTCGAGCAGATCGCGTGCGTCACGCCACTCGCCGAGGGTGGAGACCAGGGGAAAGAGAACCTGCAGCGGCCCCTCGGCCGCCGCCCGTAGAATCGCCCGCAACTGGATCCGGAACCAGTCCAGGTCGCGCAGCGAGAGTCGCAAGCTGCGCAAGCCGAGGTTCGGATTGGGCTCAGCCACGCCCCGGCTCCGGCCGTGGGGGAACTTGTCGGCCCCCAGATCGAGCGTGCGGATCGTGACCGGCAGACCGCCCATCGCCCGGACGACTTGGGCATACGCCGCAAACTGCTCCTCCTCGCTCGGAGGTCGTTCGGCGTTGAGAAAGAGGAACTCGGTACGGAACAGTCCGATTCCGGCGGCGCCCCGGGCACGGCACAGCTCGACCTCTTCGGGGAACTCGATGTTGCCCAGCAACTCGATGCGGACGCCGTCGCGGGTCTCAGCCGGCAGGTCGGCCAGCCGGCCCAGGCCCGCAAACCGCGCGGCCCGGTCGGCCGCGACCCGACGGTAGTGAGCCAGGGTCTCCGGGTCTGGGTCCAGGATCACGATCCCCTGGTCGCCGTCGACGATCGCCAGCCGCGCGCGGCGGGCCAGGTCCAGAAACGGGCCCAGGCCGACCACCGCGGGAATCTCCAGTCCGGCGGCCACGATCGCTGTGTGGCTGGTCGGGCCGCCGACCTCGGTCGCAAAGCCCAGGACGCGGCCCGGGTTGAGCCGGGCCGTCTCGCTCGGGCTGAGATCGTGGGCCAGCAGCACCGACGGCTCGGGCGGTCCGTTCGGGTCGGTCGACGCCTGCGCGTCGGTATGCCCCAGGCGCCCCAGGATCCGCTGCTGGATGTCTCGGACATCGGCTGCGCGCGCCGCCAAGTGGGGATCGGCCAGCGATTCAAGCCGCCCGGCGATCGACTCGAGCACGTCGTAGACGGCATGCTCGGCATCCAGACCTTCGTGCTCGATCCGCGCGGCCGCCTCTCGGCGGAGCGTCGGATCGACGATCATGCGGGCGTGGGCGCCGAGGATCTCCCCATAACCGAAGCCGAGCCGCGCGGTGGCCTCGCGCTCCGCGGCTTCGGCCTCGCGCCGCGCGCCTTCCAAGGCCGCGTCCAGACGGGCCAACTCCCGCTGGGGGTCGGTCGGACTCGATAACGACGGCAGACTCAGACCGCGCGGATTGATCGCCACGACCGGCCCGATCGCTAGCCCCGGACTGACCGGAATCCCCTGGAGCACGGCCAGCGGAGCCCGCGGTGAACCGGGGCCGGTCAGGCACACGGCCGGGTCGTCGCGGAGGGAACGATCGCCGGGTCCCGCTGTGCCGCCGGTCGTGACCCCGGGCGTGCCGGTCATGAGACCAAAGCCTCCGCGTGCCCCTCTTCGTCAAACCCGGTCGAGATCAGTTCGGCCAGCGCCGCCACCGCCGCTTCGGCCTGCGGACCCTGAGCGATCAGCTCGAGCGTGGCGCCGCACTCGGCGGCCAGCATCGTCAGCTCGAGAATACTCTTGCCGTTGAATTCACGCCCCGCGTAGCGCACCCGAATCTCGGTGTCGCCAAACGAGTTGGCCAGCCGGACAAACCGGTCCGCCGGACGGAGATGGAGTCCCAGCGGATTGGTGATTTCAACCTCGCGGCGGGCCACGAGCGGTTCGGCGGGCATGGTTGGGGCATTCCGAGGGACCGGTGGCGGCATCGCGCCGGCGGCGGTGTAGGTCGAAGGTGCGGGCCCGGGGGCTGTCGGCCTCTGCATGGCTGTCGCCGTGGCTAGGCGGCCGCCGGTTCGGTTCACGTTGCTGGGCGGGTCGAGACGGCCACCGAGGCGTCCAGACCGCTCACGCCTCAGAGCGTGCCGCTGTCGGCCTCCTCCAGAAGTTCGATGACGTCCTGGCGGTCCTTGGCTTGACGCAAAAAGCTGACGAACCGCTGGTTTTTCAACTGGGTTGAGATCTTCTCCAAAGCCCGAAGATGCTCACCGGGCATGTTGGGCGGACTGACGAGCAAAAACAGGATGTCGACCGGCTCGTTGTCCAAGGCCGCGAAGTCGACACCTTGCTTCGACAACGCAATCGTACAAACCAGCGCATTGACCTTGGGATGGCGCGTGTGTGGCACCGCCACCCCCTGACCAATGCCCGTCGATCCCAACTCCTCGCGACTGAGAATGTGCCGAATGACGCTCTCGACATCTTCGGCCGCGATACTGCCTGCATCCCGCAGGCTCTGAACGATCTCGCGGATCGCCGCCTCCTTGGTGGTTGCCTTCAAGCCGACGATGATCGCGTCGCGAACTACGAAATCCGAGAGCTTCATCCGCTCCTCCGTCGCAGGGGGCGACGCATGACCTGGCCTCGACCGCGGGCGTCTCGGGTCGCCTGGCCGGGAGGTTCGGATCGGGCGGGGCTGGCAGACCCGGGCCGTCTTGCTCTCTCGGAACTCTCAGGGCCGACGGCCGGGTCGGACGGCATCAGAGGCCTCGCCGCTCGCCGTATCGTCTCACCGAATCAGGACATCTCTGGGAGATCAACACCCAAGACCCGCTGGCCGATCACTCGGACCACGCCGGTCCTGACCGCGCCGTTCACCCATGGTTTGGTCCACTGCCACCTTGGGGAACGCCGCCTTTGTGATTCTGAATCTTTTCCTTGTAGCGGCGAAGCTGCTCCTCAAGCTTGTGGACCGACTGATCCATCGCCGCCGTCGGCGTCGAGGCCGTCGACCGCGCCACAAAGTCGTGCTTATGCTCCGCCGAGACGAAAATCTCCACCAGCCAATCGTTCTTCTGGTGGTCGACTTCCACCTCGATTGCCATCAGCCGACCAAAGTACTTGAGCAGCTTATTCGCCTTCTCCTCCAGATACCGCTGTTCCTCCGGCTCCAGGCTGCCATGCCGGGTGGTGATCGTCGTCTGCACCCTCTCCGCTCCTTATGGCCCGCACTCATCTCGCGGAGCGCAAAGCCGGACAACAGACCGCCGTTTCCCACACCCGGACGGCCACTCGGAAACCACTTCTAGCCTATCGACCTCAGCCGTCCCAGGTCAAGGGGCACACGCCGCGGAATTAAGGGATCAATACGCCTTATTAAACCATATGGACCGCTCTTGGCACCCGTCCCAACGACGGCGGCTACCGAAGCCGGCTGCCGCCGGAGCCGGCCGCGGCGATCCGGTCTTCGAGACCCGGTCAGGCACCGGCCGGATGGGAACGCTTTGGCTGGATTGGGGTTGGCCGGGGTGGACGTCGATCGACGGTTGGCGTCTGATTGGTGAGCGGTTTGGGGCGGGATGGGCGGGAGTCGGGGGAGGCGGTGTGCCGTGTCGGTCTGGACTCAGCAGTATGATCCCCTGGGTGACTGGCGGCTCTCGGCGCTGGTGGCGGCGGTGCCGGTGGTGGTCTTGCTGGGCTTGTTGGTTTCGGGTCGGGCCCAGGCCTGGCAGGCGGCCTTGGCCGGTCTGCTGTCGGCCTGGGGGCTGGCGGTCTCGGTTTTCGGGATGCCCGCGAACATGGTGGCCGCGGCCGCCGGTGTGGGGTTTGTCTTTGCGCTGTTTCGGATCGTCTGGCTGATTGTCGCCGCCGTCTTTCTTTACGATATCGCGGTCGTGACCGGTCAATTCGAGGTCATGAAGGCGTCGATTGCCCGGCTCTCGGCCGACCGCCGGATTCAAGCCGTTCTGGTCGCCTTCTCGTTTGGGGCGTTTGTGGAGGGTGCGGCCGGCTTTGGTGCGCCGGTGGCGATCTCGGCGGCGTTTCTGGTTGGGCTGGGGTTCCGGCCCTTTCAGGCGGCGCTGTTGTGCCTAATTGCCAACACGGCGCCGGTGGCCTGGGGCGCGTTGGGAACGCCCATCAAGACCCTCGGCGGCGTCACCGCGCTGGACGTCGAGTTGCTCAGCCGGACCGCTGGGCGGATTCTGCCGCCGGTCTCGCTGATCGTTCCCGCTTGGCTGGTCTGGGTGCTGGCCGGTTGGCGGGCCACCTGGGAAATCTGGCCCGCGTTGCTGACGATCGGCGGGGCGTTTGCGGCCGTGCAGTGGGCCTGGTCGCACTATGTCGGTGTCGACCTGGTGGACATCGCCTCGTCGGTGGGCAGTCTGCTGGCTGGCATGGGGCTGCTGGCGGTGTGGAAGCCCCGGCGAGTCTGGGACTTTACGGAGAGCGCCCCGTCACCAGTTGCTACCAACGCCGCCGCCGCCAGCCCCGGTCTGCGGGTTGTCGGCCCCTTGTCGCCCCGGCGGGTCGCGCGGGCGTGGATGCCGTTTGCGCTGCTGACGACCACGGTTCTGATCTGGGGGCTGCCGGCGGTCAAGAAGACGCTCGACCAATCGACGTCTTGGTTTCCGGCGATGCCAGGGCTACATCGGATGGTCGTCAAGGGTGAGCCGGTCACGGGCCGGCCGGTTCCCTCGGAGGCGGACTACGAAGAGGCGACGCTGCCGATCGTGCCGGTTTCCTCGACGGGCACGGCGGTCTTTCTGGCCGCGATTCTGAGCGGACTGGCGTTGGGGGTTCCGCCGGGGCGGTTGGCCCTGCTGCTGGCGGGCACAGTGCGTCGGCTCCGGCCGGCGATGGCGACCATCTTCGCCATGCTCGCCCTCGGGTTCGTCACGCGCTACGCCGGAATGGATGCGGTGCTGGGTCTGGCGCTGACCCGAACCGGCCCCCTCCTCTATCCGATCTTTGGAACCCTCCTCGGCTGGTTGGGAGTTGCTCTGACCGGCTCGGACACGGCCTCGAACGTTTTGTTTGGCAACCTCCAGACGATCACGGCCAGCAAACTTGGCCTGTCGCCGATCCTGATGGCTTCGGCCAACTCAACCGGCGGCGTGATGGGCAAGATGGTTGACGCGCAGTCGATCGTCGTCGCGGCCGCGGCCACCGGCGAGCACGGCAAGGAGGGGCCGCTGCTCCGCGCTGTGCTCGGTCATAGCATCGTCCTGGCGCTGATCGTCGGCGCGATCGTTTGGGTCTACGCCCATGTGGCGCCTGGACTGATCCCGGCCCCGGCCGGTTGAGAGGATCGGGCGGTCGAGCCTCGGAAGCGCGCCACGGCACGGCCTGGCCCGACCGCCCGACCCTTCCCCAACCACGTTCCTTTCGCAAACAATTCGGCTTCGTCCGAAAAAGGGTCACTCCACCACGTCGCCATAGCCGGCGTCGGGAGCCTCGCGGTGACGCGTTTCGTGAACCTCGGGAGCTTCACGCTCCCAGACCCGAGCACCCCGATCGGGCGCTTCTGTTTTCACCATCCGACGCGCCGAAACGGCCGGCTGCGGCTGGTTCCTCCGCTTCGAGGATCCACCCGTCGCCGAGCGAACCGGCAACCTGGTCGAAACAGCCATGACACACCTCCCCGCGCAACGCGGGTTGAACCTGGGGATCCGCGAGTCGGGCCAGCGGCCCCAACCCGCCCCCCGCGACGCCCGTTAACCGACGGGACGCCGCCGTCCCTCACCACTCCACGGCGTGGGACAGCACCCCGGCGGCATGCTTCAGCCAAACGCCGAGCACATCCGCCGTCTTGCCACCCTAACTCTATCCCTCGCGCTGCGCTCAGGCCAGACGGATCGGCGCGTTTTCCGTCCCCGACTTACACGGTGCACTCTTGAGGCGGGCAACCGCGTCCACCATGCCAAACCCGCTCCCGCCCGACGCGCTCGATCAGCATCAGAACCCAATTCGGCGACTCGGAATCGTTTCCGACACGCACGATCAGGTGGCCCGAACCAGCCGCGCCGTCGCCGCACTGGCCCAGGCCGGCGCGGACGTTCTGATCCACCTGGGCGACCTCTGCGGTCCCGACGTCGTTTACGCCTGCGCCGGTTTGCCAGCCTGTTTCATCTGGGGAAACAACGAGGAGGATCTGACGTCGCTCCGGCAGGCGATCGCCGCAATCGGAGGCACCTGCCTGGAGTGGGGAGGCCCGCTTAACCTGGCCGGCCGCCGGATCGCCCTAACCCACGGCGACCGCCCCCGCGAATACCGCCGCCTTTTAGAGACCGGACCCGATTATCTGCTCTCGGGCCATACCCATCTTCGGCACGACCACCGCCAGGGACCCACCCGCTGCATCAACCCCGGAGCGTTGCATCGCGCGGCCCGCTACAGCGTGGCCTTGCTCGACCTGACCAGCGACGACCTCCATTGGCTGGAAGTTCGCTAGACCAGCCCAAACGTGTTGCCGCCAGGCAACAACCCGGTCCGAAGGCTGGCGGCATGCGAGTCACGGGATACAATTGAACAAAACTGAACCAAGATGAACCGCTCGGAGGCGTCGGGTCCGACACGGTTTGGCGTGGGTTCGGTGACGGTGGGGATTGCCGTTCTCCCTTCCCAGCATCTGCCCAGGGCGGTATCCTCCGGCCGCTTCCCGGGCTGGATGGCCCGAGGTCGGCGAACCGGCCCCATTTCGGGAGTTCAAATACGGATGCGCCTGTGCCTGCTCGAAGATCGGGGCGTTGTGGGTCTGGAGCCTCTGACGCTGACTCGTCCTGTCTATGAATTGCGTCTGGGGCAGGAGACCCTGGGCGCCAAGATAGCGGCGGCGCTGGGTGTGGGCCTGGGACCGGCGCGGCGTGGGGCCTGGATCCGGCCCCAGTTGGTCGCCTGGCAGCGCGAGCGCGACCCGCACACGGTTCTGAACGATCCGGACTGGCTGGCGCGGGGGCCGCTGGTTGCAGCCTTGGGCCGCTGGGTCCCGCCGGCGGATTTCGTCCGGCCGGACGCGGCGGTGCCTTGGGTCGGCCTGTGCGCTGGCCGGCCGGCCTGTGCGGGCGTTGATCCCACCGATGCGACCGCCCTGGCCCGCGCCAACCTTGACGACTGGTTTGCCGAGTTGATCCGCCGGCCGGACTGCGACGCCATCGAAGTCGGCGGCCTCTGGATCGACCATCCGTGGGACTTGGTCGCCGCCAATAACGACCAGATTGTCGCCGACTTCACCCGCGCCGGTCGGATCAGCATCTCCAATCGGCAATTGAGCACCGTCGCCGTCGTCGGCCCGACCGATCGCCTAGCCATCCACGAATCGGCCCGGCTCGACCCATATGTGGTGCTCGACACGACCAACGGCCCGATCACCATCGCCGCCGACGTCTGGGTCCAGCCCTTCACCCGGATCGAAGGCCCGGCCTACATCGGCCCCTCGACCCAGCTCTTTCGGGCCAACCTCCGCGGCGGGGTCAGCATCGGCCCTCACTGCCGCATCGGCGGCGAGGTCGAAGCCACGATCATTCAGGGCTTTACCAACAAATATCACGAGGGCTTCCTGGGCCATGCCTACGTCGGCGAGTGGGTCAACCTCGGCGCCATCACCTCCAACAGCGACCTCCGCAACGACTACGGCCAGGTCTCGGTTCCCCTGCACGGCGACCCGATCCCCACCGGCCAGGCCAAGGTCGGCTGCTTCCTGGGCGACCACACCCGCACGGGCTTAGGCTCGATGCTCAATACCGGCACGTCGATCGGCGTCATGTGCAACGTCCTGCCCGCCGGCCCCCTGCTGCCCAAGCACGTCCCGAGCTTCAGCGCGGTCCTTTACGGCCGGGTCGCTCCGGGTTTCCCCCTCGACCAGATGTTCGCCACTGCTCGGATCGTCAAGAGCCGCCGCGGCCAGGTCTTCACCGCCGTCGAAGAACAGTTCTTTCGCGACTTGTACGAAAAGACCCATCTCGAACGTCAGCGTGCCTTTCAAAAGCATCCTCACCGCGACCGCCGTATCGACCCCACCTGGCCCCTGGCCGTCGGCGGTCTCTGACGCCCCGCCCCGTGCCACGGTCGCACCCGGACCGTCAGCCTCCGCTCCAGCCCAGCGCTGGGCCTCTGGCCCAGCCGGACCGCCCTGACCGCCGGCGCCCCCGCCGCCTTCGCACCGACCGTTTCAATCGTGCCGTTCTCAACGTGACGCGTCGGCGTAATTGGCGGCCATGGGACGCGGGGAGTCGTCGCCGTGTTGGACTTGCGGGCCCGGAGGGACCGGATGCCCATGAGGGAGAACCACACGCATGGCCGCCGTGTCTGGTCGTTGGTTGCTATCATGACCTGTGAGATCGAGCTCAAGGCGTTTGCGGGAGACGATGATGACCGACGATGGGGTGGGAAGTTCCTCGGGCTGGCAATCCTGGTGGGTTTTGGCGGCGATGGTGCTGATCGGTTCGAGCACGGCGACCGCCGCCAAGTTTGCCGTCTCGGGGTTGCCGGTCGCGCTCGTGCCGGTGGTGCGGTTTGGGGGCGCCGGATTCGCGTTGTTGCCGCTGGTTTGGGGCCGGGGGGCGATTCGCCGGCTGATCCGTGAGGATGGGCCGACGCTGCTGGCTGCGGCGCTCTTGTGCGTGCCGGTCAATCAGGGGTTTTTTCTGAATGGAGCGCGGCTGGCGCCGACGACCCATGTCGGTCTGATCTATGCCACCTGCCCGATCTTTGTGCTGCTGCTGTCGGTCGGCTTGAAGCAGGAGCGTTGGCATCCAACCCGCGTCTTGGGGGTCTTGGTTTGCGTGGTGGGCGCGGGGGTGATTGCTCTCGGGGGGATGACCCAGGCGGGGGTGCAGGCCAAGCAACTGCTGGTTGGGGATGTGCTGCTGGTCGGTGCCGTCGTCTCCTGGGCTGGCTACGTGACGGTCAATAAGCGGCTGCTGATGCGCCATCCCGCTCTGCCGGTTCTGGCGGCGACGTTCCTGATCGGTGCGGCGTTGAGCCTGCCGCTAGCGCTGGCGACGGCTCCGCGCTGGGCGGGGCGGTTGGCCGGGGCCGGCTGGCCGGCCTGGATCGGACTGATCTATCTGACGCTGGTGGCTTCGGTGCTGGGCCTGGCCTGCCAGAACCTGGCGCTGCGGCGGTTCGATGCCAGCCACGTCGCTGCGGTCGGCAACCTCTCGCCGGCGCTGACGATCCTCTGGGGGGTCTGGTTGCTGGGCGAGACGGTGACGCCAGCGCTGGTCGTCGGCGGACTGCTGACCGTCGGCGGAGTGGCGCTGGCCAGCCGCCCGATCCCGGCCAATCCAGCGTCCTGCCCCGCACCGCATGGCGTGCCGGGGCCGGCGCGCGCGGCCTGCTCGCCGGGGGCAGCGCCGTGAGCGTCTTGGGTGGTCTGGCGGTCTATGTCACGAGTCACGGCTACGGCCACCTCAACCGGGTGGTCGCCGTACTCAATTGCCTTCCGGAGTCGATCCCTGTTGTCATCCGCTCGCATCGCGATCTTCACAATGGCTGGCAGGAACGGCTGACCCGGCCCGCGGTGCTCGAACATGCCGTTTGGGACGCCGGCGCGGTGAACCCCCCGGGTGATAGCAACGCGACCGACGGCCCGGCCACCATTGCCCGCGCCGTGGCCTTTCACGGCGAGTCCTGGCCCCGCATCGACGCCGAGGCCGACCGGCTTCGCCGCCAGGCCACCCGCGCCGTGCTCTGCGACGCGCCGGCCGCACCGTTGCTCGCCGCGGCGCGGGCCGGGGTGCCCGGTTTCGCCCTGGCGAACTTCACTTGGGCGGAAATCTACGCCGAGCACGTTGATCCAGCCGACCGCGCCGCCAGGGCCATGCTCGCCGACCTCCGCGCCGCCTCCGCCACGGCGACTGCCTTCCGCGCTCAGCCCGCCTTGCCGTTGGATGAGTTCCGCGAGCGCATTGACGTTGGGCTGGTCGTCTCCGCCGGTCGAGACCGCCGCGGCGAATTGCGCCAACGACTGGGGATCGGCCGTTCCGAACGGATTGTCTACCTCTACGTCGGCCGCTACGGGCAGGACGATCTGGATTGGCGGCGGCTGGCCGGCTACCGCGGGGTTCACTTTGTCGGGTTTCATCCGCCGCCGTCCTCGGTCGGCTCGGTGGCCAACCTCCATGTCGTCGATCCGGCCGAGTGGACCGGAGCAACCCTGCTGGCCTCGGCCGACGCCGCGCTGACCAAGGCCGGCTACGGCGCGGTCTCCGAGGCGATGGCCGCGCGCACCCCGCTGATCTACCCACCCCGCGCCGGCTTCGCCGAGCACCGGGCCTTGGAGGAAGGCCTGCGGCTCTGGGGTGGCGGCATTCCGATCACCTCCGAGCAGTTCGCCCGACTGGATCTGGCCGCCGCGCTCGATCGCGCCTTTTCGCAGCGCCCAGCCGAACCTCCCTATCCGACCGATGGGGCCGCTCGCATCGCCCGCCACCTCGCCACGACCATCCGCTGAGGCCGGATGGGCGAAGCTCGAGGCTCACCGCTCGGGTACGATGGGGCCGGCGAAGCCATCCGATCGCCCACAGAACCCGCCCCATGCCGCTCCATCTGGTCGTCCACCCGCCGCTCGACGCCGATCGGCTCGCTGCCGTTCAGGCCGCCGCTCCCGACGTCTGTTTCACCAATGCCGCCACGCCTGCCGACGCCCTGGCCGCGATCCCGACGGCCGATGCCTTTCTGGGCAAGATCACGCCCGAGTTGCTCGCCCACGCTCCACGCCTGCGCTGGGTTCAGGCGTTCACGGCCAGCCTCGAGCATTACATGTTTCCGGCTTTGGTCGAGCATCCCTGCGTGCTGACCAACATGCGCGGCCTTTTTGGCGACGTGATCGCCGATCAGGTCATGGGCTACATCCTCTGTTTTGCCCGTAACTTGCACATCTACATCCGGAACCAGGTCGAGCGGGCCTGGCGGCCGGTGGGCGGCGAGGCCCACCGCGTTCATTTTGCGGCCGGTCCGGGCGTCGCAAGCGCCATGGACCGCGCCACGATCTACCTGCCCGGGGCGACGCTGGGCATCGTCGGCCTCGGTGGCATCGGGGCGGAGGTGGCCCGCCGCGCCTCGGCGTTCGGGATGACGATTCGGGCCGTGGATCGATTCCCGGACCGCGTTGCCGTGCCGGTGGGCGTCGACCTCGACCGGCTCGGCGGGCTGAGCGACCTGCCGGAGCTTCTGGCCACCAGCGACTTCATCGTCATCGCCGCTCCCCACACGCCCGAGACCGAGCGTCTGTTTGACCGGGAACGATTGCGGCTGATGAAGGCCGGCTCGTACCTGATCAACGTCGGCCGGGGAGCGATCGTCGTCCTGGACGACCTGGTGGCGGCCTTGAGCTGCGGTCGGCTGGCCGGTGCAGCGCTCGATGTGTTTGAGGTCGAGCCGCTGCCACCGGAGCACCCGCTTTGGGCATTTGAGAATGTGATTCTGACCCCGCACACGGCCGGCTATTCGACGGCGATCGCTCCGCGGCACCTGGAGGTTCTGGTCGACAACGTCGGCCGCTTTGCCCGGGGCGAGCCGCTCCGCAACCCGGTCGACAAGCGGCTCTGGTTCTGAGCTGGGCATCGGGGGTTCGGATTGCAACGAGTCGTTGAGCCGCGCGGCCTCCTCGGCGCTCGCAGATCGAGCCGCCGGCGCCTATGCTGGAGCACCGTGGAGGCCGCTCGGCCGGTTTCCGTTCTGACGGGTCGTTCGATCGCCATGTGCGGAAGTAGACCATGACACGGCAAACGATTGGCGCCAGCCTGGGGGGCGTCCTGCTGCTGGCCGGTGGAATCCTGGGTGCTCAGGGTCCGGCGCTGGCGCCGGTGCGGCTCGAGACCGACCTGGTCTATGCAACGGTCGACGGCCGCAAGCTAAAGCTGGACCTGGCTCGTCCGGCCGAGGGCGACGGCCCGTTTCCCGCGCTGGTCGTCATTCACGGCGGTGCTTGGCGCGGCGGCGACAAGGCCAGCAACCGCGACCAACTTCGCCACTTCGCGGCCCGGGGCTACGTGGCCATCTCGCCGGCCTATCGCTTTTGTCCCGAGTTCACCTTTCCGGCCCAGGTTCACGACGTGAAGGCCGCGGTGCGCTGGCTCAAAGCGCATGCGGCCGATTACGGCGTCGATCCCGAACGGATTGGCGCGATCGGCTTCTCGGCTGGCGCCCATCTGGCTCTGATGCTCGGCGTGACCGACCCCGACGACGGCCTCGACGATCCCGCCCAGCCGGACCTTCCTGACAGCCGGGTGCACGCCGTCGTCAACGTCTTTGGCCCCACCGACCTGCTGGCCGACGACATCCCGCCGATCAGCCAGCCGCTGCTCCGGGACTTCCTGGGCGGCTCGCCCCAGGAAAAAGAAGAATTGGCGCGGCTGGGTTCGCCCCTGACCCATGTGACGCCCGACGATCCGCCGGTCCTCACCTTCCAGGGGACCAAAGATCCGCTGGTGCCCCATACCCAGGCCACCAAGTTGGCCGACGCGCTGACCCGTGCCGGCGTCCCGGGCCGGGTCGAGCTTCTGGTCGGCAAAGGCCACGGCAACGACTGGGGCGACGACCTCCCCCGAATCCGAGCCGAGATCGACGCATTCTTCGACGCGCTTTTAAAACCCGCGGCGCCTTAGGTTTCCCTGGGGCGAGCCTCTCCCCGCTTGGCCCTCGACAATCTTCCTGGCACAATACGCTCGTGCCTGGAGCGTCGAATCCACCGGCCGACGTCCTGCCCAGGCAACCGGAACGAGGACTCGATCGAACCGAGAGTAGGCCCACGATGACCCTGCGCGTCCGACGTCCCCGAAGCATCTTCTCGGCCGCTCTGATCGGCGTCGTGCTGGCCGCGCCGACGGCGGTCCACGCCCAGCGGCCACCGGCCCCCGCGGCCACGATCACCGCCGCCGCCGGCGACGATCTCGACGCGATCAACGCCCGCTACCTCGACGATCTGACCGCGCTCGAAACCCGCCGCCTTCAGCAGATCGACGCCCTGGCTCAAAAATTGACCGGCGCCCAGCAGGTCGAGGCCTACGCTGCCCTGTTCCAGGGCGCCCTGGCCAGCGGCATCTACGGACCCGCCGAACCCGCCGCCGAACGCCTGATCCGAGACGGACACACCGACCCCGGCCTGCTCTACCTCGCCTCCCTGGTTAATATCCTGGCCGAAATCGAACGCGGTGATTACGACAACGCCCTGGCCAGCCTCAAAGCCGCCGTCCAGGCGGGCAAGAAGCCCGACGCCGACGGCGAGCCGGTCGGCCTCGTCACCCTCCCCCGCGATACCCGTCTGATGGTCGCCGAAACCTGCTACCAACGGCTGGTCCAGGCCGACCAGTTCGACATCGCCAAGCAGGCCTTCGCCCTGATCGCCCGCGAATCACCCGACGAGGCCATCCGCACCTACGCAGCCAACCGCCTCCGCCGGCTCGAAATGATCGGCACGCCCGCTCCGCCCTTCGAGGGCCGGGATATCGACGGCCAGCCCTTCCGCCTCGCCGACACCAGGGGGGACGTCGTCCTGCTCGTCTTCTGGGCGAGCTGGTGCATCCCCTGCGGCCCCGAGGCCGACCATCTCGTCGCCGTGCTTCGCGCCTACAAGCAGCGCGGCCTTCGGGTCGTCGGCGTCAATCTCGACGCCATGCACGACCCCGACGAGTCGCCCGCCGCCCTCGAGGCCAGCGTTCGCCGCTTCCTGGTCGACCATCACGTCGGGTTCCCCAACCTTCTCAACGCCGCCCAGGGCAACCCCGACATCGCCGCCGCCTACGGCATTACCGACATCCCCGCCAACGTCCTGATCGACCGCAACGGCAACATCGCCCACATTGACCTGACCGCCTCGAACCTCGAGCCTGTCCTGAAACGAACCTTGGGGCAGTAACCCCGCTTCGGCCGGCTTGAGCCGGCCACCACGCACGCAAGCACCTCTGCCCATCCGCCTCGGACCGTCGCTCCTGCCCACCCGTTTGGACCCGACTCGACCCCGATTGGGGCAAGCCAACGGGCCGGTACCGTCGTGAGTCTCGACACGCCCGGGCGGCCGCTTTGCGGCCTTCGTTCAGCCCCGCGTCGTCGATGGGCCCAACGCGGCCTGGCCCAGACTGTCGTACAGACTGAGCAGAAACCGATGAAAGCCATCGACGACGGCCGGCGTCGTGTGAGCGCGGAGATAGTCGAGCGCCGCCTGACCGTATTCGACGAGGGCCGTGCGGGCATTGGTCACTAACGCCACCGGGGCACGCCCGCCGTTGCGCACCTCGCGGTAGACGGAAGTGACCGAGGAATCGGCTGCCGCCTTCTGGGACTCGAGCGGGCCGTCGGTCGGTGCTCCGGCAGGCCAGACCAAGACGCCCGCCTCCGAGAAGAAGCTGGCCAAGGGCAAGACCGTCCGCGCGGCGGTCAGCGCAGCGGCCGCGGGCGAGCCGGTGCCCGCCGGAGCACCCGCGCGGGCCGGCAGACGCGACATCTGCTGCGACAACGATCGCCGGGTTGACGGATCAAACCGCTCGAAGAAGGTCGCCTCGCGGGTGCGGTTGATGTACGCGTTCGGATTGCCGCCATAGACCCGGCCGGCCCCAGGCATCGTTTGCCGCGCCGCGTAGGCCGCGGACGCCGCCGCTGCCGAGCGGTCGTTGATATTGTTCATGATCGCCATGTTGCCGATCTGACCGCCGCCAAATCCCCAGCCCCAGCCCCAACCCCAGCCCCACTGCGCCCAGGCCGGGCGGGCGCCCGCCAGGCTCAGGCCCACGACAAACGCCCCAAGCCAGCTCAGGCGGCGGTCGGCTGGGGTCGGGCGGCGGACGAACGGTTTCATGGGCGGACGCCTCGGCACCGGAGATTGGATCGAGCAAACAGATCCAAAAACAAGCATAGCCGCCCGCGCGGCGGTTGCTCAATCGGGCCGCGGCCGGTCCAGCGACGTCGATGGCGGGGTCGGCGGCCTGCGAAGCCCAAATACGAGCCAGCTTCGGCCCGCGGCGGTGCACTAGCCCCCCGGCCTCAAGCGCCCTCCATCGCCGAGCCTCCGAACAAGCATCGCGCCCAACTGCCCGCACCGACGCGATGGTCCCCCGGCCGGCCCCGGCGCCCAACGGCCCGAACCGCCCGCGGCCCAGCCGCCTTCGTGGCCCGATCCGCGCGCCGCTAACTCCCCGCGCGGTGAAAGACAGACCGCACCGGACGCTTGTCCGCAAACAGGCGCCGATGCAACGCCTCTTCGAGTGTCTCCAGGTCGACAAGCAGCGTTTCGGCGGGCATCCGGTCGTCCGCCCCAGGACGCGGCGGGTACGACTGCATCACGATCAGCCGGTCAATCAGCCGCGGATGGGTGGGCGTCGCCGCGGTCCGATCGGCCAACAGGTTGTGCCGAAGCGTTGTCAGCGTCTCCTGAGGAAGGCGCCGCCAGAGGGTTCGGAACAGGGCGTAGAGGTTGGCGGTCGCCGGCCGGGCTGCCTCGTAATAAGCCAGCACCTCGCGGAACAACGGCTGAATCAGAGCCACCCGAACCAGGGCCGCCGCCGCCACGTCGCCGCCCACCAGCCCGGCCGCAACACGGTCGGCCCGCTCCTCCTGCGCCCGTGCCAGCGGCGCGATCCACTCGACGCCCCGGCGGTAGCTCCACCGCGCCCAGGCCCGGAGCGGTCCGGCGCGCCAGCCGCCCACCGGCGGGCTGGCCTCCAAGGCTTCCTCGAGCCGCTCGACCAGCCGAATCGCCCCCTCGAGCCGGCCGGCATCTCCCCGCGCCAAATGCGCCAACTCATGCGCAACGACGGCCCGCAACTCCCCGCGGGTCAGAACCTGGAACAGCGGCAAACCTACCACCAACGTCCGTTCCCGAGGCCCCGACGCCACAATCCCGCAACACGGCAGATACGTCAGCCGCGGACGCTTCGGCGCCGGGATCCCGAGCACGGCCGCCATCCGGTCCAGATCCTCCAGAAACGGCGCCGCTTCGTTGCGACTCAGGATTGGCCCCAGATCCGAGTGAGTCCGGGACCGCGCCGGCCGGGGCCAGACACCCCCCAAAGTCGCCACCACCGCCTCCAGGTCCATCAGCCGGATCTCATCGGCCAGCCACCGCCGCACCACCGGCACAAAACCTCCGCAGACCAAAAGCGCCGTTGCCCCGACCGCCGTCACCGCCGGATACGCCAGCCGCAGCAGATCCGCAACCAGAATCGCCCCCCGCCGCCGGCTCCCGAACGGTCGATCCGCTCCCACCGGCCCCGACGGAACCCCATCCCCGGCAACCGCCTCCAGCGTCAGCCTGTTCATGGAGAGCTGTCAGTTCCTCGGCATTGACCGCGCCCGGACATGTGTCTTAGGATAAGCTCAGATGCATCCGATTGCCCACCCAGGCGCAACCTTGGCCGTAGCTGCTCCGCCGGTTCGTCGAACCGCTGGCCCCGAACCATGATCGCGGAGTTTGCCTGGTCTGCTCAGAGGTTCTTCGCGGATGCCACCGGGACGTTGAGATCCGACCGACTGAATCCGAGGCCCCGGCCATGCCCAAGCGTGCGACGAACGCCGTTCCTACCATACCCGACTCCGAGCTTGATGTACTCAAAGCCCTCTGGAATCGCGGCCAGGGTACGGTCCGGGAGTTGCTCGAGGCGATTCGCAGCGCCGGCCGCGACTGGTCCTATGCCACCGTCGCCACCCTCCTGGACCGACTCGAGTCTAAGGGTCTGGTCGCTAGTGACCGCAGCGAGCTTGCCTTTGTCTACCGGCCGCTGATTACCGAGCAGGAGGTTTGCCAGCGGCGGATTCGCGGCCTGGTCGAGAAGCTCTACCACGGCGAGCCGGGCCTGCTGGTCATGCATCTGCTGAAAACTCACCCGCTCGGCCCCGACCAGGCCCTCCAGATTCGCGCGATGCTCGATCAGATGGCCCGCGAAGACCCTGCGGCACGGCCTCGCATATCCCAGGGCGGTCCCGAGGTGTGAGCGCTGCGGACGGCGTCCCCACGATCACCTGTGCCTGCGGACGACTGCTCCGCCTACCGGGTGCCCGGCCCGGCCGCACCGGCCGCTGCCCAGACTGCGGCGCTGCGTTTCGCGTTCCGGAGGCACCGGCCGCCGTCCCCGACCAGGGATCCGGATCTGCCGACCCGACCGAGCCGCCGACCGGCTACGCCCTCGCCCCGGTTCCCGAGCCTCGCCCCCGCGCAGCCCCTCCTGGGATCGGCACCCTGGGTTACGAGGACGCCTCGATCCCCGCGGAACCTCCCGACCGCCGTAAGCGGCTTCGCTACACGGCCGACGGCGACGAGATCGCCGGCCGCCGCCGTCGGCGTCGCCGCGCCGAGTCGCCTGGGCCCACCGCGTCGATCGCCCGCGGTGGTCTGCTCCCCCTTCCGAAACGCCCCGAGCCGACCTTGCTCGGCAGCGTGCTCTACCCCCTCTGGGACGACATGGGGCTCATGGCCCTGGTCCTGCTGCCGCTGATCTTGAGCGTCACCTCGGTCATCGCCCTGGGGGTCGTGCCCTGGGCGTTGCGCGAAGGCGGGGCGATGCTGTTGATCGTCCCCATTACGATCGGCTTTGTCGTGGCATTCGGCTTCGCGCTGGCCTACACCCTGGCTTTCGGCGGGGCGATCCTGACCAGTTCGGCTCTGGGAGAGATGCATCATCCCCGCTGGCCTGAGCTGGAGCTGGGCACGCTCTTGGCCGCCGTGCTCCGCTGGGGGCTGGCCTGGGCCGTGGGTCTGGCTCCGACGTACCTGCTCGTCCGGTGGTGGCTGCCGTTCTCCGATTCGACCGATCTGGCCGGTCTGGTGCTGCGCGGGGTCCTGATTTCGCTGGGCGGAATCTACAGCCTCGTGGCCCTGCTGGCGATCTTGCTGTTTGAAGATGCCGCGGCCGTCAGCCCCCGCCGCGTCCTGCCCGCGCTGCTGGCCCTGGGCCCTCGCATTCTGGGCATCTGGCTGATGCTGGCCGCGACGGTCGCCTTCGCCATCGTTGCGCGCCACCTGATCGAGCGCGCGCTGGCCTATGGCATCCCGGCGATGCTCGCGACGGCCTGGCTGACCTGGCTCGTCGTCGTCTACGCCGGCATGGTCATCCTTCGCGCCACCGGCCGCGCCTATGACCGCCGCGCCAAGCGGATTGGCTGGTTCGACCGCCACCGCCGCCGCGCCGAGGATCGCCCCGATCCCACAGCTCCGCCGCCCGAGCCGCCGCCCATCCTCTGACCTCGATGCCGCGCCTGTCGCCAGCCGGCCCCGCCTCAGCCACGCTCGCGCTCGCCGCGGGCCACCGGCGGCTCGACCTCGACATCCTGCCACTTCATCGCGCGCACATGCCGCATCGGAGCAATCCGGAGCACCAGCTCGCCGTTCTGGAAGATCCGCACGTTCCCGGTCGACTGGCTGACGACGACGGCCACCGCCGAGGTCACCTTCGTAATCGCCGCCGCCGCCCAGTGCCGGGTCCCCAGACCCTTCGGCAGCGCCAGTCCGCTGGTCGGCGCATCCAGAATCCGGCAGGCGGCCTCGACCGTCCCATCCCGCGCCACCACGATCGCGCCATCGAGTTGCGCAATCTCCTTGATCGCCTCGCGCACGCGTCCATCCCGGATATTGCGGTCCTTGCGGCGATATCCCTTGAACGGGTCAAACCCCAGGGTGTGCGACCGCTCCAAAACCTCCCGCGCATCGCCCACCACAAACAGAGCGCCGACCGGCGTCCCCTCACGCCCTTCCCGGCCAATCTCGATCGCCACGTCGACGACCGCCTTGAGCGTCTCGAACGGAACGCTCGTCTCCAGCGCCTTCAGGTCGTGGGCCGTCAGCCGCTCCAGATGCTCCCCCAACTGGATCAGGGAGAGCGAGTCCAGCGTGTCGGCCTCGAACGCCGAATAGGCCACCACGACCAGCGCACCGGCTCGGAGCTGGTCGTGCGCGACCGCCTCGATCAGCGCCAGGCTGATCCGGTCGGCAATCCCCGCCTCGGATGGCTCGACATCGAGCGCGATCAACCCCGCCTCGCGGACGGCTTTGATCACCCGCTCGCTCGGCGAGGCCACCAGCACCCGAAGATCCCCGGTCCGCCGCCGCACCTCCTCCCAATCGGCCGAACCCTCCGGCAGCACAAGGATCGCGTCAGCCTCGACCTCGGCCGCTGCGCGCACGGCAAGCTCCAGCAGCACGGCAAACGCACGGACGGGAGGCAAAGGCGCAGACACGGCGATCGCGAAGTCCCAAGAGGAAAGAGCGGGGGGCGAGTCCGTCGGCTCTCCGTGTCCCAGAGAGCGGACGGCCGCCCCCGTTTTTCAGCCCTGCTCGTCAAACTCGATCCAATCCGACGCACGCCGGCGGCCGATCATCCCCGCTCGCTCGGCCCGACGCCGAGGCTCCCGGCCAGCGGTTCGACGCCAGACCCGAAGCCTGGCCCCTCAAGCCCGGCACCGCGTCACACCGAAGGAGGCTCGGCGGCCGGCTGCGATTCGCCCGGCGCCGATGCTTCGGCCGGCTGGGCTTCGGCATCCCCGCTCTCGCTCGGAGCCGCCGCCGGCGGCGCCTCAGTCTGGGACTCCTCGGCCTTGGGTTCCTCGACCTTCGGCTCCTCGGCCTTGGGTTCGGTGGCCGTGGGGGCTGGGGAGGGTTCAGCGCTCGGTGTGGCGGCCGGAGTCGGCTCGGCCGAGCCTCGGGCCTTGCGCACCTCGGCGATATGCCGCCGGAGGAACTCGGCCCGCTTGTCGTACCAGGCCTTCAACCCTTGCGACGGCGGAACAATCTTGACGTTTTTCTCGGCCGTGATGCCGTCCATCGGCTTGCCGTAACCGGTAAACCAGGCCCCAAAAACCTCCGGACTGAGGCCGGCCTCCGGTTTCTCGGTCGTGACGGCCTTGAGCACGGCGCGGTCGTTGGCGTAACCGTTGATCAGGATGTCGAGGATCGGCGGCGGGTCGATGCTCGAATCGACCAGCCCTGCATCTTCGGCGGCGACAATCGCTTCGGCCACTGCGCGGCGAGCCGCTTCGAGTTTGGCCTCGACCTGGGGGGGGATGGTAGGCGGCGCCGGAGGGGTCACCGAGGCTGGGACTGCCGGCGGTGGGGTTTCCTGAGCCGCAGCCGGAGCGGCTTCGGCGGGCTGAGACTCGGCCGCAGCGGCCGGCGGCGTCTCGGGCTTCGGTTCGTCCTGCGCGGCGAGCTGGCCGGCCATCCCCAGGCCGAACAAAAGCGCCGCCGACCCACTCAAGCTCAACAGGCGAGGCACCGGTCGTCTCCTTCTTCAACGCGTGCGAAACCCTGCGGCAACCGCCCCGGCCTGCGAGAACGTCGTTTTCCCGGGCAGGGTACGGTAGCCGGATCTTGTCGGCGAGTGTATCGCGGTCGCGCCGGAGCCGCAATCGGACCGAATTACAACCGGCCGCTCGGTGCGAACGCCCCGAGCGGCGGGGCAACCGGGTTTGTTGATGGGGTCGCGCGTGTTGTGTCGATATTCGGGCATGTGCCGGTTCCGCGGCCCGGGCGCCAACGGGCCGTTGGCCGTAATCGGACCGGCCTCAGCCCAGTCCCGAGAGGAGCAAGGCGGCTGACCCATGCAACCGACCCGAAGCGATCGGCGCCGCAGGCGCCCTAGCGTCGAGAGCCTCGAGGGCCGCCAGCTCCTCAGCGGCGGCAAGACCATCCTCGCCAAGACCGGCCAACCGATCAACGACAAAGATCTGGCCCGCTTGGAGTTGCAGCTTGAAAACGATGTCCCCTGGAAAGAACGGCGGTTCCGCTACACCTACAACGGCAACGACGTCGTCGTCACCCTCTACGGGATGGGAACTCTGCTAGCCGGCAAACCCGGCGGCACCCACGTCGACGCCGATGGCCGGCTCCATCTGGTCTTCGACAACACGACCAACGCCAGCCGGATCATCGCCGCGGTCCGTGGTCCCCACGGTCGCCGGACCCGCGATGTCATCCCACTGGCCAGCGTCCGCGACGCCGACAGCCCACCCGGAAGCACGTCGGGCGAAGGTGTCGATCCGATCGGTGCGCTCCAGATGACCGACTTCGGCCTGGTCCCCGGTGGTCGGATCAACCTGGCCGGCGGCGTTCTTGAGGTCAACCTTCGCCAGATCGCCGCCGACACCGCCCTTTACTTGAAGGAGGGCGTCCCCGTCGTCACCGCTGGACGGGCTGCCACGACGATCGTCACCGGCGGCGCCTCGATCGGCGGGATCACGCCGGTGGTTGCGGTCGCCCAGCAGACGACCGTCGATGCCTCGGGAACGACCGGCTTGCAGATCCGGATCGACCGCGTCCTGGCGAATCCCCAGGGCGTCGTTGTGAACGGCCGCCGCCAGGCGCTGGGCAACCCCCAGATCTACACCGTCGATCCGACCCCTGGGGCCTCGCGGCTGCTCCGCTTCGACGCCATGACCGGCCAGCTCGTCGCCCAGCAAGCCCTGCCCGCCCTGGGATCGACCCAGATTCCGGTCGGCCTCTCGCTCCGCTCGGCGCGCAACCTGGTCCTGGTCGGCGATGGGACCCAGGTACTGGCCTACGACCTTGACCTCAACCCCGTCGGTTCCTTCGACGCCTCCAACCTGGCCGGTATCACCAGCTTGACGGGTATCGGCTCCAGCCCGGTCCAGACGATTCTGACCAGCCTCGACGGACCGGCCTACGCGATCGACGTCGATCAGAGCCTGGCCAGCGGGTCAGCCGTCGTGGCCACCGCGCCCAACGGCACGCCAATCGCGCCGTTCTTCCCCCAACGCGAGTTCCTGTTCAATGGCGATGCCTCCGGCCTGGCCGGCTCCAATACGCTCTATGCCAGTGGCGCCGGCCATTTCGACACCGCCCAGCCCAACCTGTTCCAGTTCGGCTCGATGGCGCTGACACCCGTCGGCCCGCTCTTCGTCGAGGCGGCCCGCAATGCCGTCTCGGGCATTTTCTCGCCGTTCCAGAATGCCGGCCCGACCGGTTTGCTGCCCAACCCGACGCTTGGTCTGGGCAGCATCGACGGCTTGCTGGCCCGGCTCAACTTCGTCGGCTCGGTCGGAAACACCCTGACGCTGTTTACTGCCGCCAACGCCCCGAGCGGTACCACGATCCTCCTCCAAGGCGTGGCCACGCCATTGAGCGGGCTGAGTGAGTCGGCCCACCCCGAGCTGGACGGCGCCGCGATCATCGACGTCCAGGGCAACATGAAGCGGTTCGTGGGCAAACAAGTTCGCGGTCTGGTGCTCAACGCCCGGGGGTCGATCAACCTGATCGCTGCCCACACCGTCGTGAACTCGGCCTTTGTGGGCCGGCCGCTGAACCACGTCGAATTTGTCAACCGCCGTCGCAGCCAGGTCATCTCAACGGCCCGTGGCATCAACGGCCAGGTTATTCGTGGCGGAGTCACTGTCCAGAAAAACCTGCTCCCCGATGGGCCGCTGATGCTGCCCGAGCGGGGCCTGGTTTGACGTCACCCCCGCCCGCCCGCGGCCGCGGTCATGCCCGCCGCGGGCGGCCCCATCACGCAATCCCCCGATCCCCAAACCCGGCTGCACGCTCCAGGAGGCATCGGCCATGCGGGAACTGCTGCTTGCAGGGACGGCTCTGACCTATCTGGTCGGTGCTCTGCTGATCCTGACCGCGGCGCGGCGACCCGTGGCCGCGTCATCCCGCGGCCGTTCGTGAAACCGGCCCGGAGCCGGTACCGCATCGGCTGCCCCTGGATCTCCGGAACGAATCCGGCGCGTCGACCGGGCCGCGACGTTGACCGTCTGGCTCGCGCCGGCTTAGGCTCGCTCACGCGGATCGTAACCGGTTCAACCCTCCGGCCGCGTGAGCCGTGATCCATGGCCCCCATCGCAACGCGGACCGAAGCCCCCCGCGCCACCCGCGTGGCCCTGCTCGGCAACGGAACCAAGCCCGAAGTGGTCGCCGAAATCGACCGGCTGACCACCGCCATCGCCCGACACCCTGGCCTGGTGCTCGAAGCGACCGACCTGGGCGGCGAGGCCGATCTGTCCGGTCTGGCCGCTGATGTCGCCCTGGTCCTCGGCGGCGACGGCACGGTCCTACACACCGCCCGACGCATGGGACACCAGCCAACGCCCGTGCTCGGCGTCAATCTCGGTCGGCTTGGCTTCCTCGCCGAACTGACCCCCGACGAGGTGGTCGGCCACCTGCCCCAAATTGCCAGCCGGCGGTTCACGATCGAAAACCTGATGACCCTCGACGTGACCCTCGAACGCCGCGGCTCCGGCACCCGCTTCCGCGCCCTGAACGACGTGGTCCTCCGGGCCGCGCCGCCGTTCCACCTGGTCGAAATCGGCCTGTCGATCGACGGTGAAGCCGTCATCACCTATCGGGGCGACGGCCTGATCGTCGCCACCCCCGTCGGCTCAACGGCCCACAGCCTCTCGGCCGGCGGACCCATCCTCCCGCCCGACGCCCATATGTTCGTTGTCACGCCGATCTGCCCTCACACGCTCACCCAACGCCCGCTGGTCGACTCCACCAACAAGCTGATCGAACTGTCCCCGCGCGGCAGCGAGCCAGCCCTGCATCTAGTCGTCGACGGCCAGGTGCAAATCCCGGTCGAGGAAGGCGACCGGATCCTGATCCGCCGCGGAACGACCCCCTTTCCGATGATCCGCCTGCCTGGCCACAGCTACTACCGAACTCTGCGGGACAAGCTCGGCTGGGGAACCAACCCGCCCGACGTCGGCCGCCGCCACTGCTGAGCCACACCCCGCCCCACCGCCACCCGGCCCACCGGCGCCCTCAACCCCGGCCTCGATTCTCCAGCCCGCACGTTCCCCCGCTCTCCCCTAGGGAATCTGGTGCACGACGAGCGTGTTGTGCATCCGCGTGGGCGAAACCGTGCCCCGGAGCATCACGACCACATCCCCCCGCTGAATCAACCCCTGGGCCTGCGCCCACGTCTCGGCCTCGCGGAGAATCCGCTCATAATCGCTCAGGTCGTTGATCAGCCGTGGTGTGACGCCCCAGTACAGCGCCATCCGGTTGACCAGCGTCGGGTCGGCGGCGAAGGCCAGCGTCGGAGTGCGGCGGCGGTATTTCGACACCGCCAGCGCCGAGCGCCCGGTCTCGGTGGCGACGATCAGCAGCCGCGCATCGAGCTTGCGGGCCGCCAGGGCAGCGGCTTCCACCACCGCGTCGGTCACCGGCGTGATCCAACCGTCCCGCGTGGTCGGTCCGGGGTCGGTCGTTGCCATGAAGTGCTCGGCCTCGCGGAGCACCCGGTTCATGACTTCGACCGTCTCGACCGGATACTGACCGATGGCCGTCTCGCCCGAGAGCATCACCGCGTCGGTTCCGTCCAGGACCGCGTTGAAGACATCGGACGCCTCGGCCCGCGTCGGCCGGTTCGAGCTTTCCATGCTCTGAAGCATCTGGGTGGCCGTCACCACCGGGACCCGAGCCGCCCGGCAAGCCGCCAGAATCTGCTTTTGAATCGCCGGCACCCGCGCCACATCAAGCTCGACCCCGAGATCGCCTCGGGCAACCATGACGGCGTCCGTGGCCTGGATGATCGCCTCCAGATGGGCGACCGCTTCGGGTTTCTCGATCTTGGTCACAATGTGGGCCCGACTGCCCACGCGATCCAGATGCTCGCGGAGCAGCCGGACGTCGTCGGCGGTCCGCGCGAACGAGAGGCCGACATAATCGACCGGGTGATCGGCCAGCCAGGCGATGTCGGCCAGATCGGCCTCGGTCAGCGCCGGGACTTTGAGCCGGGCGCCGGGAAGGTTCACGCCCTGACCCGAACGGAGCCGACCCGGCAGCGTCACCCGCAACGTCACCCGGCCCGGAGCCGTCGCCACCACGTCCATGGCCACCGTCCCATCGGCAAAGAGAACCGTATCGCCGGCCCTCAGATCGTCGGGCAGATCCCGATACGTGCAGGTCAGGACGGTCGGGTCGTCGACCTCGTGGGGCTCGCGCTCCGTAACCAGCCGGAAGTGGGCATCGGCGGGGCATTCGACACTGCCGCCCGGAATCGGCCCCAGGCGGAATTTGGGCCCGCCTAAATCGAGCAGAACGGCAACCGCCCGGTCGATCTCGGCGGCAACAGCGCGGACGTCGGCCAGCGTCGCGCTCCGCTCGGCGTGCGGCATGTGCGACGCGTTGAGCCGGATGACATCCACGCCCGCTTCGATCAGCCGGCGGATCATCGGCCGTCCCCGCGACGCCGGACCCAGCGTCGCCACAATCTTGGTCCGAACCTGACCGTCACGCTCATGCTCGGTCTGAAGCGATCCCATACCCGTTCCTTTTCAGGCTCGCAGAAAGGCCACGGCGCAATCGTTTTCCAGTGACCACAGTGAAACGTGGAGAGGTGGCCTTCCAGGGTGCTGATCGGACGATCGGGGCGCCAAGGGGTCAACCCAGCGACCCCGGCCTTCCCGTCCCGATCGAACCCCTTCCACCAAGCCCCCCAGCCCTACGGTCCCCCACCTAGCCGCGACGACCCCCCTCCGAGCCGCACTCCCCATCGGATCCGCCTAGTCCCCCGAGCAGCCGCACGGCGACCACCGCCGGCCCAATCCCGTAGGCAGTCCAACGAGGGTCGTGGGCCTCAGGCCGCCTCGACCACCCCCAACGCGTCGCCACCAACATCTCCCCCGGCACCCGAACCCCCCACGGCATCGCCACCCAGACCGCATACCGGCCTCCGCCCACCGCCAACCGATCCCGACCGCCCCGATCGCTTGACCAGCCGCTTCGGTCATTCAGTCCCGCCCCCAACCGCCCATCGGTCCGCCGCGTGCGCCGAACCCTCATCATCCACCTCACGCCGTTGAAACCACCTCGGTGACGATCTTCGGTCCCCGATTTTACCACGGAATACTATACAGATGTAACCTATTCGCGGCGTGGCTCGGATTTGATCGAACCGATGATTTCGCAAGATGTTGCGATGGATGTCGGAGGCCGGCGCAGTGGCTTTTGGGGGGAGCTGAGGATGGATATGGCCGTGGTTGACGGATGGGCCGGCTGGGGTGAAAAATCAGGCGTCGATGGGGATCTGCTCCCCGTCGCCAGCGAACCGGTGTGCGGTATGGTTGTGGGGTAGCCGACCGGGGTCGGTCCCTGCGGCCATCCAGCGGCTGGCGGGTGGCCGGCGTTACGAGGCGGATCGGTCTCATGAAGCGCATCGCGGCCGCCGTCGTTTTGCTGCTGGCGGTAACGGCTCTGGTGAAGCTGGCCCGCTGGACCGATCGCGCGACGAGTGAGCCAGCGCGTCGCTCACCGTCGGCAGCCGCCGAGGATACGGCGCGGGCCTCGGCCCTTGAGTTTGCTGCCGTCAAGGCCCGCTACCCGGAGCAGGCCGAGCTTGTCGCCCGGGTCCTCGACCGCTACCAGCACACAGCGTTGAAGGTCGAGCGTCTTGAGGGCCTGCGTGGTTTGCGGCTTCTGGATCGGCTCGATCTGGATGCCGTCTTCCTGCTCGAGCGCCACCCGGACGAGTTCCGGCGGCTCGCTTCCGTGCTGAGCGACGACGCGGCCGCTGATCTGCTGCTGCATTGGCGCGCGTATTTTGCTCTGAAGCGGGCCGACGAGGTCGACCGGGCGATCCTGATCGACGAGATTGCCCGGCTCGCGCCGTCGCGGCGAGCCATGGCCGCCCGCTACCCGTCGGCCCTGGCGCTGATCCTCGCCGAACCGATCGGGGTCTGCGACCTGATCCGCCGGCTCGGCGACGATCCGGCCGCGCTCGATGATGCCCTGTCGCTGCTCGACCTGATCAGTCTGGCCGAGGGTCCTGCGTCGTTGCGGCGGGCGCTGATCACCCTCGAAAACGACCGCGTGCTGGCCCTTGAGGCGTTTCGCCGCCTCGGGCCTGAGGGGTTTGCGCTCGTGGCTCTGTATGCGCCGGTTTTGCGCGCTGTGGGCGACTCGCTGCCGCTCGACCAGGCGTTGATCGTCCTCCGTGTCAACTCGGACGACGTGGATGAGCTGCTCCGCACCCGGTCGCCCGAAACGGTGGCGGCTTTGCTTCGGCATCTGGCGGCGGTGGGGCTGATTGAGGTGGTCGGTTCCAGCCAGCACGGCCTGCGGCTGGCCATCGAGTATGGGGAGCTAGGCGATCAGGCGTTGCGGCAGGCCGGGGCCGACGCGGCCGACGTCGTCTATGGCGCACTGGACGACCCGCTGCTGCGCCACCAGGCGGTCGCCGCCCTGGCCGAGTATGGTTCGATGGCGGCGGCCATGCTCGCCAAGTATGCGTTCGACGACGATTTCCGACACATTCTTGGCCGCGACGGCCCGGCCGTTATTCCGCCGATCGCGCGGGCGGACGCTGCGCCCGAGGTTCTCCTGAAGCTCCGGGGCGTGCCGCGCAAATCGTTCACCGAGGCGCTGGCCGAGCAGGTCCTGAGCCTCTCGGGCGAAAACGGCCAGGCGGTCATCCGGACCATCCGCCACGACGGTCTGGCCCGCGTCCAGGAGCTGGATCGCGGCGAGGTGCGGTTTGACATGTTTCTGCCGCTTTACGACCTGCTGCACCTGGGAGGCGTGGTGGCGCGGGGGCATACGCCGACCAGCGGCGAGATGGCTTGGGCGCTGATCGACGGCTGTCTGATCGTCATGGACGTGGTCAGCCTGGCGGCCCTCCAGCCTGCTGCCGCGGCGGCGGCCGAGGCGGCGCGGTCCGAGGTCAAGGCTACAGCGCGGGCCGCGGTCAGGTCGGCCGGCCGCGAGGCGGTCGCGCAGACGGCCCAGACCCTCGGTTCGGCAACCTCGAAGGCCGCCCGTTGGTGGGCCGTGCGTGCCGCTGGCGGAACGTACCGCGTCCTGACCCACTGGCCCGAGGCGCTGGGTCGGATGAGCCTGGAGCAACTGGCCCACTCGGCCGGCCCGTTTTGCGCGCGTGCGGGCATTCGTCTGAGTAAGTGGAAGCCGGTGCGGGTTGCCCAAGACGGCGCCAGTCGCGTGCTTCAGGTTCCACCGCAGGTCTGGACCAAGTATGTGGGAATCAACGTGGTTCAAGCCGGTGTCGGTGTGGTTGCGATGCACAAAATGGAGGAGTGGCTCGGTTCGCGGCGACCGGTTTCCCCGGGGCGGGTAAAATAGTGAGCCACGGGCAACGAAACTCCTCGACAGAGCCTTTCCGCTGCCGTCGTCCCTAGGGCCGTAAATCGTGGAACTCGATCGATGACGCGCCTTGTTCGGATCGGGCAGACTGTGATGGCTAGTCTTGCCGTGCTGGTCGCGCTGGCGGTTCCGGCGCGGGCGGGTTCGCTCGCCTGGCTCGATGAGGTCATTCAGCGCGTGATCCGTGAGGGCGAACTCGGCAGCCGGGCGGTTGTCCGGGCCGAGGGCCGCGGCGTTCGGTCCAGCGCGCGTGTCTTTGTCAGCGAGGCCGAGGAGAGCCTGGAATCGCTGACCCGCCGCTCCGACGCGATCGCGCGCTGGGCACGGCCGGTCGACGAATCCGCCGACGCCGCGCTGTCGCTGCGGTTTCAGCGCTTGGTCCAGCCCGACGCCGCGTGGACCCGCACCTTCCAACAGCTCGCTCCGGCCGAAAAGCGGCTGGTCGTCGAGCTGGGCGAGGCCGCTCGGAGTCTGGCGCGGCGCTATCCGGGTCAGGCCGAGACCATCGTGCGTCGGCTCGGTGTCGAGGGGCTGGCGGCCGTGCGCGCCTACGGCGACGACGTCGCCGAGGTGATCGTCCGCGAAGGTCCGGAGACGGTCAACGTCCTCCGCCGGACCGGCCGGGGCGGCTGGGCGTTCTTCAACGAGCACGTCTTGCCCCATAAGGGGAAGCTGGTTGCGGCCGGCGTCTTTGCCGCTTTCCTGGCCAACCCCGAGCGGTTTGTGGACACAGCCGGCCGGGCGACGCAGTTCGCCGTCGAGCAGTTTGGCAAGGCGGGCCTCCAGTTGGCCGGCGCCGTCAGCGGCGGCGCGGCCCGGGGCCTGGAGCGTGCCGTCGGCAGCGCGCTCGAGTCGGTCGGGCTGAACCATCCTCTTCTACGCGGGCTGCTGACTGGGGTGGTCGCCCTGATCGCCGTGATCGCCCTTCTGGTTCTGCTCGGGCTGCCCGCGCGGACCATCTTGCGGCCGATCACCGGACCGCTTCGCTGGATGATCAGACTCCGGGCCTAGTCGGAGAACCGGATGGGTCGGGCTCGCCACCCGATCGTTCCCAGGGATTGGACCGGCTACACGCCGGACTCGCCATGTCGGATCGCCGTCGCCAGAAGCTCGACACGCTCGAAGATCGGCTCAGCGGGCCGAAGCGGGTCGGGCTGTTCGGTCATCGAGCCGTCGGCAAGACGACCCTGCTGGCCATCTTGTACCGCGAGGCCTCGGCCGGTCGGTTGCCCGGAGTGCGGCTGGCCGCCGGTGACGCCGTCACCGCCGAGTATCTGGCCGATAAGATCGCCGAGATCGAGTCGGGCCAGCCTCCGGCCGGCACGCTCGCCGAAACGCCCCTGCGGTTGCGGCTCTACCACGGCAGCGCTCGGCTCGATCTGATCGTCAAGGACTATCAGGGCGAACACGTTGGCCTTGGGTCCGAGGCGGCCATTTTGGACTTCTTCGCCGAGTGCGACGCCGTCTTTCTCTGCCTCGATGGCGAGCGTTCGGCCGATTCCGGCGGCCGGCGCCGCCGTCAGCAGGAGATCGAAGCGCTGCTGGAGCGCTATCTCGACGGCTCGGGCGATGGCTCGGCGGGGCGTCCGGTGGCCGTGCTGGTGACCCGCTACGACCGGGTGCTCGAAGCAGGCGGTCCGCCGGCCGAACAGGTCGAACGGCTGGTGCAGGACCGCTACGGCATGACCCGACACGCTCTCGCTCAACACGTGCCCGATGCGGCCGTGTTTGCCGTCAGCGCCTACGGTCCGGGCGTTCCGCCCAACGGAAGTCCGCCTCCGGAGCTGCATCCCCTTGGCCTCGACGCGCCCCTGGCCTGGCTCGCCGAACGCCTGGAGGCGATCGACCGCTCGCGGCTGGAGTGGCTCTTCGACATCGCCCCGGACGACCTGCCCCGGCTCGAGCGGTGCCTGGGTGTGTACGAGCGACGCTATCCCCAGGCAGCCGGGACCATCGCGTTGCGGCGCCAGCTCGCGGCCGGCCGACGCAAGGCCCGGCGCCGGCGGTGGATCACGGCGGCGGCGGGAGTCGCCGTCCTGGCGGCCGGCGTTGCCGGCTACGATGCCTGGGGGTATCGCCAGGCGCTGGCGCTGGAACGATCGGCCGCTGGCCCAGCCGAAATCGAACGTGGCTGGGACCGGCTCTTTGCCTGGCATCCGACCCTTCCCTATCTCTTTCCGGCCGAGGCCCAGACGGCTCGCCTCAAGCGGGCCGAGTGGAAGGTCCGAGCCGCCGAACACCGCGTCGCCACCGGCGCAGCTCCGCCGCTCGAGTCCCAGCGGCTCCGCGACCTAAAGGCCGCCTCCCCAGAGCTGGCCGCCCAGGTCGCCCGCCTCGAGCAGACCGAACTCCAGGCCCGCATGGAGCGCGACTGGCAGACCCTGCGGGTGGCCGACTTGGTCGCCATCGAGAACCCGGCCGCCCACCTGGACCGCGTCCGTCAGTATCTTCGCCACTATCCGGACACACCCTACAAAGACCAGGCCGTCGCCCTGGCTCGGGATCTGGAGGCGCGGATCGCCACGCAGCGCGCTCGCGACGAGCGCCAGGCCATCGATGCCCTGACCCGTGCCGCGGCCCTTCCCGACGCTTCCTGGCCCGACCTGATCGCCCAGGCCGAGGCGTTCCTCCGCGATCACCCTGAAACCCAGTACCGCAATGAGGTCGACGAGCTGATCCGCGGTTGGCTATTGCGTCAGGACGAGGCCGATATCGAGCGTGCCCGCGAGTTCTCCCGGGACCACCCGACCCACTTCGCCGCGCGGCGTCAAAAGTACGAAGAGTATCTCCGCGACCACCGCCACGGCGGCCGCTTCGTCGCCGAGGCCAACGCCGCCCTGGAACAGATCGACGCCCAGTCCGACGCCTACCTCTATCGCCTCGCCTACGACCACCACGCCGCGTATCCCAACGACGTGCCGGCCGTGGCCGAACGCCTCCGCGCCTACCTCAACGCCAACCCCAACGGCCGCTACGCGGCCGCCGCCAGAGAGTACCTGGCCTGGTGGGAACGGATCGCCTCACCGGCCGATTATCAGGTCGTCCTCAGACGGGGGCGGGTCGAGCCGACCGTCGGCAAGCCGCTGGCCGGCGCCGGCCCCGACCTGAGCGTGTCGCTGACCGTCGCCGGCGTCGATTACGGCCCCTCGCCGATCATCAAGGATACCCACACGCCGATCTGGGACTACCGCTTCGCCCGCCCGATTCGCTGGAAATACGGCGACCCGGTCGCCATCCGCATCGTTGACAACGACTGGTCGGCCACGACCGTCTATACCCTGACCTCGGCCCCCGACGACCCGCTCGGCATCCGGCTGCTCTCCGGCTCGATCAAGCCCCGCCGCGGCGGCCGCACGGAGCTGGTCTTCGCCTCCGACTTCCGGGAGCCGGTGCTCCCCAAGCCGGAGTGAGCGACGCCGTGATCGGAGCCTGGCCCCGGCGCGATGTGGTGACGATTCGGGCCGAACAGGCCCTTTACGGTAGCTTTCCGTTCCGGCAGCGCGGTTACGAGATCGCCGCCCACTCGGCCGGCTGTCGGCCCGAATGGCTCCGCGCCTTGGCGCGGTCCTGCACCCAGTTTGGTGAGCGGCCCACCGGCGTGGCCGTCTCTGGAGCGCTGTTTGCAAAGCCAATTCCTGGAACGCGGGTCTGGATGGTCGTCGTGGTGGGCGAGGCTGGCCGCGACGACCTCGGGCGCCCCGGGGCCTTGGCCTTCCACGCCTGGTTCGTCACCGATCGGGACTACCGCCGCATCGGCGCCCAGCCGTTCGGCTTCGCCGCCTTACCGCCCACCGGCTGGGACTCAGACTCCGGCACACTCCCCACGGCCACCCTCCGCCTGACCCGGCTTCGTTGCCCCGGCGCTGGCTGCGATCCTCGGGCACGGACGATCGCCGAACGACTCCGGCAACGGCAGCCCGTCGCCTTCGAGGCCCCCGCCCCAATCGGCGATCTGGCCCGCGAGATCTGGAACTTGCTCCCGCTGCGCATCCGCTGCCGCACGAGCCTGGCCACCTGGGCTTTCAGCAACGCCAACCGCTTCGACCTGGTGGCCGTCCCCCGACGCGCCCTGATTGAGGCCGACCCGGCTTACCTCGACGCCGCCGCCCTGGCCGAGCGGCCGCCGGGCTGGAGCGCTCGGCTCGCCCGGCGAGCCCTCGCCGCCCTAAGATCAAGAGTATGAGCTGCACGTTGCGACCCATCCGCGGAGCCTGGCTCACCGGGCCGTTGCTCGCCGTCGGAGCCGTGCTGGCGGCCGGCTGCGGCGGCTCCGGTGTCGAGCTGGGAACCCGCTCCCTGGCTCAGGCCCGCCAGCTCTGGGAACAGGCCGGCATCCGCGACTACGACCTGGAATGGACATCCTCCGGCGCCCGCTCCGGCCACTACCGCGTCGCTGTCCGCGACGGCGCGGTCACGTCGGTCCGCTCGGTTCAGCCCGACGGGACCGAAGTGGCGGCCCGACCCGCCGATCCCAGCTATTACGGCATCGACGGATTGTTCCGCGTCCTCGACGAAGAACTCGACGCCGCGCTGGCCGAACGCCCCTTCGGACGTCCGCCCGGCACCCGCGTGCTCCAACGGTTCCAGCCCGATCCGGTCTACGGGTTCCCGCGTCGCTATCGCCGCGACGTCGCCGGGATGCCAAATGGTCTGGCGATCGACGTGATCCGGTTCGATCCCCGCCCCAACACGAGTCCCCGCACGCCGCAAGAACTGCCGCCGCTTCGCCCGGAACCGGGCCAGAGCTAAGATACCGAGCGCGATGCCTGCGGGCCTTCGCCTCCATCCCACCCGATCAGGAACCCCCGACGTGATCGCCACGATAACCCAGCAGGCCCGGCACTGGAGCCGCCACGCCGAGGGCTACGAAAACGTCTTCCTCGACCCGTACCGCCCCGGCGTCGTCAATCCCTTGCTGGAGCGGCTGGAAGCCGTCCCGACGCCCGGCGGCAAGGCCCTGATCGACCTCGGTTGCGGCACCGGCCCTCTGCTCGAACGTGTCGTGGGGCGGTTCGGCACGGTCCATGCCCTCGACTTCGCGCCGGCCATGATCGACCGCGCCCGCCAGCGCCTCGGCGAGCGGGCCGAGCAGGTGACCTTTCACATCCGCGCGATGCACGAACTCGACGACCTGGCCGGCCAGTTCGACGTGGCCGTCGCCATCAACTCCCTGGTCATGCCCGACACCCGCGCGATCGATCGGACCTTGAAGGCGATCCGCAACTGCCTCAAGCCCGACGGGTTGTTTTTAGGCATCGTGCCCGCGATCGACGCGGTTCACTACAGCACGCTGCTCCTGATGGATCGGGCCTTGGACGAAGGCAAGGCCCCCTCGATCGCCGAAGCCGAAGCCGCCCGCACCGCCGAGCACCACCTGTTCGACTTCGCGTTCGGCCGCTTCGCCTACAAGGGTCTCGAACAGAAGTTTTGGCAGCCGTTCGAGGTCGAATACCGGCTCAAAAAAGCCGGCTTCACCGAACTGACTCTGGAAAAACTCCTCTATCCCTGGGACGACGACATCGCCGGCGGCGCCGCCTTCGCGGACCATCCGCCCAGTTGGGACTGGAGCTTCACCGCCCGGCCCTGACCCGTCCCGTCCTCACCCGACTCCCGAGGAACCGTTATGGCCCAGCCCGACCCCCGCCGCCGACCCGTGGTCACCGACCCCTCGCTCAAAGCCCGATCCGCGGCCCTGTTCGACGACGAAGCCGTCCGCACCGTCCAGGCCGCCGAGGTCGACGAGTGGAAGCCGTTCCGGGAATATCTCAGAACCACCCCGGCTGCCCCCTTTTCGCCTGCGACCAAGGCCCTTCTGAGTCTCGCCGCGGTGGCGGTGACGCTCCTGTTTGGCGCGGCGGTCTGGAGACTGACCCAGGCGCGGACTTCCCCGCCAGCAGCGTCCGCACCCGCTCGCTGACTCCACGCCGGCGACGGCTTAGATCCACCGCCCGCCTCTCCGGCTTCCCAAGCCACTTCAACAGCGCCCCCCCAACGTGCTGGACCCGGCCCGTGCGACGGCCCTCCTTGGCCGGTCGCGCGGGTCGGGTCCTCAGTACGGGGTGGCTGCTGGCCCCGGGGAGGCCGAATTCAGCTCACGTGCCGAACTCGGGCCGGCGGCCATCCAACTGAGCTTGCAGCCGCTGAATGATGGACGAGTGCATCTGGGAAACGCGTGACTCAGAGAGATCTAGCGTGGCGCCGATCTCTTTCATCGTCAATTCTTCATAATAATACAGGATGATAATGAGGCGTTCGTTGCGGTTCAGGCCCCGGGTGACCATGCGCATCAGATCTTTGCGCTGGAGCCGGCGGGTTGGGTCTTCGCCCTTTTTGTCCTCGAGGATGTCGATTTCGCGGACGTCCTTGTAGCTGTCGGTCTCGTACCACTTCTTGTTGAGGGAGATCAAGCCGACGGCAGTGGCGTCGGCTGCCATCCGCTCGAATTCTTCCAGGGGCAGACCCAGGTGGGCGGCGAGTTCTTCGTCGGTGGGCGGGCGGCCGTGGCGTGCCTCGAGGGTCTTGCGGGCCTCCTCGAGCTTGGTTGCCTTGGATCGGACCAGGCGGGGTACCCAGTCCATGGTCCGCAGCTCGTCGAGCATGGCCCCGCGGATCCGCGGAACGCAGTAGGTCTCGAACTTCACGCCCCGGGTGATGTCGAACGCGTCGATGGCGTCCATCAGGCCGAAGACGCCCGCGGAAATCAGGTCGTCGAGGTCGACGCCCTCCGGCAACCGCTGCCAGATCCGCTCGGCGTTGTACTTGACCAGCGGGAGGTAACGTTCGACGAGGCGGTTGCGCAGCTCGGTGGTCGGTCGTTCCTTGAATTCACGCCAGAGCTGGCTGACATCCACGTCCGTCTTGGTCGGCATCCTGACCTCCGTGTCCGTGGCCCGGCCCGTCCCTGGACCGGGGCCGGTCGGGAGCCGGGCAGGGTCTGGAAACCACGCCCGACCGGGGGCCGGCAATGGGCCGTGAGCAGGCTCTCGACCCTCCCCCAGCGCGAACCCCAGGGCGGGGGATCGCACCTCGTATGGGAAACGTATCGGTTTTCCGAGTTGTGCGGTTTAGGCGATTTGGCCGATTCGGTCGGTCGGTTCGCCCAACCAGGCGGCCGACACCGGTTCGGCCCAAGGCGACTTCCAGGGCGACGCGGCTGGTCCTGTTCGACCAGGCGTCGCAGCCGACAGCTCAGGGCTCGCCGCCGCGCTCAGCAGGCGTCGAGCCATTCGGTTGACGTCGCGGCTGGCCGGCCCGCGCGGGGCGGCCAGCAAAAACGGGCGGCCCGCGCGAACCGCGCAGGCGACTCGCGGATCCCTTCGGACATAACCCAGTCGACGCACCGGCACGCCCAGGCCGAGACGGCACCAGGCGACCAGCCGGCTCAGACACTCCCGCGCCTCGGCCGCGCTTTCGGCCTGGTTGACCACCAGACCCATCGCCGTATGCCCAATCGCCGCCAGCCGGCGGAGCAGGCTTCGAGCCTCGCCCAGCGACGGCGGTTCGGGCGTGGTCACGACGGCCACCAGGCCGCGCGCCTCACCCATCAGGCTCGCGACGTCGGTCCCAGCGTCGATTACCAGCTCGTCGGCATCCGGCAGATCGGCCGTCTCCCGCGGCCCCACGATCGGCGCCAGGACAGCGGGCCGCCCGCTCCCGAGCCAGAGCCTCAGATGAGGTCGGGTTGACCCCAGGGCAAACGCCCCGACCCGACGCCCCCGCGCCGCCAACGCCAGGGCCAGATTCGCCGCCAGCGTTGAGGTGCCGACGCCTCCCTTGGCGCCCACGAGCAGCAGCCGCCGCGGCGTCCCGGTCGGTCTCGGGTCGGCCTCGGTCCAGCCGCGTTGGGCACGGACGAGCTGACGAAGGCCATCGGCCTGGTCGGACATCGTCGCTTCTTCCCACCTCGCTTGGCTCGCCCGGACGGCTCGCTGGGAGCGGCCACGCGGCCTGCACCTTCCCAGGGACCTCGTCCCGTCGTCGACCCGGTGGTGCAGGACCTCGGCGATCTGCGACAGACTTCTAACGCGACCGCCCCAATCCGGCAACGGAAACATTTTCAATTCCGCGCCCGCCCGGCCCTGCTCCCCCAAAGGCCCCGGCCAGCTCGACCCTGCGCTGCCGGCCACCCCCACCCCGCCGCCGTCAGCGCCTCTGGCCTCAAAGCCGCGACGGCTCGGTCCCCTGGAGCCAGCTCATGGTTTCGCAAATCCGGTCCGTGAGCCGGGAACGCGTTCGGTTCCGGCGGACGGCGGCTCAGGACGACGGACTCCGGGTTGATCAGGGCTGGTCGGCCCTCCCGATGCCAACCCCCTCAGCGCGGTCGCCGAGCAGGAGCAAGCCGAGCCGTCCCCGGCTGGCCGGTTCAAGATCATCGGGCACGGCCTGGCCGGTTGTCAGATAACTGAGCGGCAAGCCTGCATGGCCCACCACCGACAGCACCCCGCCGACCTGTTCGGCCTCGTCGAGCTTGGTCAGGATCAGCCGACTGGCTCGAGTGGCCGAGAACCGATCCAGGGCCGACCGAAGCGCACGCCCCGAACTGGTCGCGCTGAGGACCAGATGAACTTCGTCCGGCCGGGCCGCCGTCAGAAACTCGGTCAGCTCGCGAATCTTGACCTCGTCGCGCGGACTGCGGCCTGCCGTGTCGATCAGGACCAGATCGACCGGACCGAGCGACTCCAGCGCCCCCCGCATTTCGCGCGGTTCGTTCGCCACCGCCAGCGGCAGCCCGAGGATGTCGGCGTAGGTCCGTAACTGCTCGACCGCGGCGATCCGGTACGTGTCGACGGTTACCAGTCCCGGGTTCAGCCCGCGCTCCAGTTTGAGTCCGGCCGCCAGCTTGGCCACCGTGGTCGTCTTGCCCACGCCGGTCGGCCCCACCAGGGCCACCACGCGGCGAACGCCCGGCACCGCGGCAATCGGCGGCGCGATCGCCACTGCCTCCTCGATGGCCTCGCGCAAGGCTGACCGCACTGCCTCCGGCCGATCCAGCTCGTCAGCCTCGAGCCGCAGGGCGACGTCGCGGAGCAGCCGCCGCGCGAGCGCCTCGGGCACGTCGGCCTCGACCAACCGGGCATAGAGCGGCGCGAGCGACGTCGGGAGATCCAGCAGCAGATGGTCGATCCGGTCCTGACGCACCAGCCGCTCCACCATCGCATGCAGCCGCGCGAGCTCCTGGCCCATCTGTTCGCGCACGGGTGGAGCCGGGGCGTTCGCCGGCGTGCCGAGGTGCGGCGGCGGCGGAACCGTTTCCCCGCCGTCGGCGATCACCTCGACCCAACGCCGTTCCGGACCCAGGCCCAGCCAACTCCGGCGGCGATGCTCGCGGCGCTCGAGGATCGTCGCCGCCGGCCCCAGTTCGCGTCGGACTCGCTCCAGGGCCTCCTTCATCGTTGGGGCTCGGAACCGGCGGCTGGCCATCGGATCGTCCTCCGGCTCGGTGGATCAGTGCGGGTAGGTCCAGGCTTCGGAGGGCGCTCGGAGCGGCTCTCGAATCCGGCGGCCGCCATCGACCCACCCCCCGAGCCAGCGCCCACCGAGACTCCTGCGGGCACCCCAGGGCTGGCGATCCAGGCCGACGCCTCGACGTGGGTCGGGTCGGTCTGGCGGCCCGCGCCCTCCCAGACGACCTCCAGATCTTCCGGTAGTTCGCCGCGAGCCAGCACAACCAGTTGCGGAAGCTCACGACGCGCCTGTTGAGCGATTCGCCACCGCGCCTGGTCGCTGACCACCAGAACCGGTGGCCGGCCCTCGGCGACCAGCGGAGAAACGGCCTCGGCGACCGCCCGAACCAAAGCGCGGGGGGCCGAGGACGCTGGCTCCGGCCCTTCGGCCGGCGTTTGCTCGGCCTGTTCGACCTCCACCGGCAAGCGCGCCGCATGCAAGCGACCGCTGGAATCCAACCACGGCTGGACCAACTGCCGGCCCAAAGCCCGGCGGACGCGGCTGGTTTGAACGAGCGGATCATCGGTCGTGGGGTCACACTCGGCCAGCGCTTCCAGGATCGTCTCGGCATCCCGAATACTGACCCGCTCGCGGACCAGAAGCTGAAGCACCCGCCGAAGCTGGCCGGGACGGAGCAACCGCGGAACCACATCCTCGACCACCGTGGGTGCCACCGCGCGAGCCCGGTCCAGAAACCAGCGGACTTGCTCGTGAGTGACCAGTTCCTCGGCGTGGGCCAGCACTAGCTCGCGGAAATGCCCGGCAATGACGGCCGCCGCATCCAGAACCCGGCAGCCGGCCAGCTCGGCCACCTCCCGGCCCTCGGCGTGAATCCAGACCGCCGGCTGGCCGGTCACTGGGTCAACTCCTTGGCGGCCGTCGGGCTTCTGGAGCAGGGCCGCGGGGGGAATCGCCAGCAATCGCCCCGCATAGGCTATCCCCTGGCCCACGCTCGCCCCCCGCATCACGACCCGGTACTGATAGGGTCCCAGATCCACCATGTCGCGAATCCGCACCTGGGGAACGACCAACCCCAGCTCGCGTGCCAGGCTCTCGCGGAGCTGACGAATCCGCTCGAGCAGATCGCCGCCCCGCTCCGGATCCACCACCCCGATCAGCCGGTAGCCCACCTGAAGCTCCAGCGGATCGACCTGAAGCAGCTCGTCAAGCCGCTCCCTCAAACCCGTCGACTCGGACGGCTCCGCGCGGGGACGACCGGCCGGCAACGGCTCCGGCTCGACCGTCGTCGGCTCCGGTTCCCGGCTTCCTGGCGGGCGCCGGCTGCCGACCACCGCGCCAGCGCCCAGCAAGCCCGCCACCGTCAGCAACGGCACCATCGGCAGGCCCGTGAAGGCCAGCAACGCCAGCAGCGCCGCGGCCGACCCCAGCACCTCGACCCGACCGAGCAACTGGTGGCTAACCTCGCGGCCCAAGTCCGTCTCCGCGCTTGAGCGGGTCACAATCAGCCCGGCCGCCAACGCCGTCAAAAATGCCGGGACCTGACTGACCAGACCGTCGCCGATCGTCAGCTTCGTGAAGACGGCGATCGCCTCGTCCAGGCGCATTCCCTGGACCAGGACGCCCATCACCAGACCGCCGATGATGTTGACCAGCGTGATCGCCATGCCGGCCAGGGCGTCGCCTCGGACAAATTTGCCCGCACCGTCCATGGCGCCGAAAAAGTCGGCCTGGCGATACATCGCCTCGCGCCGCGCCGATGCCTCGGCCTGGCCGATCAGCCCCGCGTGCAGATCAGCGTCGATCGCCATCTGACGCCCCGGCAGACCGTCGAGCATGAACCGTGCGGCCACCTCGCTGATGCGGGTCGCCCCTTTGGTAATCACCACGAACTGAATGATGACCAGAATCGCAAACAGCACCGCGCCGACAATCACCTGATCGCCCGCGACAAACTCGCCGAATGCGCGAATCACTCCGCCGGCCGCATCCAACCCCTCCTGACCACCGTGGGTCAGGATCCGCCGCGTACTGGCCACGTTGAGCACCAGCCGGGTCAGCGTCGTCGCCAGCAGGATCGTCGGAAACGTGCTAAACTCCTGCGGCGAACGAACCGCCAGCACGGTCAAGAGCACCAGCACGGCCCCGCTGATATTGGCCACGAGCAACAGGTCAAGCAGCCCGGCGGGCAGCGGAACCAGCAGGACGATCATCGAGCCGACGATCGCCGCCGGCAGCATCAAACCGGAGAGCCGAGCACCCGGACTCACTCGATCGGACGGCATCCTGGCCTGGTCCTCCCCAGACAGAACCGCTCCGGTCATCCGCTGCCCAGGTCCAGCGGTCCACCCAGCGCGGCCGCCCCAAGTTCGGCTCACGCTCGTTTCGCCTGACGCCGGACTCCGCCCGCCTGCGCCGATCAGCCCGCGCAGGCGCCATCGCCGAACGGAGGCGCTTCGCGAACCCGATCGGGCAATCCTCCCGCGCTCTTTGTCGAGGGCACTGGCCCGACCGCGGCCACAGCCGACCCGAGGCCGCCGGACCTTACCGCCCCGCCAGGCCAGTGTCCAGAGCGAATGACTCCGGGCGCCGACGCTCGGCCCGAGCACTGGTCGACACGACCTGCTGATCCAGGCCGACAGCCCTCAGGCCGGGACCTCCGACGGTCGCGGCTCGACTTCGCTCTGGGACAGAACGCGGCGGGCCTCGGCGATCAACGCCGCGGCGGTCGTGGCTGGTCCGGGGAACGCGGCTAGACCCACCACGGCGGTCAGCGGGGTGGGCGTGGAAGCAGTCTGGCCGGCCTCGGCGATCGCCGACCGTACGGCCTCGGCCACCCGACGGGCGTTGGACTCCGACGCGCCTGGCAGCAGCAAGGCCAGCGTGTCGTCTTCGAGCCGGGCCACCGGATCGCTCGCGCGCACCGTGGCCCGCGCTGCCCGCGCCGCCAGCCCGATCGCCGCATCGGCGAAGATCGACCCGTCGTCGGCCCGGATCGAATCGATCCGAACCGGCCGGATCAGCACGACCGCCAGCTTGCCGCGCACACGCCGCGCCGCCTCGAGCGCTGAACTCAACATATGCTCAAACGCGCGACCATCGGGCAGCCCAGTCGCTTCGTCCCGGCCGCCGAGCCGAGCCCCCCGGCCCACGCCCAACGCCGGATCACGTAGCGCGGCCCAGGCCACGCCCGCCAGGGCTGCCAGCGCTTCCAGACGCCGACGGATCTCCGTCGAACAGCGCCCGCGGGCGATCGCCACCCGCAGCAACCCCAGATCCCGGTGACCGTGCCGCACCACCACCATCGTTCGCTCCGGATCCGAAGTCCGGACGGCCTGGCCCCGATCCTCCCCGGCCGCTCCCACCGCCACCAGATCGACACCCTCGGGGCTGACCCCGCTGATCCGAGCCGCTGCCTCGGCCACGGCCGCGCGCCATTCGCCTTCTGTGCCGACCCGAGCCAGCCGAAGGGCTAGCTCACGCCACGCCGCAGCCTCGGCTCGGCCTCCTCGGCCCATCAACCCCTCGCGAATCCCCGCCCCGACACTCCGCAGCCCCTCGCCCAACCAGTCCAGCCCATCGCCCAGCCACCCCAGCCAACTGGCCGCCCACCAGGCCCGGCCGCTGAGCACAAAACCGACCACCGGGCGAGGCACATCGAGCCGGGCCTCACACGTCTCGACCTGGGCAAATAAGGCCGATGCCCTGCGGCGGGAACTCATGAGCCGTTGTCCCAATCCTCTCAGACCCAACCGACGCTTTGTTTGGCAACAGCCCGCTCAACGGGCGCGGCGCGCTGTCCACTCCGCGCCTTAGCCTAGATCGCGAATCGACCCTCGGCACTCGGCCAGGGTACAAATGTTCCAAGTCCAGTCGTCGAGTCGGCCTTGTCACCACCGCGCTCCCGGCGCAAGATGCCGCACCCCGGAGCAGCGACCCCTGGTCCGGGGTCCGGAACCAGCAGACCCGGGCGTCCCCTCGCAAGGAGGCGGGCCGATGACGGCGGGCAGTGTCCCCGTGCGACGACGCATTTTCCTGGCCACCTTGGCCCTGCTGGTCTTCTGGGCCGGCTGCCACGCCATCCGGCCGCACGGCCGACGCCTCCGGACGGTCTCGCCCAACCCGCTGATCGTGCCCAGCGACGATTTCGAAACCCTCTGGGTCAAAACGGTGGCCGTCCTCGATGAATATTTCGACATCGCCCGGGAAGACCGCCTCGCCCGGACGATCCTGACCAACCCCAAGGAGGGCGCGACCCTGCTCGAGCCGTGGTACGGCGATTCGGTCGGCCTTGATCAACGGCTCGAGTCGACCTTACAGACGATCCGACGCTTCGCCCGAGTCAGGATCGACCCCGCCCCCGGAGGCGGCTACGCCGTCAAGGTGGAGGTGTACAAAGAACTCGAAGATCTGGCCAAGCCCGAGCGTCAAAGCGGCGGCCGCGCGGTCTTCGATAGCGACTTCCCGGTCAACCGGACCCGCGAAATCGTCGGTCCGATCCCGATTCCCAACGGCTGGATTCCCCGCGGCCGCGACAACGAGCTGGAGCAGGTAATCCTGGCCCGGCTCCGCAACCAGTTATTCCTCTGAGCATCGTCTCGGGTCCACATCGTCCGACCTGAGACGCCGCATCGTCTTGGTCACCCAGCCGGCCGGACGACCCGATTCTCCGCGCGGGCTTGTCCGGGTCGGCGACTCGGGCCAGTGGACCAGGGCCGTTGCCGTTTTACCCAGCGGCCAACGGTGTCAAACCGTCGAGGCGGGGCAGCTCGCTCAGACTCGGCCGCTGCCGGTTCGCCGATCAGGCCTGAGGGCCGGTGAGCCGAGGCTCCGGCAGCGGCGGAAACTCGGCAAGCAGCCCGTTGGCCGTCAGCTCCGGCATCGGCACAAACCCCCGCGCCGCCAGCCGTGGCGAACCCAGGCAACACTCCTTCTCCAAGAGGTAGTATCGGTTGTAGTGGTCGATTGCCTGATTGACGACGCGCAGATCAAGTCCGTTGAGGAACCGCACCCAGTTCCGGTTGAACCGAACCACGCTCGCCGTCAGCGCGCGGGCCGCTTCGCGCCGCCGGCGGTTGCCGCCACGCGCCAGCGCCCAGGGCAGGGGGGGATCGCCCAGCGCGGCGGCCAGCGTGCCGGGCGGCTCGTCGAAGACGTCGACGCCGTCGGCCGGTCCGGTCGCCACCCGCGCCCACTGGCGCAGCCGCACAAGCACCATCTCGGCCAGCCGCTCCCGCTCAGCCCGGCAGCGGAGCCGGACCCGCCCCAGCGCATGCTCCAGATCCTGCCCACGCCGGGCGAACGCCGGCGTGTCGTACAAGCCGAGCATCCGCCTCAGCTCCGGGTCGGTCGTCCCGGCCATTTCGGTCAGGTCGTCGTCAGGGGCCGATCGCTCGGGAACGTGGGACATATTACGTTCGGCAGAGACGCGCCGGCGAAACGGGTCGACCGGACAGAAGGGAAAGGCACGACGCGGACTGAAGCCCCGGGCGGCCTGGGGGACGGGTATGCCCTGGAGTTCGCTCAGGCACGGCGGGAGCAGGCCGTTGGGGAGCGTCTCTCGTCAGAAGGAGCTTGTGCATCGACGATCCTCATCGGCAATCGGCATTCATCGAGGGGGGTGAGGGTTCCTTAGGCAAGGTCCTCGCCCGGGACGTACCTGAGGCTCCCCGAAACCTGCCCTGCGGTACGGCCCGCCCGGCGATGGACGTTGGGCCGCGATCGCTCGCCCGCTCCGATGCGACTCATCGCGGGGGCGGCTGGCTCTCGGTCGAGAGCCGGTTGAGGCTGCGCCGGTAGTGCCATCGTTGCTGCGGGGGACCGAGCCGCGCCGTACGTTTCCTCCAGGCCGACGCCGCCTGAGCCAGCGCGGCGGCCGGGTCCTCGCCGCGGACGGCGGCCACGCGGGCGGCGTCGAGGTCGGCCAGGTAGCCGTCTGCCTCCGGAATCCGCAGGCCGATCACGACCCGCGGGGCGTTGATCGTGTCGTTGACAGCCTGGCCCCAGCCGCGGCTATCGACGCCCAGGGCCGACCGCGGGTCGGGCAGCCCCAGCCCCAGGTGCGAATTACGCACGGGGAGCATCGGGAACGCCGGGTCGGACACGATGGCGGCGGCCGTTTCCGGGCTGGCGATCATTCGCAGGAAGTCCAGCGCGGCCTGGCGCCGCAGCCCCTCGGCCGTCGAGCCGATTCCGGCAAACCAGCCGCCGCCGGTTGGCAGATAGCTGGCAATGTTGAGCCGCTCCGGTTCGAGCCAGATCGACCGCATCGGGTCGAAGACTCGGGGCGATCCGGGCAGCGCGGCCACTCCCACCGGAGCGGGGCGGCGGGGATCGGTCCATTGGGTGGCCCGTTCGGCCAGGTCGATCAGCATTGCGGTTCGGCCATCGCGAAACGCGGCGCGGGCCGCGGCCGCATCGAACGAGATCATCTCCGGCGGTCCAACGTCCCGCCAGGCCGCAACCGCCGTCAGGGCCTCGACAAATGGAGGCGTCTCGATCCGAGGTTCCAGATCCGGCCCGTCGGCGTCGAAGAGCAGTGCGTACTGGTCGGGCGCCTGACCAAGCGCCGTGGCCCGCGCCAGATACGCCGTCAGGGCCACCCCTTCGGCGTCGTCCGGACCCAGGGCGACGGCCAGCCCAGAATCGACCGCGCCGTCACCGTCCCAGTCCCGCCCCTGGAAGAACTGCGCCAGGGCGTCCAGCTCCTCCCAGGTTTGGGGTGGCTCAAGCCTCAGGCCCGCCTCCTGCGCTGCGGTCCGATTCGCCTCGGAGCCAAACGCGTCCCGGCGGTAGACGAGCACCAAGGCCGTGGTTCCCAGGGGTAGCCCCATCCGGTCTTCGCCGTACTTGCCGCCCTGCTCCCGGATCGGCAGGGCCACGTCGCTGAAGTCGAGCGGATCGCGCTTGGGCGCGTCGAGTTCGACGTCGGCCGAAACCGTCGGCGCCTCATCCGGACCGAGCGGCAGGAACTCGACCGACCGGATCGCCGCCTCCGGGATCGTCGCCAGCGCGGCCGCCTCGATCAGATCCCCAAGGCGGTCGCCGGGATAGATCACAACGTCGTAATCGGCGGCTTCCGCGGCCGCGACCGGCTCGGGATGAATCACCAGGCTTGCGCCGGTCTGTTCCTGCCACTCGCCGCTCTGGGCCCGAACGGCTTCCAGCAGCGCCACATCCCCGGCCGCCCCAATGCGAAGCTCAACCCCCTGAAACTTGGGCTTGGCCGCGTGGTCCGTGGACCCGCGATCGCCCCCACACCCAGTTGCCAGGAATGCCAGCACCACCCATCGCAACCAGGGTCGCCCGACCATCACGCAGGGAGTCTCCGGAGCGGCGTCTGAGAGACCATCGCCGTCCTCGATCGTAGGCAGAGCCTGGCGGCCCGGTCAAACGCTCGCGGGGCGAGCCGCCGGCCGGTGTGCCGGCAGCCCGCCCCGCGAGCAGGACGACTCAAGCGGGCCTGATCACTGCCGATTCAAACGTCGATGCCCAGGCGATACCGCAGCTCGTCGAAGCGCTGCTTGTATTCGTCGTCGGTCGAGTGTAGGTGCTCGGCCTCCGACAAGAACCGGATCGTGTCGTCGCGGCGCAGCCCGTGCGACCGGAGAATCGCCTCGAACGGCTCCAGGTCATGGGCGTAGACAAACAGCAGCTTGTGCTCGTCGAACTGCACTTCCATCGGGCCCTCGGGATTGAGCGCGGCGATGCCCGTGCAGCCGTCGTTGAGGAGCAGGTCCTCGTAGTCGTAGAGCGTGCTCCGCAGGATCACGCTGTCGATGTGTTCGCGGTAAAGATCCTCGTGCGCGCCCGGCTCGCTGTCGTGGCTCGACTCCATCACGACATCGACCTCGTCACCGAGCGGTTCGAGCAGATCCATGAAGACCTCGAACAGACGCTCGGCTGAGACGCTCGCGGCCAGCACCGGCATGGTGTTGCCGCTCTCCGGATCACGGTAGACATCCCGGCGGTAGCCCTCACGCGGAATCACCTCCAGATCGACCGACGGCCGCACCGCGTCGGTCAGGGCGAAATCCCCGTAACGGCCCACTTGCAGATGGGCATCCAGCTCATCCTGGGTCAGATCCTCGAAGCTGGTGCGTGGCATGCGTCCGGGGGTGGTCCGCAAGACACGCTCGAGGAAACGCTGCAGAAAACTCATGGGAAAAGGATCCCTCGCCCCGGGAACCGTGAAGAACGGAAACGATGATGTCAACGTCCTCGGACCGCGCCAGGCGGCTCGGTTTGCCCGAACGTGGCCATCCCGGGCCATCGCACCTGGCGCCGCGCCCAAGGCGGAAGACCCACCCCGGGACGGTTGCCTCTCCCTCGGCACCGCTCGAACGCCGTTTCGACCTTTGCTCTGCTACTATATACCATGTAACGCGCTCAACAGCGGGGGGCCTCGAAAAAACAAACTGAAGCCCCCGACCGCCGGCAACCGAAGATGGCTGGAATCGCGCCGCTCGAACCATCCGGTCCCAGCAGCCATTCCCCCAAGCAAACCGGATGCCAGACCCATGGGGGACCTGGCCACGCGGCCCTTCGGTCCGTCCTGGCCGAGACTTGAGTCCAACAGTCCGCCCCGGCTCGCGCGCTGGCCGCCTGGGCCGATTGTTCAAAGCACAAGGCTGGGCCGGCTTGCCGACCTCCACAAAGCGGTGCGACAATCCGCCTCAAACCAGACAGGGGAGGCGCTGCTCATGGCCCACGCACCCGAGACGATCGACGCCTATCTGGCCGACCACGCGGCCCGCTTCGAAGGCCAACTGTTTGAGCTGCTCCGCATCCCCAGCGTCAGCGCTCAGCCCGACCACAACGCCGACACCCGCCGGGCCGCCCAGTGGGTCCGCGACGACCTGATCGCCCTGGGCGTCCCCGCCGAGCTGATCGAGTTCGACTCCGGACACCCGATCGTCTACGGCGAACGGCTCGACGCCCCGGGCCAGCCGACCCTGCTCATCTACGGCCACTACGACGTCCAACCCCCCGAACCGCTCGAACCCTGGCTCTCCCCACCCTTCGAGCCGACCGTGCGCGACGGCAACGTCTACGCACGCGGCGCCACCGACGACAAGGGCCAGATGTTCACCCATCTCAAGGCCGCCGAGGCCTGGCTCAAGACGGTCGGCCGGCTCCCGGTCAACGTCAAGTTCCTCATCGAGGGCGAAGAGGAGGTCGGCGGCAAAAATCTCGAAGCCTTCCTGGCCGCCCAGACCCGGAAACTCGCCTGCGACTACGCTGTGATCTCCGACACCAGCCAATTCGCTCCCGGTCTGCCGGCCATCACCTACGGCCTCAAGGGCCTGGCCTACTTCGAGCTTCGCGTCCAGGGCGCGAACCGCGACCTCCACTCCGGCACCTTTGGCGGCGCCGTCCAAAACCCCCTGAACGCCCTCTGCCAGATCCTGGCCAGCCTCAAAGGAGCCGACGGCCGCATCCAGGTCGAAGGCTTCTACGACGACGTCCGTCCGCTCGAAGACTGGGAACGCGCCGCCTTCGCCCAGTTGCCGTTTTCCGAGGCTGACTTTGCCGCCGATCTGGGCGTGGCCGAACTCTTCGGCGAGGTCGGCTACTCGACCCTCGAACGCAAGTGGGCCCGGCCGACTTGCGACGTCCACGGCCTCTGGGGGGGCTACGCGGGTCCAGGGCCGAAGACCGTCCTACCCTGCAAGGCTGGCGCCAAGTTCAGCTTCCGCCTCGTTCCCGACCAGGACAACCGCACGATCGCCCAGGCCGTCCGCCGCCACATCGAGCGGCACACCCCGCCGGGCGTCACCTGGGAGCTGGAGGAGATGCACGGCGCTCCGGCTGTGCTCGTCGATACCACAACGCCCGGCTTCGCCGCCGCCACTCGGGCCATCGAAACCGCCTTTGGCACCCGGCCGGTCTTCATCCGCGAAGGCGGCTCGATCCCCGTCGTCGGGCTGATCAAGCAACACCTGAAGGTCGACACCCTCCTGCTCGGCTGGGGCCAGAACGACGACAACCTCCACGGGCCCAACGAGAAATTTTCCCTGGCCGACTTCCACCGCGGCATCCGAGCCAGCGCCCACCTGATGGCCGAACTGGCCGGCTAGGCGACGCTCTGCGCCGGGCGTTCGGCGCCGCGACGGCCCTGGCGCCGACCGCCGTACCACGATCCTCCGAAGAAGGTGGTCCGATGAAGCTCGCCGAGGCCCTGATCATTCGCGCCGATTGCCAGAAGCGGCTCGAACGGCCAGCAAGTCGGAGGTCCGGTTCAAGAGCACTGTGCCCGTCGCCGCACTCCAGAAGGCGGCCGACGACCTGGCCCGCGACCACCGCGAACTCGACGCCCGGATTCAGGAAACCAACTGGAGGACCGACCTGATCGAATCATAAAACCAGGGGACGCGCGGGCGGCTTCCCCGGCCAATCGCCGGGGGGCCGCTCGGTGTCGTCGCCGCAAACCGTCGGGGCGAGCCCAAATCCCCCTCCCGCTTGGGTCAATGCGCGCTCAATGGTCGCTTCAGGGGCCGCGCGAAAACCTTGATCGTGAGGCCCCGCACCGTCACCAGCGCACCAGGCATCGCGAAATGTCACCACCACGGGCTGACCGGCAGTTTCGCGACAGCGAGGGTGGGACAGGGGTTCGCGTCCTCGGCTGATCCAGCGGTCGCGGCGGGATCGTCGCTCGCGCAATCGAATACCTGTTACACTGAGTCGGCAATTGGCCCGGCCGGTTCCCGGGTCGACGCCGTACGAGTCCGCCCCAGACCCGACCACCGATGATCGACCTGAAGCTTCTGCTAGCGGACCCCGCCGCGATCCGCCGCAACTGCCAGGCCCGCCGGGTTCCCGACGACGTGACCGCCGAAGTCGATCGGCTTGTCGAACTCGAGGCCCGGCGCAAGGCGGCCCTCCAGGAGGTCGAAGAGCTTCGCCGCCGTCAGAACGAGATCGCGCAGGCGACCGGCAAGGAAAAAGACCCGGCCCGGCGGAACGAGCTGATCGCCGAAGGCAAGCGGCTCAAGGAAGAAGCCACCGCACGCGAAGAAGAACTCCGGACGCTCGAAGCTGAGGTTCGGGACCGGCTGATGCGGTTGCCCAACTTGACCCACCCGGAGGCCCCCGTCGGTGGCGAGGACGCCAGCCGCGAGCTTCGCCGCTGGGGCGAGCCGCGCCGCTTCGACTTCACCCCGAAGGATCACGTCGAAATCGGCAAGGCGCTCGACATCCTGGACTTCGAGGCCGGCGGCAAAGTCACCGGTCACGGCTTCTACTTCCTCAAGGGCGACGCCGTGCTGCTCGACCTGGCGCTGCAACAGTACGCCCTTCAGATGCTCATCCGGGAAGGCTTCCGGCCGATCATCACGCCCGACCTGGCCCGCAACGCCATCCTCGAGGGAATCGGCTTCCAGCCCCGCGGACCAGAGACCCAGGTCTACTCGATCGAAGGGACCGACCTGAGCCTGATCGGCACCGCCGAAATCACCCTCGGCGGCCTGCATGCTGACGAGATCCTCGACGCGGCCCGGCTCCCGCTCAAATACGTCGGCATCTCCCATTGCTTCCGCACCGAAGCCGGCGCCGGCGGCCGGGTCAGCAAGGGACTCTACCGCGTCCACCAGTTTACCAAGGTCGAGATGTTCGCCTTCACCGAGGGCACCCTCGAAGCCTCAGGGCGGATGCATCAGGAGTTGCTGCGAATCGAGGAAGCGATTTTCCAAGGACTAGGCCTGCCGTATCGGGTTTTGGACATCGCCTCGGGCGACCTCGGCGGTCCGGCCTATCGCAAGTTCGACATCGAAGCCTGGATGCCCGGACGCGGCGACGCCGGCGAGTACGGCGAAGTGACCAGCACCTCCGACTGCACCGACTACCAGGCCCGCCGCCTCAACATCCGCTACAAGCAGGCCGGCCAAAAGGGCACCCGCTTCGTCCACACCCTCAACGGCACGGCCATCGCTGTCAGCCGGGCGCTCTTGGCCATTCTCGAAAACTACCAGCGGGCTGACGGCACCGTCGACGTGCCCGAGGTCCTCCAGCCCTGGGTCGGCAAAACCACCCTCGGGGCCTGATCCGCTCCGATAAGCCCCAATCCGGCCGTTTCCAATCACGCCGGCGATCGGCTATAATTTTGCGTCCCTCGACGCACTGAGCGACCGCAGGGAGCGGGCGCTCCCCGCGTCTTCCGTGAGCCTGACTCCCGTGACCGCCCCGCAGCGGAATCTCGTCGGCGCTGCCTCTGCCCGGAGTTGCCCATGCCGCTACGCAACCCGCTGCTGGTCCCCGACCTCCGCGAGCTGATCCAGGCGGGCGAAACCGCAGCGGTGCGCGATTTCCTGGCCGACCTGCATCCCGGCCAGGTCGCCGAGCTGGTCGAAGACTTCGGCGCTCCCGAGGGCGACAAACTTCTCAATCTTCTCGATCCCCGGCAACGCGCCGAGGTCTTCGGCTATATCGACGGCGAGAATCAGATCCGCCTCATCGAGGCGATGGATCCCGCCGACGCGGCCGCGATGCTCCACGTCATGTCTCACGACGAGCGCGCTGACCTGGTCCAGCGCCTCGATGACGACATCGTCGATGGAATCCTCCGCCGCTTGGCCCACGCCGAGCGCGAGGACATCCGCCGTCTGGCCAGCTACGAGCCAGGCACCGCCGGCGCCGTCATGACCACCGACTACGCCACCCTCCCCCCCCACATCACCGTCCGCGAGGCCATCGACCGGCTCCGCCAGGAAGCCCCCGACCGCGAAACGATCTACTACAACTACGTCGTCGACGAAAACCGCCGCCTGCTCGGGTTTGTCTCGCTTAAGGATCTCTTCCTGGCACGCCCCCGCGCCCGGGTCGACGAGATCATGAAGACCGACCTGATCGTCGCCCGCCTCGACGAAGACCAGGAATCGGTCGCCAAAAAGGTCGAGGAATACGACCTGATCGCCATCCCCGTCGTCGACGCCGAGGACCGCCTCGTCGGCATCGTCACCTACGACGACGCCGCCGACATCCTCCGCCAGGAACAGGCCGAGGACCTGATCCGCTTCGGTGGCGTCTCCCCCGACCCCGAGGCCGACAGCGAACCCTACTGGCAAAGCAGCGCCTTCACCTCGGTGCGTCGCCGGATCAAGTGGCTGCTGATGCTCTTCGTCGCCGAAAACTTCACCTACCCCGTCTTCGAACACTTCAAGTGGCTCGAGGGCGACTCCTATTTTCCCTCCCTTGGCTTCTTTGTCGCCCTCCTGATCGGCACCGGCGGCAACGCCGGCAGCCAGACCGTCTCGACCGTCATCCGCGGCCTGGCCCTGGGCGAGATCAAGCGGCGCGACATCTGGCGCGTCCTCGGCCGCGAAGCCCTCACCGGCCTGATCCTCGGCTGCGCCTTGGGCCTGACCGGCTTGGTCTATTCCCACTTCTACCGCCACCAACCCTGGGGGATCTCCCTCGTGGTGGGCCTCACCCTGCTCTGCATCTGCCTCTGGGCCAACACCATCGGCTCGCTCGTTCCGCTCGTGGCCACACGCTTCGGGCTGGACCCGGCCGTGATCTCCGCACCGTTCATCACCACCCTCGTCGACGCCACCGGTCTGATCATCTACTACTCCATCGCCATCTTCATCCTTCTGCGACTCGGCTTCGGGACCGGCTGACCGAATCCGTCCCGGTTCCGAGCGCTTTCCCCCCGGATGCCTCCCCGCCCCCGATGCACTTCGCCGACTTGACCGCCCCCGAAATCCGGGCCTTACCGCGCGATACGGTCCTCGTCGTCGCTCCGATCGCCGCCTGCGAACAACACGCCAACCATTTGCCCGTCTTCACCGACGCCATCCTCTGCAACGCCGTCGCCGACCGCCTCGAGGCCGCGTTGCCCGACCAGATCCTCCTGCTCCCGCTGCTCTGGCTCGGCGCCAGCGAACACCACCTTCCGTTCGGAGGCACGCTCACGGCAACCCTCCCCACCTACGAAACCCTCCTCGTCGAACTGATCAGCCCGCTTCTGCGTGACGGATTCCGCCGCATCCTGATGCTCAACGGCCACGGCGGCAACATCGATCCGATGCGGGTCGCCCTCCGCCGGCTCGACGTCCTCTTTCCGGGGACCGTTCTAGCCGGCGCCGCCTACTGGGATCTCGCCGCCGATGAGCTGGCCCGCCTCTGCCGTGGACCACGCACATCGATGGGCCACGCCTGCGAAATCGAGACCGCCCTGATGCTCCACCTCCGCCCCGAACTGGTCCGCCGCGACCAAATCCAGGACGATCCGCCGCTGCCCAAGGACGGTCTGGGCGGACTGACGATCGCCGCCGACTTCGGACGCATCACCCGCCAGGGCGCCATCGGATATCCCGAGTCGGCCGACGCCGAGACCGGCTGCCGCATGCTCGACGCGATCGCCGATCGCGTACGTTGCGTCGCTCTGAAGCTGCTCGACCTGCCAACCAGCACCCCAGCCACTGGCCCACGCCCGTAACCGTTCATCGACCAGGCCAGCGGCGGCCGACCCGTCTCGACGCCCCTCACCCAGGCCGGGCCCCGCTCCCTTATTGGCGAAGCCCGGCAAGCGTCCGAGTTGGCTTAAGCTCGGGCACCTCTTGGTCGTTCCAACTGCTGGGGACCAGCTCCGCCTGCGCACCGGTCGAAATGGTTATGATTCCGGAGTCAGGCTCCGTCGCGTTCCCTGCTCCCCTCGACCCGCCCTGGACGCCGCTCCATGCCGGTCCTCGAATCCGAGGAATACATCGAGCAAGCCTACTTCTTTCACGCCTTCCGCGAGCGTCTGCTCGACGGGATGCCCGCACAGGACGTCCTCGCCCAGGTCGGCCAGGAGCTGCTCTCGACGACCCGCCTGCCGCTGGCTGTCTCGTTCCTGCTGACCGAGATCAAACTCTCGGGCCTGATGGGCCCCGCGCTGCAGCGGCTGACCCACTACTTCACCCCGTTCCAGGCCTTCGTTCTGGAACGAGCCGAGCAGGAACAGGGCCGGTTCACGTTTGACCAGGCCCTCTTGATCCTCGAGCGCGAGGCCAACTACCGCGCCCAGTCACCGCCCCGGCCGGGCCTGTTCGTCTACCAGTTCGAGGCCATCGCGCGCAACCGCCTCGGCTACCAACCCGGCCTGGCCGCCATGGCCGGCGACCCGGCCTACGACGACGACTGGCGCGAATACATCCTGACCCTCAGCTCCCGGCTCGGCGACGTCGACTTCGCCGACCTGATCTATGTCCGCTCGGCCTACTTCGTCGTCGAACAGCGCCGCCGTCGCCGCGACCCCGACTACCAGCCCAAATTTCCCACCCTCTTCGGCGAAAAAGAGGGCAAGATCGCCCGCGCCAATCGCGGCCGCGACCCCATGTTCCTCTTTTCGGCCCTCCAGCGCCAGCTCGGCTACCCGGAAGTCCCCCGCCCGCGTCGGCCCGACGAACTCGAGGCCCGCGTCGCCCTACTCGAACAACGGATCAAAGAACTCGAAAACCGCCTCAAGCTCCTCGAATCCGAAGGAGCCTCCCCAGGTCCCTCCGCCGGCATCAACCTGGCCGAACTGACCGTCAAACCCGAGGACACCGCCGGCGTTCCCTCCGGCTGGGGCCAATCCTCCCTGGCCGACTAGCTCGACCCGTTCCCGTCCCCGCGCTGGCCCGACTGGCGGCAAATCGTCCGATCCACGTCGATCGCGCAAAGATACGCGGACGTGTTCAAGAAAAAGGTGCCTGGTGTCAACCACGGTCCCCGCTCAAGAACGTCGACGACTGTCGCTTGCCCCTGGCTCCGGCTACCCTGGAGCAGGAGCACGATGGTCCCGGAGCCTCGATTGCCATGCCTGCCCTTTGGCTCACCGCCGCGCTGATGCTGACCGCTCAGGAAGCCCCCGCCCCCGGAGCCGTGACCTGGCCCGGAATGCAGGCCGACGGCCGCGTGCAGCTCCCCAATGGCTGGAAGCTCCGCCCCGCCGGCCGCCAGATCGCCCTCGGCGACTTCCCCGTCTCCATGGCCGAACACCCGACCGAGCCGGTCCTCGCCATTCTCCACGCCGGCTACGGCGAGCACGAAGTCGTCACGCTCGACACCCGCTCCGGCCGAATCATCGCCCGCGTCAGCGTCCCACAGACCTACGGCGGACTGGTCTGGTCGCCCCAGGGTGGCCACCTGTACGTCTCGGGCGGCTTCGACGAGGTTGTCCACCGCTTCGATCACCGGGACGGCTACCTCTTCGGCCGCGTCACCTGGAGCACCAAGGCCGAAAACCCCGTCACACCGCGTCAGGGTGCCATCGCCGGCCTGGCCGTCACGGCCGACGGCAAGACCCTCCTGGCCGCCGACGCCTTCGGCCACCGCGTCGTTGCCCTCGACGCCGCAACGGGCAAGCTCACCGCCGCGATCGCGCTGGCCGAGGACAGTTACCCCTACACGGTCGCCATCGACGAGCCCCGCGAGCGGATTTACGTCAGCCTCTGGGGCAAGGCGGGCGTTGCGGTCGTCGACCGTGGCCTGAGCCGGATCCTGGAGACCTGGCCCACCGGCCCCCACCCCAACGAGATGATCCTCGGCACCGGTGGGAGCGTCCTCTTTGTCGCCAACGCCAACGAAAACACCGTCACCGTTCACGACCTGGAACAAGGCGGCAAGGCGGTGGCCACGATCGGCACTGCCATCGATCCCAAAGCCCCCGCCGGCTGCACCCCCAACGCCCTGGCCCTCTCGCCCGACGGATCGATCCTCATGGTGGCCAACGCCAACACCAACGACGTGGCCGTCGTCAACGTCCGCCAGCCTGCCCAGAGCACGCCCCTGGGCTTCATCCCGACCGGCTGGTATCCCACCTGCGTCCGGATTGCCCGCGACGGCCGGACCGTCTGGATCGCCAACGGTAAGGGCCTCTCCTCCTCGCCCAACCGCGAAGGACCTCGCCCCGACGTGCGTCAGGCGCCCTTGCGGCAATACATCGGGAGCCTGTTTCGGGGTTCGCTGTCGATTCTGCCGATGCCAACCCCGGCACGCATGGCCGCCTACTCTCGGACCGTCTACGAGTGTAGCCCGGTGCGCCGCGGCGACCCGATGGCCGTCGCCGGAGGCGACGCCGCCGGCGACAATCCCATCCCCCGCGCGCTCGACCAGCCATCGCCGATCAAATACTGCGTCTACATCATCAAGGAAAATCGCACATATGACCAGATATTTGGAGACATTCCCGAGGGCAACGGCGAGCCAGCGCTCTGCCTCTTTCCCGAGCCAGTGACCCCCAACCATCATGCCCTGGCCCGGCAGTTCGTCCTGCTTGATAACTTCTACGTCGAAAGCGAGGTCTCGGCCGACGGCCACGAGTGGACCATGGGCGCCTACGCCACCGACTTCGTCGAGCGGACCTGGCCCTTGGGATATCGCGGCGACCGCCGCGTCCCGTACCCCAGCGAGGGCCGATTCGACATCGCCACGCCCCCCAACGGCTACCTCTGGGACCGCGCCCGGGACAAAGGCGTCAGCTATCGCAGCTACGGCGAGTTTGTCGACAACGGACCAACCCCCGACGACCCGGCGACCACCCGCGTCGATGCCCTCCAGGGCCACTTCGATCCCCACTTCCGGTCGTTCGACATGTCCTACTCGGACCTCAAGCGCGCCGACCGGTTCCTGGAGGAACTGAAAGCCTTCGAGGCAGCCGGGGAACTGCCCCGGCTGATCATCCTGCGTCTGCCCAACGACCATACCTCCGGGACAGCCCCGGGCCAGAAGACACCGACAGCCTTCGTCGCCGAAAACGACCTGGCGCTGGGCCGCGTCGTTGAGGGCTTGTCCCGGTCGCGGTTCTGGCCCGAGATGGCGATCTTTGTCGTCGAGGACGACGCCCAGAACGGCCCCGATCACGTCGACGCCCATCGGACCGTCGCGCTGGTCATCGGGCCGTATGTCCGCCGCGGCGTCGTCGACTCGACCCACTACACCACCTCGGGCATGCTCCGCACGATCGAGCTGATCCTCGGCCTGGAGCCGATGAGCCAGTTCGACGCCGCCGCGACGCCGATGTTCGCGTCGTTCACGGCCCAGCCCGACTTCCGTCCGTATGAGTGCCTGCCCGCGCAGGTCGACTTGGACGCGGTCAATCCTTCTGATGCGCCCGGCGCCGAGCTTTCCCAGACCTTCGATTTCACGAGGGAAGACCGCGTCGACGACCTGCTCCTCAACGAAGTGATCTGGAAATCCATCCGCGGGGCCGATTCGCTGATGCCGCCGCCGGTGCGCGCCGCCTTCGTCCTGCCCGGTTCTCCGGGCCAGCGCGACGATGACGACGACTAAGACCCTAGCTCCGCCCGTGGCCCGGCCACCCCTCAGGCCACCCCCGCCATCTCGAGCAGGAAAATCGCAAACAGCACCAGAAACAGCAGGCCTTCCCACCGGCTGATCCGTTTGTCCTGCGTGAGGACGTAAAACAACAGGGTCGCCGCAGCGACAAACGGCAGCGCAAAGCCGAGCATCCGCGGTGGCACCACCACCCCCCCCACCACCGCCGCGGCGCCACTGACCGCAAACGCGTTGAAGATACACGACCCCAGGATGTTGCCGACGGCCAGCGCCGCGTGGCTCCGCCGCGCGGCGATCACGCTCACGGCCATCTCGGGCAGCGTCGTCCCGATCGACAGGATCGTCACCGCGGCCACCGCCGGCGATACGCCTAGCTCCCGCGCCAGTTCGCTCAGAGCATCGACGGTCCGCTCCCCGGACAGGTAAATGACCAGCCCGGCGGCAATTAGAATCAGGGCGTCGCGGAGCAGGCTACGGGTCGCGCCCGGCAGGGCTTCTTCGTGGGCCCGCTCCGCCGACGCGGTACGCCCCTCGACGATCAGATAGCCGATATACACCGCGTAGCCGGCCAATAACGCCAGGCCCTCAATCGGCGAGATCCGGCCGTCGGCCATCGACGTCCCCAGCGCCAGCGTCGACCCCAAGAGAAAGTTGAGGTCGATGAACAAATACTGCTCGCCGAGCACAATCCGCCCGGCCGGTACAGCCACGCTCACCAGCCCCAGAATCAGCATCAGATTGGCGGCGTTGGCACCCAGGACATTGCCCGAGACGATCTCCGAGCGGCCGGATCGGACGCTCAGGATCGACGCCACCAGCTCGGGCAGCGACGTCCCGATCGCCACGATGAACACACCGACGGCAAACGGCGACATCCCCAGCCGCAGACCGACCCGCTCGGCCGCACTGGTGAACAGACGCGCGGCGGTCAGCAGGACCGCCAAACTGGCCGCGAAGATGAACAGCGTCGTGAGCATGGTGAGTCGCCAGAATAGGGACCAGACCGTCAGCCGGCAACCTCGGACCGCCCCGAATGGAATCGACGGCCGAGTAAAATGCCATTTGTCATGAACGCGCACCGGTCCCGACCCACAGCCGTTCTCCTGATCGCCCACGGAAGCCGCCGTCCCGAGGCCAACGCCGACCTGTTCGATCTAGCATCCCGGCTCGAAGCCAGCGGTTCGTATCCGATTGTCGAGCCGTCGTTTCTCGAACTGGCCGAGCCGGACATCGCGACCGGCGGCCGCCGTTGCGTCGATCGCGGAGCCGGTCGGGTCCTGATGGTCCCCTACTTCCTCTCGACCGGCGTCCACCTCAGCCGCGACCTGACCACCGCGCGGCGCGCGCTGTCCCAGCGCTATCCCGGCGTGCGGTTTACGCTCGGTCCGCCGCTGGGACCGCATCCCCTGCTCGATCAGCTCGTGCGGCTGCGGATTGCCGAAACCGCCGAGCAGACCGACGACGAATCCGCCCCGACCGATTCCTCCATTGACGACCCCGACGGCCAGGACTAGATTCCGCCACCATGCCGGCCCTCAGGAGGAGGACCAGCCCCGCGCGCCCATTCGCAAGCCGCGCGCGTCGCCCTTACGGCGTCAAGGAGTGACCCGACGTGTCGTCCACGGCCAGCCCCCGGGCGGTGCCCGCCCTCGACCTCAAGGCCCAATACCGGACCATTCAGCCGGAAATCGACGCGGCCATCCGCCGCGTCGTAGAGAGCCAGTTTTTCTGCCTCGGTCCCGAAGTCGCTGCCCTCGAAGCCGAAATCGCCGCCTACTGCGGCGTCGCCCACGCGGTCGGCTGTTCGTCCGGCTCCGATGCGCTCTTGCTGGCCCTGATGGCCTGGGACATCGGCCCTGGCGACGAAGTGATCACCACGCCCTACACCTTTTTCGCCACCGCCGGCGCCATCTGGCGGCTCGGGGCCAGGCCCGTTTTCGTCGACATCGAACCAGACACCTACAACATCGCCCCGGCCCAGGTCGAACGCGCCATCACCCCCCGCACCCGCGCCATCATCCCCGTACACCTCTACGGCCAGGCCGCCGACATGAACGCCCTCGGCGCGATCGCCCGACGCTATGGACTCAAAGTGCTCGAAGACGCCGCGCAGGCCATCGGGGCCCGCCACCACGGCCGGCCAGTCGGCTCCCTCGGCGACGCCGCGGCGTTCAGTTTCTACCCCTCGAAAAACCTCGGCGGCTACGGCGACGGCGGTCTGGTGACCACCCCCGACCCAGCCACCGCCCGCCGGCTGGCCCGGCTCCGCATCCACGGCATGGAACCCCGCTACCATCACCACGAGGTCGGCTACAACGCACGGCTCGACGCCCTCCAAGCGGCCGTGCTCCGCGTCAAACTCGGCCATCTGCCGGCCTGGACCGAAGCCCGCCGCCAGGTCGCCGCACGCTACCGCGCCCTGTTCCACGCCCACGACCTGACCGACCGCATCGGCCTACCCATCGAACGACCAGAAAATGAGCACGTCTACAATCAATTTGTCATCCGCGTTCCGGAGACCCTCCGCGACCCGCTCCGGGCACGGCTGACCGAACGTCAGATCGGCTCGGATGTCTACTATCCGATCCCGCTCCACCTCCAATTGTGTTTCCAGGCGCTGGGACACCGGCCTGGGGATTTTCCGGTCGCCGAGCAGGCAGCCCGGCAGACGATCGCCCTGCCGATCTATCCGGAACTCAGCGAGGAGGCTCAGGCCTACGTCGTCGCCACGATCGCGGAGTTTTTCGAGGAGGCGGCTCCGGAAACCCGCTCGCCGGCCATACCCCGACCCCACGTTCTGGGCGAGGTTCCCAGCGGAGCAGCGCCGGCACGCCGCGGCCGCAACAGCTAAGACGTGCGCCTGCTGGTCGGGTTCGCCAGGGTCGAACGAGCCGGGGCGGAGCGCCGGGTCAGCGCTCCGCCTCGGGCGTTCCGTTCTCCTGCACCCGCGGCGGTCGGCCGCAAGCGCCGGACGATCAGGCGGCCGCTTCCGGGCCGCCGTCTTCTCCTCCGGACTCCGGCGCCGGCGGTGGGGATGCGACCAGCCGCAACGGTCGTTCCGGGCGCTGAATGTCGAAGTGATGCTCGGGATCGTCGAATGCCAGATTGACCCGCCCGGGATGTTGTCCCTTGATCCCATAGATCCGGATGCGAAGCAGATCCCCCGAACGGTGCCGAATGTCGAGCCATTCGCCGTCTTTACGCTTCAGAACCAACATCTGCGATCCACTCCTGAATCAAGATTTCAAGAGGTACGAGCCAGGTCGTCGAGCTAAGTCGTCCACACGCCACCGAAAATCAGAGAGGCCCACGCTGCGTCGCCGCACTCGACATGAACCAGCAGACGGTCCAGGCCGCTTAGGCGGCGTAGCCTTCCGCCTGACTCATATCGCGAAGCAGTTCGATCGCCTCACGATGAATGGTCGATACTCGGGACTGGGAATATCCCAAAGCGCGGGCCATTTCCGTCTGGGTCCGCTGATGGAAGTAGGTCTGGCGGCAGGCGTAGGCGTGGCGGCGGGGTAGCTTGGCGAGCCAGTGCTCGACCAGCTCGCGCCGTTCGAACTCGGCGCCGACGGCTTCGGGGACGGCGACGCCAATCAACCGGCCCCGGTAGGTCGGGCATCCTTCCCCGGCCAGCACCTCGCCATGAGACGGTACGAAGGTGAGGAACCGCTGGTCGTGGTCGATCAGCTCACGGCGCAGGTCCCGCAGCGCCCCGTCGATCCGAAGCCGGGCGAACGTGGCGAAGTGAACGCCCCGCCCACGATCAAACGAGTTGGCCGCCTCGACCAGCGCCAGAGCGGCCACGCTCTCAAACTCATCGCGCTCGCCCGGCCACTGCCGCTTATAGGGCCGGGCCAACGCACGCGCCAGGGGGAGATACCGCGTGACCAGCTCCTGCCGATCAGGCGGTAGCGGCGCTCGGCCCCGGCGAGGCCGACAGTCCGATTTCATCGTCATCATCAACCCCTTTCCAACCGACGCAGCCGCGCCGGGATCAGGTCAACCCCCCCCACATCCCGCGGGCACCGGCCCGGCCCCGGAACCCCGCCCGGATCCGATCCCACCCCGCATCCCACCAACCACATCCTCAATCCAGACGGCTCCGGCCGGACGGTGCGGAGGCCCCACGCTCAGAACCTCCGCACCAGTCCGACCCACCTAGCCGTTCAACTGGCAGCGCGGTCGTCGCGCTGAATCCGGCTGCGTCCCAACAGCTCGTAGGCAAGCTCCCGATTGGCTCGCAAATGAGCCAGCACCGCCCGATGCTGAGCCCTGAGCTGCGAGAGCCGCGCCCAGGCCAGCCCCCGATGAGCATCCTCGCGGCGCCAATACTCCATCGCCGTGGCAATTTGCGACCGCAACAGCCGCTGCCGCTCCAGCAGTTGCTCATTCTCGCGGTGCAAGACAATCATCCGACCCAACTGGATCAGCAACGGCGACCATTCCACCGACGGATCCGACCGACCCTGGTCCGACCCGCCTAACTTCCCGGATCCGCCCCCCTCCCTCGGCAATCCGGAATCAACCGGCTCAGACCGCTGACCCGCTCCTTCATCCTGATACCCTGGAAGGCTCATCGTGGTGCGAGTCCTGTTGGCTAGAACGACCGACGGCGACAGCGGCCACCGTGCCTGCGTTCCCGGTTATGCCACTCATGCATCCGTTGATGGTACTGCCCCCGCCATAAGTAGAAGATAATTCCCGGTTGCGGGATGTCAAGGACGTAAATGCTTTTTATGGCAAGTTTTATGTCGATAAATACCGCTAAAGTCTGCCCAATCGGCAATCTTTGCGCCATCGTTGTCCCGTATGCGGGACTCCGGCGGCCGCCGCGTCGGGCCGCCCGGTTCGGAGGCGGCAGGGCGTCGGGCTGGAGGAGCTGAGAACATGGGCCGGACCCGAGCCACCGCGACCTGTGAACCGATCGACGCCGATCCGTCCTGGGTCGCAACCGTGCGGACGCGGTTGCCCGACTGGTACGACCAGGGGCACCGGGAGCTGCCCTGGCGGCGCGATCGCGACCCGTATCGGGTTCTGGTCTCCGAGCTGATGCTCGTTCAGACGACCGTGGCGGCGGTGATCCCGTACTTCGAGCGGTTTGTGGCCCGGTTTCCGACGGTCCAGGTCCTGGCCGCAGCCTCTGAGGCCGAGGTGCTCAAGCTATGGGAGGGCCTGGGCTATTATCGGCGAGCGCGCCAGCTTCACGCCGCCGCGCAGCAGATCGTCGAGCGGCACGGTGGGCAGGTGCCGGCCGATCCGGCTGCCTTGCGTCGATTGCCCGGGGTCGGGCCCTACATTGCCGGCGCGGTCGCCTCGCTGGCCTTCGATCGTCCCGAGCCGATCGTGGAAGCCAACACCCAGCGGGTTCTGGCGCGGTTGATCGGCTGGCGCAAACCGCTCGGCGCGAGGGCGACCCGGGCTCGGCTCTGGGAGGCGGCCGGGCGGCTGGTACCCCCCGACCGGTGCCGGTCGGTTCAATCAAGCGTTGATGGAGTTGGGCGCCGTCGTCTGCACGGCTCGGTCGCCGGCCTGCCTGATCTGTCCGCTGGCTGGCGTCTGCCAGGCGCGGCGTTGGGGGTTGGTCGATTCCATCCCGGTGCCCGCGGCCCGGCCGGCGGTGCTGGAGGTGGCCGAGGTCGGCCTAGTGGTCGTGCGGGGCAGTCGCTGGCTGCTGCTGCGACGCGGCCCCGGCCGGCTCTGGGAGGGGTTCTGGGAATTGCCGATTCTGCATCGAGCCGGGGCCGACCCGGCCGGGCGCGGTGTGGGCGGCGGTGCCGATCCGGAGCGTTGGGCCGATGGCTTCGCCGCGTTGACGGGTGTCCGCGTCGACGTCGGGCCGGAGATCGCGACCACGCGTTACAGCGTGACCCGGCACCGTGTGACCCTGACGGTGCGGGCCGGGCGGTTTCTGCGGGGGCGACCGCGTCCCGGTCCCGCCCACGACGCCGCGGCCTGGGTCGAGCCGGCGCAGTTCGATTCGATGGTCCTGGCCGCGGCCATGCGGCGCCTGATCCAGCGACTGCTCGCCCGACGTTGACCCGCTGAATCGGATCGGTTGAGCCGCCAAGCCCAGAGTGGATAGGATAAAGACGTCTATCCCCACGCCAAGCCGTGCGAGCGGTCCTCGGGGCACGACTTAGGAGGCGCGTCGATGGCATCGGGCATGGCTGAGCCGACGATCGATCCGGCTTCTGAGCCCCAGCCTCTTGACCAGCCGATCGTCTTTTACGACGGCGCGTGTGGGTTGTGCGATCGGTTTGTCCAATTTGTGCTGCGACACGATCGGGACGGCCGGTTTCGGTTCGCGCCGCTTCAGGGCGAGACATTCGCGGCCTACCGGCCGCGGGTCGACGCGGCCGATTTGAGCACGATGGTTTTGGTTGACGAGGCCGGGTTGCACACCCGCTCGACCGCGGCGCTGCGCGTCGTGCGGAGCCTGGGCGGTCTCTGGGGACCGATCGGCCGGCTCGGGCTGCTGCTGCCCAGGCCGTTGCGTGACCTGGGCTATCGGGCCGTGGCGCGGGTCCGGCATCGGCTCTTCCCGCCGCCGTCGTCGTGTCGTCGCCCCGATCCGGCCCATCGGCCGCGGTTTCTCCCCTAAGCTGTCGATCACGCCCACGAGACGACCCCGATGAGCCGGTCGACGCCGACGAATCCGCCCAACCGGTCCGCCGTCGCCCGTACCGACGGCCCAGGCTTCGGACTGTTCGAAATCTTCGCCTTTCAGTGGGGCGTGGCCTTGGTCGCCCACACGGCCAAGGGCGGGGATCTGCCGCTGGTCAAGCCCCACGAACTGGCCGTGACGCTGTCCGGCATCTGGCTGATGCTGGGGCCAGGGTCGGTCGGCCGGCTGGTCTTGGCGTCGGTCGTGGCGCTGGTGGCCGTGGCGATCGAGCTGCCGTTTGTGACCAATCACTGGATGTTTATGACGTTCACCCATATCGCGATTCTCGCCGCGATGGGTGTGGCGCGGCTCACGCGGGGAGGGGTCGACCGTCAGGAATTCTTCCAGATTCTGCGGCCGGCGCTGGCCGTCGGGATGATCCTGCTCTACGCCCTGGTGACGCTCTGCAAGCTCAACGGAGATTTCCTCTCGCCGGAAAAAAGCTCTGCGGCGGAGATGTACAGTTGGCTGACCAACAAGATCCCCGGCCTGGCCGACACAACCGGTTTGCGCCTGTTGATCATCTGGTCGACCCTGGCCATTGAAGGGGGTTTGCCGATCCTGCTGGCCATACCGGCGACCCGGCATTGGGCGCTGCTGATCGGCTGGGCGTTCCACCTGATTTTGGGGTTCAACGGCTTCTACGATTTCTCGGCGCTGGTTCTGGCCGGGTACGTCGCGTTTTTGCCGGACGATTTCGCGGTCCGACTGCACCGCGGCCTGGCCCGTCGGCCGGCCCTGCAGCGGCTCGGGGACGCGCTGGCGCGGTTGGCCCGCCACCGGCTCACCTTCCCAATCTTGGCCATTGTGGCGCTGACGCCCGTGGGGCTCAATCTCGCAGGGCTGGTCCGCGAGCCAGTGCTGGTGCGGGTCACGATCCTGGCGGTGCGGATGCTCTGGGTCATTCAGGCCGTCGCCGCGCTGCTGCTCTATCTGATCGCTGTCGGCGAGGAACCGGCAACCTCCGAACCCGAGCCGGAGCAGATGGCCCGAACGCGGTTCGGCCAAGGGCTGGCCCGGGCCGTGGCCATGCTGTTGCCGGTCCTGACGCTCTTCAACGGCCTGTGCCCGTACCTCGGGCTCAAGACCGAGAGCGCCTTCACGATGTTCAGCAATCTTCAAACCGAAGGCGATTACTGGAATCATCTCTTTTTGCCCCGCGCCATGCGGATTTTTCCGATGCAGGACGATCTGGTGACGATCATCGATTGCCCGGATCCCGAGATCCGAGCGCGGGCCGAGGCGGGCAACCGCTGGGTCGAGTTTGAGTTCCGAGATTTGATGTCCCGGCATCCGGACTGGTCGGTCGTCTACGAGCATCGAGGGGTTCGCCGCGAGGTCCCACGGGTGGGCGATGATCCCGAGTTGTCGCGTCCGACGAATCCGATCTTGCGGAAGCTAGTGCGTTTTCGGGAGGTTGTGCCGCCCGAGCGAAACTATCTGCGCCATTGAGGCGTTGCGGTGCGTGGGTCTGCTTGCCTCGATGCCAATTGCGCTCTAGAATGGCGACAACCTTGGGTGAGCGAACGGGCCTCGTATTGCCCGGGGGGTGAGGCAACCTGGCGTTAGGTCCATACTCGGGCCGGGCATCCGCCCGGTGTTGGACCGAGCGTCGGGGGCGCGTGGGTTCGCACGGTTCGTCCGACGATCCACAGGCGATCTCGAGTCCGACAGGTCCGGCGGCGACGGATGAGCCGTCCGTCGGGGAAGCGACGTCGGGCCTCTCAACGATGAGGGATGGGCATGCCAACGGGGAAGGATGCAAGCGGCGGCGGATCGTCGGGTGGCGGCGGGCGTCGCGGCGGCAGCGGTGGCGCCGTACCCCCCTCGGGCTCGAAGAAAAACGCCTACTGCTCGTTTTGCCGCAAGAGCTACCGCGATGTCGGGCCGCTGGTGGAGGGTCCGGGCGACGTCTATATCTGCGGCGAGTGTATCGAACTCTGCCAGTCGATCCTGGACCAGGAGCGGCGCCGACGGGGCGTGCCCAAGTCGCTCTTCACCGAGATCCCCACGCCGCGCGAAATTAAGGAACAGCTCGATCAGTACGTGATCGGCCAGGAAAAGGCCAAGAAGGTCCTGGCCGTTGCCGTCAACAACCACTACAAGCGGCTGGTGCACGGCGAAGAGGGCGACCGCGACGTCGAACTGGACAAGTCGAACATCCTTCTGATCGGCCCGACCGGCAGCGGCAAAACACTGCTCGCCAAGACCTTGGCGCGGATCTTGAATGTGCCGTTCGCCATCGGCGACGCCACCACCTTGACCGAGGCCGGCTACGTCGGCGAGGACGTCGAGAACATCTTGCTGAAGCTGCTCCACGCGGCCGACTTTGATCTGGAGGCTGCCCAGCGGGGCATCATCTACATCGACGAGATCGACAAAATCGGCAAGACCTACCACAACGTCTCGATCACGCGCGACGTGTCCGGCGAGGGCGTCCAGCAAGCGCTGCTGAAAATGCTCGAGGGCACAATCGCCAACGTGCCCCCCCAGGGGGGCCGCAAGCATCCCGAGCAGCAATACATCCAGATGGACACGACCAACATTTTGTTCATCTGTGGCGGGACCTTCGTCGGGATTGAGGACATTATCGCGCGCCGCATCGGCCGCAAGACGATCGGCTTTGGCAGCCAGACGCACGACGAACATAGCCGCGAGCTCGGCGCGTTGCTCTCCCGCGTCACCTCCGACGACCTGCTCAATTTCGGCATGATTCCGGAATTCGTGGGCCGGCTGCCGATCACCTGCCCGCTGATGCCTCTCGACGTCGAGGCCCTGGTTCAAATCTTGACCGAGCCGCGCAATGCCCTGGTCAAGCAGTATCAGAAGTTCTTCGAACTCGAGGGTGCCGAGCTGGAGTTCACCCGCCCGGCCCTTGAGGAGATCGCCAAGCGGGCCAAGGAAAAGGACACCGGCGCTCGTGGTCTGAGAGCGATCATCGAAGAAATCATGCTCGATATCATGTTCGAGCTGCCCGACCGGTCCGAGAAGGACAAAGGCCGGTTTGTTGTGACGCCCGAGGTCGTGCGCAAAGAGCGTAACCTGTTCGACATGACTCCCTTGCCTCTGTCGCGGCCAACCACGCCCACACCCGCAGCGGCTGCGGTCTCGCCACCGGCGGCCCCCGCGGAGCGCAAGAAGGAAAGCGCTTGAGCCGTCGGTACGCTTTTGGGGGTGACCTTGCCGGCCAGCGCAGACGGTGCGTCGGCGGATGCCGGGGTCGAGCCGGCGCTGGTCGCCGTCTTTGACTGAGTGGATCACGGACCCGCAGATCGACCTGGCGGGTTTGCGGCTGAGCGGGCAGTGGCGGGCGCGATGGGGTGTGGGTCAAGCGTCCGGACTGGTTGGGCCGAATCAGACGGCCAGCCGCCGCAGCACCTCGATCCCCCGCTCCAGGGTCCGGTCGTCGACGGCGTACGAGATGCGGAAGTGGGTATCGCGTTGGCTGAAAACGGAGCCTGGGATGATCAGCAGGTTGTGACGGACCGCCTCGGCGGCAAACGCACTCGCGTCGGGAAACCGCGGGGGGACCTTGGGGAAAGCGTAGAAGGCGCCGGTTGGGCGTTCCAGCTCGTAGAGATCGCCGATTCCGGCGATGAGCCGTTCCCGGGTGCGGCGATATCGCTCGTTCTGGGTCTGGGTATCGTGGTCGAGCGCCTCGATGACGGCGTGCTGGAGCGGCGTCGGCGCGCAGATGAAGCTAAACTGCTGCAATTTGGCCATTTCCTGAATCAAGGCGGCCGGGCCGTGGGCGAATCCCAGCCGCCAGCCGGTCATGCCGTAGGTCTTGCTGAAGCCGTCGACGACCAGGACTTCGTCGTTCCACCGAGCCGGGGACGGAACCGGCTGCTGGTCTGAGAAGGCATGGTAGACCTCGTCGCTGATCAGGAGCAGTCCCCGGTCGCGGCACAGTCGCGCCAGGCCGGCCATCTCGGCCTCGCTGGCGACGCGACCGGTCGGATTGTTGGGGCTGTTGACCAGGACGCACTTGGTGCGGGGGGTGATCGCGGCGGCGACCCGATCGAGGGGAATCCGGAAGTCGGGGTAGGTGTCGATCAGGATGGGCACTCCGCCGGCCATCGCCACCAGGTTGTTGTACATGACGAAGTAAGGGTCGAAGAGGATCACCTCATCACCGGGGTCGACCGTAGCGCAGATGCCGAGCAGCAGCCCCCCCGAGGTGCCCGCCGTGATCAGCACCCGGCGGTCGGCATGGCCCAACTCGGCATCGACCCGCTGCTGAATCCGCTCGCGCAGCTCGGGTACGCCGGTGGTCAGGCTGTAGGCGTTGTGGCCAGCGGCGATCGCGTCGAAGGCAGCGCGCTTGACCGGTTCGGGCACGTCGAAGTCGGGCAGGCCGATCGAGAGGTTGATTGGGTCGGTCATCGACTTGGAGAGATCGAACGCCTTGCGGATGCCCGAGGCTTCGATCCGGCTCATCCGTTGGGCGATCCAGGCGGGTCTCACGACGGCTGACTCCGAGGCGGGTTCGACCGGGTTGCGGGCGGTCAGGCGCTTGTCCGATTATTCCGGACCGGGGCCACCGTGGCCTAGAGCGCGGCCTGCGCCCTCTGGAATTGGCGCTCGATCTTCTGGCATGCTCATCTTCTGGCAAGCCTGGACCACAAGCGTCGGGTGGCTGCTCCTGCCATGCATCAGATCTTCCTGGCTTTGGCCGTCGCGGACCTGACGTTGATCCTGATCAGTTACGGCCTGGGCTGGTTTGTGCCGACGGGGCAGGGGGGGCTGGTCCGCGACATTCACTTCCTGGTCGGCCTGTTGACGATGCTGGCGACGCTGATGGTCCACGGGGTGGTTTACACCTACTTTATCGGGACCGGGAAGTGGGTCGCCGAAGTGACCCGCGTCTATCGGCTTCCCGAGTGGATGGAGGCGGAGGCGAAGCGTAATAAGCGTCGGGCCATGCCGTTTGTCACGTGGGGGATGCTGGCGATGGGGGCGACCGTCTGGCTCGGCGCGGCGGCCGACACGATGCGGGGCTTTGGCGGAACTTGGCATTTCCTGGCCGCCTCCTTCACGCTGGGCTTCACGCTGGGCGCCTTTGCGCTTGAGTATCGGGCGATCGTGGGCCAGATGCGGTTGCTGGCCGAAGTCAAGATCCGGGCGGACGAAGGCCGGCGGCGGACGCTGGAATCCGCGGAGGGCGCCCCCGCGGCGCACGCGGCGCCGTGATCCGTCCGCCCCTGCCGCCGCTGGCGATCGTCCTGCTGGTTGTCCTGATCGACTTGATCGGCTTCACGCTGGTCATGCCGCTCTTGCCGAGGTACGCCACCCAGTACGGCTACAGCGACCTCCAGATCGGCCTCCTGCTGGCCGCCTTTCCAATGTGCCAGCTCGTCGCCGGTCCGTTTCTGGGCCGTTGGAGCGACCGCGCGGGCCGTCGGCCCGTGCTGGCGATCAGCCAGTTCGGCACCGCCGTCTCCTTTTTGATTCTCGGGCTGGCGACCGATTACCGCGTGTTGCTGCTGGCCCGGATGCTCGATGGCGCTTCGGGCGGCAATTTCCTCGTGGCCCAGGCCTATGTGGCCGACATCACGCCTCCGCGCGACCGGGCCAAGAACCTCGGCCTGATCGGCGCCGTCTTTGGCGTCGGGTTTGTGCTCGGTCCCCTCTTGAGCGGCCTGCTGCTGAAGCTGCCGGTCGCGCCCGAGTGGCGGCTCCGCGTCCCGTTCCTGGTGGCCGCTGCCTTCTCGACCCTGGCCTGGGTGCTGGTCTGGCTCTGGCTGCCCGAGAGTCTGCCGGCCGGAGCGTCCCCACGCTCTGCCGCGCGGGTGCTGAGCTGGCGGGGCGTGACCGACATCCTGACCCACCCCACCTGGGGCCTGCTGGTCCTGGTCGGATCGCTAACGACGCTCGCCTTCGCCGCCCTCGAAGGCACCTTTAGCCTCTTCCTCGGCCAGCGGTTCGGCTGGGACGCCGACACGGCCGCCTTCGCCTTCGCGTTCTTGGGCCTGGCCTCGGCGGCGGTGCAGGGGGGGTTGATCCGCGCCTTGCTGCCCCGGTTCGGCGAACCTCGTCTGGTCCTCGTCGGCTTGAGCAGCCTGAGCATCGGCCTGGTCGGGATGGCAATCGCCACCGCCGTACCGCCGCTGTTGGGGGCGGGGCTTCTGATCGCCCTGGGAACGGGGCTGGCCAATCCGTCGATCGTGGGCCTGCTCTCCCGCCTGACTCCCGAGACCGAGCAGGGCGCCGTCTTTGGCGTGCTCGCATCGGCACAAACCCTCGCACGAATGATCAACTACGTCACGGCCAACCGGTTGCTCGGCGGCGTCGGTCCGGCCGCGCCGTACTGGGAGGGCGCGGCGGTGGCCGCTCTGGCGTTGCTGGTCGCCACGGCGGCGGTCCGACGCGCCGCCAGCGACCTGAAGGCTCTTCACCAGCCGGCCCATGCCGCCTAGCGGCCCGGCAGGTCGCGGTCGAGATACCCGCCGATCGTCGCCGGGTCGGTGTAGCCGTAACGGGTCAGGACCCGGCGCACCGCCTCGGGACGCCGGATCAGAATCTCGACGGCCTCGATCAACGCCTCAGGCCGCTGCCGGAGCAGCCGCTCCGAGAACGGGCCGCCCCGGTCATAGCGGGTCACAATCGCGGCCAGCCGGTCCACCTCGGGATCGCCCGAAGCGACTCGCGGCGACTTGCCCCCGCGGACATGCTCGATCAACCCCCGCGCCGCCCGTCGCAAACCGTCCGGGTCAGCAGCCGCCCAGGCCAGCGTCGGCTCATGCACGCCCAGACTCGCCGGCCGTGTCAACCCCACCCCCCAGAACCGCGACAACCACGGCGCATACGCCCGCACCCAGCCCGGCACCTCCGGGTCGGGCGGCGGCTCGCCCGCATCATCGGTGAGCAACTGCAACGCGACGCTCAGGGCCGCCGCCCGAGGATCGGCGACCGTCACGACCCGCAACCCATCCAACTGGGCCGGCGTCGAGGCATACCAGGGTTTCAGCGCGAAGAGCAGCCGGGTATTGGCCGTCGCCTTGGAGTCGTGGGTCAAGAGCCAGAGAAACGGGTAGTCATCGTCGGGCGCGCCCAGCCGCACATCGCCCCGGAGTACGCCCAGTGCCTGAAGCTCCTGAAACGTCGACGGACTCGACAGGCTATTCGGAAACGCCACATGCGCACCTCGCGGCAGCCGCTCATTCAGCTCAGCAATCACCTGCGGCGTAAACGCGTCGTACCAGTACGTCAGCTCAAAGCCGGCGGACCACGCGCCTCGTGGTCCACGGATCAATTCATTATAATAAGACAACTCATAGGGATGAATCCGCACCAGAGCGAGGGCTGCTGGAGCGAGCGTCGCCAACGCCACCACTGCCCGCGCCGCTGTGGGACGGACCCGTGCCAACCGCGCCATCAGGTCGGCCGCCGCAACCACCCCCCAGCCGCAAAACGCCGCTAGAAAGGCAAATGTCGGCAGAAACAGCCGCACTCCGTCATGAGCCGGTGTCGGAAACATCCGAAGAATCGGCAAGGTCATCAGGTGGATCAGCAGGTAGGCCGGAAGCCGATCCTTCTGGAACCATTGCCGCACGCCCCAGACCAGACCCACAGCCGCTGCGGCCAGCAGCGTCGCCGGAACCGTGATCGCCATCAGCACGAAGGCGTTTTCCCACGGAAGGCTGAATTCATAGAGCTGGCCGAAATAGAGGATCTGGATGTCGGGCAGCGCGCCGCGGCGGCTTGCGTTGAGCGCGGCGTAGTGCGCCAAGCGGGGGATCGTTTCGTTCCACCAGGCCGGATTGCCTAGCCAGGCTAGCAGCGGCGGCCAGGCGAACAGCGCCCCGAGCGTCTCGACGACCGGCCGATCCCCGCCCCAAAGCGGATGACGCGGCCAGATCCGCGCCGCCGCGCGCCTGAGCAGCCACCAGAACCAGGGCAGGGCCAACACCCAACCCGGCAGCCAGCTCTTCGGTTTATGAATGAACAAATTGGTATATGCCGGCGGAGGCAAGACCTCGATCAGCCGCCGAATCTCCAGGGCCGTCATAGCGAGCACGGCGAGCATCGGCAGCAGCGTCAGCCCGCCATCCAGCAAGGCCAGACCACGCCGCCGGTCCAGCGGCGGTCGGAGCGCGGCGACTGCCAGACACAGCCCGAGCGGCACGATGACTCCGACGGTCGCCATTTTCACCAGAAACGCAAGCCCAAGCAGTCCACCGACCGCGATCCGCCACCGCTGCCCGCCCGGCTCGAGTGCCTTCCAGAACGCCAGCGCCGTCGCCACCCAGATCAACAGGCCCGGAATGTCGGTGTCGATCAAATGGGCCTGTCCGTACAGCCGGGGCATCAGCAACAGCGACAGCCCGGCCGTGCCCCCCACCCAACGCCCGTACCGCCCCGTCAAAAACGTGTGTAGAAGCGCGATCGTCGCGGCGAATTCGAGCACCGTCGCAATCCGCCGCGCGACGATCTCGTTCACCCATCGGTTCAAAAGCCCATAGGTGGCCAGATTGGCCTGACCGGCCAGCGGCGGATGGAAATTGATGCCGTGCCGGGCGTAGGGCCAGTAGTAGAGCAGCGCATCGGCATCGAGCAGCCGCTCCAGGTCGGACCACGACCGCGCCTCCGCCAGCCGCTCCCACCACTGGATCGAAAGCTGCTGGCTGTAGGTATAGGCTGGCTCGTCGTAGGTCAGACCAAAGTCGGCGGTGGTCGGGACGAGCAACAGCACCGCCACCAGAAAGGAAACCGCAAACTCGGCCCAGGGCCGCCACCGCGGGCAGCCGGTCCCGACGCTCATAATCCTGACCCTTCGTCGGCCGGGAACGCCCAGATCAACGGCACCCCAAGAACACGCACCAGGACCGTGCCTTCACGGTTTCCCTGCCGCCGCACCAGCTCCCGCACCGCTGGCGCCATCGAGCCCGGCCGATTCTGAACGACCGCCACGGCCGGAGGCTCGCCCCGACCCATATACACCGGCGCCCGCAGCAACCCCGCTTCGTTGTAATACCAGGCCACCGGGTTCGCCACGAACAAGACGCTCCGCCCGGGTTCCACCCGCTCGTCGAGTCGTCGAAACGCTTCGGGGGTCAGGGCATCCCAATAGTAGGTCGGCTCCATCCCTAGCGCCGTCGCCCCAGGAAGACCCCCGACGACCGGACTGTAATACGACAGCGGAACCGGCATCATCACCGCCACGCTCAGTGCCGCTTCGGCCAGGCTCAGCCCCGCCGCCCACCCCGCCAGGCGCCCCCTCAGCGACGCCACCCCCAGCCCCGACAACACCGCCAGCGGTCCCAACGCCGCCGCCAGTTGGCGAACCCCATCATGGCCCGGCGTGTGGGGCAGGGCACGCACCACCAGCAACGTCGCCGCGCTTAGGACCAGCAACAGCCCCACCGGCTCGCTCCGGATCTGCCGCACCGCCGCCAGTCCACCGCCAAGGGCCAGAATCAGAAACCCGACCGGCGTTGTCATCACCACCCAGACTACCGTGTTGTACCAGGGTAACGATCCCGTCGGCGTCTCGTAGATCGTTCCTAGAAACTGCGTGCGAATCGGAATTGTCTCGGAACGGCTCAGGTTCGACTGCAAGAACCGAACCAGGCCGACCACCGGTTCGCCCCAGAAGGGCGGATTGACCGCCCAAAACACCGGCACCGCCACCAGGCCCGCCGCCAGCAACCAACCCAACGCCGGGCCATCCCGCCGCACCAAGGCCCAGACCGCCAGCGGCACCGGCAACAGCCACCCCGTCAGCTTGGTCGCTGCGGCACAGCCCAGGACCACCCCCAGCCCAATCACGCCCGCCAGCCGCCGCCTCCGGCTCGCCGCTTCGACCGTCTCGGCAAACCCGAGCGTCCCAAGCAGCCACAGACTGGCCAGCAGGCCGTCGTAGGTGGCGTAGTGCCCCAACGCGAACAGGTGGGGATGAAGCACCCAGGCGGACGCGGCCACCAGCCCCGCCTTCCAACCCCACCGCTTTGCCCCAAACCAGCCCGCGACCCCCGCCGCCAGACTAAACGCCAGCATCGTCCCCAGCCGCGCTCGGGCCAGATCGCCAGCCCACGGCATCAACCCGTCCCCCACCAGTGCCACCAGCGCATAAAACGCCGGATGACCGTGTGGCTCCTCGCGCGCAAACGGCCAGAACCAGGACACCACCTGCGGGTCGAACAGCTCGCCCAGCGTGTCGATCTCCGCTGCCGAGGGCCGGCGCCTCCGATCCTCCAACGGCCGCAGCCGCCACCGATCCCACTGCGCGGCAAAGCCGCTCGGGTCCCGGACCGCCTCGAGCCAGGCATGAACCCGATCTAGCCGCGCCAGCGTGTACGCTTCGTCCCAGACTAGAGCCAGCCTCGGCTCGGTCCCCACCATCACGATCAAGGCGATCAGGCCTGCCCCCAAGCCAAGGACCACGGCTCGGCGGTGCTGGCCGGGGGAGTCGGCGGCAGGCGTGGCAGCCAGCGCGGACATCAAGACCCGTACACTCCCAAACCGTCACCTACGCCCGCAACCCCTTCGCCGACTGCCCAGGCGACCACGTCCAATCCCGACCGGGCGATCAGGCGCCCGCCGCCACCAGGTCCGGGACCGAGCCGACCCGAAGCGGATCCGGGTGGATCGAACGCACCAACGCGACTTCGTTGCAGGTCGGAAACAGCGGACACCGCACACACTCATTCCAGATCTTGTGCGGAAGCTCGGCCTTGTCGACCCGGCGGTACCCCGCCTTCTCGAAAAACTCCGGCACGTAGGTCAGCGTGAAGACCGTGGCGATCTCCAGCTCACGCGCTGCCGCCCAACAGGCATCGACCAACTGGCGTCCCACCCCCCGCCCCTGGGCCGACTCAGCCACCGCCAGACACTTCAGCTCGGCCAGATCTTCCCAAAACACATGAATCGCCGCGCAGCCGATCACCTCGCCACGCTCGTCCTCGGCCACCACAAACTCGCGGATCGACTCATACAGCTCGCCCAGCGACCGGCGGATCATCAGCTTACGATCCGCAAATGTCCGAATCAGGTCGCAAATGGCGGGAACGTCTCCAACCCGAGCAGGGCGAATCTTCAATCCAGGAGCCTCCACACCCGGGCCGTTTTCGCCCGGGTCAAAAGAGAACGAACCTCCCAAGCACCACGCCAGAAGCCGAACTCGAATCACTTATTCTAGGTTCTGCTAGGCCGTTATCCAATCCCAGTTTGTTCCTGGGAATGGTCAAAACGCCGCTCCCGCCAGGTTGTGACAGACGGCCTGGGAAAAAGCGGAAGGCCGGACCGGCTGCCCCATGGCCCGTGCCCTCCAGATTGATCGCGCGGCGCTGGAAGCCCTCCCGGCGGTTTATCGAGCCTGTGCCGGCCCTGCGGCCGCATCAACGAAGCGAGGCCGATGCCTCGGAAGCCACCTGCGCTTCCGGAGTGCCCTGGCCCCGCCGGGGCAGCACCCGCTCCCGATAGAACCGAGCCATCGACCGATAGTCAGGCCCCTTGTCCACCTCACGCAGACCAAACGTCCGGGCGATCTCGTCGGTGGCCTGCTCCAGTGTCCAGCCGCAGTAGAGCATTCGGTAGGCCATCTGGACCATCGACGCCCGGTTGATCCCATGGTGGCAGTGGAAGTAGACCGGCTGGTTGGCTGGGTCGGCCACTGCGGCCGCCGCCGCCTCCAGCTTGTCCATCAGCGATTCCGCATCCACGAGACTGCGGTCGTCGACGATCGGAATATGAAGCCAGCGCACGCCGAGTTCGTCGGCCAACGCTTTTTCTCGAATGGCCAGCGGATGCGTCGGCCGATGAGCCAGCGCGACCACCGTCTTGATCCGATGATCGCGGATCAGACCGCGCATCGGCCAATCCTGCTGCCAGGCGCCCCGGTAAATCCGGCCCGGCTCGACCACCGCGAATTTGTCGGGCCAGATGTAGTCGTGGCCGTGCCGCCAGGCCTGCTGGCACGCCAGCGCCACGGCCGCAACGATCAGAATCCGGCGAATCCAACGATTGCGTACAAATCTGGCCATGCGGGCTCTCGCGGACGGAACGGCGCCGCCTTGGGTTTGGAGGGTGGGCGGCCGAGCGGCGGGACTCTAGCACCGCGCCGGGCACCGCACAAGGGCGCCCGGTCTCCTCCTCTCTCATACGCATCGGCCCGGAAGCCGGGTCGACTTGGGATTTCAGAAACTCGGGGTCGTCAAAGTCGACGCAATCGCTACGATGCCGCCCGGACGGCTCCGAATCGCCTCGGAGGCAGTCCGAGGTTCGATCCCCTCGATGTCGACGCGGCACGCCCTGTTCGCCCTGGTCATTCTTGGCTCGATCCTGCGGCTGGCGCTGGCCGCCGGGTTCGACCTAGGCCATGACGAGGCCTACCACCTGCTTTACACCCGCCGCCCGGATTGGAGCTATGTCGATCATCCGCCAGCCGTCGCCGTGCTGGCGCAGCTCGGACGGTGGCTCTTCGAGCCGTGGTTGGGGGGCCGGCTTGGGCCGCGGTTGCCGTTTGTACTGCTCTTTGCGGTCTCGACGCTCCTGATGGCCCGCCTGGCCGCCCGGGTCTATGACGCTCGGGCTGGTCTGGCCGCTGCCTTTTGCCTCAACGCCGCGGGCTACTTCGGGCTGGCGGCGTCGAGCTTTATCTTGCCCGACGGCCCGTTGCTCTTCTTCTGGCTGCTGGCCCTCGATGCCTACCTGACGGCCGTCGGCTCCGACGCCGCGCGGGACGGTCGGCTGGCGCCCTGGGTCGCCCTCGGTCTGGCGATCGGCGGCGCGTTGCTCAGCAAATACCACGGCCTGCTTCTGCCGGTGGGCCTTGGCCTCCACTTGGTCACCGAGCCGACGACCCGCGGCTGGCTCCGCCGGCCCGGGCCGTACCTGGCGCTGGCGGTGGCCGGGATCGTTTTTGCGCCGGTCGTCGGCTGGAACGCCGCCCGTGGTTGGGTCTCGTTTGTCTATCAAGGTGGCCGTGCCGTGCCAGCCTCGTGGTGGCCGCGGCCCGACCGGTTTGCGATCGCGCTGGTGGGCCAGATCGTCTACACGCTGCCCTGGGTCTGGCTGGCTCTGGTCACCACGCTCGGCGGCCGATCTGGCTCGGTTGGCGAGCGTTTCTTCCGCGTGCAGGCAGTCGTGCCGCTCTTGGTGTTCGGCCTGGTCGCCGCCTGGCAGCCGACGCTGCCTCACTGGGGCCTGATTGGACTGGTCCCGCTGATGGCGCCGGCCGGCCAGCGATGGGTGCTTGACCTTCAGACGCGACCGACGCCAGCGCGGCGCCGAGTGATCCTCTGGGCGGCGGTGCCTGTCCTGGCCGGAGCGTTGATCGTTGCCCACCAGCGCCTCGGCGTAATCCCGGCTGGTCTGCTAGCGCGGCTCGGTCTGGCACCCGCGGCCGACCCGACTCTCGAACCCTACGGCTGGGATCAAATCGCGCAAGCCCTGCGCCGGCTTGGCGCCGGCCAGTCACACAATTCGTACGTCTTCACCAGCCAGTGGTATCAGAGCGGCCAACTGGCCGCTGCGCTGGGTCCCGACGTGCCCGTGCTCTGCTACAGCGCTCGCAAGCCGGTCAGCTTCGCGACCTGGAGCGAGCCGGCGTCCTGGGTGGGCTGGGATGGGCTGCTTGTGGTCGTCGATCCGCGATCGACCGAGCCGGCGGCCTTCGAACCCTGGTTCGAGCGGATCGAGCCGCTAGGCACCGTGGCCGTCACACGGGGCGGCAGCGTCGTGCGGACCGCGCGGCTCTACCGCTGCGTCCGCCAGGTTCGCCCGTTTCCGTTCGCACAAGCCGAACTGTGGAGCACAGCGCATGACAACACCCCGGGCCGCCTCGCGGGTCACGATCCGAGGACGCTAAAATGACAGCCACACTTCCCCCGCATCCGGCCCCCGCATCCGACGGCCCATCACGCCGGCCAGGAGAGCACGTTGTGGCGACCGCCGACCGTCCCAGGCCGCCGTCGTCTCGCGTCGTTGGGCTCTACCAATTGCTGATGCGCCGGTATCTCGAACACTTCTTCCCGGATGCCACGATCGAACCGGCCAGCGACCGGAGCTTCATCGAACTCGAGCAGCCAGGCCGGCGGTCCATCTTCCGCGTCCAGGACGACCCGGTCGGCATCGGCCTCGAAATCGAGTTGTTTCGCACGCGCTACCTGATGATGCCGGGCAGCCCCAGCCCGTTTCTGCCCAGCGAGCGGCGGCTGGTCCGCTCGATCCTTCGCGTGCTCGAACGGCGCTACTCGGCCATTTACGACGTCCACTCGGCCGAACTCGCCCCCGTCTTGCAGTCGGAGGCCGAGGATCAGATCGTCGCCGAATATCTCGCCACGCCCCACCCCCATCGTTTGCCGATTGCCCTCGAGGCCCTCCGCGGCGCGGCGCTTTCGACCTTTGAAAACCGCCGGGTTTCCACCGGCGCCTTGCTGCTCGGGACGCCCCGCGACCCGGCCCATCCCGAGCGGATCAATCCCCCCGGCGCGCCCAGCTACGGAATTCGCCTCTCGGCCATCAAGAGCTTCCATCGCATCTGCGACGGCCTGCGCACGGTCTACATCGTCGATCAGGCCGGCGATATCGCCTGGCCGGTCGACATCGCACGCTGGGCCGAGGCGGTGCAGGGCGCCGATCCGCTGCCGGTCCCATGCCCACGCGCTTACGTCCCCCACGCCCGCGCCACCCGCTCCGGCGACCACGTCGTCGTCTTGCTCACCCCCGCCCAGCAGATCAAGGTCTTCGCCCACGGCCGGCTCCGCTTCACCTACGGCGACGCCCGCTGGCGGTTGCTCGACATCCCCAGCAAGTTCGACGCCTGGCGCCAGGCCGTCGGCACCACCGAGCCCCGCAACCTCGCCGACCGTATCTTCCGCGCTGCCCTCAACCTCGCCGAAGACCGCCACGGTGCCCTCTTCGTCCTGCTCCGCGAACCCGAACGCAGCCTCAACCTGCTCGTCGCCCCCGGCGACCAGATCCTCGCCGAAATCGCTGCCGACGACCCGCTCGACCCCGAAAACCTCTCCCCGCGACTGGCCAAGCGCTCCCTCCACCATCTGGCCCGCGGCCAGACGATCGCCGACCTCGACGACGCCGTGCTCGAAGCCTTTGCCGGAATCGACGGTGCGGTCGTCACCGATCACCGCGGCCGCCTCCTCTCCTTCGGTGCCATCCTCCGCCTGACACCCGAAACGATGAGCGCCCGCCGCGCCGTCGAAGGCGCACGCACCACCGCCGCACTCGCCGCCAGCCACCACGGTCCCGTGCTCAAGGTCAGCGAGGACGGCGTCCTGACCATGTTCCTGGCCGGCCGCCGCGTCTGGGAACTGTGAACGCCCCGCCCAGCCCCTGCGCCTGCGCCTACCTTTCTCTTGCAGGACTAAGCTGGCTCGGCCACTCGCTTGGATGCGCCATCTCCCGGTCTGGCATGCCTCCCGGCTCCTGCCGTTCCACGCCTCGGCAGCCCTGCGAAGCGAAACGACCGATCGGCGCACTCCGACTTCGAATCCCAACGCGCCAAGATGGCTGCTTGTGTCCGGTTGGCCGACTTTCAGGCCGCGGCTCCGCGACCCAGCGAGCGCCCGAGCCGAACGGAGCGTCTCCGCCGGCTCAGAACCGGTCCATCAGTGCCGAGAGGACTTCTGGCCCTGGCCGCAGGGCCGCGTCGTCGAGAAAGGCGAGCGGCGTTTCGACCAGGTGTTGTTGCTCGACGTAGTCCGGACGGTCCGGATCGGCGTAGATCAGGCCGGTCACAAACTCGTCGTTGGCATGGCTCTCCCACAGCAGCCGCACCGCGCCGGCGCGGTCGCGGACGTCATGCTCCTCGTGGTGCAGCGCGCGGAGCGTGATGATCGAGCCGTCGTGGAGCGTGACCTGCCGCGACTGGCCCGGCTCCTGCTCGATGGCGATTTCCTCGCGGCGCTCGATCAGCCCAATCTCGTGGAGCGGCTCCTCGTGCTCCTTGGCCCAATCCCAGCTCTTGGTCGAGCCGACAAAGTCGTTGAACGTCACGCACGGGCTGATAATGTCCAGCAGCGCCAGGCCGCGATGGTGCAGGGCGGCTTTCAAGAGCGGCACCAACTGCTTCCGGTCGCCGGCAAACGACCGCGCCACAAAGGTCGCCCCCGCGGCAATCGCTTCCAGGCACAGATCAAAGGGCGGCGTCGGGTTGGTCTCGCCACCGGGCCGCCGCAAGGGGGCGTTCAGGTCGGCCGTCGCCGAAAACTGACCCTTGGTCAATCCGTAGCAGCCGTTGTTTTCGACCAGATAGACGATCGGCACGTTGCGGCGACAGGCGTGCTTGAACTGGCCCAGACCGATGTTTGCCGTGTCGCCATCGCCGCTGATACCCAGGATCGTCAGCCACCGGTTGGCCAGCGCGGCCCCCGTCGCTACCGACGGCATCCGCCCATGCAGACTGTTGAACCCGTGGCTGTACTGGAGAAAGTACGCCGGCGTCTTGCTCGAACAGCCGATCCCGCTGATCTTGACCGTCCGGTAGGGATTCAGCCCGACCTGCTTGCAGGCATCGATCAGCGCGCTGGTGATGCTGTTGTGGCCGCAGCCCTTGCAGAGCGTCGAGGCCGAACCCTGATAGGCTAACACCGGCAACGCAAACGGCTCGCGCCCCGGTTCCCGCACCATAACCGTCGCTTCGGCAGCCATCGAAAGAGTCCCGGACGAAGTGAGGTGTTTCGACCAGAAAACCGATCTCGAAGGAGAGATCACTAGCCAGAGATCCGCCAGCCGCCAAACCGTCTCAAGAAACGCCCGGTCCGGCCGCCCTACTCCGCACTCGGGCCGGTCGGCGCGCCGGGCGCACCGGCCGCGCCTTGGGGGACGCTCGTGCCTCCCACGCCCATCGCTCCGTGGTCGCCTGCGTGCAGCGCCGAGTCGGGCGTCAGGTCGGAGATCAGCGGCCGCTCCCGATCCAGGATCGGCCGCGCGATCGCCGAGGCCGGGATCGGTGTTCCGTCGTAGTGCAAAACGGGAATCAGCCGCGGAATCAGATGGCCTTCCAGCGTCCCATGAAGCAGAAAGCCTACCTGTCCGTCTCGGTTCTGCTCGACGACGTAGACCCGCTCGTGCCGGCCTACGAAGCCCGCCACGGCTTCATCCACCGGCAGCGCCAGGATCCGGCAATAGTCGGTCTCGACGCCCGCCTCGCGGAGCTGATCGCGGGCCTCGACCACCGCCCAATGGCTCGTTCCGTAGGCAATAATCCCGACCGCGTGGCCCGCCTCCTCGATCACCGGCTTCGGCAGCCGGCCCCGCGCCGTCTCCAGCTTCCGCGCCAGCCGGTCGATGTTGCGCTTCCAATCGTCGGGCCGCTCGCTGTAGCCCGACTTCTCGTTGTGGCCCGTGCCCCGCGTGAAATAAGCCGCCAGCGGATGCTCCGTGCCCGGCAGCGTCCGATAGCAGACGCCATCCCCGTCGACATCCTTGTACCGCTCGAACGCCCCCAACCGCTCCAGATCGGCTGCGCTGAGCACCTTGCCTCGACTCAGCGGACGGCTCGGATACGCAAACCGCGGACTCATCCACAAATTCATCCCCAGGTCGAGATCGGTCGCCACGAAGACCGGCGTCTGAAACTCCTGCGCCAGATCAAGCGCCTCGATCGTCATCTCGAAGCATTCGGCCACCGAGCCGGGGATCAACACCACGTGGCGGCAATCTCCGTGGCCGAGCAGGTGCAGTTTGAGGATATCGCCCTGGTTGGTTCGCGTCGGCAAGCCCGTGCTCGGCCCCATGCGTTCGACGTCGATGATGACGACCGGAATCTCGGCGAAGTAAGCCAGCCCCACGAACTCGGCCATCAACGAGATCCCCGGGCCGCTGGTCGCCGTGATGGCGCGCGCTCCGGCCCAGCCGGCGCCGACCGCCATCCCGATCGCCGCCAGCTCGTCCTCGGCTTGCACGATCGCGAACGTCGCCTTGCCATCCGCGCTGAGCCGATGATCCTTGAGCAGATCCTCGGCATACTCAGCCAGGCTGCTCGAAGGCGTGATCGGATACCAGGTCAGCACACTCGCCCCGCCAAACAAAACACCCAGAGCGCAGGCCTGGTTGCCCTCGATCAGGATCGTTCCGGCGGTCTGATCCTGCCGCTCGACCCGAACCGGTAGCGGCGGCAAATGTTCCTCGGCCCAGGCAAAGCCCGCTTCGGCCGCCCGGATGTTCGGCTCGGCGGCCTTCGCCTTACGGCCCGGAAACTGACGCCGAATCGCCCCCCGAACCTCCTCCAACCCGATTCCGCAAGCCGATGCCACCACCCCCACATACACCATGTTGACAACCTTGCGCAGCTTGTCCCGATACGACGGATCGCCGGCTACCGGCGGATAGGCCTCTTCGGCCAGCCGCGCACACGGCACCGCGAACAGGTCGACGTCGTCGCGCAGACCAGCCAGCGGCGTCTTGAGATCGTCTCGGTGAAACACAACGCACCCTGGCCGGGCCGACCTCAGATCGTCGGCCGCCGTCTGGTCGTTCATCAGGACCAGCACATCCGGATCGTCGCGGAAGCCCACATAACCCCGCCGGCTGGCCCGCACCAGAAACCAGGTCGGCAACCCCTCAATGTTCGACGGAAAGATATTCTTGGCCGCCGCGGGGATCCCCATCGCGTGCAAGGCCCGAACCAACACCAGATTGGCCGACTGGCTGCCCGAGCCATTGACCGTGGCAACCCGGATCGCCAGATCATCCAATATCGGACGACTGGGCGGAGACGGCCGACGCGCACCCGCGCGCGGCTCGGCGATCGGTGCGGACGCCATAATGCTTTCTGGCCTCGTCAGGGAGAGTGACGTCGGCCGGGCCTGCCCATGGCCTCGCTTGCCGGCGGCCGATCCCAACTCGTCCACCGTACCCCACGCGCCCGGCTTCGACGGATACCCGTTCGGCCATGCGACCATGACCTATTTCAAGTCGAACACATCCTCCCCCCCCGTGCAACTTCGTGCATAATCTCACAATCCCGTGCCGACCTCACGCGACACCCCCTCCGGTTCACCGCTGGCGGACGCCTGGTTCCTGACCGGCCAGACCGCATCCGGAAAGTCGGCCATCGCCCTAGCCCTGGCCCGCCGGCTCCCGGTCGAGATCCTGGCCCTCGACTCCATGACCCTCTACCGGGGCATGGACATCGGCACCGCCAAGCCCTCGCCGGCCGACCGCGCCGCCGTGCCCCACCACCTCATCGACCTGCTCGACCCCTGGCAAGCGGCCAGTGTCGGCCAATATCGGGCCTGGGCCTTGGCTGCCGTCGCCGAGATCCGCGCACGGGGCAAGATCCCCCTGTTCGTCGGTGGAACGCCGCTTTACCTCAAGGCTCTGCTCCGCGGCCTGTTCGAGGGTCCACCGGCCGATGCGGCCCTCCGCGCCGCCCTCGAAGCCGAGGCCCAGGTCGGCGGCAACGCCGCGCTCCACGCCCGACTGGCGGCCATCGACCCACCCACCGCCGCCCGCCTTCACCCCAATGACCGCCGCCGGATCATCCGCGCCCTCGAAGTCCACACGCTTACAGGCCGCCGCCTCAGCGACCTGCAACGCGAGCACGACCAGCCCGCCACCGGCGCGCGCGTCCTCGCCCTGGTCCGCCACCGCACCGACCTGGCCGCCCGCATCGACCGCCGCGTCGACGCCATGTTCGCTGCCGGCCTGATCGACGAGGTCCGCCAGCTTCAGGCCAGCCCGCGACCCATCCACCGCGTCCCCGCCCAGGCGGTCGGCTACGCCGAAGTGATCGACCACCTCGCCGGACGCCTCACCCTCCCGCAGGCCCTCGAACGGACCCGGCTCCGCACCCGCCAATTCGCCCGCCGCCAGTCCACCTGGTTCCGCGGACTGGCCGAGGTCCAACTCTGGCCGCTTGAGCCGGACACATCCACCGAGGCGACCGCCGACGCCCTCGCACACTGGTTCTCCTGCGACGTCCCCGGCCGCCGCCCGCCTTCGTTTCCCGTTCCTTAGCACCCTGACCCCAGCGCTGGAGCCTCCTCGTGACCCCGGGCAACCTCCGCCTGCTGATCGACTGCCCCGACCACCGTGGCCTGGTCGCCGCCGTGTCCAACTTCATCGCGCTGCACCGTGGTAACATCCTCGCCTCCGACCAGTTCGTCAGCCCCTCCCACGGCGGCCGATTCTTCCTCCGCATGGTCATCGAGGGCCAAGGCTTCGGCTTGGTCGATCGCGGCGAGTTCGATGCCGCCTTCGCCCCCTTGGCCCGCCAGCACGGCATGACCTGGCGCGTCAGCCTCACCGACCAGCCTAAACGAACCGCCCTGCTCGTCTCCCGCCAGGGCCATTGCCTGGTTGACCTCCTCTGGCGTTACGAGGAGGGTGAACTTGACGCCGAGATTCCGATCGTCGTCTCCAACCACGACACGCTCCGCCCCAAGGTTGAAGCCCACGGCATCCGCTTCATCCACCTGCCCATCGACCCGACCGACAAGGCCGCGCAAGAAGCCGCCATCCTCCAGCTCTTTGACGAACACCGGATCGAACTGGCCGTCCTCGCCCGCTACATGCAAATCCTCTCGCCCGGCTTCCTCGACGCCTGCCCTTGCCCCGTCATCAACATCCACCACTCGTTCCTGCCGGCCTTCGTCGGCGCTCACCCCTATCGCCAGGCCCACGCCCGCGGTGTCAAAATCATTGGGGCCACCGCCCACTATGTCACCGCCGAACTCGACGCCGGCCCGATCATCCACCAGGACGTCGCCCACGTCAGCCACCGCGACACTGTCAACGACCTGGTACGCATCGGCCGCGAGGTCGAGCGCCGCGTCCTGGCCCAGGCCGTCCGCTGGCACCTCGAGGACCGAATCCTCATCGACGGGAACCGTACCGTCGTTTTCGCCTGAAACCGAACGTATGGCTACGATCCTTTCTTCCTGGCTGGCGGTTCCGCCACCTGTCCGCGCTTCCTCAAGTCTCTGAAGCCCGAACTTCCCATGCGCGCCCGCACCCCGTGGGCTGCCCTTGCCGTCGCCCTCGGGGCCAGCACCACGCTCGCGGCGGCGACCCAGGACCCCGGCGCTCTCTCACCGCGGCCCGTCCCCTGGACGAGCTCGCGCATGGTCGGTGAGCCCAACCCGCCCCCGCCTTACGTCGCGACGCCGGCGTACCCCTGGCTCACGTTCCAGCGGCCCGTCCTCGTCGCCGCCATCCCCGGCACCGACCGCCTGATCGTCCTCGAAGTCGGGGGCCGCGTCGTGCGGCTACGTCTACCACGGCGATCGACTCCCCGACCTGAAGGGCGCCTCCATCTACGGCGACTGCCAGACCGGGACGATCTGGGCCCTCCGCTACGACCGCGCAGCCCTCCGCGTCACCGATCACCGCATGCTGGCCCACACGCCTCTGTAGCTTGTCTCCTTCGGCCTCGACGTCGTCGAAGCCTGCATCGCCTCGATGGGGCAGAGGGTGCAGGCTCCCAGTTCCCCGCCCACCAACTCTCGTCTGAACGATTCCTCCGTCGCTCTGGCACTGGCCCGAGCGATCGACCGCGGCGTTGTCGCTCCCGACGCCCGTGCCCGCCTGCTCGCCGCCGTCAACGACGACCCGCGCCCCGAGGTCCGCGACCTCTTCGAACGCTTCCGCCCGACGTCGGAACGCGCCGCCACCCTGGGCGGCTCGTTCGACCCGTCGGTCGTCCTCCGCCTCGCCGGCGACCCCGACCGCGGCCGCCTGTTCCGCGAGAACTCCGCAATTCCGTGCCGCTCGTGCCAAGCGGTCGAGGGCTTCGGTCAGCCGTTCAGGCCCGACCTCGCCAAACCCGCCGCGACGTACGACCGCCGCACGCTGCTCGAACATATTCTGAAGCCATCACTCTCGATCGACGAGCCATACCGCGCCCATGTCGTCGAGACGACCGAGGCTGCCTCCTCGTCGCCCTGCGTGTGGAGCGCACGAACGAGGCGATCACCCCGCGCGACACGAAGAACGAGCTCGTCCGCGTCCCGCTCGCCGAGGTCGAGCAATCCGCCCGAAGCCGCACGTCGCTGATGCCCGAGGGCCTCCTCGCTGGCCTCACCCCCACCAGTCGGCGGACCTGCTGGCCTCTCTGCAAGCGTCGGGACCAGGATGTTGAGCGATAGCACCATAAGGCACATCCAGGCTCGCCACGAGGAGACAGAAAACGGCTCTTGACAGTGGTTACGACGCCCGTCACCATGAAGTTAGCTTCCAATTCTCCCTTCTAGGTAGGCCATGAAAACGCGATCGAGGTTCACTCGCCCCCCAACCTGGGTCGCCTCTTCGTTCGCCCTGGCGTGGTGGCTCACATCCCAGCCGGCACTGGCACAAACAGTCGACCGTGATGCCCTGCGGTCGGAGCTGAAGCTGCTCTGGGATTCCCTGAGCAGCCTGGAGTTCCATTGCGAGGACGTTTCCCTGGCGGCGGACGGTGAGATCGACCGAAGCGTCGGCTCGAACCACTTCGATTTCGCTTGGACCTCCGCAGGCAACCGGTCCCTCAAGATCTGGGCGGTGAAGCCATCGAACGAGATGAAGCTGATTGGCTGGGAGACTCGGGATAGTCATCGTTCCTACTCAATCAACACGTTTCATGACGATTTGGAGGCGATCAGTCAGGTCTTCATCGATGCCCTCCCGCCCCCCGGAGATCCCGACCGAGGCGCCACCGTCAGCCCGCTTTGGATGCTGATGCCCCAGGGAATCCCCCTCTATCAGCACCTCGATCGTGGACCATCGGTCAAACTCGAATTGGTAAACGGTAAGTGCGTCGTCGAACTGACTGGAAAACGCAACATCCGCCTCACCCTCGACCCGGAACACGATTGGCTCGCGTCCAGGGTCGAGTTCGCGAGCGGGTCGTCCCTCACCGTGAGGCGGTTCGGCAGGGACAATGGCCGATGGTTCCCCGTGGAGATTCTTCTGGACGATCCCAATGCCGAGCAATATCCGCAGTCCCTTTCTCTCGTGACAGAACTCCGAATCAACCGCCCCATCGCACCATCGAAGCTAACCCTCCCGGAATTGCCCGATGGCGTCTACGTAGAGGATCGCATAGCCGGCCACTCCGCATTCCGAGGCGGGGCCGAGGCCCGCGAGCGTTTGGAATCCCGACACACCGCACCCGTGCGAACCGACGTGCGGTCCGAGAGGCCGGTCGTGGCGGCGAGTAGTCCATCGGGCCTGCCCTGGCCGGGAATCGTGGCGTCGGTCTCTCTCGCCCTGATCGGTGCCGGTGGTCTTCTCGCCTGGAGGCGATCGGCCTCAGATCGTTGAAGCAACGAGGCGGCCGGATACACGCACTCACCGAGGTGCTCATCATATGTGCTCGAACCATCGCCGGCCGACCTGGTTGTGCGGCGCGAGTGTGGCCGCGCTGGTCGCAAGCGTCGTCGTGCTGTGGCTCACACTCGCGAACGCCGCCCTCGCGGGCCCCCAACCCAATCACAATCGGTGTGAAGCGGATAGCGTCTCCAGTCCATGCCCCGGAGATGGCCTCGGGGAGTGCGTCAATATCAATTACTACTGCTTCAGGTGGCTATCGCATCGACCCCAGTGGTGCGTTCCGATGACCAGTTTCAATTGCCTATGGCTCTGGGAAGTGAACTGTGGCGTCAAGATGCGATGCGACACACATACTCCATTCCAGCCCGAGCATAACTGTACCGAGACCGTTGACAGGTGCATCGGCGGCTAATAGGTCCCTGGACGTCAGCGAAGGCCCTCAACGCGCGTATGCCCGCGTGAGATCCTGCAAATGAAACTCGATGTGATCCGGAACTCGCATCTTGGCGTGCTTCGTGATCGCGGCGGGGTCACGATCATCGAGTTGATTGTCTCCCTCGGTGTGATTGGTCTCTTGCTGGCCCTGCTCCTGCCTGCCGTCCAGCAGGCGCGCGAGGCCGCGCGGCGGGCGCGTTGCTTGAGCAATCTGCATCAGGTCGGGCTCGCCACCCAGAGCTACGTCGCCCAGCACGGCGTCTTCCCGGCCAACTGGGGCCTGCCCGACTTCTATTTCGACGGCCCCGGCCCGCTCCGCGGTGACATGAAGGAGTATTCTGTCTTCACCCTGCTGCTGCCGCATCTCGACGAGCCAGCGCTGTTCCAGGCCATCAATTTCAACCTCGGCATCACGGACCCATATTGGAGGCCCGGTCGGTTCGGCCGCTCGGGGCTGGAGGCGAATGCCACGGTTATGTCGGCGACCCTCGGCGTCCTCCTCTGCCCCAGCGACCCGGCCCCTCTCGCGCGACGCACGGGCAGTTCGAACTACCGCGCGAACAACGGGACCGATCGCTCGTATATCTCCCGCGACGGGCCGTTCCTGAGCACAGGGGGCCGACCCGTCCGCCCCGCGTCGATCCGCGACGGCCTGAGCCACACCGTCGCGTTCTCGGAAAAGCTCCGCGCCCGGCCCGACCGTGGCCGGCTCGACCCCCGCGTTCACATGCTCCTCGCCGACCTGGGGCCGGGCGACTCCAACGACCAATGGCTCGCCGAGTGTGCGAATCAACCCGCCGAGACCGCCCGCTACCGGGCGGGCGCCGGTCTCACCTGGTTCATCTCCAGCCTGGCGCAAACGAACTACAACCACCTCCAGGAGCCGAACAGCCCGATCCCCGATTGCGTCCCTGGCGGGGGATTGGCCACGCCGTTCGGTCTGTTCGGGGCGCGGAGCAACCACCCCGGCGGCGTCCACGCGGCCATGTGCGACGGCTCGGCGCGATTTGTCGCCCAGACGATCGGCCGCCCGGTCTGGCGGGCCCTCGGGTCGCGCGACGGCGGAGAGGCGATCAACGACGGTTCTTATTGACCAACTCATCGCCCCCCTCGAGGAGGGATCATGCGCATCATGGTCGCGCCAGGCCGAGCTCGGCTCGCGATCGGCCTTCTCGCCGTCGCGTCGCTCGGTGCGGTCTACGTCGCCATCCAGCCCCCACCCGCACCCCGCGCCTTGGTGCTAACGCCGGCCCAGCGAATTGTCGCCGAGCCGGGAATCCAGAAGGTCGAGGTCTCCTACCGGATCGCGAACCGAGGGGGACGCGACCTCACGATTCATCGCACAAGGTCCTCCTGCGGCTGTACGGTCGCCTCGGTCGAGCCCCGCGTGATCCCGCCGGGAGGCAAGGGTGTCGTCACCCTCCGCGCGACGCCGCCCGCGGCCGGCGAACGGCCCGTCTCCGTGGTCCTGGAGACGAACTCGGTCCCGGACCCGGAGGTCCATCTGGAACTCACCCTCGTCGGAAAGCGGGAGCCGCCGTTCGTAGTCGAAGGCTCCGAGGTTGTCCAGTTCGGTCCCATCTTGGAGGAGCGGGTCGAGGCCGTCGTCTGGATCACCTCCCATGAGCACCAGGGATCCAGGCCCTGGCTCGATTCGGCGAGATCGGACATGCCCGATCTGAGACTCGAGGGCGGGTTGGTCGAGGAGGGGCCACGCCTGGGCGACGTCATCATCCGGCGCTATCGCTATACGGCCGAGTTGACGGCGACGGGTCGCGCCCCGGGGCCGATCCGCGGTGAGCTCATCCTCTCGGGTGTCGGGCGCGACAAGGAGGTGAGGCTCCCGGTTACGGCGACGATCCGCCCGCCCGTCGTCGCCTCACCAGCTGCCCTGATGGCCACTGTGATCTCCGGCGAATCCATGCCGCGATTCACTCTGCTGCTTTCGCCGGGGCGACCCGGCTTCGAACTCGAGGCTGAGCCCTGCCCCGAGAACGACCCGTCGATCCGCGTCGAGCCTAGGGGCGCCGCGGGTGGCGGCCTGGTCTTCGACATCACCGCCGCCGATCACCTACGACTCCCCGTCGAGACCTCGCTCGTGATGACAACCAATCATCCCGAATGTCCAACCGTCCGCGTCCCGGTCATCATTCGTGCCGCGCAGACCTCGCTCGCCGATCGCATCCCTTGATCAGCGTCCGGCGGCCCTGGGAACACGAGGCAGCCCTTGGGCGACGTCGCAAGAATCTGCCCTTCCCCAAACCGACCTAATCGGTTACCCAAGGGCCGCAAGTCCTAGCCACCGCGGTGCGCTGTCCTCGCGGTCCCAGCCTCGACGCACGTCCGAGGCTTCTCCGCACCGTCGGCCGGAGCCACGGAGCCGTTCCCAGGGAGGGGGCGTTTCCTCATGAGCCTGCGATCACTCATCGGCCGTTTGCTCGTGCTGGCCAGCCTTGCCACGCCGGCCTGGAGTCAAGATCCAGCGCCCCAAGCTGGCCCAGACAACGGAGCCGACGCCGTTCCGCTCCCGTTCGACGATGCTCCCAGCCTTTCCGCCGAAACCACTCCCAGCCCACCCCCTCAATCCGCGCCGGCCGACCCCTTCGACGACCTCCCCCCTGAGGCCCCGCGCGACGAGCAGATTCTTCGGGTCCAGATCCCCGGCCAGCCTCGCGCTGCGTCGCCTGCGCCTGAGGCTCCCGAGATCCTCCGCGCCGCTGCCCAGGCTCCGACGCCACCCCTCCAATCCACGCCCGCGAATCTGACCGCCGCCGATCCGACCGTACTTCCCCCGGAACGACTTACCACCGGCCCCACCACCGCCGGCATCACGGTCGAGGTCCGCGCCCCCGAAGTCGCCAACGTTCACCTCGATACGCCGTTCCACGTCATCATCCGCAACAACGGCCCCACCGATGCCGCGGGTGTCCTGGTCCGCTACCCGCTTCCGGCCGACCTCGACTTCGTCGACGCCGAACCGGCCCCCACCCGCGCCGACGACGGCGTCTACACCTGGGTTCTGAACCCCCTGCCGGTCGGCTCCGAGCGAACCATCAAGGTTCAGGTCCACCCGCGTGCCAAGAAAACCTTCGATCACGCCGTCACCGTCAGCCTTCTGACCGGCGGCCGTGCCCGGACGATCGTCCGCCAGCCCCAGCTCAAGGTGGAAATCCGCGCCGATAAGCCGAAACCGCTCAAGGGGACGCCCGTCGTCTTCGACATCGTCGTCACCAACGTCGGCGACCTGCCTGCCCGCGACGTGACCGTCCAGGCGCGGCTCTCCCCAGGCTTCAGCCACCCCCGCGGCACCGACCTGATCCTACCGCTCAAAGACGAGCTCGGCATCGCCTCGATCGCCCCCGGCGACACCGTCCCCCTCAAACTCGAGGTCGAAACGACCGGCATGGGCCTGCAAACCTGTGACATCACCGCCACTAGCCCCGACCAGCCCGAGGAAGCCACCGCCCACGGCGAAGTGGAAGTGGTCCACCCAGACCTGGTCCTCAGCCTCGAAGGGCCGACCGAACGCTACCCCGACAATGTGGCCACCTACAAGCTGACCGTCACCAACAACGGGACTGCGCCGGCACGCCAAGTCGTCGTCGCCGCCCAAGTGCCCACCGGCGCCCGGCCCGAGGCCGTCAACCCTCGCGCCACCTGGGCCAAGGACGTCCGCACCTTCTACTGGCGACTCAACGAACTGCCGCCCAAAGCCACCGAGGTCTTTACGGTCCAGGCACGCATGGGCGGAATCGGCCTGCTGACGCTCCGCGCCGGCGTCAAGGCCGAGGGGATCCCGCCCGTCAGTCGCTCCCACAACACCGAAATCCGCGGCATCTCCAAACTTTCGCTGGTCGTCAACGAACCCCGCGGCGTTCTCGACGAAGGCGAAGAATCGGTCTACGAGATCCGCATCCGCAACGACGGCACCGCCGACGCCACCCGCGTCCAGGTCCGCGCCCAGATCTCCGACAACCTGCAGATCCTCAGCCTCACCGGGGCCGATGCCCGAACCCCTCAATCGCCTCCCGCCGACCCCACCACCGCCGTCTTCCCCTTGATCGACCGACTCCCCCAGGGTGGCGAAGTCACCATGAGCTTCCGGGTCAAAGCCGTTCGCCCGGGCAACGGCACCTGCGAGGTCAGCGTCCTCGACGACGAAATCCAGATCCCAATCCGCCAGTCAATGATCACCCGCGTTACCCCGGCCTCCGGACCAACCAACTGATCGACACTCCGACCTCCAAACGACCATACTACGGGGAGCCGAGTCTCATGAACCTGGGCCGTCCGCTGCCCGCCCCCGCGGGCACCTCGCGCGACGTCCCGCCCCCCGGCCTGGCCTCCACCGGTCGACGGCCCCGACGCCTTCCCGTCGCCGCCCGCCGCCGCCGCAAGCGCCCATGACCCCGCCGGTTCCCACCTCGCCGATCGACTCCGCCGCCGGCATCCTGGCCGTCGATAAACCAGTCGGCCCCACCTCCCGGGCCGTCCTGGACCGAATCGGTCGGCTCCTGCCCCGCGGCACCCGCTTCGGCCACGCTGGCACCCTCGACCCGGCCGCTTCCGGTCTGCTGATCGTCTGCCTCGGCTCCGCCACCCGCCTGATCCGCCTGCTCCACGCCGCCGGCAAGTCCTATCAGGCGACCGTCCGCCTTGGCGCCACCTCCAACACCCTCGACGCCGACGGCATCATCTCCGAAACACCCGACGCCACCGCCCCAACTCTCGAAACCATCCAAGCCGCCCTGGTTCCCTTGACCGGCCGCGTTCGCCAGATTCCCCCGGCTTTCTCGGCCCTGAAGGTCGGCGGCCAGCGTGCCTACGACCTGGCCCGTCGCGGCGTCTCCTTCGAGCTTCAAGCCCGGGAGGTTCAGATCGACCGGATTGCGGTTCTTTCCTACGCCTGGCCGCTGCTGGAGCTTGAAATCGACTGCGGTTCTGGTACGTACATCCGTTCAATCGCCCGCGACCTGGGTGAGGCTGTGGCCACCGGCGGTCTGCTTCAGAGCCTCCGACGCACCCGCGTCGGCCGCTTGACCCTGGCCGACGCCGTCCCCTTGGACGAGCTGACTCCGGAATCCCTGCCCAGCCAAATCCGCCCGGCCCGCGACGCCGTCGCCCACCTGGGCCAGATCGCTCTGAAGCCGGCCCAACTCGCTCTGATCCGTCATGGTCGGCCGCTCGATACCCGCCGCGTCGCCGGCCTCGACCCGGCCTGGGACGGCGCCGAGATCGCTCTGCTCGACCCCGCGGGCGGACTGGCCGCCATCGGCCGCGTCGAACTGGCTTCGTCACGGCTCGCACCCACCTGCGTCCTTCCGCTGTCTGCGTCGGGCGATTTGAAGTAAGCCCGGCCGCCCCCTACAATCCATTCGGAGTGTTTTGTTTCGACCCGGCTGGCTGAGAGGGCCACCCACGCCTTGACCCACTTCACCGTTAACGACTCGATCAAGCGCCGCGAGCGTGCGATCCTCGTCGGCGTCCTCAATCCCGAAACTCCCGAAACTCTAGCAGCCGACGATCCCCTCGATGAACTGAGGGGCCTGGCCAAGACGGCTGGCCTGGTTGTCGTTGGCTCCCTGATCCAAAAGCGGCAACGCCCGGACGTGGCCACGTACATCGGCTCCGGCAAGGTCGAGGAGCTGAAGCAAAAGGTCGAGGTCAACTCGGCCGATGTCGTCGTTTTCGACAACGACCTGGCTCCCTCGCAGACCCGCAACCTGGAGAAGGCCCTCGGCGTGAAGGTGATCGACCGCACTGAGGTCATCCTCGACATCTTCGCAACCCGCGCACGCACGCACGAGGCCCACCTCCAGGTCGAGCTGGCCCAGCTCGAGTATGCGTTGCCGCGGCTGAAACGGATGTGGACCCACCTGTCCCGATACAAGGGTGGCATCGGCGTTCGCGGGCCGGGTGAAAAGCAGCTCGAGGAGGACCGCCGTCTGGTCGAACACCGCATCCGCGACCTTAAGCAGAAGCTCGCCAAGATCCAGGCCCGCAAGGAACGGGAGGTCGCCAGCCGCGGCGACGTCGCCACTGTCTCGCTGGTCGGTTACACCAACGCCGGCAAGAGCACGCTGATGAATGCGCTGACCGACGCCGGTGTCGAGGCCGAGGATAAGCTGTTCGCCACGCTCGACACCCGCACGCGGCGTTGGCATTTTCGCGGCGGCGGCCAGGTCTTGCTCTCCGACACGGTCGGCTTTATCCGCAACCTGCCGCATACACTGGTCGCCTCGTTCAAAGCGACGCTGGAGGAAACCCGCCGCGCCGATCTGCTGCTTCACGTTGTCGATGCGTCGGACCCGGAGGCCGAGCATCAGGTCGAGGCGGTCGAGGCCGTGCTGGCCGAACTCGGTCTGGCCGAGCGTCCGGTGCTGCTCGTGCTCAACAAGGCGGACCGCGTGACCGATCGCTCGGTCCTGGACGTGCTCTCGGCGCGTGCCGGTCAATCAATCGTGATCAGCGCCGCCACCGGCCAGGGTCTGAACGCGCTCGAAGCCAAGGTCCGCGCCCTGCTGGCAGAGGGCGATACGGAGATCGAGGTCTGCCTGCCGGTGACCGACGGTCGGTTGCTGGCCTTCCTCCGGCAGCACGCCGCGATCCGAGATGAGGCAACCGACGAGACCCAGCTTCGCGTCCGCTGCCGGATCGCGCGCCGCCACCTGGCCGCTCTAGCGGAGCAGGGGGCGTTGATTCAGTCGGACGCGACGGCGGCGGTGGCGGCCTCTGCTTGAGAGACCCGGGCCTTGTGCGGCTGAGGTGGCCGGCGCCCGGACGTCCAGGCCATCCAGGCGAGGCCGCCGAGCCAGAGGGTGTAGAGAACGAGGCTGGCCAGAAACCAGCGCCGTCGGTCATGGTCGTCACCGGGCTGGCGGCTCACGTCAGAGATCCCCTGCTGGATCGTTCGGGAAGCGGTAGTCGGTCCCGAATGCCTCGTTGAAGTCGAAGACGTTATCGAAATCGGCGCGCGAATCCCGTTCCGTCTTGGTCAGGTCTCCCGAAGCGATCAGGGCGTAGACGATCTCGCCCAGATCGGAGGTCGAGCCGACGCCCCAGAGCCGGAGCAAATACAAGGCGAGCAGACCGTAGCGTTCGCGCATCAGGTCGCGAGCGGCCAGACAGAGCTGGCGTCCCGTGACATGCCGAGGGCGGCTGGTTCGACCCCGCCGCGAGCGCGCGGCGGACCGGGCCGCGCGGTCCAGCGCTTCAAGCACCAGAGCGTAGGCCTCGACGGTGTAACGCGGGTCGCGGGCTAAGATCTGGGTGATCGCCCGGCTCGGACTCATGGGTGTGCCTGCCCCGTTACCGCTCAGTCGCGAGGGTCGTGAGTCCTCATTGTACAGGTTGATCCCGCCCAAGTCGCGGCGTTGTGCCGTCGGGGGCAGGGGCTTATGATCGGGTCGAGAGACACGGAGGACACGCCGTGCCCTGGCCCGCCGACGCGGCCTTTGGAGCAAGGATTTCCCCATGAGCAATCCGACCACGCCGGAGCCGAGCCACGATCCCAGCGTCTCGGCTGGCTCGTCCGGGCGTTCGCCGATCGAGGATCTTCTGGACCGACTGGTGTGCCCGATGGCTCATGCGCCGCTCCGCCGCGAGGGCGAGTGGCTGGTTTGCACCCGTTGCGGGCCTCGCTTTGCCATCGTCGACGACATCCCCAACATGATCATCGAAGAGGCAACGCTGCCGGAAGGCTGCGCTGACCTGCGCCGGCTTCCCTGTGTGCTGGCCGGCGATGCGCGGCTGGATTGAGCATTCCGGCGCTCAATCGAGCCGCGAGCCGTGGGTCTCGAGCCAGGTTCGCAACGCCTGAGCCTCGGACGCGTCGAGGATCGACAACTCGCGGCCGCTGTCCAGGATCAGGCGGAGTCCGAGTTCCTCCTGGTCGACCACCGCCGCCAGCCGGTCGGCATTGAGGGTGAGATTCCCGATCTGAATCAGGGTCATGCTCGGCTCCAGGGGCAACGTGCCGATGGATCTGGCCTGGGACTCTGGACATCGGCCACCTAGGGTGTTGGCCGCGTTTTACCCGCCGAGAAGCGGCAGGCTTCGATCGACGAGGTAGGCGATCCGGCCGTCGAGCGTCAGCCGGATCCCTCCGGCTTTCGGGTCGTGGATCCAGGTGCCTTTGGTGACGCGCGATCGGCCGGCCTCAACCAGGCCGGTTAGGTGGGTCGTTTCGAGCAGATTCTGAACCTGGGTCCCGAGGTGGTCGAGTCGCTCGTAGGCTTTGGCCAGTTCGTGCAGGTTCAAGACCAGGCTGACGGTGAACTCGAGGGTTCGTGTCGCCAGCCGGCCGCGTGGGTCGGGCTGTTCGCTCCAGGACCCCGGAATCAAGCTGGCGTAAGGACGACCAGGGGGCAGAGGTCCTGGCAACTTGGGATAGGGAAAGTCCACTCGCTCGAAGAGCCGTGCGGATCGAAGCTGCGCGACCAACGCCTCGTAGACCCGGCGATCGCTCAACTGTGCCGAAGAAGCCCCGGCATCGCGGCGGTTCTGGAACGCGCCGAAATAGCTGGCCGCGAAATAATGCGGCGCGAAGTAAGTGGAGAGGGACATACTGGTTCGGCTCCGCGCTCAGGTCGGGAGGACGAGGGTGACGATCGGGCGATTGCCTTCGGCGTCGGTCACTGCTGTGATACGGGTCGTCGTCGAGTTGGCTCCCAGGAACGTGATCGTTCCGGTTCCGGCGCCACTGACGACGCCGCCGAGAGCCGCCAGCATCGGAGCCAGCGCTTGGCGGGCGTTGATCCCCGGTTCGACCTCGATCGAGTCGAGTCCGCTCGGAGCGAGTCGATAGTCGGACTTGTCCAGGTTGCTGCCGACGGTCACCGGGTTGACGACGCTCGAGACCGGGCCGCCGTCGAACGTCGAGCGGCTGGAGATCGTCGCATCGACCAGGCCCAGACGAGCCCCGGCCGTGTTCAGGCCGTAACTGCCCGGCAGATCGACCGCCCAGGGGTCGAAGCCGCCATTGACGGCATACGGATTCCAGACTGTCAGCGGAATCAGGGCATCGCAGTCCATCGCATTGGGTGGCCCAAAGATCGAGATCAGCAGACTCCGCGCGCTAGGAACGGCGAAGCGTGCGTCGGGCAGATGGATCTCGTAGACCCCACGGTGATTGGTTGGATCGACCTCCTGGAATCGACACGACCCGGCCGAAGGTGCCTGGTACTGACCAAGCGTGGCGATCGGCTCGATCGTCGAGTTGGCCGAACGGTACACTGTCGGCGTCGATTCGGTGTCGGCAATAGTGGCGATGACCAGCCCGGTGGTCGAGGGCGTCAAACCAGTCAACCCGCCTCCGTCGTCGCGCGTCTTGTCCAAGATCTTGACCCGAAGCACCACACCCGTCTGACCGTTCTGAAAGCTGATCAACATCGGAGGAACCCTAGAGCGAGGTAGAACCCGCGGGAAAACCGCCACGCAAGGCCCGGCGAATCAGCTCGCGTGGACGAACGCGACGCACCACAACCACATCCTGCCACGCAACCGGAGTTCCCGATCGCCTGAGGCTCAGGCGAACGGTCCCGGCGCGCGTGGGGGTGTACGTGAACGAACGCGGCTCCGCGGTTTCCGCCCAGGAGAGTTGAGTCGGAATCAGAATTCCTCCACCGCTACCATCCGATAGCTCGATCGATTCCGAAGCGGGCGCCGATGGCGTCACCGTGAACGCCAAGGTTTCGCCGACCCGCCCGACCGTTGGCCCGGAGAGCTGATAGCTGACTGAACTGGTCTCGCGATAGTCGCTTGGTCCGTAGAAGCCAAATGGGGAGCCGTCGATGGCCGGCAAGTTAGTCGGTGTGTACGCTGCTGCGAAGGCCGCGTAGGCCCGCTCGGCCCGGATCCAATCGGGCCACTGGTTCGGACCCCGGGTCCGGATCGCCTGATAGAAGCCCGCCTCGTCGGCGGCGACTCCTTCGGCCATGGCGTAGTCAGCCAGACCGTAGTTTGCGGCGACGAAGGTGGGAACCGCCGGATCGATGTAGAGGCTGTCGACATCCTGCCCCAGATTCTGCCAGGCCTGGAAGCTGATCGCGCCCGGCTGAAGCTTGCTGAACGTGATCGGCGTGCCCGGCTGGGGGTGAGAGTGAACATTCTGACGCGACGTCAGCCATGAGAGGTCGGTCCCCTCAAGCTGGGGCAGCTTCAGAATGAGTGTCTGATTGTTTTCGGGGTCGCGGCGGTCGCCGACCAGGATATTCTTCTCCAGTAGTGCCGAGACCCCCGGGCGGGCTCCCTCCAACTGGATCCCGCGTCCATGGTCGTAGGAAAGGTTGTGGCGCATCACTGCATAATCCAGCGCGCGATACTCCACCCTCGAGATGTCGAAATTGGCCGCGAACCCGATCGGCGCGGTGGCGTTGTGGTGCGCGCTGATGCAAAACTCAAGAACCTCCGAGTGCGGAGTTTCGGAGAATCCAACCTCCAGCCGTGGCCCATGGCCACGTGCGCCGATCGTCAGGTCTTCGCCGTGCAAGGTGACGCATTTGCGAATGTATCCGCCGCGCATGTGGAAGTGGCCGGCCACGGCATTGCGCGCGTAGATGTTGTAGGCCATCACGCCGCCGCTGCGTAGCTGCGAGCCGTGGCTGCCCCCGCGCAGCAGCCAGCTTCCCCACATGATCGACTCGAGCGCTCCGTTCTGGATGTAGACGTTGTGACTGTAAAGGTTCCTGACTCCTTCCGAGCCTATGTAGCCGTTTCGATCGAACGCCGTTTCGCTGTAGAGCACCCGGTCCGTATCGTGCGCATGCGCGCCTTGGACGCGGGCGCTGCGACCCTCGGCGTCCGACGTGTGGCAGTTGAAGACCGAGCAGCGATGGATCATCACGGCGCCGATCCGATACCCGGTGTCGCCGTTGGTCGCGATCGTCGAGTCGTCCATCAGGCAGTCCGACACCATCAGGCAGTCGGCCCCGGTGTTGCACCAGATCTTTCCATCGAGGACATGGAGCCGGCGAACCAGAATCGTCCCGGCGTTGAACGTCATTCCGGTGTGAAGGCCGACGAAGTCCCGCTTCTGGAGAGTGGAAAAGACCAACAGCGGTCGAACGCCCGGATCGGGTGCACCGGTGCCATAGTCGTGCCAGTAGTCTTCGAAGATTAGCGGCGTATCGCGGCTACCGGCGATCCCCCATTTCTGCGTGAGCGGCGTCACGACGTCGAACCGATCGCCGCGTAGCAGCCGCACTCGAGACCCCGAACTGTTCGGCAAAATCGCCATGGCGCCGTTCAGGGTCGCCTTGGGCTGTTCGAGAGTTCCCGGGTTCGCGTCGGAGCCACGACTGCTGGATACGTAGACGACCCGGGCGTTGGCGGAGAGCTGAAACCGGTCCGTGGTGAACCCGTCCGACTCCACGACCGATGTGTTCTCCACGATGCCCGCCGTGACCGCACCACTGAGGTTCCCCCGATCGTCGCGGATCAAACCCTCCGGCGCAGTGACCGTCAGGCCGGTCTCCTGATAGATCACTCGACTGCTCTCTGGGATGAGCCAATACGTCATCCAGGAACGAGCCGTTCCGGGAACTTCGAGCGGATCGGCGAACGACAGGGAAGTCACGGTGAATGAAGTGGTTCCTGAGGGAATATCGCGCGCGATCAAGCGAAGGTCGTCCGGCTGAGCGCCTGGCGGGGTCATGTAGAGCCGTCCGGTCAATCCTGCCGGCACGGCAAAGGGAAAGATCACGCGGACTTCCCGTTCCGTCGCCGTGATTTTGAGGGCTGTACCCGAGTTGACGCTCGTAAACTCCCCCGAGATGCATCCGACCCAAACCGCGTTCCCATTCGCGTCCACATACGTGAGCCGCAGAAAGTAGTCCCCGATGGGAATCGTGCTGGCGGCGTTGGATCGCACCTGGAGGCTGCACGGTGGCATGTTGAAGTTGACCGACGTCGCCCCCAGGAACTCACACTCTGCCACCCCCTTCGAGATCACCAGTCTCTGTCCGGCCATGTGGCCGGGCATCCAGTCCGGGAAGGAACCTCCGCCGGGAAGGTCCGGCAACGTCGTGTACCGCACCCGCAGCACCCGGCCGTCCATCAAGACCGTGGCTTCGCTGAACGGAAGAATCGCCATGGTTGCCTCAGTCTGAAGGATCTCGGAGGCCCCAGTCTGCTGGGGCCGGCCCGAGACCACAACCGCTCGTCGAGTCCTCAGGCCCGGTCAACCGGCCCGCCGGAGACCGGGAAACCACCGCACCACGTTGCGAGGGGCTGGTGGTGGCGGCGGTGGAGGTGCCGGCACCCCAAGAGCGCCGGCATACACGACCCGCCGCGGAGAGTTGCCGCGGATTGCCCCAAATCGTCCCGACCAGACGTCATTGAGCAGATCCACCATGACGCCCTCGGCCAGAACACCATCGAAAACCATCGCCGCCCCGATCCGTCCGACCCACGGATTGGCGGGTTGACCGTTGTTGTCATAAGCACCGATCCAGAGCGGCTCCGTGCCCGGTACATGGATCACCGGTGAGAGAACCGTCTGTACCGAAAGCCCCGACGCTCCCAGCGCATAGAACGTCGCTCCTTGTCCATTGGTAAAGCTGACCCCCACGGCCACGTACTGGCCGATCGGCAACGGGAGCGACGTACTCAGGTTGGACGACATCACCCGCAACGCGAGGTTGCCCGTCGTGTTCCGGAAGAATTGCCAGCCGTTCAGGCCAACCCGCTTGCCGACTAGCGTCCGCGCTGTCCCACTGTCCACGGCTTGCGCGAGGGCGACGACGCTCACATTTTCGGGACCGAGGTACGCTCCAAACAAAACTCCACTGGCCACGGCCAGCGGGAAGTCCAGCTCCGGACCCCATGGTCCTGAAGCCCAGGACGTCCCGCCCACAAAACCGCCCGACCAGCCGCGGGGATCGGCGACCGTCACGCCGGCCCCCTCGTTGAGCGGCGCATAGAGCCGACACTTGGATGGCATCCGGACAGGCCGTGACACGGCCCGCAGCGGCTTGATGAGAGGCATCGCAGTTTTACCCGATCGAAGTGAGCTCGTGGCCGACCGCTTCCACGGTGACCGGCTGCGCCGTGTTGCCCGTGAAGACGACCCGAATCGCCAGGATTGGCGCCGGAATCTCAACGCAGAAGTCGTACACCCCGCTGGCGGCGGTCCCGGCACTGAAGCGGGTGACATCACGCCATGTCACCTGATCCACGCTGGCCTGCACCACCATGTCACATCCGACCGTCGGACCCGTCGTTCCATTCGTCACCCGCGCCTGGATCACCGCTCCCAAGGCGGTTGCGAGATTCCAGGTTCCGCTGGTGGTCGTTGCTCCCGCCGCGTTTGTGACCGCCGCCACAAGCGTCCGCGCCGTTTTGGTCGCCATCGCCATAGGTTAGCCCCCGAGACCGAACACCCATTCGTTCTCCGCACTCTCACCGGCTCAACCGCGTTCCGGAACGGCTCACTCGTTCCGAGCCGGCACGACCCATCGCCACCATCCGCGCCAAGCGGTCTTCCACTTCGACCCGAAACTGCTCGGCCCGCGCGGTCATCAAGTCGCCTGACGCTTGAGACACCGCCGCCTGGTAGGTGGCGCGCAACAGCTCGGCCACCGTCAGGTCGCGAAGCCGGACGATCGATCCGGCATCATGCCCGATCGAGCCATCTGCCCAGAGCAGACCCAGTCTTCCAGCCACTTCCCGGCTGGCACGCTCGAGTCGTGGACCCAGATCGGCGACCAGGAACTCAACCCCGGTGGCTCCCCCCGGCGGCCCCGGCGGTTGGCCAACCCTCGCCGGTTCACCGGGACGCCTCAGCTCCATCGCTCCACCCGCCACCGAGACGACAATCAGTAGCTCACCCGGATACGACGAACCATTCGCCGCCTGGCGAACCCGCACCAGGTGCCCCGGCCTGACCCCCTGAGCTTCAAAATCCACGAGCGTCGACCGAAGCGTCCACCGCGACCCCGCCAGAAATCCACCATCGGGGCCCGTCGCGAGCGGCGGCTCAAGTTCCAGCAAGGCCGCATAGTCGGCCGGGGCGCGCAGGGCGACGTCCTCTTCCGTCGCATAAAAGCTTTGCACCACACTCATCGGATCTGATCCCCGTCGAGTCCGTCGGTCGGCGTGGACCACGCCGACCGACGGTGTGCCGGTTGCTGGCTCGGATCACGCCGCGAACGCCGTAATCCCCTCGACCCAGGCGTGGTGCGCTTCGTTCTCGACCTCGATCGCACCCTCGGCCACCCAATCGCCCTCGATCGCGTCGCCCCGCGAGCCACGCGGATTCCAGAACTCGTTGCGCTTCATCCGCAACCGCACTTCCGACGAGGTCAGCGCAATCGCTGTCGAGGGCTTGAGCAGCGGAGCCTCGATCAACGAGATCCCGCCCAGGAACGGAGCCTCGAACACATCGATCGGCGTCCCGAAGATGTTCGAACCCGCGTCAATCCGCTGCGCTGCGTGTCCCCAGATCGCCAGCCCCGTCATGAAGTTCGAGGCCACGATCAGCACGTCGGGGTCGCCGCCAGCCCGCCGGCACCGCTCCAGCGTGTCTCGAATCAGATCCGACGGCTTGTACGCTCCGGCGTTCACGGGCGCGGTCGTCCGATTGGTCGTCAACAACGCCCGCAACCCCTTTTGCTTGGGACGGTTGGCCACCTCTGGCGCTTCGCCCAAACCGTAGTACGAGGTGTACTCCATGTCATCCATCAGATTCTGCAGCGCCTCCATCCGAACCTGATCCAGCGGCGTGTGCAGACCCAGCGACGCCTGGTAACCGGCCGTCGCTTGCAGCGCGCCGCCCACCTGGACCGGATGCTGCCAGGTCTGGCAATACTGGAGCGTTCCCGTTGGTCGGGCCGCCACGCCGAGTTGATCCACCTCCGACCCGCTCCGGCTGTTGCCAATCAAGGTCAACACGTCATCACTCGCTGCGGCTGCCGGGGTCGTCCCCTCCACACCTCGCCGCACGGTGATCACGTGCGTCATCGGGTTCGGAGGCAAAACCAACTCCACCCGCTCGCCCGACGGCAGCTCCAGCACGTCGCCGTTCATCAACGCGCTGGCATCGGTCAAGGTCAGCGTCGTGTCCCCCGCGGTCGCCGCGGCCGCGAGCGTGCAACGACGGCTCCGATACGCGCGGTTGACCATGCTGAACGTCGTCGACGCGACGGGCAGCCGGGGCACCCGCGTCACCAGCGGACACCGATTCACAAACCAGTTGATCGCCACCACATGAATGTCATTGCGGATCTGGGCCAGGTTGTCAGCCGTGCCCTGGATCCCCTGCAAATATGCGTTTGGCATAGACTCACTCTCCGTCGATCGACGTACTCGGTCTTCATCGCTTGCTCCTTCCCCGATCGTGGGGATCATCCCACCTCGAATTCCTTCCGCGGGCCGCGTGCCTCGCGGCGCCTCTCCGGGATGACCTCACCTGGTTCGGCTCACCGCGTTCGCCGCCCCGAGAGGCCAATCGCCGCCCATCCCTCCGGCTGCGACCCCAACGCCTCGCGCCACCTCCTCACCAAAGACTCGCCTAGCGTCTCCGCAGGACGGCCCGCCACCGGCCGCGCGTCGTTCTGAGCCCCAACCGCTCCTGAGCCACCCCTCGACCGGGCCGGCCGGAAATGCGCATATTCCGCACTCGCCAGCCGTTCCTCGACCGCCCGATTCAGCGCCTTTCCATCACGGCTCACGACCCGATACGCACCCTGGTCCTCGACCACATCGAACTCATCCCGCCACAACTTCAACAACTGGCTCGCCGCTCCAGGCACCAACTCCCGCCCCGAAAGCGCGACCGCCAACTCCCGCTCGAGCAAAACCTGCCGAAAAATCCGCTCACGCTCAGCGAGCAATTGCTCCCGCTCTGCAACCAGCCGCGCCAGCTCGACCTCCCGCTCCGGCGCCCGATCCTTCGATCGGTCATTCTCTTGTTGATCCGCTCCCACCCGCCCGGAAGTCTGTGCTTCCCCTAACTCCGGCCGGACCACCTCAGCCTCGCCTCCCTCTCCACCGCTCGCATCCCGTAGACAACGCGGCAGGCTCATCGTTCATTCACCTCCCCGTTACCGACTCCGCCACCATTGACACGCATCCTCGGCAACTCCCAGCAGCAGCGGCAGAGCCACCGCCCATCCCACCAACAGGAGGACAACCATCGCCCCGACCGCTGCCACGACCGCCCCTGAATCGACAACCAGCTCGCCCGCCGCCCCGCTCATGACTCACCCTCCACCTACAAGCCGGCTCGACGCGCCACGTAGGACTCGATCTCGGCGTCGCACCGCGCGTAATTCGCATCGCTTAAGCCGGGCAGACACAACCGCATCAGGCGCATCAGCAGCAAACCCTCCGTAATCGGCAGCTCACCGGCCCGCGCCGCGACCGCTTGAAAATCCGATGCCGCCTGGGCTACATCCGAGACCGTGTACAGGTCAAATTCGCTCGGATAGACGATCTCAAACGGCTCCTCGTTGTCCCGAGTCCATTCCCCATCACTCACGACAAGCAGGACCATCCGCGCGGCTTCGGTCTCCGCCCGCGCCAGCGTCCGCGCGATCTTCGAGAGCCGGTTATTCCCATCCGCATGATCGATCATCTTGGCCAGGCCCGACTGGTACGGAGCTCCTTCCACCCCAGACGGACGCACCAGCGCCGAGTCCCGATCCACATCCCCGCGCAGATCCTGCTTGTTCCGCCGCAGCGACTCGGCTCCTTCTTTGGGAAACGCAACCACGTCGAATCCTTCGTACGTGGCCGTCCCCCCCTGCACGTTCTTCTTCTTGGGCAGCAACCAGCTCGGCCCGATCGGAATCGTTCCGTCCGGCTGAATAAAGTCCTCCGGTCCCTGCAACAACGGATGCGCCTGCGTCGTATCCGACAGAATCAATTCCGAGTCGCGGTTGTAATACTCACGCTGACGCTCCGCGATCCCCTCATAGCGCGATTGACCCACGTTCCGACACCGCGGCTTACGCGCGTCAAACACCCGAACGATCGGAACCCGCCGAAACCCATGACTCCCAGAGGCCAGCCGCTCGCCTTCCGCGTCCAGTAGCGTCCATCCTTCCTCCGTCCAATGCCGATATCGCTCCTCCGTACCCGTCGGCGTCTCAACCACCTCCCGCACCAAGCACTCCGCATACCGTCGCCCGGTCTGGTCCAACCGCCACCAAACCAGGTTCTCCGGGAGAATGTGGCTCGCAACGCAACGCCCCAGCCCCAACCGCGCCACATCCGCCCGCGTCGCGATCGTTTCTCCCTCCGGAGCCGGCGGATGATCAAAACACAGGTCAATCTGCCCCAGAACCAGCAACAGCGGCGCGATCGTCTCCGACATCCAGGCATCGATGGTCGTCCCGCAGCCATCCACATCCGCCCACCACGATTCCAAAACCGCCGGACCCTTCCGCCGAACCTCACGCGCATAAATCCGCGACAAATGCGTCTCCACCGCCTCCGCCACAAACGTCGGCACCGGCGTACGCGCTCGCCTCAGCTCGTAGTCGTCGTCCGTCGCATACGCCGCCGGCTCCATTCCCGGCCCGGAAAACGGATGACCCGCCACCCCTCCCATCGGCTCCCGCGGATCCGGATACTCACGCTTGTGCCGCACCAGGTTGCGGATCGGCAAGCCCCGCCGATCCACTCCGTAGACCGCTTCCCGATACCGCTCGCCACCCTCGTACGAGTCGAGCAACCACCGCCAGCGCAAGTGATGCTCACGCCACTCCGGATGACGTCGACGGACCAGCTCGTAATGTGCGTTCTTCGTACGCATCGTCAAAACACCTGCCGTGCCGGAATTCGCGGAAGTCGATCCGAGGGACGACGGCCCTCCGGGTACACCGCCCTCAAACCACCCCGCAACGCATCCACCAGGTCTTCATGGGGATGCTGCGGGTCCTCGGGATAGTCCTGCCACTGACCACCGCGACGTGCACGCCGATAATGCGCAAGCGCGTTCAACAACGACGTACAACGCGGATGGATCCTCAACCGTGCCGTTCCATCCGCCGGTTGAATCAACGACTCCAACAACGCCAACCCGTCCGCCACTGACCCGCGCGGCCACGCCCTCAGCATCCGCAAGCCCGCACGCTCGTATTCCCCGAGCACCGTCGGGCCGATCGACGTCCGCGCCCCACCCGCCGGGTCCACCCACACCGCATCCACCCGCCCCCCGCTCAGCCGCGCGGACAACTCCACCAGTGCCAGCGCGTTCTGTTCCGCCGATACGTTCTCCGCCAGGTAGTCACCGATGACATGCACCCGTTCCCCCTCACCCGGATAATCGCGTCCCCGTCCCCCAACGATCTGAAAAAAAACCGCTCCCGTGAACACGCCAGGATCAATCGCAAGCTGGACCGAAAATCGCGGATCGTACTCCGCCCCTTCATCGACAACCCGCTCCGCCCGAAATTCGGCAAACCACAGCCCTTCCGCGCGCGGACCTCGGCTCAAATAATCCGCCTCGAACGTCCGGCGACTCGTCGCCCGCAACTTCTGGATCAACGCATCGATCGCATAATGCCCATTCGATCGCTTCGCCTTGGGACGGCCCAGCGGATCTTCCGATCGGTCCTCGTGACACCACGGCATCAACGGACACTCCGGACACCGCTCCAGCTCCGGCCCACTTCGCTCCTCCGGACACCGCTCGAGAACCTCAAAGATGCAAAACGAGTAATACGGCAGCTCGCCCCCACACGCGCGCTCCACCAGCGCACTCATCGGTCCACCCACCCGATGCCACGTCGAGGTCATCACCACCGATGCGGGCTCACCCCGCACATTCATGCACATCCCCATCGCTGCCTCGCGCAGCTCTGGGTCGATCTCATCCACTTCGTCCAGCTTCAGGCACGGTACATGCGGCCCCCGAACGCTCGTACTCGACGCCGCCAGAATCTTGACCTCCGACCCATTTCGATACCGCGCTCCATCACGGAGCAGCTTCTCAAACACCGACTCCTGCTGGCCCATCCTCGCCAATTCGCGTAACGCCAGATAAACCTGCATCGACTGCGCTCGGCTCCCGCCCAGGATTCGCGTCGCCAGCCCCTCCGTACAACGACTTCGTAAATGCGTATCCAACGCCGAAAGAAACGACTTCCCGCCTCCTCGCGGACCATGGATCAACACCAGGCTAGGCCGCCCTAGAAAAATATCCTGGAAAAACTCCCACGGCGGCGTATGGCCCCGGCACACCCGAGCCGTTGCGAGCGTGATCTCCAGCTCGTGCCGAATCGTATGCAGAAGCTGCCGCGCCGTGCGTGGCCGATGCCTCCCCTCTCCCCACTCTCGCCCGTGCTTCTGCCGCGATCGAAACGACGCCATGCGGTTCACCCACCCAACCCACGACGACCCCCCACCAACTTCACCGGTCCGCCCGCTCGGATCCCCCCTCCTCGAGGCTCCACGGTTCGTTCACCCTCCTCCGCTCCACAACCTGAACAATCCCCCGCCCCGTTCCGACGTATTAGTCCATCCATCCCATTTGCCTTCCGGTTTCGGTCCCGTCTGCGGCTCCCACACGTTTTGCCCCTCATGCCGACACTGACCAGTCCGCCCAATCGACCCTTCAATCCCAAGCCGCGCGCCAGCTTCGTCGCACGACGTCCTGAAGAGCCTCCAGCGACTCCCCGAGGTACTCCAACAGCGTCCCACCGGGATCGGCCTTCGACCCCAGCCGTGGCTCGACGCCCCGGCCACTTATCCAACCCACCCCATGCTAATCGCTCTATCGTGTGCGGATGGCGACCCTCTGTTGCCAAATCCCGATATGAGTCGGCGATTCAGAGTTCATAACACGCCGTGCCACTTCGGACCCAGAGCTGCCAAGCACTCTTTCCTGCTTAGACCCCCCCTCTCAGCGCCAAGACATTCCGCCGCCGTCGCAGCGAACGCACTCACTCAACCCAACGCGATCGCCCCATCACCCCTCGGCGAGCGGTCCCCAGCCCATGTCGGGCAGCACATGATGTCCGAGGCCAGCATCGCCTTGGCTCCGGCCACTTAGGCCGGTCCGTCCCTCACACCCGGCGCCACATCTGCACCCGATACCACCCAGCCTCGTCGGTCCAGGCCAACTCCTCGACAAATCCTGACCCAGCCGCCAACTCTTGCAGTTCCGTGATTGTATATTTATGCGAATTCTCTGTATGGATTGTCTCTCCTTCGCTAAACGCGGCCACCATGCCCAGTTTGTCGATCCGGACCTGCTGCTCGTGCCGGCTCACCAGGTGCATCTCAACCCGGCTCCGCGCCGCATCGTAGTGGGCTCGATGGATAAAGGATCCTACATCAAACCGGCCGCCCAGCTCTCGATTGATCCGCAACAGCAGATTCTTGTTGAACTGAGCCGTCAGACCGCTTGCGTCGTTATACGCCGCCTCCAGAATCGCCGCATCCTTCACCAGGTCGGTACCCAACAACAGCCGATCACCCGCATGACTGGCGTCGTGTATGTGACGTAATAACGCGATTGCCGAGTCCCGCTCATAATTCCCCAGGCTCGAACCCAGAAAGAGAAACAAGCGCGGACACTCGCGCCGCTTCCTGAGCAGATCGAGCGCCGCTCGATAATCCCCCACCAGCGCCGTCACGCGTAGTCCGGCTAGCGCATCGGTAAGAGCCTCCGCCGCCACCTTCAGCAACGGTCCCGATACATCGATCGGCATATACTCAATCGTTCCAAAACGAGCGCAGGCGGCCTCCAAAAGCCATCTCGTCTTCCGCGAACTTCCACTGCCAAGTTCGACAATCACCGGCGTTGTTCCAAACCGTTCCACCATCTCGCGCCGATTCGTCCTCAACAGACGCTCTTCGATCCGCGTCAAATAGTATTCGGGCAGATCGCAGATCCGCTCAAACAGACGCGACCCTGCCGTGTCGTAGAAATACCGGCAGGGCAACCACTTCGGCATCGAACCCAACCCAATCCGGACCGCCTCGGCAAAGCAATCATCGGTCTGCCCGCCCACCACCTCAACGAGCCGTACGCGCTCCGCTCGTCGATCTGCGTCAATACCCAACCCTCGTCCGGTACCGACCGCCTCCCCATCTCTCATCACGGCTCTCCGGACCGGACACCAAACCGCTCGTTCAAGGACGATCCGACATCGATACCCGTGTCGATCGATCCTGCCAAAAAAATCTCATCACGTCATCGTGTAGGCAGACCTCAGGCGACCGGCAAGCCGGATCCATCGAGCCGCCGGATCCGTTTCGCAATATCGACATTCACCGAATAATACGGCCGCGTCAAATGCCCCGTATCAAACAGGCCGCGAATCGACTCTGTATCATCGGCCCCCAACGCATTCTCGAAAATGCTGTGCAAATACTCGACTCCCAGTGCCGACGGCTGATACCGCTCCGCATCGTAAAACGTCGGTGACATCGGCCGTGCATGAATCTTACCCCACCGATCGAGGAGCTGATTCGACGGAATCTCGTCCAGCGCAAAGCCCCGATCGCAATACTGAAGCGTCGCCACACAGTCATAGTACCCCTGGGCCAGAAGCTCGACAGCCTTTCCGCCCAGTTGCGACGCATAAAACCGATCAAACTGAATCGGTCGACCACCCCGCTGCGTGTGTCCCACCTTGCGAACAAAAATCGCCGCATCGGCCGAGTCGTTCCGCCGACTTCTTCGGAAGTACTCATCCCCAATCCGATCCGCCAACAACCGCTTCACCGCCTCCGCCGCTCCCGTATACACCACATTTCCCGCCGGATCCGTACTCGCCTTGACATCCCCCAGGACGTGGCCGAACGTGTCCACCAATCCCTCGGACACGACGATCACCGCATGCTTCTGTGTATCCAGCAACCCCTGAACCCGCTCCGCCAGCCGATCCGGATCAAACGGCACCTCCGGCGGCAAGATCACGTCCGGCTGGCCATACGCGGTCCCCAAGGCGATCATCCCGCAATCCCGGCCCATGACCTCCACGATCGCGATCCGACGATGACTTTCCGCCGTCGTCCGAATCCGCTGGACCCCGTACGCCGATACATAGACCGCCGTCGCATACCCCGGCGTGACGTAGTTGATCATCTCTTCGAGCGCAAAGGCTCGAGCCGGCCGCTTCCAATACACATACCCCCGCCCTCCATCCACCTCTCGGCGCTCATACTCGTTCGGTTCCTCGCGGTAGTTCAATCCCAGGTCGTTGTCGATCGTCTTCGGAGCCAACACCACCGGCAACGACTGCGACAACGCCTGCATCCCATTGAGCGTCCCATCGCCCCCGATACAGACCAACCCTTCAATCCCCAGCCGCCCCAGACGATCCACCACCTGCGCGCGTCCAGGTACGTCCGCGAGGCTCCCAGAATCGTCCCTCCCCGCGTCGGATCCAGTTCCGGGATTGCCTGAAACAACGGATTCAAATGCACGTGCGGCACGGTCGGGTTCAGCAGCCCGTTGAATCCCTTGATGATTCCGAACACCTCGATTCGTAGCTGGTTGGCCCGCTCGACCGCACCCAGAATCGTCGCATTCAGGGCCGGCGTGTCTCCTCCCGCAGTCAAGATGCCAATCCGCTTCATGGCGACGCACCCTCCCGGCCCGTCTCTGAGCTCTGTTGACGAGTCTCCCTCAAGCGTATTGACCCCTGGCCCTCTACGCTCACGATATCCCCGGCCGTCAGTTGGCGTCGCTTCCGCGTCTCGACCACTCCGTTCACCTTCACCAGCCCGTCGGCGATCAGTTGCTTGGCTTGACCGCCCGACTCCGCCAGCAGTGCTAGCTTCAAGATCTGCGTCAGATTGATGCCTTCCACCCCAATCTCCATCTCCCGCATCGGCCTGCCCTCCCCGTCCGTCTCTCCTCGACCTCTCTCTCCGGTGCCGCCGACATGATTCCCACCCGTTGCGTGGAGCTTAATCGCGGTCATACCTGCTCACGACGCCGACCTCTTTGGCATCGCCGACCGATCGCCACAGGTCGAAAGCGCGATCCCACTGCTCGGTGATCAACCCCGACAGCTTTTTGCCCGGTGCCATTTTTCCCTACTGATTTCAGCAGCCGATCGGGTCGCGTGCTCGCCCACGGCGGACCTGCTCGACAAAATCCGCCATGCCCGCCGCCAGCCCCCGCATCATTCCAGGCAACAACCCTTCGAGTTTCTCGGATCGCAAACCGCCACGCAGCGGCCGCGGCGCGCCTTGCCCCAACTCCGCCGTCGGCACGCCGACAACCAGCGACTCATCAAACCCAAGAGCGCGTGCAACCCCACGGCCAAACCCAACCCGGTCCACATGCTCGGGACCGGCGACATGCACCAGCCCGCTCTCCCCCCTCTCCACCAGCCGAATCGTGGCTTCGGCTACATCCGGGCCATAGCTCGGATTGGCCCACTGGTCGCTGGGCACCCTCAGGATCTTCCCTTCCCGCAACGCTCGAACCACTTGATACGCAAAATTCTTCCCCTGCCACTCCGGACCATAAACCCAGCACGTCCGCACGATCAAAACCCGATCTCCCAACTCTTCGGTCAGCAACCGTTCCGCCTCAAGCTTCGCACGCCCATACTCATTCAACGGCCCGACCGCATCCCCCTCGCCGTAAGGCCCCCGAGCGCCATCGAACACATAATCGGTCGAAAACGTGACAAACCGCCCACCACTCGCAAGCGTCGCTCGGGCCAACGTGAGCGGTTCCAGACAGTTCGCCGCACGCGCCTTGGCCGGGTCACGCTCGCATCCATCGACCCACGTAAACCCAGCCGGATAAAACACAACGTCAGCGCCGCGCTGGCGGACCCAGTTCGCCGCCTCCGGGTCACCGGCATTCAGCCGCTCAAGCCCCGGTTGAGCAACCGTCGCATAGGTCCCCACCACATCATGGCCGCGTTCGGCCAGATGACGCATCAACCAGCCACCGATCTGCCCCGATGCGCCGATCACGACCGCTCGCACGTCAGTCAAACCCCTTGCGCCGTTTCTGGCTGTACCGCTCGAGCGCATCTTCGATCACCGGTAACGACTCCCCCGCCGACTGGATCTCATCCACCTCCACCGACTTCCCCTCCAACAGCTTGTAGTCCTGAAAAAACCGCCGCAACATCATCAGTCGGTGCGGAGGCAACTCGCTCGCGTCCTGAAACCCATTAAATTCCGGATCGTCCACCGCCACCGCCAGCACCTTATGATCCTTCTTGCCTCCGTCGATCATCGTCATCAGACCAATCGCCCGCGCATTGACCAACGTCAGCGGCGCTAGCGCCTCCTGGCACAACACCAGGACATCCAGCGGATCATCGTCCTCGGCAAACGTCTGCGGGATAAATCCATAATTCGCCGGATAATAAACCGCCGAATAGAGCACTCGGTCCAACCGCAGCAATCCCGTCCGCTTGTCCAACTCGTACTTGACGCTCGATCCCATCGGGATCTCGACCACCGCCCGAAAAAACTGAGGCAGGTGCTCTCCCGGTGTCACATCATGCCAGGGATGAATCATAATCCGCCAACCCGTCTCCTCGAGCCTCGCTCCCCGCCCCTTGCCACTTCCCCCATTCTAACAAGCCGCGGCGAACGACCCCCATCCCTTGCCAACCCAGCCGGTCCACCGACTCCGAAAGATCTTCCCGCCTTCGCCGTTCCGTCTCGATCGGCTCCCGCCGTATCATCCGATCGGACTCACCTCGATTCGGCCCACTCCCGAATTCCCCCCAACGCTCCTTGCCAAAATCAATCCCCAGACAACCATGCACGTCCAGCCTTGGTCGACCCTCACGGCCCCGATTCCCCTCTCCGCGATCACCGACGACCTGGCCGCCGGTCGGCTCACCAGCTCGGAGCTTGTCGATCGCTGCCTCGCGACCATTGCCCAACATGATCCGACACTCCACGCCTGGGTCCTCGTCGACGAGCTTCGCGCCCGCCAACTCGCCGCCGCCTCCGATTCCCGCCGCGCCTCCGGCTCTCCCCTGAGTCCTCTTGATGGAATCCCCTTCGGCGTCAAAGACATCATCGACGTCGCCCATCTCCCCACCTCCGCCGGTTCCCCACGGCTCGCCACCGACCCGGCCTCTCGCGACGCCGATCTCGTCGCCTCCTTACGCCAGGCCGGACTGATCCCGCTCGGCAAGACCACCACCACCGCCTACGCCTGGATCGACCCACCACCGACCCTCAACCCCTGGAACCCCCACCACACCCCGGGCGGCTCCTCCTCCGGTTCCGCCGCCGCCGTCGCCGCGGGCATGGTCCCGGCAGCTCTTGGCTCCCAGACCGGCGGCTCGATCATCCGCCCCGCCGCCTACTGCGGCGTCTGCGGTCTCAAACCCACCTATCAGCTCCTTCCCTCCCGAGGCATCCTGCCCCTCGCTCCCTCCCTCGACCACCCAGGACTGATCGCCCCCACAATCGCCGACCTCCAGCTCCTTTGGTCCCTCCTCCAGCCCAACCGGACCCCCTCGCTCACCCCTCCCCTCCGCTTCGCACGACTCCGTTACGGATTCGACGACATGTGCCAGCCCGTTGCGATCCACGCCCTCGACCACTTCGTCCACCTCCTCTCCACCCACGGAGCCAGCCTCTGTGAAGTTGACCCTCTAGCCTCTCTCAGCCAGATCCGAGCCAACCACCGGCTCATCCTGGCCGTCGAAGCCGCCCGAATCCACAACCAGCGCCAACGCCAAGACCCCGACGCCTACCTTCCGCTCATCTCACGGCTCATCGACGAGGGCCGGACCATCGCCCACTCGGACTACGCCGCTGCCCTCGACCACCTGGCCCAGGCCCGCGCCTCAGCGTCCTCGCTCTTCAAAACCGCCGACGTCCTGATCACACCGGCCGCACCTGGCCCCGCCCCCGACCGCTCCACGACCGGCGACCCTATCCTCAATAGCCCCTGGAGCTACCTCGGACTGCCCACCGTCTGCCTGCCGATTGCCCGATCACTCGACGGCCTCCCGCTCGCCGCTCAACTGATCGGTCCGCCCCACTCCGAACCCACACTCCTGGCCATCGCCTGCTGGTGCCAGCGCCTTCGAACCGATGTCCCCACCCTCGAAGGCGACCGTCTCGCCTCACCTGGCCCACCCACTCCACCCCCCTGATCCAATACCACGACTTCCTGTTTTTTCGACGCACCGGGCCCTGCTCTGAGCGCACGGGTACCGGTTTCGCCCAAGGCGTTACGTTTCCCTTGGCTGCAATCGTTTAGAAGGAGGCCCGCCGGTAGCGGTTCAACCCGATCGACCCGCCACCTCCCATGGGATCACGCCGCCACGCCAGCAATCGCAAGAATCCCCCGCTCATCCAATATCCCTTCTCTCACGGGGCAGGATTCCAGATCGCTTCACGTTCACGGCAACAACTCCAAAATGCGTCCCACGACCCCAACCACTCACCCCGAGCCTTCTCCGCGAACGTTCAGCTTCACCAGAACCTCGTGCCGGATCACACCACCCGGCCCCGTGAAGGTCATCCCAAACTCTTCCTTGTTGAGAACGAACTCACTGGTCAGCGTCACGCGATTTCCTGAGATCTCCACGGTCGCCGGGATCGAGATTGATCGTGTGACCCCGTGCAGCGTCAGATTACCAGTCAGCGTATGGGTCGCCCCGTTCTCCCCGCCCGGCACGATCTCCGTCGTCTCAAACCGCGCCGTCGGGTATGTGTCCACCTCAAAAAAGTCTTGATTTTTAAGATGCGCTGTCAGCTTCTCGTCATCGCTCCAGATCGACCGTGTGTCGATCTCGGCGGTGACTCTCTCGAGCGTCGGTTCGCCCGAGTTGCCCCCTAGCACAAACGATCCCGAAAACGTCCGAAAACCTCCTTCGTGCGATCCCCCAATCTTCTTCGACCCCACAAATCCAATGGTCGATCCATTCTCACTCGAAAACGGCACAACCAGCCCCGTCTGCGCGCGATCCACCGCGGCGGCCTCTGCCTCCGACTCCGAACCCAGCGCCCCGGCCGCTGACGCATCGCTCCGACTCTCCTCGGCCTTCGACGCCTCCCGCCCGCCCTGAGCCGCCCCGCCCGCCGCTGGCCCCGTCTTCGCGACCGGCTTATTCACCGTCGGATCTTCGCCACAACCGACCGCCCACCCCAAAACCAGCATCCCCGCGATCCCAATCCCCAGTCGCCTGCTCATCTTGCAACCTCCCGGTGGGCTCGGTCCTGGCTCAACACTCCAAACGCCCCAGCCACCACAGCTCGAAGCGTTCCAACTCGTCCCCGCGTCCAACTCCGCCTGCCTTGTCTCAGGAGCTCCGCCTCACGCCATGACGATTATCGCTCGCCCGAGGCTTGGGGGCCTCCTCAACCGCCCGCGGCTCATTCCCAAACCGCGTCACCACATAGGTCCCGCTTTTCGGGTTCCGCTCAATGTCGACAATCGCATGATTGTCCGCATCCTCCAGCAAATGACTAAAACTGCGATATCCATAATAACTTTCATCAAACGATGGCTTCTTTCGCTTGATCGTCTCCTTGATCAAAGACGCGTGCAACACTTCATGATTTTCGCGGCGCAGTCCGCTCAGGGCATCGATCAAGAGAGCAAAAGCCTCCCGCTTCCGATCATTCAACTCCGGAAGCATCGCGCCGATGCGAGTTACCAACTGCTGTTCGACCGCCTCCTGCCGCTCCAAATCCTCGTAATAAATAAATTCATCACAATTATCTCTCAGCAAGTCCGATGTCGATCCCTTCATCCCCAAGCCCAGCACATGCTTCCCATTCTCCTTCAGCTTGGAAACCAGCGGCGAAAAATCGCTATCCCCGGACACGATGGCGAACGTGTCCACATGCGGTTTCGACCACGCGAGGTCCATCGCGTCGACCACAAGCCGAATATCTGCCGAATTCTTCCCCGTCTGGCTCCGCTTCGGAATCTCGATCAGCTCAATCCCGGCCTCATGAAACGGCGCTGTATACGCCGGATAACGACTCCAGTCTGCATACGCCTTCTTGACAATCACCTTCCCCTTCTCAACCAGCCGTTCCAACACCTTCTCAATGTCAAACCGTACCTTGCGCTGCACATGGGCGCTATCGCCCATCGCCAGGTTTTCCAGATCGATAAAAACCGCCAGGTTCCGCTCGCGCTCGCTCTTGGACATCCCGCCACCCACCCAACCTGCGAACACCCAAACCTCCCAGGCCCACCCTCAGGATCCTAACCAACCCGGCGCCGATAGACGAGTCCACCGGCCCCCAACCTGTCCCTGACTCAGCGCCACCCCACCCAAACCCGCTAATTCACCCCCCAACCTGCTCAGGCCAGCCGGGACCACCAATCACAATCTCCCCACATCATGTTGGACGGAAGAGCAGCGAGACTCCGTGTTTCCCTCCACACCCTACCCAACCAACCGATCGCGCGCAACGGCCATCCACCCACTGACCGACCGCCTCGTCCGAAGCCGCAGCCGCCTGGCGCCGCTTGACTACGCCCTTGGACCCACACCGCACTGTTCAACCGTTCCATGAGGCCCGCTGCCGCACATCCGATCAGCGCCGTCCTTGGCCACTCCCCCCCGAAACCGCGACGTTCAAACGTCCTCTCCAGCATGGGCCCACCCCCCCTGACCACCGCAACGACACACCCATCCCCATCCGTCTCACGGACTCTTCCCCGCCAAAGATGGCCGATGCGTGAGGTCGAGCCGATCGGCCTGATTAATGCATCTTGAGATAAACGCATAACCTTTACGCAGAAGGCCGACTTGGCCACTCCGCGAGGCCGACGTACCTGACCCCAGGCGGTCGTCTCCCTGGTTCAGAGCAAGACTCGGACCTCTCCCACAACCTTAACCGACCTCAAACACAGACCAGCCACGCCAAACCATCTTGAGAGAAGACCATCCCCACCGCTATAACCCCTCAGACGTAGGATTCACCTCCAGCGAGGGATCCACACCATGCCGCGGCGCCCATTCCGTGGACTCCTGCCGATCGGCCAGATGCTCCAACTCAGCCCTCCCTCCTCGCACACTCTGCTTGCCCTGGTGCTGCTGAGGCCCGCACTGCCCGTCCAGCAGCCTCCTGCACCTCCCCCGCGCGCGACTTCCTCCCTGAACTTCGCCACCGCTCTGCTCGACGAACGGCGCTACGAGTTGGCCGCCGAAGAATTTCAACGCATCCTCGCCGCCGACCCGACTCCCCAAATCCGCGCCGACGCACTCTACGGCCTCGCCCGTGCCCAACTTTTCCTCCGCCAGTACTCCTCCGCCCGCGACACCTTCCAGCAATTTCTCGACACCGCCCCCAACCACCCCCAGGCCGACGCCGCACGCTTCCGCCTCGCCGAAGCCACCTTCCTGGCCGGCTCACACTCCGCTGCCGAACCGCTCCTGCTCCGCTTCCTCGAACAGGCACCCAACCATATCCACGCCCAACCCGCCTGGCTCTACCTCGGCGACATCCACTCCGCCCGTGCCGACCTCCCCGCCGCACGCGACGCTTACAACAAAGCCCTCACCCTGAACCCCGACGGTCCCCTCGCCCACCGCGCTCGCTTCCAACTGGCCCGCACCCTCGCCGACCTCAAGGAAACGGACCGCGCCCTCGACCTCTTCGAACAACTCGCCCGCGACGCCACCGGCGACCTCGCCCACCGCGCCCAGATCCAAGCCGGCGTCGTCCAACTGAGGGCCGGCCGCTACGAGCAGGCCCTGAAGACCTTCTCTCAACTCGAAGCCCAGCAGCCAGCCAACCCCCCCGGTGAACTCCGAATCCGACGCGCCGAGGCCCTCGCCGGCCTCCATCGCTTCGAGGAAGCCGAGGCCCTGCTCCGACCCCTCATCTCCGCGACCGACCTCCCTGCCGACCTCTCCGCCCAGGCCGCCTACTCCCTCGGGCAAATCCAGTTCGATCGGGGCCAGACCGACGCCGCTCTGGCCACCTGGGACGCCGCCCTCCAGCGCCCCGACTCGTCCCTGACTCCCTTGCTGCTCTTCCGCTCCGCCGAAGCCCTCGCCAGCCTCGGCCGCAACGCCGATGCTCGCGCCCGCTTCCTCCAACTCGTCGAACGCACCCCCACCGACCCCTGGGCCGATCGCGCTCTGCTCCACGCCGCCCGCCTCGCCCTCGACGCCAAGGACTACCCCGCCGCACTCAACCTCGCCAACTCGCTCATCGACCGCTTCCCCAACAGCAGCCTCCACGCCGACGCTCGACTCATCGCCGCCCGCGCCGAACAAAATCGCGGCAACGCCGAAGCCGCGATCCGCCTCTACAGAACCCTCCTCGACCAGGATCACCCCTCACCCTTCACCCGCCAAACCGCTCTCTATTACCTCAACCAGGCATACCTCGACACTGGCCAAAACGACCGCGCCGCCGAAACCCTCGCCCAACTCTCCGACACGCCCCTGGCCGCCAACGCCCGCTTCCGCCTCGCCCAGGACCACGTCCAGGCCGGGCGCTACGCCGACGCCATCCCCCTCCTCCAAGCCTTCCTCGACCAACTCCCCCAAAGCCCCCTCGCTCCCGCCGCCCTCGCTCTGCTCGCCCTCTCCCACCACGAACTCAGCCACGACTCAGACGCCCTCTCCGCCCTCCGCAAACTCGCCCAGGACTGGCCCGACCACGACGAAACCACCCGCGCCCATATCCGCCTCGGTGAGGCTGCCCTCCACGCCAACCGCCTCGACCAGGCGATCGAACTGCTCCAGGTCGCCGCCAACCGCCCCCCATCTCCCCTCACCGCCCGCGCTCGCTCTTCGCTCGGATGGGCCTTCTACAACGCTGCACGCTACACCGAAGCCGCCTCCGCCTTCGCCTCCGTCCCCGAGGCCGACCCCAAATCCGACCTCGCCCCCGAAGCCGCCCTCATGCACGCCAGCGCTCTCCAGCAAGCCGGCCAGACCGACCAAGCCCTCACCCTCTACCAGTCCATCCCTCAGTCCTTCCCAACCTCCCCCGCCGCCACTGCCGCCACCCTCGCCCGGGCTCGCCTGCTCGCACGCTCCGGCCAGCACCACGACGCAGTCGATGCCTTCACCACCCTGCTCAACCAGCCCAACCTCGCGATCCCGCCCGACGACCTGCTCCGCGAACTCGCCGCCGCTCAACTCGCCGCCGACCAGACCGACCAGGCCGCCGCCTCTCTTCGCCAACTCCTCGACCAACACCCCCAAAGCCCCCACGCCGCCTGGGCACGCCTCGAACTGGCCGAAATCGCCTTCCGCGACCAACGACTTGACGACGCTGCCTCGCTCCTCCAACCCCTCACCACCGACCCGCCTCCCCCCGATTCCGACCCCTCTCTCATCGCCCACGCCCTCTTCCGCGCCGCCCGCATCGCCCTCGACCGCGGCCAGACCGAATCGGCGATCTCCCTGCTCAACCGCCTCATCGACTCCACCTCCGACGCAAACCTCCGCGACCAAGCCCGCTTCTGGCGCGCCGAGGCCCACCTCCTCGCCAACAACCCCCGCGCCGCCGAACCCGAATTCGCCGCCCTCGCCTCATCCTCCTCTCCTCTCGACACCAACTCCTGGCGCTCCACCGCTCGGCTCCGACACGTCCAATGCCTGCTCGAACTCCGCCGCTGGGCCGACGTCCTCACCGAGGCCGACTCCTTCCTCGCCGACCATCCCCCCTCACCCCTCGCCGCCGAACTCCACCTCGCACGCGGCCGCGCCCTCCAGTCCCAAGCCCTCCCACGCTTCGACGACGCACGGTCAGCCTACCAGGCCGCCATCGACTCCAGCCCCGGCTCCGAAACCGCCGCCCGCGCCCAGTTCCTCCGCGGCGAAACCTTCCTCCACGAGAAAAACCTCCGGGCCGCCCTCCGCGAATTCCATCAAGTCGAACTCCTTTACCCCTTCCCCACCTGGCAGGCCCCAGCCCTGCTCCAATCCGGCAAAACCTACGAAGCCCTCGGCCAGCCCGACCAGGCCATTGCTTCCTACGCCAAACTCATCGACTCCTTTCCCGATAGCCCCTTCACGCCCGAAGCCCGCAATCGGCTCAACTCGCTCCAGACTTCTCAAACACCCTAAATCCGTGGTTCCTTCGTTTCCCTACCCGCCCAAAAAATCGCCCTGCGCCTTCCAATCTCCCCTATCGTCAACCTCAACCCCCATTGCCCGTTGAGCCCTCTCCACTCTCGTCCGATAAAGCGATTCGGGACCGTCGGGCCACGCTCCGCCGGTTCGCTGCTCTTCCTCTCGATTGCCGACCCGGGAGTTTCCCCCGCATGTCGCCCCGCCGTCGCCGCCTCATCGGACTTGCTCTGCTTCTCTTGATCCCCCACACGGCTCACGCCCGTCAAAACCTCCCCGACGAGACTCTGGACCTTCCCGCCATCGCCTGGCAAGCCGCTCACTCCGCCGCGGCACCTCTTGTTCGCTGGTATCAAACGACTCCGCCCATCGAACGAGTGGCCTGGGGCGGCCTGGCGGCCTGTGCCCTGCTAGCCACCTTGACCTTCCTCGAACGCCTCGCGCGGACCCACCCATCCCGAATCATCCCCCGCCACTACGCCGACCGCTTTCACGCCCGGCTGCTCGACGGCCGACTCGACTGGCACCAGGCCACCGACCATTGCGAAATCAACCCCAGCGCGGCGTCCCGCCTCGCTCTGGCCGCCCTCCGTCGCGCGGGGCGCCCCGGACCCGATATCGAACGCGGGATCGCCTTGGCTCTCGCGGCCGAGTCCGCCGCTCTCCGCCGCCACCTGCCGACCCTGCGCCGCGTCGCCGCCCTCTCCCCCCTGATCGGACTCCTCGGCTCCCTCGGCATGATCCAACACGGCCTGCAAAATCTTCCCCCCGCCGCTCCCTGGGGACCGACTGTCGCCCACGCTCTGCTGCCTCTGATCGCCGCGGTCGGCTTGGCGATCTTGGCACTCGTCGCCTACGATGGACTCACCGCTCGCGTCGAATCCCTCCTGGCCACCCTCGAGCGATTCGCCGCCGAAATCGTCGATCATCTCTCCGCCGGCCCGCGACTCTCCGCCCGGCCCGCCAACCAGCATCCCGCTCACCCTGCCCCCGCTCCCCATCCCGGACCCGTCAGCCACCGGCCTCCGCGCGACGGCTGACAACGTCCCTTCGACGGAACCGATCAGGCCATGCATGGGCTCGACCTCGAACGCCTGCTCCGCCTGCTCCGTACCGATCCGGCGATCTGGTGGTCCCTGGCCGGCGCTCTGACGCTCGTCGCCCTCATCGTCTGGGCCGGCCACAACCGCCGCCGCATGCTTCAGCGCTGCCTGATCCTCTCGCTCGGCCTCCACGTCAGCCTCGCCGTCTACGGCGGTCCTCACGCCCTCCGCTGGCTCAGCGACCCCAGCCTCCCCACCAACGCCAGCGGTGGGGAACCCGACGCCCCTCGCCGACTCGACTCCCGCGTCCAACTTCTCGCCGAGCCGGACCCATTCGCCGACCCCGACCGCCTCGGCCCCCGCGGCCAGCCACAGCTCCTCTCCTCCTCGCCCAACTCCCTCCAATCACTCGCCACTCCCGACCTTCCCCCCGTCCTGCTCGACCTTCCCTCCTCCGAGCCTCTCCCTCCCTCCCGATCCCTCTCAACTCCTCCGGACCTGCCCCGCTTCGAGCCTCTCGTCCCTCTCCCTCCCGTCGAACCTGCTTCCGTCGATCGCACCGAACAATCCCTCACGGCGTCGCCCGTGCCTCCCGAGCCCTCTGCGCCGAGCCGCCCTCTCCCGCAGCCCTCGCCCGCCGATCTCCCCCTTCCGGCTCCGGACCTTCTTGCCGATCTCCCTGGCCCGACCCCCATCGACCCACCAACCCGCCCCCCGACTCCCGAATCCCTCGCCCTGACCTCCACCACCGATCCCACCCTGCCCACGATTCCCCCCGCCGACGTCTCGGCTCCGCCCCTCCCCGTTCGCGCCGAACCTCCTCGGGAACCGATTCTTACGGAGTCTCCCCTCGGTTCGCCACCGCGTTCATCGCCCCCGCCGCCCTCATCGCTCTCGCTCGACCTCCCCGAGCCGAGCGCTCCCCGTTTCCCGACCCCGTCGGCTCTCGTTTCTCCGGCTCTCGCCCCTCGGCGCGAGTCGATCGACCTGATTCCCCTCGACCGCCTCGCTTCGACCCTCGAACCGCCCGGCCTTCCTGACGCCAGCCCCCCGCGCGGCCTCCGCCCCCGGCCCGACATCCCCGAACTCTATCGCTCCCGCTTCGCCCCCAATCGCTCGGCGCTAGCCCTGGCCGCCGGCGCTACCCCCTCCAGCGAAGAAGCCGTCGAGCGCGCATTGGCGTGGTTGGCTCGACACCAGGACGCCGACGGACGCTGGAATGCCGGCGTTCGGCCCGGACCCGGCGGCCGACCCGCTCCCGGCGAAACCAGCTTCCTCGATCACTGCCCCCCCAACGATCCTTGCTCCGGTACTTCCGAGTATTGGGGCGCCGACAACGCCATGACCGGCCTCGCCTTGCTCGCCTTCCTCGGCGCCGGCCAAACCCACACCGGCCCCTACACCTACGCCCCCAACGTCCAACGCGGCCTCGACTACCTCCTCTCCGTCCAACGTAGCGATGGCGACCTCCGCGGTCCCAGCCGCGGCTACGGCATCTACTGCCACGCCATCGCCAGCCTCGCCCTAACCGAGGCCTTCGCCCTGACCGGCGACGAACGCCTCCGAATCCCGGCCCAACGCGCCCTCGACTTCCTCGTCCAAGCCCGCGCCGCCGACCGCCTCTCCTGGCGCTACGAGCCAGGCGACCGCTACGGCGGCGATACCTCGATCCTCGGTTGGGCCGTCATGGTCGCCAAGTCCGCCCGCGAAGCCGGCCTCAACGTCCCCGACGACCTCCGCCGCGGCTCCCTGATCTGGCTCAACAAAGTCGCCAGCGGCAACCATCGCGGCCTGGCCATGTACCGACCCCCCGGATACTCCGACGGCGGACGCGTCACCCCCACCATGACCGCCGAAGCCTGGGCCTGCCGCCAATTCCTCGGCGTCGGAGGCCCCGGACCCGCCTCCGACGAGGCCGCCGCCTACCTCCTCGCCCACGGACCCGACCGCGACCCCTTCAACCTCTACTACTGGTACTACGCTACCCTCGCCCTCTACCAGCACGGCGGCCCCGCCTGGACCCGCTGGAACGAACGGGTCCGCGACCAGCTCGTCGGACGCCAGACCCGCGGCGGACACGCCGACGGAAGCTGGGACCCAGCCCTCTGCCGCGACCCCTACGACTCCAAAGGCGGCCGCATCTACGCCACCGCTCTGGCTGCCCTCAGCCTCGAAGTCTACTACCGCTACCTGAAACTCTACGACGCCCCCTCCCATTCCTCCGAGCCCCCCACCAGTTCCCCCACCTCCTTCGAGCCTAACCCTCACTTGCCACGAGCTTCTGCGCCCTGACCACCCATTCCCAATCCCGTCCCCGTGACACAACGCTCCTCGTAAACAGCCGCCTCCATCCATCTCTCGAGCCTCCGCCCCTGAACCGTCCCGAAGCCGCTTCCACATCCCGCTCCAGCCCATGCTCGGCGACGCCATCATCCCGCTCTCCGAGGCTCATACGTGCCGCCACTCTGGTTGATCGCCCAAACCACCCCTCTGACTCCCGGCAGTGATCCGGCCACCGCCACCCGACTGGTCGACATTGCCCTGAAACGCTGGTTCTCCGGACTAACCCTCAGCCCCCACAGCCCGATTCCCAACCTCCATGCCTGGACCGCCTGGGCCACGGCGATCGCCGCACTGGCCATCCTCGCCCTGATCGTTCAGAAGCCTGCCCCGGCCATCGCGCAGTTCCTGGACATCCCCGGCCACCTCCGGCTCGTTGCGGCCTCCCTCGGTCGCTTCCGCCGAGCTGGCCGTCTGGTCGCTGCACTCTGCGGCGCGATCGTCTTCTCGTGGACCAGCTGGCAGGCCCTCCACCACGACGAACCACGCCGCCTCGAAGACCTCGCCATCCTGCTCAAGTCACGCTCCCTCAGCGAACTCACTCAGGAACAAGCCGCCCACGCCGCCCTCACCCCCTTCCGCGACCTGGCCGGACTGGCCGACCTCAGTATCCTTCTACTCATCGCAAGTCTCGCACTGTTCCGCCTCTCGGCCGAATCCTGGGGTCCCGCCGGTTCCTCAGAACATCCCGACCGGCCCCCCGCCCCCGCCGGTACCGTCTTCGCCTGGGGCGCCGCCTGGATCTACCTGATCTACCGCACCGCCTCCGTCGCCCTCCACCCCGACGGCTGGCCCCTGAACGGTCTGCTCGGGATCGACCTTGCCCTGATCCCCCTCGTCATGCTCGCCAGCGACGGATTGCTGCTCGCCTGGGTGCTCCACGAACTTCGCCTGGCCGTCAGCGACGCGCCTACGCCCCCATGGACCGAGTCGATCGCCGCCGCTCTCCGCGGCTGGCTGCCCGCCACCCTCGCCGCCGCCGCCGCCTTACCGGCACGCACCGCCGCCCTGACAGCCTGGCTGGCCCTCCCCTACATCCCCTCCCCAGCCCCGGCGCCCCTCCGCCTGCTGTTCCGCGAACTGTTCCGTGGCGACCTGCTGATCTGGCTTCAGGCCGCCTCCCTGGCCCTCACCCCCCTCCTGGCCGCCGCCGCCTGGACTCGGCACGCCGGCCGTCCCGGCCTGCTCGCCCTGACCCTCATCCTGCTCCAGAGCCAGGCCGGCCGCCTCGTCGCGATCATCCTCGGCGGCACTGTCGCATCCGCCGGACTGTCCGCGCTGGCGTACTGGACAATTCTCAGCCTCCCCCCTCAGCCCTGGCTGCTCGCCGCCGCCGACGCCTACGCCCACTTCGCGACTCTCCCCGCCGCCCTGCTGCTGCTGGCTACCCTCGTCGAACTGGCCGGCCAGGCCACTCGACCAGCCACGCCCCATCCCCCTAACGCCGACCTAACACCGAAACACGATCATATGTCAATCGCACGTTGACAGGCGTGCTTGACATCCTGGGGGGTGAGGTATCTAATACGAAATGGGAGGTCCGTCCACGCCGGACGGGGCGCCACCCGGACCATTCCCTTGCCGGACCGCTTCCCCAGGGCAGCCCTCTCTCCCCGCGCTGTTCCTGCCCTTTCGCCCTCTCGTCCCGGCCCATCCCGCCCGCCTCTTGACAAGCAGGCCCCACGTCGCGAGGGAGACCATCGCGAGGGTCGCAGAGCCCGCCGCGCTCTGTGATCGTTGCCGAATGCGCGCATTCGTCGATCTCCCCAGGAGGTATCGCTCCCATGTCCGCAGGATCGGAGCTGATCGGCCGGCTCGCCCGCCGCATCAACGTCGAGGAATACCAGAAAACCCACTGGACCGGCACCTTTGCCGAGTACCTGGATATCGTCCGCGCGCGACCCCCGCGTCGCCCGTACCGCATACCAGCGCCTCTACGACATGATCCTCAGCCACGGCTCCGAGGAAATTGAAATCGGCAAAGAAAAATTGACCCGCTACCGCTTCTTCGAGGACCCCATCGAAGATGGCCGCGACGCCGTCTTCGGCCTCGACAAACCCCTGACCAGCCTCGTCCACTTCTTCAAAAGCGCTGCCCACCGCTACGGCACCGAGCGCCGGGTCCTGCTCCTCCACGGTCCGGTCGGAAGCTCCAAGAGCACCATCGTCCGCCTGCTCAAAAAGGGCCTCGAAGCCTACTCTCGAACCGATGAAGGCGCTCTCTACACCTTCTCCTGGCGCGACGAAAACGCGGACACCCACGACGGCTGGATCGACTGCCCGATGCACGAGGAACCTCTCCGCCTCGTCCCCGCGCCCTTACGCGACGAACTGCTCGCCGAACTGAACGCCTCGGCCGGACCCGACGACTACCCCATCGTCATCGAGGGCGAGCTTTGCCCCTTCTGCCGATTCATGTTCAACGAACGGCTGGCCCGCTATCACGGCGATTGGACCCGCGTCCTCGACGACGTCCGCGTGCGCCGCTTGATCCTCTCCGAACAGGACCGCGTCGGCATCGGCACCTTCCAGCCCAAAGACGAGAAAAACCAGGACGCCACCGAACTGACCGGCGACATCAACTACCGCAAAATCGCCGAGTACGGCTCGGAAAGCGACCCCCGCGCCTTCAACTTCGACGGCGAATTCAACATCGCCAACCGCGGCCTCATCGAATTCATCGAGGTTCTCAAGCTCGACGTCGCTTTCCTCTACGACCTGCTCGGCGCCAGCCAGGAACACAAAATCAAACCGAAGAAATTCGCTCAGACCGACATCGACCTGGTCATCATCGGCCACACCAACGAACCCGAATACAAGAAGCTCCAGTCCAACGAATTCATGGAGGCCCTCCGCGATCGCACCGTCAAAATCGACATCCCCTACGTCACCCGCCTCTCCGACGAAATCCATATCTACGAAAAGGACTACAACGCTCGCCGGGTCCGCGGCAAACGCATCGCGCCGCATACCCTCGAAGTCGCCGCCATGTGGGCGATCCTCACCCGGCTCGAAGAACCCAAAAACGCCGGCCTGACCCTCATGCAAAAACTCAAACTCTACAACGGCAAAACCCTTCCCGGCTTTACGGAGGACAACATCAAGGAACTCCGCGAGGAAGCCGAACGCGAAGGCATGCTCGGCATCAGCCCCCGCTACGTCCAGGACAAAATCTCCAACGCTCTGGTCGCTCACCCAGACAGTCGCTCGGTCAACCCCTTCATGGTCCTCAACGAACTCGAAAGCGGCCTCAAACACCACTCGCTGATCAACTCCGACGAACTCCGCAAGCACTACAAGAACCTGCTCGCCGTCGTCAAAGAAGAATACGAGGATATCGTCAAAAACGAGGTGCAACGCGCCATCGCCGCCGACGAAGAGGCCCTCGCCCGCCTCTGCGCCAACTACATCGACAACGTCAAGGCCTACACCCAACGCGAAAAGGTCAAGAACAAATTCACCGGCCAGACCGAAGAACCCGACGAACGCCTGATGCGCTCCATCGAGGAAAAGATCGAAATCCCCGAAAGCCGCAAGGACGACTTCCGCCGCGAAATCATGAATTACATCGGCGCCCTGGCCCTCGACGGCAAGAAGTTCGACTACCGCACCAACGAACGCCTCCAAAAAGCCCTCGAACTGAAGCTCTTCCAGGACCAGAAAGATACCATCAAGCTCACCAGCCTCGTCTCCAGCGTCGTCGACAAGGACACCCAGGAAAAAATCGACATCGTCAAGAGCCGCCTCATCCGCGACTACGGCTACGACGAAGACTCGGCCACCGACGTGCTCAATTTCGTCGCCTCAATCTTCGCCCGCGGCGACGTCAAACAGTCCCACCGTTAAGCCCCCTCCGCGCCGCCCGTCGCCATCCCCCCGACTCCGCCACCCGTCCCCGGAACTCGCCCCGTGGTACGCAAGATCGAGCGCGACCAGAACCGCTTCCGCCAGATCGTCCGCGGCAAGATCAAGGCCGACCTCCGCAAATACATCAGCCACGGCGAGATGATCGGCAAAACCGGCGGCGAACTCGTCTCGATCCCGCTCCCGCAAATCAGCATCCCCGAGTTCCGCTACGGCCGTAACGGCTCGGGCGGCGTCGGTCAGGGCCCCGGCCAGATCGGCCAGCCCATCGGACGCGGCGGCGACGCACCGCCCGGACCCGGTCAGGCCGGCGACTCCCCTGGACAACACCTCCTCGAAGTCGAACTGACCCTCGACGAACTTGCCGAAATCCTCGGCGACGGCCTCGAACTTCCCCGCATCCAACCCAAGGGTAAAGCCAACATCGTCGAGGAAAAAGACCGCTATACCGGCATCCGCCAGACCGGCCCCGAAAGCCTCCGCCACTTCAAGCGCACCTACAAGCGTGCCCTCCGCCGCCAAATCGCCTCCCGCGAGTACAACCCCGAACAACCACGCGTTATCCCCGTTCGCGAAGACAAACTCTACCGCTCCTGGAACCCCGTTCATTTCCCCCACTCTTCGGCCGTCGTCTTCTACCTGATGGACGTTTCCGGCTCGATGACCGACGACCAGAAGGAGATCGTCCGCATCGAAGCCTTCTGGATCGATACCTGGCTCCGCTCCCAATACGACGGCGTCTCCACCCGCTACATCATTCACGACGCCGTCGCCCGCGAGGTCGACCAGGACACCTTCTTCCGCACCCGCGAATCCGGCGGCACCCGCATCAGCTCCGCCTACACCCTCTGCAACCAGATCATCGACTCCGAACACCCCCCCGCCGACTGGAACATCTACGTCCTCCACTTCTCCGACGGCGACAACTGGGGCGAAGACAACCGCCAGTGTATCACCCTGCTCCGCGACCACCTGCTCCCCAAGGTCAACCTCTTCGGCTATGCACAAGTCGAAAGCCCCTACGGCTCCGGCGAGTTCTACCACGAACTCGAGGAAGCCTTCGAGGACGTCCCCAACCTCGCCCTCTCCGAAATCCGCGATCGCGACGGCATCTACGATTCCATCAAAGCCTTCCTCGGCCGCGGCCGTTGATCCCAGACGAGCCTTCTCGACCATGGCCCCCGCCCTCAACTCCCACGACCTCCCTCCCGACCTCCGCTCCCTCCAGCTCGAGATCGAGGCCCACGCCCGCGACCTCGGCCTCGACTTCTTCGACACCGTCTTCGAAGTCCTCGATTACGACGAACTCTCCGAAATCGCCGCCCTCGGCGGATTCCCGACCCGCTACCCCCACTGGCGGTTCGGCATGGAGTACGAACAGCTCTCCAAGGGCTACCGTTACGGACTCCAGAAAATCTACGAAATGGTCATCAACAACGACCCCTGCTACGCCTACCTCCTCCGCTGCAACCAACGCGTCGATCAAAAACTCGTCATGGCCCACGTCTACGGCCACAACGACTTTTTCAAGAATAATCACTGCTTCGCCCCCACCAACCGCAAAATGATGGACGAGGTCGCCAACCACGGCAACCGCATCCGCCGCCACATGGAACGCCACGGCGAAGATACCGTCGAATCCTTCATCGATAGCTGTCTCTCCCTCGAAAATCTCATCGACATCCATTCGCCCTTCATCCGTCGCCGCGACGGCTCAACCCGCTACGACTTCGACGCCGACGAACCCGACGACCAGCCCCCCGGTCCCGCTCGGTTCCGCGCTAAGGACTACATGGACCCCTACATCAACCCCCCTGAGGCCCTCCGCGAACAGGCCCGCTCCCGCGAAGCCGAATCGGCCCGTCCCCAACCCTTCCCCGAACGCCCCGAACGCGACGTCTTGCTCTTCCTCCTTGAACACGCCCCCCTCAAATCCTGGCAGCTCGACGTCTTGTCGATCATCCGCAGCGAGGCCTACTACTTTGCACCCCAGGCCGCCACCAAAATCATGAACGAGGGCTGGGCCTCCTACTGGCACTCAACCATCCTAAGCACCCGGGTCCTGGAACCCTCCGAACTCGTCGATTATGCCGACCACCACTCCGGCACGATGGCCCCCTACTCCGGCCGCCTCAACCCTTACAAACTCGGTATCGAACTGTTCCGCGACATCGAGGAACGCTGGAACAAAGGCCAGTTCGGCCCCGAATGGGAAGCCTGCGACGACGAAGCCGCCCGCCGCCGCTGGGATAAGCAACTCGGCTTGGGTCGCCAGAAAATCTTCGAGGTCCGCCGCATCCACAACGACGTCACCTTCATCGACACCTTCCTCACCCCCGACTTCTGCCGCCGCCACAACCTCTTCAGCTTTCGCTACAACTCCAGCAACGACCTCTACGAAATCGAAAGCCGCGAATTCAAAAAAATCAAAGAACGACTCCTCTTCAGCCTGACCAACTTCGGCCAACCGATCATCTCCGTCCAGGACGGCAACTACCGCAACCGCGGTGAACTCTACCTCCATCAGGAATACTTCGGCGTCGACCTCAAGCTCGACGACGCGCAGGACACCCTTCGCCACCTCCACCGCCTCTGGACCCGGCCCGTCCACCTCGAAACCTGCGTCGAAGGACGACCCACCCTCCTCTCATTCGATGGCTCCGACCACACCATCCGACCACTCGGAGGACCCAACCATGAGCCTGAGCCGAAAGATCGCCGCCGCCCTGGCTGACCCGTCCCTGCTCACGCCCGGTATCCTCTCCGCCGATGAACCGCCCCACCACCTTACGCTCGACGCACGCGCGGCCAGCCCCCTGGGCGTCGAGCTCAATGCCCTCGATTTCCAGATCGACAATCTGAGCTTCGACCTCGCCGCCCTCCGCGCCTGGGGCGAACGCATCGCCCAACGCATCACGTACCTGATGGAACCGCTCGTCCTCATCGAAATCGACCCCCTCGGCGTCGAGGCCGAACTCCGCAGCCAACACACCACTCGCCGCGACGGCCTCCGAAACTACTACGAAGCCCGCCTCAACCAGTCCGGACACCTCCGTCTGACCCGTCGCGCCTTCGACGACGTCACCCGCCGCCCCCACGACGTCCCCTTCCAACTCTCCCGCGAAGTCGTCGAACGCCTCGCTGACGACCTGGTCGACACCGCCCGCTAATCCAGACCCCTCGCCCACAACCCCTCAAATCCATCCACACCTTCCACCAGCAAAACCACTACCCCCGATCAAGCCCTTCCACTCCCCCCGGGAATCGCCTTCGCCAGTTCTCAGCCTCTCTCCCTTGAACTCTCCGGAGCCAGGCAGGGCAGGGGGGGCAGAATGCTGCCACAGAGCGCGAATCACCGTCCCAACCCCAGTCCCAACGCCCCGCTCGATCGCAGCCGAGGCCACACTCAGGCTCAGCCCTGACCACGCCGACTCAACGTCGCTCGAATCCGCTCCGCAATTCCGTCGGCCAAGAATAACGGCACCGCCAGCCCCTGCTCGACCTCAAGCGCTGCGCCCAGCTCAAGCCCTGCTCCCTGAACCAAGGCCGACCACGCCGCCTCATACGCCCGCGCGGACTCCTCGGCCTCGGGCTTCGGTTCCGGTGGCTCCGCCGGCAATCCCCCAAACGAACCCGACCGCTTCCGTCTCCTCTCCGTCCAACAACCCTCCTTCCTCTCCCGCTCCAGCCACTCCTCCGCACGCTGCTCCAACGCCTCCGACCCGCTCAACGCATCCACCAGACCGAGCGACTCGGCAGTCCCCGCCGCGACCGGCTGACCGCCCAAAATCATCCGCGCCGCCTCATCCGTGGCGATCAGCCGCGGCAACCGTTGCGTTCCGCCCCACGACGGCATCAACCCGATTCCTACCTCCGGCAGCCCCAGCCGCGTTCCGTCCCGTTCCGAAGCCACCCGCCCGTCACAGGCCAACGCCAACTCCAATCCTCCCCCCAAACACGGTCCGTCGATCTCCGCCACCGTCGGCACCGGCAGACGCGCCAGCCGCCCGTAAACCCGATGCCCCAACGCCACCAGCTCCGCCACCTCCCCCGGCTCCTGCTCAATGAGAACCAGAATCTCCTTCAGATCCGCTCCCGCCACAAACTGCCCCGCTTTTCCGCTCGCCACAACGACCCCCACGAGCTCACCAACCCGACCCATCAGCTCCTCGATCACCGCGTCGAGCTCGCGCAAGACCGCGCGGCTCAACGCGTTGACCTTTTGTCCCGGCCGGTCGATCACCACCCGAGCGATCCCGTTCCGGTATTCCAACCCGATCTCTGCGCTCATGCCCAAATCCTCCCCCCGCCAGCCTTACATGGTCGGCTTCAGCCAGGCGCGTTACCATCGAAAACCTTAACGGAACCCGGCGGCCTTCCCCGCGATCACCCACGTGGCCGCCAGCCCCCGCGCAACCTCACGGACGCCCGCTCGTGTCCCAGTCTCAACCACCCCGCAAACTCCCTCTGCACGAGCACCTCGGCATCGAGACCCGCTCCGTCGGCGCCGGCCATTCCCACATCGCTCTCCGCGCTGAAACCCACCACCTCCGCTCGGCCGGAATCGTTCACGGAGGCGTCATCGCCGCCCTGCTCGACGCTTGCCAAGGAATGGCCGCCGCCAGCGTCGCTCCGGCCGGCCACGACGTCCTCACCGTTCAACTGAACGTCAACTTCATCCGCCCTGTCCCCCTCGGCGAGTTCGTCGAAGCCCGGGGCCAGATCCTCCACGCCGGCCGCCGTACCGCCGTCACCCGCGGCGAGGTCACCACCTCCACCGGCAACCTCGTCGCCGCCGCCTCCGCCACTCTCCTTTACCTGCCACACGAGCAGATCGCCCCACCATCCCCCTAAATCTCCGCTCGCATCCGCGCCGGTCAACCGAGACACACCAGCGACCCAATCTCCGTGTTCGCCAGAACCGCCCGGGAGACCCACCTCATGTTCCCCACCCTTCTCGGCTTGTTCCTCGTGACCACCGATCCAGCACAAGAATTCAACAAATCCCTCGGTCGCGGCCTCAACCTCGGCAACGCGCTCGAAGCCCCCTCCGAGGGAGCCTGGGGCCTCCGCCTCCGCGCCGATTTCTTCCCCCGGATCCAACAAGCCGGATTCCAATCCGTCCGCATCCCGATCCGCTGGTCAGCCCACGCCGCGACCAACGCCCCCTACACCATCGACCCCGCATTCCTCGACCGCGTCCAATGGGCCGTCAAGCAAGCCCGCGACCATCACCTCAAAGCCATCATCAACTTCCATCATTACGAAGAACTGTATCAAAACCCCGACTCCGAAACCCCGCGCTTCCTCGCCCTCTGGCGCCAGGTCGCCACCGCCTTCCAAGACGTTCCAGTCACCGACCTCGCCTTCGAAATCCTCAACGAACCCCACGGCGCTCTCGACGACGACCGCTGGAACGCCCTGATCCCTCAGGCCCTCGCCACCATCCGCCAGTCCAACCCCGATCGCATCGTCATCCTCGGCCCCGCTCAATGGAACAACCTCAGCCACCTGGATCGACTCATCCTCCCAGCCGACGACCAGCGCCTCATCGTCACCTTCCACTACTACAACCCTTTCCCCTTCACCCATCAGGGCGCCGCCTGGGTCTCCGGGAGCGACGCCTGGATCGGGCAAACCTGGACCGCCTCCAACGAACAGCTCAACGCCCTCCGGGCCGACTTCGACAAAGTCGCCGCCTGGGCCAGGCAACACCGCCGTCCCATCTTCCTTGGCGAATTCGGCGCGTACTCGCGAGCTCCCTTCGAGTCCCGCGTCATCTGGACCCGTACCGTCGCCCGCGAGGCCGAAGCACGCGGCTTCTCCTGGGCCTACTGGGAATTCGCCTCCGGCTTCGGCGCCTTCGATCCCCAACGGAACCAGTGGCGCCAGCCCCTCCTTGAGGCACTCATTCCACCCACTCCCTGAGCCGGCTCCCCCCTCGGGCCTTACGCTTCAGGCTCTAAACATCCCGCGATGCCTTCACGACCAGCTCCAGCGCCCGCATCTGTGCCACCCCGTCCTCACCCGGATCGACGAGTCGACCCGCCTCGACCGACTCCACAAATCCATCCACCATCCGGGCGTACTGATTCCCTTCGTCAAAGCTCAGCGGCTCCACCTCACCCGCGCTCGCGTTACTCCCCTTCCGACGAACCACCGCCGTCGATCGCTCGGGCGCGAGAAATCCATCTGGCACCTCGATGCTTCCCTCCGTCCCAACCAACTCGTAAGCGCAGCGGAACGGCTGCTCGAAGCTGCAATCCACGAGCCCGATCACTCCACCGGGAAAACCCAGAGCTGTCGTCAACGTCAAATCCACACCCGTCGCGCCAACCCTCCGCGTCGTTTGCGCAAAGACCGGCTCTGACCGCGTGAAAAACCGCGCAGCGTTGACCCCATAGCAACCGACGTCGTACAGCGCTCCTCCTCCCCGCGCCGGATCCAGCCGCCAGTCCTTCGGATCGATCGAAAACGAAAACGACGCCCGCACCAGATTCAACCGCCCGATCGCCCCCGAATCCACCCGTTCCCGCAACGCCGCGCTCCGCACCTGGTGCCGCCACATAAACGCTTCCATCAACACCAAACCCCGGGCACGACACCCCGCTGCCATCGCCTCGGCCTCCGACACATCCAAGGCGAGCGGCTTCTCACACAAAACATGCTTGCCTGCTTCCGCAGCCGCCAGCACCCACGGCCGATGCAACTCGTTCGGCAACGGGATATACACCGCCTCGATCTCCGGATCCGCAAGCAATCCCTCATACGAGTCATACGCCTTCGGAATCCCAAACTCCGCACTCCAGGATCGGGCTTTCTCCCCGTCGCGGCTCGCCAACCCCACCAGTCTCCCGCGGCTCGACTTCTGAATCCCCGGAATCAATCCACTCCGGCTGATCCGCGCACACCCGAGAATCCCCCACCGGAGCTTCCCGTCAACCCGCTCTCGCATCGCGCGATCCCCCATCGTATGGCTCCGCTCTCAGCTTGCCCCGCCTTCCATCAATTGCGAGGCGAGCTTGGCGGGCATCGAAAACGCATCCCGATAATGCTCGATCGTCGGTCGGCCCCAATCTTCCGGCCACAATACCGCCACAATATCAAACCGGCACTTCACCCCGGCCCGGTCCAGTTCATGATAGCGCATGAACCGTAACGCGACACGGCAGATCCGCTCCTGCTGACGCGGTGTCACCGCCTCCACCGGCTCACCCCGCCTCCGCGTCTTCACCTCGACGAATACCAGCGTGTCTCCTTCACGCGCAATCAGGTCGATCTCCCCACTCCGCAGCCGATACCCTTGGAGAATGATCCGCAAGCCCTGACGCCGCAAATAACGCGCCGCCTGAGCCTCCCCCCGCGCTCCCAGGAGCCGGCTCAGCCACCCTCGCTCTCGACGCCCCACCTTCACCCATCCGCCCGACTCGCCACCCCCCCACACCCAGGAGCCGGCTCAACCACTCCCGGACAGACGACCCCGCCCTCATCGACCCCACCCGCGTAAACGCCGTCGAACCATCAATCGTTCACGCCCAGACTCTTCTCCACGTCCCGCGCTTCCGAACTCAACGTCCCCTGGAGCCGCCCTCCACGGAAAAAATCCTCCAGCTCTGCTGGCTTCGCAAAACTCGGATCGTTGGCGACCGGATCGGCCAACACCCGCTCCCCAGCCGTCAGCGGAACCCCACGCACTCCCGGCCGACGCCACGACTCGCACCCACTCAGCAACGGAGCCACCAGCCCCAGCACGATCCAGCCAGACCTCAGCCGCCCTGATCCATCCTTCACCATCGCGGCACCTCCCCGGGCGCATCCTCGACCCGGCTCCCGCGACGTTGCCACATCCTCTCCGATCCGTCCAGATCGCTTTCCCTGCCCTCCTCACGTCCCCGTCTCCTTCCCCCACCCCAGCCACAACGCCGCCAAACCCACCAGCGGAATCAACCCGACGACCACGAAAACTGCCGTAAACTCCCCGCTCACATCCTTGATCCGCCCCGCGATCGGATTGAACCCCGCCGCGAACAGATTTCCAAGCCCTCCCAGATACCCCACGATCAAACCGGTATGCCGCGGCTCCACCTCCTGGCAAAACGCAAAATAGTTCGCCATATACGCCGCCGCCCCAATCGCCATCGCCACCAACAAACCTAGTACCACCGCCTGACCGGCCGCCCCCTCCGGAACCCGCCCCACCCAAGCCCCCATCGACACCAACACCGCACAGCCCGTCATCACCATCATCCGAGCCCGCGCTGGCTCGATCCCCCTTCGCCCAGCCAACTCACGCGACGCCGCTCCACCCGCCAGATTCCCCACATCCGCCGCCAAAAACGGCAACGCACTCCACAAACCTCCCGCCAGATACGCCATTCCCCGGTCGGTCTGTAAATACGTCGGCAACCAGTTGACTAGGAAATGCCAACATACATTGATCGTCCCCGAGACCACCACCAGAATCCAGAATCGACGCGCTCGCACCACTTCCCCCAACGACCGCGCCCAACTAGACCCCAAATCTTCCAACCCCACACACCGCGCCGCCAGCAACGCACCCACCATCAGCACCGCCACTCCCAGCCAGACCCCCTCCAATCCGCCTCCCCGGGGATGCAACCCAGCAACCTGCAACCACACCCCCTCGGCGTCCAACCGATCCACAATCCCGCTCTCTCGGCTCTCCACCCCTACAACCTGGCCCCCTGACCGAATTTCTCCAATCCGTTCACCGACCGCGACCGCTTGCCCTGGCTCAACCATCCATCGCACCGGACCCACTCCCACCGCCGCCGTCATGACTCCCACCGTCAATGGTCGCGGGCCCAGCGGATCGAAAAATTCGCCGACCTCCGCTCCCGGCTCCACCCTGCGGCCCGGCTCCACCTGCTGCCTCCCCATACGCCCATCCTCAGGCGCGTCGAGCCGCAACAGCATCTCCCCGAGCCGAAATTCCGCCACCCCGGTCCCCCGCTTCACGACCGCACCCGGCTCACCCAACCACCGCACCAGCTCCACCGGCCCCTCAGGACGCACGCGATCAGCACCGACTCGCACCTCAACTGGTCGCACCCAACACCATCCGGCAACCCCCAGCGCCACCAACGCCACCACCCCAAATACCCCGCGGCCCAACCCGCTCATCCGCCGCGAACGTCCCCCCGCCGACCCTCCGTCCGGCGCCATTCCCACGACCCGCCGCGTCAACGCCAACCAGGTGCCCGCCCAGACGAATCCCAGTCCCCCCAGCACCAAAAACGCCACGCGCCACCCGAAGACCTTCGCCAGCACCGGCACCGTCAGCGGCGTCAACACCGCTCCGATGGCTGCTCCCGAATTGAAAATCCCATTGCCCAGACTCCGATCCTTCGGCGGCAAAATCCGCGACGTGACCCGCAACGCACTCGGCCAGTTGAACGCCTCCCCAATCCCCAGCAACGCCCGCATCGCCACCAGAACGCCCAGTGTCGGCGCCAAGCCACCTCCAATTGCCATCAGCGACCAGAACGCCACCGCCGCCGGATAAACCAGCCGCACATTGAGCCGATCCACCATCAGCCCCGCAGGAACCTGAAACACCGCATAACTCAAACCAAACGCCGTCAACAGCCAGCCAAACCCCTCGAAGTCGATCCCAAACTCGCGCCGAACCTGCGGGCTGACCAGCGCAATCGCCTGCCGATCCATGTAGTTGAGCGCCGTCGACGCAAACATCAACCAACACACGCCCCACGCCCACCGGCTCACCACCGGTGACCCGCTCGTCCCATCCTCGGCCCGTTCGTCGACCCCCTGGGCCATGCCCGCCCCCTTTCGCTCGCGCCCACCGGTCTCGATCCGGTTCGCTCAGTACGACGGCCGATACTGATCCACGTTCGCCTGGTCGATCACCGGCAGTGGGGTCAACACGTCTCCCGTCGGTGGATTCCCCTTCACCGTGTCGACTGCCACTCTCAACGCTTTGGCGCCCTGATCCGCCGCGTCCTGCAACACGGTCGCTCTCAGCAGCCCGGACCGGACCGCTGCAAACGCTCCTTCCGTCCCGTCGCAGCCGATCACGACCACCTCGGACCATCCCTCGTCTCGGGCCACCTCCGCCGCCGACAACGCCATCTCGTCGTTCTGCGCCACGATCGCCCGAATCTCCCCCGGCGCATAACGCTGAACCCACGCCATCATCACTGCCTTCGCCTGATCCGCTCGAAAGTCCGCAAACCGCGCATCCACAATCGTGATCTCCGGACACCCCTCGATCACCTCACGGAATCCCGCCATCCGTTCCACCTGTGGGCTTGAACCCTGCGTCCCGAGAAGGTAGAGCACCTTGCCCCCCTCGGGACCAACCGCCTCCAGCAACGCCTTTGCCTGCGCGCGACCCGCCTCGCGATCATCGGCCCCCACATACGCAACCACCTCGCCCCCGTTGACCCGACGGTTCAACGCCACCACCGGAACCCGCTCCTGATTGGCCACTTCAACCGCACGAACCGCCGCATCCTGGTTCCGCGGGCAAAACACCAGCGCCGCCACGCCGCGGCTCAACAACGCCTCGACCTGCTCGAGTTGAATCCGGTCATCGTCCTTACCGTCCCGAACCTCGAGGTCCACGCCCAGCTCCCGCGCCGCTGTCTCCATCCCACGCTTCTGGGCCGCGAAAAACGGGTGCCCAAAGGTCGGCAGAACCGCGCCGATGCGTATCGCCCGCTCCGTCGCCGAATCTCCCGCCGCTCCCGGGTTCGCGTCCGGCCCCCCACAGCCGGCCACGACCATCGCCACCACAGCGACGATCATCCCTGCCCCCAACCCAGTTCGCCCCGTTCTCTCGTTCCTCATCGCCGCTCCCCTCGGCGCGCTAAGGCATCGACCGCCGCGAAGACCAGGATCACAAGTCCGTTGGTCAAGGTCGCATACTCCCCGGGCAGCTCCGTCAGGTTGATCATCGCCCCCACCGCCTGCAGCAACAAGCACCCCCCGATCGCTCCCAGCACACTTCCTCGACCCCCCTGGAGCGAGACCCCGCCCACCACGCACGCCGCGATCGAAAGCAGCTCGTACCCCTCGCCCGTTCGAGCATTGGCCGTATAGAACGACGCCAGCCAGAGCAAACCCCCCAGCGCCGCCGCCAACCCCGACACCGCAAAACTCGCCAGCCGCAACCGCTCCGTCCGGACCCCAGCTAGCCGCGCTGCCTCGGCATTCCCCCCCGTCGCGTACAAATGCTGACCCCAAACCGTACAGCGCATGCCGACCCAGCCCACAATCGCCACCACCCCGAGAATCGCCATCAGTCCGCTCAGCCGCATTTCACCGACCCGCAGACTCGCCGCCAGCGGCTCAAAAGCGCGAAGTCCGCCCAACTCTCGACCGCCCAACACCAGAAACGTCAATCCCCGGACGATCAGCGTCATGCTCAGCGTGGTCACAAACGCATTGGCCCGCACATAGGCAACAAACACCCCATTGACAACCCCGACCAGGCCCCCGCAACCCAACGCCGCCACCGCCGCCGCCACCGGTCCCCAACCCAGGTCGCGCAAACCAACCGCCGCCACCGCGGCCGACAAACCCAGCGTCGCTCCCTGCGACAAATCAAATCCCCCACCGATGAGCACCACGCTTTGTCCAACAGCCAGCACACCCACCAGACTCGCCAGATGCACAACCCCCGAGACATGACGCGCCGTCAAAAACCCCGGCGTCCGCCACACCCCCCACATCACCGCTCCGGCCAGCAACACCACCGGCAACCACCGCAACAACCCCGGATGCCAGCCTTTGGGCCTTTCCATCCGAACTGTTTCTCCCCTCCGGCTCCCGAACCGGATCGCCATCCCAGCCGCTCAGCCGGACCCGGTGGCCAGCCCGCGACCATCTCCTCCAGCCACTAGCTCCACCAGCCCGCGCTCGTCCACCTCCGCCGTACGGACCTCCGCGGCGAGCCTCCCCGCACGCACCACCAGAACACGATCGGCCACGGCCAGCAGCTCCTCAACCTCTGAGCTGACCACCACCACCGCCGCTCCATTCCGCGCCCGCTCCCGAATCCAGCGGTGAATCGCCTCCCGACTCCGCACATCCACCCCTCGAGTCGGCTCGTGCAAGATCAAAACCGATGGCTCGGTCAACGCCACCCGCGCCAGCAACACCTTCTGCTGATTCCCTCCGGACAAACCCATCACGTTCTGCCTCACCCCCCGACAAACCACCCCGTGTGCTTGGATCGCCGCCTCCACTCGGCGCCGCCGTTGCGACGGCCTCGACCACCCCCACCGTGACCAACGCCCAAGCGCCGACAGACTCGTGTTTGCCTCCACATCACGCGTCGGAATCAGTCCCTCGCCTGCTCGATCCGACGGAACCAACCCCACCCCCCGCCTCAGTGCATCGCTCGGATGTCGAGGCGCAAACCGCTCCCCCCGCAGAGCCATCCGCCCATGCGCGAACACCTCGGCCCCGACCACCAACCGACCAAACTCCTCGTGGCCCGCCCCCACCAACCCCGTCAACCCCACCACCTCACCACGCCCGACCTCCACACTCAGCCCGCGCAACCCCCGTCCTGCCAGATTCTCCACCCGGAGCACCGGCTCACCAATGCCCTCGCCGCCACCACGCTCCACCGTTTCGCCTCGCTCAATCTCCTCCCCGCCCACCATCGCCGCGACCAGGCCCGGGACCGTCTGATCGGCAACCCGCCAGGTCCCCACCCGCACCCCATCGCGCAACACCGTCACCCGATCGGCCAGCCGCATCACGTCCTCCAATCGGTGCGTGATGAAAACAATCCCCAAACCACGCGATCTCAGGCCCTCCACGATCGCAAACAGTCGCGCCGATTCCGCCCGTCCCAACGCCGCCGTCGGCTCGTCCAGAACCAAGACCCGCGCCTCCCGACTCAGCGCGCGGGCAATCTCCACCAACTGCCGCTCCCCCAACGACAGATCCCCCACCCGAGCACCCGGATCCACCTCAAACCCCAACTCCTTCAGCCAACGACTTGCCCACTGCCGCAACGCTCCCCGACGCAGCCAGATCCCGGCCGACGGCTCATGCCCCAATCCCAGGTTCTCGGCAACCGTCAGAGTCGGCACCAGCCGAATCTCCTGGTGAATCACCGCAATCCCGCGCCTCAGCGCATCCGCCGGGTCGCGCAGCCGCGCTTCGACCCCATCCAAGACAATCCTGCCGCCATCGGGCCGCGTCGCCCCTCCCAGCACCCGCATCAACGTGCTCTTGCCTGCCCCGTTTTCCCCGCAAAGCGCGTGGATCTCTCCCCCATTAACCTCGAAATCCACCCCGCGAAGCGCCTTCACACCCCCAAAGGCCTTGACAATCTCACGCAAGGCGACCCGGGGTAGGCGGCCACCATCGGGACCCTTCATCCGCTTCGACTCACTCGCCTTGCCCCTTCGAATAACCCGGCTCGCCGTCGAACGTGCACAAATTCTCGGTCTTGATCACATCCAGCCCCGCCGAAACCGCCCGGCCGTAGATCTCGATAATGTCCGCGTGGCTCAACCCCTGCGCATAATCCTTCGCCACAAACCGGCACCGCCAGTGATCCACCGTCGCCGTCTCCGGCAAGCCCCGCGGCCAGACCATCACGCCCCGGTTCGAGATCATCTTCAACTCTACCTTGGCCGTCTCCGCCGTCCGAACCACTGCGGCCACCTCCGCCGTCGACCGCCGATCATGCACGAACAGATCCACACCAACGGTCACCTTCTTGGCCGGCGGCCGCCGCAGCTCCGCAAACGGCGGAACACGGATCGGCTCCGCCTTGCCATAATGCACCGCCTTCAACTTCGTCGGCGTCTGCCCCAACCGCTTGATGACCGCTTCGGCAAACTCCTTCGTCCCCACCTTCTCCGTGCTCGTGGACTCGTCGTAAATGTCATACGTATGGACGCCATCCTCAAGCGTCTTGAGCCACGCGTTGTGCACCCGCTCCGCCACATCTCCCTGACCAATATGCACCAGCATCATCACCGCACCCAGCAACAGCCCGGACGGATTCGCCAGATTCTGCCCGGCTCGCCGTGGCGCCGAGCCGTGAATTGCCTCGAACATCGCCCCGTGCTCGCCAATGTTCGCCGACCCAGCCAGACCCACCGATCCCGCAATCTGCGCCGCCACGTCCGACAAAATATCCCCATATAAATTGGGCATCACAATCACATCAAAATTCTCCGGCGTGTCGGCCAGCTTTGCCGCCCCTATGTCGACAATCCAGTGCTCGTTGACCAGCTCCGGATACTCTGCTGCCACCTCCTCAAACACTTTGTGAAACAGCCCATCGGTCATCTTCATGATGTTGTCTTTGGTGAAGCACGTCACCTTCTTCCGTCCGTTTTGACGCGCATACTCAAACGCATACCGCACAATCTTCTCACACCCCGGCCGCGTAATCAGCTTCAGACACTGCATCACTTCATCCGTTTGCCGGTGCTCAATCCCCGCATAAAGATCCTCTTCGTTCTCGCGCACAATCACCACATCCATCACCGGATGCTTCGTCGCCACATAGGGGTGATAAGACACGCACGGTCGTACGTTCGCATACAACCCCATCGACTTCCGCACCGTCACGTTCAGACTCTTGAATCCGCCGCCTTGTGGCGTCGTGATCGGCGCTTTCAGGAACACCTTCGTTCGCCGCAGACTCTCCCACGCCGAGTCCTCAATCCCCGCCGAAAACCCACGCTTATACACCGCCTCGCCAATCTCGATCTCCTCGATCTCCAGCCGCGCGCCCGCCTCCTTCAAAATCTTCAGCGTCGCCTCCATGATCTCCGGACCAATCCCATCCCCTTTGGCCACCGTGATCGGCGTCGTCGGCGTGGACATCGCGGGCATTCTCCGTCGATCTCTTCCAGTCTCTCGCTCTCAAGCGCCGATCGGTCCGGTTCGCTTCCGGACCCCTAGCGCAGAATGGCCCAAACTACTACACCACCTCTCAGCCCTTCAAGAGGGCCTGATGCTTCCCGGCGACCGATGACCCGAGCCGCCGATCCAACCCAATGACCAATCCCAGCGGCCCACGCTCCCCGCCGGCCTTCGCGCCATCCGGCGATCCGACGCAAATCCCCCGCGCTGCGTCCTCGTCTGCGGGCCGCGCCCGCTTCCCTGGCTGGAAGCGCGCCCTGCCCATCCGCGATCCTGCGCGCGAGCTCGACGCGGTGTCCAGCCGCGTCATCCCGATCGCCTCCGCCGGCCTCAACGCGCCTCCGCCGTGACCCCTTTCCAATCGTCCGTGCGAAACGGCGTCACCGGCAGACCATCCGCGTCCCCCGGAATCTTGCCGTATAGGTTGCACACCGGATTGTCGGCCCAGGCATACCGGACCGCCACCGGATCCGGAACCGCCTCGGACCACACCTCGACCGTGTCGGGCCCCGTGATCTTCGCCTGAGCGGCGTACCACTTCCGGTCCGACCCGGCAATCGCAAACCCGCGCGGCTCGTCCACGTCAAAGCTGTACAACCCCTGTCCCACATGCACGAACTTCACGACCATCCGGCCGTCCTTCTTCTCGACCGACTGATACCGCGGACTGCGGTGCGGCACATCCTTGCCGTACACCTCAGCCAAGGCCCACCGCGCCAACCGCTTCGCCACCCGCTGCTTATTCCGCGGGTGAATGTCACGCCCTTCACCCAGGTCGATGATCACCGCCTCGCCGGTCTTTGGCAGCCGGTCCATCGTCATCGTCTGCGCCTCACGCAGCTCGGCCCAGGCACTTTCGCCCGGCTCCGGCTTCTCGGCCATGAAATCCGCCAGTTGCACCCAGTAGAACGGAAAATCCCCTTGTCCCCATTCGTCCCGCCAGCTCTGGATCAGGAGCGGAAACATCGCCCGATATTGATACGCCCGACCCGCGTTCGACTCGCCCTGGTACCAGATCACCCCCCGAATCCCAAAGCCGATTGTCGGCTTCAACGCCCCGTTATAAATGTTCCCCGGTCGGGCATTCCCTTTCATTTGAGCCTGCAGATTCCGGTCCTCGGGCGTCGCCGCCGCCCGCTTCTCCAGCTCCGCCCAGCGATCCAGCAGCGGCTTGTACTGCTCGTCCTGCTCCAGCAAGTCGCGGCGAATCCACGCCTCGCAGGCCGAACCGCCCCACGCATTGTTGATCAGCCCTACCGGCATCCCCGTCGCCTGGTGAATCAACCGCCCAAAAAAATAACCGATCGCCGAAAAGCTTCCCACGGTCTCCGGGCTGCAGACCTGCCACTGGCCCCGGAAGTCCTCCTGCGGCTCCTGTGTCCCCACGTTCGGCACCGTTAGCAGCCGGATCTGCGGATAATTGGCCGTCATCTTCTCCAGATCCGGATCGTCTGCCAGATTCACCGGCCACTGCATGTTCGACTGACCCGAACAGATCCACACCTCGCCTACCCACACGTCCTCCAGCTCAAGCTCATTCTGCCCCCTGATCTTCAGGACGTACGGCCCACCGGCAGCCATCGGCGCCAGCTTGACACGCCAGCGACCATCCGCCCCAGCCCGCGTCGTCTGCGACTGCGGACCAATCTGGACCGTCACCTCCTCCCCCGGCTCGGCCCATCCCCAGACCGGGTTCTCCTGTTCGCGCTGCAATACCATGTGCGATCCAAAAAGGCTCGGCACCCGCACGTCTGCCCAAGCCGTGCCCGCATCGGCCACAAACGCCACCACCATCAGCACACGCCAGCGCATACCTTCCACCTCCGGACTCCCGATCCGCCAAGACGGCCATCCTCCCGCTCCGGCCATCACTCGGACGCTTTGAGGCCCAGTATCAACCCACCCCGGACCCGTGTCGAGCACCTACCGCCCGCTTCCGATCAACCTTCCAAGCGCCCGACTCATTCCTCCTCGCGTCCTGCCTCCGCCGCCCCTCAAGTGCGTCGACGCTTCCGGCTGATCCCGACAACCGCCCCGGCGTCACTTGGACTCAGCAACCGGCTCGCCCGTTTTCATGTCCACCTTCAGCCGCTCAAGCGTCGGCGACGACGCCACCAGCTTCCCATCCAGGTAAACGTCTAGCCCGGACCTTCCATCGTCGTGCACGTCGCGCTCGTCGTCGGCCGCATCCCAGACAATCGTCACGTCATGGCCGCGGTAGCGTTGACCGTCCAGAACCAGCCACGACAGCGCCCCCTCCGGCACCAGGGGGTCAACCTCGAGCACCTCATCGTCCCGCGGCACCAGCCCAACCACCTCCGGAATCAAAATGTCGAGCCATGTCGAGTGGTTGTAATCCCGCTCACCCGTCTTCCACTCCCCGGTCTCCCCATTGTAAAACTCGCCGGTCCAGGGATAAGTCAAATCCTGTTCACGATACTGCGCCTTGGTGAACGACGTAAACAACTCCCAAAACCGCTCCATGGTCAGCGGCGAACGCGCTTCCTCCGGCACCTCCCGATCCGCCCGTAACGTCCGCGCCATCGCCGTCAAAACGATTGAATTGGCGTGCGGCCAGGTTGGGCCATTCCACATGCACGCCGCCGCCCGGCCCCCCGCCTGCGGCCAGCCGGTCTGCGAATACGCCGGACACTGCTTCGAAACCGATGCGACCGGCCAGGGCGTCCAGAATTGCTCCGGATCCAGAATCGCGTCCCAGGCCGCCTCATAACCCTTCCCGGCCGGCACCATCCCAAAATAAAACGGATACACCCCAACGATTTCCTTGACCTCGGCCACCGCATCGTCCGAAGCCCGCAGCGAGTAAAAATAACTCGTTTCGGGCCGCCACATCTTCGCGGCCAGCGCCGCGGCGATCTTCGCCGCGAGCTCCTCAAACTCCTTCGCCTTCTCCGCCTGCCCCAGCGCCCGATACATCCGCGCCACATTCGTCGCGTTGCCGAAATTGTACGCCGTCAGATCCACCCGCTCCAACGGAACCACCTGCTGCGGCTGATCAAAACCCTCCGACGTTTGGTAGTCCGAAAAAAAGAAAAACGACGGCTGATACTCCATCCCGGTCCACCAATGGCTGTCGACCATCAACAGCCCGTCCCCATCCGCGTCATAAACCTCCTGCCAGCCGCGCGTATTGTCAGCCAGCCGGTCCACCACTTCGGCGAGAAACCCCCGATCCGGGTGCACCAACTCCCCCTCCCAGCCCGTCGAGCTGATCCAGTCCGTATACTGCCCCCCCGCCGGTCCACTCGGCAAAACGTGGCTCGGATAGATCCGATCCGGCTTCGCGTTGTACGCCCACGTCCGCAGATGCCCCCGCCAGTACTGAGGATCAGCAAGCCACCGCGCCTCTCTGATCTGATGCGCCGCCCCATAACTGATCACGTTCGCATACCACGAACTCCGCCACCGCCCCTCACTCTGCGTCGGCCACTTCATTACCCCCAGCCTCGGTTCCAGTAGATTTCTGCGCAATAAATACGCCCGGTGGTAATACAGCTTCCGTATCCATTCGTCCGAGCAGTCAAATCCGGCCAGATTCGCGTCAAACCAGCTCTGGTACGCCTGCACCTGTGCACTCAGCACATCGCGTTGATCCTGGCGCTCCGGCGACATCACGCCAAGCCGATCCACCCCCGCTTCCAGCGATCGCGTATACGCTTGCGGCGGATTCAAGTACGCGTCGATCCGGAGCGGCTCATCCACCGGCCGGATCTCCATCGCCGCCTTCACCACCTTCGTCTCGCCCGGTTGCAGCTCGTAGGTGAACCCCAACGCCGAGCGGAGAAACGCCGCATTGTCATCCCGCCCCCGCGCCGTTGCCACCGTGATCTGCCGGTTCTCCTTCACGTCCAACCCCTGCGCCGGCTCGCTCATCACCGCGAACCGCAACACCTGCCGCAACTCATAACCTTGCTGGCGGACCCGCGACTCAGCCCAAAATGCCCACGGCCCGTGCACACCCTCAGTCCGCTGCGACCGATTCGAGATCACTCGCCCCTCGTACTGCCCCTCCCAATCCGGCACGGGAACCGCCGTAAATCGCCTGACTTCATCCGACCCATTCCGCACTCGCAAGACCACCACCAGCACATCGTCCGGAGCAATAAACTTATCCCCCGTGATCTCGACCCGCGCGTCCGGCTCCTCCCCATCACCCCCGTAGACCGGCTCGAACCCGTACAGACCCGTGTAGTACTCGGCCCCCTGGTGCTCAAAGACCACCCGCAGCCGTTCCGTCTCCACCTCATCAAACCGAACCGTGTTCTCCCCCGCGCGCGCCACCTTCGGCGATCGCTCCGTCAGCTCGATCGGCTGCCACTGCCCCTCGACCCACCGCTCCAGCCGATACTCCCGAGGCGCTCGGCACGCCCCGCGACCCTCATCGTCGTAAAACCAAAGCTTCACACCCCGCACCACCCGACGCCCCCCAAAATCCACCGCATACCAGTCCGACCGCCGACCACTCGACCAGCACGTCCACCGCTTCTCAGGCCGAAACGGCCGTGTCAACGGTCCATCCAGCCGGTCCGTGCGCCACGTAAACGAAGCCGACGGCTCCAGCCGCCGCACCGCCCCCTCGAGATGCACATGGCTCGGGCGATACGTCGCCCGCGCCGGCGCCAACGGACCCAGCTCATCCCGCACGTCCAGATCCAGCGCTCGCAGATTCGACAAAAACAGCCAATGCACACCCTCTCCAAAAGCCCACCCCTGCGGACTCGTCGCCCACAGCCGCTCTCCCGTCGAGCCAAGCGGAACCTCAGGCCCGTATGGACGCTCCAGCACCGCGTCCATCGGACCCACCCTCTCCATAAACCGCCGCGCCGGCGCCTGCACCGGCTCGTCCAGGGCCGACGCTGCCCCCACCGCCCAACCCAGCAAAACCCCCCACCAACTCACCCAACCGCCCAGATGCCCGCGACCCAAATCAATGCGTTTCACCGCCTCCCCCCTCCTCCCACGAACCACCCCGTTTCAGCCTACGCACCAGCCCCGACCCGACCAACCCAACGCGCGCAGCCCATCCCCGGCCGCTCCGCCCCAAAACCGCGACCCAAGCTCATCCACCATCGCTCCCCCCAGGCCCGGCCTCGCTCACTTCTTGCGGTGGCGAATTCGGCTTCGCATCCGGCGCTTCTTCCGACCCACCTTGCGACGTCCCTTCCCTCGTCGGCGACTTGCCATAACCGCTCCCAGTCGTTCCTCTTCGTTAACGGTTGATCCACCAATGGCCCGCCCAAAGGCCCGCCGTAATGGTCTTCAGGCCTACAGGCGAAAGCCACTAAGATAACCCCGCTCTGCCCCTCCAGCAAGGCGGGCAAACGGCCTTTCCCACTCTGGACCCTGACAAACTACCCGGCCAGGATTCGAACCTGGAACAACAGGACCAAAACCTGTTGTGATACCGTTTCACCACCGGGTAAGCACATTCTTGATTCTAATCATCCCAACCCCCGCCGAAAAGCTCGCGCTGCTCGCCGCCCCGCCCTCGATCGCCGTCACAACCAACGCCAGACACCATCCTCGTCACGCCCTCCCGACTCCCCATCCCCACAGCCACACCCGAGAAGTCCCGGCCCGCAGCGCACCAGCCTCCGCCCTCCCGTCCCCCCGAACGACGGTCCGTTCCACCAACCCAAACTCGGTTCAATCCGTGATTGCCTCACCGCCGTTCGGCTCATGCAACACCCGATACGCCAAATTCTCCAACTGAATGCTCAAATCCACCGAAATGACACTCAACGGCTCCGGTACGGTCAGCGTCACCGGCGCAAAGTTCAGCAACCCCCGAATCCCACAACCGGCTGCCAATTCGGCGACCCGCCCCGCCGCCTCGCCCGGCACCGTCAAGATCGCCAGCCGCAGCCCCAATTCCTCGGCAACCTCCCCAAGCCGCTCCAACGGCTGCACCACCAACCCACCTACCGTCTGCCCAATCTTCTTCGGGTCATTGTCAAACAACGCGACGATGTGAAACCCCCGATTCCGAAACCCCCGATACCGCAGCAACGCTCGACCCAGATTGCCGACGCCAATGATCGCCGTCGGCCAGTCCCGGTCGATCCCCAGAATCTGCCGCAACGCCCGAATCAATTCCGCAATTCGATACCCAATCCCCGGTCGACCAAACTGACCAAAGCACGCCAGATCCTTGCGAACCTGCGCATCGTTGATTCCCAACGCGCTGCCGAGCAGACTGCTCGAGACGGTCGTCTCCCCCCGACGCTCAAACGCCTCCAACTCCCGCAAATACAAACTCAACCGTCCAATCACAGCCCTCGGCACCGGTCGTTCCGCGGGCATTTCCCGATGCGATCCGGACACCCCACCAGGCTCCGACCTGAAGTTTGCTCGCGGCCGTCCCATCCGCCCCTTGGCCACCTGATCCCTAATGGTCCTTCCCCTTCCTCGGTTCGGTCAAGCCGGCTCGCCGGCTCGATCACCCCGCCGCCACCACCGATCCAGGACCCCTCGTAAACGCACATCCCCATCCAACTCATCGATCCTCACCGACTCCAAAGCCCAGGCCTCGGCCATCGTTCGCGACCCTGCCCCCCGCACCCCCGTCTGCGCGTGGTCGCCCCCTTCCACCCGGGGCGCCACGTAAACCTCGACTTCATCCACCTCCCCCGCATCAAAAAACGACCCCAAAACCCGCCCACCACCCTCGACCAGGACGTTCGTCATCCCCCGCCGACCCAACTCCTCCAGCACCGCGCCCACCGAGACACGCCCGCCCTGCTCCTCCAATTCGACCACCTCACACCCACGAGACCTCAGCGCCTCCACCCGGTCGCGCTCCGCCCGCTTCGTCACCGCCACCACCACCGGCGCCTCGGTCACGGTCGCCACCAACCGCGACTCCAGCGGCAACCGCGCCTGCGAGTCCAAAATCACCCGACTCGCCACCCGCGGTCCCGCCGGCCGTGCCGTCAGCCGGGGATCATCGGCCCAGACCGTCCCCACTCCAACCACAATCGCATCCACCCGGCCCCTCAACGCGTGCACATGCATCCGCGACCGCTCGTTGCTGATCCAACGACTCTCTCCCGACGCCGTCGCCGTCTTCCCATCCAACGTCATCGCCCACTTGGCGATCACATACGGCCGGCCGGTCGCCAGCCGCTTCAAGTACGCGGCGTTCAGTTCTCGCGCAAGCTCCTCCTCCAGGCCCACTTCCGCCTCAATCCCGGCCTCCCGCAACCTCCTCAGCCCCCCACCCGTCACGCGCGGATCCGGATCAACCATCGCAGCCACCACCCGCCCCACACCCGCCCGCACAATCGCCTCCACGCACGGCGGCGTCTTCCCGTGATGACAACACGGCTCCAGCGACACATACAGCGTAGCTCCCCGCGCCGCCTCACCCGCCCGATCCAACGCCACCACCTCCGCGTGCGGCCCCCCAAACCGGCCATGATGCCCCGCCGCCACCAACTGCCCATCCCGAACCACCAGCGCTCCCACCAGCGGATTCGGCTCCACCCAGCCCCGACCTCGCTCCGCCTCCGCCAACGCCAGCCGCATCCAGGCCCGATCCGCCTCGTTCACGACGCCGCCCCCGTCGGATCCCCCACCAGCCAATACAACAGCTCCATCCGCCGCCGCGCAACTTCCGGCGGCAGTGGATCCAGCCCCGACCGCACCCACACCGGCAACGCCAACTCAAACGCCTCCAACCGCTCCGGCCCTACCTCCCTTGCCCCCAACTCCCGGATCAACCGCCAATCCGCCATCCGCCGCGTCAGCTCGGCCCGCGCCGCCGGGCGCGCTCGCTCCAGCCGACGTGCCACCAGAGGCTCTCGCTCCCGAGCCTCCAGCCCCTCAGGACCTAGCTCCGCCGCCGCCTCGGCCCGGAGCCGCTGCAACCGCGGATCGCTCCGCACCACCACGCGAAACCGCCGCAACTGCTCGGCCTCCGTCCCCGCTGCCTGCACCCACTCCCGCCGCGACGGCTCCAGCGCAAACCACAGCCTCAAATCCACCGCCGTCCGCCGGATCGACTCCGCACACAACGCCGACACTTGCAACACGTCCCGCAACAGCCCCATCACCTCCCGACGCCGACGCTCCGCCTCCCGCGCCGTCTCGACCAACCCAATCCGTCGCTCCAGCGGCGCTTCCTGAATCAACCGCTGTCGCTCGCCCGGCAGCCCTGCCAACCAAACCGCATACCGATCCATCAACTCCTCAAGCCGCCGACGCTCCTCCGCGGAAACACTCTCCAGCCGAGCCTTCAACTCCTCAACCGCCGCCGACCCCGAACCCATACCCCCATCGACCGCTTGACCCGCTCTCAAAATCCCACCACCCCACGCCCAGACCCCCAGCCAACCCACCCCCAAGCCCATTCCGATCCACCCGACCCTCCTCGCCCAGCCCCGCCCCCTTCCGTTCACGGCTCGTCCTCCGCAAACGCCCCCGACCGATCCAACGCCTGCAAAAACTCCCACGATCCCACCCGTTGATACGTCTGTTCAGTAGTCGCTCCACCAACCGCCGGCTCCGTTGCCATCCCAGCGGGCGGAGCCATCTGCTTTCCCCATCTCCAGCCGACCCAGGCGGCAACAGCCATCAGGCTCAAAAACACCAGCCACGCCCGAAACACCCGCCCTCGACCAGGCAACCCCTCCAAACGCAAGCCTTGCCGCGTTCGCTCCGTGAGTGCCCAGTTCACCCCCGTGACCGGCAAGGTATCCAGCAATTCCCAGACACGCTGCAACTCCACCGCCTCACGCCGCGCCGCCGGCTCACGCTCTAGCCAGGCCTCAACTCGCGCCCGCTCCGCCGGATCCAACTCGCCATCGAGATATGCTACCAACCGGCCCGGATCCCCACGCTCCGGGTCGTCTGCGACTCTTGGCTCAGGCTTCGTCGTTCCCACAACCTCGGTCCAAGCCTAGCAATCCCCAAACCCCCAAAACCCTAACGCATGCCACCAAGCCCCATCCCACCCAGTCCGCCCATTCCTCCAAACCCCCCAAAACCGCCGCCGCCCAATCCACCCAGTCGACTTCGTCCTCCCATCGAGCGTTGCACCGTGCCGAACGGTGTTAGCCTCGGGCCGTAATTCGGCATCGGGATCGAGGAGTTGGCAATCCCGCTCCGTTGACCGGGGAAGTAGTTCGCGACCCGGTTGTAATAGCCGGCCGGTCCCAGGCCGTTCAGGTTCGTATTAACCGGGCCACTTCGCGACAGCGGCACCGGGACCGGCGAGACGCGATCCGTGTAGGCCGCAAACGGATCATAGTTTGCCAGGCCGCTGGCCGGATCGATCAGCCCAGCCCGATCGGTCACCGCCTGCAGTTGCCGCTGAACCGCCATCTGTCGCAGCGTGTCCTCGGTCCGCGGAATCGATGCCAGGTAGGCTTGCTGCGGGATGAAAAAGCTGTAGTAGAGGAAAAACGGATCGTCGAACCCGCCCGCCACAGCCACTTGCGCTTGGGTCGGCCGGGCCAGCAACCCCACCAGGAGCACACCGCCCAAAACGATCGTCCGGCGCATGGCTTCCCACCTCAATCGGTTCGCGGTCGTGCTGAGCCACCCTCAGGGCCACCCACCCTGATTCGCTCATCCGGTATAGTATCGTGCCGCCTCGGCAAAAGTCCCGCACAATTCGCCGCCCACGTCGGTGGCCGCGCGGAGGCGTGCTCCCATGTCGCAACCGGCTCCGTTGCTCACCATCGCGGCGATGGCCATCCTGGTCCTGATCATCGCCTGGGGCTTGTGGACCATGCAGACAATCCGCAACGAAGCTCGCCAAAAGCCCACCAGCCTCGGCACGCCCGAAGACCTCATCGGCCCCATTCGCGCCGCCTACCAGGCCGGTCAAATGGATTCGGCCGAGTACGATCGAATCTGTCAGCGGTTGGGCCTTCCCCGGGGCAAACCCGACCGAACCCCGACCGACTCGCCAACTCCGCCCTCACCAACCAATCCGCTCACAGATCCCAGTTCGAACGCATCGCATCCCGCGCCGGATTGATCCCTAGGGTCGAGCTTCGAATAAACTGAGTAAATTCGCGAACCTCGGCAATCTCGCCAAAGTCAGCCTCGATCCGATCGAGCGACGCCAACACCCCCCGTCCTTCCTTGTACAAAATCCGAAACGCCTGTCGCATCGCGTCGATCGACGTCGCCGGGATGCCCGCTCGCCGCATCCCCACGATGTTCAAGCCCGTGACGCAGTTGTAGCCCTGTTGCAGGACGAATGGCGGGATATCTTTGGTGGTTGCCGCCATCCCACCCAACATCGCCAGCCGCCCGACCCGGCAGCGCTGCTGGACCGCCGTGTGCCCGGACAGGATGCAATGGTCCCCCAGTTGGACGTGGCCGGCCACCAGCGCGTTGTTGACCAGTGTGCAGCCGTTCCCAACCCGCGCATCGTGCCCCACATGGGAGTTAATCATCATCAAATTGCGATCGCCGATAACCGTTTCCCCGCCTCCTTCGACGGTCCCGCGGTGCACCGTCACGTACTCGCGAAAGGTGTTCCCGTCGCCGACGATCAACCGGGTCGGCTCGCCCCGGTAGGCCCGCGACTGGGGGCTCTTGCCCAACACCGCCCCATGACCGACGAAGTTATCCCGCCCCATCCGCAGCGGACCGCAGAGACAGGCATGGCTCTCGATGATCGTCCCAGAGCCGACGCTCACCGGACCCTCAATCACGGCATACGGGCCAACCACCACGTCGGGGGCCAGTTCCACTTCCGGACCGATCACCGCGGTCGGGTGGATCAGCTCCGAGACGGCAAGCGCCATGGCGTGTCCTCCTCCTGAGCGACGGCCTCAAGGACATCCTGTCCTTCCCCACACCATCGGATCGCCGTGTGGGCGGCTTGAGGAATCTCCCTGCCCCGAACCGGACCTCCCGGCCACGGACGCCAATCCTCAGCCCAGCCGTCCCAGCGCTCGGCGGCGCACGAACCGCGACCTCCCAAGGCCGCCAATCCGCACGTCTCCCACGCGCCGACCAGGCCGATGCCGATCATCGCCACCCGCCGCGACCTCAGAGCCTCGGTAAGGGTCTTCCACCCGGCGGCGTACCTTAGCGAGCTGGCCCTGAGCCTGCAAGGCGAATGCCGTCCCACCCACACCGCGTCGTCTGGCTCCCACGCCACAGCCCCGACACGCTTCTCAAAACGGGGGTACACACCGCAGCCTCCCCCGAATCCCGAACCCGAACCGGATCGGCCCGCAGAACTCAGCACCCGGCCAAACCTGAGGCCGCCACCCAGCCCACCGTTTCGCAGCTCGCACTCAGCCGATCTCGTCCTCCCAGGCTGGCCCGTCGTCGGGACGCCCTCACCGGCCCACCGGCAGCGTCAGCAACGGCCCGCTCGACGCCTCCTCGGTCTGCTGGAGCGAGAACAACAATTCCAGGACGGCCAGCGTCGAGCGCGACACGGAATCCTCCAGCGGAATGTAAAACCAATACCCCCGGTACGGCACCGCCACTTCCGCTTTGTCCGGCTTGCGGCGGCTCGAACAGACCCGGAATAGGCCGGCGGTCACCCTCGTCCAGTCATAAGCGGAACCATCCACATTCCGGGTCACCGGCGCCATCCCGCACCGCACATGCTCTTCGGGAATGACCACGCCCTTCGACAAAAACGTCATCATCTGAAGCACCGACCGCGTGTTGAGCACGATATGGTCGTCACCCAGAGGCGAGGGCATCTGCGTCGGCATATCGCTGTCATCGTCCACAAACTTGGACTGCACGACGTATCGATCCAGGCCCGGGCTAACCCGGAGCAGTCGGGCCAGTTCGTCCAACTCGGGCGCCGCCCGGTGCTCCGGTCGTATCTCGATCATCAAGATCTGCTTGCGACGATTGAGAACCGCTGTCTGGTCGCCCTCGGCTCGAAACACCAGCCCCTGCTGGGCCGCTTGGACCAGATCCTGGGCTTCGATCTTGTCCTGGGCGATCGGATCCGAGACCGGCTCTTCCCGCGTCTCCACGGCAAACTCGATCGCCCGCCGCCGATGAAGCGACCCGACTAGCGAAATCAGGTAGCGAAACTCGTCGTTCGTGTCCGGCTCAAGCGGAATCATATCCACCGCGCGGCTGGCGTTGTCCACCCCGTTGGCGTCATTGAGCAAAAGCAAAAATAACTGCTCAATATTGGCCCCAGCCCGCACAAACCGCAGCGCCTCGGCCGGCAGCGGCGTCATCAACGCTCGGGCCACCTCGTGCCCTTCGCGGGGATGATAACTCAGCGTCGGGGCGTCGCGCACGAACAGGTCGCCCCCGATCAGATCCGTCGGCCCCGGGCCTTGTCCATCGCGGCCGGTCGTACCGTGGATGCGGCTGGCCACCTCGAACTGGCTGGTGATGTTCGGCAGGTCGATGAAGATCGGCGAATCGCCGTAGCGTAGCCTCACGATGTTGATCAGGAGCTGCTCATCGTTCGTCTTACGAAACGACTCATTGTAGCGCAACCGGGTCTGCTCCAACGCCCGCGGGCCCAGACACCCGCTCGCCATCGCACAGACCACGATCACCCCTAGCGCCCACCGATCCCCAAGGCCTCGGTTCAGTCCACGCATCCGCCCACCGTGGCCAACGCGCGCGGAACCTCTCCGCACTTGCCCTCAAAATCGGCTCGGGCAATCCAATCGCTCCAGTCGATTCATCCGGCGGGGTCGCTCTCCGCTAGGTCCCCCGCGGCTTGACCCAGATCGGAGCCGATTGCTCGTACCCGGCAATCGCCTCGGCAAACTGCAGCGTCTCGGCGATGGCGTCCAACCCGTGCAACAGCCGGTGCCGTTGGCCCGGCGCTACCTCAAAACTGTAGCGGACCAGCTCCCGATCACCGGCCAGTGCGGCCAGCTCTTGCCGCTCCAGGTCGATCTCCATCTCCAGGCCGGCCACACCTCGAACCAGCTCCGCCAGCCGCAGCCACTGCGGCTCGTCCAGCTCGATCGGCAACAACCCGTTGTTGAACGCGTTTTGCTCAAAAATGTCAGCGAACCCCACATCTTTGCCCGGAGCAATCAAGGCCCGGTAACCGGCTTGCGCCACCGCCCAGACCGCATGCTCGCGGCTCGACCCACACCCAAAGTTCCGCCCCACAAGCAGGATCGTCGCCCCCCGGGCCGACTCGGCATTGAGCGGAAAGTCCGCCGCCTCGGCCCCGTGACGCTCCGGATCGTCTACCGGTGGCGCTCCGCCCACCTCATAGCGCTTATCCGCAAAGAGCAGCGGACCATATCCGGTCCGCTCGATCCGCTTCAGATACCGCGCCGGGATAATCAGGTCCGTGTTGACGTCCGCCCAGTCGAGCAGAGCGACTTTGCCGCGATGCGTTCGGAACGCTTCCATGATTGGCTCTGTCCAGTTCGGATTCGTCGATCGAAGAGTCTACACCCTCGCCTCAGACGACGACACGTCAAGCATCTGGCGCACATCCACAAACCTTCCGGCCACCGCTGCCGCCGCCGCCATCGCCGGGCTGACCAAGTGGGTCCGACCACCCGGCCCCTGGCGGCCCTCAAAATTGCGGTTGCTCGTCGACGCCGATCGCTGCCCCGGCGCGAGCTTGTCGGGATTCATCGCCAGGCACATGCTGCAGCCCGACTCGCGCCACTCCGCCCCCGCCTCCCGGAAGATCCGGTCCAGCCCCTCGGCCTGCGCCTGCGCCCGCACCTGCTCGCTGCCCGGCACCACCAACACCCGCACCCCCGGCGCCACCTTGCGCCCCCGCAGCACCCGCGCTGCCGACCGCAAATCCTCGATCCGCCCATTCGTGCACGACCCAATAAACACCACATCCACGGAAATGTCGGTCACCGGCGTCCCCGGTACAAGCCCCATATACTCCAACGCCCGCCGTACGTCCTCACGCTGCGCCGCCGGCAGACTGTCCGGATCGGGAATTCGGCCCGTCACATCCACCGTCATATCGGGCGCTGTGCCCCAGGTCACCTGCGGGACCAGCTGCGACGCATCAATCCGCACCGTCCGGTCAAACGCCGACGGATCGTCGGTCCGCAACGTTCGCCAGTCCGCGACCGCCGCCTCCCACGCCGCCCCTCGCGGCGCATACGGCCGATCCTCCCGCGCCAAGTATTCCAGCGTCGTGTCATCCGGCGCAATCAGACCTGCCCTCGCGCCGCCCTCGATCGACATGTTGCAGATCGTCATCCGGCCTTCCATCGACAGGGCGTCAATCGCCGAGCCGTAATACTCGATCACCGAACCCGTTCCCCCCCCCGTCCCGATCTCTCGAATGATCGCCAAAATGATGTCCTTCGGCTCCAGGCCCACCGGTAGCCGCCCCGTCACCTCAATTCCCAGCGACTTGGGCTTTCGGCCCTGCCAAAGCGTCTGCGTCGCCAGGACATGCTCGACCTCGCTCGTCCCAATCCCAAACGCCAACGCCCCAAACGCGCCATGCGTGCTCGTGTGGCTATCCCCGCAGACAATCGTCAAACCCGGCAGCGTCAGCCCCAACTCCGGGCCCACCACATGCACGATCCCCTGCCGACCGCTCCCCACGTCCAGCAGTGTGATCCCAAACTCGGCGCAATGACGCCGCAGCGTCTCCACCTGCCGCCGCGACATCGGCTCCCGGATATCGAGCTGATTCTCGGTCGGTACATTGTGATCGGGCGTTGCGAAGGTCAAATCCGGCCGCCGCACCCTCCGCCCGGCCAGCCGAAGCCCGTCAAACGCCTGCGGGCTTGTGACCTCATGCACCAGGTGGCGATCAATGTAGAGCAACGTCGCCGAGTCGGTCTCCCGCACGACGTGGCGCGACCAGACCTTCTCGAACAGGGTGGTATAAGAACGATCGTCGAGGGGTCGTCCGGACATCGATTTCCTCGCAAAATTACAATCCCCATTGGACTTACGGTGCCAAATGGTCATTCCTACTCCCTCTAGCGTAAGTCCGAGACGAACTTGTTGACAAGGATGCTACTGAGTAGTACAGTTCCTTTCAGGAGGTATGGCAGGGGGGATATGGGTTGGCTCCTGAGTTTGCGGTCGACGGTTCGGAGGCCCAATGCACTCGAAGACCAAGGGCGTCCTCAGTTACCTCGATGTGGAATGTGCTCCCGTGGACTGGCTGAGGTTCGTCCAGCTCGACCCATTCCCCAAGAAGTGGGAGAGGTTGGGCCTCAACTACGATGACGACCTCTCCGCCCTCGAAATCCTGATCATGACGCTGGGGGATGATCCGAGGTTCGCTCCCGTCGTCCCCGGGACGAGCGGCCTGAGGAAGCTGCGATATGCCCCTCCGGGGCATCAGGGCGGCAAGAGGGGTGCGCTGCGGGTCTGCTACGGCTACTTCAAGGAGCACGGGATCGTCGTCTTGATCACGGTCTACGGCAAAGGCGAGAAAGACGACTTGACGGCCGACGACAAGAAGGTGATTTCGGCCGTGCTGAGGCGAATCCAAGGGAAGCTGGAGAGGGGACTTATCCAATGACCAGGGAAACGCGGCTTTCCGACGTCGGCGCCGAGATCGTAGGGGCCCTCCTGGGGTTCCTCGAGGCGCTCGAGGAGGGCGGCGACCTGAGCCGGCGCTACACCATTCGGACGGTAGAGCTCGAACTGAAGCCTCGCGAGTATGGGCCCGCCGAGGTGCGGAAGATCCGCGATCAGATGGGACTGAGCCAGCCCCTGTTCGCGCGGTTCCTCGGTGTGAGTACCCAGACCGTCCGCGCCTGGGAGCAGGGGACGAAGGCTCCGAGCGGAATGGCGTGTCGCTTCCTCGACGAGATCTCCCTCTCGCCCGAGCACTGGCGCGATCGTCTCAAGGAGATCATCCGGGTGCGCGGCAAGGAGAAGGCGAACGGACGCAGCCGCCAGGGCTGCACGACATGACCGCCGTGTCAACCCGACGCCAGATACCGCCCCGTCCAGCTTGCCGCGCAGTCGGCGACCTTGCGCGGCGGTCCCATGACGACCACCCGGCCTCCGCCGTCACCGCCCTCGGGCCCCAGGTCGATGATCCAGTCAGTCTGGCGGATCAGTTGCAGGTTGTGCTCGATGACCACCACGGTGTTTCCGGCATCGGCCAGCCGGCCGAGCACGCGGACTAGGTTGGCCACGTCGGCCGGGTGCAGGCCGGAGGTTGGCTCATCGAGGATGTAGAGCGTCCGACCGCCCGCCGGCCGGCCCAACTCGGCCGCAAGCTTCACCCGCTGCGCCTCGCCGCCAGAAAGGGTTGTGCTCGACTGTCCCAGCGACAGATAGCCCAACCCCGCTTCGTGCAGAGCTTCCAGGCCACGCTGGACCTTCGGGATCGCGTCGAAAAACGCCAGCGCTTCGTCGACCCGCATCTCGAGAACGTCGGCGATCGAGCGTCCTTTGTAGGTCACTTCGAGGGTCGCCGCGTTGAATCGCTTCCCTCCGCAGATTTCGCAGGCGATGAAGAGGTCCGGTAGAAACTGCATCTCGATTTTACGCTGGCCTTGACCTTGGCAGGCCTCGCACCGACCGCCTTTCACGTTAAAGCTGAACCGGTTCGGTCTGAAGCCACGCAGCTTGGCCTCGCGGGTGGTGGCGAAAACCTTGCGTATCTCGTCGTAGACACCGGTATAGGTTGCCGCGGTCGAGCGTGGGGTCCGGCCAATCGGCGTCTGATCGATCACGATCAGCCGGTCGATGGCCTCCAGGCCCTCGATGGCCGTATGGGCGCCAGGCCGTGGTCCAGCCCGCTCCAGAGCGCGTCGGGTGCCCCGGGCCAGAACCTCCATGACCAGGCTGCTCTTGCCCGACCCCGAGACGCCGGTCACGCCGATCAGGGTCCCGAGGGGAAATCGGGCGTCGATCCGCTTCAAATTGTTCTCGGCCGCGCCGCGTACCCAGATCGATCCCGGCGACTTCCTGAGTCGTGCGGGCCGGGCGGGCAACCCTTCGATCGGCTGCCCATTCCGCAAATACCGCGCCGTCAGCGAGACCGCCGGATCGAGCGCTTCGGGCGACCCTTCCGCAACGATCTGCCCGCCGTCTGGACCCGCGCCCGGCCCTAGGTCGATCACCCAGTCGGCTCGGCCGACCACCCGCTCGTCATGTTCGACCACCAACACCGTGTTCCCCTGCCGACGGAGCGCTTCGAGCGTGTCCAGGAGCCGATCCGTATCCCGCGGATGGAGACCCGTGGTCGGTTCGTCCAGCACGTAGCAGACCCCGACCAGTCCCGAGCCGACCTGAGTCGCCAACCGCACTCGTTGCAGTTCGCCGCCGGAAAGCGTCTCGGCCCTCCGGTCCAGGGTCAGATACCCAAGCCCGACATCCAGCAAGAAATCCAGCCGCCGGACGACCTCCGCCACCAGCGGACGGCCGATCGGCGCCTCGGCCGGCTCCCAGGTCAGTTGCTCAAAAAAAGCTCGCGCTCGGGGCAGCGGCCACGCCAGCACTTCCGGCAGCCTGCAGCCGGCAAGCCGCACGCCACGCGCCTCGGCCCGCAATCGCTCGCCACCACAGTCCAGGCACGTCCGCGCGGAGCGGAACGCGGCCAGGCTCTCCCGCTGTCGGTCCGTTCGCGCCTCCTGCCAGGCCGCCTCCAACTGCCCGAGTAACCCCACAGACCATTCCGGGGCGTCCGGATCACCGTGCAAAAAGGCCTCAACGAGCCGAGGTGGCCACTGCTCCAGCGGGGTCGTCCAATTCACCTTCGCACGCTTCAGCAAGGCCCGCAAGGCCACGTCGCGTGGCTGGTGCCGGGCCGCCGCACCGCCTAACAGCGACCAGGCCGCCACCGCACCCTCGTCCAACGATCGGGCACGATCCGGCAGGACCAGATCCGCATCAAAGGTCTCGACCACCCCCAGCCCATCGCAGCTCCGGCAGGCTCCGTACGGGCTATTGAAGCTGAACATCCGCGGTTCAATCGCCTCCAGCCCAATCCCACATTCCGGACAGGACAACCGCGTGCTCTGGACCCGGTCTTGCCACTGCTCGCCCTCCTGGATCGCCAGCACCACTGTCCCCTCACCAATCTGCACGGCGCGCTGGACGCTCTCGGCCAGGCGATGCCGGATTCCGTCCCGTACCACCAGTCGATCGACAACCGCCTCGATCGTGTGCATTTTGGTCCGCGCCAGCGTGGGCGGCCGGTCGACAACCTCAACGATCTCTCCATCCACCCGCGCCCGGATCAAACCAGCCCGGCGGATTGCTCCAAACGCCTCGGCGTGCTCCCCCTTGCGGCCACGGACGAGCGGCGCCAGGATCATCACCCGGCGCCCCTCGGGCAAGGCCAGCACGCCCTCGACCATCTGTTCGGGCGTCTGCGAGCGGATCGGCCGCCCACACCCCGGGCAATGCGGCGTCCCGAGCCGGGCGTACAACAACCGCAAGTGGTCGTGGATCTCGGTGATCGTGGCCACCGTGCTCCGGGGTCCGCCGCCACCCCAGCGCTGATCGATCGCGACCGTTGGCGGCAAGCCCTCGATCGCATCGACGTCGGGCGGTTCCAGTTGCTCCAGATGTTGACGCGCGTAGTTCGAGAGCGTCTCCAGAAACCGCCGCTGCGCTTCCGCGTAGAGGGTGTCGAAGGCCAGTGTGCTCTTGCCCGATCCGGAGACCCCCGTCAGCGCCACCAGCCGATCCCGCGGAATCCCCACATCGAGATCCCGCAGGTTGTGCACCCGCGCCCCGCGAACCCGAATCCAGCCGCCGTTCGGGTCGCTCATCGCGCACGTGGACTCCCCGGACCGGTTGAATCGCCGAGCCGAATGGGTCAGACTACCCCCCAGGCGGAGCTTACGGCAAGCCGCCCTCCGATCGACATTCCCCGCGGCTCGACACGTGCGCTTGACCGTCCACCTCTTCGCGTTGGCTCGCGAACGGGCCGGCAGCCCGACTGTCACCGTGAACCTCACGTCCACCCCCACCGTCGCGGACCTCCGCCACGCCTTGGCCACCTCCTGCCCCAACCTGGCGCCTTTGATCCCTTCTCTGTTAGTCGCCGTCAATTCCCAATACGCCCGCGACGAGGACCCGATCCCCCCCAACGCCGAACTGGCGGTCTTCCCACCCGTCAGCGGTGGCTGAGCCGGCTTGGCTTGCCTCCCCCCCCCTCCGTCCCTCCAGGCTGCTCCGCCTGTGGTCGACACCGTCGCCAATCCGATTCTCCTGGCCTACAACGTCGATCCTCGTTCACCGCTTGCCATGATCCAACTGATCCGCGACCCGATCGACCCAGCCGCCGTGCTCGACTCGGTTCGATCGACCAACGCCGGTGCGGTCTGCCTGTTTCTCGGCACCGTCCGCGAGTTCACCGCCAGCCGACAGACACGCGCCCTGACCTACGAGGCCTATGCCGGCATGGCCGAGGCCAAGCTCGCCGAGTTGGAGGCTAAGGCCCGGGACCGCTGGCCCGTCGTCGCCCTGACGATCGTGCACCGCCTCGGCGATCTCGAACTCGGCGACATCGCCGTCGCGGTGGCCGTCTCGACCCCCCACCGCGGCGATGCCTTCGCCGCCTGCCAGTGGCTCATGGACACGATCAAGCAGGTCGTCCCGATCTGGAAACAGGAGATCTGGGCCGACGGTTCTCGGGAGTGGGTCCACCCCGGCCTGCCCCCCGCCGCCGATCCCTCGGCCTGAACGGTCACGATCTGGAGGCCTTGCCCACCCGCATGCACCAACGGGGAGAGCGGCTCCCGAACCGCTCCGTTTCGTCCCACCGACAGTCTTCCTCCTGCCCCAGCCGCGGGCAGCCGGGTAGAATCATGCGGCGGTCGTTGGTCGATCCCGACCCCGTGAGCCATCTCTCCGATATGCTCCCGCCTGCGCTGCCGTTGGTCGACTCGTTCGGCCGCCTGCACAACAACTTGCGGATCAGCGTCACGGATCGCTGCAATATCCGTTGCGTCTACTGCATGCCCGAGACGGTCCGGTTTCTTCCCCGCGCCGAGGTCCTCCGCTTCGAGGAAATCGCCCGGGTCGTCCGAGCGGCCGTTCCGCTGGGCATCGACAAGCTCCGCCTGACCGGAGGCGAGCCGCTGGTGCGCCGCGACTTGCCGCGCCTGATTACGCTGCTGGCTGAGATCGACGGGATCCGCGACATCGCCCTAACAACCAACGGGATCCTGCTGGCCCCCATGGCTCGCCAACTCTGGGACGCTGGCCTCCGCCGGATCAACGTCAGCCTCGACACCCTGGATCCCACGCGCTTCGAGCAACTGACTCGCCGCAGCGGCTTCGAGCAGGTCATCGAGGGGATCCACGCCGCCCGCGAAGCCGGCTTCCATCCGGTCAAAATCAACGCCGTCGCCATCAAGGGCGTCACCGAGGACGACGTCGTCCCGCTGGCCCGCTTTGGCCGTGACCACGGTTGCGAGATCCGGTTCATCGAGTACATGCCGCTCGACGCCGGCGACGCCTGGGAGCGGGGCAAGGTCCTCTTCGCCGAAGAAATCCTCGACCGCCTGGCCGCTGAATTCGGCCCCCTCGAACCGGCCCCCGACCAGGACCCCCGCGCTCCGGCGCTGGATTATGTCTATACCGATGGCCACCCGGCTCGCGTGGGCCTGATCGCCTCGGTCAGCCGCCCCTTCTGCGGCTCGTGCAACCGCCTCCGCCTTACGGCCGACGGCAAGCTCCGCAACTGCCTGTTCGCTCTCGACGAGACCGACCTCCGCGCCCTCCTGCGCGGCGGGGCCGACGACGAAGCCCTCCGCGCCGCCATTCGCGCCAGCGTCGCCGCCAAATGGGAAGGCCACGAGATCAATACCGCCCGGTTTATCAAGCCCGCCCGCCTGATGCATGCCATCGGCGGCTAACTCAGCTCTCCTCGCGAGTGGTCCTCCCGTGACCAGGCCCACCGTCCCGGTCGCGCGTCACGATCCCGTTCCGGATCAGGATGGCCGTCGCCAAAATCAGGCTCGCCCCGGTCCCCAGAAACAACCCGCCGACGATCTCGAGCCCGAAGCCCAGCTTCGCCGCGTCGCCAGCGGCCCCCGGTCCGGTCAGCCAACGCACAAACGACGGTGCCACCCGTCCAATCGCATACCCGGTTATCCCGCCCGCCGCGCCACCGACCAGGGTGCCGGGCATCACACGGGCGATCGCCTCCGGCAGCCGGATCACGACGGCCGCCCCCAACTCTCCGCCCGGACCTGGTGCTGATGGACCCGAGGCAGGTTGAGCACATGGCCCAACCCCGCACGCTCCGGCACGCGAAACCGCCCCCCGCCCTCATCGTCCAGCTCAATCGGCGGCTTGACCAGCTCATCGACGAACCAGCGGGCCGTCGGCGCCAGACCCGTCGGGTCCTTGCAGTTGGGCAACGTCGCAAACGCGATCGCCTGGGCCAGGCCGATCCCCAATTCCGGCCCGGTCCCGACCCGGCAGCCTATACCCAGCTCGGCCGCCTGATCGTGCAGCCGCCGCGCCGCGGTCAGACCCCCCACTTCCTGCAGAGCCACCCGCGCCAGCCGGCATGCCCCCCGCCGCAGCGCCTCGGTATGCGTCACATCCAGGCAGATTGGCGCTTCCAGCTCGGACTGCAACCGCGCCAGCCCCTCCACATCCGACGGGTCCCAGGGATCAGCAATCCAGAGCGGCTCCAACTCGTCCAACCGCCGGAAGACCGCCGCATCGGCAGGCCGATACCGGCCGCCCGCATCCACCGCCACCTGACACTCCGAGCAATGGCTCCGCACGGCCGCCACAAAGTCCACATCCCGACCCGGTTGAACGGCAACCACGAAGGTACGAATCCCCTCCTGCCGGTGAGGCTCGATCGCCCGCAGCAGATCGACGACGGTCTGTTGCGGCACAAGCCGGACGCTCGGCTCAACGCCCGCCGCGATCCGCGCCGGGCTGGCACCCAAATATTCGGCCAGACTCCTCTGCTCGGCCTGCGCCATCAAATCTAGCAACGCCCCATCCGCCGCAGCCCGTGCCGACGTGGCCAGATCCTCCCACCCGTCGCCTGTCCCCGACTCGACCACCGCCTGCGCCCAACCGGCCAGCTCCTCCCAGCTCGCCTCCACCGCCGCGACAGCCGCACTGCCGTCCCCCGGCGGTGAACACTCCCCCAGCCCGACCCGCCCTGCCTCATCCTCCAGGGTCAGGATCAAGCTGTGCCGCATCCGATTCAACCCGCTACCACCGCCGACGTGCCCCTCCTTGAACGGAACCTGTACGCGTGTCAATGTTGACCGCACGATTCGGCGTCGCATCGAGCCTCCTCCCGCACCCTTCTTCCATCCTCGGAGACGCGCGCAGACCAATCAAGCGTGCGGCCGATTGCCCGGCTCCGATCGCTATTCTTAAAGTAAAGCCTCCTGAACTCGAACTCTTCGACTCGCCGGATGAACGACCCCAGGACTCCGTGGTACCGCGACGGCCTGCCCTTTGCCTGCACCCGCTGCGGCCGCTGCTGCACGGGCGCTCCGGGCTACGTCTGGGTCGACCTCGACCAGATCCGTCGACTGGCCGACCACCTTCAGCTTCCTCTCGATGAGTTCACCACGCGATACGTCCGCCGCGTCGGTCAGCGCTTCAGCTTGATCGAACGCCCGGGAGGCGACTGCGTCTTCTGGGATCGGTCCGCGGGATGCACCGTCTACCCCGCCCGCCCCACCCAGTGCCGCAGTTGGCCCTTCTGGCCCAAGCTCCTGGCCTCGCCGGAAGCCTGGCAAGAGGCTCAGAGCCTCTGCCCTGGGACTCGGGCCGGACCCATCGTTCCCCTGGACACGATCGAGTTCCACGCCCGCCGCGCCGCCTCGGTTCTCCCCTAATCCAACCCTCTAGCCCGCCCGCATGCACTACCAGCCGCTCGACCCCGCCACCCGGACCGCGCTCCAGGCGCTCTACGGCGACTTGGACGACGCCATCGCCCGCGCGGGCCCGGTCTGTCAACTGAGCGGCCGCTGCTGCCGGTTCCAGGAATACGATCACCGGCTCTACCTGAGCGAGCTGGAAGCCGCCTACCTGATCCATACCGCGACTCCGCCTCTCCGCCCCCTGGACGCCGGCGCCACGTGCCCCTGGCAAGACTCCAAAGGCCTCTGCACCGCCCGCGAGGCCCGCCCGCTCGGCTGCCGCGTTTATTATTGCGACCCACACTATCACGACGAAGGCCCGCGCCTCAGCGAACTCTACATCGGCCAGCTCAAGCAATTGACCCACGCGACCGGACGCCCTTGGAACTACGCCCCCTTGCATGCCCACCTCGCGGCCGCCCGCGCCACCGGACAACTGGCCTTCCCCGACACCGCCAACCCACCCTCGGCGATTCCAGACCCTTGACAGGAACCCATACCACACTTACATTTGCGTCAAAGCGTCAAGGTAGGAATGACCAGCCCTGGTTCCGTCCCCGGAGAGTGGACTCGTGACCAAGAAAGAGATCGTCAAACAGATCTCCGAAGAGCTGGACCTGACCCAGCTGAAGACCAAGGAAATCGTTCAACGCACCCTGGATGCCATCATCAAAACCCTCGTCGAGGAGGGCCGCATCGAGCTGCGCAACTTCGGGGTCTTCGAGGTCAAACGGCGAGCTCCGCGCAAAGCGCGCAATCCACGGACGGGGGATAAAGTCTACGTCCCGGCCAAGAATGTCGTGACCTTCAAGCCGGGCAAGGAAATGGAAGAATTGGTGCGGAAAATGAATCCGGAGGATCTTCCCCTATTGGACGAGGGGTCAGATGCCGATCTAGTCAAGGACGGATCGGTCGAGCCCTCGTCCGAGCCGCCGCAGACCGCGTCGCCGGCCGGCGCGGAAACCGGCGAGTCGGTCCGCGAGACGACGTAAGCCGTTTCCCGGACCCGGATTGGCGAAGGCCGAACCCCCAGGCCCAAGGTCTCCAAACCGGCGGCCTGGACCCCGGCGTGAGCCCGCGCGAAGGAGACGCGCGGCGGGACTCCGCCCGGGGCGGACGCCCATCCCGAGGCGGGAGGATCCCGGCATGCGTAAGTTCCTGGTCGCTTTAGTTCTCACGGTCGCAGCCGTGGTCGTCGCGGAAGGCTGCGCACCGGTCCCGCTCCCGCACTATTCGGCCTTCCCGCCGAAACGTGTCGAGGAGCTGCTGGTCGACTCCGAGAACATGCGCCAGATCGGCGACGAGTGGCAGAGGTTCTGGTTCCTGGACCAGCCCTCGCACCTGACGCCGTTCCGGACGCACGGTGGCTTGGGTCCCTGATCTGCCGCGTCCGGCTGGTCGGCTCGACCGATCCTGGTGCGGACGGGCCTGAACGAGCAAGCCGCAGGCCGCCTGCCTGGCGGGGAGCCGGGGGCGGCCTGATTGGGTCTCAGACGCTCCGGCCCAGCGCTTCTCGCTTGCTCCGGATCGTTCCCATCAGCGAGTGGAACGACTTCGCGAAACTCTCGACGCCTGCCTCGAGCAATGCGTCGGTGATACCCGCGAAGTCGATTCCCAGCGCGCCAAGCCGCTCGATCTGCCGCGCTGCCTCCTCCCGACCGGAGAGCAGGCTCGGTCGCACCCTGCCGTGGTCCTTGAAAGCCGCCAGGGTCTCCGGGGGCATGGTCGAGACGGTCTCCGGACCGATCAGCTCGTCCACGTAGAGCGTGTCCGGGTAATTGGGGTTTTTGGTGCCCACCGAAGCCCAGAGCAGCCGTTGCACCCGCGCGCCGCGGTCCGCCAGATCGCCGAAGCGGGCTTTGGAGAAAACGTCCTCAAAGACGCGGTGGGCGTTCTTGGCGTTGGCAATCGCGATCTTGCCGCGCAAGCCCAGTAGCTCGTCGCGGTGCGCAGAATCGGTCGCGGCGCGGGCTTCCAGCTCCTTGTCAACGGCGGTGTCGATCCGCGAAACGAAGAAACTGGCTACGGAGGCGACCCGGTCGATCGGCCGGCCGGCCTCGACCCGGCGCCGCAACGCCTTGACATACGTCTCGGCGACCTGACGGTAGGCCTCGACCCCAAACAACAGCGTCACATTGACGTTGACCCCCTCAAACAACGCCTCCTCGATCGCCGGCAGCCCTTCGCCGGTGCCGGGGATCTTGATCATGGCGTTGGGGCGATCCAGGGCCTTCCAGAGACGAACCGCCTCGGCCAGCGTCTCGGAGGTATTCCGCGCCAACAGGGGCGAGACCTCGAGGCTGACGAAGCCGTCGGCTCCGCCGGTGCGTTCGTAGACGGGCAAAAACAAGTCCAAAGCCCGGCGGATGTCGGCCAGGGTCAGGGCGTCATAGATCGCAAAATCGTCGGCCCCATGGGCCGCCAGTTCGCGGATCTGGGCATCGTAGGCCGAGCCCTGCCCAACGGCCTTCTCAAAAATGGTCGGGTTGGACGTCACACCGCGGAGGTCGTCCTCCTCGATCAGGCGGGCAAGCCCGCCCTCGTCGAGAAAGTCGCGGCTGATGAAGTCGAGCCAGGGGCTTTGGCCTTGCGCCAGCAAGGCCGCCAGGGTCGAAACCGGCCGGGTCGTGGTGGCCATGAGCACGCGGTCCTCATGCACGAATCACGAAAGAGATGGTCCCCAAAGCTTAGAGACAAACCGGGTCGCGCGGGAAGTCGCTTGCGAGCCGCCCGAACGCCCAAGCTCGGGGACGTCGGTTTATCGGAGCCGGTTTTCAAACCAGTAGAGACCGGTCTTGCCGGGGCAGACCAGGTCCACGTCGCCGTCGCCATCGAGATCGACGGCGGTGAGCTCCAGGCCGGTGCCGGCGGTCCCTGGCGGGAAATCCTTCTGTGCGTCACGCTTGGCACCGTCGGCCGGCGCGTTGGACGCTGGCTCGCCTTGGAAGATGACGTACCGGTCCCAGCCGGGCTTCGCGGGGTTGAACCGATAGTACGCAACCACCGGCGCCCCGACATCGCCAGGCTCGACCTCGTGGGAGTAGACCCGCTTACCGGTGATCAGCTCGTTGTCCTGGCCGTCTCCGTCCAGGTCGGCCCAAACCAGGGTGTGAACCGAGCTGATCGAGTCATCGATCAAATGCCTCTTCCAAGCTGGCTTTCCGTCGGGGCCGGCGATCTGTTCGGACCAGTAGAGACCGATATCGTGCCCCATGCCGTGGATCAGGTCGGTGTCGCCGTCGCCGTCGACATCCCGGCCCAGGATCTGAATGCCGGTCACTCCGAGGTCCCAGTCGCCATGCCAGGTCCAGGAGTCTCGGGAGGGGTCGGACGGGGCCTCGAACCAGCCCTTGGGGGTCAGCAGGTCGAGCCGTCCATCGCCGTTCATATCGCCGGTCCCGACACCGTGGCCGGCCGCCGGGGAGCCGAGGTCGTACTTCTTGAAGATCGGCTCGGATCCCGGTTTCTCGAGTTCGTAGAAGACCACCACGTTGACCGTGTTGGGCAGAATTTCCGGGCGTCCGTCGCCGGTCAGGTCGACTCGCACGGCCGTCTCGCTCGGTCCAGGCTGGTCGATCTCGTGGTAGGTCCACGGCTGGTCCGCGACGCCGGGATTCTCGACCCAGCCGACGCTCTTGCTGAAATACGAGACCGAGACGAAGTCGGTATCGCCATCGCCATCGACGTCCATCGGCAAGGTCGAAAAGCAGTTCATATAAGTGCCGATTTGCTCGACGTCGCGCACCCGGTGGGGCGTCCAGTGGGGTGCCTCGTACCAGGTCGAGCCGGAGACAACGTCGATGTCGCCATCGCCGTCGACGTCGAAGGCCCCGGCCGCTTCGAAGATGCTCCTGGGGTTGATCGCGTGCTTCTGGAAACTGGGTTCGTCGCCGCTGGCCGAGTCAGACGCTTCGAGCAAGGCGACCGCAAGTCCGAGTGCGATCAGGAATCGCTGGTTCATTTGGCGGAAATCCTCTGTTCTTAGGGTTGGGGAAGGATCGGGGAGACTGAGCGGGGGCTTCGCAGGCGCGGGCAGGGAGCCTCAGGGGGCCAAGGGGACGCTGAGCGCACGTTCCGCGGCACGGGCAGGCCTCGACCGGCCCGGGGCCTGTGGGGCGGCACCGGCTCAAAGCCCATCGTCGGATTCGTCGTGAAGCTCCCAGCCGAGCGCGGCTGTGACCGCGCTGAGGTGATCGAACACGGGTACCGGATCGGCGGCCTCGATGTCAAAGTCGAGCGCGAGCAAGCGGCCCGCTTCCAGACTGGCGAAGGCACGCAGTCCGAGGCTCTCGACCGTCAAGACGGCGTCCTCGTCGGAGGCGTCTTCGATGGCGGCAGGGAATCCGTGGTCGGCAAAGGCCGCGACCCAGTCTTCGAGGGTCCGGGGCGGAGTCGACCAGGCGGGGATGGCTAACCGCTGGAACATGCTCGTTCGGCGCGAACTGGATCAGGTTTCGGGGAGGGTCCACGGGGAGCGGTCGATCGAGCGATGCAGCAGGGCGTTGGCATGGTCGTCGTCGGGGAAGCGTTCGGATGTGGGATCCCACGCGAGTCGGCGACCAGTTTTGAAGGCAATGTTGCCCAGATGGCCGATGCTGCTGAGCCGATGTCCGTAGGCGAAGTTGCACGAGCACTGGGCGCGGGTTTTGATCGCGTCGAGCCATTCTCGGTGATGGCCCGGGGAACGTGGCAGGGTCGGCTCCGGCTCCTGGCCCTCTTCGCCGCGCGCCCACTCGATCTTGTAATCGTTGTAGTGGCCGTGGAGCGTGCCGCGGGTGCCGTAGAACGCAACGCCGGCGGGCCGTCCAAAGAAGCCGGTGTCGTTGTGGTTCTGATGGCTCCAGACGAGGTCGAAGCCTTCGGCGAAGTGATAAACGACCTCGAGCGAGTCGGGGGTTTCGCCGTTGTCCTGGGCAAACCGCTGGCCGTGAGCGACGACTGAGACCGGTGCCTCGGTCTTCATGCCCCAGAGGACCGGATCGACCAGGTGGCAGACAAAGTCCGCCAGTTGCCCGCCGGCGTAATCCCAGAAGTAACGCCAGTTGAAGTGGAACCGGTTGGCGTTGAACGGCCGCTCGGGGGCCGGGCCGAGCCACATGGCGTAGTCGACGCCGGCTGGCGGCGTGCTGTCGGGCGGGTTGCCGATGCCGCCATCCCGGCGAGCCATCCAGACCCGGGCCAGGCGGATCGTTCCCAGGACGCCGGACTGGACGATCTCGGCGATGCGGTGGTAGGTCTCGCTGGCATGGATCAGGTTGCCCATCTGGGTGACCCGCTGATGCTTGGCGGCAGCAGCGGCGACACGCCGGCCTTCTTCGATCGAGTAGGTGAGCGGCTTTTCACAATAGACGTCCTTGCCGGCCTGGCAGGCGAGGATCGTAGGGATGGCGTGCCAGTGGTCGGGCGTGGCGACGACAACCGCGTCAATGTCTCGGCGATCGAGCACGCGGCGGAAGTCTTTGACGATCTCGGCCTGGCCGCCAGCTTCCTCGCGGGCGCGGCGGGCGTGGCGTTCGTCGACGTCGCAGACCGCAGCGACCCGCACGTCGCCAAATCCCTTAAAAATGTTCAGGAGTCCCGTGCCCATGCCGCCGACGCCGATGAAGCCCAGAGTGATCGAGTCGTTGGGGCTGGCCGGTGGGTCGTCGGCCCGCCCGCTCCGGCCGGCCAGGGCCAGGGCGGTCGAAGCGGCGAGGAACGTTCGGCGAGAGGTCGGACGGGGGCGCATGACGCAAGACTCCGAATCAAGCCACCGAGTCAGTCTGGGAGCGAGGACGATATCGAGGCGTTCTGCCGGCTCAAGCAGCCTGCGGCCGTAACCTTAGAAATAGCGAGGGATGTCCGGGTCCGCTTCGACGCTATAAGCGTCGATCCCCCCGTGGAGGTTGAGCAGCCCGCCGACACCCCGCTCGGCCAGCCATTGCCGGACCCGCTCCGATCGGAGGCCGTGGTGGCAGTAGACGACCAGGGTGCGCGTTCGGGCGGCCGTGGCGATCTCGTCGACCCGTGCCGGGACCTCGGGCAGCGGGATGAACAGGTCGAGGACCGGAGCCGGGGCCGGGATCGCGCAGAAGGCACGCTCGATCGGCTCGCGAACATCAAGCAGACCGATCGCCTCGCCCGAATCGATTCGGCGGCGAAGCTCGACGGGGGCGATCGTGGAGGATCGTTGCGGGTTCATTGGACGAGCGGCCGCCCGAAGTCGCCGACACGGGACCGGTAGCTGCTGTGGATGTGGTTCGCGTTATTCTGCGTATTGTTGAACTCGATCAGGAACGTCTGGCCCTGAATCAGATAGGCGTGCGGTTGGGTGCGATCGGCCGGTCCGAACCAGGCGAAGCGGATCTCGTCGCCGGAACGCTCGACGTCGGCACGCCAGGCCGAGGCGACTTCTGGCGGCATGTCGCCTGCGTAGGCGTCGATCAGCGATTCCAGCAACCGCCGCTGGCCTGGTTTCATCTCGGTCACCGGCAGACCCACCGGCTCCAGAGCCGGCGGGGCCGGGTCCAGCCCGTTGGGGTTGCCCGTGTTGCTCGGAATGTCGGCCGGGGCCCGGTCCGAGGCCAGGGCACGCTTTTGCTGGGATTCATCGAGCGACTGGAAGAGCCTCAAGGCGCGATCCTCGATCTCGGCCAGGGTCCGCAGACCTTGGCGCGGTCCCTGACGCACCTCGGCCGGATTGGCGCCAAAAAACGCCGGCGTGGCTGAGACGATCTTCCCGTCCTCGATGGTGAAGTTGAGCGAAAGATGATGCCCCTCAACCCGCCAGCCCCATCGTCCCTTGGTCGAGGGAGTGCCAAAAACGCTGACGTAGTAAAGTTCCGGGTCGCGAACCGGGCCGCTGCCTCGCTCCAGGTCGCGGAGGATCGCCTCCAGACTCATAATAGTCGTCGCCTTGATCGCCCCGGAGCGGCTGGTGCCGGACTGGATCAACCCAAAAGCCAAGGCTCGTTGGGCGGGGGTCATCTCCTTGATAGACAGACCCTTGCGCTGCCGGGGGATGAAATGCCAGTTGAGCCGCTCGGGATCGTCGAAACCAAAGACGGCTTTCGCCCGGGCTGGCTCGTCTAGCGCAGCCAGAAACCGCTCGGCAGCCTCGGCCATCGACGCCCCGCCCGGATCCATCTGCGCCGCCGCCCAGAGCGACAAGCCGACGACGATCACCGAACCGAGGGCCAGGCTGGGGCGGATCCGCGACATGGTTGAAAGCTCCCATCTCAGGGCGACATCTACGCGCCCCCGAACGGCTCATCCTAACGCGCCCCACTACGATCGCCAGACGCGACCGCCGACCCGCGGCGGTCATGACGCGGAAGTCGTCAAGACGCCCTCAGGGTTTTCGACGCTTTTTCCTTGACGTCCCCCCCCCCCCCCCGTTGATTTGATCTAAAACAAGCGTCGTCTCCGAATCGTCTTTGTTGACACCCTCCGATCGAGTGGTCCCATGCGAGCGATGGTCGCGGTGATCGCCCTTCTCAGCCTGGTGGCGGCCGCCTCCGCGCTCTGGCTCGGCGGGCAGATGCTCGCGTCTCCCGGCCGCTTGGTTCCCGAGCAGGCCGAGTTGGTCGTGCGATCCTCGCCGGACGCACCGGCGTCCGAGGCGATCGCCTTCGAGCGCGGCGAGGCCGCGCGGTCTGGACGTCTGGTCGTCTTCACCGTCCGTCTGCGACCCGGCGCGCCCCCGCCGCCCGACCGCGTCGCCCTGCTCGTCCGAACGACCTCCGACCCGTCCATCCGGCTCACCATTCCCGTCACGATCCGTCGCGCGGGGGCCTCGCCATGATTCAAGCCCGGCCTGGACGTCCCGACGGACTTCGTTCCCGAACACGTGGCGGCGTCACGCTCATCGAGTTGCTGGTGGTCCTCGGCATCGTCGGCATCCTGGTTGGCCTGCTTGCCCCCGCCGTCCAGGGCGCCCGCGAGGCGGCCCGCCGCGCCCGGTGCTCGAACAACCTGCGACAGATGGGCCTCGCCATGCAGGGCTACGAGACCGCCTGGGGCGTCTTCCCGCCCAGCCCGCTCGTCCAGATGATCGCCTACCTCCCCAATCACGCCTCGCATGCCTCGGCCCACGTCTCGCTCCTCCCTTACATCGAGCTCCAACCCCTCTACGCCTCCATCAACTTCCAGAGCGAGTTCATCCATCCGCTCGACCTCCGCTTCGGCCCCAACACCACCGCCGCGTCCACGGTCGTGGCGACGTTCCTCTGCCCGTCCGACCCGCGGGCGACGCGCCGGTCTCTGGCCCCCGTTAGCTACCGCGCCAATCACGGCCTCTGCATCAACTGCCGCGGCGAGGGCTCGTTCGACTACCGGGGCGTCCGCGCGGCCGCCTTCCGCGACGGCCTCTCGAACACGCTCGCCTTCTCCGAGAAGCCCGTCGGCTCGGGCGGCACGGGCCGCTACTCGCCGTTCCGCGACTGGCTCGACGTCCTCCCTAAGCCGGCCCCCGACACGGCCGACGCCTGGCTGCTGACCTGCGCCTCCCAGACCGAGACCGACCTTGCTCAGCTCGACGCCGGCGCCACCTGGCTGCTCGCCGGCGCCATCTACACCGACTTCTTCACATCAGCGCCCCCCAACAGCCGCGTCCCCGACTGCGGCCACGGCGCGCTCGCCTCGGGCGAGGGCGTCTTCGCCGCCCGCAGCTTCCACCCCGGCGGCGTCAACTCCCTGCGGATGGACGGATCCGTTCGATGGGTCGGCCAGGCCATCGACATTGCTCTCTGGCGGGGCATGGGGACCAGGAGTGACGGCGAGATCCCGTGACCAGTCGGTTCGGCTCGATGTTTCTCGTCGTCCCCGTGAACAGACTGCTCGTAACCCCCCGCCGGAGGTCCCCCATAAAGTACCGCCTCAGCAAGAATTTCCTCGCGGCCTCGATCACCGCCGGGGCGATCCTGACCCTTGTCCCGCTGTTTCGAGCCGGGTCGGCCTTCGATGTGGTGTCGGGCGTGGAGAACAACTGCGTTTGGACCAACAACAACGTCTGTGCCACGTGCGAGAACACCAAGCAGGCCTACCAGTGCCAGCCGGGCGATATGCCGAAGGGCTTCGGCTACGGGCGGTGCCTCTACCAGCCGGGCAAGTGCGCCGACAAGTCGAAGCACCACTGCGGTCAGTACACGTACACGTGCGGAGACCCGAGGGAGATCATCAAGAATGATCCATCCTGCAACTTCGCGAGCCCGGATATCTGCAAAAAGGAGTAGAGTCTTTCCGCCGCGGGCGCTACTGATCCTGCTCATCCTCCCCGCCATGAGCGCGTCCGCGCGTCATCAGCAATCCGGCGTGGACCACCAGTCGGCGTTGCTTCGCGAGATGACGTCGTGGAGCTCCCTGCGCGTTCGCGTCCGCTACGATCAGACCCTCCACGTCCCCCGGCCGGACGGCCGAGCCGGTGGGGGCGGCGGGATCGACCACGACTACATCGAGACAGCGCTCGGTCAACGCCTCTTCGAGATTAGGATGTCGGTCGAAGGCGGGTCCGTGGCCCGCCAGTGTGGCTACTCGGACGGGAGACGCTTCGCCCGGGTCGATTTCCATCGAGACAAACGCGGTGATCGCGCGCGGACGATCGGGATCGCGAACAGCTTCATGTCGGAGGCGAGCGAAGGGTACGTCCAGCGCCCCCACCCCCTGCGCTTCCTCTACGTCGGCCTCAAACCATTGTACGAGGTACTCGCCGACACCAAGCCCTATGGTGAGGCCAGCCACCTGGATCGCACCTGTGACCTCTTCCGCTTCACCGTCGCCGGACCAAGCCGCACCCAGGACCTTATCTATTGGCTGGACCGGCGGACCTCAATCCCACTGCGGGTCGAGGCATACCCCGTCGGGGGCAGCCCGGGGGATGCGCGGCCGTTCTGGCGCTGGGAGGCCCATTCGCTCGACACCGTCCAGGGCTACCACCTGCCTCTCCGCTCCACATACACGAGCTATCAGCAGCAAGACGACCACGCCACCGACCGCCCGAGCCTAGTCAACCGCGTCGAGGTCCAGTCCGTCGAGTTCAACAAGGAATACCCGGCCTCGATGTTCTGGCCGACGTTCACGCCCGGCGCCCAGGTCATCGACGCCGTCGGCAACGACGGGATCTACACCGTCCCGGACCCCAACCCCCCGCCCCCCGCCGGAACGATCGCCGCCCCCGCCATCGAGGCCAACCCCGAACGCGGCTGGTCCGAGGCCCTGCCGACCACTGCCACCCTCCTCGGCCTCCTCGTCCTCGTCGTCGGCCTCACCCTCTGGTGGCGGCGACGCTGAGGCTCGACCACGGCCGCTTGCGGGGTGTATCGGGGGGTGATACGGTACATCCATGCGGGGAACGGCCTTCTGGCACGCCCGAAGCCCCGCCGTCCGATCCCACGTAGGACGATGTTTGCCATTCGCGCCGCCTGCTTTTTGGCGCCCGATATTAAGCGGTTCGAAATCGAAGCCCCTCGCGTCGCGCGAAAGCAGCGGGCGGGACAGTTTGTGATCGTCCGCGTGCACGAGCGGGGCGAGCGGATTCCGCTGACCATCGCCGGCAGCGACCCCGGCGCCGGGACGATCACGCTGATCGTGCAGGGCATCGGCAAGACGACGAAGTTGATGAATACGCTCGAGGCTGGCGACGCCATTCCTGACCTCGTCGGCCCCCTCGGGCGGCCGACCGAAGTCGAGCGCTATGGCACCGTCGTCGTGATCGGCGGCGGTGTCGGGACGGCGATCGCGTATCCCTCGGCCCTCGCCTTGAAGGCGGCAGGCAACCGGGTGATCGCCATCATTGGCGGCCGGACCCGGGAGCTGGTGCTCCTCGAACCGGAATTGCGTGCTGGGGGCGTCGAGGTTGTCGTCGTCACCGACGACGGCAGCTATGGACAGAAAGGGCTTGTCACCGACGCGCTCCGCGACCGGATCGCCACCGGCGAGCAGATCGACCGGGTTCTGGCCATCGGCCCGGTGCGCATGATGCAGGCCGTGGCCGAACTGACCCGGCCCCTGAAAATCCCCACGGTCGTGAGCCTCAATGCGCTGATGGTCGATGGCACGGGCATGTGCGGCGGCTGCCGGGTGCAGACCGTCGATGGACCGCGGTTTGCCTGCGTCGATGGTCCCGAATTCGATGCCCATACGGTCGATTACGAGATCCTGGCACGCCGCAATCGGATGTACGCCGAGGCCGAAGCCGCCGCCTTGCGTTCGTTTCTGGCGGCCGAGGCAGCGGCCGAGGAGCCGCCCGGACCCTGCCAGCTCGAAGCCCGGCATCCGGAGGTTGGTCCACGGATCAGGGGAGGGACATCGTGAGCAACACGCTGCCACCCAAGGAACGGTTGAAGATTCCCCGGCAGCCGATGCCCGAGCAGGAGCCGCACGAGCGGCGGCATAATTTTCTCGAAGTGAACCAGGGTTTGACGGTTCTCGGCGCCACGACCGAAGCCCTGCGGTGCCTCGAATGTGCCAAACCTCAGTGCAGCGATGGATGCCCGGTTCATGTGAAGATTCGTGAGTTTGTGCAGCTTGTCACCGCGGGCGAGTTTCTGAAAGCGGCCGCCAAGATCCGCGAGGACAACGTTTTGCCGGCGATCACGGGCCGCGTCTGCCCCCAGGAAACCCAGTGCGAGGGCTGCTGCATCCTGGGCAAGAAGCAGGAACCCCTGGCGATCGGATATCTGGAACGCTTCGTCGCCGACTACGAGCGCGAACATGGCCAACTGGGGCTGCCCGAGCGCCAGCCCCCAACCGGTAAGAAAGTCGCCATTGTCGGGAGCGGGCCGGCGGGACTGAGCGCGGCCGGCGATCTGATCCGAGCCGGTCACGACGTCACCGTCTTCGAGGCCCTCCACGAACTCGGAGGCGTGCTCATCTACGGCATCCCCGAGTTCCGGCTGCCCAAGGAGATTGTGCGTCACGAAATCGAGGTGTTGCGGCAGATGGGCATCCGGTTCGAGACCAATGTCGTCATCGGCAAGACGGTCACGATCGACGAGCTAATGAACGACGAGGGCTTCGACGCCGTGCTGGTCGCCACCGGCGCAGGGCTGCCTAAGTTTCTGGGCGTCCCGGGCGAGAATCTGCCCGGCGTCTATTCGGCCAACGAATTCTTGACCCGAGTCAATCTGATGCACGCCAACGACCCGACCTACGATGAGCCGGTCTTCGATTGCCGGGGTCGGGATGTGGCGGTCATCGGCGGCGGCAACACGGCGATGGACGCTGTGCGGACGGCGTTGCGGCTCGGCGCACGCAAGGCGTATCTGGTGTATCGCCGAACCGAGAAGGAGATGCCGGCGCGTGCCGAAGAGCTCAAACACGCCAAGCAGGAGGGCGTCGAGCTGATCTGTCTGGCCAACCCGGTCGCGTTTCGGGAAGACGAGAAGGGCAACCTCTGCGCGATCCGCCTCCAGCGGATGGAGCTGGGCGAGCCGGACGCCTCGGGCCGGGCCAGCCCCAGGCCGATACCAGGGAGCGAGTTCGACCTGCCCGTGGCAATGGCGGTCGTCGCGTTGGGGACCAGCGCCAATCCGCTGGTTCAGGCGTCCACGCCCGACCTGGGCACGGATCGCCGGGGCTACATTGCGGCCGATCCGACCAGTCTTTGCACCAGCAAGCGTGGCGTGTTCGCGGCCGGCGATATCGTGACCGGCTCGGCGACGGTCATTCTGGCGATGGCCGCCGGACGCCGCGCGGCGGCCTCGATCCTCCGCTACCTGGAGGACGGTCAATGGCCTGTCGTTCTGCCCGCTTGACCCCCGAGTGCTGGAGCCAGCGGTGACGGCTAAGTTAGTCTAAGCTCGGGTCGTGCGCCACCGCGGCGCCGGCGGATTGAGTCCGTCTGGGAGCTTGGCTCGATGGAGACTGTCGCACCCGGCCGTACGCGCGTCGGTTGGATCGGTACCGGCGTCATGGGCGCTTCAATGTGCCGGCACGTCTTGGCGGCCGGCTATCCCGTGGTCGCCTACAACCGGACGCCGGCGCGTCTGGAGCCGTTGCGGGAACTCGGCGCCACGGTGGCCGGTTCGCCCGCGGATGTCGCCGCGCAGAGCGATGTCGTCTTCACCATCGTCGGTTACCCGGCCGACGTCCGCCAGGTGACCCTCGGCGAGCAGGGAACCCTCAGCACCGCCCGCCCCGGAACCGTCTTGGTCGACATGACCACCAGCGAGCCATCGCTGGCCCGCGAAATCGACGCTGCCGCCCGCGCGCGGGGCGTTCATGCGGTCGATGCGCCGGTTTCCGGGGGAGATGTTGGCGCCCGGGAGGCGCGGCTGTCGATTATGATCGGCGGCGACCCCGAAGTCGTGGCCGCAATCCGCCCGCTCTTCGAGGTCATGGGTAAGACGATCGTTCACCATGGGCCAGCCGGCGCGGGTCAACATACCAAAATGGTGAACCAGATCCTGATCGCCACCAATATGATCGGGGTCTGCGAAGCCCTCCTGTACGGTTATCGGGCGGGCCTCGACCTGGAGCGCGTGCTCCAAAGCGTCGGAAGCGGGGCCGCCGGCTCGTGGAGCCTCAACAATCTCGGGCCCCGGATGATCGCCCGCCGGTTCGAGCCTGGCTTTTTCGTCGAACACTTCCTCAAAGACATGCGCATCGCCCTGGAGGAGTCGCGGCGGATGGGACTGGCTCTGCCCGGCCTGGCCCTGGCCGAGCAGCTCTATTGCGCCGTCGCCGCCCAAGGACACGCGCGGGACGGTACCCACGCCCTGATCCTGGCCCTTGCCCAGCTCTCTGCCATTGATTGGACGAACGCCGGCAGCTAAAGCCCCTCGACGATCCGGCGCGTGGAAGATTCAGGCCGATCGGCCCAACTCACCTCGGCAGGTATCCCGAAACCCGAAAAAACCCAGACCGGCGGAGACCGGGGATGGCCGTGCGGATCCTCCTCGTCGAAGACGACCCCGACAGCCTGATGGGCTTGTCCCGGCTGCTTCGCCTCGGCGGGTTTGAGGTCACGACCGCGGCCAACGGCCGCGCCGCGCTCGAACTTCTGCAGTCCGAGGCCCGCTTCGACGTGCTTCTGACCGACATGATGCTCCCCGACGTCGACGGGTTCGAACTGGCCCGGGCCGCTCGTCAACGCGACCCACGGACCCTGATCGTCCTGGCGACCGGCGACGCCCAGTTCGACACCGACAGCCCCCATCATCGGCCCTATTTCGATTTGAGCTTTGTTAAGCCTCTGCGCATGGCCGAGGTTCTGGAGTCGTTGAGGAACGAACTCCGGTTGCGTCGCGGACCGGTCGAACCCTGAGGCACCCGATCCGTGATCGGAGGCGGGTTCTTCGGATTGCTTGGGGTGTTACGGGCGCGATCAGCTCCAGTCGCCACCGCCGACGTCGCCACCGGACCAGTCGCCACCGGTGCCGCCGGACCAGTCGCCCGCATCGCCGGACCAGTCACCAGTGGCACCGCCGGACCAGTCGCCACTTCCGCCCCCGAACCAGTTGCTCTCGGAAGGGGGAAGCTGGCCGGCGGCAGGGTCGACGCCAGGGCTGGTATGGGTGGGGCCGTCGTGGCGGCCTGTCATCTGGTCGTAGAGCCAGTGACCGGCCAGAGCGCCGCCGAGGCCGCCGAGCAACCCGGAGAAAAATCCGCCACCGGGTGCCGGACCAGTGCTGGCGGCACCCCAAGGGCCTGGAGCAGGGCCATAAGCTGGACGGCGATTGAATAGCCGCCCGAGAATGAAGATGGCGAGAATGACCAGTCCGAGCACAAGCAGGATTGAGGCGCCGGAGCTCGAGCTTGGATTGGGGGCGGGCGCCGGCTCTGCAGGACCGGCCGGTCGCGCTTCCGCGTCGGTCCGACCCGCGGGCCGTTGAACGGCGCGGGCGGCCTGCTCAATTCGTGCGATGGCTTGCTCCAGACCACCGTCGAAGTCGCGACCGCGGAAGGCGCTGACCAGGGTCTCGGTGATCTGCCGTTCGCGGTCGCGGCCGATAAACCCTCGGAAGCTCGACACATGGACCTTCTGGTCGCGGCGAGCGATCAGGACCAGGACTCCCGGGCGACCCCACCGCGTTCCGACGCTCTGCGCCAGCCGCTCGATCGGCTGACCGTTCAAGCTCTCCAGGGTTTGAATGAGGACGGGAACGCCGGTTTCGCGTTCGATGCGCTCGAGGGCGGCCTCCGCCCGCTGGCGCGCGGCCTCGCCAAACAACCCGGCCTCGTCGCGAATCTCCGCGGCTCGAGCCGGCAGTGTCAAGACGGCCAGCAGCCCAAGCCCAAGGGCAAGTTGCTTCAAACAGCGAGCGATCCAGTTGTTGGTCTCTTGCGCCTGCATGGGGTCAGTCCTTGATGGGGCCTGGTCGGGTGGTTCACAAGCTCGCCCATCCGATCGGGGCGAAATGGGCGGATCCGACGGAGCGGTCGTTGACCATGTGCGCTTCCCTGAGAGATTTTTGGGGTTACTCAAAGATGGGACAAGATCACGGAATCGCCCGTCGCTAGAAGGTTGCGACCACGAGCAACACGCCGACCATCAGGCCGATGAGATAGCTGTGTCGGTCGCGGAGGGCGAAAAGAACCGGGTCGTGGGGAAGCTCGCGGCGCTGGGCGAGAAACCAGAGGCGTGTGATCCAGTAAAGCAACAGGGGTGCGATCAGCCAGATGATCCAGGGGCGTTGATAGAGACTGCGTACCTCGTTGCTGTTGATGTAGAGGCAAAGGACCAACGTGGCCAGGTAGCCACTGGTTGGGCCAACCGACCGAACCAGCTCGATGTCGGAGGCCAGATAGCCACGACCCGCGACCCGACCCGACTCGTCCGATCGGGCGTCCAGCTCGATGTACCGCTTGGCGAAGGCCAGACTGAGAAAGAAGAACATCGAAAAGGCCATCAACCAGGGCGAGATCGAGACGTCGACGGCGGCTCCACCGGCAAGGATCCGAAGCGTGTAGAGCGCCGCTAGGCAGAGGACGTCGACCATCAACTTCTGCTTCAGGATGGCCGAATAGGCGGTCGTCAGGATCGCATAGGCCAGCAGCAGCACCCCGAATTTCCAGGGCAAGAAGGCGGCCAGCGCGCTCGAAGCGGCCAACAAGCCGGCCATCAGGGCTAGGCCCTGCGGAATGCCGAGTTGGCCGCTGGCAAAGGGCCGGAAACGCTTCTGAACGTGACGGCGGTCGGCTCGCAGATCGAGCAAGTCGTTGAGGATGTAAACGGCCGAAGCCATCAAACTGAACGCCGCGAAGGCCAGCAGAGCCGGGATCAGATAGGACGGTTGGGCGATGACGTGGGCGGTCACCAAGGGCACGAAGATCAGCACATTCTTGGCCCACTGGTGGAGCCGCATGGCCTGGAGCCAGGGTTTCAAGCCCGGAGGCGGACTGGCGACGATCTCCGCCTGCTTGCCGGCTTGACGCACCGCGTCGACCAGCCTCCGCTTCGGGCCGGCCACCAAGGCGCGGCGGGCTGCCGCCCAGAGCGGCAAATCCGCGCGCGAGTCGCCCAGGTAATCAAACGCCCCCCGGCCACAATGGTCGTGGATTGCATCGAGTTTGGCGCGGCCTTTCCGGTTGATGCCGTCCTGGGTGGCGATCACATCGTCAAACAGCCCCACGTGTTCGGCCACAGCCCGGGCCAGCCGCACATCCGACGCCGTCGCCAGAATCACCGGCCGGCCAGCGAGTCGGCATTGGCGTAGATAGTCGAGAACCTCAGCCCGGTACGGCAGGCCTTCCACGTCCAGCTCCACACGGCGGGCGATCTGCTGCTTCAGCTCCGCCTTGCCGCGGGAAAGCCAGAGCGGCAGCGCCAGCGCGGCCAGCGGATCCCGGCGGATCAGTTCAAAGAGCGACTCCCAAAGCAGGTCGGTGGCAATCAGAGTGCCGTCAAGGTCGACATAGATCGGAATCTGGCCCTCAACCTGATCGGTCTCGGAAGCAAGCTCGGGTGCCGTCACAGATCGCGATCCTCCAGGGCGGACGAGGGTCTCGGCCCACGGCACCTGACCGATCCAGTCCACCCGGTTCGAGACACAGGCAGCCCGGCCGTCGGCTCAATGGACCAGTGTTATCCTAGCGGATGCTCGCTCGCCTGGACCACGCGAAACGGCTCAGTCGGAGACGACATCGTCGAAGGCAGCGATCCCCACCAGCTCGTCTCGGGCCACCAGCACCCGCTTTCGATTGCGGCGGATGCCGAGCCGGCGGGAGTCGAACACATAGGTCTCGCGGGTCGCCGACGAGTCCCGCAGGTCATGAAGGTCGGCGTCGCGTAGCTCCAGAAACTGGTCGTCCGCTGCGGTCAGCGTTCCCAGGCAGACGAACCGCGAACGCAGGTCGAGCACGACGATCCGTCCTACAAACGAGTCGAGCAGAGTGCCTGTCGGGCGAGTTGACATGGGCGGAGGGGACCATTCAGGCAGGCATCGCCGCAGCGACCGCGAAAACCTCACGGCTGACCTTGACGGATTTTAGGGGGGATTCTAGGGTCCGGCCACCATGGAAACCAAAGCCATCCCCGCCGTCGCGTACCTGCTCCTGGCCGTTCTGGGCCGTACGTCGGCCGTTGCGCGGCAGGATGCCCCACCGTCGCCCCCAGCTCTGGCGGCCGCCGCCGACGCGGTCACCGATTCAGCGGATACGCTGGAGCCTCCGACGGTTCTACTGCTCAACTCGGGCGATGTGCTCCAAGGCATGATTCGCGAGGACGACTCCGGCTACTTCATCCGACTCAAGATCGGCGTCAAGCACGTGGCACGCCGCAATGTCGCCGGTGTGTTTCATTCGCTCGAGCAAGCCTATCGCCATCAACTGGCCCGGGTCCCTCGGAACGATCCCGACGAGCGGATGAAACTAGCGCTGTGGTGTCTGGAACAGAAGCTGACCGAACAGGCCCGCCAGGAGCTGGAGACCGTCCTGGCGCTCAACCCCGAGAACCGCCGGGCCAAGGCGATGCTCTTCCACCTCCAGGCGCGCCGGGCCGAGGCTGTCGACCCTCAAGTGACCCGAACCGGCGCAACCACCGAGCCAGAAGCCCCGCCCGGCGCACCCCGTGAGCTGAGCAGCACCACCCTCGACCGACTCCGCGAAGCCCACCGCCAGCAGCCGACCGCTGAGCCACCCGACATCTTCAACTTGCCCGCTCCCCTGGCCGTTCGCCGATACGAAGAATTCTTGCGCTTCGTCCACCCTGAGCTACAAAACCACTGCGCCCGTTGCCACGACGCCGAACTGCACACCGGCGCCTTCCGGCTCTACCGCACCCGAACCCGCCGCGATCTCTCCAACGATCTGATCGGTCGCGCCAACCTTGAGGCGACGCTCCAACTTGTCGAGCCCAACGACCTGGCACGAAGTAAGCTGCTCAGCGCCGCTGCGCTGACCCACCCGCCCGACGGCCGGCCCGTGCTGGGCGGTCCCAAGCACCCCAGCTACCGCGTTCTGGCCAACTGGGTCGCCAGCCTCAAGGATCCCGCGTCGGGAACCCCGAACCAGCCAGCCGCTCCAGCTCGCTACGAGCCCGTCCCATCCGGCTTCGAGCCGCCGCCGACGGAAGGATTTGCCGTCGGGCGCACCCCCGAAGCAGCCCGAGCGCAGCCAGCCGGTCCCAGTCGGCCCCCGACGCCCGTCGAAAGCCTCGCCGGCGCTCCGGTCGCCGGAACCCCCCGCGTGGTCAGCGGCGGAATGGTTCAAGGCTCGGTCAGCTCGCCCGCCGTGCCCGCCGACGCGCATTTCCCCGAGCCGGGATTGTTGCCACGCCCAGTCGCTCCCGCCCCGTCCGGGGCAATCCCGCCGGCGAAACTCCCAGCCGCTCCGCCCCCGCAGCCCGATCCCGGTGTCGGCTCCGGTAAACCTAACCCGACCCCGGCCGGGTCCCCAGGCCTGGCGACCTTGCCCGATGGCACCCCCGCCCTGCGGCTTCCCTCGGGCGAACTGGTTCCCTACGTCTCCAGCGAAGCGCTCCGCAAGACGCCTGCCGAGGGTGACGAAGACCCGGCCAAAAAGGCCGTCCAAGCCGGTGAACGCAAGGCCCGAATCGACCGCGACGCTCTTCAGAAATTCATGCAGCAGCGCAACGCGAAATGACCCGCCGCACGCAACCCGGCCCGGCGGCACGACGCTTGACCCAGGGTCCAGCCGGCCTACAACCCCTGGGAACGACTCATCATTGTCGCATCCCCCAGGGGAGTCGGGCAGCTTATGGCCGGGCAGGTGGTCCTGATCACGGGCGGGGCAGGGGGGATCGGGTCCGCGCTGGCGCGTCGGCTGGTGGCACGAGGCGACCGGGTGATCCTATTCGGCCGATCACCCGCGAAACTCGAAGCCCTCGCGGCCGAACTGGGCGGTTTGGATGCAGCCTTGGCCGTGCCCGGCGACGCGACACAAGAGGCCGATCTGGAGCGGGCTGTCACCCGAGGTGTGGACCAGTTTGGTCGCCTCGACGGCCTGGCACACTGCGTCGGCACGATTCTCCTCAAACCCCTTCACCTGACTTCGCCCGCAGACTTCCGGGCGACCCTGGAAGCCAACCTGACGTCGGCGTTTCTGGCTTGTCGTGCAGCGCTTGCACCGATGAGGCGGGCCGGTGGCGGTGCTCTGGTCCTGGTCAGCTCGGCGGCGGCCCGGCAGGGACTGGTCAACCACGAAGCGATCGCAGCCGCTAAGGCCGGAGTCGAGGGCCTGGTTCGCGCCGCGGCCATGTCCTACGCCCGTCAGGGGATTCGCATTAACGCAGTCGCGCCCGGGCTAACCGAAACTCCACTGGCAGCCGGGCTGATCGCCAATCCGACGTCGAGGCAGGCGAGCGAGGCGATGCATCCGCTCGGCCGTCTGGGGCATCCCGACGATGTGGCGGCCGCCATCGCCTATCTGCTTGGCCCTGAGTCGGGGTGGGTCACCGGTCAGGTCGTGGCCGTTGATGGTGGTCTGTCGGCCGGCTATGCTCCGGTGCGATCGGTCGTGCGCAGTTGAGTCCTCCTCGCTCACGTGCTCGGTTCCCAGGCTAGGGGCCTAGCCTATGTCCACCGGGGTCAACCTGCTCCGGTTTTTCGACGCGGTCTACATCGCCACGCTGGGGATCTGGGCGGGCGTGGTCTTGTTTTGCGGATTGGGCGTCCATTCGGCACTGGGGAACTTTGAGGGCCCGGTCCGTGCCGAGGTCGATCGACGGCTCCTGCTCCGCGGACTGGTCTGGGGAGCGGTCTGCGGGGCGGTCGCACTGCCGTCGCTGGTTTGCGGGGCGATGGCTGTGCCCGAATTGCGAGGTCCGATCGTGGGCGTCAAATCCGCGCTGCTGCTGACGGCGCTTCTGTTGACGATCGGTCGCGCCGCGGCGGTCGGACGGAACCGCCAACTGGTGGGAAGTCGGACCGTCGAGAGTTTCGTCGCCGTCATTTTGCTTGGGCTGTTGGGCGCTCAGGCCTACCGCGATCCGCCTGCGACGCGAGGGATCGAAGAACCGTCGCCGTTGTCCCTCTACCAGGCACACGAGAAGGCCGCTCATCGTCAAAGCACGCGGTTTCGATCCAAGTACCAGGCCCAACCGCCGCCACAGCCGCCCCAGTCGAACGCCCAGCCCTGAGACAGGCGGCGACTTCAGGCCGGCGTTTTGCGTAAACTGGAAGTGTGAGCCGAGCCGGCCGGTCGACTTGGCTGCTGCCCTCGGCAGGGCGTGACCAGCCCGCGCATCACTCCAGGCAGACTCGCATGGATCCTAAGGCCGAGGTCAGCTCGACCGATTCCGCCTCACCCAAGCGTTCGGACCAACTGCTGGAAGCGGTTCGCGGCGAGCGTCGCGTGGTGCTGGCCACCCACCCCAACCCGGACCCGGACGCGCTGGCGTCGATGCTCGGCCTGAAGACTCTGCTGGAGCACGATCAGCCGGGCCGCCCCGTCCGGCTCGTTCTCGAGGGGATGATCGCGCGGGCGGAAAACCAGATGATGGTCGAGCTCCTGCGGATTCCGCTGACGCCGATCACCAGCGTCTCGATCGAGGGCTGCGCCATCGTTCTCGTCGATGCCCAGCCCCGCGATACCATGCCTCCCTGCCTCGGGATCGTCCCCACCGCGGTGATCGACCATCACGAGACCCCAGGGCGACTCGAGGGGGTAAGGTTCGTCGACATCCGGCCCCATGTCGGGGCAACCAGCACGATCGTCCTGGAATATCTCCGGGAGCAAGCCGTCAACGTTGATCGCCGCCTGGCCACAGCCCTCTTCTATGGGATCGACTCCGAGATTTCCGGCTACCCGCGCGAAGCCACGGCCGACGACGACCGGGCCTTGGAGTGGCTCTTCCCTCGCAGCGACCGAGACCTGATCGCACAGATCCGCCATCCACGCTTGCCCCGCAGCTACTTCGCCACCTTCCAGCACGCCCTGGCCAACGCATTCGTTTACGGCGACGTCATCGTCAGCTATTGCGGCGTAGTGCCCCAACCGGACATCATCGCCGAAATCGCCGACTTCTTTATCCGGTTCGACCAGGTCGATTGGGCGCTTGCGATCGGAGTGACTGGCGAGCTGCTCAAGCTCTCTCTGCGGTCCGACCACATGGGGAGCCATTGCGGAGATCTGCTCCGCGAAATGGTTCAGGGGCTTGGCAGCGCCGGCGGCCACGACAAGCGAGCCGGCGGAGCCATCCCCTTGCCCGATCGAAGCCCTCAGGCCGTCGAACGGATGTTGCGGATCGTCCGCCAACGCTTCCTGGCTCGGCTCGGACTGGACGAAGCGCAGGGCCGCCGGCTGCTTGCCACGTCCCCCGTCGTCCCCGTTCCGTAATCCCCCAAGCCGACTCCCCCAAATCCAGACCGCGACCGACCGCTCCCTTGACAGCGCCGAGCGACCGCCTGATCATGCCCTCTCTGTGAGACTGAGTCTCAATCTTTATCGCACCTCAACTGAGGCATCTTGTTCCATGGTGGTCAAACATCGGCCGATGGCGCCGGCGGGCGGATTTACCCTGATCGAGCTGCTGGTGGTGATTGCGATCATCGGGGTGTTGATCGGGTTGTTGTTGCCGGCCGTGCAGGCGGCCCGGGAGGCCGCGCGGCGGGCCCAATGCATGAACAATTTGAAGCAATTGGGCTTAGGTCTGGCCAACTACGAGTCGGGCCACGGCTTGCTGCCGCCGCCACTCGTCTTGAGTGGCCACGGAACCACGGTGACCTGGTTCGGCGGCTGGAGCGCGCAGGCACGCATTCTGCCCTATCTGGAGTTGGGGCCGGTCTTTAACTCGGTCAATTTCACCACCAGTTACTCCCATCCCCAGAATCTGACGGTGACAGGGCTATCGGTCAGCGTCTTGCTCTGCCCGAGCGAACCCCGGACCTCGGTTTCGCAGCATAGTTTCGGCCCGGCCGGCGTGTTGAATTATGGAGTGGCGGGCGGCGACTGGTATGTTTGGGGTGGTTTCCAGGGGATAGAGAATCGGTCGGCCTTCGAGCCGAATCGGAGCCGTCGGGTGGCTCAGTTCCGGGATGGGCTGACCAACACGTTGGTCATGGCCGAGGTGAAAACCTACCAGAGCTACTATCGCGACTGCGGGGGGCTGGCTTCGATCAACCGTCCCACGCCGATCCCGCCCCCGGTCGGGGATCCGTATGCGGTCGCGCCAGAGTATCGGGGCGGGTCGTGCTCCCTGCAGGATTCCGGGCATACCGAATGGGTCGACGGCCATATCCACCAGGCGGGTTTCACGACCGCCTGGCCGCCCAATTTTCGCGTACTCGGCGGACCGGAGGGGTCGTTGGACCTGGACCTGAACGGCCAACGCGAGGTGAACGGGGGGCCGACCTACGCCGCTATCAACGCCCGCAGCCACCACCCCGGGGGCGTTCACGGGTTGATGGGCGACGGCTCGGTCCGGTTTATCAAAGATCAGGTCGATGGCCGAGTGTGGCGGGCGCTGGGAACGATCGCCGGCGGGGAGGTGATCCCCGGCGATGCATTCTAAGATCAACCCTCGCTCGATCTGCCATTTGTCGGACGCGGCGATCAGCGGGTAAACTTCAATGCAATGGGATCGGCCTTGGCACAACGATCGCCAGAGAGGGGAGGGCGGAGACCAGGGTCGCGCAACCTGAGCGGACGCGATCAGTGGAGATTTCCGGAGGGTGCCGATGAATGGGATCAGCGCGAATTCGGCACCCCTGGAAATTTACCTGCTAGGACTGGTCGATTTCGACGAGGCCCTCGGGCTTCAGCGGCGGCTGGTCTATGAGCGGGGCGAACGTTCAGGCGGCGCACTGATCTTGTGCGAACATCCGGCCACGATCAGCGTGGGCCGGTCGGGAAGCCGCGCCCATATCGACGCCGACGACGAACTGTTACGCGCCCTCGGGGTGAGGGTCCACTGGGTCAATCGCGGCGGTGGCTGTCAGCTTCATGTCCCCGGTCAGTTGGCGATCTATCTGGTGATGCCGTTGCAGGAGCTGGGGCTTGATCTGGCAGGCTACTTAGCCAGGCTGGGCCGGGCCGCCCTGGAGGTGTTGGAGGAGTGCGATCTGGGTCGGATGGCCCGGTTGCAGGGTTCGGCCGTTCTGCTGGGAGAGGAGCAGGTCGGGGCGCTGGGCGTGGCCGTGCGGCGGTGGATTGCCTATTATGGGTTGACGCTCAATGTCGGACCGTTTCTGGCGCCGTTTCAGCTTTTGAACGCCCCAGGCGGAGGGCGTGGCTGGACTTCGATGGAAGCAAAGCGGCAGCGGCCGCTGTCGATGGCCCGGGTGCGGGAAACGGTCATCCGATCGATCGAGGACGTCTTTGGTCTGGAGCGGCACGTGGTGTTCACGAACCATCCGACCATCGGCCGCAAGCGTTCGACTCATGTCTTCGCCTCAAGCATCTGGTGAGTTGGCCGCGCCACGGGTGCGGACGGTGTCGCTTCCGGTGGTCGGTGAGGAAGCGGACCGGGCGGCGGCAGGCCCGGGATGGCGGCCGCGGTTGCCGGCCTGGCTCCGGCGGCCGATTCCAGAGGCCGGCGGGCTGGGTTCCACCCGCGACCTGGTCAAATCGCTGGGCCTGGAGACGATCTGCGAAAGCGGCAAATGCCCCAACCGGTCCGAGTGCTGGACGCGGCGAACGGCGACCTTCATGATCCTGGGCGAGATCTGCACCCGGCCGTGTGGGTTCTGCGCGGTTCCACGCGGCCGTCCGGAACCGCCGGCCGAGGATGAGCCGGAGCGGCTGGCTGAGGCCTGCGCACGTCTCGGGCTCCGGCATGTGGTGATCACCAGCGTGACCCGGGACGATCTTGCCGATGGGGGAGCCGATCACTTTCGCCGCTGCGTCGAAGCCGTGCGGCGGCGGGTTGCGGCAACGATCGAGGTGCTCACGCCCGACTTCGCGGGCGACGAGGCCGCGGTGGCCACAGTCCTTGAAAGTCGGCCCGACGTCTTCAACCACAACCTGGAGACGGTCGCCCGGTTGCAGCGGCAGGTCCGGCGCAAGGCTCAATACGAGGTGAGCCTGCGGGTGCTGGCGACGGTTAAGCGGCTCAGCCCGTCAACCCGTACCAAGAGCGGACTGATGCTGGGTCTGGGCGAGACGACCGAGGAAGTGATCGAGACGCTGGCCGACCTCCGCGCCGTGAGCTGTGATCTGGTCACGCTGGGCCAATACTTACAACCGTCGCCTCGTCATCTGCCGGTTCAGCGGTATCTGCCGCCGGACGAGTTTGACGCCCTGGGACGCTGGGCGCGGCAGCTTGGCTTTGCCGATGTGGCTAGCGGTCCGTTTGTGCGGTCAAGCTACCACGCCGACGAGATGGCGCGGACTGGGGCCGTGACGCCGTGAGCGCAGACCAGCGTCGTGAGGCCGTGCGGCGGGTGCTTCGCGAGGAGGGGGAAGGCGCCAGGGCATTTGTCGTCCGCTCGGCGGCCAACGTCCGTTATCTGACTGGCTTCACCGGGGATTCGACCGCTCTGGTCGTGACCCCAGACCGGCTGGTGGCCGTCAGCGACGGCCGCTACGCGGAGCAGCTCAAGCGGGAATGCCCGGCGGAGATCGAGGCCTGGATCCGTCCGCTCGGGCAGCCACTGATGGCCGGTCTGGGCGAGGTCCTGACCAGGCTGACAAGCGGGCCGGTGGCATTTGAGGCCGCCCATGTCACGGTGGCCGAGTGGACCCAGCTTCAAGACGCCGCGCCGACCCGGGAGCTTCGGCCGGTCAGCGGTTGGGTGGAGCGTGGCCGAATGGTCAAGGACGCTGACGAGGTGGCGGCGATTCGCCAGGCCATCGCGGTCGCCGAGCAGGCGTTTGTGGCGGTGCGTCGCTGGCTTGCCAGCCATCCGGACGCCCGGGAAAAAGAGCTCGCCGATGAGCTGGAGTTCGCCATGCGGCGGCTCGGCTCGTCCGAACCACCCTTTCCGCCGATTGTGGCCGCCGGGCCAAACGCGGCCTTGCCTCACTACCGACCGGGCCATGACCGGGCGATCCCCGAGGCGGGGTTTCTGCTGGTCGACTGGGGAGCGACCGTCGCCGGCTATCGCAATGATCTGACGCGGATGATCGTGCCCCGACCGGTCCCGGAACGATTCGCTCACGTCTATCGCTCGGTGCAGGAAGCGCAACGGCAGGCCATCGAAGCGATTCGACCCGGACAGACGAGCGGCCAGATCAACCGGGTGGCGCGGGCAGCGCTCGAAGCTGTCGGACTGGCCGACCTTTTCCAGCATTCGCTGGGTCATGGCCTGGGACTGGAGATCCACGAGCTGCCGTTTCTGGGTCGGGAGCCTGAGGTTCGGCTCGAACCGGGGATGATCCTGACCATCGAGCCGGGGGTCTACCAGCCCGGTTGGGGTGGGATTCGCATCGAGGACGACGTGTTGGTCACCGAAAACGGCGCCGAACGGCTCACCAGCCTGCCACGGGATCTGGAAGCGAGCCGGCTCGACGTCGGCTGACTGGGGCCAGCCGCGATGGGGATGATTCCCGCGGACGCTTCGAGTACCCTGCAACGCCAAGACGACGCTGGGCGGGTCCGGGTCCCGCTCAGGACAGCACCCAGCTCATGGCCTTCCAGATGGCTAGAGGCGGAGTCTCCCCGCATGGCGGAACGCGAGCCTGAAACTTCGGAATCGCCGGACGTCCAGACAGTCCGGCAACTGGTGCGGCTGATGCACCGCTTCGATCTGTCGGCGATTGACCTGACCAACGAACGAACGACGATCCGGCTGCGACGTTGGCGGGCAACCGCGGGGGCGGCCCCGGCGGCCCCCGCCCCCCAGGCCACGGTGCCCAGCCCGACGCCCGCGGCGGCCCCTCCGCCCCCAGCGCCAGCACGTCCGGCCGTCGAACCGGTTTACATTCGGAGTCCGATGGTGGGAACGTTTTACGAGTCGCCGGCGCCGGACGCTAGTCCGTACGTCACGGTCGGCTCCGTGGTGCGGCCGGACACGACGGTCTGTTTGATCGAAGCCATGAAAGTCTTCACCGAGATCAACGCGGGCGTCACCGGGACGATCGCCGAAGTACTGGTCAAGAGCGGCCAGGCGGTCGAATTTGACCAGCCGCTGTTTCGGGTCGAGCCGAGCTGACCGAACGGAGTTCGGTCGCTGGATCTGCAGAACGGAACCGAGCGTGGGTGTGGCAGCCGCCTGCCCTGTAGGTGAAGGATCGTCGGTATGTTCAAACGAATCCTCGTGGCCAATCGCGGCGAGATTGCCCTGCGGATCATCCGTGCGTGCCGCGAGCTCGGCGTGGAGACGGTCGCCGTTTATTCCCAGGCCGATCGCGGCGCACCGTGGCTCGAGCTGGCCGATCAGACGATTTGCATCGGCAAGGCGCCGGGAAGCGAGAGTTATTTGAATATTCCGCGGATCATCGCCGCCGCGGAGGTCGGGAACGTCGAGGCGATTCACCCGGGCTACGGCTTCTTGAGCGAGAATCCGAACTTCGCCGAGCATTGTCGCGCCTCGAATTTTGTGTTCATCGGGCCGCCGCACGAGGCCATCCGGCGGATGGGAATTAAGACCGAGGCCAAGACGATCGCCGCGGCGGCCAAGGTCCCCTGTGTGCCAGGCTCCGAAGGTGCGGTCACCAGCGACGCCGAGGCAGCGCGGGTCGCGCGCGAGATTGGCTATCCGGTGCTGATCAAGGCCGCCGCAGGCGGCGGCGGCAAGGGGATGCGGGTCTGCCGTGAGGAAGCCAGCTTGATCGCCGCGCTTCAGGCCGCGCGGGCGGAGGCCGAAGCCGCGTTCCGAGATCCTTCGGTCTATCTCGAAAAGTTCATCGACCGCCCCCGCCATGTCGAGGTCCAGATCCTGGCCGATGCCCACGGCAACTGCGTCCATCTCTGGGAACGCGATTGCTCGCTCCAGCGACGACATCAGAAGCTCGTCGAGGAGTCGCCCGGACCGACGCTCTCGGATCGCACGCGGCGGCGGCTCTGCGAGGCGGCGGTGCGCCTGGCCCGTCAGGCCGGCTATGTGAACGCCGGGACGTGCGAATTCCTGGTTGACAACGAACAGAATTTCTACTTCATCGAAGTCAACGCCCGAATCCAGGTTGAGCATCCCGTCACCGAGCTGGTGACCGGCATCGACCTGATCAAGCAGCAGATCCGGATCGCTGCCGGCGAGCCGCTGGAACTCAAGCAGGCCGAGATTGCCCAGATCGGCCACGCCTTCGAGTGCCGGATCAACTGCGAGGATCCCGACCACAACTTCCGCCCCTCGCCGGGAACGATCCAGTCGGTTCGGATCCCCGGCGGCTACGGTGTGCGCTGGGATAGTCACGTTCGCGCCGGCTACACGGTGCCGCCGAATTACGATTCGATGGTCGGCAAGCTGCTCGTTCACGCGCCGACCCGCGCCGAGGCCATGGCCGTCATGCGTCGCGCCCTGGATGAGCTGGAGATCGTCGGCATCCCGACCACGACTTCCTTGCACCGTCGTATTTTTCGGAATCCCGATTTCGCCGAAGGGCGTGTGGACACCACGTGGGTCGAACGGGTCCTGCTGGCATCCCGGCCAACCCCGAGCGGCAGCTAGCGATCCAGCTCGCCGACGGCCGGCTTCCCCCCCCGCTTTTGCCACGAAGCGATTGCCTGCCTCCGCCTCCGTACGTCCGGACGGATGTGTCTTTCCTGGACGCTCGCCATGATCCGGGGATCCAGAGCCGATGCTGGTCGAGGCTGCTCCCGCGATCTCTGGCCGGACTCCGCTTCGCTGCTTTGCGCTGGATCGACTCCACCCGAGCGCCGTAGCCTTGTGCACGGGATCAACGCCTCCCCGCCGGCCGACCCGGCGGTCCCACCAGAGCCGGCGAATCGACGGTCGGAGGGGGGGCAGACTCTGGTGGGGGTCGCACGTTGGGGACCCTGCGTCGACTCGGGAGGACCTCATGGTGCTGCGTCGTAGGCTGCCTGTCGTCGTTCCTCTGCTGCTGTGGCTTCATTCGGCTGCCGCGCAAGACCTCCCATTCGAAGCTAGTCCGTGGCGCTCGATCTTTCAGGGGGTTCAGCTCAGTGAACTGAAGGCCCAGAAACCGCGCCTGATGCGTGGTGTGGCCGTGCGGATCGAGCTGGATTCACCCGACGTCTCGTTGTTGGCGACGCCCGCAAACGGCGACCGGCCCGACCATACCGATAGTCTGAAAACCAGCAGTTTTCTCACTCGGTACCGGTGCCAGCTCGCCATCAATGCGGCTCCATTCAGCCCGATCCATGAGCAGGAAGGCCAACCGCAAAAGGTCCTGGGCCTGACGATCTCGCGAGGAAACTTGGTCTCCCCTGAAGAAGCCGGCTATCCCAGCTTGATTGTGACCAAAGACCGTCGCGCGATCATTGCTCCGTCGCCGCCGACCCTCGATGAAGTGGACACGGCCGTCAGCGGCTTCGAAATCGTGCTCCGCGACGGAGAGCCAATCGCCCAGGGCACAGATATCCACCCCCGAACTGCCGCGGGAATCTCGCGCGATGGCAAGATTCTCTACTTGCTCATCATCGATGGGCGGCAACCCGGATACAGTCTGGGAGCCACGACACGGGACGTCGCGCTCTGGTTGATCCATCTGGGAGCCGACGATGGGATCAATCTCGACGGCGGCGGCAGCTCAACACTGGTGGTCGAAGCCGGCGACGCCTATTCGATCGTCAATCGACCGATCCACAAAGGCCGACCCGGCAACGAGCGAGTCGTTGGAAGCCATCTGGGAATCTACGCCGCTCCGCTCGACGAGGATCCGTAAACGAGTTTCATCCATGATAAAACGCCTTGTGAACCAGGCGAATCGTGTTCGCTGGGTGGGATCGTAGTTCGAGGCTGAGGTCTCGGCCGGGATCGACTAGATCGCGGTCTCGGTCGATCCAGGCGGCTCGTCCAAAGGTCCGTTCCAACAACCTTTCCTGGCTCTCGCGCCGCATCACTCGAACGAGAATCCGGCAAGCCATGATCCGAGCGCCCTGCACGTCTGAGCGCCGCGAGCGACGAGCCGATTCCGGTCGGATGGGCCTGAGCCAGCCACAGTGTGGTACGGGGCGGAGCCCGACCCTTGCCGCGTCTTGTGCGGCCCCTGCGCGACTCCTAAACTGGCCCTATGGGTTGAGAGGGCGATCACGCCCCTCAATCGAAGGGCGACCGATCGGGTCCTAGACCACTCGATCGAGGCGTTCCGAACCCCTTCCTCGACCGCCTCCCTCCTGGATGATTCCCGCCATGCGAAGCCTTCCCCGCCGCCGCTTTCTGCAACAATCGGCTGCCGCTGCCGGCCTGGCGACAACCTTTGCGGTCACCGAACCGGTCCGGGCGAAATCGAGCGCCAACGACGTCGTTCGGGTTGCGGTGTGTGGAGTCCGCGGCCGGGGCATGGATCACGTCGAGGGCTTTCTGAATCAGCCCGACGCGCGGGTCGTCGCCATCTGCGACGCCGACGAAAAGGTCATCGGCTCGGCCATGAAGGCCGTCGCCGACCGTAACGGATCGGACCCCAAGTTTTACCAGGACATTCGCAAGCTGCTCGAGGACAAAGAGGTCGACGCCATTTCGATCGCCATGCCCAACCATTGGCACGCCCTGGCCACGGTCTGGGCCTGTCAGGCGGGCAAGGATGTTTACGTCGAGAAGCCCGCCAGCCATACCGTCGTCGAGGGGCGGCGGATGGTCCAAGCCGCGGAAAAATATGGGCGGATCGTCCAGGTCGGCACCCAGAGCCGCAGCCACCGCGGGATGCACGAGGCCATCGAATTCCTGTGCTCCGGCAAGCTCGGGACCATCTATATGGCCAAGGGGCTTTGCTACAAGCCGCGGGATTCGATCGGAATCAAGCCGGACGGCCCCGTCCCGCCCGGGCTTGACTACGACCTCTGGTGTGGTCCGGCCGAAATGCGGCCCTTCAACGAAAATCGTCTGCATTACAACTGGCACTGGTTCTGGAACACCGGCAACGGCGACCTGGGCAACCAGGGCGTCCACCAAATGGATGTGGCGCGCTGGGGCCTGAACAAAATGAGCCTGCCCCGGGCCGTTTCGTGCTCGGGAGGGCGCTTCGGCTACATCGACCAGGGCGAGACGCCCAACACCCAATCGGTCTTGCTGCGGTACGACGATTGCCTGCTTCAATTCGAGGTCCGTGGCCTCAACACGCCCGACGAAGCAGGCGTCAAAGTCGGTGTGATTTTCTTCGGGACCGAGGGGATCCTCACCATGCCCACCTACGACCGATGGCAGGTCTACTTCGGGCCTAAGATGGAGCGCGGACCGGGTGGCCAGGGCGGCGGCGACCATTACGCCAACTTCATCGCCGCCGTTCGGGCTCGCGACCCGAAGCTGCTGACCGCACCGATCCTGGAGGGGCATCTATCGTCCGCGCTCTGCCACCTCGGCAACATCGCCTACCGCGTGGGCCGTTCCCTTGAAATCGACCCGTCGAGCGAGACGATTCTCGGCGATCCCGAAGCCAACGCCCTCCTGACCCGGGCGTATCGTCCCGGCTACGAGCTTCCGACGCTCGCCTGAGAACGCATCCGCCCGACCACCGGACCCGCCGCCGCCACCTGCGGCGGCGGGTCGGGTTCCAGCGGTCGCAGGGATCTCTGCAACCATCTCAGGCCGAACTTCGCAGGAGGTCGCGACGCTCGGCAATGATTTCCGCCTCAGGTCGCCCCTCGGCCCAGCGCTCGGCCACGACGCGCGCGGACGTGAATCCGTGCTGCTCGAGCACCCGCAAGACGTACGGCGGGGTGATCGAATCGACGCTGGGGTCAACGCTGACGATCCGCTTGTCAGGCTCGTCCTGGTCCGCCTCCCGAGCGAGCAACTCGAGCCGCGCTCGCGGGTTGGAGACGTAGATCCGCAACAACCCGCCCGGCATCAACAGTTCCGCCCAATGCGGAACCAGGATCTGTTCGAACCGATGCCGCGTCGTTCCGCCGGGAAGCTCGCGAATGGCCAGTTCGCGGACCGACCCGGGGGGAAATGGCAATGCGTCCGGCTCAGCCGTCAGATCGGTCGGGTTCACACCGTCGGACCGCACCCGAACATAGTCCGGCCAATCGTCCTCACCGCCCACCGCGACTCGGATTGTGGCGTCCCAGGTAGCCGGATGCACCGGCAGCCAGTTTGTGCCATCCGATTGGTCGACCTTGGGCCGTCTAACCGTCGCCGGTGCGGGACGCCCGGCCCCCAGCCTGCGGGCGGCCTCATCGGCCGTCGCCGCCCACTCGGCGCGCTGCGTGGCGGTCGCCCGGATGAGATCTTCCATCCGCCGGGCCAGCGACTCAACTCGCTCCCGTACCTCCTGGACCACGGCATGGCTGTGACGGAGCTCTCGCGGCAGACTCCGAACCCGCGCAACCCGAACCGCCCAACGTCCCAGAACCGGAATCCGCTTCGCCCCCTGCTTGAATCGTCCCCACGCGACATGCCGGGCCTGGAGCACCCGAACAATCCGCCGCTTCCCCCAAACCGCAGCCGGGGCAACCACCGGCACTCGTTTCACGGCGCGTTTGAAGTAGATCCACGCCAAGCGACCACGTGACGGCGGCGCCGTCGCCTCAGCCGCGTGGGCCGGCCTGGTCGCGCCATCGCCCGACACGGTCGGAACCAGTCCCGCCCCAAGCAGGTCATAGAACGGTTGCAGCTTGAGCGTGAGGGCAGGGGGGGGAGCGGTCGCACCCTGCCGAATCTCCGCCAGAACGCCCCCTCGCGCACGCTCGATCGCCCGACGCACAACCGGCTCGACCTCGGACTCGGGCACGTGCCGCGCATAGACCTGGTCCATCTCCGCTGCAAACCGCTCCGGCCGGAACTGCTCCACATGGCTGGCGACCCGCTTGATCCACTGTCGATAGTCCAGATTCCCCGCGTCCGTAGCGACGATCCCAGTCCGCCGGGCCGCCTCAAACCGCCCCATGCACTCCGCAAGTGCCTCCGAATCCCCACACGGATAGCTCAGACCCAACCCGCCGGTCGTCTCCGGCAACGCGGCTGCATCCGAGGCAATGACCGGTCGCCCGTGCTGGTACGACTCGACAACCGGCACACAAAAACCCTCGTGATAGGAGGGAATCACCAACGCGTCAGCCTCGTCATAGAGCGCCGAAAGGACGTCGGCCGGGACATTGAACCGCCAGGTGATTGCATCGCCGACACCACGCTCCACGGCTCGCTCCCGCAGATTCTCAATATAGCCTCGGTCCGAAAACGTCAGACTGCCGGCCAGGGTCAGCCGCGCATCGACGCCGGAACGCCGATGCAGGGCCAGCGCCTCGATCAGGTCGGCGATCCCCTTGGCCGGCACGAAACGACCGACATAGAGCAGCCGACAAGGCTGGCCAGGCGGCGACACCGGCCAGGGGCGGACTGCTCGCGCGGCCACCGCCGCGGGAAGCCCCAGTTGCGTGATCCGTCCGGAAGGAACTCCGATCCGCTGCAGCTCACGCGCGACCGACTGGCTGGTCACGAAAATCTCATCGGCGACAAAAAGATTACACATCTGCTCATACGACTTGTACAAGAGTGGACGCGAGTCAGCCGCCGCGACATGAGGATAGGTCACGCCATAATGAAAGACGAGTAACCGCGCCGGCCGCGGAGCAAGGAGAAGCGCATCATATAATGAAAAGACGATTCCAAACTCGGCCACGATCAGGTCCGATCGTTGAAAGTGAGGATCGAGGACAACCTGGGCTGCGGTCGCCGCCGGTTGAAAATCCGGCTCGTCCACCTCACAGGCGAATCCATAAACCTTCAGTCGAAGGAGGATCATCCGGTCGGCGCAAAACTGGCGCAGGGCGGCGATATGGCGTCGGCAGGCCGTGGCGATGGCGTCATGGCGCGTCAGAGTCCCGATCAGGAACGACGCGGTCAACTCACGCACAGCAGACCGTGACCTGTCGGCGGGTGGCTCGATCACCTCTGGATCCTCACGCAATCATTTTTTGATAGAACGACTCGATCCGCTGGACCATGGCCTGGCGGGTGAAATGGTCCTGGAATCGCCGGCGGGCTTCTTCTCCCAGGGATGCACGGAGGGAGGCATCGGCGACCAGTCGCTCCAGGGCCGCCGCTAGGGCTTCGGGATCATCGGGGGGCACCAGCAGCCCGCAAACTTCATGGTCGATGATTTCGGGCACTCCGCCCACTCGGCAGCCAACCACCGCTTTTCCAAACCGCATCGCCTCGATATAGATCAATCCAAACGATTCATACCGCGACGGCGCGCAGAAGATATCGCACCGGGCGTAGTGGGCCGCAAGCTCGGCTTCTGGAACGCGCCCATAAAAGAAAACCCGGCGCAACAGGCTCGGATCCGTGCTGGTCTCAAACCGTTGTCGGTAGGTCTGGCCGTCGGGGCCGCTCAGGGAATCATCGCCGACGATGTGGAAGGCGACGTCGCTCCGCCGCCGCAGCAAGCGGGTTGCGGCTTCGAGAAGCACGTCGATTCCCTTACGCTTCTCCAGCCGGCCGACAAACAGGACGTGAACCAGTCCGCCCGTCGACGGTTTCGATTCCAAGCCGGCGTCGGCTGGGCGATCCTCCACGCCCAGCGGCACCAGTCCCACCCGTTCCCGCTCAAAGCGGATTGCGTGGTCGCACTCGACGCGGTCGAGGATCTCCTGACTGATCGTGTGGATCCACTGGGCGTTCTGCACCGTGAATCGTTCGAGCGCCAGGGCTCCTTGTCCGGCTGGCGAAGCACCCCAGCCCGGATTCAGAGCGGCCGCGATCGCCGCTGTGGTCTGCAGGCTCAGGACGTTCTTCCATGGTCCATCGAGCTGGCAAAGCGTTCCCTCGCAGTCCCAGATCGGGGCCTGAACAATGTCGAGGCTGCGAACCTCGGCCAGCCGGCGGACTTCGCGGTGCACGGCGGCGGCTCGATTAAGATTGCGCCGGGCAACCGGCCAGGCCGCCAGTTCCGGGTGTGCGTCGGACGATTCGTCGATTCGGTGGACCCAGACCCCGGCTTCGTAATCGGTCCGCTCAGGCTCTCCCCGAGTCGCGGCGACCACGTGAACTTCATGCCCCAGCTCAGCCAGCCCGACCGCCATGTCATGTGTAAACCGCCCGATCCCTCCATAGTTGCCGGGCGGATATTCCTGCGAGACCAGGCAGATGCAGAGCCGGCGACCCCGAGGGCGTCGAGTCGGATAGGGCAAGAACTCCCGTCGTACTTCTTCGCGGGGTCGAAAGCGGCCCGACTTACGCTCGCCTCGCAGACCCCGCTCCAGCCCGACTTCCAGCCCCCGCTCAATCTGGCCCAGATAGTCCTTCAACTCGCTTCGCGCCAGCACCGCCATCGCCTGCGCTTTGTGGGCGTCGGCCAGACGGCGCGCATCGGCCAGCACCTCTTCCAGACTGTAGCGCGGCCGGCCATGGGTCAGGGCAAAATAGAGCTTGTTTTTCACGACCGGAAACGGGTGGCGTATGATCCGCCGCTCGTCCCGCAGGTGTCCCGGCTGATAGTGGTGATGAACGAACGCACGCTCGACCGACTTGATCAGCCGACCGCGATCGATCAGCCGGACGCAGACATCAGTTTCGTCCAGATAGTATTCGATCTCCTCGTCAAATCCGCCGATGGCGATCAGGTCGTCGAGGCGGAAGCTGGAATTGGCCCCCAGCAGACACGCAAACGGATCGGCTCCCGGGATCTGGTAAGCCCAGTCCGGACCGTCGCGGTTGACAACCGCCTCCCCCAGCCGATTGGCGACCCCGTTGCGAAACTGAAACCGTCGGCCTGTGTGGTCGTACGTGGCTCCACCCACGCCGCCGACGTCGGGATGGTTGTATCCGGCCTCAAGCTCCTCGAGCCAGCGAGGCTCGGGAACGGCGTCGTCGTCGAGGAATGCAACAATATCACCCGCGGCCATGTCGATGCCGATGTTGCGGGACATCGAGATGTTGACCTCGGGACAGTGGCCCACCCGAATCCGCCCGGCCTGGCCGGCCAGCAACTCGGCCGTTCCATCGGTCGAGGGACCATTGACCACGATCACTTCAAAATCCGGGTGGGTCTGCCGCGTCAGGCCATCGAGGGCCTGGGCCAGGCATTTCCCACGATTGTATGTGTTGATGACTACAGAAAACCGCATCATCGGGCCTGATGCTCCGTGCGGGGGACGCCCGCCCAGCAAGTGTCACGAGGCGTCAGCAGGCGAGCCGTCTTGGCCTTGGGGCGAAAAGGCTCCGATCGTCAGATGCGGGCGGAAAATCCTTCAGAACCCGCCATCAACGACCGGACCCGACGAATCAAATGCGGCCCGCGCAGCCGCGAATCGGCACGGCGGGCCCAGAACACACCGAGCCGCGATTCCGGATATGGCTTGACCTCGACCGCAAACCCCCAGCGCTCCAAAACCGGCGCCAGCTCAGCCATGGTGTAGCGGTCGTAGCCGGGTACTCGCGCTGGTGCTGGGATCGGTTCCGGGTACTGGGACGAGTTGAACTCGTGATATTCGCCCACAATCGCATCGACCAGATGAAGCGTCCGCGCGGTGAGCAGAATCGGAAACTCCGAGCCTTCACAATCGATCTTGAGCATGGCGATCCGGCGCCGGCCGTAATCGGTGACATCTCGGACGATCTCGTCCAACGGCACCGCGGCCACCGGCGACGAGCCGTCTTCGCCAAACACCTCGCGCCAGCCGGTGTTCGACGGCTCGGGACAGTCGCGCAGATGCAGGGCTGCAACCCGCTGGTCGGACCGCCAGACAGCCGCATGACGGAGAATGACCCGATCGCCGTAGCCTGCGAGATTGCGCTGCGCGCAGCGATAATTCTCGGGATCCGCCTCGAATCCATACACCCGCGAGGCCCCACGCGACAAAACCGCGTGGCAGAAACTGCCGATATGGACGCCGATGTCGACGATCACGGCGTCCGCATGAATCCGGTTCGGAAGGCGGTATTCGTTCTGCTGGACTACGCTCTCGAAGATCGCTGCGTCCGACGTCCCATCGCGGAACCGGAAGCCCACACCAGCCATCGAGCGCCCCCTTGAGACTCAGGGTCTGGCCTGATTCCATTCAGTGCCGGACCTGGGTCTTACTCCCACCCTGCGTCCCTGTCAATCGCGACCCCGGGGCTGAGGGCTGGCTCAGGAGGTAGGCAAGAGCGGCTCGGTCGGCGCATCCGCCTCGACAAACACGCCAATGCGGCGAAACTTCTCATACCGCCGCTTCAGCAGCTCATGGCGAGGCTGTTCCTCGATCTCGCGCAACGCACGAAGCAAATACGACTTCAGGTTGGCCGCCGCTTCTCGATGGTCGCGGTGAGCACCGCCCGGCGGTTCGGGGACCACGTCGTCGATGATCCCCATGCGCTTCACTTCACGCGCAGTCATCCGCAGCGCGGCCGCCGCCCGGGGGGCGTGCTCGGCGCCTTTCCAGAGAATCGTCGCGCAGCCCTCGGGACTAATCACCGAGTAGTAGGCATACTCGAGCATGGCGACTCGGTCGCCGACGCCGATGCCCAGTGCGCCGCCCGAGCCTCCCTCGCCAATCACAACGCAGACGATCGGCGTATCAATCCGGCTCATCTCATAAAGGTTTTCGGCGATCACCAGAGCCTGGCCACGCTCCTCCGCCCCAATGCCCGGATACGCTCCCGGCGTGTCGATCAGACACACAATCGGAATCCGCAGCTTCTCTGCCAGCCGCATCTTGAGCAGCGCCTTGCGGTACCCCTCCGGATGGGCGCAACCGAAGTTGCACGCCTGGCGCTCCGCTAGCGTCTTGCCTTTCTGGTGCCCGACGAGCATGATCCGCCGTTCGCCCAACCGGGCCAGCCCAGTCACGATCGCCCGGTCATCGCCGACCGCCCGGTCGCCATGCAGCTCCAGAAACGGCGAAAAAATCAGGGGGATGTAGTCCCGGGTCTGGGGTCGATGCTCGCAGCGAGAAACCTGTACGGTCTCCCAGGCCGAGAGATTGGCATAAACCGTGCGGACCAGGCCGGCAAGCTCGCGACGCAGGCGGCGGACTTGCTCGGCGATCTCCGGCGTGCCCGCGTCTAGGTCGGCACGGGCGGTGGCGTAACGCGCCTCGAGCTCGGCCAGACGCGCTTCCATCTCCTGGATCGGCGCCTCGAACGGCAAACGAAACTTGGGTGCGGTGGCAGCCATCTCAAGTCATCCTGGAGACGGGAGGCAAACTCGAGCGAAAGTCTAGCGAGCTCTCTGCCGCCCGTCCACGTCAGCAGGCACGCAGCGCCCCCGGTCAACCGATGCCGGCCGATGCCGGGACCTCCTCATCCTTGAAGATCCGGATCCGCGAGAACAGGCTCAGAAACTCCTGAAAATCCCGGGGCCGGTCGGCCGGCTTCTTGCGCAGCATCCGCAGAACCAGGTCGGAAAACTCCGGCGTGATCGACTTCTCGAAACTGGTCGGCGGCGAGGGCGTGTCCCGCAAGTGCTTGGTCAAAAGCTCATGGGCCGAGTTGGCCCGGAACGGCTGCCGTCGGCACGCAAATTCATAACAAACCACGCCAAAACTGTAAATATCCGCCGAGATCGATGGATGTTCCCGGCGAATCTGCTCCGGAGCCATGTAACTATGAGTCCCCTGACGGGGCGGCCTACGCGCGAACAACCGGCCCAGGCCGGTCGGCATCTTCAGCGACAGCGAGTAGTCGATCACCCGCACCTCGCCCGACTTGTTGACAATGATATTCTCGGGCTTGACATCGCGATGGACCCATCCCTTGGCGTGCATGTAGGCCAACCCTTGAGCCGCCTGGACGATGATCCGCCGCAGCTTGGGCTTAAACTCCTCGTAAAGCGGCTGCTTGGCCAGAATCAGCCGCATGTGAGTCGACGGGAAGAAATCCATCACGAAATAAGGCGCTTGCTTGTCTTTGACATACTCGTAGACGTGGACCAGATTGGGGTGGCGCAACTGCATGCCGATCTTCGCCTCCATCTCGAAGATTCGGCGCTCCTCCGGATCGGAGGCCTTGCCCGGCAACAGTTGCTTCATCGCGAACCGTTTCCCGGTTCCTTCCTGGATGACTTCCATTACGGTCGAGTTCTGCCCCTGCAGCAGAGTTTTGACGTACCGGTAATTGCCGATCCGGTCTTCACCACCGACATCAACAGACACGCGGCAATCACTCCTCTCGAACCGAGCGGCTCCGCCGGGGCCTGTCCGGCCTGCTCGGAGGCCCTGACGCCTGTCCGTCGGCTCGTCCGGCAGCCTTTTAACTCGCTAGACTAGGCTAACTCCTCTCTGCCTGGCTTGCAATTCGGGCGGTTCTGGGCAGAAGACCTGGGTCCGGCTACAGTGACAAGACTCGACGAGGGCGATCCGGATGCCGGCTGGGGGCTTGCATCTCGGACTTGTCCGTGCCCCGGCCCGACCCAGCGCGAATCATGGCGCCCGTCGATCTGGCTGTCTTGGTCCTCTATATCGCCGGCTGCACGGCTTTGGGAAGCTGGCTCGGAACGCGGGGCGGGGGATTGAAGGGTTACTTCCTGGGCGAATCCTCAATCCCCGGCTGGGCCGTGATGATCTCGATCGTCGCCACCGAGACCAGCACGGCCACCTTCCTCAGCGTCCCATCCCTGAGCTTTCGGCAAGGCGGCAACTTCGCCTACCTCCAACTGGCCCTCGGTTACCTGCTGGGCCGGGTCGTGGTGGCCAGCCTGTTGCTGCCGGCTTACTTCGAGGGCCAGATGCTCTCGGCCTACGAGGTCCTCCATCGCCGCTTCGGCGGAACGATCAAGACGACAGCCTCCACGCTCTTTCTGATCTCCCGGACCCTCGGCGACGGCTTGCGGCTCTATCTGGCCGCCCTGGTGCTCCGCGAACTGACCGGCTGGCCCATCGCCGGGGCCATCGCCGTTATGGGCGCTGCCACGATCGTCTATACCTACCTGGGCGGGATGCGGGCTGTCATCTGGACCGATGTGATCCAATTCCTGGTCTACACACTCGGTGCGCTGATCGCCTTAGGATTTCTGCTGGGTCGCATCGACGGAGGTTGGGCCGGACTGCTCGAAGCGGGGCAAGCCGCCGGCAAATTCACCCTCTTCGACTTCCGTGCCGACCCCGCCTTACCCTTCACCTTTTGGGCCGGGTTGATCGGCGGTATGGTCCTGAACACGGCAACCCACGGGGCCGATCAGTTGATGGTGCAACGCTATCTGGCGGCACGCTCGCGACGCGAAGCCGCCAGGGCGCTCGTCACCAGCGGCTTTGTCGTTCTGGCCCAGTTCGCCTTGTTTCTGCTGATCGGCGTCGCCCTGTTCGCGGCCTACCGCGGCACGGAGCGCGAAACGATCGCCCCCGATCGCGCGTTCGCCTCGTTCGTCGTCGGCGATCTGCCCGCCAATGTCGGCTTGATCGGCGTCGTCATTGCGGCGGTCTTCGCATCGGCCATGAGCACCCTGTCGAGCAGCCTCAACGCCTCGGCGGCCGCCACCCTCAACGACCTGATCGTCCCGTGGCTTCGTCAACCTCGAGAGACCACACTGCTCCGGCTTTCGAAGGCGTTGACGATCCTTTGGGGGATCGCCCAAATGACCGTGGCTCTCCAGGCTGCCCGACTGGCCACAACCGTCGTCGAAGGCGCGCTGACCGTCGCGTCGTTCACAACGGGCCTGATTCTAGGCGTCTTCCTGCTGGGACGAACTGGTCCCCGCGTCGGCCAACGACAAGCACTAGCCGGACTTCTCGCCGGACTGATCACGGTCTCCTATGTCGCCCTCGGTCCAGGATTACGCGACGCTGGACTGGGCTGGCTCTATCCCTGGCCCACCGCGATCGCCTGGCCCTGGTTCGCCTTGATCGGCTCAACGACGGTCCTCCTGACCGGCCTCGTCCTGGCCTCCCTCCCCACCCGTCATTCGGTCCTCCGCCCATGATCTGCTTCGTCGGCTGCCTGCTCGCTCTGGTGATGGCCCAACCCCCCAGTCGGCTCCCGGAGGCGTCGCCCGCGGAGGTCGGCATGGACCCCGCGCGGCTGGCACGCATCGACGCTCTGCTCACAAGCGCCGTCCAGTCGCGCCAAATCCCAGGCGCGGTCGCCCTGGTCGGTCGACACGGCAAGATCGTCTACCGCAAAGCTTTCGGCGCCCGGGCTCTGGTCCCCCAAATCGAATCCATGTCCGTGGACACCCTCTTCGACCTGGCCTCTTTGACCAAACCCATCGCAACGGCCACCGCCGCCATGACCCTGATCGAATCCGGCCAGCTCCGGCTCGACGCCACCCTGCGCGACTACCTGCCGGAGTTCGACAATCACGGCAAGGGCCGAATCACCATCGAGCAACTGCTCAGGCACCGCTCGGGATTCATCGCCGACAACCCGCTCGGCGACTACGCCGACGGCCCCGACACCGCCTGGCAACGCCTCGCCAACCTCGAACTCGTCCACCCACCCAACGCCCGCTTCCTCTATTCCGACGTCAACTACATCGTCCTCGGGCGGATTATCGAACGGGTGAGCGGCATGCCGCTCGATCGCTACTGCCACCAGGTGATCTTCGAGCCGCTCGGAATGACGCAAACGAGCTTTCATCCCCAGCCTGTCGAGCGCGTCGCCCCCACCGAGCCAGATCAGGGATCCATGCTCCGCGGCGTCGTCCACGATCCCCGGGCACGCGCGCTGGGCGGCGTCGCCGGCCACGCCGGTCTGTTCAGCACGGCCGACGACCTGGCGATCTATGCCCACATGCTACTCAACGGGGGCCTGGGAATCTCGGGCAGGCGCGTCCTCTCCCCCTTGGGCGTGCGGCTGATGACCTCACCCGGCAACACTCCCCCCAACCAGCGGCGCGGCCTGGGCTGGGATATCGCCACCGGATTCTCAGCGCCTCGAGGCTCCCTGTTCGGCGAGGCCAGCTTTGGGCACACCGGATTCACCGGCACAAGCCTCTGGATCGACCCGGAGACCCAGACCTTCGTCATCCTCCTGACCAGCCGACTCCACCCCGACGGCAAGGGAGCCACACCCACCGCACTCCGCCGCAACGTCTCTACCCTGGTCGCATCGGCCATCACGGACGCCAGCTCCCAGCTCGACCAGGCTCAGCCGCCTCCACGGCTCCCAGAAGTCAGCCGAAACCCGACCCCCTCGCCCACCCGCGATCGCCAGCCAGCCGCCAGCCCGGTCCGCTGCGGAATCGACGTCCTCATCGCACGGCAGTTCGAGGGACTGCGGGGCAAACGACTCGGACTCGTCACCAACCACACAGGAATCACCGGCGACGGACGATCCACCATCGACGTGCTGGCGAACGCCGAAGGGCTGACCCTGGCCGCCCTGTTCAGCCCCGAGCACGGCATCCGCGGCGCTCTCGACCGCGAAATCCCCGACGACCGCGACCCCCAAACCGGACTGCCCATCTACAGCCTCTACGGCCCCACACGTAAACCGACCGCCGAACAACTGGCCGGTCTCGACACTCTCGTATACGACATTCAAGATATCGGCACACGCTTCTATACCTATATCAGTACCCTCGGGCTCTGCCTCGAGGCCGCAAAAGAGCACAACATCCAACTGGTCGTGCTCGACCGCCCCAACCCCATCGGCGGCGTACGCACCGACGGACCCGTGCGGGCCGATCAGTACGAATCCTTCATCGCCTTCCACGCCATTCCCCTGGTCCACGGTATGACCGTCGGCGAGCTGGCCCGCCTGTTCAACGCCGAGCGCCAGATCGGCGCCGATCTCGTGGTTGTGCCCTGCGAAGGCTGGACCCGGAACCAGATGTTCGACGCCACCGGTTTGCTCTGGGTCAATCCCTCGCCCAACATGCGCAGCCTGACCGAGGCTTTGCTCTACCCCGGAGTCGGCATGCTCGAGGCGACCAACCTAGCCACAGGACGCGGCACCGATACGCCGTTCGAGCGGCTCGGGGCCCCCTGGATCGACCCGCGATCGTTCGCCGCCGCGCTCAATGCCCGAAACCTCGCCGGAGTTCGGTTCATCCCTATCCGGTTCACGCCGACCGAACGGCAGTACGCGGGCCAGTCCTGCGGCGGAGTCTTCGTCCAGATTGTCGATCGGGACGCCTTCGATCCGATCGACCTCGGTCTCGGACTGGCCCTGACCCTCCGCGCCCTCTACCCCGACCAATGGCAGCCTGAGCCGCTCAAGCCGTTCGTCGCGGACGACGCAACCTACGACGCCATTCTCGCGGGTCGGCCCATCGAACGCATCCGCGCCGGGTGGCTCGATAAACTGGAGCGCTTTCGCGAGATTCGCGCTCGCTACCTGATCTATCCCAGCAGCGATTCGGAGTGATCCGATGGTTCGGCACGCCTGGCTGCTGATCCTGTTCTGGGTCTTGTGCAACACGGCATCCGGCCGCGACCAGCCTCCCAATCTCCTCATCCTGATCGCCGATGATCACGCCGCCTACACCCTCGGGGTCGCCGGCGACAACCACAACGCGACACCCAACCTCGATCGGCTGGCCCGTCAGGGGGTCTGGTTCTCGCGGGCCTACTGCCAGGCCCCGGTCTGCACGCCTAGCCGCCAATCGTTCCTCACGGGCCGCTACCCCCACACAACCGGCGTGACCCTTCTCCCCACACCGCTCGATCCCCGCGAGATTACCCTGGCCGATCGACTCGCTGCGTTCGGTTATCTCACCGCAGCGATCGGCAAGATGCACTTCAATGCCGATCGGAACCATGGCTTCGACATCCGGATCGACACCCCCGACTGGCGGCGCTGGCTGGTCGAGGAGTCCCTGCGCCACGGCCTCGCACCGCCGACCCGCCGGCCCTGGCGCCCCTTCCAGACACCCGCGGCCATCTGGCTCAACGCCGAACACCGCTCGAGTGGTCTCAGCTCAGACCAGGAAGAAGCCACGTTCTTCCGCAACGCGGCCATCGCGTTTCTCAGAGAGCACCGCGACGGCCCGTTCGCTCTCGTCGTCAGTTTCCACGAACCGCATTCACCGTTTGTCTACCCACGCCAGTGGGAGGGCCGATTTCAGCCGGACCAGTTTCCCGTCCGCTCCGTCACCGACCGCGACCGCCTCGAACAGCCCGAGATCTTTGCCGGCCTCACGCCCGATCAGGTCCGCGGAATCCAGGCCGCCTACTACACGTCGCTGCACTATGTTGACCACCAGATCGGCCTGATCCTGGACACGCTCCAGGAGCTTGATCTCGACCGAAACACGATCGTCATCTACCTCAGTGACAACGGTTACGCGCTCGGGCACCGCGGCCGGTTTGAAAAGCATACCTTGTACGAAGAGTCGGTCCGGATTCCGCTGATCGTTCGGTGGTCCGGCCAAATCCGCCCACGACCGATCCACGCTCTGGTCGAGCTTGTCGACCTCGTTCCCACCGTCCTCGAACTGATGGGCTTGCCCACGCCGCCCGCACTCCCTGGTCAAAGCCTGGCCGGACTGATCCGCGGCGACCCCGGCGCCACCGGGCGGGACCTGATCTTCAGTGAATACCTCGAAAACGAAGAAGCGATGGTCCGGACCGATCGCTTCAAACTGATCGTCGGAACCGGCGCCAGGCATCGACAAGACGGCTACCAGACCGGCCGCCCACTCCCCGGACCGTACCAGAAACTCTTCGACCTCGAGGACGACCCCGGCGAGACGGTCAATCTCTCCGGCCAGCCCCAATACGCCGCACTCGAAGCCAGGCTTCGCTCCCGGCTCCACCAGATCCTCACGACGACGCAACGATCCGATTATCGGCTCCCAGCCGGGCTTTCCGAGCTTGAGGCCATCCATTGGTGCCTGGTGCCCTACGAAGTGCGCAGCGCCCGTCCTTCGGCACCGACCACCCGTCCGGCCCACTAAGCAGGCCCGATCATCCCCGCCCAGTCAGGACGTCGAGGATATACATCTCGAGCTGCTCATACTGCCGCGCCGCTCGCAACGCCTCGACTTTCTTCATGTCGACCGAACGCACCAACTCGACCAAACGCTCAAACACCGCCTTGGAATGGGCCAGATGGAGCATCGAATCCTGCACGGTCGTCGTCCGCATCGCCTTGACGTCCAGGCCGACACATTCGCCGTTGCGGCCATAGCCGTTGGTCTCAAGAACCCAGACCTGATTGAAAGCCCGACGCAGGTCCACCGACCCAAACACTTTGTCCTGATCATACTTGAGACCATTCTGATCGTTCAGGTGAACCGACCAGAGCTTCTGGTGCCAGAGCGCGTAGGCCATGTCGTCGGCAGGGTCGAGGCCCGCGAGGATCGAATGCGCGCTTTCGATCAGCACTCCCGAACGCGCCGGATCGCATGTCGTGTAGCATAGTCCGATCATATGACCAACCGTAGGTAGATAGGCCTGGTCCATCGGCTCGTTGGGCTTGGCCTCGCCGAGGATCCGGATTTCCGGGTCGTGCTCGAGCAGGAGGTTCCAGGCATCCCGAATCCGGCCTACGGCGGTGGCGGCGTCCTTGGCCTCGCGAATATAGGTTCCTTCCCGGGCAAGCCAGAGGACGTAGTTTCGGCACCCGACCAGCCGCGCGATATCGACACACCGCTTGGCCCGATCCAGCGCATATCGGCGGTGGGCCGGAGAGTTGGCCGTGAACGCTCCGTCCACGGTGCGCGGATCCTCCCAGAGCCGGGGCGCGATGATCTCGACGAAAAGCCCTTCACCGTCGAGGATCTTCTTGACCTTGGCCACGCCGCGCTGGGTGGCCGTCCAGTCCAGGTCGGCCGGCACGATATCGTCGTCGTGAAACTGCACCGCGTCGAAGCCAAGCTGCTTGTACGCCTTGAGCTTCTTGGCGAAGGGAACCTCCTTGCGCGCCGGAGGGCCAAACGGGTCGGCACCGGTGCTAATGTTCCAGGGACCAAACGAAAAGCGGTACTTGGTGGGCGTCTCAGGCATGGATTTCACAGCTCTTGGGTCATTACCGATCGATACTTCAGACCGGCACCGTAGGCGGCCGGATCCGTCCCCGGATAAACTAATCCATAGGTGGCTCGCAAACCACAGACCGGCGGCCAGGAACACCGGTCGGGCCGGGACGCGTCCCATGCGACTCTACCAGTTAATCCTCGCCGTGATGCTCCTGGCCCTGATGCTGAGCGTCTCACGGTCCGAACAGGGCAAAATCACACTCATCGTCTTCCTGACCGCGCTGGCTACGATGCTCGTCGGAGCAACCGCCCTGACCCACTTATTCCGCACCGTCGGCGCATTCGGTCACGCCGAACGCCTCAAAGAACAGCTTGAGGCCATCGCCGCCACCATGTTCATCGTCTTCGTGGCCTCCAGCCTCATGAACCTGATCATCGGAACCGGCATCTTTCTGGTGCAACAGTTCGTCCCCAAATAGCCAGGCCGCAGGAGTCCTCAGCCGGATGACCGTCGCCTATCAGCCCGAGAGCTATCCCCACCGGTTCCTCCCCGACCAGGTCGAACTGAAACGCTGGGACCAAATCGAGCCCTGGTACCTCCGCCTGCTCCAACGCCCGATCCACTCCCCGGCGGAACTGGAAGCCTGGCTTGAGGACCAGGGCGAACTCGCCGCCGCGGTCAGCCAGGAAGGGACCGAGCGCTACATCGCCATGACCTGCCAGACCGACGACCCCGCCCGCGAGGCCGCCTACCTCGAATGGGTCCGGGAAATCGAGCCGAAACTCAAACCTCTCCAAAACGCACTCCGCGAAAAATACCTCGACAACCCCTATCGGGCCGCTCTTCCCCCCCAGCGCTACCAGGTCCTGGACCGCCAGTGGGAGAACCGTCGTGCCCTCTACCGCGAGGCCAACATTCCCCGGGAAACCGAACTCGCCGAACTCGAGCAGAAATACCAGAAAACCATCGGCGCTATGACCGTCACCTTCCGCGGTCAGGAATACACCCCGGCCCAGATGGCCCGCTTCCTCGAAGAACCCGACCGCAACACCCGCCAGGAAGCCTGGACCCTGGTCGCCCACCGGCGGCTCCAGGACCGCGACCTCCTCGACGAACTCTTCGACCGCATGATCGCCCTACGCGTCGCCATCGCCTCCGAGGCCGGCTTCGATCGCTACACCGCCTTCGCCTACCGCCAACGCGAACGCTTCGACTACGGAGAAGCCCAAACCCAGGCATTCCGCGACGCCATCGAACGCCACGTCGTGCCCCTGGCCATCAACCTCCAGCAAGAACGCCGAGAACGCCTCGGACTGGACTCGCTCCGCCCCTGGGACCTCGCCGTCGATCCCCTCGGCCGCGAACCCCTCCGCCCCTTCCAGACCGCCGCCGAACTGGCCCAGAAAACACAACGCATCTTCGCCGCGATCGACCCCGAACTGGGGTCACAATTCGCCTACCTGTACGATCATCAACTCCTCGACCTCGAAAACCGCAAGGGCAAGGCACCAGGCGGCTACCAGACCACGCTCGAAAACGACCGGCTGCCCTTCATCTTCATGAACGCCGTCGGCGTCGATGGGGACCTCCGCACCCTGCTCCACGAGGGCGGACATGCCTTCCACGCCCTGGCCTGCCGCGGCGAACCCCTGGCCGCCTATCGCGACCCTCCCATCGAATTCTGTGAGGTCGCCTCCATGAGCATGGAACTGCTCGCCGCCAGGCACCTGATGGAATTCTACTCGCCTCAAGACGCCGATCGCTCCCGCCGGCAACTGCTCGAGGGCATCGTCGCGATCCTCCCCTGGATCGCAACTGTCGACGCCTTCCAGCACTGGGTCTACGACCATCCTCACCACACCCGAGAGGAACGCCAGGCCGCCTGGGTCAGCCTGCTCAATCGCTTCGGTGGCATCGTCGACTGGTCCGGTTACGAGGACGCACAGGCCCACTCCTGGCACCGACAATTACATATATTTTTGTATCCTTTTTACTACATTGAGTATGGGATCGCACAGTTGGGAGCCTTGCAGGTCTGGCAGGCGGCCCGAACCAACCCCGCCGAGGCCGTCGCGGCGTACCGCCGGGGCCTGGCCCTTGGCGGTTCACGGCCCCTGCCCGAGTTGTTCGCGGCTGCCGGTATCCGGTTCGACTTCAGCCCGGCCACCATCGCCCCCCTGATCGACGCGATCCAGGCCGAACTGGCCTCCCTCGCCCCCTGACCCGACACCACGGCTTGGCCGTCCAGATCCGCCTGCGTCGACGCTTCCCGATCCAGGCGGCCCTGAGCCACTGACTCGGCCCGCAGCGACCGACACGCTCCCTCCCGGCGTGTTCCCGGCCGCCGCGCGGCCCAGACCATGCCCCGCCGGCGCGGCCCGCTCAGGCCAGCTCGCCCCGGCATTCAACGGCCGCCGCGGTCATGCGGACATACCCCCCCCCCGGCCCCGCTTCAGGCCTTCGCGGCCCGCCGCCGCTCCGCAATCCGACGCACCGATCGGGCCACAAAATGCAGCGTCGCCCAGCCGGTCAGCATCCCCAGCAGATAGGAAATGATCCAGTGCACCGACAGGATCGTCTCAAACTTGAACCCCAGAAACCGCAACGCCACACTCTCCGTATTCTGAAGCACAAACGTCAGAAACAGACCAAGCCCCACGATCAGTGCAAGCACCCTCAGTTGAACGTTCATAGCTCGACCCCTCATGCTCCGATCCAGATCGACCCCCACGTCCGGACGCCTCCGGACCCGTTCAAGCCTGACCCACACCCACCCCCCTGGCAAGCCAACCCCGCCCCAAGCTCCCAAAACCAGGCCGCACGACGGCCCTGACTTGGTCTGGCTCACCGACGACGGTATGATCCAAACAGAAGTTTTCGTACAATCGTACTACCCCTCGCGGGGCGACCATCGAACCCCGGTCCAGGTCTTCCACCGATGTTCCGGCTCGACTCCCGCAGACCCGTTCGCTTCTGCGACGGTTTGACCCGCCGCGACTTCCTCCACGCCGGCTCGATCACCGCCCTGGGCTTAAGTCTGCCCAGCCTCCACGCGGCCCAAGCCGCCGGCCTGATGCCCGCCGATCGCGACCTCAACGTCATCTTGTTGTTCCTGGTGGGCGGACCGAGCCAGCTCGACACCTGGGACATGAAGCCCGACGCACCCGAGGAAATCCGCGGCCCGTTCCAGCCGATCCCGACTCGGGTCCCCGGCCTTTCGATCAGCGAACTCTTCCCCCGCATGGCCGGCCTGATGGACCGGATCGCCCTGGTCCGCAGCGTCTATCACACCGCCACCGCCGTCCACGACACCGGCCACCAGATGATGCAGACCGGCCGACTCTTCTCCGCCGGTCTCGAATTTCCCCACATGGGTTGCGTGACCAGCTTCCTGCGGGGCCCTCGCGGTGACGCTCCACCCCACGTCCTGATCCCACGCCCAATCGGCAATACCGGCGGAGGCATGCCCCATGGTCAGAACGCCGGTTTCCTGGGCAAAACCTACGACCCGTTTGTCCTCAACGCCGACCCCAACGCCCCCGACTTCAAAGTTCCCGACCTCCTCCCACCTGACTATATCTCCGCCGTCCGCGAAAACCGCCGCCGCCGGTTCCGCGAGGCCATCGACCAGTCGATCCAAGCCTTCGAGTCCAACCCCGACGCCCGCCTGCTCGACGCCAACTTCCAGCAGGCCTACGCGCTGATGTCGAGCGCCGCGACCCGAGAAGCCTTCGACCTCACCCAAGAGCCTGACGCAGTCCGCGACCGTTATGGACGCACCCGGTTCGGCCAAAGCTGCCTGATGGCCCGCCGGCTGATCGAACGAGGCGTCCGGTTTGTGACGGTCAACCAGTTCGAGACCGTCTTCAACGAATTGACCTGGGACAGCCACGGCTCGGCCCCCTTCACCTCAATCGCCGATTATCCCACAGTCATCGCCCCCAACTTCGACAACGCGTTCTCGTCGCTCCTCGAGGACCTTGCCGACCGTGGCTTGCTCGACACAACCCTGATTTTGGCCTGCGGCGAATTTGGCCGGACCCCCAAAATTAACCCAGCCGGCGGCCGCGACCATCACCCCAACTGCTGGACGATTCTGTTCGCCGGAGGCCCGATCCGCGGCGGAACCGTCGTTGGTGCTTCCGACGAAATCGGCCATTCCCCGAAAGATCGCCCCGTCACCCCCGCCGAAGTCGCCGCCACTGTCTACCACGCCCTGGGTTTTGACCTCGACCTGGACCTGCCCGGACCCCAGGGCCGGCCGATTCCTCTGGTCGACCGGGGTATCGAACCGATCCACGAACTCTTCTAGACGCCCGCCGACCGCCCTCCTCCCAAACACTCCCACGCCCAGGACCCACCCCAATGGACCGCCTGGCACCCCTGTTCTCCCTCCTCGGCCTGCTCGGTCTGTTCCAGCCCAGCTTCGCTTCTGACCATTTGGCCCTTCTGCCGCCGTCGCTGACCCTCGAAGGTCCCCGGGCGTCCCATCGCCTGCTTGTCATCGCCACCTCAGATTCCCGGAGCGTCAGCGACCTGACCCCGCAGGCCAGCTTTCGGAGCGACAATCCGTCGATCGCCCAGGTCACCCCGGACGGACAGGTCACCCCCATCTCCGACGGCACAACAACAATCACCGCAACCATCGGCGACCGCACCGCCGAGGCCACCGTGACCGTCGTGGGTTCCGCCCGGCCGACGCCGATCAATTTCCGCAACGAAGTCCAGCCCGTTCTGACCCGGCTCGGCTGCAACATGGGGGCCTGCCACGGCTCCGCCGCCGGCAAAAACGGGTTCCGCCTGACTCTTCGCGGCTACGGACCCGAACTCGACCACCAGGCACTGACCCGGCAGGCCCTCGGCCGCCGCGTCCGCCCCACCGCGCCGGCCCAAAGTCTACTTCTGCTCAAACCGACCGGCGCGTTGCCACACGGCGGCGGCGTTCGACTCGACCCGACTTCACCCGAATACGCCATCCTGATCGGATGGATCGCCGAGGGATGCCCCCCTCCGTCCGACGACGACCCCCGCATCATCCGGGTCGAAGCCGTGCCCTCCCAGCTCCAACTCACGCCGGGACAGACCCACCAACTCCTGGTCCGCGCTCACTACGACGACGGACGCGCCCTCGACGTCACCCGTTGGGCCAAGTTCGAGTCGACCGATGCGAGCGTGGCCAAAGTCGACGAATCGGGTCAGATTCGCGTCACCGGTCCGGGCGCTGCGGCCATCTCCGTCTGGTTCGATAGCCACGTTGATCTGGCCAATCTGGTCGTCCCCAGTTCCCAGCCACCCGATCCCGCCCTCTTCGCCTCCGCCCCACGCCACAACCCCATCGATACCCTCAACCTCCAGCGGCTCCAGGCACTCGGCATCCCACCCTCGCCTCTGTGCGACGATGCCACGTTCCTCCGCCGCGCCTACCTCGGCGCCACGGGAACCTTGCCCCCAGCCTCCGAGCTTGACTCCTTCCTGGCCGACCCCGACCCCTCCAAGCGCAGCCGGCTCATCGACCACCTCCTCGCCTCTCCCGAATTCGTCGACTTCTGGTCCTACAAATGGTCCGACCTGTTGCTGGTTTCCTCCAAGAAGTTAACCAGTCCGGCCGTCTGGTCGTTCTACCGTTTTGTTCGTCAGGCAGTCGCCGAAAATCGGCCCTGGGACCAGTTCGCCCGCCAGATCCTCACGGCCAAAGGCTCAACCCTGAGCAACGGCGCCGCCAACTACTTCGTCCTCCACCGAGACCCGATCGACCTGACCGAATCGACCAGCGTCGCCTTCCTCGGTCTGTCACTCACCTGCGCCCGCTGCCACAACCATCCCCTCGAGAAGTGGACTCAAGATCAATACTACGGCATGGCCAACCTCTTCGCCCGCGTCTCGCTCAAGGACGGGGCCGGCGCCGACGGATCGGTAGCCGCGGGCGATGTGATTGTCACTCCGGCTCCCGAGGGCGACATCCTTCACCCCCGACGCAACCGCGCCATGCCCCCCCAGCCGCTCGATGGTGAACCGCTGCCTCTGGACGATCGCGGCGATCGCCGCGTCGCCTTCGCCGACTGGCTGGCCGATCCCTCAAATCCCTACTTCGATCGCGCGCTGGTCAATCGCGTCTGGGCCCAGCTCTTGGGCCGCGGCCTGATCGACCCCGAAGACGACCTCCGCGCTACCAACCCGCCCAGCGACCCCGCGCTGCTCGACTGGCTGGTTGCCGACTTCCGCGCTCACGGCCGCGACGTTCGGCATCTGATCCGCACGATCATGAATTCAGCCGTCTACCAGCGCTCGAGCGATCCTGAGCCCGGCAACGCCCACGACCAGAAATTCCTCAGTCACTACGTTCCGCGACGGCTTTCGGCCGAGATCTTGCTCGACGCCAGCGACCGCGTGACCGGCGTACCGAGTTCCTACGCTGGCTATCCGCCTGGTTTCCGCAGCCTGCAACTGCCCGATTCCCGGGTCGAGAACGCCTTTCTCGACGCCTTTGGGCGGCCGCTCCGCGAGGCGGTCTGCTCCTGCGAACGCTCCGACGAACCCTCAGTGGCCCAGGCCCTCCACCTGGTCAACGGCGCCACGATCAACGACAAACTCCGCAGCGATCAGGGCACCGTCGCTCGTCTGGTGCGAGAGGGCGCGACGGACGAACAGATTCTCGAGACCCTCTTTGCCACGGCGTTGACGCGCCGGCCGACCGACGCGGAACGCGCAGCGCTGCTGCCGACCCTGGCCGACGCGACCGCTGGACTCGAACCCGACTCCCCGGATGCCCAGACAGCCCGCCGCCAGGCCGTCGAGGATCTGTTCTGGGCCGTGCTCACCACCAAGGAATTCCTCTTCGACCACTAAGGTGATTGGGCCTGGCTTTCCCCTCCGCCCGTTCTGAATCCCCCGGCACGCCGTGGAACTTTTCCCCCCTCGACCCAGGCCGCGATTGACGCCCCAGTTCTGGGCGTTCGCCTTGGCCACGCTCTTGATCGCCAACGGCCTGGCCGTGATCATCCCCGTTTGGCTCCGCTGGCTCGGCGGGCCGTATCGGCCGGTGACCGCTCCACCGCCCGATTATGTCGAACCTCGTCACCTGAGCATCGGCGCCGATCCCAAGCCACCCCCTGCGTCCGGTCCCCAGCACAAACCGCTCCATCAGCTTGTTATCCTCTTGGCGGTCAATTCGGTGGTCGTTTCGGCCCTGGCGCTGAGCGTGCTGGCCCGGTATCTCGAAGACTTGCGCCGCTACCGCCTGGTGCTCCCCATCGGCTTCGATGAACGCCGTCTCAAACCGCGTCACCGCCGCCCCCCGGGTCTCGAGCTCGGGTCTCTCCCGGGAGGTTCTCGCTTCCGCAGGTTCGGAATCGAGCCTGAGGAAGACGATCTCGAGACCTGAGCCGCCTCCCCGGTCTCGGAGATCCCGACCCGTACGATGCCATCCAGTGCCTCCCTTCGCCCTGCCGCCTTCCCGTCCGACCGTGCCATGATCCCGACCGGATGCCGCGTCGCCTCGCACCTTCGCTCGTGAGCGAATCCTGCGACCTTGGACCGGAGTGCTCACTCAGCCATGCTCGCCCTGCTCGTCGCCCTCTGGGTCGCGTCGGACGACCCGGTCAGCTTTCGATCGGACGTCGCCCCCATCCTGGTTCGCCGCTGCCTCGGCTGCCACGACGACCGCAAAGCCGAGGCGGGTCTGAATCTCTCAACCTTCGCACACCTGAAGCGCGGTGGGCGCGACCTCGGCGCGGGCATACTCGAACCGGGCGACCCAGACGCAAGCCACCTCATCGCCGTCATCCGGCCCGACGCCGTTCCGCGCATGCCCTATAAGCAGGCGCCCCTGACCGACGACGAGATTCGAACCCTCGAGCGCTGGGTTGCCCAGGGCGCCCGGTTTGACGGCCCCTCCGAGACCGAGACTCCGCTGATCGCTCTGGTCGATCCGCTCAGCCTGCTGCCGCCGAAAGACCCCGCTCCGGGCGCGGTCGAGCCGGTCACGGCCCTGACCTTCACAGCCGATGGCTCCAAGCTGCTGGCGGCCCGCGGGACCGAGATCCTGGTCCTCGACCTGGCCTCGCTGGACGTCACGACCAGGCTGACAGGCCACGATGGCCCGATCGCCGGCCTCCACCTCGCACCGGACGGCCGAACGCTGATCGCCACCGGCGGCCGAGCCGGCCAGTACGGAGCCATAGCCATCTGGGACCTGGTCCGCGGCGAGCGGCTCCACGCCTGGCGCGCTCACTCCGATACGATTCTCGATTCGGCGCTGAGTCCCGACGGACAGACCCTTGCCACATCCAGCTATGATCGTCTGATCAAACTCTGGAACGTGGCCGACGGTCAGGAACGACGCACCCTCAAGGAGCACACCGACGCCGTCTACGGCGTGGCCTTCTCGCCCGATGGCACGCGGGTCGCCAGCGCCGCCGGCGATCGCACCCTCAAACTCTGGAACGTGGCCGACGGCCGCCGCTTGGTCAGCCTTTCCGACGCCACGGCGGAACTCTATGCCGTCGCTTTCTCGGCTGACGGCTCGACCGTCTATGCCGCGGGGGTCGATCGCACGCTTCGCGCCTGGCGGATCACCGGCGAGTCGGCCGTCCTCAGCCTCTCGGTCTTCGCCCACGACGGCCCGATCATCCGGCTGCGGCAGTCGCCCGATGGCTCGGTGCTCGCCTCCGCGTCGGAAGATCGGACCGTCAAGTTCTGGGACCCGTCGACCCTTCAGTCCAGGCTGGTTCTTCCCGCCCAGCCCGACTGGCCGCTGGCGTTGAGCTTCTCGCCCGACGGCGCCCGTGTCGCGCTGGGGCTCTATAACGGCCGCGTCACAGTCCACGCGGTCGCCGACGGCGCGCGACTGGCCGAAGGACCGAGCCGACCCCGGACGGCTTCAACGGCGGCCGGCTCGTCGGCGAAGCCCGAACTGGTTCGGGGCGCGACGCTCGACCCGCCCACGCCGCGCGGCGTGACCCGGGGCAGCACCGCCCGGATCCGCCTGACGGGGCGGGGCGTCGACCAGGCCCAGGCGATCTGGTTTTCGTCGCCTGCCCTCAACGCCCGGCTGATTCCCCTCGATTCTCCTCAGCCCAACGCCATCGATGTCGAGCTGAACCTACCCCCCGACCTCCCGCCTGGCGTCTATTCCTTCAAGGTCCGTACACCGCTCGGCACAGCCGGACCGCGGCTCCTTGCGGTTTCCGCCGTCCCGGAGACCGCCGGCCGGGAACCCGACGACGACCCAACCGCCGCGGACCTCGCCGCACCCCCATTACCAACGACATGGACCGGCACGATCGACAAGCCTGGCGATCGGGACCATCTCCTGGTCCGGCTCGAAGCCGGCCAGCCCTTTGTGGCAGTGCTGCTGGCTCGGGAACTTGGTTCGTCGATCGCCGCCGAGTTGGCTCTGATGGACTCCTCGGGCACGCTCCTGGCCCGCGCGACCCGAACCGACGAAGGCCGCGAACCGCTACTACACTACACACCCGACCAGTCCGGACCAGCGATCCTCCGCATTGCCGACACGGATCTGGGTGGCTCCGGCAACCACTTCTATCGCGTCACGCTCGGACCCCTGGCCTGGGTCCGGACCGTCTCGCCACGAGGCGTCGTTCCCGGAACTACGGTTCATCTGACCTTGACCGGCGACAACCTCGGCGACCCCTGCCCGAGCCTCTCGGTTCCAGCCGACGCCCAGCCCGGCACCCTGCTCCCGCTACCTCCGCTCGGACCGAACGAGCTGCCCACCACCAAGCCCTGGCATGTTGTTGTCGCTACAGGTCCGCAACAATTGGCCACCGAGCCGGACGATAACCCGTCCCAGGCTCCGACTCTGGCGACCCCGGGCGGGTTGTCTGGCGTCATCGACGCGCCCGGCGATGTGGACCACGCGGCCTTCGAAGCACAGGCCGGCGAACGCTGGATCGTCGAGGTTTACGGACGCCGCCTGGGCTCTCCCATCGACCCCCGCATCGAAATCCAATGGCCCGACGGCCAACCGGTCCCCCGCGCGATCTTGCGTCCGGTGCGCGAAACCACGGTCGCCTTCCGCGACCACCCCTCCACCGGCCGCAACATCCGCCTGACTTGGCCCTGGACCGGTTTCAACCAGGGCGATTACCTGCTCCTGGGCAGGGAGCTGATCCGGCTTCACGAGTTGCCCCGCAACCCCGACGACGATGCCGTGCTCTGGGGCCTCGGCCCGCCACGCAACAACACCGGCCAGCGCGTCGCCGCGCTTGAGACCACCCCCGAGCACCACCCGATGGGCCAGCCGATCTACAAGGTCGAACTTCATCCCCCCGGCGTCAGTTTGCCTCCGGGCGGGATTGCCCCGGTGACCCTCTACTACCGCAACGACGATGGTGGCCCCGGTTTCGACAAGGACGCCCGGCTCACGTTCGACGCTCCCGAGGCTGGTCGCTACATCGTCCGCATCGAAGACAGCCGCGGCCACGGGAGTTCGCAACACGGATACCATCTGGTGGTCCGACCCGCCCGGCCCGATTTTCGTGTGGCTCCCGAGATCGAGGATGTCAACATCGCCCGCGGCTCGGCCACCGTCGTTCCCGTCAGCCTGACCCGGATCGACGGCTTCGACGGCCCGGTCGACGTCTGGGTCGAGGGCCTGCCGCCGGGGATCACCGCCACGCCGGCGCGGATCGAAGCCGAACAGTTCACCGCCGACCTCTTGTTCGAAGCCGCCGAGGACGCCCCCCCGTTTCCCGAGGGCAACTGGATCCTGGTGGCCCGCTCCGTGGCGACCGACTCGGCTTGGCCTGACATGGAGCACCGGGTTGATCCGGGTGGCCCCGATCGGGGTTGGATCACAGTGACGCCGCCACCCAACCTGCGACTCCAGTTCGCGCCGGAGAGTCTTGAAATTCGGCCCGGCGAGGAGGTCACGATGACGCTGGCGGTCGAGCGTCGCAACGGTTTCGAGGGCCGGGTTCCGATCGAAGTCCGCAACTTGCCATTTGGGGTCCGCGTGCTCGACATCGGCCTCAACGGAGTTTTGATCACCGAGCAGCAGACCGAGCGGGTCATCCGCCTCTATGCCGAGCCTTGGGTCAAGCCGCAGCAGCGCCCGTTTTACGCAGTTGCGACCTGCGAGCCAGCCGGCACGACCCACCCTGCCCGGCCCATCAGGCTGACGGTCCTGCCTTGACCGCCTGGCCAACCAACCGAGCGAAACACGACGGCTTCGATGGCCGAGGTCCTGCCGTCGACTCCCGAGATCCGGCCGTCGACTCCCGACGTTGGTGTGAGCCGTGCGAAAGCCACTGGAGTGGAGGCGGCGGGAATTGCACCCGCAGCCCTCTCGGCGCAAGTCCCTTGCAACGGAATGGGTTCCGGCGAATCTTTTTGGCCCTGTCTGCATGAGGTCTGCACCGACGTGTCACTCCGCGAGCTGGTCGCAAATTGGCACCGCCTGACGCCTGCGGTCAGGGAGGCGATCCTGGCCTTGTCGCGGGGTGGATGAGTCTTGGGACGCGGGTTGGAGGTCCGGCAGGTCATGGTCTCCGCGACAATTCCTCGGCGAGTGATCGCCTGGGTGTGCTCGATGGCGCCGATTGGCCAGTCCGCCTAGGTTGCCCTAAAGAGACGCAGCCCCTACAATCGAATAGAATGAATGGGAGTCCGAATAACTCCTGGCGGGTTGTCGTCGGGCCTTCAGAGTCCGGTTCCCACGAAAGGGCGATTGATGTCTGCTTCTCGTCGCCATCGCCGTTTCCCATGGGTTGCCGTCGCGGCAATCTGGGGAGCGTTCTTGGCGACCGCAGGCCTCGCCGAAGCGGGAGTAGCCGGGGGTCGTGATTGCTACCCGGCGGCCTTCGCGTCCTGCTGTGTAGGCCGTCACGAGACCTGCAACAAAGGTTGCTGCACCTCGTCGGTTCCGGGTCTTCCCTGGACCGGACCGGCAGGGTCTGCGGCTTCGGCCGGCCTGACGCCTCCTCGAACGACGTGCATCCCGACCGCATGCCAATGCCGTTCGAGCGAGCCCGTGGCTCCCGGCTCGAAGCCGGACCGTCGCACGGCGGGTGACCGCTCCGATCTCGGGGAGAGCTTTCCTGCCGCCCGGCTGGGGCACGCTCTCTCCCCGGAACCGGCCGCAATCGCCCTCTGGGACGCAGGGGACTCCCCGAAACGTCCCCTCCATCTCCTCACGACTCATCTCCGCTTCTAATCCCTCCTCCCGGCGGGCCTTCGTTCGCCTCTTGGGCGTCTTCGCTTAGGGTCCGTATCGACCGGATCTAGGCTCGATGCCTCCCCACTCAAATACGTTTGCATTACGGCCTCTCGGCCGCCGCTGGGTGCCCCGAGAGCGCACACCCATCGGCGTCTGATGCCGGGCCTTGGGGACGGTCCCCCGTCGTGGGCCGTCGATGGTCGAACATCCCTTCCTCTCCAGGGAGCAGGACGATGAATCGCATTCGTGTGATGGTGCTGGCGGGCGTCTTCGCGGCCGGCGGTCTGGGGATCATCGCCTCATCGGCCCGTGCCCAGGCCCCGGGCGGTACCGCTCCGGCTTCGACCCCCCGCTACTACTACGGGTGGGGTTACAACGGCTGGGGCTATTACTACTACCCGACCGCTCCCCCCGCGCCGACCTATCGCGGCGGCTTCTACACCGCTCCGGCCCCAGCCCGCACTTCGGCTCGTGCGAGCAGCACCGCTCCTTCGACCTACCGCGAGTGGCCGACGGGCCGGAATGTCCCGCTTGCGAAGCCCTGGCTGCGGCCGTTGCAGTGACGCGGCGTGAATCGGGAAGAGCCCGTGGGCCGCGTCCTGTGGGCCACCTGCACGGAGGGCATCTTTGCCCGCCGCTGGAAACGACCCCTCTCCTCGACGCTGAAGAATCGGGTTCCGCTTTGCGTCGGGGATTCCTGACTTGGAGCCCAGTGAGGAGCACCTTGATGCGAATCTTGAAGACGGGGACCTTCGCCGCGATTCTCGCCGCTCTCGGCCTCGTGGTCGGCCTCAACACGGCCCATGCTCAGTGCGGTGGGGGCGGTGGCGGCTACTACCGGGGTGGCGGCTACGGCGGCGGGCATACCTTCGGTCAGGGCTACCGCTTTTCCGGCGGTGGCTACGGCTGCGGAGGAGGCGGTGCCGGCTGCGCGATGATGGGCGGCATGAACATGGGCGGTATGCAGATGCCCGCAGTGCAGGCCCCCGCGGCTAGCATGCCGGGCATGAACATGAACGGCTCAACCGCTCCTGCCGCGCCCTCCGTTCCGGCGGCCCCGATCGCTCAACCGTCCGCTGCCGCGGCTGCTGCCCAATACCACTGCCCGATGCATCCGAGCGTCGTGGCGTCCTTCCCGGCCAAATGCCCGTATTGCGGGATGGCCCTGACGAGGAAGTGAGCCCGCTCCGCGGACGCATCGGCCTCGACGCATTCGCGGCTCCACGGTAGATTTCAGCCTGCCGCCCTCCCGGAGGGCAAGGCGGCGAATCGGGAGGTGTAGAGCCCTCTCCCGGTTCGCCGCCAGCTTTCTCGCCTCGCCGTCACTGCGCGGCCCTCGCCCGAATCGACTTGGCCCGTGCCTCATATTTTGCCGCCTCCTCGGCACGGCCGGTCTTCCTCAGGAGCACGGCATAGCTCTCAAGGGCCTTCGCCATGCCCGGCGTTTCCGCCTCCCCGTGCTTCTCATAAATGCCCATCGCCCGCTTGCAGCAGGACTCTGCCTCGGAGTTCTGGTCCATCGACGTGCAGACCATCGCTATCCTGCAGAGGCACGCGGCGACGTCGGGGTGCTCCGGTCCCAACGCCTTCTCGAAGATGGCGAGGGCTCGCTTCAGGAGCTTCTCCGCCTGGTCGGCCTTCCCCTGCTTCAGGTAGAGCGTCGCGAGGGCGTCCAGGCTCACCGCGACGTCGGGATGCTCCGGTCCCTCGGCCGTCTCGCGGATCTCCAGGGCTCGTCTGTAGAGTGGCTCGGCGTCGGCGAACTTACCCTGGTCGAGGTAGAGGGTCGCCAGGTTGAAGAGCGACGGGGCGAGTGACGCTGGGTCGCCGGCAGCCGCCTTCTCGCGGATGGCGAGGGCCCGTTTGTAATAGGCTTCGGCCTCGGCGTTCCGATACTCCATGTGGCTGATAGTGGCGAGATTGTCGAGGATGGCGGCGACGTTCGGATGCCCAGGCCCCTTCGTCTTCTCGGCGAGAGCGAGGGCTCGCTTGTAGAGAGGCTCGGCATGGCTTGCATTGCCCTCGGCATCGTAGAGGCACGCGAGCGTGTTCAAGCTCTGCATCACGTCGGGGTGCTCGGCCCCGAGCACCTTCTCACGCCAGGCGAGGGCCCACTTCGCGAGGGGCTCCGCGTGCTCCGGCATCCCCTTGGCGCAGAGGACCCACGCAAAGTGGTCGAGGGTCGTCGCGAGCCGCGGGTCCTTGTCGCCAAACGCCCGGGCCTCCTTCTCGGCGGCCCTGAGGAGCCTCTCGGCCTCGTCAAACTGACCCTCTTGATACGCCTTCCAGCCGGCATCGTGGGCCTTCTGCCAACTCGCATCGTCGGCGAGTGCCGGGGCCATGCCGAGGGACAGATACGCAACGGACGGGAGGAGCCAAGCGGACTTCGGGACGCTCATCGGGGTACCTCATTCGCCGGAGAGGGTTGCAAGACCCGTCACGGAAGTCGAGTCCTGCGAGAATGATGAGGCAAATCAATAGGAAGCCCTATGCCGCCGGATGGTGGCAGAGCGGCCGAGAATAGAGCAATCCGACTAACCATATCTTTCGCAATAGGTTGCGGTTCGAATGTCGGAGATGATCCGCCTTCGCCATCGCCGAGGGTTGCTGCCTGCACGAGCAATCCTGCTGTATATTTTAGCAGTAGGGGCCGATCGCATGTCACCACACGTCCGGCAGCGGAATGTCCTGTGTCGGCACGCTGATGATCATCGGTGAGCGAAACGGATATGCTCGGGATAGGGTCTCGCCTTGACCTAGGCAGACCTAACCGCGCTTGGTAGCTTGTACAAGGAGCATTCTGCGAATCCTCCGGGCCTGCTGTGCAGACATTCACCGTCTTTTTCCTGGCCGCCATCCTCTCAACCTGCCCGCTCCTCTGCCGGGCGGCCGAGGTAGGATGCTGCGCCGGCCAGCGCGAGGAAGACGGCCATGGGACCCCTCGCCCGCCCGCGAGCTGCCCCGACGACGGGGTGACGTGCATCAGTGCCGGGGCGATCCAGGCCGACGAGGTTTCGCTCCCCGCCCCGGACGATGTCGGTCACCCCCAGCCCTTGGCTGCCCCGACGGCGCTCGGCACCCGCCTCCTGACCGGCCGGGCTTTCCCCTCCACACCCGTGGCTTTCGCAACGGCCCGGTGCGACGGCGCTCGACTGCGCGCGCTGCTCCAAAACTTCCGCTTCTGATCCGCCCCACCTTTCGCACGCCCACGTTTTCGTAGGTGCGTGCGCACTTCCCATTCCCCCGTCCTGGGGGCCCGGTAGTCCTTCCATCGTCCGCCCCACCTCGCGCTCCCGGCCACGCACGGCCCGGCGCCGGCGCGGGGCACCGACCTGGCACCTCGATCGAGGACTATGGACCATGAAAACGATCCTCAAAGGCGCCCTCATCGCGCTCGGCGGCCTGGCCGCGGTCGGCGTCGCCTTGGCCTTCGTCCGCCCCGACCTCCTGCCCGCATGGGCCCGCCCGCGGGCCGCGTCCGTCACGTCCGAGCCCCCCCTCCAGTGCAAGGAGCACGGCGTCCCGGAGAAGTTCTGCACGCTCTGTCACAAGGAGCTGAAATCGAGCCTCACGCTCTGCAAGGAGCACGGCAATATCCCCGAGGACATCTGCACGCTCTGCCATCCGGAGCTTAAGGAGAAGTACGACATCACGATGTGCCCGAAGGGGCACGGGCTCCCGCGGGACTTCTGCTTCAAGTGCGGCACGAACCCCTCGGCCTCGGCCGCGCCGGGCGAAGTGCCCGACGTGAAGCTCGCCTCGGCCGAGATCGCCAAGGACATCGGGATCGAGACCGCACCCGCCACGAAGGAGAAGCGGGCTCCCACCCTCCGGGCCAACGCCGAGACGGCCTACGACGCGAGGCGCTACGCGGAGATCCGGCCGCGCGTCTCCGGCTTCCTCAGCGAGGTGAAGGCCGACCTCGGCGATGCGGTGCGAAAGGGCGAAGTCCTCGCGGTGGTCGACTCGGCCGAGGTCGGTGCCGCGAAGGCCCGTTATCTCTCCGCCCGGGCCGCGGTCGAACTCGCCCAGGCGACCTATGACCGGACCAAGAGCCTGGCGGCCACCGGTGCCGTGGCCGCCAGGCAAGAGCTCGAAACTCAGACCGCGCTCGCCGAGGCGCAGGCCAACCTGCGCGAGGCCACCCAGCGGCTCAAGAATCTCCGCTTCGACGACGCGACGCTGGTCCGGCTTGCGAAGATGCAGGACACTTCCAGCCTGCTGGTGATCACCGCCCCGATCGGGGGCACCGTCGTCGCGCTGGAGGCTGTGGCGGGCGAGGCGGTGGAGCCCACCACCCAGATCTATGCCCTCGCCGACACCCGGTCGATGTGGCTCTGGATCGACGTCTACGAATCCGATATCGACGCGGTGAAGGCCGGCCAGGCGGTGACCTTCACCGTCTCGGGCGCGAACCCGGCCGTGAAGGCCACCGCCTTCGCGGGCAAGGTCACCTGGGTCGGGACCGAGGTGGACCCGATGACCCGCACCACCCGCGTCCGGGCGGAGCTCGCCAACCCCGACGGCCGGCTCCGCGCCCACCAATTCGGTCGGGCCGAGGTCCAACTGGGCGTCGAGCACGAGGCGGTGGTCGTCCCGAGGGAGGCCGTCCAGCGCCGCTACCAGGACCACCTGGTGTTCGTGGCCCTGGCCGACGGTGTCTACCACCCGCAACGGGTCCGGGTCCGGCCCGCCGTCCGCGGCGATCTGATCGAGGTGGCATCGGGCCTCCAGCCCGGCCAGCGGGTTGTCACGACCGGGGCGTTCCTGCTCAAGACCGAGACGATGAAGGACGCCCTCGGGGCCGGCTGTACCGACGACTGACCGGCCTCGAAGGAGGGCCATTTCATGCTCAATGCGCTCATCGGCTTCAGCCTGAAGAACCGCTTCGTCATCCTCCTGTTGGCGGGCATCTTGGTCGCGCTCGGCGTCCGTGCGGCCGCGCGGTTGCCGCTCGACGCCTTCCCCGACACGACGCCGGTCCAGATCCAGATCAACACGGTCGCCCCGGAACTCGGGCCCGAGGAGGTCGAGCGGCAGATCACCTTCCCGGTCGAGATGGCGTTGGGGGGCCTCAAGGGCTTGGAGCAGGTCCGCTCGATCTCGAAGTTCGGCCTCTCCCAGGTCGTCGCCACGTTCGAGGACGGCACCGACATCTACTTCGCCCGCCAGCAGGTGAACGAGCGGCTCGGCGAGGCGCGGCTCCCGGAGGGGATCGCCCGGCCCGAGATGGGCCCGGTCGCCACCGGCCTCGGCGAGATCTACCACTACCTGCTCACGAGCAGCGACCCGAAGGTCGGCCTCACCGAACTCAGGACCTTCCAGGACTGGGTCGTCCGACCGCGGCTCAGGCGCGTGCCGGGCGTGGCCGAGATCAACGCCTGGGGCGGGATGGCGAAGCAGTTCGAGGCCCGGGTCGACCCGGCGAAGCTGGCCAAGTACAAGCTCACGCTCGACGACGTGACGCGCGCGCTCCGCGAGAACAATGCGAACGTGGGCGGCGGCTATGTCGCCGAGGCCGGCGAGGCGAGCCTCGTCCAGGGAGTGGGCCGGGTCGCCTCCACGGACGCCATCGCCGGGGTCGTCATCACGGCCTATAACGGGGTGCCTGTCCGCGTCCGCGACGTGGCGGATGTGGCGGTCGGCCACGTGATCCGCCGCGGCGGGGTGACCGCCGAGGGTCAGGGCGAGGCGGTGCTGGGCCTGGCCTTCATGCGGATGGGCGAGAACTCGCGCGAGGTGACGATGGGCCTCGACAAGGCCATGGAGGACGTCCGTTCCGCCCTGCCCAAGGGGGTGGAGATCGCCGAGGTCTACGAGCGGACGCACCTCGTGGACCAGGTGCTCCACACGGTCGAGAAGAACCTCTTCGAGGGCGCCGTCCTCGTCATCGCCGTGCTGTTCGCCTTCCTCGGGAACTTCCGCGCGGGCCTGATCGTCGCCTCGGCCATCCCGCTGTCGATGCTCTTCGCCGTCACGATGATGGAGCGGATCGGCATCGCCGGCAGCCTGATGAGCCTGGGGGCCATCGACTTTGGGCTGGTCGTCGACAGCTCGGTCGTCATGGTCGAGAACTGCGTGCGCCACCTCGCCCACGACCGTTCGGGGCGGAAGCAGCTCGACATCGTGAGGGATGCGGCCGTCGAGGTGAGGAAGCCGACGATGTTCGGCGAGCTGATCATCATGATCGTCTACCTGCCGATCCTCACCCTGGAGGGGATCGAGGGGAAGTTGTTCCGGCCGATGGCGATGACGGTCATCTTCGCGCTGCTGGGCTCGATGGTGATGTCGCTGACCCTCATGCCCGTCCTCGCCTCCCTCGGCCTCTCGCGGAAGGTGAGGGACAAGGAGACCTTCGTCGACCGGATGGCCCACAGGGTCTTCCAGCCGATCCTCCACCTGGGCCTGAGGTTCCCGCGCACTACGCTCGTCATCGTCGGGGCGATCACGCTAGGCGCGACGATCCTCGGCCTCGGGCTCGGCTCCGAGTTCGTCCCGCGGCTCAACGAGGGGACCATCGTCATCAACACGGTGCGCCTTGCCGGCATCAGCCTGGAGGAGTCGCTCCGGTACAATACGCGGATCGAACAGATCCTGAAGCGTGAATTCCCCGACGAGATCGAGTCCATCTGGAGTCGCGTCGGCACCCCCGAGGTGGCGACCGATCCCATGGGCCTGGAGGTCGGCGACATCTTCATCACGCTCAAGCCCCGCGAGGGCCGCTATCCGATCGCGCGGCCGCCGCTTTTGAGCGGCCCGGCCGTTTGGGGGCGCTACTTCACGCAGAAGCCCGAGGGCGGTTGGACGCGGGCGAAGAGCCAGGACGAGCTCGTGAAGAGAATGGCCGAACTCACGGAGAGGCTCCCCGGGATGCGGGCGGCCTACACGCAGCCGATCGAGATGCGGATCAACGAGATGGTCTCGGGCATCCGGGCGGACCTCGGGATCATGCTTTACGGCGACGATCTGGCCGTCCTCAAGGAAAAAGGTGAGGACATCCTGCGAATCGTGCTCCAGATCCCAGGCGCGGCGGACGTGAGCCTTGAACAGATCACGGGCCAGCCGGTGCTCCGTGTAGCGGTCGACTGGCAGGCCCTCTCGCGGTACGGGGTCTCCGCCCGGCAGGTGCTCGATGCCGTGAAGGCCGCGGGCGGCATCCCCGTCGGCGAGGTCCTCGAGCCCGGGATGCGCTTCCCGTTCGTCGTGAGGCTATCCGAAGATTATCGGGCAAACCCCGGGGCGCTCGGCCAAGTCCTCGTCACGACCGCCTCCGGGCAGCGGCTCCCGCTCACGCAACTCGCCCGCCTGGAAGAGGTCACCGGGCCGTCCACCATCCAGCGCGAGTGGGGCCAGCGGCGGATCGTCGTCCAGTCCAACGTCCGCGGCAGGGACTTGGGCTCCTTCGTCGAGGAGGCCCAGGCCCGGGTCAAGGCCGGGGTGAGGCTGGACACCGGCTATCACATCGAGTGGGGCGGCCAGTTCGAGCATCTGAAACGCGCCGAGCGGCGGCTCCTCATCGTCGTGCCGCTGGCCCTGGCGCTCATCCTGAGCCTCCTGTACCTGACGTTCCACTCGATGCGGGACGCGCTGATGATCTTCAGCGGCGTGCTCTTCGCCCGGGTGGGCGGGGTCCTCGGGCTCTGGCTGCGGGGGATGCCGTTCACCATCTCGGCCGGGGTGGGGTTCGTCGCTCTCGCCGGCGCGTCGATGCTCGAGGGGCTGGTGCTCGTCAGCTACATCCGCGACCGGATGGCGCACGGGGTCCCGAAGCGGGAGGCGATCGAGCAGGCCCGGCTCGCGCGGCTCCGGCCCGTGCTCATGACCGGCACCGTCGCGGCGTTCGGCTTCGTCCCCATGATGCTCTCCACCGGCATCGGCGCCGAGGTCCAGCGCCCCCTGGCCACCGTGGTCTTCTTCGGCATGGTCTGCGACACGTTCCTCACCATGCTGGCGCTGCCGGTCCTCTACCTCCTCTTCGGCAAGGGTCCGGAGCGGGAAGACGGGGCCCCCGAGGACTCCCGCCACGAGGGGAACGGGGCAATCGCCGTGCCCGGAGAAGCGGTGGGGGTCTGACGCGCATGGAGGCTTCTCCGGTCTTTCGGAGGATCGTGATGTGCCAGGACCAACAGCGGCCCTTGGCGGGCCGCGACGAGCCCCGCCAGAGCGAGCTCCTCCCCCTCGGCCAGACCGATCGACGTCCTGACTGCGGCGGCGCGCGAGCATCCCGCGGATTCACAAGGTATTCGCCGCAATAGCAGGGCAGGCCCGACCTTGTGCCTCCCATAACCACTCGTCGACTTGTGGGAGGGATCGTGGTAATCCAAATCGAATTTAAATATATTATTTACTATGGTTTATTGGAAACAGATGAGCGAGGCCGAAGGGACGCATCCGAAGGATAGCCCATACGCCGCGCGCCGGGCCAATAGAGGATGTTCTGAACCATGAATGAAGACGGGAACACGGTGACAACGGATGAGCCCGGGGCCCAGCCGGACGAAGGGCACGACGAAGAGGCGGAGCTGGGCGGCTTCCAGGGGCCGTGGTATCGATTCCCGCCCGCGCGCAACGCCCTCATCGCTGCCGCGCTCTTGGCCGTCGGCTGGCTCGCTTCCCGGCTCGGCACACCGGCGTATCTTGCTCAGGGCATCTATGGCCTCGGCATCCTGATCGGGGCCTACTACTGGGCCCGCGAGGGCTGGGAGGAGTTCGCCCGTGAGCGCGAGGTCGGCATCGAGGTCCTCATGGCCTGTCGCCACGCTGGGCGCCGTCCTGCTCGGCGAGTGGTTCGAGGCCGCCTTCCTGGTCGTCCTCTACGCGGCCGCCGAAGCGATCGAGGAGTACACCTTCGCCCGCACCCGCGCCGCGATCCGCGCCCTGCTCGACCTCGCCCCGGAGGACCGCCCACCTCCTGCGCCGACCGGGGCGAGGTGGCGATCCCGGCCGAGGATCTCTCGCCCGGCGACCTCTTCCTGGTCCGACCCGGGGAGAGCCTGCCGACCGACGGCGTCATCCGCGCCGGGGCGACGAGCCTCGACGAGGCGCCCATCACCGGGGAGTCGGTCCCGGTCGACAAGGCCGAGGGCGACCAAGGTCTTCGCCGGGACCCTCAACCTCACGGGCGGCCATCGAGGTCGAGGCCACGACGGGCGTTCGCCGGACAACACGCTCTCGCGCATCATCCACCTCGTCGAGGAGGCCCAGGAGCAGAAGACCGGCGCGCAGCGCTTCATCGACCGCTTCGGCCGCCCGCTACAGCCCGGCCGTCCTGCTCGGCGCGCTCGTCCTGCTCGTCGTGCCGCCGCTCGCGGGGGGCGACGCCTCGGACCGTGGGCCCGCCGGGCCGTGACGCTCGCCGTCGCGGGCGCGCCCTGCGCCCTGGTGATGTCCACGCCGGTGGCGGTGGCCGCCGCCATCGGCTCGGCGGGCAAGCGGGGCGTCCTCATCAAGGGAGGCCTCCACCTGGAGAACCTCGGCAACGTGCGCGTGGTCGGCCCTTCGACAAGACCGGCACGCTCACCCGACGGCGAGCCCGAGTCGTGACCGACGTCGATCCCGCTCGGCGATGCGACCCGGGCCGTGCGTGCTCCGCCTGGCCGCGTCGGTCGAGGCGCTACTCCGAGCATCCGCTGGCCCGGGCCATCGTGCGCCGCGCGGAGGCCGAGGGCGTCGAGCGCCTGCGGCCGAGGCCGCGACTTCGAGGCCCTGGCGGGGGCCGGGGCCAAGGCCCGACGTCGACGGCACCGACGTCTACGTCGGGCAGCCCGGAGCTGTTCCGCGGACCTGGGGAGCGGCGCCGTCGGCGCCGCGGCGCTCGCCGAGGGCGATCGCCGAGGAGGGCAAGACCGTGGTCCTGGTCGGGACGACCGACCGCGCGATCGGCCTCCTCGCGCTGCGGGATCGGACTCAGGCCGGAGGCCGCCGATGCGGTCCGGTCGCTCCACGCCGAGGCGGATCGCCAAGGTGGCCATGCTGACCGGCGACAACCGCCGCACCGCCCGGGCCATCGCCCGCGAGCTCGGGATCGACGAGGTGCGCGCCGACCTGAAGCCCGAGGACAAGGTCGCCGCGGTCCGGGAGCTCGAACGGGCGTACGGCCCGGTGGCGATGGTCGGCGACGGGATCAACGACGCGCCGGCGCTGGCCGCGGCGACGGTCGGGCATCGCGATGGGCGACGCCGGGACCGACGCCGCGATCGAGGCCGCCGACGTCGCGCTCATGGGCGACGACCCCGGCAAGGTCCTCGCGATCCCTGGCCTCGGCCGCGAGCGCGCCGGTGATCGCCCCAGAACATCGTGTCTCTCCATCCTGCTCCTGGCCGCGCTGATCCCGGCGGCCGTCTCCGGCCTGCTGGGGATCACCGTGGCGGTCTTCGCCCACGAGGCCAGCGAGCTGCTGGCCGTCGCCAACGGCCTGCGCGTCGCGCGCGGGCAGGCCGGGAGATGAGGAGAAGACGCTATGCCCCAAATCCCCCGCGACAAGTGGCCCGACAGTACGCTGGCACTGATGTCCGACCCCTACAGGTTCATCTCGAAGCGGTGCCGGCGCTACCAGTCCGACCTGTTCGAGGCCCGGCTCATGCTCCGGAAGACCATCTGCATGACAGGCCGGGACGGGGCTGCGCTGTTCTACGACGAGGACCGCTTCACCCGGAGCGGCGTCGCGCCCGCGTGGCTCCAGAAGACGCTCTTCGGCCAAGGCGGCGTGCAGGGGCTGGATAGAGAGGCGCACCGGCACCGCAAGCAGATGTTTATGTCGCTCATGGCCCCCGAGCGGATCGAGCGCCTGGGAGCCATCGCCGGCGACTGGTGGCAGGTCTATGCCCGGAAGTGGGCCGGGGCAGATCGGGTCGTGCTCTATGGCGAGGTGAACGAGATCTTGTCCCGGGCCGTCTGTGCCTGGGCCGGCGTCCCGCTCGCGGAGCCGGAGGTCGGCCGGCGGACGACCGAACTGATGGCGATGTTCGACCGGGCGGCGACCCTCAGCCCGGCACACCTGTGGTCCCGGCTGGCCCGCCGGCGGGCCGAGCGGTGGATCGGGGACCTGATCGAAGACATCCGCGCCGGCCGGCTCAAGCCGCCCGAGGAGAGCGCGGCCTGGGTGGTCGCGATGCATCGGGACCTGAAGGGGGGCTTGCTGGACCGGCACACGGCGGCGGTGGAGTTGATCAACGTGCTGCGGCCGACCGTGGCCGTCTCGGTCTTCATCACCTTCGCCGCCCTAGCCTTGCACCAGTACCCCGCGTGCCGGGAGAGGCTCGCGGCCGGCGAGGCCGGCTACGCGGACCTGTTCGCGCAGGAGGTCCGGCGGTTCTACCCCTTCTTCCCGGCCGTCATGGCGCGGGTGCGGCACGACTTCGAGTGGAAGGGCTATCACTTCCCCAAAGGGCGGAGGGTCGTGCTGGACCTGTACGGCACCAACCACGACCCCCGGACCTGGGAGGAGCCGGAGGCGTTCCGTCCGGAGCGGTTCCGCCGGTGGGACGGGTGCCCCTTCGACTTCATCCCCCAGGGGGGCGGGGACCACCACCGGAACCATCGCTGTCCGGGCGAGTGGATCGCGGTCGAGCTGATCAAGGTGTCGTCGGGGTTCCTGGCCGGGGGCATCACCTATGACATGCCGGAGCAGGACCTGCGGATCGACTATGGGCGGCTGCCGGCCCTGCCGCGGAGCCGATTTATCATCAACAACGTACGTTTGCCGACGACCAGGAAGTAAGCGGCTCGGTCAGCGAACAGGAGGTAATCATGAAACGCAAGGAAATCGCCAAGTTCTTCTCCGGAGTTGCGGCGAATCAGGTTCTGACTCACGGTGGCCTTGCCATCGGCGACGTTCGATTCACGCTCTTCGGCATCTCCTACACTCCCACATTCAACACCTTTGCGGCCATCGTGTGGGCGATCGTGTTGCTCCTTCTGATCTACTATGCATGGATCAAGAAGTGATCGACATCCTCAACCTGCGGCTCCTGCGGGCTCACCGCGAGCACGGCGTACATCTGAAGGCGTCGTGGATCCTCACCACTAACGACATGCTGGCCAACCTCGGCGTCGTCGTCGCTGGCGTCGCGGCGATGGTTTTCAAGTCCCCGCTGCCCGACCTGCTGATTGGGCTGGTGGTCGTCGGGATCGTCCTCAAGGGCGGGTGGGACATCTTGGGGGAGGCGCGCGAGGCGCGCCGGACGGCGGATTCGGCCACCGCGGGAGCAGGTTCATGAGCGAAGGTCTCTTCTGGACGCTCCGCGAGGCGTTTGCATCTCGCAAGCCACAGAAGGTCGCCAAGCGGCAGCGCGTCCGGCTGGCCGAGATGGTGGCCTTCGCGCGGGCTAACTCGCCCTACTACCGCGAACTCTACCGGGACCTGCCGGATAAGGTCGAGGACCCGACGCTGCTGCCCGTCACCAGCAAGCGAGAGCTGATGGCTCGCTTCGACGACTGGGCCACGGACCGCGAGGTGACGATCGGCAAGGCCCGTGCCTTCGCGGGCAACCCCGACCTGATCGGCGAGCGGTTCCTGGGCAAGTACACGCTCGACACCACCTCGGGGACGACCGGGACGCCCGGGATCTTCGTGCTGGACGACCGGAGCATGGCCGTGGTGAGCGCGATGGCTCTCCGCACGCTCCGCGCCTGGCTCGGGCTCGGGAACTTTGTCAGGATACTCGCCGGTGGAGGGCGCACGGCCATGACGATTGCGCCCGGCAGCCACTCCGCCACAGCCGTGGCCGCGGCCCGCTTACGCAAGTCCGCATCGGGCCGCAAGAGAGTCCTGGTGCTCTCGGTTCACGCGCCTCTGTCAGAGATGGTCAGCCAGCTCAACGAGTTTCGCCCGGCCGTACTCGCCCCGTATGCCAGCATCGCCAGGCTCCTGGCCGGCGAGCAGGAAGCCGGCCGGCTGAACATCCGCCCGGTGCTGATGGTACTCGCGGCCGAAGGGCTGCCGATAAGCGAGTATGATCGGATCGCGAAAGTGTTCGACGCCAAGGTCGAAACCAGCTACGCCGCCACCGAGTGCATGTTCCTCAGTTACGGCTGCGGGGAGCGGTGGCTGCACGTCGACAACGACTGGGCGGTGCTGGAGCCCGTTGACGCGGACTACCGGCCCGTCCCGCCGGGCGAGCAATCGCACACGGTCCTCTTGAGCAACCTCGCCAACCGGGTCCAGCCGGTCCTCCGCTACGACCTCGGCGATAGCATCGTGCTGCGGCCCGACCCCTGCCCGTGCGGCAACCCGCTGCCCGCGATCCGCGTTCAGGGCCGCTCTGCCGACGTGCTCAGCTTCCCGACAGACCGCGGCGATCGGGTCTCGATCCCGCCGCTGGCGCTGGAGGTCGATCACGTCCCGGGAGTCGAGCTGTCCCAGATCGTGCAGACCGCCCCGACGAGCCTGCGCGTGCGCCTGCGTCCCGCCGCCGGGGCCGACCCGGAGCGGGTGTGGCAGGCCGTCTGGGGCGAGATCACGCGCCTGCTTGCCGCCCACAAACTCGATCACGTCGCGGTCGAGCGCGCCGAGGAACCGCCGGAGCAGTCCCGCGGCGGCAAGTACCGCACCGTCATCCCGCTGAGCTGAGGAGCCGACCTCCTGCCCGGGAACAAGGTCTCGGCCATCGAGGCGATGCTCGGAAACCACGGCCGGGTGGCGATGGTGGGAGACGGCAGGCGTGGCCCTAACGGTGCTGGGCCGGGCTCTCCCCGCAGGTTGCGCAGGAATATTCCGTCGTCGATCCGTTCCCCGGGAAGACTCGCGCGGCCGGTGGCGTGTACCGGGAGTCACCGGCGAGCAACCGCCGGATCGATTCCTGGAAGGTGGGTAGGTCGGATTGGTACATGCCGCCACGGGCGCCTTCGAACTCGCAATTCCAAGCCGCCAAGGCTTGTCCGAACCGAAGGGCTTCGCGAAGTTGGCCGGGCGACGACCGGAGGAATGCGTCCTTGCCGCGCCTGCCGAGCGCCGCGATGAGCCCGGCCGTGCACCAATCGCCGCACCCCGCCGTATCGACCACCTCCCGGGCCGGTAGGACCTTGGAAACCGCCCAGGTCCCTTGGCCGGCCTTCAGGCGGGAGAGATAGCGGAGGCCGTCGGCTCCGCGGGTTTCAATGAGGAGCGGGACACCGGCCTCCTCGCCCAGGCCTTCCAGGCTGCCCATCCGATCTTCGGAATACTTGACAACGTGGGCAACCTGCATCGCCCGCCGCAACTGCTGCTCCTCGGCGGCGGCGGAAGGCTCGAAGACCACGAGGGCCCCGACCTCGGCGGCCTGCCTGGCGAGGTAGATGGCGCCCGGGGACGTGCGATCGAAGAAGAAGACGGCCGGGGCAGGCAGTCTCGGGAAGATGTCGGCCGCGTCCGACACGCGAACCGGCTTGTACCAAGGAAGTCGCGTGCCGCAGAACGGGCAATTGCGGGAGAACGAGTGCGTCGCCCCCCGGCCGGGCGAGCAATGGATGTGCTGGACGATGACGGGGGTGCTGCCGCTCGGGTCGAGGCCGAGGAAATCCGGATTGACGCCCCAACGGCCGAAGTCCTGCGTGATCTGTCTCGAGGCGGCGTCGTCGCGTAGGCGTGCGATCGGGTAGGCGTCCCATCCGAGGAACGCGAGCGCCGTCAGGACGTTCCCGCAGGTCCCGCCCGCCCAGAGCTGGGGGAGCGAGTGCGGCCCGTTCGGGATGACGACGTCCAGCGCGATCAGGCCGGTGCCGGCGATGACCGGGCGTGGGCCGGGGAGGTCGAAGGGGACATCAAACCGCATAGCATTCGCCCGCTAACCATAGTCCGAACAACTCCGGGGAACTCTCGAAGTCCTCGACTCTGTACCCCCTACAGTCGATGTGCGCAAGCCCGATGTCAAGCTGAGGTTTCAATTCATAAGCAACCATCAGGGTCCCAAGGGACATGAGCTTGCTCGAGAGGGCCGACAGGGCGACCTTGCAGCCGCCGATCAGGTCGAGGGTGTCCCGGTAATGGAAGACGGCCTTCCGCACCCGCCTGTAGACCTCGAACGGGTTCTGCTCCGCCGCGTACATCAGGCTGCGGGGATCGAGGCGGTGCTGATCGAACAGGAGGTCCCGGTATTCCTGGACAATATCGTCCCCCCTCCTGGGATTCTTCGAAGGAAACGGCAGGACGGGGCAGATTTCGTCCGGCTTGACCCGATCGTAGATGCGATCGAAATGGGTGGTCCGCCCCTCCCCCAGCAGGGGGATCCAGACCTTCGGCTGCTGCCCGGTGGCCTCGCGGCTGAAGCTGCCTTCGAAGGAGTGGAGGAACTCTGCCGTCTCGTCGATGCCCTCGTCCATGATCCTGGAATCGAGGAGCGGGTCGTCCGCGACGATGACGTGCAGGTTCGTGGGGGCTTCCTGTCTCTGGTGGGCTTCGTCCAGCAAGAAGAGGAGCCTCGCCAGCAGGGGAAAGTAGATCCCGCGCGGCATGGCGCTGATGTCCACCACGACATCGTCGTAGCGGGTCAGCTCTTCGTGGGCGTTGAAAATGTTGGCGGCGTTGAGGGGCCCGACACGCCGGGTCCCCGACAAGAACGGGAGGGGATGCACCCGGACCTCCCCCCGGCCGCCGACCGAGCCTACGATATGGTCCCAGTTCTGCTGCACCCGGGCCGCGTAAGCCAGCGAGGCCGACCCTTCTCCTTCGTCGTAGTCGAGCCCGAGGACGTGGCGGCGCCCGCCGCCCCCCGCCGCGAGGATCATGTCCAGGCCGGCATGCGAGCGGGGGTCGAACCCCTTGCCGAGGACGACCAGCACCGACCGCTCCCTCCCGGCGAGATGGCCGGCCCAGAAGGACGAGAGCCCCTCGCCCTTCTCCAGGACGTAGTCACGCCAACGCATGGGCGGGATCGGTGCCGTATTCCGGGTCATAGGAGACTGCCTTCCGATTTCGGCTCTGTGAAGGGCCGGTCGACCCAATCGACGAGTTGCTGGAGCGGTCGCTCCTTGTAGAGCCCGTAGTTCAGGGGGAGGTCGAAATGCACGCAGAGCAGGCGGTTCAGGTTGAGGACCATCCACTTTTCGCCCTTGCACCTGTAATCGAGGTCGGCGACCAACAGGTTGTGTGCGAGCGCGGACGCCAGGATATCCGCGAACCGCTTGTGGTCCGGGCGGGCGCGCAGATGGCCCTCATCCATCAACAAGGCGCGCTCGGACATGCGCAGCGCCGTCCCGCCCACGCCCGGGTCATTGGGGGCGGTCGGCCTGTAGGTGTACCACTGGCTGAACTTCCCGACCGCTTCGAGGAAGTTCCTCAGCTCGCGCCCCATCGCCACCCCGTTCGGGATGTCGTCCCACACGGCCTGGGCCGCCCGCTTCATCAACTTGTGTTGCCGTTCCGGGGAGAGCGCCGCCCCCTTCTTCAAGAGCTCGGACGCCGCCGACTCCTCGAAGATGTCGCCGGCCAAGCCCAGGAACTGCTTGATGTTGAGCGATGCCAGCCGTGCGATGCACTCGGGGCCGAAATAGTAGGGGAGCCCGTATTCACGGGAGAGAAAGAGTTCGGCGGCATTCCTGACGGACGAATCGTTCTTCTCCGCCAATTCCCCCTCTTCCAGCAGGATGTCATCGAACAGCGATTTCTGGGGCCTCCTCAACTCACGCTCGATGAGCACCTCCAACGAGCGCCACCCGATGGCCCGCTCCCTGAGTGTCCCCTCCATCTGTCGCCTCGTGGCGATCCATTCCTCGAACCGCTTGCTAGATCCCGCCCTCGCTAGGATTCGGGACTCGATTTCTTCGCAGGCCCTGGCGAAAGCCTGCTCGTATTGGGGGACGTCGAGCGAATCCTGCATGCAGGCGCGGAACGAGTTGATCTCGGAATCAGCGGCGTAGCGGACGCGCCGGTCCGCGATCTTGATCGCGAGCTTCTCGAACCTCGCGTGCTTGGGCCTCCAGTACTTCTCGATGGAGATCGGTTCGTTGTAATCCCGGCCCTCGTTCGTCCCCGAGGCGAGCATATCCCTCGTGTTGAGGGCCTCGAACCGCTCCGCGATCCATACGCCCACCGGGCTCCTGGCCTCGATCACGGCCTCCACCAACCGCTCCCTCTGGACGGGCGTGAGCTGCTGGATGTCGTCCATCATCAGGAGCACGCGGTCTGCAACCGGCGCATCACCCACAAGAAGCATGTCAGCCCGGATGATGGTGAGCCCCAAGAGGGAATCGTGGCCGGGCAGGCTGTCGACCCGCAGGGGCCCGAAGCTGTCCAGGCTGCTGCAGACCTTGTGTTCCAGGTCCCTCGCCCACTCGAACAGTCGCAACCCGTCGCAGGGAAGGCTGAGGGATGGGACGGTGAACGGGGCCTCCGGTGCCCGGACCTTGACCTGCGCGAGGCCGTCCGGGAAATCGAGTTTCTTGAACGCGGCCACGTTGTGCAGGACCGCCAGCACGATGCGGGCGTTGAGGAGCCCGAAGAAGAGCCGGCTCTTCCTGGCCTCGTCGAGGGGAAGGTCCTCGAGCCGAGAGTAGCTGCGGCCGCACAGGAGCGAGACGCCCAGGAGTTTCGGGCCACCCTCGTCGATCGCCCCGAGTTCCTTCAGCTTCTGGAAGAGCTCGCCGATCTGCTCGTCCGTGCGATGCGTGTGCATCGCATGCAGGGTCTGCAGGGCCCCCGGCACGAAGAGCCGCATCAGCGAGGTTTTGCCGCCCCCCGCCGCACTCCGGATGACCTGGACGTTCTCCTTCCAGGCCTCCACGGGCAGGATGTCGAGGATACCCGGCTCGAACAGGCTGAGGAACGTGGCCTCGGAGTCGATGCTCTCGGAACGCCGCAGACGGAAGGGGTTCCGTGGGGTCTTCATGGGGCCTCCTTGTGCCGCTGCACCCGCGGGAACAGGCCGACGACGTCCCTGTCGTCGTACGACCAGAGCAGGGCGATCGAGTTGTTCGGGGTGTTGTGGTGGAGCACGACCGGAAGCCCGCCGGCGGCGTAGCCGTACTTGGCGTGCTCGGTCCCGCCCTTCTCGAAGTGTTCATCGAACACGGAATGATCGTAGTAGCGGTCGATGAGGTCGTTGATCGGGCCGCTGCCCCCTTCGCGGAACCGGATGTTCTCGGAGAACTCCTGCACGGACTCGACGTGATAGGCGACACGGCTCCCGCGCCCGAGCGCGTCGAGGTGCCCGCGCAAGTATGTCTTGGCCGCTTCGGTCGCCATGTAGAGGAGGACGATCACGTCGATCCGGTCGTCCACGATCTGGGACAGGGTCGCGTCGGGGTCTGTCACGGCGCGATGGAAGCCGGCGATCTTTCCGGACGATCGGCCTTCGGCATCTGTCCGGTAATAGCTCGTGCCGCTCGCCGTGAAGTCGTCGAGCAGCACGACCGTCCGGAACTTCGGGTCGCTCGGGGCCGCGCCCTCGCCGGCCAGTTGAACGGCATGGTCGGCCAGCTTCTCCAGGAGGCTTTTCGCCCTGGCCTCCGGGAGCTCGTGCGTCTGCCAGATCTGCTCGTTATTCAGTTCGCGGTTGGCACGCCTGAAATCGGCGATCCTCGCGCCGTCGCTCAGCCCCAGGAACAGGCATTGGCGCTGGCGGATGCGGAATGCAGGGCTGTTCGTAATCCTGGCCACATGGTGCGGGTTCTCCCCCATCTCCTCGGCCACGCGCCGGATGAGGAAGGGGCGCACGTGATCGGGATACGCCATCTCCACCAGATGGCTCACCTCGTCGGCCGAGCAGAATATCAGCTTTGTCTTGACGAAATCGTAGGCATCGCGGCGCTCCGCGGGCGTGTCGAAGCGCGCGAGCCAGCGGGCGAGGCTCTCGATGAACCGCATGCCGGGGAAGAATTGTTGGTACCCGTCGTACTTGTAGGAGGCCATGGCCTGGAGGAGCGGCCGCTCGCGGGCCATGTCATCGGGCTCCCACCCCAGGACGTGGGCCAGTAGCTTTTCAGCGAGGGCATCCTTCACAGGTCGTCTCCCGTCTCAAAAACGCAGGGTGACGAAGCCGTCGCCAAGCCGCATGGCCTGGAAATACTCCAGGAGGGCGGTGGCACATCGATTCTCCGGCCTTGCCAGGTTCCAGCACGTCGAGGGGTCGGCCGAGACTTCGTCGACGCTGAGGGAGTGCGGCTCCTGGAGCAGGGCGAAGTCATTGCCCGGCCAGCGGCCCCGGTCCCCGATCGCGAGCACCGGGGCGGGAGCGGAGCCCGCGCCGACCATCCGGCGGATTTCCTCGACGACATGGCGCTTCGTGACCCCGGGTGCAAGGATGTCCACCGAATGACTCGAACGAAGGGCGGATACGCCGGGGACCTGGCACCGCGAGAGGGCTTGCTGCACGGACTCCCAGACCTCCTCCGCGGCCGCATAGTCCTTAAATTCAAGCGTGAGTTGCCGATGACCTGCTTCGATCTTGGCCAGGTCGGCGAGGCGGGCATCGGAGGAGAGCATGGCGCCGATCTCCCCGAGGGACTCGTCGAGGCCCCGCGGGATGGGGGGCTGAGCATCGTCTCCCAAGTCGCCAATCTCCGCGCCGTTGTGGTAGCCGATGAGGACCCTGGACCTCAGGGCGGGATCCTTGATCCGGGCGCGGAGGTCCTTGCGCACGGACTTACCCCGGCCGGTCGCGACCCCGACCAAGACGCCCGCACGGAGCAGGTCAACCAGCCGCGCGGTGATGTCGGAACCCGGGCCGTCATAACGCACGGCCGCATCGCAGAGCGTACCGTCGTAGTCGAACACGACGGCACCGTACTCCCTCCCCTGCAGCCCTTCGAGGAACGTGGCGTAGGCCTCCCTCCAGAAGGTGAGTCGTCCCTGGGCGGCGAGGGTGGTGGGCGAGGCCCCCGCCTTGCGGGAAACCGCGGCGGCCTCGGGGCCGGGGACGTTATGGGCCGGCTTGCCGCCGTAACCTCCGTTCAGGTGGTACAGCCTACGCCCGAAGGGAGGGACCCCGGGCCGCCCCGGGTCGATCCCACGGGCGAGGCCCGCACTACCCGCGATATGGAGCGAGAGGACGATCGCCTGGAGGCTCCCGTTGACGCCGTCGGCGACGTCGAAATGGGCAACCGGAATGTCCTTGGGGAGCTGCGCGAGGGTCTTCTTGGCCACGGGGAGATCCTGCTGCGAGGCCAGCGAGATCATCCCGGTCGTGGCCCCGTGCTTGGCGAGCCAGTGGTGCCTCCCGTGCGCGAAGTTCCGGTAGTCGGCCAGTTGGACCTGACCCAACGCCGCCTCGGTGAACTTCGATTCGAGGTCGGCTGCGCCTGCTTGCGCCACCTGGCCGTGGAGCACCACCAGCGTCGATCGATCCCAGAGGGGCCGGCACGCCCTTGAGAGGCCGGATCGGAAGGCCGACTCGTCCCGGCCCGGATGGGCAAGGCCCTCGAAACTGGGCGGTAGGGGGACGTGCCCCGAGTACTGCTGGTGATAGGCCCTGGCGAGCAGGACGCAGGTGGCGAGCAGTGAGTTTGTGGCGAGGAATCCATCCTTGACGGACGGTAGGCCGAATTCGTGCAAGGAGACCCCGCCGGCACCAGCGATGAGACTGGCCAAGGGCGTTTGTAAGCGCGTGCAAATGACGGAAAGCTGCTTCGGTGAACGGGAGACGGTGGACTTGAAGCACCCCAGGATGTCGGGGTTGCTCCCTCCCGCCGTGAGGAGGAGCACGTTGAGCTCTCCGAGATGGACCGGTGAGCAAGCCAGCTCATACGGCGTCATGGCCCGGGCGAGCTTGCCCGTGAAGAGCGAATGCAGGTAGCACGCGAAATGGGCGGCCGTCAAGGAGCCACCGGAGCCGACAACGATTAGGGGAGCACTCGAATACGACCGTACCGCCGCGGCCAGACTGTCCACTTCGGCCTCAAGCGCCCACCCGTACGTCCGGGAGAGGGATTCGAGTTCACCCTCATATGGCTTGCCCACGGATCTATCCACCTATCCCTGTTTTCCTGTTTTGCCTAGGCTCGCGGTGCGCGAGCCCGGCCTGATGGTATACAGAATGCCAGATCGGATGCTGGGCGGCAAGGGCCACGAAGTCGATGCGAGTAGGAGTCGAACTTGGTGTCCCGGCGACCTCACCCCCAAGCGCCAGATGCAACGATTCCGGGCCCTGGACCGCGATGACGCTCCCCGAGCCGTGGGCGGATTCGCATGGATACGCCTTACCGGTCCGGGTTCTCTGACGGTTCGGTGAGCAAGTAGTTCGTACTCCGGCCCCCAGCGGCGTCTTTCGTAAGGATACCCCGTCCGACGAGCTCGACGATGTCGCGGTACGCCGTGTCCTGCGAACACTTGGCGAGCTTCGCCCATTTCGACGAGGTGAGCTTGCCCTCGAACCCGTCCAGCAGGCGATTGATGATCTTCTGCTGCCGGTCGTTGAACGACTCTCCAACATGTGCCTCCCAGAATCTGGCCTTCTTCAAGACCCTCGCTAGGGTGGCCTCCGCCCCGTCGAAGGCCCGATCCAGGCAGCCGAGGAACCATCCCATCCAGGCGGTGACGTCGAGCGTCCCCTTCTGAGTATGCTCCAAGATGCGGTAATAATAGCTTCTCTCGGCGCGGATCTGGGCCGACATGCTGTAGAACCGGCTGGGGCTCCCCTCCGAGCGGGCCAGGCACATGTCGGCGATCGCCCGGGCGATGCGGCCATTGCCGTCATCGAACGGGTGGATGGTCACGAACCAGAGGTGGGCCAGGGCCGCCTTGAGCACCGGGTCGATGCCGCTCGGGCCGTTGAACCATTCGAGGAAAACCGTCATCTCCCGGCCGACCCGGCCCGCTTCCGGCGCCTCGAAATGGACCCTCTCCTTGCTGACCGGACCCGAGACGACCTGCATCGGGCCGGTGCTGTCGTCCCGCCAGGCCCCGACCCTGATCCGGTGCATGCCGCTGCGCCCGGTCGGGAACAAGGCCGCGTGCCAGCCGAACAGGCGCTCCTCGGTCAGGGGCCGGTCGTGATGCTGCGTGGCGTCGAGCATCATCTCGACCACCCCCTCTACGTCTCGGTCGGCGGGGGTGAGGGCACCGATGTCCATGCCCAGGCGGCGGGCGATGGAGGATCGCACCTGGTCCCGGTCGAGGATCTCGCCCTCGATCTCGCTCGACTTCAGGACGTCCTGAGTCAGGGTGTCGAGGACGGCCTCTTCGCGGAGCCGGAAGCCGAGCGCTTCCATCCGCCCGAGGAGCCGCCCCTGCCGGTGGCGCACTGCCGCGAGCGGGGCCGAGAGTTTCTCCTCGTCCCAACGGAACTTGGGCCAGTCGTCTAGTTGGTGGATGTACACGCCTATTCTCCGCATCTTCTGCGGAGATTATAGGCCCTATTCTCCGCGACGGCAAGTTGTTTCTCCGCAGAAGATGCGGAGATTATGCCTGAGAATCTCCGCAGTCCCCTCACCTTTCGCTCGACTTTATCGCGGTTTCCGGTTCTATATGAACCACTTGACTCTCTACCTGGGGCGCGGATGGCGACACAAATGCTTGTGCAGCATGAAGATCCGGAGGACATCGTGACGGCGCACGAGATCGGCACCTTCGTCTTCTGTCCCGAGCAGTGGCGTCTGGAGTATGGCCTGGGCCTCGAGCCGGCGAACCAGGCCGCCCTCAGGTCCGGCAGCCAACATCATGCACGCAAGGCGACGGCCGAGCGGGCGGCGGGCCGGCTGCTGCGGCTCGGACAGAAGGTGGTCGCGGCCACACTGATCCTCCTCTTCGTCCTGTGGATCCTGGGCCGATGATACCCCATCAATCGCATCCCTTCTGGTTGATCGCCGCGGGGGCCCTCGTCGCGGGCGTGATCCTGGTCCTCCTCGCCCAGAGGATGCGACGGGTCCGCGGCCTGGCCTCCGGCCGGACGCTGGCGCTCGACGACGTAACCCTCTACTCGTCACGGTATCGGCTCTCGGGTCGGCCCGACCGGATCGTGCGTGTCGGCAAGGCCATTGTCCCGGAGGAATGGAAATCGGCGAAGCGGCTGTGGCCGGGGCACATTGCCCAGATGGGCGTCTATTTCCTGCTGATCGAGGAGCGGTACGGGGTCCGGCCGGCCTACGGCTATGTCGTGCTCGGGACCGGCAACCGGCACCGGATCGAGAACGACGCGAGGCTCCGGTCCTGGGTCCTCGACCTAGCCGATCAGGTCCGGGACGCGCGGGCAAAGCTCCGCGAACCCATCGGCGTCAGCCCCAGGCCCGCGCAATGCCGTGCATGCGGGCAGAGGGGCAACTGTTCCCAACGGGCCGATTGACCGGCTCGGCCGTGTGCCGGCCACGAACTATCCGGCCGTCCCGCTCCTCCGGCCCAACACCTCCTCGCAGAGGAAGAAATCCTGCAGGTGGGAGTGGCGGGGGCGACCATCGACGACATCGAGGTCGCGGAATTCGAGTCGCGCGAAGCACGGAAGGAATGGCTTGGCCGGGAAGCACCGGCGTTTCTGCACTGACCGGTCGCCACGTTGACAAGCAAGCGGGATGCCCGGCGTTGGGTAGGACGTTCGTCCTTCCAGGAATGCGTGAACTTGCCACTCCGGGATCGCGAACTAAGGAAGCCGACAGCCGAGTTACAGACCCGACCGTCGGCTAGGGCTTAGTCCTTCATGTTGGTGCTTTACTTGGCTTTCGATTCACGCTCTGACTTGGCACACAGGGGGCATTCTTCGTTGTCTCTCATAGAGGATTTGCCGCCTTTCATGCACATCGCGCAGATGCCGTCTTTGCAGCATGAGCATTGCCCATCCTTGCGGCACTGTCCGGACTTACAGCATTCGCACTTTTCACAACACGGCGTTTTCATGCATTGGCCGGGTTCGGAGGGCGATTGCGCGCCGGAACAGGCACTAACAAAGACGAGCAGGACAAATGGCAATAATTTTCTAAACATAATATCTCCTTGAATCATTATTTCACTGATTTGATCCGAACGCGATCAACCCGTTCTCGGAGGCCGCTCAGGAGTGTGGTGGGCATGGCGGGCTACTTCGCCAAGGGCTGGTCGAACCAAGGCGGGTGGTAGCGCCACTGCGTCAATGTTCACCCCCTGTACCGCAGCGAGCGGAGGGAAGAAACAGTTGGGGCATGACGCATTGTCGCAGCATTGCTTCATGGGGGAGGGTGTGGATGACGAATGGGTGGCAGTATGATGGCAATCCGCTCCCGCCATTGCCTCTTTCTGAACAGGCGTCGTGATATCATAGCAATCACGATAGGCGTGACCTGCTGCGCCCGCTGAGAAACAGAACGTCACCAGCAGCATTAAGAGGCGGTTTATTGTGTATGAATTCATGTTATGATTATATAATATTTTCAAATAACAATAAAAATTTCAAAGATCGTGTGTGGCGCTAGCGCGTGCGGTATGCCCCGATCTCAGGTGGCGAAACCGCGGGAGCGCCTTGCCCGCCGCGAGCCTATTTCTCGGCTGCGAATCACTCACCTCGCCTGTCGATGAACTGATGGGCCAGGTCGAAGCGCTTGTAGAGGGCGGGAAGCACCAGCAGCGTCAGGATTGTGGCCGTGACAAGCCCCCCGATGACCACGGTCGCCAGGGGCTTCTGCACTTCCGCGCCCGCGCCGGTGGCGATCGCCATCGGCACGAAGCCGAGCGAGGCGACCAGCGCCGTCATGAGCACGGGGCGGAGGCGGGATAGCGCCCCCTCCACGATGGCCTGGTGCGCCTCCTTCCCGTCCTGGACCAGCTGGTTGATGCGGCTGATCATGACGAGCCCGTTGAGCACCGCCACGCCGGAGAGGGCGATGAAGCCCACCGCCGCCGAGATCGAGAACGGCATGCCGCGGAGCCAGAGGGTGAGGATGCCGCCGGTCAGCGCCAGCGGCACGCCGGAGAAGACCAGGAGCGCCTGCCTGGCCGAGCCGAGCGCCGTGAAGAGCAGCAGGAAGATCATGAAGAAGCAGGCGGGCACCACGACGGAGAGCCGCGCCTTGGCCTCCTGCAGGTTCTTGAACTGGCCCCCCCACTCAAGCCAGTAGCCGGCGGGCAGCTTCACCTGCCTGTCGATCGCACCCTGCGCGTCCGCGACGAAGGAGCCGATGTCGCGGCCGCGGACGTTGGCCTGGACCACCACGCGGCGCTTGCCGTTCTCGCGACTGATCTGGTTGGGGCCGTCGGTGATCTCCAGCTTCGCCACCTGCTTGAGCGGGATGTAGGCGGGCCGCGCGGCCGCGCGCCCTGCGCCCCGATCGGCCTCGTCGCTTGCCGCGGCAGGGAGCAGGATCGGCAGGTTTTCCAGCGCCGCCGAGTCCTGCCGCAGGGTGTCCGGCAGCCGCACCGCGATGTCGAACCGCCTGTCGCCCTGGAAGACCAACCCTGCCTCGCGCCCGCCAACGGCGATGGCCAGCACGTCCAGCACGTCGCTGACGTTCAGGCCGTAGCGGGCGATCGCGTACTTGTCGAGCTTCACCTCCAGCATCGGCAGGCCGGAGGTCTGCTCCATCTTGACGTCCGCCGCGCCGTCGATGCCCTTCAGCACCTGTAGGAGTTGCGCGGCGGTTCTCTCCATGACGGGGAACTCGTCGCCGTACACCTTCACCGCGACATCGGAACGCACGCCCGAGATCAACTCGTTGAAACGCATCTGGATCGGCTGGGTGAACTCGTAATTATTCCCCGGAACTTCGGAGACGGCCTCGCTGATCCTGCGGATGATGTCAGACTTCGGCGTATCGGCGTTCGGCCAGTCCTCCTTGTCCTTCAGGATGATGAAGGTATCCGAGACGTTCGGCGGCATCGGGTCGGCGGCCATCTCCGCCGTGCCGGTCTTGGAGAAGACGAATTCCACCTCCGGGATCTGGCTCACCGCTTCTTCGATGTGGAACTGAAGGGCCTGCGATTGCGAGAGCGAGGTGGAGGGGATGCGCATCGCGTGCATCGCGATGTCCTTCTCGTCGAGGGTGGGGATGAACTCCTGTCCCATCGTCGTGAACAGCGCGAGGGCGAGGACGAATCCGCCCGCGGCCGCACCGATGACCTTCCCCGGATATCGGAGCGAGAAGCCCAGGGCGGGCTCGTACCAGGCCTTCGCCGTGTGGACGATGCGGCTCTCCTTCTCCTCGACGTTGCCCTTCACGAAGAGGGCGATCATCGCGGGCACGAAGGTGAGCGAGAGGATGAAGGCGGCGGCCAGCGCGAGGATCACCGTCAGCGCCATCGGCTCGAACATCTTGCCTTCGACGCCGCTGAAGGTGAGCAGGGGGATGTAGACCATGATGATGATGCCCTGCCCGAACACGGAGGGCTGGATCATCTCGCGGCTGGCCAGCATGACTTCATGCAATCTTTCATGAATGCTTAATGTCCGGCCTTCGTGATGCTGCCGCCCGGCGAGCCGGCTCAGGCAGTTCTCGGTGATGATGACCGCTCCGTCCACGATCAGCCCGAAATCGAGCGCGCCCAGGCTCATCAGGTTGCCGCTGATGCCGCCGCGGATCATGCCCATCGCCGTCATGAGCATCGCGAGCGGGATCACCAGCGCCGTGATCAGCGCCGCCCGGATGTTGCCGAGCATCGCGAACAGGATGACGATGACGAGCAGCGCCCCCTCGGTGAGGTTCTTCTCCACCGTGGCTATGGTGCGGTCCACCAGCTTGGTGCGGTTCAGCACGGTTTTGGCCCTGACGTCCAGCGGCAGAGTCGCGTTGATCTCGGCGAGCTTCCGATCGACCGCCTCGGAGACGGTGCGGCTGTTCTCGCCGATCAGCATCAGCGCGGTGCCGACCACCACCTCCTCGCCGTTCTGCGAGGCCGATCCCGTGCGGAGTTCCTTGCCGATGCCCACCTGGGCGACGTCCTTCAGGTAAATGGGTACGCCGCCGCGATTGGCCACCACGGCGTTGCCGATCTGTTCGGGGTTCTCGATGCGCCCGTCCGAGCGCACCACGTAGGCCTCGCCGCTGCGCTCGATGTAGCCCGCGCCGATGCTGGCGTTGTTGCGTTCCAGCGCCTGCACGACGTCCGAGAAGCCCAGGCCGAGGGCCACCAGCTTCTGCGGGTCGGGCTGCACGTGGTACTGCATCACATAGCCGCCGATGGCGTCCACTCCGGCGACGCCGGGTACGCCCTTCAGTTGCGGGCGGATGATCCAGTCCTGCACGGTGCGTAGGTAGGCGGCGAGTTCGAGATCGGTTTTGAGGCTCTGCCCCTCGGGGGTAAGGTAGCCGCCGTCGGGCTGCCAACCTGGCTGGCCGGCCTCGATCTCCGCGCCCTTGCCGCGCGGGTGGGCGTATTCGACCGTGTACATGTAGATCTCGCCGAGGCCGGTGCTGATTGCGCCCATCCTGGGCTCGACGCCCGCGGGCAACGCCTCGCGGGACTGGCCGATGCGCTCGCCGACCTGCTGGCGGGCGAAATAGATGTCGACGTCGTCGCTGAAGACGGCGACCACCTGCGAGAACCCGTTGCGGGAGAGCGAACGGGTGTACCCCAGGCCCGGGATGCCCGCGAGCGCCGTCTCGATGGGGAACGTGACCTGCTTCTCCACCTCCATCGGGGAGAAAGCGGGCGCCAGGGTGTTGATCTGGACCTGGTTGTTGGTGATGTCGGGCACCGCGTCGATGGGGAGGTTCCTGAGCGAATAGATCCCGAAGGCCGCCATCGCGGCGGTCAGCAGCGCGATCAGGACGCGATTGCGTAGGGAGAAGTGTAGGATGCGTTCGATCATGGGCGTCCTTCCATATCAGAGCAGGGTCAGCATCGTCGGCACGGCGCCCTTCCCTCGCATCTCGCACAAGGTCTCCAGGATCGGGATGGCCAGGAGGAACAGCGAGCCGTCGAGGATGGTTCGCAGGACGAAATAGGGCTTTACAGCAAGTTGCTCGGGGCTGTTCCACAACCTCGGACTCGGGACCCAACGCGGCACCCGCCGGACGTAACGCCGGTAGCGGACGCCGAACTTGCGGTACAGATACACTTCCTCGCGCGCCACCGTGGCGGAGTAGTATGCGGCAAAGGCCAATGCGAAGAGGAAGGTGATCAAGACGCTGGCCGTGAGCAGGGCCAGCCCCGTCGTGGCGATGAACGATCCGACATACAGGGGGTTGCGGACGACGGAGAAAGGGCCATCCACGATCAGTTCGTCGTTCTTCCTTCCACCGATATAGAGCGACGCGAAGACGCGGATCAGCACGCCCGCGGGCACGAGGAGGTGGCCTGCCCACTCCATGACCTCGTGCGGCAGGCTATATTCCGGCCAGAATGGAGACGTGACGGCCACGATGGGCATGATCGCGGCGATGAAGACGCGGGTATGGAGTATGCGGGCCTTGAGCAGGATGCCGTCGGTCACAGCCCGAGAGGGCCTCTCGGCGATCTTCGTGGATGTCTGCATGGCCCCCCTCAATGCTCGTGTTCCGCGCCGGCTTTGCCGATGTCGGCCTTGATCAGGAAGCTGTTCCTCGCGACGTAACGCTGCCCCGGCGACAGGCCGCTCTTGACCTCGGCCCACTCCGCATCGGTGCTGCCGATCTCGACGGGCTGTGCTTTGAAAGCCGCGTCGGCCTCCTGCACAAACACGACAGTCTTCCCTTCCATGCGCTGGATGGCCTCGGCCTTCACCGCCACGGGCACTTCCTTTTCCGAGAGCACGATGTCGGCCCGGATGTTCATGCCCGCGCGCCAGTGGCCATCGGCATTGTCGATGACCGCCCGCGCCACCACCGTCTGGCTGGTCGCCTCGGCGGCGGGCAGCACCAGCGCGACCGTGGATTCGACGGACAGGGGGTCATCCAGGCAGGTGATCCGCACCTTCTGCCCCGCCTTGACGCGCTCGGCGTCCTTGGAGAAGACGGAGAGCTCCGCCCACAGCGTGCCGAGGTCCGCGATCACGAACAGGGGCGTCTCGCCCGCGATCTCGCCGATGTTGGCGTTGCGGCTCACGACCGTGCCCGAGACGGGCGCCTTGACCGGGTAGACCTGCAGGCTGTCGTTGCTCTCCACGGTGGCGAGGGTGTCGCCCTCCCGGACGGCCAGCCCGGGCTCGCTGCTGACGCTGCGGATGACGCCCGGGAAGCGGGCCTTGACCTGCGCGGTCGTGTTCTGGTTGAACGTCACGCGTCCGCTGACGCGAAGGGTCTCGCGGATCGTGGCGTCGCCGACTTCGGAAATCCCGATGTCGAGCTTCTCGAGCGTCCGGGCGCCGATCTTGGTCTCGTCGCCGTGGCCTTGCTCCGCGTGCTCGCCATCGCCCTTCTCCCCGCCGTGATCGTGGCCATGGTCGCCGTCGTGCGAGTGTTCGTCGGAGTCGCCATGCCCGCGGCCCGCGCCTTCGGCGTGGTCGTCCTCATGCTCCTCGTGGCCGTGCTCGTCGGCGTCGCCGCGGCTGTGCTCGGCGTCCGTCTCGGCCGCTTTCCTCGCGGGAGGACTCGTAGTAGAGGTCCGCGCCGGCGGCGATCGCGAGCGCCGCGACCAGGATGATCAAAACACGCTTACTCACCATCGGTTTCCCCCGTCGTTGTGAGTTTCGGCAGATGCGCCGCCGTCAGGCGCTCCACGATCGCCCGCGCCGTGTGGTAGTCCTTCAGCGCGGCGATATGCTGTTGCTTCACCTCGAACAGCCTGCGCTGCGCGTCCAGCACTTCCAGGTACGGGAAGCGGCCCAGCTCGTAGCCTTCGCGGGCGAGGGCGAACGCCTTCTGCGCGGATGGGAGTATCTTGTTCTTGAAGGTGCTCGCCTGGAGGTAGGCGTTCTCCAACAGCTGCTCGGCCGTGTTCAAGTCGGCGGCGAGCGAGAGCGAGGCGTTGCGGTTTTCCTGCTCGGTCCTCGAAACCTCGGTGCGGGCCCGCTCGATGTTGCCCCGGTTCGCGTTGAGCACCGGGATTGGCAAGGACACGCCCACCAGGAGCGCCTGGTCCTTGGCGCTCGGGATTCTCGTCAGGCCGGCGCTGATCCTGGGATCGGGGATCGCGTTGGCCCTCTCCAGGTCGTACCTTGACCTGGCTTGCTCCTCGAGGGAGTTCAGCCTCAGCATGTCGGGGCCGGACGTCAGCTTCTCAACCGCCGCCTCTTCATCGGGCTTGGAGAGGGCGAAGAAGGATTCCCCGTCGATCGCGAAGTTGTCCTTATCCTCGCCCAGGAGCACCGCCAGGCGCTTGCGGGTGATGTCGCGCCGGCGTTTGGCGGTGTCGAGCGCCACCGACGCCGCCTCGCGCTCCACGTCGGCGCGGGCCTTCTGGATGAGAGGGGCAGCAGCGGCGTCCACGCGTGTGCTGACGGATTTCAGGACGTCCTCCGCCAAGGCCTTCTGCTCGCCGGCCAGGCGCACGCTCTGCTCCGCCGCCACCGCTTCGGCGTAGGCGACCGTGACGTCGCGGATCAGATCCAGCGCGGCGGCCTGATGCTCCAGCCCGGCGATCTCCACGCCCTTGTCGGCGACATCTTGCCGCGCCGAGATCTTGCCGCCGATCTCGACGAGCTGCGAGACGCCGTAGACGTTCTGCGCGGGGCTGATCACCTTGTAGGCGGCCCCCGCGCGGAAGTTCTCCTTGCTGAAGCTCACCTCGGGGTTCTGCCGGGCGCCGGCCTGCCGCCGTTCGGCCTTGGCGGCGGCCACGGCGCTCCGGAACGCTTGCAGACGCGGGGACTGGGCCAAAGCCCTGCCGATCGCCTCGTCGAGCGTGAGCTTGTCCGCCGCGACTTTCTTGGATGCGGATTCTACGGAGGGTCTATTGCCACCTTCTTCGTTTGCCTTGTCCTGCGCCCCGGCCGGTGCCGCGGCGGCCAAGGCGGCGCAGAGCGGAAGGATGAGATATATGTCGTATATGGGCATTCGGGTTCACTCGCTTCATTCCCTAAGAAATCGGACGGGACACGCGGCGCAGGATCGCCAGATAGGCGACCGTTCGGGCGTGGCCCGGGTGGCAGAACTATGCGAGTGAGGGGGGTTCGAGCGGGGGCCCGATTACGACGGAGCTGGGGTTGGTATCCGTCGCGACGGCGCTCCGGCAGGCCACGGAAGCGCCGAGTGACTGGGCGGCGGGATCGCCCTGATGCACCGCAGGGCTGCAGCAGCAGTCGTGGGCCGCCTGGGCGAGCTTGCCGCCCTGCTGTTTGTCGGCCCCCGAGTCATGCTTCGATTGCCGGGACATGTGGCAGGCTTCGTCGCCGCAGCCGAACCCCGCCGCATGCGCCACGGGCGTGAGCAGCATGGAAAGGGCGATGAGGGCGCACACGGCGAATTTTTTCATGTGCAATATAATATCACATTAAATTACAATATCAATTTGATTTTAGTAACGGCTCATCTTGGTGAAGTCGTTCCCAATATGGATCGCCATGGGGTCCTGCAGTCGGCTGCCGCCTCGGCCGGTCCGCTCCGGGAGCCGTATGCCGTCAGATGACCGCGCACGCTTCCGCCACCAGAACCCCGATTGTGGCCTCCGGACCCGGGGCACCGGCAACCTCTCGACCTGTAGCCTCTTGGGGAGTCGCATCCGATCTCGACGCGGCGAGCGAACGAATGTTCAGGTCAACTCAACGAACAGACTACGGTCGGTGTTACGAATCGAGTTTTGGTATTACTAAGCGAATTTTTCGTAGAGCCAAAAATTTTGTTTGGATTTCCGGCGGCACCCGTTAGAATCCGCATCGACCCACCATCGCGGCATCTGGGGTTCAACGGGGCCAAGCCCTAAAGGAATGGCCATGCGGCGTCCGTCTGCACGCGGGTTCACGCTGATCGAGCTGCTCGTCGTCATCGCGATCATCGGCGTCCTCATCGCATTGCTCCTGCCCGCGGTCCAGTCCGCGAGAGAAGCCGCCCGGCGGATGCAATGCACCAACAACCTCAAGCAGATCGGCCTCGGGCTTCACAACTACGAGGGCACCCACGGGGCCCTTCCACCCCAGCACGTCCTGAGCGGGTCCGGCACGACCGTCACATGGTGGGGGAGTTGGGGCCCCGGCCCCCGCGTTCTGCCCTTCATGGAGCAGGGGCCCGTCTTCAATTCCATCAACTTCACGCTCCCCTACACGAGCCCCGTGAACACCACCGTCGCCGGGCTGACGGTGAACGTCCTGCTCTGTCCCAGCGAGCCGAATCAGCAGGTCGCAACGCACGGCTTCGGCCTGGCGGGCGTGTCGAGCTACGGCTTCTGCATGGGCGACTGGTACGTCCTGGGGCAGCTTCGGGAGCCAGGCCAACCGTAGTGCCTTCACCACGAACATGAGCCGGAGGTGGGCCGAGTTCCGGGACGGCCAGTCGAACACCGTGCTCGCCTCGGAGGCGAAGACCTACCAGCCGTATCTCCGCGATTGCGGCGGCCTCTCCCAAATCAACAGCCCGAACAGCGTCCCCGGCCCGGATGCCGATCCCTACACGGTCGCCCCGGAGTATCGGAGCGGCCCCTGCTCGCTCGCGACGAGCGGCCACTCCGAATGGATCGACGGCCACGTCCATCAGACCGGGTTCACCACCGCCTGGACCCCGAACAAGAAGACTCTCGGCGGGCCGAACCGGGTCGATACGGACCTCTCCGGCGTCCGCGAGATGAACGGGGGCCCGACCTACGCCGCCATCACCGCCCGGAGCTACCACCCCGAGGGGGTGAACGTCCTCCTGGGCGACGGCAAGCGTGAAGTTCGTCAAGGACTCCATCAACGGGATGACGTGGCGTGCCCTCGGGACCATCGCCGGCGGCGAGGTCATCAGCAGCGACGCCTTCTGACCGGCATCGAGAACCACCCCCTACCGGGCGAATCGCCCTATCGCCGCCCCGATAGGGACAGATCCGCCTACGCCCAGAGTCGGCCACCACGAGAGGAGCACGCGGACCATGCCGTCCACGAGGATTGCGGTTTCTTCCGTCCTGGGTTTTTCGGTCGCGGGGCTCATGCTGGTCGCGATGGGCAGCGGCCCCGGCCCCCGCCCAGGCGACCCGCTCCCCGGCCTGAATCAAGGAGAATTGGCGCGGTTCAACGCGGGGAGGGCTGCGTTCGAGGAGGAGGAGTTCGCGGCCGACGGGCTCGGCCCGGTCTTCACCGAGAACGCCTGTGCCAAGTGCCACAGCACCCCGGCCGTCGGCGGCGGGAGCACCATCGTCGAGATGCGAATCGGCCGCCGGGTAGCCGGAGTCTTCGACCCGCTCGTTGAGTTCGGCGGCCCCATCATCCAGAACCAAGGCATCGGGCAGGGGACCGGCTACAACGGCCCCTACGACTTCGCGGGAGAGGTCATCCCGCCCCAGGCCACCGTCCGGGCCGGGCGGAGGTCCACGCCGCTCTTCGGCCTGGGGCTGGTCGAGGCCGTCCCCGATGAGACGTTCTGGCGAATGGCCGAGCTACAGCGTCTCCTCTCCCCCGAGACCGCAGGCAGGCCGCACGTCGTCAGGGACCTCGCCACCGGGGAGCCGGCCGTCGGCCGCTTCGGCTGGAAGGCCCAACTTTCGACCCTCTTCGACTTCGCGGGCGACGCCTACGCGAACGAGATGGGGATAACCACCCCGCTCGTGCCGCACGAGAACGCCCCCCAGGGCAGCACGGAAGCCTTGCTCAAGAACCCGTTGCCGTACCTGCTCCCGGACGGGACCGAGGTCCCCAACGAGCCGGACAACGAGGACCTCGTGCTCTTCTCGGACTTCATGAGGTTCCTCGCCCCGCCGCCCCGCGGGGGCGAGACGCGGCAGGTCCGCTCCGGGGCGGTCGTCTTTGCGAGCATCGGCTGTGCCTCGTGCCACCTCCCGGCCCTCCGCACGGGACCGAGCCCCGTGCGGGCCTTGAGCCACATCACGTTCCATCCGTTCTCCGACTTCTTGCTCCACGACATGGGGAGCTTGGGCGACGGCATCGAGCAGGGGGACGCCACGGGCCGCGAGATGCGGACGGCCCCACTCTGGGGGGTGAGTGTCCAGACGAGCTACCTCCACGACGGCCGGGCGGCGACGCTCGAAGAGGCCATCCTCGCCCATGACGGCCAAGCAAGAGCGTCGCGTATCCGGTTCTCCCGCTTGAATGCTGCACGCAAGCGGGCCCTCATCGCGTTCCTGAACTCGCTCTGAACCGCGGGCCTGCAGGAACGGGCTACCCCTCCTTCCGGTCTCGGAGGGAGGGTCGGAACATGCATTGAAGAACCACCGCCGTCCGTCCGATGAAGAGGATGGATCGAGCTATCTTCTCGGCCGAACGCTGCGTCGTTCGCGCTTGACCTGAACGGGCAGAACCCTATCATTCAAGGATGGGGTCGGTCCGTTTCCTCGGGGCATTTTCCCGGTGCGAAGTCCCGTCGTCACGCTCCTGACCGGTCTCATCCTCGCCTGCCCCTTCCTCTGCGGGGCGGACGAGATCGGTCACAGCGCGCGGCATGGACACGCCGCAGGAGAGAGCGGGAAAGGCACCGCCCCGGACCATTGCCCCGAGAGCAGCGACAATTGCGTCTGCCGCGGGGCCGTCCAGTCGAGCGACGTGCGGGCGACCGATCCCGACGTCGATATGGCCGCACCGCTCTTCCTCCCCGCCCCTCCTCTCTTCGCCGGCCTCCTCCACCATCATCTCACCTGGGAAGGCTCCCCCACCGGGCTTGCCGGCTGGGGCGATTCCCTGACCATCCGCGCCTTCCTCCAGAATTTCCGCTGCTGATCCCTCCCCTCCCGCCTGGACCGCCTGGGCGCCTTTGCGCGCCCTGAGCCCCGGTCCGACGCCCGATTCCGGGCCCCACCCCTGCTAAGCGCCGACACCGCCCGGGATTCGTCCCCGGCGTGGGGCCGCACATCCATTCACAAGCACGAGAGGGGTATACCCATGAAGCGATTCATCGCCATCGGCGTGGCCGTCGTGGCGGCGGCTCTCATCATCGGCACGGCCGTGGCCGTGACCCGGCCCGACTGGCTGCCCGCCGGAGTCCGTGCCCGGCTCCCGCTCGCGGCGAAGGCCGCCGAAGCGCCCGCCGAGGACGCGGGGCTCTACTGCAAGGAGCACGGCGTCCCGGAGAAGTTCTGCACGCTCTGCCACGAGGAACTCGTCAAGACGCTCCAGATGTGCGCGGAGCACGGCAACATCCCCGAGGACATCTGCACCCAGTGCCACCCCGAAGTGGAGAAGAAGTACAACATCGAGATGTGCCCGAAGGGGCATGGCCTGCCCAAGGAATTCTGCTTCAAGTGCGGCAAGGCGACCTCCGCATCGGCGGCCCTGCCCGACGACGGGTGGTGCGCCACGCACAACAAGCCCGAGGCCCTCTGCGCGGAGTGCAAGCTCGACCCGAAGTCGCACGACGCCGCACCGGGCGGCGCGATGGTCTGCCGCCAGCCGCTGCCGACCGTGAGGCTCGCCTCCGCCAAGCTCGCCGACCAGGTCGGCATCCAGACGGCAGAGGTGGCCGAGGAGGAGCACGCCCACAAGCTCACGGCGAACGCTGAGACCGCCTACGACGCCAACCGCTACGCCGACATCACCCCGCGCGTCACGGGCTTCCTCCGCGAGGTCCGGGCCGACCTCGGCAAGGCCGTCAAGCAGGGGGAGGTGCTCGCCGTCGTCGATTCGGCCGAGGTCAGCGCCGCCAAGGCCCAATACATTACCGCCCAGGCCGCGGTGGGCCTTGCCCAGGTGACCTACGACCGGACCAAGTCGCTCACCCGGTCGGGGTCCGTCGCCGCGAAGGCCGAACTCGAGGCCCTCACCGCGCTCAACCAGGCGAAGGCCTCCGCGCTCGACGCCGAGCAGAGGCTCAGGAACTTCGGCTTCGACGAGGCCCAGCTCGCCCGCATCGTAAAGGACAACGACACGAGGTCGCTCCTGAGCGTGGTCGCCCCGATCGACGGAATCGTCGTCGTGCGCCACGCCGTCAAGGGCGAGCCGGTCCAGGCGACGACGCAGATCTTCGCCGTCGCCGACACCTCGACGATGTGGCTCTGGATCGACATCTACGAGTCCGATATCGCCGCAGTGAAGGCCGGTCAGAAGGTCGCCTTCACCGTCTCCGGCTCGGGCGACGATGCGACCCCCTTTTCGGGCACCGTCAATTGGGTGGGCACGGAGGTCAACCAGCAGACCAGGACCACGCGCGTCCGCGCCGAGCTCGCCAACCCGGAGGGACGGCTTCGAGCCAACCAGTTCGGCCAGGCCGAGATCCAGGTCGGCGACGCGCATAAGGCCGTGATCGTCCCGAAGGCCGCCGTCCAGCGGAAAGACAACGTCGACGTGGTCTTCCTTCCCCAGGAGGAGGGGGGCGTCTACCGCCCGCAGCGGGTCATGACGAAGCCCACTGACAAGGGCGACGTCCTGGAAGTGGCCTGGGGGCTCAAGCCCGGCCAGCGCGTCGTCACCAAGGGCGCGTTCCTGCTCAAGACCGAGATCATGAAGGGCGCCATCGGCGCCGGGTGTTGCGAGTAACCTCGACGCCCAAGGAGGCCGCGTAATGCTCAATGCCCTGATCGATTTCAGCCTCAAGAACCGGTTCGTCGTCCTGCTCCTGGCCGGCATCCTCGTCACCCTCGGGGTCCGTGCCTCCACGCGCCTGCCGCTCGATGCTTTCCCCGACACGACGCCCGTCCAGGTGCAGGTCAACACGAACGCCCCGGAACTCTCGCCCGAGGAGACCGAGCGGCTCATCACCTTCCCCGTGGAATATGCCATGGGCGGCCTCAAGGGTCTCGAAGAGGTCCGCTCGGTCTCGAAGTTCGGCCTCTCCCAGGTCGTCCTCATCTTCTCGGACGACACCGACATCTACTTCGCCCGCCAGCAGATCAACGAGCGGCTCGGCGAGGTGGAACTGCCCGAGGGCATCGCCCGCCCGACGATGGGCCCGGTCGCGACGGGCCTGGGCGAGGTCTACCACTACCTCCTGAAGAGCGAGAACCCGGAATACGACCTGACCGAGCTCAGGACCCTCCAGGATTGGGTCATCCGCCCCCGGCTCCGCCGGGTCCCCGGTGTCGCCGAGATCAACCCCTGGGGCGGGCTGGCCAAGCAGTTCGAGGTGCGGGCCGACCCCATCAAGCTCGCCAAGTTCGGCCTGACCCTCGACGAGCTGGCCCTCGCGCTCCGGGAGAACAACAAGAACGTGGGCGGCGGCTACGTCGTGCGGGCGGGAGAGTCGAGCCTCATCCAGGGCGTCGGCCGGACCACCACCCTCGACGAGATCGCCGCCGTCGTCCTCAAGGCGGTCGATGGAGTGCCGATCCGGGTCAAGGACGTTGCGGAGGTCGCCATCGGCCACGTCATCCGCCGCGGCGGCACGACCGCCGACGGTAAGGGCGAGGCGGTGCTCGGCCTCGCCTTCATGCGGATGGGCGAGAATTCGCGCGACGTCACCATGGCGCTCGACAAGGCGATGGACGACATCAAGAGGGCCCTCCCCCCGGGCGTCTGGATCGACGTCGTCTACAAGCGGACCGACCTCGTCAACCAAGTCCTCCACACCGTCGAGAAGAACCTCTTCGAGGGGGCGCTGCTCGTCATCGCCGTGCTGTTTGCCTTCCTGGGGAACTTCCGCGCCGGGCTCATCGTCGCCTCGGCCATCCCGCTCTCGATGCTTTTCGCCGTCACGATGATGGAGAGGGTGGGCATCGCCGGCAGCCTGATGAGTTTGGGGGCCATCGACTTCGGGCTCGTCGTCGACAGCTCGGTCGTCATGGTCGAAAACTGCGTGCGTCACCTCGCCCACGACCGCACCGACCGGCAGAAGCTCGACGTCATCCGCGATGCGGCGGTCGAGGTGAGGAAGCCGACGATGTTCGGTGAGCTGATCATCATGATCGTCTACCTGCCGATCCTCACCCTCCAGGGGATCGAGGGGAAGCTCTTCCGCCCGATGGCGCTGACGGTCGTCTTCGCCCTCGCCGGTTCGATGGTGATGTCGCTGACGCTCATGCCGGTCCTCGCGTCGCTCGGCCTCTCGCGGAAGATAAGGGACAAGGAGACCTTCGTCGACCGGATGGCCCACAAGATCTTTCAGCCCATCCTGCACCTGGGCCTACAATTCCCGTGGGCGACCCTCATCGTCGTCGGGGCGATCACGCTAGGCGCGACGATCCTCGGCCTCGGGCTCGGCTCGGAGTTCGTCCCGCGCCTGAATGAGGGTTCGATCGTCATCAACACTGTGCGGCTTGCGAGCGTCTCGCTGGAGGAGTCGCTCGAATACGGCACGCGCATCGAGGCCATCCTGAAGGCCGAGTTCCCCGACGAAATCGAGTCCGTCTGGAGCCGGACCGGCACGGCCGAGGTCGCTACCGACCCGATGGGTTTCGAGGTGTCGGATGTCTACGTCATGCTGACGCCCCGCGTGGGGACTTATCCCCTCGACCGGCCGCCACTTCTTAGCCCACCGGCGGCGTGGTGGCGCTATTGGACCCAGAAACCGGTCGGCGGCTGGAAGAAGGCGAAGACCCAGGACGAACTCGTCGCGAAGATGGCCGAGGTCACCGAGAAGCTCCCCGGCATGCGGGCGGTCTACAGCCAGCCGATCGAGCTGCGGATCAACGAGATGGTCGCCGGCATCCGCGCCGACCTCGGGATCAAAATCTTCGGGCCCGACCTCGAGGTCCTGAAGGAGAAGGCCGCCGAGGTTCAGGAGGTCGTCGAGTCGATCCCCGGTGCCGCCGACGTCTCGGCCGAGCAGATCACCGGCCTCCCGGTGCTCCGTGTCGTGGTCGACCGCCAGGCCCTCTCCCGCTACGGGGTGTCGGCGCGGCAGGTGCTCGACGCCGTCTCCGAGGCGGGCGGGATGAAGGTCGGCGAGGTGATCGAGCCCGACCGCCGCTTCCCGCTCGCGATCCGCCTCCCCCTCGCCTATCGGGACGATCCGCGGGCGTTGGAGAAGATCCTCTTCACCACCGCCACGGGCCAGAGGCTGCCGCTCACGCGGCTGGCAAAACTCGAAGAAGTCACCGGGCCGTCCACGATCCAGCGCGAGTGGGGCGAGCGGCGGATCGTCGTCCAGGCGAACGTGCGGGGCCGCGACATCGGCTCCTTCGTCGAGGAGGCCCAGAAGAGGATCGCCGCGCAGGTCAAGCTCGACGGCGACTATCGGATCGAGTGGGGCGGGCAGTTCGAGAACATGATCCGCGCCGAGCGGCGGCTCCTCATCGTCGTGCCCCTGGCACTCGCCCTGATCCTGAGCCTGCTGTACCTGACGTTCCACTCGATGCGGGACGCGCTGATGATCTTCAGCGGCGTGCTCTTCGCGCGGGTCGGCGGGGTCCTCGGGCTCTGGCTCCGGGGCATGCCGTTCACCATCTCGGCGGGCGTCGGCTTCGTGGCCCTGGCCGGGGCGTCGATGCTCGAAGGGCTCGTCCTGGTCAGCTACATCCGCGACAGGATGGCCCACGGCCTGCCCAAGCGGGAGGCGATCGAGCAGGCCCGGCTCGCGCGGCTCCGGCCCGTGCTCATGACCGGGACGGTGGCGGCTCTGGGGTTCGTGCCTATGATGCTCTCGACGGGCGTCGGGGCCGAGGTGCAACGGCCGCTGGCCACCGTGGTCTTCTTCGGCATGGTCTGCGACACGTTCCTCACCATGCTCGCCCTGCCGGTCCTCTATCTCCTCTTCGGCAAGGGCCCGCAGGTCGAGGCCGGGCCGCGGGACGACGACCGCCGCGACCCCGAGCCCGAGCCTGGCCCCGAGCCCAGCTCCGATGCGAACGGGCAGCACCGCCCGGTCAGGACGCCCAGGGAACCAGAACCGGTGGGGGTCTGACCATGATGACCACCGGACACGACGATCCAGGCGGGACTGCTTGGGTTCACAGGGCAACAGCAGCCACACCTCTGGAGGATCGCGAGACTTCACCCTCTCGTCAGGATCGGGACCGCCTCGCCGCGTCGGACCGGCATCGGCTCGCGGCGTGCATTGAATGGGACGAATGAATGACAATGTGCGGCGTAGTACCGGCGCATTGCGGACGACAGGACGGATCGGATGCCCACGCCGTTTACCAGGAGGGTAGCGATGTCCATGTTCAAACACCTCATCGCCTGCGGCCTCGCCATCGCGGCCGCCGCGGGTTTCGGGATTCGCCCCGCCCATGGCCAAGGGGCCGCCGCGATCGCCGATGACATTGCCACCGTCATCGCCGAGGGCCGGCGTTCCAAGGAACAGGCCGGCAACCACCTGGGCGTCCTCCACGGGTCGGCGGAGCGCCCTTTCGCGCGGATTCTGGGCACCGACGAGCCGCGCCTGGGCGAGCAGCTCCCCGGCCCGCAGCCTCTCGACATCCTGCAGTCCGCCTCGCGGTTCCAGCGCCCCGGCGTGGATACCGCGGCCGACCGTCGGGCGGGAATCCTGCCGCCCGCGCTCCCTCAGGCGCCCCGGCCGGAGGTACCCCTGTACGGGCCGTTGTCCCTCCCCTCAGCCGAGGACGAGGGCCCTCCGAATGGCCTGACCTTGGAGCAGGCCATCGGACTGCTCGTCCGGTCCAACCCCGACCTCGCCGTCAAGTTCCAGGAGATCCCCAAGGCCGAGGCCGACATCCTCACGGCGGGCCTGTGGGGCAACCCGCTGATCCTCGGCAGCGCCGACAGCATCCCCTACGGCAGCTACTCCCCGCAGCGGCCCGGCTCGAACGCCTACGCCGTCTCGATCATCCAGCCCTTCGACCTCAACGGCAAGATCCGGGCCCGGACCCGTCTGGCCCAGGCGAACAAGCAGGTCCTCTGTGCGCAGTATCAGGACGCCGTCCGGCTGGAGGTCGAGCTCCTCCACGCCGCCTTCGTCGACGTGCTCGCGGCCCGCACGACCGTGCGGTATCTCCAGACGAGCGTGGCGAACTTCGAGACTCTGCTCCGCACGGCCCAGGATCGGGTCAAGAAGGGGGCCGCCCCCGAGTCGGAACTCGACACGGCGCTCATCCAACGCGAGACGACGATCAACGCCCTGGAGGAGGCGGCGACTCGGCTGCGGCAGTCCAAGCGCAACCTGGCCATCCTGCTGGGCGTCCCGGCTGCGCGGGCCGATGCCATCGAGCCCCGCGGGACGCTCCACGACCTGGCCCCGCCGGCGCCGCCGGCCGAGTCGCTGATCGGCCTGGCACTCCAGAACCGGCCCGACCTCGCCGCAAACCGGCTCGGCGTCCGCTCGGCCTTGGCGAACGCCGATCTGCAGCGCCGGGAGCGGTTTGCCGATGTCTTCGCGCTCTATACGCCCTACGAATTCACCGCCAACAACGACGACCCGAGCGCCCGCGGCGCGACCGCCTGGGGCGCCGGCGTCTTTGCCAGCGTCCCGCTCTGGAACCGCAACCAGGGGAACATCCGCCGCGCCGACCGCAACGTGATGCAGACCCAGATCGAGGTCTCCGGCCTGGAGCAGCGCGTGGCGGCCGAGGTTGAGAATGCGGCCCTCGAATACGCATCGTCCCGCGCGGCGGTCGAGCGGATCGAGCGAGCGATCCTACCGCGGGCCGAGCACCGCCTGGGGGATCTCCGACGCCTCTACACCGAGGGCCAGGAGAACCTCGACGTCTACCTCAACGCCCAGCGTGATTACAACGAGGTCGTCCGTCAGTATCGGGACGCACTGATCCGCCACCGCAGGGCCATGCTCGCGGTCAATACGGCCGTGGGCCTGAGGGTCCTGCCGTAGGGACATGCGAACGGCTGCGGCACTGCAGGGGATGCGGGGCCTGCTCAACCTTGCCTCAAGCCGCGGATTCTGGCATGGTCGCGGAGTTGGTCGCAGATTATGAATCATAAGAACATCACCATAGATCTCAAGACGCTCCTTCCGGATCTGCCCGACGCCCGGGACGCATGCGTTGCGCGCCTGGAAGCCCTCGTCGGCGAGGGGCGGGGCATCAGCCGCGCCCACACCCTCAGCAGAGACGGGGGTCCTCCCGCACTCTGCCTTCACTACGACCCCGAGGTGGTGACGCTGGCTCAGGTCGAGCGCCTGGCCAGGGCCGCCGGTCTGGAGATTACCGAACGCTTCGGCCACGCGATCATCCCGTTCCGCCTGGTGGGCGGAGAGGACGCGGCGCGATGGGTTGAGGCGGGCCTCGCGCGCCAGGACGGAGTGCTGGGCGTCTCGGTGAGCCTCCCGGCTCAGGCCGCACGAGTCGAATTCGACCGTCATGTCGTCTCCCTGCAGGAGATCGAGCAGCGCCTGAAAGAGCTGGGGGCCGAGGTCCCCCCGCTGAAAGCGGCCGTGCCGCGCGAAGCCGGTCGCGTCGCGGAAGCCGCGGGCTGGTATTCGCGACACAAGGAACTCGTCTGGAGCCTTATTGCCGCCTCGTTCCTCGTGATCGCCTGGACGGGTGAGCGTTGGGCCGGCCTTCCGCGCGGGGCCGCCATCGCGTTCTATTTGGCCTCGTATGCATTCGGAGGCTTCGACCTCGGGCGCCATACCGTCAAGTCGCTCAAGAAGGGCCGCTTCCAGTTCGACATCGATCTCCTGATGCTCCTCGCCGCGACCGGCGCGGCCCTGCTCGGCCAGTGGACGGAGGGGGCGTTCCTCCTCTTCCTCTTCTCGTTCGCGCATGCGTTGGAGCATTTCGCGCTCGACCGGGCCAGGGGGGCCATCCGCGCGCTCGCCGACCTTGCCCCGCCCGTCGCCCGCGTCATGCGAGACGGCCGAGAGGTCGAGGTCCCGGTCGATCAGGTGGAGAAAGGCGAAGTGGTCGTCGTCCGGCCCGCCGAGCGGATACCCGTTGATGGCAAGGTCCGCTCCGGGCGGTCATCGGTCGATCAGGCCCCGATCACGGGCGAGTCGGTCCCCGTGGAGAAGGAGCCGGGTGCGGAGGTCTATGCGGGGACGATAAACGGCGAGGGCGCGTTGGAAGTCGAGACCACCCGCGCGGCCGGCGACCGGACGCTCGATCGGGTCATCCAGCTCGTCTCCGAAGCCCAGACGCAGAAGGCCCCGACGCAGCAGTTCACCGACCGCTTCGAGGCGATCTTCGTGCCCTCGGTCCTCGTGGCCGACCTGCTGCTCATCGTGTTGCCGCCCCTGCTCGATTTCTGGCCCTGGCAGACGAGCTTCTACCGCGGCATGGCGCTCCTCGTGGCCGCCTCCCCGTGCGCATTAGCCCTCGGCACGCCGGCGGCGGTGTTGGCCGCGATCGCCCAAGCCGCCCGGAAGGGCGTGCTGATCAAGGGCGGTGCCCACCTGGAGAACCTGGGCTCACTCAGGGCCGTCGCTTTCGACAAGACAGGGACGCTCACCGTCGGGAAGCCCGAAGTGACCGACTTGGCCCCGGCGGTGGGGGTCGAGGAGCGCGAGCTGCTCAGGGTCGCCGCGGCAGTCGAGCGGCGCAGCCAGCACCCGCTCGCCCAGGCGGTGATGCGGCGTGCGGAAGCGGCCGGGCTGGAACTTCCGGAGGCCGGAGAGCTGGAGAGTGTCACGGCGCGCGGCGTCCGCTCCACGATCGGAGGCCAGCGGGTCGAGATCGGCACCTTGCGCCTCTGGGAGGGTGGTGACGCCATACCGGGGGAGATCCGGGAGGGCGTGGCGAAGCTCCAGGCCTCCGGCCGGAGTGTCATGGCCGTCCGCCACGGTGATCGCTGGCTCGGCGTCATCGGGGTCGCGGACCGGCCGCGGGAGGGCGTCAATGAGATACTCGGCCGACTGCGCAGCCTGGAAATCAAGCCCCTCGTTATGCTGACCGGGGACAATCGGGGCGTCGGGGAGGCCGTCGGCAAGGAAGTGGGTGTGGACGAGGTGAAGGCCGATCTCCTGCCGGAGGACAAGGTCTCGGCCATTAAGGAAATGCTCTCGACCCACGGCCGTGTCGCGATGGTGGGGGACGGCGTCAACGACGCGCCCGCGCTCGCCAACGCGACCGTCGGGATCGCCATGGGGGGCGCCGGTACGGCCGTTGCGCTCGAAACCGCGGACGTCGCCCTCATGGGCGATGATCTGTCGAAACTCCCCTTCGCCGTGGGCCTGAGCCGGATGGCCAGGGGGGTCATCCGCCAGAATCTCTACCTCTCCCTGAGCGTGATCGCCGCCCTGATCCTCGCCACGACGACGGGCTACTTCGGTATTGGTCCGGCGGTCTTCGCCCATGAGGGAAGCACCCTCGTCGTCCTCGCCAACGCGCTGCGGCTCCTGGCTTACCGCGAGAGTTGACGGTGTCGACCGCACGGCACTGTCCCGCACCGAAGGGTGAATCCGGTTACCGCCGGTTGATACAGACTCTTTTCCTGAATGCCAATTCCTCACCAGCCCCCTCCCCCGGCCTCCCCATAACCCACCCAATCACTTATGGAAACTGTCCACAGGCCTGCGACGTTAAGTAAGTTATATATAATACTTGAAGTTACACAGTTAGCCCCTCAGTATCCCGCTGATTCCACTGACGAATCCGGCGATTCATGCGCCTAATGGGCCGTGACTTTGCGCCTAATGGGCCGCCCGACTTGCGGCTAATAGGCCGAATGTCGTGCGCCTAATCGGCCGATGCAATCCACAGGCCCGGGCTGTAATTTTTCATGCGGGGCAACCCTTCCAGCCGACGTGAAATCTGCGCCTGATCGGCCGTGGGGACGGTTTCAATGCTTCCGGGGCCGGACTTGTCGCGGATCGCCGTCCCGACTGGCCTGGAAGCGCCGCCGTCGTCCGGGATCGCGGCAAATCTACGCCTAATAGGCCGTGTCCAACATCGGCACAGGTCAGTCCGTACGCCTAATAGGCCGTGCCCCTCTCCTTCGCCACGAGGGTCCTTACGCCCAATAGGCCGTGTTCCACGTCTTCGCGTTGGGCGATGTGGCGATGCAGGAAATCCCCGGCGGTTGCGTCCGATAGGCCGTGCCCCTATCCCGCTACCCCACTGAATTTCAAGCCTTTGGAGGTGATGCCGCGGGCGATCCGCCGCCGGGGGTGCCTGGACGATTCGTAACGGGGATCGTCCAGGGCGAGCTGGTCCCGACGTAGGAAGTGGACAACCTCGTCGCCCTCGTCGTTCTTGTGGAGCACGGCCGTGTACTCGGGTAGCGAGTCCGCCTCGACGACCTTGCGGACGTCGATGGCGAAATCGGAGAACCGGGAGGCCGACCCTGACTTCTCGTAGAGCTGGCGCATGGTGAAGAGCCAGCCCCCCTCCTGCTGCCCGGCGTGCTTGCGGGCGACGCGATAGAGCCAGCGCTCGATCCCCCCGGTGAGCAGGAAGTAGTCCTCGTGGATGGTCAGCACCCCGCCCTTCATGAGGATGCCCTCGAAAAGCCAGTCGGGCAGGGTCATCGTCATCCCGATCGTATCGCCGGTCTGCTCGTCGGTCACCTCCGTCCAGCTCTCCAACCAGTGGAAGGATGCGGCCTTCTTCTTACCCTCGGCGCGGATGTTGGTGCGTACGGCGGTGTGGGTGAGCCGCTCCAGGGCGGCGCGGAGGCGCAGGTAGTGTTCGCCGCCTGTTGCCCGACGGATCGATTTCAGGAGATTGTGCGGGTGGAAGCGGACGACGCGGCTCGGGGTCTGGCCGCGGTCGAGGGCCTCGGTGATCTGGGTTGAGGCCCAGATCAGGATGTCGGCGTCCCAGATCGTCGCGAGCCCGAATTTCGGGTTGGCGGAGACTTCCACCCAGACGTCGCCGACGTGGTACTCGATGGGCGTATAGCGCGGCTTCTTGGCCAGGCTGAAGAAGGGCCGTTCCATCGTGTCGCGCTGGTCGCGGATCGGGATGTCCGCGAAGTTGGCGGCGAAGAGGTCGGGCTGGTGGTCGCCCTTGGGCGGATGGCGTTTCGTCATGGGTCTCGTCGTGTCGATGCATTCGGCGAATCCGCTGCGTCTGGGGGGTACCAGAGCGTTGAGCCGCCGATCGTCCTGCGAACCATAGACCAGCCGGGGGGTTGTATCAACCGAAATAACCGAGCAGCTCTGCGTCCTTGCCTGTTCCGTCACCGGACTTGAGGACGCCCTCTCCCCTCGCCTCCCCTGCGGCGCGGAGGCTACTTCAGGTAGCCGTTGGTGCGGAGCCAGGGCTCGACCGCCTGTTCGAGGATGTCCTGGAGCGTGTTCGGCTCAACGCCGGCGAGCTGGCGTTCGAGCGAAGCCCGCTTGAGCGCGGCGGCGAAATCGGCCCGCATCCGCGTGCTGAGCGGGACGCGTGACAGGGTGGCCGCTGCGGCCGGGGAAGTTGCGGGCGCCGCGGGCTGGACGGTTTCGGGGGCGGCTTCCTTCTTGTCGCGGAAGACGAACGCCTTCTCCGTCTCGGGATCGACGGCGGGGTTGGAATTCTTGAGTCCTTCGATCAAAGCGCGGCGTTCGGCCATGGGTCCCTCCTTCACGCGACTGCTGCTTTCGCCTTGGCGGACGCCGGCTTCCGCGACCTGCTCTTGACGGCGTCCGGCAGGATTTCACGGAACAACTGATCGACCTCATCGGCCGCCTCCTGGGCACGCGCCCCCAGATTCCAGACCACGGAGCCCTGCCCCGGTGCGTCGGCATAGACCTGGCGGAGGATCAAGGCCTTGGAAGCCAGGGGCAGGTTGAGGGCGGCAGCGGCGTTCATCATGTCCTTGGTCAGCCTGTAGTTCTTGCCGATCATGCTCAGCACGATCATCGCCGTGGGCTTCCCGGCGCGGATGTCCTGGGCCTGGCGGAGCACATCGGTCGCCTTGGCCAGGGCCCGCACCTCCAGCATGCTCGCCTTGCAGGGCACGATGGCCAGGTCGGCGCGAAGCAGCAAGGCCCGGCTGGTCTCGGTCTGACTCCCGGGGCCGTCGGCCACGACGTAGTCCGTCTCCTGGCTCAGGAGCGGGAGGTCGTTCAGGATCATGTCGGGGTTGTCCAGGCGGACCGCCCTCACCTCCGGCACCGCTTCGCGAATCCATTCGGAGGAAGATTGCTGCGTGTCGCAGTCGGCCAAGGTTACGCGATGCCCCTGCTTCTGAAGCCAGGCGGCCAGATGGACGGCCAGCGTAGACTTGCCGACACCGCCCTTTGAATTTGCGATAACAATAATCATGCACAATCTCTTAGATGATTTCCTTCCGTCTGGCAAGCATTATGTGCAGCCGGATGACCGGCCTTCCTTCCGTCCGGCTTTCATGCCAGCCAGCCAGCCGGACGGAAGGCAAGCCAGCAGGAAGGATTTCCAGCCTACTCCGCCCCTGTCTCGCGGTATGGATGCTAACAACAGGCCCCCAAGTCCCCGGCCGCAAGGCGGTGCACATTCAAGAAAGAAAGCCAGCATGAAAGAAGGCATGTCAGAAGGCAAGATGGACAGCTTTCCGTCCGACCTGCTTGCAGGCTTCGTTAATGGGCACGGCCGATCAGGCGCACTCGTTCTGGCTTGAAAGAAAGCAATCAGGAAGGCACACCAGCAGGACAGAAGGCAAGACGGCAGGCCGGACGGCAATCATGATGTCTGGCCGGACGTCTTGCAATCAGTTTGACCGTGAGTCCCGGCAGATGGCTTGAAAGCTGGCAAGCCGGATGGAAAGCCAGCAATCGGGAAAGCAAGCCAGCATACCAGAAGTCTGGCTGGCTGTCGGGCCTATCGACCACCCACCCAGAATGCAGACCGGTGAGCCGACGAACAGTACACGACAGTCACCGCGATACCCGTGTCGGCCTCCATGGGCAGGCTGTCCGGCTTTCAAGCAGACCGTAATGAAAGCAGGTCAGATATCTGGTCGGGAAGTCTGCAAGATGGAAGGAATGCCAGACTGCAAGATCGCCAGACGGAAGGAAGGAATGCCAACTGTCAATCTGGCATGAAAGACTGTTTTCACGGTGAAAAAGCCCCCTAAGCACCGCTTAGGGAAGATGTCTGACACAAACACATTCTCTTGCTCCAAAACCAGTCAGGAGACTGAATGACGGCCGGTTAGCGGCGATGGAGGCAGGGGAGGGACCGGAGATTCGGTCCCGGCGGCGACCAGACAGGCAACTGACCTACAGCGCTACCCTGGCACGCAAACGAAGCGAGCGGCCGGAGATACCCGGTCGCTCACCGTTGAAGGGGAAGGGGGCGACGCCAGAGCCATCGCCCCCGGAAGCTAGACGAGGGGCACCGGCTCGAACGAATCCCCGGCGAGGAGTTCCTTGGCCCAGTCCTCGGCGAGGGTCGCCTCGGCCGCCTCGACTTCACGCCGGAAGGCCTCCAGTGCCTCCGGGTTGATCCGGCACTCGGCCCGCTGGGCGATGATGGTCAGGGCGTGGTAGATGCCGAGGAGCCGGTCGCCACGGCCTTCGATGTGGTACTTGGGATCGTCGGGGATGAGGGCCCCGTCGAAGAGTCCCTGCGAGCGGGCCTTGTCTTCGAGGTGGTTCATCCAGTCGCCCAGCCGGCTGGCGGCACACCGGATGCCGTGGAAGCGTCTCTTGGGGCTGCTAGTCATGGTCGGTCTCCTTTCGTCTCGGGTTCCCGGCCGCGCCCATCGCGGCCGGACGGCGCGGCGAACAAAGCCGCCTCAGTCCGGGGCGCCAGCACACCGATCAAGCGAAAGGCCGAGGCTCCCCCTGGGAAACGGCCTTGGCAGATGTAACGAGGCATTGCAAGCCCGTCGTCGTGATGACGGCGCGGTGGGGCGGACGCCGAGCGCGCAGGACGGACCGGCTCGGACGCAGTCCGACGTGATGCGATCACATGATCAATCAGTGTTAACCGTTCCTCTTCTCTGTTCTCCTTGGCGGCGATGGCTCGAGTCCGAACGTGTGGACCAGATCGATTGCCGCGGCGCGGAGCGACATGCCGCGGACGCCTGCCCACAGGTCGATGACATCTCCCTTACTGCCGCATTGCGCATAGAAGCATTGATATGCATTTGCGTCGAGATTCACGCTGAACGTCCGGCTGCGAGCATCGCCGCGGTGGATTGGACACGGGCAGCGGCGTTGGTCCCCTATCCCCTTCAGCGACGCCGACAGCCCAAGGTGATCGAGGACCCGCGCGATCGGCAGTTGCCGCTTGACGTGGATGAAGTCGACGGCCAAGCCCTCGCTGGATGCGGACGAGTCGGTTACGCTGTCAGGGCGGGTCGCGGTGACCTCTGTCCGCGCCGGCTCGACCGGCTTGGGGCCCGCGGCCCGCACTTCCGGCGCTGTCGCGTCGCCGGCGATCGTCGGCTCGTCCTGAGTCGAGTGCGCCGCCTCGAAGGGCCGTCCCGTCTTGCAGATGGCGAAGACCAGGTGCAGGAGCTTGCGCATCGCGTGCCCGACGGCGACGGCCTTGTGCTGTGGGTGCTTGGCCACGACCCGCGCGTACAACGCGCGGACCGGCGGGTTACAGCGGATCGCCGACAGAGCGGCCATCCACAGGTAGCGGCGGACCAGGTCGTTGCCGCGTCGGCTCATGACGTACCGCCGCGGCGAGCGCGGCCGCCCCTCGCGATCGACGCCGCTGGCGACCTCGACGGGCATCACGCCGAAGTACGCGACGAGTTGCCCGGGCGCTTTGAAGCGGTCGATGTCGAGGATGAAGGCCGTGAGGATCGCCGCGGTGACGGCGCCGATGCCGGGGATGGTGTCGAGATGGTTGGGGGTCGGCAGATCGCGCCAGGCCGAGACGAGCAGGTTCTCGAGGCGATTCTGCCGGGCGCCGACATCGCGGATCTGCCGGACCTGCTCGCGAACGAGCTCCTCCGCGGTCGCGCCGGCGATCGAGCCGACCGAGCCGCGCGCCTGGTCGAGCAGCTTTGTGCGGTGCTTCGCCGGCAAGTGAGGGATGGCAGCCAGATCGTCGTCGGTCGCCTGCGCCAGCCGGGGTGCCGTCGGGTAACGATGCAACAGCTCGAGCACCCAACCTGCGGCGAGGTCGTGAATGACCAGCGCCAGTTCGGGGAAGGTCAGGGCCATCAGGTGATGGAGCTGGTTGATCAGCCGCGTGCGCTGGCGGACTACGGCCTGAAGCCGGCTGGCGACCTCGCGGAGCACGCGGAGTTCGAGGCTCAGCAATCGGTCAGCGGTCGGCTGTTCGCTCAGGGCGAAGCGGGCCGCGGCGCGGGCCTCCACCGGATCGGACTTCTGCGGGCCGAACAGGGCGGCGCGGTAGTTCTTGTTGCGGTTCGGGTCACCGCAGGAGACGGTGACGGCGAACGCCGGCGCCCGAACGGTGGCCGCCGTCTGGTTCAAGGCATGCAGGAAGGAAAGCAAGTTGTCGGCGTACTGGCCAGCAGCGTCGAGGCGGACGACGAAGTGGACGGGGCCGTCGTGCTCGACAATGCGGTCGAGCCGTTGCCGGAACTGGCTGTAACCCTCGGCCGACTCGGCGAATTGAAGTTCATCGGCCGCCGGCTGCAGGTCGTCCCGCAAGAAAGCGGCATAGTGGCCGTAGCGTGACGTGTCGATGCCGACGCCACAGCGTCGAACGGATGGAGGACTGGGCATCTGCAGGTGGTCCATAGGAACCTCGTCGATGAGACTGGGACCGGGACGGGGCCACAGTCGCGAGGTTCCTCCGGACGTGTCAGCCGCTGAGGAAGCTTGTGATCAGAGGTCTATGCCTCAGGATGTAACCAGCTCTTCAGCCGACGCGGAGGGATCAATCTGCCAAAAGAGGTCGTGCCTCAGCTCGAACGGAAGATCTCCTCGCGACTCCCCGCTCCACGGTACTTCCGACCGGGCGGCGGGGAGGAACTCAACATACAAGCTTGAGCGGCCCGGCGGCGGCTTTACGCCTGCCATGCCAAGGCCGCGCGGGCGGGACGGGCTCGAACGGGCGAAAGATCGAGGGCGACGGCGGTCAGAACAGCGTGCCTTGGACCTCGCCTGCATCCCGGGCAACGGAGGCGACGGGGCGAGGGCGCTTGTGATCGGCCGCGACCGGGCCGGCCTGGGGTGTCGGGTGGTCCCCGGGCAACCCCGAGCAATGGCGGCATCCCGTCCCCGCCGGTGTCTCGATCGGCTCGAACCCGGGGCAGGCGGCCGCGTCGGCACGCTCGGCGGCGCGGAAACGCTCCGTATGCATCGCCCCGGCTGGGTGGCCGCTGGGGCGCTTGCAGGGCGCCCCGGGGGCGGCATGGCATTGGGGGCAGGCGATCGCGTGCGGGCAGGTGCCCCGCGCCTGCGGCCCGCAACCGCACGGCGACGCGGCGGGCCGCCGTGCGGAGCCGGGGCGGGTCATTCCTGCACCCCCTGCGGCTGCAAGCCGTGCAGGTAGTCCACGGCCTTCTGGGCGTAAGCCGCGGCCTGGAAGATGGCCCGCTTGTCCTCCTTCAAGACCTTGAGCCAGTGGTCGAGATAGCTCGCGTGGTCGTCGCGCGGCTCCGGCGTGATGCCGAGGTCGCAGCACAGGAAGGCGGTCCCGATCTCGGCGACCAGTTCTTCCCTGGCGTAGCCCTCGTCGCCGAACCGCTTGCGGCCGAAGTCGCGGTCGAGCCGGGCCGGGTGCTTCGTCCAGTGGGTCATCTCGTGGGCGAGCGTGGCGCAATAGCTCTCAGCGTCCTTGAATGAGACAAAGGGCGGCATTTGGATGTAATCCGCCTCGGTGGCGTAGTACGCCTGATTCCCGCCGTGGCGGATCTCGGCCCCGGTGTTGGCGAAGTACAGGTCGGCCGCCTCGATCCTCTGCGCCGGATCGAGTTGCGGGGCGGCGGAGGCGTAGAAGTGCGGCGGGAGTCCCTCGACCTGCTCGACGTTGAAGACGGTGTAGCCCTTCATGAAGTAGATGTCGCGCTCGGTATCCTCGCCGTCCTCGCCGGTCTCGGTCCTGGTGATGCGGTCGGCGTAGACGACCAGGGAACCCTTCGCCCCCTTCTTGACGCTGGCCCCAAGTTCCTTCGCTTGCTTGAAGGTCATCCAGATGGGGGCGGCGAAGCCCTGCATCTCGGCCGACATCCAGAGCATCAGGACGTTGACGCCCTTGTAGGGCTGGCCGTTGTGCCGCAAGGGACGGTTGATCCTGCCTGCCATGTGCTCGGCGTTCCACGGCTTGAGCCAGGGGCGGACGCCCTTCTCCAATTCGGCGATGATGGCGTCGGTGACGCGGGTGTAAACGTCGTGGCGTGCGGTCTGCATGGGTCTCTCCCTCGTTGAAACTGTCTGGGTGAATGCGCGCGGCATTCACCCGGGACGAAGGCGAGACCCGGATCGGGGGGAGGGCGGTCAAGGACGGGGGAGGCGGGGGGCACCGGCCTGCACAAGCGCAGCGCGGAAGGTCGGGCGGAGCCCGCCTCGGCCGCCGCCAGGGCATCCTTGACGGCCCCGGGGGGGACCACCCCCGGAATCCCACCAGCGGGCGGGAGGGCGGCGCAGCCGGTCCCGAGGGGACGGGAGCGGGAGCGGACCCCGCGAGCACGCGGCCGGCGTCAGCCGGGGTGGCCTGACTTAAGAGACCGAAGGAGTGAAGCCGTGGAGGGGGATCAACCTTCCCGGAGGCGGTTCTTGCGGGCGAGCTCTTCCTCGTAGTAGCGGAACGCACGCTGTCGGGTCGCCTCCATGTCGGGAGGGCCTTTCTGCTCGATGGCCAGCTCCACGAACGCGGCGAACGCACATCCGTGGAAGAGGTCGTCGAGGATGTCATCCAGCTCACTGCTCATGCCTACCGCCTCCCGTTAGTCGCTTCGTCTGTATAGCGCCGCCCGGTGATGCGGGCAAAGACTTCCACGGCGTGCTCGCGCGTGTCGAAGTCGCCGATCGCCTGGACGCCCTCGCCGGTGACGTGGCCGTAGAGGGTCCAGACGTCGGCCTCCCGCGGATCGCACGGCTCGAAGGTAAACCTGCCGGGAGAGTCGGGCTCCTCGTACCGGCGGCACGGGCTGATCTCGTAGTCGTCGAAACGGGCGGGTAGGGCCAGGTCGGGCGAGGTGGATGGCTAGCCGACGGAAGGCACACTGGCCATCGCAGTGTCGGCCATGCTGAGTGCCTCCTCGACCTCGTCGTCGGACGCTTCGTCCAGATGGCGCAGCTTCAGGGTCGCACGGACGTGCTCCAGGACGGCGGCCAACTCCGTCGCGCGATGATCGGCGGCCTGGGCCCCGGCGTCGTAGGCGGCCTGCAGGGCGTCCCGGACGCTCCAGACGGCCACGTCATGGAAGTCGAGGCGGTCGGACCGACGGGTTTCGAGCGTCGGGATGCCGAGGTGCTTGCGGGCGATGCCGGTGAGGAGGGAGTCGAGCTGTGTCATAGTTGATTCCTTTCTGTTACTGAGGATTAGTCAATGGAGATCAAACGGCGAAGCTTCTCCACCCTCGGCCCTAATAGCCCACCGGCGAGGGTCTGTCCATCGCACTCATCGATCTCGGCGGCCTCCCTGGTCAGTTTATCGCGGGCAATGGCGGCGGCGGTTTCGGGCGATTCGGCCTCGATGTCGGTGAAGAGCAATCGCATCTCGCGGTAGATGTGCACGTTGCAGAGCGTCATGGTGAGATTCCTTTCTCGCTGTCGATTATCGGGTTTTCTCGAAGATCATGCAGACGTCGTGCAGGCCCGGGATGAAGGCGCTGCGGTAGACCTTCTTGCTGCTGCTGGCACCGTGGCTGAAGCGGATGATGTCCGTGCAGTGCTGCGCCAGGCCCGCCTCGAAGGCGAGTCGCTTGGTGTGGTAGACGAGGGGGACGTAGCCCGCGTCGCGGTCGCTGTAATCGCCCATCAGGATCGCGAGCTTCCCATGGGGCTTGAGGGCCCGCGCACAGTTGCGGATGAACTGGCCGTAGCGGCGGAGGAAGTGCTCCAGCGTCGGGGACCGGGAGAGGTCCCGGGGGTCGTCGGCGTAGAGCTTCTGCCGCCAGTAGGGCGGGTGGGCCCAGATGAAGTCGAACGTGTCCGCGGCCGGGAACTCGTTCGCGTCGCAGGCGTCGAACCCCTGGTGGATGTCGAAGGCGAAACAGGGGACGCCGAGTTCCTGGCACACGTCGCGGGCGGTGCCGCTGCCGGTCATGGGGTCGAAGACCAGCCCGGGGCGGAAGTATTGGAGCAGGTCCTTGATCAGGTTGCCGCCGCAGTTGCCCGGCCATTTGCGGTCGCCGTACTCGCCGGCCCGGTGGAAATGGTAGAGGCTCGTGAGGTGAGGGACGGGGCTCGCGTTCCTCGGGGCCAGGGGGAGGCGGGCATAGACCGGGTGTGCTGGCGCGTCGGTTCGGGGACGGGCGGCCCGGTCGATGCGGGCGGCATAGAAGGGGTTGATGCGGGAAATCAGGTTCGTCATGGCTTGTTTCCTTCCGGTGAGTTGAGTTCTGCCAGGTAGTGCTCGTGTGCCAGGCGGTCGAGACCGGCGAGGTCCTCGCCGTGCCGGTCGCACCAGTGGCGTGCGTCCGTCAGCAGGTCGATCAGGCCCTCGCGTTTGCTCCCCCAGTCCTTGCACCAGGTCAGGACATGGTCGATGCGCATCGCACGGCGGTCGTTCTTCGTGGGTCGCCGCATGGTCACTCCTCCCGCTTTGCCCAGCCGTCGATGGCCAGTCGGAGGAACGGTTCGTAGCGGTCCCCCCGCCAGGAGTTGACCCCGAACGCGATGTTGCCCAAGGCCAGCTTGTCGAGGTTGAACACCGCGACGTGGTATTCCTGCTCGAAGACGACGCCGAGCATGCGGCCCTCGTCCGGGTCTCGGAAGATCAGGACGTGGAAGGGCGCTCCGGCGATGCCGTTGCGGTGGTGCTGGATGTTCTCGATGAGTAGCTTCATGGTCGCCTCCTACGCTTCGTCGGTTTCGCCGTCCTGGCCGATGAATTCGACCCAGACCTTTGCGACCCCGGCCGTCTTCGTTGAATTCGGCGTAGACGGGGTAGATCCCGTCGCCGTAGCCGGTCGAGACGACGACGCCGAGGCCGGCATGGCCCAGGTCGTAGTGGAACTGCTTGCAGCTGGGATACTGGCCGCCCTCGTGCAGGAGGTCGCAGAATGCGTCCCAGTCTTTGCCGATGGCCTTCGGAGCGGGGTCGGCGTGCAGGATGTAGCAGGGATCGCCGATCCAGCACAGTCCGGCGTCGACGCCGATCTCCCCGATTTGTTTGCGGATGTTGGCTCTGGTTTCCATGGCGGATTCCTTTCCGGTTAGTTGTGGTCGAAGGTGAGGCGGAGTTCGGCGAACTGGCGTTCCAATTCTTCCAACTCGCCATCGAAGTCCGGATCGATGCCGGCTTCCGCGTAGCGGTCGAGCCCGGCGGTGAGGCTGGAGAGGCGGTCGCCGGAGTAGTGATCGAATGTGGTCATGGTCAGAATCCTTTCTGGTTTGTGGGGCGGGCGGTCAGGCCCGCCCCGGTTGATCCGCCGGTTAGTCCTTCTTCTCCGACGCGACGCGGAGGGTGATGCGGCCGTCGAGCGGCACCACTTCGAGCTGGACGTTGAAGCCCTTGCCGTCGGCGTGCGGCCAGGCGCTGCCGATGCGGGTCCAGAAGCCCTTCTGCCCCTCGCGGTCGCGGACCTGGTAGGCGATGTGGCTCGGTGCCTTCGAGGCGGTCTCGTGGTTCTTGCCGTTAGACATGGTCTGGTCTCCTTTTCTTCGTGGTCTCGGCCGCGACCATCGCGGCCTGATGTCACCCAGGAAAAGCCGCCTCAGCCCGGGGCGGAGCGAGCGCCAGCGACCGGGCAAGCGGAAAATTGGGGGAGACCTCCGGGGGAACCGATTTTCCGCTTGAGCGGACCGGCGGCGGCTTTAGGCGTGACATGACAAAGGCCGCGTGTCGGGGCGGAGCGGAGAGGGGGGCTCGGGCCTGGATGATCGGGCGGGAGGCGAGGGGGCCGCTGAGCGGGTGAGAGGCCTTGTGAGGGAGGAGACGGGGAGATCAGACGCTCTGGCATCAGCGGTTGCCGGAGCTGCGGCCCGGCTCGCCATGAACGGAGGTGCCGCCTACACCTTCGGTCCACGGGGAAGGGCGCAACCGCCGGGCTCAACCCGGGTCGAGGGCGCGCCGCAGCGTTTCGGGCAGAGGCAGCAGTCCGCCGAGAAACCCATCACCGCTCGCGGTCGCCGCCCGCGGCAGGCAAATCCCGCGACCGATTCCCCAGGTGATCGCGAGGTCGAATCAGGGACAACAAGCCCCTCCCCGCCGGGGCAGTCGATGAATTCACACTGCCAGGCGCCTATGACGTTTCAGGAACACATCGCACCGAAGAGGCGTCACATGTGCGACAGCCAAAGTCCCCACTGATCGCCGACCGCGAAATCCGCGGGTGAATACCCAGTTGCCGCTCGTACCGGGGTGCTGTCACTCGGCAATTCGGAATCGCCGGGAACAAGGGACGGGGCGGGCGACATCGTAGCAAGCCGGCGTCGGATCAGGTGCTCCGACGGGTTACGCCCCACATGGGAATACTACCGACTCTTCAAACACTCTCTTAAGAGAGTATCATGGATTCAGCTCAACAACATAGTGTTCTTTGGCTACACCCTGGTCTAGCTTAGCTTTCGCCATGTGCGATTCTAGCACTGAAGTAATTGTGATCGATCCGGTCCTTACCTTCTCGAGATGGAGCATGCCCTTTGGGGGGAGGTATGACTTGTCGAGTCTATACACCACATATTCTTGTCCAACCCGAGCCCCGTCCTCAGCGCCGATGCACAAATACACTTCGTCTCCCCTGGCTTCGAGAATCTGCCCCCTCATAGGGTATTTATGGTCCAGGGCTCCGACACATGCGGTCAACGGTACGACCAGGGCAAGAAGTAGTCCCGTGGTCGATGACTTGAGCTTCATTCTCTCCTCCATTAAGGCCCACTCGTAGCTTCTGCATAAGCAAGCTACAGGAAAACGTTCTAGCTCGTCGTTAAGGGATCATCATATAGTTTATTTATGTTATGCTGTATATTCATCCATTTGATCGAAATCAATGACTCCCTTAGACACGAATGCTATGGACTGCGACCGGTGCCATGACGGCGGACGAGGTTGTGAACGTACTGCCATAAGCCACCGGAACGGCCATTCCGGGACGAACGGATGTAAAGCACAATGGAAGGAGGACAGGCATGCGGACTGCCAGAATCAAGAAAACAGCCGAACACGCGCCGCAAAGCACGGAAAGACGCGATCTTGCCGGAATACCTGCATGCTGCGCACGGCGCAAGTCGCTTCCAGCGGCCGAGTACGAGACGCCAACCACGCCGGCGATCGACCGGGCGCTTCACGCTTTCATGTCCAGGCTATGCGGACTCTCGCCCGCAGCGGCGGCCACCGCCTGGTTCGACTGGTTCGCCCATCTGGCCATCTCCCCCGGCAAGCAGGCGGAGCTCGTCCAGAGCGCCGGCGAAAAGGCCAGGCTTTTTGCCAATTACGCCTCGATGCGGTGCTGTGGGAAGCCCGACTGCTGCGTTCACCCATTGCCGCAGGATCGCCGTTTCGACGACGGGGCTTGGGAGCAATGGCCGTACAAGTTGTACCAGCAGGCATTCCTGCTGACCGAGCAATGGTGGCAGGAGGCGACGAGCAGCGTGCGAGGCGTCACGCGGCATCACAGCGAGGTCTTGCCGTTTCTCACCCGCCAGTGGCTCGACGTGTTCTCGCCGCTGAATTATCCGCTGACCAACCCCCGCGTCGTGCTGGCCAGCTTGGAACAACGCGGCCTGAATTTCGTCAAAGGGGCCGAGAACTACTTCGGCGACCTGTCCCGGCTCGCTTCCCAGGCCCCTCCGGCTGGCGCCGAGAAATACAAGGTCGGAGAAACGGTCGCCGTCACCAAGGGTAAGGTCGTCTACCAGAATCGGCTCATCGAACTGATCCAGTATGCGCCCGCAACCAAGGAGGTCTACCCCGAGCCGGTGCTGATCGTGCCCGCCTGGATCATGAAATACTACATCCTCGACCTGTCGCCGGAGAATTCGCTGGTCAAGTACCTGGTCGATCAAGGACACACGGTCTTCATGATCTCCTGGAAGAATCCTGACGCCGGTGACCGCGATCTGGGCTTCGAGGATTACCTGAACCTCGGCGTCATGGAAGCGCTGAAGGCGATCAACGCCGTCGTGCCCCAGCAGCAGGTGCATGCCGCCGGCTACTGCCTGGGCGGCACGCTGCTGACCATCGCCGCCGCCGCCATGGCACGCGACGGCGACGCGCGGCTCAGAAGCGTCACGCTGTTCGCCGCACAGGTGGATTTTGAAGAGGCCGGGGAACTGCTCCTCTTCATCGACGAGAGCCAGATCGCCTTCCTCGAAGACGTGATGCGGGAGCAGGGCTATCTGGACAAGCATCAGATGGCCGGCACCTTCCAGATGCTGCGCTCCTATGACCTGGTGTGGTCGCGGATCGTGGAACAGTACATGCTGGGCAACCGCACGCCCCTGAACGACCTGATGGCATGGAACGCCGACGCGACCCGCATGCCCTTCCGCATGCATTCGGAATACCTGCGAACCATGTTCTTGAACAACGATCTCGCCGAGGGGCGCTTTTCCGTGGCCGGCAGAGCGGTTGCGCTGAACGATATTCGTTTGCCCATCTTCGCCGTGGGCACCCAGCGCGACCATGTCGCCCCGTGGCCGTCGGTCTACAAGATCCACCTTCATACCGACACCGACGTCACTTTTGTGCTCACCAGCGGGGGGCACAACGCCGGGATTGTCAGCGAGCCCGGCCATCCGGGCCGCAGCTATCAGATCGCCACCCGTGGCGGCAGCGACAGGCATATCGCGTGGGACGAATGGCAAAAACGGATGCCCGCCAGGGAGGGCTCGTGGTGGACAGCATGGCAGGCGTGGCTGGACAAGCACTCCGGCAAGAAAACCAGGCCTCCGGCGATGGGCGCGCCCAGGCAGGGATACGCAGTGCTGCGGGATGCGCCCGGTGACTATGTGTTCGTGCAATAAGGAAGCGTCACGACGCCCGGGACATTGGGGGGCGAGGGCTGACCGGTGGCCCCGGGAGGCGATGGGGGCGGGCTCGTGCCGAGGGGAGGAGCGATCGCGCAGGCGATCGGCCAGGCGGCCGTCCTCGCGCATCGCCGCATCGACCGGGCATGCGGGCCGATGACGGATCTCGTGGGCGAGGGATGGCGACCCAACGCAGAGGGTCGCGCCATGTTGTTGCGCGACCTGGGAACTCAATATATATGTAACATGCTAACTGTATTGTGGGTCATATGGAGAAAAACGAGCAGATCGAGTGCGAGGCGAACCGCTACCGTCTCGATCACGCCGACGGGCATCACGGGGGCGCGTCATGAGCGGCGCCCTGACTGGCAAGAGAGGGCTCGTGGTGGGGATCGCCAACGCGCAGTCCATCGCCTGGGGATGCGCCAGGGCGTTCCACGAGGCCGGCGCGGAACTGGCCATCACCTACCTGAACGACAAGTCCGAGCCGTATGTACGACCGCTGGCCGAGCAGGTCAAGGCGCCGATCGTCGTCCCGCTGGACGCAAAGGATGACGTGCAGACGGAGGCGGTGTTTGACGCCATCCGCGAGCGCTGGGGCAAGCTGGATTTCCTCCTGCACGCCATCGCCTTCGCGCCAAAGCAGGATCTGCAGGGGCGCGTGGCCGACGTATCGAGGCAAGGCTTCCTCGAGGCCATGGACGTCTCGTGCTATTCCTTCATCCGGCTCTGCCACCTGGCCGAACCGCTGATGACGGATGGCGGCTGCCTGCTCACCACGACCTATTACGGCAGCGAGAAGGTCATCCCGCATTACGGCGTGATGGGGCCGGTGAAATCGGCGCTCGAAGGCACGGTACGTTACCTCGCCGCCGAGTTCGGCCCCGGGCGTATCCGGGTCAACGCGCTGTCGCCGGGGCCGATCAGGACGCGCGCCGCCGGCGGCATCGCGCATTTCGACGAGTTGCTGGAGATGGCGCGCAGCAAGTCGCCGGAGCACGAAACGGTCTGCATCGACTGCGTCGGCGCCTATGCGCGGTTTCTCGTGAGCGATGAAGCACGCCTAGTCACCGGCAGCATTGCTTACGTCGATGCGGGCTTCAACATCATTGGAGGTTGATGATGGTCATGTTTGTCACAAAGGCGGAGTGCAGGCCGCCACGGATCGGCCTGCCCGTCAACACGGCTCATCCTGAGGGTGCGGCCTCCTCGCCGCGACATCCGGGCGTGATATGAACACGCCCGCCCCGCCCTATGCCCTGCCTGTGACCCAAGTCTTGGCCGGGTTCGCCGTCGTGCCGGAAGAGGGCCTGCGGAGCCAGCAGGTCGCCATGCTGCGGGACGGGTACGGCGTCAACGCCTTGGCCGAGGCCCCGCCGATCCCCATCTGGCGTAAGTTCGTGGCCCAGTTCAACGATCTGGTGATCTGGATTCTGATCGTCGCGGCGATCATCTCCGGCCTTCTCGGGGAATGGCCGGACGCCATCGCCATCCTCGCCATCGTCCTCCTCAACGGGCTGCTCGGCTTCTTTCAGGAGGAGCGCGCCGAGGAAGCCCTCGCCGCCCTGCAGAAGCTCTCCGCGCCGCTCGCCAAGGTGATGCGGGACGGCGTGCTCCACTCGCTCCCGGCCCGCGAGCTGGTCCCCGGTGACATCCTCGAACTGGAGGCGGGAGACAACATTCCCGCCGATGCGCGGCTCATCCAATCCTTCGGCTTCCGGGTGCAGGAAGCGGCCCTCACCGGCGAGTCGGTCCCCGTCGAGAAGGATGCCGGTGTCGTGCTGGGAGCCGCCACGCCGCTCGGCGACCGCCGCAACATGACCTACATGGGAACCGTCGCGGCCGCGGGAAAAGCGCGCGCGGTCGTCGTCGCCACCGGCATGAGTACCGAATTGGGGCACATCGCCGGACTGCTCCAGCGGTACAAGCCGGAACCCACGCCCCTGCAACGCCGGCTGACCGAACTCGGCAAGGTCCTGATCGTCGTGTGCCTGGCCATCGTCGGGCTGATCTTCTCCCTCCAGGTGCTGCGTGGCGGCGGGCTGGTGGAGGTCTTCCTGCTGTCGGTCAGCCTGGCCGTCGCGGCCGTCCCCGAGGGTCTCCCGGCGGTCGTCACGATGGCGCTGGCCCTCGGGCTTCAGCGCATGGTGAAACGCAACGCCCTGATCCGCAAGCTCCCCAGCGTGGAGACACTGGGCTCGGTGACGGTGATCTGTTCCGACAAGACCGGCACGCTCACGCGCAATGAGATGACGGTGCAGGAAATCGTTGCGGGCGGCGAGCGATTCCGCGTCACGGGAGTCGGGTACACGCCCCGGGGAAAGTTTCTCCGGGCGGGGAGCGACGGCCCATCGGCCGGCTCGCCTGGTGAGGTGCCAGTCGATCCGCGCGACCACCCCGATCTGCTCCATGCCCTGACCATCGGCCTGCGGTGCAATAACGCGAAGCTCAACCCGCAAGGGGCCGGGGCTGATGCCTGGCAGGTCATCGGCGACCCCACTGAGGGCGCCCTGGTCGTCGCGGCGCTCAAGGCCCGGCTTCAAGCCGATCTGCCTCAAGAGTGGCCGATCTTTGAAATCCCCTTCGACTCCGAGCGGAAGGCGATGTCGGTGGTCGTCCGCGACCGCCAGGGCAGCCCGCTGATGTACACCAAGGGCGCTCCGGAGGTCATTCTGGGCAAGTGTGCCGCGGAACTGAGGGCGAGTAAAGTCGAGGCGCTGACGCCGGAACGGCGCAGCCAGATCATGCAGGCAGGCGGGGCGATGGCCGGGCGCGCGCTGCGCGTTCTCGGACTGGCTTACCGGGAGCTTCCCGCCGGTGCAAACGCGGCGGACGAGGAGCATGACCTGGTTTTCGCTGGCCTGGTTGGCATGATCGACCCGCCCCGCGAGGAGGTGAAGGACGCGGTGCGCCGCTGCCATGAGGCGGGCATCCGCCCGGTCATGATCACGGGCGACCACCCGGCGACCGCACTGGCGATCGCTCGCGAACTGCGTATCGCTGGCGACAAGGATCGCGCCGTCACCGGCCAGGAGCTAAACGACTGGTCCGAGGACGAGCTCGCCGAGCATGTCGAGCAGATTCCGGTCTACGCGCGGGTCTCGGCGGAACACAAGCTCCGGGTCGTCCAGGCGTGGAAGCGCCAGGGCCAAGTCGTCGCCATGACGGGCGACGGCGTGAACGACGCCCCGGCCGTAAAAGCGGCGGACATCGGCATCGCGATGGGCGTGACGGGGACCGATGTCACGAAGCAGGCCTCGGCGATGGTCCTGATGGACGACAACTTCACCTCCATCGTGAACGCCGTCGAGGAAGGCCGGTGCATCTATGACAACGTGCAGAAGGTGCTGCAATTCCTGCTGTCCTGCAACGCGGGCGAAATCCTGCTCATGCTGGTGACGAGCCTGCTCGGATGGCCCGCGCCCCTCGTGCCGATCCAGCTGCTCTGGATCAATCTGGTGACGGACGGCTTGCCCGCCATCGCCCTCTCGCTGGAGAAGCCCGAGCCGGGGATCATGCGGCGAAAGCCCCGCTCGTCCCAGGCGTCGATGCTGTCTCGCCGCCTGGGCCTGAACATCCTGCTGCAAGGCGCCCTCGTGGGCGGGGCCGCCCTCGCCGCCTTCGGCTTCGTGTACCTCGCCGATCCCGACAACCCGGAGAATGTCGGGCGCGCGCGGACGATGGCCTTCTGCGTGCTGGTGTACGGCGAACTCCTCCGTTCGCTGGCGGCCCGGAGCCAGACCCTCACGCTGGCGCGACTCGGATTCTTCTCCAACCCCTATCTTCTCGGGGCCATCGGCGTTTCCTTCTTGCTCCAACTCAGCGTCGTCATGCTCCCCTTTGCCCGGCCGTTCTTCGAATCGGTGCAGCACTTCGCCTGGGAATGGGCGCTGCTCTTCGGCCTGGCGCTGGTCCCGGTCACCGTCATCGAGCTGCTGAAGATCGTCAACCGCCGCTTAGGCCCCAGCTGACAGGTTCCGCGGATGCGCATTTTGAAAGGATTCGCCATGTTCAACCGCACGCCATCCCGGCGACTGAAACTGCTCCTGGCCATCGTCGCCATCGTCGCGGTCGCGCTGGTCCTGTGGCCGGATCGAACCGAGGAGGGCGCCGTCCAGGGCGAATGGACCTGTTCGATGCACCCGCAGGTGCGGATGGAGAGGCCGGGCCAGTGCCCCATCTGCGGCATGAGCCTTATCCCTGTGTCGCAGCAATCGGAATTGGCCGAGACGGAAAAACGCGCGGGCATCGAGACGGAGCCGGTCAAGTACCGGGAGCTTTACAAAGAGGTCCGCGCGGTCGGCAAGCTCGACTACAACGAAAGCCGCGTGGCCTACATTGCCGCGCGCATCACCGGCCGGGTCGATCACATCTACGCGGATTTCACGGGCATCCAGGTCAAGAAGGGCGACCACCTGGTGGACATCTACAGCCCCGACCTGTTCATCGCTCAGGGCGAGTATTTGCGGGCGCTGGACAGCTCCAGCCGTCCCGATCTGGAGTCGGTACGCACGAAGCTGCGTCTGCTCGGCATCCTGCAAGAGCAACTCGATGACATTGAGAAAACCCGCAAGATCAGCACTTACCTCACGATCTACGCCCCGATCGGCGGCACAGTGATCGAAAAGAGCGTGCGTGCGGGTCAATACGTCAAGGAAGGCGACATGCTCTACCGGATCGCCGATCTCGACCCGATCTGGCTGTACCTGGACATATACGAGTACGACCTGGGATGGGTCCGCTTCGGGCAGCCCGTGGAGGTGACGGTTGAAGCCTACCCGGCCGAGACGTTCCGCGGCATCGTGACGTTCATCGACCCGTTCCTCGATGACAAGACCCGCACCGTCCGGGCGCGAGTGAACTTGGCGAATCCCGACCGCCGGTTGAGGCCGGCCATGTATGCAACAGCGCTCATCCGGGTGAAGCTCCTGGCCGACGGGACGCCCGAGCCGACCGGACTGGAGGGCAAGTACATCTGCCAGATGCACCCCGAAATCGTGCAGGACAAACCGGGCCGCTGCCCGATTTGCGACATGCAACTGGAACGAGTCCCGGAAACGTCCTACCCGGCCTCACATGGGGGTATCGAGCATGAGGGCGGCGGCAACCAAAGCCCTGGCAAGGCCCAACCAACTCCGAAACCGGCGGGCGTGCTTGCCATCCGGGCCAGCGCCGTCCTCGACACCGGCAACCGGAAAGTGTCCTACCGCCAGCGAGAAGACGGGGCCTACGAACTCGTCGAACTCAAGCTCGGGCCGCGGGCGAAAGGAAAGGACGACGCCGGGCAGACCGCCGAGTATTTCCCGGTCCTCGAGGGACTCGCGGAAGGAGACCGAGTGGCCGTTCGCGGCGGCTTCCTCCTCGACAGCCAGCAGCAGATCAGCGGCATGCCGAGCCTCCTCTACGATCAGGGCCAATCGGCGGCCAATCTGCATTCCGGACATGGCGGCGCCCCGGCCCAGCCCTCCGCCCCCGGCGGCCACGGGCACTAGCGGGGTCGGTCATGGTCAAGTTCGTCATCGACTGGTGCTTGAATAACCGTTTCCTGGTGTTCTTCTTCACGGCCGTGATACTGGCCCTGGGATACTACTGCCTGAAGAACACGCCGGTCGATGCCATCCCCGACATCGGCGAGAAACAGGTCATCGTCTATGCCGATTGGCCCGGCCGCTCGCCGCAAGACGTGGAAGATCAAGTCACCTACCCGTTGACCGTGAGCTTGCAGGGCACGCCCGGGGTCAAGGTTATCCGTTCGGCCTCCGGTTTCGGCTTCTCGATGGTCTTCGTCATCTTCAAGGACGAGGCGGACTACTACTGGGCCCGCTCCCGCGTGCTGGAGCGCATGAGCGTGGCCGCGGGCCGCCTGCCGCCGGGTGTGGTGCCAACCCTTGGCCCCGACGCGACGGCGCTCGGGCAGGTGTACTGGTACACGCTTGAGGCCGAGGGGGCCGATCTGGGGCAGCTCCGCTCGCTCCAGGACTGGTACATCCGCTACCAGCTCCAATCCGTGGAGGGCGTCTCCGAGGTGGCGAGCATCGGCGGCTATGTCAAGCAGTACCAGATCGACGTCCACCCGGATAAGCTGCGCGCCCACCGCGTTTCCTTGCCCGAGGTTTACGAGGCGGTGCGCAAGAGCAATATCGACGTGGGGGCCAAGGTCGTCGAGAACAACGGGTATGAATTCTTCGTCCGCGGCATCGGCTTCATCAAGAGCGAGGAAGACCTGCGGAAGGTCGTGATCCGCCAGGAGGGCGGGACGCCCATCACCGTGGGCAACGTGGCAACGGTGCAGCTCGGCCCGGACTTCCGCCGGGGCGCGCTCGACAACGCGGGGCGCGAGGCGGTCGGCGGCGTGGTGGTCATGCGCTACGGCGAGAACCCGCTGCACGTCCTGGAGCGCGTCAAGGCGAAGATCGAGGAAATCGAGCCGGGCCTGCGCGTCACGCTGTCCGACGGCCGCCGGGTTCCCGCGAAGATCGTACCGTTCTACGACCGCACGGACATCGTCAACGAGACGATGGACACGTTGCGCGAGGCCCTCACCGAGGAGGCCCTCGTCGCCGGCATTATTGTCATGATCTTCCTGCTGCACATCCGCAGCTCGCTGGCCATCCTGCCCACCCTGCCGCTCTCCGTGGCGATGAGCTTCATCGTGATGTACTTCATGGGCGTGGACAGCAACATCATGTCGCTCGCCGGCCTCGCCATCGCCATCGGCGACGTGGCCGACATGGGCATCATCATGACCGAGAATATCTACCGGCGGCTGGCCGCCGAGCCGCACCGGCCGCACGGCGAGGTCGTCTCCGAAGCGGCTCATGAAGTCGGGCCCGCCATCCTCACCGCCGTCTCCAACACCATCATCTCCTTCATCCCCGTCTTCGCCCTGACCGACCAGGAAGGCAAGCTGTTCCAGCCCCTGGCCTATACGAAGACGTTCGCCATCGCGGCGTCCGTGATCCTGGCGCTGACGGTGGTGCCGGTTCTCAGCTATCACTTGCTCAAGCCCGCGCATTGGTCTCGGCGGCGGTCGCTCGTGCTGGGCGCCCTGGTCGGTCTCGCCGCCGTGTTCGTCACGCACTCCGCGCTCATGTGGGGCCTGGCGACGGGCAGCCACGGGACCGGGTGGCCCACGGCCATCGCCGTCGGCATCATGGTCGCGGCCGCAGTCTATCGCATGGGGCATGAGCAACTCTTGCCCCTGGAGCAGAATGCCGTTGCGCGCGGCATTGCCGCCGTCTATCGCCCGGCGTTGCGATGGGTCCTGGAGCACAAGGCCGCCTTCCTCGCAATTCCCGTGACAATCAGCCTGCTGGGCCTGATCCTATGGCTGGGCTTCGCCCGGCTCGCCTACCCGCTGGAGGCGGGGCTCAAGACCGTCGGAGTGGACCCGACGCATACGTCCGTGTGGTCGGGGATGAGCAGAATATTGCCCGGCATCGGCCGGGAGTTCATGCCCCCGCTGGACGAGGGCTCTCTGCTCTTCATGCCCTCGCTCCTGCCGTCCGCGTCCCTGACCGAAGTGCAGAGAGCCGTCGCCCGGCAGGATGCCGCCATCCGCGAGGTGCCGGAGGTCCAGAGCGTGGTGGGCAAGATCGGCCGGGCCGAATCCGCGCTCGACCCCGCGCCCATCGGCATGATCGAAACCATCATCATCCTCAAGCCCGATGACCAGTGGCGTATGGTAAGGGGCGACGATGGGGAGGAGCGTCGCATCACCAAGCAAGAAATCCTCGCCGAACTCCAGGCCAAGACGAGCATCCCCGGCGTGCTGCCGACCTGGCTCCAGCCGATCCAGACTCGCATCGTCATGCTCCAGACCGGCTTTAGGGCCATGATGGGCGTGAAGATCTACGGCTCCGACCCGAAGGAGATCGAACGGGTGGGGCTCCAGATCGAGCAGCTCCTCAAGAAGGTGCCCGGCGCCACGGATGTGGTGGCCGACCGCATCGTCGGCAAGCCGTACATCGAGTACGAGATCAACCGCGACGCCATCGCCCGCCATGGCGTCAACATCCGCGACGTGCAGGATGTGATCGAGATCGCCATCGGCGGCGAGAACCTGACGATGTCCGTGGAGGGCCGTGAGCGCTACCCGATCCGGGTGCGCTATATGAGAGAGTTGCGAGAATCCTTCGATGATCTCGAGCGGGTCCTCGTACCTACGTCCACGGGGGCGCATATCCCGATCGGCCAGGTCGCCAAGATCCGCTACACCGTCGGCCCGCAAGAGCTGAAGAGCGAGAGCGGGCTGCTGGTCGGCTACGTCACGATGAATACGCGCGACCGGGACGAGATCAGCGTCGTCGAGGACGCGGAAGTCTTGTTGCAAGCCGAGAAGCGCAAGAGCGATGAGCTTGTTACGGCCGGGCGGCATGAAGAGGCGACGCTCGTGGTGCCGCCGGGCTACTACTGGAAGTGGTCCGGGCAGTTCGAGAACCAGCGGCGGGCGATGGAGCGGCTTTCGTGGCTCGTCCCGCTCGTGCTGCTGTCGATGTTCATCATGATCTATATCGGCCTGGGCCGCTGGTGGCTCGCCCTGGTCGTCTTCTTCGGGATCGTCGTCTCGGCCGCGGGCGGGTTCATCATGCTTTACCTGTGGGGGTTCAACCTGAGCGTAGCCGTGTGGGTGGGCTTCATCGCCCTGTTCGGCGTGGTCGATGACAGCAGCGTGGTCATGCTGGATTTCCTGGAACGGGCCTTCAGGGGGCGGGACCCCAAGAGCGTGGCCGAAATCCGGGAACTGGTCACGGAGGCGAGCCTGAAACGCATCCGGCCGCTGCTCATGTCCACCGCGACGACCATTGTGGGGCTTATTCCGGTCTTCCTGGTCAATGGGCGTGGGTCGGACGTGATGCAGCCCATGGCCATACCCAGCGTGGGCGGCATGACGGTCCAGCTCATCACCCTGTTCATCGCGCCGTGCATCTACTGCCTGGTGATGGAGCGGCAGCTCGAACGGCGAATGAAGGCACCGCCGTCCGGGCTCACTCCGGCAACCTCCCCAGCCCCGGCAGGCCCGCCGTCGGATGAGGTGTACCCGTGGCCTGCCCCCCAATGATGCGTTCAGAAGTAGCCCAGGGTTTCCGCCGGTGTGGATTCCGATGGAGAGTCATGCATGACGTCTGATCCGCTCATGACCGTCAACTCGGTGACTTTCGAGACGGCCGCGCAGCATGCCTGTGCCAGCGTTCCCGTCGTTACTGCCGGCGACCGCGTAGCAGACGTGCGACAGGGACTGGTAGGGCATCAGTACGAAAGCGCAAGTCACATCATCGTTTGTGACAGCGGGAGGTACCGGGGGATCGTGAGGATCGAGGATTTGCTGTCTGCTCCAGGCGATGCCACGATCGTTGGTCTGATGGATCGGGAGGCTCCGGTTGTCGCGCCGGGAGTGGATCAGGAGGTCGCCGCCTGGCACGCCGTCCGGAAAGGGGCATCTGCCTTGCCCGTGATCGATCAGGATGCCCGCTTCATGGGTCTCATTCCGCCCCTCCGCCTGCTCACCGTGTTGCTGTCCGAACACGAAGAGGATTTGTCCCGCCTTGGTGGCTTCTTGAAAACTTCTATGGCGGCCCGAGTAACCAGTGAGGAGCCGGTCAAACGCCGCTGCCGCCATCGTCTCCCCTGGCTCCTTGTGGGTCTTTGCGGTGCGCTCTTGGCTGCGGAATTCGTCAGCTGGTTCGAGGCTCAACTTGAGCATAAGGTCATGCTCGCCTTCTTCATCCCAAGCATCGTTTATTTGGCGGATGCCGTCGGCACGCAAACGGAAACCATCATTGTCCGAGGCTTGTCTGTTGGCGTAGGAATGCGGCGCATGGTCAGGCGCGAGCTGCTGACCGGTCTTGTCATTGGCTGGGCTCTCGCGGCGATTGGAGGTCCCCTGATCTGGTGGCGCTGGGGTGATTCGGATGTGGCCCTCGTCGTGGCGCTGGCCCTGTTTGCCGCCTGCTCGACAGCCACGTTAGCTGCAATGGCGCTACCGTGGCTGCTTAATGTCTTCGGCCTCGACCCCGCGTTCGGCAGTGGACCTTTGGCGACGGTGATTCAGGACCTGTTGTCGATCCTGATCTATTTTGCCATCGCGCTGGCGCTGATGCATTGAAGATGGGATCTCACGATCACTGAGGCGGGCTTGGTCCTCCAATGACCCGTTCGAGGGTGGCGATGCGGCGGTAATACTCGGCAAGCTCCTCATACGAGCTGTCGCGGAGTTCTACGAGGTTGCGCTGGGCTTCGATGAGCGACAGGAACGGGATGCTGCCGGCCGCGTAGGCGGTACGGGCGGCTTTCACGTTCTCGCGGGCGGCGGGCAGGATGGTCTCGTTGTATAGACGCACGCTCTTCTCGCTCTCCAGCACCTGCTCGTAAGCCTCCTGGACCTGGAGGTTCACCTGGTCGGTCAGCGCCGCCAGCTCGGCGATGCGCTGGTCCAGGCGCGCCTGGGCTTCCGCGACAGCGCCGCGTCGGCGCTCCCGGTAGAGGGGCACGTTCATGCGGACCCCGAGCATGGGGCGGAGATCCTGCTCAGGCCGCTGCCAGAAGGCGTCATAAGCACCCATGATCTCGAAGTCAGGGTAGTATTCCTTGTTGGCCAGGCCCAGCGACGCCCGTTCAGCGTCGATGCGGCTTGAGAGCGCCTGCAGGTCGGGCCGCTGGGCGACGGCGCGTGCGCGCAGTTCGCTGGCGGCCGGGAGCGACTCGGCCAGCTGGATGGCCTTGGGCGGCGGAGGCAGGGGCGTATCGGGCGGCAGGTGCATCAGCGTGTTGATCCGAGCCTGAGTCACCTTGCGCATTCTCTCCAGCGCCAGACCCCGCTTGCGTTGCCGGCCGATTTCCACGTCGGCTTGCAGCAGGTCCTGCTGCGGAGTCTGGTTTGCCCGGAAGCGATCGTCAGCCGTCTTGCGAAACTCCCTCAACAGTTTCAGGCTTTCCTCGTTCACGGCGATGGCACGGTCAACAAGGTAATAGTCGTAGAAGGCCATCTTGGCGCTCTCGATGAGCTGGAGGCGCATGTCCCCGACCTCGTTGCTGGCCGCCGCCGCTTCCGCCAGCGCGGCCTGCCCCCGCAGCTTCAGCTTGCCAAAGAATGGCAGTTTCTGCGTGGCTTCGACGCGGTTGGCGAAGTCGACGTCCTTTGACCCGATCGACGCAGGGCCGGTGGTCAGGCCGAACATCGGGTCTTCCAACGAGGTCACCTGCGGATAACGGGCGGAGGCGGCCTGCCACGCGGCAGTCATCTGGGCCAGCGTGGGGTTACGGGCCAGGACTTGCTCGACGAGAGCGTCAACCGATAGCTCGGTCATCCCTGGAAAGGGGGCAGCCCCGGCCTTCTGCGGGGACGCTTCTGCTAGGGCAGGGACTTGCAGAGGTGCTTGGCTCACCGGAGATGACTGCTCAGGGAAGCCGGATTCCCTGGCCTCCCCGGGCACCGGAGGCAAGGTCAGCACGGGCTCTCTCCCGCCGGCATCAATGCCAGCACACGCTGATGGGAGGGCAGCGAAGAAGAGCCACCAGTGTCCCGAGATGAGAGCCGTCCTTTTCATAACTCGCCTCGCTGAAAGCCCGTCCGATAATCGGTGTTACAACTGAGTAGTTTCATACACCGGCTCCAGGCAACGAGCAAGCACGCAGGCTGCCATACACCGACGCCTCGAGATCCGGGCTTCCATCAGGAATGAGCGTCGGCGGCGATCGCGGGGCGATGCGGCGCATGCCATAACGCCGCGCTTCAGGGTGATGGCCCGGACAGGGTTCGTCAGCGGCCAACGCCCTTGGTCTTCGCGATGACCGCGACGGACTTCCCTCACATCTCACTGAGCCAGGTTATGACCTTCTCGTGGGTGTGCGGTGTGCCTCGTCCCCCGCGCCTATGAGGTACTGGATCTGTTCGAGCACATCCAGGAAGACGGCTTCCATCGGCCGCCGTCCGGCTTCCCAGCCGCTCCCGGGAGAGCCAGTTCACCGAACCCACGTATTTCGGTCTGGCCCTCACCTGGCCGAGAAAGTGGTACGCGCTCTGACCGATACTGACAGGCCGGCGGCTCAACACGACGGGACTGGCTCGTTCCCCGGGGGAAACCGGCATGAATGTACGGCCAAGGGCCCGAAACTCCAAGGGTTCGCGATAGTCATTGAATATTAATATTCTAATGATAAGATCGTACGGTATGACATTCGTCAGGATCATCGCCGCGTTAATCATCTCCGTGAGTGTTGCCGTCGCTGGCATCCCGGCGCAGGCGGCTTCTGCGTGCCCGATGGCCAAAATGACCAAGGCGGCACAGGCCGGCCAGGCGGACGGGGAAGGCCATGCGGGCTGCCACAAGATGGCCAAGTCCCAGACGAAACCGGACGGCTGCTGCTCCGACCCGGCGTGCGGCGCCAAATGTTCGGCCTTGAGTGGCGGCATCAGCATCGACCTACCCGCGTCGGGGGCCGCTCTCCCGGATCGTGACGGGCGGCCGCTCCGCCTGCACCCGTTCTCAGGCGCCTTGGCGTCCCATCTGCGGCACTCCCAGGAACGTCCCCCCAAGTCCTTCGCGTAGCGACAACGCGGCCTCGCATGCGGCGGTTTCGCCGCACCCGCTGGCACGCGCTTGTCCGCTTCCGTCGTGCGCGGCCATGGCCGCACGGCGTTTCGCAGCAACGCGAGAGGACTTATGCCCTTCGTATTGATCGTCATGCTCCTTGCCGCCGGGGCGCCCGACGCCCTGGCGGGGGATGCGCCCAAGAAGCAAGAGCCCGCGGCCTTCTCCCGCCTGGTGGAACGGCTTCGCGACCACCCGGAGGTTCGGGCGTATGTCGAGAAGGCCGAAACGCAGCGCCTCTACGGGGACGGCGAGGCGGGGCTGCCCGACCCGATGCTCATGCTGGGCGTCCAGGACTATGCCTTGGGCCCCAGCATGTCGCGCGACCAGCAGCAGAAGATGTTCGGCATCAGGCAGGAGATACCGCGGCTGAGCGTCCGCGAAGCGAAAGTGGCGCGCGGCCACGCCGAGTCGCAGAAGACGCGGCTGATGGCGGACTACGCCTTCGCGGCCATGCGGGCTAGGCTGATTGCGGCGCTCGCCGAACTGCAACGCATCAAGGAGCAGGAGAAGATCTACAGGCAGCAGGACAGGCTTTTCGAGGCTGAACGCCTGGTCCTCGCCGGGCGCGTCAGCGCCAACCAGGGAGGCACCGGCGATCTTTCCATGCAGCAGGCGGACCGGACGGAGGTCGCGCTGAACGTGAGCGAGCTCGGGGAGCAGGGGCACGAGATCGAGGCCATGCTCATCAACATGCTCGGCGAGCCGGCGAACGCCGCGCCGCCGGAGATCAAGCCGGTGGCCTGGGAAAGCGACGTGGGGAACACCTACCCGGTCAGAATCTCCGGCCAGGACATCGCCGTGGCGGAGCAGGAGATCAAGCAGCGCGAGGGCGAATTCGGCCCCAACCTTCTCGTCCAGAGCAATTACGCGCGGATGTATGGAGGCGACAACGCCGCGACGATCACCGTGGGCGTGAGCGTTCCGCTATGGGCCTCGGCCAGCCAGAAGCCGAAACTCAGCGCCGCGAAGGCGGGCCTGCGGGCCGCCGAAGCGGACCTTGGCGGTGTGGAGCGGCAGACGACACAGCGACTGTCGTATCTGCGAGCGCAGATCGAGACCAGCACACAGAAGCTCAAAATACTCAAGACGAAACAGGATTCCCTGGAGCAAGCCGCCGGCGCGGCACTCCGGGAATACGAGGGCGGGAAGGCCGAATTGCCTTCTGTCCTCAAGGCCAAGCGCGACGCCCTGGGCGTGCGTGCCACGATGGCGGCAGAGAGGGCCAAGCGCACCGCTCTGATCGCCGATTTCAACCGCTACTTCATCGAGGAAACGAGACTATGAAACATTCTAAAGTGCTAACCATTGTTATGGGTCTGGCCGTGCTCCAGGCACAACCGGCTTCCGCCAAGGACTATGTGGTACGGGCCGTATCGAAGAAGGATGGCTCTTACGCCTTCACGCCCGGCACATTGACCATCAAGCCCGGCGACACCGTGACCTGGGAAAACAGCCAGGACGATACCCACAACATCATGGCCGAGAAGCTGCCCAAGGGCGCGGAGTATTTCGAGAGCCCGATGTTCGAGAAGAAGGGCGACCGGTGGAGTTACACGTTCGATACACCCGGCACCTACGTCTACCACTGCCACCCGCACGCGGAAAATAACATGCGCGGCACCATCATCGTAGACAAGCCGTCGGAGACGGTCCCGGCGGAGGGCGGCAGCCATCACCACGGTGCGGCGTCCGAGCATAAACACGAACACAAGCACTAGGACCGGTATTGATGTCCAGACGCCTCTCCCTGCTTGTCCTGGGTGTCATCCTCCCCGGCGGTGGCGTAGCCGCCGGGGAGGAAACCGGCTCGCTCACCCTGGTCCAGGCCGCCCAACGGCTCCGACAGGGAATCCCCGTCTACTCCTGTGCCATGAAAGCCGACTGGTTCTCGGGCGTGCCGGGTCGATGCCCTGGCGGCGGCATGGAGCTGGAGTTGGTGGAGGACATCCAGAACGGCAAGGCGGTGTTCATGCGGCGCGAAGCAGACAGGGGCCGAACGACCAACCGGAACACGATGGAGAAAAAATGATGAAACGCTCATTGCTGCTGATCGTGCCCATGCTCGCCCTGCCCGTCCTATGGAAATTATGGGGCGCGCCCGCCCCCGCATCCGAGAAATCCTCCGTGGCCCAGGCGGATGCCACACCCGCCGAGGAGGCGACAAAGTACACCTGCGCCATGCACCCGCAGATCGTCTCCGGCACGTCGGGAACGTGCCCCATCTGTGGCATGGACCTGGTACCAGTCGCAGGAAGCCAGTCGCTGGCCCCGGAGCCCGGCGGCACCATGCGGGATGATTCCGGCCGCAAGGTGCTCTACTGGTACGACCCGATGGTGCCGGGGAAGCAGTTCGACAAGCCCGGCAAGTCGCCCTTCATGGACATGGAGCTGGTGCCCAAATATGCCGACGAATCGGACGGAGACGACGCCGGGGGCGGGAAGCCGGTCGTCACCGTCACCGCCGAGAACCTCCAGAAGATGGGGGTCCGAACAGCGAAAGTCGCCACGGCCGGCCTCGGCCGGGCCATCCGCGCCACCGGCATCGTCAAGGAGAACGAGCGCAGCCGCAGGGAAATCGCCAGCCAGGTGGAAGGGCGCGTGACCGAGTTGAAGGCCAGCGCCGTGGGCGACGCGGTGAAGGCGGGCCAGCCCTTTTACAGTCTCTACAGCCCCGAGTTGCTGACGCTCCAGAACGACTACATCGTCGCGCTGGAGACCGGCCTGGACGACATCGCGGCGGCCGCCCGCAGGCGGATGAAGCTGCTCGGCGTGGACGACGGCGTCCTGGACACGATCGCAAAGGGCCGTAAGGCGATGGAGGAGGTGCCGTTCCAGGTCCCGGCGGACGGCATCTTGAGTCGGCTGGAGATCCGCAAAGGCGCCTATCTGATGGCAGGCGCCATGGTCGGCAGCATCGAGGACCTGTCCACCATCTGGGTCGAGACGGCCGTGCCGGAGGGCGACCTGCCGGCGGTCCGGGTCGGCGACGACGCCACCGTGACGCTCACCGGCGAGACCGACCCGTTCGAGGCGAAGGTGGATTACGTCTATCCCGAGATTACTCCGGAGACCCGGACCGGGAAGGTGCGCCTGGTGATCGGGAACAAGGACGGCCGCCTGAAGCCCGCCGCCTATGTCATGGTGAGACTCGGCCCCCGAGCGGTGGCGGAGGGCCTCTCCGTGCCGAGCGAGGCCGTCCTGCGCACGAGCACCGGCGACCACGTCATCGTGGCGCTGGGAGAAGGCAAATTCCAGGCGCGCGAGGTCAAGACCAGGATGTCGGGAGGGGACAGGACAGAGATCCTCGAAGGCCTCCGGGAAGGCGAGGAGGTCGTGACCAGCGCGCAATTCCTGATCGACTCGGAATCGTCCCTGCGCGAGTCGCTCCAGAAGCTGTCGGGGGGTCCGCATGCGGGACACTGAGCCTTCGCACGACCCCACGCAAACCTTCATCGCCCGCGTCATCGAGTGGTCGGTCAACAACCCGCTGCTCGTCTCGATCCTGGCGCTCGCGGTCCTGGCCGGGGGCATCTTCGCGGTGCAGCGCACGCCGCTCGACGCGATCCCCGACCTCTCGGACACCCAGGTCATCATCCGCACGGACTTCGAGGGCCAGGCGCCGCAGATCGTCGAGAACCTGGTCACCTACCCGCTCTCCAGCGCCATGCTCGGCCTGCCGAAGGCCAAGGTGGTGCGCGGGTTCTCGATGTTCGGGGCGTCGTTCGTGTACGTCATCTTCCGGGACGGCACCGACCTGTACTGGGCCCGCTCGCGCGTGCTGGAGGCGCTGTCCAAGATCCAGCCCAGCATGCCGCCCGACGCCCGGGTGCAGATCGGCCCCGACGCGACCGGCGTCGGCTGGGTGTTCCAGTACGCCGTGGTGGACCGCAGCGGGAAGCACGACCTGTCGCAGCTACGCACCCTGCAGGATTGGTTCCTGCGCTTCGAGCTGGCCAGCGTCCCGGGCGTCTCCGAGGTAGCAAGCGTCGGCGGCTTCGTGAAGGAATACCAGGTGCTCGCCGACCCGGTCAAACTGCGCGCCTACGGCATCCCGCTGGCGCGCTTGGAGGAGGCGATCAGGGCGTCCAGCCAGGAGACCGGCGGGCGCGTCATCGAGCAGGCGGAGACGGAGTTCGTGGTGCGTTCCAAGGGCTTCGTGACCGGGCGGGGGGACCTGGAGACGCTCGTGCTCGCGGCGTCCAAGGGCACGCCCGTGTACCTCTCGGACGTGGCGCGGGTGATCGAGGGGCCGGAACTCCGGCGCGGCGTGACCGAACTCGACGGCGAGGGCGAGGTGGTGACCGGCATCGTCATCATGCGCCCCGGCAACAACGCGCTCAACGTCATCCGGGCGATCAAGGAGCGCCTTGAGGCCCTCAAACCGGGATTGCCGGAAGGCGTGGAGATCGTGCCGGTCTACGACCGGAGCGGCCTGATCGAGGGCTCGGTGGAATACCTGGAGGACAAGCTGATCGAGGAGTCCGTCGTGGTCGCCCTGGTGTGCCTCGTCTTCCTGCTGCACGTGCGCTCGGCGTTCGTGGCCATCGTCACGCTGCCGCTCGGCGTGCTGGCCGCGTTCGCAGTCATGTCGTGGCAGGGGATCACCGCGAACATCATGTCGCTCGGCGGCATCGCCATCGCCATCGGCGCGATGGTGGACGCCTCGATCGTCATGGTGGAGAACGCCCACCGCAGGCTCTCGGAGATGCCCCGCGGGGCGACCGCCGCGCAGCGGCGCGATGCCTTGCTGCTCGGGGCGAAGGAGGTCGGGCCCGGGCTGTTCTTCTCGCTGCTGATCATCACGGTCTCCTTCCTGCCGGTCTTCGCGCTCACCGGCCAGTCGGAGCGGCTCTTCACGCCCCTCGCCTTCACCAAGACGTACTCGATGGCGGCGGCCTCGGTCCTGTCCGTGACCGTGGTCCCGCTCCTGATGCTCTGGCTCGTCCGCGGGCGCATGCTCCCCGAGGACGCCAACCCCATCAACCGCTTCTTCATCCGCGCCTACCGTCCGATGCTGGCGCTCGCCCTGAACGCCAGGTGGCGGACCATCGGCCTGGCGGGCGTCCTGCTCGCGAGCATGGCGATCCCGATCTGGCGCACCGGCAGCGAGTTCATGCCCGCGCTCTACGAGGGCAGCCTGCTGTACATGCCGACGACGCTGCCGGGCGTCTCCATTACGAAGGTCAAGGAGATCCTACAGACCACCAATCGGGCGATCAAGCAAACGCCCGAGGTGGAGCTGGTGTTCGGCAAGGCTGGGCAGGCGGAGACCGCCACCGACCCGGCGCCGATTTCGATGATCGAGACATGGGTGAAGCTCAAGCCGCGCGACGAGTGGCGCCCCGGCATGACCGTGGAGAAGCTGATCCGCGAGCTGGACGCGGCCGCGAAGATGCCCGGCCTGATCAACAGCTGGGGCTACCCCATCAAGATCCGCCTCGACATGGTGACGACGGGGATCCGCACGCCGGTCGGCGTCAAGATCTCCGGCTCGGACCTCGGCACTATCGGCGAGGTCGCCGTGCAGGTGGAGAGGGCGGTCAAGGACATCCCCGGAACGCGGTCGGCGTTCGCAGACCGGGTGGTGGGCGCGAAATACCTGGAGATCGAGCCGAGCCGCCCGGCCATCGCCCGCTACGGCGTCGATTTCGGCACCGTGCAGGGGGTGGTCGCCGCGGCCCTGGGAGGCATGCGCCTGGCCGAGGCGGTCCAGGGCCGCGAGCGCTACGGCATCCTGCTGCGCTACGACCGGCCCTACCGCGAGTCCGTAGAGGACGTAAAGGGCATCCTGGTGGCGGCGCCGGACGGGGCGCAGATCCCGCTCGGGGAACTCGCGGATATCCGCCTGGCCCCGGGCCCGCAGATGATCGTCTCGGAGAACGCACGGCTGGGCGGCTGGGTCTTCGTCGACATCGCCGGCCGCGACATCGGCGGGTACGTGGAGGAGGCGCAGCGGGTGGTGGCGGAGAAGGTCAAGTTGCCGCCCGGCTACTCCATCTCGTGGTCGGGCCAGTTCGAGCAGATGCTGGAGGCCCGCGCCCGGCTGGGCGTCGCCATCCCCGCCACCATCGCCATCATCTTCGTCCTCCTGGTCCTCCACTTCGGCAGGCTGGACCGGACGCTGATGGTGATGCTCTCGCTCCCCTTCGGCCTGGTCGGCGGGGTGTGGACGCTGTACCTGGCGGGCTACAACTTCTCCGTGGCCGTGGCGGTCGGCTTCATCGCCCTGGCCGGGATCGCCGCCGAGACGGCGGTGGTGATGCTGATCTACCTCGATCACCAGGTCCGCCACCACCCCCCGTCGACGACGGCCGAGCTCTTCGACGCGGTGATGCACGGCGCGGTGATGCGCGTACGGCCGAAGCTGATGACCGTGTCGGTCATCATCGCCGGCCTGCTGCCCATCTTCTTCACCGAGGGCTACGGCTCGGACGTCATGCGGCGCATCGCGCTGCCGATGGTCGGCGGCATGCTCACCACCACGCTGCTGACGCTGATCGTGATCCCCGTCGTCTACTTCCTCTACGAGGGCCGGCGGCTGGCGCGGAACCAGGCATTCGACCAGGCGGCGAGACAATCGGAGATATGGCGGAGGAGATGAGAGGAAAAGGGGCCATGATGGTAGCGTATTTCGGAAATGACATCTTCATCGACTGCTTCCGGCACTTGCATAGCGGGAAGCATCATAGAATCTTGAAGTTATTCTCCGTGGCATACGGGGAGGGGGAGTACGACCTCGCCCAATCCACGCGTCGGCTGGCCCGGCTGTCGGGCATACCGGTCCAGACGACACCCGCCCTCCCGCGAGACCTGCAAGCGCTGGAGCGGCAGGGGTGCGAGGCGATTATCTCGGCGGGTTACTCCCACAAGATCCCGCCCTGGTGCGGCGGGGCGATCAGGTACGCCGTCAACATCCATCCCACGCTCCTGCCGCGCGGGGCGGGCCCGATGCCGCTGCCGTGGGTGATCCTGAAGGGGCTGGAGCGGACCGGGGTGACCATCCACAAGCTCACCGACACGTGGGACGGCGGGGATATCCTCCTGCAGGAGTCCTTTCCCCTCTCCGGCCGCGAGAACATCGAGGAGTTGCTGGCCAAGAGCCAAAGCCTGGCCTTGGAACTCCTCGATCGCTTCCTGGGAGCACCCGACGCCTACTGGCACCGGGCGACGCCACAGTCGCCCGGCGACCGTGAGTACTGGCCGAGGCTCACGCCGCAAGACTACAGCATCGATTGGAATTGGGAGTTGGGGAGAATCGAGCGGTATCTGCGGATCTATCGCTATGCGAGCCAGGATGGGGTAGTTGAGTTCGTAACGGACGTGACTTCATCGCGGAAGGAGCACCCACATGTTCCGGGGACACTGCTCCGCGTGGACGGGCGAGAGGCGGGAAGTCGCGGTGAAAGACGGGATCGTCAGTTTTCGTGTTCGGACGAGGCGGCCGGTGTGACGCCATGGGTGGGGCTCTCACGGACGTGAGGGTGTCCCCATCGCAGTCAAGAGGCGAAAGGGGAGGCCCCTACCGTCCGGTCGCTCAATAGGCAGGGAGGTGGCCCGGCTGCTCGCCCTCGCCACATTTCGCCGGCTGCAACCACGAAGGGCACGCGCCACCATGACGTTCCGCTCCGGCGCGGTAATCGTCAACGCCCTCGAACCGCGGAATCTCGACCTGCGTTTATATCATCCTGATAGAAAAATAGGGCGAGACGAATGGCTTCCTGCGATGCCGGCTCCTACTATCTCCTCCACCCGACCGCCCGCGGTCATAACGATGATTATTCATGGAGGATTTATGCACCAGCAACGCGATTCAAAAATCGAGAACTGTATCCGGGTCTGCCTGGAATGCCGCGACACCTGTCAGGATACGCTCTATGGTTATTGCCTGCCAAAGGGTGGCAAGCACGCCGAGACCGAGCATGTGAAACTAATGATGGATTGCATCCAGGCCTGTCAGGTCGCCGCGGATTTCATGAGCCGCGACTCGCGCCTGCACGCATCGGAATGCGCGGCCTGCGCCGAAGTATGCGACGCCTGTGCGCAGTCGTGTGAACGTCTCGGTGATGCCGAAATGAAGCGTTGCGCGGAAGTCTGCCGCCGCTGCGCCGACTCGTGCCGCGAAATGAGCAAGATGCGCAAGGCAGCGTGATCGAATGTAACCGATCAGGGTGGCGAGCTATGCAAGCCTCGCTTCGTGCTTGCCGCCATCATTCCGGCCTGGATTGCCGCAACGGAGTGCTACGCCCAAGATCATGGCACGCACTCCCCCCGCCCCGAAGGCGGTGCCATGCCGATGCGCGGTAGCGGCATGGACTCGATGACCATGTCCGGCATGTACGGGCCATATCCCATGTCCCGCGAGTCCTCGGGCACGGCCTGGGTCCCCGATGCATCGCCTCTGGAAGGCGTGCACGGCATGTACGGTGCATGGAGTACCATGCTGTATGGCTACGCCTACCTCGTGTACGACCATCAAGGGGGCAGGCGCGGCGACGAGAAGGCTTTCGGCGAAAGCATGCTGATGGGCATGGCGCAGCGACCGCTCGGCGGCGGCACCTTCGGCCTGCGCAGCATGCTCTCGCTCGACCCTACCATCGGCAAGGATGGTTATCCGCTGCTGTTTCAGACGGGAGAAACCGCCGATGGCCGGACCCCGCTGATTGACCGTCAGCATCCGCACGACTTCTTCATGGAGCTGGCCGCGACCTATAGCCACCCGGTAACGGACGACAGCGCGGCCTTCGTGTATGTCGGTTATCCGGGCGAGCCGGCGATCGGGCCGCCCACGTTCATGATGCGACGTCTATCGGGCGTGAGCATTCCAGAAGCGCCGCTCGGCCATCATTGGCTCGACTCCACGCATATCACCTTTGGCGTGGCGACCGTGGGATATGTGTGGCGCGATTGGAAGCTCGAGGCATCGGCCTTCAACGGCCACGAACCCGATGAGCTGCGTTGGAATTTCGACGATCCGCGCTTCAGCTCCCATGCGGGGCGAATCAGCTATAACCCTACCGAACATTGGGCACTGCAGGTGAGTTACGGAGCCCTCAAGGGGCCGGAGCAACTGGAGCCGGATATCGATCAGCGCCGCATGACGGCCTCCGCCATTTATGATCTGCCCTTCGAACAACATCACTGGCAGACCACGCTCGCTTGGGGGCGCAATGACAAGCGCCCTGGCGCCACCACGGATGCGTTACTGCTGGAATCCGCGATAAGTCTTTATAAACGGCATACGGTATTCATGCGAGCCGAGCGGGTGGAAAAGGACGAACTATTCGAGGCGTCCAGCCCGCTCGCGGGACAGGTTTTCGACGCGGGCAAGCTCAGCGTGGGGTATATCTACGACATTCCACTGACGACGCATGTGTCATTCGGCTTGGGAGGACTCGGCAGCGCCTATAGCAAGTCGGATCGGCTCGATGCCGTTTACGGTGACAAGCCGCTATCCTACATGCTCTTTGCCCGCCTCAAAATTAATTAATGAAGCACGTATAAAATTCAAATTCATGAAGATTATTCCGAGGAACCCATCACCACGCTACCGACGCTGATCGAGATCCCCGTGGTCAGCTTCCTCCACGAGGGCCGTTCACTGCCCACACCAGGCGCGAGGGCCCCGGGCTGGGCGGGTGACGCCGCGCGTCGGCCCTGTGCGGCGCCGTCGCCGGGATGCGCCATGACGAAGCGAGGGCGGTATGCGGGTCGTGCCCTCCGGTTGGCGCCGAAGTCCGGCGCGGATCATTGCTGCCCCCTTGACTCCGTACTAAAGTACGGGCAGTAGGGTGGTACCGGGAGGAGGAGATCATGCGGGGTTTGATGACCGGCGAGTTCGCGAAGCGGGCGGGCGTGAACGTCGAGACGCTCCGGTTCTACGAGCGGAGGGGGCTGCTGCCCATGCCGCCCCGGCAAGCCTCGGGCTACCGGGAGTACCCGCCCGGGGACGTCCGGCGCATCCGCTTCATCAAGCGGGCGCAGGAGCTCGGCTTCTCGCTCGGCGAGATCCGCGACCTCCTCTCGCTCCGGGTCCAGCGGGGGACGACCGCGGCGGAGGTGCGCTCCCGGGCGGAGGCGAAGCTGGGGGACATCCGCCGGAAGATCGCCGACCTGAGGGCGATCGAGCGCGCGCTGAAGAAACTCACCGACGCCTGCCCGGGACAAGGCCCGCTCGGCGAGTGCCCCATTTTACAACACCTCGATGGAAGACTCTGACCATGGATACCGGACATTCACCCGACGAGAAATCCTGCTGTGCTCACGGCACCGCCACCCGGCCGGTCGAGAAGGACCCCGTTTGCGGGATGGACGTCGATCCGGATGCGGCCGCGGGCTCGCACGAGTTCGACGGCAAGACCTACTTCTTCTGCAGCAGGGGCTGTCTCGATAAGTTCCGCGCCGACCCGGGCCGCTACCTGGGCGATGGCAAGGGAGGCCCCTCCGGGCGCCCGGCTCCGCGGGCCGAGCCGTCGCCCTCCGGCACCACCTACACCTGCCCGATGCACCCGCAGATCGTCAGCGACAGGCCGGGTTCCTGCCCGATCTGCGGGATGGCGCTCGAGCCGGTGACGGCGACGGGGGACGACACGAATCCCGAACTCCACGACATGAGGCGGAGGTTCTGGGTCTGCCTCGTGCTCTCGGCCCCGCTCCTCCTCCTCTCGATGGGGGAGATGGTGTCCGGCCAGCAATCGATCGCGCGACTCTTCCCCGGACGCTCGCTCGCCTGGATGCAGATGGCGCTCGCGAGCCCCGTGGTCCTCTGGGGCGGGCTCCCGTTCTTCGTCCGCGGCTGGGCCTCGGTCGTCAACCGGAGCCTCAACATGTTCACGCTCATCGGCCATCGGGACCGGGGCCGCCTACGCCTACAGCGTCGTCGCCACGCTGCTCCCCGGCATCTTCCCCGCGTCGTTCCGCGACGCACCGACGGGAGCGTCCCGGTCTACTTCGAGGCCGCGGCGGTCATCACGACGCTCGTCCTCCTCGGCCAGGTGCTCGAGCTCCGCGCGCGGAGCGAGACGTCGAGCGCGCATCAAGGCCGCTCCTCGGGCTCGCGCCCAAGACCGCCAGGCGGCTCGTCGAGCGGCGGGCGCGAAGAGGACGTCCCGCTCGAGCGAGGTCGCATCCCGGCGACAGGCTCCGCGTCCGGCCGGGCGAGAAGGTCCCGGTCGACGGCGTCGTCGCTCGAGGGGAAGAGCTCGGTCGACGAGTCCATGGTCACGGGCGAGCCCATCCCCGTCGAGAAGGGGCCGGGGGCGGAGCGTCGTCGGCGGGACCGTCAACGGCACGGGCAGCCTCGTCATGCGGGCCGAGCGGGTCGGCTGCGGAGACGCTGCTCGCCCAGATCGTCCGCCATGGTCGCCGAGGCCCAGCGCACCCGCGCCCCGATCCAGCGCCTCGCCGATCGTCGTCTCGGCGGTATTTCGTGCCGACCGTCATCGCGGTCGCCGCGCTGACCTTCCTCGCCTGGGGGCTCTTCGGGCCCGAGCCGCGGATGGCCTACGCGCTCGTGAACGCCGTCGCGGTCCTCATCATCGCCTGCCCGTGCGCCCTGGGACTCGCGACGCCCATGTCGATCATGGTGGCGACGGGACGCGGGGCGGCGGCCGGGGTGCTCATCAAGAACGCCGAGGTCCTCGAGGCCTTCGAGGAGGTCGACACGCTCGTCGTCGACAAGACCGGGACGCTCACCGAGGGCGAAGCCGCGCGCTCGTCGCGGTCGCGCGCGGCGGGCGACCACGACGAGGGCGAGCTCCTCCGGCTGGCGGCGCGGCCTCGAACGGGGGAGCGAGCACCCGCTCGCCGCGTCCATCGTCAAGGCGGCCGAGCGCGAGGGGCTCGAGCTCCCGGATGCCACGGCCTTCGAGTCCCTCACCGGCCGGGCGTGTCACCGGGAACGTCGCCGGGCGACGCGGTCGGGCTCGGCAATCGGCGGCTCCTCGCGGAACTCGGGGTCGATGCGGGCGAGCTCCTGAAGCCGCGCGGAGGCGCGGCGCGCCGAGGGCGAGACCGTGGTCTTCGTCGCCGTCGACGGCCGTGCCGCGGGCCTCCTCGGGGATCGCGGACCCCATCAAGGACACGGCCGCGGAGGCGGTCCGCGCCCTGCCACGCCGACGGGCTCCGGATCGTCATGCTCACGGGCGACAGCCGGACGACCGCCGAGGCCGTGGCGAGAAGCTCGGGATCGACGACGTCCGGGACGAGGTGCTGCCCGAGGCGAAGGGGGAGGCCATCAAGCGGCTCCGGGCCGAGGGCCGGGTCGTCGCGATGGCCGGCGACGGCATCAACGACGCGCCGGCGCTCGCCCAGGCCCGAGGTCGGCATCGCGATGGGCACGGGGACCGACGTCGCGATGGAGAGCGCAGGCGTCACGCTCGTCAAGGGCGACCTGCGCGGCATCGTCCGGGCCCGGAGGCTGAGCAAGGCCACGATGCGGAACATCCGCCAGAACCTGGCGTTCGCCTTCCTCTACAACATCCTCGGAGTGCCCGTCGCCGCCGGCGTCTTGTACCCGTTCTTCGGGCTGCTCTTGAGCCCCATGATCGCGAGCGCCGCCATGACGTTCAGCTCCGTCTCGGTGATCATGAACGCGCTCCGACTCCGCAGGGTCGAGCTGTCCTGAGGTGGAAGGGTGGCGATGCCGGTTCCGGCCCAGTTCAATGACTTCAGGCCAAGCCGCATGCGATCTCGGAACAGGAGCGTGGATCGGGTCCGGGGACCGCTCTGCCAGGTGCTGTGCTTCTGGGGGCTGAGGCGTTCGCCCGCAATCCGAAACCGGTTTGCCGGAATGGGCATTCGCGGCACTTGACAGGGCCAGGGGATAGCTCGAATATGATGGACTTCATCAGCCATCCGTGTGAAGGTCCGCCGCTCCGTTCGGTAGTGAGGCTCGACGCTGGTGTTACGCTTGTCGTGCGGCCGCTGGGCCTTGATCCTGGCCTACTCCCTGGCCACGATCGCCGCCCACTGCGCTCACGACCACGAGCCGCGCGCATACTACGCGACGGGCGGACCGCATACGCAGGGTGGCGACTCACACCTCCGATCGGCGGGCGATACCGAGAGGGGCATCGGTTCCGCGGATGATCGCTGCGCCGCCTGTCGCTTCCTCGGCGACAACCAGGCACAGCTCCCGGCCACCTCGGACGCCGCGCGCCTCTCAGTCGGTGACACCTCCATCCCCTTCCCGCCCCAAGTCCGCCCCGCTCTCGTCATCCGGCGTTCGTGCCGGGCCCCGCCGGCCGCCTGATCTTCCCGCCTCCGGGCGTCCGGCTTCCATGCAGCGTCGCCGTCGGCAGGCTGTGCACTCGCCGCGGCCTGGTCATTGATTACTTCTCCAAGCAAAGCGTGCGGCCGTCGGGGCTCAGCGACCGCACGACCAGTCATCGCGTCGCCTGATCCACTCAGCAACCGGGCACGCGGACCCGCAGGTCGTCCGCGTGAGGTCCCTGGGAGAGCCCCGATGCGCCGAGTTCATTCCCGCACACCGTCGCCACTGCCCCACCACGCGGCCTTTACGCTGATCGAACTCCTAGTGGTCATCGCCATCGTCGGCGTCCTGATCGCGCTGCTCCTCCCCGCCGTCCAGGCGGCACGCGAGGCGGCCCGGCGCACGCAATGCACGAACAATCTGAAGCAGATCGGCATCGCCCTGCACAACTACCACGAGCGCCACGGCTCGTTCCCATCGGGCTATTGCAGCCTCTGGCGGCGAGACGCCGGCGACGCGGGCACCGCCGAGGACGACATCGGCCACGGCTGGGGCTGGGCCAGCCTCATCCTCAACGACATCGAGCAGCCCGCCGTCTACAACGCGATTAACTTCGGCCTGACGATGACGTTCCCCGCGAACGAGACGGCGCAGATCATCCGCTTCAACACCTACCTCTGCCCCTCGGACAACCCCAAGCAGCTCATCCCCGTCCGCAACGAGGAGAACACCGAGACGGTCTACGCCGTCGCCTCGGCCAACTACGTCGGCTGCTACGGGGTGGGGGAGGTCGGCGAGGCGCCGGGCGCCGGCAACGGCCTGTTCTTCCGCAACAGTCGGATCAGCTTCCGGGACATCCGCGACGGCTCGAGCCAGACGTTCGCCGTCGGCGAGCGGTCGAGCAACCTGAGCTACGTGACGTGGACCGGCCGGGCCATCGGCGGCTGGCTGTTCACCACCTCGTCGTTCGAGGGCGGCACGAACACCTTCAACCCCGAACCCGAGGAGTCATTCACGATGATCCTCGGCCCGGTCGGCGAGGAGGACCCGCCGCGCACGCCCAATCACCCGCGGGCGCACGTCGAGGACTACTGGAGCCGGCACCCGGGAGGGGTGAACTTCCTCTTCGCCGACGGCTCGGTCCGGTTCGTCAGGGACCAGATCAACGAGACGGTCTATCGCGCGCTTGCGACCCGGTCAGGAGGGGAGGTCCTCTCCGCCGATTCCTATTGACCACCCGGCCCTGAGGCCGGCCCGGCATCGGGCTTCCGCCATCCTCCGGCCGGTCCTCAATTCTCGGTTTACTCGTCAAGCGACGGGTCAGATCGTCGGGCGGCCGCTGGCGGGTACGAGCGCGCGAGCTGCCAGCGCCCATCGCGTTGATGGGCGTCCTGATCGTGCCGAGCCTCCCCGCCGGCCGGGCGTCCTGCTCCACAAACGGCCCCGAGCGGTTGGCTCCAGCCGCTCCTCGCGATCACCCGCCGGTTGATTCACGGCGGTGAGGGCGTCGGCAGATCGGATCGGCGTCTCACCGCCGTCATCGGCACCTCGGGAGCGAGACGGCCGCACATTCTCGGCGGGCGTCGAGGAGCGACTCTGGGTCCCCGACCCTGGGGGCGACATTCGTCCGAAGCCCGTAGGCGTATCGTGCCGGGCGGGCTTCGGCGGGCCCACGCTGTGCGCGCGGCTCCGTCCCCCGCTGGGACACATTCCACAAGCTAAATGGGTGAAATATAACGATAAAACTTGACGCATGCAGATAATGCCAATAGCGTGAGCCGCGAGGGCCATGCGAGGACGGCAAGGTGGCCCTGGCTCGCCCGCCGCGTCCGGTTGCGCGGTGGGTGGGGCGGGCACGCGTAGCACTTTCCGGGTCGAAATGACGAAGATCGTGCTTCGCCTATGTTGCGAGTCATCCAGAACGCGTCGGCCGCCGGGGCGAAGAGCTACTACAGCACGGCCGATTATTACGTCGAGGGCCAGGAACTGGCCGGGCATTGGCGCGGCAAGGGGGCCGCGCGGCTGGGCCTCTCCGGCGATGTGGGCCGACAGGCTTGGGAGTCGCTCTGCGACAACCGCCACCCGCTGGCGGGCTCGCCGCTGACGCTGCGCAGCAAGGACAATCGCACCGTCGGCTACGACATCAACTTCCACGTGCCCAAGAGCGTGTCCGTCCTGCACGGGCTCACCGGAGACGAGCGGATCTCGGGTGCCTTCCGCACGGCGGTGCGGCGGACGATGGACGACATCGAGGCCGAGGTCCAGGCCCGCGTCCGCAAGGGGGGCAAGTACGCCGATCGCACCACGGGCAACCTGGTCTGGGGCGAGTTCGTGCACTTCACTTCCAGGCCCGTAGATGGGGTGCCGGATCCGCACCTGCACGCCCACTGCTTCGCGTTCAATGCGACCTGGGACGCGGAGGAGGGCGCATGGAAGGCCGGGCAATTCCGGGGCATCAAGCGGGACGCCCCGTACTTCCAGGCGGTGTTCCACTCGCACCTGGCCGACCTCCTGGCCGGGGAGGGCTATGGCATCCGGCGGACGGCGAAGGGCTGGGAGGTCGAAGGGGTCCCGGACCGGGTGATCGACGCCTTCTCGCGCAGGCGGGATGTGATCGAGAAGGTCGCGCGGGAGGAGGGCATCCGCGACGACGCGCGGAAGGACGGGCTCGGGGCGAAGACCCGCGAGCGGAAGGCCAAGGACCTGTCGGCTGCGGAGTTGGGGGCCGAGTGGCGATCGCGGCTCACGCCGGATGAGTCCCATGCCCTCGCACAGGTCCGGCAGGAGGCGGTCTCCAGGCCCCGGACACGGGACGCGCAGGCCGTGGCCGAGGCGATGCAGTTCGCGATCGACCATTGCTTCGAGCGTCGCTCCGTCGTGCCCGAACGGCAGATCTTCACCGAGGCCCTGAAACACTCGGTGGGACGGGCCGCGGTCGAGGAGGTCACACGTTCGTCCACCCCGTCGGGGCTCGTGATCGGGACCGTCAAGGGCCGTCGGATGGCCACGACGCCGCACGTGCTGGCGGAAGAACGCCGCATGATCGAGTTCGCCCGCAAGGGACGCGGCACGCGGAAGCCCCTCGGCGACCCGGGCCGGCCGCTGCGCCGGGCATGGCTGGGCGACGACCAGGTGCGGGCGGTGCGCCACGTCCTCGGCTCCCGCGACCGCGTCATCATGATCCGCGGCGCGGCGGGGGTGGGGAAGACCTCGCTCATGCAGGAGGCGGCCGAGGGCATCCGCGAAGGGGGCAAGGAGGTGTTCGTCTTCGCCCCGACGGCCGGGGCCAGCCGCGGCGTGCTGCGCCAGGAGGGGTTCGGATCGGCCGACACGGTCGCCCGGCTGCTGGTCGATGGGACGCTCCAGGAACGGACGCGCGGGCAGGTGATCTGGATCGACGAGGCGGGATTGCTCGGCTCGAAGACGATGGCCCGCATCTTCGACTTGGCGGGGCATGCCGACGCGCGGGTCGTGCTCTCCGGGGACCGGCGTCAGCACAAGTCCGTCGAGCGCGGCTCGCCGCTGCGGCTGCTCGAGGAAGAGGCGGGGATCGTGCCGGCCGAGGTCCGGGACATCCGGCGGCAGAAGGGGCTGTACAAGGAGGCGATCAAGGCGCTCAGCGAGGGGCGGGTGGAGGAGGGCTTCGACCGGCTCGATGGCCTGGGCTGGGTCCGGGAGGTCGGCGAGGGGGAACGCTACCGGCGGCTCGCGGCGGACTATATCGAGGCCGTCAAGGCGGGCGATTCGGCCCTGGTGGTCTCCCCGACGCACCTGGAGAAGGATCGCATCACCCGGGAGATCCGCCGGGCATTGAGCGATAAGGGGCGCCTGGGCGGGGGCGAACGGGACGTGCCCGTGCTCGTCAGCCGGCAGCTCACCGCGGCCGAGAAGGCCGACCCGGCCCAGTACCAGCCCGGCGACGTCGTCCAGTTCCACCAGAATGCCAAGGGGTTCCGCAAGGGCCAGCGGGTGACAGTAGGGGGCGGGATCGCCCCGCCCACCGGGCACGCCGACCGATTCGAGGTCTTTCACCGTGGAAATCTCTCGCTCGTTTCGGGCGACGTGATCCGCATCACGCGCAACGGGGCGACGGCCGACCGGAGGCACGCCCTCCACAATGGGGACCTGCACCGCGTCCGCGACTTCGACCCCGACGGCCGCATCGTCCTGGAGAACGGCTGGACGATCGCGAAGGACTTCGGCCATCTCGATTACGGTTACGTGGTCACCTCGCACGCCGCGCAGGGGAAGACGGTCGATCGGGTCTTCGTCGGTCAGTCGGCCGACTCATTCGCGGCGACCTCGCGGGAGCAGTTCTACGTGAGCTGTTCGCGGGGACGGAAAGCGGCCACGGTCTACACGGACGACAAGGCGGCCCTCCGGGCGCTTCTGCTGCGATCGGAGGATCAGCTGGCGGCGAAGGACTTGATTGCGACCAGCCCGGCCTTGCAGGCGCGTAGAATTCGCCAGCGAATGAGGGACGCCGAACGCCGAAGACTCGATTCGCGCATCCCAGACCGCGCATCGAAGCAGGAGCGCCAGCATGAGCGATAGCGTCCTGAAGCGATACACGGGCGCCCGCGCGCTCGGGGCCCGGGAGGACTCGCTCGACAACGGCAGCGACCCGATCGACGACCTCGGCTGCTTCAGCTGGCTGAGGGGGATTCGGGATCGCGCTCCGATGATCGAGTTCCGCCGCAAGGACGGGCGGAGCGTCGCCTACGACTACACCCTGCTGCGGAAGGTCGTCTTCGATCCCTCGGAGGGCATCACGCTGAAATTCGACGGCGAGACAGTCCACATCGAGGGCCGGAACCTCGACGACGAGTCCACGCCCGGCATCCAGCTGCTGCGGGGCATCCTCTACCATCGCGTCCCCTGGGTGCGCGAGATGAGCGAGGCCGAGCTGATGGGGGCCCCGGAGAACGCCGCGGTCATCGAGCGCTTCGGGTTCGAGGAATCGGAGTGACCGGTTGTGCGGCGTGACGAAGTATAGAACCCGGACTCCGGTGGCGGGTGCGTTACGAGGTGTCGTCCTCGATGCCATAACACAGCCGAAATGTCATCTTTGCGCCGGCATCAACGGCCTTCTTGACCTCATGCAGTCCCTCGGCGATCAGATCCGAGATTTGGCCTTCGAGCTGGCGCAACGGATCATCCGGCGGGGATGGCATCCGATTGGCGCGCACCAGCGGCGCGAGTGCGGAAACGCCCCACATCGCCGGATTCAGCCACTCCGACCACATATAGCGAGTGACGCGGAGCGGGTGCATCCAGCGTATGGCGTCGGCGGCGATGGGATTGGACAGCGTCTGCACCCACGGGCTGACCCATCGGCGATAGAGCCTGTCATTGAACTCCGATACTTGCCTGACCCGCTCAAAGTTCTTGTGGCTGTAGTGGCAGGCGATATCCTCCATCGCCCGCTCCTCGAAGCGCACCTTAAAGGTCGGAATTACGCAGTCCTCTCGCCGGGTCCCTTCCAGAACCTTCATTTCATAGAGGCCGGGCTCTAGTCGATTCAGTTCCTCGCTATTGCCGATGATGGCGTTGTGCTCCTTGTACGCCACCTCGGCGGAGACGAAAATGCCGAGATGCCCGATCTCCGGATGAATCATATAAACGATGCGCTGCCCGGCCTGCTTCAGCGCCTCGCTGGTCTTATAGACGGCGGCGATCCATGCCAGCGCCTGGTAGGGCGGCGTGATGTTGTCGCCTTCGGAAGCGAAAATCACGAGCGGGTTCCTGATACGCTTCAAATCCACCGCGCAACAGTCGCCGAGCATGAGAGTGCCGGATTCGAGTTCATTGCCGATGAACAACTGCGCCACGGTGGCGGTGATTTCTTCCGTCGAGAAGCGATAGAACCCGTTCCACCAACGCTCGAAAGACAGGAACCGCTCTTCCTCGGTGTCGATCCTGGAATAGAGATCGTAGTATTTCTGCCAGATCGCCTGCGCCGGGTTCAGATTCTCGAAATTATACACCAGCCACGCGCCGTCGAATTCGCCCGCGCCGAGGTCGCCCAGGAAGCGGTTCATCCAAACACCACCGGCCAATCCGCCTTCGAGTTGCATCACGTTCTTGCCGGGCTCACCGGCCCAATAGGAAAGCGGCGAACCGCACAACACCGCGGGCCCCAGCACCACATCCCCCTCGCAATGGGCGGACAGAAGTGCCAGCATCCATCCGGCCTGGCAGTTGCCGTACAGGATGGGTGGCCTGCCGGAATGCAGCTCTTTCACGTGCTCGACAAAGGCCTCGAGCGCCGCCAGCACGTCCTGAATGGTCTGATGCGGCTCCGGCTCGGGGTAGAAGATCACGAAATAGACCGTATGTCCCTGATGCAGCGCGATCCCCACCTCCGACACGCGCTTGAAACCGCCGATGCCGGGTCCATGCCCGGCGCGCGGATCGACGATGATCACTGGCGGCTTGCTCTCATCATGGCATTTCTCCATGCAGGCGTCACCGTACTGCATGACCCTCAGCAGCGCGTAGTTGCAGGGCTGCTTGAACGTTCGAGCATCCAGCACTAGTTCGTAATCGAAATTGAGCACGGGGGGCAGGCCTTCGCGTTCGTGCTCCAGGAAAATATCGGCACGCTTGCGGATAGTATCCCAAGACAATACCGAGCGCTGAAAAGCATCGATGACATAGGCTAACGGCGTACCGACGAGCGGATTATCCGCGGGCTGCGCCGTCCCGGTTGCTGGTTCCTGCTTGGTCATCCCCATTGCCATCGGTGTAGGCCGCCCTGTTCTCTGCATGGTGCCCTTTGCGGACTTCGTTCTTGTTGCGGCATGCCTGGGCATCACGCGGCCTCCTTCTTGCCGGGCCTCTTCAAGCAGCAGGAATGGCCGGGTCGGCACGCCGGGCCCTCACAACATGTAATCTTGGCCGAGCATCCCTCAATGGGAATGTAGACAAGCTCGCCCGTGCCGCTGTGCTGGATATGCGCGGCGTTGGCTTCGTCGGTATCGATATGCATCTCGGTGACGACACGCGGATCGACGCGGATCACCACATTGCGGAAGGAGAGTTCCCTGTCGCCGCCCCGGACAGCCACTTCCACCTGGTCGCCGTGATGCAAGCCCATCGCCTCGGCGTCCTTCGTGTTCATGTGAATGTGCCGCTTGGCAACGATCAGCCCGTCGGTCTGGACGCAGCCCGCAGGCCCGCGCAGGGTGACAACCGGGGTGCCTTTGGTGTCGCCCGACAGGCGCACCGGTGCATCGACGCCGAGCTTATAGGCTTCGGTCTCGGCGATCTCGATCTGGTTGGCGTCACGGCAGGGGCCGAGCACGCGTACACTCCCGATCTCGCCGCGCGGGCCGACGACATCGACCGTTTCCTCCGCCGCCCAGAATCCCGGCTGGCTTAGTTGATTGCGTATGCGTAGCTGGTGCCCCTTACTGAAGAGCTGCTCCACCGCCTGCTGCGTCAAGTGCACGTGATGCGCCGAGACCGCGACTGGAATGGGTGGCAGCGTTCCGGCGGGCGCCCTCTTTAGCGCGAGGATGTGAGCGGTTTCCTGCGCGATCATCCACTGCTCTCGGGTATGGGTTACGATGACCTTCACCCGCGAGTGATCTTCCTGGATCTGTGGAGCTTCCGAGTCGGAGAGTCTAACACCCACGTTCTTGGCGTCGTCAAAATCGAGCCCAAGATAGTCCAGACGCTCGCAGATGCGCTTGCGCATCGAGGCCGAGTTTTCGCCGATGCCGCCGGTAAAGGCGATCACGTCCACCCCGCCCATGACGCCGGCATAGGCGGCGATGTATTTGCGTGCGTGGTAGGCATAGACCTGGATGGCAAGCTGGGCGTGCTTGTTGCCTCCTGCCGCCTGCGTTTCAATGTCGCGCATGTCGTTGCCGATGCCGGAAAGCGCCGCCAATCCGCTGTTGTGATAGAGCGCATTCTCGATCTGCTCGACGGAAAGCCCCAATGTGCGGTGCAGATAGCCGAAGATGCCGGGATCGACATCGCCGGAGCGCGTGCCCATGACCAAGCCTTCCAGCGATGTCATGCCCATCGAGGTATCGACCGACGCGCCTCGCTCGATGGCGCAGACGCTGGCACCGTTGCCGAGATGACAGCTGATAATGCGCAATTCCGTGACCGGGGTCCTCAGCTCCTCGGCAACGCGGAGCATCACATATTTGTGCGATGTGCCGTGGAAGCCGTAGCGCCTGAGTCCCGCCTTGCGCCACCCGTCCGGCACCGCATACGTAAAGGCGCGCTCGGGGATGGTCTGGTGAAAGGCGGTGTCGAACACCGCGACCTGCGTCACTCCCGGCCAGGCATCGGTTGCTACCTTGATGCCGGCCAGCGCCGGCGGATTGTGCAGCGGGGCCAGCGGCACGCAGTCCTCGATAGCCCTGATGACCGATGCATCGATCACCTGCGACTCGCGGAACTTCGCGCCGCCATGCGCCACGCGATGGCCGATGGCATCCAGCTCGGTCACGCCATTCGCCTGAAGCAGCGCGGGAATTCGACGCACGGCGTCCTCGACAGAATCAACGCGTTCGATCTCTGAATGAACCAGCTGCTCATGGTTCGAGGTGTCGAACACGCTGCATTTGACGGACGAGCTGCCCGCGTTGATGGTGAGAATGCGATACTTATCGTTCTTCATCTCGGCCTCCCTCGTGCCTGGAGTGATCCCCGTATGCTGCGTGCGAATGCGCCATCAGCGCGCTCCTTCGTGATGAGACTTATCCGGTGGGGAGAGTCGCGGGATGAACCGCGGCGTTACGGATGCGTAGCGCCGCCATTCCTCTCCGAATTCCGCCTCGGCCGCTCTTTCTTCCCTCAGCGAAAGGCGCACATACATGTAGGTCAAGAACGGGAACATGATGAGCGTCGGCAGCGTCGGCCATTGCAGCAGGAAACCCAGCATGATCACGACAAACGCCACGTATTGCGGATGACGCATGCGTGCATAAATGCCGGTGGAGGCCAGCGCATGGCGGCGCCGCGCCTTCCACAAGGTATGCCAGGCGTAGGACAGCATCAGGAAGCCGCCGAAGACGAGTACATTGCTGGCGATATGGAAGGGGTCCCAGTGCGGATCGCCCTTCATGCCGAGCAGGGTATGAATCAGGTGGCCGTTATTGTGCGTAAGGAAATCAACGCCAGGGTACTTGCTGGTCAGCCAGCCGGAAAGGAGGAAGATGGTCAGCGGAAAGCCGTACATCTCGATGAAATATGCGATGATGAAGGCCGAGAACGCATTCAACGTGCGCCAGTCAGTCTTGCTCTGCGGCTTGAAAAAGCTGAACGCGAACCCGATGAAGATCACCGAATTGAGTATCACCAGCCCCCAAAGCCCGTAGGCGGGCACTGCGTCTGCATGTTCCATGACTAGTATCCTCCATGCGAGTGTGTTCGTCCCGGTCTCTCTTTCTGCGTGTCGGAAGCATTGGTCTCCTCGTCCTCGTCGTGCTGGTGCCCGCCATGCCCTCCGGACCCGCCGTGCAGGAAGATATGCATCAGCGGACAAAGCAGGATCAGCAGGTACGGCAGCGCACCCAGCAGGTGCGCCGAGTGCCCGGTGTAGATGAGGAAGGCAAGCACGGAAACGACGACGAGGGTGGCTATGCCTGTGCGGGAGAACAGCCAGCTTCCGCCATTACCGCTTTCGGAACCGTGATGGGAATGATGCATACTGTAGTACTCCTTTCGGCCAGTGCCGAGTGTATAGCGTTTCTCATGCCCTCCCGGGCTGACCGTCTGGTGGCGGCGTGCGAGGCTTGGATGGTACTTGGGATTACACATGCATGAATTTTTGAATCATTTGTCGGTACTGCTTCGTGTCCGCCGGCATGCCGCCTTTCAACGCAGTTTGGCCACATAAGTTGTGAAACAAAGAATATAAAATATCCATCAACTTTAAGTTAGGACACGGCGAGGGTCTTTGATCGTGATCAAACGGCTTCACCAGGCCGGGAGATGCTCCAGGCGATGGGGATCTATGTCGTCCCCCTTTCCGCGAGCGGAGCGGGCGGAAAAATCGGGGCCGAGAACGGCCCCGTCGTTACCACGGCATCTCCTGCTCTTCTTCAAGGTAGGGGAGTTCGATGCAGACGATCTTCTCTCCTGCGTTCAGGCGGCGGTCGATCTCGCGTCCGGCGAGTTCGTCGGTGATGGCGTTCCAGCCGCGGGCGATCAGCCAGCGGCGGTAGGCGAGGGCGTCGCAGCCGGTCCCGAAGCGACGGGAGCGCGGGGCCGGTGCCAGCCGAAGTGCCCCAACCAAGGGCTCCGGTGGCGATGGAGAGACACGGGATAGGCACTTGACTTCGCGCCTATCACACGGTATCGTGTAATAGTTTCACAGTTCACGGTCTCGCATGGAGCGCGTATGGCCCAAGCACCTGGAATCCCTTGCTGTTCCCCGAAGCCCGAACTGGCCAAGCGTCCGCAGCTCTCGGGCTACCAAGCCGCCGAGTTGGAGGCGACCTTCAAGATGCTCGCCAACGGCACTCGGCTGCGCATGCTTCACGCGCTGGTGCGTGCCGGGGAGCTCTGCGTCAGCGAGATTGCCGACGCCTTGGCCATGAAGCCGCAAGCCGTCTCGAACCAGCTCCAGCGGCTCGCCGACCGCGGAATCGTGGAATCGCGTCGCGACGGCCTGCAAATCCATTACCGGATCGTCGATCCGTGCGTTGTCTCGCTCCTCGATCAGGGCTGGTGTCTTGCGGAAGACGCCCGGTCGCGGGCTATCGAGGCCGCCCAAGCCGGAAGGACCGCATCATGAAGAGTGGAACCACCGCCGTCACCCTGGCCGGGTTCGTTGTCGTCGCCGGGATCGCCTATGCCTTCGTGACCGACGGCGGCATGCCGGCGTATGCCGGGGATGGCCCCGCCGCCAAGGCAGACGCGGCACCGGCGAAGGTCGTGCATGTCGATGAGCTGGCCGACAAGCCCGAGCGCTACAAAGGCGAAATCGTCCTGATGGCCGCGGTCGCGCGCGTCAACAGGGCGCGGGGGGTGTTTTCCGCCATCGACTATCGCGAATTCGTCCAGTGCCACGAGCTTGACTGTGCCAAGCATTACTTGCCCGTCAAATTCGACGGGCCGCTGCCGAAGCCGGAAACCCTCATCCGGATGACGGGCAAGGTCGTCAAGACCGAGAAGGGGCTCGTGTTCGAGGCCAAGCGACTGGACGTGACGAAATGAGATGGCTCGCCCCCGTCGTTTTCGCCGCCATCTTCTTCGGCCATTTCGCTTACCTGACCCGGAGCACGGCGGGGGCGACGGGCCAAGGCCAGTGGGCGGCGTATGAATTCGACGAGCCGGACGACTCGCGGGTCGGCCGCTATCTCGACGCCGGCAATCAATGGCTGGGCCTCTCCTACGCGGCATCGGGGGCATTCGCGGCGTGGTGCTTCGCCCGCCTGCTCCGGCAGCGGCGCGAGGCGGTGGCGGCATCGGCCGGCGGGCTGACCCTGAGCGGCGTGTTGGTGGCCGGCGTCTGCTTCCTCACCGGCTGCTGCGGCTCGCCCATGCTGCCGCTCTATCTCGGGCTGCTCGGCCCCAAATTCCTGAGCGTGACGAAGCCGCTCGCCTTCGCCATCACGCTCCTTTCCATCGCCCTCGGCTACGCCTGGATGCTCAGGGGCGTCTGCAAGGTGCCCGCAAAGAATGTCAACCCTCGTCTACATGAAACTGCTGGAGCAGACCCCGGCGAAATATGACCGGGGGATGCGGCTGCTGACGCTCGGGCGGATCGACGCGATCAAACGCGAGATCGCCGACGCCTGGGTGCAGTCCGGGCATGCCGTGCTGGAAATCGGCTGCGGGGCGGGTGCGCTCGCCGCCCTGATGACGGGGCGGGGTGCCCGTGTGACCGGGATCGACGTGTCAGACCCCATGCTGACGGTCGCCCGGCAGGCGGCTCCCGGCGCCGAGCTCTTCCACATGACCGCCGCCGAAATCGACAAGCTCGGAGCGGGCCGGTTCGACCGGATCGTCTCGACGCTCGCCTTCAGCGAGCTATCCGAGGATGAGCAAGATTTCGTGCTGAAGCAGGCGGCGATGCTGTTGAAGCCCGGCGGCAATCTGATCGTCGCCGATGAAGTTCGGCCGGTGGGTCTGGGGGCGCGGGCGATCGCCGCCTCGATCCGCTTGCCGCTGGCCGCGATCACCTTCCTGCTGACGCAGAATACGACGCACGCCCTGAGGCGCTTCGAGAGCAGGCTCGGGCAGGCCGGCTTTCGGCTCGTCGCCCGCAAGAGATACCTCCTCGGGACGCTCGCCCTGTTCGTCGCGGAGAAGGGCTGATGTGGGACCTGCTCAAAGACGTCTGGCTCCTATTCGGCCGGCTCTTTCCCTTCCCGACAAGGCCGGGGCTCCGCCGCATCGGCAACCCCGACCGCTCATCGCCCGTGCTCGTCACCTGCAATTTCGAGCTGACGGTGCGGGAGGTCATCAAGACGCTGGAGCGTGACGGCATCGCGGCCTGGCTGCTCGTCGCCCCGACCAAGGGCGTCAACGTCTGGTGCGCCGGCGGGGCGGGCGATTTCACGGCGGACACCGTGATTTCCATCATCAAGACGACCGGGATCGAGAGCCTGGTCGATCACCGGTGGCTGATCTTGCCCCAGCTCTCGGCGAACGGGGTCAACTTCTGGACGCTGAAAGAGCGGAGCGGCTGGAATCCGCGTTTCGGCCCGGCCCACATCAAGGACCTGGGGGCGTATCTCGCGCGCAACCGATGGCGGACCGATCCCGAGCACCGCAGGGTGACGTTCGGGATCAAGGATCGCTTCGTGATGGGCACCAATCTAGGCTTCAACGTCTCGCTGCTGCTCGCGCTGCCGCTGCTGATCGCATCGGCCTGGATGCCGGGCCTGTGGTGGAAGACGCTGCCGCTGCTCTTCGTCCTGTCGGTCGCGAGCAGCCTGCTCGTCTTCTGGCTCCCGGGCAAGATCGGGGTGCAAAAGGGCCTGTCGCTCGGGCTGCTCGCATCGGCGGCGTTCGTGGTCGCGTCCTGGATCGCGTGGCCGCTCGGACCCTGGACGCTGCTCGCCTGGACCGGCTGGATTCTGCTTCTCGCCGCCTTCGTCGGCTACGACATGCCGAGCTGGTCGCCGCTCTGGCGGCAGGACATGAAAGAGCTGGTCGCGGGCATCAAAACCACGCGTGTCGAAATCGTCCCGGAAAAATGCATCGCCTGCCACCTGTGCGATGTGGTCTGCCCGGTGGGCGTGTTCGGCTTCAACGCCGCGACCAAGAAATACGAGGTGCAGAACCTCGATGCCTGCGTCGCCTGCGGGGCGTGCATCGAGAACTGCCCGACGGACGCCATCGTCAACAATTTCCGCGAAGGCGTCTGCTCCTGCCCGACCTGCTACATTATCGAAGGCGTCGGCAAGATCGGCGGCAGGAAGGGAAAGCAGCCGACGACCGAAACTTCGCCCGTCGCCGTGGCGGCTTCCGCTTGCGATGCGGGGGCCTGCGGCTGCGATGGAAGCTCTCAAGGGAGATGACGATCATGGAGAATGACGGAGCGAACGAGCGAACCGGACCGGATACCGAGAAGATCCATGCAGCGTCGCGGCGTCGCTATGCGGCCGTCGCCCGGAATCCGGCCGGGCAATTCAGCTACCCGACCGGCCGCGACAGTGCCGAACGGCTTGGCTATCGCACCGATCTCCTGAACCGAATCCCCGCCGATGTGGTCGTCCGGTTCGTCGGCGTCGGCAACCCGTTCACGCTCGGGGAGCCGGAGCCGGGATGGTCGGTCCTCGACGTTGGTTGCGGCGGCGGCTTCGATTCGCAGGTCGCGGGCCATTATGTCGGCCCGGCGGGCCTCGTCTGCGGGGTCGATCTCAGTGAGGCGATGCTGACGGTCGCCCGCGAAGGGCAGATGGTCGGCGGCCTGGCCAACCTCGAATTCCGTCAGGGCTACGCGGAGAAGCTGCCCGTGCCCTCGGGCTGGGCGGACCTGGTGATCTCTAACGGTGTGCTCAACCTGGCGTCCTGCAAGGCGGCGGCCTTCGGCGAAGTGTTCCGGGTGCTCAAGCCGGGCGGTCGATTCCAGGCGGTTGATTTGGTCCTCATCGCGGACTTGCCGCCCGATCTGCGGAACGATGAATTCGCGTGGTCCAACTGAATCAGCGGAGCGATACCGGGTAGGTCCTACCTGGAAGGTCTGGAGGCCGCTGGCCTGATCGATGCCGAGATGGTCGGCACGAGCGGCTATCAAACATCGGCTTATACGCAAGCGATGTACATTCGGGCGAGGAAACCCCCAATCAACGCCCCGTGACGTGCGGGGCATGCACCACTGGAACGACTGCGGCGAACTCTGCGGCACGGCGGCAAAGCTCGTCGCCCGGATGAGCCCGCTCATGGCCCATGCTTGCCGCGCGTGCGCCGCCGGTTGTGACGACTGCGTCACGGCCAGCGAGAAGCTGAACGACCCGAAGATGAGAGAGGCCCTCGACGCCCTCCGGGCCTGCTCGAAATCCTGCCGGGAGATGCCCCAGACGATGGGAATCAAGGTTGCCGCCTGCTGCGAGGGCGACTGCTGCACGAAGTAAGCGGGGCCGAGCGTGCAGCGCCCAAAGACGCCCGGCAGATTCGGGCCTCTCTGTACCGACGGAGTCCATTCGCGGACGCGTGACGGTGATCGCGCGCGGGACCCACGCTCGCCAACCTTGAATGGTAGTTTTCGAACATCTTCCCGAGCATCGCACCGGCGCGAGCGAAGCGAGCGGAAAAATCGGGGCCGAAAACGGCCCCGGCCTCACAACGGCAAGTCTTGGTCTTCGTCGAGGTAAGGCAGTTCGATACAGACGATCGCTTCTCCTGCGCCAATGCGGCGGTCGATCTCGCGTCCGGCGAGTTCGTCGGTGATGGCGTTCCAGCCGCGGGCGATCAGCCAGCGGTGGTAGGCGAGGGCGTCTCCCTGCCAGTGGCGAGCGAGGGTGGTCTGGTAGCCGCGTTTCCCGATGGCCCTCATGTGCTCCCGGCCGTAGAGGGCGAGCGTCCGTTGCCCGCCCTTCCGGCCGGCCTGCCGGCGGTTCATAGGACCTCACTCGCCAGCTTCGCCATCTCCTCGGCCAGACGCCAGAGCGCCCGGTTGATCCGGATGTCCGCGTCCACGGAGCGGATCGGCCGGGTCCGGATGCGCCGCCCGTTGGCGTTCATGGCGCGGAGATCGCCCTTGATCATGTTCTCCTGCACCCGGTTGACGGTGTGCCAGAGGTCGGGCCGATCGTCCTCCAAGCGGCGGGGGATGAGCAGGTGGGACGGCGTGATGCTCGGGTTCGGCTTCAGCTCCGAAGCGGCGGCGGCGAATGCCTCCTGCTGCGGCCGGGACAATTCGATCTGCTTCCAGGCCCCGATCTTCTCCAGGGTCCGGGGCGTCTCCTCGACCACCCGATAGGTCGCGTCGATGATCCGCTCCCGGAAGTCGCTGCCGCCGGAGTGCCGGACGCTGATGCTGCCGAAGTCGGCGGACTGCACGGTCAGGCCGTTGCCGCACACCAGCCGGAAGATGCCGGCCATGAAGCGGTAGGCGGACGTGCCGTCGTGCGAGTTGGTCAGGACCAGTTCGGGCGTCTCCTGGCCGACGGTCACGGGCTCAAGGTGGTCGGCGTGCCGGAAGCGGATGAGATGGCGGGTGAAGTCGCCCTTCTCGGGGATGCGGGTGTGGGACTGCCGGGCCTTGACCGGGAGGAAACCTCGGTCGCGGAGGATGTCCACGACCTCGATGGTCGGCACCATGCGGTAGCGGCCCGACATGCCGTGCCACGGCTGGCCAGCGAACACGCTGGGGGCGATGCGGCGGAGGTCGTCGCGGGACAGGACGGCGGGGACGGTCGTAGTTGTCATGGGATGAATCTCCGGGTGTTGGTGCATGCTGGAAGAAAGGAAAGGGCATCCGTGCCCGGTCTTGGTTCAGGCGGAGGCCGCCTCGGGCTGGTCGATGGGGGCCAGCAGGGCGGACAGGTCCTTGGGCCTGCGGATGACGGTGTGGTTGACGTTCCGCCACCAGTGGAGTCCGTTGTAGCGCCACCCGGCGGCGGTCAGGGCCTTGCGGGTCGCGGCGTCGGGCCTGGAAGTGAAGGCGAGCTTCTCGGTGTGCGAGGTGCGGTGGACGATCTGCATGGTCCGGTCTCCTGATGCGAAGGGCCTGTTGGTCGGTCATGTCGTCACGCGCGACATTCAACCGGCCAACGGCGGCACCTGGTGCCGGATGGAATAGAATGGGTGAATTCGTCACAGGGACGAGCGGAGCGGCTGCACACGGAGCGCAGCGACACGGAAGCTGCGCAGCGAGCGCCCTTGACGAAGAGGGCGACGCCCTTCCGGACAGCGCGGTGAGGTGTTCGCCGGCAGGAAATCAGCAGGGGGCGGGAGGGCGGCGGAGCCGGTCCCGAAGGGACGGGAGCGCGGCGGACCCCGGGAGCACCCGGCCGGCGTCAGCCGGGCTGGCGGAGTACCCTCAGATCTGGATCTTCTCGACCTCGTCCAGCGTGACCTGGTCGTTGGTCCGGTCGTAGAGCTTGGTCGTGCGCGGGCTGGCGTGGGCGGCCATCTGCTGGGCCTTCTCCAGGGTGCCCGCGTGCTCCAGATAGTTGGTGATGCCCGTCGCCCGGAAGCTGTGACAGCCGATCGGCGTCCGGATGCCGGCCTTCTTCGCCCTCCTGCGGATCATCCGCCAGACGTCAGCGGTTGACATGGGGCTCGAAGTCAGGCCATCGCCCCTGCGGGTGGCGGTTCGGAAGAGAGGCCCGCGCCTGTCGGCCTCGATCCCGGCGGCCCGGACATAGGCGTCGAGGAACTCCTCCAGCGTGTGGTGAGCGGGCATCTCGTGCTGCTTCCCGCCCTTCTCTTGCAGGCGGAGCCACATGCGTTTGCCCTGGGGGTAGTAGTCCTCCACCGCCATGGTGACGACGGCCCCGACCCGCGCGAAGGTGAAGAACATGGCGGCGATGAGGGCGCGGTCCCGCTTGTCCACGACGGATACATCCGCGATGCTCTCGAACAGGGTGCGCGTCTCCTCGGCGGTCAGGACCGGGGTCTTGCCCTTGGTGACGACGTGCTTGGGGGCCGCGGACGGCATGAGCGGGGTTGACGGGCACGACCTGGCCGGTGACCAGCCAGTCGAAGAGCATGCGGATGGTGGCGAGGTGTTGCTTGACGGTGGGCTTGGCGTGCGACCCTCCCGAGATGCTCGATGTAGGCCGCGACCGTCACCGGCCGGATGTCCTTCAGGGCGTGGATGCCACGCCCCTCGCACCAGCGCAGGAAGGTGACGGCGTTGCGGAAATAGGCCCGGCGGGTGTGCGGGTTGCGGATGTGGGCGGTGAAATACTCGACGAACCGGGTGACGGCGTCCTCGCCGCCGGTGGCCAGGATGGTCGGCAGGTGTGCCAACGGCTCGGACGGGCTAGGCCGCCGCGCCCCCCGGACGAGGTGGCCTCCTGGGGACTCAGGCGGCGAGGACGGGGACGCCATAACCGGACAGGATCGTGTCACGCGACACGAGCGTCATTCCCTCGACCTTTGCCTGGGCGGCGAGCAGCCTGTCGAAGGGGTCTTTGTGGACGGGAGGGAGGTCGCGCAGGGCAGACGCGTGGGCGATCTTGAGGGGCAATTCGCGGAACCGGCACGGCTCCAGCATGGCCTCGGGCGGTTCGCTCATTGTGAGCTTCCCGTTGGCCTGCTTGATGGCGATCTCGACGATCGAGGCCGCGCTGACGAAGACGAAGTTACGCGGGTTGGCGACCGCGACGCGGGCCTCGGTGGCGAGCCGGCCCGGATCGGAGAGCCACCACAGATAGGCGTGCGTGTCGAGGAGGAGCTTCACGCCCCCTCGCCGTCGAAGAGCCTCTCGATCTCGGGGTCCGGGGCGTCGAAGTCCTCGGCGATCCAGACCCGGCCCTTGAGCTGGCCGCCTTGCCTCGGCTGGGCATCGGCCTGGATGGGCACCAGGCGCACCAGGGGCTCGCCCGAGCGCGCGATCTGCACTTCTTCGCCCGCGAGCGCCAGCTCGATGAGGCGAGAGAGCTGGGCCTTCGCCTGGTGGATGTTCGCGATCTCCATGAGACCTCTGGCTAGTTCAACCTGTCTAAGCATAAACCATAATGAACCATATTGCAACCAACTTGGTCAGGCCGCCCACGGCCCATATGAAAGATAACGTCCTTTATCTTTCACATGGTAGAAGGCAAGGCGGGAACCCAAGGATTCGGCATGCAGGCCGAGGCATGGAGTCAAATCCATAATTGACAAAAAATTTATATCAGCCATAATTGGTAATGGTGTCACGTGGTGTCTGACATCTGCAATGAAGCGCCGGGCCGGCGGACCTTGCGCATCATCGACGGAGGCAGGAGGACGTGGCCCGCCTTTGGAAGTTGTCAACACGCATAGAGGTGCCAATGCAAGTCGAGTATGTCAAGATCGGCGACGACGGCCGGGTGGTGATCCCGTCGTCTCTCCGCAAGGAGCTGAACATCAAGCCCGGCGACACGCTGGTCCTCGAGTCCGACGGCGACAGCCTGCTGGTCCGCGGGTACGAGCAGGTCCTGAAGGAGGTCCAGTCCGCGTTCGCGGACGTCGCGCCGTCCGAAACGCTCTTGTCCGAAGAACTGCTTCGCGACCGCCGCGACGAGGCGATCCGCGAGTCTCGTGACTGAGTCGGTCCTGGATGCCTCGGCGCTCATCGCTTTCCTGCGGAACGAGCCCGGGGCCGACAACGTGCGGGCGATCCTACCTTCAGCGTGCATCTCCGCCGTCAACCTGGCCGAGACCTACGGCAAGCTGGTCCAGTACGGCAAGCGGCTCGACGACACCGTTCGGCTGATCGCCCGGCTCCGCCTTCGGGTCGTCCCGTTCGACGCGGACCAGGCGAGCATCGCCGCCTCGCTGTGGGTGCCGACCCGCTCGGCCGGGCTGTCACTCGGCGATCGCTCCTGCCTGGCCCTCGCCTTGCACCTGAACGCACCGGCCGTCACGGCAGAACGGGCCTGGGCTGCGTGCGAGCTGGGCGTCCGCTTGGTCATGATCCGATAGCAATTCTCAGCGGGCAACGACCCGGGGCCCCATAACTGGAAGGCGGTTACCGAGGTACGGGAGCGAATCGGACCCCGAAAGCACGTGATCAACGGGAGCCGGGCGTCTCATTCTCGATTTGGAGTTGAATTAAAATTATTAACATATACTAATTATACTATGAAATTATAATTAATTATTTAATTTAAAAAGGAAGCCCGATGCCCAATAACCAACCTCGGCCGGAGATCGACCTCTCGAAGATCAAGTACCCGAGCGACCGCGTGACCCTCAAACAACTGCGGACCCTTGCCGAGGATGATTTAGGGCTATATTTCAAGCAAGAAGGCACAGACATTGGGAACATGACAATTCGAGAGCAAAACCATGCAAAGCTGGGATTCGCCAAGGCATTAGGAGACCCGGCAATGATTGAAAAAGCGATATTCGACCTTGTGGGCGACCATTGGGATGAGGAACAGGATGGGAAGTATAGCGATGCCAAGGGGCTAGGGAAAGCCGTCGAGATGCTCACCGAATATTATATACGCTACGGCGTCGCAGAAGGCCCGATATCCGCAAAGCAAGCGATCCGTCGCATCGAAAAGCAGGGCGCGGAACAGGCCAAACAGTTCATGGGGCGGACAGGAGGGGATTAGGCCCTCTGCCGCGACCAGCTTGCTCCAGGACGCAGGCGACCGATGGAGCGAGGGCTGGAATAGCCATGGCATTGCGCAAGCGGAGTCCCATGGACGGTGATGCCGTCGCGGCATGCAGCGGGCGGCACCCCGGGTAGTCACATTGCTGCCGCCCATCGGCACTCCGACGTTGACCCAGCATTGAATTTCTAATAATTAAATATATTAACTATTAATTTATTAGAGGAATATATGAAGGAAGGATCCCGGCAAGAGTCATCGTGGCTCGGATCTGTTCCGCTCTACGCGGGCTTGCTGATCGGGACTGTGGTTTCCCGGCTGGGCGTCCTGGATCCTGTTTTTCGCGCGGTCGGGGGATGGCTCGGATTCGGCGATCGGGTGCCGAGCGGAGGCAATCATTCGGATCGGCCGCCCCCGGCCGCCGCGGATTCTGTGACGCATCCAAGTCGCGTCGGCAGCGTCCCGGATGACCTGCGGGCGCCGGCGATGCCCGGAGGCCACAAATCCGCTCGGTCGCGATAACTCCAGGCCTCGCCGTTCCTCGGCCTCGAGCCGCCACCGACTGGATTGGAGATGCGGTCGCCGCGGCGTAAAATGGGATCCGGAGCGGATCGGGAGCGATTGCCGGGGTGACGTACCCATGAGTGAGCGGCCGGTAACCGACGCCGAACGGATCTTGGAGTTGATCGCGAGCTTCGGCAGCCCCTACGAGAAGGATCGGGTCGCTGCCGCTTTCGAGGCGGGGTCGCTCGGGTCGCCGGTGGTCCCTGCGCTGGCCGATGCTTTGCGTCATCACAACCCCTTCGTGCGGGAACAGGCCGCGCTCGCGCTCCGCAGCATGGGTCCGGCGGCGTCGGCCGCTGTGCCGGATCTGATCGATTCCCTCGCAGATGAAGTTCCCTATGTACGTGAGAAGGCGGCGGAAGCTCTGGGTGCGATTGGTCCACCGGCGGAAGTGGCGATCCCTCGCCTGATCCGATTGCTAGGCGAGGACTTCGGTCTCGTGCTCGACGCGTCCGCGTTGGCCCTCGCGGCGCTCGGACCGCCGGCCGTGCCTTCCCTGGTCGGATTGCTAAAGCACGAGGTCGGCGGGACCCGGGCGTATGCCGCGCTGGCGCTCGGGAAGATCGGCCCGGCCGCGGCGTCGGCCGTGCCCGATCTAATCGACCTGATCGAGGAACCGCATCGCTTCGCGTGGCTCTCGGGCATCGAGTCATTGGGGCGAATCGGTCCCGCAGCGGCGGGAGCGAGTCCCGCACTGGTCGGGAGCCTGGCCAGGGAAGACGAGACCGGCCGATTCTACGCCTGCCGGGCCCTGATCTGCATCGGGCCCGCGGCGGTCCCCGCCCTGCTCGATGCGACGCTGCCCGGGATCGAACGCCGCTACGAGCTCGATGATTACCCGCGGGTGTGGTCCCGTGATCTGCTCTGCGGGATTCTGCAGGCGCTCGGGCCGCGGGTCTTGCCCGACCTGATCAAGGCCCTGGCCGATGACGAGCCCGCCTCCTCGCGCGCTTGGGAAACGCTGTCCACCTGGGACGCGGAGGCCGAGTCCTACCTCAAAGACGCACTCCGGGACCGCAACGCGGTGGTCCGCACCAAGGCGGACGCCCTGCTGGCCAGGCGACGGGCCGCTTCCCTGGTCGAGTGCCCCCTCTCGGAGTTCAAGCACCGATTCCCGCAGTCCCATGACGTCCTGCTGTTCCTCCTGACCACGGCGGCGACCGCTCCGAAGACGAAGGAACAACTGCGCATGTTCCGATCGTTGATCACGCTCGGGTCGTTCCGGCGGGTGGCGATCGAGGAGGCCCGGCAATCCGGGATCGACGGCCAGGGGCCGGATCACTCCGGGCCGGCCTCGCGCGTCCGGCGGCTTGCGAAATCCTTGGGCGCGCCGCTGACGTGCGCCGTGGAGGGCGACGGCCGGAAGCGGACGGAGCTCACCGACCTCGGGCGTGCCTTGGGCGACTGGATCGAGGCCAACCCACACTGGATCGATTGATCGGCCGAGATTCTACCTGCATCTGCCTACTGGGCGCATGTCCCCCTGGGAAACACAGGCCCCACATTTTCCCAAATTGTTGGCGGTTATTGCCCTCCCTACTCTTTAGGTATCCGATCAACCCGACCTTCGCGGTGATCGGAGTGGCGAGAATCCCAACCTGCTGCGTTGGCTCGGCCACGCCGCACAATGGTGACTCGCATCAGATGATTTGACACATGGACGTCTACTAGGGCGGCCAGCTCGGGACTTCGTCTGGCACCCAAAGAGTCTCTGCATCCATCGCAGGTGCGCTCCCGATCGGGGTGCGCGCTCAGGTGAGCATCCTATCCCATCAACTGCGTCGGTCTCCCCAAGGAGCAGTAAACATGCCCTCCGAACAGATCCAGGATATCGCTCTCAGCGAGATCGAGCTGGTCCCGCTGCTCCGGAAGACCATCGACGAGGAGAAGCTGGCCGGCCTCACGCAATCGATCCGAGAGGTCGGCCTGCTCTATCCGCCCCGGCTCACGCGCCGCGGCGAGAAGTACCTCCCGGCCGACGGCTACCACCGCATTGTCGCACTCATGAAGCTCGGGCGGAAGTCGATCCCGGCGTTCGTCGAGGACGAGCCCCTCGGCGAGGGCGACATGATCCGCAAGGGGCTGATCGCCAACTCGCACCGGGTGGAGAACACGCCGCTGGAGAAGGCCGAGGCCATCGCGCGGCTCATGGAACTCACCGGCTGGAACGCCTCGACGGTCGCGGAGAAGCTCGGCTTCTCGAACGCCACCGTCTCGCGACTGCTGTCGCTCCTGCAACTGCCAGAGCCGATCCGCGAGAGGGTCCACCGGGGCGACATCCCCTTGAGCGCGGCTTGCGAGCTGGCCCGGGTCGAGGACGGCCCGACGCAGGCGGCCCTGGCCACCGAGGTCGCCTCGGGGAGGCTCACGCGCGACGCCCTCAGCGGCTCGTTGAAATCGCTGAAGAAGGGCGCGCCGGCGACCGCCGCGGCGAATGCGGGCCCGTCCCGCGTCACGGCGAAGCTCGGCAGCGGCCGCGCCGTCACGGTCGTGGGTGAGTCCATCGACCTGGAGGCCTTCATCGAGGCGCTCGAAGAGGTCCTGACGAAGGCCCGCAAGGCCAGGACCCAGGGGATCGAGGTCGGGACCTTCGCCAAGATGTTGCGCGATCAGGCCGGGTGACTGGGCCGTTCGTCGGGGGTAGGAACAGTCGGAAGACGGCCGGGGTTATCGAGCGGGGAACGGGGGCCGGGGAGGTGACCGATGTGGGGGAGGAAGAACGTGACGCCGCAGGCCCGCACGCCGTGGCATCTCTCCGAGCTATTGTTGCTCCTCTCGGAGGCGGACCCTTGGTCGATCGCGGACGCATGCGAGGGGACGCTCGTGCTCGGGGCCACGGGCAGCGGCAAGTCGTCGGGCAGCGGGCGGGCGCTGGCGCTCTCCTTCCTGCGGGCCGGCTTCGGCGGCCTGGTGCTCACGGCCAAGCCCGACGAGCGGGCCGTCTGGGAGGCGTACTGCCGGGAGGCCGGGCGTCCGGACGACCTGATCGTCTTCGGCCCGGACCGGCCGCTGCGCTTCAACTTCATCGACCACGAGCTCAAGCGCCCCGGCGTGGGGGCGGGCCTGACCGAGAACATCGTCAACCTGCTCTCGACGGTGCTGGAGGTCGCGGAGCGCGGCGCCGGCAGCGGCCACGGCGGGCGCGAGGACGAGGGCTACTGGCGCAGGGCCATGCGCCAGCTCATGCGCAACCTGGTGGACCTCCTCGTCCTGGCGCGGGGGAGCCTCTCGATCCCCGACCTCTACCGGCTGGTCGTCTCGGCACCGACGTCTCTCGAGGAGGCCCGGTCCCCGGAATGGAAGCGGGACTCGTTCTGCTACGCATGCCTGAAGCTGGCCGACGAGCGGGACAAGACGCCCCGGCAGCGGAAGGACTACGAGATCGTGGCCGACTACCTCATGCTCGAATACCCGTCCCTCTCCGAGAAGACCCGGTCGGTGATCGTCTCCACGTTCACCAGCATGATCGACGTCCTCAACCGCGGCATCCTGCGGGACCTCTTCTGCGGCGAGACGAACGTGACGCCGGAGGTGGTGGAGACGGGCAAGGTGCTGGTGATCGACCTGCCCGCCAAGGAGTTCTCCGAGGTCGGCGTCTTCGCGCAGGTGCTCTGGAAGTACGTGTTCCAGCGCTCCATCGAGCGGCGGGACGTGGCCGCGAACCCCCGGCCGGTCTTCTTCTGGGCGGACGAGGCCCAGAATTTCGTGACGTCGTATGACATGCAGTTCCAGACCACGGCCCGCAGCTCCCGCGTGGCCACGGTGCTGCTCAGCCAGAACCTCTCGAACTTCTACGCCGCGCTCGGCGGCGGCGAGCGGGGCAAGGCGGAGGCGGACTCGCTCCTGGCCAACCTCAACACCAAGGTCTTCCACGCCAACGGCGACCCGGTGACGAACGAGTGGGCCGCCACGCTCATCGGCCGCACGCGGCAGTTCTTCGTCAACGGGGGGTAACAGCTACCAGACCATGGACATGCTGGGCCTCCCCTGGATGCGCTCGCTGCCGTCGGTCAACGCCGGCATCTCCGAGAGCTACGAGTTCGAGGTCCAGCCGAGCGTCTTCACCGCGCTGCGGCGGGGCGGCTTCGCCAACGGCGGCGAGGTGGACGGGATCGTCTTCCAGGGCGGGCGCCGGTTCCGGGCGAACGGCCGGTCGTGGATCCGGCGGACGTTCCGGCAGCGCGATTGAACACCCTCTTCTCCTCATCAACGGCCCCGGGGCGCGACGACTCTGCGGGGAGGCCGCGCGCACGCCGAGCCAACCAGATCGGAGGTGTCATCATGTACGGTCAATCGTCGCAAAGCCCGCAAGGGAGCAGTCCCCTGACATTCGCGGAGCTCCTCTTCATCCCCCGGACGCTCGCCTTCTCGGTCGAGGTCTTCCTCCACACCCGGATGGGCGAACGCTATGCCGACGTCCAGGCCGTGGCCGTCCTGGTGCTGGTGCCCCTCTACGCGGCCCTGTGGGAGGGCCGGGACCTCCGGCCGCTGTTCGTCTTCCTGCTGCTCTACGTGGCGATGTGCCTGCGCAACCGCGTCGAGGGCATCCTCCGGCGCGGCGAGCTGCCGCGGGGCCATTCCCGGTACACGGGCGTGCCCCGGCTGATGCGGCAGGTCCCGGGGCGTAGCGAGTTGCACGTGAAGCAGTATGTCGAGCCCGCCGTGGTCTTCCTGCTGGGCGGCGTGCTCTGCCTCGTCTCGGAGCCGCTCGGCGTGTACCTCATGCTCGCGGCCGGCGGCCTGTTCGTCTCGGTGCTGGCCTCGGGGGCCGTCGACCGCCAGCAATTGCTCGACCTGAACGACCTGTTGATCGAGAACCAGGAGCGCGCGGAGCAGTTCCGCGCCATGCGTGACGACCAGCCTTGAACCGGAGGTGATCGATGTCGCGTCAGCAAGAGACCAAGCCCAAGATCGGCGCCGAGCACGCCTCGGCGATGTGGCGCCAGGGCCTCCGCGAGCTGCGGTCGGCCGTGTACCCCGAGTCGAATGTCTCGCAGCCGCCCGAATACGGGGTCTACGGCACGAAGACGCCGGGGGAGGTCGCCCAGGACCGTCGGGGCGACGCCCGCGACCTGGAGGACGAGAAGGCGAAGGATCGCGGCTCGGTCCTGGAGAGCCGCTCCCGCCAGGCCGAGGCCCGCTCGGACCGCGGAGACAAGGGCAAGGGGATGGAGCGCGGCTAACCGCTAACCCCCCGTCTCTCCTCATCATTCACTCCCGCGAAGTTCAATCCGCGGGGCGACGTCGAGGTTGCGCGCCGCGCGACCGGGAGCCCGGGGCAAGGATGCCCTCTTCCGACCTCATCCTCATCGAAAGGAGACGCGAGTCATGCTCATGGTAACCGAGAACCGTCATGCCCCCAATCGGCGCCGCCTGGTACTCCTCACGCTCGGCGTGCTGGGGGGTCTCGCCCTCCTGGCGGCCGGATACGCCCTCTACCCCCGCTACGACCCGGTCCGGCTCGCGGCCTGGGAGCAGCAGGTGAAGCCCCGCCTCCGTCAAGTCGAGGAGCAGTCCAAGGATGACGTCAGGCAGTCCGTGGAGCAGGTCAGGGCGTTCTTCGCCGAACGGCGCCAGGGGGCTTGCGGCTTCGCCTCGGACGTGCTCTCGCTCAGCGGAAAGTGGGCCTACGTCAAGGATTATTACGACGCCGGCAGCCACAACAGATTCCTCGAAGAGTCCTTCGTTCGGAACATCTTCGGTCCTGACGAGCTCAGGGCGGTCGTGGAATCGGCGGTTTCGAGCTGCATCAGCAAGTTCCAGGGCCGCGAGAACCAGCTCCTCGTCGATATCCGCGCCGATCTGTGCGACGGCGAAATGGCCTCGCCGGATCGCCTGCCCGCCTTGCTCGACGACGTGGTGTTTCGGCAGCAATACGAGGCCATGCTCGATCAGGTCATGCCGATCGTTTCACGGGATCTCGGCTACACAATCACCAAGGAGATGGTGGCCTTCGTGGGCTCGGAAATCGCCGCGCAGATCGTAACGGAGATCGCAACGGCCATCGCCGTCCGGCTGGGCATCTCCGGGGGCATCCTGGGGACGGGAGCCTATTCCGGGGCCGTTACCTTCGGCGTCGGCCTCGTCGTCGGCATCCTGGTGGACATGGCGCTCGACTGGGCCATCAGGCAGGCAGGGTATGACCCGGAGGGGGAGATCGCCGCCAAGGTGGTGGCGACGCTCGATCGACTCGAATCGACCATCCTCGACGGCCCCGCCAGCGAGTGACTTTCCCGACTACCCGTCACCCCATCCTCTATCGAAAGAGATTTATCGAGACCTGGTTCCGCCTCGCGGGGGCCCCGAGCCCACCGCCGAGGAATGGGCGCGGCAGCACGAGATTGCCGCGATGTATTTCGCTGAACGGGACCGGTGGTTGATCGCCAAGGCGGCCCATGAAGACCCTGGCAGCCTCGGCATGCGGAACCAGCTCAACCGGCTGCACGAGGCCCGTTCCCGATTGCGCGAAGCGGCCCTGCAACTCCTGATCCTCGATGGAGGTGCGCAATGAGACTTGGTTACCTGATGACCTTCGTGGCGATCGTGCTCGTCGGCTCCTGCTCGACCGCGCAGGCCGATTTTCGGACCAAGGCCGCCCGCGAGGCGGCGGAATACGTCATGAAGAAGTTCGGCCGGACGGCGGTGCGAGAGGGTACGGAAACGCTCGCCGAGCGCATCGCGGCCGGGGCCGCACGTCACGGCGACGACCTGATCACGGCCGTCCGGAAGGTCGGCCCGAAGGCGCTCTCCCTGGCCGACGAGGCCGGGGAGCAGGCCCCCGCGGCGCTGCGGCTGCTGTCGAGGCATGGCGAGGACGCGGCCGTCTGGGTCCTCCGCCGCCCCGGGGGAATGAAGCTGCTTTCCCCGGTACGGCGACGATGCGGCCGAAGCCCTCGTCAAGCACAAGGGCCTGGCCGAGCCCGTCATCGAGCGGTTCGGCGGCCCGGCCGTCGAGGCGTTCCGCGCGGTCGGTCCCCAGGGGGGGCGGCGGCTCGCCATGATGGCCGAGGGCGGGGAGCTGGCCGCGATGGGCCGCACGCCCGAGCTCATGGGCGTGATCGCCCGCTTCGGCGACCCGGCCATGGACTTCATCTGGCGGAACAAGGGGGCCCTGGCGGTCGGGACCACCCTCACCGCCTTCCTCGCCCGCCCCGAGGCGTTCATCGAGGGCACGAACCGGCTGGCCGATACCGTGGCGGAGAACGCCGTCCGCCCTGTCGTCCAGGAGACGGCCGGCGCCCTCGCCTGGCTGCTCCGCGCGGCGACGGCCCTGGCCATCCTGATCCCGGCGGGGGCCGCGTTCCTCGCGATCCGGAACCCGCAGGCCGCAAAGTTCCTGGTCAAAGCGATCGTCGGGCACATGGCCAGGGGGCGGCGTTCATGAAGGCTATCGCCCTGAACAGGCCGGGCGAAGCCGGGACGGTGGCCGCCGCACGGGCGTTCCTCCATCGCCTCCGCCACCTCGCCCCTTGCAAGTTTCCCCGGGCGGGCCGCCCCGGCTCGCCCCTCACCGAGGACACCACCATGTTCATCGAGTCGCAGGCCGCCGACCCGGCGGTGCATCAGCTCAGCATCCGCATCGCCCGGCGATGCGTCTTCATCATCCAGGCGGTGCTGCGGGAGGAGGAGCGTGGCGATGCCCTGCGGGAATTCTACCGCGTGTGCCGGGAGGAGCTCGACAAGCCCGCGCCGGTGCAGGAGATCTGACATGCCGGACAAGTTGTTCTGGTCCGCCGAGGAGATCAGGGCCTGGGCCGCCGAGTGGGAGGCCGACGAGCACGCCGCCCGCGTCCGCGACTACGGCGAGGCGGACGCCGCCACGTATCAGGCGAGGATGGCCGAGGCCTACCGGTTCCGGGCGGAGGCCCTCGGCCCCCCGCCCCCCGAACCGCCGCGCGTCAGCGACGAGGAACTCGATCGGATCGTCGACGACCTGGTGCGCGGCTGGCGCGAGCAAACTCCGTCCGACAGCATCCTGGAGAAGACCGCCGCCCGCCAGGTCGCGCGGCCGAAGGCACCGGAGGAAGGGCGGGACCGCTGAGCACGGCAGGGTCTCGCGAGGACAACCGCACGAGAGGAGGCCCACATGGCCGACGGCCCACGCCCCGGACCGGAGCCCCAGGCGAGCGCCCTGGAAATCCGGCTCCGCGCCATCGACGCCGTCTACCGCCGATACGGCCGCGAGGGGCTCAAGGACTACCCGCTCTGCGACGTCACCATGCTCCTCGCCTCGAAGCGGATGGAGCTGCGCGACGCGCCCGCGGGCCGGGAGGTCGGCGAGACGCAGAAGGCGGCGAACCGGCTCCTGGAGCTGGAGATCCGGGAGCTGTCCGGGCATGTCGACGCCCTGCTGTCCGGTGCGGGGCTGTCCACGCTGCATCGTGCCGAGTCGCGGCTCCATGTCCGGGCGAACCGCCGCGAGGCCGGATCGGACCAGCGGACTCCGAAACCCGGCCGCGGCCTCGATCGCGAGGGCTGAACCGGGAGCAACGTGGCGAGATGACCCCATGAAGAGGAGGATTGCCGATGGAGACGCGAGAAAAGACGGCCGTCCTGATCTCCGCCGACGAGGTGGCGACGATGCTCGGCGTATCGGAGCGGACGCTGTGGCGACTGCTCAGCGCCGGGAAGCTGCCGGAGCCCGTGCGGATCGGCCGGAATACGAGGTGGCGCGCGGCCGAGGTCCGGGATTGGATCGAACGCGGGTGCCCGCAGGAATGACCCCTGGCGCCCCCGTGATACTGAACCTATAATCAGGAGACGGTCGCCCGTCCCCGTTTCTTTGGAGCCGGCCCGATGGCCTCGATCTTCAAGCTGAGCCGCGACAAGGGGAAGAAGAACCGCCCGTACTACATCCAGTATTTCGACCATGAGGGGAAGCGGGTCACCGCGAAGGGCTTCACCGACAAGGCCCTGACCGAGCAGCTCGCGGCCAAGCTCGAGAACGAGGTGATGCTCCGCAAGCGGGGGATGATCGACCCCGCGCAGGAGCGGCTCCTGGCCATCAAGCAGGCCCCCATCGACGGGCATCTCGACGCCTTCGACCGCTCGCTCGCCAACAACACCGCGAAGCACCGCAAGCTCACCATGACCCGCGTCCGGCGGGTGATCGCGGGCTGCGGCTTCCGCACGCTCGCCGAGATGGACGGCGAGAAGGTGGTGGAATGGCTGAACGCCGCCCGGAACGCGGAGGACATGGGGGCCCGGACCTACAACCACTACCTCCAGGCCGCCGACGCCTTCGGCAAGTGGCTAGTGGCGACCAAGCGGGTGCCGTCGAACCCGCTGGCCGGGATGGAGCGGCTCAACAGCGAGACGGACGTCCGGCACAAGCGGCGGGCGCTCACGACGGAGGAAGTGTCCCGGCTGGTCGAGTCGGCCCGGTCGAGCGGCGTGGAGGTCCAGGGCTACGACGGGGAACTCCGCGCGCGGGCCTACCTGGTGAGCTTCTTCACCGGCCTGCGGCGGCAGGAGATCGGTAGCCTCACACCCCGGTCGTTCAAGCTCGACGACCCCCAGCCGACGGTCACGGTCGAGGCCGCCTGCTCGAAGCACCGCCGGAAGGACGTCCTGCCGATGCACCCCGATCTCGTCGCCATGGTGCGTGAATGGGTGCAAGACCTCGGGCCGGACGACCTCCTCTTCCCGCGCATCGAGCGGAAGAAGACCTGGCTGATGGTGAAGAAGGACCTGGAGCGGGTCGGCATCCCCTACGAGACGCCGGAGGGCATCGCCGACTTCCACGCCGCCGGTCGGCACAGCCACATCACCGGGCTGGTCCGGTCGGGCGCCTCGATCATGGAGGCCAAGGAGCTGGCCCGGCACGCCGACATCCGGCAGACCGCGAAATACACCCACATCGGGATGGAGGACAGGGCGGAAGCCCTGGCGGGCCTGCCGTCCCCTTTCGCATGTGCAGACGTTGATCGTCTGCACTATGTCTGCAATCCGGGCGGCGTCTTGGGTCGCGAGCTGTCGCCGGATGGCGGGACCGTCGATCCGGCCGGCGGGCCCGGAAACGAGCAAAGCCCCGCCGGAGCGGGGCTTGCGTCGTCGTCTGACACAAACTGTCACCAGATAACAGTTTGCAGCGAAGTGGAGGCGGCGGGAATTGCACCCGCGTCCCGATATGCTTTGGTGACGGCGTCTACGTGTGTAGCCGGTCGTTTGGATTTTCGTCCTCGGGGCCCGTTCCGGCGCGGTCCCCTTTGGCTTAGCCCGTCATTGAATTTAACTTCATCCGCAACAGGCGGTTAGGATGAAGCGATCCCGAATTGGCACCCCTGGCCGCCGCTCTCGGGCGAAGCGGCGTCGCAGGGCCGTTGTCCGCGTATCAGGCGGCGAGACGGTAAGCAACGTTGCCGTTGCCAGTTAGGTTTTGGTCGGCTTTTAACGAGGCCTGCTGACCAACCTCGACACGCAACCGGTCACCTCTGACATCCGGTCGAACCTGAATCGCCCCCAAATTGCCAAGCTCCAATCCGCTAGCATCCGTGGAGCCGCGGATCAGTCATCATTCATCATACGATCGCCGGGTCAAGGGGTTCGGTTCAACAATTTGGGTTAGCCCGCCGAGGCTGGGGAATGGACGGGCGTTGAGCGCAAGATCCAGTCTCTTAGCCGCGCCGTAGCACCCGATCGATTTCGCGCTTGGCATCCTGTTTTTTGAGGGCTTCGCGCTTGTCGTAAGTCTTGCGGCCCTTTGCCACGAACAACTCGACTTTGGCCTTGCCGTTTTTGAAGTAGAGCGACAGGGGGACCAGGGTCAGACCTTTCTCGGTAGCCTTGCCGGCGATTTTGAGGATTTCGGAGCGGTGGAGCAGGAGTTTGCGAGGCCGTTTGGGCTTGTGGTTCATCCGATTGGCCTGGAGGTATTCGGGGATGTCGCAGCCAAGGAGCCAGACCTCGCCGTCCTCGACGGTCGCGTAAGCCTCTTCGAGGCTGGCCTTGCCGTTGCGGAGGCTCTTGACTTCGGTCCCGGTCAGTACTAGGCCGGCTTCGAGTTTTTCGATCAGGTCGAACTCATGGCGAGCGCGCCGGTTGCGGGCGACGACCTGGATGGTGTCGCCCGGCCCTGATGCGGAGCGCTTCTTTCCCGGGTTGGACTTCGCCATGAGTGGACCCTCCTTCGGATCGCATCCGGACTTCAAAACACATCATATCGGCTGGATGGGGCTGGAGAAGGGCGGCTCGATGGGATCACACGGCAGGCTGGCTGCCAAACAGGCAGCGCGAAGTTCCGTCTGGAGGGATGGCAGGGGGTGGGAGGGGTCGAGGCAGAGCGTTGGAATGTGGAGGGGTGGCCCGACGGCCTCGGCTCGATCGCCAAAATGGATCGCGAAGGTGGGCTCGTGCGGATCGGGCAAATCGGGGTGCCAGTCAGCGAGGAACTGCCAACCCTCGGGCAGCGCGTCGACGATGAGGCGCGCGAAGGTCCGATTGTCGGGGTTGGGTGAACTGGGCAGAATCGCGACCCTCTGCGGGCGGCGGTCGAGGTGGTTGAGCAGATCGGCCAGAGAACGCCCGGTCAGAGGATCGACCGCCGCCGGAGCAATCTCGACCAGCGGGACCAGGACAAATCGGCGGAGCGCAAAACGGGGGTGAGGAACAGTCAGTACGGGGTCGGCTTCGATCCGGTCGTCAAAGAGGATCAGATCGAGGTCGAGAGTGCGTTCGGCCCAGCGGATGGTTCGGTAACGCCCGGACGCGGTCTCGATCGCCTGGAGCCGCTCCAGCAAGGCGCGTGGATCGAGATCGGTGACAAGCGTTGCCGCGGCGTTGAGGAAGGGCCCCTGGCCGTCTGGCCCGCCCACCGCCTGGGTCTGGTAAAACCGGCTGATGGCACGGACCGTTACATTGGGGTCAGCCTCGAGAGCGTCCAGGGCTTGGGCAAGCCGTGCGCGGCGGTCGCCAAGGTTGCTGCCTAGCGCAATCTGGGCGGTGTGGATCACGACGGCAGACCCAACGGGCAGGAACCGGTCGGAAAGCTCCGTCCGCGCGGCTCTCGTACGATTTATGATCGGAATCTCGTCGGTCAGGAACAACCATTCAGGCTGGTGGCGTAGGGGTTCGAGCCATGACAGACCAGGCAAACACGGAGCGAGGTGCCGAGCCGGGCGAGACGAGCCTCAGCGAGCTGGCGCGTCTGTTGCGCGACGTCGACCACCTCGAGCCGCAGGTCCGCCGAGAACTGGCCGACGTGGTCGAGGAACTCGACAGTGCGGTTCGAGGTGAACTCAACCCCGATCAGGCAGCGCACCTCCGGCAGAGCGTGGCCCATTTGGTCGAAACGATCCGCTCACAGCGTGAGACTGGTCTGGTCGCGAATGCGCGGCAGCAGCTCGAAGCCACGCTTGTCCGAACCGAAACCGAGGCACCGGTCGCTTCGGGAGTGGCACGGCGATTGATCGAGATGATTGCCGATCTGGGTATCTGAAGCGCGACGATCCTCATTCCAGGGCAAGCGACCACGAGCAGCCCCGCAACGCGGTCACGCGGGCCGATCCGACACAGCGCCTATCTGGCGCTGCCCACGCCGCGGTTGAGTTGCAACCGCGAGCCGCAAAGGCGCGTCCAGCGGAACGCAGCGGCAAGATCGCCATCGCCATCGACTCCGGCCCGATCGCGGGCCGACGGCAGGCATCGTTTGCGCGATCTGCGCGATCGTGATCGTCGCCCAACGGTTCGAACCACACGGTGGCCAAGCCCGGGCGGCGGCGGAGCCGATCGCGCTGGAATCGCCGGAGTCGAATCGCTAGCCTGATAGGGCCTCGCGCCCGCGTCTCGTGATGGGTCCGACTCCGAACCGAACGCGACGAGAACCTCTCCGAATCCGGAATAACAGCCAATCCCTGGACTCGAAACGCCATGAAAGTTGGATTGCTCACCGGTGGTGGCGACTGCCCCGGACTGAACGCCGTGATCCGCGCTGTCAATCAGCGAATCCAGAACGCCGGCGGCCATTGCATCGGGATTCTGGAAGGCTGGCGGGGCCTGGTCAAAGGCCTGTACCGCGACCTGCCGATCTCCGAAACCGACGGCATCATCGCCCGCGGCGGGACGATCCTCGGCTCGTCACGCACCAACCCCTACAAACGGCCGGAAACCGACCTGCCCGAAGTCCGCAAAAACTTCGAGGCGCTCGGACTCGACGCCCTGGTGGCGATCGGCGGCGACGATACGTTGGGCGTTGCTAGCAAACTCCATGCAGACTTTCAGTTGCCCATGGTCGGCGTTCCCAAGACGATCGACAACGACCTGAACGTCACCGACTTCACCTTCGGCTTCGACACGGCGGTCAATATCGTCATCGAGGCGATCGACCGCCTCCGCACCACCAGCGAAAGCCACCGACGCATTATGGTCGTCGAAACCATGGGCCGCCAGGCCGGCTGGATCGCCTGCTTCTCCGGGATCGCAGCCGCCGCCGACTATATCTTCGTCCCCGAAGTCCCCATCGACATCGACCATTGCATCCAGGTCCTCAAGGACCGCCGCGCAGGCGGTAAGAATTACGGCATCGTGGTCGTCTCCGAGGGGGCCAAATTCCCCAATTCCAAGGAGACCACCCTCACCGAGCGAAAGGACGACTTCGGCCACGCCCAACTCGGCGGCATCGCGACGGTCGTCGCCGACAAGATCGAGAAAGCCACCGGCTTCGAAACCCGCTCGGTCGTCCTAGGCCACATCCAACGCGGCGGAGCCCCCAGCGCCTACGACCGCGTGCTGGCCACCCGCTTTGGTCTTCACGCGGCCGAACTCGTTCTTCAGAAACAGTTTGGAAAGATGGTCGCGCTCAAGGGCACCCAGATCATCGCCGCGCCGCTGAGCGACGGCGTCTCAAATCTGAAAAATCTCGACTTGGCCTTTTACCGGGAGGCCTCGGCATTCTTCCAGTAATCCCGACACCCTCCGGACCGTCCCGCCAACCGGGTCGCCGCGTCCCTCGAAAAAATTTTTCAGGCAGCGTGTTGACCCGGGTCGATCGTCTGTTAGGATAGCCCTTGCCGCTGAGGAGTCTGACTTCAAAAGATTCCTCCTGGCGGCTACGTCGGTATGGAATTTCGCTCCGAGGATTGAACCTCTCGTATTCCACCGACGTAGAATGGTTCAGCAGGCCGGTTCGGCCCTTCCCGGCAGGTGAGCTGTCGGGGCGAGCCGAGCCGGCCTGACGTGTCGGCAGGGTGGGCTCACAGGCCTTGGCTTCAAGGCGTTGTGGCCCATTCGGTCGGCCGGGCATGTGGGGCCAACGATTCGGTCGGCATGCCGTCTTTGACAACTCGGTCGGTCGCAAGACACATCCTTCAAGCCGCTGCTAGCCTCTGGCTAGCAGTCAAAAGCGTGAGACCTGGGAGGGAAGCCGGCGGGGAGCCGGAGCCTGTTGGTCCCTGGTGCGTGGCGGCTCGTCTGAGGCGAGGGTGGTTCGGATCGTCGTGGAGCCTTTGGGCTTGCGGCGGGTCGAGTTGCCTGAGTCTGGGTGAGGCGCTAGGTGTCTGGGGAGCGGGCCGGTACCCGCGTCGGATGGTCTGTCTGGGCTGATTAGGGAGGCTCAGGCGGGGCATCCGGGCGACCAGAGTTTTTCTCCGACCTTTCGGGGAACCGTGTCGGGGGCTGCGAGGCCTTCGGCATTGATTTTCGAAGGGTTTGATCCTGGCTCAGAATGAACGTTGGCGGCGTGGATTAGGCATGCAAGTCGGACGCTCCGCAAGGGGCGTGGCGTAAGGGTGAGTAAGGCGACGGTAACCAACCCCGAGGCCGGGCATAGCCGAGCGAAAGTTCGGGTAATACCCGGCGACGTCGTTGGGGGGCATCCCCTGGGGACGAAAGGTGCGATTCCGCCTCGGGACGGGCCGTCGTGGTATCAGCTTGTTGGTGGGGTAATGGCCCACCAAGGCTGCGACGCCTACCGGGCGTGCGAGCGTGGCCCGGCACACTGGGACTGAGACACTGCCCAGACACCTACGGGTGGCTGCAGTCGAGAATCTTCGGCAATGGGCGCAAGCCTGACCGAGCGACGCCGCGTGGAGGACGAAGGCCTTCGGGTTGTAAACTCCTGTCGAGGGGGAACAAGGGGCGACGAAGAGTCGTCCTTGAGTGATCCCTGGAGGAAGCACGGGCTAAGTTCGTGCCAGCAGCCGCGGTAAGACGAACCGTGCGAACGTTATTCGGAATCACTGGGCTTAAAGCGCGTGTAGGCGGCCCGGCACGTCCGTTGTTGAAAGCCCCCGGCTCAACCGGGGAAGCGGCGCGGATACGACCGGGCTGGAGGGAGGTAGGGGGATCGGGAACTTCCGGTGGAGCGGTGAAATGCGTTGAGATCGGAAGGAACGCCCGTGGCGAAAGCGCGGTCCTGGACCTTACCTGACGCTGAGACGCGAAAGCCAGGGGAGCGAACGGGATTAGATACCCCGGTAGTCCTGGCTGTAAACGATGGGCACTGGGTAGGAGGCTCGCCGATGGGCTTCCTGCCGCAGCGAAAGCGTGAAGTGCCCCGCCTGGGGAGTATGGTCGCAAGGCTGAAACTCAAAGGAATTGACGGGGGCTCACACAAGCGGTGGAGCATGTGGCTTAATTCGAGGCTACGCGAAGAACCTTATCCCGGGCTTGACATGCACGGATTAGCCGGCGGAAACGTCGGTGAGGCCGCAAGGTACAACGTGCACAGGTGCTGCATGGCTGTCGTCAGCTCGTGCCGTGAGGTGTTGGGTTAAGTCCCGTAACGAGCGAAACCCTTGTGCCTAGTTGCCAGCACGTGATGGTGGGCACTCTAGGCAGACCGCCGGTGTTAAGCCGGAGGAAGGCGGGGACGACGTCAAGTCATCATGGCCCTTATGCTCGGGGCTGCACACGTGCTACAATGGGCCGGACAAAGCGCTGCGAACGCGTAAGCGGGAGCCAATCGCAAAAACCGGCCCCCAGTTCGGATTGCGGGCTGCAACTCGCCCGCATGAAGCCGGAATCGCTAGTAATCGCGGATCAGCACTGCCGCGGTGAATGTGTTCCTGAGCCTTGTACACACCGCCCGTCAAGCCACCAAAGGGGGGGGCACCCGAAGTCGCCGGAGCCCGCAAGGGCAGGCGCCGAAGGTGAAACCCCTGATGGGGACTAAGTCGTAACAAGGTAACCGTAGGGGAACCTGCGGTTGGATCACCTCCTTTCTAAGGAATGTTGAGCGAAGAACGGCCGTCCGGGCCTTGTGGCCGGGGTGGTCCGATCTTCGAGGACATCGGCCCCGGCCCGCTGCCAGCGGGCGATCGGTTCCCGGGCCGGTTTCCCTCCCCGGTCTCTGATGTGGCTGGGGGTTGGGCTTGCGATCGATCGAGCGTCTGCTGCCGCCGGCCGGGCGGCGGGTGGAGGCCGGGGCATAGGGGTCCTCTGGGGTGATCAGAGGATCGATGCGTCGGCCTCCGGCCGTCGTGGCGCGCCGGCCCCCTTCCCGGTCTGGGAGGGGGTGGTGTTCTCTGGCAATCCGGTCGTGATGATTCCCAAGTTGATCCACGCACAGAAGGCGACTTCTGTGTGAGGGTCGTGGCGGGACGTGGAGGCTACCTGGGCAGGCCGGATGGGTCTGGTCTGGGTGGTCCGACGCGTTCCGTTTCACCGTAACGACGAGAGATACGTCGAGGCACAGTTTGATCGTGGAAGAGGCCTGAAAGGCAGGCTCGACGAGCCTGGTCTGAAGTGTCTTTTCTGCGTGATCCCGAAAGACCCGTTCAGGTTCTGGACTGCGGTGGCCGCTCAGGCTGCCGGGGTCAGGGCCTGGGCGTGAGGAGCATCCGAGGGGGCAAAAGCGTGGGTCCGTCGAGAACCGGACCGGGGCAGCCGTTGAGGCGGTTTCGGTGTCGGGTCGGCGTGGCCAAGCCCCCAAGGGCACGGGGGGGATGCCTAGGCGTCGAGCGCAAAACCGGGCGTGGAAGGCTGCGAGAAGCGCGGGGGAGCGGCCAAACGCGCGTCGATCCCGCGATACCCGGTACAACCCGGGGAACTGAAACATCTCAGTACCCGGAGGAAGAGAAAGCAACCGCGACTCCCTCAGTAGCGGCGAGCGAACGGGGACCAGCCTAAACCGGCCGGCACGACCGGCCGGGGTCGTGGGGTCCATCATTACAGGATCCGAATCTGATAGCCGAAGCGTGCTGGAACGCACCGCCGGAGCGGGTGAGAGCCCCGTAGGCGACATTGGAGGAGGCCTGGATGGATACCCGAGTAAGATCGGGCACGTGAAACCCGGTCCGAATCCGCGGGGACCCTCCCGCAAGGCTCAGTACGACTCGACGACCGATAGCGAACCCAGTAGGGCGACCGAACGGTGGGAAGAACCCCGACAGGGGAGGACACTGAACCTGAAACCCCGTGCCTACAAGCGGTGGGAGGGCGATGCCTTCGGGCCGCCTGACCGCGTGCCTTTTGCATAATGATCCGGCGAGTTATCGTATCCGGCTAGGGTTAACCCCTTCAGGGGGGGAGCCGCAGGGAAACCGAGTCTGAACAGGGCGACGTTGTCGGGTGCGATAGACGCGAAACCAGGTGAACTACCCATGGGCAGGCTGAAGCGGCCTTAACCGGCCGTGGAGGGCCGAACCCACCAGTGTTGAAAAACTGGGGGATGACCCGTGGGGAGGAGTCAAAGTCTTATCAAACCTGGAGATAGCTCGTTCTCTCCGAAATGGCTTTAGGGCCAGCCTCGGGAGCTACCCGCTGGGGGTAGAGCGACGGAATCCGGCTGGGGGGTTTCCCACCTACCCACCGGAACCCAACTCCGAATACCAGCGGGCCTGACCCCGGGAGTCAGAGCGTGGGGGATAAGCTTCACGCTCGAGAGGGAAACAACCCAGACCGCCGACCAAGGCCCCCAAGACGACGCTTAGTGGCAAAGGAAGTGGGACCGCGGTGACAGCCGGGATGTTGGCTTAGAAGCAGCCACCATTTCAAAAGTGCGTAACAGCTTACCGGTCGAGCCGTCCCGCGCCGAAAATGACGGGGACTGAAGCGTCGCGCCGCAGTCGCGGATTGGAGCTAATCCGATGGTAGGAGAGCGTCGCTGTCAGCAGCGAAGCGGGACCGGTAAGGACCCGTGGAGCGGCAGCGAGTGCGTATGCCGGAACGAGTAACGATAAGACGGGTGGGAAGCCCGTCCGCCGAAAGCCCAAGGTTTCCTGGGGAAGGTCAATCCGCCCAGGGTTAGTCGGGACCTAAGGCGAGGCCCAAGGGCGTAGCCGATGGACAGGCGGTTAATATTCCGCCACCCCGCGTGGAGGTTGAAGGCGGGTGACGCCGCCGCAGGGGGGATCGGGCCGCCAGAATGGCCCGTTCCGCAAGGACGACGGCACTTCGATCCGGAAGTCCCCCTGAGCGGTGGCCACGAAAAACCCCGTCCGGACAAGACGCGGGCCCGTACCGCAATCCGACACAGGTGGGCCGGGCGAGCATCCTCAGGCGTTCGGGAGAACCCTCGTGAAGGAACTCGGCAAAATGACCCCGTACCTTCGGTACAAGGGGTGCTCACATGGCGACATGTGAGCCGCAGAGAATCGGCTCTAGCGACTGTTTACCAAAAACACAGGACTCTGCCAACTCGCAAGAGGACGTATAGAGTCTGACGCCTGCTCGGTGTCGGTAGGTTAAGGGAGCCGGTGACCGCAAGGGCAGCTGGCGACCGAAGCCCCGATAAACGGCGGCCGTAACTATGACGGTCCTAAGGTAGCGAAGTTCCTTGTCGGGTAAGTTCCGACCTGCATGAATGGCGTAACGACTGGAGCACTGTCTCCACGAGGGACCCGGTGAAACTGTAGCCGTGGTGAAGATGCCACGTACCCGCGGTCAGACGGAAAGACCCCGTGAACCTTTACTGCAGGTTGGCACTGGGCGAGCGTTCGTTCTGTGTAGCATAGGTGGGAGGCTGCGATCCGGCGGCGCCAGCCGTCGGGGAGCCACCGGTGAAATACCACCCTGAATGCGCGCCCGTCCTCACCGGTCGAGTGCAGCCTCGGCCGGGACCGTGCTCATCGGGCAGTTTGACTGGGGCGGTCTCCTCCCAAACGGTAACGGAGGAGCGCAATGGTGCCCTCGGCCCGGTCGGCAATCGGGCAACACGAGCGCAAACGTACAAGGGCGCCTGACTGCGAGACCCATCAGTCGAGCAGGGACGAAAGTCGGCGTTAGTGATCCGGCGGTCCGGTATGGAACGGCCGTCGCTCAACGGATAAAAGGTACTCCGGGGATAACAGGCTGATCTCCCCCGAGCGTCCACAGCGGCGGGGAGGTTTGGCACCTCGATGTCGGCTCATCGCATCCTGGGGCTGGAGAAGGTCCCAAGGGTTTGGCTGTTCGCCAATGAAAGCGGTACGCGAGCTGGGTTCAGACCGTCGTGAGACAGGTCGGTCCCTATCTGCCGTGGGCGTGGGAAGCTTGCGGAGGGTCTCCCCTAGTACGAGAGGATTGGGGAGGACCGACCTCTGGTGTGCCTGCTGTCCCGCTCGGGGCACCGCAGGGTAGCCAGGTCGGGTACGGATAAGCGCTGAAGGCATCTAAGCGCGAAGCCGGCTCCAAGATCAGGCTTCCAGCACCATTGGGTGCGAAGGCTCCTGGAAGACGACCAGGTCGATAGGCCGGACGTGCACGGTGGGCGACCACTTCAGCCGACCGGTCCTAACAGCCAAGCGGCTTGGCCACCCCGACCCGCCGCCGCCCCGCTCCCGCGGGCGGCCCCCGGCGGCGTTGCGGGCGGCCCGGACTGTCTCCCCTCGACCGATGGCTCCTCAAGAATCGGTCCTTCGGCGATCCCCCCAACCGGCCCGTCCCCCCGACGGGCCCGCCTCGATCGCCCTCTCTCCTCGACGGCCCACGACCCCAACCCGGCGAATCATCACGACCCAACCCCCACCGCGGCCGGGTGGCCCCTCGACGGACCCCCGGCCGAATTCCCGGCGACCATACCGGCGGGGCCACACCCGTTCCCATTCCGAACACGGCCGTTAAGCCCGCCGGGCCCATGATAGTGCCTTTGGCGCGAAAGTCGGTCATCGCCGGGATCCTCCACACACCCCACTCTCCCCCCGACGCCCCGGAGCCTCGCCCCCCCCCACCCGCGAGCGCTCCGGGGCGTTCCCCCGCGCGCGTGGCGGGCGACCATCCTTTTCGAGTCGAGCAAAAAATCGCGTCGAGTGGTGAGAACAAACGCGGCGGGCGGCGTCTAGAGAGCGAAGAGGCTAGGGCGCCGAAGGGGGGCCGCAGTGAGCCGAATACGGCCGGAGGACCTGGCAGCCTGCTTCGACGCCCACGCCCGGGGCCTGCACCTGTACGCTCGTCAGCTCTGTGGCGACCAGGATGCCGAGGATGTGGTCCAGGAGGCGTTCGTGAAACTATCGCGGATGCGACGGGTGCCGGAACATCCCGCGGCCTGGCTCTTTCGGGTAGTCCGAAACGGGGCGCTCGATGTCGCCCGGGGCCATCGCCGCCGTGATCGCCGAGAAAGTCGGGTCTCCCGGCGCGAAGCCTGGTTCGACTCCGCAGACGATCGACTCGACGCCGCCCTGGCGACGGCGCATCTAGCCGGACTCGAACCGGAGATCCGCTCGGTCGTGGTGGCGCGGGTCTGGGGGAACCTGACGTTCGATGAGATTGCCCAGGCCGAGGGTTGCTCGGTGGCTGCAGCCCACCGTCGCTATCGCGCGGGCCTTGCACGACTTGCCGAAAGGTTGGGAGAACCATGCCCGACGAACTGAGCGAGCTGGAGCGTCGGCTGGCCGGGTGGCAACCGGCGGCACCGACGAATCTGAGCCGCGAGCGTATGCTGTTCGAGGCCGGGCGAGCCTCGGCCGTGTCGGCGCGAGGGCCCTGGACGCTCTCTGCGTGCCTGGCGATGGTCTGCGCCAGCCTGGGCGCAGGCTGGGCCGCCGAGCGGAGCGGACGGATCCAGGCCGAAAACGTCGCGGCCAGGCTGACGCCACGCGAGGCGCCGACGGCGATCGAGCCGACGTCAAGCATCCCCCCGCCGACGATGCCGAGGCGCCCGCCCGATCCAAGCAGTTATTTCGCCCTGACCCAAAGAGCGGAGTTGATCGTCTCAGGCTTGGCACCGTCGGAGGCCGGCCCGGTCTCCGATGTGACTGAGTCGCTGGACATGGGCTCGCTCAGGGTGCGGAATTGGGGCCGTGCGCCGAGCTTGTGAAGAGGTGGTGCGCGGCGGTGACGGAAAGAGGGACCGACGAACCGGCCGCGTTCGGCGTGCGCGCGGTGCGCCGCTGTCGTGGCCTCGTGGGGAAGGGGGTGTGTGGTGAGGGGCGCCCAAATGATGACGGGATGGCGAGAGGTTGTGCTGGCGGCGGCCGTGGCAATCGCCAGCACGGCGGAAGCGTGGGGCCAGGTGGCTCTCGGCCCGCCGGGCCAGCGGCCCGACGACGTTTGGGAGCCGAAGCTGCTGGAGGTCGATCCGGCCGCGGAGCCGACGCCGGTCCTGAAGTATCGGCTTGTGCCGATCTCGTCGGAGCTTACCCCCGGCGACGCCGCGCCGGTCTACTTGCGCCAGCGTCATGAGATTGGGGACGGGGCTTGGCAGACGCTGGGCCGCGGTGCTGTGGCCTGGCTCGAGGCGCCGTTCGAGACGTTTCCGGTCAACGACGCGCGGCGGCTGGTGGACCAGTGGCGCGTTCGGCTCGGGCAGTTTGACATCGCCGCGCGGCGGTCGACGTGCGACTGGGGCTACCCGGTGGTCGAGCAGCGGCGGGAAATCATCAACATCATCCTGCCCGACGCCCAGGAGATGCGACTCTGGTCACGCCTGGTCGCGCTCCGAGCGCGGGTCGAGATCCACGACCGCACGTTTGACGATGCGGTGCGGACGCTTCAAACCGGTCTGGCGATGGGCCGTCACCTCGGCTCGGGGCCGTTCCTGATCAACGGCCTGGTCGGCATCGCCGTCTGCCATACCATGCTCGACCGGGTCGAGGAGTTCATCGCCCGCCCGGGGGCACCGAATCTCTACTGGGCGCTCTCGGTGCTGCCCACGCCGCTAGTCTCGCTCCGTGATGCCTACGAGATGGAGCAGCGGCTCGGTGAGAATCTCGTTCCCGCGTTGGACGAACTGGAAAGCCCGCATACGCCCGAAGAGTGGAATGTGCTGCTGGCCTCGCTCTATCGGGACCTTCAGCGTCTGGCCGGGTGGCTGGTCGGCGAGTCGCCCGACGACTCGGCCCTGAAAGAGACGCTGACCGCCGACCTCGAGGCCTTCCGCACGCGGTTCGGCGATGAGGCGCGAGCCTGGCTCGCCTCGACGTCCAAAGCCGATGCCTCCGACGCCGAAGCCCTGGCCCGCTACCTCGGATTCCGCTACCGGGCGATGCGCGATGCCGCCTTCCGATCGGTCTACTTGCCTTATGCCGAGGCCAAAGCGTTTCGGCAGCGGCAACAGGACGAGGTGAAGCAGGAAAAGAGTGGTCCGGTCGCGGTTTTCGCGGCATTGATGCCGGGGATCGAAGGTGCGCAGCGCGCTGGGGTTCGGCTCGACCGGCGGGTTGCGGCCTTACGGGTGGTCGAGGCGATTCGGTTGCATGCCGCCGCTCACGATGGCCGACTGCCGAACCAGCTCGATGACATCGACCTGGTGCCCGTACCCGTCGACCCCGCCACCGATGAACCGTTTGCCTACGCGGTGGAAGAGAACGAGGCGGTGCTGTCGGCGGGGCGGATCGAGAATCAGACAAAAACGGAGCTGGCCTACCGAATCAGGCTGCGTTGACCGGCGAGCCATCGGGCGGCTCGAACGGCCAGAGCACGACATCGACCCGGTGGGCATAGCGCGCGTGAGCGGGGCCGGCCGGGTCGACATCAAAGCCGTGAATGGCCGGCAATTCGTTGGCCTCGATTCGGACGCGGGCATCCTGGAGCGGCCAGGCCGGATGGTGGACCTGGCCACGCAGATACGCGCCCGACGGTGTGCGGGCATAGAGGCAGTAACGTTCGGTCAAGAAGTGTTCGAGCGTCCCGGGAACGGCCGGGGATGGCGGACCGATCGGTTCGTATCGCGCGGCGAAGCGGGCACGAGGGCCAGGACCGGGGCGCTCGGATCGATAGACGATGGTCTCACCGACGGACCGGCAGGCCATGCGGGCGTAGACGTACGGTAGATGGAAGAATCTCCGAGCAGCCCAGACGGCCAGGCGATGCCCGGCGTCGAGGCTGAGAAACCAAACCCCTGGTATACCATCTTTTTCGACATATGTGCGGACATTCAACTCAGGAAATGCCGAGAGACCTGGGACGCTTGGCATCCCGCGCCATGCCACGTCAGTCATTCGGAAGGGCACGACGGCCAGCCAGGCGGCCCCGTCGAAGGTTTGAAGGGTCAGCCCCTCGGGAACGTGCCGCGCCAGGGTCGCTGGCTCGACGGGCCAGTGCAAGAAGAGCAGGTTGCACCAGGACTGGCGGAACGTCCACGGCCGGGCCGGAAGGGGCCAGGGGCGATGATCGAGATGGTGCAGAGAGGGGTGCATCACGTCCGGTCGGTGGTTTGGGATCGGCGGTTCATGGTAAAAGGATACCGGGAAGGGGTGTTCGTGTGGGTGTGTGGGGATGAAGGGCCTGATCCAATCAGGTGATTGATCCGATGGCGACGGACCACCGGCCACGAAGAGCGGAAACGAGGCTTCAGCTGGTCGTCCGCTCCACGGAGATTGACATCAATGGTCATGTGAATAATGCCAAGTATATCGAATACCTCGAGTGGGGCCGCGAAGACTGGTACGAGCGATTTGGTTTGGATCACGCCAGCCTGCTGGCGCTGGGCGCGGTCACCGTTACGGTCAACCTGAATGTGAACTTCCGCCGCGAGTGCCGTCAGGGCGAGAGCCTGGTCGTCGTGACACGGCCGCTGCGGCTCGGCCGGACGAGCTTTGCGATGACTCAGGAGATCGTCACCGAGACCGGCGAACCAGTGATCGACGCCACGGTCACGACTGTCACGATCGACCCCAAGACGCGGCGGCCGCGGCCGGTGCCAGAGCCGCTAGCAGCGGCGCTTGTGGGTGACGAGGCAGAGGGTCGGTCCGGCGGGGTTGGATGACCAAAGCCTCGTCCGCGCACCAGGGGAGCAGCGACGATGGCCACCGACGAGGAACTGAAGCGGGCCCTGAAGGCGTTCAAGAAGCGGCTGAAGCTGATGCGGCTCGATGAAGAGTCGAACCTGAGCCGATCCGGCGGCCGTACGTCGGGCATCCTCGGCATTCGCCCGCCCGATGGCCACCCGCCGGGCATCTGGGATGAGCTGGTCGCCAAGGGCAAACTCAGGCGCGAGATGGGCGGGACCTACGGGCTCGTCGAGGGTGGCTCAGGAACCTGAGTCCGCCACTCCGACACGTGGCCCTCGGGAAACGGCCACAACGTATCCGCAACCCTGAGTATCCACCGAGGGACACACGATGACCGGGTGCCCAGAGGGTGCCCGAGGTGGATGGTTCGCCTCGACTCCGGGCCCCCGGTGCCTCCGCGAGCCCGAAGACCCGCACGAGACCTGCAGGCTCCGGAGCGTGCTGGAGGCGGACGCCCTCAAGCCGCTTCGGCGTCGTCGCCACTGACCGCGCCGCGTTTGAGGCTCTCCCACTCTTCCCAGGAGTAGAGCACCTCGCGGGCGCTGCCGCTCTTGTACTCGCCGACGATACCGTCCTCGGCCATGTAGTCGATCAGACGCGCGGCGCGGCCGTATCCGATCCCGAGGGCGCGCTGGAGCAGTGAGGTGCTGCCGCGTTGTTCGCGGATGACGATTTCGATCGCGGCCTCGTACATCTCGTCCCGTTCTTTCATGGCTTGGGCTCCGTCCTTGCCGGCCAGCACCCCGCCGATCTGGAGCTGCACCAATTCCTTGGAGAATTCGACCGGATACTGTTCCAGGTAGGCGCAGATGCGGTTGACCTCGGCGTCCGAAACGAAGGTGCCCTGGGCGCGGATGATGTGCGAGGTGCCGGGGATCAGGAACAGCAAGTCGCCGTTACCGAGCAGTTTCTCGGCGCCCATCTCGTCCATGACGACGCGCGAGTCATTGCGGCTGGTGACCTGGAATCCGATCCGCGCGGGCATGTTGCCCTTGATCAGGCCGGTGATGACGTCGACGGTCGGCCGTTGTGTGGCCAGGATCAGGTGAATACCCGCTGCGCGGGCCTTTTGAGCCAGGCGGACGATGTGGGTCTCGACCTCTTTGGCGGCGACCATCATCAGGTCGGCCATCTCGTCGGCGACGATGACGATGTAGGGCATTCGGGTCGGGATACGCTTTTTCTCCTCGTCGCTCTCTGGCTTGAGCCGTTCGTAGATCTCCTCGGGGCTGAGCGCGTTGTAAGCCTGGACGTTGCGCACCCCGGCCTGGCCGAGGATGGCGTATCGCTCATCCATCTTCTCGCAAGCCCAGCCGAGGATCGACTCGGCTTTCTTCATGTCGGTGACCGGGGGGTGCATCAGGTGCGGGATTCGCTTGAACTGCGACAGTTCGACCATCTTCGGGTCGATCAGGATCAGCTTGACCTCGTCGGGCCTGCGGGTCATCAGAATCGAAAGGATCATCGCATTGAGGCAGACGCTCTTGCCGGTGCCGGTCCGACCGGCGATGAGCAGGTGGGGCATATCGGCCAGGTCGTAGACCAGCGGCGTGCCCTTGACGTCCTTGCCGAGAAAGAGCGGAATCCGCATCTTGCCCTGGGCCAGTTGAGGGGCGACGCCCTCGATCACCTCGCCTAAGCGGACGATCGCCCGCCGGTCGTTGGGGACCTCGATGCCGACGGTCGTCTTGCCCGGAATCGGCGCGACGATGCGCACGCTGGGCACCGCCAGGGCGATCGCCAGATCGTTCGAAAGCCCGGCCACCTTGGAGACACGGAGGCCGGCCTCCAGCTCCACCTCGAACTGGGTGATCACCGGGCCGGTGTCGATCTGCACGACCCGCACCGAGCAGCCGTGCTCGCGGAGGGTCTTCTCCAGCAACAAGGCCCGTTCCTGGATCTTGGCCTCGTGTTCCTGGATGGCGAACGGCGCGGGCGGATCGAGAAGCTCGAGTGGTGGAGGCGCGTACGACCCATCGGCCGGGATCGGATATAAGGCGGCGGTTTCGTGCCGCCGGACGGCCGGCATGAGGCTGGGCACAGCCGGCGAATCGACCGCGGCGGCGACCGTGCGCGGCAAGACCGGACGGGTCGGCGGCGGGGGCAGCGTCGCGCCGTCGTGATAGGTGACCGGGTGGAGCGGGCTGATCGCCAGCGGTGTCCCCGTGGTCATCGGCCCCAAGCCCGCAGGGTTCGGGGAGCCGTGCCCCGTCGCAGCACGCCTGGGCCTCAGCCTCGCCAGCAGGGGCCTCAACCGTCGGACCACGGAGGTCGCCGGGCCAGTGACGAACGGCTCGTGGCTGAGGGCCAGCCCAGTTCCGCCGAGTGCCACGAGAATCAGGATCCTACCGACGGGGCCGAATTGCGCGCCCAGCGCGAGGCTAAGGGTCGCGCCGAGATAACCGCCTGGGCCGACGGGGGCGGTCGGCTCGAGCCCGGGGGCCAGGGTCTGAATGAGCGCGGCGGCCGCGATCAACACCAGCGCCGCGCCGCTGAGGGTCAGGACGGGTTCTCGGATCGGGCGGCGGGTCAGGATGGCCGCAACGCCGACCAGGCAGATCCAGACGACGCCCCAGCCGGCACAGCCGATCGACTGGAAGAGCGCCGAGGCGAGCAGGGCGCCGACTGGGCCGCAGGGGTTACGCGGCGGTGTCGGCTGAGCCTGCCAGACCAGCCCGCCGGGAGGGTCGGCGGGATGGTATCCCGCCAGGCTCAAGGCCAGAAAGGCGGTGGCAAACAGCAGAGCCATGCCGCCCGCCCGGCGGGGCCAGTGCCGTCGTTCGCCCATAGCGGTTCAGTCCCTCGGAAAGGCGAGGAGGCCGGTTCCCACCCTCCCAGCCAGAGCCGGAGGAGGACGGGGACACCCGAGGCGCACTTTGGAGCCTGTTCAGAGGGATCGGCTGAGGTGGTCGACCGGCTTCGTCGGTGATCGGAGCGGCAGACCGAGCGGAGGCAGAGGGTGTCGGTTATTCCGGCTGCGTGAGGTCGACAGTGCCTCCCTCATCGGCGTTCGACTCGGGCGACTCGGAGGCCGCGCCGGACTTGCCGCTCAGATCCAGATAAATCTTGTCTTCCATGATTTCGGCGATCACGGCCGACATTTTGTCGCCACCCCGGGGTTCGACGACCGGCCGCGATCCCTGGTTCAACGCGATCATCCGTTTCTGGATCAGAGTCGCCAGCTTGAACCGGCCGCCGACCTTGTTGACGATTTCGTCTTCCTTCAGCTCTTCGATCATCGCATCCTCCGAAAGTCAGGGTCAGAGCGGTCATGCCGAGGGCGAGGACGGGGCAGGGGCCTGGAGCGAGCGGGCCGGCCGCTTAGCCGGCACGGAGGATCGAGGCCAGCTCATCGGCGGCCCGATTGAGATCGTCGTTGATGATCCGGACGTCGTAGCAGTGAGCCAGGTCGCGCTCGTGGCGGGCGGTGACCAGGCGCTGGTGGACTTGTTCGTCGGTTTCGGTGGCTCGGGCCCGAAGACGCTGGGCCAGAGTATCGAAGTCGGGCGTATCAATGAAGATGAATCGAGCGGTGGGAGCGCGGTCGCGAACCTGCATGGCGCCCTGGGTCTCGATTTCGAGGACGATTCGCTCTCCCCGCTGGAGCGCTTCGAAGACGGGCGCGGCGGGCGTTCCGTAGAGATTTCCATTATAGCTGGCCCACTCGAGAAGCTGGCCGGCATCCCGGATGCGGGCAAATTCCTCGGGTGAGAGAAAAATGTACTCACGGCCGGCGACCTCTCCGGGTCGGGGCGGCCGCGATGTGGCGGAGACCGAGAGGCGGGCGTGGACGCCCGGCCGTTCCAAGGCGAGCCGGAGCACGGTCGTCTTGCCCGAGCCCGACGGCCCGGACACCACAAACAGACGACCCGGCAATTCACCCCAACCATGAATCCACATCGAACGAATACCTCTGGCTCGCAAACCTCGGAAACTGGGGGAGTCCCCGGCGTCTCTACTCCACGTTCTGGATCAATTCGCGGATTCGCTCGAGCAGCCCCTTCATGTCGACGATGGCATGGCTGATCGTCACGTCGTTGGCCTTCGAGCCGATCGTGTTTGTCTCGCGCCCCATTTCCTGCACCAGAAACTCCAGCTTGCGACCGGCGCTGTCCGGTCCCTCGATCACCGCGCGATACTGTTGCAGGTGGGCGCGAAGGCGGGTCAGTTCCTCAGCGATGTCGGCCCGATCGGCGAACAAGGCGACCTCGCGGATCAGGTCGCGGGGTTCGATCGTCAGGCGGTCTTTGACCAGAGCCTGGACACGCTCGAGGAGCCGTTGGTGGTAGTCGGCGACAACGGCCGGAGCCCGGGCGGCGACTTCCTCGAGCCGCCGGGCGAACGTATCACCGAGCCTGAGTAGCTCTTCGGCCATGGCCCGTCCCTCGCGGGCCCGCGACGCCTGAAAGGCATCAAGAGCGCGGCGGACGGTCGTCTCCAGGACCGGCCAGTCCTCATGGGGGTCGGCCACCAGATCGCGGCGCTCTTCGACCACGCCCGGCAGGCCGAGCAGGGCCACCGGGTCAAGGGTCGAGGCACCCGGCTGCCGCAGAGTCTCGAGCTGGTCCCGGTAGGCAGCCAAAGCGACCAGGTTGAGTCGATAATCGTCAGGCCGGCGCGGCCGTTCCACATGAACCCAAAGTTGGACGCTTCCTCGCCGCGCGGCCTCTCGGACCAGGCGTTCCAAATCCGGCTCGAGCGCTTCGTACGCCGCGCTGATCCGACAGGTCAACTTCAAGTGGCGGTTGTTGACCGAACGGACTTCGGCGGCGACCGTCAGACGGTCGTCCTGATAGTGTGCGTCGCCGAAACCGGTCATGCTCAGAAGCATGGAGCGTCCATGGGTTGCTGAGGTTCGGAGTGGCCCGGATCGGGGCGAGTCCTCGACGGTGGACCGGGACGGCGGGACCGCGACCGCTCGACGCCTCATGAGTCCTCGGTCCGCGCCGACCGCAATCGGCCGGTTATTTGGCGGTTTCGGTTGGCTCGGCGGGCGGGGTTGACGGGGCGGGTGCCGTGTCGTCGATCGCGGGGGGCAAGCTCGCGTCGGTGGCCGGTTTGGGGGTCGTCGGCGTGGTCGCGGGAGCCGGGCTGGGAGACGTTGACTCGGGCAGTTCGGCGCCTAGATCGACGCCCGGCAGGCCGGGCACGTCGCTCGGGGCGCTGGCCTCAGCGCCCTGATAGGCGGAGGTCCGTCCGGCCCGGTTCATCAGAATCACCTGAATCATCGCCAGCAGGATCCAGACCAGGGCCGTGACGACGGTGATGGTCGTAAAGACGTCGCCGGCCTTGGTTCCGAAAGCGCTGGAGCCGCCGGCTCCCCCGAACGCTCCGGCCAGGCCGCCCCCTTTGCCGCGCTGGATCAATACCAGGCAGATCAGGAACAGACTGGCCAAGATCAGCAAAACGTTGAGCAGTCCGATGAGGATTTCCACGGTGGGGGGCCCTGTGGATCGAAGACCTGAGGGGATAGGGAGTGAGCGGCGAAGCAGATGTCAGTGTCGCTTGCCGGCGGCCGAGACGGCGCGGGCTGCCTGGACGATCCCGAGAAAGTCGCCGGCGTTGAGGCTGGCTCCACCGACCAAGGCGCCGTCGATGTCGGGTTGTTCCAGAAGTCCGGCGGCGTTATCGGGTTTGACGCTCCCGCCGTATTGGACAATCACCCGGCTGGCGATCGCCGCGCCGAACCGTTCAGCGAGCCAGCGGCGGATAAACGCGTGGGCCGCCTGCGCCTGGTCGGGCGAGGCCACCTTGCCGGTGCCGATGGCCCAGACCGGCTCGTAGGCCAGAACGACACCCGCCGCCCGTTCCGGTTCGAGACCCGCCAGCGAGCCGTTGAGCTGGGTTTCGAGAATCTGTTCGGTACGACCGGCCTCGCGTTCGGCGAGCCGTTCGCCCAGGCAGACGATCGGAATCAGCCCGACGGCCAGCGCCGCCCGCAGCTTCTGGTTGATCTGCTCGTCGGTCTCGCCCAGCCCATGGCGCCGTTCACTGTGGCCCAGAATGACATGGGTGCAGCCGACGTCGATCAACATCGCGCCGGCCAATTCGCCGGTGTAGGCTCCGGACGGCTCCCAGTGCATGTTTTGGGCGCCGAGGCCGATCGGCGAGTTCTCAAGCACCGCATCGACGGCCTCGAGGTAGACCGCCGGCGGGCAGACCGCGACATGGACGGTCGACTCCGGTCCGACGCCGTCGCGGACCGCCGTCGCCAGCGCGACGGCATCGGCGCGTAGGGTCGGGTTCATCTTCCAATTGCCGGCAATCAAGAGCGGACGATTCAGCGGCATCAGTGGGTGATTCCCGGGGCGATTCAAGGGTTGAGCCGGTCCAGCCACCCGGCGCGGCCAGTTCCGGCCCGACCGGCACAGTCAGGCACGGGGATTAGACCGGAACGCTCTCGCAGGTGTCGATCGTCCGACCGACCAACTCGGCCAGGGGCCGAAGCTGGTCCATCAGCCGCGCGAACTGTTCCGGCACCAGGGCCTGAGGACCATCGGAGAGGGCTTTCTCCGGGCAGGTGTGAACCTCGACGTGCACGCCGTCGGCCCCGGCGGCGATCGCCGCCAGGGCCATCGCCGGGATCAAGTCGGGCCGACCGGTGGCGTGGCTGGGGTCGACGATGATCGGCAAGTGGCTCTGGCCCTTGACGTTGGGAACAGCCGAGAGATCGAGCATGTTGCGGGTCGAGTCCTCGAAGCTGCGTACGCCGCGTTCGCAGAGGATGACCTGGCGATTGCCCTCGCTGAGCACGTACTCGGCCGACATGAGCAGATCCTTGACCGTCGCGCTCATGCCGCGCTTTAACAAGACCGGCTTGCGGGTGCGACCGACTTCGCGTAGCAGGTCAAAGTTTTGCATGTTGCGGGCACCGATTTGAAGGATATCGGCGTAGCGGTTGACCAGCTCCACCTGGCGGGGATCCATGACCTCGGAAACGGTTGGCATTCCGAACCGATCGCCGGCGGCCTGGAGGATCCGCAGCCCCTCCTCACCAAGGCCCTGGAAGCTGTAGGGGCTGGTTCGGGGCTTGAACGCGCCGCCGCGTAAAATGTTGGCTCCGGCCGCCTTCACCCGCTCGGCGATCTCGAACAGAATCGCTTCGCCCTCGATGGCACACGGTCCGGCGATGATCGCCAGGTGTCCACCGCCGACCCGAACCCCCTTGATCTCCAGGACCGAATCCGCCTCATGAAACTCGCGGCTGGCGAGCTTAAACGGCTTGAGGATCGGTAGCACCGCCTCGACACCGTCGATTGCCTGCAACGGCTCGGCCTGGAGCTTCTGTTCGTCGCCAATGACACCGATGATCGTTCGCGAGACCCCGCGGCTGATATGGGGTGTCAGACCCAATTCGGCGATCCGCTCCAGGACGTGCTCGATCTGCGCATCGGTCGGGTTGGGCTTGAGAACGATGATCATAAGGGGAAGGATGAGCGCGGGGACGCGGGCGGGTCCAGGCGGCCGTAGACCGAATTCCTCTCAACGGCCGAGGAAACGATCGCCACCCAGGCCCAGACAATGTCGGATCGTTGCGAACCAGTAAGTTTAGTCAAACAGGCCAGCCGGCGCGAAGACCGAGGCTCTGGGGGCTGCTCCGTCGCTCCATTTGCGGCCTGAAATCGATCCGAGCGTAGCCGCTCTCGAGAGACCTGGGGTTACGGGAGGCCGCACAGCGGCTCCCAGCCTCGGATCAGGCCGGCCAGGGATATTCCCAACCTCCGCGGTAAACCCGGCGAAGATGGATGTTGGCCTCTGGGTCGCCGACGATCACCTGCTTTTCGGCGTCCCAGTTCACGCTTCGCCCGAGCTTAAGGGCGAGCATGCCCAGCAGGGACATGGTTGTCGAACGATGGCCTGTCTCGATGTCGCTAACAGGGAGCTTTGTGCCACCGCTGTTGCGGTCGTCCACGCAGTCCAGGAAGTCGGCCCACAGCTCTTTGATGTTTTGCTGGTCGGGCTCATGGAGCTGGGCGTCCATGTGGATCGGGGCCTTCTTGGGGTCGGCCGGGTAGAAGGTCCAGCCGTCGAGCCACCCCATGTGGAATGTTCCCTCGGTTCCGTAAAAGTAGCAGCCGACGGCCTGTTGCGGGTGGGTCTTTTCGGCCGTGTTGCCGGCGAATTTGCGATGTTCCCAACTGACGTCGAAGCCGTCGAAGCGGAAGACGGCGATCTGGTGGTCGGGTGCGTCGCCGGTCTGCATCTGGCCGTCGTTGACCGGCGGTCCGGCGATCGGGCGTCCGCCGGTCGAATAGACGGTCTTGGGGCCAAGTTCCTCAGTCCACCAGAGAATCTGGTCCATCCAGTGGATGCCCCAGTCGCCGAGGGTGCCGTTGGCGTAATCGAGGAAGTCGCGGAAGCCCTTGGGGGTGATCCGCCGATTGTAGGGCCGCAACGGCGCCGGTCCACACCACAGGTCCCAGTTCAGCTCTTTCGGCGGCTCTTCGTTGGGAGTGGGTTGATCGGGGCCGCCGCCGTAGTGGACAAAGGCGCGGATCATACCGATTTTGCCGGCCTTGCCCGACTTGAGGAATTTCATGCCCTCGACGTTGTGCGGGGAGATCCGGCGATGAGTCCCGACCTGGACGATCCGGTCAGCGTCCCGCGCAGCCTTCACCATCGCCTTGCCTTCGTCGATCGTATGGCTGATTGGCTTCTCGACATAGACATGGGCACCGGCGCGGACCGCCGCGATCGTCTGGAGCGGGTGCCAGTGGTCGGGCGTGCCAATGATGACGATCTCGGGCTTCTGTTCGTCGAGCAGCTCGCGATAGTCGACGTAGGCCTTGGGCCGTTCGCCCTCGAGCTTGAGGTCCTTGACCGATTGGTCGATCTGCCGCGCGTCGACGTCGCACATGGCGACCAACTCGCACCGGCCCGAGGCCAACGCCTCGCGCGCGATGTTCGTCCCCCACCAGCCGCTGCCGATCAGGGCGGTTCGGTAAGTCTTGGCGTGTTTGGGCCGCGTCCGCACGGCCGGCATGGCGAACGCGGACGGCACCGCCGCCCCGGCGGCAAGCGACGTGGCGACAAACCGGCGGCGAGACAGACGGCGACGCATGGCGGCAACCCCCCAGGTTCCTCGAGGCGAAATCCGGCTGGACAAACCCTGCCCAGCGTAGCGAACCCTGGAGGACGACGGTAGAGCATGCCGAAGCCAGCACCGGGCGGCTTCCGCCCGATCGCCTCCCTCCCCCCCACGCGCCGCCACGGGACTGCCGTCCGTCGGCAGACACCCGGCGCACAGACGCACTCGGAACGTTCGCTCCCATGACCATCGCCTACGCCTTCGAGCCGTCGCTTTCCCCCGACGAATTCATCGACGTACTGAGACGCTCGACGCTGGCCGAGCGCCGTCCGGTCGACGATCTGGGGCGGATTGCCGGGATGCTCGCCCACGCCGATCTGATCGCCACCGCCCGTGACCCGTCCGGACGGCTCGTCGGAGTCGCCCGGGCAATCACGGACTTCCACTATTGTACGTATTTATCCGATTTGGCCGTGGCGGTTGACTATCAGCGGCAGGGGATTGGCCGGGAGCTGATTCGGCGGACTCATGAGGCCGCGGGTCTGGAGACGATGCTGATTCTGCTGGCTGCACCCAAGGCGCGGGGCTATTACCCGCATATTGGACTGCGTGCACACGAGTCCTGCTGGGTGATCGATGGTCGTGTTCCACCTGGCTCAGGGTGAGCGTCAGACCAAGTGTAACCCGACGCTCGCGCCCGACCGGCTGGAGAATCGCGCACAAGAGCGAGCGAAGTGTTGCGCCGTATCTAATCGGGCGGAGCCAGCGGTTGGGCTTGGGCGAGGCGACCTGCTGATTGGTCCGATCCTCGTCGGCAGAGGACATCGACGGGCCGATCCGCCCGGCCTGGTCACTGCCGCGATCTGGCGACGAGAGCGCCAGCGGCCATTCGGGTCGAGCGGAGCTGGGTGATCTAATTCAGCGAAGGATCTTCGGGAAGCGACGCCAGGCCGATCAATCGGGCTAGCTCGGCCGAGCGAGCCCGGCGGACAACGTGGGACCAGAGGTCGCTCTCCTGATCCCAGAAGACCAGCTCAGGTTCGGCCGGCAGGGTGAGCCAGGAGCCTTCGCGCATCTCGCCCTCGAGCTGGCCCGGACCCCATCCCGAATAGTTGGCGATCACCAGGCTCGGTTCGGCCTGTTCGGTGAGAAGCCGGCGCACCTTCTCGGCGTCGAAGCTGGTGTAGACGCCTTCGAGCACGATGTGATCGGCCTGGGCGGCCGCGTCGTGCACGACCATCAGTGGGCCTTGGACCGGTCCGCCCAGGAGAATCGGTTTGTTCCAGTCGAGCGGCTCGTTGAGGACCTGCTCGGCGACATCGCCGACGGTGGCCTCGGTCGGGCGATTGAGAATCAGGCCCATCGCGCCCTCGGGGCTGTGTTCGCACATAAGAATGACCGACCGGGCGAACAGGGGCGCCACCAGTGACGGGGCGGCGATCAGCAAGTGGCCTTTGAGCGAGGTGGTCATCGAGGAAACGCCGAGCGCGAGGAGGTGACCAGATCCACTGGCACAACCCCTTTCCAGTGTCGCCGCCGCTTCGGCGTCGTCAACACGCGACCCACCATCGCTTGCTGCCGAAGCGGGTCGCCGCCGCCTCAACCAGCGGAAGCCGGGGCCGCAAGAGCCGAGGCGTGCTCCTCGGTAACCTTCGGGAACGCCCCGAAGGCCGTCGGTCCGCGGGTTGCGGTTGCGGGTCGGTCCACCCGGAGACCCAGCCCAGGCGCTGGGGGTTTGATCTGAACCGGCCCGTTGCGAACCTCCTGACCCTCCCCGCTCGCCTACAATGCGTCTGTTACCGAAAAAGGCCGCTGCGACGTGCCCCGCGGGATTGCCGCGTTGCGGAGAACGCCTTGTCAAGGGAGACGCGATGATTGGAGCCACCTCCGTCGCCGCGCGTGCAGCGGCTCCTGAGCGGCTCAGCCCGCGCACCGACCGCGACCGGATTGATGCCGAATTGATCGAGAACTTGACCGAGGCGGGTCGGGGCTTTGCTGCGAACGCGTACTTGCGGCCCTTGTGGGAGCGGACGACGGCGTTTGTCCTCCGCGGGGGGAAGCGGATCCGGCCACGGCTTTGTCTGGCCAGCTATCGGGTCGCTTCGGGCCGGGAGCCGGAGGGTGCGACTTGGCGTGTGGCTGCCGCGCTGGAGCTGTTTCACGCGTTTATGCTCGTTCACGACGACCTGATCGACGGCTCGATGCTCCGACGCGACCAGTTGACCCTCCACGAGGCGATTCGGCGCGATCTGGAAGAACCGGACGCACCGGCGGCGTCGAAGCGAGCACTGGATCTTGGCCTCGTTGTGGGTGATCTGCTGGCGGCGCTGGGACATCGGATGCTGGCGCGAGCCGGCGCCTCGCCGGCGATTCAGCGGGCGGTGGCCGAAGTCCTGATCGACACCGGTCTGGGAGAAGCCCTCGACGTCTTCTACGAGACGACACCGTTGGATCGGATCACCGAGCGGCAATTGCTTGACGCCTACCTGCGAAAAACGAGCCGCTATACGGTCACGGGTCCGTTGATCGTCGGGGCGTTGCTTGCCGGCCAGGGTCGGCCGCTGGTTCGCGCGTTGCGCCGATTTGGAGATCGGCTGGGTCTGGCCTATCAGCTTCAAAACGACCTGGACGCGCTGGCCGTCGATCCGACCTTGGGAGGCGATCATCCCGACCTGGATAGCGGGAAACGGACCTGGATTCTCTGGAAGGCCCACCGCTTGTTGGATTGCGATGGGCGCCGCATGCTCCGCGAGGCGTTGACCGACCCGGTAGGTCCAGCCCGGCGGATTCGGCTTTGGCGGTTGATTCAGTCGAGCGGTGCTCTGGAAGCCGCGCGCGGCCAGATTGAGATCTGGCGGGACGAGGCCATGGCCGCACTCGGCTCGGCGCCGCTTGAGGAGTCGCAACGTCAGGCGTACCTGGCTCTGATCGGGCTGTTTCCCGGGGCGGCTTCCCCCGCCGACCTGGCTGGCAAGGCGACGGCCTGATCGGTTCCGGGTTGGCTCGCGGGGACGCTTCGATCTGAGGAAATATGGCGATGAGCGGCGGGATCAACGGCACCACGGCAACGTTGGAGCGGCCGATCGACTCAGATCGGCAGACGCCCCCGACCCGCCCCGGCAGGCCGCGGCGTCTGGGCGACACGGCGCTGGTGATCGGTTCGGGCTTCGGCGGCCTGGCGGCGGCCATCCGGCTCCAGGCGCGTGGATACCAGACGACGATCCTGGAGATGCGCGATAAGCCCGGCGGCCGCGCCTATGTCTACGAGGACAACGGCTTCATCTACGATGCTGGTCCGACAATTGTCACCGTTCCGTTTGTGCTCCACGAGCTGGCCGAGCTTGCGGGCAAGAAGCTGGACGATTACGTCCGGCTGGTTCCCTGCGACCCGTACTATCGAATCTATTTCGCCGATGGATCGACCTTCGACTATGTGGGCGACCCAAATCGATTCGAAGACCAGATTCGCCGGCTCAGCCCGGACGACCTCGACGGCTACCGCCGCTTCGCCGAGTACACTCGGCGGGTTTTTGACCGGGCGTTTACTGACCTGGCCAGCCATCACTTCGACCGATTCTGGGAGATGGTCAAGGTCGCGCCCGACCTGATCCGCCTCCGCGCCGAGCAGTCGGTCTACGACCGAGTCAAACAGTTCGTCCGGGATCCACGGCTGCGGATCGCCTTGTCGTTCGAGCCGCTGCTGATCGGGGGGAATCCGCTGCGGTCGTCAGCGGTCTACGCGATGATTCACCACCTGGAGAAGACCTGGGGCGTCCACTTTGCCCTGGGCGGAACCGGCGCATTGGTGCGGGGGTTGGTCCAAATCTTCGAAGAGATCGGCGGGCAACTGCGGCTCCATGCGCGCGTCGACGAGATCCTCGTCGAGAATGGCCGGGCCGTCGGTTGCCGTCTGGCCGATGGTTCGATCCTGCGGGGCGACGTCGTAGTCTCCAACGGCGACGTGGCCAATACCTACCGCAGGCTGATTCGACCAGAACACCGGCGCAAATGGACAAATCGACGCCTCGAGCGGATGAAGTACGCGATGAGTCTCTTCGTCGTCTACTTTGGCACCAATCGGACCTACGACCACCTTCCCCACCACGCGATCATTCTCGGGCCGCGCTACGAGGGTCTGCTCCAGGATATCTTCGACCGCAAGGTGGTGGCCGACGATTTTTCGCTTTATCTGCACACCCCGACCCGGACCGACCCCAGTCTGGCCCCGCCTGGCTGCGAGACGTTTTATGTCCTCTCGCCGGTTCCCCACCTCGGCGGCGGCCAGGACTGGGACGCGATCAAGGACCAGTACGCAGATCGGATTCTGGCTTCGCTTGAGAAGAACCACCTGGTTCCCAACCTGCGGCGGCACCTGGTTTCGATGCGGATCTTTACGCCCAAGGACTTCGAGACGCAGCTTGACGCCTATCTCGGATCGGCCTTTCAGTTTGAGCCGGTGCTGACCCAGAGCGCCTGGTTTCGTCCGCACAACCGAAGCGAAGACGTCGAAAACCTGTTCTTCGTCGGTGCGGGCACCCATCCCGGGGCTGGGTTGCCGGGCGTCCTCTCGAGCGCCAAGGTGCTTGAGCACTATCTTTAAGAGCGCGTGATCGGAGACGACGGCAGCGGTTTCCGCGCGGCTTCCGATATTCGCTCCCGACCCCGTTTTGCGCGTGAGGTTGTACGCCAGAGCCTACGCGAAGCCTGTACGTAACGATCGACTCAGCTCAGTCCTCGCTTGGCGTCGACCCACGATCTGCCGACCAGCCGGCTTGCCATGAGCAACCACGACCCGGATCGATTCTTCCAGTTCGAAGCACCTGGCTCGCAGGAGTGGTGGTATTTCGACGCGCTGTCCGACGATGGAACCGACGGGCTGGTTGTCATCGTCTACGCGGCGTTGCCGTTTGATCCGGACTATGGCCGGGCGACGATGCGGCACCTTCGGGACCCAGGCCGGCACCCGGCCCCCCACCCGCTCGACCATTGCGGGATCGGCCTGAGCTGGTACCACCGAGGCACCACCGCCGCCTACGCCCTAAACGGATACCGTCGCGCCGACTTTGGCCACACGCCGGCCCCTTTTGCCGTCGAGGTTGCCGGCAATCGGCTCACGCGTGACTCGGAGGGTCGCTATCGGCTGGTGATTCAGACGCCGGCCGTCGATGGCCGCTCGACGATCGCGGCCGATCTCGAGTTTGTGCCCGCGGCGGCGACCGAACCGTTCGAACGCAACCTGGGGACCCCGGAGGCACCCCATCACTGGATTGTGGCCGCCGGCGACTGCCGAGTGACGGGTACGGTCGTGGTTCGTGGTCGGGGACGAACCGTACGATCGCTCGATTTCCACGGCCGGGGCTATCACGACCACAACGCCGGAGTCGAGGAGATCTCCCGAGCCATGCGCCGCTGGCATTGGGGGCGGGTCCATATCGAGGATCGGACCGAGATTTACTATTACGCGGTCCCGCATCGAGGTCCGACCCAATCGCTCTGGCTGACGCTTCGGCACGGTCGCCCGGATGTGGTACGCGAGTCGGCCGTCTTCACCGAGCTGCCCGCTCCCCGCCGCCACCGCCTGGGATTCCCGAACGACGGTGGCCTGATCGTGGCCAGCGCCGGCGAACCGTGCTTGATCCGAAGCCATCACCACCACGTCGATGAAGGGCCGTTCTACGGACGTTGGATCTCGCGGTTTCGGATCGATACGCTCCTGGAGCCCCATCCCACCGCTGACCCAACCACGGGCGACTCCGTCCCCGGGATCTCCGAACTGCTCGAAACCCGCGCGCTGCATGCGCCCTGGACGCGCTGGATGATCCCGTTTCGCTTCAAGCGACCGGGACTGCGTCCCCAACAGGAGACGATCGACCCATAATTCGACTCATTATGCCCAAACCGCCCACTTTGCTGATAAGTGGGATAATCCTGGAGGAATGGGTTGTGCCGATCGCTGGCGTCGGAGCGATTTGAACGATTTTGAGAAAAATCGTGTCGGGGGTGGCGGCGGTTTTACGAGTGACAGGGTGAAGGCAACAGGGAAACGGAAACGGCGCTCGACGCCAAGGAGGGATCGATGTTGGTCCTGAGCCGCAAGCAGCATGATGCCATTCTGATTGGCGACGACATTCGGATCACCATCGTTCGGATTGATCGGACCCAGGTGCGGATCGGCATTGAGGCCCCGGCGCATGTTCCGGTGCTCCGTGAGGAGCTGCAACTGGATGCCGAGGAGCGGGCCGCGCGGGCGGCCTGGAAAGCCAGCGAGCGAGGTCTGGATATCAAGGTCGCGGCCGAGGGTGCCTGAACCGGTACCCCGGCCGTTCGACCAACCCTCGCACGAGGCCGATCGGGCCCTGGCTTTACCGATCTGGCCCTCGCCGGTTGAAAACGCTGCCGCAGAAAACAGTTACGCGGACGCTGTGCCATCTTGAGGCTGAATCGGCGGCCCGTCTGGCTCGACGTGGAGCCTGAGGGCGTGCCGAAGCGAATCGTCCCGTGGCCGGGGGTTTGTCTCCCGGCCACTGAGAGGTTCGCGGCGCCCGGCGGGGGGGAACTCCCCCCCGCCGGGCGCTTGCGCTCGACACCGTTCGGGCGTCGATGCCGACCTCACGCCGAGGGCACGCTTCGCCCGAATCGGAGCGTGCCTAAGGAGGTCGCTCCAGTCCACCTTATCCGTCGCCGGGCCGCCGTAAGATCCCCCGACCGGCCTCAGCGAGCCTCGACGGAGCATGCGACAGCGCCACGCATCCACGCATCCGTGGATTTAAGGCGGACGGGTTTTGACAGGGTTTTCCGGGTCGGGATAGAGTGTCAAGCCTGCCCGTTTGGGTGGATTTTGCCGAGCTTGACGTGACTGGGAAGGCTTGGAGACCTGGTCACGGCCGGGGGCAGTCACAGGAGGGGGACCATGGAGCTGCGGCGTCGAACGGGGCGTAGGGGTCGGCGTGTGGTGGGGTGGATCGAGCGGTTGGAGGGGCGGGTGGTGCCGGCGACGATCACCGTCAACACGACGGCCGACGGTGATTTTCGTGATGCGGCGGTGACGTTTCGGGAAGCGCTGCTGATTGCCAATGGTTCCTTGCCGGTCGGTTCGCTGTCGCCGCAAGAGCAAGCGCTGGTTTCGGGGACTGTGAACACGGGCGTCGGTTCAGCGGCGGATGCGATCGTGTTCAACATCCCGGGAGGGGGGATCGCGACGTTGGCGGTGACGGCGCCGCTTCCGGAGGCGAGCGAGCCGGTGGTGATCGACGCGACGACGCAACCGGGTTTCAGCCCGAACACACTGGCCGTCGGGACAAATTCGGTCCTGCGGGTGGTGTTACCGGCGTCGCTGGTGCTAACTGGCGGGAGCACGGTGCGAGGGCTGTCGATGCCTCTGGGCGGTCTTTTTTTGCGAGGGGGGAGCAATCGGGTTGAAAGCAGTTGGATCGGCGTCCTGCCGGACGGGGTCAGTGCGCCCGGCTCGGTGCCCGGCGCTCTGCCCCAGACGGGGATCATTGTCGAGTCCAGCGGGAATCAGATCGGGGGGGAATCGCCCGCCCTGCGAAACCTGATCTCGGGGAACAACCAATCGGGGATCCGGGTCTTTGGGGGGGCGACCGGCACGGTGATTCGGGGCAACTTGATAGGGACCGACGCGACGGGGACCGCGGCGGTTCCCAATGGAACCGGGATTTGGGTTTCAAATGCCTCGGGGACGACCATTGGCGGGACGGGTGAGGGTGGCCGCAACGTGGTCTCCGGCAACCGCGACTTCGGGGTGTTGCTGATCCCTGAGGGGTCCGGTCAGTCGGTAACCGGGACACTGCTCCAGGGCAACCGGATCGGGACCAATGCGGCGGGAACGGCGGCTTTGGGGAACGCGATCGGGGTTCTGGTGACGGCGCAAGGTACCACGATCGGGGGAACGGCGCCGGGAGCCGGTAATCTGATTTCGGGCAATCGCGGGGGGGGCGTGGGGGTCGTCAACGCATCGGCCACGCAGATTGTGGGAAACCTGGTCGGCACGAATGGGACTGGGCTGGCCGCGGTGCCCAACGGCGAGGCGGGTGTGGCGGTTCGAGGAGGAAGCGGGACGACCATCGGCGGGACGGCCGAGGGTGCGCGCAACGTCGTGTCGGGTAACCTCGGGCACGGGGTGTTCCTAGCCAATCCCGGCGCGGGGACGTTGGTGCAGGCCAATTTCATCGGCGTGGCGGCGGACGGCTTCAGCGTGCTCCGTAATTTTGGTTCGGGAGTCCGGGTGGCGGGAGCCACGGGGCTACTGATCGGAGGCGCGACGGTCGAGGCCGGCAACGTGATCAACTTCAACGGCGATGGCGGGGTCGTGGTCGAGTCGGGCACGGGGGTCCAGATCCGGACCAACTCGATCTACGGCAACCTGGGGCAGGGGATCGACCTGAATGCCGATGGGCCGTCGGCCAACGATCCTGGAGACGCTGACGGGGGCGCCAACAACGGGCTGAACCATCCGGTACTGACCTCGGTAACGGGCGACGCGGCGACGACGACCGTCCAGGGGACGTATTCCGGTCCGGCCAACACGGCGATCTTGTTTCAGTTTTTCGCCAGCCCGTTTGCGGACCCCTCGGGTCGGGGCGAGGGGCAGGTCTTCCTGGGCGCGGCCACTGTGACGACCGACGGTTCGGGAAACGTAAACTTTGTGGCGACCCTGCCCACGGGGACCGCGCCGGGGCAGCCGGTGACGGCCGTAGCGATCGACCCGACGGGAAACACTTCGGAGTTTTCGCGGTTCCGCCCACGCGCGACGGCCACGCAGACGGATCTGGCGGTCGAGGTGAGTAGTTCGGCGACGAGTGTGATCGCCGGCCAGGATGTGACGTACACAGTGACGGTGACCAACGCGGGGCCGAACCCGGCGACCAATGTCTCGCTGGTCAGTGGGCTCGGTGCTGGCTCGGTGCTGCGCTCGGTGACGCTCAGCAAGGGGACGTTTTCGGCGGCGACCGGCGCGGTCGAAGCCTCGTTGGGCACGCTGGCACCCGGCGAGAGCGCGACGGCGACCCTGGTCACCCAGACGATTTTTGCCGGCGAGACGTTTGTCAGCGGGCTGGTCTACTCGGCCGAGACCGATTCGAACGAGGCCAACAATGGCGCGGCACGGATCGTGACTGTCGGCTCGGGCCCTGATGTTCGAGTGACGGTCGCGGCTCCGTCGACGGCGCCAACCGGCGCGGATGTGACGTTTACCTATACGGTTCGCAACGCGGGTCCCGGGCCTGCCAGCAACGTTGTGCTCACCAGCCAGGTTCCGACAGGGGCGTCCCTGGTCGCGGTGCAGGCGAGCATGGGCACCGTGGGCCACACCCAGGGGGTGGTCACAGCCGAACTCGGTACGCTGGCAGCGCAGCAGGAGGCGGTCGTGACGATCGTCCTGCGCCGCGCTGAGCCGGGAGCTCTGGCCGTCAACGCCACGGCGACGCTCGACGAGCTCGATCCGGATCCGTCGAACAACCAGGCGTCGGCGACGACACAAATAGAATCGCCGTTGCCTCGGGCGGATCTGGTCGTTCGTGTCCAGGCCGCGCCCAGTCCGGGGGTGGTCGGGCTGCCGCTGACCTTTGAGGTGGTTGTGGAGAATCTCGGGGCGGGGGCGGCCACCGCCGCGCGACTGATCGCGCAGCTCGGACCGGATCTAGTGATCGTGCAGGCCGCGTCGACTCAGGGGACGGTCTCGGTCACGGGAACACAGGTCGAAGTGGATTTGGGGGCGATTGCCGCCGGAGCGGCCAGCCGATTGGTGGTGATCGCCACGCCGACGGCCGTCGGGGCGACCAGTCTGACGGCGACCGTCACCGCCGGCAACGAGGTCAACCCGGGCAACAACACGGCGACGGGGACCGTCGCCATTGAGCCGGCACCGGCCAACACCATCATTCGGGATATGGAGCCGTTTCTGATTGCCGGACGGCTGCGGGGCTATCGGCTGGTCTTCTCGAATCCGATCGACCCAGTCACGGCGCTGGCGCCGCGGGCGATCCAGATTGTCGCACCAGGCCGGGACGGCCAACTGGGCACGGCCGATGATCAGAACGTCCGGATTCGTCGTATCGGCTACGACTTCAAGACGCAGACGTTGACGTTGATGGTTCGCGGAGAGCTGCCGTTGAATCGCTTCGTGATGGTGGAGGTCCGAGGCAGCGGCCCCGATGCGGTGATCGCGCTGGGCGGGGTGCCGATCGACGGCGACGGGGACGGGATTCCCGGCGGCGACTTTGTAGCGACGATCGGCCGGGGTCGAGACCTGAGCTATATCGACGCCGATGGCGATCGGGTTCAGATTCGCCTCCGGGGGCCGCGGGGCACGATGGATCTGGTGCGCGGCCCGCTGGGCAACGCCCGGGTCGTTCGGATCGTCAACGCTCACCCTCGGCGGACAACCTTGAGCGGCTCGGTACGCCGGAGAGTGGCCAGCGACGGCGTGGCGAGCATCCCGCAGATTGTCGGACTGGAGACGGTCCGTAATCGTCTGCCGGCTGGTCAATTTCAGGTCGGGGTGGGATGATCGGGTGAATCGCTGGTCAGGATCGGGGGACGGACACGGTCGTGGGCCGAGACGAGTCCGCCGACATCGACCGACCACGAAGCCCCTGAACCAGACACGGCGCTACGTGATCCTGGCCGTTCCGGGGCGGATCGGAATCAGCACGCGACCGCACGCGACCACGCCCCTCAGCCGGACCAGGAGCCAGATCGTGCCCAGAGCAGTGAAGCGTTCGGCGCAGCCGGGAACCGAACCCTCGGGGAGCCATCAGACGGCCGGCGCGGTCCATCCGGCCGCGCGGAAGACTGGTCGGGCATCGGGCGGTGACGTTCTTGAGGCGGCGGCCTGCCAGAGTGGGCCGCAGAGGGGGAGGATTTCGCTAGCGGCTGAGCCGATTCGGGTCCAGTGGTTCGAGGGACCGCTGGGACCGATGGTGGCCGGAGCGACCGGAGCGGGCATCTGCCTGCTCCAATTCTGGGAGCCGGCACCCCCGGAATTGGTGGTGGCGGCGATCGGCCGAAGCCACGCCGGACCGGTTTGCTGGGGAACGAACGAACACCTTGAGCAGCTCCGGCGCGAGCTGGAGCTTTACTTCACCGTCGGCTGCCGGTTCACGGTTTCGTTGGCGACAGCGGGGACGCCGTTCCAGGAGCGGGTCTGGAACAGCCTCCGGACGATCCCCTACGGAGCGACACGCTCGTATGAGTGGGTGGCGCGGACGATCGGTTCTCCGAAGGCGGTTAGGGCGGTCGGCCTGGCGAATGGGCGGAACCCGGTCGCGCTGGTCATCCCGTGCCATCGGGTCGTGAACAAAGACGGCGGTTTGGGGGGATACGGGGGCGGGGTAGCGCGCAAGCGGTGGCTGCTCGAGTGGGAAGCCTCAGAAGCGCGTGGCCCGGCCGCGACCAACGCTTGATCCCACGAACCGGGAGCCGGATTGGACCGGTCTGGCCTGGCTTGACCGGCCCGTACGGGTCGCCGATGATCGGTGACAAAGTCGGTCGCCGGTCCTGGCAACGACCGGACTCGTGAGGGCTTTACCGATGACACAACTCCTTGCGGCCATCGTCAGTCTGGGGCTCGTTTCCCCTACCGCGCAAGATGACTTGGATCGGGCGGCCAAGCTGCTCGAGGGGACTTGGACGGTCGAAAAAGCGACGATTGATGGGAAAGAGGTGGTCGCCAGTGTGGGCAGTGAGTTTCAGTTTGCGGCGGGACGGATGACGATGAAGCCGCCGATGGATCTGCCAGAGCAGGTCTTCAAGTATCGGATTGATCCGACGAAGAAGCCGGCGACGATCGACTTCGCCTTTGACGGTGCCGTGCCGGCGAATTCGGCGATTGGTCCAGCGGTGTATGAACTTGAGGGCGACACGCTGAAGCTGTGCCTCGCCGCCCCGGACAAGCCGCGTCCAACCGAGCTGACCGATCAAGGCCAGGTGCTCTTTATTCTCAAGCGCAAGGCAAAGTGAGGCCGGCGCGGATCGCTCGACGTGGCCTGACGAGCTGGCTGCGGCGGTTCATCGAGCCGATCTGAGGAAAGCCCCCCGGACGACGTGCTGGGGACCGGATGAATCCTGTTTTTTGGGCGAGGCGAGACCGATTAGACCGCCCAGGCTACAAGCGGGCGGAGTGGCGTCGGGCTGGTTTGAGGAATCCGGCGCAGACTGGGGTGGGCACTGGCTCATTCCGGTGGTCGAGGCCGGATGAGCTGTGGGGGCGATCGTCTCGGCAGTCAGAGTAGCGAGGCTGCGCTGGTGGTCTGGCTGCAGGGTGCCAGCGCCGGGTCTGAGCGTCTGGGTTGGTGGCCTTGTGGGTGGAGCAACGGGTGTGCGGCGCGATCCGGTCACGCCGGTCGGCGTCAGAGGCGTGGGAGGGCGAAGGGGTCGCGGTAGGGGCGGGAGATCATGGCGCTTGCCTCGGGGTCGTCGAGGATTCGTTCCGAGCGGGGATCCCAGCGGAGGCGGTTGCGGCCGAGTCTCAGGGCGATGTTGGCCAGGTGGGCGATGGTGATCGAGCGGTGGGCGACCTCCGCCGGAGCGGCGGTTGGGCCGCGGTGGAGCACCGCATCGATGAAGTCGCGGAAATGGTCGGTGCTGGGGTGGAGTTGGACCGGTGAGTCAGCGAGGGAAGCGTGGCGCAGGGATGCGGGCGTCAGTTCGAGGGAACCGCGGTTGACGTAGACTGATCCTTCGGCCCCCTCGAAGGTGATTCCGATCCGCTCGGAGGTGGAGACGAGCAGGGTCAGCCCGTTTTCGTAGATCGCCTCGAAGGAAAATGCGGTGGCGGTATTCCAGAGTGGGTCCTCGGGGAAGGCTCCCTGGATGTTGCGAAGCTCGATCGGCCCGGTCATTTCGGTCCCCATGGCCCATTGGGCGCAGTCGATGTGGTGAGCGCCCCAGTCGGTGAGCTGACCGCCGGAGTAGTCGAAGTGCCAGCGAAAGTTGACATGGCAGCGAGCGGGGGCGTAAGGAGCGGCCGGGGCTGGTCCAAGCCAGCGGTCGTAATCAAAGCCGTCGGGAACGGGTTCGGGGGCCTTGCGGGAACCGGTGTTGGCGTAGTCGGGTCGTCCGCCGGGCAGGCCGACGCGGACCCGTCGGAGCGTACCGATCTGCCCGTTGCGGACCAGTTCCGCCGCGCGGCGGAACTGGGGGTCGGAGCGCTGTTGGCTGCCGGTTTGGAAGACGACGCCGGAGCGGGCGACGGCATGACTCATCGCGCGGCCCTCGGCAATTGTGAGGCTCAACGGCTTCTGGCAATAAATGTCCTTGCCGGCCAGGCAGGCCTCGATGACGGGCAGGGCGTGCCAGTGGTCGGGCGTGGCGATTGCGACGGCGTCGATGTCCTCGCGGGCAAACAGTTCGCGATAATCGGTGACCGCCAAGCAGCCGCGTGCCGAGCCGGCCTTGGTGCGACGCGCCGTGTGCTGGTCGACGAGCCGGCGGGCGGGTTCGCGGCCGCCAATGGCGCCGGACCAGTAGCCGTCACTTTCCCGATTGACGTCGCAGACGGCGACAACCTGGACGCGATCGTCGCGGAGAAACGAGCGGAGGTCATTGAGGCCCTGGTTGCCGGTGCCGATCATCGCCAGCGTGACCCGTTGGCTCGGAGCGGACAGGCCGCCGCGCCCCAAAGCGGACGCTGGAACGATCGCCGGAAATCCGGCGATAGCGATCGACTGCCGCAGAGCGGCGCGGCGGGAGAGAACCGGTTGCGGCATGAGTGGGTGCAAGCTCCTGGTGGCCGGTATGCGGCCGATTGGGGTCGTCCCACCGGCGCACGGCCCTTCTAGGCGTTGAAGCTCTAGCGTTCAGACGGCGGGCGTGCCGGTCAAGACGTGGGGCTGTGGCGCCGTTAAGATGAGGCTCAGCGGAGCGGCGGCTTCCGGGGGTTGAGGCTCGGAAGGGGGCGGAACACGATGCGGAATCGAGTGGTTGTCGGAGTCGTGCTGGTGGTGCTTGGGACGGGTGCTGGGGGGAACGCGGGCAGCAGCGAGCAGCCGTTGCGGCTGACGCTACGCTCCCGAACCGGCGATGAGGTCGTGACCCGGTCGGTGGAGTGGGATCCGCGCAAGACGGCGATCATCGTGTGCGACATGTGGGATGATCACTGGTGCCGCTCGGCGGCGCGGCGGGTGGCCGAGCTGGCTGGACCGCTGAACGCAACGCTGAAAGCAGCGCGCGATCGCGGTGTGTTCATCATCCATGCGCCGAGCACGACCGTCGGCTTCTACGAAGGAACGCCCCAGCGGAGGCGCGCCCAGCAAGCGCCGTACGCGCCGACGCCGGTTCCGCTAGCAACCACCCAGCGGTGGGGGACAGCCTGGTGCTGGACCGACGGCGCGCGGGAGGGGGTCTTGCCGATTGACGACTCGGACATGGGCTGCGACTGCGTGGGCCAGAAATGCCCGATCCGTGAGCCGTGGACGCGGCAGATCGCCACCATCGAAATCGCCGAGCCGGACGCCATCACTGACGACGGTCAGGAGACCTGGAACCTACTGACCGAACGAGGGATCGAGCACGTCATCCTCTGCGGCGTGCATCTGAATATGTGTGTTTTGGGTCGCCCGTTTGCGATTCGGCAGTTGGTGCGGCTGGGTCAGGATGTGGCCTTGATGCGCGACCTGACCGACACGATGTACAACCCGGAGCGTCCGCCCGGGGTCAACCATTTCGCCGGCACGGATTTGGTGATCGAGCATGTTGAGCGTTATTGGTGCCCGAGCTTCACAAGCGCGGACATCACCGGGGGCCGGCCGTTCCGCTTCGCCGACGCTCCGGAAGGAACGGGGCCGTAGAGGGGACCGAGTCCTCCCGCGGCGGCTCCGGTCGGGACAGCGCAACCTGTGGTGAGGTATTGGAACAGGGGGCTTCTGGGGATTAGAGGTTGGCAGCGTCGAGGGTGGCCCAGGCGGCGCGGATCGGTTCGGCCGGAATCCGCAGGGCGTGGAGAGCCGCCAGGGCGGGCAGGACGTAGAGAGCCGGCAGGTGCGAGGGGTCGAAGGGCAGGATCAGGTCGCCGGCGATGGGATCGCGGAGGATGGCGCGGCCGGCATCGGCGTAGGCGATGGCGCCGCCCTGTTCGCGGTGGTCCAGGAGGGTGGGGTCGTCGGCCCGGCTGGCGTAGACCAAGACGCGTCCGCGGGCCAATTCGGCCAGATCGGCGGCGCCAGGCAGGTCGGCGCGGAGGATCGAGAGGCCGTCGGGCTGGACGATGTCCAGGACGCAGCGTTCGGCGCGGGGCAGTTCGGTGTCGGGTTCGTCGAAACCCCAGTTTGCCCAGGGCAGGGGAGCGTTGTCGTCGAAACCGGTGACGATGCCGGCGGTGACGTGGTCGACGCCGAGGCCGTGAGTGAGGACGTCGGACCGTCCGACGGCCAGAGCGCCCAGCTCGAGGCGGGGGTGCATGATGAGGGCGCGGGCGGCCTCGAAGGCCGAGTAGTGGCGGCCGGGGAAGGTTCGGCCATCGACCTCAACGCCGCCGGGCCAGGCCAGTCCGGTGCACAAGCCCGCGCGACGAGCGGCCAGGGCGATCAGCCGCGCGACGGCCAGCCGTTCCGGACCACCGGCGATGGCAGCCAAGGGAATCCGGCCGTCGGACCCGGGTGGGAAGAGTGACGCGATCAGGGCTTCGGCCACCGGGCGCGGCTGATCGCACCGCGGGGCCAGATGGGCCGACAGATCGGCGCGTGGCAGCAGCGACGAGACCACGCCACCCTGTTCGGCAAGCGGACGCGACAGATCGGTGGCGACCAGGTCGATACTGGCCGGGTCGAGGCCGATCATGGCCGCCGCGGCGACCGCCTGAGCAGCCGTCTCTGGGTGGAGCGAGTCGGTGCGATCTTCGGTGGGGCCTCGGGTGCGATCCGACGGGTCAAGTCGGACGGCGGCCAGGACGTGGCCGTCGAGAACCAGGATCCGGTGGGGGGAGCCGGGCGCCAGTCTTTCGACGGCCACGTAGCGGCTCTCGGCACGGGCCGCGGCGAACGCCTGGCTGGCCGCTTCCGGAGAATCCAGCGGTGGGCTGATGCCTGGACCGTCATCGCGATAGAGCGGCTTGACGATGTAAGGGGGGGGCAGCTCAGCGGCGGCCTCGCGGGCCTCGTCGGCGGTCTGGACGCGCTGCCAGTCGGGCACGGGGATTCCGATTGACTGGAGCATCGGGCGGTGGAGGGCGCGATCGTCGCCAATCTCCTCGCCGACGGCACTGGTCCGGTCCGAGGCGCCGCCGTGGACGCGACGCTGACGGCGTCCGTGCCCGAGCTGGAGCAGACCGCGATCGTTGAGCGGGACCACAGGGATGGATCGGCCCTTGGCCGCGACGGTCAGCGCGTGGGCGACGGGATCCAACGCCGCGGGAGACGCCGCTGCCCGGATGCGATCGAGAGCCGCAGCGACGTCGAAGTCCTGACCGTCGTAGGCAGACAGGAGCAAGCTGCGGGATTCGACCAAGGCGGCGCGGGCCAGCGGTTCATCGACGAAGCTGATGATGACGCGGTAAACGGTTTCCTCGGTCGTTCCCCGGGCTTTACCGTAACCGACCGGGGTGCCGGCCAGGCTCTGCAACTCAAGGCAGACGTGTTCCAGGATGTGGGCGGGGTAAGTGCCGCGGCGAAGGCGTTCGAAGAAGCCGCCTCGTTCGCCGATCGAGCAATGGTGCTCGATCATGTCGGGCAACCAGGTCATGATCCGTTCGTTGAATCCGGGAACCGAGTCTGAGGAGGTCTCGCATAGCTCGCCGAGATCGACCCAGACCTCAAGAACCGGGCGGTTGGACCAGATATTAGGACCGTGGAGGACGTGGATGGCGCGGAATGAAAGGCGCGTGTCGACGCGCTGAGCGAGACGGTCGGGCGGGGACATTCGATGGCTCGGAAGCGAAGAAACGGTTCTCGGGCCGAAAGGCCAGATAAGCAAAGAGTTTGCCGAATCGGGCCCAAGATTGCACGATGAGCCTGGCAAAGAACCGTCGCAGACCAGTCCGCAGAAATGATCAGACCGGTGGCCCCGAACGGTCGAACGGTCGGATCCGTTAGGGCCAGACAGCACCTTCCGGCTTACCGCGCCGGGGTGTTTTCTACAGGCCTTCGCGGGGGGTGACTCGGATCGTCTGCTCGATTCCGTGGCGGAGAATAACGACCTCGGCGGGTCGGCCCGGCGGGACGCCTTCGGCAGCGGCCAGGGTATCCGCGACCGAGGTGGTCCAGCGGCCGTCGAGCGAGGTCAGGAGATCGCCGACCTGGAGGCCGGCGTCTGCGGCCGGGCTTCCCGGGACGACCTTGGTGACCCGGACGCCGAGGCCGGCCTGGTCGCCATCGACCTCAGCCACATCGAGGCCCCAGAGCGAGCGTGGGGCATGGACGACCTGACGTGCGGTTTTCGGCCCGGTCATCCGTTGCGGAAGTTCCTTCATCAGGTCGCGGACTTCGAAATCGACCGGCGTGAAGGTCAAGAGCTGGGCCTGGTAGTCAATCGTCATCTTGTAGCGGGCCCAGAAGGTGTAGCCGATGATGCCGGAGAGGGGGCGGCTGAACAGTCCTCCCAGAGCACGGAGAGCGGGATGATCCATGATGATGACGGGGACGTCATCGGCGCGAAGGTCGCCCAGTTCGAGGCGGTCGATCCGACCCTCGCCGCGGGTGCCGAGGAGGAACGATTTGGGGGCTTTTTTATCGATGGCGCCGGTGGCCTCGGCGGTTCGATTGTTGAGCAGGGTGACCGGCGCGCCGAGGTCGAAGATGAATCGGTAAGGACCTTTGCCGTTGAGCCGGGCATCGACCACCATATGGTTCGACGGCAACATTTTGAACGGAACGACGATCGGCTCGGCGTCGCCCCGAGGGGGTGGCGGCGGCAGAGCAGCCTCAGGGAGAGCGGGCAGAACCATGCCAGCCGCGGCGTAGACGACGACCATGCCGATCAGGATGTGGTGGAAGTGGCGTAAGCGGGGCATTGGTGCGCGATCAGTCGAGGGAAGGATCAGAAGCCGCTGGTGGCTTGGAGGTTGCGCGTCAGTTGCTGGTCGCCGCGGCGCAGGGTGATCTCGACGGTTTCTCCGGGTTGAAGCCGCGAGACCGCCTCATGGGCTTGGGCAGCGGTCTGGACGGGGGCGTTGGCGAGCGCCTCGATCAGGTCGCCGGGGTGGATCTCGGCGGCGGCGGCCGGGGAATCGGGGAGGACGGCGGCGACCGCGAGCCGGCCATTGGCTTCGGTCAGTTCAATGCCCAGGAGTCCTTGGGGAAGCCGAATATCTTCGGGTTGCCTGCCGACGAAGACCGACATCAACTTCATGGCCGGGCCAAGCAGGTTCATGGCCTGGACGTCGGCGGGAGCCTGGCGAAGGGCAGGGTCGGAGGGGACGTAGGGGTCTTTGGGATCGTAGTCTAGGCGCGTCCAGGTCATGCGGTCGTCCGTGGGGTCGAACTCCATGCGGAACCGGGCCAGGATGGTAAAGCCAAGGATTCCATGAATCTGGGCGCCGGGGAGTCCCAGGGCGTTCATGCCCTCGAGCTGGAACGGGTCTTCGATCCGGGCCTTGACGTTGCGGAGGTCGATTCCGCCTTCGATCTGGAAGCGATCGACCGGCGTCCAGAACGCGCGTTCGTCGGGGACCAGGCCGACGGCCTTGCCCGCCTCGGTGCCGATAAACAGGGCCGGAGCGCCGGTGTCGACGAGGAAGTTGAACGGGCCTTTGCCGTTGATCCGGCAGCGGACCAAGTAATGGTTCGTGAGAGTTCGCTTGTAGGGGACGCGGAAGGTTTGGCCGATCTGGGGGTCGCGGCCTGGCGGCGGGGCTTGAGCCAAGCCAGGCGTCGATGCTGTCGCCAGGACCAACAGAGCACTCAACAGGGGGCGAACCAGGGACATGGATCGTCGGGTCCGGACGCTGGGACGGATGGCCTCGGACAGTTCGTTTCAGAAGTAGTGTACGTCGCCGGGGTGGTTTCGGGAATTGGATCCTTAGGGCTTTAGTCGGACGCGGCTCGAAGCGGGGCGTGGTAAGCTGGAGGTCGGGGCTTCGGACGCGGTCCTTCCCGGAGGCTGCCGGGCTGGCGAGGAGGTCCGATGGCGGCGTCAGGGTCGAGTGGGGACTCAGGGCGGCCAGACAGCGATCGAGCGGCCTGGTTTCGCGGGGCTGGGGCGTCGTGCTCGATTCGACCCGAGGCGCGGGAGCGGAGCTACCGGCTGGTGCTGCTCGGGCCGCCCGGGGTGGGCAAGGGAACCCAGGCGGAATTGCTCTGCGAGGCGCTGGGTACGTGTCATTTATCGACGGGCGATCTGTTCCGAGCTGCCGGATGTGATCCCAACCCCACGCCGGCGCTCGCGGCCGCGTTGGAGGCGATGCGGCGGGGTGAACTGGTCTCGGACGAGATGGTGATCGACCTGGTTCGGGAGCGGTCCGGTTGCCTGAGATGTCGGGGAGGGTTTCTTTTGGACGGCTTTCCCCGCACGGTGGCCCAGGCCGAGGCTCTGGACAAGCTGCTCCAGGAGCGCGGCGAGTCGCTCGACGCGGCGATCGCTTACGAATTGCCGACTGAGCAGATCGTCGAACGCCTGGGTGGCCGGCGAACCTGCTCCGGCTGCAAGGCGGTGTATCATGTGGTGAGCCGGCCGTCGCGAGTTCCAGGCGTGTGCGACCAGTGCGGCGGCCCCTTGATGGAGCGCGACGACGATCGACCGGAGGCGATTCGGGTTCGGCTGGCGGCGTACGAATCAACCACCCGCCCCGTGCTCGAGTATTACGCCCGGGACGGGCGGTTGAAGAGTGTGGCCGCCGATGGGCCTCCCGAGCAGATCCTGGACCGGACGTTGAGAGGGTTGGGGGTCGCGCAGGGGGAGACGCCTTGAAGCGGGCGCCGGCTCTCCCAGAAGACTCGGCCGGCCGACGCTCTCGGCCAGCTCATCCGTCGAATTGGCCCCACTCGATCCGGGCAAGCTCGAAGTCTGTCCCGAAGCCGCCGGCCAGGCTGGCCTTGTTGATGCCGCCGGAGCCAACCGGACCCGGCTCGAGTTTCTTGGTATCGTGAGGGTCGTGCCCCTATGGGCCATGCCTGGAGGAGTGGGCAAGCAGCGAGATCAGTCCCGTTTGATGGGAATCAGCAGCGCGCGGCGATCCTGAGCCGAGGAGAGCGTCAGGTTTGCCACGGGAGAGGGCGTTCAAGACCGCCGAGCGGGGAGGAGATGGGCCATGCAGGGGAATCGGGCAAGTCGTCGAGACGCGTTGAGAGGGATGGGGGCGATCGTGGGGTTTCCGGCGATCGTGCCGGCGCGGGCGCTGGGTCGGGTGGCGGGGGTCGCCGCCGCCTCGGAGCGGATCGGGCTGGGGGTGATCGGGATCGGCCCGCGCGGGACCTATGACCTGAAGGCAATGCTCAAAGAGCCGGACGTGCGATGCGTCGCGGTCTGCGATGTTCAGCGGTCGCGGCGTGAAGCGGCCAAGGCGCTGGTCGACGGAGTGAATGGCGATCAAGCGTGTGCGACCCATCGCGACCTGAGGGAGTTGCTCGATCGACGGGATGTGGACGCGGTGTTGATCGCGACCGGCGACCGCTGGCACGCGCCGGCGTCAATCCTGGCGGCACGGGCCGGCAAGGATATCTACTGCGAGAAGCCGTGCGGCCTGACGATCGAGTTGTGCCAGAAGCTGGACGACGTGATCCGGTCGACCGGCCGTGTGTTCCAAGCGGGGACGCAGCGGCGGAGTGTGGCCAATTTCCAAACGGCGGTTGCTATGGCGCGGTCGGGGAAGCTGGGAAAGCTGGAACGGATGTACGCTTCGGTCTACGAACCGATTGTCGAGACGGGCTGGTTGCCCCGCGAGGCGACGCCGGCGCGCGACGAGGTGGACTGGGACCTGTGGCTGGGGCCGGCACCCTGGCGGCCGTACAACCGCAAGTATGTGGAGGGCGGCTGGCGTGGCCAGTGGGACTTCGACTCCGGCGCGCGGCTGCTGGACTGGGGCGCCCATACGGTCGATCTTTGCCAGCAGGCCAACGACGCCGACGGAACGATGCCGATCGAATACATTCCGTCGGAGACGAAAGTGACGGCGCATTACGCGAACGGAGTGACGCTGATCCTCGATTTTTTGCGTACGCCGTTTGGTGAACGTCCGGGGTGGGTTCAGGAGCTGGGGACCTGCCCGGTGCGGTTTGAGGGTGCAGATGGCACGGTCGAAGCGGGCGATAGTGGCGGCCTGGTCGGGCATCCGGAGGCGCTGCGGTCGGAGTTGGCGGCGTCGCAGGCGACGGCCGACGGACTGGATGTCTCGGCGCACGCGCGCAACTTTTTCGACGCGGTCAAGTCGCGGAGAGTGACGGTGGCCAACTCGGCCGTCATGAGGAAGTCGCACATCGCTTGTCACGCCGCGGCCTTGAGCTGGCTACTGGGACGCACTCTGCGGATCGACCCGGAGACCGAGACCTTTGTGGACGACGACGAGGCCAACGGCCTGCGATCGAGGCCGCTGCGCGGCGTCTGGGCCGATTGTCTCCGAAGCTAGGCAGGCAGAGTGTCGGGACTGAGTCGGGCGAGCGGGGAGGGTTGAGGTTAGGGAACGCGCCGATGGGGGACGAGCGATGATCGCCGGTACGGTGGAACTGATCGGGGTTTTGGTTTTGCTGGGGCAGGTGCGGGAGCATCCAGGGGGGCGGGAGCTACCGCACGACGGGTATATCCGAGTGGTGAGTGAGTCCGATTCGCCGATCGAGCGGCTTTATATCCGGTCGAAAGACGGTCTGTATGTGGCGGCGGCGTTGCGCAGGCCCAAGGGCGAGGGGCCGTTTCCCGCTTTGATTCATTTTCACGGAGCGCCGGGCGGGCGCGGCATGGAGAAGCTGGTGTCTTGGGCGCGCGGGGATACGGGGGGACCGGTCTGGGAGCGGTTCCTCCAGGAGGGGTACGTCGTGGTGGTGGCCGACTACCGCAACCCCGCGGCCGGCTTGGGCCGGATCACCGAGGCCGTGCGCGACGGCGAGGTCTCCTACGCCGATGATGGCGTTGCGGTGGTCGAATACGTGCGGGGGCTGCCGTACGTCGATCCTGCGCGGATCGTGCTCTACGGGGTGAGCCTGGGCGGGGATGTGGCCCTGCACACGGCGGCGAGCGCGGACGTCGCGGGGGTGATTCTAGGCGCAGGGGCGCCGTTTTCGTTTCTGGGGGCGAGTCGGGAGATGGTGATCGACGAGGCCCGGGCGGCAGCCAATGTAGCGCGGCTCAATTGCCCGGTGCTGATCCTGGTGGGGACGACCGACCGCCTGATCGAACTGGACCGGGCGTTGTACGAGCAACTGACTCAGGCAGGCAAACGCGCGCGGCTGGAGATTTACCAGAACGGCTATCATGACTTTGTGATGGGTCCGCAAGGGCATGAAGGCCGTGCGGAGCCGCTGCTCGACGCGACGCTCGATGCGCTCCAGATAGCGGTGGAGTTTGCCGCTGATCCGACCGCTGACCCTTAGGAGGGCGCCGGGCGGTGCGACGGGCGATCGTCGTCGGGTCGAGTTTGGATGGGCCGGAGCGGGCTCATCAGACACCCAGGATTCGGAGCAGGGGGGAAGGCGGGGATGGGGTGGTTTCTGATCGTCGCGGTGGTGCTCGCCGGCGAGTCGCCTGGGTCCGTGACGTCGGATTCGGTCCCGCGGCCCAACCTGCTCGTTCTTCTGGCGGATGATCTGCGGGCGGATGTCTTGGGGCCGTATGGCGGTGTGGTGGTTCGGACGCCCAACCTAGATCGGCTGGCGAAAGACGGGGTGGTTTTCCGCCGCGCGTATGTGATGGGCGGGATGCACGGCGCGATCTGCGTTCCGTCGCGTGCGATGCTCCTGACCGGGCGGGCGCTGTTTGGGTTGGACGAGTCGATGCACGGGCTGGAAACCTGGCCGGCGGCGTTGCGATCGGCGGGCTATACGACCCACGCGACCGGCAAGTGGCACAATGGTCCGAAGGCGCTGGCGGAGGTTTTTCCTGAAGCCCGCGCGGTGATGCTGGGCGGGATGGTGGTGACACAGTTTGAAGTGCCGCTGGTCGATCTCGGACCGGGAGGCCGGCTGGTCAACGAGCGGTTGGAGGGGCGGCATACGAGCGAGGTGTTTGCCGACGAGGCGATTCGGTTTCTCGACGCGCAGGCCGGTCGGGAGGAGCCGTGGGCGCTCTATGTCGCGTTCACTGCGCCTCACGATCCGCGCGAGGCGCCGGAGGCCTTCCGGCAGTCGTATCCCCCCGAGCGGATGCCGCTGCCGGTCAACGTCTTGCCGCAGCACCCGTTCGACAATGGCGAGCTGAGGGTCCGAGATGAGCTCTTGGAGAGGAAGCCTCGGAGCCGGGAGGCGTTGCGACGGCACTGGGCCGACTATGCGGCGGTGATCAGCCACCTGGATGCGCAGGTCGGTCGAATCCTGGATCGGTTGGAGAGGATTGGGCAGGCGAGCCGAACGCTGGTCGTCTTTGCGGGCGACAATGGTCTGGCGTTGGGCAGCCACGGTCTGATGGGCAAGCAGAATCTTTATGAACATTCAGTGCGGGTGCCGTTGATTGTGCGTGGGCCGGGAGTGGCAGCCGGGGGGAAGTCGGATGCCTTGTGTTACCTGATGGATCTGGCACCGACAGTCTGGGAATGGGGCGGGATGAACCCGCCGGCAGGTCTGGCCGGGCAGAGCCTGGTCCCTGTGCTAGGAGACCCGTCGCGCCCGCATCGGTCGGGTCTGCTGTTTGCGTACCGCGACCTGATGCGGGCCGTGAGCGATGGGCGATGGAAGCTGATTGTGTATGGGCCGAGCGGTCGCTGGCAGTTGTTTGATCTGGCGAGCGATCCCGATGAACAGCGCGACCTGGCCGACGATCCCTCGCAGGCCGAGCGTGTGACAGCGCTTCGGGCCCTGATGCGTCGATTGCAGGTTGAGTTGGGCGACGATCCGTGGTCGTGAGCGGGAGAGGTACGGCGGGGCGAGCCGATCAGTCCCAGCCGATCTTGCGACCGGCATTTTGCTGCTCGAGCCAGTCCTTCAGCGGGGCGAAATAGGCGACCAGCGGTTCGGCGGAGAGACCTTGGCCGGTCGCCTCGCGGAGGACGGAGTTCCAGTCGCGGGTGGCTCCCAGAGCGAGGATCGAACGGAGGAACCGGCCGACCTGCGGATTGCCGTAGTAGGAGCAGTCGCGGGGATCCTGGTGAAGGATCGCGCGGCAGATGTGGTCATGGAGCTGGAATTTGAGAATGGTTCCGATGGCGTAGTCGTAGTATTGGGCAGGGTCGTCGTTGATGTGCGTTTTGGTGGCGGGGTCGCAGAGCGTCTCGGGTCGAGCTTCGGGGGGCGTGATTCCCTGATACTGGCGGACAAGCCGCCACCAGGCAGCGTTGAGAGCGTCGTCGGGGATCTGGCCGGTATAGAACTCGTGTTCGAAGCGGGTCATGGTTCCCGCCGCGAAGGGGATGAAGACGATCGAGGCGCCGTCGAGGGCGGTGTCGAGGAGCAGGAGGATGGGGTCGGCGGCTTCGATCTCGGGAGTGAGCAGACTGGCCTGTTTCCAGTAGGGGCGTTGGGAGGCGGCCAGACCGATCAGGTCGCCGACGCCCTCGTGGAAGGCGCGATTGGCGCCAGTGCGGAGCACGTGGGGGACATCGTCGCGGGAGTAGGCCAGAAAGTAATAGATGTGGCCGAGTTCGTGGTGGGCGGTGTTGAACCAGTAGTTATTTGGCTCGATGGACATGAGGCTACGGACGTCGCGTTCGAGGTCGATGTGCCAGGCGCTGGCGTGGCTATTCTTCTTGCGCGTAGAGGGTGGTTCGACGGGATAGAGATCGCTTCGGGTCCAGAAGGAGTCGGGCAGAGCCTCGAAACCCAGTGAGGTGTAGAAGGCTTCGGCCTGTTGGGTAATGAACTCTTTGGTTCGGGTGCGGAAGGGGGCGTCCATATCGACGCTGGAGACCAGTCCGGGCCAGTTTTGCCCCCAGCGGTTGGGTAGCCAGTGGGCGGGGATGGGGCCGGCGGGCGGCTCGACACCGAATCGGGCTGCCAATTCGTGCTTAGCCCAGGTGTGGAGATGCTGGTAGAGCGGTCGGACGGCGGCGACGAACCCTTCGCAGAGGTCGAGCATTTGGGTGACGGTCAGGCCGTAGTCGGCGACCTGGAGGGCGAAGAAGTCGTCGAAGCCGAGTTCGCGGGCGACGCGGTTGCGGAGGTCGCGGAGGCGGAGCAGGCCGTCGCGGAGCGGGCCTCCAATCGACTTGGAAAGCGTCCAGATACGTTGGCGTTCGGCCAGATCGCGGGATTCGAGGAGGATTCGGTCGATCTGGTTGGCCGAGTAGCGGTTGCCGTCGAGCTCGTAGATGAAGCCATCCTGGGTTGCGGATTGGCGGGCTTCGGCCTCGGCGCGAGCGGTCACGACCTCAGGGATGGTTCCGGGGGCCTCGGCGGCCATCAGCCGGATTTTGTCGAGTTGGCGCGCGGTCAGGTCGTTGAGGCGGTCGCGGTGAGCGAGCAGTTCCTTGACGGTGGCAATGACCTGGGGATCTCCAACGAAATGACTGCGGACCAGGTTGGCCTGGACTTGGCGTTGCGTATTGTCCTCGCAGACGTCGGTCGCAGCCGCCCAGGCGGCTTCGTTGAAGGCGGTCTCTCGGGGCAACCAGCCGGCGACAAATTCGCGGAGGAAGGCCTCTGCGCGGGCCTGGGGGTCGTCGTCAGCCGCCGGTCCGGCCAGCGCCCAGCCAGCCGTGAGAGCCGAGGTCCTCTGAAGAAACGCGCGACGGTTCAGGTCGGGCATGGCAGCGTCCGACTCCGGCAAGTTGGGGGATCAGGATTGGTCCGAACAGAACGATTGGAGCCGGAAGCCGATGCGGGACGCAACTTATTATTCTCGGCTGGCGTTCGGGGCGGCCTTTGGCGAATCGGCTTGGAGGGGAGCAGTGCGCAGGGGCGATCGGTCCGGGTCGACCTATGTTGGAGATGATGGGAGCCTGCGGCCGATGTCGAGAGGGCCGCGGGCTGACTTGTCCTGTGGCTACTGCTCCTGGTTACGATCGAGGGGCGTCTGGTTGGGCGGGCCCGCGGGACGGCCCGCGCGACACCGCGAAGAGGGACGGCTGGATGAGTGTTCGCGTCTCGCGTGACGGGTTGAAGACGACGATCGAGCTTTCGGGACGGATCGGAGGCGACCTTCCGCCGGAGGTCGAGGGAGACCTGGTCGCGGCGGTTCCCCCCGGAGGCACGTTGGAGCTGGATGTTTCGGGCGTCCGCGATGTGACGCCGGGTGGTCTGCGGTCGCTGCTGTTGCTCTACCGCCGGGTTTTGCACGCGGGAGGCAAGGTGTCGCTGGTTGGGGCGTCGGCCGAGACGTTGGCGATGCTCGACGCGATCGGCTTTCTCCATCTCAAGCCCGGCCAGACGGCCGCCTTGTCGGGCGCGCCGTCGGTTTCCGCCTTGCGGCGAATCGACGTCTACCCGACCCACCGCCACGGCCCGTTTGCTCTGGGGCAGGGGTTGCCGTTGCCGTTTGGGGCGTGGTTTCTTCCGGGCGGCCAGAGCGTCAACTTCTCAGTCTTCTCGGCCCATGCCGACCGATGTACGCTTGTCCTGTATGAGAAGGATCGTCGGGAACCGGTGGATGAGATTCCGTTTCCGCCTGAGTTTCGGGTGGGTCAGGTCTTCACGATGGTGGTCTTCGGGCTGGATCCGGAGCGGCTCGAGTATGGCTTTCGGATGAGCGGTCCGTATGCGCCGGCGCGGGGGCATCGGTTTGATCCAACGAAGGTCTTATTGGATCCATATGCGCGCGCGATTGGGGGGCGGGACGTCTGGGGCGAGTATTCCGGCGACGGCCCGCCGACGTTGCGGTCGCGGTTGGTGCCGGACGACTTTGACTGGGAGAACGACCGTCATCCCGGGATTCCGACCGAAGACCTGATCATCTACGAGATGCACGTTCGCGGGTTTACGCGGCACGAGTCGTCCGGGGTCAAGCATCCGGGAACGTTCGCGGCGATCCGGGAGAAGATTCCCTATTTGAAGCAATTGGGGATTAACGCTGTTGAGCTGATGCCGATTTTCGAGTTCGACGAGTTTGAGAATACGCGCGTCGACCCGACCACAGGTAAGCGGCTGCTCAATTACTGGGGTTACAGTACGGTCGGTTTCTTTGCGCCGAAGGCCGGTTATGCCTATACCGGGCGGATCGGAATGCAGGCCGACGAGTTGAAGGCGACGATCAAGGAGTTGCACCGGGCCGGGATCGAGGTGATTCTGGACGTGGTCTTCAACCACACGGCCGAGGGGAACGAGAACGGACCGACGCTGTCGTTCCGGGGGCTGGACAATAAGACCTACTATCTGCTCAGCCCGGACGGCCACTATCTGAATTTTTCCGGGTGCGGCAACACGATCAACTGCAACCACCCGGTCGTCCGCGATCTGGTGGTCAACTGCCTGCGTTACTGGGTTTCCCAATACCATGTCGACGGGTTCCGCTTCGACTTGGCGAGCATTTTGGGCAGGGATGTCAACGGCGACCCGCTGCACAATCCGCCTCTGCTGGAGGCGCTGGCTCACGACCCGATCCTGGCGCACTGCAAGCTGATTGCCGAGGCCTGGGACGCCGCCGGGTTGTATCAGGTGGGCAATTTTCCGTCGTACGGGCGGTGGGCCGAGTGGAATGGGCGCTACCGCGACTGTATACGCCGGTTTCTCAAGGGCGATGCCGGCCAAGTTCGCGAGCTGGCGCAGCGGCTCATGGGTTCCCCCGATTTGTATGCCGACCGCGGGCCGGCGGCGAGCGTCAACTTCGTCACCTGCCATGACGGGTTTACGCTCAACGACCTGGTCAGCTACAACCACAAGCACAACTGGGCCAACGGCGAGGAGAACCGCGACGGCTGCGACGACAACGCGAGCTGGAATTGCGGCGTCGAGGGACCGACCGACGACCCCCACATCCTGGCGCTGCGCGATCGCCAGCGTAAGAATGCGTTGACGATGCTGATGATCAGCCAAGGCGTGCCGATGATTCTGATGGGCGACGAATGTGGGCGGACCCAGCACGGCAACAACAACCCGTACTGCCATGACTCGCCGATTACGTGGATGGATTGGTCGCTCGTCGAGAGAAACGCGGATCTGGTGCGGTTCACCCGCGAGCTGATCGCATTCCGCAAGCGACATCCGGCGCTTCGCTATCCGCTCCACCCGGGCGATCGGGGCGCGGGGCGGTATCTCGAAGTGACCTGGCACGGGCCGGTCGCCTGGCAGCCGGACTGGTCGTACGAGAGCCGGACCCTGGCGTTCATGTTGCGCGGGGCCAACGGGGACGTAACGCGGCGCGAGGATGTCCTGTACGTGGCCCTGAACATGGACCACCGAACGCACAGCTTCGGATTACCCGCGCCGCCGGCCGGGACGCGGTGGCACGTCGCCATCAATACGGGGATGCCGTCGCCGGAGGAGATCTGGCCCGAGGGGCAGGAACCGGTCGTGGCCGACCCCCGGTACGTGCTCGTGCGGGACCGGGCGATCATGATCCTGGTCGCGCGGCCGCTGATTTGATCGACCCGAATGGGCAGCCATCGAAGCCGCTTGCGCTGGGACAGCGCGTACCGGCCGGACCCCGAACGCGGTCCGACGCGGAGCGTTGCCGTTCGGGTCCCTTCCCACGGTGGCCCCCTCCTGGGGAGCCATCTGGATGGTTGTTCCCCGGCTGACGGGACCGCACCGCGACGCCCGCAAGGGCAAAGGTCGTTCAATATTCGGAGGGGGAAATGGGAGAGGGGCAGAGGCGGGGGGACTCGGGTCGGGCCTGATCGACGTGTAACGCCTTGGTTGAAGCCTCTGGTAGGCTCGAAGCGTGGCTTAGTGGTCAGCCCTTCCGAGGAGCGAGCGCCTCATGAAGTCGCATACGGTTTATTTGACGATGGAGATCCCCGCGCGGCGGGGATTTGTGAATATCACGTCCCGGGTTGAGGACGCCGTGCGCGCCAGCGGCGTGCGCGAGGGACTGGTGCTGGTCAATGCGATGCACATCACGGCCTCGGTCTTCATCAACGACGACGAGCCGGGTTTGCACGCCGATTACGAGGCGTGGCTCGAGAAGCTCGCGCCGTTCGACGCCTCGCCGAAGGTCTACGCTCACAACCGCACCGGCGAGGACAACGCCGATGCCCACATGAAGCGGCAGATCATGGGTCGTGAGGTGGTCGTGGCGATCACCGGCGGTCGGCTTGACTTTGGCCCCTGGGAACAAATCTTCTACGGCGAGTTCGATGGCCGCCGGCCAAAACGGGTCCTGATCAAGGTGATTGGTGAGTGAGGCGAGCTGGCCGAGTTTGGGCCGGACCGCATCCGCACAAAGTCCAGCTGGAGGTCTGCGAGGCTCGGGTCTGGCCGAGGAGAACACGCGACGGGAGCGTATGGGAATCGAACCCACCTGCGAACTGTTCCCAGCCCGCACTACGGTTTTGAAGACCGCGGCCGGCACCAGCCATGCTCACGCTCCCCGGGGAGTCGATGACCCGTGGACGCCCTAGCATGGTAGTGCGGTCGTCGGGCAAAGGGCAACGAACCGGGTGGCTCAAATCACAGGGGCGCGCTCGGGCGCCGCGCCACGGTAAGCAGGTGACGGACTCGAGCCGGATCGACCCGGCCATCGGGGCCGATCACCGCCGAAGCAGAGTGAATCTCGCCGATTCCGGCAGCGACCAGATCGGGGATGTCGGCCGCGGTGATGCCACCGGCGGCGATGATGCGGAGTCGGCCGGCGGTTTGATGCTGGAGCTTGGCCAGCAGGTCGAGGTGATCCCGCGCCCGTCCGGGGCGGCCCGAGGTGAGCAGGCGATCGACGCCAAGCGAGGTCAGAAGCTCGAGCGCTTCCGTTGGGTCGGGCACAAGATCGAAGGCGCGGTGGAAGGTCACGGACAGACCCGTGGCGGCCTCGATCAGGCATTGGGTGACGTCCAGGTCGATGCGGTTGGAAGGGGTCAAGGCGCCGAGGGCCACGCCAGCGGCCCCGGCCCGAGCGGCCGCCTCGATGTCCTGGATCATCGACCGGATCTCCGCGGGCGTGTAGACGAAGTCGCCGGGGCGGGGACGGATCAGGACATGGATCGGCACTCGTGACCCGGCGCAGGCCTCCGAGACAACACCGACGCTCGGTGTCGTGCCGTCTCGGGGCAGGTCGGCGCACAGCTCGATCCGGTCAGCCCCGACCGTGGCGGCGACATGCGCGTTTTCGACCCCCTCGACACACAGTTCGACCAAGACGGGCATCATGGGCAGGACTCGAACACGGACCGCAGCGGCCCTTGGATCGTGCCGGATCGCACCGCTAAACTAAAGACCATGAGCAGTACCACGCCATTTATCATGGATGTCCGACCCGAGGAATTCGAGCGGGCGGTGATCGAACGATCGCGCGAGGTGCCGGTTGTCGTCGATTTCTGGGCACCCTGGTGCGGACCTTGCCGGATGCTCGGGCCGGTTCTGGAGAAGGTCGCCCGGGAGTATGCGGGCCGCTTTGTCCTGGCCAAGGCCAACTCGGATACGATGCCGGACATTGCGGCGGCGTTTGGCGTTCGCGGGATCCCGGCCGTTTTTGGCTTGCGGGATGGTAAGGTCGTTGATTCGTTCGTTGGGGTCATTCCCGAATCGGCCATCCGGGCGTTTGTGGAGCGGCTCCTGCCCAGCCAAGCCGAACGGCTGGTAGCCGAGGCGCGGGCGCTGGAGGGGACGGACCCGGGCGCAGCCGAGGTCCGCTACCGCGAGGCGCTCGAATCCGCGCCGAACGACCCGGCGGCCCTGACCGGGTTGATGCGTGTCCTGGCGGGCGTGGGTCGAATCCACGAGGCGCGTAAGATCCTCGATCAGCTCGAGCGCCGTGGCTATCTGGAACCCGAAGCCGAACGGGTGAAGGCGGAGATCCTACTCCGCGAAGCCGGCGCGGAGGCCGGGCGCGTCGAAGAGGCTAAGGCCGCTGTCGAGGCGGCCCCGAACGACCTGCACGCCCGATTCAGGCTGGCTGAGGCCCTGGCCGCCGCTGGTCGCCACGCCGAGGCCCTGGAGCTGGCCCTGGATCTGGTCGAACGCGACCGCAAAGGCGTTGGCGAGGATGCGCGCAAGCTCATGCTGGCCGTCTTTCAGGTTCTGGGCGATTCGGACCTGGCCCGGGAGTATCGCCGTAAGCTGGCGTTCCTGTTGTGAGGCGAGCCGGGATCAGACGTCCAACAGAAGCCCGACGGTCGGGATTCGCTCCTCGGTGATTGGCCAGAGGCCGTCTTTGGCCAGCCGCACGAAATGATCGGCGCTGCGGTGCGCGTCCAGGGCGGCCTGATCGTCGTACTGTTCGTAAAGGAAGAAGCGGCGGTGGTCATCGACGGCGCGATGGACCAGGTACATCCGGCATCCTGGCTCCTGGCGGGTGGCCGCGGCTAGCTCGGCGAAGAGCCGAACGGCCTCGTCTTCCCGACCCGCCTGGATCACGTAGGTGACGGCGACGCAGATCATCCGTCCAGCCTCCCCGCTCAGATCTTCAGGTAAATCCGCTTACGGTCCATCCACCAGAGGATGAGCCACAAGACGAGCAGCACCGCCGCGCCGTGGACGAGCGGCTCGTACTCGGATCCAAACGCCTCGAACGCCGTCTCGCCCAGGTGGCGCCTCAGATTGGTGGCGATGAAATCCTTCCAAAGCCAGCTCATCAGATACGCGGCGATCGAGTTGACGCCCACAACCCGCAGCGGAGCGGACCAGCGGCGCCACCCAGCGACGTCGCAGACGGCGTGAAACGCAGCGAGCAGGAGCAGGCACCAGCCACCGCTGTACAGGACCCAGCTCGGGGTCCAGATCCGCTTGACGATCGGGCAGAGTCCGGCGGCGTTGAGCGCCCAGCCCAGGCCCAAGCCGGCCAGCCCTGCGAGGGTGAGCGTCCCTAGGCGCCGCGGCGCGTCCCTGTTTGGCTCGCGCAGCCAGCCGCCCGCGATCAGCCCGAGGATCATCGTGGCCAGAGTGGGAATGAAACTGAGCGTTGCGTAGCCGCCGGCGTTATGGCTGAAGGGTCTCTCCCGGGGAAAGAGGTTAAGAAACCAGCGATCGAAGGCCCAGGCCAGGTTGCCATTCTTCTGCCAATGGCGGCCCGCGAATCCGCTCAGTCCATGCTCGCGGAGCCAATCGGCCGAGACGCCGACCGCCGCGTAGTCATGATCGACGGGCGGCGTATAAAGCGCAAACGCGGCCCAGACCGCGACCAGGATCAACACGAAGGCGATCCACTGCTCGCGCCTCGGCCGTAGGCCGAGCACGAACAGGAACGGATAGCCGAGACCGATCTGCGTCAGGGTATCTTCGAACGTGTAGTAGGTTCGCTCGTGCCCGAGCGACCGGAGAAAAATTCCCAGGAAAACGAGCACGGCGGACCGCCACAGGGCGTGCGCGGCGATCCGCCAGGGCCGCTGTCCCTGCACGGTCCGCCTGGCGAGCGAAAACGCTAACGACGTACCCACCAAAAACGAAAACGACGGCTGGATCAGGTCGTGCAGGGAGCAGCCGACCCACTCCACATGTTCCTGGTGATGACTCAGGAAGCTCCAGAACCGATGATCTGGAAACGCGGCGGCGACCCGGCCCAGTTCGAGCACCTCGGCCATCATCAGCACCATGACCAGGCCGCGATACGCGTCGATCGAGGCCAGTCGCTGAGTCGGCGCGATGGAGGCGGCCGGCGGTGGCTCCGGCTGGCCGGGTTGGGACGGCTCGGCGGAAGGGGCTAAGGTGTCTGGACGGTCCATTTCCACTCCCGCACCTCGGGCAGGTCTTCGCCGTGCTCGCGAATGTATTGTTTGTGCTCGATCAGTTTGTCGCGGATCGCCTGGTGTGCGTAGGCAGCGCGCTCACGGAGTTGAGGGACTCGGTCGACCACGTCGGCGACCAGATGGAACCGATCCAGGTCGTTCAGGACCACCATGTCAAAGGGTGTGGTCGTGGTTCCATTTTCTTTGTAGCCGCGTACGTGGAGGTTTGCGTGGTTGGTGCGCCGGTAAGTCAGGCGGTGGATCAGCCAGGGGTAGCCGTGGAAGGCAAAAATGATCGGCTTGTCGATGGTGAAGATGGTGTCGAAGGCGCGGTCGGTCAGTCCGTGCGGGTGTTCGGTGGGCGGCAGCAATTTCATGAGATCGAGCACGTTGACGACGCGAATTTTGAGTTCGGGGATGAGCCGGCGGAGGATGGAGACGGCCGCGAGGGTTTCGAGTGTGGGCACGTCGCCGCAGCAGGCCATGACGACGTCGGGTTCGCCGTGCTGGTCGTTGCTGGCCCAGCTCCAGATGCTAATGCCGGCGGTGGCATGCTTGATCGCCTGGTCCATGTCGAGCCACTGGGGAGCGGGCTGCTTGCCAGCGACAATCACGTTGACGTAATTACGGCTACGGAGGCAATGGTCGGCGACCGAAAGGAGCGTGTTGGCGTCGGGCGGGAGATAGACCCGAATGATCTCGGGCTTCTTGTTGACAACCAGGTCGATGAACCCGGGATCCTGGTGGCTGAACCCATTGTGGTCCTGACGCCAGACGTGGGAGGTCAGCAGGTAATTGAGCGAGGCGATGGGCCGTCGCCAGGGCAATCCGCGGCTGACGTGGAGCCACTTGGCATGCTGGTTGAACATCGAGTCGACGATGTGGATGAACGCCTCGTAGCACGAGAAAAACCCGTGGCGTCCGGTCAGGAGATAGCCTTCCAGCCAGCCCTGAACGGTGGTCTCGGAGAGGATTTCGAGGACACGACCGTCTGGGGCGAGCCACTCATCGTTGGGAGCAACCTCGGCGACCCAGCCGCGGCGCGTCACTTCGAAGACCGCGCCGAGCCGGTTGGATAAGGTCTCGTCTGGTCCAAAAATGCGGAAGTTCCGCGCTGGCAGATTCTCGGCCATGACATCGCGCAAGAAGCAGCCGAGAACGCGGGTGGCTTCGGCCTCGACCGCGCCCGGCTGGGGAACCTGGACCGCGTAACGGCGAAAGTCAGGCATTTTGAGCGGCCGGAGCAGAATGCCGCCGTTGGCGTGGGGATTGGCGCCCATGCGGCGGTTGCCCCGGGGAGCCAGCGCTTGCAATTCGGGCAGGAGTGTCCCGGCCGCGTCGAAGAGTTCCTCGGGCCGATACGAACGCATCCAGGCTTCGAGCAGCCGGCGGTGCTCCGGGTTGGTTCGGCATCCGTCGATCGGCACCTGGTGGGATCGGAACGACCCGGCGACCGGTTTCCCATCGACCTGATCGGGCCCGGTCCAGCCTTTGGGTGAGACGAGCACGATGACAGGCCAGCGTGGCCGTTCGACGACCCCGTCTTGCCGCGCGGCTTGTTGGATCTGGGCGATCCGGTCGAGTGCCTCGTCGAGCACGCGGGCCATGTCCGCGTGCATGGGCATCGGATCATCGCCTTCGACGTAGAGCGGTTCGTGGCCGTAGCCGCGGAGCAGTTCGGTCAGTTCGCCGCGGGGAATCCGAGCCAGGATGGTGGGGTTGTGGATCTTGTAGCCGTTGAGGTGGAGGATGGGCAGGACGGCCCCGTCGCTAGCCGGGTTGAGAAACTTGTTCGAGTGCCAGGAGGCGGCCAGGGCTCCGGTTTCGGCTTCGCCGTCGCCGATCACGGCGACGACGATTAGATCCGGGTTATCGAACGCGGCGCCATAGGCATGGGCTAGAACGTAGCCCAGCTCGCCGCCCTCGTGAATCGATCCAGGCGTCTCGGCGGCGACGTGGCTGGGAACCCCGCCCGGAAACGAGAATTGCTTGAACAGCCGGCGCATCCCGGCCTCGTCCCGCGACACATCGGGGTAGATCTCGCTGTAGGTCCCCTCCAAATAGGTATGGGCCACCAGCGACGGCCCGCCATGACCGGGCCCGGTCAGGAAGATCATGTTCAAGTCGCGTTCGACGATCGCCCGGTTGAGGTGGGTGTAGATGAAGTTCAAGCCGGGCGACGTACCCCAGTGGCCCAGCAGCCGCGGCTTGATATCGCCCGGTTCAAGCGGTCGTCGCAGCAGCGGGTTGTCCATGAGGTAGATCTGGCCAACGCTCAAATAGTTGGACGCGCGCCAATAGGCATCCATGCGGCGTAGCAGCTCGGCATCAGGCTGAGTGCTCATTCCAGAACTCCGTCGGTTTGCAGGTCAGGTTACGGAGCGATCCCGTCGGGAGCGCCCAGACGGCCCAGTCCGAACTGATCGCCGACGCGCCGTGGCCGCCCATCGGCGAACTCGACCTCAAGCATTTTCTCGCTTTGAACGGCTGTGCCCGTTTCGTCACGCAGTTCGGCGATGATGGCACGGGTCGAGACGTCGATCACTTCGCCGGTCGAGGGGTAGGCCCGGTCGCCGTCAGGAGAGAAGGCGACCCAGCCTGGCTCGTCCTTCAGGACCAAGGCGGTCTGGTAGGCGGGAGGTTCGACGGTCGCGTCGAAGATGTGCAGCTTCTGATTGTGCGCGTCGCAGACCCAAAGCTCGCGCTCGTCGGGGGTCAGGCCGATGCCGTGGCTCGGACAGCCGTGACGCTTCACCGGCCCTTTGGCGTGGCCGGGAACGTCGACCTGGTGCAGAACCTTCCCCGATCTCAGATCGCCGACCTCAAAACCAAGCCGTTCGTTGATATTCGCATAGACGCGCGTCTGGGTACCATTGACTGTAAAAGGCCGGATCGCTGCCGAAAAGGGGCCAACGCGACGCACGGCCTGGCGGGTCGCGGTGTCAACCACGGTCAGATGAGGCGATCGCAACCCAGCCAGATAGGCTTCCTTGCCGTTCGGACCGACGATCGTGTTGTGTGCGCCTGAATCGGTCTTGATCACGGCCAGGACGCTACCGTCGCTGGCGTCGACGACTTGCCAGACGTCGCCTTCGAACGAAGGCAGGTAGATTTCAGAACCGTCAGGCGTGATCGCCATCCGGTCGCAGCCGACCTCGTAGGCCCGCTCCCAGAGGAACTGACCGGTCGTCAGCTCGAGGCACTGAAGCTGCCGCGTCGTGCTGACGTAGATCCGCCCTGTCGCGGCGCTCGCACAGATTCCCTTGACATTCAGGGGCTTGCCGTCTGGACCAAGGCCTTGAAGCGGGATCCGCCGCACGAACCGGTAACCGTCGTCCACATCGAAGACCAGCAGTCCGTGCCCGCCGTACTCCAGGTAGTCGCGGATGCCGGGCGTGGCGACGTACAGGAATCGGCGACGGGCGGTCTGGGGCCTGGTCGGGGCGAAGGTGACGGCAGCCGCGATGCCCGCGCCTTGATTCAAGAACCGCCGCCTCGAGATCGCGTTGGCCATGCTCCCCTCCGGCGTGCACGAACCACAGCCGTCTTTGCACCATGCGTAGTCTATCGCGCCAAGGCGTCGGGGGTCGATTGAGGCATCGCCGGCGGGAACGTTGTCCGGCTGCGGCCGGTCAACGCTCTGAAAAATTCCACCGACGGGCCTGTTAATGTGCGACTCGGCACGCAGGCTCGGGGGATCGCATCCGGTTTCGAACCAGGCCGACACGCGGTTCCCGGCGGCCCTCTGGACGAATCTGGCTCGAGTTCCGAACATCGTGACGGATGGAGAGCCAATCATCGGGCGATCAATCGCGACCTGCCGATTCGAGGAACGCCTGCGAACGTGAAGACCAAGCACGAGATCGTCCGCGACTGGTTGCCGCGATACACCGGTCGGCCGCTCGACGGCTTCGGCGAGTACGTCCTGTTGACCAACTTTCTGAATTACGTCGAGATGTTCGCCGAACGGTTCGGCTGCGAGGTGCTCGGCCGCGACCGACCGATGCAGTCGGCGACGGCCGAAGGGCTGACGATCCTCAATTTCGGCATGGGGAGCCCGATGGCCGCGACAGTCATGGATCTGCTCTCGGCGATTGCGCCCAAGGCCGTTCTGTTCTTGGGCAAATGCGGGGGGCTAAAGAAGACCAAGGTGGGCGACTTCGTCCTGCCGATCGCCGCGATTCGCGCCGAGGGGACCTCAAACGACTACATGCCGCCGGAGATTCCGGCCCTGCCGTCGTTCCGCTTGCAGAAGGCCGTCTCGGCCATGATCGTCAAGCACGGCTTCGACTACTGGACGGGAACGGTCTACACCACCAACCGCCGGGTCTGGGAGCACGACGACAAGCTCAAGGCCTACCTCAAAAATATTCGCGCCCAGGCGATCGATATGGAGACGGCGACCATTTTCATCGTCGGCTTCGCCAACCAGATCCCCAAAGGTGCCCTGCTGCTCGTCTCCGACAGCCCGATGACACCCGAGGGGGTCAAGACGGCGCGGAGCGACCGCGCCGTCTCGGAGCGCTACGTGCGCACACATCTCAACATCGGAATCGACGCGCTCTGCGAACTCCGCGACCGGGGCGAGTCGGTCAAGCATCTTCGCTTCGAGTAGAGGATCGCCGCGATCCGACCGCGCGCGGGCCACCCGGCCCGAGGTGCGTTCGCCGCCAATCGGTTCGCCGAACGCCGCGCCGCGGAACAGCAGACCGACTGGCGGACTTCGCGATGTTGTTTGGGGTTGCCGTGGGGAGGCGATGGACTCGGATCAGAGTGGCGCGCCGGCCGGCCAGCGATAACGCAGCTCCTCCGGCAGCGCGCGGATGACATCATGGAGCGCGCCCGGCGCGAGACGCTCATCGATGATCCGCAAGACGGTCAAGGCGATGGTTTCCGGCTCCAGATCGGATCGATCGCGGAACGCCGCCTGAATCGGCGCGACAAACTCGCGCAGACGACGGCCCCGGATCGGTCGGTCGGTCGGCTGCCAGCCTTCGTAGTAGAGGCCCCGGACCAGCAGGGGAAGCTGCGCTCCGAGATGAGCCGCTTCGCTCACAGTCAGCCGGTCGCGGGCCGCGTGGAGCACCACGCGCAGAGCATGATAGGCGCGGCGGCGGTCCTTCAGCCCAAGCTCTTCCATGATCGCGTGCAGCCAGGCGTTGGTTGTGTGTATGGTCGTGTCGAACGCGTCGAGACCGGTCCAGCTCATGGCAATCCTCCCTCCCGGTCTTCGCCCGGCCCCAGGCGCCGGGCTGTTCCCAGAAGAGTCATGGCCCCGAGAGGCAGTTTGCGGCGTCGAGCCGCCCCATGCCTGCCGGGGCCACCATGACCCGTAGATCCGTTGCCTGAGCCACGACCCGAACGCGAGCCGTATCTTCAAGCTTATCGCGAGCTTTGAGCCCCTCCAAACAAAATCCACGCACATTCACCGGAGCAGTCCGGGCATCGCAGGGCCGCGGGGCGAACCCGTCGCGCAGACCAAGGTTGGAGCCGCCGGCCAGAAACAGTTTCGGGGCGTCGACGTTCCTAAGGGGCGATCGGTGCGACCGAGTCTGGCCCCAGATGGCCTTGGTGATAGGAATGGCACTCGGTGCAGGAGGCGTCGACACCTCCGAGCGGCTGTCCCTCGGCGGTCGCTGCGGCCGGGGCGTGGCACTCCAGACACTGATCCCGGTCGGGAAGGAGCAGGTCGCGGTGAGTCGTCGATCGCCGAGCGGACTCGTGACACCGGGCGCAGTCCCAAGCCCGATGTGCCTGATGGTCGAACCGGGCGTGGGTGAGCCAGACTGCGGGAACCGACGTCGGGGCCAACTCAATCCGCTCGTAGTCGGCGACCTGTTGGAGCAGGGGCGGGGAATCGGCCACGTCGTGGCACTTGAGGCATCCGCCCTGCGAGGGGGCGGGAGCCGTCGCGGTACCAAACAAGATCCTCAAGGCTCGATCCAGGGCCGCGTCCCGAGCCTCGGCCGCCGACCGATCCCCGGTCTCCACCGGCCGGCCAGGCCGCGTTCGGTACCGGTCGGGAATCCGACGAGCCAGCAAATCGTCGTTGGCCTCAACGACAGCCAGCGAATAGACAGCCCGAAGCTCGGCGACCACCTCCGCCGGCGTCCGACCATGGGTCACCTGACGCTCGGGCAGACCCGGATCGAACCCGAGCGGATGACATCCCGCGCAATGCTGCTCATATGCCACAGGCTTCATCAACGCCCCGCGATCATCCGGCTCGTGACAGGCCGAACAGCTCAGCGTGATCGGCGAGTCGGGGGCCGTGGCAAATGCGGCGTAACGAGTCCGCCACGGCTCGGCAAGTCGGTCAACGGTCCAGGGCCGGCCACCGTCCTGGAGCGTCAGCCCGGGCGCCAGGTGCAGCGCATGGTTGAAGTGCAAACGGCCCGGGTCGGGTTTCGCAAGCGGGCCGAAACGCGGATGGTGCTCAGCATCAAAGGCCGTGATTCGATCCGCAACACCCGTCGCCTCAGCCCGTACGGCGGACAGATTGGCATGACACCCCGTACACAACGCGTCGGACATCCGCGTCAGTTGGGCTTCCGATCCCTGATGGTCGCGATGGCACGCGGCGCAAGAGGGAACCTGGGCGGGAGGGACGCGGACCGGGTGGTGCGGACCGGCCAGGTGACACTTCTGGCAGCGTTCACTGGTCTGGTCGGCAAAGCTCACAGGCCACGGCGACCAGTCCGAGCCGTCGATCGGAACGAACGGAGCGTGGCAGGCTCCGCAATCATCCGTCCAAGCGGCATGGGCATGAGCCAGCGGCCCCGGCGAGGCCATCCGATCCCACTGGAACCATCGCAGCCGCGGCGAGCGGCGTCCGTCCCACAGCGGCGCGAGCACCAACCACAGCAAGGCGGCCGCCACGGCCAGCGCGGCCAGCGCCCGACGACGCTGCGTCAGTGCATCCGGCCGGCGATAGTATGTCAGCTCGATCCGCGAGCGTCGCTGCTTGCCGGTCTCGTCCGCCATCGTTAAGACCCTGGGCCGGGTGTCGGTCCTAGAAATATTTGAGCGCGAGCACGATGTGGGCCAGCATCAAGACGGTTAGCGCCAGCGACAAGGCAAAATGGACGGCTAGCCACGCGTGCAACCGCCGGTGCCAGCGATCTTGCAGGGCAAACTGCCGCCGTTGGTCGCAGAGGTTCGCTAGAAAGCGGACCGCCGGATGCGCCCCGGCAGGCAACCGCCGCTCCAGCTCTTCGAAGAGCGCCTCGGCACGCGCCGGGGTGTCCAAAGGCGACGCCCCGGGCCGATCCTCCAGATAGGGGGCGATCTGCCGCTCGTAGAACTCACGCAGCGGAGCCGATCCGGGTACCCGCCCCAAGGCCTCCTGGGTCAGAACCGTCCTCCCTCCAATCGCTCCGCTCTGGCGGGTCGCCGTGGCCACCAGGTACGGTTCGCTTGGCAGATCCGTGTCGGCCGACTCTCCACAGACCCGCTCAACGATCCGCCGCGCTTGCTCCCGAAACTGACTCAGCACGTGGGGAATCTGGGCGTGGATCGTCTCGGCGGGCAGCTCGTTGAGCATCCGCCGCGGGTAAATGTGCTGCATCACCAGGCCCCAGATGCCGCTCAGAACGACGGCCACGAGCAGCCACATCAACACGGCCGCCAGCGTCGAGCGTCCCAGGTCGAAGTGGAAACCGCCGTGGAGCAACAGCAACGGCAGGCACAGCAAACCCAGCCAGAGATGGCCCGCCATCCAACACTGGGTCCGGCCCAGTCGCCAACCACGCAGCAGTTTGCGAGGCCAGAGCAGCATCTCGAAGAGGATCATCCCGCCGCCCAGGACGCCCAGGGTGAAGCCGGGCAGGCTCGAGCCGGGGGGCCAGCGCCACGGAGACTCCTGGACCGCCGCGACCAGGCACCAGACGATGGCTGCCACCGCAGCCAGCCCGCAGAGCCAGGCCCAGCCGCGATGTCGCACCCACTGCTGTCGATCGAAAACAAGCATGACGATCGGAAAATCCTGACCCAGATGCCGTCGTTGGGCGTTATCCAGAAAGCAGAAATTTCACCCGCCCAAACAGGTTATATTTAATCCGGCGCGACGCGGCGAACAACTTTCCTCTGTAGTCTCTTGAAGAGGAACGCCTCGTACGATGATTCACTCTCGGCGGATCATGGCGGTTGTGTCTGTGGCCGGGGCGTCCGCGGTGCTGGCGGGGATCACGATCGCCTCGTCGGTGTCGACGGTTCGGGTCGCGCCGGTCGGGTTGATCGGTTCGGTTGCCGCGATCAGGCCGGTGACGATTCAGACCCGTGCGGCGGAGGGGTCGCCGTGGGTCGGCTCCGGCTCCTGTGCGGCCTCGAACTGCCACGGTAGCATCGCACCCGTTCCGGGCTGGCCGATCCTGGGTAACGAACACACGACCTGGATCGGAGACGATCCGCACGCGCGAGCCTTCCAGGTATTGCTGGAGCCTCGTTCCGAGCGGATCGCCCGCAACCTGGCAGGCGGCGGCCAGGTGATTCCCGCTCATCGTGATCCCCGCTGCCTTGCCTGTCACAGCGTCCCACGCCCCGAGTCGTTCCGTGCCGGCACCGAGTGGATGGATGCGGATGGGGTGGGCTGCGAGGCGTGCCACGGGCCGGCGCGCGACTGGCTCGGGCCTCACACGACCGAAGCCTGGCGTCTGGGACAGATCGCCCGCCCGCCGAGCTTCTGGGCCACCGACGACCTCGAGACCCGCGTGCGAACGTGCGCAGGCTGCCACATCGGCCGCCACGATCCCAGCTCAGGCCTGATTCAGGATGTCAACCACGACCTGATCGCAGCGGGGCACCCCCGGCTCGACTTCGAGTTCGCCGCCGACCACGATCGCATGCCTCCGCACTGGACGCCCCGAGGCATCGAACAGTCCGAGGACTTCCCGGCGCGCGCCTGGCTGATCGGTCAGCGGGTCGGTCTCGAAGAAGTCCTTTCCTTGACCGTCGCGCGCGCAAGCTCGCCCTCGGCTCCCTGGCCCGAGTTTTCCGAGTACGGCTGCGCGGGATGCCACCACGACCTGACCGACCGCACCCCGCCCATTGGATCCGCGGGAGCCTACCAGTGGGCGACCTGGCACGCCGCCGGCGTCGAGGCCGCCGCTGCTGTGCTCGGCAACCAAGGCCCGGTCGCGCACACACTGGAGCCGCTCACCACGCACATGAATCGACCGGTTCCGCCACGTGCTCAGGCGGCACAAACGGCCCAGGCCGCCGCCCAGGGGCTTGCTGCCCTGCTTCAGGTACCCCCGCGGCTTGATTCCTCGACCATCCGGCACGCGATTGCCGAGCTGGAGCGGCCCGCCAACCCTCGAAGCCCCAACGATCACGACCGCCAGGCTCAGCGCTATCTTGGCCTCGTGCCGCTCTACCAAACCCTCGAACGCCAGGGCGCCGACCCGGCCGAACTCGAGACCCTCCGAACCCGCCTCGAAACCATGCGAGAACGCCTGATGCAAACCCAGCCCGCCCTCCCGTGACAACCACCCATGTCGCCAGCCAGTGTCTTGTTGTCCGCGATTCCATCCAGACGCCAGCCGCGACACCATCGGCGCGTTTCGGGTTGCCTCCTCCACGCGTTCGTCGCTCCGCAATTCTCTTGAGGACCAGCGAGACGGAATAAGGATCTGCTCGATGACTGCTGAGCACGCGCGATTGGCCGAGATTCGCGACGATGTCGGCTCCTGGAGGCGGTGGGGGCCGTATGTCGGCGACCGAGCTTGGGGCACTGTCCGCGAGGACTATTCCGAGAACGGCGACGCCTGGAGTTTCTTAACCCACGACCTGGCGCGCAGCAAAGCCTTCCGCTGGGGCGAGGACGGCATCGCCGGGATCTGCGATCGCTACCATCTGCTCTGTCTGGCTCCGGCGTTCTGGAACGGCCGCGATCCGATCCTCAAAGAGCGCCTCTTCGGACTGACGCCCCACGAAGCCAACCACGGCGAAGACGTCAAGGAACTCTATTTTCATCTGGATAATCTACCTTCGCATGCGTACATGTCGTTTTTATACAAATATCCCCAAGCCGAGTTTCCCTACCTCAGGCTGCTCGCGGAAAATCGCCGTCGCGGCAAGCCGGACCGCGAGTTCGAGCTGATCGACACGGGCGTTTTCGACGATGACCGCTACTTCGACATCGTGATCGAATACGCCAAGGCAAGCCCGGACGCGCTCGGCGTTCGGATCGAGGCGTTCAACCGTGGCCCGGAATCGGCTCCGCTCCACATCCTGGCTCAGCTCTGGTATCGCAATACCTGGGGCTGGGATGGTCTCGAGCGGCCCACACCCCGGATCACCCTCGAACCGGCGCCATCGGGTGTGGGAGCACGCTTGCGAGCGTCCGACTGCGGTTTGCCGACACCCCGGCGGGTACCGGTGAACTATCGGCTCGGCCCGTATGTCCTGGATGGCCAGGCGGGCTGTGAAGCCCTCTTCACCGACAACGAAACCAACGCTCCGCGCGTCTTCGGTCCCGGATTTTCCAACCGCTCTCCGTACGTCAAGGATGCTTTCCACGAGCGGATCGTCCAGGGGCGGGTCGCGGCGACCCGGCCTGAGCCGTTCGGGACCAAGGCAGCGCTCTGGTATCGTTTCGATGCGGTGCCGCCGGGCGGCTCGGTCGTCGTCCGGCTGCGACTCGCACCTGAAACGGAAGCGGAGCCCCCGCTCGAGGGGATCGACTCCCTGATCGGGATCCGCCGCGGTGAGGCCGACGCCTTCTATGAATCGATCGCGCCGGCCTGCGCCAGCCCCGATGAGCGGCTGATCCAACGTCGGGCCTTCGCCGGTTTGCTCTGGACCAAGCGCAGTTATCTATTCGATGTCAGCGAATGGCTCAACGGCGATGACCCCTGCTGGCCGCCGCCGGCCGGCCGCTCCACGATCCGCAACACGCACTGGCGCCACCTCAACTCGATGCGGATCTTGTCGCTGCCCGATGCCTGGGAATACCCGTGGTTCGCCACCTGGGACCTGGCCTTTCACTGTGTACCGCTCGCCCTGATCGACCCGGCGTTTGCCAAAGACCAGCTCTGGACCCTGCTCTTCGAGCAGTTTCAACACCCCAACGGCCAGCTCCCTGCCTACGAGTGGGAATTTTCGGACACGAACCCGCCGGTCCATGCCTGGGCGGTCTGGCGGGTCTACAACATGGACCGCATCCGTTCGGGCCAGGCCGACCGCGACTTCCTCGAACGCTGCTTCCACAAGCTGCTGATCAATTTCGCCTGGTGGGTCAACAAGGTCGATCGCGAAGGCAACAACATCTTCGAGGGCGGGTTTCTTGGCCTCGACAACATCACAGTGTTCGACCGGTCGGTTCGCTGCGCCGAGGGCTCGATTCTCGAGCAGTCGGATGCGACCGGCTGGATGGGCATGTTCTGCCTGAACCTGATGCGGATCGCGCTCGAACTCGCGAAGGAAAATCCGGTCTACGAGGCTCTGGCGACCAAGTTTTTTCAGCACTACGTCTACGTCGCGGCGGCGATGAAGCACATGGGCGGCCGCGACTACGCGCTTTGGGACGACGAGGACGGCTTCTTTTACGACGTGCTGCGCAGGCCCGACGGCAGCTTCCACCGGTTTCGCGTCCGAAGCCTGGTGGGGCTCGTCCCTCTGTTTGCCGTGGAACGCCTGGAACGCTCCTGGATCGAGCCGTTCTCGTCGTTTCGACGCCACCTGGACTGGTTCCTGACCCATCGCGCCGACCTGACTCGGGGTGTCGTGCACACGGTCGACCACGAGTCGGAAACGACGCACGTGCTGACCATCGTCGACTTCGCTCAACTGACGCGGATCCTGGAACGGGTCTTCGACCCGGCGGAGTTTCTTTCGCCGTTCGGCGTGCGCAGTTTGTCTCGGGTCCACGCCTCCCAACCGTTCAGCTACGAGGGGATGACCGTCGGATACGAACCGGGAGAATCGCTCAACTGGATCAAGGGCGGCAACTCCAACTGGCGCGGACCCATCTGGTTTCCCACCTGTTTTCTGCTGATCGAGTCGCTCCGCAAGCTGGCCAAAGCCTACGGCGCGGATGCGGGAATCCGCTCTCCGGCCCACGGGCATCGGCGTCTGACCTTCGGCGAACTGGCGAACGAACTGGCCGAACGACTCATCGCAATCTTTCGTCGCGACCCGGAGACCGGCCGCCGCCCCATGGATGGCGGCCAGACGCGCTACGCCACCGACCCCCATTGGCAAGATCTATTGTTGTTTTACGAATACTTTCATGGCGAAACGGGCGAGGGGCTGGGTGCCAGCCACCAGACCGGCTGGACGGCGCTGGTCGCCTCGCTGATTGATGAATGGCGCCAGTCCCCAACGCGGTCGGGACCGCCCGCCGCTGCTCTGGCCAGGACGCCTCAGGAAGGCAATACGCCGTCGGCCGCGAATCCTAGGGGGGTGTCATGATACGCTCGAACCTTCGGCAACGATCGAGCCTCGCGGCTCTGCTCGCACTGGCCGCGGCGGGCTTTGTTCTGGGCGGGGCACGAAGCTCTGTTGGAGTGGCGGAGTTATCGACGCGTGCCGAGCCGCTCAAGCCCTTCGTTTATCGGGCAAGCCACTGTGCCGCCTGCCACAATCAGGATCGGGCGGCCACCTACTACCCTGACGAACGCGCTTCGATGATTTGCCGCATGAACGAGTGGGCCACCTTTGATGCCTCTGATCGGCACGCTCTGGCCCATGCCGCTCTGACGTCCGAGCGGGGGCGTGTCATCGGCGAGCGATTGGGTCTTGATGCGGCAACGGCCCCGGCCTGCCTCTCCTGCCACGCAGCGCCGTCGACCTCGCTGCCCGGCGTGCGCTGGAGCGAAGGCATTACCTGCGTGGGCTGCCATGGTGCCTATGCCAACTGGGTCGAGGCTCATGCCCGTGTCGACGATCCGGCCTGGCGTGGGCTGGACCGTGCCGCCAAGGAGCGTGACTTCGGCATGGCCGATCTGTGGAGCGTTGGGCGTCGGGCGGCTCTGTGTGTTTCGTGCCATGTCGGCGACCCGTCGCAAGGCCGGGTTCTGACCCATGCGATGTACGCAGCGGGGCACCCGCCGCTGCCAGCCTTCGACCTGTCGCGCTATGCTCAGGACGAGCCCCGTCATTGGGAACGGCTGAGCGAGAAATCGGCCCAGCGCCGGGAGCGGCTGGGCTTGCCTGCCGATCCCTTCGAGTCCACCCGCGAGTCGCTCGTAGGCAGCCTGGCCGCCTTGAAAGCGATGGCGGAGCTAGCGGCAGCCCAGGCCAGTGGCACGCTTGCGACCGCGGGACAAGAAACCTGGCCCGACTTCGCCCGGTTCGATTGCACGGCGTGCCACCACGGCCTGCGTGGGTCGTCAACGTGGAGGCAGGAACGGGGCTACCGCCATGCCGCCGGCCGACCGCCGCTGCCCGAGTGGCCTGGGGTCGCCGCCATGCTGTCACCCGGGGGTGAGGCCTTAGGTGAGCCGCTTGACGCCTGGCACGCCGCGGCCACGGTTCGTCCGTTCGGCGACCCTCAGGCCATCGCGACGACGGCTCGCCAGGTCGCCGCAGCCTGCGATCGCTTGATCGAGCGGCTGGAGGCGGAGCCGATCGATCGGTCGGCCGCCCGCGCTCTGCTGACCCGAATCGCGCAGGCGGCTCACCAGCGCATCCCCGATTACGACTCGGCCCGGACGCTGGCTCAGATGGTCCACACCGTCATCGTTGAACTGGGCCAAGACGCTCCACCCACGGCGTTGTCGGCTCGTGCGGAGCTGGATCGTATTCTCGGCCTCTCGCTGCGAAGCGAACCAACCCAGAAAACACTGATCGGCCCGGACTACGCACCGCGGCTGGAGCGGGCGGCCGAATACGACCCGTCGCGCATCCTTCAGCTTTTTTCGCAGCTCGCCCCCGCACCGTAGCGAGCGCTTCGGTCGCGGAACAGCTCCATCGGGCCGTTCTTTCGATCAGGGATGTTGGGCGGAGCGCGTCTCCGGGTCGCGCACCGCAGCGCCTGCGAGCGGATCGGTTCGCGATGTCCGCCGCACGTAGATCGGGTCTCGGGGATCATCCGAGACAAACCAGGGCCGGCCGTCGTGCAGAATCATCCGCCGCTGTTCTTCGAGACTGAGCGGGCGGGCTCCCACCCGGCCGAAGACGGCAATCTGGTTGCCCGACTCATCCACGGCCCGGTCGCGGTCCACACCCTCGCTGATCGCCAGGGCGTGGCCCTGGTTCGGTATCGCAAACGAGGCGATCAAACGCGGCGTCGGCCGCGGGCTGAAGCCGGCATTGCCCGGCGTGTCGGGACTGGTCAACTGCACGACGCGTAGCCCATTCCGACCGGCAGCCACGTACGCGAACTGGCTCACATAGGTGATGCCCAGCTTGACGTCGTTGGCGTCGGACAAGCACCCATTCGGGTTATAGACCTGATCGATCACCGGCTGCTCGGGCCGCTCGACGTCCAGGATCACCAGACCCTCTTCCCCGGCCGCGACGTACGCATAGGTTCGAGCCACATAGATCGAGCGGGCATCGGCTAGGGGAACCCCGGCAACCACCCGCGGATGGGCCAGGTCGGTGATATCCAGCACCTTGACCCCGTCGGCATCGCAGACGAAGCCGTAGCGAAACTGATTGGTGATCGAGCGCACGCCGCGCAACAGCGGCTCGCCAACGATCGAGGTGATCCGTGGCTGTGTCGGGTCGTCAATATCCACGACCACCAGACCCGCATCGCAGCCCACATAGGCGTACGTGCCAATGATGGCGATCGAGCGCGCTCCCCGGAGAATCCCGGCCGGGTTGAACGTCACCTCCCGGGTCAGGAAGTTGTTCAGCGGGTTGCCGTCGAGCAGGGTCCCAGCGCCGACCAGGATCAGCCCCTCGTCGCGATCGGTGACGTAAATATAAGCATAAAGCGGGTGAATCGGTTGCTCGCGATTTTCCGGGCGGCCCACGCGAGTCGGGTCGGGGGCGATCGTTGTGGGGGCAGCCACGGCCGTCGCATAGCTTGTGCGGACAAATAGCCGCTGCCCGAGCGGAGAAACCGGCGCTGTCACAATCCGCTCGCTAAACCCCTTGTGATCGATAAAGGCAATGTCGAAGACCCGCAGGCCAGCCTCCCCGCAGGCCGCATAGAGAAACTCCCCGCGCGCTTGGAGCGAAAGGACCTTGGGCCGGAGATGGCGTTCACTGATGTCGCGGCCCGGATGCTCATGGGCATGCTCCAGCTCACCGCGGCGCTCCAAATGCTCCCGGTAGTGATCGGGGTAGGCAATCGCGTGGAGCGAACTGCCGATCACGGCCTGGGGTTCATCGCGCTCGGTGACCACCACGGCCGCCAGTCCGTGGTCGCCGGCAGCGACCCAGCAGTAGCGGCCGATAAAGTTGGTGAAGTTGGTGCCCAGCATGAGCAGTTGCGCCAGAATGGCGTTGTTGTCCCCGTCGCGCGCCAGGTGACAATCGGTGCAGCTCTTGGTTTCGGATCGTCCCGGGAGCAAGCTCGCTGGCGAGATTGGCCGTCCCTTATCTGGTCCATCCCGGTGCAGCGGCGGCGCCGGGCGGACCGTGTGCGGGACGTTGGTGCTGAAGGCGATCCCCGACAGTCCTTCGGCCGAGATCGTCTGCTGCTGTACATAGATCGACTCGCGATTGGCGTTGTACGAGCCGACATGGATCGCGCAACTGGACCGCGAGGGATTGATCTTATTGCCCGTGACATCGCCGTCATGAGCTAACATGAAGACATCATCGCGCAGGGTCTGGAAGTTATAGGACGTGTAATTGCGGGTGACGTCGCCTTCGTTGTGCAACTGGGGCATCTTCTTGTTGGCGCGTTGGGGCAGGTGGCAGCCGAAGCAGGAGGGATTCCAGGACGAGTGGCAGGCGATGCAGCTCATCCGCTCGTCGGCATGGGCGCAGACCGACTCGTCGCCGTCCGGAACCTCGCCCCAGACCAGTTGCCCGCCCTCGAAGCGAATCGTCTTGGCCAGCGCCGACCGTTCGTTGTAATGGCGCGAAGCCGGGTTGACCGTGTCGGCCACCTGGGTGATTTCCCAGGCCAGGTCTCTCTCGACCATCGACCGTTGGATGATCGCGTCGCCCTGCCGCTCGAACCGCCGCTGGCCGAACGGGGTGCGGAGGGCGGACAGGTCGCGACCGCCCTTGCCGGACTGGGCTGCGGAGGTGTCGGACGCGGGTCCCGAGGTCACCAGCGTGGCGCGGCGGGTCGTGGTCCCGTGGCAGTCGGCGCACTGAATCTCGATGGCCGCGCGCACTTCGCCGTAGAGCTTCGTGTTGCCATGGACGTCCTGGATGAAATGACAGTCGACACAGTGCATGCCCCGCTCCAAGTGCACATCGAGCTGATGCACGGGCAGGCCGTCACGGAACGCCTCGTGAGGGTCGGAGGCCGCAGCCTTGTACGCCTCGGCTGTGGTCCGATATCGCTCCTTGACCTGGAGCGGGACTTGCATGGCTGCGCGGAGCTGGGGATTCGAGTCGTCGGCGACCTCCTCGCCGCGATGATCCAATAAGACCCCGTGACGGTCCTTCTTGAAGACCGCCCGGAAGACCCAACCGTGACCGTGGTAGTCGGCAAACTGGGTGTGGCGGGTGCGGTCGTTCAACTCGGCGACCCGCTCCAGGAATGCCGGGTCGGACCAGTTGCCGCGGGCCGCCGCTTCGTCGGGGTTGGACAGCATCGACGCGGCGAATTCCTCGGCCGTGGGGTTTTTCTGCTCGGCCGGATACATCAGCTCGCCGTCGGTTTCCTCGTCCCACCACATAAAGCCGGTATAGCTGTTCAGCACGGTCGTTCCCGGGTGGATGTGGCAGACGATGCACTGGCTGGTCGGAATGCCGGAGGTAAACCGGTGGGCGATCGGATGGCCCGGTTCATCGCGCCGGATCATCGGGTCCGGCTGAAAGGAAAGCCCACGATGGCCGTAGACGGCATACGGTCCGGAATGGACGGCTGAGCGGTCGTTCGCGTAGATCACATGGCAGGCCGTGCAGCCCGACGAGCGGTAATCGCCCGGGTGGTCGTTGGTACCAAGAAAGTTCAAGGTTGGGTCCAGAAGCCGCGTCTTTTGGAGCCCGACGAAGACCGGGTCGGTCCGGTTGCGTGTCCCGAGGCCGCGTGCGCTGAGCCGGGCCTTGGGTCGGCCTGGGTCCTCGAACGGGTTCGGCAATCCCACCTCTTGAGGCTCGCGGCCGCCTCGCTCGAACACGCGGAGGACGTTCCCCGGCTGGCTGATCTCAAACCGGGGCAGGGGGTCGAGAAATGGCAGGACCCCCTTGCGTGCCGTTTCTTCGGGTGTTGGCGGAGGAACGGTCTGAAGCCGCTGCGGCGCGCCCTGAGGGCTGTAACTCTCGCCGTAACGCGGCCATTTGTGCGGCACTGCGCCGTTGTTATAAAGCGCCGCGCCCCAGAGCATCGCTCCGTGGGTCATCATGCTCTTGCGGACCTGGAGCACCATCTCCCCGTGACACCCGGCCGTTCCGCACGAAAGATCCGCGACACGCAAATCGCCCGGATTGACAAACCGGACGAACTCCGGGCTCTCGTAGTTCAAAAGCGTGTACGACCGCACCGGATTGGCGGCACTGGCCCAGGCCTCGGGAAACCGTGGCCGCACATGCGCGCGGTGCTTGTCGGTGGCCGTCGGATCGCCGCCATGACAATCGACGCAGCCAAGCCGCACCACCTCGGGCTTGCCATGGGGGTCAGTCTGATTCTGGTGGCAGACCACGCAGCCGGCACTCTTGGCCGCGGCGAGCTCGGCCGACTGAGCCAGCAACGTCGGTTCACCCAGCGACGGTCGACCTGCCGGACGCGAGCCTTGCTGCGCGTGCACGAGCCGGGGAATACCCTGACCGGGCGCAAGCACCAACGCCAGCGCGGCGACGACCAGCAACGGGGGGACCAGGCGAAGCGTCGGGTTGAACGGGGTTCGTCGGCGTGCCCGATCCATGGGCGCTGATCCAAAGTGAAGGAGCCGTTGCTCAGAACGCTACGCAGTCCGTAGCGCAGCGCACACGTGCAGCGTGAACCTAGCCGGTCGCCCCCTAACCGTCAACGCCGGTTTCGTCACCCGGATCATTCAATCCCGGTTGGGCGGACCGCAGGTGCGCGTCCTCAAACCCGCCTCGTTCACGTTGGGTCGCGGCCGGCGATCGGGACGCGATCAGCCGGAGCCGCGAGCTTCGGACCGGCTCGGTCGGTGGCCGAACGGTGTCTGGTCAGTAGAGCACGACCACGTTGACGAAGCCCGCGACCAGGGCACCGACCCGGCTATCGAAGTTGTTGTAGAGGTCGCGGAAGCCCTGACCCGGGATTAACGTCGAAACGCCGCCGATGAACATCAAGTTCTCGCTCAGCAGCGGGCGATACTCCATCCCCCAACTCAGATCGGCGCCGATCGAGCGGTGAATCGCTCCATCGAAGAGAAATTGCTCGAGCACGTTGGTCTTGTCGAACCAGAGCAGGTTGTAGTTGGTAATGAGCTTGACTTTGGGCGTCAGATCAAAGTCCATGCCTACGTTGGGAATCAGGATCCCCGGATTGACAAAATTGGGCTGGCCCTGAATCTTGGACGACCGCAGGTCGGGCACCAGACTCAGCCGTTGAACCAGGTTGACGCCGAAGAGTGGAATTTGCTGGCGATTCCAGAACGAGAATGGCCCGCCGACAAAATTCGGGTTGTCAAGGATCGTGTCGAATCCGGAAGCCCGGCTGTTGTTGATGTCGCCGTCGCCACTGGCCCAGAAAAACGACGCGCGGAAGCGAACCCAATCCCGGTCGTACGATCCCTCGATCGCCGCCATCTGGGCGTTGATCGTCTGCGATTGGTTGGCCAGCGGGTTCAGGCTATCCTGGCCGAGCGCCCAGTAGAATTGATGGGTGATGTTGAACCGTCCGATGTGCCCGTCGCCGGCCCAGCCCAGGTAGAAGACGTTCTGCTCATGGGGCTGAAAGACGCCGAGCGGACTCGGGCGGACCAGAACCCGCGCCTTGTCGAACTTGAAACTCGCCGGATCGTTGACGAAGGTCAGGCTCCACTGCGCCGTATACCCCGGGAAGATAAAGTCCTGGCGGTAGTAGTTGGCGAAGACGATATTCTGATTCCGATCGTTGAAGCTGTTCAGCGCCGTGAATGTGTCTTTCTCCCACTGGCGGACGTACATCAGGTTGTACTGATCGCGATTCGAGAACAGATTGCCGAACAACCGCACGCCCCGGCTGACATCCGCAAACAGAAAGCCGCGAAAATCCGAGATAAACGGCTGGTTACCGGCGCGGATCGAGAGAAAATCGTAGTCGGGCGACAGGTCGGCCAGCTTGGCCTCGACAAACGCTTCTTGCAGAGACCAGAAAGCACGCGGGCGGCTCGTCCCCTGGAGAACGTTGGGACTGACCTGAGCTCGCTCGCTAAATGCAAAGTTCGAAACGCCGAGCGTCGGCGTCAGGCGGATCCGCCAGTCGATCGGCTTGAATGCCGCGTCGCCGTGAAACAAGTCGAACGAGATGCTGAAGAAGTCGAGCGTGACGAAGCTCGACGAGCGCCCGAAAAACTCCTCCTGAAACGGCCGCGCTGTGCTCTCGAACGCGGTGGTCTGGGTCGGCAGTTGCCGCGGCTCAAAAAACAGATCCGCCTTGGCCGTGATGTCCAGAAACGTATGCTGGCCCAGGATCGGGTAATCGCCCTTCAGGACGTTCTGATTGTAGGGATCGAACCAGCGGCCGAGCACGCCCGGGTAGTCGTCGAGCAGCGGATGCCCTTTGCCGTACCGGTCCCACTCCGGCCAGCCGAGCCGCCAGCGGTCCTCAATCGGAACGAAGTGGGCCGACTCCTGCCCCTCGCGGGGCATGACGCCCGAACGCCCGGTGTAGCCCCGCGGGGGATCGTCGGGCAGGCGGAACAGGGGTTCGACGGCGGCCGGCGGTGCTAGGATCGGCCGCGGCGGCGACTCGATCGGTCGGGACAACGGGCCACCCAGACCCAGATCGGGAGCCGCGGGTGCCAGCTCCGGCGGGGCTTCGGCGGGTTCGGGCAACGCGGGTAAAGGCCCAAGCGCGCCGGGCCGCTGGCCGGCTTCCAACCCGACCCTCCCCGCTGACCCCGCTTCCCCGTACGCTTCGGCCGGTTCGGGCAATGGCGGCAACGGCCTGAGCACACTGGGCTGCTGGGCGGCCTCCAACCTGACCTCCCCGGCCGTCTGTGCTTCCCGGTAGCTCGCCGGAAACAGGCCGCCACCGCGCGGCACCTGGGCACACAGCCCATAAACGAAAAGAGCCAGGCTCGCAAGGCTTCCAGGAAGGCAGGCGGGCATGCGTCGGCCTCCCGGTCGCTTGACTCCTTAGATTCCCCTGACCAGGACGTGGGACCGCCTTGGTCGCCGATCGAATCACGGCTGCCAGCCAATATCGACCGACCGTACTGCGGGACTTTGACGATTTTGACGGATGGACCGAGGGTCTCCCAGCCCCGGACCCACGCTCACATCTGGCTGCCGCGCACCAGTTCGAGCAGATCGGGGCCCGCCATCCGATGCGCCGCATCATGCGGACACGCATAAACACAGCTCGGCTCGGAACCCGGGCCAAGGCTGGTGCACAGATCGCAGGTCGTCGCCTTACGCACGACCGCGCCGCGGTTCCCAGCAGGCTGCTCGACCATGTTGATATTGCCGTATGGGCAATTCTCGGCGCACAGTCCGCAGCCAATGCACCAGTCTTCGATCAGAATCTCGCGCGACGCCCGTCGCCGGATCGACCCCACCGGGCAGCCGACCATGCAGTACGGATCGAGACAAGAGCGGCACGAACTGGCCACCAGGAACCGGTCAAAACGCAAGCCCTCCCGCAGCAGCCGGGTCACGCCCCCATGCGTGTCCGCGCAGGCCTTGGTGCATTCGTCGCACCGGGTGCATTTGAGCAGATCTAGCACCAGCAGGCTCTGGGCATTCATCAGACCCTGCGCCAGGAAATCCGCGAGCGGCCGCTCAGCGACTTCCTCCGCCACGGCGCGATTCTCGGCCAGCCGGCGCCGGGCCTCGGCAATTACGACGTCCCGAACCTCGGGATGCCGATCGACGATCGCCCGAAAATCGGCCGGCGTGATCCGCACCAGGTCCACATGGTCCAGTGCCGAACAGGTCGCCGTCCGTACGCCCGTAAGCCCTTCGCCCCGAAGCTCAGGCAGCTCGGCCAGCAAGGCGATCTCCCCGATATAACCCCCCGGCCCGACGTAATTGAGTACAAGCGGCTCGCTGCCCGGCCGCTCCTGGCTCACTTTGACGAATCCGGTCCGAACCAGGTAGAACCCATCCCGGGCCGGCTCGCCCTGGCGGAAGATCACTTCGCCGGGTTCGCACCGCCGCAGCGTCACCCGCGGGCCGATTTCCTCCACCAGCCGCGCAAAGGCGGCTTCATCCCGCCGCAGCGGCGCAAACAGCGCCACCGAACGCAGATGCCCACTGATGGCACGCTCCCGATACTTGCGCTCGATCACCCGCCGAAAGCTCGGCGTGCGCTGCATGATGTACAGGACGTTGCGGAGCAACTCGAGCACGACGGCGCCGTCCTGCCCCGCGCGCACCGTCGCCGAACGCGGGTAGGCGTTCATGCAGGTCATCTCGCCAAACAGATCTCCGACTCCCAAAGTCGCCGTCGGCCGGGTCGTCGAGAGCGCCACCGGCGCATCGACAGGAATCGCTCGCTCTTCACCCTCTTCTCGACGCACCAGCCGCTGCGCAAACCGCCCGATCGATCCAAACCAACCACGCCGCGGCGCGTTGTCCACATGCCGGATCGCCGTATCGAGCAAGACATCGACCGACCCCTGCTCGATCAGAAACGCCGTCGATCCATACTCACCCTCGCGGCAGATCACCTCCCCGGGCTGGAATCGGCGCCGGACCACCGAGCGACTGTTGAACCGCAAAAACGGCGGTGCCACCCCAACGAACGCCGCACGGATGTCGTTCACCGGATGATTGAGCAACTCCTCGGCGGGGACCGGAACCCCGCCCGACAACTCGGCCTGAACCGTCGTCCGATGCGTCAACGCACCGGTCGGGCACGAGACCATGCACTCCCCACAGGCGACACAACTCGATGCCCCCATCGGCTGATCAAGGTCGAACGCGATCCGCGTTCGGTATCCCTTGCCTGCCCGGCCGATGACATGGTTGTCGGCTATCTCGCCACAAGCCCGCACGCACCGATCGCACAGAATACAGGCGCTATGATCGACGGCGATCACCAGCGAGGAATCGTCCCGTGGCCCAGGGGTCGACCGGCTCGGTAGCCGGCCCCCATCGACGCCGAGCCGGGCCGCTAGCGCCTCGAGCTCGCAATCGCCCGTCGCCGCCTGCTTCGGACACGGCGCCGGGTGGTCCGACATGAGCAACTCGGTCAGCACGGCCACCGCCGCACGCACGCGCCGCGCCGCCCGCTCGTCGGGCGAGGCAATCGTGTCGACGATCATCGTCTCCTCGACCCGGTGCTGGCACGCCGGCATCAGCTTACGCTCGATGTCCACCCGACCAGTTCGCGCCTTAAATTTGGCCACCTGCACCACGCACAGTCGGCAAACGGCCACCGGGTCCATATGCTCGCGATGGCAGAGGATCGGAATCGGGTTATCCGGACGCGGCCCGAACAACTGGGTCGCCGCGTCGTAGATCGTCGTCGCCCGGGGGATGACCCGACCCTGCGGATCGAACCGCAGCCGGCCCTGCTCATCCGTGGCCGGTACGGCCTTCTTGACCGTCACCTCTCGGCCATCGATCTGGATCGTCACATCCCGGTCCAGATCGGCCGCGGTGACGGGGTCCATCCGGATCAGCCGGCCATCAAAGTCACGCGCAAAGAGACCCTCTTCGTCGTCCCACCAGATCGCCTCCTCCTCGACGCGGACAGAACGGTCGCCACTCATCGCGCCGCCTCGTTCTTCTCAGTAATCTCAACAAAAAAACGCAGCGCCGACTCCAAGGGTTTGGCCGCCGACTGCCCCAGCCCGCAGATCGACGTCAGCTCCAGCGTCCGCGCCAGATCCGACACCAGCTCCCGATCTCCCGGCCGGCCCACGCCCCCTGCGATCCGCTCCCCGATTTCGACCAGCTTCTGTGAACCGATCCGACAGGGCACGCACTTGCCGCACGACTCGTTCCGGAAAAACCGGGTCGCGCCCAGCGCCAGCTCCAGGACGTCCGAACTGGGGCCGTCGCCGATCACCATCAGCCCCGCCCCGAGCATCAAGCCCAGCGCTCGAAACTCATCCAGATCGAGCGGCAAATCCCACACGCCCAGCTCGTCGACTCCATCCGGCAGGCCTCGACCCAGGTCTGCCCCCGTGAGCCGGGCCGGTAGAAATCCCCCCGACGGACCGGACGGCGCGACCGCCTTCAAAGAACGACCTTCGGCCATACCTCCGGCCCGCTCGATCAGCTCTCCAAGAGTCGAGCCGATCGGCATTTCATAGACGCCCGGCTTCCGCACGTCGCCACAGATCGAAAAAAGCCGTTTGCCCTTGGCCCCGTCCTTCCCCCGCCGCGTATACCAGCGACTGCCCTTGACCCCCGCATTCGCATACCATCCCGCACCTCGTAGCGCAATGCCTGGAACCCAGGCAAACGTCTCGACGTTATTCAACAAGGTCGGCCGGTCGAGCAGACCATTGGTCTCGATCTGCGGCGGCTTGTTGCGCGGTTCCGACCGCCGCCCCTCGATCGCTTCGATCAGCGCACTCTGCTCACCGCAAACATAACCCCCCGGACTCTCAAACACCTCCAGCTCGAATCGCCGCCCCGTGCCCATAATGTTCGAACCAATCACCCCCAACGCCCGCGCTCGCTCGATCTCGGCCTCCACGTAATGCCGCGGCTCGGGATACTCATGACGAATATAGACGTAGCCTTGCTCAGCCCCGACCACGAGAGCGCCCAGCACCATGCCTTCGATGACCAGATGGGGAGCGTAACGCAGAATCTCCCGGTCCTTGAACGTGCACGGCTCGCTCTCGTCGGCGTTGCAAATCACGAACTTGCAATCGCCCCGGGCCTGTCGGACATCCTCCCACTTGCGCCAGGCCGGGACCCCAGCCCCGCCCATCCCACGCAGCTCGGCCTCGCGTAGCGCCGCCAGCAGGCGGTCGACGCCGCCCGCCTCCAGTTCGGCGACCAGCCCCGCCACCGCCCGATAGTCACAATCGGCGTTCTGGTAAACGTCGATGGACCAATCCGGCGGGCCTTGGTAGGGGTCGGATCGTCCGACGCCCGTCGCCCAAGCACGAACCGCCTCCGCCCCGCGCGTCGGCGTCAGTCGGGCTAGGTCTCCATGCGACCCGGGTACGCCCGGCTCCCCCAGGCTCTCGACCACCGCAGCCGGCGCCCGGTCGCACCGGCCCAGGCACGACGCCCACTCGACGGCGACCTGTTGGCCGGCGGCCGCCGCCTCGGCTGCCATCGCCTCGAAGCACGCCGCCGCACCTCGATGCTGACATGCCATGTCGCGGCAGACGTGCACCACCACCGGCCGACCTGGCCGGCGTCGAAAGTGTGGATAAAAACTCACCAATTCATGCAGCCGGTGCAGCGGCTGGCCCAGCTCTTCGGCCAGCGCGACCAGCGAATCATCCGGCAAATACCCTCGTCGCGCTTGCAGAGTTCGCAAGTGTGCCAGGAGTTCGGACGGCTTCGTCACCACCCAGTCCCCGGGGTTCCCGAACGTCATCCGCCATCCGCTTTAGACTACGCCTGTCGGTGGGTCCGATCAACCAATCGGTTCAGTTGCCGTGGAAAAACCTCGGTTCGGCTCGACCATTGTCCGCGAGCCGTCCGTCTCTTATAAAGCCCACGGGAGGCAGGCCGCCGGTCCGGTCGCCGCCCCTCCGACCCAGGCAACACCTTATGATTTCCGTCTACGTCAGCAATCGCGCCTCTCGGGAGCGCGTCGTTCACGACCGGGGCCCGCTCGAGATCGGCCGCGCCCCGCGCCGCGAATTGCCCCGGATTCAGGTCAACGATCCCAAGGTCTCCGGCGATCAGCTTCGGCTCGAGGAGGCTCCTGATTCCCAGCTCCTGGTCGAGAATCTGAGTCAGAGAGTCCCGATCACCCTGGCCGACGGCACCCGGATCGAGCCCGGTGGCTCGCGTCTGCTCGCCTTGCCGGCCCGGCTCACCGTGGGCGAGACCCTCATCGAAATCGAGCCGGCGCAACCCCGCCCCGCTGCCTTCGCCGCCGGAGTGCTCAATACGATCGCCCCGCCGCTGGCCGGCGGAGTCGACCGTACCCTCCCGCCCCAATTCCTCGACGAAGAACCCTCGGCGACCGAACTGGCCCGCTGGTTCGAGTCGTTAATCGCCGTCCAACGTTCCGCGGCCTCGTCCTTCGACTTTTTGGCCGAAGCCGCCCATGCTCTGGTCGACCTGATCGGTCTCGACGTCGGTCTGGTCCTGCTCCGCCGGGAGGACGACTGGTTTCCGATCGCCACCCATCCGCCCGACCTCGAACTGTCCGAGTCGTATAGCCAGACGATCCTCGAAACCGTGCTCAAGGAGCGTCGGACCTTTTTTTCGACAGGTTCGGCCTCGGCTCCCAGTTCCTCCAGCCTGGATCGCGTCGCCTCGGTGGTTGCCTCGCCGATCCTAGGCGAGGATACCGAGGTGATGGGCGTGCTCTACGGAGCGCGCTGGCTCCGCGTTGGCGCCCGACCGCCGCTCCGCCCTCTCGACGCCCAGCTCACCCAGGTCCTCGCCTCGGCCGTTGCCGCGGGCCTGGCTCGGCATTACAGCGAGCTGGAAGCCACCCGCCAACGCATCCAATTTGAACAGTTCTTTACTGCCGATCTAGCCGAGCATCTGGACCGCGACCCGGCGTTGCTCGACGGCCGCGAACGCGAGATCACGGTCCTGTTTGCCGACATCCGCGGCTTCTCGGCGCTGTCCGAGCGGCTCCCGCCCCGGCAGACCTGCGAACTGATCCGCGACGCGATGGAGCAGCTCACCCGACGGATCCGGGACCATCAGGGGGTCGTCGTCGATTACATCGGCGACGGGTTGCTCGCCATGTGGAACGCCCCGCTGGACCAGCCCGACCACGCCGACCTGGCCTGCCTGGCCGCTCTGGCGATGCGCGACAGTCTGCCCGAACTGAACCGCCGCTGGCGCGAGCTACTCGGCCACCCCATCGACGTCGGGATTGGCATCAACACCGGGCTGGCGCTCGTGGGCAATGTTGGCTCGCGTGCCAAATTCAAGTATGGACCGCTGGGCCATGCGGTCAACCTGGCCAGCCGTGTCGAGGGTGCGACCAAGCAGCTTGGCGTCAACGTGCTGATGACCGGCGCCACCCGCCAGCGCTTGTCCCGGACGATGGCAATCCGCCGGGTCTGCCGGGTGCGGGTTTTAGGGATGGCCGAGGAGGCCGAGCTTCACGAGCTGCACGCCGAACAGGCCACCCCCGAGTGGACCCTGCGCCGCGACGCCTACGAGGCCGCGCTCGATCTCTACGAGGCCGGCCGCTGGTCCGAAGCCTGCCACCGCTTGTTTTTGCTGCTGGCCGGATCGGGCGATGGCCGCTACGACGGCCCGAGTCTGACCCTGCTCGGCCGCTCGGTCGAGTGCCTGAAAAGCCCGCCGGCCCGGTTCGATCCGATCATCGAACTGCGCGTCAAGTGATCGCGGCGTAAGATCAAGATAGTGCCGGGCCTCAACCCAGTCGCGCCTGGACCGGGAGCCAGCCGCCCATGGAAACGACGACGACCAGCGCTGACCGCCAACTGCTCCTGGCCGTCCTGGCTCTGCGCGACGATCTGATCGATACCCGCCTGTTCTCCGACCTGTGTGCACGCGCGGCCCTGGACCCCACCCGTTCGCTGGCCGAACTGCTGGTCGAGCATGGCGTTGCGCCGGAGGATCGGGATGCTTTGCTCCGCAAGTTGGAGCGCAAGCTCGCGCGTCACCGGGGCGATCCCCGGTTGACTCTTGGCGCCGAGGCCACCGCCGAGGTCCGGACCGTGCTGCGTTCGGTGGCCCCGGACGCGCTCCGCGAGACCGAGGCGATCCTCCCCCCCGTGACCCGCCACTCCATCGCCGAGACAGTGGTGGCGCCGGCGGAATCATCCGCGGCCGAAACCGTCGTGGTCGACTCGGGCCGGCTGGTCCGCGAGGAGCTGATTCCCCGGTCCGACAGCGAGCACCCGAACCGTTACACGCTAACGCGGGTCCACGCCCAGGGCGGGCTGGGCAAGGTCTGGATCGCCCGCGACACGGACCTGAATCGCGAAGTCGCGCTGAAAGAAATCCGCCCGGACCGGGCCGACAACCCCGAAGCCTGGCGCCGCTTCCTGAAGGAAGCCCAGGTGACCGGCCAGCTCGAGCACCCTGGCATCGTGCCCGTGTACGAGCTAGCCCGACGCGACCAGGACGACCAGCCGTTTTACACGATGCGGCTGGTCCGAGGCCGCAACCTCCGCGAGGTGATCGCCGAACTCCACAAGCAGCATGCCGATCGCGGCATCAGCCGCCTGGAGCTTCAGCGCAACTTGCTCGAACCGTTCCTTAAGCTCTGTGAGGCCGTCAGTTACGCGCATAGCCGGGGCGTGCTACACCGCGATCTCAAGCCCGAGAATGTCGTTCTGGGTACCCACGGCGAAGTGATCCTGCTCGACTGGGGTCTGGCTAAGATGATCGGCCAGCCCGACGACGACTCCACCGAAGCGCCGGTGCGGCTGACCGAAGACGCCGAGACGTCGCGCACCGTTTCGGCGGTCGGCACGCCGGCCTACATGGCTCCCGAGCAGGTGGAGGCCGACGCCTCGCGGATCGACACCCGGACCGATATCTATGGCCTGGGCGGCATCCTCTACGAGATGCTGACCGGCCGTCCCCCGGCTGGCGGTAAATCCCTCGACGAGGTTTTCCGCAACATTCTTCAGGGGAAAATCGACCCCCCCCGCTCGCTGGTGCCCACAGTTCCTCCGGCGTTGCAGGCCATTTGCCTCAAAGCGCTCGCGCGTGAGCCGGACGACCGCTATCCGAGTGCTGCGGCCCTGGCCGAGGACGTCCGCCGCTGGATCGCCGACGAGCCGGTTTCGGTCTTCCGCGACCCTTTGCTCGTCCGCCTGCTGCGAGGGGCCCGGCGCCACCGCACCTTGGTCGCTACGGTCGCGGCGCTGACCCTCACGAGCTTGATTGCCCTGGCTACGGGTCTGGTCCTGATCAATCAAGAACGCGAGCGCACCGACATCCAGCGCCGCCGTGCCGAAACCAGCACCGCCCTGGCCCTCGAAAACCTCCGCATCGCCCAGGGGGGCGCCGACCGGCTCCTATCTGGCGTCGCCCTGATCGAAGTGGCCGAAATTCCCTTGATGGAGTCGGTCCGCCGCCGGCTGCTCGAAGAGGCCCGCGGCAACTACGAGCACTTTTTGGCGCAAAAGGGCGATGATCCGATTGTGCGCTGGGGCATCGGCCGCTCGCTGGTTCGCTTGGGCGACATCGACACCCTCTTGGGCCAGCTTCAGCCGGCCGAGCAGTCGTTTCGGAAGGGGATGGGCTACCTGGACGAACTAGCCCGAAACCATCCCGATAATAGCGATTACAAACGCGACCTCGCCGCGGCCCATCGCGGTCTCGGCATCCTCCTGAAAGAGTCTGGCCGCGACCAGGAAGCCGAGGACCACCTGCGCCAAGCGGTTGATTTGTTAACCCGTTTGCCCACCGAGGCCGACCGCCGCGAGCTGGCCGACACCCGCTATCAGCTCGCGGCTCTGCTCGCTCGCCAGCCTGATCGTCCCGCCGATCCCAACCTCTATCGGGCGGCGCTCGAGGACCTCGAACGGCTGGAGCATGACGCGGGTTCCCACCCCGAGCTTCAATCCCGCTCCATACGCTACCGGAATAACGAGGCACGGCTGCTGACGGCGCTCGGGATGCGCCGCGAGGCCGAGGCCCGTTTGCGCGAAATCCTTGACGACTTCGGTCCTCGGATCAATGAGCCGGAGAGCTTACCGGGACTCCGTTGGCAATGGGCGCGGGCCGCTGCCAACCTCGGAGCGCTGATCCACGACGACCGGCCCGACGAAGCCGCCTCGTGGTACGACCAGGCCATCGATAAGTTCCGCACCCTGGTCGCCGAGTTTCCCCGCATCCCTCAGTATCGCGCCGAACTGGCCGATGCCCTGTACAACCGCAGTCTACTGGCGCGCGAGGACGACCCGGCTTCGGCATTGCCGCTGCTGCGTAAAGCGCTTGACCTGTTGGACGCCCTGGTGAGCGAAGCACCGGGAATCCCCAACCACCGAATCCGCCGTGCCCGCGTTCGCATCGAACTGAACACCCTGCTGGCCGAGACCGACCCCGAAGCCGCGGAAATTCAGCTCCGCGGCAGCCTCGCGGATCTCCAGAGCGTGGTGGACGCCTACCCCAGCTCGATCGAGTACATGTCCGCCCTTGGGCGCGCTCATTACCAGTTGGCACGCTTCCTGGTCAGCCAGGAACGATATGCGGAGGCCGCCGCTGAAGCCGCCGCGGCCAGCCAGCTCCACCGACAAGTTCTTAGCTCGAGACCCCGCTCCGAACTCGAACGCTCGCACCTCTACGAAGCCTTGAGTCTGCAGTCGTTTGCCTACCTCAATGCCGGTGAACCGGCCGAAGCGGCTGCCGCGGCCGATGCACTCAGCGACACCCTGAAGAACCAGCCCGAGGCCCAGCTTCAGGCTGCCGCGATCCATGTCCGACTCGCAGAGGTCGACCCCGAGCGTGCCTCCCAGCACCTCGACCGAGCCGTTCAGATCTTGACCGATGCCGTCCGCCGCGAGGTGATCATCTCCCCGGCCGACCTGGATCTCGACGCTCTGGAGCCGCTGCGAACCCGGTCCGACTTCCTCCGCCTACGGCGTCAGCTCGCGCCCGATACGCTGCCAGATCTGGCGCCGGCTGCCAGCGGCTAACCCGGGCCGAAGCCTCGAACATTCGGCAGGATGCGCGCGATCGTGCGGACCGTTCAAGTCGGGCTGCCGTTGCCTCCGATAAGGGAATTGAGGCGAGGCACCTTGGTCCCGGCCGTTCGATCGCGGAAGGAACGATCGGATCGGGCCGTTGGGACGACGTGGCCCAGGTCAGGAGGCAATGGTCCGCGATGCCAAACCCTGGATTGATCCTCGCGCTGGGGCTCTGGATCCCGGCGGTTCCGGCCCAGGAGGCTGCCCCGACCGGCGGCGCGGCAGCGACCGATCCGGCCTTACGACTCAGCCAGGCCGTCACCGGTGAGCCGGCCTCTGCAACGAGCCCGCTCCTTCAGCCGCCCGTGGCTCCCTTGCCCAGCCCGCTCGCCAGCGCGGCGACGGCCCGCTCGACGGCCACCACAGCCGCCGCGCGCCGCCGCTCCGCCATCGGCACTCTGGCCAGCCTGCGCTCCGGGGGCACGCCCGTCATGATCGGCGACCTCGGGCCGCCGGCTCGCCTGCTTCGGGTGAACCCGTTTCAAAACCGCCCCGACCTACCGCCTCCCTTCCCCCCGCCCACGCCGCCCCCAGTCCCCGGGAGCAATAACGTCGTCCTGCTTGCGCCCACGATCCGGACGATCAAGGTCAGTGAAAACCAGTCGCCCCGCCCCGAAGATCGAATCTATTACTCGTTCAACTACTTCGACGGCGTGAACGACGACGCCAACAACCGGCTCAACGCGCCGGTCGGCAATATGCGGGTCTACCGCAGCATCTGGGGCTTCGAAAAGACGTTCCTAGACCAGCAAGCGTCCATCGGTCTGCGGATTCCGCTCAATTCGATCGTGTCCGATCCCCGTACCCTGGCCGGGCGCAATCTGGGAGGGATGTATACCTCACTGGGTGACTTGGAGGTGATCTCCAAGTTTCTGCTGCTGGAGGATGAGGAGACTGGCAGCTTGCTTTCCGGCGGCCTAGTCGTCGCAGCCCCGACCGGACCGGCTGCCTTCGGCGGCGCGCCTTACTTCGTGAACCCGCCTCATGCGGTCGGCCTTCAGCCGTTCTTGGGCACGATTCTTGCCTTTGATGAGTTCTACATCCAGGGTTTCAGCGCGATCGACGTCGCGCTCGACGAACGGTTGCCCACCCTCTGGTACAACGACATCGGGATCGGCTATTTCCTCCGCAACGATGGGCCCGATTCCGATCGCTTCGTCAATCTGATCGCGCCAACGTTCGAAGTTCACGTCAACACCCCGCTCACCCAGCGAGGGGCGTACAGCCTCGCCAGTCCGGGGAACACCCCGGACAACGTGAACCTGACCTACGGCCTGAACCTCGGCTTCGGGCGCCGTAGCCTGCTCAGCACGGCGATCGTCACGCCGGTCACCGGCCCCCAGCCGTTCGACTTTGAATTCCTCGCGTTGTTGAACATCTATTTCGGCGGTCGCAGACCGGTCGCCCCGATCCCCCCGGTCCTCGGGCTGTAAACCCAGCCGATCCGTTGGCGCACCGGAACACGGATCAGCCGCTTCGACCTCCGGGCCAACCGGCTTTCGGATTCGGGAACGGGACCACGAAAGTCGCGTATGGTGGCAATCGAAGCCGGACCAAACTGATTCGCGCCGCTGCCCCGGGTGGGAACGAGGTTATCGGGCGCGTTGTAGAGCAAGGCCCCGTAAAGCCCGGTGCCTGGACCCCGTCGTCCGGTGGCAGCCAAGCCGATTCGGTTCGACGTGATCTGATTGCCCGAGGCATCCCCGCGTCGGCTCAAAATGTAAATGCCGGCAATGCTCTGGCCCGAAATCAGGTTGCCGCGGATCGTGTTGCTCGAAGCGTCCTCGATGTAGACACCGACGGGCTGCAATCCCTCGGCATTGGGAACGGGACTGCGGCCATCAGCCGCCAGCCCGATCGTGTTGCCGATGATCTGATTGGCCCTCGAGCCGTCGCCAAAAATCTCGACGCCGACCGATCGATTGCCCGAGATCAGGTTGCCCGCGCCGGTCGTGCCGATCTGATGCCCTTTCGTGCCATTGAGATAAACGCCCACCACATTCGGTACGGCACGCATCCCGGCCGCGTTCGTGCCGATCCGGTTGTTCCGCACCCGGGTGATGCCCGCCGAGGCTCCCGAAATCATCACGCCGACGTAGTTGCCGGAGACCAGGTTGGACTCAATGGTCACTTCGCCGCCGCTCTCGACCGAAATCCCCGCGCTCTGGAGCTGTTCGAGCAAGGTCGAGCCGGATCGCGTGACCGGGGCAGCGCCCTCGGGGTCCGTGCCGATCCGGTTGCCGACGATCTCCACGCCGTCGCTCGACCCGCCGATCACCCGAATACCCGCCCGACCATTGCCCGAGATCACGTTGCCCGCCTCGGCATCCGGGCCACCGATGAACAGCTTGGAAGCGCCCTGGACGACGATGCCGTCGAGGTTTCCCAGCGCGTTGCGACCACTCAGATCGGTCCCGATCCAGCAGCCTTCGACTCGGTGACCGGACCCCGCAGCAAAGACGATCCCCGCGTCGCGGAACCCAGCGATGTTGAGGCCCCTCAGTACGACGTTGGACGCCCGGGCAACCAAGCCGTCCTCGACCCCGGCCTTGAGACCATTGATTTGGACGATGGGCCGGCCGGCATAGCCTGGCTGGGTTGTCGCGTCAATCGTGACCGGGTCGGTGATCTGGGGCAGGGCCGTGTCGAGAACAATCGCGTAACCCGTCCCGCGCGGTCTGATGTCGAAGACGATCGTGTCCGGACCAGGACGCTGATTGGCGGTCAGGATCGCCGCTCGGAGCGATCCCTGCGCCGGCTGGCCGTCCACGAGGTCGGCCGTGGTGGTGACGATCAGGCAGCCGAATTGGTCATCCAGCCCTCGGACAATGCTCAGAAGCTCGTCCTGAATCGTCGTATTCAGAGGGAAGTCCACGTCGATCTGGGACGTCGAGAATCCGGAAGAATCCCTCAGGCCAAACAGAATCTCCAGATCGGATGCACTGTGGATCGCCGTGGTGTTTTGGATGGCCTGGGAACCGATGCCGAAGTCGACCTGCAGGTTGCCAGTTGCCTGGCTGACGAGAGTGCCGTCGGCGAAGAAGTCGAAGGGCAAAATGGCGTTGGTCTGCCACCGGTTGTAGAAGTAGCGAACGCTGGAGGGGACCACGCCCAGTCCTCCGCGCCAGGCGGTAATCCGCCCGGCCGAATTGAGCGGCCCCGGTCCATCCGTATGCAGATAGGTGGGAATCAAGCCGGAGGCCTGAGTCATATCGATGTAAGGATCGAAAAACTCACCCGTTTCGAGGTCGCTGAGCAGTCCGGGGGGTCCATCGGCCGGATCGAGGGTTCCCATCGGGTCGAGCAGGCCGAGGAAGTCCACGTCGACCGGTGCGCCGCTGGCGGCGATCCGCTGGGCGACCCGCAGGACCGAGTCCCCACCCAGCCCGTGTCCGATCAGGATCACCAGATCGTCCCGGTCGTAATTGTTGATCAGATCCGCGACGACGGCGTCGACGAAGACGTCCGAGGTATTGGGCGCTCCGAGATCCATGAGCATCTCGGCCGGAAGGCTCGAGGTATCCGGCAGCCCGACGGATAAGAAACCCGGATTATCATCATTGTAAGAAATGTACGGGTTGTATCGACCCGGCTGGTTGGGAATCGGCTCCGGACGATCGTCGGTGGGCGACGTGGAATTCCACCAGGGGGTTCGGACGTCAAATCCGCGTCCGATCAGTTCGTCGATGACCGCGAGAGGATAGTCAACCCCGCCAAGTCCGGCCACGATGTACGCGACCTTCTGACAGGCCAGGAGCCGCCTTGGCTCAAGCGATTCCAACGCGCCACGCACAGCGGGGCGACGCACTCGCGGACCCATGAACGTCCCTCCGAGTGAGAACGGACCAGGCCAAACCCTCGATTTCTCTAGCCAACATACAATCTAGTTGGTCCGTTGACGGAAAAAATGACCTTCGAGCGCGATCCAGCGCCGGTTTGAGGTGTCACTGGCGACGCCGAGGAGCCTCCCGGTCCCGCCGGTGGTCGCCCTGTGCCCCTTCAGGCCGATGAGGCTCAGGGTTCGGGGCCGCCAGGAACGTCGTTGGCCCGAGGGCCAGGCCGGAAGCGACGGACGATCCCCAGGCCGGCAGTCCGCGGCGGTCCGGAGTCGGGGCTCGAGCCGATCCCGCTCACTCAGCCTGATGCTTGGAGCGCAAGCGGCTCGCCAGACCCGCGATCGGGTCGGGCACGTGGGGGCCATCGGTGGCGTAGCGTCCGGTGCCGCCCTGGAAAAGCCGACCGTGGGCCCAGCCGAGGATCACCCGGCGCCGTTTCCAGGGGTGGCCGGTCTCGTCCCAGCCCCAGGTTCCATCGGTCGGCCGCCGCCCGTGTCCCCGACCAAATGCGGGCACACTCCCGCCGACGTAGTAGCCGATACCCCCCGGCGTGATCGTCGGCTCTAGATGCGAGCCGAGCTCCGAAGGCCAGCCGGCGCGTTCGTGACTGTGAGGTATTGCGCGGGGCGGGCCGGGTTCCGGGGCCGGACGCTCGCCGTGAAGCGTCCAGGTGCGCCCGCAGCGGTCGCACCGCGGCCCCTCGTGGCCCCGGGCGGCGACTGCTCCGCATGCCACCACCACCGTCCCAAGCCAGGCGATCGGTCTCATCGCTCAACTCCTCGCCCATCGGCGGTTGGCTGGCTCTGGTGGTCTGGACAAACGATCACACTCTCGATTTGATCGGAAGCGGCGCCGGGAGCCGGCCGAAGCGTTGCGGAGGCAGCGGGCCTTGCTCGCGGGGAACGTGCGGCTGGCGGTTGAACTTGATGTACGGCAGGCGAACACCGCGGACCATCACCTGATCGGCGCGACGCACGGTGCGGGGCGGGTTGTAGTCGCGCACGGCGACGAAGGTGACGTCGTCGTCCTGATCCACGCCATCGCCCGAGACGCCCAGTCCGCCGACCAATTCGCGAATAACGTCGCCGTCGAGGTCCTTGTAGAGTGGTGCGCTGCCTGGGAAGAACACGACGCCGTTCTGGTTGGCGATGTTGTCGGGGTCGCGGAAGTTGGTCATTGGGTTGAAGGCGTCGAATCCCTGGACCGACTGGTAGGCCGAGGCGGGCAGGGGAGGGCCGACGTTGCCCCCGTGCGGGCCGACGCCGCCATCGTTCAGGATCGAGAACGGGCCTGGCGGATATCCGTCAATGCCTTCGGGGAACCGCGGCAGGGCGGCGTAGCGGAAGGTCCGGTTCGTGAAGGCGGTCCCCCGTGGTACACCCGGAATGCGGTCGATCGGCTGGAGCGCGGTCGCGTCGGCGTAATAGCTGACGTTGCGGGCTTTGGCGACCGCGACGTCGATTGAGAAATAGGTGGCGTCGCGCATTCGGAACAGCCCGAGCACGTTGCCATCGAGGTCGGTGACCGAGAAGACCATCCGCGCCGTGCTGTCGAGCGGGAGCCGGATGGCGGCTCGAATCCGGGTAGCCTCGGCGATGCCGCGGACGATGATGGCCTCGACGTCCTCGGCCGTCAGCCCACCGCCGGCGTGGGGCGTCACCAGCCAGCCCGACGGCACCGGGCGGCCCGACAGGTATAGGTCGCCCATCGCGTTGACCGGTAGATCGGTGCCGTCGTTGGCATCACCGATTCCCAGCGTTCGACCAAAGGTGAGCAGGTTGCGCAAGCCTTGGAGGCCGCGGCTGCCGAACAGGTCCAGGCTGATCCCCACCAGGTCGATCCGTCCGAAGGGCAGGCGGAAGCCGGGCAGGGGGGGAGCGTTGCCGATCCGGTTGAACGGAAATTGGGCAGTTCCACCGGCGGCGGCGTAGGCGACAAACTCGGCTTCGAGCGAGCGGTCGCGCTTCGTCGGGTCATAAAGGCCCGCCCCGTTGAGCACCGAGTTTTCCTCGGTCGCGTAGCCGGTCGTACCGGGGTAGAAGACGCCGATACCCCCGACGACCACCCCATGCTTGACGAGCGGGATGCCGCCGGGCAGTGTCGCAATGCCCCGGGATTGCGCGTTCGGGAAGATGTTGGTGACGAACCCGTACGACTCAGGTGGCGCGATCTCTTTGCCCGGCGGGACGAAGGCCGGGTCAATATTGAAGCGGTAGGGCAAGAGAATGTCGTCGCCGGTCCCTTTGATACGGTCGGGTCCCGGATGGACGATGCTGTCGCGGTTGGTGTGCTCGATGGCGAACAGATCGACCTGGGGGGTGAACCGGACCCCCGGCGGGAAGTGGCCCTTGATCCCGACCGGCGCGACGAAACCGGGGCCGCGGACGGTCGAGTTGGGGTCGGGAATGTTGGGATTCGACTCGATCTCCCGTTGGGTCATGGTCGTCTGGCTGATCAACTGAATGGTCCGGGAGGTCAACGGCGCCTGGTTGTTGCCGAAGAAGGCCCCGGTTCGGGCCTTGGCGATGGCGCCGTCGATGGCGAAGGTGCGCAACATCGGATCGGCCATCAGGGCCGGATCGACGCCGCTTTCGGCGCGGACTCCCAGGATCGTGCCATTGCGATCGACGACGGCGATGATGGCGTCGGAGCTGGCCGAGGCCGCCGCCGCCCGGTCGAGCAGAATCTCGACCTCCTGGGCCGTGAGCACGGGTTCAGCCGCGGCCGGGCGCAGGCGACCCCGTGCGACGCTGAGGAGCGTTCGCGTCTCGAGCGCCGTCACCGCCGGCATCATCGCCGTGGCGACGCGTGATCCTCGCCTGCGGAAACCCATGACCGGCTCCTCGATTCAGGTCTCTCCTGAATAGGATCGGCCGTTACCGCCGGCAAGATCGAGAAAATCGTCGAAAACCCTACCCAACACCCGCTGCGCGGGTTGAGCAATCGACGCCACTGGGCGTCCCTGCCTGATCGGGTGAGCGCCCGCCCGGCGCACGGCGAATCTCCCCGGACTGTCCGCGCACGAGTATCCGAGATGTGCCGGTTGCGCCACGGATTCGAGCAGACTCGGGGACCCGCGGCCAATCGGAGTCGATTCGGCCGTCGGGTCGTTCGTCCTCCTTTAGGGGGGAGTTGGGGGGGAACCGGTCGCTGGGCGGAGGTAGGGATCTTAGGACCGCCCTGGCGAACGGGACAGGACCGGGCGCGACCAGGCTGGGGATTCGGCCAGGTCGCTGGGTTTGGGGAGCCAGCGGACTCCGGGCCGGAGCCGCGGAGCCATTACGCCGTGGGGTGCGTGGTCGAGGCCGGCGGCGTGGCCCAGCTCGTGGGTGAGGACCGAGAGGAGGTCGACCCCGGCCGGACGACGCCGCAGGGACCGGCGGCGGAATTCCTGGTCGCGACCCGGCGACGGGTCGATGAACCACCCCTGACCCGCGGCGTCGGTATCGATCCAGATCGTGTGCAGGCTGGCTGCGCCGAGCATCGATCCGGGCAGCGAACGCACACGGACGTTGACCGAGCGGAGTCGGCTCAGGGTCGCCTCGTCGAGGCCGACCAAACGCCATCGGTCGATCGCCGCATCGACGAGCTGTCCCAGCATCACCGTCGAGTCCAAGCGCACGCCGCCGACTCCGCGGCGCGGCCGCAGCGACCGCGCGAGCCGCAACGCGGCAAGGTCGTCGTTGACGATCGTGCCGACGGCCACGCCATCCTCGAGGGTCGCGTAGGTCGGGGTGCCGAGGTTGACCGTGAAGGTTTCGTCGGCCTCGATGGTCCGATCGCCGCGGATCGGCACATTGATGGTGGCCACGGTCGCGCCGGCGGCAATGGTGACGGTGCCGGAGACGCTGGTGAAATCGACGCCCGCGGTGGCGGTGCCCGATGCCGTGCTATAGGGAATCGAGATTGCCAGGCCGCTGGGGGCCGATAAGCGGACCGTGAAGCTCAGGGCGGTCGAACCGGTGTTGCGTTCGACGGTGGCCGCGTCGCTGATCGTAACCGAGGGCGGCGTGTCGTCGTCGAGGATCGTCCCGAAGGCGGTTGCCGTGCCGAGGCGGGCGTTGACGGGTGACGAGAGCCTGACGGTGAACGTCTCGTTGGCCTCGTCAAGGACGTCGTCGAGCAGGGGCACTTCGATCCAGCCCCGGGGCTCACCGGCTGGGATCGTGAGAACGCCCTGGGTCGCCAGGAAGTCCCGCCCCGCCGTACCGCCTGAGCCGTTGGCCGTGGTGTACCCAACTGTCACCGGGAACGGAACCGGACCGCCCGAGAGCTGAACCTCGAAGAAGATGGAGCTGGCGGCCTCGGCGCTGATGGCGGGGAGGACCGAGACAGCCGTATCGTCGTTGGTGATGCGGGCCACTCCGATCGGCTTAGCAAGGATGGCGCCGATGGGGTTGCTCAGTTCGACCTGGAATGTTTCGTCGGGTTCCTGTGCGGTGTCGGTAAGCAAGGCTACGACCAACGAAACCGCAGTCGAACCGGCCGGAATTGTCAACGTCCCCGTGCGAGCTGTGTAGTCGCTGCCGGCGGTTGCCGTGATGTCGGACGTGGCAAAATCGACGGTCACCGGGACGGACGCCGCGGCCGACAGACTCACAATGAACTGGACATTCTTCGTCCCCGAATGACCCTCCACGATGACGGGGTCGTTGACCGAGAGTGCGGGCAACGGATCGTCGTTGATAATCGTCAAAATGGCCTGGGCATCGGCGAGCGTGGCGTAGGTCGGGGAGCCTAGGTTGACCAGGACGGTTTCGTTGGGTTCGCCGATCGTGTCGCCCTGGACGGTCAGGGAAATGGTGGCGGAGGTCGCGCCAGCGGGGATCGTGACGGTTCCAGTCCGGGCCGTATAGTCAGATCCGGCAGTTGCCGAACCGTTGGCGGTGGAGAACGGGATGGCGACGGACAGGCCGCTCGGGGCTGAAAGGCGCACGGTCAGCAACGCGGAGCGGCTGCCAGAGTTGCCTTCGACGATCGCGGCGTCGTCGATCGAAATGGTCGGTGGGTCGTCGTCGTCCTGGATTGTCGCGGTGCCGATGCTCTTTGCGATGACCGCATTGACAGGTTTGCTGAGCGTGACGCGAAACGTCTCATCCAGTTCGTCGAGCAGGTCCCCACGAACGGGAATTCGCAACAGGGCCGAGGTCGAACCGGCCGGGATGGTCAGGGTGCCCGAGACGGCGGCGAAATCGACTCCGGCTCTTGCGGTCGTCGCGGCGGCGACGTAACTGACGCTGATTTCGGCCGGTGAGGGCGCTGAGAGCGAGACGGTGAAGACCGCGTCGACGACGCCTACATCGCCCTCGCTCATGACGATATCGTTGATCGAGAGCTTGGCGTCGTTGTCGAGAATGCGGCCAACCGCACGCGGAGTGACGAGAACCGCGTGGGTTGGATCGAACAGGTCGACGAAGAAGCTCTCATCAGGCTCGACGACCAGATCGCCGATGATCGGGATCCCGACGGATACCGTGGTTTGTCCGGCCGGGATCGAGAGCGTTCCCGAGCGGGTCGTATAGTCGCTGCCTGCCACCGCCGACCCGTCCGCGGTGGCGTAGCGAACCGATACGGGACGGCCGCTCGCCGCCGAGAGTTTGACGGAGAACGACAGGCTGCGCGTGCCGGTGTCGGTTTCCACGACGGAAACGTCGGCGATGGAAATACCCGGAGCCGCGTCGTCGTCGACAATCGTGCCCATCGCCTGATCGACGGCCAGAATCGCGTTTGTCGGGTTCGAAAGCCTGAGGAAGAAGGTCTCGGCCGGTTCGTTGAGAAGGTCGCCGCGAACGAAGACGGAAATGGTTCGCGTCGTCTGCCCGGCGGAGAAGCTGAGTGTGCCGGACGTCGCCGTGAAGTCACTCCCCGAGGTGGCCGTGCCGGCCACGGTGGCGTAGGCGACCGTCACGGTCTGTCCGCTGGGCGCTGAGAGCGAGACGGTGAACAGGGCGGCGGCCGATCCGGAGTCGCCCTCGACGATCGACACGTCGGCGATCGAGATCGAGACCGTGCCAGAGGCGACGACCGTGGCGGAGAACTCGGAGGTGTCGCCCGTGTCGACCCGGGTCGCCGTGGACGAGACGACTTCGCCGGTCGCCGTCTCGGCGTCGAGGGAGGCGTTGAAGCTCAACTGGCCGGAGGCGTTGGTCGACGCGACGATGTTGCCGAGGTAACGCCCGCCTTCGCCGTGGCCGGAGGGATCGGCGGTCGGGCTGGCGTAAAAGTCGATCCGGTAGAGGGTGGACGCTGCGGCGGAGAGGGAGCCGACGACGCGCGTCGTGGCCCCGGCGCTGGCCGAGGTCAGGACTGGGAAGTTCTGGAGGCGGTTGGGTCCGGTATCCGCATCGCCGGCATCGTTTGGAGTGACACCGTTGAAGCCCAGGTCGATCCCCAAGCCTCCGTTGGAATCGACCGAGTTGCCGTAGATCGCATTGCCGACGGCCGCGCCCACAAGGGCGATGCCGGCCATTCGGTTGTGACGGATCGCATTCTCGGCGTAGATCAGATTGTCGGAGGCATTTTCGAGGAAAATGCCGACGCTCGTGTTGCCGAGGTCGAGGATCCGCGCGGCATCCGTGCCGATTGCGTTGCCGGCGATGACGTTGCGAACCGTCGCGGCGTCCCGAAGCCCGATGCCGCCATCGCCGCTAGCCGAGACGACGTTACCGAGACCGGGCGTGAGGCCGCCGATCGTGTTGTCGGACGCGCCGGCCGCAAGGTAAACGCCCCAGACGGCATTCCCAAGCCGACCAGTACCGGTTGCGTCGGTACCGATGAGGTTGCCCTGAATCCGGTTGTACGAAGTGCCGGCGTCGAAAAGGTCGAGACCTGTGTTGCCGTTGCCCGAGATGAGATTGCCTTCGCCGGCCGCGCCGCCGCCAATCGTGTTGCCGGACGCGCCCTGGTTGAGCCGTAGGCCAATGACGTTGTTCGGGATCGCAGCGAGGCCATCGGCGTCGGTTCCGATCCGGTTTCCTAGGACGGTGTTGTCATCAGAGTCATGGATCAAGATCCCGACGTTGGTGTTTCCCGAGATCAGGTTGCTGGCGCCGGCTGTCGCGCCGCCGATGGTGTTGGCCGAGGTTCCTCTGGAGAGCCAGACGCCGCTCGAGTTCGGGATCGCGGTGGTTCCCTCGGCGTTGGTCCCGATCCGGTTGCCCTGGAACAGATGGTTCGAGGTGCCTGTGTCGAACAGGGCGATCCCTTCCCAACTGTTGCCGGAGATCAGGTTGCCGGCGCCGGCGATCGTGCCGCCGATGGTATTGGCCGTGGTTCCACCGGCCATTTCGATCCCGCGGTGGGAGTTGCCGATCGCGGCGGTTCCCTCGGCGTTGGTCCCGATGCGGTTGCCGACGATCCGGTTGCCTGCCGTGCCCGCCTGATAAATGCCGATGCCGCTCCGATCATTGCCCGAAATGAGATTGCCAGCGCCGGGCGCCGTGCCGCCGATCGTGTTGCCGGACGAACCGCCGGCGATATAGATGCCGGAGCGGCGGTTGCCACGATCCAGCGTGCCTGTAGCATCCGTACCGATGTAGCAGTTTTCGATCAGGTTACCGCCGCCCGGGTAGAGGGCGATCCCACTGTAGGCAAACCGATTCACGACCAGCCCGCGGATCACGCTGCCTCCGGGCGAGACCAGAAGGCCGTCGGCATCGCCGGCGCTGCTGCCATCCAGCTCGATAATCGGTGTGCCGGTGTAACCGGGCTGGGTGGTACCGTCGATCGTGACCGGGTCGGTGATCGCCGGCAGCATCGAGGCCGGCGCAATGGTCTTCAAACCGGAGCCGATGGCAAACCGGATGACATTTGGGCCGGCAATAGCATTTGCATCCAGAATCGCCTGCCGCAGCGAACCCGGTCCCGAGTCGTTTGCCGTCGTGACGGTCAGGTGGACGATGACCTGCCAGAGGTCGTTGACCGTACCGGCGGGAAGAGGGTTGCCGGCTCGGTCGGTGATTAGTGTTCCGCCATCGTTGAGGCGAAGCTCGTAGCTGCCTTCGGGGGCCGTCAGAGCGTCGAGGTTGCCCAGTGTCCAGGTTGCGCCGCCGTCGGCCGATGTCAGGGATTGACTGGAACTGAGGAGGCTGGTTCCGCCGTTGCGGAACAGGCGGAGGTCGCCGCGAACGAAGCCGGAGATCGGCTCGCTGAAGCTGATGGTGGCCGTCGTGATCGCGGTGGCGCGGGGGTCGGGGCTGATGTCGAGAATGTCGGCGACCGGGGATGTCGTGTCGATGGTCACCATCAGGGTCGACGAGGCACGTGAGAGCCCACGGACGGCGTTGGCGGTGTCGGGCGCGTACCGTACGGTGATGGCGCGGGTTCCCGGGGTCAGAGCCGTGGTGGTGATGGAGTAGGTGGTCGCCCCCCCGCTCAGTTGCTGGCTGCCGACCTGGAGGCCGTCGGCGTAGATCAAGACGAGCGAATCGGCTGGAGCTGTGCCTGTGAAGGTCGGCGTTGTGACGTTGGTGTAGTCGTCCGTGTTGGACCAGCCGGAGTCGCTTGACGCGGCCAGGTCAGGGGGGGCTGGCGTCAGGACCGAATAGACGGCATTGAGGGCGTCGAACCGGCCGTGGCCCGTGTCGCGGTCGTAGCCCGAGGCACCGATGTCGATCGCGGTGCCGTTGAGAGCCGAGCGGACCTCCGCTGGGGTCAACCACGGACGCGCCTGGAGCAGCAACGCGGCGATTCCGGCTACATGAGGGGCGGCGGCCGAGGTGCCCGTGAATCGGCCGGTGCCGTCTGGGTCGAAATAGCCGAGTTGCCCAATCCGGGTCTCCACGTCGTCGACCGCGACGCCAGCAAGCGTATTGACCCGGACCGGCGACTGATCCCAGCCAAACTCGGTGTAGAGCGATGACGGGCCACGCGAGCTGTACGGCTGGAGGCTGCTGGCGCCGGGGATCGTAGCGCTGACGGCGCCGACGGCGATGGCTCCGTCGGCGGCTGGGTGGCCGAAGATGCTGTCGCGGGTCACATTGTGCTCAATGGAGGAGGCGCCGCGGACAAACAGTTCCAGCTCCCGCACCGAACCGAGGTTGTACGCGCTATACAGATTGACCGTCAAATAGACGGTCACCGAAAAGTTGAACGGATTGGTCCAGGGCACGAGCTCAAAAGGCAGGTCGTCGCCGTTCTGGATAAACGCGCTGCCGTTGAGCAAGTAGGTGCTCGAGTTGATCGGCGCAGAGTAGAGCGCCATGTTGTAGTCGTTGTACGAGCCCCACCACGGGTCGCTCCACTGGAGCACGGCGACGATCGTGGCGTTGGCCGGGACGGTGATCGCCATGTAGGCGTCGATCCCGCCGAAGTCGTGCTTCTTGTCGAGCGGGACATAGTTAACCGGGTCGTAGCGACCCTGATAATGGACCTGGGCGAGGTTGCCGGCCGCCGCCACGTAGACGATGCCTGCCCGGTACGCATCGTCGACCGCCCGCGCGACCGGACCGTGCTGAAAGAAAGGCTGGTCCAGCAATCCCAGGTCGTCCACGATCACATCGACGCCCTGGGCGATCATCCAGTCGATCGACTCTTCCATCCGGACGCTGCTCAGTCCCTCCGAACCGTCCACCGGGCCGGAGAAGTAGAGTTGTGCCCCGGGCGCGATGTCGTGGACGATCTCCAGCAGAGCGGTTCCTTCGTCGCGGTAGGGCAGGGGGCTGGAAGCCGACAGTCCCGGACGATACGGATCCTGGATGATGACCGAGGGCAGGTCGCCCGTGGTCTGGACCCGCCAGGCGTTGGGCATCCCGGTCGAGATGACCCCGACTTTGACGCCGCTGCCATTGATCCCCAGCGATGCCAGGCGACTGCGAACCTGGTCCGCGCGATGGATGGCGTCGCCTGCCGTGTTGGTCCAGCCCGTGTGGGAGAAGCCGTAGCCGGGCAGAGTCACGAGCCGGATGCCCGCGATCGACGCGACCTCGGCGATCTGCTCCGGAAGCAACCAGGTCTGGACGATTCCGCCCCGGCGGCTGTACGCCTCCTCGACCACCCCCGCCGCAGCCAGTTGCTCCCGCGCGCCCTTCACATTTGGGTCCAGGTAGACGTAGACCTGGATGGCTCCGCGGTCGTCGATCCGGGCCAGACCGGCGCGGACCAGCTCGAAGGCCTCGAACGCCTGGCGGCGCGCGCTTGGCTCGAGCCCGGGCATCGCCACGACACGTCGAGTTTGCTCGGCGACCGTCCAGAGTTGCGCGCTCACCCGGTCGGCTAGCTCGCGCGGCGGATCAAACCCCACCGACGCCGAGGCATGGATTCGCCCGGTGGAAAGGATCGTGGTGTCGAGCTCGGTCCCCACGATGTCGACACCGAGAGCCGCCAGGCGTTCCGTAGCCCGCGCGTTGAGTTCATCGTTGCGAGGGAGGCCGGCGCTCAGGAGCGTCCGTCGCTCGAGGGCCTCCATCCAGGCAACCCGGCGCACGCCGCGCGCGCGCGAGGAACGAACGAGGGATCCTCGACGTGGCATGGAGCAGATCTCCCCAGTGTGCTGCGAAGCGGAACTCCGTCGAACCGGCCAGTCCACCAAATCCTGGTGGGCTCCATCGCTTGTACGCGGCCGGAGCAAACTGTTCCGCGAGCTTAGCGGAAAATTCTGCGTTCTGCTCAACAATCCCAAAAATCCATATTCAACAATCCGATCCGGACTAATTGAGCGGACGCTTTAACCAATTCTGGCAAATCGTCGGCATCAAGCCTCCGTGTCCCGGCCGCTTGGGGGAGAAGGTGCGGGGGTTGATGCCGCAGTGTGGAACGGCGAAGGGGCGGGTCTCAGACATCGCGCGGTCTGATCGGAAGGCGATCAGGGGATTGGCTCAAGGATTTTTTGTGGTCGGGGCGGAACAGTCGGGGTCGGCGGCGTACTTGAGCAACGAGAGGAGAAGCGGACAGATCCCTGAGACGCTTCCGGTCATCCGACTGAGTACTTCACACGAGCTTTGCCGGGGAGCCCACCATGCCGACGCGCAATCGACGTCGTTCGTTCCAACCGATGCTGAACTCGCTGGAGCCACGTTGCCTCCTCTCCGGAATGAAGGCGACGCTGACTCGCACGGGGTTGTTGCGAGTGGTGGGGACCGAGGCCGCGGATGTGATCCAGATGACACAGAGAGGGCCGCGCCTTCAGATTGCGGCAATGAAACGATCGTTTGCCATGAACGCGATTCGCCGGATCCACGTCGTCGCGGGCGGTGGAGATGACCGGATCGAGATCAATCTGGCCCCAGCGCGCGGCCGTCGCGCGAGGGTTCCGGCGGTCATCATCGACGGGAGCGCGGGTGTGGACGCGGTCAGCGTCAAGGGGGCAAGGAGGGTGCGGCGGGTCGACGTGGACACTGTGGCCAGTCTGAGCCCTCCCGGCGCGGGCGTTCCGCAGTCCCCCACGCCAGCTCCCGTTGTTGCGGAACCCGGGCCGGTCATCACCTGGACCGATGGCATTGGAACGCTCGACTACTCGGCGTGGACGGTTCCGGTGGTGGTCGATCTGAGGGCCGGGACAGCGCCGGGCGTCGCCGACCTGACGGGCATCCGGCGGGTCATTGGTGGTCAGGCCGATGATACGCTTCTGGGTTCCGATGAGGACGACATTCTGATCGGCGGTGGAGGCAACGACCGGATCGAGGGCCGGGGCGGCAACGACCAGATCCAGGGCAACGATGGCAACGACCTGCTCTACGGCGATGCCGGAGACGACCTGATCGACGGCGGCGCTGGCGTGGATTACCTGGACGGCGGGGCCGGCAACGACGTTCTGCGGGGCGGGTCCGAGAACGACATCCTCTACGGAGCCGCCGGAAACGACCGGCTTTATGGTGAAGCGGGCAACGACGTGATCTTTACAGGCGATGGGGAAAACGTGGCGTACGGCGAGGACGGCAACGACCTGCTCGTCGGGGGCGTGGGCCGCGACCTGCTCAACGGAGGGGCTGGGAAGGACTTCCTCTTTGGCTTGGCGGGCAACGACACAGTCGAGGGGGGCGACGGCAACGACTTCATCGATGGCGGGTCCGGCTCGGATACATTGCGCGGTGGCGCGGGCAACGACGTGATCGAGGGCGGCACGGGCCACGATCGGATCGAAGGCGGAGACGGCGATGACCTGCTGTTCGGCAGCGACGGCAACGACGTGATTGAGGCCGGCTCGGGCGTCGATCTGCTCGTGGGCGGCTCCGGCGACGACGTGCTCCGAGGCGGCGCCGGCACCGACATCATCTTCGGCGGCGCTGGTGACGACAGCCTGTACGGCGATTCCGGCCGGGATCTGCTGCTCGGCGGCGACGGGTCCGACGAACTCCGCGGCGGCGACCACCTCGACATCCTCGACGGTGGCTACGGCTACGACTACATCTGGGGTGAGGGCGGCGACGATATCTACTTGGATGACCTGATCTACGTGTGGGGGATTCCCGTTTACATCGGGGCCAACTCAACCTATCTGAGCGATCCGGGGATCAACATTCCGCTCGATGGCCACCTGCTCCCGAGCGACTCCAATGTCTCGAGCCAGATCGCACCCCAGACGCAACTGGCCCCGTCCTCCTCAAATAACCTGCTGAATTTCAACTCGATCAGCGCTTCGACCCAGGGCGGCGACCAGGTTGGATCCGGGCTGTTCTACACGGCGCTCGATCACAACATCAAATACACCACGAGCAGCGAGTATGGGCTGGGGCATGTGGCACTCGGCGGCTTCGCACCGACGGCGGCCTGGGTCGATCCGTCGATGAGGCCGCTCTACGCCAACATGATGTCCACGATCACGGGCCACAGCCTCGAAAGCGCGTTGCGGACGGTCGCTAATTCGGGTCTCTGATCGTCGGCTTCTGGGAGCCGGCCGTCGCCAACTCGACGGCCGGCTCTTGCCATTTAGGACCGCTCGCGGCGGCGGTCCAGCGCCGCTCGGCAGCGATCCAGCAGGCCCAACTCGATCAGTTCGTCCTCAATCGCCGCGGGCGCTGGATCCTCCAGCGATGCCGCAACCTCATCTACGATCAGATCGGTAAACCGTTCCCGGGCGAGGAACAAACGCTTGCGAATCCAACCCGGCGAGACCTCACGCCCCAACTGGGCCGAAAGACGGCGGGCGATTTCCGGCGCTTTATCGTCGGGGTGCTCGGTACGATCATGAAGGACGGTATGCAGCGGCTGGCCGGTTTGCGCTTCGTAGCGTGCCAGGGCCTGCCAGGCGCGCTCGAGCAGTTCGGCACGCCAGAGGTCGAGGAACCGCTCATCGTCCTCGCCCCCGACGCCCGGCTCGTGAGGGTCGGTCGGATCGAGGCTCGTTTCCGATAAGGGTGCGGTACTCCGCCGGGCGGTCTTGCGGCGATGATCGCGGACGAGGTTGATCAGGGCTGTCTTGAGAAATTGTCGGAATCGTCCCCGTCCTGGGTCCGCGCGATGAAAGTCGCCGCGGACAAATCGCAGCGCAAATTCCTGGAACAGCTCCTCGGCCGCCTCCTCATCCCGCACCGCCGCCAGCAAGTAGCGATAGACAGGCGTACCATAACGCAAGAGCAACCGGCGCTGAGCTTCGGCGGCCGCTTCCGCATTTCCGGCATGAGCCTGGTGGAACAGCGTCCACGTCGTCAAGATCTGACTGAGATGTTGCTCGATCTCTTCGTCGGACTTCATGACCACCTCGACGGCTCGACCGAACGAAGATCATAGCCAACCCGCTCATGCTAGCCAGGACCGGTGGCATGACCAAGCGCGACGTTCGGAGGTTGCAGAGCGTATCGCCAGGGGCATGGCACAACTTCATATCATAAGCCGCGCGACGCCGCGGGCACTGATGGGAGGGAAGGGAGCATCGTGGACAGCGACCGCAATCTCCTGTTCGGGGTTTTGGCGCTCCAGGCGGAGCTGATCGACGCGGGCCAGTTCATCGAGGCGTGTACCGCCTGGGCCGCGCGCAAGAATCGGCCGCTGGCTGATCTGCTCGAGGAGCGTGGCTGGGTCACCCGCGTCGACCGCGACGACATCGAGCGGCTCCTCGAGCGAAAGCTCAAGCGCTACGGCAACGATCCGACGGCCAGCCTCGCCGCCGTCGCCGATGACCGAGCGCGCCGGGTGCTGGCCGTACTCGACGATCCCGAGCTGCGGGCCACGGTCACCCGTCTGGCTGAGCCGGGGGGCCATGTGCTGCTGTCAACTCTTGATCACGTCCCCGAGACACGCGAGCGCTATACGCTCACCCGGCTCCACGCCAAGGGCGGGATCGGCCAGGTCTGGCTTGCCCGCGACGCGACTATCGGCCGCGAGGTCGCCCTCAAAGAGCTTCGGCCGGAACGGGCGACCGACGGAGCGATCTGGTCGCGGTTTCTCGAAGAAGCCCGGATCACCGGGCAGCTCGAACATCCCGGAATTGTTCCAGTCTATGAACTGGCTTCCGCCGGCGAGGACCGGCCCCCGTTCTACACGATGCGGTTCGTTCGTGGCCGCACTCTCACCGAGGCGACCCGGTACTACCACATCAAACGCAAGGAATGCCGGACGACGCCACTCGATCAGGCCGAGCTACTCAATGCCTTCATCGGGGTCTGCAACGCCGTCGCCTACGCCCACGCCCGAGGCGTGATCCACCGCGACCTGAAGGGTCAGAACGTCGTTCTGGGAGACTATGGCGAGGTGATCGTCCTGGACTGGGGCCTGGCCAAGCTAATCGGTCAGGCCGATGAAGCGGCCCAGCCCATTGAGATCTCCGCCGCCGACGACCGCGAGGCGACCCGATCAGGCCAGGTGCTTGGCACGCCCGCCTATATGTCTCCCGAGCAAGCGCAGGGACAACTCGATCGCGTCGACCGCCGCAGCGACGTCTACAGCCTGGGGGCGATTCTCTACGAGATCCTCGTCGGTCGACCCCCGTACACGGGTGCCGACACGGCCGAGGTCTTGCGGCGGGCGATCGAGGCCCGGCCGGTTCCACCGCGACGCGAAATCGCCGAGGTGCCGGCCGCCCTGGAGGCGGTCTGCCTCAAGGCGATGGCCCGCGAGCCGGGCGACCGGTATCAGACGGCGGCTGAACTGGCCGACGAGATCCGTCGGTTTCTGGCCGATCAACCCGTTTCGGCGTACAGGGAACCATGGCCGCGGCGCTTGGGGCGGTGGGCGCGGCAGCATCGAACGGCGGTCGCCGCCGCCGCGGCGCTTGTGCTCACCGCGCTGCCGCTGGTCACGATCGCCGCCCTCTGGATCAACCAGGAGCGATTGCGCGCCGACCGCGGCTATCGCCGAGCCCGCGAGGTGGTCAACCGCTACCTGACCGAGGTGAGCGAAAGCACCCTGATGAACGTCCCCGGGCTTCAGCCGCTCCGCAAGCGGCTCCTGGAATCGGCTCGCGAGTTCTTTGAGCAGTTCGAGGCCGAAAGCCGCAACGATCTGAGCCTGAGGCCCGAAGTGGCGGCGTCGCTCGAGCGGCTGGCCGCCATCACCGGTACGACCGGCTCCCGCGACGAGGCCGCTGGCCTTCAGGAACGAGCCATCGCCACCTGGCGAACGATCACGCCCGACGGCCGAGCGCCTCCTGGCCATCGACTCAACCTGGCCGCCGCGCTTCATCGGCTCGCCCAGCTTCACCTCGACAGCTACCGACCCGATCAGGCCGAGGCCGCGTGCCGGGAAGCCGGCACCTGGCTCCGCGGATTGGACGCGCCCGGCGTCACGATCCCTGGCCTCGATTTCGAGCAGGCCCGAAATTACTACCTCTCGGGGTTGATCCATCAGACACGATCGGCCTTCGAAGCCGCCGAGCACGACTATCGGGCCGCCATCGAGCGCCTCGACTCAGCCCCGCCCAGCCCGGCCCAGATCGTCGCGCACGCCCGCCTCGTCGGGCTGATTCTGGGCAACCTCGGCTTGGTGCTGGCCCATCAGGGCAAACATCCCGAGGCCGAGTCTTCCCTCAAGGACGCGCGGGCCAGGATCCAACGTCTCTGGGCTGAACAGCCCGGGAGTCTCGACCTCCAATTCCTGGCCCTAGAAGCCACGCGCCACCTGGCCACCTACTACGACCGCTTTGACCGACCGGCCGATGCCGAGCCGCTGCTTCGCGACTCGATCCGCGACCAGGAACGTCTGGTCGCCGAAAACCCGGGCGTCAAGTCATATCAGGAGGCCTTAGCGGCATCCCACGCCCAGCTTGGGCGAGTGCTTCTGGTCACGGGGCGCGAGCAGGAGGCCGCTACGGCCTACGAGCGAGCCGACGCGTTGCTCGAGTCGCTCAGCCACATCTATAGCGACGAGCCCAGGTTTCTCAACGAGCGGTCCGTTCTTCTGCACGCACGCGCCGACTTGCTGGCGACGCTCGGCCGACCCGACCGGGCGGAGCCTCTCTACCGCCGCGCGATTGCCCTGCGGACCGAACTGGTCGACCGCGACGATCTGCCGCTCTACCGGGTCAATCTCGCCGAGTCGCGGCTAGCCCTGGCGCTAACCCTCCAACTGCTCGGCCGCGTCCGCGAAGCCGATCAGGAGCTGAATCGGCTTCAGCCCTTGCTCGAAGCGCACGTCTCTGACGAACCGGCCTTCGTTCACCTCAAGCTGGGGCTGGCTCGGCTCTACCTTCAGCGCGCCACCAACGCTCACGCGACCGGCCGCCGTACCGAGGCCATCCGCGGTTATCGTACGACGCTCGAAACCCTCCAGAGCTACGCCGCGGCGATCGACCAGGTCGCGGCGGCCGAGTACGTGCCGACCCTGGCGCGCACGACGGTCAACCTGGCAACGGCCCTGTCCGAGGAAGGCCGCTGGGACGAAGCCCTCGAGCTTTACGATCAGGTGCGCCAACGCGAGCCGCCGGCCGAAATCCCTCCGCTTCACCTTCGCTTGGTCCGCGACTGCCAGCGCGACGCCGAATGGGGCCGCGCCCGGATCTTCGACCTCCAGGGACGTCACGCCGATGCGCTGACGGCCTGGGATCGAGCGATCGCGCTGGCCGAGGGATCGCCGCTCTATGACCAGATCAGACTCGGGCGTTTGATCTGCCTGGCTCGCGGCGGCGACCACGCACGCGCTGCCGAGGAGGCCCGTCGCCTGGCCCGCAACCCCACCCTCCAGCCGGTTCTGCTCTACGATCTGGCATGCGTCCAGGCGATGTGCGCGCAGTCTGCTTCCCAGGATCCAGCCCTAGATCCGGACCAACGCGGCAAGCGGGCCGAAACCCATGCCCGCGAGGCCATCGCCCTCTTGGTCCGGGCCCGCGAGCTGGGATTTTTCGCCGATGCCCGCCAGCGTGCCCACTTCGCGACCGATCCCGACCTGAACTTCCTCCGGGGCCGCGACGATTTTCAAAGCTTGATCGCCGAATCGAACAGTCCAAGTCCGTGATCGATCCGAGCCCGAACGGCACACCGTGCGCCGCGTGGTTCGTCGCCGGATCAACGGTTAGACTCGAGTCAGTCACGAGATCCAAGCCGGCCCTACCCGCCCGGCCCATTTCTCTCTCTCTCACTCAGAGCGATTCATGCTGACCGTTCTCGTTCAGGTCTGGGTCCACGCTGATCAGATCGAGGCCTTCCGCGCGGCCAGCCTGGAGAACGCCCGCCAGAGCCGCCAGGAGCCGGGCGTCGCTCGGTTTGACGTTCTCCAGCATCACGATGACCCGACCCGCTTTCTGCTAGTCGAGGTCTATCGCAATCCGGAGGCACCCGCGGCCCACAAACAAACGGCCCACTACCAAGCCTGGGCCGAAACCGTCGCGCCCATGTTGGCCGAACCGCGTTCGAGCGTGAAGTACACGCTGCTCGGCCCGGAGCCTCTGGCACCATGAGCTTCGAGTTTGCCACCGCGAACAGAATTCTCTTTGGCCAGGGCGTGGCACGCGATCTGCCCAGCCTGGTCCGCGATCTGGGCCGTTCCGCGCTGGTCGTGCTGGGCGGCTCGGGCCGGGGGAGCGAGACTCTCACGGCGCGTCTGAGCGATGCCGGCATTCGCTCGACGGTCTTCCGTGTGCCGGGCGAGCCAACCATCGAGCTGGTGGCCCAGGCCGTCGCGCTGGCTCGCCGTCAGGCTTGCGACCTGGTGATCGCCCAGGGCGGCGGCAGCGTAATCGACACCGGTAAAGCCGTCGCCGGCCTGCTCGCCAATCCCGGCGATCTGATGGACTATCTGGAAGTAGTCGGGGCGGGAAAGCCGCTGTGTCATCCGGCCGTGCCCTGGGTGGCCGTGCCAACCACCGCCGGCGCCGGCGCTGAGGTGACCCGCAACGCCGTGCTCGGCGTTCCCCAGCACCGGGTCAAGGTCAGCCTGCGCAGCCCGCATCTGCTTGCCCGTCTGGCCCTGGTGGATCCGGAGCTGACCCTCTCCCTGCCCCCTGTGGTCACGGCCGCGACCGGCCTCGATGCTCTGACCCAGCTCATCGAGCCGTTCGTCTCGAATGCGGCCAACCCGCTGACTGACGGCGTCTGCCGTGAGGGGCTGGTTCGTGCCGGCCGGTCCCTGCCGGTCGTTTACCGGGACGGACAGAACCTCGCAGCGCGGGAGGATATGGCCGTGGCGGCCTTGTGCGGCGGTCTGGCACTGGCCAATGCCCGCCTCGGCGCTGTCCACGGGTTCGCCGGCGTCCTGGGTGGTCTGACCGGCCAGACTCATGGATTGCTCTGCGCTCGGCTCCTCCCGGAAGTGATGGAAGCCAACCTGGCGGCGGCTGCGCGTCAGGGCCAATTCGAGACCATCGGCCGCTACGCCGAGATTGCTCGAATCCTGACCGGCGATCCCGCAGCCCAGCCCGAGCAGGGTCTCGCCTGGGTTCGATCCCAACTGGCTGCGATGGCCATTCCCGGCCTGTACGCGGCCGGGCTAGCGCGCGACGAGTTCGATCGCGTCGTTGACCAGGCTCGACGCGCCAGCAGCATGAAGGGCAATCCGGTCGAGCTGACCGCCGTCGAGCTGCGGGCGATTCTCGAGGCCGCCTTCGAATCATGAACCGCGCGGCGATGATGGACCGGCTCGCAAGCCGCGACGAACTGTGGGACATGCTGATCGTCGGCGGCGGCGCGACCGGATTGGGCTGCGCCGTCGATGCCGCCGCGCGTGGCTATCGCGTTGCCCTGGTCGAGCGTGGCGATTTCGGCCAGGGGACCTCGAGCCGATCGACCAAGCTGATCCACGGCGGTGTCCGCTACCTGCGCCAGGGGCGGATCGGCCTTGTCATGGAGTCGCTCGGCGAGCGTGCGCGGCTGATGACCCTGGCGCCGCACTTGGTCCGGGACCAGCCGTTTGTCGTTCCCGTCCATCGGCCTGGCGGTGTCCTGTTTTACGGACTCGGTCTGCGGCTCTATGATCTGCTGGCCGGCAGAAACCGGCTGGGCTGGTCGCGCCCGCTCTCGGCGGCCCAGACCCGCTCGCTTCTACCCACCCTCCGCTCCGACCGTCTCCGCGGAAGTGTGCTTTACCACGACGGGTTGTTCGACGATGCACGGTTGCTCGTCGCCCTGGCCCAGACGGCCGCCGCGCAGGGAGCCTGCCTAGCCAACTACGTCGAGGTGGAGCAGTGGATCGACGGTCCTGAGCGCCGGCTTGCTGGCGCCGTTGCTCGCGATCGCGAAACCGGCCAGGCGCTCGCCATCCGCGCCCGAGTCGTTGTGAACGCGACCGGACCCTTCAGCGACCGCCTGCGCCGCGTGGACAATCCCGCGGCCAGGCCGCTCATCGCGCCCAGCCAAGGAGCGCATCTGGTGCTTCCCCGATCGTTCCTGCCCGGCGACTCCGCACTGCTGATCCCCCGCACCCGGGATGGTCGCGTCCTGTTCGCGATTCCATGGCACGACCACATCGTGGTCGGCACGACCGAGACCCCGCTGGACGAGCCGGACCCAGACCCCCGGCCTCGCCCCAACGAAATCGCCTTTCTGCTTGAAACCCTGGCCCATTACCTGACACGACCTGCCAGCGCGGCCGATCTTCGAAGTATCTTCGCCGGCGTTCGGCCGCTGGTCCGCAGCGGGTCGTCCCGAAATACGGCCCGCCTGGCACGCGACCATCTGGTCGAGGTCTCCCCCTCCGGACTCGTCTCCGTTCTCGGTGGAAAGTGGACGACCTATCGGCGGATGGCCGAGGACGCCGTGAACCGGGCAGCGGTCGTTGCCGGCTTGCCACGGCGGCCGTGCGTCACCGGCTCGCTGCCGATTCATGGCCACGAGGGCCCCTCGATCGGGTCCGATCATTGGGCCGTCTACGGCTCCGACGCGCTGGCCCTCCGCGAGCTTGCGGGCTCCCAGCCCGAGCTGGCCCAACGGCTTCATCCCGAACTACCCTATCGGGCCGCCGAAGTGGTTTGGGCCGCTCGGAACGAGATGGCGCGTACCGTGGAAGACGTTCTCTGCCGCCGGACCCGTGCTGCGTTTCTCAACGCTCGCGCTGCGCTCGCCATCGCTCCTCAAGTCGCCGCCCTCATGGCCACCGTACTCGGCCGCGACGCGACCTGGATCGACCAACAGCGAACCTCCTTCACCCAGGCGATCCAGGCCTACCTTCCGCCCGAAGCCTGATCAGGTTCGGGGCGGGACCTCTCCGACGATCAATCCCAACTCACCCAAGAGCCGTTGGCTCGCTGGGTCACCTAGCAGCGATCGAAACGCCGACACCGCCGGCCGGTCCCAACGGGCCTCGGGGATCGCAAAGTCAAACCGCTCGGCCCGGATCGGGATGAATCCCAGCCCATACAGACGCACAACGGTCTCGATGGCGATCCCCCAATCGGCGTGGCGCGACGCCACGGCTGCCGCCACCGCGTGGTGCGACTTCACCTCCCTGGAATAGCCCGACGGACGCGCTCCAGCCAGCAATTCGTCGATCAGGATTCGGGTCCCACTGCCACGGTTGCGGTTGACCATCAGGCACGCCGAATCGGCCAGGGCTGCCGCCAACGCCTCCGCGACCTCTCGTCCCGCAAACCGTGGGTCCCCCGGCCGAAAGACCAGCCCCTGCATCCGTTCGTAGCCGGTCGCCAACCGTACCCCCGGCGGCAAGAACGGTTCGTTGTAAACCCCGGTTTCGGCGTCGAGCAAATGCATCCCCGCCAGGTCGCACTCGCCTCGTGCCGCTGCGGCTAGCCCCCCTTGCGAACCGACCCAGAGCGTCTTGACCTGTATCCCCGTTCGCTCGACCAGGAGGCTCAGCAGCCGGTCCAGCCCCACGCAGTGTGAGCCAACCACGACCAGATCGGCTCGCTCCAGTCCCCGCCCCAGCAATGTCACTCGGACGGTTTCCCCTGCGTCGATGTATTCCTGTTGCCGTGGGATCGTGACAAACCCATCGGCGCGGCTGAAGGTCGTCACCGAACCCGATCCCTTTCCCATCGGGACGGCACGCAGCAAACCACCTTCGCTTGGCTCCATCAGACTGACCAACAGAAACTCGGTCCGTCCCCGCTCGCTGTTGCAACGCATCGCCAGCTCCGCCTCGACCGATTCCTTCCGCTCGGGCCCCACTCCGGCCAGGCACCGCAGCAACGGCGCAACGAATTCGTGGAAGGTGAAGATCGCCGAAGGCGGGAAGCCCGGCAGCACCGCGACCGGCGTCCGGCCCACGACCCCCAGGCAGATCGGCTTGCCCGGCTTGAGCGCCGCTCCATGCACGACAATTCCCGGCTCGCGGCCGGCCAGGGCCTGGTACGAAACGTCGCCCTCGCCCTTGCTGGTTCCCCCGCTGAGCAGCACCAGGTCGGCGGTTGCCAAGCCTTGGGTCAAGGCCTGCTCCAAGGCGTCCAAACGATCCTCGACGATCCCCAGTCGGATTGGCTCCCCGCCCAGTTCCCGGACGGCATCGGCCAGCAGCGTCGAATTGATGTCGTAGATCGCCCCAGGCCGCAGCGGTTCCCCCGGCGCGATCAGTTCATGGCCCGTCGAGACGATGGCCACGCGTGGCCGCCGCACCACCTCCACGCGGCGGCGGCCGATCGCCGCCAGCACGCCCGTTTCCCGCGCCGTTAGCCGTGTTCCACGCCGCAGCACTAGCTCGCCGCGAGCGATATCCCCGCCTGCGTAACCGATCTGCGCACCGGCCGGCACCGGACGACAGACCACCAGGCGGTCGCCGTCGATCCAGGCGTGCTCGGTCATGATCACCGCGTCGGCACCTCGGGGCAGCATCCCCCCCGTCGCGATCGCCATCGCCTCACCCGGCCCTAAGCTCTCCCGAGGCACAACACCCGGCGTGATCAGCTCGGACCGTAAGACCAGCCGCCGCGGCGCCGACTCGGTCGCTCCAAAGGTCGATCCGGCCCGCAGCGCGTACCCGTCGACCAGCGAGCGGTCAAACCCGGGAACGTCGACGTCGGCCACCACGTCTGCCGCCAGCACCCGCCCGAGCGCTTCGGCTAATTCCACATCCTCCACGCCCAATGGTGTGGGCCGGAGGGCCTCCCACCATCGCCGCTCGGCGGCGTCGCGGTCGATCACCTCGAGAAATTGTGCCTGTTCTCGGACCATGCGCCTGTTCAGGATTCGACCGGATCGCGATCATAGAGCCAGACCTGGACCAGGGCTCCCGCCGGATAGCCCTCGAGATCCGCGGGCACCAGAACAAACCCGTCGGCCCGTGTCACGCTGCTCAAAATCGAGGCGCCGGCAATTGCCAACGGCTCCACCTGACCGGCAACCAGCCCCACCCGGGCATAGTCGACCCGACCGACCGCCGAAACCAGCTTACGCGCCAGCGGCCGTTCCACCCGGCGATAGGGCATAGCTACGCCCCGGCCCCCGAGCCTCCGAATCAGCCGCCCGGCGAATAAATCGTAGGCGCAGAGGCTGCTCACCGGGTTGCCCGGCAGAAGCACGACCGGGACCGAATCGACGAATCCGATTCCGGTCGGACTCGCCGGCCGCACCGCGACCCCGTGAATCGGCAGCTCGCCCAACTCGGCCACCAACGCCGGGGCGTGATCCTCCGGCCCCGTCGAACTACCCCCGCTGATCAGTACGAGATCCGCGTCACGCACCGCGTCGAGCAAAACCGAACCAAGCGCCTCGCGGTCATCGCCCACCGGCCCGATCTGGCGGGGCAGACCCCCGTCCCGCTGGACCAGAGCCGACAGCATCGGGCCGTTCATGTCGGCGAACCGATGCCCCGAGGGCGGCGTCCCCGGAGGCAACAACTCATCCCCAGTCACCAGGATCGTCACCACGGGCCGCCGAACCACCCGAATCGCCTCAAGGCCCAGCCCGCTCAATACTCCGAGATCCTGGGGCCTCAGAACCCTTCCGGCCCGGAGCACAATCGAACCAGCGACCAGATCTTCGCCGCGGCGGCTCACATGGCGGCCAGGCGGCACGGCCTCAAAGACCTGGATCTGGTCGCCGGCACGCGAGGTCACTTCGACCGGCACGACCGTGTCCGCACCCTCGGGCAACGGCGCGCCGGTGGCAATCTCAACGGCCTGACCAGGACCAATCCTTCCCCCAAACGCGCGCCCGGGTCGGGCTTCCCCAATGCGTCGGAAAACCGCCGGCGCGTAACCGTCCGCCCCCTGCGTCTCCTCGCCCCGCAGGGCATAGCCGTCCATCGCCGCCCGGTCAAACAGCGGGACATCCCGTGCGCTGACCAGGTCCGCGGCCAGCACCCGGTCGTACGCCTCTCCCAGCGCAACCTCTTCCTCACTCAGGACCGAGATCCGCTCATCCAGCAACGCCCAGACCTGCTCGACCGTCGCCCGCGAGCGAAACCCTCGCATCCGCGGATCGTCAAACGCAGGACCGGAAGCCGGCACATGAGCACCCATCACTCGGCACGCCTGCTCATCCCCCGCGTTCACCCTGCCTCAAACCGCACGCCCCGCCCGACGCTGCACTGCCGGCGGGCTTCCTCGACAGCTTCGATCTCCCGAGGGCGCAACACGAGCGAGATGCGGAGCCGAACGGCCAATGCACCCCTCGGACCGACACATTCGGCCCGAAACGCGTGACGACAGAACGCAGATCGGTTCAGCCTGCGCGGCCGCCGTCAGGTCGACGACTTCTTGCCACGCTTCGACGGCGCCTTTTTCGAAGCCGATGGCTGAGCGGCTGGCTCCGATGGAGCCTCTTCCCGCGGCTCGCCCGGCTCGTCGATCCCGTGCTCGATCTCCTTCTTGCCGAAGATGGCTTCGTAGTTGGGAAATCCATACTTGCGGACAATCGGGCCGCTCATCGCGAACCACCCTCCTTTTCAACTCAGAACGCGATCAATCTGACCCCTCAGATTCATCAGGTAGCCCTCGACGTGCACCTTGTCCCAGTCGGCTGCGAGCGGCTTGCGGTGATACCGATCCTGATAGATCCGGTCAATCAGGCCGCGAAACCAGGTGACCGCGGGCGGCCGCATCGGCAACCGGTAGGGTTCGTACTCCGTGGAATCCGGCGAACCCCGGCGGGACGATCGCAGGTCGGGAATCCGTCGCGGTTCCGATTGCTTGCGACTGATATATTCCAACAGATCGCGGCGAAACGCGTCAAATTGCGCCTGGTGCGCCCGGACGTCGACGTCGGGATCGCCCTCCCCATAGCTCGGGGTTCCGGAGTACCGGTAGGCGCCACAATCCAGGTGCTCGATCACATAGATGTAGCGGATCTGATGCAATGCAACGGCCAGTTCCAGATGGTCGTAAAATCCGTGCCGCGTTGAGGCGAACGGGTCCGGCTCGCCGCGGGCCGGCCGGACCAGCGAAAGCGAAGCGCCCGCGGCGATGAACTGATCGTAGCGATTCGTCAAATTCTGTTCATCCATGAATCGCACGGCGTCATCGAGCAGCCGCAGATCCATGCAGGTCACCAGCAGGACGTTCTTGGTCGCGAGCCTCACGCCCGACGGCAGTCGGTCCCCCGAGGTCAGCCCGTGGCTCATTCGCTGACACTCCTCCGTCGGCCAAGGAACCGCAGATCGGCTCGTGAGGCGGACGCTCGCTCTAGCTGGCTCAGCGCTTGCTGGCCTCGGCGAAGGCGGCGTCGAACAAGCCGGCGGGCGTCGTAAAGCCCATCGTCTTCTTGGTGAACGCGCAGGCCTCGGCTGCGCCGTACTCGCGGTCCATGCCCGGGTCTTCCCATTCGATCGAGAGCGGCCCCGCGTAGCCGATGGCGTTGAGTGCCCGCGCGATGGCGTCAAAATCAACCTGACCGCGGCCCGGCGAGCGGAAGTCCCAGCCGCGGCGCGGATCTCCAAAGTTGAGGTGGCTGCCCAGAATCCCGCTCCGCCCGTTGAGCGTCCGGGCCGCATCCTTCACATGGACATGATAAATCCGGTCCGGGAAGGCCCGGATGAACTCGACCGGATCGACCATCTGCCAGAGCAGGTGGCTGGGATCGTAGTTGAAGCCGAACTCCTTGCGGCCGCCCAGCGCCTTGAGAGCCCGCTCGGCCGAGTAGAGGTCGAAGGCGATCTCGGTCGGGTGAACCTCCAGCGCAAACCGGACGCCTTCCTTCTGGAAAACGTCGAGGATCGGGTTCCAGCGGTCGGCCAAGTCCTGGTAGCCTCGGTCGATCATCGCGTCGGGCACCGGCGGAAACGAATACAGCAAGTGCCAGATCGAGCTGCCCGTAAACCCGTTGACGACCGTGACCCCCAGCTTCGCCGCGGCGCGGGCCGTATCCATCATCTCCTGCGCCGCCCGCTGCCGGACGCCCTCGGGCTTGCCGTCGCCCCAGACGTGTTCCGGCAGGATCGACTTATGCCGCTCGTCGATCAGGTCGCAGACGGCCTGCCCGGCCAGGTGGTTCGAGATCGCCCAGCACTTCAAACCATACTTGTCCAGCAGTGCCTTGCGGCCCTCGCAGTAACCTGGCTCCTTGAGTGCCTGCTGGACGTTGAAGTGATCGCCCCAGCAGGGCAGCTCGATCCCGTCGTAGCCCCAGGCGCTCGCCTTCTGGCAGAGGGTTTCCAGCGTCAGGTCTGCCCACTGGCCGGTAAACAACGTCACGGGGCGTGCCACGATCGTCTCTCCGCAATCTGGGGCAATCGCGCCTAAAAGAGCACTTTCGACGCGAACATAAGGGCCACACGACCCCAAGTCAACGACTTGACGACCTCCGGGACGAGCCACCATGATCGTCGTCTAGGAGTTCGATGACGTGTGAGCACGCGCCTAACCCGTCCTGACGCAATCCTGTTCGACTTCGACGGCGTCCTGATCGATTCGGAAAACATCCACGTCGCTGCCTGGGAACGCACGCTGCGTCGGATGGGCTATGAGTTGGCGCCGGATCGCTGCGCGCGTGCTGCCGAGATTGACGACCACGCGTTCCTCGCCGAGTTGCTTGCCGAGCACGACATCCACGATGCCGACCTCGATGGCTGGGTCGCCCGCAAACAGCAAATCGCCGCGCCGCTGTTTGCCGATGGAGCTGCCTGGGCCTACCCCGGCGTGAACGCGTTGATTGAAACCGCGCGCCAGGCCGGAGTCCGCCTGGGCGTGGTTTCGACGTCCTGGCGGATCAACATCGAGACGGCCCTGCGCGTTCTGGGAATTTCCGATGCTTTTGAACTGATCATCGCCAAGGAAGACGCTCCGCCCAAACCCGATCCGGCGGGCTACCGCCTCGCCCTGGAACGGCTCCAGCTTGCCCCGGAAGTCTGCCTGGCGGTCGAGGATTCGCCGGTCGGCCTGGCCGCCGCCCGGGCCGCGGGGCTACGCGTCCTGGCCGTCGGCCATCGCCGATCGGCTCGTACCGGCTGGTTCGCGGACGCGCCCTTTGTTCCAGGATTTGAGCCGATCGAGCCGGCCGTGATCGCCTTAGGCCTGAACGACTCCCCTGGGTCCTCTCGCCATGACTAAGCCGCGCAACGAAGACCACTACGACCTGATCGTCATCGGCTCTGGACCGGCGGGAGAGGCCGGCGCTGTCACGGCGGCCTTATTCGGCAAGCGGGTTGCCGTGATCGAAAAATCTCCCCTGCTCGGCGGCGCCTCGGCCAATACGGGTACGCTGCCCAGCAAGACCCTGCGCGAGACCGCCCTGGCGATCTCCGGTCTCCGCGCGCGCGATCTTTATGGCGTCGACCTCTCGATCCGCCGCGAGGCGACCATCGCCGACCTGATGTACCATGAGCGTCACGTCACTGCCAATGCCCGCGAGCGGATCCGCCGCAACCTCGCCAAGGACTCCATCGACCTGATTCGAGGGCGAGCGCGTTTTGTCGACCCCCATACCGTGGCCGTCGAGCCGACCTCCCCGGCCGGCGTTGGGGCCGGTACGCGACGGCTCACCGGCGACTTCATCCTAATCGCCACCGGCTCCTCGCCGATCCACCCCGACACCTTTCCGTTCACCGATCGCCGGGTCAACGATTCCGATGAGATCCTCCGCCTGGAACGGCTCCCCAAACGCCTGGCTGTCGTCGGCGCAGGGGTGATCGGCAGCGAGTACGCCTGCACGTTCGCCGCCCTGGGCGTCCGCACCACAATCATCGACGGCCGCGACGAGCTGCTCTCCTTCCTGGATCGCGACCTCTCTTCGGCCCTCGAAACCTCGATGCGTGAGCACCTCGGCATCGAGTTTCTCTGGAATCACACGGTCGTCCGCTGCGAACCCGACCCCGATCCCCAAGGTCCGGTCCGGCTCTGGTTCGCCGACGGTTCCGGCTGTGAAGCCGACAACGTCCTCGTCGCCGCCGGACGCCAGAGCAATACGAGCGAACTGAATCTGAGCGCCGCCGGCTTGACCCCCGGTCCCAAGGGCCGGATCGAGGTCGACTCTCACTTCCGCACGGCCGTTCCACACATCCTCGCCGCCGGCGACGTGATCGGATTTCCGGCCCTGGCGGCCACCAGCATGGAACAGGCCCGCGTCGCCGTTTGCCATGCCTTCGATGCCGCCGCTTTCAAAGCCAATATCGCCCCCCTCTTGCCCACAGGCATCTACACGATCCCCGAAGTCAGCGCCGTCGGCGCCGCCGAGGAAGATCTCAACCAGCAGGGCGCCGATTTCATCGTCGGCCGCGCGGCCTACGCCGGCAACGCCCGCGGCGAGATCATCGGCGATCGCTACGGCTTTCTCAAATTGATCTTCGACCGAGCCACCATGAAGCTCCTCGGCGTCCACGCCATCGGCGAGCAGGCCAGCGAACTGGTCCACATCGGCCTGGTCGCCATCCTGACCAACTCCGGGGCCGACCTCTTCAATACCGCCTGCTTCAATTACCCCACCCTCGGCGACCTCTACAAGGACGCCACCTACGACGCCCTGGCCCGCCGCGCCGGCTTCTCCTCCAACCGACAGCCGGAATCTCGGGAGCCTTAGACCCTCTGCTCTCCGCTCATTCCGGCCGCTCTCCCCGCATGCGTCGCCAGGCGACATATCGCTCCAATCCTTCTTCCAGATGCGTTCGCGGATCATAGCCGAGTTCGTCACGGGCACGGCCGATATCGGCGAAGGTCTGCCGCACGTCGCCCGGCTGCTCCGGCAGCCGCTCGACGACCGGCTCGCGTCCGAGCGCCTCGCCGATCGCACGGATCAGATCACGCAACGCCACCGGGCGGGAATGACCGAGGTTGTAGAGGTGGATCGTCTGGCAACGATCGAGCGCCCGGACTACGCCGTCCACGATGTCGTCGATGTACGTGTAATCGCGCCGCGTCGACCCGTCGCCGAACATCGGAACCGGGCGGCCTGCCTCGATCAGATCGGCAAATCGTGCGATCGCCAAATCCGGCCGGTTCCGCGGCCCATAGGCCGTAAAAAACCGCAACCCGGTGATCGGCAGTCCGTAGAGATGGTGGAAGCTCTGCGCCAGCAGCTCGCAGGCCCGCTTGGTCGCCGCGTAGGGGCTGACCGGCTGATCGCACGGATCGTCCTCGCGAAACGGCACAGCACTTCGGTCGCCGTAAACGCTCGAGCTCGACGCGTAGATCACGCGCGGAAGCGGGTCCAGCCGCACCGCCGACTGGAGGACCGCGGCGGTCCCCGCGACGTTGACGTCGGCATAGAGTGCCGGTCGTTCGATGCTCGGCCTCACCCCTGCCCGCGCCGCCAGATGCACCACCGCATCCGGTCTCCATTCGCTCAGCAGCGTCCCGAGCCGCGCCGCGTCGCGGATGTCAAGCTCGACCAGATGAAAGCCGGCCCGTCGCTCGGCCGCCGCCAGATTCGCCCGCTTGAAGGTGGGATCGTAGTAGTCGTCGAAATTGTCGACCGCGACCACCTCGCGGCCCTCGGCCAGCAGCCGATCCACCAGGTTCGAACCGATAAACCCGGCGCCGCCGGTCACCACAATCCGCTGGGGCTGGGCACTCATGACAGCCGATCAGACTAGCCAACTTGCCCGCCCAATGCCAGCAAGCCTCCAGGACTTGCTCAACTCCACACCGCTCGGCTAAGCTCATTTCAATAAAATCCTCCTCATAGATTCCGGGCTTGTTCCCCCCCACGACGAGGCGCTCGAGCCATGGCACGACGAGGAATGGCCCGCGGCCGCTCCGGATGGCCTCGGTCGTCACGCTCGACGCCAGGCTACAGGCCCCGTCTGGGATCGACCGCCCCCCGCGGCCGCTCCGCTCACAAGACCGCCCAGCTCTGCAAACAAGTATTCGAAACCCTCGAACAGGTGCTCGCCGAGCAAGAGGACGAGTGGCTCCAGGCCCTCCATGTCCACGCGGTGGAACCAGGGCCTGACGCCAGCCAGTTGCTGATCACTCTGGCCCCCGGTCCAGGTCTCGACCCGGCGATCACCCCGCTGGCGCTTCTAGAACGGGTCCACGCCGCCGCGACCGAACTTCGCATGGAAGTCGCCGCCGCAATCACCCGCCGCCGCGTCCCCAACCTCCTTTACCGCATTCTCGAGCAGCCGCCGAGCCCCTAAGGCCGCCGCTACGGAACGATCAGCGCTACTTAATCGGTCAACTCCTTGAGCCGACGCACCAGCTCCAGCGCTTGCTCCGGCGTCAGCCGGCTCGGGTCCACCTCCTGCAGCTCCTCCAGAAGCGGGTCCGGCAGGGCCGCAAACAGGCTTCCTTGCAACGAACGGCCCGACTTGACCCGTCGCGTCGGGCCAGTCCCCACAACCGGATCCGCCGGCGGAGGCTGACTAGCATGCTGCTGCTCCAGGTACCGGAGAATCTCAGCCGCACGCTCCAACACCGGCCCGGGCACCCCTGCCAGCCGCGCAACATGGATGCCATAGCTCTGATCCGCCCCGCCCGGCTCAATACGGTGGAGGAAGACGATCTGCCCGTCTTGCTCACGCACCGCGACATTCGCATTACGCACCCGCGGATGAAGCTGCTCGAGTTCGACCAACTCATGGTAATGGGTGGCAAAGAGCGTCCGGCACCGCGTCCGATCATGAAGGTGTTCGGCGACCGCCCAGGCCAGCGAGATCCCGTCGAAGGTGCTCGTTCCGCGGCCAATCTCGTCGAGGATCACTACGCTCCGCTCGGTTGCATTGTGGAGGATGTTGGCCGTTTCGGTCATTTCGACCATAAATGTGCTCATGCCGCGGCCCAGCTCATCGGTCGCACCAACCCGCGCAAACAACCGGTCGGCAATCCCGACCCGCGCCCGCCGCGCCGGCACAAACGAACCGGCCTGCGCCAGCAGCACGATCAGGGCGGCCTGGCGGATATAGGTGCTCTTGCCGGCCATATTGGGACCGGTCAGCAGCAGGAGGGTCCCATGGTCGCCGCCCAGCCTCAGGTCGTTGGGGACGAACTCCCCATGCGGCAAGACCGCGTCGAGCACTGGATGTCGCCCGCTGTCGATCTCCAAAACCGGCTCGTCAGTTAGCTCGGGCCGGCAGTAATTTTGCCGTACGGCCAGTTCAGCCAGCCCGGCCAGGGCGTCCAGCTCGGCCAAGACCCGCCCGGCCTGGATCAGCCGCGGCGCCTCGGCACCGACTCGGTCCCGCAGCGTCAGAAACAGCTCATATTCCAGCTCCTTGGCCCGATCCTCAGCCCGCAGCACCTTGTCTTCGTACTCCTTCAGCTCCGGCGTGATGTAACGCTCGGCGTTCTTGACCGTCTGCTTCCGCACAAAGTCGGGCGGCAGCGATCGGCCCGCTGCCTGCGCGTGCGTGATCTCGACGTAGTATCCGAAAACTTTGTTAAAGCCGACCTTCAGACCGGGAATCCCCGTCCGACGCGCCGTCTCCGCCTGAAACCGGGCAATCCAGCTCTTCCCGCCCCGCGCCACATCCCGCAGCTCGTCCAACGTCGCGTGATAGCCGTCGCGGATCAGGCCGCCCTCGCGAACCGTCAACGGCGGATCTTCGACCAAAGCATCGTGAATCGCTTGACGCACCTCAGGGCAAAGCTCGAGCGCTGCCTCCAATTCGTCGAGCCGCGGCGTCCGCCGCGCTGTGATCAGCGCCTTGAGCCGGGGCAGCAACTCCAGGGTGTTGGCCAGGGCCACCAGGTCACGGGGATTGGCCCGCCCGGTCCCCACCCGCGCCGTCAGCCGCTCCAGATCATGCGCCCGCCCCAACAGATGCCGCACCTCCTGCCGCAACGCCGCGTCCCGCACGAACTCGGCCACCGCCGCTTGCCGGCATCGGATCTGCTCCCGGTCGGTCGAAGGCGCGCCCAGCCAGTCGGCCAGCAGCCGCGAACCCATCGCCGTGCAAGTCCGATCGACCACGGCCAGCAACGATCCCTCCCGCTTTCCCTCGCGGAGCGTTCGCGCTAGCTCCAGGCTCCGTCGGGTCATCGCGTCGAGTTGCAAAGTTTGTGACCGGCGGTAGGGAACCAGCCGCGTCAGATGCCCGATCGCCGTCCGCTGCGTTTCCCGAAGATAGGCCACCAAGGCGCCGGCCGCCGTCGCTTCGACCGAACCATCCTCAACCCCAAAACCGGCGAGCGTTGCCACGCCAAACTGTCCCAGCAGCGTCGCCCGCGCCTGGTCCGGAACGTAATCCCAGGAGGGACGCGGCGTCACGACCGCTCGAGTCTGGCTCCGCAAACTCCGCAGCCAGGGTGCGTCCAGAGCCGTCTCCGAGACGATCAGCTCGGCCGGTTCGAGCCGCGTCAGCTCGTCGATCAGTTCCAGCCGCGAAACCCCCGTCAGCTCGAACCGACCCGTCGACAACTCCACCCACGCCAGGCCCAGCTTCCCCCCGACTTCGGCCACCGCCGCCAGATAATTGGCCGTCCGGGGATCCAACAACGCCTCATCGGTCAGCGTCCCCGGCGTCACCACCCGAACCACCTCGCGACGGACCAATCCCTTGGCCTGACGCGCATCCTCAACCTGCTCGCACACGGCCGCCCTCAGACCCGCCGCGACGATCTTCGCCAAATAGCTCTCCAGCGCCGGGTACGGAAACCCGGCCATTGGCACCGCCTGATCCCCCTTGTCCCGATCCCGCGTCGTCAGCGTCAAACCCAACAACGCGCTGGCCCGCTCGGCATCCTCCCCAAACAACTCGTAGAAGTCCCCCATCCGAAACAACAAGAGCGCGTCCGGATCGCGCGCCTTGAGCTCGCGATACTGCTGCATCATCGGCGTCGCGGCCGGCTCAGTCATGTCGTCTCGCAGGCGACCCACATCAAGGCCGGCTCAAAGCGGACTCGGCGTCCCGAAGAATCTCAAAGACCGTGTCCAACCGAGTGATCCGAAACACTTCGCGGAGATCCGGTTCCATCGCACAGAGCCGCAGCCGTCCACCCACCCCGCTGAGCTTCTTCTTGATCTGAATCAGCCGGCTCAAAGCCGCACTCGACAAGAACTCGACCGCCCCAAAGTCCAGCAGCAAGTCCCGATGCCCACCCTCTTCAACGAGCTGGTTCAACTGCTGCGCCAGGGCGTCGATCGCCTCATCCCGCACAATCTCGCGGTCGAGCAGCTCGACCACCGTCGTCGGACCTCGGACCGTCACACGAAACGGAGGAGTGACCGGTTCGCTCATAACGCATCCACCCGGGTCGGGCCACCCACCGATCAAGCCGGTTCCTCCCTCAGCCTGTTCAGAACGAGTCCAAAGCCTCCTGTTCGTCATCATAGATCTCGACCATCCGCTCCAGACCCGTCATCTTGAAGATCACCCGCAAATCCGGGTCAATACAGCAAAACTTCAGCTTGCCCTTGGCCTTCTGCACCTTCTTGAGCAACGTGAACAGCTTCGCGATCACCGCGCTGGCCATGAACTTGACATTCGAGAAGTTCAGCAACAGCCGGTTATGACCATCACGCTCCACCAGGTTGTACATTTGCTCACCGACCGCGTTGATGACCAGATCGTCGACGATCCGCTCATCCACGAACGACGCAACCGTCGCGTTCTCAAAAATCTCAATCCGCAGCCGCGGCGCAGTGGCCTGGGACATGGAAGCTCGCTCCCGGGTTCGGGCAGTGGTCCGGTTCGGATCGGGCAAAGCCCGTCACTCGACCACGAACGTCAGCCGCATCACAAAACAATACCATACGCCCCCTTGACTCCCCTGACCAGTCCCAATCTTCTCTTCGCAGCACCCCCAGACCTTCTCGTCCCACCAGCTCCCCACACGCCCGTCACTGGAGCCGCCCGGTCCGAGAGGCTACACTCCCCGTGATCGCATCCGACTCTCAATGCCACTGGGACCGTCCGCCGTGACCATCCGCCTGCTTTCCCCAGAGCAACTGGACGAACTCCGCCGATTCAACACCCCGACCATCGCCAACGCGATCGAGCTGTTCGACGTCCGCCCACGCGACACCGGCTTCCTTCCCCATACGATCCGCTGCCTCCTGCCCGAGCTGGGCACGATGGTCGGCTATGCCGTCACCTCCCGCACCCGCGCCGCCTTCGACCCCAACCCGGAACCCGATCGCACGGCCGACTACCTCCGCTACGTAGCCTCCGTGCCCGGCCCCAAAGTCGCCGTCGGCCAGGATCTGGACGACCCCCCCGGCCTCGGCGCCCAGTTTGGCGAGGTCAACGCCACCATCCACCGCCGCCTCGGTTGCGTCGGCCACATCACGAGCGGCTGTCCCCGCGACCTCGACGAGGTCGCCGCCCTCGGCTTCCACCTCTTCGGCCTGAACCCCTGCGTCAGCCACGGCTACATCCGCCTGATCGACTTCAACCTCCCCGTCCAGATCGGCGGCGTCACCATCGAACCCGGAACCCTCATCCACGCCGACCGGCACGGCGTCTGCCTCATCCCCCACTCGATCGCCGACCGCCTCGCCGACGCCTGCCGCCAAATCGAACAAATCGAGCGACCACTGCTCGACGCCGCCCGCTCCGATCTGTTCGACCTTGACACCTACCTCGATTTGCGGTCCAGGATGCGTACCAAAGTCCGCGAGTAACCCTCGCGGCCCCACCTCTCGAAGCCGCCCCCCCAGCAATCCTGCCCTGAACTACACTCAGGGTTGGGAAATCCACGTCGCAAACGCCAATACAGCACCACCACCCCCTTGGGGAAAACCCCGTCAACTGCTAACCTACGATTTGTGAATGATCCGTGAAGAAACAATGAGTATTCGGTAAACCATCCGGGGAAAACGGTTCCCCCGGGGCCGCTCTCGGCGACGAAACGAGGTGAGCCATGAGCATCGGCGTCTCCCGCCTCGGTCTACACGGCCTCGTGATCGCCACCGCCGCGCTTGGGCTTTTTGCGCTGAAGTCTCCGGGCGGCTTCTGGTTAGGGGCCGTTGCGATGCTCACGGCCGGCTGGATCGTGATGGGTCTAGGGCTAGGCTGTGTCGTCCGCGGGCTGGATCGTGCGGCTTGGCTGGGCTTTGTGGTTGCGGCTTCGATTTCTCTGCTGCTGAGCTTTGGTCCCTGGTCCGATGCCGATCGACGCGCCGCCTGGCCTCAGACCTGGAACTGGTCGAGCCAGTCGTCCACGCTCCAACCGGTCAGCCGGGTTCTGGTCTCGATGCTTCCGCTCGTCCGGCCCCAGACGCGGGCGGTGATCCAGCTTGATGTCCCTCAAGGACCGGTGGTCGCGCGGGTCGAGGTCGTCGGCCCCTTCGATCGCTTGGATGGCATGGATCCGATCCGCGACCGGATCGCGCAATTGGCGGCCTATGCACCATCCGGACTGCCGCCGGCCGAACGCGTCCGACGGGCCGGCCTGGCTGCCGAGTCGAGCCTCAGCCTGGCCGACTATCAGGCGATCGGCCACTTGCTAGCTGCGCTGGTGCTCGGCGGGCTGGCTGGTCTGATGGTCCGGATGATTGCGGCTCACCGGGGAACGGCGCCCGCCGCGGCCGCTCCGGCATCGCTCAGGGGCGCCGCAGCGGGATGACCAGCGGCTCCAGGTTGGTGCTGCGACCGAACGCCTCGCAGGGCTCGATCGCGTAGAGCCGTCGGCCCTCGGCGACCCACCGTCGTCGCCGGTACTCGAAGACGGCCGTTGCCCGGCCGCCAGCGGCGGTTCGGTCGTCCCAGTCCACGCCGACCAGGGCGAGCAACGTTCCGGTCCTTCGGTCGCGGGCCCAGACGACTTCGTCGGACCACCGCGCGGCATCCCAACGCCAACCCTCAAGCGGTTCCAAGCGGAAGACCGACTGAACAAAGGCAGCTTCCAGATGCTCCCGCTGCTGGAGAAACATCCGACGCGCCCCGGGCGTATCGCGGCGCTCAATCAGGGCACGGATCGGACACCGGGGAATCCTCCACGCGATCATGCCGCAGACCAGAATCAGCCCCCCCCAGAGCCAGGTCTCGCTCATGATCCACCCAGGCGTCGGACGCCCCCTCCGGTGCGCTTGTGCATCCGCGGCGGATGGATCATTCTAGAAAACCCGAACCGCGTCGGGCAAGCCAAGGAAATCACGACCGATGCCCCCCTCGGCAGTCTTGCCGTCCGGTCCTCTGCTCGGCGCTCATATGTCGATCGCCGGCGGCCACCACAACGCCGCCCGCGCCGCTCAGGCCGCCGGCATGAAGACCGTCCAGGTCTTCACCAAGGCCAGCCATCAATGGTCGGCCCGCCCGCTGACCGATTCCGACGTCCGCGCCTTCCGCGACGCGCTGGCCGAGGGCGGTCTGGTCGATCCGGTCGCCCACGTTTCCTACCTGATCAACCTCGCCAGTCCCGACTCCCAGCTCTGGTCACGCTCGATCGACTCTCTGACGCTCGAGCTCGAACGCGCCGAGGCCCTCGGCATCGAGCCGGTCGTCGCCCATCCCGGCTCCCACCTCGGCTCGGGCGAGGATGCCGGGCTGACCCGAATCGCCCAGGCTCTGGATCAAGTTCACCGCCGCCTGCCCGGCCTCCGCGCCCGGGTGACGCTCGAATCGACCGCCGGACAGGGATCCAGCCTGGGATACCGCCTCGAGCATCTGGCGACGATCCTCGATCGCGTCCTCGCTCCCGAACGCCTGGCCATCTGCCTCGATACCTGCCACCTCTTTGCGGCGGGCTATTCGTGGTCCGATACCGCGTCGTACAATCTCTTGATCGACGAGGTCGACCGTCACGTGGGGATCGCCCGGGTCCGCGTCTGGCATCTCAACGATAGCGCGCGGGAATGCGGCAGTCGGGTCGATCGCCACGCCGGGATCGGTTGTGGTCGCATCGGTTTGGAACCGTTTCGCGCCCTGGTCAACGACCGTCGGTTCGCCCGGCTGCCGATGATCCTCGAGACCCCCAAGGGAACCGACTCCCACGGAGTCGACCTCGACGTCGTGAATCGCTTGGCTCTGGAGCGCCTGATCGCGGGCCGCCCCGCCGCGGCCCCAAGGCGACGGAGGTCGGCACGCGATGGATGATCAGTCGCTCAATGTGGTCGAAGCCGCGGCACCTGAGGCCGCCCCGCCTGCCCCCGCGCTCGACGACCCCTCACTCTATATCAACCGCGAGCTGAGCTGGATCTCCTTCAACGAACGTGTCCTCGAGGAAGCCCGCGACCCTTCGGTCCCCCTGCTCGAGCGCCTCCGCTTCCTGGCCATCACCGCCTCCAACCTCGACGAATTCTTCGAGGTCCGCGTCGCCGGCCTCCAAGCTCAGCTCTACGAAAACCTCGAACCCCAGGACATCCCCCCCGATGGCATGGGACCGGAAGCCCAGCTCATCGAAATCGCCCACCGGGTCCACAACTTCGTCGCCCGCCAGTACGAAACCTGGAACGACCAGATTCGCCCCGCCTTAGAACGCCACGGCATCCTGCTCTGCTCACCCGAAGACCTGACCGACGACGACAACCGCTTCCTCGACGAGTTCTACAACTCCCAGGTCTACCCCGTCCTGACGCCCCTGGCGATCGACCCGGCCCACCCCTTTCCCCACATCCACAACAAGAGCCTTAACATCATTTTGCGGCTTGAAGCCGTCAGCCAGGATTCGCCCCGTCAGCTCTACGCCGTGCTCCAGGTGCCGGGCATCCTCAGCCGCTTGGTCAAGCTTCCGGCTTCCCCGGGCGATTCCCGCCAGCGGTTCCTGCTCCTGCGCGACGTGATCGGCCCCCGGCTCGGTTCGCTCTTCGGCGGATTTCGAGTCGCTGCCCGTGCCGCCTTTCGCGTCACCCGCAATAGCGACCTGTCGATCCAGGAAGGCGATATCAAGACCAGCCTTCTGTCGACGGTTCAGGAAACCCTCCGCCAACGCAAGTGGGGCGAGGCGGTTCGGCTCGAGATTGCCGACACCGCTGATGACGGCTTCCTCAGCCTGCTCCGCCAGGCCCTCGACCTCCACGAGCGCGACGTCTACAAAGTCCCCAATCCCGTCGACCTGACCTCGCTGCTCGGCCTGGTCCGCATCGAAGGCTTCCGCGAATTGAAGGAACCGCCCTTCGAGCCTCAGATGCCGATCCGCCTGGCCGACTCGAGTAACCTCTTCAGCGTCATCCGCGACCAGGATCTCCTGGTCCACCATCCCTTCGAGTCGTTCGACACGGTCATTCAATTCATCGAACAGGCGGCCGACGATCCCAACGTCCTGGCCATCAAGCAGACCCTCTACCGCACCTCCGAGGACAACCCGATCATCAACGCCCTGGCCCGGGCCGCCGAGAATGGCAAGCAGGTCACCGCCCTGGTCGAGCTCCAGGCCCGCGCCGACGAAGAGAACAACATCGTCAAGGCTCGGGCGTTGCAACGCGCCGGCGTCCACGTCGTCTACGGCCTGGTTGGGCTCAAAACCCATTGCAAGGCCGCCCTGGTCGTCCGCCGCGAGGTCGACGGCATCCGCCGCTACCTCCACGTCGGCACAGGAAACTACAACCCTTCCACCGCCCGGCTCTACACCGACCTGAGCTTTTTCACCTGCCGTGAAGACTTCGGCGAAGACGCCAGCGCCCTATTCAACCTCCTGACCGGCTATTCCCAGCACCACGACTGGAACCGGCTGGTCGTCGCGCCCAAGTACCTCAGCGACCGGGTCATTTCCCTGATCGAGCGCGAGGCCAACCACGCCCGCGCCGGTCGTCCTGCCCGGATCATCGCCAAGATGAACGCCCTGGTCGATCCACGCGCCATCCAGGCCCTCTACGCCGCTAGCCGCGCCGGTGTCCGCATCGACCTGATCATCCGCGGCATCTGCTGCCTGCGCCCCGGCTTGCCCGGCATCTCGGACCGGATCCGCGTCATCTCGATCGTCGACAAATATCTGGAACATTCCCGCATCTGCTACTTTGCCAATGACGGCAATCCCGAGGTCTATCTGACCTCGGCCGACTGGATGCCCCGCAACTTCCGCCGCCGCGTCGAACTGATGTTCCCGGTCGAAGACCCCCGCCTCCGCTCCCGGCTGGTCGACGGCATCCTCGGCGTCTACCTAGCCGACAACACCAAGGCTCGCTTGATGCATCCCGACGGCACCTACGAGCGCATCGTGCCCGCGCCCGGCGAACCCCGCATCCGCGCCCAGATCGAATTCCAGAACATTGCCCGCGAGTTCTTCGGCCACGCGGACCAGACGCCCCGCTCCCCGATCCCTGCCCCTTCCGTGTTCGACAACCACTGACCGGAGCGGCCTTCATCGACCTTCGCCGCGCATCCAACCACACCAATTTTTCCACATCCTGCCCCGAGTACGCCTGCTTAGGCACCCCAACCCGACCGCGAGGCAGCCCGATCCATCGCGACGGCCAGCGCCGCAGGGTCCCGCTCCATAAACCGATCGATCCGGCAACCCCAATCCTGGGCCTCAACCGCGAGGCCGGCCAACCCATGAGCGTCGGCTCAGCCCGCAGCCCAGCGATCCTCCGGCCGCGGCATTCACCCCCGTACGCTCACGGGCAGCACGCCGGGATCAGGACCACCTCGTTCGCAGCCTCCTCGCGTCCGGCCAGTTCGGTCTTTGGTGTCCTCGCCAGCCCCGGAGCCAGGCCAAGGATCACGCTGGGCAGGTCGAATCGGGCCTGAGGCTCAATGCCGCAACAATCTCGGCCGCGCCAACCAATCCAAGTCCCAGCCGCCGCTCCGACCCGCCAGCGCCGCCACCCCCGCCTTGCGGAGCATGATCGAATCCAAGGGCCGGCCCGCACAGAGCAGCCCCACCAGATCGCTGATCCAGGGATTGTGGCCCACCACCATCAGGCCCGACTCGGGCCGGGTTTCAAGCCAGTCAGCCACCGACTCCGCCACTTGATCGGCCACGAGCGCCGCGTCTTCCTCGATGCCGCCGGCTGGCGCTAGCAGCTCCGCGGCGATCTCCGCCGTTTGACGCGCTCGTAGCAGCGGGCTGGTGACAATCCGTTCCACCTCGACACCCCACCGCACCAACCCCCGCGCAACCTGACGCACCCGCCGCCGGCCCACCGGTGTCAACGGACGTTCCGCGTCGGCCAGCCCCGGCGTCCCCGTCGGAACCGCGATCCCATGCCGGAGCAAGTACAGCCGTTCCATCGAAATCGCATCCCCTTGCGCTTCACGGACCGGCCGATGCCCAGGCGAGCCTCCGCCAGGCGGCCGCCTCCTCACCATCCAGCCGGAGCGTCAGACACTTCGCGCTGCCACCCGACTTGATGAACTCCGTCAGGCACAGCTCGTGCGTGCGAAATCCATTCGCCCGCAACGCCGCTGTCAATTTGGGCGCACCCTGATGCAGCACGACCGACCGCCCCACCACCACTGCGTTGCAGCTAAACGACGCCGCCTCGTCGCCCGAGACCTCGATCAGCCGCGGCACGTGCGCTTTGAGCACGGCGCGGCCGTAGTCGTCGAACGCGCCCGGGTAGTAGATCGCCAGCTCCTCCGTCAACGGGCAAAAACAAGTATCGAGATGATAAAACCGAGGATCGACCAGCTCCAGCGGCAGCACGTGCAAACCAAGCCGTTCGCCGATCCACTGATGACTCCGAACATCCGACCGAAACCGATAGCCGGCAAACAACGTTTCGCCACAAAACAGAGCGTCCCCAGCCCCTTCAAAGTACATTTCTGCGGGCAGCTCGATCCGCTCAAAACCGTGCGCATCGAACCAGGCTGCGAACCGTGGTTCCTCACGCCTCCGAACGCTGTGCCGGAACCGCGAGAGCACCACCGACGAGCCATAGATCAGCCCGGCGTTGGCCGTGAAGACCAGGTCCGGAAGCCCGCGCACCGGCTCGAGGCATTCGATCCTCGCCCCCAAATCCTCCAACGTTCGCCGCAGCAATGCCCACTGCTGCTGTGCCCGACCGTGGTCGGCCCCCACCGCCCGCTTCATCCACGGATTGATCTCGTACTCAATCCCGTAGTAATCCGGCGGGCACATCAGGATCCGCGGCGTCGTCCGGTCCATCGCTCTTGCGTCCCTCAGGAGCCGCACAAATCCTCGGCGAGCTCACGAAGAAACGGCTCGACGTCGGTCACAATCCCGATCGTCTGGAACGAGCCGCGATCGTTGAGCTTCGTGATCGTGGCCGGATTGATGTCCACGCACGCCATCTTGACCCACGCCGGCAGCAGATTGCCGGTGGCGATGGAATGCAGGGTCGTCGCAATGCAAAGCGCGAAACCCACCCCGCGAATCGCCCGACGCATCGCGGCCTGGGCCGCCAGCATGTCGGAAATCACCTCCGGTAGCGGGCCGTCATCGCGCACCGACCCGGCCAGCACCACCTCCACCCCGTGACGTATACATTCATACATAATGCCCGATCGGAGGACGCCGCGCTCCACCGCCGCTTTGATCCCGCCCAACCGCCGGATCGTGTTGATCGCTCGCAAGTGATGCTCGTGACCGTGCTCGATCGGCTCCCCGCGGCTCAACGAGACCCCGAGGCTCGTCCCATACAACGCCTGCTCGATGTCATGAGTCGCCAGCGCATTGCCCGCAAAGAGCACGTGAATCCAGCCTTCGCGGATCAGCCGCGCCACGTGTCCCGCCGATCCGGTATGGACGATCGCCGGTCCGCCGACGAGCAAGACCTTCTTGCCCGCCTCGCGGGTCTCACGGATCGCATCGGCCACCGCCGCCTGGCGGATCGCCTTGGGCTTCTCGCTCGAGACCTCTGAGCTCATAAACCCAAAGACCGTCTCGCCGCGGGCACGCTGCGACGGCATCACCCGAACGCCGGCATACCCGACAACGATCGGCATCCCGACCTCGACATCGGCCATCGCCACGCATCGCGCTGTTCCAGCCGCCGGATCCACCACGATCCCGCAATCCATCTCCTGGTCGGCCACCTCCACCCAACGGCCCGCAATCCGAACCTCGGTCCGCTCGTTGGTCGTGCTGTAAAACCCATCGGGGAAACACCCCGGCAGATCCGCGGCCACCGTCCGCGCATCCTCGGTGTGAACCGGGACCGCCCCGTGTTGCAGCAAGTCCCCAATAATTTCGCGAAGCCGCTCGGGCGACGAGGCGCGAATCGCAATCACCGCGTGGCTCGGGTCCACCCGCCGCGTCCCGATCTCGCACTTCTTGATCTCAAACTGGCCCCCCATCTGGAGAACCCGATCAAGAATCTTCGGCAGCAACAGCGAGTCGATGATGTGGCCGCGAACCTCCACCTCCTCAACGGCCGACCCGGCAACCACCTGATCAGTCTTGGTCATGGCTGGGGTGATCCCGCGTGCCCGTCAGGCCCAGGGAGCCAGGCCGACCCAGACTCCCTCGCCTATTCTACGCTCCGACCCCACCCAGCGGCTCGTTCCCAGCCTCACGCCCCGGGATCGAGCACCGCCTGTACATCCACCGGCGGTTCGCCCGGCAGATCGGTGACGATCCGCAGCGTCCGCCGGCTCACCCCCGCCCCTTCAGCCTCCTGCGGCCGGTAGGCGATCGTCAACACATGCACCGCCTTGGCACCGTCCCCACCACCACGCACTTCCAGGTCCTCTCCGGCCCCTTCGATCGCCGTAATCGCAAACGGCTGCGAACCCCGCACCAGGACCCGCGCTTGCGGAATCGCCCGGCCCAGACTCACCAGAGCCGGCGTCGCCGTGAGCCGGCCACGCACCTCCAACTGAACCGGAATCGGCACGACCGGCGTCTCCGGATCATTGGTCCGAAGCTGAATCTCCTCGCGAATCCAACCAGCCGCCGCATCGGGCCTCACCTTGGCAACCAGCACATATCCCACACCCTGCCCGGTCCGATACGACTCATAGAGCGTCGCTTCAATCGCCTGGCTCAACCGTTGCGATGCCAACATCCGCTCGATCCGCCAGTTCGGCGCTCCGACCCGGTCAATCTCCAGACGCAATTCCGCCTCCTGATCCCGGGACAACGTCCCAAACTCCAACGTCCCCGGGTTCAGCACCACGTCGCTCAGAATCGTCGATCGAACCCCCAACCGCGCCTCGCCCTGCCGACCACTGGCCGTCACGAGCGTCACGGTCAGCGTCGTCGCCTTCACGCCCACAAAATTGCGGGTGTCCATCTGTGCCTCGATGACCGCCTGTTGTCCCGGCCCGACCTGCTCGGCCAGCGCGCGACCCGTCGTGCAGCCACACGAAGCCCGCACGTCCAGGATTCTGACCGGCTCGCTCAGCCGGTTCGTCATCACAAACTGATGCCGCACCACAGCGCCCCGCGGAACCGGTCCAAAGTCATGCCCCGACTCCGCAAACATCGCTTGCGCCCAGTTCCGCTGCGACGCACGGCTCGGCGCCGGCTCGGCCACCACGACCGCCAGCACCAACGCCCACAACCACCTCGAGGCCCACACCCGACCGCACATCGCTCGGCCTCCTGCCCACACGGCCGTCCCCCGATCCTGGATCGGCTCCCTCAGGGCTCGCCCGACTCAACATACCTAATCGACCATCGCCCGCTCTGGCTCGATTTCTCCAGCTCAGGACTCGACCGCCGCCCCACCTTTAAGAGGTCCTAGGCCTCAATCAGATCAAGACTTGCGCCGCGCTTTGGGGGGCTGAGAGAGGATCGGCGGCAGATACTCGGTCAGTCCGCTCGGGGTGGGTTGGGCCACGGTCTGGGTGAACCGGCCAACGACGACCGTCACGTTGTCGCGGCCACCGTTGGCCAGGGCCTGGTCGATCAGAGCCTGGCAGGCCGCGGCAGGTGCCTCGTGTTCGCGGAGAATCCGCTCGATGGTGGTGTCGTCGACCATGTCGGTTAGGCCATCGGTGCAGGCCAAGAGCCGGTCGCCGTCGGCCAGTTCCGTTTCTGCGTAGTCGACCCGAACACTCCGCTCGTTGGCTCCGAGGACGTTGGTGAGCACCCGCCGCGTCTTGCGGGCCAGTTCCGATCCTGGCTCGGCTACGCCCGCGTCGATGAGGAGTTGGGCCATCGTGTGGTCGTGGGTGAGCTGCTCCAGCCCCTCCTGATTTCTCAGCAGATAGACCCGGGAGTCGCCGGCGTAGACCACGTAGAGCGTCGATCCGATCTGGTGGGCGAGCGAGAGTGTCGTTCCCATGCCGCTCATCCTTGGGTTCTTGGCCGCCATGTTCCGGATGACGTGGTCGATGATCTGGAAAAACGCCGTCGCCTTTTGCCGCAACTCCTCGCTGATCTGCTCGCTGGGCTTGAGTGTCCACTGAACCTCGCTGGCGCCGAGCACCCAGGCCGTCCGCAGTGCCAGGTAGCTTGCCAGATCCCCGAACTCGCGGCCGCCCATCCCGTCGGCCACGACGACCGAACTAATCTCGTCCCCGGCCTCGACGGCCGGCTCCAGCAGCACGCTGCTGGCCAAAACCTCGCGAATCCGCTGGCGCCGAACGACCAAAAACTGGTCCTCGTTCCGCTCCCTGACCCGCCCCGGATGACTTAGACCGGCAAAGTCGGCCCGCAGCCCCGGTCCCGACCCTCGTTCGAAATACCGCGCGACCAGTTGATCGAAGCTCAAGTACTGATCGGTCTCCGGCGGCTCGCGTCGCGGCGTCGGGTTGCTCGTCTGGTTCATCGCCTGAAACACTCCCCGGTCCCCTCTTGGCTCGCGCGACTCTGGCACCACGCACCAGCGGCCATATCGTTCAGCGTCCCGACCCAGCCAGGTCGATGCAACCACGAATCTCCCGGCCACAACCGTTGAAAAAAACGAACAAATCGTTACGGCCCCTTTCGAAATTGACTGACTGAATTATCGTAGGGAAGGCCTTGCGAGCGTGGTTGCAATCAGAAGGAACGCGTTGCCTATGATCCGACAAGGCGGGAGCTTGTGGAGCGGGCTCATCTACGTGGCGCTACTGAACGTGCCGGTTTTGGCCGACCCGATCTACGCGGTGACCGTCCTGGGTACGGGCGTCCCAGTCGCGTTGAACGATGCGGCCCAGGTCGTGCTCAACGACGCCGGCCGGGTGATCCTCTGGCAATCCGGGGTCCGACAGGAGTTGTTTACTGGTTCGGCGGTTGCCCTGAACAATCAGGGGGAGGTCGCGGGCCGATCCGCCGGGCGGGCGGTGCTCTATCGCTCCGGCGGTCTCGTCGACCTGGGCGTTGGGACCGCTCGGACGTTGAACGATCTGGGGGTCGTCCTCGTCGACGATGGCGACACAATCTTCTCCTGGCAGAACGGCGTGACGACCGAGCTGCCGGCCCTGGTCGACCTCGGCCTCCGCTCGATGAACAACAACGGCTGGGTCGTCGGCGAGGCGGGTTTTGCGTTCGGCGAGCCGTTCTACTTCGACGGCAACGTGGTCCGCAGGCTTCGAGCTGAAGGGTTTGCCACCGACATCAACAACAACAACGCCTTCGTCTACATCGAGTTGACCGACGATGGCAACATCCTCTACCTGCGAGACGGCTCGACCACGATCAACCTCGGCGCCCTCGACCCCTTCGACACGTCCAACCAGGTCAACGCCCTCAACGACTTCAACCTCGCTGTCGGCGGCTCGGGGGGAGCGGGCTTCCTCTGGCAGGCTGGCGTGATGTACGACCTCAACGCTCTCTTGCTGCCGCAAGATCAGGCCGAGTGGTTCATCGCCACGGCCGTCGATATTAACGGCCTCGGCGATATTCTGGCCTGGGGCGTGTCGAGGAGTACCGGAGGGCTTCGCGCATTACTGCTTCGGCAAGTGCTGGCTCCGGCCATTGTCCCCGAGCCTTCGAGCAGCCTGCTGGCCCTGGCCGGCCTGACGACCGTCGTCCCGCTGTTTGTGCTAGGCCGTCGTCGGGTCAGACCTCGTCCTGCTCCCTGAGCCGCGCCAGAACGCTGTAGTCTTCCAGCGTCGTCGTGTCGCCGGTGGATTCCCGCCCCGCCGCGATGTCTCGCAAGAGCCGTCTCATGATCTTGCCGGATCGCGTCTTGGGCAGCGCCTCAGTGAACCGGATATCATCCGGCCGCGCCAGGGCTCCGATCTCCTTGACCACGTGATCGCGCAGCTCGCGGCGCAGCGCCTCGCTCGGCTCCCGACCCGATTCCAGCGTGACGAAGGCGGCGATCGCCTGCCCTTTCAATTCGTCAGGACGGCCGACCACGGCCGCCTCGGCCACCGCCGGGTGGCTCACCAGCGCCGATTCGATTTCCATCGTCGAAAGCCGGTGGCCGGAGACGTTGAGCACGTCGTCGACCCGGCCCATGATCCAATAGTTCCCCTCTTCGTCCCGGCGCGCACCATCGCCCGTGAGGTAGACGCCGGGAACCTCGCTCCAATACTGTTGGCGGAATCGCTCGTCGTCGCCCCAGAGGGTCCGGAGCATCGAGGGCCACGGCTTGGTGATGACCAGCAACCCGCCCTGGCCGGGCGGAACCGGCGTCCCCTGCCGGGTGACGATTTCCGGAACGATTCCGGGCAGTGGCCGGGTGGCCGATCCGGGACGGCACGGAGTCGCTCCCGGCAACGGGCTGATCATGATCGCGCCGGTCTCGGTCTGCCACCAGGTGTCGACGATCGGGCACCGGCCGCCGCCGATCACCTTGTGGTACCAGACCCAGGCCTCCGGGTTGATCGGCTCGCCCACAGTCCCCAACAGCCGCAGGCTCGACAGATCGTGCCGACGCGGGAAGTGCTCGCCCCACTTCATAAAGGCGCGAATTGCCGTCGGCGCGGTGTAGAAGATCGAAACCCGGTAGTCCTCGATCAGCTTCCAAAACCGGGCCTCGTCGGGCCAGTTGGGCGCGCCTTCGTACATGACCACCGTCGCCCCCAAGGCCAGTGGCCCATAGACGACGTAGCTATGTCCGGTGATCCAGCCCACATCGGCCGTGCAGAAGTACGTGTCGTCCTCCTTCAGGTCGAAGACCCACTCGGCCGTTTGCATCGTGCCGACCAGATAACCGGCGGTCGTGTGCAAAATCCCTTTGGGCTTACCGGTCGAGCCGGAGGTGTACAGGATGAAGAGCGGGTGTTCGCTATCGAGCGGCTCGGCCGGACACTCGGACGGAATATCGGTCATCAGGTCGTGCCACCAATGGTCGCGGCCCGGCGTCATCGGGACCTCGTGACCGGTCCGCCGCAGCACGACCAGATGCTCAATCGTCGGGCAAACGGCCGCGGCGCCGTCGGCGTTCTCCTTGAGCGGGACAATCTTGCCCCTTCGAAACCCGCCGTCGGCCGTTATCAACACCTTGGCCTGGCAATCCTGAATCCGGCCGGCCAACGCCTCGGCGCTGAAGCCCCCGAAGACCACCGTGTGCGGGGCTCCGATCCGCGCGCAGGCCAACATCGCGATGGCCGCCTCCGGAACCATCGGCAGGTAAATGGCCACAACGTCGCCAGTCCGGACCCCCAGGCTCTTGAGTACGTTGGCGAACCGGCCGACTTCTCGTTGCAGATCCTGATAACGGAGCACGCGACGATCACCCGGCTCGCCTTCCCAGACGATGGCCGCCTTGTTTCGTCGCGGCCCTCGACAGTGCCGGTCCACACAGTTGATCGCGGCGTTGGTTTTCCCTCCCACGAACCACTTCGCATGCGGCGGATCCCACTCGCACACCCGCGACCACGGCGCGAACCACTCGAGCCGCGCGCCGACCTCGCCCCAGAACCCCTCCGGATCGTCCTTGGCCTGGTTCCAGAGCCGCTCATACTGTTCCAGGCTGCTAATGTGGGCCGTTCGGGAAAACTCCGCCGGAGGCGCGAAGACCCGATTCTCGACGAGCATCGAGTGAATCGATTCGCCGCTTGATCCGCCCGTCGCCATGATCCACAAACCCCCTCAGAGCAAGCCCGTCGGCCGCCCTCGGATCTGGTAATAACAGTCCATCGACCCCGCGCCGCGGCGGGCGACGATCATGCGGCTAGCCTAGGGGTCGCCGGACACGCCGTCAATTCTCCCGGCCGCCAGCTCAGGCCGCATTCGGCTCAGGCGACTTCCGCTCAAGCCGCTGCGATCTGGGCTCGGCCCCGCAGATAGGCCACGACCGCCTCCGCCGTCGCCTCGGCCGATCGGATGCAGTCCGGCACGCCGACTCCGTCGAATGCATTGCCCGTGACGAACAGCCCAGGATGCGCTCGGAGCCGATCGCGAATCGCTGCCACCCGCGCCGCATGCCCGACCGTATATTGAGGCATCGACCGTCGATGCCGCGCCACTCGGACCAGCAGGGGTTCCCCTCGCGCGCCGATCAGCTCGGCCAGCTCACGGCGGACCAACTGTTCGACCTGGTCGTCATCCAGATCAAATAGCGCCGGCTGCATCGCCCCACCCACAAAGACCCGCATCAAGACCGTGCCCGCCGGGGCCCGGTCCGCAAACTTGACGCTCGTAAACGAGACGGCCAGGATCGAACGACCCTCCACCGCCGGTACCACCACCCCAAAACCATCGAGCGGGTGTGCCACGGCGTCCCGCGCATAGGCCAAGTTCACGACGATCGACGAGGCATACGGAATCTCGCGCAACCGCTGAGCTAGCACGGGATCATACCCGTCAACCAGCCGCGCCGCGGCGTGGGCTTCGGTCGCCAGGACCACCGCCGACGCCTCAATCTCCCCACCATCAAACAGCTCCACCACCCACCGGCCCAACCGCTCAACCCACTCGACCCGCCGAACCGGCGTCGAAAGCCGCATCGCCCCTTCCGGCAACCGGGCGGCCAGCGCCCGCGGCAACGTCTCCATCCCACCGCGCAATGTCAGAAACAAGCCATACCGCGCTCCCGACGACTCGCCTTCCACCGCCGAACCAATCCGCGCCTGCCGCCAGGCCGCCCGAATCAGACTCCCATGCCGACGCTCCATCTCCACAAATTGCGGCAGGGTCGCTGCCACGCTCAACTCGTTGGGATCGGCCGTGTAAATCCCACCCACCAGCGGCTGCACCAGCCGCTCCAGAACCTCGCGGCCCAGCCGCCGCCGCGCAAACGACGCCAAACTCTCATCCCCCTGCTCATCACCACGCCGCGGCCAAATCAAGTCCAGCAACAGCCGCACCTTCCCTCGCCACGACAAAATCGGACTGGCCAGCACCGGCAACAACCGCGTCGGCGCCATCAGCACAAACCCTTCCGGCACCGGAACCAGCCGCTGACCCCGGACCACAAACGATCGCCGATGCGCTGGCTGAGTCCCCATCAACTCATCCCCAAGCCCCAGCTCACGGCACAATTCCACCGCCCAGGGCTTGGTCGTGATAAACGAATCGGCCCCACCCTCGAGCACAAACCCCTCAACCCGCTCGGTCCAGATCGCCCCCCCCGCACGATCTTTGGCCTCCAGCACCACCACCGCCGACCTCAAACCGCCCACCGCGCTCAGTCGATACGCCGTCGCCAGCCCGCTCAGACCTCCCCCGACCACCACCACCGGAAACGGCTTGACCCCATCGCGACTGATCGTACTCATCTTCGCTACGCTCCCCGATCGCGCAACGCGACCGATCGGCGAGCACATCATGGCGGCTCGCTGATTGTTGAACAACAAATCATCTCAAGAAGATCGGGGGACGTCCACCACGTCCCCCGATCGATCGCCTCAGTCCTGAGGTCCAGCGGGAGCCAGCCCCTGCAATCCCTTCGCCTTGCCCGCCGCCGATTCGGCGGCCGTACCCGTCGTTTCCGAAGTCGGCGTTGCGGCCTCCCCGGTCCGCGGGATGGTGTCCGGCACCGAAGGCCCAGACCCCTCTTCACCACAACCGCAAATCACGCTCAACGCAAAGAGCAATGGCAGCAAAAGGGTTCGGTTGATTCTTGAACGCATCGTTCTCAAAACTCCTCGACCGCGCCAACGTGCCAGCCACGCCGGCGCGGTCCGTCTCGGGGTTTACCGCCTCACTGCCAACTGCCCTCACTGATGGTCTCGCCGGCCGACTTCGTGCCCAGCGCCCGGTACGTCGCTAGGTCGATCGTCTCCTTGATAAATCGCACCGATCCGTCGCCCAGCAGGAAATTGGCACCACCGGGATGCTGACTCCGGAATCCAAATTGCCCCATTTCCCGAGCCCGCGATTCCGGATTGAAGATCCAGCCGTCGATCCAGTTCGTCGGGGCCAGCGTGCCGGGCGGCTCCGGCGCCAGCATGTTCGCATTGATCCGCGGGACGGTATAAGCATATCCCTGAACCCGCGTCACGAACGGGCTGGACGTGTAGAGATACCAGAGGGTCCGGGTCCAGGTATTGAAGACCTTCACCCGCTCGCCCCGAAACCGCGACGTCTCCCCCACAAAGAGCGTTCCGCTCGTGCCGTCCAGCACGTCGCGAATGCCATAACTAAATTGCTTGGCAAACATGCCCGTCGGCTCGATCTCGGTCGGGCAGCCATACCACCACCGGGTCACGTCATCCGTTCCCGCCACCCCGGCATAGGACGACCAACTGTAGGGGTTGGCGCTTTCGGTGGGAACCAAGAACGGCTGCTGCTGGCTCGACTCCGAGGGGCAGATGTACGACTTGACCCGAGCGAGCAAGGCCGTCGAATTGATCAGACCTCCGTGGCCAAATTGCGAAATGATCGGCCCGGCCGCTCCTGCCGGAAAGTCAAAGTTGATTGCATTGTAGAGCGTCCCACCCTCCATCTCGCTCAGGATGAACGTGAAGAGGCTGTGCCCGCGCTGACCAAACCCCCAAGTACCACCCGGACAGGGGTCCCAGTTTCCACCGGTGTCCACGCCCATCGGAAAGACACCGTACCGCGATTGATAATTGTGCAGCGCCACCCCAATCTGCTTGAGATTGTTGACGCACTGTGCCCGCCGAGCGGCCTCCCGCGCCGACTGCACGGCCGGCAGCAAGAGCGCAATCAGCACGCCAATGATGGCGATCACGACCAGCAACTCAATCAACGTAAACCCACCACGCCGTGGACTCGTTTGGATCATCTCGGCGTTCTCCCAAAGACGACGAAAAATGATGTCGATCGGGGAGAGGCCCGAGGCGGACATCGCCCTCCCAGGTGGCCCCAGGAAGCAGTCGACCGCTTCGTGTCTCGATCGCGGTCAAGGGCGCCTCAGCCAACGACCTCAGAATCGACCTAGGAACACGGCCGTCCCAACCCCGCAGCTCCCGATGCCACGGGCAGCCAGCCCCAGGCGACACGTCGCCCAGTCGCCTTGACCAATTCCATATCATGAGTCTTTCGCAAGAGTTTCTTCAAGCTATCCTCGTCCATTTACGACCACACAGATGCATGCATGCTTGTATCCCCGCGGTCGCCTGCGTGGGGATTGATCGACTCGATGCAGAGCCAAGCTACCGACTTGACGCTTCGTGCACGTAATCGACCAGGGCACGCACCCGATCGACGGGCGTGCCTGGCAAAATTCCGTGACCGAGATTGAAGATATGGCCGGGTCGGTCGGCGGCCTGCTGGAGGATCCGGTCAGCCTGCGCCCTCACCGTTTCGACCGGCCCGAGCAGGACCGCTGGATCCAGGTTGCCCTGGACGGCAACGTCCGGGCCGAGCCGGTCCCAGGCGTTGTCCAGGTCGACGCGCCAGTCCAGGCCGATCACCTGTCCGCCGGCATCGCGTTGCAGTTCCAGAAGGGATCCCGTCCCCGTGCCAAAGTGGATCGCAGGCACGGTTTGGGGAAGCCGCGCGAACAAGCGGCAAAGGTGAGGTTGGACGTAGTCGCGGTAGTCGGCCGGGGCGAGGGTTCCGACCCAGCTATCGAAGAGTTGCAGGGCCTGAGCGCCGGCCTCTGCCTGGGCGGTCAGATAGGCCGCGGTCGCGTCCGTCAGTCGCTCCATCAGCGCGTGCCAGGCGCCGGGGTCGCGGTACATGAAGGCCTTGGCGCGGTCGTAGTGCCGGGAACCGCCCCCTTCGATCGCGTAGCAGGCCAGAGTGAACGGCGCACCGGCGAATCCAATCAGCGGTAGGTCGGCCCGCAGCCCGCCGCGAATCAAACGGACTGCGTCCAGGACGAACCCCAATGCCTCGACATCGAAGGGTCGGAGGCGGTCGACATCGGCGGCCGTTCGCACCGGATTGTGGATGACCGGCCCCTCGCCGCGGGAGAACTCCAGGTCGAATCCGAGCGGCTCGAGGATGAGCAGAATGTCGGCGAAGAGAATAGCGGCGTCCACGCCCAGTTGCTCGGCCGCCGAAATCGTGACCTCGGCGGCCAATTCCGGCGTGCGGCACAGTTCCAGGAAGCCAACCCGTGCCCGCAGAGCCCGGTACTCCGGCATATACCGCCCCGCTTGACGCATCAGCCAGATCGGCGTCACCCCGCTCGGTTCGCGGCGACAGGCTCGCAGGAAGGGGCTTTCCCGGAGCCGATCCGATTGGGCGGGCGCGGCGCGGGTCGGCTCGGCCGGGCTGCTCGCACCGAACGCCGCCGGCCCCAGCCGGCCCGCTTTCTGAACCTGGCGCCAGCCTCGTCCCAGCGTTGCGACTAAATGGCCCATTTTCGGATGGTCGGGAACAAGGTCCGGCTCCACCCCCGCCGCCCGGAGCGCTTCACTGGTCGTCGGACCGACCGAGGCGACGATCACCGCCTCGCGCAACGCCCTCCGCAGCTCCGACTCCAACCGCATCGACCGGGCGATCTCAAACAGGTGGACCACCTGCTGCGCCGATGTGAGGGCCACGGCGCCTAACCGTTCCTTGCAGATCATGCGGACGACTTGTCGCAGAGCGATCAAGTCGTCGGGCAGTGCCCAGCGATAGACTGGAACGCGTGTCACGACCGCCCCCCGAGCCGTCAGGGCCTCGATCAGTTCAGTAGGCGGCTGTCCGTACTCCTGAATCGCGATCCGCCGGCCGGCCACGCTTCCCGCCGCGTCGATCGCCGCCAACAACTCCCGCCAGGTGTTCGGCTCCGGGGCGACGACCGCCGGTGTCAGGCCCCAGTCTCGCACGACGGCCTGCGGCTTCGGGCCCCGAACGATCAAGCGGACGCCTCGCAGCGCCTCGATCCATTCCACCGGACCGAGCTCAGCCGCCACCGCTTCGGCCAGGTAGCGGGCCCCCACGCCGGTCAGCAAAATGACGTCGTCAAACCGTCCGGCCCGCAGACCGCGGGCGAAGGCCAGCGCGTCGGGATTCTCCGACAACGGCTCCTCACGCAACGCACCCGCCGGCACAGGAACCCCCCCTTGACGGCCGACCAGTTCGGCCATCGCTCCGGCCATCCGACTCTCAAAGACGGCAACACGCAGCCCAGCCAATCCTCCGGCGGTCGTCTCGGCCTGCACCATCGGGAGGCTCTCACTCGCGCATCGAACAACCAGGGCAGGGGACGTGACCACGACGCCCCAGCCTCCCTAAGATATCCGATGTACGCCTCAGAATGCCTGGGGCGAGCCTAATCCCGGATGCATGGTCCCGTGGACGATCCTGCCCACACCTTCGCGTCAGGAACAGCCGACGTCACCCCACGCCCCACCGAGGACGAGCAGCTCTTCGCCCGCCGCCGTCCGACCCGCTTGACGCCGCAACCCCGCATCCCGGCCCTCGGCGAGTTCCGCGACACCGACCCCTGGCGCGTGCTGCGGATTCAAGGCGAGTTCGTCCACGGCTTCAACATGATGGCCGAGATCGCCGCGGCCATCGCCGTTTTCGGTTCCGCCCGGCTCGTCCCCGGCCACCCCGACTACGAGGCGGCGCTCGAGCTCGGTCGCAAACTCGCGCAGACCGGCTTCGCCGTCATCACCGGCGGCGGCCCCGGCATCATGGAAGCCGCCAACCGCGGCGCTCGCGAGGCCGGCGGCGTCTCCATCGGCTGCAACATCGAACTGCCCCACGAACAGGCCCCCAACCCCTACGCCAATATCCAGATCAATTTCCGCTACTTCTTCGTCCGCAAAACGATGTTCGTCAAATACGCCGACGGGTTTGTCATTCTCCCCGGCGGCTTCGGAACCCTCGACGAACTGTTCGAAGCCCTCACTCTGGTTCAAGTCGGTAAAATCCGCCATTTCCCCATCGTCCTCTACAACTCCCGCTTCTGGCGCGGACTGACCGACTGGATCCGCGATCGCCTCCTCGACGGCGGCATGATCTCGCCCGATGACCTCGACTTGCTCGTCGTCACCGACTCGGTCGACGAGGCCGTCCGCATCGTGCGCGACTGCTACGAAAACCAATGCTGGAGCGGCCCGACCCGCCAACTCCAGAACTCCCCGTCCCACGATTGCGCCCTGGTCCGCGCCCTCCGCGCGCGGGGCAACGACCTCAGCGCTCCAGCGCCCGACCTCCCAGATCCCGACCCCTCATGACCACGCCCACCCCTCCGCCCGAGATCAATACGCTGGCCGCCACGCTCGCCTCCGAAGGCCCCGCCGCCGCCCTCGACCAGCTCATCGCCACTGCCCACTCCCGCGGCGAACCGCGAACCCTCCTCGAGGCCCTCCTCCTCAAAGCCCGGTACGAACTGGGGCTGCCCCTGGTTGCTCCCGGCCCGCTGGCCACGCTCCCCGAACCGGCCCGAACCCACTACGAAGACCGCTACATCGACGCCCTGCGCCGCGTCGGCCGGATGCTCCTGGACCGAGGAGAGATCGTCGCCGCCTGGCCCTATTACCGGACCATCGGCGAGCCGCAGCCGGTCGCCGAGGCCCTCGAGGCCGTCCAGCTCGAACCCGGTGACGAACGGCTCGCGCCCCTGCTCGACGTCGCGCTCTACGGTGGCGCCCACCCCCTCCGCGGCCATCGCTGGGTGCTCGAACACCACGGCACCTGCGCGGCCATCACCGCCTTTGAACACCTGCCGGCCGATCCGGCCATCCGCGGCCCCGCCGCCGCCGCCCTGATCGCCGCCGTCCACCGTCAACTAGCCGACAACCTTCGCGCGGAGCTGGCCCGATCCGGCCAGGTCCGCCCTGACCCCGAGCTGCCGATCCCCGCCCTGATCGCCGGCCGCGACTTCCTGTTCGACGACGACGCCTACCATATCGACATTTCCCACCTCGCCGCCGTTGTCCGCCTGGCCCCTCTGGTCGAGGACCGCGCCATCCTGCTTAAAGCCTTGGAGCTGTGCGAGTACGGCCGCCGCCTTTCGCCGAGGCTCCGCTATGACGACCCGCCGCCATTCGAAAAAACGTACGAAGACCACGCCGTCTATCTGAGCGCTCTGCTCGGCCGCGAGGTCGAGTCCGCGCTGGCCCATTTCCGGGCCAAGCTCAGTCCCGCCGGCGACGATCCCGAAACCAACGCGGCCGTCGCCCAAGTGCTGGTACGTCTGCTCGTTCGACTCGGCCGACTCGACGAGGCGATCGAGTTGGCCGACGCTCACCTGGCGGCCTGGCCCGAGAACATGCCCGGTGTTCCCGGTCTGGCCGAACTGTGCCGCCGCGCTGGTCAATTTGACCGCCTGGCCGACTCCGCTGCCCGGCGCGGCGACCTGGCCGGCTTCCTTGCCGCTCGTCTTGCGGCCTCCGGGTCTGGCCCGACTGCGTAGGATTCCCTAGCAGGCTGCCCTCCTCCGGGGCGACACGAGCCAGACTGGCTCCACCGTCGCGTTCCCGCGGAGTGATTCGCCCGCGACGACCGTTGTTCTCACTACCCGGGGACTGTGTGTCATGGCCGCCACCGTCCGAGTGCCCGACGCCCGCGAGGTCGACCGTATCCTCGCCTTGGTGACGGTCGTTGACCCGGGTCGCGTCGACGCTTTCCTCGAACGCTGCGTCGTCGGTTCCCGATGGCGTGCCCACATCCGGACCGCGGTCGTCTCGGCCCGGGTGCTTGAGCGCGCCCCGCTTGGGAGCTTCGATGAACGCGTCTGCACCTGTCTGACCCTTGGCTTGGATCTCCCGGTACCGGTCGAGCCTCGCCTCCGCTTTCAACTTGTCGCCCACGACGACCCGAACCTGTCCGCCACCGCGATCGTGCGGCCCTGGGGTGGCTGACCCCGCCTCACCGTGCGGCTTGTGTGCGGCCGTTGCGGGCAGTCCGGTAAGACCGAGCCAACCGATCACCGAACGAGCGGCACGTTTCTCCCTCGCCCCGCTCGAATCTCCCGATTAGACTCAACTCGCTTGTCTCGACGACGCAACCTCGACGACATCAGAGGGGAAGGCCCGGCCCGCGATGATCCGCGTCCGCGACCTGCGGGTCGACTACGACACGACTTGTGCCGTCCGCGACCTGAGCCTGGATGTCGCTCCTGGCGATGTGTGCGGCTTGATCGGTCCGAACGGCGCGGGCAAGACCTCGACCATGCGTGCTCTGCTCGGCCTGGTGGAGCCGACCTACGGCGAAATTGAGGTCGCCGGGGTCGACATGCGCGAGCGTCCCCGCGACGCCGCCCGGCTCGTCGGCTTCATGCCCGACTTCCCCCCACTCTATGAGGACCTGCTCTGCTGGGAGTTTTTAGACCTGTTCGCTGCCAGTTACGACGTTCCTCGCCGCCTCCGCCGCGAACGGGTCGACACCGTGCTCGACCTGGTCGGCTTGGCCGCCAAACGCGAAGCCCCGGCCGCCGAACTCTCCCGCGGCATGCGTCAACGGCTCATGCTCGCCAAGACCTTGCTGCCCGACCCGAAGGTGCTCGTCCTGGACGAGCCTGCCAGTGGCGTCGACCCTCTGGGGCGGATCGACCTGAAGAACATCCTCAAAGCCCAGGCCGATGCCGGCAAGGCCGTCCTCATCTCGTCCCATATCCTCGCCGAGATGAGCGAGTTCTGCACGACGATGGCGATTATGGAGAAGGGCCGACTCATCGTCGCCGGGTCGATCGAGACGATTCGCCACGAGGTCATGGGCGGCAGCACCCTCTCGGTCGAGGTGCTCGGCGACCCCGCCCTGTTTCTCTCCTTGGTGCGTGACGACCCCCGCGCTAGCGACATCCAACAGCGCGCGGGCCATTACGTCTTCCGTTACGGCGGTACCCCAGATGCCGCCGCCGACCTGCTCGCCCGCCTGGTCGCCGCCGGCGTTCGAATCGCCTCGTTTCAACGCCACAAGGAAGGGCTGGAGGAACTCTTCCTCCGCATCGGTGCCCGAGAGGTCTCCTGAGAGCCATGCCCCTTACGCTGATCGGCCATGCCCTGCTCGACAATCCGATCACGGTCAAGCATGTCCGCTCTCGGCTACGCCGGGGGCAGATCCTCACTCCGGTCACCGTCGTCGCCGTGCTCTCGCTGCTCATCGCCTGGTGGGGCTATGTCGCCGTCCGCTATCCCGATGGCGGGGTTGCCCGAATCGCCTTGATCCTCCAGGGCATCGTCCTGGTCGTCCTTGGCGGCAGCCAGGTCGGGGTCTCTCTCTCGGGCGCACGCGAGTCGGGCATCCTCGACTTCCATCGCATCAGCCCACTACCGCCGGCCGTCACCACACTCGGCTTCTTCTTCGGCGCCCCGGTGCGCGAGTATTTGCTCGCCCTGATCCCGATCCCGCTTCTATTGCTCTCCGTCGCCGCGGGTGGCATCTCCCTGGCCGACTTCTACCAGTGGGAGCTGGCCCTCCTGCTCATCGCGTGGGTGTTCCACGTCATCGCGTTGCTCTCGGCGCTGGTCAGCCGCCGACCAGTGCGTAATGGCGGCGCAGGCTTGATCCTCCTGGGCATCATCGTTTTCGGCAACATCTTCGGCTGGTTGTTCTTCCGTTCTCCGAACGTGGCGAACCCTGATGGGCCGATCACTCTGCCGTTCTTCGGCCTGAATCTGCCCTGGCTGTCCTGGTTTGCTCTCTACACCCTCCCGCTCATCGGCTTTGGACTGCTCGCCGCGACCCGCAAGATGCAGTCGGCCCGCGCCCCCATGCTCTCAAAGCCTCAGGCTGTTGGCTTCCTGGGCGTGGTCACCAGCCTGATTCTGGGCGCCTTAGGCCGAGGAATCTTTCCGCGCGACCCCTTGTTCGCCCTGCTTCTTTACGGTCTGGGCGGTGCGGGTATCGTCGCATCCCTGCCGATCGTGGCCGACCTCGGCCAGTACACCCGGGGGCTGAGGCGGGCGGCTCGTATCGGCCAATCGCGCGTCCCGATCTGGGACGACCTGGCGTTGAATCGGCCGGTGCTGTTTGTGCTCTGCGGCATCGTGCTGCTCGGCGGTTCCTACCTGTTCTGGATCCAGGACGAGAGCCTGCGGCCGCCTTACTTCTCCCAGGCCGTGGCCGTGACGGTCCTCACGGTCGCCTACACGGGCCTGGCTCACCAGTATCTGGCCCTGACCACCCCGGCTCGAACCCGAGCCTTGCTCAGCCTGTTTCTCTTTCTCGTTTGGGTCGTACCGTTGCTGGCCGGAATCATTCTCAGGATCGCCAACGTCGAAGGGTCCTGGACCGATCTCTTCACCGGTTTGTCCCCGATCTCCGGGATCATCGCCATCGGGGCCGGCCGCCCGGGCACGACCCAGGCCTCCGACACCCTGCGCTTAGCGGCCCTGGCCCCCGCGGTCAGCTTGCCGTTGCTCTTCAACAATCTGATCTCCAACCGCCGCCGCCAGATCGAGGCAGCGCTCGGCACCGAGGACAGGCAGACGCCCAAGCCGCTCGATCGCTCCGGCTCGGCCCCGGGATTCTGAATCCGAGCCCCATTTCGGAGGCGCAGGCCTAGCCCGTAGCGCTGGATCCGAACCGACGGGTCATCCTCGCGCGGCGTCGACCAGCGCCCGCACCCGCTCCACGTCCACTGCCCCGCCTCGGTTGCCCCCCACACACGCCGCGCCGCGGACGGCAAAATAGTCGGGACGAAGCCCGGCTAGGTTCCGGATCGCTTCCCGGTCCAGGCCTCCGGCCAGAACCACCAACCGGCCTGCGATACGCAGTCGTCGGACCATTGTCTCCCACGGGGCACCGGCGTTCAGGATGGCTCGACCGGCTTTGTTCCAAGTGTCGAACAACACACCCGCGCAGCCCGCGGCGATTGCCTCGTCAACGATCTGCTCGGGCCGGGGCGCACCGGCGACGGTTGCGTCGGCATAGACGACGGCGATCCACTCCGGCCCACTCCACGCCCGGACGGCCGCCCATCGCCGCCGCCACTCGGGATCACTCCCCTGGCCGGCCAGGCCCAGCTTGCGCCAGCGGACTCCCTCGACCGCTCCGCTTGCCCGGTCACGCTCGCGTTCGACCAATTCTCCGAGCGCCACGCTGACCGGCACCCGACCGGACACGGCCCCGACCACCGCACGCCAGGTTGCCGGATCTGCCATCCCCAGCGGCCCGCGCTCCGGTTCCTTCACATCAACGATCGCCGCCCCACCCGCAACCGCAACCCGAGCCTCTTCGGCCGACCGCACGCTGACCAGAAGACCTGCCAAGGCGCACGCCCCAGATCGCTCAGTCGGTCCGGACCGCGATCGCCTCAACCGCCGCGGCCCGCCCTGACCAGACCCGACGCACCGCCCAATCAATCCCAAACAAAACCAGGGTGCTGGAGAGGTCGCCCGCCAGCATGTTGCGGAAATACGGCAAGGCCGCCCCGTAGCAGGCCATCAGCCCAGCCAGGGTCCGCGGATACGGAACGACGCTCGGCAGATTCGGCGGCGCGGCCCAAACCGCAAAATTCGTCAAAAGGTAGAAGAACAACCCGCCCAAGAAGGCCATCGTCGTCCAGCTTAGGGGGTTCTCGAGCCGAGCCGCTGCACGCCCTAGGGCCACAACCCCCAAAATGGCCCCATAACGCGCCAGATTCTCCGCCGACCAGAGCCACGGCCGATACGGCGTACTCCAGGTCAGAACCAGATCCGTGACCACCAGCACCACAACCGGAACCAGCCACCCCAACCGCCGCGGCAGCCGCGCGCCGGCAAACAACGCCAGCGCCAACGGACTGAACAACGCAATCCAATTCGGGTCGTGGGGCATCAGACGCATCGCTATGCCCAAACCAATCAATCCCAGCGACAGCATAACGGTCATGGCAAGCTCACCGGCTCAGGAGACTGTGTCCACTCCGACCCCAAGGCCAGGGCAGGGGCCTTATCATGATCGGCACAACCCCTGCGATTCAAGACAACCCGACACCACCCTTCCAGCATCCTCGTGACCACCCCACCGCGTCGAGACCGTCCAACCAGATCGACTCTGCGGCCTCGGCCCGCCCGTCTCGCGGCCTGAGCCGGCGTGCGCCCCCCCTGGCGATCAACCTCATCGCGGCTTGCGCTCCCAGGTCTTGGCGATCGACCCGCCGAACCTTTATTCCCCCTCTGCCTCAGGCTCCCCAATCGCCGCAACCGGCTGACCGGCAAACACTCCCACACGCGGCGCGCCAGGTCAAGCCGGCAACTTCCAGGCGAGCGGGTCGGTCTCTGCCCGAGCCCCAAGCGCGGGATACCATCGGCCGCGCCCTGGCTGGCGATCTGACCTCCTCGAGCGGTCGGACGAGTCCGGCCACCTCGACGCTCAGACTCGTCAAACTCCGCGACTGGGCCGTCAGCTCTGGTTTCCCACGACCGGGCCGACATCCCCGGCCGGCTTCCGACCCGCACTCAAGCTCCGATGCCCACCTGCTCCGGCGGGCATCGCATCCCGATGATCCCGCCCGAGGCCCTGCGGTCGGACGCATCCACCGCACGCCTATTCCGGGACGAGCAGACGTGCCGGCCGTTCCGCAGATCGGCGCCGTGTCGACAAAAGACACCGCAGACGCGAAGCACTGGTCCGATGACATAACCTACACTTGCTTAGAGTTCGTAAGTTTACGTCGCCTCGCGCCTGCTCCGTTTCAGGACCGCGCTATGAAAGTAGAACAAGGCCGGGCCATCCGCTGTCTGGTCGACGACGACGGGCCGACCACCGTCGAGTATGCGGTCTTGCTCGGATTGATCCTGATGGTGGCCATGACGGCCATCCGGTCACTCGGTGGCGGAACCGAGGGACGTTGGCGGTCCAACGCCGACAAGATCCGTAGCGCGATTAGCCTCTCGGACACATCCTCCCCGTGACCGGGGCGGAACCCTGACCGGCGCGGAACGGCCGCTATCGATGGCCTTTTGCGGCTAGGTTGCCAGCACGGCAGAAGGACCGCGCACGCACCGATCGGCCCCTCTCGGCGGTTGGAGTTGCATCATCCCGACGCCCGGCGGGTTGGCCGCGGTCGGCACGATCCGGCGATTCGATCAGATCGGGTACAGGTTCTTCATCCGGTCCCGAGCCGCCGCGCTGCCTTTCGAGGCCTTGATGAGCGGAAAGGTCATCATTTGGCCATCGACCTCGAGCGTGATCGTGCCCTGGCGAATGACCGACGTGGCAACCCGTACCCGCTTCGTCTTGCCGTTCGGCAGCCAGATGCGGATCGTCTGCAAATTCGGCTCGAAGGTCCTCCGGCTGATGCCGGTCACCTTGGTCCCCACGCCGCCCAGATATTTGGCTTTACCGCGTGTGGTGATCTGATTGCCGAATACTGTCTTTTTGCCGGAAACTTCGCACTTGCGTCCCATGACGGGGACTCCTGAATCAGTTCGGCCGCAGGATCGGTTCCGAAGATCGGCGTTGATCGCCTACGGGGCTCTACTTGCCGCCGGTCTTGGTCTTGGATAGGGGATTGCGGGGTTTACTGCGCTGAATGTTGCCGCACTCCTCGACCAGGTCGCAAACCTTGTGCGGCGGCACCGCCTCTTTGCATTGGGGGCAGATATTCAGCGCCGGGGCGACCAGGGCGTCGTGGCTCCGTCGCATACCTTGCCGTGAGGGGGATTTTCGTCGCTTGGGAACTGCCACGATTCGAACTCCTGACGCCGCGGCACATGGCGTCGCTCAGATCAGTCAGAGTGAAGTCCCAAACTTTATCGCGCTCCAGCCCGTCTCGGCAAGGGCACCGTCTACGCTCGGGTCGGCCGTCTGCTAAAATCCAGAACTTGACCGGTGGCCAGAGCGGCTTGCTGACCGCCCTCGGCGACGGCGGTCGGGAACCTGCGGGAGGATCGGCTGTGGCGACACGGTGGGGGTTTATCGGAGCCGGCCAGATGGCCACGGCGCTTGCGCGTGGCCTGATCGCCGCCGGAGCCGCTGTTCGGGATGACCTCTACGCCAGCGATCCCGACCGACAGGCCCTGGAGCGCTTGGCGGCAAGCTGCGGACTTCGGCCGTGCGCCCAGAATCGCGAGGTCGCGGCCACCGCCGACGTCATCGTCCTGGCCGTCAAACCCCAATCGATGCCTGAAGTCCTGGCCGAGTTGGCCCCCTGCGTCGACGGCCGCCATCTGGTCGTCTCGGTCGCCGCGGGCGTGACGCTCGCCGCGATCCGCGGCGCGCTGGGCGCAGGTCCCCGGCTCGTCCGTGTCATGCCCAACACGCCCGCTCTGGTCGGCGCTGCGGCCTCGGCTTACGCTCTGGACGCGTCGGCCACGGAGGCCGACGAGCGGCTGGTCCGCCATGGCCTGGAGTCGATCGGCCGCGTGGTCCGGGTGCCGGAGTCGCTGCTCGACGCGGTCACGGGGCTATCGGGCAGTGGTCCGGCCTTCGTTTTTCTCGTCATCGACGCTCTGGCTGATGGCGGGGTCCGCGTGGGTCTGCCCCGTTCGACCGCGCTTGAACTGGCCGCTCAGACCGTCCTGGGTGCCGCACGTATGGTCCTCGAGACCGGCGAGCATCCCGCGGTGCTCAAGGACCGCGTCGCCAGTCCGGCCGGCACGACGATTGCCGGACTGCATGCCCTGGAGCGCGGTGGAGTGAGGGCCGCCGTGATCGACGCCGTCGTTGCCGCTGCCCAGCGCGCCGCCGAGTTGGGCCATCCGCCGGCTCGTGGATCCTAGAGAGGACGGGCCGCTCCGTGAAACTCGGCCTGATCTCCGACCTCCACGGCGACGCCTCCGCTCTCGACCGCGCCTTGTCCTTGCTCGACGACCACGCCGCAGACCCAATCCTCTGCGCTGGCGACTTGGTCGGTTATGGTCCCGAACCGGATCGGGTCGTCCGTTGCCTCCGTGCTCGCCAAATCGTCTGCGTCCGCGGGAATCACGACCGCTGGGCCCTCGGCCGTGCTCCCGATGCCCGCGATCCATCCGGTGGCTCCACCCCATCGGCCGAAACCCGCGCCTTCCTGGCGGACCTTCCCCCCCTGGCCATCCGCATCCTGGCCGGTCGCGTCATCGTCATCGCCCACGGGATCCCCGGCGACGACACCTGCTACCTCAACCTCGAATCCTTCTCAACCGCCCAGCTCGACGCCATGCTCGACGACCTCGGCGCAGATGTGCTGGTGGTCGGACACACCCACCAGCCCGCCTGGTTTCGCAGCCGCTCCGGTGGGCTGATCGTCAATCCCGGCTCGGTCCTCTCGTGCGTTCCCGGCGTCCGATCGTCGCAGACCTGCGCCGTGCTCGACCTCAAAACCGAAGCCGCCACCTTTCTCGACCTCCGGACCGGCGCCGTCCGCGCCGTCGATCCGTGGAGCGCCGATCGCCGCCCCGCGATATAGTTGTGTCCTGAACCCCTCTGACCCAAACGCCCGCCCCTCCAGGTATGACCACCGTGGCCCACGCCCAGGAAACCTCGCGCCGACCGGTTCTCGTCTTCGATTTTGGCTCGCAGTACGTCCAGCTCATCGCCCGCCGGGTTCGCGAACGCCACGCCTTCGCGACGATCGTCCGCCACGACCTGCCCATCGAGCGAATCCGCGAACTGAATCCTCTGGCTCTGATTCTCTCGGGCGGACCGTCCAGCGTCTACGAACCCGGCGCTCCCCGCTGCGATCCCCGCCTCTTTGACCTGGGCATCCCGGTTCTCGGCATTTGCTACGGCATGCAACTGGCCTGCGACGCCCTGGGCGGCCGCGTCGAACCCTGCCCCGCGCGCGAATACGGCCGCGCCGAGTGCCGCATCCTCGACACCTCCGATCCCCTGTTCCTCGGCATTCCCGAACACACCATCGTCTGGATGAGCCACGGCGACCAGGTTCGCACTGTCGGTCCCGACTTCGTCGCCCTGGCCGCCACCCCGAGCTGCCCGCTGGCCGCAGTTCGCCACCGCAGCCGCCCGGTCTACGGGCTTCAGTTCCACCCCGAGGTCAGCCACACCCCGCAAGGCTCAGCGATCCTCGGCAACTTTCTGGATCGGATCGCCCAGAGTCCGGGCACCTGGACCATGGACGCCTTTCTGGAAACCGCCCTGGCCGAGATCCGCGACCGCGTCGGTCCCGATGAACGGGTGGTTTGCGGCGTCTCCGGCGGAGTCGATTCCTCGGTCACCGCCGCGCTCTTGGCCCGCGCTCTGGGCCGCCGGGTCGTCTGCCTCTTCGTCGACAACGGATTGCTGCGGCTCGGCGAGCGGGAGGCCGTCGTCGAGGCCTTCGGCCTTCACTCCGACGCCGAGCTGCGCGTCATCGACGCGGCCGACCAGTTCCTGGACTCTCTCCGAGGCGTCGTCGATCCCCAGGAAAAGCGGGTCCGCATCGGCCATACGTTCATCGAGGTCTTCCAGCAGGCCGCCCGCTCGATTCCCAACGCCCGCTACCTCGCCCAGGGCACCCTCTACCCCGACGTGATCGAATCCGGCGGCTCGCCCGATGCCCCCGCCGCCACGATCAAGCACCACCACAACGTCGGCGGCCTCCCCGAACAGCTCGGCTTCGAACTGATCGAACCGCTCCGCGACCTGTTCAAGGACGAGGTCCGCCACCTCGGTGTCGAACTCGGCCTGCCCGAAGAGATGGTCTGGCGCCATCCTTTCCCGGGCCCTGGCCTGGCCGTCCGATGCCTCGGCGAAGTCACCCGCGAGCGGCTCGAGGTCCTCCGCCAGGCCGACGCCATTTTCCTGGAGGAACTCCGCGCGGCCGGCCTCGAACGCGTCGTCGCCCAGGCCTTCGCTGTCCTCCTGCCCGTCAAGTCGGTCGGCGTCATGGGCGACTTCCGCACCTACGAAAGCACCGTCGCCCTCCGCGCCGTCGAAACCGACAACTTCATGACCGCCGACTGGGCTCCGCTGCCCCACCACGTCCTCGCCCGTGCCTCGACCCGCATCATCAACACCGTCCGCGGCGTCAACCGCGTCGTCTACGACATCACCAGCAAACCTCCCGGAACGATCGAATGGGAGTGATCGCTCGATCCTCGCCCCGGACCTTCCCCCCCTCGGCATGACCTGACCAAACGATACGTCCCGAGCCGGGGCCGCTTCGACCCATGGCCCGAACGGTTCCTTCCCTCACGAGGCACGCTGGCCTACCGCCGAAGGCCCGGCGGTCCCGCCTCTGATCCACGCCCCACTCGGCCTCGACACCCAGCCCACCCACCGCCAAACTACTCCTTCCGTCCAACCGCCCACGATATCCAGGGAGCCACCCAACCCCATGCCGTCCGCCGTCTGGTTTCTGCTGCTCCTGACTCTGTCGAACGTTTTCATGACTGTCGCCTGGTATGGCCACCTCAAGCAAAAGTCACTCGCCCTCTGGGCGGCGATCGTTCTGAGTTGGTTGATTGCGTTTTTCGAATACTGCTTCCAGGTCCCAGCCAACCGCATCGGCTACAAGGTGTTCAGCCTGACCCAGCTCAAGGTCGCCCAGGAGTGCATCACCCTGCTCGTCTTCCTGGTCTTCGCGACCGTCGCCTTCAAGGAAGTGCCGCGGTGGAATACACTGGTATCGGTTGCGTGTCTGGTTGGCGCGGTCTACTTCGCGTTCCTGGGCCGATCCTAGGCGCGCCGGACGACCGTCCGGCGTGGCCTTCTTCCGGAGCCTCCGACGATGCCGATTCGTCGCTTTCTGGTCGGACTGTCTCTGCTTCTGGTGGCAGCCGCGACGGCCTCGGCCCAAACCCGCACCGTCGCCCGCTGCGGCCAGGGTTTCCTCGAGGATGTTGAGGGCTATCGCGTCCTCCACGTCAAGGGATCGCCCTACGAAATGGGGTACCAGCAGGGCGTCCTGCTCAAAGACGAAATCCGCGAGCTGGTCCGCTTCCTGTTCGACGTCAAGGCCCGCGACTTCGGCGAGGAGCTCCAATTCCAGGTCGGCGGCCTGCTCCGGGTCAAACCCGACGCCCGCGCCATCATCGCCACGATCGCCAAGTCGCAGCGGCGGTTCGTTCCCGAGCGGTTCTATGAGGAAATGCGGGGGATCGCCGATGGTTCCGGCGTCCCCTACGACGACATCGTCGCCGCCAACTTCATCCCCGAGTTGTTTCACTGCTCAGGATTTGCCATCGCCGGCAACGCCACCCGCGATGGCACCCTTTACCATGGCCGAGTCCTCGACTACGGGGTCGACTGGCGGCTCCAGGAATTCGCCGTGCTGACCGTCGCCGAGCCGGACGGCAAGATCCCCTTCGTCAACGTCACCTACGCCGGCTTCATTGGTAGCGTCACCGGCATGAACGCCGAACGCGTCTCGATCGGCGAAATGGGGGGCGCGGGGCTTGGGCACTGGGCCGGCGTCCCGATGGCCTTCCTGTTCCGCATGGCGCTCGAAGAGGCCAAAAGCCTCGACCAGGCCATCGCCATCTTCCGCGACCATCCCCGCACCTGCGAGTACTACTACGTCATCGCCGATGGCGAGACAGGCCAGGCCGTCGGCATGGAGGCATCTTGGCATCGCTTCGGCACCGTCGCCATGGGTCAGGCCCATCCCAAGCTGCCCGAGGCCGTTCCCGACTGCGTCCTACTCTCGGCGGGCGATCGCTATCGCGAGCTGGTCCGCCGCGTCCGGGAGGGCTACGGAACCTTCGACGCCGCGTCCGCCCTCCGTTTGATGGATCGCCCCGTCGCCATGAAATCCAACCTGCACAACGCCCTGTTCGAGACCGCGACCACCCGCCTCTGGGTCGCCAACGCGTCGATCGACCGCCAGCCAGCCTGCACCCAGCCCTATCACGAGTTCCGCTTGACCGATCTGCTCGCCCGCCAGCCCGACCCCTCGGCCCCATCGCTCCCCTGGCCGGCCACAGCGGCTGGAAACTGATCCAGCTCAACCACCACCCGCTACGTTGCCGCTGCCTCCAGGCGACTCCGCGAACGCTTCCGCGCAGCGTTTCCCGCAATCCGGTCACCCGAAAAAACCTCACCGGCGCACTCTGTCTCTAGGCCCCAGCCGATCCCGGTCCTCCGCGTCTTGTCCCTGTCGATTTCCAGTCGCACCGTCGCGATGGTAGCTCCGCCGGCCAGGGCGTTACATAATCGTATATCTCACGACGTGTATCACCCCTCGGCAAACCGGCCGACGATCGGGATCCGCCCATGCCTCTGACCTTGTTGCTCGCCTGGACTCTTCGGATTGTGTCCCTTCCCGGCACGCCGACCGGGGAGGCCATTCGCATCGACCTGGCGACCCGCGAGGGCGTCGAAAAGGTTCAGGGCCAGTGGCGGTTTCACGATGTTCAGCTCGTCCCGGCCACCAACACGGTCGACGGCCAGGAACTGCCCACCTTCGACTACCAGCCCAAGGCCGGAGCGGCCGACTTCGACGACTCAGACTGGGAAGTCATCGATCCGACCACCCTCGGCCAGCGCCGGGGGCCTGGCAAGATCTGTTTCGCCTGGTACCGCATCCGGATCACCCTGCCGCCCGAGGTCGAGGGCAAGCGGGTGGCCTTCGTGACCACGGTCGACGACTACGGCGAAATCTGGGTCGACGGCAAGCTCCCATTCAAGGAAGGCCAGTCCGGCGGAACTGTTGCTGCCGGATTCAACGTCCCCAACCGCGTCGAACTGCCCGACCCCATGCCAGGCAAGACCTACCAGATCGCTATCTTCGCCATCAACGGCCCGATCTCCGTCGTTCCCTCCAACCGAATCTTCCTCCGCAACGCCTATCTCGAAATCGGCCCCTGATCCAGCTTCATTCCGACACTCCAGCCCCTCTCGCTCGGCTCCCAGAACCGGAGCGATTCTCCGCACCTGCCCCGATCGCCTCACGGCCCACCGTTTCCACCGGCAGCAACGACCCTCGTCGGTTCGGGTTCCCGGCCACCGACGACCTGGAGGCCTGACCGGCCAGCTTCCGCGGCCGATCGCGGTTAGTCGTCCGGCCGGGTCTCCTCCGGGCGCTGACAGCCTCCGACCGTGTGGCCGATCCTCCTCCTCCCGGCCAAACCAACCACCGCCACCCTGGCAACTTCACGCTTGCGAGCGCGTGCCGGTTGCCCTAACATACGTTCCTGTTGATTCTTGGCAAATCGCTGCGAGTGCAAGACGGCACGTTCCTGCAGGGAACCCGCTATGCTGCTCCAGGATCAATCCGCCTCGTTCCGGTCCATTGAGTCCGAGGACGACCTCGCGGAAACCCGCATCGAGGCCGTCGGGTTTATCTTCCACGGGCACCTTCCCACGCCCGACCGCAAACCCGGGCGAGTCAAGGCTGGCACCAACATCCTCCACTTCGCCCGCTGCCCCAAGCTCGACCGCGCCGCCGCCGACGAAGACAAGCTCTGGTTCCGCTCGATTCGCGTCGCCAAGGCCCACCTGGATCAGGCCGTCGGTCTCGGCCGCTGGAAGTGGTGCAAGCTCTGCGAACGCGAGATCACCCAGCGGATCCTCAACGAACCCTGAGTCCGGCTTAATCCCCTTAACGGCGCCGTAGACGCCCTCGGAACCAGCGCGGTCCTCGCATCACAACGCCCGCGGGCATCGGCTCCGCCGACGCGGGCCGTTTCGGGTCCGCCGTACCGCCGGCCAGCGTGATTGTCGCCGCCGACCCGTCCGCAAATCCAATCCGGATTACGAACGTTCGTCCCCGCTCCCGACGATCCGGCTGAAAGTACAGATCCGCTGTCGTCGAGCCCGGCCGCCGGACGAGCGCCGCGCGCCAGGCTGCCGTCGAGGCTCCATAACCCCACCGGCCCCCGCCCTCGGCCTCGATCTCGATTGACCGGATCGGCTTACGCGCTGGCAGTCCCCCCAGGGCGATCCGGATGTCCTGCCGGCCGTCGCGACGAATCGGCGCGCCCAGCCAGGTTCGATCCGACCCGTCTTGACCAACCCAGATCGCCCGCGGCGACGCCGGCGCCCAGGTCAATTCCACCGTCTTCGTCTCGCTCACATTGCCCGCCGTATCGACCCTCCGCAGCTCAATCCGGTTGGTGCCAAACCGCAGTCCCTCGGGCACAAACTCAGGCCCCGGCGCCGCCGTGTAGCGACCACCCTCGACCCGATACATCAACCGCTCGTCCGCGTCCCACGGCGGCACCCGCACCCAGCCCTCTCGATCTACCTGAATCGGATTCGGAGCCACGGGCGCTGTCCGGTCCCGGCGGATCGTCAGCGGTTCGCTCAACGACTCGTTTCCCGCCGCATCAACCCGCCGCACCCGGTACGTGACCTCCCCCTCCACCGGCGCCGCCGTATCGACCAAAACGCCGCTCGTCCCGGTCGCCACTACGACCCCATCACGCTCCAGACTCACGTGGTCCCCTGGATCGAACGCCACCTGAAACACCGGCCGCAACGCCCGCGTTACCCGATCCGTGTCGCTCAACCCCGTGTCACTTGCTGGATCTAAGACCGGCGCTGACCGGCCCGGAGGCGTCCGATCCAGCGTGAACCGCAATTCCCGATCCGGACCGGCCACCCCATCGCTGTTGCGGGCCCGCACCCGAATCACCACCGGCCCATCCTCGACTCCCTCAGGCCACACGTCCCCGCGATCCTCCGCTGGGACATACTCCGCCGCGTCCCCCACCCGGTATTCGTAGCGAATGCCACCCACGGCCGGACCAATCACCACCCTCGGATCGTTGGTCAATCCGTCGCTCTGGCTCGCACCGGTGTCGTGGAGCAGCCGCACAAACGCTGGCGCTTCCGGAGGCGGCGCCGGCGCACTGCCCAATTCCAGCGCCGTCCCCACCCGCTCGACCCCATTGATCCACCCGGCGATCACCTGCGCCGAGGGCCGGCTCACCCCCGCCGGCACGTCCGCCCGATTGTCCTCCCAGGTCACGACCATCTCGGCCGGATCGAGTGTTCGCAGATCGCCGAGCGTCCACGCGATCGGCGCTTCGAGCCCAGCCGCCGAGCGCGTCGCCAGAAACGCCTCGGTCCAGCGCGTCAGATTCCCGCGGACCGTTCCCGTCCAATAGGTCCGTCCCGTTGTCGATTTCACAGCCGGTCCGTGTTCGACGCTCACCAGAGCGCCTCCAGCCGTATCGACAAACACATTGTCCGTCACGAGGGCCTCGGCCACCGGCGTATGCGACCAACCCCACATCACTGGCTGCTCGGTCGGGAATGCCGTCAGCCTCAGCGCCACCCCGCCGCCGATCAGCGTGTTACTCGCGACGACGGTCCCTACCTGATAGCCGACGAGCACCATTGCCGACGACGTCGAGCTCCGCGAAAGGTCAATCGTGTTGCCTTCGATCCTCAATCCCCACTGGCCCGGCCCGATCGCAACCACCGGCGCTGACTGATCGGACCGCAGCGGCTCGGCCAGCAACAGCCGCGTCGGACTCACCGCCTGGGCAACCCGCACGCTCCGACCAGAATCCGGCCCCTCGACGATCGTCACCAGGTCCCCGGTCTGCACCGGACCCCCCTGCGGCTCCGGAATGTCGAGCCAGTATCCGTCGGCCGAGAGCCCCAGACTCCGCCCCTCAAATCGCAGGGCGTAGGCTTCCGTGAGGATCAGTTCATTGGCATTGACCGTCTCGGCATCCCCATCCACATGGCCCAAGCCGCGGACTTGGTTTCCGGCGATCGTCGCATCCTGGGTTCCGCCAGTCAGGACCACAAACCGCCAGATCCGTCCGCTTCCCGGCAGCGGATCGACAACGTTGTCACGCACACTCAGGTTGTGGGTCCGGTGGGCCGCGATCACATCCCAGGCCCAGGTCCCGGCCGGCGTTCCCTCAAACCGGTTGCGCTCGATCGACCACTCCCCGCGCTGAACTTCGATCACACCGCCACGCAACCGGCTGTCCGTGATCTGCCCGCTCGTGGCCGTCACCAGCCGGAAGAGCCGCGGAGCCTCCTCGCCGTCCGTCGCCGCCGGCGGCGACTCGATGTCCAGCCGACGGAAAACCAGGTTGGCCTTGGGGTCCGGGTACCGCGTCTCGTACAGATCCGTCGTCCCGATCACCGCCGGCCCAAACGGAACGGCCCGATCCCATCGCACCGGCCCCTCAAACCGGATCGCCACGCCGTCCAGCGTCACGTTCCCCGTATGGATCAGAATCGCCTGGGCCCAGGCCGCCGCATCCGCTGGCTGCGCGAAGACCAGCGTCGCACCACCCCGCGGCGCCGTGATCGTCACCGGCCGGTCCAGAACCAGGGGCTCCGTCAACCGGAACGTTCCCGGCGCCAGTTCGACCCGCCCATACTGCCGCACCAACGCCGCCAGATTGGCCCCCGGCGCTGCGACCACGGTCCGACTCGACGGCGCCGGCGAAAGCCGCGCCAAGTCGATCGGCCCCGGAGCAATCCGTGCAATGGCCAGCGAACCATCGTCAAATTCGAGCCGAAGCGTGTACGCCTCCCTGCTACTGCTCTCCGGCGCAAACATCAGCGAACCGCCCGTCCCCTCCGCGTTGCCACGCCAGATCAGGCTTTCGCCAACCGCCGCGCCCAGATTGTTCCCTCCGCCCTGCGCCCGATAAGTCCACAGCGTCGCGTCGCTTGCGCTCAGCGCTGCTCCGACCAGCATACGCCCGGCTGGCAGCCCACCGACAACAATCCGCGCCCAACCGCGCCCCGCCGTTGCCGCCATCCCGTCCTGCCCAACCCAGCGGACCGTCACTCCCTGAAGCAACCGTGGCAGGGCCGGGGGTGGCGAGACACTCCGTGTCGGGTTGACTCGCTCAGCCCTCACCTCTGCCGAATCGGTCTGCCCCGTCGCATAAACCAGCTCCAGCCGCAGGTCTCGGCCGTCGAGGTCGTAATCCGGGCTGAACAAGAGTGTTGCCCGCGAGGGATCGGTGGCGTCACGCTCCAGTTCGGCGCTGGGCCGACCCTCTGGATTGAGCCCATAGACCCACTCGCGGCCCATCGGGTCGATCAGACGGATCGAGGCGACGGTGTTTTCCGCGGCCAGCCCAGTCAAGGCGAGTGCAGCGTCCACGCGGCCGTCCGGTCCGACCGCCGCGCTGGGACCGGTCCGGTCGGCCCCAGGCTGACCGAGCCAGACCGCACTCAACCGCGCCTCGGGCATCCGGAGAGTCGGGTCGGCCGCGCCGCCGTCGAACCACAGATCGAGCCGCGTCCCGTCGTCGAGCGTGACGACCAGATTGAACGGCCGGCCCGTCTCCAGACGATCGGCCTCGACGAACAGGTCCGCCGTGGTCGAGCCCGGCTCCTGACGCACCGCCACCCGCCAGGAGTTCCCTGGCAGGTTGTAGGTCCAGCGGCTCCCTCCCAGACCCATCAGCTCGGCCGAGGCGATCGTTCGCCCGACGGGCAAGCCAGTCAGCCGCACCTGGACATCCTGGATCCCGTCGGCCCGTTCGGCGGGATACGGCCCGACGTAATCCTGACCGGTCTGGCCCAGCCAGACCGCCGTCGCCAGCAACGTTCGCGATTCGAGAGCGGTCGGAGATGCTGGGAGATGGGCGCGTCGCGGACGATTCGTCCGAGGGCGGGACTTCATGCGTCGGCTTCCGTCTGCTCAGTGGCTTGAGCCCGCTCTCCTGATGATCCCTGAGGGTCTCCTCCCGGCGGACTGATCCCCGGTCCGCGCTCAAAGCATCCTCGCCAGGCCTCCGTTCCAAGGCCCGACACCCGCGGGTTTCCCGTCCCGCAACCATGACTCTAGCACGCGATCGCGGGCTCGCCCGGCCGTCGCTCACCCAGCTCCGGTGGTCGATCCTCCGCCAGCTCGCTCAGGCCGCACCGTCAGCAAAAACACGGCAATCCCTAGACTAGGCACAACGCAAAAAATCGCCACCGACAACCAGAAGCGCCAATCCCGCCGCGGCGCTCGTTCGATCAGGACCAGTAACGCCCACGCTGCCGTCAGAAAGAAGTCAAGCATCGCCAGGCCGAAGACCCGATCGTCGCGCAACAGCTCCCAGAACCGCGGCGCATCCAGCCCGATCGTCCGGTGGATCTCCCAGATGAGCCAGCCGCCCGCCGGCACGAAAACCGCCAGCAGCCCCCAGCCCACCGCTCGACTCTGGCTCAGTCCGGCTTGGGCCATCGCTCAGACCACCGCCTTCATCGTCTCGGCAAGCAACAGCTCCATCTCCAACCGCTGAACACGCCGGCACCGCCGCTCATCGTCCGAACCCGGCCGTGCCCGCGTGCAGGCCGAGACAAACGCCGACGCATCCCATCCCCCGCCCGTCGTCGCAAACTCGGGAGCTTCGGCCGCCAGCGCCGGGTGGATCGGATGGTGTCCAACCCGGCGAAACCAGTACATCGCATTCGACGGGTCCGGTTCCCGCCGATGCGCGATCGCATGCCAATAGGCCGAGACCCGCCGTTCTCCCAGGTCATCGGCTTCCTGAGCAGCCGCGTGACTCTCGTCCCAGAAATCGTTGATTTGCAGCAGACCTGCCGACAACGCCAGCCGCGCCGCGCGGTTCGCCCGGGGAAAGACTCGCGCCAACTCCGGTTCCTCTAGCACCGCGCGGAGCCGGGGCCGAAGCGGCCGTTGCCGTAGCAACCCCGGCCCGGCGCCCTCGTCCCGACCCAGGACAGCCTGCGCGAGCGCGGCGATGACCTGCTCAGGACTGGGATCGTCAGGGAATCGACCCGACTCCAGGCACGCCAGAATCTTCCCCACCGATTGCGAATCGCGGATTCCCAATCCATCCCCCATGGTCTGCTCCGCCCCATTCTCCCTTCCGCAAGCAGCCCGGCCTGGTCCGCCACGAGGCTCCACCGTCTATCGTGCTCCGGCTATGGCTCAACGACCAGATCCACCGCGGCGAAATGCTCATGATCGCTCTGCGTCTGACGACTCTCGACCCGAACCAGATAGACCCCAGGCGCATCCACCCGGAAGGTCGTTCGCCCCCCCGCGTGTCCGCCGGGTCGGAAATCCATGTCGAGAGCCGTTTCTAGGACCACCACCGCGTCGTTCAATTCCGGCAACGATTTCTGGCCCTCTGCCTCGATCCGGGCAACGTAGAAATGCACCACCACATCCCGGATCACTCGGTTCGGATAGACGTTGGTGAACAGATACTCCACACGGATCGGCTCGTTGACCCGGGCGTGCACCACCGGCCTTGGATTCTTTCCCGACGGCGGAGGCGTCTGATCGACGTAGGCCGTCGCCTGCTCCATCGGCGATCGGACCTCCAGAACGATCTTGGCATGTTCCAGAGGCCGCGCCGCCACAACAGCCAGCGCGGCGACGATCCCGAGCGTCGGCATACGAACCTCTGGTCTCGGAGGCGTGAGGGTTTCGTTTAAACGAAACTTATCTTAAAAAAACCGACACACTCCCTGGCAACCGCCCAGCGGCGTTTGACGCGACTTTGGTCGCGACGTCTAATACCTGGGGAATACAGATTTTCGATTGAGTCGATGCCTCAACTTCGAGAGGCCCACCATGCGGTCCTGGCTCTTGTCCGCACCGGTTTTCGCCCTAGCCGGCGCGCTGGTCGTCGCCGGATCAACGACTCCCGCCTGGGCGCAACGCCCCCGGGTCATTGTCGGCCCCGGCACGGTCTACCAGCGGGGTTACAGCCCGTCGTTTGCAGCCTCGGCCGGCTTCAGCTATCAGGCAGGTCAGGCGGCCCCGGTCATCCTGCCCAACTATTCAACGGTTCCGTCTCTGACGCCTACCGGCGCCCCTCGACCCGTACCGTACCTGGCGACGCCCGGTCTCGGTTACGTCAACAACTACCCCGGTTACGGATTCGGCTTCGGCAACGCCTATGGTTACAACTGGGGTTATGGCTACGGCGGCTACACCTTCGGCTACGGCGCTGCCTGGCCCCTGGCCTCGTCGTTGCCTCCGAGCGGCTACTACGTCTATCCGAGGCCCCGTGTCCTGATCAACTCCGGCTACTACCGCCGGTAGGGATTCGAAACCACTCCGTTGATATCATTTTCCCTCGAATCCCTCCTCCTCCGCGGCCGATCCTTGATCCAGAGAGGAACTCGCCCCGGTGTCCGGAGGGAGGAGAGCGTGCCCGACCGCCCCCCCAAAACCTCGCGCTTGAGGATCCCCAGCCGCCGGGTCGCCGCCGCCTGCGTGCTGCTACTGGTCCTGCCAGCGTGCCGCTCAACCCCGCCGCTGGGTCTGCCCGACGACCGCCGCGAGCCCTACTCCGCCTATCGCCCACGCTACGATCGGCCCCCCCGCCGCACCCTCTTCCTCTCCGGCTACGCCGGCTACAACTACGGCCCCATCTTCGGGCGCAACACCATCCCGACCCCCAACGGCGGCGAGGTCTGGGCGGTCCCGATCTCCAGCAGGGCCGCCTCCATACGGCCTAGCAGCTCTCTCATCGATTGATCGGCGACCGACGCCAGGCGTTATACCCGGCCCCAAGGGCCCAGATCCCCACGACGCACAACGCCCCGAGTGTCACCCACCGCCCCACCCGGTACGACTCCGGATCAAACCGCAGCGCGACCCGATGCCTGCCCGGTTTGACCACTACACCCATAAACTCGCCATACACCGGCAACACGGCAGCCGGTTCCCCATCCACCTCAGCGCGCCATCCCTCATGAATGCGCTCCGCCACCACGAGCAGTTGCCGCCCGGCTGACTCCGCCTCCACCTCGATCCGCCCCGGCTCATCGCGGACGATCGTCGCCGTCCCCGGCGAACCTCCGTCCAGGGCAATCGCCTCCGGAACCACCGCGACCGTCTTGGGGTCAATCCACGCCCACTGACCAGCCGGATCGTCGGAGACCACCACATCCGTCAGCAACCGCGCTCGCGGCAGCGGATCTCCGATCGCCGTCCAGCGAACCCGGCGATCCGCCCCCTGACCATACTCCAGACTCCATCCGACCCCAGCCACCCGCGCCGCCGCCAAGGTGTCAAAATCCAGCACCCGCCGCGGAATCAGCCCCGCGTAGCCATCAACCAGCCAATGCCCCGCCAAAACCATCACATCCGTGGCCCGCTCAATCGGCAGCCCACCCATGCGAATCCGATAGCCCGGGTTCGCCGCCGGCGGATGCGGCAGCTTCGCAACAAAGCTCTCGTAGCGCTCGACCGGAAACGCTCGGACAAAACTCAAACCATAGCCGCCCAAGTCGCCCGCCATCAGCAAAACGACGGCCACCGCGCCCCAACCGTGCCCCTGGCCGGCCACACCCACCGCGATCGCACCCAGAATCAATAACCCGACCCCCAGCGCCGCCTGCTCCATCGGTGCCAACAATCGCAAATCCTCCGGCCGCGGCCCCAACGCCGCTAACCAGAAACCAACCACCCCAACCACCCCGAGCAATGCCGGAACCAACATCACAAACCAGTCCCGCCCCCGTACACTCAGCCGCCCCGAAATCAACCCGTCAAACCCAACCGCAACCAAAACCGCCACGCCAAACTGCACCAGCACAAAGTATCGAGCACTCACTCGAAACAACCGCACGACCGGAATCTTGCGATACAGATCGATCAGCGGCGTCGCCTCCACAAACGTCAGGATCACGCCCCCCACCACGAGAGCAGCCATTCCCCAAACCAGAGTCGCGCACTCCGAGCGAAACCGCCGCCGCGCGCTCAGAAGCCCCAGCATCACCGGCGCCACACACCCCATGTAGATCGCCGCCTCGTGGGTGTAATGACCCAGTTTCGGCGCCGCCTCCGGGAAATAGCCCCGAGCGCGAAACAAATACGGCGCAACCCACTGCACCACATTCCAACCATGCTCCGGACGGCTGATCCCCAGGCTCATCACCACCTCGCTCCGCACCGATCGACCCACCTCCACCATTAGCGGAACCACCTGCACCGAACCTCCCAGCAGACCCAACACCTTGGCCACCAACCAGCCCACCAGACCCACCGGCTTCACTCCCGACCCCAAGAGGACCACAACGTACACGCCCTCGATCATCAGGCTGTAAACCACCGACTGGGGATGCCCGACCAGCAGTTGCGACGTCGTCAGCAACGCCACCAGCGGACCCGCCCACCAGCGCCGCCCCCGGAGCTGATGATCCATCGCCCAGAGCAGCCAGGGCACATGCGCAAGCGCCGCAACCATATTCATATGCACATGACGCATCACCAGCGAACCACAAAACGCAAATTGAAGCGATCCGACCGCCGCCGCCCCCCGATCCAACGGCCAGAGCCTCAAGAGCCGATACATCCCCCACTGCAACAGCGGATACGAAACCACCAGCTCCAGCATGAACGCCAACGGCAACGGAGCCAGCCGGTAAAGCAAGCCATGCCAGGGATGGCTCATGCCAACCTGCGCTTCGCCCTGTAACGGAAAACCCGCGTAAATGTCTGGCACCCACGCTGGATCATGACCCTGCGCCAATGCCCGCGCGTAGACCAAACGCATCGGCAAATGAAATCGCGTCAAATCGTCATACGTGTAAATCTCACCCGTAAACAACGGCCAGGCCAGCGCCAGATGAAGCACCACAGACGCCCCAACCGCCGCCCCGAACGCCGCGCTCGATCCTCTCATCCCGGAGGCGCTCCTCATCGCCGTCCGCTCCCCGCCCAGACCGCCACTCCCGCCGCCAACACACCCACTGCCACCGAACAGCCGGCCAGGATCAGCCCCATCGCCGCCAATCGGCTCTCGACGCCCATGTGCAGCAGGCTCCACACCAGCCCTGCCACCGGCTCGTACCCCGGCGCCCGGGTGAAGTAGACCGCCGGCAGCTCGCCCAGCGCCAGCCCGAAGCAGATCAGCCACGCAACCCCCACCATCCGGCCCGTCGCCCTTAGACCCACCCGCACGACCTGGCCTGCCGGCCCTAGCCCCTCCAACGCCGCTGCCTCAACCCACGCCTCAGGCACCGCCCGCACCGCAGGCCCCAAGACCAACAACGCAAACGGCAAGCCCCGCACCACCTGCGAGACGATCATCAGCACCGGCGTCGTATTCATCCACGCGACCCCAACGTAGGCCAGCTTCAGCATCAGCCCCACCAGCGGGGCCGGCACCGCCAGCACCAGCCCCAACGCTCCAATCGTCAACAACCGCCAGAATCGGCTCTTCCGCCCCAGCCACGCCAGCGACCAGGCCCACACCACCGCTCCCGTCGCGGCGACCATTGACCACACCACCGACCCCCACAACGGCGCCCGGTACCAGGCGAGCTCCGGATCCGTCAAATCCAGCCACGCTCCCCGCAGACTTCCCCATAGCCCCTCCCACGACCACACGAGCCCCCCCTCGCCCGACGCCACCCGCCCGGCGCGCCAGATCAGACCATACGCCGGTAACGCCACCAGAACGATCGAGATCACAACCGTCGCCAGCCCCACCGGCCAACGCCACGTCCCCAGCCTCCAACGCCAGCGAACCGCGTCCGGAACCACCCGGCCTCCCGACTCAACCGCCGTTAACCACATGCCCAGTCCCGCCACCAGCGGCACCACCACCGCCAGTTGCGGCGCGATCATCCGAACCGCGAGTCCCGCCGGCTCCCAACCCTGCTGCGCGAGCGTGTAAACCTCCTCGGCATAGGTCCGGATCGGAATCAGGTCCGTGACCGTCATCTCGCCGGCCGTCCAGGCCGCCACCAGCACGCCACCGGCCGCCAACCCCGGCAACGACCGCCGCAACGTGGTCGCCCACCACGCCCGCCACGGCGCCATCTCCAGACGCGCCGCCTCCTCCAACGCCGGTTCCACCGCCCACCACGCACGTTCCCCAACCAAGATCACCCACGGCAACGCCGCCACCGCGTGCACCACCGCCGCGCCCCACAACCCAACCAGCCACGGACCCCCGCCCAAAGCCTGACTTCGACCCAGATTGCCGAAGCTCCCCAGCCAGACCAACGCCTGTAACGGCAGCGGCACAAACAGTCCCAGATAGATCAAGCCGACCGCGCCGCGGCCAGCCGCATCGGTTCGCGCCGCGACGAACGATAACGCCGCCCCGACCGGCAGTACCATCGCCAGCACGAGCCCCACCAGCCGCGCGGTCTCGGCCGCCAGCCCCACGCCCCGCGGCGGATCACTCAGACCCACCACCGATGCGTCGGCCCGCCCCCCCACCGCCAGGCTCACCAGCCGGATCAACGGCCAGACCAGCAGCGCAATCAGCGCCAAACCGACCAGCACGCGCCCCAGACGGCTCACGGACGCAGGCCCGACTGGCGCATCAACGCCGCCGTGGCCACCTGCGCCTCCCGAACCCACTCCACAATCTTCGCCGGCTCCGGCGCATACTCCAGCTCGACCGAAATCGTGTCGCTGCCCACCCCCAGTTGACCCAGTTTCCTCAAGTACGAATCAAAGGCCACCACACCTCGCCCCGGCGGCAAATCTCCGTGCACCTTGCCATCACAGTCGGATATGTGCACGTGAGCAATCCTCCCAGCCAGTGCATCCAGCGCCTCCGCCGGCTGACCGGCCAGGACCATGTGCGAAATGTCGACGTTGGCCCGCACGCTCGGATGCCCCACTTCGTCCAAAAACCGCACCATCTTCGGGACGTCATTGAGCAACGACAGCCGAAACGGCTCCATCTCCAAGGCGATCTCCAGACCCAACTCGCCCGCATACTCGCCCAGAATCCTCACATTGCGAACGCCGGCCGCCCACTGCTCCTCGGGCCGGATCACTTCCTGCTGCCAGACATACTCGCCCAGTACCAGCAACACATTACGCGCCCCGAACATCCGCGCCGCATCCAGATATGCCTTGACCCGCCCCACATGAAACCGCTGCACGCTGGGATTGAAGTCGACCAGCCCCAGCGCCACACACGCCACCGAGACAATCGGCAGCCCAGCCTGATCACACTCGTGGCGGATCAACCGCAGTTCCATCTCGCTGGCATCAAGCGGATCGACGAAAACGTCGATCGTGTCGAAGCCGAGCTCGCGCGTCTTCCAGATCCCGAACGCCGTCTCCTTGCCCGCCTGGGCCCAGGCCGAGTTGATCAGACCCAGTTTCATTGCGACGCCTCGCTTCCAGGCTGATTCGATCCTTCGCCAGGATCCACGCCGCCGCCATCCTCGGCGGCTTGCGGCCGTTCGCCCCGATCGCTTACCGCTCCCACCCGAGGCACCGTCACCCGGTGCTCCCGGGCTCCGCGGAGCACCGCCTCGCACAACGCCAAGGTCCTCAAATTGTCCCGTCCCGAAATGTCCGGCTCCCGATCCTGCTCCAACGCACGCAGCAACCCCGCCATCGTGCCCGCAAACGCGTCCGGAAACCAGGCCTCTTCCCACCGCGGACGATGCCAGACCCCCGGCTCGTCCACCGTCGTGTAGTCCAACGTGCTCGGCGTCCGTTGCGGCCAGCCCGGCCAGCCAATCGTGCCCAGTGCCAGCCCCCGCGTTCCCTCAATCCGCCAGCGAATCCCGATGTCCGCCGCCGCACCCTCCCGCGCTGGCCCCGTCCACACGTCATCCCAGGCCGCCGCCCGTGCTCCGTTGTCATATTCCAATATATATAAGTTAATTCCATCGAAGTGGTCGAACACGGTCCGGGGGTCGGGCCGCGTGCTGGCCAACACCCGCGCCGGCTCGCCCAGCCAGTATCGGAAGGTGTCCAGATGGTGGATCGACATGATCCAGGTCGACAGCGACCGTCCGCCCTCCGCCCACGGCATCCAGTGCGGGATTGCCCGCATCTCGATCGTCGCCAGCACCGGATCGCCGAGAAGCCCCCGCTCCAACAGCCGCTTGGCCCCCCGCACCGCCTGGTCGTATCGCATGTTCTGATTGACCTGAAGCCGGATCCGCCGGTTCCGGAACGCCGCGACGAGCTCCTTCGCCTCCTCGAGCGACATCGCCAGCGGCTTCTGCGCCAAAACCCCGCGCACCGTCCGCCCTCGCTCCAGAATCCGCCGCAGAACCGCCGGCTGCGCCGCCGGCGGAACCGCCACGTCGACCACCTCAATCTCCTCATCCTCCAGGAGCTGATCCACCGACTCGTAGACCCGCGGTATCCCCATCCGCGACGCCAGCTCCTCGGCACGCTCGCGGGTCCGCGAACAAATCCCACGCACCGAAAACCCCGCCGCCGCATACGCCGGCAAATGACAATCCCGAACAATAAAACCCGCCCCTACAACCCCAATCCCCCGGCCGCGGTTCTCCGGCATCTCCGGCCGGATCCATTGACCCCACTCAATCGCTCCCATCGCCCAGCTCCCCCTCTCGGCCACGACCGGTCCGCGCCTCCCACTCGACCTCCCAACCCGACTCCCGTCCCTCCCAACCAACTCGTTTGAACCAATCCACAAACCCCAATATCCCAAGATGACGATTGGATCGCGTGTCAACACTTGTTAAACAAGTCACTTATGGGTTGCATTGTGCGGGTCTGTTCTGGCAGTGTGTTTCGCCAACTCGTGGTGCCGGTTCGGTCGCATCGATCGCATCGATTGTAACGACCGGCGTGGAACTCGGCCGCACGGAGCGCCGAGCGCGAGTGACCCTCGGGAGACTGGAACATTGACAAAGCCCAACGACACCAGGATGTGCAGCCTCGTTGCCACGATGGCGTTCCTGAATCTGACCGCAATGGTGGCGACGGCGCACGCTCAGGTCCCGGTGACCACGTATGGCGCTACTCCGACCATCTACAGCCGACCTTCGTCCGGCTACGTCGTCATGCGGCCCGTCGTCCCACAGCAGCCGGTCACCTATTATCGGCAACCGGTGACCTATTATCAGCAGCCGGTGACCTATTATCAGCAGGCTCCCGTGGCTCAGCCGGCCGCTCCGGCTCAGCCGGCTGCTCCCGCCACGACGGGCGACGCCTACGGCTTCACCAACTGGCTGAACGCCATCCGGGCCCAGTATGGTCTGCCCAGCGTTGCCTATGACGGCAACCTCGAAAGCTGGGCCGCCGCCAACAACGCCCAGCAGGCCGCCCGCGGCCTCGGTCATTTCGTCATGGGACCGGCCCGCAGGCAGAATTCGGCGATCGGCACAGCCGCTTCGATCGGCGCCCAATGGCTGGCCTCGCCGGCCCATCGTGCCGCTCTGCTCGATCCGTCCATCACCCGAATCGGGCTGGCCGGGCTTGGCGTCTACTGGACCTTCAACGCCTACTGACCGATTCCTATCCTTCGAGCCGTTCGAGACCGATGCAGATCCCCGGGACGTCCGATCTGGGCACGAGGCCAACGGCCCCTCGATCTGGACGAAGGATCGGCATAACCTCGTCTCTGCCAGGGTGACTCCCTCGGCGTTCACTGCGTAAGGCGTGTCCCTGCGGAACGGATTCCGCAGGGACGTTGTCGATCGCCCGCCCGCTCGATTCACCGCAGTCTTCGTACTGTGATTTCCTTGAACAGCACCCGGCTCGCTGCGTCGTGATTCTGCAAGCCGATGTAGCCGCTGGTCGGCCGTGGACCCCGCTCCGGTTCATACTCCTTGGTCCGCTCGGGCACCGGGCCACGCGGATCAAATCGGCAAACCTCCACTCCGTTGACCCGGGCTGTCACCAGCTCGCCGTCAAGCGTGATCTCCAGCGTGTTCCATTCACCCACCTTGCCCGGTTGCTTCTCTGCCTTGGCTAGTGAGTAGACCGCTCCGGTCCGGTGAAACGCGTCGGCCGCGTCGCAAATCTGCACCTCATAGCCATGGTGCACGGCGTACCACTCGTCTTTGGGCCGGTCGGCGATCCGCACGAAGACCCCCGAATTGTCCTCGGGCCGGGTCGTCTGGTAGACGACCTTGATCACGCAATCTCCAAACCGTTCCCGGGTGTACCAGAGCAGCCCCATCCCCCCCTCGGTCCGGAGCACCCCATCCTCGAGCACAAACCGCCCCGGCCCGACATGCTCCCAACCCTCCAGCGAACGCCCGTCGAAGAGCACCGTCTCTTCCGATGCGCCCGCCGGCGCTCCCGTCCCCCAACCCAGCACCAGCCCGATTCCCACAACCACCCAGCTCGTTCTCATCGGCGTTGCGGCTCCTTGGCAGGTCTTCCGATCCTCAAAAGCCCTCAACGCCATGACAGCCGGCCCTGGCAACCGCGTCAAGCGCTCGGCGGATCCCGAAACCAGGCCTCAAACTCGGCATCGGCCACCCCCGCTCGCACCCCTCGCCCCAATCGTCCGATCGCCAGCCCCGGCGCCAGGACCGCCATACTCCCCGCATACACTTTCCAGGCCCACACCCACCCCCCACCATCGACCGCCGCCACCACCGCCATCAGCGTCAGGATCATCAGAACCACATGCCCCTCGCACCACTTCAACAAAGCCCAACGCACCCGCCCCGGCCCGCCCCGAGGCCACCCTGGGGCCGGCGCCGGCCGTCCGCCCGAACCGCCATCCACCCGCCAACTCCGGCTCTCCCGCTTCAACCGTTGAAAAACCGCCTTGTACCGACAGTCATTGTGCAACGCCAGCCCTGCCCATCCCCACGCAATCAACGCTCCCGCCACGGCCCATCCCGTCCACCCCTCCCGAACCGCTAGCCCCAACCCCAGCGCAAACCCCAACGCCAGATTCGCCATATGATGCATCCAATAATCAAAATAGACACCGGTCAACGTTTCACTTCGCCTCCAGCGTGCCACCTGTCCGTCCACATGGTCGAGCCAGAACGACAGGTGGAGCAGACCCACGCCCGCGATCCAGCCGAGCCGCTCTCCGGTTCCCAGCATCACCGCGCCGATCAGCGCGGCGGCCAGCGCCAGCGCCGTGATCTGATGCGCCGTCAGACCCAGACGCACCATCAACCAAGTCCCATACACGGCCGTCGGCCGCGCCCATCGCCGCGCCAGCCAATTGCCGATCTCACGATGGTGCTGCTTCTGGACCCGCGCCTGCAGTTGTTCGAGCGTCGGCCTCTCGTTCATGGTGTTGGCCCCCCGGCCAGCCGATCCCACGCCGTCTCCTCCAACGCGTACACCGCATAACGCCGCACCACACCATCGGCGTCCCTCAGATCGGATCGATACTGAGGCCGCGCCCGCTCCAGCCAAGCCGCCAGCAGCCGCGACATCGTCGGGTCAAACTCGACCGCGTCTTCCGGCACCGGCGGGCAGAGCAGCAGGTGCGTAAAACCTCGTGCGCGCAACGCACGCACCACGTCTTCGGCCGTTCCGGTCAGCCCCGTCCGACGCCGATGCGCCAGCTCCATCGTGTAAGGACGCGTGAGATAAAATCCTCGATGGTCTTGTCCGATCACCCGGGCCGACTCCGGCAGATTCGCCGCCATCCAGCGGCCCACCACATACGTCGGCTCCCGACGCGCCAGGTAGCTCTCTACCGATTCTTGGCCAAGCAAAACTGGCATCCCGTGCCGTGCACGCGCCACGGACAGCGCCGCCTCGCCTCCGAGCACTCCCAAGATCAACACCCCGACGATCGCGCCGGCCCCCCGCGAACGCCTCACCGCCTCCCACCCCACCCAGGCCGCCGCCACCGACCACGGACCCAACGCCGGCAGCAAAAACCTCATGCTTTGCCGCTGCGTCAGACAGATCACGACATACACCATCCCCAGCATCGTCAGCCCCACCACCGGCCGCGGCGGCCGCAACACCATCAGCCCCGGAAGCAACGCCAGATAGACCGGCCCGAATTGATGCGACACACTATCGAACCGGTCCGGTTCCAGCGTCAGCGGCGCCAGAGCCGTCAGTAAGTTCAGCGGCGTCACCGCCAGCGGACGCTTGGCCGGCTCGAGCACCTCATCCAGCCCCGCGCCCCCAAAGAGGTGCCTGAAATACGGATGCACGGGATTTCCCGTACTCAACGCCGCTCGCACGTACCACGGCCCCCCCACCACCACAGCAACCAGACCCGCCGCCGCTAGCTCACGCCCCGACCGTCGCCACCCCCAAACCAGCAGCATCCCACCCAGCACCGCCACCCAAACCAACGCCGGATACTTCACACCCAGCGCCAGCCCCGAGAGCAGGCCAGCCTGCAACGCCCGCCTGACTCCGGGCGACTCCCGCCACCGCACCACCGCCCACAGTGCCCCAGCACACGCCGCCGCCAGCGGCACGTCATTCAGCGGCGCCGACATCCCATTCGAGACCGCCGGAGCGAGCAACACCACCACACCCGCCCAGTCGGCCCTCCGGCCCAAAACCGGTCGGGCCAGGCCCACCGTCACTGCTGTCAACGCCACCCCGAACAGCCAGGTGACCAGCCGGCATGCCACCGGCCCCCCCCAGACCAGCGCCGGGACGTAGAGCAACTCCACCACGAGCGGATAGACCGTCTCATGCAGGTCCGGCTCGTAGACCAGCGCCGACCGTTCCAGAAACACCTTGGGAACCTGAAGGTGATAACAGAGCGCATCGCCGTCAGTCACCGGCGCCAGGGCCGTCAGCAACGTCCCGGCCAGCCCCATCGCGAGCAAACCCCTCGCCGCCCACCCTCCCCCCGTCAAACCCCCGCGCCTCCAACCCAGCGGCCCACTCCCTGGATCGAGTCTGCGACTCACGATCGCCGCGACCAACCCCACCGCCGCCATCGCCGCTCCGATCGACACTCCGTTGAGCCAGCCGGCCAACCCGAGCCCCAGCACGATCTGCGTGAGCACCCCCAGACCCAGCAACAGCCGGATCGCCCATACATCCACCCCCTCGCCAGCCTCTCGATCTAGCCGAAGCTGAATCGCACGCCCCGCCCCCAAGGCCCACAAACCCAGCGCTGCGACGACGACCAACTCACGCACCGGCATGATCGGACCTCATCGCTCTCGGATCGTTGCCCAAGTTGCCGAAGTCGTCCGCCAGAGCGTCGCCGCCACGCCCCCGGTCACCACCAGGCCCCGCACCACCTCGCCCCAGACCCCTCCGCTGCCGGGCCAATCCGCATGCGCTGTCAGCAACGCCACGACCACAGGCCATCCGGCCGCCCGCGCGACTCGCCCCAGATGCTCCAGCCACCCCGATCCGAACGCGGCCACCGCCACCGCGACATACAGAACGAACGCCCCGGCCGTCACTCCCCACGCCACGCCGACAAGCCCCCCCCACTTCAGCCCGGCCACCACGCCCGGCCCAAGCACGACCAACCCCGCCCCCGTCGCCGCCAGCAGCCGCCACGGTCGTTCGACCGCAATCAGCAGTTGCCGCGCCGGCCAGGCCAGCGCCAGCAATACCATCCCCGGCATCAGCGGTCGTAACGCCGCCAGCCCCTCTCGATAACCCGGCAACAAACCACCCAGGATCGGCGGCCCTACCACATACGCCACCGCCGACAAGCCAATCAGCACCGGCGCGATCACCTCCGCCGCCTGCGCCGCACGCAAGGCCACCCGCTTCGGATCCTCCGTCCGGCCCAGTTCCGCCCGGTAATACGGCTGCAACACCAGCGTGATCCGGCCCGCCAGATCCAGACTCCAGGCCGTCCCCATCCAGGCCACCGAATACAACCCCGCCAGCCGCTCCCCATCGTCGGCCAGGCTCAGCACCACAAACCGATCCCACCCCAACACACACCCAAACGCCGCCGTATTAGCCAGAATCGGCATCCCCAGCCGCATCAGACGCCAAGCCAGACGCCCATCCCAGACCCACCTAAACCGCCACGGATGCTGCGCATGCAGATAGGCGATCTTCGCCCCCAAAATCACCCCAACCCCACCCAACAACCCCCAAAACCCCGCCACCGCCAGCCCGCCCACCACCGCCACCGCCGAAACCAGCGACTCCAGCACATCCACCCGCGCAGTCAGCACAAACTCCCGCCGCGCCCGCAAGACGGCGATCAGAAACGTTTCATACCGCTTCAGCAGACACAGCCCGGCCATCGCCACCAGGCCCCAAGTCCACTCGGCCGCCAACGCTGTCCCGGCCAACGCCGGCGCGCGCCAGGCCGCCCACATCACCAGCCCGAGCGCATAGACCAGACACGTCAGCGTATTCACCCCATACGCCACACAGGCCACCCGATCCGCCTCGGCCGTCTCGCCCCGCGCCTCCAACCGCGGAATCTCTTGGACCGCCCCCAGACTCACTCCCAGGCTCGTGCGGTTGGTGTTGTCGAGCACCATCCGCAATCCCGAGAAAACCCCCAGCCGAGCCGGATCAAGCCCCCACCGCAAGGCGAACGCGGTCGCAAGCCCCAGAACCCGCTCCACCTGCCCACCAACCGCAACCACCACCCCGTCGCGCACCCACGCGCTGCCCCATCCCCGCCAACCCGATCTCGCCCCCAGCGACGTCACAGCGCGGCCACGCAAAACTGCGTCGCCGGCTCGTCCTGGCCGACGACCGGGATCGGACCTTCCTCGACCAGCTCGATTCCACGCGCCCGGTACCAGGCCGCCGTGTCATACCCAAACCGGTTGTAGCTGACGTTCACATCTTCGTTGTGTACCGCCCACCGCCGCGCTACCCGGACAATTTCCTCCCGGATCCGCTCGGCCCGCCGCGGCGGATTGTGCAAGATCACCGCCGAGGTCAGGACCAGATCAAACGCATCATCCCCGAACGGCAGCCGTTCCCCACTGGCCAACACCAGGGTTACACCCCGAAGCCCGGACAGGTACTCCCGACCCAGCGCCAACTGGCTCGGGCTGAAGTCGATCCCCACCAGCCACGCATCGGTCCGCCCACGCAACGCCCGAAGCTGCTTCCCATACCCACAACCGACCTCGAGCACCGTACGCGCCGCGTAGCTCGCCACCCGCTCGGCAAGCCACTCCGATCGCGCCGTACGCCCCGGCTGCCCCTCCTGCTCTCGGAAGTAATCAAGCCCGCCTCGGTGGGTCCAATATGCTCGCACGTCGCCATACACCAACCGCCGCTTCAACTCCGGCCACGGCGACAGCGTCCGACGCAACAGCTTGTGCCAGGCGTACCGCGGTCCCCGCTCCCTGAGCGCTCGCCAGGCCCGAACCGGCAGCCTCGCCTCCGTCGTCATCCCTGGCCTCCGGACCTCCTTGTCCTCTCTTCCGGTTGACTCCCAACCGCGGCTCATCTTAGCCCTGGCGCCTCGTCGGTCAAGCCGAGCCAGCCTGCTAAGTCGTTTCCTGGGATCGCCGCATCCCCAACCCTCAATATGGCTTCGGTGCCAATGGCGACGCCCCGCGATCGACTCGCTTTGGCCCGCTCCTATAATCCCTTTACCCCCATGTAACGGTCGTGTTCGTCGTCTGGATCGAGAAGGATCAACGCGGATGGGTGTCGGCTCGCAGCGGACCAAAGTCAATGACCTGCTGTTTCAGGTCTTCGATCGCGCCATCCATCCCGAGTGGCTCCCCGAACGCGCCCACCGCCGGATCAACCGCGACGGCTGGGAGGCTGATCTCCGCCTCCTCGACGGCGGCCATGCCGTCACCTGGGCCTACGGACCGCACCGCCTGACCGAGATCCTCAGCCCCGCCGACTTACCCCTGCCCGACCTAGTCGCTTTGTTCCGATCGCAAGTTCGCTACGAGAAGACGGCCCGGCTCAACCCCGCCCCTGGTCTCGAATACCAAACCTCGGTCGAAGCCGAACGCGTCGAACCCGAAGTCTTCATCCACCTCTACGCGGAACTGACCCTCGACGCCCGCCGCAGCGGGATCGCTTACCGCGAAAATCCCGCCAATCGCTTCCTCACCCCCCGACTCAGCCACCTGACCTTCGACGCGCGGCCCCGCGGCCTCGCCGTCCAGACCGTCCACACCTTCCCCGACGAACGCGCCATCGTCCGCGTCCAATCCCTCTTCGAACGAACCAAAGCCTGAGCTTCGCTCGGATGGCGTCCCGGTACCGCCGTCCGTTCGGCCGTCGATGGCAGGCGAGTATCGTCTCGGGCCAATGTTCGCGGGGCAATCATTGGCGCCTGAGGTGTCACCCAAACCGGCCGGCGTTCCCGGCTGCCGACTGCGCGTCACTCAACCCGCGCGCGGCGACGGCTTCTCGATCATCCAGATATTGCGGTACTGGACCGGATCTCCGTGATCCTGCAAATGGATCGGCCCGGGCGTACTCGGGTCGCCACCCAACCCGGCCCGGGTGTTGTCGACCGGGATCTCCTGGTCCTGGTGAATCGTCACGCCGTTGTGGACCACCGTGATTCGGGCTGGTCGCACTTTCTGGCCGTCACGAAATTCCGGCGGCCAGAAGTCGATCTCGTAGGTCTGCCAGACCGTCGGCGCCTTGCAGGCGTTGACCCGCGGCTTCGCCACCTCGTAGATCGCCCCGCAATCGGTGTCCCCGCTCTCGATCCCATAACTGTCGAGGACCTGAACCTCATAACGCCCCTGGAGATAGACCCCCGAATTGCCGCGCGCCTGGCCGCGGTCGTTCGGTTCATAGGGACAGCGAAACTCGACGTGCAGGTGAACCGGACCGCTGATGAGCCGCTTGCTCTTGATGCCTCCGCCGGAGACCTCCATCGCCCCGCCCTCGACCAGCTTCCACCGAGCCGGACTGCCGTCCAGACTCGTCCACTCCTCCAGCGTCCGGCCATCAAACAAGACGATGGCCCCCTCAGGCGGAGGCGTCGAAGCCGCGTCCACGGTGTCTTCCGCCCGCGCCACCTTCAAGCCCGCAATCCCCTCATATTGCGCCTTCGCGGAGCCGCTCACCGCACCCAGCACGATCAGGCCCAATCCCAACGCCCGCAGCTTCGCCCCGTTCATCCGTTAAGTTCCTTGGGGTTCCCTAGACGGACCGGTCTTCGGCCAACCAACCCGTTCTCAGACCAGCATCCTGAAGCTTCCCCGCGGCGCGGTCAATCGTCTGTCCCCCGGGTTGGTTCAACCGGCAGCAACCGCACAGGCTGCGTTCCCCGCCGGCTCGGTGTCGTGCACGGCTCTTTCCAGCGGACCCAGCCGGGCCTCTTCACCGATCAAGTTTCCGCTGCCAGCCCACCCGATCGCCCTCGGGCCACTCCTTCTCAGGAAAAAACGCGACTCCGGCGACGATCCCCCGATCCGCCCTAAGTGGCGATCCAATCAATGGTCCGTGGTGCCAGGGGGCCGTCGCTCGCTCGCGAACTGCCGGGACCCCCATTGGCGGCCTTCCAGGTGAGCGGTAAGTTCGTACCAATCGGTCAGAAATCGTCACGCCGGGGGCCGTTTCCCCGGCGTTCCGGTACGCGGGAGACAACCCTCCGATGGCTCAACGTCCGCGCATCGACCGTGCCCGCGGGTGCTTCCTCGGGATGGCAGTCGGCGACGCTCTCGGAGCTCCACTCGAAGGCCTCACCTACCACCAGATTCGTTCGGCCTACGGAATGGTTGCCGAATACGTCGACGGTGTCCGCGCCTGGCCGAAAAAGCCGTTTCGTTGGCGGGCCCCCGGCCTCTACACCGACGACACCCAGCAAGCCCTGGTCCTGGCCGATTCCCTGCTCCGGTTCGGACAGATCGACCCGGCCTGGGTCGGTGCCACCTATCTCCAACTGGCCAACCCGCGAGGCTCCCACCTGGGCGCCCATCGCGCCGTCGGCCGCAGCTTTCGCGGAGTCATCGACGCTCTCGAAGCCGGACGCCACCCCCTCGATTGCGGCCAGACTTCTGCCGGCATCGGTGCCGCGATGCGGATCGCCCCCCTCGGCATCTACTATGCCGATGCCGACACCGATACCCTGATCGACGCCGTACTGTCGGCCAGCCGCATCACCCACCGCGACCTCCGCAGTCTCGCCGGCGCCGCCGCCGTCGCCCTTACCATTCGCCGGCTCATCCGCGGCGAGCCCCGTGAACCGAGCCTCCTGTTCAAACTGGCCCACGACATCGCCGCTGCCGAGGACCAGATCGCCCGCGCCGCCGACGATCTCTCACTGACCGGCCGCGATCACCGCCGCTCCATCTCAATTGCGGTCGCCCGCGTCGAATCGCTGCTTGAAGTTCACCGCGACGTGGCCCATCAGGCCATCGTCGAGGAGGCCCGCCGCCACGGTCCCGAACCCGACTGCCGTCGGCCCACCATGGGGTTCCCCCCCGCCCTGATCCCGTGCTGCCTCTACGTCCTGTTCACTCACGAGTCGTTCGAAGACGCCCTGGTCGAAATCGTCAATCTCGGCGGCGATACCGACACCGCCGGTGCCATCCTCGGCGCTCTGGCCGGCTGCCTCTACGGCGAAGCCGCCATTCCCGTCCGCTGGCTCGATCTTCTCCACAACCGCCTGGCCATCGCCCAACGCGCGGAGTTGCTCGCCGCCGGATCGCCCTCCCCCACTCCTCCGGAGGAACTGATCGAGACCGAGCGGCAGCTCACCCAGCTCGAATCAAGCCTCCGCGAGGCTCAGGTCGCGCGCCGCCAGAGCGAGGACGACCTCGGCGCCAACCGCCGCCGCTAAGCCCGATCGCCCCATCCCTCGATCGTGCCGGACCCCGTTCCCCAATGCCTCCCAACCCGCGCCCCGCCTCAATCCGTCGGCTCCAACGCAAACTCGCCGAAATCGAGGGCTACCTGATGCTGAACCTCCCTCAGCGTGCCCTCGATGCCCTGAACGCCCAGAGCTGGACCGGCCTGACCTACCCGGCCTCCGTCCTAACCGGCGAGGCCCTCCGCCAACTCGGCAGGCCCCGCGAAGCCCTCGAACACCTCGAACGCGCCGCGGCCCAGCGCCCGCTCACCCCCGAGCTGGCCATCGCGCTGGGCTGGTGCTACAAACGCACCCACCGCCTCGCCCTAGCCATCGAGACCCTTGAAACAGCCCGGCGGCTCCACCCCGACGAACCGCTGCTCGCCTACAACCTGGCCTGCTACTGGTCTCTCGCCGGCAACGCCTCCCACGCCCTGGCCTGCCTTCAGACCGCCCTAAACCTCAAGCCAGAACTCCTGGACCACATCCCCGAAGAAGCCGACTTCAACCCCATCCGCCAGCATCCCGGCTTCGTGCAGCTCACCCAACGACCAACCGCCGCCCCCGAAATCGCCTGACCGGTGGCCCGGCGACTTCCAGGGCGGCGGCTCGCTCTCGATCCCCGCAGACGCTCAGCGTCCGTTGTCGTTCGTAAAGCCCCGCACCCGCGGCGGAATACGCGTGCGACCTCCCGAACTCGGCGCTGCCGCAGACGCTCCCGCATCACCCCCAGCCACGGCCGCCGCCGGCTGTGGCGCACTGGTGGCCGTCGCCGGTCCGGCCGGCTGCGGCGTCTCGCCCGGCCGCTCGCCATCACGCCCCTGACCCCGCCGGCCCCCACCCTGGGGCGGGCCCTGCACTAACTTCGTCAGGTCAAACGGCTCGCCCAGCATCCGGTTGAACTGCTGCTTCTGCCGCGTCGTCAACGCCTTGGCAATTGCCGCTTCGGCCCGCTTCAGAAGCTGATCCTCCTCCTCAGCCATTCGGGCCATCCGCTCCTGCATCTCGCGGAACTGAGGGCTGTTGAAAAACGCCCGCCGATCGCCCGCATCCTGTCCACCACCGCCCGCCGCGGCCGCCCCGCCCGGTGCACCGCCCACGGCACCCCGATTGGCGCCAGGTCCCGCGACACCTCCGCGAATATTTCCTGGATTCTGAGCTCCACCCGGTCCGCCAAAAGCCCCGGGCCCTCCGGGCCCTCCCTGGCCTCGCATGGCCTCAAAATTCTGACGCATCAGGTTGACCGCCTGGAGGTCGTATTCGGCCATGATGTTTTGGACTTGTTGAAACTGCTCGGGGGCCAGCATCAGGGATCGAGCGACCTTCTCCTCGGCAACGGCGGTCGGCCCGATGATCCGCAGCCGAATCTGTTCCAGCCGCTCGAGTTGCTGTGGGGTGAGGATCTTACTGATGACCGTTTGGCTCTCGCTCTGGAGCGCGGCCATCGCCTGCTGCATCTGTTCCATCTGTGCCGGATCAAACTGGAAGGGTTGTGGGCCTTGCTGGCCGCGGCCGCCCCGGCCGCCCTGGGCGGGTCTGAGGTTTCGGAACAGTTCCCGCTGGCGTTCCCGCATCGACTGGGAATACTCACGCAGCCCCTGCTTCTGCTCCTCGGACAATCCGATCTCCTCTTGCAGGGCCGGCGACTCGAGCAGTAGCCCGAGCATCCCGCTGCCTCCTCCTGGGCCACCCGGTCCGCCGCCAAACCGGCCACCCCGAGCGCCGCCCCGACCGGGTCCGCCCGTCTGAGCCATCGGAACCCGCTCCGAGACCCTCTGCCTCAGCATCCGCAGCCGAGCCGACGGATCCTGCCAGAACGGCCGCGGCTGATCCTGACCCGCCGCCGGGGCTCCCGCCGGGGTTGCCCCATCGGCCTGCGGGCGTTGCCGCGGACCCTGCGCCTGGGCCCCGCCGACCGCGATCATCGTCGCTATCCCCATCGACGCCAGGATGTTGCGGTGAATCATCGTCGAAACCCTCACTCTGCCTCACGCGACCGACGACCTCGGAATATTCCGAATCTCCCGGACACGGTGCGGACGCCGGGCCTGCTCAGAATCAGCGTCAAGCGCCCCGATCCGGGACCGGCTTTTTGTTCCCGATTTTCGATCCTAACCACGCCTAGAGGCTAAGGATAGCGCCAAAATTTCCAAATCCGCTTCCATCCCTCCCCAGCCGAGCGGCCCTCGATGCCAACCCCGGAGCGTGCCGTCCGCACCCGGACGTTTCGAAGAGCCTCAAGTTTTCCAAACCCGCTTTCGTCCACTCCTAGCCGAGCGGCCCTCGGAGCCAGACCCACAGCGCGCCGGCGGCTCCCATCGCCGCTACGCTGAGCACAGCCCGATAGACCATGCCCCGCCGGCCGATTCCCCCCTTCGACCATCGCTCCAGCGAACCGACCACATTCATCCCCAACAGCCAGACCAGCAGGAGTACAAGATACCCAAAGCCCCGCTCCAGCCAGCCTCGGAGATCCGGAACGACCGGGTGGTCGGCCGACTCGGGGCGGCTCCAGGCCGGATCGACCACGGTCAGCTCGACCACCCGCCGCGCCTCGGAGCGTCCATCCCGGACGCTCACTTCCAAAACCGCCGGTCGAGCGGTGGGACCGGTGGGAACACCTTCGATCGTAGCGCGAAGCGGATCCCAGACCATTCCCGGCGGCAGCTCGCCGGTGAGCGACCACCGGTAATCCCCTCGCCCGCCGGTCACAGCCAGCGCCAGGGCGTACCGCCGCCCGACCATCGCATCCGGCAACCGCTCGGGCGTCGCAATCTCCAGAACCGGTCTGGCCGACTCGTCCCCCCCGATCGGCCGGTGCCCGTCGGCCCGCGGAATCAACGCCATAATCACCATCGTCAGCAGCAGAATGAACAACAGCGCACCCGTCAACTTGGTGACCACCACCGCGACGAACGAATCCTCGCCCGATCCGCCCAACTCCGAGACCGCGTACCGTCCGCGCCGCGCATAACGCATGGCCCGCCCTCTGGCCTTCAGGCCACTTCCGACTTCGCATCTGCCTCGTAGATTTCGGCCGCTTCGCCCGCAACAATCCACCAATCCGGACTGGCCCGCCTTGCCCGGAGGTCCTCCCGTGACTCGCAAACCCAGCCGTCGCGATCTGCTCCGCCTAACCGGCGCCGGCCTGGCCGCACCGTTTGGCCTCTCGTCCCGTCCTCAACCCAACCCCGACCCGCCGCTCGGCGATCGTCCGCCCCCGCCACCCCCCAGCCTGCAAATTCTCAACCCGCTCGATCGCGTCCCCGTCTCGCTGATCGTCGACGACTCCACCGCGCTGGTCAATCTGGCTCACTTCGCGATCCCGCAATTCGCCGAAGTCTTCCCCTCCCAATACCGCCAACCTTGGCGCCAACTCCCCCGCGAGATTCCCGACCGCTTCGTCGCGCGGTTCGCCGCCTGGTGTGCCGAGCACCACGTCCGCGGCAAGTACAGCATGGTTCCCTACCCGGCCTGCGTCGGCTGGCTCGACCGCGACCTGCCCGGCTGGTCCAAAGCCCAACTGGAGGCCAGCCTCGAACTGGTTCGCCGCGAACTGCTTCCCGCCTGGGATATCCATCCCGAGATGGTCTCCCACACCTGGGCCATCGACACCCGCACCGGGCGTCCTCTCGCCGACCGCTCCCAAGACGCGATGGAAAACTGGGGCTTCAGCCAGAACAAGTCGGCCGATGAGCTGACCGACTACCTGGCCTACGCCCTCAGCATCCTCCGCAACGTCGGCTTGCCGTGCGCGGGCATCACCACCCCCGGCGGGTTTGGCAGCCGCAATCTCGCCAACCTCTCTCAGGCCGTCGCCGAGTCCGTTCGCGACATCTTCTCCGCTCCCATTCCCCATTACTTCCGCCACGTGTACGAAGACGATCGCTCGGTCGCGCCTCGTGTCGAACGAGCCTCTGGCCTCGACGGCGACGACCCGCGCTGCGTTGTCTCGATCATCGGCTGCACCGGCGACTGGTTCGGCGGCTGGGACGGCCTGGAACCTGGCTCAGCCGATCGGTTCCTCTCCGCCGATGGTCGCTCCGGCCGGTTGGCCGACGTGATCGCCCGCGGCGAGCCGGCCGTCATGGTCGGCCACTGGCCCGGCTTCTACGCCAACGGGACCGAGCACGGCTTCCGCGTCTTCCAGGATGTGGTCGCCCGGCTTGAGACCCATGCCGCCGATCGGCTCATCTGGATGAATCTCTCCGAGCTGGCCCGGTATTGGGCCGCCCGCGAGCTGACTCGAATCGAGGCCGACGCTGACCCGGCCACTCACCGGACCCAGGCCGTCCGCTTCATCGCACCGTTCCCGTGCCCAGGCTTCACGCTCCGGATCCATCAGCCCGCCGGATCGGTGCTCCGCTTGGCGACGGCAACGGCCCTCCGGCCGCTGGCCTCGGTCGAGAATCGCCGCTGCCTCCAGCCCGGCACAACCTGCCAGGACGGCAACGCCCTGCTCGTCTGCTTCGACCTGCCCCGTGGCTCCTCCACGCTCCAGGTCGGCCGCTGAACCCGCCGGAGCATTCCAGCACACCCCTGCACCCCCTAGCCCCGCTCAACCCCGCCGTGGAGTCGACCCCCCCCATGTCCGATCCCGCCAGCCGGCTCACGCTGCTCGAACGCCGCGAGATCGAGGCCCGGATCGTTGGCCCGCTGCTTCGCGGATTCATCGACGAATTTGGCCGCGAGCGCACCCTGGCCGTCGTGCGTCGCGTGATCGCCGATCTGGCCCGCCAAACCGGCGCCGATCTAGCCCGCTCGCTCGGCGATGTCAGCCTGGCTGCCTTTGCCTCGATCCTGGATCAATGGCGGGCCGGCGGCGCCCTCGAAATCGAGCTGCTTCGGCTCGACCCCGATCATCTCGACTTCAACGTGACACGCTGCCGCTTCGCTGAAATGTATCGCGCGCTTGGGCTTGAGGATCTCGGATTCAGCCTCTCCTGCTGCCGCGATTTCGCCGTCATCGAAGGCTTCAACCCCGAACTGACGCTCGACCGCACCCAGACCCTGATGGAGGGCGCTCCCTGCTGCGACTTCCGCTTCCGCCGCCGCTCGGCCAGCCAGCCGTAATCCCCGGTTCAAGTCCGCAGGCCCGATCGGTCGATTCTGAGGATCGTGCGGGTTGTGCGGGATCGCCGGCAGCGCCGCGGCTCGAATCACCGGAAACCTTAGCGGAATCGCTCATGACGGCTCCTGTCAGTCACCGCGTCGCTCCCTGGGCGTATCCGGCCACTTGGCTTTTGCTCGCGCTGGCCTTTGCCTTTCCCTTCTTCTTGATGGTGCTCGACCCCCACCTGATGTTCGAGCGCGGCTGGGAGCAGTACGTCGGCACCTCGATCTATCTCTGGGCCATTGTCACCTTGGGCCTGCTGCTGGCCCGGATGAGCCGCAACGAGCGGGTTTTCGACCAGTCCGCCCGGTTTCTCGACGACCCTGGGTCGATCCCGACGGGCGGTTCCTTGCTGCTCCCAGCACGGCTTCGCTTGCTCACCGCCCACGCAGCCGAACGCGTCCCCGCCATCCAGCTCATGGAGCTAAACCGCGAAAGCTCTTCGCTCGACCAGGAACACGCCCACGGTCAATTCACCGTCACCCGCTACATCCTCTACCTGCTGCCGGTCATCGGCTTTATCGGTACCGTCGAGGGGATCAGCAAGGCGCTCATGAACATCAGCAAGGTCTTACCCCTCGTCAAGGAACTCGACGGCTTCCTGAGCAACCTGACCGGTGTCACAGCCGCTCTCCAAATCGCCTTCGACAGCACCCTGCTGGCCCTCTTCCTCAGCGCGGCCCTAATGCTTGTGCAAACGCTGGTGATCCGCCGTTCCGACGACCTGCTCGCCCGCGTCGACGGTTGGATCGTCACCCACGCTCTGCCGCGGCTTGCGACCCTCGGCACACCCGCCGAGCCGATCGACCGCGCAGCCCAGAGCCTGCACGAACTGGCCAATCGGCTCGATGCCGGCCTCGGCCACTCGGTTGCCCAATTCTCGGCAGCCATCGACCGCCTGACCGCCTCGCTGGCTCAGTTCGAGCGCGGCGCCCTGGCCGTCGCTCGCCTCGACGACCTTCTGGCCTCCGTGACCGACGCCGCCGATGTCGGCCGCAAGGCCGCCGCCAGCCTCGCCCGGCTCGAGACCGCCGCCGCCCAAATCCGATCTCCCGATGAGCGCCTCGACTCCATCCGCCGCGGCGTCGACCGCGCCAGCGCTGCCATCGAGTCCCTCGCCGATCAATGGTCAGCCAGCTTCGAAAAGGCTAGTCGCACCAGTCAGGAACAACTGGCCCGAACCCTGGGCAGCCTCAAGGACGCCCTCGAACTGCTCCACGTCAGCATCGACCAGGGCAATTCCCTCTATCGGTCGATCGTCAAAAAAATCGTTCCCTACCCCACTCTCGCGCCCGACAGCGAGGCTGCCTAAGCCCGCCGAGCCAATCGGCCTGGTCTAGCTTGCCCAGGTTCGGCCCGACCGATCCGTCACCTTGTCTCAGGGGCCCGTGAACCCCCACCGCAGCTCAAACGTCTCGACCTGAGCGCCGTCCGGAGTCACAAAGCGACGGCGGCGAACCTGCGGCTGGCCGTCCGCCCCCAGATTCCCCGGCTCGTCCGCGCCACCACCCAGCCCCGGCTCCGGCGGCGGTGGAACATCCAGCCCCGGACCTGGCGGAAGCTGAAGACCTCCTCGATCCTTGAACCGCAAGGCTAAGGCCCGCTGCGCCCGCATCATCGCCTCCGCCTCACGCTCAAACGCCTCCATCTCCCTCCGGAGTTTATCGAAGACGGCCTCGAATCGATCGTCTTGACCCGGCATCAGCCCCCGCTCGCCCCACCCCGGTCGCGCCCGGAGCAATTGTTCCATCACCCGCCGATGGGCCTCCATCTGCTGCCGCATCAATGCCTCAACCTCACGCGGACCCAGGACAAGCAACCCAGGGTCCCCAAACGGTCCAAACAGCGGCCGCCGGGGCGCCGCGGCAATCGCCTTGCCCGCCTCCTCCTTGGCCTTCTGAAGCTCCTCCCGCTCCTTTCGAATCCGCTCGGCCTCCTTCTCGATCTCGGCCAACGCCGCCGCTGCCGATTCCGAGCCTGGCTGAACCTCGGATGCGTCAGCCGGCTCTTGAGGCCGTTCCGGAGCCTTCGCCAGATCCGACGCCGATTCGGCCGATTCCGCTCCAGCCTCCGCAACCAACTCGGATCGTCGCGCATCGGCTTCACCATCGCCCGACGATCCGGACTCCCCGGCCCCGGCGTCCCCCTCGGCCGACAAACCCGACGGCTCGGCAGGCTCAGCGGCCGCCGCCACGCTCGATCCCATCCCAGCCGCCGGCGACCCCTTCGTTTCCCACGGCCACTCCCAATACCAGTCGGATTGGCTCAGCCGATAGCCCAAGACTCCTAACGAAAGCAAAATCAAGACGGCCGCCGGCCAGAGCTGTCTCCGGCGCCGTGGCGTCACTGGCGCTGCCATCCGCTCCAAGTGCGAAGCCGTGTCGGCCGGAGACTCCCGACCGGTTGGCTCGCAGCGTTCGGGCATTTCACCCATCGGACAAACCCTTAGCCCTGACTCGATATTCGATCGCCGATCACGGCAGTGTTTCTTCGCCGGTCGCGGCCGTTTTGTTCATTTTCCGGACCGATCGGGTTATTCCGCGCGGACCTCGGCGTGGGCCTCCTCGCCGGGATCCTGGCGATAGACCAACACCCGGTCATGGCAGATCAGAATGATATCGGTCCGGCCGTCGCCGTCCACGTCGCCCACGGCCATATCCCGAGGTTCGATCAGGCTATCCCGGTCTCGGAACGACTTCTTCTCGAAAATCTTGAACGCCAGGGCACGCCTCAGCCCCTCCTGGGGATCGTAGTCGAGAATCTCCAGCGCATTGTCGCCGATATCCGAGACGATCAGGTCGATCCGGCCATCGCCGTTGACGTCTCCGGCCATCACGTCGCCGAGGATCGCGTCCTTGCGGTTCGTGTCGTAGCTGGCCAGGCTGCGAAACACCCGGCCCCGACGCCCCGTCGTCACGACCCCGAAGCGGTCTGTGCCCGCAATCAGCAGATCATCCCGGCCATCTCCATCCAGATCCGCTACGTGCATCCCCTGAAAGTCGATCGCGCCGATCGACAGGGTTCCACCGGGCCGGTAGGCACGATCACGCTGGTCCAGAAACAGCAACGACTTACTGCTGCGGTCGTAGAGCACCACCTCCGCAGAACCATCGCCGTCCAGATCCACCGTGGCGGCCCCGGCAATCTGCGCCGATCCGCGACCTGCATTGAACTGATCCTTGACCTGCCACTGGCCGTCGGCTCCCAGGACAATCGCACGCGCAAAGCCGCTCTGCGTCACCAGGAGCGAGGCCTCGCCCGGAGCGCTGAGGCTGATCCCGGCCGGGGTGGCCGCCACCAGCGGACCCAGGTTGCCGACCATCGCCTTGGGCGGTTTCCCGTCCCCTTGACCAAGCATCAAGATCGGCGCTCCAAACGGCCGGAACACCAGCACGTCGGCCCGCTGATCTCTATTGATGTCCAGAATCCGGACCGCTGGGGGAATTCCGCTCAGCCCCGGAATGGCCACCATATCCGTTTCGCCCCAGCGGAAGGGCTCGAAGCCCCCGGTCTCGCCCCGCCGCACCGCCCGCAAGACAAACCCATCCGCCGACGATCCGCCCACCGCACGCGCTACATAGAGCACTTCCGGCTGCTTGTCCCCATCCAGATCCCCCGCCTCGAGCGCGACCGGCTCGCCCTCGATCGGCAGCGGCGACGGAAATCCCAATCGACCGTCGCGGTAACGGGCCATGCCAATCGTCTTCTCCTGCTCCGACAAAACCAGCACTTCGCCCACACCGTCGCCGTCCACGTCCGCGATCGTCACCCCCCGCACCCCGGCCAGATTCGGGAAACTCCGCCCAGGACGCAGCCCGTGCCCACCCTGCAAATACAACATCAGTTGCGCGTTCGACGGATCGGTCACCACCACGTCTGCCTTCGCGTCGCCATCCAGGTCCCCAATGGCCAGCGCCCGGTTCCTCGCCTCGCCCACCGGCAACGGATAGAACAGCAAACGCCCCCGCTTCACGTCCTCACTGTCTGGCTCGGCCAGCTTCAACACCCGGACCCGACCCGACTGCCCCTCGACCATCAACAACTCTTGCCCCGGAACTCCATCCAGGTCGGCGAACGCGATCGCCCGCGGCGGCTCGACCGCAAACCGCTCCTCCGGTCCGAGCGAACCGGTCTCGGTCGAGAACCGGACTCGGATCGGGTCGTCGTTGCCGCTATCGAGCAAAATCAGATCGTCCCCGCCATCGCCATCGAGATCGAGCGCTTTGAAAATCCCCGGACGCGCCGCCGTATGCGGAAACCGCTCCGGATCTCCCAGCCGCCCATCCGCCCGCTGGGTCATCGTGATCAGCTCGTTTGGTCCCAGCAAAACCAGGTCATCACGCCCGTCTCGATTCACGTCGGTGATCGCCAGGGCCGTCGGCGCACTGACTCCTTCGCCGGCGTTGATCTTGCGGTGTTCGACAAACTCCCCGTTACCAAGCCCGCGCACGACCACCACCTCGGCCGGCGTCCCGTAATAGGCCAAATCCACCCGGCCATTGCCGTCCAGATCGCCGGCCACAATGCTCGCCACCTCCCGATTGACTGGCAAACTCTTGAGCCGCATCCGCCGGCTGTACGCCACCTGGTTCACCTCGCGACCGGTCGTCGGATCTTCGGTCGGCCCCGGGCTAGACAACAACAGATCAATCCGCGATCGGGCATTGTTGGCCACGACAATATCGTCGGTTCGATCACCGTCCAGGTCGGCAATTACCAGCACGTTGATCCGGTCGCCGAGCTTGTAAATCTCCAGCGGCTGGAAGCCGAACTGGTCGGCCAGGCGCGGATCCTCGCCCCGGCTCAGCCCCGCGCAAATCCCCAACACGCCCCAGGCCACGATCCCAAGCGGTCGTCTGGTCATCCGTCCCTCGTGGGCTGACTCAAGTTCGATCAGGTCCGAATCGCTCGGACCGACGGACGCGACGCGATACCCGCCGGTCCCTGACAGCTCATTCCGCCGCCGGAAGGTAGAGATCCATCTGCACCGGCTCGGCGGTGATCTCCCCCAGCTTGGGCAGCAACTCCGTGATATGCGGGGTCTCCAGATGGGCCTTGAGATCGTCGAGGCTTGCCCACCGCTCGTACAGGATGTAGCTCTCAGGCGACCCGGCCGCCCGGGCCAGGTCGTAGGCCAAACACCCCTTCTCCCGCCGCGTGGCCGCAACCGCAGGTGCAAAGGCTCGCTCCAGCTCCGGCCCCTTGCCCGGCCGGACCTCGATCCGGATCACCATCACAAACGGCTTCGACGCATCGGTCACCGCGGCTCGCACCTGCGCAATCAGCGGGTTCTCATCCTGGCCCCAGGCAACCCACGGAAACGCTACACCGGCCACGACGGCCCACATCATCTTCCGCAACATCAAAGTCGTCCTCTCGGCAAGGCGCCCTCAAGCAAGCAGCCGCTGCACTACCTTACCCCCGACGTCCGTCAATCGGAAATCCCGGCCCTGGAATCGGTAGGTCAGCCGCAGGTGGTCAAAGCCCAGCAGGTGGAGCAGCGTGGCGTGAAGGTCGTTGACGTGCACCGCGTCTTCGACGACTCCGAATCCAAAGTCGTCGGTGGCCCCCAAGGTGATCCCCGGCCGGATCCCACCCCCGGCCAGCCACATCGTAAACGCATTCGGGTGGTGGTCGCGACCATCATTGCCCCCACCCTGGACCATCGGCGTCCGTCCAAACTCTCCCCCCCAGATGACCAGCGTATCCTCGAGCATCCCCCGCTGCTTGAGGTCCTTCACAAGTGCCGCACACGCCTGATCAGTCTCCCGGCAGTTGACTTTCAAATCGTGGACCAGGTTGCCGTGCTGGTCCCACGCCTCATGAAAGATTTGCACAAACCGGACCCCCCGCTCCAGCAACCGACGCGCCAAGAGACAGGTGTTTGCGAACGACGCCTTGCCAGGCTCGGCGCCGTAGAGAGCGCGAATATGCTCCGGTTCCCGACTGATATCCATCACCTCCGGCGCCACCCGCTGCATCCGAAACGCCATCTCGAAGCTGTTGACGCGCGTCGCGATCTCCGGATCGCCGACCTGGGCCAGCTTGTGGCGATTGAGCGTCCGTAGCGCTTCGAGCGTCTCCTTCTGGACCACCTCATCCACGCCCCGCGGATTCGACAAATAGAGCACCGGATCACCGACCGAGCGAAACTGCACCCCCTGATACACCGTCGGCAAAAATCCGCTCCCCCAGTTCGAGTTGCCCCCGGATGGCCCCTTCTTCCCCGTCGAAAAGACAATAAAGCCCGGCAGATCCTCGGACTCGCTGCCCAGGCCGTAGGTCACCCAGGCCCCCATGCTCGGCCGCCCGAAGATCATCGAACCGGTATTCATCAAAATTTGCCCCGGCGCATGGTTGAACGCGTCGGTGTGCATCCCGCGCACGATCGCGATCTCGTCGACGATCGACGCCGTGTGCGGCAGCAGCTCCGAAACCTCTGCCCCACACTGTCCGTGCCGCGCAAACGCAAACTTAGGACCCAGAAACCGCGAGTTGGGATTGATAAACGCCGCCCGGTAGCCCTTGATCAGCTCAGGCGGCGGCAACGTACCGTCGAACTTCTTCAGTTGCGGCTTGTTGTCAAACAATTCCAAATGGCTCGGCGCTCCGGCCATGAACAGAAAGATCACCCGCCGCGCCTTGGGGGCAAAGTGCGGCGCCCGAACCGCCAGCGGGTTCGAAGCCTCCCCCGCGACTGGTTCGGCTCCGCCGGTGCGGCGAAGCAGATCGCCTAGCGCCAGTGCGCCCATCCCCACGCCGCACTGCTGAAAAAACCAGCGACGGGTCGGACGGAGCAGAGCATCGCGAATCTCGGCCGGCGGCATCACGGTCATCGCCGAACTCCTCGTCTTGCGTTCCACCTGGCTCGCCTCATCACCCAGCATCCCGACGGGAGGTCATTCCTTGGTGATCGTCTCGTCCAAATTGAGAAGCACCCGACAGACAACCGTCCAGGCCGCGGCCTCCTCCGGCGTAGTCCCCTCGGGCAGGGCAGGGGGGTTCTGCGGGTCGTTGGCCGCCAACTGCCAGGGATCTCGTCCCGGCTCTCGGAAGTATTTCTTCTGGCGCTTCAGCAACCCCGCCAACACCGCGACCTCGGCTTCGGTCGGCGCCCGGGCCACGCACCGCCGGAACGCGTAGGTCAGGCGCGATCGGTCCTCGCCGCCACCCTCGCCCAAGGTCCGCAGCGCCAAAGCCCGCGCCGCCTCCACAAAGAGCGGCTCGTTGAGCGTCGTCAACGCCTGCAGCGGCGTGTTCGACCGGGTCCGACGCACGCACGCCAAATCGCCATTGGGCGCATCAAAGACTTGCAACGCCGGATACGGCACCGAGCGAAACCGGAACGTATAGAGCGTTCGCCGGTAACGCTCCGGCCCCTTCGATTCGATCCAGACCTTAGGCCCATAACTGGCCGGCGGCACGAACAAAAACTCGGGCGCTGGCGGATAGGTCGGTGGTCCACCGATCCGCTGATCCAGCAACCCCGACGCAGCCAATGCCAGATCCCGTACCAGCTCCGCATCGACCCGCACCCGCGGCCCTCGGGCCAACAACCGGTTCGACGGATCCCGAGCCACAAGCTCGGCCCTCACCGTCGACGCTTGGCGATACGTGTTCGACTGCACGACCAGCCGCAGTAGCTCCTTGGTCCGCCAACCACGGTCCATGAAGGTCGCCGCCAGCCAGTCCAGCAACTCGGGATGGCTCGGCAGGCTTCCCTGCACCCCCAGATCCTCGGCCGTTTCCACCAGCCCCGTCCCAAACAATGCCTGCCAAACCCGGTTCACATACGCCCGCGCCGTCGTCGGTGCCCGGCGGTCGACCAGCCACCGTGCCAGGGTCAGCCGGTCCGGACGCGCATTCTCCGGCAGCGGATTCAAAAACGAGGGAACGCCCGGCTCAACCGGCCTGACCGGTTTCAGAAAATCGCCCCGATGCAACAGACTGGTCGTCCTCGGCTCCGACCGACGCGAGAGCACCAACTGCGACGTCCCCCGGGGATACTCCTTCCAGATCGCCTCGATCCGCTCGTTGGCTTCGGCCCACTCGGGAACCGTCGTCCGCCAGTACGAGAACAACGCGGCCCGCTGGGCTGGCGTCCGCTGATCGGCCGGCACCGCCAGAGCCTCCCGCGCCGCCGCCGGCAACGGGTCGGCAACCGGGTCGCTGGCGTCGGTGATCGCCAGCCGGAACCGGCCCAGATTGCAGTTCTGGTTGTCGTCGCTGTTCCAACCGCCATGATTCTGCGCCAGGTAGATCGTCAGCCGCGACCCCGACGGGTTCTCGATCGGAGTCTCCGCGACAAAGACCGCTTGCCGTGGCTGATTGGTCCGACCCGGTCCCACGTCGATGCCCCAGGCCGTCGCCGGATCCCCGTCGATCGCATACCCCACCGGCCCGGTCACACGCTCCGTGCCGCTCCGGTCGTCGAAGATCGGATCGAGCGGCGCCCGCGGCGGGTTGACGTTGGCCGTGGCGCTTCGGAAGGCGACCCGCGTCACCTTCTCCGGTTGGTCGAGCGGCGCTGCCTCCACCTCAAACTCGGTCAACGCCCCCGTGCCCCAGATCGACCGGCCCGGCCCCCCGAGCGGTAGGTTCGGATCGGTCAGCAGCTCCAGCCGAAACGCCGTGATCCTGGACTGCGGGACGTCCACCTCCAGCCGCACCCGATGCTTCGTCGGCGCGTAGCCCTGAGCCAGGAGCGATCCGTCCGGTTGCTTCAGATACTTCTGGCCGCCCGTCGAATTGTCTTCGGCCGTCGGCGTGATCACCGTCCAGACCACCCCATCGTCTCGAACGGTCGCCTCCCAGGCCGCCATCCGCGATTCCCAGTCGGGCGTCATCTGCTGAAGCTCGGCCTCGATCTGGCCAATCCGGCTGAGCACGTCGGCCCGCTTCGCCTGTTCCTCGGGCGTGTACACGGCGATCGCCGCTTCGTCGCTGTCGTTCAGATACGCGAAAAGCCGGTAATAATCCTCCTGCGTGATCGGATCATATTTATGATTGTGGCACTGAGCGCACCGCAGCGTCAGACCCAGAATGGCCGTCCCCAACGCGTCCATCCGATCAAACATCGCCTCCATCCGAAATTGCTCGGGGTCGATGCCTCCCTCCTCGTTGATCATCGAGTTCCGCAAAAACCCCGTGGCCACCCGCTGATCCTGAGTCGCTCCCGGCAGCAGGTCGCCCGCCAGTTGCTCGATCACAAACTGGTCATAGGGCCGGTCGTCGTTGAACGCCCGGACGACCCAATCGCGGTAAAACCAGACCGAGCGCTTCTTGTCCTTCTCGTAACCGTCGCTGTCGGCATACCGGGCCGCATCCAGCCAGAGCCGGCCCCAGCGCTCGCCGTAGTGAGGGCTGGCCAGGAGACGCTCGACCAGTTGCTCGTAGGCATCGGGCGACCGATCGGCCACAAAGGCGTCGACCTCCTCCACCGTGGGCGGCAACCCGATCAGATCGAGACTAAGCCGTCGGATCAATGTCACCCGGTCGGCCTCGGGCGATGGACTCAGCCCCTCCCGATCCAGCCGGGCCAGCACAAACGCATCGATCGGATTCCGCACCCAGGCCGGGTTGGACACTTCCGGAATCGCCGGCGCCTCCACCGCCGTAAACGCCCAGTGTTCCGCATACGTCGCCCCCTGGGCCACCCACTCCCGCAATAAGGCTACCTGCTTCGGCGTCAGCGTCTTGCCAAACTCTGGCGGCGGCATCCGTACCGTCTCGTCGTCGCTCTCGATTCGGAAGATCAGCTCGCTGGCTTCGGGATCACCCGGCACGATCGCCGGACCGGCTGAGCCACGCGCTGAGGTCGCATCGGCCCGGTTGTCCAGCCGCAGCTTCGCCTGCCGGCTCTCCTCATCCGGACCGTGGCACGCAAAACATGCATCCGAAAGAATCGGTCGAATATCCCGCGTATAGTCGATCGCCACCCCGCTTGCCGACAGACCGTCTCCGCGTGCCAGAACCGGCCAGAGTGCCATCACCCCCACCAGCCATGTGTTCAGCGACCATCTGCGCCGAACTGGATACTTCCCCATACGCCCATCCCCGATCCACGGCCAGCGGGCTACCCGGCCAAACCCAGCGTGAGCCGGCTTTGGTCAGGGCCGCACGCTTGGAAGAACCGCATCGTCACGCCGTTCCTCAAACGATTGTTTCATTCTACCATGAAGGCGGATCGTCTTCGATCGCCCAGCCATCACGGTCCGACCTGCGTGTCCCCTGGGTTGCCATCCCCCGGGCTGAGGAATCACCGATGCGTTGCGCCGTCTTGTGCCTGCTGAGCCTGCTCTGGGCTGGTGTCGCCTTCGCTCAGGTCCAGGAATCTTTACGGATTTATGTCGGGACCTACACCGAAGGCACCGCCAGCCGCGGTGTCTACACCGCGCGCTTCGATCCAGACGCCGGAACGCTCTTGCCACCAGAGCTTGCCTTCGAGAGTCCCAACCCCTCGTTTTTGGCGTTCCATCCCAACGGCAAAGTTGTCTACGCGGTGGCCGAGCTGAGCGAGTTCGAAGGCCGGGCCGGAGGCGGTCTGGTCGCCTGGACGATCGAGGCGGACGGCCGGCCCGGACAACGGATCGACCAGGAGAATTCCCAAGGCACCGCGCCCTGTCATCTGGCCGTGCATCCCAACGGACGCGGCCTGATCGTCGCCAATTACGGCACCGGCACGGTCAGCGTCTATCGCATCGCCGACGATGGCGCTCTGGCTCCCATTCCCAGCCTGTTCCGTCCCGAGTCGGGCAGCGGGGTCAACCCCCGGCGCCAGGAGGGGCCGCACGCCCACTGCGTCCGCTTCGAGCCACTTGGCCGGCTCGTCCTCGAGGCCGATCTCGGCGCCGATCGCGTCCATGTCCTCCGCTTTGACCCCGATGACCCGGACGCCCCGCTCGGTTTGGTCCACCAGACCGACACCGCCCCCGGCGCCGGCCCACGCCACCTGGCATTCCATCCCTCGGGTCGGTTTGTTTACGTCAACAACGAATTGAACTCGACGATCACCGCCTACCGGTTCGACGCCGCCTCCGGCACGCTCGACGAAATCGAAACCGAGTCCACCCTGCCCCCTGGCGGCCACCCCGGCAACTCAACCGCCGAGACTGTCGTCCATCCCTCCGGCCGGTTCGTCTACGTCTCCAACCGCGGTCACGACAGCATTGCTTGCTTCGAGATCGACCCCGACAGCGGCGCCTTGACGCCGCGCGGCCAGACCAAGACCGGCGGCAAAACGCCCCGCAACTTCACGATCGACCCCTCAGGCAGATGGCTGCTCGCCGCCAACCAGTCCAGCGATAGCCTCACCCTCTTCGCCATCGATCCCGATACCGGAGCCTTGAGGTCCCACGGCGAACCGGTCTCCATCCCGGCTCCCGTTTGCATCGTCTTCCTGCCGACCCAGGGCAGGGGAGGTTGATTATGTTTGCCATCTTCGGCGTGACGCTTCTTGCAGCCGCTGCCTCCGCGCCAACCCTCGACGACAACCCCCGCGCCGGGCGTTCCTTCCTGCCCACGACGGTTTACTCGGCCGAGGACGACGCCCGCATCCTCAAGCTCTTCGACGGACTCCGCGTCGCCGACGTCTCCGACGGCATGGACTCCGTCGGCCTCCAGAACATCGGCCTGATGGATCCCGAAATCCGGCCCCTCTGGCGCGACACCAAAACCTTCACCCACCGCTTCGCCGGCATCGCCGTCACCGCCCGCTACGTTCCCACCCAGTCACCTCCGGCCGGCGACCGTCCTCCGGCCGACTTCGATCGTTGGGTCGGCCACTGGTACTCCACCAGGTCCCCCGAGCCGTTCGTCGAACTGCTCCGCCCCGGATCGGCCCTGGTCATCGACGATGCCACCCGTGCCGACGTCGGCTCGATCGGCTCCAACAACATCATGAGCTGGAAGCTGGCCGGCTGCGTCGGCGTCGTCACCAACGCCGGGGCCCGCGACTCCGACGAAATCATCACCGAGGGCATCCCCCTCTACTTCCGCCAGCCTGGACGCGGCATACGCCCCGGGCGTAACGAAATCGAGTCGGTCAATCGGCCCATCGTCTGCGGCGGCGTCCTGGTGATGCCCGGCGATGTGATCGTCGCCGACGGCGACGGGGTCATCGTGGTCCCCCGCGCTCAGGCCGAGCGCGTCGCCGTCGCCGCTCGGGCCATCCTCGAAGACGACAAGCAAAGCCGCCGCTCCCTCTACGAAAAACTCGGACTCCCGCCCGATCCCTCCGTCGAGCCATCGCCCCCACCGCCCGGCCCCTAGGTCCCCCGCATCCGCGACCCCCAACGTCGCCGATCCCCCACACCCCCGCCTTGATCTCTCTGCGCGTTCCCTCAAAATGGAATCAACCTGATCCGCTCGGACGGCTGCCCCGCCGCCCATCAAGTCGGAGAGGTTGCCATGCGTGCCGCGCCGTACTTGGCGATCCTTCTCATCGCCGAACTCTTCACCGCCCCCGCGCTCGCCGGCCCCGGCCAGCGTCGATCCCCCCGCCCGCCCCAATCCGCGACGCCCCCGCCTCGGGTGCGCCCCACGCCCGCGACGCCCGGAACCGTTCCCGGCTTCAATCCCGGCATCGCCGCCTATACCCGCTCCCGCCCCGCGTCCGTTGGGCAACGCCCCCAGCCCAACGCCCCACGCCCGGTCGACCCCACGGCCCAAATCGCCACCCAGACCAACTTCAGAACCCGCCGCAAGCCCGACGGCCAGGCGAGTGCCGCACCACCCAGAACCCTAAAACGCCCCTCGATCAGCGGACCCGACGACAAGATGAAGTCATTCAAGCCCAAGCCCCGCTCCACCACCCAGCAGAAAGCCAACTCAACCATCATCCCGCCACGCCGCTGATGTGACCTAACTCCCACACTCCGCACGACCCAACCATCAACTTGAGGGCGCCATCGCCAACGGTCCGAGACCTGCTTCTTCCTGCCCGGGATCCACTTCCGACCGTCGCCGCGGCGGCGTGGCCTCGGCCCCGCCTAGCCCGCTTCTCGCCCAACCTGTCACGCGGACCTGATCGGCTCCGGTTCGGCCGCGGCCCTGGTCAGGCAAGCAGCTCCCGGCGAACCCGGCCATCGCCTTCGACGCCGATCAGCCGTTGCTCCAACCCCTGATACGAGTACGTCAATCGCTCGGGATCCAGTCCCAACAAGTACAGAATCGTCGCCTGAAGGTCGTGGATCGTGACCGGTGCGTCCACGATCGTGTAGCCCAGCTCGTCGGTCGCACCCAAACTGGCCCCCGCGCGCCATCCGCCGCCCGCCACCCAGATCGTGAAACAATGCGGATGGTGATCCCGACCCAAATAGGTCGATCCGCCCCGAGCCTCGTTCATCGAGGTTCGGCCGAACTCGCCTCCCCAGATCACCATCGTCTCATCCAGCAGCCCCCGCGCCTTGAGGTCCGCGATCAGCGCTGCGATCGGCTGGTCGATCTCCCGGCACTTTTTGGGCAGATGTTGGACGATATCGTCGCCAGCACCCGTGCCGTGGCAGTCCCAGCCCCAGTCGAAGAGTTGCACGTAGCGTACACCCCGCTCCACCAGCCGCCGCGCAAGCAAGCAGTTATTCGCGAACGACGGCTTTCCAGGCGTCGCTCCGTACGCTGCCCGGACCTGCTCCGGCTCCCGGCCGATGTCCATCACCTCCGGAACCGCCATCTGCATCCGGAACGCCAGCTCATACTGATTGATCCGCGTCAGCGTCTCGGGATCGCCAAACAGCTCCAGCTCATACTCGTTGAGGGTTCGCAGCGCATCAAGCGTCCGCCGCCGCGCCGCGCGGTCCATCCCCTTCGGATTGCCCACGTAGAGAATCGGATCGCCCACGGTCCGGCACTGAACCCCCTGATACACCGTGGGCAGAAATCCCGTCGACCAAAGCGCCTTGCCACCCGTCGGATCGGTCCCACCCGAAATCAACACCACAAAGCCCGGCAGATTGTCGTTCTCCGACCCCAGACCATACGTGATCCACGAACCCATCGACGCCCCACCGCTTCGCGGCGTCCCCGTAAACAGATACAGCTCAGCCGGCGCATGGTTGAATTGATCGGTGTGCATCGATCGCACCACCGTCACGTGATCGGCGATCGTCTCAAATCGTGGCAGCAGTTCGCTGACCCACTGCCCGCTCTGGCCCACCTGGCGAAACCGATACGGCGAGCCGAGCAGCTTCGGATGCCCCTTGATAAACGCAAACCGCTGGTTTTTCAGCATCGACTCGGGACACGGCTGCATATGGTGCTTGACCAGTTCCGGCTTGTAGTCGAACAAATCCTGTTGGGGCGGTCCGCCTGACATATGAAGATAAATCACATGCCTGGCCCGCGCCGGAAAGTGCCCAGGCCGGGATGCCAGCGGCCGGTTCGGGTCGATCGCCCGCCGCGGATCCTCCCCCACCGCGACCCGCCCGCTGAGCTGCCCCAGCGCCAACGCCCCCAGACCCAACGGACCCGACGCCAGAAACTGCCGGCGGGTCCAGACCCGCGCCTGCTCGTAGCGAATGTCCATCCCACCCCCCATCTGGTTCAGTTCCGCGTCAGGACCCCGTCCAGGTTGAGCAGCACGTTGGCCACGCTGGTCCAGGCCGCCATCTCGGCCGGATCGGCACCGGCCGGCAGCGGCCCAATCGGATCGGTCGCCAGCGCGTGGGCAGCCGCCGGTTCTTGCTGGTAATGCGCTCGCTCCGTCTCGTACAAACGCCCCAAGGCTTCCACCTGAGCCGTGGCGGGCTCCCGCGCCAGACAGAGCCGAAGCCCATACCGAATCCGCTCCTCGAGCGTCTTCCCGCCCTCGGCGACGATTCGTCGCCCCAGCGCCTGCGCCGCCTCGACATAGACCGGATCGTTCAACGTCACAAACGCCTGCAGCGGCGTATTCGACCGCATCCGCCGCACGCTACAAATTTCCCGGCTCGGCGCGTCAAACGCCGCCATCGACGGATACGGCACCGTCCGCCGCCAGAACGTATACAACCCACGCCGATGCCGCTCGCTGCCCGGACTTGTCGCCCAGGTCCGCTCGCCGTTGAACGCGGCTTGCCACAGCCCCTCCGGCTGCGGCGGAAAGACCGATGGTCCGCCGATCTTACGGCTCAACAACCCCGCAAGCGCCAACGCCTGATCGCGAACCTGCTCCGCCTCCAGCCGCAGCCGCGGCGCTCGCCCTAGCAGCCGATTCCTCGGGTCCCGCTCCTGGTGTTCCGGCCTCACGCGCGACGATTGCCGGTACGTCCGACTTGTCACAATCAACCGCACCAGCCCCTTCATGTCCCAACCACTCTCACGCAGCCGCACCGCCAGCCAGTCGAGCAGTTCGGGATGACTCGGCCGGTCTCCCTGCGTCCCAAAGTCCTCCTCGGTCTCGACCAGCCCCGCTCCGAACAGTTGCGCCCAGGTCCGGTTCGCTGCCACCCGCGCCGTCAGCGGATTGCGATCGTCAACCAGCCAGAGCGCCAAGCCCAGCCGATTGGCCGGCGCAGCCTCTGGCAGCCCGCCCAGCGCCGCCGGCACTCCCGGCTCAACCTCCGGGCCTGGGTCGAGAAAATTCCCCTTCTTGAGCAGCCGCGTCACTCGCCGCTTCTCCGGCGGCAATTCCTCCATCACCGGCAAGGTCGGGTCCGGCGGTAGGCTCTTCTCAAGCGCCGCAATCTGATCCCGAATCGGTTGCAGCAGCGGTGCCACTGATCGGTAATACGCCGCCAACCGCTCCCGCGCCGCCTCCGTCCGCTCGGTCTCCGGCGTATCCACGATGCTCAAGACATCCAGCGGCAACCCCGCCCGCTTGGCGACGCGCTCATCCTCTGTCACCGAGATCCGGAACCGCCCCAGTGTGTAGCCCGCCTCCTTGTACTTCTGATACACCCGAACGATCAGCCGCGAGGGGGTCGTCACCACCACCGGATCACCCGCCAGCAGGATCAACTCATGCGGCTCAGTCACCCGCGGCCCGACTGCCCAGCCCCCTTCCTGGCTCGGCGACTTCCTCAGGACCGCCTCGGCCGCGAACCGATCCTGGCTGTAATCGGCCACGGCACGCGCAAAGCGAATCGGACGCCGCCCCGAGGGCGACACCACCAGACTCGGCCGGGGGACTTCCGCCAGCTCCGCCGACCAGACGACCGCCCCCGCCTCATCGATCAATTCCACCCGCGCTCCGGCTAACCGTTCCTCCAACCCCCCGTCGGTCCGGTTCCAGATCACGATCCGATCGACGGCCACCGCCTCCGGGAGCCGCACCTGCCACCATGGGTCGGCCTCCACCTCGGTATGCGTCGTGCTGCGCGCTTCAAAATAGTGCCCGTTGGTGTTGCCATCGATCGCACGTCGCGCCTCGCCTCCGTACGCCGTAGACGACTGCGACGCCTCACCCCCCAACGCCACATTACGCCCCCCGCACTCCACCTCGACCTCCGCCACCGAGAGCATCCGCTCCGCGCCCGGCAGAATCAGCCGCACCGTCCGCGCCACCGGCACACCCGCCACCGCCTCCGGTTCGACCTCGACCCCCACACGCGACACCACAAAATTGCCGTCCCCGGCCCGGCCGGCTCCCCCAGCCGGCAGCGCCTGATCCGGTAGCGTCTCGATCCGCACCGCCCGCCAGCTTCCGGAGGGCAGGGGGGTTGTGAGCGTGTAAACATCCTGCGCTGCCGGCTCGCCTGTCGCCTCGATCCGACCCTCGGCGTCGATCCGGAAGCCCGTCCCCGCCTCGCTCTCCCACCGCTCCGGCACCAGCACCCGCCAGGCCACCGGCTCGCCCAGTTCCGCCTCCCAGGCCACCTGCGCCGCGGCCAGCTCCGGAGTGGATTCGTCCAATCTTGTCCGCAATTCAGCGATCTGAGCCTCGACCCGTGCGCGCTCGGCTCGTTGCAACGGCGTCGGCGCCGCCATCACCGGCCGCTCGTCCGGCTGATCGTGATCGGCCGTCTGGTTGAAGATCGCAAACAGCCGGTAATACTCCTCGTTCGAAATCGGATCATATTTATGACTGTGGCACTTCGCGCAACCAATCGTCAGTCCCAGAAAAACCTGGCCGGTCGTGTCCACCCGATCCTTGACCGCCGCCACCCGAAATTCCTCGTCATCGGTTCCCCCCTCCGTATTGGTCATCGTGTTCCGGTGAAAGGCCGTCGCCATCCGCTGTTCGAGCGTCGCCTCGGGCCGCAGGTCGCCGGCGATCTGATCGATCACAAAGGCGTCATACGGAAGATTTGCGTTCAGCGCGTCGATCACCCAATCCCGATACCGCCACATATTGGGCCGCAGCGGATCCGACCCATATCCCGCGCTGTCGGCATAGCGCGCCAGATCCAGCCAGAGCCGTGCCCACCGCTCCCCATACGCCGGATCGGCCAGATATCGATCCACCAGCCGTTCGTACGCGTCCGGCCGGTCGTCCGCCAGAAATACTGCAATCTCGCCCGGTTCGGGTGGCAGACCACGCAGATCCAAGCTGAGCCGGCGGATCAAAGTCCCCCGATCGGCCATCGGATTCGGCGTCAGCCCCGCCGCATCCAACCGCGCCCTCACAAATCGGTCAATCGGATGCCCGGCCCATTCCAGATCCGACACCGCTGGCGGCTCAACCTTCACCGGTGGCACAAACGCCCAGTGCTCCGCGTAGGGGGCTCCAGACGCAATCCAGCGGGTCAAGGCCGCCACCTCCTCCGGCTCCAGCGGGGGCCCCGCCTCCGGCGGCGGCATCCGCACCGTCGGATCCTCCTCCGTCACCCGAAAAATCAAATCGCTCGCCTCCGGGTCCCCCGGAACCACGGCCACCGCCCCGCTGCGCAGCCGGCTCGTTGCCCCCTCCCTGCGATCGAGCCGCAGACCGGCCTTCCGACTTGCCTCATCAAAACCATGGCAGGCCCAACACCGCCGGGCCAGAATCGCCTGGGCACGACGCGCCTCGTCCACCGGCCCATCATCCGCCGCGGTGGCCAGCGCGGCCAATAAGACTGGGAGCAACACGAGAGGATCTTCCAGGGAGGGACGCCAGGCTCGGCGTAATGCAGGAGGGAGTCACCGGCAGGAGTGGCTTGCGACAGCCGCTTTTTTCATGCTACCGATCGCTCTGTTCAAGTCCATAGCCTGTGTTCGACCCGACCACCTCCGCTGTTTTCGGCATCAACCGGCAAACCCGACTCCACCTCGCCCCCTTAACCCGACCCATGCGCCCCCGATCCCGAGAAGGACCCCGTTCCCTGGTCGCGCAACCGCGCCCCGTCTGACCTCCTCTTTCACTCCAATTCCGGGATCAGCCCCCCATCCCGTCGGTTGAGCTGGCTCTGCAGGATCTCCGGCCGGGTCGTGGCGGTCATAAACCGCACATGGCCATCGCCAAAGGCGAAATGGGCACCGCCGGCGTGCTTGCTCGCGAATCCCCCCACCGGATCGGCCAGTTTGGCGACCGCAGCCGGTTGGGCCCCGTTGATCGGTGTCCCTCCATTCCGCAACGTCGCCCGCGTGCCCGATGCCCAGCCCAGGTCGCCCAATTCCCGAAGCTTCTCGCCGATCATCATCGTGTTCGATGAGCCGTCCTCGATGTCTTCGGTTCTCACCAGACTGTTCAAAAACAGCAGGCCCGTGTTGGTCACGTCGATGGCGGCCTCGGTGTGGTGGTGATTTCCGGCATAGTTGGTCAGCCCAAATCCATCGATGGTTCTCGGTCCGCCATCGGCCGGGCAGAGTAAGGTACGCATCGTGGTCCGTCGCGCCGTGTCGTTGCCGACTGCATAGACGCTTAGACTGAAATTGAGATTGTTGTACAGGATCGTCTGCTCCATGAACGGCAGGATCTGCGTTATCCACGACGCATGGTATCCAACCGGACTGTTCGCGATCGGTCCGGTCGGATTGATCGACCCGGCCGGTAGACTTTCGAAGGCGTTCTCATAGTTGAGAATTGCCAGGCTGGTTTGCATCAGGTTGTTCAGGCATTCGACCCGCCGCGCTGCACTACGGGCGGCCTGCACGGCCGGCAACAGCAGGCCGATCAAGACACCGATGATCGCCATCACCACCAACAGCTCGATCAACGTGAAGCCGCCGCCACGGCAACGGCCTCGGCCTGCCTCTGGTTTCCTCACGGCTGGTCTCCCTGGTTTCGGGTCAAACGGCTCGTCAGATCCAGCTCAAACTCTCCGCTCATCCGCGTCCGTCGTGCGGTGTCCGCTGCAAGCGTCGCCACCACGCGCGCTCGACGACTCCCTGGATCGTTCGGCACTGTCTCGACGGCGATAACCACCTCGGCCCGATCCGGCCGCCCCAGCCGCCCAGCATCGAGCCTCCAGGTCTCGCCTCGGTAGTCGGGATCCTGCCGCAGTCGGATCGCCGCTCGCTCCGCGCCGGCTTGCACCAACCAGGTCGCCTGAAGCCGCCGTTGATCGGCCTCCAAACCGCGGCGTTCCCGGCCAACGATGCCCGCCAACGCCCCCGCGTACAGGATCAGCACGCCAACGACCGCCACCGCCACGATGAGCGCCACGCCCCGCCGCGTCGATCGGATCGGCCGCATCCTCATAGCTCCTCCTCCCGAGTCGCAAATCGCCGATCCGCGCCGCGGATCGCCGTGATTTCAAGCGGATCGCCAGCCCGCGTTCGTGTCGCAGCCATGCGACGATCGAGTCGCATCCGCATCGTCCGCCCATCGACCCTCACCGTCAGCCCGCGCGCCGGCACCCGATACCGCTCCACCCGCTCCGCTCCGCCCCCGACTTGTTCGACCCGCTCGGCGATCCCCGACCTGATCCGATACGTCACCGTACGGCCCGCCCCCAAATCCAGGCCGATCGCTTCGCCTTCGGCCGGCGATTTCAGAATGCCCACCGCTTGCCGCACGTCCCGTCGAAATGCCCGCGCCAGCCGCGCGGTTGCCGCCCGCGCCTCGGCCCGCTCCCTCGCCACTGCTTCCAGCCGAAAGAGCGTGTTCAGAAGTGTCATCCCCATCGTCAGCACCGCGCTGAGCAGCAGCATCGCCACCAGCATTTCGATCAACGACGCTCCCCGGCGGCTTCTCCTTCTCATGGCCGGCTCCCCGCTGCCCCAGCGCACCAAGTCACAACCTCTAGCGACTCCGCCACGCCTCCCGGGTTCAGCCAGCTCAGCGTCAGCCGCAACGCCAGCCATCGCGGCCCTCCCCCGACGGCCTCCCCATCGAGCGGCTCCTCGGAAACCACCAGCCGCGCCCTCATCGGCGTACCAGGCCGACCATCCGCCTGCTCGATCTCAATCTCCCGATCCCCAACTGACAGTGTCTCGCGATCGGCCGTCAGCCTCTCCAGGAGATTGGCCGCGATCACCCCCGCACGTTCCCGGCCATCGAGCAGTTCCCGCTGCCGTGCCAGGATCGCCACCAACCCAGCCAACCCGGCGACCGCCAGCGTCAGCACCACGCAGCCCACAGCCGCTTCCAACAGCAAGGCCCCGCGCCTCAGGCTCCCCCGCTGGCTCATCACCAGTACTCCGCATATCGCTCGATCAGCCGAACCAGCGGACCGAAGTACGCCGCCGCGGCCCCAAGCACCAGCAGACCGCCCACCACCAACGCCACCACCCGCAACCCGATCTCCAGCCGCCGCAACCGCCGCACCGCCCGACGCTCCCGACCAGCCGCCAGCTCCCGCAACGCCCAACCTGGGTGACCCGATCGACTCGATGCCCTCGCCAACCCCGCCTCCGCCCGCGACATCAGCCCCGCCCGCCTCAACGCCTCCGGCCAGTCCACCCCCGCCGTAACCAGTGCCCTCGATCGCCCCAACCGCCGCCGAATCCAGCGCCGACCCGCCGCCGCCCGCGACGCCTCCAAGACCTCAGGTACCGGCCGCCCCAGCTCCATACCTACCGACAAGCTCCGCATGACCCCAGCCACCGCCCGCTCGTCGCAAACGCTCGGCCAAGGCAGCCACACCCTCACCCCACCCCTTCGCAGTAAGCCAACCAGCAACCCACCGAGGACCAGCACACCACCAACCCATCCCACTGCCTCCGTCCGCACAACGTCCCCCAGCCAGGCCAGCCCCAGTTCACCGAGCAGCCAGCTCACCCCCCCACCGCCTGGATCTGCCCCGTCTCCTGCCGACTCCCGCCAGATCGTTGCCAGCTTCGGCTGAACCCAGATCTCCAGGACCATCCAGGCCAACCCGGCCGCACTCAGAATCGCCAGCGGATAGCCAACGACCGAACCCCACGTCGTCGGATCTCGACGTCGGGCCGCCACCGCTTCGACCGCCTGCTCCAACGCCACGCTCAACGGCACTCCCGGCAGGTCCAGCCGCACCAGCAGCGCGGCTTCCTCGGGTAACACGCCCGGCACCTGCCGCACGGCCGCTGTCAGCGGCTCGCCGACCTGCAGACGCCGCGACAGCGCGATCATCCGCTCCCGAATGCGAGTAGGCCAAAGCTCACCCCACGCAGCGACCGCCGGGCCAAGCGGTTGACCCATCCGCGTTGCGATCGCCAGAACCTCCAGCAAGCCTTCACGCCCATGCTCCAAACGCCGCCGTACCCTCAGATCGACCAGCCCGATCACCAATGGGGTCGCCACCAACAGGCCCACAAACCAAATCACATCGCCCAAAACCTGCACCATCCGGATCCCGACGGCCAACGCCACCAACACAATCATCAAATGCCGTAGTTTCAGCCGCCAAATCCGGAGCTTGAGCACCACCAGGCTCGCCACCGCCACCCCCACCCCGACGCTCGGCCCGCCCCACAAGCCCCCGACCACCCCCAACACAGCGGCCCCAATCCATCGCAAGACGCCGACCGGACTCAACCCATCGCCTTCGACGAGCCACACCAACGCCCCGATCGCCACCACCCCAAACGCGGCCGCACTTCCAACCTCCCAGCCAAACCGTTCCCCCAGCAGCCTCACCGCCGCCCCGAGTCCCACAACCGCCAGCACCCATCGCCAGCGCCGCAACGGCTCCCAGGGCGACCGCGACCATTCCGTCTCGACCGGCTCCGGGTCGCCGGTTCCCTCACCCCGTTCGGGATTCGATTCCGGGCCGCTCATGCACTTAAGCCCCGAAGCAGTTCAAGGCACGGGAGCAGAAACCCCACCGCGACGAGCAACACCCACCAAATAACCGCCGACACTGCCAGCAACTTGAGAATGGCCATCGCGTGGCGAGCCTCGGCTCGCGCCCGCGCCTCAAATACGGCGCCGGCCAGCCGCAGCGACCGCACCAGATCCCCCGAACCCTGGGCCCACGCCACAAACCCTCGAAAACCTGGCGGAAACAGACCCTCGCAGACCACCGCCGACCAGTCCTCGCCGGCCTCAATCCGCGCTGCGGCCCGCTCGCACGCCTTGGCCAGAAACGGATCCTCCGTCGCCGGGCCAGCCAGCCGGACCGCTTCAGGCAACGGCAGCCGGGCCTCGAGCAGCACCGCCAGCACCCGACACAGACTCGCCGCCGCTACGTGCCGACCCACCCGCCCCACAATCGGCATCGACAGCATCAGCCACCGCCGTTCCTCCGCCGTTAGCAGCAGGCGAATCAGCACCACCACCAGAATCACCACGCCCAGCAACATCCAGACCACCCCGGCTCCCGGCTCCGAGAACCGATGGCTCAGCCCCAGAATCATCGCGCTGGCCCATGGCAGGTTCATCCCGAAGTCGAGAAACACGCCCCGAAGCTTCCCCAAGATCGGCCCAATCAACGTCCCCATCACCACCAGCCCGGTGCCCAGCACGATCGTCGGGTACACCAATTCAACCTGAATCCGCCGCCGCAACTCCGCTCCCAGACTCGCCTCCCCAAACACCCCGTCCAGCAGTCGGATCGGATCACCCCCACGCAGGCCCGCCTCGAGCAACGCCACCACGGAATCCGGCAGCCCAACCCCCGGCGCTCGCAACGCCTCCTCCAGCGGGCGGCCCATCTCGACCAACTCGGCCAGCCGTACCAGAGACCTCGCTATCCCCGGCCGCGACTCCTCGGCCAGCGCCCGAAGCCCCGACGGCAACACCTGCTCCGATCCCATCAGCGACACGACCGAATCAGCCAGTTCCATCGGTCCAGACTCTCCGCATCCCGCCCCCGCACCTCCCTCAACCCACCTCACCGCCCCAGCCCCTGCCTCGGTACGCCCAGCGCACGCAACAACTCCACCCACGGCGCAAACAGGACCATCGCATACGCCGACACCGCCAATCCACCCACGACGGTCACCACAACGCCCGGAAGCCATCGCCGCAGTCGCGCTGCCTCGAAATTTGCCCGAAGCCGATCACGCCGTTCCGCTCGGCGCAACTGCCCAGGCAGATCGCCCGTGACCTGCCCCACGACCAGGGCATGCCTCAAGCTCGGCGGCAAGGCTTCCGCAGCCTGATCCAGACTGAGCCCCTGACTGGTCAGTTCCGCAGACCGGTTCGCGGACCGTCTCAGCTCCGGATCACCGCTGGCACCCCCAGCCAATCGCAACGCCTCCGGTAACGGCACACCATGCTCCAGCATCAACCCCAGCCACCCCGCGAATCCCGCCCGTCGGCCCCGACGCAGAATCGACCCCACACGCGGCAGCCGCTCCAGCACATCACCCCCGGACCACCATCCCCGCCGCCCCGATCGCCACCACAACCACATCAGCCCACATACGACCACAGGCAACACCCCTCCCCAGTACGGCATCGTCCGGGCCAGCCCCTCGAGCAGATCCAACGCCCTCACGTCCGACACACCCAGTTCCTCCGCCGCTCGCCGCAACCGAGGCACCAGCATCACCAGCGAAAAAAGCCCCAGCCCATACGCCAACCCACAGACCAGCAACGGATACGCCAACGCCGCCTCGACCGCCTCCCGCAGCTCGAGCCGCTGCCGTGATTGCTCGGCCACGCCTTCCAACGCCTCCGGCAGCCGTCCCGATCGCAGCCCCGCCTCCACCACCGCCCGATAGGCCGGCGGCAGCTTCGGTCCCAGTTCCGCCAACGCATCCGGCAGACTCGCGCCACGCTCCAGACGCAATCGCAACTCCCGACCGATCCACCCCAACCGCCCGGCCCATTCCCGCCCCAACCACCCCAACCCCGCCTCCAACGGCAGCCCCGCCCGCACCAGCGCCGCGAGCTCTTCATGGAACGCAACCAGATCCGGCAACCCCACCCCACCCATCCAGCCGCCCCCATCACCCGTTTGACCTCAGACAGTTGTAGTAACATCCCAATCCCTTCTGCGAACCCTGTCAAGCGACAGCCGGGTCGACGTGGCACCAGCCGCGACGATTCCCCTCGCGCTCAACTCGCTCGCCACTCCCGCCACAATTCCGCGCGGGTTTACTGGCCAGACGCCGCGATGGGGACGATCCCGCCGAAAGCGCGCAAAAACTCGGCCGGGCTGGTCCAACCCGCCTCGACGGCCTCGAGTCCCCGCTGGCGTCGCGTCACCATGCCCGCCGCCACGGCCCGAGCCTCGATCTCGCCCACCTCGACTCGCCTCAGAATCGAGCGTGCCAACTCCCCCTCACCCGGCCGCATCAGCTCCGCCAACAGCATCAGCCCGCGGTAGCCGGTGCCCGCGCACTGCTCGCAGCCTAGTGCTCGCCAGGCTCGCCTCACGGCCAGCCCCAGTCGCTCCTCCGCGCTGGTCACTTCTTGAGCACATCGACAGAGCCGTCGGACCAACCGCTGTGCCAGCACCCCAACGAGCGTACTCCGCAAAATGTACGGCTCGACGCCCAGATCCAGGCAGCGGCCCACCACATCCGCGGCGCTGCCGGCATGAAAGGTCGTCAAAACCAGATGGCCCGTCAACGCCGCCTGAAACGCTGCCTCGGCCGTCGCTGGGTCGCGCATCTCACCCACCGCGATCACCTCGGGATCCTGACGCAACACCGCGCGGATCGCCGAGGCCAGGTCCAACCCCGATCCCGGCCGAACCTGCGTCTGGCTCACTCCGGCAACCGCAACCTCGATCGGATCCTCCAGACTCACCAGACTCCGCCGCTCTGGACCCGCCGCCAACTCCCGCAGCATCGCGTACAACGTCGTCGTCTTGCCCGAACCGGCCGGGCCAGCCACCACCACCAGCCCCGACCGCCGCGCCAGCAACCCTCGACACTCAGCCAGCAATTCCGCTCCCAGCCCCAGCTCCTCCAGCCGACGCAACCGCGCTGGCTCCGCGAACCGTCGAATTACCGCCCGCTCACCATGCAGCGTCGGCATCGTGCTCAGGCGCGCTTCGGGCTGATCCGGTCCACCCGGCAGACGCCCTTCCTGCGGCTCCTCAGTTCGGTACGTGAGCAGACCCGCCAACACCTTGAGCCGGGCCACCACCGCCGCCGCAACCGCCGCCGGCAACTCGCCCGCCACATGCAACACCCCGTCCACCCGATACAGAATCTCCAACCGCTCCGGTCCCGGGTTGAGATGCACGTCACTAGCCCGGACCGCCCGCGCCCCCTCCAGAATCACCCGGACCAGCTCCACAGCGTGATCCGGCCGACCTAAATCGACCGCCGAGAGCCTTCCAGCGAGCGACTCCGCCACCGGCTCACTCACCGTCCCCCCCTCTCTCCTGAGACCCAACCCACGCCTCCTCACCTCACCATGGTCACACCCGGCCTCCTTCGACCAAACGCCTGGACGGCGACTCCGACTCGCGCTTCGGCGCTTGCTCGACCCACCCAGGCGCTCTCAGACCATATCAGCCAAACCTAACCGGCCCGGCCGCTTCCGTCCCCTCCGAGACGTTCAGACCACAAAACGGTTCGGAAACACACCTGCATCCAACGCCTCAAGATGGGCCGGCCGCTGGTTAGGTGGCCTCGCCCCGAAGGCTGCCTCGGCACAGAAGCGCACGGGTGCCGCAGCCAGAAGTCGGCGCCCCCATCCCCCGAGTCTCCAGGCACCGTCCGGCGACGAATCTCCGTTCGTGGCCGTCCTAAGAAACGGCTGCCGGACGGTTCTCCCCTTCGGTCAGCCCTGCCTGCGCCTGTTCCCGGGTGCGGCGAGCGTCCCTCAAGGCCACGACGGCCCCGGTCGCGCTGCCAAGACCCACGCAAATCAGCGAAAACAACCGGGTCGCGTTCCAGTCACCAGGTGCAGCATCCGCCAGCGAGGCGAAGGGATTGTGGGTTGCATGCATCGGCAACGCCACCGCTCCCACGACCTCGTAGAACAACGTCCCGAGGGCCGTGCCCAGGAAGCCGCCAACCAAACCAAGCACCAAATGCCGTGGCGATAGCCCGTAACGGCCCAAGGCGTATGCCAAACCGGCCACCGCCCCCAGCGGTACCCACAACCCCAGATGAATCCCCAGCCCAATCGCCGGCTGGGTCAACATCGCATCCTTATGCTCATGCGCCTCCGGCATCAGCGGCAACGCCGGCAGCGCTCCGGCCGCCACCCCCAGGATCCCTCCCACCACCGCCGCCACGGCCGCCCAACCGCCCGACCGCCGTCCCAATCCCCCCGCCAGCCCTAACGCGAGTCCCAACAGCCCACCCAGTGCCCCGAAGCAAATCGCTCCATTCTTCGCGTTCGCTTGCTTCGTCTCGGCATTTAACGGACCGAAATTGTACGCTTCGGCCGCCGCTTTCGCCGACGGTTGATAATGGGCATGAAACCGCTCAACCACCGGCCAGGCCACCGCTGCCGCCAAAATTGCGGCCGCCAAGGGGACCAGCGGAAATCCTCCGCACGCCACCCCTTCCAGGCAAACTTTTGCGGAGTCGATTCGTTGCTCGCTGTGCATCGGTTCGCTCCAACCACCTGTACCAACCGGAACCATCGTTGCCAATTATCAACGGTCCGGCCTCAACCCCAAAGTCCCGAACCGCAATTCCGAACCCGATCGCTTGCTCCACGCCCGGCTCGTGACCCAAACTTCTTTTGGCGATCTAACGCAACGATCACGAGTAGTCTATCGCACGAACGCGTCACGTCTTGCCCACATGCGGGCCTCACTTGGATTCCTCACCTTTTTCCTCCTTCAGCCTGCCGATTCGGCACGACCTCGGACACAAGTCGGAAAACCGGTCCTTTTTCCAGAAATTGCTTGACCCAGCGTGACATGCGGAAGTATAAGGTCAAGTACGTTAGTCTGTCAGGGGTCGACCAGCGAACGCACCTTTGTTCGTTGCCGAGGGGACGAGCTGACCTTGGGAGTCGTTCCGAGGTTGAGTCCGATCATGGTGATCGGATTCGCAACTCCTGGGGTGATTGCAGCATGGCTTGTCCGCGACCCAGCCCCGATCACTCCAACACGATGAGGCGTTGAATGCGACTGGCCCGAATGCTCTGCTTGCTGAGTCTCGTGACCGGTGCGGCTCCTGTCCTGGTCGGTTGCAGCGAAGGCACCGAAATCGCGGTCGAGAAGGCACCGCCCGTGCAGGCTCCGCCCCCGGTCGCACCCCCCTCCGGAGAGATTAAGAAGTTTGGTGGCGCCGGTTCCTCCAGCGCCATGACTCAAGACCCAGGTGCCAGCACCTGAGTTGGCCGGATCCCTATCCGGCGACGGACGCCGATCGCCGCGGATGCCGGAAGTTCCTTCATCCGTCCATCCTCCGCTCGCGGCGATCTGGCGGTGAACTGTCCCCCGTTCTGCATCTGTATCGTCCCTTCTGTTTTCCGGAGTTCCTTATGCGTCATTGTTCCGCTCGTGATGCCCGACGAGCATTCACGCTCATCGAACTGCTCGTCGTGATCGCCATCATCGGTGTGCTCATCGCTCTGCTCCTCCCCGCCGTTCAATCGGCTCGCGAGGCAGCCCGCCGCGCCCAGTGCACTAACAATATGAAGCAGTTGGGCTTGGCGCTGGCCAATTACGAATCGACCCACGGCGTCTACCCGGCCGCGTATGGAACCCGCGGGTTCGACTTCTCGGCCTGGGGCACCTGGGGTTCGTGGAGCCCGCAGTCGCAGTTGCTGCCGTTCCTGGAAATGGTGCCCACTTACAACGCCATCAACTTCGGCTTGTTCAGCCACGGCGATAACGGGCGACAGGCTAACGAGACGGCGATCACAACCCGCGTCTCGTCGTTCCTCTGCCCGTCGTCTCCGCTGCCGATCGGCACCTATTACGGCAGGGTCCGGCCTGGCAACACCTACTTCGCCAGCGTCGGCGGCAGCTTCAACTGGATCGGCAACATGGCCGCCGGCCGCCCCAATGGCATCTTCATGCTCGGCGGCAGCGCCAACGAGTGGGAGAAGACCACGCCGATCACCATCGCGGCCGTTACTGACGGCACCACCAACACCGTTGCCTTCGGCGAATGGCGGCTCGGCGACTTCAACGACCGCAAACTCTCCATTCCTCAGGACGTCGTTAACCTCCGCCAGAATGCCCCCGGCATCAGCGACTACTGGGGCAACCCGCTCGCCGTGATGCCCGACGGTGCCATTCCGTTCCAGCAGTGGCTTGACCTCTGCGCCGGCTTCGCCCCCGCCTCCACTCAAGGCTCCGAACCCTGGCGCACCAACATGAGCTACCTGGGCCAGGCCTGGAATCAGGGCATGTTCGGCTGGACCCTGGGCAACACCCTGCTGCCGCCCAACTCGCGCTATCCCAACTGCCGCACCTGCGCCTGGGACGGCGACTGGGATTGCCCCGGCATGTACACCTTCAGCAGCTTCCATCCCGGTGGCTGCAACGCGGCCTTCGCCGATGGCTCGGTCCGCTTCATCAAGTCCACCGCTGACCGTCTGATCATTTGGGCCATCGGCTCGCGCGACCAGGGCGAGGCGATCTCCCAGGAGTCGTACGCTCAGTGACCGAACGTGCGGATCGGCCGTGCGGGGCCTGACCGACCCTTCGTCGGCTGAGCGCTCCGCCCGGCCGTTTCCCGACTTCACGCGGAACCTGACCAGCAAGGGAAGGCGGACCTGATTCGGGTTCGCCTTCCCTTGTCGTGTTCTTGCAACCGGATGGCCGTCGATCCCATGACCGCTTCCGCGGCCGAACCGCGATCCAATACGGCCCGCCTCGGCCTGCTCGCCCTGGTCCTCCTCCATCTGGCGTTACTGGCTGGCCTGGCCTGGTATCTGAACCGTCAGCCCTCTGGCCACTGGAGCCATGTCGAACGCGGCCGTCGCTACCTAGCCCAGGGGCGCCCGGATCTGGCCTTCCGCGAAGTCCAGCACATCCGCGACGAAGCCCCCGGCGCCGCCGAAGCGATGACTGTCGCCGGCCAGGCCCTCCTGACTCAGGGTCAGGTGGTCGTTGCCCGCCAGGCGCTTCAGCGCGCCTTGGCCCTCAATCCCGACCAGCCCGACGCCGCCAAAATGCTCGCCGCCATCTACATCGCCTCCGGCGACGCCACCCGGGGCATCGAGCTACTCGAGCGCGCCGCCGCCCTCGACCCCCGCGACTTTCGACCCTGGTACGCGTTGGGCAAAGTTCGCCACGACCTGGGCGAGTTTGACGCCGCCGCCGAGGCCTACGCCAAGGCCCTGCGTCTGGGTGCTCCCGGCACCGAAGCCCGTGAGGCCCGCATCGGACGCATCCGCGCCCTGCTCGACGCCAACCGCGCCGAAGAGGCCGCCGCCGAACTCGACGACGCCCGCGCCCGCCTGCCCAACGAGCCTCGACTAGCCGCGCTCGAAGCCCGCGCTGCCCGCGCTACCGGGAACCTCGACCGCGCCCTCGACCGCGCCGAAGCGGCGCTTCGTCTCAATCCCGACGACTTCGACGCCCTCTACGTCCGCGCTCAGATCCGCCAGATCCGTGGCGACCGCTCCGCCGCGCTCGCCGACCTCGAACGCGCCCACTCCCTCAATCGCAACCACCTGGGCACCCTTCAGCTCATGCTCCAGCTTCAAGCCCAACTCGGTCTCACCGCTGAGGCCGAGGAAACCAGAGCCCGGCTCGAGCGCACCCGTCAGCGCCTCGACATGATGAATACGTTGACGAAGCTCATCCATCAAAACCCGGAAGATCCACTTCCCCGCTATCAGATGGGCCAGCTTGCCGTTGAGGGCGGCCTGGACGCCCTCGCTTTCCGCTGCTTCCAGGCCGCCCTTGACCTCGACCCAAAATTCCAACTTGCGCGCGACGCCCTCGCCAAACTCCCACCGGAAGCCGCCAACCAGTCGAACGCCCCCAGCGCCCCCCGCAATTGACCTCACCCCCCAATTCCCGCCCGTGAGGCACTGCCTCCCTCCACAACCCCGCGCAAGCCGTTCCGCCCAGCTCAGAGTCGAACCGGTCCAGTCAGACCTTCGCTTCCACCGACTGACCCATCCCTCGCACTCCGACCATCCGCCGGATCGCTCTCCGTCTCAGCGTGTTGCAGCCTCCGCAGCGCACTTTGAATCGCGGGGTCAGTCGGATTGGTCGCCAGCGCCGCCCGGTACCACCCTCGGGCCAGGTCGAGCCGACCAATCGCCTCGCACGCGGCCGCCAGTCGCGGCGGCAGACTCGGGTCGGCCCGATTTTGCTCCGAACGGCACAACTCCAGGATCGCCGTCAAGGCTCGATGCCGCTCCGCGGCCCGATTCACTTCATCGGCTTGCTCAGTTTTCCCTTGCCGGCGCAACGCCAACGCCAACCCCTGAAGCGCTTCCACATTGGCCGGGTCTCGATCCAGCGACGCCCGAAACGCCTCCACCGCCCGGCTGAGATCACCACGCCGTAAGGCCAACTGCCCCCGCAAACGCTGCCGATCCGGGTTGTTGTCCGGCCCCTCGGCCACCAGCCGCTCCGCCTCCTCCAGATCCGACCGATGCCAGGCGAGCCGCGCCCGCAAAACCCGAGCCTCGGGGTCCGTCTCCGGCAAATCCGCTAGGACGGACTCACTGGCCTCCAGCTCGCCCGCACGCAGCAACACCTCGGCTAACGCCAACCGCGACCAGCGATCCTCCGGATCGGCCGCGACGATCCGCTCAAGATCCGCCCGTACCCCGGTGTTGATCCAGATATCCTCCAACGCCAAGGTCCACACCAGCATCTCGTGAAAGCTCAAACCGGCCACCTCGGCCAGTTTCCGAAACTGTTCGTCCAGCTCCCGCCGCCTCGCCTGCATCCCGTAGACGTAGATCAGCCCTCGCCGCGCCGCCACCTCGATCCCCAACGACTCCTCCGGGGCTGTACCCTCCCCAGCCACCGCCAGTGCGTCCAAAAACCGACGCTCGGCCCGCGCCAGCCGCGAAGCCCTCAACTCCGCCTGACCGGCCAGGATCCACGCCCGCCCCGCCCGCGGATCCGAGGGCGAAACCTCCGCGACCCACCGCAACGCCTCCTCCGGCCGTCCTCGACCCAGCGCCACTTCCGCCCGCAACAACACCCAATCCGGCGTCCGGCTCAGCCGCTCCAACGCCGCCTCCGCCTCATCCCACCGCTGCGCACGAATCGCTAGCCGGGCCTGCCGTTCCCACGCCGCCGCGCTCGCATCGTCCGGCCACCCCCCACGCCAGACCGCAACCGCCGCACCCAACCCGACAATCGCCCCCAAGACCACGAGCGGAATCGTCGTCTTCCCAAGACTCCGACATCCCCGCGTCGAGCGGCATGACATGGCGAGACCGATGACTTTGGACGCGTTCATCCGGGACGATCGCTTGCATTATCGACCCAGGTCCCGCCGCCGAGAAGCCCGGCTCCGCTAGCGACGACTGCCGGCCAAGAGCGGGGGTCCGCCCACCGCCGCGCCAATCTGCCAGGCCGCTCCCTCGCGTTCCACCCGTCGGTAGAGCGTATCTCGCTCGATCGGCTCCCGCCCCGCCTCCTCAATCAATCGCCGAATTTCCTCGGCCGAAACCTCCTGCGGCGTGTCCGCCCCGGCTTCGTGATATATCTTCTCGTGCACAACCGTCCCATCAATGTCATCCGCCCCAAACGCCAGCGCCACCTGCGCCGTCTTCAGCCCCAACATCACCCAATACGCCTTGATGTGCGGCACATTGTCCAGCATCAACCGGCCTATGGCCATCATCCGCAGATCCATCACCCCCGACGGCTTCGGAATCTCCTCCATCCGCGAATTGTCCGGATGAAACGCCAGAGGAATGAACGTCTGAAACCCGCCGGTCTCATCCTGCAACGCCCGCAGCCGCAGCAGATGATCAATCCGATGCTCGGCCCGCTCAATGTGCCCGTAAAGCATCGTCGCGTTGGAGTGCAAACCCAACCGGTGCGCGGTCCGATGCACCTCAAGCCACTTCTCCGTCGAGGCTTTCGCCCCGCAAATCCGCTCCCGCACCTCGGGATGAAAAATCTCCGCTCCGCCCCCCGGCAAGCTCCCAAGCCCCGCGTCGATCAGCCGCTTCAACACGTCCTCAATCGCCATCCGCCCAATCTTGGCAAACCACTCAATCTCCACCGCCGTGTACGCCTTGACGTGAATCGCCGGTGCGGCCTGCTTCACCCACCGCACCACATCCACATACCACGAAAACGGCAGCTTGTGATGTAGCCCCCCCACAATGTGCAGCTCGGTCGCTCCCCGCGCCTGAGCCTGCTGGGCACGCTCCCGCACCTGGGCCTCAGTCATCACATACGCGCGCTCGTCATTCAAGTCCGCCCGAAACGCGCAAAAATCACACCGATAAACGCAGACATTCGTCGGATTCAAATGCGTGTTGATGTTATAATACGCAGCATTGCCATGCAGCCGCTCCCGCACAGCGTTGGCCAGAGCCCCCAGCCCCAGCAAGTCCGGCGTCCGCTCCAGAACCAGACCATCCTCGAACGATAAACGCTCTCCGGCTCCGAGCTTGCGTCGGATCGGTTCCAGACTCGGGTCGCAGAGCCGGATCTCATTCATCGCCAGCCGCCCCATAGCCTCCCAATCCTCAACGTCTTTACAAAAGTTTTAGTCGAAATTGAACGTCGCATCAAGCGTCCCCCCTCGGAGTCGACCGGTGCGTCGTCCGGCTGGGTGGTCCGCCAGGGCTGGCCGCGGGCGACCCCTGGCCCAAGCCGCCCCGGCCGGTGACAATCAACGCATGGAACCCTCAGGACCCGGAGCCTCTGCCATGTCGCTACCGACGCGCCGTCAATGGCTGGGCGGTCTGGCCGCTACGCCCCTGGCCGCCTCGCTCGTCTCGGCCTCGACTCCCGCCCGGCCCGCCGGCCGGCTTCGCCAGTCCGCCTGCCGTTGGTGCTACAACAAAATCGACCTCGATACCCTCTGCTCCGCAGCCCAGCGCCTCGGCCTGGCCGGCATCGATCTGCTCACCCCCGCCGACTTCCCCACCCTCAAAAAGTACGGCCTGGTCTGCACGATGGTCAGCTCCCACCCCCTGACTGACGGCCTCTGCGACCCCAAATATCACGAATCCAGCCTCAAAGCCATCCACGACGCCATCGAGGCCACCGCTCGCGAAGGCTGGAAAAACGTCATCTGTTTCTCCGGCAACGCCCGCGGCATCGACCGCAAAACCGGGATGAATCACTGCGTCCAGGCGCTCAAACAGATCGTCCCCGTGGCCGAAAAGGCCGGCGTCACCCTCCAAATGGAACTGCTCAACAGCAAGGTCGACCACCCCGACTACATGTGCGACAACTCGGCCTGGGGCGTCGAGCTAGTCCAGCGCGTCGGTTCCGACCACTTCAAACTCCTCTACGACATCTACCACATGCAGATCATGGAAGGCGACATCATCCGTACGATCGAAAAGCACAAGGACGCCTTCGGCCACTTCCACACCGGCGGCAACCCGGGCCGCCACGAAATCGACGACTCTCAGGAACTCAACTACAAAGCCATCGCCAAGGCCATCGCCGACACCGGTTTCTCCGGCTACTTCGCCCACGAGTTCATCCCCGTCCGCGATCCCCTGGCCAGCCTCGAGCAGGCCGTCACCCTCTGCCAGGTCTGAACCAGCTCCCCCAGCCGTCTCGGCGCCCGCTCGCCAATCCGATGCCCACCGGGCGGCCGGCCCCGGATCGAGGCCCGCGCTAGCCTTCGCTCGTGAATGGCTCCCCGGCCTGGCCTCCTGTGATCTCCGACCCCGATCCGACAACCCGCTCCGTCTGCGTGGCGATCATACGCTCCTCGTCGGTCGGCACCACCAGGACTTTGATCGCCGACCCCTCCGCCGAGATCAACGGTCCGTGCGCAGCGTTACGCTCCGCGTCCAGCCTCAGCCCTAGCCATGCCAGCCGCTCGCAAATCGCCGCGCGCACCTTCGCGGCGTTCTCGCCGATCCCCGCCGTGAAAACCAGCCCATCCATACCCCCCAGCGCCACCGCTAGATAACCGACCGTGCCCGCCACCCGGTGCACAAAATACCCGATCGCTTCCCGTGCCTCGGCCGCCCCGCTGGCCAGCAAATCCCGCATGTCCCCGCTGATCCCCGACAACCCCTTCAAGCCCGACTCCCGGTTCAATAGCCCTTCCAGTCGTTCCGCCGTCCATCCCTCCCGTATCAAATAAGTCAAAACGCCTGGATCGATCTGCCCACAGCGCGTTCCCATCGGCACCCCATCGGTCGGCGTAAAGCCCATCGTCGTCTCCACCGACCGCCCATCTCGGATCGCGCACAGACTCGCCCCGTTGCCCAGATGCGCCACCACCAGCCGCCCCCGCACGAGCTCCGGCTCCTCACGCTTCAGCCGCCAAATCACCGACTCATAGGATATTCCGTGAAACCCATAGCGCCGGATCCCTTCGGCGTAAAACCTTCGCGGCAATGCGTAGGTATCGCATTCCCAGGGCTTACGGCGGTGAAATGCCGTGTCGAAACAGGCCACCTGCGGCACGCCAGGATACGCCTCGACCGCTGCGTCGATCCCGGCCAGATTGGCCGGGCCGTGCAGCGGCGACAACCGGCCGATCGACTCCAGGTATCTTCGCACCTCGGGCGTGACCAGGACTGGTTCGGCATATCTCATCCCGCCGTGAACCACACGATGCCCGATCGCCCCAGGCACAAAGCCCGGCCGCCACTGCGCAAGCCCCTCGACCACCAGCCCGACCGCGGCAACGTGATCCTCCGGCCCGCCTCCTGCCGGCCAGGCGTAATCGGCGATCGGGCGGTTCCGACCCGCCTCGCGAAACCGGGCCGCCGCCCGCCCGGTTCCGATCCCCTCGACCTGCCCGCCCCAGAGCTCCCGAACCTCGGTTCCCTCGACCGCGAACACCGACGCCTTCAGGCTCGACGAACCCGCGTTGAGCACCAGCACGTCCATCGTTGCCCCGACCCCTTCGGCCTTCCGCTCGGTCTGGCTACCCCAGTCGAATCACTCCATCCACCAGCCGCACCAGTCCCCGCGGATTGTTCTCGCGCAACTCCTCCGGCAGCAGTGGCTCGGGCGCATCCTGGTAACAGACCGGCCGCGCAAACCGCCGGATCGCCCGCGTCCCCACCGAGGTCGAGATCCCATCCGAGGTCGCCGGGTACGGCCCTCCGTGATGCATCGCCTCACACACCTCGACCCCGGTCGGCAATCCGTTGAAGACCAGCCGCCCGACCTTGCTTTTCAACACGTCCACCAGCTCGGTCGCTCCGGCCCAGTCGTCCGCCTCGCCGTGCACCGACGCTGTCAACTGGCCCTCGAGCACCCGCGCCGACTCGAGCATTGCCTCCAGCCCCGCGCAGCGGACCACCAGCGTCGCCGGCCCAAACACCTCCTCACCGAGCGCTCGGTTCGCCAGGAAGCTCGCCGCATCGGTCTCAAACAACGCCGTTCCTCCCCGCAGACCGGCCCCTTCGCGTGGCCCACGCGCCACCAGCCGAACTCCCGGCAGCTTCGCAACCGTCTCCACCCCCTCCCGATAGGCTCGGCAGATATCCTCAGTCAACATCACGCCGGCGGGCGTCGCGGCCATCAACTCGCCCAGCCGGGCCACCAGACGGTCGCCTGCCTGACCTTCCGGCACGAACACCAGTCCCGGATTGGTGCAGAACTGCCCCACGCCCAGCGTCACCGAGCCATGCAACCGCTCCGCGATCACCTCGCCCCGCGCCGCCACCGCTCCTGGCAAGACAAAGACCGGGTTGACGCTCCCCATCTCCGCATACACCGGAATCGGTACCGGCCGCGCCGCCGCCGCGTCCATCAACGCCCGGCCTCCCGAACGCGACCCCGTAAATCCCACCGCCTTGACTCGCGGGTCCTTCACCAGCGCCATCCCCAGCTCCCGCCCGGAGCCAAACAGCAGCGAGAAAACCCCTTCGGCAAACCCAAGCCGCTGCGCCGCCTCTTGCACCACCAACCCCACCAACTCCGAGGTCCCCAGGTGCCCCTGGTGCGCTTTGACAATCACCGGGCATCCCGCCGCCAGTGCCGACGCCGTGTCACCCCCTGCCACCGAAAACGCCAACGGAAAATTGCTCGAACTGAAAACCACCACCGTCCCCAGCGGCTCGAGCATCGAACGCACATCCGGCTTCGGTACCGGCTTCCGCTCGGGATCCGCGTGGTCAATCCGCGCATCGACCCAATGGCCTTCCTCGACCACCCGGGCAAACAGCCTCAACTGGCCCGTCGTCCGGCCTAGTTCGCCCACCAGCCGGGCCTCGGTCAGCGCCGTCTCCCGCATCGCGCGGCCCACGATCTCGTCCCGGTTCGCCTCGATTCCGTCAGCGATCGCTCGCAGCAACGCCACCCGCCGCACTGCCGGTTCCCGGCGATAAAGCCCCGCCGCTCTATCCGCCAAGGCCACCGCCCGATCTATCTCCTCCGGCGTCGCCACCCGATAGACCGGTTCCAACGACTCCCCCGTCGCCGGATCCTTCACCCGCACCGGCGCCCCATCCACCCCACCACGCCCATAACCAATCAGCGACGTTCCCATCAATTCCATCGCCCGCCTCCTGACAGCCAAACACAACCTCGTCTACGAAACGTCCCGTCCACCTCACCCATGCCCCCCAGATCCATGGCCTAGACCCGCGGCCGCGTCCTCAACGCCGCCCGCACAACCCGCAAACACTCCTCCCGCTCCCCGCCGTCCAACTCCAGCCGCGGCGGGCGCACCCGCTCATGGCCCATCCCCACTTCCTGCTGCACCAGCTTGATCCGTTGCACAAACGTCGGCACGGTATCCATCCTCAGGAGCGGCAAAAACCAGCGATACAACTCCCAGGCCTCCGTTCGCTGCCCCGCCCGCGCCCGCTCGAACAGCGCCACCGACTCCCGCGGCAGCGCATTGACCAGTCCGGCAACCCAGCCCACCGCTCCCGCCTCCACCCCTTCGACGATCAGGTCGTCCACCCCGACGAATAACGCCAGCCGCTCCCCCACCAACTCCCGGATCGCCGTGATCCGCCGCACATCCGCGCTCGACTCCTTGACCGCCTCCAGTTGGGCATACTCGGCCGCCAATTCGGCGATCTGCTCTGGTACGAAATCGGTGCGGTAGGCGATCGGATTGTTGTAGAGCATGCACGACAACCGGGTCGCCCTCAAAACCGCCCCGACATGAGCCTTCGTCTCCCGCCAGTCGCCGACGTAGACATACGGCGGCAAAACCATCAATCCCCGGCAGCCGGCCGCTTCAGCCATCCGCGCTAGCCCGACGGCCTCGGCCGTCGATAGAGCCGCGATGCCGGCTACCACCGGGACCCGATCCCCGACCGCGCCCACAACCGTCTCGATCACCGCGCGCTTCTCATCGCCAGTCAGCGTCGCTCCCTCTCCCAGCGAACCGAGCACCACCAACCCCGAACTCCCCTGATCCACCAGCCACCGCGCATGCTCGGCCAGAAAGCCATGATCGATCTCTAGATCGCCGCGAAAGGGCGTCGTCATCGCCGGGAATACGCCGTCCCACTTCATCCGCCATTCCCTCCCGTTCCCAATTCCATGAGCGTTTCCAGCCGCGCGACCGTCGCCGGCGGCCGCACCCGATCCGGTTCCCAACTCCACAAAAATCGGCACGCCGCGCCACACACCCGCCCCTGGCACGGCCCCATCCCACACCGCGTCATCAACTTGGCCTCCCGAGCCGTTCGCCACGTACGCAACCGCCCATACGTGACATCCTCACAACGACACACGATCGTATCATCATCCGCTAGCGTCTTCAGCTCCGCTCGTAAAGCAAACGCCTGTGCCAGCATCGCCCCAAACCGACGCCACCGATCACGCAGGCCGTAAAGCGCCTCGGCCTCGGCTCGCCGCCCCGCCGCCGCGTAACCCGCCACCCGCCCCTCGACCAGCGCGGCTTCGGCACCCTTGACCCCGGTCGCTTCGCCAGCCGCGTAGACACCGCTCAACCCCGTCTCCTGATCCAAACCGACCTCCACCCCCTCCCAACCCGGCTCGTCCCGCGTCCCGCACCCCAGCAGACGCGCCAGCTCCAGGTTCGGAACCAGGCCAAATCCAAACGCTACCAGGTCGCACTTCAGCTCCCGCCGGCTCGTTCCGTCGGTCACCGTCACCACCGCCCAATCTCCCTCCGACCGCGTCACCGCCGGCCACCAACCGCACCAGTACGGTACCCCCGCCAGCCGCGCCCGCAAACCGATCGCCTGCACCAGCTTTGCCGGATACCGGATCAGCCCGGCTCCGAACCGCCGGACCGACTCCCACGACGCTTGCTCAGCAAGGACCACCACCACCCCGCCGGCCGCCGTGACCCCCTCCGCCAACGCCCATAACAACGGGCCGCTACCCACGATCGCCACCCGCTTCCCTGCCACCGGCCAGCCCGACTTTACGAGTGTCTGCAGCCCGCCCACCCCCATCACATGGGGCGCCGTCCATCCCGGAAAGGGCAAGAACCGGTCCCGCGCACCAGTCGCCAGGATCAGCGCCTCGTAGCCAATCCGCCACGCCCCCCGTCGATCCTCTGCCACCAGCCAACCCGCCCCATCTCCCCCCACAACCGAGACCCCAACCCGAACTGTAACCCCGGCTGCCTCCAGCCTCTTCAGCCAGCGCCGCGCTTTTTCCGAATGCGGACGCTCTGCCTCCCCGCGCCAGATCTGACCACCCAGCCACGGGCTTTCATCGATCAGCCCCACCCGCTTGCCCGATTCCGCCGCCGCCGTCGCCGCAGCCACCCCCGCCGGTCCGCCCCCAACCACCACCACGTCGTACGCTTCGTCCCGCCTCTGCCTACTCATCGGCCTCAATCTCCATCCCCTCCTGGCACGCCACGAGACACCCCCGCTGATGGGCCTGACCGTTGATCGTCACCCGACACTCATAGCAAACCCCGATCCCGCACAACGGCCCCCGCGGCTCCTGTATTACCGAACGCCGACTCCAGAGCCGCCCAGCGCGCGCCACCGCCACCGCCACAACCATCCCGGCCGAAACCTCCACCTCCGTCCCATTGACCCGAACCCGCATCACCCGCCACCTTTCCCCTCGCCGGCCCGATCCCGTCGCCCTCGTGCCGACGGCCGATCACCACGCGCCCACACCCGCCCCGGTTTGCCCGGCCACCGGTACCCAGGCAAACCGTCCCGGATCATACGGCTTGTACGGAATCTCCGGATCGCCCCCCACCAGCCGCTCTCCCAACAACCGCGCTGTTCCGAGCGAGGTCGTGATCCCCAGCCCCTCATGACCGGTGGCCAGCCAGATCGACGACCGGCCCGGCACCGGCCCAATCAGCGGCAGTTTGTCGGGCGTCGCCGCACGCTCTCCGGTCCACACCCGCACCACATTCAGGAGCCGCAGACCCGGCATATACGCCACCGCACGCCGCAACATACGACCCAGTATCCCCGGCTCAACCTCTCCGCCCTCGGCCCCATACTGCCGCGACGAACCCACCAACATCTGTCCCGTCTTGCGCGGCTGGATGTTGAACGCCACCGAATCGCCCTCCTCCCCGTGCGCGCTTTTCAAATACCCCAGCTCGATCAGCTGATGCCGTGCAAAGCCCGGGTAACGATCCGTAATCGCCAAATGCCCCTTACGCCCTCGCACCGGCAAGCCCGGCGTCAGCCGTCCCGCCGTAGCCCCCGCCGCGTTGACCACCACAAACGCCTCGACCACCGCCCCGCCGGCCAGCTCCACCGCTCCCTCCTCCAGGATTTGCCGAACCTCGACTCCACGCCACACCGTCGCACCCGCCTCCCCCGCACGCTCGCTCATCCAATGTGTCGCCGCCGGCGGATAAATCACCGCATCTCCGGGCACACGCAGCGCCCCTGCCATCCCCGCCCGCAAATTGGGCTCCAGCTGCTCCAGCCGCTTCCCCCCAATCACCTCCACCGCAACCCCTCGCTCCTCGTAATACCGCGCCTTACGCTCCACCTCCCCCATCTCCCACTCATCGGCCGCAACCCAGAGCGTCCCGCATACCTCGTGCTCGACCGAGCCCGGCAACTCGGCCGCCAGCTCGCGCCACAACTGGCACGAATACGCCGTCAACGCAAACTGCGCCTCCGAATCGTCCATCACCACCAGGTGACCCATTCCCGCTGCCGTCGCACCCCCCCCGACGATCCCAGCTTCCACCATCAGCACCTTCAGACCCCGACGCGCACACTCCCACGCGCAGGCCGACCCCACAATCCCCCCTCCGACCACGATCACGTCATACGTCCCACTCATCCCCGAATTCCCCAGCAGAACGGATCAGCCGGGTCCAGAATGAGCGTCGCCTCCGCGTTCACGTAAGCCCGGCCTCGAATCGTCGGCCGGACCGCCTCCCCCTCCCACCGATACCAGCCCTCAAACCGGCTCCCGATCACACTCTCCTGCACCCATACCGCACCCTCGGCCAGCTTCCCATCCGCCGCCAGACACGCCAGCTTCGCACTCGTCCCTGTCCCGCACGGCGACCGATCGTAGGCCCTGCCCGGACACAATACGAAACTCCGCGCATCCGCGCCGGCCGACCCCGGCGGCCCCATCAACTCCACATGATCCACCTCCGGAAACCCCGACTCGTTCACCGCCCGCCGCACCGCCCAAGCGTACGCTGTCAACTCCTCGACACGCTCCAGCCCAATCGCCCGACTCTCCTCCACCAGGTAAAACCAGTTCCCCCCCCACGCGACATCGCCGACCACTTCCCCCCAACCCGGCACCTCCACCCGCACCCCTTTGGCTCGCCGGTAGCTCGCCACATTCGTCACCGACACCGAGCCATCCGACCCCAACTCCGCCTCGACCACCCCCACCGGCGTCTCAATCCGATGCAACCCCGGCCCAATCCGACCCAGATACGCCAGCGTCGCCACCAATCCCATCGTCCCATGCCCGCACATCTTCAACGTGCCGACATTGTTGAAAAAAATCACACCCACCACGCAGGTCCGATCCGTCGGCGGACACAACAGCGCCCCCACCAGCACGTCCGAGCCCCGCGGCTCGTTGACCACCGCCGACCGCACTCGGTCAAACTCCCGCCGAAACCGCTCAGCCCGCTCCTCCAACCTCCCCTCGCCCAGATCCGGCCCTCCGTCTACGACGACCCGCGTCGGCTCGCCCGCCGTGTGCGAATCGACCACCCGGATCCGGCCCAGGCCCTTGCTGCTCGCCATCGTCGTACCGCCTCGCTCGCTCCACCCCGAGCGCGACTTGTCCAACCCGGGGCCGATTCCTCAATCCCCTAAGACCCTTCCCTTCTCGATCCTACCAGCTAACGACCACCCCCGCCGAGATCGTTCGCCCTCATCGGCTCACCAAATCCACCACGCCCACCATCAATAAACCCATACTAATCAAAACATTAACATGAAAAAATGCCTGATTCACCCGCGTCAGGTCGTCCGGCCGCACCAGCCAGTGCTCATACACCAGCAACCCCGCCACCAGCGCAAGTCCCGCCCAGTAGGCCGCTCCCATCGGATAGCTCAACCCCAGCCCGGCCAGCATCACCAGCATCAGCCCATGACAGCCCGCCGCGACGTTCAACGCCCTCGGCACCCCCAGCCAGGCTGGCACGCTTCGCAAGCCCACCCGCCGATCAAACTCCGCGTCCTGGCACGCGTACAGGATGTCGAATCCCGCCACCCAGCACAGCACTGCCAGGCCCAGCCACACGGGCGGCCACGCCACATCCCCGCGGATCGCAATCCATGCCGCCACCGGCGCAAACCCCAGCGCTCCGCCCAGCCAGAAATGCGCCCCCGCCGTCCACCGCTTCGCATACGAGTACCCGAGCAACCACCCCAGCACCGGCGCCGACAGAATCAGCGGCCACGGGTTCCTCGGCAGAAACAGACACGTCGAGGCTACAAAGAGCAGCGAACTCCAGACCGTAAACCACGCCACCAATCCTACACTCAGTCGTCCCGTCGGCAGGTGCCTCGTCGCCGTCCGCGGATTGGCCGCGTCGATCTCCCGATCGACCAGGCGGTTGAACGCCATCGCCGCCGACCGCGCCGTGACCATCGCGAGCACGATCCCCAGCCAGTCCCGCCAGCGAAACACCCAGCCCTCCGGGGTCCACGACGCCAGCGCCGCCCCCAAGAGCGCAAACGGCAGCGCGAAGAGCGTATGGCTGAACCGGATCATCCCCAGAATGTCGCCCAGCCGGCTCCCCATCGGCCCGCTCCCTCGCCCCGCGGTCCTCAATCCATCCCGGACGGTTCGTCCGAGCGTCCCCATCGCCGGATCAACTCGGTCCCCACGCCCAAGTGGTCGCAAATCCGCGCCACCACAAAATCGACCAGATCCTCCAGCGTCTCTGGCCGGTGATACCAGCCCGGCATCGCCGGTAGCACGATCGCCCCCGCCCGCGTCGCCGCCAGCATCGACTCTAGGTGGACCAGGCTCAGCGGCGTCTCCCGCGGCACCAGAATCAACCTGCGCCGTTCTTTCAGATGCACATCGGCCGCCCGCGTGATCAGGTTGGTCGTCATCCCATGCCCGATCGCCGCAAGCGTGCTCATGCTGCACGGACAGATCACCATCCCGCCGGTCCGAAACGACCCGCTGGCAATCCCCGCCCCAAAATCCGAGAAATGGTGATAGACCACCCGCCCGGAATCGATTGGCCCCAACGCCCTCAAATCCGGCCGGTTCAGCGACAGCGCGACCCCCACCTCCTCCCGCAACACCCAGGCCCCGCTCTCGCTGATCGTCAGGTGGACCGTCCGCCCCGCTTCGCACAAGACGTGCAAGAGTCGAACGGCATACCGCGCACCGCTTGCCCCCGTGATCCCCAGCACAATCGGACGGTCCGGCCCAATCTCATCCATCCGACCCTCGCGGCGGCTTGGTCCCCACGTACAAGGTCGCCACCCCCAACGTCAGCCGTTCCGCCTCGACATCCACCAGCCCACTCTCCTCCATCAGTGCCACCATCTCCGCCCCTTCCGGGAATTGGAGCACACTGGCCGGCAAGTACGCATACGCCCCGTCCCGGTTCGGCGCCATCGCCTCCCCCACCCGGGGCAGAACATGTCGAAAAAACGCCAGATACAGCCGACCCAAAACCGGCGTACGCGGCCGCGAAAACTCCAAAATCGCCACCCGCCCCCCCGGTCGGGCCACCCGGATCATCTCCGCCAGCCCCCGCCGGGTGTCGCTCACATTACGCAGCCCAAACGCCACCGTCACCACCCCAAACGTATCGTCGGCAAACGGTAGCCGCTGCGTGTCGGCCTCGATCAGCCGCATCCGCCCCGTCGCTCTCGCCTTGCGAACCTTACGCCATCCGATCTCGAGCATCGGCCGGCAAAAATCGGTGCCGATCACCTCGACCCCACCCCGCGCCGCCCGATCGTAGGCCAACGCCAGATCCGCCGTCCCCGTACAACAATCCAACACGGCCTCCCCAGCCCGCGGCGGAACTCGCCGCACCGTATACGCCCGCCACCGCCGATCGATATTCAGGCTCAACAAATGGTTGAGCAAGTCGTACCGCGGCGCAATCGCCCCAAACATCCGCCGCACCCGCGGTCCGGTCTTGTCCACCAGCTCCGCCGATTCCGGCACGCTCTCAATCACTTCACCGGCCAAGGGTTCGCGGCCTCTCACTCGAGTTCTCGGGCGGCCTTCCATGATATAGGCAGCGTTCTCCCACCGTCCAAGTCCGTCCAGACGTCCCGACCTCCTCCCCGCCCATCCAAGCCTCGCCTACCATATCTCCAAACATCCGTCCTCCGTCGTCCCGACCCCTTCTGATGGGCTACCGCACCCTCCGCGCCGCCGTTGACGACCTCCGCCGCCACCACCTCCTGATCGACATCCACGTCGAGGTCGACCCCTTCCTCGAAATCGCCGCCATCCAGCGCCGGGTCTACGAGGCCCAGGGACCAGCGCTCCTGTTTCACCGCGTCAAGGGCTGCGCCTTTCCCGTCGCCGCCAACCTCTTCGGCACCATCGAGCGAACCCGCTTCCTCTTCCGCGACCGCCTGGCCGCCGTCCGCCAACTCGTCGACGTCAAAGTCCACCCCCCCTCAGCTCTCCGCCGACCCCTGCGGTTCCTCGGCCTGCCCCGCACCGCCCTCACCCTTCTGCCCCGCCGGGTTCGCACCGGCCCCATCCTCGCCCACCAGACGACGCTCCGCCAGCTTCCCCAACTCGTCTCCTGGCCTCGCGACGGCGGCCCGTTCATCACACTCCCCCAGGTTTACACCGAAGACCCCGACCGGCCCGGACTTCGCCACTCCAACCTCGGCATGTACCGTGTCCAATTGGCCGGTAACGACTACCTGCCCGACCGCGAAGTCGGCCTCCATTACCAAATCCACCGCGGCATCGGCGTCCACCACGCCGCGGCCATTCGTCGCCGCGATACGCTTCCGGTCGCCGTCTCCGTCGGCGGCCCGCCCAGCCTCGCCGTTGCCGCCGTCATGCCCCTGCCCGAAGGCCTGCCCGAACTCTCCTTCGCCGGCGCTCTGGCCGGCCACCGCATCTCCCTGGTCCGCCCCGGCGACGGTCTGCCCCTGGTCCCCGCCGAGGCCGACTTCGCCCTGGTCGGCCACATCGACCCGTCCCGCACCAAGCCCGAAGGCCCCTTCGGCGACCACCTCGGCTACTACGCCCTCGTCCACGACTTTCCGGTCATGACCGTCGAGCGCGTCTACCACCGCGACGGCGCCATCTGGCCCTTCACCTCCGTCGGCCGCCCCCCCCAGGAAGACACCTCCTTCGGCGCCTTGATCCACGAGCTGACCGGCCCGCTCGTCCCGACTGTCCTGCCCGGCGTCCACGCCGTCCACGCCGTCGACGCCGCCGGCGTTCATCCCCTGCTTCTGGCTATCGGCAGCGAGCGCTACGTCCCCTACGCCGCGACCCGACGCCCCATGGAACTGCTGACCCAGGCCAATGCCATCCTCGGCCAGGGCCAGATGAGCCTCGCCAAATACCTGCTCATCATCGCCCGCGACGACGCCCCCGAACTCGACATCCACCACGTCGACCAGTTCCTCCGCCACCTGCTCGAGCGCGTCGACTGGTCCAGCGACCTCCACTTCCAGACCCGCACCACCATCGACACCCTCGACTACTCCGGCCACGGCCTCAACCAGGGCTCCAAACTCGTCATCGCCGCCGCCGGCCCACCTCGGCGCTGCCTCGAATCGGAAATCCCTCCCGACCTCCACCTCCTCGACGGCTTCGGCCCGGCCCGGGTCGTCCTTCCCGGGATCCTCGCCATCCAGGCCCCGCCTTTCCGTCCGGCCGTCGACGGCGCCGACCCCACCGTCCGCCGCTTCTGCGACGCACTGGCGCCCGAGAACCGTCTCGACGGCTTCCCCTTGCTGACGCTCGTCGACGACGCTGAGTTCGCCTCCCGCTGCCTCCGCAACTGGCTCTGGGTCACCTTCACCCGCTCCAACCCCGCCGCCGACGTCGACGGCGCTGGCGCCTTCATTCACCAAAAACACTGGGGCTGCACAGGCCCACTCGTCATCGACGCCCGCATCAAACCTCACCACGCCCCGCCCTTGGAGGACGACCCGGCCGTGATCCGCCGGGTCGAGTCACTCGCCGCTCCCGGCGGCCCGCTCCACGGGGTCTTCTGAAACCTGCCCGTCGCCGCCGTCCGACTGGACCTCGCGTCCGCGCCTCCTAACCGATCGTGTCGCCAACGCGACGCAATCGCTCGCAACCCACCGCCACCACGACACCCCAGCCGGACCCTCTTTGCCTATCAATTTGCCGAGCGTGCCGTCGTCACACCGCGGCTTCACGCCAGCGCGGGCCACAAACGCGGCAAGGACAAACCTCACCTCGGTTGCCGCCAGCGTCGCCGCAACGTGCGGCCAAGGCGAAACCGTCCGACGACACGGCACGCGACGGTTCAGCGCACCTCGGTCTGCTCCCGCAGCCGCTCCACCTCGAGCCACAGCGCCCGCCAGGCCTCACGTTCGGACTCGGGCAAACCGTCGATCGCCGCGCCGCGGACGGAGGCAAGATCGGGGTCGCGTTGCCAGTGAGCGAGGGTCTGGGCGATCGCCTGGCGCTGCGCGGGGGTCGCCGATTCGAGCCGTTCGGCCCAGATGGCAAGTTCGGCCCACAGCCACCCAATCGCCTGGGCGCGGAGCATTGCCCCTGCGGCGTCATCGGGCGGAGGTGCATCCCTGCCCTGGGCGGCAGCCGCCAGCGCCGCGGCACAGGCAGCGTTGTAAGCGTGCTGACGTTGGCGATCTTGGGCCAAGGTCGGGTCCGCCTCCAACGCCTCGCCCCAGAGCCGCGCGGCCAGCGCGAAGCGCTTGGTGTCGTAGGCGCGCTGGGCCAACACCAAGCGTTCGGCGTTGTCGGTCGGGGCAGCGCCGCCGGTGACTGCGGCGAGGCGTGCATCGAGCGCCGCCTGGGTCGGGTCGGTGGCCGCCAACTCGGCCAGCGCGCGCTGGGCTTCAGCCGCCTCGGCGTCGTTGCCGAGAGCGGTGGCGGCCTGGATCAGGTTCGTCAGGTGGCCCCTCAAAAATTGGCGGTACTCCGGGTGGTTCGGCTGGACGGCCAAAGCCTTTTTTTGCCAGGTGATTGCCTGCGTGAGCTTCGCGCGAGCCGCAATCCAGCGTCGGGCGTCCAGTTCGATCGAGGCCATGTTGTTGAGAGTCACCCCGAGTACGCTGGCATGGTCGGGGTTCTCGGGATGCTCTCGCGCCAGCCGCTCCAGGATCTCAAGGGCGCGGGTGTAGGAGGCCAGGGCGTCGTCAGGCCGGCCGGTCTCTTTCATCAGGACGCCGATGTTGTTGTGGCTTAAGGCCAGGTCTCTCTGGAACTGGGTGACGGTGGGGTTGTCCGCGGCCAGCGGCTCCAGGATCTCAAGGGCGCGGGAGTAGGAAGTGAGGGCGTCGTCAGGCCGGCCGGTCTCTTCCATCAGGACGCCGATGTTGTGGTGGCTTCCGGCCAGGTCTCTCTGGAACTGGGTGCCGGTGGGGTTCTCCGCGGCCAGCCGCTCCTGGATTTCAACGGCGCGAGTGTAGGAGGCGAGGGCGTCGTCAGGCCGGCCGGCCGCGTGCAGCAGGTTGCCGATGTTGTTGTGGCTTAAGGCCAGGTCTCTCTGGAACTGGGTGACGGTCGGGTTCTCCGCGACCAGCCGCTCCTGGATTTCAACGGCGCGAGTGTAGGAGGCGAGGGCGTCGTCAGGCCGGCCGGCCGCGTGCAGCAGGTTGCCGATGTTGTTGTGGCTTAAGGCCAGGTCCCTCTGGAACTGGGTGACGGTGGGGTTCTCCGCAGCCAGCCGCTCCTGGATCTTAAGCGCGCGGGTGTAGGAGGCGAGGGCGTCGTCAGGCCGGCCGGTCTCTTTCAGCAGGACGCCGATGTTGTGGTGGCTTCTGGCCAGTTCGCTCTGGAACTGGGTGACGGTGGGGTTCTCCGCAGCCAGCCGCTCCTGGATCTTAAGCGCGCGGGTGTGGGAGGCCAGGGCGTCGTCAGGCCGGCCGGTCGCGTGCAGCAGAAGGCCGATGTTGTTGTGGATTCTGCCCAGGTGGCTCTGGAACTGGGTGACGGTGGGGTTCTCCACGGCCAGTCGCTCCAGGATCTCAAGGGCGCGGGTGTAGGAGGCGAGGGCGTCGTCAGGCCGGCCGGTCGCGCTCAGCAGGTTGCCGATGTTGTTGTGGCTACTGGCTAGGTCGCCCTGGAACTGGGTGACGGTCGGGTTCTCCGCGACCAGCCGCTCGAAGATCTCGAGCGCGCGGGTGAACGAAGTGAGGGCGTCATCGGGCCGGCCGGTCTCGTTATGCAGGGTGCCGATATTGAGGTGGCTTCTGGCCAGGTGGCTCTGGAACTGGGTGACGGTGGGGTTCTCCGCGACCAGCCGCTCCTGGATTTCAACGGCGCGAGTGTAGGAGGCCAGGGCGTCGTCAGGCCGGCCGGTCGCGCTCAGCAGGAGGCCGATGTTGTTGTGGCTACTGGCCAGGTCCCTCTGGAACTGGGTGACCGTGGGGTTCTCCGCGGCCAGCCGCTCCTGGATTTCAACAGCGCGGGTGTGGGAGGCCAGGGCGTCGTCAGGCCGGCCGGTCGCGCTCAGCAGGAGGCCGATGTTGTTGTGGCTTCCGGCTAGGTCGCCCTGGAACTGGGTGACGGTGGGGTTCTCCGCGACCAGCCGCTCCTGGATTTCAACGGCGCGGGTGTAGGAGGCGAGGGCGTCGTCAGGCCGGCCGGTCTCTGTCAGTAGGGCGCCGATGTTGTTGTGGCTCATGGCCAGGAGGCTCTGGAACTGGGTGACGGTGGGGTTCTCCGCGGCCAGCCGCTCCTGGATCTGAAGGGCGCGGGTGTAGGAAGCGAGGGCGTCGGCAGGCCGGCCGGTTGCGCTCAGCAGAAGGCCGATGTTGTTGTGGCTATTGGCCAGTTCGCGCTGGAACTGGGTGACGGTGGGGTTCTCCGCGGCCAGCCGCTCGAAGATCTCGAGCGCGCGGGTGTGGGAGGCCAGGGCGTCGTCGAACCGGCCGGTCGCGCTTTCATTAGTCGCCCGGCACCCGAGAGTGATGGCCAAGCCGCTTTGGTAGTCCGCATTGGAGGGATCCCTGTTGACCAGTTGTTCATAGAGGGCCAGCCCCTCGTCATGCGCACGCAGAGCGTCCTCCGGATCGCCGATCTCCTGGTTCAGGTGTGCCTGAACGTGTATCACTCCGGCGAGGCGGTAGAGCGCCTCGGGCCGCGTGTCGTGATCGGCCTGGAGCTGGTCGCGGAGCGTCTTGAAGAACGCCAGCGGCTCCTTGAGCAGCGTCTTGCGGAGATTCTCCAGCGCTGGGTTGTTCTTCAGCTCGGGATTGTCGGCCACGGCGTCGCGGAAGCGCTTGACGGCGTCGATGGCCTGCTGCTCGCGGGCCTCGGCGCGGCTCCGCTGAAGCGTGAGGTCGGTGTTGGCCCGGGTCAGCGCGGCGTTGGCGGTGGCCAGGTCGCGGTTCTTGCCCTCCAGGACCGAGGCGAACGTCGCCAGCCCAGCGGCGCCCAGGAGCATAAAGCCGGCGACCGACGCCGCCAGGCCGAGCTGCCAGCGACGCTTGCGCCGCTCCTCGGCGGCGCGGGCCTCGGCGGCGGCCTGGGCCAGCTCGGCCCGGCGCAGCCGATCCTGGACGCCCGCCCGATAGGCGGCGACCCGCGCGGCGACGGCCCCCGCGTCCCGGGGCCGGGCCGCCGGCTCGGGGGCGAGACAGTCGCGGCACAACGCCAGCAGATCATCCGCGGGCCGAGAGTCCGGAGCCGATCGCGACGCCAAGGAGGGCGCGGGCCAGACCGCCTCAAGCCGCCCCAGCGCCTCGGTCAGGTCGCCCCGGGCCGCCTTCGCCTGAATCTCACCGGCCGTGCGGCCAGTGAACGCCGGACTACCGGTGAGCAGCTCGCAGAGGATCGACCCCAGGGCGAACACATCAGAGCGTTCGTCGATCAGGTCCACCTCGCCCCGCGCCTGCTCGGGGCTCATATACGCCGGCGTGCCCATGACCGAGCCGGCACGCGAGGCGTCCGTGTCGCCCCGCGCCGTCGCGATCACCGTCTGCTCACGCTCGAGGCCGGCGGCCGGGTCGTCGACCACGCCGCGGGGCAGGACCTTGGCCAGGCCCCAGTCCATGACCTGGACCTCGCCAAAGCTGCCGACCATGACGTTCGACGGCTTCAGGTCGCGGTGAATGACCCCGCGGGCATGGGCGTAGGCGACGGTCTGGCAGATCGCCTCGAAGATCACCAGCAGATGTCCGACGTCCGTGGTCGGTCGTGCCTGGTCCGCAGCGTCGGCAGACGGGGCGTCCCCGGCTCCCCCGCCCTCGGTCGAGGAACCGGCAAGCGGCCCGCCCACGCCGGCGGCGCGGCGGTCGGCGAGGATCTGGGCCAGGGTGCGGCCCTTGACAAGCTTCATCGAGAAGAACGGCCGGCGGTCGGCCATCGTCCCCAGCTCATAAATCGGCACGACCCCAGGGTGCTGCAATTGTCCGCCGATCTGCGCCTCCTCGACGAACCGGCGGACCATCTCGGGTTGGTCGCGATACTCGTCGCGGAGGACCTTGAGGGCGACCTCGCGGTTGAGGTCGGGGTCGCGGCCCTTGAGCACAGCGCCCATGCCGCCGCGGCCGATCTCGCCGTCGATCCGGTACCGCAGCGTCGGATCGGCCGGGGCCGGGCCGAGCACCGGTGAAGGCTCCTCGCCGGGCTGGATCTCACGGAGGAGCACCCGGGGCACGTGGTTGATCGACTGGGCGATGGTCTCGAGCGCGCCGCGCTTGGGGTCGACGGTGGCGGCGGGGCCGGAGCGGGAGAGGCTCAGATCAGGCCCATCGAGGACAATCCTCAGCAGGCAGGCGGGGCAGGGGCCGTCGGCCGGCTTGAGGGCACCGCAGGTGGGGCAGGGGCTGACCGCGGACATCGTCCCGGGCCTCCGTCGCTCGATCGCTCGCCGGGGGTCGCCGCCAACCCCTGTCGCTTCGATTCCAAGGTTAATCCGGCCGGACCATCCCGGCGATCAAAAAATGGGAGCCTGTCCGCCCGCCACCGCCGCGACCAGGCTTCGGATCTCCTCCTCGATCATCTCCAGCGCCGGATTGCCGTGCGTGGCGGCGATCTCTTCGTCATCGGAGTGCCTCAGGTCGGCGGTTGTGGATGCGGCCGCCGCCCCCAGATTGGCGGACATCGGCCGCCTCCAGGTCGGCCACCGTGCGTCCGACTCTGAGGGCTTGCCGGCGATCGCCATCTCGACCTTAGGTACCGTTGGGGAAGTTCACCGTCTGAAGTCTCGACGGCAGAAGCCCTCTCGACCCCGTTCCCGATCAGCCCCCGGCTGCACTCTCCGCGGATCAGTCTTCGGGCGGGGCGTCGAGCCAGGCTCGTTTCTGGGTCTCCTTGTGTTGCAGGATCTCCTTGGCCAACTGGCCGAACTCGCGGCGGCGTCGGTCGCCGTCGGGGTGAGGTCGGGGCGGTTGGCCGACCTGCTTCGCCCGCCGCTCGATCGACTGCGCTTTACGCTTCTTGCCCTTTGAGGCCATGGTCATTCCCCTTCGATTAGCGTTGTCCCAACCGGGCAATGAACGACCTCCGCCTGCTGGACTCGCAACGCGACCGGACCGTACGGGGGGTTGCCGCGGGTTGCCTGGCCATCAGACTCCCCATGAGCCAGCACGCCCGATGCAAACATCTGTGTAAAGGACGCGGATGAGCAGCCTTGGGTCATCTTGGCGATCAGCTCGACGGCCGATTCGGTCAGGCCCATGCTGTCGGCAATTGTTGCGTTCCCGCGATGGACGGAGCGGCTGCGGTGAGGGAAGAGCGTGTCAAGGCGCCGGCTTTCAGCGCTGCCGTTCGCGGAAAGCGGCCGGTCGAAGCCACCCCGGTCGAACAGGTCAAGGCTCATCGGGACTCAGCATGGCGTCGGAATGAACCTGCATCGCGGGTCGCGGCCCTGGATGAGACACCGTGAGGTCCGCACCGGTTCGCGCTGGCTGCTCAGTCCGCCTCGGCTTCGGCCAGGATCTTCCGGTACGCCTCGCGCGCGGCAACGTAGGCCGCCTTCGCGGCCGCCTTCTCATCCGGACGGATCGCCGGTTCTTTTTTCATCCAGCACTGGTCGACCGACTTGAGGCACCACTCGGCCGATCGGCGCGAGGCCCGGATCGGCTTGCCGGCGACCTCAACGAAGACCGGATTGGTGTGGCTCGACGGATAAATCCGCGCCGCCACCCAGCTCGAGCGCTCGATCGGAATCTCAAACGTGAGGCTCTGGATCGATCCGTCCGCCTCGATCTCGCGTCGCGCCACCGGGTAACCGTTCACGACGATCTCAACGGGCACGCGTCGCGTCCCCTCGATCCGCGCCCGCTCCAGGTGCCAGTAGGGCTGCTGGTCGAGCGGCCGGGAGCGGATGGCCTTCGCCTGCTCGCTCGGTGTCGGGTCCAGCCGTGCCGCGGCGTCGAGCGTCACCGTGACGGTCCCAGGCAGCTCGAGGGCCAGCACGCTACCCTCGGTGCCCAGCTCCCGGCCGCCCACGTTGAAGTCGAGCAAGTGGCTCAACCCGTCGCTGACGTACGACCGCCCCTGCTTGACCCCCTCGGCCCAGGCGTCGAAGTCGAGCTTCCCGTCCGGCAGCTTGACGTAGACCCGCCCCAGGCCGACACGCTCGCCATAAATGCAGGGAAAGTCCGTCTCGCCGCTGATCTTCGCCCGATAGCCGCAATTGAGCGTGTGATACCAGATGTTCAGCTCGTACGGAGCCGGCGTATCAACCGACGAGATGAAATCGACCGCGTCATGGACCACGTCCACGATGAATTCATTCGCTCCGATGCCGTCGAACGGCGGAATCTCATAATTGGGCAGCTCCTTGGACTGGGTCTGCAAACCCCAGCCCGAGTGCGAGAAGCCGACCACGCCGCCCTGCTCCCGTCCCCACTGGAGCACCGGCAGGTCCCAGCTCGGCCATTCCTCGATCCGTGTCGTCCCGGGGTAGTCGTCCTCCTTCAGCCGGATCAGGCAGAGGTGGCCGGCATGTGAAGAGGGGAAGCCCGAAACCTCCACGTCGTACCGCATCAGATACTCAGGGGTCGACAGCTCGTGCAGCTTGCCCTCAAAAAACTGCTTCTGGAAGTACCAGCACGGGCCCCACGAAAGCACACACCCAACCTTCAGATCCTCGCCCAGGATCTGCCGCATCATGTCGGCCGGCATCACGCCCTCGGTCGGGCTTTCATAGTGCGCGCATCCGGCCGCGTGCACGTGGTGGTCGCCGGAGAACCACCGCCGCGCCGCCGGGTCGATCCACCGCTCGAGCCGGAACGCCTCGCGGTGATGCGTCGTCTCGGGCACGTTGATTTCCCGCCGCTGAATCAGGTATTCGGGGCCTCGGGTCGTCTCCACCGAGTAGGTCCCCGGCGGCAGGCTGACCGTTTCGCCGCTGGCCCGGTAGATCTGGGGATGAAAGAAAAAATCCGGTGCCAGCCGCCGGCTCTGCGCCGGATAAACCCGCCCCTGCGGATCGCGGATCACAAACGACGCCATCGTCGGCCGTCCCCGCTCGTCTTCGACGTCCAGCACAACCTCCACCGCCGGCCGGGCGGTGAACAGGATGTCGACGTCGGAGCGGAAGCCGAGGTCCTGTGTCCCCTGGCCCACGTCGAAGCTCAACCGGGCCTCGCGGTGGCCGGCGTCGCGGCTATAGACCTGGAGGATGCGGTACTCCAAGGGCAGGCCGGAGAGCGACTTGGCAAGCGGTCGGTCGTCGAACATCCGCACGTCCGCCCATCGGTCGCCGATCTCCTCCTTCGGAATGCTGACCGCAGGCTTGGGCGAGGCGGTCGATTGCTTATAAACCGGCGCAGCGTTCGGGCTCACAACCCGCAGCGGCGCCGTCACTCCCGCCTCATTGTGCACCTTGACCAGGAAAACCCGCCACCCGTGCTGGACCAGCTCGGGACGCGCCGGACCCGGCTGCGCCTTGACGCGGCTCTCCGGGTTGATCGCCACCCCCACCAGACAATGCCGATCCAGGATCTCCTGAATCGCCTGGACGCCGGCGGCCTGGTCCTCCATCCGCCCGGCGGCCGCCAGTTCCGCTCGCTCCCCGGCTGCCAACGGCTGCCCGAGAAACTCCAGCGCTTCGGCAACCCGACGCGCCTGTGCCGCCAGCGGCTGCAACTCCACCCCCGTCACCCTCGGCAACTCGTCGGCCCGAGCCGCGCCCAGCAGCACGATCGCCAGCCCGGCACCTCGCCAGCGCCCACTCGTGTCGCGCATCGCCTCACCTCCAGCCGCCCGATTCCCGGGCACTAGAAACTCAGGCTAGCGCGCCCCAAAGGCTCCAGCAACCATCACCTCACCATTCCGGCTGCGATTGCCGCCTTGGCCGTTCTCGGGTACCCTCCCCCCGCCGTTTGTCCCCGACGATCGCCGCCGCCGGTCCTTTCCAGGGGCAGCCGATGCACCTCCCCTTGCCCGGCCCGCACATCCGACGCGCGTTGAAGCTCCTGGCTCTCCTGGCCGCCTGCTGGCTCTTGCTGCTGAATCTCCTACCCCGACTGGGAGTCCGCGACCAGCTCGCTGCGCGGCTCGCCCGGCAACTCGGCCACCCCGTCCACCTCGGCTCGATCCGACTTACCTGGCTCGGCGCTGTCCAGCTTGCCGACCTCCACGTCGGCTCCCCCCAACGCCCCTGGCTCAGCGCCCCCGAAGTCGCCGTCGACCTCGCCTGGCTCGACCTCCTCCAAGGCAACCCCGCCATCCGCTCTATCCATGCACGCCACGTTCACCTCGACCTCGAACGCAGCAAAACCGGTCAGCTCAACGTGTTGCCCCAACCCGACCCCCCATCTTCCGCACCCCCAACCTCCGACCACCCAACCGATTCGACCGACTCCGAGCCGATCCGCCTGCTCCTCTCCGACTCGACCGTCGCCTTCCACGACCAACCCACCCAGACCCAGCTCAACCTAACCCAACTCCGCGCCGAGCTACTCTGGTCCCGCTCGGCCATCCACCTCGAGGACCTTTCGGCCTCCTTCAACGGCGGTCGCCTGGCCCTGGCCGCTCGGCTCGAATGGAGCCCGCACGCTGCCGCCAGCGGCGAGCTGCTCATCGAAAACGCCCAGATCGACCCCGCACTCCATGCCCTCGCCTACCTCATCCCCTTGGGCGACGCAGCCAGCCTCGCCACCGCCCGGCTCGACCTCCGCCTCCGGCTCCACACCCAGGCCAACTCCCTGCCCGACCTGCCCCACGCCCTGAACGGCCAGGGCCAACTGACCATCCGCCAGATGGAACCAGCGCCCCACTCCGTGCTCGCCCTCCTGATCGAACGCCTCAGCCCCCACAGCCGACCCGCCCCGGCCTCCCTGCAAGGCTCCTTTAGCCTCGACTCCGAAGGTCTCTCGACCCGCGACCTCCACCTGCGAATCGGTAATACCCCGATCCTCCTCACAGGCCGCACCAGCCTCGACGGCACCCTCGACTACACAATCCACGCACCCGGTCTAGCCGCCACGATCGATCGCTACGGCTCTCGTCTGCCCGACCGGGCCCGCCGCGCGATCCGCGAACTCGATCTCCCCAAGAAGATCGAACGCGCTGCCGATCTCCATCTCGGCGGTCGGGCGGGCGCGCCAAAACTCTCCCTCGCGGGTCCGCGATCCCCCGGCGAGCCTCTCCTTGACGCGGCCAGCCTCGAGCGCTTCGCCGAGCGGCTCCGCAACCGCGAGCCAACACGCCGCTGATCTCCCCCCGTCCGCCTACCACGACGCGCTCCCTCCCCAACCCCAGCGCGTCCTCCATTCCAGAACTCCCCGGACCTCTACACCAACGAGGCCCACCATGCCCCCCCGCGCCTGGATCGCCCTGCTCAGCCTCTGGCCCGGTCTGGCCCAGATCTGGACCGGCCAAGAACTGCTCGGACTGCTCCTGGCCGCCTGCTTCAGCCTCAGCCTGAACGCCTCCATCCTCAGCCACTTCGTCTGGACCGCCTGGCCCGGGCCCGCCTGGTCCGGCTTCCTGACTCTCCTCTCAGCCACAACCTGGATTTTCACCATGATTTACACTGTCTGGTGGCTCTGGCGACTGCACCCCGACCGCCACCGCCAGGAAATCGATCGCCTCTTCCGCGAAGCTCTCGAACTCTACCTTCAAGGCCGCTGGTCCGAGGCGCGGCAACGCTGCGAACTGATCCTCGCACGCGACGAGACCGACGCCGATTGCCTCATGCAGCTCGGCATGATCTACGTCCGCAGCGGCCACCCCGACCTGGCCCAGTCCGTCTTCCGCCAATGCCTCGATCTGGAGGGGGGTCGCCGCTGGCGCTGGGAAATCTCTCAGGCCCTCCAACAGCTTGCCCAGCCCTCCGTGTCCCCCACCGCCTCCCAGCCCTGACGCCTCCCATCCCCCCACCGGCCTGCTTCCGACCTCCTCCCAAAGCGCGACCGGCCGGCTCCCCAGACCGCGCCGGCCACCACGCCTGCCCTCTGAGGGACCGACTTGCGCCGAGGCGCCGACATCACGGTCCGAGGCGCCTACAATGTTTGCAGCAGGGCAGGCGGCCGCTCTTGACCCCATGCCCCACAATGTCTCATCCACCGCGGCGGCTCGAGCCGGTCCGGTGATCGGTTGGAGGTGTTGAATTCGGCCAACGAAATTCGGAAGATTCGACCTGAGCCACGCACCGCGCGCCGGGCCTGGCCGGATGTCCCGGGCGGCCGTCGTCGACCCCCGGCACCCACAGGCCCCCCCCGTTACCCTTCTTGCTCCTAACAACCTTCTGGTCCCAAGAATCCCCGGGGGCAACCCCCGGCCCTTCGGCGGAGTTGACGGCATGTACGAACGTTTTACCGACCGTGCCCGTAAGGTGATGCAGCTGGCCAACCAGGAGGCCCAGCGCTTCAACCACGAGTACGTCGGCACCGAGCACGTCCTGCTCGGCCTCGTCAAAGAGGGCAGCGGGGTCGCCGCCAACGTGCTCAAAAACCTCGAAGTCGACCTCCGTAAAATTCGCCTCGAGGTCGAAAAAATCGTCCAATCCGGGCCCGACATGGTCACGATGGGCAAACTGCCCCAAACCCCTCGGGCCAAAAAGGTGATCGAATACGCAATCGAAGAAGCACGCAACTTGAACCACAACTACGTGGGGACCGAGCACCTGCTGCTTGGCCTGTTGCGTGAGCAGGAGGGCGTGGCGGCGCAGGTCTTGATGAACCTCGGGCTGAAGCTCGAGGAAGTGCGTGAGGAGGTCCTCAACTTGCTCGGTCACGGGATGGACGCAGGCGGCGGCGGCGAGAGCGGCGAACGCTCCGCCGCCAAGGGCAGCAGCAAGTCCAAGACCCCGGCCTTGGACAGCTTCGGGCGTGACCTGACCGATCTCGCCCGCCAGGGTAAACTCGACCCGGTCATCGGCCGTGCCAACGAGATCGAGCGGGTCATCCAGATCCTCTCACGCCGTCAGAAAAACAACCCCGTCCTGCTCGGTGAGGCCGGCGTCGGCAAGACCGCCATCGTCGAAGGCCTCGCCCAAATGATCGTCGACGGCTCCGTCCCCGAACTGCTCCGCGATAAACGAATCGTCGTCCTCGACCTGGCCATGATGGTCGCCGGCACCAAATACCGCGGCCAGTTCGAAGAACGCATCAAAGCCGTCATGAACGAGGTCCGCCGCGCCAAAAACACCGTCCTCTTCATCGACGAACTCCACACCCTGGTCGGCGCCGGCGGCGCCGAGGGCGCCATCGACGCCTCCAACGTCCTCAAACCCGCCCTCGCCCGCGGTGAGGTCCAGTGCATCGGCGCCACCACGCTCGACGAATACCGCAAGTACATCGAAAAAGACGGCGCCCTCGACCGCCGCTTCCAGTCGGTCATCGTCAACCCCCCCTCCAAAAACGAAACCATTGAAATCCTCCGCGGGCTCCGCGACCGCTACGAAGCCCACCACCGCGTCCAGATCACCGACGAAGCCCTCGAAGCCGCCGTCGAACTCTCCGACCGCTACATCACCGGCCGCTGCCTGCCCGACAAAGCCATCGACGTCGTCGATGAGGCCGGGGCACGCGTCCGCCTCAAGGCGATGACCCGGCCCCCCGACCTCAAGGAACTCGACGAAAAGATCGAGCGGCTCAACCAGGACAAGGAAGAGGCCGTCGCCAACCAAGACTTCGAACGCGCCGCCGCCCTCCGCGACCAAGCCGACAAACTCCGCAAGGAAAAAGACCGCATCAACCGCGAGTGGCGCGAACGCTCCAAGGAAATCGATGGCACCGTCGACGACGAAGTCGTCGCCGAAGTCGTCTCCAAAATGACCGGCATCCCCCTGACCAAGCTCGAGGCCGAGGAGACCGCGCGGCTGGTCAAGATGGAGGAGGAGCTGGCCAAGAAGGTCATCAGCCAGACCGAAGCCGTCAAGCGAATCAGCCAAGCCGTCCGCCGCAGCCGCGCCGGCCTCAAGGATCCCAAACGCCCCATCGGCTGCTTCATCTTCGCCGGCCCAACCGGCGTCGGAAAAACCCACCTGGCCAAAAATCTCGCCGAATTCATGTTCGGCGACGCCGACGCCCTGATCCAAATCGACATGTCTGAGTACATGGAGAAGCACAACGTCAGCCGGCTCATCGGCGCTCCGCCCGGCTACGTCGGCTACGAGGAGGGCGGCCAGCTCACCGAAAAAATCCGCCGCCGACCCTACGCCGTCGTCCTGCTCGACGAAATTGAAAAGGCCCACCCCGACGTCTACAACATGCTCCTCCAGATCATGGAGGAAGGCCGCCTGACCGACAGCTTCGGCCGCAACGTCGACTTCAAAAACACCATCATCATCATGACCACCAACGCCGGCGCCGAGGCGACTCAGTCCTCCCATGTCCTCGGCTTCGGCAGCCGCGACGCCGCCGCCAACTACGACCAAATGAAGGAGACCGTCAAGGTCGCCATCGAAAAGTACTTCCGGCCCGAGTTCCTCAACCGCCTCGACGATGTCATCGTCTTCCACCCCCTCACCACCGAGGACCTCAAGAAGATCGTCGACATCGAACTGGCCAAAGTCCGTGGCCGGCTCCGCGATCGCGGCCTGGAACTGGTTCTCACCGAGGAGGCCAAGGAGTTCATCATCGAAAAGGGCCACAACCCCGACTACGGCGCCCGGCCACTCCGCCGCGCCGTCGAAAACCTGATCGAAAACCCCCTCTCCGAGGAAATCCTCCGCGGTACCTTCCGCGGCTTCGACACCCTCACCGTCAAAGTCCTCAGCAACGAGGACGGCAAGCGGCTCGACTTCGTCCCGTCCAAGAAGGACGAAGAGCCTGAAGCGGCTGCCAGCACCGCCACGTCAGCCTGAACCACAGCCCCACCCCCCCACGACGGTCGCGGCACCCCCCGCCGCGGCCGTCGTTTCCTTCCAACGAAATCCCCGGCGCAGCCCCACCAGCGCTGAATCGGCGATCGTTCAACGGAATCGTTCCGACGGGCCAATTCCCACACCGCACCGCGGATCGACTCCGCGGCTGAGGGGCAAGGGCGACCGATCTCGTAGAGAGATCTCCACCGCATCCCCGCGGATCGGCCCGCGATCCATCCCTATTTCAGCCCCGCCTGGCCCGTCCTCACCCGCGGCGGGTTGGTCGTGACCGGTCCCCGCGTCCGGATGGGCTTGCCCTCGATCGACGGCAAAACCGGTCCCGACTCCGCCGGGTCCTCCACCGCCAGGGCCGATTCCAGCCGCCGCCCGGGCAACATCCGATGCCACAACACCACAAACGCCGGCACCAGAATCGGCCGCACCACAAACGTATCCAGAAGCACCCCGACCCCGAGTGCAAAACCCAGTTGCTTCAGCGTCGTCAATCGCCCAAATAGCATGGCCAGAAACGTGCCCGCCATGATCACCCCGCACGAGCTGATGATCCCACCGGTGTGGGCCACCGCCCGCCGCGTCCCCTCGATCGGCCCGTACCGCTCCTCCTCCTCGATCACCCGCGACATCAGAAAAATGTTGTAGTCTTCGCCCACGGCCACCAGGATCACGAACAAGAAGAACCCCACCTTCCAGTCCAGCCCCTCCCACGGCCCCGGTCCCTGGTGCAGCCCCATAAATACCAGGTCCGTCAGCCCCAGCGTCGTCAAATAGCCGAAGATCACCGTCACGATCAAATACAGCGAAATCCCTGGCCGCCGCAGCAACAGAACCAGGATCGCGTAGACTCCGATCGTCACCAGAACGTACATCTTTCTCAGGTCGTGGGTCGTGACCCGCTTCAGGTCGCTGATCTGGATCGTCGTCCCCCCCAGCCCATACTTCGACCCCGCCAGGGCGCCCCCCGGACCTGACTCACGCCGCACCACCTCCTCGACCCGCTCGAGCGTTTCCATCGCCTTGTCCGAAAACGGACTGGTCTGGAACACCACATCGAGCCGCGTGATCCGATTCCGATCCGCCGGGTCGGCCGCCTCGGTGCTCACATAATGCTTCAAGATGCCCGCGCGAATCGCCTGCAGCCGCATTTGCTCGACCGCCTGACGGGCCCGGTCCAGCCCCAACGCGCCGGCCAGCCCCCCCAGCGGCCGCGACGCGCCCCCCGACGGCTCGCCCCCCGCCGGCTCGCCCCCCGCTTCCAGACCCGGCTCCGGGTCCACATACTGCCCTGGCCGGCCGAGCGGACGGGTCAACGACCGCACCTCCGCCACCCCCGGCACCTTCGCCAGCTCCTGACTCAAACGCCCAATCGCCGCCCGCCCGGCCTCGCTCGCAAAGTCGAGGTTCGGGTCATGGATCAATACCTGGGTCGGCCCTAGCTCGCCCTCCGGATAGTAGCCCCGAAACGTCCGCGCCCCCTGAACGCTCGGCGCATCGGACCCAAGATCCGACAAGATGTCATAACTGGCCTTGGTCCGCGTCCCGAACCACGCCAGCGGCGCCATCACCAGCACACTCACCCCCAGGATCCAGCCCGGACGCCGAATCACCCCATCGGCCACCCGCGCCCAGAATCCGAACATCGGCGTCTCCCGCAGACTCTCCGATTCCGGATCCATCCCCCGCACATGATGAGGTGCCCGAAACGGCCAGAACACCGCTCCCCGCAACGCATTGAGCAACACCGGCGCCAGCGTCAACGCCGCCACCAGCCCCACCGCCAGACTCAACGCAATCGCCGGCCCCGAATACCGGATCTTCGCAAACGTCGAAAACCACAACATCCCCAGCCCGACAATCACCGTCCCCGCGCTCGCCACCAACGCCCCACCCACTTGCCGGATCGCCTCGGCCAACGCCTCCCGCCGCTCCCGGCCCCGGGCCAGCTCCTCCCGGTACCGCGCTATCAAAAACAAGCAGTAATCCGTCCCCGCCCCGTACAAAATCACCACCACGAAGACCTGCGTCACATTGATGACTTGAAAATTGATCGGCGGATTGGCCAGTAGCGCAATCAAATCCAACGCCACATAGACCGACAGCGCAATCGTCGCGAGCGGAATCAACGCCAGAATCGGCGACCGATACACAATCAGCAAAATCGACACAACCAGCAAAATCGTCGCCCAGGTTGTCGCCTCAATGCTCTCATTCGAGGCCACGTTCGAGTCGTGTCCCACCGCCGCCGAACCCGTAATCCCCAGCGTCAGACCCTCCGGCGCCAAAATCTGGTAATCCCGCACCAGCTCCAAAATGTGATCCACGGCCACCCGCGCTTGCTTTGAGATAAACGTCGAACCCAACTGCACCCCCGTCAGGACAATCTCGCCGCCCGACTCGCGCCGCGCCCGAAGCCGTTCCCCAATCACCGGCTCGTTACGGTCCACGATTTTCTTAATCTTCAGCTCCGGCTGCTCCTGCGCCAGCCGCTGCAGCCGCCGCGTCAGCCGGTCGAAAAACGACAAATCCGACCGCGTCAGCCAGCCGTTCGCCCGCTCTGCCAGGATCACCACCGACGAGTCAGTCACATTCGCCGGAAAGCCTCGCTCCAGCAGACTCTGACCCACCACGCTCGCATATTCGGGCGGGAAAAACCGCACATCATCGTCGCGGCTGACCGTGCTCCACGGCGGAGCCACCCGCGCCAGCACCACCGCCAGAGCGACCCACGCCAGGACCACCCACCAGCCCCGTCGCGTCACAAATTCCCCGATCGCTCGGAACATGGCCTCTCCACCGCTTACGATTGCTCAACCAGCCGCGACGCCAGCCCCGCCGCCTGCCTTCCCGTCCGGGCCTCCCAACCCCAGTTCCCCGCTCGCTCATCTTCCGGCCCCGGCATTCCCAGGATTGCCGACCTCCTAGAATAATCCAGTTCACGAACGTCACAAACCCTGACATCCTTCGTCTTCCACACATACGAAGGAGTAATCCTCAACCCATGAAAAGTCCCGCAGCCGAATTGATCCGCTCGTTGGCTCGACGCTGGCGGGGCCATCTGGCCCACTACCGCCAGCATCGCAACCCCGAGCACCTCGAAGCTCTCTTCGAGGAGGTCGTTCGTTTCGCGGGCTTCCAACTCGAGCTGGATCTGGACCATTCGCCCTACTGGTCGCGCCAACCCCTCTGGCGCCGCGCGCTGGTCATCCTCTACCTCGTCGACCGCGGCATCCTCCTCCGCCAGGTCGAAAACGGGCGGACCCAGATCCTCGCAACCCCCGACGCCGAAGCCTGGATCGACCGCCAACCCTCCCTCGCTCCCTATCGAATCCCAACCCGCGAATTGGTCGCCGCCATCCGCAACCACCAACGCCGCCGCAACGCTCCCTGACCACGCTCCAACCATCCCCCGCCAGCCGCCCACCCGCCTGCCCGAACCCTGCGGACCGCCGCCATCGGCCGAGTCTACTTCCCCCCTCGCCGCTCCACCCGCCCAGCCAAATCCCCTAGCCTGCGGCCAACCGGCCCAAGCCCGGCCTTCCGCCTCTGAGCCGCCGTCGCGCATTCGCCGATCCCTTCCCACCGTCCCCACTTCGGCCGCCGGTTACCTGACCACCCCCCACAAAAAACCGCCTCCACCCCCACCGCCCTTGAGCTAGAATCGGCGTTCACGATACATCTCACACCCCACGGAGGACCCCCGCCTTGCCTCCGCTTGCTCTCTCGGCTGTCCTCACGGCGGTCCTTTTTCAGACACCCGCCCCCGAGACCCTCCGTCTGTTCAACGGCCGCGACCTCGACGGTTGGACCATCCACCTGCCCCACGCCGACGGCGCCGACCCGACCACCGACCCCAAACAGGTCTTCCGCGTCCACAACGGCCTGCTCCACGTCTCGGGTCAGGAGTTCGGCTACATCGCCACCCGCGACGAGTTCGAAGACTTCCACCTGATCGTCGAGTTTCGCTGGGGCGACCGCCGCTGGCCTCCCCGCGAAAACGCTAAACGCGACTCCGGCATTTGCTACCACGTCGTCGGACCCGACAAAGTCTGGCCCCGATCGATCGAATGCCAGATCCAGGAGGGCGATTGCGGCGACTTCTGGATGGTGGACGGCGCCCGACTGACCGTCCGCGGCGTTCGCAACGAACCTGGCTCGGCCGTCCGCGCCGTCAAAACCGCCGACGCCGAAAAACCCCACGGCCAGTGGAACACCATCGAAGTCATCAGCCAGAATGGCAGCCTGATCCACAAAGTCAACGGCGTCGTTGTCAACCAAGGCTCCGACCCCGAGCCCCGACGCGGTCGGATCCTCCTCCAGTCCGAAGGTGCGGAAATCGTCTTCCGCCGCGTCGAAATCACCCCCTTGGATCGACCTCATCCCGGTCAGTCCCGGATCACCGAACCAAAACCCCGTGACGCAACGTACTAAAGCCATATCCGTCTGCCCTGGCCGATCCTCGAGCGCCCAAGCGCCCGAGGCCGCGTCGGCCCGGCAGACTCCAACCGCCCGGCGGACCATTCCGGGCGCATGCGACTCAGGAGGATTGTTCATGACCCATCGCAACACACTCGGCTGGGCAGCCCTCGTCGTCTCGCTGGCGGCTCTAGCCAGCTCTCAACTGACGACCCGTCCCTTGCCGGCAACCCAGGAAAACCCCGAGGCCGGCCGCCGTACAGCCCGCGAACTCTCCGACGCCTTCAACGCCGTCGCCGAGAGCGTTCGCCCCTCGGTCGTCCAGATCAACGTCCAGCGCGGAACTCGCTTCCGCGCCCGTCCCGCACCCGGTGACAACAACGGCGAAATCCGCCAGATCGATCCCCAGGAGATGGAGGAGATGCTCCGCCGCTTCTTCGGACCCAACGGCCCCGGATTCCCCTTCGAGCGGCCCCAAGGTCCCGGCGGAATCGGCACCGGCTCCGGCTTCGTCTATGACACCAAGGGTCACATCCTGACCAATAACCACGTCGTCGAAAACGCCACGCGCATTGTCGTCACCTTCCACGACGGCGCTCAGGCCCCGGCACAGATCGTCGGGACCTACCCCGACGCCGACATCGCCGTCATCAAAGTCGACCTGACGTCCTACCCGCCCCTCAAGCTGGGTTCCACCCGCAACCTCCACGTCGGCGACTGGGTCCTCGCGGTCGGCTCCCCGTTCGGGCTGAGCCAGACCGTCACCGCCGGCATCATCTCCGCCACCGAGCGCGACAACCTCGGCATCAACCGCTTCGAGGCCTTCCTCCAGACCGACGCCTCGATCAACCCCGGCAACTCCGGCGGCCCCCTGGTCGACATGGATGGACGCGTTGTTGGTATCAACTCGGCCATCGCCACCATGACCCGCGCTTCGGCCGGCGTTGGCTTCGCCATCCCCATCGACATGGCCGTCCGGTTCGCCAACCAACTGATCCAGAAAGGCAAAATCGAGCCGGTGATCATGGGCGTCAACGTCGAGCCGCTCAACCGCGGCCTGGCCCGCCAGCTCGGCCTGCCCGAGCACACCGCGGGCGTCGTGATCACCGAAGTCGGCGAAGGTTCCCCAGCCGCCCGCGCAGGTCTCAAGGTCGGCGACGTCATCACCAGCTTCGACGCCATGCCCGTCCGCACCCGCGAGGGCCTTCAGACGATCGTCTACACCAGCGAGGCCGGCAAATCCTATCCCGTCACCGTCCTCCGCGACGGAAAGCCCCTGGCCTTCAACGTCGCCCCCGAGCCGCTCGAAGCCGTCACCCGCGGCATGCGCCGGCCCAGACCCGAACGGGCGCCCCGCGCTGACTCGGTCGAGCAGACCCAGGCCAACCCCTTCGGCTTCGGCGTGACCCCGCTGACGCCCGAACTCGCCGAACGCTACGGCTACCAGCAGTTCGACTCGGGATTCGTCGTCACCACCGTCGAACCCAATAGCCCCGCCGAGGACTCCGGCCTCGAACGCGGCGACTTGATCACCCGCTACATCAAGGACCGCACCATCGTTCCCGCCGGGTCCCTCGAGGACTTCGAAGCCTACGTCGCTGAGGCCGACGAGATCGCCATCTACGTCGAAGACGTCAACCATCGCCTCCCCGGCGAATTCAAGACCCTCACCCGGCCCAAGCCGGACAAGCCGTAATCTCGATCCTCTGACCGATTCCTCGCGTTGACAACCAGACGCCCCGAAGCCGCTCGCTTCGGGGCGTCTTGTTGCGCCCAACCTCCGTATCCTCGTCAAAAACCCCTCGCCTGACCACCTGGAAATCAACCGACCACCTCCCACGCTCGCCCTTCCCCCCAGCCTGCGTTCCGCCGCTCCCACCAAACCCCCCAGCGCCCATTCCGGTCGCCACCCCAAAGACACCAGCAGGGCAGGGGGGGAATTGCCCACCTCCAACAGACGCCCATTTGATAAACGCTGAACCAACAATGGAAATAGTAATCTAACGATCATAACTATGAGTGAGTGATCGTTCGCTACGATCCGTTGGCGGACTCTCCCGACTGGCGTTTCAGAGTTCGATCGACCGACAAGCGCTGACCGAAGCCAACCGTCGCATCCGCTCCACCCGCGGCGGATGCGGAATCACCAGCGGCGTTCCTATCCGACCAGGTTCCCGAGAGCGGACAGGTCGCCCACATCTTGAGACGGCCCGTGGCGGCGGGTCGTTTCGCCGCTGCCTGGCTCCTGAAAACGCAGCCCGCCTTGACCCCCGGCCCGACCCCGGCTACCCTCCCGTCCCCAGACCGGAGGACCCCCGGAGATGCCCCGAGGCCGACGTCTCATCGCCTGCGCCCTGGCTGCGCTGTCGGCCGGTTGCGGGACCGTCAAGCAAACCGGCACCGCCCGCACCGCCACCGAGCAAATCCTTCTGACGAACGCCTGGGACCAGGCCCTCGCCAGCGTCGACTTCAGTCCTCTGGCCGGCGTTCCCGTCTTCATCGACACCCAGTACATCAAAGGCACCATCGACGAGGGCTGGCTGGTCTCCAGCCTCCGCCAAGCCATGCTCAGCCAGGGTGTCCTGATCCGCTCCAAGCCCGAGCAGGCCCTCTGGATCCTCGAACCCCGCGTCGGAGCCTACGGCACCGACTCCTACAATTGGCTGCTCGGCGTCCCTCAGACCACCGTCCCGGTGACGCTCGGCGGGCTTCCGGCCGGCACCATCCCCGAAATTCCGATCATCAAGAAGAGCCACCAGCAGGGCATTGCCAAGCTCGCCCTCTTCGCTTACGACCGCGCCAGCGGCCAACTGGTCTGGCGTTCCGGCACCCAGCTCGCCATGGCCGACGCCAAAGATGTCTACGTCGGCGGCGTCGGCCCCGTCCAGTCCGGCTCTATCCGCCAGCGCGATAAGCGCGTCGGTATCAATGTTCCCATGATCTCCGACCCCACCCCTCGCCTGGTCGCCCCGAGTACCCCCGGCGCCGCTCCGCCCCTCGCCGACAAACCTCAGGAACCGCCCGACCTGCCCGGCGCCAGCCTCAAACTCCCTCCCTCGACCGCCGACCTCGACGCCTTCGCTCCCTGACACGGTCCACCCCCGCAGCCCGCTCTCCCGAGTCCGCCAAGCCCTGAACCAACCCCACCCGCCCTCGCTCCGACCACCCGCGACTCCAACCCGTGTCCGGTTCTTCGAGGTCGCCCCGTCGCATCGGCGTCTGTTCCTGCTCCAACGAACGCTCCTCCGAGTCGATTCCTGCCCAGGGCCCCACCCCTGGCAGCCACCCCACCCCCTGGCAGCCACTCTCCCTCGCGCGCTAAATTCGTCCCCATCCCGAGGAGCCTGACCGCCGATGCCGCACCCCCTCGACCGCTTCATCCGCAACATCCCCGACTTCCCCAAGCCGGGCATCCAATTCAAGGACATCACGCCCCTGTTGGCTGATCCGGGCGCACTCCGCGCCGCCGTCGACGGTCTGGCCGATCTGGTCCGCTCCCACCCCATCGATGTCGTCGGCGCCGCCGAGGCCCGCGGCTTCCTCTTCGGCACCCCGCTGGCCCTATCCCTCGGCGTCGGCTTCGTCCCCATCCGCAAACCCGGCAAGCTCCCCTACCTCCGCGTCTCCCAGGTCTACGAGCTTGAGTACGGCCAGGACACCCTCGAAATGCACGCCGACGCCCTTCGCCCCGGTACTCGCGTGCTGCTCGTCGACGACGTGCTCGCCACCGGCGGCACCATGAAAGCCTGCTGCGAACTGGTCCAGTCCACCGGCGCCCACGTCGCCGCCTGCGCCTTCCTCATCGAGCTCGGGTTCCTCGAAGGCCGCGCCCGCCTCGCGCCCACCGAGGTCGTCAGCCTGATCCGCTACCCCTAGCTGCTTCTCCCCGGCCGCGCTACCACCGAGCGGTTCACACACCCCTCACGAGTCGACGTCCACGCCATTGGCTCGACCAACTCACCCCCGCCTCTCCACCGCTGCCGCCTCGGTCGGCTCACCAAAACGACCCGATGAAGAACGTGAAGATCCGCTCGCGATCCTCGGCCGTCTTCACGACCGGGAAGGCAATATCAAACGCCAGCGGCAACGGTCCAAACAACTGCTGCGGCAGATAGACCCGCAAGCCCGTTCCCACCGCAACCCGGAAATCGTGGATCGCGTAATCGCTCTCGACCGTCCCAAAGTCCGTGAAGATGACCTGCTGAAGCTTGTCGTTGGCCGTCCACGGGAATTGCCACTCGAGCGACCCGACCGTTGTAAACAGGCCGCCGAGGTTCGAGTTGTACAAGAACGGTCCCACGCCGCGATATGCGAACCCCCGCATGCTCCGGAAGTCGCCCGCGAAGAACCGCTCATAAACCGGCGTATCCCGGCCCGTCGCTCCGACAAAGCCCCGTAGCGTCAACACCCGCTTGCCTGATCCGTCCGGCCGGCTTCCGGTCGTGAAGTGGACCCGACCCTCGGCCGTCACCTTCGGAAATGTGAAGTCCCCCCAGCCCTGCTCAAACGCAAACTCCAGGTAGTAGCCCCGATTCGGTGCAAACGGGTCATTCCGATTGTCAAACCGCAGGGACGGCCGGATCGTCGCGAGCGTCGTATGACCCGACGCCGCCAAATACTCCGCCGGCGCCGGGTATTTGAAGCCATAGAAGTCCACGTCCTCGATGCGAAACGCCACGTCCGCATACGTCTGGGTCCCAAACTGCCGACCCAGCGAAAACCGGCCGCCCATCCGATCTTCATTCCAATCTGGATAAAACCGCGAGAACAAGTAGCCCGACGTCCCAAACCCAATCGGCAGGTTGAACACATACGGGTCTCGGAAACTGACCACCATCCGGTTGATCGCCGTGCCCGGCGACAGCTCCAGCCGGAACTCCTGACCGCGGCCCCGAAACGCCCGCCCCTCGCCGAAATCCCTCAAATTGCGCGGAAGATTGAACAAGTCGAAATTCGTCTCATGAAAAATAAAATTGCCGCTGAACCCGCCAAATGAGCTGGCCCCAATCCCGAACATCAGACGCCCGGTCGCCACTTCGTCCACCTGGGTGATGATGTCGGCAAACGACCGCTCCGGGAACGGCTCCTGCCGGTCCGGCCCCACATTGGTCATGTTTCCGCCCGGCGTGCTCGGAAAGCCGCCGGGTGCGACGTCCTGGCCGAACGGCGGCGTCCGGGTTCCTTCACCGCGACGCGGACCGTTTCCTTCGATCGGCGTCGGCAGCACCTCCAGCGGCGGCGCCTCGAGCGGCTCGTCCACCGGCGGATCAAACCAGCGCGGACCATCCATCTGCGCTACCCGCGCCGGACCGGAGTCCCCGGCCAGCGGCTCGCCCACCTCCCGCGACCGTGTCGGCCTCCCCGACCGCACCTCCCCATCGTTGCCCGCCGCGCCGCGATCGACGCCGCCCGCCGCGCCTCCCAAGGTCACCTCGTCGTCAAAACCCGGACTCTGCAGCCGAACCTGCGACGTCTCATCCGGGCCTTGCAACCGTGCCCGGATCACCTCGTCCAGGTTCGGCGCAATCGTCGATCCGTAGGGCTGGTCCGGCGGCCGCCGATTCACCACCTTCACCGCGATCGGCTTGCCCATGTCCGGCGTCGTCGCAAAATACCGGAGATTGCCCAGCCGTTGGCGAAACTTCTCAATCCGCTCCTGGTCGATCGGTTCCCCCGGAACCAGCCCCGCCATGTTGGCCTCGCGACGCACCACCTCATCCCGCGTCCGCGAATTCCCCTGAACAATCAACCGCCCCAGCCGATACGGCGCCCCTTCCTCGATCCGATACACCAGATCGACAACCCCCGGCGCACGCTCCGGGTCCGCATACCGCCGCTCAACCTGAATCTGCGCATCAATAAAACCGACGCTCCCATACCGCCCCTGGAGCGTCTTCAAATCCGCCTCCCGCAGATCGTCTCGAAACGGCTGGCCCGAGTGGAGCACCAACCCCTCGCGCAACTGCTCATCCGTCAAATACTTGTTCCCCTCAAACTCAATCTGCCGGACCTTGTACTGCGTCCCCTCCCAGACCACAAACTCCACGTCCATGTCCCCCATGTTCGGGTCCGGACGCACGATCGGGCGGATGTTGACCTCGAAAAACCCCTGGCTGTGGTAATACTCTCGCAGCCGCCGGGCATCCTCCTCGATGTCTTCCTTGTGATACGTCCCGCCAACAACCCCCAGAATCGCCGCCTTACTCGATAGCTTGGTCCGCAACACCGCCGCGCTCACATACCGATTGCCCGTAAACCGGATCGAACGCAGCCGGCTCTTCGGCCCCTCGAAAATCTCGAAGACGATATCCCGGTCCTCGGCCGCGCCGCCCCGAATCAGCCGGACCTCGGCCCACGCATACCCCTTGTCCTGATACATCCGCCGGATTTGCTCGGCCGCCAAACCTGCCTTCACCGGCTCGGCTCGCGACCCTGGCTTCAAATCCGTCGCCTCCTCCACTTCCTTCTTCTTCAGCTTCGTCATCCCCCGGTATTCCACCGAGCGCACCATCGGCAGCTCGACCACCCGAAACGTCACCACCAGCCCATCACGCTCCGGGTCCCGGCGGACAAACGGCCGCACGTCCGCAAACCAGCGCGCCTGAACCAGCCGGGCCACGTCGTCCTCGAGAACCCGCTCATCAAACTCACGCCCGGCCCGCGTCCGCAGCTTCGCCAGCACCTGATCGGTCGGAATCGTCTCGTGACCCTCCACCACCACCTCGACGACCCGCCCACTCAACGATCCCACCGTCTGCGCAGATCCGCGCACCCCAACCCCAATCCCCAAGACCACACCCAGCCATACCCCATAGCCCACGCCAAACCCCAATCGCCCAACCACCCGCGGCGGCCGGCACACTCTAGGCGACAGACAACCTCGACCCGCAACCATGGCACCTGACTTCCAGGGGAACCGCCCAAGCCTCCCGCCCTCCCAATCAGGCAGGCCGACCTCCGGCGCCTCTCGGCCAGCGTTCCAACGGTGCCCATCGCTCTCGGAGCCTTGCCACCCTCAAGACGTCTCCCTGGAGAAACCCCTGATCGTCTCAACCCGAAACGACCGCGGCCCCCTCGTCCTGAAGGCGTGCCCGTTCGAGACCATCCTTCCTGCCTCGACCGGACCGCTCCCATGTTGTCCGCTCCGGGCAGGCCTTCTACCCCAAGACCCCTGTTCCGGCAAGTCCGACCCAAAATCCGGCCACCCCAAAAGCCTCACTCCCCCACACCAACGCGATGGGCCGTGACCGGAGTTCTCTTGAGAACTCCGGCCACGGCCCCATCCGCTCCCTGTCCGCTCGGCCGCTTCGATGACCCCGGAAATCAGCTACCCGGGATCGCGTCGGTCGCCAGCGGCATCTGCCGGTACGCCGATGGCAAGGTCTGCCCATCGGGTGTCAAGAGCTTGGCCCAGACCGACCCCTCAATCGTGTCGCTGATCCGCCGGGCTGACCCATCGGCCATCCCCACGATGATCAGCCCCGGATGCTGGCTGTTGGCAAACGGGCTGCCACCTGGATCCGAAACGTACCGGGCTCCGTAGTTGATCTCCTCGTTCGAGCCCTTCTGATTGGCCAGCAACCAGCCCGGGCCATCCGCGCGGCCGGCCACCGGGGTCAGCGGGCCAAACCCGTTCCCGTCCAGCTTCGAGAAGCAGTCGCCATCAATCCCGCAGATGTTGTCCGACCCCATCACCCCCACGAAATTCGGATGCGGGGTCGCCCAGTTGGTCGGCAACGTCGCTTGGACCGGGCTGCTCTGGGTCCACCCATACGGCGAACCTTCCGAAGCCCCGCCGGTCGAGTTCTCCGCGATCATCACCGTGTACGAGCTGCCATCGCGCACTGTCGCCGGCGTGTTGAAGATATCCCACGGGCTACGCCCGGCGGCCGTCCCCAGGAAGCCCAGACCCAGCTTCTTGAACGTCCCGTAACCGCCCGGCGATCCCGGAACGTTGTTCGGCCCAAAGGTCACCGCCTGCGGCGTCCCTCCACTGGCGTTGCCCAGCCAACCAGCCCCAATCGTCCCGTTGCCCGGCCAGCGGCAAAAGCCCATGTTATAGGCATACGACAGGTTGCCACGGCCCTGCTGGTCGTTGTCGTTGGGGCAGACCAGCGTCACAATCGGCGTGTTCCCGATCGTCAGATTCGTCGGCCGGGTCGGATCCCAGCCATTCGAGCCGCGCGCTCCGCCGATCGTCGACGGGTCGTCATAATAAACCCGATTCCGATTGAAATCGTTGTACAGCGACTGCGCGTCCAGGTTCGGCAAGATGTCGACCACCCAGCTATACAGCGGCCCAAGGTCGGTCCCCGAAGGATTCGAGCCGTCTTCGGCGACCACCACGCTCACCGTCGTCGCGTTTATTTGATTGATCGGAGACAGGGACGCATCCTGATTGCCGGGAATCTCCCCCCAGGTCCCTAGGTTGGGAAACCGATTCTTCCCATTGGCGAAATTCAACATCGCCAGCGAGATTTGCTTCACATTGTTCAGGCACTGAGCCTGCCGGCCAGCCTCTCGCGCACTGGAGATCGCCGGCAACAACAACCCAATTAGCACGCCGATGATCGCAATGACCACCAGCAGCTCAATGAGCGTAAACCCGCTCGGGCGGACACGCAAACGCATGGGGCATGACTCCTGATAAAGGCGGACCGCAACGACCGGACAGGGAGAATTAATGAATTCTATCGCTCGCTGACTTGATAATTCCAATCTTTTACGCGGCAGCCGGACGCCTTGTGACAACTCGGCCGCACCCCCGCTTGAGGGGATTCGGCGACAGATCATTGGATCGTGCGCCGATAGACAATCAGATTGCGGAAATCCTCCGGATTGCGCGGGTCGAACCGGGTCGCCCGGGTCCGATCGACCACGAAAAACGCCCGATACCGCACCTGCTGACCCGTATCCCGGCCAATCTCCTTGCCCAGTTCGTCAACCGCAAGCCTCGGGTCGATCATCACCTTCGAGGGATTGCCTTCCCGCACCACCTCGAAAAAGCCGACCGTCACCCAGACCGCGAACTGATGCGTTCGCACCGTCGCGTTGTTCATCACCTTCTGGATCATCTCGCCCTGCCAGAGCGGATGCCGCCGGCGGTCCGCCCCTTCGGCCGACCCCAGCGTCCAGTCCGGCGGCGCTGTCGCCGACCCAAACAGGTTGGCCGTCGGATTGGCCAGTTGCGTGTGATTCGGCGTCAAGGGCGGCTGACCGGGGAAGTTCCCCAGCTCGCTGGCCGGGTCGATCAGCGTCAACGGCTGGGCCTCGTCGTACCGATCGGCCACCTGGAACAACCGCCGCGGCGGAATCGAGGTCCGATCCGGCATCACCCCCAGATTGGGATCAAACGCCTCCAACCGCGCCGGCCGGAATACCGTGTCGTAAACGTCCAGCCCCGCCACCGGACTGACGGCCGTCGCCGACCGGAACGGCTTCGGCGCCAGCGGATGCAGCGGCGACAGCCCGATCAGCCCCGACCCTCCGTGCCTCAGCTTCACAAAGTCCGCAAACGCCGACTTCATATATGTCCCCGGCGGAGTCCCCGCCGGAGCATGAAAGCCTCGTCCGAGCGTATATTGATTCAGATCCGACATCGGATGACTGAACGTCGGTTGACCGTTCGGATCAATCGCCGTCACCACCCGCGGCACCGACGCCCCGGATGCCAACGGATTCAAATTGAGCCGGGGATCATCGACCAGCGCGAAAAACGCCTCCTCATCGATAATCAAATTGAGATTCAACGCCCCCGGTCGCACATCCTTGCGCAGCCAGTCCAGATTGTCTCCCTCCGCCACCGGACCAATCGCCCCCGCGACCGGGCTTGGCACCTCAAAGAACTCGAAAAACTGGAACCACCCCGCCCGATCGTGCGACGGCACCGGCGGCGGACCAGGCTCCAGCGGCACCGCCGTGTAGTAAAACCGCTGCGGCAAGTACGGGAACGGATGCGGGTCCACCAGATACGGTGGCCAATCCAAGACGCCCCCCGTGGCCACCGCCGCCGCCATCCCGCTCTCAAAGACCTCCGGCGGCGTCGCATGCGGATATGGACCCGGGAACCCATCGCCGGCGTCGGCCGGATCCGGCAGCCCAGCCCGCTCCGCAAACTTCTTCGTGAACAGACCCGGCGGACAATCCGGCACGAGCAGCAACTCAGTCACACTCGCAAAGTCACGATCCAAAAAGGGGAAGTGATCCCAGTTCTCCCGCGGCGATGAACCACCGCTCTCCAGCCGGTTGTCGTAACCCAGCGTGTGATGGATCGGTGCCGTCACTGGCGTCAGGACCGGATTGCCCATCACGTTGATCGGATAACGCCCGCGGATGTCCGGCGGATCGTTATCGCCGGCGTTGCTCCCCCGATCCGCCGCCGTCTGCTCCGACCACCCATACGGATACGGTGGTGAATACCGATGCGAATCCGGCACCGCGTGCCCGCCCCGCAGCGGCTGATGTCGCCCCACCGAATAAATCGCCCGCGTCGACGCCGCTGGCGGATTCGTCCCCGGCGGATACGCCGGCACCGTCACCTCATCGTTCGGGTTGCTCGCATCCACCCGGATCCCCGCGTCCCGATACGGGAACCGGAACGAGTCGACCACCACCAGCGGCTCGTTGGCCAGATTCGCCGCGTGCGGGTTCGCCGGCCGCACCAGATGCAGCCAGTAATACCGCGCCTCCCCGGAGCCGACTGGCAACGTCGGCAACTGAGCCACTAGATCGTCCGACAACTCCGCATCCGGATTCGGCGGATTTTGCTCAGCGTTGGCGATCGGCTGCCGATTCGCCATCAAATAATGATTGTCGTTGCCCGGGCCATTCTGGTTCGGCAAAGCGTCCACATCGTCGTCACCCGAGTCGAGCGCCTCGACCGGTCGCGGCAGCGGGTTGAACGTCGGTGGATCGCCCTTCGAACCAGCCAGCGGAATCACCTCCTTGAGCGTGTCCGGATCCAGTTGCCCGGTCGCCGTGTTCGGCCGCTCGCCTCGCAACTGGGGCAGCCCCGGATTGGCCGTCGGGTCATCCGGCGTGATCAACAGCCCCCAACCCCGCAAGTAGAGGTCGCTGGCCCGCCCTCCCTGGCCCTCGATCCCATCCCCGTCCTCGGTCAAGATGTTGGCAAATTCCACAAACAACCGCTTAACGGTCCTCTGTTCGTTCCCATCCTTGGCCTGGAATTGATAGGCCAGCACTTCGTTGATCGTCACCGGCAGATATTCCATCCCCCACTGCACGACCGGCCCGGTTCCCTGACCTGTGTTCGGCACCGTCGGATCATTGATCCAGGCCACCCCCGCCGGCTCATTCGGCACACTGTCTCCATCGTCGTAGCCGAAGCCCTCCGCCGGCCGCAGCTTCAGATCCGGGTTGACCCACCGCGTCATCACATCGTCCGGATCCCGGAAATCAATGATGTTGACCGCAAACTGACCCAGCCGCGCAAAGTCCTCCGGCCGTGGTTCCCCCGGTGCTCCCGTCCCTGGCGGCACAAACCCCGGGTACAACACCTGCTTCATCAGCGCATAGGCTTCGCTGATCCACTTCAGCCGCGTCGGCTCGCTCGAGTCATACGACAGCGGCAGCGGATAATTCAGATTGATCTTCCGATTCCCATGCCCCAGCGCCGGCGCATTGCCCGGCGTGAAGTAGTTCTGCATCCACGCAAACCGATTCAGCTCCCAGCTATCCACCGCATACAGCCGCCGCCGCGTCAGCGCATCGATCCCAAGCCGCGCGCCGGTTGCCAGATCCGTCACTGGATCATCGTCGACGAACGCCCGGAACGGTTCGCCGGTCTGCGTCACGACCTGCGCCAAGTGCTCCAGCCGGCTCGTCAGCGAGGTCCCGTCTACATCCTGCAGCCGGTACAACCACTCCAGATCCTCCGGCCCGAAAATCTCGTCGTACGGCTCGCGTCGATAGAGATTGAGCTGAATATCCTCGTTCAGACCCAGGCTGCCGTTCGGATACATCCCCTGCACAATCTGCGTCGGGATCGTAAAGGGCGGCGGCGGCGCGGCCGCCGGCGGCGACTGCACAATCGGATTCGCCGAGTTGATCTGCCCGTCAAACGTCGGCAGCGTCCGATTGTCTCCCACATTGAACGGTGCTCGCGCCATAAACTCCCGAGCAGGAACCTCGCCCGGCTGCCCGGGCCGTCCCGCCGGGTTGCGGTGCGACTCATACCCGTGCAATACATTCAGTCCCGGCACCTCGTTCGGCAGCAACGCCGGGTCGTAGATCCGCTCGCCCTCCAGACTCCCATTCATGTCCCGATCCGGCGGCAACGCCCCCGACGCCACCCCCGCCGGCCGGTAGTACTGGAAGTACGAGACCCGACCCATCCGATCCGCTCCCCGGCCGAAATCCCCTTGCGGCTGCGGCATCGTATCCCACGGCACAATCAACCCCGAACCCGTCAGGTCGATCGGCGTCAAAAAGTGCCGCATCCGCTCCACGGGCAGCATCTGCCGCCCCGCCAGGTCGAGCAGATCCCCCGCTTCGGGCACCGCGGGGAAAAAGTCAAACGCATTGAAATTGGAATCCATCAGGTCAGTCGCCAGCGGATTCAAATTGTACGACCGCCCCGCTCCCGGAAACCGTCCCACGTAACCGCTCTGCGCCGCCAGCGCAAAGACCTCAACCTCCCCATATCGACCCGGCACCCACCCCAAGGTCGGATCGTTCACCCCCGTCAACAACTGCAACAGCAACTGCTGCCCATCCCGATTCCGATTCAGCTCATACAGATTCGGCCCGTCCTGACCGAGCGGCGTCGTCAGCCCGTAGGCCGGGTTGACCTCGAACGGTGAATACCCCAGGTGCGACGCATGCCGCACGAGCGGCCAGCCCGCATACGCATCGCTCAGAAACAGGTCAACCTGGCCGTTCCCATTCAGCCGAACGTCGATCACCCCGTTGCCATCCTTGTCCAGATTGGCCATCGCCCGCCGCTGCAAGTTCCCCGCCGAATTCAGCGGAATCCGCCCGTTCAGACCGATCACCATGAAACTGAACAGCGGCTTGAACAGCCTGCCTTCCTTGCTGCGCTGCACCGGATAGCCCAGATCAATCCAGACCGAGTCGGTCACCCCATCGCCGTCGTTGTCCACGTCGTAGGTGATCTTCCCCGTCGCCCGGTCCGGCACCAGATCCGGGAATGTCTCCCCGCTTTGCGGATGGTCCGCCCGCCGCGGCCGCAAAAACTTCGCCCGTCGTAAGTTCGCCTGTACTGGGTCCGGAGGATTCTCCCAGTCGTTGACTCCCGTATTGTCCGGGTCGTAGACGATCTGGTTCGGCCGGTGGAACGACGGGATCATCACCTCGCCATCGGCCGACTGCCACGCCAAAAACATGTTCTCATGATCGACCGCGTCGTAGTCCTCGTCCATCGACGGCGACGACAACGCCGGATTCAATGGCGCCTGCGGGTCAAACGCATCTGGATCGTAAAACCCCCCAGGAATCACCGGATTGTTGTAGAGAAAGTTCACCCGATCCGGCGCAATCGCATTCGGCATCCCCACCATCGACATCCCGGTCCCATTAAACGCCCCCAAATACCGGCCATCCAGCTCGAACACGTTGGCCCACGTCGTAAACCCCGGCGGCAGCCCGCTCACCAGCGGCGAATCCGGCAACACCAGCCCCGGCGTCGTCACATCCGCCGGCGACAACCGAAACACATGAAACGCCCCGCTATAGTCGTCGGCCATCACCTCAAAGGTCTGCCCCACCGGCGGCACCAACTGACGCCCATTCCCCGCAGCGTCAAACGCCCACTGCTGCAGCCGCAATACCCATCCCGTAAAATTCGCCCCATACAACGACGGCACCTGCCCAATCGCCGGATTGTTCCGCGTCGGAATGTTCGTCGAGACCGTATACACCCGCGTCGCCGGGTCAAACGCCACCCCCGTAAACGTCAGCGGCGTATTGAGCGGCTCCGGCAGCCGCGGCAGATATCCCCCCCGCCGCCCGATCGGCTGCCCCGTCACCACATCCAAGACCGGGTCCGGATGACCATACATGTCCCGCAACAGACTGTGCCCACGCAACGCCGACTTCGGATTGTTCGTATCATTGATCAATTGATTGAGCGCATAATCAAAGTATGTCTCCGGAGTCGTCGCATCGCGCCCTTCGGCAAAATACCGCGCACCAACCTGCGCCTGCCCACTCAGCGATGCAAACGTCACCCCAATCAAGGCCATGATCGACAACATCGCCAGCACGAGGATCAACACCACCCCGCGCCGTCGGTTCACCGCCTTGTTCGTCGCCTGAACCATCATCCACCGCCTTCCCGGGTCCCGTCCGACCCGTTTCCTTCACCCCGGTCTTCGCGCCCCTCGTCGAATCGACCGCCGCAACCGGCCCCTCACAACTTGTCCGTAAAATCCACCCGGATCGTCACCGCCTTGGCGCGCCGACCATCCGGACTGGTCATCCGAACCTGAACCTGAATCCCCCGCAACGGCGCCGGATACGGCGGCGGATACGACGGCATCACCGGCGCCAACCCGCTCTGCGGACCATTCAATGGATTAAGCGGCAGCGCCGGGGCCTCAGTGTAGGTCGTCGACCAGCTATCCCAGACCCGCCGCAGCCGCACAACCTCCGGTGAATCATCTCCCCGCAAATATTGCGGAAACTGCGGATCCACCCGAAAATCGGTTGTCAGCGGCGGCATCCGCCCCTCATGCGCAAACGTTCCCAGCCACGCCGGCGGCGTCCCTGTCAGCAAATTCCCATAACCCAGGTCGTAATAGCCCGCCGGCGGCGCATCCGGCAGATTGTCCGGGTCCGGTCCATCAGGCAAAATCGGCGGCGGATTCGGCTCATACGCCTTAACGTCAAAACTCCGCACGTTCGTCGCCACCAGATCCGCCTCCCACACCGCCTCCGGCGGCATCCAGAACGTCGGCTCCCCCGCGCCATCAGTGTACGGCTGCAACCGGTTGAACGGCGGCGCCAGCGGCGGCAGCAGAAACCTCCTCCCACCCTGAACAAACCGCCACGACAACCCAGCGGCCTGCGCATACGGCAGCTCATTCCCCGTATTCCCCGGCCGCACCTGGAAGAACCCTGCCCCCGGCGGGTCGTTCAGCCGCTTGATCGGATCCAGCCAGAACGGCGAGGCCGTCTCCCGGTAAGTCGGAAATCCCCACCAGGTCTGAAACACATTCCCCAGATTCAAGTCCGGCACCGGCAGGCTGTCCCCTACATCAATCGGATTATGATTATATGAGCTTCCCGAGGGATCCAGGGAGTGGATCGCGTTCCATGGAGTGGCCGGCTGCGAATACGCATTCGGAAAGACAAACGGAAAGGCGAACACGTCGTACGGCGTCCCGGTTGCGAATGCGTGCCGATACGGCGGTGGAGTCTCGTTGGTCATCACCCCCGGGTTGGCGATCAGGTTCGGGTACAGCGTCGGGTAATAGTCGGGCACCCCGTCCGCGTTCAGGTCGTCGGGTATCCCATCCGGTGGCCCAATCACGCCGTTGCTGATCCACGCCAGGTCGTTGACGTAGTCGTTGGCAAACCGGGGGTTGAACGCCCGGTTCTCCCGAGAGGTCAAATCCCCCAGCGTGTTGGGGATCGGCGCATATGAGGCCGGGTTCAGCGCCCCCGGCGGCACGTTGGGCGGGTAGGCCGACGGCCGCGCCGAGATGTCGTTGAACGCATACCACCCCACGAACGGTTCCGTGCCCAACTGAAGCCCAGGATTGCCCAACGGCGGCGTCCAGAACGCCTCACGCGGCCGGAAAATCGCCGCCCGGAAGCCGACCGCTTCCAGGTTGGCAAACGGCGGCGGCGTCCGACCGTTCACATCCGTCGGCGTGTTCCCGACTCCCAGCAACCCGCTCAGTTCCCGCGGCTTGATCAGAAAGACCCGCCGATACAGATTCCCGTTCCGCAGGAAATAGATAATCTCGGCGTAATCGCTCGTCGTCGTCACCGGCACCAGGGTGAACGACGTCCCCGGAGGCCGCGAAACCGGCACCCACACCTTGCCCGTAAACGGCCGGCCCGGCGGCGCCTTCGCCGTAAACCGCAGCGTGTCGTCCGAATCCTCGCCCTGGGCGTCCGCCAGCGCATTCTCCGCATACTCAAAGTACCCGCGGTTTTGCCGTGGGTCGTTCGGCGGCGTCATCTTCGCCGTCACTCCGGCCAGATCCTGCCGGATCAGCGTCTCCAGCCGCCTCAACTCCTGATCGAGCGCCGCGTACTGCCGCTGCTCGGTGATCGAACCGGTCGCGCTGGCAAACACGGTCACCAGGATCGTCATCATCAACAACAACAACGCCACCGCCACCAGCATCTCGACCAGCGTGACGCCTCGGCGACTCAACCGACCACCTGGCTGGATCTGATGACGCTTCACGGCTCCCGATCTCCCCATCTCCCGGCCGCCAGCTCCACCCCGCTCACTTCACCACCAGCACCTTCGGGTACACCATCACCACGTTCGGATGCACCAGCGCCGTCTCGACGATCACCGGCTCGATCTGCCCGTTGTTGAGCACCACCGGCGTCTTGGCCCGCAGTGGTCGGTCCACCGTCACCACCATCCGCTTGAATTGCCCGTTCCCCTCCAAGACCGGCTCGCTCCGTCGCGCCACCCGATACCAGTAGCACCGATCCGCCGGATAGCTGTTCCAGAAGTCATACAGCCCATCCGCCTCCACTGCGGGATTTCCAAACGCCACGGCCCCGCTCAGCGGATACGCCACGTCCGCGATCCACGACCCGACCCGCACCTCCGGGTCCGGCAACGCCACCGGCCACCTCAGCAAGACCGTCGTGTCGTTGGTCCCATAGCCCCGCGTCGGCCGCTGCGGATTGGTCGGCGGCACCAGTGGCGGCCCATAGCCCCAGACCGCCTGCACCACCACCTCGTTGGCCGCCCGCTGCAAACCGCCCGCCACCGGATCAATCGAAAACGGCCGGTTATGCAGAATCACAATGTCTCCATCAAAGACCTGCCCATTGCCCGAATCGGTCTGCCGGCCCGTAAACAGCCAAGTGAACGACAAATCCACCAGCGGACCGTCCGGCACCGTGCCCGTATACGTCACCTGCGGAACCACCGTGCTCCCCACTCCGTCGGCCAGGTCCGCAACCCCGCCCGACGGATTCGTATTCCCCTCCGACTGATAAACCAAATCGTCCGGCGACCCAAACAACTGGCTCAGCACCACCGCCTGCCGGTTCGCCGTCACCGGGTCGGCGGGACTGACCACCGCGTACGGCGACAGCCGCGGCAACCCAAACGCACTCGGCGGCTGACCGCCGCTCGGCACAAATCCTGCCCCCGGACTGTTCATCCCACTGGCGAATCGTGTCACCTGACCGATCGCCGGATCGTTCAACGCGGCCACCCGATTCGTGATCCCCCGCCGCTCAATCTGGTTCCACCACAGCGGATCAATGCAGACGGTCAACCCGCGCCCATACCCCGCCACCAGCCGCCCAGGATCGACCGTAAACGGATCATATCCATACAGCGACAAGTAAAACGGCTTGTACAGAATCCCCGCCGCCGTCAGATCGCTGCCCGCCGACGCCCCCAACAGCGCCGACCGGCTCGCACGATTCGCGTCTCGCAGCCGCAGCAGCCCCAGCGGAAACAGCGTCGCCAGCGACAGCAGCCCGATCCCCATGATCAGGATCGAGATCAAAATCTCGGTCAGCGTCAGCCCGCGCCGCTCGCGCCGGCTTCGACCCGCCCCAATCATGGCTCCTCCTGCTGGCCGGACTCGGCCGCTGCATACGGCAGGGACGGATTGTCTACCGCAAACCGCTCCGCCGAGGTCGTCACAATCTGGCCCGTCCGCGTATTGAGCGACACCAACCGCCGGTTCCCTCGCAACACCGGCAACCGCAACGGTCCCGGATACGTCGTCAGCCCGATCGACGTCACCCCCTGATACGCACTGCCCGATCCCTCCGGAATCGGCAGCCGGAACGGCAGGTCGCCAGGCGACAGCCCGTTGGCCGCCAACTGCGGGATCGAAAACGGCTCGTTCAACCCATCCGAGTCCGTCAGCCAGAAATGATAAAACGGATAATTATACGAGGGCGCTCGATTCGCATTCGCCGACCACTCCAGCACACTCCCATTCGGCGCCATCAAGACGTCCACCGTCAGCGTGTACGGGTCCACCGGCAACCGCGACCGCTCCGGCACGTAAAACGGGCTGAACCGCACCGACCGGTATTGATCCACCGAATCCCAGGTCGTCAGGTCAATGAACACTCCCGCCGGCAGCGCCTGTTCCCGTGCGCCGGCGACCGGAACCGGCCGCCGCTGGATCGAGTAACTCCGCGTCTCGATCTCATCGACGCCAATCAACCGCTCATACTCAAATTCATTGACCCCGGGCGGAAGCCCTCCCGTCGGCGCCCCAAACGGGTTGCCCGGATAGACAAAGCCCAAAGCCGGGTCGCAATGCAGGAACAACTCCAACGGTTCGTCGATGAATCCGTTCGCGTTGTCGTCGATCCCATTGAACCCCGGGTCGATGATCGGCCGCCCGACAAGCTGGTCGTTTGGAAACCCCGCCGGGTAAAAGTCCCCGTCGTTGTTGATCCCGTCAAACCCCTCGTCGATAAACCCGTCGCCGTCGTCATCCTCCCCGTTGGTCAAGAACAGAAACTCGTAGTACACCACTTCCGATCCCGGCGCCAGGCTTCCCGGAATGCTCATATAATTCGGCCCGTACGTGATCAGCCGCTGCGGATTCTTGACCGCTGGCGGTGCCTGATCCGAGGCAATCGTCATTCCCGCCGCGACCCCGACCATCGGATTCGCCACCGGACCAGCAATCGTGTACTGCCGTCCGCCCGCATTCAGCCGGATCCGCTCGCCCTGGCGGATGTTGTTGAACCACGACGTCGGTGGATTCGGAACCACCGCTCGGGCCACCCCCGCCCCATCCCGTACCGGCTCCCCCTTGTCCTCGTGCACCAGCAGGTAGGGGTACGGCTCCGGGTCGACGCCCGGGGGCGGGGGCGGCGGCGGCGGCGGCAGCCCCGGCGGCGCTATGTAGGTCAGCACATTCCCCAGCCCCGGATTCGCCGGATCAATCGGCTCCGGCTCATGAAAAAACGAGTGCACCACTCCTTCGGCATAATCCGGACCCTGCTCGATGGCGATCATCCGGCTGGCCGTAATCACCCGCAGATCCTCGACGATCCCGTTGCCCGCCGGCACAAATCCGCCACGCGTCACCGGGTCCGGCAACAGCCGGATCCCCGCCGGCCGGTTGGTCCGAACCGCCAGGTCCCGCTGCCGCGACAGCTCCGCATGAAGCTGCCGCGCTGCCAGATTGATCGAGCTCTGCTGCAGACTCGGCAAGACCACCGGCAACGTCGAAATCGCCAGCAGCCCGATGATGAAAATCACGACCAGCAGCTCGACCAGCGTAAAGCCCGCCCGCGCCGCGTGGGGTCCGCTCGTTCGCATCACCGCAACCCTCCACCCACGCTCATCACCTGGTGATTGTCCAGATTGTCCCGCGCCTCCTCCGGCGGACCCGTCACCAGCCCCGTCGCCCGCGCCGCCGCCAGTGGCCACCCATTGGCATACGACGCCCAGCCCTCGCCTATCTGCACCGGCACGTAATTCCCGCTGCCTGCGTCGGTCGGCAGCGGGTTGCCCACCATCAGCACGCTATTGGCGTCCGGATTCCCCGCCGCCAGATTGGCCCGAATCGTCGCATCGGCCACCTGGAACAGCCCCGTCTGCTGGTCCGGACCCCCCGAGACGATCAAAAACTTGCACGCAAACGACCGCCGCGCATAGTACCCCGACCGATCCCAACACGCCGAATTGGCCGCCAGGCTCGGTCCGCCCCCGGGGTACGATTGCCCGAAGTTCGGGTCAATCGTGCTCACAAAATACCGGTTGAACAGCGCCGCTTTGATGCTGATCGGAACCGGCAACGTCGCCGCCGTCAGATCCCCCCACCACCCTGGCGCGACAAGCTGCCCCGTCGTATCCAGCGCAAACCGAGGCCGCGTCGCCAGCCCCGCCCGAGGGTCCGGCACAATCACCGGCTCCAAATCCCCAAACCACGCCGAACCCTCCTGCACTCCTGGGCTGGGGTAGTAAATCGGCCAGCGGTAAAACTGGAGCGGCTTGCCCCACCCATCCACAAACTCGGGCAACCCATCTCCATCCGTATCCCGCACCTCGTCACCCGTGAAATCCTCGGGATTGAACGCGTTGCCGAGCGGCCCAACCCCCTCGACCAGCAACGCATACAGCATCTCCGAACGCGCCGTCGCATGATCATGATTGCGCAAGAAAACCGAAATCCCATGCTCGGCCCGATCGTCGATCAACCCGTTTCCGTCGTTATCGACTCCGTCCCGCCCAGCCGGCGGCACACCCTCGTCCAGCTCGTCGATCAGCCCGTCCCCATCGTCGTCCGCGCCGTTGCAGCCAGCCGGCAGCAGGTTGAGCAGCCTGCCAACCGCCGCCCGCGCATCGTAGCTCGCCCCATAAATGCCCAGCCCCGGCGTCACAAACCCGGCCTGGCTCGAGCCAGGCCCCAGATTGGGCACGCCATCGCCGTCCGGGTCGAAGTCCGACACCGAATAGAACGGCGGTCCGGTCGGCACCGGCTCCGCCGACGACGGCGTAAAACCCGGACCCACCGCATGCCCCAGCGGGAGTACGTAGGTCACGATCGGTTGCGGCGGCCCGACCACATTGGGCAGCGGGAACGGCAGCCCCCCAAAATCCAGCGGATAACTGTTCGGACTCAGGGTCGCGTCCCGAATCGTAAACACATCCGGCATCTCCATCCGTACCAGGTCGATCCGCGCAATGACCTCGGCCCGCGGGCTTGAGACCAGCCCCCACGGCATCAAATCATTCACACTCCCGACCGCCCCGCTGGTCGCCCCCGGCACCGGCGCAATCGCCGCCAGCCACTGATGCGTTCCATTCGGCGCGATCGACCGCGACAGCAACGCATCCAACCGCTCCGTCACCGCCACGTCCAACTTCATGATCAGCGCCTGGGTCGCCCGCTCCCGCGCTCGCTCCACACTTCCAAACGCCGCCGCCAGGATAAACGCCAGCAAAATCCCAATAATCAAGACCACCACCGCCAGCTCGACCAGGGTAAACCCCCGCCGCCGCCTTCCCCCGGTCGCGCTGGCTCGACGCCCTTCAGCACGCATCAGACCACCTCAATCACGCCCAACCAAACGCCCCAACGCTCCACCACGCCCCAGCCTGACGCTCCCCACCCTCAATCAATCCGACCCCGCGTGAAATTCGTCAGATTGTCACGCTCCCGCGCCCTCAAATCCGCCGGCGACTCCGCCCCCATCGACATCGGCGGATACTGCGCATGGAGCGGCAGCTTGTCCCCACTGCCCGACTCCCCTCCGTACTGCCCCCCCGGCCCGTAATACCCATCCCCGCCCGCCGACACGATCTGAAACCCATTCGGATTCATGTAGCTGACCATCCCCACCCCCGGCACCACCGGCAGCGAACTGGTGTACGGGTTGGGTGCCGGCGACCCGGCCATCGCCGGAGCTCCCGACCACATCGCCTCATTGCCAAACTTCTGCAGCGTTCGCTCTTCCAAAAAGTTGACATCGTTCGGGTCATACTGATTCTGCCCATATCCAGAAAAGTACGCATAAAAATGCAAGTTCCCTTCCCCCGGCGTCCCGCCCGAGCTGAGCGGATCCAGATACCCCGGCATCCCATCCCCGTCATCGAGGTCGTTGAGCCGGTCGGATCGGAACTCAAAACTCGACGCCTGCATCCGATTCGGCTGCGCCGCATCGCCGACGAACGGGTTATTTGGCAGCTTCGAAAACCCCGCAACCCCCACCCCGCTGCTGCTCGGAATCCCGCCCAGGAAAAACACCAGGCATTCATGCCCCTCCAGATAGATCAAGCCCGGCTCCGGCGTCGTGCTGCCGTTGAAGTCGTGCCAGGCCGGCGGGTTGCCCGACGGGTAAATCGCCCCGGTCGTGCTGAACGTCGCATTCGGAAAAAACTTCCTCAGATACCGAACCGATCGCTCCGCCAACTGCCCCACCGTCATCTCGGGAATCCCCGCCTTGCCCGGTGGCAGCGGGCCGTTCACCCACGCGCCCGACCCCGGGTTGCGGAACACAAAGCCCGAATATTGCGACAGCGGGGTCTGGTCCGACACCGGATAAAACCCGGTCTCGCTGAGCACAATCCGGCTCGGCGGATACTCGCCAAACTTGTTCTTGAATTCAGCCAACGCTTGCGCCAAAAGCTGAATCTCGGCCGAAACCCGACCCTCGTTGGCCGTCCGCACCGCCCCGGCAATCACCGGCAACAACAGCGCCACCAACAGCCCGACAATGGCAATCACGACCAGCAGCTCCACCAGCGTGAAACCACGTCGGTTCGCCCCAGCGGCCACCTCGGCCGGTCCCTGATCTGCTCGGGTGCGGTTCATGGCTGCCTCAACCCCCCTGGACTCGCCCCCTCGGGCACTTGCTGCGGACGGTCGACGCCACCCCGGCTCAGGGCGCAGCGCCTCCCTCCTCACTCCGATACGGACTCCGGTCTACTCTCGTGACGACCCCTGACCTTCGGTTTCTTCCGGGCCGACGCACCCGCGCCCAACCCGGCCACGAACCCGCCTTGCTCAGCCCGAAAGCTTGCTGATCAACTGAATCAACGGCATGAACAACGCAATCACAATAAACCCAATGATCCCACCCAAGACCACGATCATGATCGGTTCCAACAGACTCACCAGACTCTCCACCAGAACCTCCACCTCCTCGTCATAATTGTCCGCAATCTTGTTGAGCATCGTGTCCAGGTCGCCCGTCTCCTCGCCCACGTCAATCATGTTGACCACAATGTCATCCACAATCCGCGACTCCTTGAGCGGCTGCGCAATCGTCTCACCCTCCCGGATCGACTCATAGATCCGCGTAAATGCCCGCTCAAACACCGCGTTCTCCGCCGTGTCCCGCACAATCGACAACGCGTCCAGAATCGGCACGCCCGACTGCACCAGCGTCCCCAACGTGCGCATCGTCCGCGCCACCACCGACTTCTCCACAATCTGACCCATCACCGGAATCTTGAGCTTGATCCGGTCCAGGATGTAGGCCCCCGTCCGATTCCGGTACAACAGCTTCAAGAAGATCCAGATCGCAATCGGCGTCAGCAACATCACCCAGAACTTCTGAATAATGAAGTCCGAGGCCTGAATCAGAAACTCCGTCATCGGCGGCAGATCCACCCCGAAATCCTGGAAGATCGCCTTAAACTTGGGAATGATGAAATACAGAATGAAACCCACAATCGCCGTGGCGACCAGAATCACCACGATCGGGTAAACCATCGCCCCCTTGACACGCCGCTTCAGCGTCTGGCTCTTCTCCTTGAAGTCCGCCAACCGCTGCAGGATCGCCTCCAGCGCACCGCCCGCCTCGCCGGCCTTCACCATGTTGCAATACAGCCGGTCAAACGCCTTGGGATGCTTGGCCATCGCCTCCGAAAGCGTCGAGCCGCTCTCAATATCCTCGATCACATCCATCAACGCATTCTTCAACACCCCCGGCTTCTGCTGCCCTTCGAGAATCTTCAAACTCCGCAGCAGCGGCAGACCCGCATCCTGAAGCGTCGAGAGCTGCCGAGTAAACAGCGTCAACTGCTTGGCCGACACCTTGCCGATCGCAAACGACTTCTTCCGCTTCCCCTTGACCGCCCCCTTCTTCTGACCCGGCCGCGCCCCCTTCTTGGCCCCCGCCTTCGCCGACCGCTCGCTGATCTTCGTCACGAAGAAACCCTTCTGACGAATCAGCAGCTGCGCCTCCTCCTGGGTCGAGGCTTCGATCGTGTCCTTGACCTCCTTGCCCGTGTGGTCCATCGCCTCGTAGGTGAACGTCGGCATCGCAGCGTCACTCCCGGTTCAGGGCGGCCCCGGCAGGGGGATCTCCCCGCCCGCCAGACCACACTCTCTCATTTCGACACGTGTTCTCGCCTCGAAGTTCCCGAATTCCCTCGTCCAGACCCGGCTCAGATGTCGTCCAGCATCGTCTCCCGCACCACTTCCTCGACGGTGGACAACCCGGAGTGGATCGCCAGCAATCCCGCCTCGCGCAGCGTCCGCATCCCGTGCCGGCGCGCCGCGGCCCGGAACTCGTCGAGCGAAACCTCGGCGGTGATCATCTCCCGCAGTTCGTCGTTCATCACCAGCAGTTCAAACAGCCCCATCCGCCCCTTGTACCCCGTGTTGTTGCACCGGTCGCACCCCTTGCCGTAATAGAACTTCTTCTGCTTGGCCTCCTCGAGCGTCATCCCCAACTGCATCGCAATCTCTTCGGTCGGCGTATACTCGGTCCGGCAGAAGGTGCAGATCTTGCGCACCAGCCGCTGCGCCAGCACCGCCTCCACCGTCGCCGTGATCAAAAACGTCGGCACCCCCATATCCCGCAGCCGCGTCACCGCCGACGGCGCATCGTTCGTGTGCAGCGTCGTAAACACAATATGACCGGTCAGACTCGCCTGGATCGAAATCTCGGCCGTCTCCAGGTCCCGCGTCTCACCGACCAGAATCTTGTCCGGATCCTGCCGCAAAATCGCTCGCAAACAATTGGCAAACGTCACCCCAATGTCCGGGTTGATCGGAACCTGAATCAGCCCCTCAATGTCGTATTCAACCGGCTCCTCGGTCGTGATGATCTTGTCCTCGATCGTGTTCAGCTCGTTGAGCGTCGCATACAACGTCGTCGTCTTGCCCGACGACGTCGGCCCCGTCACCAGCACAATCCCATTGGGCTTGTGGATCACCTGCCGCCACTGCGCCAGCGTGTCCTCCGGCATCCCGATCTTCTCGAGATCCAGATTGACCACCGTCCGATCCAAAATCCGCAACACCACCGACTCGCCAAACATCGTCGGCAGCGTCGAAACCCGAATGTCGACCGAGTTGCCCCCAATGTTCAGCTCAATCCGCCCGTCCTGCGGCAACCGCCGCTCGGCAATATCCAGATTCGACATCACCTTGATCCGGCTCGCAATCGCCGGCGCCAGGTGCCGCGGCGGCGGCACCAGCTCATAGAGCACGCCGTCGACCCGATACCGCATCTTGTACTCATCCTCGAACGGCTCAAAGTGAATGTCCGACGCCTTGTCCTTGATCGCCAGCAGCAACACCATGTTCAGCAGCTTGCGCACCGGCGCCGCCTCGGCCATCTCCTCGATCGCTTCCAGGTCAATCGTGTTCTCATTCCGATATTGATACTGCTGCAACCCCTGATCACTCTCAATCTGCTTGACGACATCCGCAATCGACTCCTGCTTGCCCGCATAGAGCCGCTCGATCGCCGCCTGAACCTCCGACTCCGACGCCACCACCCCCTTGACGTCCACCCCCAAAAACGACCGCAAACTGTCCAGCGTCGCCGGGTTCTGCGGCTCGGCCATCGCCACCGTCAGCGCTTTGTCCTTCTTCCCCACCGAAATCGGCACCACCTTGAACGCCGTCGCCATCGACTCGTTGACCAGGTCCGTCACCTCGGGCGGGAACGTCATCTCCCCCAGCTTCACCACCTTCATCCCCAACTGCTCGCCCAGCGCCTTGAGCACCTGCTCTTCGGTCACCAGACCCAGCCGCACCGCCACCTTCCCAATCAACTCCGTATTCCCACCCCGCTTCTGCTCATCCAAGACCTTCCACAGGTTCTCCTCGTCGAGATACCCCAGGTCCACCAAAATCGTCCCTAAGCGTCGCGCCATCGCCCATGCTCCCCCGTAACCTCGCCTCCGCCGTGCGCTCAGCCGTCCCTCACCGACCCAAACCCCTCAAATCCCTCCACCAAGCCTCTCCAACCCTCCACGCCCAGGCTCACTCCTCCTCTTCCTCATCCTGATCGTCGAATATCCCCCGCTTGGCATTCTCGATCCGCTCCCGCAACTCGTTCGGCTTGCGGGCCTTATAAATCACCTCGTTCTCCTCAACGAGCCCCTGCCGCCACAGGTTGAACAACGAGTCGTCCAACAAAATCATCCCGTGCTTGCGACCGGTCTGAATCGTCGAATCAATCCGATACGTCTTGTTCTCTCGAATCAAATTGGCCACCGCCGGCGTCACCACCAGACACTCGTAGGCTGCCACAAGCCCCTTCGGCTTACGCGGCAAGAGCGCCTGGGCCAAAATCCCAATAATGGCCACCGACAACTGGGTGCGGATCTGATCCTGCTGCTCCTTCGGAAACACGTCGATGATCCGGTTGACCGTTCCCTCGGCCGAGTTGGTGTGCAACGTCCCAAAGACAATGTGACCCGTCTCCGCCGCCGTGATCGCCGCCTGAATCGTCGCCAGGTCCCGCATCTCCCCGACCAGGATGATGTCCGGATCCATCCGCAACGCCCGCCGCAACGCCTCCGGAAAATCCGGCACGTCGATCCCGATCTCCCGCTGATTGACCAGCGACTTCTTATGCTTGTGGTAATACTCGATCGGGTCCTCGATCGTGATGATGTGCCGGTCCAGGTTGTCGTTAATCCAGTTGATCATCGACGCCAGACTGGTCGTCTTGCCCGAGCCGGTCGGACCCGTCACCAAGATCAGACCCCGCGGCCGCTGGATGAGCTGCTCCATCACCGGCGGCAGCCCAATCTGCTCAAACGTCAGAAACTCATTCGGAATCCGCCGCAACACCAGCGCGATATTGTTTCGCTGCTTAAAAACCGCCACCCGAAACCGCGCCATGTCCCCAAACGCAAACCCAAAATCCGTCCCCCCAACCTCCTGCAACTCTTGCTGGCATCGCTCCGGCGTGATGCTCTTCATCAACGCCACCGTGTCCGCCGGCTCCAACACCTTCGTCGCCAACGGCCGCAAATGCCCATGCAGCCGCACCACCGGCGGCATCCCCACCGTCAAATGCAAGTCGCTCGCCTTCTGCGTGCAGACCGTCTGAAGCAGCTTGTCAATCAGCAACGTACCCATGAACCCTCCCCGCCCGAGCCACCCCCAGCGGATGCTGTTCGCCCGTTCAGCTTGACTCAGTCCGATGACCCAGGTGTCCCGCGATTCGCGGCCGCGACGTGCGAACTTGAGACAGGCTGTCGGGAGCGCCGCCCGACGCCCCTCATTATCCCCCCCAGGCGGGTCCGATCAAGCTCCCAGCTCGCTCAACCCCGCCTGAGCGCACCTCCGCGCACCCGACCCCGGCCCAGACCCTCCTCGGCCCAGGCCGACCCTCCGTCACCGACCAATCCCCTAGTCACCCCCCCCCCCTGACCGACCGGGTCACGACGCCCGCTGCGGCTCCATCACAAAATCCGCCTTCGTGATCCGCAAGACCTCCTCCAAGGTCGTCATCCCCTTCAAGGCTTTCACCATCCCGTCCTCGAACAGCGTTCGCATCCCTTGCTTACGAGCCATCTTACGAATATTTTCGGTCGACTCCCCGCGGAACGTCATCTCCCGGATCTGGGTCGTCATCGTCATCAGCTCATAAATCCCCATCCGCCCCCGGTAGCCGGTCTTATTGCAATAGCCGCACCCCTTGCCCCGCATGAAGTTCGCCTTCTTGGCGATCTCCGGCCGCAGTCCAATCGACTTCAACAACGCGGCCGGCGGCTCGTACCGCTGCCGGCACTTCGGGCAAACCTTACGCACCAGCCGCTGCGCCATGATCCCCATCACCGAACTGGCAACCAGGAACGGCTGTACACCGATATCGACCAGCCGTGTAATAGCACTGGGCGCATCGTTCGTGTGCAGTGTACTGAAAACCAAGTGTCCGGTCAGCGACGCCTGGATTGCTGTGTTCGCCGTCTCCTCATCCCGGATCTCACCCACGAGCAGGATGTTCGGGTTCTGGCGCAACATCGCCCGGATGATCCGCGCGAAGGTCATCCCGATCTTGGGCCGCACCTCGCACTGGTTGATCCCCGGCAGGTAGTACTCCACCGGGTCCTCGGCCGTGATGATCTTCACATCCGGCCGGTTCAGCTCATTGAGCGCCGCGTACAACGTCGTCGTCTTGCCCGAACCCGTCGGCCCCGTTACCAGCAGGATCCCATTCGGCCGCTTAATCAGGCTACTAAACCGCTTCCAATCCTCCTCGCCAAACCCCAAATCCCTCAGCCCAACCTTAATATTCTCCCGGTCCAAAATCCGCATCACCACCGACTGCCCGTGGTTGGTCGGCAAAATGCTCACCCGCAGGTCAATATCCCGACCCGCCACATGCATCTTGATCCGTCCGTCCTGAGGCCGACGCTTCTCCGCAATATCCATCGACCCCATAATCTTGATCCGGCTTATGATTGCCGCCAGCAACCGCCGCGGCGGACTGTCCCGCTCCATGCACACCCCATCGATCCGATACCGGATCCGGATCCGCTCCGCGAACGGCTCGATGTGGATGTCCGACGCCCGCATGTTCACCGCTTCCTGGATGATCAGATGCACCAGCCGAATTACCGGCGCATCCCCTTCATCCACCCCAACTCCTCCACCCCGCCGATCCCCCGTATCCTCCGCAAAGTCAATCGCCGTGTCCGTAAACTCCTGCAACATCGAGTCGACCGATTCCGTCTCCTGGCTCGTCGACCCGTAATACCGGTTGATCGCCTCGACAATCGCCTCCTTCGGCGCCAAGGCCACCTCGATCTCCCGGTTCAACACAAACCGCAACTTGTCAATCGTTTCAAAATCCATCGGATCATGCATGATCACCTTGATGCTGCCGTTCTCCTGCGCCAGCGGCATCACCAGGTTCTCCCGCGCGATCGACTCCGGCACCAGCTCCACCACCGATGGCGGGATCTCAATCTCCTGCAAATCCACAAACGCCATCCCAAACTGCTCGGCCTTCGCACGCGTGATCTGGTCAATGTCGGCGTAACCCAGCCGCGTCAACGCCTCCTCCACCGTCGGGCCGACTCGCTTCGCCTCATTGAGCTGATCCGCGCCCACAATCCCCCTCTTGACCAGAATTTCCGTCCAGTCGCGACCTGGCTTGGTCATGGCTTTTCTTCCAACTCCGTCGGGAACGCGGCCCGCCAACCCGCTACGCCACGCCCCCCACCTCCCACCGAATCGATCGGGCAGTCACCCGCCCCATACGGGCCTGACCCCTATTTTGACAGGCCGGCTCCCCTTCCAGTTCCGCGATCACGCAACCACGCCGCCGGTACCGACCCACCCGTCCTCGCCAAACCCAATCCTAGTAATCCATCATCCACCCTAGCACGTCCCGTCACACACGGTCAATTTGACGAATCCGGCCTTGCTGCCCCGAGCCAACCCCCCCTCCGGCCAACCCCACCCCGCGATGGCTCCCCCCCCCAGCCATCGCGCCATTTCAAAACCCGCAGCGACGATCCGCTCCGCGATCAACTCCGCGGAACCACCGACCGAATCCGTTTCCAGGCCTCCTCTCGCGCTCGGGCGTTCGCCGGGCTCGCCTGCGGCCCCTCTCCGGCTCGCATGAATCCATGCCCCGCGCCCGCGTAAATCACCGGCTCATACCGCTTACCCGCCGCCTTCATCAGCTCCTCGGTCTTCGCGATCGTCGCGTTCACTCGCGCGTCGTTCTCCCCGTAAAACCCATACACCGGCGCTTGGATCCGACCGATCGCCGCGTCCTCCGGCCCCGTGCCGTAAAAAACAAGCGCCGCCTCGATCCCGTCGCTGTTCGTCGCAAACCGAAACGCCTGCGTCCCGCCCCAGCAAAATCCCGCTACCACCACCTTCCCATTGCACGCCGGCAACTTCCGCACATGCTCCACCACCGCCTTCAGATCCTCCGTCACCTGATCCGGCGGCAGCCCCACGATCGCCCGCCGCACCGCATCCCCACTTCCCATCGCCTCCGTGCCCCCGCCATTCGGACCCATCCCCGACAACAAATCCGGCGCAATCGCCAGGTAACCCGCTTCCGCAAACTGGTCCGTCACCCCCCGCACCCAGTCCGCCAACCCAAAAATCTCGTGAATCACCACCACCGCCGTCGCTTTCTCCTTCACCTCCGGATACGCCACAAAACAACGAATCGTCCGATCCCCACGCTTGACATCCTGATACTCCAGGTGCCGCGGCGAATTCTCCAGCCGCTGCGTCACGTGCTCCTGCCCCCACGCCGCCCAGCTCATCCCCAACACCACCCCAACCGCGACGCCTCCCCTCAACACCCCGCGCATCGCTCCACCTCCAGATCCTCGCATGCCTCGGACCCTCAAATCGCCCCAGCGCGAGCTTCGTCAGTCTAACCCGGCCCACACCCCCTGTCAGGCGTCAACCACCGATCTCCTCTTGTCCCCATCCGTTCCCCACGGTACAAGCCACCGCCCGTCACGGCCCCCGTGCCCCAGCCGCGCCACACGTTCCACCCCATTCCCAAATCGCTCCTCGTCCTTTCATGCTCTCGCCCGCCGCCTGGCGCCTCGATGCCCCCAGCCCCCCGCGCCGCGTCCCCGAACTCGACGGACTTCGCGGCCTTGCCGCCGCGCTGGTCATTGCCTACCACCTCCGCCACGAATGGTTCCCCTTCGGTTGGGCCGCTGTCGACCTCTTCTTCGTCCTCTCAGGCTTCCTCATCACGTCCATCATCCTCCGCGACGGCCATCAGCCCGGCTTCCTGCGCCGCTTCTTCCTCCGCCGTGGCCTCCGCATCTGGCCCATCTATTACCTCGCCCTCCTCGCCCTGATCGTCGCCAACTCCCTCCGACTCCTCCCCGTCCGGCTCCATTGGGCCGGCCTCTGGCCCTACCTGACCTACACCCAAAACCTCCCCGACTACTGGGGGGGCCACTCGCCCGTCTTCCACCCCTGGCTCCGCCACACCTGGACCCTCGCCATCGAGGAACAGTTCTACCTCCTCTGGCCCGCCCTGCTGCTGCTAGCGGGCCGCCACCGTGTGGTCCCGCTCGCTCTGGTCTGCCTGGCCGCCACCATCACCGCCCGACTCGGCGGCATCAGAATGACCCTCCTCCTGGGCCGCCTCGACGGCCTGGCCCTCGGCGCCCTCCTGGCTGCCTGCCACCTAAGACACCCCAGCCCGTCTTCGTCTCAGCCATCCGAGCACCTCGCCAATCCTGTCCCTCGCTCCTCCCCCCACTCCCTCCTTCGGGGAACCCTACTCCACCCACGCTTCGCCCTCATCCCCGCAGCCGCACTCAGCGCTCTCCTGGCCCTGACCGAGCGCCTCGGCCTCGACCGGCCCCAGCCCGGTCCCACCCTGACCATCCTCGCCGCCAACCTCGCCGCCTTCGGCCTGGTGGCTTGGACCATCCACCATGCCGACCGCCGCCGCACCAGCCTCCTCCGCAACCCGGCCCTCGTCCGCCTCGGCCAGATCAGCTACGGCCTCTACCTCTACCATCCTCTGGTCCTCGGCTACTCCGCCGGCACCCTCCGCCTGGCCCGCTGGGGCGACATGCCCGCCGGCCGGCTCCTGATCTCCCTGCTGGCCTGCCTCCTCGTCGCCACCCTCTCCTGGGTCCTCGTCGAGCGGCCGCTCCTGCGCCTCAAGGACCGCCTCGCCCCCCATCACGCTCCGCCTCTCCCGCCACCCCACATCGAGCTGGCGACCTCCCCAACCCCCGAATCCGCCCCACTGCGTCGCTCGCCCTGAGCGGCCTCGATCCGGACTGTTCCTTCTCACCACAGCGTTCAACCCAGGAGCGGCTTACCCCCCCCCGGCCTTAGGCCGACAGCTCCCCCGGGCCATCCTTCCGGCGGCGCCTTCCCCGACGGGCCTCGACCCCGTGGATCCCGACCCGAGCCGATCCTCTCTCAGACCCTTCCGATCCCCCACAACGGACTTGTCCTCGGAGTGCCTCGGCTCGATTCAAGACTTGGTCAAGAGGATCAGCCGTGCCTCCAGCGCATTCAAAAAAGCGGGCGGCTCAGACCCCTCGGGGATCGAGCCGCCCGCTCGACGTGCTTCCCGCTTCGGCGAATTACGCCTACTTGTCCCGGCTCACCACCTGGCCTTCCGAGAGCGCCGCCTGCGCCGCCGCCAACCGCGCAATCGGCACCCGGAACGGCGAGCACGACACATAGTCCATCCCCACCTGGTGGCAGAAGCCGACCGAGTCGGGATCGCCACCGTGCTCGCCGCAGATACCGATCTTCAGATGCTCGCCGTGTTTCGCCTTGCGGCTGGCTCGACCCCGCTCGACCCCCATCCGGATCAGTTGCCCAACCCCGCCCACGTCGATCGACTGGAACGGATCGACCGGCAGAATCTTCTCCTTCAGATACGTCGGCATGAACGCCTTGATGTCGTCCCGGCTGAAGCCAAACGTCATCTGCGTCAGGTCGTTGGTCCCGAACGAGAAAAACTGCGCTTCCTCGGCAATCTGGTCGGCCACCAGCGCCGCCCGCGGAATTTCAATCATCGTCCCGATCTGATACTCCACCCGGACCCCCGCCTGCTTCATCACCTCCTCGGCCACCGCGATGGCGCGCTTCTTCAAAAACACCAGCTCTTCGACCGTCCCAACCAGCGGAATCATGATCTCGGGCAACACCTCCTTGCCCTTCTTCTTGACGGCGATCGCGGCTCCGATGATCGCCCGGATCTGCATGTCCCCAATCTCCGGGTAGACGATCGGCAGCCGGCAGCCCCGGAACCCCAGCATCGGGTTGAATTCGTGCAACTGCTCCACCCGCTGCCGAACCTTCTCCACGCTGATCCCCAACTGCCGGGCCACCTCGGCCTGGCCCTCTTCGTCGTGCGGCAAAAACTCATGCAGCGGCGGATCCAGCAGCCGGATCGTCACCGGCAGCCCCGCCATCGCCTCGAAGATCCCAATGAAATCGTCCCGCTGGTACGGCTCGAGCGCCGCCAGGGCTTTCTTACGACCCTCCTCATCGTCGGCCAGGATCATCTTGCGCATGTCGACAATCCGCTGGCCCTCGAAAAACATGTGCTCCGTGCGGCACAAACCGATCCCCTCAGCGCCAAACTCACGCGCCCGCGCCGCGTCGCTCGGCGTATCCGCGTTGGTCCTCACCTTCAACTTGCGAAACCCATCCGCCCAACTCATCAACCGCGCAAAATGCCCCGAAATCGTTGGCGGAATCGTCTCCACATGCCCGACCATCACATCCCCGGTCGAGCCATTGATCGTCATAAACTCCCCTTCCTTGACCACCTGACCGGCGACCGTCACCGTCCCGTTCTTCTCATCGATCTGCAACGCCTCGCATCCCACCACGCACGGCTTGCCCCAGCCCCGCGCCACCACCGCCGCATGGCTCGCTTTACCCCCCGTCGACGTCAGAATCCCCTCCGCCAGATGCATCCCCGCCACATCCTCCGGGCTGGTCTCCTTACGCACCAGCAGAATCGGCTCCTTCTCGTGCTCCTCCTTGTACGCCACCGCCTTCTCGGCCGACAAAATGATCCGGCCCGACGCCGCCCCAGGACTCGCCGCAATCCCCTGCGCCACCGGCTTGTTCTTGCTCTTCGGGTCCAACTGCGGCAGCAGCAGATGATTCAGACTCTCGGGATTAACCCGCAACACCGCCGTCTTCTGGTCAATCAGTCCCTCCTCGGCCATCTCCACCGCAATCCGCACCGCCGCCGTCCCCGTCCGCTTCCCCGTACGGGTCTGCAGCATGTAGAGCTTCCCGTCCTCCACCGTAAACTCAATGTCCTGCATATCCTTGTAGTGCGACTCGAGCTTCTTCCGAATCTCCAGAAGCTGCGCGTAGACCTCCGGCATCTCCCGCTCAAGCTGATCAATGTGCTCCGGCGTCCGAATCCCCGCCACCACATCCTCGCCCTGCGCATTGATCAAATAATCCCCATAAAACACGTTCTCCCCTGTATTCGGGTCCCGCGTGAACGCCACCCCCGTCCCCGACTTCGGACCTGTGTTCCCAAAGACCATCGCCTGCACGTTGACCGCCGTGCCCTTCAATCCCGTGATCCGCTCAATCCGCCGATACTCCTGCGCCTTCTTCCCCATCCAACTGTTAAACACCGCGTTGATCGCCAGCCAGAGCTGCTGCCGTGGATCCTGCGGAAAATCCTCCCCCACATGCTGCCGATACACCGCCTTGTACCGCCGCACCAACTCCTTCAAATCCTCAGCCGTCAGCTCCGTGTCCAGCTTCACCCCCCGCTCAGCCTTCAACGCGCTCAGCTCGTGCTCAAAATGTTCATGGTCGACCCCCATCGCCGTCGACCCAAACATGTCGATCAACCGCCGATACCCGTCATACGCAAACCGCGGATTGCCCGTCTTCTTGGCCAGACCCTCAACCGACTCGTCCGTCAGCCCCAAATTCAAAATCGTGTTCATCATCCCCGGCATCGACAACGCCGCGCCCGACCGCACCGACACCAGCAGCGGATCAGCCGGGTCCCCAAACTTCTTGCCCGTCAGCTCCTCCACACCCTTCAACGCCGCCTCCACCTGCGGCTTGACCTCCTCGGGCAGCTTCCGACCATTCTCGTAATACGCCGCGCACACCTCCGTCGTGATCGTAAAGCCCGGCGGAACCGGAATCCCAATTGCGCTCATCTCGGCCAGGTTTGCACCCTTGCCCCCGAGCAGATCCTTCATCTTCGCCGTGCCTTCGGCCTTGCCACCACCGAAGCTGTACACGTACTTCTGCGTCTGCGCCATGGCTCTCGCGTCCAATGGATCCAGGCCCGCCGCGAAACCACACGCCGAACACCAGCGCATCGGCATCCGGTCGACCCGGGACTCGTATTCCCAAGAGTCCCGACTCTAGCGGTCGCCCCGCGCCATCGTCAATCAATCACCTGATCGCCCCGGCCCCCACGCCTCACCGCAACGCTAGCCCCGCCCGCCGATCTGCCCCCACAATCAGCCGCCCCCCTCCATGCCGCGAGGAAAACTCGCCCCAGCTCATCCGCACCGGATCCGCACGCCGCGGCAAAACCACGCCCCGAAGCTCCCCGGCCACCGCTTCCAAACCCTCAGGCCCTCGCACCCACAGGCTCCGCGTCGCCCGGTCGTACAACAACAACTCGCCCCCCAGGTGATACCCCGCCGCCCCAAACGTCACACGCCCCCGCCCCGGCACCCGCGCATCAAACTGATCGGCCGCCTCCCGCCGCGCCGACGACTCAAACAACACCAAGACCGGCACCCCCCCCGGCTCATCGTTCACCAGCAATACCTTTTGCAGCACATGCAGCGGATACGCCGTCCATTCCCCCCCGACTTCCGTCACATACATCACCGCTCGGTCGCTCAGACGCTCCCACCGATCCTCGCCCCGCCGCTCAACAATCGGTACGTCAATCGCCCGAATCACATCCCGGCCCATCGGCGTCGACAACCGCTCGACGTCCAACTGCCCCGCCGGCACCCGAAACCAATCATGGCCCGCCTTCCCAAACCAACCGGCCCACAACCACGTCTCTCCCCCCGAATCATGCACCCAATTCTCCGGCGGTTGCGAGAAGTCCAGCTTCGGACCAATCGCCACATAGTCCATCAACTGCGTGTCTTCCACACGCTCCCATTCCGCTCGCAACCCCGTGATCTCCCAGACCAACCGCGGCATCCCTTGGCCGACCACCAACGCCACCGGCGCAATCGCCGCCAGCATCAGCGCCCGATGCCAACCCCACCCCGTTCGCCAACTCCCTGTCCACCGGCCCACGCTCCGCGCCATCCACCCGCCCCAAGCCACCCCGAGCCTGCGTCCGGACATCTTCCCGTCCATCGCATAGCCCCCCTGACCCTCTGGTCAGCCAAGCCCTCAACCCGCCTCGACGCGGTTCCGCTCAAACCCGGATTAACCCGATCTTTACGCCACCCAACCCCACCCTTATCCCCCACCCCAGAAGCCCCGTCAATCAGAAACACCTCAATCCCTGACAGAGCATAGGACACCCGGCAACCCGACAAACCGATTGCCCCGCCCACTCTAACCCCCCCGGCTCCACACCCCTCCGCCCCCCCGACCCCCACCGGACAGGCAACCCAGCCGCCCGGGCGCGGGTAATCTCTATAGGTTCGGGCATTGGCTTATCGAACTGCCGCGATCCCGGAGCCTCATCCGGATCGCTTCTCCCCACCTCGGACCCACCCATGGACCACATTTGGGCTCCCTGGCGCGCTCAATACATCCGCGAATCGGCCACCCAACCCCCCTCCGACGCGTGCTTCTTCTGCCGGGGGCTGGCCGATTCCAACGACCGCGCCAACCTCCTCGTCTGGCGCCGCCCTCAATCCGCCGTTTTTTTGAATCGCTTCCCGTATAATAACGGACACCTGCTCGTGGCTCCCCACGCCCACCGCAGCTCCCTGACCGACTTCCAAGGCTCCGAACTGGCCGAACCGCTCGAAACCGTCCGCCTGTGCCTGATCCTCCTCAACCGAATCCTCCAACCCCAGGGTTACAACATCGGGCTGAACCTCGGTCGATCCGCCGGCGCGGGCGTTCCCGGCCACCTCCACTGGCACGTCGTCCCCCGCTGGGACGGCGACACCAACTTCATGCCCGTCCTGGCCAGCACCAAAGTCATCGTCGAGAGCCTCGACGCCTTTCACGACCGCTGGCAGGCCGAACTCCGCCTCCTCGAAAACCTCGACCCCCAATCTTCTTGACACTCCGATGACCCACTCGGCCTCCCTCACTCAACCCGCCTCCTACGCCCCCGCCGGAGGGCGCCGCCCATGCTGATGACGCTCATCCGTGCCATCTTCTTTCTGACCGTCGCCGGACTGGCCGCCCGGCTGGCCCAACTCGTCGGAGGCGGTAGCGACAACCTCCTCGTCCCCGCCCTGGCCTTCGTCGGCGTCATGCTCGCCGCCGTCGCCGTCGTCGTCTGCGACCTGCTCATCCCCCGCAAAAAGATCCAGACCATCTCCGCCGTCTACTTCGGCCTGGTCGTCGGCCTGATCCTCTCCAACCTCCTCCAGACCGCCCTGGACCCCTCGCTGGCCCTCCTGGTGAGCCCCGAATCTCAAAACCTCCTCCGTCCGGTCATCCTCGGCATCCTCACCGTCGTCATCTGCTACATCTGCGTCAGCCTCCTGCTCCAAACCAAAGACGACTTCCGCTTCATCATCCCCTACATGGAATTCTCTCGCGAGCTGAAAGGCTCCCGCCCCCTCGTCCTCGACACCTCCGTCGTCATCGACGGCCGCATCGCCGACGTCGCCGAGGCCCGGCTTCTCGACCAACCCCTGCTCGTCCCCAGTTTCGTCCTCCAGGAACTCCAGACCATCGCCGACAGCTCCGACCGCCTCCGCCGCAACCGCGGCCGCCGCGGCCTCGACATCCTCCAACGCCTCCAAAAAATGCCCGGCCTCGATATCCGCATCCACGAGGCCGACGACACCCCGGCCGGCACCCCCGACAGCGAAGTCGACAAAAAACTCGTCGCCCTGGCCAAGTCCCTCGGCGGCAAAGTCGTCACCAACGACTACAACCTCAACAAGGTCGCCCGCCTCCAGGGCGTCGAAGTCATCAACCTCAACGAACTGTCCAACGCCCTCAAACCCGTCGTCCTCCCCGGCGAAACCCTCGAAGTCAAACTCATCAAACGCGGCGAAGAACCCGGCCAGGGCGTCGGCTACCTCGACGACGGCACCATGGTCGTTGTCGAACAGGGACTCCACCACCTCGGCGAACGCGTCCGCGTCACCGCCACCAGCGTCCTCCAAACCAACGCCGGCCGCATGATCTTCGGACGCCTCGACCTTGCCCCCGCCCCTTCTTCCACCCCGCCCCGCGGATCCCACCAGCGCGACGACCGCCTCTGAGCCGCCCCAACCGCCTATTCCACAAACGACGACTGTTAACTTGTTCCTATGATCACGTAATGATATAAGACGTTGATCGTATTTTCTTGAGCTTTTCCGACTTCTCTTCCCGAGCTCAACCAGTCCACTCCCCCGTCGGCTCGTCACCCGGCTCGCAGGTCCCGTCATAAACCGATCCGCACCACCGGCACACCAGAATCTCCTCGCAGGTCGGGCACGCCACCGCCACATCGCAGGCCTGGACCGCCGCGTATGCCTCGGGCGTCGGTGGCACATACTCAGCGCCACATTGCGCACACATCAACGGTCGCTCGCAATACGCACACCGCATTTCGCATCCCTCCCCGGGCTGTTTGCGTTGGCTCGCGCGTCCGCCTCCGCCGCCAACCTCATGTTTTCATTCTACCCTCGGGCCTTGGCCCTGCCTCGGGGTTTCTCCATCCCCCTTTCCGGCCACACTCCCCCGGACCGCGCCGGCTCCCCGAACGGATTCGGGGCTGGCTCCACCGACCCGGTGGACCAGCCCCGAACCCTCAGCTTGCCTCGGACCCGCCGGGACGCTCACTCCGGCTTCGCGCCGCTTGCCGCCTTCTCCAGCATCTTCTGGCGGACCGCCGCATCCTCACTCGAAACCCCCGCCGGCGTCGCCGGAATCTTCGCCCGCGCCGCCGCGGCCGCTGCGGCCGCCGCGCCCGCTCCCGACGACCGATTCACGCTCGGGTCCGTCTTCAGCAGATCCATCGCCGCCGGCGCTTGCGTCATCACCGGCGCCTCGCCCTCCACCGGCGGCTTCACGCCCTGGTTGGCCAGCTTCACCGTCCCAGTCAGCTTGTTCTCAATCGCCGCAGCCTGCATCAACTCCGCAAACACCTGTTCCATGTGCTGCTGCACCTTCGATTCGAAAATCGCGTCCCGGATCTGCTTGGCCAGCGCCGGATCATTCGGATCATACGACCGCGCCGGGATCAACCCCTCCCGCTTCACCAGCAACCACGTCTCCTCCGTCACCTGGATCGGACCCGTGATGTCCCCGTCCTTCGGCTTGTGCGTGGGGTCCTTGTCCTCAGGATCTCCATCCACAAGCTGCGCAAAAATCTTGTCCGTCACCTCCCGCGGATAGCTGTGACGCCGTAACGGTCCATTAATCGGCTTGCCCCCATCAGCTCGCGACGCCGGGTCAATCGACCGCGGATCATTCCGCGCCAAGTTCTCAAAACCTCCCGGATTCTTCTTCAGCTCCTCCCACAACTGCATCGCATGCTCCAGCGACCGCGTCATGATCATCCGGTAGACCAGTTGCTCCCCAAATTGCGACGCATACGCCGCCTTCAGATCCTCATCCGTGATCTCGACCCGCTTCGACGCCAACTTACGCAACGCCAGCGCCGGATAAATAATGTCCCGCGCATACTGCGCCGGGCTGATATTGCGCTCCTTGGCCAGCGTCCTCAGCCAGTGCTCCTTCGAAACCCCCGCCATCGACATCGCCACCCGCTCAATCTCCGCGTCAATCTCCGCCGCCGTCACCTCAACCTTCTCGGCCTTCATCGCCTGTTCAATCAGCTTGCGCGCAATCAGCGTCTCCAGAATTTCCTCCCCCTTGCGCGCCACGGCCTCGTCAGCCAACTGCTGCCGCGTAATTACCTCGTTGTTCACAATCGCCACCGGGTCGCTCGGATTGACCGGCACCCGCATCAACCGCGCCTGACCCACCGGCGGCGCCGTTGCCGCGGCGTTCCCAGAACCTGCCGCTGCTGCCCCGGCCGGTGCCGCCGCCTTGGCCGCCGCCGGCGGCTTGCTCCCCTTGATCAGTTGCGCCTCCGTCCGCCCGGCGAGTCCCAGCAGACCAACCGCCCCCACCCACACGCCAAACCACAATCGAACACCGGCCGACCTCATGGCTGCGCCTCCTTGTGAGCCATCCGTCGACCCGGCGGCCGCCTCCTCAACCGCGCGCCGTTCCCTGTTGATCCCCGGGTCGTCGCCCAAACGGTAGAATCCTTGGCCAATTCGGTCAACTCCAATCCCGTCCGGCTCCACCCCCTCCGAAACTCCTCCCATGCCATCCGACCTGCTCCCCGCCCCACGCGCTCGCCCCTCGGTATGCCGCCACCCCCATCCGCGACGACTCGCCCCAGCCTCGCTCCTGGCGCTTCTCGTCCACCTCTTCGCGACCCCCAGCCCTGCCGACCAGTTCCAGCGTCACGTCGTCGTGGCCCAGGAAGCCCATGCCGCCGATGCCGGCCTGGCCATCCTCCGCGCCGGCGGCAACGCCATCGACGCCGCCATCGCCACCGCCTTCGCCCTTGCCGTCACCCACCCCGCCGCAGGCAACCTCGGCGGCGGCGGCTTCGCCGTCGTCTACCTGGCCTCACCCCGCCAGGTCGCCACGATCGACTTCCGCGAGACCGCACCCGCCACCGCCTCCCCCACGATGTACCTGGACGACCAAGGCCGCCTGCTCCCCAACCACCGCCTCGGTCCCCGCGCCGCCGGTGTCCCGGGCACCGTCCGCGGCCTCGGACTGCTTCACCGCCGATTCGGCCGGCTCCCCTGGCACCAACTCCTCGAACCGGCCATCAACCTCGCACGCAACGGCTTCCCCGTCTCCCCGGTCCTGGCCCGCTCCCTCAACGCCCAACTCTTCGACTCAACCGGTCCCCTCGATCCCGCCGCCCAGCTCGGCGCTGGATTACATCGTCTCGCCGCCTTCCCCGCCAGCGTCGCCGCCTTCCGTCGCCCCGACGCCCAGCCCTGGCAGCCCGGCGACCGCCTCACCCAGCCCGACCTCGCTCAAACTCTCCAACGCCTCGCCGACCAGGGACCCGACGAATTCTACGTCGGTCGCACCGCCTCCCTCATCGCCGACTACTGCGCCGCCGCCGGTGGCCTCATCACCCGCGACGACCTCGCCGCCTACCGCGCCATCCTCCGCCCCCCCATCCATGCCCGCTTCCGCGGCTTCGACATCTACAGCGTCGGCCCCCCCTCGTCCGGAGGCATCACCCTGGCCCTGATGCTCGCCCACCTCGATCCCGCTCCCTTGACCCGTCCCGACGACCCCACCACCCTCCACCTCATCACCGAAGCCATGCGCCGCGCCTACCTTGTGCGCGCCCTCACACTGGCCGATCCCATCGCTCTCCCCGTCCCGCCCCACACCCTCACCTCACCCCCCCTGATCGACGCCCTCCGCGCCTCCACCACCGACCAGGCCACCCCCAGCTCCTCCCTAGCTCCCATTCTCATCGCCGACAGCCCCGGCGAGGGCCCGCAGACCACACACCTTTCCACCCTTGACGCCGACGGCAACGCCGTCGCCCTCACCTACACCCTCGAAGAAGGCTATGGCTGCAAGGCCGTCGTCCCCGGCGCTGGCTTCCTCCTCAACAACGAAATGGGCGACTTCAACCTCATCCCCGGCCGAACCGACTCCTCCGGCCGCATCGGCACCCGACCCAACCGCATCGCCCCCCACAAACGCATGCTCAGCTCTCAATGCCCCACGATCGTCCTCCACAACCAGAGCCTGCGCCTGGTCACCGGCTCCCCCGGCGGCCGCACCATCCCCAACACCGTCCTCTGGATCCTGCTCCGCGCCCTGGTCTTCCAGGACCCCCCCGACACCGTCGTTCGCGGCCCCCGCACCCACCACGCCTGGCTCCCCGACCGCCTCCTCCTCGAAGGGGACTCCTGGCCCCCGGCCACCCTCGACGCCCTCCGCGCCCGCGGCCACACCCTCCTCCAGATCCCCATCCAGGGCGATGCCCACACCATCCTCATCGACCCCTCAGACCACACCATCCACGGCCTGGCCGATCCACGCCACCTCCAGTCCAAGGCCGCTGGCGACTAAGCCATCTTGCCCGGAACAGGCTCCTCAGCCGGCAAATTCGGCCCGTTTCCCGGCTTTTTGGCCCATTTTTGCTCATGATCCCCTAGAAACCCTCTGCTTTTGCTGTATGTTCGGGGCTCAGACATCCGATGAGGTGGTGCAGAGACCGCGCCGTCGGGTCGCGTGGGGCCTGAGGCCGCGGCCATCTCGCTCACCACCACCAGGATGCGGAGGTATCGAGGATCCATGGCCAAGAAAGCTGCCCCCAAGGCCGGCGACTCGGCTAAGCCCAAGGCGGCCACCAAGTCCGAACTCTACAGCACCCTCGCCGAGAAAACCGGACTGACCAAGAAAGAAGTCGCCAGCGTTTTCGACGCGTTCGTCGATCTGACCCGCAAACACCTGGGCAAGAAAGGCCCCGGCGTCATCCTCATTCCCGGCATGGCCAAGATCAAGGCCACCATCAAGCCGGCCACCAAGGCCACCACCAAGCCCAACCCGTTCAAACCGGGCGAGATGATGACCGTCAAAGCCAAGCCCGCCACCACCCGGTTCAAGATCGTCCCGCTCAAGGCGTACAAGGAATCTCTCTGACACCCTCCAGGTTTCCTCCTCACAGTTCTGCGTGCGACTGTCACCTGGGCCGGGATCGCTCGCCGCTCCCGGCCCCTTCCCATCGCTCAGCACACTCCTCAGATCGCTCTCGTTTTCCTCGCGAGCCCCAGGGCTCTCGTCAGCCCTCCCAGCCGCTCGCTTCGGAACTGCCGTCCTGCCCCGCTTCACTCAACCATAGCCGACTCGGAACGCCCCGTCCCCATCACGCCGATCCCCGGACGGTCGTTTCGACCCCGCGCTCGATCGCCCCCATCCCTTCCTCCCCGCGCGGCCAAGAATCAAGCCCTGCGCAAGCCACTCGACCTCGATTCCCGCCTCCGCGGGAATGACGGCCTTCTCGACCCTCCCCCCAACTCCATACCGGGCGCACCTCTAGCCCTCCGCCTCACTTCCTCGAGTCGCTTGCTTGCCCGATCCTTTCCTCAACCTCCTCCCACAGCGCCCGCCAGGCCTCACGTTCGGACTCGGGCAAACCGTCGATCGCTGCGCCGCGGACGGAGGCAAGATCGGGGTCGCGTTGCCAGTGAGCGAGGGTCTTCACGACGAACGATCGGCCCGGCGGCTCGTCGCGATCGACGATCCCGGCCCAGGTGGCAAGTTCGGCCCGCAGCCACCCAAGGGCCTGGGCGCGGAGCTTCACCCTGCGGCGTCATCGGGCGGAGGTGCGTCCCTGCCCTGGGCGGCAGCCGCCAGCGCCGCGGCACAGGCAGCGTTGTAAGCGTGCTGACGCTGGCGATCTTCGGCCAACGTCGGGTCCGCCTCCAACGCCTCGCCCCAGAGCCGCGCAGCCAACGCGAAGCGCTTGGTGTCGTAGGCCCGCTGGGCCAGGGCGAGGCGTTCGGCGTTGTCGGTCGGGGCAGCGCCGCCGGCGACTGCGGCGAGGCGTGCATCGAGCGCCACCTGGGCCGGGTCGCTGGCCACCAGCTCGGCCAGTTCACGCTGGGCTGCGGCGGCTTCGTCGGCGTTGCCGAGGGCGGTGGCGGCCTGGATCAGGTTCGTCAGGTGGCTTCTCAGGAATTGGCGATACTGGGGGTGATTCGGGGTGGCGGCCAGAGCCTTTTTTTGCCAGGTGATTGCCTGCGTGAGCTTCCCGCGAGCCGGCATCCAGCGCCGGGCGGCCAGGTCGATCGCGGCCAGCGCGTTGAGGGTCGCACCGAGTGCGCTGGCATAGTAGAGGTTCTCGGGATGCTCTCGCGCCATCCGCTCCCAAATCGCGAGGGCTTGGGTGAAGGAGGCCAGGGCGTCGTCAGGCCGGCCGGTCTCCAGCAGCAGGACCCCGATGTTGTAGTGGCTTCTGGCCAGGTCGCTTTGGAACTCGGTGACGATGGGGTTCTCCGCGACCAGCCGCTCCTGGATCTCAAGGGCGCGGGTGAACGAAGCGAGGGCGTCGGCAGGCCGGCCGGTCTCTTTCAGTAGGGCGCCGATGTTGTTGTGGCTACTGGCCAGGTGGCTCTGGAATTCGGTGACCGTGGGGTTCTCCGCGGCCAGCCGCTCCTGGATCTCAAGGGCGCGGGTGAACGAAGCGAGGGCGTCGGCAGGCCGGCCGGTCTCGCTCAGCAGGTTGCCGATGTTGTTGTGGCTTGTGGCCAGGTCGCTCTGGAACTGGGTGACGGTGGGGTTCTCGGCGGCCAGCCGCTCCTGGATCTCAACGGCGCGAGTGTAAGAGGCGAGGGCGTCGTCAGGCCGGCCGGTCTCGCTCTGCAGGAGGCCGATGTTGTGGTGGCTTCTGGCCAGGTCGCTCTGGAACTGGGTGACGGTGGGGTTCTCGGCGGCCAGCCGCTCGAAGATCTCGAGCGCGCGGGTGTAGGAAGCGAGGGCGTCGGCAGGCCGGCCGGTTGCGCGCAGCAGGAGGCCGATGTTGTTGTGGCTTCTGGCCAGGTCGCCCTGGAAATGGGTGACGGCGGGGTTCTCGGCGGCCAGCCGCTCCTGGATCTCAAGGGCGCGGGTGAACGAAGCGAGGGCGTCGTCAGGCCTGCCGGTCGCGCTCAGCATGTTGCCGATGTTGTTGTGGCTTCTGGCCAGGTCGCTCTGGAACTGGGTGACGGTGGGGTTCTCCGCCGCCAACCGCTCCTGGATTTCAACGGCGCGGGTGTAGGAGGCGAGGGCGTCGTCAGGCCGGCCGGTCTCTTTCAGCAGGACGCCGACGTTGTTGTGGCTTCTGGCCAGCCCGCTCTGGAACTGGGTGACGGTGGGGTTCTCCGCGGCCAGCCGCTCCCAGATCGCCAACGCTTCCCGATGCGCCCGCAGGGCATCCTGCTTATTGCCGATGTCGTCCGTGAGACTACCCAGGTCGAACGCCGCCTCGGCCAACCGCTGAAGCGCCTCGGGCCGCGTGTCGTGATCGGCCTGGAGCTGGTCGCGGAGCGTCTTGAAGAACGCCAGCGGCTCCTTGAGCAGCGTCTTGCGGAGATTCTCCAGCGCTGGGTTGTTCTTCAGCTCGGGATTGTCGGCCACGGCGTCGCGGAAGCGCTTGACGGCGTCGATGGCCTGTTGCTCGCGGGCCTCGGCGCGGCTCCGCTGAAGCGTGAGGTCGGTGTTGGCCTGAGTCAGCGCGGCGTTGGCGGTGGCCAGGTCGCGGTTCTTGCCCTCCAGGACCGAGGCGAACGTCGCCAGCCCAGCGGCGCCCAGGAGCATAAAGCCGGCGACCGACGCCGCCAGGCCGAGCTGCCAGCGACGCTTGCGCCGCTCCTCGGCGGCGCGGGCCTCGGCGGCGGCCTGGGCCAGCTCGGCCCGGCGCAGCCGATCCTGGACGCCCGCCCGATAGGCGGCGACCCGCGCGGCGACGGCCCCCGCGTCCCGGGGCCGGGCCGCCGGCTCGGGGGCGAGACAGTCGCGGCACAACGCCAGCAGATCATCCGCGGGCCGAGAGTCCGGAGCCGATCGCGACGCCAAGGAGGGCGCGGGCCAGACCGCCTCAAGCCGCCCCAGCGCCTCGGTCAGGTCGCCCCGGGCCGCCTTCGCCTGAATCTCACCGGCCGTGCGGCCAGTGAACGCCGGACTACCGGTGAGCAGCTCGCAGAGGATCGACCCCAGGGCGAACACATCAGAGCGTTCGTCGATCAGGTCCACCTCGCCCCGCGCCTGCTCGGGGCTCATATACGCCGGCGTGCCCATGACCGAGCCGGCACGCGAGGCGTCCGTGTCGCCCCGCGCCGTCGCGATCACCGTCTGCTCACGCTCGAGGCCGGCGGCCGGGTCGTCGACCACGCCGCGGGGCAGGACCTTGGCCAGGCCCCAGTCCATGACCTGGACCTCGCCAAAGCTGCCGACCATGACGTTCGACGGCTTCAGGTCGCGGTGAATGACCCCGCGGGCATGGGCGTAGGCGACGGTCTGGCAGATCGCCTCGAAGATCACCAGCAGATGTCCGACGTCCGTGGTCGGTCGTGCCTGGTCCGCAGCGTCGGCAGACGGGGCGTCCCCGGCTCCCCCGCCCTCGGTCGAGGAACCGGCAAGCGGCCCGCCCACGCCGGCGGCGCGGCGGTCGGCGAGGATCTGGGCCAGGGTGCGGCCCTTGACAAGCTTCATCGAGAAGAACGGCCGGCGGTCGGCCATCGTCCCCAGCTCATAAATCGGCACGACCCCAGGGTGCTGCAATTGTCCGCCGATCTGCGCCTCCTCGACGAACCGGCGGACCATCTCGGGTTGGTCGCGATACTCGTCGCGGAGGACCTTGAGGGCGACCTCGCGGTTGAGGTCGGGGTCGCGGCCCTTGAGCACAGCGCCCATGCCGCCGCGGCCGATCTCGCCGTCGATCCGGTACCGCAGCGTCGGATCGGCCGGGGCCGGGCCGAGCACCGGTGAAGGCTCCTCGCCGGGCTGGATCTCACGGAGGAGCACCCGGGGCACGTGGTTGATCGACTGGGCGATGGTCTCGAGCGCGCCGCGCTTGGGGTCGACGGTGGCGGCGGGGCCGGAGCGGGAGAGGCTCAGATCAGGCCCATCGAGGCCGACCTTCAGCAGGCAGGCGGGGCAGGGGCCGTCGGCCGGCTTGAGGGCACCGCAGGCAGGGCAGGGGCTGGGCGCAGACATCGCGTGGTGACCTCCCGCGTCGGGTCGATGGGCGTCGTCGGCACCGACGTGATAGTGGTTTTAGCCTTATCAAGATAGTCCGGCTGAACCTCGCCGTCGGCACAAAAAAGCTCCGACCCTCACCCCGCGCTCGCCTCCATCCCCCGCCACGCCCGCGCTAGATCAAGCCAACCCACCGTCTCGCAGATCCGGGCCAGCCGCCCGTAGAGCGCCTTCGCCTCCGGCCCGCCCCGGGTCCCCAGCGTCGCCAGCTCATTGATCGCCCCGGGCACCGCCTCCCGCGCTGACCGAATCGCCTGGTACGCCGCCTGCTCCGCCGCCGCCTCGTCGCCGCGCCCGAGCCTCCGCAGCACCCGCGCCTGCCGGAAGTGCGCCTGAGGGTCGAACGGCGCGAGCTCCAACGCGCGTCGGAACGCCGCCTCCGCCGCCTCCAGATCGCCCCGCGACGCCTGGTAGTTCGCCAGCGCCAGCCCGAACTGCTTCAGGTGGTTCTGGCACTCCAGCCGCCGCGCCGACTCGGGCGCCGCCTGCACGGCCGGCAGCGTCAGCGCGACCAGCACCCCGACGAGGCCGATCGCCACGAGCAGCTCAATGAGCGTGATGCCGGCACGGGGACGCATGGGACAGGGGGGTAGACGTTCAGGCCGCGCGGGCGCGGCGACGGTGGCGATGGAAAGCCAGAAATGCACCGAAGGCGACGGTCAGCGCGACGGTCATCCACGGGAACGAACGGGCTTGGGGCGGCTGGGTGTGAGCACCACCTTGGGTGTACTTCCGAACTAGCTTGTCGCCTTGGAAGACGTAAACGTCGACACCATTGGGTATCTCGATGTTGCGGAACAGGCCGACATCGTATTGGGGGTCGAGTTTGGCCATCTCCACGAACTTCTTGATCGTGTTGGCAACCACGTGTCGACCATGCTCGTAACTCGCCACATCGAAGACCCGCAGGACCGATCGGAAAGGAAACCAAACGCCCGGGGCAATCTCGCGAAGGTCTTCGACCCAACCGACTTCCATAGGATCATCATTCTCGTTCCAGGGGCTCTGAAAGAACTCGGTTCGTACCGCTAGGTAGTTCCTATCCGGCGCGATCCAGAGGAAACGAACGTGCGGCCGCGAGCGATCCGTCCAGGAATCGATCAGGTATTCAATCCTCAGCTTATGGCACTTCAGGTCTTGGATTTCGTCGTCGCCCACGTAGGTGATTCTCGTCGTCATATCACGGAACCGCGGCAGTGAGCGGAGGAAGACGTCCCCTCGCAGGAACTGCGAGAGCGGGAAATCGACTCCCGCGCTCTCGACGAGGAAGATCGTGTGCGGCCGGAATCCCGAGAGGTCCGGGCTCCGACCGTCTCGAATATTCGCGACGGACTCTTGATCGACGACGCGCGTGGTCAGGCCATCGAATCCCGCACGATAGCTGCCATCCTGAATCTCACCGGAGACCGCGACGTCCTTTCCGTCGTGGCTGACGTAGAGCATGCCCTGTTGCGACACGAAGCGTGACGAGCGATCGCCTCGTGCAAGATAGATGGGCAGGCGATTTATGGGCTCGCCCAATTGGCTCTCTGTGCGCAGTCGTACCTCAAGGTTCTCGTAGAGTGACTCATTGGAGAGGAGATTATCGACGATCCGTGTGAGTTCGGTTCCTGCCGCGTCGGCTTGCGTGGTCGCATGGGCCGCTCGTCCGCACGCGATGCAGAGCGCGAGAACGACCGCCTCGACCAGAGCCGTGCGATTCCCCATCATCACGTTCGATTCTCCCCGTCGTGCCTCACCATGCGATCACACCCGCCAGCCACCGCGTGGTTCCGCCGCACCGCCGGCCATCGTGGTGTCATTATCGACGCGGATTACATCATCGAGATTCACTTTCAGATCGTGCACTTGAGGACCCTCGGCGAGGGAGCGGGGACGCCGGCGCCCGCGCAGCCAGGCGTCGTGCACGTGTTAAGGTCCACACAGCTGCCAGAATAGACGGTGCAACCGCCGCAGCTCTTCATCGCGGCCGTCCCGCCTTTCGAGGGGCAGTTGTCGCCGCCCGCGCCGACTCGTGCAGCCGTCAAACTCGGTCGCTCCCTGGGTGCAATCAATGGCGAAGCACCTCTCGCCACTCGCGCACTTCGGATCGGGATAGATGGTGCTCGAGCAGGACTTGCAGTTGAGAGGTTGCCCGCTGCCGACGGTCCGGCAGGTCTCTCCCGTGACGGTGTATTGGATTGGGGCCGGCGCCATCAGCCCCTGCCCCGACGTCTCTCCGAGCAGGCTCAGCACGATCGCCGCGACGAACAGACTGAAGATCGCCTTCACGGTTCGGTCCTCCTCGCGGCCACCGGTTCGGCGGCCGGTGCCTCGGGGCTTCCTGGGGTGAGCGGTGACGACGTGAGACGGATCACGCCCGGCTCCGAGAGGTCCCGGAACCAGACACGGACGATTTCGGCTTTCGGTGGGATGGGGCTCGTCCGCCGCAGACGCAGCCGACGACGTGGGCCGACCGGCGCGCCGGGCTCGTCGACCTGGACGCCCTCCGGGGCCTCGACCCGCTCGACCGGGCCGAGCGCGCCGCCCCCGGGCCGCCAGGCCAGGACGTACGCCTCGCCCTCGACGTCCTGTAGAAGGTCGACCCACGCTGGCGCCACCTGGATCGCCCCGACGACCTCGGCCGAGACGACTACCGCCACCTTGGCCGGCGGCTCCTCGCGCCGCAGGCGGATCACGCCCGCGACGTGGCCCGCCGGCGCGTCGTCCCGGAGCGTGACCAGCAGCCGAAGGTCGCCCGACCCGGCGTCACGGGCGACCTCCGCCTCGACGTGGGGATGGTCCGACTCGGCCGTGACAGGCACGTCGGCCCCGATCGGCCGATCGTCGGCGTCGCGCACCCGGATCGCGTCCTGCCCGCCCCGGCCCGCGGGCACCCGCCCGAAAGCGACCGAGCGGGCCGACAGCCGCAAGGGCGCCAGGCATTCCGCCGAGACCGCGTAGATGCGGCTCGGCGACTCCGGGTCGTTCGAGTTCAAGGTGACGCTGACGGTCTTGTGGAGCCCCTCCTCCTGGAGGCGGATGCCGACGCGGACGTCCCGCGCCTCGCCGGGTTCGAGCGTGAGCCGCCGCGGGTTCAGGTCGCTGCACCCGCACGAGGGGACCAGCTCGACCACCAGCGGCGAGCCCCCGCCGTTGAACCCGGCGAAGTGGCCGTCCAGTACCTCGCCGACCTTCCCCCGCCCCAGGTCCAGGGGCACCCGGGGCAGAACCAGTCGCGGCGGTGCAGCCCCCACCCCGGCCCGCGACAGCGACCACGCGGTCGCCGCGAACAGGCCCAGGCCGATCAGGAGATAGCCCGCCGGTCGTCGTGCCACGAGGTCGCTCCCGGGAGGAGAGCAGGGCAGAGCAGACATCGTCCGACATCTGTACGAGGTGAAGTACCGGGATAGTAGCCCCCCCCGTCCCCGCGTCAAGGAAAAACCAGAAAAAGCGCGGCACCCGCACCCGGGACGGCGTGCCTGTACACTCGCCAATGGGGACGCGCCCGATGCGCAGGATGAAAAGTGGACATTGATTCAATATGACAATATGTTAACAAGTGTCGAGACACCCAATCGGGATCGCCGCCGCGTCACCCCGCGCTCGCCTCCATCCCCCGCCACGCCCGCGCTAGATCAAGCCAACCCACCGTCTCGCAGATCCGGGCCAGCCGCCCGTAGAGCGCCTTCGCCTCCGGCCCGCCCCGGGTCCCCAGCGTCGCCAGCTCATTGATCGCCCCGGGCACCGCCTCCCGCGCTGACCGAATCGCCTGGTACGCCGCCTGCTCCGCCGCCGCCTCGTCGCCGCGCCCGAGCCTCCGCAGCACCCGCGCCTGCCGGAAGTGCGCCTGAGGGTCAAACGGCGCGAGCTCCAACGCGCGTCGGAACGCCGCCTCCGCCGCCTCCAGATCGCCCCGCGACTCTGCGATTACCCCACGCGCCTGCACCACAAACGGATCGACGTCCAGCCCCGCCGGTAGCGCGGCGATCGCCCGCTCCAGCCCCTCAAAGTCGCTCCGCTCATCGAGCATCCGGACCCGCGTCACCCACCCCTCCCGATCCTCCGGGTGACGCCGCAGCCACTCCTCCAAGACCGCGTCGGCCTCGTCATACCGCCGCAGCGTATTCAGCGCTCGCGCCAGTGCTCGACGCGAGGCCCCATCCTCCGGATCGGCCGCCACATACCGGCTCAGAATCTCCACCGCCTCCCGCGGCTCGATCCGGTCCGTCTCGGCCCGCATCCGCGTCCCCAGAATCGCCGCCCGCTCCTCCGGCGCCGACTGGATCTGCACCTGCTCCATCACCGCATGCGCTTCCGAAACCCGCTCCTGAACGATGTACAGCGCAATCAGCCCCTTGGCCGCCCCATTCAAGTATTCCGGCACGAGCGGGCGGTGAGGATCATCTTCGACACAGGCCCGCCACGCCGCCTCAGCCCGCCTCGCCTGGTTCAACCCCAACCACGCCTGACCCTCCAGAAACCACGCCTCCCGCTTGTCCGGCCACCACTCCGGCATCGCCGCCAACGCCTCAGCGCATCCCCGAAGATCCCCCCGCCGCGCCCGTAGCCGCGCCAGCAACCTCCAGGCATCCCCGTACCGCGGCGACCGCGCTACCACCTTCAGCAATCCCCGCTCGGCCTCTTCGGCCTCCCCCCGATTCGCCAGCGCCTCCAACCGCGCGAGCTCCGGCACCGCCTCCCCATCGGCCGCCAACCGCCAGATCCCCAAGCCGAGCAGCACAAGCGCTGCCCCATACATCGCCGCCCGTACCCATCGACCCCAATCCGCACCCCGACCCACCCCCCAACCCCCCCGGCGTTCCCGCGTCTCGATCACCACCTGACTCATCGCTCCACACCCATCATCCCCGGCCTGTTCGTTGGGTTCGATCCGGGCACCCTAGCCCGCCGGATCGCCTCGGCCAGCCACCCCGGCTGAGCGCCCGCCCACTCCCCGCCCAACCTGCCGCCAAAGCTCCGCCTCATCGGCTCGCCCCATCGCCTCTCGCGCCCGCGCCAGCCGTTCGCAAAGCTCTTCATGAGGCCGCACACCCAACCCGTTCGCCGCGTTGGCCTCGTCGTACAGCTCAAGCAAACCCTGCCGCGCCGCTCGATAGCCGGCCAACCGTTCGGCCCAGACGTCCGCCTCCGCCGTCCGACCCGCGAACCGCAACGCCCGCTCCAGCCTCGCCCACGATTCAAAGTCCGTCGGATCGCGGGCCACCACCGCCTCAAACTCCCGCGCCGCCCGGGCCCAGTCCCCCGCCTCCTGCGCCGCCAACGCCCGGGCTCGAGCCAGCTCCGGCGCCTCCCTCAGCTCCGACGGCAGCAACTCCAGCTCCCTGCCGATCTCCCCGGCCCGTGCCGCCAGGTCCAGCCCCAGAAACCGCGCCGCCCAGACCTCCCGATCTGTCCTCCGTCTCTCGGTCAACCCGCTCAAAATCGCCAGTCCTCGATCCGGGTCGCTCGTGCGGATCAACGCCAACGCGAGCCCAATCGCCGACCGCACCGCTTCCGGCTCGGCCGCCACCGCCGCCTCAAACTGCCCCACCAGCGATTCCCCACTGACCGGCACCGCATCCTGCCGCACCAGCTCTAGCAAAAGCTGCGCGCGATCGCGCGGGTCCGGCTCAAACTTAAACAGCCGCAACACCAGCTCCCGGGCATCCTTGCGCCGACCCTCCAGGTAATACAGATCCAGCAGCGACCACCCCGCCTCCGGCACCCTTGGGTCCAGCCGCAAAGCCTGCTCCCACGCCGCTTCCGCCGCATCCCAGCGCCGCAACTGATACAACGCCTTGCCTCGGTACAACCAGACCTCCGCCCGAGGAACCCATCGCCCGTCCGGGTCCAACGCTCCCGCCCGCTCGGCATGCCCCAGCGCCCGCCGAGCCATCGCTTCATCGATCACTTCGCTGGGCACATCCGTCCGATCCACCAAAACTTGTGCCAGCAAATAATGCGCTCGGGCATCACGCGGATTCTTGTTCAAATGATCAACTAACAACGCTTCGGCATCCGCGAACCGTCCAGCCCGCGCCTGCTCGATCACCTCCGCCTCATTCAGCGGTTCACCCGGCCGCGACCCCAACGCCGCTAGGACGACCAGCCCCACCAAACCCACAAACGCCGCCGCCACCAGCCCCCACGGCGGAGCCGACTCCCGGCGGCCTCTCCGTTCAGACACCCCGCCAACGTCCGTCTCGTTCACCGTCCCGTTTCCGCCCTGGCTCTCCGCGATGCGTCAGGTCCCTCCCTTCCATCCTCTATCTCCGACCCCCAAACCGACAAGAGGCGCGGCGCCGCCGGCACGTCCCGACGTTGGTTCACCGCGTCGGTACAAACCCAAACAGCGACCAGACCTCCTGAAACGCCTGGATCGCCGGGACCGGCCTCAGGACCCGCCCCAACAGAGGCCCCTCCACCGCCTCCCCTTCTCTCGGATCCCAAAGAGTTCCCGTTCGGTCATCCACCAGCAGTCCATCCGAACCCCGGAACGTCAACTCCTCGCCGTCAACCTGCCGCGAACGCACCTGCACCACTTGAATCGCCGGGTCATAGGCCAACACAACCGGCTCATCCCCGACATAGCCGTTGACGACCTTCGCCTGTTTGATCTCGCGAAGCGGCCAGACTCGAACCGATCCCGAACCGGCGCAGACTCCGACCGCCAGACCCTGGGGCGTCAGATGTTCCGGACCACACCGAAACTGCGTAGCCGTTCGCGGTCGAACCATCACCCGCGTCTCCGGATGGAGCCGGCGCCAGTCGGACCAGCCCATCACCTGCGAAGCCAACGGCTTGAGCTGAGTACCTCTCCGCGGACCGCTGACCGCGCGGCCAACCAGTTGGCTCCAGATCGACCCGCTCTCCTCGTCCCGGAACAGCATATTCTGTCGCCACAGCCCGGCACACCGGAACGTCAACTCCTGCCCATCCACCAGCCGCGAGTGGACGATCCCCGACCCGCTCTTTAAGCACCAGGTGACGAGCACCGGCTCGCCCTGGATCCTGTCGTTGAGCACTTCATCCTGCGGCCCACTCATGCGATTCAAGGGATAGGCCCGGGCTTCTCCGTGCAGAACCACTCCCAAAACTAATTCATCATCGTCCACCAGCTCCTCAGCCTCCTGGGCTGCGACCGTCGGTGGTTCGCACAGCAGCGGGGTGGCCTGCAGCCACAATTGCTCCGGCGCAAAATCCGGGTCAACCTGATCGTCGACCGGGCACGTCGCGACCGGCGGCGGGGTGTAGGTAACCTCCCGCGATTGCCCACCAAACCAACGGCGTATCCGCGGCCCTCCGGGGCGGGTCGTTTCCTCCAGCACCAGACCCACGAGACCCACGACCACCACTGCCAGGACGATCCGACGTCCAACGACGTTTCTCAGTGCCGACAGCCACCGGCCACCCTGCTGCGCTGTCATGACGCGCCACCCCCGGGATTGAATCCGAAACCCAACAAAGTTCGGGGAATAACGGCCATCACCTCGCGTGCCGGTTGTGGCGCGCAACGTCCCACGCGGGTTGGGCCGCTCACCCGTTCGTGATCAAGACGCTGTCCCTGCTCTCCCGACGATCAACGGCAAGGCGCCGTCGAAGCTTTTATCTAATACAGCGTCAACCAGCCCTAATCGGTACCGCTCAGAGTGGACGATTCTCCGCAAACTCAGACCTTTGGGCACGAAGAGACCACGGAGTCACCACGTTTGGCCTGCGCCGAAATAGGGAAACCAGCCAGCGCGGCCTTTGGAGCGCTACCAGACGACCGCGGACCACGAGCTGCGATCCGCGGCCGGCCCAATCACGCTTTGGCCAGGGCTTTCGATTCGTCCTGAACCTTCTTGACCACCTCGTCCTGCAACCGCGTCGGCATCCTTTGGTACTTCAGGAACTCCATGCTGAAACTGGCCTTACCCTGGGTCATGCTCCGCAGGTCGTTCGAGTAACCGAACATCTCCGACAGCGGAACCTCGGCCAGAATCACGGCGAAGCCCTCACGCGACTCCGAGCCCAAGATGACGCCGCGACGGCTGGAGATGTTCCCCGTCACGGGACCCTGAAACTCGGTCGGTGTCTCCACCTCGACCTTCATGATCGGCTCCAGCAACACCGGGTCGGCCTTGCGGAAGGTCTCGCGGAAGCAATCGCGCGCACAAATCTGGAACGCCATGTCGCTCGAGTCGACATCGTGGTACGAGCCGTCCTCCAGAATCATCTTGACGCCCAGCACCTCGAAGCCCGCGAGCGGCCCTTTCTGAAGGCTGTCCCGAAATCCCTTCTCGACCGAAGGAATGTACTCGCTCGGAATCCGCCCGCCGGTCACCCGGTTCTCGAAGACAAAATGTTCCGGAGCGTCCTCGGGAAGCGGCTCCAGAGTTCCAATCACATGCGCATACTGACCCGAGCCGCCCGTCTGCTTCTTGTGCTTGTAGTTAAACGGTGTGACCTTGGTCGGCGCCTCCCGATAACTGACCTTCGGCATCCCCACCTGGCATTCCACCTTATACTCACGCCGAATCCGCTCGACGTAGATCTCCAGGTGCAGCTCGCCCATGCCCGAGATGATCGTCTCGCCCGTCTCCTTGTCCTGATGGACGCGGAACGTCGGGTCCTCGCGCATGAACCGGTTGAGCGCCTTGGCCAGCTTGTCCTGGTCGGCGCGTTTGACCGGGCTGATCGCCAGGTCAATCACCGGCTCCGGCGCGTAGATCGACTCCAGCGACAGATTGACCGACTCGTCGCAATACGTATCGCCCGTCGCCGGCTCAATCCCCATCACCGCCACAATGTCGCCCGCGGAGGCCTGGTCGATATCTTCCTTCTCGTCGGCGTGCACCCGCAAAATGCGGCTGATCCGGCCCTTCTTCCGCTGACGGCTATTCAAATAAAACTGACCCTTACGCAGCGTGCCCTGATAGATCCGCATGTAGGTCACCTGGCCGAACGTCTCCTCGACCAGCTTGAACGCCATGGCGACCAGCGGGGCATCCGGGTCCGGCGCCAGCGGAATCTCGGCCATGCCGTTATTGTTGTCTTTGGCTAGCACCTCACGATCGAGCGGGCTGGGCAAGTACGCCGCCACGGCGTCGAGCAGCGTCTGGACCCCTTTGTTCTTATAGGCGGAGCCAACCAGCACCGGGCACAGCGAGTTGGCGATCGTGCCCTCGCGGATCGTCTTGTGGATCAGCTCGACGGGTATCTCCTTCTCCTCGAGCAGGAGCTCCATGATCTCGTCCGAGAACATCGAGAGCGCCTCGAGCATCCCTTGCCGCGCCCGGTCGGCTTCTTCCTTCATCGCCGCGGGGATCGGCTCGCGGCGGACCGTCTCCCCCTTCGGACCATCGAAGTAGACGGCTTCGCGGTTGATCAGGTCGATCACCCCTTCAAAATTCATCTCGGCACCGATCGGCAGTTGAAGGGGAATGGCCGTCAGGCCGAGCTTGCTCTCAAGCTGCTCGATCACCTTGCTGGGATTGGCGCCGGTTCGGTCCATCTTGTTGATGAACGCGATCCGCGGCACGTTGTACCGCTTCATCTGACGATCAACGGTGATCGACTGGCTCTGGACGCCGGCCACCGCGCAAAGAACCAGGATGGCCCCGTCGAGCACCCGGAGCGACCGCTCCACCTCGACCGTGAAATCGACGTGCCCCGGCGTGTCGATGATGTTGATCACCTTGTCGCCCCAGGTCACGGTCGTGGCGGCCGAGGTGATCGTGATCCCTCGCTCCCGCTCCAGCTCCATGTGATCCATCGTCGCGCCGGCTTCGCTTTTGATCTCTTCGATCTTGTGGATCTTGCCGGAGTAGAACAGGATCCGCTCGGTCAGCGTCGTCTTACCCGAGTCGATGTGTGCCGAGATGCCGATGTTACGGACGTTGCGTAGGTCGAGCATGGAACTGGCAATCCCCTGGAGTCTCGCGGGGGTTCCAACCCCGCTGTCATCAACTGGCTCGGCCGAAACCGTGCCCGCTTGCGGCCCAGATCCGGTCTGGATCGACCGGGCAAGTCCGCCCGCCGGACCGGCTAACTCCGCCCTGTAAGGCTTGGGGCAGTGGGTCGCCTCGGAGGCCAGGTCAAGCCTTCCAGGCTAGTCACCACCGCATCTTAACGGCCCTGGATGTTCATTCGATGAAGAAGGGGCGGAGGGTTGGTGGTCGATGAAACGTAATATCTTAAGAGTACGGGACATTCCGTCAAGCCTTGGCTCGGCCGCCGTTGGTGGATTACGGGTGGGAGGGTATCCACGGGGGTGAGTCGTCCCAGGATTGAATTGTCCGAAGGTCGAGCTGGCCGGTCCGAAGGTCGAGCTGGCCGGTTCGGGCCAGGCGTGGCGAACGGCCGAAGCGCTTTGGCTGCGGCCGAAGGGCCGTTGGGCGTTCGGGGAGGCGAGTCCCGGGCGGATTTGGGCCAAGGTCAGCCTTCGTCGGCCAGGACCGGCGGCGGTCCCATGCCGCCGGGGCGGGGCTTCATTCGTCGCCGAGCTTCTTCGAGCCGCTCGCCAACGGCCAGGGCCTCAGCCGTCTCCCCCCGCCGCGTGTGGACATTTCGCAACGCGAACAACACCTCAACGTCGTCAGGGGCCAACGCCTCAGCCTGCTTGAGGGCTGTCAAGGCGTCGTCGAGCCGTCCCTCGGACAGTGCGAGCCGGCCCCGCTCTAGCCAGGCCAGCCCCAGACCCGGATCCAGAGCCAGAGCGCGTCTCCACTCGGCATCGGCCGCCTCCGCCTCGCCAAGCTGCCGCCGCGCCTGACCCAGCAGGGTTCGTAGCAGCGGCGACTCCTGCTCACGCAGCGCCTGTTCCAGAAACCGCACAGCCTCGTCGCCGCGGCCGTTGGCCAGCAGACTTCGACCCAGATACGTGTAAAACGGGAGTCGACCCTCGGCAGGCATCCGTTTCAGCTCGGGGTCATGCTGGAGGACCTTGAGCAGCTCTTCGGCGGCGGCGGTCAGATCACCCTGTTCGGCATAGATGGTCCCGAGCAGGCGATGCCCCTCGCTGGCTCCCTCCGCCTGGTCCGTCAGGCGTTTGGCTACCTGGGCCGCGGCGGCATACTCGCGGCGGCTGAAATGCAAACCGCCCAGGAGCCGAAGCGCCTCGACGTCCTCGGGCGACTCGTCCAGGATCTGCCGATAGGCGGCGATCGCCTCCTCGCGGCGGTTGGCCCGCACCAGCGCGTAGGCCCGAGCCCGCCGCTCCGAAAGGCTCAGCCTGCCGAGCCGTCGGTAGTAAATCTCGGCGTCGTCGGGACGATCCAGCCGGCTCAAGCCAACCGCCGCGATCGCCGCCGCTTCGCGGCTCCAAGGCTGTCGATCGAGATGATCCAGCGCCAGCCGAACCGCCTGGGCGAGGGCCAGCGGCGACCGCGCTCGATCCAGCGCTGCCGTCGCCCGCTCCAGTGCGTCGGACCGGGTCCAGGCCCAGCCCGCAAACCCCGCGGCCAAGCCCAAGACCAATCCTGCCTGCGTCCATCGCCACGCCGCCACGATCACATCAATCTCTCTAAGGCACTTTGAGATAATGCGTTACGCGTATCCACGCAGGGGATGTAATCCGGGGCCGGCCGAGGTGTCCACAGCCCAACCATGCGGTTCGGGTGGACCGACGGGAGAGACGGTCCGAGCTGGTCGGTTCTTGGTCCCACCTGCAAGAAAAACCCGGCGCTCCCCCTGGGGGGGAGAGCCGGGTCTGCTCAACGGCACGGAAATCTGAGATGGCGACCCCGACGCGAGTGACCCGAGGATCACTGCGTGAAGTCTTCCTGGCTGACCGTCTCCCCACCATCCGGCGTCGCGATCGCGTACCAGCTCCGGTAATTGATCGTGCTCTTGACGAACTTCACCGAGCCGTCAGCGAACAGCACGTTGACCCCGCCCGGATGGAGCGAGCTAGCGCCCATCATGGTGATGGCGCCCCGGTCGATGCCGATGTTGTTCCACGACGCGCAGGCGCGCCGGTTGGGCGGCTGGGTGTGGGAGTAGCTCTGGCGGTCGCCCTGAGCCCACCATTCACCCTTCCAGCTCCAATCGCGCTGCAGGCCACGGTTCTGGCAATCCTGGGCCTGGAGGAAGTTGGCCTCGGGGTTGCCTGCGTAGGTGTCGGAGTTGATCGGGACCCGGTAGGTCATTCCCAGGTAATCCTTCTGGGGCTGGTTGGGATCGCGGGCTGGACCCTTGACCCATTCGCTGAAGAGGGCCGTGTTGGCCGTACCGTCGACGAACGTCGAGATCGTCACGGTGGTCTTCAGCACGTCGTCCCAGTTGGTCCCGATGTAGCTCGGACCATTGAAATACCAGCCGTTGAGGTGGCGGTTCAGGCCGATGTTGACCGGGTAGTTGTTGGAGCCGACACGGCGTCGGACACCATTGATCGTGAACTGCCCGGAGCTGCCCGGGTAGGGATCGGAGGGGCAGAGGAAAGTCTGGATCGACATGACCAGGACGGTCATCTGCTGGAGCGAGTAAATCCCGCCCGCCGCTCCGTCCGGGGGATCGCTCTGGCCGCCCCAGTTGGCGTCAGGCCCCCACCGGATGTTGACGTCGAAGTTCAGGCTATTGAACGCCGGCTGCTGTTCCAGGAACGGCAGCAGGCGGGCGTGGACCGAATGGCCCTGGCCGTTGTACAACCCGCCCTGCCAGGGGTCGTCGATATAGATCGGCGCGAACGAGCCGTTGGCCGAGTTGTAGTTGTGAACAGCGAGGCCGATCTGCTTGAGATTATTGACGCACTGCGCCCGCCGCGCCGCCTCGCGAGCCGACTGCACAGCCGGCAGCAGCAGGGCGATGAGGACACCGATGATCGCGATGACCACCAGGAGTTCGATCAGGGTGAAACCCCGTCGAGCTTTCGTCATAGGCACCTCCGGACAATCCCTCAAAAAGAAATGAAAAGGGCGGAACCGAACACCCCGAAATCCGAGGATAGCGGGGCTCCCTCGACAACCTACGTCAGGTTGTCTTATTGAGGACGCCGATTCGCTCCCGGGTAGCCGGTATTGGGCCCCCCGTAACCGGTCTGTCCTCCCATTTTGCTTTGCATCGACTTGGCATAGGCTTCCTGGCTGGAGGTGTCGATACCCGATTCGGAGACCGGGGGAGGCGGCTCGCCTTTCAACCCCGCGGCCTGCTCATTCGGATTCTCCGTGCAGCCGACGACTGCCATCAGCCCGACCATCAGGATCGAGGCACCCGCTCCCCGCAAGACCCTCATCATGGTCAACCTCTGTGGTAGCGATCTCGGGCAGAATAGGTCGCCGGAACGACGCCTATTCGACCGGAATCCCGAGCGTGCCGAGTCAAGCCCAGACTCCAGTCGCTCGAACTACGGATGAACTTGAAGACCCCACTCGAACGAAGTCGCACGAATGGCGCGGAAGTGAAGTTTTTCGATCATCGAGCGCCGATCGCACGCTGTCAACTCTGGAACAGCGCTAACTGATCGTTTTTCGGCACGCCGATTCTCGAAAAAAAACAGGCGGCCGACTCCTCTCCGGCTTGCAGGAAACGGGGGAAGTCGAGCGTTGCACTCCAGGGGATCGCCCCGGAGTGCCCGTTCGAGGGGCTCGCCTGCTGGGTCGTTTGGGGGCAAGCGGGAGCGACGCTCGGCTTGGGAGTCCCTCTGGCCGGGGCAGGCGAGCCGGCCGAGTCGCGCTCCGGCTCGCCGACGGACCGGGGGGATGGCTGGTCTCGCGGCCGGGCGGCTGTCGCTACAATGATGGACTCTTCGGAGTGGGCGCTGGTCCACTTCGGGCCGGCGTGGCGGAACGGCAGACGCAGCGGACTTAAAATCCGCCGGGCCTCAAAACCCGTGTGGGTTCGATTCCCACCGCCGGCATGACGGTCGCCGTGCGTCTGCCGATCCGGCTCAGTCGCGGGCCGCCTGATCCGGGTCGGTCCGTCACTGCCACGCGATCGGGGCGAGCATGCCGGCCGTCGGGGGAGCGCGCCCGCCGGTGGCCGCTGGGGCCTTGGCCGGGGGCATTCTCCGCGATGGGATCAGACGACGGCCGCGGCCTGAGGCGGTGATTGGCCGACCGATTGGTTGTGGGGGTTGCCGTGTCAGCTCGACGCGGGTGGTCAAGGCTCTGATTTTGAAAGATCAAGCCCTCGGCGACCCGTTACGGCGACCCGTTACGCGGCGGACGCCCCCAGAGGAGGACCCGGCTGGGGACGGGCTCGCAGTTTGGGAGGCTAGGCCGCGTGGAGTGCGCCGCCGAGGAGCGTCTTCCAGATCGGGACGAGGTTCGGCTCGTTGAATATGATCGGGACGGCCAGGGGCAGGATGAACCAGAAGAGGACCGATTCGTCGAACCGCGTGAGCAGTTTGAAGTAGATGAACGTCATCACGAAATTGACCCCCAGCCAGATTTGCCAGAGGCGATAGTTGGGCTGTTCGAACTGACTGAGCAGGAAGACGTAGCTGAGGAAGGCGACCAGCAGCGTGTAAAGGAAGCTCATGGCCAGCACGTGCCGTCGCATGGGTTCGGCGACGATAAAAACTCGAATCAACGATCCGAAAAGCAGGGTTTTCAGGCCGTAGTAATAAAGCTCCATATCGGTAGTCTTGCCGATACGGAACGAAGCGGCCACAAGATTCGTCAGAACGCAGGCGCTGGGAAAACAAGGTGGCCTGGGCGGGCCGGGGTAATTCGAATTGGACCCTTCTCGAAGGCCGAGTGGAACGTTCGGGGGCGTCAAAGGGGAGTGCGGTCGCGGCCGCGGACCCAGCGTCCAGGGTCGGCCCGGTGGCTGGGGTGAACGTCGGGGAGCGGTCGCGGGCGTGGGGAGGCGGAGTCGAGCCCGAAGGTGGGATCGAGCGGCCTAGGCAACAGAGCATCGAAACGGGTCACCTGGGGGGAAGAGGGCCGTGGGGAAGCGGGCTCGTGTGGGAAGATGAACGGGCGGCAAGAATCTGGTCGGCCAGTTCGGCGAAGCCCAATCCGCGGTCGCTGCGGGTGAGGTAGCGGGGCGGAGAGGAGATTTGGGGGAGGAAGGGTTCGATGTTGGCGACTCCGACGGAGTGTTCGAAGTAGGCGAAGGCCTCGGCGTCGTTGGGGCTGTCGCCGATGAAGATCCAGTGGGATCGTTGGGCGTCGAGGTCGATGCCGAGCAGCTCGCCGGCGGCGCGGCGGAGGCCGGAGGCTTTGTCAGCGGGACAGAGGGTGATGTGGACCTGAACGCTGGAGACCAGGCAACGGCCGCCGACGGCCTGGATCGCCTGGCCGATCCGGGCCACCTCGGCGGGGGTGAGGGTCCGGCCAGGCGCGTCGAGGGTCAGGTCGACGAGCCGTTCGGGCCCGTCGTCGGAGATCCGCAGATCGGCGATCTCGTGCCGGAGCCGCTCGAAGACTTGGTGGAGCACGGCGCGTTGGGCCATGCGCGCCGGTTCGGGGTCGTAAAATCCCTCGACGCGGGGCGAGCCGGGCACGGCTCGGACCCAGGCGCCGCCGTTTTCGGCGACGGCGAGGTCGATCGGCAGGAGGCTGGCGGCGGTGCGTGCCCAGACCAGGGGGCGGCCGGTGCACGCCGCAAGGCGGACACCGGCATGCACCAGGCGCCAGAGGGCCGCGCAGGCTGGCTCTTCGAGCCGGCCGTGGCGGGTGATCGTATCGTCGACGTCGAAGGCGATGCCGACGAGGGAGCGGGCCAAGTCGTCGGGGAGAGTCGAGAGGGGCCGAAGCATGGGAGGGGGACTCGTCGGTGCGGTCGAGCGGAGCAGGCGTACCGGGGTACCCGACGAGGGCCGGGCGGTGCAAGGGGTCGTCGTCGTCATCAGGCAGCGCGGCGCGCGCGGGCGGATCGGGCCAGAGCGCGCGACTGGCGGACCTCGGCGCGATCGACGCGGATATGAGGCGGCGCTTCGATGCCGAGACGGACCGACTGGTTGTCGAGTTTGACGACGGTGATCCGGATCTGGTCACCGACCCAGATTTGCTCGCCGAGTTTGCGTCCCAGGACCAACATTGCACACGCCCTCCTCCGTGAGGGGCGGGCCCAGGGCCCGCCGGAAACCACCAAAACCGAAGAAGCAGCCCGCGTGCCAGGGCGTGTTGGGGAACCCAAGGCGCAGGCCGATCCCGATGACGCATGGGGTTATGGGGATGCTAGTTCAGACCAATTGGCGGTTGTGGCGGCGGGGCAGGGCGGGGGCGGCGGACGGTGGCGTCGGAGGGGATTTTTGTAGACTTTGATGGACGCGGAAGGGGATCGGAGGGGTTGGGGGGGAGGGGTAGTGGTCGAGCGATGGGAGCGCGTAGGGGCGGATTTGAACGCCGAGGAGGTAGGGATTGGGTCGGGCTGGCCGGGCTGGTGGTCTGGGTTCTGGCGTGGCTGTGGCCGATCGGCGGTGGGGGTCGGATGCCGGTCGGGGGGGATGTCACGCAGTTCCAGATCGGACTGATGGGCGAGTATGACCGGGCGCTGGCCGAAGGCCGGCTGCCGCTCTGGAACGCGAGCTGGGGGTTTGGGTTTCCGGGGCTGGCCGAGAGCCAGATGGGGGTGTACTACCCGCCGCACGTGGTGCTGTATGGGCTGTTGAACACGGAGACGGCGTATACGGTCAGTCTGGTCGGGCACCTGATCTGGGGGGCGTGGGGGGCGTACTGGCTGGCGCGGGTGGTGGGTGTGTCGGCGGTCGGGGCGTTTCTGGCCGGTGTGGCGTGGTCGGCGTCGGGGTTTAGCCTGATCCATTTGAGCCACCAGTGGGCGTACACGGCGGGAAGCTGGATGCCGTGGGCGTGGGGGCTGGCGTGGCGGGTCGGGCGGGGCGAGGGGGTGGGACGGTCGGTGCTGGGGTTGGGCTGCGTGCTGGCGGTGCAGGTGTTGCCGGGGCACTTTCAGTTGGCGTTTATCACCCAGGTGACGGCGGTGGTGGTGGGGCTGGCGGCGCTGGGGGGGAGTCGAGAGGAGCAGCGAGAGCTGGCGCGGTGGCGTCGGGTTGTGGGGCTGGTGGTTGGGGTTGGGTTGGTCGTGCCGTTGGCGGCGTGTCAATTGTGGCCGACGTGGCAGTTGGCGCAGCGGGCCGAGTTGGATCGGACGTTTGAGTATTTGTCGGGGTTTTCGACCCATTGGGTGCATCTGGTTTCGTATGTTGCGCCGGGGTTGTTTCATGGGTCGCCGTTATGGCGGCCGATTGTTTGGGATCCGCTGCGGACCAGTCCCGAGGAGCATTTGGGGTATATCGGTTTGGTGCCGCTGGCGTTGGCGTTGGCGGCGGTGTGGGCCGGCTGGCGACGGGATCGCGCGGTACGCACTCTGATGATCGTCGGGCTGGTGAGCGTGTATTTGAGTCTGGGCCCGAATGTGCCGGGGTTTGAGGGGCTTGTTCGGCTGCCGGGGTTCTCGTTTTTCCGGGCACCGGCGCGGTGGGGTTCGGCGACGATGCTGGCCGGCGCGGTGCTGGCGGGGATCGGGCTGGACCGGGTGGGCCGCGATGGTGGGGTGCGGAAGGCGGGGATGATCGTGGGCGGCCTGTCGCTGCTGGTGCCGCTGCTGGTTGTCGGGGTGATGGAGCTGGGGTTGGCGGTGACAAGCACGCGGCCGCCGGGGTGGATTACCGAGGTGTCGCGGCTGGTGGGGGTGCCGTCGCCGGTGCCGGAGGGGAGGGTGCTGGACGCGATCACGAAGGCGCGGCGGTCGTCGGACAACCCGATTGTGATTGCTGGGCTGCGGCGGCGGGGGATGAGCGAGATGGCGGTGTTTGCGAAGGAGCGTGGGGGGATTTACGTATCCGAAGCGATCGAGACGGCGGGCGTGGGTCTGGTGCTTCTGATGGTGGTTGGGATGGTGGGCGGTCGGCGCGGCGTTGGGTTGCTGGTGCTCTTGAGTGTCGTCGACCTGGGGCTGCTTGGGCGCCACCGCGAAGTCGAGGACGCGCCGTTGCGGCCGTTGGTGGAACAAAGCCCGGTGCTGGGGCGGCTGGCGGAGCGGACGCGCGAGACGGGGGGCCGGTCGCTCGACCCGCTGGGGAATCTCGGGATGGTTGCCGGGGCGGCGCCGGTGTTGGCTTATCGGACGCTGGATTTGAAGGCGGCGGGAGACCTGGAGCAGATGCTTCGATCGGAGATGCCCTCGAGTGGGGTTTATGCGGGAATGGCGGGAGGGTGTCGGTTTGCCGGTGTGCGGGTGGTGGTTTCGGGACCGCTTGGGGAAGGGTACGGCGCGCGGTTGACGGCCGAGGAAGCGACACGGGAGGAGATCGTCGACCCGGCGCTGGCGTCGTGGCTGTATGGGAGGCGATTCGTGGAGGACCCGGCCGTTTGGGCGATGCTGCCGCCGTTTGTGGTGCGGGTGATGCGAGGCCCGTCGGAGCGGGCGTGGCGGCTGGCCGAGGCGGAGGTGGTCGAAGCGGCCTTGCGCGAGACGACAGGCGGCCGGCTGCTGGCGGTCCACCTGGCCATACGCGAGTCGCTCCGCGAGCCGGTGCCGGTGCGCCGGCTGGCGCCGGAGCGGATGCTGGTTGGGCCGATGGAGGTGGGGCTCGGTTCGACGCGGCGGGTTTTGATCGTCGAGCTGGTTGATCCGGAGTGGGTGGGGACGTGGGTGGAGGCGGGCGGGCAGCGGGCGGCGGCGGTGATCGGGGCGACCGGATGGACGCGGGCCGGCGGTCCTCTGGATCCGGGCCGGCGCGGGGGGCTGATGCTGGTGGATCCCCCGCCGGGACCGGGTGTGTGGACGTTGGATCTACGGTACGAAGGCCGCGCGGCGATGGAGGGGCTGGGGGCGTCGATGGTCGCGTGGGCGGCGTGGCTGGCGGGATGGTGGAAGGCGGGGCGGGATCGCCGGCGAGGGCGATTGCGGGATGGGGAGGGGTGACGTTCGAGGAGCGGCCGGCGATACTCGAACCGACGAGGCCCGCGGCGGGTCCGTCCGGCGCGAGACCGAGGAGGAGCCTCCGCTTATGTCGAAATCACGTGTGGACGTCGTGATCGTCGGGGCCTCAGGGTACACGGCGCTGGAGCTGGTGAAGATTTTGCTGCGGCATCCGGGCGCGCGGATCACGATGGCGACGTCGCGGCAGGGGGAGCGGCTCGACGCGTTGCACCCGAGTCTGACCAACCGGATTGATCTGGAGTGTGTGCCGTTTGACCCGGACAAGGTGGCGTCGGCGGGCCAGGTGGCGTTTTTGGGGCTGCCGCATGCGGCGAGCCTTGAGGTGGTGCCGCAACTGCGACGGCGTGGGGTGCGGGTGATCGACTTGAGTGCGGACTACCGGCTCAAGGATCCGCAGGCGTATCAGGACTGGTACGGCCACACGCATACCGATCCGGAGGGACTGGCGGAGGCCGTCTATGGGCTGCCGGAGTTGAATCGGAAGCAGATTCCGAAGGCGGGGCTGGTGGCCAATCCGGGGTGTTACACGACGGCGAGCATCCTGGGGCTGGCGCCGTTGATCGCGGCGAACAAGATCGAGCGGACGGGGATCATCATCGACGCGAAGAGCGGGGTTTCGGGCGGCGGGCGGACGCCGAAGCTCGCATTCCATTTTCCGGAGTGCAATGAGAGCCTGAGCGCGTACGGAGTGGGCCGGCACCGGCACACGCCGGAGATTGAGCAGGTCTTGACGGAGCTCGGCCACGGGCACGGCGGGGCGGTGGATGTGATCTTCACGCCGCATCTGGTGCCGATGGACCGGGGGATTCTGGCGACGATTTACGCGACGTCGAAGGGGACGGCCGTTGAGCACGACCTGATGGAGCTGTATCGGACATATTACCGGGATAGTCCGTTTGTGCGGGTTGTGAATCACTTGCCGGCCACGAAGGACTCGGCCCACACGAACTATTGCGACATCACGCTGCGGGTTGTGAAGGGGCGGATCCTTGTGATTTCGTGTCTGGACAATCTCATTAAAGGCGCGAGCGGGGCGGCCGTGCAAAACTTCAACCTGATGACGGGGCAGGGGGAGGCGACGGGGCTGCTGACCCAGTGAGGAGCGGGCCGGGTGGGGCCGATCGGGTGGGGAGAAGCCGTTCGATCAGGGTGGTGGTATCGACGGGGACATCCTGGCCGGTTGCGGGGCGAGGGCGTAGAGAGTGGGGTTTGGGCGGAGCCGGCGCGGGGGAGATGGGCAGGTGTGGGGGGGAGTTGGGTTGGTGGGCTGTGGGAGGGGTTGCGGTTTGAGGTTCAGGGTTGGCTGGGGTGGGGTGCTCGGCTCGCAGCTTGCGCAGAGCGTTGAGAGATTGGCGGAACAGGCGGTCGGCGGCGGCTTCGTAGCGGAGCCAGAGGGGGTCGGGTGGTCCATCGGGTTCGCGGGCGGCGGAGAGGTGCAGGCGAGCGGCTGCCTGGATCAGGCGGGTAACAAGGAAGCGTTCGAAGGCGGTGCGGGGGGCGAGCTCGAGCCAGAGGCTGGCTAGTTCGTCGCGTTGGGATGGGTCAAGGCCCGGGGGAAGGATGATGGACTCGGGGAGCGAGGCTGTCATGACGTTGGCTCACGGCTCTGAAGTGGGGCACTGGGAGGTTTACCAGGGATGATCGGGCCGTGGGCGATTCCGATCGGTCTTTCTCGGGCGAAGGATCGAGACGGTCAAAGCGGGGAGGGACCGGAGGGGGCGGGTTGAGAAGAGGTGGGCGGGGCGGTTGTTTGACCTTTAGCGGTGGGGAGGCGGGGCGATGCTTGCGGCGGATTACCGGATTCGTCCGATGGAATCGAGGGATTATGGGGAGCTGTCGGCGTTGTGCGCGCGGGTTTATCCGGAAGAGGAACCGTATACGGTGGAGGAGTTAGCGGCCCATCATCGGGCGTTTCCGGATGGGCAGTTCGTGGCGGAGTATGTCCCGACGGGGGCGGCAGTCGGGGCGCATTACACGCTGATTTTGCGGCTCAAGGATTTCCGGGTGGACGATCCGTGGGAGGTGCTGACGGCAGGCGGGACGTTTGCGGATCATGATCCGGTGAACGGTCATACGCTCTATGGCGCGGACATCATGGTCAGTCCGGAGCATCGGCATCATGGGCTGGCGGCGGAGCTGACGGCGGCCGCCCGGCGGCTGGTCGTCACGCGCCGGTTGTGGCGGATGGTGGGGGCGAGCCGGCTGCCGGGATACGGTCGGAGGATGGGGGAGATGACGGCCGCGGAGTATGTGCGGCGAGTGGTGGCCGGGGAGTTGGTGGACCCGGTACTGACGGTCCACCTGAAGGATGGGTGGCAGGTCGTCCGAGCGATTCGGGGGTATTTGCAGCACGACCCCGAAAGTGGGAACTGGGCGGCGGTGATCCAGTGGATCAACCCGGAGTGTCCGCCGCCGGCGGAGCTGGCCTTGGCGTAGGCAGGGTCAGGACGCGGCTGGGAAGGGAGGCGAGGACGAACTGGAGATTGCCGGGTGGGTCAGCGGGGGAGCTTGCCGAAGCGGTTGGGGTCGCGGTCGCCCAGACCGCCCTTGAGGGGGATTTTGGGTTCGGGCTTGGGCGGGCGGGGGGAATCGTCGGGTGGCTCGTCGTCGTCGGAGTCGTCGGGTGTGGCGGTCGGGGCGGGGGGACGGAGGGAGAGGGCAATGCGGCGAGCTTCGTCGTCGATGGAGAGGATGCGGACGTCGACCTGTTGACCGGGTTGGACGACGTCTTTGATGCGGTAGACCTTCTTGGGGCCCATTTCGGAGATGTGGATGAGGCCTTCGAGGCCGGGTTCGAGTTCGACGAAGGCGCCGAAGTCCATGATCTTGGTGACGGTGCCGGGGACCGTCTGGCCGATTGCGTAGCGGGACCAGACGGTATCCCAGGGGCTGGAGGTGAGTTGTTTGAGGCCGAGGGTGACTTTTTGGGCCTGGCGGTCGATCCGGAGGACTTTGACTTCGAGTTCCTGGCCGATTTTGACGATCTGGGCGGGGTCGGAGACGCGGCCCCAAGCCATTTCGCCAACGGGGAGGAGGCCGTCGACGCCGCCAAGGTCGACGAAGGCGCCGAAGGGTTTGAGGGAGCGGACGACGCCGGTGCGGATCTGGCCTTCCTGGAGGGAGTTCCAGGTTTTTTCGCGGAGCTCAGCGCGTTCTTTTTCGAGGAGTTCGCGGCGGGAGACGACGAGATTTTTGTCGCGGGGGGAGACTTCGGTGACGAGGCAGCGGAGGCGCTGGTTGAGGTAGTCGGTGACGGATTCGACGTGAGTCAATTCGATCTGGGAGATGGGGAGGAAGCCGCGGATGCCGTTGACGTCGACCTCGGCGCCGCCCTTGATGGCCTTGGTGACGCGGGCCTCGACGATCATGCCCTTTTTGAGGTTGGCCCAGGTGGCGGCGACGGCGGCGCCCTGCCGGGACATGACGAGCAGGCCCTCGTCGCGGTCGTAGCGGTCGAAGACGACCTCGACGATGTCGCCGACGGCGGGAGGCTCGCTCTTGAACTGATCGAGGGGAACGATGCCCTCGCTTTTGGCGCCAAGGTCGAGGAAGACGGTGTCGCCGCGGATGGCGACGACGCGTGCGCGTTGGATGCCGGGGCGGTCTTCCTGGCCGATGCCGTCCTTGGGCTGGCCGGCGCGTTGGGTGGAGCGGGTGCGGGTGGGAGTGGTGGGACGGAGGGATTCGGGATCGAAGTCGGCCAGGAGGGCTTCGAGTTCGGCTTCGATCTGCTCGTCCTTATGGCGTTTGAAATTGGTGTCGAGGGGGAGGGGATCGGGTCGGGAGGCGGACCGAGCCAGCTCGGCGTCGATGGCGTCGTCGACGTCCTGGATGGAGCGCGGGGGTGGTTCGTCGTCGGGGGTGGATCGGGGCTTGGGAGCGGCGGGCGGTTTGAGCAAGCCGGGCGCGGGCGGGGTGGCGGGAGGGACGGCGCGAGGGTCAGCGCCCGCTGGCGGGTCGGTGAGGCTACGGACGCGGCGTTGGAGGGGGGGTTCGTTGGCGTTCATTCGATCGGTCGGTCGGGGGGTGAAGACGAGCGTGACCGCTCGGTGGGCGGTTGCGGTGAAGCGGTGCGGGTTTGGAGCCGTTCCAAAGGCCGGCTGGGGTGTGGTCGGGGTGTCTCAGGGTGTGTCGAGGTAATTGATCGGGCAGCCGATGGCCTCGGTTTGGGTGACGGCGAGATCGCGGCCGGCCAGGACGGCGTCGATCGCGTCGCGGAGGTAGGTTTTTTTGACTTCGTGTTCGTTCTGGATGTTGTCGTCGATGGCGCCGGAGTAGCGGACGACGCGGTTCTTGTCGAGAACGTAGGCGTGGGGGGTGACTTTGGGGCCGAAGCCGCGGCCGATGGCCTGGGAGTCGTCGCGGGCGTAGAGGAAGTTGTAGCCCTTTTGCTGGACGCGTTCTTTGATGCGTGGGAATGTGTCTTGCTCGGCGTAGTCCTGGTAGCCGGCATCGGCGGAGGCGGGCAGAGGGGTGACGCAGACGCCGATGAGTTTGACGCTTTTGGCCGCGTAGTCGTTGGCGAGGTCGATCAGGCGGTCCTCGACCATGGTGACGAAGGGGCAGTGGTTTCCGAGGAAGACGATGACGACGACGTCTTCCTTAATGTCGGCGAGGCTGATGGTGGTTTCGCGGTCGCCGAGGACAGCCGGGAGGTTGCGGAAGTCAGGGGCCTTGGCGCCGATGGCGATGGGTTTGGGTTGATCGGCGGAGGCTGAGGAGTGGGCAAGCGCGGCGAGGAGCAGTCCGAGGAGGGTCGGTCGCATGGTCCGCTCCGCAATTAAGAATCGTTGAGGGGGGAATCGAACAGCTGAACCCAGCTTGGGGTGAGGATATCGCAGCCTGGGTTGGTGCGACAAGCAGGGGGGGCTTAGGCGGGTAGGTCGGAGAGTTCGAGGGTGGGCCAAAGGCTGGGGTTTTCGGTGATGGGCAGTTCGGGGGCGGGAATCAGAGGTTGCTCACCGCGAGAGGGGCAGGTGACGAGGTAGTGGAAGCCGAGGCGGCGGTTGGTCTCGGGGTCGAAGCCGTCGAGGGCCGTGGGGGGGAAGAAGAGTTCGAGAAGCCAGCGCTGGGCGGAGCGTTCAGCGCGGGCGTGGATGGTTTCGGGTCGGGCGGCGGTAGGTTCGGCGGAGGCGCGCGGGATTGGGCGGCGGTCGATGTCGACGGCCAGGCCGCTGCCCGAGGCGGCGAGGGTGGCGGCGTAGTGGTGGCAGAAACGGGTCGCGCGGTGGATCGAGCGGGTGTCGCGGGTGTCGATCCAGAGGTGGAGGGCTGCGGAGGCGTTGGGGCGAGGGAGGTTGCCGTGAGGGGCGTCGGAACGAACGCGGACTTCGACCTGGACGGCCAGCCCCCGGGGATTCCAGGCTGAGCGGACCTCGGCCCACGGCTCGAGGTCCGAGAGGCGAGGCAACTCGGGGAGGCGGCAGGAGTCGGGGAGGTCGAGGAGGCGGCCCTTGCGGGGATTGCGGGGGATCGACTCGAACCGACGGCAGGTCAAAGCCAGCCGGAACCAGGAGGCGGGGGGCAGGAGCGAGGGCATAGCGCGTTGGGAGGGAGAGGGAGCCGGCTGGGGGCCGAAGCTCCGGACTTCGGCCATAGTCTAACGGGTGCGGCGGGCGAGAGGGGACCGATCAACGCAAACTGGTTGAAGCGGGATGGGTTGAGCGGGTGAGGAGGGATGAGCTGGGTGCCGCTGGATGAGGTGATGGGTCGACATTGCCGAGGCTGAAGATTGGTAAGGCGACAGGTGTCCAGCTTGAGATCGGCAGGATCATTCGAGGCTGTCGTCGAAGTAGGGTTTTTTGGATGGAGAACCGGGAGAGACGGAGTGGATCAGCAGGCCGAGGCCGAGGGCGGCAAAGAGGACGGCGACGTTGAAGCGGAGGGCGGCCCAAAGTCCGAGGGCGGCCAGCCAGAAGGCGGCTTGGAGAGCGGCGCGGTTGTGGCCGCCAGTCAGGCCCTGGGTCAGAGCGGTCAGCGCTAGCAGCAGGAAGATGCCGGTGACCCACGCCTTGGTGACCAGGAGGACGAAGAATCCGAAAAACCAGCTAACCGTGAGGATGGCGACGGACTGTTCGCGGGTGAGGGTCATGGGAGGAATCCTCTCGACCGGGGAGGTCGAAAGCGATTCGCCGGCGGTGGGCGGGTCTTGGGTCAGGGTCGCGAGGAGAACCCGAAATCGGAGGAGGCGCGGCCGCGGAGGGTGGCCAGAAGGTTGATCATTTCGAGGGCGGTCAGGGCGGCGTCGACGCCCTTGTTGCCGGATTTGAGACCGGCGCGGTTGAGAGCCTGCTCGACGGTGTCGGTGGTGAGGACGCCGAAGACGACCGGGACGCCGGTGGTGAGGCCCGCTTGCATGATGCCGGCGGCAGTCTGCGCGGCGACGTGGTCGTAGTGGTCGGTTTCGCCGCGGATGATGCAGCCGAGGCAGACGACGGCGGCGTAGCGGCCGGAGTCGGCCAGGTGGCGTGCAGTCAGGGGGATTTCGAACGAGCCGGGGACACGGACGACGTCGACACGTTCGGCCGGCAAGCCGTGGCGGGCGAAGGTGTCGAGACAGCCGGCCAGCAGGGAGTCGGTGACGGGGCCGTTGAAGCGAGCGACGACGACGGCGACCCGGCCGTCAGGGGGTGCGAGATGGCCTTGGAAGGTGGGCATGGTCGGAGGGCTTCAAGATATGTTCATGCTGTGGAGGAATTCGGCGTTGGACTTGGATTTTTTAATGCGGCCGACGAGCAGTTCCATGGCGTCGACGGGGTTCATGTCGTTGAGGACGCGGCGGAGGATCCAGACGCGGCGGAGTTCGTCGGGGTCCATGAGGAGTTCTTCGCGGCGGGTTCCGGAGCGGTTGATGTCGATGGCGGGCCAGAGGCGGCGGTCGACGAGTTTGCGGTCGAGGTGGAGTTCCATGTTTCCGGTGCCTTTGAATTCTTCGAAGATGACGTCGTCCATGCGGCTGCCGGTGTCGATCAGGGCGGTGGCGAGGATTGTGAGGCTGCCGGCCTCTTCAATTTTGCGGGCGGCGCCGAAGAAGCGTTTGGGTTTTTGGAGTGCGGAGGCGTCGAGGCCGCCGGTGAGGATTTTGCCGGAGTGAGGGGCTTCGGTGTTGTAGGCGCGGGCCAGGCGGGTGATGGAGTCGAGGAGGATGACGACGTCCTTGCCGCATTCGACCATGCGTTTGGCCTTTTCGATGACCATTTCGGCGACCTGGACGTGGCGGGAGGCTGGTTCGTCGAAGGTGGAGCTGACGACTTCGGTGTTGGGTCCCTGGACGGAGCGTTCCATGTCGGTGACTTCTTCGGGGCGTTCGTCGATGAGCAGGACGATGACGTAGGTTTCGGGGTGGTTTTGGAGGATGCTGTTGGCGATTTTCTGGAGGAGGATGGTTTTGCCGGTACGTGGGGGGGCGACGATCAGGCCGCGCTGGCCGAAGCCGATGGGGGTGATCATGTCGACGACACGCATGTTGACTTCGTCGGGCGTGGTTTCGAGGCGGATGCGGCCCTGGGGGTGGAGGGGGGTGAGGTCGTCGAAGCTGACGCGTTCGGCGAGTTTGTCGGGTTCTTCGAAGTTGACGGCTTCGACGCGGAGCAGGGCGAAGTAGCGTTCGTTTTCTTTGGGGGGGCGGATCTGGCCGGAGACGATGGCGCCGGTTTTGAGGCCGAAGCGGCGGATCTGGCTCGGTGAGACGTAGATATCGTCGGGGCAAGGCAGGTAGTTGTAGTCGGGGCTGCGGAGGAAGCCGAAGCCGTCGGGGAGGACTTCGAGGGTGCCCTCGCCGTACATCAGGCCGTTTTGTTTGACGCGTTCCTTGAGGATTTTGAAGATCAGGTCTTGTTTTTTGAGGCCGATGTAGTCGGTGATGCCGTCCTGTTTGGCCTCAGCGATAAGCTGGGGCATGGTCATGCGTTGCAGTTCGGTGAGGAAGGTCTGGCTGCGTTTGACGCCCTCGTAGCGCTGGTCGATTTCGGTGTCGTCTTCGAGGTCGAGTTCGGAGTAGGGTTCTTGCTCGAAGGGTTCGTCGTCGTCGGGAGGGGAGAAGGGTCGGCGGTTGGGTTGGGGTTCGTCGAGGGTGGAGGGGTTTTTGCGATCGCGGTGGAGACGATCTGCGGTGGCCGCGGCCTCGCGGTCGGCGGCGCGGGTGCGTCCCGAGAGGGGGCCGGCGGCGCGGGTGGCGGTGCGTTTGCCGTTGTCGGGGTTGGGAGGCGGCTGGTCGGGGTTGGCGTGGGGGGACTCGGGCTGGGCGTCGATGAGCTGGAGGGCGGGGTCGTCCGCGGGGACGGGTTGGATGGGGTGGCGACCGGAGGATTCCTTGCGTGCCCGGGTGGTCGCGGATTCCCGGCGGGGGTTGGTGTCGTGAGCCATGGGGATTCGTGGGAGGAGGGAGGCGGGTTGAGAGGTGGCCTCTGCGGTTATGCGGTCCGATGGGGCCGTTGGGAACGGTGCGAAGGTTGGGAGCGCTTGGAGGCGGCTCGGAGTGGAGTGTGGTCCGGAGAGGGGGTATCGGTGAGGGAGAGGGCGCGGAACCGGCGGGCGGTTTTCTGAAGGCCGGCCCAGAGACGCGCGACGTGGGCGTGAAGCTGCTGGGTGTCTCCGGTGTTGGGGATGATGGCGGAGGCGGCGCGTTTTTTCTGGTCGAGGGGCCACTGGGCGGCCTCGCGGGCCTGGAGGGTCTGGGGGGACCAGCCTCGGGAGGCCGCCAGGCGTTGGAGTCGGAGGGGGCGGGGGGTGTCGATGAACCAGATGACGTCGCAGAGGTCGTCCCAGCCGGCTTCGAAGAGGATGGCGGCGTCGAGGACGATGGCGGGGGCGGCGTGGCGGCGGAGGGTACGGGCGATGGCTTTTTCGAAGGTCAACCGCATGCGGGGGTGGAGGATGCGCTCAAGGTCGCGGAGTTGGTCGGGGTGGTTGAAGACGAGGGCGGCCAAAGCGGGGCGGTGGATTTTATCTGGGTTGTCGGGGCAGAGGACGGAGGGGCCGAAACGGCGGAGGATGGCCTGGCGGGTGGGGGGCTGATCGAGCAGGGCGTGGCCGATAGCGTCGGCGTCGAGGACGTGGGCGCCCAAGTCGGCTAGGAAGGAGGCTACGGTGGACTTGCCGGAGCCAATCCCGCCGACCAGGCCGATGACGGGGATCTTGCCGAACCGCCAGGGGCCGGTCGATGCGGTCCGGCGGAGAGGTTGGCGCGAGGGTTTGCGGGGGGCGGAAGGGGGTTGGGGCATGGGACGTGGGGCCGTGGGCGGGTGGAGGGCAGGGGCGGGAGGGAGCCGCACGGAGCGGGGACGAGGCCCTGATCGAATTGCCTTGGGCGGAGACGGAGGACCGGGGTTGGTCCCGCTCTCCGGGGAGATGGCGAAGATCGCGGAGACGGTTGATGGGAGAGAGAAACGGTGGGATATGAACAACAGCCTTATACCGGATGAGGGACGGGAAATCAATTGATTGGTGGGTGAGGGAGGTCGGTCAGGTCGAGCCAGTTGGGGCCGGCGGCGAGGTTGACGTCGATGGGGACGGTCAAGGGCAGGGCGGTGGTCATGTGGTGGTGGACGATAGCGGCCAGGTCGTGGAGTTCGGCGTTGGGGGCTTCGAGGACCAGTTCGTCATGGATTTGGAGGAGGATGCGGGCCTGGAGGCCGGCGGAGCGGAGGGCGGAGTCGAGGCGGATCATGGCGACCTTGATGAGGTCGGCGGCGGAGCCTTGGATGACGGTGTTGATGGCGGTGCGTTCGGCAAGGTTGAGGTTGCGGCCGGTGGTGGCTTTGATGCCGGAGATGGCGCGGCGGCGTCCGAGGATGGTGGCGACGTGGCCGTGGGTCTGGGCGTAGAGGCGGGTGGAGTCGATGAACTGGGCGACGCCGGAGTATTGCTGGAAATAGGCGTCGATGAAGGCGGTGGCGTCGGCTTGGGTAATGCCGAGGCGGGAGGCGAGGCCGTAAGGCGAGAGGCCGTAGATGACGCCAAAGTTGACGGTTTTGGCGATCCGGCGCTGGTCGGGCGAGACCTGGGATTCGGGGATCTGGAAGATCTGGGAGGCGACGACGCTGTGGATATCCTTGCCCTCGGAGAAGGCCTGGAGCAGGGCGGGGTCCTGGGAGAAGTGGGCGAGGATGCGGAGTTCGATTTGGGAGTAGTCGGCGGCCAGGAGGGACCAGTCGGGGAAGCTGGCGACGAAGGCCTGGCGGATCTGGCGGCCGTCGTCGGTGCGGGTGGGGATGTTTTGGAGGTTGGGGTCGGAGGAAGAGAGCCGGCCGGTGGCGGCGACGGCCTGGTTGAAGGAGGCGTGGATGCGGCCGTCAGGGTGGGCGAGGCGGGGGAGTGTGTCGAGGTAGGTGCTTTTGAGTTTGTCGAGTTGGCGGTATTGGACGATGAGGCGGGGCAGGGGGTGGAGGTTGGCCAATTCGTCGAGGACGTCGGCGTCGGTCGAGGGTTCGCCCTTGGGGGTTTTTTTGCGGGCGGGGAGTTTGAGCTGGTCGAAGAGGATGGTTCGGAGCTGATGGGGCGAGGCGATGTTGAAGGGTCGGCCGGCGAGGGCGTGGATCTGGTCCTGGATGGATTGGAGGCGGAGGGCGAACTCGGCGGAGAGCGCTTGGAGGCGCGGGATGTCGATTTTGATGCCGTGGGCTTCCATTGAGGCGAGGACGGCGATCAGGGGGCGTTCGACGTCGGTGTAGAGGGTCCAGAGGCCTTGGGCTTCGACGCGAGGTTGGAGGATCTGGGCGATGCGCCAGGCGGCGTCGGCGTCTTCGCCGGCGTAGGCGGCGACACGGGGGACGGGGATCTGGTCGAGGGTTTGTTGGGATTTGCCGCGACCGATCAGGTCGGAGATGGGGATCATGGAGTGGTCGAGCAGGCGGCGGGCGAGGTCGTCGAGGTTGTGGTTGCGTTCGCCGCTTTCGAGCAGGTAGCTGAGGATCATGGTGTCGGTCAGGGCGGCCTGGAGCGGGAGGTTGTGGCGGCCGAGGACGAGCAGGTCGTATTTGAGGTTCTGGCCGACGATGGTGCGGTTGGGGTCGGTGAGGATGGGCCGGAGGGATTCGAGGAGAGAGGGCAGGTGGAGGGTGGGGCTGCCGGGAGGGGCCTTGACGGGGAGGTAGAAGGCTTGGCCGGGAGTCCAGCAGAAGGAGAGGCCGACGAGGTCGGCGCGGAGGGGGTCGAGGCTGGTGGTTTCGGTGTCGAGGGCGAAGCGGGTTTGGGCGCGGAGCTGGTCGAGGAAGGCGTGGAGGGCTTCGGGGGAGTCGATGATGGAGTAGGCGTCGGTGTTCCATTCGGACTCTGCGCGGGCGGTGGGGGCAAGCTGGTCGATTTCGTGGAGGAAGCGGTGGAAGCCGCACTCGTGGCAGAGGGACTTGAGGGCGTCGGCGTCGATGCCATCGACCCGAAGCTGGTCCCAGGAGATGTCTAGGGGGACGTCGGATTTGAGGGTGACCAGGGAGCGGCCGAGGCGGGCGGAGTCGGCGTGGTCGCGGAGGGCCTGGGCTTTTTTGCCGGGCAGTTGGTCGGCGTGGGCCAGGATCTGGTCGAGGGAGCCGAATTGCTGGAGCAGTTGGGCGGCGGTTTTGGGGCCGATGCCAGGGACGCCGGGGATGTTGTCGACCGAGTCGCCGGTGAGAGCCAGCAGGTCGGGGACTTGATGGGGGAGGATGCCCCAGTCGGCCAGGAGAGCTGGTTGGTCGAGGATCTGGTTTTTGCGGAGGTTGAGCAGGGTGCAGTGGGGTCCGATGAGCTGGCGGGCGTCTTTGTCGGCGGTGACGATGACGACGTCGAGACCGTCGCCGACGGCGCGCTGGGCGAGGGTGGCGATGACGTCGTCGGCCTCGTAGCCCTCGACGAGCAGGACGGGGATCCGGAAGGCGTCGAAGAGGCGTCGGATGGTGTCGATTTGGGGCCGGAGGTCATCGGGCATGGGTGCCCGGTGGGCTTTGTAGTCTTCGTAGAGGTCGGAGCGAAAGACGCGGTCGGCGCCGTCGAAGGCGGCGGCGAGGTAGTCGGGTTTGCGGTCGCGGAGGAGGTTCAGCAGATCGCGGAAGATGCCGAAGACGGCGTTGGTCGGCTGGCCGGCCGGGCCGGTCATGGCGGGAATGGCATGAAAGACCTGAAAGATGAGGGAATAGGCGTCGAGGATGTAGAGGGTGGGTCGGTTGGGCATGATGGAACGATCCGAGCGCTCTGAGCGATTGGCGGGACTATGCGGGTGACGCGGGGAATCCGGCTGGGGGTTTGATTTGGGAAGAGGGGGGGTCGTAAGATTGGGTAACTGTTGTGAGGGCCGCGGAAGGACGGGCCGGTGGCGGGGTGTTCTGAGAATTGGGCTGCAGGAGGCGGCGCGTGGCCCCCTGGACGCCGGACGTGTGCCATACTGTAGCAATCGGTGATGGGAGGCGTCTGCCCTGAGGAACGCGTCCAGGGCGGGCGTCGAGCGAGCGAGACGGGAGCCCTCCTCACATGCCACCCGCGGCCAACGACAATCAGGGCTTGAAGATCGCCGTGGCCGTGTTTGCCACGTTGGCGTTTTTGCTGGCCATTGCGACGTACTTTGGATTTAGCCAGGCGTCGCAGAATTGGGAGCGGTATACGGAGGAGAGCAAGAAGGCGACCCAGGCGACGCAGGCGCAGAACGAGCTGCTCAATGTGCTCAATGAGTTCAAGGCGGGCGTTGGGTATGAGAAGGCCGACAGTAAGGAGTTGCGGGCGCGGCTGGAGGCGGATCAGAAGCGGCTGACCGATGCGGTCAATGGGTTGCGTCAGCAGGTGGAGGAGATTTACGCGGCGTACAAGGCGGCGGATGGGAGCAGCGCGCAGGTGGATGAGTTTGCGCGGCAGGCGAATACGATCGCCGAGCGGATTACGAGCGACCGGACGCGGACGCTGGTGTCGGCAGTGACGGGATTGACGGATTTGCTGGTCAATGAGACGCAACTGTTGGGGGCGATGGCGGCCGATTATCAAGGGACGCGGCGGGCGTTGGAGCAGTCGAACCAGGTGGCGCAGGCCAAGATTAACGAGATTGCCAAGGCGCGGGATCGGAGTGATGAGGATCGGCTCGAGCAGGCACGGAAGCATGAAGAGGACCGGCGGGCGACGTTGAGTCGGCTCGACGAGCTTCAGACCCGCAATCAGCAGCAGGCGACCGAGATCACGACGTTAAGGACGCAGTTGGCGCAGGTGCAGGAGGACTGGCAGCGTCGGTTCAACGATCTGCTCGCTCAATACCGAGGGGTGCGGGAGCAGTTGGAGAAGGCGGATGTGACGGCCTTGCTGGATTCGCCGCAGGGTCAGATCACCTATGTGGACAATACGCGTGGTGAGGTTCGGACGACGCTGACGCGGCGACAGGGGGCGCGGGAGCGGATGGTCTTTACGGTGTTTGACCGCGATGCGGCGGGGATTCCGGCGGACACGGCCAAGGGGACGATCGAGCTGGTTCGGGTGACGGATACGGGTTCGATCGGCCGCATCTTGAAGACGACCAGCACGATTCAGCCGATTGCGGCGGGCGATCATCTGTATTCGCCGGCGTTCGGCGCACGGCCGCGGCTCTTTGCGTTGATCGGCAAGATCGACATGAATCGGGATGGTCGGGATGATCGCGAGGATCTGAAGCGGATGATTCGGAGCCGGGGAGGAGAGGTGGTCTACGACCTGCCGCCGGCGGGCGTGGGGCCGGAGACCGGCGAGTTGACGCCGCTGACGTCGTGGTATGTGTTGGACGATCAGGAGGCGATCCGGGTCGGGGCGGAGGTGCCGACCGGGGCGACGGCCGCCGAGGAGGAGCAGTTCAATCGGCGTAAGAGTGAGGTGTTGCAGGAGGCGCGACAGGCGGGAGTCAGGCCGATTTCGCTCGAGCGGTTGTTGTCGATGTTGGGTTATTCGTATGGGGAGATCAACCCAGGACAGGTCGAGGGGTTGGATCGCCGGGCGGTTCAGCGCGTGACCAACCCGCGGGGGCGGATCGAGGTTCCTTCAACACCCCCACCGAGTGATCTGAATGGCGAAGCCGGCGGCTTCTAGTCGGACCGTAATCCAGCCTCCGGTTGACTCGCTGGGAAAATCTGGTTCGCAAAAAGAATCCCATCTCCGGTCGATTGAACCGGAGATGGGATTCTTCGTTTAGCGTCGGAATGTGTGGGGGAGTAAAAGAGGCTAGCCGCGAGCTTCGATGGGTTCGACGTCGCGGGAGGGCTGGCCGATGTAGCGGGCGCGGGGACGCATGAGGCGGTTGTGATCGAGCTGTTCGATGACGTGGGCGGCCCAGCCGGCGACGCGAGCCATGGCGAAGATGGGGGTGTAGATGTGGATCTGGAGGCCGAGGTAGTGGTAGAGGCGTGCGCTGGGCCAGTCGACGTTGGGGGGAAGGTGTTTCTGTGCGGTGACTTCGCGTTCGATCGGCTCGGCAATTCGCTCCCAACGGTCTTCGCCGGCTTCGTGGGCGATTTGCTGGCAGTAGCGTTTGAGGATGCGGGCGCGGGGGTCGCCGGTTTTGTAGACGCGGTGGCCGAAGCCCATGATTCGTTCTTTGCGGCCGAGGGCGGCGGTGATCCAGGCGTGGGCTTTGTCGGGGTCGCCGACCTGCTCGAGGACTTTCCAGGCTTCTTCGTTGGCGCCGCCGTGGAGGGGACCTTTCAGGGTTCCGATGGCGGAAACGATGCCGGAGTGGAGGTCGGAGAGGGTGGAGACGGTGACGCGGGCGGCGAAGGTGGAGGCGTTGAGTTCGTGTTCAGCGTAGAGGACCAGAGAGACGTCAAAGGCCTTGCGTTTGGTTTCGGAGGGGACTTCGCCGTTGACCATGTAGAGGAAGTTGGCGGCGTGGTCGAGGTCGTCACGGGGGGCGAGCAGGGGCAGGCCCCGTTCGATGCGTTCGCGGTAGGCGATGGCGGTGGCCATTTGGCCGATGAGGCGTTCGGCCTTGCGGACGTTGGCGGCGTGGTCGGTCGGTGAAGCGGCTAGGTCGGGGTCGTAGTGGGCGAGGACGCTGACAGAGGTCCGCAGGGTGTCCATAGGGTGGACGTGGCGGGGGACGTTGCGGAGAAGTTCGATCAGCGGTTCAGGAACGGCACGGGCGGCTCGGATCCGATCTTCGAAGGCGTCCAACTCGGCCTGGGTGGGAAGATGGCCGTGGAGCAGGAGGTGGGCGGTTTCGAGATAGGTGGCCGATTCGGCCAGCTCCTCGATGGGATAGCCGCGGTATTCCAGACCACCGGCACCTTGGCGGCCCTCGACACTGCTGATGGCGGTCTCGCAGGCGATGATCCCCTCGAGTCCGGGACGATAAATATCGGCGGTGGCCGTGCTCATCTTGCCATGAGGTTCCGATGGTGGCAGCGGATCGATTTCCGCGGGCAAATGGGCCCGCGAAATGCCCTAGACGCTGTTAGTTTAGTCGAAACCGAGCCGGTCATCCAGCCGCGAGACGGGGGTGTTGCCTGATTCGCGGAGCATGCTGCGCGAGATCTAGAAAAAAAGCGGCCGGGGGCCGCGACCAACCCGGAAGGGATCGATCGGACCCCCGGTCTCGTACGGCCCGAACGAGCACCTGCCCCCGAGGCAGGATGCCAACGCCTTCCGCCCATCGCACGTTGGCGGCTCGAACCGGGCACGTCGGCAGCGAGGAGACTTTCATGCTGTCGAGCAAAGCTCGATAGGGGAGTTCTAGGCGTTTCAATTCGAATTGAAAAGAGGGGTGTCGAGCTTTTTTGCAGGATTTTTTGAGACAGTCATCGGAGATGCCGAAAAGGTTTCGGCGCAGGGGTTTGCAACGTTGGGATCAGGCCAATCGGGGAGCGGGGGAGGGGTTGGCGGGCTGTTGGTCGTGGGAGTCGAGCAGGGTCAGGAGGTTTTGGAGTTCGTGGGGTTGGAGGGCGATGAGGCGGTCGGCGAGTTGGTCGATGGTGGCGAAGAAGCGGAAGAGGGCCTGGGCGCGGAGGGAGGTTTCGTCGGTGAAGGGTCCGAGTTGGACGACGGTCTGGCGGAGCAGGTGCAGAGTTGGTTCGAGTTCACGGCGTTTGCGTTCGGTGATGATGCGTCGGAACAGGGTCCAGACGTCGGTCTCGGCGCGAAAGTAGTCGCGGCGGTCGCCGTGGCGATGGGCCTTGTGGATGACGCCCCAGCTGAGCAGTTCGCGGAGATTCATACTGACGTTGCCGCGAGAGACCCGCAGGTGCTCGCGGAGTTCGTGGGCCGTCCATTCGCGCCCCGAGAGGAACAAGAGGGCGAAGATTTCGCCCATCGTGGAGTTGATGCCCCAGAGGCGGGCCATGGCGCCCCAATGTTCGACGAATCGCCGGACGACGTCGCGGCTGGGAGCCTCGTCGGGACGGGTCCGGCGTTGGGAGTCGGGCATAAGACCAGGCGAAAGTACGGGGATCCGGGCGGGGTGATCGGGGAGACGGTCAGAACGAGGCTAGTTTACCAAGTCTCGCCTTTTACGACGCCGGGACGATCTGCTAGAATACTCGCATCTTGTGCGGATGAGCGCAGGCTTGATCCGGGCGTGAGTTGATCCGGGTGTGCTGGCCGCGAGGTGGATTGACGCTTTCGGATGGAAAAGCGAGCGAATAGGGCTTTCCAACGAGGTCCGTCCCATGGCTGAGACCGTCGTGCTCTTTCAGATCAGGATGCCGCCTGCGCTTCACGAGCAACTGGCGAGCTGGGCCAAGGAAGACAAGGCGTCCCTGAACGCGTTGATTGTGGGTCTGCTGGAAAAGGCGATCGATCAGCACCAGAAGTCGAACGCCAAGGAGAAGTCGGTCGCCAGTTGACGGCCTGACGGCGTCAGCCGGATCGCAAGCCGAGAGGCGATGCGTTCTTCGCGCAGCAGCTCACCCGGATCATCCCAGGCGTGACGGAGGGATCGACAGCGATTGGTCAGGGCTCGGCGCTTGTCGGGCTTGGGCCGATGGAGTAATTTGGTCATTGATCAATTCCCCGATAGCTCAATTGGTAGAGCGAGCGGCTGTTAACCGCTAGGTTCTAGGTTCGAGCCCTAGTCGGGGAGCTTTCTGTAGGACGCTTGGACGCCGCCTTTTGTCAGGTACCAAGGTGTCATCGCTGTCTATGCCAGTTCCAGTAAAGGCCCTGGAACTGGAGCAGCATTTTCCCTGACTAATCCCCGCGAGAACATCGCGAATTCTGCTAAGAACTCTGCGCTTTAAGGATTCTCTGGCTCCTCCCGCACATTATCGTTCGTTAACGTCCAGGTCACCACCCCAACCGGACTTCGGCCAGCCGTTTCTGGATCTCCACCAGGTCCGCCAGGCTTACCAGGCCGGAGGGATTGCCCCAGAGCACATAGCGGCCGTCGAGATCGGGGCTGAAGGGAACGCCATGCTGATCGATCCGTTCAATAAGCCGCTCCACAAGTACCGCTCCGGTTGCGTTGGCCTATCCGACGAATGTTCCAAGGAACCCCAAGAAACCATGAGCGATGAACCTTCCCCTGCGATCGAAGAACGGCTTCGGCGCCTGGTCTCTGAACTGCGTGAGCAAACGCATCTTGTCGGCTATTTTGGCGGCTCGTCGCTTCCTTTCACTGAGTATATGGAGCAACTTCGCGAGTACGTCGAGGACGCTGGCGAATATGGCATAGCCTACGAATCAATAGTCTCGTCGTTGGAGGAAGTCCCATTCGTCCTTTCCGGGAAGGCGGCGGTGGACCTCTTAGAGGTCGGCCTGCTGCTTGGATACAAGACGGACAGGCCATTGGACCGGCCTTATGATCACCGCACAATTGAATAGTCAGCGGCGGGTGGCCGGGGTTTGAAGACAAACCCCGTAGACCCGGCCCCGACGGCCGTGGCGGTCGAGGGGTTCCGGGGTCTCGAAGCCGGAACCCCGGACGCGACGCTTTTTTGCGACTCGGGTGCGGCGGGCGGTACTGTCAGCACGACGCCGGGTGCCACTGGCACTGCCCAGTGTCTTCCTCTCCTCCGCCGGAGTGGCGAGCGGCCGGCGGCGCCGTCGATTACCGGGCGTCCCAAACCAACGACGGCGCCGGCTCGCCCGTCCAGACGTGGACGGCGTACGACGGCCCGAACGCCTACGCCGACTTCGACTCCGCCGGCCAGCCGACGGCCCGCTACCTCCACGGCCCGGCGGTGGATGAATTGCTGGCGCGGACCGACGCGGGCACGGGCCAGACGCTCTGGTACCTGAAGGACGTGCGGGGCTCGACGCGGCTGCTGGCCGACCTGGCGCTGCTGGACCTGGTCGACGCGATCGCCTACGACGCGTACGGCAACGTGCTGTCGGAGACGGCGCCGTCGGTGGGCGGCCGGTTCAAGTACACGGGCCGCGAATACGACGCGGCGACGGGGTTGTACGACTACCACAACCGGTGGTACGACCCGAAGGCCGGGGTGTTCGTCGAGCAGGACCCGCTGGGATTCGCCGCCGGCGACGCGAACCTGTCGCGCTACGTCGGCAACGCGCCCACCATCTACACCGACCCGCTCGGGCTGGTGCAACAGGACCCCGGGGACGACGATCCGCTACCCGGCGTCGACGATCCCGACATCCGGGGCTACTACTTCAACGCGCTCGACGAGCAGCAGCAGAAGGAGTTCCGGGACGCGCTGCAGGTCGCGCTCGACGAGGGGATTCCCGCGTCCCAGGCCGCCGCGATGGTGTGGGAGTGGTCGTTCGAGAGGCACGTGAGGCCGAAGTTCCCGGCCCCGCCCGAGGAGCTGCCGGCGCTGCCGCCCGAGGAGCCGCGTCGGTCGGTCTTCTCGGACGACTGGCACTCGAGCCTGGACCTGGCGGGGCTGGCGGACCCGACGGGCGCGGCGGACGCGCTGAACGGCTGGTCGTACCTGCTGGAGGGGAACCTCTGGGAGGCCGGGATCAGCTTCGCCGCGATGCTGCCGTGGGGCGACGGGATGAAGGCCCTGCGCCGCACCGGCAAGGCCGTCGCTGGGGCCGGCGAGCAGGGGATAGAGAAGGGGTTGAAGCGTGTCCGTCCCGCCAACCCCGTGTCGCGTCCATTCGCCGATCGTCTCAGGGACTTCGAGTCCGACCCGAGCAGATGGTCTATCGAGTCAATTCACTCTGAGGTCGCGACCGGCGCTAAGACCCGCGGGGGTGTCAGCGAGCAGATCATCTATCGCAATAAGGAAACCGGGGAGATACTGGTGCGTCATCGGGTTACGGACGCCAAGGGAAGGGTTCGGGACGACCACTTCCGGCCGTACTACAAGCCGCGGTTCGACCCCAAGCGAGGCTCGGAGGTGGATTGACAATGGCCCCAGAGGAAATCCGGATGTGCGTGGCCGATGTCCTTCAAGATGACGACATCGAGAACATCGATTCTATCCTGCGCATGCTCAATTTCCCGGACGAACCGAGTTGGCGAGCTTCTCGCGGGGCTGCATTCACCGACGCGGAGGTGCGTGAAGCATTAAGGGGCCTGATGGCCGATGGGCTGGTGACGCCATACGTCGAGCACCCCCCATCAGGGCAGTGCGTTCCCATTCCGGTAGATGATGTCGACACGCAGTACCCGTGGGACACATTGTGGTTCCACCTCGAGCCAGAGGGTCGTGACGCGGTACGCCGGTGGTGGGAGACCGAGGGAGGGCAAAAATACCCGAACCCCGAGTGAAGCGGTGCCCCAGGGGGATGACCTCGTGTGTGCCGCCGATCTGCGCCAGGCCATGCCGGTCTCTTCCTCGTCGAGGGCCCGATCGCCCGCTAAGACACTGCCGGCGGCGGGTGGCGGGGCCCGTCCTCGGCCCCCGAGTGCAGAGCCGTGATCGCGCTCCCGACCCCAGCCGACCATCCCAACGGATGGCCTGACGTATGCCATACAATCGGCCCCCGCGTCCCCTCGCGGTCACAACCGCCCCCTCGCTGCATCCGGTATTCTCACCGTGACCGGCGCGACCGGACCTTCGCTCGCCCGCTGGTTACGTCATCCGCCCCATACCGCGGCCGCGAACGAACCCGGCACGCTCTCCCCCCAGACTCGGCCCAGCCCGCGCCACCCCACCTTCGCGCCCCGCCTCGGGCGCCTCCCCCCGGGTTTTCACGAACGAACTGCCCCGCCCGGCGGCGCCCCGTCCCCGAACGAACCCGGCGCCCGCCGCCCACTCCTGCCGATTCCGTCTCCGCCCCAGGCCGACTCTCCTGGCTATCCGCTCCGCCCGCTCCTTGGCAAACCGTCTGATGCCCCGCCCCGCGGAACCGCCGCATCGGCACGCGGGTCGACGCCGACGGCGCCGGCTCGGGCCAGCCGGTCCAGACCTGGACGGCGTACGACGGGGCGAACGCCTACGCCGACTTCAATGCGGCGGGGTCGCCGACGGCGCGGTACCTGCACGGCCCGGCGGTGGATGAATTGCTGGCGCGGACCGACGCGGGCACGGGCCAGACGCTCTGGTACCTGAAGGACGTTCGGGGCTCGACGCGGCTGCTGGCCGACCTGGCGCTGCCGGCGCTGCTGGACCTGGTCGACGCGATCGCCTACGACGCGTACGGCAACGTGCTGTCGGAGACGGCGCCGGCGGTGGGGGGCCGGTTCAAGTACACGGGCCGCGAATACGATGCAGCGACGGGGCTGTACGACTACCGGAACCGGTGGTACGACCCCAAGGCCGGGGTGTTCGTCGAGCAGGACCCGCTCGGGTTCGGGGCCGGGGACGCGAACCTGTCCCGCTACGTCGGCAACGCCCCGACGATCTACGTCGACCCATTGGGGCTCAAGGAGGTCCGGCTCCACGAGGCGGAGTTCGGCGGCCGGGGGCCGGGCGGGGAGTTCGGCCACTGCGACTGTGACGCCGTCGCGGAGCTGGGCAAGGTCCTGCGCCGGCGGTTCGAGGACGCGCGGGTCAAGGCGGCGTACGAGGAGTTCAGCCGCGGCTGGATGAGCGGCGACTCGACGGACTGGGACCAGGCCGACCTGCTCGCCCACTTCGGGGAGCTGTACGGGACGGAGGGCCAGGCGCTGCTGGGCGCGGCCGGCTGGGTCGGCCTCGACACGTACGTTGACCCGATGTGGCCGCGCTGGGGATGGACGCTGGGGGAATGGGACGCCCGCTTCGGCGAGGCGAGGCCGAAGACGCTGCGCGAGGCGGCGGAGGAGCTGCACGGCCGGCTGCGGGGCCAGGTCGGGAAGCACATCGACCGGTTCGCCGACCCGTTCCCCGGGCTCTTCAATGCGCTGAACTTGTCGGGCCGCCAGCTGGCGTTCATCGCCGAGCACCCGGAGCTGTTCGACGACGCGATCCGGGCGTCGTTCTGCCGGGCGAGCGAGCAGCAGCAGGCGATCCTGAACCACCTGATCAACGGGGCGTAGGACACGAGCGCCGAGGCGCTGCGGGACGCGGCCGTCGGCCTCGGGATGCGCGGCGTGACCGCCGCCCTCAGCGTCGTCGGCAAGACGAGGTCGGTGCGACGCCTCGAAAAACACCACTTCGCCACGAACAAGAACAAATTCTATACACCCAGGATGGCGGACATCGCCAAGCGATACAATCTAGACCTCGATGGAGACTGGAATAAGGAGATCCTCCCGCATCGCGGCCGTCACCCCAACAGGTATCATGACTTCGTCCTCAGAGGCATGAGAAGGGCCGCCAGAGAGGCGGGGGGCGATCAAGAAAAGTTCCTCGAACTCTTCGAGAAGTACATCAAGGGCCCCGTGCGACTCAATCCAGACCTCCTACGCAAACATGGGTGGAGGTGACCATTGCGGCCGTACTATCAAGTACTGTTCCCTGAAGCCGAAGAACCTTTCGGTGTGGCCTGGGCCGAGGAGAGGCAGGAGCTGTTTTTTCTCCCGGAGAGCGGGTGCGTTGAAGGCTGGAAACCACTGACTATGCAGCTCCGCGATGGCGAGTTCAGCGACTACCTAGGAAACAACTTGGGATGCCGGTTGTGCTCGCCTAAGCTTAGGTCCATCCTAGAAACTCGTGCCTCTGCCTCCGACAGACTCCAATGGCTGAACGTTTTTGTTACATTAAGTGATGATATTAGAGAATATTTCATTCTTCATTTCCCGACACCGATTGATTGTCTAGACCCGCTTCACACCATTCGGTCGGGCGATTTCGTGGTCAAGCCGGTTCTGGCGGCTGCAGCGGTCAGTGGCCATGATGTGTTCACGTATCCCGGGTCTGGTGAGCTGTGTTGGTTCGTTTCGGACACTGTGAAGGGTGCAATCAAATCAGCACGTTGCACGGGACTGATGCTCTCCAAGGCCCCCATGAGGTGACGTGTAACGCAGGCTGCTGGCGCGGACCGACGCGGGCACGGGCCAGACGCTCTGGTACCTGAAGGACGTTCGGGGCTCGACGCGGCTGCTGGCCGACCTGGCGCTGCCGGCGCTGCTGGACCTCGTCGACGCGATCGCCTACGACGCGTACGGCAACGTGCTGTCGGAGACGGCGCCGGCGGTGGGGGGCCGGTTCAAGTACACGGGGCGCGAATACGACGCGGCGACGGGGCTGTACGACTACCGGAACCGGTGGTACGACCCGAAGGCCGGGGTGTTCGTCGAGCAGGACCCGCTCGGGTTCGCCGCCGGCGACGCGAACCTGTCGCGCTACGTCGGCAACGCGCCCACGATCTACGCGGACCCGATGGGGCTGGCGTACGAGGAGAACGACGAGGTCGACCCCGAGCGGCGGATGCGCCGGGTCGACGGATCGAAGGCGAGGATGAACCCGCGCGGCTGGGAGAGAACCGGCGGGCGCAGGACCGCAGCCTGGGCAACGACCTGGCGCTGATGGCGCGGTACCCCGGGGCGACGGTGGCCGGGGTCGCGCGGGGGGCGCTCACCTCGGCGAAGGCGGCCGTCAACGGCGTCGCGACGGCGGCCGTGGAGACGGCGACGCTGGGGTTCCACGACGGGCCGGTGCGCCTCTGGGGGGTGGACGAGGAGGACCTGGCCTACGGCTACGAGCAGCCCGAGGGGGCCGGGACGGTGCTAGGTCAGTTCGCGATCGGGGCGGGGATCGGCCGGCTGGCGACGATGCCGGGCCGGCTGGGCAAGGCGGCCTTGATGTTCGACGCGCAGAGCAACGGCGCCCAGGTCGGGCACGGGCTGCGCGACGGCGACCCGCTCCAGGCCGCCGGCGGCCTGGCCGGCATGGGCGGGCTGCTCGCGGGAGCCAAGGGGGCGTTGCGGGCACGGAAGGGCCTCTCGCCGGGCTCCGGCGGTCGTAACGCACCTGTTCGCGCGCCAGGACGCGGGCTAGCTTCTACAATCGGCGGACAGCCGATCGACGCCGCTGCACTCGCCCGGATGAGGGCGGCCTTTGAGCGGAGCGGTGGGACTATCCTCCAAGGTGCCGATATCGATGAGTACCTCCTATGGCGTGCCCGCCAGATGGGGGCCAGCAACGTGGGCGGACTCACCGACAACGCCAAGCAAATCCTCCTGCCGACGAACCCCTTACGGTCTGCCGTCTTCGAGGAATTCATTCATACCGCTCAGTACAGGACCGGAAAGGTGAGCCGGCTGATCGATCAGTTCGGTAACGACGAGGCCGAAAGACTCTTGGAGATCGAGGCGGCTGAGAAGCTCATCCGCAATCGTGGCTCATGGCGCCTTCCGAACGATGAGGTCAGAGCCGCCATCAATCGCTTACGGCGACTTCGCGCCCGGGGGGGCAGTAGCCCATGAGTTTCCGCTTTCGTGTAGGCAAGGTGTGGCAAGACCGCCAACGCCGGTCCTGCCATGTCATCGGGCTCCTCGAGGAAGGGACTGTTGTCCCTCCCGCCATAGCCCATGTGCTCGAACATCCGGGTGAGACGGTTCGCATCGATTCGGTCGCACTCGGTGGCGGGAAGCCTCTGACGGGCAAGGCGGAGGAGCTTACCCTCGTGGTCGGGCCCTTATCTCTGCCACCGCAAGCCCTGGAAGGTTGCCTCCTGGTCGATTCGGCAGTGCGGACCCGGCCGGGAGAGTGAACCGCGGCGGGTGGCGGGGCCCGCCCTCGGGCCCCGGGGGCGAGGCGCGCTCGCGTCGCCGAGCCGCACCCACGCCCACCGCGACCGCTTGACCGGCGTGACGCGACGCACCTCGGCCGGCGTCGCGGTCGAATGCTACGCGACCCACACCGACGAGCCTACGACCGCCGCGAAGGTCGACGCCGACAGCGTGGGCGCCGGCGCGCCCGTGCAGACCCGGACGGCGTACGACGCGCTCGACCGGCTGACCACGCTCACCCATCAGACCGGCGGCGGGACCAGCCTGGCCAGCTACACGTACGCGTTCGACGCCATCGGCCGGCTGACGCGCGAGACCAACGCCGAAGGGACCGTCACGTTCTCATATGACAATAGTCATCAGTTGGTCGGCGCGGACCGCCCGGTCGGCCAGAGCGATGAATCGTACAGTTACGACACCAACGGCAACCGCACGATGACCGGCTACACCACGGGGACCGGAAATCGCGTGCTCGCCTCGCCGGAGATTAATACAGCCAGGTGGCCTCGCATCGACCTGCCAATATTTCGTTGCAATTCCAGGTAACGGACACGTCGGTTCTTTCGCCGAAACGTCTTTCTTCAAGCTCGGCTTGAAGTCTGACTAGAGACTCCTGCTGTGACCTGTAGACGAAAATGCGTTCTTTGAAGAAGACCGATTCAAAATGAACCTTGGCTGATACCCAAAGAAGCTTGCTGAGGACCTCGCGTTCCAGCTTGTTCAGGAAGGATCGTGGCCAATCAGCTGAGCCATTGGAGTCCTTGAGGCTGGATGCAAAGTGGATGATCCGTCCGCGATACTCCCCCCGATCAGCATTCCCGCGAAAAGCTCGCGGCATGACGGCAAACATATGTCTGGTGAGGTAGGGCCACACATCATCTTCGCCCGGAAGTGCTTCCAAAATTCCCTGATTGTATTCAGCCGTTTTTGGCCATCGCGTCAGAGTTCCATCCCAGAGCTCCTGGATTCGTCCGTAGATTATCGCTTGATGGCCCATCGTGGCTACTTTCGTTGTTGGGGGCTCGCGTTTCTCCGTCAATTCTCTCCTCCGACCGGTAGCTAAACAATAAAGGCCTCTCTCGGCCTCGAACCTGCCACGGCCATCGCCGCGATCGGTGGCCATTCTCTTGCGGAAATGGTGATCATGAGCAACTGCGCTGAAACTGCGCGCACAACCAACGAGCAGCGACTCGTCGACGTCGCAGCGCTCCTGGCGGCGGAAATCCTGCGGCTCCGACATAGGCAATTACTGCCTGTGCCCAAACAGGTGAAGAAATCCGGTGAGTCGTCTGCCGATCGCCTTGAGCTTTCCGGCGAAACCGTGCTCAGTGTGGTCCACGGTGGTTAACCCGCCGCGAGATTGCTTCCCCGGATCGACATGGAGACACCCATGCAACGGAGTCCTGCACCACATCCGCCAACGACTACGAGGTGACGCGGCGGTTGCTGCTCGTGACGTCGAGACCGCTGGTGGGGGCAAAGTGTGGCCCGCGTAGGCAATCTCCCGAATCCCTCTCGGGGGATCGCGCCTTTGACTCCGAGGGCCAGTGCGCGACCCTGCTTTAGCTCAGGATCGCGCTGGTGCACACGTGGCGGGAAGTGAGCACGGGGGTCGTTGAGGGACGTCTCGATGGGTCGTGGTGCGGACGCTCGGCGGGCTGGATCAGGATCGTCGACTCCGGGTTCGCAACGAGCCGCGATCCGAGATCCCTCAGGCATTCCTCGAAATCGGAGGCATTCTGATCCGCTCCAAATGACTCTTCGGGGCATTCTGTGAGAGACACTAGGCGCGCTCGGCCACCGCTTTCATCTTCGCCAGCCCCGTCCGGAGCACTTCCTCCGCTGGGCGTTTCCAGTAGTCCCGATTAAATAGTTCCAGAGACAAGAAGCCCTCAAACCCGACCGCCTCCAGATCTTCCAAAATCTCCCCAATCGGCGCGATTCCGTCGCCTGGATAAATCCGGTGGCTGTCGTCGATCCGCTCCCGCGGCGGTTCGGCCGGATAGTCGTTCATATGAATTGCCGGGATTGCCTTCCCGTTGAGCATCCGCAGCCCTCGAGGCGGCGAACCCCCTTTGTACAAGTGATAGACATCGGGCAGAATCGTTGCGTCTGGTTCGCCGCAGGCTACTGCGACGCATGCCACATCCGCCAGATTCCCCAGCGTCTTCGAAAAACCCCAAACTTCCAAAGATGGCAGAACGCCCTGCTCCCGGCCGATCTTGAGCAAGGCGCGATAGCGTTCCGCGATCACCCTTGGGTCCATGCCTTCCACGTCGGTTGCCCCGCTGGCGGGCGCCGCGATGTGCGCCCCGCCGATCCGTCGAACCAGATCCATCTCCCGACGCGCTCGTTCCAGCCCGGAGTGACGCTTCGCGTCGTCGTCCACGATCCACTCGGCGAAGGCGATCGCCCCGGCGATGTGCAGGCCCAGATCCCTCGCCAGCTTTCCAAGATCATCGACCGAGCCGCCGGCCTCCTGGTAGGCGTCGATCTCCCGCACCCAGACCTCGACACCATCGTAACCGGCCTGGGCGATCAGCCTCAGCTCTTCGTCCAACGGCAGCTTGTGCCCCATCAACGTACTTGTATTCAGCGCGTAGCGAAATCGGGCTGATCGCCCCCCGCCCAAGGCCGGTCTCGGGCTGGTTCCCGTCGGGCCCGCCGCAACCAAACCAGCGCCGATGCCGGCCATCCAGATGCGCCGATTGATCCGACCGTTCATCGTGACCACCCTCCGTCTCACGGGCTGAACCGACCGTCCTCGCGGAGCCGATCCTAGTGGATCTCACCATGCCAACGCCACCACGGCCTGACCTTGGCTGGGACTCACCATCCCCGATGAGGGGCTCCGTCTCGACCCCCTGGCTTGCGCCCCGGAGCCGGCTGCCCCCTGGCGTCGGCATGCCCGATCGTTTATGCACAGGATAACGAGTTTCGTTCTCGTGAGACCCGACCATGTTCTCCGCTGTAATCTGGGTGGCTGCTCTGGCTCTTGGCCTCGGGGTGGACGACGCTCCCATTGTGCCCGTCGGGCTGGCCAAGCGGGACATCACGCCCGCCACCCCCATCCGGCTGACCGGCTACGGCAGCCGCACTGCGGAAGCTGACCAGATCGATCAGAGGCTCTGGGCACGCGCCGTGGCCATCGGCGATCAACCGGTTGTCCTGGTAACGCTTGATCTGTGCGGCGTTCCCGGCCCGCTGGTCGAGGAGGCCGCCCGTCAGTTAGAAACCGAGGTCGGCCTGAGGCGCGACCGCCTGGCGGTCACCGTCACCCACACTCACACCGGCCCGGCCGTCACCGGATTTGCCCCGATGATCTTCGCCGAAGACCTGACACCCGACGAAGAGCGCCGAATTGATCAGTACAGCCGAGGTCTGGTCCCCGCGATCGTCGGCGTCGCCCGTGCGGCCCTCGACAATCGTCGGCCCTCGCGGCTGGGTTATGCCTGCGGCCGCGTTGACTTTGCCGTGAACCGACGGGTGATCCGGGACGGTCGCTGGACGGGCTTCGGGGTCAATCCCAGTGGTCCGGTGGATCGGACGCTGCCGGTCCTCCGCGTCACTGGACCGGAGGGAGACCTTCGCGGGGTCGTCGCCGGCTACGCCTGCCACTGCACGACCCTCGACGGCGATTACAACGCCGTCTGCGGCGACTGGGCCACCGACGCCTGCGAGCAGATCGAGGCCAGTCACCCCGAGGCACAGGCCCTGATCGTCATCGGCTGCGCTGCGGACGCCAACCCCGAGCCTCGCGGTGGCCCCGAGCAACGCGAGCGTTCACGCCGCCACGGCGCCGCTGTCGTCGCCGAGGTCGATCGCCTGCTGAAAGCCGCCTTCGAGTCCCTGCCTGCCCCATCTGCCACGGCCATCGGCCACCTCGAGCTCCCGTTTCAGCCGATCCCCGATCGACGGCACTGGGAAGCGGAAGCGCAAAAGCCTGGCCAGGTCGGCCGCCGCGCCCGCTTCATGCTCTCAGTCCTCGACTCCGGTCAGTCCATTCCGACCACGCTTCCTTATACCATCCAATCGTGGTCGTTCGGCGACCGCCTGACGCTCGTCTTTCTGGCGGGCGAAGTCGTCGTCGACTACGCCCTTCGTCTGCGTGCCGAACGGCCTGAGCGGACGCTCTGGCCGATCGCATACGCCAACGACGTCTGCTGCTACATCCCCTCGCAGCGCATCCTGAGCGAAGGCGGCTACGAAGCCGACTCGTCGATGATCTACTACAACCGACCGGCCTCGCTCGCCCCTTCCATCGAGGACCAGATCATCCAGGCCGTCCTCCGACTCATTCCCGATTGACCACGGGACTTACAATGCGAACCAACCCCAGGGCCACCCTCACCGTCGAGGAGCAAGCCGGACGAAGGACCCGTCCGTACCCTCCCAATCGCTCCGACCACCGAGACGAGCTGGGGAACTAGGATTCGAACCTAGACTAACTGATCCAGAGTCAACCGGGGGCCGCAAGTATCCGACGACGGCGTCGGGACTTGCGGCGTCCCCTTCGCTCGGTAGTGAGCTTGGTAGTTACTGGTCGGCGCGACCCGACCTCCCGGCCGACAGCCTCATGCCCGGCGAGCGCGGGGGCGCGTCGGGAGAATCCCCGATTCCGTCGTGCGACGCCCCGGCGATCGTCGGTATACTGGGGTGGGGCATGTCGAAGGCTGTAGGTTAAGCCGCCGCCGGCCGCCCCGCCGGATGGCAGGCCCGACCGGGTCGCCGCATGGGTTGGAAGACGATCAACGGCCGTCGCTACTACTACAAATGCCGCCGGGTCGGCGGGCGGGTCGTCACCGAATACTACGGGGGTGGCGAGGCGGGGGCCGTCATGGCCCACCTTCAACGCCTCGACAACCTCGACCGCGCCGAAGCCCGCGATGACGAGCGGGCGCGGCGGCAGGAAGACCGCGACCTCGACGACGCCCTCGACGCCCTGGTCGCCGAAGCCCGATCCCAAGCCGACGCTCTCATCGAGGCGGCAGGCTACTACCGACATCGACGCCAATGGCGTAGGAGACACCGAAGTGGACACCCCACCGGCCCGACCACCTGAGACGACCCCGGCGGTCGCCCCGGCGCCCTCGACGCCCGACCCGTCGAAGCCCGCCGCCGGCCCGATCGCCCGCTTCCGATGGCAAATGGAACGGTGGGCGGTCGAGGTCATCGCCGAAGAAGCGGCCGGCGGCGAGGCGAGCACCGTCGAGTCGATCGAAGCCGACATTCGTGCATTCGCCGCCGAGTTGGCCGGGCCGGACCCGACGCCGATCGAGCGCACGCTCGCCGAGACGGCCGCCCTCGCCTGGTTCGGGCTCCGATTCGTCGAGGCACACAACTTCGCCGCGAAGGGCCGCACGCTCAACCAGGCCGATTACGACATCCGACGCCTCGACGCCGCGCACCGCCGCTACCTCGCCACGCTCCGCACGCTGGCGCAGGTTCGCAAGCTCGCCCTGCCCGCCGTCGTGCAAGTCAACGTCGGGGGGCACGTCAACGCCGTCGCCACCAACGGGAACGCCATATAATCATCCGACGGGATGACCTCGCCGGTTCGAAACGGTCGAGGTCCACGCGGGTCGGCGGCGGCGGCTTCCTCTGTCGCCGTCGGCGCCGGCCCGGTCCCGGAACAGACAGAGGCACGATCCATGTTTGAAGGTGCGCCCGATGACCTTCGCCGATGTCTTGAACAAGCCCTGGTCGAGTTTCGAGACAGCTTGCCCGTCGGGCGGAATGCACTGATACAGGCGAAACACGACCACAATCGCATCGTCGCCTACTTTGAGCGGGTCCGCGATAGTGCCGCCGCTACTCGATTCCTCATCCAAAGGCAGCGGGCTCGGCCGAACCTGTACGAAGAACTGCTGCCGAGCGCGCATCGGGGGCTGGCGTTGGCTCTAGCGGGAGAACGCCCGGTATCGGCCTTGCTGCCTACATACGGGCCATCGTATCAAAGCCAGACATCTACGCGCTTCAATGCGTGGGCGACTTCTCGCGTCAAGGCAGGCGACTTTTCGCCGCTTGACGTCGCGGTCGAGTACGTCCTGGAAGAACGGCGCATCTTGGTCGAGCAACTTGACGCCGCCTCGCCCGACGATGGCGTCGATCGCCGCCCGCCGAGCGCGGACAGGATTGGCGCGGCAATCCCGACGCCCCCTGCAAAACCCGGCAACTGTGAGTTGCCGCCCAAAACCGCCCGCCTCTACCGAGAGATTGTCAAGGCCGGCTCGACCTCGCCGCATCGGACTAAGCACAAGAGGAAGCGACTCGCCGAGACCTTCAAGGCCCGCATCGCCGAGCTTGATGAGACGATCGATCCTTACGTCTTCATCAAGCGCGCCTACGCATGGTGCGGCAAACATCCGCTGAGAACGCGCAACGGTTCAGGAAACGGCCGCGCCGCCCGCCGCACGCAATAGCCGTCCCGCACGGCACGCCGCCGGCATCCCGCCGCGTTTCCCGACGTTTCCCGCCCCTCTCGCCGCGATGACGACGCGCAACGCATGGTTGCGCCGTTGCGCGTGGACAATCGGATGTAGGCGCGGCACCGTGCCGCCGCCGCACCGACACCCCAGAGGGACACAAGAGCCGATGCAGACGACCAACACGGCAATCGTGCCGCCGCCCACCGGCCGCCGATGCCTCGACGCCGACCAGGTCGCCCACAAGTACCGGGCGAGTCGAAGGTGGGTCTTTCGCGCCGCCGGCTCCGGGGTCATCCCGGCCGGCTTCCGGGTCGGTCGATTGAGACGGTGGGATGAGGCCGTCATCGACCAGCACATCGCCGACGGCGCCCGCCCCGTCCGATCGCCGAAGGGGAGCGCCCGATGACTACCGCACCCTTCCTCGCCGCCCCCCCGGCCGCCCCGACCGCCGCCGACACGGCGAAGGGGAATCCCCGCCCCGACCGCGATGACGGCGCCGCCGCACGCGAGCGGGGCCACGACAAACACCGTCGCCGCTGCCGCCGCGACATGCGGGTCGCCGCGCACGCCATCATCGACCGGCTCTTGACGGCCGGATCGCTCATGGCGACCGACCTCGACGACCTGCCGCCGGCACCGTCCGGGTCGAGAACCTACATCGGCACCGCCTTCCTCGACCTGCGCCGCAACGGCGTCATCCGCACCGCCGGGCCGCCCGTCCCGACGACGGCCCGGCGGGCGACACGCCGCCTACCTACACCGCTGGGAACTGGCGACCGACGCCGCCACCGCGCGGGCGTACAAGGCCGCCTTCCCGATCCCGCCGGTCGAGGCCGACGACGCCCCGACCCTCGACGACGCCGCCAATGGAACCGCCCGGCCGGGGCCGTCACCCCGCCGGGCGGATGGTTCCGAATCCGATTGCCCATCGGGAGACGCGAGCGATGCAAGGTGAACACCGCCAGCGCCTCGACGCCATTCTAGGTGGGGCCGACGACGGGGGCAATTTCGATGACTTCTTCGACAACGCCCCGATCGCCCCGGACGATGAGCCACTGCCGCCCGGCCGCTACCGCTGTCTGGTCGCCAACGGCGAGTTGGCGCGGTCCAAGGTCCGGCAGACGCCGAGCTACAAGTTGTCCCTCGACGTTCTCGACCCGCCCGCCTATGCCGGCAGGCGCGTCTGGCATGACCTGTGGTTGACGCCGAGGGCCATCGTGAGGAGCAAGCGCGACCTCGCCAAGCTCCGCATTCACACGGCGGCACAGCTACATCAAGCGCCGCCGACCGGGCTGGTCGTCGAGGTCACGCTCGCCGTGCGCACCGGCGACGACGGCACGGCGTTTAACCGCGTCACCGCGTTCAAGGTCGTCGAGGAAGGGACGCCGCCCGGCGCCCTCGACCCCGACGATGACGACCCGGACGACGACGGCGAAGGGGACACCCGCGACCGGGGCGGCTTCGACTGGCGCACCGGCGAGCAAGGGGAGAAACCGAAGCGATGACCACCGCGCCGATCGGCTTTCGGGTCGTCGGCGCGACCGCGAACCGCCGGGAAGTCGTGAGCTACGCGAAGGCGACCCGCCTCTACGCGCACGCCGACCCGGCGGTTCAACCCGCGTTGCCCGCGTTCCTGAGCGCCTTCGCCTATCCGGCCGCCCTGCGCGACCACATCGACGCGACCGGCTCGACCCGCGACTACGCCGGGCCGGTCGGCGTTCCCGCCGTCAATTTCGACATCGACCGCGACGATCCGGCCGCCGCCCTCGCCGACGCCCGCCGCCTGTCGCATTACCTCGCCGACCGCTACCGATGCGACCTGGTCGTCGCGTTCTCGGGCGGCAAGGGATTCCACCTGAGCGTCCCGACCGCCGGCGCCTTCCCGCCGACGCCCGACGCGCACCGCACCGCGAAGGCCCTCGCCGAGAGGCTTGCGGGCGAGGTCGGCGTCGCCATCGACACCGGCGTCTATGACGCCGTCCGGCTCTGGCGGGCGGTCAATTCACGCCACGGCCGCACCGGCGTCTACAAGGTCCGCATCGACCTCGACGACCTGCTTTACCTCGACCCGGCCGGCGTGCGCCGCCTCGCCGCCGCCCCGATCCCCTTCGACCCGCCCGATCCGGCCGCCCCGCCGCCCCGCCTGGTCGCCGACTGGAGCGAAGCTGCGCGGCAGGTCCACACCGCCGACCAGGCCCGGCGCGAGCGGCAGGTCGCCGGCCCTCGCCCCGCCCGGATCAACCCGACGACCCGGCTGTTACTCACCGACCCCGTCGCCATCGAGGTCGGCGAGCGGCACAAGGTCATCTTCAGCGCGGCCGCCGACCTCGCCGGCTTCGGCACGGTCGATGACCTGGTCGCCGCCCTACTCACCGACCCGGCCCTCGACACCGGCTTGCCGCCCGGCGAGGTTGAGCGGCAGATTTGGTGCGGGCTCGACCACGGCCGCCGACGCGGCGAAAGGGGGGCCGGATGAGCCACCGCACCGGCGCCGACCTCTACCGCGAATGGTGGGATGAGGTCACGACCGACGCCCCGCCGGCCGGCTGGTCGGCGGGCGACCCGGCCCTCGACCACGTCGAGGTCGCCCCCAGCCGGATCATCCTGGTCGCCGGGCCGCCCGGCGCCGGGAAGACCGCCCTAATCAATCAATGGGTCGGCGGTCTACTCTCGGGCAATCTCGACGTGCGGGTCGCCCTCGCCAATGTCGAGATGCCGCCGGCCGCCCTGTTGTCCCGGCACCTGTCTCGCCTGAGCGGCGTTCCGCTCGCCGACATCCGCAAGCGGCAGGTCGCCGCCGCCGACCGCGCCAAGCTCGACGAAGCCGCCGCCCGGATGCGCGGATGGCTCGACCGCCTCGCCTTCGCCGACGCCCCGCACCGGCTCGACGCCATCGCGCGGGCCGGGGCCGACTTCGGCGCCGACCTGGTCGTCATCGATTATGTCCAGAGGGTCGCGCCGGCCGACAAGGCGAGCGGGCTGCGCGAGCGAATGAACGTGCTGATGACTGAACTTCGCCGCCTCGCCGACCGGGGCGGCGTCGCCGTCATCGCCGCCGCCGCCGTGAGCCGGTCGCGCGACAACGCCGGCCGCGCGAGCTACGCCGGGCGGCACCTGTCGCTAGCGTCGCTCCGCGAATCGGGCGAGTTGGAATTCGGGGCGGATGACGTGCTGTTACTCGCGCCGGCCGATGACGCCGACGACCGGGCCGCCGTGCGGTCGATGCTGTTGGCGCACGCGAAGGCCCGATACGCTGAGCCGAAGGATGTCGCCCTGAGCTACGATCGCCGGATTCAGCGCTTCGCCCCCGATGAGTGGATCGAAGCGGCGTCCCCTTCGCCGCCGAGCAACGGCCGCCCGGCATCGAAGGCCCATGACGACGGCGAGCGCGGCCGCTGGAAAGGGGACCGCCGATGACGACCGATCGAAAGGGCCGGGCGAGCGGGGCGGCGGCGGCGCGGTCGAGGCCCGCGTCGAGCGGGTCGCGGTCGGCGTACTACAAAGCCTGGTTCGCCACCCTCGCCGGCTTCGCCGACCACGGCGTTCAAACCCTCAAGCGCGCCGAGCTGGCGGTCTTCCTGCTACTGCTACGCGACACGAAGGCCGACGGCACGGCGCGGGCCGGCTTGACCGACCTCGCCACGCGCGGCGGCATGTCGAAGCGCTCCGCCATCCGGGCCGTTCAGACCCTCACCGACCGAGGCGTCATCCGGGTCGTAAGGCCCGGCGTGCGCGGCAAGGCGACCCTCTACACCGTCTTCCCGGTCGAGGTCTTTCGCAAGCTCAACCCGACCGCCGCCCGATGGCTCGACGACCTGGAAAAAGGGTGACGCTCATGTCACACTTAGGGTGACGCCGATGTCCGTTGAGGGTGACGCCGGCGTCCCCTATCCCTTGTGCGTCTTTCAGACGCATAGACGCCGGGCGCGACTCGCCGCCCCGCCCGGCGAAGGCCCTCGACCCCGGCGGCGAGAGACAGAGGGGAGAATGGGGACCGTCTTCAGGAGCACCGTCACCCGCCCCGTCCCGGCGGGCGCGACGATCACCCGCAATCGGGACGGAACCGCGATGGCGAAGTGGACGCCGCGCGGCGCCCGCCGTCCGATCACCGCCCCCGTCCGCACGCTGGCCGACGGGCGGCAGGTCATCGACCAGGAATCGGCGTACTACTTCGCTCGCTACCGCGACGCCGACGACCTAGTCGTCACCGTCTCGACCCGCTGCCGCGACCGGGCCGCCGCTGAGCAAGCCCTCGCCGACCTGGAACGCCGCGCCGAGCGGGTCAGGTCCGGCGTCATGTCCCGCGTCGAGCTGGCCGTCGCCGACCATGTCGCCGCCCCGATCCGGGGCCATATCGACGCTTACGCCGCGACGCTGGGGAACGGCCGCCACGCCTTCGACACCCGCCGCTACCTGGAACGCCTCGCCGACGCGCTGGGCTGGCGCACGCTCGCCGACCTGCGCCGCGACGATCTAGAGCTTTGGCTCGCCGACCAGGCCAAGGCCGGGCGGTCGGCACGGTCGCGGGTCGCGTTCCAGGTCGCCGCCGTCGCATTCTGTAACTGGTTGGTCGGCGTCAAGCGCCTCGCCCTCAACCCGTTCGCGCGGATGCCGAAAGCGAAGGTCGAGGCCGATCGCCGCCGAGTGCGCCGCGCCTTGACGCCGGCCGAACTGGTCCGGCTCATCCGGGCCGCGCAGGACGCCCCAGAGCGGCCGCCCTTGCATCCCGCCGAAGGGGACGCCCCGAAGGGCCGCCGGCCGCCGGCGCGGCTCTGCGGCCGCTCTAGGGCCGCCCTGTACGCCTTCCTCGCCGGCACTGGCCTTCGGGTCGGCGAGGCCGGCAAGCTGACGGTCGGCGACCTCGCCCTCGACGGCCCTCGCCCCGGTGTCACCGTCTCGGGCCGCGTGTCGAAGAATCGCCGGGCCGCCTTCCTGCCGCTCCGCGCCGACCTGGTCGCCCTGTTGCGGGTCGAGGTCGCCGACCGCCCGCCCGACGCCCCGGTCTTCGAGATCCCCGCCGACCTGCTACGCCGCTTCTACGCCGACGCCAAGCGGGCCGGCATCCCGAAGGCCGACGGCCGGGGCCGCCTCATCGACCTGCATGGGTTGAGGGTGACGTTCGGGACGCATCTCGCCGCCGCCGGGGTCCCGCTGGCGACCGCTCAAAAGCTCATGCGCCACGCCGACCCGAAGCTCACCGCGAACGTCTACACCGACGCCGCCCTACTCGACCTGCATGGGGCGGTTGAGGCCCTTCCGGGGGCCGCTTCGGTAGTGACTTCGGTAGTGACCTCGGTAGTGACTACCGACGGCCCGAAGGGGCATTTCGGGGCATTCCCTGGCACCGACGCGGGCGACGACGCCCTCGACGCAAGTTGCGACGGCGCAAAGAAAAACCCGGCTTTTCGCCGGGTTTCTTGAGAGCTGGGGAACTAGGATTCGAACCTAGACTAACTGATCCAGAGTCAGTCGTGCTACCGTTACACCATTCCCCAAAATGAGCTGATAGGATTTAAATTACCCGCTGCCGCCAAAACTTCGCAAGGGCAACCGCACTTCGGAGGTATACGGTTTTTGCCGTCCGGGCTGTCGAACGATTTTTTCGGTTCGGGCAATCTGTTGCGTCCGGCGCGAAGTACCCTGCGCCCTGGTCGGGGTGCAGCCGGTGACCATCGGGTCAGACCGAGCCGACGCATGATCAGTCCCCGGTTCTCCTCGGCATCGCTTCGTGCTCGCTGCGGCAGGCAAGCCGTCGCCCGGCCGCGCGCGACGTCGCGGGCCGCTCCAGACGGCTCGGGCCGGAGGCACGGCACTTCTGGCAGTTGTGCCGCTTCGAGCCAGGTCAGTCGCAGTGGAGTAGCGTCGGTGGAGACTGACTATCGGTCTGCGGACTGCGAATCTGGCTCGACCGGCCCGGTGGCGACAGCCGCTTGTCGCCTTAGGGGCAAGCTGTTTTCGGTGGCAGTCGCTCAAGCCGGTAGGACGGGACTCCCTTGTTTGCGGATCAACCCAGCGCGTGGGATTCAACGATCGGCCAAGCGCGCTCCGACCAATCGGGATCGGAGCCGAGCCTTACCGACACCGTTTCGCTGCATTCGACCTCCGCCCAGAATCGCTGGCTGACGAGCTGGCCGACGCCGGATGCCGCTCCACGCTCATCAAAATCTCAACGGCCGCCGTGTAGGAAGACGGGGGCAGGCCGCGTCGTAGGCGAGCCTTCCGCCTCCCGTCGGCGAGGATCTTCGTAGCACCGGCCAACTTCCGGGGCGGTGTTTCCACGTTGTGAAGCGGATCAGACCCTGAGCGACTCGTAGGGTTCCGATCGGGCCGATTCCAAGCAGGAGCGGATCGCGGCGTTTTCATGGTCATCAGACTGGACGGGTTCGCCCGTCGAGCCGTGTGAACGGATCAAAACGCCCTGGCGCGGCACGGGGAGACCTCGAAGGACTGCGAGAGCGGCCTTCGCCCCATCGGCGTGATGGCGACTTCTGGCGGGCGACGCCCACGGCCATCCAGACCAGGCTTCTGAATCGAGTTGCATCAGGTTGATGAGCGGCGCCGTGTTGGCCATGATCGTGCTGTATGACGTCGTGGCTCAAATCCTTCGGACCTGGATGGTATTGGAAACGTTTGTCTTCCAGCTTGGAACGGACAAGGCGAACCTGCCAAAATGCCCTGATCGGCAAACCGCTGGGGTCTGAGATTCTTCCGGGCGGAATGGCTCATCCTGGCACGCGTTGACGTTTGCGGCTCCCGGACTGGTCAAGTCATCGGGCCTGAACGCGGCCGTGTCGGCAACGGGGTTCACACCGGCCCGCAGACCGGTCCACGACCGACAGACTCGAGGCTGGCATCCCACGCTCAGATCGTTCGACCGGGAGGATCTCGATGAACGCTTCTCTGCCGATCCTGCTGCTGCCGATCGGGGCTGCTCTGATTGCCGTCGTCTCGGGCCGAACCAGCGCACCATCGCCGAAGCCTCAGCCGACCGTGACCAAAATCTGGGACCAGGCCCCGCACAACGCCTTCACCGATTTGATTCGCTTTGAAGGCCGCTGGTTCTGCGTCTTCCGCGAGGGGAAAGGCCATGTCTCCCCCGATGGTGCGCTTCGTGTGATCACCTCGAGCGACGGATTGATCTGGGAATCGGCCGCCCTGATCACTTCGGAGAACTCCGACCTGCGCGATCCCAAGATCTGTGTGACGCCGGATGGGCAGTTGATGCTGTACGCCGCGGAGGCGTTGCACGACCGATCCCAGTACAGCCATCAATCGCTTGCCTGGTTCTCCCGAGATGGCCGCCACTGGAGTCAAGCCCACCGCATCGGCGATCCGGACTTTTGGATCTGGCGCATCACCTGGCACAACGGGACCGCCTACGGCATCGGCTACGGCTGTGGCCCGGATCAATCGATTCGGCTCTACAGGAGCCGGGACGGCAAGACGTTTGAGACGCTGGTCGAGCGACTCTACGATGTGGGCTACCCGAATGAGTCCTCGATGGTGTTTGAGCGCGACACGGCTTACTGCCTGCTGCGGCGCGATGGTCATCCATCATCGGCCCTGCTAGGCGTGTCCCAGGCCCCATTCACCCAGTGGGAATGGAAGGATCTGGGAGTGCGGATCGGTGGGCCGCACCTGATCCGATTGTCGAACCGGAAGTGGGTTGCGGCGGTGCGACTGTCGGATCAAAGGGCGCGAACCGCACTGTGCTGGATCGATCCTGAAGCGGGCACTCTGACTGAGTTCCTCGAACTGCCCTCGGGCGGCGACACCAGTTACGCCGGTCTGGTGGAATATCGGAAGGAGCTTTGGATCAGCTACTACTCGTCGCACGAGGGCAAGTCGTCGATCTATCTGGCCCGCGTGCCCGTCGAAGAGCCGTAAAGCAGTGTCAGTTCCTGCCGCGGGCGATTCCCAGAGTGCGACGCGCACAGGAGCGGGCCGAATGGGAGCCGCAATGGTCTGAGGCAGTCGTCGGGTTGAGCCGAGGTGGGGCCGTGGCCCGTCGGGGTGACAGTGGTTCTGCGAAGCTCGCCGCTTCTTCGAACCGGAGCCGGAGCTGGCCTGCTCGATCGGGTCGCGCTGGGTGCGCGGTTGCTTCTGGTCCTGACGCGCGTCTTCGCGGGTCTTGAGCGGCCGGTAGGGACGAGTGGGGACGACGGTCGCGTGCGGTAAGCGACTCTCCTCGTAGGTCCTTCCTGGACGTGCGGCCGATGCCCCGGCCGGGGATGCAGGAACCGGGGTTCCGCAGTTGCCGACCGACCCCAAAATGTCGATGAGGGCCACGGATATTCGAGGAAGGAGCGTTGCTCCGTGAGCCGAGGACAGCCTGGTTCGCCACGCCGAGCAGGCCGCTCAGGCTCTTCGGGTCGAGTGGGAATCGCGCGAACCGGTCCGGACGGGGGAGTGTCTTGCCGGGGTTGGGTTGTGTTGTGGGTGGGTGCGTTGGGGTTGGCAGGCCCGCGCCAGAGGGGAGGGCGACGTGACTGGCTCGATCATGATGGGGGAGGAGGTTTCTGGGAGCGGCACGTTCATGGGCGAGTTGGGTCCGACGGTGCGGCTGGCGGGGCCGGTGGTGCTGGCCGAGCTGGGCTGGATGGCGATGGGTGTGGTGGATCTGGTGATGGTGGGGGCGTTGGGTGCCGATTCGATCGCCGCGGTCGGGCTGGGCAATGTGATGTACTTTGCGGTGGCGGTGGCGGGGATTGGGATGCTTCTGGGGCTGGACGCGCTGGTGTCGCAGGCGTTTGGCGCCGGGCGGATCGACCAATGCCATCGTTGGCTGGTTCAGGCGTGCTGGTTGTCGGTCGTAATGGCGGTTCCGGTGGTGGGATTGAACCTGGCGCTGATTCCGTGGCTGGGGAATTGGGGGGTTGCGCCCGAGGTCGCGGCGTTGGCGGGGGAGTATCTGGGCGTGCTCAGTTGGGGGACAGTGCCCCTGTTTCTCTATTTTGCGGTGCGACGGTATCTCCAGGCGATGAATCGGGTGGGTGTGGCGATGGCGACGCTGTTGGGGGCGAATCTACTTAACGCGGGGCTGAACTGGGTGCTGATCCACGGTGCGCTGGGGCTTCCGGCGTTGGGGGTGGTTGGGTCGGCGTGGTCGACGGTGATGGGCCGGGTGGCGATGTTCGCCGCGCTGGCGGCGTATGCGGTCTGGCATTCGAGGCGGCACGGGACGGGGTTGGAGGCGACACCGCGGGCGATCGATCTGAAGGCCCAGCGGCGGATGGTGGGATTGGGTTGGCCTGCGGCGATCCAGCTTTTGCTGGAAGTTGGGGTGTTTGCGATCGCGGCAGTCTTGGCGGGTCGGCTCGGCTCCGCGGAATTGGCGGCGCATGAGGTGGTTCTGAACGCGGCGAGCGTGACGTTCATGGTGCCGCTCGGAGTTGCGCAGGCGGGGGCGGTGCGGGTGGGTCAGGCGATTGGGCGTCGGGATCGAGCCGGGGCCGCGCGGGCAGGCTGGGCGGCTTTGCTGCTGGGCGGGGGGTTCATGGCCTGCATGGGGGTTGTGTTCCTCACGGTGCCGCGGCCAATCCTGGAGGTGTTCACGCGGGAGAGCGAGGTGATCCGGGTCGCGTTGCCGCTGTTGGCGGCAGCGGCGGCGTTTCAGTTGTTTGACGGCTTGCAAGTCGTGGCCGGTGGCGCACTGCGTGGGACGGGCGACACGCGTACGCCACTGCTGGCCAATCTGGCGGCGCACTGGACGATCGGGCTGCCGGTGGGCTACGTGCTCGCGTTCCCGATGGGACGGGGGCTGGTCGGGCTCTGGATCGGGTTGGCGGTAGGCTTGATCTGCGTCGGTGTGTTCCTGGTGGGGTCGTGGGCGTGGACGGTGGGGCGATGGCGGAACGGCGATCCCAAGCCAGGAGAGCTCGAACACCAGCCGGTCAACTCGTGAAGCGGCCGTCCCGAGCCGCCTTGTCGCGGAGTGGCTGCAGGATCTGCGACGCCGCGATTGATACGTTCCGAGGTTAGGCGGCCCAAATACCGTGCGGAAAGAACGGCTCGACTCAAGCGGAGGTCACAAGCCTCGAAGGGCACCGCGGCGTACCCTTCGAGGCCTTGTGCGGCGAGCCATAGGTTCTGCGGGCCGGCGCGGACGGAGCGTCAGGAACCGCAATCGCGCCGGTGTCTGCGGACAGGATCAGGCCGTTCGATGCCGATAGCCCGGGGTGGGCGGGTTTGGCCGAGAGCGGCCGGCCTGGCAGCAGGATGTGGAGATTACTTGACGACGTCGAGCAGCTCGATGTCGAAGACGAGGACGGCGTTGGGTCCAATTTGGCCGCCGGGGGCGCCGCGTTCGCCGTAGGCGAGATTGGCGGGGATGACGAGCTGGATCTTGCCGCCGGGTTTGATGAGCTGGAGGCCCTCGGTCCAGCCGGGGATGACGCCGTTGAGCGGAAAGACGGCGGGTTCGTTACGGGCGTAGGAGCTGTCGAACTCGGTTCCGTCGATGAGGGTGCCGCGGTAGTGGACGCGGACGGTGTCGGTGGCCTTGGGGGATTCGCCCTTGCCAGGCTCGATGATCTTATACTGGAGGCCCGAGGCGGTGGTTTTGACGCCGGGTTTGGCCTTATTGGCGTCGAGGAAGGCTTGGCCCTCTTTGAGGTTTTTTTCGCTGGCGGCGCGGGCTTTGGCTTGCTGGCGCTCGGCGAAGGCAGTGGAGAAGGCCTGCATGGTGGCCTCGGCCTCCTGCTCGGAGAGCCGCGGTTTGGCGCCGGTGAGGGCGTCGCGGAGACCCTGGAGCAGAAGCTCGGTGTCGAGGTCGACGTCCTGTTCCTTGAGGTTGCGTCCCAGGCTCAAACCGATGACGTAGCTGGCTCGTTGTTCGAGGCTGAGGGCGTTGGGAGTGTTTGGGGAATCCTGGGCGGTGGCGATCCCGCTGACGGTCGGGCTAAATAGGGCCAGAGCGGTGAGGAGGCGGAGGGTCATAAGGCTCCCGTTGGGCAAGGAGGGAGCGGCCCTGTGCGACGCTCGGCGGCGCGAGGCAGGGCCGCGGAGGGTAAGATCGGTGGATTATAGCGGATGGCCGGCAAAGGGACAGGCCGAACGGAGGCCGAGACGTGAAGAGGCTGGACCGACGCGGATGGATCATCGCGGCCGCCCTGGCGATCGTTGTGGCGGCGGGATGTGACGAGGCGCGGAGATCGGATCGGTCCCCCGCGCGGCCCAACGTGGTGGTGATCGTCACCGACGATCAGGGATTTGGGGATCTTGGGTGGACGGGGAATCCGGTGTTGCGGACACCGAATCTGGATCGCTTGGCGCGTGAGGGAGTCGTTCTGGAACGGTTTTACGCGGAGCCGGTGTGCGCTCCGACGCGCGCTGGTTTGTTGACAGGTCGATATGCCTATCGAACGCGGGTGGTGGATACGTATCGGGGTCGGGCGATTCTTGATCCCCAGGAACGGACGCTGGCGGAATGGTTGGGTGAGGCCGGGTATCGTTGCGGGATCTTTGGGAAGTGGCATCTGGGGGATAACGCGCCTTCGAGGCCGATCGACCAGGGTTTTCAAGATGCGCTGGTTCATCGAGGAGGCGGAATCGGTCAGGACTCGGATCCTCCGGGCGGTTCGAGCTACTACGATCCGGTGCTGTTCCGCGACGGTCAGCCGGTGCAGACTCAGGGATACTGCTCGGATGTGTTCACGGACGCAGCGCTGCGATTCATTGAAGCCAACGCGAGCCGGCCGTTTTATGTTCATCTGGCGTTCAATGTGCCGCACGTTCCGCTGGAGATCCGCGAGGGAGTGGAGCGCTGGAAGGCGGTTGTCAGTGCGGCGCGGGGGGAGCTGAACCTCGAGGATGATCCAGCGGCGATCGAGACCACCGCCCGCGTCTACGCGATGGTGGAGACGATTGATCGCAATGTGGGTCGGCTGCTGGGTCGGTTGCGGGATCTGGGGTTGGACGAATCGACGCTGATCCTGTTCCTGACCGACAACGGTCCGCAGCAACGGCGTTGGAACGCGGGCCTGAGGGGGTTGAAGGGGAGCGTCTACGAGGGGGGAATCCGAGTTCCGTTCGCGGCGCGGTGGCCGGGGCGGTTGCCGGCGGGTCGGCAAGTGGCGGTTCCCAGCCACGTGATCGATGTGGTCCCGACGGTTCTGGAAGCGTGCGGGATCGAGTTGAGCGAACCGGAATTGCGGCTGGATGGGCGGAGTCTGTGGAGTCTCTGGACGGGTCAGGCGGAGACGGTGCCGGAACGTTACTTGTTCGCCCAGTGGCACCGGGGGGATGTGCCGGTCGAGGGGAGGGGCTGCGCGGTGATTGGGTCGCGGTGGAAGCTGGTCCAAGCGGCCGGGACGGCTGAGAATCGCCCGTTTGAAGCCCGATGGCAGCTCTTTGACTTATCCGAAGACCCGGCCGAGACACAGGATCGTGCCGTGGAAAACCCGGAAGAGGTGGAGCGGATGCGGGAGGTGTATCGCCGTTGGTTCGCCGGGGTCACCAGCCGCGGCTTTGATCCGGTACGGATCTGGGTAGGGAGCGAGACCGAGTCGCCGGTGGTGCTCACGCGGCAGGACCGGCGAGGGGGTCGAGGGATCGACGGAGCCGAGGCAGGCGCGACGGAAACGGCAGCGGGAAGACTGAAGTCGGGCTGGTATCTCGACGTGGTCCGTAGGGGGCGGTATCGGCTGGATGTCGTCTGGGATGACGGCTCAGGACGGGTGGAACTGGAAGCCGGCGGGGTGGTGCGTGAGGTCGAGATGACCGGGACACGAGACCGGGCGACAGGTGGGTTGGTCCTGCTTGAGGCTGGTCCAGCGCGACTGGATGCAGTGGCGAGGGGAGCCGGCGGGAACCAGACGGCCGCGCGGTATGTGCGCCTGGAGCGGCTTGAGGAGTCAGCGCCATGAGGCGGCAGGGTGAGCAGGGGAGCTTGTTCGAGGATAGCCAGGAGGAGGATTCGGAGGAGCCTTTGATCGGCGTACCGCTTGCGGAGCGGATGCGTCCGAAGTCGATCGAGGAGTTTGTTGGTCAGGAAGAGCTGATTGGGCCAGGGCGGTGGTTGCGGAGGGTGATCGACGAGGGCGGGCGGCTGCCGTCGCTCATCTTTTGGGGGCCGCCGGGGACCGGGAAGACAACGCTGGCGCGGCTGCTCGCGCGTCGAACACAGGCACGGTTTGTTGCGCTGTCGGCCGTATTGGCGGGTGTGAAGGAGGTGCGCGAGGCGATCGCCGAGGCGCGGGCGGCCCGCCGGCGTGGCTCATCGACGGTGTTGTTTATTGACGAGATCCATCGATTCAACAAGGCGCAGCAGGACGCGCTTCTGCACGCGGTCGAGGACGGGACGCTGACGATGGTCGGCGCGACGACGGAGAATCCGTCCTTTGAGGTGATTGCGCCGTTGCTGTCGCGGAGTCGGGTGCTGGTGTTGCGGCCGTTGGGGATTGAGCCAATCGCGGATTTGATCCGGCGCGCACTGGCGGATCCGGAGCGTGGGTTGGGCCGGTTGCGTCCCGAGCTCGATGAGGGCGTGCTGAGGATGCTGGCCGAGGCGGCCGGGGGAGATGCGCGGGCCGCATTAACCGTTTTGGAGGATGCGGTCCTGGCGACGTCGCCCGGTGTGGATGGGGTGCGGCGGGTGGATGAGGCGACGGTGCGCGAGTCGCTAGGCCGAGCGCGGTATGCCTACGACCGGCAAGGGGAGGAGCACTACAACCTGATTTCGGCGCTGATCAAGTCGGTGCGGAACTGCGATGCGGATGCGGCGGTGTACTGGCTGGCGCGGCTGATCGAGGGTGGGGCGGATCCGATGTTCGTCGCGCGGCGGTTGTGCATCCTGGCCTCGGAGGATGTGGGGTTAGCTGATCCGCGGGCGATGGAGCAAGCGGCCGCCGCGGCCCAGGTTACCCATCTGATCGGCTTACCGGAGGCGCTCTTTCCCTTGACGCAGGCCGTGATCTATTTGGCGCGCGCGCCGAAGTCGGACCTGGTGAAGCGGGCGTACCACGCAGCGGCCGCGGATGCGGCAGCGACGGCGCGTGAGCCGGTGCCTCTGCATCTGCGGAACGCGGTGACGGGGTTGATGCAGGCGCAAGGTTATGGGCGGGGTTACCGATCGATCCACGATGACCCAGGCGCGGCGCGTGCGATGGAGTGTCTGCCCGAGAGTCTGCGTGGCCGGCGCTACGTTGACCGGATGGGGCGGCCGCAAGGCGGCGGGGCGGGCGTTCTGCCGGGGACCGATACGAGCGGCGATGGGCTAGGGACGCGGTCGGCGGATCAGGCCGAGGAGCCGCCGAACAGCGGAGTGATGGGCTGACCGGTGCACAGCGGCAGCGGGCGATTGAGGCGGTCTCGGAGTTCGGTATTGAGCTGGATGCCGAGGGCCTGGTAGATGGTGGCGGCGAGGTCGGCGGGTGAGTAGGGGCGGGTGGCGGGGTAGGCGCCGTGGCGGTCTGAAGCGCCGACGACCTGTCCGCCGCGGACTCCGCCTCCGGCGAAGACGGCGGAGAAGCAGGCGGACCAGTGATCGCGGCCGTCGGGGCTGTTGTTGTTGCCGGTGCTGGCGCCGATGCGTGGGGTGCGGCCGAATTCGCCGGCGACGACCACGAGCGTCCGTTCGAGACGTCCGCGGGCGGCCAGATCGTCCAAGAGGGCGGCCAGGCTCTGGTCGAGGGGTGGCAGGAGCCGGTCGCGGAGGGTCGCGAAGTTGGCGGTGTGGGTGTCCCAGGTTTGGACGCGGCCCATGTTGACCTGGACGATCGGGACGCGGGCCTCGACGAGGCGGCGCGCCAGCAGGAGCGACTGGCCGAACATGTGGCGGCCGTAGCGGTCGCGGGTGCGCGGATCCTCCTGATCGAGGCGAAAGGCGCGGCCGACGCGGCCGGAGAGGAGCAGGTCGTAGGCCTGCTGGCGGCGGGCAGCGAGGGGGTCGGCGGTCGACTCGGCGCGGGCGGTCAGATGGTCGCGTTGGGCGGCGAGGACCGATAGCAGGTCGTGCCTGCGTTGGAGCCGTTCGACGGCGAAGCCGTCGGGAAGCCGCAAGGTGTCTTCGCGGAAGTCGGGCTGGGAGGGATCTTTGCGAATCTGCCAGGGATCATGGCGGGGGCCGAGGAAGCCGGCGTGCTGGCCAGGCCAGACCAGCGGTCCCTCCATCAGGAAGGTCGGAAGCATCACGCCGGAGGGGGTGCCGTCGCGGTGGGGGCGGAGGGCGTCGTAGGCGGCGGCGTAGCAGGGGAAGTCGTCGCGGGACGCAATCTTGTCGAAGAACGCGCCGGGTTGGGGATGGCCAGTCAGGATCTGGTGGGTGGCGTTGAGGTGATTGGTGTGGATATGCGAAAGTGAGCGAACGATGGCGAACGTGTGGGCATGCTGGGCCAAACGGGGCAGGTGTTCGCAGATTTGGATGCCCGGGGCGGAGGTTTGGATCGGGTGAAACTCGCCGCGGATGCCCTCTGGGGCGTCGGGCTTGAGGTCCCAGGAGTCGAGGTGGCCGAGGCCGCCGGTGAGGAAGACCAGGATCAGGGCGTCGGCCGAAGCGGAGCCGGGTGTAGCGGCCCGGGCCTCGATCGCGCCGAGCCAGTCGAGGACGGTCAGGCCCAGAAAGCCCGAGACGCCGACCTGGAGGAACTCGCGGCGAGCGATGCCGACTGCGTGGCGGTGGTTGAGTGGCGCCATGACCGATCGGTTGGTCGGAGAGGTGAGTTGTTTAACAGATATTGGATGGTAGCCCCTGGAGCTGTAGGTGGCAAGGCACGGGGGAGTGGTGGGCGGTTGGCAAAGGCGGTGTGGCTTGCCTAGATTGCTTCTTCCGCACGGATGGAACGGGCGAGGGTAGGGACGGCCCGAAAGGAAGGGTTCCCGACGAGAGGGGATCGAGATGCGGATCGTGTGTGGACTGGGATGGGCGGTGGTGGTCAGCTTGCTGGGGACCGCCGCGGTATCAGCGCAGAGCGTGAGGGGGCCGGCCCCGGCGGTGCTCGGCTCGGGGCCAGCGGTCCACGGAGAGCCGGTCAGCTCCGGGGGAGTTGTCTATGGGACCTCGTGGGTACCGGGCGGGGGCGTGATTTATCCCTACAGCTATGCGGTGACGGCTCCGCTGCCGGCCCGCGGCTACGTGGGATATGGGGCGAACGACATCTTCCCATACTACGGGAGGCCCTACGGGCATGCCTACGACAAGTATTCGTGGAGCACGCTGAGCGGTTCGGGGTCGTTGGCCCGGTATTACTATCCGCCGGTCCGGTAGGCAGGGAGGGCAGGTCGGCTTGTGTCCGGCCTGCCCGCGGGGCCTGGACGACTCAGAAACCCTTGCCCTTGGTGGTGAGCTTGACTCTGCCCAGGTACATGTCGGCGGTGATAAAGAGGGTGGCGCCATCCTCGCCCCAGCCGCAGTTGGCGGTGGCCTGGCCGGTGGCGAAGGTCCCGAGGTGGGTGCCGTCGGGGGCGAAGACGAGGACGCCACCGGGGCCAGTCGCGAAGAGGTTGCCGTGAATGTCGACCTTCAGGCCGTCGGGGAGTCCGGGTTTGTCAGCTTTGCCGACGAGGTGGGTGACGTCGGCGAAGACGCGGCCGGGGCCGAGCGTTCCGTCCGGGTTCAGAGGGAAGGCCATCCAGATGGCTCGTTCGGGGTCGGAGTTGGCGACGTAGAGGGTCTTTTCGTCGGGTGAGAGGGCGATGCCGTTGGGGCGAGACATTTCCTTCGTCAGGAGGGAGAGATTGCCGTCGGGCGTGAGACGGTAGACGCCTTGGAAGTCGAGCTCGCGGGCGGGGTCGTCGACGCCCTGTTCGAGGCCGTAAGGCGGGTCGGTGAAGTAGAGGTTTCCGGAGGAGTCGAAGACGCCGTCGTTGGGGCTGTTGAAGCGTTTGCCTTGATACCGGTCGGCCAGGGTGACGAAGGTGCCGTCGTCGGCGAGCCGGGCGACGCGTCGGTCGCCGTGCTGCATGAGGATGAGACGGCCGCTGGGGTCGCGGAGCAGGCCGTTGGAGCCGGGTTCGCCGCCACGGCGGCGTCGGCCGGTGTAGCCGCTCGGGCGGAGGTGGGCGGCGGCGCCGTAGGTGCCGGGTTTCCAGAGGTAGACGGTATTGGCGGGGACGTCGGAGAAGAGGAGGACGCCGCCGTCGAGGTCGGGCATCCAGACGGGGCCCTCGGCCCACTCGAAGCCCTCGGCCAGACGTTCAACCTGGGCGTCGCGGGGGACGAGCGTGTCGAATCGGGGGTCGAGTCGCTCGATTGTCCCGAGGGGCGGGTAGGTGTTCTGGGGTCGGGGCGGGACGACCGGGTCTTGGGTCTGAGCGGCGACGAGGGCGGCAAACCACGCTAGACTGGCGAGCATCGTCGTGAGGCTCCGGAGAGGGAGTTGAGGGAGTCGACCGTGGCGGGGCTGCGGATCCCGCTGCGGCCGGACGTGCTGGCGACCAGGGTACGCAGCCAGTCCAGGCTGGGCAATCGACCGAGGAGGTCGGGAGGGCAGAGGTGAGCAGGCGATTGATCGTGGTCACGGGGGCGACCCGGGGGTTGGGGCGGGCGTTGGTGGATCGGTTTGTCGAGGGCGGGCATGTGGTGCTCGGGTGTGGGCGGTCGGTCGGCGCGATTCAGGATTTGAGGCAGCGGTACGGGCCGCCGCATGGGTTCATGGTGGTGGATGTGGCCGATGACCATGCGGTGTCGGTGTGGGCCGGTGGGGTGTTGTCGGAGTATGGGGTTCCGGACCTAGTGGTCAACAACGCTGCGCTGATTAATCGTAATGCGCCGTTGTGGCAGATCTCGGCCGAGGAGATGCGATCGATTGTTGCTGTGAACATTGAGGGGGTGGTGAACGTGATCCGGCGATTTGTGCCGGCGATGGTGGCGCGGCGGTCGGGGGTGATCGTCAACCTGAGCAGTGGTTGGGGGCGGTCGACCGCTCCCGAAGTGGCCCCTTATTGTGCGACCAAGTGGGCGATCGAGGGGCTGACCAAGGCACTTGCCCAGGAATTGCCTAAGGGAATGGCGGCTGTCGCGTTGAACCCTGGGATCATTGATACGGCGATGCTCCGAAGCGCATTTGGGGATGGGGCCGCAAATTACCCGGACCCGGACGCGTGGAGCCGACAGGCTGCGCCCTACATCCTGGGGCTGGGTCCTCGGGAGAACGGCAAGTCGGCCACGGTTCCGGGTTGAGCGTCGCGGGGGGAGGGTCAACGATGGGAATGCGGGGCCGACTGTTGCTGATCATCGGAGTGCTGGCCGCGGCGGTTGGGCTGACGTACCGGATCGGGATACCTCCGATCGGTAAAGAACAGGGGCTGGAGGGTGGGGGGCGACAGGGAGGGCGGCAGGAGACAGTTACAGTCGAGCGTACGGAGTACACTGCCCCCCGAAGCCCCTGGGACGATCTGCTGGCCGATGACTGGCTTGAAGATAAGCAGCCGGCGTTCGATCCGCTGCGGGTCCATCCCCGCAAGGTTGAAGGATGGACGCTCAACCTGAGCGACGCGGTTGTGCGGCTCGATGTGCCCGTGCTCAAGCCGGACCAGGACGCGAAATTGCTCGTGCTCCATCCCTCGTATGCGGAGGCGTTGAAGGCGGCGAAGGCGGCCGGCGGATACGGCGTCACGGTGCTGCCCTCGGCGAACCTGCTCGACGGGCTGGCCAAGCAGTTCGACGATGGGTTGTACGCCGCGCTTGATCGAGCGTATTACTCAGGCCGGCTGGCGGAGCATCGGGGCCAGGTCGAGCTGGTGAAGCGGATTGAAGAGGCGTTGCCGAGGGAGAGTCCGGCGCGGCCGTTCGTTGTGGCGGGATTGTCCTTGGCGGGCGTCGAGGTTGAGGGAGTCAACCGTGAGCGGCTGGACGCGTGGTTGCGTCCGTTCGAGGCCGCCGCCTTTCGCTCCAAACCGATCGGCTTCTACACGTGGGATGAGGAACTGCGGCAGTGCTTCCGGTTTCTGCGATTTTTCCAGCACGTCCTAGCGCGGGATGATCGGCTGGCGGTGGATCTTGGGGAGGCAGTGCGGAGTGATCCCCGGCTGGCAGCCGACTACGCCGAGCTGAACGCGTTTTACGCCAGGCTCACCAATCCGCTGAAACACGGGACCGTAATGGTGGCCGGGACCGATCAGCCGGGACCGCGGACGGTGGCGTTGTTCCCCGCGTCGACGTCGCGGGAGGGCGAGCTCTTTGAGGCGTTGTTTGGCGATGGTCTGCCGCCGGATGCGGACCTGATGCGGGAGTTGATCACGCGGATCCGCTCCGGGGCCGTGGATCTGAGGCCGGGGCCGGAGAGCGGCTGGTACGCGCACCAGGTCTACGCGTTGGAAACGCTGCTTTTGCCCGAGAAGGGTCAGGAGAACCAGAAGCTCTTGCTGACTAAGGGGTATAAGCGGCGGATGCTCGAAGCCTTTCAGGCATTGATGACCAAACGGCGCGAGACCCATGTACGGCAGTTGGATATCCCGCTGGCCGCGGCGGCGCCGCTGCGCGAGCTGAAGGTGAGGCCGGAGCTGCGGGTTGAGCCGGCGTTGACGTTTTATCTGCGAACAGCGCGTGCGTATGCGTTCCTTGAGGCGTTTCTCGATAGCGCGATTGGGAGCGAGGGGTTGCGATCTCTTCGTGGGCTTCGCGAGGGAGGGGAACGGCCGGTGGATCTGGGAACCGAACTGCGCACGCTGCGCGATCGGTTCTACGGGTTTTACCTGGTCGGCTGCGAGGATATCGGGATGGCGCCCGAGCTCGCGTCAGATGAGCCGGTGGACCAGGCGGCCTGTGTCGCGGCGGCGCTCGAGTGGTTGAAAGACTGGGAGAACGACCCGGACCTGGCCGTCGACACACGGGTGAGCGTGCCGATCATGGTGGACGTCGCGCGCGGAGTGACGCGGTTGTGGGCGACGCTGGGGGTCAGGCTCTCACGCCTGGAGGTGGATTACGCGCGCGGGCCGATGGCGCGGGTTGCCGACGATGCGGAGTGGGAGCGGCTGCACGGCGATCAACTCGAAGGACGTCGGTTTCTGATCGCCGTTGATGATTTCGCTGAATTCGAATTGAGCGGCGGCCGTGTCCTGACGCGGGACGAGCTGCGCGCGATTTGCGACCGCGAGAAGACGCGGGAGCGCATCCTCAAAGCCCTGCGTTGAGTGGAATCGCGGGATTGAGCGGATCGGGCCAACGTGGGCCAAGAGTCAGGCCCGGCGGGGGATGATCCGAGGTCTCGGGATCGGAACGAGTCACTGGATCTGGACGGGGGGAGGATCGATACCGGGGAGGTTGGCGTCAGGGCTCGACGATCAGCTCGCCGTTCATGACCATCCAGTGGCCGGGGAAGGTGCAGAGGAAGGGGTAGCGACCTGGGGTGTTGGGGGCGTGGAAGTAGATTTTGAAGCGGTCGCTGGGTCGGGTGATGTCGGTATAGAACAGGATGTCCTCGCTGGCGGGGATGTAGTGGCGGCGAGCGGCGTCGGGCTCGGCCACGATTTTGTTGACGAGGTCGCCGACGCGGGCCAACGCGCCGGGGCGAATCAGGGTCCAGTTGTGAGGGACTGCGTCGGGGTTGACGAAATTCAGCTCGATCGGTTCGCCAGCGCGGACGGTCAGCGTGCGGGGGTTGAAGCTGAGATTTTTACCGGCCTCGACGGTGATGGGCCGGGCGCCCGGGATGGGGGCCTGATGGGGGTTGGGCAGGGGTGGGGTCCGCAAGGCGACCATGTCGGCCAGAATCGGATGGGCGGCGACGACCTTATCGCGTGGAGTGTAGCCGGGATAGCCGGTGAAGTCGGGACGGAGCCGGTGGACGGTCGCGAACGCCTCGGTGGCGGGGCCGGAATCGGGCCGCAGGCGAAGATGAAGGACGTTGACGGGCTGCAGGTCGGGCATTTCCAGGAAGAGGGTGCGGCCATCGTCGAGGACGTGGGCTGCGGTAATGCGGATCGGGTCGTGGCCGGGGGTATCGGGGTGTCGAGGTGATAACTCGAGGGAGCCGTACGCGGCGCTGTAACGGTAGTTCCAGGCTTGGGCGAAGTGGCTGTCGGGCTTGGCGGCGATGGTCGGGTCGAGGGGATCCGTGAAGCGGATCCGGACGCCGTTGGCGTGGACGCGGAGGTCGCCAGGCAGGCGGACGGGGCCGCCCGCGTAGCGGACGCGTTGGAAGCAGCCGTCGTCGGTGGTGTACGTGCCCCAGCCGGCCATGCCGGAAACGTAGAGCTGGCCGTCTTGGGGGCGGAAGCGGGCACGATGGGCGCCGGAGCGAAACTCGACTGGCAGGGGGACGACGGCGCCCTGGGGCTGGCCATCGACCCGGTCACGGAGCAGGAGGAACGCAGTCCCCGCGCCGAACGACGTGTGGATCATGCGGCCGGAGAGGCCGGCGAAGCGGTCGTCCGGAATCGTCGCCTGGCCGCCGCTGGAGTTGTCGATGCCGCGGGGGAGATAGACAAGCGGGAGATCGGGCGGGGTGTCGGGGTCGCGGGGGCCGCCATAGCCGTAATGGCCGCCGGGTCGTATTTCGCAGACCATGGACGCTGGGGTCCATTCGCCCTCGGAGCAGGGGACGGTGACGGTTTCGTCGGAGGTCAGGCCGAGGCCGTCGGGATTGCGGAAGCCGGTGGCCAGGACGTCGACGCGGGAGCCATCGGGGCTGATGCGGAGGAGGCCCTGAGGGCCGGAGGCCGTGTAGAAATGGCCGGACGAGTCGCGCTGAAGCCCGCAGATGAAGTCATGGCCACCGGGCGAGGTTTCATAAAGGTTGCAGAAATTTTCATAGAAGTCGTATTCGCCGTCGTCGTTGAGGTCGTGGAGGCGGGTGATTTGGTCGCGGCCGAGGACGTAGGGGGTGCCGCTGGGGTCGACGACCAGTCCCAGGGCCTGGTGCAGACCGGAGGCAACTCGCCGCCAGCGGACGGAGGAGAGGTCGCCGTCAAGTCCGGAAACGCGCCAGAGGTCGCCCTGGATGGTAGCCAGGAGGGCGTCGCCGTTGGGGAGGAAGTCGTGGTCGCCGAAGAAAAGGAGGGCGTTCCAGGGGTTGTCGAAAGGAGGTTCGATCGTGTCGACGGCGAAGGGGCGGGTGGTGCCGAGGGAACCTCTTGTGACCAACTCCTGGGGCCAGCGCAGCGGCCCACCGCGGGTCAGGTGGGCCAGCGGATGAGTGGCGGCAGGCGCGACGACGCGGGTGAACCGGCCGTCCTCAGCCCAGGGGGCGTCGAGGTAGTCGATCCCATCGACGGTGTAGGCGTACAGGACGCGATTGCCGTGGCGATAGTAACCCTTGTAGCGGACAGGTCCGGCGCGGCGAATCGGCTCGGGACGGGGCAGGGGCGTGCCGTCGAGGATCAGTCCGTCCATGATGCCGTGGCGGACGTCGCCGAAGCGGAGGAAGCCGCCGGTCCAGAGGGCCTCGTACTGGAGGGTTTCGGGGTTGAAGCAGGCGGAGAGTTCACCGCGGTCGCCGAGGCGGAGGCAGACGGCTTTGGGAATGACCTGGCCGGGTCCGCGAAAGACGCCGGCCAGGAGGTTGCCGAGGTCGGAGTTATTCCAGCGCGGATCTTTCCAGGTGTCTTCGTTTTGGTTGCCCCAATGGCCGAGGCGGCCGCCGTCCATGCCGGGAAACGGGGGCAGGATTGACGGGACAGGGTGCATGGGGGCGAAGTGGTCGGCCTGCTTGGCGTAGAAGTCGTAGATGCGGTCGCGGTTGACGAAATGGGTGTGGCTGGGCCAGGCAGCGGGGTCGAGAGGGGCGCGGTCGGGCTCGAAGGGCGGCGGGGTGTGGATTGAGGCGGCCAGGGCGGCGACGGAGGGGGCGTCGGGGCCGTTCAGGTCGAGGAGGAAGCGGACCAAGTCAGCGCGTTCGGCTTCGGACATCGCGGCGAGTAGACCTTCGGGCATGAGGGTACCGGCGTCGCGGATCTCGTCGATCTCGGCTTTCGGGATCGTCAGGAGCTGGCCCGAGGTGGGTTCGAGCAGCTCCAGATGGTCGTCGGTCTCGGCGCGGCGGTAGCCCTGGATGAGGCGGCCGTCGGTGGTGGCTAGGGCGGTGGAGGCGAAGCCCTCGCGGATTCGCGCGTTGGGCCAGAGCAGGGATTCAGCGATCAGCTCGGGGACGAGCTCGGAGGCGATACGGGTCAGCTCGGGGCCGACGGTGCCACCGACTGTGCCTACGCGGTGGCAACTGATGCAGGCATGGCGCGGGGAGGCAAAGACGGCGGCGCCGCGGGCGGCGTCGCCGTGGCGGCGCGCGGCGTCGAGGAGGGCCTGGATGGCCAACGAGCGGTCGGAGGTCAGGTCCGTCGGGGCCTGACCGAGAGCGAGGACCAGAAGGAGCGGGGCCATAGGAAGGCAGGGGCTGAGGCGGGCCGGGGCAGGGACCTGGGGGGAACGATCAGGCTGAAGCGGGACGCGTAGCCCTCAAGCAGCGGGCGATGTTGCGCGCGGCCTGGCGGAGACGGTGTTCGTTTTCGACAAGGGCCAGACGGAGATGGCCTTCTCCGAGCTCGCCAAATCCGACGCCCGGACTGACGGCGACCTCCGCTTCGCGGAGCAGTTTCATCGCGAAGTCGACCGAGCCGAGCTGGGAGCGCCACGGTTCGGGAATGGGGGTCCAGACGAACATTCCGGCGCGGGGTGGAGTGACGTCCCAGCCGGCGCGGCGGAGGCCCTCGACGAGGATGTCGCGCCGGCGCTGGTATTCGACGACCTGGGCGCGGCGGGCCTCCTCGCCGTGGCGAATGGCGACGATCGCGGCGATCTGCACGGCCTGGAACAGACCGTAGTCGTAGTAGCCCTTGATCGCTTTCAGAGCGCGGAGGGCCTCGGCGTTGCCAGCAGCGAAGCCGACGCGCCAGCCGGCCATGTTGTAGCCCTTGGACATGGTGGTGAATTCGCAGCCGATCTGCTTGGCGCCTGGCACGGCAAGGAACGAGGGCGGTTCGTAGCCGTCGAAGCCGATGTCGCCGTAGGCGAAGTCGTGGATGACGAGGAACTTATAGCGCCGGGCCAAGGCGACGACCTCTTCGAAGAACGCAGGTTCGACGACGGTGGCCGTCGGGTTGTGGGGGAAGTTGAGGACGAGGACTTTGGGTCGGGGCAGGAGACGTTGGCAGGTGGTGGCGACCTCGTGAAGGAAGCGCTGGGGGTCGCGGACGTCGATGGCGATGGCGTTGGCGCTGGCGAGGGTGATGGCGTGGGAGTGGATGGGGAAGGTTGGGGCGGGGACCAGGGCCGTATCGCCGGGTCCGAGGAGGGCCAGGCACATGTGGCTGAAGCCTTCCTTGGAGCCGATGGTGGTGACGACCTCGGTCTCGGGGTCGAGGGAGACGTGAAACCGGGACTGGTATTTCTTGGCGACCTCGCGGCGGAGGTTGAGGACGCCCTGGGCGACGCTGTAGCGGTGGTTGCGGGTGTCGCGGGCGGCTTCGCAAAGTTTGTCGATGACCCAGTCGGGCGGGGGGTCGGTGGGGTTGCCCATGCCGAGGTCGATGACGTCGGCGCCGGCGCGGCGCATCTGGTATTTCAACTCGTTGATGCGTCCGAAGAGGTAGGGCGGCAGATTGCGGATCCGCGAGGAGACTTCGATGGAGAATGGCTCCCCGGGATCGGCGCCGGTGCCGTCGTTGGGATCGCGGTCGAGGGGAGGGTCGGTGGGGGCGGACATAATGAGTTCGCGGTCCGGAGAACAGAGGGCGAGCCGTAGGCGGGCCGATCCAAGCCATCTAGATCGAGAGCCATTGATCGTACCGATTCGGGAAGGCGTGGGGAACGGCACGGGGACCTGGGATTCGGTGGCGTGGTCGAACGAGGCGGGCGGAGGCGTGGAAGCAATGACTCAGGAAACGGGCTTTGGAGCGGGTTGAGACAGGCGGGCCTCGACGCCCATCTCATTGTGAACGGAGCATGAAGAGGGGGAGAGGTTGGGTCGAATCGCTTTGCGGCCGTTGCTTACAATAAGAGGTGCCCTCCCGTCATCAAAGCGTATGAACGGAGCGATGGATGGAAGCTGGAGAGACGCAGGATCCACAGAATGTGCTCAAAGGCCGCCATGCTCCCCTGGATGCCCTGTTTGCGCCGCGGAGCGTGGCGGTGGTGGGGGCAACGGAGAAGGCTGGGAGTGTGGGGCGGACAATTCTCTGGAATCTGATCCGGAACCCGTTTGGAGGGACGGTCTATCCGATCAATCCTAAGCGGCCGAATGTACTGGGGATTCGGGCGTGGCCGAGTGTCAAGGCGTTGCCGGAGCCGGTGGATCTGGCGGTGATTGTGACGCCGGCGGCGACGGTGCCGGGGATCGTCGCCGAGTGTGTGGAGGCTGGGGTTCGAGGGGCGGTGGTGATCTCGGCCGGCTTCAAGGAGACAGGGCCGGAGGGAGCCGAGCTGGAACGGCAAGTGCTGGCCGAGGCGCGTCGGGGATCGATGCGGATCATCGGGCCGAATTGTCTGGGGGTGATGAACCCGATCAACGGGCTGAATGCAACGTTCGCGGCGGCGATGGCCCGGCCCGGTAATGTGGGGATGGTGAGCCAGAGCGGGGCGTTGCTCACGGCGATCCTGGATTGGAGTTTTGAGGAGAATGTGGGCTTTAGCCGGTTTGTCTCGCTGGGTTCGATGCTGGATGTGGGCTGGGGGGACATGATCGACTATCTGGGCGACGACCCGGAGACGAAGTCGATTGTTCTGTATATGGAGACGATTGGGGATGCGCGGTCGTTTATGTCGGCGGCTCGTGAGGTCGCCTTGACCAAGCCGATCATCGTGATCAAGGCGGGGCGTACCGAGCAGGCGGCCAAGGCGGCGGCGTCGCACACGGGTAGTCTGGCCGGCAGCGACGAAGTTTTGGATGCGGCGTTTCGGCGATGTGGTGTGTTGCGGGTTGAGAAGATCTCGGACCTGTTTTATCTGGCCGAGGTGCTGGCCAAGCAGCCGAGGCCGAAAGGGCCGAGGCTGACAATCGTGACCAATGCCGGCGGGCCGGGCGTACTGGCGACCGACGCGTTGATCGCGTCGGGGGGGCAGTTGGCGGAACTCGGGGAAGCGACGATCGAGGAGTTGAACGGCTTCCTACCGGCCTCCTGGAGCCATGGGAATCCGGTGGACGTTTTGGGAGACGCCGACCCTGCGCGGTATGCGCGGGCGGTGGAGGTGGTGGCGCGGGACACGTCCAGTGATGGCATGCTCGTGATCTTGACGCCGCAAGCGATGACCGACCCGACTCAGACGGCCGAGGTGCTCAAACCGTTGGCTAGGCAGACGCAGAAGCCGCTGCTGGCGAGCTGGATGGGCGGCGCGGATGTTGCCGCCGGCGAGGCGATTCTGAACCGAGCCGGGGTTCCGACGTATCGGTTTCCGGACGAGGCGGCTCAGATTTTCGCGGCGATGTGGCGGTTTAGCGACAATCTGCGCGCGCTCTATGAGACCCCGACCTCGGCCGAGGACGGAGATCTGCGGATCGACGCCGAGGCTGCGCGAGAGCTGATCGGCCAGGTCCGCCGCGCGGGGCGCGTGCTGCTGACGGAAGCGGAGTCCAAGCAGTTGTTGGGATTCTATGGGATTCCGACGGTGCCGACGGAGGTGGCCCAGACCGAGGATGAGGCGGCGCAGGCCGCGGTCGCGTTGGGCTTTCCGGTTGTGGTGAAGCTCCATTCCGAGACGATCACGCACAAGACGGATGTGGGTGGCGTGGTCCTCAACCTGGCGGACGAGAGGGCGGTTCGAGAAGCGTTTCGGTGGATTCGGGCGGCTGTGGTCGAGAAGGCTGGAGCAGAGCATTTTCTGGGTGTGACGGTGCAGCCGATGGTGAAGCTCGACGGTTATGAGCTGATTATCGGCAGCAGCCTCGATGCCCAGTTCGGGCCGGTGCTGTTGTTCGGGACGGGCGGGCAACTGGTGGAGGTGTTTCGGGACCGGGCGTTGGGGCTGCCGCCGCTGACGACGACGCTGGCGCGGCGGATGATGGAGCGGACGAAAATCTACGAGGCGCTCAAGGGGGTGCGGGGGCGGCCGCCGGTCGATCTCCGCGGGCTGGAGGCGTTGCTGGTCCGGTTCAGCCGGTTGGTCGTAGAGCAGCCGTGGATCAAGGAGTTGGATATCAATCCGCTGCTGGCGTCGCACGAGCGGCTGGTGGCGTTGGATGCGCGGGTGGTGCTGCACGGCCCCGAGATGACCGCCGAGACACTCCCCAGGCCCGCGATTCGGCCGTATCCGGAGAAGTACGTGGCGCCGTGGCGGATGGCGGACGGAACGAAGGTCTTGATCCGGCCGATTCGTCCCGAGGATGAGCCGCTCTTGATTCGGTTTCACGAGACGCTGTCGGAGTCGAGCGTTCGCTTGCGGTATTTCCACGCCATGAAGCTCAGCCAGCGGGTGGCGCACGAGCGGCTCACCAAGATCTGTTTTAATGACTATGATCGCGAGATGGCCCTGGTGGCCGAGCGGCGTAATCCCGAGACGGGGATCGCCGAGATTATGGGGATCGGGCGGCTGAGCAAGCTGCGGCTTCGCCCGGTGGGCGAGTTTGCGATTCTGGTTACCGACAAGGCTCAGCGCAGAGGACTGGGCACGGAGTTGTTGCGGCGGCTGATCGAGGTGGCGCGGGACGAGGGCCTGGAAGAAATCGTGGCCGAAATGCTGACGCAAAATGTGGGGATGCAGCGGGTTTGTCAGAAGCTCGGGTTTACGCTGACGCCGCAACTCAGCGATGGGATCGTCAAGGCGCGGTTGACGTTGAAGAGGGAGGGGGGCTGAGCGGGTCGGCCAGCGTGGCGTCGGGCCGAGACCGGTTACTTGGGCGGTTCCAGAGCGTGGCGGCGTCGGCAGCCTGGCGCAGGGTCTCGGCCTGGATGGCGACGGTCTGGTGGATGTCGCGTCCGTAGCCGCCGGCCATGGTGACGGCGACCGGAATGCGAAGCTGGCGGCAGCGATCCAGCACCAGGCGGTCGCGGCGGCGGAGGCCGTCGGCGGTGAGGGCCATCCGCCCGAGGCGGTCGCCGGCGAAGGGGTCGGCCCCGGCCAGGTAGATGGCCAGATCGGCCTGGGAGCGGGCCAGCGCCAGATCGAGGGCCGGCGCGAGTTGCCGAAGATAGTCGGCGTCGGTGATGCCGTCGTCGAGGGGCACGTCGAGGTCGGAAGGCGGTTTGCGGAGGGGATAATTGCGTGCGCCGTGGATTGAGAAGGTGAACACGGTGGGGTCGCCGGCGAAGATGGCAGCGGTTCCGTCGCCGTGGTGGACGTCGCAGTCGATGACCACGGCCTTGCGGATCAGCCCAGCGCGTTGGTGGACGCGAATGGCGACGGCGGCATCGTTGAAGACGCAATAGCCTGCGCCTCGGTTGGGTCCGGCGTGGTGGGTCCCACCGGCGAGGTTGGCGGCCACCCCATCGCTGAGGGCCTGGCGGGCCGCTTCAATGGTTCCCCCGACCGAGCGGCAGGAGCGTTCGACCAGGGCGGGCGACCAGGGTAGGCCAATTTCGCGGACCTCGGCCTCGGAAAGAGTTCCGGAGCGAACCCGGGAAATGTAAAGCGGAGAGTGGGCCAGGCTGAGTTGGTCATCGCTGGCGGGGGGTGGGATCAGCAGGTCAGACGGGGCGAGGATGCCGAGGGCAAGAACCCGATCGCGGAGCAGACGATATTTGGCCATCGGGAAGGTGTGGCCAGGGGGGAGAGGCAAAACGAACGTGTCGGAATACCAGGCTTTCATGGTGCCAGGATGGTCGCGGTGAGGCGGCGGCGATGGGGGTTTGTGCGGTGTTCCCAGACGAAGACGCCCTGCCAGGTGCCGAGGTCGAGCCGTCCGTCGGCGATGGGCAGAGCGAGGGAGTTTTGGGTCAGGATGGTCCGGATGTGCGCAGGCATGTCGTCGGGGCCTTCGAGGGTGTGCTGAAAGAGGGGGTCGCCGTCGGGGACAAGGCGGGCCATGAAGCGCTCAAGATCATAGCGGACTGAGGGGTCGGCGTTTTCGCACAGGATCAGCGAGGCGCTGGTGTGATGGAGGAAGACGTGGCAGAGACCCGACTGGGTGCCAGCCTGGCGAACGAAGCGGTCGAGTTCTGAGGTGATCTCCAGGGTGCTGCGACCGCGGGTCGCAACCGTCCAAGATTTCTGCTGGAGCATGGGAGCAGGCTCGCCGGGTGGATACGCTTTCAAGTGGTGGGGGACCGCAGTCGATCGGTCGAAATGAGCCAAATGGGATTGTAGCCGTTGGGGGCATTGGGAGGGGTTTCGGTGGATTGGCTGAGTCTGGGGATGGCCGCGGTCGGGCTGCTGGGGTCGCTGATTTGGCTTGGATTTTTTGGCGTAGCGGCTAGGCATCGGGACTGGGTGAGACGGGTGAGGGATCTGCCGGTGAACGAGCCGGCGGGCGGCTGGCCCTCGGTGGCGGTTTTGTTCGCGGCCCGTGATGAGGCCCGGTCGGTGGAACAGGCGGCCCGGACCATGCTGGCGCTGGACTACCCGTGGCTCGAGGTGGTGGCGATCGACGATCGCTCGACGGACGGTACGGGGGAGATCCTCGATCGGCTGGCCGCCGAGGATCGGCGGATGCGGGTCGTTCATGTTGCCGAGTTGCCGGCTGGCTGGCTTGGCAAGACCCACGCGTTGCAGGTTGGGGCGGAGGAGACTTCGGCCGAATGGCTGCTTTTTACCGACGCGGATGTGATGTTCGACCCGCTGGTGCTGCGGCGGACAGTCGGGCATGCGGTGGCCGAGGGGCTTGACCATCTGACGGTGACGCCGGACTTGCCGACGCAGGGGGAGGGAGAACGCGTATTTCTGGCGATGTTTCAGGTCGGGCTGGCGCTCTATGCGCCGGGTTGGGATTTGGAGAAGCCGAGGAAGAAGGCCGCCATGGGCATCGGCGCCTTCAATCTGGTTCGAGCTTCAGCGTTTCGGGCGATCGGCGGGTTTGAGCGGATCGCGCTTTCGGTCGATGACGATGTGCAACTGGGACGATCGCTGAAGTGGGCGGGGTATCGGAGCCGGATGGTGCTGGGAACCGGGGCCATTTCGGTTCGCTGGCAGCAAGGGCTGGGGGGGATGATTCGAGGCCTGGAGAAAAATTTCTTTGCCGGATCGCGGTTTGATCTGGGGAGAGTCGCGCTCTACACGTTGGGGCAGGTGGTCGTCGGGTTTGGGCCCTTTCTGGGACTGATTTCGGGCCCGGCGTGGGTGCGGGGGGTGTGCGGCGTGGCGATTGTCGTGATGGCCATTCTGCTGACTTTGATGGGCCGGCAGTGTGGGTTGCGTCCCTACCATGCGTTGACGATGCCGCTCAGCGCGATGGTCTGCATCGCGGCCTTGTTGCGGTCGACCTGGAAGACGTTGCGCCAGCGTGGGATTTGCTGGCGGGGCCATCTGTATCCGCTGGCGCCGCTGCGGGATCACGTGCGGCGGCGGGAGCGCTGGATGCGTGAGCTTTGGCTCTCGACCCGCTGATCCAACCGGCGGTACGCGATTCAGTAGAGGGAGATATCGAGCTGGTAGCCGGCCAGTTCGGGAAGGGACTCGATGGCGCGACGCACGGGCCGGCGGTTCCAGAAGAAGTTGACGTCGGCGTGAACGGAGATCTGCTCGCCTCGCACGCGCACGTCGACGGCGCGGACCTGGCGGCCGAGCCGGGTCAGGATGGCTCTGCGGAGTTCGCGTTCGAGGAGGTGGTCGGATTCGTTATCGGCGGGACGCGCTCGGGTTGATCCGCGACGTTGGCCCGCCGAGGAATCGTCGAGGTCTGAGAGGGGATCGCGAGGGAGAGATGGAGTGTCCAAAGAGTTACCAGGGAGGGTTTCGAGCGAGGGGCGGGCAGAAGATCGCTGGCGGGGGCGGTTCGATCGAAGGGGAGTCGCCGAGGGGAGAGCGGGCTGAAGCTCAAGTTCCGGCGGAAGTTCGTCGAGGTCGAAACTTCGAGAAGAGGGGGCGGTCGCCGCCGGTTCGAGGGCCGGCTGTAGCTGAAGCTCAGGTGGGAGTTCGTCGAGACCGAGAGGATCGAGGTCGCGGGTGGACGAACGCAAGCCTGGGCTGTTGCGAGAGGAGGGAGGAACCGGGAGCGGTTCGGGGAGGGTGTCGGGTTCGGAGGCGGCGAGGGAGTCGAAGGGATTCGGGTTCGGAGATGTCGGAGGACTCGGAGTGTGTTCGAGTCGGGGAGCGATCTGTCGGGGCTGGAGGATCCGGCGGAGGATGCCGCGACGGTCTCGGACAGGAATGGGGGCTGACTCCGGTACCGTGCGCGTTGGCTCGGCTGGGGCGACCGAGTCCGCCGGAGGAGCGAGCACGGGGCCATCCTGGCCGAGGGCGGTGATCAGGATCAAGATCGGGAGCATGAGACACGTCTCGGGCGGGCGGTCGGGGAGACGGTCCGTCACGTGAACGCCATTCACGTCTGTTATCGGTTGGCCCGCTCTGAGTATGCGAGGGATCTCCGGAGCAGCGCAGACGGCGGGGGGATGGGTGGAGCCGTGCCGTTTTTGTGGGTTTGAGCGAAGAAAAGGATGAGTTCGGCTCAACGGGCCTGAGCGCGGTTGACGAAGGACTCGAAGAGGTTGGCCAGCCGTGGCAGGCAGATTTCCAGGCTGTAGTTCTCGAGGATGCGCTGGCGTGCCGATTGAGCCAGGGGGGCGAAGGATTTCGGGTCGTTGAGGACGGACAAAGCGGCATCGGCCAGGGTTTCGGGATCGAACAGCGGAGCCAACAGAGCGTGCTGGCCAGGTTCGACCACTTCGCGGACCGGTGGCACGTCGCCGGCGAGAACCACGGCGCCGCTGGCGAGGGCATCGAAGAGGGACCAGGAGGTGGCGAAGGGGACGCTCAGGTAGACGTGGAGGTCGGAGAGGCAAAGAAGATCGGCGAGTTGCTCGGGGGAGATGTGGCCGAGGTGGACTAGGCGGTCGTCGGGCAGGTCGGGGTGGCGTGCCCGAGCCCAGGAGGCGAAGGAGCGATCGCGGATGCGCACGGGGTCCCAGCCGTAGTGGACCTCGTCAGCGCCGACAACGACGAAGAGAGTGTCGGATCGCTCGCGAGCGATCCGAGCAGCCAGGCCGAGAAACAGGTCGTAACCACGGATCGATTCGAGGCCGCGCGCGGTGAAGGTGACCAGCCGGGTTTCGGGGCCGATGGTGCGGCCGGCCAGTAGGTAGGGTCGGGAGGCGCGGCCTGGGCGGTAGAGGCGGGCGTCGATCCCGTCAAAGGCGACATCGATTTTGGCTGCGAAGCGGGATGGGAACGAGGCCTTTTGCCAGTGGGTGGGCGCGTAGGCGGCGTCAGCGTCGGTCAGCGCGATCAAGGTGGTGGCGTTGATGCAGCGAGGGAAGAGGCGTTCGACGTCGGGGTCGCCGGGTGGCAGGTCGAGCCGGTAGGAGAGATCGGCGTGGGACGGGGCGAAGTAGTATTCGGCGTAGATGGCGATCGGTGCTATCAGGGCTTCGCGGATGAAGGCGGTGGGGGCGCCGCGTCCGCCGTGGGCGACGACCAGATCGGGCTGAAGGTCGCTCTGCGAGCGCAGGGTTTCCAGCACGGCGCGGCACTGGCTGAGCCAGTCGGCGTATTGAAGAGGCCAGGGCAGGGGGCGGTCGGAAAGCACGCGGGGGGCCAGGGGCCGGATCTCGACGTGGCGGAGCATCGCCTCGGTCGGCGGTGGAACGGTCGACATCGATTCCACCAGGACGGTGCAGCGCCAGCCGCGGTCGCGTGCTAGCCACAATGCCAGCTCGCCGAACTGGGCGGGGAAGGCCTGATGAATGAGCAGCAGATGCATGGCGAGAATTCAGACGGCCGTGCGGGAGCGGGGGTTGGTCGGAGCCTGTGCCCAGATCGGTTCGATCAGCGAATCGACGAAGGTCCCGGGATCGCGCTGGGTCACGATGGATTCGGCGGCGGTCTGGGCCAGATGGGCGTAGTCGGCGGGATGGTCGAGGACGGCCTGAGCCAAGTCGAAGAGGGCAGTCAGGTCGTAGGCGGGAACGAGCAATCCGTTGACGTTGGGCGTGATCCACTCGCGAAGCGGCTCGAGGTCCCAGGCGAGTGCGACACATCCAGCGGCGAGGGCCTCGCCCAGAATGCGGGTCGGCTCGGCGAGCCGGCCGGGGGCGACATAGAGATTGGTCCGGTGCAGCAGGGCGCGCCGGGTTTCCGGGTCGAGGCGTCCTAGGCACCAGAGCCGGTCGTGGTGGGCAATGGGCGACGTGGCGAGGAGCCGCTCGAGGGTGGACTGGCCGTAGTCGCGGATATCGAGGCCACGGACGACCATCGGATCGCCGGCCAGGGCACAAACCACGTCGGAACGAGCCGCGAGCAGGCGTTCGGCAAGCTTCAGGAAATGATCGACGCCGCGGAGCCGGTCGGCCGAGCCAGCGGCAAAGGTGACGAGTCGGGTCGGGGGTTCGAGGGTGCGTCCGGCGATCGTTCGATGGGGTGGACCGGCGCGGCGAAGGCGGCGGTGATCGACCGGTTCCGGGTGCACCGATAGGGAGGCGTGATACTCGTCCGGATACGTGCTCCGCGTCCAGGCCGAGGCGACCCACGGCCGGACTCCGTTTTCCAGCTCAAGGAGGTTCATGGCATTGGCGGACCGGCGCCAAAGGCTGTACTCCAGGCCGAGTGGTTCCCGATCCTCGTCCGCGAGATCCTGGCCGCATGGCCGAAGGAACGGATCCATCCGTTGGAGGATGGGGACACCAGGGAACAGGTCGGCCAGGAAGAGGGTGGAGCCGAGGGAGTCGGAGTGGCCCAGAATCAGATCAACGGGCCGAAGCGGCTGGTCGCGGAGCCGCTCGAAGGCGCCATAGGCATGACAGAGACCGCGTTCGAGATGACGTTCCCAGGCGACGGCCGGATCGCGGGCAACTCCGCCGACGTGGTATTGGGCCAGATGCAGTGGACCGGGAATCGGCTCAGTGCCAGGCTCCGCGCGATGATGCAGAAAGGTGACCCGGCAGCCACGGAGTCGGGCCAGAAAGACGGCCAGCGGGCCAAGTTTGCCGGGATATTGGGGGGCGACGGCCAGGATGTGGAGCGGCGGGATCGGCATCAATGCAAGATCTCGCTCAAGCAGCGAATCATGGCAGAATTACGATAACGGAGAGCTTTGGTCAGCGGGAGCAAGGCAACGTGCGCCCAAGCCGCGGAGGCGGGGGCCGATCAGGGAAGACGAAACAACGGGGCGAACCGGGGGCCGGGCAGGGAGAGGGCATCGAGCGGCTCCTCATCGCGAGCGCGGGATGCCGGCTGGTCGATCGCGTGCGAGTCTTTTTTGACTTGTTGCGTTCTGAGCGAGCGACTGAGCTGGGAAGGCGGAGCGAGAAAGCGCGGTTCGTCGGGCGGGCGAGGGGGAGCGGAGGGCTAGCGGTCGCGGGTCCACCACTCCGGGTCGTCGTCGGGTCCGCGGCGGTGAAACTGCTGATGGTAGAATTGAAGGATTTGATAGTTGACCAGGGCGAAATAGGCGAAGAAGAGGATGCGGAAGAGGTTGCCGCCGATCTGTCCCTTGGATTGGGCCAGAGCGTAAGCGGCGATGAGGCCGGCGGTGACCATCGAGACGATGTGGCCCCACCGCTTGCCGTGGACGGGGTTGGCGCGGCCGAGCAATTCGGCGGCGATCTGGCCACCGTCCAGGGGCCAGATGGGGAGCAGGTTGATCAACGGCCAGAGCCAGTTGATTTGGAACAAGCTCCAGTACAGTTCCCAGGCGGCGGGATTGCCGCGCTGAACGGCCTGAGCCAGACGGAGGCCATCTTCCAGTGAGCCGCCGGCCGGCAGCCCCAGGAGCATGCGCGCGATCATCGCATTGACGCCCGGCGTCAGACCGAGAAGCGGGCGACTGGCCAGCACGATCAGGCCCAGTAGGAGGAACTGCGCGCCGGGACCCATAAACAAGACGGCCAAGCGTTGGCCGAAGGTCTGGCGCTCCGCTTCGGAGGCGCACAGGCCACCCATGCCATAGAGCACAACCTGGGGTCGAAAGCCGAAGGCCCGCGCCGTCAGGGCGTGGCCGAATTCATGGACGAGGATCGAGACGAAGACACAGGCCACCCAGATCAGGGCCGCCTCAGGCGACAACTCGCCCCCGAAGCCGACCAGCAAAACCGCAGTCAGCCAGAAGTAGGGCGAAACCGTCACGGGTACCCCGAAGAGCCGGAACCGAAGGTCGTAGGGACTCGGTGCCGGCAAGCCAAACATGTTGGGGTTCCCAGACAGGTCGGATCGGGTCAGGCAAAACGGCCTTTTCGGCAGCCAGAGTCGTGATGATAACGGCCCGGGCCAGGGCGTGCCAGCGATCGGAGACGCGGAGATAGAATAGAAGCCGTTGAAAGCGCGACGCCGACCCGCCGAGGATCGAGAGCCTGAGCCATGAAGTTCACGAAGATGCACGGACTTGGTAACGACTATGTCTATGTTGATCTTTTTCGGGAGACCCCGATCGCGGATCCGGCGGCGTTGGCGGTGGCGATCAGCGATCGCCATTTTGGCGTGGGATCGGACGGGCTGATCCTGATCGAACCGTCGGAGCGGGCCGATGCGCGGATGCGGATGTTTAATGCGGACGGCTCGGAATCGGAGATGTGCGGCAATGGGGTTCGGTGTGTGGCGAAGTATCTTTACGACCATGGGATCGCGCGGCGGCCGACGGTGACCGTCGAGACCGGACGTGGGGTTTTGACGCTGGAGGTTGAGCCGCGGGGGGGCAAGGCAGAGCGGATCCGCGTCGAGATGGGGGCGCCGATTCTCCGGTCGGCGGAGATTCCGACGACGTTGCCGGGGGATCCGCCGATCGAGGCGGCGATTGACGTCGAGGGGCAGACGTTGCGGGTCACGTGTGTTTCGATGGGGAATCCTCATGCGGTGGTGTATGTCGAGGACGTGGGCGGATATCCGGTTGAGGTGATCGGGTCCGCCTTGGAACGGCATCCGGCGTTCCCGCGGCGGGTCAATGCGCATTTCGTTGAGCGGATCGGTCCGGCGGAAGTGCGGATGCGGACCTGGGAGCGCGGCAGCGGGATCACGCTGGCCTGTGGGACCGGGGCGTGCGCGGTCTGCGTGGCGGGGGTGCTGACCGGGCGGACCGAGGGCCGTCTGAAGGCGCATCTACCCGGGGGAACGTTGGATTTGGAGTGGGCCGGCGACGCGGCGCCGGTTTTCATGACGGGACCAGCCGTTGAGGTCTTTTCCGGAGAATGGCCTGCCGCGCCCCAGACGGAGAAGCGATGACCGAATGGGAGTTGACCGTCCAAGGCCGGCGACGACCGACCTAGCCGAATTCGAAGGAATCGGTATAGAGAAACGGCCGCTGGGGTGCAGCGGGTGCAGGAGCATGAGGTTGGGCAGGAGGCCTGGGAGCGATGAAGATCCGGCATCCGGCCTTGATTCGGGCGGTGGGAGTGGCGGGGGCGTTCCTCGTGCGTCGGCTGGTCGGGACTACCCGGTTCCATTTCCGCTACGCCGATCCGAGCGTCGATCCGGCCGTGGCGCGGATCACGGGACGGCGGTTCATTTACGCCTTCTTCCACGACGTGATGCTCTTTCCGGCCTACTACTGGAACTGGCCGGAGATGCACATTTTGATCAGCGATCATGCCGACGGCGAAATGATCACGCAAGTGGTTCGGCGGCTGGGCTTTGGGGTCGTGCGTGGCTCGACAACACGGGGCGGGGCGCGGGCCGTGCGGGCCATGACCGAGACGATTCGGGAGGGGCATCTGTGCTTTACTCCGGATGGGCCTCGGGGACCTCGGCATCGGGTGCATCCGGGATTGGTTTACGTGGCCAGCCGGCTAGGTTTGCCGATTGTGGGGGCGGGGATGGCCTTTGAGCGACCGTGGCGGGCCAAGAGTTGGGATCGGTTCGCGGTGCCGAAGCCGTTTCGGGCGGCGGCGTGTGTGGTGCCGGAGCCGGTCGAGGTGCCGCCGGATGCGGATCGGGAGCTACTCGAAGCGTTTCGGCTGGAGGTCGAACGTCGGATGCGGCAAGCGACGCTCGAGGCCGAGGAATGGGTGCTCAGGCTGACGGCATGACCCTCAGGCGGTGGGCCGAAGACCGGCGGATCGCCCGAAGCCGGCCCCGCTTTGAGGTCCCGACGCGGGGCGGGGCTTGGCGTTGAGCCAGACGCGTGATGCCGGGCCAGACGGCCCGCGCCGCCGTGCGGCAGGACGTTTGTTCGAATGGAGGGGCGAGACGGAGGCTCGAACGTGTCTGCGGAGTGGAGGGTCAGTGCCCGGGGCGCCTCGTTGCGCTGAGGACGCGGGGATGGTTGGCGGCGTCGCGGATGGTGGGGGCGAGTTGCAGGTCAGGCTCAGCCTCGATGAGGCGGCGGACGGGTTGCTCCTGGGCGGTGCCGATTTCGAGCAAGAGCAGGCCGCCGGGTACGAGGTGGGCGGCGGCGCCGGCAATGATCCGCCGCACGACGGCCAGGCCATCGGGGCCGCCGTCGAGGGCCATTCGGGGTTCGTGGTCGCGTACGCCGACATCGAGGGTGGCGATGGCTTCGGTCGGGATGTAGGGGGGATTGGCGAGGATGGCGTCGAAGGGTGGTTCGTCGGCAACGGCCTGATAGAGGTCGCCCTGTTGGAATCGGACGCGATCGGAGAGCTTGAGGCGATCGGCGTTGGCGCGAGCGACCTCCAGGGCCTCCGCGCTGAGGTCGGTGGCGAGGAACTGGGCTGTGGGATGCTGGTCGACGCAGGCCAAGGCGATGGCGCCGGAGCCGGTCCCCAGGTCGAGCCCGCGTGGGCCGGGGTGGCCTTTGAAGCGGGTCAGGAATTCGGCGACGAGGGTTTCGGTGTCGGGTCGAGGGATCAGAACCGAGGGATTGACGTGGAGGCTGAGCGAATAAAACTCCTTGCGGCCAACCAGGTAGGCGACGGGCGTGCCAGCAGCCCGGCGCCGGACCAGCTCGCGGAAGGCGGAGCGTTGGGCCGGCTCAACCTCGTTATCGTAATGGGTGTAAAGCTGGACGCGGGCCCATTGCAGGACGTGGGCGAGGAGGACCTCGGCGTCGAGGCGCGGGCTTTCGGAGCCACGATCGCGGAGGTAGTCGGTGGTCCAGGTGATCAGCCGGCCGACGGTCCACCGATCGTTGGCGCTGATGGTCTCGACGGGGGAGGCGGGAGCGGGACCGGCGGGGCGACGATCGGGTTGGTGCGGTGGCATGGGAGGGGGGGCCGTGGGTTGGAGCTGGCTGGTTCGGACCAGGTGTGGCCAGAGGTGGTAGCGCCCCGTGTTGGATGAAGCACGTTTGATTCGAACTCAAAGATCGCCGAGCTGCTCGCGGCGATCGTGTTCGATGAGGGCAGTGGTGACGGGGTCGAGGTCGCCCTGGATGATCCGGTCGAGGTTGTAGAGGGTCAGACCGATGCGGTGGTCGGTGACGCGGTTTTGCGGAAAGTTGTAGGTACGGATGCGTTGGGATCGATCGCCGGTGCCGATGAGGGTACGGCGGGTCTGGGCCCGCTCGGCGCGGGCCTGTTCCTGGATCATCTCGTAGAGACGGCTGCGGAGCAAGCGAAGCGCCTTGGCGCGATTGCGGTGCTGGGAGCGTTCGTCGCGGCAGACGACGACCAGCCCGGTTGGTTTGTGGGTCAGGCGGACGGCCGACTCGGTCTTATTCTGATGCTGTCCGCCCGGCCCGCCGGCCCGCATGACGTCGGTTTCGAGGTCTTCGGCGCGGATGACGATGTCGAGCTCCTCCGGCTCGGCCAGGACGGCGACGGTGGCCAGCGAGGTGTGAATCCGGCCCTGAGCCTCGGTTTCCGGGACACGCTGGACGCGATGGCCTCCGCTTTCGAACTGAAGATGGCGGAACGCCCCCTCGCCGGCGATGGAGAACGAAGCTTCTTTGAAGCCGCCCAACTCGGTCGGTACAAATTCGAGCGGTTCGAAGGTCCAGCCTTTCAGCTCGGAGTAACGGCGATACATCTCGACCAGGTCGCGGGCGAACAGGGCCGCCTCATCGCCGCCGGTCCCGGCGCGGACTTCGAGGATCAAACTGGCGTGGTCGGTTCCGGCGAGGCGGTCGTAGAGGAGGTCGCGGAGCTGGTCGGCAACGCTGGCCTGTTCCTCTTCGAGCAACGCAACTTCCGAGGCTGCATAGGCGCGCAGTTCAGGCTCGGACTCCGAGTCGGCCAGCCGGCGCGCCTCCTCGATCTGAAGATTGAGGTCGCGGTAGCGGCCGTACGGGACCGCGAGCCGAGCCAGGGCACCGCGTTCTTTGACCAGGGCGGCGACGCGGACCGGGTCGGACATGACGGCCGGGTCGATCAGGGCCGCTTCCAGCTCTTGAAACCGCCGATACTCGGTCTCGAGCCGGTCGAAGACGGTGGGCGGGTGGACGGAACGGGACGCCAACAGAGTCTCTCAGTCTCGGAACAGTCCCAGCCCATGACGGCCGAAGGTGCCCGCAGCAGCCAGGGCGCCCGCCCAGGCCTCAGGCCTGAGCGGACTGTTCAGTCTCCTTCTTGGCCTTCGATTTGCCGTAAGTGCCCTGGAACTTGCGATTGAAGCGATCGACGCGGCCCGCCGTATCAACGAATTTGACCGCACCGGTGAAGAACGGGTGGCACTTTGAGCAGACCTCGACCACGATCTTGGGCTTTGTGCTCCGGGTGACAAAGGAATTGCCGCAACCACACGTCACGGTGCAATCCTGATACTTGGGATGAATACCGTCCTTCATGGTCGGACCGGACCCCTTTCCGTCGATCAATAAGCTGGGCGTGAGAATGGTCGTGAGCAGGCGACGCGTTTGATCAATCGATTATACGAAAGGCCGCGATGGCCGCAAATCGCAAGCCCACGGATCGAAGGCCATCAGCCGAGAATCACCGGGCCGACGGGCGGGCGAGGAACTCGCGCGCGAACCGTTCGACATCGTCGTAGGTGAACTGATTGTTGGGATCGTCGAGCGTGAACCGCTTCAGCTCACGCCCGGACGGGTCGTAAAAGAACACCGCCGGGATGGCGTTGACGTCAAACTTTTCGTAGGCGACCCCATTTTCCTCGTTGAGCAGAATGTTTTCGATGACCGCCTTGGAATCGACCAGAAACTTGCGGGCCTGGGCCACCGCGGAGGAGTCTTCGGGATCGTCGAACGAGATCGAGATCACCCGCAGACCCTTGGGTCCAAGCTCGTGGTGCATCTGGATCACGTGGGGAAAGTTTTCCTTGCAGGGCGGGCAGTATGTCGCCCAGGCATCGACCATGATCAAACGGGTCGTTGGCTCATTCTTTGCGAGGCTGGCCCGAAACTGGTCGTAGGTGAGGGGGCTAAGCCGGACGTCGTTTTCAGCGCACAGGATGGCGAGGCTGACGAGCAAGGGGAGCATAAGCGGGCGGCTCCTGAGGATCTGAAGCTCTAGTAAGGTCGCGGCAGTCGGCCGAGGGAATGCTCGGGGGGCAAGCAAGCGAGGCCCGCCCCGGGCATGCGGACCGGGGTGGGCCTCCGAATCAGCCTGTCAGAGCCGAAGCCCAGGCTGGCTCAGCGGTCGTACTTGACGCCGCAGCCGACCGGGCGGGTTTCCTTGACCTCGATCTCCTTGCCGGCCAACAGAGCGTCGACGGCGTCGCGGAGATACTGCTTCTTGACGGCGGCCTCGTTGCCGGCGTTGTCGTCCATCGCGCCCATGTAACGGATCACGCGGTCCTTGTCGAGGACGAAGAACTGGGGCGTGTTGGTGGCGCCGTAGTCGCGGCCGATCTTCTGGGTTTCATCGAACCCGTAGACGAAGCTGTAGCCCTTGTCCTTGACCCGCTGGCGGATGGCGTTTAGGTCATCCTGCTTGCGAAGCTCGCCGCCGGTGACGGCCACGGCGACGACCTTGACGCCCTTGTCTTCGTAATCCTTGGCGAAATCGATGATCCGGTCTTCGTACTGGGTCACGACCGGGCAGTGGTTGGCCAGGAAGACCAGGACGATGATGTCGTCCTTCATGTCGGAGAGGGTCAGGCTGACCGACTGGCCATCGGGGGTCGTGGCCGGAATGCCGGCGAAGGCCGGGGCCTTCTGACCGATGCTAACGACCTTATTGAACTCGCCGGCCAGGGCCGGCGCAGCGAACAGAGCCACCGCAATCAGGCTGGCAAACGTCTTACGCATCGTTGAAAACTCTCCCTGAGGCTCCGTACTCAAACCCGGGCCACGGACGATCCGGGCCCCCGCTGCAGACATCCGAGTCACCGTGATGCCATCGCATTGCTATCCGTTCGCCTTGGCAGCGGCCAGAGCCGAAGACTGGCTCAGGCTCATCCGGTTACGGCAGAACGGCTGAGTGTATCAGCGTCAGCCACCAGAGCGGCAACCCGAGTTCAAGGCCAATTTGGCTCGAACTCGGCGGATATGACTGTATCCCTGAAAGTCGGCTGGCGTCAATCAACAAGCTGGTGATCCGGACGAGGACCGGCACACGGGGTCGCACGGGTTGTCAGGCCCGGCGGACCGGGGTTCGAGTCGCCCGTCAATTGTCCTCCTGGATCGCAGGCCCAGACCGATGGAAGCGTCAGGGAAGGGTCGATGCTGGTCGGTCCCGGTCGGTTGGTGAACGGAATCCGGGGTGCGACGCTGCTCGGATGATCAGTCAGGCGCGTGTAGCCTAACCGGGGGGGTGAGCGGTCGCGGGGGGGGGCCAGGCGGACGCGCCGAGCTGGGCTGGTGCTGGTCAGGAGCTCCGCGGTGCACACCAACGCGCGGCGTTGGAGATCAGGTTTCGAACCGACGGATGGAAGAGGACCGGGTGGGTGTCGTCTCCGGGGCGGAGGTAAACGACCCGGCCGGTCCCGACGCTCCAGGTCAGACCGCTGCGGAACGACTCGCCGGTTTGATACCGCGAAACCAGGAGAACTGTCTCTGGCTCGGGGACCGCGAACGGTTCGGCGAAGCGAGACCCATAGGGCAGGACGAACGACGCGACCCCTTGCGTGATGGGGTGGTCGGGGGCGACCACGTCGATCTGTTCGGAACCGGCGGCCTCACCCCAGGTCTCGGGCTCGCAGTCCTGGCCCATGGCCAGACGGAACGGTTTGCTGGCGAAAGACGTATGAAGGGCGATCAGTCCCAAGCGGCCCGCGCGGACGCGGTCGGCGATGGCGCGGGCGCGGTCATCGGGAACGTCTTCGTGGCAGAGCCGGCCCCACCAGATGAGGACGTCGGTGGCGTCGAGTTGGGTGTCGCCCAGGCCGGAATCGGGTTCGCGGAGACGGGCGGTGGTAATCTGAAACTCTGGGAGGGATCGAAAGGCTTGAGCGATCGCGCCATCGACGTCGTCGGGGTAGACGCTGGGGGGTGCGGTTCCCTCGCACCAGATGCGTAGGCGGATTGGATTGGCGACGCCGATCGATCGGAGGGTCGAGGACAGCGCCTGGTGGCCGGTCAGACTGGTGCAAGCCGCAGCACGCAGCCAAGAGCGGCGATTGAGCAGCCGGTCCGCAGGTCGAGGACCGAGGTGGGATGGCATGGGAGGGAGTGGTTCCGGCCGTCCGGCCGGGCGGTTCAGCAGGAGGGATAACTCGTCTTGTTATCCTAGCCCCGGATGAGCGGCGCGGGCAAGTGGCCGATCAGTCTGAAGATCGGCCCAGGTTGGACCAAGATCGCGTCGCGGCGATCGAGGCGGGGTGGCTCGGCAGCGAGTGGCGCCTGCCCGGAACGCGCATGGAATGCGGGGCGAGTCACGGTCGGTGCGACGGGTCACGGTCGGCGCGCCGGGTCACGGTCGGCGCGACGGGTCCAAGCGCTCACTCGCGGAAGCGGGTGTTCTGGATGTCGTCGCCGCGCGCGTGCTCGACGAACTCCCACGAGAGCTCGGCCGTGACGATCTCCAGGAACCGGTTGCGGAAGACCGCCGGGCTGATGCCGGCCTCGACCGGGATGTGGCCGGTGATCGGGAAAACCGTGGAGCGGTCGCTCTCGTGAATCACCTGAGCCTGCTTGGGCCGATCGGTCATTGGCTTGCCACGGGAATCGGTCGGGTGGGCCAGTTCGGTCACCTGGATGTGGATGTTGGAACGGCCTTCGTAGAGGCCGGGGCTGGATGGGTTCTGGACCTGGAACTCCCGGACCTCGAGGAAGATGACGATGTCGGCCTCGAAGGCTCGGGCGGCGTCGGCCGGGTCGGTCCAAGTGGGCTTGGCCTGGGCCCAGGTCTGGACCTCGTCGGGGTTCACAATGTCGATTTTCTTAATTTTGTCGCGGAGAATCGCGGCCAGCCGGCGGGAGATTTCGCGGTCCACGGAAAGCTGGTCGGAGGGAAGTCCGCCGCCGACCGAGGTCAGGATCACGACGCGCTTACCTTTGAGCGAGGGACATGGCGCGGGGATCTTGGCCTCAAAGGGCTGAAGGAAGTAGGCCGCCTGGCGAGGATCGCAGCCGGCCAGGGTCGGGGCGGAGGCTGCCGAGAGCATCAGGGCGACGAAGTGGCGGCGTGACGGCCGGTCCTCCCGCGAGAGCAGTGGGCGAGTCATCCGTTACCCCTCCCAGGGTGGTGATGGACCAAGACCCGACCCAGGGGGCGTTCGGGCGTGAGGAGGGGTGCGGTCGCGGAGGGGTCTGGCGGGGATCACGCCCGGGGGCGGGCTGAGGGCCGAACCATAGCAGGATCGACCCTGGCCAACAAGGCGAGATTTTGGGCGGGATGGCGGGGATGAAAGGCTAGGAGGCGAGGTGGTGAGCGGTCTTCAGATCAGCTCGCGGAAGGCAGCGCCGAGGGTTTCGGCCGATGGCCAGCGATCTTCGGGACGCTTGGCCAAAGTCCGGTTGACCAGGGCGGCCAGTTGGGCGGGTATTCGGGGGGCTACATCTTCGAGCTTGAGCGGTTGGTTGTTGATGCGGGAACGCATGACAGCCATGGGGTCGGCCGGGTTGACGTCGTAGGGCAGGCGGCCCGAGAGAAATTCGAAGGCCGTGACGCCGAACGAGAAAATATCGATGCGTTCGTCGGTAGGTTCGCGGCGAACCAGCTCGGGAGCCATGTACGTGAGCGTACCGGTCCGGTTGCCGGGTCTGCGGAACGCCGGGGTGTTGGGGACAGCGAGGCCGAAGTCGATCAGTTTGACCTGGTTTTCGCGATTGACGAGGAGATTTTTGGGACCGAAGTCCCGGTGAATGAAGCCGGAATGATGAACGGCGGCCAGGGCGTCGGCGGCCTGGGCCAGCAGCTCGATCTTTTCGGGGAGCGCGAGGTTTTTCGACTCGCGGCAGTAGATCAGGCTGACGCCGTCGATAAACTCCATGACGATGTAGTATTCGCCCTTGGTCGAGAGGCCCCAGTCGAAGGTGCGAACGACGTTGGGATGGATGATCTTCTGAGCGATTTCGCCCTCGCTCAGCCGCCCGACGCTGGCCGAGCGCGCAATTGCCGCCGCTGTCTTCTGGCTGTCCTGGACTTTGAGGCAGATCGTGCGACCGGTTTCGTTGTCGACGGCCCGGTAGACCTTGGACATGCTGCCCTGGCCGGTCTCGGCGATGAGGGTGAAGCGCCGGACCAGGTTGACACGTTTGGCCTTGACCGGTGCGGGCCGCGGAGGCTGGCCGGGTGTGGGTCGAGGTTTACCAGAACCGAACAGCTTGCCGAACATGCGGCGTCACTCGCGGGTCTGCGTCGCCTTGAAAGAATCAACCGTGGGAATGCGGACACAATCTGAAATCAATCATACGCCGCCCGCGATCCTGTGTGACGCCCTGAGTCCTCGGGAACGGCTCGATTTGCGGGGGAGGGCGGGTCGGAACGCTGGCCTAGGCGGGGCCGGCCTGAGGCGCTCGACGGGAGCAGAATGGTGGGATAGAATCGAAATATCGTTATCCCGGATGGATGGACCGCTTTGTGTTGATCGATTCGGGAGACGCCCGCCGGGGTGTTTCGCACCTCAAATCCGATTGGGCTGCCCACTGCCCCGAGGTGCGATTGACCCGTTGCTCCCGCCTTGACCGCCCCACCTCGGGAGAGTGCCGCCCATGATCGGGCTAACTGCGACGCTGCTGATCGCGCTGGGAGCGTCGGACGAGACGCGAGGTCTAGCGCGTGTCGATTTCAATCGTGACGTGCGACCGATTCTCTCGGACGCGTGTTTTGCCTGTCATGGGCCGGACGAGCGAACGCGCAAGGCGGGGTTGAGACTGGACACCCGGGAAGGGGCGTTTGCGGCGTTGAAGTCGGGTGGGCAGGCGATCGTGCCAGGCGATCCGGAGGAGAGCGAGCTGGTTTTTCGAGTCGAGAGCGACGATCCGACGATCGTGATGCCGCCCCCGGATAGCCACAAGACGCTCACTGAGGCGCAGCGGCAGACGCTGCGGCGGTGGATTGAGCAGGGGGCCGAGTGGGCGAGCCACTGGGCCTTCGAAGCGCCGCGGCGACCGGCGGTCCCGGCTGCCGTATCGAATCCGGGTTGGGTGCGAACGCCGATCGATGCGTTTATCCTCGCCCGGCTCGACCGGGAGGGGCTGAAGCCAAACCCGGACGCGGACAAGGAGACGCTGATTCGCCGGGTGACGCTCGATCTGACCGGCCTGCCCCCGACCCTGGCTGAGGTGGATGCGTTCCTAGCCGACGATTCGCCCGAAGCCTATGAGCGGGTCGTGGATCGGCTGCTCCGCTCGGTCCACTACGGCGAGCACATGGGGCGGATCTGGCTCGACGCGGCGCGGTATGGCGACACCCACGGGCTTCACTTAGATAATTATCGCGAGATGTGGCCCTATCGGGATTGGGTGGTTCGGGCCTTCAACGCGAACCTGCCGTTCGACCGGTTCACGATCGAGCAACTGGCTGGCGACATGCTGCCTGATGCGACGCTCGACCAGCGAATCGCCTCGGGATTCAACCGGGCGCACGTGACGACCAACGAGGGCGGTTCGATCGAGGAAGAAGTCTACGTGCGTAACGTCGACGACCGAGTCGACACAACCGGCACCGTGTTTCTGGGGATGACGATCGGGTGCGCCAAGTGTCATGACCATAAATATGATCCGATTCGGATGAAGGATTATTATCAGCTTTTTGCCATTTTTAATAGCTGCGATGAAAGCCCGATGGACGGGAACGCGGCGAAGTATCCGCCGATTGTGCAGGTGCCCAGTCCGGAGCAGGCGGCGAAGCGGGCGGAGCTGGTCGCGGCGCGCACGGCGGCTCAGGAGCGGCTGGCGCTGGCCGTTGGAGCGATTCCGTACGATGGGTCGATCGACGCCAGCCGGACTGAGTACGTCCAGCGCGAGGATTACGTCTGGGTGGATGACGAACTTCCGCCCGGAGCCCAGCCGCAGGGGGGCCAGCCCTGGCAAACGGCCGCTGGGCCGGATCATCCGGTCCTGAGCGGCTCGCACGCGTATCGGAATCGGTATGAAGGCTTGGGGCAGCAGGTTTTTGAGCGGGGACGGCCATTGACGATCGGCGAGGGGGATGTGCTCTTTGCGTACGTATTTCTTGATCCGGTCGATCCGCCCAAGGAGATCATGCTTCAGTGGAACAGCGGCGAGTGGAAGCACCGCGCCTACTGGGGCGACAATCTCATCGCGTTCGGCGCTGATGGAGGGCCGGAGCGTAAGCCGATGGGACCCCTGCCGCGGACCGGGCAATGGGTGCGGCTGGAGGTCGAAGCGGCCGACGTGGGTCTGAAGCCGGGTACCAAAGTGACCGGGCTGGCCATCACGCAGCACGGTGGCACGGCGTACTGGGACAAGATCGGCCTGTGGACCTGGACGCCGCAGGAGGGGCAATTTTACGACACCCTGTCGGACTGGATCCGGAGCCGTAAGGCGTTGAAACTGGCCGGTCTTCCGGAGGAGATCAAGGAGGCGATCGAGCGGCCGCGGAGCGAACGGACGGCCGAGCAACTGAGCCGTTTGACCCGATATTTTGTCGAGCACGGGTATGCGGCCGCACAACCGGCGCTCCAGCCGCTCAAGGCCGAAGTGGCGCGGTGGGAGGCCGAGTTCCGGGCGCTCGACGAGTCGATTCCAACGACGCTGGTCTCTCAGGAGCGCGCCGAGCCGCGTCCGGCGTATATCCTCGAGCGGGGCGAGTATGACAAGCCGGGGGAGAAGGTAGAGCGGGGGACTCCGGCGTTTTTGCCGCCGATGCCCGCCGGGGAGCCGGTGAATCGGTTAACGTTTGCGCGTTGGCTGGTTTCGGCCGAGCATCCGCTGACGGCGCGGGTGGCGGTCAACCGGCTCTGGCAGCAGTTTTATGGCGTAGGGTTGGTCAAGACGGCCGAAGATTTTGGTTCGCAGGGCGAGCCGCCGGTCAACCAGGAATTGTTGGATTGGTTGGCCGTCGAGTTTCGCGAGACGGGCTGGGACGTCAAGCGGATGGTCAAGCTGATGGTGACCTCGTCGGCGTACCGCCAGTCGGCGCAGGCGGATGCCGAGAAGCTTCAGCGAGATCCGGAGAACCGTCTGCTGGCGCGAGGGCCCCGGTTCCGGCTCGACGCCGAGACGCTCCGCGACCAGGCGTTGTTTGTCAGCGGGCTGCTGGTGGACCGGCTGGGGGGGCCGGGGGTCAAGCCGCCCCAACCCGAGGGGTTGTGGGAGGCGGTCGGTTTCGTGGGCAGCAACACGGCGGTCTTTACCCCCGATACGACGCCCGAAAAAGTCCACCGCCGCAGCCTGTATATTTTCTGGAAGCGGACCAGCCCGCCGCCCCAGATGGCGACATTCGACGCCCCGAGCCGCGAAGCCTGCGTGGTGCGGCGGGAGCGGACCAATACGCCGCTTCAGGCGTTGCTGTTGATGAATGAGACGCAGTATGTCGAGGCCGCACGCGCGTTGGCCGAGCGGGGTCTGCGCGAGGGCGGATCGACCGATTCGGATCGACTGGTCTACCTGTTCCGGCTGACCACCGGCCGGCGTCCGGATGCGGACGAGCTTGCCGAGTTGAGCGCGGCGTTGGACGCGTTGCGGTTGAGGTTCCGGGATCGCAGTGAGGCGGCCCGGAGTCTGATCACGGTCGGCGCGAGCCAGCCGACCGTCGAGGCCGATCCCGCCGAACTGGCGGCCTGGACCATGATCGGCAATACGCTCCTGAACCTGGACGAGGTGATCTCCCGCGGCTAGCTGAACGGTGAACGGGTCGGCAGACCCTGGAGGCGCGCCCTATGGATCCGGTACGCGAGCGGATCGAACTGATGACCCGGCGGCACTTCTTCGGGCGGGCCGGGGGGCTGTCGATCGGCACGGCCGCGTTGGCGTCGTTGCTTGCGGAGCGGCCGGCACGGGCCGAGGGGGGCTTGCCCGGGCTGCCTCATTTTGCGCCGCGGGCCAAGCGTGCGATTTATCTGCATATGAATGGCGGTCCGGCGCAGATGGACCTGCTGGACTACAAGCCCAAGATGGCCGACTGGTTCGACAAGGACCTGCCAGACTCGGTGCGGATGGGTCAGCGGTTGACGACGATGACCAGCGGCCAGGCGCGGTTTCCGATCGCGCCGTCCAAGTTTTCGTTCAAGCAGCATGGCCAGTCGGGGATGTGGGTGAGCGAACTGCTACCCTGGACGGCGAAGATCGTCGACGAGATCGCCTTGATCAAGACGGTCTGGACCGAGGCGATCAACCACGACCCGGCGGTGACGTATATCTGCACGGGTCATCAGCTCCCGGGGCGGCCGAGCCTAGGCGCTTGGCTCAGCTATGGCCTGGGGTCGATGAACCAGGATCTGCCCGCCTTTGTGGTGATGGTGCCGAGCTGGTCGAGCAAGGCCAACGCCCAGGCGCTCTACAACCGGCTCTGGGGAGCGGGCTTCCTGCCGTCGAAGTATCAGGGCGTGGCGTTCCGTTCCAAGGGAGACCCGGTTCTCTACTTGAGCGATCCGCCGGGTGTGGATCGAGCGACCCGGCGGACGATGCTCGATACGCTGGCGAAACTGAACCAGAAGGAATTCGACGAACTGGCCGATCCCGAGACCCAGGCGCGGATCGCACAGTATGAGATGGCCTTCCGGATGCAGGCTTCGATTCCCGAACTGACCGATCTGTCGAACGAGCCGCAGCACGTCCTCGATCTGTATGGCGAGGATGTCAAGAAGCCGGGCACGTTTGCCTACTGCGCGCTCATGGCGCGGCGGCTGGCGGAGCGGGATGTCCGGTTCGTGCAAATTTTCCATCGGGGTTGGGATCAGCATGGCGACCTGGTCAATGAACTTCCGCGGCAAACGAAAGACGTCGACCAGGCCTGCTACGGGCTGATCACGGACCTGAAGCAACGAGGTCTGCTCGACGATACGCTGGTCATCTGGGGGGGAGAGTTTGGGCGGACGATTTATTGCCAGGGCGGCTTGACCAAGGACAATTACGGCCGAGATCATCACCCCAAGTGTTTCCCGGCCTGGCTCTGTGGCGGCGGCATCAAGCCGGGGGTTGTCTACGGCGAAACCGACGAATTCAGCTACAACATCGTCGAAAACCCGGTGCACATTCATGACCTGAATGCGACGATCTTGCACTGTCTGGGCATTGATCATCGCCGCCTGAGTGTCAAGTTCCAGGGCCTGGACGTGCGGCTGACCGGTGTTCTCGATCAGAACCCGGTCCATGCGATTCTGGCCTGATCTGACGGCGCATCCGAACGGGACGGCTGCGCCGGGATGTCCGGCCTAAAAGCTCGGCGGAGTTGCCGTGATCGCTCCCGCTTGGGACGATGAGCGGCGACTTGGCGTCTCTTCAGGGTGGTTGAGCGAGAGCCATGCCATGAACGACCGGCAGAAGAGTACGCGGCGGGAGTTCATGTCCGGGGCTGTGGGGCTGACCCTCACGGGGGCGATGATGAAGGCAGGCAAAGCGGCGCAAGACTCTCCGGAGGTCAACTACGATGAGGCGAAGGTCCCGCCCTACACCCTGCCCGATCCTCTGGTGATGAAGGATGGGAGCCGGGTGGCGACGGCCGCCGACTGGCGGCAGCGGCGCCGGCCAGAATTGCTCCGGCTTTTTTCAGAGCACGTTTACGGCCGGACGCCCGAAGCGCAGATCCGACAGCGTGTCGAACAGGTCGAACGCTCCGAGCAGGCGCTCGAGGGTCAAGCCGAGCGAGCCCAGTATCGGGTCGTGCTCGGTGAGGAGCCGCGGGCCGTCGAGGCCCATCTGTTGGTCTATCTGCCGCAGCGTCGGACCGGTCCGGCGCCGGTCTTTTTGGGATTGAATTTTCCCGGAAATCACGGCGTGACGCACGAGCCTGAGGTCTTGATCAATCCGGGGTGGTTCGCCGATCAGCCGCGGGGCCTTCATCCGGGGAACCGGGCGAGCGAGAAGAACCGGGGGGAGCAGGCGTCGCGGTGGTCGTTGGCCATGGCGGTTGAGCGCGGCTATGGGGTGGCAACGGCCTACTACGGCGATTTTGACCCGGACTACGACGACGGGTTTCGCAACGGGGTTCACCCGCTGCTGGATCCGCCTGGTACGGACGACCCGAACCGGCCCGCGGATGCCTGGGGCTCGATCGGGGCCTGGGCCTGGGGCTTAAGCCGGCTGTACGACGCCCTGGAGGGAATCGAGGGGGTCGATCGAGACCGGGTGATCGTGATGGGTCACTCTCGGCTCGGCAAGGCGGCACTCTGGGCCGGGGCGCAGGACGAACGGTTCGCTCTGGTCATTTCGAATGAGTCTGGCTGTGGCGGAGCCGCGCTCTCCAAGCGGATCTATGGCGAGACGGTCGGGCGGATCAATCGGACCTTCCCGCACTGGTTTTGCGACCAGTTCGCGACCTACAACGAAAACGAGGTGGCTCTTCCCGTCGATCAGCACGAACTGTTGGCCTTGATCGCGCCCCGGCCGGTCCTAGTCTGCAGCGCCGAGGAGGATCGGTGGGCTGACCCACGCGGCGAGTTCCTCGCCTGCGTCGGAGCCGACCCGGTCTATCGGCTGCTGGGGACCGATGGTCTGGAAACCAAGGAAATGCCGGCCGTCAATCAACCCGTGCTCAGCACAATCGGCTACCACATCCGACCCGGCGAACACGACGTCAAGCCGCGCGACTGGGAGGTCTACCTGGACTTTGCCGACCGACACCTAAAACCCGCTGGAACCTGAGCCGGCCGTCGCCGCGTGTCAGCAACCAGGCGAGTTCCGGTCGGTCCGTAACCGGCGCCGTTGGCGGGTCGCGGCGGATCGCGCATAGTCGCCGCTGGGGCGGATCAGGTCAGGCTCGATCGGACTCCGCCCCAAAGACGCGGAGCGGTGCGCCCTGATGGAAATTGCCTATCGGCTCAAGGGGACTCGAGGGTGATGGCTAGAACGATCGGCGCGGTCGTGTCGTCACCTTTGAGGAACTCGATCTCGCGGATCGGGGCCTCGCGTCGGGGCTGGATGGCCAGGTACCGGACCTGCTGGCCGCCGCGGAGCTTGAAGGCGAGCTTGGAGCCGGGGACGTCGACCTCGCGGATGTAGTCGGCGAAGTGCTCACCGTTGATCAGGCGGTGGTCCTCGGTCTGCCCGTCGGCGTAGTGGAGGCGGACGACCAAGGAGGTGGAGCCTTTGGGAGTGGCCGGAAAGCCCCAGCCGCTGATGCCGGAAAGGAGGTGGATCGCCCGGGCCGGGGCGTTGCAGGGGACTGAGACGCGGGTGGGCATGGTCCGGCTGACGTCGCCATTGGTGCTTTGGAGCATGATGGCGTTGGGGACGCGGTCGCCGCGCGGGTCGACGAGAAGGAAGGGCACGTCGGCGACGGTTTGTGCCGACCAGTCGGGCAGGACGAGCCGTTCCTGGCGATTCTGCTTGTCATAGAACATGCCCTGGGTGGTGACGATCGTGGCCACCTTGTCGATCGGCAGCGGAACGAATTTGCCCTTAGCGGTGAGGAACTCGAGCAAGTCGGCAAACTCGGCTTCGCTCATCTGCTTCTCGAAGCCCTCGGGCATGACCGAGCGAGGCGAGGCGATCATTTCCTCGATTTCCTCGCGGAGGATCGTGTGGCGTTTGGCCTCGCCGTCGACCAGCTCGATCGCGGTACGCGTCTCCGAGGCAAGCAGTCCGGAAAGCACCTGACCGTCGGTCAGGGCGACGGTGTATTGGCGGAAGTTGCCCTCAACCGAGCGATTCGGGTCGATGATCTCGGTGAGGATCTTTTCCTTGGGGTGGATGGCAAAGCCGGTCAAGTTGGGGCCGATGTTTTCGCCGAGGTCGCCATGGCGGTGGCACTTGGCACAGTTCTTCTCGAAGACGAGCCGACCGTTGGCTGCGTCGCCAGTCACTTGTGTGACTGGGAGCAGGGCGTTGAGGACCTCCTGGCGGTCCGGGCTGGGGAGCCGTCCGCCGCGGGCGAGCACCTCGCGGACGCGGTCGGCGATGGCCGCGTCGGGGTGGGCCGCGAGTCGTTGGGTCTGATCGATGGCCAGGTCGGTTGCGGGGATCGTATCGGCGGCGATGGCTTCGACTAGTGCTTTGGTCCACTCGGGTCGGCGTAGGAGCAACTCGACAGTCTGGCTCCGCAGGGCCGGGGTCAACTGGTCCCAACGAGACAGCAGGATTTCGGCGACGGCATCGCTCGAGGTGGAACCGATGGCGGCCAGAAGCCCGGCGGCCAGCGGCGGACTGGTGCGGGGCGAGATGGCCGCGACCAACCGCTCCAGGGTGTCGCGGTCGGGGTCGAGCTGGGCCAGACGGCGAGCCGCCCCGATGCGCTGAGCTTCCGGGAGCGATTCGTCGGCGACCTCGTCGGCCAGTCGGCTGCGGAGCGAGGCCAAGACACCCTCGACCTCGGAAGCCAGCCCCCAGCGGCGAGCCAGTAGAGCCAGGGAAAGCTGAGCGGTCGGACTCAGGGAATCGAGCCGAGCGAGCAACGCTTTACGCGTCGCGTCGTCGAGCGCCGGGATCTGGGCGTCGGGCCATCCAGCGGACAGGCCGGCGAGAATCGCGTCTGCGCAGGGGCCTGGTTGTTCGAATCCAGCGGCCAGCACGGCGGGCAGGCGGCCGCGTTCCGGCCCACGGGCGGCATGCTCGGCCACAATGCGCGCGGTCTGTGTGAGGGCGTCGGTTGGCTGGTCGGACTTCAACGCGGCAGCGAGGAACCCCAGGTCGTGGCGGGCGGCTGCGGTTGTCGCAGCCAGCGGAATCCAACGGTCCTCGGTGTTCTCGGGCTTGAGAAGCGCGGCGACAACCGCCGCGCCGATCTGGTCCGAGCTAGGGCACTCCGAGAGAACCCGCAATGCCTCCCGGCGGACGACGGGGTGGGGGTCGTCGAGCAAGCCGGCCGTGAGAATGGCCTGGGCGGCAGCGGTGTCGCGGGGCAGAACCTCGGCGGCGGCGCGGCGGACCGAGGGCGCTGGAGACCTCAGGGCGCTAGTGACGGCGTCGCGGATCGGGGGCTGATCGAGGGCTTTCAAGCCCTGGAGGGTCCAGAGGGCGTGCAAGGCCGCCGGATTTTCGCCGGTCTCCGGCTCGACCTCGGACGCGGCGATCAGACGGGTCAGATCGGCGACGATGCGGCGATCACCCCGGGCGACGAGGTGCCATTGGGCTGCCATCCGCCAGAACATGTTGAGGTGGCGGAGCACCTCCACCAGTTGGGCCGGGGTGAAGCGGGTCAGGTCGCCGGGAATCGACTCCAAAGGTCGATCGTTTGCACAGACCCGATAGACCCGGCCGTGGGTTTTGTCCCGCAGAGGCGTCTCGTAGGCGTTGCCCTTGCCGGTGGTAAAGCCGAGCGGTGTGGGATTGTGCTGGACGATGAAGTTGTACCAGTCGAGGACCCACACGGCACCGTCGGGGCCAACCTCAGCGGCGATCGGACTGGTCCATTCGTCGGTCGAGGCGAGGAGGTTGAAGCGATCGCGGCTGACCATGTGACTGCCGCGGCGATCCAAGCGCATCTGGTGCACGAGGTGGCCAGTCGGCTCGGCCACGAAGGCGTAGCGATTCCAATACTCGGGTGGGAAGTGGCGAGCCGTGTAAACGGCATGGCCGGCGGCTGCGGTGAAGCCGCCGAAGAAATCGACCTGTCGGACAGTGGTCAGGGGGTGAAAGCGGTCGTGGTCGGCCATGCGGGCCGTGGCCTGACCGAGCCAGCCTCGGACGGCCTCGAACGAGCGGTTGGGGTGACCGAGATAGGAAGAATGCTCGCCGTTGGCCGTCGAGTAGACGATCTCATTCGTCTCGGTGATGCCCAGACCCCAGGTGTTGTTGCTGGTGGACCCGAGGACTTCGAGCTTCGATCCGTCTGGGCGGAAGCGGAAGATGTTCTGGCGGAATTGGTGGTGTTCGCCGCCGACGGTTCCCTCAAAGCCGGCGTAGCCGACCGTAGCGTAGATCCAGCCGTCGAAGCCGAGCCGGAGGTTGGACGGGCCGGCATGGGTGTCGTCGATGTGGAAGCCAGAGAAGAGGACCTTGCGAACATCGGCACGGTCGTCGCCGTCCGTATCGACGAGCAAGAGCATTTCCGGAGCCTGGGCGACGATCAGCCCGGCAGGCGTCATGACCAGGCTGGTGGGGATGCTGAGCTTGTCGGCGAAGACGGTGAACCGATCAGCGCGGTGGTCGCCGTCGGTGTCCTCACAAATCGTGATCCGATCGTTACCCTGCCCCTCGGGTTGCTTGTCGTTGGGGTAGTCGACGCTTTCGGCCACCAGCAACCGCCCGCGATGATCCCAGGTTAGCGCGATCGGCTTGACGATCTGGGGTTCAGCGGCGAACAGCTCCGCGCGAAAGCCCCCCGGCACGCTCAGGTGGGTCGACGAGGCTTCGGGATCGAGCGGATTTTGCATCCGTTTGAAGGGCTTGCCTTGCGTCCCCCAGCGGTTCGATCGGACGTAATTGGGAATGTCGGCGACCCCGTCCTGGTAGGTCAGCTCGGCCGGTTTGAACGCGGGTCGGTCGCCGGCCGCCCAGCGGATGCCGGCGATCACGAGCCGGTGGAAGCCCGGGTGGGTGAAGACGCGTTCGTCGTGACCGGAGGCGGTGTAGAAGACGCGGCCCCGGCCCTGGGTGCGAACCCAGGTCCAGGGTTCGCGGCGGCCATCTTCGGCCTCGCGCTCCATCAACACGACGCGATCGTCGCTGAGCTTAGTATGAACGTAGGTTTCGTCGAACGCCTCGAACTCCTCGACACCGGTCATCGCGGGGTGGTCGGGCCGGACGATCCGCGCGGTGAAGCTCGCGGTTTCGTGACTCTGGAACTGGCCGCCGACTAGCGCGATGTACCGAGGCGAGTTAAGGAAGCAGTACGATCCGCAGTGGAGTACGACCAAGCCCTTGCCCCATTCGACAAAATCGAGCAGGGCCTGTTCTTGATCGGGGCTGATACGTTCGTGGTTGGCGTAGATCAGCAGGGCGTCGTAGCGGGCAAGTTTTGAAGGGTTGAGGTCGTTCAGGTCGTCGGTGTAGGCGACGTCGATGCCGGCTTTGGCTAGGGCGGGGGCCAACTCGGTGAGGCGGCGAAGGGGTTGATGATGGCCATTGTCACCGAGGAAGAGGGTCTTGATTCGTTGCGAACCCTGATCGGCGGGGGCGGCGGTCGTCAGCGCCAGCAGGGTCAAGAGAAGGTGCGGACAGCGAGCGAAGTTAGCCATCGAGTGGCGGCTCCCGGTCTCAACGAAGCCGAATCATGGGGTTCGAGATGGCGCGAGGTCTAGAACCACGGAGATGAGAGTTGACAATAATATCGTCGGTCGATGGGGTGAACGGCAAGCCGTTGGGTGTTCAGCGCGAGCCAGTTCGGTGGATTATGTGGAGGTAGGCCTGGAGCAGGGACTCGGTGGTTGGGCCGTACGGGTAGAGCTGAGGCCGAACGCCGCCTGGGCGGCGGAAGTGGATGGCTTGGGGCTGGACGAGAGCGAGCAGCCCGGCCTCGCCGCGGGTACGGCCGTAGCCGCTCGCCTTGATCCCGCCGAACGGGGCGGCTGCGTGACCGGCGGGAGTCACGGCTTCGTTGAGAGTGATCATGCCGGCCTCGAGTCGGGAAGCGACAGCACGGAGTTGGCGGCGGTCGCGGCCCCAGACGCTCGCGGCGAGGCCGAACGAGGTGGCGTTGGCGGCGGCGATGGCCGTATCGAGGCTGGTGACTCCGCGAACGAGCAGCACGGGTCCGAAGATCCCGGCGAGGACCGCTTCGGGTTGGGCGGTCTCGGCGGCGAGAACCGTGGGCGGGTAGAAAGAGCCGTGGCCGTCAGGGATGCGGCCCCCGGTGATCAGGCGTGCGCCGGCGGCGATGGCTGCCTGAACGGTCGCGTGGACGCGGTCGCGGGCGGCGTGATGGATGAGGGGGCCGAGATCGACCTCCGATGAGCTTGGGTCACCGAGGCGTAACGAAGCGGCGATCTGGGCGATCCGGTCGATCCAAGGGGACGGGTCGCCGATCGTGTAGATGCGTTTCGTGGCGACGCAGGTCTGGCCGGCGCTGACGAAGGCGCTCCAGGCCAGCGCCCGGGCGGTTGATTCGAGCGGTGCGTCGGGCAGGACGATCGCCGGGTCGAAGCCCGACAGCTCGGCGGTTGCCGAAAGGCCAAGTGAGCCGGCCTGCGCCAGGACCGTGCGGCCGGTGGTGACGCCGCCGGTGAAGACCAGGTGATCGATCCCCGCGGCGATCAGGGCCGCTCCGATGTCGGGACCGCCGAGTATGGTGGCCGTCAGGCCGGGGATGGCCTCGTCGAGCACCCGGGCGGTCAAAACGCCGACGTGGGTCGCCAGTTCGGAGGGTTTCCAGAGGACGAGGTTTCCGGCGGCGAGGGCCTGAGCCAGGGGGGCCAGGTTGAGCAGCAGGGGGTAGTTCCAGGTGCCGATCAGACCGACGAGGCCGTGCGGGCGGAGGCGGATGCGAGCCGTGGACAAACCCAAAAGGCGCTGAAGACCCGGCCGAGCGCGGCGTTCCCGAAGGACCGAGGCGGCATGGCGACGGGTCCAGCGGATGGCGTCGAGAGTGGTTGCCAGCTCGATGCGGGCTTCGATGCGGGTCTTGCCGATTTCGGCGACCAGGGCGGTGGCGAGCGGCTCGGCGGCGCGGGCGATGGAGCGCTCGAGGGCGTAGATCGCGCCGAGGCGACGGCCGACGGGCTGAGCCGACCAGGCCGGCAGCTCAGCGCGGAGTCGGGCCACGCGGTCGGCCAGTTCGGCAGGCGATGTCGGTTGGTGTTCGGACAGGATGGCCCCGGTGGCGGGGTTGCGGGCGAGCCAGGCGGTCACCGGGTGGGGGCCTCAGGGGAAGTGGGGTGGACGTATCGGGTCCCTCGCCAGGTGACGGCGCCGCTGAAGCAGGCGCGGATGGCGTCGAGCGAGATCCAGTCCGAGATCAGACCGGCCAGGGAGTAAAAGACGGCGTAGTGGGCCGTGCGCGGGGCCGACCAAGCGTACATCCGCCAGAGCAAGGAGGTCTTGAGCGCCTGGTGAAGCAGGCTGAGGCCGAGCAGCCAGAGAGAGAAGCTCGATACCTGACCCACTGCGAGCAGCCCCAAAGCGGCGATCAGGGCGATATCTCCGGACTGGCTGAAGACGAGCGGTTCGAGCATCTTGCCGACGAGGGGCCAGGGGCGGCGTCCAAGAGCATCGTAAAGGATACGGCTCCAGCCGCGGACGATGGCGGGCAACGAGGTATACATGCGCGTCGAGCTGATGGCGGTTCCGAGAGCGACGCGAATCGGGAAGCCGGCCTGCTTGACGTTGCGGGCCAGGTAGATGTCCTCGACGAACCGGTCGCGGACCGCGGCATGCCCTCCGGCCGCCTCGTACGCATCGCGGCGGATCAGGATGAATTGTCCGTTGGCGAAGGCGGCCTGGGAGCGGTCGTCGTTGACCGCAAGCGGGGAGAAAGAACGCATGAGGACGATGCCCTGGAGGGGCTGGACGACCTTTTCCCAGAAGGTCTCGCACCGAAGTTCGGGCATCAGGCTGACCAGGGCGGCTTGCTCGCGGCGGGCGTATTCGAGGCAAAGGGAGAGGGCGTCGGGGTGGTGGCGGGTGTCAGCGTCGAGATACCAGAGCCAGGAGCCACGCGCTTCGCGTGTCGCACGGTCCAGCGCGTGGGTCTTGCCGGTCCAACCGGGCGGCAGGTCGGTGATGGTGATCAGGCGGACGCGCGGGTCGCGGCTGGCAAAGCCGCGGGCGATCTCCGGGGTGCGGTCGGTGCTGCGGTCGTCGACGACCAGGATCTCGAGGTTGGGGTACGTCTGGGCCGCCACCGATTCGAGGCAACCGTCCAGGGTGGCCTCTTCGTCCTTGGCGGGAATCAGGGCGGTCACCAGAGGCGCTTCGGGGGCCGACCAGCGGGGGCTGCGCAGATCGAGCGTCGGCGTGCGGCGACGGATCCAGGAAACGACGGCATGGCGGATCAGCCAGATTGCGACGATCGTCGCGTAAAGCGGCAGGATCCAAGAGGCAGCGCGACTCATGCGGGGCGGGGCGTGGGGGGCTGGCGCACGCGGCGGGCCAGGCCCAGGATCAGTTCAACCTGTCCGGCCGGCAGACCGCTTAAGCGGGCGACCTCGACGCAGGGCAGGCCGGCATCGGCCAGGTGGAGAATCTCTGCAAAGCGTTCCTCAAAGGCGGCGATTTCGGCGGCGAGGGGGTGGTCGGCCTCGTTCGGCGATCGAGCGTCGAGATTGGGTACGGCGATCAGTGTCGAGACGGGGATCGGATTCGAGGCGGTTGATTCGGGCAACGCCGTCGAACTGAGCGGGCAAACCGGGGAGCGACCCTTCGAGGCTAGACCCGCAGCGCGGGGCCCCCGGGGAACGGCCGGTTCGGCCGAGTTGGCGTCGGGAGCCGGATCGGCAAGTGGCGCCCGGGGGCGATCCGAATGCTGGCGGCGGAGCTGCGTGAGCGCAAGCTCGGTCTGGCGCAATCGATCGGAGAGACGAAGCAGGGCCAGTCCGATCACGCCGGCCACAACCCACGGTAGGACGGCCAGGCCGGCCACGAACCAGATCACCGGGCCGGAGAGCGTCACGCTCATGGCTCAGGACCATCGGGAGGGGATGTCGAGAAGGCGCGGAGGGCGGCCTCGTAGACCTCGCGCAGCGGCAGCCGGCGTTCGGCAGCGATTCGGGCGCAGTCGTCGTACTCTGGGCTGAAACGGGGGTGCCGGGCGTTGGACGGAAACCAAGCGAGCTTGCCGCGGATCGGGCCAAGCTCGGTCTGGACCTCGTACGCTCGGCGGGGCAGGACGCGGCGGCTGACCGGGTGGCGACGGACGCCCAAGGTCGTGGTCTCGCGGAGGATCAGCTCCTCGATCGTGGGCCAGCGGGCGTCGTCGCAGAGGGCGGTGAGGATGACGCCCGGACGGTTCTTCTTCATCTGAATCGGTGTGACGAAGACGTCGAGGGCTCCGGCCGCGAGCAGGGTGGTGGTGACGTGACCGATCAGTTCGCCGGTCATGTCGTCGAGGTTGGTTTCGAGGACCCAGGCCTGGTCGGAGGTGGAATCAGCCATCCAGGTGCCGATAAAGAGGCGGAGCACGTTGGGAAGCCCGGGCGGGTCGAGGGAGCCAGCGCCGTAGCCGATGGACTGGACGGTCAGGGGCGGGAGCGGCCCAAAGCGGCTGGCCGTGGCGGCCAGGATCGCGGCGCCGGTGGGGGTCGTCTGTTCGAAGTCGGCCGTAGACTCAGCCAGGGGGATGCCTTTGAGGAGTTCGGCTGTGCCGGGGGCCGGTAGCGGCATCCGGCCGTGGGCGGCCTGGACAGAGCCTCGGCCCGGCGGCAGCGGGCTGGCTTCGATCCGGTCGAGCTGGAGCGCGTCGAGGCCGACGGCCGCCCCGACGATGTCGACGATCGAGTCCACGGCGCCAACCTCGTGGAAGTGGACCTTTTCGATCGTGGAGCCGTGGACTCGGGCTTCGGCCTCGGCGATTTTGCGGAAGATGGAACGCGCGAGGGCGTCGGCCCTGGAAGGAAGGGCGGCCTTGTCGAGGATCGCCTCAATATGGTGCAAGTGGCGGTGGGCGTGTTCCTCGGGCGACGCGACCCGTGCCCAAGTGGCGCGGAAGCCCGCGCGCCGAACCGGCTCGAAGGTCAACTGAGCGCCGATGCCGAGCTGGTCGATCGTTGCCTGGAGGAGGGAGGGGTCGACGCCCGCGTCGACCAAGGCGCCGAGCGTCATATCGCCGGAGATGCCGCTGAAACAATCGAAATAAGCGATGCGCACGGGTAAAGTGTCCTGGGCAGGCTCCGGCCTGGGGAACTCATTCTACTGGGTGGGTCGGCGCTGGCAAGGTCAGCAGCGAGCTGGTCAGGCTTCGACGCCGTGTTCTTTGAGGCGGGCGCGAAGGTCGTCCAGACCGGTGAACTGGATAGCCTGGAGTCCCAGCGCCTGGGCGGGTTCGACGTTGAGGGGGCGGTCGTCGATGAAAATGGCGCGGTCGCGTGGGGATCCGGACATGCCGAGCGCGTTGAGGTAGATTTCCTCATCGGGCTTGACCTGTCCGAGGTAGCAGGAGGTGAAGAACGCTTGAAAGATTTCGGCGAGGCGGAAGGTGCGGACGCGGTACTCGTGCAACTCGCGGGACTCGTTGTTGAGGGTGAAGAGGCGGTAGCGGCCGGTGGCCGCCAGGGCGCGGACCCAATCCAGGGCGTCGCCGAGCGGTTGGGACTGGGCGAACATGAACTGCTTGAACTCGTCGGGCGAGAACAGGCGGCTGCGGTGGAAGATGGCCTTGCGGACGTAGGCGTCGAGCGAGAGCCGGCCGGTTTCGAAGGCCGTTTTGAGCATTTCGTGGCGGGTCTGGAACTCGGCGTAGTCGAGACGGAATTCCTCGGCGGCCTTGCGCCGGGCGGCGGTATCCCAGCCGTTGGTCAGGAGGACGCCGCCGACGTCGAAGAAGAGCGTGGTCTGGGTCATAGATCCGGATCCTGAAAGGGTCAGGTCAAGGGTGCGAATCGGTATCGAGGTCGCCGGAGTCGAGTTGGCGGATGTAGTCCAGAGCTTCGTCGAGGGAGCTGGCCGGTGCGCCGGCGACGCGAGCCGCCAGGTCGGCCTCGGCCAGCGCGATCAGGTCGTCGAAGTAGGGGTGGCCACGGAGGGCGTTGCGGAGCCGGTTGGCCAGGGCGCGGTCGGTGCGAGGCAGGGCGTCGGGCAAGTGTTCGATGAGCCAGGCAGTGCGTTCGGAGATCGAGCCGGCCAAGGCACGCACACCGGCCGAGGCGATCTGGTCGGGGTCGATGGCGCGGCCCACGTCGTGAAGCAACGCGGCCAGGAGCCATTCCTCGTCGAACGGGGCCGACTCGCGGGCGCGGTCGAAGGTCTGAAGGCTGTGGTAAAGAGCGTCGCCCTCCGGGTGGAAGCGGGGGTTGAGCTTGAGGCCCTGGAGCGGTTCGAGGCGGAGCCGGTACAAGGTGAATCGGTCGAGATGATCGGCCAGCGCATGCAGGGCGTCGGGCCCTGGGTCGGGCATCGAGTGGCTCAGAGGTTGGCGGCTGCGGCGGAGGGAGAGGATCTGTTGACGGACCTCAGCATCCGAGGGCAGGTCGGTGGGTCGGACGGTCTGGCCAAGCACGGAGACGGCCTGGCGTTTGGCCAAGGCGAAGTCTGCGGCGGGCAGGTCGCCGAGGTTGTCACGATCGATCAGACGCCGGGCTGCCTCGGTGGCGATTTGGCGGCGGAGGCGGTCGTCGGAACGGGCTGAGCGGAACCGTTTTCGGTAGCGGTCAGGAAGCGGCATGGGAGTCGGTGAACGAGGGCGGGCCGCCGTGGTTGTCAGAACAAGTCATTCTAACGAGGCGAGCGCATCGCGGCAGATTCGGTCGGTGACGGTCAGAGTCGCGCCGCGACGGACCAAGTCGGTCAGGATGGCTGGCTCGGCGGTGGGATCGACCGCGCGGATGGCGTCGGCGACGATCCAGACTTGCTGGCCGCGGTCGAGCAAACCGAGAACAGCGGCACGGACGCAGTAGTCGGTGGCGACGCCAAAGACGACGAAGCGGGCGTTGGGGCCGCCCCAGGTTGTGACGAGCCGGCTGGCGTGAGGGTTGGAGAAGACGTCGTAAGTACGCTTATGAAGCGTAATGTGCCGCGCCGAGGCGGGAAGATCGTCACGATGGTCGGGGCCGAGGATATGGGTTGTGGGGACGTTGGTTTCGGGGATCCGGTCGTGGCCGGGGGTGCCGACCAGGCAATGGGGAGGGAAGGGTTCGGGATCGGGGTCATCGAGCCGGTGAGCGCAGGCCGACGCGATGACCGGCAGGTGGAGCTGACATGCCAATTGGATGAGCCGCGCCAGGTTGGGCCGGATGGCTTGGGCGTCGGGGACGCTGAGAGCGCCGTTCGGATCAAGGAAATCGCGTTGGGTATCGATGTCGACGAAGATCAGTCGGGGGGTGTTCATGAATCGGTCGGTTGAGGCTCAGGCCTGGGAGTTGAGTTCGGCCTGGAGCAGGACAGCGGAGCGTTCGCGGAGCGGGTAGGAGGAGTCGGCTGGGATTACGTCGTCGGGGGCGTCGGGCCGAGCGGTGTCGAAGATGCGGCGGTAACGGTCGAAGAGGTGGCGCCCGCCAAGCTGGAATTCGACCGGCTCGTGATGGGCGTTGAGCAGAATCAGAAAGGAGCGGCCCTGAATCGGGTCGCCGTGTTCGTCGATTTCGGGCAGTTCGGTACCGACCAGGCCGACGCCGATGCAGCGGTGTCCGGCATTCCAGTCCTCGTCGGACATTTCCTGGCCGTCGGAACGGAGCCAATAGATATCTTTGACATCCGAGCCGCGGAGGGGCCGGCCTCGAAAGAACCGGTGGCGGCGGAAGACAGGCTCTTCGGCCCGGAGGCGGATCAGCGAACGGACGAAGTCGCGAAGCCGGGTTTGCTCCGGGGTGAGGTTCCAGGAGAGCCAGGTCAACTCATTGTCCTGGCAGTAGCCGTTGTTATTGCCTTGCTGGGAGTGGGCACGCTCGTCGCCGGCTAGGAGCATGGGTACGCCTTGCGAGAGCAGGAGCGTGGCCAGCAGGTTGCGCATCTGGCGATCGCGGAGGGCGAGAATCTCGGGGTCGTCGGTTGGACCTTCAACGCCGCAGTTCCACGAAAGGTTGTCGTTGGCGCCGTCGCGGTTGTCCTCGCCGTTGGCTTCGTTGTGTTTTTCGTTGTAGCTGACCAGGTCGTGAAGGGTGAAGCCATCGTGGCAGGTGATGAAATTGATCGAGGCGGAGGGATGACGGCCATCCTCGGCGTAGAGGTCGGGGCTACCGGAGAGGCGCGTGGCCAGTTCGCTGACCGTGTTGCCGTCGCCTTTCCAGAAGCTGCGGACCTGGTCGCGGTAGATGCCGTTCCACTCGGCCCAGCCGACTGGGAAGTTGCCGACCTGATATCCGCCGGGGCCGACGTCCCAGGGTTCGGCGATCAGCTTGACCTGTGAGAGGATCGGGTCCTGGGCGATGATGTCGAAGAAGGCTCCGAGGCGATCGACCTCGTAGAGTTCGCGGGCCAAGGTGGCGGCCAGGTCGAACCGGAAGCCGTCGACGTGCATTTCGGTGACCCAGTAGCGCAGGCTGTCCATGATGAGCTGAAGGGTGCGGGGGTGGCTCATTCGGGGGGTGTTGCCGCAGCCGGTGAAGTCCATGTAGTAGCGAGGGTCGGGGGCAAGGTGGTAGTAGGCGGCGTTGTCGATGCCCCGCAAGCAGAGCGTGGGACCGAGTTGGTTGCCCTCGGCGGTGTGGTTGTAGACGACGTCGAGGATCACCTCGATGCCGGCACTGTGCAGGGCGCGGACCATCGTCTTGAATTCGGCGACCGGGGCGGCCGATCCCGGGTCGGTTGAGTAACGGAAATCGGGCGCGAAGAAGGCGAGGGTGTTATAGCCCCAGTAGTTGACCAGCCCCCGTTGGACCAGAAACTGGTCGTCGACGTGGTGGTGGACGGGTAGGAGTTCGACGGCGGTGATTCCGAGTTGCTTGAGTTCGTCGAGGATGCGGTCGTCGGCCAGGCCGAGGTAGGTGCCGCGGACCGCCTCGGGCAGGTGGGGGTGGAGCTTGGTGTAGCCCTTGACGTGAAGTTCGTAGATGACCGTCCGCGACCAGGGGGTACGGGGGGGGCGGTCGTCGCCCCAGTCGAAGGTGGAGTCCACGACCCGGGCCAACGGGGCGAAGGCCGCGCTATCGCGCTGGTCGAAAGAAAGGTCCTGCTGTTCGGAGCCGATGGTGTAACCGAAAAGGCTGTCGTCCCAGATGACGCCACGGGCCAGGACCTTGGCGTAGGGGTCGAGCACGACCTTGTTGGGGTTGAACCGGTGGCCGGCGGCGGGGTCGTAGGGACCGTGCACACGGTAGCCGTAGATCGTTCCCGGCTTCAGACCGGGCAGGTGTGCGTGCCAGACCTGGTTGGTCCGTTCGAGCAGGGGAATCCGGGCCGATTCGGATCGGGCGTCCGGGGAATCAAACAGACATAGCTCGACTTTGGTCGCATTCTCGGAGAAGAGGGCGAAGTTAACGCCTTCGGCGTCGGGAGTAGCGCCGAGCGGGTAGGGCTGGCCGGGGCGGATTTTCATGGCGAGGTCTTGTTCCAGGGAACCGTAGCGGCGAAGCGGGAAGGGCTGATCCAAACAGCTAGGATCCTCCAGATCGGTTCCTCGGGGAATGATTATGGCAGTTGCCCGAGGGACGTGGGAGAGTCCGTCGGAATCGGCCGAAGGGAGTTGATGGGGTGAGATATTTCTAGATCCGGCGGCTGATGTAGACCTGGGCCAGGTCGTCCTCGCTGAGCGGGCCGAAGACGATGGTTGTGGAGAAGCCGAAGCGGTCGATCAGCTCCGGCAGGTCGGCGCCGAACTCGGTGAAGACCGGGTAGCCGGTGTCGCCTCCGGGATGGTGGAGCAGGGGGGGGACGAGCGTCACGATCGACCCATCCGGGCGAAGCTGTGCTCGGGTGAAGGTGGCCGCAGCGCCGGGTTGGACCGGGACGGTGAAGATGTGGCGTCCGCCGGGTTTGAGCACTCGGTGGATCTCTGCCAAAGCTCGTTCGAGATCCGGTACGTGCTCGAGCGTTTCGGAGGTCAGGAGCAGGTCAAAGGTCGCGTCGGCGTAGGTCAGCGCTGTCAGGTCCTCGTTTCGGACGCCGTGGCGCACTTCGCCCCGCGGGCGGCTGGGTTCGTAGTCGGAGGGGACGAACCCGGGGTGGCGGCGGAGGATCTGGTGGAGGCCGTCGATCCGGTTGATCTCGGCGATTTGCAGAGACTGTGTCGCGGGATGGGCAGCCCAGGCGCGAAGCGAGCCGACGTGGGCGACGGGGTATTCGCCAAGAATGGCCTGAGCGATCCGCCGGCCGCGAAGCCGCGAGCCGCACCAGCAGCAGTCGAGCGTCTCTTTGCGGACCAGGGCGTCAGCCTGGCGGGCCGTCAAACCCCATAGGGCGATCAGCCGTTGGGGAATGGCCCGGCGGCGGAGCCGCATCAGGCCGGTCCGGCCACAGACCGCGCAGCGTTCGAACCGGCCCCTGAGCAGCGCCTCGGCCGTCTCCGACGCGGACCAGGCGAGACGGTGGGCGGCATTCCAGATCGGAATGAGGGGGCGTTTGAGCCAATCGGGCAGGCGTGGCATGCGCCCTGCTCCGGCCGAGGGGACCGTGGGTCGTTCGCTTTGCCGGACTCGCGTGGTTCACTATAATGCGGCCCGATTGGCCGGATTCCAGACCGGTCTGGATCGAAGGTGATCGCATGGACAGAAGCGGATTGCTGATCGCCAAGGGCGAGACCGAGCTGCGGTTGCTGCCAGGTATGGCCAACCGACACGGTCTGATCACGGGAGCGACCGGGACGGGCAAGACGGTGACGCTCCACACGATCGCCGAGCAGTTCAGCCGGATCGGGGTGCCGGTCTTCCTGGCGGACGTGAAGGGCGACCTGGCCGGACTTGGGCTTCCCGGCGATGCCAGTCATTCCAAGATCGCGGCCCGACGCAGCCAACTCGGCTTGGATGGAGAGCCGTATAGGCCGTGCCCAGTCCGCTTCTGGGATGTTTACGGCGAGCAAGGCCACCCGATGCGGGCGACCATCACCGAGATGGGGCCGCTACTGCTTTCCCGAATTCTGGACCTGAACGACACTCAGACGGGCGTCTTGAGCATCGCGTTCCGGGTGGCCGACGACGAGGGGTTGCTACTTCTGGACCTCAAAGACCTGCGGGCGATGATCCAAGCGGTGGGCGAACACGCGCGGACACTCAAGACGGCCTACGGCAACGTCAGCGCGGCCAGCGTTGGAGCGATTCAACGCGCGTTGCTGCGGCTGGAAGATCAGGGCGGCGAACACCTCTTTGGCGAGCCTTCGCTCCGGCTCGACGATTTGATGCAGCGGGACGAGCAGGGGCAGGGGGTCGTCAATATCCTGGCGGCGGATCGACTGATCCATGCGCCGCAGGTTTACGCATCGTTTCTGCTCTGGTTGCTCTCGGAGCTGTTTGAAACGATGCCTGAGGTCGGCGACCCGGAGAAGCCGCGGCTGGTCTTCTTCTTCGACGAGGCGCATCTGCTGTTCAGCACGGCGCCGAAGGCACTCCTGGACCGTGTCGAGCAAGTGGTCCGCCTGATCCGATCCAAGGGAATCGGCGTCTATTTCGTCACGCAGAGTCCGCTCGATCTTCCGGATGTGATTTTGGGCCAGATGGGTCATCGGGTGCAGCATGCCCTGCGGGCCTTTACGCCGCGGGATCAGAAGGCGGTGCGGGCAGCGGCCGAGACGTTTCGAGCCAACCCGGGGTTGGATACGGCGACAGCGATCACCGAGTTGGGGGTGGGCGAGGCGCTGGTCTCATTTTTGGACGAGAAGGGGATGCCGCGGCCGGTTGAGCGGGCGTTGATCGTGCCGCCGGCCAGCCGGGTCGGTCCGATCACGCCGGCGCAGCGCGGTTCGATCCTGGCCAGCTCGCCGTTGTTCGGCCACTACGAGCGGCAATTGGATCGGGAGTCGGCCTACGAGGTGTTGAGGGCGCGTGCCGAGCAGTCGGCGGCAGCCGCCGAGGCAGCCCGACGTGACCAGGAGCTGGCCGCCTACCAGGAAGAACAGCGTCGGCAGCGGGAGCGGCGCGAGGCCGAGCTCGATCGGGCTTTGCGCAAGATCGAGCCAAAGGAATCGCGGGCGGGCACACGCCGGCGAACCTCCGGCGGAGACTTCCTCGACTCGTTCGCCAAGAGCGCCGGACGCTCAGCCGGGACGACCTTGGGCCACATTCTGCGGGGAGTGCTCGGAGGGCTGACCGGCAGCTCCCGAACCCGGCGGCGATGAGCCGCGGCGTGGTCGCTCTGGCTTGACCGTCCCCCGCCCCGATCCTACGATAATTCCATGATTGGGGCTTGATCGGTCGGACTAACCCATTCTTCGCCAATCAGTTACGTTAACGAGAGACGCGGCCATGGCCTACGCCACGACGGTCCCCCGGCACAAAACGCGTGAGGTTGGGATCGATGATCATGTGGTCGGCGGCGACAACCCGATCTGGGTTCAGTCGATGACGACGACCAACACGCATGAGGTCGGGCCGACGCTGGAACAGATCAGGCGTCTGGAGGAGGCTGGCTGCGAAATCATTCGGGTGACGGTTCCCAAGGCTGAGGATGTTGAAGGCTGTCGGCTGTTGCGGGATCAGATCCGGATTCCGCTGGTGGCGGATATTCACTACGACTATCGGATGGCGCTGGCGTGTCTCGAGGCGAGGACGCCTTCCGGGCGGCGTGCGGTCGACAAGATCCGAATCAATCCGGGCAATATCGGGGGTGTGGAGCGATTCAAGGAGGTCGTCCGCAAGGCGCGCGACGCCGGGGTTCCGATGCGGATTGGCGTCAATAGCGGCAGCCTGGAAGAGGATCTGATCGAGAAGTACGGCTATCCATGTCCCGAGGCGATGGTCGAGAGCGCCTTGCGGCATATCGAAATTGCCGAGTCGCTCGGCTACGACCAGATCATCGTCAGTCTCAAGGCGAGCCACGTTCCGACGGCGGTAGCCTGCTACACGCTGTTTGCGGAGAAGTGCGATTATCCGACCCATGTCGGGATCACCGAGGCGGGGTCGAAGGAGTATGGGACGATCAAGAGCGCGGCGGGCATCGGGGCGATTTTGCTGCGGGGAATTGGCGATACGATTCGGGTGTCGCTCTTGGGCGATCCGGTGCCCGAGGTGGCGGCCGGGTTCGACATTCTGCGTGCGTGCGACCGCCGCGTGACCCGTCCGGAGGTCGTGGCCTGTCCGACCTGCGGCCGGCTAGATATCGACCTGGAACGGATCGTTGCCGAGGTTGAGCAGCGGATGAAAGGCCTGAAGCAGCCGCTCCGGATCAGTATTCTGGGCTGCCTGGTGAACGGTTTCGGGGAAGCCAAGGAGGCCGACCTCGGCATCGCGGCCGGCAGCGGGAAGGGGATCATCTTCAAGCGCGGCGTCCCGATTCGCCACGTCCGGGAGTCGGAGATGGTCGAGGCGCTCTGGGAGGAGGTGCAGCGGTTTGACCAGGAGACCCAGCCGCTGGCCTCGTTCGTGGAAAAGCAGAAGCAGAAGGCGCAGAAGTCGAACCTGACTGTTATTGGCTGAGATCTGGCGCGGAAGGGTGGCACGTGCCGGCTGCCGGGAGTTCCGCGACCCGCCGCCCCGATGGGGTGGACACGATGAGCCGATGGTGGGTCCGACTGCTGAGCCTGCTCGTCCTGGGGACAGCGACGGCCTGTCCAGCGCAATCCCCACCGCCCGATCCAGAAACCGTCCGCATTGATCTTCGCCATATCCTGGAGGGTCGGGTCAATAGCCGGGGTGTCCTGGTGGGACTGCACCACGAACCCAGCGCGCCGCGCACGATGATGGTCCACGGCCGCCGCTGCGAGGTTCGCTTCGAGCGAACGAGCCCCGGCGGGCGCGACGAGGTCCGGACGGCGCGGGTCCAGCTCCGCGACCCGGAGACCGGGCGGGTCGTGCTCGACAAGTTCTCGACCCTGTTTCCCGATTCATGGGACCGGCGGCGGATCGAGGCGGCGATTCGCGAGGCCTACGCCGACGCGCTGCGGCGCAACCGCCTCGACGAAAGCGGCCGCTGGGAGGGACAGACCGGCGACGGTGTACGGATCGACGGCTTCCTCTCCTATGATGGCACCTTCATCGCCTCGGCCTTTCCGGTTTACGAAAGACCTCGTGGCGACCGGAGATCGCGATGAAGCTGCATTACAGCCGCGATGAGACCGACCGGCTGCGTGCTACGGCCGAACCGGACGACCCTCGGGGACGCTTCCTGGCACGGTTTCTGGAAACGGACGTTGGGGACCCGGTCCACGCGGCTGAGCTGCTCCGCGCCGCCAAACGAGCGATCGGGCCCGCGCAACGTATCAGCGGCAATGCCTTCTCGGTCGCCATCGGTCCGAAACGAACGACGCTTGCGGCCCACGTTAAACCACGAACCGGCCCGGCGTCGATCGCGCTGCCGACCGCGGAATTCCGCTCCATTCTGGCGTCCTGGCTCCGCCTGCTAGAGACGCCGCGGACGCGCTTCTGAGATTGATTTTTTCGGTGTAATGGTGCGACGGATTCTATTTTTCGAATCCACGCTCAGAGCGTATAAATCGTGGGCGGTTTGGACACCCCTCGGGTGAGGCCGATGGTCGCGTGGGCCGCGGCGGTTTGGGGGGTTGTTCGGCTGCCGTACGGACGCGTTCTGAATGAGCGCGGAGGGAGATGCCATGCGGTGCCCAGTTTGTCATGTCACGCTCACGACGGCGGATCGATTTGGCGTTGAGATTGACTACTGCCCGAAGTGCTGGGGCGTTTGGCTCGACCGGGGTGAATTGAACTTGCTCTTTGCGCGGCAGAGGTCGGAGACCGACGCGGCGGGTGATCCGCTGCTGGCCGCCTCGGTCGAGCAAGGAGCGGTTCGGCATCCCAGCCTGGACGACAGCTTTGGGAACGTGCGTGACTTCAGTTGGAAGACGTATGTGATGGAACGGTAAGCGATGCGACGCACAGCGACGAACTGCCCTGACGCGAATCGGGCGGGATCGGGAAGGGAGTCTCCGCAGGAGGCGGCCCGATTCGGTTCGCGTCAGGGCGATCGAAGCCCGAGCGAGACGTACTTGGTTTCGAGGTATGCGTCGAGACCCTCGAGGCCGAGTTCCCGGCCGATGCCAGATTGCTTCATGCCGCCGAAGGGGCATTGGACGGTGGTGGGGACGGGGTCATTAACGCCGATGATCCCGGCCTCGATTCCTTCAGCGAGGCAGGTGGCCCAGGTCAGGTCGTGCGTGAAGACGTAGGCAGCCAGGCCGTAGGGGGTGTCGTTGGCTTTGGCGATAACTTCGTCGAGAGAGTGGAATGAGGCCAGGGGTAGGACGGGCACGAACGGCTCGTCGCGGATTAGGAGAGAGTTGGGGTCGAGGTCGGTCAGGACGGTGGGCCGGTAAAAGAAGCCGCGGGGATGGTGGGGGTCGCGGCAACCGCCCTCGAGGAGCCGGCCGCCGCGTTGTCGGGCGTCGTCGACGAGCCGATGAGCCTTGTCGAGCGCGTGTGCGTCGATCAGGGGACCGACCTGGACGTCCGGTTCCCAGCCGGGGCCGACCCGGAGGGCTCGAACCTGTTCGACGACCGCCTCGGTGAACGCGGCCGCGCGGTCCTGATGGATGAAGAACCGCGAGGGGGCGATGCAGACCTGGCCGGCGTTGCGGAACTTGCCGGCGACGGCGGCGCGAGCGACCGACTCGATCTCGACGTCGGGGCAGACGATCAGGGGGGCATGTCCGCCCAGTTCGAGGCTCAGTCGCTTGACCCCGTCGGCCGACCGGCGGATCAACTCCTTGCCGACGGCGGTGCTGCCGGTGAAGGAGATTTTGCGGACCTCGGCGTGGGCGAAGAAGGCGTCGGCGACGGCGACTGGCTCACCCACGACGAGGTTGGCGACACCGGGCGGCAGATCGGCCGCTTCCAGACACTGGAATAATCCGAGAGCGCTGAGGGGAGTTTGGTCGGCGGGCCGGCTGACGACGGTGCAGCCGGCAGCCAGCGCCGGGGCGACTTTGCGGGCGATCAGCGCGATGGGAAAATTCCAGGGCGTGATGGTGCCTACGACGCCGACGGGCTGCTTGATGACGAAGTGGCGGCGATGCTCGGCCGAAGCTGGAACGATTCGCCCATAGGCGCGGCGGGCCTCCTCGGCGAACCATTCGAACTCGTCAGCGGCGTGGAGCACCTCGGCGCGGGCCTCGGCTAGAGGTTTGCCCTGTTCGAGGGTTAGGGTTTGGGCCAGGGTGTCGGCCTGGGAGCGAATCCGCTCGGCAACCCGGCGAAGCACGGCCGCGCGTCGGGGCGCTGGGGTTGCACGCCAGGCCGGCCAGGCGCGGGCGGCGGCGGCGACAGCGCGATCGGCGTCGGCCCGGCCGCCGTATGCGACCTCGCAGAGGGTCGACTCGTCGGCCGGGTTGATCACGGCCAGACGGCGCCCATCGCTGGCGTCTACCCAGCGGCCGTCGATGAAGAGCTGGTTGGGCACGCTCAGAGTTATGGTTGGCTCGCCCATGACAGAAACCCGGAGAGTCTGCTCTGTGCTCTGTAAACCGTCTGCCGGATCGGCCCAGAGCCGATATTCAGCGCATTCAGGCTAACCCACGGACGGTCAATCCGGCGAGCCAGGAAGAACCAGTCGACGGCCGGAAGGGTGACACCGAGGCGACGCCCGGGACGGTGAGGCACCCCGGCGACGCCCGAGACCCCGTGGTTCGACGTTGCGAATGTCGCCGCCGGCGCAGAGAGGCGGGGATCGTCGAACCGGCAAGTTCGGATCAAGCCCGACAACCCGCAGAGACGATAAACACCTTTAGTCTGCGCCCGAGGACAGATCGGCCCGAGCGGCCAGACCCAGGGCTCAGGTGCAAACCCGGTGACGGCGATGCGTCGGATCCTCAGAGCAAGCTTGGTGTTAGCGGCATTCGTCGGGGCCGGAGGCTGGGCCGAGGCTAGCCCCATCCGACCTGCGCGACTGCGTAGTCTGGGGCAGGTGGAGGTCCCGCGTCGAGGCTGGGCGTTTTGGGATCGATATTATTTGCGGGCTTTGGGGAATCGGAGTCTGAGTGTTCGGGGGCCGGACGCGTTGCGAGTCTTGCGTCCGGATGCGTTGGGGCGGTTGCCGGACATTCCGATGGTCTGGTATTTGCACTGGCGGCGTTCGCTGCGGCCGGCGCGGTTCGACCGGTATCACCCGCAGTTGGGGGAGTGGTTGCGGCGGGATCAGGTTGCGCGGTTGCCGGAGCGGCCGACGGTGCCGACGGGTCCGCAGGTGCCCGGGGGAGTTAACCCGCCGCCGGAGGTCCCGCCGATTCCGGAGCCGGGGACCTTGTTGACCGGAATTGTGATGGCGGGGGCGGTGGTGGTCTGGCGGCGGCTGCGGCTAGGGCACGCCGGCAGAGCGGTTTGCTAGACTGATCGCGACGGGAATGCCCGGTGGCGACCGCGCGAGGGTCTGCGTTGAGGGTTGGGTGCCTGATGTCCGAGCCGCCCCGCTTCTACATCACGACGGCGATCGACTACCCGAATAGCCGGCCGCACATTGGAACGGCCTTCGAGAAGATCGGGGCCGATGTTCAGGCTCGGTTTCGGCGGATGGAGGGATATCGGGTCCATTTTCAGATGGGCAACGATGAGAACACGGTCAAGGTCAGCGACCGGGCGGCGGAGCTGGGTCTGGATCCGAAGCGTTATGTCGATGAGATGGCCGGGCAGTTCCGGGAGGTCTGGGACGCGCTGAGCGTCGGCTACGACGACTTTATTCAGACGAGCGAGCCTCGGCACCAGGTCGGCTGCCAGCAGTTCATCCAGGCTGTATACGACGCCGGGGACATCTACAAGAAAGCCTACACCGCGCCCTACTGCGAGGGTTGCGAAGAGTTTAAGACCGAGCGCGACCTGGTTGAGGGCCGCTGCCCGAACCATCCCCAGCGGACCTTGAAGGTGTTGGAAGAGGAGAATTACTTCTTTCGGCTGTCGGCCTATGCCGAGCGGTTGCTTGCGCACTACGAAGCCCACCCGGAATTCATCCAACCGGAGAGCCGGCGCAACGAGATCGTGAGCCTGGTCCGTTCCGGGTTGCAGGATGTCTCGATCACGCGCAAGGGGATGGCGTGGGGGATTCGGGTTCCGTTTGACGAGGAGCAGACGATTTATGTTTGGTTCGATGCCTTGCTGAACTACATCACGGCGGTCGGCTACGGCAGCGATCCGGAGCGGTTTGGGCGGTGGTGGCCCGCGGACGTCCACGTGATCGGCAAGGATATTACCCGGTTTCACTGCGCACTGTGGCCGGCGATGCTGATGTCGGCCGGGTTGCCATTGCCCCGCCAGGTTTTTGGCCACGGGTTTGTGTACAACAAGAGCGGCCAGAAGGAGAGCAAGTCGAGCGGCGCGACCGATCCGATGAGCCTGGTTCGGATCCACGGCGCCGATGCGTTTCGCTATTACTTCATGCGGGAGTGCCCATTTGGCGGCGACGGCAATTTCAGCGAGGAGCGGTTTGCCGAACTGTACAACGCCGATCTGGCGAACAATCTGGGCAATCTCTATAGCCGCACGGTGGCCATGTGCGCCAAGTACTTCGCAGGCGATCTGGGCGAATCGGACCCGGAGACGCGGGCCGGCTGGCGTGGCTCGGGTGATTTCGGGGATTGGGTCGATCAGGTTCGAGAGCTGGTCGGGTCGTTCCAGTACAACGTGGCGCTGCAGCGGATCTGGCTGGAGGTGATCGACGCCGCGAATCGGTTTATCGCCGAGACGGTGCCCTTTCAGCGGATCAAGACGGATCCGGAGTCGACCCGGCAGGTACTGGCCAACCTGGCCGAGGCCTTGCGGGTCGTGGCGATCCTGATCAAGCCGTTTCTGCCGACGACGGCGGAGCGATTCTACCGGGCGTTTGAGTGGGAGGAGCCTTGGGAGGCTGTCGCTTATCGGGACGCGGCGCGAGTGTCCCGGACGCGATCTGTCCGGCTTGCCGCCGACCTGCGGGACGGCAAGCCAGCGCCCTTGTTTCCCAAGATTGAGGCGGTCGGAGATACTGCGCGGGCGTGAGGTTCGAGGCCGCGTCGTGCGCCGACGTGATCCGGTGGGGCGCGGACGGTTTGGTGGCTATCGCCGCGCGGTGCTGGGCAGGAGGGCCTGGGCCTCCAGTTGTGCCCGGCGGCGAGGGGTCAGTGGTCGGGGTCCTGGGCGGATCCGGTCGGCGAGCGGGCCGGGGGGGTCGCTGTCGCGGTAACGGTAGGCCAGCCAGTCACGAAACCGTTCGGGGGAGTGGGGAAGCTGCTCGCGGCGAAGCCAGTCGGCGTATTCGTTGATTGGCTCGTGGAGTTTCTCTGGCCCAAGCAGCGGCACATGGGCATGGCGGAGGCTGAATCCGCGGCGGGCGAGCTCGGGGGCTTCGTTGCGTTTCATCAGATAGTACAAAGTTGCGGCCAGCCCGGTGCGGTCGGCACCCTGCTTGCAGTGGATCAGTAGGGGGTAGGGGGCGTGGTCGAGGACGTCGAGGATGGCCAACAGCTCCTGGCGGCCGGGTCGTTCGGTCGCGCTCAGCGGGACGTCGTAGAAGTGCACGCCGTGCCGGCGGGCGGTTTGGACCTCGTCGGCATAGAACGGGTCGTCCGGGGAGCCGCCGCGAAGGTTAAGGATCGAGGCGATTTGATACACGCGGATTTGGTGGGCCAGTTCCTCGTGAGGCTGCGCGCTGCGGTAGACTCGGCCGGGGTCGACCACTCCCCAGTTGTTCTCAAACAGAGGGATTCGGAAAAGCCAGACGGTGGCCAACACGGCTATCGCCAGACCCGTCAGGAGGATCAGGCGTCTCGGTGACCTAGAGCCTGAAGCAGAACGGTTGCCCATGATCGTCCCGGGTCCGGCGGTCCCATTCCTGCGCTCGAAGCCGGGACCAAGGCCGGGTGTTCCCACGCGGTGGTCGCCGACTGGTTGCTGGTATCGGTCGGAGGAGGTTTCGTCAATGCCGGTCGGTGCGGAGGTCGACTGGACTGAGGATCGGGTTCTGTGGCCCGTGGTGGTTGTGCGGGGACGAGGCTCCAGCGGGTGATCTTCCAAGTTAACCTGGAAGAACCTGGAAACCGGAGAGCGACGAGCGCCGTCGATTGGTATATCCGATGAATCGATCATCGCTGCGTCCAAGCCCTGGCTCGGGCGGAGCAACAGGCTAGCGGCTTCCGGGTCGCCGCGATTTGATCCGAGCCGCCCGGACGGCCGGTTGACCGCCTCGGCCAGACTGCTATCATAGGGTCGATCCTTGGGAGAGGTGGCTGAGTGGTCGAAAGCGACGGTTTGCTAAACCGTTAGGTGGGGAAACCTGCCTCGCGGGTTCGAATCCCGCCCTCTCCGCTGACCGAGAACGGACTGTGCGGAAGGCGTTTCCTTAGGCCGTCGGCTGAGCGGTCGCCGGTTTTGTGTTCCCCTCCTCCGTGCCACGAGAGAGAGTCGCCGGCCGGAACGGGAGCGTGCCCAGATGGGCTCGGACCGGCATGTCGGCCCGGGGCAATCGCTACGGGTAGCCCAGTCACTGGATTGGTCGGAGGTGGACTCAAGAGGCCGGCCCGGGCGGCTGGCCGCGCTCTTCCACGAACGACGGGGTCGGAGAGGTGGTCTCCAGAGGCGCCAGCTCTGAGTCGGATCGTGAGGCCGGATGAATCAGCCCACGATGCCCGTAAGGGCAATAGCGGGATAACCCAGGGTTTCCTGGTCCGTTCGTTGCACGACGCACCCGCGGCGCGCGCGACCTTGGCTCGATCGGTTTATGTTAACGTCCGCTTGAGCCCAAACTCCCAGCAACTCCAGCGCGGACTGCGGTTGCTCGATCACCGGCTCGAGCGACGGCTTTTCCAAGCCGACGTCCTCGCCTTCTGAGGCGTGCTTCGCCACGGTGACGCCAAGGCGACCCATCCCCGCCGTTGCGGGGCTTGTGGCGTAGCCGATACCGGACAAGGCCGCTTGGGTCTCGGACGGGCGGCGCCATCTCGGCCCGGCCTGGTGTCGGACCGGGTGGCCCCCAAGCCGGGCTGAGGAGAAAAGCGTGGATTGAGACCGGGCCGCGATGGGACAGCGTGGAGGTCAGGTCAGGTCGTGGAGGGGGCCGTCGCCGCAGAAGTCGGGATTGCCAAACCGCTCGATGCGATGCCCGAAGCCGTGCGCTAGGGCCAGGAGCAGCCGGTTGTGCGGGACTTTGCGGTACTTGAGCGAGCGACCCATGCGGAAGTCGAGTCCGCCGCCGACCAGGACGAAGGGGATGTTGTCCAGGGTATGGGAATTCCCCTTGCCCAGCTCGTTGGTCCAGATGATCAGGGTGTTGTCGAGCAGCGAGCCGTCGCCGCCCGGCTCAGGGGTGTCGGCGAGCTTCTGGGCTAGGTAGGCCAGTTGCTCGCAGTACCAGCGGTTGATGCGGGTCAGTTTGTCCTGAGCCTCGGCGTTGCTATCTGGTTCGTGGGAGAGCTCGTGCTGGCCCTCGCTGATGCCGAGCCAGGTCATGCGTGCCTGACCGACCGAGTTGGTGAGCTGGAGGGTGGCGACGCGGCAAAAGTCGGCCGCCAGGCTCTGAACCATCAAGTCGATCTGCATCCGCGTGATCGTCGGCATGTTGTCATTTTGTCGCTTCACCCCCGGCTCGATCTCTGGCACTGGGTGGTCGCGGCCGGTGTCGGCGGCTAGCTCCTGCTCGAGCTCGCGGACGAAGGTGGCGTGCTCTTCGAGCAGCCGGCGGTCCTCGACGCTGACCAAAGGCTCGATCTTCGCGAAATCCTCCTGCAACTCGTCGAGGACGCTCCGCAGGCTCTCCTGATCCTGACGGCGACCATAGAGTTTCTGGAACATCTGGTAGGGGTCGTCGATTGGGGCAATCGGCTTATTGGGTCCGGCGTAGACCATGCGAGTCCAGGTGTCGGCCCGTTCGGGAACCATGACGCCGAACTCGAGGGAGCCAAACCGGGTCCGGGTCGCCTCCTGGGACTGGAGGAAGTTCTTGATTTCCTGGTCGATCGAGATTCCGCTGGCCCAGCCAGCCGGTGTGTCCGAGCCGCCCTGGATGTTGCCGGGGAAAAGCTCGATACCGGTCAACAGGCAGCCCATACCCCGCATGTGGTTGTCGCCATCGCCGCGGAGCTTATCGCAGACGCCATGAAGGATTAGGGTCCGGTCCTTCAGCGGCTCGAGCGGTTTGAGGCTTTCCTTGAGCGTAAAGTCGGAACCGGTCTGGTCCGGCCAAAAGGTGTCGGGCACAACACCATCGGGGCTGAAGACGATGATCAGCCGTTGCTTACGTGCGGATTGGTTGGCAAAGCCGAGACTGGGCAAATTGAGGATGAAGGGCACGGCGGCGGCACGCAGGCCGAGGTCGCGGAGGAACTGACGGCGATGGCGGGGACGATTCATCGTTCAACGCTCCGTGACAGTCTGGTTCCGGCCAGGAGTGGCCGACGGGCATGGCTTGAGAAGGAGATCGGTGAGAGTCGGTTACTGGGACGCACGGGGAGGCTGGGAGGCCGGGCTGGCCGCGGCCGTCAGGGACCCAGGCTCAACAGTGGGCGGCAGGGCCGCCGAAGCCGCGATCCAGGCGACCAGCTTGCGGAGGTTGTAACCCTCGGCGACGAACCGGGAGGTGAGCTCGGTGGTCCGAGCCGGACCGAAGGCCCGGATCGGCTGCTTGACCATATGGTGGAACAGTTGAGTGACCAGGGCACGAGGAACCTCTTCGCTTGACGCCAGATATTCGCCCAAGGCGCGTGCCCCGTTGAGAGGCACTTCGGTTCCCTCGCGCGTCTGATAATGGCCGGAGGCGTCGATCGGTTTGCCGCGCTCCTCGGTACGGAATCGGCCGGCGGCGTCGAATTTTTCCAGAGTAAAGCCGAGCGGGTTGATCAATCCGTGGCAGGACATGCAGGATTCGGGACTGGTTTGGAGGGCGACGCGTTCCCGGGTCGTCAGGTCGGGGTGGAGATCGGGAGCTAGGGGAGCGGCGGCCTCGGGAGGTGGTCGCAACGACCGGCCGAGAACCGAGCGCGAGAGAAAGACGCCGCGATGGATCGGCGAACTGGTGGAGGTGTAGGCCAGATTGGCCAGGATGTAGGGGTGGGTGAGGACGCCGGCGCGTTCCTCGGGCTGGATCCGCAGTTTTTGGAACGGGGCGTCGGGCGGCAGATCAACGCCGTAGAACGCAGCCAGCCGTCCGTTGAGGTAAAGGTCATCGGCCAAGAGCAAGCGGCGGAAGTCGGCCGGTTCGCTATCGAGCACTTCGTCGAGCGTCATCTCGAGCGAGGCGTGGAGGTCGGTTGTCAGCGTCTGGTCGAACCCGGGGAACGCGTTGGAATCCTTAACAAGCTCGGGAATCGGGTCGAGCTTGAGCCAGCGGAGGAAAAATTCTCGCAGTTTGGAGCGGGTTCGGAGATCGGCGACCATCCGCTCGGCCTGGGCCGCGATCTGTTCAGGGGTTTGCAACGCCTGGCCCGCGGCCGCTTCGAGCAACGCCTGGTCGGGGAGCGAATCCCAGAGAGTAAATGATAAGCGGCTGGCGACGTCGTAGGGGTCGGACGAGGCCTGGCCTAGTTCGCGGTAGAGAAACCGGGGCGATTTGAGGATCGCCAAGAGCGCGCGGCGGCACGCCTGGTCGGGGTTGGGTGCTTCCTGGAAAATCCGGTCGATGTAGAGCTGCCGAAGCTCGGGATCGAGGGGACGGCGGAATGCCCGCTCGGCGAGCCGCTGGGCGAAGGCCTGGAGCTTATGACTCCGGTCGGGAGCGTTCTCCTGAGTTCCGGCCAGATCGTCGATCCGACCCATGACGAACGCGACGAAGTTGATGGCCGCGTCGGTCGTGGCCTGATCCCAGGCTTTGGAGATGGACGTTCCGCGTTCGTAGCCCATGCTGCGGTCGTCGGGGGGAAAGGCCTCTGCCACGACGTAGGTCGGCGAGACTCTGCGCGAACGGAGGTGGCGGCTCGAGATCACCTCCTCGGCAAGCCCTGGTCGCTGCCAGAGCAGGGAGATCGACGCCGGCTTCGAGGGTGGTTTTTCCTTCTGTTTTTTGGAGTCGTCCACCCCTTGCTTGGCTTTGGAGAATTCGAGCCGCAGCGGGTAAGCTCGGCCGCCTAGGAGGCTGATTGTGGCGCGGTATTCGGTGTCATCGCCGCTCTTGACCCAGGCGTCGATCAACGGGGTGCGGTTGTCGTTGAGGTAGAGCCGGGCGGCGTGGTCAGTTCGAATGATCAGCTCGTACTCTCCGGTATCGGGCGCCAGCAGCGAACCTTCCCAGCGGATCGAGAACTCGTGGGGCTCGAACTGGTCGTTGCCGGGGTTGGGGCTTTCGGTGCCGAAGTCGAAGTGGACCTGGGGATCGACCCGCTCGATGATCCGATTGTCGTTGCGGATGCGCCGACCTTTGAAATAGTGGGCCGTCAATCCGGGTTCACCGTCGAAGGTGACCGGCTCACCGGGGGGTCGGAGCAGGTCGGCCATGACGTTGCGGTATTGTCGGACGGTCAGTCTCGACAATTCGATCCGGGGGGCGGCGCGTCGGATCTGGGCCGCTGGGGAGTAAAACGTCTGGTGGACAAATTCGGCCACCTGAGCGGCTTCCTCGGCGGAGAGGCTGCCCGGGTCGTCGGCTGGCATCGTTTTCTGGATCAGCCGCGCGAGCTGTCCGACCGAACGTTCCCCGACCAACGGGTGAGGATACTCGGTCGGCGTTCCTTGGCCATCGGCGCCATGGCAGGAAGCGCACCGCTCGGCATAGAGCTTCTCGCCGCCGGAATCCTGCGCCCAGGAGAGGCCGCTCCCAAGTCCGATCAGACTCCCAACCAAGACGCGACGAAGCCAGCACGCAAGACTCGACATGGCGTCACCTGAGGCCAGAGAGCGCGGGGCTCGGTCCAGGGGGCGTCCGCGATGGTGGGTCGGTCTGGAGGCAGGGCAACCGCGTCGATTAATCAGGGCGGCGAGACGGGAGGGACCACCCCAGACGGTTGCGGTGACCGGACCCAACCATCACTTGGAGCTGGTGGGGAACCAACCTCGTCAGGCAGGAGGTGATGTAAAACAAATCTCCTACCCAGAACCTTATCGTACAAACCCAGACCGGTGCCGGCAAGCGATTGCTGGCCGATCGAGCGTCGCCGGGGTGAATTAAGGCCGATCAAACTTGAGCCGGCTCGGCCAATGCGGCCACGTCCCCGATAGGATGGCAATTGGGGGACGACTGGGTCGACTCGAGTTTTTACGGCGACCGGGCCGGAGCCTGGCGCTGGGGTAAAAGCGGGCAATGCCGAAGAGAGGAGTCGAACCTCCACGGGCTTTAAAGGCCCACTAGGACCTGAACCTAGCGCGTCTGCCAATTCCGCCACTTCGGCAACAATGTGTGATTCTTTATCGCTCCCCGGATGCTTGAAGTCAAGCGGGGCCTGCGGCGAGCGGTTTTGGCGAGTCGAGAGGGGGGCGCGTCGGCTTCATTGCCGGCGATCTCGGGATAGAATGAGCATGCCGAGGCGAGCCCGTCGAGCGGGGCCTTTGGTCTGGAGCGGCTCAACTTGACGCGGGCGAAGTATCCTGGTACTTCAAAACCAGTTGCCGCGGGGGCGTTCGACGTCCCGATTCCGAATCCGAGAGGAGCAGCGACGATGATCAGGCAGAGGGTTCGGGCTTCGGGAACCGCGGGGACCACAGCGGTGGGCCTAGCCCTGATGCTGGCCCTTCCCGCGTGGGTTGCGGGGCAAGACGAGCCGGCCCAGCCCGGCCCAGGTCCCGACCCGATTCCCGAGTTTCGTCTCGAAACGCTGCCGACGATCCCCACTCGGCGGGAGGCTCCCGGACCGAATTGGGTCGTCGCGGATTCGGCGGTGCTGCCCAAAGACCGGGATCAGATCTGGGTTCTGGAGTTTTCCTACAAGCCGGTTCGGCTGATCGAGGTGGAGATTCCCGGCAAGGGGCGACGGCTGGTTCACTACCTCTACTACAAAGTGGTCAATCGAACGGGTCAGCCGCGTAAGTTTGTGCCGCAGTTCACGTTGGTGACTGACGAAGGGAAACGGCACGAGGACGTTGTGCTGCCGGTGGCGGTGCGTAAGATCCAGGCCAAAGAGGATCCGAGCAAGCCGCTGCTGGGTGCGGTGACGATCATGGGAGAGATTCCGCCGAGCACCAAGGATGGGATTGATGATGCGGTCTACGGGGTGGCGATCTGGGATGACGTGGATTTCCGGGCCGACTCGTTCAAGGTCTACGTCCGTGGATTGTCGGATGGATATCAGGAAGTCGTTCCACCCGACGGCGGGCCGCCCTTTACGCGTTATAAAGCGCTCAGGTTGGACTTCGACCGCCCGGGCGATGAGCGGAACCCGACAAGCCGGGAGATTCGCCTCGCGGATCCGCCTTGGGAATGGGTCTACTATCCGGAGTTGCCGGCCGCGGGCGGTGCGGTCTCGCGTCGGTGATCCGAGGCGTTCAGACTCGGCTCGGCTCAGACCGATAACCGTGTCTGATAGGGAGCCGGATCGGGGACGCCGGCGCGGGTGAATCCATCGAGCCGGAGACGGCAGGAGTCGCACCGGCCGCAGGCCGTGCCCGCGGCGTCGGGATCGTAGCAGGAGTGGGTGAGGCTGTAGTCAACGCCGAGTTCGATACCCCGGCGAATGATCTGGGCCTTGTCGAGCCGGAGCAGCGGGGCATGGACGACGAATCGTCCCCGGCCCTCGACGCCGGCGGCCGTCGCCAAGTTGGCGAGGTTTTGGAAGGCCTCGATGAACTCGGGACGGCAGTCCGGGTATCCGGAATAATCGAGGCAATTGACGCCGATATAAATGTCGTAGGCCCCGAGGGTTTCGGCCCAGGCCAGGGCCAGAGAGAGAAAGACGGTGTTGCGGGCTGGCACGTAGGTCGATGGGATGCCGGCCGTTGTCATCGCGTCGAGGTCGCGGTCGCGGGGTAAGTCGAGCGGTGCGGTGAGAGCACTTCCGCCGAAGGCGCGGAGATCGATTGGTAACTCGATGTGGCACGCGACCGCAAAGGCCCGGGCCACCCGGCGAGCGGCCTCGACTTCCACGGCGTGACGCTGGCCGTAGACGATGGTCAGGGCGTTCAGCTCATGACCGGCTGCCCGGGCCTCGGCCAGTGTGGTCGTCGAGTCCAGCCCGCCGCTGAGGAGGATCACCGCTGGAGATCGCATGACCACGAAGGTAGAGGACGCAGGGCCGCCGCAGCAAGTCCCCCCCCGGACGCGCCCGCGTGCGGAACGCTCGATGGGCCGGGCCGATGATGTCGGCTCCGGTGGCGTGATCCATCGGGGCGGGGGCCGGGATCCTGAGGCTATTGCGGAGCCGCAGGCCGATTCGTTGCTCGATCGCGGCGGGTGAGGGTTCTTTGAGAACGGCACCGAGCGCGACCGATTCGCTCGGAGGCTCAGAGGGCCGGGTCATCGGCGAACAGGGCAGGGCGGTTGTGACGAGTCGACGGGGACGGGACTTTTGAAATAAGCCGCTTCGTCACGGACCTCCCCTCGGCGCAGCCTTGGAGGTTGCGGCCTGGCATCGATCCAAAACGATCAAGATGAGGCAGCCGGAGCAACCGGCGAGGTTGCTGGACTTGAGTCGATCGACTGCAAGGCGATACAATTTGCGGTTCGAATTGTGCTGGACGGCCGAGCGTTTGGGGCGTGCGTCCTGGAGACGCGGTTTGTCAGGATCGGAGAAGCGAAGATGGCTCACAAGAAGGGTCAAGGCTCAAGCCGCAATGGTCGCGACTCGCAGGCGCAGCGGCTCGGCATCAAGCTTTTTGGCGGCCAGTTTTGTCGTGCCGGTAATATCCTCTGCCGGCAACGGGGAACGCGATGGCATCCGGGCCGCAATGTGGGCTTGGGCCGTGACGACACGCTCTATGCCTTGGTGGACGGGGTCGTGAAGTTTGACCGTGGCGGCCGGCGGATCAACGTGCTGCCCCACGAGGCGGCAGCTGCCCACTAAGGCTGTATTCGTGGCTTGCCGACCGGCCGTCGACCTGTCGGCGGCCGGGGGGCAATGCTCATGTTTGTCGATCGCGTCGAGTTGCTGGTTAAGGCCGGAGATGGTGGGAACGGTTGCGTCTCGTTTCGCAAGGAACGCTATGTGCCCCGGGGCGGCCCCAATGGTGGGGATGGAGGCAGTGGCGGTTCGGTGATCATTCAGGCCGCTGAGGGTCACAGCAACCTGGCCCATCTGTCGTTTCAGCGGCATTGGAAGGCGGAACGCGGCGAGCACGGGCAGGGTTCGAACTGCACGGGGCGCTCGGGCGAGGACCTGGTGATCGAGGTGCCGGTGGGCACCATCGTCCGGGACCGTGATCAGGGCTTTCTGCTGCGCGACCTGAAGCGGGCTGGGGATCGGGTCGTGGTGGCACGCGGGGGCAAGGGCGGCCGCGGCAACACCGCCTTCAAGTCGAGCACCAACCGCGCTCCGCGGACGGCCGAGAAGGGGACGCCCGGCGAAGAGCGATGGATCGTGCTCGAGCTGAAGGTCATTGCCGACGTGGGGTTGATCGGGCTTCCCAACGCGGGCAAGAGCACGCTTTTGTCGCGGATTTCGCGGGCTCACCCGGAAATTGCCGATTATCCGTTTACGACTAAGTATCCGAACCTCGGGACCGTGGCCGTGGCGGGCGGCGAGCGGGGGTTTGTCGTGGCCGACATCCCCGGCCTGATCGAGGGTGCCCACCGAGGACTGGGATTGGGACACGCGTTCTTGCGCCACGTTGAGCGGACGCGTCTGCTGGTTCACCTGGTTGATCCGCTGCCGCCGGATGGCTCTGACCCGGTGATGAATTATCGGGCGATCCGGCGAGAGCTGGCGCTTTACAGCGCGGCATTGGCGCAGCGGCCGGAGCTGGTGGTCGTCACGAAGCTGGATCTAAGCGGCGCCGCGGAGGTTCGAGAACGTCTGGCCCGCCAGTTGGGCCGCGAGGTTCTCGGGATTTCCTCGGTGACGGGGCAGGGGATTCCGGAACTGATCGGGCAGATGGTCGAGGCGCTCGACGCGCTGGGGCCCGCCTCTGAGGGGTTGACGACGACTGAAGGGGAATCGCCGAAACCGCCCGGTGATCGGGAGCCGAACCCGACGGATGCCTCCGGAGGGGGGATGTTGATCGGCCTGTTACCGGAGCAGGGGGGATGAGAGCCAGAGTCCGAGCCTGACCCACATCGGCCCGAGAAAAAAGGAGGTGGCGGGGCTGAGGGGGTTGAGAGCAAGTTCTGGGAACCGAACGTGACGACGATCCTGGCCGATGTAGGCAACACGCGGATCAAGCTGGCGTTGTGGGGAGGGGATCGAACCGCCCTAGAACCGATCGCTTTGGATGTGGACACAACGGATAGCTGGGAGACGACGTTGGCGCAGGTGGGCTGGCTGAAAGCGGCCGGCCAGCGGTGGCATATCTCGAGTGTGAGGCCCGAGGCGGCCGACCGGTTGGAGCGGCTGATCGAGCGTTTGGGCGGGGGCGAGATCGTCTGGTATCGATCGGCTGCGGATGTCCCGGTGGTGCAGAAATTGGGACAGCCGGAGCGGGTTGGGGCGGATCGGGCGCTGGCGGTTCGGGCGGCGGTGCGGCTGGTGGGTCGCGGTCCGTTGGCGGTGGTGATGGCGGGGACGGCGGTGACGGTGGAGAAAGTTGATGAAGCAGGTTGCTGGTTGGGTGGAGCGATTGCGCCGGGGATTCGGCCGCTCGCCGAGGCTCTGCACCGCCTGACGGCCCAGCTTCCGCTGATCGACCCAGAGCGAGAGGCACCGGCCTGGTCGAACCAGACCGAGGGAGCGCTGGCGGCGGGGTTGCGGTGGGGGGTGGTTGGGATGGTGCGGGAGTTGCTAGAGCGGCAGGGTCTGGATCGGAGGATGCCGGTTGTCTGGTCAGGAGGAGATGCGGAGTGGCTGGCGCGGGAGATCTCCTGGAGAGGCTCGCGGGTGGTTCGAGACCTGGTGTTGGTGGGACTGGGCCAATTAGCCGATGAGCGGGGTCAGGCATGAGCGACCCTGGCACCAGGGCGGTGGTGTTGACCGCGCCTGGCCGGGCGGCGGTGGCGGTTGTGCGGGTTTGGGGAGCCGGCGCGGTCGAGCTGGTCAGCGAGACGGTGCGGTTGCGGGGTCAGGCAAGCGGCGCCATGAAGGTTCCGCGGCTGGGGCGGATGCGGGACGGGCGAGGCGATGAAGTGGTGGTGATTGGGGACCCCGGAGGAGAATGGGTTGAACTGCAGTGCCACGGCGGGCGAGCGGCCGTCGCGTCGGTTCTGGAGGAGTTGGCGGGACGGGGGGTTGAGGTGGTCGACCGGGCCACCTGGTACCGCCTCGATGCGCCGAACCGTTTGGTTGCGGAGGCGCGGGCGGATCTGGAGCGGGCGGAGACCGACCGGGCCGCGGAAATCTTGATCGATCAGGCCGAGGGGGCGCTCGCCGAGGCAGTGGCGGGTTGGATTGAGCGGCTTGGTCGAGATGAGGTCGGGGCCGAGACAGTGCGTGCCGAGATCAGGGAGGCGGTCGGGCGCGGCCGGATCGGGCGGCGGTTGATCGCGGGCTGGAGGATCGTCCTGGCCGGTCGACCCAATGTCGGGAAAAGCACTTTGTTTAATGCGTTGGTTGGGTTTGAGCGGAGCCTGGTTGATCCTGAGCCGGGGACGACCCGGGATCTGGTGACCCGCCGCGGGGCGTTCGGCGGCTGGCCGGTGGTCCTGATCGACAGCGCGGGGCTGCGTGCGTCGCAGGACCCGATCGAGTCGGAGGGGATTGATCGTTCGCGGGTCGCGATGGCCCGCGCCGATCTTGTGCTCGAACTTCACGACGGGAGTGTTCCCAGGGAAGCAGGCGACGGGGCCACGCCGCGGAGGGCGGGCCAGGTCCTTCAGGTGGCGACCAAGCGCGACCTGGCGGCCTGCTGGTCGCCGGAAGACGCCGGCATGGTGTGGGTTTCTGCGCGGACGGGGGAGGGGCTGGGCCAACTGGTCGATCGGATCGCAGCCCGGCTGGTGCCCGATCCGCCTCAACCGGGCGACCCGGTGCCGACCCGAGGTCGGCAGATCCGGGGCTTGCGTGCCGCAATACGCTGGCTAGGTCGAGGCGAAATCGGGCAAGCGGTGGCGGCCCTCCGGTCACTTCTCGATGGGTCGTGAGAGGTTTTCGGACGCGACGTCCGGGGGCGGAGGCGCGGGGATCCGATCGAGGCGGGGACCTGCGTTCGGAACGGGCGTATCGGGGGCGAGTCGGACCTCGGCCAGTCCCATACGCCAGGGCATCTGGTCCGAAGTCATGGGGATGGAGAAGCGGGCGTCGCCGTGGAACGCCGAGTCTTCGCGGGGACCGACGGCGACATCCCAAGAGAGGCGTCGATACGGGGCGGGGGCAGCGCCGTTGGTGGTCTCGTCGAGCCGGTAGACTTCGATCAAATGGTAGACGACACCCCGACCGTCCCAGACGACCCAGTCGCGGTCGGTGCCGGAATCCCCACGGCCTTCGATTCGCAAGAGGGGATCGCCCCGAGGGGTGGTCGTGAGGATGGAATCCCTGAGCGTCAGCTCGAGGACCGGCCGATCGGTGCGGTTGGTTCGGCTGCCACGCAACCGGGCCAGTCCGCCAGCGGCACGAATCAGGCATTGGCGGATTTCCAGCCGGGAGCGATCGTCGCCGGCAGTGACTGAGGTCGGGACGGCGGCATCGAAGGCGGCGCCACTGGAGAGCAGGACCGAACCGCTGACGTTGGCGTTCAAGCGAACGCTCTCCAAATCTTCGATGACGGAGCCGCCGGTTCGGAGGAAGGAGTCTTCGACGCGGAGGGTCGCCGGTGCTGGGGTGGCCGAAGTCTGCCCGGGAACCAGGCGGATCAACGGAGCCGCCGGAGGGTCGCCCTCTGAGGCCGGAATGAGCGTCAGCGTGCAACGGATGAGGGAGAGGTCCGCACCGGGCGCGAGGCTGATCAACGACCCCGACCAGCCGACCGGCTGCTCGGACTGGCTGACGACAATATCGATGTCGCGTAGCTCCAACGCGGCACCAGCGGCCAGGCGAAAGAGCGGCGAAGTGTCGGGCATGCCGCGCGTGCTCGGGGACCGAGCGTCGAGGCGGAGCAGGGGGCGCGATACGCCTGGCTCGGCCTGCACGATCCAGCGACCGCCGCGGGGGATGTCAGTGGGGCCGAGGTTGAGTCGGGCGTCGGAAGCGAGCCGGACGACACCGCCCTGGGCGGGCAGATCCGCCAAAGCCGCCAGCCAGCCGCCGCGGGTCCGGACGACGGAGGCCGAGCTATCGGCAGGTCCGGCGGGGCGATCGTTCGGGGAGGGCTGGATGGTTGAGCCAGACGAGGATGAATCGCTGTTCCGCGGCCGTGACGCGGCGGATACTGGCGATGCGGCCAATCCTCGTTCGCCGAGCGGCAGGGGCAGGAGTTGTGGGAAGTTCTCGCCGATGAGGGTGTTCGCGGGGCGGTCTCGGTCTGGGGAGGTGCGGGGAGCCTCGGTCTCAAACGGTTCTGAGCTTTGCTCCGCGACTTGCCCCATCGGGGCGACCGGCATCGGAACCGGTCCGTCAGGAGCCTCGCCTGGCTCGAGGGGGCGGGGGTCGTCGGATAGGCCGAGAGCGATCTGAGGCCCCGCCGCAACACTTTTCGGGGCAGAAGGCGATTCGCGAGGACGGCGAGAGAAGGCCGAACTCATGAACGAGGTGATCGATTCGGAGAACCGCGCTAGGGGGTTGACGCGATCGGGCGAGTCAGGCTCCGCGGCGGTCAACGCCGTGTCGGCCAGCCGCAATGCGGATTCCGGGTCGGCGGCACGGTTGGCAACGGCCCATGGATCGGATTCCTGCCAAAGCTGGCGGGTGATCAGACGAGAGCGAAGCTCGCGTCCGGAATTGGGCGCGGCCCAGGTTCGGAAGTCCCGAATCTGAAGCCCGGAGCCCGCCGTCCCGATCGCGCTGAGGTAGACGGCGAAGGGGCCGTAGAGGTTGTCCCGGCCCCGCCAGTCGAGACGATCCGGCTCGTCGATGGCCAGGAGCGAGGCACGTGGCTCACTGCCCGGCGGACCGAAGGCCGAGCCTTCGACGACGAAGCGGGCTTCGGTGCCCAAGATGCGGAAGATCGGCTCCTCGCCGGCGAGCACCCGCAGTCCGCGCGCTTGGAGGTCGACCGATTCGGGCCTTCCGGGAGGATTGTCGAGGACCAGGAAGGTTCCGCGGACCGCCGATCGAACCGAATCGAGCTGAAGGTCCGCTGGACCGGTGATTTCCAGCGCAGAGAGCCCGCCCAGAAACGTGCAGCCCAGGAGCCGGGTCGTCGCCGGGGGCCGCCCGGGCTGCCCACGGAGCGTCAGAGCGGTCAAACCCGGTGAGCCTGGTCCAGAGGAGCGCGGACCCCGGAAGACGCAGTTCTCGACGACAAGCTCGGTCTGATGCGCGCGAATGACCGCCTGGGGCGCGCGCCCGGGGGGTGGCTCGCCGACGTCGAATTCGATGCCCTCGAGGCGCACCATCCCAGGTCCAAGATCCAGCAACGCCTCCGGGTCGAGCGGGGAGGTCTCGGACGGAGCCCAGTCGATCAGGACGATGGGGCGTGTGACACCCTCGCCGCGAATGGTCAGGTGCCGGGCAGGGCCGTTGGGATCGGGCGTTGGGCGGCTGATCGGGTCGCGGGGGCGGAGTCGGTAGGGACCGGGCTGGGCCAGGACGATCGTGGCGCGAGACGGCGCCTGAGCGATCACCTGGCCGAGATCCTCCCGCGGATCGACACGAATCGGGCTGGTCTGGACCGTCGGGGTGGCGGTGATTTCGGAGCGAGGCTCGGGACCGGCGGGAGTGACCCGGGGGCGGGGCGTCAGCAGCGGCGCCTCGGCGCCAGACTCCCGCGTTGGAAGCTCGCTGCCCGGCCCCCACAACGAGAGCCCGGTCAAGAGCAGTGCCAGACCAATGGCAGGGATGGCCCAAACCAGGTGCCGTTCCCAGCCGAGGACCGGAGAAACGCTCGGGGTCGCAACGGCGGAGAGCGGTGCCGGCACGACCAGACCCAAAGACCTCCCCACGGACGCCAACTGATCCCGAAGTTGCTCCGGAGTCTGGAATCGGCGTTCGCGGTCTTTTTCCATCAGGCGGAGGATGACCGCGGCCAATGGCTCAGGTACGGCGGGGTTCAAGTCGCGGACATCGGGGGCTGGATCGCCCTGATGCTGCAATAGTTTCTGCAAGACCGTGCCATCGGGGAACGGAGGCCGGCCGGTCAGGAGAAAGTACATGGTGCATCCGAGCGAATAGAGGTCGCTGCGGATATCGACGTTCCGGGGGTCGCGGGCCTGCTCGGGGCTGATGTAATCGAAGGTGCCCAGGGTCATGCCGCTCTGGGTGAGGCCGTGGTCGCTGTGGCCGCGTTCAAAGTGGCGGGCCAGGCCCATATCGACCAGCTTGGCCCGGCCTTGAGGTGTGACGATGATGTTCGACGGTTTAATATCGCGGTGGACGACCCCCCGCGACGCCGCGTGGATCAGGGCCTCGCAGATTTGTAATGAGAGGTCGACGGCTTCGGCAGGCGAGAGGACTCCGCGGTGTTCGACGCGTTGGCGAAGCGTGGTTCCTTCAACATATTCAAATGCAATAAAATGGAGACCGCGATCGTAGCCCAGCGTGTAGACCCGAGCGATATTTTCGTGGTCGAGGCGGGCGGCGGCCTTGCCCTCGAGGTAGAAACGGCGGACGGTTTCCGGGTCGAGGGATTGTTCGGGTGGGAGGACTTTGAGGGCGACCTGGCGATCGAGCCGGGTGTCGGTGGCGAGGAAGACCGCACCCATGCCGCCGGCGCCGATCGCGGCGTGGATCTCGAACGACTCGAGGCGGTCGCCGGGCTTGGGCAGGTGGGGCGAGTCGGCCGGTATGGGCCGACCGGTGGGAGTCGCCTCGAGGGCAGCCCGGCGATCCAAGGCTGAGCCGGGATTTGCCGCGGCAGGGGGTGCGGAGTCGGACGGACGCGCCGGCCAGGAACCGGTCGCCTCGTGGGACTCGGCCGAAAGTCGGATGTTGTGACCTGGCATCGTCCGCTTCACACGGAACCGGGGAAAGAAAGCTCCCCGAGGAGAGCACGTCCTTGCAGTCAGCTACGATGCGGCGTCGTGAAGTGTTGGTTCGCGAAATAACCGGAAGGGATCAAGTCATTCATGACGGAACCTGACACCAGATGGATCATAGTCCCAGGCCCGGAGTCGGTCAATTCGCGGCCTGGACCGGCCAGGGAACGCGGTCGGTCTCATTTGGGTTGCGGTGGAGCGGCCAGGGTACCCTCCAGAGCACAGTTGGGAGTCTCGCCGTCGTCGTCCAGACGAAGATCTAAGTACCCGAACCTCTCACGGGTCGGGAACGCGGAGTGGTTCGAAACGGAGCTGGTCAGGTCTGGTGGAAGGGGTCGGCCGGCTGGTCGTTTGGGAGGCAGAGGGGCGGGCGTTAGTCGAGGATGGGCAGTTGACCGCGGGTGATGCCGTAGTGGCTGGTAGCTCTCAGTTGGCGCCAGAGGGCTCGGGGATCGCGGCGGCCGGCGAGTGCATCGGCGTAAAGGCCCAAGGTGGTTGCGGTGGCGGTTGGGGATTCGGCGAGGAACTCGATGCGGAGGGCGCGGACGCCCCGGGCCAGCAGTCTGGGAAGATATTCGGCGGCTGATTGAGCAACGGCGTTATAAAGCGTGTTGCGGCAGCCGATGTCGGCTTGGAGGGGATGTTCGACGCCCACGCGGTCGCGGAGGGCCACCTGATGGTGGTCGCAGGGGCGGCCGCAATTGGTCTTGTCCGTTCCCGGGGAGAGGAAGGCGCAGAAGACGCAGTGTTCCATGTGGAACATGGGCATATGGTGGTGGACAACGATCTCGAGCCAGGCTGGATCGACGGCCGTGAGCAGGTCATCGAGCTGCTCGAAGCTGAGGTCGTGCGATGCCGTGATCCGCTCGGCCCCCCGGGACTTGAGCCATGCGACGGTCAGGTCGTTGGCGGCGTTGAGCGAGTAGTCGGTCACGAATCGGAGGTCGTGGGTCTGGCAAAACCGGAGGCCGCCGGCGTTGCGGACCAGCAAACCGTCGGCACCGGCTTTCGCCAGAAGGCGGAAGAGACCGGCCTCGCCCGGTTTTTCGACCCGCGGCGGGGCCAGAAAGATTTGAAGGTCCGGCTTGCAGTGCCGAAGCCGCTCAACAGCTTGCCGATAGAGCTTGACGTGATGGAAATCGAGATAGACGGTTCGGAGGCCCGTCGCGACGGCGGCTTCGGCCTGGTTCAGGTCGCGGCAGAGAGCGATCAGCTCGGGTGGGGGGATGCTGTTGGCGGCGTCTGGGGTGGGGTGAGTGCAGGAACCGGATGGGGTGGCGGTGTTTGGTTCGTGTGGGGGGCAGTGGCGGTGCTGGGCTCGGAGGCGAGGGAGGACGGGATCGGGGGAGAGGGGGCTTGGGGTCGGGGAGTCGATCTGGGCCAGCAACTGGGCGACCAGATCGCGGCGGAGTTGATTCAGCAGGCTGTGCGGAACGAGCGGCTGGCCTTCGATTCGGGCCTCGAAGCGACCGAGGTGAAAGGGAGTTCCTCCGAGGCGTTGGCACTGGGATCGGAGAGCTTCGGGGGTGGCAGGGTGGGTGCGGGCCGGGGGAAGCGGCTCGGAGGAGTCGATCGATGCGCGGAAGCCAGTTTCTGTCGCGGCCTCGAGGCGGAGAGGTTGGCCGGTGGCCGCCGTGACGATTAGGTGGAGGGCGACGGTGCGCTGACTGTCCGGATGTTGAAAGGTTTGGCGGATACGGGCGGTGAGTTCGGGGTCGTCGCTTTTCCAGATCTGCTGGCCGGGGGCGATTTGATGGGGGTCGATGTCGCGGCGGCCGAGTTCGAGGTCGAACAACCGGGCAGGCCCGGCCGGTTCCAGGGTGTAGACGCGGCCCCCCTGTTCTGGCAACTGGCGATCCGGTTCCTCGGCGAAGACGATGCCATCGCCCGGCTTGAGGGGGCCGTCCAGGCGGACCCGGATGCGCCGACCGTGGACGGCGACCACTTGGCCCAGCCGGAGTCCGCGCTTCTTCGCGTAGTCGCCGCGGACGAGGGCTTTGTGGTTGGTGCCGTCGAGAAATCCGTGGGAAAAGCCTCGAGAGAAGGTCAGGGCCATCTCGTCGAGGGCCGTCTGGGAGACGTGGAACGGTGCGCCGCCGGCGAGAGCCTGGTCGAGGGCGTCGCGGTAGTGGCGGGTGACGGAGGCGACGTATTCGGGGGCTTTGAGGCGGCCCTCGATTTTGAGGCTGGCGATGCCCAACTCGACCAGGCGAGGAATCAGGTCGATGGCGGCCAGATCCTGGGGACTGAGCAGATATTGAACGTTGTCGAGGTCGACGGGGCGACCGTCGCAGATGAGGGTGTAGGGCATGCGGCAGGCCTGGGCGCACTGTCCGCGGTTGGCCGAGCGAGCGCCGAGCGCTTCGCTAGTCAGGCATTGGCCGGAGTAAGCGACGCAGAGGGCGCCGTGGACGAAGACCTCCAGCGGCATGGTGGTCTGGCGACGGATCTGGGCGATTTCGTCGAGCGACAGTTCGCGTGCCAGGATGACCCGGGAGATGCCGAGTTCCTCGGCCAGCTCGATGCCCGCGACCGAGGTGATGGTCATCTGGGTGGAGGCGTGAATGGGCAGGTGAGGAGCGACGGCCCGGATCAACTGGCAGAGGCCGAGGTCTTGAACGATGACCGCATCGGCGCCGGCCTGGGCGATGGCGCGGATCAAGGATTCGGCGGTTTCCAGCTCGCGGGTGAACAGGAGGGTATTGAGGGTGACGTAACCTTTGACGCCGTGGCGTCGAAGGTAGGCGAAGGTTTGGGGCAGGGAATCGACCTCGAAGTTGGTCGCGCGGGCGCGGGCGTTGTGGGAGGTCAGACCGAAGTAGACAGCGTCCGCGCCGTTTTCGACTGCGGCGCGGAGGCAGAGGGCATCGCCGGCAGGGGCGATCAACTCGGGCCGCGAACGGGTCGCTGGGCGGTTTCCTTCGAGGGGGGCCGAGTTCGGGGCGAGGGGCATAGGCTGAAGCCGTTTTGCGATCAGGGTCGAAAAAAGGTTGATCGAATTGTAGTCGAGCCGGAGCGCGGGTGGATCTCGTCGACCGGCGGGAAGCGAGCGTACGATGCTCATGTTTTGCCGGTCGGGCTGTGGTGGGGAAAGGGATGGACCCCCGAGAGCGCCTTTTGGAGGAGAGATAGGACGATGAGCATCCCCCGCCGGTGGTGGAAGCGGATGGCGATCGCCTGGACGGCTCTGATCCTGGCGGGGACCTTGATGCCTCAGACGGAGCTAGTCCGGGGGATGGAGGAAGGGGGCCGGTGGATTGCGATTCCGCATCTCGACAAGCTGGTTCATCTGATCCTGTTTGGCGGTTTTGTGGGGTTGTGGTGGCGGGCGGTGGGGGATTCGGCGGGGCGTTTGATGGTGATCGTCGCCGCGGGCGTGGCGCTGGGGGTGCTGACGGAACTGGGGCAAGCGATCCCGGGACTGGGCCGCGATGCGGGTCTGGATGATCTGGTCGCGGATCTGGTTGGCTGCGTGCTGGCCGTGGCCTTGGTTCGCTGGTGGGCGCGGCGAAGGGCCGAGGGGGCGGCTCGAGAGCTGAAGCAAGGTGCCACGGTCTGCCGATAGGCTCTAGAGGGACTTGGGCAGGGCGTCCGGCGGTTCCGGCAGATGGCCGGACGCGGAGGTCGGACGCCCGGGGCGGAGGATGAGCTGGCCATGCCCCAACACGCTGCGCAGGCCGGGAAGATCGAAGGCGGGGAGTTGCTCCCGAGTCGGCTCGCGGCCTGGACACGGCTCCAAGCCGGTCTGGCCGAGGCAACGCCAGTGTTGCTAACCGGGGAGCCAGGGTCGGGCAAGAGCTGGCTGGCTCGGCGACTGATCACCCTGCGGGAGCCGCGCACGCGGTGGCTCTGGATCGATGTTGGCCCGGACATGACGCCCGCCGAGTTGCTCCAGGCGATTCTCGAGACGCTCGGCATGCCGAGTGAAGGCCAGCGCTCGGCCGGAAGCCTCCGGCTGGAACTGAGAGCAATACTCGCACAACTGTCGGAGGACGGGTGGCAGACGGGTCTGGTGGTCGACGAGCTCCAACTCGCTGGACCGCGGTTGTTTGAGGAGTTGCGGCTGCTGGTCAATGGGATGGGGACGGCGGGGGGGGGTGTCGCGGTTGCTTCTGGTGGGTCAGACGTCGGTGCTTCGGCCGCTTTCGAACTGGGCGCTGGGTACTCTCGGGGCGCGGATCACAACGCACGTTCATCTGGGTCCGCTGGATGCCGAGGATGCGCGGGCGTGGTTTGAGCGGGAGCGGCCGGGTGTCGCTGTGGGTGCCTCGGAGGTGGAGGCAATCCACCGAGACTCGGGGGGCAACGCGGCAGAGCTGAGGAGGCTGATTCGTCAGTGGTCGGTCCGGCCCGGGCGGATCCGACGCGACGCAGCGCATCCGACGGCCGGGGCCGCTCCGCATCCGGTGTCGGTTCCGGAGGCGACGCAACCCCCGGCTGAACCGTTGATTCCAACCCGGCCACCGGTTCTCGAAGGGGAGGGGCTGATCGAGGTGGGCTGGACCGTGGAGCCGACGGTCGCTCAGAACGAGTTGGCGCGAGCCGGGCAGGTGCCTGTTGAAACGGAGGTGGTCGAGGATCCGTACACAGCCCTCCAGGCGTGGCAGGAGTGGGCGGCGACGGTGAATCGTGAGGCTGTCGGCGGGGCGTCAGGAGTGTCTGAGACAGACGGGCCGAGAGGCGAGGGGCCGAGTGTTTGGATGGATCCACCCCAATCCCACGCGCCATATGGTGATCTGTTTGGGCAAGGTCGTCCGGCGGCGCCGCATGATACCTGAAGCATGGGTAGACGTGCTTGGCGCCGAAGGGGTTCCGTTCTCTAATTGGTTAGGGATACGGGACCGATGGACGTGGAGCTTGGCTGGAGCGAAGGTCTCGACCCGCAGGGGTCCGGGGATCGAGATGTGACCGAGAGTCCGACGCCGGCTGAGCGCGTGCCCGCTGATGTGCGGCTGCTGATCTCGTTGGCAACATACAATGAAGCTGGCAATCTGGAGGAACTGATTGCCGCGATCCGCCGGGTGGCTCCGACGGCGAATATCCTGGTAATCGACGACGATTCTCCAGATGGCACGGGAGAGATTGCCGAGCGGTTGAGGCGGGACGATCCCCGGATCGAGGTGTTGCATCGTCCGGGGAAGCAGGGGCTGGGGACGGCGGTGATGGCCGGGATGCGGCATGCGATCGAGGGAAAGTATGACTACTTCCTGAATCTGGACGCCGACTTCAGTCATCCGCCGCGGTACATCCCCCAACTGGTGGCGGGGATGGAGCGATACGACGTGATGATCGGCTCGCGGTATGTCGAGGGGGGCGGAATCGCGGGCGATCAGTTCGACTGGAAGCGTAAGTTGATGAGTGGGGGCATCAACTGGTATGCGCGGACGACGCTGGGGCTGACGGCACGCGATACGAGCGGATCGTTTCGCTGTTACCGGGTCTCGAAGCTGGCGGCGATTGACTTTGCTCGGATTTACTCCCGCGGCTATTCGTTCATGGAGGAGATCTTGTTTCGGTGCCAGCAGGTTGGTTGTCGGATTGGGGAGACGCCGATCGTGTTCGAGAACCGGCGGGCGGGTGTCTCGAAGATCAATCCGAAGGAAGCGCTCAAGGCGTTGGTGATCATGGGCCGGATCGGGCTGCACCGGCTGCTGGGCCGGGAACGGTCGCGTGCATCCGGCGCGTCGGTGAGGCGGTAAGCGGGCCGGGTCAGGCGAACGGTTCCCCGGGCCAAAATCGGCAGCGGGGGCGGACGTCCGGGACAAGGCGGAGGATCGAGCGAAGAGGCCGGTTAGCGGTCCAGGTTGGCGTCGAACTCGCGGACGGTCAGATAGACCTCCTGGCACGTTTCGGCGATCTTCTCGCCGAGGCCGTGATGCTTGGTTTCGAGCTGGCTGGAATACATCGCCAGCAGTTTACAGAGAAAGGCGGCGTGGCCCGGGTCGGTCTCGGCGTCGAGCTGCTGTAACGATTCTTCGATCTGGTCGGCCAGGTAAAGCAGAAACTGTGCCTGACCTTTAACTTCCGCCAGGGTGCGGGCCAGGATCGAGGTCTCGACCGGGGGTGGGAAGGCGGGTGGATCCTGAACCGAGCTGGCGGACCGGCCGAGAGTCGAGCCGGCCGGGCCGGAAGCTCGGGGCTCGGGGGTGGTCATGCCGCGTCTCCATTACGGATCCGAACCGATCCATCGCAGGTCTCGGCGACAGCGGCTTCGAGGCACCGGCAAAGTTCGGTCATCAGCCGCATGTTCTCGCATTCGACCGCGAGATTCTGGGCGTGCATTTCGACCAGTTGACGCAGGAAGATCCGTGTCCCCTGGTCATCCTCGTCCTGAAGCCGCTGGATGTCGGCGACCGCGGCGCGGACAAGATAGTCCATAAACTGGAGCTTGCCGCGGATTGAGGTGCAGAGCTGGTTGATGTCGTGCAGGTCGCTGGTCCGGGAGGTGGCCGATGCGTGCGACATCCATATCTCCTCCGAGCCAGCGGCCCGGTCGGCGGGTGTCGATTCCTTCTCAAGCCCGTCGCAGGACCCACCCTGCGAACGCCTGCCCGGTTCGACCGGATCACCGCCAAGGCTGGGCAGGGCAAACCGAGTCGGGCGGGAGATTCAGGTACGTTACCCACGGCGGCCGGCACTCGCAAGCGGGAACCCGCTGTGTCTGGGCCGCGAGTGACTCAGCGTGCGGTGGTCCGATGGCGGCCGTTTCGGCCGGGCAGGACTCTGGAGCGGTCGCGCTTCAGTTGACGCGCGAGCCTCTCCTTAAGGGATTCGGAGCCGCTTGGCCGAGCGGTCCCGGCGTCGAGCGCGGGGGTCCAACAAACTGCACGTTGGAAAACCCGTCCCAAGATTTCCTCGGGGGGTTGCGGCGATTGAGGACGAAGACTCCGCCCTGCGAGGGGGAAGTGACGAATCCGGAAGCAGGCTGGTTGGAGCATCGCGGGAGAGAGGACCGCCGAGGGGAGAGCCGGCTGTGGACTATCGGTGGCTGGCGGGGCCCGTTAGGCTTAAGCTCAAGTCCACTGACCCAGCCGGGTCGCGTCATGGGGTCGGTCCCGGGTCTGGGCGATCATTCTTCGCTCTCTACGAGGTGCTGGAGCGATGAGCGTGCATCGACGCGAGTTTCTGAAAGGACTGGGCGTGGCTGGGCTGGCCGCCAGCCCAGCCTGGGCCCACCTGGGACGACGTCCATCGGAAGCCAAGAATGTGCTGTTCTTCACGAAAAGCTCGGGCTTTCAGCACTCGGCGATAGCCCGCCAGGGCGGCGAGCTGAGTCATGCCGAACGGATTTTGAAGCAGCTCGGCGAAGCGCATGGCCTGAACGTTACGTGTTCGAAGGACGGAAGGTTGTTCGACCCCAGCCAGATCGGGCAGTGGGATGCGTTCGTTTTTTACACGACGGGCGATCTGACCAAGGAAGGAACCGACCGTCAGCCGCCGATGTCGCCCGAGGGGCTGGAGGCATTCCTGGACGCGATCCGTAGCGGGCGGGCGGGATTCGTCGGCGTCCATTCGGCGACCGACACGTTCGGAACCCACCGGGGCCGCGGTGCCGACGATCCGTTCATCCAGATGATCGGCGGCCACTTCAACGGTCATGGCGCGCAGCAGGTTGCCGAACTGATCGTCACCGACCCGTCGTTTCCGGGAACCAAGGTGCTCGAACGTCGGTTTCGACTCAACGACGAGTGGTACTCGCAAAAGTTTCAGCCGGACGATCTTCATGTGATCATCGCGCACGACACCTCGACGATGAAGGGCGATGATTACAAGCGGCCCAACTACCCCCAGACCTGGGCCAAGATGTATGGAGAGGGTCGAGTCTTTTATACCTCCATGGGACACCGGGAGGATGTCTGGGAGAACCCCCTGTTCCAGAACCTGCTGGTGGGGGGTCTGTCCTGGGTGGCCGGACTCGTGGAAGCGGATGTCCGCCCCAACGCCCACGAGGTGACGCCCGAATTTCAGAAGACCGAGGACCAATAAGTGCGACGAGACCGGTCGCGGTCTCTGCCAAAGACAACCGAACGGCCGCGTCCCGCCCGATCGTCTCGGCGGAACGCGGCCGAAGGTGTTATGCATGGAGGGTGGCTGGGCCTGGCCCGGTCAGAGGCTAGGCCTCGGCAGGCCCGCGGCTTGAGAGATGGGTGTTGGAGCGGCTCCCAGAGGACTGCAGCGCGGAGAGCACGCCCAGCATCACCGAGCGCCGGCCGGCTCGCGAACTCGTGCCGCGCCGCCGCAGGCGAGCCATGGCCCCGGCATAGGCATTGGCCGGGTTTGTCGAGCCGTACTTCTTCACGTTCGCTGCACTCATTCAGTCTCTCTCCGTGAAAGGACCGAGGCGGGGCGAGACTCGATGCACCGCCCGGCCAATCCACCCGATCCATCCCTGGAGCAGGGCTGGCGCTGAAGGCCACCGATCGCTCGACATCCCGGCCGAGCCGCACGGCGACACGCGGAGATCCACCTCCGCACGCGCAAACCCCACCAAAAGACAGACTAGGACCAACTCACCACGCGGCTACGGATCGACCCGAAGCCGCGTTGCCGGCGAAGCAGACCTCGAAGGAACCCCAAGCTCCGAGGGCCTGCGGCTCGTCCAGGAAGCGGATCGAGACCGACTCCCGGACGTAACTCATACTATATCGACCGATCCGGAATGCTCCAAGAAAAATTCGAACGATTCTCGGATTGGATTGTTTGGGTAAGATCGTGGCCTGCTTCACGGCGAGGGATCGGGTGAGTGAGCAGAGGAAGGATCGCGAGGCGGATGGGCTGGTCGACGATGCGAGATGGGCGGTCGACGATGCGAGATGGGCGATCGGCGGATGGAACGGGGGAGCACGTTTGCTGGTGGGCCACGGGCGATATCAACGCCTTTTTTGGGGTGATGCTCGACAACGTCAGCGACATGATTTTGATGGCCAGTTTGCTGGTTGGGGTTTTTGGCTTTCCGGCGGAGTTTGGGCTGACGCGGATGATTCCGGGGACGGCGGTGGGGGTGTTGGTGGGGGATTTGATCTATACGGTGATGGCGGTCCGGCTGGCGCGAAGGGAGGGGCGTTCGGATGTGACGGCGATGCCGCTGGGATTGGACACGCCGAGCACATTTGGGTCGGTTTTTCTGGTGCTGGGGCCATCGTTTCGGGCGGAGTTGGAACGGCAGGAAATGGCGGGAATCGCGGCCGACCCGGTCGCGGCGGCCGAGCATGCCTGGTACGTCGGGATCACGATGTTGGTTGCGGCGGGGCTGTTCAAGGTGGCCTGCGCGCCGGTGAGTGGTTGGATTCGGCGGCGGTGTCCGCGGGCGGGGCTGTTGGGTTCGCTGGTGGCGATCGCGCTGGTCATTATCAGTTTTTTGCCGCTTCTGGAAGTTGCCGCGACGCCGGTCACGGGGATGGTGTCACTGGCGTTGGTCTTGGCGACGCTGACGGCGCGGTGGCGGCTGAGCGGTTGGTTGGTGGGGCTGTTGACGGGGTTGGGCATGGGATTGATGGGGGTGGCGGCCAGTGGCGGGACGGAGGTTGGCTGGTTGGTGGGGTTGGGGATAGCGGGTTTGGCGACGCTTGCACTGGCCCGGCTGGAGGAGATTCCCGGCTCGCTGGTGGCGGTGTGCGTGGGGGCCGGTTTGACGCATCTTTTTACGCTCGTAGGGAGCGGAGCCGGGCTGACACCGCCGCCGGTGGGCGGGTTGGGTTTCTGGCTGCCGTTGCCGCTCGGCCCCTGGTGGGACTGGCTCAAAGCCCACGGGTTGGAGGCCGCCGGCTACCTTCCGGTGGTGCTGCCGTTGGCGTTGGCGACGGTCATTGGCGGCATCGATTGCACGGAGAGTGCGGCGGCGGCGGGCGACCGTTACGCGACCGAGCCGATCGTGGCCGCCGAAGGGGTGGCGACGCTGGCTGCGGCGGCCCTGGGTGGAGTCATTCAGTCCACGCCGTATATCGGCCATCCAGCTTACAAGGCGATGGGGGGGCGAGCTGGCTACACGCTGGCGACCGGCGTCTTTGTGGGGGCCCTTGGGGTGTTCGGGTCGTTTGGGTGGGTATTTCATGTGCTGCCGCGGGCGGCGGTCTACCCGATCCTGGTGTTTGTGGGGGTCGAGATTGCCCAGCAATCGTTCCGGGCAACACCGCGACGCCATTATCCGGCCCTGGTGCTGGCGTGTGTGCCGGCGCTGGCGTATCTGGCGTATCTGATGGTCGATCGGCTGGCCGGCGAAGTCGATCTTCGGATGGGGACGCTGGGACCGGCGTTTGGGACGTATGGTGCCGAGGTGCAGCAGTGGCTCCAGGTCTTGACGACCTTGGCCGGTGGATTTTTGGTGACGAGTCTGCTCTGGGGGAGTTGGCTGGCCTGGTTGATCGACGGCCGGTGGCGGGTGGCGTCGCTCGCGTTGGTATTCGGGGCGATGCTGGCCTGGGTGGGGGTGATTCACTCGCCGCTACGCGGGAGTCCGATCCTCTGGCCGTCGCAGGTCGAGGAGCGATTGAAGGCCGAGGGACGGCTGGAGGCCTCCCGGCCGCTGTTGCCGCACCAGTGGGCGCTGGCGTACCTAGGCATGTCCGCGGTGGTGCTGGTGGTTGGGCGGACGGGCAAGGGGCCGACGGCGGCCCAGGGGATGGAACCGGACGGGGACGCCGGGTCGGAGACCGATGGGCCGAAACGGAGCGGGCCGTGGATTGAGAAGGCCGAACCGACGCGGTAAATTAGATTATTATGTTTAAGGGGGTTGCGGTTAGTCCGGGCGTGGCGATCGGTGTGGTGCATCGGGTCGAGTCGGTCTTCGGCCCGGCCGAGCCGGAGTATCTTGCAGCCGGTGCTGACCCGGGGGCCGAGATCAGCCGGTTTGAGCAGGCTGTGCAGCGGTCGGCCGAGGAACTGGACAAAACGATCGAGAAGGTGGCGACCGAGGTGGGGGCCGCCGAAGCGGAGATTTTTCGCAGCCATTTGACGGTCTTGCAGGATGCCACGCTCCTGCAGCAAGTTAAGCAGAAGATTCGCGACGAGCGACTGACGGCAACCTCGGCGCTTCATGAAGTGGTTCAGGCCTACGCCGCGGCGTTTGCCCGGCTCGAGCATGATCATTTTCGGGAGCGGCTGGCGGATATACGGGATGTGATTGCCCGGATTATCGGCCATCTCCAAGAGCCTGACCGGTCGCTGCCGACTGAGCCGACCCTTAGCGGCGAGTATGATCCGTCGGCCAACGGCACGACCGAGCCGGTCGTGCTCGTGGCCAATGAAATCCTGCCGAGCCAGGCGATGAGCTTGGGCCACTTACCGCTGGCCGGGATTGTGACCGAGACGGGGGGGAGCACCAGCCACGCGGCCATTTTGTCGCGGAGCCGTGGGATCCCGGCTGTTTCCGGTTGCGTGGGGGTGACGTCCGCGCTGCGTAACGGGGAGGTGATTATCGTCGATGGCCGCGAGGGGGTGGTGTTGGTGCGGCCCGACGCCGAGACGCTGGCGGCGTATCGCAAGATTCAGCGGGAATTTGTCCACATCAAGGATCGGCTGATTCGGAATCGGGATGAGCCGGCGGCCAGCCGCGACGGGGTGCGGGTGGAGCTGCTGGCCAACATCAACACGCTCTCGGATGCCAAAGCGGCGGTTCAGGTCGGCGCGACGGGGGTCGGTCTGTATCGAACCGAGTATCTCTTCATCACGCATCCGGACGTGCCCAACGAAGAGGAACAGTATCAGGCGTATAAGGCGGTCGTGGAGACGGCTCCGAATCGGTCGGTCACGATCCGGACCTTGGATCTGGGCGGTGACAAGACGGTGCCGTATCTGGGTCATCGCCACGAACCGAATCCGTTCATGGGCTGGCGGTCGATTCGGCTGATTTCGGAGCATCCGCGGCTGTTTGAGACGCAGGTGCGGGCGATCTTGCGGGCAGGTGCGCACGGCAAGGTGAGCATCCTGTTCCCGATGATCACGACGGTCGACGAGCTGAAGCGGGTGCGGCAGATGGTCGACGGGATGAAGGCCGAGCTGGCCGCGGCTCGGGTGCCGTTCGGTCGGGACGTTCAGTTTGGGGTGATGATTGAGGTCCCGGCGGCCGCGGTCTGCATCGACTCGATCTTGCGGGATGTCGACTTCATTTCGATCGGCTCGAATGACTTGATTCAGTATCTGGTCGCCGCCGACCGGGACAATCCGAAGGTGGCACATCTGTGCGACCCGCTCGGACCGGCGATCCTTCGAGTGCTGAAGATGATCCTCGATGCCTGTAGCAAGACCGGCACGCCGGTGACCGTTTGCGGCGAGATGGCCGGTCAGCCGCGGTGTGTGCTGGTTTTGTTCGGGATGGGATTGACGCGGTTCAGCATGAGCCCGGCGTTTGTGCCGACGATCAAGGCCCTGCTGGCGCGCGTCAGCACCGCTGAGGCGGAGCGTTATGCCCATCATGTTTTGCAAGCCAAGACGGCCGACGAGATCCGCCAATATCTGAACGAGCGGCTCCGCGATGTGTCGCGAGATTTCGAATTTCTCGAGATTCATTGAGGGTTTACGCCCCGGCAGGGAGAAGCCGGCGGAGCGTGTTGCGATGGTGGAACGCGCCTGCTAGGCTGAGATCTGCCTTTCGAAATCGGGGTCCAGAGATGGTTGCCTTGCGCGATTCCCTCTCGGCTGAGGCGGGAAGAGGTGACGCCACGACGACTGCCCGAGGCGCGAGGGGCGGCAAGGGGTGGGGACCCGACTCTTTTTCCGCCGTGATCGACCCGGATGCCGAGCCCGTTCTGGCGCGAGGCAGCGGGGCTGCGGAGCTGGACCAGTCCTATGGCAGAACGACCGAGCGTTCAGGAGATCCTGGCGAGGGTACGAGCGGCTGGACCTGCCCGGCCGGGGGCTGACCCGGGGCCGACGAGCCCGCCCCCGGCCGCGGCGGAGGAGCCTGGCGAGTCGGTCCCAGCGTCGGAGGCCCCGGCAGCCTCGTCGTCGCCCCCGCCGAGCGAGCCGCCGCCAACGTCGGCGCCTCTCGGGCGTCCGATGACGCTCAAGGAGAAGTTGGCGGCCGCACGGGGACGCCCAGCGGGATCGGAGCCGGCCGGCACGGCCTCGGTCCCGGCGGCCGCAGCGCCGACAGCCTCAGCCCCGGCCAGCCCAGAGATCGGGCACGAAGAACCTTCTCCGCCGGCCCCACCGGCTCCCTCGCGGGAGACGCTCGGTCGGCCGCTGACGCTCCAGGAGAAGCTGGCGGCGGCCCGCAGCGGAGGCGCAGGGGCCGCGGCCCGCGCGGCGAAGCCGAGTCCTCGACCCGCGGCAAGTCCGGCGACCAGCCCAGCAGCCCGAGCGGCCTCGAGCCGGGCCGTACCTCCGCTGGAGCAGGCGACCGACCCGCGAGACCTGGCCGAGCACCTGAGGCGTGCAGGCGCCGAACAGGCCAAGAAGGCGCAAGGTTCGACGGCCAAGGCAGCGCCGACGTCGAAGGCGGCCCCGAGGAAGGCCGAGAGCAAGGTGGTTCCGCCGCGGCCGGGTCGGGAAGTGGCGGTATCCGCGACGTCGCGGCGGGGTTTGCTGCGTGTCGGATTCTGGATCGCGGCCGGCTGGGCGGCGTTCACCGCCGGGATGGCGACGTTGCTGGCCGGCAGCGCGCGGTTTTTCTTTCCGAACGTGCTGGCTGAACCGCCGAGCACGATCAAGGTCGGCTCGCCGGGTGACTTTGAGAAAGGACAGGTCGAAGAGCGCTGGAAGGCCGAGTGGGGATTCTGGATCGTCCGGTCCGACGCCTACGACGGCGAAGACAAGATTTATGCGCTCTCGTCGATCTGCACGCATCTGGGATGTCCGCCCAACTGGCTGGCCAGCGAGCAGAAATTCAAGTGTCCGTGCCACGGGAGCGGCTTTTACATTTCGGGCGTCAACTTCGAAGGCCCCGCGCCTCGGCCGCTGGAACGGTACAAGCTGACGCTCGGCGACGACGGACAACTGGTCGTCGACAAGAGCCAGAAATATCAGGAGGAGCTGGGTCAGTGGACGGATCCCGAGAGCTACTTCAAGGTCTAGACTTCGTCCCGCCCAACTCGAGCGAACCCGCCCTGGCTCCGTGGGAGGCCCGCCTGGCATGTCGCTGATCGAGAAGGTCTCCGAGACTCAGATCTGGAAGAGCATTTTCCGGCACCCGATGCCAACCGATCGGCGGAACCGGGTGGTGGTGATGCTCACCAATTTTTTTCTGCATCTTCATCCGGTGAGTGTCCGCAAGCAGGGGATCGCCCTGAGCTACACCTGGTGCATGGGCGGCACGACCTTTTTTCTGTTCATGGTCGAGGTGATTACGGGCGTGTTGCTGATGTTTTATTATCGGCCCACGCTTGAACATGCATATAACGATATTCTGGCCTTGCGTGACGTGACGACGCTGGGGATCCTGCGGGAGCTGCATCGCTGGGGTGCGCATGCGATGGTGATCGCGGTGTGGCTGCACATGTACCGGGTGTTTTTAACGGGCAGCTACAAGCCGCCCCGCGAGTTCAACTGGGTGGTGGGGGTCTTGTTGCTGGTGCTGACGCTCTTGTTGTCGTTTACGGGTTATTTGCTGCCCTGGGATCAGTTGGCGATCTGGGCGATCACGGTCGGTTCGAACATGGCCCGAGCGACGCCGCTGGCGGGGGTGGAAGGGCCCGGCTCAGCGCTGCTCAAGATCAACGGGGTGAGTCTGATCACCTCGGGGTCGGATGCCAAGTTTGCGCTCTTGGGCGGCCGATCGGTGGGCGAGATGACGCTCAACCGGTTTTATGTGTTGCACTGCGTGGCCCTGCCCCTGGCGGTGGCGCTTCTGATCATGATTCATTTCTGGCGGGTGCGTAAGGACGGCGGGATCAGCGGGCCGATGTGAGGCATCGAAACGCCATGCACCACGAAGATCTGACGCCCTCGGTGATCCAGGGGCTGGCCTGGTACTACCTCCTGGCGGCGCTGGCCAATGCGTTGGCGGCGGCGTACCTGGCGTATGGGACCATGGTCATGGAGGGCAATTCGCGTGTGGGGCTGGCGCCCAAGACGCGGCGGATGCCGTCCTGGCTGCCGATCGCCTGTGGTGTCCTCTGGCTGGGTGTGGCGATCTTGCTGACGATTCAGGCGGTGGCCCCAGGGCCGTTGGTTTCGGCGGCCTATTTCCTGGGTGCGCTGGCCAACATGGTGCTGGCGATTCAGGCGGGGGCCGACGCGGCCCAATTTGGCGAGGTGGAGGCGCGTGGTCACGCGCTCGACCCGGATTATGAGGCACCTCCACGTCCGCCGAGCCTCGATGACCACATTCCGCCGGTCGGCCTGGGTAAGCCGCTGAATCGGACGATGTGGACGCTGATCTGGGGTGTCGTCGCCGTGGTGTTTCAGGCGATGGGGCTGTCGTACCAGTTGGGTGGCCGTGTGGCGATGCCCGGGTTTATCAAGGATGCGATCGACGCCGTGTCGGGACCGACGTCGTTTTTTGTGGGGGCGACGCTGGCCTTCGCGGCCATGATTCGCTATCGGCGGTTCTTGTCGAGCGGCGTGGTGGCCTGGTCGATCGTCAATCTGACGCTGCTTTTCTTCGGCCTGAGCCTGACTGACTACGATTTTCGGGATATCGTCGTCAAACCGGACAATGTGCCGATCGTCGGGATGATCGTGCTGGTCGGGGTTTTCACCTGGCATGGGTTGCGGCGGGCGGTGATCAACGATGCGCGGATGGCGCGAGGTCTGCCCAACCTGGAGGAGCTGGAGCCGGAGAAGGTTCTGACCTGGCCCGACTTGGTGTATACCGAGCTGATTGCGATGGTTGTCGGGACGCTGGTTCTGGTGGTCTGGGCGATCGCGTTGCAGGCGCCGCTCGAGCAGCCGGCCAGTTCGACCACGGCGCCCAATCCGTCCAAGGCGCCGTGGTATTTTCTGGGTTTACAGGAGATGCTCGTTTACTTCGACCCGTGGATGGCGGGCGTGGTGCTGCCGACGCTGATCATTCTGGGTCTGATGGCCATGCCCTACATCGATACCAACAAGCTGGGCAATGGCTACTACACGTACGAGCAGCGGCGGTTTGCCTACATCACCTTCCAGTACGGGTTTCTGGTGCTCTGGGTGATTCTGATCCTCTTGGGCACCTTCCTGCGAGGCCCGAACTGGAATTTTTTTGGCCCCTACGAATATTGGGACCCGCACAAACTGATTCCTCTGAACAACGTCAATCTTTCGGATCTCTTCTGGATTGATTTGCTGGGTACGAGCCGGCCGACCAACCCCCTGGTGCGGGAAGCTCCGGGGATTCTGCTGACGGCTGGATATTTCGTGGTGTTGATCCCGCTGATGGCGCGGCTGTTCTTCCGCAAGTACATAGAGCAGGCGGGCTGGGGCCGCTACCTGGTCTTGTCGCTACTTTTGCTGTTTATGCTCAGCCTGCCGATCAAGATGGTGCTGCGGTGGACGATCAACCTGAAGTATCTGGTGTTTCTGCCGGAGATATTCTTCAACATCTGAGATACGAACGACCGGATCGACCTTGGCGCCGTTCCGCCCCGGACCCCTCTCCCGTGCGAGAGCCTGATCAAGCGCGAGGATCCCGCCGCCATGCCTGCCCGCGAAGAGACCTATCGCAGCACGCGGACGCTCCACATCGTGTTCGCGATCACGAGCGTGCTGATGACGATTTCGATCGTCTGGATGGTCCTGGTCGATCATCTGCGCCCCTGGAAATCGGTGCAACGCGAGTTTCAGGAGATCGAGGTCGCCAAGCTGAGGGCGCAGGAGCGGCAGAAGCTGGACGAACTGCGGCAGAAGCACCAGGCGCAGATCGACGCCCTCGATCAGGCGATCGCCGAGTCGGAGCGGCTGAGCCGGGAACGCCGGCGGGAGCTGAAGGACCTAGAGGCTCGGATCAAGCGGATCGAGGGTCAGTTCCAGCAGTTGGACACCCGGCGGCGGTTCAAGAAGGCGGAGCTGGATAGCTATCGCAGCCTGTATGACGGCATGATCGACCGCAACGAGCGACGGCAGGCGGCCCGCTACATCACGTCGACGATCGAACCGACCGAACGCGAATACGCCGAGATCAGTCGGGCCTACGAGACCGTGCAGCGGCAATTGGCCGAAGCGCGGCTGCGTCAGGGTCTGCTGACGAGCCGGAACGTCGAGGTTTCGGCCGATCCGCCACCGGGGTCGCTCGCGGCCCTGGCCGGCTTCCGGGCTGGCGACGTCATGACCGTCGAGCAGTTTGAGACGTTCCGCAAGCAGTTGATCGAGATTCTGACCGGCCGCGCACCGGCGGGGATGATTCGGGTCAACCTCATCCGCGGTGACGCCGAGAACGTCCCGCTCCGATTTGAAGTCCGGCCGATCCCCGAGCCTTCCCAGCCCGCCGACGATGACGCCGCCTGGATGGCCTTTGCGTTAAGCGTGACGCCCCAAACCGCCGAAGTTCTGGCCAAGAAGCGCGAGGATCTGACCCGCGACCGGGACCGGATCGTCCGCACGCTGGAACAGAAGGAGAAGCTGTACGGCGAAGGGCAGGGGCTGGCCGGCTTGCGCAACCGACTCTTTGCGTTGATCCGCGACCTGCCGCTGCTCGACATGGCCGCGCCACCGACCAAGATACAGCAGATCAGTCTTCCCGAGCTCACGATTAATTATAATTTCAAGGATGTTCCACGTTACGACCGGTGCACGACCTGCCACCAGGGGATCGATCGCGTTGGGTTTGAGACTGCGGCCGATGGACAGCCGATGCCGTTGGTTTATCGCAGCCACCCGATGCTGACCACCGGCGCCACGGCCATCAGCCCGGCGACTGGCCAGCCGGTCGAGGCCGGTCTCTATCTGGATGCTAACGGTCCCCACCCGATCAACTCGTTCGGATGCACGATCTGCCACGGCGGTCAAGGCTCGGGCACGACCTTCACGTTTGCGAGTCACGAGCCGAACGACGAGCATCAGAAACACGAGTGGCACGAGAAATATAACTGGCACAAGGTGCATCACTGGGATGAGCCGATGCTGCCGTCCCGGTTTCTCGAGTCGAGCTGTCTGAAGTGCCACCATCTGGTGACCGACCTGAAGGAGCATCAGGCCCCCAAGCTGCTGGCCGGCTATCAGCGGATCACCAAGTACGGCTGCACCGGATGCCACACGATCGGCGGGGAAGGCTCGTTCGGGCCGGACCTGACCGACAATCGTCCGGTGGGGCCCAACCTGGCACACATCGCCTCGAAGTCGAGCAAGGCGTGGACCCTGCGGTGGATCAAGAATCCGCATGCGTTCCGGCCCGACAGCCGCATGCCGCGGTTTTACGGGATCACCAACAACGACAAGGAAAGTGACTGGCCGCGGAACCATGCCGAGATTCACGCGATCACCCACTATTTGTTCCGACACAGCACGGCGCCGGAGTTCGTCGAACCTCCGGCTGCCAACGATCCGGCGCGGGGCCGCCAGCTCTTCCTTGAGAAGGGGTGTCTGGCCTGCCACTCCACGACGCCGTATCAGGCCTCGGATCTACCGCCTTCGCTGGCACGGCGGCCTGACGGGCGTCCGGCGTTCAATGGGGCCTACCAGCTCGACGTCGAGGCCCTTTACCCCGCCGAGTCGTTCCCGGAGTCGGTTCGCCGGTACGCCCAGGCCGATTACGGCCCCAACCTGTCGAGCATGGCGGCGAAATTTGAGTCGCGCGATCAGGGCTATCGCTGGCTGACCAACTGGATTCACAAGCCCGAGAGCTACCACCCGCAGAGCTTGATGCCCAACTTGCAGCTCTCGATTCAGGACGCAGCCGACATCGCGGGCTGGATCCTCAGCATGCGAAGCGACTGGGGGCCGGAATCCGAGAATCGGTTCTGGCCGATCGCCATCGAGGTTCCTCCGGTCGATGCGCCCGAAGTTCGGGAGGGTCTCGACCAACTGGTCCGGCTTTATCTGGGCCGATCGAAGACTTACCAGCGCCGCACGATCCTCGAGCGTGATATCGACGGCCTGGTCGCCTCGATGACGACCGACGAGAAGCTCGAGTACGTCGGGCAGCGCACCATCGCCCGGCTGGGCTGCTTCGGCTGCCACAACATCCCAGGCTACGAGAACGAGAAGCCGATCGGCACGCCGCTCAAAGGCTGGGGATTCAAGAGCCCCACCAAGCTCGATTACGGCCATATCACCGAATATCTGGCCGACAGCCCTCCCGACGAGGACGCCAGCCGGGACGGGACCCCGACCTACTACCAGGAACAGCTTGCCGAGCACACCCGGGCGGGCTTTTTGTTCCAGAAACTGCACCGGCCCCGCAGTTACGACTACAAGAAAGACCGGGACGACCTGAAGCCCTGGGATGATCGGCTACGGATGCCCCAGTTCTCCTGGTCGGACGACCCTGAGGCCATCGAAGAAGTGATGACCTTCGTGCTCGGGCTGACCGGGGAGAAGATCCCGGCGCGTTACCTGCCACATGCCAGCTACACGCCAGCCCAGTTGGCTCTGGCCCGGGGCGAACGACTCCTGGAACGGTACAACTGTCGCGGCTGCCATACTCTGGCGATGCCCCGCTACGAAATTGCCGCTGGTGCCGACCTGAACCAGGTTTTCCGCTCGGACGATCCAGCCGATGAACAGACATTCCAGAGCAATGTGCGGCTGGCCTATGAAAATCGGGCCAAGGATCACCTGGGGCTTTATCCCGGGCTGACCTACGAGGCTGGCCAGCCGCCGGAGTTGCACGCCTCGGACGGTAAGCCGATCGTGCTCGAGGGCATGCCGATCGGCCTGGACGTACAGGAAGATGACCAGGGCCGGCCGGATCGGACGCTCTACTTGCAGCTTTGGCGCCCGGTCACCATCCGCGGCTTCCGGTTCCAGGTCGGCGATACGTTGACCCTGAACCCCGACCGCCTCGTCGAGCGACCGGCCGAGGGAGGTGACTTCGCGTGGCTGTACGCGACGTGGCTCGCCGAGCAAACTGGCGAACCGCTTGGGCCGATTTGGAACAGGCTGCCGCCGCCGTTGCTGCGCGAGGGCCAGAAGGTTCAGACTCCGTGGCTGACTCAGTTCCTCCAGGATCCGTATTCGATTCGACCGGCCGCGATGCTGCGGATGCCGCGGTTCCATTATGGGGCCTATGCGCCGTTTGCCACGTACGGCCGGGGCGAATCGGCCAGCCCGGCGCTGACCGAGACCCGCGACCTAGCCAATTACTTTGCGGCCCGCGATGGGGCGATCTTCCCCTATCAGGAGATTCCCCAGCGAGAGCAGGCGTATCTGGCGGAACGTGAGGCCATGTTCGAATTGTCGTCCGAGGGATTGTCGGCTGGGGCCGCTCCGTCGGGCGTTCCGCGGTCCCCCTATCTGGACGCTGGATGGAATCTGATCACGAAGAATCAATGCGTTCAGTGTCATGCGATCGGGCCGTTGCGGCCGACCGGTGAGGAGAAGTCCCACGGTCCCAACCTTCGCCAGGTTGCCGGGCGGCTGCGGCCGGACTATCTCGTCGAATGGGTGGCCAATCCCACCCGGCTGGTTCCCTACACCGCCATGCCGCAGGTGTTCGCGCCCGAGGGTGCCCAGGCGGCGAATCCGGTTTTGGGTGTGCCGCCCCAGCTCGAGGGCAAACCGCTCGAGCAGGTTCGAACGGTGGTCGATACGCTGCTCAATTACGTCACGGCCGTCGAGCAGCAATTCGCGGCGGTTGCTCCGCCGACCGATCCCGCCCAGGCGTCGGCCAGCGGCGGGGCGGCCGCGCCCGGAGGCGCGCCGTGATCGGCCCAGGGTCGGTTCCGGGTCGATCCGCATTGAGAGGTTGAGCTGCGACTGATCTCGGTTTGAAGGATCTGATCAACATGAAACCATACGTTGAGCTGACAGCCCTGATTCGTGGATTCGCGCCGGGGATGCTGGTGCTGGGACTGGTGTTAGGTTGTGGTGGCAATCCAGCCGATCCGGGCGAGGGGGGCGTGGTTCGGATCACGGAGCCGGAGAAGCTGTCCGGAGCGAGCGGGACGGGTGGATCGGCCCATTCGGCAACGGCTGCGACGGCCCCGGCGGCTCCGGCGGAGGCGGCTTCGGCGACTGACTCGGGACCAGTTGAAGCGGCTGCCGAGGCGCCGTCCTCTGGGGCGGAGGGATGGGGGACCCTGAAGGGGCGGGTCGTTTTCGTTGGCGAGGTTCCGACGTACCCGCCGCTCGTGGCCAAGGGGTCGGACGTCAAGGATGCTCAGGTCTGCGCTGCGCAGGATGTGCCGAATGAGAAGTTGATTGTCGATCCGGCGACCAAGGGAGTGCGCAACGCGCTGGTTTATATCCCACGTCCGAGTGCGGTTCACCCGGAGACGCAGGCGGCTGCGGAGAAAGCCGTGGTCGAGTTTGACCAGAAGAATTGTGTCTTCATTCCCCATGTCCTGGCGGTGACCAAGGGGGCCACGATCCTGATCAAGTCGAGCGATCAAGCTGGCCACAACGTGCACTCGCTGCTTCGTGGCACGAGCTTCAACCAGGGGATTCAGCCGGGCAGCCAGGTTCCGCTCCAAATCAAGAACGCCGAGGGCCGGCCCGGGCAGGTTGTCTGCGATATCCACCCGTGGATGAAGGCCTGGTGGCTGACGCTCAACAATCCGTACTTCGCGGTGACGAATGAGCGGGGCGAGTTTGAGATTGCGAATGTTCCGGCCGGGGAACAGAAGGTCGTCGTTTGGACTGAGGCGACGCATCCCGGCTTTGTCACGTCGTCGGGTTCAGGGGATCCGGTGACGATTCCCGCCGGGGGCGAGGCGACCGTCGAGTACAAGCTCGAGGCCAGCAAGGTGAAGTAGCCGGAACCGGTTCGACGGCGGGGCGCGGTGGCTGCTACCCGGAGTGTCGGCGATCCTGATAGGATCAGATTCGATCGCTCCGGTGGATCGGGCGTGCCTGCGGCTGCATGAATCAGTCGCCGGTTTCTTGGGCAATCCCGTTCGTCGAGGTCTTCGATCCGATGATGCGTCTGCGTTGCATGTTCGTGTGTGCCCTGACGGCTTCAGCGACTTTGGCAGCGGCCGTGGTCGGTATGCGGTTAGAAGCGTCGCCGCTCGAGGCGGCCGCCGTGCAGGGGTCGTACGGAACGATTCGGGGCCGTCTGGTGTGGGGGGGGGCCGAGGTCCCTCCGCCGGTTCCGATCAAGCCCAACAAGGACGTCGAGGTCTGCGGTAAGGCTCCGCTGTTCGACGTCGAGCTGGTCATTGATCCGAAGACCAAGGGGGTCGCCCACGCGTTCGCCTATCTGCCCAACCCCGCGGGAAAGAATGCCGACGCGGAGAAGCAGCTTCTCAGCGAGCATCCCAAAGTGGTGATCGACCAGATCAATTGCGAATTTGTGCCGATCAGCACCGCGCTGCACAAGGATCAGACGATCGTCTTCAAATCGAGCGACCCGATCGGCCACAATGTGCATTACACCGGATTTACCAATAACGGAAACTTTGCCTTGGGCGCTAATGGGGCGACCGAGAAGAAGCTGGCCGTCGAGAAGCGGCCGATGACCTTGGTTTGCGACATTCATCCCTGGATGAAGGGCAACATCATGGTCTTCGGCCACCCGTTTTTTGCGGTCACGGGGCCGGATGGTTCGTTTGAGATTCGGGGCGTTCCGGCTGGCACCCAGAATCTGGTCCTCTGGCAGCGTAAGGTCGGCTATGTGACCGAGGGCGGCCAGCGCGGCATGGCGGTCACGGTCAAGGCCGGCGAAGTGACGGACCTGGGCGAGATCGTGCTCGACCCGGCCAAAGTCAAGAAATGACGGAACGCTCGTCCCGCGCGCTCGGGCGGCTCCTGCAACTGGTTGGCCTGGCCATCCCGCCGCTGGCGATCGGTGCGGAGCTGGCCGGGCGGGTCGGCCTGGGGGCGTCCATGCTCCTGGCGTTCCTGGGGCTGGTCGTCTTCTCGCTGGGCACGCGGATGCTCCCGCCGCCGTAAGGCGATTGGCGGCCCTGGCTGCGCGGTCGCGCAGCGGGGCTGCCTGACCGATGAGCGAGACGGCGAGGATCGGTCTGGCCACATGCCAGGCCGGCATGAGCCGTCCGGTCCGCCTGTGACCTGAAGAGATTCCCCGGAACGGCCGGCGCTGGGTTGCGATTGGTCCTGGGTTTGCATGATTTTGCCAGAAGCGGTATGACGGGCTGCTCAAGTCGGTCCCCGTCTCCCGTTTTTTGAGAAAGGATGATCGATCCGTTCAGAACCGCAGACCCTTCGCCATAGAATGAGACGGATCGGACCGTCGGTATCGGACCAGAACAGGCCGCGACCGAAAGCTCGGTTCGGGACGCTTTACGAATGAGCCGTACGCCTCACTCCGACTCTTCCTGTACGCCGGGTCGCCGGTTTGGGTGGCCCGGGCTTGGGGCTGGGCTGCTCAGTCTGGTGTTTGTCGGGCCGATCTGGGCACAGCGGCCGCTGGATGTGCGGAGCCATTCGCCGTTTCATCCCGACGATAGCATTACGGCTGAAGCCCTGCTCCGGAACGCGGCGCGTCAGGCGGAGCAGTCCCAGTGGGTCGAGGCGATCGATCTTTACGAGCGCGCGATTGCCCAGCACGGCGACTCTTTGGCCCGAGTGGCACTGGCGCCCCAGGCGGCCGTTCGGGCGACGCTCTATGTCAACGTGCGTGCCTATGTTCAGGCCGCCCTGGCGCGGCTGCCGGCCGAGGGTCTCGCTGAGTATCGCCGTCGGGTGGATGCCCCGGCGGCGGAATTGTTGGAGCGCGGTCTGGGTGGCGATTCCGACGCGTTGCGGCGCATCATCGAGGATTATTTCGTCAGCTCGGTCGGAGATCAGGCCCTCGATCTGCTTGGCGACCTGGCGTTCCGCGAGGGGCGGTACGGCTTGGCGCTGTCCTGCTATCGGGCCTTGGTTCCGGCGGGGGAGGTCGCGGCAGGCCAGGCCGTTTATCCAGATCCGGATGTGGACCGAGCCCGGGTGGCCGCCAAAATCCTGCTGTGCCAGGCCGCTCTAGGGGAGCCTCCGTCGGAGGACGACCTGGCTGCGTTTCGCGCAACGTACCCAGAGGCACGGGGTCGGTTGGCAGGCCGAGAGGGATCTTTGTCGGAGATTGTGGCTGCCGCCCTGGCCGAGGACCGGCTGGCCGCTCGGCCGACGATCAGGAACGACTGGCCGACCCTGGGCGGATCGTCGACCCGGGGAGGTGTCGCGCCGGAGCCGATCGACATCGGTTCGCTGCAGTGGCGGGTCCCGCTTCAACCTCGCCGCACCGAGCCCGACGGGCGTACCGCTGGCAACGCGGCGGCGCGATCAAGTCCGGATGCCGAATCGCTCGAGCCGCTCACCCACCCGATTCTCGTCGGAGGCCTGGTGATTGTCGCCGGCGACGACCGGGTCACGGCCTACCGCCTCGGGGCGATGCCGGATGAAAGCGACGAGGCGCAGGTGCGTCGAGCTGTCCTGGCCTGGGAGCAGCGTCTCCCCGGTCTCCGCCAAAGCTCCACGCGAGGGCAGCCCACCGTGAATCCCCAGCCGCGGACCCTCACGGCCTCGGGAGACCGGATCATTGCGCGTCTGGGGGACGGTCGGGCTGGCGGCGAGCTGCTCGCCATCCGCAGCAACCCCGAGGTCGAGGGGAAGTTGCTTTGGAAGAAGAAGGCCGGCGAGGTCGGCCTCCCCACGCGACTTCAGCGGGCCGCCGATCGCGGATTCACGGCCTTCGAGGGGACACCGGTCGCCGATGAGCGCCGGATCTATGTCGCCCTGACCGAGCTTGGTCCCGAGACCGACCTCTACGCGGCGTGCCTCGACGCGGAGACTGGTCAGACGCGCTGGGTCCGTTATCTGGGCACCGCCAACCCCGAGCCGGATCGAACTCGGCTCGCTGCCGGAGCCGCCCATCGGCTGCTGACGCTCGACGGCGAACGCCTCTACTATCAGACCAATCTGGGAGCGCTGGTTTGTCTGGACGCTCCGTCGGGGGCCATCCGCTGGCTGGCGACCTATCCGACGCGTGATCGGCTCGGAGCGCCGGAACTGCGCCGAACGCCCAACCCGGCGGTCGTCCACGGCGGTCGCGTCTTCATCGCTCCGACCGACGCGGCCGAAATCCTCGCCTTCGACGCTGCGAGCGGCCAGCCACTCTGGGCCACGCCGCCGATCCCTCGGGCCCACCACCTGCTGGGCGTGGCCTCGGGGCGTCTTTACGCGACCGGCGATCGGATCTATTCGATCGACCCAGCCAGCGGGCGGGTTGTTCGGGTCTGGCCAGAGTATGGGGGTTACGAGGGATATGGCCGCGGCCTGCTCGCCGGCGATCGCGTGTATTGGCCCACCCGGACCGATATTCTGGTCGTCGATCAGGCGACCGGCGGGGACGTGCACCAGGTCATTCCTCTCTGGCAACTCTACGGGCGCGGAGGAGGCAACCTGGCGGCCAGCGAGGGATATCTGGCCATTGCGGAGCGCGAATCCCTGGTCATCTATGGCCAGAGCTGCGCCGTGATGGAACGCCGACGCGAACAGGTTGTCGCTGCCCCGGACAATGGGGTCCTGCGCTTTCGTCTGGCCCGGCTTGAGGAATCGGCCGGCGAACTTGAGGCAGCGCTAGCCAGTTATGAGGAGGCAGCGCGGCGAGCCCAGCCGGGAGATCTCGTCGATGGCAAGACCGTCTCCCAAGCGGTCCGGGAGCGAGTCTTTGAGGTTCTGATGGCGCTGGGTCGCAAGGCCTCGAACGCCGGCGACTTCCAAACCGCAGTCGCCTGGTATCTGCGGGCCCGCGATGCCGCCGACACCAACCGCCGCCAACTCGCAGCGCGGGTGGCGTTGTCCGAGGCCCAGGCGGCCAGCGGTGCACTCGAACAATCGGTCGCCGAACTTCAGGCGATTCTGGCCGACCCGGGACTGGGCGACCAGTTGCTCGAGCTTGATGAGGGTCGCCGGGTTCGTGCCGATCTTTTCGCCACTCAGCGCCTTCGGGAAGCAATTGTCGCTCATGGTCCGGAGATATATGCCGTGCCCGAGCGGCAGGCCGAACACGCTCGTGCTGAGGCCCTGCGAGCCAACGACCCCCGGGCTCTGCTGGCGGTGGCTGCCGTCTATCCGCTCTCGACGGCGGCCCGGGAGGTGCCCCGCCAGGCGGCCGAGTTGGCGGAACGGCTAGGTCGGCTCCGTGATGCGGCGGCGGCGTACAGCCTCTGGCTCCACGATGCCCCGCCCGGACCGGAGCGTGCCTGCGCCCTAGTCGGTCTGGCGCGGGCCTATGCGGCTATGGGGTACGACACCCTGGCCCGTGATGTCGGCCGCCGCGCTCTGGAAGCCTATGCCGATCTGGATCTGCGGCCGTTCGGTCTCGATGGAACGGTGGCGTCCCTGCTGGCTTCTGTGGGAGCGTCGGGGAGAGAGCCGGTCGACCTGTTTGCGCTGCCGCTCGAGCCGGCCTGGAGCCGCGATCTTCCTTCGGGGCGACGCGTTGGGGAGCTGGCCTCGGACGATACGGTCGCCGCTGGACTGTTGGTTCCGGTGATCGAGGGGCGCTGGCTTGAGGCGCTTGACGCCCGGACCGGGAAGCCGCTCTGGAGCCGCGAGTTGCCCGATGAGTTCTCGTGGGTCGACCAAGACGAGGACCGTTTGCTGGTAGCTGGCCTACGTCAGGTGGTGGCGCTGGGGTTGCATTCCGGAGAGATTCAGTGGGTCTACGATCCGGCGTCGGAAGCGTCAACCGCCCGGAGGCCCGATCCATTTGCCCGACCGCTCGGCGGCGAGCCAGTTGAGACCGAGCCGCGGCGGGCGGTTGGCCGGCTTCACGGGTTCCGCCGGCTCGGTTCGCGGCTCTATGCGCTCCGCGGCGACCGCGAGCTGCTGGCCCTTGATACCCGCAGCGGTCGGGTGGCCTGGTCGTTTCGTCCGCCCGTTGAAGACCGCCGCGGCGGGTCCGGCGACGGACTCAACCCCTTCTGGGCGTTGACGGCCGATCGGGTGGTCGTGCAATTCGGTGTCAACCGCACGATCGCTGCGTTCGACCCCCAGACAGGCGCTCTGATGGAGCGGATCGACCGGGGCATCGCCGAGGCTCCCTGGTGCGCTGACCCGGTTCCCATCGAGCCAGGCCGGATCCTCGTGGCTCCTGATCCTCACACTCTGACGCTGATCGACCTGGTGCGCCGGGCTGATGTCTGGACGTATCGCGCCGATTCGCCGCTACCGTGGTCAACGCCGCCCCAGACGCGAGTCCGCGATGGCCTGCTGCTGAGCCTGCTGGGCGGTCAGGAGTTGCACCGGCTTGACCCGCGTGACGGCCGCCCGCTCTGGCGGCGTCGACTGGGACTGGTCGATCTTTCCCACGGGGCCGAGACCCTTGCGCTGGACGACGACCGCCTCTATGTGGCCCAACCGGGCCGGATCGTTGCCTATCGGCTGGCCGATGGGGAACCGGCCTGGACCCGCCGTCTGCCCGACGAGGGCCACGCCACCGCGGTTCGCCTGGTCGGGCCATTCCTCCTGGCCTATTCCCGTCCCGGCCTAGGTTCCTCCGGCCCACTGGGGTCGACGGCGGTCCTGCTCTGCCGTCGCGACGATGGGTCTCCCAGTCAGTCGATTCCGCTTCGTGGTCCGATTCGCGACCTGACGGTTCGGGCCACGGCCGATCGACTGGTGGTCTCGACCCAATCGGCGCTCGAGGTCTGGATCCGACCACCCGGCGATGCCCAGGCACCCTGACTCACCCTCTTCCCCGAGGAGTCTCTTCCCTTGAGCGACGCCCCCGACTCGGTCTCCGCACCGCTGCCCGACCGCGACCTGGCGGCCATCCAACGACTGGGCGAAGCCTACCAGAGCCTTCGCGCCGAAATGAGCAAGGTGATTGTCGGCCAGGGACAGGTCCTCGAAGAATTGCTGATTGCGATTTTCGCCCGTGGGCATTGCCTGCTGGTCGGCGTTCCGGGGCTGGCCAAGACCCTGATGATCCATACCCTGGCCGACGCGCTCAACCTGAGCTTCAGCCGGGTTCAGTTCACCCCCGACCTGATGCCGGCCGACATCACTGGGACCGAGGTCATCCAGGAGGACAAGGCGACCGGCTTGCGGCAGTTCAAGTTCCTGCGTGGTCCGATCTTTGCAAACATCGTGCTGGCTGACGAGATCAACCGGACTCCCCCCAAGACCCAGGCGGCGCTGCTCGAGGCGATGCAGGAGCGTCAGGTCACGGTGGGAGGCGAGCGTCACCGTCTACCTGACCCGTTTTTTGTGCTGGCGACTCAGAACCCCATCGAGCAGGAGGGCACGTACCCACTACCCGAGGCCCAGCTCGACCGGTTCATGCTCAACATCGCCGTCGATTACCCAACGGAGGAGGAGGAAGTCCGGATCGTCGAGTTGACGACCTCGACGTTCAAGGCTACGGTCGGCAAGATTTTCTCAGGCGCTGATATTCTCGAATTTCAGGAGATCGTCCGGCGGGTGCCGCCGGCGCCCTATGCCAACGAGTACGCTGTGCGTCTGGCCCGGACCACCCGGCGCGGCCGGACCGAGTCCGATGAACCTGACTTTATCCGCGATTACGTCAGTTGGGGCGCAGGCCCTCGCGCCAGCCAATACTTGATGTTGGCGGCCAAAGCACGCGCCGCTCTGCACGGCAAGACCTTTGCGGGCATCGACGATATCCGCGCCGTCGCGGCTCCCGTGCTCCGCCACCGCATCGTGACCAATTTTAACGCCGAGGCCGACGGCCTCCGTCCCGACGACCTGATCAACCGTCTCATCGAAACCGTCCCGGTCAACCCCAGCGAGGCCGCCCAGAGTGGACGAATCCCCCCGGTCTTTAGACCCGCAGGTGCTCGCTAGCCTCCAGGGGCTGGACATTGCCGCCCGGCTGGCCGTCGAGGGTTTCGTGGCCGGGCTGCACAAAAGCCCCTACCACGGCGTCTCGGTCGAATTCGCCGAGCACCGCGAGTATTCCCCCGGCGACGACATTCGCCACGTCGACTGGAAAGTCTGGTCCAAGACCGACAAGCTCTACCTCAAGCAGTACGAGCAAGAAACCAACCTCATTTGCTACATCCTGCTCGACTCCAGCGAGAGCATGGCCTACGCCTCGGACGCTCAGGTCTCCAAATGGCAATACGGCCAACTCATCGCCGCTTCGCTGGCTTATCTGATCCTTCAGCAGCAGGACGCCGTCGGGCTGGCCACCTTCGACACCCGGGTCCAGCGGCTGTTGCGTCCCAGCGGCCAACCGTCGCACCTCAAGGACATCGTCCAGGTGATGACGACCACGCCGACCGAGCGTAAGACCGACCTGGGCGCGATCTTCCACGACCTGGCCGAGCGCTTCACCAAGCGAGGTCTGGTGATCCTGATTTCGGACCTGTTCGACGATCCGACCCGCGTCCTGGCCGGCCTGCGTCACTTCCGCCACCGTCGCCACGACCTGATCGTTTTCCAGGTGCTCGACCCGGCTGAATTAGATTTTCCGTTCCGCCAGACCACTCTGTTCAAGGGGCTCGAGGAGCTGGGCCAGGTCTTGGTCGAACCGGTGCTGCTCCGCCATGCGTATCAGCAGGAGATCGAGAGCTTCTGCAGCGAGCTGCGACGCGGTTGCCAGTCGATGAATATCGACTACCTCTTGCTCCGCACCGATCAGGCCCTCGATGCCGCGCTGTCCGGCTACCTGGCCACCCGATCCGCCCGGCTGAGCCGCTTCCGCTGAGGCGGTGTTCAAGCCGCTCTGGTTGATGTTCGTCCCGATCGCCCGATTCTGATCCCGCCGTCCACGAGCCACCTATGCCGCCCGTTCTGTCCTCAGCGTTTGGCAGCCCCTTGATGCTCTGGGGACTGGCTGGTGCCGCGCTGCCGATCCTGATCCACCTGCTCAATCGCCGTAAGTACCGTGAGACGACGTGGGCGGCCATGAGCTTCCTGCTGGCGGCGATCCGGAAGAATCAGAAGCGGATTCGCCTCGAGCAATGGATTCTGCTGGCCGTGCGGACCCTCCTGATCGTCCTGCTGGCGCTGGCGATGGCCCGACCGGCTCTGGAATCGCTCTCCAACCTGGGCCTGCTGACCGGTCGCCGCCACTGGGTTCTAGCCCTCGACGCCTCGATGAGCATGGAAACCCGTCAGAATGGGACGACCCGCTTCGAACGCGCCCGCGAGGCCGCTCGTCAGTTCGTCTCTCAAGCTCGAGCGGGCGACGGCTTCAGCCTGCTCACCCTCGGCGCAACCCCTCGGGTCGTGATCGGAGCGCCCTCGTTCTCCCAGGAGGCGGTCCTTCGCGCCCTCGACGGACTCAGCCCCACCCACACCATCCACGACCCGCTCGCCTCCCTTCGTGCCCTGCGTGAGGTTCTGCTCGCCTCCGACATCCCCCGCAAGGAGGTCGTGGTCTTCTCGGATTTCCAGCGGACCTCCTGGGAAACCGACGCCGCCGGCGTCGGTGAGCAGGCCCGGATTGACGCCGTCCGCCGCTTTGCGGCGTTGTCTCCTAGGCTGGCGTTGATTGATGTCGCCGGTCCCGCCGACCGGAATCGCGCTGTGGTCGCCCTCGAATCCCAACCGCGCTTTGTCACACCGGGTACGGTCGTCGAGCTTCGAGCGAGGGTCGAGGCGTTTGGAGCCGGCTTCCCCTCGGGCCGCGCCCGCCTGGTCGTCGACGGCCGCGTCATTGCCGGCCAGGAGCAGCAAGTCCCCCCTCTGGAGGCCGGTCAGAACGCCGAGCTGGCGTTCCATCACGCATTTAACGCTCCGGGCGACTCGATCGTCGAAGTCCGCCTCGACAATGACAGCTTGCCCGTCGACGACCGCCGGGCCGCCTCGATCACCGTCCGCGACTCGATCCGCGTTCTGCTCGTCGACGGCGATCCCCGGCCCGGTCTGTTTGAGTCGGAGACCGCCTACCTGGCCGAAGCCATCAGTCCCGAACCGGACTCCCCCGGCCAACCCCGGCCGATCCTTGCCCAGATTGTCAACGAAGCCCAGCTCCTTCGCCTCGACCTATCGACCTTCGAGGTGATCGCTCTCTGCAACCTGGCCCGCGTTCCCCGCGAAGTTGTCCCTATGCTCGAAGCCTTCCTGGCCCAGGGAGGCGGCCTGGTTGTCTTCACCGGAGACCAGGTCCAGGCCGACCAGTACAACCGCGTTCTCTTCGACGGCGACCGGGGGATCCTCCCAGCACAAATCGGACCGGCCGTTGGCGACGCCAGCGACTGGGCCAATGCCCGGCCGATCGAACCCCGCGGCTTCGACCATCCGATTGTGGCCGACTTTCAGGGCCAACCCGACCCTGTCCGCGCTAGCCTGACCAACGTGCGGTTTACTCGTTACCATCGCCTCAATCTCCCCCCCGAGACATCTGCACGAATTGCCATCGGCGTGGGCGGCGATCCCCTGATCGTCGAGGCACAACGCGGACGCGGCCGCGTCATCCTGGTCGCAACTTCCGCCGATCGGGACTGGACGAGCTGGCCCGTTCACCAGAGCTACCCGGCCGTTATGGAGCGGATTGTCCTGGAGGCGGCTGCCGGCCGGCTGGCCGAACGCACCGCGCGGGTCGGCGAGCCGCTCCAGGCCGTGCTGCCCGCCTCGGCATCCGGCGCGGAAGCCTTGGTCACGCTGCCCTCCGACCTGATCTCGCCGAGCGATACCCCCGAACCGCCTCAGCGGATCCCCCTGATCGCCGAAGGCACGAGCGTCTGGCTCCGCACCGACCCGACCGAGCGCACCGGCGCCTACCGTGTCGAAGTCGGGCCGCCGGTCGGCTTCCTGGCTCGATTCGCCGTCAATCCCGACCCAGCCGAAAGCCGGGTCGAGCGCCTCGATGCCGCCGCCCTCCGAGCGACCTGGCCCGGTTTGGAATTCGACCTCCGCCCGGCCGATCAGCTTGCCCCAGAACGAAGCCTGACCCCTCCGGCTGCCGCCGAACTGCATCGCCCCTTGCTCTGGGGCGTGCTCTGCTTGCTGCTCGTCGAATCGGTCCTCGCCTGGTGGTTTGGCAACCGGGCCGGCTGGGCACCCGCTGGAGTCGCGACCCACCATGGCCGCTGAAAGCAACCACCAGTCTGCCCGGATCGCTATTCGCCTGGTCTTCCTCGGCGCTGCTGTGCTCTTGGGACTCCTGGCCCTAAGGTTTGGCCCCAGCCTCGCCCGTCACGCCGGCTGGACTCCACCCTCCGGGTCGCCCACCCCGACCGGTTCTTTCCGCCCTCTCCAACCGCTCGAGGACGCCCTCGCACACTGGCTCGCCGCCACTCTGGCCGAACCCCCGCCCCGCGGCGAAATCCTCAGCCCGCAAATCCGCTACCAGCACCCCTGGCCCCAGGGACTCTTCCTTCTGGTCGCCTTAGGCGGAACAGCGTTGATCGTCGCCCTCTACCGCCGCGAGGCCTCGGCACCTCCCGGTGCCCGCGCTTTGTTGACCAGCCTGCGGATCGGCCTGCTGCTGCTGGCCATGCTCTTCCTCGCCGAGGCGGCCCTGACCCTGGATCGGTTCGGGCTACCCACGTTCGTGATCCTGATCGACGACTCGGCTAGCTCCCAGGTGGAAGACGCGTTTGCCGACCCCGCCACCCAGGCCCGCGCCGCCCAGCTTGCCCAAATCGCCGAACGCCCCCAAGCCGACCGGCTCGCCTTGGCTCTGGGCCGACTGCTCGAAGACAACGCCCAGTTGCTCCGTTTTCTGGCCGAGCGTCAGCGGGTCCGGCTCTATCGCGTCTCCGACGCGGCGGTCCAGATCGCCGAGATCGAACGCCCCGACCAGGTCGATGAGATCCTCTCGCGCCTCAAATCGCTGGACACGTCCGGCCAGCACTCACGCCTCGGCGAGGCTGTGGCCCAGGTGCTCCGCGACCTGAGCGGCTCCCCGCCGACGGCCATCCTGCTGTTCTCCGACGGCCAGACGACCGACGGCCTCCGCCTGACCGAAGCCGCCGAACTGGCCCACAAGCAGGGCGTCCCTCTGTTTACCATCGGCCTAGGCGACGAAACCCCCCCGCTCGACCTGTCGCTCTCCGACCTGCAGGTCGACGACGTTGTGTTTGTCGACGACGTCATCCGTTTCACGGCCCGGCTCTCAGCCCGCGGCACCCAGGCCGGATCGCCGGCCAGCTCCTCAGCCACGATCCGGCTCCTGCGCCGCCGTCCCGATGGGAGCCTTGAACCGCTCGAATCCCGCTCGGCGGCAATCCCGCCGGAGGGCGAGCCGGCCCGCGTCGAGATCGCCCACCGCCCGACCGAGGTCGGCGCCTCCACGTTCGTCCTCGAGGTCGAGCCGTTGCCTCGCGAACGCCAGCGCGACAACAACCAGATCGACCGCGTCGTCGAGGTCCGCGACCAGAAACTCCGCGTCCTCTACGTCGAGGGCGAACCGCGATGGGAATTCCGCTATCTGAAGACTTACCTCGAACGCGACACAACCATCGACCTCCGGGTTCTGCTCCAACTGTCCGATGACCGCTACGCCGAACAGGATCGCTCAGCCCTGCCCGAGTTCCCCCCCGGCAATGACTCGCCCGACGGACTCTTCAGCTTCGACGTCCTGATCCTGGGCGACGTCGACCCCAGCCTGCTCAACACCCGACAGATGGAGGATATCGTCGAATTCGTGACCAAAAAGGGCGGCGGACTCTATCTGATCGCTGGAATGCTCAACCCTCTGGGTTTTGGCGGCAAACCGCTCGAACAGCTCCTGCCGATCCGCCTTGAGGATGCCCGCAATCCGGTCGTCGCCGGGATCCCGGTCGAACCCTTCCAGCTCCAACCTACCCCCGCGGGCCTGGCCAGCCCGCTCTTCCGACTCGGGGACGACGAAGCCCAGAGCCGCCAGATCCGCGAACGCCTGCAACCTTCACTCTGGTACTTCGAAGCCCCCCGCATCCAGCCGGCCGCCGTCGTCCTCGCCGAGCATCCCACGCAGCCCGGCGCCAACGGCAAACTTCCCCTGATCGTCACCCACAACGTCGGCGCGGGCCGCGTCCTCTTCAGTGCCGTCGACGACACCTGGCGCTGGCGGTTCCGGGTTGGCGACCGCTACTTCGGCCGCTATTGGGTCCAGGCCCTCCGTTACCTCGCCGCGGGCCGCCGGGCTGGCTCTCGCCAGGCGGAAGTGGTCGCCGACCGCCGCCGCTACCTTCGCGGCCAGCCGATCCGTCTGAGCGTCCGCTTCCTCAACCCCGCTCTGGTCCGCGACCAAAATCTGGTTCAAGCCGAACTCCGACGCGAAGGCCTGCCCCCGCGGACTCTCAGCCTCCGGCTCCTGCCCGGCTCCTCCGAGTCACCCACCTTCGAAACCACGCTGACCGATCTGCCTCAGGGGCGCTACAGCCTCAGGCTGGTTCCTCCGCCAGTGCTCGACGGCGAACCACCCAGCATCAGCTTCCAGGTCGACCCGCCGGCGGGTGAGTTTGTCCGCCTCGAACTGAACCGCGAAGAATTGATCGCCGCGGCCCGCATCTCCCAGGGTCACTACTTCCGGTGGGACGAAACCGCCAAACCTGTCGCCGATTTAGCTCAACCGTCCCCGCGAACCGAGCCTGCCAGCCCGCCCGCCGCCGTCGTCCTCGACGACGACTCCGGCCCGCCAGCGAGCAGCCCACCCCCGTTACGATCCCTGAACGAACTTCTGCCCGCCCCGCAACTGGTTCCTCTCGACGCCGACCCACCCATCCCCCTCTGGAACTCCTGGCCCCTGTTTCTGACCTTCCTAAGCCTCATTGCCATCGAATGGATTGTCCGCAAGCGACTTCGCATGACCTGATCCTCGGCCTCCCTACTATCGAAAAATCGAAAGCTCGACCTGCGACAATTTCGGAGAATGCGATAGAATCCCTTGGTGGCCCTCCGCCCTGTTGCCCGTCGAAAGGAGGCGCTGATGTCCCATCCGCTGGAGCGTCGACTCGCCACTCTGCGGCGTCAGGTCCGGCGTTTGCTCGCCTTGCACGGTTTGGGGATCGTGGTTGCCGGGCTGCTGGCCTCGGTCCTGTTTGCGTGCCTGCTCGACTGGCTCTTTCACCTTTCGCGCGAGATTCGGGCGCTTCTGCTGGTGGGAATTGTTGGTCTGACCACCTGGCTCCTGGTTCGCCATGTTTTCATTCCGCTGCTGATTCGGTTCCGCGACCTGGACGTCGCGCTGCGGATCGAGCAGCGGTGGCCGGGCCTGCAAGACCGCTTGGCCACAACCGTTCAGTTCCTCGGCTTGCGAGGTCGGGGGCCGGAGATCGAGGCTCGGTTCGGCTCTTCCGAACTGCGCGAGGAGACGATCCGCCGCACCCTGTCCGAAGTCGAGTCGATCGACTTTCGTGAAGTGGTCGATCCGCGTCCCGCGCGTCAGGCCGTGCTGATAGCGGCCTTACCGGTAGTGGTGGGGTTGCTCCTGTTGGGTCTGGCGCCGGGTCTCTGCCTGATCGCCCTCGATCGGCTTGTCCGCCCGCTCGGTCCGACGCAATGGCCGCGTCAGACGCATCTGGTCGTTATCGAGCCTCGGTCGGATACCCCGCGGTTGGCCAAAGGGGACCCGTTCCGCCTCGAGGTCGGGGTCGCGCCCGGCGAGGCGATTCCCGAGTCCGGCGAGGTGATCTACCGCTTCGCCAACGGCGAGGTCCTGACCCGCCGCCTCGGAACCCGACTCGGCGGCGCCCAAGCCAACGAGCCGGATCGACTGACCGACCGCCTCGCCGAGGTCAATCAGTCGTTTACGTTCACCGTCCGCGCCGGCGACGACGAAACCCTGCCCCGCGCCGTCGAGGTGATCCCCCCACCCGCACTGACCCACGCCCGCGCTTTGCTGACCCCGCCGCCCCACACCGGCGAGCCACCCTCGTGGATCGAGCCGCTCGGTGCACGCGTCGCGCCCAGCGCCACCTTCGCCCTCGATCGCGTCGTCGAAGGCTCGATCGTCGAGATCCAGGCCACCGCCAGCAAGCCGCTGGCCACCGTTACGCTTGATGCGACCGCCCAGGCCCCATGGAATCCTCATCCCGCCTCCCCATCCGACTCCGCTTCACCGACCGCTTCCGTCTCCCCGGCCTCCCAGCCGGAAGTCTCCTTGGAGGATACGGGGCTTCAACTGGTCGCGCGCTTCACGGCCCTGAGCTCGGGCACCTTCGCCTTCTCCCTCAAAGATCGCGAGGGGTTCACATCCCGCCCCCGGGAGGCCGTTCGGTTCGCCGTCGATGCCCTGGCCGACACCCCCCCGTCGATCCATTTTGAGGAGCCCACGAGCAACCGGGACGTGACCGCCCAAGCCTTGGTTCCCGTCCGGCTCCAGGCGACCGACGACTTCGGTCTGACCCGAATCCAGCTCGAAATCGAAGTGGCCAGCGCCGGTAGTTCGGAGTTCGTCGCCCGTGACCCCCTGCCGCTCTGGAGCCCGGCCTCCGACGAAGCTCCCCACACCGTCCGGGAACGCTCTCTGGAGCAGACGCTCGACCTCTCCTCCCTCCAACTTCAACCCGGCATGGTAGTGACGATTCAGGGCGTCGCCTACGACAACGACGGACGCCTCGGCCCGAAACCGGGTCGAAGCCGCACCATCCAACTCCGCATCCTCGACGAGCCTAAGATCGCCGAGCAACTCGACGAACGCCGCCGGGCCATCCGCGAGGAGATCGCGCGCATTCTCGAAATGCAGCGTCAGGCGCTCCGCACCGTCGGCGACACCCGCCGTGCGCTCGAACAGGACGCCCAGCTCCGCGACGAACAGCGCGACGCCGTCCGAAACGCCGGGTCGCTTCAACGCCAGGTCACCAGCCGCGTCGCCGACCCCGCCGAGGGACTTCGCGGCAAAGTCGAACGATTCCTCGACGATCAAGCCAACCTCCGGCTCGCGAACCCGGACGCCCGCGACCAGATGGAACGTATCCGCCAGGCCGTCGCACGGGTCGAAACCGAACATCTCAATCCCGCCGAGCAGCACCTCACCCGCGCGATCGCCGCCTTGGAGGAACCGAGCCGTCCCAATTCCCTTGATTCCGACGCCACGCCCCCCGCCGAGACCACGGCCGACGCAAACCGGGCTTCCCCCGACTCCCGATCCCTGCTCGATCCCAACCGTCCTCGCCCACCCTCGGCCAGGCCGGATGCCCCGCAACCGCCAACCGATGCCTCGACGCCCCGCCCGGCCGATGCTGCTCCGTCCGGAGATACCTCCCGACCTTCAACGTCCGCGCCACCGGGTCGTCCGACAGCCCGGCCCGGTGACGCAGCCAATCCGCCTTCTGCTCCAGAGCCGAGCGGCCCGCGCGACCGCGCCGCGACTGCCGACCTGGCCCAAGCCGCCGACAACCAGTCGGCAATCGCCGACGAGCTTCAGCGTATGCTCGACAGCCTGGGTGAGTTTGAGACGTATCGCGGGATGGTCCGGGAAGCCAAAAATCTCTTGAACGAACAGCGCGAGGCGGCCCAAGCCGCGGACAAAATCGCCGATGAAAACGACTTGGAGGGCAAGAGTCTCGACGCCCTGAGTCCGGAGCAGAGGGCGGATCTGGCCAATGCGGCCGCCCGTCAGTCGGCCGTGGGCGATGACCTGCGCCGGCTTGAGTCCAAACTCGACGAGGTGGCCCGCGGCCTTGAGACCGCCGACCCTCTGGCCGCGGCGGCTCTGCGTGAGGCGGCCGCCAATAGCCGCCGTCGCCAGACCGCCAGCAAGGCCGGCCAGGCTGGCCAGGAGCTTGCTAACAACCAGCTCGGGCGCGCCCGCCAGTCCCAGCAGGACGTCGAGCAGGGCCTCAAGAAACTGGTCGACGAGCTTCAGAATCGTCGGGCCAACGAAATCGCCCGGCTCGTCCAGGAACTCCAGAACGCCGAGGCGGCGCTCGAAGACCTGCGTCAGCGCCAGGCCGAGAATCGCCGCAACACAGCTCGCGCTGCCCGTAATCCTGACCCCCAGGCTCGTGCCGAGGAACTACGCAAACTGGCCCGCGAGCAGCGTCAGATCGAATCGGAACTCCGGCGTCAGCTCCAGAAACTCCAGAAACTGCGCGCCGACGCGGCCGCCCGTTCCGGTCAACGCGTCGCCGAACGGATGACTAAGGCCGCCCAGAATCAGGAAGCCGATGACGCCGACGACGCTCAGGACGAGCAGGATCAGGCCCTGGCCCAGCTTGAGCAGATGCAAGACGAGCTGGAGCAGGCTCGCCGCGACGCCGAAGAACAGCTCGCTATGGAGCAGCTTTCCCGCATACAGGACGACCTGGCCAACCTGGCCCAGCGTCACGACGAGCTCGTGGCGCAAACCGAGCCGTACGGCAAGCTGGCCCGGGAGGGTGCTCTCACCCGAGCCCAACGGCGGAGCGTCGTCGGCCTGGGCCGCGCCCAGGACGCGCTCCGGGCCGAGGCCGACGATCTGGCCGGCTCCCTCGACGCGGCCCCGGTCTTTTCCCTGACCCTGAAGCGAGCCGCCGACTCCCTGCGCACCGCCACCGAGAGCCTCCGCCGCGGCGATCCCAGCCCTGAGGCACTCCTGGCCCAGCAGGCCGCCGCCCGTCGCTTCCACCAATTGCTTGACGCCCTCAAGTCCGACCCCAACGCCGCTGGCGGCCAGGCTGGCGGCGAAGGCGGTGGCGGAGCCGGTGGCGCCGGCGGTGGCGGCGGCGACGGAATCCCTGCGGTCGCCCAGCTCAAGCTCCTCAAGGCTCTGCAAGAAGAAATCAACGAACGGACCGAAGCGCTCGACCTGCTCCGCCAGCGCGGTAAAACGCTCAGCCCCGAGCAGCAAGCCGAGTTTGCCCGCCTCGAGTCCGAGCAACGCGAAGTCGGCGACCTGGTTCGCGACCTGACCCGCCCACGCCGCCCGGACGGCGAGGAGTGATCGCCATGACTGCCTCCCTTCGACACCGCCAGACGGCTGGTCTGACAATCGCTGGACCGATTCGACGCATGAGCCTCCTCGGGGCCGGATTGGCAATTCTCCTGGCTGCGACCGAGCCGCTCCTGGCCCAGGAACCGGCTCCCGACGCCGATCTGGAGCGTCTCCTCGACCAGATCGATCCCCGGCCCGACTCCGACCTGGCAGACCAGCCATCCTCGAAAACCGGCGCTTCACCCAAGCCCGCTCAGCGGCCAACTGTTCCCGACGAAGCTCTCGACAGCCTGCTCGAGAAGCTCGGCCAGACCCGCGACCAACCTGATACACTCGACCCCACCGGTCCCTTTGTACCGGGTCAAACCCCACCTGATCCGGATGCCCGCGAGGGCGCTGGTCGGCAGCCTCCGGATGTCGGTCCGGACCCGCTCGATCCGTCCCGTCGAGCCTTGGATGAGCATCTCGAAGAGCTGACTGGGCGGATTCGTCGGAAACGCGCGCCCCAGGACCCTCAAACCGGTCCGCTGAGCCAAACGATCCGTAAGATCCGCGAGGTCGAAAAACGGCTCGGCGAAAACGAAACCGGCGAATCGGTTCGCCAGCGCCAGCGGGAAATCGTCAAGGACTTCGATCAACTGATCCAGCAGGCCCGTCAGGCCTCGCGTCGCTCGCGGAACCAGACCACCCAGGCCGGCGATCCTGGTTCCCAGCCGGGGCCGAACACCGGCAACACCGGGCTGGGCACCCCAGCCCAGCGCCCCAAGACGCCCACGGCCCGCGAGGTGATCGCCGCGGCCAAGGACGAATGGGGCCACCTGCCCCCCGAACTCCGCGCCGAAATGGAAAACGTCTTCAACGAGGGCGCGTTGCCCGGCCGTCGAGAATTGATCGAACGTTACTACCTGTCGATCAACCGCAAGGCCATCGAACGTCGCGGAGGCAGCCGATGACCGCCGCTCGCCCTCCGGCTACCCCGGGAGGCTTATTCGTACCACTGCCAGCGCGGATCGGACGTTATCTGGTCTGCTGCGTCGCCCTTTGGTGTTCGGCGGTGACCCCAGCGAAGGCCCAGGAGCCGGATCCGGGCGGATTTGTCGAGGGGCGCTCGGGTGAAGTCCCTGAGGGTAGCTCGGAACTGGTCACTCCGGCCACCGAGGCGGCCATCGAACGCGGCCTGAAATGGCTGGCCGCTCAACAAGCCGCCGACGGCTCGTTTGGCTCGGGTCCCTATCGGGGCAACGTCGCCGTCACCAGTCTCTGTGCCTTGGCGTTCATGGCCAATGGCTCGACCCCGAGCCGAGGCCCCTACGGCCTCGAGGTCGAGCGCGCACTCCAGTATGTCCTCGACAACACTAGCCCATCGGGCTTCGTCTGCGTGGCCAACGCGGCGACGCACGGCCCGATGTATTCTCACGGCTTCGGCACACTTTTCCTCGCCGAGGCCTACGGCATGACAGCGCGCCCGGAAATCCGCGAGAAGCTCGAAAAGGCGGTCCGCCTGATCATCGATACCCAAAACAAGGAGGGCGGCTGGCGCTATCAGCCTCGCCCCGACGACGCCGATCTCTCGGTGACCATCTGCCAGATCAACGCTCTACGCGCCGCGCGCAACGCCGGTCTGTTCGTTCCCAAGGAAACGGTCGAGGCGTGCATCAACTATGTCAAAAAGGCCCAAAATCCCGACGGCGGCTTTAAGTATATGCTCTCAGGAGGCGGGTCGGCCTTTCCTCGCTCGGCCGCTGGCATCGTCGCGCTCCAGAGCGCCGGTCTCTATGAAGGCGAGGAGATCGATCGCGGTTTCGCCTACCTCGCTCAATTCATGCCGGACGCACGCTTCGGTCCACGCTTCACCCACTATTATTATGGCCACTATTACGCGGCTCAGGCGTTCTGGATTCGCGGCGGGGCCGACTGGAACCGGTGGTATTCCGCGATCCGCGACGAACTGATCGGCAAAGCCCGTCAGTCGGACCAGGGCTTCTGGACCGACTCGATCTGCAACGAGTACGGTACCGCAATGGCCCTCATCATTCTTCAAATGCCCAACAACTTCCTGCCGATCTTTCAGCGCTGAGGGTACTGCGTCCCTGACGATCCTTGCGTCTCGATCCTTCTATGTTTCTCACCGCTCTGCTGGTCCTGACGCTGGTCCAAGCGCCGACTCCAGGACGAGTCGACCCGGACTTCGAGGCCATCTTGCTCGATGGATCGGTCGTCCGAGGCCGGCTGACTCAGCTCCGCCTCGAACCCGGCGGCTCCGGTTCGCTGACCCTGGCCCGTGATTCCGAGGTGGCGATTCCCTGGAACCGCTTGCTCCGTCTGGAACGCCTCGGCCCGCTCGCTCCATCGTCGTTGGTCGAGGAGACCCTGCTGTTTCCAAACGGAGACCGGTTACTCGCCACGATCCGCCGTGGCGACGCCGACTCAATCGAGGCAATCCCCGGCCTCGCGCCCGACGTCCCGGTGACGATCCCGACGAGCCGGTTGCTGGGACTGATGCTCTCTCGGCCGTCGACCGATCGTGAGCGTCGAGCGATCGAGTCCGCCCTCGCCGCCCCGAACCGCGACGGCGAGTCAATCTGGCTGACAAACGGTGATCAGAGGGCAGGCAGCCTGACGCGCCTGGAGCGCGATCGCCTTGAGGTCGAGGTCGAGGGCCGGGAGACGGGCTTTGACCGAGGCACCGTCGCTGCGATCGGCTTCGACCCCGCCCTGCTTGATCCGGAGCCGCCCCCGATGCCCTTCCTGGAGATCCATCTGGCCGATGGCTCACGCCTGGGCTTGATCGAAGCCAGCCTCGAGGCGGGCCAGGTTCGCGTTCGGACCCGCGCCGGACTGGAGCTTCGCCTTCCCTCGGCCAGTCTCTTTGAGGCGTATCCTCGCGGCGGTTCGGTCGTTTATCTCGACGAACGCGAGCCGGCCGCGCTGGACTTCATTCCGTATCTCGACCGGCATCCCGGCCTGCTCGGGATCAACACGACCTGGGATGGCTTTCCGCTGAGCGTCCGGGGCCGGCGCTACCGGCACGGACTGGGGATGCTGCCTCGGACGCTGGTCGTTTACCGTATCGAGCCCGGCGATCGCCGCTTCCAGGCTCTGCTGGCCCTCGACGACCGTGCCGGCGACCAGGCGAGTGTGGCCTTCCGCGTGCTTCTGGATCGCCGAGAGATCTATGCGTCCCCTCGCCTGACCCGGCTCGACGATCCGGTGCCGATCGACCTCGATCTGACCGGCGGTCGACTCCTGGTGCTGATCGCCGAGTTCGGCGACCGCGGCGATGTCCAAGACTACGCCGACTGGCTCGAGGCCCGCCTGATCCGCCAGGCGCCCCAAGTTCCATGAGCACTCCAGACGATCGGACCGCACCGGAGACCGACGCCGTTCGCCTGATCGACCAGGCGTTTCTGACCTCGGTCATCGTCCATCGCGCCATCAACGAACTCGGCTCGGCCACCTCCGAGCTGGAATACATCCAGAAGGTTGCTTCGGCCCGATTGCCCGAGATCGAGCTGGACGCGAGCCGTGCGCTGGAGGCGACGTTGTCGGCCGCGGCCCTGCTTCGCCAGTTTTCAACCGCCGCCCTCGAGTCGATCCCGAACCAGACCCAGCCCCTGGACCTCGCCAGTCTGGCCCTTCGGGTCCAGCAGCGAATCGCCGCCGGTGCCCCCGCCTCGATTCGGTGGTCAGTCCACCTCGACGATCCCCTGAGGCTCGACGGCAATCCCGCCCAGCTCACCCGCATGCTCGAACACCTCCTGACGCATGCGGTCGAAATGACGGCCGGTGGGGGGGGCCTGATCAGCCTCCGCAGCGAAGCCCGTGCGCGTGACCCTCTCCTTGCCATCGCCACCGACGCTGGTCCCTGGCCGATCGGCGACGAAACGGCCGCACTCGCCGACCCGAGCCGCCGCCTGATGATCGCCCGTGCCATCTGGCGTCGGCACCGCGGCCGCATCCAGGCGACGAACGACCCCATCGGACCGGCGATCCATCTGGTCAGGAACAACTAGCGCTGACCGCACCAGACGGATTGTCGGAAGGTGCGGACTATCCCTTGCCGGACTCGATTCGGCGTAGAGCGGCCATGCCAAGATCGCGGGAACCAGTTTGCCCGCAACCGTCCGCCTCGCCGCCGTTTTTAGATCAATTCGTCGGCCTGGACGATCATCTCGGCCAGCCGTGACATCGGAATCCGCCGATCCTGGCTCTGACGCTGAAGGAAACGGAACGCCTCGGGCTCGGTCAGATTGCGCCGGGCCTGCAAGATCCCCTTGGCACGCTCGATCAATTTGCGTTCCCGAAGAGTACTCTCCAGGTTGGCCACGCTTTGCCGCAATTCCCGGATTTCGGTGGCCTTAGCCACGGATGTCTGGATTGCCGCGTGGAGCGCTGGGCTGGTGATCGGCTTGACCAGATACTGGATGACGCCTTCGGCGACGGCCTGATCGATCAAATTGGGGTGGCCATGGGCCGTCAGGATGATGACCGGTGTTCCCGGATCGGCGGCGATCTCCCGGGCGGCGGTCAGTCCATCCAGCCCCGGCATTTCGATATCCAGCAGCGCCAGGTCCGGCAGGCTCCGCCGGCAGAACTCGATCGCCTGCTGACCATCGCCGACAATCCCCACCACTTCGTGACCCAAATCCTCGAGCTGGCGTTGAAGCCCCGAGGCAACTGCCTTCTCGTCCTCTGCGACCAGAACCCGGTACGACTTCGGCATACGTCGAACTCCTTCGATCAGTCTCTCCCCCGACGCCTCTTCCTGATACGCAGAGGGGCGACCCGTCGCGGTCGAAATCGTCCACGACGTTTGGATAATTTATTCTCGCCCAGGACACCTCGCTGGACAAGACCGTCCAAGGCCAGAACGCCGCTTGACGACAGCCCGGCCTCGTCGGAAAATCCCCAATTCGATAAGGACTGGCTGCCGTTCAATGTCCCGACCGTCCTCAGGCGGTCGTCGCAACATGGAGGCCGTCCGGTGTCCACGACGCGCGACCCGGAGATCCTGCTCCTGGGAGATCTTCGACCGGGTGATCAGTGGCGCAGCCCCGGACGCACGATCACCCAAGCCGATGTGGTCGCCTTTGCCGGAATCTCGGGCGATTTCAATCCGATTCACATGGATCACGAATTTGCCCAGAGCACGCCGTTCGGCAAGCCGATCGCGCACGGGCTGCTCGGCCTAGCGATTGCCAGCGGGCTTGGATCGCACAGCCCTCGGGTGGATACGGTCGCGTTTCTCCAGATTCTGGAGTGGAAGTTTCTCGAGCCGATCTATTTTGGCGACACCGTTCACTTGATTAGCCGGGTGGTCTCCGTCGAGCCGCGGGGCGTTGGGCGCCGCGGCGTCGTCACGTGGCACCGCCAGCTTGTCAATCAACGTGGGCGGGTCGTCCAGGAGGGTCAGGCCCAGACGATCGTCCGCAGCGCACCCGCGCCACAACGAAACCGCTCCGCCGATGCCTCGCCGGAAACGACCGACCCGTCCTGAATCCGTCTTCGACGCCCTCTGAGTCCCCTGGTTCTTCGGTTTGCCTTCCTCTCCCCTAACCCCAGGCCCCGCGATGGACCTCGCCGTCCGCAGCTACCGAACGGAAGTCGTTGTCCCCGAAGACCGTGTGTTGCTGCTGCACTTGCCCGACGACCTCCCGGCCGGCCGGGCTTTGGTCATGATTCAGGCCCTGGACGCCGAGACGGTGGAGCCGGAATGCGACGATCTGGCCGATGCGCTGGACCTCGACCGGGCCGACATGGAATGGTGGGAACTCGAGACCGATGATGAGTGAGGCTCCGGTCGCGCTGGTGACCGGCGCTGCGCAGGGGATCGGCTTGGGGATTGCGACGGGCCTTGCGCGTGCTCATCACCGCGTCGCATTGCTGGACATCGACGCTCAGGCCGCTGCCGACGCCGCGGAGCGGCTGACCGCGGATGGGTTGGTGGCCCGAGTCGTCCGACTGGATGTTGCCTCCGCCCTGGAGTGGCACGCCGCCGTGGCCACCATTCTCGAACAATGGCAACGGATCGACGTCCTGGTCAACAACGCGGGTGTCAGCCCCCGGGGCACGCCCGAATCGACCGACGAGGCGGTCTGGGACCAGACCCTGGCCGTCAACCTGAAAGGGCCGTGGCTGGGGATTAAGGCTTGTCTGCCGGCGCTGAGGGCAAGCCGCGGAACGATCATCAACGTCGGGAGCACGCGGGCGACGCGCCCACGCCGGGGACTGTTCGCCTACGGCGTCTCCAAGGCCGGGCTGCTCGGTCTGACACAGCAGGTGGCGATCGAGCTGATCGACGACGGCGTCACCTGCAACATGGTCGCTCCGGGCTGGGTCGACACGCCGGGCGAGCGCTTGATTCAGGCTCGGCATGGTCGATCCGACTGGCCGCAGGGCGTCCGCAACCTGACCACGCCTGAGGAGATCGCCGCGGCGGTGCTCTACCTGGCGTCTCCCGGCGGGCGACGGGTCAACGGCGAGATCCTCTACGTCGATTCGGGGCTTCACCTGGCCGACGACGTCGCGATGATCTACGGCCAGCCCGACGACTCACGGACATATCGCGGATGAGCGAACCGGCGGGCCGGGTGATTGCAATCGGCGACATTCACGGCTACCCGGCCGCACTCGACGCGGTGCTCCGCGCCCTCGAACCCACCCCGGCCGACACCCTGGTCTTTCTCGGCGACTATGCGGACCGGGGACCAGACAGCCGCGGCGTGCTCGAACGACTGATCGAGCTTCGTCGCCGCCTGCCGATCGTGACCATCCTGGGCAACCACGACGAGATGCTGCTCGCAGCCCGCACCCATCCGCGCATTCTGGCCGATTGGCTGGACTTTGGCGGCGACGCGACCCTTCGCTCCTACGGGGTCGATCATGCCCAGGATCTTCCGGCTGAACACGTCGAAATGCTGTCGAGCTGTGTCGACTTCTATGCGACGGATCGATATCTGTTCGCTCATGGGAGCTACGATCCCGAGCTGCCGTTGGAGGAACAGCCCTGGAATCTGCTGCGCTGGGAGTCAATCCGCGACGGTCCACCCGCCGCTCACTCAAGCGGCCGGACGGCGATCCTAGGCCACACCTCCCAGAAAGACGGTCAGATTCTCGACCTGGGCCACCTGGTCTGCATCGACACGTATGCCTACGGAGGCGGCTGGCTGACCGCCTATGAGCCGCAGACAGGTCGCACCTGGCAGGCGGACCGTCAAGGCCGGCTCTGCCCCGATCCCCCCCAGTTGCCGCCGCGCTAGCCGGTTGGCGGCGACGAGGCCGGCGGTCTGGATCTTGTCCATCTGGCTTATCGGGAACGGCTGCGTGGCGTATGCCCAGGTTGCTCGGCTTGAAGGGCCCGCCGGGTGATACGTGGAGTGGTTCAGCAGGCTTGGGTCGAACGCGAGCCGAACTCCAGGCTCAGGCAAGAATGCAAGTTGGCCGCTCGCGCTGTGAGGGTTCGCCCAGAGCGCGAGCGGGGCGGGCAAACAGCGGCGTGCGGCAGGGATTACGGTTCGGTTTTCGGCGTCTCGGTCGATTCGGCCACGACGAGGTGGGGCGGATCTGGGGCGTTGGCCGCAGTCCAGCCGAGGCGGTAGGCGACTCGAGCGATCCGCGCTGCCTTGTCGAAGTCGGCTTTGTCCACTTCGTCGCTGGGCCTGTGGTAGTCGGCGTGCAGACCGGAGAAGAAGAAGACCACGGGGATGCCCTTGGCAGCGAAACTGGCACTGTCGGTCCGGAAGAAGAACTGGTCGGCATTGAACAAAGCTTCGACCCCCTCGGCCGCGCAGGCTTCGACCGCCTGTTGAGTCAGCGACGAGAACTTCGGGTGTTGGGGTGAGGGGGTGATGCCGATTTGGTGGGCGTCGTTGCGACTGACCATATCCATGTTGATGTTGCCGACGATGCGGTACCCCTCGGGCAAGGTCACGTGATCGCTGAAATAACGACTTCCGAGCAGACCTTTTTCCTCGCCGGAAACCCAGAGGAAAGCGATCGACCGGGCGGGTCTGGGGCCCATGCCGAAGGCCTGGGCGATTTCGAGCAGGGCGCTGGTTCCGGAGGCGTTGTCGTCGGAGCCGTTGAAGATCTGGTCGCCCTCGCCCTCGCCGGTGCCGACGTGGTCGTAGTGGGCGCTGTAGAGGATCACTTCGTTGGCCTTCTCGGGGTCGGTTCCGGGGAACAGGCCGATAACGTTGCGGTCGCGAAGGACCTGCACGTCGAGCGCGAATCGGAAGGTGACCGAGGCGTGATCGATGGGACCAGGTTGGCGGCCGGGTTTGAGCACGTCGGCAAGCCCGAGCCGCTCGGTGAGTTGGTCGCGGGCCGGATCCTCGAGGGCGATGGTGGGGAAGTTGGTGCCCGCGCGAGACCCGAGGCTGATCAGCCGCCGAGCGAATCCGCGCTTGAAGGTGGCCAGTGTTTGGTGATAAGGCGGCGCCTCGGCGCCTGGAGCGTGGACGACGATGATTCCGACGGCCCCTTTGCTGCGAGCTCGGTTGGCTTTGTCGAACAGCGAGCGCGTCGCGGGACGGGCGGCTCCCGCTTCAGGGTTGTCGGGTTCGGGCGTTGGAGCCTCGACGGCCAGGATGAACCGACCGGCGACGTCCAAGTCCGCATAGTCTTCCTCCCGACCCTCACCGACAAAGACCAGGGGGGCCGAAATCTCTCCGGGTGCCAAGCCGAAGGGGACCGTCACGAAGTCGGTGACCGCGTTTAGGGTGATCGTTTCGCGGTCCTCGTCACGCTCGATTGTCAGGACAAGCTCGGTCTGCTCCTCGCGGGGCCTGGACGACTCGAGCGGGAATTCGGCGAAGTAGGTGGGTGTGCCGTCGACCAGATCGCCGGCTGGCTCGGCCCCGGCCATCAACAGCCGGGTGGCAAGATAATCGGCGGCGATCCGTATCTCGGGAGACAGCGTGTCGCGGCCGCGCATCAGGTCGGAGGCCAGGAAGGTCATGTGACCGCGAATGTCGCCCGGCGAGATCGAGTCCAACGCCGCCTCGGGCACCGGAGCGCTCGGCCCGGGCGGAGCCTGGCCCCAGGTGGACGGAGCCGACAACCAGAGCAGGGGCAGAAAACCGATGATGTGGGGCCACGATCGCATCGCTCGAGTCCGTCGGGGGAATGAAATCGATCCACGGGGACATTCAAGATGGATGCAGCATACGATTGACGGTTCAATAATTCCTAGCACAATGGGAATGGCGAATCGCGCGGCGTGATCGAAAACGAGGCCAGTTCACGAGATCCGATCATGGAACGGGTTTCGCAAATCGCCTTAGGCCCGAGCGGTTTGAACCCGGTCTGGACTCGCCGCGATCTGCTCCGGCTCGGCGGAGGCGTGGTTGGCGCGGCGTTCGGCCTGGGCGGCTGGTGGGCCCGTGCCGGTCAGACGCGTTCCTCGGCGCGGTCGTGCGTGCTGGTGTATCTGCTGGGTGGTCCGTCGCAGATTGACATGTTTGATCTCAAGCCGGGGGCACCCGCCGAAATCCGCGGGCCGTTTCGGCCAATCGCGACGACAGTCCCCGGCCTGTCGATTTGCGAGCATTTGCCGAGGCTGGCTGCGCGGGCGCATCGATACGCCCTGGTGCGTTCGGTTTCGCACCCGAACCACAATCATACGCCGATGATTTATTACACGTTGACGGGCCGGCCCGTCGAGCGGCCCGCCGAGGACAACGACATTCGTCCCCCGCAACGGACCGATGCGCCCCACCTCGGCGCTGTGATTGCTCGAGCCCATGGTTCGGGCAGTGGTTTGCCCCCGTTTGTTGCGATCCCCGGAGTCCGGACGCGGAGCAGCACGAGCGGGGAATACAAGCGGGTGATGCAGCCGTTGCGGGGCGGAGGAGCCGGTTTTCTGGGCGCGCTGTTCGACCCGCTCGAGATTGCCGGAGATCCGGGGACGCCGGAGGGGATGCCTGCGTTGTCGCCGCCGGCGGAGTTGACCGTGGCGCGGCTGGAGCGTCGCGCCGCGCTGCTCGATGCGATCGATCGGCCGGGTGCCTCGACCGTGGATTTGCTTCGCCGCCAGGCGGTGCTGCTGACCGGATCGGCCCGTTCGGGGGGCAGCCGGTTTGCGTTGGACGACGAGCCGCGTCGGCTGATCGAGGCGTATGGCGAGAATCGCTTCGGCCGCTCGATGCTGTTGGCGCGTCGGCTGGTTGAAGCCGGCGTTCCGACGGTGGCGATCCACTGGAACGAGATGACCGTCTGCGACGGCTGGGACACGCACGCGCGTAACTTTGAGGCCCTCGAGGGCGAGTTGCTGCCGATGCTGGATCGGGGTTTGTCGGCCTTGCTGGACGATCTGGACGCGCGGGGGCTGCTGGATTCGACGCTGGTGGTGGTCATGGGCGAGTTTGGCCGCACGCCCCGGATCAACAAGGACGCGGGCCGGGACCACTGGGGCTCGTGCCAGACGGTGCTGCTGGCCGGTGGCGGGGTGCGCGGCGGCGTGGTGATCGGCGCTTCGGATCGGGTGGGTGCGTATCCGACGGCCGACCCGGTCGATCCAGTTGACATTCATGCGACGATCTACACGGCGATGGGCGTCGACCCGGAGGCGGAGCTGTTCGATCCGCTGGGTCGGCCGTTCGTGACGAGCACGGGCCGGGTCATCCCAGGGTTGTTGGGCTGACGGGCTGCGCGCGGGCGGTTTTGGGGGCGTTCAGATCGTCTCTTCGACCATGACGGGCATGCGGTCCGAGCGAGTCATAACGCGGTAATAGTGGGTTGCCGGCTCGCAGATCATGTAGGCGACGGCTTTGCCGCGTTCGTCGGCGACGAGCAGGCCGCGGACGCCGACCCGGATGCGGAACCAGACGCCCTTTTCGTAGCCGAGCGTGGCGGGGATGACGACGGGAACGGCGTCGACGTGGCGCCAGGCGCCGCTGTCGACGCTTTCCTTCCAGGTCCAGGCGGTGCGGGGTAGGCAAGCGCTGTGGCCGCGGAGATTGCCCCAGCGGACGATCTGCAACTGGCCGTCGCGCCAGATGGGAATTCTGGGGTTGCGGTCGTTGGCCAGGAAGCGGACCTCGCGTTCGCCGCCGCGGTCATGGGCGCGGAGATGAAGGGCGTGGCGTTCGATGACGGGAAGAGGAAGCTCGCTCCAGGACAGAGCAATCCCGGCGCACATGGGTGGTTGATCCGGCTAGAAACAGATTTTTCCCCGGACGTCGCAGATGTCGTAGCCGTTGGCGCGATCGGCGTAGATGGAGGCCAGCGGGAGGGTGGCGGCGCTGCGGAGCGCGAAGCGGCCGATGCGCTGATTGATCTGGCGTTTGACCTGGGCGACGGCCTCGGCGCGCTGGTCGGCCTCAGGCGGCTCGAACAGGCTGGCCGGGCGTGGGTCGCGGCGGTGCAGCTCCTCGGCGATCAGGTGCATCCGCTGGGCCGAAGCGCCGCGGATCCAGGCGCGGCGGAGACAGGGTCGGGCGGCCTCGAGCAGGAGGTCGAAGCGGTCGGTCGGCACGACCAGGCGGGTCTGGCCTAGGCCGAACCGCCCGTCCTTGTAGCCGACCCAGACCGAGAGCCGACCGGCCAGGGTCTCGTGGTAGTGCAGTTCTTCGATCAACCGCTCGAGGTTGCGGACCAGCCAGGCGTAGAGGACGACCGGATCGGCGGTGGCCTCGCCGAAACTGCCGCCACGGGAGAGGGCTTTGTGCAGCGGGCGTTGGGGGCGGATGGGGGTGGCCGGGGTGCCGTTGAGTTCCCACCAGAGGGCCTCACCGGAGCAGGTCAACAAACTGCGCACCAGCCGGCGGTCGGCCCGAGCCAGGTCGAGACAGGTGCGGATGCCCCAGGGCAGCAGCCGCCGCTCGCGGCGACCGGCAATGCCGGTAATTTCGGTCACCGGCCGCTCGGCCAGCAAGCGGGCCTCGGCCTCGGGATCGAGCACGGCGCGGGCGCCAAACGGCTTGGCGGAGTCGGAAATCAGCTTGGCCAGCGTACGCGAGCGAGCGATGCCGACAGTAACCGGCACCCCGACCCGCTCCCAAACCGCCGCCCGCATCGCCTCGGCCGTCTCCTGGAGCGTGCCACCCCGACGCACCGGCACGGCCACGAAGAAAAATTCGTCGATCGAGTAATACTCGACCCGCGGCGAAAGCTCGCGGACCACCTCGATCATCCGGCGGCTAAGCACCTCATACCAGCGGAAGTCGCGCTTGACGTAAACACCGTCAGGGCACTTAACCAACGCTTCCCAGATCGGCTCGCCGGTTTTGACTCCCGCAGCCTTCATCTCGTAGCTCTTGGCAATCACGCACGCACCCTGATTGCCCAGCACACCCACCGGCTTATCCCGCAGGAACGGATCCCGCACCCGCTCGGCCGACACGTAGAAGCAGTCGGCGTCCAGATGACCGATGGCCGTCAGGTCCGTTCCCATCATGTACGAAAATTTAGTATGGACATCCGAACAGGTCAAGAAAAGTCGAGAGCAGGCTCAGGGCTGTTTCATTCTTCTGCTCAAGTTGCCACAAGTTTCATGGCCTTTGTGACATGGAACCTCAGATCTCTGACGACGTCGGCGATTCCTCGTTTCGTCCGTCTGGCTTGCTGTCCCAGCAGAAACAACGCCACGTTGCGGAGGCTTGCAGCGACCTGCGCGGCGGTCCCGGTCCTCACTCGGCTGGCATCCTCGCCCAAGGTCCAATCCCGCACGCCAAACAACTGGTTCTCGATCGCCCAGTGCGAACGGATCAGCGTCAGGAGCTTGGCGGGCGACGCCTTCTCGGGCCTCAGACTGGTGATACCGTACACGTCCTCGACGGTCGTCACTCCCCGGAGGGTGCGTTCACGCCGCAGATGAAAAACCTGCCCCACGGCCGGCCAGTCCAGGAAGCTGTTCAGCCAGGTCGTGGTCCGAATCGTCCGCCGCTCACGTCGCCCATGCCCCTTGTGAATCATGCAGGCCTGGCGGATGCTCTCGGCGTGGAGTCGTCTCTGCCGGGGGGGAAAGCCCCGCTGGCGGGGCGTCCAAAACACTTCGGATGTCCGCCAGGAGCATCGCCTGATTTTCCTTGGCTGGTAGCACATAATCGCCGCCACGCCGCACAATCTCCGAGCAGACGTCTCGGTGAGTAAACATGGCATCACCCGTGACAACCTTGCCAGAGAGTGGCAGAATTCCGAGCAATTCCAGGGCCGCCTTGTGCTCATTGGTTTTGGCATCGACCCGCAATTGGGTCAGGACCGCCCTCATCTCGGAGGCATAGGCAGCCAGCAGATGCACCGCGGGCAAATTCTCGCCCCGAGACCCACGCGCCGTCTTGCCGTCGATCGCGATGTGTTCGAAGCATCGGGTCCCGAGACGGGCCTGGATCCACTCGCTGATCAACTGCTCGAAGACCGCGACGTCAATCCCGCGAAAGACACGGCTGAGAGTGGCCTCGCTGGGGGCCTTGGATCGGGTGCAGCCGAGGAGCTTCCGGAACTCGCGACCGAAGGCATTGCCGAACTGGACGACGCCCCGCCGCGAGGTGATGCCCGTGAGCATGGCTACGGCCGTCAAGGCCAGAATCGAAGGCAAAGGGTGCCGCAGGCCCTGGGCCCTGCGACGGTCCATAAGCTTCGGTGAACGAAAGACTTCCAGAAGAGATCGCGCGGCGTCCATGCCAAGACCTCCAGGTGTGGATCAAACGGTGACTACTGGCATAACATCATTGCAGCCGATCGGATAGATCAGAACGGAATAGCCCTGAGAGCAGGCTCGAGCTGGCCGGAATCGGCCAGCTTTTAGGGGGTGGGGCCGATGTGGTCGTTCAGGCAGCGGCGAGATGCCGTGGTCGGCCTCTAGTGGTTGAGGCGGACGGCGTGGGAAGGTGGTCCGGACGCTGCGCGGGGGTGGTTGACGCGGGGGGCTTGGTGCGGTCAGGAGCGGCCGGGTCGATGCTGGCCGAGGGCGGCGAGGGTGGCGGTCATGTCGGCCGGGAGGGGGGCTTCGAGTTCAAGCGGCTGGCCGGTCAGCGGGTGGGTCAGGCTTAGACGGTGGGCGTGAAGGGCTTGGCGGGAGATCAGGACGCGGTCAGCGTCGGTCGCGTCGGGGCCGGCCAAGTCGCCGAGTGTGAGGCGGTCGCGGCCCGAGTACATTTTGTCGGCGACGATCGGGTGGCCGATATGAGCCAGGTGGACGCGGATCTGGTGGGTGCGGCCGGTTTCGGGCTTAGCGCGGATCAGGCTGAAGCCACAGAACCGCTCGACGACCTCATACAGGGTGACGGCCGGGCGGGCTCCGTCCTCGACCCGCCGGATGGCCATCTTTTCGCGGTGGACCGGGTGCATGCCGATCGGCTGATCGATCCGATCGCTGTCGCGGTCCGGCTGGCCGTAAACCAAGGCGAGGTATTCCTTGCGCACGGCGCGGGTCTCGAACTGAAGCGCGAGGGCCTTGTGGGCGCGGTCGTCCTTGGCGACGACGAGCAAGCCGGTGGTGTCCTTGTCGAGGCGGTGGACGACGCCGGGGCGCTCCTCTCCGCCGATCGTCGAAAGCTTATCGAAGTGAAATTGCAGGGCATTGACGATCGTGCCCGACCAGTTGCCCTTGGCCGGGTGGACGATGATGCCCGGATCCTTGTCGATGACGACCAGCGTTTCGTCTTCGTAGACGACGCGGATCGGGATCTCCTCGGGCTTCGGCGGGCCGGAGTGAAGTTCGGGCAGGTGGATTCGGATCAGGTCGCCAGTGCGAACCCGAGCCGAGGCGCGGCGGATCACCTCGCCGTTGACCGAGACGCCGCCGGCGTCGATCACCTTCTGGAGGACAGCGCGAGAGAAGTCGGTGAAGCGGGCTGCCAGATAGGCATCGAGCCGCTTACCGTCCTGCTTGGTCCGGATCACGAATTCCTGGGGCGTGGCCGAGAGCGAGGTCGGTGGCATCGCTCACGCTCGAAAACCAATAGCCGGGACGTGCCTGGCGCGATGTTGTCTGGGAGGACCTGAGGTCGGTTGGCTCCGCCGCTTGCTGATGTGAGGTAACTCAATCAGGGTGTTGGCGAGGAAGCGGCCTGTGCCTCGGGCGACTCGGCGGCGGGAGCCGACGCGGACGGCGGCTCCGTGGGGAGATTGGACGATTCGGCGGGCGGGGTCAGAACTGGGGCGGCGAAAGGGTCAGCCGGAAGTTCCGAAGCGGGGCTTGGCGAGGAGGGGATGGCTTCGGCAGGCGTCGCGGATTGAGCCGGCACGTTGCCCAGAGGCGGAAGAGCCGGTTCCCCAAACCGGGACGATTCGGAACCGCTACGAATGCCGGGCAGGTTCAGGATGCTGCCGGGGTCCAGGCCACCGCCGGTCGAACCCGCGGTCGAGAAGTCGAGCGTGTAGAATTTCTCGTAGAAATCGCGTACTTCGGGGGTTTGCAACCGGGCGGCACGCTGGCTAGCGGCCGGAGCGTCGGGGCTGGTGGGCCATTTACTGGCGAATTGTTCGTAGAGTTCGATGGCCTGGTCCAGCTCGCCGCGCGCTTCGTACGCGCGGGCCTTGCTCAGGGCGGCCAGTTGCGCCTCGGGCGAGTCGGGCGGAGCCTCAGCGAGTACCTGATCGAAGAGCTTGATCGCCTCTTCCAAAAGCGGGCGACCGACCTCCTTGCGGTTGGGTAGATCGCGTAATCCTTCTTCGTAGAGAGTCAAAGCGGCACGAAGCCGCGCCCAGCGAGCTGCCGGCGTGGTCGCGTAGCGATCGGCGACGGCCAGCAGGGGCCGCACGCGGGCTGGGAATTTCTCGTAGCCAGAGACCGATTCGGGCAGGGTTGACGGAGGAACGATCAGATCGCTCCAGGCATCCTGTCCGGCAGGGGGGCGACCAAAAAAGGCCGCGACGGCCGTGACGGCCACGGCTACGACCGCCAGACCGGCCACCCACGGCAGCCAACCGGCCGGCCCCTTGGACCAAAGCCCCTTGAGCCAGCGAGCCAGAAGGGTTTCGTCGGCTTCGTGGTGGATGACAGGGGCCGCGGCGTCCTTGGTCAGGTGCGGCGGCAACTCGCGGTCTTTCGTCGCCATGGAGCAGAGGTCTCGATTTCGGATCCGTCGCGGTCGGTCTCGACGGCCTCGGCCGTGCCACTTCCGGGTGGCTAGGACCGCAAGCCCATTGCGAAATCATAGCGGGCGATCTGGCGCAGCCGCAAGCCAGAGCAGGATCTACGTCGTGAAGAGAAGCCGCTGGGCGGTTCGGGTCAGGAGCCAGTCGCGGTCGTCGTCGGAGAGGAAATCGAGTCGGTCGCGGATCAAGGCGATGCTGTCGTCGTAGGTGTGTTGGACCACCTGGAAGGGGCAGTCGCTCTCCCACATCAGGCGGCGGCTGCCGTAGGCCTGGAGAACGCGGCGGATCAGGGGAGCCAAGTCGAGGTAGGGCGGCTGTTTTTTTCCGAGGGCGTAGAAGGCGCCGACTTTGACGTAGACCCTGGGGTGTTGGGCGAGGTCGCAGAGGGCTTGTACATCGGCGTCGCGGATGGTGCCATCGACGCCGATGCGGGCCATGTGATCGATGACGACGGGGGTCTCCGGGAACTGCCGGCAGAGGCGATCGACCTCCCGGAGGCCCTCGGGGTCAATCAGGCAACTGAGGACCTGTTGGGAGCGGGCCGCTTCGGCGAACATTGCCTGATAGCCTTCCGGAGCCAGCCAATCGGCGAGGCCCCGCTTGCTGTAATGCGGCTGGATCCGAAAGGCGCGAACTCCGCGGGGCGCCAAGGCGCGCATGGCCGCGGCGGGGTCGGGACCGAGCGGGTCGACGATCGCCGTGCCGACAAACCGGTCGGGATACTGGGCGATGCAGTCGAGCAGATAGGAATTGTCAAATTCGTAATAGCTCATCTGGATCAGATTGACCCGGCCGACCCCGCTGGGGCGGCAAATGGCAAGCAGCTCCTCGGCGGTGAACGAGGGCGGTTGCATCTGGTCGACGGTGAACGATCGGGCCAGGGGATAGCGCCCGACGTCAGGAGTCCAGACGTGGCAGTGGGCGTCGATGTACGGTTCCATACCCCGAATAGGATAGCGGTTGAGAGGGGGCGGATCAGCGGACGACCGTTCGGGAACCGATTCGGGTCAACTGATCGGGCGTGAAGAGGTCCAGGTCTTCAAGCTCGTCGAGCGAGCGGAATGGGCGATTGCGGATGATCGCGGCGGAGGTGGCGGGGTTGAGTCCTAGAATGCGTTCCAGTTGGCGGCGGCTGGCGGTGTTGAGGTTGAGGCGAGGACCGTCCGCGAGCGGGCGGGTTTGGGTGTTTCGGCGCGAGGGAAGTGAGCTGGAGGCGAGCGTAAAGGCAGGGCGCTGGCCGGTAATGTCGGTGCGCCGGCCATCGGTTTCGATGCGGATGGTGCCACGCTGATCGGTGCGGAGGAGGGGAATCCGGTACTCGGCCAGGAGTTGAAGGACTTGGGGGTGGGGGTGGCCGTAGGGGTTGCCGGCGCCAAGGCTGACGATGGCCACGCGGGGCCGCACGACATCGAGCCAGAGCGGGTCGGTGCCGTTGTGGCTGCCGTGGTGGGCCAGCTTGAGGATCTGGCAGTCGGCGATCAGGTCGGGGCAGTTTTGGAGCCAGTAGCGGCGTGCCCGGCGCTGGCTATCGCCGGTGAGCAGGACGTGAAGGTCGCCGTAGGAGACCCGAAGCCCGATGCTGTTTTCGTTTTCTTCCTGAAGATCCTCGGGAGGTTGGGGGAGGACGGTCAGGAGGACGGAGCCGAGGTGGATGGTTCGCGGCCGGTCATGCCAGGGGTAGACGGGCGTGATGTCGGAAGCGGCGACGGCTTCGAGCAGCCGGACGTACAGGCCGGTGGATCGGCGGGACTCGGTCGCCAGGAAATACCGGGGAGGGAACTGTCGGATGACCTCGAGCATGCCGCCGTAGTGGTCGGCGTGGTGGTGGGTGACGACGACCAGGTCGAGAGATTGAAGACCGGTTTCCCGGAGCCGGTCGACGACGGCGCGTGAGGGTCCGGCGTCGACGAGCGCGGCTTTGCCCTCGGGCGAGCGGATGAGGATGGCGTCGCCCTGGCCGACGTCGAGCAGCTCGATGACGGCCTTTCCGGGAGGCGGCGGCTGGGCGCTGGCGGTCAGGAAGCCAGCCAGGGTCAGCAGCGCGGCGGTGAGCCGGGCGACCCAGCGATTCACAGCCTGAGATCTCCGCCAGGGTCGCGGGCTTTGAGTTCGGCCTGGAGGGCTTGGGTCTTCTGAGCCAGTGCGGCGGTGGCCGCGTGGTCGATCGCCTTGAGGTCCTCGGAGAGCACATCACCGGGCTTGGCGCCGGCGGGCAGGTCGGCGCGGGGAACCTCGCGGGTGGACCCGTCGACCTCGACCAGCACGGCGATTTGCCGGTCAGGCCCTTCGAATCGATCGATCGTCGGCCGCCGGTCCATTTCGGGGGCCTCTCGAAGCGTGAGGAACCGAGAGCCGAATCCTAGCGGATGATGATGGGATCGTCGTCGCCACGATCCGCGCGGCGCGCCGGGCGCTGACGGGCCAGGCGGGGTGGGTCGGGTTCGAGAGCCAGCCGCTTGGTTTCAAAGGTGACGCTGGCGACCGGGTCCGGTGGGCCAATCCCCGAACGGCTCCAGCGTGCCAGGGGCCAGGAACCGGTCTGAAACGGGAAGGAGCCGGCGTCACGGACCGGGAGGACGTACAGCTTTGACGGCCGCAGCCCGCGGCGATTCCAGACCTCGAAGGCGAACCGATCGCCCGGCGACCAGTTCACGCGAAAGGGATGTTCGGCCCAGCTCGCCGTGGCGGGGGAGGAAGCGATCGTCACGGATCGACGCGGCAGGGCGAATGTGTCCCAGACGATCGTCTCCTGACCGTGCCGGTCGTAACGGAGGACCCGGAGGTCCAGCTCGAGCGTCGAGCCGGCGGGGAACAGGGTGGAGGGCAGTTCAACCGAGCGGACGACCACCTCGAACCGTCCCGGCGATTCGTAGTTCGTCCGTCGGATCAGAGAGTCGCTCTTCTCGCTGATCGTCGAAAGGATCGGCAGGCGGGTTGCGGTGTCGACTGGTAGACCCAAGGCGCGAAGCACGGGCAGCAGATGCTCGCGGTACTGCCAGAGTCCGGCGCCAGCGCCACTGCCGGTCAGGAGCATCATGATCCAGGCAATCAGGCCCTTTTTCGAGTTGCGAGATTTCTTTTCCGTGCGGGCCATGTTGGGGCGTGCTCCCCTAGCGAGAAGATGGAACGGGGCGTTCTGCGGCCGCAGAACGATCGAGGCACGACGGCAAGCCTCGCCAGGCATGGTGACGGCCAGGGCGTCGGCCGAGATGGGACTGGGTTGTACTCGACCAATGGCCTCGGTCAAGCCGAGTCTTCCGAGGCCAGCCGTTTTGTGACGCGGCTGGAGGGTTAGCCGAGGGCGTCGAAGAGAACCTGACCGGTCGGGGTCAGCGTCAGGGGGCGGTCTTGTTTGTCCCGGAGTTCGGTTTGGGGGTCGATGCCGAGCAGGTGGTAGGTGGTGGCGAGGATGTCCTTAGGCGAGATCGGACGTTCGACAGGGTCGCTGGCGATTTTGTCGGACCGTCCGATGACGCGACCGCGTGCGACCCCTCCGCCCGCCATGAGGACGCTGTAGCAGCGGGACCAGTGGTCGCGGCCTCCGTTCTGGCCGGGGGTGATTTTGGGGGTCCGCCCGTGTTCGCTAAGCACCAGAACCAGGGTCTCGTCGAGCAACCCCCGGCGATCCAGGTCGATCAGCAAACCGGACAGTGTGGTGTCGAGGGCCGGCAGCAGTTCGTCGCGCATGCGGGGATAGTGGTCCCAGTGGGTATCCCAGCCGGTGCCAGCCAGTCCGTATTCGTCCCAAAAGACGGTGACGAAGCGGCCGCCGTGTTCGATTAGGCGGCGTGCGGTCAGGCAGGCCTGGCCCAGGAGCGTCATGCCGTACAGGTCGCGGGTCGAGTCGGGTTCGGCTCCGAGGTCGAAGGCCCGCCGAAGCCGGTCGGAGTGGATCAGGGAGTAGGCGAGGGCCTGGTTTCGGGCGTGTCCGGACTGCTCGAGGGAGCGTTCCAGGTCGGGCCGCGCTTGGTCGAACTGTTCGAGCAGAGACCGACGTCGATCGAGCCGATCGAGCGTCAGCCCGTCGCTCGGCTGGCTGAGAGCCGAGAGTTCAAAACGGCTCTCGCGGGTGATTCCGCGGTAGGGTTCGACATCCTCCCAGACCTGTTCCTGGAGCGTTTTGCGCGCCCGGACAGTAGCCTGGCCGACGAATTCGGCGGAGACCGGGTCGTATTTTGGTCCGAGGAACCCGCCGTAGGGCCCGGCGCGGGCGACTTCGCCGACGCGCCTCGAACTGAAGGACCAGGGCAAGACGAGATTGCGGGGCAGGGGAGGCGGTGCGGGCTGGGTGCGTTCGTCGAGGTGGTCGACGACCGATCCGATAAACGGCCAGTGCCGCGCATCGCGCGGACTCAGCTCCATGGCCAATTCCATCGTGGGGATACCGGTCGTGGCGAACGCGACCCCATGAATCGGGTAGGGGTGGGTCACAGTGCGCAGGACCGTGAATTTGTCCATCACGCGGGCCAGGCGCGGCAGGCCCTCGCAAATCTGTAAACCGGCGACGTTTGTTTCGATGGAGCCGAATTCGCCGCGGATGTCCTGGGGGGCGTCGGGCTTGGGGTCGAACGTCTCGAGCTGGCTGGGAGCGCCATAGAGATAAATCAGGATGCACGCTCTGGCACGCCCGAAGTGGGGACCTGGCCGGGACAAACCGTTGACCTTGGCCGATGCCCACTCGGTGAGGTTCAGGCCAAAGAGTCCGACGGCGCCAGCATGGAGCAGGTCGCGGCGGGTCAGCCCATCGCAGAGACGCTTCGGAGAGCCAAGCACGCGGAGCATGCGAACCAGACGCTTCAGGACGCGAAGGTTGAAAACAGTTTTACCATACGAGGGGTTTCCGACTTGTTCAACATGAATTTGACGAGCCGGAGGTTTGGGGTGTTCCGTTGGAGCGACGAGTTCGGGGATATCCCAGAAAAGGCGGGTTGGCGGCAAGCCGGATAGGTCCGGGCCGTGGCTCTGGATGGAGGGGCCATGGGTGACCGGTATGGTCAAGCGGGGATTGTCGGGGGGGGCCGGGTTGGCGCGATTGGTGGGGGGCGTTAGCGGACGCGGGCCTGGAAGCGGACGGCCCCTTGAGCGCCGGGTTCGAGGGGGTCGCGGAGGTCCCAGCGGAGTTCGGCGGAGCCGGCGGCGTTTTCTCGGGCGGTGAAGACGGTGCCGGCGGGGCCTTGGGCCGAGTTGGGGACGTATTCGAGGCGGGGGAGTAGGCTGTCGATGATGGAAACGTCGCGGATAGGCACATTGCCGATGTTGCGGAAGGTGATCGTATAGGTGAGGATGTCGCCTGGTTCGGCCTCGGTCTGATCGACCTGCTTGATGACGGCCAGTCCGGGCTTATCTGGAGGCTCTTCGACTGAGAGCAGTTCTTGGGGCTTCCAGGCCATGACCTGCTCGTTGGCGCCGGTGACGATGCCGGTGACGACCGCGCTCTCAGCGCTCTTAATCCCGGCGGGCGGTTGACGGGTGATCAGACCGACGGCGCGATCACGGTTGCGGGCGACCTGGGGTGCTTGGGTCAGGAGAAATCCGGCCACGTGCTGGCCCTGGGTCCAGCCGGCCAGGACGCGGAGCTCGGAGAAGACGCTGGTGGCTTGCCGGTTTTCCAACTCGGACGCGCGGGAACGCGAACGGTTCAGGAGGACCGATTCGTTTTTGGTCAGTCGGCGTGAGCCCTGGCGCGTGGCGCGAAGCTCGGTGCGCTGGATGGTTTCGTGCCCAGCGGCGACGTCGACGCGAACGTACTGATTGGCACCATAGGGCCGGCGCACGGCGCCGAAGCGTGGTGCGAAGAGGCAAACGACGTTGGTGGGCAGGACGCGGTCTTTGCTGCGCTCGGCGCGGAAGCCTACGACGGTGTCGCGCGGTTCGATGCCCCAAAGGTCACGGCCTGGGGCCATGCCCGCGCGGCCGCCGCGGTCGCCGCCGTCGCAGAGATACTCGTCTCGCGGAAGGCTGGGACGCGGCAAGGGCGGACAGGGGATCGCGCAGGTCAGGGTGCACGGCTCGCCGAGGGGGCCGACGAAGGGGCAGGCGCCGCCGGTCATCGGGACCAGGGCCGGGGCGGCTTGGATCTCGTCGGGTGTTGGGGCACGGTTGCCCAGGTTCAGGACGGCGATCGGGCGACCCAGCGCAGCAGCGACCCGGAGCGGGTCCTCAGCAGGACTTAAGGTCACGACGACAAGCTGGTCCTTGGGCAGGTGGAGCGGGAGAGCCTGATCGGGGTCTTCGAGATAGACGACGTGAGTGACCATCCGGCCTGAGTTGAGCACGTCGTCGAGATCGTCGTCGTCGAGCTGAATGCGGATCGGGTAGCGCGCTGGGTCGATGTCCGGAGGCCGGTGCAGATGCCCGATGAGTTGAAGGGTGGGATACAGCTCGACCCCGGGGCGATTCGGGAGGTCGGTGAGCTTGAGGTGGTAGGTCAGACCGACTTTGAGTCCCAGAGTAGCCAGGCCCTGGCCGTCACCGGCCAGCATCAGCGGTGGTTCTGGCCCGAGGACCTCGACCGCAATTCCTTCAGGACCCTGGAGGCGTACGACCTGGATATCGGGGGGAAGAGTGGTCTCGCTGGGTGCTGCGTCGTTGGGCTGGAGCGTCTCAACGGCCCGGGTGTCTCCGGTTCCGGTGCCTGGCGTCCCTGGGATGGGGGTGAGCGGCAGCGCGTTGATGTTGGGGGGGCTTAAGGCAGGAACCGAGTTAGAGGCAGCGGGCTGGGGCAACTGGGCCAGCGTGGCCGGGGTCCTCCCCAAAAGCAAGGCGGCAAGGAGGCAGGCCGTCAGGCGTGGCGACCGGGCGAACATGGCAGGGATTCTCCTCGCTCCGAGCGAAGGCGGATGGGCCTGGAGACGACCGTGGGCGACGCCGGGTCTGCCGGCGCGACGGGTGGCCCCGGTGGTGCACCACGCGAACGCAGGATCGCGGGACGTCCACCGGGGCCGTCGTTTTGAGCCAAGGCCCGGGAGGGCCACCGGTTCGAATCAGAAGCCCGGATCGGGAGCCGGAGGCGCCGGGGGTTGAGCCAGGTCCGGAGCGGGCGGCTGCGGGAGGGTCGGCGCGGGGTTGACCGGGGGCGAGTCGACCGGCGCCGAGGGGAGCATCAGGCTTGCGGGAGGTGCCGGCGGCTGGCTGGGAATGGACTCGTCGACGATGGGGGAGGTAGCGATCGTCCCGGAGCCGGAGCTGGGCATTTCGAGGTCGATACCGCCGAGCCGGATGATCAGCAGGATCGTTCCGCGTCGGTCGGCTTCGAGGACGGGGTCGATGCCCGGCTCAAGCCGAGTGGAAACGAGGGTCTCGACGCCGGCGACGGCCAGCTCTTGATAGCGGGGATCGGGCAGATAGATCACTTTGGTGACGAAGTTGCCGGCCTGGACCTGGTCGAAGTCTTCCTCGGTGAATTGGACGGGGATGGGGTTGTGGGTCAGGTAGGCATCGGTCGCGGGGGTCGAGGGAGCGACTTCGAGCGTGGGGTAGAGATTCATCCCTTCGCGGCCGGGGATGTTGCTGAGTTTGAGGCGGTAGATATATCCCTGGAGGAAGTTGTAGCGGGCTGGCGCGACCAGTTGGGCGGGCAGATAGACGCGCTCGCCGGTACCGGCGGCGGTCTGCCAGCCGATTTGCATGCCGACGGGTTCGACGAAGTAGAGCTGGCTGCGGACGTTGGGGAAGCGGCGGCCGGCGCCGGCGGCTAAGTCCATGCCGCTGGCGACCGAGCCGGTCAGCGCGGCCATGTCGACCGGACCGCTGGCCGGCGGTGCGCCGTGCATGGTTGCGTGGGGCCGGAGCCAACGTTTCGCCCCGACGTGGGGCTTGCCGATCCCGGAACTGGCGGTCGCCGCCGCCAGAAGCAGCACACCGATCGTGTTCATGAGGGCCTCCTGCGACCACCCAGGCACCGGACCGGCCGTCGCGTGGGTGCCACGGGCCGGCGGACACTGCGGACGCCGCATCCTGCGGGCTGTCCACGACTTTGAACGAGATACAGAGGGCGGGCCCGACGCAACCAGCGTGGGACCGCGGCGGGATCGTCAAGCGCCGCAAATCGGAGTGTTAGGCTTCGACATCGAGGCACCCGGGGATGCCCCGCGGAGCTGTAGCCCGACTTGCGGCCCTCGCCGCTCACCGATAAGATCGGGCTAATTTTGTGGACCCTTGAGACGAAACCCGTACGACCTTTCTATGCGCGCGTTCGTGATCGCTCTGGGTGTAGGCATTGGGTTTGGCTCGGCTGCGGGGCTTGGCGGTCAGGAGCCGGGGTCGATCGGGTCCGAGGTGCGGCCGGCGGCCGATGCGGACGCGGAGGCGAACGCTCCCCCGACGGAGGCCGAGCGGGCGATCGACGCAGCGATCGAGTCGATCCGCGGGATGGCGGCGATCGCGGCCGATATTGCGCTCGATGCGGATATGTTGGGCCACCGGTTTCGGGTTGTCGGTCAGTATGTGAAGGCCGACGGGAACCGGATGCTGCTGAGGTTGACGGTTGAGGGGTTGCCGGGCGGGTCGGGGACGATGCAGCAGGTCAGCGATGGTCAGACGTTCAAGGACTATCGCCGGGTGCTCGACGTGCAGCAGATGACCACGTTTCAGATGGAGCCGGTTTTGAGGATCTTGGATGCGCCGGATGCGGATGCCGAGTTTCGCCGGCAGGTGGTGGCGCAGCTTGGGATGGCCGGTCCGGAAGCGCTGTTGGAAGGTCTGAGGCGAACAGCGCGATTTGATCAGATGAGTGAGGAGACGTGGAATGACCGGCCGGTGCGGGTGATTCGCGGATTGTGGAAGGATCGGGAGGCGTTGGCTTTGCCGGCCAACCAGACCGCGCAGCTTCAGGCGGGTTTTCTGCCGTCGTATGTGCCGAGCCATATTACGCTCTGGCTCGACCGGGAGACGGGCTGGCCGTGGAAGCTCCAGATGCAGGGCAAGCTTCCATCGGTGTTGCGGGAGGAACGCATTCTGGGGCCGGATGGACGCCCGATCGGCCGCAAGACGTCTCAATCGAAGGACCGGCCCAGCACGCTGACTCTGAGCTACACGCTGGTGGATCGACCGATTGATCCCAATGAATTTTTCTTCGAGGCTCCGCCGAACATCTCGGTTCAGGATATCACGGAGCAACTGACCGCGGGTCTACAGAATGCGTTTGCGCAGTTGTCGCAGCGACGGCGTCGGGAGGAAGCCGAGCAGGGCGGTCGGCTGGAACAGTCGCTGCCAGCGCCCGGTCCTGATACACCGGCACCGCCGACGCCCGGGCCCGTCCCATCGCCCGAGGAGTTTCGCTCGTCCGTGCCGCTGCGGTGATCGATCGCGTCGGCGGGTGGGAGGCGAGCGAGAGCGCGGAGAGTGGTTGACCGAGCATTGGGAGGTCGGGGCGACCCCTGGAGCGACTCCGAGATGAGAGCGATCTGGCTGCACCTGGCCTTATTGGCCGTGGGGCAGGACCTCAAGGAGAGCGGTCCACATCGGTTGTTTGACGGCCGCAGCCTGGAGGGCTGGGCGGTCACCGACTTTCGCAACGCCGGCCCGGTGCGGGTCGAGGATGGGGCGATCGTTCTGGGTACCGGCCGCCCGATGACCGGGATCACCAGCACGCGTCAGGATCTGCCGACGGTCGATTACGAGCTGTGTTACGAGGCCAGTCGGATCGAGGGCCGGGATTTTTTTGCGGCGGCGACGTTTCCGGTTGGAATGAAGTTTCTGACGCTCGTCAATGGCGGTTGGGGCGGGACCGTGACCGGGTTGTCCAGCCTCGATGGCGCAGACGCCTCGGAGAACGAGACCACGACATCGATCCGTTACGAGAACGGCCGCTGGTATCGGTTTCGGATTTGGGTTACCCAGGATCGGGTGCTGGTCTGGGTGGATGAGAAGCCGGTGATCGACGTGACCTACGCCGGCCGCGATGTGCGGACGCGGCTTGAAGTGCGTCCCAATCAACCGCTGGGATTTGCGACGTGGGAGACGACCGGTCGTCTCCGCGCCATCTCGGTACGACGGTTGACGGACGAGGATCTGGCCCGGTTGCCTCGGACCGACGACTAAGCTCAGACCCTGCCGACCGGTAGCCCCACGAGGTCCGTGGCGACCGATCGTCGTGAACTGGCAACGCGCGATGGTCGATGACGCCCCACGCGTGCGGCCCCGGCCGAGGTCGGTCGGAGCCACGCCACGGAGTTCGATGCCGCGGCGGGCGGCGACATTGCCCGGGCACTCCGAAGCGAACGATGGACATCGTTGCTCAACCCGACTGACGGCTGGGACCCAACGGCTCGAGCCGGAGCGCAGGGGCAAAATATCGAACAAACGTAAAACACCCATTTCATCCGGGCTGGGTGGTAGGTAAGGTGAGGAGGGTGATGGTTTGGGGTGGCTGCTGAGGGAGGGGGTCGAGGGGTGAACCAGGGCGCGGCGATGAGCGGGCGGGTGGTGATCTGGTTGGTGTTGGGTGTGTTGGGGTGGGGCGGGGCGGGTCGCGCGGCCTGGGCTCAGCGCTATGGGGAGCCGGATCGCGGGTTGCCGGGCGACGCTGGGATTCAAGCGTATCTGGCCGAGAGGGCCCGCGCGGCCGACGCCCGATTTATGGAGGGGATTCGAACGCGGGACGACTGGCTCGAGCGGCGTCCGGAGTGGCGTCGTCAGTATCTGGAGATGCTGGGGCTGTGGCCGCTGCCGGAGCGGACGCCGCTGGAGGCGACCGTGACGGGGGTTCTGGAGCAGGATGGGTACGTCGTCGAGAAACTGCATTATCAGAGCCGTCCGGGACTGTACGTCACGGCCAATCTCTACCGGCCGAGCCGAGTCGGGGCTGGGGAGCGGTTGCCCGGGATTGTGTATGTCTGTGGTCACTCGGCGATGGGTCGAAACGGGAACAAGACGGCCTTTCAAAGTCATGGAATCTGGTTTGCGCGGCACGGCTACGTCTGCTTGATTCTGGATACGTTGCAACTCGGGGAGATTCCGGGAATCCATCACGGGACGTATCGGGAGGGCCGGTGGTGGTGGGTTTCGCGGGGTTATACGCCGGCGGGGGTGGAGTGCTGGAATGGGATCCGCGCGATCGACTATTTGGAGACGCGGCCTGAGGTGGATCCGGCGCGGATTGGGGTGACGGGAATCAGCGGGGGCGGAGCGGCGACGTTCTGGATTGCGGCCGCCGATGATCGGGTGGCGGCGGCGGCACCGGTGAGCGGGATGGCAGATCTGGAGTCGTACGTCGGCAACCTAGTGATCAATGGGCACTGCGACTGCATGTTTTTGCACAACGCGTACGGCTGGCCCTGGACGCGGATTGCCGGCCTGGTGGCGCCGCGGCCGTTGCTGTTTGTCAATAGCGATGCAGACCCGATTTTCCCGATGGATGCCAACGAGCGGGTGATCAATCGCCTCGAACGGCTCTACAGCTACTTCGGCGCGAGCGATCAGGTGGACGCGGTCGTCAGTGTGGGAGGTCACGACTACCGCCGCGACATCCGCGAAGCGGTTTTCCGATTCTTCAATACCCATTTCAAGAAGGATCCAAGTCCGATTGTGGATTCGGAGCGCGATCTGGTGGTGCGTTCGGGGGAGACCTGGACGTATCCGATTGAACCGGAGTCGCTGCGGGTCTTTCCGGCGGACTCGGATCTGCCAGCAGATCGGCGTATTGGGGAAGTGGACCGCTGGTTCGTACCGCTTGCGGAGGTGGCCGTTCCGACGGCGGATCAGTTTGAGACCTGGCGGCGTGCGCTTTTGGAGCGGTTGCGAAGTCTGAGTCTGGCGGGATGGCCGGAGCGGGTGGCGGCTGGGAACCCGGCTGATGTGGACCGGATCGAGACCGAACCAGGGATCCGGCTGCCGCTGGTACGCGTCAGTCAGCCGACGGGCGGTTCCAAGGCGGGCCGGATTGTGCTTTTGCTCGAGGGGCAGGGGGGGGCTGAGGTGGAGGGGCTGTCGGGCGTGGCGGCTCCGGGGGATGCCGTCTACCGGCTCGAGCTGCGTGGGGTTGGGCCGACGCGATGGACCCGCAAGAATCCGCCAAATTACGTCGAGCGATCGCTGGTCTTGCTGGGAGATACGGTCGATGCCGGTCGGGTTCGCGACGCGATTGCGGCCGCGCGCTGGCTAAACGCGACGGAGGGAACTCCCGTCCGTCTGGTCGGCGTCGGGGCCGATGGTGTGATCGCTGCTCTGGCGGCAGCACTCGAGCCGGAGATCGCCGAGGTGATCGCGGTGGGGCCACCGGAGAGCTTGATGGAGGAGGGAGCGCCGGTCTTGCTGAACGCGCTGAGGGTGTGCGACGTGGCGGAGATTTTTGGCCTGATCGCACCGCGGCCGTTGACGATTCGGGGGTGGAGCGGCAAGGCGGGCCGGCATCGGGTGGGTGCGATCTATGAGGCTGCGGGAGCATCCGAGAGGCTTGCCGTGGAGTGATCTGACCGTGAAGTTGCGTTGGGTGGTTCCGATTTTGGGTGGGCTGGCCGGATCGGTTCAGGCGGCTCAAGACGCGTCGTTTTTCGAAGCCCGGATCCGGCCGGTCCTGGTCGAGAAGTGCGCGGGGTGCCATGGTCCGAAAAAACAGGAGATGGGGTTGCGCCTCGATACGGCGGCGGGGCTGCGTAAAGGGAGCGACGCGGGGCCGGTGGTTGAGCCGGGCCAGCCCGAGGAGAGCGTGCTCATCGAGGCGATCCGGTACGAGGGAGCGGTTCGGATGCCCCCGGACGGGCGATTGCCCGAGACGGTGATTGCCGACCTGACTGAGTGGGTGCGTCAAGGCGCGGTCTGGCCGGAGGCAGCGAGCGACCAGACGGGGTCGGATGCGAGCGTTCATTGGGCCTTTCAGCCGGTCGTCAAGCCGACCGTACCGGAGACCCGTGGGGCTGCCGATCAGGCAATCGATCGGTTCATTTTGGCTCGGCTCGAGGCAGCCGGTCTGACGTGGGCGGCCGAAGCCGATCGGCGGACGCTGATTCGCCGCCTGAGCTACGATCTGACGGGATTACCGCCCAGTCCGGAGCGGGTCGAGGCGTTTGTCAGCGACCAGCGGCCGGACGCCTACGAGCGGCTGGTCGACGATCTGCTGGCCTCACCTCGGTATGGTGAGCGGTGGGGCCGGCACTGGCTGGACGTGGCGCGCTACGCCGACACCAAGGGGTACGTTTTCTTCGAGGACGCGGCGTATCCCTGGGCCTGGACCTACCGCGACTATGTGATTGAGGCGTTCAACGAGGATCGGCCCTTTCATCAGTTTGTGATCGAGCAAGTGGCGGCTGACAGGCTGGGGCCAGACGCCGATCGGCGCGCGCTGCGGGCCATGGGGTTTTTGACGGTCGGCGGCCGGTTCATGGGCAACATCCATGATGTGCTGGACGACCGGATTGACGTCGTGAGCCGGGGTTTGATGGGGCTGACGGTGACATGTGCGCGCTGTCATGATCATAAGTATGATCCGATCACGCAGGCCGATTATTATGGGCTTTACGGAATCTTTGCTAGCGCGGTCGAACCGGCGACGCCCCCGCTCTACGAGGAACCGGAGCCGACGGAGGCGTATCGCGCGTTTGTTCGGGAGCTGGAGGCGCGGCAGGGCCGGCTGGCCGAGTTCATCCGCCGGAAGCGGGCGGAACTGACCCAGAGCGCGCAACGTCGGGTGGCTGAGTACTTGCTGGCGGCGCATGCGCGGCGTCGACAGCCGTCGACCGAATCGTTCATGGTCATCACGGACGGGGGAGATCTGAATCCGGCGATATTGAAGCGGTGGTCGGCCGTGCTCGAGCGAGCGAGGCGTCATCATCATCCGGTGCTGGCGGCCTGGGTGGCGGTTGAGGAGGTTCCCGACGACGCTTTTGGCTCGACGGGTGCGGAGCTGTTGCTCAGGCGGCTGGAGGCAGGGCCGCCTATCAACGAATTGCTGGCACGACTGCTCCGCGAGGAACCTCCAGTGAGTCGGACGGAGCTGGCCGAGCGATACGCGCGGTTGCTCAACCGTGTTGAAGGGATTTGGGTGGAGCATCAGGCGCGGACGGCCGCGGCGGGGCAGCCTGCCGAAGGGCTTGCCGATCCGGTGCTGGAGGAATTGCGTCAACTGTTCCACGGTCCGGATGCGCCCTCGGATATTGCGCTGCTGGATCATGGGGATCTGGATTTGCTGCCGGACCGGCCGTCGCAGGAGGAATTGAAGAAGCTCCAGGGTGCGGTGGAGGAGTGGCGGAAGACTGGGCCGGGCGCTCCGCCGCGGGCGATGGTTCTGGAGGATCAGCCCCGGCCGGTTCAACCTCGGATCTTTGTGCGCGGCAATCCGAATCGGCCGGGCGATCGGGTGGACCGGCGCGCGCCGACGCTGTTGACGGGCGGAGAGCCGCGGCCGTTTGAGAGCGGAAGCGGTCGGTTGGAGCTCGCGCGGTTGCTTGTGGACCCGGCCAATCCGTTGACGGCGCGGGTATTGGTCAATCGGGTCTGGATGCACCATCTGGGGGCGCCCCTGGTGGCGACGCCCTCCGATTTTGGTCTCCGGGGCGAGCTGCCGAGCCACCCGGAGCTGCTCGATTGGCTGGCCGCGACGTTTGTGGAGGATGGCTGGTCGATCAAACGATTGCACAGACGGATTGTGACGTCGCGGACGTATCGGCAGGCAGTTCGCAACCCGGAGGCGGAGGTCGCCGATCCGGATAACCGCCTGCTTGGCCGAGCGCACCGGCGTCGGCTCGACCTAGAGGCGATGAGAGATACGCTTCTGGTCGTTTCGGGTCGGCTGGAAGAACGGATCGGCGGGCCGTCCGTGCCTAATCTGGGAGATCCCGAAAACCGGCGGCGTACGCTGTACGCGGCGATCGACCGGCTGAATCTGCCGCTCGTGTACCGGACGTTTGACTTTCCCGACCCGAATCACAGCGCACCGCGTCGAGATCCGACGACGGTGCCGCCGCAGTCGTTGTTTCTGCTGAACCATCCGGTCGTGCTCCTCGCGGCCAGCGATTTAGCGGGGCGGAGCCTGAGCGAGGCCGATCCGGGGTTGCGAGTTGGCAAGCTCTATCGCTGGCTGTTCCAGCGGGAGCCTTCGGAGGCGGAGCGATCGGCGGCGTTAGCGTTTGTGGCAGCCGAACCGGCGGATGTCGCCTGGGAGCGGCTGGCCCATGCGCTGATCCTGACGCACGAATTCTTGTTTCTGGAATGAGAGCCAGCCAGCCTGGCCGATGGGAACCAACCCTTGGATGAGGCAGATATGCGTCACGGAGAACGTCGGTGGGTCTTTTCCCGGCGGTTACTGTTGAAGCAGGCCGGGCTGGGTGTGGGCTGGCTTGGGCTGGCGGCGACGCTTGCGCAAGACGGCCGGCTGGTCAGCGCCGAGGAACCCGACCGGCGGCTGCTGCCGCTTGCGCCGCGGCGTCCGCACTTCGCGCCGCGAGCCAGGCATTTGGTTCACTTATTTATGAACGGTGGTCCGTCGCACGTGGATACGTTTGATCCGAAGCCGCTGCTGGATCGTTATCACGGGCAGGCGTTGCCAACGCCCAACCTGCGTACAGAGCGCAAGACGGGTGCGGCGATGCGGTCGCCGTTTAAGTTCCGGAAGTATGGTCAGAGCGGATTGGAGATCAGCGAACTGTTTGAGCAGACGGCTCGGCACGCCGATGACCTGTGCGTCATCCGCTCCATGAAGGCGGAGGTACCGAACCATGAGCCGTCGCTGATGTTGATGAACTGCGGGGATGGGCGGCTTCAGCGGCCGAGCATGGGGTCATGGATCACGTATGGGCTGGGCACGGAGAATCAGAATCTGCCCGGGTTTGTGGCGATGTGTCCGGGGGGCTACCCGATCGTCGCCACGCAGAACTGGCGGTCGGCGTTTCTGCCGGGAGCCTACCAAGGGACATACGTAGATACCCAGCATTCCGAGATTGACAAGCTGATCGAGAATATCCGCAATCCTCGGTTGACGCTGGAGGACCAGCGGCGTCAGTTGGATCTGGTGAGCCGGTTGAATCGATTGCAGCGTTCGACGGGGGGGCTAGCGCCTGAGCTAGACGCACAGGCACAGACCTTGGAACTGGCTTATCGCATGCAGCTCGAGGCGGCGGAGGCTTTCGACATTTCGCGTGAGCCAGAGTCGATTCGTAAACTCTACGGGGAAGGAACCGCTGCCCGGCAGTTGCTGATTGCGCGTCGATTGATTGAGCGGGGTGTGCGGGTGGTGCAGGTCTGGAGCGGCGCGGGCCAGCCGTGGGATAATCATGAAAATCTGGAAAAGGAGCATCGTCGTCTGGCGGCTGAGTGGGATCGACCGATCGCGGCGTTCCTGAGCGATCTGAAATCCCGGGGACTGCTGGCCGAGACGTTGGTGCTTTGGGGAGGGGAGTTTGGGCGAACGCCCGTGGCCGAACTGCCTCAGCTTTCGGGCCGAGACCACAATCACTATGGGTTTAGCGTCTGGATGGCCGGAGGCGGAGTACGAGGCGGATATGCCCACGGGAGCACCGATGAGTTTGGCTTTGCTGCGAGCGAAGCGCCGGTTCATGTTCATGACCTGCATGCCACGATCTTGCATTTGCTGGGCTTTGATCATGAGCGGCTGACCTACCGTTACGCGGGGCGGGACTTCCGGTTGACGGACGTGCATGGCACGGTGGTCCGGGAGGTGCTCGCCTGAGGGATGGGTCGGGTGCCGGGCGGGGGACCTGGGTTGGGAAAGTGAGGAGAGCCAGGCGATGATCGGGCCGCGGTTCCTCGGGTTCCTAACTTTAGCAGCCGCGCCGTGGGGCTGGTTGAAGGGTGACGAGGTTGACTACCTACGGGATGTCAAGCCGATCCTGGCTCGGCATTGCGTAGCTTGTCATGGCGTGGAGCGTCCGCGAGGGGGGTTGCGGCTCGACACGGGAGTGGCGGTTTTGCGGGGAGGCGATGCAGGTCCGGTGGTGGTGGCGGGCGACCCGGAGTCCAGTGAGTTGATCCTGGCGGTGCGGGGCGAGGGGAGCGGCGAGCGGATGCCACTCAAGCGTCCGCCGCTCGTCGAGAGTGAGATTGAGGTCTTGCGGCGTTGGATTGCAGCAGGAGCCGAGGTGCCGGACGATGAGACGCCGAGTGAGCCAGGAGGGGTTCATTGGGCGTTTGTGGCTCCGAAGCGTCCGGCGGTTCCGGAGGTAAGCCATTCGGATCGCGTTGTGAACCCGATCGATGCGTTTGTCGAGGTGGAGCTGGAACGGGGCAATCTGACGCCGAATCCCGAGGCCGAGCGCTCGACGTTGATCCGCCGCCTGAGCCTGGACCTGATCGGGTTGCCGCCGACGCCGGCGGAGACGGCGGCGTTTGTGGCTGATGAGCGGCCGGATGCGTATGAGCGGCTCGTCGATCGCTTGTTGGCGTCGCCGCACTATGGGGAGCGCTGGGCCCGCTTGTGGCTCGACATGGCTCGATACGCCGATTCGCACGGGTATTCGATTGATGGACCCCGGTCGATCTGGCCTTACCGTGATTGGGTGATCCGAGCGCTGAATGGCGACATGCCGTTTGACGCGTTTACGATCGACCAACTGGCCGGCGACTTGCGACCCGAGCCGACCCTGGATCAGCGGATCGCCACGGGATTTCACCGCAACACGCCGACCAACATGGAGGGTGGTATCGACAAGGAGCAGTTCCGTGTTGAGTCGGTTGTGGATCGGGTGAACACGACCGCCACGGTCTGGCTGGGGCTGACGCTGGGCTGCGCGCAGTGTCATGACCACAAGTACGACCCGCTCTCGATGCGGGATTATTACGCTTTGTTTGCCTTTTTCAATTCGAGCGATGAGCCGGAGATGGCGGTTGCTGGGCCTGAGGCCGTCGCTCAACGAGACCAGATCCGTGAGCAGATCGCCGACTATTTAGAGTCGATCGAGGGGGATGCCCAACTTCGGGAACTTCAATCGGCTTGGGAACGAGGTTTGACGCCAGCGGAGCGTCAGGCGTTGACCGAGGAGGTGCGGAAAGCGCTGGATGTTCCGCTGGACCGCCGCGACCCGATCGCCAATCGGCCGGCGTTTGCCGCCTTCGTCGAGCAGGCGAGGCTGCCCGAGTTGGTTGAGCACCAGAGGCGAATCGCTGCGCTGCGGAAGCAGGAACCTCGACTGGCGACTACGCTGGTGGTCCGCGAGCGGGCGGAGCGTCGCGAGACACGGATTTTGCTAGGCGGAGATTTTACGCGTCCGGGCGAGCCGATCGAGCCGGGCGTTCCGGCAGTGCTCCCGCCGCTGGAATCGAGCGCTTGCGCAGCCGGTCCGACTCGGATGGATCTGGCTTGCTGGCTCGTCGACCGTCGCAACCCGCTTACCGCGCGGGTTTTGGTCAATCGCCTGTGGCAGACGTTCTTCGGACGCGGGCTGGTGGAGACCGACGCCGATTTTGGCACCCAGGGTACCCCGCCGTCGCACCCCGAGCTGCTGGACTGGCTCGCGGTCGAGCTGATGGATCGGCAGTGGAGTCTGAAGAGTCTGCAGCGGCTGATCGTCGGATCGGCCGCGTATCGGCGCAGCTCGAGCGTGCGGGCCGATTTGCTGGATCGCGATCCCGAAAACCGATGGCTTGCCCGCCAGGCCCGGATCCGGCTGGATGCGGAACTGATCCGGGACTCGGCTCTGGCGGTGTCGGGCCGGTTGACGCGGCGGATCGGAGGACCGCCGGTCTTTCCGCCGCAGCCTGAGGGGATCCTCAATCTGGGTCAAAACCGGCGGGAGTGGGTTGCTGACACCGGGCCAGACCGAGATCGCCGCGGGCTGTATATCCACATCTGGCGGGCGACGCCGCACCCCTTATTGACCGTCTTCGATGCGCCCGATCCGGCTCGAACCTGCACGCGGCGCGTCCGCTCGAACACGCCGCTTCAGGCGTTGCTGTTGCTCAACGACGAGGCGTTTGTCGAGTGTGCGCGGTCGTTGGCTGAGCGGACCCTGGCCGAGTCGCACGCCAGCGACACGGCCCGGCTCGATTCGGTCTTTGCCAGGGTTCTGAGCCGTGCTGCCACGGATCGGGAGCGGCTTCGCCTGCTCGATTTGCTCGAAGCCGAGAGATGCCGCGCGGGCGAGATCGAGGCTTGGACGTCGATTGCTCGGGTCCTGCTCAACCTTGACGAATTCATCACGCGGGAATGAACGATGAGTCGCCTGGACGCCCGACGGAATCGAGAAGCGGAACTCCTGAAGATTCGAACCCGCCGCCATTTTTTTTCGGACTGCGGCGTGGGACTGGGCGCCATGGCGCTGGCGACGTTGATGGGAGGGCGGTCGGGTGCCGCCACGGCGAAGAACCCAATGGCGCCCCGGGCTGGGCATTACGCGCCGCGAGCGCGGCATGTGATCTTTCTGTTCATGGCGGGCGGGCCGAGCCAGCTCGACCTGTTTCTGCCGCGGCCCGAGCTGGCGCGGCGGCATGGGGAGCCGCTGCCGGCTTCGCTCCTGGCGGGCAAACGCTTCGCGTTTATGGACAGCTTTGCCAAAGAGCCGCCCAGGCTGCTGGCGTCAAAGCGGCGGTTTGCTCAACACGGGCAGTCGGGTGCGTGGGTGAGCGAGTGTCTGCCGCACTTGGCGCGCGTCGTGGACGACCTGACCTTCATTCATTCGATGCACACCGAGCCGATCAATCACGCACCAGCGAAGCTGTTCACGAACACGGGCAGCACGCAGTTCGGGCGGCCGAGCATGGGGGCCTGGGTCACGTATGGTCTGGGCTCGGAGTCGTCCGATCTGCCTGGTTTTGTGGTTCTTCAGTCTGGTCCGCGGGGGCCGCGGGGCGGTTCGGTTCTGTGGGGGAGTGGATTTTTGCCGACGGCGTATCAGGGGGTCCCGTTTCGCAACGGTCCGTCGCCGATCGTCGACCTGGCCACACCGGCGGGCATCTCGGCCGAGTCGCAGCGTGATGTTCTGAGGACGATTCAGGACCTGAACCGCACCCGGCTGGATGTGACCGGCGATCCGGAGATCGCCACCCGAATTGCCGCGTACGAGATGGCGTACCGGATGCAGACCAGTGCGCCGGAGTTGATGGACTTAACAGGCGAGTCGGCCGCGACGCTGGCGCTGTATGGTGCGGAGCCGGGCCAGCCGTCGTTTGCGGTCAACTGTTTACTGGCACGTCGGCTGGTTGAGCGGGGCGTGCGGTTTATTCAGCTTTACCATACGAACTGGGATCATCATGGGGGGCCGGGCGAGGATCTCGACGAGAGCCTGGACGCGGTCTGCCGGGATGTCGATCGCGCATCGGCGGCCTTGATTACGGATTTGAAGGCGCGCGGATTGCTCGACGAGACGCTCGTGATCTGGGGCGGCGAGTTCGGGCGGACGCCGATGGGGGAAATACGCGAACGGACTGGTCGCAACCATCACGTTCAAGCGTACACGATGTGGCTGGCTGGCGGCGGCGTGAAGCCGGGGCAGAGCATCGGCGAGACTGATGAATTTGGGTTTGAGGTGGTGGCCGACCCGGTGCACGTCCACGACCTTCAGGCGACCATCCTGCACCTGCTGGGCTTAGACCATTTGCGACTGACCTACCACGTCCAGGGCCGCGACTTCCGCTTGACGGACGTGGGCGGGCGGGTCATCACGAAGCTCTTGGCCTGAGCGTGACGTAGTTCCTGATAAGGCTCAGAAGGCGGCTCGCTCGTGAAGATCACAGCTCTGGACCTGTATCCGCTTACGGGAGCGACCGTCGATGGCGGCTGGCCCCAGGGGCATGAGCCTCAGGAGAACCTGCATACACTCCTGGCGGTCCACACGGATGCGGGGCTGACGGGGTGGGGAAGTTGTTTTACGTCCGGACGGCTGGTCTCGGGGGCCGTCGAGTTGCTCTGGCCGCTTCTGAAGGGCGAGTCGGGGGTGGAGCCGGAGCGCGTTTCGGAAACGTTGCGACAAGCCACCTTCTGGCAGGGCCGGGGCGGAGCCGTTGAACATGCCATCTCGGGGATCGACCTGGCACTCTGGGATCTGATGGGGCAAGTGTGCGGCCAGCCCGTTTCGCGGCTGCTCGGGGGCAATTATCGACGGACGATCAAGCCTTATGGCTCGATCCTTTTCGATGAGCCGGACGTGCTGCGGCGGAGGCTGGAGTCGGTGGTGGCTCGCGGGTTCAGGGCGATCAAGCTGGGTTGGCGGCCGTTTGGTCGGCGGGACCGGCGGTTCGACGAATTGCTGGTGCGGACGGCCCGGCAAACGGTCGGTCCGGATGTGGAGCTGATGGTCGACGCGGGCGGGAGCGAACAGTTCTGGCCCCACGGGGTCAACTGGGCCCGCAATACGGCCCGGATGCTGGCCGACTATGGGATCGTCTGGTTTGAGGAGCCGCTGCCACCCGATGATTTGGAGGGATATGCCGAGCTGACGCGCAGTTCTCCCGTTCCGATCGCTGGGGGCGAAGTGTTGACCCGCCGCCAGTCGTTCCTGCCGTGGATCGAACGTCGGGCGGTCGACATTCTTCAGCCCGATTGCACGAAGAATGGCGGGTTAACGGAGTCGCGACGGATCGCCTGGCTGGCGGCCGACCGCAACATCCAGGTCGTTCCGCACGGCTGGAATACGGCGATCGGGCTAGCCGCCGATCTGCAGTTTTCGGCGGCGATTCCGGTGGCGCGGTATGTCGAATATTTAACGCCATGCGCGTATATTGATGAATTGACCGCCGAGCCGTTCAGGCTGGACGAGCGAGGTGAGCTTGTGATCCCCGACCGACCCGGACTGGGGGTCCGCGTTGATCGGGAACGACTCCGCCGCTTCTGCGTTCAGGCCGAACACTTCGAATGACGTCGGGAACGTGGAGTATGCCGCGCGAGGTTGTTTTTCCGGACGGCCTGGACCTGGAGACTCCGGGTCGACGCGATTACTGGGTTGCGCTTGAGCACGATACGATGTGGGGGGCGCAACTGATTCCTCTCACCGTGATGGTGGGACCAAAGGCTCAGCCCGGCCGGGGTCTGGTGGCCTTCGGATCGACTCATGGCAACGAGTATGAGGGGCCGACGGCCATCAAGAATCTCATTCAGGAGATTGATCCGGCGCAGGTCCTGGGTCGGCTGATTCTGATCCCCGTGCTCAATCCGGAGGCCTTCCGGACAGGGACGCGGGACAGTGTCGGAGCCGACGGGGTTAATCTGAATCGCGCGTTCGTGCCGGGGGCTGGCGAGAATCCGGCCCTGGGCGGAATCACCCACCGGATCGCGGCGTTTGTGCGCCGGGTGTTCTGGCCACAGGTGGACGTGGTCCTGGATCTGCACTCGGGCGGGTCGCAGATTCGCTTCATGCCGTGCGCGAGCTTTCATCCGATCGAGGACCCCGACCAGGCGGCGGCAACGCTCGAGACCGCCCGCTGGTTCGGGACGCCGTTGATCATGGTCTACCAGAACCGGACGCCCGGTCTGTTGACCAGTGAGGCCGAGCGCCTAGGCAAAATCACCGTCGGCACGGAACTGGGATGGGGCGAGGCGGTCTCGGCGCAGGGGGTGGCCTACGGTCGCCAGGGGGTGCTTGCCGCGGCGATTCGTCATGGCCAACTCGCGGGGACGATTGAGCCGGCGGGTCACCACGCGGCGGGGACTCAGCGTCGCGCGGCGATCGTCGATGCCGGCTGCTATGTGCCTGCCCCGTTCGCGGGGCACTATGAGGAGGTCGTTCCGTGCGGCGCGGGGGTCCGGCGGGGCGATGTGGTCGGCCGACTCCATGATTTCAACCGGCTGGATGAGCCGGCCTGGCCGGTGCGGGCGCCGCGCGACGGCCTGGTCGTCGCCCAGGCCTGGGCGGCTCGCGTACGCCAGGGTCAGTTCATCGTGTGTGTTGGAGACGAGATGCCGCTCTGATACAACCGGCTGTATCGTCCGGTCGGCCCGCGTTGGGATTTGCTGACCGTTGGGACCATCCCCGGCTCGGGCGGAAATCCGGGTCGTGACCGTATGAATTTGCGGGGCCTCGAAGATGACCAACGCTCTGGCCGAATACCGCTACAATCGGCTGACGTGGCCCGAGATGAATGAGGCGATCGGCGCGCAAAAGCTAGTGATCCTGCCGACCGGCTCGACCGAACAACACGGCCCCCATCTGCCACTGGACGTGGATCTGTTTCTCTGCGAGTCGATCTGCCTGGAGGTGGGCCGGAGGATCCCGGAGCAGGTGTTAATCTTGCCGCCGATTTCTTACGGTCTGAATCGTCACCATATCGACTTTCCGGGGACGATTCATATTGAGCCGGATATATTCATCAATTTCTGCGTCAATATTACGAAGAGTGTCGCTTATCATGGATTTCAGAGGATTCTGATCGTTAACGGCCACGGCTCGAACGCGCCGCTCGTGGACCTGGTTGCCCGCAGGACGGTTCTGGAGACCGAGTCGCTCTGTTTCGCCACGACGTATTTCTGGTTTCTGCTCGAGGCATTCGAACGCGTGCGTGAGTCGACGGTGATGGCTCACGCCGACGAGTTTGAGACCTCGCTCTATCTCCACCTCGCCCCCGAGCGCGTGCAGATGGATCGGGCCGTGGCGGATCAGGATCGGGTGGGCAAATACGTCAGCAGCGACAGCACCATGAACTACGGGGTACGGTTTAACGATTACTGGGGCCGCTGGACCCGGACGGGGGTTCATGGCGATCCGACGGTGGCGACCGCCGAAAAGGGACGCGTGATTTTTGAGGCCGCGGTCGAGGGGCTGGTCGGACTGGTCGCCGAGCTGCGCGGCTGGCCGATCGAGAAGCGGGCCGACCTGCACGTTCACCCGGTTCAGTCGTCGATTCGCTGGTAATCGGGGCGTCAGCCGTTCGAAGGTCGCGCGACGGGCCGGGTTTCCTTTTTGGGACAGGCTCTGATTCAGGTGGCGCGACGATTTGTCCGGTTCGCTGAACCATTCGTTGATCACCGCTGGTGCGGTTGACCGAAGAGAAGCCGCTTCAGGAAGTCCCACAGACCGATGGTGGTTCGGCTGTAGATGCGGTTGTAGGCGGCTCGCTTGGGATTCGTCAGCCATCCCCAGCCGCGTGGAGCCTTAAGTCCGAGGGAATGGCGAAGCTTGCGCTTCACCGAAAACCGCGCGGCTAGGGATTTCTTCAATGACGGTCGACGGATGCCGAATTTCATGGAACAGCTCCTCGACGCGAGAGGAACCGACCTGGATGCTTCGAGGCCAGATGAGCGTGTTCGTTTCATCGCTCCGCGCGGTTCGAAGCGACCTGATCGATATCGGCGACCGTACGGGTAGACGGGTGTCGCCGCGCGATGTGCGGACCAACCCAAGGGCGCCGAGGATCCCTTATTTCACATTGTCGCCCCGGATGTCGGTGGGTCAATCCGGCGGACGGTTGGCCCGGTGAGGCTCCAGCCCAGCCGGAGCGGCCGATTCTGCCGTTGCTCGTTTCGGGTCCCGAGATCGGGGGAAGCTCGTTCCGTTTTGATTGATTTTCGCGATTCTGGGTGCCAAACATTACGGAACCGGCTTCTTGGGGCGCGCTGATCGGAGAACGCTCGAAACACGGGTGCTTCGAAATGGCGGAAGCGGTGGGCTTCTTGCCTAAACGGTGACTTGTACGTGAGGGGAGGAGATCAGGGCGAGTGTCCACGGGGTCGAATGATCCGCGGTTGTCGGGTCCGGGCGATTGCAACCGATCGGCCTGGCTCGAAGTTGGGCGGCCAGGGCATGCAGAACCGCCGACGGGAGATCGAGGGCCGGGCCGCAGGTGTTGCCGTTTGAGGTGCCCGGCTCGAGACTCGCCGTCGCGTTGGGTGCATGGCTGAGCCGAGAGACCCGAACGAATGGGCTAGTGGGCGGGGCGGGTGTCTCGAGCGGGCCAAGGCGATACATGGCTTCGAGACGCACTGGATGCCGCGGTTGGGCCGCCGGGACGGCCAACCCGAGCGGCCTGCCTTCCGGTGGTGGCTGGCGACCTGAGCCACAAGGTCCGGGCTCGAGGCCGCGGGATCCGCAGGTGTTTTGTGATCTGTATTGACAGGGGAATGTCGCGGGAAATTATGATATTTATCGGTAGCCGGATTTCCTACGCGTCTGATTGCGGCGATTCGATGTCCGGGATTCAAGCCAGTGAGACGGATCGCGTCTTCATGGCGCGGGCGCTGGAACTGGCCCGGGTGGCCGCGGACCTGGGGGAAGTGCCGGTTGGCGCGATCGTTGTTCGTTCGGGTCGCGTGATCGCCGAAGGTTACAATCTTCGAGAGACGCTCGAAGACCCGACGGCTCACGCGGAGCGCCTGGCGTTGACGCTCGCGGGTCGCTCTTTGAACTCCTGGCGGCTCGATGGGTGTACCCTGTATGTCACCCTTGAGCCTTGCCCGATGTGCGCGGGTGCGATCCTCCAGGCGCGGGTGCCGCGTGTGGTCTACGGGGCGCGGGATCCGAAGGCGGGAGCCTGTGAGTCGCTTTATCGTCTCCTCGACGATCCTCGCCTCAATCATCGGGCCGAGTGCCTGGGAGGCGTACTCGCTGATCCGTGTGGAGCGATCCTGAGCGATTTCTTCCGGGTGCGTCGGCCAAATCGTCACCCAGCGGAACGCACGTGGACAACGGAGGGGTGCCTGAGTGGTTGAAAGGGCCGGTCTCGAAAACCGGTGTACCGCCTAGCGGTACCGTGGGTTCGAATCCCACCTCCTCCGCTCGCTTCTGCAGATCCGGCTGGCTTCCACAAGGACGCAACGGCGACTTGGTTTGCACGGGGCGGCGAAATGGCGGCGCGTGGATGCAGTGCGATCCCGTGGGAGCGTAGACTCGTCGGAACCTGGCTGGGCCGGTTAGTGATCCATGTCCGCGACCAAGCGCAGCTAGTCGGTGCCGTTTTGAAACGTCCGTGGGTTGCCGAAACGCTGATCAACGACTCGCTTGCCGGGCGGATTTCCGCGCGGTTGTGTCGGGAGGGCATGACGTTTCTCGACGTCGGAGCCCACATCGGATCGGTGATCGATGCAGTGAAACGCAGTTGCCCCCGGAGCCGAGTGGTCGCCTTCGAGGCGATCCCCGAGAAGGTGGCACATCTACACAAGAGATTTCCCGATGTGGATTGTCACGCTTGCGCCCTCGGAGAGCTCGATGGGGAGGTGTCGTTTTTTGTGAATCCCGTGGCCTCGGGGTATAGCTCGTTGGGGGGTCCGCATGGCCCCGATGCCGCCGCGTCCATCGAGATTCGGGTGCCGATGCGCCGGCTTGATGGGTTTGGCAATCTGGGAAAAGTGGACGTCATCAAGATTGATGTCGAGGGGGCGGAACTCGGTGTACTCCGGGGCGGAGAGCAGGTGATCCAAACTCACCGGCCGGTGATTGTCTTCGAAAGTGGCCCCAGAACTCTCGAGGGACTGGGGTATACGAAGGAAGCGATGTGGACCTGGCTGACCGAGCGTTCCTACGCGGTGCTGGTCCCAAATCGGCTCGCCAACGAGGACTCCGGGCTGAGCCTCGACGGCTTTTCGGAGGCACACCGATTTCCCCGTCGGACCACGAACTACTTCGCGGTTCCGCAGGAACGGCTCGACGACGTGCGGCAGAGAGCCCGACAGATCCTCGGTTTGAAGCGGGTCGATCGAGCCGGGGTCTGACCCCCGACGTCGCTGCTCGCGGGTCCGGATTGCATGCCGGGCTTCGGCAACGAACGGCAGGGTTGGTTCCGGGAGTCCGGGGACCTCGATGCCCGGCCGTGACGACCGAATCGGCGCAGCAAGTGGACCATCACCCTCAAGCCGGGTCGGGAATCGCTGATCGCTCGACCCGAAGACCTGGAATCGGTAGAACCGGCAGGGCCGAATTCGAGACCAGACGTATGTTGTGGCCCGACGTTCCCGCCCGTGACCTGCACGAATATTAGTGGGCCGCGAAGGTGAACTCAGGAACGGCCTGGCGAGGTCATGGTGGTCGCGGGGCGATGGACTGAGCGGGGACCAGTGCTTTTCGGGTTGGGTCGAGCTGGCAGTGGACCCGGCAGGCTGCCGATCAGCAAACCAAGACACCGAGTGTCCGCGTTGATGCTTCTCTGCCGGTAACGCAACGTTTGCGGGCGGCCTGCGGAGAAAACGGAATGTCGGGAAAGGTCGCGGGCAACCAGGCCCGGTCATCGTGCGTGCCGACGCTTCGCAGAACGCGATCGGGAACTCGGCGTGTCGGGCGGGTGCGAGGTCAGGCCGGCAACGCCCCGGCCCGGAGCCAATCGAACCGTCACGCCTAGCCGGCAAGCTGATGAGTTCAGACTGTTGATCCATTGTTGATCGCGATCATAGCGAACGAGCCTTTCCTCCCTGCGTGGGCTGAAGAAGGAATCCAGGATCTCGACTCTGAGTCGACGACCGGGACTGGCATCGCAAGCGGCCGATTCCGGCGATGGTCCGCCAACTCGCCGCTGATCGCGCTCATGAGGGCCAGGCGATAGCGGCGAGACCTGTGATCCTAGGAGAGTCGTTGTCCTACCCTGTCTCATAAAACACGTGACGTACGTAGGGATAGGACAATCGTTGTCCTACGGGGTTCATTAAAATCGCGTTGTTTCGAGGAAGCGGTTCCTGGTCCGAATCGTGGCGTTTGGCAGCGTGTGATGAGCGGAGGGCATGCGGTACGCATCACGGCCACCACTTGCGCGGATGATGACGATCGACCAGGCGGTGCGTGCGGGGGAGTGGCCGAACGCAACGCGGCTGGCCGCGCGGTTGGAGGTTGATGTTCGGACGATCCGCCGAGACATCTCGTACATGAGGGACCAGTTGGGGGCGCCGCTGGTCTATAGTGCCCGGAAGGGGGGATACGAATACACGCAGCCCAGTTACCGGCTTCCGTTTTTTCAGGTCACCGAGGGCGAGTTGCTGGCGTTGTTGCTGGCCCAGCGTGTGTTGGGACAGTTTCGCGGAACGCCGTTCGAGGCCGAGCTGGCTCGAATTTTTGATCGCCTGACTCATTTGCTTTCGGATACCGTAAGCATCGCGCTGGATGAGATGGCTGACTGTGTGGCCGTGCTACCGCCTGTGGTGACGCCGCTTAAGCCCGAGGTCTTTGCGACGCTGGCCGAAGCTTTGGTGGAACGTCGATGCGTACGCGTGACGTACCATACGCTCGATCGCGACACCGAAACGACGCGGACGTGGCGGCCATATCATCTGGTGCTCCGCGGAGATGATTGGTATGTGCTCGCGCACGACAGCCTGCGCGAGGGGGTGCGGATCTTCGCGCTTCAACGGATCCGCGCGGTGCAACTGTTGGAGGAACGGTTTGACCGGCCTAAGGACTTCCGGGTTGATGAATACATGGGAATCGCTTTTCGGGCGATTCCGGGGGACGGCCTGACGCGCCACGAGGTCGTCCTGCGATTCCGCCCGCCCTCGGCTCAACGCATCGCGGAAAAAATCTGGCACCCGAGCCAAATTCTGGAACGCGAGGGCGACCAAGTCGTGCTCCGGCTTCAGGTGGGGGACTTGCGCGAAATCAAGCGTTGGGTGATGTTCTGGGGCTCGGACTGCGAAGTGCTCGGACCGGAAGAACTCCGCGCCAGCCTCAGGCTGGAAGTTGAGTCGCTCAGGAAGTCATTGTCGCCACCCTGACGAGTTCGCAGCCGGGACCATTGTCGCACGGACACCTAGGGCGGCCCGGTGGATCGGGCTGGCCGACAAGGGAGCAACGACGGCCACTCCTTGAAGCTTGTATATTGAGCGCGGTCTGATCAAGACCCGCTGGCCACGCGCCCACGCGCGGCGTGAATTGGAGTCAACGTGTGATCGCATTGCCACCGGGGAGCGAGCGCAGATGCCGACCGACGTCGCCGAGCAACTCAAGCGGGCCAGGGAGCGCCTGCTCGATTTGACCAACCGTAATCGTCTCATCAACACGCCGCTAGAACGAAGCCGTTCAAGGCGTCTAGATATCGTGGACGAACTCAGCCGCGAGGTTTTTCGCATCCTGGTTTGCGAACGCCAGGAAATGAGCTTTTTGCCCTCTCTGAGGACGCTCGAACAGACCGGAGTGAACTGCGTGACCGACCCTGGGCAGACTTCAGGCGATGGTTTGCCTCACCTGGCCCAACCCGATGAAGGGGATGAACCGGAAGCCGAGATCTCGGAACGACACAGCGATCGGTACCTTCAGACTTCGTTGGATGACGAAGCGCTGCAAGACCGACTTCTAAAGCTTCACAACGAAGCACGGACACGGATCGAGGATCAGGGGTTCAACAGCCTATTCTTGGCGATGGGTTTTTTGAAATGGTTCGAGTCTCCAAACTCGGACCAGGCGCGCTACGCTCCGTTGCTGCTGCTTCCGGTCGAGCTGCATCGGCGGAGTGCCAATGCCCGCTTCCGCCTCAAGCTGTTGGAGGAAGAAATCACCACAAATCTCTCGCTTCAGGCCAGGCTCCGGAACGATTTCCGGCTTAGGTTGCCGGATGTGCCGGATCTGGAGGAGCTAAATCCGGACGACTACTTCACCCAGGTCGAGCAGATGATCGCGGACCAACCCCGCTGGGTGGTTCAGCGCGATCGGATGACCTTGTGGTTTTTCTCGTTCGAGGAATTCGTCATCTACCGCGACCTAGGTCCAGAGATCTGGCCGGAGGGGAAGGGGCCCAGTGACCATCCGCTCTTGAAACAGCTCCTAGGCGAGTCGGGCATCTTTGATCCACCGTTGATCGGCGAAGACGAACCCTTGGACGATCGGATCGACCCCCGGACGTCGTGCCATGTAGTCGACTGCGACAGCTCTCAGGCGGCCGCCATCGAAGAAGTCCGCGCTGGACGCACCCTCGTGATCCAGGGACCGCCCGGAACGGGTAAATCACAGACGATTGTCAACATGATCGCCGCGGCGGTCCGTGATGGTAAGACCGTCTTGTTCGTCGCCGAGAAAATGGCAGCGCTCGAAGTGGTCAAATCGAGGCTGACATCACTTGGGATGGGAGAGATCTGCCTGGAACTCCATAGCCATAAGGCGAACCGGCGAGCCGTCCTCGAGGATTTGCGGAGAACGCTCGAGCTCGGACGACCCGTAGCGAAGAACATGAAGCAAATGGTTGGCGAACTTGTGCGGACACGAGATCAGCTCAACGAATACGTCCGGCAGTTGCATGACCCGATCGAACCGTTAGGTCGAACGCCCTATCAAATCCTCGGGACCCTCTGCCGATTGAAGAGCCGGGGAGTCAGCCCGTTCGAGTGCCAAATTCCGGACATCGCCCAATGGTCCGAGAGCACTCTAAGCGAGAAACAGGCGCTCCTGCGGGACCTGGCGGAACACCTGACCCAGATCGGGCGGCCGGCTGAACATGTCTGGTACGGAGTGCGGCGAACGGCGCCCCTGTTCCCAGCGGAGCTGGACACGTTGCGAAAGCGGTTGGATCAGGTATACCACGGCATCGGCCGGATTCTCGATCGCGCAGAGCGTTTGTCGCTGTTGCTCAAATCCGAATGGAGACCGGCTGAGGAGTCGTTTCAGTCGGTCGAGCGCTTGGCGAAATTTGGCTTACGAGTTCGAACCAGTCCGGAGATGGACCAACGCGCCTTGGCCGATGCGGTCTGGGACAGGAATCGGGACCAGATCGAGCGAATCATCGAGCGGGGTCGCACACTGGCTGAGTACCGTCGCGAGCTGGAGGGCGTCGTCACTGCGGTCGCGTGGCAGACCGATGTCGGGCAGATCAGGGCCGACCTGGCGGCCACAGGCCGGTCCCTGTTTCGCTGGCTCAGCCGACGTTGGAAAGGCGCAGTCCGAAACCTGCGCCAGATCGTCGTGGGTCGCTGTCCCAACCGGCTCGACGAACAGTTATCGCTGTTGGATCGGCTCCTGTTGGCTCGGTCGTGCCTTGAGGAACTGGAGTCGGGCGGATCGCTGGACGCGCTTGGGCGATCGGCTTTCGGCAGCGTCTGGCGAGGGACGGATTCGGATTGGGACCAATTGACCCTCATCCTTGAATGGGAAAGCACGTTTCGCGAGCTAGGGGTATCCCGAACAGTTCTGCAGGATGTTCCGTCCTGGACGGAGGCGGAGGGTGCCGAGGAAGCCTTCGCTGGGCTCAAGAGCGTCTTCAAGCCGACCTGGGAGGCGCTCAACGAACTGATCAAGGAACTCGAAGTCGACGTTCGCCGGGTTTTTGGGCTGTCGGACCTGCTGGAATGTCCGCTCAAAGACCTTCACGCAAAACTGGCGAGCTGGAGAGCAGCTAGCCACCAGCTCGAGCGGTGGATTGTCTTTCAGCGTAAGCTCGGCGATCTGTCCAAGGCTGGCTTGAACATGCTCAGGCCACAGATCGAAAGGGGAGAGCTGAATCTCAGTAGCCTTGATCGGTTGGAGTTAATGGTTTGCGAAGCCGCTCTCCGAAAGGTGCTCCGGGAACGAGATCGAATCGCCCGCTTCGACGGAATCAGTCACCAACGGCTGGTCGAGGAGTTCTGCCGGCTGGACGAAAACCGGATTAAGCTCGCCACGACGGAGGTGGCCACTGCACATTTCGGTCGTCTTCCATCCGGTAGAGAGGGCGGCGAGGTGGGAATCATACAGGGTGAGATTCGCAAGAAACGCCGCCATCTTCCGCTTCGCAAGCTGCTGAGCGAGGCCGGCCATGCGATGCAAGCGATCAAGCCGGTTTTCATGATGAGCCCGCTCTCGGTCGCGCAGTTTCTTCAACCCCGTGTCATCGAATTCGACCTACTGGTGATCGACGAGGCCAGCCAAGTGGACCCGGTCAGGGCGTTTGGAGCCATCTGCCGATGCCGCCAGGCGGTGATCGTGGGGGACAACCGCCAGTTGCCTCCCACCGCGTTTTTCAAACGTTACGCGGAGAGTGATGAGGAACTCGATGACTCGAGCGAAGCGACGGCGGCGACCGACGTCGAAAGCATCCTGGACTTGTGCGTCGCGCGCAATGTTCCCCAGCGGATGCTTCGCTGGCATTACCGCAGCCGTCATCACTCGCTGATCGCCGTCTCGAATCGGGAGTTTTACGACAACCGACTCTTTGTTGTTCCTAGCTCGGATCGGGGTGGTGCGGCTCGTGGCCTTCAGTTCCGGTATATCGCCAACGGTGTGTTCGACCGAGGCCGCACGCGAACCAACCGCATTGAAGCCCAGGCCGTCGCCCAGGCCATCCTCGAACATGCCCGCCAATATCCCGACCGTTCGCTAGGCGTCGGGACGTTTTCCGTCAGTCAGCGAGACCTCATTGTCGACGAGCTGGAGTTGCTTCGTCGCAACCATCCCGAGACCGAGGAGTTTTTCTCCGAATCTCGAGACGAGCCGTTTTTCGTCAAAAACTTGGAAAACATTCAAGGTGATGAACGAGACGTCATCTTCATCTCGGTCGGATACGGGCCGGACGAGGATGGCGTCATTCGCATCAACTTCGGTCCACTCACCAAACAAGGTGGTGAGCGCAGGCTCAATGTGCTGATCTCGCGTGCTCGGCAGCAGTGCGTCGTCTTCAGTTCGCTCCGCGCGGACGATATCAACCTTCGGCAGACCAGATCGCGCGGTGTCGAGGCCTTCAAGGCATTCTTGCAGTACGCAGAAACCGGGCGAATGGATCTTAGCCGGCCCAGCGGACGCGAATGGGATTCGGAATTCGAAGCCGAGGTGGCCGACGCCCTCCGAAACGCCGGCTGGGATGTCGATCCGCAGGTAGGGATCGCTGGCTTCTTCATCGACGTGGCTGTCGTCGACCCTGACGTTCCCACGCGGTATCTGCTGGGCATCGAATGCGACGGAGCTTCCTACCACTCTGCACGTTGGGCACGCGACCGCGACCGACTCCGGCAAGCCGTGCTCGAAGCTCACGGCTGGACGATCCATCGAATCTGGAGCACGGACTGGTTTTATAGTCGCGACCAGCAGTTAGGCAAGTTGCTCAAACGGCTCGAAGAGCTTCGTGAGCGGAGCCGGTCTGAAGGCGACGCGGCGAGGGGCAATGGCTCATCCGGACGGGGAGTTGCAAGCCCAGCCCGACTCTCAGATTCCCAAGGCTGCCCGGCAGCGGACCCACATTGTGAAACCAGCCCTGTGATGGTCATCGATGCCGCGGCCAGCCCCACGGGGATCTGCGATGCCGAGGCCGGACCCGTAACGACCGATGGTACCGAGGTGGGAATCCCCCGAGAGAGGCCGGTTCATGATCCAGACAACGGGCAGCTTTCCGTCCCGTACATCGAGGCTGAGTTCAGAGATCCCCGCATGGCGGAAGAGATCCATGAACTCTGGCCTTCTGAGCTGGCCGAGATTGTCTCTCGGATTGTCGAGATCGAAGGGCCAATTCACGAGGACGAGATTGCTCGTCGCGTCACGTCACTTTGGGGACTCCAGCGAACCGGAAACCGAATCACGCAAGCCGTCAAAGCCGCTCTGAAATACGCAGTCCGCGCTGGACGCGTTGACGAATCGACCGGGTTTTATTGGTGCCGCGGTCAGCGCGCATTTCCGGTTCGCAACCGCGAAACCGTCGCGAGCGCCACGCTCCGCAAACCCAACATGCTGCCGCCACAGGAAATCGACTCAGCCATCCTTCATTTCGTCGCCTCGCACATCTCGGCCAGGTCTGACGAGACGACTCGGTTCGTAGCCCGGTCGTTCGGATTCCAAAACGTCGGCCCGAATCTCAGAGAGCGAATCGAGTCCCGCATCGCCTTCCTAATCTCTGAGGGAAAACTGGTCGAGGATCGGGATGTGTTGCGAGCCGGCAAGCGTAACGATCCATAGGGTCGTGCGTCTCGGCTGGCGGTCGGCTCGATGCGCTGACGAATCTGTACGTGCCGAGTCGGAGGCTTGGGGTGAGCCCCCAGGGATGGACAGTGACGGGGCCCCTTTCGAAACAATCACCCCACGCCCGGATGAAAGACCCGGCTGGACGCTCGCCCGCTTGGCGAGGCGAATTCGCCTCCTGGGGCGAGGGGGTAGCCGCCGAACGGGTCGCATCCTCCGAACGGCGACCCCGGGCAGGTTCCCGCGCCGCGAACGGCCAGTACGCATGCGGACCCGCACTGAGCGCGATTCCAGGCTGGATCTGTAAGTTCCAGCACGTGTATCGCGCGGCTCAGCCTCGGCCGGGCTCGACAGAAACGTTGACGATCGAGTCCCGGTTCCCCGTCAGCAAACGATGCGCAGTCCGGTGCGAAGAGGAATATCACAGAATGATATTATGTTCGTCCAGTTTTCGATAAAGCGACGATAATCCCAGGCCCAAGCGCCGCGCGGCTTCGCGTTTGTCGCCGCCGCATCGGGTCAGGATTCGCCGCAGATGGTGGCGCTCGGCCTGGGCGAGGTAGGAGCGCAGGTCGTCGGGCTCGCCGGCACCGGTGGCTTCAACCAGCTCCGACGGAAAGTTCTCGGCGGTGAGGGTCGGGCCTTCGCCCAGAATGATGGCACGCTGTACGGCGTTCTCCAGCTCGCGGACGTTGCCGCGCCAGGGGGCCGAGAGGATCAACCGCATGGCTTCGCGATCGACTCCGCGGATGCGCTTACCGAGGGTTCGCGCGTGTCGTTCGAGCAGAGCTTCGACCAACACGGGAATATCTTCCGGGCGTTCGCGCAAGGGTGGGATCGTAAGGAAGAGCACGTTCAACCGATAGAATAGGTCGGCGCGAAACCGGCCGGCTGCGACTTCGGCTCCGAGATTTTTGTTGCTGGCCGCGATGATGCGTGCCCGCACGGCCACGCTCTGGGTCGCTCGGACCGGTAGGACTTCCTTATTTTCGATGACCCGCAAAAGCTTCGCCTGCGCGGCCAGGGGAAGTTCCCCGACCTCGTCGAGAAAGACAGTTCCCTGACCGGCTGCGAGAAACAGGCCGACCGTCTCTGGCTCCAGACCATGAGCATCCGACCGCACTTGCCCGAAGAGCTGGATCTCCAGATCCTCCTCAGCTAAAGCCGCGCAGTTGACAGCCAGAAACGGCTCGTCCGGCGCGGGGCCTAGGGAATGAAGCGCCCGCGCGACAAGTTCCTTGCCGGTACCACTCTCGCCTGTGATGAGCACGGTGCTGGGCGACGGACCAACCTTGCGGATCCAAGCCCGAATCTCCTCGATCTGAGGGCTGACGCCCAGCAGACTTTCAGGTCCGACTTCTCGCTGCAAGGCTCGCCGCAACGCCTGGTTTTGCCGGACCAGGTGGCGGTACTGCGCCATCCGCTCAAGCTTTGCCAGCAACTCGTCGAACAGCACGGGTTTGATCAGGTAATCGTGTGCTCCGCGTCGGAACGCGGCGACCGCACTCTCGACCGTCGCGAACGCGGTGATCATCAAGACCATCGTTTCAGGGCGGTCCCGGACCACCCGATCCAAAAAGTCCAACCCATCGATGCCGGGCAGTTGGATGTCGCAAAGGACAACGTCCGGAGCGAACGCCGCCAGTCGCTCCAACGCGGTGGCCCCGTCTAGGGCTGTAGCGACCTCGTATCCTTCACCCATCAGAAATTCACCGATGGTCTCGGCGATCACCGGCTCGTCGTCCACGATCAGAACGCGGCTGTGTCGGCGTTCGTCCTGCGGGTCGAGGGATCTCCCGACCGCCGCGCGCTCGCGATGATCCGGTGCGTTCATCGAACCGGCTCCGACTCGATGATAGACGCACGGGCCGGTGCCGGAATCGCCTGCTCAATCGTCCGCAGCTCGATCCAAAACGTCGCACCCGATCCCGCTGACGATTCGACCCCGATACGCCCCCCCATCTCCTCCACCAGGGTACGACTGACATACAAGCCTAAACCGGTGCCGTTCGGTTTGGTTGTGAAGTGAGGCTGAAACAGGCGGGCTTGATCAGGCTCGCTCAGTCCCCGGCCATCGTCGCGAACCAGCAGCCGAACCCAACCCGACCGCTCCTGCTCGGTCAGCAGTTCGATTCTTCCGCCCTTGGTCGTCGCATCGATCGCGTTCAGAACCAGATTGAGCACGACTTGCGTCAGGTGGTCGCGAACCCCGTGGACGTGCAGCCGCTGTGCACCGAGCCGGTTCTCGATCCGCCGGTCCTTGGTGGGGTGGTAGTACTTGGCGATGTCCAGCGCGTCCTGAACGGCCTCATCGAGCGGGAATGGGCCGATTGCCGGCGAGGCTGGTCGGGAGAACGCGACCAGCTCGCCGATCGTCCGCCGAATCCGGTCCAACTGACTTTCGGCCAGCGCCAGCTTGGTCTCGGTGTACGGGTCGGGTCGCCGCCGCCTCAGCATCTGAACCAGCGAACTGAGCGCGGCCAGCGGGTTGCCGACCTCATGAGCGATTCCAGCGGACAGGAGACCGAAGGCCGCCATCTTCTCCTGCTGAATCAGACGCGCCTGGGAGGCGCGCAAGGCTTCAACCTGTTGGGCGATGCGCCGCTCCAACTCCGCCTGATGCCGCTCAAGCGCGGTGTTCGCGGCTTCGAGGCGCTGGCCTGTGGCCTTGAGCGTGTCCGCCAGAGCGGCCGCCGCCCAGGTCGCCCAGGCCACAACCACGAACGTCAAGGGGAGTGTGTGGAGATCACCGGTCATGCCTTCCGATTGTAGGATGACGGCCAGAATGAGCAGGGCGATCAGTTGTGTCGTCAGGGTGAGCGCAGCAGAAACCCGGTTGTAGCGGATCGCTACGCAGAGCGACGACAACAGGAAATACCAGCGAAACGGACTCTCCAGGCCCGTGTCGTAGTAACACAGCAAGGCAATAAACGTGGTCTCCATGACCGCGACGAAGAGCGGCCACGACCCAAGAAAGATCTGCCCCCGCCGCTGATAGATGGTGTCCACAAGAGCATAAACCGCTCCCAAGGCGAGGATGGCTCGCACGGCCTGAGCGTCGCGCAACCCGTCGCGGCTCTGAACCAGAACATACCCCATCACAATCCCAAACCAGCGGATCTTGACGACGATCGACTCAGCGGCGCACTGCCAGTCGCCACGATCCGACGAGACCGGCGCGGAAGCCATCTCCAGCCCAGGGCAAGGGACACATTCACGCGAATCGAACGGGCCAACCACCCGCCTCGCAAACCATTATAGTCACACGAGCAGGGTCCGGCGGCATTCGCCGATTCCGGACAGAATCGGAGGACCGATCGACTGTCAAACCGCGAGTCCAACGCCTCTGACGGTGTGGTCCGAAGTCCAGCCGTCGGCAGAAGTGGCGTTCGGGGCTTCCAGGCGGAGAACACTGTGGGTACGCCGGTCGGCGTCGCCGGCGCGGCGAAGCACCAGCGCAGCCCTCAGCCACCCGAACTCGATGGCGCGTTCCGCCCTAGCCGCCCGAACGATGCAGAAACTCTCGGCGGGGCCAGGCCGCGGTGCCGACCGATCCGCTGCGGCCGCTCTCCGATGGCTCAGCCCCGCCGTTGGTGATGCGCGCGGTTCGCGGTTGCGCGTCGTGGACGCACAGCCGGATCAACGCGCCTTGTCGACCTGAACGCCCTGACTCGCCTCCGGAGGAGTGCTGTAACGCTGTTGGAGTCGCTCGATTTGTTTCAAGGTATTGCTACGATTGAGCATTTGCACATTCTGATCAAGCGATGGCATGTCCGTCGGCTCGCCGGCCTCGACGTAGCCTGGTATGCCCGCGGACTGTCGAGGCGGAGAGGTCTGCGGGGCTGTTCCGATGGGCGTCGTCCCTCGATAGAACGCATAGCGTGCTGAGCCTTGCCGAGCCACGGCGGTGACGGTCCCTGAGATCCCCTCGGCCACGAAAACCCCGCGAAGATCGGTCTCGCCCGAAACAAAGCGCGCCATGTTGGACCCGATGACTTTCACCTGAACCTTGGGCAGGTAGGCACGCGTCCGCGCATCGAGGACCCGGACCCGCACCCGCCCCTCGGGAGCTTCCTCGAGCACCTCCAGCTCGAGCGGGCTGACCAGGACGATTCCGGAGGCGTAGTCATTGTCGCCTCGTGCCATGACCAGGTAGGCTCCTTCCTTCTCGAGAGGCAGATCGAGGTCTTTGAACCGGTCTTGGTAATCTTCGCCGGTACCGAGTCGGACAGTTCGCTCGACCAGGGGCTGGATCCCGGCCAAGTCGATCCCGCTGATGCCATCGAGGCTGCGGCGAGTCAGATACAGCCGCATCAGGTCGACCGCATAGACCCTGACCTCCACCTCGGCGAGGTTGCGGTAGTTGAGGCGGATCGACGGCTGGGTGGCGGGCGGCCTCTCGAGTTCGACACTTCGCAGGCCGACTCCGCTGACAGCAGCCGCCGGCGAACCGTCCTGGGGCCGGACAACGGCCACTTCGGGCAGCGCCAGGCTCTTTCGAGTCAACTCCTTGATCGCTCCCGCCGCGTCGCCAAAGCGGTCGGCCACTTGACGGTAGTAGCTCAGGGCCTTGGCCGGGTCGTGCCGGGCGTCGTGAATCTGGCCCAGAATGTAGATCGCTTCCCACCGATTCGGGCTGGGATGCTCGACGCCCGCGGCGTCTCGGTAAGTTGCCGATGCAATTTGTTCGGCCAGTCGTATGGCCCGGTCGTATTCGCCCAGGCTGAAGTGGGCCAAGGCCTGGCTGTAGAGGAAGCTGTCGAGAAACCGGCTTTTGGGATAGATCGCCGCCAGTCGGCCGGCCAGGTTGACCACCCGCGCGTAATCCTCGAGCTGGAGAAGTGCTCCCACCTCGGCCAGACTTGCCTCGTCGGCGACCGGATCCGACGGCGTCAAGCCCAGGAAGACGTGAATCAGACGGACTTGTTGCAACAGTAATTCGGGCCGCGTCAGACTAGCGCTGGCCAACTCGCGACGCGCTCCGGGATCAGCCACCGCGCGGGCTGCCAGGTCATGGTACGCGGAAGCTAGACCGAGCAAATCGTTCTGAATTGCGGCCGAGCCGGGGTGTTCCCGCCACAGATCCACCAGAAACGACAGCCCTTCGAGTGTCTGCCCCCGTTGTCTGAGGACCTCGCCCACCCGCGCATCCGCCAGATAACTGGCCTCCGTGGTCGCACGCCAGACCAGCCAGGCCCGCTCATGCTCCCCCAGATCCCGATAAGCCCGACCGACGACCTGAATCTCTTCGAACGAAATGACCAGATCCGGTGCCCGCTCCTTCAACACTTCGAAGTATTGAACAATCTTGCGCGGTTGGTAGGCCTGAATGTGTGCGGCGAGCAGCATCCGGGCCGCTTCGCGGGCCACATCATCACGCAGCGTGTAGCCAGACCAGAGCGCTTCGAGAACCTGAGCCGACTGGGCCAGGTCCCCCCGCTCGAACAACGCTTTGCCGCGGGCGTAGAGCTCGTCAGGCGTGGGCTGGTAGGCGTCATCCGACTTTTCACCCGGAGCCAGTATGGCCAACTGGCCTGGTTGACCCAAATGGAGCCGAGCCGGCTCCGAAAGGCTCCGAATCGCGGCCGGCAAGACCCGATAGCTGCCCGTCAGTTGACCGTAGATTTGATAGGTGCAGCCCGGCCACTGATCCGGTGCAAAGTAGAGCCGCAAGACTCCATCGCGGACTTCATAATGACTGGCCTGGGTGACGACGGACCCTTCGATCAGCTTCGCTCCCGCCGGCAAATACTCCTCGAGGACGACCTCATCGCGCTCCCAGACGGGTTGCCCTGCCGGCTGATTCCGCCACGCCTCCAGCGACACCGTGATTCGTTCACCGAGCGCCAATTTTGTTGAGGTGTTCTCATAGGTTTTAGGATTGACGGCCACGGAGAATCCCTGCGGCAGCGGCCGCCCATCGAGGCTCGGTTCTGGAGCCCAATACACGCGGCGGCGAATCCCGAAGGGCTTCTGGTCGGCAACCTGATCCGCCGCGAAGTCGCGCGTGAAGCCGGTTAGGGTCACGGTGTATGCGAAGGTCCCGCGACCTTCGAGATCGAAATGAACGCGATTCGGGCCGCCCACGTTGATCCGCTCGATCGGAACGGTGATGACCGTGGTTTCGAGCGGCCCTTGGACATCGAGCTTTTGAACCTCCGTATCGTTGACGGTGATCACCAGCCGATAACGGTCTTCGGCGGGCCGGCTGCGAGCGTAATACCAGCCCAGAGCAGCCAAGGCCGGCCCTTTAGCCTTGTACGGCTGCCAGCCCAAACCCGTCTGGTTCGCCTCCAGCCAACGAATGGCCCCTTCTAGCTTCTCGTCGCTCGGCCGAACGCGGGCGTAGGCCAAGGCCGCCAGGGCCGTGACTTCGGTCGCCGTCGACAGGTGCGGATTACGACCGCGACCGTCCCAGTAGACGAGGGGCCGATCGCCGGGCCGCCGGGTCAGCGACTTCGCCCGCGGCCCCAGAACGTCGAGCACTTCGGATCCCAGCGAGTCGCGGTTGAGATTCGCGAAGGTCAGGGCCAGACAGGCCAGCGCGGCATCGCTCAACGCCTGCCGTTCCCGGTTCAAGGCATTGGCCCACTCGAAGCTCGCCTTGCCCCGGACGCTCAGGGCGAGCAAGACCAGAGCCCGCATGTCCTGATTCGCCGGATCGACCTGTGGATAGAGTTGCGTCAAATACTGGGTTCCCCGGTCCACCACTTTCGGGTCAGCGAGCAGTCCGAGTTTTTCGGTTTCGGCCAAGGCCCAGAACGCCCAGGCTGACGCAGCCGGATCGCTCGGGACGCTGCGATCATACTGGCCGGGGACCCAGGGCCAGCCTCCATCGTCGTTCTGCAGGGTCACCAGCTCTGCCCCGACGGCGCGAAGCCGCTCGATGAGCCGTTTCGCGTCGGGGCCTTCACTGCCCCCCACGGCCCGCAGGTGGCCAAGTGCTGCCGCCAGGCCCAGGAGATCGCTGGCCCGGCCCGCGATCGTGTCGGGCACCGGCGGCCAGATGCACCGGGCTGCCTCTGACCCGCGTCCGAACGGAAACAGATCCCGCCCCAGCGCAAGCTCGACGATCATTCGCCGCAGCGACGGCGCGATCGCCAGCACCAGCTCCGGGCTTTCGTAGGGCCGTCCTTCCGGAAGGGCGACAAAGACGGTCAGATCGTCGCTCGCCATTCCGCTGGCGTTGGCAATCGCCTGCACTCCCCACGGGCGGATCGGTATCTGAGTCGACATCTGGTCGCTCAGTTCTCCCGCTCGAGCCTCCACCTTCAGCCGCACCAGTTCACCGGGCGGTACCGTGAACGGTTCGAACAAGAGCCGCTCGATGCCGTCAGCCTCCCAGGCGACCCTCTGCGGGTAACGGAGCTCACGCCCGCCCGCATAGATCGTCAACACGACCTCGGCCGGTCCCCTCACATTGCGATGATGCAGGTCCACAGGGAATTGGATCGCGTCGCCTTCGGTCAGGACCTGCGGAACGCGCACGTCGACGAAGAAATCCTGATGAACCGTCAGTCGCGCCGTCGCCTGACCGACCAGCGTGTCGGCGCCGGTGACTCCCCGAGCCAGGAATTCATATTCGGAGAGCGCGCTGGGTGCGGTAAATCGCAGCGTCCCTCGGCCATCCGAGTCGGTTTTGACGGCCGGATTCCAGTACGCGGTTTCGACGAATTGTTGCCGTGGCGTCGCGCGGTCGCTGTCTCGATTGCGATCGGCCGCGGACGGGGCCCGGGCGCGACGCTCCGCAAGGTTCTGTGCCCTGCCGGCTCGCATCTCCTCACGGGTCAAGGCCTGCAACGAATCGGCTCTCACGGAGGGGCCGGCATCGGCATCAGTCAGCTCCATGCCCTTGCCACCCATGCCTCCGCCGGATGCGGCGCCGGGCGGCCTTGGCGCTGCTGGGGCTGTCGGTTCCGCCGCAAGTTGGCCGACGACCTGGCCTCGCGCGGCCTCCGCCAGCGCCAACGCGGTTTGCTGCTCCATGTCCTCAACGACCGCCTCGGCAACCGGGACCGTCGGCGGCCGATACGCGAACGCGACGGTCGATTCGGCGGCAAACGCACTCGTCCGGGTCTGGTTGTAGAAGAATGGTCCGATGGACGGAAGCCGATCCTCATAAAGCCGCAGCAACGCCCGATCCACTAGCGCGACCGAAAGTTCGGCGCTCACGGGCCGACCCAACTGATCGACGGTCGTCACGTCGACGACCACTTCCTGACCCGGTCCAACGCTCGTCTGCCGCGGCGTCAGCGTGACCTGAAGCTCCCGCACGATCCGGAGATTGAGCTGGGCCTGGTGCAGCCGGGTTTCGGCCATCCGCGCCGCGGCCAGCGTAAAGTTGGGAAACTGCGCGGAGTCGACTTCCCATTGGACGCGATTCTCGCCCTCGGCCAGCCGCAGCACTCGGTAAGCGAGAATCCGGTCAGCCTCCCAGGTCAGCAGAGCCGTCCCCTCTCCAGCTCGATTGTGGAGGATCAGGGATGCGTTCTCCCCCACTTTGTAGTCGAGGCGATCGGCCAGAAACCGCAGCTTCTGTCCGTCTTCTGAGCCCGAGATCGTCAGCCGGCGATCCTCGACGATCGGATTGCCGAACCGGTCCGTTCCCGCGACGCGCAGGATGTAGCTGCCCCCGGCGGCGTCGTCGACCTGAACGGGCAGGCTCGCCAGCCCGGTTTTCGCGTCGGTCTGAAACTCAAGCTGCCGGACCTCACGCTCAGCCGTCCGTCCCGCCTGCTCGACCTGCTTCAAGACAATCAGGCGTAGCGCCTGCCCGATCGGCTCACCCAGAAGGTCGAAGGTTCGGACTTGAACCGAGAAGGCTTCCCCGTCAAGAAAGACATCCCGAGGCGTTGTCATCTCGATCCGAAACGCGCGGATCGCAAGCTGAGCGCTCGCTCGTGCCTCCACGCCCTCCTCGGGCAGCCGTGCGACGATGGAGAGGGCCTGTTCCTCGCCAAAGCCTTCTGTCGGGAACGAGAAGGCGAATGTCCCCTGCTCATTCGTCTGTCCGTTCAGGATGCGGCCGTCGGGCAAGGCGACCGTGATCGTGCGCCCGGCCAGAGGCGTCCCGTACTGATAGTGCGCCCGCACCGTCCCTTCGATCGTTTCGCCCCGGTAGTAGACGGTTCGCGGCAGCTCGATCGCCAGGTCCGCCTTCTGAAGTTGGTAGGCCTGAACCTCAAACGAACCGCCAAACTCACTCTTGCCCGGTTCGAACAACCGCACCCGATACGTTCCCAGGGGTGCGGCCGCCTCGACGACGATCGACGTCGCAAACGTCCCAAACTCCGACAGCTTCACCGTGTCGGAAACGATCGTCCGCCCTCTCGGGTCGAAGACCTCGAGCCGGTACTCGGACCCGGCGCGCGGGTCGTACTGGCCGTTGACGACCTCGCGGACCACGCCGCGTAGCTCGACGGTCTGCCCCGGGCGATATGCTGGACGATCGGTGTACAAGTAGGCTCGCGGCGTCAGACCTTGCGCGACCTGACCGGGCAGACTCAAACCCGAGCCGGCCGCGTGACCATCCGCCAGGACAATGAAGCTCAGCCCCTGGCCGGGATCTCTCGGCTCAGACCAATCGACAAGCAACACCCCATCCGCGCCGGTTTGGGCCTCCAGGATCAACCGCTGGCCATCAGATACGAGCACCCGCGCATTCGCCCGCCCCTGGCCGGTCTTCATGTCCTGAACAAAGGCCAGGAACTGATCCCGCGACGCCTTGATAATCGCGTCGATGTCGGAACTGATCACCAGGGTTGTCGCCTGCAGACTTTTTTCGTCGGTGACCTTGATCACATAGACGCCCGGAAGAGCCAGCTTGGGAAGCCCATAGTCGGTCTCGATCGGCTTGTATTTGTCGTAACCCGGCACCGCCGCCGTCCACTCCGCGTCGGGCTGAACCAGCCCGATGTCGAGGGCTTCGACATTCTTCGTACTCTGCTTCTTGCGGAAGTAAGCTTCGACGTCGAGTTTGTACGCCGTGAAGGTCAAGACGTCGATGTTGCGGGTTGTGATTTTGAGCGTGGGCACCTCGCCCGTTCGAAACGTCCGGGGCGTGACCACCGCCAGCGCCTTGGATTCCATCACCGCGATCCGCTGCCGGGCGGCCGAGGCCCAGGGTTCCACGGACACTTTCCTGAACCGTTCGATGGCCTCCGGCAGCTCCCCCTTTTTCGTCTCGTAGATCGCGGCGATCGAAAACTCGGCATGGGCCGCGGGTTCCGTTCCGGGGAACTTGCCGGCGAGTCGTTCCCAGGCCCGGATCGCCTCGTCGTACTTCTCCTCCGCCTCCCAGCTCTCGCCGATCTCGTAGAGGATTTGTGGGACCCGTCCGTCGAGGGGATTTTGCGTGACGAACAACTCCCACGCGGCACGCGCTGCCTCGTATTCTCGTCGCTGCCGGTGGTCCTGAGCGATGAGCAGCCGCGCGTCGATAACCGCCCGCTGGGCATCGGCCGACTGCGGGCCGTTAGGATACTGAGCCAGATACGTCTGCCAGGCTTCGATCGCCTCGCCGTAACGGGCCTGAGACTGAAGAATCTGACCCAGTTGAAACTGTGCCGACATGAGCAAGCGGGACTGGAGCGTCCGCGCGTCGTCGGTGGTCACTCGATACCCCTCGCCGGCGAGAAATGATCGGAACGCGGCCAGCGCGGCGTCGCTCTTACCCCTTGCCGCGTAAGACTCGGCGATGTCGTAAGCCGCCTGGACGGCCAGCGGGTGGTCGGGATAGGCCTCCAGCAACCGCTTCAGGCTGGCAATTCCGAGATTGAGGCTGGTGTCATCCGCCGGTGTGGGCAAGCCGTAGGTACGGCTGATCTGAAACAGGGCTCGCCCGCGCAGCTCCTGAGCGCCTTTGGTGTCTTGTCCCTCGAGCGCACGAGCGAGATCGGTCCAGGTCAAGCGCGCAGCCAGCGTTTGTCCGGCCGCCAACTGGGCCTCACCGAGGGCATAGCGTGCCTCTTCGGCCTCGGCTCCCTTGGGATACTCTTTCAGATAGAGCTGATACGATTCAATGGCCCGGCCCGCATTTCCAGCCTTCTGGCTGGTGCGGCCCATTGCCATCAGCAACTTTGCGCGGACTTCGGGACCGCGCGCCAGTTCGCGGGCCTGGGCCAGCAGCCCGTAGGCCCCTTCGGGATCCGCGGTGGCGGTCGGTTCGGTCGGTTCGAGCAACCGCCGGGCGAATTCCTCGTAGACTGCGGCCAGCCGATCCTTGCGATCTCCCGATAGTAGCCGCTCGACTTCCTGCCGAGCCAATTCTTCCGCCGCGGCGTATTGACCGGCGGCGAGGTGGTTGGCCACAAGCTCGGCCTTGAGCTTGGCCGCCCAGCGTCCGTTGGGCCGGGCCTTCAATGTCGCCTCCGCCAGTCGAGCCGCGTCTTGGGGGCGTTCCCCGAGCCGCAGCGCGATCGACCGAACGAGCGCCACGTAGTCGCGGTCATCGTCCGACCAGGCCTGCCCCTCGGCCGGTTTCAGCTCTGCCAGCGCTTCCGCTGCGGCCCGATAGTTCCCCGCCTGCAAATCCAACAGGACCCCTCGAGGCAGATCTGGAGCCACCTGCCGGATTCCGCCACGCTTGCCTTCCGCAACCGTCATCGGTCCAGGCTTTTCATAGGCCGCGTTGTTCCCGACGAACCCCAACAAGACCCATCCCGCAAGCAACCATCCGACGACCCTCTCACACCCAAACATGACCTCGCTCCTGGGTTTGATGGCAGCCGCCGCGTCATCGGTCCCAACCGGTTCCATCTTCAGCACGCGTCCGAGTTACGATCGCCCCATCTCGTCATGCCGGCGACAGCGGGATCGATCGCGAGACCCTCGCCCGACCGGTCCCCCACCAGGGACTACGCTCCGGACCGCTGAGAGCTTAGATCACGTCCTTCGATTCTGACCCCGGATGATCCCTCGATACAACCATCAAGTTCAACGCCGAACAGACTTTCCGCCGACGCTCCTCCCATGTTAGGTTCGTCCTATTCGGTCTGACCGTCGGTTTTCGATCGACTCGTGAGGCAGATCCCGTGCTCTGGATTGTCGCCTGCCTGCTCGCGGTACAGGACTCACCACCGGCCCACTTCGAACCCCACCCGGCCGAAGCGGCCATCGACGAGAGCGGCCTGCTTGAACACATCGCCGTGCTTGCCTCCGACGGGTTCGAGGGCCGCGCTCCGGCGACCCGCGGCGAGGAGCTGACGGTTCTCTACCTGATTGACACGTTCCAACGACTCGGCCTCGCCCCGGGCAATCCCGACGGATCGAATATCCAGAAGGTGCCTCTGGTGGGCTTTACGACCGAGGCGAAGGGAACCTTGCGTGTCGGCCAGACCACGATTCCGCTCGACCGTCCGGACGCCTGGGTGGCCGTCTCCCGTCGTCAGGTGCCCGAGATCGAGGTTACCGACTCGCCGCTGGTTTTCGTCGGCTATGGCGTCGTCGCTCCGGAGTACGAGTGGGACGACTACAAGGGGATGGATCTCCGGGGCAAAACGCTCGTCATGCTGGTGGGTGATCCTCCGGTACCCGATCCGGACGACCCTTCGCGGCTCGATGAAGCGACCTTCAAGGGTCGGGCGATGACCTACTACGGTCGCTGGACCTACAAATACGAGATCGCCGCCGAAAAAGGCGCTGCGGCGGTTCTTCTCATCCACGAAACCGACGCAGCCGGTTATCCCTATTCGGTCGTCACGGGCAGTTGGGGGCGGGAGAATTTTGATATCCCCAGTGCCGATGGCCAGGCGGGTCGGGCCGCGATCGAGGCCTGGATCTCCAGCGCGACGGCCGAGGCCCTCTTGAAAGCCGCCGGTCAGGACCTGGCCGCGCTCAAGGCGGCCGCGCTCCGGCGCGACTTTCGGCCCGTTTCGCTCGACGCTACCCTGACGGCCACGGCCCGTAATACGATCCGACGCGTCGAATCGCGCAACGCGCTGGCCCGCCTCGAAGGCGTTGATCCCGTCCTGAGCCGCGAAACGATCGTCATCACCGCGCACTGGGACCACCTCGGTCGTGACGATTCCCTCCCGTCCGACCCGATCTACAACGGAGCCGCCGATAATGCCTCGGGTGTCGCTCTCATGCTCGAACTGGCCGAGGCGCTGACGCGTACTCAACCGCGTCCCCGGCGATCGATTCTCTTTCTCGCCGTCACCGCCGAAGAAAAAGGGCTGCTCGGCGCCCGCTTCTACGCCGACAATCCGCTTTACCCTCTGGCCTCGACCATCGCCAACATCAACCTCGACGTCATCAACCTTTGGGGCCGGACCACCGACATCACCTCCGTCGGTCTCGGCCAGACCACGCTCGATGACCTGCTTGCCGAACTAGCTGCTCAACGAGGCCGAACGCTCGTACCCGACCCCGAACCGGAAAAGGGAATGTACTACCGCTCCGATCACTTCGAATTCGCCCGCGCCGGCGTCCCGGCCCTCAACGTCAAGGGCGGCATCCAATACCTCGGCAAGCCCAAAGACTATGGCCGGCAGGTCCGCGATCATTACACCGCCAACGACTATCACAAGCCGTCCGATGAGGTCAAACCCGATTGGGATCTCGCCGGCGCCGTCGAGGACGGCCGGCTGCTTCACGCCCTGATCCTCCGCCTCGCAAACGACCTCAAACGCCCGGATTGGAAGCCTGGAAGCGAGTTCAAAGCCAAGCGCGATCGAATGCTCGGCCGTCAGCCCTCTTCCCAACCGTGAACCCAGGTCGTCCCGTCTGGCACCGCGCCGCCGCTCCTATTGCCGGACTGCTGATCCTCGGATCGGTCGCCGCCGGCTGGTGGCTCGAGTATCAGGCTGCCTGGTTCGACCCCGCCTTCGCCACCCTTACCCGCCTATTTGACGAACCGTCCACCGTCGCCCGCATCCGCCTCCCCACGCAGACGGCCGTCGCCCGCGCCTTGATCCCTCTGAGCCTCGTTGGGGTGGGCCTGTTGCTTCTGGCCCTTCCTCGGCTATCTCCCGGGTCACGGAGTGTGGCAGCACTGCTTGTACTGGGATGGTTTGTGCGTGCCGGATTCTGGATCGTCGCGGGAAACCTTCCCCTGGTGCCCGGCGATAGCTCCCATTACATCGAGGTGGCGCGATCGGTCTACCGGGGCGAGGGACCGGTCAAACACTACGTCGAGAGCTTCTTCGTCGACTACACCCGACATGGAATCCTAGAAGGCCGCGGCGTGCTCGACGACTGGGCCACGCCGCTTTGGGCCTACGTACTCGCCGCCGCCTACCGGCTGACGGGCGTCGTGCCCGGCGAATCACTGGAAGCGACCTTCGCCGTGGCCAAGGCTACCAGCCTGCTCCTTAACTGGTTAACCCTACCGATTCTTTATGTCTTCGCCTGCCGCTGGTTTGAACGCCGTGTGGGGCTGGCCACCCTCGCCTTGGCCGCTATCCTGCCGGTCCATGCGCTGTATGCAGGAACCGTCCTTCGGGAGAGTCTGGTGGGCCTGACCTCGCTGGTCGCCGTCGCCGCCCTGGTCGAGACCTGGCGCGGCCGAGGCCGGGGGGCTTGGGCCTGGTCGCTGCTGGCGGGATTCGGCGGCGGTCTGGCGATCCTGGCTCGCAACACCGGCCTTGCGCTGATCGCCGCCGCGTGGTTCTACGCAGCGCTCGGTCCAGGCCGGCGACGCTGGGGACCGCTCGCGCTCGTCGCGATTTTAATCCTGGCCACCATCGCTCCCTGGGCCTGGATCACCTACCGCGAGTATGGCGAGCCATTCTTCACCTACACGAAGTATTATCCCTACAACTTTTCGTGGACTGTCCATCATTACGACCGTGGCAACACCCGGCCTGATCAATTCTTTCGACCGGAAAACCTGGGCGGCATCGTCGAGGCCAAGATCAAGTCGCTGGGAATCGTTCCCGCCTATACGGCCATTATCCTCGGTCTTCCGCTCGCTGCTGCGTTTCTCCTTCGACTCCTCGACAGGCGCCGCTCGGTTCGAACGGCGTCAGGCGGAAATCGAACCGACGCTCCACGGTCTTCCGAGACGCGAGGGCCGCAACCGTCCGCGTCCTCACACCCGGATCCGGTCCCGACGGCCGACGCCCCCTGCACGCTCCCGACGGCTGACGTCGATCGTCTGGCACTGGTCGTTTTTCTTGCCTTCTGGCTCGCCACGCTCGTCCAGATTGCCGACGTCACCCAGGTGCGCCAACTCGGCCGTTATTATCTGCCGGTCTACCTCCTGATGCTTCCGACCTCGGCCGCTGGGCTGGTCGAGTGGGCGGACCGTCACCTCCGCCGTCGCGCCTTACCCGCGCTGGCTCTGACCCTCACCGCGGTGCTCTGGTCAGGCCCCGGCTGGGCCTACGATTTCACCTGGTATGGAAGACCGTTTCAGGCCCGCTGGCCCGCCCTGGCCGAGGCTGGCTCCTGGATTCGCTCCCACCCGGACCAGGTTCCTCTCGACGCCCGGATCCTGACCTGGTTTCCCTGGGAACTTCGTGTCACTTCCGACCGCGCTACGATCCTCTTTCCCCGCGCTCTCGAAGGGGGCGCTTACGAATGGCAACGCCTGCGTGACGTCATCGCCCGCTACCGCCCCACCCACGTCCTTTGGGGCTCGTTCGAGCCGATGCCCGAAACCGATCCCGAAACCCTCGGCCGCTACCTGGAGGCGCTCCGCTCCGATCTCGGTCTGACTGACAACCAACTCCTCCACAGCTCGCCAGCCGGAACTCCCCACCCAGTCCGGCTCTATCGCTTGCCCCGGTTGCCCGGATGACGACGCTCGCCGCAACATCCACCGACGCACGCTCAGTCGATGCCGCCTGGTTTGGCCTCTTGGTTGCGTGGATCGCCTGCGCTTGGTGGCGCGCTCATACCTTTGCGCCGACCCTGATCGAGCGCACGGGCCTGCCAGCACTCTGGCCAGTCGTCTCCGGACGAACCGAACCGCTCGACTGCGACGAGGCCGCCTACGCCTACATGGGCCGCCGCCTCAACGCCGGCGCGCGGCTTTACCGCGACCTGGCTGAAAATAAGCCCCCCTTGGGATACGCCCTGTTCGCTCTGGCCACGCGGCTGGGCGGCGCCTCCGAGTGGACGGTTCGACTCATGCCGTTGCCCCTGGTCTGGGCCACGATGTTCGCTCTCTGGTGCTGCGCTCGCCTGATCGCAGGGTCCTGGGCAGCGATCCTGGCCGCCTTCCTCTACGTCCTGCTGGCGACCGATCCGTATGTCTACGGCAACAGCATGCAACTCGAGCAGGCGATCAATCTAGCCCATGCGGCGGCCCTGGCTGCGCTGGTTGCCTCGCGCCGGCGGCCCGGCCTGCTCTGGCCCTCACTGGCCGGTGCCGGCGTCGGGGCGTCGACCCTGATCCGACCGACGGCCATCATCCTCTTGCCAGTCCTGTTCCTCTTGCTGCCTCGGTTACGGAGCGGCTCGATCGGACACCGTATCCGGCCCGCTCTCGCGTCCGCCCTGGGTTTTGCTGCCGTTGTCTCGGCGTGCGTCGCTGTTCTGGCGGCACAGGGGATTCTCGCCGAGGCCTGGGAAAACACCGTGGTTGCCGCACGCGCATTGGTCGCCGAGACGCCGGCCCCCCCCTACGCCCCTCCGGCCCTGATCCGCTGGCTCACCGGCAACGCCGACCCCCGTGATGGCCGCTTGCCCTGGCCCTTCGGCTCGACCGACTGGCTGGTCTGGTGGGGCCGCGGCGCCTGGCCCTTATGGCTCTTCTCGACGGCCTCCCTGATCGGTTTGGCCTGGAAGTCACCCCCCGGCGACCCGCGTCGCGCCATTGGCGCCTGGACACTGGCCACCGCCGTCCAGGTCGTCCTTCCCGGACAATACTGGCACCATTACTATCTGCTCCCGACGCCGTTTCTTGCCTTGGGAACGGCGGTGGCCCTGGCCGATGTGATCAAGCCACCACGCCGGCTTGGCTCTCTTTTGATTCTGACGATCGGCTCGCTGGCGACTTTCGGCACGCTCGCGATCCAGATTCGCGATTACCTGCTCGTCCCCGCGTCCGAGCTGACGATCCGCTATAAGGGCGGCCGCCAGTGGGTTGCCCTCCGCGACTTGGGCACTCAGCTCGGCCACCGCGCCCGCGGTTGGGGCGAGACCGGGCTTCAGGTCTGGGGCTGGCAAAGCCCGCTGTACGTCTACTCGGGCCTCGACGCCCCATCGCGCCACTTCTTCAACAACGACCTGGTCAAAGCCTATATCGACCGCTCCCACCCCCTTGTCGATCGTTGGAAGGCCGAACTGATGGCCGACCTCCATCGCCGACCGCCGGCCTTCGTCTTTTGCGGTGATCGGCCGTTCGCAACGCTCCGGGACTGGCTCCGCCAAAACTACGATCCCTCCAGCCTGCTACCGCCCAGCCCGACCGGCCAGGGCCTCTGGACCCGCCGCGGCCTTCCTCAACTCAGCCCCGCCCCGCGCCGTATGCTCCGCGTCAGCGACGAGCGACGCCGACTGCCTCAGATCGACGACTCCGCGCCGCCCGCAACCACCCGGTAGCGCTCTCTCAGATTGAGCATGATCGCGTCCCAGGACTGCTGCTCCGCATAGCTACGCGCCGCCCGCGCCATCCGGCTCCGCAACTCCGCGTCATCGACGAGCCTGAGCAGACGCTCCGCCATTCCGCTCGGTGGTTCTTCCGAACCGACGAGCAGGCCCGTCTCCCCATCCCGCACGGTCTCGGCCGGTCCGCCCGCGGCCACTGCGACCACCGGCAACCCCGCCGCCATCGCCTCCAGCACCACATTTCCGAACGTCTCGGTGCGACTCGCAAACGCAAACAGATCGCACGCCGCGTAGTGATCCGCCAGATCCTCTCCGGAGCGGTAACCCACAAATGCGGCTGCCGAACCGAGCCGATTTTCCAACTCCGGCCGCGCCGGCCCGTCACCGACGATCAGCAACCGCACCCGATTCGGCCTCTCCAGCGCTACGTGCCGCAAGGCCTCTCCCAAAAAAGCCACGTTCTTCTCAGCCGCAATCCGGCTCACATGGCCGATCACGACCACGTCGTCGGCGATCCCCAGCGCCTCGCGGACGCGCGACCGCCCCGGACGGTCCGGTCGGAATAGTACCGCGTCCACGCCCCGCGGCCACAACTTCAATCGCTCAAAACCGCGGGCCTCCAGCGACGCCATCGAGATCCTCGATGGCACATACGTTTCCCGGGTCCGATTGTGAAACCACCTCAAATAGCGCCAAATCAGGCCGGCGAGCGGCCCAACTCGGTAGTGTTCGCCATACTGGTCGAAATTCGTATGAAAGCTTGAAACGAGCGTCCACCCCCGCCGCAACCCACCCCGCAAGACCGCCAGTCCGAGCGTCGCCTCCGTGGCGATGTGAACCACGTCGGGTCCGAATTCCCGAATCGCCGATAAGACCCGCCCCAACGGCGGCAAAGGCAGATATAACTCCGGATAAAACGGCGGATGGCAGCACGGTACCGCCACGTCCGGCGGCTCAACACGCACTCCCGGATACTCCGGCGCCACGAGCTGCACCTGATCACCGGCCGCCCGCAATACCCGGACAAGCTGCTCCAGAGTCCGCGAAACTCCATTAACCTGCGGTAGATACGTCTCCGTCACCAACGTAATCCGCATCGGCCTTCGATCCTGTTGTCCGGAGTGCGGGCTGCCGGAACCTCCGGGCTGCCGCAGGCCGACTCAGGCTAGCGCTTGGCGTGTGAAGAATCGAGGGGGACCTGCCCTTAGGATCGATCGGGCCGCTGCCTCGCTTGGTGCTCAATGCCGCAATTGCTCCCTGAGACTCCGACGAAACGCCTCGATCCGAGCCGCTTCGCTCGGGTCGCCCGATCGATTCCGCTCCTCGGCCGGGTCAGTCGCCAGCTCATAGAGCTGCTCGCTGCCATCGCCCAGCTTGATGTACGTATGCCGTTCAGTGGCCAGGGCCTGCATCGGACCTCGCGCCACCGGCGCGCGCGCCCGGACCGGCTTGCCCGGTTTGGGGCGGATCCCCAAATCGGCTTCGGAAAAGACGGGCGACTCATCGTCCAGCCCGGACGCGTCGGGCCGCTCCCAGAATCGCGCCAGCGAGCGACCCGGAAAGACCTCGCGATCCTCCAGCCCCACCAGCTCCGCGATCGTCCGCGGAATTTCGCGGGTGTTCACCGCCCGGCCGATCCGAGCCGGCGTAAGCCCCCGCGATCGCGGCGGCAGAACCACGAGCGGCACGTCAATCAACGGCCGGTACAGCGAATGACCGTGTAGGTAGAGATCGTGTTCTCCCAGATGCTCCCCGTGATCCGAGGTGATGATGATCCAGGTCGAGTCGGTCAGCCCGCGCTGGTCCAATTCCGCGATCAGCTCGCCCAGCGCAAGGTCGAGATACGCAAGGCAACTGTCGTACGCATCGATCATCAGTCGACGGGTTTCCTCCGAAACATCCCGCCGCGCGACGCGGTGCCAATTCCTCAGCGCGTCGACGTGATTGGGATCCCCAGCCGCCCCAAACGGCGTGATTTTGCCCGGTGGGACGATGTACGGGTCGTGCGCGTCCAGATAATTCAGAAACACAAAAAACGGCCGATCATCACGTCCCAGACCCGTCTGATCCAGCCATGTCAACAGGTGGCGATTGATATCCTCAGCCTGCTTGCGAACGCCGAAATCGCCCGCCCGAGTATGCGACCTCAACCCCAGCCACCCCAACACCCGACGCCCCAACTCCGCGTTCCGCAACACCTCCCGAACCGAGACCCCGTGATGCTCCGGATAATCCTCAAAGTGCACGAATCCCCGATGCAGCCCATACCACCGATTCAAGTAGTACATATTTGAGACAAAGCCCGCCGTCGCATAACCCCGCGAGCGCAATTGCTCGGCGAGGGTTGGATATCGGCCATCGTAGGGAGCCTTTTCGCTCACCTCGACTTCGTGCGGCCAGCGCCCTGTGAAGAGTGTCGCATGGGCCGGCAGTGTCCACGGCGCCGGCGACCGGGCGAAGTCGAAGACAATCGCCCGCTCCCGCGCGATCCGGTCTAGATTCGGCGTCGTCGGCCGACCATATCCGTAAAGACTCAGATGGTCGGCCCGGACCGTGTCCAGCACGATCAGCATCACGTTCTCCGAGGAGTCTCCCGCCGGCACAAGTTGCGCCAGCTCCCGCCCCTCTCCCTTCCACGCGCGTTCCTGCTCCCAGACAAACCGCCCCGTCAGCAGCATCAGCCCGACCGGCAGCGTCGTGCACATCATCCCAGCCAGGCGACGACCGCGCCGGACTGCCAAGGCCGAACCTCGCGCCGCCAGGCCCACCGCCAGGGCAGCGCTGGCCCCGCTATGGATCGCTTTGATCGGCCACAACATCGCCAGGCCGAACAAGCTCAACATCAAAAACCAGAGCGGACGGTCGCTTAGCCGGTTTCGACCCGCCACCAGCCCCACCAGACCCAAAGCCAGGCCCGCCGCCAAAAACACGCCCAGATTTGCCGCCGGAATCATCCACACATACTGCCGGTTCAAATGTAGGACGCCGGACGCCGCCGGTCCCTGCAACCGCCCTCGGATCAGCAAGACTGTGATCTCGACCAGTCCGGTCGCCAAGCCGCACCATGCCGAAACAGCCAAGACTTCCCAGAGCCTCGGGCAAAAACGCGACCGCACTTCCGCTTCGGTGGCTGTGCCAACCCGCTCCAGCCGCCGAAACAACGGGATGCGCCTCAATCCGCCGCCAGCCCGCCCCTGTGCGTCCTGCCTCATCCTCGGAAATCCTTTCCCAGGTTCACTCCTCCGCTCCCTCGCTGACCGAGCCTGCGGGCCGAACCTTAATCACTTGGCCGATCGAGGCCAACATCACCTTGGCTCAGCTCGAGCGACGAATGTGCAGGCTGGGGTCTCTTGGCAATTTGGGTGGTCTGTTACAGTGGCTCGACCGATTCAGTTCTGCTGGACGATAGCGGAAGGACACGCCATGGACCGCAAGAGTAAGGCCCTGATCGTCGGCATCGACGACTACGAGTCGGTCAGTCCGCTGCGTGGCTGTGTCAACGACACCCGCGATATCGCCGACGTGCTGATTCAGGTCTTCGAGTTTCCGGCCGATTCGGTCAAGGTTCTCGTTGATCGAGACGTTCGGCGTTCCAAGCTTCGTCCACTGATGAATTGGCTTTTCGAGGATATGGCCGAGGGGGATCGCGCGGTCTTTCACTTCTCCGGGCATGGCTCCCAGGTTGTTGACGAGGAAGGCGAGGAGACCGATGGCCTCGACGAGATCCTCTGTCTCCAGGATATGTCCTTCGACCGTCCTTCGAGCTATCTGACCGACGACGAGTTGGCCCGCTGGACCAAGCGCTGCCCCCGAGGCGTGATTCTCAACGTCTTCCTCGATTGCTGTCATTCGGGAACGGGAACCCGCAAACTCATCCCGCCGCTCAAAACCTTACCGTCCTCGCGTTATCCGCGCATCATCGAGTCGACGACGGCCCACCGTGTCGCCCAGCACCAACTCGCCCTCCAGCCGCACCTGACCGGTGCTGGCCCGGGGCTCACGCTCGAATCGATGGCCGAACTGGCTCGAGCGTTGGCAGAGCCGCCTCCCGAGGATCAAGTTCTGGCCCGCTTTGTGGACCCGCCCTTGGAAGTTCAGCGACGGATGGTCCGCCGCCTCGAAACACGGACCCGATCGCGAGCCGAGCCGTTTGAAGTCGTTCCCGGACTCAATCACCTTCTTCTGGCGGCCTGCCAGGACTATCAGACCGCGGCCGACGCCTCCATCGACGGCCAGTTCCGCGGAGCTTTCTCTTGCTACCTCGGCCGCATTCTCCGAGAGGCAGGCCGCGAGCTCGATCGCCACGAACTGATCCTCCGCCTGACCCGGATCCTCAGCGATCATCGCTTCGAGCAAGTTCCCCGCCTGGAAGCGGCTCACGCCCACGGCCCGCTTCTCAGCCTGGGGACCGATGAACCGAGCTCAGACCAGACGCTGGTTACGGAGCTGCCAGCCCAGCCCGACCCCGGCATCCTCGACACCGACTCTCCTGCACCTCCACCGGAACGCCCGACCCCCGCCGACGGCTCCGAGCTTTACCGTGAGCTGCTCGCCACCTTCAACCGACTGCTCGATCTGATTCAGCCGAGCTTTCCCTCCCCGTCCGAGCCAGGGCGACCGACCGCCGCCGGTTTACGGCACGTGGTCTACGTTCACGGGATCGGTCCCCATTCGGCGGGTTATTCAGATCGCTGGTGGTCTGCGCTCAGTCCCCACGCTCCCTCTTTGCGTCCCGGAATCCGGGGAGGGAATCGCCACGAGGTCCTTTGGAGCGATCTGGTCAATCGACCGGGCCCGACTGCCGAGGGTCGCGACCCCGCGAGCGATCGCCTGGCTCACCAGATCCGCGAGGAACTCCAAGGCCGCGCCCTGTGGTTCGTCGAAGGTCACCGGGCGCTGGAATCCTCAGGCGATCCGCCGGTCGAGCGGCTCGAACACGACGCGATCATCCGTGGAGTGCTCTCCGGGATCGACGACTTCGCCCGGTACATGACTAGCCCAGCGCTCCGCCGGGCCGTTTTGGAGCGGTTCGCCGCGGTGGTGCGGCCCTTGCTCCACGCCCAACAGTCCCTGATCCTGATCAGCCATAGTTGGGGGACAGTGGTCGCCTTTGAGGGCCTCCGCCAGCTCGAAGCCGACCCCGCGATTCCCCCCGACTCGATCCACGCCTGGTTCACCGTCGGTAGCGCTTTGTCGATCTCCGCGGTCCGCCGGAACCTCATGAGACGTGTGCCCGACGGTCGCAAGCCCCGCTCGGTCGCCTGCTGGATCAATGTCAACGCCCGGGGCGACTTGATCGGCGGACCGCTCCAAGCGCAGGGATTCGGCGTCGATGTCGAACGCCTCGGGTTGCCTCCCGTCGGCTGCGGGCCGCTCAACCTGGTCTGTGCCCACGCGTCTTATTTCGAGGCGCGAAACCTAGCCGTGAACCGGGACGTGTTCGCCGCCTTCATCGAGCGATCGTGACTCCCAGTGGTGCGAACGCGGTCGCGAACGAAAAGCGTCCCCCTGGGCCGCCTGCAGCGGCGTCGACCCTCCGGATCAAGCCCGAGCCAAGCCGCCGCGGGGAACCGAGGTATCCGGGATCGTTACGCGGAGCGAACCGCATCGCCACCTGACACGTTCATGCCCGGCACTGGCCGTTTTTTAGGCCCTTTTGAAAGCCGAGCGCCGCTTAGGACCGAGCTGCAGGCCGCCAGGTGTTCCAGGTGAGCTGAGTGTCGGAATCAAAGAGCGTGATTTGTGCGCCGGCGAGTTGGACGGCCTGGGGTTTCTGGCCAACCGACTGCACGGTGCTGTTGGTCAGGATCGTGTTGACAACCGTCGGCGTCGGGTTCGTCACCGGTCGGGTCGCGATTCGAACAGTCGGCGGAGCGGGCGTCGGGCGTGGGTTCACCGCGGGGGTGGGGTTGCTGGCGACTACCGGTCGGCTCGGGGGCGCCGGCGGCGGCGAGACCTGCGTATCGCTCAGGACGAAGTCCAGCTTCACATTCTGCGAGCCGATCGTCACGTCGCGCGACTGCACCTCGCGACCTCCGATCAAGGCCCGCACCCGGTAACGTCCCGGCGCCAACGGAATCTGGTATCCGCCTGGGCTGGCCGTGCGCGTTGATGCTGCCGTGCCACTGGCCCCTTCGACGCGGATCGTCACATCGGCCTGGCCCTCGCCGATGGAGTAAAACCCGTCCTTGTCGTTGTCCTTGTAAACCACTCCGAGGAGCTGCGCAGAGGCGTCAGCCCGTCTGGCCAATTTTTGGGTGACCACCATCTGTTTGGTTAGTCGGTTGCTCCGCGCAATCCCGATGCCGATCTCCTGAAACGAGTCATCCCGGTTGGCTGGTTCCAGCAAGTTGCGTCGGTGTCCTTGATCGGCCACGCCCCAATCGAGGGTGAACGCTTGCATCGCCTGATCGATCGATTCGGCGTAGGCAAAAGCGTTCTCAGCCGCCCGAATCGGCGTCCCGTAGCCAGCCCGCCGGATCCGGTCTTCGACCGACGACCCGTCCGATCCAGTATGCGACTGGAAGCCATTGCGGGCCATGTCGTCGCTATGGGCCTGCGCCGCCTGAGCCAGCGCCTCGTTCCAGGCCAACGGCTGCCGTGGCTCGGCCGCCGCGATCGCTGCCTTTTCGCGCGTCAAATCAACCCGGAAATAATCGAGCGCATCCTGCGTCGCCTCCGACAGCGAACCGGTCAGCCGCTCCGCCGCCGCCGCTGGGTTGGTCCGAACCAGATTGACCAACTCCAGAGCATACTGAAGCTCCGCGGTCGGCGCTGCGGAGAGGACCTGCCGGCTCTCGAGCGACTCCACGGCAACCGCGGCACGAGAACGAGTCCGGTTCATGACACCCTCCCTAGCCCAAGCGAACAACGGGTCCGCGCCCTCGCGCCACGCCCTGAGAACAATCCCATTTCCCTTGACGCCCCACGTTCTAAGCAACGCCCATGCCGGGAACCCGCCGGTCTGCGAGCGGTTCCCCAGCAGCGTTCGAATCTCTCGTCCACCCCAAGGGTTACGACTTCCGTTCGGTTTTGCGGATTTGGCAATTTGGTTGAATCGCGTCGACCCAGCGGCCGATTCCGCCGCGGGCCGCGTTTCCGCCGCTTACAAGGCCAGCCGAAATTTGCAATCCGAAAATTCCCAAAAACGCCTCAAGTCACGACTTAGGGCGACCGACTAGACACCGTTCTGAGGACTTGCGAGACGTCAGCCGCTCCCGCTAGCTTGACGAAGGTTCGCTCCGGCGAGACCCTGAGATCGGAGGCGATGGCCATCGTCTGCCTCTCCGGTCCGGGATCGACCCCCGCGGCTCTATCGCTCTCGATCAGGAAAGAACCGGAATCATGTCCTCCGACTCACAGACGCTCTTGGACCGGGTCACGGAGGCCGAGCGTGCTGGTCAGCTCTCGGCCGCCGCGGCCCGTGCCATTCGCCGCTGGCTGACCGAACCGCCGTTTCAGGCTTACCGCGAGCTGCTCGCTGCCGACATCGAAGCCCAGAACTGGAAGACGCTCGACGACGTCTTTTACACCGTCATGGAATTTGGAACGGGCGGCCGCCGGGGGCGTATGTATCCGGTCGGCACCAACGCCTTGAACGCCCGCACGATCGCCGAGAGCGCTCGAGGCCTGGCCGACTATATCACCGCGAAAACTCCGGGCGCGGCGGTCCGTTCCTGTGCGATCGCCTACGATACGCGGATCAACTCGCGCTCCTTCGCCGAGATCTGCGCCCAGGTTTTAGCGGCTGCGGGTTTCCAGGTCCACGTGTTTGCCGAGCCGCGATCCACCCCTCTGCTTTCCTTTGCGGTCCGTCATCTCCGCTGCGACTGCGGGATCATGATCACCGCGTCGCACAATCCCCCGGCCGACAACGGATTCAAATGCTACGACGCCGACGGCAATCAGGTCGTCCCGCCCGATGATGCGGGCATTATCGAAGCCGTCCGCGCTGTTTCCGAGCGGGAGATCCCCGAAGTCCCGCTGGCCGATGCGCTGGCCGACGGCCGCGTAAGCTACATCCGGCCGGAGGTCGAGTCTGCGTATCTGGCTGCCGTGGTCAGTGAGTCCGTGGCCCGCGCGCGTGACATCAAGATCGTCTACACGCCGATGCACGGCGTCGGCGAAACCAACGTCGCGGCCGCGTTGAAGACCGACGGCTTCGCGCACCTCAACATCCTGGCCTCTCAGCGGACCCCCGACGGTCATTTTCCCAACATTCCCGGCCACGTGGCCAACCCGGAAATTCCCAAAACACTCGAGGCAGCGATCGCCGAGGCCCGCGCCACCGGCGCCGACCTCGTCCTTGCCAGCGATCCGGACGCCGATCGCATCGGCGTGGCCGTCCCCGCCACCTCCGACCCCCGCGGTCCCTGGGTCACCCTCGACGGCAACCAGATCGGCGCCCTGCTGGCCGCTTTCATCATGAAGCAGACCGAAGCTATGGGTCGGCTACGCAACGACCACTACATTCTGACCACTCTGGTTAGCGGGCAGATGGTCAAAGCCCTGGCATGGCGTGAGGGCGTTCACTGCATCGACGACCTGCTGGTCGGCTTCAAGTGGATCGGCAAGGCGATCGACGCCAACGGCCATGTCGGATTCCTCTTCGCCTTCGAGGAATCGCACGGTTACCTCAAGGGCGACTACATCCGGGACAAGGACGCCGCCGTTGCCGCCATGCTCTTCGCCGAACTGGCCGCCGAAGTCAAGGACCGGAAGCAAACGCTGCTCGAATACCTCGACGACCTGTACATCGACGTCGGCCACTATGCCGAGCGGCTGCTGAACAAGATGTTCGAGGGTCGCCAAGGCTCCGAGCAAATGAACGCGCTGATGCGTGCTCTGCGAGAAGTTCCGCCGACCCATATCGGCGGCCTGGCGGTCTCCGAAATCCGCGACTACAAGGAACACGTCCTCCGCCGCGCCGACGGCTCCGAGGAATTGCTTCCCGAACCCTCCGCAGACCTGATCATCTTTGACCTGGCCGAACCCGGCTGCCGGTTTGCCGTTCGTCCCTCGGGCACCGAACCCAAGATGAAGATTTATCTGTTCGCCCGTTCGGACACCCGCGGCGCGACCGACTCGGCCTCGCTCGCCCCGATCAAGCAAAAGACCAACGCCCGACTCGACGCCATGGCTGCCGACATCGAAAAATACATTCAGAACGCCCTCGTCGAATTCGGCTCCTGAGATACCGACGCCGCCCAATCCTCCAACCGCGAACCCCGCGTGCACAGCCCTGATCCGCCCGGACCTCTCTGACCCGACGAAACCGGCGATGCCGGACCGTGCCCCCGACAACCCGACGACTCCGCTTGCGCAGGCCCGCTTGCTGCCGCCGGCACCGGGTGTCTACTTGCTCAAGGACGCCCGAGGCCGGGTGCTGTATATCGGCAAAGCCAAGAATCTCCGCGCCCGGGTTTCCAGCTATTTCCAGAGGACCGCTGCCTCCGACCCCCGGATCAAAGACTGGATCGGCGAGGTGGTCAGCGTGGACCACCTGGTGACCGAAAGCGAGGTCGACGCCCTCTTGACCGAGGCTCGGCTGATCAAGGACATTCAGCCCCGCCACAATGCCGATCTCAAAGACGACAAGTCGTTTCCCTATCTTCAGATTACCACCGACGAGGATTATCCCCGCGTCGAGTTCACTCGGGAGCCGCGCGACCGCAACGTCAAGCTCTACGGTCCATTCCCTCGGGCCAAGAGCCTGCGCGGTGCCCTCCAGATCCTCCAGAAGATTTTCAAGTTTCGGACCTGCGCGCTCGACATCGAGGAAGACGACCCCCGTTGGCGTTGGTTTCGGCCCTGCCTGCTCGCCTCGATTGACCAGTGCTCAGCCCCTTGCAACTTCCGGATCGACAAATCGTCCTACCGCCAGTCGATCGCCCGGCTCCGCCTTTTTCTCGAGGGCAAGAAAGCCGTCGTCCTCGAGCAACTTGAGGCCGAGATGCGTCAGGCCGCCGCCGAGCGTCTCTTCGAGAAGGCAGCCCGGCTGCGGGATGAGCTCAAGGCCCTGCGCGACCTCCATCTGCGCGGCGATCTGGCCAAGCATGCGCAGCCCGAGGTCTTCTACCAAGATCCGCGCCGCGGTCTCCGTGGGCTCCAGAAGCTGCTCGACCTGCCCCAACTGCCCCGGACCATCCACGGGCTCGATATCGCCCACCTCGGCGGCTCCGAAACTGTCGGCTCGCTGGTGACGTTCATCGATGGGTTGCCGTTCAAGCCGGGCTATCGCCGATACCGGATCCGAGGCGTTCCCGGAATCGACGACTATGCCTCGATACGCGAGGTCGTCGCCCGCCGGGTTGAGGGCCTCCGCCAGCGCGATGAGCCATTCCCCGACATCTGGCTGATCGACGGCGGCAAGGGCCAGCTCAGCGCAGCCCTCGACGCGCTTCGATCCGTCCAGGCAACGCCACCTTGCGTCATCGCTCTAGCCAAGCAACAAGAGGAAATCTACCGCCCCGGTCACTCGGAACCTCTCCGACTCAGCCGCCGTTCCTACGCCCTCCGCCTGCTACAATACGTCCGTGACGAGGCCCATCGCTTCGCTCAGCACTATCACCACCTGCTTCGCTCGAAGCGAACCCTCGGCGAGGAACTCTGAGATGAGCCGGCGGTCGACCTCCGCTGTCCGACCCTCATGATCCTGCTTTCCGCCCACAACCTCGGCCGCCAGTTTGCCGGCGACCCGGTCTTCCGCAATCTCGCCTTCGAAATCCGGGCTGGCGACCGGATTGGACTAGTCGGGCCCAATGGCGCGGGCAAATCGACTCTGTTGCGACTCCTGGCCGGACTCGATACCCCCGACTACGGCGTCCTCTCGGTCCGCCCGGGCATCCGCGTCGCCCTGCTCAAGCAACAGCCCGACTTCGAAGCCGGCCAAACCTTGTTCCAAGTCGCCCGCTCGGGCCTGGCCTCGTTGATCGACCTCCAACGCGAGCTCGAGGAAGCGGCCCAGGAAATCGCGGAAGCCGACGACGACGCCGACCGCCTCCGCGCCACCCGCCGGTTCGAGCAGATCCAGGAGCAGATCGAACACCAGGACGCGTACGCCATCGACCACCGGATCGAACAAATCCTGCTTGGTCTCCGCTTCCGTTCCCAGGACTTCCATCGGCCCGCGGCCACTTTTTCCGGTGGACAACAATCCCGTCTGATGCTCGCCAAGCTGCTGCTCCAAAGCCCCGATCTGATGCTGCTCGACGAACCATCCAACCATCTCGATATCGAAACAACCGAGTGGCTCGAAGCCTATCTAAGTCGGCAGCCGGTGGCCATGGTGATCGTCAGCCACGACCGCCAGTTCTTAGACGCTGTCGTGACTCAAATCTGGGAACTCCAATTTGGCGAGCTGACCATCTACCCAGGCCATTTCTCTCAATATTGGAAACTGCGCGAGGAAAGGGCCCGGCTTCTGGATCGCCAGCGGGAGCGGGTCGAGGAGACCATCGCCGATCTCAAGGACTTCATCGCGCGCAACAAAGCCGGGCAGAAATCCCGCCAAGCCAAGGACCGCGAACGCAAGCTCGAACGCATCGAGCAGGTTCAGCGGATCCGGGATGTCGAGGCTCCGCCCATGGGCTTCGGCTCGGCGGAACGCTCCGGCGATATCGTCATCGAGGCCCGCCACCTATCCAAGGCCTACGCCCAGCCCCTGTTCTCAGACTTCAACATCCAGATCCAGCGCGGGCAGTCCGTCGGCATCGTCGGACCCAACGGGGCCGGCAAAACCACCCTTCTCAAGCTACTCATCGGCCGCGAACGCCCCGACGCCGGAGAGGTTCGCCTCGGCCACAAGGTCTCCATCGGCTATTACGATCAGGAATTGGCCAGCCTCCCGCCAGACACCCCGTTGATCCGCGCCGTCCAGCCCGAGGACGACCCAGACTGGGTCGAGCAGGATACCCGCGATCTTCTGGCCCGCTTCGGTCTGAAGGGCGACGTCGTCTTCCAGACTGTTGGGCAGCTCTCCGGCGGCGAAAAGGGAAAGGCTGCGCTGGCACGACTGGCCGCGACGGAAGCCAACCTCTTGGTCATGGATGAGCCGACCAACCATCTCGACTTCTGGTCGTGCGCCGCGCTCGAACGGTCGATCCGCGAGTTCGATGGGACGGTTCTCGTCGTCTCTCACGATCGCTATTTTCTCAACCAGGTGGCCGACCGCATCATCGAAGTGGCCGGCGGCCAAGCCCGCGTCTTCGAGGGCGACTACAGCGCGTACCGCTATCAACGGGATCAGTTGGCGGCTGCTCGGCGCAATCCCCAGGAGGCCGCCGCCGCCCAGCCGAAGACCCCGGCGAGCGGTCCAGCCGAGAAGCCCCGTCGCCGCCGGAGGTTCCCTTATCGAAAGACTGCGGACATCGAACGCGAACTGGCAGCCGTCGAAGCCGAACTGGCCGAGGCTCAGGCCGCCCTTGCCGACCCCGCCACCTATCGCGACCCAGACTCAGCTCGCGCGGCTCAGGCTCGTTACGATGAGCTGGTTTGGCGCCACGGCCAGCTCTACGAACACTGGGAGGAGGCCCTCGAACTCAACAACTAGGTCGCGGAAGCCCGGCACCAACGCCTCGGCCCCCACACTCTCACTGTAATGCCCGACCCCGCCAAGATCCTTCCCACGATCCGCCGCGCCGCGACCCTGATCCGTGCCACCCGTGGCCGCTCAGGCGGCCTGGTCGAACCGCCGCCCGACACGATCGACGACGTTCTGGTTGTCGGCGATCTTCACGGTCACCTCGAAGTCTTCGCCGAGGCTTTGCGGCTGGCCGCGCTCGAGGCCAACCCACGCCGTCATTTGATCGTCCAGGAACTCGTCCACGACAACCGCATCAATCCCGACGAGGGCCAGATCGACCGCTCGCATCGGCTGATCGACCTGGTTTGCGCCGTGATCGCAAAATATCCTCATCGGGTTCATTACCTCCTGGGGAACCACGAATTGTCTGAGCTGACTGGCCGGTCGATCAGCAAGCAAGGCTTCGCTCTGAACCAGCTCTTCGCCGCCGGAGTCGCGGCCGATTACCCCGCCCAGGTCGACGACTTCCTCGCTGCCTATCGCGATCTGTTTGCCTCGCTACCGCTGGCCGTCCGGCTCCCCAATCGTATCTTTGTCTGCCACACCATTCCCGACCCCCGGGATCTGGAGTCATTCGATCCCAAGGTTTATGCCGCGACGTCCTGGAGCGACGCCATGACCCGTCGGGGCGGCCCAGTCTACGCGCTCACCTGGGGCCGCGATACCTCTGACGCCAACGCCGACCGGTTTGCCGCGCTCGTCGAGGCCGACCTGTTCCTCTGCGGTCATCAGCCCTGCGACGAGGGTTACCGCCGCGCCAACCGCCGCGTCCTGATCCTCGACGGAACCGATCCTCAACCCACCTGCTGCCTCGTGCCCGCTCGCCAGCCTCTCACGCTCGACGAACTGTGCGCTGCAGTGCGGCCGATCCACCCGATCGGCTAGACACTCTCGGGCGACACGCCGCCGACCCACTTCCGAACCTGCCGGCTCGCCGCGTGGGCCACCCAGGCAGATCCTCATCGGGCAACGGCCACCGCCCCCCGGGCACTGCCGCCATGTGCCGCACCATCCTGGTCGCTTGCCCGCGGCCGCCGCCCGCCGAAGCCGGGATTCCTCGACTTGGCTCGGGTTCGTTCGACAGACCGGAACTCCTGGGCATCGACCACGCTTGAGACCCGTCGGGCAGTCACTTACATTGAGTCCAGACCAGACCCACCACGACCTGCTAGCTGATCCGAACAGAATCGACGAACTCGGTTTCCGCTCGCGAGCGTCCCCGGTCGGCGCCTGCTAGGCGACCCATCCGGTCCTCCCCGAGCCGCTGACACGCTGAGGTCCGTCCCGCATGTCCGTTTCCTCGATGTGGATCATGCTTGGTGTCTTGGCCATTTTCGCGGTGGCTTACCGCTTCTACAGCGCCTTCCTGGCTTCCCGCGTGGTGGAGCTGGATGACCGCCGTCCCACGCCGGCCCACACCAAATACGACGGCCAGAATTTCCATCCGACCAACCGCTGGGTTCTCTTCGGCCACCATTTTGCGGCAATCTCGGGAGCCGGGCCGCTCATCGGACCGGTTCTGGCGATCCAATTCGGCTTCTTGCCGGGCTTGATCTGGCTGGTGATCGGCGTCTGTCTGGCCGGGGCCGTGCAGGATTTCCTGGTTCTGGTCTTCTCGACCCGGCGCGAGGGTTTGAGTCTGGCCGGGATCGCGCGCCGCGAGATCGGCCCGATCGCCTCGACGGCCACCGGCCTGGCCATCCTCTACGTGATTGTGATCGCGCTGGCCGGCCTAGGCATCGTGGTCGTCAAAGCGCTCGGGGGCGAGGAAGTGGCCATGCCCGCCTATGCGCGGTTGGTCCTCCCAAGCGACTCAGCGATGGCCGACTCCGGAGCCGGTCCAGCCGGCTCCCGCCTCTTCACCATACCACCGGGCGCCGATTTTCTGTTCGACCCCAAAGATCCTACCCAGATCCTCCGGATCAACGAGGGTTTCACCCTCAGCGTCCCCGAAGTGACCCCGCCCAGCGTCGCGTCCGGGGCCGATGGACGCACCGTCATCACCATCCCGCCGCGCGCCAAGCGCCTCGTACCGGGCAGCTCCTGGGGGACGTTCACGATCGCTTGCACGATTCCGATCGCTCTGCTGGTCGGGCTTTACATGTATCGGATTCGCAAGGGCAAGGTCGTCGAGGCCTCGCTGATCGGCGCCTTGGGCGTCCTAGGAGCGACTTTCCTCGGTGCCTCGATTCCCGGATCACCGCTCGAGCCGTTTTTTTCGCTGACCGGGACGCAGGCCACCTACGCCATCGCTGGCTACGGCTTCATCGCCTCGATCCTCCCGGTCTGGCTCCTGCTCTGCCCCCGCGACTACCTGTCGAGCTTCCTGAAGATCGGGACAATCGCCCTGCTCGTCATCGGCGTCTTGCTGGCCAACCCGACATTGCGAGCACCCGCCATCAACCCGCTCTTCGCCGAGGGCGGAGGCCCTTACTTCCGCGGCGCTATTTTCCCATATGTGTTTATTTGTATTATGTGTGGTGCGATTTCGGGGTTCCACTCGCTGGTCTCAAGCGGCACCACACCCAAGATGGTTGATCGCGAGACCGACTGCCGACCGATCGGCTACGGGGCGATGCTCATCGAGGGTTTAGTCGGTGTCGTCGCCCTGATCGCTGCAGCCGCCCTGCCTTCGTCGATGTATTACGATATCAACATCTCCCTGGAACAGCGGCCAGCGTTTTCGAAGAAACTCGATCCGCTACTTGCCCACGAAGCCGACGCAAACCACCCGACCCTTGCCGAAGTCGAGGAGCAGGTCGGCGAGTCACTTCATGGCCGCACCGGTGGCGCGGTCACGCTCGCTGTTGGTATGGCCTCGATTCTGACCGAGGCGGTTCCCGCGCTTCAGGGCCGCTTCCGCGATCAGTTGATCGCGTTCTGGTACCACTTCGCCATCATGTTCGAGGCGCTTTTTATCCTCACGACGATCGACACCGGCACGCGCATCGGCCGCTTCATGCTTCAAGAATTTCTCGGCAGACTCTGGAAGCCGCTGGGCAACCTCGACTGGCTCCCCGGCTCGATTCTGGCCACCTTCTTGATCACCTCCGCCTGGGCCTACTTCATCCTGACCAACTCCGTCGCCACGATCTGGCCGATGTTCGGCATGGCCAACCAATTGCTGGCCCTGATCGCCCTGGTGATCGTCACGACCGCTCTGGTCAATGCCGGCAAGGCCCGGTTCGTTTGGGTGACCCTCTTGCCAGCCGCCTTCGTCGCCTCGACCACCTTGACGACGGCCTTCAAGGAGATCACCGAGACCTACTACGCCGGCTGGATCCTCCGCGACCGCGATTATCTAAAGGGTTGGCTCAACATCAGCCTGACCCTCCTGCTGCTCGGCTGCGTGCTCGTCCTATTCGTCTCCGCGGCCGGACGCTGGATCACCGTTACCCGTCAACCAAGCCGCCGGGTCTCGGAATCAACGACTCCGGCGGCGCGCTAAGTTCGCGCGTCCAGGGCGTCGCCGGCTGCTCACGGCAGCGGCATCACCTCGACCTTGCGGATGCAGACCCGGCTGCCTGGGTCATGCTGCTGAAACGCGATATACCCTTCCCGGAAGGTGTTGTTGTAGTCGAGGGTCTCGTAGAGCACCTCGCCGTTGACGCTCACCTTGATCGCCGTGACGTTACGCCCCCGAAAATCGACGTTCTTGCACTCGACCTCTTGCGTGAAAAACTCATCGGGCTGGTGCGGCGCCCGAAACAGGTGCACCATCGTGTACAGCGATCCGGTCTTGATCGGGTCCCCGTGGGTCGCGTTCACCTGGACCTCATAGCCGTCCGTAAATCCTGGCCTTCGGGCTGTGCGAAAATACATCCCTGAGTTGCCCTTGTCGTTGATCTTCAACTCCGCGCGGAATTTGAAATTCTTATACGGCCCTTTGGTCGAAACCAGCATCGAGGCCCCCCCCGACCCGCAGAGCAGCCCGTCCTTGACCTCCCACTTGGTCGGAGGCTGATTCGGTAGCGGGACCACCTCCCAACCTTCGGTCGTCTTTCCGTCGAAGAGCGAAACCCAGCCCTGGTCCTCCGCCCCCGCGCCGCCGGCGCACGTCGCCGCCACGCTTCCTCCTAGCATGACCAAACCCGACAGCCCGACGATCCAGAGTCGTTTCATGATCGCTGCCTCTGCTGCGTTCGTATAGGATCCAAAGCGTCCCCGCCGTCGCGACGGCGTCGCTCTGCCTTCTCCCGGATCATATAGGGCACCCGGGACCCTGTCAGGAGCCTGCCCACCCTCTTTATGCCCTCTCTCTACTTGATTGCTGCGTCATGATTCGCCTCACGATTGCCCTTCTCATCACTGCGTCGGGCTTCGGCTTTGCCTGGCTCCGCGGGCGGATCTCCGAAGACCCTCCCTCGGTTCCCACCGAGCGCCCGGAGGCGTATTGGCGAACCATTCGCGAAGGTTTTCTTCGTTATCCCGAGCGGGAGCGGGTCGAATTGCTCTTCCTCGGCGATTCGATCACCGACGGTTGGGACGATAACCCAACCTGGCGACGCTATTACGCCCCTCGCCGCGCCGCTCACTTTGGCATCGGCGGCGACCGCACTCAGCACCTCCTCTGGCGGATCCAGAATGGCGAGTTGTCGGGAATGAACCCTCGGGTCATCGTCGTTCTGATCGGCACGAACAACATCGGTAGCGATCCGCCGGATCAGATCGCCGCCGGGATTCGCAAAGTCGTGGCCGCCATCCGCAACGCCTGTCCCCAGAGTCGTGTCCTGGTGATCGGCGTCCTGCCCCGTGGCCGATCTAACGTCCGTTCAGCACAGCGTGCTCCACTCGACCCCCGGCCCGCCCAGATCAACTCTCTGCTGTCCGATCTGGATGACGGCGAAAACGTCCGCGTGATCGACGTCAGCCCTGCCTTTCTGGTCGATGGCGAGCCGGTCAAATCGCTGATGCCCGACTTCCTCCACCTCAGCGAATCCGGCTATCGCGCTCTGGCCGAAGCGATCGAACCGACCCTTGCCTCAATGCTTACGGCCGAGTGAGGCCCTCGCTCAGGGGTCGTCAAACAAATCCTTCAGGCTCGGCTTCGGACCGGCGGCCTGTTCAATCGCCTCTTCGGCAAACGGATGACCGGGCACGCGTGACAGCCGGTGTTCCAGGATCGCCAAAAACGCCGCCCCTACCGTCAGGTCCTCCCGGCGGGTGATCTTGAGGTTGAACGGCGACCCTTCGACCCGCTGGCAGGCATGACCGAGGGCCTCGACCAATTGAGCGTCGTCGGTGGCCAGCCGCGAGCGATCCCGGCGTGCGTAGGCCTCCTCCAGCCAGTCGCGGCGGAAGGCTTGCGGCGTCTGGACGGCAACCAGACCCGCGCGCGGGACGGTTTCGACCAGCCGACCTTGGGCGTCTACTCTCTTGAGCGTGTCGGTCACGTCGACTCCCGGCACCGCCGCGCCATGTGTCCGTGCCGCCGCGAACACCGCATCGACTAGCGCCGAAGCCACGCACGGCCGCGCGGCGTCGTGAACGGCGATGTAGCGGCACTCCGGATCGACGACTCGCAACGCGCGCTCGACCGAATCGGCCCGCTCCGCCCCGCCGTCGACCAGCGTCAAGCCCCAAAACGACACATTGGAGGCATATCGCCCCTCAAAGAACGGCCGATCCTCCGGATTGATCGCCAGGATCACCTGGCGCACGTCCGGGCGGCTCACAAACGGCTCGACCGCTCGCAGCCAGACCGCGCGCCCGGCCAATTCAGCAAAGATCTTACGCACGCCCGAATCGCCAAACCGCGTCGAGCGGCCGGCGGCCGGCAGGATCACGGCGAAGTCGGACATCGGCTGATCCTCGTTGCGTCCCTCCAGCCCTGTCAGCACAATCCCATCATACTGACCAGGAGTGACCGGTCGCGCGACCCTCGCCCGCACCGGCCCCAAGGAGGCGGCCCCGTGAACCCACCCCCCACAAACGGTTCCCGTCCCGAGATGGCGGCTCTGCTGCTCGAATGGCTCAGACAAACCGCGACAGCCCCCACGGCCACACCCACCCAGCAGAACCTGTTCGCCGTCAGCCCCTACGTCGAGGACGCACCAGCCATCCGCAACGACGCCGAAATGGCCGGAGCCATCGAACATCTCGAATATGCAGTTTTTCGGAGAGAACGCAACCAACTGACCCGCTCCGAGCGCGCACGTTTGGAAAACTCCATCGAGAACGCTCTGTTTAAGGCCACGCGGTTCCTGGAACGACTCGACGCGTCGGCCCGAACACGCTGGGCTGCCACGCTCGATCGCCTGGGCCAGGCCTACTCCGAAATACGAGCCCGCGACGAACGGCTTCGTCACCAGGCTCGACGCCTCGAAGCACGGCTGGCCCAGCTCGATCGTCTCAGCCCCGAGCAATTCGAGGAGTACGTGGCCGAACTCTTCGAGTCGCTCGGCTTCCAGGCGACCGCCGTCGGCGGAACCGGCGACGCGGGCATCGACCTGAGGGTCGAACGCCGCGGGCTCATCGGCGTCGTTCAATGCAAGTATCACCGGCAAGGCGTCATCGGCTCGCCCGACCTCCAGCGCTTGCTGGGCAGCATCCACCATGCCCGGGCCCACGTCGGCTTTTTCGTGACGACCCGTACCTTCTCCCTGGCGGCCGAAAAGTTCGCGGCCGAACACCCCATTGAACTGATCGACGGTCCACGACTCGCCGAACTGGTTCACGAAGCCCTCGGCACCGCACGCCGCCCGAGGGCCATCAATCAGCCCACTCTGTTTCAGACCGACGGAGATTCCGACCCTTGCTCGCGTTCGGACCTGGCGCGGAACGAACCAGCCAGCTTGGCCGTCGATCCCATGAACGGAATTGACGAATGCCCACGGCTGCCCTAGCCTGCTCCAAGGAGGTTGGATGCTCTATGGCAACGGGCCTCCCAGACCGCTGCGCGGTAAGGAGCCGCACGATGGGCGATTCAGGCCAACTGAACCTTCGACCTCTCGCCCTGCCAGGAAGCCTCGACGACCTGGTCGGACTGGTCGGCGCAGACCTCGACGCGATCGTCACCATGCTGACCGATCGCGCGTCCCAGACCCTCTTACTCTCCATGCGGCAGCGTCGCCAACTTCGTTGCGAGCTTTGGAACCGGCTGGTCGACTCGGTCAACGACGTTGTCGCCGCGCTCGACGTCGAGAACCGCTGAGCGATGGCACGCGCTCTGCTTGGAGTGACCGGTTCAGTCGCTGCGATTCGGACATCCGACCTCGTCACCGCTCTCAGTCAAGCCGGCCACGAGGTTCAAGTTGTAGCCACCGAGCCGTCGCTTTACTTTTTCGATCCCACGACGCTCAACGTCCCCGTCCATCGCGACGCCGACGAGTGGCCCGCCAGCCGCTACCACCGCGGCGATCCGGTCTTGCACATCGTGCTTCGCGACTGGGCCGATCTGCTCATCCTGGCGCCACTCGATGCGCAGACCCTGGCTCGATTGGCCCTCGGGCTTTCCGACAACCTGCTCGCCTGCGTCATCCGAGCCTGGGACTACCAGAAGCCGCTCATCCTCGCGCCGGCCATGAACACGCGGATGTGGGAAAGCCCGGTCACCTTGCGGCACCTCCGCACCATCTTTGAGGATCGCGCCGGCCACCCCTGGCAGGCGGACTGGTCCCTGGAAACCGCGGCGCAGCGCTTCGCCGAATACCTGCCGCGGATCGTGCTGATCCCGCCCCAAGCCAAACAGCTCGCCTGCGGCGACTTCGGGATCGGCGCTATGGCCGAGGTCGCAACCATCGCCGAGGCGGTCCGGGCCTGGAACCAGCTTAGTCCCGAGTGAATCGGGGATAGATGGCGATGCCCAGGTTGCCCCGCTTCCCGTACAAGAACCGTAGATGGTGATCGAGGTGGTTCGACGCCCCGATCAACAGCTCCGCCAGCGTCGTGCGGCCAGACTGGCTATGCCTTCCCGATCGGGCAAAGGCCCGCTCATCCAGCCGATCCAGAATCGCCAACATCCAACGCCGGCTCGCCGCCATCAAGTCAATCGCCGCGCGATAGTCCAACTGGTTGGCAAACAGCCGCTCGTTCCAGGCATTCTCGTCAAACCCGGGCAGCGGCGGGTCGTCCTCGGCAATCACCCAACGCATCCGGCCGGCCAGAACCAGATCGGCCTCGACGACGTGCACAATCAGCTCCGCAATCGACCACTGGCCCGGCGCCACCGGTTCTCGCGCCGCCTCTTCGCTCAGCCCCTGGGCCGCATACGCCAGAATCTCCGGCCCACGGGCATAACGCCCCCGCAAATCCGCATCCATTATCACCTCCCAAAACCACATGGATCGTCTTGCCAACCGCACCGATAGTAATGTATGTTGGGTCATGAAGTCAGGATTGGCCAATTGGGAGTCCGTCATGGCCGGCGAGTTGGGCAGTCGAGGCAAGCCGAGCAAGGTCGAGCTTCTCAAGGAAGCCAGCGATTATCTCCGGGGCCAACTACCGGAGGAGCTCGCAGAGCCTGGAGCCTCGATCAGCGAAGACGCCGCCTCTATTCTCAAATTTCACGGTTCGTACCAGCAAGATGACCGGGATGAACGGCTCAAGCGTAAGCGTGAAGGGCTGGACAAAGCCTACTCGTTCATGGTCCGGATCCGGATTCCGGGTGGGCGGATCACGGCGGCCCAATACCTGGTTTGCGACGATCTGGCTCGGCGGTTTGGCAACGGATCGCTGCGGATCACCACCCGCCAGGAGTTTCAGCTTCACGGCGTGCTCAAGCAGGATCTGAAACCGACGATTCGGACGATCAACGAGGCTCTGCTCTCCACCTTGGCCGCCTGCGGCGACGTCGAACGTAACGTGCTGGCCTGTCCGGCCCCGATCAAAGATGCGCTCCACGATCAACTGCAAACCGATGCTCACCGCTTCGCAGCCCACTGCGCTCCCCGAAGCTCCAGCTACTGGGAGCTTTGGCTCGATGGCGAGCGAGTCGAGATTCCCGATTTGCCCCCACCTGGACCCTCGCTGGTGCCGACACCGGGCGACGACCCCGTTGAGCCGATCTACGGCAAAGCGTACCTGCCCCGTAAATTCAAAACAGCCTTTTCCTTTCCCGACGACAACTGCACCGACGTCTATGCCAATGATCTCGGCTATTTGGCCGTGGTCGAGGCCGGGCGGATCGTCGGCTACAACGTGATCGCTGGCGGAGGCCTGGGAACCACCCCCAGTGCCGCCAAAACGTTTCCGGCGCTGGCCGTCCCGGTCGGTTACGTCGAGCGGGACCGGATTCTGCACGTTGGCGAGGCGATTCTGAAAATCTTCCGGGACTTCGGCAATCGGTCCGACCGCAAGCGGGCCCGGCTCAAGTACGTCATTTACGACTGGGGAGCCGACGCCTTCCGGGCCAAGGTCGGCGAATACCTCGGGGCGATGCTCGAGCCGTCGCGGCCCATGCCCGAGCTGGAAGTCCACGACCACCTCGGCTGGCACGACCAGGGTGATGGTCGACTCTGGCTCGGCCTGCCGGTCGACTGCGGCCGGATCCGCGATGAGTCCCGGCTCCGGTTGCTCAGCGGGCTCCGCGCCTTCTTCGAGCGGTACGGCACACCCGCGCGACTGACCTGCCAGCAATCCATCTTGCTGATTGACCTGGACCCGGCGTGGCGCGGCGACATCGAACGCTGGCTCGAGGAGTACGGCATTGCAACGGTCGAGCAAATCTCGACGGTTCGGCGGTGGTCGATGGCCTGCCCCGCGCTGCCGACTTGCGGCTTGGCCGTCACCGAGGCGGAACGCGCCTTCCCCGGATTGATGGCGCAGCTTGAAGCCGAGCTGTCGGCGCTGGGGCTGGCCGATGAGCGGTTGACGGTACGGATGACCGGTTGCCCGAACGGCTGCGCCCGCCCGTACAACTGCGATATCGGATTGGTTGGCCGATCCGCCGCGAAGACCGAGGACGGCGGCAATCAACCGGGAACCTACACGATCTACCTCGGCGGACGCGCACACGGCGACCGCCTGACGCGGCTCTATCAGGATTACGTTCCGTTCGACCAGATCGGCGAGACCCTTCGCCCGCTGCTTGCCCGCTTCCGCGACGAACGCCTGGATCGCGAGTCCTTCGGAGACTTTTGCGACCGGCTCGGTCTGGGCTCCGAACGCGGTGTGACGGCGGAAGCCGCCAGCCAGACGCTGCCCCCCAACTCCTGACGCCCTAAACGGACCGGACCCCTTGACGTGATGTTCGCGGCGGCGCGGGGTGTTAAAGTGCCTCGAGAGCGACAGTGACCAAGGCGGTCCGAGTCGATGCCGCGGCGTACGCCACGACCGAGCCGCCGCCCGAATACGAGGAGCCGGTCATGCCGATCCTCTTTACCTGCAAGTGTGGGAAGCCGTTAAAGGCCCGGGACGAATTGGCAGGCAAAAAAATCAAATGCCCGCACTGCGGCATCCTGCTGACCGCGCCGGCGCCCGCGCCGGTGCCAGCGGCCAAGGCCGCCGAGCCGCCGCCTGGAGCCGGGACCTTGCTGGAAGGGGCAATCTCGATCGAGGAGTTGCCCTGGAGCGAGGAAGCCGCCCGAGTCGCCGTTTCCTCGCCCACTCCGACCGACTCGCCCGCCTCAGGACCCGCCACGGCCCCCATCGACGAATCCGAAAAACGATACAAGGTTGTGACAACCAAAGATATGGGGTTTGTGGCGAAGTTCGACGCAGGACGGCTCGAGGAGGCCTTGAATCAGCATTGGAAACGCGGGTGGGCGGTTCGCTCGGTTGTACGGATCACGGTCCCGGCGCATGGCGGCATGCACGATGAACTGGTCTTCATCCTGGAGCGGTTTCAAAGCGGTCCCCACGACGCAGGATGACGCGAAAAGACTCTCAGCCCGGAGTCGGTTCGACGGCGTTTCGGTCGTGGGAGCAACCCCGCTGCGTCGACTCCTGCCGGTTGGTCTTCCGAGTTCTGTCGCAGCCCAACGACCGCATGCGAACCGGGGCAATCGGGGCGGTTTCGGTCAGCTCGGCTTCGCGCCGGGGCACCGAGCGGCTAGATTTGTGCCCCAAGTCCAGACCCGCGGGGCGGAGCCCCGAACTCGGCACGCTCCAGACGCACGGAGGCCAGCATGCGCAGGATCGCCATCCTGAATCAGAAGGGTGGGGTGGGCAAGACGACCACGACGGTCAACCTCGCTGCCGCGCTGGCCAAGGATGGGCATCGAACCCTGGTCCTGGACCTCGACCCCCAAGCCCACGCAACGTTACATCTCGGCCTGTTGCCTGGCCGATCCGGCCCCTCGCTCTACGAGGTTCTGACCCAGGGCCTGCCGCTACCTAAATGCCGGCACCAGGTCGGGCCTAACTTGGAGATCTGCGGCAGCCATATCGACCTGGCCGCGGCGGAGGTCGAATTGATCGGAACCGTCGGCAGGGAAATGATCCTGCGGGATCAACTCGACGCCGACCCCGACCGCTACGACTACGTGCTGATGGATTGCCCTCCCTCGCTGGGGATCCTGACTCTCAACGCCCTCTGCGCGGCCCGCGAGGTCCTGATTCCGCTCCAGGCGCACTTTCTGGCGCTCCATGGGCTTTCCAAGCTGCTCGAGACGATCCAGGTCGTTTCCAAGCGGGTCAACCGGGACCTTAAGGTCGCCGGCGTAGTGCTCTGCCTCTACGAATCCGGGACGAAGCTGGGCAACGAGGTGGTCGAGGATCTGCAAGCCTACTTCTCCGCCAAACGCAATCCTCAGGCACCGTGGGCCCAGGCCCGCTTATTCCAGACTCGGATTCGCAGGAACATCAGGCTGGCCGAGTGCCCGAGCTTCGGCCAGTCGATCTTTCAGTATGCGCCGACGAGCCGGGGTGCCGAAGACTATGCCTCGCTGGCCGCCGAGATTCAGGGCCGGGCACCCGCCGCCCTCTGGCAGGATGACCCTGAGTCGTCGGACGGAGGCTCGGAGCCAGCCTTGCTCGCCGGATAGGGTATGCTTGTAACCACCAGCGTCCGACTCGCGAGTGTCCCTGTCGGGTACAGTCAGTTCGTGCCGACGGAATGAATCGGTGTGGCGAAGCGGAACGGTCCGCGTTGTTGGATCGGGATCGACGAGGCCGGCTATGGTCCCAACCTGGGGCCGCTGGTGATGACAGCCGTGGTGGCTGCTGGCGAGGGCGCCGACCGACCCGATCTCTGGAACGAGCTAGCCGGCCTGGTTGACCGCGCGGGCGGCCAGTCCGATCGGCTCTGGGTGGACGACTCGAAGCGGGTCTACGCCGGTCGCAAGGGTCGGGATCGGCTACGGGATGGGACCTTGGCCGTGCTGGCCTCGGCCGGCCTCGGCATCCCTGCCGATGTCCGGAACTTGATCGCGGTTCTGGACCCGACCGACTCCACCTACGGGGAATTGTCGGGCTGGCTCGAGCCGCCGCTGGTTCCCGAGAGCCTCCCGAGCACGCCGCTTACGACCCTTCGTTGCGACCGCTGGGCCGTCGTCGCCGCGCATGCGCGGGTCGTGGGTCCTGCACGGTTCAATCAACTGGTCGCCGAGGAGGGGACCAAAGCGGGAGCCCACGGCCGCATCTTCCAGGAGGTTGTGAAAGCGGCGTGGGACGGCCGGGGCGAATCGACGTGCAACCTCCAGGCGGACAAGCACGGCGGCCGACACCGCTACCTTGCTCTCCTGCACCGGGCCTGGCCCGATGCCTGGATCGAGCGGGGCCTGGAAGGTGCCGTGACGAGCCAGTATCGGCTGACGCGATCGGGGCGGCACCTTGAGATCGAGTTCCGGGTCCGGGCCGATCGCGACGATGGTCTCGTGGCGCTCGCCTCGATGGTTAGCAAGTATGTGCGGGAGCGATGGATGGAGCAGTTCCACGGCTTCTGGTCGAGACGCGTTGCCGGCTTGCGGCCGACGGCGGGCTATCCCACGGATGCCCGACGCTACCGCTCCCAGATCGAGACCACGGCCCTAAGCCTGGGGATGGCGCACACGCGTTGGTGGCGGGAACGGTGAGGCAGCACGGGGCGGTGGCCCGGCCGAGATGGCAGCGAGCGGCCCAAGGCGCGGCGTCGTTGGCTCAACGCTCGCGATAGATGATCCGACCCTTGGTCGGGTCGTAAGGGGTGAGCTCGACCTTGACGCGGTCGCCGGGAACAATGCGAATAAAATTCTTTCGCATCTTACCGGCAATATGGGCCAGGACCCGATGCCCGCGCAGCGGGCCTTCCTCAAACGCGACCATGAATTGCGTATTGGGTAGGGCCTCGACGATGCGGCCCTCGACGACAATCGGCTCTTCTTTGGGCACGGGTATCTCCCGATGGGACCGGCGCCGGCCCACAGGGGGGAATCCGGTGGGGGTATGGAAATCGACCCGGCGATCAACCGGATCGAGCGGCTCCAGAATCTGGTTGATCCACACGCGGCAAGCCGGCGATCTGGCCGCGATGGCAACGCGAATACGGCCACAATCCTAGCGGGGGGACGCGACCGCATCGGAGGGAGTATGCGCGATCTTTAAATTACCACGTCGGTCCAGGGCAAGCCAGAGCAAAACGACCGGTCGTTCGCCTGCGGTTCTGGCGACCTCAGCGGTAATCTGGATCGACAGCCGCGGGATCCTGTTACAATGCGTAGGACGTTCGGGGAAAACCGCGCCTGGGGCGGCCTGGCGGCGTAACCTCGTAGTGGGGAAGCGAGGACCGCGGGCCGCGACGGTCCGAGCGGACCAGACCGGGGTACGTCGATGGTCGAGTCACAGCGTTCGTCTGCGCGTCCCGGAGACCCGCGGGCCGAGCTGCTCTTCGAACGCGGCAAACAAGCCGCCCTGAGCAGCAACCTCGACTATGCGGTCCAGATGGTCCGGGAAGCACTTAAGCTCGATCCGTTCAACCTGCTATATCGCCAGACACTTCGGGGAATCGTGCGGCGCAAGTTCGATAATGATCCCCACCGAGTCGGCAAGCTGGCCGGTGCCCGCGTGCAGCCGATACGGTTGCGGGCTCGAGCCGAACGCACCCGGGGCCACTGGGACCGGGTGCTCGAGATTAGCGAGGACGCCCTCCAAATCAATCCCTGGGATGTGGGCGCAAGCCGCGACGCGGCCGAAGCCGCCGACCACCTGGGACATCCCGAGCTGGCCGTCTGGCTCGTCGAGTCAGTCTTCGCTCAGGGGGAGTCGGACGTCGATTTTCTCCGGTTCGCCGCCCAGATCCTCGAGCGCGGCAAACAGTTCCAAAAGGCCATTGCCTGCTGGGAACGCGTCCGCAAGCTCAACCCTCATGACGAACTAGCCAAGCGGCAAATCAACGCACTCTCGGCCAGCGCTACCATCCTCAAAGCCGGCCTCGAGGAGGCAGCCCAGCGCTCGGAATCCCCTTCGCAAAAAACGGATATCCCCCCCATCTCGGCTGAAGCCCTGGCGGATCTCAAGGCGGTCACAGAGCCTCCGGAGGTGCGGCTGCAACGCGAAATCCGCGAGGACCCGAAACTGGCCGGGCCTTACCTGGAATTGTCCGAGCTGTACATTCAGAGCAAGCGGTTCGACGAGGCTGAAAAAGTCCTGGCCGCCGCACGCAAGGCATTGCCCGACGACGAGGTCGTCCGATCGGCCTATGCCGAGCTCCAAATGAACCGCCTCAGGCGGGCCATCTCGCACTGGGAAAAGCAACTGGCTCTGGACCCAGATAACCCGGAAATCAGCGAAAAACTGGCCCGGTTACGCGAAAAGCTCGACGCCTACGAACTCCACGAGTGCCGGCATCGGGTCAAGGTCGAGCCAGCCAACGCGCGCTACCGACTGGAGCTGGGCCGATGCCTGGCACGCCAAGGCCGCCACGACGACGCCATCGCCGAGTTTCAACAGGCCCGCTCCCTCGGCTCCGCCGACGAGAAACGCCTCTCGTTCGAGCTGGCCGGACTGTCGTTTGAGGCGAAGGGGCTTCCCAAGCTGGCTGAACGCAGCTACCAAGACGCCCTCAAACTGGCTGATCCCGACGACCTTGCCACTCAGCTCAACCTCCATTACAGGCTCGGACGCGTGGCCGAGTCCCTCGGAAACCTCGCGGTCGCCGAGGAGCATTACAACGAAGTGGCTGCCAACGACTATACCTACCAGGACGTGGCCGAGCGCCTCAGGGCCTTGAACGAACGCCGGGCTGTCCAGTAAATTATGCGATTCCCAGAGCTTGATCGCCGCGGATCGATCCGCGATCGTGCGTTGAATCAACTTTGCCAAATCCATTGGGCACGGACGACTTATGCCTCATACTCCCTCGGCCAAGAAGCGGTTGAAGCAGAGCCAGAAACGGCGCTTGCGCAATCGGATCGCCAAGAAGATCATCAAGACCTATAGCAAGCGAGCCTTGGCGGCCGCTCATGCCGGCAAGTTTGATCAGGCCGAGGCTGACTTCCGATTCGCCGTGGCCAAAATCGACAAGGCAGGTGTGCGTCGTATCCTCCATCCAAATACCGCCGATCGCCGCAAAAGCCGGCTAACCCGGGAATATGAGGCGGCGGTGGCTCGGGCCAAGGCGGCTGGGGCTGGTGGTTGAGCCAGGCCGTGCGGTTCTTCGGCCGGTAAGCGGCTCAAGGCGAATCCGGCATGTCTGCATGCGATTCGGATGATCGGTCGCTGAGTGCCGAGATCGCTTCCTGGGCCGCAGACGACGTCGCGCCGCGCTCGCTGCTCGAGATATTCCTGTTCGAGGAACTGGCGGCTCCTAAAGCTCAGTCGATTTGGGCGGAACTGGAGCTGGCCGGACGAACCGAGCCGCAAGACCTGGTCGCGCTCTCGCCTGACGAGTTGGCTGTGCTGACGGGCGTGGCCCCCTCGGCCGGACGTGGATGGGCGCGTCGGCTGATCGCGCTGGCTCGCTGGTGGGCCGAAGCCGGTGACACGGCGTCGCGCTCAACAGAATCGCTGCGGGAAGAACTCCGTGGTTTGCGGTTCGGAGGGCCTCAGCTCATCGACGCCATGCTGCTCGATGGGCTGGACCGCGCCGTCTATCCGGTCGATCGGGGGACGTATCGGGTGCTGGTACGCCACGGCTGGATCGAACGGGAAGCTGGTTACGACGAGGCCCGGAGTTGGGTCGAGCAGCTCGGTTGTGGCAACCCGGAGCGGTTGCGAAAACTGCGCGGCGGATTCAAGACGATCGCTCGACGCTGGTGTCGCGTGAATTCGGCGTGTTGCCGGGAGTGTCCGATCCGTGGCTGGCTTCCCCAGTCGGGACCGCTGCTGGACGAGGACGGCTAGCTCGGCGCTCCACGCAGGACCGCGTGCGCCGAATCTAACGATCGTCGGGGATGCGAAGCGGAACACCGACCGGCAGGTGGTTGGGATCGTCCACCAGGTCGTCGTTGAGTCGAAGCAGTTCGTCGGCCCGGCGCGAGTCGCCCAGTTCCTTCCGCGCGATGCTTCGGAGAGTTTCGTAAGGCTCGGTGACGTGAACGCGGATCCGGCGCACTCGATCGGAGGGCTCGTGCCGTGGGGTGCTGACACGCAGGGCCTGCTCGTCGCGGGGCGCGGTCCCCGATCGATGGCCGATTCCGTCGGAGACTGGCTCGACGGAATCAGCGCTTTCGGGGGTCGAGCGCGACCGCCGCGGCGGATCAATGTAGCGACGGTCGAGGCGTTCGACCGGGGGGATCATCAGCCGCGTTCCCACATACAGCTCGTCGATTCGCGGAACCAGATCCTGATTGGCCTTCCAGAGCGCGCGATAGAACCTCCCGGAACCGTAATAACGCCTGGCGATCGTCCAGAAGTTCTCGCCGCTACGAACGATATGGGTCACGCCGGCGATCGCTTGGGGCTCGATCGGCGGGCGTTCGAGCGCGGCGAAGAGATCGTCGGACGAGATCTCCTGGAGGGATCCGTCCAGGTCATCGGGAAAGAGCAAGGGAGGCGAATCGTCCGGTTGGGCGATCCGGGATTCCGGCGATCCAGGAGAAAGAGGTGATCTGGTCGGCCTAGGACGAGGATCAGCAGCCGGGATAAGTGGATCGATGGATTCGCCGTTGTCGGACCGGGCCAGCGGACTCGTTTCGGTGGCTGGCTGGCCGGGGGAATCGATCGGTGGGTCGCCGCTCGGGGCGAGCGATGGTGCTGGCGTCGCGCTGGTCGGATGGCCCGAAGAGAGCTCTTGCGGTTGCCGGTCCGCCGCCGACGGCCGCGAGGACACATCGGGGACCGGTTCGAGACTTGCCGGAACCTCGGGGGCGGCCACGGGCTGGGGTGTGGTCAACTCCTGCGCCGGCGGGGAGGACGGCTCATCGACCGAAAGCTCCTGGTTGGGCGGTTCCACGGGGAATACTTCGCTCGGGACGGCCGTGAGATCGGATTCGGGCGCAGACAACCCTGGGTCCAGAACCACGGCCGGAGCCGGGGATGCGGCGGCGTGGGCGTCCTCGACGGGGGCGGGATCGTCGACACGGAGGCCAGCAGGGGGATGGTTCGGGGAGGATGAAGCGGTTGTGGATGGCTCCGAGTCGGAATCAGGGAGGGGAGGGGGAAGATCGTCGAGTTCCAGAGATTGGGCGGTGAGAGGAACGGCAGCGGTCTCCGGGAGGCTCTGGGCGGGCATCGGGTCGGTTGAGAGGTGGGGAGGTGGAGGAGGTACGCTGGGCTCGTTGTCCAGGAGGCCCAGGCCAGGGTGGGTTTCGGGGGGTGGAGGGGGTGGGGGGAAATCCTGCGCATCGGCTTCGACCGGAATGGGCCGGGCGAGGTCCCCCGAAGCGGTTGGCGGACTGGCCGTTCCAGGATGAGGGCTCTCGGGAGCGGCGGCGATCGACAGCCGCGGAGGCTTGCCGGGTTCGGGTCGGCCAGTATGGCGCTGGGGTGTGGCGAGTTTGCTCAGGAAGACCCCTCCGAGCACGACCAGGGAAATTGAGCCGGCGACTTGTAGGCGCGCCGACCATGACAGGTCCTGCGCACGCTCGATTATGGGGAGGCCAGCGGTCCATAAGAACTGACCGGCCCGAGACAACCAGACGCCTTGCAACTGAAGCATGCGCAACAGGGCACTCAACGCCCGAAGGTAGCCCGGGGCAGCGGTCGCGGGATCGGCTCCGGTTGGCTCGGGAGCCGAGGGGGCCGGTTCCGGCGAACGAGCTTCGGTCAGCGCGTCGGATTCGTTCCGGGACGGGTCCCGTCCTTGGGCCTCTTCCATCGTTCCGCCACCCTCAGTTTGGCGCTTCGAGAACGGGGGTTGGACTGAATCTCGGCCTCGCTGGCCGTGATCGGTTTACGGGTCAGGACATTCAGTGCGGGCTGGTCGCGGAAGGCCTGCTTGACGCGACGGTCCTCCAGCGAGTGGAAGCTGATGATGGCGCCCCGTCCCCCCGGGGCCAGCCAGTCGGCCACATGTGCCAGAAAGCGATCCAAATGGGCTAGCTCGTCGTTGACGGCGATCCGAAGGGCCTGGAAGACCCGGGTGGCCGGATCGATCCTCGAACGCGGACCGCGGACCGAGCGGCGCACGATCTCGGCCAGGCGGCCCGTTGTCTGGATCGGGCCGTCGTGCTCGCGGGACCAGACCAGAGCCCGAGCGATTCGGCGGGCGTAGCGCTCTTCTCCGAATTGGTAGAAGATGTCGGCTAACTGGCGCTCGTCCAGGGAATTGACCAGGTCGGCGGCGGTGTCAATCGGTTCGTCGGGGTCGAAGCGCATGTCGAGCAGGTCGTCTCGCGCGAAGCTAAACCCCCGGTCCGTCCAGGCCAGTTGGTCCGATGAAAATCCCAGGTCGAGCAGGATCCGGTCCGCCTGTTCGATCTGGCGTTTTTGGAGCTCGTCGCCGATCTGGCTGTAGGGTGCGTGGATGAGTTCAACCGGCAGATGAGCTAGACGGGCAGCGGCCAGGTCGAGCATCCGCGGATCGCGGTCCAGCGCCAGCACGCGACCGCCGGGGAGGACCATTGGGGCCAGTGCCGCGGTATGCCCGCCAGCGCCCACCGTGCCGTCGACGAGGATCATGCCGGCGGCCGGTGCCAGCCATTCCCGAACCGCGTCGAGCAGGACGGGTCGGTGAACCGACTCCAGGAGGGGGCGCTCCGGCACATTCGACACCGGCGGCGGCTCCTGCGCGAAGGGATAGGGCATTTCGACGCGCGCCGCGCGCGCATCGGAACTGTAACGCCGGAACCGCGGGGGTCAAGGCGAAGCCGCGGGGTCGGGGAGCCCCAGTACGTCGGCCCAGAGGGATTCGTACGCGCGAACGGTTGCGTCCAGCGAGAACTGCTGCTCGACCCGGGAGCGGCCCAGAGCGCCGCGGCGGCGGCTGGCCTCGGGGTCGTCAAGGGCTGCGCGGACCGCTGCGGCCAGGAGATCGGGTCGGCGGGGTGGGACGAGCCAGCCGGTCTGGCCGTCGATCACCAGATCCTCGGTTCCTTCGACTCGGGTCGCAACGACCGGAAGCCGGGCCGCCATCGCCTCCATCACGACGTTCGGCATCCCTTCCCAGAGGGACGGAAGGACGAACAGATCGGCCAAGAGCATCAGAGACGGCACATCCGGTCGAAACCCGAGCGCACGCACGCGGCTGCCGGGGTGAGCGGCGAGCCAACGGCTCAAGGTTTGGCGTTCAGGTCCGTCGCCGACGAGGAGCAGCGTCGCTTGCGGAAAGGCCTGGCGTACGGTGATCCAGGCCTCGAGCAGGTCGGACAGCCCCTTTTGGACGTCGAGACGGCCGACAAACAGCACGATGGGGCCGGTGGGGTCGAGTCCAAGGCTCAATCGGTCGGCGGGCAGTGCGCGGTCGATGCGCTCGAGGTCGATTCCGTTGGGAATGACGGTCAGGCGGTCGGGGTCGAGTCGCGCGTGTCGGATCACGAAGCGGCGGACCCCTTCGGAGACGCAAACCGAGCCGCAGGCTCGCCGTTCGGTCAACTTGTCGAGCCAAAGGTGCCAGCGACGCTGATGTTCGGCGACCCGGAGACCACCGATCAGCCAGGGTCCGCCCCGGCGCGGGAGCGCAAGCCGGGTGGCGACGTTGGCATGAAAGAGAAAGGACTGGACCAGTTGGGGGGATTGCGCAGCAAGGGTTTTCCGAAGGGTAGCCAGGGCGGTTCGGGGACGGTTGCGTCGGAGGCCGAGGCACGCCGTGGGGATCGAGCTGGCACGGAGTTCAGCGGCGAGCGGCCCCTCGTCCATCAGACAGATGACCGACGCGGCCCAACGCCGGCGATTGAGGTGGGTTGCGAGCTGCACCAGCGCGCGTTCGGCTCCGCCAACGTCTAGGTCGGTGATGACCAATGAGATCGGGATCGGCCGGTCGGGCCAGCGTGGCAGGCGGGGAGCGGCGCGGCGAGCGTCGAGCGATTCCATGCCGGAAATGATGCTGGGTTAAGGGGCGATCGAGGCGGCCGTCGGCGTGATTGGACGGCCAGCGTGGGTGTATAGTGAACGATTGGCCAACACGGAGCGAGCCGCCAGTGGACATCAGCGAGCTGGACTACGAATTGCCTCCCGAGCGGATTGCGCAGCGACCGGCCGAGCCACGGGATGCCTCACGGCTCATGGTGGTGCGACCACGGCGGGGGCGGTGGGAGCACCGAATTTTCCGTGATCTGCCGGCATTTTTGAGGCCGGGCGATGCGCTGGTCCGGAACGTCTCGCGGGTCGTCCCCGCCCGGTTAGTCGGCGAGCGAGAGGCCACCGGGGGGCGTTGGGAGGGGTTGTTTTTGCGAGTCGTGGACGCCGGGGTCTGGGAAGTCTTGGCGACGACGCGCGGAAAGCCGCGGATTGGCGAATGGGTCCGGGTTGGGCAGGGGTTACGGCTCGAATTGATCGAACGGCGCGAGGGTGGGCGGTGGTTCGTCCGGCCCGAGTCGGCCCAACCGGCTAGCGAGCTATTGGACGCACACGGCCAGGTTCCGATTCCCCCCTATATACGCCGCGGCGTGGCCGGGCCGGATGATCGCGAGCACTACCAGACGGTCTACGCCCGCCAGCCCGGCTCGGTGGCAGCACCCACGGCCGGGCTTCACTTCACCTCCGAACTGATTGAGCGCATCGCTCGGCTGGGCGTATCGATCGTGGACGTGACGCTGCACGTCGGGATGGGCACGTTCCGACCGATCGAGGCGAGCCGCGTCGAGGACCACGTGATGCATGCGGAGTGGGCGGAGTTGAACCCGGAGGCAGCGCAGCGGCTCAACGCGGCACGGGCCGATGGCGGGCGGATCATCGCCGTCGGGACGACCTCGGTGCGTACGTTAGAGGAATCGGCGCGGCGTGGCGGCGGAACGATCGTGGCCTGGTCCGGCGAAACCAATCTCTACATCAGGCCCGGCCACGTCTTTAAGGGTCTTGACGGGATGATCACGAATTTTCATCTGCCGCGGTCGAGCCTGCTGGCTCTGGTTGCGGCGCGGGTCGGTCTTGCACTACTCAAGGCGGCGTACGCAGAAGCGATTGCCCAGAATTACCGGTTTTACAGCTACGGCGACGCGATGCTCGTCCTCGATGACGAGTGACGCGGGCCGCGCGGCCGGTGTATGCTGCGGTAACCGCTTGACTTGGAATTGGGAGGCCGCCGGGAATGGCGTCGACTTCGACCGAGCGTGTTCTGGTTGTGCCGGCGGTGCGATTGGATGAGCTGGGAAGATTTCAGGGGTTTTCGCGGGAATCGGAGCGGTATCTGGCGGAGCTGCTGGCCGAGGGGGTCGGGGCATTCCGGCCGCGGTCCGAGGTCGAGGACGATCCGACGCTCAAGCAGATGATCCCCTATGTGGCCTTCCGCTGCCGGGATCGCCTTTTCTGTTACACGCGAGGCGGGGGGCAGGGCGAAACGCGGCTGCATCGGCTGCGGTCGCTAGGTGTTGGGGGCCATGTCGCGGAGGAGGACGCCTCAGGTGGCGCGACGCTGGCGGCCTTCGAGGAAGCGCTACGCCGGGAGTTGAGCGAGGAAGTCGAGGTCCGCTCGCCGGGGCGTCTGAGGCGAGTTGGATTGATCAACGACGACGCGACGGCCGTCGGCCGGGTTCATCTGGGGGTCGCCTACGTCTACGAGTTGGAAAGCCCCCAGGTCCGGCCACGGGAAGACGGGCTGGCCGATGCTGGCTTCGTCCCGCTCGGCACTGTCATCGCGCTGCGCGACGAGTTCGAGAGCTGGTCGCAGATTTTTCTGGATGGGTTTTTGGCCGCGGGAGGTCGTTGACCGGCGTTCATCTAGGCCGTTAATTGGATTCCCGAAGACCAATGTGGGGAATGGGAGGCGGGAGACGTCGATGGCCAAGCGAGCAAGGCGCTGGGTGGTTGGCATCGTTCTCGGAGCCGGGTTGGTCTCGGCGGCGCACGCCCAGGACCGTCCGATCCCGGACGAGGCGCTGGAGTCGGCGGTTCGGGCCGCCCTGAAGGTCCAACCGGAAGAGGGCCTCGACGCCGAGAAGCTCAAGAATTTGTACGTCCTGGAGGCGGCCGGCAAGGGGATCAGAGATCTGGCCGGCTTGGAGAAGTGCCCCAATCTGGCCTTGCTGAACCTGGCGAACAATCAGATCGAATCGCTGGAACCTCTGAAGAATCTGGTCAATCTGCAATCGCTGGATGTGTCGTCGAATCGTATCCGCGATGTCGGACCCCTGGAACGGCTGGTCAAGCTTCAGTATCTGAATCTGGAGGAAAATCAGATCGGTTCGATCGAGCCGCTCAAAGGGCTGACGGCGATGGCAGCGCTAGCGATCTCCGGCAATCAGGTGGCGGATCTGAGGCCGATCATCGGCATGAAGAAGCTGGCGTCGCTTTACGCTGCGCGGAATCGGATTAGCGATCTCGGGCCTCTGGCCGAGGTGCCGCGGGTCTCGACCGTCGACTTGAGCGACAATCCGGTCAGCGATCTGGGGCCCCTGCGGGCCTTGACGGACGTCAGCTTGCTGATGCTGGAACGGACCCAGGTAGAGGACTTGACGGCTCTGGTTGAGTGGGTGGAGGCCGACGCCCGGGGATCCAAGCGGTTCGCGCCGTTCTTGCGATTGTACCTGAAGGGCAGCCCGCTCTCGGAAACGGCCCGGACCGAGCAGCTCGCGGCCTTGAGGGCGGTTGGGGTGCGGGTGGATTTTTGACGCAAACCGACTACCGATTGAGGTCTCCGCCCAAGAGAGACCTTCGTGACCCCGAATCGGTGCGCGATACCACAGGAAGAGCGGCCGGGAGTATGTTGTTGCCGGGAGCGAGGGCGGTTGGAATTCCCAAAGCGAGCCGTTTGACGTAAAATCGAGCTTGATAAGCCGAAGTGGCGGAATTGGCAGACGCGCCGGACTCAAAATCCGGTGCCCCTTAAAGGCGTGTGGGTTCGAGTCCCACCTTCGGCAGTATCCGGCTGGTGTGGGGCAGTGACGGGACGGTTTCAGACGGCCTGAGCAGAAGAGCTGGACGCGGCTGGTCCGGCGACGGGCTGAGGCAGGCTGCGGACCATGTCCTCGGTGATGACGTAGGTCTGACCAGGCTGGCGCTCGGGAAGCTCGAACATGATGTCCAGCATGAGCTGTTCCATGATCGAGCGGAGGGCGCGGGCGCCGGTGCCGCGGGCCTTGGCGCGGCGGGCGATTTCACGAATTGCCTCGGGAGTGAACTCGAGCCGGGCGCCGTCGAGGTGGAAAAGCACCTGGTACTGTTTGGTCAGGGCATTACGCGGCTCGCTGAGGATGCGGGAGAGATCCTCGACGGAGAGTTGATTGAGGGTCGCAATGATCGGCAGCCGGCCGATCAATTCCGGAATCATGCCGAAGCGTTCGAGGTCTTCGGGCTGGACCTGAGCGATCAGGGCGTCGCGTTCTCGTTCTTTATCCGGGCTTTCCGGTTCGCGGCCGAAGCCAATCATCTTGCGACCGAGGCGGCGCGCGATGATTTCGTCGAGACCGACGAAGGTTCCACCGCAAATGAACAGGATATTGGTGGTATCGACCTGGAGGTATTGCTGCTCAGGGTGTTTGCGGCCGCCCTGAGGGGGGACGTTGGCGATGGTCCCCTCGAGCAGTTTGAGCAGGGCTTGCTGAACACCTTCGCCGGAGACGTCGCGGGTGATCGAGACGTTTTGACTGGTTTTGCCGATTTTGTCGATTTCGTCGATGTAGATGATTCCGCGTTCGGCCAGGGGGATGTTGTAGTTGGCGGCGGAGACGAGTTTGAGAATCAGGTTTTCGACGTCTTCGCCGACATAGCCGGCCTCGGTCAAGGTCGTGGCATCGCCGATGGCGAAGGGGACGTGAAGCCTACGGGCGAGGCTTTCGGCCAGCGCCGTTTTGCCGCAGCCGGTTGGACCGATCAGCAGGACGTTGCTCTTGGCGACCTCGACGTTTTTGAGCGATTCGTCCTCGATCGGCGGAGCCAGGACGCGTTTGTAATGATTGACGACGGCGACGGCCAGGGTCCGTTTGACGCGATCCTGGCCGATGATGTACTGGTCGAGGTGTTCGACGAGTTCGCGCGGGGTTGGGAGCCGCTCCAGTCCGTCGATGCGGCGGTTGTGTTGCTGGAAGATCTTGGCGCAGGTATCGACGCAGCTCATGCAGATATGAGAGCGTTCGGTCTTGTGGCCAGGTTGGATCAGGGCGGAGCCCTCGATCATGGGGCCGGCTTCGGTGGTGGGGCGACCGCAGTAGTCGCAGCGGGTGGGAGCTGATTCGGGGGGGGTGGGAGAGGAGTGGGAGTCAGCCACGAGCAAGAACGTCTCCAGGACGCCGGTCGATCGGCAGGGGATGACGGTAGGCCCGACGCCGGTGACGGCGGGCGATCGGGTATCCAGAATAGGAGCCGGCTGGCGGTCAGGGCAACGCCCCGCGGGGCCAGGGCGGTCCGGTTGGGGTCGAGCCTGGCGGAGCTTGAGCCGAGGGGGCCGGACGGAGCTGCCGCTGGTCGAGCCAGTCGATCAGATCGGGGAAGATCTCCCGGGGAGCATGGCGGGACCAGACCAGGTCGCAATGGCCGTAGTCGTCGACGTGACCGTGGATGCGACCGTAGCGGAGGAGGGTTTTGTCGGGGCTGGAGACGGCGTTGAAGGTCAGGTAGGTGGAGGGAATGTCGGACATGACGTCGCCCTCGCCGGCGATCATGAGCAGCGGGGTGGTCACCCGTGGCAGCAGCTCGACGTAGTCGATGGTGCGATCGGCCGACAGGAAGCGGCCGATTTCGAGGTAAGGGTCCAGTTGCTGGAGAGCGCCTCGGCCTGGGTTCTCGAGCGTGTAGCCGTAGAACCGATCGACGGTCGCCTTATCGACGTTGGCGGCCGTGTAATAGAACCGATCGACCTTTTCCAGCCCGGGCGGCCGGGCAATCATCATCGGGCGGGCAATTCGGCCGGTGCTGACGACGCGGAGCATGCCCCGCAGAGCGCGGTTGGCGCGGAGCATCTGTGTCTGGGGATATGTGTACTGTTGTATCGTCGCTCCCATGCCGACGAAGTTGGCGATCCGCCAGGCGTCGGGCTGGGTCTCGAGGAAGCCGAACATGAGCATGCCGCCCAGACTGTGTCCGACCCAGTTGACGCGCTGGTGGCCGGTGTGCTGCTCGACGTAGCGGAGGATGGCGGGGACGTCGTAGCGGATTTCGTCGTCGACGGTCCAGTTCCCGTCGCCCAATTCGAGCAAGGGGGTTTCGCGGAGCAGGCGTTGATTGATCCAGCCAACGGGTCCGAGGCGTCGGCTGGCTCCGGAGCCGCGCATATCGGGGATGAAGACGTGATAGCCGCGTGCGGCGAGCTGTTGGGCCAAGTGGTTATCGGTGATTGTCCAGAAGGTACCGTTGAGCCCAAGCCCGTGGCAGAGCACAACGGGCATTTTGGAGGGATCGGGCTGGGCGGGCTGGATGTGGCGAATGCCGAGCCGCCAGCCGTCGGCCGTGAGGACGAAGCCTTCGCGACAGGGGCGATGGAGAGGATCGGGCGCGTAGCGTCGGATCGTGGCGCAACCGGACCACGGAGTCAGCGCGACGACCAGGGCGAGCAGCCTCGGCACGATTCGACGAGGGTGACGCAGCATGGTCGACGTAACCTTCCGTGGCACGCCGTGGTTGCTTCCTGCCGGGGAACTGGACGCCGTCGCGGTTCGACGACGGTCGGCGCGCGGCTCTTTCGTTGACGAGGAGACGCCGCCGCGGTGGTTTACACGAGAATCGGCGGTAGGGGAATGCCAGTTCGTAGGGTGGCGCGTCAGACGAGGGCTTGGAGCTTGCGCTGGATTTTGGGACGAAGGGTTCGGGTGTCGGGGATGAGGTAGCGGGTGCCGTCTTGGTCGGTGACGAGAAGACGGTGGGGACCCAGGCGCCGTAGGGCGTCGTCGCCCTCGACTTGGAAGGTGACAGGTCCGCGGTCGGTGATGACCGACCAGCGGCTAATCGGGGAGTGGCCGGAGATTGAGTGGATGGTCAGGATGACGGGGACGAATTCTCGGCGAGCGAGTTCCTCGAGCAGGAGCTGGCGGGTGCGGGGTTCGAGCGAGTCGGGGTTCTGGATCATCGCCACTTCACGACCGGAGGGATCGACCAGGGCGATCCAGTGATGTGGGTCGGAGAGGGGGAAGGCACGGATAGGTTCGACGCCTTCGACGCGTCGACCGGCTGGATCGTGGAGGATCAGGCGGCCGTAGGGATCGAGGTCGAGGGTGAGCGGGGGAACGGCAGGTTCGGTGGGCACGACGGTCATGGATGGACTCCGGCCAGTTGGAGCTGGGCCCGATGGTAGCGGGCGAAGGCGCCATCCGGGGATTCGAGGAGGTCCTGGTGGCGTCCGATCTCGACAATCCGGCCGTGTTCGAGAACGACCAGGCGATCGGCGCGGCGGAGCGTGCTGAGCCGGTGGGCAATGGCGATCGTCGTTCGGCCTCGAGTGAGGTTTTCCAGGGCGAGCTGGATTTCGTGTTCGGTCTGGGTATCGACGGCGGAGGTGGCCTCGTCGAGGATCAGGATCGCGGGATTGATCAGCAGGGCGCGGGCGATGGAAATCCGTTGGCGTTCGCCACCGGAGAGATTCTGGCCGCGTTCGCCGACGGTGGTGTCGTAGCCGTCGGGCAGTCGGAGGATGAAGTCGTGGGCGCGGGCGGCGCGGGCGGCCTCGATAATCGCGGCCCGGGAGGCGTTCGGCTGGCCGTAGGCGATGTTGTCGGCGACGGTTCCGTAGAACAGGAACGGTTCCTGGAGGACGATGCCGATGTGACGACGGAAGTCGGCGACTCGGAATCGGCGGATGTCGACCCCATCGACCAGAATGGCGCCCTCCTGGACGTCGTAGAACCGGCAGATGAGGTTGACCAGAGTGGATTTGCCGGCGCCGGTCTGGCCGACCAGGCCGATCATTTCTCCGGGTCGGATGTGGAGATTGATGTTGTGGAGAACTTGGCGGGTGCCGTAGCGGAAATTGACGTCGCGAAGAACAATCTCGCCGCGAAGCTGGGTGATCGGGATGGGATGGGGCGGATCGGCGACGTCGGGCCGACGGTCGAGAATCTCAAAGATGCGTTGGGCGCTGGCGGCGGCGCGTTGGGTCGCCTGGAGCATCCGGCTCATATCTTCGAGCCGGGTGTAGAAGCGGGCCAGATAGGTGAGAAACATCGTCAGGACGCCGACGCGGAAGTCGCGATAGAAGACCAGCCAGGCGCCCAAGGCCCAGACGACCAGCAGCCCGAGCTGCATTACGAAGTTGAGCGTTGGTCCAAAAAATGACCAAATGAAGTTGACCTGGTCGTTGACGCGGACGACGTGCCAGTTGGCGCGAGCGAAGCGGTCTCGTTCCCGCGCTTCTTGGGAGAAGGCCTTGACGACACGAATACCCGGAATCGTGTCGGCGAGGACGCTGGTCATGGCAGCCCAGGCCCGGTTGCCCGCTTCGAAGCCGAGGCGAAGGCGCTCCCGGACCAGCGTCATGATCCAAAGAGCGGCGGGCAGGGGTAGAAGTGTGACAGCCGCCAGAGCCGGAGCCTTGGAAAACAGGATGATGGCCGTGCCGAGGATCATCAGACAATCCGTGGCGAAGTCGACCAGATTGACGGACAGGAAGTTGTTGATGCGATCGGTATCGGTACCCACGCGGGAGATCAGGTCGCCGGTGCGCCGACCGCCGAAAAACTCCAGGCTCATCGAAAGCAGGTGGGAGTAGGTCCGGTCGCGGAGGTCGGCGGCGATGCGTTCGCTGACCGCCGACATGACCAGGTTGCACGCCCAACCGAGGAGCCAGGCCAGGACCGAGGCGGCGAGCATCCCCCCCAGGAACCAATAGACGCGCTCCCAAGGGACGTCCTGACCCGACTGGCGGGGGATCAGGACGTCGTCGATCAAGGGCTGGGTGAGGTATGGCGGAATGAGGCCGGCGGCCGTTCCGGCCACGGTCAGCACGAAGCCCAAAAGGAGCATGCCAGCGCGTTTGCGTGCGAAGAGCAGCAGCCGGCGGAGAGCCGAGGCCGGCGAGACGGCGGCGCTGGAGGCCTGGCATCGGGGGCATTCGGGCAGCTCGCCGCGGAGCACCTCGCCGCAGCCGGGGCACACGGTTTCGGTGCGGTCGTCGGTCAGTGCACCCTCGCGTCGGTAGGATTCGAAGCGGCGAGCGAGGCGCTGGGCCGCTCGCGCGCGGGCCGCCGTGTAGCGCCAGTGGTGAAGGCGGCCCTCAGGGCCGATGGCGTCGATCTGGCCCAGGCCGGCCCGTTCCCGGGTTTGGAGCGCGAGAACGTTTTCGAGCGGCCATTCCCGCCAGGTCCAGACCCCATCGCGGCCCGAAGCCGGTGTGCCGGAGAGCAGGCGTCGATCGGTCAGGACGACCAGGCCCGGGCGATACTGAAGGTTCGGTTCGAGGTCAGGTTCGAACCAAGCCAGGACGACCTCGTCCTCGGCAAGGCGACCGGCGAGGGTTTGACGCCAGGTCGGTGGCAGCTCAGGAACAGCAGAATTGGCGTCACCCAACGGTCAGAACTCCCAACCGATCTGAAACACGTCCATTATCGCCGCCGCTGGTGGAATCGACCAGCCGGGCTGAGTGTGCGTTCTCGGGCGGGAATCGAACGCCAGAGCGCCCGAGAGATGTAGACCGAGACTACGGAGGTTCCGCGGAGACGGTCGCTGGGAGCGAGCCGGGACCGAGAGAGGAGGCTCAGGCCGGCAGCGTCGCGTACCCGGGGCTGGCGTGCGTGCGGCGGACGACGGATCGCGGGAGCCTCTGACAGCCGTCTACGATTTTGTCTGGGATTGATTTATTCTTGCGCTGGCCCAAAGCAGGCGGACTTTCAGGAGTACAGGACAGTCATGCGCGTGATCCGGACGTTGGCGCTGCGAGGACCGAATTGCTGGGGCCGGGTGACGTGTCTGGAGGTTTGGCTGGACCAGCGTTGGGAGCCGCCGATTCCGGAGCGCGGTCCGGACGAGGTGGCGGCCGAGTTGTTAGGCGAGTTGGGTGTCGGGGTCAGCGAGCTGAAGGTGGAACGCGGGCCGTTTCCGGCCGTCTGGCGCGAGCCGTCGGCGTGGACCGTTCTGGTTGCGCGGCTGGGGCGGGCGCTTCAGCAAGATGCCGGGGCGCCGGTTCGGTTTGAGACCGCGGCTCCCACTTCGGATCCAGAGGTGGATCGGGCGATCGTTGGGTATCACGACGAGCCGGTAGGCCGCGAGGCGGTCGCGGTTGCGTTGCGTTGGGTCGGTCGGGCTGCGCGGGGAGAACAGTGGGACCGGACGGAGGAACGCAAGGCCCTACGCAGCCTCCACCAGAATACGACGCTCGGACCGAGCACGGCGGCGATCGTGGCGGCCCTGGAAGCCCGTGGCGTACCCTGTCGTCGGTTGAACGAGGCGAGTCTCGTGCAGGCAGGCCACGGGGCCAGGCAACGGCGAATTCTCGCCGCCGAGACCGACCGCACCGGCGCGATCGCCCAGGAGATCGCCAAGGACAAGCAGTTGACCCGGCACCTGATGCGGGCGGCGGGAGTGCCGTTTCCGGAGGGAACCATCGCGCGGGATGCCGCACATGCTTGGCAGATCGCCGTCGAGCTTGGGCCGCCGGTTGTCGTCAAACCGAGCGACGGGAACCAGGGTCGAGGTGTTTCGACCAACCTGACAACTCGCGAACAGGTCGAGGCAGCATACGCTGTAGCGGCCGAGGTCAGCCAGACCGGTCAAGTGATTGTCGAGCGGTATGCCCCCGGAGGAGATTATCGCATTCTGGTGGTTGGTGAGCGGGTGGTGGCCGCCTCGCGGCGGGAGCCGCCCCAGGTTGTCGGCGACGGCCGGCGGACGATCGCCGAACTGGTGGCCGAGGCCAATGAGGACCCGCGCCGGGGCGAGGATCACGCCACGGCCCTGAGCAAGATTCCGCTGGACGACGTGTCGTTGGCGGTCCTGGCTGCACAAGGTTACTCGCCGACCGACATTCTGCCCGCGGGACGGCCGGTTCTGATTCGACGCAACGCCAACCTGAGCACGGGAGGTACGGCGGCCGACGTGACCGACCGGGTGCATCCTGAGGTTGCCCAGCGGTGCATCGAAGCGGCCCGGATGGTGGGCTTGGACATCGCTGGCATCGACGTCGTTGCGCGCGATGTGGCGATTCCGCTGGAGGAACAGGGGGGAGTGATCGTCGAGGTCAACGCAGCGCCTGGTTTGCGGATGCACTTGACGCCATCGGACGGCCGGCCCCGGCCGGTCGGAGAGGCGATCGCCGACTTGCTCTACACGCCCGGCGATACGGGCCGGATCCCGATCGCGTCAATCACCGGCGTCAACGGGAAAACTACGGTGACGCGGCTGATTGCTCACTTGGTTCGTCAGTCGGGCCGCCGGGTCGGTATGACCTGCACGGACGGGATTTATCTGGATGGACGGCGGCTGATGGCGGGGGATTGCAGCGGACCGGCCAGCGCCCGCATGGTCCTGGGAAATCCCGAGGTGGAGGTGGCCGTACTGGAAACGGCGCGCGGCGGTATTTTGCGAGCGGGACTCGGTTTCGACCAGTGCGACGTTGCGGTGGTCACCAATATCGGCTCCGGCGATCATCTGGGAATCGGCGATGTGCACTCGCTTGAGGATCTGGCCTGGGCCAAAGGAACGATCGTCGCCCATGTGGCTCCGACCGGGACCGCCGTATTGAACGCGGCCGACCCGCTGGTTCGAGGCATGGCGCCGCGTTGTCCGGGGGCGATCCTGCTGTTCGCTCCCCAGAGTTGCGAGATGATCGAAGCGCATGTGCGGCGCGGGGGGCGGGCGGCCGTGGTCGAAGACGGCGTGATCGTCTTTCGCGAGGCCGGCAGTGCGATCCCGGTTTTGCCCTTGACCGAGATACCCTTGACCGAGTCGGGTCGAATCGCGTTTCAGGTCGAAAACGCTGTCGCCGCGGCGGCGGCGGCCTGGGCGTTGGGACTCGGGATCGAGTTGGTCCGCAAGGGGCTGTCCACGGCACGCTCGAGTGCCGAGTCGATTCCGGGACGCTTCAACGTTCTCGAGATGGCCGGCGCGACGGTGATCGTCGATTACGGCCACAACCGTTCGGCCCTGGAGGCGTTGATCCGATCGCTGGAGTCGTTTCCGCACCGGGAACGGCACGTCGTTTACTCGGGGGTCGGAGATCGGCGGGACGAGGACATGCTCGAACAAGCGCGGTTGCTGGGTGAACATTTTGACTCGGTCTATTTGTACGAAGACATGTATATGCGTGGGCGGAAACCTGGCGAGATCATCGCCTTGTTCCGGCGGGGTTTAGCGGGTGCTCCCCGGGCGAAGCGGATCTTCGAGTTTCAGGGCGGCCTGAACGCGGCACGAGCCGCGTTGGAAGCGGTTCGACCGGGGGATTTGCTGCTGATTCAGGCGGACCTGATCGAAGAGACGGTCGCGATGGTGCGCGCGTTTCACCGGGAGCGCGGCACGGGAAATGGAGCGGCCCGGCCAATCGGACTGACGCCGGTGGTCAAGGCAGCCTTCGACTGAGAAACGGGGCGGATCGCTAGGTGTGGGCCATGGCGAGCGAGCCACGAACGGGGGAGCTTTTGGGTCGGCTGGGGCTGCCCGTCCCGGTCCGTGAGCTTGCAGGTCAGCGCTGGGATGGGATCGTGGTCGGTGCGGGTCACAATGGACTAACCTGCGCGGCCTACCTGGCGCGACACGGATGGCGCGTGTTGGTGCTGGAGGCCCGGGATCGGGTTGGCGGGGCCTGCACAGCGAGGGAGCGGTGGCCGGGCATTCGGGTCTCGCCGTGTGCCTATCTGGTCGGGTTGCTGCATCCGCGGGTGGTGACGGATCTGAAGCTCCGGGAGCGGGGCCTGGACTGGGTGATTCCCGATGCCGGGTTGTTTGTGCCGTTTGACGACGGCGAGTCTGTCATGCTCTGGGATGACCCAGAGCGTTGCGAGGCGGAAATTCGCCGGTTGAGCCCGCCGGATGTCGCGGGGTGGCGTGCCTTCGGGGAGGTCAAGCGACGGTTGCGGGATGCGTTACGGCCCGATGGGGATGGCGATCTCTGGCTTTCCGACCCTCCGACGCGCGAGGAGATCGAGCGGCGGCTGCGCGGCGACCGCGAAGCTCTAGGGCTGCTTTTTGACTGGTCGATGGTTGAATATGTGAGCCGATATCTGAAAGATGAGCGGCTGCGGTCAGCTTATCTCGGTCAGGGAGTGATCGGGACCAATGCAAGCCCTCACGACCCTGGGACAGCGTCGATCCATTTCCATCATCAGTCGGGGCGGCTCGACGGGGTCGCCGGCGCGTGGGCTTACGTCCGGGGCGGAATGGGCATGGTCTCGTTTCTGCTGTGCGACGCGGCACGCGACGAAGGCGCTGTGGTGGCGACCGGTGTTCCGGTCGGGCGAATCGTTCCGGGGCAGGGTGTGGTATTGGAGTGTGGGACGCGGATCGATGCAGGCACGGTGGTTTCGAATGCAGATCCGCGTACAACATTGAAGCTCCTTGGGAGTGAAGCGGAGCCGAGCTGGCAGGCCCAGGTCGAATCGATTCCGATGACCGGCTGCACGGTCAAGCTTAATCTGGTACTCAGCGCGTTGCCGAATTTCCGGGCCTGGCCCGGCTGCGACGGGCCGCATCATCGGGGACAGATCAACACGCCGCTGGGCGTTGAGGAATGGGACCGGGCGTATCGGGCCGCACGAGCGGGCGGCGTACCGGAGCGGCTTTGGACCGAGCTTTATATTCAGACGGTTCACGACCCGAGTGTTGCACCGCCGGGGCTGCACACGATGAGCGTCTTCGCCCAGTATGTCCCCTACCGGTTCGCGCAGGGGACTTGGGACGAGCGCCGTGATGAGGTCGGACGGCTCGCGATCGATTCGATCGCCCGACACTGCACGAATCTGCCCGAAGCGGTGGTCGATCTGGAAGTGCTCGGTCCACCGGATATCGAACGCGAGGTCGGTCTGTCGGGCGGGCATATCTTCCACGGAGAATGCCTGCCCGGATGGATGTGGGACCGCCGGCTGGCGTATCGGACGCCGATGCCGGGATTGTATCTCTGCGGGGCGGGGACGTATCCGGGCGGTAGCGTGATCGGCGTCAATGGCAGAAACGCAGCGCTGGCCGTCCTGGCCGATCACGGGGCCTGACCGGCCTCGTCGCCGATCGCCTCGACTGGGCATTCGGCCAGAGCCGCGTGGCAGGCCTCGATCTCTTCGTCCGTGCGCGGCTGGCGGACGACGATGCTCACACGCTTGGGATCGTGGCGCGCGAAGTGGCCGGGAGCCAGCTCGCGGCAGAGTTCGCAGTCGATGCAGGTCTGATCGACGTAGAACCGGCCGGGGACATTCTCGGGCAGCCTGCGATCTGGGTCGGCCATACCCAGATTGTAGGCTTCGCACCCGAGCGGCTCTACGTCGTCGCGCGCACCGGACGGTCGCACACGTCGGGCGAGCGGCCTTGTCAGACCGTTTTGGCGTCGATCCAGGTCATGAGCGAGCGGAGCCGCTTGCCGACCTGTTCGATCGGGTGACCCTGCTCGCGACGGCGGTTGGCGAGGAACGAGGGGCGGCCGGCCTTGTTTTCCAGAATCCACTCGCGAGCGAACTGGCCGGTCTGGATCTCATGGAGGATGCGTTTCATCTCGGCCCGGGTCTGTTCGGTGATGATCCGGGGTCCGCGGGTGTAGTCGCCGTATTCGGCAGTGTTGGAAATGCTGTAGCGCATGTAACTCAGCCCGCCCTGATAGAGCAGGTCGACGATGAGCTTCAGTTCGTGGAGGCATTCGAAGTAGGCGCTTTCGGGTTGGTAGCCGGCCTCGACCAGGGTCTCGAAGCCCATTTTGACCAGCGCGCTGACGCCGCCGCAGAGGACGACTTGTTCGCCAAAGAGGTCGGTTTCGGTCTCCTCGGCGAAGGTCGTCTGAAGCACGCCGCCGCGGGTACCACCGATTCCCTTGGCGTATGCCAGCGCGCGTTTCTTGCCGGGCTCGGAGCAGCCCTCGCCGTAAGCGATCAGACAGGGCACGCCGCCGCCCTTGACAAACTCGCTGCGGACGAGATGCCCGGGGCCTTTGGGCGCGACCAGCGCGCAATCGACTCCGTTGGGGGGCACAATCTGGTTGAAGTGGATGTTGAACCCGTGCGAGACCAGCAACAGGTTGCCCGGCTTGAGGTGGGGTTTGATGTCGTGATGGTAGACCTCGGCAGCGACTTCGTCGGGCAGGAGGATGTTGACCAGATCGCCCGCGGCAGCCGCCTCAGCAGCCGAAACAGGCTCAAATCCGTCGCGGACGGCGGCTTCATAATTGGCTGAACCTGGACGCTGACCGACGACAACCGTGCATCCCGAGTCGCGGAGGTTCTGGGCCTGGGCGTGGCCCTGGCTGCCGTAGCCGATGATGGCGATGGTCTGGCCCTTGAGCTGGGAGAGGTCGGCGTCCTGGTCGTAGTAGATCGTCGCGGGCATGGGCGGTGCGTTCCTGGCGGCGAGGCGCCGCGGGTTGCAAGGTGGAGAAACGATCGGTGTGGTCGTCCGATTGGGAATCACATACTTTGGTGGCTAGCGCGGGTCTTTGGCAAGAGTCACGGGGGCCGCCGAAGCACGGCGACCACGCTTAAGCCCCAGGGTAGGCTGCCTAGGCGAAACAGGGAAGTCTCGATGCGTTGCAACCGAATCAACGCCGAGTTGAGCCAGCCGGGAACCGGTTGGATCTGGGCTTCCGGAACGCGGGCCGGCAAGCGGGTGGGCCGCTTGAGCAGCCTCACCAGGGCCAGAGGGAAAAGGAACGAGAGGGCGTAACCCAGGTAGCGGGGTTCAAAGCCGGTCCGGGCGGCCAACGTGGCGAGTTGGCGGGCGACGTAGCGGCGTCGGTGCATCAAGGCGACGTCGTGCTCGGACCAGAGGAACGAAAACGCGGGAACCGTGATCAGGGCATGCCCGCCGGGCTTGAGAACCCGGCGGAACTCGGCCAAGGCCGCGCGATCGTCGTCGAGGTGTTCCAGGACATCGGTCGCGATCACGGCGTCGCAATGGGAGTCGGGCAACGGTATCGATTCGGCCCGACCCCGGATGAGATTCGAGAGACCACGCGATGCAGAGGCCCGCAGGGCCAGCGGCGAGGAATCGAGGGCAATCACCTGGCCGATGCGGGCCAGCTCTTGGGCCGTCGCCCCAGTGCCGCAGCCGACGTCGAGGAACGTGGGCGTCGTCGAGCGGACGTGGCGGCGGACCAGCGTTCTCACTAGCTCTCGGCGCGCGACGAACCACCAGTAGTGGTCCTCCAGCGCGAACATCCGTTCGTATTCGGCGGGATTCATCGTGGTTGGGGACGGCGTCGGTCGTCTCGGGCGATGGCCAGCAGTTCAAAAAACGCGCGAACGAAGCTAGAAGGACGGAGTTTGGAGCCACCCACATCAACCCAACAGCGGAGCGGCAGTTCGTGGATGTGCGTGCCGGCGTGCCTGCGACCGCAGATTTGAAGGTAGCGAGCGAGGATCTCGACGTCGAAGATCCAGCGGGAGCGAAACGGCGTCTGGAAGATCGAGACCACGCGGGGGTTCATTCGAAACAGCTTGGCGCCGCACTGGGTGTCGTAAACGGGAATGCCCAGGACCAGCGAGACAGCGGTGGCAAACAACCGCCCAAGATAGTGGCGTATGGCCCGGCGCTCGATGCGGCGGCCAAGGAGCTGAACCCGGCTGCCGAGAACCAGATCGACTTCGGGAAATTGATCGAGCAGGGCGGCGAACTCGGGAACGGCGTCCAGCGGCGTGGCTAGATCGGCATCCCAATACCCGGCGTAAACCGAGCCCAGACGCGCGGCTTCGAGCATGCCCCGGCGAACAGCCTCGGCTTTGCCGCGGTTGCGTTCGAGGCGGAGGACGGCGATGCGCCCCGATGGATCGGATGCGAGCGCCTCGAGCCGTGAGGCCGTGGCGTCGGTCGAGCCGTCGTCGACAAAAAGTAGGGAAAGCTCGGACTGGGCGGCGATCGCGTGCCGGAATGCGTCGGCATCGAGCCTGGCCGCTTCGTTGTAGCAAGGGACGACCAGAAGAGTGGAGGGCATGGGCCGGCCTCGGCCCGGGTCAGAGGTCCACCGGTCCGACGATCTTCTCCTCTTCGAATTCGACGTCGCTGCGCTCGCTCCGCTCGCTGCTACGAACCAGGGCGATCCGGCCAGTCCGCGCCAGCTCGACGATCCCGAACGGGCGCATCAATTCGATAAACGCCTCGATTTTGCGCTCCTGTCCCGAGATTTCGACCATGAGCTGGTCGGGCCCGACATCGACGATCCGCCCTCGAAAGACCTGGACCAGGGAGAGGATCTCGGCACGCCGCGCCGGCGGGGCCTCTACCTTGATGAGCATCAGGTCGCGCTCGACGTAGGCTTCTCGCGAAATATCGATCACTCGGACCACGGTGACGATCTTCTCAAGCTGCTTGCGAACCTGCTCGAGAATCCGGTCATCGCCCATGACCACGAAGGTGATTCGCGAGAGGTGGGGGTCCTCGGTCTCGCCGACGGCCAGACTGTCGATGTTGAAGCCCCGGGAGGCCAGCATCCCGGAAATGTGGGCCAGGACACCTGGCTGGTTCTGAACCAGAGCGGAGAGGACGTGGCGCATCCGGCCGGATGTGTTCAGCCCAAGCGTTTCGTCGGACATGCGAGATCCTGTCGACTCGAGAGTGTGCCACCGACCGGTCGCGGCGGACCAGGTTGGCGAAGCGGCCGCCTCAGTCCCCCCCGAGTTGGTCCGAGCGGGTCCGGAGAAGTCCTAGATCGTAAAAGGTCGGACGCATCTGGAGCAACGGGGTTAGCGCTTCTGGTCGTCCGACACCATACGGCCACCGCAGGTTCAAATTCAGGTCGCGGTCGGACGCGAATCGGTGCCGACCCACGCTCCCCCAAGCCACCTGTGGCGATCGATCCTCGGGTAATCCGCTTAGGGATCATTCGGGGAGCCGCACAAGACGGTCCGCATCGGCAGCACGAGCATGGCGCACCAGGTCGTGCTCCGGACGAGCTGATTTATGGGGAAATCGGCTCAACCGGCGGAGGGGCGACGGCCGGTGCAGGCGTGGTTTTGGTGCGGACCAGGGCCTTGCGATCCAGCACGATTTTGCGATAGGCGTCGCCAGGGACGACGTAGTACCAGTCCGCGAATCGTTCGGAAAGTTTCTTGGCGCGCTCTTCTCCGTCCTTGAGCCTGCGCTGGTATGCCTCTTGTTCGGCTTTTTCAGCGGCCGCTTCGCGTTCCGCTTCGGCCCGACGTTCGGCGGCCGTCTTGGCGAAGACGTCGGCGGGAAGCTCGCCTGCGACTGGCTTGGGCCGCGGTTTTGGCTTCGCGACGGCGTCGGCATCGAAGCTCGCCGTCACAAACAGGTAGCGGCTTTCGACAGCGCCGGAGTTGGTCGAGGAACTTGGCTCGGCCGTCGAGCCGGCCTGCTCCTCGTCGCTACCGGCCGAGAGCGATTCCCCACGGGCGAAGGTGACGCCGCCAAACCGGAGTGCGTAAACGACGCCGTCGGAGCAGGTCACGTACGCATCCCCGTCGGCCGACAGGAAGCGCCCGTTGAGGATGTAAAATCCACGGTTTTGGAGCGAGACGGCGGCTCGCTCCTCGAGCGGTCCGCGCTGGTCGGGATCCGCCTTCAGCCACGCGCTCAGTTCGGGGGGTTTGGGACGAACCCCCACAATCCGCAGGCCGGCCAAGGTAGAGGTCAGCGTGGACATGACCTCGGGATTGACCTCCTCGGTGGGCGGAAGGCCGTCGATCATCCAGGGGGATTCGCCAGGCGGCGGGGGCGGGTCTTTCTTGATCACGGTGACCGGCTCGCCCGGATCGACGCGACGGGCGACGATGTCGACCTTGTGCGGGTCGAACGTAACGGCCTGCACCGACGACGGATTGATCTGGAGCAGATCGGTCTCAATCCAATCCGAAAACCGGGTGGATAGATCCAGATTGTCGATTTTGACGCCGTAGACGCGATTCTGGCCGGGGCGTCGGACGAACCGATGTCCCTCCTGACCCGGCACCGGCTTGCCGAGGATCAGGTCGGCCAGCGGGTTGCCGTCGCGGTCGCGGATCGTAATCCGCCGGCCCACGCCTTCGGGCGAAATGACCGATTCGTCCAGCGGGTCGAGGACTCCCATCGACTTGTGATCCTCGGGTCGGTCACCCCGAATGCTGTCGTGCTTGAGGTCGAAGATCCCGGCGGCGGTCCGGGCCAGGCGATCGCGGGCATCGGCCGGGTAATTGGAGTGGGACGGGATGACCCAGCGGCCGTCGCGGAGGGCGACCTCGAACCGGACGGGCATGCCGGTTGAGGCGTCGTATTCAACCACCTCCAGGGAGGCGGCCTGCGAGGGAAGGCTCAGCGCGGGAAAGAGCGGTTGACCCAGCTCGCGGGAACTTTCGTCGACGACGGCTGCCGGGCGACTGGCTAGCACGGCGGTCGCCATCAGCGCTGCCGCGACAGCGACAAACCCGAATGTGATCCGATTCTCGCGGGACATGGGGGTTCGACCTCTGATGGATGCCGTAAACGGTGGATGGGGCCGGGCCGCTCTCAGACCAGCCGGTCCGGGTTGGCTCCGCGGTTCTCACGGAGGGTACGGAGGCCGAAGGTGACCAGTCCCAGAAAGACCACCGGCAACGAGGGGATCAGCATGGCGGCCAGGCGGACACGATTGCGGAGGGCATCGACGGCGAGTTCCTCCCGAGCGCGGATCTCGCGGAGGGCCTGATTCTTGGCGGCCTCGATTTCGGCCTCACGCAATGCGAGACGGCGATTCTCGACCCGCTCCTGGTAGGCGACCATGCTTTCCTTAGTCCGCTCGTCATACTCGTCGCTCTTACGGATGGCGTCGACCGCCTCGTTGAGCCGCTTCCGCGCGGCTTCGAGTTGCTCGCTCGCATCGGCCTCGGCCTTCTCGCGTTCGGCTTGGGCCTGATCGATAAACCGCCGGGACTCCGCCTCAATCGCCGTCAAGGTGCGGAACACAGGCCGCTTGCTCCGCAGGGTAAGGAAAGTCGAGTCGCCCGCCAGGACATCGACGGCGTTGAGGATGAAGGTCACATTGTCCAGGTCGAGGAAGTCGAGCGATTCGACGGGCTTGCGACGCATCTCGAAGAAGCTGTTGGAAATCAAATCGAGATCGGCGACCAGGACCACGTTCAGTTCCGGGGCATCGGCCGAGGCGCCACGCGGTCGGCCTGTGACGCGGGCGGCCAGCGTATACGGCTGGTCGCTCGGCAGGTAGCGACGCACCGTTCGGATCGTGGTACCGAGTAGGTCGCGAGTCACGATGTCGTGATAGCGGAGAACGCCGCCCAGGGAGTCGGTGCGGAGCAGGGGGGTCAGCGGCGGCGATCCGGGTATCTCGGTCGAACGGATCCGCCCCGGAAACGGCAAGAAGACTTCTTGCAGCCCCCGGGTGATCGGGTCGTCGGCGAAAGCGTCGGGCGGTCCCGCCGATCGGGTTACGAAAACATACTCAGGTGGTAGATCGAACTGGCGGTGGGGGTTGTAGGGATTCCAGACGATCTCTTCGCCGTCCCAACGCACGCCAAGCACGTCGAGTAAGCCGCTCAGGTCGCCCTTGGGCTCCGGCGGGCGGCCCATCATCATGTTGCGGTCGGGCATCCGTTGTTCGGCGGGGGCCAGCGACGGGAATTGGATCGGTAGGGGGTCCATCAACAACAGGGTGGAGCCGCCCGCCTTGATGTAGGCGGTCAGATTGTCGATCTGAGCCTGCGTGAGCGAAGACGGTTGGGCCACAATCAGCGCGTCGAGGACGCGGGAGGTCGTGGCCACGCGGACTGCCGGGCGCCGGCCCGCGTCGGCTGTCAGCGCCGAGCCGTCCGCGACCAGTTCGGGCACATTGACGCCCGCGTAACGGCCCGTGAATGCAATCCGAATCGGTTCACCAGGCAGCGGGCCACCCTCGACGCGGAAGTCCGCGGCAGTATGGCCTTCGAGCTTGCTGAGAGCCTCGGCCAAGCTGCCGGCTTCGGCGTTGAAAGGAATCGGGCCGGTCGTTTTGCCCTCGAACGAAAGAGTGAAGGTTCCGCCGGTGGGTTCGCCGTCCAGAGCCACGGTTTGGACTTCTTCAGTCGGGATCGGCGCATCCGGAGAGACGGAGGCGACGTCGTACTGCTTGCGTAGCTCGCGGACGATGTCCCACTCGGGGGATGAGCCGAGACTGAGCATGCCAAAGTCGTTTTGGCCGAGCAGGCCCGCTTCGGTGTCGAGCAGACCGACACGCTTACGCTCGGCACCGCTGACCACCCGGATCGAGCGGGTCAGTTCATATTCAACGGGCAGGCCACGATCGACGAACGGAATGACCACCTGCTCTGGCCCGGACGTGAAGGCCACGCCCAAGTAAATCTCCTCGATCTCCTGGCGGCCGTCGCGTTGAATGGGCATCCGCTTGGGAGTGATGCCGAAGCGACGTTCGGCCTCGCGCGCCTCCTCGGAATAGCGGGCGGTCGGCACCAGAGTCAATCGCAGACGGTCGCCGCCGAGGGCCGACAGCTCGCGCAGCGTATTGAGCAGGCTCTTCTGGATGGCCAGATATTCGCGCGGAACTTCCGGGCTGTAATAAGCGTGAACGAATACGGGCCGGTCCGGGGGGATCGCTTGAAGGGTTTCTCGAGTTGTGGCCGAGAGGGTGTGGAGCCGCTCTTCGGTCAGATCGGCTCGCACGTTGGCCCAGCGGCCGACGATCACCCCGAGGCTGATCAGGGCGAGGACCAGGGCCGTGAGCCGCGTGACGGCGTGAGACCAGCGACGTGGGGCTTCGGGGCCACCGGCCCAGTGGCGGCGTCCGAGCAGGATCATGTTGGTATACAACATGACCACCGCCAGCCCGACGAAATAGAGCACCCCGGTCAAGGGAATCAGCCCGGCGCCAAACTCGCGAAACTGGCCCGGTACCGAGAGCGCTTCGAGCCACAACCCGACGGCTCTGCCTTCGTCGGCCCCCAGAGAACGGCCCAGCCAGCCCAATCCGGGAAGCTGACCGATGCCCCTGAGCATCCGCCCCAAAGGAGCCAACGCTCCCGCAAACACCGGAATGGCGCAGAACAAGGCGCCGAGGATGAAGCCGACGGTCACGCTCGTCGTCAGTGCCGAGGCGACCATACCCACGGCAATCAGAGCCGCGCCCATCAACCAGTATCCCAAGAAGGTCGCGGCCAAGACTCCCGAGTCGGGCCGTCCGAGCAGGGTGTGGAGTACCAGGCTATGGCCTACGGCCAAAAAGCCCAGGCCGACCGTGTAGATCCCCAGCGCGGCCAAGTACTTGCCCAGTACGACCTCGTAATCCCGCGCCGGCAGGGTCAGCAAAAGCTCATCGGTTCCTTGGCGGCGTTCCTCGGCCCAAAGGCCCATCGTGATCGCCGGCACAAAGAAGAGCAGAAGGACGGGCATCCAGTTGCTCAGGAGGTCCAGGTTGGCCAGGTTGCGTGCGAAAAACTCCGGTTGCCAGAAACCGAACCAAGAGCTGACCACGACAAATAGCGTCAGGAAGACGTAACCAGCCGGATTGCTCAAATAACCTAGGAAATTGCGCGCACAGACCGCCCCAACGACGTGGGGGCGAAGACCGCCGCGGCTTTTCGTGCGAGAGCCAAGACCGACCGGGCCGCGGGGAACGCTGGTCTCCTGAATCGTTGTAGTCACGATGCGGCTGCCTCCCGATGCAGACGGAGTGTTCGGAACGCTCAGGCGGCGGTCACACGCGAGTCACGCGTGAGCCGCTGGAACTGGTCTTCGATCGAGCGGCCGTCCCGCACCAGCTCAGCGGGGGTGCCGTCGAAGACGAGTCGCCCCTCGTGGACGAACAGGACGCGATCGGCGACCGGCTCGACCTCCTGGAGAATGTGGGTGGAAACGAGGATCGTCTTGGTCCGGCCGAGTGTGCGTATCAGTGAGCGGACGCCGCGAATCTGGTTGGGATCCAATCCGCTGGTCGGTTCGTCCATGATCAAGACGCGGGGATCGTGCAGCAGCGCCTGCGCCATCGCCACCCGCTGGCGGTAACCCTTGGAGAGCTTGCCGATCGGCTTGCTGGCGACTGAGGCGAGCGAACACTGGTCGACCACTGCGTCGATCCGCTCCCGCAAAACCCGACCGGCCATCCCGCGTGCCCGTCCGAAGAACTGCAACGACTCAACCGGGGTCATGTCCAGATACAGGGGTCCGTTCTCCGGCAGATACCCAAGCTGCTCGGCGGCCTCGATCCGATCCTCCTGGATGTCGAGCCCAGCGATCCGCGCTCGGCCGCGAGTCGGTGCCAAGAAGCCGGTCAACATCCGCATTGTCGTGGTCTTGCCCGCGCCATTCGGTCCAAGAAACGCGACCACCTGCCCCGCCGGTATTGTGAATGAGACATCGCGAACGGCCAGAAAATGCCCAAATTGCTTGGTCAGACCGTCGGCGACGATCATGGCTTCGGAAGCGTCAGACATACTCCTGATCCCCCAAACTCGCTAAGAGCCGACGGGGCTTGGCATCGGCCGCGGCCATTCGGTGTCGACTTGAGGACCTAAAATTATGAAGCAGTGCGGCGCGCCGGTTCAACAGGGCCGACTATCGCCAGATACGTCGGACGTGACCCCGCGGTTCAACTCCCCCGGGAAACCTCTTCCGTCTCAGCGAGGTCTTCCAGCGTCTTGGGTTGACCCTTATAATACATGTCTCAATTGCACCCGTAGCTCAACTGGATAGAGCATCGGTCTACGGAACCGAAGGTTAGAGGTTCGAATCCTCTCGGGTGTATTTAAGGCACCGTCATTGAAGTAGCGCAAGTCTGCTTGATGGAAGACGTTTCGGAATCATCTGAATCCGACTTGGGTCGGAGCCGGTTGTTGGCTCTATTGCCTTCGCCTAGTCGATGGGTGACTCAATCCGTTGCGTCGGGTGACAGTCAGCCGATGGGGCCCTGACGACGGACGGGCTAGGTGGGTTGGCGGTCCTGGCTGGCACGGGCCGATCGCTGCAGACCAAGGCGGTGACGCGAGCTAGGCGCGGACTGCCCGAGCAAGTTGGGCCCAGAAGAACCGTCGCTCTGGGTTGATCAGCCGGGCGAAGCCAGGTTTCTCGGGGCGGGCGAATGCCCAGGCTCGGGGCTTGCCACCACTCATCGGTTTCGGTCTCAGGCTGCAAACGACCGCCTTGGTGGCGAACCGGACGCTCAGGGTGGCTTTCTGATGAGCAGGAGAACCACATAAATTGAAGCGTTACGTCACCCCAGCCCTGAGAGGTGTTTCTCGGGGATCGATTGAGGAGCGAGCGATAGGGACGTCGCGGCGGCAGTGGATGGGCCAAGCATAGGCGGCCGCTGGGATCGCGACGGTGGGTGGGATCACCCGGCTAGGGTGTGCTGGGATGGGGAACGGGATCCGCACCGCCAGCCGTTTCATCACCTGCGCATCTGGAACATCCCAATTGGGTCCGACGCTCGTTACGTCTCGGCGCGGATTGAACTGTTGAACTCAACGCGAATCACGGTGGACGAAGATCCGATTGTGATCAAGCCGAGCGCTCCGATGCTGGACATTTATCGGAGCGATACCGGCTGGAACCGTCGAGCCAATCGCTATGTCAAGGACGGGGGCTTGCTGTTCCAGGCGCCGATATCCGATGAATGCCTGGTGTCCCCGAAGACCTGGCGGGGGACGACTCCGAAATCCGGGCAGGCCGTCCTGATGCCGGATCGGCGGACGATCAAGCAAACCCAGCCGTTTGCTCGCTGTGTTGGGGAGTACGCCACAAGCCGGTATGTCAGTGACGACGAAGACCTCTATGGGATGGTTTTTTATGGTGCCCACGGAAGGGCGTGGCTCTCGGCGATCGGTGGGACCCTGCGGGTTGGCGAACTGGTTCCGGGGGCCGGTCCGATTCCGCATGTCGTGAAGGTGAATCCGCACGCCGATCAACACTTGAGCGACGACGAGCAAACCAAGGGATTCCGCTGGCCGGCCGAAGCGGCCGATTCGTATGCACCGCAGCGCTTTGGGCGGCTCGGGAGTCCGCCGCGAGCGTGCCGGATGGATTCCCTGCTTAGCGCTCGCGCCCGACCAGGATCTGGAGGATTTGTGCTTAGAGATCGAGCCGGCTGGTCGGCTGGCCACGGCGTTTCACGATGATGGCGCCTACTGCGTCGACGACACGGCTTGGGGTGCCGTGGCGCTAGTGACCGAGTGGGAACCGGACGGCCGGGTCGCCAATCAATTCGAGCGGGTGTGGGGCTTTCCGATCGAGGGTGCGGTCGATACACCATGGGGCCGCGAACTTGAGCGCATCTTTCGGTAGCTTCACGAAGTGGACAGCAACGGGCCAGACCAGGTCGGCGGCGGAGGAACGCCCAGAGTTCCGCTGGCGGCGTCGCAGAGGGGCGGCTGAGTGAGGCTGACTCAGGGCAGGAGTCGTAGCCCCATGGCCGTATTGAGGCGGAGCATCGCCCGCCGGCGGCGGATGAGGGTATCGCGGTAGAGGCGGACCACGTCGTTGTAGTCGCGGAGGGCGGCCAGGTAGGCGATCAGGTCTTCCTCGCCGGCCGCGAGTCGTTCGCGGGAGGTTCGCAGAGTCCGCTCAGCACGCGGAAGCGAGCTGGACTCCAGCCGGTCGACGGCCGCCCGCGCCACGGCTAGGGCACGTTCCTCACGTTGGACTTCGGCCTGGACGCGACGCTCGAGTTCCTCCACCTGAAGCTGGGTTTGGCTGACGGTGAGCCGGGCACGCTGGATCTGGCCCTGGTTGCGGTTGAAAAGCGGTAAGGGGACGGTTACGCCGACAGCCCAGGAGTGGGCGCTTCGGCGGTCGAACGGCGCGTTGTCTTGAAAGGTGTAGGGCTGGACGAGCAAAAACGGGTTCTCGAAGCGGCTGGCTTCGGCCAGCCGGAGGTCCGCGGCCGCGCGGCCGACTCCCAGGCGGAATGCGGCCAGGTCGGGGCGTGTTCGCAGGGCTTCAGCGACGAGAGCCTCCTGGGGCGGCAGTTCGGGGATCTCGATCCGCAGGGCTCCCCGGACCTGCAGTTGCTCCGCTTCATCCTGGTCGAGATGAAGCAAGAGGCCGAGCGCCCGGCGCGCTTCGCGCTCCGCCTCCTCAAACTCTTCTTGGGCAATCAAAGCCGCATCGAGCTGAACGGCGACGCGCTCGAGGTCTGCCTGCGTGACCAGACCTTGTTCTAGGAGCTGATTGGTCACGCCGACGAGCTGTTGGAGGCCTTCGACGCTGGCGCGCGCAAACCGCAGGGTCTCGCGGGCCGCTAGCGCGTCAACGAACGCCGTGTAGACGTTGTCGATCTGGAGGCGTACCGCGTCCTGGAACTGGGCCTCAACGACGCGGCGAGCCCGGCTGGCCGAGTCGATCCGAGCCTGGCGCTTGCCGGTCAGATCAACCGGGAAGGTGATATTGAGGTCGTATTGCGTGGGGCCGCCGGGGCGGCTGTTCGAATAGCGCTGATAGGGAATGAGCTGGCTATCGGCATAAAGCAACGGATTGGTGCGGAGGCTCGCGGTCAGAATGTCGGCCTGGGCTTTCGGGATCTCGAGCTGGAGTGCCTGAAGATCAATACTCTGGCGTAGGAGCAGCTCGATCGCCAGGTCGAGGGTCAGACCGTCGGGCGGCCCCTCGGCCTCCCGGCCCTCGGGGATAGCCAACGGGCCAGCGACTGCGGGGGTTGTCGAGGGAAGGGCCGCCGGAAGCCGAAGTGCTTGAGCGGGAGTCGGCCCGGCGTCACCGGGACGGCCCAGGTTGGAAGGAACACGCGGAACGCTCGGGCCTGCGCGGCCTCCGAGACGTGTCGGCTCGTGCTGGAGAAATCCGGGCGGCATGCCTCCGGAACCCGGTGCCGGACCGAGCAAGGACGCCCCGGAGCCAGGCGAATCCGAAATGGTTCCGCCGTGGGCCGGCACGGTCGGGGGGACATGGCCCTGCGTAAGCTGGGCAGAGCAGCGCCCGGCGAACAACAGAAGGACGACGCTCGGGGCGAGCCAACGCGCCGGATACGCAGCAGCGGAGAGCCTGGCCATCCTGGCAGCCCTCGAGACGGGGCAGGGCCCCGGCGTGGTCGTGGATGGTCGGACGAAACCCGGTCAGCGCACGGCCAAGGGCCTGGACTTGATCATCGGCTCGGTGGGCCGTTCGGCTCCAGTCGGCCTGGCTGGCCCCTGGCCGAAGAGCAGATACAGAACCGGCAAGACCAGCAGGGTCAGGAACGTGTCGGCGATCATGCCGAAGAAGACAACCGTGGCCAGAGGCCGTTGAACCTCCGCCCCGATGCCGGTTGAGAGCATCATCGGCAGGAAGCCAAGGGCCGCGACTGTGCCGGTCATGAGCACGGGCCGGAGCCTCGCCTGTCGCGCCTGCTCGATGGCCTGACGTTTGGGGATCCCCTGGGCCATGCGATCGCGGATCGAGCTGACCAGGACCAATCCCTGGAGCATCGACGCGCCGGCCAACGCGACAAATCCTACGCCGGCGGAGATCGTGAACGGCATGCCCCGAATCCACAGTCCGAGAATCCCACCGACGCGGGCAAACAGCACCCCGCTGAAGACCAAGAACGCATCACGCCAGGACTTGAAGGTCATATAAAGCAGACTGATGATCAGCAGCAACGCCAACGGCACGACCAGGAGCAGCCGCTGTTCGGCTCGGATCATGTTTTCAAACTGGCCGCCCCAGGCAACATGGTACGGGGCCGGCAACTCGACCTCGCGTTCGATTTCCCGTCGTGCCTCTTCGACGAACGAACCGATGTCGCGGCCCCGGACGTTGGCCTGGACCACGATCCGCCGTTCACCCCACTCACGGGGGATGGTGGCTGGCCCCGAGACCGTTTCGATGCGAGCCAGCCGCGTCATCGGCAGCCGCTCGCCCCGGTCGGTGGTCAGGAGAATCTGCCCAAGCGCCTCCGGTGCGTCGCGGTAGCGGTCGGGGAGCCGAACGACCAGGGGAAAGCGGCGGTCGGGTTCGATGATCTCGCCGACGTGCAAGCCGCCGGCGGCTGCGACCATGTCCAGGACCTGGCGTGCTGAAACGCCGTACCGCGACAACGCCTGCTCATCGACCACCACTCGAACAACCGGCTGACCCGTGATCTGCTCCACTGTGACGTCGGCCGCACCCCTGATGCGTTGAACAACCGACGCAACCTCCTCGGCCTTTGTTCGCAGCAGATCCAAATCTGGGCCATAGATCTTGATGCCCAGGTCGGATCGTATGCCGGCGATCATCTCATTGATCCGCTGCTCGATCGGCTGCGTGTAGACCGCCTCCATGCCGGGCAGTTCGTCGGTCAAGCGCGCCATCTGGACCACCAATTCCTCTTGTGACCGGGCTTTCTTCCAGCGGTCCCGGGGGGTCAGCATGATGAAGACGTCCGAGAGTTCATAACCCATCGGGTCGGTGGCAACCTCGGGAGTACCGGTTCGGGTCCAGATCGTCTGAATCTCGTCCGGGAACTCGTCGAGAAGCATCCGTTCGATGTGGGAGCCATACTCGACCGACTCCTCGAGGCTGATGCTCGGAAGGCGGACGGTACTGATGACAATTCCGCCTTCATTGAGCCGGGGGATGAACTCTGAACCGAGATGGAAGCCCATCCAGGTCGTCAGACCGGTCAACAGGCCCACCGCGACCAGCGTCGTCCGCGGGAAGCGGAAGCCCAGGCCGAGAATCGGCCGAAGCAGCGTCTGCGCCAACCGATCGACGATGGTTTCACGGTCGCGGACGCTGCGGGAGAGACCGACCGAGGCGAGCACGGGCATCAATGTCAGCGAGAGGACCAACGACCCGGCCAAGGCGAACACAACCGTCAACGCCATCGGGCGGAAGAGCTTGCCCTCGACACCCTGGAGCGTCAGGATCGGAATATAAACAATCATGATGATCAACTCGCCGAACATCGTCGGCCGGCGGACCTCGACGGCCGCGTCGCGGACCACTTCGAGGCGGGGTCGATCGGTCTTGTCGAGGCTGAGGCGCCGGACACAATTTTCGATCATCACGACCGAGCTATCGACCACCAGCCCGAAGTCGATCGCTCCCAAGCTCATCAGGCTTCCGGCGATCCCTACCCGCTCCATCATTGTTACAGCGAAGAGCATCGAAAGCGGGATGGCGCTAGCGACGATCAAGCCAGCGCGGAGATTGCCCAGGAAGAGGAACAAGATGGCAACGACCAGCAGCGCGCCTTCCAGCAGGTTGCGTTCGACGGTCCGGAGCACCTGATCGATCAGATCCGTGCGTCGGTATCCCACCTCGATCCGAACCCCCGGAGGGAGCGACTTGCGCAGTTCGTCGGTGGCTTGGTCCAGCGCTTCGGTCACCTCGCGTGGGTTCTCACCCATGCGGAGGAAAGCCAGCCCCAGGACACATTCGCCCTGGCCGTTGGCTGTGGCAGCGCCGCGGCGGATGGCATGGCCGATCTCAACTCGTGCCAGATCGCCGACACGGATCGGAATTCCATATTGTGTCGATACGACGATACGAGCGATCTCCTCAACCGTCTGCTTGCGCCCGACGCCGAGCACCAGCCAGGCTTCGCCGCCCCGGCTGATGGTTCCCCCGCCAACGTTGGCGTTGTTGTCTTTCAGGGCACGCACCAGATCGTCGAGCGTCAGGCCGTACTTGGCCAAAAAAACCGGATTGACCTGGACCTGGTACTGTCGGGCCAGACCACCCCAGGGGTTGACCTCGGCCACTCCGGCGACCCGGCGGAGCCGTGGGCGGATCACCCAGTCGGTCAGCGTGCGGAGTTCCTCGAGACCGATTTCCGGGTCCGTGCTGGTAACCAGAAAGTGAAAGATCTCGCCCACACCGGTCGCAACCGGACCCATGATCGGGCGGGCGATCCCGGCCGGCAGCTCCACCTCCTGAAGCCGCTCGCTGACCTGCTGGCGGGCAAAGTAGATGTTTGTTTCGTCGCTGAAGATCAAGACCACTTGCGAAAGACCGAATTTGGAGATGGAGCGGACTTCGGTCAATCCTTTCAACCCGCCCATGGCGTATTCGACGGGGAAGGTGATGAGGCGTTCGACCTCCTCGGCGCCCAGTTCCGGAGCGACGGTGTTGACCTGGATCTGAACTGGCGTGGTGTCGGGGAATGCGTCGAGGGTGAGCCGGGATGCCGCCTGGACTCCGAGCAGGATCAGCAGGCTGGCGAGCAACAGGATGACGAAGCGATTGCGCAGGCTGAGGTCTATGAGCGCGCTGAGCAAGCCTCCGTCGGATGGGCGGCTCATGGAATGATCACTCACAGCAGGCGGCCCCGAGCCGTTCTTTTTGAATCTCGGAGTTGAGCAGGAATGCGCCACGCGTGACGACCTGGTCGCCGGCACGGACGCCCCAGAGGATTTCGATCCGACCGGATGAGTCGGTTTCACCGATCACCACCCTCTGCGGGCGATATTCCCCAGGTCCCATCGGTAGGAAGACTACGTGGGTGGTGTCCAACGATTGGACGGCTTCCTTGGGAACGACGACCGTCGCGTGATCCGCGGCCAGTTGGATTGAGGCCTGGCCAAATTGTTTGGCACGGAGCAGACCATCGGCATTATTCAATTCGGCGCGGACCTTAGTCGTCCGCGTAGTGGGATCGACCTGGGCGCCGATCCAGGTGACCCGGCCTTCGAACTCGGTCGCCTCGGCACCGAGAATCCGGAACCGAACCGGCTGCCCGACGGCCACGGCGGGCACTTGGGCCTCGTACACGTCGATCCAGAGCCACATTCGCCGCGTATCGGCGACCGAGAACAGATTCGTCGTTGGCAGGACGGCCTCGCCGATCACCGCATGACGCGCCACGACGGTTCCCGCAATCGGAGAAACGATCCGAAGGTCGCCGGACGTATCTTTCTCGTCGACGATCTGGTCCAGCTCCTCGGGCGTGAAGCCGACGTTGAGCAAGGCTCGTTCGGCGTTCAACGCCTCCGATTCCGCCTGAAACAGAGCGGTTCGGGCCTCCAACTCCTGCTTGGCAGGTACGGCGTCGCGGGATGCCAGAGTCCGGATCCGCTCGAACGAGGCTCGGGCCAGTTCCAGTGCCGCCCGTGCCGAAATCAGCCGAGACTTTGCCGTGCTGACCGCGGCCGAGTCGATGATGGCCAGGACCTCGCCCGGCTCAACCGGGTCGCCTAGGTCCTTGCGGACGACGCGGAGGTACCCCTCCATCCGCGGCGTGATCTCGGCGAAGTAATTGGCGTCGAAATCGGTCTCAGCGTTGGCTTCGAGTTCGTGGGTATGGCGGACCAGCGTCGCAACTGCGGTCTGGATGCCGATGGTCCGCGCCAGCTCGGGGCGGCGAAGCCGAACCAGGGGTAGAGGCTCGTAACAGCGTGTGTCGTCGGGCTGGCGGCGAGCCTGGCCGTGCTCGGGCGGACACGCCTCACAGAACTCTTCGGGCAACTGATGGGTCGCACACCAGCCATCGTCGGGAGCCGGTTCGACGGGCGGCGGGCTCGACTTCCCGCAATCCGGGCAAAACTCTCGGGGAAAACCGTGGCCCTGAGGACAGAGGATCAGACCCAAGCGGGATTCAGCCCCCGGGTCGCACTTCGTGCAGATGGCCTCGGGAAGGTTGCCGTGTTCGACACACAACTCCAGAGTCTTCATCAAATCCGGATGGCAGCGGGTGCAGTAAGCTTCTGGAACGCCGTGCTCCTCGCAGTAATCCGAGGATCTGGTTCGGTCCGATGTCGAGGCAACCTCACGCACAAACCAATCCTGGAATCGTTCCGAACCAAACCAAGCTAGACCAGCGGCAGCCAAAGCCACCATCACCGCGGCCAGACCGAGCAAACGCGGCAGTGATCGCATACGGGCGATCCCCCAGTCGTGGGGTAGAAGATGGACCCAGAACCGATCGGAGCGCGGAGCGCGGCGGGCCGGGTCATCGCCGGAATCCCGCGCGCCTTGGTGCTCAGCCGCGTCTCAACAGCGCAGCCGCGGAATGGTCGATCCGGCCAGCCCGGCCGCCGCGTTCGAGCAGCATCCAGCGGTGTCCCGGTCCGCGAGCCCGAACCGCGCCTGACTCCAGTCCAGTTCTTCGGGCAGGTAGAAGGGGCAGACGACTAGCTCGATCGACAGCGTTCGTAGGTCGTCGGCCCGCAGAGCTCCCTCGCAGACGCAGTTGTCGGCCGTGCTCTCGGAATGGTGGTGGGATGGGCCAGGACGCGATGTTCCGCAGTGGCCGCAGTCGATCGTGCTGGCCCCGCACGCCAACGGGCAGGACCCGATCAAAACGGCCAGGATGACGCTCGCCAGGCGGAACACGCGCAACCTCCTCTTCTCAGATCATACCAGAAGAGGGAAGGGGACCCAGAGCGGCCCACGGATTTTAGACTCGAAGCCCGGAACGGGCAGCAGCGATGACGGGGTTCTCCGGCTCGTCGGCCGCGGGCAGGTAGGCAAGCATGGAGGCGGCAATCGCCGCACCGGCACGCCGGGATACGGCCATCTGAGCCTCTTCCCAGGCCGCCGCGCCGTATTTGTACTGATGGCTATCGCGGCCCCTGAGGATGATCCGTCGCCGAGCCTCGGCGAAGTACGCCTCTCGATTTTCGAGACGCTCCAGGGGCGCGATGGCCAGCGTCGCCGCGCGGGCTCGGTTCCGCGACTGAGCGTCCAGAGCCTCTTCCAGCGTCGAAGGCTCGTCCGCCGCGGGGGCATCCAGGCGAATCGACGGTGCATCGCCGATGCGCCGTCGGTAGAGCGGAACCCACGAGGCCGCCTGGAGCAGCGCGAGCCGCCGCGTCAGGTCGTCTCCGCTGGCGTGGTAGATGTAGTGAAGCGAGTTGGTCGCTGTGACGGCATGGAGCGCGATGATGCCGGGAGCCCGGACCAGTAGCTCGCTGGCCGACAGGAGAACGGCGTCCCAGAGCGAGTCGGGCGAGACCCCCGACCGCAACGCGGCGATGACCGCGTCGGCCACGGCGTCGGGACCCTCGTCGCGGATCGTTGCCACCAGGTGGCGCGTGGCCGACTCGTCCGTTCGCCCAACCTGCCAGCCGGGCTGCAGGCTCCGCGCCCGCTCGAGGTTGGACTCGTAGGGGCCGACCGGACCTTGGACACCGTCTCCCTGTGTGTCGAGCAGGCCAAACGCCAGCGAGCGGAGCACCGGCTCGGCATGCTGCCAGCCGATCGTCTGGAGGGTCCGCCAGCATTGCATCGTGAAAATCGGCTTGTGACCGATATTACGTTGGTCGCGCAGGCCGTAGCGCCAGAAGACCTCCATGACTTCAGCGGCCCCTGCCGCCCGAACCAGCCCGGCCGTTGCGGCATCAGCCTTGGTTTCGTCCCAGCGTTCCAGGGCGTCAATCAACTCCGCGCGAGCCGTGTTCGGGCCAGGGACACGCGACTCATCCACCGCCGCGAGCGTCCAATCGCCTTCCTCGACATCGCGCGCCTGGGAACCCTTGAAATGATCGGCCGCCCAGAACAACGGAAGCCAGGCCGCGTCGCGGTCGGCATGCTGCGCGATCAGATGGGCCGAGTGGACAGCCATCACCGCATGAAATTTGAATCCAACAGGCCGCGGCTTGATGTTACGGATCGCAGCCAGAAACGTCGCGGCGAGCGCTTCCCGATACGACAATCCATCGCGGATTCGACCAAGCAGCCCTTCGACGAGCCGATCCCTCGGCGTCTCCTCGAGCCAGCGCACCAACGGCTCGATCTCCGGACGAAATCGAACCATCTCCGGCCCGAGATCAAACCCAGGACCCAATCCCAATCCCGCGCAGCCAACACCCACCCCTGCGGCCCGGAGAAATTCGCGTCGCGTGGCCATGCGGACAACCTTCCTCGGGGCATGTCGGAGCCGCGCCACGACCGGCTCGAGTCTGGCCCGCTCCTGGCCCCGTTCTGGTACCGGCTTGGAGAGAGACATTACGGCATTATTCTCCGCGAGCCGGGCCCATCCAAGCCATCAGCCTTCGAAATCGATGGGCGTAAGTTCAGACGCGTCGATACCGATCGAACAGCGGGAGGCCCATCGCCGTACCAGCACGGCCCGGAGAACGACGATTCGGGACCGGCGATGCCAACCGATTCGGACCCGGGCGCGGGGCGCCTGGTCGTCGCCGATCGCCGAATTGAGCTGTGTCGCCTAGCCCTGCTGGATTTGATTGATCTTGTTGTAGAGGGTTTTCAGGCTGATGCCCAGCTCGCGTGAGGCAGCCGGCTTGTTGCCGTTGTGTTTTTCGAGAACGATCTGGATATACCTCATCTCGATGTCGCGTAGGGAAGGTGTCCCCTCGGGCATGGGGAAATGCGGTCCCAGCAGCGTTGGCGTGTTGCCGCCGTTGGGCGAGGGGGGTGGGCTCGTAACCGGTGCCGTCGCAGTCCGGCGCACGCCGCTCACCTGGCTGGGGAGGTGTTCGGGGCGGAGCGGACCCGGCCCAGCCAGGATCGCCGCCCGTTCGATCGCGTTGGCTAGCTCGCGCACATTGCCTGGCCAGTCGTGGGCCTGGAGGGCCCGGAGAAATTCGTCGGTCAACGCGTCGGGGCCTTTGCGTGGTGCGAATCGTTTCAGCAAATGAGCGGCCAGCGCGGCGATGTCTTCCTTGCGCTCACGCAGCGGGGGCAAATGGATTTCGAACGTATTGAGCCGGAAAAACAAATCCTCGCGGAACTGATCGGCGGCGATCATCTCCCGCAAGTCGCGATGCGTGGCGCAGAGAACCCGAACGTCGACCCGGAACGGCTCGTTCTCGCCGACCCGGCGGATCTCGCCCGACTCGAGAAATCGCAGCAGCTTGACCTGAATGCTCTTGTCCAGTTCGCCGACCTCATCAAGGAACAAGGTTCCGCCGTTGGCCACCTCGAAAAGCCCCTTGCGATTCGTCTCCGCTCCCGTAAACGCCCCTTTGCGGTGACCAAAGAGTTCGCTCTCGACCAGGTTTTCCGGCAATGCGCCGCAGTTGACCGGAATGAATGGTCCCGAGGCACGCAGGCTGCGGTCGTGCAGGTTGCGAGCAATCAGTTCCTTGCCGGTGCCGGTTTCGCCGAGGATCATCACGGTTGCATCAGTCGGGGCGACCGTATCGATCAGCGATCGAATCGCCGCCATCGCCTCACCGGAGCCGACCAGCGTCGGGGTCCCCTCGGCCGCCTTCAGCCGTGCCTCGAGTGCCTGCGTCCGGTTGGCCAGGTCGCGGCGCTCGGCGATCCGAGAGAGCAAGACTTCGAGCTCGGCCCACTTGCAGGGCTTGGTCAGGTAATCGAAGGCTCCCAGCCGAAGCGCCTGGACCGCTGTGTCCACCGACGCCTGACCGGTCAGGATCACCACATGCGTCTCCGGGCAGATCTGGCGGATCTGGCTCAAAACCTCGATCCCGGTCAGTCCTGGCATCTTCAGGTCGAGCAGCGCGGCGTCAAACGGGCCGCCACGCTCCAGGGCCTTGAGTGCCGCCGAGCCATCCGGACAGACGGTCACTTCATGACCCATCCGCGGCAACTCCATCTGCATCAAATCACGCAGCGAGGCTTCGTCGTCCGCAAACAGAATCCTCAATCCGGCAGCTTTCGGCTTCTCCATCGCGGGCATCCTTCGGTTCAAACTCGGCCTGAATCCAAGCGGTCAGGCAGTCCATCGTCGGCAACCTGTCCAGGCGAACGCAGCGCGGATCGTGCTCCGCCCACGCGGTCGAACAGCGAGATACGCCCGGACTCGCCGATCGACCCGATCCACCGCCCGCGATCCCGTGAATCAAGAAGCATTCCCAACGTGGTCGCCAGCATCAGGCACGCCGCGACGACTCGTGCCGGCACGCCGAGCCGAGGGCCCGCACCATCGTGCGGGGGACTTGTCTCGCGGTCAGGCGGTCGGATCGGGAGCCGGACCACAAACGTCGATCCCTGCCCCTCACCGGCGCTCGTGGCCCGAATCTCGCCGCCGTGCTGGGTCACGATATTGTGGGTGATCGACAAACCCAGCCCAGTCCCTTTGCCGCCCTGCTTGCGAGTAAAGAACGGCTCGAAGATGTTCTCGAGCGTCTCCGGCGACATCCCGCAGCCATCATCCTGAAACGTCAGCTCGCAGCTCTGCTCGACGTGGCGGACGTCGATCCGCAGCGTGCCGCCGAGTTCCATGCTGTCCAGAGCATTGACGACCAGATTCAGAACGACCTGCTTGATCTCCTGGGCGTCGACATCGGCAAAGACCGCCTGCCGCGCTAGGATCTGAATCCGCTTGCCGCGATATTTGCCCATGTGTTGAATCATCTCGACGACGCTCTGGACCAGTGCGAGCACGTCGGTGCGTTCGCGGCGGATCTCGCCACAGCGCGAAAAGTCCAGGAGCCGTTCGGTTATCCGCTTGCAGCGGAATGCCTCGTCTTGAATCATTCGGAGGTAATGCTGGACGACTTTGGCCTCACTCGGGTGCGACGCCTCGACCAGCCCCAGTACCCGGCGTTCCAACGCCTCCGAACAGAAGGCGATCGACGCCAGCGGGTTATTGATCTCGTGGGCTACGCCGGCCGCCAGAAACCCAACGCCGGCCAGCCGCTCGGAACGGACCAGTTGCCGGCTTCGTTCCTGGACCTGCCGCTCCAGATCCTGGTAGGTGGCGTGGAGCCGCGCGGTCATTTCGTTAAAGGCGTCGGCCAGTGCCTGCATCTCATCGCCGCTGTTCAGCTCGATCTTGTAGGCGAAGTCACCCCGAGCCACCCGCCGAACTCCGCGATGCAGCAGCCGAACCGGGTCCAGGACCCAGTGATGAAACAGCCAGGTCAGCCCCACCAGCATCGCCAGAACAGCCAGCGCCGAGATCCAAACGATCACCCGGCTGGACTCGTAGTGGGCCTTGGACTGCTGAAGCACCTCGAAAAAATCGCGGTGCAGGATGTCCGGCAGCGCCATGACGTGGCGATTCAGTTGGGCCAGCCGGGCCGAAAGCGTCCGCGGGCCGCTGCTGGCCCCTTGTTCGGCTAGTTGTCGCAGCAGCTTCCGCGTTCCGGGCAACATCGGCTCGACTTTGCTGCCGGGATCGAGCTGGGAAAGAATCGTGGTCAGATCGTCGTCGATCCGGAATGCCAGATTCAACTCGTCCCAGACGTTGGCTCGGTTCCCGCGGGTGGTGTTGGCTTTCAGTTGCGAGGTGTACTGGCTGAGAACCGCGCGGGCTTCGATGACCTGACGCCTGAGCTGCTCGCGTTCAAGCGGGGTTTCCGCCGGCACTGCCTCGAGCTGGACGACGGTGCGCAGCAGGTGGGTTGATGCCCCCAGCTCGCGGAGCTGGTCGGTCAGTTTGAGGTTGCTGGTATGAAACGCGCTGAGGCCGAAGAATGAGCCGCCCATCAGGGTCAGCATCATTCCGACGACCACGCTCAGGCCGACGAACAGCTTGACGCGGATCGGCCATTTCGGCACAGCAGCGACCTCCCTGTCGGCGTGACCCGCCCGGGATCTCCGCCCGGGGTCGCGGACTATATCACATGGTCGAGCCGGCTCCTAGCTCGCTTCAGCGCGATTCGAGGAGCTTCCTCAAGAACCAGAGCCGGTGGCCGGGTCAGGGGACGCCCGACGGCACCAGCCAGAGAGACACCGCCAGCATCAGGCCCAGAACCACGGCCAGCATCCACCGGAGCCGCCCCAGGCTCGTCTGAAAACGCCCCACCGCCTCGGGTCGGTTGGCCACGTGCTCCAGGAAGCCGAGCCGTTGCGCGATGCTCCCATGACGCCAGGAGGGTGCGCGAATCGGCAGCCCGTTCGAAAGCGCCACTTCCCGCAACGCCTTCGAAAAAATCTCGATCCCGACCGGGCAGATCGATCGCGGGGCCTCAGCGTTCAACCGTTGCGGATCCTCCGGATCGGCATGCGGCGGACACGTCCGCCGGTCGCACGACACCACTCGACATCCGAACAGATCCGCCTGACGCTCAAACCGCCGCGACAAGTGGCCGAACACGACCACAACATAGACGGCGACGATGCCGAGCAAGACCGTCCACTCGGCGACACTGGCCCAGACACTTCCTCCGCCCCACAGGGCTTGCCAGACCGGCGTCTCGAAACCCGCATGGATGAGCGTCTCAACCAGACTCAGCGCCCCGACGCTCGTGATGAAAAAGAACGCAAGATAGGCAAGATGATGGTGCTTGATGTGGCCCAGCTCGTGCCCAAAAACGGCCTCGACCTCCCGCGGTCCGAGTCGATCGACCAGTCCGTCGGTCAAAATCACATAGCGAAACCAGGGCAAGACTCCCGTCACCCCCGCGTTGACCAGCATCCCTCCGGTGTCCCAGACCAGGATATCCGTGTAGCGAAAACGGAAGCGACGCGACAGAGCTTCGAGCCGGTCTCGCAACGGCCCCGAGGCAAGCCGCCGCGTTCGCCACGAAATCCGAACAAATAGCGGCGAAAGCACCAACATCACGCCGCTCAAGACGGTCAACAAGGCGAGCTGAGCCGCTGGTTCCTCATGGGTCTGGGGGAGCCATCGCTCGATCAGGTCATGCCCCAAACCATACAGCACCAGAAGCGGCAGCAGCATGCCAACGGCCTGGCGGACCCGTATTCCGACATGGTCCCTCAGTGTCGTCGGAGGTGCCCCGAGCAGGCCGACCCGCTCCACCGGGTACGAGGCAACCCACCCGATCGCCAGCATCACCAGCAGCGGCGCTAGGATCGCCACCTCGTCGACGAGGACCGGATTTTCCAACCCGAGCAGCCGAGTCGCGACTTCAGCCCAGTCCCCCCAGAGCAGAACCCAGGCGAACAAGCCAACCGCCGACCATTCCACGACCCGCGACCACAGTCGCCTCAGCCGCTGAGCCCGGCCCTCATACCGCCGCGGGGCGATCCAGAACGCCAGCGCCGTTCCTCCCAGGATCACCACCCCGCTCCAGATGCCCATCGCCACAGCCAGCGACGGCAGCCGAGTCCACGCATCGCCCCATGGCAGAGGTTCCGACCGGTCCAGGTCTCGAACCCCCAATCCCAGAAGCAGACCGACCAGGAGCGGCAGCGGCAGTATCACGAAGCCATTCCGGCGTGACGAGTTCGATCACCAAGGTTCCAGACCAGCCAGGGCCAATCTCCAAGCCCCCCCATCATTGAGCTGCGACCCCGTCGAAAATTAAACCAACCGGAAACGGATCCGGGACCAGTTCGTCGTCCACTTTCAACCGTAACGGCAGAACGATGCCCGAAAACCCCTTCTCCTCATCCCGAAGCGCCGATCCGCCGGCCTGCCCACTGGGGACGGTCATCAGCAGCAAAACGGCCGGGTGATTGGTCCCCGCCGCCTCCGCGCTCTGACGCTCGAGATCCTTGACGCCCAGCGGCCCCGGACCCTTCTCCGCCGCTGCCGGAACCAGCAGCCCGTAGTCTCGGTAGGGGCTGACGCCCAGGTGATCGCCGTTGACCGGATGCAGCCCGAAGCGGATCGTATAAACGCCAGGAACGATTGCTTGGTCGCGATAGTCGTGTCCCTCGTCCTCATAACGGATGACGCCAAGCAGTTCCCCAGTGACCAAGAATGGAAACTGCACGGCACCTTCGGGACCTGACGGGGCCGAGCGGGCCGGTATCGCCTGACGCAGCCAGACCCGCGCTAGCGTTTGCCCATCCGGTCGGATAATCCGAAATCCTTCGCTCGATAGCTCCTCGGCAATGGCCGCCGGAAGCTCGCTCGGCGGAGTTTCTTTAATCGGCTCAATCTTATACGCGTCTTGAGCCCGAACAACGGCCGGCCAAAGAGCCACCATCAGGCAGACCACAGCTCGCCATTCCATCGTCTGTCTCGCAAAAGTCTGTTGTCTGTCTCGCTACGATCGCCGCTCAGGACACCATCGACCGTGCGAGGTGAAAAACAAAACCTCGTACGGCCACCGGAACATTCGTGATCACGTGCGGCCGGTTCCGCACAAGAGGGTAGTGCAGGGGACCGTGCCGCAGCCGGGGCGAACGATTCGCCCCGGCGCGGTCGTTTCGGTGCTCAATAGGCAAATCGGCCGACGAAGCTGCCCCGGCAGTTGCGGTCGTCCCAGCGGGTGCCCAGGCCCGTGCCTCGATAAATGTGGGCCAGGGTGTACGCCGGTTGAGCCGTGACTCCCTTCGATAGGGGCGGGTACTCGACCACCTCATTCCCGCACAGATGATCGGTGTCGTCGAGCGGCCGGGTCGCGATTTCCGCAAGACCAGGTGCCCAGAAGTTTCCTTTGGGCGCTTGGGGAAAACCAAAGTGGTGGCCGCTCTGCTTGTGTCCGTCGTCCGAGCCGCTCATCTCGTGCTCGACAAACAGATTCATCAAGGAGTAGCGGATTTCCTGGACATTCTGAAGTCGCTCGCCGCCCATCTCCCGCGCGAAGGCCACCAGGGCCTCACGCTGTTCGGGCGTGGCCTCGCTATCGACGATCAGGACGGCGATCGCGGCCGAAGGATCGTCCTTCGAAAGCGTCGTGTTGGCGCGGATCGCCGCGGCGACCGTCCGTCCCGACAAATCGACGCCGTTCCACGATCCCGATCGCACCTTCCATGCCATAAGAGCTTGGTGACCGGTGATAAAAACCTCCGCATTGGCGAAGCACGGCCCGGTAAAAACGTCGGCCGTACGCGACTCGATGTAGTCGCCCTCGATCCGAGCCGTATCGGGAGGATTGGTGCTCAACAGGGGGAGTGCCCCGAGCATCAGTACGAGTGCCTGCGACATGATCCGACACTCCGGAACAAGGAAATGCAACGCTTGCCGGCAATCGAGCCTGACCGTTCAATTATTCTCAAAACCCGCCGCGATCGCGTCAAGGGAGCGTCTTAGCGCGTGGGTTGTTCGGTCTTCGACTGCGCGGTGGAGCGAGCGCCGCGAAGCTCGGCGTTGATCTGGTCGAGCAAGGCGATCATCGCGTCGCGGTCTTCCTGGTAAGCCTGGACGCTCCGTTCCAGGCGGCGGATCGCGGCTTCCTGGGCGCGGAGGCGGCGGGCGTCCTCGACGGCCCGCAGCGATAGGTCGCGATTTTGGCTCCGCACGTTGAGAACCACATCGCGGAGCTGTTCGTTTTCCGCGCGTAAGGCCTGGATCTGAAGCCGGCTATCCTCGTACTTCTTTTCGGGAACAAAGGCGCAGCCGCCGCCTAGAGAACTCCCGGCCACGATCGCTAGCAGACTCCGCCGGCACCGACTCCCGGTCATGGCTTCCTCGATCGGTCCCGAGTCCGTTCGAAACCGGGGCGGAACCCCGGGGCCATGGCTGGTCCCGGGGTTCCGGGCTGGTCTCCGGTCAACTCCCGAAAAGTCCGGCGATCGCCTTGACCAGACCCGAGGCCGGGCCGTCGGCCCGGAACTCATTGAAATTGGCGATCAGGTCAAAGCCGACGAAGACGCCGATGAGCATCAGCAAGCTGGTCAATCCCAGCAGAACGACCCAGAGCGTGCCCCATTCAGGTCCTGCTCCGGCAGCAACCAGTGGCGAGACGGCCCGAGGAGCCGCCGCCGCCGCGGCCGCGGTCGCCGGCACGGCCTCCGCCTCGGCAACATCCCAGGCGTCGCCCGAGGGCGACTCGCCGCCGAAGCTCGATTCAAACTCGTCGGCTGCGATCGGCGCCGCGCCCAGGCGGGTCGAGGCGCTCTCGTCGACCTCTTCTTCGTCCAATGCGAAGACTTCCGAGCCGCTATCGGCGTCGTGGATGTCGAAGTCGCTGGTCGCCTCGAGCTGCATGGTCCGGTCGTCGCTATCCGCAACCCCGACGGCCTCGACTTCGAAGTCGGTGTCTTCGAAGATGTCCTTTTCGCCACCGGTCCGAACCGGCAGAGCCGTCGCTCCCGGATCCTGCTTCGGGGACCGCGCCGCCGGGGCGGGGCGTTGCGGCGTTTCGCCCGATTCTTCATCCAGCGGCGCCAGCTCGATCGAGTCGGCCGAGCCGAAATCGATGCCCCCGGCAAGGTTGATGCCCGAGTCGGTCGGCTGTCCCAGGTTGACCCCGGAAACCTTGCCCAGCGCGCCCGTGACGTCCGAGTCGGAGGGGGACCGCTTCGGCGCAGCCGCCACTTCTTCACTGTTGTCCAGGGCGGTCAGCTCAAAGTCGCTACCCGAATCCGGCTGAAGGGCATCGATGACGCTCGATGGGGTCAGCTCGAAGTCGCTGTCGCTGTCGGCCGGCGCGCCAGCCGCCTGGACCTCCCCGGAGGAACCCAGCAGCGGGCTGGGTCGAAGCGTCGTTTCGTTCGGATCCTCGCCGATCGGCGGCTTGGCTCCCGAGGCGGGGCGCTTCGCGGAAAGGGCCGGCAGCTCACCCGTCTCGTCCGCGACCAGGGTGACGTCCGAATCGGTCGGCCGCCGTGGCTCGGGCTGAGCCAGCCGAACGTCGGAGTCGCTCACCCCTCGGGCCGGGCTTTCGGGCATCAGCTTGACGTCCGAGTCGCTTGGCTGCTTGCCCCCGGGCTTCATCCCGATGATCGTCGAACTCGAACCGGTCAATTCCGGAGGCACGGTCAGGTCGTCAAGCAAGACATCCCGCTCGCCGGTTCCACCGGCCGCCTTGACTTCCTGGCTGCTCGGGCGGTCGGGGTCAGGACTGGCAACTCCCAACTGGAAGTTGGACAAGTCCGGGTCGGAGTCGGCCGGAACTTCCAGGTCGAGATCCGACAGCGACAAATCCGGATCGCTGCCCAGCCCCATCGAGCGCGACAACTCTTCGATGTCTTCCTCGCGGAACCGCCAGGTTCCCCCATCCTGGAACGCTCGGATCTCGCGATGCTGGGCCCGCTCGCGCAACTGTTCGGGGCTGAGGCCGAGCTTGCGAGCGGCGTCTTCCAAGGAAATGAACCGGGCCATGGGTGTTAACCTCCGCGGTTTCGATCACGGCCCGACGGGCCGAGCGGCGCTGTCCCCTCCGCGGACTCCCCCGCGCCGCTCACGCCCCAACCGCTTGGCATGCGGCCGGTCAACGCCCTCAGCGCTTCGGAGCCGCGACCATCGATTCGATCGTGGCGACCTCGGGTGCCTGATTGTTAAATTCCGCAAGCCTCAAATCCCACCGAAACTGCCGAGCCGCTTCCAGTTTGACGGCTCCCCGGGTGTCGCGGGCATCGACGCGATAAACCACGAAGGCCTGCGACCGGGTATCTATAATGTACAGGTGCTGACTGCCGTCGGGCAAGGTCGTCGACCAACTGAGCATCCCTCCGTCGCTCGACGAAACAGGTGAATTGCCCGACGGTTGTGCGTTCAGGCGGGGCCCAACTGCTGCCCCGGAAAACCAGGCGATGACCAGCCCCAGGACGAGCACCGGACCCAGAGTCGGCCCACGCTGTTGGTATCCTCGGCAACGCATGGCGATCCCCTCCTGGAGCCGGGCGGCCCAGAGGCCGAAGCGCTCTATCCGGCCACCCATCCCTGCGAGGCCGTGATCCGCCTGGCCCGACCCAGACGATCGACCTCGACGCGTTCAAATCTATCACACAACTGAACTCCCATCCGATTCGCCTTCGAATGGGAGCCAGTTCCCAAGCCGTTTCGGGCTTCTCCAAAAAAGCCGCGGGATTTTGCTCAAGACCAGCACGGCGAACAAGGTCAAATCCCCCCACCGACAGGTCCCGTAGATTCGTCACCGCCACTACGAAGCCGGATAACACCTGCGAAGAAATTGTTTGATATTGCTTGAAGCGATTCGGGACGCTTACAGTAAGAAGGAGCTGTTCAACGGAACGTGCTCGTCCTGCCCGGAACCCGCCTCCTACCCGTCCGGGCCGGCTCTTGCTTGACAAATTCCCGCCTCCGCCGCAGCGGATCGGCCGGTGCGGGCCATGGGAAATCTCCCCATTGCCGCTCCGCACTAGCTGGTCGGCTCCCGCCTCGTGAGGACCGACGCGCCATGACGCGACGCGACCTGACCTTTCTCGGACTGTTCGGCCTCTGCCTGGGTCTGACAGCCGATCGTGTGTCGGCTGAAGAGGGCGTTGCCGCCGTCGAGCCGGTGGCCCTCCGCGTCGAGCCAGGCGAATCCGCGATCTCCGGACGCCGCGAGACCCGGCAGTTGATCGCCTCGGCCGTGGGCCAGGACAACTCGGTCTGGGACGTCACGCGATCGGTCGAGTGGGTCAGCCTCGACCCGGAGATCGCCACGGTCGACTCCGCCGGCAAGGTCAGGCCGGTCGCCAACGGGCTTGCGAAGCTAGTGGCCCGGACCGGCAGCCTGGAAGCTCAGGCCCAGGTGGTCGTTTCGGGCATGGATCGGCATCAGCCCGTCAGCTTCCGCAACGATGCCATCGCGGCGTTCTCGCAAGCCAACTGCAACATGGGAGCCTGTCACGGGACGCCCACCGGCAAGGGCGGCTTCCGGCTCAGCCTGCGTGGATACCTGCCGGACCAGGACTATCAGGTTCTGACCCGCGAAGCCGGCGGCCGAAGGATCGACACGGTCAACCCGGACGCTAGCCTGATCCTGGCCAAACCTCTGGGACTGGTGGCCCACGAAGGCGGGCTGCGGTTGCGGCGGGGAACCAAAGCCTACGAATATCTACGCGATTGGGTGGCTGAGGGCGCCCACGACGATCCGGCCGCGCCCAAGCCTGTCCGCCTCGAGATCGCTCTCGGCTCGCGCGTTCTGAATGCTCCGGCGAAGACGCAGCAACTGGCCGTCGTGGCCCACTATGCCGATGGAACCAGCCGCGACGTAACCGAGATCTGCTGGTACGACTCGTCGAGCACCGAGATCGCCGAAGTGGATCCCACTGGCTTCGTCCAGTTCAAGCAAAGGGGCGAAGCGGCCATCATCGCCCACTACCACGACCTGGTCGCCAACGTCCGACTGACCCATCTGATCGACGTTCCGGGATTTCAGGTCGCTGAGGTGCCCGAGGATCACCCAATCGATCGGGCCGTCTTTGCCAAACTCAATCGCATGCGGATTCCTCCCTCGGAACTGTGCACCGACGAGGAGTTCATCCGCCGGGTTTACCTGGACACCATCGGCGTGCTGCCAACGCCCGAGGAGGTCCGTGGCTTTCTGGCCGATCCGGCCCCGGATCGACGCACCAAGGTCATCGACGGACTGCTCCAGCGCCCCGAATTCAACGATTTCTGGGCGCTCAAGTTTGCCGACGTCCTCCGGTCCAACAGTCGTCTGATTCAAACCAAAGGCGCCTACGCCTTCCACCGGTGGATTCGGGAGCAGATCGAGAAAAACCGGCCGCTCGATGACTTCGTCCGCGAGTTGATCACCGCCGAGGGATCATCCTTCCAAAATCCGGCCGTCAATTACTTCCGCGTGAGCCGCGACCCAGAAACCTCGGTCGAGACAACCGCGCAACTGTTCCTGGGCGTCCGGATTCAGTGCGCCAAATGCCATAACCATCCGTTCGAGCGTTGGACCCAGGACGATTATTACGGCTTTGCGGCCTTTTTCTCCCGCGACAAGCGGAAGAAAGGCGGCCTGCCGGATGAAGAGATCGTCTACAACGGCCGTGACGGCGAGGTCCGGCAGCCCCGAACCGGCCGGGTCATGCCGCCCAAGGCACTCGGGGGGCCAGTGCTCGCCGACCAGGATCACCCAGCGCCGCGTCGCAACCGTCTGGCCGATTGGCTTGTTTCGGCCGACAACCCGTTCTTCGCCAAGAGCATGGCCAATCGGATCTGGTTCCATTTGATGGGTCGGGGCGTGGTCGAGCCGGTCGATGACTTCCGCGACTCCAACCCGCCCTCCAACGACGAATTGCTCGACACACTCGCCTCGGAGTTGGTCCGCAGCGGCTACGACCTGCGCCAGTTGGTCCGGCTGATCTTGACCAGCCGGACGTATCAGTTGAGCGCTCGTCCCAATCCGCTCAACGCCGACGACTCGATCTATTTCTCGCACGCCCTGACTAGGCTACTTCCGGCGGAGGTGCTGCTCGACGCCATCTCAACGGTTACGGGAACGACCACGGCGTTCGCGAACCTGCCGGCCGGCGCCCGCGCGACCCAGATCCCAGACGGGCAGTTGGATAACCCGTTCCTCAAGACGTTCGGCCGCCCGGCGCGGGAACTCGCCTGCGAATGCGAACGCGAGAGCGACTCGAATCTCTCCCAGGCCCTGCAGTTGATCGGGGGATCGACCGTCAACGGCAAGCTCCGCGATGAGAACGGCCGCATGGCCGCCCTGGCTCGGAGCGACAAATCCCCCGAGGAGATCACCCGCATCCTCTACGAGATCGCGCTCTGCCGGCAGCCGACGTCGAGCGAGCTCGCCGCGGCGGTCAAGCATCTAACCGAGGTCAGCGACCGCCGCCAGGCCGTCGAAGATCTGGGCTGGGTGTTGATCAATACGAAGGAGTTCTTGTTCCGGCACTAAGCCGGGTCCCGCTCGGAGATCCGATCCAATCGGGTGGCTGGCACCCGGCGACACCCGGAAGATCATGAGGCGGAAGCGCACAAGCCGAGCCGCGAGCCGATGACCGGATCAGCCCGATGGCCGACGATCGCGGATGAGCTCGCGATAGGCAGCCACGGCCATGCGGTCGACCGCCTCATTTTCGGGATGCCCGTTGTGGCTCAAAACGTGCTGGACGACGATCCGATGGGTCGAGGCCAGTTGGTCGAGCCGGCGCCAGAGGTCCTCGTTAACCACCGGTTTGAGCTGTTTGCCTTCTTTGCGACGCCATCCCTGGGCCTTCCAACGGGGCAGCCACTCGGTCAGCCCCCGGGCGACGTATTGGCTATCCGTGACCAGCTCGACCCGGCAAGGGCGCTTGAGGGCTTCCAGCCCCTCGATCACGCCCCTCAATTCCATGCGGTTGTTGGTTGTGTTCGGCTCGGCGCCGGAGGCCTGAGTCGAACGACCCGAAGCCGGGTGCTCCAGAATGTAGGCCCAACCACCCGGACCCGGATTTCCGCTGCACGCTCCGTCGGTATAGAGCCGAACGGTCTCGAGTGATGTGGTGGCCGTCATGCCGTAGAAGCCCCTCCCTGCTCGCGCCGGCGTGCATCAGTATTTTCGGACCATCCCGATCAGCACGCCCAGGATCCGAACCGAGTCGCGATAAATCGGACGCATCGCCTTGTTGGCCGGTTCGAGGCGGATCCGGTTTTTCTCGCGGTAGACGCGTTTGAGGGTCGCGCAGCCGTCGTCGTCGAGCACGGCCGCGATCTGGCCATCCCGACAGTGCTCCTGACTGCGAATGATCACGTAATCGCCGTCCGTTATATGCTCGTCGATCATCGAGTCGCCGGTGACCTGGAGCACGAAGGTCTCTCCGCCAGGGCGTTGCCAGTCGTCGAGGCCGAAATCCTCAGCGTCTTCGATCGCTTCCAGAGGCTGTCCGGCAGCGATTCGGCCCCGCAGCTTCAATCCTCCGGGGCTGCTCCGGGACGCCGCGGGATCCTGAAGCAGTTGGATCGCCCGCGACATGTTGGCCTCGCGATGAATCAGACCCTTCTTCTGGAGCGCTCGGAGATGGCACATCACCCCGTTCGGACTTTTGATCCCGAATTGAGCGCCGATTTCACGAACCGTCGGTCCATAGCCGCGGCCTTGAATTTTGTCCCGAATAAACCGGTAGATCTCGCGCTGGCGAGGCGTCAGGCTGTTCAGGTCGGCCATAGACGGGGACTCCGGTCGTTGTGTCCGCGATCACCGCCCTTCGCCGGGATACGTGACGGACGATCACCAGTGATCCTTTGCCCGGTAATGTACACAGGTTGCGTAAGAAGAGCGAGGGAGAAATTCAAAAAAGGCGATCGACTCACGAGTTCCATCGGGTTCAGGTTGGTTCGGCCGCCAGATGAGCCGACCGTTCCGCATCTGGCACACGGGGGTCGAGACTTGGCGGATTGACGGTGGCGAGTGCGGGCCGTTCGCAGAAAGAGCGTTTTGCGGCTTGAGGGCGAGTGGGGGCGAAGTAGTTGCACGGAAGCTGGAGAGCCGCAAGGATGCTGGCCGGACGCCGGAAGACTGGGGACGTCCTAATGGGAATGGCCCGTGTGGCTTGAGCCTTCCTGAGAATGACGCTGTTTGTCCGGTTTGGGGAGCATCGAACGAAGGTCAGGACGGGTGTCGAGTTCCTTGGGGAGAGCGCCGGGGAAGAATTTTTCGAAAGCCGGCTTCAACTCGCGCAGCGTTACTCCGGTGGCGACCACGTTGCCTTCCGGGTCGATCAGGAGCTTAATCGGGATGCGGTCGAGGCCGAAGCGGGCCGGGAACTCGATGCGCGGGTCGCTGGGATCGGTTGCCTCGTAGGCGACGGAGATCTGCGGCCAGTCGCCGCCAAACTTCTTGATGAATTGGGCCGCGTCGAGCGGGCGAGCGTCGAGGTTGACCCCCAGAATTTCGAATCGGTCGGAGCCGAGCTGGGCGCGAACCTGTTTGAGGATTGGGAATTCGAAAGGAGAGGCATGACAGCTCGTGTCCCAGAAATCGACGAGCACGACGCGGCCTTTGAGATCTTCCAGAGAATAGTGGGAGGTGCCGTCGAGCGAAGGGCCGGAGATCGGGCCGGGGGATTGCCCGACCAGGCCTAGGCGATGCGCATGGCCGGCCGCCCCGCGCGCTTCGGGCGCCTCGGGAAAGCGTTCGGCCACGATCGTATACATCCGCCGCGCTGCCTCCGGATAACCGAACAACTCGGCAATCGGCGCCAACGCACCAATCATTCCCGGTGTGCCGGGGTGCGGTGGGTCGATTTCACCCAGGGCGATCGCGGCGTCAAAAAGCTTCTGAGCGAGCACCTGATCGTCGGCAATCACTTCGGGCGGGGCAGCGTTGAGGAAATTGACGCGAAACTGGGCGGCGAAGGTCGCCACCGGCGTCTTGGGAAAACGCTTCATGATCCGATCAACCGACTCGAGCAGTCGGTCGACGGCCGTCGGGTCTTCCTCCACGCGTCGGGCCAGGTTGCCGAGCAGCGCCTGAGCGGCCACGCCCGCTTGCTCGGTGGTGATGTCGGGGTGAGCCAGCAGGGCCTCGGCCGTCTCGATCTGGGCCTGGGCGCAGGCCCGCATCGCCGCGCGTGCCTGACGTGGACCAGCCTCGTCGGTGGTTCGGAAGCGGGTTTCCAGCTCCGCCAGATGACGGACCAGTTCCTGGGGCGTGCCCGTTGTCAGTGGTTCGTAGCTTCCCCGGATCGCGACCGCTTGAGGTGTGGCGCTTCCGGGCGGGGAGGAGACAGACTGGGTCCCGCGTTCGCAGGCGGCAATCAGCGTTCCCAGGGGGATGAGCCACAGGGGTCGCATGCGGCAGGCGGGTCTGGTCCGATTCATAGGGACGCGGTTCCTGCTGTCGAGGCTCGGGCAGGGCGGATACGATCGCCGCCAGGACGGAGCGGCCGGACTGTCCGAGGCTGGCAAAAAAAGAACCTGTTTGACGTATCATACGTCTGAATTGAGGAAAAAGACCATGAGCGAAAGCCCGCGGGTGCTGGCCATCCACGCACATCCTGACGATGTCGAATTCCAGTGTGCCGGGACACTAGCGTTGCTGGCGCAACGGGGGTGTCGGATCACCATCGCGACGATGACGCCCGGTGACTGCGGCTCGGCGGAACTGGATGCCGAGGCGATCGCGGCGGTTCGCCGCGACGAAGCGCGGTCGGCGGCTCGGCTGCTGGGCGCTGACTATCTGTGCCTGGAGTTTCGCGATCTGGCGATCTTTGCCGATGACGATGCGCGGCGGCGCGTGACCGAGGCGTTGCGGCGGGTTCGGCCCGATCTCGTCCTGACGGCTCCGCCGGTCGATTATCTGGCCGATCATGAGGCGACCAGCGCGCTCGTGCGCGACGCCTGTTTCGCCGCGCCGGTCCCCAATTACGCGACCCGACAATGGGAGCCGGCCCCGCCGCTCGAACGGATTCCTTACCTATACTTCGTCGACCCGCTCGAAGGAGCGGATCGAGACGGTCGGCCGGTCGCACCCGACTTTTACGTCGACATCACCGAGGTTTTCGCCACCAAACGGGCCATGCTGGCCTGCCACGCCAGCCAGCGCCAGTGGCTCCTGAAGCATCACGGGATCGACGAATACCTGAACAGCATGGAGGCCTGGTCGCGCCGCCGAGGAACCGAGATCGGAGTCGGCTTCGCCGAGGCGTTCCGTCAATATCGCGGACATGCCTACCCGCAGGACAATCGATTGCTGAGCCTGATCGGCCAGGACGGCCGCGGCGGCCGGACCGATCTGTCCGGCTGATGGTCTGGTCGCACGGGCCCAGCGCCGTCTCGGCCGCCCGCGCTGGATCAGCGACACGCGGCAGACGGTTTTAGTGGCTCGCGTAGTCGAGCAGCTCGGCCAGCGTGTTGCGGAGTTCGGCTCGATGGACGATCCGGTCGATAAAACCGTGTTCGAGCAGAAACTCGCTAGTCTGAAAGCCTTCGGGCAGCCGGACGCGAACGGTCTGTTGAATCACCTTGGGACCGGCGAATCCGATCAGCGCGCGGGGTTCGGCGAGGATCACATCACCCAGTGAGGCGAAGCTGGCGGCCACCCCGCCCATGGTCGGGTGGGTCAGAACGCTGACGTAGAATCCGCCTGCCTCGCCAAAGCGGGCCAACGCCGCCGAAACCTTGGCCATCTGCATCAGCGAATAGATGCCTTCGTGCATACGGGCCCCACCGCCCGAGCCCGAGACGATCACCAGCGGAAGCTGATGCTCGGTGGCGTACTCGATCGCGCGGGTCAGTTTCTCGCCGACAACCGACCCCATGCTGCCCATGATAAACCCCGAGTCGGTGACGCCGACGACGACTCGGACCCCGCGAATGAATCCTTGACCGACGACGGCCGCCTCGTTCAGCCCCGTGCGTGCCTGCTCGGCACGAATCCGCTCAGGGTAGGGGCGGCGATCATTGAATTGCAACGGATCGCCGGGCTGCATGCCGGCGAACCACTCCTCGAAGGTGTCGGTGTCGAGCAGACTGGCGATGCGGCCCGCGGCCGAAAGGCTAAAGTGATGCTGACATTGCGGACAGACGTTGAGATTGCGTTCCACGTCCTTGCGGAACAGGGTGGCCTGACAGCCGTCGCAGCGCATCCAGACGCCTTCGGGGACGCGCTTCGAGTCGGACAGTCCGTGCCAGGTGCCTAACGATTGAGGCCGCTTCTGGGCCATGCGGGCCGCACTCCGTCCGAATCGTTCCGTAAAAAAACGCCGGGTATCCCGCCATCGCGGGAGCCCGGGCAAAGATTATGGCACGAACCGGGCAGGCTGCGAAGACCGGAATCCCTCGGAAACGTCCATCGGCTCACGACTTGCCGTTCCACCCTGGCGGGTGGGGATCGTCGAACCACTCGACGCAGGCGGTCCGGGGCTGGTCGTCGAGGCGCAGCTCCGCCGAGCCGCGGAGCAAGGCGGCCGCAATCTGAGCCAGAGGCTCGGGGATCACCAGGGCGATCGTCTGATTGCGATGGCGGCGGAGCAGGGGGCGGAGGGCGTCCCGGATCCGCTGATGGGCCTGCTCAACCGTTTCCCCTTGAGGCGGGCAGATCGTGCGCGGATCTTCCAACCACTGGCGAAACAGCCGGAGGTTGCGTTTGCGAATCTCTTCGTATTGCAGGCCCTGCCACAAACCCTGGTCCAGATTGTGCAACTCCTCGAGCTTGCGCGGTCGCAGGGCCAGCGCACGACCCAGGATCTCGGCGGTTTCCTCGACGGAGGTGCCGACGCCGCAGTACAAGGCGTCGAAGTCGATGTCCGCCAGGTCGGCGGCCAGCCGGCTGCATTCTTCGCGGCCGCGAGGGCTGAGCGGGACGTCTAGGATCCCCTGAACCCGGTTTTGCTCGTCGTAGGAGGTGGCTCCGGGGCGGATCAGGGCCAGGCGGAGGCTCATCCGTGAATCTCCCCCGTCGCCCGAGCGGCCTGACGGATCTGCGAAATGGCCGCCGCCGGTCCCTGCGGATCTCCGAAGATGGCCGAGCCAACAACCAGATGCGTCGCGCCGTCCTGGACGACCTGGGCCGCGTTCGAGGGCTTGATCCCTCCGTCGACCGCGATCTCGATCTGGGGACGCAAAGCCCGCAGAGCACGGATTTTGGGGCGAACCGTCGGGTCGAAGCTCTGGCCGCCGAAGCCGGGCATGACGCTCATGATCAAGACTTGGTCGATCGCGTCGAGATGGGGAGTGATCGCCTCCAGGGGGGTCGGCGGGTTAAGCGCGATGCCCACGCGAGCGCCGGCCGCACGCAGGGCGTGAATGAGATCCTGGGGCTGGCCCACGGCCTCGATGTGGATGGTGATCTGGTCGCAGCCGGCTTCGAGGAACGCGTCGAGGTAACGCCTCGGTTCGGCGATCATAAGGTGGGCGTCGAAGACCAGGTTCGAGTAGGGTCGCCAGGCGGCGATCAAGGGTGGTCCATATGTGAGGTTGGGCACAAAATGGCCGTCCATCACATCGAGGTGGACCGCAACGACGTCAGCGTTTTCCAGGGTGCGGAGAACGTCGGCCATTCGGGCGAAGTCGCACCCGAGCAGAGATGGCAGGACAACAGGCGCAGGGGCGGCAACGAAGCGGCGGCGGCGGTCTTCGGCGTTCACGATCGGTCCGCGTCTCCGCGGGGCCGGGGGCCGCGACCCCGGTACCGACCGGGATCGCACAGGCCGCCCGATGATAAAACTGGTCTCGACTTTAGCGATCCGGTATGACCCGCAGGGAGTTGAACTGCTTGCCCTCGAGGGCTTCAAGGAACGCCCCGCCGCCGGTCGAAACATGGGAAACCTTGTCGGCTGCGCCGAGTTTTTCGACAGCCTCGGCCGTCTCGCCGCCGCCGACGGCGGTGATGCCCGGGCACTCGGTCAGAGCGTGAGCAATGGCCAGGGTCCCTTCGTCGAACGGCTTGACCTCGAACCGGCCCATTGGACCGTTCCAGACAACGGTTGCGGCCGAACGGACGATCGCGGCATAGTGCTCACGGGTCGCCGGGCCGATGTCGAAACCTTCCCAGCCGTCAGGGATGTCCTGACCGAATTCGATCACCTGGGTTCCGGCGGATGGGTCGTCCGCCTTGCCGACCACGACGTCCTTCGGCAGGACAATCTTTGCGCCGGCGGTCTCGAGCAACGATTTGGCGGTCTCGACCAGCTCCGGCTCGACCAGGCTCGCACCCGTCTTGCGCCCCTGGGCCAGCATAAATGTGTAGGTCATCGCGCCGCCGATGAGCAGATGGTCGACTCGCGGCAGCAGGTTCTGGATCAATCCGAGCTTCGTGGAGACCTTGGCTCCGCCCATCAGTGCCACGAACGGGTGTTTGGGGGCCGCGAGCAGGTCGTTCAGGATCTGAAGCTCCTTTTCGACCAGGAAGCCGATCGCGCGGCAGTCGGGCGGGAACTGCTCGGGAAGGGCAACCATCGACGCTTCGTCGCGGTGGCAAGTGCCAAACGCGTCGTTGACGTAGGCCTCGCCCAGCGCAGCCAGCGCCGCGGCGAATTCGCGATGCAAGGCCAACGCCTGCTCGTCGGGTTTGCCGGTCTTGGGGTCGATCTTGGGAACCTTCTCACCCTTATTGAATCGGACGTTTTCGAGCAGCACGATGCCGCCAGGCTTCAGTTGACTGGCAGCGTTGCGAGCTTCGGGGCCGACCGTGTCGTTTACCTTGACGACCGGGCGGCCGATCAATTCCGCAAGCCGCCGGCCCACTTCGTCGAGGCGGTAGGGCTGGTCGGCGACGGGGTCTCCGGTCGGTCGGCCAAGGTGCGTGATCAGGATCAGGCTGGCGCCTTGATCCAGAATGTACTGGAGGGTCGGCAGGGCGGCGCGGATGCGGCGATCGTCACTGATGGCGCCGGTCTTCTTATCCTGGGGGACGTTGAAATCCACCCGCACTAGGACTTTCTTGCCCTTCAGGTCAATGTCGCGAATGGTTTGCTTGGCCACGTTGTGGGTGCCTCGGAGGATGGGGAACCGGGAACGATCGGGGGCCGCGTCGGCCGCCTGATCGGGGCAAGCCGTCGCGGCCCGTGGCAAAGTGCCGTCGATCAACCAAGTTGCGCAAGCCGGGTGACCAGTTCGGCGGTGCGGCACGAGTAACCCCACTCGTTGTCGTACCAGCCGAGAACCTTGACCAGGTTGCCGTCCATGACCAGGGTCTGCTCGGGTACGAAGATGCACGAGTGAGGGTCGCCGACGATGTCGCTGGAGACGATCGGGTCCGGGTTGTAGGCCAGGATTCCCTTCAGAGGCCCCTCGGCGGCCTTCTTCATGGCCTCATTGACCGCGTCCTTCGTGGCGGGTTTCTTAAGCAGGGCGGTCAGGTCGGTGATCGAGCCGGTCGGGACGGGGACCCGGAGAGCGAAGCCGGTCAGTTTGCCGTTCAGCTCGGGGATGACTTCGCCGACGGCCTTCGCCGCGCCGGTCTTGGAGGGGATGATGTTGATGGCAGCGGCCCGGGCGCGATAGGGATCCTCGTGGATCTGATCGGCCACGCGCTGGTCGTTGGTGTAGGCATGAACCGTGGTCATCAGCCCCTTCTCGATGCCGAAGGTCTCATGAAGGACCTTGGCCATCGGGGCCAGGCAGTTGGTCGTGCAACTGGCGTTGGAGATGATGCGGGCGTCTTTGGTGAGCTGATGGTCGTTGACGCCGAGAACCACGGTCAGGTCGAGCTTGTCCTTGGCGGGCGCCGAGAGGATCACCTTGTCGGCACCTGCCTGGAGGTGCTTTTCGAGGTCGGCTCGTTTGGTGAAGCGGCCCGTCGACTCGATGGCGATTTGGCAGCCGAGCTTCTTCCAGGGCAAGGCGGCCGGGTCTTTTTCAGCGGTGATGGGGATGGTCTTGCCGTTGACGATCAGGGCATTCTCGCCGGCCTCGACGGTTCCCTGAAAACGGCCCTGGGTGCTGTCGTACTTGAGCAGAAACCCCAGCGACCGGGCATCCGAGAGGTCGTTGATCGCGACAATTTCATAATCCTGCGGGCGGGCGGCCATGACGCGGAAGACCAGTCGGCCGATGCGTCCGAAGCCATTGATGCCCACGCGAACTGGCATGGAAAGGTGACTCCTGAATGTCCAGCTTCATGAAAGGCGTTGCGCCTTCGAACGGGGCGGCTGGGAATCCCGGTTCCATCGCTGCTTTGGGAGTGCAGAAGATTCGTCCAAGAACCTGGACGGATCTCTCGCTCTCTCGACGTATGCGATGGAAGTCGCTCAAGGACGACGCAACACCCGTGTTTGAAACATCGATTCTAGGGGTGACCTTCCGGGAGTGTCAACGCAAGCTGAGGCCACGCTCGTTGACGAACTGACTCTGGACTGGCTACCTTAAGAAAACGTGAAATCCTGCTGGTGCCCAGCGAGGGATTCACCGTTCGCCACCGTAGCTCAACCGGCAGAGCACCGCTTTCGTAAAGCGGGGGTTGTGAGTTCGAGTCTCACCGGTGGCTCTCCGCGGTCATGACCGCCGAGTCGCCACGTTCGCTCGGGTAGGCCTGACAGGCGGCAATTCAAGTTTGCGCGTACCGATATCGCGCCGCGTGGTTGGGGCCATTAGATCAGACGTAGGCTATCAACGGGCGACCGCCTGACGGTAGCTCCCCTCAGGAGCAACCGTTCCAGGACCGGCACACAGGTGGCTCGTTTCAGCCGCACGAATCCGAACCGGTCTACAGGCCGCGGCTTGCGAAGCTCGCAAAAGCGCGACTCGAGGCCACCGATCGGCCTAGAGGTCGATGCCGGGTGGCCAATTTCTTGAGGGTTTGGTGGCAGAGCCGTCCCCCCTGACGCGGTTGCGCGGTTTCGGAGCGCGGGGGATTCCAGCCGACTCAGTCCTGCATGGGCATCAGGAGGGGCATCAGGGACACGTCGCGCTCGTCGAATCCGTAGGAGCAACGCCCTGCACGGTTCCGGTAGATGTCGTTGTCGAGCCGCCATCGTCGATCGGGCAGCCAACGCACATGCAGGTCGGAGAATAGCGCGTTCTGCCCGATCCGATTGTGGCTCGGTGAGTTGCCATCGGCCACGCCGCAGGGGTCGAGAAGTTGCGGGGGGTCGGCCACGATTGGGTTTAGCTCGCCGGCTGGCGCGAACCCAACCGGACGGCCCATGGCATTGCGGTAACCGACCTGGAAGGCGTACCCGTGGTTCAGGCCCGGATGGGCCTCGGGGGGAATTTGCTTGAGGAGTTTGTCGATCGGAGATTCAGGCTGGACGCTCGCAAGCTGGTAGCCACCGCGGTTACTTGGGCAGGAGAGGATTTCGGGATCCCGCCGCGCGTTGGTCACAATTTCGGCCAGGTGGACGCCGAGCGGCTTGTCGTCCCGCGCAAATGGGAAATGCCCATGAGTGGAGGCGTACCCGCCTAGAAGCGTTCCCAGCTCACGCAGGTTGTTGGCGCAATGGGTGATATTCATCTGCTCACGGATGCGGGCGACGGCCGGAACCAGGGTGGCGGCGGCGGCCAGGAGAATGGAGGCAGCGACCGCCAGATCGGCGGGTCGGAACCGGGCGCGTTGGGGAGTCCATTCCGGACGCATCAAGATGGTGGAGCGGGACTCGGCGACGAACCGGATGGTCCGTTCGGCGAGGTCGCTGGGCGGGGTGGGATCCTCGCCGTCGTCGAGGAGGAGACGGAGTCGGGCGGCGAGTCGAGCCGCCCGTGCCGCCAGTGCCGGATCGGCCGCAAACTCGGCTTCGCAGGCGGCGGACTGTGCCTCGTCGAGTTGTCCGAGCTGGAAGTCGAGAAGGGTTTCGGGATTCATGGCGGTCTCACTCGCGGATGGAGTCGCCAGCCGTTCGGGCCATCTCCTGGAGCCTGGCCAGTGCGGCATGCAGCCTCGATTTGACCGTGCCGACCGGAATCTTGAGCACTTCGGCAATCTCCCGGTATTTCAAATCCTGGAAGTAGGCCAGGATCAGTGTCTCGCGCAGGGTATCCGGAAGCTTCTTGAGTGCCGCCTGGACCCATCGACGGCGTTCGTCGGCCTGGAGCGTGGCCAGGGGGCCGGAGTCGTCGCCGACCAGCAGATCAACCAGGGCCCCAGGCTCAGCCTCGCCGTTGGACTGGCTCTGATCCAGGCTGACCGCCGCGTGGCGGCCCAGCTTGCGTAGGGCGTCAACCGCCTGATTCGTTGCGATCGTGTATAACCAAGGACGAAACGGGCGCCCATGCTCGTACAGATCACGTTTCAGATGGACCTGAAGGAAGGTGTTCTGAAACACGTCGTCAGCCAATGAGGGGTCGCCCAGATAGCGGGACAGATAGCGGTACAGTTCACGCTCGTAGCGCCGGACGAGAAGATTAAACTCGGCCGAATGGCCTTCCTCGCGGTATCGTCCCATCAGCTCTTCATCGCTGAGCTGATCGAGAGGATTGCCCGCGTGGAGGACCTTCGTCATACCCTACGTCCCCCGACGCTCCCTGGTTCGCTCGGTCCGCCGCCACGTCGGCTCGTGATCAAAAAAAGAGGAGTGCGGCCAATCATACGAAATCTTAGAGACGACGCCGATGCGAATCCAGGGACCGGCTCGGCCAGATACATCGATCGTTCTATCGTTCGCTCATCGGACAAGTGTCTCACGAGAGGCGTTGATGTCAAGGGGCGGTGAGTGTTTGAAGGTGTGTGGGGTGTCGAAGCGGTTTGATCGCCGGATGACGGCGTTGGACGGCGTCGACCTGATGGTGGGCGATGGGGAGCGGCTGGCGATCGTGGGTCCGTCGGCGGCGGGCAAGAGTACGCTCTTGCGGGTGATTGCGGGGGTGGAGCGTCCCGATGCCGGTTCGGTCTGGATTGACCAACGGGAGATGACGCACATGCCGGCCTGGAAGCGGCCGGTTCGGTTGCTGATTCAGGAGCCTGCGCTGGTGCCGTACTGGCTGGTCGAACGGAACGTGACCTTTGGCTCTCGGCCGAGCGCCTCGGATCGAGCGCTGATCGAGCAACTCGGACTGAGTGGATTGGAGCGGCGGCGTCCAGCGACGCTTTCGGGGGGGCAGCGGCAGCGTGTGGCGTTGGCGCGGGCTCTGCGCGGTAATCCCCGAGTTTTGCTGCTCGACGAGCCGTTGAGCCGGCTGGATCCTCCGGCCCGCCTCGAACTCCGGACGCTGATAGCCGAGCTAGCCACGCGGCGGCAGTTGGCCACGGTGCTCGTCACCCACGACGCCGTTGAGGCGATCACCTTTGGTCATCGGCTGGCAGTCTTGATCCGGGGACGAATCGCCCAGGTGGACCGCCCCTTGGTCGTCTACGCCCAGCCCGACACCGTCGAGATCGCGGCGATGTTAGGAGATCCGCCGATGAACCTGATTCCCGTTTCTGCCGGCATGCCCGCACCCGGCGGAGCGGCGTGGCTGGGGATCAGGGCAGAGCGGCTGGTCCTTGGCTCTCCTCCGATTGCGCCGCAGGCATTCGGTTGGACCGGACGTATCGTTCACGTCGAATCAAGGGCCGACTGCGACCTCGTGCGGTTCCAGGTCCCAGGCGGTCTGGTCTGGATCCGCCGGCGACCTCAGGAACCCATGCCACCCGATCCGGCCGCGGCCGTCTTCGATCCTCGGGATGCGGTCTGGTTTGACCGGGATGGCCGGAGGATCGCGGTCGCAGGGGCTCGATCGGGGGAGGTTCTGTCCCAGAGACCACCAGCGCGCTAGACTCGACCCATCCAGCCCCGGGCTGCTTCTGGGACGGGACGGTTCGACCTGGATTGGAGGACACCCGCGATGTTCGTCGGCTTGCCGCTTCTGGTCGTGAGTCTGTGGGTGACAGCTCCGAGTCGGACGACGGCGGACCTGGCATCTCGGATTGCGGCGCTTCAGAATCCGGACGGGGGATTCGCGGCCGAGAGGGGAGAACCGTCGCGGCTGGGGATCACCAACACCGCGATTCGGATTCTGGGATTTGCCGGAGGGTCGATTCCCGATCCGCTCCGAGCCATCGCATTCGTCCTGTCCTGCCAAGATCCCGACACTGGGGGATTTGCTCAGACACCCGGCGGTACGCCGGACGTCGGGTCGACCGCCTCCGGTCTGATGGCGCTGGGAGCCTTGCAGGCCGGGTCGGCGGACCGTTTGGCGCGGGCCGCCGCCTACCTGGCGCAGCATGCACGTGCCTACGAGGACGTTCGCATCGCTGCGGCGGGCCTTGAGGCCGTGAAGCTCAAGCCCCAGGCGCTCGATGCCTGGAAGGCGGTGCTGCTCGAAGGCCGCAACCCGGATGGAACGTGGGGGGCAGGGCCAGAGCGTGCTTTTGACACCGGCGGCCGCGCCGCAGCGTTGCTGAGGCTGGGGCTGTCGCTCGACCATCGCGACGCGATCCTGAAAGCGTTGCTCGAAGGCCAGCAGCCCGACGGTGGCTGGTCCCGAGATGGGCGGGCTTCGGATTTGGCGACGACGTATCGGGTCGTACGTGCCTTGTACATGATGGACGCGGCTCCCGATCTTGAGCGACTAAAAGCGTTCGTCGAGAGCTGCCGGGATCGGAGCGGGTTGTTCTCGGTCGCGGTGGGCCAGGAACCCAGCCTGAGCGCCACCTACATGGCGCTGATCGTCGGGCGGTGGGCTCGGCTACTGGGCGGCGAACCGGCCTGGGTCGAGACGGCCGGCTTTCGACCGCTACTGGTGGATGAAACGCTCTCGGACTGGGAGGGGGATCGGGAGCTATGGCGCGTCCGCGACGGTCGGATCATCGGCGAGTCGCCTGGCCTGGACCACAACACGTTTCTGATCGCCCCGGGCCGGTACGCGGATTTTGAACTGAAGTTTACGTTCCGGCTTCGGGATGGCCAGGGTAATAGCGGGGTTCAGTTTCGCTCCGAGCCGTTGCCGCCTCATGAAATGTCAGGATATCAGGCCGACATCGGTGAGGCGTATTGGGGTTGCTTGTACGACGAGTCGCGGCGGAACCGGATTCTGGCCCAGGCCTCGGAGCAAGCCCGGGCGGCGGTGCGACCGGACCGGTGGAATCGATACCGGATTCGGGCCCGGGGTCATCATATTCAGTTGTACTTGAACGACGTGTTGTCGGTCGATTACCGCGAAACCGAGGAAGGGATCGCCGACGATGGCCGCATCGCGCTCCAGATCCACGGCGGTCCGCCGATGCGGATCGAGTTTGCCGATCTCCTGATCCAGCCGCTGCCGCGGCCGACGGCAACCGACCTGGACCGCCCCGGGTTTCATCGACGCGTGCTACCCGACGAATTTGTCGCGCGTCCGTATGCCGTCTTTGTGCCCGAGGGCTACGACGGCAGCAGGGCGTTTCCGATCGTCCTCTTTTTGCACGGCTCGGGCGAGCGGGGCGAGGATGGCGTCAGTCCGCTCCAGGTGGGCTTGGGGGCAGCGATCGCCCAGAATCCGTCGGCCTTTCCGTTCATCGCGGTTTTTCCGCAGGCTCAGGAGACGTGGCGTGCTGGCTCGCCGGATGCAGAGGCAGCGCTGGCGGCTCTGGCCGATGTCCAGATGCACTACAAGACCGACCCCGATCGTGTCTACCTGACTGGGCTGTCGCTCGGTGGCATGGGTACTTGGACCATCGCGGCCAGTGATCCCGAGCGGTGGGCGGCGATCGTGCCGGTCTGCGGCTTTGCGCCGGTCGAGACGGCCGACGCCCTACGGCGGACACCGACCTGGACCCTGATCGGCGATGCGGACAGCCGTCGTTTGCTCGACTCGACCCGCGCTCTGGCGGCCCGCTTGCGAGAGCTCGATGCCCCGGTCCGGTACACCGAATACCGCGAGGTTGGTCACAACAGTTGGGATCGCGCGTACAACGATCCCGAAGTCATCGCCTGGATGCTGGCACAGAGTCGGAAGCGATCAGAACCCTAAAAGGTCGGCCGCTCGACGCGGGCTTGAATCGAGGTGTCGGCACGGCCTCGGGTATCAGCCGGCGCGGCGGCTGGGCTTGCCGACTTGGGTCATTTCGTAGGCGCCGAGCAAGATCAGTAAGGCCAGGAGCGGCACCGGGGCGAGGATTTCGAGAAAGGCGCGGTTGCGCTCCGTCATGGTGGACCAGCCGACGGTCTTGGCCAGAGCCCATCCAAAGAATGGCCCGCAGACCAGCAACAAAAGCCCCGCCGCCGTCCGCCAGGCCTGCTGGCACCGCCAGAGCGCGTAAATCTGTAGTAACGGATAGGCGATCAGAAAGGCGAGGCTCATCGCGGCGGTCCAGGCCCAACTAGAGCTGGCCCTCTAGGCCCAGCTTGTGGAAATCGTGCACGATTTGGTCCTGGTGCTCCAGCAACCAGTCGATCGAGGGCTCGCCGCGCATGGCTTTAGCGATCACCTTGGACGTCGCCTGACGATGGACCCGAAACAAGGCGTCGTGGTCCACCTGGTCCACGTCCAGAATGGCCGGGTCGAGCCACACGGAATAGATGATTCCCAGCTCGTCAACGCGGTCCTTCGGAAGATCCCCCGCGCGCACGGCATCCAACACCCCGTGGGCAATCGCCGCCTGAACTGTACCTAGAAGGATGTTGGTGTAACGCTGGCTCTTGACGGTCACCTTGCTGACCATCACGGTCGCTGGCTTGACCTGTACGTCGCTATTGAGCAGGGCGAAGACCCGCGAATGTCCCTTCACCTGGTCGCCGATCAGGTGGGCCAGCGCCTGGCCAACCGGACCGTCCAATTCACCAATGACAACCTCCGGCTCGGCACACAGGTAGTCGGCCTCTCCCTCGACGAGGGCTTCCCCCGTGCGCATCACGATTCGCTCAGACATGGATTGGCTACTCTCCCCGGGGATCGACCCGCCAGCACGATTCCCAGAAGCGGCACCTGAGCATCGCGCTCCGACATCGACCCGATGCGGCACCTAAGGCTCAATCGGCCAGATAGCTGTCAAAAACCCGTACCTGGGCAAACTTGTCCCGGTTTTCGGCGACAAAGGCATCGTGACGCGGGTCTTTGAGATAGTTTTCCTTCGACGCCTTCGAGTCAAAGACCAGGTGCAGCGCCACGTCGAAATCCTTGACGCTGACGGCCCCCTCATCAACATCCTCAGCGATCGTGCCGACCGAAAAATAAAGGGTGCCCGGATGGTCTCCCAAATACTTCTGACACGATTGAACGAACGCTGCGCGAGCTTGAGGCGAGCGGTCCTTCAGACCAAAGAAAACCATGTGGGCCAGCGGCCGGTCGGTCGATGTCATCGAGTTGGCCCCAATCATCCAACCCACGGAAAGGGCCAGCGCCGCGGCCATCGGAATTCGCGTCTGGCTGAGCTTCATCGTCGCACGCCTCCTCGTCCACGTCTTGCAGGAACGTATCCTAACCGACGCAGGGCGGCGTGCAACGCCGTGACGGTCGCGGGAGTGGATTTATTTCGATCGCACCTGCGCCCCGATCCAGAGCGAGAGCAAGGTCTTGGCGTCGTCGATCCGGCCGTCGGAAGCCATTGCCAGCGCCTCGTGCCACGAGACGACGATCGGGACGAGTTGCTCGTCGGGCTGGTGGGCGGTCTGGGTCGGGGTCAATTCCGTGCATCGGAACAAATGCATCCGTTCGCTCAGGATTCCGGGTGAGACCCACCAGCTTCGCAGCGGCTCGATCCGTCCAGCCCGGTGGCCTGTCTCTTCCTCGACCTCGCGTGCGGCGGTCTGCTCGGGAGTCTCGCCCGGGTCGATCGTCCCGGCGGGGACTTCGATCAACGTTTGTCCCACGGCGTACCGCTGGTTGCGTACGAGGATCAGGTGGTCGGGGTCCGGCTCGACAAGCAGGGCGACCGCGCCCCGATGAAGCACGACTTCGCGTTCCGCCCGGGCGCCATCGGCCAGCTCGACCGTCGCCAGCGCCAGATCGATTTTGCGCCCTTCGAAGATGATCCGCGTTGGGAGGGGTTGATCAGTCATCGCCGCTTCGATCCCGCCATCTTAGGTAGCCTTGAGTGAACCGCTCGAGGGCCTCGACCAGAATCGCCTCCTCGACGGCAACGCAGAACCGCACATGGCCCTCGCCGCCCGCCCCGAACGAGGAGCCAGGCGCCAGTCCGAGCCGATATTCCCGAACCAATCGTTGACACCAGGCGAACGATTCGCCAAGACCGTCGATGCCGGGGAAAACGTAAAAGCCGCCGTCGGGCCGAGTACACCGAAGCCCAGGCAGGGCCTGCAACCGGCCAATCGCAAGTTCGACCTGATGCGCGTAGCGGGCCTGGGACTCGGCGATGTGGGCCTCCCCGTCCCGCCAGGCCGCGATCGCGGCGGCTTGAACGACGCCAGCAACGCAGCTCACGGCGAATTCCTGAAAGCCGGTCATCGACTGAATCAACCGCTCAGGCCCAGCCACCCATCCCACCCGCCAGCCGGTCATCCGATATGCCTTCGACAGGCTGTTGACCACGATCAGCCGCTCGAGCAATCGCGGCTCGGCGAAGGGACTGGGCGCGACTCGTCCCTGAAAGACAATCCGCTCGTAGACCGAGTCGACGAGGAGCCACACATTGTGACGCTCGCACCACGCAGCGAGACGGGTCCAATCGTCGGCCGTGGCCATCCAGCCGGTCGGATTGCCGGGCGTCGCCAGTGCCAGCAACCGGGTATCGGGGCGGGCGGCGGCAGTCAGTCGGTCGAAGTCGAGCGTGTAGCGGTCCCCGTCGAGCGCCAGAGGAACCTGGATGGGAGTTGCGCCGGTCACCGCGACGGCGGCCGAGAGATTGGGCCAGCATGGGGTGACGACGATCGCCGACGATTCCGGGCCAAGCGTGGCCTGGACGGCGAGCACGATCGCGTTCATGCCGCTGGCGGTGATGATGAGCCGCGTGCGCGGATCGAGCGCGATGCCGTGGAGCGCGAGCACATGCTCGCTGAGGGCTTGGCGGGCCTCGATCGTACCGGCATTTGGGGTGTAGTAGGTCTGATCCGCCTCGATGGCAGCGTGCGCCGCAGCCTTGATGAAATCGGGTGTCGGCCGTGAGTCTTCCCCGACGAACAGCCTGAGCGTGCCCGGGTACGCCTCCGCCAGCGAGGCGATGGCACGGATCTGAGAATGGGGGATGGCCGCAGCCTGAGACAGACGCATCATCAAAGGCTCAGTCCCGGCGCGGGTCGCGGACGGTCAAGACCGGGCAGGGCGCCTCGCGAACAATACGCTCGGCGACCGAGCCGAGCAGGACGTGGCTCAACCCGGTCCGGCCGTGAGTCGAAATCACGATCAGCTCGATCGACTGCTCGCGGGCATACTGAGTGATCGCCAGAACCGGATCGCCCCAGTGGACGGTCCGCCGCACCTGAGCGGGCTTCCCGAACTCGGGCAAAAGGGCGGTCTCCAGCGCCTGGAGGGCCGTCTGCTCCGCCTCGCGGTAGTATTCGGCGGGGATGGTCGGGACCAGCATCGGCTCTGGCCCGATCGGAGCGATCACCTCGGGCAGAACGTGAAGCAGATGAAGCGTCGCCTCGAATCGTTCGGCCAGCCCGCAGGCGTAGCGAAGTCCGCTGGCAGCGTGCTGGCTGAAGTCGGTCGGGGCCAGGATTGAGCGGATCTCGAGCATGGGAGATGCTCCAATACCCTTCTACCCCTATTCTCTCAACTTCGGACGGCGCGAGGGAAGCTGGAGGAATTCGCTCGGTTGGCGATTCAGATTCAACGATCCGGCCAACCGACGTCGATCCCCTGCCACCAATCCGCATCGGTGCTTGCATCTCCTCGATGCCGCTGGGATCGGGGGTGCCTAGGCAGCGCTGGACGAACGCTTCGGACAACTCAGAAAAAAGAACGCGCCAAATCTTGGATCGAGCGATCCACGTTTGAATCTGAAACGAGCTATGCTGACTGGTCGCCCCGAACGTAGGCGTGGAACCGGCGGCGCAAGTCTCGGGTGACCGGACCAGGGCGGCCGTCGCCGATGGGGCGGCCATCCAGCTCGACGCAGGGGATCACCTCCGCCGCGGTCCCGGTCAGGAAGCACTCGTCGGCGGTATAGATATCGTGTCGGTCCATCGCCCGCTCGACCACGGTTAAGCCGATCGAACGGGCGATCTCGATCACGGCGGCTCGGGTGATGCCCTCGAGGATTCCGGAGTCGATCGACGGGGTGTGGATCACGCCCTGTTTAACGATGAACAGGTTGTCGCCCGTGCACTCGGCAACCTGGCCCTGATGGTTGAGCATCAAGGCTTCGAGGCAGCCGGCGTTGGTCCCCTCGATCTTGGCAAGGATGTTGTTGAGGTAATTGAGCGACTTGATCCGCGGGTTGAGGGCTGCGGGATGGTTGCGGATCGTTCCCGCGGTGATGATCTTCAGGCCGTGCTCGTACAGCTCCTCGGGGTAGAGCTGAATCGAGTCGGCGATGATGATGACCTGGGGATCGCTCGTCTTGCGGGGGTCCAGTCCGAGCGACCCTGCGCCGCGGGTCACGATCAGGCGTACGTACGCATCCTTCAGCCCGTTGATCGCCAACGTCTTCTCGACGGCCGCGATCACTTCGGCCTTGGTCATCGGGATCGTCAGGTGGATTGCCCGCGCTGAGTCGAAGAGGCGGTCGACGTGTTGTTCGAGCCGGAAAACACGGCCGTTATAGGCGCGAATTCCCTCAAAGACGCCGTCGCCATAGAGCAAACCGTGGTCGTAGACGCTGATTTTGGCGTCGGCCTTGTCGTAAAATTTGCCGCCGATGTAGATTTGAAGACTCATGGCGGACGCGGCTCCGGCGGCGCTGGGCGATCGCGGCGGGCAGGCGACCGGGCCCCCACTCAGGGGACTTCGGTAAGGCATTCCACAATGCGACCCTCGGTCAAGCGGACGACCCGATCCGCTTGTGCCGCGACCTGTGCGTCGTGGGTGACCATGATCATAGTGAGGCCCTCTTCGCGGTTCAAGTCGCGGAGCAGGTCGAGCACTGCCTGCCCGGTGGCTGCGTCGAGGTTGCCGGTAGGCTCGTCGGCCAGAAGGATGGAGGGCTGGCCGGCCAGGGCGCGCGCGATGGCCGCACGCTGCATCTCGCCGCCAGACAGTTCGGACGGTTTGTGGTTGCAGCGGTGGCCCAGTCCGACCCGATCCAGCAACAGGCGGGCCTGGTGGACCAGCCGCTTACGCCGCAATTTGTAGGCGATCACGCCGTAGCGAATCATCAGCGGCGTGAGCACGTTTTCCAGAGCCGTCAGCTCGGGGAGCAGATGATACGACTGGAAGATGAATCCAAAGATGCGATTGCGTAGCTCGTCCCGGCGGCGGTCAGGAAGGCGGTCGATCGGTCGGCCCTCGAGCAGGATTCGTCCCCGGTCGGGGTCGTCGAGCAGCCCCAGAACGTGCAACAGCGTGCTCTTGCCCGAGCCGCTCGCGCCCATCACGGCGACGTATTCGCCGCGCGCTGCCTCGAAGTCCACCCCCTGGAGCACGGGCACCTGGACCTTCCCTTTGCGATATCCCTTGACCAGATCCACGCAGGCCAGATGCGGCGTCATCCGTGACTCTCCCGTATGGGCTGACTAGGCCAACGGAACGGTTACCAACTCCCCGAGTCTGGTCAGACCCCGGACTCACGCTCATTCGTAACGTAGCGCCCGGACCGGATGCAGCCGCGCGGCCCGATGGGCCGGCCAGACGCTCGCTCCGACGGCGATCAGCAGCGCCGCGCCCACAATCAGAGCGACCGTTTTGGGATCGACCAGGACCGGTATCTCGTTGAAGTAGTAAATCGTGTCGTCGAAGACCTTGCGACCCAGCAACCGGCTCAGCGCGGCCTCGATCGCGTTGATATGGGCCACGAACAGAAGCCCGCCGATCATCCCCACGCCCGACCCGACCAGTCCCAGCGACAGCCCGTATCCAAGAAAGATGGCACGAACGCCGCGAGTGGATGCGCCAAGGGCCCTCAGGATCCCGATGTCGCGGGTCTTCTCCACCACGATCATCGAAAAGATCGCCAGAATCCCAAACCCAGCCACGGCGATGATGAAGAAGAGGAGGATGTTCAAAATCGACTGCTCCAGGGCGACCGCCGAGAGCAGCGGACCTTGCTTCTGTTCCCAGGTCTGAACGCTAAATCCGCGCGGCCAGCGATCCCAGAGGGCACGCGACAGATCCAACGCCAGCCGATCCAGGTCGGTCCCCGGTCTGGTCTTGATCTGGATCGCGTTGACCCGGCCCTCGTGGCCGTTGCCCATGCCGCGGAGATACTGGAGCCGCTCCAGCGGAACAAAGACAAATGAGGCGTCGTACTCGCTCATCCCGCTCTTGAAGAACGAGACGACCGTGAAGCTATCCCGTCGAGGTTCGATGGCTTGTCCGGTTGAGGGAAAGGTCAGGATGATCCGCGAGCCGGTCGGCGCGAGAAAGATGTCCTCGGTTGCTCCGGGAGGGTGGTGAGTGACGGTCGCGTAGCCTGGGATCGCCCCGTGGTCGGGAACTTCCTGCTGGGCGTGCTGCTGAAGAATGGCCAACGTCTCGGCGTCGGGGTCGGACTCGTGGATCAACTTCGCGGCGTGGGAGTTCAGCTCCCGGAGCGTGGGATCCACCTCGAACGAGGGCGGGCGAGGTTCGCCCCGCTCCCCGACTAGGTATTGGGCGAACTGGCCCACGGCGGCCCGGCTGGCCGGATCAACGCCGATGATCTGAACCGGCTTGGTGATCGTCTGCGAGCCGTACTGGAAACTCATGATTCCCGGCGTATCCACGGTCGCCGCCAACGCCTCGACCCGATCCCCGCCGACCGAGCGGATCAACGCCATCACCTCGTTGGCGTACGGAAATCCATCGAACGACGTTCCCTCGACGACCACGTCGGAGAGAATCCCGTGGAGGCGATCCCGCATCTTGTCGGCAAAGCCGGCCATCACCGCATTGACGACGATCATCGTGGCCACGCCCAGCATCACGCTCACGATGCTGGCCAGCGCAATGTAACGGGTGCGGAGGTAGCGCCAGCAGAGCAAGAGCATGTACATGGCCGTCTCAGTCCTTCCTTGGACATCGGGCGTAACGGTTCTAGCAATGATCCGGCCGCAGCAACGGAAACAGGATCACGTCGCGGATGTGGTGACGATCGAGCAGCAACATGCAGAGCCGGTCCATCCCGATTCCGAGTCCACCCGCCGGAGGCATCGCGTGTTTCAGAGCGCGAAGGAAATCCTCATCGAGGACGGCCATCGAGTCCTCGGCTCGCTGACCCTGAAGCTGCTTGCGAAACAGCTCTTCCTGCAAGAGCGGATCGTTCAGCTCAGTATACGCGTTGGCCAGCTCGACCCCGTGCACAAACAGCTCGAAGCGTTCGGCCACGTCGGGATGGCCCCGCTTACGCTTCGTCAGCGGACAAAGCGGGGCGGGGTAGTCGACCACAAAAACCGGACCGATCAGGTTGGGCTCGACCACTTGCTCGAACAACTCGGCGACGATCACGACGTCGTCTTTGTCAAGGACCGAGATGCCTCGCTCGACGGCTCGCTCCCGAACGGCCTCGAAGTCGTGCATCCCGACCCCGACATACTCCTCGAACAGGCTGGCATAGGTGCGCCGGGGCCAGGGGGGGGTGAAGTCGACCGTGTTTCCGTCCCAGGACCGAACCCGCTGGCCGTCAAGGGCGTCGATCGCACCCAGAATCAGGGCTTCGGTCAGCTCCATCATACTGTGATAGTCGCCGTAGGCCTCGTACGCCTCCAGCATCGTGAACTCGGGATTGTGCTTGCGGCTGATGCCCTCGTTACGGAAGACCCGGCCCAGCTCGTACACCTTCTCCATGCCGCCGACCAGCAACCGCTTCAGATGCAGTTCCAGCGCTATCCGCAGGTAGAGCTTCAGATCGAGCGCGTTGTGATGGGTCACGAAGGGTCGCGCGGCCGCCCCGCCGGCGATCGTCTGCATGGTCGGCCCCTCGACCTCCACGTAGCCACGTTCGGCCAGCACCCGGCGAAACGCAGCCAGGATCTTTGACCGGCCGAGGAAGGCCTCCATCGACTCGGGATTCGTAAACAGATCCACATAGCGCTGCCGGCTCCGCAACTCGATATCCGACAAGCCGTGCCACTTTTCCGGTGGCGGAAGCAGGCTCTTGCCGAGAATGGTCAAACCGGTGGCGAAGACCGTGCGCTCGCCCGTACGGGTATGCCCGACGGTCCCATCGACGCCGATCAGATCTCCCAAGTCGAGCAAATTCGCCAGTTCCCAGCCGGTTTCGCCAACCTGTTTCTTCCCGATCATGACCTGGATCGGTCCGGTCCAGTCTCGGATCTGGAGAAAGTGGACCCTGCCCATGTCGCGGCGGAGCATGATCCGGCCGGCAACGCGTACCGGAGGACCTGGCTCGCTCGCGCCGGGCGGCGGGGCATCGAGCTGGCGAACTTCGGCGATCGGGCGATGGCCGTCGAACCGCTGCCCCCAAGGGTCCAGGCCCAGGGCTTCGATCCGGGCCAGCTTGTCGCGGCGGGATTGTTCGAGGTCGCCCGGGGCTGGCGGGGTCGCTTCCGTGTCGGCTGGCATCGGCGGACTGGATTCGTTTGTTGGGACCCAGGACTCATCGATCGGGGCCGACTCGAAGGCGTCTTGGATCCGCTCCCGAAAAAAGCGTCCCGGCGAGCCAGACGTCAGAAGCCCCTCTTGCAGCGAGGCCGGAACCCTCTCAAATCGCAGGACTTTTCCCGATTGGAGTCGGACGTACAGATGTAGCGTGGTCGCGTCGTGGGAGACAGCCTCGATCCCCTCCGCTTCGATCGGATGCCAGACGACTGACGGCATCATGTCACCGCGACGCCTTTGCTGTCTTGCCCTAAACTCCAGAATGCGGACAATTTTAGGTATCCGGGCGTCCGGGTCAATCGCAATAGGTAGGTCCGACAGGGCTGTTTCATTCTTCTGCTCAAGTTGCCACAAGTTTCATGGCCTTTGTGACATGGAACCTCAGATCTCTGACGACGTCGGCGATTCCTCGTTTCGTCCGTCTGGCTTGCTGTCCCAGCAGAAACAACGCCACGTTGCGGAGGCTTGCAGCGACCTGCGCGGCGGTCCCGGTCCTCACTCGGCTGGCATCCTCGCCCAAGGTCCAATCCCGCACGCCAAACAACTGGTTCTCGATCGCCCAGTGCGAACGGATCAGCGTCAGGAGCTTGGCGGGCGACGCCTTCTCGGGCCTCAGACTGGTGATACCGTACACGTCCTCGACGGTCGTCACTCCCCGGAGGGTGCGTTCACGCCGCAGATGAAAAACCTGCCCCACGGCCGGCCAGTCCAGGAAGCTGTTCAGCCAGGTCGTGGTCCGAATCGTCCGCCGCTCACGTCGCCCATGCCCCTTGTGAATCATGCAGGCCTGGCGGATGCTCTCGGCGTGGAGTCGTCTCTGCCGGGGGGGAAAGCCCCGCTGGCGGGGCGTCCAAAACACTTCGGATGTCCGCCAGGAGCATCGCCTGATTTTCCTTGGCTGGTAGCACATAATCGCCGCCACGCCGCACAATCTCCGAGCAGACGTCTCGGTGAGTAAACATGGCATCACCCGTGACAACCTTGCCAGAGAGTGGCAGAATTCCGAGCAATTCCAGGGCCGCCTTGTGCTCATTGGTTTTGGCATCGACCCGCAATTGGGTCAGGACCGCCCTCATCTCGGAGGCATAGGCAGCCAGCAGATGCACCGCGGGCAAATTCTCGCCCCGAGACCCACGCGCCGTCTTGCCGTCGATCGCGATGTGTTCGAAGCATCGGGTCCCGAGACGGGCCTGGATCCACTCGCTGATCAACTGCTCGAAGACCGCGACGTCAATCCCGCGAAAGACACGGCTGAGAGTGGCCTCGCTGGGGGCCTTGGATCGGGTGCAGCCGAGGAGCTTCCGGAACTCGCGACCGAAGGCATTGCCGAACTGGACGACGCCCCGCCGCGAGGTGATGCCCGTGAGCATGGCTACGGCCGTCAAGGCCAGAATCGAAGGCAAAGGGTGCCGCAGGCCCTGGGCCCTGCGACGGTCCATAAGCTTCGGTGAACGAAAGACTTCCAGAAGAGATCGCGCGGCGTCCATGCCAAGACCTCCAGGTGTGGATCAAACGGTGACTACTGGCATAACATCATTGCAGCCGATCGGATAGATCAGAACGGAATAGCCCTGGTAGGTCCGAATCGGTTTCCTCGATCGGGGATCTCCATGCGTCTCTACATGGTTGAGCTCCGGGTTCGGAGCGTGGCGGACTGCCTTCCTTGGTACCGGGATGTCTTGGGCTTTGAGGTCGATCGTGTCGACGAGCCCCACGGCTGGGCACTGCTCAAGCTCGGGGATTTCAGGCTCTCGATGAAGCAGGGAGAGCCGTTCGCCACGGGCGTCGATCTGGTTCTCCTACTCGGCGATGTCGACGCCGCCGTGAGCGGCTGGCAGGCGCGGGGCGTCCAGGTCAGCGATCCGTTCGATAGTCCTTTGGGGGAAGGTTACCGCGAGGCCCGCTTGTTCGATCCCGAAGGTCGGCGAATACGCGTCTTTAGCTGGAGGATGGTTCACGGCTAAGCCGCCGATCCGACGCCCCACGATCCACCTGGGCTTGGGGCGAGGCGGTCGCCGCCAGTGTGCCGTGGGATCGGTTCGTCAAGCCGGCCATTCCTCCGGCGGGGCGGCCGTTCGCCACACGAACCAGCTCGCTCATCCCCCTTCGCCGGAGCGAACCCGAGTCGATTGCGACACCGACCGTGCGTTCTGAGCCTTTTGGGGCGAAGGAAGAACCGTGCACCGTTGGATCTGGCTCCTTCCGCTGGCCGTACTCCGCGGACGATTTCGCACGAACCCAGAGCCGCTTCAGCGTGTCGCTGCTGGCTCAGAGCCCGGCTGCAGGCTCCAGGACTGGCAGGACATAGGGGCCTTTCGGAATGACGGCGACGGTCGCTTCCGGGCCGTACTCACGGAGTGCATCGGCCACTGCTGACTCGACGCTCGGAGCCGGATCGACAAAGAGCCGGCTCAAGACCGCGGCGGGCAGACCGTCGGTAACCACCTTCACTCGAGCCTTGCGGCGGACCTTCGCCAATTCCTCCAATTGCCACTGATCCATCACAAAATAGTCCTTGCCCAGAATTCGCGTCATGAACTGATCGAGGCTTTGGTTCTCGCGGAAGAGGGACTGAAACTCGGGAGAGCCGATCCCCTCGCTCAGACTCGCCGCGAGGACGATCGTTCCGCCTTGTTTGACGATCGGCAGGCAGCCGGTCATGCCCTTGACGGCCTGGTAAAACGTCGTGTCGAGCGGATAGCCCGCCGCGCTGGTTACGACCACGTCGCAGGGCTGGCGGACCGGGGCCTTGACCACCTCCCGGACAAACCGAACTCCCTCCAGAAACGCGGCCTCCAGATCGCCGGCGACGACGGCCGTCACGTGCCGCTTCTGATCGAGCGTCACGTTGACGATGAAATCGCAGCCAGCCATCCGGGCAATCCGGGTGTTTTCTTCGTGGACCGGGTTGCCTTCCAGGTATCCGCAGTCAGCCTTGGGGTGCTCCAGAAACCGGGGCCCGTGCCAGACCTTCACCGTCTCCAGCGCCGCGATTCCCGGGCAGATCAGCTTACGGCCACCCGAATAGCCGGCCATCAAGTGAGGCTCGATCAGCCCGGTGGCGATCTTGAGGTCCGCCTTCACGTAACGCGTGTCGATCCAGGCCGGGACCCCGTTCTCGGTCGTGCCCAAATAGGTGTGCTCTTCGAGAACCGTTCCGTGATGGTCCTCCACACGGTAGTCACGCGCAAGCTCCGGGCCAAGCATCTCGACCCGCTCCTCGGGCGTGCTCGGCCGGTGCAGGCCGGTCGCGACCAGCAGCAGGATCTCGTCCCGAGGGATTCCCGCCTCGTGCAGCGTCTTGAGCAGGGGCCGGAGAATCGTCGCGTTGGGAACCGGCCGCGTTATATCGCAGATCAGGATGCAGGCGTTTTTCCTCCCCTGCGCCAGTTCGGCCAGTGGCGCTGAGCCGATCGGCCGCTTCAACGCCTCGGCGACCGCCGCCTCCGGATCCGGCAGCGGCGGCACCGGCTTGATTTCGAGCGGACCAACCACATTAGTTGCGTCGATTTCAACCGCAAGGCCCGTGCGTCCATAATCCAGCGTGAAGCGGCGGGTGGCCATAGCCGGGATTCCTCGTCGAGTGAGCAGCCCGAGCCTCTTTTCTAACACAATCTCACGGCCGGTACCGAGACCGCAGCGATTCCCGATCAGCGCCGATCGCCAAACCAGCGTCGATCCGTACGCCTCGCCGGTCCTGATCGGGGCGGTGCTCCGGCACTGCCACCATGGTATTTTCGTAATCGGCGCCCATCGAGGGATCAGGTTCGGCAACGGAGGTTTCCATGCGTAGCGGGTTTGCCCTGTTTCTGGGCCTCGTGTCGGCGATGGGCGACACAGGGGCCGCAGGCCAGTCGCCCTCGCGTTCCCTCACCTATCTTGACGACCCGACCAACCCCTACTACGTCCACCGCGACTTTCCCAAGCTGATCACGCCGATGTGGGTCGGCGAACCTGGTATCGAAGCCGTCGTCATCCTGGCCATCGACGACATGCAGGCCGACACCACGCCTTACGAGCGCTTTCTCGGGCCGATCGTGGAGCGGCTGAAACAGATCGACGGCCGCGCACCGATCAGCATCTTCACCAACCGCGCCGATCCGGCCAATCCCCAGCTCCAGGCTTGGCTCCGCGCCGGCCTCTCCCTCGAATGCCACACGACCGATCACCCATGCCCGCTCCTTCAAAAGGGGGATTTCCTCTCCGCGCGCCAGACCTACGAGAGCTGCATCGACCGCCTCGCGTCGATCCCCAACAACGATCCTGTCGCCTTCCGGATGCCGTGCTGCGATAGCATGAACAGCCTCAGTCCTCGATTCTTCGCCGAGCTGTTCCGCGCAACGACGCCTCAAGGCCGGTTTCTTCAGATCGACTCTTCCGTGTTCCACGTCTTCACGCCCGATGACCCAAGCCTTCCCCGGACGCTTGTCTTCGACGCCGACGGTTCGGATCGCTTTCGCAAGTACGTCACTTTCCCGTCGTTTGTGAACACAATTGAAAATTATCCCTATCCCTACGTGATCGCCGGACTGGGCTGGGAATTTCCCTGCATGGCTCCCAGCGACTGGGAAGGACAGAACCGCCTCGGCAAGCTGAACCCTCAAGTCGTCGAAGACTGGAAGGCCGCGCTCGATCTGACGGTCGCCAAGCAAGGCGTGATGACGATGGTCTTCCATCCCCACGGGTGGATCGAATCGAGCCAGATTGTCGAGCTGATCGATCACGCCGTCGCGACGCACGGTCCAAAGGTCAAGTTTCTCACATTTCCCGAGGCGCTCGAGCGGCTCAATCGGAACGTCCTGGGTGGCCGGTCGCTGCGGATCACCGATGGGACGCCTTTTCCGGACCGGAAACAGGAACTGGCACGGCGGATCGAGCAAAACGATCAGGCCGACCAGCCGATCCGGCTCAATGGGAGCTTCGCGGGCGGTAAGCTGCTGGACCTCGATGGCGACGGCTATCTTGATGTCGTCTTCGCCGATGATCGCACGCAACGCACCCGGCGCTGGAATGCCGTACTGTACCGGTGGGAGGAGGGATCGTTCCCGCTCCAGCTCGCTCTTCGGGTCCATCCGGGGAGCACGGTCCTGGCCGAGGACCCGTCCGTCCGGTTCGGTCGACCCCGAGGCGATGCCGTCTCGGTGATCGCCTTGGGGCCCAACCAGGTCGGTGCCTACACCTATCGCGATGGATCCTGGATCGACGATCACGCGCTCCTGACTGGTCTTCCCGTTGATGAACAACCGCTCCGCGGTGGGGTGGACCGCGGAATCCGGTTCCGCGACCTGGACCACGATGGCCGTGATGAACTGTTGATCGCCAACCTCGAAGTCAATCGAATCTTACGCTGGGACGAAGCCGCGTCCCGGTGGACCGAATTGCCGATCGGCCTGCCGGGAACCGCCCGGATTGTCGGTGCCTCCTACGAGTTGGCCGATGGCTCGCGCATCCATGTGCCGGGAGCCGATGCGGGGACCCGCTTCGTTGACCTCGACCGCGACGGCTATGACGACGTTGTCTTTTCAGGGCCGACAACCTACGGCATCTGGCTGTTCGACTCGCTCGAGACCGGCTGGACGCGGGCGGTTGTCGCGGGCTCCCGCTCGCCGGATGATCCTCCGCACGGCCAGACGCCTCTGCCGCCGATCGTCCGCGCCGACCGGGTCCTCCGATCCGGCCGACCCGCCCAGAACGGCTTCTGGGTGCACTCTGGTCAACTCTGGTGGCAAAACGAGGATACCGCCGCTTTGCCTCAGCACGTTGACCGGCGTTCGATCGCCGAGTTGCTCCGAACCGTTCCGACCCGACCCCGCCCGGTCGAGCAAGCGCTGCGGTCGTTCGACGTGCGGCCGGGATTCCGCGTCGAGGTCGTCGCGGCCGAACCCCTGATTGCCGATCCGGTCGCTTTGGACGTCGGCGCGGACGGACGGCTTTGGGTTGCCGAAATGGGCGACTATCCCTTGGGGGGTGACGACGGCCCAGGTTCGCCCGGCGGCCGGATTCGGGTCCTCGAGGATGCCGACGGCGATGGCCGGTATGACCGCTCGACGATCTTTCTCGACGGCCTGCGTTATCCCAATGGTGTCACCTGCTGGCGCGAGGGAGTGATCGTGACGGCTGCCCCTGACGTGTTTTATGCCGCCGACACCGACGGCGACGGCAAGGCCGACCATCGCGAAGTCCTGCTCAGCGGCTTCGACGAACTCAATCCCCAGCACCGCGTCAATGGGTTCGCACTAGGTCTCGATGGCTGGCTCTATGGTGCCGATGGCTCGAGCGATCGCGGCGTGCTCTCGACGCGGACTGGTTCGCGCCACGTCATCGGCGGACGCGACTTCCGGTTTCACCCGGACACCGGCGCGTTCGCCCTGACGACGGGCCGCGGCCAGTTCGGCCGTCAGCGCAACGACTGGGACGACTGGTTCGCCAACGACAACTCGACCTGGGCACGCCACCTCGTCCTCGATGACGAGTGGCTCGCCCAAAACCGCGCGGTGGCCTTCCCCGTGCCCGCCGTCAACCTCGAACCGGACCGCAGGCTCTTCCCGGTCAGCCCGATCGTGGCCCGCTTCAACGACCTTGATAACGCCGGTCTGGCTACCTCGGCCAACACACCGGCCCCATACCGCGACGACTTGCTCGGTCCCACCGCGGCCTCGAGCCTGTTCATCAGCGAACCCGTTCACAACCTGGTCCACCGGATGCGACTGGTCGCCGACGGCGTCACCTATCGGGGAGTCCGAGCCGCCGACGAGACCCACCGCGAATTTCTCGCATCTGCCGACACCTGGTTCCGCCCCACGATGATCAAGACCGGTCCCGACGGCGGCCTCTGGATCGCCGACATGTACCGCGCTGTCATCGAACACCCCGAGTGGATCCCCGACGACTGGGAAGCCCAACTCGACCTCCGCGCCGGTCACGACCGGGGACGGATCTACCGCGTCCTTCCGGTTCACCGCGAAGCCCGACCCATCCCCCGGCTGGACCGACTCGATTCGATCGGACTGGTCGCCGCCCTGGACAGCCCCAATGGCTGGCAGCGCGATACCGCGATGCGGCTGCTGCTCCACGCCGGCTGGGACGAGACCGTCGCTGCCGGCCTGCGCCGACTAGCCCAGTCCGCTTCGGATCCCCGGGTCCGCATTCAGGCGCTTGCAACTCTTCATGCATTCGCCTCCCCGCAAGCCGCGGCCCAGCGCCTCGACGGGACCGAGTGCGTCGAGCGGCTCTCCGACCCCGATCCGGAAGTCCGGCGATTTGCCTGTCTGCTGGCCGTTCGCTACCACGGCGAGGATCGGCTCCGTCGGGAAATCGAGCGCTGCGTCCGCGATGATTCGATCCGCGTTCGCCATGCTGCGGCCCTTGCCCTGGGCAAGCTGGGTGGGGACGGCCACGCCGCCGGACCTCTCTACGAACTGGCGGCCCGCGACGGCCGCGACCCCTGGATGCGTATGGCAATCGTCAGTGCGGCCGGCGCGCCGGGTTTGGCTCGTCGAGTCACCGAGCTCTGGTTGGCGGACCAGCGGCCCTCGGAGCTTGCCGTCGATCTGCTGGCCGACCTCTGGCAGACGGCGTTCGCCGACACCCAGACCGACCGAGCGGCCCTGATGGGTTCGATTCTCGATCGTCTGCTTTCGGGCCAGGATGCGGTCGAAGTACGGGTTGCTGGGCTGGCCCGGCTGCTCGATCAACTGGCTCGCTACGACCTGGACGCCGAATCCCTTGCCGGCCAGTTCGATCCAGACCGAGCAGCGCGGGTCCGTGAGGGTCTGCGTGCGATCGCAACTGAAGCACGAGCGCACGCCGCACGACCGGAAACGCCCGAGCAGCAGCGGGTTGAGTGGCTGCAGTTGTTGGGCCGGGTGCGAGTCGGGGATCTCGAGGTCGATCGGGCCTTGGCGTCGCTTCTGGCTCCGGAGGTGGCTCCGGCGGTGCGCCGGGCCGCCGTCACGGCGTTGGCCGCGCGGCGGTCGGACGCCACGCCTGGGCTGCTTCTGGCCGGCTGGGCGTCGCATCCGCCGGCGTTGCGACGCCAGATCGTCGAGCTGCTCCTCAGCCGCAAGGAGTGGATCGAAGCTCTGCTCGACGCCCTGGCGGCCGGTACGCCTCAGCCGACAGAAATCGGGGCCCGGGCGACCCAGCGTCTTCTTCATCATGAAGACGCTGCGATTCGGGATCGTGCTGGGGCGATCCTGCGCGTTCCCGCTACCGAACGGCTCAACGTGATTGCCGACTACCGAGCCAAGCTGCCCTCAGCCGGGGCGGGCGATGCCACGGCCGGTCGTGCCGTCTTTGAACGCGTCTGCGCGACCTGCCATGAGCTGGGCGGACTGGGCCACGCCGTCGGACCAGACCTGCGGGGACTGACCGATCGTTCGACCGAGGCGCTGCTGGTCGCCCTCTTCGATCCCAATCGAGCCGTCGAGCCTCAATACACCGAGTATATCGTTGAAACCGCTGATGGCCGGGTTCTCCAAGGGCTGGTGGTTGGTGAAACGGCCACGAGCGTCACCCTCCGCCGTGCCGAAGGAGAGACGATCGACCTGAGCCGGGCCGACATCCGCAGCCTCGAAGCCACCGGGCGGTCCCTAATGCCCGAGGGTCTGGAGCAGAACTTGACGCCGCGCGACGTCGCCGACTTGCTCGTCTTCCTCGACGCGACCCTGCCGCCGCCCAAGATCATCGAGGGAAATCGGCCGATGGCCGTCACCGCCGACGGCGACGGCGTCGTCCGACTGAGAGCCGAGTCGGCCGAAATCCGCGGCGATTCCCTGACGTTCGAGCCGACCTACAAGAACCTCGGCTACTGGATGAGCGACAACGACAACGCGACCTGGACGTTCGACCTGAATCAGGCGGGTACGTTCGAGGTCGTTCTGGAATACGCCTGCCCGGCCGATACCGCGGGCGGAACCCTCTCGCTCCAACTGACCGGCGAACGGCTCGAATGGACCGTGACGCCGACCGCCGGTTGGGACGATTACCAGACTCGCTCATTGGGGACGATTCGTCTTCCAGCAGGCCGACATCGGCTGGTGGCTCGGGCCGGCAGCCCGATCCGCTCCGCCTTGCTCGACCTGAGGGCCTTGAGCCTGATCCCAAGGCCCCAACCGTAACCCTGTGAACATGGCTCGGGTTTTCCGTGTCCGCAGCCGTCGGCACGGCGCGTTGAACGATGCGCCAACTCTACCGGAGAGCCTCCCCATGCCCGACCCCTACCATGGTCCTCTCGAACGCATCGATGACGTCTGCTGGCGCATCCCCCGAACCTATCGTCCGGAAATGCGCGTCGATGGCCTGGTCTTCGCGGACGACACGCTGATCGAGCAGATCAAGCAGGATCAGGGTCTGGAACAGGTCGCCAACGTGGCCACGCTTCCGGGTATCCAAAAGGCCAGTCTGGCGATGCCCGACATCCATTGGGGATACGGATTTTGCATCGGCGGCGTGGCCGCGACCGACCCGGAACAAGGCGGCGTGATCTCGCCAGGCGGCGTGGGCTACGACATCAACTGTGGGGTCCGGCTGCTCCGCAGCTCGATCCTCTGGGACGAAGCCAGGCCGCTGATCCGGCCGCTCGTCGATCAGCTCTTTCGCGATATCCCGACCGGCGTCGGCCAGACCGGTCCGTACGTCTTCCGAAAACCCCAACTCGCCGAGCTCATGGAACAAGGCGCGGCCTTTGTGGTCAAACAGGGCTTGGGCACGGAGGACGACCTCGCCCACATCGAGGCCGGAGGCTGCCTTGCCGGCGCCGACCCCGACCGCGTCAGTGACCGTGCCTACGTCCGCGGCGCTGACCAGTGCGGCACGCTCGGTTCCGGAAACCACTTTCTCGAAGTGCAGGTCGTCGATCGGATCGAAGACCCGGACGTTGCCTCGGCCTTCGGGCTGGCCGAGGGCCAATTGACCGTCCTGATCCATTCCGGTTCACGTGGCCTGGGGTATCAGGTCTGCGAGGACCACCTGGCCGCCTTCAAGAACGCGCCGAAGCGGTACGGTTTTACCCTCCCCGACGCCCAACTGGCCTGCGCCCCCATCCGAAGTCCTGAGGGGCAAGCCTATCTGGGCGCCATGCGCGCCGCGGCCAACTTCGCCTTCTGCAACCGCCAACTCCTGACCCATCAGGCACGTCTCGTCTTCGAGCGCATCTTCCGCAAGAAATGGACCGACCTCGGACTGACCCTCGTCTACGACGTTGCCCACAATATCGCCAAGTTCGAGGACCACGCCGTCGATCACGGCCAGATCAAACAGCTCTGCGTTCACCGCAAGGGCGCCACCCGCGCCTTCCCGCCCGGCCACCCGGAGCTTCCGCCTGCCTATCGAGCAATCGGCCAGCCTGTCATTATTCCCGGAAGCATGGGTACGGCCTCCTGGGTGCTGGTGGGCCAGCCGGGGAGCATGGAGCGGTCCTTCGGAACCACCTGCCACGGCGCAGGGCGGGTCATGAGCCGGACGGAAGCCGTCCGCCGCGCCTCTGGCCGCCGCATCGACAAAGAACTCGACGCCCTCGGCATCATCGCCCGCGCTCGCGGCTTCAAGGGACTGGCCGAAGAACAGCCCGCCGCCTACAAGGACGTCGATCAGGTGGTCGAAGTGGTCCACAAAGCCGGCATTTCGCGCAAGGTCGCCCGACTTCGCCCCATCGGAGTCATCAAGGGCTGATCCCCAACAGTCTTTTGGCCGTCCGGCCCGTGCGGGGATAATTTAAAGCCGCGCAGCGCAGCGTGCAGCGCACCCAACCCACTGCCTGATCGGCTTCGCGGGTGATCCGCTCGCCGACCGTTTCACGCGTCACAGCCTCCAGGCCGTCCGGCTCGTAACCGTTCCGGGCGATCCAGTGGTTCAGAATCCGCCTCATCACCCGCCGCTCGGCTGGGGTCGCCCGGTACCGCCACTCGCCCATTCGGCCCGTGCGCACATGATTCCAATGGAGCAGCGACCGTTCATCGTGACGGGTCGCGTGCTGGGGGTCGTTCAGATCCAGGCCGGAAGCCCGCAGCCGCTCGGCGGTTGCCAGGGCTCGGCGCCGATTCGCCTCCAAGGAATACTCCGCGGCAAGCCGCTCAAGCTCCATCCTGTCAATCGCGATTCCCATGAACGCAGCCAGTTCCGCGATCGCATCTTCCGGCGCTGCCACGACCCGCTCATAGCGCTGGGTCAAGCAGCGCGCCGCAGGTTGCCTCGACCACTCCCGCGCGTTGGCGACGATCTGATGGATCATCCCCTCACGCAGAAAGACCCGAAAGGTCTGACTCCGTTTGTGAAGCATCGAGTACACAACATCACGAGGGTCCCGGATACTTGTGATCGCCAACGCCTTCCCGTGGCGTAGAGCCTTCCGAAACGCCGGATGACCTTCGTGCGACTTGAGCACCCGCCAGTGCGACGACTCGGGCAACCTGGCATATTCATCACCGCTCAGATAGCCCAGCCGGATTCCCCCTCGGTGGCTCTCGACAAGCTCGGCGGCAACTTCGTATTGCCAGGTCGAGCAGGCCCGATACATCCCGACGCAGAGAATGTCCATCGTACCGCAGGCGGCGAGGCCTCCCTCTCCGGACAAGACCGTTCAGTCGCCCACCAGTGGCGTCTGCCGCCAGACGATTTGGCAACGATTGCCCGCCGGATCGCGGAAAAAGGCGGTCTTGAATGAGTCGGTCTCCACCGCCGTTTCGGCTTCAAACCGGCAGCCAAAGACCTCAAGCCGCGCCCGCGCCGCCCCGAGATCCGCAACCGAAAAGGCGACATGGCAGGCGTACCGCGTCTCGACCGCCGGAATCTCTTGAGGCCTCTCAATGATCTCCAGCACGACACCCCGGCCGTCCGCCAAAAAATACCCCGGAACCGGCGCTCGGCTATTGTCGAGAACCACCCGAAGCCCGAACGCCTCGACGTAAAAATCGCGGAGCCGCTCTAACTGATCGGTGAACAGCGCGAAGTGCTCGATCTGGGTCATCGCTCTCTCCGCCGCGAAGTCCGCCGCTGAACCGGGCCGATTCGATCCGCAAACGTATCGACGATCGTCGTCCACTCCGAGTCGCGAACCGGCTGGACCGACAAGCGGCTGCCCCGACGCAGCAACTCCATTCCCTTTAAGCTGGGAATCCCACGCAGCTCCGGCAGTCCGATCGGCGGCGTGAATCGGCTGACGGCCCGAACGGTCACCTGGTACCAGGTCGGCGCTGAGCGGTCCGACTTAGGGTCGAAGTGCTTCGACTCGGGATCAAACGCCGTCGGGTCCGGATGACCCGCACGCGTCACCTCGGCGATACCGGCAATTGCGGGTGGTTCGGCGTTCGAGTGATAGATAAACACCTGATCACCGACCCGAACCTGATCGCGGAGGAAATTCCTCGCCTGGTAGTTTCGCACTCCGTCCCATCCCGTCGATCGCCTTGGGGCCGAGACCAGGTCGTCAAAGCTGAAAACATCCGGCTCGGTCTTAAACAGCCAGAAGGCCATCGACTTCGGTCCTCGCCGGCCGCCGACGGTCAGAGTGCGGAGGGATTGTCCATGGTCCCCGACCCGTCGGCAAGCCCAGGATTCAGTCTCCCTGTACCCAGTTTGAATCAAACGGCCGGCTGTGGTCGGGTTGTGTAAACAGGATATGGCGGCCAGGAAGCCTTACGTCGGCCGGATTGTGCCGGACCACGCGCCCCTGAAGATCCGTCAATGGCCCCAGCACCAGCGGTCGGGTTCGCCGCTGAATCGGAGTTTGCTGCGTCAGCACCCCGACCCGAAACTGACCGGTTGCGCGTCGGGGGTCCTGGAGCCAGATGATCGCCCGCCGATCGGCCGCCTGATATTCGACCTCCCGGATCCGCAATTCTTCGATCTGGGGGCCGTCGCCCTGATAGGTCAGCCGAGCCAGCCAAGTGTTCGGCTTGGTGATCCGAATGGCGCGGTAGGCGTTCGGGTCGGTTGCCACGTCGGCTCGCATTGGGCTGTCGAAGCTCAAGGCAAATCCGACCACCTGATCTCCGCGAGTCAGTAGCGTGGTCTCCGTGATCATCGGACCGGCTGCGTCCCGACGCTCCCAGCGGTCGGCCATCCGCTCCGCTCGCCGCCGCGCTGCGGCCAACTGAGCCGGCCCTCTCCGCACGGGGGACCGGTCCGCCGTCGTGTAGTAAATCATGGAATCGTCGGGCTGTTCCTGAGGCGGCGCGACCACTTCCCCGTCGTTCGATTCATGGGGCGTCGCATCCACTGCCGGTTTGGACGGCTCCTCCCAGGGCGCGACCTCACCGACATCAGGCCGCTCAGGAACCACCTCAACGCCCGAAAGCAACGCACGGCCTTCTAAGCCTTCGAGATGGAAGCGACTGAAAGTCCGCAACCGACGCGAGCGATCCATAAGACGCCATTCCTCGACCTGAGGGACCGACTGCCGCACGAGGGGACCAACTAGCCCGACGTGTCCCGTCGTAATCCCGACAATCGGCAAAATCGGAACCCGGCTTGAATCCGATCGCCATTTTTTTTCTCAAGATCTGAACGCATGGTCAGTCGGCCAGTCGAGGCGCCAGCGCCCGACCGGTCGGCGTGGGTTGCCGGGCCAGGTGCTCCGGCGTACCTTCGGCGACCACCCGTCCGCCGCCAGCCCCGGCCTCGGGGCCCAGCTCGATGATCCAGTCGGCGGCCGCCATGAGATTCAAGTCGTGGGTTACGACAATCAGGGAGTGTCCCTGATCGGCCAGCAGGTTCAGACAGTCGATCAACCGAGCCACGTCGGCCGGGTGCAGCCCCGAGGTCGGTTCGTCCAGGAGAAACAAGGTATGGATCGTTTCGCCCGACCCCAGCACGACCTTAGGGGCTGCCAGATTCGCCGCCAGTTTGAGGCGTTGCGCTTCCCCCCCAGAGAGGGTTGACGCGGGCTGGCCCAGACGCAAGTAATCCAACCCAACGTCGATCAGCGGCCTCAGCGCCATCTGGATCCCGGGGCGATTCTTGAAAAAGCCAAACGCCTCGCGGGCCGTCAGGTCGAGAACTTCGGCAATGTTTTTACCGCGATAGGTAATCTCCAGAACCTCCGGCCGAAACCGCCGGCCCCGGCACTCCGGACAACGCATGAGCACGTCCGGGAGAAACTGCATATTGACGCTCAGATAGCCGTTTCCTTCGCACGCCGAACAACGCCCCCCCTCGACGTTGAAACTGAAATGCCCCGGACCGTAGTTCCGCAGCCGTGCCTCGTCGGTCTCGGCGAAGGTCCGGCGGATTTCGTCGAACGCCTTGACGTATGTTGCTGGGTTAGAGCGGGCGGTCCGCCCGATCGGGCTCGCGTCGATCAGGACGACGTCGCTCAACGCCCGCGCGCCACGCAGGCCACGGTACGGCTCGGCGGGCAGATACTGCTTCTTGAGCCGGCGGACCAGGGCCGGATAGAGCGTTTCCTCTATCAATGTGCTTTTTCCCGACCCCGAAACGCCTGCCACCACACAGAACACGCCGAGAGGAAACTCGACATCGATCTCCTTGAGATTGTGACCCGAAGCGCCCTCCAGCCGGAGCCGTCCAGAAGGCTTGCGGTGAGTCCGCGCCACCGGCAGACGCCGCCGCCCCGACAAAAACGCCCCAGTGACCGACGCCTCAACCTCGCCCGCCCGGTCCGGAGGCCCGACAAACAGAACTCTGCCGCCCGACTCTCCCGCGCCGGGACCAATATCGACCAGCACGTCCGCGGCCCGCATCAAGGTCTCTTCATGATCGACGACCACGACGGAGTTTGGGGCGTCGCGGAGTCGGCCGATCGCATCGACCAGCCGCCCGATGTCCCGGGGGTGCAGACCGATCGACGGCTCGTCGAGCACATAGAGCGTATTGACCAGCCCCGAGCCTAACGCGGCGGTCAACTGGACCCGCCGCGCCTCTCCCGCCGAGAGCGTCCGCGCCGGTCGATCGAGCGTCAGATATCCCAGCCCGATCTCATCGAGGTACACCAGCCGGGCGAGAACCCCTTGGAGCACTCGCCCCCGAACCGCCTCACCCAGCGCCGAGCGTGACTCGGCAAACTCGGCGACAAACTTTCGCAGCGCCGTGATCGGCTCGGCCATCAACTGAGCCAGGTTGCGGCCAGCCAGGCGGATCCGCAGCGACTCCGGGCGAAGCCGCGCGCCGTGGCACGCCGGACACACCACCTGTCCCCGCCAACGGCTCAAGAAGACCCGGATGTGCATCTTGTACGATTTCCGCTCCAGGTAGCGAAAGAATCCACGCAGGCCGGCGAACGACGAATCCCCCTCCACGACAAGCTGCCGCTGGGCATCGCTCAGCCGCTTGAACGGTCGATCGGTCGGCAGTCCGACCCGAGGCGCCCAGGCCATCAACTCGTCCTGCCATTCCCGGTACGCCGGCGTCTGCCAGGGCGCGATCGCCCCGTCGGCCAGCGACCGCGAGGGATCGGGAACAACGCGGGTCAGATCCAACTCGATCACTCGCCCAAATCCCTGACACGTCGGACACGCCCCCAACGGATTGTTGGGCCGCAACTGGCGGGGGTCCGGCGGCGCGACGCTGACGCCGCACGATCCACACCTCCATCCCCGAATGAAGCTCTGGGTCGCCCCATCGTGAATCAGACGGAGCCGGCCTAGGCCACGTGCAAACGCCGTCTCGATCGAGTCGCGCAGTCGACCTACCGGCTCCGAGCCACGTACCAGACGATCCACAATCACATCGACCGGGCCTTCTTCCGGGAGCTCGGCTTCGGGGTTGGCCAGGTCGATCGCTCCCCCTGACCCGATCGCCCGTATGAAACCCTGCTCGCGCAGCGACGCGACCAGGGCCGCTCGGTCGGTCTCTGGCGTCAGGTCAAGGGGAAATCCCACCTGATAACGAGCCCGATCGGGCAGCGCTTCGATCGCGCGGATCACGTCGTCGGGATTCATCGGCCGGACCGCCGCATCGCAGGCCGGACAATGGACCGTGCCGAGCCGCGCAAAGAGCAGCGCCAACGCATCCTGAAGCTCGGTGACCGAGCCGACCGTCGAGCGTGCCGATCTCCGGGTCATCCGCTGGGCCACCGCAACGGCCGGTGGAAGCCCCTCGATCGCGTCGGCATCCGGCTTGTCGAGCTTCTCCAGAAACTGGCGGATGAACGGCGAAAACGTCTCGATGTACCTCCGCTGCCCTTCGGCGTACAACGTATCGAAGGCCAGACTCGATTTGCCCGATCCCGAAACCCCGGTCACCGCAATCCACCGGTGGCGTGGCAGCTCCAGGTCGATCCCCTTCAAATTGTGGACCCGGACCCCACGCAGCCGCATGACGGCCGCACCGCCTGACTCGTCCCACACCATGCGGCCCTCCAGTCCAAGGGCGAACCGAGTCGCGAATCACTGATTGTAACCACCCGCGCAGGACACGTGCCCCATGAACCCAACCGAACGGCCCACGGGTGTGGCGGCCGAGGCCGCCGCGGTCTTCGCGGCAGCCGATCCGCTTATCTGGATCATCACAGCGGCAGACGGCCCACGCCGTGGCGGTCTGCTGGCGACGTTCGCCATGCAGGCTTCGATCGTCCCCGACCGACCCCGGCTCCTGATCGGCATCGGCAAGCCCCATCACACTTGGCGACTCATCCACGCCTCGCGCCGCTTCGCAGCACATCTGGTCGGGCACGATCAACTCGACCGCTGTTGGAGCTTCGCTTTGGAGACGGGCTTCGATCGCGACAAGCTCGACGGCCTGCCGCTCCGAGCCGGAGTCCTCGGAACCCCTCTGCTCGAGTTCGCCGCCGCCTTCCTCGAATGCCAGGTCGAGGCTGAGTTTGACACCGGCGACCGCTCACTCTTCCTGGGCGCGATCGTTGCCGCCGCGTGCGATCCTTCCCAGACTCCGATCCGGGCCAACGCCTTCTTCGCTGCGGCCTCACCCGACCAGCGGCGGATCCTCGGCGAACTCTACCAACGCGACGGCCTGGTGGATCGTCAGCACATCGACGACTGGCGACGCCACCACCTCACCGGCGACCCCTGACCACCGTCTAGAATAGCCCTTTGATCCGATCGTCGAACTCACTCCTGCCGCCGGGGCCACCATGACCACTCCCCATGCTGATCGTCCGCCCAACCGCCTGGCCCGTGAGACCAGCCCGTACCTGCTCCAACACGCATACAATCCGGTGGACTGGTATCCCTGGGGGCCCGAAGCGCTCCAGCGCGCTCGCGACGAGCAGAAGCCGATCTTCCTTTCGGTCGGCTACTCGGCCTGCCACTGGTGCCATGTGATGGAACGCGAGTCGTTCGAGGATGAGACCATCGCCGCGTTTCTGAACGAACATTTCGTCAACATCAAGGTCGATCGCGAGGAGCGCCCCGACCTGGACCAGATTTACATGAGCGCCGTCCAGGCGATGACCGGCCGCGGCGGCTGGCCCATGTCCGTCTTCCTCACCCCTGATGGCCAGCCGTTCTATGGCGGTACATACTTTCCGCCCCGGGATCGGCACGGCATGCCAGGTTTCCTCCGGGTTCTTCACGCTGTCGCCGACGCTTGGCGCAGCCGACGGACCGAGCTGGTCCAGTCCGCACAGGAACTTGTCGCTCAGATTGCCGCCACAAGCCAGCTTCCCCCCGGTTCAGGCCCCCTGCCAGCCGCGATCCTTGACCGGGCCGCACACGCTCTCGGTCGGAGCTTCGACCCGGTCTACGGCGGCTTTGGCGACGCGCCCAAATTCCCCCACCCCATGGACCTCCGCTTCCTGCTCCGCTACCACGCCCGCACACGCGATCCGGCCGCCCTGGCCATGGTTCGCACCACCCTCGACCACATGGCGCGCGGCGGGATTTACGACCACCTCGGCGGCGGTTTCGCCCGCTATTCGACCGACGCCCGCTGGCTCGTCCCCCACTTCGAGAAGATGCTCTACGACAACGCCTTGCTGGCGTCGACCTACCTCGACGCCTTCCGCGCGACCGGCGACGCCGAATTCGCTCGCGTCGCCTGCGAAACCATGGATTACGTACGGCAGCGCATGACGGGCGACCTGGGCCAGGTCTTCGCCACCGAGGACGCGGACAGCGAGGGCGTCGAAGGTAAATACTACGTCTGGAGCCTCTCTGAGATCGAGCAGATCCTCGGCCCTGAGCGAGCCCGGACGTTTGCCTACGTCTACGGCGTGACTGCCGAAGGCAACTGGGAACACGTCAACATCCTTCACCTGCCCAAGCCGCTCGATCAGGCCGCTGCGGTGCTCGGTCGGCCGCTCGAGGAGCTGAAGGCCCAGCTCGATGCCGATCGCGCTGCGCTGCTGGCTGTCCGCAACCGACGGGTCCCGCCTGGTCAGGACACCAAGGCCATCGCCGCCTGGAATGGCCTGATGATCGCCGCCTGGGCTGAGGGTGGCCGTGTCTTGAATGAGCCTCGCTTCCTCGACGCGGCCAGTCGCGCTGCCTCGTTCGTGCTCGACCATATGACGAACGCCGAAGGCCGCCTCCTCCACGTCTTCAAGGACGGCAACGCTCCGATTCTGGGGTTTGTCGATGACTACGCCTGCATGATCGACGGGTTAACTCGGCTCTTCGAAACCAGCGGACAGCTCCGCTGGCTTCGAGCGGCCGTCGACTTCGCCGACCAGATGATCGCCCACTTCCAGGACCCCGACGACGGCGGGTTTTTCTACACGGCCAATGATCACGAGCGGCTGATCGTCCGTACCAAGGACGCCCTCGACAATGCCACCCCGAGCGGCAACGCCATGGCCGCCACCGCGTTGGCTCGGCTTGGCACGCTCACCGGCCGCGAGGCGTTCACTCAAGCCGCCTGGGCCGCGCTGGGTTACGCCCGCGCGATCCTCGAACGCTATCCAACCGCCGCCGGCCAGAGCCTCATCGCCCTCGACTTCTTGCTGGGCGAGCCCCGCCAGATTGCCCTGATCGCGTCCGCTGATCCCCGTTCGCTTGATTCCGGGCTGCACGCGATCTACCGTCGATTCCTGCCCGGGGCAGTCGTCGCACCAAGCACCGACCCCCCCGCGTCGGAGCGAGTCGAACTGGTCCCCTGGCTGGCCGACCGGCCTGCCCGCTCCGGGCAGCTTACGGCGTATGTCTGTCGCGGCTACGTCTGCGAATCTCCCGCAGTCGGGCTGGATGCACTGGCAACCGTCCTCGATTCGGTCTGACCGGCTTTTCCCAGGATCGAGCGCCGAGCGGTCCACGTCGATCCAACCTTCCGGGCCGGGCCGTCATCGCCATTCTCACTACGCGAGATCGAGGCTCCGAACAGGTTCGTCCGCTCTGCCGGTCGCGACACCCAACAAGCCCTGCGGCGGCGCGATCCCAGGCGGGCCTCTGCTTGATCGCGGTCGTTGACCCGCCCTAGGATAAATATCAATCCATCTCGTTGCGGAGGGAGATCGGCCATGCGGATCGGGCGTGCTCCGGTGATTCTGATCTTCGGCTTTGCCCTGGGCGTTGCCGTGCAAGCCGTTCGCACTCACGCCGTCGCACCTCCGGATGAGACGCTCAAGCTTTATGGCCGGTTCGTCGACGCCGTCGAGCAGGTCGCTGCCAACTATGTACGCGAGGTGAGCCGCGACGAGCTGCTCAACAGCGCATTGCGTGGCATGCTCGCCGAGCTTGACCCCTACAGCTCGTTCTTCGATGACCCGCAGTGGAAGCAGTTTCAGAAGCAAATCGAAGGCTCGTTCACCGGCATCGGGGTCCAAATTGACTTCGATCGCCGAACCGGCCGCCCGATGGTCCTAGCGCCGGTCGTCGGATCCCCAGCCTACGCCGCGGGAATCCTGGGCGGCGACCTGATCCTCGAAATCGACGGCGCACCGACCGAGGACTGGGATCGACAGCGCGTCGTCGACGCCCTAACCGGTCCACCCGGCACCGAAGTCCGGCTCAAGGTCAAGCATCCTGACGTCGAGGAACCCGTCGAATTGACGATCCGTCGCGCGGTCATTGCCCTCGATTCGGTCCTCGGCGATCACCGCAAGCCCGAGGACGACACCTGGGACTTCTTTCTCGATCGCGACGCCAAACTCGCCTATATCCGCATCACCACCTTCGGCGACGACACGGCGGCTGCGCTCCGCCGTGCGCTCCAGGAAATTCAGTCCGAGGGGGCCAAGGGCCTGATCCTGGACCTCCGCGACAATCCCGGCGGTCTGCTTTCGGCCGCCGTCGAAATCTCGGAACTGTTCCTCTCGGGCGGACGGATTGTCTCGACCAAGGGCCGGGCCTATCCGGAGCGTTCCTACGACGCAAAACCCGGCGACGTCTTCGAGGATCTGCCCATGGTCGTCCTGATCAATGGTCAGTCCGCTTCGGCCTCTGAAATTGTCGCCTCGGCCCTCCAGGACCACAAACGCGCCACGATTGTCGGCCAGCGTAGCTTCGGCAAGGGAACCGTTCAGGGCATCCTGCCGCTCGAAGAGGGCGATAGCCGCCTGCGCCTGACCGTCGCCACCTACCACCGCCCCAACGGCCACCCCATCCATCGCTTCAAGAATGCGAGGCCCTCGGATGAGTGGGGCGTCTCGCCCGACGAGGGAATGGAAGTCCGGCTCACCGACGAACAGTATGTCCGGCGGGTTCTCGATCGTCAGCGTCGCGACCGGATCTCCCGAGCCAACCAGCTCAAGCCCGAGGACGATACCGAATTGTTTGAAATCGACCCTCAACTGGCCAAGGCCGTCGAGGTCCTCCGGCATAAGATCGACGAGGCGAAGTGACCCGCATCCTCGCCCTGGAAACGACCTGCGACGAGACCGGCGTGGCCGTGCTCGAGCGAACCGGCGGCCCGGGGTCGGTTCCGCGAATCATGGCCAATATTGTCGCCTCGCAGCACGACCTGCATCGGCGGTTTCGTGGTGTTGTCCCGGAAATCGCCGCCCGCGCTCATTTACGCGCCTTGCTGCCCGTGATCGAGGAGGCCTTGGCCAGCTCGCAGACCCGACTCGACCAGGTGGCGGCCATCGCCGTCGCGACACGACCCGGACTGGTCGGCTCGCTGATCGTCGGACTGGCGGCTGCCAAGGGGCTAGCCCTCGCCCTGGACCGGCCTTTGGTCGCCTACGACCATCTCGAAGGCCATCTGTACGCCGCCCAGATGGCGTTCCCCGACGAGCCACTCTACCCGTGTGTCGGCCTGGTCATCTCGGGTGGACATACCCACCTCTACGAGTGTGCCAGCCCCCTCGACGCCCGTCTGCTCGGCGGAACCATCGACGACGCGGCCGGCGAGGCCTTCGACAAGGTCGCCAGCTTGCTCGGGCTTCCCTACCCGGGGGGGCCCGCCATCGAGGTCGCGGCCCGTTCGGGCAACCCGCGCGCGTTCGACTTCCCCCGCGCCTTGATCCGCGATCCCCGACTGGCCCTGAGCTTCTCCGGGCTAAAAACCGCCGTCCTCTATGCCTTGCGGGATCAGGTCGGCCCGCACCAAGTCCCGCCCCCAGCCCTCGTCGCCGACCTGGCCGCTAGCTTCCAGGCCGCGGTAGTCGATTGCGTCACGGCCAAATGCCGGCAGGCACTCGACGCGTCCTCGGCGACCCGCCTTTGCGTCGGCGGCGGGGTCGCGGCCAACGCAGCCCTCCGCGCGGCCCTGGCCGAGATGACCGCCGAGCGTCAGCTACGGCTGGCCATTCCGCCGATCGAGCTTTGCACCGACAACGCCGCGCTTGGCGGCATCGCCTTCACCAAGCTCGACGCCGGCCTGACCGCACCGCTCAATATCGACGTCCAGCCAGGCCTGATCCGATCCGGCACCCCAGCCTAGCCGACCCCGGACAATCGGACGCGACTCGGCGGCTCTCGTCGCCTCGAGCCAACACCGGACATCTTGGCTCAACTTGATTATCTTGCGACTTCAGACGGGCCTTCGCGGGGGCCGTGGCGAGCTTGACCGATAGAGACTCTGCATCTGCTGGAGGTGGCTTCGGCGGGCCAGCGCAAGAGCCTGAGCTGGTGGAACCGAGGGCCCTGAGGTTCGGCGTTCACGGGGGTGGTGCAACCCGCTCATGGTCGGTCACCTCTCTCTCTTGGTCGTTTGCGATCCACGCGGTCGATCTGGTTTTCCGACGTTCGGTGTCCACAATCTCCTTACGCGGCGTTTCCGATCCGACGCCACGTTGACGCCTCCGATCAACACTCTGACTCATGAACGCCACGAGCGCCACGCCAAAGCCACATTCGACCTTGCTGGATCTCCGAATCGTACGGGGCTTGATCCTGGACGCGGTGGGGACCTTGATCACCCCGTCGCCGTCGGTTGCCGAGGCCTATCGCGCCGCGGCCGCTCGCCAGGGAATCTCGATCGACCCGGATTGCCTCCAGAGACGCTTTAACCAGAGCTTCGCCCGCGACGAGATCGACGAACGCCGCGGGCCGCTTTCCACCAGTGAGCAGGTCGAGTGGCGTCGCTGGCGGCGCATCGTCGCCGAGTGCTTGCCCGAGGTGCCCGACCCCGACCGGGCCTTCCGGGAACTCTGGGCACATTTCGGCCAGCCTGGATCGTGGAGGGTCTTCCCGGACGCCCGCCGCTTGATCGAGACCGCGATTCGGCTCGGTCTCGGATTCGTTGTGGCCTCGAACTTCGACGCCCGCCTTCACCGCGTCCTGAAGGGCACGCCCGCCCTGGCCGCTTGGGCCGATTCGACCGTCATTTCTTCTCAGGTCGGGTTCCGCAAGCCACACCCGGAATTCTACGCAGCGGCCTGCCGTCGTCTGGGGATTCCCGCCGAATCGGTTCTCCACGTCGGCGACGACCCCATGAACGACGGGGCCGGCGCACGGGCCGCCGGCCTTCAGGCCCTCGTCCTGAACCGTGAAGGACGCGGCGGCACCGAACGCTTCAATCTTGACGACCTAACCAGGCTGCTCCGCGAGTCCCTAGATTCCTATAAATCGGCCCCGGCTCATCCCGCCGGGAAAAGCTCGGAGGCGAACTCCGCCAGATAGTCTCGCCAGTTCAGCCATGTGTGGCCGCCCTCGGTCTCCCGATAATCCACGTTCAGGCCGTGGCGTTTGAGCATCTCGACGGTTTTACGCGAAGTCTCGACGAGAAAGTCATCCTTGCCGGTGGCGAACCAGACCTTCGGCTGCGGCTCTCGCTGAGCCGCCGAGTCGAGCGCAGCCGCATGCTCCTGTTCCCATGTCGAGTTCGGCGCCTGACCACCAAAACCACCTGCAATCCCGAATACACCGGAACTGAATACCCCGATCGCACTGAAGTCTTCTGGCTGGCCGAACGCGATCTCGAGCGTCTGCGCTCCGCCCATCGACAGGCCGGCGATCGCCCGATACGCAGCTCCGTCCCGCACCCGATAAGTCCGCTCGATGTAGGGCCGAATCTCCTCGCGAAAATCGGTCACAAACTCCGCCATCTGACGCTCAAACGCATTGTCGCCAGGAGGGCCAAAGCGAAACGGCCCCGTGTGCCCGGCAGGCATGACCACGATCATAGGCCGGACTTTGCCGGCCGCGATGAGATTATCGAGGATCACCCCCGCTCGCCCGACTGTGCTCCACGACGCATCACTGTCGGTCGCCCCATGCAATAAATACAGGACCGGGTAGCGACCCTCGCCCGACTCGTAACCGGGCGGCGTGTAGACGTGCATCCGCCGGGGCTTGCCCAAAGCTCGTGAATGGTAATAGACCGAGGCGACCGCCCCGTGCGGAACCTCACGCAAGTCAAAAACCTCGGAACCGGGTACCAGAACGAGACTCCAGGACTGGGAGTTCGACTCGCTCGTGGCCGGGTTACGCGGATCGCTGAACGCCAGACCGTCGACCCAAAACTGATAGCGATACGCCCCGGCCGGAACCGGTCCGACCGTGACCGACCAGACCTCCTCCTCGCCTTGGGTCAAGTCCACCCCACGTCCCGTCCCCGGCAGGTCACTACTGATCAACCGGGCTGACCTCGCCCCCGGCGCATGAATCCGAAACGTGATTCGACCGTCGGCCCCGACCTCCGTTGACTCAAACTGCGGCGGCCGAGTTCCTCCCGGCGGCTGAGCCCAGACCCCAGAGCCTCCTGCCAGACTCGCAATCAGGATCCCGATCCAACGATGTAAACCTCGACCCCCAAAAGCGTTCATAATCGAAACCGACTCCCCTGCGGCCAGGATTCGCGGCGCGACGCCACGAGCCTACCGCCCGGACCAGCTCTCCGCCAGCCGTGGCCGCATCTTGGCCAACGCCGCTCAACCGGTTTTTCCCCGGCGGCCGATAAGCCTGGGAGTGACGCGGACTCGCCTTGCTTGCCCGGCCAGACCGGGTTAGCATCCGGACCGCTCGGCGTCGAACACGGTCGCTGCCTCTCCGCCGTGCTCGTTTGGCCGTTTTGCGCTCCAACCGCCCCCCGGCTGGAACCTTCCGAGCCGAGGCTCCCTCTCACGGAAGAAAGGGACCGCACCGGTGACTGCGACGGTCTCCCAACTCGCCAGCCTGGTCCGCGGCCGGGTCGTTGGCGACGGCTCGCTCGAGATCCGCGGCGCTCGCCCGCTCGCAGAAGCTGGACCCGGCGACATCACCTTCCTCGACGACGAGCGCTACGCCAAACAGCTTCGTGGCTCACCGGCTTCGGCGGCCATCATCGGTCCTCATTTCCGCAAATTCGCCGAGCAAAAAGGGATCGCAACCATCGAGGTCGACGATCCCTTGAGCGCCTTCCTGGCGATCCGCGAACACCTCAACGGCCCTCGCGCCGCCCGTTGGACCGGGGTCCACCCGCAGGCCTACGTGGCTCCCACCGCCCAGCTCGGCCGCGACGTCGCCATCCACCCATTCGCCTACGTCGGCGACGCCGCCGTCATCGGCGATGGTTGTACGCTCTACCCCGGCGCCGTGGTCGGCGCTCGGTGCGTGCTTGGCACCGGCGTGATCCTTCACCCCCACGTCGTGCTCTACGACGACACCCAGATCGGCGCCCGCACCGAGATTCACGCCGGCTCGGTCATCGGCGGCGACGGGTTCGGCTATCGGCTCCAGGACGGCCGACACGTCAAGGTCCCCCAGACTGGCCGGGTCGTCATCGGTGAGGACGTCGAGATCGGAGCCAACTGCACCATCGACCGCGGCACCTTCGAGGCCACCGAGATCGGCGACGGCTCCAAGATCGACAACCTGGTCATGATCGGCCACAACAACAAGATCGGCCGCCACAACATCCTGTGCGGCCAAGTTGGAATCGCGGGAAGCTGCAAGACCGGCGATTACGTGGTCATGGCCGGTCAGGCGGGAATCAAAGACCACGTCGAGATCGGCGATCGCGCCATCGTGGGCGCTCAGGCGGGCGTTCACCGCAACGTCCCGGCAGGCCAACAGGTCCTCGGCTCGCCGGCCATCCCCATCAAGGAACAGCGCCACATTTTCGCCATGATCGCGCGGCTACCCGACATGCACCGGCAGCTCCGGGAACTTTCGGCCCAGGTCGCCCTGCTCATGGCCGCGCCGGAGCCGCCTCCGACAACCGTCGACAACGAGGGATATTGACTCCCTCGTCATTCTCAGGAGTGAACGCAGGTGGAGCGGATCGGGCTATTAGCCGGCAGCGGGCGATTTCCCATCCTCTTCGCCGAGGCGGCGCGCCGGCAGGGCCTGTCGGTGGCCTGCGTCGGCATCCGTCACGAAGCCAGCGACCAGCTCCGCGCCCTCTGCGACCATTTCGAGCTGGTCGGCGTCTCGAAGCTCGGCGGCATGATTCGTGCCTTCAAGCGGCTCGGCGTGCGCCGGATCGTGATGGCCGGTAAGGTACATAAGCACGTCATGCATACGCCGTTGCGCTGGCTGCGCTTGATGCCCGACTGGCGGATGGTCCAGTTCTGGTATCGCCGACTTCGCGACAAGCGCGACGACACGATTCTGCTGGGCGTCATCCGCGAGTTTGAGCGCGACGGGATGACGTTTGCCTCGGCGCTCGATTATTGTCCGGAGTTACTCGTGAGCCACGGCTATCTGACTCGCCGCCGGCCGACCCCGGCCGAGATGGAGGATGTTCGATTCGGGTGGTTCCTGGCCAAGGAGATGGGCCGGCTCGACGTCGGCCAGTCGGTGGCCGTCAAGGAGTGCGCCGCCCTGGCGGTCGAGGCCATCGAGGGGACCGATCGTTGCATTGAACGGGCCGGCCAGCTCTGCAAGGCCGGGGGCTGGACCCTGGTCAAAGTCGCCAAACCGCAGCAAGACATGCGGTTCGACGTTCCCACGGTCGGGGTCTCAACGATCGAGAACCTGGCCCGGGCACGGGCTCGCGTCCTGGCGATCGAGGCGGGAATGACGATCGTCATCGATCAGCCAGACGTGGTCGCCCTGGCCGATAAGTATGGCATCTCGATCGTGGCCGTCGATGCCGACGAGATGGCACGCCCGGCCGACGATCTCTGCGCTGCCTGAGGCTGGCTCGGCACGCCGGCCCTGCCATCACCTCGGCTGGTCGTTTTTACAAACCCGCAGCATCGAACCCGATTCGCCGTCGGCACCCGATTTTTCCTAAAGTTGGGCAGATCCGACCATTAGCGGCCGCCCGCAGAGTCGATCCAGGCTCTGGCACAAGGTATGCGATCACCGTTGTTGAGCTTGCTTGCTTCGTGCTCAATCGATGGCTGCCTTCTCGGAGTAACGGATCGATGCGGGACCGCGAGAGTACGCTCCTCTGGATGAAGGACTTGATCGAACACCTCAGCCGCTGCCACGAGCAACTGCAGTGGACCAGCGAAGGCCCGAGCGCAGTCTTCCTGACCGAGGCGATGAAGGTCGACCTGACCGAGTGCCTGAAACTCTGCGAGACGCTGTCGCCGCCGCGTCGCGACCGACAGGCGGCCATCGCCTGAAGCGGCCGAACCGTCGCCCGGGTCGTCCGAGGCGGTTAACATGACAAGCTGCTCGGGTTGACCGCGGCCCGGCGGTCCTGGAGACACAAGGTCAGGGAAAGCCTATGCCCCCCGAAGTCGCAACGGGCTTGATCGCTCAGTGGCAGGTTGAGCGGCTCCGGGTGCGGGTTTACGAATCCCGGCAGGCGTTGGGACGCGCGGCGGCAGCCGCAGTGGCCGAGGCGATCCGCGCCCGGCAGGCTGAGGGTCGCGACGCGCGTCTGGTCTTCGCCGCGGCACCGAGTCAGAACGAGTTCCTCGCGGCGCTCGTCGAACCGGGCCGAGTGGATTGGTCGCGTGTGATCGCCTACCACATGGATGAATACCTGGGGCTGGATGCTCTCCACCCTGCCTCGTTTCGCCGCTACCTCTGCGAACACGTGTTCGACCCGGCGGGGCTGGCGCCCGAACGCCGCTTCCTGATCCCCGGCGAGCAAACCGATCGCCCCGGCCGTGTCTGTTTGGAATATGAGGAGCGGCTTCGAGTTGCGCCTCCGGATATTCTCTGCGCGGGGGTCGGCGAAAACGGCCACCTGGCGTTCAACGATCCGCCCGTTGCCGACTTCGCCGACCCGCTCTGGGTCAAGGTGGTCCGGCTCGACGCCACCTGCCGAAGGCAGCAAGTCAACGACGGCTGTTTTCCCCGGATCGAGGACGTTCCGACCCACGCCTACACCCTGACCATTCCCGCTCTGCTCGCTGCCCCCGTGCGTTCGATCGTTGTTCCCGGTCCACGCAAGGCCGCGGCCGTCAAGACCATGCTCGAAGGCCCGATCGACGAGCGCTGTCCGGCCTCGATCCTCCGCACAACCAGCGACTCGACGCTCTGGCTCGACCGCGACTCGGCCGCGGGCCTTCTTTGACGTCGGCGCGGATCGGCCCCCGCGGAACGAGCGTACTCTTTGCTTACCGCCGACCAATCACCCCGACCGGGATGCTTCGCGTTGGCAGAAAATTGGGTACCGTCTCAAGCCCCCCCGGGGTCTCGTGGACCCAGAAGGCAAATCGGGCCTGACGCAGCGGAGCCGAGCCGACCGGCAGATCGGCCGCGGCTAAGCGTAGACGGATCGTCGCGCCGACGATTCTGACCCGTGCCGGGTCGAGCGAGCGGCTGGTTCCCCGAACCAGGTCATCAATCGTCAGCGTCGGCCGCCGATCCTGGCCGATGTCAACCCGCACGATCGTATCAGCTTGAATGTCGGGATATTCGGAGAAGATCGACCGAGCGCCACGCCCCAGGTCGAGTGCCCAGACGTAGCGTGCCCCCTCGTTCAGTTCGTCCATCGGCCCGCGCATGATGGCGCCGAGCGAGAGCTGATTGGACGGCAGCGCCACGGCTCCCGCCACACGCGGCAAGATCGCGTCGGCGTGTCCGCCTAAATATGTGGGTAAGGTCGTGTGGGTCAGCGCGGCGAATCCCCGCGTCGCGAAGCTCGTTCGCTGCCCGCTGGCAAACTCCCGGACGATCCGCAGCGGGTTTCGAACGTGCTGACGCAGATTGCGAACAAACTCGGACCCCAGGCCACCGTTGAGCGCGTTGAGGATGGCCGCGGCCCCGCCGGGGTCGATCCGAATCGACGGCCGCAGTTGACCCACCAGCCCGGCAACCCTCCCGGTTCCCGCCAGACCGGACGGCACGACGCGCGCTTCCGCGGCTTCGAATCGCGGCACATACGAACGCGTGACGCGATGCCGCCGCAGAGTCGGTGCCCGCTTCATTGCTACCCCTCCCTCAGCGTCCCTATCCCCAGGGCCTCCTGATAGGCCCCTCCGCCCCAATCCCTCAATACGCCCAATGTTCATCTAGTTCATCCGGAACGCTCAGGTCCGTCCACGTCGAACGATCGCCGCACTTGTTGACCGAGTGCGATCGTATTACTCTTTCTGGTTCTAGTATTACGATTCCCTTCTCCGAAGCGTACGACCGAGAGGATCATGGTCCGCCAGCGAGGTTTTACGCTCATCGAACTGTTGGTGGTGATCAGCGTGATTGGGCTGTTGATCGCCTTGTTGCTCCCCGCGGTGCAAGCCGCGCGGGAGGCCGCCCGCCGCGCCCATTGCAGCAACAACCTGAAGCAGATCGCCCTGGCCATCGGCTCATACCACGAATCATCGGGTTGTTATCCCATGGGATATTCGCACCAGCCCGGCTATGGCTGGGGCGGCTTTGGCTGGGCCGCGGCGATTCTGCCCCACATAGATTCGGCTCCGCTGTTCCACGCGATCAATTTCGATCTGGCGGCTTGGACCGAGCCGAACACGACCGCGTGCCGGACGTTCGTCGTCTCCTACCTCTGTCCGTCAGATGAGACCTCGACGAATCGCCATCTCGAGCGCGAAGGGTTTCTCTTCGCCATGGCCAGCTATGTTGGCAGCTTCGGGCCAGGCGACATGGATTTCCTGACACCTGACGACCGCCGCGGAATCTTCAGTCGTAACAGTTCAATCCGGGTCTCGATGGTGCGTGACGGCCTTTCTCAGACCTTCTTCGTCGGCGAACGCCATAACGGTGAGTTCGGCCATAGCGGCCAAACGGGCCATTTCGTAGCCGAAACGGTCTGGGCGGGCGCCATCCGTGAAGAGCCTGACGATGACCACGGTCATACCACCCTCTTCCAAACCGGGCACACTCCGTCGAGCCGCGAGCAGGATGACCGCGACGCCGCGAGCCGGCATCCGGGCGTGACCTCATTCGCGTTTGGCGATGGATCGGTCCGGTTGATCAAGGATTCGATCGACCTGCGCGTTTATCGCGCTCTGGGAACGCGCGACGGCGGCGAGGTCATCGATTCGCGGTTGGACTGAGATCGGTCCGCCAGACCTCGAGGGAACAGGGCCGCGGCCCGAACCGCGGCCCCGCGGCTTTTCACTCCGAGGCTTCAACCACCAGACCCAGGTCGATACCCTGTCCGCCGCCGGTCTGCCGGCATTCGACGGCAATCACGTTCTCCCCCGCACGAAACAGACCTCTCTGGGCCGCGTCGAGTGTGATGTCCTGGTAGCTAGTGACATAACCACTCCGCTCGAGCAAAGGCTGCCCGTTGACAAAAATCCGGCAATCCTCGTCATGGAACAGCCGGAGCACAAACGACGAATCCTCACCAAAATTGGGCAATTCGACACGAGTCCGGAGCCAGATCGCCGGTGTGTTCCACCGGGTGCCGACTCGAATGCCGGGCGTTCCCCGGGTCCCGAATCCGGCCGCTCCGGTTTCCCAGCTCGAGTCGTCGAACTCGATCGCCGTCCAACCGTCGCCGGGCTGGTTCGTCGTGTATCGCCAGCTCGGACGGTCGCGACCCTCTCCGGTCTCAAGAACCACGCGCCGCCGGGACGCCACGGTGTCAATGGTAATTTCAGCCGCCGGATCAACGCCCAGGTCGGCCGGTAGATCCGTTTCGGTTCGCAGAATGAGTGTGGGATCGAACGGGAAGGCCCCGGTCGTCGCCCCGAAGATGGCCAATCCGCCCACCGGTTGGCCCGAGTCGGGAACCTCAAATCGAAGCAACAGCGGTTGACCCGCCTCAAGTTCAGCTCGCACGGCCTCCGGCAAGGCAAACTCCGAATCGACCCGGTAGCCGTGGCTCCCGTGATCGCGGCCATTCAGGTGCGACAAGACGCCCCGCGCATCAGCCGGATCATCCGCCAGAGCGATCCCCGTCAACCGATGTTCGCCAACCCAGATGGCGACCGACGAGGGATGTTGGCGGGTATCGGTCTGGGGGTAATCCTGAGCATTGACGCGCTCGGGCCAGTCAACCTTCTCGCGTCCGGCTCGGGCCGCCAGCTCAAGGCGGAGCCGCAACGAGGTCGGCCGGGCCCGTACCACAGACTCCGGAATTCGCAGCTTATAAAGAAACCGCCCCTCACCGCGGCCGGCCGCTTTGCCCTCCGAGGCCGCTAACCCGCCCGACCAGCTCGCTTGCGCGTAATCCTCCGGGCGGAAGCGAAGGGCCACCTGGCGATCGTCGATCCGCTCGACCCGGGCTGCCGGCGACTCGGGGCGGATCACCACATTCACAAAATTCGCCGCGATCCGTGTCCCCTCCGCGCCTACCAGTTCCAGGCCAAGCGCTCCAACCAGCGGACCATCAATTTTGAACGCGATCGGCTTCTGGAACGTCACATCGTAGGGCTTCCATTCGACCTCACGCTCACGCGGCGGCAACTGATCGATCTCGCCGGAGTCATTCACCCCGCTGACCCACCAGCGCAGCTTCGGTGGATTTTGTCGTTCGGAAAAATGGCTGACGAAGATCGGAACGCGAACAACCTCACCCGGCCGCGCGACGATCGCCGGCGGCGCATCGTAGCCAACAAAGTCGGCACCCTGGAGATCGGCGACCGTCATCCCCGGCACGAACGCATCGTAGCCAAAGACTTTGGGGCTGCGGTCGTAATTGACGAAGCCATTGTGCTCCCACTCGATGTCACTCAGTTCGGTGTAAACGTAGCCCTGGATGCGGGGATATTTGCGGAGCTGGGTCGTCAGGTCCCGGAAGCCCCACGAGACGTCGCGGTCACCCCCGCCGGCCGAGACCGAACCATACTCGCTGTTGATCAATGGAGCTGAGTTCATCACCTCGCCCGGACAATGATTGAACGGGCTGCCGGGCACGCTCTGGCGCACAACGTCCTCAATGTGCCGCCGGCTCTCCTCGTGATCGTCGATGTAGAAGTGCCAGCTATTTAAGTCGGTAACGGACAAATGGTCGTAATTGCAGGGGCTGTTGTCCTCGACCAGGCGGGTCGGATCGATCGTCCTCATCAATCCGACCATCTGCCGGACCCAGTCCTGAGTCTCGCGATTGGCCTTGTACTCATCGGGAGATCCCAGGCCCCAGGTCTCGTTGAACGCGACCCAAGCAAAAATCGACGGCTGGTTGCGGTCGCGAACCAGCGTCTCGCGCATGGTTGCTTCCCAGGCCTTGCGGGCACGCTCGTTCTGCCGCCACGTGTTGGGCATGTCTTGCATGATCAGCAAGCCGAGCTTATCCGCCCAATACAGCTTTCGCGGCTCCTCGGACTTGATGTGAATCCGCAGCCCGTTCAGACCCAACGACTTGGCCAGTTCGAGGTCCTGACGCAGAAACTCGTCACTCGGGGCCGTGTAGAGACCCCAGGGATTGAACGACTGATCGAGCGCCAGCCGCAGATAGACCGGCTTGCCGTTCAGGAGAATCGACTCGTGGGGCGCGTCGCCGTATTTGCCCCGGCCGATCGTTCGCAGACCGGTGTAGGTGGCGATCGTGTCGATCTCGCCGGACGGTGTCTTGAGCTCCAGCGTCAGGTCGTACAGATGCGGCGTCTCGGGCGTCCAGAGCTTCGCATTCCGGACCGGGATCAGAAAGGAATGCACGAGCGGTTCAGCGTCTGCCTTCTCGGTGGCAAACGAAACGGTCCGCGAACCGATGGCGTCGTCATCGCTCCGCAGCGTCAGCGCATACTCGCCGGGCTCGGCCGGCTGAACCAGAACATTGGCGACCAGGACCACCGGATCGAGCGATTGCGTCGCAAACCCAAACGCTTTGATCCGTCCAGCCGGCCGCGCTTCCAGCCAGACCGTCTGCCAGATCCCCGAGCTAGGGGTGTACCAGCCCACTTGCTTGCCCGTCGGCAGCGACGGATCGGTCGGATCATAGGCACGCACCACCAGCGTATTCTCGGCGTCGCGGCGGATCTGGTCCGTGATGTCGGCCTCGAACGGAGTGTAGCCGCCTTCGTGGCTGGCGACCTTTTCGCCGTTCAGCCACACATCGGCCTGCCAATCGACCGCACCGAATCGAAGGAAAATCCGTTGATCGCTGGGAAAATCGGCTGGAATCGTCACGCTGCGGCGATACCAGCCGATCGTCGGGGCCCCCCGCGCACGCCCAACCCCCGACAACGAACTCTCCCACGGAAAGGGGACCTGAATGGCCAGATCAAACCCCTCAGCATCGGGCTTAAACCATTCGGCAGCGACCCCCTCGTCCCGCTCGTCAAATCGAAACTCCCACTTGCCATTCAGGTTATACCAGTAAGGCCGAATCGCATCGGGTGTGGGATGCTCCGAGCGGGGGATTTCTTCGCTGCCCTCTACCATCAGTCCGCAGAGCAAACTCGCAACCAGAGGTGCGATCCGTATTCTCGATTGTCCGATCATCCGTCGGGTGCTCCTTGTCAAGCGTGTGCCAGCGTGAGGGAACCAGCTCGTTGCGAGACCGAGACGCTCGCCGCGCTGAAACCCAATGCCCATCACGTTACTGTCCGCAACCGATGGCTGCGACCCCTGGGCTCCCCTCAGATCTGTGAAGCCGGGCAGACCTCGAGCGGGGTCTGAACTTGAAGAGACCCGCTCAGTCCCGCGCTTGCTTGATCCGATGTGGCTGAGGGCCAGCCTGAGCGCCGAGCAGCCGACCAAGCCACGTCCGCCGCACGCCGAGTTCGTAGGCCGCCAGGAGCATCGCCAGGCTGCCGGCCAGCGTTAACGTGAGCTTGACGGCCCCGTTCAAGGGAACCGGCATCAGGACCAGCGACAGACCGGCCACGACCGGAAAATGGGCCAAGTAGATCCAGTACGAAGCGTGGCTAAGATATCTGAGCCACGGATGCGAGCGATCGGGCATGCGTAGCGCCAGCCCGATCAGTCCCAGGACGACCATCCAGGACACCAGGTCGTTGCCCAACGCCGCTAGCGGAAACGACCAGTCGGCCGCCGCCGTTCGGCCCAACGGAGGCGCCTCCGGATCCTTCGGCTCCCAAGGAAACGGCACGGCCGGCCGGCTCGTGGCGATCGCCGGATCTTCTGCGCCGACCGGTACCGCTCCCGGAACGACCAGCGCCAAAATCATGCCGATCCCCAACCAAGCAGGCCCCTGCCGCGCTAGCTCGGGCAAGAGATGGATCCTGTGAGAAAGAACCCAGCCGAACCCGAAAAACAAGCCGTAGGCATAGAGCGAAGTCGGCCGAGGAACAAACGAAAGCGGAATATCGGTCCCGGGCTGGGTGGTGACGAAATAGGCCGGCAGCGCGATCAAGACCATCACCAGCGGCGTCAAGCCGCCCCGCACCACACGATCGAAGATCCGCGCTGCGAACGATCGCCAGACGGTCCCGAGCCGTTCCCAGAGCCAGAGACCCAGAAGAGTCAGCAAGTATGCGATCAAGAGATACTCAAGAAACCAAAGATGGATTGGATAAGGGTCGGCCCAGAGCCGGCCCGACATAACGGCCGACCCAATGGCCGCGGTGCCGCAGGGCGACGTCGCTGCGACGAAGATCATCCGCAATGCGGGAAAGAGGATCAGCCACCCCAGCAGAAACGGCGCGCCGATGCGCAGCAAGCGGTCGTGAAGGAAACCGCAAATGCCGAGGCGTACCTTGAGCAACGCCCCGAAGAACCCAGCCAAGACGAAGAACGTCTGCATCCGAAACAGTGCCGAGGCGCAGCGCACGGGCTCCGTGAGGGCAGGAACCGGTGCGTCGGCAATCGCCCAGTATGGGTCGGGCCGCGAGCCGTTGTAGCTCAGCCCGGCGTGGAGCCAGACCCCGAAGAGCATCATGCCGGCCCGGAGCACGTCCAAGCCGTGATACCGCTTGGCCGGTAGCGACGCACCGCCGGATGGGCCGGGCGTGGATGGATCCCGCGTTAGAGAGTCGATGTCAGATGTGATCCGGCCGGACTGGGGTCGACCGTGGCACCTCGGCGGTCCCGAAGTCTCTCGACCGAACGCGCGGCTCTGTGCGACCTGTTGGCTGCCGTGCATGGTGGATCGTCCGCGCCGGGAGGCGCAAACCGGCAGCGGCAACCTACTCCAACCCCCTCATTCCGCCTAGACCGAATCGCAGCCTCGCTCCGCCGGAAGATCAGGCCCCGGCGGATGCGGAGGGGCGGTTCCAATCAGCCCGTGGAACGCTCCTAGCCCGCGTTTCGCTATCTGACGATCGAAAGCGATGGCGTCTGAGGAAATCCTCGCCGCGATTTGCGTGCTTGGGTCTCACGCGGGCGTCTGATACCAGCTTCCGTCTTCAGGCGATCAGGCCTCGGGCGAGTACATGGCCAGGGCACGGATGATGTCGTCTAGCTCGTTGGCGACGACAAACGGCCGGTTGGCGAAACCGGCACGCTTGACGCCGCGGGAGCCCAAAACTTTCTCAAATTGTTCTTGGTCGGCCGAGTGATAGGCGACCGTCGCCGTCGGATCCTTCAGTTGGTGGCCGGTCAGGATGCAGACGACGCGGTCGTCGCGGCCGATGACTCCCTCTTGGCGGAGCTTACGGGCGCCGGCGACACTCGCAGCACTGGCCGGCTCGCAACCCAGACCGCCCGCGCCGACCTGCGCCTTGGCGTCCATGATCTCCTGGTCGGTCACATGCCGGACCACACCCGCACACACATCCAACGCTCGCAAACACTTCTTCAGATTGACCGGGCGATTGATCTCGATCGCGGAGGCGATCGTCGAGGCCTTTCGCTTCTCGGCGTCCATCGCCGCATAGTAACCATTCGTGATCTGCGCATCGGGAAGCCCATCGTTCCAGGTCAGGTGGTGCTGACCGACCAGATCGTCGAGCGTGCGCGCACCCGCCGCATTGATCACCGCCAGCCTCGGAACTCGATCAATCAACCCCAGATACTTCAGCTCCAGAAACGCTTTGCCAAATGCGGACGAATTACCCAGATTGCCACCCGGAACCACGATCCAATCCGGAACCTCCCAGTCTAGTCCCTCCAAAACCCGGTACATGATCGACTTCTGGCCCTCGAGCCGAAACGGATTGACCGAGTTCATCAAGTAAATATTGAGCCGCTCAGCGACCTGGCGAACCCGAGCCATCGCGTCGTCGAAGTCGCCGACGATCTGGAGCGTCAACGCCCCATGATCCAGCGCCTGGGCCAGCTTCCCGTACGCAATCTTCCCGGAACCTATGAAAATGATGGCGCGAAAGCCAAGGTTGGTCGCCGAACAATAAACCGCCAAGGCCGCTGACGTATTGCCCGTCGATGCACACGCAACCCGCCGAGCACCGACCATCCGCGCATGAGTGAACGCGGCAGTCATGCCATTATCCTTGAAGCTGCCCGATGGGTTCATCCCTTCGTATTGCAAGAACAGCCGGCCCGGGTTTAGACCAACGTACCGGCCCACCTTGTCCGCCTCCTGAAGCAGCGTTTGACCCTCGCCGATCGTGACGATCAGCTCCGGAGGCGCAAAGGGCAGCAGTTCGCGGAAGCGCCAGACCCCAGAGAAGCAGAGCGGGTCCCGTCGCCGCCCCCATTTGGCCTCAAACTCCCGTAACGAGGCCGGTACCGGCAGGCGACTCCAGTCGTAAACCACGTCGAGCAAATCCCCGCAGGCCGGGCATGCAAACACCGGACGAGACACCTCCGCCGTCGCCCGGCAAGCTGGGTTTAGACACTGCTGGTACGCAGCATCCGCGCACGAAATACCCTGACTTGAGCCCCGGATGACGGTCGCCATGCCCTTCTCCGCCGGAACTGGGATCTCCAATCCCGATCATAACCGGAAAAGGTTCACCGAGGGACACGGCCAGAACAACCGCCTCCGACCGCCTGCATTTTCGCGTCCCGAAAACCGTCACGCGTCGACGATCTCAGGCCCAAAATCCGCCGATCGCTGCAAAAAACGCAGCGGGCCACCCGCCCGAGCAACGGCTTCGGAACACTCGGGGCGGCTACCGATCGCTAGGCCGGCCCCGAGTGCCGCGCGCGTCTCGTACGCCGTTTTCGCTCCTCGCTTCAGATTACGGAATGTTGAAGAGGGTTTCGCCATTGGCGGCGGTGTCGGTTCCGTCACCGCCGTCGAGGGTATCGGTGCCGGCGCCGCCGTCGAGGTGGTCGTTGCCGTCGTCGCCGAAGAGGTAGTCATTGCCGGCGCCGCCTTGGAGAACGTTATTGGCGGCATTGCCGCGGATCTCGTCGTTGCCCTTGCTGCCGATGACGTTTTCAAAAAAGGCTGCGATCCCCGCTGCGCTGGTCTTGACCGTTCGCCGCGTGTGCCGCGCGGTTTGGGTGTCGCTGCGGAGGTCAACGACCACCGGATCGGTGTTAGCCAGGGCCGAGAAGTCGAGTGTGTCGATTCCGCCGCCGGCGGCCTCAATGATGGTGTCGACTTGGTTGGCCTTGGCTGCCAGGAAAACGTAAGTGTCGTTGCCGCCTCGGCCTTCCAGGGTATCGCTACCCTCGCCGCCGTCGAGGCGGTTGTTGCCAGAGTTGCCGCGGATCGTGTCGTTGCCACGCCCACCGATGACGTTTTCGATAAACGCCGATTGCCCAGCGCCCCCCATCTGGACGATACGATTGGCATGGGTGGCCAGAGCGGTGTCGCTGGCCAGGTCAACGGTGACAGGGGTCGTGTCGGTGAGGGCGGCGAAGTCAAGCGTATCGTTGCCCCCGCTCCCCGTCTCGATAATCGTGTCGATTTCGGCTGACTTGGCGACCCGGAAGGCGTACGTATCGTTTCCGCCTCGGCCCTCGAGAAGGTCGCTGCCCTGGCCGCCATCCAGGCGATTGTTGGCCGCATTGCCGCGGATCGTGTCGTTGCCGCGGCCGCCGACGACGTTCTCGATGAACGCCGATTGTCCAGCCGATCCCATACGGACCGTCCGATTCGTGTGCGTGGCCAGCGCGGTGTCGCTGGTCAGATCGACCGTGACGGGCGTGTTAGCGGCCAGGCTGGTGAATTCGATCGTGTCGTTGCCGCCGCCGGAAAGCTCGGTGATGGTGTCTGTCTCGGCGGACCAGGCCATGGCAAACAGATAGCGATCACCGCCCGCGTTTCCGATCAGCGAGTCGTTGCCTGCGCCGCCGTCCAAAACGTCGCCCTTGGCGCCACCGATCAACGTGTCGTTGCCGTCACCGCCCCAACTCCAGAGGGCAAAATTCAATCCCGTGGCATCGACCATGTCGTTGCCGGCGTGAGCGCGAACCCGAACCGAGGCAATCGTGCCTGTAAAGCTATACGGTGTGCCGTTGAACGTGACGACCGTCGAGGAGCCGCTCGGGGCGATCGTAATCGTGTCGGCGCCGGAGGTCCCGTGCACAAAGATCGGTCCGTTGGGGATCCGGTAGACACCGTTGAAGACACGGGTATTGTCTTCGTTGAACGGGTCAGTGTCCGACTCAACGATCGCGTTGCTTGGGTCCAGGACTGTCAGGATGAAGTAGTTGGCGTCCTCTTCGGCCAGCCCCGCGCCTGGTAGCGGAACCTGGCCTGGTCCAGAGCCGAGCGGAATGGTGATCGTGTGGGTGCCCACGGTCCAGCGGGCCGGGTCAGTCACCGCGTACACACCGTAGAGCCTGTCCTTGCCAAAGGAGGTGTCCTTGGAGCGGTAGAAACCAATCTCGAAGGCCGAGGACAACGGCGCATCCAGGATCCGGTACGAGACGGTCACCGTCGCATCGCCGGGCGCTGTCGAGGAGATCAGCCGCAGGTCGGGCGTACTGGCCGGAGCCGGGAACGGAGCAGAGAACTCCGAAGTGTTGCCCGAGCTTGAGCGGGCGGTCGCCGTCACGACCTCTCCCGAGGTCGTTGCCGCGTTCAGGGTGACGCTGAAGTTGGCCGAGCCGGACGCATTGGTGGTGATCGTGGTCGATCCCAGATACCGCAGGCCTTGGTTCCCCCCTGCGGGATTGGCGTAAAAGTCGAGAGTCAGGGGCAGATTGGCCGCTCCCGAGTAGGTGCCGCCAATCGTCGTGGCGGTCCCGGTCGTTAACGCCGAGATGGTCGGAGTATTCAACAGCGTGTTCGGACCGTTGTCGGCATCGTTGGGGTCGTTGGCCGTGGGACCGTCGTCGTTCAGGTCGATCCCCAGGCCAGCGTTGGAGTGAATCGAGGCGGCGTGTATCCTGTTTCCCGTCGAGGCGTTCCCCAGAATGGCGATTCCGTCGCCGCCGTTGTGCGCGATGACGTTGCCCGTATCGAGCGTGGTTTCCACACCGTAATAGAGCGCAGTGACGACGCTGCGACTCAGCGGCATTCCCGGCGCGTTCAGATAAGCCGATGCCTCGAACTCGATCTCGTAGAGACCCGGCTTGGTAAATCCCCAGTTGACGTGAATATGTCCGCCCGCTGGCAGGTAAAAGCTATCTGTAGGGTCGATCCCGTCCGATGAGGCCATCCAGACGGTTGTCCCTGAGACACCCGTCTGCCACACCGAAAACGCACCCGGCCCGCGAACCGATTTCAGATCGACGCGAATCCACCGCGCGGCATTGGGAACGCGCGGATCCGACGGCGTGTAGGAAGCTATCTGCGACGGAGTCGTCTCCTGCGCTCCAAAACCCAGGAAGAGCGAGTCAAATGATTGAGTCTGAGTCAGTTGCCAGAAAGTCTCTCCGGCCCCGACCCCGATGAAATCCCATTGTGAACCGGCCGGTCGCGTCGTTCGCGCCGGAACTCCGACGTAAGCCAGCGCGCGGTGGGGATCGTAGCGCATCTCGTTATCGCGGTCTCGGAGTGCCAGATCCCAGGTACCGGAAATGTAGTTGGTCGCCGTGTCGACGTGCTCGGTCGTCAGAACCGTCTCCCAGTACGGCCCAACATGGTTATCGGCGGCTCCGTTGGTCAGGAGGATGCCGTGCGAGCCATTAGGCGCGGCGGCGGTGTTGGTCGGGTTGACCCCGATGTAATTTCGCGCGATGTGGTTGCCGTCGCCCCCGTCGACGACGATGCCGGCACCGGAGAAATTCTGGATCCCCAAGCCCAGAACGACATGATTGTTCGACAGAATTCGCAAGCCGTGCGCGTTCGCACCGGCCAGCGAGCCGTCGAGCACAATCTCGGGGCCGAACGGATTGGTGTCGCCCGTGCGGAGCCGCTGGCTCAGCCCGTCGAGGTCGATCACCTGCGAAGCATTCTGAAGCGGGGGCAGGGGGGTCAGAGGTCGGATGATCCAAACGTCGGCCGCCGTGTCGCCGCCCGACAACGCGGAGTCCACGTCCACAAAGTTGGGGTCGCTCGTCGGAATGTTGAAGCGGATCTGCGCGGTCGAAGTCGCGTTGTTCGCATTCAAAATCGCCTGCCGCAGCGAGCCTGGACCGGAGTCATTGGTATTGGTCACGGTGAAGACAGCCAGCAGCGTCCGAGGCTCCATCGCCTCGAGCTGAAGCGATCGCATCCGGCGGAGCCTCAGTTCCGCACGAGGCCGTAACGTGGATCTGGAACGGCGAAGCAACTCACGGCGTAGCATGGGGGAGGAACCTCAAACAGGGAGGAAAGGATCAAGACCTCGATCGAAACGCGCGGGAGCGAGAAACCCTCTCTCGCCCCGCGCCAGGAACCCTCGGGACGAACTGGCGGATCAGACCGCCCTGCGACGTCGGAGCCGCAGACCAGCGATCAGTCCGACGCCGGTCACGGCTAGCACTACCGAGGACGGCTCGGGAACGGCGGCCGACGGCCCCATCACCCGGAACCGGAACGTGCCCTCATCACTGGTCGTCATCGAGCCGTCGGCGAGCATGGCCGTGACCTGGAACGTCAGCTCGTACGTGCCTGCGGCCGTAAACGCCCAGTTGACGTGGGAGTGGCTGCCGACCAACTGGAAAAAGCTGTTGTCGTTGGGATTGTCGAACGTCGACATCCAGAGCAGGGGATCACCAAACGAGCCGACGCTGAACATCGAAAAATGCCCACCCAGAGGCGTCGAAGCGCTGACGAGATTCCATCGGAGCCATTTAAAGTTTCCGGCCGGGAGGCGCGGATCGCCGGGAGACCAGGCCGAGAACAGCGCGGGGTTCGTCTCCTCGGAGGCGATCCCCAAGAACAACAGATCGGGGTCCTCGTTCTGGGGCAGGACCCAAATGTGGCCACCGACAGGAACCCCCAGAAAATCAAACGCGGACGACGAAGGCCGCACAATCCGACCTGAGTAGGGGACGACCAGCGTTGCTTCATCGGGTTCGTATTCGTTGCCAGACTCGTCATCGTGGACGCCGAATTCCCAGCCGCGGCCGTCGTAGTTGACCGCGACGTCCACATGCCCCGACGTCAGCAGCACCTCCGCGTTCGTCGTTCCGGCCAGTGGAATCCCGGCCAACGCCAGGCCCAACAGGAAAAGGCCCAATGTGTATCCTGGTCTCATCACAGACTCCTTGGTTAGAGGTTTCCGGTACCAGTTCTCCTGCACCGTCCAACGGCACTTCCTGGCCACAACAGCCTCGTCCTTTGATCTCGGGTTCGCTTTACTCATCCGGTGGCAACGCGAAGTTCTCGCCGCGGTCGATCCGCGCCTTCATCTCGGCGGCCGGATGATTGGCCACGTGACCGTCGGCGTACAAATAGTTGGCGTCGCCGTTCAAACAGAGACGGGTCGGCGGACCGCCTGGGTGGCGGTCCGGCTGAATATCGGCGATTACCCGGTTCCAGGCCCGCTCCCGCGGCGGACGGACCCAGTTCCGCGAATGCGTGTGATCGCTGTACGTCGAGATGCCCGCTCCATTGGCAATCTCGAACACCATGATCGTCTGCGACTTGTTCGGCAATCGACCAAAATGAAGCTGCTGCCCCTCGCCCGGTACGACAAGGTATTCGTTGAAAACGTAACTGGTTGCCTTCTCCTTGACCCGTTCGATTCCCTTCAAATCCGCCGGGCAGACCCGGATCATATCTACATTCTCCAGATACGGCGCAAGGGTATAGATCCACGTCTGCGTGAAGTCGAACGTGTCGTGCGTCGACTTGGGAAAGTCGCCGTTGTTGTTGTTGGCGAACAAATGAATCGCAATGCCCATCTGATGCAGGTTGTTGGCGCACTGAATTCGCCGGGCTGCCCCACGCGCCGCTTGCACGGCCGGCAAGGTCAGCCCTACCAGAATGCCGATGATGGCGATCACCACCAGCAATTCAATCAGCGTAAAACCACGTGAACGTACCATCACACTCTGCTCCGTACAGACAGACTTCACCCGTGACCGATCTTCGTCAAAACCCAAGCCGTCCTGCTCGAACCGTTCGCGGTCGAAGCGGGCACTCCCGTGCCCTGGCAACGCCACTCCGAACCGAGCGAGGCTTGGCGCAAGCCCTCGTCTTCACCTGACCCGGGGCTTGGTCGGCCCATTGGCCCGGTTCAACCGGACCACGAAGTACCGACTTTCTAGCTCACCCCGGACGCATCCCTGGGCGCAGCAGCAATCGCGCAGCGGCGATCGCTCCCATCCTGTCCGCTCAAACAGCGAGCGGCGGAGCACGCGGACAGGGCTTCCCACTCTCTGCCGACGCGAACGCGGGCAGCCCTTCAACAATTAGCAACCGGCCAACCGAAACGCGATCGACCTGGACCGAAGTCGCGACAACTGTCGATCGGACCTGACTCTGGAGAACGCAGAGCGGACAATCGTCCACCCCGACTCGGACCGATCCCGACGAACCCGCTTCATCCGTGTCGCGACAGGCCAGGCTCGTCTCGGTCCGGCAATCCCAGGCATGGTGCCCCGGTCCGACCAGGGCCGAGATGCCCAGCGTCGCGAGTAACCAACCCAGAATCGTAGTTCGAACGAAGCTGCGCATGGAGCCCGAACTAGGTTGCGACGATCCGACGACCGCGCCATCGAACGCTCTTATCCTGCGCGCAGTCCCACCACGCTGTCAACGGTCGATCCTACGCCGCTCACCCCGCTCACCCCTCGACACAATCGCTCCGCGGATAGGAGCCGAGGATTTCCAGGCGGTCCGCCCGACGGCGGAGCAATTCGAGCGAACGGGCCACCGGCGGATCCTGCGCATGACCGTCGATATCGATGAAAAACAAGTAGGTCGGATCGCGGCTTGGGGTCGCCTCCGACGTCGGGAACGACTCAATCCAAGTCATGTTCACATCGTTCTTCGCAAATGGTTCAATCGCCTTGGCCAGGCTGCCGGAATGATGAGGAAGCCGGACCATCAAGGTCGTCTTGTCCCTCCCGGTGGGGCGCTCATCCTGTTCGGCGATCACGGCAAACCGGGTCACATTGAGCGTGCTATCCTCGATATTCTCGACCAGAACCTGAAGCCCATGGGCGTCTGCGGCCTGGCGGCTGGCGATGGCCGCCGCACTCGGGTCGCGCTGAGCCAGCTCGGCCGCGTGGGCCGTCGAAACCACCTCGATCAACTGCGCCTGGGGAAGATTCTTGGCCAGCCAGTGCCGACACTGCGACAACGCCTGCGCCTTCGAATAAACCCGACGCATCGAACTCCATTCGCCCTTGCCGATCAAACAGTGCCGAACCCGCAGCCGAACCTCGGCACGAATCTTCAGCCCCGTGAGCCGGGCAAACATCTCCAGCGTGTCGGCGATCCGGCCATCGGTCGAGTTCTCCAGCGGCACCACCCCAAACTGCACATGACGGCGATTGACTTCCTCAAAAACCGCCGGAATCGACGCCACCGGCACATGCTCGACCGATTGACCAAACTTGGCCACCGACGCCAGATAACTGTAGCTGTAGCGCGGACCTAAACAGGCAACCCGCAACGCGCGCTGAAGCGCCCGGGATCCGCTCATCAACTCCCGAAAAATGAGGCGCAGCGTCTCCGCCGGCAGCGGTCCCCGGTGATACTCCATGACCCGGGCGAGGACCTCCTCTTCTCGGGCCGGCGACCAGACCGGCAAATTGCCGTGATCCTTCAACTGGCCAATCCGCGTTGCGATCTCAGCCCGCCGGTTCAAGAGCCGAACCAGTTGCTGGTCCAGATCGTCGATCTCAGCCCGGAGCGCTGCGAGCGACTCCGCCGGCGCCAGCCGCTTTTGCCCGGTTCGACTCGCCGATCCGCTCTTCGCACTCTTACGCGCCATGGGCCCTCTCGGCCGGCCTCGCCACCGTGTCTCGACCGGAGGTCGCGTCCCAGCGACGCGTGCCCATCGGTTCACATCTGGACGAAACGCCATTTCCATAATCGGCCCCAGCTCCCTCTGTCAAGGGTTCGACAGCACAAAGGCCCACAGATCCGCCTGTCATATTGGCAGCACACGCATGCATGCACTTGACCCAGACGGTGCCAAAATGGCATGCAGCAGCACCGCAGATTCCGCGACCGCCTCAAAACATGCCATAAGCCACTATCTAGAAATGATTTAAGGACGAATAGCGTTTTCGGCATGATGCTTGCAGCCCAAAGTCCTTTCGTCGGAGCGAAGCGAGTCCCGAGTAGCCTTGGCCTGTCGCGTGGGCCATCATAAGGTGAACTGGACCGACTTCGCAGAGTGAGCCTCACCGCAGCTTTGCGGATCGAAACACTGAGGGGCGTTGCGAAAGGAGAGTCAGCCGTGGCCGAAGGTGAAAAAATCATTGGTATTGACCTGGGCACGACCAATAGCGTCGTGGCCGTGCGCGAAGGCGGCGAGACGGTCGTGATCCCCAATCAAGAGGGCAGTCGGCTGACGCCCTCGGTCGTGGCCTTCACGCCCAAGGGCGAGGTTCTGGTCGGCGAGCCGGCGCGGCGTCAGGTGGTGACCAACCCCAAAAACACCATCTATTCCATCAAACGCTTCATGGGCCGTCGCCACAGCGAGGTGGCCGACGAGGAAAAGCTGGTCCCCTACGAAGTGGTTGGCGGGCCGAACGATTACGTCAGGGTCCGCGCCGGCGGCAAGGAATACACCCCGCCAGAAATCTCGGCCATGATCCTTCGCAAACTCAAGGAAGCCGCCGAGAGCTACCTGGGTCACAAGGTTCGTAAGGCCGTCATCACGGTCCCGGCCTACTTCAACGACGCGCAGCGTCAGGCCACCAAGGACGCCGGTCAAATCGCCGGGCTTGAAGTCGCTCGGATCATCAACGAACCGACCGCCGCGGCCCTGGCCTACGGGCTGGACAAGAAAAAGAACGAGAAGATCGCGGTCTTCGACCTCGGCGGCGGTACGTTCGACATCTCGATCCTCGACGTCGGCGACGGGGTCTTCGAGGTCCTCTCGACCAACGGCGACACCCACCTCGGCGGCGACGACTGGGACGAGGCCCTGATCAATTACATCGCCGACGAATTCAAGAAAGAGCAAGGCGTCGACCTGCGTAAGGACCCAATGGCCTTGCAACGGCTCAAGGAAGCCGCCGAAAAAGCCAAGAAGGATCTCTCGTTCCAGACGCAGACCGACATCAACCTGCCGTTCGTGACCATGGACGCGAGCGGAACCCCCAAACACCTGACCATGACGATCACCCGGGCTCAGTTCGAACGCCTGACCGACTCGCTGTTCGAACGGTGCAAGGCCCCGGTCATGCGCGCCCTCGAGGATGCCAAACTGAAACCGTCGGATATCGATGAGGTCGTGCTCGTCGGTGGCTCGACCCGTATGCCGCGGATCCAGCAGATCGTCAAAGAGATCTTTGGTAAGGAACCGCATAAGGGCGTTAATCCCGACGAGGTCGTGGCCGTCGGCGCCGCGATTCAAGGGGCCGTCCTGACCGGCGAGCAAAAGGACGTCCTGTTGCTCGACGTCACGCCGCTTTCGCTCGGCCTCGAGACCAAAGGCGGCGTCATGACCGTCCTGGTGCCTCGCAACACCACCATCCCCACCGAAAAGAAGGAAACCTTCACCACCGCCGAAGACAACCAGACGGCCGTCACCATCAAGGTCTATCAGGGCGAACGGCCGATGGCCGCCGACAACCGGCTGCTCGGGGAGTTCAACCTCGAGGGAATCCCGCCAGCCCGGATGGGCATCCCCCAGATTGAGGTCACCTTCAGCATCGATGCCAACGGCATCCTCAACGTCTCGGCCCGCGACAAGGGCACCGGCAAGGAGCAGAAGATCACCATTCAGTCCTCCGGCGGCCTGACCAAGGAAGATATCGAACGGATGCGTCGCGACGCCGAGGAGCACGCCGCCGAAGACAAACGCAAGCGCGAGCTGGCTGAGGCCCGCAACGCCGCCGAACAACACGTCTATCGGCTCGAAAAGCTGATCGAGGAACACAAGGACAAACTGTCCGAAGCCGATCGCGCCGCGGTCACCGCAGCGATCGCCAAAGTCAACGAAGTCAAAAACGGCAACGACCCGGCCGCCATCAATCGCGCCGTCGACGAGCTGCAGCGAGCCAGCCAGGCCATGGCCGAGCACCTCTACGCCGCCTCGGCACAGGCCGGCTCCGCGACCGCCGGCAGCGCCTCGGGCCAGGCGACCGGCGCCGATGGCTCCGCCGCCACCGGCAAACCCGACGACGTGATCGACGTCGAGTTCGAAGAGAAGAAGTGACCCCCCTACGTCCGACGCAAGCTAGCGCAACGATTCGGGTCGTGTTACGATAAGAATCCGTTCGTCCGCTGCCCGGCGAATCGCCATCGCCCTGCGATCCGCGCCGGGCGGCGGGCTACCTCGACCCGTCAGGCTCGCCGCGGGGGGCATGCCGCCCATGTCAATCGAAAACGCGAGACTTGCCTACCCCGTCCTGGTACGCGTCGCACGCGAACAAGCACGCGCTGTCCGCGAGCGGCGAGGTAACACCTGGCTCACCTACGACGACTTCTGCCGGCTCCTGACCGAAGTCGGTATGAACGAAACTCCCCGCACCGTCGTCCCCAAGGTGCTCCGCGACCTCCAGGCCCAATGCCTCGCCTACGGTATGCCCGACCTGACCGCTCTGGTCATCCAAAAGCCCCGCAGCCGCGCTGACTCCGGCGACCTGGTCCGGCCCTCCGATGCCTGGTGGCAGGTCTACGTCGAACGGGGAGATTCGACCGCCGGGGACGTCAAGTTCTGGTTCGGCTGCTATCGCGCAGCGCGCGACTTCGCCGATTGGCCCGAGGCGCCGTTCTTCTGAGCCGACCCGGGGCGCTCGTCCGGCCCCGTGTCTCGCCACTCCCCGACGCCGCCCCCGATCCGGCTCGAACAATCCGCCCTCGGGCATCGTAACCTCAGTTCAACAGATGTAGATCTCCATTGAAATCAACGCTTCGGCCTGCTCCGGCCGACTCACGCGGAGTCTGAGACTCATGCCCTTTCGCTTCGAAAAACTGACTCACAAGGCCCAAGAGGCGGTCCAGCGTGCTCAGGAAGTGGCCCGCTCCCGGCAAAACCAACGGATCGAGCCGATCCACCTCCTCGCCGCGCTCCTCGACGACGAGCAAACCGTCGTGCGCTCCCTGCTGACTCAGATGAACGTCGCTCCCGAGACGATCCGGCGGGCGGCCGATCAGGGTATCGAGTCGCTTCCCAAGGTCACTGGCGGCGAAATGTCGCTCGGACCCGATCTGGCCCGCGTCCTGGACGAGGCCGCCAACGAAGCCGAACGGATGCGCGACGAGTACATCTCGGTCGAACACCTCTTGCTCGGCCTGACTCGGGTCAAGTCGCGTGCGCAAGAACTCCTGGCCGCTGTCGGTGTCCATCCCGACGCCGTGCTCTCGGCGATGAAAAAGGTGCGTGGCGCGCAGCGGGTCACCGACCAGGGCGCCGAGGACCGCTATCAGGCCTTGGAGAAATACGGACGCGATCTGGTCGAACTGGCGCGCCAGGGCAAGATCGACCCGGTGATCGGCCGCGACGCTGAGATTCGGCGCGTCATCCAGGTCCTGTCCCGACGCACCAAGAACAACCCGGTCCTCATCGGCGAGCCAGGCGTCGGAAAAACCGCAATCGTCGAGGGCCTCGCTCAGCGGATCGTCTCCGGCGATGTTCCCGAGAGCCTCCAAAACCGCAAACTGATCGCCCTCGATATGGGCGCTCTGGTCGCTGGCACCAAATTCCGGGGCGAGTTCGAAGAGCGGCTCAAGGCCGTCATCAAGGAGGTAACCGCCTCCGAGGGACAAATCATCCTCTTCATTGACGAGCTTCATCTGCTCGTCGGCGCCGGCAAGGCCGATGGCGCCATGGACGCCGCCAACCTGCTCAAACCCGCCCTGGCTCGGGGCGAATTGCGTGCCATCGGTGCAACCACTCTTGACGAGTATCGCGAACACATCGAGAAGGATCCCGCCCTGGAACGGCGGTTCCAACCCATTTTCGTCGGGGAACCCTCGGTCGAGGACACCATCGCAATCCTTCGCGGCTTGAAGGAACGCTACCAGGTCCACCACCGGGTTACCATCAAAGACTCAGCCCTTGTCGCCGCCGCCAAGCTCTCGGCCCGGTACATCACCGATCGGTTCCTTCCCGACAAGGCTATCGACCTCATCGACGAAGCCGCCAGCCGGATCGCCATGGAAAACCAGTCGGTCCCGACCGAGATCGACGTCGTCCGGCGCCGGATCGACCAGCTCAAGCTCGCCGAGCGGATGCTGGAAAACGAACACGAAGAACACGCCCTGGAACGCCTGGCCGAGGTCCGCGCCGAACTCGAGAAGCTCGAAAAGGAAAACCAGGACCTGACCCGGCAATGGGAGCTGGAACGCTCCGGCATGGGCAGTCTCCAGGATTTGCAGGCGCGGCTGGCCCAGGTCAATGCCCGCTTGAAGCAGATCGAGGACGAGATCCGGGCCTCGCACGCACGCGGCGAGCAGCCACAGAAGCTCTACGACGAGGGCGGCCGGCTGCTGGCCGAGCAGAAGGAGCTGATGGCCCAACTGGCCCGAGCCGAGGCCTCGGGCGACGGCTCGGCCAAGGACGGCAAGCGGCTGCTCAAAAAGGAGGTCGACGCCGAGGAGATCGCCGAAGTCGTTAGCCAGTGGACCGGCATTCCCGTCGCCAAGATGTTGACCACCGAACGCGACAAACTCCTCAAGCTCGAGGAACAGATCCACATGCGGCTGGTCAACCAGGAAGCGGCCGTCAAAGCCGTCGCCGACGCCGTGCGCCGCAGCCGCGCCGGGCTGTCCGACCCCAATCGGCCCATCGGCTCGTTCCTTTTCTTAGGCCCGACCGGTGTCGGCAAAACCGAGTTGGCCCGCGCTCTGGCCGAGTTCCTCTTCGATAGCGAGACCGCGATGGTCCGGATCGACATGAGCGAATTCGGCGAGAAGCACAACGTCAGCCGCCTCATCGGCGCCCCGCCCGGATATGTCGGCTACGAAGAAGGCGGCCGCTTGACCGAGGCCATCCGCCGCCGGCCCTACTCCGTCGTCCTCCTCGACGAGATCGAAAAAGCCCACCGCGACGTCTTCAACGTCCTGCTCCAGGTGCTCGACGACGGCCGGCTCACCGACGGCCAAGGCCGGACCGTCGACTTCCGCAACACCGTCATCATCATGACCTCGAACCTGGGCAGCCACGAAATCGCTCGCCTGGCCGGCACCGGCAGCCAGGACCAGATCCGCGCGGCCGTCCAGGAGGTCCTCCGCCGCGAATTCCTTCCCGAATTCCTCAACCGGATCGACGAAATCATCATCTTCCATCCCCTGACCATGAAGGAGCTGACCCAAATCGTCGAAATCCAGCTCCGTCGGCTTCAAACACAAATGGCCGAGGCCGGCCTGACCCTCCACGTGACCGACGCCGCCAAGGCACGACTGGCCGAAGAAGGCTTCGACCCCGCCTACGGCGCGCGCCCGCTCAAACGGGTCATCCAACAACGCCTGGCCAACCCTCTGGCCACCGCGCTCCTCGAAGGCCGCATCGGCGGCGACGGCAGCGGCCGCGTCGTCATCGACTGGAACGGCTCCGAGTTCACCTTCAGCAGCGAGCAACCCGCCCCCGCCTCGGCCTGAACCGGCCCCGTCCCCCTACTCGGCCGGCCGCCGAAACAACGACTTGTCAATCCCATGCCGCGTCAGCTTCTGGCTGACGCTCTTACGCGACAGCCCCGACCACTGCGCGCACCGCTCGATCCGTCCCCGGCACTCGCGGATCAGCCGCTGGAAATAGTCGGCCTCGAACCGCTCCGAGGCATTCCGCCAAAACTGCTCCCAAGGCAACTGGTACTCCGAGTCCGGCGCTGCGAACGGCTCCTCCCGACCGCGAGCCTCCAACCCTGGCAACTGGACCAACCCCACCACCTCCGCCGGACACGAAACCACCACCGCCTCCACAAAACCGACCAGCTCCGGCAAATTGCCCGGCCAAGGTTGAGCCGCGATCCACTCCAGCGCGTCCGAACCAAACGCACAGCCCGACGCCCTCAGCCCCAAGAAGAGTCCCGCCAGCGCGGCGCGATCGCCCGGCGCACGCTCCGAAAGCGGCGGAAGCTCGATCCGCCCTCCCGTCTCGAGCCAGCTCCCAAGCTCGGGAATCAACCGCCCAGCGCCTTTCTCTCCCCGGGGATCGACATGGCAGGTGGCGATCAGCCGCGGCGGCTCCTTCGCCGCCTTCAGCCGCCTCAGCAACTGATCCTGCCGAGGACGGGTCAGATGACAAAGCTCCTCGATCAGCAGCGTGCCCGCCTCCCAGCAACCCGCCCGCCCGCCGACACTCGTCGGCACCAGACCCTCCAGCGCGTCATCCAACAATTCATCCGGCCAGGCTAACGCGGGAAGGACCGCAAGCGGTCGGCCCCCCGCAGGCGACGCCCTGTGAATCGCACGCGCCAACGTGCCGCGCCCCGTCCCGGCCTCGCCCACAATGATCAACGGCCTCCGGCTCGCCGCCCATCGAGTCGCCCGATCCACGGCCGACCGCATCGCCGGCGCCACCGCGATCAAATCATCGAGCCGCGGCTCAAAACCCACACGCGGCCAGCCCGCAACCCGATGGTCCGCTGTACGCCGGATCGCCCGCTCGATCGCAACTCCCAGCCGCCACCATTCGTCGGGCAACACGACGCAATCGGCCGCAAGCTCCAGCGCCTCGGCCGACGGCTCCGACCAGCCCCCGCGCCACCACAACGCCAGAGCGGCCGCCCCCATCCGCCGCGCCAGCCGCAACACCTCCACGCCGTCCCCATCCTCCAACTCCGGCGCCACCAAAACCGCGTCAAACTGCCCCTGCTTTAGCCACGCACTGGCCAACGCGACCCGGGGCGCCAGCTTCACATGCAACCGCCGATCCGGCCGCTGCAACCGGCCAGCCACCTCGTAAATCAACGCAACCTGTGGCGCAGCAACCAACACGCAGCGATCCATCAATGACGCCCGGCGACCAAGAAACCCGCTGGACCATCCCGCAACGTCCGCGTCCGGCTGACCCAACAGCCTCAGCTCAGACCCCCGGCCTGTCAAGAAGTCGCCAACCCGACCTCTCCCACCGATCCCCGCCCGTCCGACCACCCCTCACCTCAGTCAAAACCTCCCAGCCGCTCGGCCAAGAACCGATACGCCGCGCGCCGCACCTCTGCCGGAAATTCGTGCCCCGCCTCGGGATGATGCACAACCAGCTCAGCCTCGGCACCATACAACCGGTAAACCGGCCGCGCAGCCTCCACACACACACGCACCCCCTCCACCGCAAAGTTTTCATCCGCCACCGGCGCATTCAGAAAAACCGGCCGAGGCGCCCACGCCCCAAGCAACTCGGGAAAGTCAAAGGGCACCCGACCCAGGTCCAGACCATACTCCGCACGCAACCGTGGGAGGTAGCCCGCATGCGCCCAGCCCGCGATCTGGCCACCTCGATAATGCGCAAGCGCGTTGAACCCGCACGAACTGACCAGCGCAGCGGCCCGTTCGTCGAACAACCCCAAAAACAGCCCGTTGTGACCACCCAGCGAGTGACCAATTACCCCCAACCGCGCCCGCGGGTCACCCAGCAACGCCTGGAGCACATCCAACGCCCGACTGTGATTCCAGATCCCCTTCATCGTCGCGCTGGCGTAACCCAGCCTATACGGATCGGTCACATTCTCCCCGAATCCCGGATAATCGGGACAAACGACCAAGAATCCGCAGGCCGCCAACTCGCTGCCGTAATGAAGCGCCGGCGATCCACCCAGCCCGGCCGGCTCATCCTTGCCAATCCGAGTCGTCTGATGAAGCGCCAGAATCCCTCGGCGGCGCCGGCGCCCATCATCTATTCCCTCCACCACCCAGGCCGGAACATCATTGCCAGGCTCCGCCGCGTACCGAATCCGCCGATAACGTAACCCATCCCGCTCAAACCGCTCGACCTCCTGAATGTGAACCAGAACCCGCCGCTCGCCGCCCGGAACCGGGCCCGCGACCTCCTGAAAATGTTCCAGGATGTGTGCCCGGCGCACACTCCAGTCCACCGCATCCCCCACCGCGAACTCACGCCCCTCCGGATCCCGAACCACCAAGAGTTTCGTATGGTCCCGGTAGTGTGGGAGTTTTGGGCGATCGGTGTCAGCCGAGCGGCTGGCTCGGCCCGGGCGAAGCAAGAGGCCTCCGCCGGCCATCCCGCAGAACCAATGCCGGCGCGACTGGATGGCGTTCGAGTCCGGGGCGGGTCTCATGATCTCACCGGTTCGGCGATGAGTCGCCTTGGGAGAATGGGGCCGGTTCGGTACAGTTCTTGGGCGAGGCCTGCCGATCGTAACCTGGAAGCGGGTCCGTCGTGGGTCGCGCGGCCGAGAAGTCATCCCGGCCAGTCGGGCAGGAAGGAGTCGGAACCGATGCGAGCGATGCGAGTGGCGCTGGCGGCGGCCGGTCTTTGCGGGCTGGGACCAGCAACGATCCAGGCTCAAAGCCCCGCCGACATCCTGTCGCGGTTCAAGCCCGTGCTCAAGGGGGTCGAGTATGACATCCCTGAGACTCCAGCCGAAATCGAGGCTTGCAAGCTCGAGCGGGTCATGGGGCCACGCGGTGAGGTGATCGGCTTCGCGGTCCGCGACGGCCAGGGCAAACTCCTCCGGCGGTTCGTCGATACCAATGGCAAATTGACCCAACGCCCCGGAGAATCTAAGCCCCAGACCCACCTCGACCAGTGGAGCTACTACCGCGACGGCTTCGAGGTTTATCGCGAGATCGACAGCAACGAAGACGCCAACCTCGATGAGGTTCGCTGGTTGAATCAAGGCGGTACGCGAATCGGGGAAATTCGGGCAGGGAAGCTGGTCGGCTGGAAGCGAATCTCGCCCGAAGAGGCGAGTCGGGTCTTGGTTCAAGCGATTGTCGCCAGCGACCTGGCCTTGCTCGAAACCGTGATGGCTACCCCGGCCGAAGCCGAGTCACTCGGGCTTCCTGCCGAAATGGTCCGCCGCCTCGCCGATGGGCAGGCCAATCGCGCCGAGGCCGTCCAAGCACTCCAGAGAAACCTGAAAGGCTGGGACCAGCAGACCGTCTGGTCGCGTTTCGACGGCATGATGCCGCACGCCATCCCGGAGGACGCCGCGCCCGGACTGACCAGCGAACTGGTCCTCTACGAAAACGCGGTGATCTTCGTCACGCCGTCGGCCAGTTCCGATGCCCGGAGCGTCGCCTACCTCCACGCTCCGGAAATGATCCGCATCGGGGAGACCTGGAAATTCCTGGGGCTGCCGCGGGCCGTCGATCCCTCTCAACCGGTGCTGGCCGAATCCGACTCGGCAAGTTTGCGATCGCTAATCTTCGGCCGGCCTGACCCGGCAGCCTTGGCCGGGGACGGTGCCTCGATCCCGCCCGACCTACTCAAGGCGCTGGCCGACCACGACAACGCGATGCCCGGCGGCGATGCGTCCGCCAAAGAGCTAGCCCAATGGCATTTGGACCGGATCGAGATCCTCCGCAAGATCATCGCCGCCGCCAAAAACGACGACGAACGCCTGACCTTCTACAAGCAGGTCATCCACGACCTAGCCGAAGCCTACCGAAGCGGCCTATACCCCCAGGGTGCCGAGGTCTTCGACAAACTGATCGCTCAGGGTGGCAAGGTCGGGTCGTTCGCAGCCTATCGTAAGATCCTCGCCGAGTTTGACCTCGAGGCCGACCAGCCCGACGTCAACCTCCTCAAGGTCCAGGAAAACACCGTCAAGAAGCTCGAAGCCTTCCTGGAGCAGTACCCGCAGGCCGATGAGGTGCCGGACGTTCTGTTCCAGATCGCCAACATCCACGTCTTCAACGGCGAGGAAGAGCAGGGCCGAAAATATTTCGCACGGCTGGTCGCCGAGGCCCCACAAACCGACGTCGGCCGCAAGGCCGCCGGGGCCCTCAAGCGGATCGACTCCGACGGCAAACCGCTGACCATCAGCGGGCTGACCCTGAACGGCGAAACCCTCTCCACCGCTCGGCTCCGAGGGAAGACCGTCCTGGTGCTCTTCTGGATGTCGGTCGCCGAGCCGGACCGCCGTGAGCTAAGCGACCTGCTCGATCTCTACAAACGCTATCGCGACAAAGGCTTCGAGGTCGTTACCGTCAACCTCGACGCTGATCGGGCCGAACTCGACGCGTTTCTCAAGCAGACGAGCCTACCCTGGCCGGTCATCTACGAAGCCGGCGGCCTCGATAGCCGCCTGGCCAACGAATTCGGGATCATCAACACGCCGACCATGATCCTGATCGGTCCAGATGGCAACGTGCTGAGCCACCGGATCACCCGGGCCTCGGAAGTCGCCCGGTTCCTGGAGAAACCGCTCGCGGCCGGCTCGCTCGGCAACGAGCTGGAGCCGAAACGCTAGTCGGAAAACCAAAGGTCGCTCGGGTCTCCGCCCGACCATCGGCCCGGCGGTCGTGCCTCGGAGCCGGCCGCCGGGCCGACGTCTGGTTCCAGGCCCGGGACGCCCGTTGCCAACGGGTCGCATACGGCGGGCTGATCGGCGATCATCGAAACTGTCTTCTCCCGATTCGACCCCGAGGGCGCTACCCTATGGATGCTGCGCGCGTTGCCCTGCTCGGAGCGATCATCACCGTCGGGACGGCACACGCCGAAGATCCTCCCCGCGGCGAGGTCACCCAGCACACCTTCGCCTCCAGCTCCGTCTTCCCCGGCACGACCCGCGACTACTGGCTCTACGTCCCTGCCCAATACGACCCGGCCCAGCCGGCCTGCGTCTACGTCAACCAGGACGGGATCCAGTTCAACGCGCCCGAGGTCTTCGACCGCTTGATCGCCGCCGGTCAGATGCCAATCACCATCGGTGTCTTCGTTCGGCCTGGCGTCGTGCCAGCCCTTCGGCCGGATGCCCTCGATCGCTACAACCGTAGCGTCGAATACGACAGCCTCGGCGACGCCTACGCCCGATTCCTTCTCGAAGAACTGCTGCCCGACGTCGAAACAAAAACGACCCGCGACGGCCGCCCGATCCGTCTGTCCAAGAACGGAAACGACCGCGCGATCGGCGGCGCTAGCAGCGGCGCTATCGCCGCCTTCACGGCCGCCTGGGAACGACCCGACGGCTTCACCCGCGTCTTCAGTGCGATCGGTACCTACGTCGGCCTGCGCGGCGGCGACGAATACCATACCTGGATTCGCAAATTCGAACCGAAACCCATCCGGATCTTCCTCGAAGACGGGCAGAACGATCTCAACATCTACGGCGGCGACTGGTGGACGGCCAACCAGCAAATCGAACGCGCCCTCCGATTCGCCGGCTACGAGGTCGAGCACGCCTGGGGCACCGGCGGTCACGACACCCGCCACGCGACCGAGGTCTTCCCCGACGCCATGCGGTTCCTCTGGCGCGGCTGGCCCGAGCCGGTCAAAGCCGGTCCGGGAAGCCCCCAACTCCGGGAGATCGTTGCGCCGGCGGAAGGTTGGCGCGTCGTCGGCTCGGGCTATCAGCGGGCCGAGGCCGCCGCCGTCGACGCCCAGGGCCGAGTCACCTTCCGCGACCTGCCCAACGGCCGGGCCTTTCGGATCGAGCCAGATGGCCAGATAACGCCCCTTGACGGCGATCATCACCCCGCCCTGCGCCTGGCCTTCTCGCCCGCAGGCCGCCTCTACGCCACCCTCGAAAACGACGCCACCCTGGCCGTCTTCGAGTCCGATCAGCCCTCCGCGCGGCTACCGCTCGACTCACCCGGTCACGACCTGATCGTCGCCCACAGCGGCTCGATCTACGTGACCAGCCCACCCCGCGACCCGGACGGTCCAAGCCGCATCTGGCTCGTCCGCCCGGACGGCTCGACGCAGCTTGTCGATGAATCCTATGGCCAGGTCACCGGAATGACACTTTCGCCGGATCAATCGCTGCTATATGTAGCCGACGGGCGATCCCACTGGGTGACCAGCTTTCAAATCCAGCCCGACGGCACCTTGGCCCACAAACAGCGTTTCTTTCGTCTCCATCGGCCCGACACACCCGACGACGCTGGCGCCGACGGCCTCGAAGTCGACGCCGACGGCCGTCTCTACGTTGCGACCCGACTCGGCATCCAGGTCTGCGACCAGGCCGGCCGCGTCAACGCGATCCTCCCTCTTCCCGGCGGTGCCCAGCCGACCAATCTAACCTTCGGCGGCGCAGGCTTCGACGTACTCTACGTGACGGCGGGCGACCGGGTCTTCGCCCGCAAACTCAAAGTTCGCGGCGCTCCAGCGTTTCAGGCTCCGATCAAGCCTCGTCCGCCCCGCCTCTGATCCCCCCGCCCGCCGTTGTCGGTCGGCTCAGGCTCTGCCGGTCCACCGCCCCCCCGCGACCGAGCACTCGCCGTTTGGAGCTTCTTCCCCGCCCGCCCCATGATCCAATGCCCCGGGCGCTGATCCGCACGATTCGGAGGATTAACGAATGCCTGCCCTGGCATGCCTCAACGGCGTCTTCTCGTCTCCGGAGGACGCCCGCGTTCCGATCTGGGACCGCGGGTTTCTCTTCGGCGACTCGGTCTACGAGGTCTGCCGGCTCTACCAAGGACGCGCCTGGCTCGAAGCCGAGCACTGGGCGCGTCTGGATCGGAGCCTGTCCGCCGTTCGCATCCGCGGCGTGGATCTTGACGCCTTGGCCCTTCGCATGCGTCAGACCGTCCTCAAAAGCCAGATCAAAGAGGGCATCGTCTATATCCAGTTCACCCGCGGCGTTGCTCCCCGCGCCCATGCCTTTCCCCAGCCGCCCGTGCCACCGACTGAGCTGATCGTCGTCATGCCCTACGACGACGGTCCGACGGCGCGGCGACGCATCGAGGGCGCGGCCGTGATCAGCCGTCCCGATCTGCGCTGGGGACGCTGCGATATCAAATCGACCAACCTGCTGCCCAATGTGCTGGCCTGCCAGGAGGCGACCGAAGCGGGAGCGATCGAGGCCGTGCTCGTCGATCGCGACGGCTACGTCACCGAAGCCACGCACTCCTCACTGCTCTGGGTTCGCCAAGGCGTCGTCGAAGCCTCGCCTGAGGGAACGGAGATCCTCCCAGGCACGACTCGCCAACTCCTCTTGCGGCTGATTCGCGAGGAAGGGCTCTCCTTTCGCGAAACCCGAATCGCCCGATCCGAACTGGCGGCGTGCGAGGAAGTTTTGCTCTCAGGAACGACGCTTGAGCTGATGCCTGTCGTTCGGGTCGACGGCGACCCAGTTGGCTCGGGCATGCCCGGCCCGATCGCTCGACGCTTGCAGACCGCCTTCCGCCGCAGCGTCCAGCGCTGGCTGGAGACCGGCGCATGACCCAGTCCGCGTCCCCCGAGCCGGCGATCTTCGACCCCTTGGGCGATGCGCTGCGTCGCGAGTCCCGTCGTGGCGCCGCGATCGAAGTCCTGGTCCGCGACTTCGGCGATCCCGACCGCGTTCAATCGATCGGCTCGGGGCTGGTCGAGCTGGCTCGCGCCGCCGGCCATCAAGCGTCGTGGCGGACAGTCGCCGTCGAAGTTCACGCCAGCGAGGGCCAGGCTCTCCAGCATGCGATCGCCGCGGCCTCGGCTCCTCTCGTGCTTTACACGACGGCCGTCGAACCCTGGACGGCCGCTCATCTCCGCCCCTTGCTCGACGCCATTGAACGCGCCGACCACGTTCTGGGCCGCCGGCCGCTCCGCGGACCGATGCTCTGGCAGGCTCGGTTTCGGAAGCTCATCCGCTCGATCCTCTTCGCCACCCCGATCCTCGACCCTCACACCCCCTGCCGCCTTCATCGTCGCGAAGCCATCTCCGCCATTCCCCTTCAGTCCGAATCCTGCTACGTCGACGTGGAGCTGCTCGCCAAAGCAACCTTTCTAGGCCAAATTATCGAGGAGGTCGATGTACCCTGGCTGCCCGCCGATGAAAACCCCCAGCGCCGGTTGCTCTGGTCCCACGACCGGGCCGATCTTTGGCGCCGGCCCGTCTTCCGGCCCCTCACCGGCCCACCGCTCTCAGCTCCAGCGGAAGATCCGCAACGCGACCCAGAATGTCCCGATCGCCCAGGCGGAGAGAATCAACAGATGAGGAACCAGACTCTCCAGCCCCACGCCCTCGAGAATAACGGCGCGCAGCCCGGATGTGAGTTGCGTGAGCGGTAAGGCCTGAATCAGCGGCTGCATCGCGGCCGGGTAACGCTCGCTGGAGAAGAAAACTCCCGAGAGCAGCCACATCGGGATCATCACCGCATTCATCAGGCCGGAGACCGTCTCGGTCGTCTCGGCGCGGCTGGCGACCAGCAGTCCGATTCCCGCAAACGCCAAGGCTCCCACGACGACCACCACCGCCAGCGTCAACAGGCTCCCGCGAATCGGCATCCCGAACACCAGCCGCCCCAGCAGCAACAGGACCGTGACATCCGGCAGCAGAAACGTCAACCGTGACCCTAAGAGCGCCAGCAGAAAATCCTGCCGTGGCATCGGCGTGGCGGCAAACCGCTTCAGCAACTTGCCAATCCGCATATTGACCAGGAAAAAGCCGATCCCCCACAGCCCGCCGCCCATCGTGTTCAGACCAATCAGCCCGGGAATCAAAAAGTCGATATAGCGCGAACCCGGCTCCTGGACGAGTGCGTCCTTCGGCTCGAATACATCAACGCGGCCCTGCGCTCGCTGAAGAACGTCGTCCACCGCCGCGCGTGCCAAATTGGCCTCAGCCCGCGTCGGGTCATAGTGATACACAACTCCGCCGTCGGTGCGCGGCTCAATGACCAGAATCTCCCGCCCGGTGCGCAACCGCCGATCCGCCTCGGCAAACGGCCGCGTCGTGACCCTCAGACCCGGCCGACCCGCGCGACCCTCGCGTGCCTCCGGCACCGATAGCGCCGCCACGATCGACTCCGAACCTGGCCCCTCGGCCACAACCACGGCCGCCGACTCCGGCGGCCGATTCTGAAACGCTAGCCCCAGCACCAACGCCATAATCATCGGAAAGCCATACACCCAAAAAACTCGAGCCGGCTGGCGGTAAAACTCCCGCAACCGCGCACAGTAAAGTTCTCTGAGTGAAGGTCGTATCGATGGAATCATCGCTCTCTTTCAAAAGATCACGAGGAAAGACCGCTTCCGTCGGCTCCACGCCCGCGAGCAGCCGGCTCTCCCCCTCATGCCCGAACCCGGCGCGGACGACGCGTCCGCGGCTGCGCCTCCGAAGCCGGCTCTTGATTGTCGCGAAGATGACGCCCCGTCAACGCCACGAACACATCCTCCAGGCTCACATGCCGCGTCGTCAGCCGCCCAAGCTGACGCCCGGTCGCCTCCAGGTGGCTGATCAGCCGCGGCAGCACCCGGTGAGGCTCGGAAACCGTCAGCTCAAAACCATTCCCACGCTCCACCGCCTTCAAGACCCCCTCCAGTCCGGCGAATTCGCTGGCCTGAACCTCCGTTCCGTGATTCTCGATCGCAAATTCAATCACATGCTCACCCCCTAGCCGCGCGATCAGCTCTGCCGGCGTCCCCAAAGCAATCACCTGTCCATGGTCGACGATCGCAACGCGGTCGCAGAGCCGCTCGGCCTCATCCATGTAGTGGGTCGTCAGAACCGTAGTCCGGCCGCGGCCCTGCAACTCGCGGATCACATCCTGGAGCTGAAGCCGCGACTGCGGATCCAGACCCGTGGTCGGTTCATCAAGAAAGAGCAGCTCCGGATCGCCTACCAGCGCCAGCGCGACCGCCAGCCGGCGCTGCTGACCGCCCGACAGCGTCTCGACAAAGGCGTTCGCCTTGGCTTCCAACGCCACTCGACGCAACACCTCCGCGCCGTCCAGCCCATGGTCGTAAAAGCTGCGAAACAGGCGGACCATCTCCGCGACAGTCGCCTTCTCCGGAAAGCGCGTCTCCTGCAACGTCACCCCAATCCGCTGCCGGATGTACGCCGCATCCAGCGACCAGCGATGCCCTAATACTTCAACCTCACCAGATGTCGGTTCGTTGAGCCCTTCCAAAATTTCGACCGTCGTCGTCTTACCAGCTCCGTTCGGCCCCAGCAGACCGAAGCATTCCCCCGCCTGAACCTCCAGGTCCAGACCCCGAACGGCGTGCACGGGACCATCCCGCCCCGGGTACGTCTTAACCAGGTTTCGGACGCCAATCACAGTCTGACAGCTCATGCCTCAGGTTCCAATCGCGCAGGCTGAATCGACGGACCAGTTGATCCGCTACCGCCTCGCCGCTCCAGCGATCCGACCGCTTGCTCTCCCACCCGCAAACCCCCAAGCGACAAAAAGGCCGGCAGGAGCAACAGGTTGCCCAGCGTGCTGCCGAGCGTGGCAATCCCCACCATCGTCCCAAAATTTGAAAAAGGCACGAATTCGCTCACCCGCAGCACCGAAAATCCTACGGCGACCGCCAGGCTCGAAAGCAACACCCCCGGTCCGGTCAGAAGATAACTCTCCCGAATCGCCCGATGCACCGCTTCGCCGGCCGCACGTCGACGCCGATATTGAAGCAGACAGTGAAACGTATCGTCGACCGATAGACCCAGTGCCACACTCGCCACCAGGGCCGTCGCCAGATCGAGCGGAATCCGAAGCCACCCGGTGATCCCCAACACCAGTCCCACCGCCAACAGGGTCGGCACAATCGCCAACAACGCAAGCCACACGCTCCGAAACGCCAGACCCAGCACGAGCAGAATCCCCACCGCCGACCAGACGAACGTGACCCACGACGTCTCCATCACCCCCCGCGTCGTCTGCGTCAGTAGCTGCGACAACCCCGCCAGAAACGGTTCTCGCCCGTCCACCTGGACATCCTGTTCCTCCGCCACCGCCGCTAGCGCCGCTTCAAACGCAGCCTGTTTCTCAAGCGCCGGCCTTCGCTCCGAGAGCCGCAAAACCACCCGTGCCCATCCACCTCCCGGCCCCTCCGACACAAAATTACGCAGCAACGCCGCCTGAGGCGAAGAGCCGATCAGCTCCAGCTTGATGCGAAGGGCCTCGGCCGCCCGCTCGTCATCGAGCGCCGCGATCTTGCCCTCGGGGTCCAGCACCGTCGCCGGCGAAACGACCTGATCGAACAACGCCCCATTCTCTCCACGCAGCGTCCGCAGCCGCTGATCCAACCTCCAGAACTCACGCAACCGCTCCCAGCCAAACTCTCCGGCGAACGGTACCACCAGCGATACCACGCCGATCCCTCCGAGCCGAGCCTCAGTCGCCTCATAATCCATTCGGGGCCGGGCGTGTTTTTTGAAAGCGTTTACATAATTCGACTCGTATCGCAACCAGACCATTCCGGCCACAACCGGCGCGGCGGTCAACACAATCACTCCCACGACCGGACCCGGGTGCCGGATGACCCACCAGGTCGGTCGGCTGAGCAGACGCCCCAGCCGCGAGACCGACCCCACCCGGACCGGCAGCTCCAGCCGAAACGGCGGCAGCATCGCGATCGGCGAGATCCCCAGCGTCAGCAGCGCAGCCATCAAAGTGCAAACCGCCAGAATCAGCCCGAACTGCCAGACCGGGACGACTCGACTGCTCAACAACGCGCCGTAGCCGATCGTTCCCGCCAGCGCTGTCCACAAAATCGGCACCGATACGTGCCGCAGGCTCGCGCGGGTCGCTTCCCACCGATCTCCGCTCCGTCGCAACGCTTCGCGGAAGTGGATCGCCAAATGGCTGGCGGCCGGCATTGTCAACACCACGATCTGCGAACTGAGCGGACCGCTCGATAGCGAGAGCCGGATGTCCAGGGCCGCCAGCGCCGATTCGGCGATCCGCCACACGACCCATCCGGACAGAATCGGTACCACCGCCCACCAGAGACTGCGCGTCACCGAAATCAGCACGATCGCGATCAGCAGCATGCCGACGGTTGCCAGCCGCCGGCCATCGGCGTCGATCGCCGTGTAGCCGTCGGCCAGCAAGACTGGCGGTCCGGCTAGTGCGGGTCGACGCAGCCCATGGCGCTCGGCAAATCGGTCCGCCGCCGCACGCAACGCCGCGATCGTCTCGCGCGGCTCGTGCTGATCCATCGGCTTCAACCGCACAATCACGGACGCCGATCGCCCCGACTCCGACACCACCGTCCCGACCATCAGCGGGTGCCCGACAACCCGATCCCGCAACGCCTCCAACGCGCCTCCCTCGGCCCGACGCAACGCCCCTCCCACCGTCAAGGGACTACCGGCCGCGGCCAGCGTGCCCACATTGGCCGTCAACGCACGCAACGCCAACCGACGGGGCAGGGGGGGCAGCTTGACCAGATCAATCAGTCGATCATCCAGCTCCCAAAACAGCGGTAGCCGGTCCAGTGCCTGTACGTCCTCGACCGCCGAGATCCGTCCCGGCTCGACCTCCGCGACCAACTCCGCCAGGCGGTCCATCCCACTCGCTGTCAACAACTGCGGGTCATCATAGGTTATGAACACCAGATTGTCGCTGCCAAACAATCGGACCGCTCGCTCATAGGCCTGGACGTCCGCGTCGCCCTCCGGAAAAAACGCGGTCAACGACTGCTCGTACCGGATCGGCCGACCCCAAATCAACACACCCCCCAGCAACACCACCGCTCCCACAAGCGCCGCGAATCGCCAGCGGATCAGCAGATCGATCACAGGCAAAATTTCCCCATGTGGGCCGCCCAGCCGACGTCGGAACCCGGCTCCGTCTCCGGCCTCGCCCTAGCGTCCGACCTCAATCCTCGACCCGTCAACCCCGAAAGAGCGGCGCGAGCTTATCCCAGATCGTATAGGCCGCGGCCAGGCTCAACCCCGCGAACGACAACCACAGCCCGATGTCCCAGAGCCTCCCGGCCGTAATCCGCCGATCGGTCCGCTTGTAACGGAGATAGACGGCCGCAGCCGCGATCAACGGCAGCGACAGCCCCTGCATCACCGCGCCCACCATCACCATGGTCACCAGGTTCCCAAAGATGAGATACAGGAGAAACGCACACGCCAGCAACACCACGCTGCAAATCCCGACGAACCGGGGCATCCGGCTCGCATCCGTCGGGACCAGGCCGACCACCCGCGCCGCGTCCGCCAGCAGCCGGCTATTGCCAGCCGTCGCTGCGAAGAGCGTCGAGTACAACACACAAAAGGCGCCGAAGACGACAAACAGCCGCGCCCCAGCCGATCCCAGCACCGGAGCATACATCTCCACAAGCGCCGCGATCATACGGCCCTCGCCGGCTCCTTCGAGTCCCCGACCCTCGGTCGTTCGGTGCAGTACCGCCGCGCCCAGCAGATAGAACGCCAGCGTCGCGATCGTGTAGACCACCATGCTAACCCATGCATCCAGCCGGAGGACGCGCATCCACCCCCGCGCGCGCTCGGCCCAGTCCGGCGACGCATCGCGCGGCCCAACATGGCGGGCATACCCTTTCTCCAGACACCAGTACGGATATGCAAGGAGCTCGCTCGCTCCCACCCCGGTGATCCCAAACATCGTAAACGCCGCCAGCGCCGCTCCCGCCGGTATCGTGAACGTAAAGCCAGAGATCAGCTCCGACCCGGTCACGGCATGTTCGACCGGCAAAAACGCAACACACGCCACCGTCATCGTCGTGAAGCCGGCCACCAGCACCGCCGTCAACCGCTCAATCAGCCGGTATCCGCCGCTGACCAGCAGAATCATCGTGATCAGCGTGATACCCAACGCCCACGGCCAGTTCCCTTGGCGCGAGCCGGACTCCAGCTTCCCCGGCAGGGCCATCTGGATCGCTTCGGCGATGCCCCCAATCATCGCCCCCACTTGCATCTGGGTCACCAGAACCATCCCCGCACACCACCACACCAGCGCTAGCCCCGGTCCCGGCAAACGGCTGAACGCCCGAAACGTCGCCTCCCCCGCGCTGATCGCATACCGCCCCAGCTCGACCTGAACAAACACCTTGATAAAACAGCTCAGCACCACCAGCCACAACAACGCGAAGCCAACCTTGGCCCCAAGGTTGGTCGTCGCGATCAGCTCTCCCGTGCCAACGATCGCCCCGGCCAGAATTAAGCCCGGACCAATCTGACACAACGCGGCCAGAAGCGAACCGGGCGGCTCCCGCGTCCCGGCGGCATCCGGCTCAACGACCCGAGAAGCGCTCACCGTCCCCACCTCGCCATCGTTCATTGCAACGGGTCGGGTCCACGCGCCGCCCGAATCAAGTCGCTCTCAACGCCCCGGTCTAAGGCAGCCATGCCTTATCCTAGTCGGGCCGTCGTCCCGATCCCAGAGTGCTCCCCACACCTCGCCTGCGGCGAATCCCTGACCCCACCCGATCGAACCGAACACGGCTTCCATCGGCCCCCAACCAGCCCGACGGCGGCACCCGCCCCTCCACCACCCCCGCTAGATAACCCAACAACCGCTGCTCAAACCGCCGCACAGCAAATCGCTCGGCACGCCGGCGCGCCTCGCGCGGGTCGTGCGGACAACCGTCCGCCTCCCAACTCAACAAACTGCGACGCAGGCCCTCCGCCGTCGCCTCGTGGTGGAGCCGACCCACCCGATTGTCCACCGTCTCGGCCACTCCCCCCACCGCCAGCGCCAAGACCGGCGCTCCACAGGCCAACGCCTCCATCGGCACGATCCCGAAATCCTCCACCCCCGGAAACAACAAGGCCCGACATCGCCTCATATGTTCCCGAATCACTTCGTCAGGCTGCCAACCCAAAAACGTCACCCCAGGGCCCGCCTGACGCTCCAGCTCCGACCGCTCCGGTCCCTCCCCAATCACAACCAGCCGACGACCCGCAGCGCAGCACGCCTCAATCGCCTGATCGACCCGCTTGTAAGGCACCAACGCCGACACAACGAGGTAATACGGCTCCCGAACCACTTCGGCCGGCGTGTAAAACTCCGTATCCACCGGCGGTTCGATGATCTCACTCTCACGCCCATAGCAGCGACCGATTCGCTCCTGAACGGTCCGCGATATCGCCACAAAATGGCTGACTCCGGCCGCCGTTCGACGATCCCAGGCCCGTAGCCGGTCCAGCACCCCTCCAACCAACCACCGCCGGATCGGCCGATCCCCCCAGCCCTCCAGGTAGGAATCTCGGCCATCCCACGCATAACGCATCGGCGTAAAGCAGTAGCAGACGTGGGGCACTCCGGCCGGTACCCGAACCGCCTTGGCCACGCAATGGCTCAGGCTAACCACCAGATCCGGACGCCCCACTCTCCAGCATGCCGCCGCCCCCGGCATCAGCGGCAGCAACCACCGGTAACGCCGCTCAATCCCCGGAACCCATTGCAGCGGCGACGTATGAATCGCCCGCCCTTCAATGACCGGCCCCACCGAACCGGCTCGATACAGCAGCGTAAACAGTGGCGCTTCCGGAAACGCCCGCCCCAACACCTCCAGGCACTTCTCCCCGCCACGCCGTCCCGTCAGCCAGTCATGGACCAATACGACCCGCAATCCACCCAGCGAGCAGGGCAGGACTAACCGACCTGATTCCAGGCTGCTCATCCCCGTGCCTCGCCCCCGGCAGTCTCAGGGCTGCTTCCCAATCGCCGAAGGCTAGCTCAGGATGCCAAATCCGGCAAGACGAGCCAGCAACCGCCCCCGACCGTCTGGCTCACCCCTCCTCAATACCCAAAAGCTCGATCTCAAAAACCAGCGTCGCATTCGGCGGAATGACCGGGGGCTGCCCACGCACCCCATAACCCAGCTCCGGCGGAATCGTCAACCGCCGCACCTCGCCGACCTTCATGCCCGACACCCCCTGGTGCCAGCCCCGGATCACCGCATCCTTGCCCACAACAAACTGAAACGGCTCGCCCCGGTCTCGCGAGCTGTCAAATTTCGTCCCATTGGTCAACGTGCCCACATAGTGAACACGCGCACGCTGCCCCGGGCCGATTTCAGGGCCTTGACCCTTGGTCAGGGTCGTCCACTGCAAGCCCGAGCTTCCCGTGCGCGTCTCGCCTGGCTCAGTCTCCGGCAGCTTCGGAAGCGTCACGTCGAGTTGCTGACCCGGAATCTGAGTCCCCCCTCGGCCGATCGCTTCTCCCAACGCCTCGGCCGCTTCACCTTCGGGAATCACCGGCATCACCTTCGAGCCTGGCAACACCACCGGCACCAAATCCGGATCGGCTAGTTCGCCACAGCCAGCCACGCAGGTCGCCACCACCAGCGCCAACACCGTGCGTCGCGTCGAAAACATCGCTCAGACTCTCGCTGAAGGAAGCCCAAAGTCGCAACAAGCCAACCCGATCGGGTTATCACGCATTGTACGTCAGCCGGCCGTAAATGGTTTACCGACGGGCCCCAGAACCTCCGGTGGCCTCACCGCGGCGAATCCAACAGCCGGAACCAGACTCAGCGCGATCTGACCACCAAAGCAGACATCAATATCCAATCCTGTCAGCCGCGGCCGCTCTGCGTAAACCCCCTCGTAGGTCGCCTGGTTCCCCGACCAACGATACTGCGACGGGAGCGGCGACGGATCGACCGAACACCGCACCACCAGCGGGGCAAGCCCGATCGCCTCGCCATGCGGCAGGTTCACGTTCCAGAAACTGCCCGCTTCGGGCTTCGCCTTGAGCAACTCCCGGAGCAGAGCCTGCGTCCAATCCGCCGCCCGATCCCAATCTAGCTGTAACCCTTTCCGAATATAGTGCGAGATCGCCACGGCCGGCACCCCTCGGAGCGCTGCCTCGCGCGCGGCCGCCGCCGTGCCCGAGTGAAGCAAATCCAACCCGAGGTTACCCCCCGCATTGATCCCCGAAACCACCCAGCCCACGTCCGTCGCAAGCCGGTCCAGGGCCAACCGAACACAATCGGCCGGCGTTCCACGGACCGCCCACAGATCTGCCCCCCGTGGCTCCACCCCCACCGGTTGGTGCGTCGTCAACGCATGCCCGCAGCCCGATCGCGGCCCATCCGGCGCCACCACCACTGTTCGACCCAACCCGCTCAACGCACTCCGCAACGCCTCCAACCCCGGAGCCTCAATTCCATCATCATTCGTGACCAAAACCACCAGATTCGACATCGGTGCTCAGATCCCTAGCTCCCACACGATCCACCTGGCCTGCAGTTCTGCCCATCCCGCGGTTGACGGTTCCGAATCAGCCCGTTACATTATGCTTACCCAAGGGGGATTAGCTCAGCTGGGAGAGCGCTTGCATGGCATGCAAGAGGTCAGGGGTTCAAATCCCCTATCCTCCACCTTCCGCCGCCCCGGGCCTGCCCCGGGGCGTTTGTGTTGATGCCGGCTCCACGGTTTCATGAACCGCGTCCGCACCCTGCTCGAGATCGCACGCAGCGACCTCTCCTTCTCCTTGCAAAAAGGCCTCTGGGTTGGCCGCTGCCTGATCTGCAACGGCCCCATCGCCTTCGACCCCCATACCGGTCAAGGGGCCACGATCGAGCACATCCGCGCCCGCTCCCGCGGCGGCACCGACGACCTCCGCAACCTCGCCATCGTCCACGAGCGTTGCAACACCGAGAAGGGACGCCGCTGGGATCCCAAACGCCACCGCGACCCCGAACGCTACGAAGCTCTCGTCGCCCGACTGCTCGACCGCCGCCTCTCCCGGTTTCTCGACCCCGGCGCAGATCAACGCCCGCCTGGTCCGCAACCCAGGCGGGCATGAAGAACCCCCACCGCCGCGGCGTCACCGGCCAGCCGCTCTCACATCAGCCCTTTGACCACCCGCGCCAGTTGCATCCCAATATCCGTCAAACTGTAAAAATTATTCTTCCCCTGCCGACGCGGAGAAATAATCCCCCCATGGCGTAGCAGCGCCAAATGATGGCTCACAGCAGGCTGGCTCTGCACCAGTTGATTGCACAACGCCCCAACGTGCTGCTCCCCGTCGGCCAGAATCAAAATCACCTGCAATCGCGTCGGGTCGCTCACATGCTTCAGCAGGTTCGATGCCCGACGAGCCTGCTGAATCCGCTGTTCCACATCCTTGGCCGACCGGGCGCGGCTGGTTCGGCTCGGTTTGACGGTCGCTTTTGTCGGCGGCATGGTCACAATTCCTCCTGAGTGGCCTACGGATCGGCTGCGCCTTCGCGGCTCGGAGCGGACAGATCGCACGACCGCGGATGCCGGACAAGGACGCACTAACTAGACAACTGTCCACCCCGAGTCGTCTGCCCTGGCCGACCCTTGCCTGACCAGTCCGCAGATCAATCCACTCAGGGTCATGTCTCTTCCACTAATGTATCACGATCTCTCCGCCTGACAACATCTTTATTCTCGGACGATCTTGCGGGTCACGATTTTTTCACGCAAATACTCCGTCATGTGGTGATGAGGCCATTCGTCCGGAATGCAACCCCTTTCCGCTATGGGGTTTCAGTTCGGACTCTGTGCCGTCTCGGGCGCTTCACCGCGGCCGCTCGATCGCGTCGCGCAGCTCGCGCACCACGTCCCCCACCGTCCAGTCCCGACCCCGGTGAAGCGAAACCAGACGGCCCTCCCGATCAATCACCGCCGTGCTCAACGTGTGAATCCATTCGCCCTGGGAGGGACCATAACTCAATCCCAACTTCGGCGCAACCTTATTCAGCTCTTCATGTTCGGCGACCGCAAACAACCACAACGGCCCCCGGGCTCCCACCATTCGGGCATGGCGACGCAACACCTCGGGCCGGTCGTGCTCCGGGTCGAAGCTGACCGAAATCAGGCGGACCGAGTCCTCGAGCCCGGCCGCTCGAAGTCCGCGTGCCAGCTCCGCAAACCGTCGATCCATCAACGGACAATAATCCGGCAATGGACAACGTGTATAGATAAAAGTGAGCACGACAGCTCGTCCACGCAAGTCCGAAAGCCTCAGACCCACGCCTTCCTGATCGGTCAGCGCAAAATCCGGCACCGGCTCGCCCACTCCCAGCAACTCAACCGCCGACTCCGTCGCTTCCTTCGGTTCAGCGAGTGCCGTAATGACAATCTGTTCTAATGTCGTTCCATTCGAATCCACACGCAATCTAGCTTCGATCTGATCGCCTACCTGAAGATCCTCGAGCACCGGATCTCCGGCCAGCTCAAACGCCATCGTCATCGCCGGCATGTACCCCGGGATCTCCTCATGGCGGATCGCCACCCGGCCGGTCTCTCGGTCCACCCGCACCACTTCCCCGCGCAACGGGTAGGTTCGCACCGCCGTCGAGGCCTCGACGCTCGGCGGCTCCAGCCGCGAGACCCCCCGATCGCAGCCCCCGGCCAGCCCCATCAGCAGCCATCCGCCCACCAGACCAACCCTCAGCCCCTCCCCGAACCGTTCAGAATGGAAACGTCTCATCCAACTCTGCCTCAGAAAGTTCGACCAGAAACCGGGCCAGTCGCGTCGCCACCAAATCCAACAACCGACGACCCTTCTCCGCCGACGCCGGCCGGGGATCGCCCGCTCCGGATTGCGTCGTCAGCAGGTGCCATGGCCGAGTGATCGTCACCCAGCCCCGATTGACGGCTTCCAGCCGTGTCGGACGCGTTCCCCCCGCATCGGCCCGATCCAGCCGCACCAGATCCGCGAAATACGCCAGCCCCATGCTCGTCTCAAGCTCGCCGGCGTGATCCCCCGGATCCTCGAAAAGCTCGTCGTAACAATCCTCCCCAACCGTGTACCAGTTCGACAAGAACAGATGGACCGACGTCTTCCCGTACAGTTCCCGCAAGATCCATTTCAAGTCGTTGCCACCGTGCCCGTTCAGGATCAAGCACTTGCGGATTCCGCTGGCCTCCAGCGACCCAACGAGATCGCGGATCACCGCCGCCACTGTCGTCGGGTTCAGATTCATCGCCAATGGAAACCGGCTCAGGTTGGTCTCCGTCCCATACGGCAACGCCGGTAATACCACCACCCGCGCACCCTGCTCCGTTGCCCGCCGCGCCGACTCGTCCGCGATCCGCTCCACTTCGAGCGTATCGGTCGCATACGGCAAATGCAGGTTGTGCGGCTCGGTCGCTCCCAGCGGCAATACCGCCACCTCAAATCCCGCCTCTCGAACCTCCTCATACCGAAGCTCGCCGAGCTTCCAGGTTCGCATTCCTTAGCTCCTTTCCTTCACCAAACCGCTGCCCAACCTCCCATCCTCTCCCACCCAATACCTGACCTCCAGCCTCCCCCTCGGGTCGGTTGTCGGCCCGGCAACCGATCCGCTACGATTCCCTAACCGCAGCGCCCAATCAACCCGGTCTTCACGGGGACCCGCTCCTCCGCCATGCACTCCTTCGAGGCGACCAACTACTACTTCGACCTGGCAGCCAGGCGGCTCGACCTCTCTAAAAACATGCGGACCCTCCTGGTCACGCCCGAACGCGACCTCGTCGTCGAGGTCGCCATCGAACTCGACTCCGGCGAAATCGGCAACTTCCTCGGTTACCGCGTCCAGCACGACAACGCCCGCGGACCCTTCAAAGGCGGCCTCCGCTACCATCCCCACGTCGACCACGACGAGGCCCGCTCCCTGGCCAGCCTCATGACCTGGAAAACCGCCGTCGTCGATCTCCCCTTCGGCGGCGCCAAAGGCGGAATCAATTGCGACCCGGCCAAACTCTCCCGCGGCGAACTCGAACGCCTCACCCGCAAATTCATCGAGAAAATCCACGACTTCATCGGCCCCGACAAAGACATCCCCGCCCCCGACATGGGCACCGACTCCCAGGTCATGGCCTGGATCATGAACGAGTACGCCAAGTACGAGGGCTTCCACCCGGCCGTCGTCACCGGTAAGCCCGTCGAACTCCACGGCTCCCCCGGACGCGAGGCCGCAACCGGCTACGGCGTCATGCTCGTCACCCGCGAAGCCCTCGCTCGATTGAACCAATCGATCGCCGGAACGCGTTTTGCAATCCAGGGTTATGGTAACGTCGGGGCACATGCCGCCCGTTTCATCCGTGCTCAGGGCGGGCACATCCTGGCCGTCTCCGATGCCTATGGCGCCGTCTTCAACCCCGAAGGCCTTGATCTCGATGCCCTCGACCAGCATGTGGCCGCCTCGCGCAAGGTCGTCGGCTTCAAGGGCGGCGAGCCGGGCACCAACGAACAGCTCCTCACAATGGATGTCGACGTGCTGATCCCGGCCGCTCTCGGCGGCGTCTTCGACGCCGCTCTGGCCGGCGCTGTTCGGGCTCGGCTCATCGTCGAGGGTGCCAACAGCCCCACCTGGCCTGAAGCCGACGAAGTCTTTGAACGCCGCAACATCGTCGTCGTCCCCGATATCCTCGCCAACGCCGGCGGCGTCATCGTCAGCTACTTCGAGTGGGTCCAAAATCTCCAGCACTTCCGCTGGACACTCGATCAGGTCCGGCGCGAGCAGGAAATCCGCATGACCGAAGCCTTCCAGAAAGTCTATGATCTGGCCCAGCGCAAGGGCATCTCGATGCGGACCGCTGCCTTCATGATTGGCATCAGCCGGGTTGGGCGAGCCCGAATCCTCAGCGGCATCTAAGGCGTAGTCCCCCGGCCGCCACCGTCGTACGCGACCGCGCCGCGTTGCCTCACCCTTGCCCTCGTAAGGGTTCCTTCAAGCCGTACCGACCTTCATGAACGATCCCGACTCGGTCTACCAAAACCCCCTGATTAGCCGTTACGCCAGCCCCGAAATGGCGGCGCTCTGGTCGCCCCGACGTCGCATCCTCACCTGGCGCCGCCTCTGGCTCGAGCTGGCCCGCGCCCAGCGTCAGCTCGGCCTCAACATCTCGGCCGAACAGATCGCCGAAATGGAGCAGCGGCTCGACTCAATCGACTTCAACGCCGCCGCGGCCCACGAACGTCGGCTCCGCCACGACGTCATGGCCCACGTCCACGCCTTCGGCGACGTCTGCCCGACCGCTCGACCCATCATCCACCTCGGGGCCACAAGCTGCTACGTCACCGACAACACCGACCTGATTCTCATACGCGATGCCCTGATCCAGCTACGCGGCGAACTGGTCAGTGCCATCGACGCGCTGGCACGCTTCGCCGAGCAATGGAAATCGCTGCCCTGCCTCGGCTACACCCACTTCCAGCCGGCTCAGCTCGTCACCGTCGGCAAGCGCGCGACCCTCTGGTGCTACGAACTGGTCCTCGACCTCGAAGAATTCGAGCGGCGGATCTCCCGCCTCCCGTTCCTTGGCGTCAAGGGGACCACCGGAACCCAGGCCAGCTTCCTGGCTCTTTTCGACGGCGATCACGCCAAAGTCGAAGCCCTCGACCGCATCGTCTCCGAGCGGTTCGGCTTCACTGACCGCGTCCCCGTCTCCGGCCAGACCTACACCCGCAAGCTCGATACCCAGGTGCTCGGCGCCTTGGCCGGCCTGGCCGAGTCGGCCCACCGCTTCGGCACCGATCTCCGCCTGTTGGCCCACGAACGCGAAATCGAAGAGCCGGCCGACTCCGCGCAGGTCGGCTCCTCGGCCATGGCCTATAAACGCAACCCCATGCGTGCCGAGCGGCTCTGCTCGATCGCTCGTTTCCTGATGGCGTTGCACGCCCCGACGGCCCAGACCGCCGCCACCCAGTGGCTCGAACGTTCACTGGACGACAGCGCGATCCGCCGGTTGACCCTCCCTCAGGCGTTCCTGGCCGCCGATGCCTTGCTCGCCCTCTACCTGAACATCGTCCCCGGGCTGAGCGTCAACCCGGCGGTCGTGGCCCGCCACGTCGCCGACGAACTGCCCTTTATGGCGACCGAAAACCTTCTCATGCAGGCGGTTCGCCTCGGTGGCGACCGCCAGGAGCTGCACGAGCGGATCCGCCAACACAGCTGGGCCGCCCAGGCTGAAGTCAACGCCGGTCGCGGCAACGACCTGATCGACCGCCTCCGACGCGACCCCCACTTCGAGCGCCTCGACCTGGACGCGGCCCTCGACCCCAACCACTACACCGGACGCGCGGCCGCCCAGGTCGATCAGTTCGTTACCGACGTGATCGACCCGATCCGAGCCCGCTATCCCGACTGCCTGGGACGATCGCACGACCTGAGGGTCTGAAACCTCGTCGCCCTCCGGTCATTCACTCCCCGGCACAAGCCCACTTCTCAGGCGTCAAACCCGCGACGCCTGGCGCGCCTTACGCAATCGCTTCAATTCCTCACGGCGACGCCGCTCGCTTGGCTTCTCGTAGTACGCCTTGCGTCGCATCTCCTTACGCAGTCCGGAACGCTCGCAGAGCTTGCGAAACCGCCGCACCGCATCCTGAATCGACTCACCAGCCCGGACCCTCAACTTCACCACAAGCTATCCTCCTCAAATACCTTGGGGGTCACACAAACCGCCTCGCACAACCCGATCGCGCAAGGCGGCGACAAGCCTTGATCATATCGGTCCGATCGGCGATTGCCTAGAGACGGACCCCTCGATCGCGTCCAAACGATCGCGGCTCCCGGCGAGACATGACGCCGGGAGCCTGAGTCAAGCTCATCGCTTGTTTTGACCGTGAGGAAGCGGATCGTGAGGCCGCGACCAACGGCTTCAGCGGTTCTTAGTAGCCGCGATCGCCGTAACCGCCTCGGCCGCCGCCGCCGTAACCACCGCGATCGCCGCCGCGGCCGCCGCCATAACCACCACCGCCGCCGTAGCCGCCGCGATCTCCACCACGGCCGCCACCGTAGCCACCGCCGTATCCACCGCCCGCGCCACGGGGTCGATCCGCCGAACGCGGAATCGCTTCATTGACCGTCAGTGGACGACCGCCATAGGGCTGCCCATTCAGAGCGTTGATCGCCGTGGTCGCCTCGTCGTCGTTGGACATCTCGACAAAGCCGAAGCCGCGACTCCGGCCTGAGAACCGATCAATGATCACCTGGCCGCTGGTGACGGTCCCGAACTGCTGGAACAACACCACCAGATCGTCGTCGGTTGTGTTGTAAGGGAGGTTCCCGACGTAAATGTTCTTCGCCATGATCCGCTCTGACTGCCTCGCTCGAAACCGTCCTGCGACCTCGTCCGCTCTGCTAATTCGTGGGCGTAGTCGAGGGCTGGCCGGCACGCCGCGCCCGGGCACCACGCCCGGGTCGAGACGACGCGCTCCTGGCCATAACACACTATGCGTTCGTCCAGCCAATCGTACAAGCCGGAAAATGCAAAAAAACGGGAATTCGTCCTCACCGCGCGGGACCCCGGCCTGTCACTATGTGAACCGTCAACGGACGGCTCGGCAGACTGACGAGTCCGTCGGGCGTGACCGCCCGCACCCGGAACTGATACCGCCCCGGCTCCAAAGCCCGATTGACCGTGATCCGATACCGGCCGTCGGCCCCAATCAAGCCCTCCCCGAAGACGGCCGTACCCTCGCGATTGATCAGTTGCATCGTGGAACCCGAAGCGGCGTAGCTGCCCTCGAAGGTCGGCTGGGTGACCGTCGTGATATTGTCGTTGAGCCGCCCCGTATTGGACGCCCGCGTCAGCCGCGGAGGCACCGGTCCGGGCAGGGGTTTGCCCATCCCCAAGGCCAGTTGGAGCACGAGACCATAGTCGTTGGCAACCACGGCGCCCGGATTCGGGACATTGACATCGGCCTGCGCTAGCGTTCGAACCGCGCCGGCGAGGCTCGCCACCAGCGTCGGATGGGCCCCCGCTGCCGTCAGATTGCTCCCAAAGAGATGCTCCAACTGGAGCAACTGCGCCTCGCTGACCGACGCCGACGAAATCATACCCCGCAACGCTTCGTTGAACGCCTGCAGCCCCGCCCGCGGCGCCGGGTTCAGACGCCCGATCAACAGGATCAGGTCCTGCTGGATCGTCCGGATCGCCTCGGCCGGCAGCGGCCGACCCGGTGCAATCGCATCCAAAAAGGCCGGCAACCGCTCGATCCGCTGCAGCCGTGTTTCCAGGCTCGAGAGCGGCTCCGACCGGACTAGCGGCGCCACCTGTGCAGGCCGCCGCACAACGCCTGGAGCCACCCCACCCGACAGCAGGGTTCGAGTCTCCAGACGGTCGGACCAGGGGATGAATGCCCTGCGATGCATCGGGATCGCCTCCCTGCGAACTTGGAGCTCACGGCGTCCCGGACGCCGGCTTCGCCAGGTGACCTTCTAGCACATTCGCCCCGTCTCGACCAGTCGACTCACCCCAACGCTCGAGCCACATCCGCAAATACGACCGCGGTTCCGGCTCCCCCAAGTCCAGCCGACGGGCCAGATCCAGGACCGCCTCCTGGCTCCGAGCCAGCTCGTCGGCACCGCCGGCCACGGCCTCAACTTCGGCAAACGTCCCGAGCCCGTCCACTTCGTCGATCACCACCGTCAGGCCCGACCCTTCCTGGCCATAAGTCTGACGGTGCTTACGCACTTCCGCGACCGGCTCAAATCCTAGCCGCTCCAACAGCGTCTGGAGCCGTTCGCCGGCTTCGGGTCCAGCCTCAAACCCGACTTCAAGCTCCTCGCGCGTCTTGGTCGGCCCGCCGTGCTTAGGCCCCTTGTACGTCAGCCGATTCTCCAGACCGTGCCGGCGAAGTCGGAAGGCCTCGCGGCTTTGAGCAAAATCCCGCGTCGGGTGGCGAAAATAGAGATCAGCTTGGTCGTCGCTGCGCAGCAACTGATATCCGAGCGCGGCCAGGCGACGACGAAATGCCTCGGGGTCCGTGAGCATAAACTTCATCTCGATCTCAAACGTCTCGGCCGGCTTTTCGTTCTGGGCCATCGATGCACTCCCACCAGAGGCGATTAATCCGCGTTGGACCCCGCACGGCGCTCAAATCTTGACGGAATGTTTCCACATCCTTACCTTAATTCCTTTACACTTCTCGCCCAACTTCCAGTCTAGCCCGCGAGAATCGAGACTCGTCACGCTACGCGAGGATCCCCGGTCTATGCCCAGGAAACGGTTTGGTCGCAACCGCAAGAATCGCTGTCGGTTTTGTACCCGCGACGGCTGCCCGCGTCCGGCTTACGTCGACTATAAGGATGTCGGTCTGCTCAAGAAGCTCTGCACCAATCAAAACAAAATGTTCTCTCGCAAGCGTAGCGGCAATTGCGCAGCGTTCCAGCGCGCGGCCAGCCTGGCCATCAAGCGGGCACGCTACATCGGCCTGATGCCCTACGTCGGCGAGTAACGAAGGGAATTTCGCCCGCCTTCGCCTCGTCGTGTCCGCGGCGATCTCCGTCTGGCTGGTCGTGCCGCAGTACGGCCACGTCCTGGCTCGGATCTGCTTATGGTCCGATCTCGCCCGACAGGAACTCGACCAGCCTCTGATCGAGTTCTTCGTGGCTCAGTCCGACCGCCGCGGCCAGCGCCGCTGGGTCCCGAAGCCGACCTTGGTAGGCCTGACGGATGTACGACTGGAATCCGTCGCGATAGGCTCCCCCGTCGCCGTTAAGCAGGAACACCGCTAGGGCCATGGCCTCGGCATAATGCAGATGGATCGACTCCGGGCGGCGAAATTCGGTCGGCCCCAGCGCGACGAGCTGCCCGGTCGGCACGAGTCTTCCCTCGTTGACGATCCAATCCCGCGCCCGAGCCAGTCGAGGGCCAACCCGGCCGCCGATCCGCAGACTCCCATCCGATTCAAACCGCGCCGTCTCGAAATACGTGCCCAGCGCTTCCCAGACCCAGTAGTGACCCAGGTTCCGATCTAATCGCGCCGTTCCTCCGTTCTCAAACATCAATTGGTGTGAGGCTTCGTGGAACAGCGTCGCCGTCGCGGCGATCGGATTGTCCGGATCCCGATAAAAGTAGCTCCGGGGCGGTACCGAATATGCTTTAGCCTCGGCCGGCGGCATCGCGTAGCCCAGGCTCGTCGACTCGTCGCGGCCAAACGCATCGCGAAAATAACGGACATACTCCTCCCGATCGGCAAAATACCAGACCTCATGCCGACGCGACGGCGGCGGTGTGATCCCGGGAATCAGCCGCCGCGCGATCGGGTTCCGATCTCGCGGAAGGCAATCGCCCAGTAAGTAGAAGAAGACGTCGTAGAGCGTCTCCAGCTCCCGGCCAAACCGGATCGCCTCGTCGAGCGGCACATTGGTCCGAATCGTGAAATGCTGGGTCGAAATCGTCCAGGGCTGCTCCCGAAACGAGCGCCTCAAGGCATTCGCCTCGTCGGCCGGCAACCAACGGCTGGGGCGGTCGCCTCGCACCATCGGGCCGGGCAATTCCCCTCGGTCTAAGTGCTCCACCCAGGACCCCGGCACCCAGCCGTACCGCTCGTGCAGGACCTTGCCCGTCCGGAGCTGCTCCACGGCAAAGGGCGTCGCCCATCCTCCTTCGTGCGGAATGTAACCGAGCATCCGGAGGATCTCGGGGTGGTCGGGAACGACTTGCACTGCATCCCGCAGGCAACGATCCGCCCACCCAAACAGACCCCGCCCTGGCCCCGCCGCCTCTCGGGCCAGATCCAAGAGGTCCGAGGCCAGTCGAAGATCAGCGTCCGAGGGTTGCGAACTCCCGGCCGGCCTCGGCGCGACGATCTCGGGAAGGACGACGAACCGCTCCCCGAGCGTCGGATCGTCTTGATCCGGCCGCCCCGCGGCGCGCAGTAACGCGGCTCGCGCGGCTCGCAGGTCCGCGCCGGGGTCGCCCCGATCATCGGGCGCAGGCACTTGAGCCACGGTCGCCAGCCACACGATCGCCAGCGTCGTCACGGGGTGCCGCTCCTCTGAAGACTCAAGCCGACTAGACCAGTTTGGCCAGGCGCGGCAAGATCCCCCGGCCGTTGAGCCTCACCGATCCTCCCTTTTCAGGATTCCGACCGCCATGCGTCCCTTCCGATTCGGTGGAACCAGTCTGCTTGCCCTCGCCGTGGGACTGGCGTCCGGCTGGGTCGTGGCGACCACCGCTCCGCTCCGCGCCTCGGCGGCCGATCGCAACGGGGCCAGTGTCGTTCAGACCGGAGTCGTGACCGAAATCCGCGATCGTCAAGGCAAGACCCTCGCTACCCGCGACGGCCTTTACATTCTGAATTATAGCAATGGTCTGCTTCTGGCTGCCGTCCCGGACTTTCAGCAGGTCGGATCGACCACTCGAGTGCTCTCCGACTTCGCCGAACGCGACCTGGTCCGGGACTTCGGCCTTCCCCCGGGCGCCAACCCGCGTTTCCTGATGACGACCCTGCGGATGGGCCTGGCGAACGACGACTGGTCCCCCCTGGTCGTCCTCGAGCTGGATTCCGGACAGGTTGCCTGCTACCGCCTTCTGCCCCAAGCGACGAGCGGAAGCACGCGTCCCAACTTTCAATTGATCGAACGCCGAACCGACCCTCGGCTAGCCCGCTCGCTGGCCTCGGCGATCGAACCGGCCGACCCCCGGTAAAACAGCACCCTGGCCCACCCGCTGACTCGCCACGGTGGTCGAAGCGGTCCATCGGCGCTAGCCAGCCTGACGGACTTGACCGCTCATCTGGCTCGCGCCTTCGACCGCGGACTCACGGCTGCGGACACCCCCGCTCGACGGTCGCCGCGCGCGGTGCTGTCTTAGGTTGAAGCGCCCGGGTTGCCGCCGCCGTCGGAGGCCGCCGGGCGATCGTCCTCACCGTGGGGTCGCGCCGCTTTATGATCAGTAATCCAAGTCCCGGCCGGATCAAAGACGTTGGTATTGGCATCCTTTTCCGAGACGGCTCCCCATGTCGGCGGGAACGTGTAGCGGGTCGTGTACTGGAAAAAACCTAGGAGCTTGCGGTCTAGCCCCATCCCAAACGGCGGGTTGCTCTCGGGATCGACGGCATTGAAGAGTTTCTTATGAACCGGGGCCACTTGGAGCAGCAGCATTACCATTGCTGTGGTCAGCAGGCCCGCTCCCAGTCCAAACACCAACCGCGCGATCTGATAGACCAGCGGCGGAAACCGAACCTGCGTCGGCGCGAGGTTGTCAGTCGCCAGTTTCAAGAGAAACAAGCTCACCACCCAGATTCCACCCAGCGCGATCAGATCCGCCAGCGGAGCCAGTGCCGAGGCGTTATTCACAATCAACTGAGCCAGCGGCTCATAGAAATTTAACGCGATCAGGCTCGAAAACAGCACGTTGAAAAAAACCAGGGCCGCACCCCAGAGCCCCTCGCTGATGACCGCATACGTCACGCCCAAGATCAGCGCCACCAGACCCGCCTGAACCGCGATCCCCATCGCTCCTACCGCCCTTCCCCCTGAAATCGCGCTTGCGCGCGAGCCTGATTTGTACCTGCCCCGGCGATCGGGCCTCTCAGACCACCCGCTGAAGCTCCTTGATCGACGTCTTCCCCTGGATCACCTGACGCAACCCATCCTCGAGCAGGTAAATCATGTTGTTCTTACGCGCTTCGGCCTTAATGGCGTTTTCCGAAGCGTCGGAGCGGATCAGCTCGCGAATCGCATCGTTGACCACCAGCATCTCGAAAATACCCGTGCGGCCCAGATATCCCGTACCTCCGCAGGTCGGGCAAATCTGCTCGGGAGCCTCCGGCGTGCGGTAGAGGACGTCCACCTTGTCGGGCGGAAGGTTGGCCTTGCGGAGAAATTCGGGATTGGGCTTGTACGGCTCCTTACAGTCCTCGCACAGAAGCCGGACCAGCCGCTGCGCCAGCACAGCCGAGAGCGACTGCGCCAAGCTGGCCGGCTCGACCTTCAGATCCCGCATCCGCCGCAACGCCGTGAATGCGTCGGTCGCTTGCAGCGTGGTCAACGCCAGGTGGCCGGTCATGGCCGCCTGGCAGGCGATTCCCGCGGTCTCCTCGTCGCGAATTTCGCCGATGACGATCACGTCCGGGTCTTGCCGCAAGACCGACCTGAGCTTGTCGGCGAAATTGTCCCCGGCTTTCACGTTGATCTCATTCTGCGTCACATTCTCGATCTGAAACTCGATCGGATCCTCGACCGAGACCACATTCCGCAAAAACCGGTCAATATCTCGAAGACACGCATACAAGGTCGTTGTCTTACCCGAGCCGGTCGGCCCCGCGATCAGAATCAGCCCACTGGGTTGATTGAGCAGCTCCCGGAGTTGGGCGACCAGCTTCGGCCGCATCCCGATTTCGTCGAGCCGGGTGACCGTCGTCTTGTTGTCCAGAATCCGGATGACCATCTTCTCGCCGCCACGCGACCCGGACGTCGCCACCCGAAAATCAATCTCGCGGCCATCGACCTTGGCGGCAAACGACCCGTCCTGCGGCTTACGCCGCTCGGCGATGTTCATCGCCGAGAGCACCTTGAAAATGTTGATCAGCGCATCCCCAGAGGCCCGGTCAAACGGCTCGGCAGCGTGCAAAATGCCATCGATCCGATAACGCACCTGCGTCGTTTCGCCGGCCGGCTCCAAGTGAATGTCGGTCGCCCGGCGGCTGACCGCGTCGTAAATCAGTTGCTTGGCGCCGTAGTAATATTCCGACTCCTCGGCCTTCTCCACCCGGCTGGGGTCCTCCTGACCGCCGCCGGCGCTCTTACCCAGGAAAAAGACCGGCGGCCCCGTTCGGTCGACCCCATCGTCGTCCTTGTTGAAAACCCGGCGGATGCCAAATCGCGCCAGGAAATCGTTGAGCACCTCCCCGATATGGTAGGCCGTCATCACCTTCTCATACTCGCCCACCATCTGGTTACGAACATGAATATACGAGAACAGCGGGGCCAGAATGGCGACAACCAGCATCGCCAGCCCAAGCACATAGATCGGGATCAGGAAGAGCAGCACAAACCCGAGCACGCCCGCGAAAAAAACGATCGAGTTCCACATTTCATAGCGGACGTTGTTCAGCTCTCGGGTGTCGGTTTCGACCCAATGCGTCGTTTTGACCCAGAGCAAATACAGCAACAGGACCGGGATCAACTTGATCAGGTCCAGATACATCCCAGGCCCACGTGGGACATCGGCCGATTGGGCCAGCAACCATGTCTCTAGGCCAGCGGCCTGAGCGATCGCAGGTTGCCCGAAGCCAACCAGAGCAAGGCGGCAAGCCAGCCGGGCGGACGCTCGAAACATCGACCCTCCCGAGGTCGGGCGGAAGCAGTGCAAAACGGCGTAAAACACCGATCGCAGCTCGGCCCAATCGGTCTCACCGAACCGCGGATCAGTCCTACCAAACCGATCAAAGAATGCCAGGTTCAGCCAGCGTAATACCCTTCAAGGCCATCTTCAAGGCCTCGGGGTTGGGGGCCACCTCGAAGGCCACCGACCGCTCAATTTTCTCGGCCTGCACCAGGCTGCACAGGCTCATCGTGAAATCCTGCATCCCCTCGTCCTTGCCAATCCGGATCGCCTGAGCCAGTTTGACGTCCTCCTCGTTGGCGATCAGCTTCCGCACGGTCGGGTTCGTTCGCATGATCTCGACGGTCGGAATCCGCGTCTGACCGGTCTTCTCGGCCCAATGCTTGGCCGTAGGCAACAATTTCTGCGCAATCACGGCTTTCAGGTTGAAGACCAGATTCTGACGCATCGCCGAATGCATATCGCGCGGGAAAAGGTCCAGAATTCGGCTGATCGTCGACGGGGCGCTCGAGGCGTGGATCGTTCCAAAGACTAGGTGGCCCGTCTCAGCCGCATGGAGCGCCGCGCTGAACGTGTCGCGGTCCCGCATCTCGCCGACCAGGATGATGTCCGGGTCCTGCCGCACGGCATGTTTGAGCGCCGTGTCCCAGTCGATCACATCAATGCCCACCTCGCGCTGATTGATCAGACACTTCTTATCCACAAACGTAAATTCGATCGGGTCCTCGATCGTCACGATGTGGCATCGTTCCCGCTGATTGACGTATTCGAGCATCGACGCAATCGTCGTCGATTTACCCGAGCCAGTCACCCCGGCCAGGATCACGATTCCCTGGTCGTGGCTAGCGATCTCACCGAGCACCGGCGGCAGCCCGAGCGTCTCGAAATCCGGAACCGTGTTGTTCACCCGCCGCGCGACCAGGCTGAGCTTGCCCCGCTGGCGGAATAAATTGACCCGGAACCGCGTCTCGGTCCCATCCGGGTCGGTCACAATATGGGCAAAGTCGACTCCACCCTCATCTTCGAGGATCGTTCGCTGCCGGGTGCTGAGCAGCGGGAACATCAGCCGCTCCATGTCCGACTCGGTCAGCGGCGGTAGCTGCATCTCCCGGAGCGTTCCGGTCAGACGCATCGAAGGCGGACGCCCCACCTTCAGATGCAGGTCCGAACCCTTGTACTTCATCACCATCCGGAACAGCTTGTTCGCCTCAGGCTCGCTGTACGACGCCTCGAGCGTATTGGTCTCAACCCCGGTGGCCATGGCAGCGGACTCGCTTCAGAACTGCGGTGCAGACTCGTTGGACGAACAAACCCGCGCAACCCACCCCTCAGACTCCAGCCCCGACGACCCGGCGGATCGGAACCCCATGTCGGGCCAGATACTCCTTGGTCGCCGCAATGCTGTATTCGCGAAAGTGAAAGATACTCGCTGCCAGAGCAGCACTGGCGCCCCCTTCGACCAGGGCAGCGCGGAGATGTTCCGGATGACCCGCACCGCCCGAAGCGACCACCGGTACATCGACCGCCTCGCTTACGGCACGAATCATTGACAAATCATAGCCGTTTTTGGTTCCGTCCGCATCCATGCTCGTCAGAACGATTTCCCCCGCTCCCAGCTCGACCACCCGCCGCGCCCAGGCCACCGCCTCCAGCCCCGTCGGGATTCGGCCCCCGTTGATGTGCACCTCCCAAAACTCCCGACCCTCGCGCTCCACCCGCTTCGGGTCGATATTCACCACAATGCACTGACTACCGAACCGCCGGGCCGCCGCACGCACCAGTTCCGGATCACGCACTGCCGCCGAATTGATCGAAACCTTATCCGCCCCGGCCTGGAGCAACGCCCGCACATCGTCCAGTCCCCGGATTCCCCCACCCACCGTCAGCGGCATGAAGCAGACTTCCGCCGTCCGCCGCACCACGTCCAGCATGATGCCGCGACCTTCGTGGCTGGCCGATATGTCCAGAAAGACTAGCTCGTCCGCCCCTTCCTCCTCATAGCGCGCTGCCACCTCGACCGGGTCGCCCGCATCCCTCAGGTTTACGAAATTCGTCCCCTTGACGACCCGCCCACAGTCCACGTCCAAACAGGGGATAATCCGCTTGCAGAGCATAAGACTGGTGGAGACGTCGCCAAAGCCACCCTAACACCCGCGGCATCCTTATCCTACGGGCTTCCACCAGCAATTCCTAGCGCCTCAGGCTCCGTTGGCCTCAGCCCCGCAGACTCCGCCGGGCGCCGGCTTCGCGGTCGAGCCCCATCCGGTGCGGTCGACCCTGATAGTGTAGGTCGCCTACCACATAAAACTCGACCACATGCATTTTGGCTCCCGTCGGATCCACGCCGCGGATCTCGCCGGCGTTGATCTCTGCCGACCGCCCATCGTTGAGCACCAACTTGTAGTGCACCCCCGATTCCAGCCGAATCTGCTGCTGGGTCTCAAAGTAGCCGTGCCACTCGCGTCGATGGCTCGACTTCTCGCGGCAGGACAAAATCCCGTCCAGGTTCTCGATCAGGACTTCCTCGCCCCGAAGGATCTTGGCCCCACGAAAATGCTCAATGTGGGACGTATGGCGATTCATGAGCCGGGCCCTCGCCACAAGAACGGCGATCCGCCGGGGCTTCATCCTCGCGGCAGCAAGGTCGGGCTCACGCGGCCCCCCCGGACAGCCCCCGAGATTTTTCCACCATACCACGCCCAATCGCCCGCTCAACCCAGATCGCCCGGGTTTTCTCCGTTTGCGTCCATCCTTGCTTCGATGCGATCGAGCAGGACACGCAGCAGCCGGTCCGCCTCTCGAGCCTCGGGGCCTCCCGATTCGGCGATCTCGAGCAGCCAGTCCGCCACGCGATCGTCGCCGGCTGCCGCCAACCGCGCCGCCAGCCTCAGTCGCTCGGCAACGCCGAGATCGGGCCGGTCCCAGAGACCGCCTAGAATCCGCGTCACCTCGCCGTCGTTGAGCAACCAGCCGAGGACGTCGATGGCCACTTGCCGGGCCTCGGCCTCATTGCCCCGCAGCCACGAGACCACCCGCGGCATCACCAGAGCCGACTTGCGTCGTCCCAGAGCGCGGGCGGCGGCGAACCGAATGCTCGGATCCGGCTGATCGAGCAACTCGACCAGCCGGCTCATCGCCGTCTGGTCCCATGGCGCGACCAACTCGATCGCTCCGAGCACCACGGCCCGGTCAGGGTCGCCCAGCAGCTCCGCCACGAGCCCCGCCGATTTCCGGTCCCCCCGATGCCGATCCAGCCACGTCCCCGCCGCTTCCAGGCGGAGCTGGGCCGGCAGGCTTCGGTCCCGCGCTCGGGTCGACAGATCGTCTTCCGCCCCGTCGAGCGACCCGCCCGACGGCCGATCCGGCCCGGCTTCGATCCGCGCCAGAATCGACTCGAAGCGGCGGCGAAGCTCGGCATCCATCGTTCAAGTGGCCTCCGGCGCCCGTGCCCGCGGCGGCGGGGCCGCGATCCGTTCCCGGAGTCGATCCAACCGTCGCGGACACGCCGGCAACGCGTCGAGAAACCGCTGACCGTAACTCTTGGTCAACACCCGTGGATCCAGGATCGCCACGATCCCCCGATCCGAGCGGCTCCGAATCAGGCGACCGAACCCCTGCTTGAGCTTCAGAATCGCTTCTGGGACCGAATATTCCGCAAACGCGTTGCCGCCGCGCGCCTCGATCGCTTCCAGCCGCGCCTGCGTCAGCGGCTCTTCGGGTACCGCAAACGGCAACCGGGTGATGATGACGTTCGACAGCGCCTCGCCTGGCACATCGACCCCTTGCCAGAAGCTGTCCACCCCGAACAGTACGCTGTTCAGATCGGCCTTGAACGCATCCAGCAGCCGCGACCGTTCCGCCCCCGATCCCTGTGACAGCAGCGTGATGCCCCGATCGGCCAGCCACGTCGCCAGCGCCGATTCCGCGGCCTTCAGAAACCGGTACGAGGTGAACAGCACGAATGCCTTGCCTTGCGTCAGCCCCAGGTAATACCGGATCGCCTCGACTGCCAAACGCTCAAACTCCTCCGGCTCCCGCCCGGGATCGGGCAGGTCGGTCGCCAGGTGGAGCGTCACCTGATTCGGATAGTCGAACGGGCTGCCCACTGCCAGGGTCCGGCATGGTCCGACCCCCAGCCGTGCCTTGAGAAAGTCGAATCCGTGCGCGCGGTCCACGGTCAGCGTCGCCGAGGTCATCACACAGGTGGGAACCCGATCGAACAACGCTTGGCGTAGCGTCTGGCTCAGATCGAGCGGCACCCCCGCCAGTTGCACCCGTCGAGTCGATCGCTCCTCGACCTCGACCCAGTAGACGCCCTCGGGCAACTGCTGCTCGAGCCAAATCTCCAGATCTTCGGCCAATCCTTCGCATCGTAGCCGCGCGGCGTCGACCTCGATCCGCTGCTCCGGCTCGGCGATCGACTCGGCGCCTTGCTTCAGAGCCGAGGCCAGTCGGCTCAAAGCCACCCCCAGCAGGTTCGGAATCCCCAACGGCCGACGCACCCGCCCATTCTGTCCCAATGGCCCTCTCCGCCAGTCAGCCAGGCGATCAAAAAACTGGTCGGCGGCGTCGAGGGCCGCACGCACACCCGCGATCGCCTCAGTCAAGCGGTGATAGACGAGCAGCCCCCTCCCCGTCCGCTCGTTGTACAGCTGATTCAACAGATTGACGACCGACCCGCTATGGACCCGGATCCCAAGCTGCTGCGCTGCGGCCGATTCGAGGTGGTGCGCTTCATCAAAAATCGCCACCGCGTGATCCGGCAGCAACGCCACCCCCTCTCTCCGCAGCGCCAGATCGACCATATACAGGGCATGATTGACGACTAGAAGATGGGCGTTCCGGGCTCGCCGCGCGACCTGGTAGTAAAAACAATCGCGATAGGTCGGGCAGGACTTGCCCAGGCAGTTCCCAAAGTCGCTCGCCACAGCCTCCCAGACCTCGTCTAGGGGCCGGAAGGTTAGCTCGGAGCGGCTCCCCTCGTCGGTTTGCCGTACCCACCGCGCTAACGCCGCAAGCTGAGACACCGCCACTTCGGTCTCCAGCGTCAGCCCGCCTCGTTTGAGCGCCGCTTGCAACCGCCTCAGGCTCAGATAGTTCCAGCGCCCTTTGACCAGCACCGCCGTAAACTCACAGGGCATGACCGACCGCAAAAACGGCAAATCCTTCCTGAGAAGCTGCTCCTGGAGGCTGATCGTGTGGGTGGAAATCACCACCTTCTTGCCCGCTTCCGACGCCGCCAGGATCGCCGGCACGAGGTAGCCGAAGCTCTTGCCGACCCCAGTCCCCGCCTCGACCATCAGGTGGTGCGGGCCGGCGATCGCCTCGCCGATCGCCTCCGCCATCCGGAGTTGCTGCGGCCGGCTCTCGTAGCCGGCGAGCCGTCGAGCGACCAGCCCATCCCCAGCTAGTATCGCGGCAACCGCCGACCTGGTCATCGCGGCTCCTTGGGTTCGGCACGGCGGCCCGCTCGCTAGCCGCTCGGATGAATCTGCCCCTCGGTGGGGCTGGAGGCGGTCGCGTACAGCTTCTTCGGAATCCGACCGGCCCGAGCCGCCAAATAGCCTGCCTCACAGGCCAGCCGCATCGCATGCGCCATTCGCAACGGGTCGGCCGCCGCAGCGATCCCCGTATTCAGCAAAACGCCGTCGCACCCCAGCTCCATGGCGATCGCCACGTCGCTGGCCGTGCCCACCCCGGCGTCCACGATCACCGGATAGCTCGGGTCATCCCGTTTCAAGTCCTCCAGGATGATCCGAATATTGTTGGGGTTGAGCACGCCCTGGCCACTACCGATCGGGCTGCCGGCCGGCATCACACTGGCCGCACCTGCGTCCTTGAGCCGCCGCGCCATCACCGGGTCATCGCTGGTGTAGCACAGCACCAAAAACCCCTCGCGTACCAGTTGCCCGGTCGCCTCCAGGGTCGCCACAGGATCGGGCAGCAGGGTCCGAGGATCGGCCAGCACCTCCAGCTTCACCCAGTCGGCGCCCGGATTCCCCAAGTTCGTCAGCAACTCGCGACCCAATCGCGCATGCCGCAGCGCATCCTCCGCCGAGTAGCAACCCGCCGTGTTGGGCAGAATCGTGTAACGCTCCAAGTCGATAAAGTCGAGCAGGCTCCGCCCGGAACGATCGGCCAGCCGCTCACGGCGAACCGCGACCGTGATCACCTCCGCCCCACTGGCCGCCAGACACTCTGCCATCCGCTCCAGGCTGTCATACTTTCCCGTCCCGACCAGCAGCCGGCTCCGGAAGGTGTGACCCCCAATCGTCAACGGCTCGATCACCAATCCGGCCGCGTCGGCCACCCCCGAACCTCCCCCCACCAGCGTCACCACTTCCACAACATCCCCCTCGTCCAGCTCGACCTCGGCATAACGCGAGCGGGGCACAAGCTCGCGATTGCGCTCCACCGCGACATGCTCGGGTCGGAGCCGAAGCGCACTGACCAGATCCGCAACCCGCGCTCCGGCCGGCGCTTCGAAGGCCTGGCCATTCAGCGTGATTCGCACCGCCCGAGCTCCGACCATGATTTCGTCACTACTCGACAAGTGTGCATCTTAGGAGCCGATCACAGAGGGCGTCAAGCAACGCCGAAGAACCGGTTCTGTCGGTTATGTCGATTGTAGCAGCCTAGCCCGCGAATTGACGCGCCCGCGGGCTTTTGGGCGGCACACGCCGCGATTCTGATCAGAGGAGACCTACAGGGCGAACCTGCGGGATTGTCGGGGCCGTAGCGGTTGGCCGGCGGCTGACGATCCCAGCGGCTCGCGCGGTGGCCCAGGGCAGATCGGAGTGATTCTGCGATCTTTACAGCCGGCGGCAGACGCAATGTCTCAGATCGACTGATCGGTCGCGGCCTAGGGTCCACTTGAGGGTTTTTTCAATCCGCGGAACCGAGGCGGGCGTGGGGCGTGGGACGGCTCCGGGCCTGGACATGGATCCGCTCCACTTCATGTGAGTCACGCAACCTCGAGCGACAACCGTGTGCTACCGACGTCCCCGACGCACTCGACCGGGCCTTGACACTCTCGAATCCCGAACCTTGCTTTCCGGCCCGTCTGCCTCGCTTCAATCCGGCATCCTGACGATCACCGGAACCGACCAGGCCGATCGGATCATCGTCCGCCAGGTCGGCACCTTTCGACCGGCCGCCCCGCGGGTACTGTCCGGCTTTCGCCTGGAGGTGGAGGGCATCGGCCAGTTTCCGCTCAATCTGGTCCGCCAGATCGTGGTCTACGCTGGCGACGGCGATGATCTGATCGTCATCCAGACGCGTCGCCCGCTCAGCACCCTCCTCGACGGCGGAGCCGGCAACGACGTCATCCGCGGCGGAGCCGGCAACGACGTCATCCGCGGCGGCTCAGGCGACGACAAAATCTTCGGCCGCGGCGGGAAGAATCAGATCGAACCGGGTCCCGGCTCGAATCTGGTCAACGGACGCCCCGTTGTGATCGCCGAGCCACCCGCCCCGCCCCCAACCGAGTCCGACCCCGCTCCGCCTCCCACAACGTCCACGCCCCCACCCCCCGGCACCGCCTGGACCCTCAGGCCCACCGATCCCCGACCCGCAATCGACATCGCTGCCTGGATCGCCCAGATCTACGAGCTGACCAACCAGCAGCGCGTCCAAAACGGGCTGCATCCGCTCTCGATCAACCCGAAGCTCGTCGCGATCGCCCAAATCCAGGCTGACCAGATGGCCCAGTTCGGCAAGCTTCAACACACGATCTCTGAGGCCCGCTACCCCGACATGCGGAGCCGGGCCGAAGCCGTCGGATACGAGCTCGAGTGGCTCGGAGAAAACCTGGCGTTCAACTACCCCGACCCCGAAGGAGTCGTTCAGGCCTGGATGCTCTCCTACCACCACCGAGACAATCTGCTCTTCGCTCCGTTCACGGAGATGGGTCTGGCTATCACGCTAGACAGCTTTGGCCGACCTTACGTCGCCCTAGAACTGGGCCGGCCTGCTTGAGTTGGCTACGCCCCGGGATCAATGCGATCGCTATCATCCAGGGGCGATTTTGGTACGAGACCGGCCCTTTTTGAGTCGACCGCGTGCCGCCTAGTCCCCCGATCGCGCCGAACCGGGCGACCGGGGGACGGAATCGCCGGACTTGCCGACCTTAGGGAGCGAGCCGAACGGCGGTCAGCCCCGGATCCCGCGTGACCGTAAACCCGATCGTCTGATTGCCCTCGATCACCCAAGGCGTTTCGACGGCGAGCGTCAAATCACTCCGCACCGGAGGATCGGCCGTCGCCTTCGGGCTGGAAAGAATCGCCCGAGCGCTACCTGGAAGATCGGGCAGCGCCTGGCCTGCAATCGCCAGTCCTTTGCCTGGCCGAGCCAGGTGCAGATAGAGCGCGGTTCGAGTCGGCGCGGCCCGCTCGCGAAGCATCGCCAGCAACTGCTCGACCGACCGCGGCTCGGTGATCCCCGGATTCGAACGCGCCCGACGCTGCAGGCTTCGACTCAAGTCGCACACAACCAGTTCGTGCGTTCCTTCAGGAAAATCCTCGGGGATCGGCAGTTCGAGGGTCAACGATCGGCGCTCACCGCGGTAGGGACGGAGCGTCGCGATCAAGCGGAGCGACTCGCCCGGCGCGACCCGGTCGCTGACCAGTCGAACCGTTTCCAGCTCGGCCAGCTCGCGCCGCGGCTCCAGAACCACCGAACACTCAATTCCCTCGATCCGAACCGGACCGAACGGATTACGCGCTACCAGGTTGACCGTATTGGCCACCGAGGACAGCAACGCCGCCGGGCCGCCCGGGCCGGTATACCGCGGGCCGCTCAGCGTCTCTTGCACAATGAGCGGATCAAATCCGGCCAGCCGAATCGTCGCGTCAATTCGCGCAGTCAGTTCCTCCGGCAGATTGCCCTCGGTGTCAATCGCACTGGTCAGAACGCTCAGAACCAGGGTTGCGAGCAAATTCGGCTCGCGCACCAGCTCCACCTGATAGCGCTTTGGCTCCGAATACGGCCCGACCCGGACCCGGACTTCCATCGGCAGCATGTCGGGAACCCGGCCCAGCCGGCCCGAAACCGCCGTGCTGACATCCGAATCCAGAACCCCAACCACCTTCAGCGGCGAGCCGAGCTTCATGCTCACACTGGCTCGGGGGTAAACCGTGTGGATGTAACCACTGAGCATCGGGAACGAACAGCGGCCCAGTCCGAGCATCGGGTGACCAAACGCATAGACCCGATCCCCCTCGACGTGGGTCACCGTCCCGATCCCCGACAGATCCATGTCTCCCATCACCAAGGCGATGCTGACCGGCGAGCCTGGCTCAAGCGGCTTGTCGCCCTCGCGTGCCAGGATGTCCTCTGGCACCTTGCCACCCGGCGCGGCGGTCATCCCCAGCGGACCGAGCCGTTCATCCAGCAACGCCAACGCTCGCGGCGAAAAGCCCGAAGCCGCCAGCGGCGTCGCAATCGGCCGCATTCCGGCCAGACCCCCCGCACCCACCGTCACGGCTGCCACACCCCCATCCCCAGCCGGCTGCACTCCGGGCAGCGGTGCGTCGCGATCGAGCAACTCTGGACCCCAGGCCACATTCGGCCGCTCCCGCCCTTCACCCTGGCGATCCTCGGCCGCCACACGACGTTCGTTGGCGCGGACAAATTCCACCATCTGCGCAAACGGCGTCACCCCCGCAATTGGATCCTTCGCAAACTCCCAGGCAAAAGCGACCGCCCCCACCAACTTGTTGTCCACATAGATCGGGCTGCCGCTCATCCCCTGAATGATCCCGGCATGCTCGAGGTTACAGCCCTTGAGCCGACACAAAATCATGTCCCGACCCGGACTGACGTCCCGCAACACCCCCAACACCTCAACCCCAAACTCCTCCAGCTCCGTCCCCACCATCACCGTGCGCCCCGTCCCCTTCATGCCGGGACGCAGATCGGCCACGTTCCAATAGGTCTTCGGATCTGGCTCGCCACCCCGGACGATCCCCGCCGATCCATCAGCCCACAGCAGGCCCAAGCCCGCCAGCATCCATGTCCCAAACCGCAAACGCCGCATCGGAGTACCCTCCGCGCCAGCCGTCGGGCCTCTCAATCACCCAGCCCGACGCCCGAATCGGCGGCCCGACCCGCGGACACCATCCGCCAGCGGCCACCCTGGGACCGGAGCATGAATGGAGGATTCACATCCACGCATCCATGACGCAATTCTTCCTGAATCGCGATATCGAATGATATCGGTGGCACACTATTAGGTCAATCGATAGTTTGACGCTCAGGAATTGGTCAATCCGGGAAAAATGCGAAGCGAGGGAAGCCTCTTCATGGGCAGAAACGACGGAGGTTATGCCGTGCGGCTGCCGAATCGCGGCTAGAGGGCCAAGCTGCATTAATACTGAGTGACCGAACCGGCCCTCTGCGGTCCGGTTCGAGGCACCCGCCGTTGCAGAGCGTTGAAGTTGACGCAGATCGGCTCGTTGATTAGTTCCAGGAGGGGTCGCCACCGGGGCTGCGGCGTCGCTGCCGGCGTTGGCGGGCCTCGCGGGCGGCCTCGGCCACGAGCCGATCTCGCTCGGCGATCAGTTGGCGGCGGTGCCGGGCTGCGTAGCGGCGGTTGGCCACCCAGTCGCTCAGGGCCAGCGCCAGCAAACCGGCAACCAGCGTCAAAACTCCCAGCCAAAGCAAGACATAGAGCCGGGAGGCCGCCAGGTCGCCGCGGGGTTCGATCCGCGCGGTGGCCATCATGAGGATGGCCGCTACGGCCATCAGAACCGAGCCTGTCCAGCGGCGTTTATCACGATTGGCAAAGTACTTACGATCCGCGTCGTCGAGGGGGGCTTCGCGTCGGGACCGCTCCCGGAGGTGGGCGATCACCAGAAGGAGGTCAACGGTGAGCAGACCTGCGGCGATCAACAGGGTTTCGGCCGCACCACGGGATCCGGTTGCGGACAATGGTTGTGGCTCCCCCGCCGAGAGCGCCAGGGCGCCCTCAGTAAAGGTCTGTGCAGGTCAGTTGCTGCTCGACCCAGTCACCACGCCGGGCGATCTCCTGGACGGCGGCTCGGATGTCGGTCGGGGTGACCTGTCCGCGCGGATAGGTTCGGGTCATGACGAACATCGGCGCGCCGTTGACTTCGCGGATCGAGAGCGCCCCGTAGGTTAGCTCGGCATTGATCCTCAGGGCAAATTGATAATGCCGCGGGTCGGCCGGTCCGCAGACCGAGTAGACCGTCAGCAGCCGCTCCCGCTTGCGGCCCTCGGTCACTTCGACGTAGACCTCATGGAGGCGATCGCCGGGGACCGGGACGATGATCCGGAATTGATCGCGCGCTCCCTGCTGGATCAGGCAGGGGAGGCCCTCGAGGGCTTCGGCCACGAGCGCCTCGGTGTCGCGCAGGTGCCCCACCACGTGGTCGAGCAGTTCGATCACCTCGTGGGCCGACTCCGGCCGGCCCCGTGGCTCCTTAGCCAAAAGCCGCAGCACCAGGGCGGCCAACTCCTCGGGGATTTCGGGGACAATCAGCCGGGGGTTGGGAGCCGGCGTCGACCGGTGAAGCTGAATCAGCCGGTTCAACTTCTGGGCCTGGAAGGGCAGCCGGGCGGTCAGCAGGTAGTAAAACGTCACCCCCAGCGCGTAGAGATCACTCCGCGGGGTCGGGTCCTCCCCAGCAAACAGCTCGGGAGCCATAAACGTGGGCGTCCCGGCCAGACTGCCGCCGATCAGCTCGGCCTCGTCGATCCGCCGAACCAGGCCAAAATCGGCCAGCTTGGCCAGCCCCTCCGGCGTCTGCAAAATGTTGGCTGGCTTGACGTCGCGGTGAATCAGGCCGGCATCATGAGCGGCCGCCAGAGCGGTCGAGACCTGACGGATCAGGAGCGTAGCCGGAATCGGGCCAAACGGACCGTGGGTCGCTACGGCCTGATTCAGACTGCGGCCCCCCCGAACGTACTCCATCTCCACGAAGTGGTAGCCGCGATCGTAACCCAGGTTGTGGATCGTCACGATGTGGGGATGGATCAGGCCGGCAACCGCTCGGGCCTCGCCCAGAAACCAATCCACCACCCGGGGTTGCCGAGCCACCAGCCCGGGGCTGAGCACCTTCAACGCCGTGATCCGGCCCAGCCCGACATGGAACCCCTTGAACACCCGCGCCATCGTGCCGCGGCCGATCTCTTCGATGATCCGATACTGCCCCAGACGCGAATGAACCAATTCCTCAACTCGAAACGCCTCGTCGAGGCTCTCGGCCGGCGACAGGTGGGCTCGCGTCTCCTCGAGCGCGCTATCAACCGATTCCTCCTCCAGCCCTGCCCCGACCTCGCCCAGACCGGCTTCGGCGGGCAGTATCTCCCCCTCGGCCACCTCTGGCACACCGGCGAGTCTCACCGGATGCTGAGGCGGAGTCCTCGGTGTCTCGGCGCCCATCGGTCTCGCTATGTTCACCGAAGGCCCCTTCCGCACCAGAGAAGCCGAACCCTTCCCAAGCTCTTGATTGTTTCGTCTCAATTCTTCACCCGCCCAAATCAGTCTTGCGGAAAACCCGTCAGGGTCAAGGGGATCTTCGATTGCATGATCGCATGGATGCGGCCGTCGCCGCAGTCCCATGTCTTCCCTTCTTACGTAGCCGAGCGGCTTTGGGATGACTCGAAACGGCGCCGCGGGTATCAGCGGAGCGAGTCAATGCGCGGCTGGGTCAACATCGTGGTCCGCAACCCACCGCCAGTTCCGAGGTAGCAGAAGAAACAAAATAGCCAAAACAAACCGGTTAAATGGAGCATCGTGCATTCCAACGAGTGAGAGGATTGAGCCACGACAACCCAGACTCAATCCCGATCGATCCGGTTCGCGGGCACGAATCGGCCGCGATCGGCTCGGGGGCGGGGTGGCTATGCGTGTCCGACCACCGCCCAGTTGTAGTGTGCCGGAAGGGGGGGCTGGACGACTCGGGGCAGGGGGGTGAATGGGTTGCGGGCGGATCCTTGGACCGCCCAGCCCGGCCGAGGTCGTGGGCTGTTGGTTGGGTGGTGTGGGTTAACGGTTGTAGGTGGTTGAGGCGGTGGTTCCGCCGTGTCCGGTCCAGTTGGTGTGGAAAAACTCTCCGCGCGGGCGGTCGATTCGCTCGTAGGTGTGCGCGCCGAAGTAGTCGCGTTGGGCCTGGAGCAGGTTGGCTGGGAGCCGAGCGGAGCGGTAGCCGTCGAAATAGGCCAGGGCCGACGTCATGGCTGGCGCTGGGATTCCGTGGCTCACCGCGGCGGCAGCGGCGCGTCGCCAGCCCGGCTCGCAGCGTTCCAGCTCACGGGTGAAGTAAGGGTCGAGCATCAAGTTGGCCAGTTGCGGATCGCGGTCGAACGCCTCTTTGATCTTGCCCAGGAAGGCGCTGCGGATGATGCAACCGCCCCGCCAGAGCAGCGCCACGGCCCCTTTATTGATGCCCCAGCCCGACTCGGCCGACATCGCATCCATCAATGCGTAGCCTTGGGCGTAGGAGATGATCTTGCTCGCGTAGAGCGCCGACTCGATATCGTTGACCAGTTGCTGCGCTGCGCCCTCGAAGCGGGGGCGATGGCTCTTGAGGATTCGCGAAGCGGCCACCCGCTGGTCCTTCTGAGACGACAAAATCCGCGCGAAGACCGCCTCGGCGATCAACGTCAGCGGCACCCCCAAATCGAGCGCTGAGTTGACGGTCCATTTTCCGGTGCCCTTCTGGCCGGCCGTGTCCAGTATCAGGTCGACCATCGGCTTGCCGGTCTCTGGATCGCGGTAGGCGAAAATGTCCCGCGTGATCTCAATCAGGTAGCTGTCCAGCGGGCCGGTGTTCCAGCGGGCAAAGACGTCGTGGAGGGCCTCGGCCGACATCCCCAGCAGTTCGTGCATGAGCCAATAGGCTTCGCCGATCAACTGCATGTCGCCGTATTCAATGCCGTTGTGCACCATCTTGACGAAGTGGCCGGCGCCCTCCGGACCGACCCAGTCGCAACAGGGAACGCCGTCGTCAACCTTGGCGGCGATCGCCTGCAAGATCGGTTTCACGTGGGGCCAGGCCTCCGGGTTGCCACCCGGCATGATCGACGGTCCCTTGAGCGCTCCCTCTTCGCCGCCCGAGACGCCCGTTCCAATAAACAAAATGCCTTTTTCTTTCAGCTCGCGGGTTCGGCGCGTCGTGTTGGGGAAGTATTCGTTGCCGCCGTCGATCAGAATGTCACCCGGTTCCAGCAGCGGCACGAACTCGTTGATGACCTGGTCCACCGGGTCGCCCGACTTGACCATGATCATGATGATCCGCGGACGCTTCAGTTGTGCGACCAGTTCGGCCGGCGAATGGGTGCCGATGATCTTCTTGCCCGCGCCGCGGCCCTGGACGAAGGCGTCCACTTTGCTCGTCGTTCGGTTGTAGACGGCCACCGTGTAACCGTGGCTCTCCATGTTGAGAACCAGGTTTTCGCCCATCACCGCCAACCCAACCAGACCGATATCAGCCACGCCTTTTTCTGCCATGACCCAGCACCCCATTACGGACCCGCCAGCTTGTTCAGGTGCCGCATTGTATCAACAACCGCTGCACGTTGCCGTAAGCTGGGGGCTGGTTTCAACCGACTCGATACTCAAGGATCTAGGGGGGCCGGCGGATGCGACCTCTCGCGGCCACTTCTTCTTGGCGATTGCCCGGTTCTACGGGCAGACCCCTCGACACCGGCAAACCGACCGTCGTCCAGGTCTGGCCGGGCGACGGCCGGCCGCCCGGCGACGTCGGCGCTCGGGGCGAGGAGCGATTCCGCGAGCCTTGGAACGAGGCCTCGCGGGGAATCCGCTGGCTGACCAACGTGAGCCGGCCCACCCTGACCATCTATCGGCCCGACAAAGAGCTGGACACCGGCGCCGCCGTCGTCATCTGTCCCGGCGGCGGCTACTGGAATCTGGCCTGGGACCTCGAGGGCGAGGAGGTCGCGGCCTGGCTCAACGGGCTTGGCATGACCGGAATCATCCTCAAATATCGAGTTCCCCGGCGACCGGGGCAGCCCGAGCCGCTCCCCGCCCCCGGACCTGCCCAGGATGCCCAACGCGCCATCCGCCTTGTGCGGGCGCACGCCACTGACTGGGGCCTGGTCGAAGATCGGATCGGGATCGTGGGCTTCTCCGCCGGAGGGCACCTGGCGACGCTCACCGCCCTGGACGGCGAGCTGCCCCGCTACGAGCCGATCGACGACATCGACCAGCTCAGCGGCCGGCCCAACTTCGGCATCGTCGTTTATCCCGGTTATCTGGTCCCCAAGGGGCGGATGACCCTAGCCCCCGGCCTCTTCGTCCGGGCGGGGACCCCGCCGCTGTTTTTTGCCCACGCGGCCGACGATTCCGAGGCCTCAGTCCTCAATAGCCTCCTCATGGTCGATGCGTTGGTCCGCGCTGGAGTCCATGCCGAACTTCACGTATACGCCACGGGCGGCCACGGCTTCGGTGTCCGGCCGGATCGTGGGCCGTGTTCCGGCTGGATCGACGCGTGCGCCGCGTGGATGCGCCAGCAGGGCTTCCTCCGCCGCTCTTGAACCCCCGCGGCCGCGCCTCAGCGGCGCCGCAGGATCGCGCGGGGCGGCCGGACGGCCCCGGCTTGACCTCGCACCGGCGCCGCCCACGTCCACCCACGGCCGCGGCGCGATCGCCAGCCACGTCGCGCGCCCAAACCGCGACGACCCGACGGATAGACCACGGCCGGCACCGTGTTGTCGACCATTCCGGTTGCGTAAGGTGTCGTCGTTGTGTACGGGCCCGTCGGGATCGCCGGTTGGATGATCAACTGGCCGTGGGACTCTCCGGCCGCGATCCCAAGCAGAACGGCCAACGCGATGCAGCACCCAGGTCGGTTCATCGAAGGTGACTCGCTGCGGCTGGTTGCGGTTCGACGCCTCAATGAAATGCAGAGCGCGACCCGATAGACCGTCGGACGGTTCCCGTCAGGACTGGTGCGATCGATACGTCTGGGGCACGTAGGGCGGCAGCCGCTTGGCTGCCCGAGCCTCCTGGTTGATCCGGGCGAAACGAACCAGCCCGTCAACAAGCGGAATGCTGGGCCAGTCGTCGCCGATCAGCGGTCGGGCGTAAGCGAGATAGTCGTCGGTCACGTCCACGCCCGACGCGGCAATCCAGGCCTTAGGGAACCGGCGATCCTTGGCGGCCACCTGTGCCAGCGGCACCTGGTCGTAGCGGACGGAGTATGTCAACCGGCTCCGGTCCCGGAGGATCGTCGCCATCAGTCCGTTCTGGCCAGAACGCGCGATCTCGACGGCATGCAGTCCGACCTGATAGGCCTCGTCGAGGTCGACCGTCGACGCATAGGCGATCGCGTTCCGCCAGTCGGTTCCGGGAACCTGGCCCCGTGCCTTGCCGGGAACGGGCAGCTTCAGGCTGTTCAGATAGTTCACCACGATCTGAGCGACCGTGGCCTGGCTGGCGCTAAACTGAACATGGCCAAAGCTATCCCGGACCACACCCAACTCGCCGACGTCGAAGCCTTCGCTGATCACGACGAGGCATCGGCCGTCGCGTTTCAACTGAGCGATCACGTTCTCGCCAAGCTGCTCAAGTGTCAGCCCCGCCTCGGCCATGTAAATCTGCAAGGGCATCTCCCGCCGCGGGTCGGCCAGCCGAGCAGCCGCCGGGATAAACCCAATCTTGCGGCCCATCGCCTGAATCACGAGGACCGGATCCGGCGGACAGCTCCCGGCGTTTTCCTCATTGGCCTGACGCACGTACTGGGCCATATATCGCGCCACCGACCCATAACCGGGCGAATGGTCTAGAAGGCTGAACTGCTCGTCGCCGAGGTCGTTGTCGATCGTCTTCGGCACACCGACGGCCACCAGGTCCAGTCCGCGGGCTCGGGCTAGCTCGCTCACCTTGTGGGCCGTGTCCTGCGAGTCGTTCCCTCCGATGTAGAAGAAAAAGCCGATGCCGTGTGCCTTGAGGACCGCAACAACCCGCTCGTAGTCCTCGGTCTGATCGGGCTTGAGCTTGTAGCGGCAGGTGCCGATCGAGCCGGCGGCAGGCGTGGTCCGCAGCAGCGCAATCTCCTGGTCAGGCGTCGCCGACAGGTCGATCAGCTCTTCTTTGAGAACCCCCTCGATCCCAAACCGGCCCGCGTACAGGGTGCCGAACAAGCTCGGATACGACCGGCAGCCTTCGACGATCCCCCGCAGTGAGTTGTTGATCACGCAGGTCGGGCCGCCCGACTGGGCGACGAGCACATTGGCTGGCATGGACGCGCGTCTCGCTTCGATGGTGATTCGGCAGGCTCGAACGTGATCCGAGCCGATCAGACCCGTCCCAGGATGACGACCGCCGGTCCGCGCCGTCTGAGCCGCAGCCCCAAAATCATCAACCGGCCGCCGACCACGACGGACGCTCCGGCAGCAAGCTCTCGAACTCCGCGATCAGCCGGTCCGCATAAGAACCAGCATAACGCCCCGCGAGAAAGCGATCGATCGCCTCATCGTAAAACCGCTGCCACGACTCCTCCTCGCGGCCGGGCAGAATCGGATAGAACAAAGCCCCATGCGCTTCAGCCGCTCGGCGGTCGCCCGGCGCGTCGCCGACCATTAAGATCCGGTCCGCCGGATACTTTCCAACAGCCGCCCGCTTCAGGTGCTCCTGCTTCGTCCCCAACTCCTGCCCCGCAATGAGGCTCACCAGCGGCTTCAGCCCGTGCTCGGTCCATTCCCGCTCCAGGGCCTCGCCCGGCGTCGCCGAGACGACCATCACATCCGCAACACCCTGAAGCCTCTGGAGCGACTCCCGCACCAGCGGAAATGGCGGAACCTCTTGGACGATCTCCGCGACGTTCCGGTTGACCTCTTCACTCCAGGCCAACGTACGCTTCAGATCCGCATTTCCGGTCGCTTCCGCTTCCGCCTTGAGCGCAGGGTTGCCCAGCTTGCTCTCCCGAGCGACCCACGCCCGCAACCCCTCCACCCGGGGTATCGAGACGCCCCGGCGTGCCACCTCGGGCCGCTGGGCCAACAGGTCGAGCGCCTTCAGATACGCTACAAAGCGGTTGGCCCCTCGGTCCTTCGAGTACAAGTTGACAAATTCACAGGTCTCGCGGGCATACTTGGCAACCGCCGCCAGCCGAAAATGCTTGATAAACGGCGGAATGAAACATTCCTTGTGCTTCACCTCCATCGTGTCGAAGGCACAACCGTCACTGTCGATACCGACAAAAAACTCACTTCGTCGAACAAACCCGCCAAGGGCATCGTGGGAATCGGCTGAGGCTGTCATCGGGCTGGGCGGCTCCACGGTATGGCGTGACATCGACCGGGCATTGTCCCAATCGGCCCGGCCCGTTCCAAGAGCGATCCCCTCTCAGAAGCCCACCCGTTCAATACGCCGCCTCCGACACCTTCCATCCCGGGCTCCCAGGCCCCTGACCAAGCCAAAAAACCCAAGACAGGCCATCGCGGTTCGCGTAAGCTACTTCCGTCGCTTCTCCCGACGCAAGCGGCTGACCGCCTCGTCCGAGGTTCCACGATCCGAGCGTTATGGCGTCTCACGATTCCCTGCGAACTCCCAGCCCCACACCCCCCCGCCTGGACCTGGTCAAGGTCCTTCGCGTCTCCGGCATCCTGAGCGATCGTCAATGCGACGAAATCCGCGCTCGGGTCCTCTCAGGCGACCTGCCGTTCGACGCCGAGGAACTCGCCGAACGCCTGGTTCGCGACCAGGTTCTGACCAGCTATCAGGCCTCCCGACTGCTCAAGAACAAACCCCACGGCATGGCGCTGGGCAAATACGTCCTACTCGACAAGATCGGCGCCGGCTCGATGGGCCGCGTCTACCTGGCACGCCACCAGCTCATGAACCGCCAGGTGGCGATCAAGATCGTCGCGCCGGAAATCTCGTCGAACAAACGAGTTGTGGCCCGTTTTCAGCGTGAGATGAAGCTCGTCGGGCGGCTCGACCACCCCAACGTCGTCCGCGCCTTCGACGCCGACCGGATGGGCGATGCCCTTTATATCGTCATGGAGTATGTCCCCGGTAAGAGCCTGGGGCAGCTCATGAAGCTCCGGGGCAGGCTGCCGGCGGCCTCGGTCGCCCGGCAGGCGGCCCAGGCCGCGCTGGGGCTGGGCCACGCCCACGCTCAGGGGGTCGTTCACCGCGACGTCAAGCCATCCAACATTCTCGTGGGCGACGACGGCCGCGTCCGCGTCCTCGATCTGGGGCTGGGCGTCCTTCTGGAAACCGACGGCGAGAACACGTTCATGACCGCCGACAACATCGCCGTGGGCACGATCGACTACATGTCGCCCGAGCAGGCGATGGGCCGCCCGGTCGACGGCCGGAGCGACCTCTACAGTCTCGGCTGCACGATGTATCACGTCATCAGCGGCCAGCGGCCCTTTCCGGGCGATTCCGACGTCGAGCGCCTCGGCAAGCGCTTGAATTCGATGCCGGTTCCGCTGGCAGACAAGGTTCCCGGGCTGCCGCCTGGCCTGGCCGAGGTCATGGATCGGCTCCTGGCCATCAAACCGCAGGATCGTTATCAGACCGCTGAGGAGGCGGCCGAAGCGCTGGAGCGCGTCGGCACGATGGGGCCGTCGCGGAGCTCGGTCAGCGGAGTGTCGCTGCCGGCTGCGGCTGCTGCACCGAGCGGCTCGGCCGCCGCGCCGTCGCCGGCCGTGCAGACGGTCGTCAAGGTCGTCGAGAAGCGGGTCGAAGTTCCCGTCGAGCCCGAGTATCCCCGCTGGTTTGTTCCAATGGCCCGAATGGCCGTCGAGCACCCCCGTCGGCTTGGGGGGCTCGCCGCCGCCGCGCTGGCGATCGCCGCCGCCCTCGGATTCGGACTGGGCCGCCTGATCCGTTGAAGGCTTCCTCCGCTCTAAATGCGGTTCCAGGGCCAACGCAAAAACAGCACAAGCAGCGCTGCTTGCGCCCACAACAAGCTCATCCAGGCCCGACGCTGATGCTGTCGCTCCTGGAGCAACCCTAAGGCCAGCGCCGCCATCAGCATCAAAAACGCCATTCCCAGAAACAGAAGACTCAACGTCGTCAGCAGCCGCAACACCAGCCACACCGCGAACAGGTCGGTCCCGAGCGCCCCTCCCCACCAGAGCGCGGCTCCCGAAAGCAAGGCGATGAGCGCCGTAAACGCCATCGCGCCGTGGATCGATCCCCAGGCTACGAGCGACAGATCGTCAGGCCCGCACCGCAGGGTTGTCACGATCCCGGCCACTTGTAAGACGCAGCCAGTGCCGTAGAAGAGGAGCAATCCCGGCTCCTCGGCCCCTCGGCTGACCAGGGCCCCGCCCAATTCGAGCGTCAAGATCGAAATCTGGGTGGCGACGACCACCGCCCGCCCCCGCCGCGCGTCGTCCAGCTCCGGCACTTCGCCCCAGACCCACTCGGGGATCCACAACGCCAGGCCCACCGCCACCAGGGCCAGAACCGTCCGCGTTTCAGTGGCCGCCGTCAGCCCAGCCAGGAGCAGCCCGAAGGTTCCGACGCCGTGAATCAGGTCGAACAGCCGGAGCTGCTCGCCGCCCTGGCGGCCCATGACGCTTCAGGAGGCAGAGGCAGCCGAGGCGGGCGACCTCTCCCCCTCCCCGACGCCAAAAATCTCCCGCAACGCTCCCAACAGCTCGGGATAAAGAAACGAGTACCCAAGTGCCTGGGCTTTTCGGGGCAAGACCCGCTGACCCTTGGCAACCACGTCGGCCACCTCACCCAGAATGAGCCGCAGCAACACATCCGGAGGCCCGATCGGCAAGGCGATCCGCCACGGGGCATAAGGCTTCCAGAGGACCGAAGCCAGCGCCTTGGCGAAATCTGCATTACGCACCGGGTTCGGAGATGTGCCATTGATCGGGCCGCGCGCTTCGGCGTGGTCGATCGCCAACAGAAAGATTCCGACGATATCCTCCAGGTGAATCCAGCTCATCCATTGCCTGCCCGAGCCGGGCAGAAACGGATTGGCGCCGCTTCCCACCGGAGCCGCTCCGCCCGGAAGCTTGAAGATCGGCGTCATCACCCCGAGGGCACCTTCGCCCAGCGCCAGGACAATACCGGTTCGCACCACCGCCAGGCGGACGCCTAAATCCTCGACCGGCCGGGCCGCATCTTCCCACTCCCGGCAGACGACCGCCATAAAATCTGTACCCGAGGGGCTAGACTCGTCCAACTCCTCGTCACCGTGGGTACCGTAATAGCCAATCGCCGAACCCTGAACCAAAACCGCCGGTCGCCGCTCTGCGCGGGCAATCGCCGCGACCACCTGCCCGGTGCCGTAAACCCGGCTGTCCCGAATCAGTCGCTTGACCTCCGGATCCCACCGCTTCCCAAAGATATTTTCACCGGCAAGATGAATGACGGCATCGCAACCGTGGACGTGCTCCTGCCAGCTTCCGGCAACCATCGGGTCGCCTTCGATCAGCTCAACTCCGCGCAATTCCTCGTGGCGTCGCGCTTGAGCCGGACGGCGGGTCAGAACAACCGGCGTATCGCCTCGCTCGGCGAGCCGACGCACTAACCGACGCCCGATCAAGCCCGTTCCGCCCGTGACGAAGACGCGCATCACCGTCAGCTCCCCGTGCCCCTGACGCAACGGGAGCTATCTTTGGCCGGCCAGCCCCCATCGTCAAGCCGCGGAGGCGGAGGGCGAACGAACCAGGCCGCTCGCACATTGCGACCGCTAACCGTTCACGCACCGCGTTCGCCCAAGCCCAGCGCATCGCCTCGACCGACCCCCGGGTCGGCCACTCAAGCTGCCGTCTTCTTGGCGGCGATCAGCCCAGCGATCCGCGACAGCGAGTCGAGGTGGTCGACCCCGGCCTCGTGCGCCTCGAGCACGACCCCGTACTCCTCTTCGAGAAACGTGACCAGCTTGAGCGTTCCAATTGAGTCGAGGATGCCGCCAGTAATCAGCGGCGTCTCCGAGGTCAGCTCGGACGGGTCCTCTCCCGGGAGGAATTCGCGAAGTAGATACTGCTTGACGGTCTGCTCGATCGACTCGCGCATCGTGCGGCAAGCTCCGGATCAACGGACATGGTGAGGGTAAGCGGCGGCGTGGCCGTCGCGCCGAGGGCGAGCGCTCGGAACCCGATCCTCTGGAATCAGCGAACGGCCCTCCATGTACTCCGGCGCATCGATTCCCAATAACGCCAAGGCTGTGGGCGCCACGTCGGGAAGTTCGCCTGCCAAACGGTCGCCCGCACCAATCCCCGGTGCGTCGATCGCTACAATTCCATATTGAGTATGGGTGGCCGGCAGATCGGGATCGGACGCGAACCAGCGGTCGTCAAACGGACTCCATTTGGCCTGTGCCTGATAACCATCGGCCGAGGGCGCGAGAACATCGGGCAGACCATGTTCGGCAGGGTCCAGCCCGTACCGCTCCGCCACGGGAAACGCGTCCGCGAACAACCGGCTGCCCGTCTCCGGGTCCCGGCAGTCGGCCAGGTACGCGGCGACTTCCGCCGCCAATCGAGATCGTTGGGTTCGGCCCGGCTCGACGCAGACCAACGCGGCCAGTTGCCCAAACGGGGCGAATGCCGTCGTGTGCCGCCAGTCGCAGCCGACTTCGCCCGCGACCGGACGCGGCAGCGCCGCGGCGGCCTCGGGGTTGTTCCGCAGCCGCCACCGCGCGTACCGGTGGCGCAACCGGTGGTAGCGATAACGGAACCGCGTGCCGTACCGGAGCCGCCGCTGATACCCGCCTCGCTCCAGCAACCCATTAACGCTCACCAGTGCTCGGCAGGGACCAAAACCGTGATCCGAGACCGCAACGATCGCCGCATTCCGCCGCGCTGCCAGTTCGAGCAACCGCCCGACCGCCTCATCCAGAGCCCGGAAGCAGCCCTCAACCTCGGCAGACCATTCCGTCCGCGGCCGGACATCCGGGTCCAGCCCCATTTCCGGCCAGACCCGATGCTGCAACCCGTCAAGCAAATGGAAGTGGACCATCAGCACCGACCAATCGACCTGGGCATCAGCCCGCTCGGCCGCGCGGGCCTGAGCCAGAAAGATCTCTCGGGTCAGCCTGGCCAGGCCGCGCAGATCCTCAAGGGTCCGTGGCCTTCGCTTCCAGATGTTTTTGGGCGAGTACTCGGGCACAAGGCAGGCCAGCTCGCGGCCAAAGTCGGGACACTGACGAAACGCCGCGGACCGGTCCGGCGACTCCGCCCCCGAGACCACGATGCCCTGGATCCGTGGGGCCGGGTAAGTCATCGGCAGGTTGAGGCTGACGACCGGCCGGTCCAGGCGATCTAGCAGATGCCACAGCGTCGGAACGGCCACCCGTTCGGCGTGGTTGAAGCCGACGGTTCGGGTGCGTGCGTCGTACCAGCAGAAGTCGTGAATTCCGTGCCGCACCGGCGTGCAGCCGGTCAGGAACGACGTCCAGGCGACCGGCGTGACCATCGGCGTCGTCGACCGCAGATTGCCTCGGGCGCTGCGCCGCCAGAACGATTCCAGGCGAGGCATCCAGCCCCGATCGAACAGGGGATCGAAGACGACCCGGGTACCACCATCAAGGCCGAGGAACAGGATGCGCGGGGCGGTGGTCGGCATGGCGGAGGCTCGGCCCTCGCGGTGGGGCGGCAGACCCGGTCGATCCCACGGACGCTTGCGCCCGCCGTCCCTGGCGGCGCAAACGTCGCAATCCGTCGTGCCGTCCACGGTTCGCGGCCGGCCGGACGGATCGGTCGCGGACCCTAACGCCGCCTCGACCGTACGTCAATCCCGGCTTTCGCAGCCGTTCGGACTCAAGTTGGCCGCAGCCGCGGCCGATCGGACCAGATGAGCGGATGGCCGGGCTTGTGCGCGCGCGCCGCGTCGACAAACCCAGGGCTAGGCTCGCGGCCCAAAAGGGGGTGCCGGGTGATGAAACGAAGGATCGCGGCTCTCCCTAAATCACGCATCCTGAACCTTTTCGCCGTCGTCCTGACGCTCCCAGAAATCGGCGGCTGCCGGGCCCTGGATCAGCACCGAAACCGCAAGATCGAGCAGCCCGGGCAGTACGACCCGCACCAGCCGCGCGAACTGCAAAAACTCTCCCACCCAGCCTACGTGATCGAGCCGCCCGACGAACTCGAGGTCACCCTGCGACCTCCGTCGCTCGACGTCCCGGTCTCAACCGTCGTCGTCCGCTCCGACGGCGTCATCGACCTGGGCTTCCTCGGCGAGGTCTACGTCAGCGGTCTGACCCTGCCCGAGGCCGAGCAGAAAGTGGCACAGCAAGCCGCCGCTCTGGCCGGAAACCGGACCGGCGGCGAGCCGGTTCAAGCCTCGATCCGACTGATCGGAGGCGGGCGCAGTAAGAATTACTACGTCGTCGGGGCTGGCGTCACCACCCCGGGCGCTTACCCCATCACCGGCAACGAGACCGTCCTCGATGCCATCCTCCGGGCCGGTTTGCGACGCAACGCCCTACCCGACAAAGCCTACCTAGCTCGGCCTCACCCCCCCGGCGGCCCCCCCGAGATCCTCCGGATCGACTGGGAGTGCATCCTTCGGGGCGAAACACTGACCAACTACCAGCTTATGCCCGGTGATCGGATCGTCGTTCCGGCTGGCCGCGAACCGGGCCTCCTGCCGACGCTCCTCGGCGGCGGCTAGCCCGCACGAAACCCAAGCTATCGCACCCGTTCGCCTCGCGGTACGCCTGCCTTTCGAAGTGGTTGGCGTAATAGGGATCCAGCCCCCGGAGCCAGGCCCAGGCGCTAGAGGCCAGGTACGCCGGTAGAAACGCCGGACCCCATCGCTCCGCTTGCCGGACGTGGACGCGCTCATGGCGTCGGCAACGATCCAACGACTCGAGATCGCGCCCGACGATCACATGCCCCAGCGCCAAGGCCTGGGCACCAATCGGCGTCCGCTCCAGAAGCCAGCGGCTCAGCCCCCCGTGAAACTCCAGCACGCCAGCCACGCAACGAACCCGGCCGCGCGTCGCCAAAGTCAGCAGGCCGACAACCAGCCCCACCAGGCTGGTCGGCGCCGCCCACGCATAGCAGGCCACCCGGACGAGCCTCGACGCGGCCGGTGCTGGATTCGGTTTCGGGCCAACCAGGCTCACAACGCCACCCTCCCCACCGATCCCTATCCTTCGCGATCCGCCTGGCCCGATCAACCATCGATCCGGTTGACCGCTCGCATCCGGCCTATGCGGCGGCTATCGTTCAAGAACCTCTTCGCCCACCTCGTGCCGCCGGATGCGGAATCGGTCTTGCCATGCGCTACGCCCATCGCCATCTCGCCGTCGTGTTCACCATGTACGGGTTTGGGGTGCTCCCGCTGACCTCCGCCGGTCAGGCCCCATCCCCAGACCAGATGCCGCCCAGCAAACCTGGGATTTCTTCCGCAGAGTATGCACAACGGCGGCAAAAGCTCCGTGAACTGATGCGGGCCGACGGTCCATCCGAGCGGCCCCGGCTAGCGCTTCTTCGAGGGGGCGACTGGGGCGACAACCAAGATTACGAGGAAGGCCGGTTCTACCAGGAGGCAAACTTTCACTACCTGACCGGAGTCAGCCAGCCCGGCGCGTTCCTCCTGATCGACGCCAACCAGGACCGCGACACCCTCTTCCTTCCGGACCCACGCACGACCGGCCAGCCACAGGCCCAAGCCTGGGGCTTTGACGAGGTGGCCCCAACCAGCCAGCTCTTCGGGAGGCTCTTCAGCCTGCTCGACTCGCCGCCCCGCCGCCGGGGCCGATTCTTCGCTTCGACCGGGGCTCAGCTTCGTTTGCTCAATCCCCAGCCGGCCGACGACAACCCCGGACGCGAGGCCCGGCTCGTGCGCTGGCTCCGCGAGGGCGCGCCCACCGCTCAGTACGCAGACCTCCGCCCGCTCCTGGCCCGCCTCCGCAAACACAAGTCGCCTAGCGAAATTGCCCTCCTCCAGCGCGCCATCGACATCACCGCCGACGCCCAACGGGCCGTGGCCCAGACGCTGCGGCCCGGGATCCATGAGTACACCCTCGAGGGTGCCATTGCTCAAGCGTTTCTGGCCGGAGGCGCGCTGCGGCCCGGTTTCGCCTCGATCGTCGGCTCCGGACCCAACGCCTGCATACCTCATTACTTCCAGAACGACCGCCAGATCGAGGCCGGCGATCTGGTCGTCGTCGATATTGGCGCGGAGTTCCAAGGGTACACCGCCGACATCACCCGGACATTCCCGGCGACCGGACAGTTCACCGACCGCCAGCGCGCCCTGTACCAAGCCGTCCTGGACGCCCAGCGCCATGCCGAGGCCCGGTTCGTGCCCGGTACGACCCGGCTCCGGGAGATGACCGGCTGGGTCCGCGACTTCTTCCGCGACTACCCCCTACGCGGCCTGGCCGAGGACGGAACCGAACGGACGCTCGACCACTTCTTCATCCACGGCCTGAGCCACTATCTGGGCCTCGACGTCCACGATGTGGGCGACACCTCGGAACCCATGCAGCCGGGTGAGGTTTTCACCATTGAGCCGGGGCTGTACATCCCAGCCGAGCGAATCGGCATCCGGATCGAGGACGACTACCTGGTGACTCAATCCGGCCTCGAAAAACTATCCGGCGACCTGCCGAGCGACCCCGATCAGGTCGAGGCCCTGATGAAACGGCCCTTGCCGCCAGCAACCGAGACGGGCCATCCCGCCCTGCCCGCACCCGAAGCCCCGGCCCATCTGGACCATTGCGGAGGCTAAGCGGCCTCATTATCTATGAGTGTCGATTTTAGGACCGCCATGCTGAGCGGTCGCATGATCGGATCGCGGACTCCTCCCCATCCTCTCCCTGATTTCGAGGCCCGGACATGCAACACGCCGAAGCCACCGCCCCCAACGCCAAACGCCTCCTCTGGGCGGGTTTCATGGCCATCCTGGCCTCGGGCGTCGGGTTTTCGATCCGCGCCGGCATCCTCAGCCAATGGGCTGAGCAGTACGGCTTCACCCAGACCGAACTCGGGGCCATCACCGGAGGCGGCCTGACTGGCTTCGGCATCATCATCCTCCTCAGTTCGCTGATTGCCGACCAATTCGGCTACGGACGCCTGATGGTCACGGCGTTCCTGATGCACGTGACGTCCGCCGCCTTGACCCTGGCGACCGGCTTTGCCTACGCCTCGGGCGGCAAGCCGCTGGCCTTTCAGTGCTTGTTCTGGGGGATGTTCCTGTTCGCCGTGGGCAACGGAATCGCCGAGGCCGTGGTCAATCCGCTCGTCGCAACCCTCTTCCCCAAAGAACGCACTCACTACCTCAACATCCTTCATGCTGGCTGGCCTGCGGGCTTGATCCTTGGCGGTCTGATCTCGGTCGTCTTCACGGGCGAGGAGCTCTTCGGCTGGCGTCCCCTGGAGAAGCCGCTGGCCTGGCAGGCCCAGATCTCCTTCTTTTTGATCCCGGTCGTGCTTTACGGCTTGATGATGCTGGGTCAGCGGTTCCCCCGCTCCGAGGCGAGCCAGAAGGGCGTCGCCTACCGCGACATGCTCCGCGAGTTGGGGATGCTGGGCGCGGCGGTCATCTGCGTGTTGCTCGGGCTGTTTCTGCAGAAGGATCTGCGGCTGCCGGAGCTGGTTGCGATCGGCATTGCCGCCGGGCTGTGGCTGGCCTTTGGTTTCTACATTGGGTTCAAGCCCGGGCCGGTCCTGCTGGCGCTGCTGCTCGTGACCCATGCCCTGGTCGGCTACGTCGAGCTGGGGACCGATTCCTGGATCGGCAAGATCACCGGCGCCATCATGGAGTCGAAACAGCGCGGTTTGCTGCTCTTTGTCTACACATCCAGCCTGATGTTCATCTTGCGGTTCTTCGCCGGGCCCATCGTCGAGAAGACTTCGCCGCTCGGCCTGCTCTTTTTCAGCGGCATTCTCGGCGCGATCGGTCTGACGCTGCTCGGCAACGCCAACGACGTCTGGATGTGCGTCATCGCGGCGACGGTTTATGCCTGCGGCAAGACGTTTCTCTGGCCGACGATGCTGGCCGTCGCCTCCGAGCAGTTCCCTCGCGGCGGTGCCGTCACGATCGGCGCCATGGGCGGCGTCGGCATGCTCTCGGCCGGCCTCCTCGGCGGACCGGCCATCGGCTTCCAGCAGGATACGTTCGCTAGCGAGCGGCTCCGGCAGGCCGACCCAGTGGTCTACGAACGCTACAAGTCGCCCACCGAAAACGAGTTCCTCGGTCTGCGGACCTTCGGGCTGGACGGCGCCAAGGTGGGTGTCCTGGAAGACGGCGGCACCGAGGCACTCCGCGCTCTGGAAGTCCTCAAAGCCGATCCCAAGACCAAGCCCGAGGCGCTCGAGGCCCAGCAACGTCTAGTCGACTGGTGGATGACAGCCCGAGAAACCGCCGAGACCGACAAGAAACTCGTCACCGACGCCAGCCTCTACGGCGGCCGGCAGGCCTTACGCCTCACCGCAATCGTCCCGGCGACCATGGCCCTGATCTACCTTGGGATGATCCTCTACTTCCGTGCACGCGGCGGTTACAAACCGCAAATCATCGTCAGCCATCAGGAAGAGGTCGAGATGATGACTGGCGGAGTGGCAGGCCCTGCCGAGTTCTGACCACCCGTGAAGCCGACGACCTCGAGGCACGCCCTTGGAGATCCGACCGCCCGAGCCGCCACCCCATGCCCAGTCGTGGTCCCAGGGGCTTGCGCCGCGCTACATCGCTCTGTTCCTGCTGGTGGTCTATTTCGACCAACTGCCCCGGCGGCCCCTCGCAATCGGGGGGTTGCTGCCCTCGGCGGGCGGACTGGCCATCGGAGCGATCTTCGCCGTCCTGCTGTTTTTTCGACCGCTAGCGCTCAGCGGGCTGGTCTCACGGGGCCGGCTTGAAGATGTCTGCGCCCGCACATTTGGACCGGGAGCGGCTTGGCTGGTTCCGGGACTGACGATGGGCCTGGCCCACGTCGTGTGGTTTGCGGTGGCCATCGACTATGCGACCGACGTTTCGCTGCGTGGCCTGGTCGGGCTAGGCCTGATCGATGCCTCGGTGCTTCAGCCTCAGCGGTTCGGCGGCCGTGAGCTGCCGGGAGGGCTGGTTCTCTGGGTGGCGGTCGTCTGGTCGCTGGCCTCGGCGTTCTTGGGTTTACTGACGTATCGACTCGTCGCGGCCGTCATGGCCGGCTACCAGCCGTTTGTGGCGGTTGCACTGGCGGTCGCCGCAGGCTGGGCGCTGCCTAAGGCCAGCGGCTTCATTCCGTCGGGCGTCGATCCTCTGACCGATCGGGCCGTAGCCGTCGGGCATGGGCTGGCGGCTGCGGCTACGATGATCGAGTTTCTGCTCGGCTTTTTCGCAACCCACGCCGCCCTGGGAGTCGACTGGGGGCGCGCCAGCCGCGAACCGGCCGACGTCGAGATCGGCGGCTGGGTCGGCATTGCCTTGGCCGCTCTCACCACCGGATGCCTGGCGCTGCTGATCGTCGCGGGGGCCGAAGCCGGTTCAGTGACCGACGCGGATTCGACCGGGGGTCCGGCAAACCAAGACCGTCCGGCCCTCGCGGCAACCAGCCCAGCCGAGCCGGAGCTTCGCCTCACGGTGCGTGAGGCGCTCTCGAGCGGCCTGCTGCCTGCGCCGGTCGCTGGCATCCTGTTTCTGGTCCTCGGTGTCGGATTGCTCGGTCCGGTTTGTTTCGCGCCGCTGCTAATCGCGCGATTCATGGGCATCCTTATTCCGAGCGCTCCATCCTGGGCCTGGACGCTGCTCGGCGCCGTCGGAGCCTGGCCGTTGATCCTCCTGCGCATCCCCCAGCGCTTGGATCTGGTCCTGACCGGCCTGGGCATTACGATCGGACCGATGCTCGGCGTGCTGGCCGCCGACTGGTGGCGAACCCGCGGACGGGGCGCCGCCTCCCCAGGCATAAGGATCCCCGCGCTGATGGCGTGGCTGGCCGGCATGGTCTTCGGCGGCGTCCTAGCCGTCGTCGCCCAGCGTTCCACTGCGATCGTGCCGACGCTGGCCGCATATGCCGTGGCGTGCTTAGTAGCGCTGCCGTTTGGGCGTCGAGCTGTCGAGTCTCAAGCGCCGCCAGAATCCGAAACGTCTACGGATCGAGCCGGCCCACCGCATCCACCACCGCCCGAACGCCCTGAATGACCACGTCCTCGACCTGGGGACCCCAACGCGTGGGCAGACCGTAATAAAGCATGGCTCCACCGCCCTCGTAGCCGCCTTCCTCCCAGACCCGACGACTGGGAATGTAGGCCATCACATCGTTGCAGTAGGCGGCAACCCAGGTGCGGTCAGCTCCGAGGTTTCGCTTGAGCCGCAGGGCGTAGTCGACCACCACTTCACCACCCATGAAAATCCAGAGCAGCTCGTTGCCGAATCTCCAGGCCTGGATCGGGTAGGGGTAGGTCGGAGAAAGCTGGCCCTCAGCCTCAATCCGTGCCAGGAGGGCCTGAGCCCGCTTTGATTCGAAGGGGTTGTCGGACCGGGCCAATGCTTCCCAGTGTCCGCGCTCCGGCAGATCGTCAAACGGAATCGGGATCTCCTGATACCCGGCGACCAGCGGACCGCTGACGGGGCGCACCGCTCCGAACTCGACGACCGCCCTGACCGCGTTGGCCAAAGCCAAGCCGTGTTGCTCGGCCAGATCGAGGGTTCCGCGGGGCAGGGGGTTCTGATCGCCGCCGCAGCCGGCCCAGTAAAACGCCGTCGCGCCCGGATAGACCGTTTCCAGCTCAGCCTGGGCAAAGCCCGCGTAGTCGTTGGTGAGCAGGTTGCCTTGCAAGGTCGTGCAGTGGCAGGCATAGCCGAAGACGATCGCCCGCAGGCTTCCTTCCTGGCTGCGTACCGTCAGGATGGGAACGTCCGGATCGTTCGGACCGGCCAGCGCAAGCGCCGCGCGCAGCTCGGCAATCCGGGATTGATCGTTATTGCGGCGGTTGATTCCGAATTGTGCCCGCCCCAGCCCACGCTCCAGGCTGGCCGGCTCGCGGTCAGCCAACGCCTCGCTGGCTGCCTCTAGCGCCGCTTGACGCAGGAGCGTCGTGTATTCGGCGACCCGCTTCCGCTGAATCTCATCGAGCGGGTACATGGTAATCAGATTGCTGCCGACGACGGGTCCGCTGTGCGTGTGCGAACAGGCCAGGACGACCCGTTCGAGCCCCAGGCCGTGACGCTCGCCGATCGCCCGCCGCAACTCCAGCCCAAACGCGCGATCGACGCCGCAGACATCGAGCGTCAGGAGCAGGCCGGTCGATCCTTGCGAGTCCTCAATCGCCAGCGCCCGCACCCAGAGCGGATGGATGATTCCCTCGCTCGGCGCCGTTCGTGCGGCGTAGCCGGCCATCCAGATCGGCGCCCCGGGCGTGACATCGCGGCGGGCGATTCCCGCCTTCCAGCTCGGGGCGTCGTCGCTTGCGATTGCGGCCACCGTGCCGAGAAAGGCAGCCAGAGCCAGGTTCGGAATCATCGTCGTCGGCCTCACCCGGTTCAGATCGACAGCAGGATCGAGACGTAGGCCATCACAAACGCGATCAGCACAAACCCGACGATGCCGCCCAGCACGATCGTGATCAACGGCTGAACGAGCGCGCCCAGATTCTTGATCATCGACTCGATACGGTCCTCGTAGTCGTCAGCGGCCTTGCGGAGCGTTTCCGGCAGGTTGCCGGTCTCTTCCCCAGTCTCGATAAACGCGGCCAGATCCGGCTCGAAACGACCCGTACCGCGCACCGCTGGCGCCCACTCTGAGCCTTGTTTGACCGCCCGGCGGACCGATTCGACGGCCTCACGATACGGGACGAATTCCACCACCTCGGAGGTCAATCGCAGCGAACGGTCCACGCCGACGCCCGCTCCCATCAAATCCCCAAGTGTGCGGGCAAACCGCGCCGAGTCGATCAAGGAGACCAGCCGGCCAACGACCGGCACGCGCAGCAAGAGCCGGTCGAGCGCAGCCTTGCCAGCCGGCGTCCGGTACCAACGCCTCAGAAGGAGCACCCCCACGACCGACGCCGCCGGCACCAGCCACCAGCCGACGGCCTGCATGAAGTCGCTGATGGAGATCAGCAACCGCGTCGGAGCGGGCAGCTCCACATTCCGATTGCGGCTCAGATCGCGCAGGATCGAGACCAGTGCGGGCAAAACAAACATCGTCAGGAGCGCGCCCACCGCGATCGTGACGATCACGACGATCGTCGGATAGATCAGGGCCGACCGCGCCTGCCGGCTCATCCGTTCCCGGGCCTCGTACAGTCGCGCGAGCCGCTTGAGCATCTCGGGTAGGCCACCACGTTCTTCGCCGACGCGCACAAGACTCAGAAACAGCCGATCAAACGCCTGCGGTTCCCGCGCCGCTGCGTCGCCGATCGATTGCCCTTCCCGAACCGCCGCCCGCAATCGTTCCAGAACAGGGGCCAGAGCGGTCCCGGTCATTGGCCGTTCGAGGCTGGCTAGCGCGCGGTCAATCCCGACGCCCGAATCCAAGTAGGTCCCGAGCTGACGGCAAAAAGTCGCCAGCTCGCCGGCCTTGGGCCGGCCCCGTAGAACGATCGGGCGGCGCCGGGGGCGCCCCTGGGCGGACTCGCCAACGACTTTGGATTTCGCCCGAGTCCCGCGCGGCGGATCCGATTCCGGCGATTCCGGCTCGCGACCGGAAGGACGCGGCCGCTCCGCCGTTCGGCGATCGGAAGCCGTCGGCGATCGCGCTGGGTTGGGCCGATACGTGGTCGGCTCCTCGGCGGCCTCGGCAGGAGGGCGCGGTCGGCGCGGCGGTTCGCTGGCGGGCGTCGTCATGCGGTTCTGCCCGGGTGAAGAATGAGCGATCAATGGATTATCTGTGTGGCTGCTCGGCAACGCAATCGACGCCCTCTTGTGCCTGGGCCGTCGCGCCGTCAGGCTCGTAACCTCCGGGCCGATCGCGAGTCGGTGGTCTTGTTTGTCAAAGGACCCGCCGTGACCGTGGATGTTGGATCGTCACCTTCGGTTGCCGATGAGCCTGCTGCTCCCCGGCTTTTCGGACGGCCGCTCTATTTCTGGGTACTGCTGGGCGTCGTAGCGGCGCTGCCGTTGGGCTGGTTCTTGGGACAGGACAGTCAGGTTGCGGACCGCTGGCCTGCGCCGGTTCGCTCGGCTCTGGCCGCCCTAGTCCTCGGGCTGGACCTGATCCCAGGGCTGATCCTCCGTGCCTTGACCGCCTTCGCCGCGCCGCTGATTGTCCTGGCGATCCTCAGCGCGATCCTGACCAACGACATCCGCGGCCGGCAGGGCGCGCGGATGATGGGGTTTTATCTGCTCAACACCCTGGTGGCGATGACCATCGGCCTGACCCTGGCTAACCTGATCCAGCCGGGCCAACGCTCCCAGGCCCTCCGCACCGAACCGCTCGAGCCCGGTGGTCCCCGGCGACTCATCCACGTCCTCTCCGACGAATCGGCGGCCCCGTCTCAGACTGCCGCTCAACCGCCTCGCAAGTCTCTCCGCGACGTCGTCACCGAGCTGGTTCCGCGCAACCTCGTCCAGGCCTTCCTGGACAACAATCTCGCGCAGATCGTCCTCGTCACGATCGCCGTGGCCATCGCCTTGGCCCGTCTCCGCGATCAGCAACGCCTCCTAGGTCGGACCGCGTACCAGACCGTCATCGACCTGGTGACCGTCGGGTTCGAGGTGGCGATGCGCGTCCTGCTCTGGATTGTTTCGCTTGTGCCGTTGGCCGTCTTCGGGGTCGTGACGACGAGTCTGGCTCGGCAGGGCCTCGGGCTTTTTCTGGGCCTCGGCAGCTTCATCGTTACCGTCCTGCTCGGTCTGGCCCTCCAGTTGGCCTGGTACCTGACGTTGTTGACCGCGCGGGCCGGACTCAGCCCAGGTCGGTTTCTCCGCGCCGCCTCGGACGTTATGGCCACCACCTTCAGCACGGCGAGCACCGCCGCCACGATTCCCATCACCCTCAGCGCATTGACCGGCAAACTCGGCGTCAGCCGTGAATCGAGCCAATTGGCCGCCTGCGTCGGAACCAACTTCAACAACGACGGGACCGCCCTCTACCAGGCAGCCGCCGCGCTCTACTTTGCCCAGTCCACCGGTGTCGCGCTGACCTTGCCCGATCAGATGATCGTCATGTTGACCACTCTGCTGGCCAGCGTTGGCGCGGGCGGAATCCCCTCCGGCAGCTTCGTGACCATGCCGCTCATCTTCAGCGCCGTCCGGATCCCCGCGGACAACCTTTTTGTCCTGCTCACGATCGACTGGTTCCTGGACCGCTGCCGCACCACCTCCAATGTGCTGGGCGATATGACCGTGGCCGTCCTCTTGGACGGCCGCTCGCCAGCTCGAATCGATCCGCCCAGCGAAGCTCGAATCGATCCGCCCAGCGACTCGCAGCCGTCCTGACGCCTGGACAGACCAATCGCCGACCTCGGCCGGCTCACGTCGTCAGAGCCAGACCTTCGCACTCGGCAATCGACCGCAGGATCTGCCGGTAAATGGCCCGAACCCTCCAGCCCAAGGCTGGCCCGGGGAGTCCGGAATACCAGTTCATCTGGCGAAGATGATCGGCCGTGGTGATGACCAGGGGCTGGCCAAACGCGGTCGCCGACTCGAGCGGCACCAAACCATCGTTCGCGCCGGAGAGCCGCGTCAAGATTCGATGGGTGGCCCGCAACGGCCAGCAGACGTCGTCGGCGGGCGTCTCCCCGGCGACGTGAAAGCAGGGGATCGTGCTCGGTGTCGGCGTCCGCTCATGCCAGCTCCGGGCGCGCTCGGGCATGATGTCGAGAAACCCGTTGTGATCCCAGCCTACCTGCTGGAGCAGCCGGTAAATTGGCCCGAAACGTCGCCGCGCCAGCTCAGCCAGCGGCGAGCCAAGATGAGGGCTGCCGACGGTTGTGATCGACAGGATCCGGTTCTCCCACCCCGGCAGGAGCGCCAGCGCCCGAACATCCAGTCCCCCCGAGCTATGACCAACCAGGTGGATCGCCCGGCCGGGCAGCGCCGAGTCAATCCGCTCGGCCAGCTTGCGAGCGCGGCGCTCGATGCCGGCCGTCGGGTGAATCCGCGGCGTGTAAACTTGCACGCCCCGCGCGCGGAGAAATTCCGGTACGCCGCGAAAGTAAGAGGCCAGCGTCAACGGCCCGCAGCGGATTGTGGCAAAGCCAAACAGCCCGTGCACCAGCACAACGGGCGCCCGCGGAGACGCACCAGCCAAGGTTGCTCATCCCCATCCAGCAAACGCCGCGCGGCCTGCCGTGGCCGTCCGCGTCTGACCTGAAACGACGTCACGTCCCAGTTGTTCGTCTCGCACCAAAATGAGTATGACGTCTCAAAGGACGGCTGGGGATAATCAGGACGTGCCCGACCCGCGATTGGCTTCCGGTTGTACCGAAGGCGTCGACCCTCCCACCTCCTCGCCCACCGGGCCCTCCCATGAAATTGCGCGGGATTGTTCGGTCCAGTTCGCTGCAAGAGACCACCGAGGGTCAACTGGAATTGCGGCTCGATCTCCAGGGGGTCGGCCCAGCACAGCCGCGGACGGTGGTCGTGCCCCAGGATGTCCTAATCCGCGAGGCGTGGCTCGACCCCGATGAGGCGGTCGGCCGGGGCATCGAGGCCGAAGTTGCCCTCGCCGACGACGGACGCTGGAGGGTCGTCACGCTGGTCCTTGGACCGTCGCGGGTGCTCCGGCGACCGGATGAAACCTGAAACGCTCGCCTTTGATCCTTAGGCCTGGTTGGGTCAGGCAGTTCGTCCCGCCTGGGCGATCAGCCGGCGAAAGAGCGCTTCGTAGCGATCCATGACCCGCTCGACGGCGAATTCCTCGCAAACCCGGGTTCGGGCCGCCTCTCCCGCAGCCCGGGCTTCGGCCGGGTTTTTGACGATCTCCTGGACGGCCCTGGCCCACGCCGCCGGCTCGTGGGGAGGTAGAAGCCTGCCAGTCCGCCCCTCGACGACCAGATCCTCATTGCCGCCGATCGCCGAGACCAGGCACGGAAGCCCGGAGGCCATCGCCTCGAGCAGCGAGTTGCTCATACCCTCGGCGATGCTGGGCAGAACGAACCCGTCGGCCGCTCGGAGGTAAGGCGCTGGGTCGGGGACCACGTCGAGGATCCGAACCCAGTGGGACAGGCCCCGCTCCTCGATGAGCACCTCCAGCGCCGGCCGATCCGGTCCCCAGCCGAGCAACACGAGATACGCCGGCACCACGCGGACCAACTGGCTCCAGGCCTCGATCAGCATGGCCAGGTTTTTCTGCGGGTGAAACCGCCCGGTAAAGATAAACCGCGGGCGCGGTGGCAACGCGGCTTCGATTTCGGGATCGACCGGTCCCGGCCGGAACCGCGACGTATCCACACCACTGGCGATTCGGGTCATCCGACTCGCCGGCACTCCCAGCCGCCGCCACTGAGCCTCGATGTCGGCCGAGATGGCGACGAAGTGCGTGTTCGCCAGGATCAGCCGCCGCAGAAAAATCCTTCCTTTTTGGCGGGACAGCTCCTCGGCCTCGCCAAAACGACCCGAACTGGCCGGCTGGACGATACTGGGGATTCGGCCGAGAAACGGCCGGGCCAGACCGGTCCCCGCGGCTTCCCAAAGTGCCTGGTGGGTCTGGACCAGATCGATCTCGCGGCGTAGCTTGCGAAGCCGGGAAGCGACCTGGCCGATAAAACTCGGCACAAACAGGCGGCTCTGGTCATGCACCCGCAGACAGCGTTCGACCCGGACGCCCTGTACGACCTCGTGCTCTGGCAAGTGCCCCACATGGCGGGTCAGGACCCAGACCTGGTGGCCGCGGCGTGCCAGCTCTGCCCCTTGGACCAGGGCCTGACGCTCCGCGCCGCTCTCCAGCGGATGAAAGTAGCTGATCACATACGCGATGCGTAGCGGCGGTTCCATCGTCGGCAACGCCGATCCCTCGTAAAACCCAAAGGCCCGACAGCCCCAACGCTATGGGTGGATGCCGCCGGGCCGTGACTTGTCTGGGATGCAGAGCCGGAGCGGGCGTCAGTGGTTGAGCCGCAGACTCGAGACGATCCGATCGCGTTCGTCGTAGAACCGCCCGCCGGCCGAAGTGATGGTTCCGAACGGCGTCAGCCGACCGTCGGACTCCTGGACGTTGACCACCCAGTCGCCATTGGGCAAGACAACTTCGAAGCGACCCTCGGCATCGGTCGTCCGCTCCCGATCCCGATACGTCTGACGCGCGTCGGTAAAGACGACCCGAATGTCGGGCTTGGGTTGACCGTTGGCGTTGACGACGATGCCCCGCAAGGCACCGATCGACGCCCCCGCGTCCTGGGGCCGCATCTCTGTGGCGACCGGGCGATAGGCCGAGCGGCTTGTCGCTCCATCTAGCGGAGGCGGCGCTGGCTCCACCACCGGCGGCGCGGTCGACTCCGCATCCGACGCATCGGCCGGCTTGGTCGCTCCGGTCGATCCATAATCAAAGGCCGGCTCACGCGTCCCGTCCGCCCGCCCCTCGCCTGTGGCTCCCGCACCCGTACCCTCGTACGGCCTGGGTGCAGCGCCACGGGGTGGGTCCGCCGACGTACCCTGGCTCACCACCCGCTCCGAAGCACTCGGAACAACGCATGGATCGACCTCGATCACCGGTCCTTCCACAATCGTGGTCGGCAGCACATATCGAGTCGCGCTCAATGTCGTCGTCGGAACCACCGCGGGAATCGACTCGACGTAAGTGGTCGGGATGACGTCATACTCGACGGTCCGCCGCCCCATCCCTCCGAACAACCGCTCGAACAAGCCCGGACGCCGAACTTCCACCCGATAGCCCGTCGACTGATAAACCAATGGGGTCTCGACGTAGACCGTCGGCTCGATCACCTGCGGGCTGAGCAGCGTCGTCGGAACCAGAGCACTCGTCGAATACAGCGTCGGCGTATAGCTTCGGACCATCACCGGCGGGTCACAACAATCGGCCCGTGCTAGCCCAGGAGCCACCACGGCCATCACAATCAGTAGAATCTGCGCCCGTGGCGAGACCGATCGCATCGGTTTGTGCCTCCGAATCCACCCTGCCACGCGGGTTAAAGCTTGAGCGACTCCGATTTTCTCAAGGTCGATCAGATAATCCTAACAGATCAATCTCTTAAGCCCAAGCCGACCGACTCGGGCCGTTCGCCGGTTCCTGCCCCGCGAATCATTCCAATCGTCACAACCGGCACAGTCGATACCTAGAGCGGTCCTGAGAGCCTCGCAACCCGTTCGTTCGGCCGCCGATTGTCGACCTGCGATGGCTCCGCCACAATGTAATAATAGGTTTTCACAGGAGTTTGCCCCATGACCGCCAAGCGAACGGTTGCCCAGGTGCTCGACCGCGACTACCTGGAAATCCGGGCACGGATCCTTGACTTGGCCGCCATGCTCGACCGGCTCGACATGGCCGCGGCCGAGCCGCGAGAGCCGCCCGATCGTCGGCTGACCGATATCCGCAAGGCGCTGGAGGCCCTTTGCCTCTCCGAGCCCGGCCGAGCCGAGACGGTTCAGCGCATCTTCTCGCTGGAGTACGACCCAGCCTGGATCGATCGCTTCGAGCTGGCCGCCCGCCGCCCCCGCTGACCCCTCCACCGATCGCCGCTCTCCGCTCGAGGATCCGATGCGCTACATCGACCCGCACATTCACATGGTCAGCCGGACCACCGACGACTACAAACGCATGGCTCTGGCCGGTTGCTCCTTGGTCAGCGAACCAGCGTTCTGGGCAGGATTTGACCGGTCGGGCGTCGAGGGATTCCGCGACTACTTCCGGCAACTGACCGAGTATGAAGGCCGCCGCGCGGGCCAGTATGGAATCCGCCACCACTGCTGGCTCTGCATCAACGCGAAAGAGGCCGAAAACGTCGCCCTCTCGCGCGAAGTGATCGCCATGATCCCCGAATTCCTCAACCGTCCGAATGTCCTCGGGATCGGCGAAATCGGCCTCAACAAGAACACCCGGAACGAGGCAACCGTTTTCCTCGATCATCTCGACCTGGCCGCCCGAACCGGCGAACTGGTCCTGGTCCACACTCCCCACCTGGCGGACAAATACGCCGGCACCCGGATGATCCTGGACATGCTCGCCGGCGACGGCCGAATCCCACCCGATCGGGTCTGCATCGACCACGTCGAGGAGCATACGATCCGCCTGGCCCTCGAAGCCGGACACTGGGTCGGAATGACCCTCTATCCGATCACCAAGTGCACCCCGGCCCGCGCCGCGGACCTGATCGAACGGTACGGTACCGAACGCATCCTCGTCAACTCGGCCGGCGACTGGGGGCACAGCGACCCACTGGCCGTTCCCGAATTTATCTTCGAAATGCGGGCGCGCGGCCACGACGACGCCACAATCCGCCGGATTGTCTGGGAAAACCCGGTCCAATTCTTCTCCGGCTGTCGCCGATTCTCATTAAGCGGACTGAGGGAGCCGGTCAACGCGTGAGGCCCCCTCAAGTCCGCTTGTCTGGGAGATCTGCGATCGCCCGGCTCGTCCAGAAACGGTCGGGCAACCGCAGTGAGCTTTGGCAATCTGGTCAGACTGAGCCTTAGTTGAACTGCTCCTGGCTGACCGTCTCGCCGCCGGCGATCGTGTGGATCGCCTGCCAGACTCCGATCTTGGTTCCCGGCGCGATGGTCCAGACACCTCCCTGCACGGTCACTCCGGGCGGCAGGCCCGTGCTTGGATTCAACGCCCAGGTATCGATCGTGTCCTTGATGAAGCGGACCGAGCCATCGCACATGGCGACGTTCAGACCACCGGGGTGGAAGCTCGAGGCCGCGTTGATATACGGCCCGGCCTGGTCGAATCGCGTAATGTTCTGCGTCTTGCGGAACGGATTGACCGGGTAGAAGGCGGTGTAGATCGAGTCACCCAGATTCCCCGAATTCCACCAACCCCAGTCATAGAACGAGCCGGGCACATAGTCGTCCTTGGCGAGCAGGCCGTGGGCATGTTCGCTGAAGGCCGCTGTGTTCGACGTCCCGTCCTTGACTTCGGCAACCTTGACGGTGGCTCGATTGATTCCCTTGCGATGGGGCAAGATCACTTCGATCGCGCCACCGTAGCCGATCGAGATGATCGGGCCGCTCTGCTTCTGGAGGTTCCGGAGCCGTTCGGGGCTGGAACCTGATCCGCCCTGCACAAATCCGGTGACTCCCATCGGCAGGTGGCCGAAATTCGCCTTGTAGTTGGTGTAGCGCATCCGATGCGGCAGCCGGTTGTAGATTTGCCCTGGCTGATAGGTATAAACCGCGTCATTGAGCGAACCGTCGCTGGGGCACCAGAAGGTGGAAACCCCCGTGGCGGTCACCGTCTCGTTGGCGTCGATCCACATCGGGCCCGACGAGTTGTACGCGTTGAACAGCGGCGCTTGCTCGATGTATGGGAGCAATGAGACCAGCGAACCGTGATGATTGCCCACGGAGCCGGCGCAGAGCGTGTCGGCCGGGCACCACTGCCAGGCGAACGAATACGGATACGAGCCGTTGGCGCTCTCGTAGTTGGCCAGCGCCAGGCCGAGTTGCTTGAGGTTATTGGTGCACTGGGCACGTCGGGCGGCCTCCCGCGCTGACTGCACAGCCGGCAGCAACAGCGCGATCAGCACGCCGATGATGGCGATCACGACCAGCAGCTCAATCAGCGTAAAGCCGCGGGCGCGAGTCCGTGGCCTAAGGTGCGTCATAGACGACTCCTTGAAGTAACCCGAAGGAAGGAACGAAAGAAAACCGCCGCCCTGCTCGTCACGGTTCCGGGTTCGGCAAACCAGCCGGATCGAAACGGCGCACGAACGCCCCGCGACTCCCTGGTCCAAAACCCCAGAGAATCCGCCAGGAAGCCTGACGCGGCGGCCATGCGTCAGGCGCGTGTTTCCACCGAGGCGCTTGAGACCCAACAGCCCGCTCAATGAAACCAACAGATGGACGGTCAGCGGGCCGTTGAAATCGAAGGCGTTTCAACGTGTCGAGTCTCCCGAAATCCGCCGAGACTTCGTCATCCCGTAGGCCAGGTCAGAGGGGGCGACCGATCGTCGCAAAACAGTGACCTAGCCGTGTCGTCTTCTCATCATCTTAGAGAATTCCCCCCTCGTGCCGCAGCACGAGGGGGGGTGATTTGTCCATCAGAGGTCTGCACAGACCAGCGAGGGTGCGGATCAGTTGAACTGATCCTGGCTGACCGTCTCGCCGCCGGCGATCGTGTGGATCGCCTGCCAGACCCCGATCTTGGTTCCCGGCGCGATGGTCCAGACACCTCCTCTGCACGGTCACTCCGGGCGGCAGGCCCGTGCTCGGATCCAACGCCCAGGTATCGATCGTGTCCTTGATGAAGCGGACCGAGCCATCGCACATGGCGACGTTCAGACCACCGGGGTGGAAGCTCGAGGCCGCGTTGATATACGGCCCGGCCTGGTCGAATCGCGTGATGTTTTGCGTCTTGCGGAACGGATTGACCGGGTAGAAGGCGGTGTAGATCGAGTCACCCAGATTCCCCGAATTCCACCAACCCCAGTCATAGAACGAGCCGGGCACATAGTCGTCCTTGGCGAGCAGGCCGTGGGCATGTTCGCTGAAGGCCGCCGTGTTCGACGTCCCGTCCTTGACTTCGGCAACCTTGACGGTGGCTCGATTGATTCCCTTGCCGATCGGGCAACGATCACTTCGATCGCGCCACCGTAGCCGATCGAGATGATCGGGCCGCTCTGCTTCTGGAGGTTCCGGAGCCGTTCCGGGCTGGAACCTGACCGCCCTGCACAAATCCGCCCGTGACTCCCATCGGCAGGTGGCCGAAATTCGCCTTGTAGTTGGTGTAGCGCATCCGATGCGGCAGCCGGTTGTAGATTTCGCCCGGCTGATAGGTATAAACCGCGTCGTTGAGCGAACCGTCGCTGGGGCACCAGAAGGTGGAAACCCCCGTGGCGGTCACCGTCTCGTTGGCGTCGATCCACATCGGGCCCGACGAGTTGTACGCGTTGAACAGCGGCGCTTGCTCGATGTATGGGAGCAATGCAGACCAGCGAACCGTGATGATTGCCCACGGAGCCGGCGCAGAGCGTGTCGGCCGGGCACCACTGCCAGGCGAACGAATACGGATACGAGCCGTTGGCGCTCTCGTAGTTGGCCAGCGCCAGGCCGAGTTGCTTGAGGTTATTGGTGCACTGGGCACGTCGGGCGGCCTCCCGCGCTGACTGCACAGCCGGCAGCAACAGCGCGATCAACACGCCGATGATGGCGATCACGACCAGCAGCTCAATCAGCGTAAAGCCGCGGGCACGCACTCGCGATGAGTGAGCTAGCATCGGATGGGTTACTCCGTCAAAAGAAAGAAGAAGGGCGATTGAGGAACACCACGATGGCGCGAGTTGATGGGCGGAATCATTTCTCGACGGCCGGGCCGCCTTCATCGGCCTTGACGTCCACGCGAGCACTGCTAGATGTCCCCTCTTCCTTGCTCCGCGGAACCGAGACCGTTCCGCGTCCGGGGTTGCCATCCACATTGTCTGAGCAGGCGGGCAAACCCGCCGCCGCCAGCACGCTCCAGATCAACAAGCCCAGCCGGATCCGTCGAAACGGGATCAGAGAATTCACCGCAGGCTCCTTGAACGTCTAAAATGAGGTAAGATCAGGGATGTGAGATAGGACGAACCGATCCGTTGTGGTTGAAGCCCTCAATTGCGGACCAAGATCCGCAGTGGAGACTGGCCTTGAGCTGCGATCCGCTGTGGTGTAAAAGCAGGCCCGCAAGTTGCGACCCGCATACTCGGGCCGCGGCTGTGCACGGCGATCGCTGACTCGGCTGACCGAGGCCTGATTTCTTGGAACTCCACGGGGACTAGCCAGACCTTCCTCGGATCGGAACCCCTGCGACAGTTCCGCAATACCGCCAGTCCCCCGAAACACCAAAGGGCCCGGGTGCGGCAAAGATTGCGTTAAGATCAACAGTAGATTCCTTAGTCCGGGAAACGTCAAGTCTCTACAAAAAATATGCAGTTAGCATCGCCCGTGCCGAACGCCGCGTGCGATCCTGCACATTTCGCAAGCAACGTCGCAGAGTTTGACTTAGGTCCGAAAAATTCGCCCCGCTCAATCCGGCGCGGCCTTGCGATCGGGTGGATCTGCCCGGACTTGGCGGTTTCGTGCCAATTGTTTCGGCAAACGTTCAGGCGGCTCGATCCACGCCGAGAAATCGCCGCCTATGTTTCAAAAAGGAAACGCGCTGCCGCTTTTAGCGTGATATCTGGCCCACGCCGGTCGGCCAAATACGCCTGAGAAATGCGGCCGACTCGGCAACCGCCTGGGCCCCCTCGGCCGACTGCCGGCTTAGCTCCACATGAACTCCACCTCGATATCCGGTTTCAGCCAGCGCCCATAGCACGGGTGGAAAGTCGATCGTTCCGGCGCCCAGAGGTAAGTGTTGGTGGACGCCGACGACCATGTCCTCGAGGTGGACGTTGACGATGCGGTCCGCCCAGGTCCGGATCACCGACGGGATCGGCTCCGCCTCCAGGCAATGCACATGCCCGATGTCGAGCGTCAACTGGAAGGCAGGGTGCTGGAGCCGTCGGTCGAGTTCGGCATACCGTTCCATCGTGTCGACAAACATCCCTGGCTCAGGCTCGAACCCCAGGACCACGCCTACCGCGGCCGCATGATCCAGGATCGGGCCGAGCTCTTGCTTCAGCCGTGCGTACAGGACACCTTCCGGTTCTCCGGTCGACGTTGAACCCGACCAGATCGAGACCACCGACGCGCCCAGTACAACAGCCAGGTCGATCGCCCGGTTCAAGAAGTCGGCCCGTCGGGATCGCCGTCCGGGGTCGGGATCGAGGAGCGTCGGGTCGTGCTTCCGCCGCGGGTTCAGCAGAAACCGGGCTCCGGTCTCAACCACGCGATTCAGTCCGCGGCGGTCGAGCGCTTCCCGCACGGCCCGCAGTTGCCGGGCCAGATGCTCAGGATCGTCGTAGGGATCGAGCGCCCCTGCGTCCAGCGTGATGGCAACGCTCTGGTACCCCTCATCGGCCAGCAACTCAATGGCGTCGGTCAGCCGATGGTGGGCCAACCCGTTGGTGTTGTAGCCCAGAAGCATCGCCTGCCCCCGTCAGGTCGCCGCAATCCGCCGCGCCAGCCAGGCCGCCGGCGGTCCCCACGCCGCGACCAGCAGCGCCGGTATCAGCCCTCGGCACGCCAACACCAGCGCCACGTCAATCCAGACCAACGCCAAAATCCCGGTCCGGACCAGCCGCATCACGGTCCGAGGTTCCGGAGCCATGAGGGCCGGCCCCGCCGCGCGATTCACGGCCAGGGCGACCAGGGCCAGGACCAGCAGCCCCTCGGCCCGGATCCTCGGCGCGTCCATCTCCGGCTCCGGCTTTCCGAACCCCGCCCCCGCCACGACCAGCGCCAGCCCCAGCAAGGCGACGTTCTGCAGAACCAGACCCCAGGCCACCGGTCGGCTCTGGCCGCGCGAGGTCTCGGCGCGGCTGGCCACGGTCAATCCAGCCACAAAGACTCCATAGCCGATCATCGCCCCAGCCATCGTCGCCGACCAGCCGGACAGATCCGACCGCGCCGCGGCCATCCCCAGTCCAAGATTCAGCGCGCGGCAGGTCCCCATCGCGATCGGGCCGACCAACGTGCGACGCAGCAGCCAGTCATACCCGACCACCACGATCGCCAACACCCCAGCCACGATCAAGCTTGCCGTCCCCCCAGCCACCCAGGCCCAGATCGGCCCACTGCCCAGCAGCCCGGCCGCCAGCCAGCGGGCCGGACCGAGTCCGACCGCTCCCGAGGGCAGCGGCCGTTCGGGACGCTCCTGCCGGTCCACCTCCAGGTCGCAGAGGTCGTTCAGAACAATCCCGCCCGCATAGAGCGACATCGAGGCCAGTAGAACCGGAACCCAGCGATCCAGGCGATCGAGCGGACCGCCCGCGATCAGCCAGCCGGCCAGGCCGTCGGCCGCCGCGGTCAGCACATTAGGCAACCGAACCAGCCGCAGATAGGCCCGCACCGACATCGCCAGCTAGCTCAACAACGGCGCGCAGACGCGAAACGCCTCCCGCGCGGCCCCATCGGGATCGTCCACAAACGGATACAATTCGACGGTGACCCAGCCCTCGTAGCCGATCCCCCGAATCGCCTCGAAGACCGAGCCAAAATCAATCGCCCCCGTCCCCGGAACCAGATGGTGATGGACCCGGGTCGCCGCAATATCCTCGACGTGAAAATGGCGTATCTGAGACGCTAGCTTGCGGATCTGGGCCGGAATGTCCTCGCCCATGCAAAACGCATGGCCGACGTCGAAATTGAGGCCCACGGCAGGCGACCCAACGCGCTCGGCGACCTCGAGATACTGGTCCGTCGTCTCGATCAACAGCCCTGGCTCCGGCTCGATCAACAAACCGACACCGCACGCTTCAGCGTGTTCGGCCAACGGCTTGAGAACCTCCACAAACAGGTCGATCGCCGCCGACCGGCTCTGGCCCAGTGCTAGCGGCCCACCCGGCTCGGTCGTGATGTGCGGCGCTCCCAGCTCCGCGCAAAGCGAGAGCGCTCGCCGGGTGTGGTCAATGCGGACCCGGCGATACCCTTCGTCCGGCTCGATAAACGACGGATACCAGTAAGGCTGCCGGTAGTCGGCGATCGCGTTCATCATGAAGGCGTTGACGTTGGAAAACGCCAGGCCGGTTCGCTCCATCACCGCCCGGATCTCGCGCTTGGTTTCGGGCAGCAAGCCCGCGGGCCAGGCGTGGGGCACGTCCGCCATCAACTCCAGACCGGCGTAGCCCAGCGACCGGATGCGCTCGGCGGCCTCGGCAAACGGATACTTCATGTACGCATTGGTGCTGAAGGCCAGTTTCACGTTGTCCTCGGCCCCTTCTGGGCCCACTGCTCGAGCAAGGCGGTCTGCCGGAAAAAGTCGTTGTCTTCCATGCCCTCGGGGCTTTTGAAAAACGGAGCGAATGCCCGGATCAATCCGGTCTCGTTGCGCTGCTTAGCCACGTCGGCCAGCCGAACCAGATCGATCGCCAGCGGCGCCGCCAGCAGGCTGTCGCAACCTTGCCAGATGAACTGCAAGGTCATTGGCGTTCCCAGAAATCCCTGAAAGTGAATATGGTCCCAGGCCGTCTTCCAGTCGCCCATGTCGGGGATGTTTTCGATGGTCACCAGCGTGGTCGGTCGGTAGCCGAGAATCTGGTGGACGACCTGATCCTTGCTGCCGACCTTGGCCGCCTTGTTCTCGGGGTCGTCGAGGACCAGCGCATCGCGGTTCCCGAAGATGTTGTGGCCGACCCAGCTCAACACCTTCAGGTTGCGGTGGACGAACATCGGCGCGAGAACCGTCTTCATCAGGGTTTCGCCGGTCTTGCCGTCCTTGCCGGCGTGGAGCGCGCCTTGAGCCTCGGCAAGCTGATACGCCGCCGGAAACGAGGCTCCCAGGCTCGGCGTGAAATTGATGTAGCTATGTCCGCTCCGAAACGCGGCCAGCGCGTAGAGGCTGCTCGGCGGCAACCGTGGCGGATCGGCGCTGGCCAGGCTCGCATTGAGCCGATCCCAGGTCGGCGGAAACTCCTTCGCGGAAAGCGGCGGCTCGGTGCTGGAGACATTCAGTACGACCACATGATCGAGCCGCTCGCGGGCCGCGAACGCGTCGATATCGGCCGTCAGCCGATCCAGGACGGCCGCCAGCGGAAGCCGTTCCTCATCGGGTGCCCAGTCCGCCAATCGGGCGATCGTCGCGCCTGCATTCCGAATCGTCCCCGGACGGACCCGCGAGGTCGCCGCGGCCAGCTCCTCGGAACAGGCCATCAGCAGTTCCCGGTCGAGAACGCCCGAGATCGCCCGAAACTCCTCGGCCGATCGCATCAAGGAACCCGCCCGGATTTCGTGGCCACCCACCACCAGGTCGGCCGGCTCGGGGCGGTTCAGATGCCCGAAGGCCGGCCGCTCGCTCACCAGAGCCGTCCGATCCCGCAGCCCCTTGGCCATCGCCGCCAGGCCGACCGTGATCATGGTGGCAACACCGCCGAATGCGCCAATCAGCCAAAGACCCACGCGGCGCCCGGACGTCGCGCTCATGCCTCGATAACCTTTCACCAAAAACGATCGGAGAGGGCAGGGGGGGGAGTACGGCGGGAGGCTGCTTCAGGCGGGATCGGCGGTCTCGCGTCGGATCAGCATTATGTAGCCTCGACCCTGCGGTATCAACCAGACGCGGGCCGCGCTCTGGCGGTTGTCGGGTCGACCCACCTCTGCATACGATCAGCACAGGATTTTATCTAACCTGCTCGTCCTGCCTCATGACCTCCATTCTGGGCATCTCCGCCTTCTATCACGATAGCGCCGCGGCCTTGGTCGTCGACGGCCGGATCGTTGCCGCCGCCCAGGAGGAGCGTTTCACACGCACCAAGCACGACGCCGGCTTCCCGACCCAGGCCATCGCCTACTGCCTGGCCGAAGCCTGCCTCCGACCTGAACAGCTCGATTACGTCGCCTTCTACGATAAGCCGTTCACCAAATTCGAACGCCTGCTGGAGACCTATCTCGCCTATGCACCCGCCGGTTTCCGCAGTTTCCGCCTGGCCATGCCGATCTGGCTCCGGGAAAAGCTCCACCTCCGCCGGATCATCCGCCGCAACCTGCCGGGCCTGGAGCGGGCGCGGCTGGTCTTCCCCGACCACCACCAAAGCCACGCCGCTAGCGCCTTTTACCCCTCGCCCTATGACCAGGCCGCGATTCTGACCCTCGACGGCGTCGGTGAGTGGAGCACCACGACCTACGGCGTCGGTGAGGGCAGCCAGATCCGCCTCATCGACGAAATCCGCTTCCCCCACTCACTCGGACTGCTCTATTCGGCCTTTACCTACTACTGCGGCTTCAAGGTCAACAGCGGTGAATACAAACTGATGGGCCTGGCGCCCTACGGGCAACCGGTCTACCGCGATCTGATCCTCGACAAACTGATCGACCTGCGGCCCGATGGCAGCTTCTGGCTCAACATGGACTACTTCACCTATTGCCAGGGTCTGACCATGACCGGCCGTCGGTTCGACCGCCTCATGGGCGGGCCAGCCCGCCGACCCGAGTCCCGCATCGAACCCCGCCACATGGATCTGGCAGCTTCGATCCAGGCGGTCACCGAAGAGGCCATGCTCCGCCTCGGCCGGCACGTTCATCAGCGGACCGGTCTCTCGCGGCTGGTCCTGGCCGGGGGGGTGGCCCTCAATTGCGTCGCCAACGGGCGGCTGCTACGCGAAGGCCCCTTCGACGATCTCTGGATCCAACCGGCCGCCGGCGACGCCGGCGGCGCCTTGGGCGCGGCCCTGTTCGTCTGGCACCAACTCCTCGAACGCCCTCGCTACCCCAACGGCCGCGACACCCAGCAGGGAAGCCTGCTCGGTCCGGCCTTCGATGACCTGGCCATCGAATCCGCGCTCGACCAGTCCGGCTTGAGTGCCCGTCGGCTCGAATCGGAGGCCGACTTGCTCGACACCGTCGCGGCCCTGCTCGACGACGGCAAGGTCGTCGGCTGGTTCCAGGGCCGGATGGAATTCGGACCCCGCGCGCTCGGCTCGCGTTCCATCCTCGGAGATCCACGCCGCCCCGACATGCAATCGCGCATGAACCTCAAGATCAAATATCGCGAAAGCTTCCGCCCGTTCGCACCCAGCGTCCTCCAGACCGAAGCCGCCCACTGGTTCGCCCTCGACCCCCGCCACGAAAGCCCGTACATGCTCCTGACCGCACCGGTGCGCGACTGCCATCGGCTCCAACCGTCCGAAGCGGAACAGCGTCGGATGGCTAGCGATCCCGACTTGCTCCAGCGCGTCAACGTCGTGCGATCGACGATCCCCGCCGTGACTCACGTCGACTACAGCGCCCGCCTCCAGACGGTCGACCCCGAGCGCTTCCCCCGATTCCACGCCTTGCTGACCGCCTTCCACCGCCGGACCGGCTGCCCGGTGCTGATCAACACCAGCTTCAACGTCCGCGGCGAACCGATCGTCTGCACCCCCGAGGACGCGATCCGCTGCTTCCGTTCGACCGAGATGGATGCACTTGTCCTCGGCGATCATCTGGTCGTCCGCCGCTCGGGCGACCGCCTCCACGAAGCCGAACGCGAGGCCCATCTAGCGCGCTTCGAGCTCGATTGACGCTTGCGAGACGTCCCGCATGAATTGGTCCGACCTGCCTCGCAACCCCTCGCCGCGTACCCTCCGCCAGTTCGGCCTGCTCGGCCTGCTGATCCTCGGGGGACTGGCCGCTTGGCGGCTGGCCTCCCACGGACCAGGTCCCGGCGCGGCCGTTCTCGGGCTGGTGGCGTTGCTGCTCGGTACGCTGGGCCTCGCCGCTCCGCGCTGGCTCCGACCGATCTTCGTCGGCTGGATGATGCTGGCCTTCCCGGTCGGCTGGCTGCTCTCGCAACTGGCCCTGGCGCTCATCTATTATGGAGTCCTGACCCCGATCGGCCTGGCCTTGCGGGCCACCGGCCGCGATCCCCTGTCCCTACGCAAGCCGCCGGGCGCTCGAAGTTATTGGGTTCCCAAGTCGACGCCCCACGACGTGCGGAGATACTTCCGCCAGTATTGAGCCACCGATGGACCCCAAACCACCCAGCGAGTTCGAAAAAGCCGGCGGCGACGACCTCCCGCTCCACGTCGAGTTCGTGGAGTTTTTGCGCTATAACAAGAAATGGTGGCTGTGGCCGCTGGTCATCATGCTGGCGCTGATGGGTCTTCTGATCATGCTCTCGCAGACCTCGCTGGCGCCGTTTATCTACACCCTGTTCTGAACCGGGCCCCAATCCCGTCCCGACCCGAAGGGCCAAACTTCAAGCCGCTCCGGAGTTCGCTATTGTCCCGGGCGGCGGCCTGGCCGGTTAGGTCGTGACCTCGGATTCAGCCGCACGAAACGCGATGTGCCGCGCCCAGGCTGGGTCGGTCTCGGGATAGTCGGAACGCCAGTGGACGCCGCGGGACTCGGTTCGCTGGGCCGCCGCGGCAATCATCAGGCGAGCGACCGTCAGCATGTTCTGAAGAATCCAGCCTTCGGGATTGTCGAAGGTGTGGGGCAGCACGTATCCGCACCAGTAGTCTACTTGGCGGGCCGAATCGGCCAGCCCGGCAGCGTCGCGGGTGATCCCCACCCGCCTCCACATCAGGGACCGCAGCGCGTTGCGGATATCCGCCAGATCGAGCACTCGGCGCGGCTCGACCCGTCGGTTCGGCACCTCCAGGTTCGGCACCTCGAGCGCGACCGGACCGCGTGCGTCGAGCTCGCGGGTGATGTCCTCGGCGGCTCGCGCGCCAAAAACCAACCCCTCCAGCAGACTGTTCGACGCCAGCCGATTGGCGCCATGCAGTCCCGAGGAGCTGACCTCACCGGCCGCCCACAGACCGGGCAGCGTTGTGCGCCCATCGAGATCGACCGTCGCCCCGCCAATGAAGTAGTGCGCGCCGGGTCGGACCGGAATTGGATCGGTCGCTAGATCCAGGTCAAATCCGCGCAGGAGAGCGGCGATCCCCGGAAACCGGGAACGAACATGCGTGGGGTCGAGGTGCGATAAGTCCAGATAGACGCACGGATGCTGCGTCCGCTGCATCACCGCGACGATGGCCCGCGAGACATCGTCGCGCGGCGCCAGTTCGGCCAGCGGATGAAACTCGGGCATGAACCGACGGCCATCGCGGTCGCGGAGCTGCGCGCCCTCGCCCCGCAGCGCCTCGGTCAGCAGATGACGCGACGACCCCGCGACGTAGAGCACCGTCGGATGAAACTGCATAAATTCCATGTCACGCAGCTCGGCGCCCGCTCGAAAGGCAATCGCGTGGCCGTCGCCGGTCGCAATTTCGGGGTTGGTGCTCTCGCGGTAGAGCTGGCCCGCCCCCCCCGTCGCCAGCAACGTCGCCGCCGCCCAGACCAGCGACAGCCCCCTTCGCTGATCCCACACCAGCGCTCCTCGGACCCGCCCCTCGTGCGTCAGCAGATCGACCGTAAAACTGTTCTGCCAGATCCGGATGTGCGGCTGAGTCCGCACCCGCGCAATGATCGCGCGCATCATCTCCCGACCCGTCGCATCACCCAGCGCGTGCACAATCCGCGCGTGCGAGTGACCGCCTTCGCGCCCCAACGCGATCTGGCCATCGACTTCGTCAAAATGCGTGCCCCAGGCACGCAGCTCCGCAATTCGCTCGGGCGCCTCCCGAACCACCTCGGCAACCACCGCCGGGTCGCAGAGTCCCTTCCCCGCGGCCAGCGTATCGGCTATGTGGTCGTCGAACCGATCCTCGGGATCGACCACCCCCGCGATCCCACCCTGAGCATACGCGCTGTTGCTCTCTGCTAGGCGATCCTTGGTCGCCACCAGAACCCGGTAGCGTTCGGGAATCCCCAGCGCCGCCCGCAGGCCGGCGACCCCCCCGCCCAGAATCAACACATCCACGAAGTGATGCGGTAGCTCACGCAGGTCGAAGGCCGCCAGATAACGTCGCGGCGGCGCAAACGCGTCAGAAACCTCGTCCATCGTCGGTCAGTGTCTCCCCGGGCCACGAGGCCTGGATCACGCCAGGCTCCGCGACCGGGTCGCTCTCAGGGGTTCGGGCGGCTGCCGCGTTCGACCTCCGAACGAGCCGGCGCCAGACTGCGAGTCCGCGTAATACTGCTCTGATAGGCCTCAAACCTCGAACGAAGCTCGGCGGGCGGCTGACTCCGCAATCCTTGCGTCTGATCCCGGAACGTGTCACGGGTTGCCGTGCCCGGCCCTCGCCGGTTGCTCCCGCTCACCAGCGGCGAGCGGTTACGCTCACCCACCCCCGACAACGGCTCCAGCACCCGATCCTCGCTCACCCCCGCCGTCAATTCCCGACCTTCACCGGGCGCCTCTCGCTCGGGCTCCTCAAATTTACGAACAAACTGCTCCAACTCCTCCCGCGTCAGCCCGGTCGCCTCCTCGAGACGAGAGGTATCGCGCCCCTCGGCAATCAGGTCCCGGACTTGACGCAACACCAGGTCCGATTGCGGCATCCCGCCGTCGGGCCTCAGCGGCGGACCAGTGTCGGCCGGCGGCTCCGCCCGCGACGGCGGCCGGTCCTTCTCCTGACGCTCACCCAACGGCTCCGCCGAACCACCCACCCGGTCGCCGCCTCCGGTATTCATGCGACCCGCCGGACCCGACGAATCGGTCGAATCGCTGTCCGACTGGCCGGATTCTCCCTGCGTATCCATCGCCCCAGTTTGACCCGATCGGCCCTGCTGCCCGGCCTGGCCTTGCTGTCCGGCCTGGCCTTGCTGCCCAACCTGGCCTTGCTGTCCGGCCTGGCCTTGCTGCCCAGCCTGGCCTTGCTGTCCGGGCTGAGCTTGTTGTCCGGCCTGGCCTTGATCTCCAGCTTGACCGCGTTGCGTGGCTTGATCCTGCTGCCCGGGCTGGCCTTGCTGATCGCCTTGACCTTGTTCACCGGTCTGGCTGCGCCCTCCGTTTTCACCCTTCTGGCCGGTCTGGCTGCGCCCTCGGTTTTCACCCTGCTGGCCGGGCTGGCCGTGCTCACCCGTCTCTCCCTGTTGCCCGGGCTGGCCTTGATCTCCAGCCTGACCGCGCTCCATGGCCTGATCTTGCTGACCGGCCTGGCCTTGATCTCCCGCCTGGCCGCGTTGCATGGCTTGATCTTGCTGACCGGGCTGGCCCCGCTCACCGGCCTGACCGCGCTCTCCGGTCTGTCCCGGCTGACGGTTCTGGCCTTGCTGCTCGCCTTGACCTCGTTCACCGGTCTGGCCGCGCTCGGCGGTTTCTCCCTGCTGCCCGGGCTGGCCTTGCTCTCCCGCCTGGCCGCGTTGCATGGCTTGATCTTGCTGACCGGGCTGGCCCCGCTCACCGGCTTGACCGCGCTCTCCGGTCTGTCCCGGCTGACGGTTCTGGCTTTGCTGCTCGCCTTGACCTCGTTCACCGGTCTGGTCGCGCTCGGCGGTTTCTCCCTGCTGCCCGGGCTGGCCTTGCTCTCCCGCCTGGCCGCGTTGCATGGCTTGATCTTGCTGACCGGGCTGGACCCGCTCACCGGCCTGACCGCGCTCTCCGGTCTGTCCCGGCTGACGGTTCTGGCCTTGCTGCTCGCCTTGACCTCGTTCACCGGTCTGGCCGCGCTCGGCGCTTTCTCCCTGCTGCCCGGGCTGGCCTTGATCTCCCGCCTGACCCCGCCGCATGGCTTGATCTTGCTGTCCGGTCTGGCCTTGCCGATCGCCCTGACCTTGCTCAGCGGGCTGGCTACGCTTTCCGGTCTCTCCCTGCTGTCCGTTTTGGTCCCGCTCGCCGGTCGAGCGAGGTTCCTGATCGCTCGCATCACGGGACGATGCCGTTTGGTCGTTTGGAGCGTCGGAACGTCGATCGGTCGGATCCACGCCCTCGCCGGTCGGGTCGGGCATCCCTTCAGGGCGACCCGAGCGGTCAGGTTGGCCTGGGTTGGGCCGATCAGCGTTCTCACCGCGAGACGACGCTTCGGGGCGTTGGTCGTCGGCCTGCGTATTGCGAGTCGCGCGGGGATCTCCGTTCGGACGCGACGTGTCGCTTGGCTGAGTGCTCGATGTGGGGCGGGATGGAGACTCGGCCGCCATACGGGGATCGGTTTGCTCGGCGCTGCGGCCCGGCTGGCCGGCCGGTGCGGACTGGGGCGGGCTGCCCTCCGGAGTCGGTCGCTCGGACCGGGTCCCGCTCGATTCACGACCCTGCGGACCCATGTCGCCGGCGCCCTCCCGACCGGCCCTGGATCGTTCGTCAGCCGAAGCGCCTTGACGGGGATCCTGGGAGGGTGAGGGCAGGCCATCTTGGGGACGCTCGGGACCTGCCGACTCGCGGCGATCGCCGTTCGAGTCGGCCGGGTCGGTCGCCGCGGGCCGCTCGGTACGACCTTGATCGTTCGTATCGGTCCGCCCGTGCTGAGGCCGATCGGTGCGAGCGTCTGCGTCCGCTTGACCCTGAGGCGCGGAGCGAGGCTCGTCGCCGGTTTGCGGGTCGCTCGGTCTACGGTGTGTGTCACGCTGTCCGTCGGAAAGTTCGGGTCGATTGGCCTGGGAAGTTTGGCCATCGGGGTTGTTCTCGCCGGGAGGCTCGCCCGATCCGGACGGCTCCGATGGGCGACTCGAAACCGATGGCTCGGGGCCGTTGGGCTGCCGAGCAGCCTGGTCTGAGCGATCGCCAGCTTCGCGTTCTCCGTCTGGGCGGCTGGCGGCTGGTTGTGGCGAGCGAGACGACTCGTTACTTGGAGAATCGGGCTGGCCGGCCGTTTGACGACGAGCGCCGTCGTTGTCTGCCGAGCCGCCATCAGGCGCGTTGCCGGCGGCGGGATTCGAAGGCTGGCGGCGGGGCCTCGAGTCGGGCTGACCCGGCTCGGCGGGGTTGACTGGCTGCTGGTCGTTGGCCGCGCCATCGCGAGCGTCGGACTCTCGGCCAGGCGGCTGAGGACGATTGCCCTGCGACGCCTCGGACGGCTTTGGGGAGCTGCCCGAGGGGTCAGCCGCCTGGGAATCGGCGGGCTTGGGTTCCGAAGGCCGCGACTGGTCGTCGGCTCGATCGCGCGGACCTTGGCCCCGATTGTCCGATTGTCGGGCGTTGGAGCCTGACGCGTCTCCAGAATCGGCAGGCGGGCTTCCGGCCTGGCGCAGGGCTTGCTCGAGCCGCCGCAGCGTCTCGCGGTCCTGTTCAGTCAGCGGCGGATCGGCGCTAGCCGAGCCAGTCGACTGACCGCTTTCCGGTTCGTCGCCCGAAGTCTGCCCTGCCGGGCGACCCTGCCCGTTTGCGTTGTCGGGCGTCGCGTCGCCGGCCGGCTGGTTCTGGTCCCCAGCATCTTGCCCGTCGGCTTCGGCCTGGTTTTGCTGTGCTTGACCGGCAGCGGCGTCGCCGGATTGTGGCTCAGGCGGTTGATCCGCCGCGGGCTGAGTGTCCGGTTCCGGCGGCGCGTCTAGGGTCTTTTGCTGCTCCTGGCGCTGTTGCTTGGCCTCCTCGGGCGGCAGCGGCTCGATCACCTCGATCACTTGGCGGACGGTCTCGACGCGGTTGGCCTGCGGCTCCTTCGTGTCGCGGACGCTTAGCCAGTATTCAACGCGCGTGCCGGGGCGGACGCGGAGTTTTTCGAGGTCGATCAGGTCGTCCTCGACGAGTGTCAGCGTTGGCTCGCGGCCGTCCAGGTAATCGCGCGCCGGTTGGAGAATCTCGCGGTCCTGGCGGACATGAAGCGTAGCTTTTTTGACCCCGTGGTCATCCTCAGCCTTGACGCGAATCGCCAGGCTGCCATTGCTGGGGACCTGGACCACCGGCTCGGGCCGCAGAAACTGCGCCGATGGAGGCCGGTCGGGCAGAGCCTTAATTTGGTAGACGACCGGCCGCGGATTCTTCTTGCCCTCGCGGGTCTCGAACTTGATGACGTAGGTGCCGTCGGACTCGACCGTGAATTGTCCGGCCAGCAGGTAGGGGTTGTCGGCGTCGACCGTCATCGGGATGGACCGCTTGACGCCGGCTTCGTCGCCGCCATCGCCAAATTCGAGGCGGGCGGTTTGGGCTTCGCTGTTGGTCTCGGCCCGGACCGTGACGACCGTGCCTTCGATGGCCTCGACATCGCCGCCCTCGACGTCGGTCAGGACCTCGGGCAGTCCGGCGGCCCGCCGCTCGCGCTGAATGTAGCCGGGATAGGTCAAGTCGTGGCGGACCGACACCACCATTGGCACCGATCGAACCGTCAGCCGATAGGTTTTGGTGACGGCGTCCCCGCCGGTGAAGTGATAGAACACCGCGTCGGCCCCGGCTCGGGTCTGGACGTCACGCACCGTCGTCTGCCACGGCTCGAAATCGCTCTTGCCCCGCGCCAGGGGAGCGGTCAGGTAGGTGCGTCCCCCATCCAGGCTGTAGTGCAGCGTGACCGCGTCGGGACGCTTGCCCTGTACCTCGACGCTAAATGCCACATTTTCGCCGGCGATGATGGTCGAACGCTCCGGGTCGTCGCCGGGCCGGACCTGGACCAGCCGGGTGTCCGTCGGTCGCGCAACGTCCCCCAAAAAGGCCCGCACCGTCGAGTCCAGAATGCTCTTGGGCGTGAGCAACGAATACACGCAAAAGACGACCACCACCGCCGCCAACGCATACACCGCCTTCGTCAGCAGCGTCTGATCGACGACCTGATCCGGCTCGACCTCCGACAAGTCGTGGACGGCTTTGGTCTCCAACGCGGCCAGAATCGATTGCGGGATCTCCTGCTTCCGCCGCCGCAAATCCAGATAAGCGATCAGACTGTTCTTGAAGTGTGGGTCGCTGATCTCAATCGTCCGGGCTGCATAGTATGGATTGACCCGACGCAGAATCGGCCGGAGAACCTCTCGATACCCGTAAATCAGCGCCGCCGCACCCCCCACGGACAACACGACCGCGCGGAACCACGCCGGCAGCCCGATCACATGATCCAGCACCACCTCCACGAACAGCACCGCCAACGCCGCCGCCACCAGAATAACTACGGCCGTCGCGATATCCGTCGTCCGGATCTTGGACCGGGTTCGCTCGAGCTGATAGTCGATGTACTGCTCATAATCGAGCAGCTTGCCCCCCCGCGAAGCTCCCTGCGTCCCGAGCGTCGTCATGGTCACCCGCTCCTGGCTCCACCCCCGGCCCGCACCGATTCACTCTCTGAACCTTCGGTCAGAGCATTATATCAGCGGTTCCACCACCGGGGGTTGCGTCTTCTCGGACTTTTGTCTTGGGAACGGCGGGTTCGGCCGCGGATAACTCCAGCGCTGGGTTCTGGCGGTCGCATCGGGGCGGGATGGGCGACCCGTGGGCGTTCAGGTCGAGTCGGCGACCCGTGGCCGTTCGGGTCGGGCTAGAATGAAATGGATGTGGTTCGAGATCACGCGCGGGAGGCCCTAGAGCACCAGCCGCGCTGGGGATGGCGCAAGCATGGTCGCGCTACCGATTTACTTGGATAACCACGCCACGACGCGGGTGGATCCCCGAGTGGTTGAGGCGATGCTGCCCTACTTCACGGAAATTTATGGCAATCCGGCCAGTGTGTCCCATCGGTTCGGTTGGGACGCGGAGGCGGCCGTCGAGTCGGCCCGGGCCCAGGTGGCCGCACTCATTCGCGCCGACCCCAAGGAGATGATTTTCACCTCCGGCGCCACCGAGTCCAACAATCTCGCCTTGAAGGGAGCCGCGGCCAGCCTGCGACGCCGAGGCAATCATCTGATTTCGGCCGCAACCGAGCACCGCGCGGTCCTCGACCCGCTCCGGCACCTCGCGCGTGAGGGCTGGGAGGTGACACTGGTCGATCCCGACCCCTACGGACTTGTCTCCGTCGAGGCCATTGCGGCGGCGATGACCGACCGCACGGTCCTGGTCTCGGTTATGGCGGCTAACAACGAAGTCGGCACAATCAACCCAATCCGCGAAATTGGCCAACTATGCCGCGAGCGGGGCGTTTTGTTCCACACCGACGCGACCCAGGCTGTCGCCAAACTGCCGCTCGACGTTGAGGCCGATCACATTGACCTACTGAGCCTGACCGCACACAAGTTTCACGGCCCCAAGGGGATTGGCGCTTTATACGTTCGCCGTCGCGATCCCCGCGTGCGGCTTCAGCCGTTGATCGAGGGCGGGGGGCATGAGCGAGGGTTGCGCAGTGGCACGCTGGCCGTGCCGCTGATTGTCGGGTTTGGCCGCGCCGCGGAGATCGCCCTCGGGGAACACACGACGGAGGTGGCACGGTTACGCCACCTCCGCGATCGGCTTTACGCGGGGCTGGTCGAGCGGGTTCCACGGATTCGGCTCAATGGTCACCCAACCTGCCGCTTGCCCAACAATCTCAACCTGAGCTTCGAACTCGTCGACGGCGAAGCGCTGATGATGGCGATGCGCGACATTGCCGTCTCTTCGGGGTCGGCCTGCACCTCTGCCAACCCCGAGCCCAGCCACGTCTTGCGTGCGATGGGTCTGGATGAGGACTTGGCCCGCGCCAGCCTCCGCTTTGGTATCGGACGGTTTAACACGGAAGAGGAGATCGACTACGCGATCGAACGGATCGCCGGTGCGGTCGAGTCGCTCCGGGCCTGGAGCGCTGACTGGTCGTCCGATCCGACTCAGCCTGGGCCGCGCGCGACGCCTTGATCGCCGCCGCTGGGATTCCTATGATTTTGCCAAACGCCGGACTGGCCATGAGTCCGGTATGTCAATCCTTGACAGGAGCTTGACTCCGATGCCCGTGACCCTGAGCGAAAAGGCCGCCAACGAGGTGAAGCGGATCATGGCCGAGCAGAATCTGCCGGCCGATACGGTTCTTCGAGTCGGCGTCCAGGGCGGCGGATGCAGCGGCTTCTCGTACAGCCTCAACTTCGACGATCAGGTGACCGAGAAGGACCGAGTCACCGAGTTTCACGGCGTGCGTCTTGCGATGGAGAAGAAGTTCGACCCCTATCTGGACGGCACGGTGGTCGACTTCGTGGACGACATCCAGGGACGCGGCTTCAAGTTCAACAACCCGAACGTCGTCAAGACGTGTGGCTGCGGCAGCTCGTTCCAGGTCTGAGCACTGCCGGTCAGCAGATCGTCAGCTATGAGGGAGGGCCGGCTCGAATCAGTTCGGGCCGCCCTCTCATTCTGTGTTGAGGCGGATCCTAGCCGTCGCGGCCGTCCAGTATCATCGGATTGACGACACAATCACGGCGCAAACAGCTATTCTGGCTGTCGATGATGCACTGAGCCGCGAGCTCGGCCATCTCGGCCATCGCCTGGGTGTCGATTCCGGCGATGTGGGGGCTGATCACGACCTGATCCAACTGAAGCAAGGGATTGGCCGGATCCGGCGGTTCCTGTTCGAGCACATCCAGGCCTGCGCCGGCCAGATGCCCGCGAACTAAGAACTCGTACAGATCCGCCTCCTGGACGACGGCCCCGCGCGATGTATTGATCAGGATCGAGCCGGGCCGCATTCGCTCGAAGACCCGGCGGTTGAACAGCCCGCGCGTTTCCGGCGTCAGCGGGCAATGAAGGCTGACGATGTCGCTGGTGCGGATCAGCTCGTCGAAGCCGACCAAGCGGAACCCGTCGCCCAGCCCGGTGAACTCGGGCAGGAGCGGGTCGTAGGCCAAGACGTTTAGCCCGAAGGCCTCCGCCCGTGGGATCATCGCCCGGCCGATCCGGCCCAACCCCACCACCCCCAGCGTCTTGCCGCGGAGCGGCAGGACCAGCGTCCGATCCCAGCCGCCCCGCCGTATGATCCGATCGTTCCAGGCAATCCGGCGGGTCACGGCCAGCAGCAAGGCGAACGCCTGTTCGGCAACCGACTCGTGATTGGTCCCGGGCGTGATCGTCACCGCAATGCCACGCGCTGTGGCCGCGGCCAGATCGACCGCGTCGTAGCCGACCCCCGTCCGCGCAATGATCCGCAGCCGGGGACAGGCCTCCAGCAACTCGGCCGTATACGGTTCGCCCCCCGCGATCACGGCCTCGCACCGGGGCAGCCATTCGGCGAGCTCCTGAACCGACAGCGCGTGGTCTCCCGGCGGGTCTAGCAATTCGAAGCCCGCAGCGGTCAGCAGATCGCGAAAGCGACCGGGTTTGCCCCGCAGCGGACCTGAGGAGATCAAAACGAAGGGTGGCATACCGCGCAGATCCCGGCGATCAGCCGACTTGGTTCCGTCTCTCGTCGTGGATAAGCTTACTCACTTACTCCGAACGGCAAAACCCACCGGGGCCGGTTGTGGAACGCTCGGTCTTGATCACGCGTCTGGTGCCCGATCCCGCGCCGGAGATGCTCCGCGCCGCCGCCGATCGGTTCACAATGAATCCAGCCGATCGGCCGCTCGAACCGGCCGAGCTGATTCGATCCGTGCCGGGCCATAGCGCTGTGCTCTGCCAACTGACCGACCGCATTGATCGATCCGTCCTCGAAGCCGCCCGAGGGTGTCGGCTGATTGCGAACATGGCCGTCGGGTTCAATAATATTGACGTTGAGGCCGCGACCGAACTGGGGATCTTGGTGACCAACACGCCGGGCGTCCTGACCGAGGCAACGGCGGACCTGACCTGGGCATTGATCCTCGCCGTGGCCCGACGCGTCGTCGAAGGCGATGCCGTGATGCGTGCCGAGGCCTTCCCCGGCTGGGGGCCGCTTTACATGCTGGGGGCTGAGGTCTCAGGCTCGACTCTGGGGCTGGTTGGCCCGGGAAGGATTGCGACGGCCGTCGCCCGCCGCGCTGTCGGGTTCGGCATGAGGCTGCTTTACCACGGCCGCCGGCCCAACCCGGAACTGGACACGTTGGGGGCGCGGCTCGTCGAGCTCGACGAACTGCTTGCCGAGAGCGATTTTGTCAGCCTTCATGTCCCGCTGACCGATCAAACCCATCATCTGATCGACGCCACGCGGCTCGCCCGGATGAAGCCGACGGCCTATCTCATCAATACCGCGCGCGGTCCGGTTGTCGATGAGTCGGCCCTGGTCGAGGCCCTGCGGGCCGGTCGGATCGCCGGCGCGGGGTTGGATGTCTACGAGCGAGAACCCAAAATGGCCGACGGACTGGCCGACTGCCCGAATACCGTCCTGCTGCCCCACCTCGGCAGCGCCACTCGGAAAACCCGGGGAGCCATGGCCGCCATGGCCGCCGAAAACATCCTCGCACTTTGGCGCGGTCAAAAGCCGCCCAATCTGGTCAATCCCGACGCCTGGTCTCCGGAACACGAGGGCCGGGTCTGAACGGTCGCTTCCGGGGGCGGGGCTAACCCTGGCGCGTGCCCCGATTCGCATGGGCCTGATCAAGTTTAAGCTGCCGCTAACGTCCTGGAGCGAAGACGATGTGCGTCAAGCCTACGTCCTCGGCCCCGACCTCTCGCCGACCCCCTGCGACGCCAGCCTCCGCGGTAGCGAACTGATCATCCGCCGGTCGGCCGTCGAAAGCGGCCGGGTGGTCGTCCCCTGGCGCGTCGAAGGCCGCGGTCGAGTCCTGCTCAACACGGCTACCCTGCCCGAACGGTTCGAAGCCTACGACCTGCTGGTCGAGCTGGCCCGCGGCACCCTCAACGACGTGCAAAACCAGCTCTTCGCCTGGCAGGACCAGATCCAGATGCCGCCCGAGCTGAACCAGCTCATGGCCCGGGCCCGCCGCCACTTCGCCCAGGCCGCCACCTCGCGAGACACCGCTACCCTGGCCCAGGAATCCGCCAGCCGCGCCCTCCGCGACGCTCTGGAAGCTGGTCGCATCCTGACGCAAACCTATACTTCGCAAGTGCTCCAGGCTCGCAGATCGGCCGGGCCAGGGCTCGGAACCCGACTGGCCGTGCACCTCGACACTTCGTCCCGCCCTCATCCCTGGTGGGCGCGAATTCCCGAGGGATTCAACGCTGTCCGGCTTGAAGCCGGTTGGCGCACCGTCGCCCCCGAAGCCGGCCAGTTCCGCTGGGAGGTGATCGACTCCCAGCTTCACTGGGCCCGGAAGCGGCATCTCAAGATATCGGCCGGGCCACTCATCGACCTCCGCTATGGTGCCCTGCCCGATTGGCTCTGGCTTTGGCAAGGTGATTACGAAGAGATTTCGTCCCAGGCCATTGACTACGTTCGCCACACCCTGGCCCGCTACCGGGGACGGATCCCGACTTGGCACCTGGTGGCCCGGCCAGGTTCGAACGCGATTCTCGACCTCTCCGAGGAAGATCAGGTCCGGTTGACCGCTCGGCTTGTCCAGGTCGCGCGCACGGTCGAGCCCGATGCGCGGCTGATCGTTGACTTCGACCGCCCCTGGGGCGACTGGATGGCGAGCGGCGAATTCCAGCTCGGCCCGCTCCATCTGGCCGACGCCCTGGCGCGGGCCGACCTCGGCCTATCGGGCATCGGCTTGGAGATCGTGCCGGGCTTCGTCCCCTGGGGCTCACCGCTTCGCGAGCTGTTTGAGTTCTCCCGCCTCCTGGACCTCTACGCCCGGATCGACCTGCCGCTGCATATCTCGCTGGCCTTCCCCTCTCACGTCGCCGAATCGCCGAGCCGCGACCTGTCCCGGATCGACCTCCGGCAGTGGCCCTCCACACCGACACCCGAGCTTCAGCGGGACTGGACCGAGCACTGGCTCGGGCTGGCCGTGGCCAAGCCTTTTGTCCACACCGTCTGCTGGGTCGAGGCCTGCGATGCCGCTCCACGACTTTTCCCAGGGTGCGGGCTGTTTCGCGGCGATGGGAGCCCCCAGCCGGCCTTTGATTGGATTTGCGCGTTCCGAAAGGCGATGCTGTCCCGATGAGACATCCTCCCTGGACCCGCCTTGGCCAGGGCTGGTGCGGCCGGCTAGGATGATAAATCAGTCTTTCCCCCAGCGCATCCGTGACTCGGCGATGGACCGTCCACCCATGCGTTGCCTGGTGCTGCTTGTGGGTGCCTGGCTCAACCCGGCCCTCGCAGCGAGTGAACTCCCTCGTCGCCCGTTGCCCGTCGAGGGCTTCTCGGCCTTTGGCCCCGATCTGGCCGACTGCCTGCAACTGCTTCAGGCCAACCTCGAGTCGCCCCCGTCCCAGCCGCCCTCGCCCCAGAAATCCCGGAGCGTGCGTGTGGCCGACCCAGCCGGAGGGACCCGCGTCGCGCGCGAATACGGACCCGACGGCAGCCGCATGCTCATCCTTCCGGACGGACAGATCGTCTGGACCGATCGACCCGTCTACGTCAACGACGCGTTCCTTCCAGATTCACCCGAAGCGCTCCGCGACCGCTTGTTGGCCGGGCCTTACGCCGGCTTCAAATCGCTGCTGACCCCGCGATACGTCCTCCTGTACACCTGCTCGGATCGATTCGCCGAGTCGAGCGGCCGGTTACTCGAATCGCTCTGCGACGGCCTGCTCAAGCGGTTTCGGGAGCGCGGCTTTTCCGTCCACGAACCGGAATTCCCCTTAGTCGGGGTGATCTTCGCGACCGAGGCCGAGTTCCGAGCCCACCGCGAGGTGGCCCCAGACGTCCAGGCTTACTTCGACGTCATCTCGAACCGGATCTTCCTCTACGAGACCCGATCGAACGATCTCGACGACCCAAAGCTCGCCGTTCTCCGCAAGCCGCAGACGATCGCCCACGAGGGCACGCACCAGATTCTTCAGAATATCGGCGTTCAGCAACGGCTGGCCGACTGGCCGGCGTGGGTCGTCGAGGGCCTGGCCGAGCTGGCGGCCTCCACCCAATCGACCCGAGACACCTGGGCGGGAATGAGCCAGGTCAACCCGTTCCATGTGGCGACGCTCGAGGATCTGCTGGATGCCTCGTGGCTCCAGCAAATTGGCGTCACGGCGGTTCCGGCGCCCCAGGAATGGCGGCAGTCGCTCGTCGAGTATCTGTCACGCCGCCGCCGCCTGACCCCGACCGACTACGCCCTCGCCTGGACGCTGACCCACTATCTAGCGAATCGCCGCACCGATGCCTTCCTGGCCTATCTGAAGACTCTGGCAGCGCGGGAGCCGGGGGTTGCTCACTCCGACGACGAGGATCTGGCGGTCTTCCGCGACCATTTCGGTCCCCGCCTGGACCGGCTCGATCGCCAAGTCACCCAACATGTGCAACGGCTCCGCGCTCAAGTTCCTCTGGCTTACTACGCGGTCACATTTGAACAGGTCCTCTCGGCGGGCCGGTTCCGCCGGGCGACGCTCGTGACCCGATCTCCGGCGATCGTCCGCGAATGGGTCGAAGAGCGATTGCCGGACCCCAGAGGCGGCCCCTACCAGTGGGAGGCCGTCCCGTTCCGCGACCGAGCCGTTGCCTACCAGTACACCCAGCAATGGCTCCAGTCGCGCTAAGAGGCACGCGGTCCGGCTCGCGTCCATCACGGACGCTCCGCGTTTTGACGGACCGTTTCTCGGAGAACCTCGCAGGTCGGGGACGGGACGGTCTCCCCACCGCCACGTCGGCTCGGCGTCGTGATGGCTCGTCCTGCAGCTCGTTGGCTGTTTTTTTGTCGGTTACCGGATGATTTTGAGCGGGTCCGGTTTCACGGCCAAAGCGTCGGCGGGTATGATACGGACTGCGGGGACGTAGCTCAATTGGGAGAGCGCCTGCTTTGCACGCAGGAGGTTGCCGGTTCGATCCCGGTCGTCTCCATTCTTGGGACCTGAGGGCGAGGGTGCTCCGGTCTGGGTCGGTGCAACCGGTCAACCGCCCCGGTTGGGATGGTTGAAGCGGATCGGGGGCAGTTCGGCGACCGCCCGGCGGAGCGACTGTTCCCACTGGCTGCGGATGGCCGCCAGATCCGGGTCGCGGTCGTCGAAGCGGCGTATTCTGTGAAACGCCAGTTCGTCGGCGCGGTAGATCAAGAGGTCGATCGGCGGCCCGACCGTCACGTTCGAACGCATCGTCGAGTCGAGCGAAATCAGGGCGTATCGGGCGGCGTCCTCCAGCGTGGTTTGGTCGTGACAGACGCCGCGGTCGAGAATCGGCCGACCGTACTTGCTCTCGCCGATCTGAAGGTAGGGCGAATCCTCGGTGGCACGGAGCGGATTTCCCTGGGGATAGATCAAATAGAGGTCGTGCGGCCCGCCGCGGATCTGGCCGGCCAGAATCGCGTGGACGTTGAACTGGTAGCCGTCGACCTCCAGCGCGCGTCGGTCCAGGTCGGCCACGCGGCGGATCATCTCGCCCACGACCCGTGCCGCATCGTACATCGTCGCGACGGCGGCCAGCCCGCGTTGCTCCTCAAACTCCCGGCCGAGCATGGTCACGACCGACTGCGAGCAGGACAGGCTTCCGCTGGTCAACACGGCGAAGACCCGCTCACCGCGCCGTTCCAGGGTGTGCATCTTGCGGCAGACGTTGACCTGGTCGTAGCCGGCGTTGGTCCGCGAGTCGGAGGCGACGACAAATCCTTCCTGCGTCTTGATTCCCAGGCAATACGTCATGGGCGGAAGGGCCTCGCTGGCTCGGCCGCCGCGGTCGGCAGGATCGGCGGATTGCTTCTCATACCGCGATCCGTGGGACTTGTGCAAGTCGGGTTCCCGCCGGTCGGCGTCCTTGTTGCTGTTGCTGGCCCTGTTGCCGATACAGCAGCGCCTGGGGCAACGGCTGGTCCGGGTAGGCGGGCCAGGAACGTGAATTCCAGGCCGGCCGCAGCTCGACCGGGTTGGCCGATGGGATCGGCGGGCGTTGGCTCGTCAGCTCCTCGGTCGTTTCCCACGAGCTGGGCAACCGCTCGAGCACCTCGACGCGAACCGAGACCTCCATCTGTTCCTCGCCCTCGCCCTTCCAAACGCCGCGGTTGGGCGGTACGTCCGAGTAGTCTCGACCGATGGCGACGACCACATGGTCGTCGGCGACGAACTGGCCGGTCGTCGGATCCAGATCGAGCCATTCGACCTCAGGCCCGCACCAGACCTGGCACCACGCATGAGTTGCGATCTCGCCCGGATGGTTGACGTAGCCGCTCACATACCGCGCCGGGATGCCCAAGGAGCGGCAGGACCCGATGAACAAGTGGGCGTAATCCTGACAGACGCCGCGACCGAGTCGCAGCGCCTCGGACAACGGCGTCCGTTCAGTCGTGACCCGCGGGTCGTAACGAAACCGCTCGCGTAGGGCCTGCATCAAAGTGGGCAGGTACGTCCTCAACGGATCGCTCGCCGGCCGGGGTAGCGCGGCGACCAGTGCCTCGCGTTCCGGGCTGGCATCGATCAGCGGACTCGGACCGCCAAACTCGGCGGCCTCCAACCCGATCGACCAGGAGGGATCCCAGGGTCGATTCCCCAGCCGGGCCAGCGCGGGACGGCGGTGGGTACGGACCAGACTGGTCGCCTCGAGCCGCAGCTCGCGGTAGGCCGCTGTCACATGGAACAGATCGACGCGATTTCCATAACCATCGCGGTACGAGAACAACCCGGCCGCCGGGACCGACTGGAGCTGAAAACTGAGCAGTGTCTGGTCTTCGTCGGAACGCGGGGCCATCCGCACCGCGGACACCGTGTGATCGACGGGCTTGGTGTAGCGAAATCGGGTCAAATGATGGATTTTGAGCAGCATGGCTCGCGGCTCCCTTACCAAGGCTCAGGTTGTCTGGAAATAGGCCAGATGAACGGCGTCGCCGATGCGGTGGCAGGTCACCAGCAGGCCGACCAGATAAGGCTGCAGCCCGCGTTGGAGCAGATCACGCTGATCCAGATACCGTAGCTCACTGCTGAGCCGCCCGAGAAGCCGGCGCGCGTCGCTGGCCTGGGGTGAGCCATCATCCTCAATCGACTCGACCGATTCGACGCAGCGGTCAATGCAAAACCGAATCGAACGCGGGAACCCTTCGTCGAGGATCAAAAAGCCGATCACGCCGACCGGGTCGATCTGATCGTGGGCATGCTGCAGGTAGGCCTCATGGGCCGAGCAACTCTTGAGCAGATTGGACCAGTGCATCGCACTCAGCGTGCCCGGATCCAGCGCCTCCAGAGCCGGTAACCGCGGAAGACCAAACTGGAGAATTCGGCCGATCTGATTGGCCCGTTCCAGATGCCGACCGAGCTGGAGGAAGTGGTAGGCCTCGGCCCGGGGCAGCGTCGCATCCACCAGGCCCCCGAAGAGCGCGCACCCCCGCTTGACCCATTCGAGGAACCGCAGCGGGCTTTGCTGCAATCGCAACCGCGCCCGCGACGTCCGCATCTCCAAGAACAAGCTGTTGAGCTGATCCCAGGCATCGGCGCTGAGCGCCTCGCGCGAGGCGCGCGCATTGTCGCGCGCTCGGCCCAGCATCACTCGGATCGAATGTCCCTCGACCGGCTCAATCGTCAAGAATTCGAGCACCTGTTCCCGCTCGAGAACCGCGCCGGCCCGCTGCTGAAAGGCGTCGCGGCAGGCCAGCACGCTCAAAGCGTCGGCCAGCGGCGAGGCGTCCGGGCTTTCCTCACGCAACTCCGCGGCGTCCAGTTCGAGGTGGTAGGCAACCTCCAACAACCGCGCCACATTCTCCGCACGCTCGACGTAGCGGCCAATCCAATACAGATTCTCGGCCACCCGGCTGAGCATGACTCAACCGCCTCCCGACTCCCGAAGCTCATCCTGCAACTCCGCCAGCACCCAGGTATCCTTAGTTCCCCCGCCTTGGGAACTGTTGACCACCAGGCTTCCCCGCGGCAACGCGACCCGCGTCAATCCCCCGGGCAAGACCTTGATCTCGCGGCCGCAGAGAACGAACGGGCGAAGGTCGACATGACGCCCCTCGATCCGGTCGTCGATCAGCGTCGGGTGCTGACTGAGACAGATCGTCGGCTGCGCGATGTAGCCGCGGGGGTTGGCCTCGATCCGCCGGGCAAACTCCTCGCGCTGGGTTCGCGTCGAGACCGGACCAATCAGCATCCCGTAGCCGCCCGACGCATCGACGGCCTTGACCACCAGTTGCTCGAGATGGGCCAGGATGTACGCTCGCTCGGAGGGGATCAGTGGGCGGAAGGTCTCAACGTTGCGTAGGATCGGTTCTTCGCCGAGGTAGTATCGGATCATCGCCGGCACATAGGGGTAAATCGCTTTGTCGTCGGCGACCCCGGTGCCGATTGCATTGGCCAGACCGAGCTGGCGACCACGATAGGCTGCGAACAGCCCGGGTACGCCCAACTGGCTGTCGGGTCGAAAGACCAGCGGGTCGAGATAATCGTCGTCGATCCGCCGGTAGAGGACATCGACCCGCCGCGGCCCGCGCGTTGTCCGCATGAAAATCTGACCGCGATCAAAAAACAGGTCGCGGCCTTCAACCAGCTCGACCCCCATCCGCCGCGCCAGGTACCCGTGCTCGAAATATGCCGAGTTGTACAGCCCGGGCGTCAGGACAGCGACACACGGATCATCGCCGCAACTTGGGGGCGCCGCGAAGCGAAGCGTCGCGAGCAAATCCGCCGGATAGTCGTCAACCGGCCGGATCGCGTAGGTCTCGAACAGCACCGGAAAGACCTGCTTCATCACTTGCCGGTTCTTGAGCACGTAGCTGACGCCTGACGGGGTCCGCCCGTTGTCCTCCAGAACCAGATACTCGCCGGTCTCATCCCGGATCAGGTCGATGCCGCAGATGTGGATGTAGATGTCGTGGGCGACCCGAACGCCCAGACACTCCCGGCGATATCCCGAAGCGCCGAGCACCAGGTCCGGCGGAATCACGCGATCGCGGAGAATTTTGCGATCGTGGTACACATCGTGGACAAAGGCGTTCAAGGCCCGCAGCCGCTGCTTCAGGCCCCGCTCGATCTTCTCCCACTCGGAGGCGGTGACCAGCCGCGGAATCGGGTCGAAGGGGATAATCCGCTCCACCCCCTGATCACGCCCATAGACCGTGAAGGTGATCCCCTGATGGCGCAGAATTAAGTCGGAAAGCCGATGCCGGCGCGACAGCTCCTCCCCGCCCATCGCCACCAGCCGGTCGTACAGCCGAGCGTAATGCGGCCGCGGACGGTCGGCCTCATCAAACATCTCGTCGAAGCCGCGCCGAGTGTATCCCTCGAACAAACTGGAGCGAATCGATTCCAACTCCAAGCGCAAACCCCCAGAGTGGGGCTTCCCAGGTCCACCCCGCCGATCCACCGGCCACAATCCCTCCTCGATCTGAATGAGCAGATTTCGGTCCGTTCCCTCGATCAATCCCTAACTTGATCCAGCATAACCACCTGGTTCAACGAGTGACGATTCGGATCTGTTCGCGCAGCATAGCGGCCGGGCAGGCTTGCGCGAAAATCGGGCAGCATCAAAACGCTGGGGCGTTCGGCATGGGCCGAACGCCCCTGACGGAAGCGGAGGTGGGGGGTGTGAGCTGCTTATTCGCTGGCCGCGGAGGCCTCAGCGCGGGCAGCCTTGGCGGCGGCCTTGGCCTGTTTGGCCGACTTGCGGACCTCGCGCTTGGCGGCCTTGGCGGCCTTGGCGGCTTCGGCCGTCAGTTTGGCGGGCTGGCGTTCCTTGAGCCGCACCGCCTTGCCTGACCGCTCGCGGAGGTAATACAGCTTGGCGCGGCGAACCTTGCCGGAGCGCTTCACTTGAATGTCCGCGATCCGTGGCGAATGGAGCGGAAACTTACGCTCGACGCCTTCTCCGGCCACGATCCGCCGCACCACGAACATTTCGCGGGTTCCGGAGCCGGAGCGGGCGATCACCACGCCGTTGAAGATCTGAATCCGTTCTTTTTCGCCTTCCAGGATGCGGACGTGGACATCGACCGTATCGCCGATCTCGAACGCCGGAACCGTTTCCTTCATACTCGAGCGTTCGACCAGATTAAGCAGATGGTTTTGCATGGATCGGGGGCCTTTCGTTTCTGTGCGGGGAGCAATCGGCCAGAGGGCCGACCGCGGTGTCGGGGTTTGGGGGAAGCTGACGCCGGCTCCGGCGCCAGGCGGCGATCGCCGCGTGGTCGCCCCCGAGCAGCACCTCGGGGACGTGAAGCCCACGGTATTCGCGGGGGCGGGTGTAGTGGGGATATTCTAAAGACCCGGTCTGGTCGAACGATTCATCCTGGGCGCTCTGCTCGTGGCCGAGCACGCCGGGAACGAGCCGGGAGACGGCCTCGATCAGCACCATGGCGGGCACCTCGCCGCCGGAGAGGATGTAGTCGCCGATCGAGACCAGTTCTGGTCGGAGAATCTCGAAGATCCGCTCGTCGAAGCCCTCGTAGCGGCCGCAGATCAAGATCAGTCGGCGCTGCTCGGCCAGTTGAGCGACCCGTTGCTGGTCGAGCCGGCGGCCGCGCGGCGTGAGCGCGATCAACCAGCCCGGCTCCGGGTCGAGGGCACGGACGGCTTCGACGGCCTCGACCACCGGAGGAGCCATGAGCACCATTCCGGGGCCGCCACCGAACGGCCGATCGTCCACTTGTTGATGCCGGCCCCGCGCCCAGTCGCGGATATTCCAGCGATGGATGGCGATCCGCCCCGCTTCTACAGCCCGGCCGATCAGCGACTCACTCACGAAGCTGTCGAACAGCGAGGGGAAGAGCGTGAGCACGTCGAACCGGAGCCGTGGTTCGGCCCGGCTCGTCGCTTCGCCGGAAGAGGAGAAATCGGGGCTGGGCAACATCGCGGATCGTCGGTCTTAGGCCGAGGTGGACGACTGGGGATTGGCCGCGGTCGGCTCAGGCAGTTCCCACGGCTCGCCCGGGGCCGGTTTGGTGATCTTGTGCCGCTTCAGAATGGCCGCAACTTTCTCGGTCGGCTGCGCACCGACCGAAAGCCAGTAGCGGATCCGGTTGACGTTGAGCGACTCCCGGGCTTCCGGGTTACGCACCAGGGGATCGTACCAGCCCAGCTCCTCGATCGTGCGGCCGTCGCGCGGAGCACGAGAATCGACCGCACAGATGCGGTAAAACGGCCGGTGCCGACGGCCCATCGACTTCATGCGGATGCGAACCATCTTCAGCAGGTTCCTTCTTGTCGGGCATGGCTCGGATGCATGGCAAGTCCAGGGGGTTTTTGACGTCAGGCAGCGAAACCCCATACGGAAGAGTGACTTCCGAAACGGGGGCGGGGCCGGTCCCGAGCCTACGGCGACCCCGCGCCGGGGTTTCTCCAGAGAAACCCGGCAAACCCACTTGTCGAAGGGCGGACACCTGAAGAACCACACCGACCAACAACCCGTCGCCCGCAGGTGTCCGGACCGGGCGGCGGGTTTATTCTGGCTCTGATTACGACTCCGAACCGGGCCGGGCAACCCGAATCACCCGGACTCGAGGGTCGTTGTGCGACCCGGGGGGCTGGCCGCTCCGCTCGAAGGCGATCGGTCGACCCTCCCGATCGACGAGAACTCCATTGTTGACCCGGGCTTCGCATTCGCTCAACGCCTCACCGACGGTCCGCTCCGGGCGGTCGGCCAAGGGGCTGCTCAGGGCAATTCCGGGCGGCAGGCAGTTGGCCACCTCCAGGGCGCGGCCCCGGGCCAGGCTCAGGCCGATCAGATAGAGCGTCGGCAGGGCCAAGATCACCAGGCCCATCCCGACCAGCGTGCGACGAACCCTGGCCTGGACGACTTCGATCGGCTCCTCGGTCGGAGCAGTACTCATGACGCGGTCCCTCCAGGCGGCTGCCCCCGGCGCTGCTCGCGGAGTTCCCGGCGTTGCTTGCGTTCGAGCTTCTCACGCTCCTTCTGGAGCTTGGCGCGCTCCTTGGGGCTGAGCCGCTTACCCGTCGAACCACGGGGGGCCGTCAGGGTCACCCCCGGGTTGAACGCACCCATCCGACCCAGGCCGGAAAGAGTCTTAATCCGATCGAGCATCGACATCTGCGCGATTTGCTTCATTAGGGCGGCCATGCCGTCGAACTGCTTGATGAGTCCCGAGACGTCGGCCGGGTCGACCCCAGCGCCGGCCGCGATCCGACGCCGCCGCGAGATGTCGATCAAATTCGGGTTGGAACGCTCGGCGGGCGTCATGCTGTCGATGATGCCCTGAATCCGTTTGACCTCGACGTCGGCGTCGACCCCTTCGAACTGCTCCTTGAACTGAGCCATGCCCGGGATCTTCGAGATCAGGTCGCGCATCGACCCCATCTTCTTCATGGCGCCGATCTGGCTGCGGAAGTCGTTGAGGTCGAATTTGCCTTTGGCGAGCTTTTCCTGCTGACGCCGGGCTTCCTCCTGATCAACGGCGCTTTGGGCCGCTTCGACCAGCCCGACAATATCGCCCATGCCGAGCATCTGGCCGACCAGCCGCTGGGGATCGAACGGACTGAGCTTGTCGAGCTTCTCGCCCAGACCGGCAAACTTGATCGGAACGCCCGTCACTTGCCGGATCGAGAGCGCAGCGCCACCGCGTGCGTCGCCGTCCAGCTTTGTCAAAATGACGCCGTCAAGCTCGAGCGCCTCGTTGAAGGCTCGGGCGCTGTGGACCGCATCTTGGCCGGTCAGGGCATCGCAGACCAGGTAGACGACGTGGGGCTGGATCTTCTTCTCGATCTGCCGCAGTTCGGCCATCAGCTCGTCATCGACGTGGAGCCGGCCGGCGGTGTCGAGGATGACCGTATCCCGACCGAGCCGGTTGGCCTGAGCCACGCCGTCCTGACAGACCTTCAGCGGGCTGACCCCCAGCTCGCTATGAACCGGAACGTCGATCTGCTGGCCGATGACCTTCAATTGCTCAACGGCCGCCGGACGCTGCAAGTCGGCGGCGACGAGCAGCGGTTTGCGACCCTGCGCCTGAAGCAGGCGGGCGAGCTTGCCGCAGGTGGTCGTCTTGCCCGAGCCTTGTAGCCCGCAGAGCATCAAAATGGTCGGGCCGGTCTTCTGAAAGCGGATCGTCGGATCCGTCGGACCCATCAGGGCCAGCAGCTCGTCATGGACGATCTTGACGATCTGCTGGTCGGGACGAACCGACTTGATGATCTGTTGCCCGACTGCTTTCTCGGAGACTCTCCGGATAAACTCCTGAACGACATCGTAATGCACGTCGGCTTCGAGCAGGGCGGTGCGCACCTCGCGCAGGCCCTCCCGCATGTTCTCCTCGGAGAGCAGGCCGCGCGGGCGGAATCGCCCAAATGCGCTCGAAAGCCGACGCTGAAGATCGTCGAACATCGCCCGGTTGCAGTCGAATAACAGCTCCATCCCCAAACGGATGAACGCATTATCCTAACCGCAACCGGCCGCGGCAATCAATGGCGGCTGTTCGGACTGGCCACGCCGTGTGTGGTCTCCTAGCCAGCGTGAGCGTGGCTCCCCAGACGGAGGGCCGGCCGGTTGGCCAGGGCAGGGGGGGTGAAGGCCGCCGTCCGCAGCCCACCCGCACCGCGGAGAGCGACCAGTGCGTTCCGCGGTAGAGGTCGAGCCGCGCGGCGTCGAACCTTCATTTTCAGCAGCTCGGAATCGCCGCGTCGGGGATCGACCGGGTCGCGGTTATCATCTGGAGGATCGCCTCCGGGGGGATCGCCTCCGGGGGGATCGCCACCGGGAGGATCGCCTCCGCCGTTGGGCGGCGGCACGACGGGACCCCCATTCGGTGGCCTGAGGCGACGCGACTGATGGATGGCGACCCGGATCGGGTCGGAAACGGCGAACTCGGTCACGTCGATCCGGACGCCTCCGCTGTTGGCGGAAATCGTGGCCGAACCGGTCTGAGTGAATGTTCCTTCGGTTGGCCCGACCGTTCCGTTGCCTTGGCTCAACGTTCCGGTCCGCCCGCTCAGGTCGGCCGTGCCGTCGAGCAACCCGCCGATGACGTCCGGATTGGTGACGGTTCCCTGGATGATGTCCTGGAGAAACAGGATGCTGCCGTCCAGTTGGGCGGTCCAGCCGAAAAGGGCCAAGTTCGATTGCAGGTTGGTCAGTGTCCCCGGATCCAGACCCAGGCTCGCCTCGAGGTCGCTGATCGTCGTCCCTTGGATCGCCAGTTGTCCGAACAGGCCGGTGAGTGTCATGCCGTCGATCTGCTGGGTCCCGCTCAAGAAGCCCTGGGCCCGTTGTCGGACGACGATCGTGTTCAGGTCCCTTCGGATCGTGCTCGGGAGCCGAAGGGTCACACTGTATAACCCCAGAAAATTGGGCGTTGCCGTGGCCAGCGGGTTACCCCCGTTGAGCACCTGCCCCTGGGCGTCGAGGGCGTAAACTTCGACCTCCGTCTGGAAGTTGGCCGCGGGCGGTTGGGCTGTTCCGGTGATGGTGATCGGGGTTGGCTGAACGATCGTGATTCCGCCGCCAGGTTGGGGGCGGACCCGCGGGCGGTCCGTCTGCACCTGGGCGGTCGGCCGCGAGGCCAGAAACACACTGAGGAGCGAACGGGACTCAAGAGCGTCGAGGCACGCGCCGCGCCGTCGCCGCCGGGAAGGAGCGTGTCGCTTCATCGGGCTGGCTGTTTCCGATCCTTAGAATGATCCTGAGCCGCTTGAGAGGACGGCGTCCGATCCATCGACGTCGTCAGTGGGCTTGAGAACCCGAGCCGATCTGGCCATCGGCAGCGTGTCCGATGGTTCTCGAGCAATTCGAGTCGGATCGTGTCGAATTCGTGACCTGGAGCCGTTCGAACCGGCACGCCTGAAGCGGTCTCCTCAGGCGATAAATCCCGCCAAGCCTGTCTGGCTCTCTGGGCGGTCCGCCGCCCCTTCACTAAAATATGTTCGATGGTCGAGGGATGAATCTGGTCTCGGCGGTGTTCTTCCGCAATGGACTCTTCCGCGACGACGCCCTTACAGGTCTTGGTCACGGGTGCTACGGATGGAATTGGGCTGGTGACGGCTCGCGAGCTGGCGCGCCAGGGCTTTCGGGTAGCGATCGTGGGCCGCAATCCGGATAAGGTCGAGCGGGTGGCCGCCGCGCTGAGCCAGGAGCCGGGAGCGATCACGCCGGTCCTGGGGTTTGTCGCCGACCTGAGCCTGGTCGCCGAAGTCAAGGCCCTTGCCGAACGCGTTCGCGAGGCTATGCCGCGCCTGGATGTCCTGGTCAACAACGCTGGGGCAATGTTTCTCCGGCGGGAAGAGACCTCCGAGGGGATCGAGAAGACCTTCGCGCTGAACCATCTCGCCTACTTCACGCTGACCAATCAGCTTATGGACTGTCTGCGGGCAGCCGGTACCGCCCGGATCGTGAACGTGGCCTCCGACGCCCACCGCGCCGCAAGCGGGATCAACTTCGACGATCTCCAGTTACGGCGGCGCTACTCCGGCTGGCGGGCGTACTGCCAATCGAAACTGGCCAACATTCTGTTCACGCGCGAGCTGGCCCGCCGCTTAAACGGAACGGGCATCACGGCCAACTGCCTCCATCCCGGCTTCGTACGCACGGCCTTTTTTAATTACCGCGGACTGCTCGGCACGCTCATGCGCGGGTTCGCTCGCGTGGGGGCGATCTCTCCGGAACAAGGAGCGCGGACAACCATCTATCTGGCCACCGCGCCCGAAGTCCGTGACCGCACCGGGTCGTACTTCACGAAGTGCGCTCCGGTCGAACCATCGCCGCCGGCACGGGACGACCAGACCGCCCGGCGCCTCTGGGATCTGAGCGAGGAGATGACCGGTGTCGGATTTACGGGTTGAACCAGCCCGCTCGGCGGTGGAGCTTGGCGCCTCGCGTAAGGACTACGATCGAGGCAGCCTCGAAGTCTCCGACCTCGACCCGGACCCGATCCGCCAATTCGCCCTCTGGTTTGAGGCGGCCCGCAGCGGCGGTGTCCCTGAACCGGAGGCGATGACCCTGGCCACCGCCACCAGCGAGGGCAGGCCGTCGGCCCGCATGGTCCTGCTTCGTGGATTTGACCAGCGCGGCTTTGTCTTCTTCACCAATTATGAGAGCCGCAAGGGCATCGAGCTGAATCTCAATCCCTACGCCGCGCTGGTTTTCTACTGGCACGCCCTGGAACGCCAGGTTCGGATTGAAGGCTCGGTCGCCCGGACGAGCGAGGCCGAGTCGGACGCCTACTTTCAGAGCCGGCCCCCGGGCTCGCGTCTGGGGGCCTGGGCCAGCGACCAGAGCCGGGTCCTCCCCGACCGCTCGGTGCTCGAGGAGAAGATGCGTCGGCTGGAGGCCCAGTACCCCGAGGGCAGGATTCCGCGCCCGCCGCGGTGGGGGGGATACCGGGTCTGGCCGGATGTGATCGAGTTCTGGCAGGGTCGCCCGAGCCGGCTCCACGACCGGTTCCGCTACCGTCGCGACCCGGCCCAGACCGGCCGCTGGATCATCGAGCGGCTCAGTCCTTGATCTGAACCGTTCCCACCGTCTGACGCAACAGTGCCAGACTCTCCGGGACCGCGGTAAGCGGGTCGGCGTTGCCTTCAAACTCAAGGGAAATCCAGCCTCGGTAGCCGTATCGGTCCAGAAGATCGCCGATCCGCTGGTAGTCGAGCTCAAGCGTATACCAGCGGCCGCCGCCCTGATACGTCTTGGCCTGGACTAGAGCCAGGCCGACCGGGCTGGCCGCCATCGCCTCCATCTGTTCGTAGGGAGACTCCAGGAAATTGCCCGTGTCGAGCGTCATCTGCAGCCAAGGCGAGCGAAAATGCTCGACGATCCGCAGCACGCCGGCGGCCGTCCGTCCCAAACCCCAGTGGTTTTCCAGGCCAAGGACGACTCCCAGTTCCTCGGCACGCGGTAAGAGCTTTTCGATCGAGCCGATCACCCAGTCGAACGCCTGGTCTTCGCCGACACCCGGCAGCGGCGGTTCGATCCCCTTGTCGGCCATGAGCTGGTCAAAGCTCTTGGTCGTGTTCCACCGACCGGTATTGATCCGCATCGTCGGAATACCGAGTCGGGCGGCCAGCTCGATCTGGTAGAGCGTCTTCTGCACGTTGTCGCGGCGCTGGGATTCCTCGGGATAGACGAAACCTTGGTGGGTCGAGAACCCCATCAGGCAAAGCCCCAGCCCGTGCGCTCGGGCCTTGAGCCGATTGAGCGCGCGGCTGCTCTCGTCGGTCATCTGCACGTGGAGGATCTCGACGCCGTCGAATCCCATCTCCGCGGCCAGTTCAATGCATGGCTCAATTCCCAGCCGCTCGCCGCGAAACTGCCAGAAGGAATACGTCGAGACCCCGATCGGCCGTTTGAGGGCTGGCCCAGGCCGCGGGTCCGGGCCGGCAGGCGTGCCGACCAGCCCGCAACCGATCGTGCCAAGCAGAACCTGACGTCGGGACGGTCGCATCGCTTGGCCCCCGCCTTCTCAAGAAACGGGCCGCGAACGTCAGCTCGCGGCCCGCCCAGGATGACCTCACAGGTTGGCCAACGGCTTAAATTTTTGCCATCCGCTCCAAAGTGTCGTCGACCTCTTCGGGCCGGGTGACGCCGATCGTGATCGCGTCGACCAGCCCGTTCTCGAAGACGAACCGCAGCGAGGCGTCCTTCTCCTCGGGCTTGACCAGCTTGCCCGCGCCGAAAATCTTCATGCCGACGACGGCCTTGCCGTTGGCGCGCGCCTTCTTGAGCACCCGCGCGATCTCCTCGGGCGTATTGTCGCAAGAATACTCTGGCCCGCCTTTGTGATTGACCCGCGCGAAGATCACGTCGACCCACGGATGCTCGGCGGCGACTTCGAGCGCCCCCCAATCATGGCAGCTCACGCCCACAGCGCGGACCACCTGGCGATCCTTCAGATCCGAAAGCTCGTCCCGGATCCGCTCGTACTCGGTCGGCCAGCGGTCGTTGAGCATGCAGTGGATCAGGCAGACGTCGAGCACGTCGGTCTTCAGCTCCTTGCGGAACCGATCGACCTCCTGCCGGGCTCCGCCCGAAGGCGTGACCCACTTCTCCTTGCGCGGCCAGATCTTCGAAAGCAGCGTGAACTTGTCCCGCGGCAGACCGCTCAGCACCTCGGCGACAAATTCGTGCGAACCATAAAGGTCCGCCATATCGATAAAGTGCACGCCCCGGTCGATCGCGTGCCGCATCAGCCGCTCGAACGACGCCTTGCCGGCCCGAGTTTGGGCCGAGGAATGGTCATAGCCCTCAAACCCGGTCCCCGCGGCCAACCGTGAGGTCTGAATTCCGGTTCGACCCAAAGTAACCATCGCGTTACCCGCGAACCGCCCCGCCGGCTGCTCCTGCGCCAAGGCCCATCCTCCGCCACTTCCAAGCAGCGCGGCCCCACCTGCCGTCGCCTTCAAAAACTCTCGTCGGCTCTGGGAAGTCATCGGTCCTGCCTCCGTCTGCGGAATGGACGCCACTGATACCGGCGGACATGATCGGATTGTACCACCCCGCTCCGCCCGTGCGAGACGCAATCGTCTGGCTCGATGCACGGATGCTCGTGCTGCGTCAGGTCTGTGGCGGGCTCGTCGCGGCGTTCGTCTCTGGCGTTGGACTTCGCAGGAGGGCCAATCGTGGCGGCAAGGGCCGATCTCGATCCGGCACGCGTGCTTCGGGAGAGCGAGATCCGCTTTACGCGCCGATCCGGTCCCGGGGGACAAAACCGCAACAAAGTCGAGACAGCGGCGATTCTGACCCACCGCCCCACGGGCCTGACCGCCGAGGCCAGCGAGCGACGCAGCCAGTCCGAGAACCGAGCGGTCGCCCTCAGCCGGCTCCGCATGGCCCTGGCGCTCGAGATTCGGCAGCCGTGGAATCCGGACGACAACCCCTCGCCGCTTTGGTCCACCCGCTGCCGGGCCGGCCGGATCGCCATCAGCCCGCGTCATGAAGACCTGCCGGCGCTGGTGGCGGAGGCCTTGGACGCCCTGTCCGGCTGCGGCGACGACCTGGCGGCCGCGAGCCTGTGGCTCGGAACCACGGCATCCCAGCTCGTCAAGCTGTTCTCGATCGACCCCCGCGCGCTTCGACTCGTCAATCAGCGCCGGCGGGAACGCGGGCTTCCGCCTCTCGCGCCGCGATGAATTGGCAACCCGGCCGCCTCCCCCTTCAAAGCCGCGCAACAGCCGGCGAGGCTCCCCGGCCCGCTACAATGTTCGCATGGAATGCCTGATCGAGGTGACCGATCACGGGCTTTACTGCGCGGCTGGTGATTTTTACATCGACCCGTGGCGGCCTGTGCCTCGGGCGATCATCACCCATGCCCACGCCGACCACGCCTGCCGGGGCTGCGGCCGATATCTGACCACCAGCGATGGCCTTCACGTCCTCCGGACACGCCTGGGCGAGGCCGCGGTCATCGACACCCTCGACTACGGCCGGTCGATTGACGTAAGCGGCGTCCGGATCTCGCTCCACCCGGCCGGCCACTTGCTCGGCTCGGCGCAGATCCGGCTCGAGCGGCAGGGCCGCGTCGAAGTCGTCTCGGGCGACTACAAGACCGAGTCCGATCCCACCTGCCAGCCCTTCGAACCGATCCGCTGCCACACCTTCCTGACAGAATCGACCTTCGGATTGCCCATCTACCGCTGGCGACCTTGGAGCCAGGAGATCGAGGCGATCAACGGCTGGTGGCAACGCAACGCGGACGAGGGCTTCGCCTCGGTGATCTTCGCATACGCCCTCGGCAAGGCGCAACGCGTGCTGTCGGGTCTCAATCCGGCGATCGGGCCGATTGTGACCCATGGCGCGGTCGAAGCGCTGGTCCGGGCCTACCGGGCCACCGGCGTTTCGCTGCCGCCGACCCGGCTCGCCAGCTCGTGGAGTCGGGGCGATCCCGCCCTGCGCCGTGCGATTGTTTTGGCGCCGCCGTCGGCGCAAGGCTCGCCCTGGCTGAATCGGTTCGGAGCCGCGCGAACGGCGTTTGCCTCCGGCTGGATGCGCATCCGGGGGGCGCGGAGACGGCGAGCCGTCGATCGCGGCTTCGTCGTGTCGGACCACGCCGACTGGCCTGGCCTGATCGGGGCGATCCGAGCCACCAGCGCCGAGCTCATCCTGGTCACCCACGGTTACGCCGCGACACTGGCACGCTGGCTCAATGACCAGGGCCAGGACGCCCGACCGCTACAGACCCGCTACGTCGGCGAACGGCCCGATGACGAGGTCGACGAACCCGAAGCGACCCTGGACGACCCGCCGGAGCGCGACGGGCCGTGAAACAGTTCACCGCCTTATACGTAGCTCTGAACGAAACCAACAAAACGACGGTCAAGGTCGAGGCCCTGGCCCGTTACTTTGCCGCTGCCTCCGACGAGGACGCCGCCTGGGCACTCTACTTCCTCACCGGGCGACGCCTGAGGCTGGCTGTGCCCACCAAGCGTTTGCGCGGCTGGGCGATCGAGCAGGCCGGCTTGTCCGAGTGGCTCTTCGGCGAGTGTTATGACGCCGTGGGCGATCTCTCGGAAACGATCGCCCTGGTCTTGCCGCCCCCCGAGCGGAAGCAGGACCGCTCGCTCGCGGCCTGGGTCGAGCGGATCCAGGAACTACAGGTCGCCGAATCCGCCCGACAGCGGCAGATCGTGACTGAGGCCTGGCTGTCGCTCGACGAAACGGATCGATTCGTCTGGAACAAACTGCTGCTCGGCGGATTCCGCGTCGGCGTCTCGCAGCAACTGGTGCTCCGCGGCCTCGCGCAGGCTTACCGGGTCGAAGCCAGCCAACTCGCCGAGCGGTTGATGGGCCAGTGGCAGCCATCGGCCGAAGCCTTCCGCGCTCTGGTCTCGCCGGATCCATCCGACACCCGCCCGCACCTTCGCCCGTACCCATTCTGCCTGGCCCACCCGCTCGAGGGCGACGCCGCCAGCCTCGGCCAGCTCGATCACTGGATGGCCGAGTGGAAGTGGGACGGAATCCGGGCGCAGCTCGTCCGCCGCGACCGGCGTATGGCCCTCTGGTCCCGCGGCGAGGAAAACCTGACCGAGCGCTTTCCTGAACTCGATCCCTTAATCGCCCGTATTCCCGACGGGACCGTCCTCGACGGCGAGCTGCTCCCCTGGCTCGATGACGCTCCGCTGCCGTTCACGTCGCTTCAGACGCGGATCAACCGCAAAGCGCTGACTCGCTCCATCCTGCGTCGCGTCCCGGTCGTCTTCCTTGCCTACGATCTGATCGAATCCGGCGGAATCGACGTGCGGGATCGGCCGTTCCGCTGGCGTCGCGACGAGCTGGAACGTCTGATCTTGTCCTGCGCAGTGCCCGTGCTGCGGATCTCGCCGCGCGTGACGGCGGCCAGTTGGCAGGACTTGGCTAGCCTCCGCCGATCGAGCCGTGCGCGCGGTGCCGAGGGCCTTGTGCTTAAGCATGCCGACTCGGTTTACGCCGCCGGCCGGGTGCGCGGTGTCTGGTGGAAGTGGAAGGTCGAGCCGTGGACCGTGGACGCGGTGCTGACGGCGGCCCAGCGCGGCAGCGGTCGCCGCGCCAGCCTGTATACCGACTACACCTTCTCCGTCTGGGACAACGGCCAGCTCGTCCCGCTGGCCAAGGCCTACTCGGGTCTGAGCGACGACGAGATCCGCCAGGTCGATGCCTGGATCCGACGCCACATGCGCGAAAAGTTTGGGCCAGTCCGGACCGTCGATCCAGAGCTGGTCTTCGAACTGGCCTTTGAGGGCATCCAACGATCGACCCGGCACAAGTCCGGCCTGGCCGTGCGCTTCCCCCGCATCCTGCGCTGGCGTCGTGACAAGACGGCCGACCAGGCCGACTCCCTCGACGCGGTCCGGGCCATGCTGTCCGCCCAGACTCACTCGGACCCCAGCTCGACGACCGGCAGCACGATCCGCGAAGGCCGGCTCTTCGAGCGGTAGACCCGCTGGGTGGCTTTCTGGAAATCGGCTGCGTCGGCCTCGTCAATATCGACGAAGCGCTGGGGGTTGCGGTCCACCAGCGGAAACCATGTGCTCTGAATTTGGATCATAATCCGGTGGCCCGGGCGAAACGTGTGGAACGAATCGTGGAGCACGAATCGGACTCGGGTCGGCTCTCCCGGCCGGAACGGCTCCGGCTCAGAGAGGCTGTTGCGGAACCGGCCCCGGAGCACGTCGCCGCGGACCATCATCTGATACCCTTGCATCGGCGGGGCGCCCCGAGGCGGCACCGGGCCAGTGTAGTTGTCGGGAAACTCGTCGATCAGCTTGACCACCCAGTCGCAATCGGTGCCCGTCGTGGACACGATCAGATCGACCTCGATGGGCCCGGCGATCGTCAGTGGATCCTCGAGCGGCTTGCTGCGATAGACCAGCACATCCGGCCGAGTCGCAGCGTGGCGCTGATCCTCGGTCATGTAATCACCGGTCATCCCGATCCGGATCTTGTCGATGTACGGCACGGGACGAGCCGGATCGCTCACATATTCGTCGAAGGCTTCCTCGCTCTCCGTCACCGGCGGTTCGAAGCCAAGCGACTCGTTCTCCCGCAGATAGACCGGACGCGTCTGGACCGACCGCGGGGGCCAGGCGTCGAACCTATGCCAGCGGTTCTGCCCAGTCTCAAAGACCACCGCTTCGTCCGGCAGCGGCAGATCGGCACCCTTCAGATAATGCTCGAAGAACGGATACTCGAGCATCTCGCGGTAGTATTCCGCGGTCTTGGAGTCGAAGGCGAGGTTGCCGAGGGTGTCGCCGGGGCCGCCTGCCCAACCGCCGTGGCGCCACGGACCCATGACCAAGACGTTGTAGCCTTCGTTCTCGGACCGCTCGATCGCCTTGTACGTCTCCAAGGCTCCGAAATGGTTCTCGGCGTCAAACCATCCGCCGACGGTCATGACGGCGGGCCGCGTGTCGCCCAGGTGAGCCCGGAGGTTACGCGAGGTCCAGAATTCATCATACGTATCGTGCTTCATCATTTCGTTCCAGAAGGCGACCTTACCTTTGAAGTAGCGCGCGTCGGCGTTCTTGAGCGGACCCAGATTGAGAAAGAAACGATAACCGTCGGGGGTTCCGGGATCGAAGCCCGGCCCGGTCGAGGTCGTCGGGTTGGGCGGCTGCTGCTCGAAATTGGCCAGGAACAAGAAGGCGTGGGTCAAAAAGAACGCCCCGTTGTGATGCCAGTCGTCGCCGACGAACCAGTCAGTCACCGGCGCCTGGGGCGAGGCTGCCACCAGCGCCGGGTGGGCGTCGATCGTGGCACAGGCCGCGTAAAAGCCGGGATAGGAGATGCCCCAGATGCCGACCTTGCCGTTGTGGTTAGGGATGTTCTTGATCAGCCAGTCGATGGTGTCGTAGGCGTCTGTACTCTCGTCAATCGTGGTCGGCTTGCCGTCGTGCTCAACGATCGGCCGCATGTGGACGAATTTCCCCTCCGACATGTAGCGGCCGCGAACATCCTGATACGCCACAATGTATCCCGAGGCCGCAAAGAGCGGCGACGGTCCCACCACGCCGCGGTAGGCGTTCTCGCCATACGGGCCAACCGAATACGGCGTACGCTGCAACAGGATCGGGTAGGTCTTCGAGGTATCCCTCGGCGCGTAGATCGCCGTGAAGAGCTTGACCCCGTCACGCATCGGAATCAACACTTCCGACTTCTGATACCGCTGCTTGATCGCCTCGGCACCCTGAAGCTGAGCCGGGCGTTCCTGGGCCAACGCCGGCGCAGTGGCCAGCACCATCAGTCCGAATACAACGCGACGCACGGTCGGTAGCTCCTCGTCCCGCTCCAGCGATCATCACCCTCCGCCGACCCAACCGAGCGTAGCCTTCACAAGCCAGCGACGCCATCAGGGACCCGGAAACGGCGACTGCTCAGCCTGGGACCCGCCCCGACCCGGCAGCATCACCGCTCCGCGCTCCGGCGGTGGCTTGAGGCTCAAGGCGTCAGCCGGCCCGTCCTCGTCGTTGGCACCCTTCCGCGGATCGGGCGCATGCGGACCCCCGTTGCCCCGGTCGTCCTGCCTCCGCCGCCGGGCTCCGACCCCGACAGGCTCATCCCAGAGGCTCGACGTGCAGGAGCTGGCCGCCACGCCCTAGCCTCCTCTCCGACGCTCCACGTCATCACGTTCGGAGAAATCCGTCTGCTCGTCCCAGGCAAGGATCCATCGGGCGCCTTGCCACTCTCCGAATCGGCCGCCGGCCAGTGTCCCGAATCTCAACGCTCGAGCAGTCGCGTTAGCCCGCCGAGCGGCAGATCGGCCCAATCCGGTCGGTTATTTAGCTCGTAGTCGAGTTCGTAAAGCGCCTTCTCGACCAGCAGCCGATCGAGCAAGGCGCGCCGGTCCTCTCCCAGCCCGCCTGGGGTGGGGTCGTGGGCGGAGTAAACCTCTAGGAACTTCGCCTCCGCGTTTGCGGACCACTCGCGTGCAAGCTGACCGAGCCTCGGCTCGCGACCGACGTGACGCGACCGGGCTGAGGCGGCTGCGGCGAAGGCCACGTAATCGAACGAGCGGAGCATGCCCGCCACGTCCCGCAGGGGTGACTGCTTGCGGCGACGCTCCTCGACGGGCCTGGTCGGCTCGCCCTCGAAGTCGAGAAAGATGTAGTCGTGATCGGTCCGGAGCGTCTGGCCCAGGTGCAAGTCGCCATGAATGCGTTGACGCTCGCCCAGCCGCGCCGGGTTGATCGCGTGTTCCTGGCCCGAGAGCCACTGTTCCACGCGATCGAGGATCGGGTACGCCACGGTCGCACCGCTGGCCACGGCCGATCGCCGGGTCGAGGCCGCCTGTCGGCGAATCGCCTCGGATGTGCCGATCCAGTCCTCAGGGCCGAACGCGATCGGCTCAAACTCGGGGTCGTCGCGGATCGACGCCAGGGCGCGATGCAGCTCAGCGGTCCGCCGGGCGAGGATCGCCACGTCGTCGAGCGTCTCCCCGAGGATCGCCTCGAACCGAGCCGCCTCGCCGGCTCGGTCGGCATCCAGCCACTCGACAAGCCGTTCCCGCATCCACTCCCAGCCCTGGCCCCGGCTCGGGACAAACTGCTGGAGCATGGCGGCGTGGGCGAAGCCTGGGCTGGAATCGTCCGAATGCGCGTATCCGATCGCGCCAGCGAGTGCCGGCATGTTCCGGAACGAGGTGCGCTCGGTCAACGCGCGGGTCAGCTCGACATCGGGATTGATCCCATCGGCCAGGCCGCGAAACACTTTCAGCAACAGCCCATCCCCAAAAATGATGTTCGAATGGCTCTGCTCAGCGCGGCTGAGACGGACCGGCTCGAGCGGCCCAGACGCAAGCCCCGGAAACGCGGCGGTTGGCTCCCCCGTAAAGGCTCCCCGTTCGGTGGCGAAACCTGAACCCGACTCGATCAGACCGACCAGCCACCGCGGCAGCTCGGGCATCGCCAGGGCATCGACAATCCAGACCGACTGGCCGTGGAGGCTCGTGCGGGCCACGATGGCCGCCGGCTCAACGTCCCTGCTCCGCTCCGGAATCATCGCCAGCGGGATCTGGTATTGGCCGACCGGAACCTCGCCGCTCCAGATCCGCGCGACCATCCAGAGGTGGTCGCCTGGTCCCCCGGTCGCCAGCCGAGCGCCATCGACCCATTGCACACGATCCGGGTGACGCGATTTGGCCTGAAACCAGCGACGATCGGCAACCCACGCGGGCAGCCATTCGCGTTCCAATCGTTCCCGTAGGGATTTCCACGCGTCGCCTTGGGATTGCGGGTGTTGATTCATCCGCCAGACCGCCGGCTCCGGTTCATTCAAAGTATTCGTAATCCTGCTCGGCCCTGATCCGGCGGCGTACCCGGAAAATATGCGCCGGCATGTGGTGAGGGTTGAGCAGCACGAAATTGGTCGGCCCGCGCCAGGTGTAGCGGGCGTCGTTGATCAAATCGTGGACCTGATAGACGGCGGCATCTCCCCCGTCGATCCTCAGCTCGTGCAGCGGCAGGCTCAACCAGCCCGACTGAGTATGAAACGGATCGAGGTTGACCACCGTCAAAATCACGTTGGCCAGGTCGGGCGTCGCCTTGGTGTAGGCGATCAGTTGGGGGTTGTCGACCGCCACAAACCTGAGGTTACGGTTCTCCTGAAGCGCGGGGTTCAAGCGACGAATCGTGTTGACCCGGCCGATCAAATCCCGCAGCGACCAGGGTGCGTCGAGATCCCAGTGGCGAATTTGGTATTTCTCCGAATCCAGATACTCTTCCGAACCGGGACGAACCGGCGTACCGACGCACAGCTCGAATGGGGGGCCGTAGATGCCGTACGAGGCGCCCAGCGTCGCCGCAAGCACCAGCCGCGTGATAAATGCCGGCCGGCCGCCTGTCTGAAGATATTCGTGAAGAATGTCCGGCGTGTTGGCAAACAGGTTGGGCCGCATATACTCGGCACACTCCGAGCGGGTTAGCTCGGTGAAGTAGTCGGTCAACCCCTGCTTGTCGTTACGCCAGGTAAAGTAGGTATACGACTGCGTGAATCCGGCCTTGGCCAGATACTTCATGAGCTTCGGACGCGTGAACGCCTCGGACAGAAACACGGTATCAGAGTGACGATCCCAGACTTCACGCAGGCACCACTCCCAGAAGGGCAGGGCCTTCGTGTGCGGGTTGTCCACGCGAAAGATCTTGACCCCCTGGTCGATCCAGTACAGAAAGACGTCGCGCAACGCCTCCCAGAGCGAGCGCCAGGCCTCGGTCTCGAAGTTGAGCGGGTAGATATCCTGATACTTCTTCGGTGGGTTCTCGGCGTATTGAATCGACCCATCCGGCCGCCGCTTGAACCACTCGGGATGCTCGCGCACCCAGGGGTGATCCGGCGAGCACTGAAACGCGATGTCCAGCGCGATCTCCAGACCATAGCCCGCCGCCGCAGCGACAAGTCGGCGAAAGTCGTCCAGAGTCCCCAGCTCCGGGTGGATTGCCGTGTGTCCCCCTTCAGGCCCCCCGATCGCCCACGGGCTGCCCGGATCGCCCGGGCCGGGGGTTAGGCTGTTGTTTGGGCCTTTGCGATGGGTGCGGCCGATCGGATGAATCGGCGGCAGATAAACAACGTCGAAGCCCATCGAGGCAATGTATCCCATCCAACGCTGCAGGTCGGCAAACCGGCCGTGGCGATTCGGCTCAGCCGCCGTCGAGCGGGGAAACAACTCATACCAAGCTCCGAAGCGGGCCCGCTCACGTTCGACCTGGACCCGTAAAACCCGCTCCAGCCGACGCGCCTGGCGCCGATCGCTATGTCGATCCATCAGACCGCGGAGCTCCGTACTCAGCGCCAGCTCGATCCGCACCACTGGGTCGCCCGGATGCTCCAGCGCGTCGGCCAGATCCCGGAGCCGGCGAGCCTCATCGCCGACGGCCCGGTCCGCTCCGGCTCGCACAAGCCCCGCAATCTCCCGCAACTCCAAACCTACCTCCTGCCCCGCCTCCCACTTCTTACTCAGGCCCCGAACAGCGGTCGCGAAATGATCGACCCAGGCTTCGATCGTGTACTCAAACCACCCGACGCTCGTTGGCACAAACCGCCCAGCCCAACGATCGTTCTCCAGCGGATTCATCCGGACCTCGGACCAGTTCGGTGCACTGGCCGGCCGGTAACGCAAAACCGCCGCGATCTCGTCGTGCCCCTCGGCAAAAATGTCGGCTTCGACATCCACCGGCTCGCCCACCACCCGCTTGATCGGAAATCGACCGCCGTCGATCTCGGGCCAGACGGCCTCGATCACCACCCGCGGCGGAGGAATCGACGAAGCCGTTGACGTTTCGTGCGCGTCCGGGCGGCCGGCTGGCTTTTGCGTCTGCACGGGCATCGCGGCGTGTTCCCTGATTTGCAGGCTGGTCAAGCTGTCCGATGACAGCCTCAGCACGATTTCACGATCCTACTGGACCTCAACCATGCAGGGCAACGCCGCCTCCGGCCGACGTGATCCGCCACCGACCCGGCCGCTCGCCGATCGGTCCGCCGCCTCCGCCCAACCTCTCCGTGCTCATCGGATCGGCCCGACCTGAGCGGACTCGCCTCGGCCGGGTCAATCATCGAGACGGGCCTCGGCGCCCTCATCTCAGGATCACGCCGAACCTCTCATGCTGCGATCGTCAGTAGCGGGGAGGAGGCTCGAACTCCTGACCTGCGGGTTATGAATCCGCCGCTCTAGCCAGCTGAGCTACCCCGCTAGATGCGATGACGAGCCGCGGGAACTGTCTCGGAAAAGTCCCGTTGACCGCCAAAGCTCCAGGGAAGAATACTGAGGTTTTGGCCCGTTTTCAAGCTGCCGCGACGCAGCCCCCCCGGACCCCTCGGATCCCCATGCCCGCTCAGTATATCTTCACCATCGAAAATCTCTCGAAAAGCCACAACAAGAAAGAGGTGCTCAAGAATCTCTGGCTCGCCTTCTATCCTGGCGCCAAGATTGGCGTCCTCGGGCCCAATGGCTCAGGCAAAAGCACCCTGCTGCGGATCATGACCGGCCTGGACACCGACTTTGTCGGTACGGCCCGGCTGACCCCGGGCTATACCGTCGGCTACCTGCCTCAAGAACCGACCCTCGACCCGACCAAAACCGTGCTCGGCAACGTCGAGGAAGCCGTCGCCGAAACCCGCGCCCTGCTCGATCGCTTCAACGAAATCAGCATGAAGCTGGCCGAGCCGCTCGAGCCGGACGAGTTGGAAGCCCTGCTGGCCGAACAAGGCGACGTGCAGGACCGCATCGAGCACGTCAACGGCTGGGAACTCGATCGCCAGCTCGAAATCGCCATGGACGCCATGCGCCTGCCTCCCCCCGATGCCGACGTCACCACCCTCTCCGGCGGCGAACGCCGCCGCGTCGCCCTCTGCCGGCTGCTGCTCCAAAAGCCCGACCTGCTCCTGCTCGACGAGCCAACCAACCACCTCGACGCCGAGAGCATCGCCTGGCTCGAACGCCACCTCGAAGAATACCCGGGAACCGTCGTGGCCGTGACCCACGACCGCTACTTCCTCGACAATGTCGCCCGCTGGATCCTCGAACTCGACCGCGGCCGTGGCATCCCCTTCGAGGGGAACTACTCCTCCTGGCTCGAACAGAAAAAAGCTCGCCTCGAAAAAGAGGAGAAACAGGAGGCCGCCCGCCAGAAAACCCTCGAGCGCGAGCTGGAGTGGGTCCGGATGGCCCCTCGCGCCCGAATGGCCAAAAACAAGGCCCGCATCCAGCGCTACGAGCAACTGGCCGCCGAGCAAGCCGAACGCCGCGATGAGCCGATCACCATCCAGATCCCTCCCGGGCCGCACCTCGGCTCACTGGTCGTCGAGGCCCTCGACGTCTCCAAGGTCTACGGCGACCGGGTCTTGTTCGAGGGCCTGACCTTCCGCCTTCCGCCCGGCGGCATCGTCGGCGTCATCGGCCCCAACGGAGCTGGCAAAACCACCTTGTTCCGCATGATCGTCGGTCAGGAGCAACCCACCAGCGGCACCCTCCGCATCGGCGAGACCGTCCAGATTTCTTACGTCGACCAGAGCCGCGATACCCTCAACCCCGACAACACCATCTTTCAAGAAATCAGTGGCGGCAAGGACGTCGTCGAACTGGGCAAACGCAAGGTGCCCAGCCGCGCCTACGTCTCCTGGTTCAACTTCCGCGGCCCCGATCAGGAAAAGAAAGTCGGCAATCTCTCCGGCGGCGAACGCAACCGCGTCCATCTGGCCAAACTCCTCAAAAGCGGCGGCAACCTCCTGCTGCTCGACGAACCGACCAACGACCTCGACGTCGACACCCTCCGCGCCCTCGAAGACGCCCTACTCGACTTCGCTGGCTGCGCGGTCGTCATCAGCCACGACCGCTGGTTCCTGGACCGGATCGCAACCCACATCCTCGCCTTCGAAGGCGATAGCCGCGTCGTCTGGTGCGAGGGGAACTATCAGACCTACGAACAACAGCGCCGGGAGCGGCTCGGAATCGAGGCCGACCAGCCCCACCGGATCAAATACAAATCCCTGACCCGCTAACCCCTCAAGCACCCGGTCCGGCTCAACCGCCGAGCCCATCCCCGCCGCCGACCCTCAAAAACGAGCGGCCACCGGCCAGCGTCGCCCCGACGCCCAATTACGCCCGACAACCCGGCCGGCAGGGGGTATTGCCCCCTGCCGGAGCGGCTGTGTTGCATTCTTGCGTCGGCTCAAAACGTGGGAATCGTCACCTTCTCGCCCTTCTTCAACGCCGATTCATGGGCGCAGATCCCGACCATGGTCCAGTTCGCGCTCGTGTCGGCGTCCGGGAATGCGGGCCGCTCGCCCCGAACGGCGCTCAAAAAGGCGTGCACCAAATGGGGATGGCTGCCGCCGTGCCCCCCGCCCTGGAGGAACGACAGGTGCTCGGCGTCCTGGATCGCCGCCGGCTGCGTGAACCGCCGAATCCCTTCCGGGAGCAAGTGTGCATAATCCGGAACCTTGACCCGCTTGGGAATCTCCGGCTCGGAGAGCGGGTGTTCGGGCGTACTCTTGGTATGGATCACGGGGTCTTCATTCTCGATCTGCTGCCATTCGAAGCTCTTCTTCGACCCATAGGCGTCGAAGCTCTCCCGATACTGGCGTGCCGTGTCAAACAGGCTTCGCGTCACCTCGGCGCAGACGTCCGAATCCTTGATCGTGAACGTCGCCGTCTCGACGGCGAAGGGACTGTTATAGCGGGCGATCAACTCCTCGCGGATTCGCCCGGAGCCGAAGCAGACGACCGCCTCAGCGTGGGCTGGCTTGCCCGGTTGCGACAGAATCGCCAGGCAGGGGCTGACGCAGTGAGTCGCGTACCACATCGGCGGCAGTCCCGGCCAGTAGTCAGGCCAACCATCCATGTCTTGCTGATGGCTGCCCCGCAGGAACTGAATCCGACCTAACTCGCCCCGGTCGTACATCTCCTTGACGAACAGATACTCACGGCTGTAGACGACCGTCTCCATCATCATGTAGATCTTGCCGCTGGCGCGCTGCGCCTCGACAATCCGTCGGCACTCATCGATCGACGTCCCCATTGGCACCGTGCACGCGACATGCTTGCCCGCGTTCAGCGCCTCGATCGACATCCAGCCGTGATCCGGAATCGGGCTGTTGATATGCACGGCGTCGACGTTCGGATCCTTGAGCAGTTCCCGGTAGTCGGTGTACCGCGCCGGCACCTTGTAGCGATCGCCGATCTCGTTCAACGCCTTCGGGTCACGCCGGCAGATCGCATACATCTCCGCGCCCGGGTAATTCTGGTAAATCGGAATAAACTCGGCTCCAAATCCGAGCCCGACAATCGCCACCCGAATCGGTTTTTCGCTGGCCATCGGCAACCCCTCTCGCTCCCTGAAAATCCTCTCAGGCCACGGATGCATCATCCCGCAGCGACATCGTGCAAACCTTCGCAGCAGAATAGTAGCGCCAAACCTGTCGTACAAGCGGCCATCCCGCCTTGACCCGTCCACCCCGACCGATCACGCCTCGAATCTGGTACGATTCGTAAGGCTCATGGGCGGTCGGCTTCGATTACCGTCCGACCCGTAGCCTCGGAAGCCCGATCAGCTCGGCGCGAGTTCGCGGCTCGCAGGCCGACCGCGACGACCTGCCTCAGCGGCTCTCCTCGCCCGACTCACACGCCGCTCGGCCTCATTCTTTCTCATCGGACTACCTTGTAACCCCCCTCTCCATGACTGCTCCACGAACCACTCCGGCTCCCGTTCGCGTCGCCCTGATCGGCGCCGGTGCCGTTTCCGAGTATCACCATGTTCCCGGACTGAGGCTCGATCCCCGCGCGCGGCTTGTCGCCGCCTGCGACTCGAGCGCCGAACTGCTCGAAAAGCGCCGCGCCGAGTGGGATCTTGCGTTCACAACGACTCGCTACGAGGAACTCTGCGCCCGCGACGACATCGACGCCGTCATCATCGCCACCCCCAACGACACCCATCTGCCCATCACGCTCGCCGCCGCCGCCGCGGGCAAGCACGTCATGTGCGAAAAGCCGCTCGGCCTCAACGCCGATCAGGTCCGCCGCATGCTCCAGGCCTGCCGGTCGGCCGGCGTCGTCCACATGACGGCCTTCACGTACCGCTTCGCCCCCGCGATGCGTTACCTGAAACACCTCCTCCAGACCGGCGCGCTGGGCACCCCGCGCCACTTCCGATCCCAACGATTCCTCGATCTGCCCGAAACCAGTTGGGGCTGGCGGCAATACCGCGCCCACGCCGGCGCCGGCGATCTGTTCGATATGACGATCCACCGCCTCGACTTCGCCGCGGACCTGATGGGGCCGATCGACCGGCTCTGCGGCGCCGTCGCCACCTTCGCCCCCCGCACCCAGACCGCCGACGGCCAGCCTTGCCCACCCTCCGACGTCGACGACTGGTCGGCCCTCATCGGAATCTTCCGCTCCGGCGCCACCGGCGTCTGGGAGGGCACAACCCTGGCCAAAGGCTACAAACTCGGCGGCTTCGGCCATGAGTGGGCCGAGGTCAACGGCTCCGAAGCCTCCGCCGTCTACCGCATGCACGACCCCAACCGCATCCTCCTGGGACGACACGGCGGCGACCTCGAACCGGTCCCCGTTCCGTCCCCATTCCTCAAACCCGCCGGCAGCCCCCGCGACCCCGCCCAGGGCATCCCCGGGACCGTCTTCCGCTACGACCTGGCCTGGGAGTTCATCTCGGCCATCGTCGAGGGCCGCGACGCGGTCCCGAGCTTCGCCGACGGACTGGCTGCTCAGATCGCCGCCGACGCCGTTCTCGAATCCTTCGCCCGCGGCACCTGGATCACCCTGCCCGAACCCTCCTGACCCCTGTCCGCATATCACCCCTCCTGCACAGACACCACCACCGAATCACCTCCCCGTTCCGTCGAATCCGGCACGTCCTATGCCTCGTCCCGATCCCTATCGCTACGACGTCCTGGTCATCGGCGCCGGCCACGCCGGTATCGAGGCCGCGCTGGCTGCCGCCCGCATCGGCTGTCGAACCGGCCTTCTGACCCTCAATGCCGACAGCGTCGGCCAGATGAGCTGCAACCCCGCCATCGGCGGAGTCGCCAAGGGTCAGATCGTCCGCGAAATCGACGCCCTCGGCGGCGCCATGGGCCAACTGACCGACGCCGCCGGCCTCCAATTCCGCCTGCTCAACCGCGGCAAAGGCCCCGCCATGCACAGCCCCCGGGCCCAGTGCGACAAAAAGGCCTACGCCCGTCTGGCCAAGCTGACCATCGAACGCCAACAAAACCTCACCCTCCGCCAGGAACTGGTCGAAGCGCTTTGGGTCGAGAACGGACGCATCGCCGGAGTCCGCTGCCGAGGCGACGCACGCTATCACGCCCGCGCCGTCGTCGTTACCACCGGTACGTTCCTCCGCGCCTTGATGCATACCGGCGAGACCAAGACCGAAGGCGGCCGCGCCGGCGACATCGCCGCCGCCGGCCTCTCGGTCAGCCTCCGCGAACTCGGCTTCGAACTCCAGCGCTTCAAAACCGGAACCCCGCCACGCCTCAACGGCCGCACCATCGACTTCTCCCAACTCGAGCCTCAACCCGGCGACCCCAACCCCGTCCCCTTCTCCTTCCTAACCTCCCGCATCGAACAGCCCCAGCTCGACTGCCACATCACCTACACCAACCCCGACGTCCACAACCTGATCCGCGCCAACCTCCACCGCGCCCCGATGTACTCCGGCCAGATCGCCTCGACCGGACCCCGCTACTGCCCCTCGATCGAAGACAAAGTCGTTCGCTTCGCCGACCGCGACCGCCATCAGATCTTCCTCGAACCCGAAGGCCGCGACACCCTCGAATACTACTGCAACGGCATCTCCACCAGCCTCCCCCGCGACGTCCAAGAGGCCATCATCCCCCTGATTCCCGGCCTCGAACACGCCGAGATCATGCGGTTCGGCTATGCCGTCGAATACGACTATGCGCCGCCGACCCAGCTCGCCCCGACTCTCCAGACCCACCGCATTCCCGGACTCTTCTTCGCCGGACAGATCAACGGCACGACCGGCTACGAAGAGGCCGCCGCTCAGGGCATCGTCGCCGGCATCAACGCGGCACGCGTCGCCCGAGGCGCCGAACCCATCGTCATCGACCGCTCGACGGCCTACATCGGCGTCCTGATCGACGACCTGGTCACCCGCGGCGTCGATGAGCCGTACCGCATGTTTACCAGCCGCGCAGAGTATCGACTGCTCCTCCGCCACGACAATGCCGACCTCCGCCTCACCCCCTTGGGACGCCAGGTCGGCACGGTCGACGACACCCGCTGGCACCGCTTCCAGCTCAAGACTCATCGCCTCGAAATGCTCCGCCAGCGACTCAGCTCCATTCTCCACGACGGCCAGCCGCTCGAACGCCTCTGCCGCCGCCCCGAAACCACCTGGGCCGAACTCCGCGCACTCCACCCCCCTCTGGCCGACTTCGACGACGAACCGGAAATCATCGACCAGGTTCTCCTCGACCTCCGCTACGACGGATACGTCCGACGCCAGGCCGAAGAGGTCGAGCGATTCCGACGCCTGGAGCAGAAACGGATCCCTCCATCGCTCGACTTCAACCAGATCCCCCAACTCCGCGCCGAGGCTCGGGAAAAACTCAACCGCGTCCGTCCTCACTCCGTCGGCCAGGCTGCCCGCATCCCCGGAATCTCGCCAGCCGACCTGGCAACCCTACTCGTCTATCTTCGCCTCGGGTGCCCCTAAATCCCTCGAAACGGATCCTTGCCCCAAGGCGTCCAGAAGCTCCCGCTCCGCGCAATCCGGCAATCTTTGCCGTTTTTCTACATCCGCGCGCCGCCTCTGCGCCTCGTTTCTCCTCTGTCTCTCTCAATCTATTCATTCCAATTGACAGCCCCCCCTCGCACATTATAATCCGCATAATCGGTAAGCTTGGAAATATCGGTAGACTTCACTGGGTTTGCCGGTTCGAGTCGCCGATCCCCGGTCGGTCGCCGACCGCTCCGGTCTCGTCGGACCAGGGTCTCGGGTCGGTCGCTGTCGATCCGCCGACGCCCGCGGTGGCGCGGTTTGTCGTCGGGGGGAAGGAAGTCCAAGCAGACCAACGGAGCGGGCGAGGCGATCCTATGAAGACGGTGTTCACAACCGGCGAGGCAGCGAAGATCTGCAAGGTCAGCCAGCAGACGATCATCCGCTGCTTCGACTCGGGACAGCTCAAAGGATTTCGGGTCCCGGGTTCCCGGTTTCGGCGAATCCCTCGCGAGTCGCTCTACCGCTTCATGAAGGAAAACAACATCCCGACCGATGCCCTCGAGAGCGCCCGTCGCCGCGTTCTCATCGTCGACGACGATCCGGGCGTCGTCGAGCTGCTGACCGACGTTCTGAACCGCGACGGACGCTTGGACGTCACGTCGGTCAACAACGGCTTCGAAGCCGGTAAACTGACCAAGGAGCTTCACCCCGATTTGATCATCCTCGACATCATGCTGCCCGATATCAATGGTAAGGCGGTCTGCGCTTCGATACGCTCCGACCCCACCATGTCGGACATCAAAATCCTCTGCATTTCGGGCATGGTCGAGGAGGACAAAATCCAGGAGCTTCGCGACGCCGGAGCCGACGACTTCCTGCACAAACCGCTCGACATCGACGAACTGGTCCGGCGGATTTGCAAACTCCTGGAAATCGAAGCCTCCACGCCTTGACCGCCGCCACATCCCCGCTCGTCGATCGGGGCGAGTTACGGGGTGGGAAGGAGTCCCTGCGGTGCGCGATGAGGTGGGCGACGCTCGCTCGGCCAATCCCCTTTCGCGCCGACTTGCCAGCCTCGAGGGCTTACCAATTCGGCCAGCAACGGCCCGCGCCGTCCTGGCCCAATTCGATCCGCGCCTAAAGCTCGAACCGTCCTCCAGTCCGGAACGCCTGGATGCCGACCCCGGCTGGGTCGCCCGGCTCCTGAGTGCCTCCAACGCCGAACTCGATCGCATCGCCGCTGCGCCCTGGTGGCATAACCCCCATGCCGAGCAACGCGAGGCGATCGAACGCCTCTGGCGTTACGCCGCGGCGATCGCCTGGACAGCTCGCAATCTCGCCTTTCACCGCGGCTCCGGCGACCCCCGGCGGATCGCCTGGTTCGGGCTGCTTGCCCCGCTCGGTCCCTGGGTGCTGGCCGCCGCTGCCCCCGAGTGCCTCCCCGAGTGGCTGAATCTCCACGACCCCATCGCGCGCCACCGCTGGGAACGCGACCAGCTCGGCGAAGAACTGGGCTGGATCGGTCGGACCGCCGCTCTCCGCTGGAAGCTCCCTCGACTGCTCATCGAAGCCGCCTGGTTGCTCGACGAGCCGGACGACTTCCCGATCGACCTCGAACCCGCCGATGCCGAAGCCCTCGACCTGCTCCGCCACGCCCGGGCCTGGGTCGAACGCACACCATTCCGGCTTCACGCCAACCCTGACGAGCCCGCCCCTGTCTCGACCTCGATCGAAATGCGCCAGTGGATGGCCGGCCTCCAAGCCTGGCTGCCCTCGAGCCTCTTCGACCCCAAGGCCACCGCTGCCGAGGAGCGGGTCTGCCAGTCGCTGGCCCGTCACCTGGCCACAATCCACCGTCGCGACCAACTCGATCAGTCCCTCCACGACCTGATCCGACGTCTGGCCGAACTCCGGCCCGGTGACCCACCCGCCGACTGGCCCGTGCCCGACTCCGCCCTGGCCAGCGCCGATCCAACCCACGCCGCCTTGGCCGCCGTTGGCGAACTGCTGGCCGAGAATCAGCGCCTCGCCGCGACCCTCCGCCACGCCGTCCGGGCTGCCCGGCCCCGCCGCGCGGAGCACGAACGCCGCGAACGCCAGGAACTGCTCGACGCACTGGCCGAGTTCGCCGCCGGCGCCGGCCACGAGCTGAACAATCCGCTCGCCGTCATCGTCGGCCGCGCACAACTCCTCATCCATCGTCTGTCCCACGACCCCGAGGCCCAACGCTCGCTGCGGACGATCATCGCCCAGGCCCAGCGCGCCCATCGCATGCTCCGCGACCTGATGTACGTCGCCCGCCCGACCCCCGACCGCCTCCGGCTCTGCCAGCCCGAGGAGATCATCCGCCGCGGCGTCGACGACCTTCGACCCGAGGCTGACGCTCGCCGCATCCGCCTCGATTACCTTCCCGCTTCACCCGCCCAGGCCGCTCTCTGCGATCCCGACCAACTCCGCCACCTCGTCGAGATCCTCCTCCGAAACGCCATCGACGCTTCCCCCAGCGACGCCGCCATCCTCATCGAGACCGAACGCCAGGCCGACCAGCTCCTGCTCCGCGTCGCCGACCAGGGCCCGGGACTCGATCCCGACGAGGCCCGCCACGTCCTCTTGCCGTTCTACAGCGGCCGGCACGCCGGTCGGGGACTCGGACTCGGGCTACCCCGGATCGCGCGCTACCTGGACTCAATCGGCGGCCGCCTCGACTGGTCGGCTCGCCCCGGCGGAGGAACGGTTTTCCGGGTCCACCTCCCCCTGGCCAAGGAACTGCCCCGCGCGGCATCTTAAGAATCATGAGCCTCCGCGAAACCACGCCTCGGCACTCACTACGCCGCCGCCACCTGCTTCGCTTGGCCCTGGCCGCGCCGCTGGCCTCCTCGCTCCCACGCCAACTGACCGCCCAGGAGCAGCGGATCCGCCTGATCGTCCGCGGTGAGCGACCGCTCAACGCCGAAACCCCCGTCTCGGTCTTCGACCGGCTCCTCACTCCGACCGAAAGCTTCTTCGTCCGCAGCCATTTCCGACCACCGGCCGTCGGTCTGCGGCCCTGGGTCGTTCGCGTTGAGGGCCTGGTCGAGCGTCCCTTCCAGATCAACCTCAAGGAACTGGATACCCTCCGGCTCGAACCCAGCTCGATCGTGGCCGTGCTTCAGTGTGCCGGTAACGGCCGTGCCTTCTTTGAGCCGGTCGTGCCCGGTGTTCCCTGGCGCAAAGGAGCCGTAGGCTGTGCCGAGTGGTCGGGAGTACGTCTGGCCGATCTGATTCGTCACGCCGGCCTCCAGCCCCAGGCCGCCCACGTCCACACCCTCACCGCCGACATTCCGCCTCATCCCCAAACACCCCCCTTCCTCCGCAGCATTCCGCTCGATCGCGCCCTCCACCCTTCGACCCTTCTGGCCACGCACATCAACGGCGAGCCACTCCCGGCCATCCACGGCGGGCCGCTGCGGCTGATCGTCCCGGGCTGGACCGGCAACCACTGGATCAAGTGGATCCGCGGCCTGGTCGTCTCCTCTGAGGAGGCCCCCGGCTTCTATCAACAAACCGCTTACCGGATGCCCCTTCATCCGGTTCCCCCAGGCACTAACCCGCCGCCCGATCAGCTCGTCCCAGTCACCGAGCTCAATATCAAATCCCTCTTCGCTCGGCCTGAGGATGGAGCCATCATCGCCTCAGGTCGCCAACGGCTGGTCGGGGCCGCCTGGAGCGGCTTCACGCCCGTCGAGCGGGTCGAAATCTCGATCAACCGCGGCCCCTGGACCCCCGCCCAGCTTGGCCCGGCCGCCTCTCCGTTTGCCTGGCGAATCTGGCAGCACGAGTGGGACCCCACACCCGGTCACCACGAACTGGCGGTCCGCGCGACCGACGCGCACGGTACCACCCAGCCCGAGTCGACTCCCTGGAACAAAAGCGGCTATCTTTGGAACGGCATCGACCGCGTTCGGGTCGAGGTTCGGGCATGAACCACCACCCCCTGACCACTCCGATCGCCCTGACCTTAGCGCTGTTGGTTGGTCTCTTCCCGATCGCTCCAACCCCGGCCCAAGACGACGAAGAGGGCGAACGCCTCGCACTCGGCCGGATCGCCTTCGACAACGCCTGCCGCATGTGCCACGAGCCAGCGCTCGTCGAGCAACAACGCCTCAACGCCGCTCAGTGGGATGCCGAGATCGACAAAATGATCGGCTGGGGCGCTCGCGTCGCACCCGAGGAACGCCCCAACCTTCACGCCTACTTGGTCGCCGCCTTCGGTCCCCAAAATCAGCCCGCTCTCCAGGTCCTCGCCGATCCGATTCCGAAGCCGGTCGCTCACCATCTGGTGCCGCCCCCGCCGACCGCCTCAGCCCAACGCGGCGCTCTCCTCTACGCGCAGCACTGCGCCAACTGCCACGGGCCCGACGCCCGCGGCGGCGATCCCGGTCAAAACCTGGTCGACCAGGAATCCCTTCTCACGCCCGAACCCTTCGCGGCGATCGTCGCAAACGGCCGCCACCGTATGCCCGCTTTCGCCGAGGTGATCACCGCCTCGGCCTCTGAAGACATCCGCGCCTGGCTGCTAAGCCTCACCGGCGAGCCAAGCCCGAACCCCTGAGACCCGCCTCATTCGGTCGAAACGCCCGCCGCGTCGCGGACCGTCGCCGGCGCGAAGGTTTCACGCGCCAGGAGCGCAGCGCCCAAGACGCCCGCATCGTCGCCCAGCCCCGAGGGCACAATCCGCGACACGGTGTCCGAGTCTGCCAGGATGTGCGGACGCGCCGCATCGCGCACGATTGCTAGATACGACTCTCCCAACGCCTCGACCACCCCCCCGCCGACAATCACCCGCTGAGGGTCCAGGACGTTGATCAGGCTTGCCAGGCCCAGACCCAAAAACCGCGCGGCCCGATCCACCTCGCGCACCACCACGGGATCGCGGTCGAAGTAGGCCGCCGCCAGTTCCTTACTCTTGACCCGCCGTTGCGTCCGCCCCTCGAAGTGATCGCCCAAGACCGTCGGCTCGCCCCGACCGGCCGCCTTGGCAATCCGCTTGACCATCGCCGTTCGGCTGGCCACCGCTTCGAGACAACCCCGCTGACCGCACCCACACCGCGGGCCAGCCGCCTTGACCACCACATGCCCGATCTCGCCGGCATTCCCGGTCATCCCCAAAACCATCCGCCCCGCCACGATCACGCACCCACCAATGCCCGTCCCAATGAAGGCGACGAGCAAATCTTCGAAGCCCCGCCCCGCCCCAAGGCGAAACTCCCCGTAACCACCCACCCGCACATCATTCCAAACCCGGACCGGCACCCCGAGCCGCTCCGACAAACCCGGTCCCAGCGGAAAATCCTTCACGTTCAGATTGGGCGAGCGCAAGATGATGCCCCGCTCCAGATCGAGCGGCCCCGGCGAGCCGACACCACAACCGAGCAGATCCCCAGGCTGAAGTCCCGCGGCCTCAATCGCCTCCAGCGCCGTCGCCTCCAGGGCCGCCCGCAACGCCTGCTCGCCCTCCTGCGCTGGCGTCGGATTCTTCGCCCGACCGACGACCCGATGCTCCTGATCCACGACCGCGGCCAGAATCTTCGTCCCGCCCAGGTCGATGCCCAGCACCGGAGCCTGCACCCTTCCGGAATCCAGCATGACCACGGACCTCCCCCGCCTCGGGACCCTCAATGCGGGAACATCAATCTGGGCATCCTAAACCATCTTCGCCGACCGTTCCACGACGCTCGGGCCCAGCCGGACCCGACCCCGCCGCCGCCGAACCCGGCCCATCGTCGTTTGGCTCCATCCGAAACCGGAACGACTCGGTCATCGCCAGTTCCTCGTCCGAGAGCGGCAGCGGAATCACCTTGCGGATCGGCCGCGCCATGGCCCGACCGCAGTAGGGCAGATAGGCCTTCACCTCCTCACGGGTCCCAACAAACAACTCTGTCTTGTTCAAACAAAGTTTCATGAACAGCAGCCGTACCAGAGTCACGAACCCGACGATCAACAGCAGCCGCAAAAGCCCCAGACTCACTGGAATCCGCCCCGGTTCCTCGAGCCGGATATCTGAAATCGCTCCGAAGAGCTTCTGAGGCAGGTGTGCGAACAAGACGTTCATCGACAAATCGGCGAAAAAGAGGGTCCATTGCGGCGTCGAGTCGACCGGCCCGGCAAAATCGCCGCGAAACGGAAGCACCGGCGAGGCGATCAGGGTCTCCAGCATCCCGGCTGCCAGAAATAGCCCGAGATAAATCAAGATGTTGTAAAGCTCAACCTTGCTCTTCTTGTACGACTCCCGGACCCAGTTGGGCTTGAACCACTGGAGCACCACCCAGACCGGAAGCAAGAGCGAGAGCACCAGACCCAGCCCCGCGATTACCGCCACCGGCCCAGGGCCGAGCCAGTTCTCCAACCCCCGCATCACCAGAAACGGCAGCGTCGCCACATACGAAAACGCCAGCATCGTGAACGGAATCATGCCCAGGATCAACGCGATCCGGCCCAGGTTGTACAAGAAAACATGCAGATACCAACTGCGCCGCGATCCCGGAGCGACCGGATCGCTGCCGGAGGGCCGCCGTTTCGGCAATTGAAAGAGCGAGCGCACGAGCTTCAAAAAATCAAAGGCAAACGGCGCCTGGATCGTGATTTCCCACTCGTACACGTCGGGAAGGCGCGGCGGTGCGGCGGGTGGCGGCTCTAACCGCAGATTCACATCTCCGCCCGACATGCGTCGTTTCCTGAGCAACAGGGACATCGCTGGTGCCGCACGGTCGGTTCATCCCTGGTTTCCGGCCGGTCTTGAGTGAGCGGGTCGCGGTTGGTAACGGCCGGCAAGGCGGAACCGTTCGGCTCATTCCAAAGCCTACGGGCTGCCGGCTCGACGCCGGAGGCCCTCGGTCCCCAACCCACGCTGCGTCGCCTCCGGGTAGGTTCCGGCAGCGCTTCGGGGCCCGTAGCCTCCAGTTTAGGGCTTGGTCGAGTCTGCGTTCTAGTGAAGCTATCGTCCTGGAATTGAGCCTGCCCGAGTCGTCGACCGCTCCGATTCGCGAATCGCGCACAGTTGCGCCGATTGTAGCGGTCCGATGCCGTGAAACTGCCCGCCCCGCCTTCAGGCCGACCCGCGCGCCACCCCTGCAACAGGAACCGTGACTAAAGATCCGCCAAGCCCGAGTCGCTGTCGGTGATACGCCAGACGCTGCGCGGCGTCCATCTGGGCGAAGTCCGGCAGCCCGTTGTCTCGCGTCGGATAAGGCCGGGCGTTGGCCAAGGACGCGGAACGCCGCTGCGTCGCCTGGGCCGCTGCCTCGGGACTTACCAGTGGAACCGGACCGTCGCGCTCGATCCCGACCGAATCCTCGCGCGGAGGCACGACGACCCGCGGCGTCGTGCCTCCGTAGCTCATCGCCTGGGCCTTGAGCTTCAGATCCTCGTCCAGTGGACGGTGAGCGGCAATGCCCAGCCGCTGCAAGACAGCGTGGTAGGCTTTCACTGCCTCGACCGGCCCGATCTCCCCATCCGCGATCAGCCGCAAAAACTGAACAAACGCAAGCTGATTCTCGGCATGATTGATCTTGCGGCCAAACAGCGCCACCCGCGCGCCATACTTCTTGGCGTCGTGCAGCAATTGGAAGGCGTCGCGAGTCGTCCCCGAGGCTCCGCCCAGGATGCCGACGACCAGATGCGGATCGTATCGGACCAGTTCCTCGAGCGCCTTGGGGCCGTGGTAGACGATCTTGAGAAACTGGGGACGGCCCGGCGGCGCGACCCCGGCCAGCATCCGCGCGATCATGTCGTTGATGTAGCCCGGCAGCGTCTCGGGATCGACGGCGTTCGGAACGTTCGGGTCGAACACTTCCAGAAAATACCGAAAGCCCTTGCGCTCGGCCTCGCGCCGGAAGGCGTGGAACCGTTCCAGGGTCTCCAAGTCGCGTTCCAGATCGTTGTTGAAGGTGACGCTGTACAGCCCCAGGTTGGCCCCCCGGGTTCGTTCCTCGGGCGCGCAGTCGAGGTGGCCGCACTGAATCTGGTCGATGTCCGCCGAACGGTGGGGGCGGGCCGGCTCCAGGGCGTAGATCGAACCGCGGGCAATGTGGACGTCGGTCGTGTCGTTGGCCCGGACGGCCGGGGTGACCGGCGAACGGTCAAACAGCCGCTCCTCGATCGTCAGCTTATAACTGGTGCTCGACGACATGAGCATGATGTCGACCAAGCCCTGGCCGACGATCGCACGGATCTGCTCACGGTATTCCTCGAGCGTCTTGAATCGGACCTCGCCGGCGTGCATCTCCGGCGACTGCCCGGGCGCCCCGATGCCGAAGGCCATGTCCGCGTCCTTGGCGTCGGCCAGGATGAACTCGCGGCAGCCGTGCGGATCGGCATGAATGGCGGCCAGCTTACGCTCCAGCGACTTAACGACCACCGTTGCCTCCCTGGCGCTGCGTGCTCAGACCATAGGCCTGACCGCCCAATCCCATCGTCACCCGCGAGCCGCTTCGGGCCGGCGGCGGGCCGACCGGCTTGCCCAATCCAGCCGGAGCAGCCTGGGCGGACGGATGGCTTCGGAGCACCGTGTCGATCGTCTCGCGCAAGACATGCGCCGAGTGCTGCAAGGCCGCCAGCTCCTTGGGCCAAAGCTCGATCTCGAGCGTCTGCTCGACCCCCGACCGGCCTACGACCGTCGGGACCGACAGGCAAACATCCCGTATTCCGTAGACGCCCTGCAACAGCGAAGCGACCGGCAGAATCCGCTTCCGGTCGAGGGCCACGGCGTGGATCACCTCGGCGATCGCCACCCCGACGGCAAACCCCGCGCCGCCTTTGAGCTTGATCACCTCGGCTCCGCTTCCTTTGGTCCGCTGAAACAGCTCCTCGCCCAGATGGGTCGACCAGCCGGGATACTTCTCCAACGGCAGCCCCGCGGCCTGCGCTGCTGACCAGATCGGGACCATGCTGTCGCCGTGCTCGCCCAGGATGAGGGCCGTCACCTGGGTCGGCGGTAGCTTCAGGGCCTCGGCAATCAACGAGCGAAACCGCGACGAATCCAGTGTCGTGCCCAGACCGATCACCTGCCGTGCGGGCAGACCCAACGTCGTGGCCGCCAGATACGTCAGCACGTCCACCGGGTTCGACACGATCAGGAGGATCGCGTCCGGGCGCAGCCCGGCGGCCTTCACGTTTTTGAGGATTTCGAGGAACAGGGCGACATTGCGGTTGATCAGATCGAGCCGCGATTCGTCCGGCTTGCGCCGAAGACCGGCCGTGATGCAGATCAGGTCCGAATCCCCGATCAGTTCATAACCCCCCGAACCGATCCGCTGGTCGGCCACAAACGGAGACCCGTGCAGCAGGTCGAGCGCCTGTCCCTTGACCAACTCGGCGGCCACGTCCAGCATCCGGATCTCGCTGACGATGCCGCCCAACTGCAAGGCATACCCCGCACAGCTCCCGACCAGTCCACCGCCACCAATGATCGCAACCTTCATCGAAGGGGTTCCTCTTCATCTCGAACTGGGGAAGCGCGACGTCCCGAAGACCGTGCTTCGGCCCCGAGGTAGCGGACCGCGTTTTCCAAAAGCTTCATCGGCTCGCGGTTCTTGTAAACCGGATAGGTCTCGTGCCCCGGGCGTAAGTAAAAGACGTAGCCATTGCCCACACGCCAAAGGCAGCCCGACCGGAACGTCTCGCCCGTCTCCCAGCGCTCCTCAAGGATCACCAGGTCTGGGTCGGGTACATGAAACGGCTCGGCGTACATCTCGGTCTGCGGAATGACAAATTCAGCAGGGAGCCCAGCGGCGATCGGGTGGTCAGGCCGTACCACCCGAACCCGGCTCGGCTTGCCGTCCTCGCGCCAAGCAGCGATCGTCCAGGCCGGCAACCGAACCTGCGCGACATACGAATCCGGGGCCTTCGTCTCGAACCGAAAGGCGGGATCGTAGGGTTCGTCGTTTCGTCGCTCGAAGTCCTTGCCCGGATACAGAAATCGAATCTCGATCCGTACCGTCGGCGAGAGCGGCTTCGGCATTGCATCGGCCAGCGCCTGATTCATCCGCGCTTCAACCACGGTCTGAAGCGCCTCCCGGAACGGGTAGCCCGCAAACCCGGAGTGCAGCACCACCAGCGACAGTTTCCCGGCCTGAACCCGCTCAACAATCCGGCGGGCTTTGGCGATGTCGAACTCCCGGTCCCTCAAGTGGCTCCACCAGATCAGCACGTCCGCCGCTTCAAGACGCTCCCGCGTCAACCCCTGATCCGGGTCATCCAGCCCGACCGACTCGACGACGATCCCCGGCCTTCGGGCCAGCTCAGCGGCAATGAAATCTCCCAGAAACCTTCCGTCGTACGCCGCTTTCTGCTCGGGCTGCCGCTCGTCCCAGACCACCACATGAATCGTCTGAGGCTGCTCAGCGCTCACCAGGGGCGACGCCATCAGCAGCACGCCGACGATTCCGGACCGGGTTGCTCGCATGACTTTTTCCTCCTCAGCGGGACCGAAGGCTCCCGGATCGGTCAGCAAGCCGTGGCGGACCTTCCCTCGAGCGCCGCCATGACCTGATCGGTGATCGACTGCACCAACGCTTCAAAGTCCGCCGGTTCGGCGGTGGCGGCCCGAACGCTCCCATCCCGGCAGCCGCACGCCTGGCCCTGCGCTGTCCCACAGCCGCACTCGGCCGCTGGACCGAGCGCGCCCGGACCATCCGGACGGCCCAGCAGCTTCGGCGGAATAAACGCGTGAGGTTCGGGCTTGAAGTCGCTATATCCTTCGCGGAAGAGGCTGTTGCCGCAGAGATCGCAATTCTCCAACCCTCGTTCCAGCCGCACGTCGCGGATGCCGAGATTGGGCTTCAGCCGCAGCAGCTCTGCGGCCTTTTCGTCCGAGTAGTAGTAGACTGAGCCAAGCTGCCGGGCCAGAAGCAAAATCCGGCAATAAGCGTCGATGATCTCGGTCTTAAAATAGGCATCGATCAGGTCGCTGCCAGCCGTGATCGTTCCATGATTGGCCAGTAGGATGACATCCGTATCCTTGATGTAGGGAACGACTGTGTCGGCAAACTTCTGGCCGCCGGGCGTTTCGTAGGGCGTGATCGCCACCTCGCCCAGAAAAACCTCAAACTCCGGCATCGTGCACTTCGGAATCGGCTCGTGGGCCACCGCAAACGCCGTCGCGTGGGGCGGGTGGCAATGCACGCACGACCGCACGTCCGGACGATGCTTCATGATCGTCAGGTGCAGCAGAATCTCGCTCGAGCGCTTCCGCTTGCCCGAGATCTGGTTGCCCTCCATGTCCACGATGCACAGATCGTCGGGCTTCATGAAACCTTTGGAGACGCGCGTCGGCGTACAGAGAACCCGATTCTCATCAAGTCGATACGAGATGTTGCCGTCGTTGGCCGCGGCGAATCCCTTATTGTAGACCCGCCGGCCAATCTCGCACATCTCCTCCCGGAGCTTCCATTCATTGATAAAACCATGATTTGCATTGTAACCCGCCATCATCGGTCCATCCTTATCGCTAAGAGATCGAGTCGATCAGACACGCGCAATACGCATCCATCGGCACCCTGGTCTTGCCGAACGGATTGGCCGCCTCGCGACCCTCGCTCAACCCGATGACCGTTCCAACCCCGGCGCCCAGGTTGTGGTCGTAGACGACCAGATCTTCACCCCTCGACGCAGCTCCTTCGAGCACCGCATCCCGCGTCCACGGCCGCACCACTAAGAGCCGGCCGGCCGGCAGACTTGGATGCTGCCGGCTCAGGGTCACGCGGCCGATCACATCACCAATACGCATTGGTCTTCACCCCCGCGCCGGCATAAACGACCGCTGAAACCGGCCCACCAGGTGCCGCCACTCGGCGAGCGACGTGGCCGCCGGTTCGACCACCACGACGTTCGGTTGGAACGGACCGGCACGCCCCAGGGACTCGGCGTCGTGAACCTGAGCCGCGCGGATTCGAGCGAACCGATGCAGCCGCCAGACTGTCCCCGCCGCGCATGCGCTCAAAACCACCCCCGCACGCGCCCCCGACGCCGTCCACCACGCCACCGCCCGGTCCAGATCCGGTCCAAAATGACGCCAGGCACCCGGCCCCCCGAGGACCGCCCGCCGATACGCCTCGAACCGGGGCGAATCGCCGTCGCTGGCCAACGCCCACTCGACCCCCGCGGGTACCGCCGGCCCTGACTCGATCGACACAACCACCCCGCGCTGCCGCAACGCATCGCGCGCCATCGGCGTCACAACCGTCTCGCAACCGACGACCACCTGCCGGATCGTCTCTGGCAGCCCCGATACCACCCGCAGCGTCAGCACCCGGCCCGCGAAGCCATAGATCGACGAATCGCGGTCCAAACCCGCCCCGCCCGCACGCCCAGTCAGGACAGCCCGGACGACCGCGTCGACCTCGGCAGCACTCGGACCGTTCATGAATCCGGAATTCCCAAGACACTCCAGCGCCCCGGCGTGGTCGGACCGAGCAGCTCCTGAAGCGCTCGTCCATCGTTGGTCACGATCACACGATCACCCCGGCCAGCTCCCAGCCGGTCGATCACCAAAATCGGTTCGCCCTCCGGTCTCCCATCGGCAGCCAGGAGCTCGACCACCAGCAGCCGCTCCCCGGCCAGGGTCGGATGCTTGACGGTGGCCGTCGCTGTGGCGATCACACGAGCCAGTTGCATGGTAGAGCAGGGCAGGGGGCCTTCGGGTCAGCGGCGCTCCATCGCCTGGGACGTCTCCCGAGCCGTTTCGAGCCAGCCTCGAACCCGCGACTCGGTCATCAAGGTCGAGATCATCAGCACAGTCAACACTCCCGCGGCAACCAGGGACCACACCTTGCCCTCTTGGATGTACACAATCAGATTCAGAAGCGCGGCACCTTCGAGCAACGCCAGCCGCACGATGTGTCCGGTCATCAAAACCGGCAGCAGCTCAGCCGCCCCCGGCCCCCAATCCTCGAACCCCGGCGTGACTTCGTTCGACACCGGTCCGGTCAAGCGTGAGGCCAGCGCTCGCCGCTCGATCAATGGCGGCAAGACCATCGATAGCACGATCATGGCCAGCGCCGTGCCGAGCCCAACCAGGGTGAGTGTCCCCGTCGGCGACCACCACTCGCCCTCAAACAGCCGCCCCGAACGCAGCACCAGCAGCACAATCGCCGCGAAAATCACAACCCCGGCGATCAACGAGAAGGTCAAGATTCCCGCTGTCATCAGCCACTGTGCCGCGCTGGCCGGCGTTTCTCGGGTCGACATCGCCGTCTCCTTGGTAACTCAGAGGAACCGCATCCCGCCGATGATCGACGTGCGCCTCGAGCGCGTGAAGGTCAGCGGCGTCACTACACCCTCGCCCGTTGGTCCCGCGATCGAGAATGAACTGACCGCCGGTGGCGCCAGGCCCGCCGTGCTCGGCCCGTTCACCACATAAATCGTGCAGTTCATGGCCCGACCCATCGCCTGCATCACACCCGTGTCGCGCGAGTGCAGCACCGCCGTGTGGCCGTAGCCGTGTTCCGATTCCCGGGCCAGCTCGATCGCCCGCTTGACGTCGGGCACACGCACAAACGGGATAAACGGCATCATCTGCTCTTCCTGCACGAACGGGTGCCGGAAATCGGTCTCACCGTAGAGCAGTTGAGTCCCCTTGGGCACCTCGACGCCCGCATGCCGGCCCAGCACCTCCGGGTCTTTGCCGACCAGGTCCTTGTTCACGTGGGGCTTGCCATCGGCGCCCATCGTGAACGCGGCTCGGGTCAGCGCGTCGATCTGCGCCTCGGTCAGGCGGAACCCGCCGAACCGCCCCATCGCCTCCATCAGCCGATCGAAAATCTCGGCCACGGCGAAGACCTGTTTCTCGCCAATGCAGAGCAAATTGTTATCGTATGCCCCCCCCTCGATAATCGAGCGTGCCGCGCCATCGAGACAGGCCGTCGCATCGACCACAACCGGCGGATTGCCCGGCCCGGCGACGATCGCCCGCTTCGGGCTTGCCAGCGCCGCTCGCGCGACCGCCGGTCCGCCCGTCACCACCAGCAGCCTCACACCGTTATGCGAAAACAGTTGCTGAGCGGTCTCTAGGGTTGGCTTCTCGACGATCGTCAGCAGATTCTCGATCCCGATTGCCTTCGCAATCGCCTGGTTGAACCGCCGCACCCCCTCCGCGGCAATCCGCGCTCCCGACGGATGCGCATTGAAGACCACCGTATTACCCGCCGCCAGCATGCTGATCGCGTTCGACGCCAGCGTCGGCAAGCTATGCGTCACCGGCGTAATCGCGCCAATTACGCCAAACGGCGCAAAGTCGGTCAGCACGGTTCCCGCATCGCCCGAGTCGCACAACGTCCGCAGATATTCCACTCCGGGCGTCGGCGGGATCCCGACGGCCAGCTTGGCGATCTTGTGGTCCAGCCGGCCAATGCCCGTCTCTTCCAGCTCCTTGCGGCCCAACTCCTCGGCCTGCTCGATGCAGATTTGCTTGATCCGCTGCACGGCCGCGTCCCGGTCGCGGAGCGGCCGCCGGCGATACTCCTGAAACGCATCGCTGGCCGCCGCGACCGCCTGGTCGATCGTCGGAAACACGCCCCAAGAACCACCCGAAACGCGGACCGGAGCCTTCGACCCCGCACCCGTGCCGCCCATCTGCGCCAGCACTTCGTGCACCACCGATCGGATCAGTTCTTCCGAGAGCTGCATGGCAACCATCTGTCGGTCTCTCTCCGGCTATCGGGAATGGTCTGAAGCGCGATCCGCCGCCTCGGCCGCTCCGCGAGCGAAATCCGAATCCTGACTGCGGAAGATCGTCCGACCACCCAGGTCCACCGCATCCACCAGCCCAATAATCACCGCGTCGATCGGCAGCTTCTCCGTCTCCGGCGTCAGCCGCGCCGACGACCCCTGGCACACCAGCACCATCTCGCCCAGACCAGCCCCGAGCGTGTCCACGACCACAAACGTCCGGCCCGTCGGCACCAGACTCCGCCCCTCCGCCTCGTCCACGCGGTACGGTTCGACCGTTAGCAGCTTGTGCCCAATCATCGACGCGACCTTCTGAGTCGCCACGACGTGACCGGTCACCCGTGCAAGAAACATGGCGTGTTCCGGAACTGGTTCTCTCAACCCTTTCCCGATCCCGACCGCCCGCCGTCCGCACGCAGCAGGTCGCGGGTTTGTCGGGCCACGATCAGCTCTTCGTTGGTCGGCACCGTCCAGATCTGGACCCGCGACGCGTCGGTCGAAACCAGCGCCTCGCCCCGAGCCGACGCATTACGCTGCGGATCCAGCTCGATTCCGAACCAGTCCAGGTCCCGGAGCACCGCTTCCCGGACCCGGCGTGAGTTTTCCCCGATGCCGCCGGTGAAGACGATCGCATCCGCACCTCCCAGCTCAAACAGGTAGGCACCGAGATAGTGACGGATCGACCCGACGTACAACTCCAGCGCCAGCCGGGACCGCCGATCGCCGGCCTCGGCCGCAGCCTCAATATCACGCAGGTCACGGTGCCCGCACACGCCCTCCAACCCCGAGCGGCTGGCGAGCGTCTCGAGCACCTCCTCTAGCGTCTGGCCGGTCTCCCTCAAAATCGCCGGCAACGCAAAAACGTCGAAATCCCCCACCCGGTTGTTATGGGGCAATCCCGTCTGCGGACTCATCCCCAGGCTGCACGCCTGCGACCGCCCGTTACGGATTGCACACAACGACGAGCTTCCTCCTAGATGGCACGAAACCACCCGCAGATCCTCCCGACCCAGCAACTGAGCGACCCGCTCGGCGATGTAGCGATGGCTGGCCCCGTGAAATCCCCATCGCTGGATCCCCAGCCGCTGGCTCCACGCCTCCGGTATCGCGTAATACCTCTGCGCGTCCGGAATCGTCGCATGAAACGCCGTCTCGAACGCTGCCACCTGCGGGATCTGGGGAAACCGCTCGGCCAACGCTCGCATCGCTTTGACGTAGGGTGGATTGTGAGCCGGCGCGACCGCCGAATAGGCCTCCATCGAGTCCAGCACCGCCGCGTCCACGCGGTGCACACCGTGATAATCCCGACTATGCACCGCCTTGAAGCCGATCGCTCCCAGGTCTTCAGCCGACCGCAACACTCCCGAGGCCGGATCCGACAGCCGATTCAGGCAGACCTGGAGGGCCGCGCCATGATCCGGCAGCGCCGCCTCGAACACCTCTTCGCGGTCGCCCAGCCAGAGCCGGACGCTCGACGAGCCGGAGCCGATCCGATCAATCGCTCCCCGCGACAGCAACGGCTCGCTCGGCTGGCCCAGGTCGTATAGCCGATACTTGAAGCTCGTACTGCCCAGATTGGCGACCAGGACGTTCATCGCGGATCTCGGTAAGCGTTGCGGAATCGGTAGGCCGACCGGTCGATCACCCCCGGGAAAACGCCTCGACGACCACGGCCGCCGGACGCGGAATCACATGGGCGGCACGCAAGTCGCCGATCCGACCCGCCGCCTCCGCACCCGCCTCCACTGCGGCGCGCACACTGCTGACGTCGCCCCGAATCATCACACTGACCAGCCCGCCATCGAGCCGGATCACCGGACCGGCCACCTCGACCGTCGCCGCCTTGAGCATCGCGTCGACCGCGCTGATCAGGCACACCAGGCCGATCGTCTCAATCATCCCGATCGCGTTGTTCATCACGGTACGCCTTTCTTAGCCAAGAAACGTCCGCAGAACGGCCGCATCGGGCCGCGGAATCACATGCGCGCTGACCAGCTCCCCAACCCGGCCAGCCGCCTCCGCGCCCGCCTCGACCGCCGCGCGGACGCTGCCCACGTCGCCCCGCACCAGCGTCGTCACAAAACCACCGCCAACCTGGACCCGACCGGCTAGCTCCACGTTCGCCGCCTTGAGCATCGCGTCGGTCGCCTCGATCATCCCCACCAGGCCCTTGGTTTCGATCAGCCCCAGGGCATCCCCGTTCGTCCCACCGGAACGGCCGGAACGGGCATCGGTCTGCGTCGCTGCCGCCATGGCTCAAACTCCCCTCTCTTTGGTTCGAATCACTTGGCCGCGCCGGCGGTCTTCTTGCCAAAGTTCAACACGCCCCCCAGGTCTTCGTGCGGACGCGGAATGACCTGCACGCTCACGACCTCGCCGATCCGACTGGCCGCCGCAGCGCCCGCATCCACGGCCGCCTTCACCGCCGCGACATCACCGACCACGAACGCCGTCACCAGGCCGCTGCCGACCTTGTCCCAGCCGGCCAGCTCCACATTGGCCGCCTTAAGCATCGCATCCGTCGCTTCCACCAGGGCCACAAAACCCCGGGTCTCGATCATCCCGAGCGCTTCGAGTGTCGCCGTCGCCATCGCTTGCCTCCGAGTGGGTTTCGGTTTTCAACTCCGTGGGGATCAGCCAACTCAGTTCGCCTTTTCGAGCGTCACGCGGGTCGCGTGCGGCAGGTCGCACGCGTTCGCTTCGTCGGTGTCGATGTGAACCTCCAGCTTCCAATCCGGATGGGTCCGCACCAGCAACCCCTCGAGCGTCGTGGGGCACGTCCCCTCGACTCTCAGATTCATCCGGTCCAGATGCTTGACTCCGTAATACTCCGCATCCCGCGGTCCCATGTGAACGTGCCGCTCGGCCCGGATCACGCCCTGCTTCAATTCCAGCGTCCCCTTGGGACCGACGAGCAACGCGCCCGGCGTCCCCTCAATATCCCCGGACAGCCGGACCGGCACATCGATCCCCAGACTGATCGCGTCCGTGAACGCCAGCTCCACCTGACTGAATTTGCGGCACGGACCGAGAATCCGAATCCCCGGAATCATCCGTTGCCGTGGCCCGACCACCGCCACCGTCTCATTCGACGCAAAGTCGGTCGCCTGGTACAGCCGCCGCATCTCAGTCAGTTGGTAGCCCTTTCCAAACAAAATCTCCACATGTTCTTGCGTCAAATGGCAATGTCGGGCCGAGATATTGACGACCAGGTTCGGCCGATAACCGCCCGGCGGCCTCCCCAAATTCCCCGGCAAACCCTGGCCAGGACGCAACCCCTCGTCGGCAAGCCGCCGCTTGAGAATCTCACGGACCGCCGCCTCCACCTGATCCCGCGTCGCCAGCGCCATCATGACCGGCTCCTCACCGGGGCTGGCTTCTCGCGAACCCCGGTCTCCGCCAGCGTCACCTCGACCCCGGCCGCCTCGAGCATCGCCCGATCGTCCGCCCCAATCCCGTCATCAACCACCATCTGATGCACCTCCTCCAGACCGCAGAGCCGGGTCAGCGACCTTCGGCCAAATTTCGTGTGGTCCACCGCCAGCATCACCCGCTGCCCGCACCGCATCATCTGCCGCTCGGTTTCGACCAGAATCGAATTCGAGTTGTAAATCCCATCGGCCACCACCCCGCCCGCCCCCATCACCACCACATCCACCCGCAGCGCCTCCATGCAGGCGATGGCAATCGGACCCAAGGCCACTCCGGTTCGCGGATACACATATCCGCCGATCAGAATCAAATCGATGTCCTTCTGCGGCGCCAGCAACTGGGCAATCGGCAGGCTGTTGGTCACCACCTGAAGACTCCGGCCCACCAGCGCCCGGGCCACCTCGAGCGTCGTCGTTCCCCCATCCAGCAACACCGTCGAGCCTTCAGCTAACAGCCCAGCCACCACCCGCCCAATCGCCCGCTTCTCCTCGGCCGCCGTCCCGGCCCGATCGTCCAACGCCGGCAACCCCCGAACCTCCCCGGCATAGACCGCGCCGCCGTGCGTTCGCTTCACCGCCCCAGCCAGATCCAGCGCCTCCAGATCGCGCCGGACCGTGCTCTCCGACACCCCTAATCCCTCCACCAATTCCTCGAGCGTTGCAAAACCCTGCTGCCGAACCAGCTCCAAGATCCGCTGACGTCGGGCCTCGGCTAACATCGGCTCACTAACCCTCGTGATCGAATTCACTCAGGGATTGTTCCATATTCAATCAATAACTGTCAAGAAAAATTTCGCGATCAAGCACAATCTATCAAAAGCCTTCGACGCCCCTTCGGCTCTTGACTCCTCCGAACCTGCACTGCCGATCTTGTCTGGTCTCAGTTGCCTGGCTCGGCCGGTGTAATCTGTTGAGATTCGCTCCCCGATTCAGAGGTCCGACGCGCGAGGTTGGCATGCCTGAGCTTCCGGAGGTTGAGACGATGGTCCGCGGGCTTCGGCCTGTGCTCGAGGGCAGCCGGCTGGCCGCCGTCCGGGTGCTCGACGCACGTCTGCTGTCCGGCTGTTCGGCCGACTCGCTCGCGGCCGCTGTGGCCGGGGCCGTGGTCGAGCAGGTGTGCCGGCGAGGCAAGTGGGTCGTCTTGATCCTGAGTGCTGGCGCCGGTCTGATCGTCATCCAACCTCGGATGACTGGAGGCTTTTGGCTCACCCCACCGCCCCGCCCCGACCACGTGCGCCTGATCTTCGAATTACGCGGTCGGCGTCATCCGATCTGGTTTTGCGATACGCGACGGCTCGGCCGCGTCACCTGGTTTCCCGATCCCAGCGCCGCCGAAAGGGCGTTCGCCCGCTCCCACGGACCTGACGCCCTCCAGATCGGCCTCGACGACCTCGCCGCTCGGCTCGCCCGGACCACCCGCGCGATCAAACCCGCCCTGATGGACCAGAAAGTCCTGGCCGGGATCGGCAATATCTACGCTGATGAGATCCTCTTCGAGGCCCAGATCCACCCGTCGCGGCCCGCGGCGACCCTCCGGCCAACCCAGATCGCCGCCATCCATCGGGCCATCTCCGCCGTCCTCTGGCGCGCCATCGCCGCCGAAGGCTCGAGCTTCGACGCCGGATACCGGACCGTCCTCGGCCTCGAGGGCGGCTTCCTCGCCAGCAACAACCTCTACGGCCGCGAGGGCCAGCCCTGCCGGCGCTGCGGTCTGGCGATCCGCAAAACGCGCATTCCCGGACTGATCGGCCGACCCACCTACGTCTGTACCCGCTGCCAGCGGCCGCCCCGCTCCGTGTCGGGTCGCTCTGGCCGGATCGGCGGAGTTGCGTTAGACTAACGTATGTCGAGCCGATCGTCCCGCCACGCTGCGCGTCCCCCTGGTTCTGCTCTCGGTCGGCCCGCCGGCTCGCTTCTCCGCTACTGGTGAGACTGGGGGACGGTCTCCGTGTCCTACCGCACTTTCAAGCACCTCCTCGGCGAGACCAGCCTCGAACGCAAGTGCCGGTTCATCTTCGGCTCCGGCATTTTCCTGGTCGTCACGCTCAGCTTCTACTGGTACGGCCTCAAAACCGAGAGCCTGGTCATCGGCCAGAAGACCGAAGCGGCGCGTGTTCTGGTCGGTCCCGTGCTCGCCGCGCGCCACATGGACCTTGACCCGACGAGCCCCGCGCGCGACCTCTTTCTGGAGCTGTCCGACGAAGCGGCCACCGCCGACGCCCGTGCCGGCTACCGCACCCACTTCGTCCCCGCCTACGGTCCCTTCGACGACAAATCACGCCCGGCCGATGCCTTCGAGGCCGAGCGTCTCGACGAGTTCCTCCGCGAAGCGGCCGCTTCAGCACGGGTCCGCCGGCTCCCGCCTGACCCCAACCGGCTCGAACGCCCCCGCACCTTCCCGACCGGCAAGCCGATCTGGGCCGCCCGGATCGCGCCCGGCCGCCGCGAATATCAGTACGTGGAAGCCGTCCTCTATCGCGAGTCCTGCATTGGATGCCACGCCCACAAACTCCGTCGCGGACCCGACGGCAAGTGGGTCGAAACCAAGACCAACGACCTCGCCGGGATGGTCTCGATCCGCCTTCCGATGGACGCTACCTCGCGCGACATCCACCGCAACCGCGCCATCCTGATCTCCACGGCCCTTGTCACAGCCATCCTCGCGATGGTCACCTCCTACGTCATCGTCCGCTACATCATCGTCAAACCCGTCAAACACCTCCGCGACGTCTCCGACGCCATCGCCGCCGGTAAGCTCAACATCCGCAGCCAGATCCATACCGGCGACGAATTCGAGGAACTCTCCCACGCCTTCAACCGGATGCTCCACAACCTCGTCGCCATGCAACAAGAACTCCGCGAGGTCAACGCCGACCTCGACAAAAAGGTCGACGAACTGGCCCAGGCCAACATGGCCCTCTTCGAGATGAACCGAATCAAGAGTGACTTCCTGGCCACCATGAGCCACGAACTCCGCACCCCGCTCAACTCCATCATCGGCTTTTCTGAGGTCCTCGCTTCCAACGACCAACTCCCCGAACGCCAACGCCGCTTCGCTCAAAACATTTTCAACTCCGGCAAAATGCTGCTCGGCATGATCAACGACATCCTCGACCTGGCCAAAATCGAAAGCGGCAAAATGGAGCTTCACGTCGAAGACTTCTCCATCCGCGACGTCTGCGAGAGCCTCGTCAGCTCAATGCGGCCTCTGGCCGACAAGAAGGATATCAACCTCGAGTGCCGGCTCGACGACGCGCTGCCGCTCCTGCACCAGGATCCCGGCAAGATCCGCCAGATCATCTACAACCTGCTCTCCAACGCGATCAAGTTCACGCCCGAGGGTGGCCGTGTCACCCTCTCGGCTCGCGGCGAGAGCCGCCATGTTGTCATCGAGGTCGCTGACACCGGCATCGGGATCCCCCACGAGGACCGGGAACGAATCTTCGAAAAGTTCCGCCAAGCCGGCATGGCTCACGCTGGCGACGGCGTCTTGACCCGCGAGCACGAGGGAACTGGTCTCGGGCTATCGATCGTCCGCGAACTGGCGCGGATGCTCGGCGGGGAGGTCACGCTCGAAAGCACCGTCGGCAAGGGTTCGACCTTCACGGTCAGGCTACCCATGCAGCTTGGCCCGCTGCGGCCGAGCATCGTCGAGCTGGCCAGCAAGGATGTCGACCTGACCAAGGCACGCAAGATCGAACTCCGCCCGGGAGAGCATCCGCCCGTCGGCGGTCCCCACGAACCATCCCGGACGCGGACGTCTCCGGCAGTGCGCGCCGCCGGAGAGGCGCCTCGAGTGCTGGGGGGCGAATAGCACCCCCGGGCATCGTCGGTCCCGGGGGTGCATGGACGATCAGCCGATCTGAAGGGCTGCCTCCTTCTTTTTCTTATCGGTTGTGGTGTCGCGCACAAAGTCGAAGAAGAACCAGTCGTCGCCGGCACTTCCGGTCAAGCTGTCGGCGTCGTCGTCATTGACCGGAATGAGCCGGGATCCAGTCAAACTGCGGTCCCGGAAGCGGACCCACTCGTCGAGCGTGGCGAACAGTTCATCGAGCAGGTCGATCGGGTCGGCAGCGCCGACTAGGTCACCCGAAATCAGGATGTCGTCCCCACCATTGCCGATGATCCGGTCGGCCCCGAAGCCGCCGACGAGAATGTCGTGCGCGCTGCCGCCCACGATCATGTCGTTGCCAGCGCCTCCAAGAAGAATGCTCGGTCCGGCTCCGCCATTCAATCGGTCGTCTCCCTCCTCGGCGGAGATGAACGTCGGGAGATCGATGTTCCCGGCAATCGTGGCGGTGTCGTCCCCCTCGCAGAGGATCATGGCGATCGACGTCACGCCGCCGGCGGGCAGGGTCCGCGGCGAGTCCTTGATGAAGCTGGCGTGGACCTTGAACGCGTTATTGCCCTGGCGATTGATGACGATCGCGTCATCGCCCTTGGTGCCGACGGCCTGGAGCTGGCCGTCAAGGATGCCGACCCCAGTGATGAGAGCATACGTGCGCGAGGTCGTCTGGCCAGTGTCGTCGTCCGTGAGCGTCACGACAATCCGGAAGATGCCGCCGCTGGCATAGGCATGGCTGCCAGTGAAGTTGCCCGAGCCGGAGCCCTGGACAACCGCCGCCGTGGTGATCGTGCCATCCCCCCAGTCGATGGTCGCCGAGTGCGTGTCAAGCGTACCCACGTCGGTGAAGGATCCGACGACGTGCACCGTGTCGCCCTCGACCTTATCGCCGCACTCGACGGCGTCGGACGTGAAGGCGGTGACGACCGGAGCCACATTCCGGACGAGCGTGGCTAGCTGGCCTTGGGTCATGCCTGTATCGTCGTCCATCAGCGTGAAGCGGACGGTATAGCTGTCGCTCGGCGTGCCGGTCGGGTCGTCGTCGAGATACTGGTGGGTGACGGCGAAGCTCGTCGCCCCGGCCCCGTAACTGTAGGTCTGCGGAGCGCCCTCGCCCCAGTCCACGACGAGGACGAATGTATCGAGAGTTCCCGGGTCGACGATCGTGCCGCTCAGGGTGACCGTGCCGTTCTCGTCGATTTCGGGGGTGAGTGCGGCGTTGAGGATCTGGGGGGCGACATTGTTGACGCGGACAACAGTCGACCGCGTGGCGCTCAGGGAGTCGTTGTCGACGAGCGAGAGCGTGGCCGTATAGAGGTCGCTCGGCGTGCCGGTCGGGTTGTCGTCGCGGTAGCGGTGCGACACATTGAAGCTTCGTGCGCCGGGCGCCAGCGGGATCGGTCCCTCAACGACCCCATCGCCCCAGGTGATGAACAAGCGATGGGTCGAGAGCGACCCGGGGTCGACGAACGACCCGGAGATCGTCACGACTCCGTTTTCGAGGATCAAAGTCGGCCCGAAGGAGTAGTCGGTGATCCTCGGCGCGACGGGTCGGACGAACTCAAGCCCAGTGAAGTTGACGAACGAGGCTCCCAGGTCGATCCGGCCGGCCTCAGGTCCCGCGTTGGCCGCCGGCGCGTAGGAGGGCGGAGCAGGTGGGGTTCCCCGGAACTCGAGAGTGTCGACGGCCGAGGCACCACCGTCAAATTGGACCCCGCCGGGCGGAATCGGGTTGCCGCCGTTGAAGTCGATCGTGAGCTGATCGTTCTCGAAGTTGGCACCGGTGATGATGACGTAGGTCGTCGAGGCGTACGGACGGCGCAAGACGACGACGCCATTGGCGTCGTTGACCAGCTCGATCAAGTCGCCGGCGCGGCGGAGGGTAAAGGCGTCGGCGCCGTTGCCGGAGGGAATGTCGTAAACGAACGATTCGCTGAGTGTCAACCATTGCTCGAATGTGAAGTGGAGGTCGTCGGGCTTGCTGAAGCCCGCCTGGGCGCTGGCGATTCCGTACTTCAGGTTGGCCCAATCGTTGTAATCATTGAGAATCTGCCCGCTGATTCCGTCGTAATTGGCGTCGGCGGCGACGGAGGCTCCGGTTGCGCTGCCGTCGTTGTCCCAGTCGATCGGCCCGGTCTGGGCGACGACGCGGGTCGTGGGGCCGGTGCCGGGAGGACTGCCGGCGGGCGGCGGGATGTTGGGCCCGACGCGGACGAATCGACCCGCGATCCCGCCCAGCCCGGCGGGCTCGTTGAGGTTGCTTTCGTCGAGCGCAGGATAGTTCCCGATCGAAAAGTCCATCCGCCAACTCGCCTGCATTCGGACATCACCGGCATCGGGCGTCTGCCAGGTGTAGTTCATCAAGCTGTAGTAATTGGGCTTGTTGTTGATGCGGTCGCCGCCACCGTGGCCCAGTCCGAGAGTGTGGCCCAGCTCATGCATAAACGTGCCGGCCTGCTGGTCATTGCGGCCTCCGGGCGTGCTCCAAGCGCCCATTGAGACCATGAAGCTGCTAGCCGAGTACGCTATGCCGGATGAGCTCGTCGTGACGCCCTGGTTGTTCCCGATCGCGTCGACTTTGATGTCGACGAACGGGCCGTAGCGATAGGCGAGGGCCTTCGCGGTCATCGTGGCCGGATTGCCCCGCTCGGCCGGGGTGCCGAAGTTGCTGTTGCGGAGTCGCGTATACATGAGCGAGCCGCCCTGGTCGTCGGCGTCGCCGTTGTCGAGCGTGCCGTTGCCGTTGGTGTCCTCGCCGGGATCAAGCGCTCCGTTGGCGTTGACGTCCTCGCCAAACGGGCTGAGGCCGTCGCCGTCAGCATCATTGTTCCAGGGGACGAGCGGCAGCGCGAGCTCGTCCATCTGGACGTGCAGCCAGATCCCGCTCGTCCCATCGTGATTCTGCACCGGCGCTCTCAGAAACGCGTCAATCGCCAGATCGATCGACGTACCCGTGGCCAGGCCGGTTCCCGCGAGGTTGGCCAGCGACCAACTCCCGCCGCCGATGTAAGCCCCCCCACCGGTGGTCCCGTCGAGTGTGAACGTGTTGTTGCTTTGCCGTGTGACGGTGAACGTCCTGCCGTTCAGGGCGCCGATGGCCCCAGTGCCGCGGATTCCCACCAGAGTGACTCGGGTTCCCGTCGATAACCCGTGGAAGTTCGACGTGACGGTGATCGGGGTCGTCGCCTGGACGTTGATGATCGGAGGCAACGGCACCGGCGCACGGCCTGACATGGCGTCGACCTCGACGAACAGATCCTTGCGCCCCGGGTTGGCTCCCGGCAAGGTCAGGTCGATCGTCCCGTTGTTGTCCCCGTCGAGGCCAACGAGTTCCCAGCGGTTGTTCAGCCCGTCGCCGTCCGAATCGATATCGAAGAAGAGCTGGGCTCGAGGGCCGTTGTTGCCTGTCGCGGAGGCGGCGGGCGACGGCACGTCCCCGACCCACGTCCCCGTGGCCAGGTCGACGAAGATCGTGATTCCCCGATCGCTACCGTTTGGGTTGATATCCATCTGGTCATCTTCAAAACGGAAGAGCTCGTCACGGTCATAGTCATACAGTTCGATCCGCACCCGGACCGGGCTGGCCGACGTGTCGACCATCTGCGTGAACGTCCAGTTCGGGCTGATGACAATGCCCTCGACTTCGCTCGATTCCTGCTCCGGATAGTTCCCAATCGTTACCACCGCATAGTAGTCACCCAGGTCTTCCTCAATGAAATCGGGGTCGGGGTCGTCCAAGGCGATCACTCGTGGAATCGTGACCGTGAAGGGCACGACGGCGGGCATCCGCCGCGGCTCGAGTCTCTCGAAGTCTGCAACCAAACACGGCACGCACACTTTGAGCGCCCTAGCGCTTCGCGCATGCCGCCCACGTCGAATGGAACGGACTCGCATGGTGGTACCTCTGGTGGGCTGCAACGGATTGAAGGGACAGGGGCGCTCCCAGCGCAGGCGAACAGAGCCGTGCTGCGCGAGCTGACCCCGTAAACGCAATGCTGTCGCGACTCGTTTTTGTGAAAAAAAAACCAAAAAAATTTCTGTGGGTTCACATCCAGTGGGTGGGACTGGAGCGGGCGGGTCGTCCGGGGTCGCCTCCTCGCGACCCCGGGTCGTGGGGCGGGGAGGCGCGGCTTAAGAGAGGACGCTGGCGTTCTCGCTCGACGCGTCGGTCTGGACATTCGAGCTATGCTGCACCGTATCGCGTCCGCTGCCACCGATCAGCGCCGCGTGAACCTCGAAGACGGACGCCGACGGTTCGTACGTGATGACGTAGTCGATGTGGTCGTCGCCGTCGCCCCCTTGGACCAGGGCGGGCGTCTTCTCATCGGTACCGATCTTGCCCCAAGAGCCGGCCCGAACGTGAATTCGATTCGAGAGGTTGTCGTTGCCGGCACCTCCGTCAATCGTCAAATTGTACAGATAGGCACCGCCAATCACGCCCGTATAGCTGGCCGTGATCGTGTCGTTCCCCGCGTCGCCGGGCAGCCCCGGCGCCACGATCGCCCCTGAGTTGATCTCGCCGCTGCCCGTGTAGCGGATCACGTCGTTCCCATCGTTGCCCTGCAGGTAAGGGAAGAACGTTCCGCGTCGGACAACACCCGTATGGTCCACGCTCAGGTGGTCGTTGCCCCCGTCGCCATAGACCATGATCGCCAGGGCATCCGGCGTGTCGATCGCCCGGTCGATCGTCGCCTCGAACCGATCCGGTCCCGCGCCTAGCTCGACGGTCATCCCCCGGCGACTCCCCAGATATCCAGTCAACGCGTAACTGACCTGGTCCCGGCCGCCAAGCGTCTGAACCGCAATGGTCGAAATCGCCCGTTTCGCCACATAGGTCTTCCCATTTCCCAGACGGACCGTGACGTTCCCGGCCTCGGCCGTGCCATTGTCCTCGATCCGGATGACGTCCGCTCGCTGGCTCCCCTGGATGACCAGCCTGATCCCATCGGCGGCGCGAATCTCCTGGATCCGAACCTGGGGACGGGCCACCGACAGCAGCCGCCGGCTCTCCAACCCCTCGATCCCTGGCTTGGCGGCAAAGCGGCGTCCCGACCGGATTCCCTGCCTACGCGCTTCCATGGCAACACCCCGTCCGCCCGGGGCTCTCCTGATCCGCCCACGGTGGCCGCGGCCCCGAACCAATCGCCCGGCAACCGCCGCAACCACCCTCTCATCCCCTACAATCGGCCATCTCGGTCCATTCCCTTCAGCTTTTTCCTCAAGTTTTTTCGAGATCGCGTCGAAATGGAGAGGATTCCTATGGTCGTTCCCGGCCTTGGTTTGCTTCTTCACCGGCTCGTGGCGGTTCTCGCCGTCGGGTTGGCGGGACACGATCCCCTACCCGAAGGCTCCGTCGGGCTGGCCCGCCGCTACCCCGGTGATGCCGGAATCGCCGGCGACCCGGCGGTCCTCTTTCACGAAGACTTCGAATCCGACGACCCCCTGTCGCGCTGGGACGCGGCCTACCACGCCCACACAACGCACCTGGTGGCCGACCCTGCTCGGGTCCATCGTGGCCGCCGCAGTCTCGAGTTCCGCGTACCACGTCAGCGCGCTGAGCTGAGCAACGCCCTCGTCAAACGGCTCGGCGCCGGCCACGATCGCGTCTTCCTCCGGTTCTACTCACGCTACGACGACGCCTTCGATCAGGTCGGTTCCAGCCACAACGGCGGCTACTTGGCCGCGATCGCGCCGGGACTTCCCGTTGCAACGCCGGGCCTCCGCTCCAATGGCCGGAACAAGTTCGCCGTCAGCTACGAATCCTGGCGCGGTGAATCCGACACGCCTTCTCCCGGCCGCCTAAATGTCTACATCTATCATCCGGGCCAGCGGTCGGACTACGGCGATCATTTCTTCCCCTCGGGCACGGTATTGCCTTTCTCGGCGATCGCCGGCCCGTTCGGACCTGATTTTGTCCCCCGGCCCGACGTCACTCCGCCCCTGGGCCGCTGGGCGTGTTACGAGTTGATGGTCCAGGCCAACCGGCCGGGCCACCACGACGGCCGGGTCGCGTGCTGGCTCGATGGCGAGCTGATCGCCGATTTCACCGGCCTCCACCTCCGCGATCTCGATTCCCTCAAAATCAACCACGTGGAGATAAACCTCCACATCAAGACCAACCCGACCCGCGAAAACCGCAAGGCGTACGACGATATCGTCATCGCCACCGAATACGTCGGGCCGATCGTCGAGCCTTGACTCCCCCCAGCACGCCCCCGAGTCGATCGCTTGCCCGCAACCGCCCGGGACGGCTAGGCTGAGTCATCGAACCACTCCCGCCCGCTGCGCTGTCGAACCGCGGGCGTTTCTCGCTCTGGAGAATGACGCCGATGGCCCAGACCCGCTCCGGCGAAGTGACCATGAAGGGTAACCCGGTCGAGCTGGCCGGACCGCGACTCAAACCCGGCGACAAAGCCCCCGACTTCACCTGCGTCGGAGAATCCCTGACACTCATCCGCCTCGCCGACACCGGCGCCAAGGCGCGCCTCTTCAGTGTCGTCCCCTCGCTCGACACGCCGGTTTGCAGCACCCAGACCAAACGCTTTTCCAAAGAGCTGGCCGCGCTCGGCGACCAGGTTGCGGCCTACACCGTCAGTCTCGACCTGCCTTTTGCCATGAAACGGTTCTGCGGCGCCGAGGACATCAAGGGCCTGATCAACCTCTCCGATACCCACGACCACTCCTTCGGCACCAACTACGGTGTCTTGATCACCAGCCTGCCGATGCCTTTGCTCTGTCGGGCCATCTTCGTCGTCGATCCCTCTGGCACGATCACCCACGCCGAGTACGTCCCGGAGATCGCAACCGAGCCGGATTACGGCGCCGCCTTGTCCGCTCTCAAGGCGGCCGCCGGCGCCTGACGCGTTTCGGGACCAGGCATTGGGGCGCCCGCCCATGCCCTTCGCTCTCGAGGCAGCTACCGGAGGCGGGCCCCACAACCCCGTTCGCCTCTCACCGCGTCAGCCCGATCCGGTGGTGCGTCAGCCGGCGGCATCCTCCTTCGGTGATGACGTAGTTGTGTTCAATCCGGATGCCGCCGGCCCAGTCCGGCGGAAAGACCGAAGGCTCAATCGTCACCACGTCGCCCACCCGCAACACGTCGCGGCTCTCGGCGACCAAATACGGCGCCTCGGGATGCGATAGACCCAGCCCGTGGCCTGTGTGTGAGCGTTTGGTCGTCGTCCAGCCACGGGCCGCGATCTCGGCCTGCACCACCTCGTCGATCGTTCGGGCCTCTACGCCCGGACCCAACCGCTCCTCACCCCGCTCAAGTGCCGCCTGACAGGCCTCCATCAACGCCCGCTGATCTGCGCTCGGCTCGCCGGCGACCAGCGTATTGGCAAAGTCGCACCGGTAACCGCGGACCACGACCGAAAAATCCAGAATCCAGAGCTCGCCTTCGCGCAGCGCATGCGGCGTGGCGTGCGTATCTGGCCCTTTGGCCCGCGCGCCGGCCGCAAAATCCCCGTAGATCTGGGCGGGCGTATCCAACGCCGCCGTACAGGCTGAGTTCACCCGCAGATAAAGCTCAAGCTCGGTGATCCCCGGCCGGATCGCCTCCATCGCTGCCGCAAAACCGGCTTCGGCCGCGCTGATCGCCAGCTCGAGCGTCGCCAGCTCGTCCGGATCCTTCTGACGCCTCAGCTCGAGCAACGTCGGACCCACGTCGGTCAGCTCCCCTTCGAGATCTGGCCCCGCCAAAACCCCTGCCGGAACCGCCGACCACTCCACGCCTAGCCTCCGCGGCCGTCGCGAACCCACAAACCGCGCCACCGCCTCACGCATTACCGCCCGCCGGCCCGACGCCGTATGCTTCCCGTCGTACCAACCAATCAGCTCCAACCGATCAACATGCGCCGCCTCGGCAAACGGGCGACAGACATTGTCGGCGATCAGCACCGCCTCATCCGGCGCCATCCACAGCGCGGCCCACGACTCGTTGGACCGGAACGAAAACGGCGAGGGCGCATAGCCAGCCAGATATGCCAGGTGCTCCGGCGAGGCGATCAGCACCGCTTCGACCGTCTCGCCCAGCCGCTCCCACAGCCTTTGCCTTCGCCCCCGGCACCCTTCCGCCGTGATCATCGCCCATCCCTCCTGACTCCAGCCCATGCCTTCCTGCAAGCCGATTGCTCACCTCGCAGGCACAACTCAGAGATTCCGAAACTCGACCTTGTTGCCATGATCCTGAGACCAGAGCGGGCGATCTTGGCCCGGTCCCATCGAAACGACTCCGGTCTTCGGGTCGACCTCGGCGTTCTCGTTCACCGTGGCCCCATCGTGAATGACGGTCACCCGAGCATTCTCGACCACCGGCCCATCCCTCAATCGCGCTCTGCGGAACGTGATGCCGATCGTTTGCCACCTTTAGCTGCGGCCTGCACGCGTTCACCCGCGGCCCAGCCTGAACGTAGACCGCCACGCAATCATCCTCTCCTGGCTTCAAACCATGTGAATCAAGCACCTGGATCTCGTAAACACAGTCCAGATACGCCCCACCCTTGCCCCAAGCCTGCCCCTTCACCTCAGGGATTAGCGGACAGTTAGACTCAATGTTCAACCTGCGATCACCGAAAATCGCCTGAATCCCAATATCACATGAGCCGGGTTTCAACGTGAAGTGTGTCGCCGTTGTCTTCCAACCGGCCGGTCCGAAACCGTCCCGATTCGTCCCACCGTCTAGCTCGCCTCCATCGGAGAGCACAACGGCGCCCGCCGGCGGCTCGGCCCCGAGCGTCCGATCCTGGGGCTGGTCTGGGTCGCCACTGGCGAGCCAGCCGACCAGCAGCCACGTCCACCCCATCGCGCTGATCTGACCGAACCTCCGACACCTTGCTCCAAGACGGTTCGATCTCCTGATTCGTCAGACTAGCCTGAGCGCCCGCTAGCCGCTAGTTTCTGAACACCGACCCCGCTGACCAAGGATCGACCGCCCGCATGGCTCGTTGGACTTGCCGAGAGTGTCTCGCCGTTTTCGATTCCTCAGCACGCCTGGCCCGCTGTGACCACGGCTGTCAACCGTCGACCGAGAGCCAGGCTCCGACCTTGGTCTTCAACCCCCGGGCCGGCAGGCCCTCACCGCCTCGGCTCACGACCAATCTTCTGGGGCTTCGAAGCTCTCCGCCTCATTCGCTCTGCCCGGAGTGTGGAAAGCCGACCACGCGCTGGGTCTGCCCGGACTGCCATGCCGATCTGCCCGAGCGTGGCACCGATCCGTTCGCCTCGATCGTCCTGGTCGGGCCAGCGCGGTCCGGCAAGTCTGGCCTGGCCCACGCTCTGGCCCGCAGCCTGGAACGGCTCTGCCCTGGATCCGTCGTGGATCCCGTCGACGAGCCGTCGCGTGCCGTGGTCGGCCACCGCTCGGATCACCCGGGCCAAGTCAGTCGTGCCCTGCTCCGCGAGCGTCGCCCAGGGCGAGAGAACGCGCGCTGGCTCGCGCTCGTCGACACCCCAGGCACCCCCTGGGAGGATCGCGACCAGTCCTGGGCACGCCACGCCCGATTCCTGGCTCGCGCCGGTGCGATCGTCCTGGTCCTCGACCCGCGCCGGCTCGAACCGGTCCTGACTCTGATCCGCCGCCACGCCGACGCTCGCCTCCAAGCCGGCTTTGTCTCGACCTGGCGCCGCTTGCTACTCGTGGAGGAGATCCGCCAGCTTGGCTCGTTTCTGGAGCTTGCCGGCGGCCGTATTCCAGCTCAGCAACCCCTGGCCATCGCCCTCACCCATCTTGAAGCCTGGTTCTCCCTGGCTTCGCCGGGCACCCTCCTGCAAGCCCTCGGGCCGGTCCCCGAGGCCTTCCCCTGGACCGATCAGGTCGGCCAGCGCCTTCACGACGAGGCCGAAGCGGAACTGGTTCGTTGGAACGGCGAGTCCTTTACCCAGCAACTCTCCCTCAAGTTCCCCACCTACCGCTACGTCCCGATCGGCGACCCCTCGACTCCCCACCCCTTCGGCGTCGAGATCCTCCTGCGTTGGCTCCTTCAGCGTCAGGCGTGGCTCTAGCCGTCCCGCAAACCGGTCCCCCCAACCCAGCGGTCAGCCCCGCCCGCGATCGGCGACCATCGATCCCCTCCACGCCCTAGACTCAGGCCCGAGCGAACTCCCCACTCGTGCCAGCGACGAATCCATACCGAGGCTCGGTCCCCCGCATCCTCACGGATCCTCCCTCGCCTGGTCCGCTCGGTCGGCCTTTTGGCCGCTCTTCTTGTGATCGTCTCGTCTGCGGCCGTCCCACCGAGGCCCGTTATCAGACCGGGGAGACGACCGCACTTTAAGCTGCCGATTCGATCAGGACCGGGTTCGCAACGCGCTGCCCCGGGCTTAGCGCTCGGCTGGCTCGATCCGGTAGGTCGTCCCTCCCAGGTTGACCAAGACCGGTTCCTCGAACGTCAGGTATTGATTCCAGTGCGGACTCTGCCGCCGGGCCAGCTCGAAGTAACCGTCGCTCCACTGCTCAATCCGCCGGGCGCTGGCCTCCTGTTCGGGCGTGACTGTCGAATCGACCCACGTCGTCCCGCGGCGGAAAAAGGTCTTGTCGCCCACCTTACGCACCGCCTCAACGGCTACTGCCCGCCCCTCGGCGTCATGAGCCACGACAGCCGCGGCGTTGATGGCCGGCGCGGCCGGGGCAGGGGGGGGAGCACCGCCTGGATCCGCCGTGCCCGTACCCCGTCGCGGAGCCGTCCTCCCAACCGCGCCAACCTCCGCAGCCCGCGCCCCGTAAGCCGACCGATCCCGCTGGACCGGCGCCGCCAACATCGCATCGCTCGACGCACTCAGAGCCATCGCCTTGTACGCTCGCTGACCGACCCCCGCGCTCCCGCCAACCTCGCGCAGCCGCTCGAGTCGTTCCTCCGTCATCCTCGCATGAACCCTCGCCGCATGCAGGTCCGTCCGCTCGTCGGCCAGAAACGACGTGTATGGCGTCAGAATCCCGTACCGCTTGCTCAGCCCAACGAGCTCGTCAATCAGCTCGGAGTTCTTGCCGTGCAGGTCGATCTGGTCGATCAGATCGCCGACCCGACGAACCGCCCAGAGCGTCTCCACAAACCGATAGTTCGACCCTTCTCCCGACCGTGCCAGTTCCACCGGGAACGCATACGACCGGCGCTCGCTGCCCGACCGCCCCGTTAACCTCAGTTCGGTCCGGCCGCCTTCCCGATACCGTCCGACCCAGACAATCTGCCCGCCCTCGAACAGGTCCGGCAACTCCCGGGGATAGCCACGGTTCGTATCAATCCCCTCGAAGCTGAGCACAAGCTCGCTTAACACCGGGCTGGTCAATCGACGGAAAAACCGCGAAACCGCCGCCTCGATATCCTGGTCGGGCCGGACATACTCGCTCGTGCCCCCATGGCCGCCACTCAGCCGGTCGAGCAACCGCGCATTGACGTCATCACCCACGCCGAACACAAAAATCCGCGCCCGCGTCCGATTCGCTTCCTTTACATGAGCCGCAATCTCGGCCTCATGGGTCGTGCCCGCCGTGGGCAGACCATCCGTCAGAAAGATCAGGTAGCCAGGCCGATCCCGGTCACCAAACTGCCGCAGGCCCTGCTGGAGGGCTTCGTCAATGTTTGTGCTCCCCCCTGGCCGTATGTTATCGACAAATCGCAGCGCCTCCCGCTTGCTCGCTTCGTCATACCTCTGCAACTCGGGCCGAAACGCCTCAACCCGATCATCATAGGCCAGGACGTTGAACGTATCCCCCTCGCGAAGATTCTCAAGCACAAACCGCAGTGCGTTCCGCGCCTGCTCAATCTTCTTACCCGTCATCGAACCGGACCGGTCCAGGACAAAGACGACCGTCTTCGCCGCCGACTCCTCGGCCAGCCGCTCCACTTTCGGGCTGGCCAGGACCAGGACGTAGCCGTCCTCACCGTCCGACGGCTTGAAGCTCAGCACCGAGACGCCCACCGCTCCCTCGCCCAACGCGTAAAACAGCCGAAAATCCCGCGTCGGGATCACGTCCCGGTTAACCATCCGGACCGTCGCGCGCCGATCGCCGTCGCGCTCGATCTCGATGTCCGCATCCGGGCTGTAGATCGTCTTGATCGCATTCTGGCTTTCTAGCCGAACCGTCACGCTCAGCTTCTCGATCGGCTTGCCGCTGTACTTCTGGGTCGAAAGCGGATGGCTGAACTCGATCACGTCCGACTCACGCCGGCACAGCCCCGTGTACCGCAGGGTGATCGTCCGCTCTCCACGTGGCGGAATCGGAAAAATCGCAGTCCGGATCAGGCCCCGGCCCATATACTCCAGCAACGCCGGGTCCCGCTTGCGCCGAACGATTTCCTCGTAAATCCGCCGCGCTTCCTCACGGCTCAGAAGCCTCCCGGGCAACTCCTTGCCATCGACCATCAGGACGAAATTCTGAACCCCACCGTCGTCGGGGATCGGAAAGAAATACTCCGCCTCCATCTCAAACGAATTCGGATTGGAAAACCGTTGCACGACCTGCACTTCGGCAACCTGGTCGCGGATCCGGGCGTCAATCTCGACCGCCTTGACCTCGAACGAACCGGCCACCCGACGCCCCGGACTACTGTCGATCAGCAACCCTTGCCCGATCGCCGATCGCGCTCCCAACGCAACCAGCAGTCCAACCGGCACGATCGACGTCCAGCCAACCCTACGCGACATTGGAAGGCCCTCCTCCGCAGCAGACTGTCTCTCCCGGATCCGGGCATGCCAGACCGTTCCCCTTCCTCCATATTCCTTCCACGATCGAACGGCCCGCGCGTCCAGTCCAGCGTCTTACGATTCACCCGGAGCCGCCGCCGCGTTCCCCTCGTCGCCTCCGCCACCGAGTCGCTCCGCTGCCTCCGCCCCCTGCCCGGCCGCTTTGAGCAGCCTCGCTTCGATTGACAGCCCCCCCTCTCCCGACTAATCTGCCGACCCGCTCGTGTTTGCGATCCTCGGCCCACCGACACTTCCCGCGATGACGACGGTGCAACCAAGTCTCGGCCGCACTCAACCGCTCGCCGAGCCACCCCGGTCGATGCGCCGCGCCCTGGTCGTCGCCGACGCTGGCTGGTTCACAACCGAAAGCCTCTTCGCCGAGCTAGATCGCCCGGACACCTCGACCTTGCTCCTGACCTGTCTGGACTGGCGCAACGCCTGGCGCCGAGGCCAGCGCCCCTGGAACTGGAACCGCCCCCCGCGCCGACGCCGCGACCGCCTCTGGCAGGCCGACCTCGCCCTGCCCACCGGCTGGATGAAATCCGTCCCGCGGATCGGCATGGCGCCGATCGCTCGCCTGGTCCAACGCTGGCACCGCGAGCTTGATCCGGCGGCACGGCTCACGCTGGTGATGACCTACCCCCACTACCTCGAGCTGCGCCGCCAGCTCAACCCAGAGCAAACCATTTATTTGAATGTCGACGACTATCGACTCTACTGGCCGCATCAGGCCGCCCGCGTCTCAGCCCTCGAACGAGAGGCTGTGCGAGTCTCGGACCTGACGGCCTGCGTGGCCCACGTCCGCTGCGACGAGCTTCGGCAAGCCGTCCCCGCCGCGACCGACCGGATCATCCATCTACCCCACGGCGCCGCGGCCCGAACCATCTCCGATCGCCCCCACATCCGACCCGCACCTCCTCCGCCCGACCTCGCCGCCATCCCCGCGCCTCGGCTCGGCTACGTCGGCTCCCTCGAGGATCGCATCGACTGGCCCCTGCTCGACCACCTTGCCGTCCACCGCCCCGACGCCTCGATCGTCCTGATCGGCCGCGCCGATCCCGACCGCCGCTCCCAGCCCTGGCAGCAAGCGCGCCGTCGCTGCCTAGCTCGCCCTAACGTCCACCAGCTCGGTTGGCGCGACCAAAGCCAGCTCGCCGCCTACATCGCCGCATTCGACGCCCTGCTGATTCCCTACGCGACCGACCACCCCTTTAACCGCGTCTGCAACCCCACCAAAATCATGGACTATATGGGCTCGGGCCGGCCGATCCTCGCCACCGACCTGCCCGAATGCCGGCTCCACGCCGAGCGGATCCACGTCGCTGCGTCGACCGATCAGTTCCTCGCTGCCCTCGACGCGATTCTCGCCGCCGGCTCCGACGACGGCCGGGCCCGCACGCGCTGGCAGTTCGCTTGCGACCACACCTGCGGCCGCCTCGCCGCCCGCCTCCTGGATCGCCTCGACCAGCTTACGGCCTGATCCCCCGTTCCTCCCCGCGCACCGGCTAGACCGCTCCCCTTGGCACCGTCCCGGAACGGAATCCGACGTGTGGCAGCGCGCCGGATCGAAGGGTAGAGTTGCGTCATGGTCGGCTTCCCGGCTGTTCGGGATGCCGTCGGCGGATTGCCCCCATGCCTCCCCGTTTCTGGATCATCCGACCATGAACGCCAGCGTCATCGCCCGCCTGCTGATCATGATGTTTCTCCAATATTTTGTTTGGGGCATCTGGCTACCGATCTTGCCGCTCAAACTCTCCGATATCGGCCTCTCGGCCAACCAGACCGCCTTGATTATGACCACCTACGGCTTCGGCTCGATTCTCGGGCCGTTCGTACTCGGACAGCTTGCCGATCGCTACTTCGCGGCTGAGCGGGTCGTCAGCCTCGCCCACATCATCGGCGGGCTGCTCCTGATCGTCGCTTCCGGTATGTCTCAGTTCTGGCCTCTCTTTTTGCTGATGTTCCTCTACTGCAACCTCTACATGCCGACGATGGGGCTGACCAACGCGATTGCCTTCAAGGGCCTCGGCGAGGGCAATGAAAAATATTTCGCCTGGATCCGCAACATGGGCGCCGTCGGCTGGATCGTCGCCGGGTTGTTCTTTGCCTGGTATCTGAATACCTTCAAACCAACGCTCGCCCTCGAGCCGCTCCGCTTTGCCGGTTGGGTCTCCATCGCCTACGGCGTCTACTGCCTGTTCCTCCCCCACACGCCGCCAACCCGCGTCACCCAGGCCGTTGAGGCCAGCGGCGACCTCGCCGAACGCGCCAGCGACCTGTCCCCGCTGAAGCCTCCAGTCAAACGGTCGGCCGTCGCCGAAAGCCTCGAACTGCTCAACAACCGCTCCTTCGCCGTGCTGGTGGCCACTGCCGGTCTGATCGGCATCATGCTCGCCTTCTACTTCGGGGCCGAAAGCTTGTTCCTCAAACATATCGGCGTCGCCGAAAACGACATCGGCGGCTGGATGACCCTCGGCCAGATCGTCGAAATGATCGTCACCCTGTTCGTCCCCCTGGCCATCACCCAACTAGGCTTCAAAACCACGATGATCATCGGTGCCGCGTTCTGGGCCGCCCGGTTCGGCATCTCAATCCTCGGTCAGCCGACCTGGCTGATGCTTGCCACCATCACCTTCCACGGCTTCTGCTTCGGCTTCTTCTTCGTCGTCGCGTTTATCTTCGTCGACAAAGCAGCGCCGGCCGACATCCGCTCCACGGCCCAAAATCTCCTGGTCTTCGTCGTCTACGGCGTCGGCACGGTCATCGGAAACCTGATTGTCGGACCCCTCCGCACCGCTTTCGGCGACAACTGGGCCGCCATTTGGGCTGGGCCGTTCGTCCTGACCACCCTCGCCTTGCTCGCCTTCGCCGCCTTGTTCCGCCCCGACGAGATCGGCGAGACCCGGGAGCTGAGCGCGGCCGTTCATGCCTGAACCGCATCCAGCTCACCCAATCCGCACCTTCCATTTCAGACTCGACACTTGGGACCGTGGCGCGGGGAAACATCCCCCGCACCACGCCCCCTCGCTCCATCTCCAGCCCCCCCTCGGCCGTCAACCCGCCCCGGGGGCCGATCCGCTCCCGTCTCGGTATCCGTCGGACCGCTTGTGATCCTCCCAGGGTCGGTTCCCCTCGCCCGGATCGTCACGGTCCGCCCAAGAAGCCCTGCTCCCGAAGGAACTCCCGTGCGACCTCACGCGGCGGCCTTTTTTTGCCGTCTACCTCGGCATTGAGCCGCCGCATCGTCGCTGCGTCGATCCGCCCCGCCAGACGGTTCAGCGCATCAGCCAACCGAGGGTCCGCCTCGATCACCGACGCTCGCACCAGCGGCACCGCCTCATAGGGCGGAAAATAGCTCCGATCGTCCTCCAACACCACCAGATCGAGTTCCTCGACCCGCCCATCAGTCGAATCGCCGGCCGCCACATCCAGGGTCCCCCGCCGAACCGCTTCATAGAGCAGGTTGCGATCCATCTCGAGCGGGGTGGACGCAAACCTCAATCCATAGGTCTCCACCAGCCCCGGATATCCATCCGGCCGGCTCATAAACTCGGGTCCAAATCCCGCACGCAGCGCCCCCGCATGACGCGCAAGGTCCGAGATCGTGCGGATTCCCAGCCTCTGCGCGTGCTCCCGCCGCATCAAAATGGCAAACGTGTTCTCAAAGCCCAGCGTCGACATGACCCGGATCCCTCGCTCGGACAAGCCCCGCGCCACCTGCTCGCGGGCCTCCCGGGCGTCTCGAACCGGCTCTCGACCGAGTATGGTCGTCAGCGCCGTGCCCGTGTATTCGACGTAGACGTCTAGCCCCCCTCGCTCCAGGGCGTTGAAGCACACGAGCGTCCCGCCCAGATTCAAGCGTCGGTCGACCGGCCGCCCCGTTTCCGCCTCGATCAGTTCGGCCAACATGTGGCCAAGCAGAATCGGCTCCGCCGAATCCTTTGACCCAACCCGCACCCATCCGGCCGCCTCACTCCCTCGGCCGTACTCCCGCACCAGGCCCCATAACGTCAACCCAGCGAGCCCGGCCGCCAGCAGCAAACGCGTCCGTCCCGCCCAATGGCCCGCGCTCCGCCGCAGCGGATCCAACCGCCGCTCGAGCTCGTCCAGCGCGGCATCGCACGCCAGCGCGACCACCGCCGCTGGCGCCGCCCCCAGCCAAATCAGCCGCAAGTCCGCCAGCGAAACACCGCGAAAAATAAACCGCCCCAATCCCTCCGCGCCGATCAGCGCCGCGATCGCTGCCATCCCCACCGATGCCACCATCGCCAGCCGCACCCCGCTCAGAATCGACGGCACCGCCAGCGGCAACTCCACCCACAGCAACCGCTGCCAGCCGGTCAACCCCAGCGCCGCCGCCGACTCCCGCACCGCAGCATCAATCCCCCGCAACCCGAGCGTCGTGTTCTTGACAATCGGCAGCACCGCGTAAACCACCAGCGCCGCCAGCGCGGGCGGTTTCCCGATCGCCCCCTGAAACACAATCAGCAAAAAACCCAGCATCGCCAGGCTCGGAACCGTCTGCAACGCATTCGCAACCGCCAGAATCCCCCGCTCAAGCCGCTCCGAGCGGCTCGCCGCGACCCCCAACGGCACGCCCATCGCCGCCGCGATCCCCACCGCCTCCACCACCAGCACCAGGTGCGCGGCGACCGCTTCGAGCAATTCCCAACGGTTCGCGACAATGAGCTCCCACAACCCGTTCATCGCTGATCCCGGCTCACGGCATACGCATCCGCCAGAAACGCCGCCACGAACGGCGTCTCCGGCGCCGCCAGCAACTCCTCCGGCGTCCCCTGCTGCACCACCCGCCCCCGCTCGACGACCGCGATCCGATCCGCCAGCACAAACGCTTCCCGCACGTCGTGCGTCACCATCACGAGCGTCGTCCCCAGCCGACGCCTCAACGCATCAAATTCCCCCTGTAGCTCGCGCCGCGTGATCGGATCGAGCGCTCCGAACGGCTCATCCATCAGGATCAGCTCCGGTCTCGACGCCAACGCCCGCGCCACTCCGACCCGCTGCCTTTGTCCCCCGCTCAGTTCGTGCGGCCGCAGCCGCCCCACCCGCTCCGGATCCAGCCCCACCATCGCCAGCAGTTCCTCCGACCGGTTCCGCCGCGCCGATTTCGACCAGCCCAGCGCCCGCAACCCCAGCGCAACATTGGCCCGCGCATCCAGGTGCGGCATCAGGCCCACCTCCTGAATCACATACCCGATCGACCTCCGCAGCCGGATCAGATCCCAGTCCGACACCGCCCGGCCCCACACCTCGACCGTTCCCGACGTCGGCTCGATCAACCGATTCACCATGCGCAGTAGCGTCGTCTTCCCTGACCCGCTCGTGCCCAGAATCGCCAGACCGCGGCCCGGCTCCACTTCGAGCGTCACCCCCTCGAGCGCCAAGTGGCCATCCGCGTACCGTTTCGTCACCTGACGCCACCCGACGGCGATCATCGCTCCTCCAACCTCGACGCCGGCCTGGCCCGGCCAGGTTAGACTAACCTGCGTTAAAGAAGCCTCCCGAGAGTCGCCCCATGCTCGCTTTCCATCTCGCCCGCTTCAAGGTCGACGCCACGCCGCCGCTCGGTCATCCGCTTTGCGGCGGCTGGATCACGCCGGCCCGCGCCGTCGACGATCCGCTCTGGCTCCGCGGCCTCGTGATCCAGGCCGAAGGCCCGCCCGTCGTTCTGGCCGCCTTCGACTGGACCGGAATCCTTAATCGCTCTCACCAGCTTTGGCGCGAGGCCCTGGCCGACGCCGCCCGAACCTCGCCCGACCGCGTCGCCATCCACACCGTCCACCAACACAACGCCCCCTTCATCGACCACGACGCCAACCAATGGCTCGCTCAGGCCCGCTCCGAACCGCTTATCTTCGACCCCAAGTGGCACGATGCCCTGATCGACCGCGCCCGCGCTCGCGTCCGAGCCGCCCTCGATGGGGCTGTCCCGGTAACCCATGTCGGCTTCGGCCTTGCCCCTGTCGCGAAGGTCGCCAGCAACCGCCGCGTTATGGGGCCTGACGGCAAGGTCGCCCACATCCGGTTCAGCGCTTGCCCCGATCCGGCCGTCCGCGCCGCCCCCGAAGGCACGATCGACCCCAACCTCCGCAGCGTCGCTTTCTACGGCCCCGACGACCGCCCCCTGGCCCGCCTCCACTACTACACCACCCACCCCATGAGCTACTACGGCGACGGCCGCGTCACCGCCGACTTCGTCGGGATCGCCCGCAACCGCCGCCAGACCGCCGAGCCGGACTGCCGCACCGTCTACTTCACCGGCTGCGCCGGCAACATCACCGCCGGCAAGTATAACGACGGCAGCCCCGACAACCGCGCCATCCTCGCCGACCGTCTCCACGCCGGCATGATCGCCGCCGACACCCGCGCCGACACCAACCGCCACGCCTTCACCTTCCTCCGCTGGTCCACCCATACCCTCCAGCTCCAGCCCTTCGAAGACCTCGACGCCGAAACTCTCCAGGCCCGCATCCACGACCCCGCCCGGACCACCGCCGAGCGCAACTCCGCCGCCATGCGCCTCTCGTTTCTCCGCCGCTGCGAATCCCGCCACGGCCTGGTGCTGGTCCGCTGCGACCTCCCCGGCGTGACCCTCTTGCACCTTCCCGGTGAAACTTTCGTCGAGTACCAGCTCGAGGCCCAGCAACTCCTCCCTGACGCCCCGCTCGCCACCGCCGCCTACGGCGACGACGGTCCCTGGTACCTCTGCCTCGAGCGCTCGTTTGCCGAGGGCGGCTACGAGCCCACCGCCTCCTTCGCCGCCCGCTCCAGCGAACACCCTTACCGCGCGGCGATTCGTTCCCTCCTGTCCTTCTGACGCAGATCCCGCGCCACCCGCGCTGCCACAATCTTCCCGCTCTGCACCACCATCGGTAGCCCCGGTCCCGGCTGCACCCCGCCTCCCACCAGATACAGGCCCGGCACATCCGGGCAGACATTCACCGGCCGCAGGTTTCCGGCCAGCACGTTGTGCGACGTGCCCAGTCCATAGATCGAGCCGCGGTACGCATGAAAGTCGGCCTTCCAGTCCGCCGGCGCTGCATGACCTCGCACCACGATCGACGCCCCCAGCCCCTCCAGCCCATACTGCTCCAGCCGCTCGATCAACCGATCCCCAAACCGCCGCTCCGCCAGCTCGTCCCGCTCCTGACCAGGCCGCAACGGCGGCGCTCCCACCACCACGAACGGGTTCGAACCGCCCGCCGGCGCATCGCCCGGATCGGTCGCCGACGTCGTGTTGACATACAACGGCGGATCGCTCGGATACTCCCAGCGCCGATACACCTCCTCGTACACCCGCTCCGATCCCCGCGTCAGCGCCAGCAGGTGATGCCCCAGAATCGGCCAGGTCCGGTCGCAGCCGAGCTCGAGCGTGTAAAACGAGGTCGACGGCTCGGCCGTCCCCTCAAGCAGCGCCCGACGCTCGTCCGCCAGCCGGCCCCCGCCCCGTATCATCCGAAACGTGTGCACGTAATCACTATTCGAAATCACGACATCCGCGCGAATCGGTCCCGACGACGTGGCCACCCCCGTTACTCGTCCGGTCGCATCCCGCTCGATCGCCTCCACCTCTGTTTGGAGCCGCATCTCCACCCCCCGATCGCGGCATGCCTGCCCAATCGCCCGCGGGATCGCGACCACTCCCCCTCGCTCCGGATACCAGACCCCCTCACGCAGGATCGTCCACGGGATCACCGCCAGCGACGCCGGCGCTGTCTTTGGATCAAACCCCGAATAGGTCGGAAACCCGTAAAACAGCTCCCGGATCGCGCCAGTCCGGAAAAACGAGTCAATCTCGTCCACATACCGGCGCGTCGGAGGCAAGATCGCCGCCGACAACGTCAACGCCGAGAGCATCACCTGCGGCCACGTCTCGAAAATCCGGTCGCAATACGCCGAGCCGATCCATCCCGCAAACCGGTCCAGCTTCGCCAGAAACCGTGGCAGCGCCCGCGCATCCTCGGCATCAATCGCCGCAATCGCCTCCTCCAACGCCTTCACGTCCGCCGGAATCGGCAAGATCCGCCCATCGGTCAGCCGCACCGTCAACGCCGGGTCGAGCCGCTTCATCGGAACATAATCGTCCCAGTTCAGCCCGCTCGCCTCAAACAGCGAACGGTACGTCCAGATCAGCACCAGAATCGACGGCCCGCGATCCCACCGAAACCCCGCCTCGCGCCGTTCCCGCGCCTTGCCGCCCACCTCGCCGTGCCGCTCGCAAAGCGTCACATCAAAACCATACCGCCGCAACTCAAGCGCTGCGGCCAGCCCCCCCACGCCCCCCCCAATTACCACCGCCCGCCGACTCATTCCGCCTCTCTCTCGCCTGATTCCCGCCGCCTGACTTCCGGTACGCTTCTCACGCGACCTCAAAAGTGTAGACGCCCATCCCCTCGCCGGCGATCCTTCCGCCACATCACCCCCCCCGCCTTGGCTCATCGCCTCCCCAGGCTCACGCCTTGACCCCAGCGTCCCACGCACCCCGCCCCGCTTCGGCAACCTTTGCCACCCTCGGCCGTGCCAGATGCAACGGGCGCACAAGGCCGCCTCCTAAGCGGCGCGTCTCCTCTCGCGCCAGCCCGAGCAGACCTACCTGCTTCGACCAACCCGACTCAGCCGCCCTTCACCGCGATCGGCAATGTGTCGATCTTGGCCGCTAGGATAAAGTCGTTCTCGCTCAGGCCGCCGATGGCGTGGGTCCAAATCTCGATGGCCACCTGGCGATATCCGACCAGGTGGAGATCTGGGTGATGCCCTTCTTCCTCGGCCAGCTCAGCCACCCGGTTGAGGAACTCCATCGCGGCCTTGAAATGCTTTGCGGTCCATTCCTTGCGGATCCGCTGTCCGTCGGCTGTCAGCGTCCAGCCGTTTAGTCCCGCCAGATACGCCGCCGCTTGCTCGGGCGTGAGCCTGGGAACGCCGCCCTCGCAGGGAACGCATCGCTTTTGGGTCAACTGATCGCGAGTGTACGTCTCCATGACAACCTCCCTGGCGCTCGCAACTCTTTAGCGAAAGCTCTCCGATTCGTCGGGAAACCGTCGCTCGCTAACATCCGCGACATAAGCACGCGCGGCCGCGCGGATCGTCTCGCCCAGTTCCGCGTAGCGACGGACGAACTTCGGCCGAAAGGCGTCAAATAGCCCCAACAGGTCGGGCGTGACCAACACCTGTCCATCGCACTCTGGGCCTGCGCCGATGCCGATCGTCGGAATCGGCACCGTCGCCGTGATCCGCGCTGCCAGCTCGGCGGGCACGCACTCGATGACGACCGCAAACGCCCCCGCCTCTGCCACGGCCACCGCATCGGCCAGCAGCCGCTCCTCATCCCGCTGCACTCGGTAGCCGCCCAACTGATAAACCGCCTGCGGGGTCAGGCCGATGTGGCCCATGACCGGAATCCCCGCCTCGACCAGACTTCGGATCGTCGCAGCTCGCGCAACGCCCCCCTCGAGCTTTACCGCCCGAACGCGGGTCTCTTTCAGCATCCGCGTCGCCGAGCCAATCGCCTGCCCGACCGACTCCTGGTAGCTCCCAAACGGCAGATCGGCCACGACCAACGCCCGGCTTGCCCCACGTGCCACCATTTCCGCGTGATAGATCATCTGGTCCAGCGTCACGGGCAGCGTCGTGTCGTGACCCTGCACCACCGTCCCCAGCGAGTCGCCCACCAGAAGACAATCCACCCCCGCTTCGTCCAGCAGCCGGGCCATCGTGTGGTCATACGCCGTCAACACGCTGATCGGCCGCCGCTCCCGTTTCCAGTGGGCAAAGTCCAGCACTCCGACCGGTGCCGATCGTTCGACGCGCCGCGCCGTCGCACTCGCCCGTTCGCTCATGGCCTTTGGTCTTCCAATTCGAGGACCAACAATCCTGGCTCGTCGACCAGGATTCGGCGAGCCGCCGCTCGGGCAGCCCGGGCCCACTCGGTCACAATACGCCCCGCCGCCGGATCGCCGACCTCCGCAAACCCCCAGGCGCCCAACGTATGATACCAACTCAGCGCCACCCGGGGCGTCGCTCCCTCCTGACTGATTTCCACCCCCCACTCCTCGAGTGCCCGCCGCACCGCCTCGGGTTCATTCTCCAGACGCATGCCCCGCCGGTCGGCGTAGTAGAGCACCGCCTCCCGGCCGATCCAGAGCGCCTCCCCCGGCGCCTCGGCCACCGCCGCGCGCACGTCCTTCAGCCGCGACCACTCGGCCGGAGTCCGCCATGTTGACCAGGCCAGCACGACCGACAGCGCCAGTTGCAGCCCAACTGATCCCACCGCCCGCCACGGCCAGCGGCCCTCGATCGCGGCCGCCTCCGCCTCGCGTCCGACCCACCGCGCAACCCCCGCGGCCACCGCCGGCGCCGCCATCAACCAGTAATATTCATGATGCAACTTCCCGGACACAAACCCCAGAGTCACCAACGCCCCCATGAGCCAGGCTACCCAGATCGGAGCTAACACGCCCCGAACCAGACACGCCCCGACCATCACCCACGCCCACGGCGTAAACGCCCGAATCAATCCGAACCAGCCAATCCAACGCCACGTCTCCCATCGACTCAGGCTCGCCGGCCCCAGCGCGGCCAGCCAGTCCGCCCCCGTCGCACGCACCGCCGGCGTGCTCGACCCCAGTCGCCACGCCCACAGGTACCACGCCAAGGCCGGACCCGCCAACGTTAGCAACACCCACGCCACACGCTCTGGCCTGCGCCTCATCGTCCGCTGACCCACAAGCAGCAACGCCACCGGCAGCCATACAAAGACCAATAAAGCCCGCGCCGCGATCCCCGTCGCAACCCCCAGCCACCCCAACACCGCATCCCGTGCCCTCCCCCCCCAAACCCAACGGTCCCAGGCGTTCAACCCCAACACGACCAGACCCAGCGCCATCACGTCGGGCTGCACCGCCCGCCCATATCGCAACGTCACCGGGAGCCAGAGAAACACGGCCGCCGCCAGCCAGCCCTCCCGCCGCCCATGCCGCCGACCCACCAGGCTCCCCAAACCCGCCGCTGCCCCCATCGCCCCGAACATTGACACCAACCGCCCCGCCACCTCCACCGAAACCCCAGTTCCCCGCGCGATCAGCCCGACCACCCCGGCATACACCGGCGGCTCGACCAGAAACCACGACGGAAACGGTCCGGTATCCCGCTCCGGTCGCCAAAACGAACCCCCGCGCGCCAAGTGCCGCGCAACCATCGCCGTCGGCACCTGCCGCCCCACATAGTTCTCCACAATCGGCTGATCCAGCGTGAGCCACGCCGGCACCAGCGCCCCCGCTGCCAGCAACATCAAACCCCAAACCACCCGGTCAATACGCATCGGGTGCCCCCGGCGTCTTCCCCATCACCCAGGCTCGTATCCGCGCAAACCGGTCATTCATCGACGTCTTCCCCCGCAACAGCGTCGTGAACCGTGCTCCCTCTTGCGTCAACGCATCGGCCCGGAGTGCGTCCAGTTCGGCCGTCAGCCGTTGCTCCCATTCCTCAATCACGCGCCGACGCTCGCCGGCCTCCACCCACGTCGGTTCGCCAAACCGCACCAACGCCTCCGGCCGCTCATCCTGCCAGAACTCATACCGGAGCGCCACCGGCACAATACGGAGCCGCCCCGCCCTCCCGAGCAACACCCGCAACCCACCCTGGAACCTCAACGGCCGCACGTCATTGCAGACAATCATCCCCTGGGGAAAAATCCAGACCCCCGCCCGCGGCCGCCCCAGCAACTCGATCGTATACCCCATCGCCTCCCGCACCGAGACCGGATCGGTTCGGTCGATTGAGTACGCCCCAATTCGTCGGAAAAAGCCGAACCGGATCAGGTTGAAGTGCTCCATCATCCCGTATCCGTCCAGCGGAATCGCCTCGTTCAAAAAGTGGGCCAGAAACAGATCCCACCACGCCGAGTGATTCGCCAAGAGCACCATCCCGCTCGGATCAGCGTCCAGCCGCTCCCTCAACCGCTCCACTCCCTGCGTTCGGATCGCATGCAACCCCGTCCGCAGCTTACGCAGGGCCATCGCGTGGACGGCCCACCGCGGCCATCCCCGCTTGTACGCCCGCACGATCCGACCGCGGGCCGACCGATCATCCTTCATGCGTCCACCCAACCACCCTGAGCCGACTTCTGGCTGCCCGCCCTCGTTTCTTGCCATTTTTCGCTGGCACCGGCCCGACCCGCGCGCCACGATACATGTCCTGTCACAGTCCTTCTCCAGCCCGGCCCTCCCATCCTCAGACGGGCCGGCAAGCTTCAACGGGTCGATTCCTATCACGACCTTCCCGTCGGAGATCGCGGCTATGCGCGTGCGCGACGTTCTCCAGGAAAAGAACCGCCGCCCCATCCTGATCGAGCCGGACGCCACGGTACGCGAGGCCGTCCAGCGGCTCAATATGTACAACATCGGGTCCCTGCCCGTCGTCGACTCGACCGGACGGCTCGTCGGCATTTTCACCGAGCGCGACGTCCTCCACGGTGTCGCCGCCGACTGCAGCCAATTCGTCCAAGCCCGCGTCGGTGACGTCATGACCCCAGACCCAGCCTGCTGCGGTCTCGACGACGAAATCCACGACGTCATGGGCTTGCTCAGCGAGCGCCGGATCGGTCAACTCCCGGTTCTCGACCAGGCCGGCTCGGTCGTCGGCGTCGTCTCGGTCGGCGACCTCGTCCGCATTCTTTACGATCGCGCTGAGTCTGAAAATCGCCAGCTCCTGGCCTATATCTACGGACCGGTCAGCTAGCCCGACCCGGCCCGCCGCCCTCCGTCGGACCAGCCCGATCCATCCCCCGGGTTTTGCAAGTCACTGCGACCACGTCGTCGGCGTCCGGTCCCACCGGTGTGCCTTGAGCCGGTTGATCAACCCGGCATCCAACGGCTGCCCGTCGCTCACCGCGCAATTGGCCTCGACGTGCCCAATCCGGCGCATCCCCGGAATCACCGTCGAGACCGCGTCGTTCTGCAAAATCCAACGCAACGCCAGTTCCGGCATCGTCATCCCCGGGGGGAGATCCGCCCGCAGCCGTTCGGCCCGCTCCACCGATTGCCTCAGATTCTCCGGCACGAAGTAGGTGTTTCGCCAATCCCCCTCCGGCCAGCGGCTCTCAAGCGTCAGCGTCCCCGTCAGCGTCCCCTCGTCGAACGGAACCCGTGCGATCACGCCAATCTTCTTTTCCCGGCAAAGCGGAAAGAGCGCATCCTCCGGCGCCTGGTCGAACAGGTTGTAGATCACCTGCACCGCGTCGATCCACCCCGTCAGGATCGCGCCGATGCCGTTCCACGGCTCCCAGCGGTTGACGCTCACACCCATCGCGCGAATCACGCCCTCGCGCTTCAAGTCGTCCACCACCCGCTGCCAGCGCTCATCCTGCGCCCAGGCATCCTCCCAGGTGTGAAACTGCTGAAGATCGATCCATTCCAGCCCCAGATGCTCCAGACTCCGATACGTCGACTCGCGGATATACTCCGGCGGAAATTCCTCCTCGAGCCGATACCCCCGCCGCGACGGCCACCGCCGCGTCTTCGGCGGGATCTTGGTCGCCACAATCACCCGCTCCCGACCAACCTCGCGCGCAAGCTCGCCCAGCAGCCGCTCGCTCCGCCCTTCGCCATAGGCCAGGGCCGTGTCGAAGAAATTGACCCCGAGCTCGACCGCTCGCCTCAGGCTAGCGCGCGACTGCGCATCATCCGAGTCCACCCAACCCCCCATCCCCCACATGCCGTAGCCGATCTCGCCAACCTGCCAGCCAGTCCGGCCGAACGTCCGATATCTCATCGAATCATCCCCTCCTATCAGCGAAGCCGGCCGATCGCCGAGATCAGCAAATGCGCTCCCCCCATCAGCCAGGCGATCAGTCCCACGACCGCAACCACCATCCCCGCCACCGCAACCCCGCGGCCAGACCGCGCGCGGGACGCCTCTCGCAGCCCCATCCCCGCGGCAACCACCGCGAAAACGGCCGCCGCCAGCAAGAGAACCGCATACGCGACCGCCACCCCGAGGGTCAAACGCGTGTCCACAGCGCTTGCGTAGCTCGCCGCCATCGAGACGTACAGAATCGCCACAAGATGCGCAAACGCCGCGAAGAAGCAGCTCAGCGACCCCAGAATCACGGCCCCCCAGCTCCACCCCTGCGGAGGACGCGGCTCGGTATGCGGTAATTCCCCCATCGTTCACAGCTCCCGGATAAAGATGTTTCGAAACTCCAGGGGATGGCCGTGATGCTGAAGCTCGATCGGACCCCGCTCCGGGATCGGCGTCAGGTAGAGCGGGTAGTGTTCGAGTGGCTCCTGATCGACGACCAGCTCGCCGTTCAGGTAGACGGTCACCTTGTCCCCCTGCATCAGGATCCGGAACGTGTTCCACTCCCCAACCGGCCGGTCCGCAACTTTCAACGGCGTGCTCCGACCTTTCCTGTTATTGAATAGCCCCCCCGAGCCCACGTCCGGCCGATCCCAGATCTGCACCTGCGGCACGCCTCGAAGGTAAATCCCCGAATCGCCATCCTTCCCAATCTTCCAGTCGACCAGAAGCTCAAAGTCTCCGTAATCCTTCGCCGTACGCAGGTTGGCTCCCTGGCCGTCGTAATGAAGCACGCCATCTCGCACCGTCCAGTGCCGGGATGCATCATTCTCCTCGGAACGCCAATGGGTCAGATCCCTGCCATTAAACAGCGCCACAAACCCAGGCGGCGGCACGTTCAAGCTCGACTCCTGCACCCCCGACCCCAGACCGGCGACGATCATCAGACTCAAGCCCACCATCGCGTGCGACTCCCTAACTCAGAATCGACGTCCTGAGATCATCATAAAGACTCGCTTACTCAAACCAAGCCTCTCGCGCAAGCTCGACACCGCCAGCTAACAACCCACCAACCCCAGCACGTCTCCCGTCCGACGCCCTCAAAACGAATCGCCCCCGCACGGCCTTGGCCATCACCGACATGCGAGCCGTCTCGAGCACGCAGACCCTCGGGCTCGCATCCACGAGATCGAGGCACAGACCCGGCTGGCTTCGCGGCCAGTCCTCGGACTCCCACGCCCGAAACGACCGGAGGCGGGCGGACCACGTCGATCCGCCTCCTTCGCCATCGCAACCGGCCGCCGGCTCTTCCAACCACGCCCGATCACCAACGATCGTCCGGATGAAGGTAGTTGAAGGCAAGCGCCGCCACCACTCCCCCCAGAAAGTCCGCGACGATGTGAATCCAGACCTGTCCGCGAGGGATCAAGTTCATGAACGCGGCACCGATCGCTACCGCTGGGTTGAAGGCCCCGCCCGAGATCCCGCCCACAGCAAATGCCCCGACGACGACCGTAAATCCAATCGCCAGTCCGAAATATGAGTTCCCCTCGGTTGCCCTGGCCGTCGCCACGTTGAGCACCACGTAACAAAGCGCAAACGCAAACAAAAACTCCGCCACCAATGACGGCACCACCTTCAGTTCCGCCGGCGTCCCGGGCGTCTTCTGGTAAAGCAGCGTCAGCGCCACAAAACCCGCCACAATCGCTCCCAGGACCTGCGACAGCATATAAATCGGCGCATCCTCAGGCTTGCACTTGCCCCGCAGCGTCACCGCCAGCGTCACGGCCGGGTTGTAGTGGCCGCCCGAAATGTGACCTCCGGCATAGACCATCACCATCAGCGCCGCGCCGATCGCCAGCGGCGGAATCACACCACGAGCCATCTCCAGTTTCAAAGCCCCAGGCAAGACCGTGCATCCCACCGTGAGCACCAGAAAAAATGTTCCAATAAACTCGACGAGATACTTGCGCACGACCGTACCCCCCTTGTTGAGCCGAAATCGAACCCCATCGCTCCCCGTGCGTCCTTCGCACATTGGTCGGCGGTCGTTTGATATAGTCCACTCATGGAAGCCTAGTCAAGTGCCCAAACCTGGATTGTTCTGACGCACAGTAGTACAGTATGACAACGCCTGGCCCCCTTGCGGCCTGGCCTCAAAATCGCTACTTCTGGGCAATCCTCGCACCGATAGGCCCAATCCCCACACGATTCGAGCAGAGCGAATCCCGATAGGACGCTTCGGTATGGCCAGACGCAGGAGGTCCGACTCCGAACCCATCACCCAGACCCGGCCCGAGCAGATCGAGTCGGTCTCGCTCGCCGAAGCGACCCGCTCCCGCTATCTCTCCTACGCCCTGAGCGTCATCACCGCCCGCGCCTTGCCCGACGTCCGCGACGGCCTCAAGCCCGTCCAACGGCGCATCCTCTACGGCATGTGGAACGACCTGAACGTCGGGGCCGACGGCCGCTACGTCAAGTCGGCCGCCGTCGTCGGCGAGGTCATGAAGAGCTACCACCCCCACGGCGATCAGTCGATCTACGACGCCCTGGTCCGCATGGCCCAGCCGTTTTCGCTCCGCTACCCCCTGATCGAGGGTTACGGCAACTTCGGTTCTATCGACGGCGATCCCCCCGCCGCCATGCGCTACACCGAATGCCGTCTCACCCGCTCGGCCGAGACCCTGCTGGCCGAGCTGGGCCAGCAAACCGTCGACTTCCGCCCCAACTACGCCAGCACCACCGACGAACCGGTCGTCCTCCCCGCCCAGATCCCCAACCTCCTGGTCAACGGCGCCCAGGGCATCGCCGTCGGCATGGCCACATCGATCCCTCCCCACAACCTCGGCGAAGTCTGCAAAGCCCTGATCGCCCTGCTTGACCACGACCGCGAACTGCCCCTCGAAAAACTCCTCAGGCATATCCACGGCCCCGATTTCCCCACCGGCGGCGTCATCCTCAACTCGCCCGCTGAAATTCACAAGATCTACGCCTCGGGGCAGGGCACCCTCCGACTCCGCGGCACCTTCGAGCCTGACCCGGACGACCCCAACCGCCTCCTGATCACCTCCATCCCTTACGGCATCGAGAAGGACGCCCTCGTCGCCCGCATCGGCGAGCTGATCGCCAAGGGTCAGATCCCTCAGCTCCACAACGTCAAAGACCTTTCCACCGACGACATCCGCATCGCCCTCGAACTCCGCCCCGGCGCCAATCCCCAGGCCGCGATGGCCTACCTCTTCAAGCACACCCCCCTGCAGTCCAACATCGGCGTCAACCTCACCTGCCTGTTGCCCGCCGCCGGCGCCGAGGTCGCCGTCCCCGCCCGCCTCGACCTCAAAAGCATCCTCATGCACTTCCTCGACTTCCGCATGGAAGTCGTCACCCGCCGGCTCCAATTCGAACTGGACAACCTCCGCAAACGGATCCATATCCTCGAAGGCTTCGCCATCGTCTTCGCCGACCTCGACGAGGCGATCCGGATCATCCGCTCCTCCGACGGCAAGGCCGACGCCGCCCCCAAACTCATGGCCCGGTTTGCCCTCTCCGAACTCCAGGCCGACGCGATCCTCGAAACCAAGCTCTACCGCCTCGGCAAACTCGAAATCAAGGAAATCCTCAACGAACTCAAACAGAAGAAAGCCCGCGCCCGCGAGGTCGAACGCCTGCTCCGCGACGAACCGGGCCGCTGGCAGATCATCCGCGACGAACTGGCCGAAATCCGTCGCCAGTTTGCCGACCCCCGCCGCACCCGCATCGAGGCCGAGGCCGAACCGGTCGAGTTCCGCGAAGAAGAGTATATCGTCGATGAGGACGCCTGGGTCATTGTCTCCCGCGACGGCTGGATCAAACGCCAGAAGTCCTTTACCGACGTCGCCTCGATCCGCGTCCGCGAGGACGACTCGGTCGGCTGGATCTACCGCGCCCGCGCACGTCAGACGCTTACTCTGTTCACCGACCGCGGCATCGCCTACACCCTACGCGCCAACGACATCCCCATGACCACCGGCCACGGCGAGCCGGTCCAGAAGCTGCTCGCCTTCAGCGATCAGGAACACATCATCGGCGTTGTCTGCCACGACCCCCGCTGCCTGCCAACTCCCTCGGCAACCTCCAGCCCAACCCCCAGCCAGCCCCTCCTCCCCGGCGAACTGGCTGCCGAGGCCAACCTCAACGGCAACGGCCACACCCCGCCCCCTCCTTACGGCGTCGCTCTGACCGCGGCGGGCAAGGTCCTCCGCTTCTCCCTGGCCGCCTTCGCCCCCGTCTCGACCAAGAAGGGACGCCTCTTCGCTCGTCTCGACCCGACCATCCCCGACGACCTGGTCCTGGGTGTCTTCCCCTCCGCTGGCAGCGAAACCGTCGCGCTGGCGACCCGGATGGCCCGCGTCCTCGTCTTCCCCGTCTCGGAGGCCAACATTGTCTCCGGACCAGCTCGGGGCGTTCAGGCCATTAAGCTCGATCCCCGCGATCGGGTCCTCGGTTTCAAACTCTGCGACGGCCGCCGCGACGCCCTCTCGGTCCGCACCAGCCGGGGCGCCGTCCAGACCATCACCGCCTCCAAATACCCCGTCACCTCCCGCGGCGGCAAGGGTTACGCCATCCTCCAACGCGGCTCCCTCGAGGCCGTCCTCCCCGACGAAGCCGAGCCCATACCGCCGCCCGAGGCCATCGCCGAGCCTAACGGTTCGACCTGACCGGCCCGCCTCCAACGCCTCCTCGACCATTCCCGCGTCCTGCCTGCTCAAGTTCCGACCGATTTCAGAAACGCCCGATGGCCCACGGAGGGCCGCAGACACATGGCATCTGCCACCTACACCGCCGAATCGATCACCGTCCTCGAAGGCCTCGAAGCTGTCCGCCGCCGTCCGGGCATGTATATCGGCGGCGTCGACAAGGCCGGCTTCCACCACCTGCTCTGGGAGATCGTCGACAACGCCATCGACGAGGCCATGAACGGCCACGCCTCCCGCATCACAGTCACCCTCCACAGCGACGGTAAGACGATCACCGTCGCCGACAACGGCCGCGGCATCCCCGTCGACAAGCACGCCAAGACCGGCAAGAGCGCTTTGGAGGTGATCCTGACAACCCTCCACGCCGGCGGCAAGTTCGACAACGACGCCTACAAGGTCGCCGGCGGCTTGCACGGCGTCGGCGCTTCGGTCGTCAACGCCCTCTCCAAGTCGCTCATCGCCGAAGTCCGCCGCGACGGCTTCACCTTCACCCAAAAATTCCGCCGCGGCAAACCGCTCTGCCCCGTCGAAAAAGGCGAGCCGACCCGCGCCACCGGAACCAGCATCACCTTCACCCCCGACCCCGAAATCTTCGGCGACCAGTCCTACGACCCTGCCCTCATCGCCGAACGCCTGGACGTCAAAACCTACCTCAACCGCGGCCTGATCATCCTCTTCGAAGACCTGAAAGCCAAAACCTCCACCTCATTCCACCACGAGGGTGGCGTCGCCGACTTCCTCGACGCCATCAACGCCCAGCGCCAGGATACCCGCGTCGCGCCCTCGAGCTTCGTCCTCGAACGCGACGACGACGACTTCCGCCTCAGCGTCGCCCTGGCCTGGACCGAGGCCACCGACGAAGACATCCGCTCGTTCGTCAACACCATCCCCACCCGCGACGGCGGTACTCACGAACAGGGCCTGCGCGAGGCTGTCGGCGCCGCCGTCCGCCGCTACATTCAAACCCATGAACTCAACAAAAAAGGCCCCGAAATCAAGGGCGAGGACATCCGCGAGGGCCTCACCGCCGTCCTCGCCATCTGCGTCCGCGAGCCTCAGTTCCAGGGCCAGACCAAAGGCCGGCTCAACAACCCCGAGGTCCGCTCCCAGGTCGAAGCCGCCATCCGCCCCGCCCTCGAAAACTTTCTGCTCAAAAACCGCTCCATCGGCGACGCCATCGCCCAGCGCGTCCTCCAAGCCGCCCGCGCTCGCGAGGCCAGCCGCTCCGCCGCAGCCCAGGTCCGCCGCAAAACTCCCGTCTCCGGCCGCCTCAACCTTCCCGGCAAACTCCACGACTGCGACTCCTCCAACCCCGAACTCTCCGAATTGCTCATCGTCGAGGGCGACAGCGCCGGCGGCTCCGCCAAGCAGGGCCGCAACCGCCAGTTCCAGGCCATCCTCCCCCTCCGCGGCAAAGTCCTCAACGTCGAACAGGCCGGCAAGGCCAAACTCCTCGACAACAAGGAACTGACCGACATCGTCAGCGCCTTGGGTTGCGGTATCGACGACGCCTTCGACCCCGCCCGCCTCCGCTACGGCAAAATCATCATCCTCACCGACGCCGACAGCGACGGCCACCACATCGCCGTCCTCCTGCTCACCTTCTTCTACCGCCACCTGCCCGCCTTGATCGACGACGGCCGGGTCTACCTGGCCTGCCCGCCCCTGTTCAAAATCGTCCACGGCAAGGAGACCCACTGGGCACTCTCCGACGCCGAACGCGACCGGATTCTCGCCCGCTTGCCCAAAAACGCCCGGCCCACCATCACCCGCTTCAAGGGCTTGGGCGAGATGCCCCACAAGCTCCTCTACGAAACCACTCTCGACCCCGCCCGCCGCCGCCTCATCCGCGTCGTCGTCCCCGACGACGACCGCCCGTTCACCGAATCGACCGTCTCCCAACTCATGGGTAAGGAGGCCGAGGCCCGCTACCGCTTCATCATGAACGAAGCCTACACCGCCAAGGATATCGACATCTGAACGATCACTCCCGCCCCACCCGCAACAACACCTTGCGCGCCCCTGGCCGCCCCGCCGCGCGAAACGCCTCGACCGCCTCGTCCAGCCGATATTCCGCCTCGATCAGCCGCCCCACGTCATGACGCCGCGTTGCCAACGCCTCGATTGCCCGCTGAAATGGGCCGCACCGCGAGCCAATCACCCTCACCTCATCCACCACAACCGGCGCCAGGTCGATCTCATATCGGCCCGCGATCGTCGTCTTGAGCACGATCGTCCCCATCGGCCGAACCAGCCCCAACGCCGCCGGCAATCCCGTCGCCGAGCCGGTCGCCTCCACAACCAGATCAAACCGACGTTCCCCGCCCACCGACTCCACGAGCCGCGTCGTCACCCCTTCGCCGGCCATCTCTAGCTTCTCCGGGTGCTTGCCCACCCAGGTCACATCCGCCCCCGCCTCCCGCAAGACCCACGCACACAGCAACCCCAGCTTCCCATCCCCCACCACCGCCACCGGCTGCCCTGGCTCCACCTCCACCTGCTCCACCACCCGATACGCCGCGGCCAACGGCTCGACAAAGACCGACTCCCGATCCATCAACCCGGCCGGAATCTCATGCAGATTACGCTCCGGCACCACCACCCGCTCGGCCATCGCCCCATCCCGGCCCACAATCCCCAACACCGTCCGACCTGCACAATGCCGGCCCTCCCCCGCACGGCACGCTGCGCACCGCTCGCAACCCACATTGATCTCCGCCGTCACCCGCCGACCATCCCCCAACCGCCCCACAAACTCATGCCCCAACACCCCCCGAAAACCCAGATAACCCCGCGCCAACTGCAAGTCCGTCTCGCAGATCCCCGCGAGCTGGACCTCAACGACCACCTCGCCCGGGCCCGCCACCGGCTCCGGCAGATCCCGCCGCAGCACCACTCCCGACCCCGCCCCGCAAACCACCCCGATCATGGCAAGATCCTCCTTCCGTCGAATCTCTCAATTGGATTTCGATATCCGAAGCGGAACCGTATTGGCGGTTCGCGACTTCCCTTGTAGACTTTTCGGACCAATCCGGGCCAGCCCGCGGGGGCGTTCGACTCGTTGGGGCCGCCTCGCCGGCTTACGTGGCGATGCCGGGGCGTGTACGTGTCCTATGAAGGACGTCGTCGAAGCCCTCTGGCTCCCCGGCCGAAGGGTTGTTCGCCGTCCGCTGTCGGGGTCCGACGATTGACCGGCTCCGTCCGCCCGGAGCGCTTCGACTTTGCGCATGAAGGGTCGAGAATGAGTACAACTTCGTCGATTCCCGCTAAGCCGTACGTCGCGTGGGCCCCGGTCATCGCGATGATCATCGTCCACGTCGGCGCCTTGCTCGCCTTCGTGCCCCAGTTCTTTACCTGGCCGGCATTCTTTTTGTGCCTGTTCCTTCACTGGCTGACCGGGGGGGTCGGCATCTGCCTGACCTTCCACCGGCTTCTGACCCATCGCAGCTTCGCACTACGGCCCCGCTGGCTCGAGTATCCTCTGACCTTCCTGGGCTGTACGGCTCTGGAGGGCGGGCCGATCGGCTGGGTCGCCGACCATCGCCGCCACCATGCCCACTCCGACGAGGAGGGCGACGTTCACAGCCCCAACGACGGCTTCGGCTGGGCCCATATGTTTTGGTTTATGACTCCCGATATCACCTCCTGCCACACACCCGATTATCTGAAAAAATGGGCACCCGACCTTTATAAAGACCCCGTGCATCGCTTCTTCCAAGACTGGTATTTCATCGCACCCGTGGCCCTGGCTCTGCTGCTCTATGGCATCGGCGGCATGCCGTTTCTGGTCTGGGGGGTCTTCGTCCGGACCGTCCTCGTGCTCCACACCACCTGGCTGGTCAATTCCGCGGCTCACATCTGGGGTTACCGCAGCCACCAGACCCGCGACAAATCGACCAACCTCTGGTGGGTCGCCCTGCTGACCTACGGCGAGGGCTGGCACAACAACCACCACGCCTTCCAGACCTCGGCCCGGCATGGCCTGGCCTGGTGGGAGATCGATCCGACCTACCTGACCATTCGGGTCCTCGAAAAGCTCGGAATCGCCTACAACGTCAAGCTGCCCAAGCTCCGGGGCCAGGTCGCCAAGCCGGTCGCGCCCGAAGTTGCCCTGGCCCGGGTCCGCGAGGGCCGCCACCTCAACGACACGGTCGCCGAGCCGACCGAACGCTGACGCAGAGGCCCCAACAGACGCCTCGAGACACCCCCGCCTGATTCCGTAAGGCTCCGCGCGATGCTGGGTCCGGTCCTCCTCGGTGCCGGCATCATCCTGGTCGCGAGCGGCGTCGGCGCATTTCTGCTCCCGTTCCGCTCCGGCCGCGTTCGTCTCACGATCGCCGACCTGAGCCTGGGCCTCTCCGCCGGACTGGCCATCCAGGTCGTGCTCCTGACCTGGACCTTCGATCGCCTTGGCCCGATCACGTTTTCGCTTTCGCTCATTGTTGGCGCCCTGGGCTGGCTGTTCGGGCTGGGCTGGTGCCGATGGAGAGGGTTGACGCTCCGTTGGAGAACCGACCCGCGAATCGCGGCCGGTTGGTTCGCTCTGGTGCTGCTGGTCACCTTGGCGGTCCTGCTCCACCCAGCGCCTCGCGGACACGATCCCGTCTTCCACTCGATCCTGATCCGCAAGCTGCTCGAGGATGGCCGCCTGGCCCGCGATTGGACCCCCTTCGAGCCTGTTGCCGTCATCTATCCCCAGGGGTCGCACCTCCTGCTGGCCATGCTCAGCCAGCTCAGCGGCCTGGAGCCTCCAACGGTCTTTCAGGCCAGCTTCGCCTGGGCCGGAATCCTGGAACTACTGCTGCTGGGAACGGTCGCCCGTGCCTTCGTGCCGACCGCCGGGTATCGGTTGACCGCCGTCGCGCTCCACACGGCCGCGACCCGCTTCGGTTCGCCGCTCCACGTCCAACTCTGGGGAGGCTTGCCCACGCTGATCGGCTCCAGCTTTCTGCTGGCCATCGTCGCCGGGCTGACCGCCCCACGCCAACGGCCGCTCCCCACCGGCGCGGCGATCGGCCTCCACCTGGCCGCGCTCTTGGCGGTCCATCACCTGACCGCTCTGATCGCCGGCTGGCTGCTCGTTCTTTGGTTCGTCCCAGCCTGCGTCGGCGATTCGGCGATCAGCCGTTCCCGGCGGCGAACTCTTGGTGTCGCCGCCCTGGCCGCGTTCGGCCTGGCCTTGCCCTCCCTGATCGGCTACTCCGCGAAGTTCGACCAGATCGGCCAGACGCACACCCTCCGCTACACCGATGAACCCTGCTACTTCGGGCCGCTCCTGGCCGAGTCCCTGGGCTGGACCCTGATTCCCTGGTCGCTCCTAGGCCTGATCCAGCTCGCGACCCGCCGCGCGACGGTCCGTCGCACCCCCGATCTGCTCCTCTGGACCCTCGGTCTGGCCCTGGCCTACCTCATCCTCGACGTCGGCTACCGGCGCGTCGCGGAGTCGGTCTGGGGCCAGTCGCTAACTGCCTTCACGCCCTCGCGCTGGCTCTCCGCACTGACGACGCCGCTCAGCCTCATCGCCGCCATCCCACTGGCCCGCCCGCTCTACCCCCCGCTCCGAAACCTCTTGCGGCTCTTGCTGGCCGCGACGATCGCCCTCGGCCTGACTGTCACCCTCCGCGACGTGTGGACGACCCGCTCCCGCGCCTCGGACGATCTGCTCCTCTACCGCTGGATCCGGTCCGCCACCCCACCCAACGCCTTCCTAATCTTCGACGTCGCCGACCGGATCGCGGGCAACCCCTGGATGCCCTATCAGACCGGCCGGGAAAGCTTCGCCTCCCCTCTGCCCGCCTCCGAACCACGCGACGCCCCAGCCGTGCGGATCAAACGCGACCTGTTCCAGCAAACCCGCCAGACCGGCGACCAAACCCCGCTCCGCGCCTGGCTCGACCAGACGGGCCGAACCGGTATCCTCGTCGTCGGCCCAGACCGCCTCGACGGCCCCTTACCTCCGTCGCTCCGACCGATCGGCTCGTTTCAGGGCGTTACACTGCTGCGGATCGAACCGATCTCTCCAAACCGCACGCCTTGAATTGCCCGGCCTTAAACAGGAAAATGATTCCTCTCCTGCGGCCCTAGCTCAACGGCAGAGCAGGGGACTCATCGCTTATGGTGACCCCGGGGGGCAACCCTCGGGTGCAAACCGGGTGAATTGCGGGGAACCTAAACCGGTGGTCGTCTCCTCCGGCATGGCAATCCGCAGCCAAGCCTGGCCGGGCTTCGGTGGCCAGGACGGTTCAGAGACTAGCGGGGTGAGCCCCAACAATAACCCCCGCCGACGAGCGCCCGGCCTCCGCGTCCCAACCCGGCTGCGACCCCTCGGGCCCAGCTCCTCAGCCACGCGGAGGATGAGATAGTCCGAGCCTTGCGGAAACGCAAGGAGTCCTCGAATCCCTTGGTTGCAGGTTCGAATCCTGCGGGCCGCACTCACCACCCGGCGAAAACCATTCCCGCATCCTTCGGAGGTTGACCTCGTTCGTGTCGGTTTCTCCGCCTCCTCGGAGATCCTTCTCCGCCGCTTTGCTCTCGGCCCTCACGCTCGCGCTCAGTCTGGCGCACGCCGCCGCGATCCTTCAGGCCTGCGGGGGGCCGGCCGCCTTGACCAACCCCTGGCCCATCCCCACCCACGACCACCCCATCCAGTTCCACAGCAGCACCCTCGCCCCCACCTTCTTCGCCCAGAGCGGAACCAACGCCGGCTACGACCCCTCCTTCATGGCCGGCTACCCTAAGTCGATCCTCTTCCCTCCCTCCTCCACGCTCTTCGACGTCGCCGCCCTCCTGACCGCTGGCCGTTGGCCCGCCCCCACGTACAAAATCACCGTCTTCCTGGCCGTCGCCGCCTTTCCGTTTCTGACCTGGCTGGCGGCACATCGGCTCGGCCTCTCACCCCTGGCGCGCTTCGCCACCGTCCTCTTAGGACTGCTTTACGTCTGGACCAACGGCGGCGAGGGCGGCTTCCCGCTCAACTACGCCCGCTATGGCATGGTCCCCTACTTCCTGGCGATCCCTCTCGGTCTGGCTTGGCTCGGCCAGTTCGTTCGATTCGTCCAGCAGGGCGGCATCGTCCGCGGGCTGACCACAACCCTCTTCGGCGCCCTGGTCTGGATGGTCCATATCACAACGCCCCTGGTTCTGGCCCCAGCGGCCGCCTGCGGCTATCTGTCGGCCTGCCGACACCGCCGACCCGACGGCCTCCCGTGCCTGACCCGCGGACGCCATCTGGCCATCGCGGCCATGCCGGTCATCATCATCGCCCTCAACGCCTTCTGGTGGTGGCCTGGCCTGCTCCTGCGCTCCGAACGCGGCGACAGCGGTTTCGCGCTGGCCAACCGCGAGCCTGTTCTGGAACGCCTGACCGACGTCGTGGCAGTCGCCCCGCCCATCCAGGTCGTTCTCTACGGCCTGGCCCTCCTCGGTGCACTCCAACTCTTCCGCCGCCAGCCGATCACGACCTGGGCCCTCGGCGGCCTGCTCGCCGCCGGGGTCTTTTGGGGATATCTGGCAGGATTCTTCCGCTCACTCGATTTCCTTCAGCCCGGACGCCATACGTATGCCCTCCACCTCGCCGCCTGCCTTTACGCTGGCGCCGGTCTGAGCTCGATCCTCGCCAGCGAAGACCACCCCACAAGCTCCGCTCGGATCGTCCGAACCCTGGCCGTCGGGCTGATCGGCGCCCGCCTCTTCGCCCCAGATCTCCTAGAAAACCTTAGCCTCCGGTTGGGAACCCCCAACCGCCCCGGCTTCCTGGCCTGCCGTCCCCCGGAACGCCTGATCTGGATCATCGACCAGATCAAACGCTCGATGAAGCCCGGTGAGCGACTGCTCTACGAAGAGTCGGGCTTCGACCTGCCCGACGAGCCGGACCCCTACGACGGCGGCCGCTTCAGTGGCCTGCTCCCCTGGTTCACCGGCGTCGAATTGCTCGGCGGCCCCTACCTCCACGTCGCCCTTCGCTCCAACTTCACTCAGTTCGGGGAGGGCCGGCTCTTCGGTCAGGAAAACTGGACCGAGGCCCACTTTCGCCGCTACGCCGAGATCTACCGCCCGAGCGCCATCCTCTGCTGGTCACGCCACGCACGCGCTTTCTGCGAAGCCCATCCCGAATTGATCGAAATCCTCGCCCGGCACGAACAACCGGTCCTCCGCGTCGATCTCCGAACCGGCCGTGCCTTCACCCAGACCACTCAGCTCATCTTCGGACGCGTCAAGGGCTACGAGGGCTCGACCGCCCGCGGCTCGGCCGAAGTCCAGGCTCGCCCCGGCCAGCTTTGGGTTCGTCGACCCCCCGGCGCACGCCTTGACGCCCCGGCCGTGCTCCGCTATCACTACGTCCCCGGCTTGACCGGGCGGCCCCCGATCCCCCTTCAGCCCGTTTGGCTCGGTGCGGATCCGGTGCCCTTGATCGCCCTGACGCCGCCCGCCGAGGCGGCCTCGCTCGAGCTCTCGTTCCGGCCCACTCCAAACGCGGACCCGCCGGCCCCACCACCCTGACCGGCTCCGCGCTTCGGCCCCCCGAGGCTCGACCGCTTATTTACGGTCTCCAGGGAGGGAGCCCGCCGTGTCGGAGACCCCTGACCACCCCGAGCGCCAACGCCTCTGGGGTATCCCCCAGCTTCACCTAATCTGGACCGCCTGGTCCCTCATCATCGTCGGTGGCGCCTTGGCCTACGCCTGGAAGGCCGCCGATAGCCGCAGCGCCTTCGTTCGCTGGCGCCATCAGGTCCTGGAACTCCCCCACGGCGTCAACATCTGGGATCGGTACTACTTTCCCAACCCCCCGATCCTCCCCCTGATGCTCTTCCCCTTGCTGGCGCTGCCACCGGTCGTCGGCGCCCTGCTCTGGTACCTGCTCAAGGTCGCCATGGTCGTCTGGGCCACCGTCCGGCTGGTCGCCATGGCACGCGGACCCCACGGCCCACCCCTGGCCCCGTGGGGCTTGGCCATCATCCTCGCCCTCAGCCTCCGACCCGTCCTCAGCGACCTCCAACATGGCAACATCAACCTCCTGATCCTCTTCCTCGTCGTCGCCGCTCTCGACTTCTGGCGCAGCCGCCGCGACCACCTCGCCGGGCTGACCCTGGCCCTGGCCATCGCCACCAAAGTCACACCCGCGCTGTTCGTCCCCTACTTCCTCTACAAACGGTCGTGGCGGCTCGTCGGGAGCTGCCTGCTAGGCCTGTTCCTGTTTCTACTTGTCATTCCCAGCGCAGTGCTCGGACCCCGCTTCAACTGGGAATGCCTGATGGAATGGCGCCACAACATCATCAGCCCCTTCGTCGAAGGCGACGAAATCAAGAGCACCCAGGAAGTCAATCAGTCCATGGTTGGCGTCCTCACTCGCCTGCTCACCGAATCCCAGGAACTCGGTGAACACTCCAACGGCGGCACGGCCCACGACCTCAACCTCGTCGCCTGGGACAAGGAATTCGTCGCCAACCTCGTCAAGGGCCTCTCGCTGGCTCTGGTCGGACTCCTGGCCTGGCTCTGCCGCACCCGCGCCGACCGCCGCGACGACCCCCGCTGGCTCGGCGAATTCTCCCTAGTCGTCCTGACCATGCTCTTTGTCTCCGAGCGAAGCTGGAAGCACCACTTCGTCACGATCCTGCTCCCGCTCGTCTACTTGGTATACCACCTCAGCGCCGCTCGCCTCTCCCGCCGCGATCGCGGCCTGATCATCGCCACCCTGGCCATCTCGGCATTTTTGATGGCGACCACCTCCGACGGAATCGGCGGCCAGTTTGCCGGCGGCATCGGCCACGAAGTCGCGCTGTTTTACGGCATGTTCCTCTGGTCCTCGGTGGCCCTCTACCTGATGGTCGCCCGCCGGGTCACGGCTCTCCGCCAGACCGACCCGCTGACCCTCTTCGGCCAGCCGCCCATCCCCCACCTCCCCGAACCCCACCTCCGCCGGACTTCAACGACACAGCCGTCGGCCTGAACCGACTCGAACGGTTGCATCGATTTTTCTCAAGATTCGGTTTTTCCCGGCCGATCTCCCGGAATAAGTGGTCAAACGCGCCGGGCTTGAGGCCCGTGCCGTCGCCACTTCCTTTCTCGATTCGAACGGCTTGGCGCCGGGGTGGTTTCTCCCGCGTGTCTCCACACCCCCGCGCAAGGAGGCTCTATGAAGACGAGCGATCCGCATCGCCGAGGCTTCCGTCCCGCGGCTGAGACTCTCGAAACCCGCCAGGTCCTCTCGGCCGGTGCCGGCAACACGATCGCCATCATGCCCGGCGCCATCCGCGCGCCCGGCGTCGTCGAACAGATCGAGTTCAAAGTTGGACGCGACAGCTTCTCGGCCCCCCCGGGCCGCGCCGTCTTGCTCGGAGTCGATGTGGTCCCAACCACCACCTCAACCGCTCAACCCACCGTCGCCTCCATCCGCGACTCCGCCGGCAACCCCGTCCAGGCCAAGACATACGCCACCGCCAAACCGATTCAATTCCAGGGTAAGCCAATCACCCCCGCGCCCATCGTCCGCTTCGATCTCGGTCGCCGCAACGCCGCCCCACGGACCTTTAAGGTCCACGTGGCCGGCGAAAACAACAGCGTCGGCTCGTTCCTGACCGGTTTCTATCTAGTCGGCGACGTCAACGGCGACGGCAAGGTCCAGCGCAAAGATCTCAACCTCGTCCGCAAGGCCCTCAACTCCAAGGTCGGCGACCCGAACTACGTCTTCGACGCCGACGCCAACCGCGACGGCCGGATCACTCCTCAGGACCTGCGCCTCGCCCAGCAAAACCTCGGCGTCCGGACCACGATCCTCCCGCTGGTCACCGCCGACCTCGACCCCGACACCGACTCCGGCCTCCAGGACCGGATCACCAGCCACTCGGTCGTCCGCCTCACCGGCGTCGCCTCGGCCCACGCCACCATTTCCTACAAGGAAACCGACAACAAAACCGAGCCTGTCCAGGTCCAGGCCGACGCCTCGGGACGCTACACCGTCTCGATCGCCTTGGCACCCGGCACCAACCGCTTCCAGGTCACCTCTCAAGACGCCTTCGGCCAGGAGATCAGCGGCACGATCGCCCCGATCGTCCTCAAGGCAGACGCCTAGAAATCGGCCGCGGCCGGATCGCCCGAGCCGAGCGGACGGGGCGCGCGTCAACCGGCGGCGCCCCGTCCCGGCGCTGGCTTCTCTTCCGATCCCGATTCCGCAATCCGCCGCAACGCCCATTCCGCCGCCGCCCTCACCCCGGCGTCGGCGTCTTCAGCCAGACGCTCCAACACCGGCCGCGCCGCGGCCACGCCCCGCGCTCCCAAGACCAGCGCCGCATTACGCACCAGTCCCGCTCGCTTCGCTCGCTTCAGGGCCGTACCCCGCAGCAACCTCGCCCATTCATCCGGCTCACGCTCAAGCCACGCGACCAGGTCCGGGCTGGTCCACTCCGGACGCGGTTCAAATTCCGGTTCACTCCCCCGCTGCGCCTTGCGATTCCACGGGCAGACATCCTGGCAGACATCGCAGCCAAAGACCCAGCCGCCGAGCCGCTCCGCCCACGCGTCCGGAATCGGACCGCGGTGTTCGATCGTCCAGTAGCTCAGACACCTCCGCGCATCGAGCCGGTACGGCCCATCGAACGCGTCGGTTGGGCACGCTTCGAGACACCGAGTACACGTCCCGCAATGATTCGCCGAAAACGGCTCATCCGGCGTCAATTCCACGTCCAGCAACAACGCCCCCAATACCGTGAAGCTGCCGGTCTGTCGTCCGATCAGCATGGTGTTCTTGCCGATCCAGCCCAGTCCGGCCAACCGCGCGTAATCCCGCTCCAGCAGCGGCGCCGTATCCACGACCGCGCGTCCCCGCACCTCGGGCACGTGCTGTCGGACCCAGCCCAGCAGCCGTTCCAGCCGATCCCACAAGACCCGGTGATAATCCGCGCCTCGCGCATACTGCGCGACCTTGCCCCGCCGCACCGCTTCGGTCCGGTTGTCCTCGGCCGCCGCATCCGGACACCCGTAAACGATCGCCGTCATCACCACCGACCGCACCCCGTCGAGGATCGACGTCGGATGCCGTCGCGCCTCGCCCTGCCGGACCAGATACTCCATTCCCGCCGCACAGCCTCGCTCCACCCAGTCCCGGTACCAGCCATAACCGGCTGGCTCCACCGCCGGAGCGACGCCCACGGCATCGAAGCCCAGCCGTCGGGCCTCCGCCTTCAAGGCCTCGACCAGCTCGTCCGGACGCATCGCCCAACGGCCCTCGCCAACCCGCTCACCGCTGCGCCACGGCCGATCCACGCCTCAAACCATCCGAGTCCACCACACCCAGATTCTCATAAATCTGCCGCGTCGCATCCGAGCGATTGAGCGTGTAAAAGTGAATACCTCGCACCTGATTGTCCAGCAGCTTGCCGCATTGCTCGGTCGCCCAGTGAATCCCCACTCGCGCCACCGCCGCATCGTCGGCACACCGCTCAACGGCCCGTAAGAGCGCCGCCGGACACCGGGAACCCAAGGCCAGCTCAAACATCCGCATCATCCCCGCCTTCGACGTGATCGGCATAATCCCCGCCAGAATCGGCACCCGAATCCCCGCCAACTCACATCGTTCCCGGAAGTCGTAAAAATCATGATTGTCGAAAAAAAGCTGAGTGATAATAAAATCCGCTCCGGCATCCACCTTGCGCTTCAGGTAGTCCATCTCCTTGAGCCGGTTGGGACATTCCGGATGCCCCTCGGGAAATCCCGCCACCCCGATCCCAAAGCCTCGCCCGCCCTCGGCCTGACCCCGCTCCCGAATAAACCGCACCAACTGCTCGGCATACTGAAACGCATCCCGCGACCGATCATGGTCGGGCCGATCCCGGGGCAGATCACCCCGCAGCGCCAGCACATTTTCGATGCCCGACGCCGCATACCGATCCAGAATCGCCTCCAGCTCCGCCCGGCTATGGCAGACGCTCGTCAGATGCGAGACCGCCGTCAACTTCGTCTCACGCTGAATCCGCACAATCAGGTCGTGGGTTCGCTCCCGCGTCGATCCCCCCGCTCCGTAGGTCACCGAAACGAACGACGGCTTGAGCCGCTCGAGGTGCGCGATCGTCTCAAATAACTGCGCCGACGCCTCGTCCGACCGGGGCGGAAAAAACTCAAAACTGAACGTGATCGGGTCTCGTTCAAAAATGTCGCGAATGTGCATCCGCCAATTCCTCCCCTCTGGCCTCAGCCCCGCCGCTGGCCCGCCCCCGCCGACCGGCGCAGCGGCCCAGGCGGCCGCACACCCCGACGCAAACACACCTCCCCAACCGGACACCCGTCACACCGCGGTGATCGAGCCGTGCAGACCGCTCGTCCGTGAGCGATCATCCGATGACTGAAATCAATCCACTCCTTCCGCGGCAACGCCGCCATCAGGTCTCGTTCCACCTTGACCGGGTCGGTCTCGTCGCTCAGTCCCATCCGATACGCCAGCCGCTTGACATGGGTATCCACGACAATTCCGGTCGGCTTTCTAAACGCCACCCCCAACACCACCTGCGCCGTCTTGCGTCCCACACCGGGCAACGCCGTCAGTGCCTCCAGATCGGCCGGCACCTGGCCTCCATGCCGCTCAACCAGCCCGCGGGCCATCCCGATCAGGCTTCGAGCCTTAGACCGATAAAACCCCGTCCGGTGGATAATCCGTTCCAACTGGCCCGGATCGGCGGCCGCCAGCGCCGCCGCGTCCGGATAGTGCCGAAACAGCTCCGGTGTGACCTGATTGACCATCCGATCGGTACATTGGGCCGACAGAATCGTCGCCGCCAGCAACTCAAACGGGTTGGAATGCACCAACGCGCACGACGCCTCGGGATACGCACGCGCCAGTGCCCGACTGACCCGACGCGCCCGCGGGCTTCCTCCCACCATGCTTCTCTCCGCCCGCTTCCCGCTCCTCTGGGGTTGCCGAGAGGGGGGGGGTACCTAGAATCCTTCTCGGCTTATCCATGTGACCTCCGCCCTCATGATCGTATTCCAAGCTCCGCCCGTCTTCCAGTTCGACCACTCCGCTCCTTTCTGCCCCGTTCCTGCTCTGCCCCTCGCTCAGGTTGATTACCGAGTTCCTGAAAGTCCGCGCTGGATCATATGGTTCCACAAGACGACCTGCATGACTTCGAGGGCATCGTTCGCCTCTTTCCGCTCCGCGGAGTCATCCACTTTCCCCACGTCATCCTGCCGCTTCATATTTTCGAACCACGCTACCGTCAGATGACCGAGCACGCGCTGGCCTCAGACCTCCGCATCGGCATGATCCAGTCCCGACCCTCCCTGGAATTGACATACCCGGACCATCCGCCGCTGGTCGAAGTCGGTTGCCTCGGCCGGATTATCCGCCATGAGCGTCTGCCCGACGGCCGGTTCAACTTCCTCCTGCTCGGCCTGCGCCGGTTCCGGATCATTCGCGAGCTGGACGCCCCGACCCTCTACCGCCAAGCCCAGGTCGAGCTGATCGACGAACCGGACCCCGGCCCCGAGGCCCTCCTGCTTTCGCAGAGCCTGGCCGATGAGGTCGAGCGGATCATCCCCAACGACGCCGAGTGGCGCACTCTCCTCCGCGGCCGCGTCCCTCTGAACGTTCTGACGGACTTGATCGCTCACGCCTTCCCCTTCCCGGCCGAGATCAAGCAACACCTCCTCGAGGAACCTCACCCAGCGCGGCGGGCTGCCCGCCTCATCGAACTCCTCAAACCGATCACCCCGTCGAGCCGCCCCGGTGTCGCGCCCGAGCCACGCCCCCCTTCCGGCTTCAGCCTGAACTGAGCGGCCCTCGGCTTGCTGGCACTTCCCCTCCCTCCTACAATTCGGCCCGTAAGTGAACAAAACCGCTTCAAAACTTGACTTCGCGTCCCGCCCCCCCGCCCGCCCCGAGCCTCTCTCCATGACCAACCCCGACGGCCCCTGCCTCGACTTCCCCCCTGTCAGCATCGCCGACGATGGCCTGGCCACCCACATCGATCGGGACCGGATCCGCCGCGCTGTCCGCGAGATCCTCATCGCCATCGGCGAGGACCCGGATCGCGAAGGCCTGATCGACACTCCGGACCGCGTCGCCCGGATGTACGCCGAGCTCTTCTCCGGCCTCCACGCCGACCCCGGAGACCACCTCTCCCGCACCTTCACTCAGGAAACGTACGACGAAATGGTCGTGGTCCGTAATATCGAGTTCGCCAGTATGTGCGAACACCACCTGCTGCCGTTCACCGGCCAGGCCCACATTGCCTACATTCCCCAGGGGCGGGTCGTCGGCCTGTCCAAGATTCCCCGCGTCGTCGAAACCCTGTCCCGGCGCCCGCAGCTCCAAGAGCGGCTCACCCAGCAGATCGCCCACATGCTGATGGATCGCCTCGACGCCAAGGGAGTCGCCGTCGTTCTCGAGGCCAGCCATAGCTGCATGACGATCCGGGGCGTCCGCAAGCCCGGCAGTTTCTTTGTCACGAGCGCCATGCTCGGCCTGTTCCGCGACCGCCACGCTACCCGGGCCGAATTCCTGGCCCTAGTCCGCGATGGCCGCACCGGTTGACCCGAGACGCCCGACCTCCGACCATGAACGATCTCCCTGGTCGCCGGATCGCGCCGGCTCGAGCACGCCCCAGGTCATCGGACCCGTGACATTGGTCTCCGATCTCGCTTTGCGTCTGCTATTCGGCCTCGCGGCCGCGCTCCTGCCTCTCCCCTCACGCCAGATTCCTCCGGCCTTCTTCCGAACTCTCCACTGGATCGCGCTGGGTTTGGCGGTCCTGGCCGCCGTCGATCTCTTCGTCCACGCCGCGCCGGAATTCGCCCGGATCGCCATCGTCGGCTGCGCAGTCCTGGCCTATCTGGCTTCGGTGGCCTGGGGGCTCGGCCTGCCCCGACTGGGCTGGCCTCTGACGGCCGCCCTCACCCTCGGCGCGACCCTCTTGGTCGACGGCAGCCGCGGGCCCTCAGCGCCCCCCTTGGAGCGAGCAGCCGGGCTGGTCTCCGGTCTCTACCTGGGTACCCTCCTCTGCGCCATGCTCCTGGGCCATCATTATCTGACGGCTCCCTCCATGTCGATCCAGCCCCTGGTCAGCGCGATCCGCTCGGCGGGGCTGGCTCTCCTGGCCCGCGCCGGCCTGGCTCTGGCCGCACTGGCCGCTTTGCGGCCCGCCCACCCCAGCAGCTTGTTGCTCTTGATGCGCTGGGGACTCGGGCTCGCCGCGCCTGCGGTTGGCCTTTTCCTGGCCCACCGCACGGCCCGGATCCGATCGACCCAATCGGCCACGGGCATCCTCTACGCCACCCTGATCCTGGCACTGCTCGGCGAGCTGGCTTCACTGGTCCTCGCTCGCTCGACGGCCGTCACCTACTAATCACCGCTCTGCCGGTTCCCAGCCCATCATGGAGCTTACCTATCGCTGCCCAGGCTGCCAGCAGGTCAATCGCATCGTTGACCCGTCGCCCGATCGTCCCCTGGTCTGTGACGGCTGCGGCCAGACTCATTCGTCGGCTCCCCAAGCGATCCGTAACGGCGCCCTGCAATGCTGCCCATTCTGCGGTACCGAAGACCTCTACATCCAAAAAGACTTCCCTCACCGCTTGGGTCTGGCCATCCTCGTCGCGGGCTTCGCCGTCTCCACCGCGTTCTGGTACGCGATGATGCCCCTGGCCACCTTTGGCGTCTTGCTGGCCACCGTCTTCCTAGACTGGATCCTATACCACCGCGTCCCCGACGTGACGATCTGCTATCGCTGCCTGTCCCAGGTTCGCGGCCCCGGAAGCAACCCTGAGCGCCGGTTTCAGCCCTTCGACCTCGCCATCGGCGAACGTTACCGCCAGGAACGCCTCCGCCTCGAGCAGCTCCGCTCCGAGCAACGCGGCTGAACTCGGCCGCACACCAGCCGCCGACGCAATCCGTTACGATACAGGTCCTTCCTCATCATCCTACGGCCCGACCCCACAACAATCCGGCGTGGACGAACGACGTGCGCAGATCGCCGAAGACCTTCACGACCTCCTTGGGGGCGAGTGCTTCTTCGACCCCATCCGTCGCGCTGCCTACCGCTGCGACAGCGGACTCTATGAAATCGAACCACTGGGCGCCGTCTGCCCACGCCACGAGGACGAGCTCCGCGCCCTGGTCCGTTATGCCGCCGACCAGGGTCTGGCCCTCCATCCCCGCGGAGCCGGCGTCGGGCCGTCGGGCGGCGCCCTTGGTCCGGGGATCGTCGTCGACTTAAGCACCCACTTCCGCTCGATCGACCTCCGCGACGGTCTCGTCGTCGCCGGCGCCGGGGCCACCCTCGCCGCGATCGACCGCCGGCTGCGCCCCCTCGGCCTCCGGCTCCCGATCGATCCCCCCAAATCGAGTGTCGCCACCATCGGAGGCGTGATCGCCGAGGACGCCGTCGGCCCACGTTCGCTGCGCGCCGGGTCGATCGCCGACCATCTGGTCTCGGCCCGCGCCCTGCTGGCCAGTGGCGAATCGCTCACACTGACGCCAGTCGAGCCTCCGCCCGAAAACGCCGAGCCGGTCACGACCGCCGAAGACATCGCCCGCCGCTTGCGCGTCGTCGCCTCCTGGCATGGCGAAGCCCTCGCCCGATCGGCCCGCCGCCAGACCGCCCTCGGCCCCGCCACCGTCTTCGGTTATCGCCACGATGCCCTGGCCAACCCCGCACGCATCGACCTGCTCCGCCTGGCCTGCGGCTCCCGCGGCACCCTCTTCTTCCTCACTGAAGCCACGCTCCGAACCGAGCCTCTGCCCGCCGCAGTCTCCGCCGCCCTGCTCCCGTTTGCACGCCTGGTCGAGGCAGCCGACGCCGCTGCGTCGGTCCTCGCCTCACGGCCGGCCCTCTGTACCCTGATCGATGGTCGCGTCCTCTCTCTGGCCCGTGAGGTCGATCCCCGTCTTCGCGATTCCATCCCTCTGACCGCCGAAGGCGCTCTTTTGGTCGGGCTCGAAGGCGACGACCCCCGCACCGTCGCCGACCGGGCCCGCCGCCTCGTCGATCGCCTGACCCACGACGGCCTCCTCCTCGGCGAGCCGATCGAGCTTCACGACCCGCTCCAAGCCAACCAACTCCTCCAGCTCCGCGACGCCATCGAGCCGCCCCTCATGCGCAACGCCGGCCCCGAGCGTCCGATCGCGCCGGTCGGCCCATTTCAGATTCCCCTCGTCTCTCTGCCCAGCCTGGTCATCCGACTCCAGAACGCGCTACGCCGCTGGGAACTGTCCGGCCTGATCGAGGCGAACGCCGGCCTGGGCCGGGGCGGCCTGCTCGCCTTCGTCAACCCCGCCAACCCGGCTGACCTCAATCGCCTGATCCACCTGGCCGAAGAAATAGCCACCATCGTCGCGGACCTCGGCGGCCTGATCGCCACTCCCCCCGGGACCCCCGGCCCGGCCTGGCTCCGTGCCGTCCCCGCCGACTCGCTGCAACTGGATCGCGAGATCAAATTCGCCCTCGACCCCCGCGGCCTGCTCAACCCCGCCCGCGTCCTCGCTACCGAGTCTCCCCAACCGGCCGACCTCCGTCCGACCCCCACCCCCGCCCAGCTCGATCGCCTAGTTCTGACCGACCAGACCGGAACCCTCCACCTCCGCTGGATCGACGGCGACCGCGCCTCCCACCTCGCCGCCTGTAACAACTGCGGGACCTGCCGCACCAGCGACCCCCTCCAACGCATCTGCCCGGTCTTCCGCGCCAGCCGCCTTGAACCCGACTCGCCTCGCGGCAAACTCGAAACCCTCCGCCAGATCGCGTCTGGCACGATCGACCCCCGCGCCTGGGGCGACGACGAACTCCGCCTCCAATCCGAATCCTGCGTCCACTGCAAACTCTGCCGCCTCGAATGCCCCTCAGGCGTCGACGTCTCGGCCCTGATGCTCGAAGCCCGCGCCGCCTACGTCGCCAATCACGGGCTGACCCCCGAAGACTGGCTCCTCAGCCGCATCGACGCTTGGTCCGCCTGGGCCAGCCGCCTCCCCGACCTCTTCAACGCCTTGACCGGTTCCCGCCCGCTCCGCTGGCTCCTCGAACGCGCCTTCGGCCTTTCACGCCACCGCCATCTCCCGCCAGCCGCCCGCCGCTCCTTCCTCCACCGCATCCGCCGCCTGGCCATCGCCCGGCCCCAACTCCTCGAATCCGGCCCCCGCGTCGCCTATTTCCTCGATTTCTGCACCAATCACTTCGACGTCGAACTGGCCGAATCGGTCGTCGCCGTACTCAGCCACCTCGGCGTCAACGTCTACGTCCCGCCCGGGCAGCAAGGAGCCGGTATGCCCGCCCTGATCGCCGGCGACCTCGACCGCGCCCGCGAACAACTCGAAGCCAACCTCCGCATCCTCAGTAGCGCCGTCCGCGACGGCTACACCATCGTCTGCTCCGAACCCTCCGCCCTGCTCCTCTTCCGCCTCGAAGCCACCCGCCTCACCGACAACCTCGACGCTCACCTGGTCGCCGCCAACATCCTCGACGTGAGCCAATACATCCACGGCCTGATCTCCCGCGGCTTTGCCCCACCGCCCCATCAACCCGTCCATGCCCGCGTCGGCTACCACCAACCCTGCCACCAACGCGCCCTTCAGATCGGAACCCCCAGCCTCGACCTGCTCCGCACCATCCCCGGCCTCGACGTCGAATTCATCGACCGCGGCTGCTCCGGCATGGCCGGAACCTACGGCCTCTCCGCCCGCCATTACCGCGACTCACTCCGCGCCGGCCGCCCCCTCCTGACCCGCCTCCGCGAGCCAGACCTCTCCCTCGGCACCACCGACTGCACCGCCTGCCGCATGCAAATGGAACAAGGCTCCGCCAAACGCACCATCCACCCCATCAAACTCCTGGCCCTCGCCTACGGCCTCAACCCGGCCTTGCGACGCCATTTGACCGATCCCAAGCCACGCTATCGCCTGTCGTCCTGAATGGCTCAGTCCGCCCTACCGGCCCGACTCCCTCCTCCACCCGAACCGCCTGACCACCCTGGCCGAGAACCGCCCTCGGGTTGACCAGCCCGACCAGAGCGGATAAGTTCCCGCCGCCTCGTCACGCCACCGCACCCGCACGCGCTGCGATCGGTCGGTTGATGGACCCCTTTGAGACTCCGCCCCGAGCCCACCCGATCGCCAGCCGCCGCATCGGGCCGGGTCGGCGTCGTGGGGCCGGGTGGTCCGGCTGGCCAGGGAAGGTCGGCGGTCCCCCCGTGCACACCCGTCTGGGGACCGTCGACGTGCGTTCGTTCCGGGCCTGGCGCCTTCTTCCTCACCCCCTGCTCCGGTCGGCAGCCGCGCTGGTCATCCTGACCCTCGCTGGAGCAACCCCCGGCGTCGCCCAACCGCCCCTGATTCTAGTCGCCGACCAGATCCGCCACTGGGATCAAGACCAGAGCCGCTGGGTGCTCCTCGAGGGCAACGCCGCCGCCCTCATGGACGGCCGGACCACCTCGCTCGGTCCCCGCGCCTTGATCCGCTTCCGCACCATCGCCACCGAACCGCAACGCCTCGCCACCGTCGACGCCTTCGGTTGGGACGCCCAGGGACTCGACGCCGGTTCTCCGCTCCTATCCCTCCGCACCACCCAGGCCGCCCGCCTCCGCGCGCGTCACCCGCAGGATGTCTCCCGCCTCGATGCTCCACCTCCAGACCTGGCCGCCGCGGCACGAACCCTCAGCCTCGCCATCCCGATCATCACCGCCCATGCCAGCCGGCCACCCGACCCCTCGCCCCCACCCACCGACACACCCCCGCCCTCCGAACCCGACCCCGCCAACGCTCCGCCGCTCGTAGGACCTTCGGACCCTCCCGGCGCGTCTCCGCCCTCCGAACCCGACTCCGACGATGCTCCGCCGCTCGAAGGGCTTGCGGGCGCTCCCAGCTCACCCCCACCCTCCGACCCGGCGCTCATCCCCGCACAGGTTCCCGGCGACCTTGGGGTGCCGAGCTTCGACCTACCCCAGGATCCTTTGATCGAAGACGAAGGCGAGCCCTCTTTGCCTCCGGCTCTGGACGAGCCGCCGACGCTTCCAACTCCCAACGCGACGACGCCTCGATCGGACGCTTTGACCGCCCAAGACGAGGAAATCTTCGCCCCGATCGCTCCCGAGACCCGCCGCACCTGGACCCTCACTCCCCGCTACGGGGGACGGCCGCTCCAGTTCGACTCCTTCCCGGCCGCAGATGGCTCGACCGCCCTGGTCATCCGCGGCGGTGTGATCCTCGTCAGCGAAGTGCCCGGCCTGGGCCGGGTCGACCTCGCCGCCGACCACGTCGTCCTCTGGACCCGCGATGATCCCGAGGGTCGGGGCACCCGGCCTCAACTCGGTGGCCCCAACTCCCAGGACGTCAACCAGCCCCTCGAGGCCTACCTCGAGGGCGACGTCGTCATCCGCAACGACCGCCTTGAGCAGGCCGGGCCTGCCGACCAGACCATCTTCAAGGCCGACCGCGCCTTCTACGACTTCCGCACCGAACGCCTGATCGCCCTCAACGCCGAGGCCAACTTCTTCGCCCCCGGCCTGATCGCTCCGATCCGAACCCGCGCCCAACTCATCAACCAGGTCCGCGACACCGCCGTCGGACCTGATGGCCGACTCCTACTCGGTCCGCCACGCATCAGCGCCGACTCAACGACCACCACCGGCAGCCGCTTCCCTGAACCCGGCTACCGCTTCGACGCCGCCGCCGTCGACGTCACCCGCATCGACGAACCCCTTCGCGACCCCGCCACCGGCGGCCGGCTTGGCGGTCCGGCCGGCCTCCGGCCGCCTTCTGAATCGACCTGGTTGATCGACTCCCGCCGCAACCTCTACTTCCTCGGACCCGTCCCCATCTTCTACTGGCCCCGCATCCGCACCACCGACGACCTCGACCCCCCGATCCGCAACCTCTCCTTCCGCTACGGTAACTACTTCGGCTACCAGGTTCTGACCGACTGGAGCGTCTTCAAACTCCTGAGCATCCGGAAGCCTGCCTACATCGACAACTGGAACCTCGACGTCGACTACCTCTCGTTCCGCGGCCCGGCCCTCGGCAGCGAAATCGGCTGGTTCGGACGCGACCTGCTAGCCGACCTCGCCGACCCCTACAACCGCCGCGGCGCCGCCCGCGACGTCGACCGCCCTTACTTCGGCTACTTCGACGTCTGGGGCATCCTCGAACACGGCAACGACGTCCTCGGTACCGGTCCAGCCGTCGTCACCTACGGTCCCCCAGGGGCCGGCAAGGCCGGATTCCAGCGGCTCGACGTTCCCAGCTTCCTCGACGCCCGCGGCCGCTTCCTAGCCCGCCATATGTTCGAAGTCCTCGACCGCTTCCAGGTTGATGACGACCAGTCCCTCCGCGTCCAGCTCGAGGCCGGCGGCTACTCCGATCGCCACTTCCTTGAACAATACTACAAATGGCTCTTCGACTCCGGACTTGATCAAGATACCCTCGCCTACCTCAACTACCAGAACCGCAACCGCGCTCTAACCCTCACCGGCCAGGTCCAGTTCATGGACTGGATCACCGACACCCAGTTCCTCCCCAAGCTCGAATACTACCGCATCGGCGACACCCTGCTCGACCAGCTCTTCAGCTACTCCCAGAACTGGGGCATCGACTACGCCAGCGTCCGCACCGCCGCCGAGGTCAACAACCCCAACATCTTCGCCTTCCTTCCGTACGACCCGATTTCGAACACCAGCGGCACCTGGTCCTCCGGCCGCGCCTGGACGACCCAGCAACTCGAGCTGCCCATCAACCTCGGCATCATCCGCCTCGTCCCCTACGGCCAGGGACAGCTCATCGGCTGGACCAACCAGCTCAACGGCGACACCACCGGCCGTGCCTGGGGCGCCTACGGCGCTCGGGTCAACCTCATGGCCTGGAAAGCCTTCCACAACGCCGAAAGCGAATTGCTGAATGTCCACGGCCTAGCCCACAAAATGACCTTCGACCTCGACTACCGCGCCGCCTACTCCTCCCTTCGCCTCAACACCCTCGGCATCCAGGACCAGCTCGACGACGACACCTACGAATTCGTGCGCCGCTACTTCGCTCTGACCAACTACGTCGGCGGCATCCTCCCGCCCCAGTACGACCCCCGCTTCCTCGTCCTCCGCCGTACGCTCAACCCCGTCGTCTTCGCCCCCGACATCCAGGACACCATCCAAACCTTCACCCTCCGGATGCAGCAACGCCTCCAGACCAAACGCGGTCCCGACGGCCGCCGCCGCATCGTCGACTACATGATCCTCGACGCCCAGACCACCTTCTTCCCCAACGCCGATCGCGACAACTTCGGCGAGCCGATCGGTCAAACGATGTACAACTACGAATGGTTCTTAGGCGACCGCACCAGCTTCGTCTCCACCGGCTGGTTCGAATTCTGGGAAATCGACGGCAACCCCATTCTTGTCACCGAACCCCGCAAAACCAACGATCCCTTCGGCCTCAATGTGATCACCGCCGGCTTTTCGATCAACCGTCCGCCCCGTGGCAACGTCTACCTCGGCTACTCGATCATCAACACCGGGCCGATCGCCACCAGCGCGCTCAATGCCGCCTTCAACTACTGGCTCAGCCCCAAGTGGTACGGCACCGCCGCCCTCTCTTACGACTTCGGCAACGCCATCCTCCTTGGCACCACCTTCTCCGTCACCCGGATCGGTGCCGACTTCCTGACCTCGGTCGGCCTGTCGGTCGACCCGCAGCGGCAAAATTACACCTTCGGCTTCGAACTGGCGCCGCGGTTCAGCCCCAACGTCCGACTCGGCTCGGCCGTCGGAACCCGGTTCGATTCACGCTTCGCACCCACGCAGTGAGGCTGCCTCCCATGAGCGCTCGCCGTCTCCGCCGCCACAACCCACGCCCTCCCCGAACCGCCGACGCGGAGGACAACCTCCATCCCCCGACCCTCGATGCGGAGCTCGAGGCGCGCCTGGCCGAATTCGCCGATTCCGGCGAATGGACGCCCCGCGCCGGCCGCCGCAACCTCCGCGACAAGGGCGCCGCTGGCGTCCGCGGTCTCAAGCTCGCGCTCCGCGGCGACTCGAGCTTCTTCGCCCACGCCTACCGCGGCCTCCTGATCGCCCTGACCGCCCTCCTCCTTGGCATCGGCCCCCACCAATGGTGCCTTCTGCTCATCGCCGGCGGTCTGGTCCTCGTCTCCGAACTGGGCCACAGCGCCGTCGACACTCTCGCCCGCGCCTACGGAGATCCCGACGCACCCGGCCCCACCGCCGCACGCGAAATCGCCACCGCCGGCGTCCTCGTCTCGGTCATCGTCTTCATCATCGTCGCCGCCGTCGTGCTCGTCTCACGGATGAGCGCGCTCTACGGCTGGTAATCCCGCCTCGGCCTCACGACCCCGCCTCTTGCCGTGCATGCAACGCCGCATGCTCCTCTTCGGTCTTGGGCCGCGTATCCACGCCCTTCTTCAGCGTGATCTCGATCCGGTCCAGATACTTCACATTGGCGCACTCGTCCAACTCCCCCGTCCGGCAAACCATCGGGTCCGGGATCAAAAACCGATACGGTCCATGCTGCTCCGGCCCCAGCGGCCTCCCCTCCAACGCATAAACCACCACCGCTTGCTCAACCACAGGCTCCAGCGGAACCGACACCCGGAACCCATCCCGCTCAGCATGGAGCGTCAGATAATTCGCCCCCTCAACCGGCCGCGCACGCCGCAACAACGCCGCAAACCGGACCCCATCGCCCCGACGGCCCGGATGCAGCCGCGACACATCACGCACCTGGTCCTCCTCATCCATGTCCCGCAAGTCCTCAAAACTCAACGCCAGGCTCGACTCAACCGCCCCATCAATCACCAGCAAGTTCATATCACCACGTCCTCAATACGACCCGTCCCGCGTAATGCCGTCGGTTCATCATAGATCAGAAAGGGTCGCCGCCGCCGCAAGAATTCCTCCTCCGCGGCGCGCCACTCCCCGTCGAGTTCCCCCAGCCGCCCCGCCTCAATCGCCATCCGCGGCCGCGACGAACCGAAGAGCAGGTCAATCGCGATCGGCTCGGTCACAAATTCATACGCCTCGGTCCGCCATCGAAACTCCCCCGGCGCGCTTTGCCAGGCCCATTCCAAAAACCGCCCATACAACCGCACCGGCTCAAACCGCTCCCGATCCAACACGTGCGGATACAGTCCCTGACAGACCTGCCCCGCAAACTTGTGGAACATCGGCCGAAACGCACACCCCCGGACCAGCACCTCCGCCGCCACTGCCGCGCGGGGAAACCCCCTCGGTTCCAGCCACGGCGCTCCCCATTGCTCAAACGGCCGCGTCGTGCCTCGCCCCTCGCTCAAATTCGTCCCCTCGATCAGACACCCCCCCGGATACACCAGCGCCGTCTCGTAGCTCGGCATGTTGGGCGAGGGCGCAATCCACGGAATCCCCGTCTCGGGCCAGTGCATCGCCCGCTCCCAGCCTCGACACGCCACCACCCGTAACTCCAGGTCGAGGCTCAACTCGGCCGCGAACAGGCGCGCCAACTCCCCAACCGTCATCCCATGACGGATTGGAACCGGATGCACACCTACGAAACTCTCATATCCCGGATCAACCGACGGACCCTCGACCCGTACCCCCCCGATCGGATTCGGCCGATCGTAGACCACGAACCGAATCCCGCGGCCTGAACAGGCCTCCATCGCATACAGCATCGTCGCCGCAAACGTGTAGTGGCGGCTCCCCACGTCCTGCACATCAAAGACCAACGCATCCAGTCCGTCGAGCCACTCCGCCCGAGGTCGCAGACTTCCGACATCTCCGCCGTAGAGGCTATAGACCGGGATGCCCGTCGCCGGATCGACCTCCGACCCAACGCCCTCCATGTCCTGCGCGTCGCCCCGGATGCCATGCTCCGGGCCAAAGAGCGCCACCAGCTCGACCCCATCGGACCCATGCAGCAGATCGGCCAGATGCTCCATCCGCCAATCGACCGACGTCGGGTTGCAAATCGCCCCCACCCGCCGGCCCCGCAACTGCGGAAAACCCGCCTCGGCCTCCCGGTCCAGCCCTGTCCAGACCCGTCGCCCCGTCATGCGATCAACGCCTGCCGAGCCAGCGCCACGGCACCAACGACCGGCTCCTCCACAATCGACCGCACTACCCTAAACCCGATCTCCTCGACCGTCTCGATCAGCGCTTCCTGCAACGCGGGCGTCCGCACCAGAAAGCCTCCCGCCAAGGCTAGCGGCAGCGGCTCGTCCAACACCTCCAACCAACCCAGCTTCTCGCATACCGCGCCAACCATCTGCGCTAGCGCCTCCCCCTCGTTCTGAATCAAATCCAGCGCCGCGTCATCCCCGGACTCCGCCGCCTCCGCCACCAACGGCGCCAGCCCCGCCAGCCGCGTCCGATCCCACGTCCCATCATAGATCCGCGAAATGATCGCCTCGGCCCGGTCAACCTCAAACGCCGCGCACGCCGCCACCGTCAACGGATCCGGATCGGCCACTGGCACTTCCCGCCCATCGCACCGCTGCGCGACCAGCCGCAACCCCTCCAGCGCAACCCGATACGCGCTCCCCTCATCGCCGATCAGATGACCCCAGCCCCCCGCCCGGGCCACCCGCCCATCCCGCGCACGCCCCACACAAATTGACCCAGTGCCCGCAATCACTGCCACCCCCCATCCCTCCCGTGTCCCCGCGGCAATCACCAACTCCGCATCGTTGACCAGGACCAGTCGGTTGCTCCAATCGTCCACCCACTCGCCCAGAAGCGCGCGATCCTCGGGCCGATCGAACCCGGCCAACCCCAGACAGACGACCGCCACCCGCCGCGGTTCCAAGCCCGCCGCTCCGAAGGCCCGTGCCCGCGCTTCCTCCAGCGCCCGCCGCGCCGCCTCAACCCCCACCGCCTTCGCATTCGATGGACCAGCCTCCCCCTTGCCGACCACGAACCCATCCGGCCCCCGCGCCAGCCACGCCACCGTCGACGTCCCGCCCCCGTCCACCCCCAGAATCAGACTCTCACCGGGCATCGCCGCTCGCCTCCCGACGCGCTGCCGCTACCGCCGCCCGCACCTGATTCCGATTCTCCGCCAGCAACCGATCCGCCTCCTCCACTCCCACCCCCGCCAATCCCATCACCAGCGCCGTCCGGAGCCGCATCCCTGACTCCCTCAGCAACCGCTCGGCACACCCGTCGTCCACCCGCGCCAGCTCGCGCAGAATCCGCCGGCTCCGCATCCGCAGCTTCTCGTTGACCGGAGTCAAGTCGATCATCCGGTTGCCAAACGTCTTTCCGTTCAGCACCATCGCCCCCGTCGTGATCATATTCAGAATCATTTTGGTCGCCGTCCCCGCCTTCAGCCGCGTCGATCCGGCGATCACCTCCGGCCCCACCAGCGGTGCAATCTCAATGTCAACCCGCTCCCCTAGCCGGCTCGGCCGATTGCACGCCAGCCCGGCGGTCCGCGCTCCACGCTGCCGGGCACGCTCCACCGCGCCCAGCACAAACGGCGTCCGCCCCGACGTCGCAATCCCCACCACCAAATCCCGCGGCCCGACCTCAAGCCGGTCCATCTCCGCCGCGCCCGCCTCGGGCTGATCCTCCGCCCCCTCGATCGACCGCGTCAGCGCCGGCTCCCCCCCCGCGATCACCCCCACCACCCGCTCCGGCGGCGTCCCAAACGTCGGCGGACACTCCGACGCATCCAACACCCCCAGCCGACCCGATGTCCCCGCTCCCACGTAGACGATTCGTCCGCCCGCTCGCAACGCCGCCGCCGCCGCCTCAATCGCCTGCGCAATCGCTGCCGACTCCGCCCTCACCGCCTCCACCACCTTCGCATCCTCGGCATTCATCAACGCGACAATCCCCGCCGCGTCCAGTGCGTCGATTCCCTCCGACCGCGGATTACGCGCCTCGGTCAACAGATGATCCTCTGGCGGCATCGCTCAACCCCCGCTCGCGGTCCCCCTCAATCGGCCCGAACCGGGCTCCCCCCCCGATCCTCACGAACCGTCCCGCACGTTGTACTGCAACTTCCACTGCCCCTGGCCGCGGGTGGCCCGACACCACAGCTCCAGCGTCCCCACCTCGGTCACATGGCTATGCAGCCGGACCGGAACCACTTCGCCCGCGCTGCGGCCCTCGCCGGCGTCCAGATGCGCCTCGACCGGCTCTAGCTCCTGCAACTCGTCCGGGCTCCACCGCTCCAGTAGCGCCCCCTCGCGGTCCTCGCGCCGAACCGTCGACCCAAAAAAGCGAAACTGGGCCGGTTCGCCGACGACCAGACCCATCTCCGGCCCCGGGACGTCCACCTCGGTCCCTTCCTCCATGCCCATCGGCACGACGCACAACGCCCGAATCGGCGGCGGCACCCCCGGCACCGCCGGTGCCGAGGTCTCGATGCCCACGTAGTATGCTCGCGAGGTCCCGCCCCGGATTCGCACTCCGCGCCCACGCCGCGCTAGCCCGTAGTAGGCGGCCCCATACGCCACGGCCAGATCCAGCTTCGCTGCCGGCAGCTCCTCGATCGCCCGCCCCGCCCAGCCTCCCAGCACCGCACGCACCCGGTCCCGCAGCGGCGCCGCCTGAAAGACCCCGCCATTGAACAAAACCGCCGACGGATGAATCGCCCCCCCCTCGGTATGCAGCGACCCAGCCTGCCGGGTCAAAAACCGCGCCAGGTGCTTCGTCGTCGCCGGGTCCGACGCATACGGCAGCCCAATCTCGGCAAACCCGATCCGCCGCCCGCGATCCGGCTCCGCCGTCACCTCGACAAACGGAAAAAATCCCTCCAGCAACACGGCTTCCAACAGTGACCGGCTCAGCTCCGCCTTGACCGAGCCTCCCACCACCCGCGAACCCCGCCCCAGCACGGTAACCGTCGCGCTGGGCTTCCTCGGATCCGTAAAGAGCGTCTCCTTCGCCGCCCGGCAGGCATACGCCAGCCCAATCCGTTGAATCGGATCCAGCGACTCGATCCCTCCCGGCAGACTCTCCCGCGCCACGGCATAAGCCAGCGCCAAATCCATATTGTCCCCGCCCAGCAAAATGTGCTCCCCAACCGCCACCCGCTCCAACACCAACTCCCCTTCGCTCTCGGCCACTCGGATCAGCGTAAAGTCCGTCGTTCCGCCACCGATGTCGCAGACCAGAATCAAGTCGCCCACCTTGACCTGCTTCCGCCACGCTTCCCCCTGCTGCGCCAGCCACGCATAGAAGGCCGCTTGCGGCTCTTCCAACAGCGTCACCTGCTCCAGCCCGGCCATTCGTGCGGCCTCGACCGTCAATTCCCGCGCCGCCGCGTCAAACGACGCCGGAACCGTCAGCAGCACCTCCTGCCGGCCCAGCCGATCCTCCGCACTACGTCCCAGCCGCGCGTTCCAGGCATCGCGCAGGTGGCCCAGATACGCCGCGCTGGCCTCCACCGGCGACACCTTCGCCACCCCCTCGGCCGCGCTCCAGGGCAGAATCGGCCCCCGACGGTCCACCCCCGCATGACTCAGCCAGCTCTTGGCCGAACCCACCAGCCGCCCCGGCACCTTCGCCCCATGCTCCCGCGCCAACGTGCCGACAATCCGATCCCCCTTGGCCTTCCACGGCAACGCCAGCGCCTCCGCCGCGAACTCACGCTCCCCCGGCAAATACAGAAACGACGGCAGAACCGATCGCTCCGCCACCTCGCCGGCCGCCACCAATTGCGGAATCGGCAACTCCCGGATCGGCGGCGGTGCCGTTTCGGTCGCCTCCCGCGTGTCGGCATACGCCAAGGCGCTGTTGGTAGTCCCTAGGTCGATGCCCACCACGTAACGCGACATATCTTCCCCGTCCCCACGCGCTCTCCTATCCCACCTCGACTTCCGCCGGCGCCACCACCGCCTGATCCGTCCCCGTCCCGGCCAACGCCGGCAACTGCACCGCCTTGACGCGCCAGCCGTGGTGCTTGAGCCTCCCCTGATACGGCGGCGAGCCGGCCACATTCCCCGTCAGCCGAATCGCGACCGGGTCAAATCCGGCCGGCACCGTCACCGCCGATTCCTCCGCCTCGTTCCAGACCGGCTCCAAGGTCAAATACGACTGCAACGCCTTGCGGCAGCCGCGATGAATGTCCCGAACGGCCGCCCCAACCTGCGCATCGCTATACCCGTCGATCTCTTCCATCAAAAAGTCGATCAGCCGCCCATCGCGCTGCAAGATCGCCAGAATCCGGAGATCCGGACCGGACGCCGCCGCCTGGCCCGCCCCGACCTGGGCAACCCGCTCGGCATACTCTCCGTCGGTGACAATCCGCCACCAAGTCCGAAACGCCAATGCCAGCCGTTTCAACACGCCCGCCTCCGCCCCGGGTCCTATCCTCGCAATCGCCCAAACTCGAAGTGCCTATCCTAACCCGGAGCGATCTCCACCGAAAACCCGCGGCCCGTGTGCCGTCGGCGGCCGCTATTCGCGGTAGGCGTCGAAATCGAACGGCTCGAATCCGTCCTCGACCTGACGACTCTTAGTCTGGCCCCGCTGCGCCGTCGCCGGAGCGCGTGGTTCGTTGACCGCCTTGCGGGTCGCGCCCGGCGTTGCCGGATCGAGCGGCGGCTCGAGTGTCGCCGCCCGACGCCCCGGGGGGTAAAACGCCTCGCGCTGGTGGGCGCAACCCACCGCCCCCATCCCCAAGGCCAAGCCACTCAAAACCCAAGCGGTCCACCGCCGGCGCGGAAGCGTCTTCATGATCCGGGTCCAATCGCGCGTGGAAATCTCCCAAATCTGATCGATCGGCTCTGGTCCACGCCCGGCTTGAGCCGTTTTAAAATCGTTCTCCGCGACCCGTTGCCACCCCGACCTCCGGCTCGACCCGATCTTTCCCGAGGACCCAACCTCTTGGCCTCTTCCGTATCCTCGGCGTCCCCGGAACTTCAGCCGCGCCCGCCTTCCCGACCTGGCTGAATTGCGCCGACTGCCGGTCCGAGTCTTTAGGGACGTACGGATCCCCGGTCCCGGCGGTCGGTTCTCCGCCGTCTGATCGCACCCCGGGGCATTGCCCAGCCGCGCTCGCGAACGGAGTCCTCAATACCATGTGGGGTCGCACGCCGAAACCGACGGATCGCCACCGCCCCCGACGCCACACGGGCGTCCTCGAATGGCTCGAACCCCGGGCCTTGCTCACCGGTCCGCCCGCCTTCGGCCGACTCTTCGCGCCGTCGTTTCGCCCCCCCCGCACCGTCAGCCACTTCTCCCCGCCGCTGAACCTTTCGCTACCCGTCGGCTCCGACCCCCATATCCTCGCCCAACTCGACAACGACGGACGCAACATCTCCGGCAAAGACCGCGAGGGCGACGAATACTTCATCACGGTCCACGGTCCGGGCGTCGTCATCGTCACCGACGCCACACCCAACGACGGCGTCCTCGACGACGACATCGACACGATCCGCATCGTCGGCGCCCATCCCCGTAAAACCTACGTCACCGGACAGGTCGTCGCCTCCAGCCGCGTCATCACGGACGGCACCGTTAAGTTCAACCGCCTCATCTCCGAAAACGGCGTCCGCTCGATCATCCTCAACGGCTTCAACCTGACCAACACCGTCCCGCCTCCCTACGAAGGGCAGCCCCTGAACGTCGGCCCGGAGATTTATCTGCCCGGCGGCGTCTCCGTGCTCCAGTTCAACAACATCGAGACCTTCATCGACACCAATTCCAACGACCAGCCGTTCGAAATCGTCATCGGCCACCCCACCACCCCGCTCCGTCAGCGGCCTCACCTCAAGATCGGCCGAATCTTCAACACCGTTGCGGCTGCCGATGGCTCGCCAATCCCGAACGGCACCCCACGAACCGACCCCACCGTCAACTTCTTGGTCAACGGTGGAACCGGCAAGTTCGAGGCCGTCTCCATCTCCAGACGGCCCGTGCTCGACCCCGGCCTCGAATACAACGAGCCGGTCGTCTCGGCCACCGGCCGCACCGCTCTGCGCACCAAGGCCGCCGACCTCGTCAAGGTCTACGGCAGCGCCCGCAACTTCGTCGTCTCTCGCGCCGGCCGGCCGGCCCAGCCTCAGAACGGCGAGCCGGGCATCCCCATCCCCACCGCGCCCACTACCCAGCCCTTCCAAAGCCCCTTCAGCGGCTTGCGCCGACTCCGTCGCGCCGAGTTCGGCGGCCCAACCGACGCCGTTGGGCTCGACGTCGACGGCCCGATCGGCACCCTCCGCTTCCGCCGCGGCATCGGCGACCCAACCGGCGCCGTCCCCGGCCAGACCAACCTCGGCTTCAACGCCGCCCAGCAGGGCTACCCCAGCTTCGGCCTGCTCGGCGGACAGATCCGCGCTTCCCGCATTCACCACCTCGGCGTCGGACCCAACCGCCTCGTGCTCCAGACGCCCCAAGACCCCGACCTCATGCAGCTCGGTCGCAAAGGCTCGACCACCTTCTTCGCCCGCCCGGGCCAGGCGCTCACCTCCGTCGCCATCACCACCACCGGCTCGATCGACGACGTCCACATCGTCGGCGACTCGACCAACTCCCAGATCGCCGCCGGCTTCGACTACAAGTCCTACATCGCCGGCCTCGATCCCACCCGCACCCCCAGCGCGATCCGCCGGTTCAAGCAGCGCGGCAACCTGGTCGACTCGGTCGTCTCGGCCAGCTACACCCCCGGCCCCGACGGCGATTACCCCGGCGTCACCCCAACATCCGGCAACGACGACATCGTCGGGCCGGGAGGCGTCCGCGGCCGTCTAACCGGATTCCGCTTCTACGCCGGCGGAACCACCGCCCTCAACTACCGCGGCGCCGGCGTCTTCGCTCGCCGCAAGGACGGCCACTTGCCCCCACCCAACGGGCCCACCCGCCGCCACTCGGTCGCCTTCCGACCCTGACGGCCATCCCCCCGGACCGTTCCCCACCCTAAGCCCGTCCGCCGGTCGAGCAACGCCTCGACCGGCGGCACGCCAGCCACTCTCCCGGCAACCTCGTCCGCCACCGCTCTCCTCAGGCTCTGTTCGACCGCGTCCCACCGCGGCGCTCAGGTCGTCCCCGGTCACCACCGCCAGAGCGCCGTGCCCCAGGTCAACCCTGCCCCGAATCCACAGGTCAGCAGCAAATCGCCCCGCTCCACCTGGCCGTCCCGGACCAGCTCATCTAGGGCAATCGGAATCGAGCCGCCCGACGTATTCCCATACCGATCCAGATTTTTGTAAACATTCTCCCGCGGAATGTTGAGCACATCGGTCGCCGCGTGGATGATCCGAATGTTGGCCTGGTGCGGGATAAACCAGCGCACATCCTCGACTCCGCAGCCGGCATGTTTGAGCACGGCTTGCGTCGAGTCGGCCAGCATCCGCACCGCCCACTTGAATACCGCCCGGCCATCCATCGTCAGGTAGTGCAATCCCTGCTCGATCGCCTCGACCGACGGCGGCAGCCGGCTCCCGCACGCCGGCCGATTGAGCAAATCCCCTCCTGATCCGTCCGCACCCAGTTGGTAGGCCAGCATCCCCTGATCCGGTTCCCCCGGCCCCACCAGCGCAGCCCCCGCCCCGTCCCCAAACAACGGGTAACTCTTCGGATCCCGCGGATTGATCACCCGGCTGTTGCAGTCGCCGCCAATCGCCAGCACCGTCCGACAATTCCCCGCCGCCACAAACTGCGCCGCCGTGATCAACGCGTAGCTAAAGCCCGCGCAGGCCGCCTGCAAATCAAACGCCGGACAGTTCAGCTTCAAGCGATCCTGGACCAAGCAGGCCGTCGACGGAAACGCCATGTCCGGCGTCATCGTCCCCACCACCACCAGATCCACCTCGCTGCCGGGCACCCCCGCCGCCTTCAAACAGCGCTCGGCGGCCAGCACGCACAAATCGCTCGTCGCCTGATGCGGCGCCGCGAACCGCCGTTCGTGAATCCCCGAACGGCTCACGATCCAGTCCGGGTCAAAGCCGTACAACTCCGACAAGTCGGCATTGGTGACCACTCGCTCGGGCACGTAGCTGCCCGTCCCCAGTATCCTTACGCCCAGCAGTTTGCCGGGCCTCGGAAGGCTCATGCCGACTGTCATGGCGATCCGCGCATGGACGACCGTCTCTCTCCGGCGGGTGGGCACGATCGGCCCTCGGGCCCGCCCGTGTCTCTCGCGGAGAGGCAACGGGTGATTCCGACTCCGCCCGGCAGCCTGGCCCGGTCGCCTCGGACCGCCGACCGGCCGCCTTCCTCCCAATCCCTTGCGATCCTAACCGTGAAGCCCGATCATGGCCAGTCCAATGCCCGTCCACACCATTCGACTCCGCAAGGCCTGGGACCTCGAGTCTCCCCCCGGCTTCCGCGTCGGCCGGATCGACCTGCCCGCCCCGCGGCTGACCCTCAGCGAACCATTTTGCCTCCGCCGCACCTGGTCTGCTCCGCCCGGCCTGGCCCCAGACGAGACCCTCTCGCTCCGGCTGGAACGCCTCTTCGGCCTGATCCGCCTCGAACTGGACGGCATCGCCCAGCCCCTGACCACGACGCTCGCACTCCCGGCCGCTCCCGGCCGCCGGTCGACCCTCTCGCTCACCTGCGACCCCTCCGCGCTCGATGAGGCCCACCGGCTCGACTGGGGCCACGTCAGCCTGGTCATCACCCGACCGACCCAAACCCCCTAACCGCTCAATTCGCTCGACTTCCCCCCTCTCGACGCGATGAACTGGCCCGAACCCGATGCCTCTGAATCTGATCCGTTGGTTAGTCTGGCGGCCGTTTGGTTCACCTTCGGACTGGCCGCGCTGGCCCTGGGAGCCCAAACCGCCGACCTCCTCCTCCACCTCTTCGCGCTCATCACCGCCGACCAGGGCCTCGTCTCCACGCTCACGCGGCCGGAATACGCCTGGGCGGTCGGCACATCCATCACCTGGGGTGCGGCCCTCGCTTCCTACGGCCTGATCGGCTTGAGTCCCTCCGGACCCAGCCGTGTCCGTGCCACCGTCCTGGCCTCGATGAATACCTTCGACGTCTTCCTCTGGCTGGCCGACCACGCGGCCGAACTCAGCCTGAGCCTGCCCCTGGATCTGCTTCGCGACCCCTGGGTCGCTCAAGCCGTCCGCATCCTCCAATGGTTTGAGCCGTTGCTCTTTGCCCACCTAGCGGCCGAGCGGCTCCAGGTCCTCGGCTCCGACTCCCCCCGCGCGGCCCTCGTCGGCGTCCAGTCCTCGGCCTGGCTCGGCTTGCTCGTCTGGGGCATCAGCTTTGCGCTCCGAACGGGGTGGATGTTCGGCTGGCTCCAGCCCCGCCGCCGCCTCGTCGCCGAAATCCAACTGCTTGCCCTCTTCGCTCTGGTCCTCCTAACCATTACCGTCTTCCAGACGACGGTCCTCTGTGGCCGGGCCGCCCGCGAGGCCGCCAGACAGCTCCGCGCTCGCCGGCTCGCCGAAGCCGATCATGAACTGCTTCGGCCACCCCCCGACCCCTTCGCCGAGGACGATCGAAACCGCCGCGACCGCGACCCGTTCGCCTCCTGACCTCTCAGACTCCGTCGACCCGCCTCAACTCGCTCGAGGCGCTGCCACCAACGACCTCAACTCACGCGGCAGGGGAAAATGCACACTCTCCTGACGCACGGTCACCTCTTCCAGGGTCGCTCCATAACGCGCCTGAATCCAATCGACAACCTCTTGGACCAGGTCCTCCGGCGCGCTGGCTCCGGCCGTGATCAAAACCGTCTCCACGCCCTCAAACCACTCCGGCTTCAATTCGCCCGCACCGTCGATCAGGTAGGCATGCGGGCCGAGCTGGCTGGCGATCTCCTGGAGCCGCCGGCTGTTGGAACTATTCTGACTGCCCAGGACCAGGACCAGGTCGGCCTGCCTAGCCAGTTGCCGCACGGCGTCCTGACGGTTCTGCGTCGCGTAACAGATGTCATCCTTGGGCGGGTTGGCGATGTGGGGAAATTTCTTCCGCAGGGCCTCAATTACCAAATTGGCATCGTCGACACTCAGGGTCGTTTGGGTCAGATAGGCCACCTTTTCGGGCTTAATCTCAAGCTGCTCGACATCCTCGGCCGTCTCGACCAGGATCATCCGATCCGGGGCCTCGCCCATCGTCCCGATGACCTCATCGTGGCCCTCGTGCCCGATCAGAATGATCGTGTAGCCCTCCTGGGCGTACTTGATCGCCTCGAGGTGAACCTTCGTGACCAGCGGGCAGGTTGCGTCGATGGCCCGAAGCCGTCGCTGCCGGGCGTGTTCTCTCACGGCCGGCGAAACTCCATGCGCGCTGTAGAGCAGCGTCGAGCCTTCGGGAACCTCGTCCAGATCGTCCACGAACACGGCCCCACGACGCCGAAACCGCTCCACGACGTGCTTGTTGTGGACGATCTCGTGATACACGTAGACCGGCTCTCCAAACCGCTCCAGGGCTAGCTCCAGGCTTTCGATGGCCATGTTCACACCCGCGCAAAAACCTCGCGGATTGGCCAGGATCATCCTCATGAAAACCCCCGCCCTCTGGATCGCGGTCTGAGAAATCCCATCAATACGGACATCTTACGCGACACTATGAGCATATCTTAGCCGTGTCCCCGGTCCCCGAAAAGCCGCCCCTCGGCGATCAGACCCGTTCACAATCCCGTGCCCATCCCCAGGCCGCCGCCCAAACCAACTCCGCCTGCCGCCCCCAGTCCGCCGGCCGGGTTTCCGCCGGGATTGGTGACCCCGAGCAGCGGCGGCAGGAGCTGGAGCCGGAGCAGGTACGGCGTCGGCAGCGGCGAATCCACCACCAGCCTCAGCCGATATCGAAGGCCGCGAAAGACCGGCACAACGACGCTCCCGCCCGGCGCAAGCGGCGCAAACTGCCCCACCAGATCCGGAAACTCGTCCGAATCGACCAGATAGCGGGCCTCGGCCGCAATTCCCAGATAGTCGATCCGCAAAAGCCCACCCTGCCCAGGCCTCAAGCGGAACGTGTCCAGGTCAAACGCCCCGCCCGTTCCCTGAATCATCACGGTACCGAAACGCGGCAGCGTAATCGGATTCGCCAGCGCGACGGTCTCGTTGGGTTCACGCTCGCGGATCCGCCCCCCAACCGCAGTGATCCGCCGCGCGGGGCGGGCGGCCACTCCGACCGTCAAGCGGTAGTCGGTCGCCTCGGCCTCGCTTCCGCTGACGCGCACCACGATTCCCCGTCCGCCCGCCGGCGCGGCGATCGACAGCCCCTCACCCGCCGCCAGACGCGACCCTCCCAGCCGCCGTCGACCGGCCATCACCTCCACCGTGATCTGGCCTGGCTCCGCGTCGGTCCGGCGGATGCGCAACTCCTGGCGGCCGCGAATCGTCGAAACCACGCGATAATGATCGACATCGCCGGCCGCGTCACTCGCCGAGCCGCTCCGCAGCCGCTCTCCGTTCGGCCCCGCCGGCCCCAGTGCCCCGACGATCACCGCGCGGGAGTCGGCCGCGGCGAACCGTACCACCTGTGCCTCCGCCGGGATGTCGTTTGGTTCCAGCTCCAAAACTCGCGCGGCCATCAGCCGCCGCGTCTCCAGCCCCTCCAGTGCCGGACGCATGCACCAGCGTTTCATCGGCGACGGCCCTCCCCCTCAGTGGTCCAGGCGCGAGGCACGGTTGCCCCGCCCTTTGATCGTACCCTACGCCCACGCTCGCGTCGGGTCATCGCCTGGACATCCATCGCAAAACCGCCGGCCCCGGTCACCCTCCTCCCGCCCGCTCTTGCCCGACCCGTCCTCCGATCATGCGCCCCTGTGCCGATTCGGGCCGATCGCCCCCCACAGGCATGACGTCGAGCCACGCTCATGCGGAACACGGTCTGGTCTCGCCCGAGCTGCCCGCCACCGCCCGGCCGGTAAGCCGATCCGGATTTGATCCGCGCCTCGTTGACATTTCGCCCGCTCGGTCCAACCTGGCCCGTGCCTTTCTGCCCCACGCTCTTGCGAGCAACCGCGGCGCTTTTTCGCTGCCGGCCAAGGTGGGCCATCCCTGCACGCGATTCGTCTCCGCCAGCCCCGGCTCGGGCCTAGGCCCCTTTCCGCTCTTCGGGTCCGGCATGGGTTATGATCGGAAACCGCTTCGAGGGTGGCGCCGCGCCGCCTGATCCGAAAGACCGCCCGGGGAGCCTCGTCCCGATGCCGCTGCGCGACGCCCGCGAGCTTGCTCAACTGCTCGACGACCTGACAGGCCGCATCGCCGCCGTCCACAACCCCCAAAGCTCCCTGGCTCTGGTCGGCATACGCACCCGCGGCGTCCCCATTGCGCACCGCCTGGCGCAAGGCCTGCGCGATCGCTATGGCATCGACTCCCAGGTCGGGGCCGTCGATATCACCCTCTATCGCGACGACCTCGACCGCGGTCGGCGCTGGCCGGTTCTCCGCGGCACCGAGATCCCTTTTCCCGTCGACGACGCCGAGGTGATCCTCGTCGACGACGTGATCCACACCGGCCGCAGCGCCCGCGCCGCGCTCAACGCCGTCTGTGATCTGGGCCGCCCGAGCCGCGTCTGGCTGGCCGTCGTTGTCGACCGAGGCGGTCGCGAGCTTCCCCTCCAGCCCGACTTCGCCGGCCTCGTCTGCCAGGCCGGCCCCGCCGAACGCATCCTCGTGCGGATCCAACCGGTCGACCCCGTCGAGGAGATCATCCGCACCTCGCCGCAGAATTCCGGCCCCTCAGACGGAGCCCCCACGCCATGAGCAGCCCCGCACCAGCCCCACCCTCGGTCTCCAGTGCGCCCAACGCCCCCCGCTCGCTCTGGACCCGCAAACATCTGCTTGGCCTGGAAGATCTCAGCCGCGACGAAATCCTCGCCATCCTCGACACCGCCCGCGCCTTCGACGAAATCTCCGACCGCGAACGCAAAAAAGTCCCCGCCTTGCAGGGCAAGATCGTCTTCAACCTCTTCTTCGAAAACTCCACTCGCACCCGCACCAGCTTCAGCCTCGCCGCCAAGCGTCTGTCCGCTGACGTCCAAGACTTCTCGGCCAGCACCTCCAGCCTCTCCAAGGGCGAGTCGTTCATCGACACGGCCAAAAACCTCGAAGCGATGGGCGCCGATATCCTCGTCGTCCGCCACTCCACCCCCGGCACCCCCCACCTGCTTGCCCGTCACGTCACCTGCTCGATTGTCAACGCCGGCGACGGCGCCCATGAACACCCCACCCAGGCCCTGCTCGACCTGATGACCATCCGCAAGCACAAAGGCCGCGTCGAGGGCCTGACCGTCGGCTTAGTGGGCGATATCGCCCACTCCCGCGTCGCACGCTCCAACATCTGGGGCCTTCAGAAGCTCAACGCCAAGGTCATCCTCTGCGGCCCGCCGACCTTAGTCCCGTCCGCCTTCGAGTCGCTCGGCTGCGAGGTCGCCCACCACCTCGACCCAATCCTGCCCCGGCTCGACGTCGTCAACGTCCTTCGGATCCAGTTCGAACGCGACCAGCGTAGCGTCTTCCCCTCAGTCTCCGAATACTTCCGCCTCTACGGGATGACCCGCGAACGGCTGGCCCGAGCACGCCCCGACCTCCTGCTGCTCGCTCCCGGACCCATCAACCGCGGCGTCGAACTCACCCCCGAGGTCGCTGACGGCCCCCATTCGGCCATCCTCGATCAGGTCACCAACGGCCTGGCAGTCCGCATGGCCGTACTCTACCTACTCAGCGGCCGCGCTCCGGTCTGAGACCCGGCCGTCACCCCAAGACCGATTCCCTCTCCCCGACTGACTCTAACCCCCATGTCCACCATCCAGATCACCCGCGGCCGCGTCATCGACCCCTCCCGACAGATCGACGAAATTACCGACGTCTGGCTGGCCCACGGCCGGATCCTGGCCGTCGGCGGCGAAGGCTACGATGACCCCGAACGGGTCATCGACGCCTCCGGCCTGATCGTCTGCCCCGGCCTGATCGACGTCCACGTCCACCTCCGCGAGCCGGGCAACGAAGAAGACGAGTCGATCGACACCGGCGCCGCCGCCGCGCTGGCCGGCGGCATCACCACCGTCGCCTGCATGCCCAACACCATCCCTCCGATCGACACCCGCGACGCCGTCGAATTCATCGTTCTTCAGGCCAAACGCGCCCGCAAGGCCAACGTTTACCCGGTCGCCTGCGTCTCCAAGGGCCGCCGCGGCGAGCAATTGGCCGAGCTCGGCCAGCTCGTCGACGGCGGCGCCGTCGCCTTCAGCGATGATGGCGCTCCGGTCGCCAACGCTGCCCTGATGCGCCAGGCCCTCCGCTACGCCCGCATGTTCGACCGCGCCATCATGCAGCATTGCCAGGTCCCAGAGCTGACCACCGGCGGCGTCATGCACGAAGGCCTATGGTCCGCCCGGCTCGGACTCAAAGGCATGCCCGCCGCCGCCGAGGACATCATGGTCGCCCGCGACATCCGCCTGGCCGAAATCACCGGCGGCCGGCTCCACATCCAGCACATCTCCACCGCCCGATCCGTGGAGTTGGTCCGCGAGGCCCGCCGTCGCGGCATCGCCGACGTCACCGCCGAGGCTTGCCCCCACCACTTCACGCTCACCGACCAGTGCCTCGAATCGTTCGACACCCACTACAAAATGAATCCCCCGCTCCGCGAACCCGGCGACGTCGAGGCTGTCATCGAAGGCCTGCGCGACGGCACCATCTCAATCCTCGCCACCGACCACGCTCCCCACGCACCCGAGAAAAAGGCCCGTGAAATCGACCACGCCCCCTTCGGCATCATCGGCCTCGAAACCCTACTGCCGATCTGCATCAAAGCCCTCCTCGAACCTGGCCACCTGAGCTGGCCCGAACTGATCGCCAAGCTGACCGTCGAACCGGCCCGCCTGCTCAACCTCCCCAACAAGGGAACCCTCCGCCCCGGCGCCGATGCCGACCTGACGCTCATCGACCCCCTGACCCCCTGGACCATCGACGCCAACACCTTCGCCTCCCGCAGCCGCAACTGCCCATTCCACGGCTGGTCCGTGCGCGGACGCGCCCACACCGTCATCGTCGCCGGTGAAGTCCGCTACCAACTCCCCCAACCGCCCGCCGCCGCAGCCTTGGCCCAAACCACGGTCCAATAATTTTTTACGCCGCAGCGTGCTTTTTTCGGGACATTCGGCCGGCGATTGACGCTGTCAATCCTTGTCGAAACGGCCCGGTCCGACCCGGCTCTTCCGACCGCGCCCATGCTCTCCGTGCCGCGGTGCCCGTTTCTTCCGAATCCGGCCGTTCCGCTAGGTCGTCGGAGGGCTTGACCCCATGCCCGCCACCGCTCCCACTGCGCCTTCGGATACCGAACGCAACCGCATCGAGGCGTGGATCATCCAGGCGCTCGACGAAGCGGCTGGCCCCGACCCTGTGCCCTCCCGACCGGAACTGCGACTCCGCTCAGCCCCCGCCCCGACATCGGCGGCTCTCGGAACTTGGGCCACGCTCCACGTTCGTCGCGTCGGGGCGGCCTGCGTGGCCCGTCTGGCTGTCGATGCCCTGATCAAGCCCCAACTGCTCGCCGAGGTCCGTCAGGAGCTACTGGCCCTGGCTGCGTCCTGCTCCGGCCGCATCGTGCTCGACCTGTCCAACGTCGAAAAGCTCGCCAGCGCCTTCGTAGCCACCCTGATCCGCGTCCAGCGCCGCTGCACGACCCGCGACGGCGGCGAACTGCGGCTCTGCGGCCTTCGGCCTGATCTCCAACCACTGCTAACGTTGACGGGCCTCGATCGCATCCTACCCATTTTCCCCGATGAGGCAGCCGCGCTCGCCGCACCGTGGGTTCGACCTCGTCAGGCCGCCTCTCTGCCGGTCGAGGTGCTCCGAGAGCTGGCTGTTCCGAACGCCCCGGACGTCGAAGCCGCTCCCGTCCAGCCGCTCTATCTCCGCATCGAGTCCGGATCACGCAGGGGGCGCGTCGCATCTGTCCGGCACGCCCGCGCCACCCTGGGACGTGCCGGTGATTGCGAGCTGCGTTGCCCCTGCCCGTCGGTGAGCCGCCACCACGCCCGTCTCTGCTGGACCTCCGACGGCTGGATCCTGGCCGACTTGGGCAGCACCAACGGCACCCGCCTCAACGGTCACCGCCTCACTGAACCCAGCCCCGTTCGCCCGGGAGATTCCATTGTTCTCGGCAGCTTTCGGCTCACGGTCGTCGACCCCGACGCCGCGGTCCCTCCCAGTTCGCTCGACGAGCAGGTCGCAGCCTGGCTGCTCGGACCCGAAGCTGAAGGACCGACGACCGAGGATCAACCACCGATCGCCGACAACGACCCCGAAACCGTCGCTGCCCTGCCGGATGGAGTCCGCCTGCTCGCGCCGCGGATCGACGAGACCGACGACCCGGAATCCTGGCGGCATCGCCTCGACGAGGCCATCGGCGACGTCCCCGACGCCCGCCTCGTGATCGACCTCCAGTATGTCTCGACCCTCCCCAATCGGGCCTTGGGCATCATTCTGGCCCGCGCTCTGGAGCTTCAACGCCAGGGCGGCGGCCTCCGTCTGGCTCACCCCAACCCCGCCCTCCGCGCCCATCTCGACTGGCTCCGCGTCCCCGAGCTGATCGGCGTCTACACCCGCGTCGAGGACGCAATCCTGACCTCCTGGTCCTGAGCTGGCCTCCTGGCCCGATCCAGCCACCCCGTCTCACTTTAGGCCCCCACCCCGGGCCGGACCCTGGCTTTGCCGCGGCATATAATTGTGGCAGCGATAATCCACCACGTGGCTAGCCCCCGCCGCGGCGATGCACTACCTCATCGACGGCTACAACCTCATGCACGCTAAGGGCCTGCTCAGCCCCCGACTTCGCCCTGCCGCCCTCCGCCGCAATCGTCAGCAGTTCCTGGATGCCGTCGTCGAGGCCCTGGGACCCTTCGCCGCCACCCGCACGACAGTCGTCTTCGACGCCGCCCACCCGCCCGCTGGCCGTCCTGACGTGTCCCACTACAAGGGAATTCGCGTGATCTACGCGGTTGGCGACGAGAGCGCCGACGCTCGAATCGAGGCAATCCTGGCGGACTATCCCACCCCGAAAGGCCTCACCGTCATCTCGTCCGACCGCCGAGTCCGCCAAGCCGCGCTCCGGCGCAAGGCGAAGGTGATCGACTCCGACAGCTTCTGGACCGCCGCCCTCGCCGGGCCTCCCTCTCCGACCCCTAGCCCCGATCCCCCTCAGCCCGAACGGCCCCAAAGCCTCTCGCCCCGCGAGACCCAACACTGGCTGGACATTTTTGCCGACGCCGATCAGCCGGCCCGCTCCCAAGAACTGCCCGGCGATCGCGGCGCTTGGGCCCCCTCCGACGCCGAGCTCGCCCGGATTGCCCGCGAAGTCGACGCCGAAGACGTCGAGTGGTGATCGCCCCACCCCAAAGCCCTTCACCGCTTGCCGACGCGGGCACACCTTCGTGGCCCAAAACCTCTGCCAACATCACAACCAATGAATCGAAGCAGCCTCCAGGGCTGCTCCCGCCCGCCGATCCGATGAGGCACACCGCCTCACCGCCGATGTCGCGAGCGGCCCTTGCGATCACCGGCAGCGCGGCCTCGAGCCGCTGGCTCGCGGAGCGGTAGGGGGGTGCGAACAACCGTCGGTTTGGGGCAAAATCGGGTCCGTCGCTTTAAAGGCCCGCCGGCGGCAGGCCGCCCTTGTTCGAGTCTCGCCCAGGTCCACCGTCGATGAAGATTCACGAATACCAGGCCAAACAGCTTCTCCAGCAATACGGTGTCGCCGTTCCCGAGGGGATCGTGGCCGAGACGCCCGAGGCCGCTGCCGCGGCGTTCGACGCCTTGAAGGCCCCGCTGGCGGTCGTCAAGGCCCAGGTCCACGCTGGCGGTCGGGGCAAGGGAGTCGCTGTCGGGCCGGACGACGATCGCGTCCAAGCGCTCGAGATCGCCAGCGGTCGCAAACCGCGTCCGGAGGGAATGCCCCGTGGCGTCCAACTGGTCCGCAGCCGCGACGAGGCCCGCGCCGCTGCCGCCAGCCTGCTCGGCAAGACCCTGATCACCTATCAGACCGGCCTAGCCGGCGCTCCGATCAACAAGGTGCTCGTCACCGTCGGCCACGAGATCGCCCGTGAGCTCTATCTTGGCCTGGCGGTCGATCGGGCCTTGAAAAAACCGGTGCTCATGGCCTCGACCGAGGGCGGCGTCGAGATCGAAAAAGTCGCCGCCGAAACCCCCGAGAAGATCCATCGCGAGCCGATCGACGTCGAACACGGCCTCCACGACTTCAAGGTTCGCAAGGTCAACAAGGCCCTCGGCTTCTCGGGAGAGACCGCGAAAAAGAGCGCGACGTTTCTCAAGAACTTCGTCCGGATGTTCCTGGAGACCGACGCCTCGCTGGCCGAGATCAACCCCCTGATCGTCACTGGCTCGGGCGATGTCCTGGCCCTCGATGGCAAGCTCAACTTCGATGACAACGCCCTGTTCCGCCATCCCGAGATCGCCTCGCTACTCGACCCAGCCGAGGAAGACCCCAACGAACTCCGCGCCGCCAAGGCCGGCCTGAGCTACGTCCAGCTCGACGGCGACATCGCCTGCCTTGTCAACGGTGCCGGCCTGGCCATGAGCACGATGGACCTGATCAAATACCACGGCGGCGAACCGGCGAACTTCCTCGACGTTGGCGGCGGCGCCAACAAGGAACAGGTGCTCGAAGGCTTTCGGATTCTGCTAAGCTCGCCCAAGGTCAAAGCCGTCCTGGTCAACATCTTCGGCGGCATCATGCGGTGCGACGTGATCGCCGCCGCGTTGCTGGCCGCTTACGATGAACTCGATTTCCGCGTCCCGCTGGTCGTCCGCCTCGAGGGTACCAACGTCGAGCAGGGCATGAAGATGCTCGCCGAGAGCGGCCGCCAGATCATCGTCGCCAAGGGTCTGACCGACGCCGCCCAGAAGGTTGTCGCCGCGGCCCGCAACGCCGCCTGATCGTCGCCGCGCTGACGGCCTCCGTCCCGACCATGCCGATGACCCGATCTTCGCCCTTTCCCCAGACCGACGACGCCGGTCTGCTCCGCTACAAGTATCAACGCCGCGAGCGCACCGTCCGCGCCGTCGCCTCTGGTATGCGGCTGGCGGCCCTGGCCCTGGTGCTCGTGTCGATCCAGCTCGCCGTCGAGGCCGTCGCCACCAACGCGGCCGCCGCGCGAGCGATCCGACCCGGATGGATGCTCATCGCACCCACTGAAGGCCCCCGCGGCCAATACCACCGCGTCATGGCCGCGCGTCTGCTGGTGACCCTGTCGCTGGCCACAATGTTCGCCATTGCCGGGTTTGGCCTGCCCTCCTTCCGTATCGAATTCCGACGCTATGCGGAGGCCCTCGGCATCCTCCTGTTCGTCCTCTCGACCCTGGCCATCGTCGCCGCGGTCACCACCTTGCCACCGCACGACCCGGACGCCGACACCGACCCCGATGAGCCGCCCCTCTCCTTCTACGCGGGTCTGGTCGCTCTCGGGTTCGGCCTGCCTCTTTCAGCGGCCCTTGTCGGATTTCTGCGGAATCGCCTGCTCGATCCCCTGTTCACGGCCGAGTATCGCGACGCCATCCGCCGATCCGTACCGCTGCCGGTTCGCCGCGGGCTGATCGGCGCCGCGGTCGCCGTCACGCTCGCCCTGGCCGGCCTCTGGATCATCCAATCGGCCCGCGACGCCGCCGCCCGGCCGCCCGATTCGTGGCTGGTCCCCGCTCCTCTCTTCGAGGCCGACGGTTCAGACCGCCCTGTTCAGCCCGACGCGATCCCCACTACAGTAAGTCCCTCCGGGCGTCCCACGCGGGACCAGGCCCCCAGCCCTTCGGAATCGACCCATGAGCATCCTCGCGGATAAGCAGACCCGCCTGATCTGCCAGGGCATCACCGGCAAGGCCGGCGCCTTCCACTCCGAGCAGTGCCAGGCCTACGGCACCAACCTCGTCGGCGGCGTCACCCCCGGGAAAGGCGGAACCACCACCCTCGGCGTCCCCGTCTTCGACACCTGCGCCGAGGCCGTCGCCCAGACCGGCGCCAACGCCACCATGATCTTCGTCCCGCCTCCCTTTGCCGCCGACTCCATCCTCGAAGCCGCCGACGCCGGAATCCCGCTCATCGTCGCCATCACCGAAGGCATCCCCGTCCTCGACATGGCCCGTGCCGTCGCCTACCTCAAAGCCAATCATCCCCACGTGCGGCTGATCGGCCCCAACTGCCCCGGTGTCATCACCCCCGGCCAGTGCAAGATCGGCATCATGCCCGGCTACATCCATACGCCCGGCCGCGTCGGCGTCGTCAGCCGCTCCGGGACTCTGACCTACGAGGCTGTCTGGCAACTGACCAACCTCGGCATCGGTCAAAGCACCTGCGTCGGCATCGGCGGCGACCCAGTCAACGGCACGTCGTTCGTCGACGTCCTCGAAATGTTTCAGGCTGACCCCGAGACCGACGCCGTCCTCATGATGGGCGAGATCGGCGGCAACGCCGAGGAACAGGCCGCGGCTCTGAAGAAGTCCGGCCGCTTCACCAAGCCCTTGGCCGCGTTCATCGCCGGCCAGACCGCCCCTCCCGGCAAACGCATGGGCCACGCCGGCGCGATCATCTCCGGCGGCTCCGGCAAGGCCTCCGACAAAATCGCCGCGCTGGAGGATGCCGGCATCCGCGTCGCCCGCAGCCCCGCCGACATGGGCGCCGTGCTCAAGGCCAGCCTCGCCTGATCCGCGCAGTACGCCGCGAAGCCGGCCGTCCCTCACCCCGCCAGCCGTCCGCAACCCTTACGCTGCACGTCTTGCCCCGCTTGAGTCTCGCCTGGGCGCACCTCGTGAACCCCTGGACCACCATCGCCTCCCGGGTCGTCTACGAAAACGCCTGGATCCGGGTCCGCGAGGATCAGGTCGTTCGCCCCGATGGCCTGCCCGGTATCTACGGCGTCGTCCACTACCGCAACAAAGCCGTCGGCGTCCTACCAGTGGAACCAGACGGCGACATCTGGCTCGTCGGCCAACACCGTTACCCCCTCGATCAGTATTCCTGGGAAATCCCCGAGGGCGGCTGCCCCGAGGGCGAAGACCTGGAGGCCTGCGCCCTCCGCGAACTGGAGGAAGAGACCGGTCTGCGGGCCGAACTCCTCGAGCCGATCGCCACCGTCCACCTCTCCAACTCGGTCAGCGACGAGTGGGGCATCGTCTTCCGCGCCAGTCGACTCCACCCCGGAACCAGCCGCCCCGAGGGCACCGAACAGCTCCAGGTCCGCCGGGTCGCCTTCGCCGAGGCCGAAGCCATGCTCGCCGCCGGCCAGATCACCGACAGCCTCAGCGTCATCGCCCTCCTCCACGAAGGCCGCCGCCGCCGATCCCAACCGCAGGGCAGGGCACCCCACGGTCTGACCCTGAAGCTCCTCCCCGGTCGTCTGGCCATCACGCGACTCGACCCCTCTTCGCCCACCCCGGCCTGGGCCGCAACCGCGCCGGTCTTCGCCTTGATCCGCACTGTCGATCAGCAGACCCTGGTCGCCAGCGAACAATCCGCGCCCCCTGAGCTGGACGCCGATCGCGGCTGGCGGGCCTTCCAACGCCTCGGCCCCTGCGTCGTGACCGAGACGCGCCGCTTGGACGCCATCCTCGGCCCGCTCTCCGCGGCCTCCCTTCCGGTCCTCGCCCTTTCGACCTTCGAGACCGACCTGATCCTAGTCCGTGAGGCCGACCTCGACTCAGCCCGCCACGCCCTCACAGCCGCCGGCCTGACAATCCTCGGCTGACTTCCCCCGCCTCCAACCCCCGCCAGACTTCCCGCTCGAACATCCCCCCACCTTGCACGCTCCCTCCGCGACGGCGCAGCTTCCCTCCAACGACGTCCCGACTCACGCCCAGGCCGTCCGGCCTCTGGGCAACTCTCGCCTGAACAAATCGCTGACGCCCGGCGCCGTCGACGGGCTTCGAGCATTCGAGGTTCCTCGTCCTGTTCATCGAGCGCCGAAGACCGCCTGCCGGGCCATCGCCCGTGGCCGGCCCAAGATCGACTGGCTGGGGAAATGCCTCCCCGGGCATGCCGCGGCGGTCTTCGCCACCACGTCGTGGGTCACCACATTGCCGTCGGGGATTTGGTAGCGATCTTTCAGGTAGGCGATCAGCAACCGGGCCGACTCGACCTGCTCGGCGGTCGGTCCCGTCTGATCGAAATCGCCGATCAAGCAGATCCCGATGCCGTATTCGTTGATGTCGGCAACCCGGCTGTCCCGGCAATGCTGCCCGCCTTGCTGCTCCGACCAACGCCGCGCGACCTCGATCTGCCCGTCCGGACTCTCGCTGCCGTTGCCCACAACGAAGTGGTAACCGCAACCGCTGGTCCCCAGCCGCTGCTTGTGATCACGGTCAATCGAGGCCAGGCCCCCAGCCGGGTGCGCGCTATGGTGCAAAACAATATAGCGCCAGGGTCGTTCAGCACGCGGTGGTGTGAACAGGTCGCTGGGGTCGTTGACCCGCGACTCCAGTTCCCGGCGCAAGACCGGTCGCCGCGTCCGCGTTCCGGCCGCGCGGCTCGACCGCGACGCAGCCGCCTGCGGCGGCTCCAGCACCGGCCCCTCCTCGAACAGCCCGCCCGAGGTCGCCGACCGCGGCGACGTCGGCCAGGTCTCACGCGAGCTGCTCGGCGGCGCCGAGCCTCGCGGACGCATCCGGGTTTCCGGCTCGCCAGCCGCCTCCGGCGGCAAACCATCGACGCTCCGAGCCTCCGGATCGAGCGACGGCTCAACGCTGCCCCGGCTCGACGGCGGAGTCGCCGGCGCCGCGCTCCGCGACCGCGAAAACTCCGAATCGCCCGCCGCCGGCGATCCCAGTTCGCTGTCGCCAAACGGCCGGGGCGCGTCCTCCTCAATGACCGTCTCGCCCTCAAAGACCGGCTCGGCGCCCAGAATCCGAGTCGAGCCAGGCAACCCGCAGCTCGGGCAGCCCGGCCGCAGACCGGCACAACTGGCGCACCCCGACGTCACGATCGGCCGACCCAGCCGCGGCCTCAAGACCGAGCGGCGGTGGTGGCATCCCAATTGGCCCGCGACAACCAGCCCCACCGCCACCCAGCAGAGGACCCTTCGATCCAGACGGACATCGAGCGCGGACCGCAATCGCGGTTCCATGGTCGTTCCTCTCCTTCGACGTGCGTCTCGAGACCCGAGAAACCCTTACCCGTGATGATTGCCGACTGTCCTGATCGCCCGTCCGGTCATCGCAACTGCGATGCCGCGCCGGCCGTAGCGGACGAGCCGAGCCATCACCACACGCCCGTCGATTTCGTCTCAAGTCTACCTGCGATACGGCCGAAGGCAGCCCCACTTGAGTTTTTTTGGGGCATTTTTTTCCGCCGACGCCGGTGCGACCGCTACAGGCGCTTTCTTCAAACGGCTTCCCGTCCGGCCGACGTCGATGACCGCAGGTCGCCCAGCACCTCGTCCTCGACCGCCCACGGCTCGGATGCGACCAGCTCGGGCACCTCGCGTCGCACCCAGTCCCAGGGTCGGCTCGGCTCCACCCGGCCAGCCCAACCCAACGACCACGCCAGCCAACCCACCAGCCGTTGCGGATCAACCCCCCAGGCCCGCAAGCTCGCCAGCTTGATTGCCTGGTCACGCTTAGCCAGCCGCCGCCCCTGACCATCCAAGACCAGCGGCACATGCCGGTACCGCGGCGCCCTCCAACCCAACGCCTCGAACAAGGCCAGTTGCCGGGGTGTACTGGTGACCAGATCATCGCCGCGTACGACCTCGGTCACGCCCATCGCCGCATCGTCGACCACCACGGCAAGCTGATACGCCGCCTCACCCGTCGACCTCCCAACCACAAAGTCACCCCCGGCCGACCGGCTGACCCGTCCGAGCTGCCCATCGTCCCAGCTCCAGATCCGATCCCCAGCCCGGAACCGCCAGGCGAACGTCCGCCCCTCCGCCGCCAGCCGCGCCGCATCGCCGACCCGTCGGCCCGCGCACCGCCCCGGGTAGATCGGCCCTTCCTCGCCAGCGTGCGGCGCGGTCTGCATCCGCGCGATCTCGGCCCGCGTGCACGTGCACGGATAGACCCGTTCGGCCTCTCGGAGCCGCTCCAGGGCTGCCTCGTAAAAGCCCGTCCGCTCCGATTGGACGTACGGCCCATTTGGGCCGCCCACATCTGGCCCCTCATCCCAGTCGAGCCCCAGCCAGCGCAGGTCTTCGACCGCTTGCTCGGTCATCCCCGGCCGGGTCCGGCTCCCGTCCAAGTCCTCGATCCGCAACACGACCCGGCCCCCTCGCCGCCGGGCCGCCCACCAGGCAACCAGAAACGTCCGCGCATGGCCCACGTGCAGCCCACCCGTCGGCGACGGCGCCAATCGGCTCACCACCACTCCGGGTTCCAGCCCCTCCGCGTCCATCAGCAGTGCTCTAGGCGGACCTCTACTGGCTCGCTACGATACTACAGCACGTCAAGGTTCCAACCAGGCCCGAGGCCCGCTCACCGATCCGACCGTTCGAGACCGTACCCCATGGATGCCGACCTTAAGCGCGACGCCAAAGCCGTTATCGACCGCATCGTCAACCTGCGAGACTCTCTTTGACCTCGGCGAAAAGCAATCTCGCCGCGACGCGCTGACCCGGGAAATGGAAAGCCCCAACTTCTGGTCCAACCAGGAGCACGCCCGCAAGGTCATCGCCGAACTGAAGTCTCTCAACGGGATCCTCAAGCCCTACGAGGCCGTCGTTTCCCAGGCCGACGACCTGGCCGTCCTGATCGAGATGGCCGAGGAAGCCGGCGATCAATCCCTCGACGACGAAATCCGCCAGGCCGTCGCCCGCGCCCAGGCCGATTTCGAGGCGTTCGAGCTGCGTTCCATGCTTTCCGGCACCAACGACCAATGCAACGCCTACCTGACGATCCACGCCGGCGCCGGCGGTACCGACGCCTGCGACTTCGCCGAAATGCTCCTCCGCATGTATCTGATGTGGGCCGACTCCCACGGCTATAAGGTCGAGATCGTCAACCGCGAGGAGGGGGGCGTCGCCGGCATCCAGGAAGCGACCATCAAGGTCATCGGCGACTACGCCTACGGCTACCTGAAGGGCGAGTCAGGCGTCCACCGCCTCGTCCGCATCAGCCCCTTCGACGCCAACGCTCGCCGCCAGACCTCCTTCGCCTCCGTCGACGTCCTGCCTGAGGTCGACGAGTCGATCGACATCGAACTTCGCGACTGCGACCTCAAACGCGACGTCTTCCGCGCCGGCGGGCCGGGCGGCCAGCACCAGAACAAAACCGAGTCCGCCGTCCGCTACACCCACATCCCCACCGGCGTCTCCGCCGAGAGTCGTTCCGAACGCTCCCAGTTCCAAAACGACGCCCTAGCGCTGCAACTGCTTAAGGCCAAGCTCATCCGCCTCGAGGAAATGAAACGCGAGGCCGAGTACGCCAAGGCTTACGACGAAAAAGGCGACATCTCCTTCGGTTACCAGATCCGCGACTACGTCCTCCAGCCCTATCAGCTCGTCAAGGACAAACGCTCTCGGTTCGAATCGACCAACCCCGCCCGGGTGCTCGATGGCGACCTCGACGGCTTCATCGACGCCTACCTCCGTCACAAACTGACCCAGGGCGAACCTTCGAAGAACTGACAGCCCGGTCCCCAATCGTTGCGTTCGGCTGCCCGCTCACCCAACGCTCCCGGCCCCCTCATCTCCGATGCCTCAGATTGTCGATCCTCTCGAAGGCGCCGAGTTGCGGCGGGCCATTGTCGGCCGCGACGTGCGGCTGGTCTTCACCTGGCTCGACGATCGCTGGGGCCACACACTTCAGTTCGGCACGGCCGATCCCATGATCCTGCTCGCGTCCCAGGAGGACACGCCCGCCGACCTGCCCGCCGACGCCCCGACTCGCCCCGTCTACCAGCAACTCCACTTCCAGCAAGCCGACAACGGCTGCCTGGCCTTGCTCGTCGGCCAGGCCGGCCACGATCACTTCTCGGCAAGCATCCACTTCACCGAGCACGACGGCGGCGCCACTTCCATCGATTTCGACATCGCCGGACGCCACACCCGCCGCGACATGCCCGCTTCGGGCCTGACAACCGCCTACGTCGTCGCCCTCTCCCCGTCCGACGTCGAGGAAGCCTCCCACCGGGTCGTTCGCTGGGCCTCGCACAACCCCCGGGGCCATCTGATGGTCGGCCCGGTCGCCGCGGTTGACAACCCGACCATCGTCCTCCTCGGCGAATCGGGCCGCCGCCACTCCGTGCTGCAGGTCTACTCCCCTCCTGATCCGGTCGCCGCCGCCCTCCGCTGCCGCTATCGTTGGACCTGGGAGTCTCCCCGCCCAGATCCGGCCCGCCCAACCTCCTGATGACCCTCAACCCCTCAACTTCCCTCAAGCGCGGATCCAGCCAACGATGGATTGCCTCAAGCAAACCGACCCCGAAATCGCCGCCGCCATCCTCGCCGAGCAGGAACGCCAGCGCGACGAACTCGAACTGATCGCCTCCGAAAACTACACCAGCCGCGCTGTGATGGAGGCCGTCGGCTCGGTCCTCACCAATAAGTACGCCGAAGGTCTGCCCGGCCGCCGCTACTACGGCGGCTGCCAGCACGTCGACACCGTCGAACGCCTCGCCATCGACCGCGCCCGGCAACTTTTCGGCGCCGAGCACGCCAACGTCCAGCCCCACTCCGGCGCCACCGCCAACCAGGCCGTCTACTACGCCGCCCTCGAGGTCGGCGACACCGTCTTAGCCATGGACCTGGCCCACGGCGGCCACCTCACCCACGGTATGAAGCTCAACTTCTCCGGCCGCTGGTATCCGACGATCGGCTACGGCGTCGATCCCGAGACCGGCCGGATCGACATGGATCAGGTCGCCCGCCTCGCCCGCGAACACAAGCCCAAGCTGATCCTCGCCGGTGCCAGCGCTTACCCCCGAATCCTCGACTTCCCCCGCTTCGCCCAGATTGCCCGCGATGTCGGCGCCCTCCTGTTTGTCGACATGGCCCACATCGCCGGCCTTGTCGCCGGCCGCGCTCACCCCAGCCCCGTCCCTTACGCCGACTTCGTCACCACCACCACCCACAAAACCCTCCGCGGCCCCCGCGGCGGAATCGCACTCTGCCGCGAAGCCTTCGCCAAAAAACTCGACGCGGCCGTCTTTCCCGGTCTCCAGGGCGGCCCCCTCGAGCATGTCATCGCCGGCAAAGCCGTCTGCTTCCACGAGGCGCTCCAGCCCGCCTTCCAATCCTATGCCGCCCAGGTCGTCGCCAATGCCCAGACCCTCGCCGAGGAACTGCTCCGCGGTGGCTTCCGGCTCATCTCCGGAGGGACCGACAATCACCTGATCCTCGTCGACGTTGGCTCCAAGGGCCTGACCGGCAAAATCGCCGAGACCGCCCTCGGCCGCGCCGGACTGACCGTCAACAAAAACCTGATCCCCTTCGACCCCCGCAAACCCCTCGACCCCTCCGGGATCCGCATCGGCACGCCGGCCCTCACGACCCGCGGCATGAAGGAAGAGGCCATGCGCCAGGTCGCCGCCTGGATCCTCCAAACCCTGGCCGACCCGGACGATCACGCCCGCGCTGCCCGCATCCGCTCCGAAATCCGCCACTTTGTCCAGGACTACCCCGTCCCGGCCGACCTGCTCCCGGCTGCCTTCGAGTCCTAACGGCCGCCGGGCGTTCCAGTCCGGCCTGAAGCGGCATCGGCCTTTCCCGAATCTCAGCGGACCACTCGATAAACGGCCAGCCCGCCGGCCTGGTGCAGCGGCTCCAGCCGACTCCCTCCCAGACCCGGTCGCGCCACCACGTGGCTTGCCCCTTGCCGTCTGGCCAGAGCCGCCAATCCGGCCGCGTCCAGATGATCGTAGCGCGCTTCGAGCGCGTGCCGGTCCGCCAGGTACGCCTCGGCCAGAGCCGCCGGCGAGGCCGGCAGCCCTACGTGGTCGCAGTAACGCCGCGCCCAATCGGCCAGCCCCTCCGCATGATACGGGCTGGCCGCCCGGTTGAAGGCCACAGCCCGCCTCGACCACAGCCGCAGCCCCTTCGGCCCCGGCGGACCCACCAGAACCGCATCCGGCGGCAGGTTCGCTCGGCACCACCCCCCCAGCCGCTCCTCGTCGTCGATCGCCCACTCGCCAAACCGCAGGTGCTGCATCAGCCAACCCCCCACCGCCGTCTCCCTCCCAACCCCATCCACCGCCACCAGCCCCGCAGCGACCGGCACCATCCACGCATAGCTAACGAGCCGAACCCCCCGCGCCGTCGACCAGCCCAACCGCCCCCACCTCCGCAGACCCTCTCCCCACGCCACCCCCGCTCCCAGCCCGCCACCCAGCCGCATCACTCCCTCGCGCGTGTCATGCCGTGCCAGCCAGACCAGCCCTGCCCCCAGCAAGACGAGCAGCAAAGTCCCCTCAACCCAACCCCGCGCAGGCCCTCGGTCCAAAGCAGACCCACCAGTCCGCTCCGACGGCCCCCACGCCCTCAGTGCCTCGACAGCCCGGATCACCGATTCAACCCCGAGCGCAACGAGGCAGGACCAGTCCGCCGTCAGCCCACCGACGATGAGGCCCGCTCGGGCATAACCGCTCAGCGTCCCCCGGCTCCACAACGCCAACACCCAGCCCGCCAGCCCGACGACCGCCAGCCCGCGTGCCACCGTCGCCATTCGGAATGGCTGAAACAGCGTCACCCGCACGTCTCCGACAACCTCAATCGCCAACCAGGCTGCTGCCAACGACGCCCCAATGAGCCCAAACAGGACAAGCAACCGCCTCCGGATCCCCTCATCCACGGCCCCCGCCAAGGCCAGCCCTCCCAGGCCCACCAGCCCCAGCCACGCCCCCCACTGCTCCAGCCGCCACAGATGCGGCACTAAGTGCTGCGGGCTTTGGACCAACGCCGCCAGCCGGTAGTAGTCCTCCGCCGAAAGCCCCCGCATCAGGGTCGCCGCTTGGGCCGGCACCCTCGCAACCGCCGGCATGAGCACCAACCCCATCATCCCCAAACCGACCCAGTACCACGTCCCCCCCTCCCGAAGCACCGGGCCGGACCCCTCCCCTCCGCTACGACTTGCACCGAGCCAGCCCCGTCCTCCAACCTCACCCGCCTTTCTGGTCCCGATCCAGCCGCAAGACGATTCCGAATAGTGACTTGTGCCAAACTCGAGGCAACCAAAGAAGACCCAACCCGCCGCGAGCCAAAGCCCCAATTGCAGCCCCAGCGACGGATGAATCCAGAGTGCGACGGCGGTCAACGCGGCGACCGTCCCCGGCGCCCACCGCTTTCCCTCGACCAGCTCGGCCACCGCGACCCAGCCGAGCGCCATTGTCATCAGGCGATCAAGCAGCATCGGCTCGAACAGGTGGTTCGTCCCGATGCAGCCGGCTCGCAGCGACAGCATCAGACCGACGGCCACCCAACCAGCCGCGTCACTTCTCCAGGCCGCCCGCCCCAGGCGCCAAATCCCCCAGGCCGTCATCAGAAACGTTAGGCAAAACCAGAAGAGCAGGGCACCCGAGAGGCCCATCACCCGCGTCGTCGTCTCCAGGACCGCCAGGTAGCCGCCGTGCGGGTTGAACCGGTCAAACGCCCGTACAAACGGGTCGCGGGCGTACAGACCCGGCTCCAGACGGTCGATCAAGAGCGGCAGCCGATACGCTTGATCGCCCTCAAACGCCCGATAGCCGTTCAGGCTCCAGTAGACCCCCAGCGCGATCAGCAAACCCCAGCCAACCCCGGGACGGCTTCGGCCCGAGTCCGATACCGCGCCTCCACGCGAAATCCGTGTGGCCCAGCGTGCGGGTGCGAACCGCGTGGATCGGATCGCGCGGATTCGCTCCGCTTTGTGCACCTCCATGCGCACGTTCGCCCCGCGAATTGACCCTCGCGCAGGTCAACGCTTCGCGGTCGGTGAGTCTGACCGCCCCCGCAACCTCTGTCAACGCCGCCCCGAGCGATCCAACCCCAAGCGCTTCATTTCCCGATCAACGTCTTCGAGAAACGTCGGGCTTCCGGGTTCGAGCCGCGGGCCGTCGAGCCTGAGCTCCGGCAGCCGCGCCGCAGTGCGTAGCCCATCCTTCGGCTCGTCGGAACGGGACTGACCCGGAGCCGCCTTGGCCGCCTCCGCGCGGCCTTCGCTCGGCGATTCCCCTTGAACCTCGCCATCCAGTCCCAGCCCGTGTCGGCGAATCTCGGCCACCACCGTCTGCACCGGCACCGATCCCCAGATCTGCTCCGCTGGCCGGTACTGCGCTGCCCAGTACAGGGCCTTCGACGTCTTGGTTTGCTCCTCAACGGCAGCCCGCCCCTCGCCCAGCGGCTCCAGATACGCTGGCTCAAACCGCACCAGCCCCGCCGCCAGAAACGAGGCCACCACCGCCCCTTTCAGCGCACCCAGCAAAAACCCCGCACCCTGATCGGCCCGGTTCGGCTCACTCGGCAGCGGAATCGCCCCGGGCGATCGCCGTTTCATCAAACGCAACAACCAGCCCCCGCAGCCGGCCAGGACCACCAGCGCTACCACCACCGCCACCCACCACAACAGCCGATCCAAAATCTCACCGTCAATCGACGGAAACCACCGCCCCACCTGCGGCCGCGCCAAATCTCGCAGCGGCGCCGCCGCAAAGATCGCTCCCACCAGCGCCCCCAGGCCCACCGCCTGACGCAGAAACCCCCGGAACCAACCCCGGACGGCCCAGGCCAACACCAGCGCCCCCAGCGCGATGTCCACTCCCATGTCTCTCCCCTGATGTCACTCAATGGTGGCCGGCTATGACGTCATTCGCCCGGGCAGGTCACGCCTTGAACGTCGACCCCCCCGTTCCCATCGCTGACGTCCCATCTCTGTTCATCGGTCCCGTCGGCCGGCCACTTGAATTCCCCCACCCCAATGCCCCTCTCGTCGGCGACCAGATCCCCGAAGAATGGGCCGTACCGCACCCTCGCTTCCCCAACCCACCAGCCAAATCCCCAAAATGACCCGCTTCGCCTGAGCCGTTTCGTGTCCCTTTTCGTACCATAATCCAAGCAGTCGGAAATCTCCCGACCGCCCTCATCCTCATCTTTTCCCCGCCCCGACCCCTGGACAAGGATCGCGCCATGCCTCGTCCCCGGTGCCTCCGGGCTCGATCCTGGACCCTTCTGCTCACCCTCTGGGCCGTGATCAGCCAGTTGGGTTGCAACGGTTCAGCCTCCAACCCTGAACCTCGACCCACCCCAAGCCCAACAGCCGCCACCGCCATCTCCAAATCGTTCACTCAGCCCAAGCCGCCTCAAGAACCAAGTCCATTCCGTTTTGCCGAAATTGCCAGCTCGGCGGGCATCGACTTCGTCCACGTCTCCGGCATGACCGACGAGAAATATTTCCCGACGGCCAACGGTTCGGGTGTTGCCCTCTTGGATTATGACGGCGATGGACTGCTCGACATCTATTTCGCCTCCGCCTGCTCCCTGCCGATCCAAGGCACGCCCGACGGTCAGAATCGGCTCTATCGCAACCTCGGCAACCTTCAGTTCGAGGACGTCACGGAGCAGTCGGGCCTAGGCTATCGTGGCTTCTGTCATGGCATCATCGCTGGCGACTTCGACAACGACGGCGACCCCGATGTCTTCCTGGCCAATTACCTCGATAACCGGCTCTACCTCAACAACGGCGATGGGACGTTCCGCGACGTCAGTCGTGAGGCCGGCGTGGCGCCGCCGGACTTCCAGGGCCGGCTGATCGCTGCGTCCGACGCCCCCGAGACCCTGACGATCGACGCCGTGCCCGGCCTGCTCTGGGCCATCGAGGGCCAGGAGCCGTCGCGCGACCTGACCGTCCCGATTCGTCCCGGCCAGCGGCTGATCTTCCGCCAGGCCGATCCGACCGCTCCGCGGGCGCTCGACCTGCTGGTCGATCCCAGCCGGCTGCAGAAGGTCGGCGACCCGCCCCGGCCCGACGCCTGGTTCCGCGAAATCGGCTCCGGATCGAGCCGGATCGCCATGCCAGCCGACCCGCTGGCCCCGGGCGCGGCCCCGATCGTCCTGACCGAGCTTGAGGTTGTGTCCATCCCCGATCGTCCCGTCCCGTTCCAGTGCGCCGTCCACCGCCCTGCCTGGTCATCCGGCGGCGCCTGCCTCGACATGGACGATGACGGCGACCTCGATATCTACGTCGCCAACTACGGCTGGTGGACCGTCGAACAACACGGCTCCAAGTTTTGTGGCGACTCCCGCCGCAACGTCCGCCAATACTGCTCGCCCAAGGAAGTCACCACCGTCAAGCACCTCTTCTATCGCAACGACGGCCTCCGGGACGGCATCCCCCGCTTCACCGACGTCTACGACCAGTTCCTCGTCAACGCCCGGGGCGAGCCGATCCCCGGCCGCTCCGACGGCCACGGCTTCGGCGTCGTCGCCGCCGACCTCAACGAAGACGGCAAAATCGACCTCTACGTCGCCAACGACCAAAACCCCGCCTTCGTCTTCCTCAACCTCGGCGGCGGCAAGTTCCGCGACGCCACCGAGGAATCCGGCGCGGCCTACGACGAAAAAGGCCAGACCCAGTCCGGCATGGGCGTCGACGCCGAGGACATCGACGGCGACGGCAAGCCCGAATTGATCAAAACCCACTTCGCCAACGAATACAACACCCTCTACCAGAACCTCGGCAACGGAACCTTCTACGACCAGACAGCGGCCTACGGCCTCGCTTCCGCGGCCATGCCCTGGGTCGGCTGGGGCGTCGCCTTGGCCGACTTCGACAGCGACGGCTGGCCCGACGTCTTCGTCACCAACGGCCACGTCGACGACAATTACTATCTGCTCGACCAGCCTAATATCACCTACGAGGAACCGCCTCTGCTCTGGCGTAACGTCGGCCTCGGCTCCGGTCCCGGCGGTAGCCGCCGCTTCAAGCTCGCCACCCTGGGCGTCGGGCCTTACTTCGAGGCCTCCCACGTCGGCCGCGGCGCCGCCTTCGGCGATCTCGACAACGACGGCGACATCGACATCGTCGTCAACCACAAAGGCGGTCCGCCCGCTCTGCTCCGCAACGACACCCCGCTCGGCGACAACCGCTGGATCCGCCTCAAACTCCGCGGCACCCGCTCCAACCGCGACTCGATCGGCGCCCAGATCCAGGTCGTCCTCGGCGATCGCACTATCGTCCGCCAACGCAAGGGCGGCTGCAGCATGGAATCGACCAACGACCCCCGCGTGACGATCGGCCTCGGTCCCCACCCCCGCATCGAAACCCTGATCGTCCGCTGGCCCTCCGGCGCCGAGACAATCCTCCAGGACGTCGAGACAAACACCGAACTCGAACTGATCGAGCCGGAGTCCTGATCCGCCCCCCCGGCCTGTCCCCGGCGGTTCTTCTCAATGCGGGCGACTCAAAAAATCTCTGCCATGAGCCGGGACTCACCGGACGCGATTGACGCTGCTATCTTTACATCCTCGTGTCCGCTTCCGGCCTCTGCGAGATCCGCCCCATGCCCAACCGCCGCCGCTTCCTCGGGCAGACCCTGTCCGCGTCCGCCTTCTTGACTGTCCCCGGCGTCTTTGCCGACGAACTGGTTCGCACCCCCGCCCAGACCGAAGGCCCGTTCTACCCGCCTAAGTTACCGCTTGATACCGATAACGACCTGATCCTGATCAACGACGCGACCACCCCTGCCGTCGGCGAGATCACATACCTCTCCGGCCGCATCCTCGACCCACGCGGCAACCCGATCCGCAACGCCGTCGTCGAAATCTGGCAGTGCGACGCTAACGGCGCCTACCTCCACCCCCGCAGCGACAACTACAGCCAGCGCGATTCCCAGTTCCAGGGCTTCGGTCGATTCACGACCGGTTCCACCGGCGAATACCTCTTCCGCACCATCAAGCCCGTCGCCTACCCCGGCCGTACCCCCCACATTCACTTCAAGATCCACAAGGACCACAAGCCGCTGCTCACGACCCAGTGCTACATCAAGGGCCACCCCGGAAACCAGCGCGACGGCATCTACCGCAGCATCCGCGACGACGCTCAGCGTGCCTCGGTCACCGTCGACTTCGCGCCAATTCCCGACTCCCGCATCGGCGAGCTCGCCGCCCGGTTCGACATCGTGCTCAGCCTCACTCCCGAGCTTTAATCCTCCGCTCGAGCCGCCGGCCCAGTTCGCGCAGTCGTTCGGCCTCCGTGGGATCTCCCGCCAGGTTACGCTGCTGGGCGGGGTCTTGCTCGAGGTCGTACAACTCGTCCAAGACGTCCTGGTTGACGCGGTTGCGGATCAGAGCCCGTCCGAGCGCGAAGATGGCGTCGACATCGCGCACCATCGACCCATCCACCGCATCGCCGGCGTCGATCTGCTGCTGGGCAAGCTGTGCGATCGGCGGCTCGGGGTCGTCGAGACCGGCTTCCCGCTCGTTCCAGGTTCGCGCCAGCGACGCCCCGGGAAACGGTCCGTTGCCGACCTTCAGGACCAGATCGGCCACCGTCGCCGGCAAGTCGCGCAGCGAGACCAGCTCGCGCACTCGACGGCCCCGAAGATCCTCATACGGCCCGCCCAACGGCGGCACAATCACCAGCGGCACCCGCACGAGCGCATCGTAGAGACTGCTTCCGTGGCCGAAGTGGCCATGCTCGCCAAAATGCTCGCCGTGGTCCGAGGTGATGACCACCCAAGTCTGATCCAGTTCCCCGCGTGCCTCCAGCTCGCCCAAAAACGCCCCGAGCCGCGCGTCGAGCGCTGCCAGACATTCATCGTACAGATCGCCCAACTGACGGCCGGCCGACTCCATCTCCGCCAGCCGCGCCGGACGCTCCTCGGCGCTCGCTGTCCGCACGGCCCGCAACGCCCGGAAACCCAGTTCGGGCGTCGTCTCGACGACCCGCGCCGGAATCTCCGCCGTCCAAAACCGCCGCGTCCAGTCCTCGGGCGGCCGGTACGGCCCGTGGGCGTCCATCAGGTTGAGAAACAGGAAATACGGCCGCTTGGGGCCATGCTCGGCTCGCTCGGCCAGCCATTCCCGCGCCAACCCGAAGACCTCCGGCGCGCGCTTCACATGCGCCCGCGGCGGCCAGCGCCACGCCCCACCCAGCTTGCGTAACGCCGGCAGCACACACCGCCCCAGAGCGCAACTGGCCAGTATCGTCCGCGGCGAAACCTCGGCGTTGACCTCATCATCCACATAGCGGTCGAAGCCCCGGCGAAAGCCGAAACAGCCGTTGACGCATTCAAAGTTGGCGACCACCGCGGCCGTCGCATACCCACGTTCCCGCATCACTTCGGCCACCAGCGGCGATCGGCCGCGATACGGCCGGTCAATCCGCGCTCCGTGCTCAAACGGCCACAGTCCCGTCAACATCGTTACATGCGACGGCAATGTCCACGGCGCCGCCGACCGCGCCTGATCGAACACGATCCCACGCGCCGCCCACCGCTCCAGCTCCGGCGTCGTGGGCCGCCCGTAACCGTACAGGCTCATCCGGTCAGCCCGCACCGTATCGAGGACGATCCAAATCAAGTTGGGCGCATCGGCCGCGGCTGCGGCCGGTCGGGTCCACGCCCGCGCCTCCGCCCCAGCTCGTTCCTGATACTTCCAGACCCCAAATCCGAGTAACGCGGCCAACCCCACCGCTCCGGCCCGCTCCAGTCGGGTCCACCGCAGCAGCCGCCTCCACGCTCCGCGCATCCTCCAACCGCTTCCGGCCGACAGCACGACCGCCGCCGCCGGGTGTATTCCGGGAACCGCTAGGGCCGGCCCCAGAACCATCACTCCGCCCAGCGCCGCCCCAACCGCTCCCAGCCCCCACCTCCGCACCAGCCACCCCAGAACCAGCCCCAAGACCCCCGCCATCACCGCGCTGCCCGCCGGCGTCATCCACTCAACATGCTGGTTCCAGTAAACCGATTGCCGGCTCAACACCGGCCAGAGATCCCTCCGCGCCACAAAGACGCCTAGCTCCAGAACCCCCGAGGCAACCCCCGCCAGCACCGCCCCCCAGACCAAACGCCCCGTCGCCGCCGGCTCCCCCACCCGATCGACTCGCAGCCGCCGACCCGTGAGCCACCCCTGGCGGCGATCGCTCCGCCCTGGCCCGACACTGCTACCCGCTTCGCGCTCGCTCAGCCCCTCGCGGCGTTCCATGCCCGCTCCCTCCTCGAGGGTGGCTATAGCCGACCCGCCAGACGCCGTCCATCCCGGTTCCCACAAAGCCGCAACCGCCCCCCGCACAGGCGTCCATCCCCCCGGCCTCCTCGCCGGCCGATCAACCCGCTCAACCGACGCCATTCAGTCCCGATCGCCCACCCAGCCCAACACCTCCCGGACAACCTCAGCCCGATCAAAGTCGAGCGCAACCAGGTGGTCCGACCGCTCCATCCACCGCAACCGCTTCCGGGCTGATCCCAACCGATCATGCAGCCAACGCGCCTCGGCCGGCTCGACCACGCTGTCCTTCGTTCCCTGAATGATCAGCGTCGGCACCTCGATTTTCGACACCTCCGGACGGATCCGGTCGATCAGCTCCAGCGCGCTGAGCGTCGCCGCCAGGCTGAACGTCGCGTACCGCTCCTGTCGGGCCACCCAGGCACGCATCGCGGGGTCGCGCACCGGCGGCCCTCGCCGCGGCACGTTCGGCATGACTTTGAGCATCCACCGCACCGCCGTCGCCGATCGCAACGGCAGCCAACGGGTGTAACGAATCGCCAGAAACGGCGCCAAGATCGCCAGTCGCTGCACCGCCCGGCGGACCGACAAACCCAAGGCCAGTGTCCCTCCGGTCGAAAAGCCGACCACCGAGATCGGCCCGCGTTCGGCGAGCTCCGCGTACGCTCGATCGACGCAGTCGGCCCACTGCTCCCACCGCGACGCCGGCATCACCCGCCCCCCGCCCTCGTGGCCGGGGAGCGTCGGCGCAAGAACTTCATACCCAGCCTGCCGCAGCGCCTCGATGACCGGCTCCAGCTCATACGGACCGCCGCCCAGACCGTGAATGGCCAGAATCGCCCCTCGCGCCGCCTTCACCGCTCGTCCGCCCGGGCTGCATCACCCTCGCTGATCGTCTCCCACAACCGCGAGGTTCGGACCTGAGCCCGCCCCGAATCTTCGACCACGACCACCCGCGCGGCTAGCCCCAACTGGTCCGCCACCCGGATGCCCTCCTCAGGCCCCAAGACGGAAAGCGCCGTGGCCACCGCGTCCACCCGCGCGCCCTCGTCGCCCACCACCGTCGCGCTCGATCGTCCCTGGACCCCAATCCCCGTCCGCGGATCGACGATATGCGAATACCGTACGCCTCCGATCTCGACAAACTGCTCCGCGTCACCTGAGGTCGAGACGGAGCACCCGCTCAGCACCAGCGTTGGCCCGACCCCCGACTCCGCGTCCGGCGTCGCCACGGCGATCCTCCACCCCGACGCCTCGGGCGGCGGCTCGCCCAAGGCGATATCTCCAGCCGCGGCCACTAAAGCCCGCCGGATCCCTTGAGCCTCGAGCACCTTCAGCGCCTCCGCCGCCGCATACCCTTTCGCGATCCCACCGAGGTCGAGCCGCATCCCGGCTCGCCCCAGCCGCACCGTTCGCTGCTCCGGGTCCAGCTCCACCAGCTTCCAATCGACCAGCCGCCGCGCTTCGGCCAGATCCCGCTCGTCCGGCAGCCGCCGCTGCCGTCGCGCGCGCCGCCAAAGCCGAACCACCGGCCCCATCGTCGGGTCAAACGCCCCGCCCGTCGCGCGAGCCACCTCCACCGCTCGTTCCAAGACGCGATACAAATCCTCGCTGACCGGGACCGGCTCACCCCCGGCCTGGGCACACAGCCGCATCAATTCGCTCTCGGGATCATAATCGCTCAGAATCGCATTCAACCGCGCAACCCGCTCAAAGGCTGCCGCACTGGCGCGTCTGGCATCGGCCTCGGTGGTCGTGTATAAAAGAATCTTGAATTCGGTCCCCATCTGGGGCTGCCGAAATTCCCACCGCGTAAGCCGCTCCGCATTCGCCTCGGCCTGCTCGGTTCGCCCCAAGATGCCCGCCGCCACCAACCACGCGGCCCCCGCCACCCATCGCCCCCACGCAACCCGCCCCATGGGCGCCTCCCTCTCACCTTCCTCCACCAGGTGCGCCTTACGCTCACAACGCACCGTATCGTATCTCGGGAGCCTATCCGTCGTGCGTCCTTTCCCTCACGCGCCCCGATTTCGCGTCGCCTCGCTCGTGCTCGTGAGCCTCTTCCTGGTCCGGCCCGCCACCGCGCAGCAGGCGGTCTTCACACCCGACCCCCTGCCGGCCGACATGAAACCGTACACCGAGACCATCCCCGGAACCAACGTCCAGTTCGAGATGATTCCCATCCCCGGCGGCACCTTCCTGATCGGAAGCCCCGAATCCGAGGAGGGCCGCAACGACGACGAAGGCCCTCAACGGCTCGTCAAAGTCGCCCCCTTCTGGATGGCCAAATACGAAGCCACCTGGGCCGAATACGACCCATTCGCCTTTTCGCTCGACATCAAGCGCAAGAAGGCCGACGGCGTCGACCTCGACAACCAACCCGAATCCGAAAAACGCGCCGACGCCATCACCCGCCCCACTCCGCCCTACGCCGACGAAACCTTCGGCTACGGCCGCAAGAACCAGCCGGTGATCTGCATCACCCATCACGCCGCGATGGAATACACCCGCTGGCTCTCCGAGAAAACCGGCAAGACCTACCGCCTGCCCACCGAAGCCGAGTGGGAGTGGGCCGCCCGCGCCGGCACCTCGACGCCCTACTCCTTCGGCGACGACCCCAGCCAGCTCGACGACTACGCCTGGTATGTCGAAAACGCCGAAAAACCCATGCCCATCGGCAAAAAGAAACCCAATCCCTGGGGCCTCCACGACATCCACGGTAACGTCGCCGAGTGGGTCCTCGACCACTACAATCCCCGACAATACGAAACCTACCCGGAGAATGAACCCGTCGTCGGCCCCGTCAACATGCCCGACGATAAAGAGTATCCCTACGTCGTCCGCGGCGGCTCCTGGGACGACGACCCCGAAGCCCTTCGCTCGGCGGCCCGTCGCGCTTCCAACAAAGAATGGTCGGTCCAGGACCCGCAACGCCCCCAGTCGATCTGGTGGCACACCGACGCCACGTTCGTCGGCTTCCGGGTCATCCGCCCCTACAAGGAACAGGAAAATCTGGTCGGCCTCAAATCGCCGATCGTCAAGGTGAAGGGAACCAAGTAACCCTCTCCGGCTCGCGCCTTCGTCCCCGGCTTGCTGCTCATTGCCCGCCCCTCCTCCAACCCCACGGAGCCCTCTCCATGACCCCCGCGCGCAAGACTCGACGTCACTTCCTGCTCTCGACCTCGGCGGCCGCCACCGGCGCCGCGGTCAGCCTCGGCGGCGTGCCGCTGGTCCATGCGGCCGGTTCCCAGGCCTTCAAGGTCGGACTGATCGGCTGCGGCGGCCGGGGCCGGGGCGCCGCCGAAAATATCTGCGAGGCTGCTGGCTCCAACCACAGCATCACCATCCATGCCCTGGCCGACGTCTTCAAGGATCGCGTCGACGACTGCCTGAGCTACCTCCAGGGCGCTGAGGCCTGCCAAGGACGCCTCGACGTCCCCGCCGAGCGCCAGTTCGTCGGCTTCGACGCCTTCCAGAAGGTGATCGACTGCTGCGACCTCGTCTTGCTGGCCACTCCGCCCGGTTTCCGCCCGCAACATCTCGAGGCCGCCGTCGCCGCAGGCCGCCACATCTTCACCGAAAAACCCGTCGCCGTCGATGGCCCTGGCATCCGCAAGGTCCTCAAGGCCTACGAAGTCGCCCTCGCCAAGAATCTTGCGATCGTCGCCGGAACCCAGCGCCGCCATCAGGCTCCCTACCTCGAAAGCATGAAACGAATCCACGACGGCGCGATTGGCGACATCCAATTCGCCCGCGTCTTCTGGAACCAGGGCAACATCTGGGCCGTCCCCCGCAGGCCCGAATGGGACGACATGACCGCCCAGCTTCGCAACTGGTACCACTACACCTGGCTCTGCGGCGACTGCATCGTCGAGCAGCACGTCCACAACCTCGACGTCGCCAACTGGGCCATCGGCCAGCACCCGATCTCCGCCTACGGCATGGGCGGTCAGCAGGTCAACCGCGGTCCCGAATTCGGCCAGTCCTACGACCACTTCGCCGTCGATTACGAATACCCCAACGGCATCCACGTCCTCTCCATGGCCCGCCAGATCAACAACACGGATGGCGACGTCAACGAATACATCGTCGGCACCAAGGGTCGCTGGTCCAGCGCCCAACAGGCCTTCGAAATCGGCGGCAGGCGCGAGCGCGTCCGCGTCCAGGGCGTCAACCCCTACGTCCAGGAACATATCGACTTGCTTGCCTCGATCGAGGCCGGCAAACCGCTCAACGAACTCAAGACCGTCGCCGAAAGCACGCTCACGGCGATCATGGGCCGGATGTCGGCCTACACCGGCAAGCGCGTCAGTTGGGACGATGCGCTCAACTCCAAGCTCGACACCTTCCCCAAGAAACTCGAGTTCGGACCGATGCCCCCGCCCGAGCCGGTCGCCATGCCCGGGATCACCGAGCTGATCTGAGCCACACGCTCGGGTTCAGATCCCGCAACCCCGCTTCGCGGCGGGCCGATCCTCCGGGCGACGATCGGCCCGCTGCCTCTCCTCATGCCCGTACGTCGATCCACACCGTCCGCGACCGCGTCTTGTTCCCACCTCGATGGTCTGCCCACCCGATCCGACCCTGCTCACGCTCCGGACCCGCTGCCTCCGCCGTGCGAGGCTCCACCGTCAGCGCCTCCAGGCTCTGATCCGCACCCGCTCACGACGTGCCGCGCGGACCCGGTCGGCTCGCGTCAATCCACGCGCATCCACGGTGGCGGATCTGTTGATTTGGAGACGAACACGATCGCGGCTCCCTCAGTCTCCGTTCCCCGCTCGCTCACCAGGCGACGTCGTCGCCCTGTGTTCTCCCTTCGGCCGCTCCCCCTTCGGGTTCTACCGATGCCCCGCCTCCTTCCCGCCCTCCTGCTGACCGCGCTTTGCGCAGCCTCGCCTGCCTCCGAGACCGTCAAGATCGTCCTCGTGGCCGGCAACCCGAGCCATGCCCCTGGCGACCACGAATTCAACGCCGGCGTGAAGCTCCTGGCCAAATGTCTGGCCGAGGTGCCCGGCATCGAGCCGGTGGTTGTCCAGGGTGGCTGGCCGTCCGACCCGCGCGTCTTCGACGACGCCCGCGCGATCCTCTTCTACATGGATGGCGGCAGCGGCCACCCGATCATTCAGGCCGATCGGCTGGAGGTCCTCCAATCGCTGATGGATCGCGGCGTCGGCCTCGGCTGCCTCCACTACGCCGTCGAGGTCCCCAAAGGCAAGCCTGGCGACAAGTTGCTCGAATGGATTGGTGGTTACTACGAAACCGGCTACTCCACCAACCCCCATTGGAAGGCCGAATTCAAAGCGCTGCCCGACCACCCCATCACCCGCGGCGTTGAGCCATTTGCCATCGAGGACGAGTGGTATTTCAATATCCGCTTCCGGCCGATGATGGCTGGTATTTTCCCCCTGCTGGTGGCTCGCCCGAGCGACGAGACCCGCCAGGGTGCCACCTCCGCCCCGCGCGGTCCGTACAAGCACATCGTCGAAGCCTCCGGGCGCGACGAAGTCCTCGCCTGGTGCGTCGAGCGGCCCGACGGCGGTCGGGGCTTCGGTTTCACCGGTGGCCACAACCACGAAAACTGGGGCGACCCCAACTTCCGCAAGCTCGTCCTAAACGCCGCGCTCTGGCTTGCCCGGGTCGACGTCCCGCCCGACGGCGTCCCCTCCTCGGTCACCCCGGAAGACCTCGCCCAAAATCTCGACCCCAAGTAACCTGCCCCGCCAGCCGCTTCCTTTCGGCTCCTTCAGCGTGCTCCTGATCGACCCTCCGGCCAGGGCCGATCAGGGCGAGACGATCACCCTGAGATTCCGCTGCCTGGGCGCGTGCCACCCGCGGGCCAGGCTCTCAACACTGCCCGGCGGTCGCCCCCGTCCCGAGTGATCCGTTCCGCGCTCGAGCGTGCCCCCCAGACTCACCCCGCAGGCTCTCCCACCTGCACCACCGGCGCATGCCCCTGGGCGACCCGTGCCACGTTGGTTCGGAAGAACACCGGGCCGGGTGTCGGGATCGCGTAGGGCCGCCGATTGGCGAACCGGAAGAATCGTCCGGTCGGGGGCGTCGGCCGAGGCGGATAGGTGCTGGTCACCGAATCCGTGCGGCCGGGCCGCTTCAACAGCGCGGTCTGGCCGGCAAACGCCACGTCATCACCCTTACTGGGCACAACCCGAACGTGCCCCGCGCGGCCAAAGAGCCGATCGTTGTTCGGCCCGCCCCGCAGAATGTTCTCTCCGTACCAGCCGTGGAGCCGCGTCTTGCCCGAACCGGCACGAAGCAGGTTCCGTCCCCCCCGGCCGCCGTTGAGCGTCGCGGGCAGGTCCAGTTCCGGCGAAATGCGGATTCGGTCGCTGGCCTTGGACCCGTAGACCACGATCCGATCCAGATCCGCGATCCTCGGCGTCGTCTGGTCGAACACGCCGTTGATCGTCACCCGCACCGTGTCGCCCACCGGCTCGACCACAATCTCGTTGACCCGTCCATGCCCGCGCCGGGGCGGCGGAGTCACCACCAATACGCGGTCGATGACCCTCACTGCGCCCGTGTCCCGGCCGCCGACGGTGATCGTGAACGTCGCCGTCTGGCTGGTCAGCGACGGCCCCGGGTCGCCCTGGTCGCTCACCCGGAATTGGATCGTATCGGTCCCCTGGAAATCCGGCCGTGGCGTGTATACCAACGTCCCCGACTGCGGGTTGAACGACGTGATCGTCCCCTGGGATGGCCCCGCCACGATCTGATACGTCAAGGTCTGCGTCGTCTGCTGCGGGTTGGCCGTCAGACCGGTCAGTTGGATCGTCGACGGCTCATTGGCGGGCACGGTCGTCGATCCAGGAACCGCGATCGGCGGCAAGTTGACCACCGCGCCGTCGCGCACGGTCAGCGTGATCGCCTCCGTGTCAAAGTCGGCCGGTGTGTTTCCCGTCGTGCTCGCATTCTTCACCCCCACCACCAGGTTGATCACCCCAGTGAAGTTGGTGTTGGGCGTGACGGTCACCACGCCGTTGGCGTCCACCGTCGCCGTGGCATTCTGCACCGGTACAAACGTCCCCCCTGGCGAAATGCCGCCTTGCACCGTGTAGGCCAAGGGCCGATTCCCAACGCTTACCGCCTGAAGTTGAAAGATCGCCGGCTGATTGGTGGCCACGACCAGGTTCGTCGGATTCGGCTGGAGAAACGGATTCTGGACGATCGGTCGGCCGTTGGCATCGACGTTCTCGGTCACCGTGACCGTGAAGGTCCGCGTCACCTGGCTGCTGTCGCTGGGGTCGAAGGCGGTGACGGTGACCGTAGCCGTCTCGCCGGGCGTGGCCGCCGTCGCGTCGATGTGCAGCACGCCGTCCGGATTGGTTGCCGCCAGGCTCGACCCGGTGATCAGGATCGGGTTGACCGGCGTCTCCGTGTTGGGCGTCCGCGCCACCTGCTCCATCAGGTCGGCGATCTCCTGGCCCGAGACGAGCTGGCCGAAGATCGTATGCTGAAAATCCAGAAACCGCGGCTGTCCATACGTGATGAAAAACTGCGAATCGTTCGTGTCGTCATTGCTCTTGGCCATCGCGAGCTGATACTTGCCGTTGAAGACCAGTTGGGCGTTGAACTCGTCCGGGAACGGATAGCCCGGCACGTTGACGCTCCCGGCCCCATCACCGGTCCGCGAGCCTCCCTGAGCCACAAAACCTGGCACGATCCGATGAAAATTCTTGTGGGGAAGCGGCGTGCCCGAGGTCGGCTGGGTCGGACTCGTATAGAATCCCGTCTGAATCAACTGCTCGATCTTGGCGACCGTCTCGGGCGTCAGGTCGGCGAAGAGCTGAAAGGTCATCGATCCGGTAAACGCCGGATCGCCCGCGCCGCTGGAAGCGTGCTGAACCGTCAGCGTCCAGAAATTGCCCTGGGCCACACTCACCGGAATCCGCGGGTTCGACGACGTGACCGTATACGTCTGCGGCCCTCCGTTGCCGCCATCGAGCGGTAGCTGAAATCCCACCCCCGCGCCCACACTCACCGGCGCGATCGGTCCGAGCGTCGCCAGAACCCACCGTGGCTCAAGCTGCTCCACAACCGGCCGGCTCCGGCTCGGCGACCGCCTTGACGTGCCCATCCCTGGCCTCCCGATTCCCGCCCGACCGGCTCCACGAACCGGAGGAACTCCCCGGAGTTTCCTGCGCGCAGCCTTCCTCCAGGATCGGACGGCCTAACCCAACCCTTGAACCTTCCCCCAAGAGCAACGCGGCGGCCGACGCCTCAACGCCGACCGCCGCGCTCCCTTCGTCACATTGTGCCGATTCTGACGATCCTGACGACCCGATCACGGCCTCGCCTTGAGCGTGAACTGCGTCAGCGTCACCCCGTCCTCATCGGGCACTCCAAACGATCCGCTCGGCGCCAGATACTTCTGAATCGCCTCATACTCCGGCATCAGCTTCGGATCGAACAGTTGCGCGAAATCCGGCGCCTCTCCGGGAACCTGAGCTCGCATCTGATCCAACGCGGCCTTGAACTGCTCGCCACCCAACATCCCATAGAGCGCTTGCACCGCCTCATTCGGCCGCGCAAAGCTCATCACATTGACCCGCTCCGGCATCAGCTTGCGCACCGCCTCAAAGTCGGCTGATTCGGCCAGGCTCGGCCCGCCGCCCCGGAGCACCTGCTCAAGCAACGTCGGCTCGACCGACACAAAGAGCTGATCCTTGGCGATGGCCACACTCAACGGCCCCTCCAGACCACCCTGCCGCGCTTCGTCCGGCAAGTCGAAGTCATAAATCGTCTCGCCCTGGAAGGTCCGTTTCTTGGGCGACGCTCCGGCCAAATCCAGAATCTTGTTCATCGTGGCCTGCATCGCCTTGGTGTCGTCCAGCCCGATCGCAATCAGCATCCGCTGACTGGTCTCCGTGATCGGCTTCTTGTAATCCTGGATCGCCGTCACCCGCTTGGCCAGCGGCCCGAGCAGATCCGCCCGGATATTCAGCCCGCCCTCCTGATCGGCCAGCGCTTTCTCCATCTGCTCGAGCACGCCCGGCGCAAACTGGTCGGCCAGTTCGCCCGCCGCCGCGTACATCGCCTCCCAGTCCAGGCTGTACGTCGCATACGAAACCACCCCCGCCGGCACCCACGGCTCGGGACGCAGATCCGCCGCCGGGAACTGGAACAACTTCAAAATCCCCTTCCGCGGATTGGGCGCGTAGATAAACAACTTGCTCGTCGAATCAAACTCACCCTGGTTCAGGTCAAACATCCCGCCGATCGCCTTCAGACCCGACAGCCCCAGCAAATTGAGCTGGGCCTTGATCTGGTCGGCGTCGATGCCCCCCTGACCGGCCGCTTTGACCCCCAGGTCAATCGCCGCGGCCACGTCCACGTAAAACACCGCCGGCGCAGCGCCCAACTTCGAGACCACCTTCTGATAGGTCTCGTTGGACAGCAACGAATCGGTCCGGCCCTCACTGTGCGCCGACAGGGCCTTCAAGACGTCCGCGCTGGTCGAAATCCCAAACCAGGTCTCCCGCTGCGCCCAGATGATCGGCGGTGCGTCCTCGCCCGCGTTTTTGGGCTGGATGATGTTCAGAGTCAAACCGTCGGCCTGCTCGGTCGCAACCGTCGCTTCCTTCTCGGCCAGCTCAGTGACCCGCTTCATCAGCGCGGCCATCCGGTCCGCGTTCTTGCCCGCGTCGGCCACCGCCACCACGTCAACCGGCCACTTCTCACTCGTCGACGGCAAGACCGCGAGCGCCATCTCGCCCTCGGGCAGCTCAAGCAACTCCCAGAGCGTCACCCCCAGCTCTTCCTTGAGTTCTTGATTCGGTTTCTCGAGCAGCTCGGACAGTTTGTCCCGCAGCGGCTTCATCGCCGGATCATCCCAAAGCCGCCCAGTCTGGCTCGCCTGGAACGACGCCCGCAGCCGCGCCGCGTTCTCGATCGAAAAAAACGCCAGAGTGTCGCGAGGCAATGCCCGCACGACGGCGCCACCCTTGGTCTGCGGTCCCGCGGACTGCCCCCAGGCGGGCACGACCACGGCCAATAACGTCAGGCCCATCCCCATGACGCCGATGCGCCTGACCCCCTGAACGCGGGCTTTCATCACTGGCCTCTCCTCGGTCACTCTGGTTGTTCGCTTGACCCACTCCGCGGGGTCCATCAATCCGGAGCCCCAAGCCCCGGCATCCCCCGCTCCCAACTCAGACCTGCCCCGGTAACCACTCCGGGGCCAATACCCACGGACCAGACCAGAATTCGCCTGACCCTCATCGCGCGGCCGCCGCCGCCGCAGCCTCGTTCGCCGGCTGAGCGGCCTTGGTCACGGCCCCTCGCCGCCGGGCCGGTGCATCCAAATAGCGATACCCGGTGTTGGGATTATCCTTGTCGTACAAAAACGCGTCCCGATTCCGGAGAAAATCCTTCACATAATTAATCGGAATCGCAAAACCCAGATTGTCCGTTCCCCGGAAACCCATGTTGGTCACACCCACCACCTCCCCTTTCATGTTGAACAGCGGCCCCCCCGAATTCCCCGGGTTGATCGCCGCATCGGTCTGCAAGTAAATCAGCCCCTGAAAATTACGGTTCAAGGTGCTCAAAATCCCCTGCGAGACCGTACGCTCCAGACCCAGCGGGTTGCCCAACGCAAACACCCCATCCCCAGCATTCAAATCATCAAGACTACCCAAGTAGACCGGCTTGAGTTTCACATCCTCCGGCAACGTCATCTTCAAGAGCGCCAGATCCACAAACGGATTCAGCGCCACGATCTCCACATCCTCCACCCGCCGACGCTGCAATCCCGACGACGTGCTCTGATACAGCACCACCGCAATCCGCGTCTCCCCTTCAATCACATGATTATTCGTGACAATGTAACCATCTTCATTCACGATAAACCCCGACCCTTGCCCGCTCGGCGTCTCGATCGTCACCACCGCCTCGCCAAACTCCCGTACCAGCTCCTTGACCGGGCGGACCCGCAGCGAGCCGATCCGATAGAAATTCGACGAATCCGCCTCACTTGACGCCGCCGCCAACGCCGCCGGCTGGATCGGCCCCTCGGCCTTGCGCCGCTCGACCACCTGATCCCGCGGTATCCGAATAATGTCGAATCCCAGGTCGACGTACAGCGCCCCCGATTTCTCCGCGACGATCGGGCCAACCACCTGCTGCCCTTCCTTCAGCACAATCCACTCTTCGTCCGTTCCCGGCGCGCCGGCGGCCCAACCGGCCCAAACCGCGACCACCAAACCCATCGTGAAATTACGGACCACGGCCGCTCTCCTCCGCCATCTTCGCTGCTGCCAAGACTCCTGCATTCTAGGACCAACCGCCTAAGCCGTGCAATCCAGACACCCCTCCGTACGCCGACCTTCCCCGCTTCACTCCGCCCGGACTTCGGCCAGCCGCGGGTCGTCCAGATCCAGCCGGTACATGATCTGATTGTAGTCATAGCGGGGCGTCGCCACCCGCGCCTTCGAGAACAACGCCGTATACGTTCCTTCGAAGTAGATCACCCGACCTCCCTCTCGGTCCAGGAACGGGTGATGCTTCGGATTGTAAAACGAATACTCCGCATGGCTGACGATCTTGCGGCCCCGCTCCCACGGGCCTTCCGGACGCCTCGCCTCCGCGTACCAGACCTCGCCCAGCGGTGACGGCTTTCCCCCGGTCTCCACCCCGATCACAATCCACCGCTTCCGATATGCATTCCAGGCCATCGACCCCGAGTGAAGCTGCACAGGCTCGCCCGTCTCGGCGTCGACCAACCGGAACCAGGCCTCTTCCGGCCGCATCACGCCCCGCCGGATCAACTCCGCCTGCTCGGCCGGGCCGACCGGCGCTGTTGCCCGTTTCCATCCCCAGATCAACCTTCCGTCGGGGCCACGCTCCAGCTCGGCCTGGCTCATCGTCCCGCCCGGCCGCAAACAGCTCCAGCCTTCGTAGCGCCCTAGATCGAGCCACGCCTCGGCCGTCGCCTCCACTCGCGCCAGCGCATATGGATTGGCAAAGACAACGTATCGCACCCCGCCATCTTCGTACTCAAACGGATGCCCATCTGGCCGCGGCGCCGCATCCACCGGAATTTCCGCGACGTGGCGGAACGTCTCCGCCCGGTCATCCCACTCGGCCAGCCCGCGCCGATACGCTTCCAGGAACCCCCGGATCTTGACATACGAGGCAAACATCCGCTCTCGCCCCGTCGCATCCTTCAACACCGTCAGGCCCGAGGCCCACGTCGGGCCGTCGCCCTCCATGACGCACGTCCCCCGCGCAAATCCATCCGGGCCGACAAAATAACGCAACGGAACCGCCTGCTCCGGATCCCACGCGTCCGAGCCTGGCAGCGGCGTGGTCGCGCCGGCCATGTGAAACAGCCCCAGCGGGTAGCGGGGACGGCTCGTATCGCCCCAGAACCAGTAAACCCGCCCCCCGTAGATCGCGCTCTGGATGCTGTCCTGGCCCATGACCTGACCATTGAGCAGCGGCTGCGGATCAGCGACCGGTTCACCCAGCCGCACGCTGTCGGCATACCGCCCGGCCCCGGTGATCCGATACAGCCGCTCGGCCACATTCATCCGGCGGACCTTCAGCTCGGCCCGCCCCCCCGGCTCGGTCTTCAGGATCGTTCCCTGCATCCCGAAACCGTCCTTGGGAAAGGCGTAGCCGTCGCCTTCGACGAAAAAGAAAACCTCCTGACCCAGCAGGCCCGGCTCGTCAAACGCGACCCAGCCCGCGCTATCCGTGACGAACCGGATCTCGTTGGTCGTCCTCAACACGACGAGCGGCACGCCCCGACCGGTCGCCTCATCGACGACCCGGATCCCAAACGGCCGATCCCCAACTCCCGCGCCCAATGTGGCCGTCACGCCCAATGACCAAGCCGCAACCCAGTTCACCACCGCCCACCTCATGACCGCGCTCCAAAGTAAAACGCCACGATCGCCGCCAGCCCATGCCGCAGTCCTTCCGCCGTGATCGGCGGTATCGTTCCCTCCCGCGGCGTCGGCAGGAATTTCACAAACGTCTCATCCCAGGCCAGCAGGATCAAACAGACCGCCGCCAGCAACACCACCGCCGCCCGCAGATCCAGCCAGATCCGCTTCGGGTACCGGCCCCGCGTCCAAATCAGCCCCGCCAGAAAACTCAGAAACGTGCCCAGCAAGAAACCCGTCACGATAATCAGCGAATAGACCGCCGGCGTCGTCCGCGGATTGAACGGTTCCCGCCGTTGGCTCAGCAAGATCGCGATCACCGCGACGTAGCCGGCCATCATCAGAAAACGGATCGTCCCGCGGGGCAGAAACAACGGCCCGGGACCGATCTGCATGGGCTCAGACGCCCCCCGACGCAGGGCAAAATAATGCCCGAGGATCAAAAACGTCAGGTCGCGAAACGCGTCCGGCACGGCCTTGCTCGGTACCAGCGCCGTCAATGCCGCCGCCGTCCCCACGATCCCCAGCGTCAGCAACGCCCGAACACTCCCCGCCGGCAGACCAAACGCATAAAGCGCGCTCCAATGAGGCGTCGCCACAGGATCCCTCGTTACCGCCTCACTTGCCATCGCGTCTCCCCCAACTCGAAACCCACCGATCCAATCGTCTCCGGTTGACAACAACTCCACCATTGGAACCGGCCCCGCCGCGCGTTACAACGAAGCTCCTCCCCACCCTCTGGACTGCCCCCTCTGCTGAACCCCGCCATGCTGCCCCCTGCCTTGTTCCTCCTCCTGGCCGCAGCCTGGGTCCAAGAGCTGACACCAGCCGCTCCGGACCGCCCCGCCGGCCTTACGCCCCAGCAAGCCCTGGCGCGGATGACTCTGCCCGACGGCTTTCACGCCGAACTGGTCGCCGCCGAACCCGACATCCGCCAACCCCTCTCGGCCTGCTTCGACGAACGCGGCCGCCTCTGGGTCGTCGAATACCTCCAATACCCCAACCCCGCCGGACTCAAGCCCATCACCGTCGATCAGTATCTCCGCACCGAGTACGACCGCATCCCCGAGCCGCCCCCCCACGGCCCCCGAGGCGCGGACCGGATCACCATCCTCCACGACCCCGACGGCGACGGCCGCTTCGAAAAACTCACCACCTTCGTCGACGGCCTCAACCTCGCCTCCGGACTGGCCCTCGGCCGCGGCGGCGCCTTCGTCCTTCAGGCCCCCTACCTCCTCTTCTACCCCGACCGCGACCGCGACGACCGCCCCGACTCCGACCCCGAGGTCCTCCTCTCCGGCTTCGGACTTCAGGACGCCCACGCCGTCGCCAACTCCCTCACCTGGGGACCCGACGGCTGGCTCTACGGCGCCCAAGGCTCGACCGTCACCGCCCGCATCCGCGGCATCGAGTTTCAACAGGGCATCTGGCGCTACCACCCCGAGTCCCGCCGCTTCGAGCTCTTCGCCGAGGGCGGTGGCAACACCTGGGGCCTCGACTTCGACCGCCTCGGCCGCATCCTCGGCTCCTCCAACGGCGGCTTCATCGCCTTCCACATGGTCCAGGGCGGCTACTACTGGAAGGGCTTCGCCAAACACGGCCCCCTCCACAACCCCCGCGCCTACGGCTACTTCGACGCCATCGCCTACGACGGCCCCAAACACGGCGGCCACGTTACCCCCGGCGGCATCATCTACAAAGGCGGCGCGTATCCCCCCGAATTCGACAACGCCTTCATCGCCGGCAACCTCCTCTCCAACGCCGTCTACTGGCACCTCCTCTCGGAACGCGGCTCCACCCTCAAAGGCCGCCACGGCGGTACCCTCCTCGACGCCCACGACCCCTGGTTCCGACCCGTCGACCTCCTGACCGGCCCCGACGGCTGCGTCTACGTCGTCGATTGGCACGACCGCCGCGCCTCCCACCTCGACCCCCGCGACACCTGGGACCGCTCCAACGGCCGCATCTACCGCATCGTCCACCGCACCCGCCAACCCGTCGAGCCGTTCGACCTCGCCTCACGCACCACCAACCAACTGCTCGAACTGATCGACAACCCCAACGACTGGTGGTCCGAGACCGCCCGTCGCATCCTTTACGACCGCCGCGACCCCAGCCCCATCCCCCAGCTCCTCACCCAACTCGACGCCGAGTCGGCCAACCCGGCCCGCGCCCTGAAGCTCCTCTGGGCCTTGGACGCCTGCGGCGGCCTCACCGCCGAAACCGGCTTTCGTCTACTCCAACATCCGCTCGCGCCGGTCCGCGCCTGGGCCATCCGCCGGCTCGGCGACGACCACATTCACTTCGGCCCCATTCCCGACGCCCTGGTCGCCCGTGCTCAGTCCGACGACTCTCCCCTGGTCCGATCCCAGCTCGCCGCCTCCGCCCCACGCTGGCTCCCCTCGATCGCCCTGCCGATCCTCCTCCGCCTCGCCGAACGCGACCAAGACGCCACCGACCCCTTCCTCCCACTCCAAATCTGGTGGGGCCTCGAATCCCTCCTCTCCCAGCCCGACCACCGCACCCACCTAGCCGAGCGGTTCGCCGACCCAGAGCTTCAAAACCGCCCCCTGGTCCGCGACCACCTGCTCGAGCGCCTCGCCCGCGCCTTGGCCTCCGAAGCGGACCCGGCCGCACTAGCCCTGCTGGCCAACTTGCTGGCCTCGGCGCAGACCACCACAGCGCCGCCCTTGCTTCGGGGCATCGACAAAGGTCTCGAAGCCGTCACCCGCATCCCCGAGGCCCCGGCCCTGGCCGCTCTGGTCCGCCGGTTCGAGCCGCAACCCGGCCTTCAAGCCCTCTGCCTCCGCATCGCCGCGCGACTCCACGACCCGTCCGCCTACTCGACCCTCTGCGACGCCGTCGCCGACCCCTCCACTCCCGACGACCAGCGAACCGCCCTCATCGAACTCCTCGGGCAGCTCCCCAGCGACCACGGCCGCCGCACCCTCCTGAAATCCCTCGACTCCGGTCCGAGCCCGGCCACCCGCCTCGCTCTGATCAACGCCCTGGCCGCCTACGACCATCCCGACGTCCCGGCCGCCCTGGTCCGGCTCTACCCCGACCTCGACCCCGCCGCTCGCTCCCGCGTCGTCGCCCTGCTCGCCAGCCGCCCCTCCTGGGCCAGCCCTCTGCTTGACGCCCTCGAATCGAAAGCCATCCCGCCTTCCGACCTCCGCCCCGAACTGGCCGCCCAACTCGCCGCCCTGGTCCCCGACCTGCTCCCCCGGCTCGAATCGGTGTGGGGCCGGATCGCTGCCGCCACGCCGGAATCGGTCCGCCAGCGCATCGCCGAAGTCCGCGGAATTCTCCCCGAGGGCGACAAGGGCAACCCCGAACGTGGACGCCTCGTCTTCGAGAAGACCTGCGCCGGCTGCCACCGCCTCTTCGGTTCCGGTGGCGCCATCGGCCCCGACCTCACCGGCGCCGATCGCTCCAACCTCGACTTCCTCCTCACCTCCCTCATCGACCCCTCCGCCGCCGTCCGCGGCGAGTATCAGGCTCACACCGTCGCCCTTGCCGATGGCCGCATCCTCACCGGCCTGCTCGCCGAGCAAACCGACCAGTCCCTCACCCTCGTCGACTCCCAGCAGCAACGCACGACCATCGCCCGCGACCAGATCGAGCAGATCGCCCCCGCCACCCAATCCGTCATGCCCGCCGGCTTGCTCGACAACCTCACCGACGACCAGATCCGCGACCTCTTCCGCTACCTTCAATCCTCCGCTCCGTGAATCAACGCGATGGACCACACTCTGACCGTAGCTGCCGTCCAGTTCGAACACCGCGACGGCGACAAGCCCCACAACCTGGAGCGGATCGAGGCCCTCGCCCGCCAGGCGGTCGCTCAAGGCGCCGAGCTGGTCGCGTTCCACGAATGCTCCATCCCCGGCTACACCTTCCTCCAGCACCTCGACCGCGAGGCCATGCTCGCCTTGGCCGAACCGGTCCCGGACGGCCCTTCGCTCCGCCGCCTCGACGCCCTGGCCGGCCAGCTCGGCGTCGTCCTCATGGTCGGCCTGATCGAGCGCGACGCCAACGACCGGCTCTACAACGCCTACGTTGCCCTCGACGGCTCCGGTCAGGCTCGGCTCCACCACCGCAAGCTCCACGTTTTCATCAATCCGCACCTGACCCCCGGCGATCATTACACGGTGGGGGAGATCCGCGGCACCCGGGTCGGCGTCCTGATCTGCTACGACAACAACCTTCCCGAAAACGTCCGCATCACGAGCCTCTTAGGCGCCGAGCTGATCGTGATGCCCCACGTCACCGGCGCGACCCCCGTCGCCGATGGTCGGACGCGGCCCAATTGACCCCAAGCTATGGGAAAACCGTCACCTCGACCCGGCCCGGCTCCGCCACGAAATGCTTGGCCCCAAGGGCCGCGCCTGGGTCATGCGCTGGCTGCCCGCCCGGGCCTGGGAAAACGGCGTCTACGTCGCCTTCGCCAACGCCGTCGGCCTCGACGGCGGCTCAGTCCGGCCCGGTGGCGCGGTCCTGCTCGATCCCAACGGCGAGATCATGACCGAAACCTGGCAACCGGCCGACGACCTGGTCCTCGCCACCCTCAGCCCCGAGCTGCTTGCCCAGGCCTCCGGCCGCCGCTATATCCGCGCCCGCCGCCCCGACCTCTACGCGCCTCTGACCGCACCGTCCACTCTCCCACCCGAAACCCAGCCCGGCTGGCGCCGCGCCTTCGAACCGGCTTCGGAGCCTTAGACGTTTCATGCTCGGGATTCGGGTTTTCACCGCCTTGACGGAACTCGCAAGAGAACCGATCGCCCTAGCCGCCCGGCGGGCCGCAGCAGCCGACCCCCCTTGAGCGATGCGGACCGATCCGCTACAGTTCCTCTGTCCAGGCGCCGTAGCCAAGTGGTAAGGCAGCGGACTGCAAATCCGTTATTCCCCGGTTCGAATCCGGGCGGCGCCTCTTCATCCACATCGAATCCGAGCGGAGGCTTTCGCTCGAATGCTGTCGCAGCCGCTTGTTTGAGCGACGGCACCCTAAGCCTGGCCCAGTCCGTTCCCGGTCAAAGAAGCCGAATCGGGCGTCGTTAGCCCTCCAGAGGGTGCCCGCCGCTTGGTCCGAGCCAGCCAATCGCCGAGCGTCTGGAGCGTCAAACCGGCGAGCGCCGCCACCAGGGGAACCACGGCGAAATGATAACGGTCAATGAACGAGACGGTCACCGCATGGATGGCGACAAAGTATAACCAGATGATGATGCATGGATGGAACAGGGTCTGAACAGGGCCCGCGCGTGCGGCCAGAATCAGGCAGCCGATCAGTCCGAGCGCAAGAGCTGTGTACCAGTAGAGGGTGCTTATCCGTTTGAGAGGGTTCAGGCTGGCCGGGCCGAGACGCCGCTCGATGCCGCGTTGGTTCCAGACGACGCCGATCGTCTCGCGCTCGTGGAAGCCGACGATCTTGTGCAGCCCGAGCTTAAGGAACCGGATCGGGTTGTCGCGAATACTGGCCATGGCCTCGGCCCGCATGGCGCGATCGCGCTCGTATTCATTCAGATGGCGGAACCGTTCGGGGATCTTTTCGTAGCCGCCGTCGGAATCGGGGTGGTTGCCCATCCAGAGGTTGGAGCCGGAGTTGAGCGAGATCAGGATGAAGCGGCCGAAGGTCCGGTAGTTGCGGTAGGTCCAAGGGGCGATCATCAACGCAGCGCCCATCAGGCAGGCCAGGGTGGCGGTGGTGGCCGAGCGGAGCGATCGCTCGCGGACCGCCCGTGAGAGTCCGAGCACGACGGGCAGCAGCACGCCGGTCGGGCGGATCAGGGACCCAATTCCGATCAGCAGCCCGGAGCCGAAACCCTGCAACGCCGGCCGCCATCCGCGTTGCTCCCAGAGCAGCAAGGCACCCAGCAACGCGGCCTCGAAGGGCAATTCGGTACCCATGACGGTCGAGTACTGAATCTGGCCGGGCCAGAGGGCCAGGATCAGGCCAGACCAGAGGCTGGCCCGGTCGCCGAACCAGCGTCGCGCAGCGAGCAGGCCCAGGGCGACGATGAGCGTCGAGATCACCACTTGGACGGCCGCGACGACCGCGAGGTTGCGGCCGACCAGCGAATAGATTCCGGCAAAGAGCAAGGGCGCTCCCGGCGGCCAGTAGGCGATTGGACGGCCCGGCCTGTGGCCGTAGCCGTTACCGGAGGCCAGGTTTTGGGCCAGGCGATCGTAGACGGCGGCATCGGAGATGGGCAGGATCGGGATGGCGATCGCCCAGCCGGCCCGCAAGATCAACCCGATTCCGACAATGGCCAGAGCGTAACGCCACCACCGGGCGGAATCGATCGGCGCGGAAGGGGAGTTGGCCGAGGACATCGAAGGCTCTGGGCGGGCAGGCGCGCGGCCACTTACTGGGACATCAGGAAGGCGATGACGTCGTTGCGGTACTCAGGGGAGAGCGACTCCGCGAAGCTGGGCATCTTGCCGTAGAGGTTGTCGAAGCGAGGCTCCTCGAGGTGGTGCTTGAGCCAGGTTCGGACGCGCTGCTTGCCAGGCTTGGCAGCGAGGACCTCTTCGATCCGGCGGCGGCTGTCGTCGCTGACGCCCTCTTTGAGCAGTTGTTTCATGGCGGCTTCGTGGTGGCCGGCGAGGCGGGATTCGAGGATTTTGGCGATTCCGTCGAGGCGAGGCCCCTCGTGACCGCCCGAGCCGTTCAGGCTGTGGCAGCCGATGCAGTTGCGATGGAAGAGGATCTGGCCGCGCTGGGCCGGTTCGAGCGCGGCTAGTTGCTGGTCGTCGACCGAGGGCAGCCCGAGCGTTTCCTTCGAGGGGACGACCCGCCAGACGCGGCCGGTGCCGTCCACCTCGGTCGATTTGGCCGAGCCGAAGAAGTCGGTGAAGTAGAGGCCGTCGGGTCCTTCGGCGAGGTCGAGGACGGTGGCCTTGGCGTCGCCGGAGTACTGGATCAGGAGGGCGGGGATGGTCAACAGCAGGCCGGTTTTGGGGTCGAATTCGAGCTCGACGATCGATTTACCGAGGTAGTCGTCTGGGCCGACGCGGAAGGCGTCGCCGTAGAGGCCCATGTAGCCGCGCGTGTTGGAACCGTCGCCGAGGATCGGCCGGTTAGGGAAGACCATGCCGACGGGCGAGACATTGTTGGGGTCAGGCCCCCAGGTGAAGAGGGCGTTGAGGCGGGAGGATTCGCGAATGCCGTCGTAACCGAAGCTGGCGCCGGGGAGGACCTGGATCAGGCGGTCGGTGCTTTCGCCATTTTCGGCGGAATAGAGTCGGCCGGTGTCGGGCTGAAAGGCCAAGTCGAAGGCGTTGCGGATGCCGAGGGCGTAGATGTAGAGCCGGGGGGCCTGAGGGTTGGTCTCGGCGATGATCTCGTCATAGAACGGGTTATCGTCGCAGGGCGAACCGTCCTTGTTCATGCGGAGGATTTTGCCGCCGAATCGGCTCAGATTCAGGCTATTGGGGTAATCTTCGCCGTCGCCAACCGAGACGTAGAGCTTGCCATCGGGGCCTTCGATCACGGACTGGATCTGGTGGGAGGGAGCCGATGGCTCCTTGAGGTCGAGCAGGACCTTGGACTCGCGAAGTCGCTTGCCGCCGGGTTCGCTGATCAGGCGGACGATGCGGTTGCTGACGAAGCCGGCCTCATGGTTTTTGTAGGCGTGGGTGATGACCAGGTCGTCGGAGTCGGAGAGGGTGGTCAGACCGACTAAGCCGAGTTCGTCGCTCTTTTCGATGGGGAAAGGTGGAACGTTTTTGAAGCCTTCGGCGAAGAGGTAAATCTGGCCGTCGTTGCCGACGTATTTGATGCGGCCGTCGAGCTCGGCAACGTAGAAGCGAGGCGAGTCGGGGTCGGTGCCGGGGTGGTTGGGGAAGGCGAGGCTGACCGGATAGGTGAAGCCCTGGGCGACAAGCTGGACGTCGAAGCCGGGCTTGACGGTCCACTCGGGGCTGGTCGGGGATTGGACGCCTTTCCAGCTATAGCTGGCGCGGCCGAAGGGGGTACCGGTTTTCTTGTAAAGATCCCAATAGCCTCCCAGGCCGAGCAGACGTTTGACGCTATCGAGACGGTCGACGAATGGGCGTTTGTAGAGGACGGCGGACGTGGCAGCAACACCCAGCAGCCCGCCAACAGCCAGGAGCAGGACAGACAGGGCAAACCCTCTCCATGACTTGGCCATGAAGCCGACTCTCCGATTGAGGGGCTGGGCGTCCGGGCGGCGAGGGCGGAGGAGAGAAGGATCGCCCGATGCAGGAGATGCCTTTGGTTTGCGAATGCTAGCAGAAGTCGAAGAATCGGTTCAAGCAACGGAAGAACACGCGGCCGATTCTGAAGCGGCAATGTGGCTTCCGGGCGACACGCCGGTTCAGGCAGGGTGAAAGAGATCGATTGAGATCCCCGGGCGGGGGTGGTGCGGTGAATATTGCCAATGGTTAACGGATGGGAACCGAGCGGTTTGTTTGCGAGGGGATGCCGCCGGACCAAATGGGGAGAATCCGGACCGAAGACCGACCACTCGTCGGGCGGCGGGAAAAGTGCGCCGGTCCGTTGATGCGTGCGCGGCGGGAGCGGCAGGCCGATCTCGAGGGCGCGGCCAGTGGACGAGGTGAGCTGACCAGGCGGGGGCGGCGCGGGAAGTTGGGCAGGCTGGAGGAGATGGACGTGGACCGCCCGGGAGAGTCGTGGTCGCGGAGGGAGCGTGGAGCGATTGGGCGGTGGGCTGAACGCCCTGGCGCGATTGGGCGGTGAGCAAGGCGTTCGGCGGAAGTTTTGCCGTCGGCCCGCTTCGAACGCTTGCGCGTGTGGGCGGAGGGCGGGTGAATATCCTGCGAGCCGCCTTTCTAACGTCCGGATCGAACACTCGCGCGCGTGGGCGGTGAGTGGGACCGACGCGGCGGGTGGCCTGAGCCTCGATGTCCGCGGCGAGCCGGGGAACAAGCCTGGAAATGGATCGAGGGGCTGCCTGGAAGACTAGGGTAGGGGGATGCTCCGAAGGGGGGCGTCCGACCTTAGGGAGGATCAGCTAGGGTTCGGGGCCGTTCGGGGAGTGAGGGTTGCCGAGGCTCGGGGGCGATGCCGTTGGGCCAGGGTCCGCAGAGCTTCAGTGAATCGGCATAACGACAGGTAGCGATGTCGTCGAGGGTCAGGATGGGGTAATGGTGGAGGATTTCCTGGGGCGACCAGCCGTCCTCGAGCATGGCGGCCACGTGGTCAGCCCAGAGGTTGGTGCCGCGGACGACGGGCCATTCGGGAGCGATTTTGGGGTCGATGACGAGTCGGTCACGCCAGTCCGGAGGGCAGGGGAGTTCGGCGGGGGAGGTCGGGGGAGGCGGAGAGGAGGGCTGAGAATCCCGGGCATCGGCTGAGCGTGGCGGAAGGAGGTCGCTCGGGGGAGAGTCAGGGGGGAGGGAGCGGGGGGCGGAGCGGCTGAGGCGGTTGGATGCGACCTGGAGGCGGATGTAGAGGGAGAGGGTGGCGCGAAAGGAGCGGTCGGCCTGGGACTCGTAGCGGTGCCAAGCCGGGTCGCCGGGCCCGGACGGCTCCGCGTGGGCCGACTTGGCGATCCGGAGGGTCAATTGCTTGAGCCGCTCGAGAACAAGCGACTCGAGCGGGGAGGCGGGCCGCATGGCGTCGAAGAGGGCCTCGATGGCCGCGACGGCTTGGTCGGGAAGGTCGGGGGGCTGGGCCGTGAGAACGCGGGGTGGGGACGTCGGGTCGGCGATGCTGGACAGAGCTGGGCTGAAAGAGGTGCAGGCTTGCTCGATCTGAGATGGTGACGACATGGGTCGTAGGCTCTCGAAGCGGCTGTGAAGCTCTCTTTGGAAAGCCGGGTCGGTCCTGCGACGGCGGCGTCAATGGAGATGATCGGGGGTTTGATCGGCGTTGATCGGTCCGGGCGGATCCGCGCGGTCGGAATGTTGTGGGCAAGTTTGCGGCATCGGCACGCAAGCGCTGCCACCAACCCGCGGAGCGGGGATGGAGGCGGATCGCCGAAGAGGCCGATCGGACGGAGAGGATCGGGCGTGCGCGTGGTGGGAGCGCGATAGGCGGGCCTGCTGGGGTGAGGAGCGGGGTGTCGGGCGGCGGGCGGATCACGGCCCGCTTTGGCTTCGTTCGGGAGATTCCGCCACGGAGCCGGCTGGGGCCTCCGGCGAATCAGAGAGACAGGCCGGGGGAAGAGAGGGGTGCGTCAACCGATCGGAGAGAGCCGGGGGATGGGTGGGGTTAGTCGTCCCAGAGGAATTCTTCGTCCTCTTCTTCGGCCTCTTCGGTGAGGAGGAATTCTTGCTCGGAGTCGAGGTCAGGCTGCGCGGGGTCGGGGTCGAGGGCGAGGGTCTGAGTGTATTCCTTGCCGTCGACGTTGAGGACGACGCGGTAGGTGCCGGCCGCGGCCAGACGGGGGCGAAGGTTCATGAGGGTGGACAGGGCACCTGTGCGTGGTTGGCTAGAGGGGCGGGAGGGGGATTCGGCGGAGGTGGTGGGTTCGGATCCGGTGCCCTCGCCGACGGGGACTGGTGGAGGGGATGGTTCGGCGGGGGTTTGGTTGGAGGGGGGACGGCGTCCGATGCGACCGAGGTCCCAAGTGGCGCGGTGGAGACCGGGCTGGGTGACGGCGGGGATGGAGCGGACTTCGACGCCGGCGGCGTCCAGGATTTTGAGGGAGACGTCCTGGGCTTTCTGATGGAGGTGGTAGTAGAGGGGGACGCCGCGGGGAGGATTTTCGCCGGTGAAGCGGCGGTTGGTTTTGCCGCGGTCGAGGCCGACGAGCCAGCGGGTGGAGCGTGTGGGCTGATAGAGGTGGGCGGGTGCGGCGAGGATGGCGGGGGTGGCCTGACGGATGGGGGTGGCGTCGAGAATCCATAGGCTGCGGCCGTGGGTGGCGGCGACGACTTCGCCGACGTTGGGGTCGGGGTGGATGGCGAAGTCGTGGACGGCGACGGTTGGGAGGTTTGTGTTGAGGCTCGACCAGGAGCGTCCGGCGTCGATGGAGACGAAGGCGGCGAACTCGGTCCCGAGGAAGAGGAGGTTGGGGTTGACGATGTCTTCGCGGAGGCAGCGGGTGGAGCCGCGCGGGGGGAGGCCGGCGTTGAGGGAGCGCCAAGTTTGGCCGTAGTCCTCGGAGGCGTAAGCGAAGGGTCCGTCGAGGTCGGAGCGGTGGCCGTCGAAGGCGACGTAGACGCGGCCGTCGGCGAAGCGGGAGGCTTCGATGGTGGCGACGTGCATGGGCCGGGGCAGACCGACGCGGTCGGTCAGATTGGTCCACTGAGCGCCGCCGTCGCGGGTGACCCAGAGGGCGCCGTCGTCGGTGCCGACGTAGAGGACGTTGGGGTTGCGGGGGCTTTCGGCGAGGGCGGTGGCGGAACCTCTGTCGGTGCGGGTGAGGTTGGGTGAGATGACGCGGAGGCCGTTGCCGCGGTCGAAGGAGCGAAAGACGCGGTTGGCGGCGACGGTGTAGATTTTGGGGTTGGTGGGGGAGAGGACGAAGGGGGTGTTCCAGTTCCAGCGGTAGGATTCGCCGGCAGGGGGCTGGGGCTGGAAGTAGCGGACCTGGCCGGTGCGGACGTTACGGCGGCCGATACCGCCGTTTTGGCTGGTGAAGTAGACGAGGTCGGGGTCGGTGGGGTCGACCTGGACCTGGAAGCCGTCGCCGCCGCCGATGGAGCGCCAGTCTTCGTTGAGGGGGCCGGCAGGGGCGAGCAGGCGGCTGGGACCGCCCCAGGTGCCGTTGTCTTGGAGACCGCCGTAGACCCAGTAGTCGCGGCGGGAGTCGACGGCGACGTCGTAGAACTGGCCGATGGCGACCTGGTTGAGGTGGTCCCAGGATTGCATGCGGTCGTAGGTGGCGTAGATACCGCCGTCGCAACCGAGGAGCATGTGGCGGCTGTCGCGGGGGTTGATCCAGAGGGCGTGGTGGTCGGCGTGGACGTTGCGGCCGCCGTCGCCGCGGAACGATTTGCCGCCGTCGGCGGAGCGATGGAGGGAGATACCGAGGACGTAGACGCGTTGGTCGTCGTTGGGGTCGACACGGATCTGGCTGAAGTACATGGGGCGGGGGTTGAGGCTGTTGACGCGGGTCCAGGATTCGCCGCCGTCTTCGGAGCGGTAGACGCCGCCGTAGTCGAAGCCGTTTTCGCCCTGACGATTTTGGATGTTTTCGCGTTGGCCGCCGAGGAAGTCGCGGAAGGGGCGGTTGGGGTCGCGGGGGCCGCGGCCGCGGGAGGAGGCGGGGCGCTGGCCGAGGGTCAGAGTGAGTTCCTGGGTTTGGTCGCCGCGTTGGATTTTGAGGCGGAGGGAGTCGCCGGGTTTTTTGTCGGCGAGGGATTCGACGAGGGCTTCGTAGGATTTGATGGGGGAGCCATCGCGTTCGAGGAGGATGTCGCCGGGTTGGAGTCCGGCCTGGGCAGCGGGTCCGTCGGGGACGACGTTGCGGAGGACGACGCGATCGTTTTCGGTCTCGCCTTGAATGCCGGCATAGGCCGAAGCGGCGGCGTTGGGCGGTCCGGTGCCGATGGTTTCGCTTTCGACGATGGCGTAGACGATGCGGGGGTCTTTGCGGTAGTAGCAGAGGCCCACGCGGCCGAGCTTGGAGGTGGGGAGTCCTTTGGAGAGTCGGGTCCAGGTCTGGCCGCCGTCGGTGGTTTTATGGATGGCGGCGCCGGGTCCGAATTGAACGGACGGTTCGTTGGTGTCGTAGAGGTCGCGGGCGCGCTCCCAGGTGGCCACGAGCAGGGTGTCCGGGTCGTTGGGATGCATGGCGATGTCGATGACGCCGGTGCGGTCGTCGACAAAGAGGATGCGGGTCCAGGTTTTGCCGCCGTCGGTGGTTTTGTAGAGACCGCGTTCGTTGTTTGGGCCCCAAAGGCGGCCGAGAGCGCCGACGTAGACGATGTTGGGGTCGGTGGGGTGGATGACGATGCGACCGATCTGGAAGCTCTCGGAGAGGCCCATGTGGGTCCAGGATTTGCCGCCGTCGGTGGATTTGTAGACGCCGTCGCCGTAGGAAACGGAGTTGCGGGGGTTGGCCTCGCCGGTGCCGACCCAGACGAGGTTGGGGTCGGTGGCGGCAACGGCGACGTCGCCGATCGAGACGGTCGGCTGGGTGTCGAACTGGTGCTGGAAGGTTAGGCCGTTGTTGGTGGTTTTAAGCAGTCCACCGCTTGCGGTAGCGACATAGAAGATGGTGGGGTCGGCCTCGTAGACGGCCAGGGCGGTGATGCGCCCGCCCATGTTGGCCGGCCCGATCGAGCGCCACTTAAGGTTTTTGAGCCAGCCGTCGGGCAGAGGGGTGGTGGCGGGGGATTCGGAAGGCGTGGGGGCTTCGGATTGGGAAAGGGCGTCGAGCTTGCGGCTCAACTCGTCAAGCTGGCGGCGGATTTCCTCGATTTGGCGCTGTCTGGGGTCGTCCGGCGGCGTTTGCGCGGCATCTGCTAGACTCCAGCCGACGGCCACCAGGCCCGCCAGCAGCCAACGCCACAATCCGAAGCTGCGGAGCACGATGAACCTGCCTTTCGGAACGAAGAAGCACGACCCATGCACCCTAGGTTTCCTAAATTCCCAAAATACGAGGATCGACCCGGTGGAGGCAACCGCGTGGAGATGCGGTTTGGGGCCAAGTCAGGGGGAGGGATTGATGTGGGGGAAGAGGGGCGAGCGGTGAGGGTGGGCGAAGGGAGGGCAGGTTGGGATCGGGAGGTGGGCGCGGGAGGGTTTGGCGCGAGATGAGGTTTGAGGCAGGCGTGAGGTCGGGTTAGGCTCGGGGAATGGGTGGAGAAGCGAGGTCCGAGACGAGGATCCGAGCATGCGCGTGTGGATGGTGGCGATCGTCCTGATGCAGCCCGATCCGGAGGGGGTGCGGGGGATCTATGGCGGAGCGCCGGCGGATGTGCTTGACGGCACGAAGCGGCTCAGCGCGTATGGGGCCAACGCCGTCTGGTTCGGGAGCGGGGGGCTGAATCGGGAGACGGTGGCGCGGTTGAAGAGGCAGGGGGTGCGGGTATTTGCCGAGTTCAACTCGCTTCACGAAGCGGGATTTCTTGAGGAGCACCCGGAAGCGGCGCCGGTGGGTCCGGATGGGGAACCGGCGCCGCCGCCGGATGGGTGGCAGGGAGTCTGTCCGACGCATCCGGGATACCGGGCGGCGCGGATGGAGGCATTTCGGCGGGCGCTGACCGAGTTTGAGATCGATGGGATCTGGCTCGACTACCATCATGCGCACGCCTCGTGGGAGCAGGCCGAGCCGAAGTTGCCGGATACGTGTTTTTGTGTTCGGTGTTTGGCGTTGTTTGATGCACGGACGGGGCTGAATCTCTCGGCGTTGCCGCCGCGGATAGCGGGGGAGGAGATCCTCAAGCATCTCCGGCCGCGGTGGGTTGAGTTTCGGTGTGCGATCTTGACCGATTGGGTGCGGGAGTTTGACGCGATCCGGGACGAGGTGAAGCCCGAGGCGCTGCTGGGGGTCTTTCACTGCCCGTGGAGCGACACGGAGCGGGATGGGGCGTTACGCAACAAGTTGTTCATTGATTTGAAGGCGTGGATGCCGTATGTGGATGTCTTTAGTCCGATGCCGTACCATGCGCGTTTTGGGCATGCGCGCGATTTGGACTGGATTGGTCGGCAGATTGAGTGGCTCGGGGGATACTTGGGTTTGGCGGGGGAACCGGGGGAGCGGGTCCGGATCTGGCCGATCGTGCAGCTTTCGGACTGGGGCGAGGAGGTGGCAGCGGCGGATGTGCCGCGGATTTTGGAGCTTGGCGCACGGCGGCCGGCGACGGGGGTGATGGTTTTCCACTGGGGGTCGCTTCAGGGGCAGCCGGAAAAAGTGGCCGCGATGGCGCGGGTGTACCGGGAGTGGGCGGCGGGGGTGGAAGAGGGACCGGGCGGACTGGAGGTGGTTCCGATCCCGGAGCGGCTGCGGACAGCGCTTGGTCTGGACCCGTCGTTTTATGCCAAGTGTGTGCGGGTCGAGGGGTTTCCAATTGTCAGCTCGGCGCGGGTGGCGGACGCCGCCTTGCGCGAGGCGGGTTATCTGCTCAGCCGGATGATGGCGGGCAATCCCGAACTGTTGCGCGAGATGGCGCGGAATAAGGTGCGGCTGGTGGTGATGGCGCACGACGAGTACACGACCGATGTGCCGGAACAGCGGCGGATGCGGCCGAAGGTGTACTGGGACCGGAGGGCGCGGGGGTTGGGCGGCTCGCCGCGGGATCCGCTGGTGTCGTGCGGGGAGGAGAACTTGCTGCATTATCCGGGGGATCCGTACAGTACAGAAAATATTTTGATCCATGAATTTGCACATTCGATTCATCTGAACGGGATGCGGACGGCGGATCCGACGTTTCAGGGGCGGCTGGAGCAGGCGTTTGAGGCGGCCAAGGCGGCGGGATTGTGGAAGAATACGTACGCGATGACGGATGTGTCGGAGTATTTCGCGGAGGGGGTGCAGTCGTGGTTTGACACGAACCGTCAGAACGACGCGCAGCACAATCACGTGGACACGCGGGAGGAGTTGCAGGCTTATGATCCGGCGTTGGCGGCGTTGTGCGCGGAGGTATTTGGGGAGAATCCCTGGCGGTATCGGCGGATTGAGGATCGAGAAGAGGCTGAGCGAAGCCACCTGAAGGATTACGACCCGGCCGTGGCGCCGCGGTTTCGGTGGCGGAGGGCGGAGCTGACGGCGCGGCCGCGGGTGCGGATCGAGACCGATTTGGGGGAGATCGAGTTGGAACTGGATGCCGAGCGGGCGCCGATCACGGTTAGGAATTTTCTGGATTATGCGGAGCGGGGGTTGTATGCGGACGGGGCGTTTTTCCGGACGGTGCGGGCGGACAACCAGCCTGACGACGCGGTGAAGATCGCCGTGATCCAGGCGCGGGCCAACCCAGCGCGGGAGGGGGAGTGGAGCGATCCGATCAAGCTGGAACGAACCCGCGACACGGGGTTGAGGCACGTCGATGGGGCGATCTCGATGGCGCGGGACGGCCCGGATACGGCCCGGGCGGATTTTTTCATTTGCGTCGGGGATCAGCCGGAGTTGGATTACGGGGGGAAACGGCAGCCGGATGGTCAGGGGTTTGCGGCGTTTGGTCGGGTGGTGCGGGGGATGGAGGTGGTGCGCGCGATTCACGAGGCAGCGGCCGAGGGGCAGATGCTCAGGCCGCCGGTCCGGATTCAGCGGGTGATTCGCCTGGAGTGAGCGGGAGACAGGGCGGGGGCGGGGAGTGCGTGGGCGTTAGCGTTTCTTGAGGGTCACACCGATGCCGGCGCCTTCCATGAGGACGAAGGTGGTTTCCAGCTCGGGGTTGGTGGTGATGGCTTCGATGTAGCGGGGGTCGGGCGGGGGCGACTTCATGTTGTGGGCGAGGATCAGGCCGCCGGGCCGGACCAGGGGGAGGAGTTTTTGGAGGTAGTCGAGGTAACCGGATTTGTCGGCGTCGATGAAGACCAGGTCGATCGGTTCGGTGTGTTGGGAGACAGTTTGGTGGGCGTCGCCCTCGATGATGGTGATCAGGTCGGCGACGCCGGCGGCCTCGAAGTTGGCTCGGGCGACCTGGATGCGTTCGGGGTCGATTTCGTGGGTATAGAGGTGGCCGCCGGTTTTGCGGAGGGCGATGGCCAGCCAGATGCCGGACTCGCCGGTTGAGGTGCCGAGTTCGACGACGCGCTGGGCGTTGATGGCTTCGGCCATTTGGCGGAGGAAGCGGCCGTCGGTGTCGGAGACGTTGGCGTAGCGTTGGCCTTTCTGGGCGGCGGCGATGGCCTCGAGGGCTTTCTTTTCGGCGTCGTCCTTGGCCAGGGGAGGGCGTTCGAGGGATGGGGCCGGGCGTCGGGGGCCCTGTCCCATCGCGGCTCCGAAAAGCCCGCCCGCCATCATCGCCAGACTCCAGACGACGAGATCGCGTCCGCGCATCGCTCGACGACTCCCTGGGGGTTTGTCGGGTGCATCCGAAATACCTGATTGGTACCACCCCGATTGAGTCGACCACACGAGAGCGGCCGGCTCAAGCGGCAAGCGGTCTTCGGGAGTCGAAGGACGACGTGGCATTGAGCGGCGTTCACGAGTTGGCACGCGTCGAGGGTTGCAGGAGAGGGGGGCGGACGGGAGCGGGAGGGGTTCGGCGGGTATCCGGAAAGTCGGTGAGCGAGGAGGTCAGGATTCGGGGATCTGCTTGCCGGCCAGGTGGGGGGAAAGGATGGGGTGAGGGGTTGAGTGGGGCGGGTCGTGGCGGAGCTTGGCCGAAGCGCGGTGGGAATCCGGGGAACCGGGCGGCCCGACGAGGCTGACCATGCGGCGGAATTTGCCGGAGGGCTGGTCGGACGTGAGGCGTGGAACGACTTCGAGGGAGAGGTCGAGCTTACCGTAGAAGTCGTACATACGGAGTTGGCGTTCGAGGGACCACCAGGCGTGGTCGTGGTTGAGGGTGTGGCCGGGGAGCAGCTCGAGTTTGATGACGACCTTGTTTCGCTCGACCTGGATGGCCTGCCATTCGCGGACTTCGCGGGTGTAGTCGAAGGCGTTTTTGAAGACGCTGTTGATGAGCTGGCGGTAGGAATCGCCGTCTTTGATGTAGAAGGTGTCCGCGGCGCGGCCTTCGATCTTGAGGACGCGGGGCAGTCGGCTGCCGCAGCGGCAAGGCTCGGTGGCCATGGTCACGATGTCGCCGACCTCGTAGCGAATGATCGGCTGGACGCGGTTGGCGAGGTTGGTGATCAGGACCTTGCGGCCGGGCTGACCGGGGGGGACGGGGTTGTTTTGGTCGTCGACGACTTCGAGGATGGCCCAGTCGGCGTTGACGTGAGCGCCTTCGTCGGTGGGGCAGCCATTGGTCAGGAAGGGGCATTCGCCGGTGGCGTAGTTGTTGAGGACGTGGAGGCCGAAGGCGCGGGAGATGCGCTGGCGGGCGGCGTCGGAGAGGCATTCGCTGTTGTTGACGACCTGTTGCAACTCGGGAGCGAGCTGGAGCCGACCGGCTTCGACCTCGAGGGCGAGCATGTCAAGAACGGAGGCGTAAGCGGTCAGGGCAGTGGGCCGGAAGCGGTTGAGCTGCTCGACGACGTCGGGGTCGGTCTGCGAGAGACGGAGGACCTTCATGAACCGGCGGGGACCGGGCGGCATGTACTCAAAGGCGGAGGCGGAGGGATAGAAGCCTTTCTTGAGGGTGACGACTGCCAGGCGTGCCGGGTCGATCAGTTTCTGGAGGGCGGTCAGCGGGGTGACCTTACCGGTGTAGCCGCGGGTTTGCTGGAGGGCGAAGAGCAGTTCGAGGTGGCGGCGGTCGGAGACCATGAGCAACGGCTGACCCTGGCTGCCTGAGGTGTGGCTGACGGCGTAGCGACCCAGGAACCAGCGGCCCTCGTTGGCGGGGTTGTCGACGAAGCGTTCGAGATCGGCGCGGCGGATCGAGCGGTCGGTGACGGTGCGGTCAAAGTCGGCCATCAATTCGGTCTTGCTGATGGGAGGCAGATCGGTGAGGCGGAAGCGGTCGGGATTGACGGCGTGGAAGCGGTCCCGGTAGTGGGGCGAGTGGGCAATGGCGTAGCGGACGAGAGCCTGAAGGCGGCGATGCTGAAGGGCGGCGATGCGCTCCGGCGACCAGCGTTGGACCGGCTTGAGAGCCAGGGCGCGGAGGGCGTAGCCGAGCATGAGCGCGGCCTCCTCAGAGTGCGAAGGGATCGTGCCGGGGCACGCGGGAGGAATCCCGCGCCCCTTTCAGATTGGATGCAACGCGGGTGTGGACCCGCCATGCGGGTTTTACCACCTCGGCATTCTTTATCGGTTTAACGATGCGAGAACTGAATCGGTTTACGCCGAAGGCTCGGGGGACGGCGAGTGTCCTGGGCAGTCATGGCGGGCAGCGGTACCGAAGGTCGATCGGTCGCGGAATCAGGCGGGCGATGATCCGGTTCAACGTATCGACGAATCAGACGATTGACATTCGGGATGGTAGAGGTTACCAAAAAAGGGCCGTAGTGGATTGAATCCTCTTTAGGGTGAAGCTACGGCGTTTGATCTGGCGAAGTCCGATGCAGCGATTCGGGCGCCTCGTCTGGTTGGTTGGGTTGCTGGCCGCTCAGTCCGCCTCCGGACTGATCGGGCCGGGGCACCACGCTTTCGATGGCGAGAGCGTGGCGCGATGCCTGGAGCCAGCCGAGGGTCCGAATTGGTCGGCCGAGGGCCATCAGGTCGGAGCGGACTGCCCGCTCTGCCACCTGCAGTCGCTCCGGGTGACGTGCCCAAGCAGCGACGACGGCGCGGAGCGACTGGTCGAGGCAGGCCGACTGGCTGTTGACCTATCCGCGCATCGGGCAGGATCGCCGAGTTACGATCCGTTCCGAGCGCGACCGCCGCCGGTCGTTTGAAGGAAGGATTGCGACGAATTGGGCCGCGCTGCGCCTGGCCGATTCGGGAATGGGGACGAACCGCGCGCGTCGGCACCTCGCGAGCGTCGATGACCGGCGCGCGGGCGACCTGCGAGCGCGGGCCGGTTGGAAACCCGCGGCCTGGTTCGGGTGCGGCCGGACCAGGGCCCGGGTGATCGTGATGCGGCCGGATGTCGCGCGAACCGAGGCGTAAGCCTGTCCGGACGTCGCGCGTTGCGGTGTTGGCGGGGCTTGGGCCGGTTGGCTCGGCGGCGTCCTGATTGGGCCGGCAAAAGCAACGGTGCGGCCTCGCGAGGTTCCGCCGCGGGGCTGGCGCGGACCGGCTGCGCGCAGCGCGGCCGGCGCGGGGAATGCGGAAGCGGGATTTGGACGATTCAAGACGATTTCAGAGAGCTTCTCACAGAGAGGGAGGTAGGCGATGAAGAAGCTGATGTTGGCGGTGGTGATGGTCGGCCTCGGCTCGCTGAATGCGAGTGCGGAGCTGGTGTCGTACTACATCGGCCGGGACTTGAGGGAGACGATCCCAACGGGGCCCTACGCGGGTCTGGCCAACCCGAACTACAACCGGCTGACGTTGTTGTACGCGCACACGTACGAGCTGACGCCGGAGATCAACCATTACCACTCCAAGAGCACCTACACGTATTTTGGACCGAACTTGGGGGCGGCGACGGCGGTTCAGCCGTTCAACGGGACAGCCGCCGGCGAGCCACGGAACTATTTGCCGGAGACGGCCGGCGGTCGGATCGTGTTGTTGCCGGGGTCGGGCGTCTTCGCCGGGCAGTTTGTGAGCGGATTGACGCCGGGTGTTGAGTACGCCGATCTGAGGATCAAGTCGGTGGACTCGTTGGCGGGATTTCCGGATGGTTCGCCCGAGAACATTCTCTGGAAGAGCGGCGGGAATCAGCCGGTGGGCCGGTGGGCTGGCTCGATGGCCGGGTCGCGGATCACGCTGGTGTTGGTCGAAGCGTCGGCGGGCCTGGTGGTGGCCGACGCCTTAGGCAACACGATCCTGAGCAATCCCGGGGACGTGTACGAACTGGGCGACGGCGGCGTGGGGCTGGACTTCACGCCGATCTTTGCAGCGAACCGGCTGGGGCAGCACTATGCTGTCTTCAAGCTGGTGGATTCAGGGACGGGAAACGACGGCGGGCCGTGGGGTGAATCCGGGCTGTTCCGTTACAACATGCGGGCGGCGGTTCCGGAGCCGGGAAGCCTGGTGCTGGCGCTTGGCGGGCTTGGGACGGCTGGGCTGCTGGCCGGGCGGCGTCGGAGACGGGTCCGGGTCGTGCGCTGAGCAGAATGGTTCGCGCCGCGGCGGTGGGGCGTGGGGCACGAGGCTCCACGCCGCACCGCTGCGGGCGGTTGAGGAAGGTGAGGCAGACTTCTCGCATATAATGAGAAGATGGTGATGGAACGGGGCAATCGGGTCGGGGAGGGACGGGTTGATGTCTGGCGGGACGGTGATTGACGTCGAGAGTCTGGACCGCGTGGCGCGTGAGGCGGCGGGGCGGGCGTACTGCCCGTACAGCGGGTTTGCGGTGGGGGCCGCGGTGCAGGCTGAGGACGGGCGAATTTTCGCGGGATGCAACGTGGAGAATGCGTCGTATGGGCTGACGTTGTGCGCGGAGCGGGCGGCGGTGGGGGCGATGGTCGCGGGGGGAGGGCGTCGGGTCGTTGCGGTGGCGATCTACACGCCGACGCCAGAGCCGACGACGCCGTGTGGAGCCTGCCGGCAGGTAATGCGCGAGTTTGGCCAGGAGGCAGTGATCTGGTCGAGCTGTGATGGGCCGGGGCGATGGCAATCGAGCGTGAGCGAGATGTTGCCCGCGGCATTTGGACCGGCGACGCTGGCCGGCCGTTGATTCAACGGGTGCGACGTGGCGGCTGAAGGCATGGCGGCGGACGGCCCGGTGTGGTTATGGTGTCGAAGTTCCATCCGACCGTGGCCCTTGGGGCTTTGAGAGAGCGATGCCGGCGTACCATTTTCAGCGGATCGAGTCGAAGTGGCAGTCGTATTGGGAGCAGCGCAAGACGTTTCGGACCGAGGATCGGGTCGAGGGCAAGCCGAAGCTCTATGTGCTCGACATGTTTCCGTATCCGAGCGGGGCGGGGCTGCACGTCGGTCATCCCGAGGGGTACACGGCGACGGATATCTACTGCCGGTTTCAGCGGATGCGGGGCTACCATGTGCTGCATCCGATGGGGTGGGATGCGTTTGGGTTGCCGGCTGAGCAGTATGCGGTGCAGACGAACACGCATCCGCGGATCACGACGCAGCGCAACATCGAGACGTTTCGGCGGCAGATCAAGGCGCTCGGGTTCAGCTACGACTGGGACCGTGAGATCGATACGACCGACCCGGCGTACTATAAGTGGACACAGTGGATTTTTCTGCTGATTCACGACACGTGGTTTGACCCGGATTGCGAGTGGGTCGATCCCGAGGGGCGGCGGCGGCGGGGCAAGGGGAGGCCGATCGCCGAGTTGCCAATCCCGCCGGGGACGAAGGACGTCGCAGCGTATCGGGATTCGAAGCGGCTGGCCTACCGGGCGGAGGTGCCGGTCAACTGGTGCCCGGCGCTGGGGACGGTGCTGGCCAACGAGGAGGTCAAGGACGGCAAGAGCGAGCGGGGGGGGCACCCGGTCGTTCGGATGCCGCTCAAACAATGGATGTTGCGGATCACGGCGTATGGGGATCGGCTGGTCGAGGATTTGGAGGGGCTGGACTGGTCGCCTGCGATCAAGGAGATGCAGCGCAATTGGGTGGGGCGATCGGAAGGCGCGGAGGTGGACTTTAAGGTGAAGCGTGGGGGGGATTACGACAACTGGCGGGTGCGTCGGCAGCGGACGCGGTTTGCGGCGGAGCCGGAACCGGACGTGATCCGGATCTTCACGACGCGGCCAGACACGCTCTTCGGAGCGACGTACATGGTCCTGGCGCCCGAGCATCCGCTGGTGGAGAGGCTGACGACGCCCGAACAGCGCGGGGCGGTGGAGGCCTATCGCGAGCAGGCCGCCTCGAAGAGCGATCTGGATCGAACCGATCTGGCCAAGGCGAAGACCGGTGTCTTCACCGGCGCCTACGCCGTCAATCCGGTCAATGGTGAAAATATTCCGATCTGGGTGGCCGATTACGTGATGATGGGATACGGCACCGGGGCGATCATGGCCGTTCCCGGCCACGACGAGCGAGACTTCGCGTTTGCCGACGTCTACAACCTGCCGGTCCGGCCCGTGGTCATGCCGCCGGATGATTGGCTCGAGGCGCATCGGATCGACCGGGACGCGGCGGGGGATTTGGCCTCGCTTCGGCATGATTACCTGACCAATCCCGGCCGATTCAGCGAGGCCTACTGCGGTGAGGGCGTGGCGGTCAATTCGGCCAACCGGGAGGTGAGCCTCGACGGCAAGCCGACCGCGGAGGCCAAGCGCCTGATTGTGCGGTGGCTGGAAGAGCAGGGGCTGGGTCGGCGGGCCGTTAACTACAAGTTGCGTGACTGGCTCTTCAGCCGCCAGCGCTACTGGGGCGAGCCGTTTCCGATCGTCCTGGACGAGCAGGACCGGGCGCATCCGCTGCCGGTCGAGGAACTGCCGGTGAGGCTGCCGGAGCTGGCCGATTTTCAGCCCACCGGACGTCCCGAGCCGCCACTGGCGAAGGCCACAGAGTGGGTTCGCTATTCGGAGACGCTCCGGCGTGAGACCAACACGATGCCGCAGTGGGCCGGCTCGTGCTGGTACTACCTGCGGTATCTGGACCCGAAGAACGACCAGGCACCCTGGGACCCCGAGAAGGAACGGTACTGGATGCCGGTCGATCTTTATGTGGGCGGGGCCGAGCATGCGGTGCTGCATTTGCTGTATGCGCGGTTCTGGCACAAAGTGTTGTTCGACCGCGGGTATGTCTCGACGCTTGAGCCGTTCCGAAGGCTGGTCAACCAGGGGATGATTCTGGGAGAGACCGAATATACGGGGTACCGCGACGAGGCAGGGCGGTGGGTGAGTGCCTCGCAGGTGGTCGAGACCGAGGAAGGGCTGGTCGCGCGGACGGGGGAGGGGACGGTCCGGATTCGGGCCGAGCGGCTGGATGAGCGCGACGTGGTCAAGAAGGGAGAGGGGTTTGTGCTGGCGGCCGATGCCTCGATCCGCGTGGATGCGCGGGCGCACAAGATGTCGAAGTCGCGGGGCAATGTGATCAATCCGGATGAGGTGATCGCCGAGTATGGGGCGGACAGTCTGCGGCTTTATGAGATGTTCATGGGACCATTGGAGGCGACCAAGCCCTGGAGCATGAAGGGCGTCGAGGGGGTATATCGGTTTCTGGGCCGAGCCTGGCGGATGATCGTCGACTTCGAGGCTGACGACCTGCGGCTCGACCCTCGGGTGCGCGAGGTCGAGCTAAGCGACGACCAGGCGCGTGTCGTGGCGCGGACGGTGGCGGCCGTGACCGAGGACATTCAAGGCTTACGGTTCAACACGGCGATCAGCCGGCTGATGGAGTTTGTCAATTATTTTACGGGGCAGGAGGTGAGGCCGAAGCGGGCGATGGAGACGTTTGCGCTGCTGCTCTCGCCGTTTGCGCCTCATTTGGGCGAGGAGTTGTGGGAGTTGTTGGGTCACGATCAGAGTCTGGCCTACCATCCTTGGCCTACGGTGCGGAATCGGCAGGAGATTGAAGGCGGAGGGCTGACCGCGGACGAGCTGAGGTTTGCGTTTGACGTGACGTTACTGGCCGACGAGACGATTGAAGTGCCGGTACAGGTCAATGGCAAGCTGAGGGCGCGGGTTCGGGTCGCCGCGGACATGGACCGCGGTGATCTGGAGCAAGCGGCGCGGCGTGAGCCGAGGGTCGCGGAATTGCTGGCCGGCCAGACGGTGGTCAAGACGATCGTGGTACCGGGGAAGCTGGTCAATTTTGTGGTGAAGGGGGGATAGGCAGGTCGGAACGGATTTGCCCGGACAGATCGGCGTTGGGGGCGGAGGCAGGGCGCTGTCGAAGATCGGGGAGCCAACGGGCCGGATTGTTGGGTGAGCGGACAGGCGTGGCGAGGGGCGTGAGCTAGAGAGCGTGGTGAGGCGGTGGCTCGATCGCGTTATATCGTCGGGATTGATCTGGGAACGACCAATTGCGCGGTCGCGTATGTTGACACGCGGGGACGGGAACGCCCGGCGGCCGATCTGAAGATTTTCGAGGTGCCGCAATTGGTGGCCGCCGGTGAGACCGCGCCGCGGACGATGCTGCCGTCGTTTTTGTATCTGCCGGGGCCTTACGAGCTGCCGGCGGAGGCGTGCCGTTTGCCGTGGCGTGAGGATGCGGATCGGATTGTGGGTGAGTTTGCGCGGATTCAGGGAGCGCGGGTGCCGGGCCACCTGGTGGCCAGCGCCAAGAGCTGGCTGTGTCATGGGGGGGTGGACCGCGAGGCGGAGATCCTGCCCTGGGGTGCGCCGGCGGGCTCGCGGCGGGTCTCGCCGGTGGAGGCGTCGGCCGAATATTTGAGGCATATCCGCGAGGCGTGGGACTACAGCTTCGCTCGGGCCGATCCGGCTCATCGGTTGGAGCGCCAGGAAGTGGTGCTGACGGTGCCGGCGTCGTTTGACGAGGCGGCCCGGGAGCTGACGATCGAGGCGGCGCGGCGCGCGGGATTGCCACGGGTGACGCTGCTCGAGGAGCCACAGGCGGCTTTTTATTGCTGGATTGTGACCCACGAACAGCGCTGGCAGGAGGAGCTTCGCGCTGGCGAGCTGATTCTGGTCTGCGATATCGGCGGTGGGACGACCGACTTCAGCCTGATCACCGTGGTCGAAACGCCGACGGGACCGGGTTTTCGGCGGGTGGCCGTGGGGGACCACCTGATGCTCGGCGGTGACAATATGGATCTAGCGCTCGCGCATCGGGTGGAGGCGAAGCTGGGGGGCGTGCGGCTGGATACGGAGCAGTGGTCGGCGTTGCGGTTTGCGTGCCGGACGGCCAAGGAGCAGCTTCTGCGCGAGGATCCAGCCGGCCCGGAGCGGTGGCCGGTGACGATCGCGGGGCGTGGGTCGCGGCTGGTCGGCGGAAGTGTGCAGGCCGAGCTGACGCGGGAAGAGGTGCGTGAGGTTGTGCTCGATGGGTTTTATCCGGCGGCGGGGTGGGACGAGGAGCCAAAACGAGGGGGGCGGGCGGGCTTGCAGGAGTTTGGGCTGCCGTTTGTGAGCGACCCCGGAATTACCCGGCACCTGGCGGCGTTTCTGCGACGGCATGGAGCTTCATTACCCGCCAGCTCGTCGGCCGATGGCGGGCGAGCGAGCGCGCGGCCGGAAGCGATTTTGTTCAACGGTGGGGCGTTGACGCCGTCGGTGGTCCGGGAGCGGCTGGTTGGGATCGTGGCGGACTGGTATCGCGGCGTGGGGGAGTGGCGGCCGCGGGTTCTCGTGAATCCGTCGCTGGATCTGGCGGTGGCGTTGGGGGCAGCGTATTACGGGGTCGTGCGGCGAGGTGGGGGGATCCGGATCGGGGGAGGCACGGCGCGGGCGATCTACGTCGGGGTCGAGCCGGCGCGGGAGCACACGGCGGGCACGCCGTGGTTGTGCGTGGTTCCCCGCGACGCGGAGGAAGGGGACGAACTGCTGATCGCCGATCGGGATTTTGAGCTGTTGATGGGGCAGCCGGTGGCGTTTCCGCTGGCGTCGAGTTCGGTGCGTGCGGGGGATCGGCCGGGCGATCTGGTGCCCGATGATCCGGAGACGATCCGGCCGCTGCCACCGCTGGTCGGGATCATGAAGGTCAGCCGTAAGGCGAAGGCGGAGCGGGTTCCGGTGCGGCTGGAGGCGCGGGTGACGGAGGTGGGGACGGTGGAGTTGTGGTGCCATAGCCGGGTCGACGACCGGCGGTGGCGGTTGCAGATTCAAATCAGGGGTCCGGAGCGGCGAGCGATCGAAGCGACGGGCGGCGAGTCTGACGTCGTCGTGCTGGAGCAGGAGTTGGTGGATCGGGCGGTGGAGCGCATCCGGGAGGCATTCGGGCCGGCGGGGGGGACGGCTGAAGTGGGGCCGGCGCGGTTGGTGAAGGCGTTGGAGGCGGCGCTCGAGCTGCCCAAGGATCGGTGGCCGACGTCGGCGCTGCGGGCGCTGTGGGAGCCGCTGCGGGAGGTGTCCGAAGCGCGGAGCCTCTCGGCCGAGCACGAGACCCGCTGGCTCAACCTGGCTGGATATTGCTTGCGGCCGGGGACGGGGTATCCCTTGGACGAGACGCGGATCAAGGCGCTCTGGCCAACCTGGCACGTCGGGCTGAAGCATCCGAAGCAGATGCAGTGCTGGGTGGAGTGGTGGGTGCTCTGGAGGCGGGTGGCGGCGGGTTTGAACCGGGCGTACCAGGAAGAGGTGTATCGGCGGCTGGCGGTCTTTCTGGTGCCGGCCAAGGGAACAAGTCCGGCGAAGAAAGCCGGACGGCCTCGGCCTGAGCCGCACGAGCTGAGCGAGATGTGGCGCTGTGCGGCGAGCCTGGAGCGGATTGATCCGGCGTTGAAGGTGGGGCTAGGCGATGCGCTGGCGCGGGAGCTGGCGCGGCCGGCGGCGGCGGGGCATGTGCTGTGGTGTTTGGGGCGTCTGGGCGCGCGGGTGCCTCTTTACGGCCCAGCCAATACGGTGGTCCCGACCGAAGCGGCCGAGCGTTGGATCGCGGCGGTTTTGGGATACACGCCGGGGAATGCCCGGGAGGCGGCCGATCAAGGCTTTGCGCTGGGGCAGTTGGCGCGGATGGCAGGGGATCGAGCGCGGGATGTGGGTGAGGAGACACGGGCGGCGGTTCTGGCACGGCTCGAGCAGCTCGGCGCGGACGCGGGGTTGATTGGTCCGGTGCGTGAGATCGCGGAGATGACGGCCGGACAGCGTAACGTCGCGTTCGGCGATGCGTTGCCGGTTGGGTTAAGGCTGGCGAGCCGGGAAGAGTGAGCGCGGGAATCCCAAACCGGCCAAGGCGTTCGGGGGCCGGGACGCGGAGGCCTAGGGGGGGCGTGGGCGTTGGGTGGAAGTGGTCCCGCGATCTGTTGCGGCCAGGCCAGGGGGATCGAGGGGCGAGCCTGCGGCGGGTCAGGGGCTCGTCAGGCTGATTTCGTTGGCTCCGCCGGGAGCGAATTGGATCGGGATGGTCCAGACGAAGTTGCGGATGCGGCAAAAGCCGGAGGAGCCTTTCTTGCATTCGAAGGCTGAGGCGTAGAACTTGAGGCTGAGGCGATCGCCGGCGGCGGGGATTTTGGCCAGCGGGATATCGACGACGAAGCGGGAGGCAGGCGGTTCGACCTGGCCGCCCTGAGTGGGTGCTTCGGGGGCGAGCGCGTCGGGAGCGGTGGGCGCTTCGACCAAGTAGGGCATGGGGGCTTCGGTGCCGAGGGTGAAGCCGTCGGGGACCTGGATGGTGACCGCCAGGCGCACGGATCGGGACGGGGCCAGGGATTGTTCGGCGACGGTGATGGCCTCGGCGCGGGGGAAGCGAGGTTTCGTCTTTTTGCGGACGGGGGGAGCGACGTCGTTGAGCGACAGGGTGCGGGTCGCGCCGGTTTTGCGGTTGACGATGCGGATGGCGTGGTTGTTGGTATCGGCGACGTAGAGGTCGTCGCCGATGACGGTCAGGCCGCCTGGCTCGTCGAACTGAGGTGGGTCGTCGGTCGAGCCACCGCCGCGGGTGCCGGCCAGGGTGCGGACGGCGCGGGACGCGAGGTCGATGGTCTTAATTTTGTTGTTGTAGGAGTCGGCGACGTAGAGGGTTTGGTCGGCATAGGCTACGCCCAGGCAATGTTGCAGCCGGGCGCGGTTGCCGACGCCGTCGACGTCGCCGAAGGCGAAGAGGCTTTGCCCCAGGGGCAGGTCGTGGGTGCCGGCGATCGTGGTGACGGTGGGCTTGGGGTCGCGGAAGGTGATCTCTCGGATGCAAGACCCTTCGGAGTCGGCGACCCAGAGGCGTTGGCCGTCGGTGGCGAGGCCGGAGGGTTGGGCGAAGCTGGCGCCGCCGGGGGGCTTGTTGGGGTTGCGGTTGTCTGGGGGGAGGATGGGGCCGTCGTTGATGTCCTCGCGGCCCGTTCCGGCCCAGACGCCGATGGTGCCCTGGGCGAGGTCGAGCCGCCAGAGCTGGTGGGGTCCGGCCATTGCGATGATCAGGGTGTTGTCGTCGTAGGGGGCGAGGTCCCAGGGGCTGTTCAGACCGGTTTCGAGGGCGACGCCCTGGCCGCCGCGGCGGTCGGACTGTTCGCCGGTGCCGGCGACGGTTCGGACGAGGCGTGCTTCGAAGTCCACCTCGCGGATGGCGTGGTTTTCGACGTCGGCGACGTAGAGTTTGCCGCCGTGGAGCAGGGTGCCCTGAGGCCGGTTGAATTGGGCCTGGTCGAAGGGGCCGTCCTTGAGGCCGGGCTGACCGTCGCCGATGATCTCGAGGCGATTGCCCTCCAGGTCGGTGACGACGAGGCGGTTGTGGCCGGTGTCGGTGATGAAGAGGCGGCCGGAGGCGGGATCGGCGGAGATTTTGCCGGGGTAGAGCAGGGGGCCGTTGTGGGGTTTTTCGGATTCCGGGAAGAAGCGGAGCGGCTGGAGATTGAGTTCGCCGGCCGCTTTGTGTTCTTCGACGAGGCGGCCGATCACGCGGTCGAGGATCGCGCGGTTGCCTTCGCCGGGGGCGGACCCGACGTATTCCCCACGGGCGTTGATGACGACTAGGGTGGGCCAGGACTGGACGTTGAACCGGTTCCAGATGACCTGGTTGGCGTCGTTGACGACCGGGTGTTTGATGCGATACTCGGCCACTTTTTGGCGAATGTTTTCGGTGTCGCGTTCGGCGTCGAACTTGGCTGTGTGGACGCCGATGACGACCAGTTCGTTGGGATACTTGTTTTCGAGGAATTCCAGATCGGGCAGGACGTGGTGGCAGTTGATGCAGCAGTAGGTCCAGAAGTCGAGCAAGACAATTTTGCCGCGTAGGTCCTCAAGATGGATGGGGCCGGAGGTGTTGATCCAATCGACACCGCCTTCGAGGCCGCCGGGGATTTGCTGGCTGGGCATGGGGGAACTCGGCTCGGAGACGAACGCCGGGGAGGGAAGGGTCAGAAGCAAGGCGGCCAGGCCGATCAGAGACCGGCAGGCCAGGAGGGGGCGGGCCAATGGGCGTCGAGCGGAGAGCATGGAGAACCCTCGACGGGGTGGGAGCATGGCAAAGCCGCGACCAAAGTCGACTTTATTCTAGGAGAAGTGGGCGCTCGAGGCGAAGGGCGCGATGGCTGGCCTGGCCGGGGGGAGCTGAAAATCTGGGGAGTGTTGGGGGCGGGGAAGGATGTGATAGGGTAAAGATTTAGTGTCGAACCCGGATTCACGGGGGATCGCCCGGACGCGCGGGTTGCGGTCCCCTGCCCACTCGCTGAGACGACCCGCCGATGCCGCCCGACAACTCGCTGGTTTGCTGCACGTCCTCGAAGGCCGAGGATCCGTATGGGGAGCTGAAGATCTTTGCGGGGTCGGCCAGCCGCGAGCTAGCGCGACGGGTGTGCGGGCATCTGGACGTGGAGCTGTCGCGTTCGGAGACGCATATCTTCAGTGAGGGGACGCTGTTTGTGCGGATTTTGGAGAATGTGCGGGGGCGCGACGTCTTTTTGATTCAGGGGACGGAGTTTCCGGTCAATGACAATCTGATGGAGCTGTTGTTCTGGATTGATGCGTTCAAGCGGGCCAGTGCGGCGCAGGTGACGGCGGTTATTCCCTATTTTTCATATGCCAAGGGGGACAAGAAGGACGAGCCGCGGGTTTCGATTCGGGCGCGGGTGGTGGCCGACATGATCGAGGCGGCGGGGGCCGATCGGGTGCTGACCATGGATTTGCATAGTCCGCAAATCCAGGGTTTTTTTAAGATTCCGGTGGATCATCTTTATGCGTTGCCGGTTTTGGTTGAGTATTTCCTCAAGAAGGAGATACCGGATCTGGTCGTGGCGGCTCCGGATGTGGGATTCAGCAAGGCGGCGGCTCGGTATGCGGCGGCGATGAACGCGCCGCTGGTCATTGGGAACAAGATGCGACGGGATCATAGCGAAACGGCGGAGATCCAGGAGGTGATCGGGGATGTGCGCGGCCGCAATGTGCTGATCGTCGATGATTTTACGATCTCAGGCGGGACGTTGATCGAGATGGCGCATGCGTGTCTGGAGCGGGGGGCCGTGGATGTGTATGCGTGCGTTTCGCACGGGGTCTTCTCAAAGGGTTCAGCGGCACGGATCGCGCGAAGCCCGATCAAGGAGTTGGTGCTGACCGATACGATTGGGGAGCGGAGCGAGCCGCTGGCCCCAAACTGCACGCAGATCAGCGTTTCGACGCTCTTCGCGCAGGCAATCTGGTCGATCCACCGGCGGGAGAGCGTCAGCCGTCTGTTCGACGGCGTCGAGCCGGTTCCCCGTTAGAGAGAGGCCGCATCGGACCCGCAGGTGGACCGGGTGAACCCTGGTTGGCCGGTCGTCGATGGGCCTCGGCCTCGAGGGGACCGGGCACGATTAGCCAGGCGTCGCCGCGTCCTCGCGACGCGGGGACTCGGACAAGCCCTCCAGCTTGACGGCGGGGCTAGCATGATGATGGATCAGTCCAGGTCCGGGTCGAGCGCGTGCGAAGCATCGCCCGGGCCGCAACGCTCAGGAGCGAGTCTGCATGGCGACGGAGCGGCCCCGGACGCTCGGAGAGCTCAGGGCGAGCGGCTATCGGATGGAGTCGGTCAAGGATGAGATGCGGCGCAATTTGATTGCCCGAATCCGGCAGGGGCGTCCCCTCTTTCCAGATATCCTCGGCTACGAGGATACCGTCTTACCGCAGGTTCAGAACGCGATTCTCTCGAAGCACGACCTGTTGTTTCTGGGCCTCCGCGGGCAAGCCAAGACGCGGATGCTTCGCCAACTGGTCCACTTGCTCGACGAGGCGATCCCGATCGTCGAGGGCAGCGAGGTGAACGACCATCCCTACGCACCCATTTCCAAGCCGGCCCGGGACCGGATCGCCGCCCTGGGCGACGAGACTCCGATCACCTGGATCGGCCGTGAACAGCGTTATAACGAGAAACTGGCGACGCCGGATGTGACGATCGCGGATCTGATCGGCGAAATCGACATGATCAAGCACGCCGAGGGGCGGTATCTCTCGAGCGAGTTGACGATGCACTTCGGGCTGATTCCGCGGACCAATCGCGGTATTTTCTGCATCAACGAGCTGCCCGATCTGGCGCCGAAGATTCAGGTCGGCCTGTTCAACGTACTCGAAGAGCGGGACGTGCAGATTCGCGGTTATCCGGTGCGGTTGCATCTGGATTTGTGCATGGTCTTTTCGGCCAACCCGGAGGACTACACCAACCGCGGGCGGATCGTCACGCCGCTCAAAGACCGGATCGGCTCCGTCGTTCGAACCCATTACCCGCTGACGCGCGAGATCGGCATCGCGATCAATGATGCTCATGCGTGGCTGGAACGCGACGGAATACGCTTGGCGATTCCCCACTATTTCAAGGAGATCGTGGAGGAGACGGCACGATTGGCGCGGACCAGTTCGCACGTCAATCAGCTCTCGGGCGTGTCGGTCCGGATGTCGATCGCCAACTTGGAAAACCTGGTTTCGAACGCCGAGCGGCGCGCGCTCATTCACGGCGAGAATTGGGTTGTACCCCGCGTGGGCGATTTGCCCCATCTGCTTCCGAGCAGCCGAGGCAAACTCGAGCTGACGCTCAGCGAGGACGACGGTCAGGAAGATCAGTTGATCGGGCGGATTCTGGGCGAGGCGGTCAAGAACATCTTTGCGCAATACTTTGATCCCAAGGAATTCCGAAGCGTGGTGGATTACTTCGAGACGGGCCACGCTCTGGAACTGAGCGATCTGATGCCGGCGCGGCAGGTGGTCGAGCGGCTGGAATCGGTGCCGACGCTCCGGAAGCGGGCGGAACAGTTTGCCCGGGAGCATCAGGACGGCCTGACCGATCCCGAGGCACGCGAGGCAGCGCTAGCGGCGGCCGCCGAGTTTATCCTGGAAGGCCTACACGTGCACAACAAGCTCAACAAGAACGTGAAACAGGGAGTCCGGTTGTATCGGCGCTAGGAGCGGCAGTACGACCAGCGACCGCGACGGCCGACGACGGAGCACAAGCACGCGATGGCCGAGTACGAATATCGCAAGTGGGACGGGTCGCAACGGTTCGAGCCGCAGTCGGCGGATCGGGCGTTCGAGCAGTTGACCGAGTATCTGATGCACCATGGCGACGCGGTGTTGCGTCAACTGGACCAGGTCGATGGCGATGAGCGCGAGCTGGTCGAACTGCTGGAGCGTCAGGGGCTAATCGAGCGGGATGGGGAAGGGCGGTATCGGGTGGCTCCGCGCGGGGTGCGGCGGGTGCAGGAGCGGGCACTCGCCGAGTTGTTTCAGGCATTCGACCCCGGAGCGATTGGAAAGCACGACACCGGCCAGAAGGGAGCTGGCTCGGTCTTGATGGAAGTGACGCGGCCTTACGTTTATGGCGATCCGCTTGCCAACCTAAACCTTCACGAGACCCTTAAGAACGCCTACTACCGGCAGGGAGGCGGGCTGCCGATCCGGCCCGAGCCGGACGATTACGTCGTCCACGAGACAGAGTATCAGGCAAGCTGCGCGACGGTCGTGCTTATCGACATGAGCGGCTCGATGGCGCGGTATGGGAAGTATGCGACGACGAAGCGGGTGGCGTTGGCCTTGCTTGGGCTGGTGCGTGCGCGCTATCCGCAGGACAGCGTGGAGATGATTGGTTTTTACACGCTCGCCAGCCCGCTCAATGAGCGGGAGTTGTTGGGATCGGCTCCCAAGCCGGTGGGCTTGTACGACAGCCGGGTGCATTTGCGGCTGAGCCTGGATGATCCGCTGCCGAGGCAGGTTCAGCACTTCACGAATATCGACGCGGGATTGAAGTTGGCGCGGGCGCGGCTGCGGCGTGCGGGCGCAGCCAACAAGCAGATCATTGTGATCACGGACGGCGAGCCGACGGCGCACGTCGAAGGCCGCGAGGTGGTGTTGATCTACCCGCCGTCGGAACGGACGGCCCGGGCGACGCTGGCCGAAGCGCGGCGGTGTGCGGCGGCGGGGATTCGAATTTCGAGCTTTGCGTTGATCGAGGATTACTACTATTTCGGACTGGTCAATTTCGTCGAGGAGATGGCACGGGTCACACGGGGGGTCGCGGCCTACAGTTCGGCCGAGGATCTGGGCCGATTCGTCCTGGACAGTTTCCTGAAGGGCCGACGAGAACGGCGGATTGGGCATTGAGGCCCCTGGGCTGCGGGGCGGAGGGCTGAGGCTGGTTCATTGTTTATCGAGGGTGTAGGGGATGACTTTGATCTTGCGATCGCCGCGAAGGGGCTGAAGGGCCTCGCGCAGGGCGGTCAGTTGGGCGGAGCGTGGGGGGTCGGGCAGGGGGGTGATTCCGGCGGCTTCGAAGCGATCCTGGATCGTCTCCGGCGAGGCCAGTTCGGCCAGGTCGATCAGATAGACGATGTCGCCGGCGACCAGGGGCAGGCGTTCGAGCAGGGCGGTGGTCTCGGCAAGGTGGGTTTCGGCTAGCTCGGCCCCACCGGCGCCGGCGACGGCGATCAGCCCGACGGTCAGGCCGGCTGCGTGGAGGCGCCGCAGCTGCTCGGCGAGGTCGTCGTCGGACCAGTGGGCGCCATGGCGGGCGCGAACCGCGGCGGATCCCGAGATGACGCCGAGATCCAGGTGGCGCAGGCCAGCTTGAGCGAGGCGGAGGTAGTCGGCTTCGGGTAGAGGTTGGCCGGGGGAGTCCAGGAACGCGTAGACCCCGTCGAGCAGGGGGTCGGTTTCGGAACGAGCGGCCAGGGCGGGGCGGCGCAGGGCGTGGTGAATCGGGAAGATGCTGCTGGCAATTTCAAGCCAGGTTAGGATTCGTTCCAACGGCTGGCGGAGGGCGTTGCCGTCGGCGAGGACGATGCCGCGGGCCTGGGCGATACGGCGACCTAGGAAGGCGGCGACGGTTCGGGCATGGTCGGCGAACTGGTCCGGGTCGCGCGGGGGAGCCTGAGAGGGGCTAAAGACCCAAGGGGTGGGATGCTGCTCGGACCAGGTGGCACAGAGGATGACCGGCTGGGAACAGGACGGGGGGACGAAGGGCAGGGGGTTGGTGCCGTAGGCGGCGGTGTAGGCTTCGCGATCGCGGAACCAGGCGGCGGCGTCGCGGCTGGCGACGCGTTCGAGGAGATCATGGATGGTGGCTTCGTCGAGCGCGACGCCCTCGGGCGGAGCGTGCCAGATCAGTTGCGCGGCGTCGAGGCGTTCGATCAGGTCGAGGGCGGCGGTTCGGACGGCGGTGTCGAGGTCGGCGGCCTCGGCGAAGGAGAGCCGCCGGCGGTGGAGCACCATTTGGGCGTCCTGGCGGACGCGTTCGATGGCATCGACGGTGCCGTCGAGCGCTTTGAGATAGTGGGTTCCGGCGATGTAGGCGCGCTGCCAGCGGCCGTCGAGGTCGAGGTGGTAGATCGGTTCGTCGTCAAAGTAGAGCGAGAAGGCGCCGGGTTTGGTCCCGACCAGGACGAGAGATCCATCGGGGGCGGCCAGGCCGGCGCGGCGGGCGAAGGCGGCACCGTTCTTGAGCAGGCAGGCGGCTTCGGAGACGTGGGCCATGAACCGTTCCTGAAGTTGCGAACTCTTGATGTGGAAGAGGCTTAGGAAGTGGAGCGAATCGGCCTGAGCGCGCAGGCGAGATTGGATTATAGTCGGGTTCTGGATGAGGCTGAATCTTTGGAGGGGGGCTGGGGTCCGAGCGGCCGATCGGAGGGAGCCGTGGCCGGGAGTTTGCTGGAGCGGGCCAGTCGAGGGAAGCGGCTGGCCGGGTGGGCGTGGGTCCGGGCGCCGTGGGTTGAGGCGGTGGTTGTTGGCCTGCTCGCGCTGGCGGTGCACCTAGCGGGCAACGACCGGACGAGCCTGTGGGACCGCGACGAGCCGAGGTATGCCGGCTGTGCGCGGGAGATGCGGCGCAGCGGCGACTACATTCATCCGACGTTCAACGCCGAGCCGCGGTATCACAAGCCAATCCTGACTTACTGGCTGATGCAGCCGGGGGTGTGGCTGGGGGGTGACAATCCGTTTGGGAACCGGCTTTTGTCGAGCGTGATGGGGGTTGGGACGTGTCTGTTGGTCTGGCGGCTGGGTCGTCGGCTATATGGTCCCTGGGTCGGCCGGATTGGGGCGCTGGTGATGGCGTCTTCGCCGTTGATTGTGGCCGAGGCCAAGTTGGCGACGACCGACGCGACGCTGTTTTTCTTTCTGACGCTGGCGATGACGGCCGTCTGGGAGCTGACCGAGCGGGCGTCGCGGGGCTGGGCGGCGGTTTTCTGGGTGGCGATGGCGCTGGCGATTCTGACCAAAGGCCCTGTGGCGCCGGTGTTTTTGGCGGCTTCGCTGGGGATGGCGTGGGTCTGGAAGGCGCCGCCGGTCGCGTTGGGAAGGTTGGAATGGGCCTGGGGGCTGCCGCTGTGTGTGGCACTGGCCGCGCCGTGGTATGTCGCCATCGGGATCATTTCTCGGGGTGAGTTCTACCAGGTGGCGATGGGCAAGCACGTCCTGTACCGGATGACGACCGGAATGGAGACCCACGGAGGTTTTCCGGGCTATTACGTGGTCGGGATTGTGGGTGGGATGTATCCGTGGTCGGCGTTTTTGCCGACGGCGTTGTGGGTGGCCTGGAAGCGGCGTCGTGAGGATCGGCGACTGGGATTCCTGGCGGGGTGGATGTTGGGGTTGCTCGTCGTGTTGGAGATCGTGCGGACGAAGCTGATCCACTATTACTTGCCGGCGTTGGCGGGGGCAGCGCTTTTGGTGGGGTGGTTTGTGGAGGAGGTGGCCGTCTCCGGCATGAATGTAAGACGCTGGCCTGGGGGCCGGCTGGCGATGGCGTTGCTCGTGGGGGTTGGGTTGTTGGGTGCGGGGGTGCTGGTGGCGGGTACGGTGGTTTGTCCGGCGGGTCTGAGGTTGCCGTGCCTGGTGTTGGCGGTGGTGATGATCGCGGGGACGCTGATGGCGCTGGAGAGCATGCAGCGGGCGTCGATGCGTCGGGGTGCGGTCCTCCTGGGGGGGACCTGGTATGGGGTTTTGATGCTGGCGGGGCTTTGGCTGCTGCCGGCCTTAGAGCCGTACCGGCTGACGCCGCTGGTGGCGGATCGGTTGCGTGCGGTCTCCGAGGAGCTGGGGGCCATGCCGGTGTTGGGGGGGTATCAGCCGCCGGGGGTGGTGTACAACTACGGCCAGCCGATCGAGGTCCGCCGGGATCATGGCTGGCTGGTGGATCGGGTGAACCGCTCGGGTGCGGTGGTGATGGCGCTGAGCGATCCGGAACTGAAGGCGGTTGCGTCTGCGCGACCGGAGCTGGCGATTGAGGTTCGGGAAACAGTGCGCGGGATCAATGTGGAGCGGGCGCGGGAGGAGGCGCTCCGGATCGTCGTGTTACGGCCCGGTCGGGGTGAGGTGGTGGCGGCTGCGGGCAAGAAGCCGCTCGTAGAGTGAGCGGAGGGAGTCAACCATCGTCTCGTGGCGGAACTGGTCTGTGAAGCGGCGGCGGCCCTCCGCGCCGAGGCGGTGGCGGGCATCGGGGTCAGCGGCGAGGTGGAGGATGGCGTCGCGGAGTCCGGCCAGGTCGCGGGGCGGGAGCAGGACGCCGGTCTGGTTGGTGATGACGACTTCGCGGGCGCCGTCGATGTCGTAGCTGATGGCGGGTCGGCCGGTGAGCAGGGCTTGGGGCAGGACGCGTGCTAGCCCCTCGCGAAGGCTGGGATGGACGACGGCGTCGGAGGCGGCCAGCAGCTCGGGAATCCGGTCCGGGGGGACCAGGCCGGTGAAGAGGATGGCGTGGCGGACGCCGAGGCGGGTCGCCTCGGCCTCCAGGCGTTGGCGCCAGATGCCGCTGCCGATCCAGAGGAAGCGGACGTCGGGGTTGGTCCTCAAGATGTCGGGCGCGACGGCGAGGATGTCGTCGTGTCCCTTGCGTTCGAAGAGGCGGGCGACGGTGGCGAAGGCGACGTGGTGGGGTGCGAGGCCGAGTTCGCGGCGGACCTGATCGCGGGGGCGGGGTGGGTTGAGGAAGGCGTCGACCTCCATGCCGCTGTAGACGGTCAGGTACTGGTCGGGACGGCCGACGCCGGCGGCCAGGGCTTGCTCGGTCATGGCGTTGCAGACGCTGACCAGGGCATGGCAACGGCGCGCTGCCCAGCGTTCCAGGGTCTGGTAGATCTGGTTATTCCACCAGCGTTCCGACGGTCCGAAGGGCAGGCCGTGGATGGTGTGGACGATGGCCGGAACGCGCTCGTCCCAGGCGGCGGCACGACCCAGGATTCCGGCCTTGGAGCTGTGAGTGTGAACGACGTCGGGGCGGAGGCGACGGATCGCTGAACGGAGATGACGGTAGGCTGCGGCGTCCACCAGGGGGCGAACAGGGCGAACCAGTTGGGGGATCAACTCGACGTGGAGTTGGGAGCGTTGGCAGCGGTCCAGGAGGTCGCCCTCGGGGCCCTCGGGCGGCCCAGTGATTAGGGTAACCTGGTCGCCGTAGCGATTTTGAAGGCCCTCGACGGTCAGCACCGTGTTTTCCTGGGCGCCGCCGAGAATTAGGCGGGTGATGATGTGGACGATTTTCATGAGAGGAGCGGAGAGGGATCGCGGTCGGCGAGGCCAATCGGCGCGGTGGGCGGTTGGAACCAATCATGGGGAGCCTGGCTTAGGGAGGCAACCAGATGGCCGAGCCGTCGTGGCCGCAGGTGACGGCGACGGCCTCGCCTCGGAGGTGGTGGCGAGCTACGAGGGCGGCGGCGGCGGCGTCGAGCAGGTCGTGGGGCCAGGAGTCGGCGGGATGGCCGGCAAGGCCGGCAGCACGGAGCAGGTCGGCGCGGGTGATGCGGCCAGCGCGGGATTGTTTGGGCGGTGGACGGACGCCGGCGTTCCAGGTCAGGAAGGCGGCGTGGGGATAGGTCTCCAGGGTCGTGACGCCGACGGCGCGGAGTCGGGCGTGGGCTTCGAAGCCGCGGAGCATCCAGCCAGGAAAGGGGGGAGCAGCCGGAGTGGTCCAGGGGACCCAGATTCGGCGCTGGAGGCCGAGGGCGATTTCGCCACAGCGGGCCGAGCGAAATTTGAGCGGGAGGCGGAGATTGTCGGCGTGAGGGGCTCGGCTGGGGGCATCGGGCGCGTCGATGGCGACGATTGGAGTGCGGGCGGCGCGGTCGATGAGGTCGTCGAGGGTGGCGAGGGTAGCGGCGTCGCGCACCTGGCCGCGGGCGTCGATGGCGACCCAGTGGAGCCGCCGGGCGCCGAGGTCGAGTCCGGCGACCCAGGGGCTACGGCGCGGCATGTTCGCGATTCCGGTAGACGACGTAGACGAGGAAGAGTCCCTGGGGCGGAGCGGTTGGACCGGCGGCGCGGCGGTCCTCGGCGGCCAGGATATCGGCGATCCAGTGCTCGGGGCGGCGTCCGGCCCCGACGAGCACGAGCGAGCCGGTGATGGCACGAACCATATTGTAGAGGAAGCCATCGGCTTCGACTTCGATGGTCAGGTCGTCGCCGGAACGAGTGACGGCGAGTTCGAAGATGGTGCGGACGCTGCTCGTGCGGTTGGGCCACTCGGTCTCGAAGCTGCGAAAGTCATGGCGGCCGAGCAGGGCCTGCGCGGCCCGGTGCATGGCGGCTTCGTCGAGTCGGTGTTTGATGTGCCAGGCGTAGCGGCGGAGGAATGGTCGGGCGATGGGGCGGTTGTCGAGCTGGTAGCGGTAGCGTTTGGAGCGGGCGTCGAGGGTGGCATGCCAGGACTGGGGCATGTCGGCGGCGTCGAGGACGCGGATATCGGGCGGCAGGTGGGCGTTGAGCGCGCGGACCAGAATCGCGGGTGCCAACCGGGTCGCTGAGTAGAACTGGACGACCTGGCCAAGCGCGTGGACGCCGGCGTCGGTGCGGCCGCTCGCGGTGCAGTTCGGGCGGCTCCCGGTCGTCGCCTCGATGGCGGCTTCCAACTCCTCTTGGACCGTGCGCAAGCCCGGCTGCCGTTGCCAGCCGTGAAAGTCGGTGCCGTCGTACTCAACCGTCAGGCGGAGGTTGCGCATCGACGGCCATCGTAAACCATCGCGGGCCGCCCGCGCACCGCCCGTTACCGCGAGGCAAAGGCAGACTCGTCCACGACCTCGCCACCCGACCGGGTGAAGAGCCGCTGCCAGACGCCGGCCGTCGGCAGCCCACGCCACGAGCCCGTGTCGGGGTCGTATCGCGCCCCGGCCGGGTTGAATCGCGGTTCCTCGATGGCCCACGAGTCGATCGTGTCATGTACGAAGTGAACGCTCCCGTCCGCCATGAGTACGATCACCCCGCCGGGGTGCATGCTGGCGGCGCCGGCCACCAGGGGAGCGCGGTAGCGCGCATCGGCGTTGGGCGGGAACATGCCCACGGCCAGGGTGTCTCCGACGTGACCGGCGACCCACCAGCCATAGCGCCCGGCGATCTCCTCTCCCCAGCGGCGATGCCGGGACACGGAATGCTCGACGACGGCCAACGTGTGAGAGAGCCCGTCGGTGACCAACGATCGACGGATCGGCGAGAGGTCGGTCAGCAGGCCGTTGGCCTGCGCGGCGGTCCGCGGGTCGACCGTGCACGGGCCCGGGAAGTGGGGCAGGGCGATCACCGCGAGGCTGCCGAAGGCGCCGGCGTAGCTGGTCAGGACGCCGTCGGCGTGCCGCGCGTCCGGGCTGAAGACGCCCGACTCGAACTGGCAGACGGCCACCGGGCGTCTCTTGCCCGCCGCGAAGTCGGAGGGGCAGACGAACAAGCCGACCGTGGTCGCGAAGCAGGTCTCGTTCTCCCAGCCGAAGATCGAGACGTCGTGGTTGATGGCGTTGTAGAGCGGGATCTGCTCCACGAACGGGAGCAGCCGGACGTGGATGCTTTTGTCAACGAGGGGGGATGTGCATGGCGGCAGGGGGCCCGCGAAGCGGGGGTCCATGCCCGTGACACGGCCCGGCGGGTAGCAGCCGGATGCGTCGTGGTACGCCTCCAAGCCCAGCCCGAGCTGGCGGAGGTGGTTGCCGCATTGTGCGCGCCGCGCCGACTCGCGCGCCTGTTGCACCGCGGGGAGCACCAGCGCGACGAGGATACCGATGATCGATAACGCCACCAGCAGCTCGACGAGCGTGAAGGCGCGAGCGGCCTGGTCGGTCTTCCTCCCGCGCGGGATCATGATGTTGGCTCCTCTGGTGTCTCTAGGAAGATCGATACCCGCTCGGTCCCCACCTCCAAGACCAACTCCTCTGGACCGTCGCCCACCGCCGGCGCCGTTCTCTCGAGTTCGAGGACGACGCTCGATTCAGAGGCGGCTGCCCATTTCACGCGGAGCCAGTCGGGGCACGAGGCGACTCGGAGCGACGCCAGAGGCCCGCCGTCGGCCTCGAGCAGGACCTTACGCGCGGTCGCACGCCCCCCCTCGGCGTCGAACGAGACGCGAGAAGGCGTCGCGACCAAGGCTCGTCGGCGGGACGCCCGGACGGGGATCGAGAATAACGCCTCGCCATCCCGGGTCACCTCGACGGTGCACGTCGCTTCCTCACCGGCGGAAAGGCCGAGCGCCATCACGTCGACCGCCGCCCGCGCGGCGAGCTTTCCGTCGACCTCCGTGGACGCATCGAATCTGCGTATGCGGACGTCGAACCGGGCGGGATCGGACGCGCGTGCGCGGAGTTCCCCCTCGGCTTCCCGGCTATCGCCCGCGACGAGGAAGACCGTGCCGGTCGCGTCCTCGCGACCCGCCCCGGCCGTCATTTGGAGTTCCGACGGCGAGGGCCGGAGCTCCTGAGCAGCACGCAATGAGAGTTCGGCGTGCTCCACCCACCGCGTCCCTCCGGCTTCGAGCCTCACCCCTACGTGGAAGCTCTGGAGGACGGGCCCCGCCGCGCGCACGCTGGCCTGCACGGCGAACGGCAGCACGCCGCCCGGCTCGATCCGGCGCGGCAGCGCGCTTGATTCGTCGAGCGTCCAGGCGAGGCACGAGCACGACGGCTCTAGCGACTCGACGGTGACGGGGATGCTCGATCGGTTCCTCACCTCGAACTGACGCAGGACCGTCTCACCTTCTCGATGCGTGGACTCGTCTTCGGCGCTGAGCGCGACGACGTGGACGGTGGCCGGAGGCGAAACGCCCCGCGACGAGGCGTCCGTTCGCTTCTCTACGAGGCGACGGGACGCATCGAAAGCGGCCGCCGCAAGAACGATTGTCACGAAGGTCAGGGCCAAGTGCCGGGCTTTCCGATTCATCGCCCCGCCCTCGCTCCCCATGTCGAAAAGGATTCCACCTCACGCGAAGCCGGCGCGTCGCCGGAGGTATCGGATGAGCATGACCGCGGACGCCGCGACGAGCAGGCCCCCGCCGATCCAGGTCACGGGCCCAGGCCCGTCGGCTCGAGCCCTGACCGCCCCTAACCGTTGAGCCTGATACCAGTCGTTGAACTCGTCACCGGTCGCGAAGCTGCGCTCCGGTGCGTCACGGCCCCAGACGTGGAACTTGCCGTCGACTGCGTCGTTCACAAGCGTGCCGGCGGGCAACTTCAGATCCAGTTTCGCCTCGTCCAACGGTTCGTTGATAGACCGATATTCGATTGTGGAACGGACCCGGAACGCGGGATTCAGTTCGTCCACGGTGGACGTGGAAGCCGGAAGCGACGTGACTCCGGGAACGGCGTGGCGGGCCGTCACATGCTCGACGAACCTCGTGGCCGGTATGCCCCGCGATGGATCGCCCGCGTGGAAGATCGTCAGCCGATCGATCGAGAAGCGATGCTCCTCGACCAGCTCGATGGTGAATCGGAACTCCCGCGCGGGGTCCTCGGCCACGATTTCCCATCGTCGCCGCGGCGCGTCGCCAGGCAACCGCTGGAAGGAGATCAGCCGGCCCTGCTCGACCAGCTCGCGAAGCGTGTATCGGGGATCGGGCGTGAGCAGCAACGAGCGGGACCAGGTCCCTTTGGGTCCGGCCGGAGAGGACGGCGGTGAGGTGAAACGGCCAGCGCGAACCTCCGGTACCGCCGGGCCCGCGCGGCGCGTCCCTTCGGCTGACGACGAAAGCCCTTCCACGACCAGGAACTCGCCGGGACGATACAGCAGGTGCTGGGTGGTCTCGCTCCGAAGCATCCTGCCGCCGAATCGAGTGGCCGAAGACGATACTTGAACGCGGGCGCGAGCGCCCTGCCGCATCACTGATACCGAGTAGTAAGGACTCCAGGTCTGTCCCGAATCAAGGCTGTACTCGGTCCGTAACGTCGCTTCCAAGGCGAAAACCGCCTGCTGCGCCCGCTCGTGGGCCTCGATGACATCGCCAAGCTCATCCCAAGCCGGCATCACGGAGACGCACGCGGCCAGCGCGGCACAGACCACGTTCATGTCGCGTCTCCTATTACCGGGAGGGGCCGGCTCACGAACGTCCGTCGCGCGATCCACAGGTGGGCTGGTTGATGTTCCCGCGGCAGTTGTTCCTGTCAACATGAAAACATGTTGCACACACACCCACCGCCGCCGCACCCGCCCGGCCCCAGTACGCAGTTAAACCACGGTGACGACTGGCAACTCCAACCGGTCCCAGTGCAGCCCACGCAGCCGTTCCCGTTCGCGGGGCAGCCGCCGCCCGGGATCGGCGGAGGCAAGCAGGCGTTCCCGGGCATGATCGGCCCGGCCCAGGCCCGATTGATTATCGTCTCCCCGGCGATCAGGATAAAGCCGAGAAGCCACGTCGCGAGGCATGTGCGGGTCACGCGGGTCCGAGCCATGACGACCTCCACCACGAAGGAGTCGAGATTCGAAGACCACGACTCCCGATTCTGCGGGGGGGGGAGAAGTCAAGAAGAAATCCAGACAAACGCATGCCGAGCGGAATTCGCTCAGGTTCGATATGCCCGCGCTCCTCCTGATCCTAGATCGATGAAGCTCCCGCCCACTGCGGCCGGCGAAGAACACCCCGACCACGCTCACTTCCCGTAGCAGCCTCGCTGGACGACCCCCTCGGCGATCTGGACGGCGTTCGTGGCGGCGCCCTTGCGGAGGTTGTCGCTCACGCACCAGAAGAGCAGGACGTCGGGCCGGCTCAGATCCTGTCGGATGCGGCCGACGAAGACGTCGTCGCGTCCGGCAGCCTCGGCGGCCAGGGGATAGAGTCGATTGGCCGGATCGTCGACGACGGTCACGCCAGGGGCCTTCGCCCAGAGGGCCCGGGCCTCGTCGGCCGAGACCGGACGGTTCAGCTCCACGGCGATTGCCTCGCTGTGGCTAAATGGGACAGGAACGCGGACGCAGGTCGGGCAGACCTGAAGCTCGGGGCGGCCCATGATTTTGCGGGTCTCGTTGACCATTTTGAGTTCTTCTTTGGTAAAGCCGGAGTCGGTGAATTCGTCGATCTGGGGGATGCAGTTGGCCAGGATTGTGTGGGGGAACTTGCGCGGCGCGGGAACGACGCCCGTCTTGACGGCCGCCTCGACCTGGATCTCCAGCTCGCGCAGACCGGTCTGGCCTGCGCCGGAGACCGACTGGTACGTGCTGACGGTGATCCGGCGGATGCCCGCGGCGTCGTCGAGGGGCTTGAGGGCGACGACCATCTGAATCGTCGAGCAGTTGGGGTTGGCGATGATGCCGTGATGGCTCGGGATGGCGTGGGGGTTGACTTCGGGCACGACCAAGGGGACGTCCGGTTCCATACGCCAGGCGCTTGAGTTGTCGATGACGACCGCGCCGGCTTTGGCCGCAATCGGGCTCCACTCCCGGGAGACCGAGCCGGGGGTGCTTGAAAGGACGATGTCGATGCCCGAGAACTCCTCGGCCGCTAAGGGGCGCACGGTGTGCGGTTCGCCGAACGCGTGGACGACTTTCCCCGCCGAGCGTTCCGAAGCCAAGAGTTTGAGGGAGGCGACGGGAAAGGCCCGTTCCTCGAGCAGGCGAATCATCCGTTCGCCCACCGCACCGGTGGCGCCCACGACAGCGACCGACAGTCCGGACACGAGTTCACCTCTTGATGGTTACGGGGACAGGGGAGAGGCTCGCGGCCCGGCGCGGGGGTCGGGCGGGATGAGCGTTGGAAACGTAAGCTGAAGGCGGAAATTATTCTAACATTCGGGGGAGGCGGCGGGGTGAGTGATGCGGGTGTGCGTTTGGGGGGATCAGCCGTTACGATAGGGAAAAGGATGTTGTGAGGAACGGGGGAGCGATGGCGTGGTGAACGTGTTGGTGGTGGGGAAGGGCGGGCGCGAGCATGCGCTTTGCTGGAAGTTGAAGCAATCGCCGCGGGTCAAGCGTGTCTTCTGCGCGCCAGGGAATGCAGGGACGGCATTGGAGGCGACCAATGTTCCGATTGAAGTGGGCGATACGCGGTCGCTGATTCAATTTGCGAAGCGGGAGAACATCCGGCTGACGGTGGTTGGTCCGGAGGACCCGCTCATGGCGGGGATTGTCGACGCGTTTCAGAAGGAGGGGCTGCGGATCTTTGGACCGCGGCAGGAGGCGGCCGAGCTCGAAGGCTCGAAGATTTTCGCCAAGGATCTGATGCGTCAAGCGGGGATACCGACGGCGGACTACCGGGTTTTTCGGGCCGCGCCGGATGCGGAGCGATATATTTTGACCCGGGATGTCTCGCTGTCGGTCCGGCCCCGGTTACGGAGTGCGCCGCGGGGAGGGGCTGCGGCGGTGACGTGTCGAACCGCGGCCGAGGCGTTGGAGGCGATCGATCGAGCGTTTGATCCCCGAGAGGGTGCCGGGGCGGTCGAGATCGAGGGCCGGGGCCAGCGGCTGGTCTTCGAGCAAGCGGCGGAGGCGCGGCGGTATGTGTTGGACCGTTCGCTGAACCTGGTGGTCAAGGCGGATGGTCTGGCGGCGGGAAAGGGGGTGGTGGTCAGCCATACGATCGGTGAGGCGATGGAGGCGATCGACGCGTTTATGGTGCGTCGGACGCTGGGCCGGGCCGGCGACCGGATTTTGATCGAGGAACGGCTGGACGGTCAGGAGGTGTCGATCCTGGCGCTGACCGACGGTCGAACGATTGTTCCGTTGGAACCGTGTCAGGACCACAAACGGGCGTACGACGGCGACGAGGGACCGAACACCGGCGGCATGGGGGCCTACTGCCCCACGCCGATCGTGACGCCTGATCTGATGACGGTGATCGAGGGTGAGATTCTGGTGCCGGCGGTGCATGCGCTGAAGCGGGCGCGGCGCGCCTTCCGCGGACTGCTCTACGCGGGGCTGATTCTGACGAATCAAGGCCCCAAGGTCCTCGAATTCAATGTGCGGTTTGGAGACCCGGAGGCACAGGTCCTGTTGATGCGGCTCAAGAGCGACCTGTTCGAGGCCCTGGACGCCGTGGTCGAGGAGCGACTGGACGAAGTCCAGTTGGAGTGGGATCCACGGCCGGCGCTGACGGTCGTGATGGCTTCGGACGGCTACCCGGGCAACTACGAACGGGGCCGCGCCATCCATGGGCTGGACGATGCCGAGCGGATTCCCGACGTCAAGGTTTTCCATGCGGGAACGATGTTGCGGACGGACCCGGTGACCGGGCGGGAGATGCGGGTGGTCACCGACGGCGGACGCGTCCTCAACGTGACGGCGCTGGGCGAGACGCTGCGTGCGGCCAAGGAGCGAGCGTATCAGGCGGTCTCGGCCATACGGTTTCAAGGGGGCTGGTATCGGCGGGATATCGGCGACCGGGCGATCGCAGCAGGAGCTTGAGTCTAAGAGTCGGGAACGGACTGGATCGACTTGGTGGACGGCGTACCGTTCGAGGCGGGATCGGGCGGGATTACCCCCGCTCGGCTTGGATCTGGTCGAATAGGTAGCGACGGCCTCGACGGGTCGAGCGGGGGAAATTGCGTTTGCCGAGGGACGGGTGGGCCGAGGGACGGTGCGCGGAGATCCAATGCGGGTTGGAGCGAACGGGACAGCGGCCGCCATCCTGGGTGTGAGGCGTGTGGCGGCGGGGACGTGGATCGCTGGGGAGCGTGGATCAGACGTTGGGGGCGGCGTCGGCCGATGCGCCGAGGGCCAGGCGAGCGGCGGTGGCGGGTGGGGGAGCGGGGCGGACGCGCCGGGGCGGGAGGGTGGGTTGGAGTTTGCGGGAGACGCGGCTGCCCCGGGGTGGGGCGAAGGGATGGGGGAAGGGCGGCTCGACGACGTTGGGGGGAGCGACGGGGCCGAACGTGCGGGAGACGCTCTTGGCGTAGAAGGCTTCGCGGGGCCGGTTGGGAGTGACGTCGGCGTTGTTGATTCGGCCCTCGACCTTGGCGCGGATGACGCCGTGGGGGAAGAAGAGGGTCTGGGGGCTGTCGTATTCGCCTTCGAAGGGTTCGACGGCGGCAGCGAAGATGGAGTTGGTGACGTTGCCGGCGATGAGGACCTGGTGGATGGCGCCGGTGGATTTGGCGGAGGGGGTGCCGGGGTCGGTTTGAGTGAGGAAGATCTGGTCGGCCTGGAGGGCCAGACCGGCGAGGACGTTGGTGTTGACGACGTCGCCGCCGAGGGTGATCCGGCCGATCTTGTCGGCGACCTGGACGTCCGAGCCGATGGCGCCGCGGTTGGCTTCGAGGGTTTCGATCACGAGGCTGCGGATCGTGACCTGATCCATGCCGCGGCCGAACTCGAGGTGGCGCGAACCCTGGGGCGCGAGGATGAAGACGTGGCTGGTTTCGCCGCCGATGTAGATGTTGGAGATGCGATCGTTGGTCTGGATGCCGAAGTTGGTGGCGTTGCCGCCGACGCGGACGAATCCGATCTGGCCGGTGATGCCGAGCTCCTGGTCGGGGACGGAGCGGAGGATGGTTCCGCCGCCGCCGAGCAGGCCTGTGGAGGGGAAGTTGGCATTGCCGAGGATGGCGTTGGCCTGGAAGACGTTGAGGCGGCCGGTGACGTCGATTCGGACCGAATCCTGGATTGGGTTGGGGCTCGAGGTGCCGGACTGGGCGTCCGTGATGATCTGATCGACGATGATGCTCGTTCCGTAGGTGAAGGGAAGGCCGATGTCGATGGTGAAGGTGTCGGCCTGGTTGTCCTGGTTGGGGGGGATGGCGCCTGGGGCAGCGTAGGTGACATCCACGCCGCCGAATCGGAGGGTGTTGACGCCGAAGGGCAGGTCGATGCTGGGGGTGACGATGTTGGAGTCGGTGCCGGTCTGGCCGAGCCAGAAGTGAGGCATGTCGATGACGTTGAGGCCGAGGTTGTGGGTGGTGAAGAGGGCCGAGAGGCCACCGAGTTGCTCCATGCTGTTGAAGAAGACCTTGCCATCGCCGTTGGGACCGCGGCGGACGGTGCCGACGAGGCGGGAGGTGAGGGGATCGGTGCCGGCGATGGTGATGGTGTCGATCAGGGCGGGCTGACCTTGGAGGGGGGCGACGCCGTTGGCGTCGGGTTGGAGCGTGACGCGGAGGTCTCCGGGGCCGACGAGCCGGAGGACCCAGACGTCGCCGTCGATATCGACGCCCCGGAGGCTGGCGGCCAGGAGCTGGCGGAGTTCCAGGGCTTCGGGCTGGGGGCGTAGGCCCCGCGATCGCGAGCGCTGGGTCATGGGTCAGGTCTCTCACTCCAGGAGGCCGGCCGAGGGGCAGACGCGGCACACTGCCGCGTTGCGGACCGCGCGCGACGGCACCTGGAAGGGCATCGTCCAGACGGGACCGGGTTCTTGAAACAATCGCGCAAATCGTCACAATCGGACCGATCGGAAGCGTCGCGGCCCGAGCGAGGCGAGCCTGGGTGTGGCTCGTCCTGCGGATAGAACCAGGCCAGGGCGGGAACGGCTCGCCCAGACCGTGATTTTTTGTGTGATGGGATTAGGCGGAAGGCGAGGAGGGATGGGAACAAGCAGGTCGCGACGGCGACCGGCGGTTCAGATCACCACGCCACGGGCAGCCCGGCTCTACCGGCTGGTCCGGCTGCTCGAAACTGCGCCGCGCGAGCGTCCGCAGTTGCTCCGAGAGCTGGGGATCGGGCTGCGCACGTTTTACCGGGAGACGGCGTTGCTCCGCCGCGTGGGAATTCGGCTCAAGCGCGACGGGCGGCGGTATGTGCTGACGACGCGGTTGGAACAGGTTGAGGCGTCGTTGCCGTTTCCCGATCCGCGGCTGACGTTTGCCGAGATGCGGATCCTGGCGACGATGAGCGGAGAGGTCGGGCAACGGCTAGCCCGCCTTTACCAGGAGGTCCTGGCTCTGGCCGAGATGAGTCCTGAAAAGCCCCGCAAGAACCGGGGCCGGCGGACTGAAGGACAGTGACCGGGGTGGGGCTCGAACCCACGACCAACGGATTAACGTACCTCATCGGCTTTCACCGACCGTCGGCCAGTTCGGGTGAAATTGGCCAACGTTGGGGTCTGGACTCTCCCATCGCCAAGTCTCAGGCGTGCCGCGTCGAGTCTCTGAGGCCGAGACCAGCCCGCAGGTCCGGGCGGCCTCTTGCCTGCTGATTACCCAATCTTCCCGCTTTTCGGGCCGTCACGTTGGCCATTGCTGGCTGCGTTGTGGCGGGGAAGCTCTGAGGGCGTCCCAGCATACTGCGGCATGCACACCGCACGGTTCGGATTGTTCCCGTGAGGGGCTCCTAGGGTAGGGGGCCTGAGAGGCTCCCGAGGTTTGAAGTCCGTTGCTCTACCGACTGAGCTACCCGGTCCGAGGTGGAGATTGGATCGGCCAAGCGAACCAACTTCCAAAAATAGGATAGGAGGATCGGCCAGCGGCGTCCAGACCCACGCCCGGGGAGGGCGACGGTCGCAAGGATGGAGTCCGCTCGACGAAGGACTTAATGAACCGCGGTTTGCTTTACGGGGTCGGAAGCGGCCGTTAGGATGCGTACACTCGAAGGTGGGCTGAAGGCCGCCGGCCCCTGCCTGAGGTGCCGCGACCGAATTGTCACTCGAGAGGCTTCGCTGGAGACTGCCGCCGATGTCGACCGACGCCAAGGAACGAGCCGCGTCTTCCCCGAGCGTCCCGCCTCGGGGGATCCGGATCTTTACGTATCCGAAGACGATTTTTATCGTTCCGACGTTGGTGGCCGCCATCATCTCGGCGATCATCATGGCTGCGACGGGCAACGACACCTCGGACCCGAAGCGCGAGGCGATTCGTGCTCAGAAGGAGGCCGCGGCGGCGGCCAAAGCCGGCGAAGCCGCCGCGGGGACCGCTCCGAGCTCCGAGCCAACGCCAGCGCAGGCGCCAGTGCGTCGGTTCACGCGGCCGCAGAACATTGCGGGGATGCTCTTTCTGACGGTTTTTCTGCTGAATCTGGTGATCCTGTCGATCGACTTTCCCCGGTTTACGATTATCGCGGTGGTGCTGGGGGCGGTGGCGGTTGTCTTTTTAGCGCTGTACTTGAACGTGTATTTCAATATTCTGCCGCCGCTGGTCAATTTGCTGGAGAATGTTTACGCCGTTGCCAATGCGCAGTTTTACGTGCTCGTGGCGACGATCATCCTATTTATTCTCGGGCTGATCTGGGTGACCCGGTATCTGGACTATTGGGTGATTCTGCCGAACGAAATCCTCCACAATCATGGTCCATTTTCGGATCTGGAGCGGTTTCCCACGATGAATCTGAAGTTTGACAAGGAGATACCGGACATTTTGGAGTATGCGTTGCTGGGGTCAGGGCGGCTGGTGCTTCATGTTTACGGGCATCCGACGGCGTTTGTCCTGGACAACGTTCTCTGGATCGATCGGAAAGAGAACGAGCTCAAGCAGATCATGAGCCGGTTGGAGGTCCGGGTGACGACCGATCAGGAAGCGGATCGGATCGGCCGCTGAGTTTTGGCGCGGCCGCTCGGTTATGGCCGGGCTGGATCAGGCGGCGGGGGAAATGGTTTGAGCGGCGCTGGAGCGCAGTTCGGCCAGGATGGTGGTCTTGAGGGTGTGTTCCAGGTCGGCGAGCCGGCGGGCGACGTACGCGCCGTCGAGGACGCGATGGTCGTAGATCAGCTTGACGCAGACGTAGCCGTTGGAGTCGATCGGGCCGTAGGTTAGGGTGGTGGTCAGGGGTGAGATCGGGTGGAGCTGCTCGGCACCCAAGGCGCCGTAGCTGGACAGGCCGAAGGTTCCGAACCGTTTGGCTCGTTTGACGCCGGAGAGGTTGAGGGTGCTCCACCAGAGTAGGCGTCGGATCGGCAGGGGAGCACGGCAGACGCGCAGCTCCTGGCGAAAGAAGCCGATCGACTCGATCGGATCGTGTTTGAAGCAGCGAAGGGCGGCATCCAGCTCGGCGAGCGATTGCTGGTCGGGAGCGCGGAAGAGTCCGACGAAGATGCCCGGCTCGCCCTCGAAGTCGCGCTCGAGGGCCAGGGCACAGGTGGAGATCGGGTGTTCGTAGAGGCGGTTGGTGGGGAAGCTCAACAGGCAGCGCCGGAGGGGGGGGTGGTCGGCGGCGACGCAGGCATACGCCTTCATGAACAGCACGGCCCAGCTCGGGCGAATTGGGTGGTGGGCGCGAGCCTGGAGCAACGGTCCCAGGTCGAAGGTCCGGGCCACCGGGACCGAGGGGACGCGGCGCGCGAAGTGAGCCAGATCGCCGATGAAGCGGCGTGGCTCACTCAAGCGGAGTGTTCGACCGCGCGGTTCGTGCATCCCGTCACCCGAAGGAGCCGGAGGTCGAGCGGGTGAACGGGACATTGTGGAACCTCGCCCCCAGGACCGCGTACCGCCCGATCTCGTGACACCTACACGAGGTATCGGATCGGGCAGACCGGGCGGGTAACTTAATGCAAAGAGCCAAGGTGGTGAAGGCGAGCCGCCGGAAACCTGAGTTGGGTCAAGCAGAAAGCGAGCCAGGGATGTCCGAGAGTGGGGGGCTTTATGTGCATCTGTTGCCGGCGTGGATGCCTGCCGGAGCCGTCCGGGGAGGACTGGCCGTCGTTATTGACGTTCTGCGTGCGACCAGCGTGATCGCGACGGCCTTGCGGCATGGCTGCGAGGCGGTCATCCCCTGCCAGGAGATTGACGAGGCGCGGGCAGTGGCCGCGCGGCTGCCGGAGGGTGCCTGCTTGCTCGGAGGCGAGCGGGGCGGTCTGCGGATCGAGGGATTCGACCTGGGCAACTCGCCGTCGGAGTACAGCGAGGCGCGGTGCCGGGGTCGAACCCTGGTTCTGACGACGACCAACGGCACCCGGGCGGTGCGAGCCTGCCTGGAGGCCCGGGAGGTGTTCGCGGCGGGATTTGTCAATCTGGCCGCGACCGCCCAGCGGCTGCGGCAGTTGTGGCGGGCGCGGCCCGGGGAAGCGATTCACCTGGTGTGCGCGGGCACGGACGGAGAGCCGAGCCTGGAAGACACCCTGCTCGCCGGGGCGCTGGCCCTGACGCTGAGCCACCGCGGCGATTCGGCCATTCCGCTCCAAAACGACGCGGCACGCCTGGCTGCGGCCGCTGCACCTCGTGCCTACGCCCAACTGCCTAGCCTGCTCGCCGAAGGCCTGGGCGGACGCAATCTGAAGGCCCTGGGGCTGGAAGATGACATCCAAACCGCGGCGCGGGTTGACTCGATGCCGATCGTCGCCGTTCTCCGACCCGGCGAACCGTCGGCCGCGTTTCGGGTGGGCTGAGACGCCAACCGCCCCGTCATGATAGGATGCCCAGAAGACCGACCGGTTCGGCTCAGGACCACACGCCAGACTGCCATTGCGTCATCGAGCAAGGGTGAGGAGCGAGCATGTTGGATGAGATGGACAAACTGGTGAGTTTGTGCAAACGGCGGGGTTTTATCTTTCCATCCAGTGAGATTTATGGGGGGATCAACGGCTTCTGGGACTATGGGCCGCTGGGGGTAGAGCTGAAGCGCAACATCAAGGATGCGTGGTGGCGGGATCTGGTTCATGGTCGAGAGGATGTGGTGGGGTTGGATTGCGCGATCATTATGAATCCGCGGGTGTGGGAGGCGTCGGGGCATGTGGGGGGCTTTTCGGACCCGATGGTCGATTGTCGGGCGACGAAGGAGCGGTATCGAGCCGATCAGTTATATGTGTTTGTGTACTTATTTCCTCAGGTGAATCATAAAGGGGAGCCGACCGAAGCCTGGCTGGCGGGGCTGGGGGCGAGTGTGGAGGAGGCGGCGCAGGGACCGGAGCGTAAGGCGGCGAAGCTGGCGCGTAAGTTTGGGACGCCGGAGCAGCCGCCGACGATCATTCCGTACCTGGAACTGTCCGAGGCGGACCGCGAGAAGGTGATCGGGCCGTCGACCGATGAGCGGGGGACGCTGACGCCGCCGCGTTCTTTCAACCTGATGTTCAAGACGTTTGTGGGGGCGCTCGAGGATGCGTCGGCGGTGGCCTATTTACGGCCGGAGACGGCGCAGGGGATTTTCGCCAATTTCAAGAACGTGGTCGATACCGGGCGGGTGAAGCTGCCGTTTGGGATCGCTCAGATCGGCAAGAGCTTTCGGAATGAGATCAACCCGCGTAATTTCACGTTTCGGTCGCGTGAATTCGAGCAGATGGAGCTGGAGTATTTCTGCCGGCCGGAGGAGGCGACGGAGTGGTACGCCTACTGGCGTAAAGAGCGGTTTCAGTGGTATGTGCGGCACGGGCTGCGGAGCGAGCGGCTGCGGCTCCGGGATCACTCGGCCGAGGAGTTGGCCTTTTACTCGAAGGCGACGGCCGACATTGAATATGCGTTTCCGTTTGGGGTCAGCGAGCTGGAGGGGATCGCGCATCGCGGCGACTACGATCTCAGCCAGCATATGAAGTTTAGCGGCAAGGACTTGAGTTATTACGACGAGGAGACCAAGACGCGACTGGTGCCGCACGTGATTGAGCCGTCGGCGGGGGCCGATCGGGCCGCGTTGGCGTTTCTCTGCGAGGCCTACACGGAGGATGAGGTCGGGGGCGAGCCGCGAACGGTGTTGCGGTTGCATCCGCGGCTGGCGCCGATCAAGGCGGCGGTCTTTCCGCTGGTCAAGAAGGATGGGATGCCGGAGAAAGCGGAGGCGATTTACCGTGAGCTGAAGCGGCATCTCCCGGTTTTTTATGATGAGAAGGGGGCCGTGGGGCGACGGTATCGGCGGCAGGACGAGGTGGGCACGCCGTATTGCGTCACGGTGGACGGGCAGTCGCTGGAGGATGATACGGTGACGATCCGGGATCGGGATACGTGTCGGCAGTGGCGGGTGGCTTCGGGGCAAGTGGCGCGGTTGATCTGCGAGCTGGTTGAGGATCCATCGCGGGCGATCCCCGGATTGGGGGGGTGATTCGGGAGGAGGGCGGTTGAGCGAGACGATCGATGATTCCGTGCATCAGCCAGGCGACGACGATGGGCAGTCCGTTTGAGGCCGATCTGGATGCGGCGATGCGCGCGGGCTGGACGGCGATCGAGCTGTGGCTGACGAAGTTGGAGACGTTTGTGGCGGCGCAGGGAGTATCCGAAGCGCGAACGCGTCTGGCGGATGCGGGGTTGGCGGCGGTCGCGGCGGCCGCGCAGGGCGGCTTGATGGAGGGGCCGGGCGGGCCGCACGCCGATCTCTACCTCCGGCGGCTGGAGCTGCTAGCGGAGCTGGACGTGGCGACCCTGGTGATTCTTCCGGAGCTTGCGGGCCGACCAGCGCCGGAGGAAATCGGTCGGGCGCTCGATGGGCTGGCGGAGGCGGCTGAGCAGGCGGGACGTTTCGGGATCCGGCTGGCCCTGGAGCCACAGCGATCGGCGGTCTTGGGGGCGAGCCTGGACACGGTGGCGGCGATGGTCGCGCAGGTTGGGGCGGCCAACCTGGGGGTCTGTCTCGATGTGTTTCACTACTACACGGGGCCGTCGAAGTTTGAGGACTTGGGCCATCTGGGACCGCACAATCTATTTCATGTTCAGGTTTCGGATTTGAGCGGGACGCCGCGAGAGCTGGCCGGCGACGCCGACCGGGTGTTGCCGGGCGATGGTGACTTTGCGCTTGGGCCGTGGCTGGCTCAGTTGGAGCGGCAGGGATATCGGGGGCCGGTCAGCCTGGAGGTGTTGAATCCGAACCTCTGGGCGATTCCGGCGGATCAGGTGGCGGCGATCGGCTTGCAAGCGATCAACCGCGTGCTCGCGTCGGCGCGGGAGGGCCGCTAAGGTGTCCGTCGCCTTGCCTCAGCCGGTTTCGGCGATATACCGCGAGGAGCAAAACTTCGCGTGGTGGCTTTATGGGTTGCTGGCATTGATGGCCGGGCTGGGGATCGTGCTCGTGCGGCTGCATCACGGAAGCGAGAATCGGAATGTGGCGGTTCCGGGGACGGGTTGGAACGTGGAGGTCCCGATTCCGATCCTGGTGGGGATTGGGCTGCCGACCATTCTGGTGATCGGCGTTTTGCATATGACGACCGAGGTGACGCCGGAGGCGTGTCGCGTCTGGTTTGGATGGGTGCCGACGTTTCGGCGGTCGATTCCGCTAGGAAGCATACGGGCCGTGGAAATCGTGGAATACAACGCGTGGAGAGATCATGGGTTTTGGGGGGTTCGGCTGACCCGGGATGGCGAGCGAGTGATGACCGCGCGGGGGAACCGGGCGGTGCGGATTTATCTGGCGGATGGGACCCGTTATCTGATCGGCACGCAGCGTCCCGAGGAGCTGGCTGGGGTGCTGGAACGGGAGCGGCGGTTGTATAGCTGAGGGATTCGGCTGAGCGGGTTAGATCCCGATGCGGCGGTCGCGTGCGGCGACGGTCCAGACGTCGACGAGCTGGCCGTCGTCGATGACCAGGGCCTCTTGGTGCAGGGCGCAGGTGGGGCAGATGTGGGTGGGGATGGCCAGCAGGGGGGTTCCGGGGGGTAGGCCTGCGGCCTGAGGAGTGCGGACGACCAGATGTTCCTCGCTCTGGGCGCCGAGTTGGGCGTCATCGAGGCCGAGCAGGCGGAGGCGGTCGCCGGGGGGGTCGGCGGCGACGGCTTTATGGCCGAGGTCGAGGCAGAGGGTGTGGGGCGCGGGCCGGCTGATGACACGGGTCAGCAGGAGCGCCGCTGGCTGAAACGGCAGGTCGGGGAATTGGGTTGCGTAGCCGTGGTCGTGGAAGATGAGTGTTCCGGGAGAGCATTCGACGCCGGGGTCGTCGAGCTGGGCGTGGCATGGGAAGGTCGGGGTGCCGCCGAGGACGAGGCGGGGTACGGGAAGGCCGTGAGCTTGGAGCTGGTCGCGGAGTCGCTGGACGGCTTCGAAGCCGAGCCGAGCGGCGGTGTAGCGGAGCTGGGGGTCGGGGTGGCGGTGGTGGCCGTCGTAGGCGTGGAGGCCGTCGGGCGTCAGGTTCCTTGCGGCGGCAACCGCGTGGTAGACCGGTTCGGCTTGTTCGGGGGGGACGCCGGTCCGGTTCATGCCGACGTTTAGGTCCACCAGGACGGGCGTGGGCCGCGGCAAGCCGGAACAGGCCATGTCCAGGGCGTGGACCGACTCGATCGAATCGACGACGGCGCGGAAGGTCGTCTCGGGATAGCGGCCGATCAAGTCAGCCCAGCGACCGAGGTTTGGCCCGACCAGAGGGTAGGCTAGCAGGACGTCGCGTCCTCCGGCTCGGGCAATCAGTTCGGCTTCGGCGATTGTGGCGCATTTGTGCTGGTGGATGCCGGCGGCCTCGACCATGCGCACGAGGGCGGCCATTTTGTGGGTTTTGACGTGCGGGCGAAGCCGCGCGGGGCTGCGCGCGATCCGCAGTAGGGTGTCCAGGTTGCGATGGACCAGCGGCCGAAACACCAGGAGTGATGGGCTGGGGAGGCGGTCGGGCTGGTCGATGCGATATTCTGGAGGCGTGTTCATGACGGCGATCGTACCGTCTGAGCGTGGGTGGAGCGAGCGGCCAGGCCGGCTAGAGCCAGCCCGCTAGGGACTGATGGGTCGTCCCGGGACGAGGTGAAGTCGGAGGCGTTGTCATGAGACGGTTGGCCCGACGCCGGGAGATTCAGGTGGCCAGCGTGTCGCACCGACCGACGGCGGGGGTGGACACGGAGGCCGGGACTCGGCGGTTCCTGGATCAGGCGACCGGCCTGATTCAACGGGCCGCTCGGCTCGGAGCCGACCTGGTCGCTTTTCCGGAGGCGTATCCTCAACGGGCCTTGCCGGACCCATTTCACGTCGCCGAGGCGGCGACCGGCGGGACGTTGGATCGGGTTCGGGGCTGGCGCGGGAGCATCGGCTCCATATCGTCTGGCCGCGGATCGAGTGCGATGCCGAGCGGGGACTGAGAAACGTATCGATCCTGGTGGATCGACGCGGTGATGTGCTGGGGCGTTACGAGAAGATGTTTCCCACGGTGATGGAGCTGGACAAGGGGGTGATTCCGGGAACGGCGGTGCCAACCTTCGAGACGGATTTTGGCCGGGTCGGAATGCTGATCTGCTTCGACCTGAACTTTGCGGAGGTCCGGCAACCGCTTGCCGAAGCGGGCTGCGATCTGATCGTCTTCTCGTCGATGTACCGGGGTGGACTTCAGGCGCAGGCTCTAGCGTTCGAGACCGGGGCGTTTGTGATCACGTCGATCACCGACGAGCAGGGACGGATCCTTAATCGGTGCGGGCGGGTGATTGCCGAGTCCACGTACGAGACGCTGGCGGTCGCGGCGATCAACACGAACAGCGTGGCGCTGCACATGGACCAGAACTGGGACAAGATGGACCTGATGCTGGAACGGTATCCTCGCCAGCTACGGTTTGACTTTCATACGCGCGAGGCGTTTTACGTGATCGAGTCGACGAGCGAGCGTGACGTAAGCCAGGTTGTGGCCGAGTTTGGATTGGAGCCGGCGCGCGCGTACTTTGAGAGGTCGCGCCGGCGGCGTGCGGAGGCGCTCCAGCGGTGGACCGGTGGGCCAGCTTGAGCCGACCGCAACCGGATCAGGGCGGCAAAAGCTCGCGGACCGCTGCTGAGAAGGCTGCGACACCGGTGCGGATCGCGGGGCCGGCGTCGGGGGCATAGCGGGAGGAGTGAATCGGCGGAAGGGGTGGACCGCCCTGGCGCGCTGCCGCGAGCCGCTCGGAGGCAATCGAACCGAGACGGAACATGAAGATCGGTACGCCCTCGGCGCTATATAGCCCGAAATCTTCGGAGCCCATGACCGGCTCGACGCGATGGATACGGTCGGCTCCGAATTCGGATTGGAAGCGGCGTACGACGCGGTCGACCAGGTCCGGGTCGTTGATGGTCGGCGGTGTGTAATCGTCGATCGTGATGACCGGCTCGGGGGCGGCGTGGGCCGCGGCCAGACCCGTGGCGCGGCGGCGGAGCGCGTCGAGAACCTGTTGGCGGACCTCCTCGGAGTATGTCCGCAGGGTGAGCTGGAGGTGGGCTTCGGAGGGGATGATGTTGTGCTTGCTGCCAGCTTCGAAAGAGCCAACGGTCAGGACGACCGGCTCGGTCGGGCGGATCTCACGGCTGACGATCGTCTGGAGGTCGAGCACGAGCAGGCTGGCTAGGACGATCGGGTCGATCGTTTCATTCGGCGCGGCCCCGTGCCCACCCTTGCCCTTGACGATCAGGTCGATCGAGGTCGAGCTGGCTAGGGCCGGGCCGGGGGTGTAGGCGAGGTGGCCGGTTTCGAGGTCGTGGGCGACATGGAGGGCGATCGCGTAGTCGGGCTTGGGGAAGCGACGGTAGAGGCCGTCTTCGAGCATCGCTCGGGCGCCTCGGACCCGCTCCTCGGCGGGCTGACCGACCAGAACGACGGTGCCCCGCCAGGCGTCGCGGTGGTCCGCAAGCCAGCGGGCAACGCCCACTAAGCAGGTCATGTGGACGTCGTGGCCGCAGGCGTGCATGACACCGACCGGGTCGCCATCAGCATCGGCGGCCGTGACGCGACTGGCGTAGGGAAGGCCTGTTTCCTCGGTGATCGGCAAGGCGTCTAGATCAGCCCGGATCAGGACGGTCGGTCCCTTGCCGTTGCGGAGCAGACCTACGACGCCGAATCCGCCCACGCCTTGGGCGACCGCAGCGCCGGCGGCGGACAGCTCGGCGGCGATCCGCTGGCTGGTTTGTTCTTCCTGGAGCGACAGTTCGGGGTGAGCGTGGAGATGCTCGTAGAGCGCAACCAGACTGGGGAGGTGGGTATCGAACCAGGATTCGTCCTCGGAGGCGGTTGCCGAGACCAGGATCGCGGCCCAGACGATCGCAGACGTCGCCATGAGCAGTGCTCCAGAACGGCGGGGGATCAGTCGATGCCCATCTGCTTATAATAGGCGCGGGCCTTGGCCTCCTCGGCCTCGGGGATCCGGCCGCAGCGCTGGTAGATCACCGAAAGGGCGGTGTAGCTGAACGCGTCGTCGGGCTCTAGCTCGACGACCTTGCGGGCATGGGCGATCGCCTCGTCGAAATGTCCGAGATCGGCGCAGAGCTTGGCGGCCAGGCCGTGGCCGATCGCGAAGTTGGAATCGAGGTCGAAGGCTTGTTTAAGCGTGGCCAAGGCGGCGTCCTTGTCGCCGGCGTCGCGCTGCTGAATGGCGGTTTCGTAGAGATCGTCGGGAGTCGGCATCGCCGCATCGTCTCCGGGGGTACTCTCGTCTGAAAGCACAGTCACGATTGTACGCCCAAAGGAAGGCCCTTAGCCATCCGGCAGGACGATGCCAGAACCCAGATCGATGGCGACGACGTCCGGTCGCTGGCGGAGCGGCTGATACCGGTCGGGATGACAGGTGAAGACCAGGATCTGGACCGACTGAGCCAGCTCGCTCAGCAGGTCCAAGGCGGCGAGGTGGCGGAGGGGGTCGGTGTGGGCCAACGGCTCGTCGAGCAGAAGCAGTTGGCGGCCTTGGCTGGCCAGGAGTTGGGCCAGAACCAACCGGCAGCCGAGCAGGACCTGTTCGCGGGTTCCGCGCGAGAAGCGGTCGACGCCGAACAGTTCGTCGAACTGGCGGCTGCGCGCGCGGATGGGTTCGAGGCCGTCACCCTGAATTTCGATGGCGCGGACGTTGCCGGCGGTTAGGCGTTCGATGCTGGGGTCGGCCAACGCGGCCAGCCGGCTGGCGACCGACCGAGTCGCTTCGGCAGCGGCTTGTTGACAGAGCAGGTGGAGCAAGGCCCAGGCGGCAGCGTCGCGGGCCTCGCGTTGATAGGCGTCCTCCGCCGCTGCAAGCTCCTCCACGGCCTGGACGCGCCGAGATTCGTAGTCCTGACCTTGAAGTTCGGCGAGCTGGCGTTCGGCCGCGTGGTGATCTTCGATGGCCTGGTCTTTGCGGGTCTCAGCTTCGTTGAGTCGGGATTCGGCGTGGGCGAGTTCGTCGGCCGGGTCGGGCGGGAGCGTCTGGCGTAGGGTTTCGTAGTCGCGCAAGGCGCGGTCGGCTTCCTGGCGAGCGCGGTCGATGGCCTCGCGCCGGCTGACAGGATCGGCTGGAGCGGTGCGGAGCATCTCATCGAGCCGTTCCTTGCGGAGGCGGTGTTCGGTGGCCGCTTCGGAAAGGGTCTGCCTGGCCTGATTGAGTGCGACCGAAGCGGCGTCCTGACGATTTTGGAGAGGCTCCAGCGCGGACTGAAGCTGTTGGCGGCAAGCGGTGATCTCGTTCGGAGTGGCGGCCTGGATGGTCGCGCCGAGACGGTCGAGGTCGGCAAGCGCGGCGTCGATCTGGCTGCGGATCTCGTCGAGGGCGGCATCGGGGTCGCCGCAGGCCTGCTCCTGGAGCGACTGCTGGGCGGCGCGCAGCTCCTGCTCGCAGTTGCGCAGGCGTTCGGCGGCGGCGGCCCATTCGCGATCGGCACGAGTGCGAGCTGCGTCGGCGTTCTTGAGAGATTGTTCGGCCTGAGCCAACTCTGACGGCGGTGGCTCCGGATCGGTTCGAAGGCCGTCTTCCTGAACCGCGTGCTCAAGCTCGGCAAGGCGAGCGTGGAGGGCGTCCGGCGTCTCACCGCTGAGCAGGTCATCGCGTCGAGTTTCGGCAAAATGGCGCTGTTGACGGGCCGTGATCCTCCGCTCAAGTTCAGGCAGTCCGCTGACACCGAGGCCGGTCCACATCGTTTCAAGCTGTTGGGCCAGCGCGTTCCGTCTTGCGCGGCGCTGTTCGGCCTGAGGACCGGTTCGGCGCAGTTCGATCCGGCCGAAGCCGGGCAGGATCAGGATCAGCTCTTCGCCGAGCGCGAGGGTCTGGCCCGCTCGTTCGGAAAGCTCCAAAATACGGTCGCCCGATGCGTCCTGAACCCGAAGCTCGATCGGCCGCTCGGGCTGGATCGAGACGGCGACCGGTTGTTCATCGAGGGCTTGGTTCAGTGCGTCGAGCTCGCGGACGCACGTGCGGATTTGCTCCAGTTCCTGGTCGGTCGGAACTGGGAGCTTGGCGCCGGCGGCCTCGAGGCGAGCGAGCTCGGACTCGATCGTCTGAAGGGTTTGGAGCCGCTCACGCAAGGCATCGCGCTGGCGGGCACGCTGATGAGCTGCGGCGCGGGTTCGCAACAGGGCGAGCTGATTCTCGGCTTCGGTGAAGGCGGCGCGTGCCGCATCGAGCCGATCAGTGGCGGTCCGAAGGTCGTTCTCGGCCTGGTGGAAGGCCTCCGCCCGCTGCCCGCAGGTCTGCTGAGCGGCCTGGATCTGGTCGCGCCGGCGGATCAGGCGTTCGATCGAGCCGAGGCGTTCCTCGATCTGATCGTGCCGCTGCCGGGCCGCTGAGAGTTCCGACTGAGCTTGCTCGTGCTGGCGTTGGGCGTCGGCGGCGGCGCGTTCGGCGCGATCGAGCGCGGCATGGGCCTCGGCGGTCTGGGTCGACGCGGCTTCGGCCTGCTCGAGCGCTTCCAAATCTCGCTGAGCGGTCTGGAGCGCGGACTGTTTGGCCGCCAGCTCGGTCTGGAACCGGTGATAATGTTCGGCCCGCGGCCTGAGGTTGGCGACGGCTCGGCGGGCTTCGTCCCAGTCGGCCTCGGCTTGCCTGCGACCGGCTTGGGCCTCCGCGAGTCGATCGAGGGCCGAGCTGAGGGCCGATTGCAAATCCTCCATCTGTTTCTGCTGCTGTCGGGCACAGTCGAGCCGTTGAGCGGCGTCGAACAATTTGGACCCCTTGCGAATTTGCTGGCGTCCGGGGGTGAACCGCTCTTCGTAGGCCTGCCAGGCGGCTTGCCGCAAACGCGAGAACGAGCTGGTCGGCTGATTCGGCGAAGAAACATCGAGCAGCGGTTGAAGGAGAGCGGCCGGAGCGGAGCGGTTCTGGCTGGGGACGCGAGCGGGGTGGATCAACGCGGTGGCGTCGTGGTCTCCCCACAATGCGCGGAGCAGCAGGCCGGCGGCCCCGTCATCCTGAAGCAGCGAATCGAGCAGCGACTCGGCGGGCTTATTGAACAGCCGTTTTGAGCCGTTGAGTGGCTCCACCTCGCAGGCGGGGTTATGCACGAAGGTTTTGCGGATCCGATAACGAGCGCCTCCGCAAACCAGGTGGAGCTCGACGGTCGGCCCGAGTCCGTCGCATCCCCAGGGAACCCAGTTCTGAAGAGAGCGGTTGCTGGAGGAGTGCCGCTCGGTCAGCGCGATCAGAATGGCCTGGAAGAGCGTCGACTTGCCGGCTCCATTGGGGCCGCAGATCAGGTTGAGGCCCGGGCCAAGCTCGGCGGACCGATTCTGATGGCAGCCGAAATGTGTGAGCGCGACCCGCTCCAAATACAATTCGCTCACGAGAGATGCCTCCGCGCGAAGCTCAAGGCCCGGGCGATGGTTGCGGCGTCGGGACGAGGCAGGTCCTTCGGCCAGTTCGCAGGCAGAGCCGAAGGGTCGTCGGCCAGCCGCGTCAGGGCCTGGAAGACGTGATGCAGACGGGGATCGGTGGTCTCCAGCGCGGAGTCGTCGGATCGGCAGGCGAGCGCATCGAGGTTGGGTTCCAGGCGGGCGAATTGGGCCGCGTATTGGTCGAGGGCTTGTTCGAGCCGATCACGGGCGACGGCGCCGAGGCAGCCGGTCAGGCGGAGGCGGAGCAAGGTCGTCTGACTGGCGCTCGATTTGACCTGCGCTAGGAGTTGATCCAGGTCGGAATCGTCGGCCAGATCGGCGTCGAGGGTCCGCCAGGTGTACTGGCCGGTGCGAAAAGCCGCGACCCGTGGCAGGGCGCCGGGTTCCAGCTCGACGACGAGGGCCTGGCCGGCATCGGGTTCGTCCCAGCCGCCGATCTCGGGCGCTCCGGGGTAATACATGCGGGCGGCGGCATCTTCGGCGGGGGGCGGGGTGGGGCGATGCCAGTCGCCGAGGGCCACGTAGTCGAGGTCGTAACGCGAGGGCGCGTTGATGTCGATCGGGTAGCTGCGTTGATCGGATTGGCAAGCGCTCGGCAACGAGCCATGGGCGAGTGCGATACGGAGTTGCTGTCCGGGCTGACGTCGGGGAATCCAGGTCAGCGGGTTGTCGCCCCATTGTGCGGTGCAGGGGCAGGGGTAGAGGGTGACGCGGCTGCCGTCTAACGCGACCGGCTCCGGCCGATCAAGCACGATCAGGTTGGGCGGTCGCTTGCCGAAGGCGGGGGAGACGTAGACCGATCTGGGGCGAAGCGGGTCGTGATTCCCCGGGATCATATAAACGGTCACCGACGGATGGGCGGCCACCGTTTCCAAAAGTCGCTCGACCAAGGCCGGGTTGGGCGTCGGCGAGTCGAACTGGTCGCCGGCGGCCAGGACGATGTGGGGCGGTAGCTGCTCGGCCTTTTTCAGAATCGCTTCGACGGCGACCCAGCGGGCCTCGCGGAGCCGTTCGGCCAGGTCAGGGACGCTCCGATACGGCTGCCCGAGATGCCAGTCGGCCGTGTGGACGAAGCGGAACGCAACCATCGGCCGACCCTCCGCCGTTTATCTGTACCCATGTTCCCTAAGTGCACGGATTTTGTTCAATGCATGGAGGGTTGTCAATGGTTGGGTTTGCACGAAGGGGGGGTGGTGGCTTGGCGTTGACGGGGTGGCCTGGCTTGCCTATTCTTCCGCGTCGTTTGGAACGATTGAAGCGGGATCGCCCGAACCTCGCGGCGTCCAGCATCCTTCAGGGAGGGAGGTGGGGTGATGAGGTTAGCGGCGTTGTGGCTGGTTCTGATCGGACAGGGGGGGACCGAGACGGCTGGTCCGGCGGTTGGCGAGCTGGTCGGTCATCGGGTGCGGGTGGTGGAGATGCAAGGGCTGGGTTGGCGGTCGCGGCTGCATCCGCATTTGCGGCCGGTGGCGCGAAAGGGCGGCGGGAGTGTCTGGCTGCTGCCGGAGTCTGAGCTGGCGGCGCTCGATGGTGAGGCCAGGCACGCGATCTACACGCCGAGGCCGCGCACAGGCCGAGAGATTACGGCTGAGTCGGTGACGATCTTGCGGGTTCCGTATCTGGCGCATCTGGAGCGGGTCGCGGACGGTCCATACGGGCTGGCGACCGCGGTGGGCTATCGGCCGGTGGTGGATTATGTGGACGAGTCGCTTGATGTCGACGTCGATTGTTACGCCGAGACGGGCGGGGCGCGTGTGGAGGTGGCGATCTCGGAGACCCGGCTGGCCGCGATCGAGTCGTATCCGGTGACTGAGATCGTCTTGTCCGGGCCGAAGTCGAGGCCGGGCAGCTTGCCGACGATGCTCAAGGGGCACGCTCAGGTGCCGGTGATGATCGGGGGTCGGGTCGAGGGCGCGTGGAGCGTGCCGGCGGGGCAGGTGCTGGTCGTCGGGCTTGGTCCTCATGAGATGAAGCGGGCTGACGGATCACGGGTGCTGAGCGAGCGGGTCGCCGTGATCGACCCGGAGGATCGGCCGGTCTCGTCGTCTGGAGGTTACGGCACGCAGGGCAGCCCCGGCGCTGTCGATGGGTGGACCCGTCAGGCCGGACTGATCGGCGTGGGGCCGCAGGCGATGACGCCTCAGGCTGTGGGCGAGGGCCGGGAGCCGAGGGCGGAACGGGCGCCTGCTCCGATTGGAGAGGCGGGGCAATGGACGCGGCGCGAGCCGGCGAATGTGGCGCTGCGGTCGAGCGAGCCACGGACGGCGGCGGGCGGTCCGATGGTTTCAGGCGCGGGGAACCAGCCGGTCGTGATTCAGACGCCCGGTCCAGGTGCGACGATCATCATTGTGCCTGGAGCTGGGCCGGTGAACGTCCTGGCGGGCGGAGCGGAGACCGGACCGGGGTTTGCCTATACCGGTCCAGGGGTTGGCCCGGCGCTGCCCGCGGCGGGTTTCGCGATGCCGCCGGTGAGAGGGCCGATGATGGCTGCGCCGCTGATGCCGGAGCTGCCGAGCCGGATGTTGCCGACCCCGCGTAATGCCGCCGGTCAGATTGTCCCGTTGCCGCCATTGCCCGATGGGGAGCCGCACGAACCGGTCAACGAGGCTGGCGAGCCGGTGCCGACACCCCAGATCCATCGCTGTCCGGCTCGCGAGTCGGGTGACAGCCCGACGACGGACGCTGAGCCGGAGGACGTCCAGAAGGCGGCGCCTCCGGCTGCGACCACGGTCGCGGCGCGGCCGGAGGCGCATTTCTCGATCGCGTTGGGGGCGGTCGGCGACGAAGGGGACGGCGATGGCAAGTCCGAGCTTCGTCTGGATCTGGGGGGCCCCCGGGCCGATGGATGGCGTGCGGCCGCGCCTGAGCCTCGGGATGGCGAAGTGGAGCGAACGGCATTACAGGAGCGGCGGGGGCGCTTGTCGGTGTCGCTTCAGATGATGGCGCCAGTTCCAACGGCGGAGGTGACCGGTGAGCGGAGCCGGTTCTCGGTTCCGGCTGGTCCGTTCCGGGTGCATGTCGAACTGGAGCGGAAGCCGGCGGCCCCGACGCGCTGAGGCGGTTGGAACCGGGAGAAGAGGCCGATCTTGCCCGCCGAGGCGAGCGCGGCGGGCGAGGTCGGATCACTCCGGGTCGAGTGGCTGGAGTTCCGGGTCGACGAAGCGGCCATCGACGCGGATGGGGACGCCGTCGAAGGCGATGGTTCCGCCGCCGTATTCGGGTCGTTGGATCTGCACCAGGTCCCAGTGGATCTTGGACCGATTGCCGTTGTCGGCTTCCTCGTAGGCGTTGCCCGGAGTGAGATGGAAGCTGCCGGCGATTTTTTCGTCGAAGAGGATGTCGCGCATGGGGTGGAGGATACGCGGGTGGCAGCCGATGGACCATTCGCCGATGTAGGCGGCTCCGTCGTCGGTGGCCAGGATGCGGCGAAGTTTGGCGACGTCGCCGCCCTGGCAATTGGCCCGGACGATCCGGCCGTCCTGGAATTCGAGGCGGACTCCATCGAAGGAGCTGCCCTGGTAGATGGTCGGGGTGTTGAAGCGGATGTGGCCGTTGACCGAGTCGCGGACTGGGGCGGTAAAGACCTCGCCATCGGGGATATTGTGTTCGCCGGCACAGGGTATGACCGGGATGCCTGCGATCGAGAAGCGGAGGTCGGTCTCGGGTCCGGTGATGTGGACTTCGCGGGCGGCGTTGATGCGTTCGGCTAGGGGGCGGAGCGCACGGGCGAGCCGGCCGTAGTCGAGGGTGCAGGCGTCGAAGTAGAACGACTCGAAGGCATCGGTGCTCATGCCGGCCTGCTGGGCCATGCTGGGGCCGGGCAGCCTCAGGACGCACCATTTGGTGTGAGGGATGCGCCGCTCGAAGTGGACGGGCTTGGTGTAGTACGTGTTGAAAAGACCGAGTTTGTCGTCTGGGACGTCGGATAGTTCGTTGATGTTGCGGCTGCCGCGGAGGCCGAGGTAGGCAGTCATTTGATCCATGCGTGCGCGGTCTAACTCACCCCAGAGGCGGAACTGGTCTTCGCTGCCGAGGCGGATCAAGTCGCGCTGGAGACGTTGGGACCGGAGGCTAAGCAGCACGCGTGCGCCCCGGCCCGCCGCCCGCTGGATGATCCGGCGCGGGAGGGTGTCGTCGTCGAGGTCGAAACATTCGATCAAGAGATTGTCGCCAGGTTCGAGACGGGTGGAATGGGTCACGAGGATTTCGGCCAGGGCATCCCAGCGGGGGTCAGGCATGGGGTCGGCTCCGTCGGGTGGGAGGGATTGCGAATAAACCAGTCGTGGGCTAGGGTGTCTTGACGAACAGGAACTAGGAACGATTGGCGCAAACCGCGACAGACGCGACAAGCCAGACGTGCTCAGTCTGTTGCGTGGAGGGTGTGGCGGGCTGTGACACTCTTCGACCTAAGCGACCGGGTGGCGATGGTCACGGGGGGAAATGGGGGGATTGGTCTGGGCATCGCCAGGGGGTTGGCGTCGGCCGGTGCGTCGGTCGCGGTCGTAGGTCGCAACCCGGAGAAAACGACGGCCGCGGCCCAGTTTCTGTCGGACGCGCATCAGGTTGCGGCGCAGGCTGTGGTCGGCGATGTGGCCCGGGCCGCCGACGTGGATCGAATCGTGGGCGAAGTCTCCCGGCGGTTCGGCCGGATCGACATCCTGTTCAACAATGCGGGGATCAACATCCGGCGGCCGCCTCACGAGATGACGCTGGAACAGTGGCAGCAGGTGATTGAGACCAATCTGACAAGCGCCTTTCTGCTTTCGAAGGCGGTCTATCCGTTCATGAAGAAGGCTGGCGGAGGCAAGATTGTCAACATCGGCAGCATGACGTCGATCTTCGGCGCGGGGTTTGCGCCGGCGTACGCGACCAGCAAGGGAGGTATTGTCCAACTGACCAAGAGCCTGGCCTTGGCGTGGGCCAATGACAACATTCAGGTCAACGCGATCTTGCCAGGGTGGTTCGACACCGAGCTGACGCAGCAGGCGCGGCAGGAGGTTCCGGAGTTGTACAACCGGGTCGTGGCGCGGATCCCGCTGGGACGGTGGGCGACGCCGGACGATATTGCCGGAACGGCGGTCTGGCTGGCCAGCCGGGCGAGCGACTATGTGACGGGGATCGCCGTGCCCGTCGATGGTGGTTATACGGCGGCGTTGTAGCTCGATGCGGGCGCGGCCGCCGTGGGGCGGGGCGGGGCCGCGTCTCCGGTTGGGCGTGGAGCGGTGAGTGGCCGGCTGCCTCAGCGGCTGCGGGGCGAACTGGTTTCGGGGCTGAGTTTGAGCCAGTAGGTCTGGGCGCGGTCGCCGCGGATCCGCAGGTCCTCGAGAAAGTGCTCGAACCGCTGGAGTGAGGGGACCTCGCGGTAAACGGGCTTATCGTTGACCCAGACCTCGATGCGCTGGGACCAGTCGAGCCGGTCGGGGCCGATCCAGACGTCGACACCGGTGACGCCGACCGTGTTGACGGTGATCTTGTTGAGGGTGGCGTTGGCGCGGACGGTCAGCTCGGCGGGTTTGATGTTTTTTCCGAGCGGGTCGGCGGCCTCGGGGCGGATGCCAAAGCGGTCTTGCAGGCCGCGGACGATGACGCCGAAGAAGCGGTCGTCGCCGGCGCGGGCGGTGGTGGCGGTGAACTGGCGGGGGGAGGGATCGCGAACGCGGCTGACAAACCAGTCGAGGATGGCCGGGATTTCTTCGGGTAGAGGTTCGAGACCGCGGCGGTAATACTTGACGTATGTCAGGTCGGTGTTGCGGACGATGAGGGGTTTGGTCCACTGCTCGAAGGCGATCGGGTTTTCGGCGGGCGCTAGCTCGCCGAGAACGATGTAGAGGGGCATGAGAGACTGGTTGGCCCGGTTGGCCCAGACATACTTGGCGGGCAGGCCAGAGATGACGGCGGTCGCGGCGAACAAATCGGGGTGGGCCAAACCAAGGTCCCAGGCCATGTTGCCGCCTTCGAGGACCCCGGCCAGATAGACGCGGTTGGCGTCGATGGCGAATCGCTTAAGGGCATCACGGAGGACGAGTTGGACGACGGTGACTTCGTCGGTCGAGTAGCGATAGGCCGACGCGGAGCCGGTGCGCCACTCGGGCGCGATGAGGATCAGGCCCCGGCGCTGAGCGTGTTCGATCCAGGCGTTCAAGGTTTCGTCAAGCGATTCGGGGCCGTGGAGGATCACGACCGCCGGATAGCGGCGGAGTGGGTGATACTCCGGAGGTAGCCAGGCGGCGTACTCCGAGGGTTGGTCGGGGTAGGGATCGTCGTGGACGCGATGGAAGCGGATTTCGGCTGGTTGGGTGTGGGTGATCTCGTGCAACGGCGGGGCCATGCGGCGAGCCAGCGCGGTGAGCCGGGGCAGGTCGAGCCACGCGGGTTGGGGCGGTGGGAGTTCGGCAGTGCCAGTGGATCGAGGAGGGGGAGGCGGGGGGATGGTCTCGCCGGGTTTGCCCGAGAGGGCCAGCGCTTCTAGCTCGGCGAGGTAGGATTTGCGGGCGTCGTCGCGGGTGGACTGGAGGTAGCCGCGGAGGGCGCGTCGGGCAGCGGCTAGGCGTTCGATGGCGTGTGGTTCGGCTTCGGCCAGTTCGGGGCCGACGAGCCAGGCGGTCAAGGCCAAGGCCAGGCGGCGTTCGGGAGGCAGGTCGGCGGTCTGTTGGAAGGGAGCCAGGACGTCGCGGACCGTGTCAGGCGCTTCGGCCAGTGCCGTCAGGACTTCGAGCAGGAGCGGACCGGCGGCCTGCCGGGTTTGCGGATCGAGCTGATCGGCGGCCTGTTGCAGAGCCTGACCCAGGGCTCGATCCTCGGCCGCTCGGGCCTCCAACACACGGAGGGCGTTGCGGACCTCGGCGGCGACCTCGGCCGACGCACCGATGGCGTCGAAGTTGCGGAGCCGGTCCGCAGCCGCGAGCGGTTGCTGGGCCGCTTGGAGTTGCTGGATCGAGGCCCAGATCGAGCGACCATGCTCCTCGAGCACCAGGGGGCGGACCTGGGCGATCGTCTCCTTCAGCTCGGGATAGTCGCGGTCGAGGCGGTCCAGCTCGGCCAGCGCTTCGGGAAACCAGCCGGCCTGGATCAAGAATCGTCCGACCCGTAGCCGCTCGTCGCGGATCTGCTCGGGCGTCAGGGGATGGGCGGGGTCGAAACGGGTGGGGTCGAACCGGGCGAGCAAGCCGAGCACGATCGGTTTGGGGACCTGGCTGATGTCCAACGAACCGCGCCAGAATCCATCGATACCCCGATACCGGACGGCGAAGGGGCCGAGTTCATTGATCGCCTGTGTCATGGCGATGCGCTTACCGCGCGTGCCGGTGGAGTACGAGAAACGGCGGCGACCCAATTCATCCCAAGGCGTCGCTTCGATCTCAACGGCGTGCGGCGGCATCTCGCCGGCATGGACGGCGATGGGTTGTTCGAGTCGGAACCGCTCGGCTGGCGGCTCCCCCTCGGACTGGGTCGACTCGACCTTGGTATCCCGCACGATCACCCGGCGAATCCCTTCATAGTCGAAGATCTGGACGAGCGTGCCGTCGCGGTCGACGATCCCCCGCAAGACGCGACCGTCTTTCAGCTTGACGACGTCGGCCCGAACCGCCACGGCGGCCGCAGCCACCCCAACGACCGCGCTGAGGACAGGCATGAGGCGGACTCGCCCCCTTCCATCGTGCGTCGCGCTCACGCGGCTCCTCCTGACCGGCTCAAGCTCCGGATCGAACCCCAGGACGAACGACTCAACCTCCGCGCTTACTCATCATCGGCAGACCCTCGGCTCCCGGCAATCGGTCATGTGCTGAGGTCAACGCCTCTGTCCGCCCCAGGCACAGACGCCTTAGACTCCTGCCGGATTCGACCCGCATGGAAAGGAACGGACAAATCCAGGCGTCGGCCCGCCCGACGAGGCGCGCAACCGCGCGTTGAGGGGTCGCAGAGATCGGGGGTTCGGGTTAAATGGGTTGAACGTGCCGACTTTCAGGGTTCAGGATGCTCAAGAAAGGAAAAGCAAACAGGCGGCGGAGATCTGGGAAGGGGCGACCGAGGCGGTGAGTTTGGGAAGTGGTTTGCGGCGGGTCGGGGCGAGCCCGTAGGCTGGAGCCAGGCGGAGCGAGAGAGATGATGAGGCTGATGGGCGGCGCCGGTCGGGCTGACGTCGCGTCGGCCTGGTGACGAATCCGCGTAGGGATGGGCCGATGATGGTTGGGTCGGGAATTGCGTGGCGGCGGTGGCTGTTGGTAGGCCTGTGGGTGGTTGGCTGGGGCGGGTGTGGGGGCGATCTGCCGCCGCTGCCGTACCCGAAAGGCTCGATTGTGGCCATTGAGGTCAACAACAAGCCCGATCCGGAGGCGAATCGGCCAATCGAATTGCCGCGGGTCACCGACCCGGAGACGATCGAGCGTTTTATCCAGGCGGTCAATCGGCATGCGACGCGGGTGGAGCAACCCCTCCAGGCGGTCTACACCGCGACGCTCCACCTGATTCGTGACGGCAGGCCCGCGATTGATCTGGGAATCGCGGCGCCGGCGGGAAGTGAGACTATCGGAATCTATGTCGAGAGAAAGTTTTACGCGGCCGAGCGCACGCGACTCGCCGATGCGCTGCGTTCGGTCGGAGTGCAGTTGGCGGATGAGTGATCACGGGCAGGAGCAAGCTGGGCGATACGGGTATGGTTTTGAGCCGCCATGGGTGGCAGGTAGAGGTCAGCCCGGGCCTCGGGACGAAGCTCGGAGACTCTCTGAGTCTTGGTTAAGCTCGGCGCTGGTCTGATACGGTCAGGCGGCTCAGGCGGATGCCTCGCGGAGCAGTTCGAGCATGGCGCGATCGAGCTGGTGGCCGCGGTAAGGCTCGTAGCGGACGTCGGAGCGCTGGCTGTCGAAGATCCCGAAGCTGCCTCGGAGATTCCACAAGGCCCAGCCCCAACCGGCCTCGCGAAGCAGAGCGAGCACGTCGCGCATCCAGGCGAGAGCCACGGAGTGGGGCGTCTGGTTGTGGCAGCCAAACTCGCCGCAGTGAACCCCGACGCCCTGGCGCTCCAATTCCTTCCAGGGTTCGATCCGTTCCTGGTAAAGCCGCTGGCGGTCGAAGCGGCGGTCGCCTTCCTGAAGCGGCCAAGTGGGGACGGGCCATGAGGACGAGCCTTCGACCCAGCTCGCCTTGTAGTGCGTCAGGCGGTGAGGGTCGTAGTGGTGCGTCGAGACGGCGACCTTGAGGCCGACCAACTCGCTCGGCGGAATCCGGGCGTAGCCCCGACCGTCGCAGACGATCAGGCGATCGGGATCCTCGGCACGAATGGCCTGAGCCAGCCGCTCGATGACGCGGCGGTGATCTTCGGGAGTGACCTGGTTGGTGGGCTCGTTGAGCGGATTGAAGCTGAGTTCCGAGTTGGGCCGACCCTTGTAGCGGCGGGCGAAATGCGCCCAGTGGGCCGCGCAGGCTTCGAGGGCGGTGGGATCGGTCCACAAGGATCGCGGCTCGGCCGGTTGAGCGACCGTGAAGCCTGGTGCGCGGTGCAGATTGAGCTGGACGTGGATACGGCGCTCCCGGCCCCACTGGACGGCTTGATCGACCTTCGCGAGGACTTCCTCGCGGAGTTGGGTCCAGTCGTTGGGATCGACCCAGTAGCGATAGTCCATCGGCAAGCGGACGAAATTGAAGCCGAGGTCGGCGACCAGGTCGAAATCGGCTTCGGAGAATCCGTCCGGGGCCGAACGGTTCAGGTAGAACATCGAGAGCAGGTTAAAACCCCGCCACGCGGGGAGCCGCGAGGGAGTCGGAGGCGTTGGCTGCGCATCCTGGGCCCAGAGGGCAGCGGGCGCCATCGCCGCACCGACGGTCTGGAGCCAGTGGCGACGGTTCATCGCGATCCTCCTTTCATCACATGCGGTAGCCACGATCCGAGGTCTTTCCAAAGTGGGACGCCCGGGAAGGCATCGCCAGCCACCCGGATCGAGCCAGAGGGCCGGTCGCCGGGCGAAGTCAATCGCGGCGGGCGGTCCGGTTGTCCGGTGGGCTGGGCATGGCGAAACGGGGTCGGCCCTCGTCTGGATTGAGCGCTCCACACTCGTTCATGGTAACGCAAGTCGGGTCATCAGGGCGGCTAGACGTCTGCGCCGAGGGCCATTTGGGGGCGATCACCTCGTTACGGATCAGCCTCGACTGAGAGCGATTGGCAACTCCGGTTTCCGAATGAGGCCAGGCAGATTCCGAGCGGGGCCGATCCGCGCTGGCTGCTCGCCAAGGGCGGACGAGCCGTTGGAGCGAGCCGTCTGGGGCGGACAAACTCGTTTCGGACACGCAATCCGAACGAGGGATGCGACTGGCAGCGCTGGCTCGCCGCGGCGAGGGTTGCAGCGAGCGTCAAGAGAGCGCACGGGCTTTACGGATCGCGGGAAAGCGATTGGGCGGCGTGCTGGGATCGACTGTCGGTGGCGGGGGCGTCGGGCGTGATGGGGGTGATTGGGCTATGGGAGAGGTTGGAGGCGGGCGCCTTGGGATGGGAGAGTCGGTCCCGCCAAGACGCCAGCCGCTCTGGCGCGATTCCCAGCGACCAGCCGATCCGGCAGCCGAGATTGATTAACGTCATGCGCCAAGGACCGGCGCTGCGCCAACGTCGGCCTGACGTCAGAACTCGCTCGGGAGCAATGCGAACCGCGCCAAGACGCCGGGCCCGCTGAACGAGGGCGACATCCTCCATCAGAGGAATTGCGGGAAACCCGCCCAGGCGGCGGAATGTCTCAGCCCGGAGGAAAAAACCTTGGTCGGCGTAGGGCATACGGAACAGAAGGCCGCGGAGCCAGACGCCCCACTCGATCAGCCGGATCGGCCAGCCGGGCAAGTCGATCCGCAAACGGAAGGCACCCAGCGCGACCCAGGGAGAAGCCAGCACGCGGCGAATGATCGCATCGAAGTCGGCCGGCGGACGGGTGTCGACGTGCAGGAAAAACAGGGTCGAGCCGCGCGCGACCGCCGCGCCGGCGTTCAACTGCGGGCCGCGGCCGGGCGGGGACTCGACGATACGCACGTCGGCCATGCGAGCCCGTTCGGCAGTCCCGTCGTTGCTGCCGCCGTCGACGACGATGACCTCGACGCCGGGGCGGATCACGGCCGTGAGCGCCTCGGCGATCGACCCTGCCTCATTGCGGACGGGGATGATGACCGAAAGCCACGGCTCGGGGTCAGCCGGTTCGTCCAACCGATGTCTAGGGCTGCGCAGCTCAGGCTCGGTCATCCCATCGGCCTCCGCCGATCGGCCTCAGAGCCTGAATGATAGGTCAGGGCTTGGTGTCAAGAAAACTGGGGCGATTTCACCTGGTTCGGAACCCGGGGAGGCAGCGTTGGAAATGGACATGTCGCGCGTCCCTCGAAGCAGTTCGACAACTCGACGAGGGCCGACGGGCCTGATTCCTCGAACGCGAGAGGCGGGAGCGTCGTCGGTCGAGGTGCAGCCTGAGGGCAGCGGGGCTGGAGGCCGTCGGGCATGGGTTCGCAAATCCGTCAACGGGTGGGGAGCACTTTGAAGGGCGCCCGGCGATTCGGGAGCGTAGCGCCGTCACGGAGCGAGCCTGGTTTGAGCCGAAGGGGACCGAAGACGCGGAGCCGGGAGGTTCAGGCGGGCGGGCGGTTGGATTATGCTCGGCGTGTGGCTGGGTCACGGCGTCGAGACCCGGCGTGGTCGGGAGTCGACTTAGGAGGGCATCATGACGACTGGAATCGTAGTGTTAGCCGCTGTGTTGGCGGGTTCGGAGCTCGAGTGGAAGAAGACGATAATCGACGCCCGCTTCCGCGCTGAGGGGGTCGCGACGGCTGATGTCAATCGGGACGGACGGCGGGACATTCTGATTGGCGATTACTGGTACGAGGCTCCGACCTGGACCAAACACGAGATCCGCCCGCCCGGCGACTACGGCGATGGGCTTGGCTCGTACAGCGAGTGTATGTGCGCGTGGGCCGACGATATCAATCAGGATGGATGGCCGGACCAAATTGTGATCGGTTTTCCGGGCAAGCCCGCGCTCTGGTATGAGAACCCGAAGGGTCGGCCGGGGCACTGGCCGGTCCACCAGATCGCACCGTCGGCCTGCAACGAGACGCCCCTCTACACAGATTTGTTCGGCGACGGGAAGCGGGTGCTCGTCATGGCGTGGCACCCCGAGGGCAAGCCGGAAAAGGGTCAGATGGCGTGGTTTACGCCTGGCGACGATCCGACTCAGCCTTGGAGGGTCCATCCGATCAGCGAGGCCAACGGTGGGCCGGGAACCGCGGTTTTTGCGCATGGGCTGGGCGTTGGCGACGTGAACGGCGATGGCCGGAACGACGTCCTCTGCACCGGGGGGTGGTGGGAGCAGCCGGAGAATCCGACCGCGGGACCCTGGAGATTCCATCCGGCCCAGCTCGGCGATGCGGTTGCCAATATGATCGTCTACGACATCAACGGCGACGGCCGGAATGATGTCATCGCCTCGTCGGCGCACAAGTACGGGATCTGGGCGTTTGAGCAGGGCGATGAGAGCGGGGGGTCGCCCACGTTCGCGCGGCGCGATCTGTTTCCGGAGTTGGTATCGGAGACGCACGCATTGATCGCGGCCGACATGGATCGGGACGGATTACTGGACCTGGTGACGGGCAAGCGCTTTTGGTCGCACGGGCGAGCCGAGCCGGGCGCGGATCGGCCGGCGATGCTGTACTGGCTCCAGGCGCGGCGTGGTCGCGACGGGCAGATCGAATTCGAGCCGCGGCCGATCGACGACCAGAGCGGTATCGGTACGCAGTTTGAAGTCGTCGATTTCAACGACGATGGGCGGCTCGACATTGTCACCGCCAACAAGAAGGGGGTATTCCTGCTGGAGCAGGTCGGAACCCGTTGAGCAGGGCGGCTGGCCGCCCCGGTCCCAAGCGCGGTCTGGGTCGGGGCGGTCAGGCCGGTTCGTAGACCAGAAGGACTAATAGATCCGAGTCGTTGGGCACGGCGCTGAGGCGTGCGCGGCCGTCGCCCGATTGGGGTGCGATATTGCCGGACATCTGAACGACCCGGACGGGATTGCGAGCCAGCCAGTCGTTGATCTGGCGTTCGAGCGACTCGATGTCGGATTCGGCACCCTTAAAGATCTTGATCTGTTGCATGGAGGCGCCCGGGGTTGCGAGCAGGATTTGAGGGCTGGATCTAGCGGCCGGCCCAGGCGGGGTCAGATCTTCAGCCGGGCGAATCGGCTTACCGCTTCACGCAGGCGGTCCTCGGCGACAGTCAGGGCTACGCGCAGATAGCCCTCGCCGGAGGGGCCGAAACCTACGCCAGGAGTGGTCACGACGTCGGCTTCTTCGAGCAGCCGGCCGCAAAGTTCGATCGAACTGGCCCGGCCGGGCGTCGGAATCCAGACATAGAAGGTGGCCCGCGGCGTGGGGACGTCCCAACCGAGCGTGCGGAGGCCCTCGACGAAGACGTCGCGGCGGCGGCGATACATGGCGCGGAGCGGCGGCGTCAGGGTCTCGTACTGGTCCAGCGCGGTCCTGGCGGCCATCTGGATCGCGGTGAAGATGCCGCTATCGGTGTTAGCCTTGACCTGAGCCAGGGCCGCGATCGGGGCCGCGCCGCCGACGGCAAAGCCGACGCGCCAGCCGGTCATGTTGAACGTCTTCGAGAGGCTGTGAAACTCGATCGCCACCTCCTTCGCCCCGGGGATTTCGAGGATGCTGGGCGGGGGCGTCTCGTAATACATTTCGTTGTACGCGGCGTCCTGAGCGACCACCAGGTTGTGGCGACGGGCCAGCGCGACGACTTTTTCGAAGTAGGCCAGATCGGCCGTGGCGCCGGTGGGGTTGTTGGGGTAATTGAGGAAGAGTAGTCGGGCTCGCCCCCACACATCGGACGGAATCGAGTCCAGGTCCGGCAGGTAGTCGTTTTCGGCGGTCAAGGGAAGCGCGTAAACCTCGCCCCCGGCGAACTGGGTGCTCGAGCGATAGACCGGGTAGCAGGGATCGGGCACCAAGCCGATGTCGCCCGGATTGAGAACGGCCAGCGGGAAGTGGGCGATCGATTCCTTGGAGCCGATTGTCGGGAGGATCTCGGTAGCGGGGTCGAGGTCAACCCGGTAGCGACGACGGAAAAATTCGGCGATCGACTGCCGAAGCTCCGGTGCGCCCTGGTCGAGGGCGTACTGGTGGTAGGCGGGGTTTTCAACGGCCGCTTGCAGGCTGCGGATCACCGGTTCGGGCGTCGGGGTGTCTGGGTCGCCAACGCCGAGGTTGATGACGTCTCGGCCGGCGGCCAGAGCGGCCTTCTTCTTCTTATCGATCTCGGCGAACAAATAGGGAGGAAGCTGCTGGAGGCGTTGCGATTTGGTGAAGGTGCTCGGCATGGCGACGAGGAGCGGCAAGGTGAACGATTCCGACCCATCGGGCAAGATGCCCAGGTTAGCGGAAGGCTGGGGCCTGATTCCAGCGTCCGGCGCCGAAGCTCGGCATGGCTCGGGCCTGCGGTCGAACCAGGATGGCCCGAGGAGCCGTCGGGCACCAGGCCCAAGACGCCGTGCGGGCTCCGAGAGCGGAGGCGTTCCGGACTGAGGGGCCGCGGCGGGCAGCCGCCGTTGGCCGACGGGGTGGACCCGCAGCAGGCGGCGGTTCGATCGCCGCCGGTCTAGGCCCGAAGGTTCGCGACGTCAGCGGCGGTGATCCGGCGCCGCGCGGACGCTGACCTTCTTTCCCTTGAGCCGCGAGCGGCGCAGGGCCGCGATGGCTTGGTCGGCCACGGATGCGTCAAGCTCGACCAGGGCGTAGCGGTCGGCGATTTCGATGCTGCCGATCTGGCGGCCGTCGATCCCCGCCTCGTTCGTGATGGCGCCGACCAGGTCATGAGGCCGGATGCCGGCAAGGCGCCCGGCGGCGATCAGGATCTGAGTGGTTGATCCGGGTCGCGGCCGCGGTGCCTTCGGTTGAGGGTCGCTGCCGTGGCGGGGCGAGGACCCGCCCGGTCGGTGGGATGCCGATTTCTGCCGCTCGGGCGGTGGCGTGGTGTCGGGGATCTCTTGGTCATCGCCGTCGCCGACGGTGTAGTCGTGGGCGAGCTTGACGGCGGCCAGCGCGATTTCGACCGGGTCGTACTCCTCAGCCAGCGACTCGACGACGACCCGAAACGGGTCGAGGCCGCCGGCGAGCAGGATTTCGCGTAGGTCGGCCGTGGTCAGTTCCAGACGACGGGCCTGAAGGTCGGCGACCGTGGGGATCTGCGCGACTTCGATTTTCTGCCGGGTCGCGCGTTCGATTTCGCGGAGCTGGCGGTGCTCGCGTGGTTCGGCCAGAGTGATCGCAACCCCCTCGCGGCCGGCTCGACCGACCCTCCCGATGCGGTGGACGTAGGACTCGACCTCGGCGGGGACGTCGAAGTTGACGACGTGGGAGAGGTGCTCGATGTCGAGGCCGCGGGCGGCGACGTCGGTGGCAACGAGGAGGTCGACGCCGCCCGAGCGGAATTTTTTCATGACGCGGGCGCGCTGGTCCTGGGTCATGCCGCCGTGGAGGGCCTCGGCGCGGTAGCCGCGGCTGGCCAGCGCTTCGGTCAGCTCGTCGACCTCGGTGCGGCGGCGGCAGAAGACGATCACCGAGGCCGGGGCCTCGACATCCAGGACGCGGCCAAGCGCTGCCAACTTGTGCGTGCGGGAGACGATATACGCACGCTGGCGGACGCGAGGCGGCGCTGCGGCGGGAAGGTGCTCACCGCCGATCTTGATCTTGATCGGGTCGCGGAGGTGTTTGCGGGCGATGGCGGCGATCCGGGGGGGCAGGGTGGCGGAGAAGAGGAGCGTCTGGCGCTGGCTGGGCGTCTCGGAGAGGATGGCGTCGATATCCTCGGCGAATCCCATGTCGAGCATTTCGTCGGCCTCGTCGAGAACGATCGTGGCGAGGTCGGCGAGGTTCAGGGTCTTGCGGCGGATATGGTCCAGAGCGCGGCCGGGGGTGGCCACGACGACATCAACGCCCCGCCCGAGCGTTCGGAGCTGCGGACCGTAAGACTGGCCGCCGTAGATCGGCACGACGGATGTGCCCAGCCGGCGACCGTAGCGGTGGACGGCCTCGGCCACCTGTGTCGCCAGTTCCCGGGTCGGAACGAGAATCAGGGCGGAAGGCCGGGGGCGGTCGGGCCCGAGGCGGTCGATGCGGTGGAGCAGGGGGAGGGTGAAGGCGGCGGTCTTGCCGGTGCCGGTGGCGGCCTGTCCGATCAGGTCACGGCCGGCGAGCAGCGGCGGTATCGCCTCGCGCTGGATCGGCGTGGGCTCCTCGTAGCCGAGGGCAGAGAGGGCTTCGACGAGGCGGGGGTCGAGGCCGAGGCCGGCGAAGGTGGATTCGGGACCGTTGGTCGTCTTTTTCGGCATAAGGGACTCGTGCGGAGCGATCGATGCGGCTGGAGGGTGGAAGTCGCTCATTGTGCGGGAATTCGCCGCCGAATCCCAGGAGGGGGGAGATTCGGAGTAGTCTGGAGCTTCGGTATCGGCCGTCTCGAGACGGGGGCAAGGGGCCATGAAACCTGGGGTCAAAGTCGGTGTGATGGGGACGCTTCGATTTGTGGTCGAGCCGCGCCACACCATTGACTTCGCAGTGGACGGGATGCCGGAGATTCTGAGCACGCCGTGGCTGATATGGTTCCTGGAGCACGCGGCGCGGGAGGCTCTGTTGCCCTACCTGGATCCCGGGGAGAGCACGGTGGGGACCCACGTGGACGTCGATCATCTGGCGGCAACACCGGTGGGGATGGAGGTGGTGTGCCTGGCTCGGGTCGTCCACCTGAACGGCCTGACCGTGACGTTTCAGCTCGAGGCACGGGATCAGGTGGAGCGGATCGCCAAGGGGCTGTGCCGGGCGCGGGTGGTCAAGGTGGACCGGCTGGCGCGGCGTGTGGAGGCGAAGCGGGGGCGGTGATCAATGGTCGTGGCGGGTGGGGAGGTGAGGAAGGCGGAGCTTGCGGAAGTGGCCCAGCGGATGACGGCGGCTGGGGATGGGCCAGAGGGCGACGACGAGCAGGGCGACGCCCAGGCCGCCGACGACCAGGGCGGCCAGACGCAAGGCGGGGTTCTCGCCCAGGTCGGAGACGAGCCAGAGCGCGTTCATCCACATCCAGGCGTTGAGCGCCAGGTCGTCCTTGAGCCGGCGGCCGAAGCGGCGGTTGGTCGTCAGGAGCAGGGCGCCGGTTGTGAGCGCAGCAGCGGTCGCCAGATAGGCCGGCAGCGGCTGATGAGCCAGCCAGAGGCCGTCCATCGCGAACCAGGCGACGGAATTGACCGGATCGACGACACGGCGCGCAAACCATCGGGATGAGGCCATGATTCCACGACTGAGGACCAGGACGGCCCGGCGGGCCCGGCGGAGAGACCGAGCGCAGCGGCTGTGATGGGGGGTCTGCGTTGGCCAGCATGGCCCAGGATCAGGCGATGCCAGGCGACGCGGGGTGAGCTTATCGTCCGCCGAAGCTGCGTGCCAGAATGATACGCGGCCAGCCGAGCCGTGAGACTCCCACCCGGGTCGATCACCGTGGCGAGCGGCGCCCGAGGCCGAGCCAGGTAGCCGCGTGTACTCGGCCCAGTCTGGCCAGGACATGGGCCGATAATTGAACACGTGTCTTGGGTGTGGCAGACTCGAAGAAGTGTTCGCGAACCGACGGGGCTTCACCATGCAGTCAGTTGCGATATTCAACACCCGAGGAGGATCGGGGAAGAGTGCCGCCACGGTCTTTCTGGCGGATTTTCTGTCCACGATGTTTCAGAAGCGTGTGCTGGTCGTCGATCTGGACCCGCAGCAGAGTTCCTCCGTCGCGCTCTTGGGCGACGAGCGGCTGATGGCCGGGTTCAAGGCGGGGCAGAGTCTGTCGAAGTTGATCGAGCGGTCGCTCTCGGAGGAGCTGGATGAGGCTTCCGTCCGTGAGGCGGTCATGGTGCGGCCGCGGACGAGCCGGGGCCGAAAGGGCACGCTCTATCTAGCCGAAGTGGCCGTCCTGGCATGCGAGCGGGAGGACTGGCACGACCTGGACGATTATCTGAGGGACCGACCGGCCAGCCGGCGGCCGGCGACGGTGACGTTGCTGCGTGGGCTGCTGGAACGGGTCGCGGAGGATTACGACATCGCCTTGATCGATTTCCCTGCACACGAGACCGGTCCGATGACGCAGTTGGGCCTGCGCGCGGCGGACTGGTGGCTGTTTCCCTGCGTCCCCGACCGCGCGGGGATTCGCGATCTCGAGGGGCCGGGCAAGGCGATTCGCGAGGCGTACAAGGATCACAAACGGCAGATTCGCGGGTTGGGGACGTTGTTGAGCATCTGCCAGTCGGCGTCCAGTTCCGAGTATCGCCAGGCGTATCAGACGCTGATTGAGGCCTCGGAACGGCAGCATATTCCGCGGCTGTTCAGCAACAAGGCGAGGCTGCTCATCTGGACCGGAGCGCGGAACGCGCTCGATGACACACTCTGGGGCGAGCAGACGACGCTCCATCACAAATACAAGGATAAGCCGCTCTACGAGGCGATTCGCGCGCTCTGCAAGGAGGTCTTGGAGCGTCTCGACCTGCCTGAGGACGAGGTGCGAATTCAGTTTAGCCTGCTGGAGGGTTTCAATCGCCGGATGCGTGAGTTTTTCATTCGCGCCGGCGGTCGGGATCGGTCCGCTCAGACCGCGGCCGGCTCGCTGCCGACGGCGCGGACCTGAGCGGAGCGGTGGTCGGAGAATCTGGGGCGCTTAGCGGCTGCTGGCGGCAGGCTCTGGGGAGCCGATTTCGACCAGACCGGCGGTCTGGGTCGCGAGTTTGCGCAGGTCGTCGGTGATCCGCATCGAGCAAAACTTGGGGCCGCACATGGAGCAGAAGGCGGCCGTCTTGAAGGCGTCCTGGGGCAAGGTCTCGTCGTGCATCCGACGGGCGGTCTCGGGGTCGAGGCTGAGGCGGAACTGCTCGTTCCAGTCGAAGGCGAAGCGGGCGCGGGAGAGGGCGTCGTCGCGGTCGCGGGCGCCTGGGCGGTGGCGGGCCAGATCGGCTGCATGGGCGGCGATCTTGTAAGCGATGACGCCCTGGCGGACGTCGTCGACCTCGGGCAGGCCGAGGTGTTCCTTGGGTGTGACGTAGCAAAGCATCGAGGCCCCGTGCCAGCCAGCCAGCGCGGCGCCGATGGCCGAAGTGATGTGGTCGTAGCCGGGGGCGATGTCGGTCACCAGCGGGCCAAGGACGTAGAACGGGGCCTCGTCGCACTCGACGGCCTGCCGCTCCATGTTCATGGCGATCTGGTCCATCGGGATATGGCCGGGGCCTTCGACCATCACCTGGCAGCCCAATTCGCGTCCGCGGCGGGTCAGCTCACCGAGGACCTTCAGCTCGGCGAACTGGGCGGCGTCGGAGGCGTCGGCGATCGAGCCAGGGCGGAGGCCGTCGCCAAGGCTCCAGGTCACGTCGTAGGCGCGCATGATCTCGCAGAGCTGATCGAACTGGGTATAGAGCGGATTTTGCTTGTTGTGGGCGACCATCCACATCGCGATCAGCGAGCCGCCCCGTGAAACGATCCCCGTCACGCGATGGGCCGTCAGGGGAATGTGCTCCTTGAGCAGGCCGGCGTGGAGCGTCATGTAGTCGACCCCCTGACGGGCCTGGTGCTCGACCATGTCGAGGAAGTCGCGTTCGGTCAGATCTTCGACTTTTTTGACTTTCTGGATGGCCTGATAGATCGGGACGGTGCCGATTGGGATCGGGCTGGCGGCGATGATCGCCTGGCGGATGGCGTCGATGTTGCCGCCGGTCGATAGGTCCATCGCCGTATCGGCGCCCAGTTGAACGGCTGTGCGGAGCTTGGCCAGTTCGTTTTCAATGTCGGAGGTGACGGCCGAATTGCCGATGTTGGCGTTGATCTTGCAGCGGGCCTTGATTCCGATCCCCATCGGCTCCAGGCCGAGCTTGAGGTGGACGTGGTTGGCGGGAATGACCATCCGGCCCCGGGCGACCTCGGCGCGGACCGTCTCGGGATCGAGATTTTCGCGGCGGGCGACGAACTCCATCTCGGGTGTCACACGGCCGGCGCGGGCTTCGATGATTTGGGTGGACATGGGCATTCCCCGACATGCAAACGCTCTGAGAGCGGGCCGCGGCGCAAGCCGCAGTCCTCAAGCTTCATCCTAACGGCCCAGGGACACGCCGGGAAAGGTCGGCCAGACTCGAGCGGCCTGGCGCCGCGTGGGAGCCGCCCGGAAAACCTCCCCGGCGCCGGAGCGCGATCTCCGCGGCCGTAAGCCGACTAGGCTGCCAGGAGCCGGTCGCGCTCGGATCGAATGGGGTTGCTCTGGTCTCGGGATAGACGTTAGAAACAGTCCAGCGTGGCGAACCGGCGGGTGGTCCGGCATGGGGAGGCTGGGACCATGAGCGCTCCAGAGAACCAGGGACAGGGCCGGTCGGGGTGGCCGCAGATGGGCCGTCCTCCGAGGCTTGTGGATCGAATGCGGCGCTGGCCGCTCTACGTTTTCGGCGCCGTGGCGGGCGTCCCGTTGGGGCTGTTCGGGTTGAGTCTGGCCCTGACACCCCCGCTCGAACCGCCGCGTCCCGAACAGCGGCTGCCTTTGCCGCGAGCGGACCGGGCCGTGGTCGAGGCGGCGGCAGCCCGAACGGCCGCGGTGGCATGGCCCGAGGAGGTTTTGACGGGTCCCGAAGCCAAGGCCCTGCTGCTGGAAGTGCTGCTGGCGGTCGAGGCCGGGCTCGAGGCCCAGACCGGCTACACGGCAACCTTCAGAAAGCAGGAGCGAGTCGATGGCAAGCTCCAGCCCGAGCAAACCATGGCCATGAAGGTCCGCCACCGCCCGTTTGCGATCTATCTGAAGTTCCTCCACCCAGACGCGGGCAAGGAGGTGATTTATCACACCGGGCGCTACGACGACCACATCGTGGCCCACGGCGGTAAGTTGACCCGGCTGCTGCTCCCCCGGCTCAAGGTTCCGCCGAATTCACCGCTGGCGATGAAAGGAAATCGCCATCCGGTCACCGACGCGGGCCTGCTCAACCTGGTCAAGAAACTGGTCCGGTTCCGCCGCATGGATCTGACCGACCACGACGCCGAGACCGTCCTCGACCGGGTGACCGACGAAAAAGGTCGGACCTATCTGCGCTCGGCTCATGCGCATCCGCACAAGACCGGCGATCGGCCGTTTGCTTACGTGGAAGTGCTCTACGACCCACAAACGCGGATTCCGGTTCAGTTCGAGGGGTTCGACTGGCCCGAGAGCGGCGTCTGGCGTGGGGAACGGATCCTGGGTGAGCGGTATGTCTACGAGGACGTCGATTTCGAGGCCGAACTGACCGACCTCGACTTCGATCCGGCCAATCCCGCCTACGAATTTCGGCGATTCTAAGAACAGAGACCGTTCCACCCGTCCCGGAGCATCAGCGGCCAGGGCTTCGGCCGGGAACTCCGGTGGGGAGGGTTGAGCCAACTGGGACGACGTTGCGGGTCGGGCTGATCGTCGGGTCTGTGCGGGGGAATTGTCTTCGACCATGGGGCCGTGGCGGGAGCCGCTGGCCCGGGGGAGCGGCCTCAGCGTGTGTCCCCACCTGGCGACGGCTAGGGCCGTGCGGCCTGGGCCAGGGGACGGCCGGTCATCGGGTTGAAGGAGGCGGGCCGACAGGGGGTCGTGCTGCGGGCCGACGATGGGGTTGCGCGGCGGGCCGACGAGGGGTCGCGCGGCCGTCACGATCGGACCGGCCGGTACGTTCAGCGTAACGGGCCGACGGTGTGGGATTTCGGTGGTCGGCGGTTACGGGAGGCGTCGAGCCCCCGACGATATAACGGTCGGTGAACCCGGGAACGGCTCGCAGGTGCGACTGATCCGGGTGCCGGCGAGGCAGAGCGGGAGGCGCCGGGGCGGTCGGTCTGCCGGGTCTCGCGCTACGATCCGGGTCGGGGGTGGACGCCGGCCGGTCTCAGACCCTCAGGCGAGGAGGCAGGACGTGAACATCGTCACGACGCGTTTCGGGACGATTCGGGTCGCGGAGTCGGAGTTGATCCGACTGATCGAAGGCCCGATCGGATTCCGTAGCCAGACTCTGTTCGTGTTGATGCCCGACCCTGAGACGCCGGGCCTGAAATGGTTGCAGAGCGCGACGATGCCCGAGTTGGCCTTTGGTCTGGTCTCGCCGGCGGTCGCGGTGCCCGACTATCGGGTCGAGCTTCGTCCCGCCGATCTGGCGGCGCTCGAGTTGGACGACGAGCGGGATGCCCAGGTTTACCTGATCCTGAACCGGGCCGAACCGGGCGGGTTGACGGTGAACCTGCAAGGGCCGCTGGTGGTCAATCCGGTTCGGCGTCTGGCTCGGCAGATGGTGATGACCTCGAGCCGGTACGCGATCCGCTACCCGCTGGTCGGCACCTTGCCCGGACCGGCCTATGCGACGTCTTCGATGCTCCGGGTCTCGGCCTGAGCGACAGCCCGCCGGAGCCTGTCTTGCCGTCTCCCTCCGCCTAACCTGTACCCGTCGAGCCAGAGGCGTGACCAGAGCCCGACCAGCGTGATCACGGACGGTCACGGGCTTTCCGCGCCATGACAAGCTGGAGAGGAAGGAGCCCGAACGATGCTGGTCCTGTCCCGACACCGCGATGAGAGCATCATCATCGGCGATGACATTGTCATCACGGTGGTGGATATCCGCGGCGATAAGGTCCGACTAGGGATCGCGGCGCCGATCGAGATCAGCGTACACCGCCAGGAGGTCTACGAGGCCATCCAACGCGAGAACCGCCAGGCCGGGCGGCTCGAACCGGACGAGGCGCGTCAGGTGGGCCGACTGACCGGACCGCCGCTCCGCCGCGAGTCACGGCGGACACGCTCCGAGGAGGCCTGAACCGCGCTCCGATCCAGCCCTACGCCGTCGCCTGGGTGACGATCGAGGGCGCGTGTCTGCCTCCGAGCTGCGTCGGGTAGGCCAGAGGCCGGTCGGCTCCGCCTCATTTCAACCGGAATGAATCGTCCGAACCGACGGGATCGTCGAGGACATCCCGCCGGCGCTTGCCCGGCACTTGCGGCGGGCGCGATCGACCGGACTCGGACCGGTTGGCCAGCTCTGGGGGAATCAGCTCGTCGTGGTCGAAAGTGCCGACCGTCGGCGCGACCGGAGGTCGGCCGGCCGCCTGCCGCTCCGAAGGAGCTGGCAGATGATCCGGCCCCTGGTAGACCTTAAATTTCAGCCGGCCGAGGGTAATCCGGTCGTTGGGCATCAGCGCGGCCCACGAGACTCGCTGGCCATTGACCTTTGTCCCGTTCGTGCTGATGAGATCGCGAATGATCAAAAGCCCTTCCGTACGCACCAAGACGCAGTGCCGCTTGGAGAGGCTCGGATGCCGGATCGTCTCGTCGCAGAGATCTTCGCGGCGACCCAGGACTGTGATCGCGCGTCGGATCGGGATCGGTGGATCGCCGTTGAGCGGGATCAGCTCGGTCTTCATGGGGACGAGTTCGTCGAAGGTCGAGGACCGTGCCCACGGTCGAACGGGTCGCGACTTGAAACTCTATCTTCGCGACCGGGGCCGGGCAAGGCGAGCGGTCGGTCGAAACCGCCGATGCCCGGGCGGGGTATGAGCTGTTGGCTGGTCGGCTCCAGTGCGAGGGCCGCGCCGTTCGATTGCCCGCCCATCGGAGGTACGCTTCCATGCGTGGCGTCCGTTCCGTCCGCCGATGTACGCGACTCGGGGCGTTGGCGAGCGTGATTCTAGGGGTCGCCTTCGGTCATCCGGCCCTGGCCCAGCAGGAAGCGACGCGGCGGCTGGCCGAGTTGGTGCCGGCCGACGTGCTCGCCTACCTCGAGTTGTCGTCTCCCCACTCGCTCCTTGAACGGCTAACGGCCCCCGAGTCCCGTTCGCTTCTGGAGGATCTCGAGGCGTTGGCCGACGCCGAACCGCGCAAACAGTGGGGTGAGTTGAGGGCTGGCGTCATCTACGTGGCCAGCCAACTGGGCACCCGGCCCTCGGCCCTGATCCGCGATCTGGTCGGCGGAGGCGTTGCGATGGCAGTCTACGGTCCCGACCGAATCGCCGGCTGGATCGAGGCACGCGATCCGGACGTTTTGCGTCGGACGCACGATGTCGTGCTGCGGCTGGCCCGATCGGATCCTAAGGGCAGCGGCCCTCAAGCTTCCGATCGGGATGGTGTGACAACCTACAAGGCCGACAAGCTGGAGTACGCTCTGGTCGGCCGACGGCTGGTGTTCGCGTCGGATGGGTCGATCCTGGGAAGTGTGCTGGATCGGCTGGCCGGTAAGCCCGTCTCTGAGAACGTTCTGGCGGAGCTCGAGGCGTTTCGGGGCCAGGTCGCGGAACGGCCGAAGGATGCCTGGGGTTGGGCGTACATGGACTTGAAGCGGCTTCGCCAACTCGATCCTAAAGCATTTGAGACCAAGCCCGACGAGGAGGCTGGTCAGGTGCTGCTATTTGGTCCTTGGATCGACGGTCTTCGGACCGGCCATTGGGCGACGCTGGCCGTTGGTCCCGCGGGTCCGGGATGGTCCTTGCGGCTTGATGTGTCCCAAGGCCAGGGCGAAGCTACGCACGGTTTCGCGGGCTTTGTGCCACCGGCCGGCTCGGGTCCTGCTCCGTTGCTGAAACCGGAGGGGACGATCCTGAGCGTGTCCCTGTACCGCGACTGGGAGGCGGTCTGGGACACGCGGGCGGACTTGCTGCCGGCCGAGGCCCAGGCCGGGCTGGCTCAGTTGGATACCTTTGCGGGGCAGTTTTTCGGTGGACGCGACTTTGCCTCGGGTGTGCTGGGGTCGCTGACGCCGCAGTGGCGGGTTGTGGTGGTCCAGCACGACGAGGCTGGCGGTCCCCAGCCAGGTACACGCCTGCCGGGCTTTGCGGTCGTGCTGGGGCTGAAGCCCGGCGATGAGGAGTTTGCGACCCGGCTGACGGCGGCGTTTCAATCGTTTGTGGGTTTGGCCAATCTGGGCGCGGCCCAGCAGAAGGCGCCGCCGCTCATTCTGGGAGCGACGGACGTGGACGGAGTGGCGGTTGCCACGGCGGCTTACGTGCCCCCCCGGGAGTCGGCTCCGGGCGAGGCGGACGTGCGTTACAACTTTTCGCCCTCGGCTGCGCGGGTCGGTGATTGGTTTGTGTTTGCCAGCACGATTCAGACGGCGCGCCGGCTTGTGCCGCTCTTGAAGGCCGAGGCGGGAAACCAGCTCTTGCCTGGGGTGACGCTGGCGGCCGAGGGCGAGGGAGCCGAAGCCGCGCGCCTGATCGGCCTGAATCGAAACGCCTTGCGGATGCAACGGATGCTGGAGAAGGGTCAGGATCGCCAAGCCGCCGAGGCCGACCTGGAGGCCTTTGAACAGCTGGTCGAGCGGCTGGGTCGGGCCCGGCTGGAGGTCCGTCAGATCGGTCAGGCAACGCGCTACGAGCTGAAGGTCGCTCAATAGCCGCCGGCCGACGGTCCCGAGTTCGCACCCGTGGAGCCAGTACAATGAGGCGGCGACCGCTCGATCCTCGTCAACCGGACGCCTGGCAGCCCTATGAGCCGGATGGTTCGCGGGGCTGGGGGATCGCCGAGGTGGCGCACCTGCACCGTCGCGCCGGTTTCTTGGCGACCTGGGAAACCCTGCAACGCGACCTGGCCGAAGGGCCGGCCGCGGCGGTCGGCCGCTTGTTGGAGGGCGAGCCTCGCAGCCTCGATGGGCAGTCCGCCAGCGCGTTCGAAAGCGACCAGGACGCGCTGGCGCGTCAGGCGGCTGCATCGGGCCAGCTTGCTCTGGCTCAGGCAGCCTGGCTGCATCGGATGATCCATACGCCCCATCCGCTGCGGGAGCGGATGACGCTGTTTTGGCACAACCATTTCGCCACCTCGCAGGCCAAGGTCAACAACCTAGCCTTGATGGTCCGGCAGAATGCGACGCTCCGGGCGCACGCCCTGGAGCGGTTTGGCCCGATGCTCAAGGCGATTGGCCGCGACCCGGCGATGTTGATTTGGCTGGATGCGACGGTCAGCCGCAAGTCGCGGCCCAACGAGAATTACGCCCGTGAAGTGATGGAACTCTTCACCTTGGGCCGGGGCCACTATTCCGAGCGCGACATTCGTGAAGCCGCCCGGGCGTTCACGGGTCGTTTCGTCGAGGGTGATCTCTGCCGCGAAGTGGAGTCGCAGCACGACTCGGGCGAGAAGACGATCCTGGGTCGAACCGGCCGATTCGACGGGGACGACGTGGCCGATCTCTTGCTCGAACAGCCGGCGTGCGGCCGGTTTCTGGCCCGCAAACTCGCAGCGTTTTTCCTGGACGAAACCCGAGAGTGGGAAGACGAGTCGGTTGGGCCGCTGGCCGAGCGGCTGCGGGCGACCGATTACGACATCGGCGATGCGGTGGGGTTGATCCTCCGCTCGCGGTTGTTTTATGAGCCGGCCCTGCGTAGACGGCGGGTCAAGAGTCCGGTCGAGCTAACCGTCGGGGCGGTCCGTGCGCTCGAGGTGGTGCGGCCTACGGTCTCGACTCGGGCGCTGGCCGCGGCGTGCGAGCGGATGGGGCAATCGCTTTATCAGCCGCCGAACGTGGCGGGCTGGCCCGGGGGTTCGGCCTGGCTCACGACGACGGCGCTGGTCGCCCGGGCTAACTTCGCGGCCGCGCTGATCCACGGCGGCGATGGTCTGGGACCGGGACAGGATATCGACGGCCTGGCGCGGCGGCACGGCTCAAGCTCGCCGGGCGAACGCCAACGCTTCTTGAACCTGTTGCTGCTCGGAGAACCATCCCCGGCGGCTGGTTCGGCCGACGATGCCAAGGCCGAGGCCGTTGCGTTGCTGTCGTCACCCGAGTTTCAGGTGGCCTGAACGCCTCACGGAGAGCTTCCCCCCTGGGAGTTATGGCGATGCACCGGCGCGTTTTTTTGCAGTCGGCTCTGGGTTCGAGTGCACTGGTGAGTCTGGGTGCGACGGCGGTCCCGGCGTTTCTGGGGCGTTCGGCCTTGGCAGCGCGCGGCCGGGGCAACACCGATCGGGTCCTGGTCGTGATTCAACTGCTGGGGGGAAACGACGGGCTGAACACGGTCATCCCGTATCAGCAGGACGGCTACGCCCGAGCGCGGCGGTTGTTGCGTATTCCCGCGAGCCAGCTTGTGCGAATCGCCGATGGGATCGGGCTGCACCCAGGATTGACCCGGTTGGGCGAACTGATTGAGGGGGGACGGCTGGCGATCGTCCAGGGTGTCGGATATCCGAATCCGGATCGGTCGCACTTTCGGTCGATGGAGATCTGGGAGACGGCGCGGACCGAAACCGGACCAGCAGCGCTCGAGACCGGCTGGCTGGGACGGCTTCAGGATGAACAGGTGGCCGGCGGCTGGGGGCCGGCGCTCCACGTCGGAGGCCGGCAAACACCGTTGGCATTGCGGGCCAGACGGTCAGAAGCCGTCAGCCTCGAGGACCTAGACGCGCTGGCGCTCCGCCCGGAGGTCCGTCAAACTGTGGGCGGATCGGCCCTGGAGGACGAGTCGGTCTTGTCGTTTGTCCGGCGGACCGCGTTGGCGGCGCAAGCGGCCAGCGAGCGTCTAGCGGCCGCGGCCAAGCCGGGAACCGAGGGGAAGGGGTATCCGGCGACGGGTCTGGGGCGGCGGTTGGAGCTGGTCGCGCGGTTGATTCGCTCTGATTTCGGTACCAGGGTCTTTTATACGACGCTTGACGGTTTTGACACCCATGCCAATCAATTGGGCGCGCACGCGGCTCTATTGACCGAGCTGGGCGATGCGCTGGCTGCGTTCGATGCCGATCTGAAGGCGACCGGCGAGGCGGACCGGACGGCGGTTCTGGTCTTCAGCGAGTTTGGGCGGCGGGTGGCTGAGAATGCCTCGGCGGGCACCGACCACGGGGCGGCAGCACCGGTCTTTGTGGTCGGGCCGCTGGCGCGCTGCGGTTTGGTCGGCGCGCATCCGAGCCTGGAAGACCTGGACGACGGCGATCTGCGGCATCACACGGACTTCCGCCGCATTTATGCGGCCGTGTTGTCGGATTGGCTGGGCACGCCGGCCGAGGCGGTGTTAGGTCCCGGTTTCGATCCGCTGGAACTCTTTCGGGCGTAAGCCAGGGCGAGCCGCCCGGCTCTAGGCTGACTCAGACTGGGTCCGATAGGACCAGGGGCCGGCGCTTACGGCGAGGGACGAGGCGGGCGCGTAGGCCTGGAGGAAGGCGGTGTAGACGCGGTCGGTGTCGGCCCAAGTGGGCCACTGGCCGGCAGGCCGGTTGCGCAGGGCGGCCAGGAGCGTAGCTTCGTTGGAGCCGAGCTGGTGGTCGCGGGCGTAGTCGCCCAGGTCGTAGCGGGCCTGGGAAGTGGGATGGGGAAGCAGGGCGGCGTGCTGGTCGCGGCCGGAGCGAGTCCACTGGTCCCAGGTCCGGATCGGGCCGCGTTGGAGAAAGGCCCCCTGGCGGGGGATGTGGTAGACGTTGAAGTCGGCGGAGAGGGTATCGAGCGTCTCGGGCGCGTTGGAGCGGAGCAGGTAAAGGGGGATGCGTTCGGGGCCGTTGAAGACGTTGGAACGGATGACACACTGGCGGCCGATCTGGTCGAGGAGCACGGCGGCGCCATGATCGAGGACGAAATTGAAGCGGATTTCGTGAAAGCCGCCGGGACCGTCGCCGGCTTCGGCGTGTTCGGTGCATTGGATGGCGCGGGGCTGGCCGCCGACGGCGTGGAGGAAGAGGCAGCCCTCGACGCGCTGGCAGTAGCTGGGGATCGGGGAGCCGCTGATGATCGCGCCGAAGCCACGGCGGACGTTGGGGGCGATGTCGTTGGATTGGACGTAGAGGTTACCAGCCTGGGTTCCACCGGTCTTGATGAACGAGCCGAGGGGGTTGCGGGCGAAGACGTTGCCGGCGATCAGGCCACAACTGCGGAGTTGGACGCCGTGGCTGCCGCCGCGGAGGATCCAGTTGCCCCAGAGGGCGGCCTCGCCGACGCTGTTTTGCAGGTAGATGCTGTGGCTGTAGATGTTGCGTTGCGAGAAGTCGGCTTTGGTGTAGCCGCAGCGGTCGAAGACGCACTGGGAGATCGTCACGCGGCGGGCGCCGTGGCAGAACAGACCTTGGACCCGGTTGTTGTCGCGGGCGGCGTCGATCAGGATTGATCGCAGGAGGATGATCTCCTGGGTGGCGTGGTCGTCGCGGCTTTGGAACGAGGCGGTGGAGCGTTCGAGGACGCAGTCGTCGAGGACGACGGCGCGGGCGGCGGTGACGAGGCCGACCTTGGCGTTTTGAAAGTGCAGGCGGCGGAGGATGAGGGGTCCGATCAGACGGGCGTGGCCGGTATGCCAGGCGATGGGGGGCTTGTCGCCGGGCGCAGTGATCAGCGGCCTGGCCGTGGGATCGGCGCCAAACGGGTCGTGCCAGTAGTCCTCGATCACGAGGCGATCGAGCTGGCCGGGCCGCCAGTGGGGCTTCCAGGTCGGTTCGGAGAAGCGATCGCCGCGGAGCAGTCGGATGGTGGCCGGCGCGGGCGGAGCCGCGCGGAGCTGGTCGAAGGCCTGGCTGACGGTCTGAAGTGGTCGGTCGGGGGTTCCGGGGTTGGTGTCCCGACCGCGTGAGGAGGAGACGTGGACGACGAGTCGGTTGCGGCCCAGCTCTGGGGCGGTGAACCCATCGGGGCCGACCAGCGAGCGGTTGATCGCCGTCAGGGAGCCGAACGCGGTCGTGCGGTCCGACTGGTCGCGAAGCAAGGCGGCTGGCAGTTCGATGCGGGCTTCGGCGGCCAGAGTGACTGGCTCGCCCTCGATCAAGCCGTGGAGCACCCAGGCGGTGAGCGGGTCGGGGGGGGGGGGCGTCGGGAGCGGGCGGGTCGGTGAGGGTGAAGGTCTCGGTCCCCGGCGGGATGCCGGCTGCGGCCAGGCGGAACGAGTCGTAGTCGGCCTTCGGGTTGGAGAGGAAGATCCGGGCGGTCTGACCGCGGGGGACGGGATGGGGCAGGCGGAGGGTCAGTGCGGTGCCTGGGGTGAGAGTCAGCCAATACTCGTGGGAGCGGAAATCGGCGTAGGGGCCGGAGAGGTCGACCTGCCTGCCCTGATCGTCGACGTACGCGACCCGGGCCAGATAGCGGCCCTGGAAGCGGGCGCGGGGGGAGGGGTCGGGCCAGCACTGGTCGGCCGTGAGGGTCCAGTCCAAGGCCATGACGCCGAGGGGCCGAATCGGTCGATGGTTAACCGTCGCCCGCAGTCCGGCGAGCCAGCCCGGGCGCCAGTCGGGGGACTCGCAGGCACGCGGGGCCACGGGCGCTGTGAACAGGATCCGGACGAGGCGGCCGTCGAAGAGGATCTCGGCTTCGCGTGGAGCAAAGTTCATGGCAAGTGAGTCTCACGGTGCCGGAGTCGGCTGCTTGGCCACCGAAGACTAGATCATACGACGGACCGCTGAATCAGGTCGCGGGGTCAGAATCGGTCAGTGGCGGAAGTGGCGACGGCCGGTCAGGAGCATGGCCAGGCCGTGCTCGTCGCAGGCGGCGATAGTCTCGGCGTCACGTTTCGAGCCGCCGGGTTGGATGATGGCGGTGACGCCGGCGGCGGCGGCCGCGTCGGGGCCGTCGCGGAAGGGGAAGAATGCATCGGAAGCAAGCACAGCGCCTTGGGCGCGCGGGCCGGCCTTTTGTACGGCGATCCGGACCGAGTCGAGCCGGCTCATCTGGCCTGCCCCGACACCGACGACCTGCCCGTCACGAGCCAGCACAATGGCATTTGATTTGACGGCCGCACAAACGCGCCAAGCGAAGTCGAGGTCGGCGCGTTCGGCCTCGGAGGGAGCGCGGCGGGTGGCGACCTCGGCGGCGGTGGGATCGTCGGCCAGGCGGTCCCAATCTTGAACGAGCAGCCCCCCCTCGATCCGCCGGAGATCATAGCCGGGCGGTCCGGGGTTCTCGGGACGAAGCGGAGTCCCCACGGCGACCAGACGAACGCTCTGGCGCCAACTGGGCCGGGTGGTGAGCAGCTCGAGCGCCTCGGGGGAAAACTCCGGGGCGAGGATGCATTCGACAAACCGTCCTGGAGTCGCCAGACACTCGGCGGTCGCCCGGTCGACGGGGCGATTGAAGCCGACGATGCCGCCAAAGGCCGAGACCGGATCGCCATCCCAGGCGCGTTCCAGCGCGACGGCCAGCTCGTCAGCCACGGCCGCGCCACAGGGGTTGTTGTGCTTAAGGACGACAGCCGCCGGTCGTGCAAACGACCGCACCAATCGCAACGCGCTATCGAGATCGAGGAGGTTGTTGTAGGAAAGCTCCTTGCCATGAAGCACGCGGGCCGAGGGCAGCGTGCCAGGAACCTGTGGTTCGTCGGCGTAGAACGCGGCTGACTGATGGGGATTCTCGCCGTAGCGGAGCGAGCCGCGCTTGCGGAACGTGAGGCAGAGGCGGTCGGGGTAGGGATCGGCCTCGGGGGCTGGGGGTGCGAGGCGGTCCAGATAATCGCGGATCGCGGCGTCGTAGCGGGACGTCAAACGAAAGGCTTCGAGCATCAGGCGGCGAGAAAGTTCTGTAGAGATACCGCCGCGATCGCGGAGCTGGTTTAGGAGCAGGGGATACTGGTCGGGGTGGGTTGCGACGACGACATGCGCCGCGTTTTTGGCCGCAGCGCGGATTAGGGCCGGCCCGCCGATGTCGATGTTCTCGATGGCTTCCTCGAGGGTGCAATCCGGGCGCGCGATTGTCTGCTCGAAGGGATAAAGATTGACGACCACCAGGTCAATCGGGAGGATGCCGTGGGCGTCGAGGGTGGCCAGGTCCTCGGGGACGTTGCGACGAGCCAGGATTCCGCCGTGAATCCGGGGATGGAGTGTCTTGACCCGGCCACCAAGAATCTGCGGCTGCCCGGTGTAGGCTGCGATTTCAAGGGCCGGGATCTCGGCTTTTTGAAGCTCGTGGTACGTTCCGCCGCTGGCCAGCAGCTCGACTCCCAGCGCGTGCAGCCCACGAGCCAGGTCGAGCAATCCCGTTTTATTGGAAACGCTGAGCAGCGCCCGGCGAATCCGGATCAAAGCGTCCACGTTGAACCAGCGCTCCTCAGACCGAGGCGAACGATCAGAACCGACGCAGGCCCGAATCGGCCAGTCGCTTGGGATGGCTCAGGGCTCCTCGCCAAAGAGGTCATCCGGGGGCGGGGGGACGTTGGCCGGGGCGTCGGGGTTCGGTTCCGGGTCCGGGGATGGACTGAGTAGTTCGTCGGCATCGGACCGGAAACCCTCCGGAGGAACGGTTCCGAAGGCCGGCCAATTGGGATCGCGTAAGGGAGAAGGCTCGATCCGTCCGATTTCGCGGATCGCGTAGAGGATGCCGTCGGGGCTGACGAGGAACAGCCGGTCATGCTCGGTGTTGACGACCGGAATCGAGAGCTGGCGGATCGTCAAACCGGCACGCTGGACCGTGTCGCGGGCGGAGGCAACAATCTGGCCGGTCTGGCGATCGGCAATCTCGAGGTCGTGATTGGAGGTCGTCAGATAAATTCGGGTGGGAGAGGCAGCTCGGATCAAACGCGAATTGGTCTGAGAGTCGCCCCGGATCGTACCCTCCCGGCCATCGATGATGAGCAGCCGACCGTCGTCGTTGATCGCGACCACGTCGGTGCCGATCACCAGCGGTTGGGTGGAAATCGGAGCGCTGGTCGGGATGATCCAGCGGTTGGCGCCGGTGTACAGGTCGATGGCGTAGAGGTTGTAGTCGGCGCACGGCACGACGACCGTGCGGCGCCCGAGCGGGGTCAGGTGGCCGATGACGGGGCCTTGGGTCACGTAGCGGTAGAGCAGGGTGGGGCGTTCGTTTTTGTCGCGGCGGGTGGCCGCATAGACCCGGTTGTCCTCACTGCCGAAGACGACGACCTCGGGACTGATGATTGGCGCAGCATCGACAATTCCCTGGGTTTGCCAGGCCCAGGCGAATGAGCCGGGCGAGCGGCCGGGGACAGGGTTGTCCCTGGAGTGGTCGCGGGTCGTGTAGGCGACGATCTTGCCGGTGCGCAGCCCGACGGCGACGACTTCCTCGTCGGCAACGGTTCCGGTCGAGGGCATGGCCTCGAGGCGGACCGTCCAGAGGATGTGGCCGCTACCCCGCTCGAGGCAGTAGAGGGTGTCCTGAAGCGTGACGAAGACCTGATCGCTGTTGGTCGAAATATCGAAACCCAGGGTCGGACCCTCGCTCAACCGACGGCTCCAGAGTCGCCGGCCGGTGGCAGCATCGATGGCATGTACCAGACCGCGGTTGGTTTGGGCAAAGAGCGTGTTGTCGTGGAGGTTGGCGTGGTTAATCCGCTCGTCGACGTTGCCGACTGGCAGGGTCGTGGTCCACTCACGTTCGAGGCCCAGACGGGCCAGAGCGGTCCGGGTGGGGATCGAGTCACGGCCTGGGGCGACCTGGGCCGTGACGGGCAGGGCGGCCGTGGCGATCAGCCCGAGCGTCAGCATCAGGCGTGGCATGGGGCGGACCTTTGGAGGATGAGGGCGCAAGATGGCCCGAGGGCGCGTCGATCTCTTCGCAAATCATCCTTCCCCACGAATGGCGGGGCGTCAAGCGTCGGCAACCCGACGAGGCTGACTCAAGGGGGGAAAGAGGGTGAAGCGGCGGCCGGTTCGTCGTCGGTCCGGGCTGTGAAGAGGGGGAGGGTGGCCGGCTCGGGGTCGGCGCGGCGGGCCATGCAGTCGGGGCAGGCGTCGTCGTCGCCGTTGTAGGGACGGGCGCATTCGGCGCAGAGGCCCGCCGAGCGGCGTAGGGTCGGCAGGGAGGCGCGTAAGGCCGCGCCCTCCTTGGTGGTGGGGAAGCGTTCGGCGACACGGGCCGCCAGGACGGCGACATCGACGCCGACGGTGCCGCTCCGCATCCGGCGCATCAGGCGATCAAGGAACCAGCGGAGCAGACGGGCGTCGAGCGGGCCGCGTTGGGCGGCGTCGAGCCGCGGTGCGAGCTGGTCGTACCAGGCCAGCAGACCGTCGACGTCGCCGGCCTCCTGCGCGGCGAGCAAGCGTGCCTGGAGCTCGTCGACGGAAAGCTCGCGGGGCGGCGGGCTGGCGGGTGCGGCCGGCTCGGCCGATCCGGCTGGCTCGCCCAGTGTGCGGAGCTGAGCCAGATTCGAGGCGGCGAGCCGCTCGACGGCCTCGGTCAGGCGGCGAAGTTGGGCGGTGAGTTGTTGGAAGCCGAGTGCCGCAAGGATCAGGATTGCGGCCACCGAAGCTAGCGCCAGCGTGGCGAGGAACCAGGCGAGCATGGTCGATCAAGGAATCGCTGCGGTTCTGCGGAACGATCCGATTGGACTGATTTTGAACGATCCGACGCGGATTCCCAAGGGGGTGCGCTTGAGCCTGGGGCGATCGCGGTGAGTGACAAAACGCAAAGCACCGCGGCGGATCGAGGCGATCGGCCGCGGTGCTCGAGGAGCGGTTGAAGCTGGATGACGGTTAGTTTCCGAACTGGCGGGCGATGCGTGAGCTGCTGGCGGCCGGGAGCCGCGTGGGGTCGAGCAGGGCCTCGTCGTAGAGGTATTCCATGACGTAGGCGTCCTCGTTGGTGTCGGCGAAATGCTCGCGGAGGACCTCGGTGGCGCGGAAGCCCTGGACGCGGAAGAAGAGCTGGGCGTCGAGGTTGGTCTCGCGGACGGCCAGGACGATTCGGGTGCGGCGATGGCTGGAGAGCTTGCTGACCAATTTGGCGACCATCTGCCGGCCAATCCCGGCGCGGCGGAGCTGAGGGGCGACAGCGAAGTTGAGCAGTTGAAGCTTGGATTTGTGGAGCTCGTAGATCATGAAGCCGACGACGCGGTCGCCGTGTTCGGCGACCATGCCGATGCAGTTGCGTTGACGCAGAACGCGAAGAAACTCTTCTTCGCACCAGGGGTAATCGAAGCTGGCGTGCTCGATGGCGAGCACTTCCGGCATGTCCCTCCGGATCATCCAGCGGATGTGGACCCGGACCTCGGGGGAGTGGATTGGGGCCATGCTCATCGAGCCTCCTTGCCATCCTGGGGCGGTCGCGAGGACGCCAGGCCGCGGCACGCGGCGCGAGCGCTCGTGGCCGCGGGGAGCGTCTCGCGGGAGAGGACCGGCCCGGAGCGAGGCCGGAAGACGCGAGAGCCTGGCCCGGAAATCCTTGGGCGTGCGGCTCTTTCAGGCGGGCCGGATTCTAGCCGGGTCGATGGACCCCGCCAAGTCCGGTTCGGCGCCCTTCGCAGGCTCGGTCCTACGCGACGATAGGGATATCGGAACCGGGACCGCCCGACGTTGAGGAATGTGCCAGCGGAACGGCCCATGGGGGAACCCGGGCGCTGGGGCGGGAGCGGACACGGGCGCGGTTATCCGGAGCGACGAGGGTGAGAGGACCTCGAATCGCCGACGATCCGAGCGACGGCGGCAACCGGGCTGAGCAGTCCAGCGGTTCGGGCGATTACGGCGGAACGACCAGGCTCGGAGGAGCGGGGGCTCGGGCAGGGCGGTTTGTCGGGTCGATTGGGGAAGAACCCCGTCGCTGAACGACGAACCGGTTCGACTCAGAAGCGGGCGAAATGGTAGGCGGGGTTGCCGGGATCGAAGTCGAGAGGCGAGAGGTCGGCGTTGAGGCGGAGGTCGGAGTAGGCGTAGTCTTCGAGGAGCTCAGGCTCGCCGGATTGGGGCCAATCGAACGCCTCGAAACGCACGGGCAGACCGTGCTCGGCGTCGAAGGTGACGCGAACTTTGTGGTAGAGGTAGGTCGGGTCGTACTCGGGGTGGGTGCATTCGATGATGTGGGCGGGTCGTCCGTCGTGAGTCGACTCGCGTTCGATGGCGACCCGGGCCAACTCGGGAGTCATCTCAATGGGCCAGCGGTCGGCCAGTTGGGAGATGAGGAAGCCGATGCCGGCCTCGGTGATGGGATGGCGGTTTTCGCTCATGGCCATGCGAGAGCGTGGGTCGACGCGGAGGGTTCCGGTCAGCAGGCGGGCCAGACCGGCCTCGTGGACCAGGACCTTGCCATCGTGGCGGCCTTCGACCCAGATGGCCTCGCGTCCGGCGTTTGGCTCCCGGTAGCGGAGATAGATGCTGAGTGGGCGGGTGGCGACCTTCATGTCCATGATCTGGGTGGTCAGTTCCCGACCAGGGGCGAGCCGTTCGCGTTTGGTGAACAGGCAGGTGTAGCTGTGGACTTGCTGGTAGCGTGCGACGGCACGTTCGACGGACTGCATGGCCTCGCGCATAAGAGCAGCCTGAGCGGCGTGCTCGGATGAGATGCCACCGGTCGAGGTTGGGGCGGAGAGGATCGTCGTGACCGAGGCGGTCCAGGTGGCGGCCGTCGAGGCCGGAGGGGCGACCGCCGGGGGGCTGTCCACGCGTTCGAGATTTTCCCAGGCGATCCAGCGACCGACTCCGACCAGGCAGAGCGGCACAACCAGGCAGACGGCGGTGGACAGTGGGTTGCGTGCCAGGCCGGTGACGAGTCGTCGCATGGGCATGGGCTGATCCTTCCATCGGTCACGCCGATGGTCGTTGCGGGCCGAGACTCGGGGAAAGGAGGTCGGCGATCCAGGAAAAGCCAGTCCGCGAGCACGAAGCCGAAGCGAGGCCGGTGGATCCGCGGGGGTGCGGTGCGCGTGGGGGAACCTGCGACCCGACGCAACGACAGCGCGAGCATCTAGGCGCCGGCGTGGATCAAGCCCGACACTGGAATGATCCGTCTGAGACGCGAGGAAATTGAAGGAAAGTCGGATGACGAACCGCGGCGCACGCTTCGAACCGATCGTATCGGCAGGCTTTGACCAAAATGCCTATCTGGTCTGGCAGGAAGGGTCGGAAGGGGCGGTGGTCGTCGATCCGGGATTTGACACGGCCGAGATCGAGCGGCGGATCCGGGCGCACGGGGTGCGTGTGGAGCTGATTCTGAATACGCATGGGCATGCCGACCATATCGCGGGCAATGCGCGGATGAAGGCGGAGTATCCGGAAGCGCCTTTGGTCATCGGCCGCCACGAAGCGCATCTGCTGACGGATCCGGAGGCGAACCTGAGCCTAGGATTCGGCCTGGCGTTGCGAAGTCCGCCGGCGGATCGGCTGGTTGACGAGGGAGAGGTGCTGGAGGCGGCGGGCTTGCGGTTTCGGGTGCTGGAGATTCCTGGACACAGCCCCGGCTCGGTGGTTTACGTCGTGGACGATTTGGAGCCGGCGGTGGCCTTGGTCGGAGACGTGATCTTTGCTGGTTCGGTCGGGCGATGCGATTTTCCGGGAGGCGATCCGCGGCGGCTGATCGCGGGAATCCGCGGCAAGCTGTTCGCGCTGCCGGACTCGACGCTGCTGTTGCCGGGACATGGTCCGGCGACGACGGTCGGCGCGGAGCGGCGGTCGAATCCGTTTGTAGGGGATTCGGCCAGCGAGCGGTTTTAGTGGAAGTCAGGCCGGGGAGTCGTCGGAAATGGGTCGCCGCCGTCGAGGCGTGATGGGCTCACCCAAACGAGCGAGACGGGCTAAGCTGGCGGCAAATCCGGTGCGGAGCTGAGCTGCTTACGTTCGTGGAGGAAGGCGCGACACTCGCGTGCGGTCAGCAAGACCAGGAGCGTGGTCGCGAAGCAGGAAACGGCGCGGGTCAGGGAAAAGAAGAACCATTGGAGCAGGAACACGGCCCAGAGGCGTCGGGGCAACAAGACGGGCCGACCGAAGCCGAGGCCGAAGCTGCCGACGATCAGGAAGAGCCAGGCGGCGATTCCCAGAAGAATCAGGGTGCGGACGATCTGTCGGAGCCGTCCGGCCTCGGCGTGGCCGAGGTGCTCTGCGACGCGGCCGGCCAGGTCGACCAGGATCAGCATCCAGGCCCAGCGGAACGCGAGCGAGAGCTGGAGTCGGAACCAGGGCCAGGGGGCCTCGGTCTCGAACAGACCGAGCCGGTGGCCGTGGCGGATCGCCCAGAGAACAACGCCCACGGCAGCCAGCACGAGCAATATTGTGGTGCGTTCGCGCCAGTAAGGGGTAGGCCAACGACCGACCAGGGCCAGAGTTCCCAGCAGGCCGAACCAGGCGACGCCGGTGCTGGCCCACCAGAGCCACTGCTCGGATTCGAAGAGCTGGCCGAGCGCTTGGTCGTCGGTCACCATCATCACGGTGTGGCCGGCGGCGTCGAATGCCATCAAGCCGCAGGCCAGAGCCGCCAAGAGAAACCCGATGCGAGCCAGGCGGTAACGAGACTCCAGGGGTTCGGCTTCGATTTCCATCGTGCGGGTCGGATACGTTGGAGGAAAGCGGATCGAAACGATTGTAGACCAGGCGGCCGGCTGGGGAACACGGTTGCGAGGGCCGAGAGCAGGTGAGGTGGATCGTGGAGGTTTGGGGCATGGCCGACCTTCATCTGGGTGGAGTGTCCGGATCGGGTCGGGCGCGGTTTGGGAAGGGTTGGGGGGATCACCGGGAGCGGATTGAGGAAAACTGGCGGGCGCTTGTCCGTCCTGGGGACCTGGTGTTGATGCCCGGCGACGTGTCCTCAGCGCGATCGCACCGGGAGGTCCAGCCAGACCTGGCATGGCTGGATCGGCTGCCTGGATGGAAGGTGCTCTCGAGAGGGAACCACGACCGGTGGTGGAATCGGGTCGAGGCGGTTCGGCCGATGTTGCGGCGGAGTCAGCGCGCGGTAGACGGGGACGCGGTCGAGGTGGGTGGAATGGTTGTCTGCGGCACGCTGGGGGTGCCACCACGGTGCTCGGATCCCGCGGAGGAGGCGCGGCAGTTGGCGGCACTGGACCGGGCTTTGGCCGAGGCGGACCGGCTCCGCACGGCGGGCAGCCCGGTTTTTGTGCTCTGGCATTATCCGCCGTTTGACCGGAATCGGGAGCCGGGGCCGGTGGTGGACCGGCTGGAGTCGGCAGGTGTTGCGGCTTGTGTTTATGGGCACGTCCACCGCCGGTCGGACTGGTCGCTCCAGGTCCAGGGGGTGGTGGGGCGGGTGCGGTATGCGTGCGTGGCGGCCGACGCGATCGGGTTCCGGCCGTTACGAATTGGGGACTGGGCCTGAGGAGGCCGCAACGCGGGTGGAGAAGCGGGCCTAGGGCCGCGGCCGGGCGCCGCGGAGCCAGGCCTCGATGGCGGGGTAAACCTCGGCGCGGGAGTTGAGGCCGACCAGAACGTCATTGTGGCCGGCGTCGACCCGGAAGCCCATGGCCCGGCCGAAGATGAGCAGGGTTTTATCGGTTGAGCCGACATGGTTGAACAGATACTGCTGCACGAGGGGGGGAGCGAACTGGTCGTCGGAGCCGGCGGTGATCAGGATGGGGACGGTGACGTTGCCGAGGGCGCGGGCGTAGTTGAACTGCTTCGAGGCATCGAGCAATTCGCCGCCGAGGCCGAGGGTCATGTACTGCTGCATGACGCCGAGGGCGGGGATGTCGGTGGCCCAGGTGCCCAGGGCGTTGTAGATCTGGGGTGAGACGTTGCGCTGATTGAAGAACATGTTGTGGACGGAGGTGCGGGTTTCGGCGGCGAGGCGGTCGGGATCGAGCTGACCGGTGAGCAGTTGGGTCCGGGTCTCGATCATTTCGCGGAGGAATTGGACGGCGAGCTGGCCGTTGGGCATTGTGACCTGGCTGCCGACGGTGACGAGTTTTCCGATGCCGGGGTTGCCGTGGCGAGCCAGGTGGGCCAGAGCGACGATGCCGCCCATCGAGTGGCCGATCCAGGTGACCTGGGCGGCGCCGGTTTCACGGCGGACCATGCGGACGAACGCCGGGACGTCGTAGGCGATGTGGTGATCGAGCGTCCAGTTGGAGAATTTGGGGTCGATGGTGGCAAAGCCGGTGGGGGTGAGTTTGTTGCGTGAGAGGCGGCGGACGGCCTCGCCGATAGCCAGTTCGGGAGCCTGAGCGAGTTTGGCGACCCATTTGGTGCTATCGCCCGAGCCGCGGAGGTCGGCGACCCAGACGTCGTAGCCGGCGGCGGTCAGGTAGTCGACGAGACTGCAGGCGGGGTCGAGGGTCCAGAACTGGGCGTTGTAGCTCAGGCCGTGGCAGAGGATCACGGGGAGGGCGTCGGGGCGGGGCGTGGTCCGTGGACGGAAGCGATGGGCGACCAGGACCCAGCCGTCGCGGGTCTTGACGGTGTAAGGTTCAGCCTGAGGGGCCGCGGCAGCGAGGCGGGGGGCTGGAGTTGCGGGCGGCTGCGGGGCGGACGGTGGCGTGGCGGGTTGAGAAGGTGGGGCGGGGGCGGGGGTGGTCGGCGGACGCCCGACGACTTCGTCCAAAGTTTCGCGCGCAACTTTGCGTGCGGCACCTTCGAGGATCCGGCCCAGGCTTTGGGCGGGGAGCGAAGGAGTCTGACAGAGGACCAGGCCGAGGGCAAGGGTTAGGATGTTGCCGGGGCGTGGCATGGCGTCGTGCTCCTCGAGGATGCGGGAGGTCGCCGAGGAGATAGCCGATTTGGCCGAATCGCACCAGCCCGGAAGCGACAAGCGGCGTCTGGCGCGTCGGCGGGGCGCGGGGGCGGGCTGTTCACAGCTCGGGCCAGACGGTTTGGAGGGCGTCGCGAAGGAGCTGGGCTTGGTGGCGGGGGGGCAGACCGGCCAGGCTGCGGCAACCAGGCATCGGTTCGGGCGAGACCGGGCCGCGATAGCCGGCTTCGGCGAGGCGTTTGAGAACAAGGCGGTTGGGGACCGGGCCGTGATGGCTGGGTAGGCCGCGGTCGTCATCGCGGATGGCGGAGCGCGGGCCGTCGAAATCGGGCGGGAGGTTGGCGACGTGGACCCAGGCGATCGCCTCGGGACCCCAGGCCAGGGCGTGTTCGATCGGTTCGTCGGCCGCGTAGAGGTGGAAGGTGTCGCAGAGCAGGCCGACCGCGTGGCCGCGCGGGGCGTCGACGAGGTGGTTGAGGGCACTCACGAGCCAGGCCAGACGGGGGTCGTCGAGCCGGTGGATGAACGTGGCGCGGCGACCGAGGCGGAACGACGGCACACCGATGACTTCGAGCGCGAGTCTCAGGCCGTGGCGATGGAGGATGCGGACGATCGGGGACAGGAGGGCCAGATGAAGCCGGAGCAGTCCGTCGGGATCGAGATCGTTGGGCGGACGCATCGGGGGGCGGGCCGCGCAGGCGCAGGCCAGGGCGTGATCGTCGGCGGCCGGGAGGAGCCAGGTGCTGGCCGTGAGCAGTCCCAGCGTCTGGGCGAACTCGGCCAGGTACGGCAGTCGGGAGATTTGATCCTGGATGCGGTTGGGATCGAGGCTGCGCCAATCGACCGGCAGGGGGAAGCCGCCAGCGCGGAGGCCGAGGCTGTCGAGCTGGCGGCGTAGATCGGGGGCCGACGCGCCTTGGTCGTGGAGGTCGCGAACGGCCAGATCGACGGCGGAGAAGCGGGCGGCGGCGGCGAGGGCGATCTGGTCGTGGGCGGGCAGGCTCCAGCCGAGGGCGCGAGGATAAAGACTTGGAAACATGGACGCGGCGGGTGGCGGGGTTGGGAGGGTCGGCGGGCCGAGTAGGCCTTGTAAGGCGGATCGAATCTTACGGACAATACGGTTAAACGGACTGAGTCCCGAACCCAGTCCGAGGATACCGCCTAAGGGCCGAGGAGCGGAGGCGGCGGCCAGCCCATGCAAGCGACCTGGATCGAGTCACCGGCGCGGGGGCGTCAGGGTGGCCCCGTACGAGCGGGGATGTGGTCGACCGTTGTGATCGGGACGCATCCAATCGAGGCCGATCAGGAGGTGTGGCTGGAGCTGAACGTCGACGACGTTCCGCTGGGACGGCTGCCGGCCTACTGGCTGGAGAACAAGGGGGTCAACAGTCTCTGGCATGTACCGATTCCGCCGCAGGATGTGGAGCGTCGGCTGCGATACCGGTCGGTGGCGGCGCGGCGTGGTGAGGCGGAGGTGCACAGCCCCTACCAGGAGGTGGTGGTTCGGCCCAACCTGCCGGAGGTGCGGGAGTCGACGCGGGCGATTGGCGGTTCGCTGGAGGGCCTTGTGGGCAATCGGCGGATGACGGCCAAGGTGGATTCGCGGGGATCGACGTTCGACATATTCTTTCCGACGGTCGGGATGCACCGAGAGGTGCGTCCGGCCGAGGGGGAGCGGTTGGCGTCGCGGTGCCACTTCCGGGCAGTGGCTGGGGGTCTGGGACTGGAGCGGCGGTTGGACTGGTTTGAGGATCGGCTGGCGTGGGAGGCGCGGCAGTCGTACGAGCGGGGCACGAATCTGCTGCGAACCGACCTGGAGTGGAGGCATGGACCGATCGCCGTGCGAATCCTCGATTTTCTGGCGATGGGACCGAGTTTCCCGCGGACCGATGGGGGGACGATTTCGACGGGCCAGTATCTGAAGCGGTTTCGGATCGTAAACCGGGGCGAGGAGCCGCGACGGGCCATTTTTGGGTTATATGTTCATGCGGAGGTCAATGGTGGGATTGGCGATCCGGGGTTGAGCTGGGATGACGAGTCGCGGGTTTTGCTGGCATTCAACCGGGGTCATGGTCATGTGAACCGCAAGCTGGCGCGGGATGCGACGGTGGAGTTTGGGATTGCGTTGGATGAGCGGGGGGAAGTGCGGTGCGAAATTGTGGGGCCGAATGAAGCGGTGTTGCTGCGATGGGTGGAGCTGGCGGCTGGGGGTTCGGTGGATCTGGATGTGCTGATTAGTGGGGCGTATACGGGGTGGCGGGGGGATCGGGGAACCTTTGCGCACTGGCTGAGGCCGGCGTTGGCGTGGTTTCGGTCGGGGCGGGTCGACGACTTGGAGTCGGAGGCGCGGGCTGGGTGGGCTGGCTTTCTGGAGCCGGTTCCGCGGGTGGTGGACTCGGGGGTGGGGGCGGGGTATGGGGAGGTCTTGGAGCGGTCGGTGCTGGCGGCGGGGTTGCATGTGGATGCGCACTGGGGCTCGATCGCGGGCGGTTATGACCGGGGGTTGAATGCGTACTGCTGGCCGCGTAAGGCGTTGCTGACGGCGGCGGCGTTGGGGCGTTGTGGGCATCTGGAGGTAGGGCGGCGGTTGTTTGAGTGGCTGGCGGAGGTTCGGCGGCACAATCGGGCGTTTCAGTTTTGGTTTCAGAAGTACACGATGGACGGCTACCCGGAGTGGGAGACGCCGGCCGTGGATCAGACGGCGATGGTGCCTTGGGCGGTTTGGAGGCATTGGAGCCGGGCTGGGGACCGGGGATTGCTGGAGGTGATGTGGCCGGCAGTGGAGGCGGCGGCGGATGCGATTTTGGGCCAAGGTCGGCATCCGGGGTTGCGGTGGATTGAGGAGTTATCGTTGGTCAGTTCGGCGGGGATCTGGACCAACCGGTTCGGGGCGTTCTTGTATTCGAACGCGGCGGTGGTGGCGGGGTTGCGGGCCGCGGTCCGGATCGGGCGGGTGTTGGACCGGACGGAGCGGCTGGAGATTTGGTCGCGTGCGGCGGAGCGGATTTGGGATGTGGGGATTTTGGGGGAGGCGCGGAAGGATGGGTCTGGACCCGGGCTGTTCGACCCGGAGCGTGGTCATTTTCTGGAAGGCCGTCGGATATGTCGGCTGCGGGGGATGTGGAGCGACCGGAAGGAGGATCTGGTCGAACGTTCGACGGCTGTGGATATGAGCATGTTGGGGCTGACGGTTCCGTTTGGCCTTCTGGGGGCGGCGGACTCGCGGATTCGGCGGACAGCGCGGGAGCTGCTCGCGCGGAATGCGTTGAGGGATGATGCCAATGCGTTTGCGATGTGGCGGCCGGATCCGCGTGTGAATGATGTGGGAGTTTCACCAGGAGAAGCGTATCAGCATGATTCGATGAGTCTGGCGACGCTCTGGATGGCGCGGTATTTGTTTGAGCTGGCGCGGGAGACGGGGGAGGTCGAACCGCTGGTGCGGGGCCTGGGGTTGCTGGATGAGGTGATTGCGCGGCGGGGTCCGTTGGGGTTGTCGGTGGCGGCGGGCCGATCGGGAGTGCGTCGGGCTGAGGCGGTGGTGACGGCGGGGGTTTGGGAATTGCATGCGATGCAGATCGACTCGATTCTAGATTTGCACGGAATGGAGCACGATGTGACCGAGGGGGTGATCCGGCTGGCGCCGATGTTGCCGCCGGGCCGGGAGTCGATGGGGCTGGAGCAGGCGTTGTTGGTGGGGAAGGTCCGGTATCAGTTGACCCGGGGGCGGGATGGGCACCCGAGCCGGCTGGAGTTTGAGAGTTGGTTGCGGGGGCCAGCGCGGTTGGAGGCGGAGGTCTGGTGGCCCGGGTTAGGGGATCTGCAGGGGGTCGAGGTGCCGGAAGGTTTGCCGCGTCCGAGTTATGATCCGGTCTTGAAGCGTCTGAGCTGGAGGCTGAGGTTGCCGGAGGGTCATTTTGCCGGGCGGTGGCAGTGGCCGACGGGGGTTGAGGCGTTGTCAGGTCGACAGGGGTAGGGGACGGTCGAGGAAGGCCTGCCAGGCGGGCAGGCTGGCCGAGTGGGCTTGGGATTTGGGCAACCAGAGGCCGCGCATCCGGGCGCGGAGGATGACGCCGCGCTCGAGGTCATGGCCCAGCAGGGCGGTGCGGGTGACGCGGAAGGGGAGGGTTCCCTCGTGGATTCGCCGGCTGACGTCGACTGGGTGGACCATTTCGACATAGGTCCAACCGTCGCGGCCGGACTGGGGTGCGAGCCAGGGACCGATCGGTTCGCCAGGCGGGCCGGTGACGAGGGCGTTGAGGTTGGGGTCGCGGCCGTCGTAGGAGTAGCCGGCCGAACGTGGGTCGCGCGGGCTGACCGAACGGTGTGCGCCGGGGGGTGGGTCGTCGCCGAGCCGTGAAAGGATGATCCACTCAAAGCCACGGAGGCGTTCGAAGTCGCGGGTCTGGACTTCGAGATCGAGGTCGATGGTGGCTGGGTCGGTGTGGGTCCAGGTGGCGGTCAGGCGGAGCGAACCCCATGCCGGTGGGGCGTAGGAGGCGGTGGTTCGTCGAGGGTCGTGTTCGATGACCGACGGCGGTGTGGAGGCGAAGATCGGCGCGAGCGGACGACCGACGGCGGCGATCGCCTCCAGGCCGAGAACGGGTCCGAGCGTCAGGTCGGCCGGGTAGAGGCCAGGAATGGGGGCGTCGAGCCGGAGGAGCCAGGGCTTGCCGGCCCAGTCGAGGGGAAAGCGGTGTTGGGACACGTCGGGGCACGCCTTGCCGGTGGAATGATCAGGGAGATCCCGATCGTATCACAGACCGGATCGGGGGAGTTGCGGACGGGGGTTGGCGAGGCTCAGGCTCGGAGTCTGCGGGCTGGGGAGCGGTGGCGTGGACGTCGCGGTGGGTCAGCAAGCAGACAGTGAAGGAATGGGGGCCGGGGTGCTCGGCCTGGGGATAGGCGCGGTCTTGGGCCAGGTGGGCAGAGGCGTCGAGGACGAACCCGGGATCCTCGCGAACCCAGTATCGTGCCCAATGTTCGCCCAGCAGGTCGGCGCGGGTGATGGTCCAGGCGCGTGAGACCCCGTCGCCGTGGCGAATCAGGAGCGTGCGGCCGACGAGTCCGTCGGTGGGGGCGACCTGTCCTCGCAGCTCGAAGGAGCCGAGCGCACCATCGAGAGCCAAGCCGCGCGCCGCGCGGACGGCGCCCCGGTATTGGGGATGCTCGACCCGAAGCGGGCCGACCTGCGCGAAGCGACCACCGGCCAGGCTAATCCGGTCGGGGCGGATGAGGGTGACCAGGCCGTCGGTCTGGATCGACCGACCGCCGGGAAGAGTGAGCGTCTGGGGGGTGCCGGGTTGTCGATTGACGATCAGGAATTCGGGGCCGGACCGGGTTTCGACCACAAGAGCGATCAAGTCCGGGGAGGACGCCATCCGGCCGACGCGATCAGGTGCCGGGCAGTCGAAGGGGGCGACCGGCTCGAAGACGGTTACAAACGCGGCGGGGGCCGCGGAGTTCGGATCGCCTGGGCGGGCTATGCGGATGGTCTGCGAGCGTGAGTCGGAGGCCGGCGAAGCGTCGATCCGGTGCAATCCGGGGTTGAGCAGATGGAGGCGGAGGCCGAAGCCGGAGGGGCGCTGAAGGAGCAGTTGAGAGGGCTGAAGGGCGTCCTGGGGTTGTTGGAGGGTGGGAAGGCCGGTGTCGGGGTCGAGGATTTGGACGCCGTGATCCAGGGAGTACTGGAGGGCGGGGAGGGCGCCGGGTGCCGGCTCCACGATACTGACGGCGTAGGAGGCGGTTGGACTGGTGATCGCGATGATGAGCTGGCGAACGGTGGCGTCGCCTTCGGTGGAAATGTCGCGACTGGCCAGCGAGGCGATTTGAATCGAGGAATCGGCCGCATAGAAGAGGGGGTAAAGCGTCGAGCGGGGATGGCTCTCAGGGAAGGAACGCAGAATGGATTGGCCAGCGACGCGGACTTGTAGGTCGATCGCTGGGGCATCGAGCGCAGCGTTGGGCGGGCCGATCTGGAGCCAGAGACGGGCTGACGAGGGACCGGCGGCCAGCCGGGCGACACCCGCTCCGCCCAGGAGTCCGGTTCCGGTGGCCTGGTCGGGGTTCGGAGTCGTCGGGTAGGCCGCGGGGAGGACCTGTTCGAGGCTGGGAGGACGGGGGTTGGCGTCGAGGACGAGCTGGACTCGTGCATTCAGTTCGCGGAACCGGACGTCGTCGGCCGGGGAGCCGAGCGGACGGCAGGCGTGGATCAAGGGGAGGATCCAGTCGGCCAGAAGGCTGGCGACTTGGGAGTCGTCGCCGGCTTCGGAGGCGGGCCAGGTTCCGTCGTGGCGGAAGCCGTGGATCAAGACACGCTCAAGGCGGCGGAGGCCGAGTTCGGCACAAGTCCGGTCGCGGAGGACGAGAGCCGCCGCCAGCAAGCCGCGCGCGGCGTAGAGGGTGGCGGCCGAGTCGTCGATCGGCTGGAGGGCGAGCAATGCGGCGGCCGGCCGAATCAGGGAGTCTTCGACGCGGCGGTGGGGATCGGCCTCGCCGAGGGTGTGAGCGGCTTCGATCAGCGCCGGGTCGTCGCGGAGAATGGAGTAGGCGATCACAAGAGGCAGTGGAACCTCGTGGCAACCGAGCCAGTCCCAGCGAGCGGTTCGGTAGCCGGAGCGAAATGGGGGCTTGAGGTTCGCGGGGTGGAGGATCTTGGGAGATCGAGGCGCGTCGTCGTGAAGTGCGTAATCGGGATAAACCTGTGCGAATCGGAGCAGAATTAAGGAGGCGAGGCGTGCGAGCCGAGGGTCACGCGATCGATCCGGAGAGTCGCGGTATCGGACCGCAGCATAGAGAGCGGCTTTGGCCAGGAAGCCACGAGCCTCATAGTCGCGCTTGGCGGCCAGGTAGAGCCGTTCGTCGGGATAGATCTGTTTTTCGGGATCGACCAGGTGAAACGGATAGTGATGAAAGACGCGGGGGCGGACTTCGACGACTTCCTCGGGGATCGTCGGGGGCTGGCCGGGGATGAGGGCGACCTTGGCGGGGAACGACTCGTTGGGGAAATCGATCCCGCAAAGGCGGCAGGTGACGACGCCCGGGCGGGCGGGCGACCAGTCGAGCGTGTCCTCCTGCTCCGAGGCGGGGCAGGCCGGGCAACGGCAGAAGCGGAGGCCAGCCTGGGTAGGAACTAGCGCAGCTAGAGCAGCAGGTTCGAGTTCCAGCAACGCCATGACTCCGGGCGCAGACCAAAAGCGCGACTGCCAGGCGTCGGGCAGGCGCAGACGGCGGAGAGGGTCGGCCTGAGGCGGAGTGCCCGGAGTGTCGACCTGAGCGAGCACGAGAGCCAGCAGAGGTGTCAGGAACAGCATCGATCTAGGGCTGGGCAGGGGATGAGTGAGCCGGCGGGGTGGGTGGGGGAGGATTGGCGGTGGGGTTAGGAGGCGTAGTCGGATGGAGGGGAGTCAGCGGCAGGACGGTCGGGGGAGCCAGGGATTCGCCCTCGGCGAGGCGTGTCACGGCATGTTTGCGGCGGGCCGCCTCGAGCTGCGCATCGGCGTGCTCGGAGCAGGCTAGTCCATAGGTTTTGAGCTCGGAAATCTGACCATCGCTCCAGATTGAGGCGATTTTGTGTTGGGGAGTTCGGGTGCAGCCGGGCGTTGTGCAGGTGAAGTGGTAGCGGAAGCGGTCGCGGGTCATGGGGGACGACCTCAGGGATGACACCGGAAGTGTATCCGAGGGCGTGGGCGAGGAGGGTGGGGAGTCGGCAAGGAGAAGCAATTGGTGGGGGGTCACTCCATCGAGGGTGGGTCGCTCAGCGACTGGCGGTCGGGGGATCGAGCAAGGGATAAGAGATCGGGACGACGGCCTTCAGTTCGCGGAGGTATCGGTCGAGAGCGGCTTCGAAGGCCTGTCCCTGCAGGGCCTCGGCAATCTCGGTCTGGACCTCTTCGAAGGGAGCGGGTCCGGCCGGCCGACGGTGTTCGAGCCGGATGATGTAGATGGCTTTCGGGTCGTCGATCAGGCCGCTGATCTGACCGGGAGCGAGACGCTCGAGGGCGTCGTTGACGGCCTGGCTGGCGAACCCACCAGGGGAGGTTTTCCAGAGGCCGCCGGCGGAAGCCTTGGGGCTGTCGCTGAACTGGCGAGCGAGGCTGGCGAAGTCGTCGCCGAGCTGGAGGCGCGTGAGGATCTGCTCGGCGCGGGCGCGACGTTGGGCATGGTCGGGGTAGCGATCGGCCGAGAGGCGGATTTCGCGCCAGGTGATTTCGGCGGGGCGGTCGAAGCGGTTGCGGTGGCTGCGGTAGTAGCCGTAGATCTGGCGGAAGTCGGGCGGAGCGACCTTGTGGCGGAGGATTTCGGAGAGGTAGGCGCGGGCCATTTGTTCCTGGAGGAAGGTTTCTCGGCGTTCGTCGAGGGAGTCGTTGAGGGATTCGAGTTTGCGGCGAAGTTCGATCTCGTTTTCGCAATGAAAGCGTCGGAGCAGGGCGGGCAGCTCTCGGTCGGTCCAGAGGGTTTCGAAGTATTCGCGAAAGGTTTCCCATTGCTTGGGTTTGTCGAATTTTTTGCGTGCGGCCTGGAGAATCAGGGCGCGATCGACGAGGGCGTCGAGGGCAGATCGGCCGAGGGCGTCCTTATGCTCACGGCTGAGCTGGTTCCAGGAGGAGTTGGGGCCGAGCCGGTCGCGGATGGCGCGCTTCAGTTCCCGGACGGTGATGATGGTGTCGCCGACGCGGGCGGCAACTTGGGCGGCCTCGCGTCCGGGGTCGATGGGGAGGGAGTCGAGCCGAGAGGGGGAGACCAGCGGGCGATCAGGCACGCGATCGGAGGTCGACGCGGCGGCGAGGCTCGGGTCGGTCGGGGCGGCTGGTGGGGTGGGCCTGAGGGCGGGCAGGGGCGGTTCCTCGGGCAGGGTCGGGGCTGAGGGGATGGGCGAGGTCGGCGGCGTGGATTGGGCTAGAATCGGGGCAGGGACAGACGCGACTAGGAGGATGATCGTGAAGCGCGGTCCCGTTCCTCGCATGGACTGCCTCCGTGGATGGGTCCGTGGCCGCCGCGCGCGGAGTGGGTGGATGCAGAGGAACCCGATGGCGGGGGACGATAGCGGCGGTCCGGATTTACCGCAAGATCTCTCGGAGCAGAGCGACGCGATCGGTCGTGGTTGCCGACTCGGGAGTTGGGATGTAGGCGGTGCGAGTATCGACGATTCGGATCAGCCCGGGGCGGCAGCGGCGTGCGAGCTGTTCGATCTGGCGGGCGGAGCGATAGGAGAGGACCAGAAAGTCGCCTTCGACGTGGATCCGCTGGATTTGCCAGGGGGTGGCCAGGAGACGGATTTCGGTCTCGACCAGGAGGTTCCGAGCTGGGGCAGGAAGGGGGCCGAAGCGATCGACCAGCTCGGTTTCGAAGTCGCTCAATTCGTCGAGGGAGCGGAGCCGGGAGAGTCGACGATAAAGCTCGACCTTGAGTTTCGGAGCCGGGACGTAGTCGCGAGGAAGGTAGGCGCGCCAGCGGAGTTGGACGGCGCACTCGGGCGGTTCGCGGTCCGGGCGGTTGGTCAGAGCGCGAACGGCCGACTCGAGCAGAGAGCAGTAGAGTTCGTAGCCGACGGCCTCGATATGGCCGGACTGTTCGGAGCCCAGGATCGAGCCAGCGCCGCGAATTTCGAGGTCGCGGAGTGCGATTTTGAAGCCGGCGCCGAGTTCGGTCAGTTCCTCGATGGCTTTGAGTCGCTTGGCGGCCTCGGGCGTGATTGGCTGGTCGCGGTCGATGAGCAGATAGGCGTAGGCGCGGTGTTTGTAGCGGCCGACGCGACCGCGGAGTTGATGCAGATCGGCCAATCCGTAGCGTTCGGGCTGGTGGATGAAGATGGTGTTGGCGTTGGGGATATCGAGGCCACTTTCGATGATGGTGGTGGCGACGAGGATATCGGCACGACGTTGGACGAAGGCGAGCATGGCGCGGTCGAGTTGGTCGCCGGGCATCTGGCCGTGGGCGACGGCAATGCGGGCGTCCGGGACCAGGGTCTGGAGGCGCTGGGCGAGTTGGTCGATGTCGTAGACGCGATTGTGGACGAAGTAGACCTGCCCGTCGCGGTTGAGCTCGCGGAGGATGGCGCGGCGGATGAGGTCGTCGTCCCAGCGGGCGATGCGGGTTTCGATGGCCTTGCGGTCGAGGGGGGGTGTTTCGAGGTTGGAGATATCGCGGATGCCGAGCAAGGCCATGTGGAGGGTGCGTGGGATGGGGGTGGCGGTGAGGGTGAGGACGTCGACGGTGGCCCGGAGCGACTTGAGCCACTCCTTATCCTCGACGCCAAAGCGCTGTTCCTCGTCGATGATGACCAAGGCGAGGTCCTTGAAGCGGACGTCGCGTTGGAGGATGCGATGGGTGCCGATCAGGATGTCGACCTGGCCGGCGGCGGTGGCCCGGAGGATTTGCCGGATCTGGGCCTGGGGGTGGAAGCGATTGACGACGGCGATCTGGAAGGGGAACTCGGCCATGCGAGCCGAGAAGGTGCGGTAGTGTTGTTCGGCGAGGACGGTGGTGGGCACGAGCACGGCGACTTGTTTCCCCGCGTCGACGGCCCGGAAGGCGGCGCGCATGGCGACCTCGGTTTTGCCGAAGCCGACGTCGCCGCAGAGCAGGCGATCCATCGGCCGGGTGGATGCCATGTCGCTTTTGATGGCGGCGATGGCGGCGAGCTGGTCGGGCGTCTCCTGGAAGGGAAAGGCGTTTTCGAACTCGCGGACCCAGTGGCTGTCTTCGGCGGGGAAGGCGAATCCGGGCTGGCTGGCCCGCTGAGCCTGGATCTCGAGCAGTTCGGCGGCCACGTCGACGACGGCCTCGGCGACGCGCGCCTTGCGTTTGTCCCAGACCGTGCTGCCGAGCTTGGAAAGCGAGGGAGCGGATCGGCCGCCGCCAACGTACTTCTGGACGAGGTTGATCTTGGCGATGGGGACGAAGAGGCGAACGCCCTCGGCGAATTCGAGGACGAGCTGCTCTTCGGAATGGTCAGGACCCAAGTCGGCGAGCTGGAGGCCGCGGTAGCGGGCGATGCCGTGGCTGACGTGGACGACCAGGTCGCCCTCGTTCAGGTCCAGGAAGCTCTCGATAGCGCGGGATTCGTAGCGGCGGCGGGTGGTGGTGGGGCGGCTCTCGATGCGAAGCAGCAATTCGGAGTCGGGCACGACGGCGATGGCGGCGTCGACAAGGCGGAAGCCAGCGCGGACCTGCCCGACGGCCAGCGTGAGGCGGCCGGAGCGGCAGACGGTTGTTTCGGCCAGGACTTCGGCAAGCCGCTCGGCCTCGGCGTGGTTGTGGCAGGCGATGAGGACGCGTTCGTCGGCCGCGATCGCGTCCAGCTCCTCACGGACGCGAGCCAGTTCGCCCGAAAAGCGTTCGACGGACTCGACTCGGAGCTGGCAGGTTTGCTCTTGCGAGACGCTGGCCAGGGCTGAGAGGGTGATCGACGGGTGTTTCAGGAGCGGGCTGAGGGCCCCTTCCGGGGAGAAGAGGCCGCGGGGGTTGTCCACATGGGTGAGGTAGTGAGCGGCGCGGAGTTGAAGGTCGGCCGGCTCGACCAGAGCGATCCAGGCATCGCCGGGCAGGTAGGCGGCCAGGTGGGTGTAGGCGTCGGCCTGGTTTGGGTTAAACGGAGGCAGGGCAGTGAGTGTGCAGCGCTCGAGCCGGCCGAGGGAGCGCTGGGTTGCGGGATCGAACGGGCGGATCGACTCCAGGTCGTCGCCGAAGAATTCGAGACGAAGCGGTTCGGTGGCGTCGGCGGGGTAGACGTCGAGGATGCCGCCGCGGAGGCTGAATTCACCGGGCAGCTCGACGACTTCGCCGGGGCTGAAACCGTGTTCGAGGAGCCAGGCGGCAATTTGTTCGACGTCCAGGGTCTGACCAACTGCCACCGGGAGCGAGCAGCGTGCGACGTGATCCGGATGGGGGACCGGCTGTTGGATGGCCTGGATCGCCGCGACGACAAGGCGCGGGGGCTTGGGGTCGGCCAGGCGGCGAGCCAGGCGGAGGCGTGCGCCGGTGACCGAGTCGTTGCGTTGGGACTCACCGGGCAGCGTTTCCCAGGCCGGGAGGATCTCGGGGCGGAGGCCGGAGAAGGTGGCCAGGTCGGCGGCGAAGTCGTCGACGTCGCCGACGTGGGCAACCAGGCAGAGGAGGGTCGAAGGGGCGTGTAGGGCCAGAGCGGCGGCGGCCAGACTCGCCGCGGAACCCCAGGCCCCGTCGATTGTGGCTCCGCGGCCGTTGCGGAGCGCAGCGAGTAGTTCGGGGAAGCCCGGCGTGTGTTGAAGTGCGCGGGTCAGGTCGTGGAACGGCTCAGGGCCACTCACGATGACGGGGCGTCGTGGGAGGCCGACCGAGGATGGCGCCGGGGTGGCGTCCGGTTGAGTCATTGAGGGAGTCGGTAAGGTGTCGGTCGCGGACAGCGGGACGGGAATGGCCCAGCCGAAAGGGTCCAGGGTTCGCTCGGGGAGGGAATCTTGTCAACGGGTCGGACCGTGGCGTTCGGGAGGGTCGGCGGAGGTTCGGTTGCGACGAACCGGGGCCGGGAGGTCGTGGCGGCGAAGGCGGCTGGGGACGTGCGGGCGGGGCGGAGTGAGCGACGGGGGATCGAGGTAGAGGGTCGAGCGGCCTGCTAGGGGAGCGGCGAGGTCGTGGAGGAGGAAGGCGAGGTCGTCGGCGTCGCAGGGCAAGTCGAGCGCGGCCCGCGCGCCGAGGCGCTCGAGCCGATCGACGAGCGGGCGATCCAGGAAATGGGCGACGACGAGAACCGCGCGGCGGCGGGCCTCCCGCTGAAGGCGCGGTTCCCAGCCGGGGTCGAGATGCGGCAGATCCCAGACGGCGATCGGCTCGGCGGCGGCGGCGTGCCAGTCGCGGACCAAACGCGGCTCGAAGCCGGCGGCTTGTACGGCCGCCGCGAGCCACAGACCCAGCTCGGTCAGGTTGGAGACCACGGCGACGGGAATCGAAGGTGCGGCTTCGACGGGGTTGGGAGTCGTCAGGTGGCGAGCTAGGACGGCCCGTGCGGTGGCCTCGCTGAGGATGCTGCTGAAGAGCGGGGCGTAGGGTTCGACCTGGGGGTAGCGATTGAGCGGATGCTGGCAAAGGACCCAGGGCGTGGGCGGGGGAAGCTCGCGGCGAAGCAGGCGGAGCATGGCCGCCAGGCGGGTATCCCAGTGTGCGACGTGAACCAGGACGGCCGAAGCGGAGCGGGACAGGTCGGGCCAGCGATCCGGCAGATCGGCCGAGGCATCGAGAATCAAGCGGGGCCGGGGCGTTTGAGCCACCAGGCGTTGCGTCCAGGGATCGGACGGGTCGCCGACGATCAACGAGCGGATGGTGGTCATCGGCTGAGGCCTCCCGAGCCGGGTGATACCAGGGCACGCCCGACGCGGCAAGACGGATTGAGCGTGTCAACGGGAGAAACTGGGACGGCGAAGGACGGCGATCGCCACATGGCCACCGAATCCGAGCGAGAGTTTGAGGGCGGCGTGGATGGGGCGAGGTCGGGCATGGTGGGGGGTGGCGTCGAGGTCGCAGAGGGGATCGGGTTGGTCCAGGTTGAGGGTCGGCGGAGCGATTTGGTCGCGGAGTGCCAGGCAGGTGAAGACCAGTTCGGCGGCACCGGCGGCGCCGAGCATGTGGCCGATCTGGGGTTTGTTGCCGGAACAACTGACGGCCTCGGCGTGGCGACCGAGGGCCAGGCGGAGCGCCTGGCATTCGAGGGGGTCGTTGACGCGGGTGGCGGTAGCGTGGAGGTTGACGTGGTCGATCGACTGAGGCGGGACGCGGGCCTGCTCCAAAGCGGCGCGGATCTGGCGGGCGTAGGGGGCGGGGTCGGGATTGAGGTCGGTCAGGTGGAAGCTGTCGGCGGCAAGCAATCCACCGGCGAGGACGGCGATGGGGCTGGCGTGGCGGCGGCGGGCGTCCGAGGCACGCTCGAGGAAGAGCACGGCGGCACCTTCTCCGACCAGGAATCCAGAGCGGCGGCGGTCCCAGGGGCGGATGGCCCGAGTGGGGTCGCCGTTGACTCGAGCCAAGGCTTTCATGGAGCGGAAGCAGCCGAGGACCAGGGGATCGAGTCCGGCATCGGCTGCGCCGGCCAGAGCGGCGCGGCAGTGGCCGCTTCGGATCAAGCGGGCGGCCTGGAGGACGGCCGCGACGCCCGTAGCGCAGGCTGCGACCGGAGCGAGGCAGGGTCCGGTCGTGCCGAGGTGACGTCGGACGGCGTCGGCCGCGCACGAGGGGCTGCCCGAGGTCCAAAATGGGGGGGCAGAGGCCGGGCTGGGGGGCTGAGGTGGGTTGACGTGGAATCGGCGGAGGGTGGCCAGTCCGCCCTTGCTGGTACCGATCAGTATGGCAGTGGATTCTGGATCGAAGAGACGAGGCGGGTAGGTCGAGTCGACGAGAGCCTGGGCCTGGCGTACCGCCTCGCCAGCGGCCACGACGGCGAGCTGTTCGGTCCGTTCAGTCTGATCGTCGCAGGCCAGCGGAGCGCGACTGCCGTAGGTGATGGCTTCCTCGCGGGGGTCGAGGGCGGGCAGAGGGCCGAGTGCGGAGACACCACGCAGCAGCGCTGGCCAACTGGAGGCGACGTCAGTACCCAGACCGCAGACAAGTCCGAGGCCGGTCACGACGATCGGGTCGTCCGGGTCATCCGGGAGGGACAGGCGGCTCATGATGGCCGTAACGCCCGCAGAAGCAGCGGGCGGCTTAGACCGACGAGAGGGACGCGGTCGGGTCGGCCGGACGTGGGGTCAGACCGAGGGCCGAGAACAGGGCATGATCGGCGTCGAGGTCGGGGTTGGGGGTGGTGAGCAGCTTGTCGCCGGCGAACAAGGAGTTGGCACCGGCCAGGAAGCAGAGCGCCTGCTCGGTCTGCGAAAGGCTGAGCCGTCCGGCCGAGAGGCGGACCTTGGCGGTTGGGAAGAGGATGCGGGTGGTGGCGATCATTCGGAGGAGGTCCCAGATCGGCACTGGCGGCTGATCGGCCAAGGGAGTACCGGCGACGGGGACCAGGGCGTTGATTGGGATGGATTCGGGCGGAGGGTTGAGTTGGGAGAGGGTGTGGAGCAGGTCGATGCGGTCGTCGTGGGTTTCGCCCAGGCCCAGGATGCCGCCGCAGCAGACGGCGATCCCGGCGTCCTGGACGTGGCCAAGGGTCCGCAGGCGGTCGTCGTAGGTTCGGGTCGAGATGATCGAGGAATAGTGGTTGCGGGAGGTGTCGAGATTGTGGTTGTAGGCGTCGAGCCCGGCGTGTTTGAGGCGCTGGGCCTGGTCTGAGTCGAGCATGCCGAGCGTGCAGCAGACTTCCAGCCCGCCCTCGGCCTTGATGGCGGAGATGATCTCGAGCAGGCGGTCGAAGGCGGGGCCGTTTTTGACCTCGCGCCAGGCGGCTCCCATGCAGAAGCGGGTTGCGCCAGAGGCCCGGGCGTTGCGGGCGGCGGCAAGCACGGTATCGCGGTCCAGGAGCGGTTCCGCCTCAACGGCCGTGCGATAGTGGGCTGACTGTGGGCAATAGGCGCAATCTTCGGGGCAGCCGCCGGTCTTGACCGACAGGAGCACGCAGACCTGGATCTGGGAGGGGTCGTTGTGGGCGCGGTGGACGAGGTGAGCTCGGCCGATCAGATCGAGCAGGGGGCTGTGGTAGAGGGCGGCGATTGCGGAACGGTTCATGGCCATGTCAGGTGGGGAAGGCAGGTGTGAAGCGAGAAGGGCTTACGAGCGGCGGGCCGATTTGCAGACCAGGAAGACCCCGGCGCCGGCAACGGCCAGAAGCACGGTGTAGCCGATCCAGGGGTCCATGGGCTCGCCGGAGGAGACGCCCTCCTGCGCCGAGGCGGAGGAAGCTAGGACGAGCAGCCAGCAAGCGGCGGTCCGGAACCAGTGCAGGGGCTTCATTGCGGAGTTCTCGCGAACCGGGAAGGGCCAACGGATCGAGCGGTGGGGGGACAGACGGGCATGCCGGCCAGCCATTCCGAGAGCGGGCGGACCCGGCGGCGAAACTCGCGGCGGGCCATCGCCACGGCTTTCCAGGCCGGGCCACGGGAACGCAGGTGCTCAATGTAATCGTCGTAGGCGATCGTCCAAAAGCGGTAGACGCGGCCGCGAAATTCGAAGCCCCCCTCGCCGGCCGGGAGTCCGAATTCGGGGCGAGGCTCTGCGTAAACGAAGGCGAGCACGGCACGGAAGCCGGGGCCGAACATCGCCTGCCAACGGGCCAGCCCGTCAAGATCGTCGGTGGTGACCCAGTTTTCCCAGGAGCGCGGGCCCGCCCGGCGTTTGCCGATCTTGCCCTTGACCTCGACGACCAGGTTGGGGCCGCGGCGGGGGTAGAGGATGAAGTCGGGGTTCTTGAGGCCACCGGCGGCGGTTAGAGGACGGCGTGTCTGGTCAATGGCGACGCATGGGACCGAGTCGGCCCGGACGCGAGCCTCGAAGGCAGCTTCGTAATGGTTCGACCGGTGGGCCATGGAACAGATCACGGATCAGGGAGACGAACGCGGGAGCGAGGCGGTCAAGGCAGAGACAGGGATCAGGCCGCCGGGAGGAGCCGCCGGACGCACCGAAGGCTTGCGCCGAGGGGGTAGCACCGCCTCGGCGTATTCCCAGAGCTGCTCGGGAGACTCGAAGAGCTTGGCAACCTTCCAGTCGCTGTCATACTCACAATTGTCGGTCAAATACTCTCGGCAAACTTTGGGGCGGTCTTCATAGATGGCGCAGCGATACTCGGGCGTCAGATATTTGCAACGGGTCAGGACAGCCAGATACCAAGTGTCTTCGTCGACGTAGATCGAAACCTGGTCGTGGGCCAGGTACCAGCGGATGGCGTCGTAGTCGTCCCAAGTTTTGGGCGTGTCGATCGGGAGACTGAAGTAGCGGCAGCATTTGCCCGTACAGTAGTCGCACAGGCACTGGTCGGGGGTCAGTTCGTCTCGATGGGGTTGCGGACGCGAGGCGGTTGCGGTGGACATGGTGAGGGCGCAGGCGCTGTTGCTGGGAAGTGGTACGGCTCCATAAGGTATCAGAAAGGCCGGCGTTGCGGAATCGTGGCTGCGAGGGCGGAGAGTTGGGTCGGGCCGATACCGCAGCAACCGCCGACCCAGGCCGGCCCAGGCGGGAGGGCGTCGCGGAGCTGTTTGGCCCAGCGGAGCGGGTCCGGAATCGGTTGGTCGGGGAGTTGGCCAGGTCGCGCAACGAGTAGGCCGGAATAGCGGGCTCGGATCGAGGCCAAGATGCGGCCGGCCGTCTCGATGGGGACGCAGTTGGCTCCGAGGCCAGCCGGACCCGCGTCGATCAAGCCGGCTAGCTTCGATTCGGGAGGCGGGCTGATCAGCGTGACCAGGACCGGCCCCTGGAGCGGGCCGAGGGCAGCCAGAGCGGCCAGAGCTTGATCGGGCTGAAAGGTTTCGAGGAGCAGGGCGTCGACGCCGGCATCGAGCAGGACCTCGGCCTGGGAGCGGAGGGCGTGGGGATGGCCAGCGGCGGTCGGGCCGATGCTTCCGACGATGAGGGTCTCGGGATCAGCAGCCAAGCGGGCGAGCTGGACGGCGGCTCGATTCAAGAGCGGAACATCAGCCTGGCGGTGGAAGCGGGCGAGCCAGTGGGCGTTGGCGTTGAAGGTGTTGGTGGTGAGGACCACGGCGCCAGCGGCGCGGTCGGCCTCGTGGAGGGCGTGCACGGCGTCGGGATGGTCGAGAGACCAGAGGCAGGGATCGTCGCCGGTGGGGTCGAGGCCGGCCGCAAGGAGCCGGGCGCCGAGGCCGGCGTCGAGCACCAGATCGCGGCGGAGGCAATCGGTCAGACGGCTTGCGCGCTCAGGCGTCGCCACGGTGGCGTCGGGCCTTTCGTTCCCGGCTCTGGCGGAGGAGGAATCGCTCCTCGTCGCGGGTGAGGGCGGCGCGTCCCTGGCGATGGATTTTGTCGAGGATGGCATCGAGCCGCTGCTCGATGGCGGCCTCGCGGGCCTGGCGGCGGCGGAGCTGGGCCTCGGCCCGGAGGCGATGCCAGCGGCTCAGTGCGCTCTCGCGGCGCGGCCGCACGACCGGCGGGCTAGCCTCCAGGCTGGTGTAGCCTTGCGAGAAGTCGTAACCGAAGAGTTCGCCGCCCAGTTCACCCGAGTCTTCGAGCTGTCGGGACTCCCAACGAACAAACAGCTCGATGACCAGCGCCAGGGCCAGAAGCATCAGGGCGCCGGGCTTGCCAAAGTAGATGCGAAACAGGGCAGCGACGGCCAGCAGAACGGCGGCGGCCCGGGCTAATGGAGGCGAGAGGTCGGTCTCACGGAGGGCCGAGCGCTGCCAGTTGCGGACGGCCAGGCCCCCGTCGAAGGGCAGGGCCGGCAGGGCGTTGGCCAGGGCCAGGACCCAACTGGCATGACCGAGGCAGCCCAGCCACCAAGCCAGGCTGAAGGCATCGATGGGCGAACCGTCGGGTTGGAGAGGCGCTCCCGCCGTGGCGCCGCCAAAGGGGTCGAGTTGCAACCGCGCGTTGAGCAGGCGTAAGCTGACCAACGAGACCAGAGCCAGAGCCAGGTTAGCCGCAGGACCGGCCAGGATGGTCGTCAGCCCTTCAGGCCCGCTGGCCGTGGCCTGGCTACCTGGCCGATTCAGTTCGCCCAACGGCCAGATGCAGACCGTGGGGCGCGGAATCCCGAGCCGCTCGGCCGTCAGCGCGTGGGCCAGTTCGTGGATGAGCAAGGCGGCGGCCATCACCACGGCCCATCCGCATGCTTCCAGGGGGGATTGATGTTCGCCGATCAGGGCCTCCAGGCACCGAAGACCCGCGAAGATGAGGAGGACATAGTGGATTCGGTACTGAGTTCCACGCCAGCGCCCGATGCGGATCGACCAGGCGAGGAGGTCGGACATGATGAATGTCCCGGAGCGTGGCAAATGCCGAGACGAACAACCTGAAATTTCTACTTAAAAGTCTACACCTCGGCGGGATCAACCCGCAACGCGGGGCGTGCTTGGGCGAAAGGTTCGCGGACGAGGTGAACCAGGCGGCATGGGGCCAGACGATGAGCGAGTTAGCTGAGCGATCCGGCGGAAGGCTGATTGTGGAATTGGGGTTGCGGCGGTACCCGATTGTGGTGGCGTCGGAGGGAGACTCACTGAGGGAGTTTGTCAGGGAGCGGTTTCCGGCGCCAGAGCGGACGGCCTTGGTCGTCGCCGATGCCAACGTGCGCGAGCTGGGGGAAGCTGTTCGGAGGGAGTTGGAGGCGGCGGGCTTGCGAGGCCAGGTGGTGGAGGTTCCGGCGGGCGAAGGGTCGAAATCGCTGGAACAGGCCAGTCGGCTCTGGGACATCCTGGCCGAGTCGCGGGCGGATCGACGGACGGTGGTCGTGGCGGTCGGAGGAGGGGTAGTCGGCGATCTGGCCGGATTTGCAGCGGCGACCTATGCGCGGGGTTTAGCGCTCTTGATGGTCCCGACGACGCTGCTGGCCATGGTGGATAGTTCGGTCGGGGGGAAGGTGGGGATCAACCATCCTCGGGCCAAGAATCTGCTGGGTTCGTTTCACCAGCCGGCGGGGGTGTGGATTGATCCGGCGTGCCTACGGACGCTGCCGGAACGCGAGTTTCGCAGCGGGCTAGCCGAGGTGGTCAAGTATGGGGTGATCCTGGACCCGGAATTTTTCGGCTGGCTTGAGGCGCACGGAGATCGGGTGGTCGAACGCGAGGGCGAGGCGCTGCGGACGGTGATCGCGCGGTGTTGTGCGTTGAAGGCGGGGGTTGTCGCGGCCGACGAGCGTGAGGAGACCGGTTTGCGGGCGATCCTCAATTTTGGACATACGATCGGACATGCGATCGAGAGCGTGATGGGGTATGAGCGCGGAATGCTTCATGGGGAGGCGGTCTCGATCGGCATGGTGCGGGAGTGCCGGCTGGCGGAACGGATCGGCTGGGTCGATGGAGGAGTGACGGCGCGACTCGAAGCGCTGTTGAAGCGGCTGGGACTGCCGACGGCGATGCCCGACCTGCCGCGTGACGGACTCTGGGCCGCGATGGGTCGGGACAAGAAGAACGTGGCGGGGGTGGTGCGGTTTGTCTTGCCGCGGGCCTTGGGTCGGATGGAGGCGACCGGGAATGTGCCGGCGGCGCTGCTGGAGTCGATGCTGGAGCCTGGGCCATGACCGAGGGGGACGGGGCGGGGTCGGTCGAGCTGCGGGAGCTATTGCGGTTGACGCTGGTCCCGGGGCTCGGTCCGGCGACGATTGCGACCTTGCTGGAACATGGCGGTTCGGCCGCGCGGGTGACCCGGATGGGAGAGCGCGAACTTCGCGAGATTCCGGGCATTGGTCCGCGGCTAGCCGGGAAGATCGCGGCGGCCCGGACGGAGGTCGATCCGGATCTCGAGCTGGAGCTGTGTCGGGCGCGGGGGGTCTGGCTGTTGACTCGGGAGATGGATGCGTATCCGCCGCGGCTGCGGGAGATTGTCGATCCACCGGTGATGTTGTATGTGAGGGGGACGCTTGAGCCGCGGGATGAACTGGCGGTGGCGATGGTGGGGTCGCGGCGGTGCTCGGCGTATGGCGCGCGGGTGGCGGAGCGGCTGGCGGCGTCGCTGGCACGGGCGGGCGTGACGGTGGTGTCGGGGCTGGCTCGGGGGATCGACGCGGCGGCGCATCGGGGAGCGCTTCAGGCGGGGGGCCGAACCATAGCGGTCGCGGCCAATGGGCTGGATCGAACCTACCCGCCGGAGCATGAGCGTCTGGCCCAAGAGATCGCCGATTCGGGGGCCGTCTTGAGCGAGATGGCGATGCGCCAGCCGCCGCTGGCGTCGCTGTTTCCGCAGCGGAATCGGATTATTTCGGGGCTGAGTCTGGGGGTGGTGGTTGTCGAGTCGGCGCCGCGGTCGGGTTCCCTGCTGACGGCTCAGCATGCCATCGAGCAGAATCGCGAGGTGTTCGCGGTTCCGGGTCCGATCGATAGTCTGCTGAGTCGGGGCTGTCATGCGTTGATTCGTGATGGGGCGAAGTTGGTGGAGACGGTCGACGACATTCTTGAGGAACTGGATGCGACGCTGCGGGCGCGGCTGGCTGGGGAGCGGGTGGCGAGCGAGGGGGCTGGGCCGCCGCCGCCGACGGCTCCGGTGCTCAACGAGATGGAGCGGCGGCTGCTGGATCAGCTCAACGCGACCCCCCGCGGCGCGGATGAGTTGATCGCGGCGACGGGGCTAGCCGCGTCGCAAGTGATGGCGACGCTGAGCGTGCTGGAGATGCGGCGGCTGGCCAAGCGGGTTCCGGGCAATTTGTTTGTGCGGGTCTGAGCGGTTGGGCCACGCGTCCGCGGACCGAGGTGACATGGTTGCCGAATTGGAGTGGATGGACGAGGAGCGACGGCAGTGGGAGGCCGATGGGCTGATCCGGCGGCTCGAGCCGCGGGCCGCGGCGGCGACGCCCTGGCTCGAGCGGGGCGGCCGGCGGCTCGTTTCGTTTGCGTCGAACGATTACCTGGGGCTGGCCCACGACGAGCGGGTGGTTGAGGCGGCGGTGGACGCGGTGCGGAGATATGGCTGGGGAGCCGGGGCGGCTCCGCTGGTGACTGGATGGACCGAGGAGCACGAGGCGCTCGCTGGCGAGTTAGCGCGGTTTGAGGGAGTGGAGGCGGTTGCGATCTTTGCGAGCGGGTTTGCGGCGAATCTGGGGGCGGTGGCCGCGCTGGTCTCGACGGGTGATCTGGTTGTGCTGGATCGGTTGGCGCATGGAAGTCTGGTGGCCGGGGCGCGGCTGAGTGGGGCGGAGGTGCGGGTCTTCGGCCACAACGATGTGGATCGGCTGGATCGGATTCTGAGTCGGGCGGCGCGGCGGGTTCGGCGTCTGCTGGTGGTAACCGAGAGTCTCTTCAGCATGGACGGAGATCAAGCGCCGCTAGCGGAACTGGTCTCGGTCTGCGGTCGGCATCATGCGATGCTGTTGGTCGACGAGGCCCATGCTACCGGGGTGATTGGATCGGAGGGGCGGGGGCTGGTCAGCGAGTTGGGGCTGGGGGCGGGGGTGACGCTGCGGGTGGGTACGCTGTCGAAGGCGTTGGGGTCGATCGGGGGATTTGTGGCGGGGAGCCGGCGGGTCGTGGAGCGGGTCTGGCAGTGCGCTGGCTCATTTCGATATTCGACAAGCCTTCCGACGGCGGCGGTGGCGGCCGCGCGGGCGTCATTGGCGATTGTCGAGGCCGAGCCGGCGCGGCGGCACCGGCTTCACGGGCTGAGCGAGCGTCTGGCCGAGGGGTTACGCGGCCTGGGCTGGGTGGATCGAAGAAACGGCGGCACAAGTCCGATCGTTCCGGTCGTGATCGGGGGATCTCGGGAGGCGGTAGCGGTGTCGGAACGGCTGCGGGCCGAGGGCGTGTTTGTTCCGGCGATCCGGCCGCCCACCGTGGCCCGTGGCTCGGCGCGGCTGAGAATCTCGATATCGGCGAATCATCAACCCGAGCAGGTCGATCGGCTGCTGAGCGTCTTGAGCGCAACTTGGCGGCAGATCGAGGAGGCGACCCGCGATGGCGAGCCGGCCGATTGATTGGAACGCGGTACGGCAGCACGAGTTTCCGGTCGGCCGGCGGTGGGCGTACTTCGACCACGCCGCGGTCAGCCCGCTACCGGCGCGGTCGGCGGCGCGGCTGCGGTCGTGGGTCGATCATCAGGAACAGAATGGGGTGGTGGACTGGCCGGTGTGGGAACGGCGGCTGGAGCCACTCCGGGCCGATTTGGCCAACATGATCGGCGCGTCGGTCGAAGAGATCGCGCTCACGACGAGCACCACCTTGGGTTTAGGACTGGTCGCCGAGGGGTTTCCGTGGCGAGCGGGAGATGTGGTCGTGACCGCGGCGGATGAATATCCGTCGAATCTTTATCCGTGGATGAATCTGGCAGATCGAGGGGTCGAAGTTCGACGGGTGGCCGGGCGGGATGGGCGGGTCGTGCTGGACGATCTGGTCAGGGCGATCGACGGACGGACCCGGCTGGTGACGATCAGCCATGTTCAATTTGCGTCCGGGTTTCGGGTGGACCTGGCGGGTTTGGGAGCGGTGTGCCGAGAGCGAGGCATCGCGTTGTGCGTGGATGCGATTCAGGGGCTGGGACCGCTGAGGATCGACGTCGAGGCCGTGGGAATCGACTTCCTGGCGGCGGATGGTCACAAATGGTTGCTGGGACCGGAGGGGGCCGGATTTCTGTACGTGCGTCGGTCCTGGCTGGAACGGATGCGGGTCGTAGGCGTGGGATGGCATAGCGTGGTGGGCACGTATAACGATCCGGATGCATCGTTTGTGCTCAAGCCGACGGCGCAGCGTTGGGAGGGCGGTTCTTACGCCATGCCGGGCATGCAGGCGTTTGCCGCCAGTGTGGGGTTGATTCGGGAGCTGGGAGAATCGGTGGTCTCCGAGCGGATCTTGCAGCAAGCCGAGCGTTGCCGTGAGCTGGCGCGGCGGTGGGGCTGGTCGGTGTATGGACCGAAGAGCCCCTCCGAGGAGTCGGGGATCGTGGTCATTGAGAAGCCAGGGGTGGATCCGGCGCGATTCGTGGCGGCGGCGCGGGAGGCCGGGGTGGTGATCTGCGCACGCCGCGGGCGTGTCCGGCTCAGTCCGCACGTTTACAATGATGATGAGGATTATGAACGGCTGGAGCGGCTGCTCCGGGAGGGCCCGGCCTGCGGCGCGGGACCAGAGGTCGGACGAGCGGCGCGAAGCTGAGACTCGAGCGATACGCAAGCACGCGCGGCGGTGGAGGTGGTCCATGCGCGGGCAGACCGACCAGAAGCGGTTGGGCGAGGCAGCGGCGCACGTTCCGCGAATCGCCGTTTACACCGGGACGTTTGACCCGCTCACGTTGGGTCATCTCGATGTGATTCGGCGTGGGGTCAAGTTGTTTGACGGGCTGATTGTCGGCATCGGCGTCAATCCGAACAAGGAGATGTTGTTCACGATCGAGGAGCGCGTTGAGCTCGCGCGGCGGGTGGTAGCGCCGTGGCCGACGGTGCGGGTCGAACCGTTTCACGAGCTGGCGGTTCAGTTCGTGCGGCGGATCGGGGCCCGGGTGATTCTGCGAGGGGTGCGAACGCTCTCCGACATGGAGTACGAATTCAGTATGACCCTGACCAACTACCGGCTCGATCCCGAGGTCGAGACGGTCTTCTTGATGGCCGATGGCGAATACTCGCACGTTTCGAGCAGCCTGACCAAGCAGGTGGCCCGATTCGGCGGGGCCGAGGCGCTCGCTCGATTCGTACCCGAGGAATTGATCGAGCCGATCATGGCCAAGATCAGCCGGGGAAATGTCGCAGTGGGGTCGGGGCCGGACGGGTCGGGCGGAGCGATGGTCTGAGGCCGCCGGCTCAATTGGCCTGATGGCGGCCGTTGGCCAGGCGGGACCGAAGATACTGAGCGCGGGCGACGTTGCGATCGTCGACTTCGAGATGCCGCCCCTGAATCTTCTGGAGGTGGGCGGGCTGGGTATGGATGAACAATTCGTTGACGGTGGGGATTTCCAGGTCGTCGATCAGTCCGAGGTTGATGCCCATGCGGACCGAGGAGAGCAGGTGCATGGTCTCCTCGCTGGAGATCTGGTGGGCGGTTTTGAGGACGCCGTAGGCGCGGCTGACCTGGTCGTGGAGGTTCTGCCGGCGGTTTTCGAGGAGTTCCTTGCGTGCCCGGCGTTCGTACTCAATGACCTGGGGAATGATGTCGTTGATGGTGCGGATGGTCTCGGCCTCGCTTTTGCCGAGGGTTTGCTGGTTGGAGATTTGGTAGAAGTCGCCAAAGGCCTGGGTACCTTCGCCGTAAAGGCCCCGGACGGCGAGGTTGATTTTGTGGAGGGCTCGGAAGACTTTCTCAATCTCCCGGCTCTGGACCAGGGCGGGCAGGTGAAGCATCACGCCGACGCGGATTCCGGTTCCGACGTTGGTGGGGCAGGCGGTGAGGTAGCCGAGCTGGCTATGGAAGGCGAAGTCGAGCGACTCCTCCAGAGCGTCATCGAGTTGGTTGATCCGTTCCCAGACCTCGTGGAGCGAGAGTCCGGAGTGCATGACCTGGAGGCGGAGGTGGTCTTCCTCGTTGACCATGATCGAGACGTTTTCCTCGGGGCCGATGGCGACGCCGCGCGGTCCCTCGGCGGTCATAAGCTCCCGAGAAATCAGTTGGCGTTCGACCAGGAACTGGCGATCGAGCGGATTCAGGACGTGGACATCCAGGTAGTGAAGTTGGGGGTCGACGCGAGCGATGGCGGTGCGGACCTCGCGTTCGATTTCGGCCTTATCGCCCCGACTGGCGCGGTTGGTGAACGGGTAGGTGGCGAGGTTGCGGGCCAGGCGGATCCGGGAGCACATGACGATGTCGCTCTCGGAACCGGTCCCTCGAAGCCACTCGCCGGAAGTGCGTGTCAGGTCGTCCAGGTTCATGAAGTCGCGTCCTTGGATGCGTCGCGGATCGCGTCGCGGAGTTGAGCGGCGGTTTCGTAGTCCTGCTCGGCGACGGCGGCGGCCAGGGCGGTCCGCAACTGGATCAGTTCGGGACCGCGCGTCGGGCGGCGGCGGGGACGCTTACCGACGTGACGGGTCGCTCCGTGGGCTCGCCCCAACAGCGGGACTAGGCCCTGGTGGAATGCCGTGTAGTCGTGCGGGCAGCCGAGGCGGCCCACCGAGCGGAACTCCATGAAGCTGATCCGGCAGCACGGACAGCGGCGGCGAGCCAGTTCGCCGACGATCTCCCCGAGATGAGCCAGCACAAATTTCTGGAGGATCGACTCCAACGGCAGGACCACCGCCGGATCAAGGGGAGCCACACCGAGCCGTTGAGCGCATTCGAGGCAGTAGTGGACTTCGCGAACTGTCCCTTCGATCGATTCCCGAAGGTGTACGCTGGCCTGCTGATCGCAACGGTCGCATTGCATGGTCAGTTCGGCCTAGTCCGGGAGGCGAAGTGAGGCCAGGAACGAAGTACGTCAGCGCTCGGTTGGGGTTTCCAGGGACTTGATCTGGTCACGAAGTTGCGCGGCGGTCTCGTAATCCTCGACCTCGATGGCCTGCTTGAGCCGCTTGCGGAGTTCGATCAACTCGGAGTGTCGGAGCGAGGACTGAGGCGCCCGGCGTGGGACTTTACCGACGTGCCGCGTTTCATCGTGGATGTTTTCGATCAGCGGGAGCAGCTCGTCGCGGAAGACGTCGTAGTCGTGGGGGCAGCCCAGGCGACCCGAGTTGCGAAACTCGAGAAACGTGATCTGACAATATGGGCAGCTCTGACGCTCGGCCCGCGTCGGTTCTTTCGCCTTGAACGGCGCCTTCAATGCTCCGCCAGGCTCGGCCTCGGCGGACGATGCCTCGCCGGCCGGCTGAGCCAGGTGCTGCCGGACGTGCTCGTCGCAGAAGTGATACTCGCTGACCTTCCCCCGCTCGATATCGGTGATGTGATACGTTGCGGGCTTGGAGCAACGCTGGCATTTCTCCCTCATCGCCGACAGGCTCCGAGCTGAACGGGGCGGGGCGGGCGTTCGACATGGCCGCAACTTGGTTCACCCGGCCGGGTGTGAGGTCCTCGGGCCTCGGACCCCAAAACGAATTATGAGGGCGCTGGCGCAGGCCTGTCAAGGAACGCCGGAGAGCGGCGGCGGCTCCCAAAAGCCCCTAAATTTTCGAGATTTAGGGCGAGTCGAGGTGCCTCCGGCACCGTTCAACCGAGGCGACGCGGTGGCGGCCCGATCCGCGTCCGCGGTCTGCCGGTCAAGCGATCCAAGCCATCCAGATTCTGGCGACCGTGAGAGAGGCCGCCCTGAGCCGGGATAGCCACGTTAGGATACTGGTCCCGCTGGGAAAAGGGACAACTCATTCGGATCGACTCATGGGAAGAGAACGCACCGACGGGCGGGGCGGGAGTGGCCGAACCGGGATGTTTGGCTGCTGTGGTCGTGAGCTCGGGAGACGAAGGGGGCCGATCGGGGCAAGGGGGGGAATGAGGGGGCTGAGCACCGAGTGCGCCGACCTTGTGGGTCCGCGCGGGCGGGCACTACGATAAGCGTTCGGGCGGACGCTGAGGGCGGCGAGGGGCGGATATGGGACCGTATCGACCCAGTCTGGACGAATGCCGGCAGTGGGCGGGGCAGGCTGGCCGGTTTCCCGTCTATCGGGTGCTCCAGGCCGACCATCTAACGCCCGTCTCGGCGTTTGGCCTGCTTCACCGGGGAGGTCCTGGGTTTCTTTTTGAGAGTGTGGTGGGCGGGGAGAAGGTTGGCCGCTATTCGTTTCTGGGGACGGAGCCATTTCTACGGTTCGAGGCGTTCGGCGAAGAGGTCCGGCTCCGCACAAGCGAGGGAGGGGAGCGGGTCGAGACGCCCGGTCCTGGGCGGACGCCGCTGGACGTGCTCGAAGAGGTGTTGAGGTCGCATCGAACGCCGCAGCTTTCCGGAATGCCACGGTTTTTGGGAGGGGCGGTGGGTTATGCGGCGTATGACGTGGTCCGCTACCTGGAGCGTTTGCCGAACGCGCCACCGGATGATCGCGGGCTTCCGGAGCTGAGCTTTGGGCTTTATGGCGAGATGGTCGTCTTCGACCACATTCGCAAAGTGGTGATGGTCGTGGCGCTGGGCGAGGTGCCCCGGGAGGCGGCGGGATGGCCGGGAGCGTATCAGGAGGCATGCCGACGAGTGGATCGGCTGGTCGATCGGCTCTCCCAGCCTGTGACGGGGCTGAGACCACGAGATATTACGCTGGGCGGCGATCCCTCGCGGCCGGCCCGCTCGAACTTCACGCGGGAGGAGTTTGAGGCGGTGGTTCGGCGGTGTCAGGAATACATTCGCGCGGGCGATGTGTTTCAGGTCGTTCCGAGCCAACGGTTTGAGGTTCGAACGACGGCGCTGCCGTTTGACATTTACCGGGCCTTGCGGATCATCAATCCCAGCCCGTTTTTGTTTTACTTGGATTTGGGCGGCGAGCTGGCGCTGGTGGGAAGCTCGCCGGAGATCCTGGTCCGGGTGGAGGAAGGGGAGGTGACAGTCCGGCCGATCGCGGGCACGCGGCGGCGGGGGCGCGACGAGCAGGAAGACGCGGCATTGGCGGCCGACCTGCTCTCGGACAAGAAAGAGCGGGCCGAGCACGTGATGCTGGTCGACCTGGGACGTAACGACGTTGGGCGGGTGGCCGAGGCGGGCAGTGTCCGGATCAGCGAATTGATGGTGGTGGAGCGGTATTCGCATGTGATGCATATCACGTCGAACGTCACCGGCCGGCTGGCGTCGGGCCGGACGGCGTTCGACGCCTTGAAGGCGGGAATGCCGGCGGGCACGGTCAGCGGCGCGCCCAAGGTCCGGGCGATGGAGATTTTGGACGAGCTGGAGCCGCAACGACGCGGTCCCTATGCGGGAGCCGTCGGCTATTTCGACTTTTCGGGCAATATGGATATGTGTATAGCTCTTCGAACCATTGTCTGCCAGGGCGATCGAGCCTATGTTCAGGCCGGAGCCGGTGTTGTCTACGACAGCGACCCGGCCGCCGAGTACGAGGAGACCTGCAACAAGGCGAAGGCGATGCTCCGCGCGATTGAGCTGGCCGAGGGAGAGCCGTCTGGCGAGCAGTCCCTGGGCGAGGGCTGAGTGAGTCCGGAGCCGACCAAGTCGAGGCCGAGGCGGATCAAGCTGGTTCGATGCGGACGTGAGCCGCGAGCGCCTCGACCTCGCTCCGACTGATGGCGCCGGCGGTCCAGGTTGCTGCGTTGGCGGACCCAGCGGCCAGTCCAAACCGGAGGCAGGCTTCGGGGGGCAGGCGGCGGAGCCAGGCGTCGGCCAGACCGGCCAGCATGCAGTCTCCCGAGCCGACGGGGTTGACTTCGCGGACGGCTGGGGGCAGAGCGCGGACGATCTGGCCGTCGAGAGCGGCCAGCACGGGGCGGGGTCCGTCCGTGATGGCGGCGAGCCGGACACCGCCGTGCGCCCAGCGGTGAAGAAGCTCCTTGAGCGATGGGAGATCGGGTGAAGGTACGCCCAAGAATTGTCCAGCCTCATGGCGGTTGACGTGGATTACGGTCGGGCAGGGCGGCTCGAGGGCGGTCAAGGCTGCGCCGTAGGTGTCAAGAAAGGTCGGGATCGATGCCGGGTGGGCCTCGTGAACCAACTGGGCGAACAGCCGATCGGTGGCCGGCGACGGGCTGGAGCCCGCCAAGACGAGAAGACGGATCCGCCGAGCCTGGATCGCGGCGCGGATCGGGTTGAGGAAACGCGCGGCCTCGGTGTCGGTGATGGCGGGGTCGGGGTCGAAGAAGGCGGTGTCGGGGGTCCGGGGGTCCTGGCTACGGACGGTCAAGATGACTCGGGTTGGTGCCTCGGTGGCAACGGTCCAGGGATCCAGGCCGTCCTGGAGGCGGAGCAGCTCGACGCAGCGGCGGCCGACGGCGCCGCCCAGTAGTGTGGCGGGACGAACCTGGGTATGACCTAAGCGCTTCAGGGCACGCGCGACATTGTTCCCCTTGCCGCCGACGACTTCCTCGACCTGGGTGCCGCGAACCTTGTCGCCGGGCAACCAGGCGGGGACGACGAGCGTTTTGTCGAGGCACGGATTGAGAGTGACGCAGAGAAGCGAGCCAGAAGAGAAGGGGGATGGAGCTGGCGACGGCGGATCGCTGGGGGCATCGGCGGAAGCGGCGCGGCTCATTGTCGCAGGCTCCGGAGTTGGCTACTTTGGGAGTCTTGCAGACCGTGGATCGTCACCTGGAGCGGTTATGCTGCGTCGCGTAAGTCGCTGGATTCCGTATGGGCTTTCATTCTATACAAGTGCCAGCTTGATGACGCTGGAGCTGGTGGCCAGCAGGCTGGTGGCGCGGCATGTGGGAGCGTCGCTGATTGTCTGGACGAGCGTCATCGGGGTGATTCTGGCGGGGATTTGCCTGGGGAATGTGCTCGGGGGGCGGCTAGCGGATCGGGTCGAGCCGCGACGGGTGCTCGGGCCGCTCTATGCCGTCGGCGCGGCGCTGACGGTGGCGATTCTGGCCATGAACCAGGCCGTCGGCGTGCTGCCGGGCCTGGATCGGTTGCCGTGGAATGCGCGAACGCTGCTCGTCGTCGCCTTGGATTTTATGGTCCCGGCGACGGTGCTCGGCATGATCAGTCCGGTGGTGGCCAAGATGGCGGTCGAGCAGTCGGAGCGGACCGGCAGCGCGATCGGAGACGTCTATTTTCTCGGGGCGGTCGGCTCGATTGTCGGGACGTTCCTGACCGGATTTCTGTTGATCTATCTGGCGCCGACGTCGGTGATCGTCATGATCGTGGGGGCCTCGCTGGCATTGCTGGCAGCGGCACTGTCCGATGGGATCTGGCTGCGACTGGTGAGTCTGGCGGCGGCGCTGCTGCTGGGAGCCGGATCGTGGGGGGCGGTCGTCGAGCGGGACGTCATGACCGGCTCGCTCGGAGCCGCCGGACCCGTCGCAGGCCTCATGGTGGCTGGGCAGGTGGTGGCGTTGGCGATGGGGTTGATGGGGGCGGCTTCGTGGTGGGCACGGATGGGGACGGGCCGAGGTGGCGGCGATGCGGGCAGCCGCTCCGACGAACCGAGCACGCCCGGGCGACTGCTCTGGGATCTGAGTTTGTTGGGATTTCTGGCCAGCCTGGCGTTCATGGCGCTCGAGATGGTCGCCGGGCGACTGGTCACCCGGCATCTCGGTTCGAGCATCTACGGATGGACCAGTGTGATTGGGGTTCTGCTGGGGGGGCTGAGTCTGGGGAATTATCTCGGGGGCAAGCTGGCGGACCGGATCAAGCGGCCGGAGCAGGCGGCGGGACTGTTTCTGGTGGCGTCGGCGATGGTCCTCTTGATTTTGCTGATGGAGCGTCCGCCGAGCTGGCTGGTGCGTAACCCGATTGCCCATTATTTTCAGGGCGCAGCGCCGGATTATTTCCGAGGCGAGCAGGGAGAGCAGGAAGGATCGTTTCTGTCGGAAGCGACCGGGATGGCGGGGTATCCCTGGTGGTTCCGGGTGTTGTTCTGGACGGCGGTGGTCTTTCTGGTCCCAGCGCTGACGATGGGGACGGTCAGCCCGGTGGTGGTGAAGCTGGCCGTGGAGCGGTTGCGCCGGGCCAATCGGACGGGCACGGCGATCGGGACCGTGTATGCCTGGGGGATGGTCGGCAGCATCGCGGGAACGTTTCTGACCGGCTATTTGCTGATTGACCTGCTGGGCACGAAGGGGGTTTTGCTGGCGATTGCCACCATGATGGCCCTGGCCGCGACGAGTCTCGGCAACACCTGGCATGCGGCATGGGCGGGCGTGCCGCTGGGACTGTGCCTGATCGCGTTTGGCCCGGCAGCCTTGCCAGGACCAGCACGGGGCGAGGGGCTGAAACCATTCCTGACGCGGCTGGGAGTGGAATGGGGGTTGCGAGAACGGCTCGCCGATCCCGAAGATGAGAATGCGGACGTCTCGTATGTGGATGAAAGCAACTATTATTTTATCAAGGTTAACAATGAGCGACGCGGGGAAGAGATTCGGCGCACGCTCGTCTTGGACAACCTGATCCACGGCTACATCGTGCGTGGGCGACCGGAACGGCTCGACTACGACTATGAGCATATTTATGCACTCGTTACCGATCGAGCGATGAAGGCGCGGGGTCCGGATCGGGGCGAACTGGGGACCCTATTTCTGGGCGGCGGCTCGTATACGTTTCCGCGTTATCTTCAGGCGACATATCCCCGAACCTGGGCGGAGGTCGCTGAGATCGACCCGGCCGTGACGCGGGCCAATCATGCGGCGCTCGATCTGCTCCGTCCTGAGCCGGTCTGGCCGGAGCCGCAGATCGACGTGGCCACGGGTCAGGCGAGCGTGCGGATTCAGGGCCGATCCATCCCGCTCGGGGCGGCCAACGACGAGGAATTCAAGGCGCGGTATGTGGCCGCGCTGCAGAAGGTCACGCCACCCTACCAGCGTGACGACCCATCGGGGATGGCATTTGTCATGCTGGACGGGGTGCGCCACGACCTGGGCGAGCACGGCTCGGCTGCCAGCTACGACGCTTATGTGGCGACCGTCCGGCCCTGGTTCGAGACGTCGCGGTATCGGATCCGGACGACTTGGGGCGATGCCCGGCAGTATGTGGTCAAGGGTCAGGGCCGCCATCGGTTCGATGTCGTCTACGGCGATGCGTTCAATGACTTCTCCGTGCCCTGGCATCTCACGACACTGGAATTCAACGAGCTGATCGACGGCATGTTGACCGATGACGGCATTTATATGATCAATATCATTGATCTCTATGAATCGGATGCGCACGCTGCGCGAGAGGCTCCCGAACTGGCCGTGGCGCGGGAGTTGGAGCGGGTGCTGAAGGGCCGCTGGACGGGTGTGCAGCCCGTGGACGAAACGGCCGCCGATCTGGCGTCGACGCTCACGCTGCCGGAGCAGCGGGTGGCCTGGGCTCGGCTGGCCGGCTGGGCGGAGCGGGCTGCGCGCCGGCTCGAGGGGCGGCCCTCGGCGGAGGTGATCGCCGCGGCGATCGAGGCTCAGGGGCGGCTGGAAACGATCCTGGCCGGGTGTGGATCGGCCGGGGTCGCCGCGCTGGCCGCTCAACGCGGCGGGGACGACGAACGGTTTGAGAGGGCCGAGCAGGTGTTGGCCATTGCTCGCAACCAGGACGTCATCGCGGCCTGGAAGGCAATGTATGCAGCGGCCGGATCCCGGTTCAGTCGGCGCGGGGAATCGGTTCTGACGGGCGGAATCGTCGGACTGGCCTTTGAGCGGCTGGGGCCGAAGTCGGATCGTCTGGCGGCATGGCATGACGAGGCAACCCGCGTCCTCCAGATGATCAAGAAGGCGGCCGATACGCTCGACGTGTATCGGGTCGAAGGTGTCGCGAGCATGATGGAGGCCCTGGAGCGGGCGGCCTCCGAACTGGTCGAGCGGGCGAAGTCGGACGAACTGGATCTGGAGGTGGCGCGATTCGCCCTCGACTCCATCGACGCCGTGCGCCTGAGCTTTGAAGAGCGGAGGGAGGCCGCCGTTGGCGATCCGCTGCTTCAGAAGACTCTGCTGGAGGATTCGGCGGCCGCGCTGGCCGCAGCGCGTGAGGAGGTGCTGGCGCTTCGGTTGGCGTTCGCGGAACGGCTGGACCAGATCAAGGCCGCGGCTGAGGCCGATCGAGAGTTAGCCCGGCTCGTAGCCGAGAGAATCGAGCAGATGCTGAAGCGTCCGGAGGGCTGGACGGAGACGGTCGCGCGGGCGGTGGCTCGGGCCCGGACGACGGCCGGGTTTCTCGGTGCCTGGGTCAACACCGCGCGGCGGACGTTTCCGCACGTCTACGTCTTTGGGACTGACGGCGAACGAGGCAGGGGAGTCCGCGAGACGTTTGTGGTTGTGGCGTCGCGTAAGCCGCTGGATCTGGCGGAGCTGGGCCGCCGACCCGGCGATCCTCAGTTTTTCACCGGCCGCCAGCGAACCGAGCCTGACCCCTACGGCCCAGAAGACATGGACGCGCTAGAGATTCGGTCGCGGGGGATCGTGCTAACGGACGATTACGCGCCGGTCGAAAATCTGCTGGCGCCAGTCGCGGCGACCCGAGCCAAGGACTGACGCCGTCGACTCGCTGATCGAAGCGGGGAGGCCCAAGCGGCGATCGCATGTGGCGGCCGCCAGGGGTCGAACGCCACGGATTCAGAAGATTCGAGACTTCGACGGCGATGGCCCAGCGCCGGCGCTAAGGCAAAGCGCATAGATGGTTCGAGCGGTCACGCCCTAGGCGACGCAATCGCTTGGGCTTTGATTCTCCGGCGAGGCAGGGTCTAGGCCAGCCGCGAAGTTCAGCGTACCTTTGGTGCGAGCTAGCGTGTGGGGTGACAGGCTGCGTGGAGGGGCCTTGCGTTCGGGCGGACGGTTGGAACGAGCGCGATGTTTGATGAAGCGCGGGCTACGAGTCGCGGTCGAGTCGAGTCCGACCAAAGAGGGAGATGAGGGTGATGAGGGGTCGGGTCTTGCTGACGGTGATTTTGGGCGGGAGCTGGTCGGCGGCCCAGGAGTTTGAGATCCCGAAGGCGACTGAAGCGGGCGCGGAGGTTGCTCTGGTGGTCCGGGAGCCGGACCTGGTCACGCCGGTCGCGGTAGCCGTCGACGACGACGGCCAGGTCTATGTGGTCGAGAGTCAGACACACTTCCGGCCCGAGGGTTACCAGGGGCCGGAGCGTGATCGGATCCGGCGCGTCGGCGATGCCGACCAGGACGGAATCTACGAGCCTTGCGAAACGGTCTTCGAAGGGACCACCCACACGATGGGCCTGGCGATCGAGGCGGACGGAGCGCTGCTGGTTGTGACTCGCTCGGAGCTGTTTCGCTTGCGGCGCGATCGAAACGGAGCGGTGACCACCCAGGAGCCGCTGGCGCGGCTGGAGACTGAGGAAGCTTATCCGCACAATGGGTTGTCGGGCGTCGCTGTGGACGTCGACGGGACGATCTATTTGGGCATGGGCGAGAACATGGGGCGGCTGTTTGCCTTGGTCGGTCGGGACGGCCGACGCCTCGAGGGGGCCGGCGAGGGGGGGAGTGTTTTTCGCCTCAGGCCCGACGGCTCGGGCCTGGAGCGGTGGGCGACCGGATTCTGGAATCCGTTTCATCTGGCGTTCGACGCCTACGGGCGGCTGTTTGTCGTGGATAACGACCCGGACTCGCGTCCGCCGTGTCGGTTGATTCATGTCGTCGAGGGCGGGGAATACGGATTTCGCTTTCGCCACGGTCGGAGGGGGGTCAATCCATTTACCTCGTGGAATGGCGAGATCGTGGGCACGCTGCCGATGGCGGCTGGGACGGGTGAGGCACCGTCGGGGATCGCCGTGATCGGTCATGAGCAGGGGCTGCCCTGGTTTGCAGTCACCAGTTGGGGCGATCACCGGGTGGAGCGGCATCGGATGATCCGGCGGGGAGCGTCGTTTGGGTCGCGCCGCGATGATCTGGTGCAGGGAGGGGTCTGGTTTCGGCCTGTCGGAGTGGCCGTGGGTCCGGACGGCTCGTTGTTTGTCAGTGATTGGGTAAGCCGCTCGTATCCGATTCATGGCCTGGGAAGGCTGTGGCGGTGGCGGCCTGGGTTGGCCGAGCGTCAGGATGTTGCCAGGGCGAGGCAGATTGAGGTCGAGGCCCGGCGGTTGGCGGCCGATCCGGCTGGTCGGGGCAAGCTGCTCCGGCGAGCGATCGATCCGCAAGCCGATCCCGAGCAACGTGCGGCCGCCCTACGGGGGCTGGACTCCGCGGCGCTGACTGAGGTCTTGCCCGCCTTGCTCGCGGAACGAGCCGCGGACCTGGTGGCGACGGCCTTGCGGCGCGGTCCGGGTGGGCTGTCGCGAGGCGAGCTGGCGGCGGTGGCGCAGGGCTCGCTCGGTTCCGAAGCGGCCACCGAAGCCCTGCGGTGGATCGACGGTCCGGAGGCTGAGCCGATCGTCCGTGAGGCTCTTGCCTCCGACGATCCCTTCCGGCGGCACGCCGCACGACGGCGGGCGATCAAGCTCTGGGATGCCGAACATCTGGAAACGTGGCTGAGATCGCCCGAGACGCCGCCCCTGGCCCGCGCTGAGCTGCTGGTGGCCTTGCGCGAGCGGAACCCGGCCGGCCACGACGCGATGATCCGCCGGGGACTGGAGGACGTCGATCCAGCGGTCCGTTTGGTGGCACTGCAGTGGGCCTACGAGGAGCGTCGCACGGGTCTGCGGGATGAGTTGGAAGCCTGTATGCGGATCACGCCGGTTGGGGAACGGCTGTTTGCGGCATATTTGCTGGCGATCCGGGGCATGGAGGCCGGCCGGGAGCTGACGCCGGAAGACGATCGGCCACCGGCGGCCGAGTTGCTCCGTCTGGGGTGCGATCCTTCGTTGCCGGCCGAGGTCCGCCGGCTGGCGGTCCGGCTGCTGCCGACGGATCTGGAAGCCCGCGAGCGTGCCCAGTTGGAGGATCTGCTGGATGACCGTGTTGCGGACGTGCGGCTCGAAGCCATCTGGGCCGTTGCCTCGCTAGAGAGCGGGCGTCCGGCTCAGGCGCTGAAGGCGATCGCCGCTGACTCGCGTCGGTCGGCGGCCGAGCGTGCGGCCGCCCTGGCCGGGCTGACGGCGGCAGACGGCGATGAGGTGCGTTTTTTGATCACTCTGGCGGGTGATGCGTCGAAAGTCGTCGCGCGGCAGGCGGCGCGCGGTCTAAGGGGCGTTGCGCTCGATCCCATGCAGGAGCAGCTCTTGCAGCGAGACGGGCTGTCGGCGCTGCTCGATCCAGCGGGCCATCCCTGGCCGCTCAATCGGGCGGTCGAGGTTGCCGCCGAGGTGGGCGACCCGGCCGAAGGCGAGCGGGTCTTCTTTCATCCGAAAGGTCCGGGGTGTTATCGCTGCCACCGGGTGGACGGGCGAGGTGGTCGGATCGGCCCCGATCTGACGGCGTTTGGCCGCGAGTCGGGGCGTCAGCGGCTTGTTCAGTCGCTGCTCCGGCCCAGCGATGAAGTCTCCCCCCAGTTCACCGCCTGGCGGCTCGCGATGAATGATGGACGCCTGATCACTGGGCAGATGTTGGGCGAGCGGGGCGATTTGCTTCTGATGGCTGACGAGACCGGTCGCTCGTTTACGGTGCTCAAGGACGAGATCGAGGAGCAGACGGCGCTGGCAACGTCGGTCATGCCTCAGGATCTGGCCCGTTCTCTGACCCGCGAGGAATTTCGCGACCTGATTGCGTATCTGATGGACCCCGGAGCGGCCCGACAGGGCCAGGATCCGAACCGCGCCCCTTGAGGACTTGCCTTCGGGGGCTAAGATTACGCGATTTGATCGGCCCGGCTTGGGGTGGTGGCCGACGGAGTCGCGGACTGGCCCGGGAGGGTTTGCCCTATGATCCCTGCGTCGCCTGAGAGCACATCCGTGGAGACTCATGAGTGGTATCCGTCCGGCCCCTGGACCGGTTATTTCGTGCAACCGGTCTTGCCCGGCCGGCATTGGATGGAGCTCCACCTGACATTCGGCCAGGGCACGGTCCGCGGCGAAGGTCGTGACTGGGTTGGACCATTTCTGGTGCGTGGCCGGTACGACTCCGCCGAGGGTAAGGTCTGGTGGACTAAGAGCTACCTGGGCAAGCACGACGTCGCCTATATGGGCTACAACGAGGGCAAGGGGATCTGGGGAACCTGGGAACTCAAAGATCCACCGTGGAAGGGTGGATTCCACATCTGGCCCGAGGGGATGAATCTGGGCGAGGGGCGGGCATTGAGCCGCGAGCAGGAGGAGCCTGAAGATCGTTATGTCTTTGAAGACGTGAGCCAGTTGAGCACGGTGGGCGTTGGGGTCGATGAATGAGCGGCCGCTGGTCCTGGCCAGCACGTCACCGTACCGCCGTCAGTTGCTGGAGCGGCTGAGAGTGCCGTTTGAGTGCGAGGCTCCCGAGGTGGACGAGACGGCCTACGGGGCTGCCGCGCCGGCGGAGCTGGCTTCGACCCTTGCGCGTGCCAAGGCCGCGGCGGTGGCAGAGCGGTTTCCGCGAGCGGTTGTCATCGGGGGCGATCAGGTTGTCGCCCTCGGTGAGGCCGTCCTGGGTAAAGCGGGATCGGCCGAGGCGGCCGTCGAGCAGCTTGGACGGCTGGCCGGGCGGACGCACGAACTGATCACGGCGGTTGTGGTGGTGGCCGAGGGTGTGGAGTGGAGCCACGTTGACCGGACACGGATGAGGATGCGAACGCTGAGCGAGGCTGAGATTCGACGGTATGTCGATCGCGAACGCCCATGGGATTGCGCTGGGTCGTACAAGATCGAGTCGCTGGGCATCAGCTTGTTTGAGGCAATCGAGGGTGGGGACCCGACGGCGATCGTCGGGCTGCCGCTAATGGCGGTCGCGCGGGCGTTGCGGCAGTTCGGATTTGATGTTCCTTGAGTGAAGGCGGTTGGTCCCTCGCTCGGTGGTCTGGGACTGGTTTATGATGCTCTGAGCGAACGGGGGACTATTCCGATTTGGGTGGGTCGAGGCCGAGGCGCATCATGGCCGAAGGGTCAAAAACGATCTTTCTGACTGGTGGTACGGGACTGGTTGGAAGCCATGCTGCCGAGGAAGCGATCCGGCGAGGGCACCGGGTTCGGGCGCTCGTGCGCTGCTCGAGCGACACGCGATTTCTGGACCGCTTGGGAGTCGAGAAGGTCGAGGGCGACCTGGCCGATGAAGCCGCGCTGCGTCGCGGAGTGGCCGGAGTCGACTGGGTGTTCAATTGTGCGGCCAAGGTGGGCGACTGGGGTGAGCTCGACGACTTTCGGACGTTGAATGTCGATGCGCTGCGGCTGCTTCTGGATGCGGCGGTCGAAGCCGGGGTGAAGCGTTTCGTCCACGTCTCGTCGCTGGGTGTGTACGAGGGGCGCGACCATGTCGGCACCGACGAGGCAGTTCTGCCCGCAATCGATTCGCTCGACGCGTACACCCGGTCCAAGACCGAGGCCGAAGTCCTCGCCCTGGCCTATACGGCCAAGGGAAGCCCACTTTTGGATCGGCTCCCGTACGCCCGACTCGTGTTTGACCGCTCACCGCTCCCTGCCGAGCGGCGTCGCTTAGAGGTGGTCATCCTCCGGCCGGGATTCATCTATGGGGAACGGGACCGGACGGTATTGCCGAAACTGCTGGGCCGGCTCCGTAGCCGCGTGTTTGCCTACTTTGGTTCGGGCGAACAGGTGCTCAATTGTATTTACGTTAAAAACCTGGTCCATGCGATTTTTCTGGCGGCGGAAGTTGAGGCGGCGGCGGGTGAGGTCTTCAACCTGACGGATGGGCTGCGGATTACCAAGCGTCACTTCGTCGGGACCGTCGCGGAGTTGGCCGGGTTGCCCCAACCCCGGCGCAAGATCCCGAAGTGGCTGGCCTATCAACTGGCTCGGTTGCTGGAGCGTCGCGCTCGACGGCGCGGAGCGACCGAACCTCCGCTGATCAATATGGCACGCTACAAGTTTCTGGCGCTCAACCTCGACTATTCGATCGACAAGGCGCGGCGGATCTTGGGATACCGTCCCCCGTATACCACGGATGAAGGGCTGCGAGCCTCAGTCGCCGATTTGTTGGCGAACGAACAATCTCAACCCCAACAGGAGGCCGTCGGAACATGAGCGAACTGAACGGAAAACGTGTGGCCGTGTTGGTCGAGAAGTTCTATGAGGATCTGGAGCTCTGGTACCCCGTCTACCGGCTCCGAGAGGCAGGCTGCGAGGTCAAACTGGTTGGTCCACGAGCCGGAGAGACGTTTGCCTCGAAGCACGGTTATCCGGCGAAGTCGGAAGTGGCCGCCGCGGACGTTCGCGCCAGCGATCTGGACGCCATCATTATCCCGGGCGGCTACTCGCCCGACCACATGAGGCGTAGCCGCGCGATGGTCGAACTGGTCACCGATGCCGCTCGTCAGGGCAAGATCCTGGCCGCGATCTGCCACGGCCCCTGGATGCTCTGCTCGGCCCGCTGCCTCCAAGGGCGCAAGGTCACCGGGTTTTTCGCGATCCGTGACGATGTTGAAAACGCCGGCGGCATCTGGCAAGACGCCGCCTGCGTCCGCGACGGCAACCTCATCACCAGTCGCACCCCGGACGACCTGCCGGCGTTCATGGCGACGATTCTGGAAGCCCTACGCGAAGCCTGACCGCGAACGTATCCAGAAGCTCGCCGTGAAAGGCCCAAGCGCGAATCGGCTCACGCGGCATCGGAGGCCAGGGCGATCCGCCGATGAGAACGCGCAGCCAGCCGGATCGGCCAGCGGCACGTTCAGGTTGGCTCGGCACATGCTCAGGCAGATCGCTCGCTCAGTCGGTCGGCCTGGATCAGTGCGGAGCGGATCATCATATATTCACTGATATTCTCTGCGGTAAGCAAACCGACGGTTCGGCCGCCCTCGACGACCCGCAGGCACGGTAGGCCGTTTTCGCGGAGGATCGTCACGGCGGAGACCAGCGGGGAGTCGGCGGCGACGGTGGGAACGTCGGGGATCTGGTGATCGCCGACCCGTGCCTCGCGGCCTCCGCTGGCCAGTCCGGCCAGGAGGGCGGCGCGGGTGAGTACGCCGGTGAAGTCCCCCCGGTCGGCAACCGGAAAATCTTGTTGCGAGCCGGCCAGCAGAATCTCGGCAGCATGGCCGAGCGTATCGTCGGGTGAGAGGGTGACGAAGTCGGTCATCATGGCGTCGCGCACCCGCACGCCGCGGAGCGCAAGCCGCTCGCCAACCACCGCCGCCTCATTGTTAGCGCCGATCCAGACGAACAGGGCGATCAGGATCAGGAACGGGTTGGACTGGAGGCCGATGAAGACGAAAAGGATGGCCATCAACTGGCCGATTCGGGCCGCGATTTCGGTGGCGCGGCCATAGTCCATGGTCATCGCCAAGAGCGAGCGCAGGACGCGACCGCCGTCCATTGGAAACGCCGGCAGCAGGTTGAACAGAACGAGGCTGATGTTGACCAGGAACAGGCGGTCGAGGAAGCCGCCCTTGAGCAGCAGGCGTTCGTCAGAGACGTCGACGTTGATTCGCGCTCCGATCAGGTAGAGGATCGCGGCGATCAGGACGTTGACGGCCGGGCCGGCCAGCGCGACGACAAATTCTTCCCAAGGCCGTTCGGGGATCTTGCGGAGCCGGGCGACCCCGCCGATCGGCAGCAGGGTGATGTCCGAAGTCTTGACCCCGTAACGGAGCGCCGCCAGCGCATGGCCGAGTTCGTGCAGCACCACGCAGCCAAACAGGGCCAGAACAAAGCCGATCTGGCCGATGACGACGCTGGATGGCTCGCCCGAGAGCAGCCCCGACAGGGCGATCCAGAGAATCAGGATCCAGAACGTCCAGTGGACGTAAATCGGGATCCCAAAAACCGAGCCAAGGCGGAGCGAGAACGAGAAGCCCTGTTGGGCGGGCGCCGGCTGGGGGCGCTGGACTGGAGGCGGAGCAAGGGAACTCATCGGGGGATGACCTGGAAATGAATTGTTTGATGCGAAGAACGGATTTTACCGGAAGGAATTCCGAATCCCAGCTCGCCAGCGACGCGCGGCGGTCCGGAGCGGTCCTGGGTGGGTCGCAAAGGGCGCGGGAGGAGCAGGCAGGGCATCGCCTCCCGATCGCCGCCCCCAACCCCGGACCGCGGCTCTGTCGGGTCGGATGGCTCTGGTCCGATCGGCGAAATGGCGGATGAGTCGGAAGCGTTCGGGTCGTTCAAAGGAATTCGTTGATCAGGTTTTCGAGCATTTCCTGACGACCGCTGGGGCACTGGGGGACATCGCCCTTGGGGAGGATGTAAGCCTCGAGGTCGCCCAGGGTGGTTTGGCCGGCCTCGATGCGCCGGCCGAGTTCGCCATCCCAACTGGCGTAGCGCTGGCGGACGAAGGCGTCGAGGCGGCCGTCGCGGAGAATGGCGTCGGCGATCTTCAATCCGCGGGCAAAGGCATCCATGCCCCCGATGTGGGCATGGAACAGGTCGACCGGCTCGAAACTCTCACGGCGGACCTTGGCGTCGAAGTTGACGCCGCCGGTGGTGAAGCCGCCCATTTTGAGAATGACCAGCATGCAGCGGGTGGTCAGGTAGATATCGGTGGGAAACTGGTCGGTATCCCAGCCCAGCAGGGGGTCGCCGGTGTTGGCGTCGATCGACCCAAGCGCACCGGCCGCGGCGGCGACTTCCAGCTCATGCTGCATTTCGTGGCCGGCCAGGGTGGCGTGGTTGGTCTCGATGTTGAGCTTGAAGTGTTCAAGCAGCCCATACTCGCGCAGGAAGTTGAGGCAGGCGGCCGCGTCGGAATCGTACTGGTGCTTGGTCGGCTCCTTGGGTTTTGGCTCGATGTAGAACGGGCCGTTGAAGCCGATCGACTTCTTGTAGTCGACGGCCATGTGCAAGAACCGGGCCAGGTGGTCCAGCTCGCGTTTCATGTTGGTGTTGAGGAGGGTCGAATAGCCCTCGCGACCGCCCCAGAAGGTGTAGCCCGCGCCACCGAGTTCATGGGTGACCTCGATGGCTTTGCGCACCTGGGCGGCCGCGAACGCGAAGACGTCGACGTAGGGGCTGGTCGCCGCGCCCTGGGCATACCGAGGATTGCTGAACAGGTTGGCGGTTCCCCAGAGCAGTCGGATGCCGGTCCGCTGCTGGTGCTCCTTCAAGCGGGCGACGACGGCGTCGAGATTCTTGTTGCTCTCGGCCAGGGTCTTGCCCTCGGGCGCGACGTCCCGGTCGTGGAATGCGTAGAACGGAGCGCCGAGCCGCTCCATGAAGTCGAAGGCCACATCCGTCTTGCGGAGGGCGTTTTCGAGCGAGCCGGAGCCGTCGTCCCAGGGCCGGAGAGCGGTCCCGACGCCGAAGGGGTCGGCCAGCGGGTTGGAAAACGTATGCCAGTAGACGACCGAAAACCGGAGATGGTCGCGCATCGGGCGGCCCGCGACCACCTCGTCGGGGTTGTAGTGTTTGAATTCCAGGGGATTGCGGGACTGGGGTCCGCCGTATTCGATGCGGCGCGGAACGCCTGGGAAGTAGTCGGTCATCGGGTTACTCGCGATAAGGGATGCGACGGCGCGGTTGGCCGTCAACGCTTCCAGACTAGAGACGGTTTTCGTGCGGCTCAAGTCGGAGCCGACCGAGGGCGGAACAGGGTGGAACGCGGGGTCGTTTCGCGGGTAGTCTGGGAGTAATGACGCCGTAAGGGCCGCTCACGAGGCCCCGAGTCCCAAGGCCGACCGGGTGGACTGGTCACTCGGGCCGGATCTCGGCGGGCCGACGGCCCCTTGGCGCCGAAAGGTGCGACGATGGGATCCACGTTGAAGCCCAACGAATTGAACGCGTACCGGGAGGCTCTCGAGGACCTGCAAGCCCGGCTTCGGGGCGACGTCCGGCAGATGAGCGACGAGGCGCTTCGGGCCAATGGCTCGGATCGTAACGGAAACCTTTCGAACCTGCCCCTGCACATGGCCGACGTAGGGACCGACAACTTCGAGCAGGAGTTCACGATCGGATTGATCGAGAGCGAGGAAGAGACGCTCGAAGAAATCGGTGCCGCGCTGCGGCGTCTCGACGCCGGGACATACGGGATCTGCGAAGACTGCGGCCAACCGATCGCCAGGCCGCGGTTGCAGGCCTTGCCGTACACGCGTTACTGCATCGAATGCGCCCGCAAGCGGGAGCATGGCTGAGATGGGCCGGCAGCGCGTCGGCCCGATCTCCTGGATCGTTTTCTGGGGCATCGCGCTGATCGGCTGCGCGTTCGACCTGGCCACCAAGCATCTGGTCTTCTCCCGGGTCGCGGTGGGCGAAGTGCGGCCGGTCATCGAGGACGTGCTGGAGATCCAGCCATCGCGGAACACCGGCGCCCTGTGGGGGCTAGGGCAAGACCTTCCTCAGAGCAGCCGAATCTTCGCCGGTCTGTCGATCGCCGCCGGCGTCGCCATGGTCTGGTGGCTGTTCATCCACGGCGCAGGCCGCGACCTGGCCCTTTGCACCGCCCTGGGGCTGGTGATGGCCGGCGCCCTGGGCAATTGCTACGACCGGATCCGATTCGGATACGTTCGGGATTTCGTCCATCTGCACATCGACGCACTCCGCATCGACTTCGCCATTTTCAACTTCGCGGACAATATGCTCGTTCTGGGAGCGCTGTTGCTCATCGTGCTGGCCTTGCGGCCCGAGGACGAAGCCGCCGAAGCACACCGCAGCGGCGAGCCCGGGCCAGAGTCGGCAGCTCGGGAAACGAGCGCGGGCGAACCCGCCGGTCAAACGTCGTAATAGAGGACGAACTCGTAGGGGTGGGGCCGGGTCCGAATCGCCTCGACCTCGTGGGTCTGCTTGTACCAGATCCAGGTGTCGATCACGTCTTCGGTGAACACGTCGCCGCGGAGCAGGAAGTCGTGGTCGCGGCGAAGCGCGTCTAGGGACTCCTCGAGGCTCCGCGGCGTTTCGGGGACGCCGCTGAGTTCCTCGGGAGGCAGGTCGTAGATGTCTTTGTCGAGCGGGTCGCCGGGGTAAATTCGATTTTGGATCCCATCCAGGGCGGCCATGAGCATCGCCGAGAAGAGCAGGTAGGGGTTGGCGGCCGCGTCCGGGGCGCGAAACTCGATCCGCCGCTGGCGGGCGCTGGGGCTGTAGACCGGGATCCGGATGACCGCCGTGCGGTTGCGGCGGCTGTAGGCCAGTTTGGTGGGGGCCTCGAAGCCGGGAACGAGCCGCTTGTAGCTGTTGGTCGTCGGGTTGGCAAACGCGCACAAGGCCGCGGCGTGGCGGAGCAGGCCGCCGATGGCGTGCAACGCCAGGTCGCTCAGGTCGGCGTAGCCGGCGCCGGCCAGGAGGGGCTGATCGTCCTTCCAGAGGGTCAAATGGGTGTGCATGCCCGAACCGTTATCGCCGTAGATCGGCTTGGGCAGGAACGTCGCCGTACGGCCGTGACGCCGGGCGGCGTTGCGGATCACGTATTTGGCCAGCATCACCCGGTCGGCGGCTTCGACCAGGCTCGCCTCGACCAGGTCGATCTCGCACTGACCGCCGGTCGCCACCTCGTGGTAGTGCGCGGCGATCGGAATCCCGCATTCCTGAAGGATTTGAGCCATTTCGGTCCGCAGGTCGGCCAGGCTGTCGGTCGGCGGTACCGGAAAGTAGCCCAGTCCGGTGCGGGGCTTGTAGCCCAGGTTGGGATTTTCGACCCGTCCGCGGTTCCACGCTCCCTCGACCGAATCGACCACATGGAACGCCTGGTGGCCGGCGTGGTCGAACCGGACGTCATCGAAGACGAAGAATTCCAGCTCGGGAGCAATTTGGCAGGTATCGGCGATGCCGGTCGCCCGCATGTAGTTGACGGCCTTGCGGGCGATGTTGCGCGGGTCGCGAGTGTAATCTTGACGAGTGATCGGGTCGTGGATGTTGCAGATCATCGTCAGGGTCGGCCGGGTAGCGAACGGGTCGATCAACGCCGTTTCCGGCTGGGGCACGACCAGCAGGTCGGCCTCGTTGATGGCTCGCCACCCGACCACACTCGAGCCATCGAAGCCCAAGCCCTCTTCAAACGTCGCCTCGGACAGCGAGTCGGCCGGAACCGCAAAATGCTGCCAGACGCCGGGAAAGTCCATAAACCGAAAGTCGACCGCGGCCACTTCGCGCTGACGGATCAGGGCAAGCACTTCGCGTGGGGTCAAGGCCTTCAATCCTGATTGTGGGAACCGAAACCAGCCAGCCGGACCCGAGCCAGGCACATCACCGCCAGCTCGTGTCGGCCCCGTGACGTGTCAACAGCCTAGCGGCGGACCCGTCCCTTCGCCAGTTCGAGGCCGGCGCGGAATCGACTCCGACCTACCAGCGGCTTCGCCCAGCGGTCGCGACCTTCTCCCGACCGCGACCACCCCTTGGTGATCGAGCCGGCGAGCGACCCGCTGAGGGTTTGTGCTCAGCCGAGGCCCTCGGCTCCGGAGTCTCCTGGCGGAGCGATTCCCTCGGCCGCCCCAGGTTCGGCCTAGTTCGCAGACCCGAATACTCCGAGAACAAGCGGCGTCGTGAGCCTCCCGGCTGTCTCCGGGATCGGCAGACTCCAAGGTCCGAAATCACCAAGAAACCGATTCCAGGCGCTGCTCGATCTCGTCAGGGCCTGCGTCACAATCCTGCCGACACCGACCGACGCTCAATGCAGCGCTCGCATACCAGGGAGCTTTCTCCCTGATTGTCTTTTGCGAAGGGCCTGTATCGATCACGCTCCAGAGAGCGGATTGACCATCCGGAATCGTTGTACTTCCGCCCGTCGCTGCCCACGGCAGGCACTTGGGCCAATCCCGGCTTGCTCGGGTCCGAGGCCTCCGTCGGCTGACATCGCCCTGGGCCGCCGCCGGGCAGCTTCGGCAGAGCCGCGTGTGTGGGCTCCATTGTCTACCCGATCGACGCATAGGGGGATTGGATCGGTCACGAGCGACTCAACGCGTTGGCTCGGGTCGGCACGAACCGCGAGATCGGTTTCAAACCGATGGCCGGATCCAAGCGGCGAGGCATCTGTCCGGTTCGCTCTGCCGTTGGCCGGGGAAGGGTCGGATACTGCCGGAGGTTGCCGCAAGCGTTGTGACGTGAGACAGGTCGCGGCGAGCGGCCCGACAGGCTGGCGAACAGCGTGATTCGGATCGTAGCGTCGTTGTCCGAGCCCAACCGTTGGGCAGTCAAACACGGAGGGGGTGGGATTCGAACCCACGGACAGGCGGAGCCTGTCAGCGGTTTTCAAGACCGCCCCGTTCAACCACTCCGGCACCCCTCCCGAAATAGACTAGAGTATGGCCTCGTCGATCACATCCTCAGCGACGTAGATCGGCACGTCGACCGTGACGGCCAGGGCAATCGCGTCGCTCGGGCGGCTATCGACCTCGATCAGCTCTCCATCCTGCCGGATGCGTATTTTGGCAAAATAGGTGTGATCGCGAAGTTCATTGATGTAGACATCCTGAACTTCACCCCCGAGCAGCTCGATCGCGTTGGCTAGAAGGTCGTGGGTCAGTGGGCGGGGAGTCTGTTGGCGGCGGACGCGGCGATCGATGCTCGTGGCTTCGAAGATGCCGATCACGATCGGGAAGGCCCGCTCGCCATCGACCTCCTTCAAGAAGATGATTTGTTGTTCATTGTTGTCGCTGATAATGATGCGCGTCAATTCCATTTGGACGGGCACGACGCGGTCCTCAGCAAGGTGTTCAGACGGCCGGCGAAGCCCAGCCGGCGGCACATAAACGATCTTAGGTCGGTAGAGTCGGTGGCGTCAACGAGCCGACTGGAGCGGGCGGTTCAACCAGGGAGCGAGGCCAGAAGTGCTTCAACGGCCGAGCGTTGCGCGGTCAGTTCCTCGCGGCGGGATCGGGCTTGGGCGACGACTTCGGCCGGGGCGTGGGCCAGGAAGCCGTCGTTGTCCAGCTTCGCGGCCAGAGCGTGGAGCTGGCGGTCGATCTCGCCGAGTTGCCTGCGCAATCGCTGCCGCTCGGCCTGGGGGTCGACCAGTCCCGATAGGGGGAGAATGATCTCCGCGTCCGGGAGCACGGCGACGGCGGCCTGATCGGGTCGGGAGTCGAGCCGCTCGACGATGGTCAGCGATTCAGCTCCGCTGAGAGAGCGGATGGCGGCCTCGCCGGCGCGGAGCGATTCCGCGACGGTCTGGCTGGCCACGATCGTCGGGGCAATCCGCGCCTTGTCGGGAACGCCGCGCTCGGCGCGAAGGTTGCGCAGGGCTGTGATCTTCTCCTGCCACTGGCTGACGATCGCTTCGGCCAGAGGGTCGCGGAGGCCGGATGAGGCGGCCGGCCAGGGTGCCACGCAGACGCTCTCGGCGGAAGGGGCGTGGGTCGTCAGCCCGCGCTCGGCGGCGACCGCATTGAGGGCCTGCCAGGCTTGTTCGGTGACAAACGGCATGATCGGGTGCAACAACCGGCAGAGCTGGTCCAGGACCCAGGCCAGGACTTGCTGAGCCGCCGACCTGCGCCAGGCGTCGCGCAAGCGTGGCTTGAGGATTTCGAGATACCAGTCGCAAAACTCACTCCAGGTAAAGTCCCGCAGGCTGCGTGCCGCCTCGGCGAACCGAAATCCGTCGAGGTGGCCTGTGACGTCCTCGATGAGCGCGTCGAGCTTGCTCAGGATCCAACGGTCTTCGATGGCCAGGTCGGCCGGGCGGAGCGGCGTAGGCTGGTAGCCGTCAAGGTTCAGGATCGCGAACCGGGCAGCGTTCCAAAACTTGTTGGGGAAGGTTCGGCCCTGTTCGAACCGTTCGGAAGTATTGACCCGTTGGTGTCGGGGGGCCTTCTTCCAGGCGTCGAGCGAGACCCACTCGATTGGCTGGCCAAACCCACGGCGTAGACCGTACTTCCCCGCTTCGTTGCGAACCGGCTCGACCGGCATCCGCAGATCCTGGGTCTCGGTGGCCGCGGCGGCCAGCGTGAAGCGCAGGGCGTCGGCCCCGTAGGCTTCGATGATGTCCACCGGGTCGATCCCGTTGCCCGCCGACTTCGACATCCGCTTTCCCTCCCCGTCCTGGATCACGGGGTGGATGAAGACGTCGCGGAACGGAACGTCGCCGACGTTGAACTGCCCAAAGATGACCATCCGGGCGACCCAAAGCGTGATGATGTCACGCGCGGTCGAAAGCACTGCGGTCGGATAGTAGCCCCGTAGCTCGGGTGTGGACGCGGGCCAGCCGAGTGTCGAATGCGGCCAGAGGGCCGAACTGAACCAGGTATCCAGCACGTCCGGATCCTGGATCAGGGCCTGCTCAGGCCCCAGTTCATCGCCACGCAGGTCGCGCTCCGAGCAGATCAGCCAGCCGCCCGTCTCGGAGCGCTGCCAGGCCAGATCGTCACGGTCGCCGAAGGCCGCTTTTAACTGCTCCTCGGTCGCGTCGGGCGCGTACCAGATCGGAATCCGGTGTCCCCACCAGAGCTGGCGGCTAATGCACCAGTCGCGCTTCTCGGCCAGCCAGTCGACATAACTCTTGGCATACCGCTCCGGGTAGATCCGAATCCGTCCCGAGGTCACGGCCTCGATCGCCCGCTGCGCGAAGCCGGGCGAGCCGTCCGGCTCATCGCCCATCCGGACAAACCACTGATCGGACAGATACGGTTCAATCGGCGACTTGGAGCGCTCGGAATGCTTCAGAGGCACCAGGTGGCTATCGGTCCGCTCGAGCAGACCTTGCTCCCGCAGATCCTCGAGCACCCGCTTGCGGACGACCAACCGGTCCAGCCCGGCGTAACGTGGCCCGGCGTTCTCGTTGTACGTTCCATCGGGATTCAAGAGGTTGATCATTGGCAGCCGGTTGCGCAGTCCGGCGGCGTAGTCGTTCGGGTCGTGGGCTGGGGTGACCTTGACGCAGCCGGTGCCGAACGCCGGGTCGACCAGTAACGGGTCGGCGATGATCGGGATTCGTCGATCGGTCAACGGCAGCGCGACCTCCTTGCCGATCAGGAGCTGATACCGGGGATCGTCGGGATGAACGGCGACGGCCGTGTCGCCGAGCATGGTTTCGGGACGCGTCGTGGCGACGTGAAGAACCTGATCGGAGCCGACGACCGGATACCGAATCGTCCAGATGTGGCCAGAGACTTCCTCGGTGTAGATTTCGTCGTCGGCCACGGCGGTGCGGAGCTGAGTATCCCAATTGACGAGCCGTTTGCCACGGAAGATCTTGCCGGCCTTGAAGAGGTTCAGAAACGTGCGCCGGACCGCACGCGAGCAGACCTCGTCGAGCGTGAACCGCGTCCGGGCCCAGTCGCACGAGCAGCCCATCTGGCGGAGCTGGCTGAGAATCCGCGCCTCGTATTCGTCCTTCCAGGCCCAGATCCGCCGCACCAGCTCCTCACGACCGAGGTCGTGGCGGGTCTTCTTTTCCTCCTCGAAGAGGCGCCGCTCGACGACCGCCTGCGTAGCGATTCCGGCATGGTCCGTCCCCGGCATCCACAACGCATCTTTACCCTGCATCCGCCGAAACCGGATCAAAATGTCTTGAATGGTATTATTCAGCGCGTGGCCGAGGTGCAAGGCGCCCGTGACGTTCGGGGGCGGGATCACGATGCAGTAGGGATCGCGCGGCGTATCGGGAGCGTGAAAGTATCCGCGTTCGAGCCAGAAGGCGTACCATCGAGACTCAGCGGCGTTGGGGTCGTAGGTTCTGGGCAGGTCAAGTGCGGGCATGGTTCGGTGTTGAGCAGGATCGGGACCGTCGTCGTGGGCAACGGGCGCCGCGCCGCATTGCGGGTGCGCCGAGGATTTGTATTCTAGCGGCCGAGGCCATCCGATGGGGCAGTCCAGCCGGCTTAAGCCCGAACGGCCCGAGTCGCGCTTGGTCCTGGCAGGAGAATCCGATCGTCGGCGGTGGCCCGCCGCTTGGCCGCGGGTCGATCGCCGCCCGATCCGGTCGGATGGCTGCCGGACGGCTTAGCGGACCGAGGCGAGCCGAGGCGTCCGGGCATCCTTGGCGATTTTGTGTTCGATCGCATCGACCAGAGCCAGCCAGCTTGCGTCGATGATGTTTTCTGAGACGCCGACGGTGCCCCAGAGGTCATTGGCGTCCTTACTCTCGATGACAACCCTGACCCGAGCGGCGGTCCCAGCGCGCTCGTTGATTACCCGCACCTTGTAGTCGGTCAGGACCATCTCGCGCAGGCCGGGATAATGACGTTCCAGCGCCTTGCGTAGTGCACCGTCCAGGGCGTTGACAGGCCCATCACCCTCGCTGACCGTGTGTTCCACGATGTCGCCGACGCGGAGCTTGACCGTCGCCTCGGTCGTGGGCGCCCCGTCGGCCGATCGCTCCACGCGGACCCGGTAGCCCAGTAGCTCGAACGAAGGCCGGAATCGACCCGCCAGCCGCTCGACCAGGAGCACAAACGACGCTTCCGCGGCTTCAAACTGATACCCCTCGTTTTCCAGATCCTGAATCCGGTCCAGAATCCGCGCTTGGAGCGCTTCGTCGCCATCCAAGCCGTACTCGGCGAGCTTCTCCGCGATATTGGAGCGGCCCGACAGCTCCGAAACCAGAATCTTGCGCTCGTTGCCGACCCGGGCTGGGTCGATGTGCTCATAGCTTTGCGCAATTTTGCGGATCCCGTGAACGTGCATGCCGCCCTTGTGCGCAAAGGCACTCGACCCAACAAACGGCTGATTGGGCCGGAAGTTCATGTTGGCGACTTCGTAGACGTAACGTGAGGCCTCGGTCAGGTGCTCCAAGCTGCCTGGAACCAGCAGCTCATAGCCGGGATACTTCAGCGCCAGGTTGGCGATCACGCTGCAGAGATCGACGTTGCCGCAGCGCTCGCCAATGCCATTGATCGTGCCTTGCACCTGAGTGGCGCCGCGTTCGACGGCCGCCAGCGTGTTGGCCACGGCCAGATCGCCGTCATTATGAGTATGAATGCCAATCGGGCAGCCGAGCCGATCGCGAATCACCTGGACGGCCTCGGCCACCTGACCGGGCAGGCTGCCGCCGTTGGTGTCGCAGAGAACCAGCCAGGAGGCGCCGGCGTCGCGCGCAGCGCGCAGGGTTCGCACCGCATACTCGGGGTTGGAGCGAAACCCGTCAAAGAAATGCTCCGCGTCGTACACCACCTCGCGCCCTTCCCGCACGAGCAGCCCGATGCTCTCGGCGATCATCTCCAGGTTTTCGTCGAGCGTGACCCCAAGCACGTCGGTTACGTGCAGGTCCCAGGTCTTGCCGACCAGAGTCACCACCGCCGTCTCTGCGTCGAGCAGCGCCCGCAAGCCGGCGTCGCGTTCGGCCGCTGTCCCCCGCCGCCGCGTCATCCCGAAGGCGACCACGCGGGCATGTTTCAGGCTCAGACCAGCGACCTCCCGGAAGTAACGCGCGTCCTTGGGGTTGGAGAGCGGGTAGCCTCCCTCGATGTAGTCCACACCGAGATCATCCAGCCGCCGCGTGATCAGCAGCTTGTCTTCCAGCGAAAAGTTGACGCCCTCGCCCTGAGAGCCATCACGCAAAGTGGTGTCGTAAACGGCGATTCGGGTCATCTTCCACTCGGCTTCACGACGGTTCTGAGCAGCGTGTCCAAAGATCCGCTATTCTAGCAGGATGATCGCACCAGCGGGGAGCCGGGCTGCCGTTTCGCCGACCGTTGCGAGGCCTTGGTCCCCCACCTTATGGTGGTGGGATCAGGCATGACTAGGAATTGCGAGGCTGCCGGATGAGTTGGGGCGGGGGTCGATCGCGGGATACCGCGCTACCGGTGTACGCATGGCGACGCGCCATGCCCGCCGTCAATGTCTACGACGCCGGCAGCGACTTTGTGGTAACGGCCGAGTTGCCCGGCGTCCGCCCGGACCAGTTCGAGCTGACCCTGACCGGCGACACCTTGACGCTCCGCGGCCGCCGAGACCCTGACCCCTCCATCCCGGACGAGGCTTACCGCCGCCAGGAACGGCCGTTTGGACCGTGGTCCCGCTCGATCAATCTCCCGTCCCGGATCGCCGCCGACCAGATCCGCGCCACGCTGGCTCAGGGCGTTCTAACGGTCATCCTCCCGAAGGCCGAAGAGGTGCCGACCCGCCAGATCCGGGTCACGATGTCTGGCGATTGAGACTGCTATGGACGATGCTCACTCGATCCCCGTTCGATCCGGCGAGGTGGCTCAGTCCGGCCGCCCCGAGCCGGCTGGCTTGCCAGCACGCCGCCCCAGCTCCGGCACCCCCGCGCGCAACCTGGAGGTCCGGTCGCCACTGGTCGATATCCACGACACCGAAGCCGGGCTGCTGCTCGAAGCCGACGTCCCCGGGACCTCGGAACAAGGCCTGACCATCCACGTCGAACACAACGTCCTCAGCCTCCACGGCCGGGTCGAGTCGACCGTCCCCGAATCGGCCAAACCCCTGGACCAGGAATACCAGCCAATCGACTTCCAGCGCTCCTTCATCCTCAGCGACGAAGTTGACCGCTCCCGGATCACCGCCGAGCTCCGAAACGGGGTCCTCCGGATCTGGATGCCTCGGGCCGAACGCGGTCAGATGCGAATCATCCAAGTCCGCGCCGAAGACCATTAGGAAAATGCGGGGATTGGGCGAGACACGCGGAGCGCAGAGGTGTGGTAAAATCGAGTCATCTCTCCTAAAATTCCGTTACGATCGGCCAGGCTCGATCCTGAGCGTTGCCGGAGCCCCAGATCGCCATGGATCTCGAAAAGACGCTAACCCTGATTTCGATGGTGATTGCGGGCCTTTTGACCCTGGTGTTCGTCCTCGACTTGGCGCTGGGGATTCCGTTCGGACGCACGAACTTGGTGCTCGATATCCTGTTTGCGCTCGGCGGAGCGCTCGTCTTGTGGCAAAGTCTGGAGACGTATCGCGAGTTTGCCTGATCGCGTGGGGGCGGTCGGAGTGGCCGGCCCTCGAAGCCGGGCATCGGCTTCGACCAGAGCTTGGACCAGGGCTGGCCAGGACGGCGTGGCCGCTTCGGCCGCGACGGGCCATCCCCGGCGGGTTGCAGCCTCGGTCGTCAGCGGGCTGATGCTGGCCAGTTGAATGCGCCGGCCGACCTGTTCGCGGGCCTGAGGCGGAAGCAGGGCGTGCAGGCGATCCACGATCGCCGGGCTGGTGATGGTGACCCAATCGACCCGCTCACGCACCAGCGCGGATTGAACCGACGACGGCAGGCTCGGCGCGTCCTGGTGGCGATAAACGGCCACCTCATCGAGTTGACAGACCGGAGCGAGTGCCTCGCGGAGTAGCGGTCGGCCTCGATCCGCGCGGGCCAGCAGGACCCTGGCGCCGCGGACGCGTGGCAAAAGCTCGGCCAGCAGGCCCTCGGATCGAACGACGGTCGGGACCAGATCCGCACGCAGACCCGCCTGTTCCAGGGCCGACCGGGTCGTCTCTCCGATGGCGGCGACCCGAGCCGCGCCGAACTGGCGGGCATCCCGGCCCAGGCTCTTGAGCCGTTCGAAGAAACCACGGACGCCCGGGACGGACGTGAAGATGACCCAGTCGTACTGCCCCAGGCCCGCGATCGCCCGATCGAGCGGAGCCAGATCCTCGGGCGGGCCGAGCACGAGCATCGGCGCGCGGAGCACCTCGGCCCCGAGCCGTTCCAGAAGGTCGTCGGCCGCAAGATCCTCGCGGTCGGGCCGGGTCACGACGATCCGCCGGCCAGCCAGCGGCAGCCGGGCGTGCCATCCCAGGGACCGATGGTGGCCGACTACGTGGCCAATCACGACCAGGGCCGGGGAGCCAACGCCCGCGCGACGGCACTTGGCGGCCAGGTCCGACAGAGTTGCCTCGACCAGGAGCTGGTCGGGGCGGGTTCCGTTCTGGATCACGGCGGCGGGCGTTTCGGCCGGTCGGCCGGCTGCGATCAAGGTCCGGCAGAGAGCGTCCAGATGGGCCAGGCCCATGTAGACGACCAACGTTCCCGGAGCACGGGCCAGCGCCGTCCAGTCAACAGGCCCGTCGGGATCCTCGGGATCATGATGTCCCGTGGCGAGAACGACCGTCGAGGCCTGATGCCGATGAGTCAGGGGCACTCCGGCATAGGCGGCCGCTCCCAGAGCGGCCGTGATTCCGGGAATCACCCGAAACGGCACCCCGGCGCGACGCAAATACAACGCCTCTTCGGCCCCGCGGCCAAAGATATAGGGGTCGCCCCCCTTGAGCCGCACCACCCGCTGGCCCGCTCGGGCATGAGCAACCAGCAGGCGGTTGATCTCCGATTGGGTCAGCACGGCGTGGCCGCGATGCTTACCCACGAACACGCGCCGGGCTGTCGGCGGAATCCGTTCCAGGACCCGAGGCGGGATCAGGTGGTCGACGACGACCACGTCGGCGTTGTTGAGGGCATCGACGGCCGCCAGGGTCAAGAGCGAGGGGTCGCCCGGTCCGGCACCGACCAGATCGACCATTCCCCGAACAGGCTCCATGGGACGGGTAACTCCCGGCCGGTCAGACCGACTCGGCCGCCTCGCGGCGCTGTCGGACGTGGATCAAGTGAATGCCCAGCTCATAGAGCAAGTAAATGGGTCCAGCCAGCAGGGTCATCGTCAGCGGGTCACCGGTCGGCGTGATGGCCGCCGACGCGACGACGATCATCAACAGAGCAATCTTGCGCTTGGCCTTGTAGTCCTCGACCGTGAATATACCGATCCGCTCGAGGATCATCATCACCAGCGGCGTCTGGAAACAGATCCCAAAGATCAGCGGCAAGAGGGTGGCGAAACTGATCCAGTCCGTAATCCGCAGGTTCGGCTCGATACCGAGCCAGACATTGAAGTCCAAGAGAAACTTCAGGGTGAACGGAAGCACGTAGAAAAAGCAAAGCAGGACGCCGCCCAGGAACAACCCCAGAGAGAAGGGCAGAAATTTCATGACGTAGTAGCGTTCATGGCGATAGAGGCCGGCGCCGACGAACGCCCAGATCTGGTAGAAGACCCAGGGGCTGGCCAGCACCAGACCACTGACTAGGCAGACCATGAAGAAGACCATGAAGGTTTCGAGCGGGGTGAGCGAGATCAAGGCCCGTTTCCGCTCGGCGTAACGGTTCAGTCCTTCGATCCAGTCGGCCTGTTCGTAGACGAGGGGCAATTCCACGACTTGCCCGGTCAGGGCCGCGGGTTCGGGTGCGGGCAGGGCCTCGGGCCAGATGCGGCGGATCGCGTTGGCGAACGCGGCGGCCTCGACACGGACGGTCATCGGCTCGGTCACCGCCTGCGCGGCCCGGGCCTCGGCCTCGCGGCGCCGTGCCTGGTCGTCATAAAACTGGTCGAGGGCTTCCTGGGCGGGCTGCTGCATGCTCTCAAACACCCAGCGGCCCAGGTTAAGCATCCCCCACGGGGTGGGGACGGGCGTGAGGGTGACGATGACGCCGGCGGCCAGACCCAGCAGCGCCAGGATGAGCCGTGCGCGAAGCTCCTCGATATGCTCGCCGAAGCTCATGGCCGGCATGGCCTGCTCTTCGGCGAACAGGTCGGCTTCGGACGGTCGGGGCATGGGCAGAGCGCTCCACTCGAGGAGGACGTTCGCGTCGCGTGGGCTGGGTTCAGGAAGCCGACGCAACAGTCAGGGAACGCCGGTCGATGCTCGACGTGCCGGTTCAGCCGACACGGCCCAGGCTCGACTCAGTCGCGGACAGCACCGGGCGGCCTCTCCGGGACAGCCGCTCCGGCGGGAGCGTTCTGAAACCTATTCTACGGATCGCTGCGGTTTTCTCTAGAGCCCGGCTGGATGGACACGCCGGGCCCGGCCGAGTATCACAGGACATCCCCCGTCTGGGAGCATCACGAGCGTGGCCGATTTCCTGGGTCCGTTGACCTTTGAGCCGATCCTCCGGCGGCTGATCTGGGGAGGGCGGCGGCTGGGAACCCTCCTGGGCAAGCCGATCGGCCCCGGAGACGACTACGCCGAGAGTTGGGAAATTGCCGACCATCGCGACGCGATCAGCCGGGTCGATCGCGGCCCCTTTGCCGGCCAGTCGCTACGCGAACTGATCGCGGCCCGACCCCAGGACATCCTGGGGCAGGATCGCTCCCCGGAATCGCGATTTCCGCTGCTGATCAAATTCCTCGATGCCCGGCAGACCCTGTCGGTCCAGGTCCATCCGGACGACCGGCTCGGGGCCGAGCTGGCCAACGATCAGGGGAAGACCGAGGCCTGGATCATTCTGCATGCCGACCCCGGCGCCCGGATTTACGCCGGGCTACGGGCCGGGGTGGATCGCCAAGCGCTGGTCGCCGCGCTGGGCACCGGCGACGTCGAGCCGCTGTTGCACTGGTTTGAGCCGCAGATCGGCGACTGCGTGTTCATCCCGGCCGGGACGGTCCACGCGATCGGGGCGGGCATCGTCCTGGCCGAGATTCAGCAGATGTCCGACGCGACGTTTCGGCTTTACGACTGGGGCCGGTTGGGATCAGATGGCCGTCCCCGAGCCCTCCACATCGACGAGGCACTGCGGTCCATCGACTTTGGGCGTGGACCGGTCGATCCGGTGCGGCCGGTCTTGGCCGAGCAGCCTTGGGGTGCGTCGGAATCGCTGGTGGAATGTCCCTACTTCCGAGTCGACCGCTGGCGGCTTGAAACCGCGACGCAGGTTGGGCAATCCGATCGGTTTACGATTTTGATCGGAATGGGCGGCCGGGCTTGGGTTTCTAGTAGCGGGGGTGAAGCCGAGCTGGGCCTGGGGCGGACGGTGCTGCTGCCGGCGGCCGGGGGACGGTTTCGGGTCGAAGCAGAGAGGTCGGCTCTCCTCCTGGTGGTTCAGGCGGGATCGTTGGGGTGGACGAGCGCAGCGGAGGAGGGATGAGGCTCGTGTGGGAGGATTGGGCGAGGCTGTTGCGATCGATTCGGGTGGCGTCGGCACCCGGGATGTTGCTGCTGGGTGCGGTCGGCTGGTTGCTGATCGATGCGGCCGGCGGGCTGGCCGGGGCCCGCGAAGCGGAGCGCCGTCAGGAGTTGAAGGCAGCGGTGGGGGTGGGGTCGTGGGATGACTTGCCGCGGGCGTTGGAGGATTCGGCTCGGTTGGTGGCTGCGCCGTTGGGTTCGGTGGCGTTGGTTTGGATCGAGGCAGTGCGGGTGGTTCGGGAGCCGGCTCGATGGGCCTGGGCGGTAGGCCGGGGGCTTTGGTTTTTGGCGGTTTGGTCGATTGTCGGGGCAGCGCTGGTCCGGATCGCCGCACCGGCGCTGGCGGGGCGCGAGCGGCCGGGAACGATTCAGGCGCTGCGCGATGCCGCGGTGCGGGCGCCTCGGCTGGTTGGGCCGCCGTTGTCGGCGTGGCTGGCCATCTTGATTCTGGGGGCGCTGGCGATCCTGGTCGGCCTGTTGTTTCGGATCCCGGGCGCTGGGGATTGGGTTGGCGGCGGGTTGAGCGTCATCGCGATTGGGCTGGCGGTTCCGATCGCCTGGCTGGGACTGGTGGCCTTGACAAGCTGGCCGTTAATGACGGCGACAGTCGCCGTCGATGACCAAGACGCGCTCGAAGCCGTTAGCCGTGGCTACAGCTACGTGATTCATCGCCCGGCACGCTATGCCGCGGGGCTGGTACTCGCCCTGGCGGTGGGCATCGGGGGTTGGGAGGTGGTTCGGCTGGTTTATCAGGTCGTGATGGAGACCGCGCGGTTTCTGCTGGAGCTTGGGGCGGGACGGTCCGTGGACCCGCAGCCCGGAACCTTGCTGGGCTTTTGGTGGAACGCAGCGGCCTGGCTGGCAAGCGGCTGGCTGGCCAGCTACGCCTGGACCGCCTTGACGGCGCTATACTTGGGGCTGCGTTCCGAGATCGACGCCACCCCGCCCGACTCGGTCCGCCCGGCGTGGGCCGGTGAATCGACCACGTCGGCTTTGCTGAAGCCGGAGCCGGCCTCGTCCGAAGCTGCCGTGCCGGCTCATGTGGAGCAAGGACCGTAGACCCACGTACCGTCAACCATGGTGCCGATGACAGGTCCGCGGCCGGCCACGACCGCCTGGGCCGGCTCGTCGCTGGTCGGATCGACGGATACGACGGCCAGGTCGGCCCGCTTGCCGGGGACGAGGCTTCCAACCTCGTCGTCGAACCGCAACGCCCAGGCGCCGGCGAGGGTCCCCATCAGGAGCAGCAGTTGAGCGGGCAGCTCGGGGTGTCGCTGGTGGAGCCAGCGGATCTCGTCGAGGATGGAGAGCGACGGCGTCGAGGCGAGGCTGTCGGTGCCCAGAGCCACGGCGATCCCGCGTTCGATCATGGCGGCGAAGGGATGGGGGCCGTGTCCGAAGTAGGCGGTCGAGCGGGGGCAATACGCGACCGCGACCCGCTGACCGCTCGGCGCTGCCTGAGGGCGAAGCTGCCAGAAGTCGGATTCGTCCAGATAGGTGCCGTGCGCAACAATCCAGTCGGCTTGCTTGAGCGCGCCCTTGCGGATGTAGTCGGCAGGCCGGGGTCCGAGCGGGGCCCACGCGTCGTCGGGCCAGGCACCGATCCGCTCCAGAAACGCCCTGAGCGGGCCGGTTCCCGCGTTCAAGAATTCGGTCTCGGCGGGGGATTCGGCCAAATGGGTCGAGAGCGGGACGCCGGCGGCCGCCGCGCGTTCGTAGAGCCACCCCACCGTGCTGTAGGGAGCATGGGGACTCAGGCCAGGCCGGAGCCGACCGCGATCGAAGCCGGACCGGCGGATCTGGCCCAGCCATTCGAAGGCCTGCGCACTGGTCGCCATCGCGCGTTCCCGGCGGAGGCCGATCAATTCGGCAAAGACAACCGCGCGGATCGGTGAGGCGGCCAGCGCGTCCCAGCTCAAACCGGCCGGCGTGATGTCGGCCAGGAGGGTGGTCCCGGAGCGCATCGAGGCGGCAATCCCCGCCTCAACCTGGGCGATCGCCTGCCGGGGCGCCCAAGCGGCCCGGCGGTTCACGATGTGTTCAAGCCAGGATGCCAGATCAACCACTCCGGCCGGTGGACCGCCCAGGGGCGGAAGGTCGAGATGGACGTGGCAATTGACCAAGCCAGGCAAGATCGCCACGCTGCCCAGGTCGAGATCGCCCGGCCGCGGCGTGCCCGGCTCGAGAGCGACGATCCGGCCAGCCTCGATCGTCAGCCGCCCGGGCGAAACCGGCGGTCCCTCGATCGGCACGAGATGGCGCGCGGCGAGCGTCAGCGGGCCGGCAGACGCATTCACGAGGTGCGTATCCGTTCGGGATTGGGAGAAGAAACGGCCGAGACCGAGCGGCCGCGGAGCGGCTGTCCCGCCAACCGCATGACCAGCACCGCGGCAAGGGCTGTGGTCAGAAGCGTGATCGGACCGTGAAACAACGCCTGGGCCGGATCGCGGAACAACCGACCGGCCCAGGGAGCCGACGTCAGCGCTCCCACGCCGACTGCCAGACCGTTGTTGACCAGATGAAAGACGATGCACGGAAAGAGGCTGCGGGTCCGAATGGCGATGAGGCCCAGCACCAGACCAAGCAGGGTGGCGTTGAAGAGCTGCTGGAAGAGGCTGAGGAGCACATGCATGAAACCAAACAGCAGGGCGGAGAGACCGATGGCCCAGGCCGGTCGGTACGAGCGTTCGAGAGAGGTCAAGATGTAGCCGCGGAAGGCGACTTCCTCGCAGAGGGCGGGGGTCAACGCTAGGAGTAGGAAGGCCGTTGCGGGGTCGGGGATAAGATCCTTGAAGCGCTCCAGAGCCTGGCGGACCGCCTCGGGCATCGGAAACAGGGCATCGACCCAGACGCGTAACTCGTTGACCATCGGGAAGAGCGTCAGGGCGAGCAGACCGGCCAAGGCCAGGTCCGCCGGACGAGTCGCCCGAAGCCGGAGTGTGCGGATTGGATCGCGGGTCAGCAGCAGGGCCAGGGCAACCGGCGGCCCGAGAATGACCAGCACTTGCATCAGCACCAGGCTCCATCCCGAGACCGGGAAGAACGGCGCGAGGAACCAATACGCCACCAGCATCAGGGCGTAGCAGAGCACGGCCATACCGGCGGGCGGGGTTTGCGGCTTGTCGCGCCAGAGGTGGCGGAGCCAGCCAACGAGGTCGAAGTGTTCGGCCTCGCGGAACAAGACCGACTCGCTCTTAAACTGGTCGATGGCCCAGCGGATCGCCAGCAGCCCGCAGAGCACCAGCGGGGTGAAAACCAGGGGAAAATATTGGCTGGCGGATGCGTAATCGCCCTGCATCAGGGCGCGGAGCAGGAGCGAAACGCCGGTGACCGGCAGCAAACTCGTGAACGGGTCGAGCTGGATTCCGGGAACCAGCGGCAGACAGGCCAGCGGCAGGCAGATCAAGTACAGCGGCGTCATGTAGTACTGGCCTTCTTTCATGCTGCGGGCCACGATGGCCAAGGCCAGGCACAGCGCGCTGAAGAAGGCGGCCAGCGGAATCAACAACGCGATCATCCAGCCCAGGGACACGGGGCTGGGAGCCGCCAGCAGAGCGGCCGCGCCAGTCGCGGAGGGTCGGAGCCGCATCGGCGCCTGGTTGAATTGAGCCGCCAGCGCGAACGCCGTGGCGCCCATGCTGGCCAGGTTGAGCAATGCGGTGGCGATGCTGGCGCAGAAGACGACAAAGAACTTGCCCAGGACGATCTCGGCGCGTGAGGCAGGGCTGATCAGCAGCGTTTCCATCGTGCCCCGCTCCTTCTCGCCGGCACAGAGATCGACGGCCGGATAAAAGGCTCCGGTTAGCGACATCAGGACCAGGAGAAACGGAAAGATCCGGGCCCAGACGCTACTGCCGGCCTCGGTACGCGTGGCGACGTCCTGGGCGTCGGGCCGGACCGGGTCAGTCGAACCCTCGGGCCGGCCCTCGGCAACCCGGCGCTGTTCGACGATCGCCAGATTCCAGGCTTCCAAGAGGCGAGTGATCCGGAAGTAGGTCAACTGGCTTTTTTCGTCGGCACTGTCGTAGGCGATCGGGATCGCAACCCGGCGCTGCTGGCGGAGTGTGTCGGCCAGGTCGGACGGGATCAGCACAACCGCGTCGGCGTCACCGCCGCGAAGCCGTTCGCGGCGGTGGGTCGGATCGTGCCAGCTCGGGTCGTCGTCGCAGAGAACGTCGAGCCGGGCGGCGTCGTCCGGGTTGTCGAAGAGGCTCGGGTTGAATCGGGATCCGGTTTCGTCGAGCAGGGGCGGGGCTTCTGGGTTAGCCGCCGACGCGGCAGCCAGATGCTCGCAGCCGACGATCACCACCCGACGGGTCTGATCCTGAAAGGCTTCGCTCAGCCTGGCCATGCCGATCCCGAGCAGCGGATAGAGCAGGATCGGCAGTACGAAGACCATGAACAGGGTGCGGCGGTCGCGGAGTTGGTCGCGCGCTTCCTGGATGAAGATGGTCTGAACGTTGGGCCAGCGGACCATCCGGCGAGGCTCCGAAGAGGCGGCAGCAGATCAGTCGGCCCGGGGCCAGGGGCGATCGACGGAGAGATCCCCGTCGGCCCGGACCAGGAAGAAGAACAGCTCCTCAAGGTCAGGCTGGCCGTAGCGTTCCAGCAGTTCGGCCGGCCGGCCCAGGGCGCGAAGCCGCCCCTTGTGGATGATGGCGACACGGGTGCAGAGCTTGGCGACCTCGCTCATGTCGTGGCTGGAGAAGATGATCGTCTTGCCCTGGTCACGAAGCTCGAGAATCCTCTGTCGGAGGGAACGGGCGACCAGGACATCCAGCCCGGAGGTCGGCTCGTCGAAGATCAGGACCGGCGGATCGTGAATGATAGTACGGGCGATCGAGACCTTTTGTTTCATGCCGGTCGAGAGCCGCGCGCCCATGACATCCCGAAATTCGTTCATCTGGAGCCAGTCGAAGACGGCTTCCATCCGGGCGCGAAGCCGATCCGGGGGCAGGCCGTAGAGGCGTCCGAAAAATTCGACCAACTCCCAGGCTGTTCGACGCTCGTAGATGCCGGTGCCGGCGGACATGAACCCGATCGACTGACGAACCTGCTCGGGCCGGCGGACGACGTCAAAGCCGGCGACCCTTGCCCGGCCGGAGGTCGGTTTTAGCACCGTGCTGAGCATCCGCAGCGTCGTCGTTTTGCCAGCGCCGTTGGGACCCAGCAAACCGAAGATCTCGCCCGGTACGCAGGTGAAGCTGACGGCATCGACGGCCGGGAGCCAGCCGCGCCGGTAGTCGAGAAACGACTTGGAGAGTTGCTCAACCTGGATCAAGGAAACGGCCAGACATGGGGCTGGTCCCCACGGCGACCGGCATGGGGGACCTCATCTCTCACTGTAGCCTGCATCCGACAAACTGAGTAGCAACCCGCCTTGGCTCTTTTTACTCGGGTCGCGGCCATCGCGGTGCTCAAACAGGACACTAGCGGTGCGACAGCGCATCGCAGCGGACGGCCTCCGACCCCTCGAATCAGCCATCTGGCGGGGTTTCCGCCCCTCGCACTCCGCCTCCGAGTCCAAGCATCAATCTGGCCAGCAGCCGACCGGGGGCGGGTCGTCTGGGGCCTCGTGCCCATGTCCCGTCGAGCGATGTCGAGCCGGGTCAGGGCGGAGGTCTTTGCCCGAGGAACTCGAGGTGGGACGAGGCGGTCGGAGAGTGGGCGATGAATCGGGGCGGCCGAAGGTGGATTAGGCCGCCGCCGGCTCGGGCTCGGGGTCGATGTATTGATAGTGGACGTTGCGCTGACGGGGGATGTAGCCGGCTTCGCGAATCGCGCGCTTCATCTCGTCGAGCGAGAGGTGGAAGACGGTCCCGGCCGAGGAAACGACGTTTTCCTCGATCATCAGGCTTCCCATGTCGTTGGCGCCGAAGTAGAGCGCCAGGCCGCCAATTTTGGGTCCCTGGGTGACCCACGAAGATTGGATGTTGGGGACATTATCGAGGTACAGCCGGCTGACGGCCTGGACCTTGAGATACTCGAACGCGCCCGAGGGGGGGATGTCGGCCATGTCGGTGTGGTCGGGCTGGAAGGTCCAGGCGATGAAGGCGGTCAGTCCGCCCGTCTCGTCTTGGAGTTGGCGGATTCGCTCGAGGTGTTCGACGCGTTCGGCGAGGGTTTCGATGTGGCCGAACATCATGGTTGCCGTGGATTTGCCGCCGAGCTCATGCCAGGCGCGATGGACGTTGAGCCAGTCCTCGGTGAGGGCTTTGCCGCGGGTGATTTGCTTGCGGACGCGATCGACGAGGATTTCCCCGCCGCCGCCAGGTAACGAGCCGAGGCCAGCCTCGCGGAGCCGGCTGAGGATCTCCTTCAAGGGCATCCGGAACTTTTTGTGGAAGAAGTGGATCTCAGGGGGACTGAAGCCGTGAATATTGATCTGCGGGAAGGCGGATTTGATGTCGCGGAGAAGCTGTTCGTACCATTCGAAGGGCAGCTCGGGGTGGAGGCCACCTTGCATGAGGATCTGGTCGCCGCCGAGGGCGACGGTCTCCTCGACTTTCTTGAGCAGCACGTCGCGTTCGAGGACATAGGCGTCGGAATCGCCGACCTTGCGGTAGAAGGCGCAGAAGTCGCAGACAGCAGCGCAGACGTTGGAATAGTTGATGTTGCGATCGATGTTGTAGGTTCGGTAAGGCTCGGGATGGAGGCGGCGGCAGACGGCATCGGCAGCCTGGCCGAGGGCGGTCAGGTCGGACGACTCAAGCAGGGTCAGGGCGTCGTCGGGAGTGAGGCGTTGGCCGCCATCAACGACGCGTTGCAAGATCTGGCTCAGGGTCGATGAAGACAATGTCGACTCCTTGGGGGGCGAGGCCATGCCGGGCCGCCAGCCGCGCAAAAAGGCGGAGGCCAGCCAACTCCGGCGGGCCGAGGTCGTAAGACAGGGAGCGGGTCAGGTAGGCGTAGGCGTATTGCGGCGAGAGACCCAAGGGCGGGCCGTGGGTCAGGGCGAGCGACCAGGCATCGCGAAGGCCCGCGTCGCGGCAGGCCCGGAGCGTGTCGGGCAGGTCTCCCAGTTCGACGCCCGGGCGTGCCACCCAAAGGGCAAAGACGAACGGGAGGCCGGTCAGATCGAGCCAGGCCTCGGCCAGGTCGATCTCCCACGGGAAGTCGGTGCCGAGGGGTCGCATGGCACGATCGCCGATCACCACGACGGCGTCGGCAGTGCTTTCGAGCGGGGAAACCCCGACCGGAAGGGGTTCGATCCGCTCGGGCCGTACATCATGACGCTCGGCCAGCCAGATCCGGGCCAGGGCCTGACTGGTCCGTGAACCTTCGTCCAGAGCCAGCCGGGTAATCCGTCGAGGCTCGACCCGGGACAGCAGTTTCACGCTGCGGACCGAGCCTCGTGCCGCGATTGACACACCCGGCACAATCCGCAGTCCCCCCCGGGCGCCTCGGAGATACTCGACCGACGGGATCAACGCCACGTCGAGCTGGCCTGCGTGGAGTTGGTCGGCCAATCGGCTCGGATAATCGACCACCAACGCCACGCGACCCGACGCCTCGCTCAGGCGATGCCAGAGCGGGCGGGCGTTCAGATAGCGCACAATCCCGAGCCGAAGTCGACGGGCCATGGACCGATTGGGATGAGCCTACGTTCAGAAACAATTGAAATCAATGTAGGCAGTTGGGACGAGCCTGGCAACGACCTGGGAGGTTCAGAAGTCGCGGGATTCGAACGCTCGGATGCCGGAGCGCAGGGGCAGCCAGGTGGCCAGCGCGCCGAGGGCGAGGCTGACGAGGAGGACCAGGGCCAGGCAGAGTCCGCCGGGCAAAGGTGGGGACGGGGGGCGGTCGAGGCTTGGGTCCAGATCGGGCAGATACCAGGGTGCCGGTACGGCCAGGAGCGTGATGACGCAGGCGATGTAGATCAGGCTCAAGACCAGGTTGAGCGTTCCGCCTAGACCGGCGGCGATCTTGGACGGGTCGTCCTGGCGGAGGTCGGGCAGCAGGGCACCCATGCCGACACTGATCGCTGCCAATCCGCTGCATAGGACCGTCAGCGCCAGGCTGTGCAGGAGGATGACGCCGGGCGGCATGAGGAAGAGCAGGTCGCTCAGGATCACGAGCATGAGGGTCGCCACCAGGGATAAGCCGGCGGCGAAGAGATACTTGCCCCAGAGGATCGTCCGACGGCTCATCGGCAGCAGGCCGAGGATCCAGAGGTTGCGGCCCTCGAGCGAGAGCATCGGGAAGACGAAGCGGGTTGTGAAGGTCGAGAGGATGAGGGCGGCGACCGAGAGGTTTAAGAAGCCGATGACGTGTTTCCAGAAGGCGGGCCAGACCGATTCGCCGGCGTGGAAACGTTGCATGTTGAGAAAATAAAGCCCCAGCAGCCCAAAGAAGATGAGGAACTGGGACCATTGGGCCGGATCACGGCGGAAGCTGCGCAGGTCTTTGAGGATCAGCAGGCGGGTCGGACGCGGCAGGAAGCCGAAGAGAAAGTGGAAGGCCGAATCGAGGGCATAGAGACCGTGTCGGCGACGCGCCGACGACGCTGAGCGGCTGCGGCTCCAGCCGGTGCGGAGCCAGCCGCGGGAGAGCCAGGCCGCGAGCAGGTAGGCGGCGGCGGCGTGGGCGGCGAGGATGGCGAAGTCGTAGAGGGCTTGATCGGGCTCGCCGCGGGCAGCGGCGACCAGGCCGCGCGCCAGCCAGCGGCTGGGCAGCGCGGGCGACTGACTGGCGGAGAGGCGGTCGAGCAAGGTGTCGAGCCACTCCAGGGAGAGCGGTTGGCCGGGGGTTCCCATCAGCCGCACGGCGTAGACCAGGCCGGCCAGGATCGCCAGGGCCAGCAGCCCGCCCAGAATGGCGCGGGTCTGGCGAGGAGCGTAGCGGGCGACCAGCAGGCTCGCGACCGCACCCAGCGAGCCGGCGAGCACGACGAAGGCCGTCATATAGGGAAGCACGAGCAGGAAATACGTCCCACCGGCTCGCGCGACCATGCCGTAGGCGACCAGCATCGGGCTGCCCAGCAGAAAGAGCCCCCAGCTTGCGAAGACCAGGGCATCGCGAAACAGGTGAGCAAAGATCCGGTCCTCGCTGACCGGCAGCGTTAGTAGATATTCGGCTTCATCGCCCTGAAAGAGGCTGGCATAGACCAGAATGCCCGTGGAGACACTGAGCATCACCAGCAACGAAAGGAAGAAGAGGCCGAAGAGGTATTCGATGATCTCGTTGGTGGAGGGCAGGATCGAGTCGATGAACCGGAAGCCGTCGCGGAACAGGGTGTAGAGCAGCCCCCAGAACAGAGCGCTCAGACCGATCACGAGAGCCACCCGCAACCATGAGCCTTCGAGCAGGTCGGCCGCGTGATGGAATCCTTGGCGCCAGCGGAGCCAGCGGAGCGCCCAGATGACGCGCTGGCGGGGCGGGCCGGCGACGCTCATGACAGGACCGATCCCTCCGGAAGCGGCACGGTGGGCCGATCTCCCCCGGTCAAGCGCAAGAAAAGGTCTTCGAGCGAGCCCGAGTCGGGAGCGCGGGCGCGGAGCTCGTCCAGACTTCCCCGCGCCAGCAGGCGGCCCTGGTGGATGATGCCGATCGTGTCGGCCAACTCCTCGGCGATGGCCAGCAGATGCGTCGACATCAGGACGGCGACCCCCGACCGAGCCTGGGAGAGAAAGACATCCTTGACGATCCGGGCGGATCGGGGATCGAGGCCCACCAATGGTTCGTCGACCACCAGAACATCCGGCTCGTGGACCAGGGCCGCCGCGAAAACCACACGCTGGCGCATCCCGTGGGAGTAGGTTTCGCAAAGCTCGTCGATGTACGAGCCGAGTTCGAAAGTTTCGATCAGCTCGGCAGTTCGGGTCGCGGCGCGGCGGCGATCGATCCCATACATCTCGACGACGAAACGGATAAACTCGCGGCCGGTTAGCTTGTTGTATAGATAGGGCTGATCCGGAATGTAGGCGATCCGTGCCCGAGCCGCGGCGCTCGTCGCCGGCACTCCAGCGATCCGAACCGTGCCTGAGGTCGGATGCAACAATCCACAGACCATTTTGATCGTCGTCGTCTTGCCCGCCCCGTTGGGTCCCAGGAAGGCGAAAAGCTCGCCGGCGTGGAGATCCAGGTCGAGGTGGTCCACTACCCGGCGCGAGCCGTAGACCTTAGTGACTCCCCGAAGCTCGACCAGAGCGGCCGGGTTTTGGGCGATCAAGGCTCACGCTCCAGGACGATGCGACGCAGGGGAAGGGGGACTTCCTGACGGAGCACCAGCCCATCGGGTCGAACCCAGGTGCGGGCGGTCAGGGGCGCCATCCGCGTTTCGACCACGAAGGTCGGGACCGGCGTGTGATTCCAGGTGATATGCTTGCGTTCGACGACGGCGACCGTGCAGGTCTGCGCTTTACCGGTCAGCGGGTGGACCACGTGAGCCTCCCACCGCTGACCGACCTGGAGGCCCGGCATCGAGTCAAACGGACTCAACGACGATTGGACGAAACCACCAGGGCGGTACGGCAGGCTCATCCGCCACTTCCAGAGCGGGACGGGGCTGGAGGCGGACAGCTCGACGGTCGCTCCCCGACGCGTGCCGTGGACTGTCAGCAGCGACGGACCGGCCTGCTCGCGCACTTCGACGCGGAATTGGGCCAGACCGCCCTCGGGGTCGAGTTCGGTTGAACCGTCGATCATCAAGATCGACCGAGCCTCGACCGGCGCGGGCGAGTCGGCAAGAAGGTCGCCGACCCGAATCGTGGCTCGGCTGGAAAGTTCCAAGCCGCCACCGGCCAGCGGCTGGCTGTGGGTCCGAAGCTGCCCGACCGGCTCGAGCGCTTCCGGATTCTTCAGGTCGGCCGCCAAAATAGTCCAAGCCGTGGACGACTCCGTGGCCTGAACGACCTGGCTCAAGTCGGGCGGCGGTACGGAGACGATCTCCGGCCAGAGGTCGCGGCGCACCAGGCACACCGTGGCAATCAGCCAGGCGGTCAGGATGACGAGAGCCCCGAGGCGAGTCGGCACGGTCGGGCAGCCCCCTGGGAGTTCGAGCAACGCGAGAAGAAGGATTGACCCGCCCTGATGATCAGCATATGGTTCGAGCGCTCTCGCCTCCAGGCCGGCGGCGGGTGATGCGCCCGAGAGGGCCGGAGCAGGTATGGCACGGCGGCGCCAGGTCGGAAAAGCTCTCTGGGGAGCGGCCGCGACCGTGGCCGTCGTCGCCGGATTATTGTACGCGGCCATTGGCCACCGTCCGAGTTTCTACCCCCCGAGCGAAGCTTCGACGCCTCAGCGCCGGCAGCAGGCCGCCAACTTCGTCCAGCACAGCCTCCAACTACGCAACGACGCAGTCAACGAAGAACGCTGGGAGGCCGTCTTCACCCAGGACGAGGTCAACGCCTGGCTCGCCGAGGATCTGAAGTCGCAGTTTCCGGACCTGCTGCCGGAGTCGATCCGCGAGCCCCGGATCGTCTTCGAGGCCGACCGGGCCACGATCGCGCTCACTTACGAAGAAGGATGGATTCGGGGGGTGCTGTGGGCGGTGGTCCGGGTGGGGACGGGGGCTGAGAACGCCGTCGAGCTCGAGGTCGAGACGCTGCGGCTGGGCATGCTCCCGCTGCCCGACGTGCTCTTGATCGACTGGATCAAGGCCAGCCCAGCCCTGCCGCTGAGCTGGACCCGACGCGACGGCCACGTCGTCGCCGTCCTCCGCCTCGAGCCACGCCGCCGAGGCCGCACCCTGCGAATCGACGACGTGCGGTTCACGGAGGGCCGGATGCGCGTCCTGGGACACAGCGAGACCGAGATGACTGCGTTCCGCGAACCGGCCGCCGACCCCGTCCTCCGGATCCCTCAACAATCGCTTTGATAAATCAGACGCCAGACCGGCCCGCGGGGCGACTGGTCAGTGGTCCGCTCCAAGCTGATCGTCCCATTGAACCGGACTCCGGCGAGCACGACCCGAAGCCGTTCCGGGGACGTCTGACTGAGGGTCGCCCGGCCGGCGTCAATCCGGCGCACCGAGCCGCGGCCCCCCGAAACCGGTCCTTCATAATCGAGATACGACCGGCGGTGGCGGGCTAGCTCCGGGACCAGCACCGGTTCGGAGGTGTTGTCCGGCAGCCGATCGAGCGCGAATGTTCGCAGCCGCTCCTGACCATCGTCGATCATCAAGTCGAAGTGCGGCGACGGCCAGTCGTGCTCCAGCACGACGAAACGGCGGGGAAGATCCCCCAGGTTCGCATCGCCCTTGCCAGACGTTCCGGCTACAATAGGTGGACACTCCGACATGACCGGCTGCTCCATGGCCTGCTGAGGCGGCCCATCTTCGTTTGCGAGAGAAGACCCATGAACCGGACCGCGATGATCGACAAGCTGAACGAGATCCTGAAGTGGGAGTACGCGGGTCTGATTCAGTACACGCAGTACAGCTTCGTGCTGCAAGACTTGTGGCGCGGGGTCTACGCCGAGGAGTTCCGCGAAAGCGGCGAAGAAGCCCTGAAACACGCCCACAAAGTCGGCGACAAGATTGTCGCGCTAGGCGGCGTGACGACGGTCGAGCGCGGAGAGGTCAAGCAGACGCTCGACCTGCACGAGATGCTCGAATACTCCCTGGAGATGGAACTGCGCCACGTCCGGCTTTACTCGGAAGCCCTGGCGCTGTGCGACGAAAACGACGTCGCGTTGCGGGTGATGTTGGAAGATCTCTGCCTCGAAGAACAAGAAGGCGCCGATAAGCTGGCTAAGATCTTGAAGAAGAACGACCTTTCACTGGCCGTTACCGGCAAAGCCCAGCATCGGGCCGGCTAACCGTCTGGGGCCTGAAGTCGGCACCCACCGACGGTTCGACGGTTCAGGCCCACAACCATCGCGGGGTTCTCACCCAGCCTTAATCGTTTCGATCAACCAGCTTCGGCCTGCCGGTCGGCAGGACGATACCGCATCGGAGGCGTTTCCGGTGCGGTAAAGCTCAGGATCTCTGGCGACGGAGAGCCGCTACCGCCTCCCGCCGAACGCATCATCGAGCCGAAGAGAGACGCCAATTGAGCCATCTGGGAGGAGTCGAGCGTCAGCCGGCGTTGGTCGAACCAGCCGATTCCATTGGCGAGATGCTGTTCGCACAACTCGAACCGCGGCGCCGATGAGGCCGACTGGTCAAGACGGACCACAACTCGTCGGTCCGGCGTCAAGCCCGGCAATTCGGCGATAAGGACCGTGGGCATAGCTCGACCTAAACACGATGCGATTGAGATTCAGTATCAGCAGTTTATCGACGGCATGGGAGCTGGGTCAAGGGGAGTCTGAGGCGTGGGGCAGGGTCGGTGGGGCGGTTCGACCGATCTGGTTGAATCAGGATCAAATTTTTTGGAATGGGCCAGGGTTGTGACGCCTATGTAGGTAGGGGCCGCTGAGGCGCGGGTCATCGAAGCAACGCGTTCGCGTCCCGAGGTGCGGCGATCGCCGCAGGAGGGATCGAGTGGCGACCCGTTCCGGAGCGCTGAGCGAGGGTGAGGTTGTCGAGCATTTGCTGGCGCTGTTGCGCTTGAGTGCCCAGCGTCTCGAGTTGGTCGATTTTTTGGAGCAGGCCCTGGCGATTCTGAGCGGCTGGACTGGTTTGGGGTTGAAGCCCGGCGGTTGCGTCTACTTACTGGACAAGCCGGGGGGCTGGCTGCGGGCGGTGGTCCGGTCGGGTCTGGCCGACCATCTGATGCTCTCGCCCCGGGAGTTGCCGGACGACCCGGCGTTGTGGGGCGCGTGCGACGAGGCCGTCGCGGATCGGTTTGTTCGCTGGGATTCGTTTCCCGCGGCGGCCCGACGGGACGGATGGCTTCCCCGGCCGCTGGTCTTTCCGATCGCGACGGAAGAGCGACGGCTCGGTCTGCTCGTTCTGTTTGCGGACCCGGCCGCGGAGAGTCTGGCGGCGAAACAAGGGCTGGCGGGCGGAATTGTGAACTTGCTGGCGGGGATGATTGCGCGGCTGTGCGCTGAGGAGTCGCTGCGGGCCAGCCAGGAGCGGTTCGACCTGGCGGTTCGAGGCACGGACGCGGGAATCTGGGACTGGGATCTGAGGACCAATCGTGTGTATTACTCGCCGCGCTGGAAGGGGATGCTCGGCTACGCGGACTGGGAAATCGGCGAGGAGTTCGCGGAGTGGGAGAGTCGGTTGCACCCGGAGGATCGGGCGCGGGCCAAAGCGCGGATCCGGGATTATTTGGAGGGCCGGCGGCCGGATTACGAGTTGGAGCATCGGCTCCGTCATCGCGATGGAACGTATCGTTGGATCCTGGCGCGGGGTGCGGCGGTCTACGACACGCGGGGCAATCCGGTGCGGATGGTAGGCTCGCACCTGGACATCACCGAGCGGCGGCGGGTCGAGCAGCGGCTCAGCGAGCAAGCGGCGGGCATGCAAGCGGCGCGGAGGATTCAGCAGCGGCTGCTTCCGCAACGGCCACCGCTGGTTGCCGGAATCGAGGTGGCCGGGGCTTCGCGCCCCGCGGAGGAGACCGGCGGCGACTTTTTCGACTTCTTCGCCCTAGAGGGCGGACGGCTTGGGCTATGCGTCGCTGACGTGAGCGGTCATGGGTACGAATCGGCCTTGTTGATGGCAACCACGGCCGCCCGAATTCGGTCGTATTTGGAGTTTCCTCTCGGGTTGCAGGAGCTCGTGGAGCGAACCAATCGGGCGCTTGAGCGGGAGACCGATGGCGAGCGATTCGTTACGATGACGCTTGTCTGGGTCGATCCGGTCGCCGGCGAACTGCGGTTTGTCAACGCCGGTAATCCGGCGGGGCTGGTCCTGAGCGTCGATGGGGAGCTGCGAGCGCGTCTCGTGAGTGAGGCTCCGCCGCTGGCCGTCTGGCCTGAGAGTCGGTTTGATCCGGGGGGGCCGATTCGGCTCGAACCGGGCGACCTGATCGTCTTGTTTACCGACGGCGTGATCGAGGCCGCCTGGCCCGAGGGCGAACTGGTCGGCGAGGATCAGATCCGGGCACGGATCGCGGCGCTACGGGATCGGCCGTGCTCGGAAATCGTCGAAGCACTGCTCGATCCAGTGGTTCCGTCGTCCGGAATTACGCAGCCGCTGGATGACCTGACGGCGGTCGTCCTGCGGTATGTGGGGATCAGCCCCGACGACTGATCGAGCCGCCGGTTGGCCCAATCCTGCGGCCGATCGAGCGAATAGCCTACCGAACTGAACCCAAGTGTCCCCGCGGGTGTCGGACGAGAGTACGCCCAAGCGGGTTCTAAGAACAGGCTCGGAATGGACGTCATCCAGATACGAGTCGCCAAATCGGTCGACTGGTTGGATCGTCAAACCTGCTTAAATCCGGCCGTCAGCGTCGTTGTTGTGGAGCGATTCTCATGAGTTCCTGGTGGGAGAAAGGTCAGGACTTGGGCACGCTGGTGCGAGAATTGGCCTGGGATGCTCAGGATGTTCTCTCGCGACCTGCTTCAAAGGACTGCCGGCGGATGGGCCCTCTGGTCGCTCGTATCGAGGCACTTTTGCGTAGCTTGAGCCATCAGAAGGGGACGGAACTGTACCGCTGGTTGGTGAACCTCCGCGCGGTCCTGATCGACGCATCGCTCCAGCATCCAGCCTGTTTGAGCCTGGATGACGCAGGCTCCGGATTTCATCCGGCCGGGCCAGAGATTCCGGCCGGCTGCTAGAGGCGGACGTGCCACGGGGCCTCGAGCGATCGCCGGCGATCGCTCGAGGCGTCCCCCGGGATCAGCCAGTTTGGCCGGTCGGCGGTTCGACGGCCGGGAACCGTCTCCGCGATCGCAAGCGACCAAGGCCCGGGGGCGGACCGAGGACCAGCGAGGCCACGAAGGCCTCCCGCACGCGCTGCGGATGACGGAAGGCTTCCTGGAGTTGGGTGGCTGTGATCGGGGCAAGTTCGGTCGGACTTTCCACCACCGCGGCGCCCGCGGAATCGGGGCTTGAGGCCGGGCTGGCCAGGGGACCGGACACGCGGATGGCTCCCACGGCCGGCGTCCGGCGCCCGCTCGGTTCGGCAGGCGGTTTGCGGCCGCGTGTCGACTCGTTGGAACGACGCGCGGATGGACGCGACGGCCGGGACCGCGACCCGCGAGAGGATGGAGACGGCTCGACGAACACAATACCGCCAGGCTGACGGGTCTGGGGATCGACGACGACCAGACCCGAGGGGTTCGAGTAGGTCGGGCTGCCGCCGCGTGTGCGCGGTGGCAGACGGTCGGGGCGAGGGCCCAAGGGGTCTTCCAGACCGCGGCGGGATGCGTTGGCAGCGCTCTCGCGATTGGCCAGTTGTCCCAGCACCCACAGAAGCAGGAAAACGCCGGGAATGATTAGCTTGAAGAACGCGTCGGCATCGGGATTCATGGGACGTCGAGCCGGCCAGGGGTTTAGGAAGTGGGGTTGAGTTCACGCCGCGGAGCGGTGTTGGTGCCGGCAATGGCCGAACGCATCTCTGTGTCGGCCTGGAGATTGCGCAGGGCATAGTAGTCAGCGATGCCGAGGTTGCCTTTGCGGAAGGCTTCGGCGATGGCGGCGGGTACTTCGGCCTCGGCGGCGACAAGCTTTGCGCGGTTTTCCTGAACGCGGGCGAGATTTTCCTGTTCGAGGGCGACGGCGGCGGCGCGGCGTTCCTCGGCCTTGGCGCGGGCGACGCGGACGTCGGCCTCGGCCTGGGCTGCTTGCAGGTTGGCGCCGATGTTGTCGCCAACGTCGACGTCGGCGATGTCGATCGAGAGGATCTCGAAGGCGGTTCCCGCGTCGAGTCCTTTCTCGAGAACGCGTTTGGAGATGGTGTCCGGATTTTCGAGGACCGCCTTGTGGTTGACGGCTGAGCCGATGGTGGTGACGATCCCCTCGCCGACGCGGGCGATGATCGTCTCCTCGGTGGCGCCGCCGACGAGGCGCTCGATGTTGGTGCGGACGGTCACGCGGGCTTTGACCTTGAGTTGAATGCCGTCTTTGGCGACGGCGTCGATGGTCTGGCGGCCCTTGGACGAGTCCGGGCAGTCGATGACTTTGGGATTGACGCTGGTCTGAACGGCTTCGAGGACGTTGCGGCCGGCTAAGTCGATGGCGGCGGCACGCTTCCAGGACAAGGGGATGTCGGCGCGGTTGGCGGCGATCAGAGCGCGGACCACGTTGGGCACGTTGCCGCCGGCCAGATAGTGGGCTTCGAGTGCTTGGCGGGTCACGCCGTCCTTGTCGAAGAGACCCGCCTGCACGGCCATGATCTTGGACCGGACGATGATGTTGGGGTTGACCTTGCGGAAGGTCATCCCGATCAGGTCAAGCAAGCCGATGTTGGCTTGAGTCGTCTTGGATTGAATCCAGAGGTTGAAATAGCGCGTAAAGAGCACGAACAGCAGAAAAACGAGCAGGGCCACGAAGCCGCCGAGGATCATCAGCGGCACGGTCCATTCGTTGGGCAGTTGGGCAAGCACGAACACGGGTTGATCAACGGGGTGCATGGGATGGATCCTTGTCTGGGAGAGGGAACGGCTCGCTCAGTTGGAGGTTTGGGGGGTATCGTCCCATTCCGGGACCTCGGCGACCCGGACGATCAGGCGGCCGCCGCGAATCTCAAGTGCGCGGACCAGGGTATTGGCCTCGATGGGGATCCCTTCGCTGATCGCCTCGTGGCGGCGTCCCTCGAAGAGGACGATTCCGGTTGGGCGAAGGGGGGTGACGGTGCGGCCGATTTGGCCGACCAGGTGGCTCAAGGGCCAGGCCGACGGTCCTGGGGTGGTCTCTTCCGTGGTGGGAGGCGGGAGGAACAGATACCGGGCAATTGGAGTGTGAGGCCAGAGGGAAACGGCCAACATGACCGTGGCGGGTAGGAGGACGCCGACGGCGATCAGAAAGAGCCAACCGTAGGCGGTTGTGGTGAAGGCCAGATAAAGGCTAACCAGCAGAAGGCCGACGGCCAAAATCCCGATCAGGCCGCCGGATGGAATGAACGCCTCGGCAAGGACCAGAAGCAGCGAACCCAGCAAGCAGAGGGTTGGCCAGACCAGTTCAAATCCCATTACGGGGTCTCAGAGGCCAGACGTCCGATTCAGCCAACTTGATTGTAAGACGAACGAGCGGCGTCCGCCAATGCAATCAAAACCGGTCTCGCGCGCCGAGCAGAGAGCGGCACGGGAGAGGGGTTCGCGGGCCCTGCGACGGCCGAGGCGGTGTGTCAGCCGGGCAGGCGCTGAACGACGGCGGTCGAGCCGCGGACGTCGATCACTTCGACGGGGGTGTTGGCCTCCAGGAACACGCCGTCGGCCACAACATCGACGAGCGCCTCTCCGAAGCGAGCCTTGCCCGTGGGGCGGCAGACCGTGGTTGTGGTGCCGCGCTCACCGAGCAGAAAGGTGAGCGGGCCGGGGGAGTCGAGGGGAGGTTTGGCGATCGGGGTAAGTTGGCCTGGCGGCTCAGCACCCTCGGGGACGAGGATCAGGTGACGGAATAGGGGTAAGGAGGGCAGGAAGCGACCGATCAGCACGGCGCCGATTGCAACGGCCAGCAACGTCAGCAGGAGCCGGAGCAGGGTGCCGCCGAGCTGGCGGTATTCGTATTCCTGGGTGGGCCAGACGAACGTGTGGCTGGCCATGACGATGCTGGAGAGGATGAGCACGATTCCCGTCACGCCAAAGACGCCGAAACCGGGAAAGACGAAAAGCTCGAGGAACAACCCGACCACGCCAGCCAGAAACAGGAGGATCTCGAGCTGGTCGGCCGTGCCCCCGAGATAGTGGCTCCAGAAGAACAGCAGGAAGCAGAGGGCGGAGACGATCGCGGGCAGTCCGACGCCGGGCAGTTTCAGCTCGAGGATGAGCATGAATAGCCCAACGAAGAGCAGAATCCCGCTCATCCACTGTGAATTGAGCACCGTCACGAGGGTATCGACCCAGGTGGGCTGGTCGCGGCGGGGTGGCTGAAAGCCCTCGGACTCGATCCAGGAGGCCAGGTCGGTGACGGTGCGAGCGGCCATGCCCAGGCTCTTGGCCTGGGATGCGTCGAGGGACAAAACCTGTCCGGCGGGTTTGATAACTGTGCCGAGCCGGACCAATTGGCCGGGGTTGAGTTCGAGATCCTCGGCGGCGACCGAGACGATGGCTCCGGAGCGGGTATCGCGGGCGGCGACGATTTCGATCTGGGGATCGACCAGGGCGCGGGCCAGGGCGCGGGGATGGCTCTTCTGGGCGGCCAGATCGGCTGCCCGATCCGCCAACGGTCGCACCTTCTCGGCGGGAATCGGCTGTTTTTGACCGCGGCGGTCGACCGTGTGGGTGACGTCGCCCCACCGGGCGCCGGTCGCGAGGATGATTTCGTCGCAAGCCAGCGGGATCAGGGCCGCCAGCCCGACGGCACGATCCTCGACAAAGGCGACCGTCTTGACCTTTTGGGGGTCAAGCTCGGCGATCGCGACGGTGATGGCGTTGATGGCCTCGATCTCGCCCCCCTCGCTATCGATCTGAAAGATCAGCAAGTTTTCATTTCGCTCGTTGATCGCCTGACCGATTCGCCGCTTGACGTAGCCGAGTTTGACCGCGTCGACCGGCCCTTGGATCGGAATGACGACAGGCCGGATCTCGCCGGGGACACCCGGACCGGCCAGGTCGGCGTCGAGGTTGAAGACCGAAAACAGGCGGCTGCGTTGATCGACGATCAGGCTGGCGATGCCCAGTCGACGGGCCGTCTCGGGGCGCAGGACCCCCGGTGTCGTCCCCTCCCAGGCCGGCGCGTCGGACACAACCTGACGGGTCCGACGCACCTCGTCCAGTTCAGAGGCAGGAACGAACTGGACTTTACCGTCGGCGGTGCGGACCTCCCGAAGCGGAAGCTCGGGATCGAGCAGGCCAAGCAGTAGGTTGCGGTCCCGGCCCTTGCGGTCGGCCAGATCCCGGAGAGCGGCGGCCGCGATCGGACTGACCGGCTGATCGTCCGGGGTAATCGGACCGAGCGTCGCCCGCTCGCCGAGGACGATCTCGTCGCAGGCCAGGATCGGCAGCAGCGAATAGCCGGCTACCGGCGCGGGTACGTAGGCGATCGTGCGGCGGGCTCCGGCCAACGAGGTCGAGAGCTCGACGGCCAGTCGACTGGCGAGAAACAATTCGGAGGGATCCGCGCCTCGGGTCGGAGCGAACTCGAAGACCAGGACCGGTTCGACCCGGCGTTCGGCCATCGAACGAAGATAGCCGCGGGCCGAGGCGATCAGGCCGTTGACGGCGGCGTCGCTGAGCGGGTGAGGGACCAGGAACAGGCGGGCCGGCGTCGGGGGTGTTTCATCCTGAGCCGAAATCGGTGTGGCCAGACAGACAAACGCAACGAGCAGTCGAGGCAGGGACCAACGGGTCATCGCGAGGGATCCGTCCGGCGGAAGCGATCCACGAGGAGCCTGGAGCCGGACTGCGGAAAATCCCAGATCCAGGGCGCCTGACGACCGGTGGAGGATCGGCGCGATCAGGTAGCCTCATTATAGCGCGGCCATCGGAGGACCGCCAAGGAACCCAGCAGCGAGCCGGCGACCCCCTGGACGCAACGGCCCAAGACCCAACGTACGGCCCTCGCTCGCGGAGGAAGGAGGCAGCGGCGGGTCAGGTGTAAGAGACAGTCAGCGACGCGGCGCCGGCGTGGCGGTGCGGCGAGGTTGGGGATGGCCGGCCGGGGTCGGCGCCTCGTTGCGCCCGATCGCGGGCGGCTCTCCGGTGGAATCGGGGTTGACGATCACTTTGTAACCGTATTCTTGAAACTTTTTGGTCATCGCCTCGCCGTCGTAATTGGCCAGATTGCTGGCGGGGTTGCCCTGGCCGTTGCGTTCAACCTTCTTGAAGATGAAGGTTTTGGTGTCCTTGCCGTTGGGGTGAAAGAGCTGGAGCGCCTCGGGGAGAAATGTTTCCTGGTTGAGCATGACGAGGGCTTTGCTGAACTCTTCGCGGTCGATGGCTTCTAAGGGGATAATCTCGACGATGTACGACGCCGGCCGGGAGCCTTGGGCGGGCCGTTCTTCGAGGAGCCGCCAGTTGTAACGTTGGAGGGCCTTCTCGACGCGCATGTTGAAGATGAACGGGAGCGGTCCCTCCTCGATCGAACGGCGGCGTTCGTCCTCGGCCAGAGGGTACACGAAGACTTGCTTGGTTGGGCCGAGGAACTGATAGACCTGGCTCCCGGAGCAGACGATGCGCTGGCTGAAGGCCGGCTTGGGGCGGTCCTTGAGGACTTCTTGGAAGTCGAGGCAGGCGAGGTTGGGTTTGCGTAGCAGGGCCTGGCCTTCGTAGACCTTCGGCTCGACCAACGCGGGGGAACGGTCGGTGCGGGTGAACTGGGCGTAGAGAGTTTCGTGCGATCGGCTGACTTGCTCCCAGGCCTTGAGCAATTCGAGCATCCGCGGCTCGGGGGTGGTTGGCTGGAGGCGGGTCGAGCCGGGGGGGAGGGCGTCGTCGGACGCTGGGGCCGTGGCCCGTGGGCCTGCCGGGCGCGAGGGTGCCTGGGCTCCGAGAGCCGCGGCCGCGGCGCAGAGCCAGACGAGAGCCGAATGGAACGCGGACGCCTGCATCGCTCACCATCCTCCATGCGGTCGAGCGGCGCGGGCGTTTGCCCGCTCCCGTCGGATGCGTCGGTCGGCGCGGACGTTACCACAGGCTGATTTGCGACGCCAGATCAAGCGGCCGGTGGAGGCAGGGCCGAGCCTCCGGGTAGGATCGATTGGTCTGGTCCGAGAGGGGTTTCTGGTAGGGAACGAGGATGGCGACGTCGGAACCGATGCCGGTGGCTCCTCCCCGTTGTCCTGCGCCGGCCGACCTGGGAGCGGAGCTGGCCGCGTACGAGTCGGCGGCCGAGGTTGGGGTTTGGGCCGGGCCGCGGTACCGGATGACGTATCGCCGGCTGGGGAGCGGGCCGCTGCTGGTCCTGGTCCCTGGAATCGCGGGAACCTACCGCGGTTACGCGTTGCTGCTGAATCGACTCGCCGAGCGATTCGAGACGATTCACTACGAGTATCCGGGAACCGAGGCGGGCGACGGAGCCCGGCTGCGACGGATCGGGCATGCCGATCTGGTGGACGACCTGCTTGGTCTGCTCGATCATCTGGGCGGGCAATCGTCCGCGCTCTTGGGGCTTTCGTTCGGAGCGACGGTCGTCCTGGGAGCCTTGGAGCGGGCGCCAGGCCGGTTCACGCGGGTGGTTCTCCAGGGAGCCGTTGCCTGGCGGGCTTACACTCGAGCCGAGCGATGGGCGATGGGGCTTGGGAGCTGGCTGCCGGGACCGGCCCGCAGGCTGCCGCTCTGGGAACGCGCTCTGACGTGGAATTGCCGGGATAGCTTTCCGGCGGTCCTCGGTCCGCGGTGGCGGCACTTTGTGGAGGATTGTGGACGAACTCCGATCGCGGCCCTGGCTCATCGCGGAAGAATCTTGACGCGGCTGGATCTGCGCCCGCGGCTGGGTGCGATCCGGACGCCGGTCCTGGTGGTTCGGGGGCATGAGGATCGGCTGGTGCCGACCGGGTTGCACGAGGAGTTGGTTCGTGGGCTGCCGGCAGCGGTTTCGCGGATCGTCCCGCTGGCCGGCCACCCGATGCACTACACCCACGCGGAGCTGATGGCTCGGGTCGTGACGGAGTTTGTGGGGACTTAGCGAAGAAGGGTGGTTGAACCGATGGAGCCGAAAACCGGCGAGTCGAAGATCTGGATTGTCGGCATTGGCGATGATGGTCTGGCGGGACTGAACGAATCGACGCGACGGCGGGTCGAGGCGGCGGACCTGCTTCTCGGCTCGGCGGCGACGCTGCGGCTGCTCGACGGTCAGGTGCCGCAAGCGAGGCGCGAGGTACTCGACGCCGATATGCTACGGGCCGTCGAGCAGGTGCGGGCGGCGCGGGCGATGGAGCGGCCGGTGCTGGTCAGTTACGGCGACCCGCTCTTTTTCGGAATTTCCCGATATCTGACCACCCGGCTGGGCAAGGATGCCTTTGAGGTGGTGCCGCACGTCAGCAGCATGCAGCTTGCCTTTGCGCGGATCAAGGAGAGCTGGGACGACGCTTATTTGACGAGCCTCGAGGGCAAACGGGTGGAGTTGGTCCTGGACCGGATCCGGACGGCGGAGAAGGTCGGGTTGTTCGCCTCGTCCGAGTTGCCGCCGAAGCGGCTGGCGCGGCTGTTGCTCGATCAGGGGATCGATTACTTTCGGGCCTATGTCTGCGAGCATCTGGGCCAGCCGGATGAACGGGTGACGCAGGTGGAATTGACGGAGTTGGCGGAGCTGGATTTTGATCCGCTGCACGTCTTGATCCTGATCCGCACACCCGGCCGTCCGGATCGGGCCGCGCGGCGTGCGCGGTTGCTGCTGTTTGGCAACCCCGATGATCGGTTTACGCAGAGCCGGCCACGGCGGGGCTTGATCACGCAGGCGGAGGTCCGGGCGATCGCGCTGGCGCAGTTGGATTTGCGTCCGGGGCGGGTCGTCTGGGACGTCGGGGCGGGGTCGGGATCGGTGGCGATCGAGGCGGCTCAGTTGGTGGCGCCGGGGCTGGTCTATGCGATCGAACCGGACCCGGCTGAGCTGGCGCTGATTGAGACGAATGCCGAGCGGTTCGGGGTTGCGAATGTCCGACTGGTCGCGGGCCGCGCTCCGGAGAGCCTGGGGGATCTGCCGGCTCCGGATGCGGTCTTCGTCGGGGGCGTCGGACGGCTGGCCGCGCCGGTGTTGCGGACCGCCTTTGCGCGGCTTAAGCCGGGTGGCACCCTGGTGGCCAACGTGGCGACGATCGACGCCCTAGCGACGTCGCATCAGGTCTTGAAGAGTCTGGCCGGTGAGGTCCGGATCTGGTCGATTCAGTTGGCGCGGGGGGTGGAGCAACTGGAGCGGGTGCGGTTTCAGGCGGTCAATCCCACGTTCTTGCTGGCGGCCACCAAGCCGGACGGCCGTGAACCGGGGGTTGGGCTTGAAGAGCCGGGTCGATTGGCTTAGGGTGTGCGGTCGACGCGATGGACCGCCGCCGGGCGGTGAGTTGCGCCCAGAATGAGTGGAAGCACCTTGAGGAGAGTCGAGTCCGGCGGGCTGCCCGTGCGATGATCAGGCAACCCGATTTCGTGCGTGAGGAGACAATCCGCGCGGCGCGATCCTGGCGCCGGTCGGTCGCGGGGGGCCGGGCGAGTCGCCCGGAACCGCGGGGGCTGAGCTGTGGCGAGCCAGGATGGCCTTTTCGGGGCGTCGAGCCTGGAGTCGAGCGTCGCGCCGGCGCGGAATTCGATATCGAGCCATCACGGAGGAGCGCCCGATGTCCGTCCGTTGGAAGCCGCTGATCCTGCTGACCGCGTTGTTTCTGGTCATGGCCGCAATGGGTCTGCTGGCGATCGCCTCGGTGCTGATGAGCGAGGGCGCCGATGCTCTGCTCAAACAGGCCGAGGCCGAGGCCGAAGCCGGCCGCTACGACCGGGCCGTGCTCCAGTATGAGCGCGCTTTGCAGCGGGAGCCGCGGTCGGCCAAAGCCCACTTAGCCCTCGCCGGGGTGATCGAGAAGTGGATGGCCGAGGCGCCCGCCGAAGCACCCCGGTTGCGAGCCAAATGGCTGGGATCACTCAATCAGGCCGCCCGGCTCGCGGAACAGTCGGCCGAGCCGCGTCGCCGGCTGTTGGCCGACGCCCTCGAGCGCGAAGAATGGGACGACGCGGTTCACTGGGCCGCCGAACTCAGCTCGCTCGATCCTGACGACGCCGACGCCCTCTATGTCACCGCCCTGGATCAGCTCGATCGCAAGCCGCCCCTGGTGGACGAGGCGCGTTCCCGGGTCGAACGGCTCGCCGAACGCGAACCTCAGCGAGCGCGAACCCGCTGGGCCCAGGCTCGCCTGGCCGAAGCCACCGGCGATCAGGCCGGCCTGGCAGAAATCCTGAACGAACCGGTCCCCGCGTCCCCTGCTGACCAGACCGCGGATCGACTGGCGCGGCTCCGGCTGGCCGGTATGGCCTTGGCTCGCGCCCAAGGCGAGGGCGAGGTGGCCGCTCGGGTTGAAGCGCTCTGCGCGGACGCCGATCAGGTCATCCGCCAGTACGACGCGCCCGGAGTGGCCCGCCAGGTCAGCCGGCTGCTCGAACCGGCGCTGCGGCAGATTCGCCGTGGCGCGGCCGGTCCGGCCGACGGCGCTCGCGCCAAAGCTCTCGAGGCGCGGCTCTTAGAGACGGCCGCCCGCGCCTTCGAGACCAGTGTGGCCGGAGCCGGCGCGCAGGACCTCCGCCCGTATCAAGGTTATGCCGAATTTTTGATGATCGCCGGTCAGCGCGATCGTTGCGTCGAGGTGGTCCAGGAAGCCTTGCGTCAGCCGGCCGCGGCTGCGGCGATCTGGATCCCGGTGGCGATGGAGCTCCGCGAGATCGGCATCAAAGCCATCCTGTCCGACGGCTCCGACCCGGACCGATTCACCAAGGCCGGCCCGTTGATCGCCGAACTGCTGGCCAGCACGACCCCGCGCTATCAAGCCTTGGGGCATCTGTTTCAGGGAGCCATTGAGCTCGAGCAAGCACTGGCGATGGGCGAGGGCCAGCCGGAGACCGAGGGCGGTTCGGAACGTGCCGCGCTGCAAGGCTCGGCGCTGAGCAACCTGAAGCGCGCGGCCGAAGGGCTTGAGGACGTCGCCACGGCTCAGGCCCTCTATGGGATGGCTCTGTTGATCGCTCGGGAGCCGAATCTGGGACGCCAGTATCTGGCCAAAGCCCGGCAGATTGGGGGCGAATCGCTCGACCCGCGTTATCAGTTCTGGGCGGCGCTGTCGATCCTTCAGGCCGGATATCCGGAGGACGCGCTGCCGATCGTCAGCCGGCTCCGCACGCTGGCCGAAGCGGGTGCGGTCGATCCAGATCTGGTGCCGATGGTGCACTTCGTGGAAGGCGACTGTCTGGCCGCACTCAATCGCGGGGACGAGGCTCGGGCTGCCTACGAGCGTGCCCGGGCCGCCGGCTACCGTAACCCCGGAACGATCGGGATACGCCTGGCTCAACTGGCGTCGCGGGCGGGTGGCCCAGCCGACACGCTGCAGAACCTGGAATCGGTCGGCAGCGACGAACTGGCCGGCGTCGCCGCGGATCGGCTGGCGGTGCTGACCCTTTGGGAGAAGGGAGATCGCGAGCAGGCCAAGGCGCGGCTTGCCGAGTCTCGAGCGCGGCACCCGCGGAGCGGGGAGCTGGTGGGGATCGAGGCGGCAATCCGGGTCGAAGAGGGGGACGCTGGCGGGGCGTTCGCCGTGATCGATCGCTTCCTGTCGGAGCATCCCGGCGATGAGGACCTGGCGCTCTACCGCGCCAAACTGCTCGCCGGCCCGCTGGGCAAGCCCGACGAAGCCCGCCGGCAACTGGCCGAGCTGGCCGAGCGCGCGACCCACTCGGGGCCGCTCGTTCAGCTCATTCTGCTGGAGATCCAGCGCGGCGATCTGGCAGCCGCGGAAGGATCGATCGCCGAACTTCGCTCGCGGTTTGGCGACGGTGCGACCGCGGATCTGCTTGAGGCCCAAGTGGCTCTAGTGCGGGGCGAGACGCGAACGGCCGAAGCCTTGCTCGACGCCGCGTTGGAAAAGGACCCAGGCAATAAGGTCGTCCTCTACTGGAAGGCTCGGCTCGGAAGCGCACATGGAGCCAGCCGCGAGGCCGAGGGGATTCTCGAAGGTCTACTCCGAAGCCGGCCCACGAAGGAGGTGGGCGACGGCATTTCTCTGACCGCTGCGGCCCAGTTCGCGCTGGGCAGCCTCGCCCTCGAGCGAGGCGATTACAACGCGGCGGTTTCCCGGTTCGAGGAACTGCTCCGGCAATCGGACACGGCCGATCTGCAACGCACGCTCCGATGGAATCTGGCCCGTGCGCGGGTTGCCGCGGGAGACCACAGCCGGGCACGTGGGGACGTCGAGCAATTGATCGCCCAGCCGGAGACGACGCTCGACGAGCGAGTCCAGGCCGCCGACCTCTTCCGCCGGATGGGCGACTTGGCCCGCGCACGCCGGGAGATCGACGCAATCCTGGCCGTCGAACCCAATCATCCCGGCGGCGTGACTTATCGGGCGATGATGCTGGTCGCCGAACAACGCGTCCCCGAAGCCGTGCGGATGGTTCGAACGGCGATCGGAAATGGACCCGCACCGGTGGGTCTCTATCTGCTGCTGGCGGCACTCGAAAACCTGTCCGGAGAAGGGGGAGCGGCCCGCGCGCGCCAGGTCCTCGAACGGGGCCTGGACGCCTATCCGGAGCAGCCCGAACTGCTGAGGGCATATTACCGGGTTGTCGTTCTCGCCGAAGACGCCGACCCGGTCGGCGCCGTGCTGGCCCGGATCCGCGACCGCGAAGCACCGGCGGTGCGTGAAGTGCTGATCGAGGTCTACGAGGATCAGAAACGGTACGAGGATGCGCTTCGGTTGCTCGATCAACAGAGGCGGGAAGCGCCGACTGGATCGGCCCGAGCCGCGACGCTGGCGGCCCGCGCCATTGCGTTGTCGCTCGTGGCGGCGACACGCCAGCCCGACGCCGAAGCGAGGCTCTCGTGGCTCCGCGAGGCCGGCCAGCGAATCGCCGCGGCTCGCGAAGAGTTTCCCAACGAACCGCGGTTTCTGGCCCTGGAGGGCGAGCACGCGCTGGCCGAGGGCGATTTGCCGCGTGCGACGCACTTGGCCGATGAGCTGACCGAGCGCGATCCAGGTTCTCCTGATGGTCCCATCTTGCAAGCGAGGGTCGCCGTGGCCCGCCGTGACCCGGAGGCCGCTGCGCGGGCGTATGAGCGTGCCATCGAGCGAAGCCCCAGCCGCCCCGATCTCCGCATGAGCCTCGGACAACTGCGGCTGGCCACGGGCAAATACGACGCAGCGCTTGAGCAGGCAACCGCCGTTCTGCGAGAGAACTCCGAGCTGGTCGGAGCGCGATTTCTGCGTGCTCAGGCCCTCGCCCTGGCTTCGACGACCCGAAATGGCCAGGCCGCCCAGCGAACCGAGGCCGCTCGGGCGCTCGACGAAATCATCGCCACGGCGCCGGACTTCGCCGAGGCCTATCACTTGAAAGCCGACCTGGCAGTCGCCAGCGGCGATCGCAAGACCGCCATCGAAACGCTGGAGCTTGCCCTGAACCGGAATCCCGACGATCACGGAGCTTTGCAGCTTCTGGTGCAGCGGCTGGCCGAGCCCCTGGCCGCTGGCCAGCCGGCCAGTCCCGACGCATTGAGTCGGGCCGAAGCAGCGGCTGAGGCGGCCGTAGCGCGCGACTCGTCCGGCCAGATGGCAACCGCGGCCGCTCTCGGATTCTATCGGGCGGGCTGGAGCGATCGGGCCTTGCCCTGGGCCGAGCGAGCAGCCGCCCAGTCGGACAGCCCGGCCGCCTGGCTGATCCTCGGCGACGTTCTGCTAGCCGTGGCCGAGCGTCCGGGCGAGCCGCGCGACTCGACCGGATACCTGGAGCGTGCGCTGGCGGCCTACGACCGGGTGCTCCGTCGCAATCCTGGCTCGATCGAGGCCGGCAACAACAAAGCCTGGATCCTGCACCGCTACCTGAACCGCAACGAGGAAGCGCTCGCGGTGGCCGAGGACGTGGCCCGGCAGCATACGGCCGGGCCGCTTCCCCCCGAATTCCACGATACGCTGGGCGCGATCCACAAAGCCCTGGGTCAGCGCGCCGAGGCGGAGCAGTCGTTCCGAAACGGTCTGGCGCAGGCTCCGGACCATCCGGTGCTCAATCTTCACATGGCACAACTGCTCGCCGAAGCGCCGGGGGGAGAGGCCAGCGCTCGGGACTACCTGGAGCGGGCGCGGCAGCACCGCGAGCTACTGACCGGCGACCTTGGTCGGGAATTGGAAGAGTTGGAGCGTGTCCTGGGCGTGAACCGCTGAGCGGCAGCGCTGCTCCCCGTCGCGGACCTCTGTGCGAGAGACGATCGGCGCTCTGCGTTCCGGGCCAGAGGTCCGAACTGAGTCACTGCGGCGGCCGTTTGGGAGCGAGGAGGTCGGGGGCCGGCGTTGGGGCGACTGGCGTGAACGGTTGTTTCGCTCGCCGGCAGACCGGGCCGGACCTCGACAACTGGCGGCGGGCTCGGTTCTATTGAGGAGGTGGGGTTGCAAACGCTCCGGGATGGCGTCCCCAGGGACGACTCGAGCGTTGCGACGGATCCGGTTCCCTCTGAACAGGAATACGATCGATGCTCAACGGATGGATTTTGCTGCTCGTTTGTCTCGGCGTGATGTCCTTCGGTGCGGGGGTTCATGCCCTGGAAAACCCAGTGGTGGTGATCGACACGACCCAGGGGACGATCGAGGTCGAGCTGGATGCGGCGAAGGCCCCGATCACCGTGGAGAACTTTTTGAAATACGTCGATCAGGGCCACTACGACGGGACGATCTTTCATCGGGTCATCAAGGGATTCATGATTCAAGGAGGCGGGCTCAAGGCCGACATGAGCGAAAAACCGACTGGCAGGGGGATTCAGAACGAGTCGACCAACGGGCTGAAAAACGCCCGGGGGACGATCGCGATGGCCCGCACCAGCGACCCCAACTCGGCGACGGCCCAGTTCTTCATCAATCTGGTCGACAATGACTTTCTCAACGGGAGCCCCAACAAGCCAGGCTACGCGGTCTTCGGCCGGGTCATCGCGGGGATGGATGTGGTGGACAAGATCGCGGCGGTCCCGACCGGGAACCGAGCCGGCCATCAGGACGTGCCCCGCGAGGTCATCACCATCAAGTCGATCCGCCGCAAGTGACGATCAGGAAGGAGGGCGGAGGCTGGTTTGGGCCGGCTTGACCGGCCCTAGGCGCCTCCCTATGATGAGCGCGATCGACAAATCCGCCTTGATTTGCGGATAATTTGATCGGGTCCGGTTCGACGTACGTCCCAGTCAGGCTGAAAGGAGCCAGGACGTCATGACGCATGTGGTCGCCGAGCCATGCTTTGACTGCAAATACACCGACTGCGTCGTGGTTTGTCCGGTGGATTGCTTCTATGAGGGCGCGCAGATGCTCTTCATCCATCCGGATGAGTGCATCGACTGCGAGGCGTGCGTACCCGAGTGCCCGGTGGCGGCGATCTTCCACGAGGACAATCTTCCCGAGGAGTGGAAGGAATTCACCGCGTTGAATGCCGAGGAAGCGCCGAAGTGTCCTGTGATTACCGAGCGTAAGGCTCCGCGCGAAGGACCAGACTGCAACAAGGCCGAGAAGCATTAGCCGCCTTCCGGCAAGGCACACCCTGGCTCAGATCGAATCCTGCGGCGACCCCGGCGAATTCGACCGGGGTCGTCGCACTCCGGGGACTGGGTTCGAGGTGAGCCGACGGACTCAGACGTGTCCCAGAGCATCGAGCACGGCCTGGCCGACGTCGCTGGTCGAGGAGGATCCGCCCAGGTCGGGCGTGCGGACCCGGCCATCGGCGAGGACCGAGGCGACGGCGGTCCGGATCATCTCGCCCTGCGGACGGTGGCCGAGATGGTCGAGCATCATGGCCGTCGAAAGGATGGCCGCGATCGGGTTGGCCTTGCCTAGTCCGGCAATGTCGGGCGCGGAGCCGTGAACCGGCTCGAACATGCTGGGGTACGTCCGTTCGGGGTTGATGTTGCCGGAAGCGGCGACGCCCATGCCGCCCTGGAGCACTGCGCCGAGGTCGGTCAGGATGTCGCCAAACATGTTGGTCGTGACGATGACGTCGAACCACTCGGGATTGGTGACCATCCGCATGCAGCAGGCATCGACATGGAAGTAGTTGGCCTCGATCGAGGGATGGCGGGGAGCCATGTCCTGGAACGCGCGGTTCCAGAGGTCATGGGCGTAGGTCAGGACGTTGGTTTTGGCGACCATCGAGACCCGGCCGCGCTGGCCAGCCTGCCTTTGGGCGGCGCCGAGTCCACTGAAGACGCGATGCTCGGCCCGCTGTTCGGCGACACCGAAGGCATAAGCCAGGCAGCGGTCGACCCCTGCGCGGGTGTTGATCGAGGTTTGGATGGCGACCTCTTCCGGCGTTCCGCGTCGGATGAAGCCGCCGGCTCCGACGTACAGATCTTCGTTATTCTCCCGAACGACGACCATGTCGATCTGGTCCGGCCCGCGGCCGCGGAGCGGCGTCTGGACTCCGGGGTAGAGGCGGATCGGCCGCAGATTGACATATTGGGCGAATTCAAACCGGATTCGCAGCAGAAGACCCTTTTCGAGGACGCCCGGCGGCACGCGGGGGTCGCCGACCGCGCCCAGCAGAATCGCGTCGCAGCCGCGGAGTCGCTCTAGTTCGGCGTCGGGCAGGACCTCGCCGGATTTCAAGTAGCGGTCGGCCCCCAGGTCGAAGGGGGTCAGTTCGAGGGGGATCCGGGCCGAGCGGGCGACCGCCTCGAGAATCGCGCAGGCGGGGCGTACGACCTCAGGTCCAACGCCGTCGCCCGCAATCAGACCGATGGACGGCACAGGGGAACCTCCAGGGGCAGAACGGGGTTTGAGACGGCCCGGGGCACGGGCGGGCTGGCATGATAGCGGCCCGCGACGAGCGGTCACAAGCCGGGGGGCCGGTCGTCTTTATTTAGGGGTTCCGGTCGTTGACAATCGTTCCCCACACCCCATACTGGCATTTGGGTCTCCAGAGGGCCGCGTGGGGGGGGAGGCTTGGGCTGGAACCCCACGCAGGGGTGGGGAGGGGTGATGATCCGGGAGTGACGCATGTCGAAGCCGGTGGAAGGTGCTGCGGGGGGAAAGATCGGGCCGTCCGAGCCGACACCTCCAGGCAGTCCGGGCGCGAGCCGCGACGCGTCGCCCCGCCCGGCGGAGGCGCCCTCGCGAAGCCAGGGACCACGCGACCCGAAGGCGTCGAGCATCGACGAAGCGAGTCTAGAACGGTCGGTGATCCTGCGCGGGCTGGCCACGAAGACCGAGGTCGAGGCCTGTCGAGGCCTGAAGGCGAAGAACGCCGATCGCGGGCTGCTCGAAATCATGGTCGCCGCCAACGTTTTGACCAAAAACCAGGCTCAACGACTGCTCCGCGAGCTGGGCGAAGAGCCGGGCAAGCTCGAGATTCCGGGCTATCAGATCATCCAGAAGCTGGGCAAGGGATCGATGGGGGTTGTGTACAAGGCGCGGCAGACGAGCGTCGACCGGATCGTAGCCGTCAAGGTCCTGCTCGATTCGCTTTCACAGAATCGGGAATTCGTCACCCGGTTCCAACGCGAGGCCAAAATCGCGGCCAAGCTCTCGCACAACAACATCGTCAACGCGATCGACGCCGGTCAGGCTGGCCCCTACCAGTACTTCGTGATGGAGTACGTCGAGGGCGTGACCATCAAGGACCTGCTCGACAAGGGGAAAGTCTACGGCGAGCGGGAAGCGGTTGAGATCGTCATCAAGATCGCGGACGCGCTCAAGCATGCCCATCAACGCGGGTTGATCCATCGCGACATCAAGCCTGAAAACATCATTGTGACCAAGGAAGGCGGGGTCAAACTGGCCGATCTCGGCCTAGCCCGGCCGACCAGCGACGAGAAGTGGGCTCAGGCCGAGAAGGGGTTGGCGATCGGCACGCCGTATTACATCAGCCCAGAACAGGTCCGGGGCGACGTCGACGTCGATATTCGAGCCGACATCTACGGCCTGGGCGCAACGCTCTATCACATGGTGACGGGTCGGGTGCCCTACCCAGGCGAAACTCCGGCCGAGGTGATGAAGAAGCACGCCGACCCCAACGTGCAGCTCGTGCCGCCGGACCATATCAACACGCAACTCTCGAGCGGCCTGGGCGAGGTCGTCGAGATGATGATGGCCAAGGATCGCACCAAGCGATACCAGAAGCCCGACGACGTCATTCTCGACCTCAATTGCTTGCTGGCCGGCGAGACACCGATGATCGCCACTCAGAAGACAGAGGCCCTGGCCGCGCTAGCCGAGGGCGATTCCGGCGCGGAGGCCGAGGGCTTGGATCTGGTCACCGAGTCCGAAAAGGAGGAGATGGCCTCGATCGTCAACATGCGCTCCAACATCATCGCCATTCTGTCGATCCTGTTGGCGATCTCGGCCGTCACAAACCTGCTGATGCTTCTGGCCGCTCTCCAGTCGCGGTGAGGCGATCTGCTCTTCAAGTCGCTGATCCCGTCGTGCGCGCGTCCCGGCGGCGCGAGGCGGTCAATTCGGGCTGAACCGGGCCCCGGGAACCGTTCCGCAGCGGAGCGGATCGCGCGTAAACCGGGCATGGCAGTCGGGGCAGAGGTCGTAGCGAAGCTCGATCCGATCGGGGACCGGCTCCGCGGCTGTGGCGTCTTGCTTGAGAGCTTGGGCGAGGTCTTCGAGGGCGTCGGCGTCGAGGTCCCCGTCCGTCAGCCGGTTCGGATCGTGAGCCGGTTCCGCCGTAATCGTAATGACGAATCGGGGGTCCGAGCCGTTACCGAGGCTTCGTGCGCACAGGTCGCAGGTGTAGTGGACCATCGGGGCTGGGAGTCCTTTCCGTGCGAGGCCGAAGCCGGGGAGATCCGGACCCGACCCGGGCATCCTGGCCCTAAACCGAGGGGTCCCGACGCGGCCGCCCGAGGCTCGGAGCGAGCCTGGCAACCAGCGTGACCAAAGCCGCAAGCGTGAGAGCCATCCCGACCCGGAACTCGACCGGATCGTAGCGGAGCGTGATGGTCCGGCTTGGGCCGGAGGCAACGACCGCCAGAAAGCCCTCGCGCTCGACAACCCGGACCGACCCGAGCGAATTGGTCTCGACTCGCCAACCCGGGTCATAGGTCACGGGCACGTCGATAGCTTGGTCCCTGAGGATCGGGGCGTCAATGCGGATTTTGCCGTCCGCGCCGACCTGGGCAATCGCCGGCGTGGGATGGAGGCGAGCCACCCAACAGCCCGCCACGGCTTCGACGTGCTCGAAGAGTCCGTCCGGCGGCGGTGTCGAGCCGACGACGGCGGCCACTCCCGCTCGCTCGAGCTTGTTTCGACACGCCGCGGCGCGCTCCCAGGTCACCCGCCGGCGCGATGTACGGGCGCCGCGTTCGGGATCGGGTTCGAACAAAGGGCCGAGCGCGCGAAGGCAGGCGTCGGTCTCGATCGAGTCGTAGTTGCGAACGTCGGCCAGGCCGTAGCGCATCAGGGTGTTGGGCGGTAAGACCGGATCGAGGGCGAGAATTCGCCGCGGCGGCGACGCCACCGCACACAGATGGTCGATCAGCGCGCTCCTGGGCTTGTAGTCTCCTCGGGCGATCGCCGGATTGTGGCCAGCGCCGAAGGTCGCCAGATCCAGCAGCGCGAGCCCGGCCGCGAGCCAGCCGGGCCGTCGCTCGCCGCGACCGGCAAGCCAGCCGATCACTCCCAACTGCAATCCACTCAGAGCCAGATACGGCGGGAGAAACGCCATCAGATCGGCGATCTGCCGTTCAGCGCGGGCCTCGACCCGTCCGGGGGGGTTGGTTTTTCGATAGTGAGCCCAGGCGACTTCGCGAACCGCCTCGCCAGCCAGAGGAACCGCCGCCGCGGCCACCACCAGCATCGCCGCCACGCTCCACCCCAGCACGCGGAACCGGCGGGCCGCCCTCGCGGTGGCTCTCTGATCCAGACCGAAGCCGCCGAGCAGAATCAATCCCAAGGCCACCAGATGGACCAGCCGCCGGTGATCCATCACCTGGAGGACCGGCGGAGCCTGAGCCAGTTGAGCCAGCGGCGGGACGCCAAAGGCCACGGCCGCCGAAACGAGAACCAAAGCGCCCAAGAATCGGATGACCGGAACCTGTCGACGCTGGCTCCAGCCAAGCGGAGCCAGCCAGATCAGCGTCGCCAGGCCCGCGAACCCGCCGGCCGATTCATTAAGGTTGTGGACCCCGAGCGCACGAGCCAGATTGGGCTGGCCGCGTCGCTGGCTGCCGTAAATCAAGGGAAGTGCCGTGCAGACGGCGTCGAGCGGCCGCGGGCGGACACCCAGAGGACCCGCGTGCTCGCGTTCGCGGTCGGTCCAGACCGGGCTGCGGGAGAGATAGGCCGCTAGGGGCACGATCTGAATCGCCGCGAGGGCCGCTCCGAGCGCGACGGCTCCGCCGAAGCCGGCCAGACGCGACCCGATCGCCGAGCGTTCGCGCGCGATTCGCCAACCGGCATACGCGGCCGTGGCTAGCAGGTTGTGCGCCGCGGTCTGAATATGACCGCCAAAGATCGATCCGGCCGTGAAGCCAGCCAGGGCGGCGACCGTCTCCGGCGACCGCCGATCGAGCAACCGCGTCGCCGCCCAGAGCATCCAGGGAAGCCAGACCGCCGAGGCCGCCGGTGGATACAGCAGCCAGACCACCACAAATCCGCAGAACGGATAGGCGAGTCCGGCGAACCAGCGGCCCAAGGTCGGCAGGCCCCAGCCCCGCGCCAGCAAAAACATCCCCACACCGGCGAACCAGAGCCGCGCGGCGGCCATCCAGGCACGTGCATCGGGCAGTTCGCCGAGATAGGCAATCAGATGAAACGGATCAAAGACCGCGCTCTGGCCGTTGGCCAGATGCGGTGCCCCGCACCCGACCAAGGGATTCCACAGTGGCCAGCGACCCGCGCGCAGCTCAGCCCTGGACCATTCGAGCCACGGCTCGAACTGGAGAAACGGATCCATCAAAAGCCGGTGACTGGGCACATACCCCTTGCCGCGGAGCTGATCAAACCCAGGCTGGGCGTAGATGACGTCAGCCGGGCTGAGGATCCGCCCCAGAAACAAACTCTCGCGCAGAACGACCGCCACGAGGCCCGCCAGAACCAATGCAAAGGTTCGGGTCTCACGGCGATCAAGTGCGGCGAGTGAAGCATCCATGCCGATTCCGGTTCCGTCTAAGAACAGCGCGGGCCGCTCTGCCTCGGCGGCTCAAGGCTGCTGACCGGCCGATCCGATCAGGGCCGCTCCGTACTCGTCAAGCCACTGATAATCGCTCCGCCAGGTGGTGTACATAAATCCGCGAATTCCGGGAATCCCTCGGGCGGCCGTGTCCCACTCACGAAATCCGCTCAGGTCGCCGCAATCGTAATAACCGGCGATCACCTGGCGATGGCCGCGCTCGGCAAAGAAGCGGAGGCTCGGCGTTTTGTTCTGTCCATTCCAGTTGACGATGACCACCCGAGAAGGCAGCCCCTCCCAGGAGCCGGTCAGCGAACCATTGACTAGATAGTAACGGGCGACCGCGTTGTGATGAGGGTCGAACATGTCGGACCAGACCAGCACCTCGGCTCCGGGGTCGACCCGGTGGAGGATCTCGACGCAGCGGCGGGCGTTGTCGGCCAGGAGCTGGCCGGGGGTCAGATGGCGAGCCGTGCAGGCCCGGCACCAGTTGGCGACCCGAAGCTCATCGTGCGACATGAAGTAGCGGCGGGGATGGAACAGATCGCGGACGCGCTGGGCCTGGTCCTCGAGCAGCTCGTAGACCCGTGGCTCGCTCAGGCAGCAAGCGACTTGGTTGCCGTGGATCAGGATCGGATGATACCAGCGGATGCGGATCGTCTGGCCCTCGCGGATCCGGGAACCGGGCCTGAGCCGCACGTGCGGCGGGTCGTGCGATTCGTCAAACTCGCCTGCGTAGGGGATCACGCCGAGATCGGGGTCAATCACAGGCTCGACGTCGATCGATTCCTGAAACGAATCGGCGCCGTCGGCGGTCGTGATTGAGAGGGGACAGCCGTCGCGTCGGAGCACATTCAACAAAGCGACTTCCTCGAGCGCGATGTCGTCAATCCAGAGCGTGCCCGGCGACCCGCCCCAGAGGCCGACATAGAGAAGCACCTCGTTGGCGTCGAGGCTGTTGAAGACGACCTGGACGGGGTGCCAGTCCGCCGTGGGCTGGGGGCCGCCTTCGTAGAAGGTGAGCGGCCGGCCGTCGGTCGTGATGGCCGCCAACCGGAAACCGTCCGGTCGGGCCAAATTTTCGGTCTTGATCCAGGCGCGGAAGCGGTAACACCGGCCGGGCTGGACGGCGACTTGCTGGATCAGACGGCTGTTGCCACTGGTGCTCGTGATATGCGAGTCGCGCATCCGACACGAAACGCGGCCGCCGTGAACGACCTCCCGATCGGCGACGGTGGCTGCGCCCGGATCGTCCTGGAACCCAAAGCCGCGGAAGCGATCGTTCTCGACCTCCTCCAGACCGCCGTTGCGGAACGCCGTGGCAGGGTCCGGCCGGTGAATGAGCCGGTCGCCCTTTGCTTCGAACAGAGCCTCGGCCGGTAGACCTTCGGCCAGATTGGGGTCATGGGCTAGAAGGCCGCTTGAGTAGCCGATCGGAAAGACGCACGGAATGATCTCGAGGCCGAGCCGGTCGGCCTCTCGTCGGACCCGGCCGGCATTGATCCGATATCGCTCGATCACCCGATCCAGGATATTCAGCTTGTAGTCGGCCAGGACCACGCCGGTATAACCGGCGGCCTGGGCCTCGTTCATCAGCTCGATGAGCCGGTCGGCTTGGGCGTCGACCTGCAAATTGGTCATGACGTAGACCCAGCGGTCTGGGTAGGCCGGCTCGCGGGGCGTCGCTCCGGCGGCGGCGTGCTGAGACCCGAGGAGCGTCACGACGGCAGCGGTCAAGATCATTGCGGACCTCGCGCTCGACCAGCTAAAGGACTCGAGCGATCAGACACTTCAGATATTCGGTTTCAGGGCAGGAGACCGCGATCGGGTGGTCGGCTGCCTGCCCGCGAATCTCGAGGATCTGGATCGTGCGCCCCGCAAGCTCGGCCGATTGGGCGAGAACGTTCTGGAACGCCCATCTGTCCATGGCGCCCGAACAGGAACATGTGACCAGCAGACCGCCCGGCTCGACGACATCCACGACCGCGCGGTTGAGCCGCAGGTAGCCACTCAGCGCTCGTTCAAGGTCGTGGTGGCTTGGAGCGTATTTGGGCGGGTCGCAAATCACCAGGTCGAACCGCTGGCCGCCGCCGCGAAGCACTTCAAGCCGACGCAATCCATCGCCCTCGACAAAGCGGATGGCCGGTTCCAGGCCGTTGATCTGAGCGTGGTGGCGAGCCTGGTCGATCGCCGTCCGCGAGGAATCGACGGCCTCGACCGCAACCGCGCCGGCCCGCGCGGCATGGAGCGCGAACCCACCTGTGTAACAAAACAAGTCCAGAACCCGCCGGTCCGGGGCCAGCCGGGCAACCGCCGCGCGATTCTCGCGCTGATCAAGATAGAAACCCGTCTTCTGTCCTGAGTCGAGTTGGACCACAAAGTTCAGCCCGTTCTCCTCGAACCGGATGGGTCCGGACGGAGCCGCCCCCCAGCAGACCGGCTCGGGAGCTTTCTCCAGGCCCTCGGCGCGAAGCTGGGCGCGGTCGAAGCGGGCGGTGAGGCTTCGCGGCTGGGCTACCTCGGCCAGGGCGGTCAGGATCGTTTCCCGCCGGAGCCAAAAAGCCAGCGAGCCGAACTGCGCCAGGAGATGGCCGGCGTAAGCGTCGACCACCAGCCCCGAAAGTCCGTCCGACTCACTGTAGACAAGCCGGCAGGCCCGATCCGGCTGATACCAACCGAGTACCTCGCGGCGCAGGGCGACGGCCGCTCCGAGCCGATCCCGCACGAATTGGCCGTCGATCGGCGCATCTTCCCAGCGATAGAGCCTCACCGGGATCCGGCTGGCCGGGTTGTACAGCCCCCGGGCGATCCACACCCCCTCAGCACTCCAGACCGCCACCTCATCGCCAGGCGCCGGATGCCCCTCGACCCGGTCGATCGAGCCGGCCAAGACCCAAGGATGGCGGGCAAAAAACGGGCGGGCCCGCTTCGGGCGAAGAATGACGCGCGGGCCAGACATCGCGGCTCGGATCCGCAGGGAATCGGGAACGAAACTCACTGGACCGCGGTCGAACTGCGGCTGGCCGACTCCACTTCGGCCAGGTAGGCCAGTGTCCGCTCCAGTTGAGTCTTCAAGTGCCGGACCCGGAGCAGGCTCTTGACCCGGCAGAGAAGCTCGAGCTTGTTGACCGGCTTGGTCAGAAAGTCGTCTGTGCCCGCCTGAACCCCACGCTCGAAATCGGCCGGCTCATTCAACGCGGTCACCATCAGAATCAGGGTATCGCGGGTCGCGGCCTCAGCGCGGATCCGCTTGCAGACCTCAAAGCCCGACAGCTTGGGCATCATGACGTCGAGCAGGACCAGGTCGGGGCGGTGCTCCTCCACGGCGCGGAGGGTTTCTTCACCGTTGGAGGCCGTCAGAATCTCGCAGTCGAGTCCCGCCAGATGGGCTTCGAGCAGCTCGACGTTCTGCTGATTGTCGTCAGCAATCAGAATCCGGGGACGATCCATCGAGCGGTCCATCACGACAGCTTCCAGCAAAGAACAACGAGGTAGTGAAACCATCCATTCCGATTCTGAAGATTGAATCGATCGTACCCCAAGCCGCCGGCGGGGAAAACGCCAGTCCGGATCGTCGCCCAGCCCAGCAATCCAGCGGCTGGCTTGCCCGCCCGTCCGGAGCGGGTAAGATTCGATCAAGACCGGGAGTGGTCCGCGCTCGCGCCGACGCGGCGTCACGGTCCCGCCGGCCTGCCGGGAGGCTGTGCCTGTGCCGCTCAGCGACATCGACCGCCGCTTGCTCGATCGGTGTTTGGCCCACGAACCAGGCGCTTGGCGCGATTTCGTCGACCGCTACATGGGCCTGATCTACCACGTCATCCAGCACACCGCCTACGCCCGGTCCATGAACCTCAAGCCCGAGGACGTCGAGGACATCGCCGCCGAAATCTTCCTGGCCATCGTCGACGACGACTACAAAGTCCTCCGCAACTTCCGCCGAACCAGCGCCTTGCCGACCTATCTGACGGTCGTGGCCCGCAGAGTCTGCGTCAAGGAGTTGATACGCCGGCGACGCGAGGAGGCTCTGGGCCACGTCACCGCCTCCCGCGCGGCACTGGCCGACGACTCGCCCGACGAGGTCGAACCGATTGCCGCCGCCGAGGAGGTCGAGCGCATGCTCGAGGGCTTGCCCGAGAAGGAGGCTCAGGTGGTCACGCTCTACCACCTCAAGTTTCTCAATTACCGCCAGATCGCCAAGCAGCTCGGCATCCCGGAAAACTCGGTTGGACCGATCCTGGCACGCGCCCGCGAAGGTCTGCGCAAAGCCGTCGAGGGGCGTCGAGGCTAAGCCTTAGTCCCCCCCCACATCCGCGGTTTCGATCGGAACGGCTGCTGGATCAGCCCGGGGATCACGACCCCGTTACGACCGAGGCCGGCCTCAGCGGACCAGGCCGGCTCGCAGCACGTCGTCCGGGTTGCCCGCCGGCGGCTCCGCGCCCGGACCGCGTGGGAACGTGGGGCGGACGATCGATTCGGCCGCGGAGATCCGCGGGGAACCGGCGGCCAGGTCCGGCTCGATCGGCCGGGGATCGCTCGACAAAAGCCGGTTCCCCTCCAAACCCAGGGGAATCGGATCGATCGCGCTGGAGCGGTCTTCCGTCGGAGGCACGCCGCGGCTCTGACGCGACCGGGCGGACGTCGCCCCGCCTTGAGGCGTCAGGCTCACAACCTCATAGCCGTTGTAAGCCGGGACGCGGAACAATGCGGCTCGGTTCGTCTCCGTGAATGAGGGATTGATCCGAACGTCGCGCAACGCCAGATCCATGATCAGGCGATCGTTGGGATCGTCCGAAGCCATCAGTTCGAGGTGGATTTTCTGGGGCAGCTCGATCGTCTCGGAAGCCGACCCGGACGGATCGAGACGTTCGACCGGGAAGGCCTTCGGGTACGACGGGGTCACCACGGCGACCGGCGTCTGGCCATCGGGACCGTAGAAGATGTGCTGGCGAATCTTGCGGGTCGTCTCGTCGTAAATGGTTCGCTTGATACTGCGGCCGCCGTGGCCATCGGAACGGACATGGGTCAGAACCCAGGTTCCCGGCTCCTTGCCGCGCGTCAGCTTGATTTGCGCGGCCTCGTCGGGTGGAATCGGCCGCAAGCCCAGCGCCTCGACGATCCAGTCGGGTTGAAAAATCAGATCCGGAGGCACCGTCCCGCCGGCTCCATACTGGCCGACGTAGATCGCCTTCTCCTTGGAATCCTTGGTCCAAACCCAGAACTCCGTCTGGTTGGAGCCGACGTCGACCACCGGGGTCCCCAGGCCGCGTTCGAGCGTGAGCCTGAAGTTACGGGGCCGCTCCAGCGCCAATTGTCCGCTGGCGCCGCCGCCGAACCGCGCCTGGTTGACCGAAACGGTTGTCGAAGCTGTCAAACCGGACAACGGAGCCGCGTTGGCGTTGATCGCATCGACCAGGGCCGCCACCGCCGGAGCCGGCGGGCTAGCCGGCCGCAGGGGAGTCGACTCGGGCCTCAGGCCAACCCGCGCCCCCGCCGCGCAGCCAGCCAGCAGCGGGATACCGAGCACCAGCCATCGAAGAGACACCATGTCGAAGAACCTCCGGTGCGTCTCGGCAACACGGGCAAAATTCCGCCCGGGTCACCGAATCGGCCCCGAGCCGTCGGCGGAGGCTCGTCAGCAGGTGTCGGTCCGGCTCGTGCGTGACAGGTCGCGTAAGCTAGACGGTCGACGACCGACCGACAAGCCCGAATCTGCCGCCTCCGATCCGGATTCGACCACCAGAGGCCCTTAGCTTGAGAGAAACCGCTCCAGGGCGTCAAAACCCCGCTCGAGGGTTTCTTCCGAGGTCGCAAACGACAACCTGGCATATCCTTCCGTTCCGAACGCGGCGCCCATGACGAGCGCCACCTGGGCTCCTGCTAGGGCTGCCAGGCAAAAATCGGTGGAATGGGTCACCGGGCGCCCTGCCAAGACACGGCCAATATGCTCCGAGACGTTCAGGAACGCATAAAACGCCCCATCCGGCGGCAGGCAGGAGACCCCCGGCAAGCGACGGACCCGCTCCAAAACCAGTTGCCGCCGCCGCGCAAAGGCCTGCCGCATCGCCTGGACCGAATCCTGCGGCCCGGTCAATGCCTCGAGGGCCGCATACTGGCTGACCGAACAGGCGTTGCTCGTTTCCTGGCTCTGGAGGTCGGCCATGAACTTAGCGACCGCCAGCGGCGCCACCGACCAGCCGATCCGCCACCCGGTCATCGCATAAGTCTTGCTGACGCCTGAGATTGTGATTGTCCGATCGGCCAGTTCCGGCCGCAGTGCGGCCAGACAGGTGGGGCGAGCCTCGCCGTAACAGAGCTGTTCGTAGATTTCGTCGGAGAGAATGCCGACGCGGGTCGTCAGGACCGCGTCGGCCAGGGCAATGAGTTCGTCGCGGCTGTAGACCGCGCCGGTTGGATTGCAGGGGCTATTGAGCATCAGAAGCTTGGTGCGGGGCGTGACAGCTTCGAGAAACCGCCCGGGGCGGAGTTTGAATCCGTCGGTCTCGCTGGTTGGAAGGATGATCGGATCAGCCCCAGTGAGCTTGACCAGGTCGGCGTACGAGACCCAGAACGGTGCAGGGATCAGGACCTCGTCACCCGGTCCACAGACGGCCATCAGGGCGTTGTGGATCGCCTGCTTGGCCCCGTTGGAAACAACGACCTGCTCGGGGCGGGTTGGCAGCCGCTCCTGCTCCGTGTAGTGACGGGCGATTGCTTCGCGCAGCTCGGGGATCCCGGCCGGGGGCGTGTAATGCGTCTGACCGGCACGCATGGCCCGGATGGCCGCCTCTTGGATGTTTTCGGGTGTGGGAAAGTCCGGCTCGCCGACCGAGAAATCCAAAATGTCCAAACCCTGAGCCTTCAGCCGACGCGCCTCGGCAGCCATGGCCAGGGTGGCCGAAGGGGCAATGACACGAGAACGCTCAGCCAGCGTCAGACACTCGGACATCGAAAGCGGCTCCCAGCAAGCCCGGATCGGCCAAATCGATCCAACATGGCAACTCCTCAGATCGTACCGGGTATGTGGCCCTGCACGCACCCCTCTCGAGCCGCGACCCAGCCGACCAACCCAGATTCAGCCGCTAGAGGCAACCCAATTTATCCGTCTTCACTTGCTCAGCCCGCACAAATCCTGTAAATTACCTATTGTTCAAATCATGTGCTTCCTGAGACGTAGCCGCGAGGTTCGGGGCGTGGGAGGAGCGACCCGATCGAGCTCCCCAGGGACTGGGGACCTTGGGGGTGACCGATGCGTCGCGTGGTGATCACGGGACTGGGGGTCGTCTCGCCGAATGGCATAGGGCGCGAGGCGTTTGCCAGCGCGATTGTGGAGGGTCGATCCGGGGTCAGCCCGATCGAGAGTTTCGACACCAGCGGGCAGCGGGTCAAGATTGCCGGCGAGGTCAAGAATTACGACGTGCTGCCGTATCTTGGCGAGCATCGCAAGCATGCCAAGACGATGAGCCGCGCGGTCGGATTCGCGGTGGGCGCGGCGGCGATGGCCGTTGAAGATGCGGGCCTGGACCGGGAGCGGATCAATCCCGAGCGGTTTGGCGTCTGCATGGGAACCGGCATAACGCCCATTGACCTGCGGGAACTGGCCGGACCGATCGCCCAGGGCTGGACGTCCGAGGGCGGGCTGGACTTTGGCCGTTTCAGCCTGGCACAGGCCGAGGCGATGTGCCCGGTCTGGCTGCTGAAGCACCTACCGAATATGGCCGCGGCGCATATCTCCATTCTGCATCAGGCGATGGGTCCGAATAACACGATCGTAACCGCCTGTGCGGCGGGGACCCAGGCGGTCGGAGAAGCCTTTCGGCTGATTGCGCGTGGGGATGCGGATTTGATGTTAGCCGGCGGCTGCGACAGCCGGCTCGATCCGTTGCTGATGGTCGCCTATGCGGCCATGAACGCCGTCAGCCTGTCGAACCGGCCGCCGGCGGAGGTCTCACGGCCGTTCGATGGCGAGCGGGATGGTTTTGTGATGGGCGAGGGGGCGGCGGTCTTGGTCCTCGAGAGTCTCCAAAGCGCGCGGCGGCGGCGGGCCAAGATTTACGCTGAGATTACCGGGTACGGCTCGTCGTTTGATGCCTACGGGCTGACCCGGCCGGTGCCCGATGGCCGTGGCGCGGCGATCTCCATGCGGTCGGCGATGCGCGAGGCCCGGATCGACCCGTCCGACGTCGACTACATCAACGCGCACGGCACGAGCACACGGCTCAACGACTTGATGGAGACCGTGGCCGTAAAGCGGGTCTTCGGCGAGCGAGCCACTCGGATCGCGATGAGTTCGCAGAAGTCGATGGTCGGGCATTTGATCGGGGCCTCCGGCGCCCTCGAAGCGGCGGCCACGGCGCTGACGCTCGAGCGGGGGGTCATCCCGCCCACGATCAACCAGCACGTCCCCGACCCGGAGTGCGACCTGGACTACGTTCCCAACGAGGCTCGAGAGGTCCCGGTCCGGGTCGCGATCTCCAACAGCTTTGGCTTTGGCGGGCAGAATGCAACCCTGGTAATGCGGCGGCTCGATCGGGTCTATCGCAAGGGAGCCTAAGCGTCGCACCGGATGACGCTGGCTTCTGGAAGGAGGCCAACCCGGGCGATAGGATCAGTTTCTTTTGATTGAGCCTGTCTGTCACGAAGGGACGCAGCCGCCATGCTCCGGCGTCGGATCACGCCGCTGCAGGCGATCGGCATCAACATGGGGATGATGGTCGGCGTCGGGCCGTTCATCACGATCCCGGATTTTCTGAAGACGCTGGGCGGCCCTCAGGCGATGGTGGGCTGGGTGGTCGGCGCCCTGATTGCGATGGCCGATGGTCTGGTCTGGAGTGAGTTGGCCGCGGCGTTTCCGGGGTCGGGCGGGACACTTCACTTTTACGACGCGGTCTACCGAAACTCGGCCTGGGGACGCTTGCTGAAGTTTCTCTTTGTCTGGCAATTCCTCTTTAGTGGGCCGCTGGAGCTCGCCTCCGGAGCGATCGGGATCGGCCGCTACTCGGCGTTTCTCTGGCATGGCCTGCGGCAGCCGGTGCTGAGGTTGCCGGGGGGGATGGTCGTTGATGGGATGCAACTGGTCGCCGCCCTGGCGGTACTGGGGCTGGTGGCTCTGGCCTATCGGCGCATCGAGGTGGCTGGTCGGCTAATGCTCGTGCTTTGGGGTGGGATGCTGGTGACGGTCGGCTGCATCATCGTCGCCGGTCTGACTCGATTCGACGCGGCACTCCTGACCGACCTGCCGCCCGAGGCCGGCTCGATCGACGGCCGCTTTGCCTTCCAGTTGGGTGCGGCCGTCGCGATCGCTTTGTACGACTACCTGGGCTACTACCAGGTCTGTTACCTGGGCGATGAGGTGGTCGAGCCGGCGCGGACACTGCCGCGGGCGATCCTCGTTTCGGCGGCGGTCGTGGCCGCGATTTATTTGGTTATGAACGTCTCGATCCTGGGTGTGTTGCCTTGGCGGGAGGCCATGGCCTCGGAGCACATCGCCAGCGACTTCATGCTCCGGCGGTTTGGTCCCGCGGCTGCCACCGGGATCACGGCGCTGATCCTCTGGACCGCCGCGGCCTCGCTCTTTGCTGGCATCCTCAGCTACAGCCGGATCCCCTACGCCGCGGCGCGGACGGGGCTGTTCTTCGATGCGTTCGGAGCCACTCATCCCCGCGGTCAGTTTCCGCACCGCTCGCTGTTGGTGATCGGAGCGGCGTCGCTGCTGGGTTGTTTGTTTCCCCTGACGGTCGTGATCGAAGCCTTGCTGACCTCTCGGATCCTGATTCAGTTCGTCGGCCAGATTGCGACGGTCTTCTTCATCCGTTCGCGACCTGAGCTGAGAAGCCGACTCTCGTTTCGGATGCCTCTATTCCCCGTGCCCGCACTGATCGCGCTGGCTGGCTGGATGTTTGTGTTTGGAACGACCCGGCTCGAGACGATCGCCTACGGTGTGGCCTCGCTCGCCGCCGGCGGTCTGGCTTATGCGTTCTGGAGCCGGTCCCGCAGCCACGAGCCGGGGCGGGCTGGTCGCGACCGGGTCGGCTGACCGTTTGATCGACCGCCGCCGAGGTCTCCCCCGGGCCAGATATGGACCCCACGACGGGATTCTAGGGCGTCGACCTTGCGCTGCCATGGGCGGGCCAGTGAACGGCCAGGCTCTGGGCGAGTCAGGTTCGGATGCGGTCCCAGCGAGCCGCGGCGAGGGTTGCCGAGACGCTCAGAGGAATCCAACCGGCCAGCTCGGGCGCGAAGACCCGATTGTTGCCGAGCCACTGGCAGACGAACAGCATCGTGTAGAACGCGGCCGAGGTTCCCATCGCCAGGCCGAGGTTGAGAAATGTGTTGCGGCCATAGCCGCCGAGCACCAGGGGCAGACTCAGGCAGAGCAGGGCGACGGTCAGCAGCGGCCGCAGGGTGCGTATGTGGAGATAGACGCCGATCTCGCGGCGTTCGCCCTCGTAGGTCGGGTCGGACAGGGCGCGGATCAGGGTGACCGAATCGGCAAACTGGTACCATTGTCGGCTTTGGGTGAGCGACTCAAAGCTGAGATTGGTTCGGAGGAAGTAGGTTCCCGGAGCCAGTCGGGAGCGGGCCTCGGCCGGCAGAGGCAATGCGGACAAGAGCGCTTCGGCCGTGAGTCGGGCGACCCCGACCGTCGCCATCAGTGCCAGGGGTTCCGGGTCGACGCGGACCAGGACCGAGCCATCGATCGGGGCATCGGCCGGAGAGAGGCTGGCGTCCCGGACCAGCCAGCCACCGCGGAGCGGAGCGCCGCGGCGGTGCTCGGGAATGTAGAGGGCACGGTCGGCGGTCAGATGCAGCATGACGCCGTAGCGGTTGGTGGGAAACGTGGTGCTGAACGGCCAGATCTCTTGGCGGGCACGGTCGGCAAATTGGCTTTGGATCAGGATGTCGTTGATGTCGCGGCGGCTGTTGTAGGTGCGTATTTTGCGCTTGCCGTCGTCGTCAGGCGTGCGCTGGAGTTCCTCGGCGACGCGGGGGATGATCCACTCCTGGTTGGCGACCGCGCCGAGGCTGAACAGGGCGGTCGAGACGAGCACGGGCCGGATCGCGCGGTGGGTGCTGATACCGGCGGCCATCATGGCCAGATGTTCGTTGTTGCGCTGCATCCAGGTGACGGTGAAGACGGCGGCCATCAGGCTGATCACGCCGCAGAGCCGGTCGTAGAATGCGCTCAGGCGCACCAGGTAGTACCGGCCCATGAACGCCAACAGATCCAAGGTTCGTTCCTCGACTTTGAAGAATTCGTCGAGATTGGTGAAGGCGTCGATGACCACATACAGACCCACGAGCGCCACGAAGCAGATGACGTAGGCCTTCACGAAGGCCCAGTAGCGTTGACGGTCGAGGATGCTCAGCATGGACGGATCCCCGGTCGGCAGGGCCTTTCAGTGCTTGCAGACGGGCGGCAGGGCAAAACACCCGGCGATCAGCCCGAGCAGGAGATCGCCGGCGAACACGACCGAGGGGGGCGCGACGCCCTCCTTGCCGAGGTTGATTCCCGCCAGCACCAGCGGGTAATAGAGCACGATGATCGGGATGAAGCAGGTGATAAACGAGCTAAGAAAGTCCCGTTTCGCAAACAGGATTCCGACCGGAGCGCCCAGCAACGCAAAGAATAGGACGCTGCCAGCCAGGGCGATCCGGACGTGCTTCTCGGTCTCGATTTCGTGATATTTCTGCTTCCAGTAGCCGTATTGGGTGTGGGCCTCGCGGATGTTCCCCCAGTTGATTTTGGGGATCAATCCGGCAGCGACCTCGAGCGCGGCGGTGATCGCCTGGCGCTTGCGTTCGTTGGTGATCTTGTCGATCAGGCCGAGCTGGGCCTGGACCAGTTCCCGCCCGGTCATCTCCTGGACGCGCTTGTCCGGCCCATCGGGCGGCTTGGGGAACGGATACTGCAAGACCCGGCGGCCGTTCATCCAGAACAGAAAGGGACGCTCGGATTGGCCGGTCGTCTCGGCATCGACCAGAGTCACCGTGGCGATCTGGTTTTCGAGGTCAAAGTCGATGGTGGCGGCGCGGGCGCGGACGGTCAGGTCGAAGGTGCCCGGCGGGTTGGGCGGCGAAGCAGCGCGATGCTTGAAAAGCGGCTCGATCAGAGTCCGGCCGCGGATATCGCGGACCTGGATGTAAAACGGTAGCCGCGGATTGTTCAGCTCGCGTTCCTTCTTCAAATACCGGAAGAAGCCATCTTCGAGCGAGCCGAAGATGATCCGCCGGAACGCGTTGTTGGCACGGGGGATCACCTCGCTGGAGAGCGCGAACAGCGCGGCCGATAGCGCCAGGCCGAGCAACAACGACGGGTTCAAGACGGTCCAGACACTCAAGCCCGCCGCCTTGATGGCCATCACTTCGTTGTCGGCTGCGATTCGACCGTAGACGACCGAGACCGCAAATAAGAGGGCGACCGGAACCGTGTAGGTCAGGCTCCCGGGAACCAGATAGGGGAGAACCGCCACCACTTCTTGCGGAGCCAGGCCCTGCCGGGTGGCCTCAGCCATCACGACAAAGAGCGAAAAGATGGCCGTGATGGCCACCAGGGCCATCAAGAAGGCTCGGAGGACCTGCCCCATCACGTAGCGTGTCAGGATTCCGAACCGGAGAATCATGCGATCCGCTTCCCTGCGTTATCGAGGCCCGGGGCAGCCGATCTGGGCCCTTGCCAATCCGTCAGGTTCGAGTCGGGGCAGTCACCTCAAGACGGGGGGTGAGGATCGGCCCAGATGTCTTGCGAACCTGAGCCAAGGCCTGCGCCATGCGGCGTACGCCTTCGCGCAGGCCCTCGGGGGACGTCACGCCGAAGGTCAGCCGCGCGTGGTGGCTCGGCGGGGCGACTGGCTCGCCGGCAAAGCAGTATGCTCCCGGAACGTAGAGTACGCCCTCTTCGAGACAGCGGGCGAAATAGGCGGAGTCGCGCCCAGTGTCCAGATCCGGCGGCAGGGTCAGCCAGACGTAGAGGCCGCCCTGCGGATGGGTCCACTCCACCTCGCCACGCCAAGGCGCAAAATGCTCGGCCAGGGCATCGAGCAAGACGTCGCGCTTACGGCGATAGATCTGCCGTAGTCCGCTAACGTGGGCCGTGTAGGCCCCATCCTTCAAGACCCGTTCCATCAGTTGTTGGGAGAAGTGGGCAGAGCCGAAGTCGTGGTTGCCCTTAAGCGCGAGGATCGGCCCGAGCAGCTCGGTGGGAAGAATCCCGAAGCCAACCTTCAGGCCCGGGCTGAAGGTCTTGCTGAATGTACGGGCGTGGATAACGGTCGTCCCGGCGTGGTCGTGGCTCCAGAGGGTAGGCGGCTCCGGCCCTTCGTAATGGAGGCCACGGTAGGCAGCATCCTCAAGGATGTAGATGCGATGCGACCGGGACCATTCCTGGGCGATCCGGACCAGAGCCGGCCGACGGTCGGCGTCGAGGCTCAGACCGCTGGGGTTGGAGTGCTCGGTGATGGTGTAGATCAGCTTGACCCGATCGAGCTGGCCCGCGGCCTCCTGTTCCGCTAGGCGTTGCTCCAGCACGTCGAGCCGCATGCCGCCTTCGTCGATGTCGACGCCGATGACCCGCGCGCCGCGTGATTGAAGCAGACCCAGAAAGACGAAATACGTCGGCGACTCGACCAGAACAATGTCGCCGGGGTCGAGCAACGACTCGGCGACCAGATAGAGCAGTTGCTGGGATCCGTTGGTGACGATGATCCGGTCGGCCAGGGCCTCGATCTGGTCGCCGGACCAGTTCTGGCTCGGAGCGACCAGCTCGGCCAGGATTCGCCTGAGGCTGGTGTCGCCGCGGGTGGTTCCATACTGGAGAGCGCGGTTTCCTTCGGTGGGGTGTTTGAGGATCGTCGCGACGGCGGCGTGGGTTCGCTCGCGCGGCAAGGTGTCGTTGTCGACGAAGCCGGCTGCCAACGAGATGAGATCCGGGCAGGCCAGTGCACGCGCCATCAGGTCGCTGATCGGAGAATCGCCGGTGCGACGGGCAAGGGCACTCAGGGAGGGGTTGATCACGGCGTGCGCGACCTCCGGCGCGGAGTGGATGAGGCCCAGATCCGGGAATCTAGCGGGCGCGATCCGAGTGTCAAGGTCGTCGATGCTCAGGGCGGTCTCTCTGACCGACCCGACGGAGTGGCGGGAGGTTCACGCCGCGTCGGGCACGATCCAGCTCCGCCAGGAACGGATCCGGCGTGCCGTGGGCGAACTCGATCAGCTCACGGGCCACCGGATCGGCCGCGTACCGCTCGGGAGCGCGTTCCGGCAGGACTCGATTATACAGCAAGGTCACCGAGGCTTTGGGGCGAAGGCCGCGGTGGGCCTCGATCTCGCGGAGCACCTCGACCATCGGTCGGCCCTCGACCAGAAAGCGATAGATCCCCATCCAGGCCGGCGACCGGTCCATGCAGCCGTGGCAGTGAACCAGGATCGGCCAGGCGTCCGGGTCCTGGGCCAGGCGGAGCGTTTCATCGAGAAAGGCGTCCGCCTGAAGCGGGTCGCCGGGGCTGCCCAGGTAACGCAAACCGTACTGGCGGACAAAGCGCAACTCCCCGGGAAGCCTCGGGCTACGCAGGGGGCCATGTTCATTGAAGACGTTGATGATCGTCTTGAAGCGGTGGCGGTTATGAGCCAGTTCCAGACCGCGGTAGGTTGGCATGGCGCTCAGATAGATTCTGCCGGGAACGACGGTCCGGAGGCGGTCAATCGGCCGCTGATACCAGATCAGCCAACGGCCGCCGAGGCACAGACCGATCCCGGCCATTACGCTCAGGATCAGCCCCAGGCTTCGGGGGCGTGCCGGTTCGGCCGGAGGCAGGCGCCGAATGGCGAGGATGGTCAGGATCATCAAGCCCCAAGCGAAGCACCAGCGGGGCCAGTATCCAGGCGGACCCGGGATCGGAGCCGGCACAAACCGAACCAGGGTCAAGCCCAGCGCAACCCATACAATCGGACCGTCGCGGTGAAACGCCCCGCGAGTTGCCCAGATGGATGCGACCGCACAGGCTCCCAACGCAAGCGCTGCGGCGGCCAAAGCCAGGCGGAGCGCGACCGGGGCAGATGGCTCGAACACCACCCGCCAGTTCAGCCCGTGCCAGCCATCGGGCGTTGGCCAAGGAGTGCAGGCTTGCCACCAGGCCGCTGCGAAGCCCGCCCAGGCAACGGGCCATCGGCCGACCGAGCCGCGCCGGTAGGATCGCCACCAGCCGAGCGTCGCCGTCACCAGCCCGGCCGAAGCCGCATAGATTCCGATCTTGTCGAGCGTATCGCCGGGTTCGGCCCAGCGGTACGCTCGCGGTGGAAACGGGTTGTAGACCCGCCGCTCGACGCTCGGAAATTCGGGATCAGGCCCATCCTCGGGGACGATCAGCAGCCCCAGCGCTGTCGCAAGATTCACCAGGCCGAAGACGGCCAGTGCGGCGTACAACGGGCCGATGCGAGCCATCGGTCCTCGCAGGTTCATCATCGGCTCACGCCTTGGGTCGCAACCGGCCGACGCCCTAGCCGGCCCAGCACTACCGCCGGGTCGTCAGGCTCGGACCAGAAGAAGTAGTCGTTGCTGTTGGCCGGGTCCGCCGCGACCCGCGCCTCGATCTCCTCCAGGAACCGCCGGACGTGGGCCTCCAGCGCCGGTCCTTTGGTCTGGTCGGGATCGACGTGAAATGCCGGCAAGAACTCGAGCCGGTGGGTTCCGTCATCCCGCATGTGGCAGAAGACGGGCACGACCGGGGAGCCAGCTAACGCGGACAAGACGGCCCAGGTGGCCGAGATCTGAACGCTCCGGCCCAGGAACTGCGTCGCCACAGAATATTGGCCCGACCAGCGGACGTCGCCGGCGATGTAGAGCACCATCCCCGCTTTGAGGACTTTCGTCGCCCGGAGGATCGAGGCGGCGGCCTCAGCCGTGTCGGCCTTGCGGGATACGAACAGCTTGCGCTGGCCCAGCGGTCCATCGTCGTCGAATCCGGCCTGAAGAAACCGCGACACCTGGTGGGGACGCTCCATGAACAAGCGGAGCGGCAGGCCCTGTCGCTTGATCCAGTGGGCGGGCATCATGTGCGCGCCGAAGTGGTTGCCGAGCAGGACCAGACCCCGGCGTTCGGCCAGCGCGGCCTCCAATTGGTCGCGGCCCACGACGTCGAACAACGGGGCTAGATGGTCGTCGGAAACTCCGTCGAGCAGCAAGTCTCGGGTTCGCCAGCGGATCTGGTTGCCGGCCAGGTTGCGGCCAATCGCGGGGATGTCCCAATGGGCCCCGAAGTGAGCCGCCCCGCGGCGGACCGCCTCGTCGAAGCGAAGCCGCAACCGCGGGAGCAGGTCATACTCAATCCGCCCGATCCGGGACACGATCCGGGCGGCCGGCGCAGGTCCCATCGCGCGTAGCGCCGGCACGACGATGCGGAGCAGCCTCTTCCGAACATTAAGCCCGCGGCGATGCATCGCAACCGGTCCCGGTTTCGGTTCCCTTGGATCACGCCGCGCGAAGCTCGGGAGCCTCGCTGATCAACCGGAGCAGATCGCCGACCGTGCGGAGCGAGCCGATCTGATCCTCGTCGATGGTCACACCGAAGCGTTCCTGGACCTCGAGAACCAAGGCGACCAGGTCGAGCGAGTCGACCCCCAGATCCTCGACGAACCGCGATTCGGCTGCGATCAGCGTCGTCGGAGACAGTTTGGCGACCTGGCGTGTCAGGGCCGCAAGCTCACTCAGGCGATTTCGTTCAGTCATCGCCGATTCTCCGGAACACAAGAACATTATTCGTGCCGCCGAAGCCGAAGCTCGCGGACATCACGGCCCGGACGCGGGTGGGCCGCGCCGAGCCTGGAACGTAGTCGAGGTCGAGTTCGGGGTCGGGTCGATGATGGAGCGTCGGCGGTAGGATCTGATCGCGGAGCACGCGGATGCACACTGCCGCTTCGATGGCCGAAGCCGCTCCGAGACTGTGGCCTAAGGCGCCCTTGATCGAACTGATCGGCAATCGTGCCGCATGGTCGCCAAAGACGTCGCGGATCGCCTGGGTCTCGACCCGATCGTTGACCAGCGTGCTGGTCCCGTGGGCGTTGTAGTAGTCGATGGCCGACGGGGGTAGGCCGGCGTGCTTCAGAGCGGCGGCCAGAGCCTGGCGAATCCGGCCTGGCTCGGGAAGGGCCATGTGATGGCCGTCGGAGTTGGAGGCCCAGCCCGCCAGCTCGGCCTGCGGCCGCAGCCCGCGTTGACGGGCTAGGCGAGCCGAGCAGAGCACCAGAGCTGCAGCGCCCTCGGCGAGGACGAAGCCGGCGCGGTCGATGCTGAACGGCCGGCTGGCCTGCGCGGGATCGTCGGCCGAGCGGTCGTTGGCCTTGCGGCCGAGCAAGGCTTTCATCGTTGCGAAACCGTTGACGACAAACGGTGTGAAGACACTCTCGGCGGCGCCGCAGAGGGCCGCGTCGGCCTCCCCGCTGGCGATTAAAGCCGCGCCGACGGCGATCGCAATCCCGCCGGAAGCGCAGGCGTTGGCCGGCGCCACCATCGGCCCGTGCAGGTCGAGACGCTCGGCGACCTGTCCCGGCAGTTGATTGACGATCATTCCCGGGATCAGATACGGACTCGTCGCCAGGGACTTGCGGCGGGCCATCGCGTCGATCTCGGCGTCGAGATGGTCGAGGCCGCCAAACGCGGACCCCAACACAAGCGCGACGCGATCGCGGTCCAGCCCTGGGCCTTGGTCCAGACCCGAGTCGAGCCAAGCCTCTCGGGCCGCCAGATAGCCGAGGCGGAGAAACCGGGCCGGCAGTTTGGACAAGGCGGTGCCGGCTAGGTTCGGGTCGTCGAGCGGAACCTCAACCCGGCCCGCGATATCCTGCAAGAAACGCTCGGCATTCAGATCCGGGTGACGGCGCAACCCCGACCGCCCGGAGAGCAGGCCGTCCCAAGTCGCGTCCATCGTCGGTCCAAGGGCGGTCACCGCCCCATGCCCGAGGACGACGATCGGCTCCCGCATGATCCGCGCGCCTCCTGCGCTTGGGGCACGGCGGACCGGTGGCGTCCGGACCGACGAGCCATGGGATAAGATTCGGCCTGGGTCTTACCCCAATCGAGCAAAAGTTTCGAGGCCAGCTCGGGTCATGATATGGTCGTCGGGTCGATTGCGAGGCCGGCGGCTCCCGTCGGGCCGGGCGGCCCGCGACCCTGTCGGAGCGTATCATGAGATTGGCAAAGTATGTTGACCCCGCCGGAACGACCGTCGTTGGCTCGCTCCAGGGCGATCGGGTGGTCGCACTGCGGACCAAGGGGAATGACCGCCCGAGCCTGACCGAACTGCTTGAACTCGGCGACGAGGCATGGCGGAGCGAGGTGGTCGAGTGCAACGAGTCGGCCCTCCCGCTCTCGCAGGTTACGCTGTTGGCTCCGATCGACGCCCAGGAGGTTTGGGCAGCCGGGGTGACTTATTTGCGCAGCAAGACCGCCCGTGAAGCGGAATCCGAAGGCGCGGCCCGCTTCTACGACCTGGTCTACTCGGCCGACCGGCCGGAGCTGTTCTTTAAGGCCACGGCTCACCGGGTCTCAGGCCCCGGCGGGCCGATCCGGGTCCGTCGCGACTCACGCTGGACGGTGCCCGAACCGGAACTGGCGCTGGTCCTGACCGCCGACCTGCGACTGGTGGGAGTGACGCTGGGCAACGACGTCTCGGCGCGAGACATCGAAGGGGCCAACCCGCTCTACCTGCCTCAGGCCAAACTTTATAGGGAGGGATGTGCACTGGGTCCGTGGATCCGCCGCCTCGGCCCTGGCTTCGACCTGGCCGGGCTGACGATCCAGATGGAGATTCGCCGCGACGACCGGACGATCTTCGACGGCATAACCCCCTTCTCCCGAATGATTCGTCCGATCGACTCGCTCATCGATTATCTGGGACGCGATAACCAGTTTCCGGCCGGGGTGGTGCTGCTGACGGGAACCGGAATCGTCCCGCCGGATGATCTGAGCCTGGCGCCTGGAGACCAGGTCTCCATCCACTGCGAGGCGATCGGCACGCTGACCAACGTGGTGGTCCAGGGCGACTGAACTGCGACGGAGTTTCGGCAAGTGGGGGCCGGTCAGGCCCCCGAAGCGACGCGGCCTGGCTCAGGGCGTCGTCGACTCCGCGCCCGACTCGGTCGAGTTCGGTCCCTCGATCGGCGGCGCATCGCTCACCGTCGGCGTCTCGGCCGGAGCGGCCGTTTCACCGGCGTCGGCAGCGGGCGGCGTTTCCGTCGCCCCACCAGGTTCGGCCGTGGACGCCGCGGCCGGCGGGTTGGTAGTAGTCGCCGGCGGCGTGCTGGTTTCCGTCTCACCACAACCGACCGCAACCCAGACAACACCCAGGACCGAAACGATAGCCGTCACTCGCACGATTCGCATCGGAAACGATTCTCCTCAATCGAATGACACGCAGGGATCCACGAAACGCGGCCCGGTTTCACACTGGCCGCCTCTAACTAGTACGGCAACCGCGACGGCGCGGGCGAATCCCAATTCCACCAATCCGGGCAAATCCTGATCCCGGGATAATTTGGAAAATTCGGTAAAATTGTAAAAAAGCCCCTCATGCGGATCGCGGCTTCGGTGAGCAACCGGGAAGTGGCTGCAGCTTTGGAAGTCGCTTGTTTTCTTTGTAACTGGCAATGGGACCGATTCGTTAGAGCGAACGCCCGGATGAGCCGGGGGGATCCGAGGAGACCTTGGCGCGCGAGTTGCTTGCGGAGTTGCAGATGGCCAGGAGGGCCGAAGCGGGCTGAAGGGACAGGAGGTTCGCATGGCGTGCGCGAGAGCGGCAGCGCTGGCGGGTCTGGGCGCGGTGATCCTGTCGGTCGCGGCGACGGCTCGTGGCAATCCGTTGGAATCGGGGCGATTGAAATGGGCGACGATGCCCCAGACGAGTTCGGTCGCGATATTGCGCTGGGGGGTGGGGATCTGGGGCGAGCCGGCGGCGGGTCCGCAACTGAGCGTCCTGGGGCCGGCGCCGGTCAGCGTGGCGGCGGCAGCGCCGCTGGCGATCCAGCCGGTAGCGGCCGATGCGCTCAAGTCGAATCCGCTGATGGTGGCGCCGACGAATGTCTTTGCCCCCTCGGTGCCCGTTGCAGCTCCGCCGGCGCCAACCGACCGCGACACCGCCACGGCGAGTCGATTCGCGACGACCTGGACGAACGAACCGGTACGGTGGTCGATGCGACCGGCGCCGCCAGCGGACTCCGGCGCGGCTCGGCCAGCCTACGACGCGTTTGTCAATCTGACCGGGGCGGGTTTTGTGGGGGCTGCGGGCTTGACCACGGGCAACGCCTTGCCCTGGTATCTCAGCCCTGCGGTCGCAAAGGTCTACGGCGGGGTTCCATCGGCCGAGCAGCGGCTTGAGTTTGCCCGCGATGTCTTGAGTCGGGTCGAAGCCGCCTACGTTCGCAGCGGCTTGCCGATCGCCCTGACCGATCAACCCGGACAGGCGGCTCACACGCTGAGCGTGGTCTCAGCGGCGCAAAGTCCGGCCAACCCGGACGCCGTCGGGGTCACTGAGATCGGCCGCGATGGCTTCACGTTCATCGACAAATTGAGCTATGCCAACACCGTCGACGAGCTAAAGACCGCCGTGGCGCACAATGTGGCCCACGAGTTGATGCATGCCTTTGGTGTGGATCGTCACGACCCGACCGGTGGGTACCTGGATTCAGGGGTTGCCGATTGGAACACCCTGATCGATCCCCATGCGACGTTCAGTCCCGAGGCGGTTCGGCTGCTGGCGAGTCGGGATTTTCGGGCGATCGGACCGGCCCCGGCCACCGCCGCGCAGGAGGTGGATCACGGCTCGGCTTGTCCCCATTGCTTGCAGGTCTTGGCCTCGCCGGTTCCTGAGCCGGCCGCGTGGATGGGCTGGGTCGCGGGCGGACTGGTGGCGGGATGGTTGCGGAGTCGCACGCGGCGGCGGTTGTTCTGAGCCGCGGGCTGGTACGATGGGGTCATGGTGGGTTCACCGGTCGTACCGGACTGGTTGCGTGCGCTGACGCGGCGTTATCCGCGCTGGGCCTGGCCCGTCACGTCGCCGCAACCGCTCGGGAACGCCGGTGGCCGGAGCGGGGCAGTCCTCTGGAAGTGGGGGGCCGAATCGGGCGAGCTGCTCCTGCGAGGGTGGCCGTTAGGGGTTGCGTCGACTCGGGTGCGGGCGATCCATGCTTGGCTGGGAGCATTGGGGCATTGCTCGTTCGTCCCGCGGCCGATTGCCGGCGATCGCGGGGAAACATGGCAGGAGCTTGACGGTCGGGTCTGGCAGCTTGAGCCTTGGATGAAGGGGGTTGCGCGCCCGGCGGCGGAGTGGGATTTGCCGCATGTGGTGGTGGCGTTCCGGGCGCTCCGGCAGGTTCATGACGGGCTCGGCGAGTCCGGCCCGGTCAGTTCCAGCCCGGCGGTGCGGCAGCGGCTGGCGGAGATACGCGGCCTGCTGGGTGGCGGGATCGAGCAACTCCGCGCGGCGGTCGGGGAAGCCCCGGGACCGGAAGCCGAGACCGCGCGAGATTGGCTCCGCGCAGCGCCGGCACGGCTGATGGCGGCCGAAGCAAGGTTGGCCCCGCTCGAGCGGTTTCCGGTTCGGCTGCGGCCGTGTCTGCGAGACTGCCGCGTCGAGCATTTTTTGTTTGAGGGCGAGCGCCTCGGTGGGCTGGTCGATTACGGAGCGATGGACCTCGATACCCCCTGGGTCGATCTGGCGCGGTTGTTCGTGGATCTGGATGACCGGCTGCAACGCCAGCTCGCCCTGGAAGCGTATGGACGAGCCGATGCTGGACTGCAGCTCCTCGAGCCGCTGCGGCTTGCGGCCGAGGTCCTGATCGGGGCGCACTGGATTCGCTGGGCGTTTGTGGAGCGGCGCCGATTCGAGACAGGGGCCGTTTTGGCGGGCCTACGCTACGGACGGGAACGGCTGCTTAGCGCGCTGGGATGAAAGGCCGGTGGGCCGGGTTCCAGTGGGCCGGCATGGGGAAGATATTGGCTCGAGGGTCGCGGGCTAAGCGATCGGCTTGCTCGCGGTTGATCATCAACCGCGCGATATTGTGAGCCAGACCGGTAATCGGATCGAGGTCCACGAGTGTGCCGGAGATGCGTGGATCGCCGCTGGCGACTTCGAAGTGTTGCGGGAGAGCGGTCAGGGTGTTGCGGAGCACGCGATCGTAACGGCGGCCGATGACCGAGTCGTAGGGACCGGTCATGCCAACGTCCGTCTGGTAGGCGGTCCCGCCAGGGAGGATTTGTTCGTCGGCGGTCGGGACGTGGGTGTGCGTCCCCAGGACGGCAGAGACGCGGCCGTCGAGGTAGCGGGCGAGCAGTTGCTTTTCGCTCGTGGCCTCAGCGTGGATGTCGACCAGGATGAGCGGGGTCGCGGCCCGGAGGGTCGCCACCAGGCGGTCGGCGGTGCGGAGCGGGCAATCGACCGGTGGCATGAAAGCGCGGCCGAGAACGGTGAGAACGCCCACGGCTGTGCCGTCGCGGGCCGTGACGACCAGGGAGTCCGGCCCGGGAGCGTCCTTGGGAAAGTTGGCCGGCCGACAGATGGACGCGCTCCGCTCAAAGAGGATCTGGACCTCGTCCTTGCGGTAAGCGTGGTCGCCCAAGGTGACGGCATCGACGCCGGCGTCGGCCAGCTCCTCGAAGGTGGCGACGGTGATGCCGGAACCGCCGGCCACGTTTTCGGCGTTGGCGACCACCAGATCGATTTCCAGACGAGGGATCAGCCGGGGCAGCGCTAGGCTCAGGATGCGGCGGCCAGGTCCGCCCACGACGTCACCGAGAAACAGGAACCTCAAACCCGAACCTCCTGGGCAAGGGCTAAGCCGCGGCCGGACCATCCGCGTCGCTCACATCGTTTCATGCATTCTACGCAACCGCGGCGGCTCGGTGGGCGCCGGTCGAGGTCACGAGGGAGGCCGCGTTGACGTCCGGGCACTCCGAGGCTATGGTCCGGCCGATGCCGCCCAGCAGGGTCGAAGCCGGTTGCCTGGATCGGGGCTAGCCTCGAGGGATGGCATGATGGAGGCGCCTGGCGTGTCCGTTGCCGTGGATCGGATCCTCAGACCTGAAGAAGGGCCGCTGCGCCTCTTGGTGAGCACTTCGGCCGGTGTTGATCGAGCGGCCACGTTGGGACACGCCGACTATTCCTATGGATTCGTTCTGGAGGCGTATGTGCCGGTTCTGGAGCGACTGGGGCGGGTGCACCGCCTGGACCGACCGGAAAGTCGGCTCCTCCCGCTCGCTGAGCGGGCGTTGCTGGCCGGCGAACGTCCGATCCACCTGGCCTTTGCGCCGCTCCATAAGGTCTATCTGACCCCGGGGGTGCCGACGATCGCATTTCCCTTCTGGGAGTTTCCCGACCTGCCGAATCGCCCGTTTGGAACCGACACACGGCAGGATTGGACCCGAATGGCGCGATACCTGGATGGGATCGCCGTCGCCTGCCAGATGATGGGGCGGGCGTTGGAACGCCATGCGCGGGGTCCGGTCGCGGTCGTGCCGGTTCCGCTGCGTGCGTCGTGGTTCGATCTGGAGGATTGGAGGCCGGATCGAACCGAGGTCCTCGAATGCAAGCATCTGCGATTTGAAGGGACGCTGGAGCGGCGTCTTGCGACGGAACGGTCCCGGGCGGGGTTGGCCAGGTCGATCGCGCGGCGTGCGAAGTCGGTCTACGCCGACTATGTCTGGCCGCGGTTGTCGCCTCGTCAGCGGGCGTTCGTTCACCGGCTGGCGCGCGGGACGGTCCGGCGGGACTTGGAGCGGCACTCGCCTCTCGAACGCCGACCGCTTGTGCTCGGCGGCATAGTGTTTACGAGCGTCTTCAACCTGCTCGACGAACGCAAGAATCCACGCGACTTGCTAACGGCGTTTCTGCTCGAATTCAAGACTCGCAGCGACGCGACGCTGGTTCTCAAGCTGACCTCGTGCCCGGCGACCGAGGCCGAGGTGGTTCGGCGGCTGAACCAACTCTACCGATCTCTGGGGATCGAACACCGGTGTCGGGTCGTGGCGATTCTGGACTACCTGGACGACGCCCAGATGGCCGCCTTGATGCGGGCCACGACGGCTTACGTCAATGCGAGCCTGGCCGAAGGCGCGTGTCTGCCGCTACAAGACGCGATGGCTTCGGGTCGTCCGGTGGTGGCGCCCGATCATACGGCGATGGCCGATTACATCGACCAGGAGGTTGGTTGCGTCGTGGGGTCGAGTGCCGAGCCGACCCACTGGCCGCACGATCCCGAGCGGCGCATCGAGACAAGCTGGCGGCGAATCAATTGGGAGAGCCTGCGCTACGGACTGCGTGAGGTCGCCTGGGCCGCGGAGTACGATCGCCGACGCTACGCGCGATGGTCCCAAGCGGCGCGGAAGCGAATCGGCGAGCTGGCGAGTGCGGAGGTGGTGGAGCGGAGGCTCGGCCGGCTGATCACGGAGGTCGCCGCGCGGGCAGATTGGGGGGCGACGGACTGGCGCGAGCCAACTGCCGGCAAGACGCAGATTGGAGGGCGGTCCGAGGCGGCTTGATGGGCTGGACTCAGGCGGCCGGGGCCAGCCGGGGAATTCGCCCGGGCAGACTGAGCAGGGTTTCGGCGACGTGCCGCCATGCAAACGCCTGATCCAGCGCCGAGGAATCGCCGCTCGGAGACGACTGAGCCAGAGCCAGCCACGCGGCGTCGAGCGAGGCCGGGTCGCCGGGATCGATTCCGTGCAGGTCAGGGTGGTGGAATTCGCGGATCGAACTGTGGCGCGCTGCGAGGACCGGGGTGCCGTGGCGGAGCGCATCGAGGACCGGGAAGCCGAAGCCTTCGTAGAGCGTCGGGTAGACTGACCAGCCCGCGGTGCGATAGAGGCGGCAGAGGGTTCGATCGTCGACGATCCCGAGCAAGCGTATCCGACGGTCCGGGTGGCCGGTATAGCGGCGCAGTTGCCGGCGAGAGACGAGCCAGCCCAGTCCGCCGACCCACCAAAGCTCGCACCGTCGGGGAAGCGCGCGGCTGTTGAGGAACCACTCCAGCAGGAAGAAGGCGTTTTTGCGGGGTTCGAGGGTGGAGACGACCAAGCCGAGGTCGGGGCGGCGGGAGACGGTGCGGGGTTCGAGGTGGCGTTCGACGCACAGCGAGGGACCCGAGGCGGCGACGCGTGTTCGCTGGCTGGGATAGTCGGTCAACCAGGCCGCGTCGGCCCGAGTTGAACGGGAGACGCACAGAGCGGCATCACTCGCGTGGATCGCGCGAGCGAAAAAGTGCTGGAAGTGGATGCGGGTCAATTCGGCGTGGTTGTGGGGCATCAGCAACGGGGTCAGGTCGTGGAGGACGCTGACCTCGTAGCCGAACCGCCGCTCCAGCGGACGGCCGCAGGGATAGACGGCCAACGCTTGGGGCAGAGAGTCGGGGAGCGGTCGTCGCCGCCCGCTCCAGAGTCGGCGTGCCCAGCGGCCGAGATCCTGGTCGTGCGACCAGTCGAGCCGGGACGGCGGCTCGACCTCTCGGGCCTGGGCGAAGAAATGGAGTTCGCAGCCGGTTGCGTGCAACGCCAAGGCGAGCCGTGCGGTGTAGCGCGCGATGCCGGTCAGGTGGCGATCGGACAGCGGATTGATCTCGAGATAGACCGGGCCACGGTGGCGATCCATGCCGGTGCACTCCGGGAGGTCTGCGGCGACGTCGGCAGGGAGCCTATCGGAACCTGGCCCGGCCGGCAAGGCGGCCTAGGAACCGCCGAAGAACGCGCGGTCGGCCTTTTCGTAGTCGTCATAGCCGAGCAGGTCGTAGAGTTCGGCCCGGGTCAGCATCCGGGGGATCAGGTCGCGTTGGGTTCCCTGATCGCGGAGAACGCGGAGGGCGTCGGCGGCGGCACGCATGGCGACCCGGAACGCCGTCAGCGGATAGAGGATGATCCGGTAGCCGAGTTGTTCAAGGCTGGTCGAATCGAGCAGCGGGCTTTTGCCGAATTCGGTCATATTGGCTAGGAGCGGGACCGGAATCGCCTCCGCAAACCGCGCGAACTCCTCGGGCGACTCGAGCGCTTCGGGAAAGATGACATCGGCGCCGGCGTCGACGTAGGCCAGAGCGCGATCGATCGCAGCCTCGAGGCCCTCGGTGGCGCGGGCGTCCGTCCGCGCGATGACGACAAAGTCCGGGTCGCTGCGAGACGCCACCGCTGCCCGTATCTTGCTCACCATGGTCGACCGATCGACCAGTTGTTTGCCTGTCAGGTGGCCACATCGTTTAGGAAGCTGCTGATCTTCGAGATGAATCGCGGCGACCCCCGCCGTCTCGAAGAGCTGGACGCAGCGGGCCACGTGAATCGCCTCCCCGAAGCCGGTGTCGGCGTCGCTGACCACCGGCACGCTGCACGCCCGAACCAGGACCGCGGCCTGCTCGACGAATTCGGTCAGCGTCAGCAGGCCAACGTCGGGCACCCCGGCCCACCCGGCCGAAAGCGCTCCACCCGAGAGATAAACGGCCCGGAAGCCAAGCCGCTCGGCCATCCGGGCGCTCAGCGCATTGAAGACACCGGGCAGGATCAGGGGCCGCTCGGCGTACGCTTGACGCAGGCGGCGACCGGGCGAGGTCATCGTTTCGTGCCTCCCTTGAGGCTTGGGGTACTCCGGGCTGCCATCATTATGGTCGATGCCCCAAAGTCGCGCTAGAACCTGAAATCAGCACGCCGCTCCGTGTCTGAGGACGAATTCCAGAACGATCGCGGGGACAAGCGGCCTGATCGAGAGGGCACCGTCTCCAAGCGTCGGCCGCTTCGCGCCAAGAACTCGACCGCGGCCGCCGGATCGCCTGATTCGTCCGCCTCAGGTCGCGAAATGACGACAGAAGGGTCCTTGGCCGTTGCGGCTGCGTTGATTGGAACGACGCTGATCCAGTCGAGAGAGCTCAGCGGAGGGCGAATCGTTCGCAACCGCGAGGCAGGTGGTATCGTCCGATTCAGGTCACGCCTCGCCCACGCATCCAGGCGCGCCGAAGCCGGGCGCGGGACGGTAGGCCGACCGGGGCCAGTCGCGAGGCTCAGGCCCCGGCGCATCTCGTTCGCTCGGCGTCGAACAGTCCCCGAACGACGCGAAGATGGAACGGTCCGCGCCGTGAGGTCAGCCCACCCAATCGCGGTTCGTGGCCCGATGGGCAATCTCCGCCTGCTTTCTCCGGTGTCAGGATATGACCAAAGCTGCTCTCGTTCTCTTGACGAGCGAGCCGGTGAGGGTCGGGGGCGACGCACAGGCTGCCCGTGCCGACGCCTGTCTCCGTGTCGTGTCACGATGAAGGAAACGCTCGTTCCCAGGAGGTGCCGGGGATGCGGGACGGAGCCGAGCGGGGCCGATGGCGAGCCGCGGCGGCTCTGGAACCGGTATGGTTCGAGCGAGGCTCGAGGGTGGACGGCGCCTACTCGGTCTGGGTTCGGCAGGAGTTGATCAGGGCGACGACCTCGGCCGGGGCTGGGTCGGTGGCGAGGGTTGAGGCGCGGTCCCAGATCGCGCGGGCCGACTCGGTCCCGAGTTCGGGGATGACCAGGCCGTCGAACTTGGCGCGGAGGCCTTCTTGAGTGAGCGGGTTTTTGTCGTGGCCGGGGGGGTCGATGTATTCCTGTTCGAGGACCTGCCCGTCGTCGAGGGTGACGACGATCCGGTTGGGTGTGTGGATTGGATACATGGCCGTGTAGTGACGATCCTCGACGACCTCGGTGCGGCTGACGAGGTCGCGGAGGAACGGGTCGGCGAGGCGCTCGGGGCTGAACTGCCGCGCGGTGATTTCGCCGTCGAGCAGCGCGACGGCCGTGCAGTACGGGAGGCTGTGGTCGGCGGTTTCGCGAGTCAGGGGCCGCCATTTTTCGGGATCCTTGGCGATGATTTCGACGGCGACCCGGAAGGTGTCCACGCGGATCGAGCGGATGCGTCGGGGGTCTCCGATGCGGGGCCGGAGGGCGAAGGCGGCGGCGATGGCCGACTGGCTGTGATATTCGGCGGGGACGAACTTGATCGAGGTCCGGGGAAGCATCCAGTCGGCGTCGGAGCGGCCGCCGAGCATGTCGATCGAGAACGGCCCAGAGACCTGCTCGAAGAAGCCCATCTCGCCCTCGAACAAGGGGGCGGGGCCGGTCATGCCCTCGGCCGCCAGCAGCGCGGCGAAGACCCCGGAGCGGGCCGCGGAGGCAAAAGCGCAGCCTTTCCACATCGAGAGTTCGCCGGCGCGGGTCAGCCGCAGCGCGGTGCCGATCGTGCCGGCAATGCCGAGGGCGTGGACCGCCTGGCGGTGTTCCAGCCCAAGCAGCCGCGCAGCGGCCAGGCAGGACGAGAGGGTGCCATAGGTGACGTGGTCCCAGCCGCGGGAGCGGATACTGGCGGCGTCGCAGAGCCGGCACTGGACTTCGTAGGCGACGGCGGCGGCGGCGATCCACTCCGAACCCGGGCGCCGCGCCAGCTCGCCGGCCGCTCGGATCGCCGACCAGTTGTCGCTGGGGTGGGCTGGTTCGAGCGAGAGGTAGGTGTCGTTGCAATCGAGGTAGCGGATGTGGACACCGTCGGAAAACGTGGTCCAATCCGGGGTGGAACGCCCGCCGCCGATCAGCTCCAGGCCGTAGCCGCCGGAGGCGCGCTCGGCCGTCCGCCGCGCGATCCGGGGGGCCGGTTCCCGGAGGGCTCCGATAGCACAGGCCAGAGTGTCCAGCCAGCGTGCGACGGCTTCGCTGACGACGCGCGGCGGAAGCTCCTCAAAGCGGGTCGAAAGGGCAAAATCGGCGAGGCGTTCGGCAAGGTTGTGGCTCATGGGTCGAGTCACCGAAGGGCACCCGGAGGGCCTGTGGGGGGGGCGGCCCGGCCCTTCAACGTTACGACCTGCCTGGCCCAACGACCAGACGTCCGCGGCTGGGCGAACGCTAAGGGCTGGTGAACCCGGCCGCCTCGACGGGGACTCTCGACTCGGCCAGATGTTCGCGCATCAGCCGCCGGACGGTTTGGATCGCCTCGGGATCGCGTTGAACGCCGTGGTCGGAGCGAACGATGGTCTCCTCAACACCGTCCAGGTGGGCGCTGCGGTAGGGGACGATGCCATCGGTCGTGCTTTCAACCCGATCGGGGCGAAGCGAGCCGATGATCGAGTGGAATCGGGTCTCAGGGTTGGGGCTCATTCGGAGCAGAGCCTCAAGGATGGGCGAATCCGGGTCGAGGGTCTCGATCGAGGTCGGCAGGCGGGCAAACCGGGCCGGGAAGGCGTCGGGGTTGTCGCGCACGAGTTGGCCGAGCAGCTTGGTGTAGCGATCTGGCTCGCTGATCAGGTTCGAGCCGAGCCGACCGACAAACTTGCGGCTGTAGTCCGAGCCGCGATGCGGGGTCGCCAGAAAGACGACGCGGCGGACGTAGGGCTGCCAGTCGAAGAAGGTGTAGTGTCGCAGCTCGGCAAGAACGTCGGGCGGTCCGATGATCTTCTCGAACGGCCGGTCGGAGTTGACCTTCCAGAAGTGGTCGTCGCTGCGAACGGCCATCGCGTGGGCCAGCAGTCCGCCCATGCTGTGCCCGAGCAGGACCATCCGATCGCCGGCGAGGGTGCCGGAGGGGAATCGGGCGTGGAGTTCCTGGAGAGCGTCGCGGAGGCCGGCGGCGGCGATCGGAATTGGCACTCCGGTCGGGTAGAGATAGAGGAAGAATTGATAGTGCTCCTGGATCTCTGGGTCGCGGAGCAACTCGTTGAGCATGGGGATCCAGGCCAGGGGGCTGGACAGCAGGCCGTGGATCATAACGACCGGGGTCTTGTCCGGCTCGAACGGGCGGATTGCCAGCAAGCCGGCTCGTTCGGCCACCTTGCCGGGCCGGAACAGGCCTGACCAGCGATATTGGTTGAGGTCGGTCTTGGACCACATGTAGGCCAGGGGGGTGGTCAGGTCGGTCTCGATGGGGATCGCTGAGGGGCCGGTTCCGACGGTCCGGTTAGGGACCGGGTCGACCAGATCGATCGTGCAGCGGCGCGCCTCTTCGACGTCGGCGTTCGAGGCGTCGCGGAGCGGGCGGTTGGGCCGGAGCACGGCGGTCAGCGGGAAGGCCATCAGCTCCGGGTAGAGGCGGTCGGCGGTGGGCTGGGCCGACGCTCGGCGGACGGCGATCAGGGGAACCCCGAGGCCGTAGCGATGCCCGAGCGTGTCGAGGCCGTGGACCTCGAAGTCGGACGCAAGGATCAGCTCGTCGATATCGTCGGCGTGCCAGGGTGTGTGGGGCCAGAGCGCTAATTCCATGGTCAGGGCCGCGCCCTGGATCGTCAGCTCGAGCTGGTCACCTGGCTGGAGCTTGCCCTTATTGGTGCGGGCGGCGCGGAGCAGGCGATCGAGGGCGGCGTTGTAAAGGTCGCAGGCGATCCGAAACCGGGGGTCGGTCGGAGTCCGCCCGGCTGCGAGTTCCGGGTCGAACAGGAAGTCGAAGGCATAGGCTACGGTGTCGACATAGTGGCGGAGGGCTTGTTCGCCGGAGCGGCGGCGGCCTTCGCACCGGCGTCCCTCGAGCCAGGACAGCTCGGCCAGGGCATAGATCAGTTCGGGCTCTGGAGCGCGGCGGGCCTCGATTTCGAGGGCGGCGATGGTGCGCCGCGCGTCCTTGCGGTAGCGGTCGGCCAAGTCGAACCGGCGCAAGGTTTCCTCAGTGCGCGCGCTGGGCCGGTTCAATTGAGCCAGACTGCGTTGCCAGGCGGCATGGACGCGATCGCCCCGGGCCGGCTGGAGGCTCAGATCCTCGGGCGTCGTCACAACCAGGGGCCAGGCGATCAGGCCGAGCGCGGCGAGGTGCATCGGCACGTCACTCCGGAACGAGGGTGGCCGCCCGGGCCATTCGCTCGGGCGTGGCCGGGTGGGGATGATACGACCGACGTCGGCAGGGTCAAGTCCGCCAACGCGGCCGCTCAGCCAGCCGTTCGGTGAGCATCGGCCAGATACTGGTCGATCAACGGTCCGATCGGGCCGTCGGCGACGACCCGGCCGCGTTCGAGTCGAATCCCCCGGGTGCACAGCTCGCGCAAAGCGTTCAGATCGTGGGACACGATCACGACGACGCGTGACCGATCCAAAAGACGGCGGATTCGCTCCTTGGCCCGGGACTTGAAGGCCTCATCGCCGACACCTAGCGATTCGTCGATCAAGAGAATTTCGGGATCGACGCTGGTGGCCACGGCGAAGGCTAGCCGCATATACATCCCGCTGGAGTAATACTTAAGCGGCAGGTCGGCGAATTCCCCCAGTTCGGTGAACTCCCAGATTTCGGCCAGGCGGGCCTTCATGGCGCGGCGCGAGACGCCCAGCAAGGCTCCATTGAGCAGGATGTTGTCAGCTCCGGAAAGCTCCGGGTTGAATCCGGCTCCCATCTCGATCAGCGGGGCGACGGTACCCCGGATCATCACCGAGCCTTCGGTCGGCGGATAAATTCGGGCAATCAGCCGAAGCAACGTGCTCTTGCCGGCTCCGTTGTGCCCGATGATACCCACCCGCTCGCCGCTTTCGATCCGGAGATTGATGTGGCGTAGCGCCCAGAATTCGGCAGCCGGCGGCGTCCCGTCGCGGCGCAGCAGCAGATCCAGCGCGGCTCGCTTGAACGAGTACTGCTTGTCCCGGTAGCTGACAAACCGGAGCGAGACGTCATCGAGCACAATCGGCGGTGCGCTCGCTGAGGTCTGGTCAGAGCCGGAAGACCAGCTTGTGCTCGAGGCCCTTGTAGACGGCATAGCCAATCCCCAGGCTGGATATCGCCAGCACGGCCGATACGCCCACCACGCACGGGTCGGGCCACTGGCCATCGCGGAGAATCACCTGAAACGGACGGATGAACGGATAGGCGGGATTGAGGGCCAGAAACCAGGGGCTGGTGCGGAACCGGCTGGCTTCGTAAAGAATCGGTGTCATGAAATACCAAGCCTGAAGCGTCACACCGACCAGGTGGCCAAGGTCGCGGTAGAAGGTGTTCAGGACGGCGATCAAAATCCCCAGACCCAGGCTGAAGGCTGCAAGCAACGCCACGCAGATCGGCAACATCAAGAGCGACCAACTCGGACGCGCCCCGAGCGGCACCAGCAACAGGAACAAGGCGGTCAACGACAGCGCGAAGTTGACCACATGGAAGAGGACGCGGCTGATCGGGAAAACCAGCTTGGGTACGTAGATTTTGCGGATCAGGGCTTCATTGGCGATGATCGAAAGAGCGCAGTCGGAGAGGCTGCCGGCCAGCAGACCCCAGGGGACCTGGCCGGCGAACAGGTAGATGGCGTAGTTGCGCCAATCGCCGTCTCGCCCGAGGAGGTTGGCGAAGACGAGGGTCATCGTAGTCATCATCAGAATCGGGTTCAGGAGCGTCCAGAAGAACCCGAGCACCGAGCGCTGATAGCGGACGCGAAGATCCTGATGGACGAGGTTCGCGATGACCGGAGCAAACCGCGCCAGTTCCCGGAGGTCGTGGGCCAAAACGGCGAGCCAGCCAGTTGGCAGCAGCGGACCTCGGGGGGTGGGGAAATATTCCTCGTGCGGGATGACGCGCCGAGTGCTTGGGAACGACGACGGCATGGCGGCCTTTGGCGACTCCATTCGCGGCGACACCGGCGTTCAGACAGGGCCTCGCCCGATCGCGTGACTCCCGTCTCTCGACGCATCCCGGCCGGAGCGGGGATCATAGGCGGCGAGGTCGGATTGCGGAAGGTCGAATCTGGGCGGCTGGTTCAGTCATTTCGGCGCACAAGGTCAACCCTCCGGCCGATGGCCCGACCGGCGAATCGCAACTTCTGATCGGGTTCGAGTTTATCCAAGTACGAACGCTTCAAGGCTTTGAGCCAGCGGAGTTCGCGGCCATCGTAGCTGGTTACGACTTGGGTGAGGACCGGGCCGGGCGTCTGGAAAGCACGAGCGACCCCCGCGGCCAGATCTTCGTTTTGCTCGATGCGCTGATAGGCCACGCCAAATCCGGCCGCCAGTGCCGGGTAGTTCAGGGTCGGCAGGACCGTGGCGGTCGTCCGGCCGTAGACCGGTTGTTGGAGCATTTGCATATAGTGATAGGCGCCGTCATCGAGGATGAAGAACTTGACCGGCAGGTGTGCGTGGGCCGCCGTCGAGATCTCCATGCCCGACATCAAGAAGCAGCCGTCGCCGGTGATGCAGGCGACCCGGCGCGAGGGATCGAGCCTCTGGGCGGCAATGGCTGCTGGGATCGCCCAGCCCATGCTCTGGTTGTTCGTCGGCGTGAAGAATCGACGCGGGGCAGCCGGCCGGATCGCTTCCGAGGCCCAGTGGACGGCCGTCGTGACATCGACGAAGGTCAGGTCGTCGCAGCCTGCTTGCTCCTGAAGCGTCAGAAACAGAAGCATCGGATCGACGCAGCGGCCGGTTCGCGGGATCGCGTTGGAGCGAGCCTCGGCGCATTTGCGGAGCTGGATGTCACGGATGAGGCCGGGATTGGGCGGACGTCGAACGGCCTCGGCATCGGCGAGCAGGCGTCGGCAAAAGAGGTGAGCGTCGGCGTGGACGCAGAGCGTGGTCGGGACGTTGCGGCCCAAGTTGGCCGGATTAATATCAACGTGGATCAGGCAGGCGTGGTCGGGCAGGTTGTAGTTGGCCGTCGAGACTTCGCTGAACCGCACGCCGATGGCGAGGATCAGGTCGACATCGCGGAAGGTCGCCTCCGCGGTCCGGGTTCCGTAGGGTCCGTAGCCCCAGCCGACGGAAAGCGGGTGGGACTCGGGAATCGCCCCCTTACCGCTGACCGAGGTGGCCACCGGTGCTTGCAGAATGTGGGCCAATTGCGCCAGTTCGGCGGAGGCGGCGAAGGTGCCCTGACCCGCATAGATTCCGATCCGGCGGCGGCGATCGCCGAGCAAGCAGACGGCGCGGCGGTAGGCGGCCTCGTCGAAGGGCGGGGCTGGGAGAGCCGGTGCGGGGGCGTTGAAATGAGCGGTCTCGACGTAGAACGGGTAGGGAATCACGACCGCAACTGGCCCCGGCTCGCCCGAGCGCGCCAGCGCGAAGGCATGTTGGATGGCGTGGGGAATCTGATCGACGGACCGGACCTCGTAGACGGCCTTGCAGACGGGGCGGAGCAGGGCAGCGTTGGCCAGGCCGTGGACCTGTCCGATCTTGGCATCCGGGCGGCGGTCGATGTCGGTCGCAAGGACGACGATCGGCACTGAGTCGTGGAGCGCCTCGCCGATGCCGGTCAGGGCGTTGGTCAGGCCCGGCCCGGGGACGACCGCGCAGACGCCGACCCCCCCGGTAACCCGGGCAGCGGCATCAGCCATGATACTGGCGGAAAATTCGTTCGAGACGAGCAGATAGGCCAGTCCGTGGGATTTCATGGCGTCCCAAAGCTCGTTGTTCTGCGCGCCGGGAACCCCGAAGACGACCGAAGTACCCTGGCCGCAGAGCGCGGCGACAGCGGCCTCGGCGCCGGTCATGCGGCCGAAGACGCCGTGGTGGCTCGAAATCGAGCGCTCGGGAGCGATCGCGGGAGGCAGGTCCTGGGCCAGCACGGGGTGGAGCGAGACGGTCCCGAACGTGGCCAGCGTTCCCAACGCAGCGCGGCGACGCACGATCATGAAGGCCCCTCCTGGGCAACGGATCACGCCCAGGGTTTCCAACCCTGGCCGCCTGTGGGGAAGGTTCGGCCGGGATCGGGGCGGGGCCACATGTTCGGCGCGATCGGTCTGGACCGGGCGGATCGGTCGTGACGATCTGGCAAGCGCTGCGGGTCGGGTGGAGCGGTTGCGGAGCGGCTTGGCGGTCGTCTATTGGGTGCTCGGCCAGCCTCTTGCCGCTGCCGCGGCGGCTGGGGCATGATGATCGGCGCTTGCGGTGGCTTGTGCCGTCGTCGAGGGTCGCGTCCGCTCAGGCGCGGCTCCCTCATGGATGCTGGTCCTGGCCGTTGCCGAGAGAGAGAGAAGAGCCGCCTTCATGCCGCCGGTGCAGCTGGTTGACCCCACGACGCTCGACCTGTCCCGGGTCCTGTTTGATCAGGCTGCGATTCGGGAGGTCAATCCCCAGCGTCATGAGATGGAGCAACTGACCGCGATCGTCGAACTGGATCCGGAGCGGAAGCTGATCGTCGGTTACAAGGACGTCACCGACCAGGAATTTTGGGTCCGGGGGCATATGCCGGACTATCCGCTCATGCCCGGGGTCTTGATGTGTGAGGCGGCGGCGCAGTTGTGTAGCTTTTACAGCCATCGGATGCTGCCGGATTTGAAGGGATTTGTCGGCTTCGGCGGGATGGAGGATGTGCGGTTTCGCGGCCAGGTCCGACCCGGCGATCGGCTGGTGATCGCGGCTCAGGCAGTACGGGTTCACAGTCGGCAGACGATCTTCAACTGCCAGGGATTTGTTGGTCCGAACATGGTCTTTCAGGCCCAGGTGATTGGGGTCCCGATCCGCTCGACTTCGACCGAGCCATGATGACCGATCCGACGACGCCGCTGGTCGAGGCGATCGACGGCCAGCTTGACTGGGACGGCTTGTTCGAGACGGAGGCGGAGCGGGAGCTTGAGGTCGGCTCGGGCAAGGGGCTGTTCCTTCTCAATGCGGGCCAGCGGCATCCGGAAGTTCAGTTTGTTGGGATCGAATTGTCGCGGAAGTACGCACGGCGGTCCGCCGAACGGCTCGCCAGGAACGGGTTGAAGAATGTGCGGGTCGTTTGGGGCGATGCCCGGCGCCTGATCGCGCTACAGGTTCCGGATCGGGCGGTTCGCGCCGTACATGTTTATTTTCCTGATCCCTGGTGGAAAAAGCGGCATCGGAAGCGACGGATCTTTGATGCGGGATTCGTGAAGCAGGTGGCCCGAGTCCTGAAAGACCAGGGGCGGCTCGAGATCGCGACCGACGTCGAGTCTTACTTCGAAGAGATTCGGGAGTTGCTGCGGAGCGACGCCTGCTTCGAAGAGCGGCCGGCGGACGACCCGCTTCAGCCGCAACACGACCTGGACTATCTGACGCACTTTGAACGCAAATATCGGATCGAGGGTCGGCCGATCTACCGGGCGCGCTACGTTCGCCGAAGCGGGCCGTGCAGCGAGGAGCCGCAGCCATGACGAGGGGTTTTCAGGGGTTGGGCGTCGTCCTGGTTTTGTTGACCACGAACGCGAGGGCCGGTCAGGAGGTCCGGGTCTTCACGGCCTCGGATCTGGTCGCCAAAACCCGTTTTAGCGTCCAGGAGGGCGGACGTCTGAAGGTCTCCATCTGGCGATCGACGACCCAATCCTGGTCGGCCCGGTTGGACGGAGATCGGCTGATCGTTCGGCTTGAAGACGTGGATGAGGACTTGAACGGCTCGGGCCGGGCCGCTTGGGAGCAAGTGGGCGTGGTGGCGCTGGAACCCCTTAGGGAGTATCAGCTCGGTTACGAGATTGAAGAGGAGGGCGATTACCCGGAGCCATTGCCGGTGGTGGTTGTGCTGGCGTACGAGGGCTTCGACCCGGAGAGCGTCCTGGCCTGGGTGCGAGGCCGGGTCGGGACGATCGACGCGGAGCCGGACGCGCGGCGGGAGTCAGTCCGGACGAATCAGGAGGGTGTGGAGTTCGAGCCGCCGGAGTCGCTCGACGCCTGGCGAACGCGTGCCTCTGCCCTACGCGAGCAACTGATGGTCACGCTCGGGCAGTGGCCCGAGCTGCCACGGTCTCCGGTGCGAGCCAGCGTCTCGGGCATTCTGGAGCGTGACGGTTACGTCATCGAGAAGGTAACGCTCGAAACGCTGCCCGGTCTGTTTCTCTCGGGCAATTTGTACCGGCCGGCTCAAATGGTGGGGCGGCTTCCGATGGTGCTCAGTCCCCACGGTCACTGGGCCGAAGGGAGGCTCAATAGCGAGGTGCAACACCGCTGCATCGGTTTTGCCAAGCTGGGCTGTCTGGTCTTCATGTACGACATGGTGGGGTATAACGAAAGCAAGGAATTTGGCCATACGTTCCGTTCGGACCGGCTGCGGCGGTGGGGGCTGAGCCTGGCAGCGCTCCAGACTTGGAATAGCCGGCGGGTGCTGGATTGGGTGTTGTCCAGACCGGACGTTGACCCGCGGCGGATTGCGTGTACGGGCGAGTCTGGCGGCGGAACGCAGACGTTTCTGCTGACGGCGATCGATCAACGAATTCGCGCCGCGGCGCCGGTCGTGATGGTCTCGGAGGGTTTTCAAGGTGGCTGTGAGTGCGAGAATCCGCCGGGTTTGCGTTGGGGGACCGACAACGTGGAGATTGCGGCTCTGGCCGCGCCGCGTCCGCTGAAGCTGGTCGGCGCGACGGGCGATTGGACCTCGAACACAACGGCGCACATCCTGCCGGTGCTTCGCGGGGTGTACGGTCTCTATGGAGTGCCCGACCGTGTCTCGGCCGATGTCTTCACGGCGCCCCACAATTACAACCAGACGAGTCGGAACGCGGTCTATGCGTTCCTGGGCGGGTGGCTGCTGGGGCTGGACGATCCGTCGCGAACAACCGAAGGTCCCCAGACGACCGAAGACGGGTCGGCTCTGCTGACGATCGACGCCGAGCACCCGCTGCCCGAGCCGCGCTCATCGCCCTCGGAGCTCGAGGCGTTCCTGGTCGCGCAACGCGATGAGGCGATTCAGCGGATGCGGCCGTCGATGTTCCCGGCGGAGTGGGAGGCAGCGCGCGAGCATCTGGCCCGGATTCATCGAGTGCGGCTGGGGCTGCGATCGCTCGCGCCGGGTGAGGTCGTCTACCGGGAGCTGCGGCGGGCCGATCGGGACGGACTCTGGGTCGGACACGGCCAGGTCGAGCGCGGCGAACCGGCCGATTCGGTTCCGGTTGTCTGGGTCGAGAAGCCGGGTGCCCGGCGGGCGGTGATCCTGGCCAGCCCCCGCGGAAAGGCGGCCCTGGTTGGACCCGATGGCCGGCTGGCGTCGTTGGCTCAGGCTCTGGTCGATCGCGGTTTTCGGGTGGTCGCCTTCGACCCGCTTTACGTGGGCGACGCGTTCGAGCCGACGGGTCGTGCGCTGCGCCGCAGCGAGACCGACCATTATGAGACCTACAATCCGTCGCTCGCGGTGGATCGGATTCGAGATCTGGAGACGGTGGCGGCCTGGGCGTCGGGCTGGTCTGGGGATCTCGGCGTGGATCTGGTGGCGTGGGGGAGCATGGGGCCGCTCGTGCTCTTGGCGTTGCCCGGGCTGGAGGGTCTGGGTCGTGCGGCCGTTGATCTGGAAGGATTTGATTATGGCGATGGTTCGGGGGCGGTCCCGCTTGAGCTGGATCTTGCGGGCGTGCTCCAGTTTGGGGGGTTGCCGGTCGCGGCGGCGCTGGCGGCACCTCGGCCCTTGAGGATCATCCGACCCAGCGAGGGTTTCGAGCGAAGCTGGGCAGTCAATGCCTACGCTCTGGCGGGTGCGGCCGACCAAGTGATGATCGACCAGAGGGCGCTCGATGTCGACTCGCTGGTGCGGTGGCTCGATCAGGGCGGATGAGCAGGGCCGTGGCCCGGGGATCGCCCAAGGGCTCCGGCGTGAGCGGGCGGAGAAATCTGACCGGGGTCTTGGGGCGGCCGCCGGCGTGGGAGGCTTAGCGTCGGGCGATCGAGCCGGCGGGCAACGCCCGCTCGTAGGCCCGCGCTGGGGTCGCCGAGCAGTCGATCCCGCGTGATTGCCCGTCGAGCTGATAGAGGGCTTGTCCGGTCGGGGTCGGATACTGGCCGGTGACGCACGCCAGGCAGAGCTGATCCTGAGCGATCTTGAGCGATCGCGCGATGGCTTCCACCGGCAGGTAGCGGAGGCTGGTGGCACCGAGTTCGCGTCCCAGGGCCATCTGGGCGTCTTCGGAGAGTTGATCGCCGGGCAGGTCGGCATAGCGTGGGGCGATCAGCTCGGCGCGGGTGGACATGTCGATGCCGTAATAGCAGGGGGCGACGATCGGCGGACAGGCGACGCGGAGGTGGACCTCGCGGGCGCCGCCGCGTTCGAAGATCTCGCGGACCAAGGCCCGCATCGTGGTCGAGCGGACAATGCTGTCCTCGACAAGCAGGACGCGCTTGCCCTGGAGGACTTCGGGCAAGGGGGTGTACTTGGCGCGGACCTTGGCGGCGCGGTCGGCGGTGCCCTCGATGAAGGTGCGGCCGACGTAGCGGTTGCGCATCAGGCCCTCGACCGAGGGGATACCCAGAACGAACGCCATCGCGTCGGCGGCGGCCTTCGCCGTGTCGGGCACTGGGACGACGATCAGGTCTTCACCCCGGGGAACCGTTTCCAGCCGGGCTAGCTCGCGGCCCAGAGCGGCTCTGGTCAGATAGACCGAGCAATCATCGAGCGTGCTGGCGACGTTGGCGAAGTAGATCCATTCGAAGAAGCAGTGCGCGATCGAGGCGGGGGCGGCGAACCGTTCGAGGCGGATTCCCCGCTCAGGCGTGATGATGGCCATCGTGCCGGGAGCCAGGCTGCGGATCGAGCGGAAGCCGAGGTTGGCCAAAGGAACGCTCTCGCTCGCGGCGGCAAAGAGGGTGACGCTGTCGGTCTGAGAGGGGACGGAGGCCAGGGCGCGTGGGTCGCCGTCATGGGCGAAGCAGAGGGGCCGAAAGCCGAGCGGGTCGCGTGCAACGACCATTTCGCCGCGTGCGGTCAGGAGGACGATGTTGTACGCGCCTTCGAACCGGGTCGCCAACCGGGCAAAGACGCCGCGCCAGTCGGTCTCCTGCTCCTCGTGCTGGAGCTCGTAAGCGATCTGGTGCATGATGATTTCTGTGTCAGTATCGCGTTTGAGGTGGTAGTCGCCTTTCTCGAGCAGTTCCTGTTTGAGTTCCGAGAAGTTGGCAAGTTGACCGTTGAACGCGAAGGCGAACCACTTGGCCTTGCGGCCGTGCGAGCGTTCGAAGGGTTGGGCGTGGCTGCGATTGTCGCCGCCGCAGGTGGCGTAGCGGACGTGGCCGATCGCGGCGGGGCCGTCGTGGCGGCTCATCACCGAGTCGAACTTGGCCCGATGGTTGAGCCGGAAGGCCTCGGCGACGGTCCCCAGCTCTTTGTGGGTTTCGAGCAGTGCCTGGCGATCGGGGCGGTAGCTGGTCATGCCGGCGGCCAGTTGGCCGCGATTCTGCATATCGAGCAGCATCCTCGGGACCAGGCGGGCGATGCTGTTGATATCGCCTGGAATAGGCGCCAGGGGCGAAAGCGGTTTTCCCGGAAGATGATAAACGGCAGCGACGCCGCACTCGTGCAATGGCTTGTCGGAGTCGGGCTCGAGGACCATAGGCGGGGACCTCTCGACGATCGGGGAGAGACGCCACGTCGACGGCCCGGCCCGAAGTCGGCCTAGGCCCATAATGCGTAAGTATTATAATGACGTGATCGAACACCCTACAATCTTCGGCGAGGCTGTGGGGTTGAATTGAATCGAGCGCGGCGGGCTGAGGGTGAGCCGGGATGGGCCGGGATTTGGTGCGCGACGAGGTAATCCTGGGCTCGGACGTCTGGGTCATCAAGGTCGGGACGAATGTCCTGACGACCGCCGATGGCCGACTCGACGGCGACCGGGTCAGCTCGCTCGCCGAGCAGATTTGCGCCGTCGCCGCGACGGGACGGCGGGTCGCGCTGGTCAGTTCGGGAGCAGTCGGTGCGGGAATTGGGCAATTGGGGTTGCCGGGACGGCCGGAATCGTTGCCCCAGATTCAGGCGGCCGCTGCGGTGGGGCAGGCGTTCTTGATTCGGGCGTACGACGAAGGGTTCCGCCGACACGGCCGCCACGCCGCGCAAATCCTTTTGACTCACGAGGACTTTGACGATCGGCAACGCTATCTGAACGTCCGGAACACGTTGTCGGCGTTGTTTGCGTGGAACGCGGTCCCGATCATCAACGAAAACGACACGATTAGCGTCGACGAGATCCGGTTTGGGGACAACGATCGGCTGGCGGCCATGGTCACCAATCTGTTGCGAGCGCCGCTGCTGGTGATTCTGAGCGTGGTCGATGGCCTCTACAGTGGGCGTACGACCGCGGATGGCCGGCCCGAGGTCGTGCCGTTGGTCGAGCGGATTGACGCCGTGGCCGGGCTGGTAACCGAGTCGCGCAGCGCGTTGGGAACGGGCGGGATGGGCAGCAAGTTGGAGGCTGCGCGGCTGGTGACGCGGGCTGGCGGATCGGTCATCATCACGTCGGGTCGCGCCGAACAGGTTCTCCCGCGGCTTCTGCGTGGCGAGCCGCTGGGCACGCTCTTTCTGGCGGAAGGGCGGACAGCACGGGCCCGCCAGCGTTGGATCGGGTTGACGGCGCGGCCGCGCGGGCATTACGTCGTGGATCGAGGCGCGCGCCGGGCGTTGGAGACCGGGCGAACCAGCCTGCTGGCCATCGGCATCGTCGACGTCGTGGGACAGTTCGGCCGAGGCGATGTGGTGGCGATCCGCGACCCCGACGGCGGAGAATTTGCCCGCGGTCTGACCAACTATTCCCACACGGAGGCGTTGCGGATTCGCGGCTTGCGTACCGAGCAGGTTCGGAGCGTGCTGGGGACGCAATACGACGAAGTGATCCACAAGGACAACCTCGTCCTGACCCGTTGAGGCCGAGCCTCAGGGACCTGATGGGTCTTCGATGACGAAGGTCCACTCCGAGACGCCGCGGATCGGGTTGAAGAGGTGCACGACCTGAGGCGGTGGGGCGTTGGCTGGCAGATCGAGGGTGGCGATCATGCGAAATCCCTGGGCCACGGGAACGATCCGCCGAGCCAGGTCGAAGCGAACCGGTTCGCCCTCAGCCCCGATCAGCTCAAATTGGCGCATCGGCCGGTCGAGGATCTGACTGAGCAGATCGAACTGCTGCCGGCCGAACCGGCGGCGAGCCAGGAAATCGGCGAAGTCGTCGGGCTGGATCGTCACGTCGAGTGCCCAACCGGGGACACCAGGAGGTCGGTCGATCCGAAGCGAGGAGATCAGCGCGTCATCGAGCCGGACCGGCTGCGTCAGGATGGCCGAGTCGGCGGTCGATTCCAGCGGGATCACGACGGGTTCCTCGCGACGGGTCTCGGCTTCGAGCGTGACCCGAAAGACGAGGCGTTTGGGGTGGGTGCCGCGAATCGGCCGGAGGCGGATGGCCCGGCTGGCTGTGGCGGCAAACGAGTTGGTCGCGCCGGGGCGTAGCTCAGGCTCGGCGGTCTCGGCCTCGACGTGAGTGATTCGGCCGGCCGAATCGGTGGCCGCCAGGACGCGGATCGGCTCGATCAGGCGGAAGCGGAGTCGCGGCTCGGAGAGCAGGTCGACGCGGAGGATCAGATCCCGGCTGGAACGGGCCGGCTGAGACAAGCGCGACCGGGGAAGATCGGGGTCAGCGGCAAAGCCAACCTCCCGGAGCACAAGCCGGTAAGGGCCTTGGATCGCGTCGGGCGGCATGGGCTGGCGGGCTGACAGGCGCCAAATCGTCTCCGCGGGAGTGGTGACGCGGCGTGGGTCGGACTCCAGCGTCCAGTCGGCGTCGAGCTCGAGGGCGTCAAGGACCTCCCAGAACGTGGGCGCAGGCTCGAAGGTCGCGGGCAGCGGTGCCAGGACCGCGTTTTGCATCCGGAACCGAACCCCGGTGGCCTGCTCCAGAAGTCGGACCGCATCATCTCGCCGGGTGATCGACTCAAGCCCTTCGATGCGCATCGGCTCGAGGAGCGAGCGGGCTTCGAGCATCTCAAGGACTTCTTCGGCTCGCCAACGGACCTCCGGGTCGCTTGATTGACGAGCCGCGCGGAGCCGTGCCAGTGCCTCGGCCCCCCCCTCGCGGAGCGTGGCTGAGGCCGCCTCCCGCTCCGCGTAGCGTGGTGCGCCGAGGTCTTGGGCTCCGAGCGTGGCCCGATCCGGGCCGGCTAGGCCAAGCGCGGCGACGAGGGCCAGACGCCAGCAGTAGCCGAGTGCTGACCCACGCTCGAGCGCCAGGGGTTCCCGATCGTTGCCCATGGGTTGGTCCTTGAATGGGGCGGTTCGGCCGGGGCACGCGTCAGGGCAACGGAATATCGCGCAGATGGATGGGAACGACCGTCTCGCCGCGGATCTGTTCGTAAATGCGCAACGCGGCCGGCGACGCGCCGGCCTCGCCGGCCAGGACGCGGATCGTGAGCCGCAAACCATCTGGCGCGGGTTCCTGGGCGATCGGCTGCCATTGGGAGAGGAGCCGCCCCTGGCTGTCGACAAACTCGACCGGGCCTCCCGAAGTCCCCGGGTTATTGCGAAATGCCTGAAATTCCGGGCTTCCGAAGGGGAGACCCTGGAGCGTGGATTCGTCGTCGCGGCGGAAGCGAACGGTCAGCTCGATCAAGGTCGCCGCATTCATCGGTTCCGGGCGAACATCGTGGATGGTCAGGGTGACGTGAGGATCCTCGAAAGTCTTTCCTTTGGCCTCGCGAAGCCCGATCTCGAAAGGCTGGTCGCGCCGGGCTGAGATGAGAACGGGAACCTCGGCGCGGAGTTCGCGGATCAGTCGGCCGGGATCGTCGGGAAGGACCAGGGGAATCGTGACGACAAAGACGGAAACACCTGGGCCGAATCCTGCTTGAACGATTTGCCGGGGGTTGTCTGGGTCGGCAGCTTCGGGCTTGAGTGAACGGCCCTGCTCGTCGCGTGCTTCGAGCACGACGCAGGAACCGGCCTGAGAGATCGAAAGGCGTGGCTCGGCCTGAATCTGGACCGAGAGGCTGAAGGCCTCGGTCGTTTGTCCGGGGGCCGAATCGTTGGGCCGCGTCAGCAGACGGGCTTGGGCGCGATTCAAGTGAGGGAATGGTCCCCCGCCAAAGCTGCGGTACGTGAATGACCGGTCCCGGTGGTGGGAGACGTGGAAGGCCGTGAACCGAAACGGCCCGGAGACAAACGATGGGGCCGGGGGGCCGGTTCGCGGTAGCAGTTGGACGATCGGCAGCGACGAGGACCGCCCCGTGCTGGCCAGAGCGACCGGCTGGCCGAGGACATCCAGTTCGGCAGCTTCGCAGAGCCGCTCGACGGCCGTCCAGAAGGGGACCGGCTGAGGTGCCTCGAGCGTGATTCGCCGCTGCGCAGCCTGGTTGGCGTTGGCCAAGGGCGACTGAAGCTGAACCCGGGCCCGCTCACCCAGCGCCTCCAACACTTCGGTAAGCGGGCGGTCAACAAAGTCGAGCCGGACCTGCGTCGGTTCGACGAGGGTTCGCGCCTCAATCCTCTGAATCAAATCCAGCGCCCGGGCGCGAACTTCGGCGTCCGGACTGTCGGCAGCCGACCTCAGGGCGGCCAGGGCGGCCGATCCCATCCGGTCAAGCTGTTCGTAGGCGGCTTCACGATCCGAGAACCGGGTGGCTCCCAGACGTCGAACCAGTTCGGCCGCATCCCCTTGAACCACAATCAGGGAGACCCAAAGCCAGGCGAGGGCATGCATTGAGGGTTCCCGGCAGAGCCGACGCAACCATTCGGGCAGGCGGCGACGCGACGTCGACCAAACAATATTATCCTGACCCTTGGTCGCACCGGATTCAAGAGCGGGCACATCGGCTACCCGGCGAGACCTTTAAGCGAAATAGCTGCGGTCGAGGGTCCGATAGCCGACGGCCTCGGCCAGATGGTGGGGCTGGATGTCGGGCGAGCCGTCGAGGTCGGCGATCGTGCGAGCCACCCGAAGTACGCGGTCGTGGGCGCGGGCCGACAGACCGAGTTCCTCCATCGCGCCTTTGAGGAGGCTGGCAGCCTCCGGCTTGAGCGGGCAATGCTTGCGGATGAGCCGAGGTGTCATCCGGCCGTTGGTGAGGGGACCGCGGCTGCCGAACCGCTCGGCCTGGCGTGCGCGGGCCTCGAGAACCTGGGCACGAAGCGTCTCGGATGAGGGTCCGGACGGCGCCTCCGAGAGTTGCGTAAAGGGGACGGCGGGAACCTCGACATGCAGGTCGATCCGGTCCAGCAGCGGGCCACTGATTTTAGAAAGATAGCGTTCGACTTGGGGCGGGCTGCACGTACAGGCACGGCGTGGGTCCGAACGATAGCCGCAGGGGCATGGATTCATGGCTGCGACCAGAATGAACTCCGCCGGGAAGGTAACGCTGCGCAGTGCACGGCTGATCGTGACGGAACCTTCTTCGAGCGGTTGGCGGAGGACTTCCAATGTCTTGCGATTGAACTCCGGCAACTCGTCGAGGAACAAGACGCCCTTGTGCGCCAGGCTGATCTCGCCCGGCTGCGGGGTGGTCCCGCCGCCGACCAGGCCAGCGTCGCTGACCGAATGATGGGGCGAGCGGAAGGGTCGGGTGGCCATCAGCGCCTGACCGGCCGGCAGAAGGCCCATGGCGCTGTAGATTCGGGTCGTCTCCAGGCTCTCGCCCGGCGTCAGCGGGGGGAGGATCGTCGGGAGCCGACGAGCCAGAAGCGTCTTGCCGGTTCCCGGCGGCCCGATCATCAGCACGTTGTGGCCGCCCGCGGCGGCGATCAACAAGGCGCGTTTGGCGTAGTCCTGGCCCTTGACGTCGCTAAAGTCCTCTTCGACGTGACTGCACCGCGAGAAGACGTCGTCGAGGTCGACGCTCGTCGGCTCGAGGTCGAGCTGGCCGGTCAAAAAGCCGACTGCCTCCGCGAGGCTGCCGATCGGGTAAACATCGAGGTCCTCGACGACGGCCGCCTCCAGGGCGTTGGCGGTGGGAACAAGTAGACCTTTGCGGCCCTCGGCGGCGGCGGCCAGAGCCATGGCCAGGGCGCCCTTGATCGGGCGAGTCTCGCCGGTCAGGGCAAGCTCACCGACGACGGCGAGGTTTCCCAGGCGTTCCAGCTCGATCTGGCCACTACCGACCAGGGTTCCCAGCGCGATCGGGAGGTCGAAGCCGTTGGCGTCCTTGCGCAAGTCGGCAGGCGCCAGGTTGATGACCAGCCGGTCGGTCGTGCGCCGAAAGCCCGAGTTGATGATTGCGCGTTCGACCCGGTGGGTACTCTCGCGAACGGCTGCCTCGGCCAGACCGACCAGAACCGTACTCGGTTGAGCGGCCGGGGAGACGTCGACCTCGACCTCAACGGGAGCCGCCTCGATCCCGATCAAGGTGTACGACGCCAGCTTGGCGAGCATCGCAGGGATGACTCCCGGGTCGGATCGCCCGGCGGGCATGCCGCAGCTTGAACAGGGCTGATTGTGGGTTGTCGGTCGCGGTTGGTCAAGCGATCGGCCCGGCTAGACCACCTCCGGTAGAATCGGACACGGATTCGTTTCTTTCCCGCCCTTTCCCGGGACGCGTGCCATGCCGTGGATCACGAGCGTGATGCTGGTCGACGACGAGCCAAGCGTCCTCGAATCGCTGATTCCGAGCATGCCCCACGAGTTGGGAGCCGCGCTGGCGCGGTCGCGGGCCGCCAAACTCCTGACCGGGGAAGGGGGGTGGCGTCGCGGCCAGCCGCTGGGCGTCCGGGTTGTGACCCACGGCTACGAAAGCCAGCGCGTCCGCCACTACCATCAGCCCACGCCTCACCAGGTGACGCTCCACTTGGTCCGCGATCCCGACGGGCAGTTTCAGACGGTCCGCTCACTGCTCAACCGGCATCTGTTTGCGGCGGTGATCTCGGACCTGAGGTTTGCCAACCACGGACCGGGCGCGCGGGCCGGTCGATTCCTCGTCGAAGAACTCGAACGAATCCAGCCCGAGACCCGAGGAATCCTCTACTCGGCCTACCCGGCGCCGGCCGGTTTTCCCGCGAACCGGTTCGTTCGCAAGGGCCCGGACGGCGATGGGCCGGGCCTGGTGCCGACGGTCGTCGCGGCGATCGAGGAGCATCTGTCACTGCCCGAGGTCGAAGCGCTGGCACGCGCTGTGCTGTCCGAGGGCTTGATTTATCAGTCCGAGGCGTTCGGAGCGGTGCTGACCCAGTGCTACGCCTTGGGCCGGCTCGTCGGCCAGGATCTGGAGATCCGGGGCAACAGCCGATCGCGCCGGCCGTTGCCGATCGTCCTGCTCGACGGCGAAAGCGGCACCGGCAAACGGGGCCTGGCCGCGGTCATTCACGCCGTCTCACATCGCCGGAGCCAGCCACTGGTGATCGCATCTTGCAACGACCTGACGCATGAGACGTTGCTGCGGAGCATTCTGTTTGGCCACCGCCGCGGCGCGTTTACCGACGCGCGGGAGGATCGGGTCGGGTTGGTGGCGACGGCCGGGCGGGGGGTTCTGGTCCTCGACGATTTCCATCGTTTGCCGGCATCGTGTACTCCGATTTTGCACTCATTCTTGGAGGATGGGCAGTACAGCCGGGTCGGCGAGGAAGAGGTCCGCCGGCAAGCGGAATGTCTGGTGGTGGCCACGGTGGAGACCCAGCCCTGGCGCGAGCGGCGCCGCTCTGGCGAGCTTTCGATGGCCTTCTTGGCCCGGGTCGAGCGGTTTCCGATCTTCATTCCCCCGCTCCGGGAGCGGTCCGAGGATATCGAGGTCCAGGCCCGGCACCTGGTCGAGACCCTAGCGGCCGAGCTCCGCGCTGACCTCGAGCTGGACGCCGATGCGCTGGCTCGACTTCGGGTTCAGCCGTTTGCCGAGAGCAACAGCCGCGAGCTGCGCAACGCCTTGGAAAACGCCGTCTATCGCAACCATAAGCAGACCGACGTGATCGGCTGGGAGCACCTGGCGCCGTGGCTTGACGATCAGCCGGCGCAGAACCAACCCACAGTGTCGCGCCCAGCGCTCGCGGCGACGGCAGGGCCGGCCGCCTCAGACAGCCTCGCGCCGCCGCGCAATGCCTGGCAGGAGCGGCTCGTAGCACTGGCTTCGAGCACGCTGGCCCGCGGCACTGGGATCGACGAGCCACAGGCCCGCGCGATCGTCGAGCGCCTCTTCCGCGAAGAGATGCCGGTCGTCTGGGCCCGGGTCGAGGCAGCCCGTCAGGCTGCCGGCGACCCACTGATCCCGATGCCGATCTGGGAAGATTTGTGGCGGTGCTTTGCGGTCTACTTTCTCGGTGGGCCGACACCGGCCGAGCGGGTGCTCGGCATTCCGGCTAACACGCTCCGACAGTGGATCAACGATCGGGAGGCCCGCCGCGGGGCTTCCAAGGAGGGATCGTCCAAGATGCCGTAAAGGATCACTCGGGGTAGAGTTGGGTCGAGAGGTAGCGTTCGCCGAGGTCGGGCAGGACGACGACGACGAGCTTACCGGCGTTTTCCGGACGGCGGGCAACCTGGATGGCCGCCGTTGCCGCCGCGCCGCACGAGATGCCGCAGAGCATCCCTTCTTCCTTGGCCAGGCGGCGGGCCATTTCGAAGGCCTCTTCGTCGCGGACCGGGATCACTTCGTCGATGATCTCGAGATTGAGGACCTCGGGAATGAAGCCGGCGCCGATTCCTTGGATCGCGTGGCGACCGGGGCGAAGCGGCTCGCCGGCCCGCTTCTGGGAAATGACCGGGGAGTTGGCCGGCTCGACGGCGACGACCTGAAGCCCAGGCTTGCGGGCTTTGAGCACCTCGCCGCAGCCGGTGATCGTACCTCCGGTCCCGACGCCGCAGACCAGGATGTCGACCTGACCGTCAGTATCGTTCCAGATCTCCTCGGCGGTCGTCCGGCGATGGATTTCGGGGTTGGCCGGGTTGCGGAATTGCTGGGGCATGAAGGCGCCGGGGGTCGAGCGGACGATCTCCTCGGCCCGCCGCACGGCGCCGGGCATGCCTTCGGAGGCCGGGGTCAGAACGATTTCGGCGCCGAAGGCCTTGAGCAGCCGGCGACGCTCCAAGCTCATGCTCTCGGGCATCGTGACCATCAGGCGGTAGCCCCGAGCGGCGCAAGTGAACGCCAGGCCGATGCCGGTATTACCGCTTGTCGGCTCGATAATCAGTGAGTCGGGTCCGATTTTGCCGTCGCGTTCCGCCTGGTCGATCATCGCCACGGCGATGCGATCCTTAACCGACCAGAGGGGATTGAAGTTTTCCAACTTGGCGACCACCGTGGCCGGGCAGCCGGCCGAGACCCGCCGGAGCCGGATCAGCGGGGTGTTGCCGACGCACTGAGTGATGTCGTCGTAGATACGGCCACGGGTGAAGGTGGTAGGGGATGTGTCGGTCGCCATGAGGGTGAACTCCAGACCTCCTCTGAGCATCTGAGCGTTGTCCGGCTTGCGTGTCTTATTCTTTCCGGGATGACGCCGGTTGGGAAGGCCGAAGCTGAGGCCAGGCAAGCGGTGGTCGCTTGCCGCGGCGGACCGGTCGGGCTTAGCCTGAAGCAAAGCGGAACTATGGTCGTCGGTCGGTGGGAGGATCAGTGACGGCGATGAGTTTAGAGACCTCTGCGAAGCCCCCTCAGAGTGCAACGGCTGCCGACTCGATCGTGGAAGGACTCACGCCGGTCGCTGGGTGGCACTTCCTGCATCTGTATTACCGCTTGGACCGGGCCGCGTTGGCGACGATGCCGGTCAGCGAGCGGCGGGCGGCGGCCACGGATTTGGCCACGGTCCTTTCCGGTTTGAAGGGAAACGCCGCCGAGGAAGCCCAGTGCTTCGCGGTCCCAGGCCATAAGGCAAATTGGGGCGTCGTCATGGCCGGATCGGACCTGCGGGCGTTGCATGCGGCCCAGGTAGCCATCGAGGCCTCGGCCGCGGGTTCGTTTCTTGAGCCGGTGTATTCGTTCTACTCGATTACTGAAATCTCCGAATACGTGCCCGACGAAGCCGCGTACGCGGCTATCCTCCGGGACCGGGAGGGGATGGCCCCCGAGTCAACCTTGTTCCAGACTCGGGTCAAACAGTACGGCCAGCGGCTCGACGCGATGAACCGCCAGCGGCTCTACCCCGAGTTTCCCAACTGGCCCTGTCTGTGCTTCTATCCGATGAACAAGATCCGCGTCGAGCCACACCAGAACTGGTACGCCACACCCTTTTCGGACCGGATGGCGATGATGACCGAGCACGGCAAGAGCGGCATGAAGTTCGCCGGCAAGGTCAGCCAGGTGATTACGGCATCGACCGGTCTGGACGACTGGGAATGGGGTGTAACGCTCTGGGGCCGCAACCCGACGTATCTGAAGGAAATCGTCTATACGATGCGATTCGATCGGGCGTCGGCTCGGTACGCGGCCTTTGGGCCGTTTTACTTTGGTTATCTCCTGCCGCCGGAGGAACTGGTCGAAACTCTCAAGGTCTGACGCAACAGCGTCGGGGGTCGTTGAACGCCCGAACGCGAACGCCCCGGGGAGAATCGTTCGATGTGGTCGTGCCCGAAGTGTAGCTCTGAGGTCGAGGATTCGTTCGAGGTCTGCTGGAATTGTGGAACCTCAAAGACCGGCGTTGAGGATCCGAATTTTGTGACGGCGGACGCCATGCCGCCGATCGTGGATCCACGTTACGACCCGGTCGCTCTGCCAGATCCAACGATCAAGGCACAGTGGGTAACCGTCCACGGCGAGCCCGAGGACGAGCTGGTCGTTTGCTACCAGGCAGGGAGTCTGCCCGAGGCCAAGTTCCTGGCCGACCAGCTCGTCGACCGGGGGATTCCCGCCATGGCGGATACGATCGACTTGCAGGATGCACTCGGAGTCTGGGATGGCAATCCCCGGGTCTACTGTCGGGCCGGCGACCTGGAGCGAGCGCGGCCGTTTATCGAAGACTACGAGCGGCGACTTAAGAAGGAGTCGAACCCGGAGGCCTAGCTCCGTCGGTCCGTCGCCTTCGTCACGACGCCGGGAGTCTCGACGGCACGCTCAAGGAGCGGCGAACAAATAGATCTTGCCGTCGGAGGCCGCGACCGCGACTTCATCAGCCTGGGGATTCCAGGCGACGCAGTAGGCTGGGGTGTTGGTCCCGACCTTGGTCTGGAGGATCGGCTTGGCTTCGTCGACGTCCCAGACGATGAGATTTCCGCCGTAACCGATCGAGGCGAGCCGCTTCCCGTCCGGACTCCAGGCCAGGCTGTAGACGTCGTCTGGGTGTCCCGAGAGGACCTTGGCCTCCTGACCGTCGGCGACGTTCCAGATCCGGATCGTCTTGTCGACCGAGCCGCTGGCGAGTTGGGCAGCGTCGGGCGGTCGGAAGGCGAGGCAATAGATGGCACCACCGTGGCCCTGGCTCCTGCGAAGCTCGGCACCGTCGGCGGGGTTCCAGTATTTGATGAGCTTGTCGTCGCCGCCGCTAGCGATCAGGTCGCCCTTGGGGGAGACGGCGACAGCATAGGCGACATTCTCGTGGGCCGGGGCGATGGCGCGTTCCTGGGCCGACTTGGTCAGGTCCCAGATGCGCACCGTTTTGTCGGCCGCTGCGGTCACGGCCCGGCTCATATCCGGCATCCAAGCGACGCTGTAGACCTGAGCCTCGTGGCCGGTCAGCGTTGCGAGCGCTGAGGCCGGCGGCACAGCCAGTTTGCGGACCGTGGCGTCCTGGCTGCCAGTCAGGATCGTCCCATCGCCGAGCAGAGCCACGGCGGTGACCGGGCTTTCGGAAACGGGGATCGCGCGGGAGAGCGCCTGGGTTGGGTCGGACTGGGCTAGGTCGATCAGGCGAACGGTACCATCGCCCAAGCCCAGGGCGAGGGCTTTGCTGCCGGCCGCGACGGAGAGAGCCAGCGCGGCGGCGGGCAAGGGGGGGTAGGCCGCCACCGGAGCGCCGTCGCCGAGGTTCCAGGTACGCACCTCGCGATCGTCGGCCAGAGCCACGATGCGTTGCTGGTCGGGGGTGATGGCGACGCCGCGGACCGGGCCAGCCAGTCCTGTCAAGGTGCGAACCTCCGCGCCCGAGTTGAGGTCAAAGACCTTCACCGTTCGATCCATCGATCCAGTGACAAGCTGCGAGCCGTTCGGGTGGACGGCGATCGCCGAAATTGGACCTTGATGTCCGCCGTAGGCCCGGATCGCACTGGGATTCCAGACGCGTAACTTGTGGTCGAGGCCGGCCGATGCGACCTGCGGTTGGTCTGGGTGAAGGCCGAGGCCGACGATCGGTGCGGCATGGGCCGAGAGGCGCTGCAAGGCCCGGCCGGCGGGTGCGTCCCAATAGACGACGGCGCCGTCGGCTCCGCCGGTGACGGCACGGGAGCCGTCGCCGGAGAGGGCGACCTGCGAAAGCGCCGCCTGATGCATGGCCAGGGTAGCCACGAGCTGGCCGTCGTTGAGGTTCCAGAGCCTGGCCAGCTTGTCGGCAGAGCCGGTCAGCAGTTTTTGTCCGTCCCGACTGATGGCCAGGGCCAGGATCGACTCGCCGTGGCCAGCGAAGTCTCGGATGGCGTTGCCGGTGTTCAGATCCCAGAGTTTGGCCGCTTTGTCATCGCCGGCGGAGACGAGCTGATTGGCATCATTGGGATGGAAGGCGAGGGTCCGAACCAGAGCGGGCAGACCGGTCAGCGCGCGAACCTCGGCGCCGTCGTCCACTTGATGGACCCGAATGGCCTTGTCCTCGCCGGCATGCGCGACGCGTGTCCCATCGCCGCTGAGGCCAAGGGCGGTGATCGGTGTGGGCAAGTTTTCGAGCCTGCGCAGTTCGGCGGCATCGGCGACGCTCAGGACACGGATGACCTGGTTGGCCTGGGCCAGAGCCAGCCGGGAGCCATCAGCCGAAAGAGCCAGAGCCCGCAAAGGGACATCGCCGGCGGGGATCTCCTTGAGCACCGCTCCGTCTCCGACCTGCACGATCCGGACGACCTGGTCGTCGCCCGCGCTGGCGATCCGATTGCCGTCGGAACTGGCCGCGAACAGACCCGGCGCGGTTTTGAGATCGATGATGCGAGGATCGACGGGGGGGATCCGGTAAGCGCGTGCCACGCCGTCGAAACCGGCAGCCAGCAGCAGGTCATGCGTCGGGGCGTAGGCCAGGTCGCGGACGGGGCTGGACGGCGTCTCGATCGCGGCCTGAAAGGTTCCGTCGGCCGGATTCCAGAGGCGGATGATGCCGTCCTTGTCTCCGGAGGCCAACTGGGCGCCATCACCCCGCCAGGCCAGGGCTTCGACGTCGGAAGTATGGCCGGTGAAGTCGCGGACCGAAGCGTCGAGATCCCACCAGCGGACCAGCGGTCCGGCGGCGTAGAGGACGGTCTTGCCGTCAGGAGCCGCCCTCAAGACGCGGATGGGGCCGGGCTGGCCGGTCAGTTCTTTTTGGATGCCTCCCTGGGGCCGGGGCCAGACCTTGACGGTTTTGTCGAGGCTGCCGGTCAGGATGCGCTGGCCGTCCGGACTGGGGGCCACCGTCAGAACCAGGCTTCCGTGACCCTCGAATTTGTGAATCTCCCGGCGGGACGCCATGTCCCAGACCCGCAGCGCATTGTCAAAGCCGACCGAGTAGAGCAGCTTCCCATCGGGGGAATAGGCAAGGCCGTAGACTGGCTCCTGGTGTCCCTCGAGGATCGCTGTGGGAGTCGGCGCCTGGGCATAGGCCCAGGAACCATGACCGTTGAGAACCAAGCTGACCAGGGCGGAGACCGAGCCGATGAGGCGACCGCGACGCGGCATGGCGGGGTCCTCGGAGGTGGGAAGCAGGGCGCCCCCGAGCGGGACGCCGGTGGGTTGACCTTTGACGATAGAGGCGCAGAAGGCGGCTGGCAACGGGCGCGCGTCGGCAGAGTCTCCCGGACCGGCAAAGTCGAGGGGCTGATCGGTAGGGTGCTGACCTTTTCCGAAGGCTGTGAGATGTTATGGTTGTGTGAATCGCAGGACGCCGCGGCGACCGCGGATCCGCGATCCGGAGGATGATGGACGCGAGAGCGCGATGGCGGAGCGGTATTGGCTGATCCTCCCCAACGGGGGACGGCAACTGATCGATCCTGAGGTCTTCGACCTGCCCTCGGTGGAAGAGCGGGCGCGCCGGGTGGGTGGCCGGTTGGTGGTCGAGCTGGAGGACACTGCCGAAGCCTCGATCCGGCTGGTTCCCGCGCCCCCGGTGTTTCGCCGGTTCGAGCCTCCGATCCCGGCGGTTGCCGAGCTTTTCCGGGATCGGATGGCCCGGATTCACCCGTGTCGGGTCGAATACGACCTGGAACTGAACACCCGGCCGACCTCGCGCGTCCTGGGGACGTACTACCGAAGCCGCCGGTTGATCCGGGTCTACACCCACGACCGCGATGCCGGGCGGAGACCGCTCGAAGAGCTCTTCGACACCTTTCTGCACGAAATGGCCCACCACCTGGAGTACACAGAACCAGGGTCGTTCGACGGCTACCGGGCGGAGCGGACCCGCGGGCGGATGCACAGCCGCTTGTTCTGGCAGATTCTGCGAGATCTGAAGCGGCGGTGGATGGTGCTTCAGAGGCTGGAGCGGCGTCAGACGGCCAGCGTGCCGCCGGTTCAGCGCACCTTTTTCGACGTCGACGCCTGAGGCCCCGCGGGCCGGCGGAAGCCGATGAGCAAGTCGAACCGGAAGGTCGAGATCGAGGCCGGTAACCCCGACCGTTCCGCGGCCGCGCGGACCGACGCGCGCCTCCGGGCGCTCGAAACCCTGCTGGCCATCTCATTCCTCGGGCTTGTCTTTATCCTGGGGATTTTTCCACTTCAGGATACGGACTTTTGGTGGCACTTGCGCACCGGCGACTTGATCCGCCAGACGGGCCAGATCCCCACGGTCGACCCCTACCTGTTTGGAGGTCCGGCTGAGAAACCTTGGATCGACTTGCACTGGATCTTTCAGGTTCTGATCAGCCTGGGCTATCAGGTAGGGGGCGTCGATCTCCTGACGCTCGTCAAGTGTGCGGTGACGACCCTGGGGGTCGGAATCCTCCTGTTTGGCGGGGTGAATCGGTCGCCGCTCTGGGTCCGGGTGGCGGCATGGATGCCGGCGATTCTGCTCCTTGCGGGCCGGATGTATGTACGTCCCGAGACGCTGACGTTTCTTTACATGTCGATCTTCCTAGTCGTCTTGAACCAGTGGCGGTCGGGGCCGGTGTGGGTGCTAGCCTTGCCGGTGGTTCAGGTCGTCTGGGTGAACACCCAGGGGTTGTTCGTCATCGGACCGATGCTGCTGGTCTTTGGTCTGATCGAAGCGGCGGTGGCGCGAGACGTTCCCGGGCCGAGTCACCGCTGGTGGCGACTGGTGATGGGTGCGTCGCTGGCGGTGGGAGTCGCCTGTCTGATCAACCCGTACGGCGTGCGTGGGGCGCTCTTTCCGCTGACTCTCTTGGGAACAATGAACAATCGGGTGTTCGAGTCGATCGCCGAATTGATGCCGTTGGATGTCTTCGTGCAACAAGCCGGGTGGTGGAATGTTCCCTTAGCGATCCACCTGACGACGCTGGCCGTCGGCGTGGCGAGTTTCGTGGTGCCCTGGATCTGGAGCAGCGTTGATCGGTGGAGCCGAATGGCCGAAGCGAGGAGCCGGACTTCGCGGGTTCGGGCGCGTCGAGGTCAGCAGCGGCGGGCGACGCGGGTCGAGCCGCTCTGGCGGCTGCGTTGGTTTCGGTTGTTGGCGTTCGGGACGTTTGCGATCTTGAGTTGGAAGGCGACCCGCAATAGCCATCAGTTCGCAGCGGTGGCAGGGGCGGTTTCCGCGTGGAACTGGGGGGAGTGGGTGGCGGCCCGGACCGAGCGGGCGCGGCAACGATTGCGGGCGGTCCAACAACCGGAGCGGCCGACGGTCGTCATGGCGGCGGTGGTGCTGGGGCTGATTCTGGCCGTGGCGCTTGGGGGATATTACGCCTGGGTGGGTGAAGGTCGGCAATTTGGGCTTGGGGAGGCGCCGTTGTGGTTTCCTCACGAGGCGGCTCAGGTCTCGCGTGAGCCTGGGATGCCGGACCGCTCGGTCTGTTTTCACAACGGACATTCGGCCGTATGGATTTATCACAACGGGCCGGAGAAGAAGACGTACGCGGACGCGCGGCTGGAGGTGATCGGTCCGGAGCTCTACCGGGCGTACCGCGAGTTGCAGGAGCGGATCGCGACGGGAATCGGCTGGGAGGAGAGCCTGGCGGCGTTGGGCAGCCCGTCGCTGCTGCTGGATCACACCCAGGTCGGGTCGGCGGTGTTACCGGCACGAGTCTTGGCCAGCCGCGCCTGGCGATGCGTTCATTTCGATCCGGTCGCGTCGGTCTTTGTGCCGCGTGAGGCGGCGGTCGGGTTGCCGACGGTCGATTTTGCTCGACGGCATTTCGAGCCGGACCCGGCGACCGATCCCGCGGACGGACCGGCGCGGGTTGCGCTGGCTCGGATCTGCCACGATGTGGCCGCTCAGTTGGAGACCCGGCCGGGCCTAGCCGCCCGGCTGATCCTCTTAGGGCAGGGTTACGCCCGTCGCGCTCTGCTGGATTGGGAGGTCCAGGCCGAGGCCTGGAAACGCCTGGGACTGCTCGAACTGCTGGAGTTTGCGCGCTCGGGGGTTGATCCCGCGAGCCGGCTCCGCGCGCCGTTCGATCCGGTGCGGGACCCGACGCTGATGCGTGCGGTCTTCGCCTTGGAGCGGGCCCGAGAGGACCGACCCGACGACTTTACAATCTTGACCTCGCTGCTCGAACTTGATCGACGGCTGGGGATCGGAGACCGGGCCCTAGAGGTCGCCGAGCGGCTGGGACGGTTGCATCCGCGCAACCCGACGCAGCGCGGGGTAGCGGCCGCGGCGCGGGGGTTGGTGCCGGCGTTGCGGGCGCGGCTCGGGGCCGAGCCAGCACGGCAGTGGACCAATCGAGCCGAGCTGGACGCCCTGGTGGAGCGGCTGTTCGACTCGGGCCGCATTCAGACAGCCGCCGAGGTCCTGGAGTCGGCGCGGACGCCCGAGGAGCGGAGCTGGGCCGAGACCGATCGGCTGGCGACCCTCTGGCTGAGGCTGGGGGATCCGGGAGCCGCGCGGTCTGCCTGGGCGACGGCCCAACAGGTCCCGCGGCCGGCGCTTCGGTTTTCACGGATGGGCTGGGCGGATCTGGTGGCCTACGACCTGGACTCGGCCGAAGATCGGTTCGCCGAGGCGCTGCGCGAGGAGCCGGAGCTGTTCGAGGCACGGCTCGGCCAAGCGCGGCTGCACCTGGACGCCGGCCGACGCCGCGACGCAATCCGATCCATCGAGTCGGCCCGCGCGGTTGCTCCCGACGACGTAGCCCGCCGGCTGCTCGACGCTTGGCAAGAGCTAGCCGGCAACCCGTCTAACCCATAAGCGGCCGCAAAATCCGCAAGGCGGCCGGAACGCCGATCATCGGATCCTCGTCGGCCTCGTATTCCAGCACCACATAGCCGGCGTAGCGCGCGTCGCGGAGAATCGCGATCATGCGTTCGAGGTCGGCCGGCTCCTTGGGACCCTGACCCCGGCGGATTTCGGTCTTGACCTGGACGTTGACGGCGTAGGGCGCCAACGCGGCGACATCGGCATACGGGTCGTCGCCGTGGAAATTGCCCGTATCGAGGTTGACGCCGAACCCGCCCTCAGGAGCGCGAACGGCTCGGACAATCCGCAGGAGCTGAGCGGGCGTGTCGGTGATGCCGCCGTGATTCTCAAGCGCCAGGGTGACTCCCCGTGCGACGGCGTGGGGAAGCAGCTCCTCGATCGCCGAGATCACTCGTTCGGCCGCCGCGTCCTCCGAGTCTCCCCGAGGCACGTTGCCGCCAAAGATCCGAATCACGGGAGCCGTCAAAACGCTGGCCCGATCGATCCAGCGGCGGATCGTCTCGAGCTGCTGGGCGCGGGCCGCCGGATCGGCCAGGCAGAGATCGTTGCGGATGGCCGTCCCTGAGATATCAAGCCCCTGAAGGAAGGCGTGTTGCTGGAGGCGCCGGAGGTAGGCGTCATCGACGTCCGGCGGAAACCAGTAGCTGGTCGGCTCAACGGCGTCGCAGCCGTAATCGGCAGCAAGATCAACGAACTGAAACATATCCATACGAGGTGCATCGAGCTTCAGATAGTCGCGAAACGAGTAAGCCGACAGACTGAGCTTGAGCCGACCGGGGCGAACGCGGCGGATGGGGTCGATGGCCAGAACGGCGGCGACGCGGCTAAGAAATTCGCGCCGGGGGATCCGGGGCAAGGGGGGCGTGGGGTTCATTCTTCCAACTCGGAGAGCAGGTCGTTGACCTCGGCGTCGAGACCGACGCTGGGGAGGTCCTGGGGGTCGAACGGGTCGGAGCCGCGGGCCGCCCCTGAGCCGGACGCCTGAGAGCGAGCCCTCAAGTAGAGTTTGATGGGAATATCCCGGAAGGGCAGTTGCTCGCGGAAGACGTTGAGCAGGTAGCGCTGATAGGGGGCGTCGAACAGCGAGGGAGAGTTGACGAAGATGACCATGGTCGGTGGAGCAACGTCGATTTGGGCCGCGTAATAGATCTTCGGGCTCCGATTTTCGCGCATGGGCGGGGGGTGGGCCTGGACGGCCTCGCGGAGCACTCGGTTGAGCACCCCGGTGCCGACTCGCTTTCGCGCCTGCTTAAACATCGCCTGGCCCAAATTGATCAGCGCTTTGACATTCTTGCCGGTTTTAGCGGTGATAAACGCCAGCGGTGCGTAGGCCATGGTGCGGAAGGCGTGCTGGACCGACGTGGCGTATTTGTTCATCAGCTCGGCGGACGGGCCGTCGGGATGGGCGAGAATCGTGTCCCACTTGTTGATGACAAAGACACAGGGCTTGTAGTGCTGGGCGATATAGTCTGCCAGTTGCTTGTCGACCCGGGCGACGCCCTGATTGGGGTCGAGGAACAGGAACACGACGTCGGCGCGGCGAATGGAGCGCTCGGCGCGATGCATGGAGAAGAAATCCAGATCGTCACGGATTTTGGCCTTGCGGCGAACGCCGGCGGTATCGATGGCGATGAAGGGTAGACCGTCGAGTTCGAACCGGACGTCGACCGAGTCACGGGTGGTGCCCGGGATTTCCGAGACGATCATCCGCTCAGCGCGGGCCAGCGTGTTGATGAAGGTGGATTTGCCGGTGTTGGGACGGCCGACGACGGCGACCTTCATAACGGCCTCGGCCGGCTTCTCGGTGGCCGCCGGGAGCCGCTCCAGGATGACCCGGAGCAGCTCGTCCTTGTTGCGTTTCTGGTGGACGGAGACGAAGACCGGGGTGCCCCGGCCGAGTTTATGAAAGTTGTGGGCGGTGGTTTCCAGCTCGGGGGTGTCGGCTTTGTTGATCACCAGAACCACGGGACGGTTGAGGTAGCGGAGGCGGTGGGCTACGTCCTCATCGAGCGGCATCAGACCTTCGCGCGCGTCGACGACGAAGAGAATCAGGTCGGCCTCGTGCATGGCCAGTTCGATTTGCTGCTCAATCTCGCGGGAAAGCTCATCGCGGTCAACGACGCCGATCCCTCCGGTATCGACCAGTTCGAAGAAGCGCGCGTCGGCCTCATCACCGATCTGAACCAGCGCAGAGACCCGATCGCGGGTCACACCGGCCATCGCATCGACGATGGCAATGCGGCGGCCGGCCAGCCAGTTGAAGAGCGAGGACTTGCCGACGTTGGGCCGGCCGACGATCACGACGCGGGGCAGGGCCATCGCTGGGCATCACAGAACTGGGCCGCCGGTAGCCTCGCAGCCGCCGGCGGCAACCGACGATGATCAGAACGACTCGTCACGCGCAGCCGCCGCAGGCTCGACGGCGACCAGACGGACATCGTGAGCGGCCCGGAGTGCCTGCAACCGGGCACGGATCCGCTCGGACGTGAGGCGAGCCACAACTTCACGTTCGATGCCGGGCCGACGGCCCAGCGGACCAAAAAGGTCGCGGAGGTCGGCCGGCGTGCGGCGATCGAGGGTCAACACATAGTAAACCGTCTTGGGCGCGTTGGGAGCGACCTGAACCACTCCCGGCTCGAGCGCAAAGAGAGCCTTGCGCAACTCCGCTCCGGCATTTGGAAGCTCGGGAATCTCCGACGGACGCGACTCCGGCAGAGCAAACGGAGATAGGGCCGGCGTCCGAATCACTTGGGGCTGTTCGCTGGTGGTGATGATCGGACGGTTGCCGGCGACGGCGGCCAGGTCGCCGCCCTGAAGCCGAGCCTGATCGGCCAACGCCTCGGCCTCCTTCCGAGCGAGTTCGCTGGCCTGGACGAGTTTCCAGGCCTCGACGACCCGCGGCCGGACCTCTTCGAGAGTCGGAACGCGGTCCGGCTGATCGTCAACCTTCCAGGCGAGGTATCGACGGCCGACCGGATCGGTCAGTTCAAACGACTCGTAGAGACTGGCCCGCGGAGCAAAGACGTAGTCGGCGAAGGGAATCCGCCGAGCAGCCGGGCCCGTCCCAAACTGGGCCCGGGCGATCGGCATGGTTGTCTCGGCAGCAAACCGGTCCAAGGGCGGGGTCCGCTCGTAGGTCAGGCCGAGCCGTTCGGCCGCAGCCTGAAGCAACGAGCGACCATCCGAGCCGACCGGGCGGGGGAGATCAGTGACCGGACGACCAGCCTCGCGTGCCTCGCGGTTTGCTTCCTCGGCCAGGTCGTAGCGGTCCAGGAACGGATCCATGACTTCGCGGCGGATCTGGTTGAAGCGGTCGTCGATCTCGTCGCGTGCCCGTTCTCCGGCCAGAGCCAGCCGGACCTCGTCACGAACCAGATAGAACGGGTCGGTCGATGGCGGCGTCAACTTGGCCTCCGGATCGCCGGCGAAGAGATTGACGGGCAGCTCACGAGGCGGTTCGGGGAAGCGGGCGGCGTTGGTGTTGTAGTAGGAGCGCAGTTCTTCGTCCGTCAGGCGGGCTCGAATCGTCTCTTCGAGTTGGGGGACATCGGCCGCGACATACTCGACCTGGACTTGGCGCGGAATCTTGAACCCGGGCTGGTCGCTTTCTGCATCGGGCAGACGATTCTTGTGCTCGTCGAAGAAGGCCCGGATCTGCTCCTCGGAGGGATCGGGAACTTTGTCGAGGTAGTCGACGGCGGGGAAGGCGACAGCCCGCGCCGCGACCCGCTCGGCCTCGGTCCGAAAGTCTTCATATAGGTCGAGCGGCGTCACCAGATATGCGTCATAACCGCCCGAAGTTGGCGAGTCGGGCAGCAAGGCGACGCTGAGAATCCGGAGTTGGCGGGCGATGGACTCGAGCAACTGCGTGTCGGTGCAGCGAATTTCGCCGGCGGCGTCGGCAAAGTAGTCGTTGTAAATCTGGACGAACCGTTCCGTGGGGAGCCGCAACTCGCGACGAAGCCACTGGGCGCCGACGTCGGCCGTGGCAGGGATGCCCAGGCGTTGCCCCTCGCGGTCGAGCAGGTAGGCGTCGACCATCTCCTCGTCGGAAACACCTCCGAAGTATCCATCGGGGCCGCCGGCCGCGGCCAGAAACTGGTTGGCGCGGATGCGGTCGATCTTGAGGGCCGTGACCTCATCGGCCCGGATCTCGCGTCCATCCGCCCGGAACACGACTGGGTTGCCCCGAACCGGCCCCTGATTGCGGAACAGACTGAAATCGAGCGTGAAGGCGACCATGGCCATCAAGGCCAAGGCCGCGAGCCATTTCTTCTGGTTTCGGCGAAAGACTTCAAACGGCATACGGAAACCATCTCCTCAACCTGACGAACGCGGTCCGCCGGGAGCATGACGGTCCGGATCGGGGGCGTCGGACCCTTGACAGAGCTTGACCCGGTCGCATAAGGATTTCGCGGAAGTATTCGACCGTCGTTCAGTGTATCAGGACAAGCCCCCTGGACAAACGAGCGGGCGCCGAATCGGGCGTTGGCGTCGACAGGGGGCTTGGGCTAATTCGGGCGGAAGGTTGCGCCCGATTCTCACGAAAAACGCTTGGTGGCAAGGCAGGAACGAGTGGCCCGCAAGTCAACACGTCCCACGAAGAAAGCGGCCCCAAAGCGGACTCCAAAAGGGAGCGGCGCCCGAGCCGAGACCGCCGATCGCCGGGCCGCGACCCGCACTCGGTCCCGCAAGGCCCAACCGGGTCCTTCGGGCCGGGGTTACTCCCTGGTGATCGTCGAAAGCCCCAAGAAGGCCAAGGCGATTGCCAAGTTCCTTGGGCCGGGTTTTGTGGTGAAGGCCAGTATGGGCCACGTCCGCGACCTGCCCAAGCGGAGCCTTGGCGTCGATGTCGCGCGCGACTACCTCCCGCAGTACGAGATTGCCCCGGAGAAGAAGCAGACGGTCCAGGAATTGAAACGGGATGCGGAGCAGGCCGATCTGGTCTACCTGGCGACGGACCCGGATCGTGAAGGAGAAGCCATTGCCTGGCATCTCCAGCAAGCCCTTGGCCTGCCCGACGATCGGGTGCGCCGCGTCTTGTTCTACGAAATCACTGAGCGGGCGGTTCGGGAAGCGTTCGAGCACGTCGGCCCGCTTGACATGAACAAGGTCAATGCGCAGCAGGCCCGCCGTTTTCTCGATCGCTTTGTGGGATATCAGGTTAGCCCGCTGCTTTGGACCAAGATCGCGCGCAATCTGAGCGCCGGCCGGGTGCAATCGGTCGCCGTTCGCCTGATCGCCGATCGCGAGCGGGAGATTCGGGCGTTCGTCCCTGAGGAATACTGGAAGCTGGTCGCGACGCTCAGTCCGGCGGGGGCGACCGCCGAGTCCGACCGCTTTCGCGCCGAGCTCGTCCGCTGGCGGGGCGAGCCGTTTGCGGCCTCCAATGCCGAGCAGGCCGAGGCGGTTCGGTCCGAGCTGAGCGGTGCGTCGTACCGGGTCGCGCGGTTGGAGACTGTCGAGAAGGCGGACAAACCCGACCCACCCTTCAAGACCAGCACCCTCCAGCAACAGGCGACGATCCGGCTGCGGATGTCGGGCAAGCGAGCGATGCGGGTTGCGCAAGAGCTGTACGAGGGGATCGACGTCGATGGCTCCGGCCCGGTCGGCCTGATCACCTACATGCGGACCGACAGCCTGCGGGTCAGCGACGAGGCGGTGGCCGCCGTGCGGGCGTTGATTGAACGGGAGTACGGCCCGAAGTATCTGCCCGCGCGGCCGAACCAGTACGCCGCGGGCAAGCTGGCGCAGGAGGCTCACGAGGCGATCCGTCCGACCGATCTGGCGCTGCATCCGGAGCGGATCAAGGATCGGCTCAGTCACGACCAGTATCGGCTCTACAATTTGATCTACCGCCGGTTTGTCGCCAGCCAGATGACGCCCGCCCGGTTCGAGGTCACAAACGTCGAGGTCGAGGCCGGCGAGGGATTATTCAAGGCCCAGGGCAGGATCCTTCGGTTCGACGGCTACCGCAAGGTTTTGCCGCCAGCGGGCAAGCAAGAGGATCAGTTGCTGCCAGCGCTGAGCCAGGGTCAAGCGCTTGACCTCCACGAGCTGGCGGCGACCCAGCACTTCACCCAGCCCCCGCCGCGATACACGGAAGCCACGCTCATTAAGGCTCTGGAAAAGGAGAATATCGGGCGACCGAGCACCTACGCGCCCATCATCCAGACCATTCAGGACCGTGGATACGTCGAACAGAAGGAGCGGCGATTTCACGCGACCGACCTGGGCCTGATCGTCAACGACTACCTGGTCCACCACTTCCCCAAGATTCTCGACCTGAAATTTACGGCCCACATGGAGGACGAGCTCGACGAGATCGTGACCGGCAAGGAGGAGCTCAAGCACGTTCTCGACGAGTTTTACTTCCCGTTCCAGGAGTGGCTGAAAACGGCCAGTGAGACGTCATGGCAGCCGGCGCCAAGCGGGAAGAAGTGTCCCGAGTGTGGATCGGACATGGTTTTAAAGTTCAATAAACGTGGATCATTTCATAGTTGCGTGTGCTATCCCGAATGCAAGGGGACGCTGCCGGGAGGCGACGGCGATCGGGCGGAGGAGACCGAGCATCAATGTCCGGCCTGTGGGCGACCATTGCGGCGCAAGCAAGGCCGCCGCGGACCCTTCCTCTACTGTTCCGGCTATCCGGACTGCAAGCAGATTTTCGACGTCGCGGAGGATGGGTCGCCGGTTCCACGCCCGGAACGCCGGGAGACGGAGCACGCGTGCCCCAAGTGCGGCAAGCCGATGATCCTCCGTCAGGGACCCCGGGGGCCGTTCTTGGGCTGCTCGGCGTATCCGAAGTGTCGCTCGACGCTCCAGGTGGACGATAAGGGCAACCCGATCGAGCCGCCCAAGATCGACGCGACCTGCGAGAAGTGCGGCGGGCCGATGGGCATCAAGCAGGGGCGTCGGGGTGCCTTCCTGGGCTGCCTGAATTACCCGAAGTGCCGATCGACGGCGCCGATTCCCGAAGAGCTGAAGGCGAAGGTGCAGGAACTGGCGTCGCTGTCGGCCGGGCCCGATCTGAAGTCGATCGAGGTCGAGGAAACCTGTCCCGAGTGCGGCGGCCCGATGACGGTGCGTCGGGGGCGTCGGGGCTTCTTCCTGGGCTGCGCGGGCTACCCCAAGTGCAAGGGAACCCAGGAGCCAGGCCCGGCAACCCTGGAGCGGATTCAGGCCGCGGTGGGTGGAATTGGCGTTTCGTGAGGGCGAGGGGTCAGTTGCGGGGAACCACAAGCTCGCGCGTCGTCAGCGCCAAACCGTAGCCGTTCGCGTGAAGCAGGGTTCGAAAACGGCGTGCGGAGTGGTACGCCTCGCGTGCAGACTGGTACCGCAGCCAAGCCGCACACCGCGGTCCCTCTAGAAGGATGCGGTGGGCTTCGGGCCGAGTCTCGCGGATCAACTTCCGAACGGCTTCGCGGATCGTCTGGACGGCGTGGTGCTCCGAACGTCCCTGCGCTGTGGCCGGGTCGCCAATCGGTCCGGCCAGGTGGAGGGTGCAGCTCAGGTTGCGCTGGGCGGCCGTGCTGGTCATCAGGTCGATCAGGCCATCGATCTCGTGCCGCAGGATCAACAGCTCCGCGCGGACCAGGCGCAGGTCCGGGTAGCCGGGGTCGATGACGGTCCGGCAGACCTCCTCCTCATTGAGCGGGGGAGCGGTGGTGGTGTGAGCGTCGGTCGACTGGGTCGCGGCCGACCGGGGCGGGGTAGGGCGGCTCTGCTCTTCTTCACGTAGGCGGCTCGCCACGCGGCTGCGGCAGAGGATTTCGTAGGCGAGGTGGACGAGCCGGAAGGCCCAGACATCGCCCCCGGCGTCGGGGTGATGCTTCTTGGACTGGGCCCGGTAGGCTTCGCGGACTTGTTCGAGCCGAGCGTCGGCCGGGATGCCCAACACCTCACTGGGATCGAACTCGAAAAGGTGGGCCACAGCTCGTTCTCGTCGTGTCGGTGTGCTCAAACGGGGGGCGGCGTGTGGGCGGACGAGACCGCCAGGGCGTGCGCGGTGGCGTAGGATCGGCAATGCGCCAGGCTGACGAGCACCTTGGCGATCCCCCGCGACGCTGCATGTTCGGCCGCGGGGCCGCGTAGCCGCACGTCGGACTTCGCGGCGCTCTCCTGGCGGATTTCGATCCAGGTGCGTGCTAGCCCCGATCCCGGACCCAGCCCGATCGCGCGGAGTACAGCTTCCTTTGCGGCCCAGCGAGCGGCGTAATGCTCGACCGGACGGATCCGGGCCTGGCACTCCTGGACTTCGCGATCGGTGTAAACGCGGTTCAGGAAAGCGATGCCGAACTGGTCGAGCAGGCGGCCGATCCGAACGCACTCGACGATCTCGGACCCGATCCCGACAATAGGCATGCCGATGAGGCTCCGATCGGTTCGGTGGCAGGCGAACCGGCGTTAAATAGTGTACGATCTCGGACCTCGCCCGCCAGCCCGTGTCGGCGGCTCCCCTGACCGGTCGAGACAATCGAATGGATTTGCTTAGTGACCTGACCCCCGCTCAGCGTGAGGCCGTCACGCACGTCGATGGTCCGCTGTTGGTCCTAGCCGGCGCCGGCTCCGGGAAAACCCGCGTCATCACCCGTCGGGTCGGCTACCTCCTGGCCCGTGGCATTCCCCGCGACCGAATCCTTGCGCTGACGTTTACGAATAAAGCGGCCGGCGAGATGCGCGAACGGATCGAGGCACTCATGCCCGGTTCGGGCGTGTGGGTTGGGACCTTTCATGCGCTGGGCGCTCGACTCTTGCGGCAGTTTGGGCACCTACTTGGCCTGGAACGCCATTTCACGATCTACGACCAGGCGGACCGCCTCCGCACGATTCGCCAAGTGATGGACCAGTTGGGCGTGGAAGCCGCCGGAGTTTCGGCTGAGCAGGTCGAGGCAATCGTCAGCCGTGCCAAAAACGCGATGGGCAGCCCCGATCAGGTGCGTTCGTATGGCCGCGACGAGGCCGCGGCGATCGCCGCCCAGGTCTTCCCGGCCTACCAGCAACGGCTTCGAGAGCTCTCGGCCGTCGACTTCGACGATCTGCTCAATCACACGGTCGCGATCTTCCGCACCTGTCCGGAGGTCCGCGCCCAGCTCGACGCCCAGTTCCGCTACTTGCTGGTCGATGAATATCAGGACACCAACCTGGCACAGTACGCGATCGTCCGCGCCCTGTCGCTGGACCATCCCAACGTGTGCGTTACCGGCGACCCCGATCAGTCGATCTACGGCTGGCGGGGCGCCAATCTGAGCAATATTCTCGAGTTCGAGAAGGATTTCCGGGGAGTCAAGGTCGTCAAGCTGGAGCAAAACTACCGCAGCACGAAGACGATTCTTCGGGTCGCCGATCATCTGATCCGCCACAATCGGCTCCGCAAGCCGAAGCGGCTGATTACCGAAAATCCGGTGGGGCCGCCGGTTGAGCTGGCAACCTACGAGACCGAGCTGGAGGAGGCTCAAGCCATCGCCGGGCGGATTGCCGCGATGGTCCGGAGCGGCGAACGGACTTACCGCGACGTGGCGATCTTCGTCCGCGTCTCGTCGCTGACGCGGCCGATCGAAAACGCGCTCCGCTCGGCGCAGGTGCCGTATCAAGTTGTGGGCGGCCTCTCGTTCTACGAACGGCAGGAGATCAAGGATCTGCTGGCCTACGCCCAACTGGCCGTCAATCTGCGTAACGACGTCGCCTTCGAGCGGATCATCAACGTCCCGCCGCGCGGGATCGGCCCGATCACCGTAGAACGGCTCCGACAGTCCGCTCGGGTCCACAGTGAGCCTCTGCTCGCCGCCGCCCGTCACGCCGGCGGGCTCGGAGAGCTCAAAGAGAAGGCCGTTCGTGCCCTGCGCGACTTTGTCTGGCTTATTGACGAGCTTGCCTCGTGGCGTGATCGGCCGGCCGAGGCCCTGCTCCGCCACGCTCTGGAGCTGAGCAACCTCGGTGAGTTCTTCGCAGCGGGGCCAGACGGCGCGGATCGAACGGCCAACCTCGACGAACTGCTCTCCGCGGCCCGGCAATTCGATCGCGAACATCCAGGAGCGACAATCGCCGAGTTCCTCGAAGAAGTCAGCCTGGCCACGTCCGTCGACCGCTGGGACGAGGATGCGGGGGCGGTGGCCCTGATGACCCTCCACGCCGCCAAGGGTCTGGAGTTTCCCGTCGTCTTTCTGGTCGGGCTGGAGGAAGGGATTCTGCCTCATGCCCGGTCCGCCGAAGATGGGCGCGACCGCGAGGAAGAACGGCGGCTCTTGTTTGTCGGGATCACCCGTGCACGGGAGGAACTTTACCTGAGCCACGTCCGGATCCGCACGACGCGAGGTCAGCGCCAGGTGGCAATCCCCTCCAGCTTTCTGCGCGAGCTTCCGGAAGACGCGCTGCGGACGGTGGACCACACCGCGGCCGAGGCCGGCCTCTGGGGCCGGAGTTGGCCTGACTCAAGGGAGCGCGAGCCGGCGTCGCTACCGCGGCTGGGCACAGCGGCCGATTTGCTGCGGGCTTCGGCCGAACCGATTGCGACCGGCGACGAACGCCTTGACGCCTTCCAGCCGGGCGCCACGGTCCTCCACCCGAACTACGGGCTAGGCCGGATCGTGGCGATCGAGGGTGCGGGTCCGAACCGCAAGGGGCGGGTCCGCTTCACGGTGGGGGGTGAGAAAACGTTCGTTCTTGCCCGCTCGCCGCTCCGCCTGGTGGCCGCCGCCCGTTAAACTTTGCTGCCGAGAGAGGGCCCAGGAGCCTGGGCGTTCGAGACCAACCATGATTCGCTTGGGTGTCAATATCGACCATGTCGCGACGATCCGTCAGGCCCGCGGCGGTCGCGAGCCGGATCCGGTCTGGGCGGCCGTGCTCGCCGAACTTGGCGGTGCCGACGGCATCACTGTCCACCTCCGCGAGGACCGTCGGCACATTCAGGAACGCGATGTGCGGTTGCTGCGGAGCACGGTTCGCACCCAGCTCAACCTGGAGGCAGCCGTCGAGCCGACGATTCTGGATCTGGCCGTCCTGATCCGTCCCGACCAGGTGACCCTGGTCCCCGAGCGTCGCGAGGAACTGACCACGGAGGGCGGGCTGGACGTGGTCGGCCACCGCCAGCGTGTGGCCGAGGCCGTTGAGCGGCTCCGTGGAGCGGGTCTGGAAGTCAGCCTCTTCCTCGACCCGGAGCCGGCTCAGATCGAGGCCGGACTGGCGTTGGGCGTCCATGCCATCGAGCTTCATACCGGCCGTTATGCCGAGGCGGCTGAGCCCGAGGCGGCCGCCCGCGAGCTGGACGCCCTGATCCGGGCCGGGCGACAGATCGTCGCGGCGGGAGTCGCCTTGCACGCAGGCCACGGCCTCAATTACCAAAATGTGGGAGCCATTGCGCGGATCGATGCCATGAGGGAGCTGAACATCGGGCACAGCATCGTCTCACGCGCCGTGCTGGTTGGCATGGAGCAAGCGGTGCGGTTGATGAAGCAGGCGATCCGCGAAGCCGTCGTCAACTCGGGGATAGGATCGACGCGGCCGAACGGCTAGGATTTTTACTCGACGTCCTGAACGCGAAAAAGCCGTGTATCTGGAACGAGCCGAGGGAGAATCGAACCGATGGCGTCGGTGCGGGGTCGCGAACTGGCTGGAGTGACGGTCGCGCTGGTCACGCCGTTTCGGGACGGCGCGGTCGATTTCGAGGCGCTCGGGCGGCTTGTCGAGTGGCACATCGAGCAGGGAACGCCGATCATCAGCCCGGTCGGGACCACGGGTGAATCACCGACGCTCTCTCACGAGGAGCACGAGCGCGTGATCGCCGCCGTCGTTGAGCGCGTTGCCGGCCGTGCGCGGGTGATGGCGGGTACTGGCTCAAACTCCACGAGCGAGGCGATCCGTCTGACCCGGTTCGCCCAACGCGCTGGAGCCAACGCGGCGCTGGTCGTCTCGCCCTACTACAATCGGCCGACGCAGGAGGGATTGTATCGCCATTACGCCGCGCTGGCCGATGCCTGCGACCTGCCGATCGTCGTCTACAACGTCCCAGCGCGGACTGGGCGCAACGTCGAACCGGCCACGGTCGCTCGGCTGGCCCGTTTTCCCCAGATCGTGGCGGTCAAGGAGGCCGCCGGTTCGCTCGATCAAGTGAGCGAACTGGTTGACCGCACCGACCTGGCCATCCTCTCGGGCGACGATTCGCTAACGCTGCCGATGCTGGCCGTCGGCGCCGTCGGGGTCGTCTCGGTTGTGGCCAACCTTGTACCGCGCGACGTGATGGCGCTGGTCGAATCCTTCGCCCGGGGCGATCTTGCCGCAGCGCAGGCCTGGCACCGGCGGCTGTTTCCCCTCAGCCGCGAACTGCTCAGCCTGGCCCCCAACCCGATTCCAGTCAAAACAGCACTGGAGCTCTTGGGACGATGCCGGGGCGAACTGAGGCTCCCCCTCGAATCCCCCGATCCCGAGATGCGCTCAGCCCTGCAACAGGCCCTGACTCGCTACGGGCTGATGGGCGACGAGCGCGGCTGAAGCCTCCCACGGCCCGTTTCTACCCTCCCCGACGAACCGCGTGGGGCAGTACGGGCTATCCGCCCTGCCTCAAGTGGCAGGCCTCCCGGCTAGGCGATGGCGATCCGGTTGGGGAGGATTTGACCGCGTCGGCCGCAGGCGGCGGATTCGGGACCGGTCGAAGAGCCGCGATCCCGCGGCATCCACGCCGAGCCGCGCTGCGAGAGCGACCCGGCCCTCAACCGCATCGTTCAGCTCGCCTTGACGTGCGTCATCGCTCTGATCATGATTCCCCGCGAGGGCGAGCTCGGCGCGGGCGACCGTGCTAGGCACAGCGACCGCACGACAATCAGATCCGCCACGGAAGGCCGCCGCAGATCGCCGCCCAACGGCGGTCTCGGAGCCACGGAGAAGGACCGATGACCAGGATCACGCGAGCAGTGGCCGCCTTGGGACTCGGCGCCGGTAGTCTCGGTTGGCTCGCCGGTCAAACGATCGGCCAGGACGCTGCCGTTCAGAAAGCGTCCAGTCAGGGCGCCAACCGCACCATGTCGCCAGCGGTGGTCGGCTCGATCGACATGGAAGCCGTTTTCAAGGGGTACGAAAAAGTCGAATTCTTGCGGAAGCAGATCGAGGCCGAGGCAAACGTCCGCAAGGCTGAGCTCTCCAAACTGATGGCCGAAGCCCAGCAGGTGGCCAAGGAGATGGAGAGCCTGACCCCCGGCTCGCCGGATTTCAAGAGCCACGATGCCCGCCTGACCGAGTATCGAGCCAGGCTGAACGCCTCGCGCGAGCAGGCCCAGAACGAGTTCGCGATGAAAGAGGCTGAGGCCTTGGCGACCATCTACCGAGAAGTCCAGGCGATGGTCGAGGCCGTGGCCAAGCATAATCATATGACCTATGTGATTCGGATCTCGAACGAGCCGATCACGGGCAGCGATCCCAACTCCGCCCTGGCCGCCATGTCGCGATCGGTGGTCTACGCCGACCCGACGACCGACATCACGCAGATCGTGATTCGGCTGCTCAATCGCCAGTATCAGGCCGCCGGCGGAAAGCCCGCAGCCCCCGCGACTGCTGCCGCACCGCCCGCGAACACCCTGCCGCAGCCTGGCTCCGCGCCGGCGGCCGCCGGGGCGCCCGGCGGGGCACGACGCTGATTCCCCCCGCGACCGACGACCGCGGGGGTCAGGCCGCCGGCCGCTCCGCGACGATCCAGGATGATCGTATGACAGCCCTCCCCAGCGCGCGGCGACAACGGACGATCGCACGCGAGGCCACCATCGAAGGCATCGGCTTCGTTACCGAAGCCGACGTGCGCCTCCGTTTTCTGCCCGCCAGGTCGGATACGGGGATCGTTTTCCGACGTGTCGACCTGCCTGGCCGGCCCGAGATTCCCGCGCGGATCGAGTTTGTAGCGCCGCGGCCGCGGCGGACTGCGCTCCAGCGTGGCGAAGCCGTCGTCGAGATGACCGAGCATGTCCTGGCCGCGCTGTCAGGCCTTCAGATCGACAATTGCGTGATCGAAATCAACGCGTCCGAAACGCCGGGCTGCGATGGTTCGAGCCAGCCGTTTGTCGAAGCCCTGCTCAGCGCCGGTCTGGTCGATCTGGAGCGGCCGCGTCCGGCCTTGCGGATCGAGCGGCCGATCAGCCTGAGCGAGGGCCGGGCCCGGTTGACGGCCCTGCCGGCCGATACCGATGGTCTGGTCCTCAGCTACCAGCTCGACTATGCGCCGCCCATCGGCTCGCAGAGCCGCTTCGTCCGGCTCTCGCCCGACGTCTTCCGGGATCAGTTGGCTCCGAGCCGGACCTTCCTACTCGAATCCGAGGCCCGAGCCATGCGGGCCGCGGGACTGGGCCGGCGTCTCAAGGAGTCCGATCTGCTGATCTTTGGTCCGGACGGGCCGATCGCCAACACCCTCCGATTCGAGGACGAATGCGTCCGCCACAAGCTGCTCGACCTGGTGGGCGACCTGGCTCTGGCCGGACGTGACATCCAGGGGCACATCGTCGCCCACCGGTCCGGACACAGCCTCAACGCGCGGCTGGTTGCGGCGTTGCTTGCGGCCGAAGAGCCTTCCGCACGCGCCGAATCCCTTCGCTCGCCGGCGCTCGATTGGACCCAGATCCTCCGACTCCTTCCCCACCGATTTCCGTTCTTGTTGGTCGATCGGGTTCTCGAGATCGAGGGGGATCAACGAATCGTTGCCATCAAGAACGTGACCTTCAACGAACCGTACTTTCAGGGTCACTGGCCGGATTACCCGTTGATGCCGGGCGTGCTCGTCGTCGAAGCGCTGGCCCAGACGGCGGGAATTTTGCTGACGCGGCACTACGACTTCTCGGGTCGCTATGCGGTGATCGCAGGCATTGACGGCGTCCGGCTGCGGAGGCCGATCGTTCCAGGCGACCAGTTGGAGATGGAGGTCACAAGCCGGCGGTTCCGGCCGCGGATGGCCGACGTGCACGGACTGGCTCGGGTTGCCGGTCAGGTTGCCGCCGAGGCCTCGATCCGGTTCATGCTGGTCGAGCTAAGTCGGGTGGCCTGAACGAGGTTTTCGGGAGCTTCGCCCATCATGGCAGTCCTGATCGCCGATACCGCGTGGGTCGACCCCCGAGCCAGCCTCGACGACGGCGTCGAGGTCGGACCGTTCTGCATCGTAGGCCCTGGGGTGCGGATCGGCGCCGGGACCCGGCTTGCTGGCCATGTCTGTCTCCAGGGGCCGGTCGTGATCGGTCAGCGTTGCTCGGTCAGCCCGTTCTGCGTGCTTGGTGGCGGGGCGCGGGATCTCGATCGGCAGCCGCGCGGCCGGGTCGAGGTCGGGGACGAAACAACGCTCGGAGAAGCCGTGGTGATCCACCGCGCTCGGGACGAGGCGGCAGCGACCCGGGTCGGGTCCCGGACCGTTGTTCACCCGGCCGTTCATCTTGCGGCGGACTGCTGGATCGGCGATCGGGTTTCGCTCGGAAGTCACTGTGTTCTCGGCGCGGCGGTCCATGTCCAGGATCACGCCGTTCTCGGCCCCTCGGCGACGATCCATCACGACGTCACCGTTGGGACATCGAGCTTCGTGGCCGCGCAGGCCCGCATCTTTCATGATGTGCCGCCCTATCTGATCGTCGACGGCCAGCCGGCCCGAGTGCGGGGGGTCTATGGGGTCGGGCTGAAGCGGCTCGGGCTGACCAAGGCCGCTGCGACCGCCATCCACGAGGCGTACCGGCTCTTGTATCGCGCACGGTTGGCGCCGAGCCAGGCCGCCGAGGTGCTCTCGTCACACGGGCACTGGACACCCGAAACCGCCCTTATGATCGGTTTCGTGTCCGCCCAGCAGGCCGGCCGGCACGGCCGCGCACGGGACCAGGCTTCGCCGCCCCGGGAAGCTGAACGCGAAGTGCCGGCCTGAATCTTCGCGCGGAACGCTGGTTCGCCACCTGCCATCTGACGGAGGATCTGTCGCCCCATGAACGAGCTTCGCGTCGCCGTCGTCGGAGTCGGCCATTTGGGCCGACACCACGCTCGCTTGCTGGCCGGAATGGCTGGGGTCCGGCTCGTCGGGGTGGTGGACACGCGCGAGGATCAAGCCCGCCATATCGCCGCACAGTTTGGGACCCGGGCGTACACCGACTTCCTTCCTTTGCTCGATCACGTCGATGCCGTCTCAATCGCCGTTCCGACGGTGTATCACCACCGAGTGGCCACGGCGTTTCTGAGCCGGGGCATTCCGGTCCTGGTCGAGAAGCCTCTGGCCCCCTCGGTCGCCGAAGCCGAAGCACTGCTCGAGCTGGCCGACCGCAAGGGCGCGGTGCTCCAGGTCGGTCACATCGAGCGATTCAACCCGACCTGGACGTTGGTCGAGCGGCTGCCGGGCCGGCCGCGGTACATTGCAGCCGAACGGTTGGGCACCTACACCTTCCGATCGACCGACATCGGCGTTGTCCACGACCTGATGATCCACGATCTGGATCTGGCTCTGACGCTGGTCGACCAGCCCGTCCTGGGCGTCTCAGCGGTCGGGACCTCGATCTTTGGACGGCTGGAGGATGTGGCCAGTGCGCGGATCTGGTTCGAGGACGGGACGGTCGCCGATCTGGCCGCCAGTCGCGCAAGCCTTCACGCTACCCGTAAAATGCGGCTCTGGAGCCCCGATGGCTATCTTTCGCTGGACTTCAAGACCCGAGAGGGCCTGCTCGTGCGGCCCACCGAGCGGCTCCGCCGCGGCGACCTGGGAGCCGAAAACCTCGATCTGACCCAACCCGAGTCGGTCCGAGCCCACGTCTTCGGCGCGTTGCTCGAAACCGAAAAACTCCAGGCCGAGGGGCGCGAGCCGCTGGCTTTGGAGATAGAGGATTTCATCGAAGCGGTTCGAACCGGCCGTAAACCTCGGGTCACAGGCGCCGACGGCCTCCGGGCTTTGCGCGTCGCCGAACAGGTCGTCGAAAGCCTCAGAGAACCGGCCCATTTGCAGGTCCCGCCCCGAGGCATCCCGGAGCCGCACCTGTTTCGCCTCGGGGCGGTCCGGCCCGTCGCACCCGAACGGTAGCAGCCCAACTCCGTCCACGTGGCCAACGGCGAGCTTGTCGCAAGGGAAGCGAAGTCGCTAACATACTTGCTTCGTTCAGCGACCTCCGCGATCCAGTCGTGCATCAAGCAGGCCGGAGCTGGCCGTTGCGTGCCCGAAGGACAAATTCCGACCATGGCCGAAGCGAAGCAGAAGAATCCTCAGTCGCAGCCCAAGCCTCAAGCGTCCAAGCCCGAAAAGGCACCCAAGGCCGAAAAGGCGGCCAAGGCGGAAAAGTCGGCTCCTGAGCCCCTCTCCAAGCCTGAGCCGGTCTCTCGGCCGCCCGCCGACCCGCGGCTGAAGGTCATGAAGAAGTTCCAGGGCCGCTTCCTACCGCGCGGACCGCTCCGCGATCGCTATCAGGCGATCCTGGCACGCTGGAATTCGGGCGAGGATCACGGCGGGGTCACGCTCGAAGAACTGAAGGCCTTGCTCAACGACTGGCGGGCATCCCGAGCCAAGCCCGCCCGCAGCGTCTGACGCGACAAGGACCGGTCCGAGCGCCACCGTTAACTTCGCGTCGGTCGATCGCCGGTTGCGATCGAGCCTACGCTCTGGTCGAATGACTCGGTCGGATGATCGGCATCGGACCGTCGTGGAGGAGCCGGGCATGCTCGTCGGAGTTCCGCGCGAGATCAAGGCCGACGAGTATCGGGTGGCCATGTTGCCGGTCGGGGTCGAGGAATTGACCGCGGCCGGGCATCGGGTGCTCGTGGAAACGAACGCAGGCGTGGGCAGTGGGATTCCCGATGCGCTCTACGAAGAGGCCGGGGCGACGATCGTGCCCTCGGCCGCCGACGTTTGGGCCGAGGCCGAGCTGATTGTCAAGGTCAAGGAGCCTCAGATCTCCGAATGGCCCTGGCTCCGCGCCGATCAGGTGGTCTTCACCTATTTCCATTTCGCGGCCGACGAGCCGCTCACCCGCGCCGTCCTGGCCAGCGGGACCACGGCGATCGCCTACGAGACGATTCGCGACGCGCAGGGTCGTTTGCCGCTGCTGACGCCGATGTCCGAAGTCGCCGGACGGATGAGCATCCAGGAGGGCGCCAAGTATCTGGAGCGTCCGGAGGAAGGCCGAGGGATTCTGCTGGCCGGGGTTCCGGGGGTGGCCCCTGCTGAGGTCGTGGTACTGGGCGGCGGCGTGGTCGGGTCGAATGCGGCTCGGGTCGCCGCTGGCCTCGGCGCCAACGTCTACATCCTCGACGTCAACCTTGACCGGCTACGCTACCTCGACGACATCATGCCGCCGAACGTCACGACGCTCTACTCCGACCGCCACACGATCCTGGAATCGATCGCCCGAGCCGACCTGATCATCGGCGCGGTCCTGATCACCGGCGCGCGGGCGCCGCGACTGGTCCGACGCGACGATCTGCGGCGGATGAAGCCTGGCGCCGTGATCGTCGACGTCGCCATCGACCAGGGCGGCTGCGTCGAAACCAGTCGTCCCACGACCCACCGCAACCCAACGTACCTGGTCGACGGCGTAGTCCACTATTGCGTCACCAACATGCCGGGCGCCGTCGGCCGGACCAGCACGTACGCCCTCTGCAACGTCACACTGCCCTATGTGCTCCAGATCGCCAACCACGGCTGGCGTGCCGTGGCGCGGGCCAACCCGGGGGTGGCCATGGGCGTCAATATCGACCACGGGCGCATCACCAATCAGGCGGTAGCCTCCACCTTCCAGCTTGAGTATAGCCCGCTCGAGTTCTGATCCCGACCCCCGGACCACCTCGGAGTCTCGCCATGCCCCGCCCCCCCCGCAAGCCGGCCGATGACGCCACTGAACCTGACGACGAGCAGATGCTCGAATACGTCGCCGGTCCCACGATCTTTCTCCACCTTCGACAGCAAAACATCGAACTGCTGAAGCTGGCGATCGACCTGGCCGAACGCATCAATCCCCGTGGCGAGAAGAGCTCCGACCCGCGCGTGGCCCTCGAACAACTTTGGAGCTTGTACGCCGAGCTGTACGATTGGATCGACCCGGAGCAGGCCGAGGACGAGGATGAGTGAACGCGGCGACTCGGTTGAGATCGCGCCTGAGGTAGCCCGTTTCGACCCCCGCGACGCGGTTCCGACTCTGGCCTGGATCGGCGGTCCGCTCGACGGCCGACTCCGCCTGATCGACCAGACCCGCTTGCCCGCTGACTGCGTGCTGATCGACTGCACGACGGTCGGGCAGGTCTGGGAGGCGATCCGCTCGCTTCGCGTCCGGGGTGCACCGGCGATCGGCATCGCCGCTGCCTACGGCTGTGTCCTCGGCGCGCGCGTCCGCCCGACCAGTCCCGACGCGGTCCGCGAGGCGCTTCACACTGCCGTCGAACGACTCCGCACTGCCCGGCCAACCGCCGTGAACTTGTTTTGGGCCTTGGAGCGGATCGGTCAGGCCGCCGACCGCTCGCATGCCAGAACCGCCGAGGCCCTCCTGACTGAGTTGCACACCGAGGCCACCGCCATCGAGTCCGAAGATCGCCGCACCTGTCGTGCCATCGGCGCGTATGGGGCAACGCTGCTCCGAGGGCTGCGCGGCGTGCTCACGCACTGCAACGCGGGCGGCCTGGCCACCGCCGACTACGGAACAGCCCTCGCCGTCCTGTTCACGGCGCACGAGCAGGGACAAGCGCTTCAGGTTTACGCCGACGAAACACGACCGCTGCTCCAGGGCGCCCGTCTTACGGCCTGGGAACTCCAGCGCAGGGGCATCCCCGTCACCGTCATCTGCGACAGCATGGCCGCGCACGTCATGCGCCAGGGGTGGGTCCAGGCCGTCATCGTCGGCGCCGACCGGATCGCCGCCAACGGCGACACCGCCAACAAAATCGGCACCTACGGCCTGGCGCTGCTGGCCCGCGCGCATTCCATCCCGTTCTACGTCGCTGCCCCGACGAGTACCTTCGACCCCACCATCGCCGACGGTTCCCAGATCCTGATCGAATGCCGTGATCCGGCCGAAATCACTCACGGATCCGGTCGGCCCACCGTTCCCAAGGGCGTCTCGGTCTACAACCCAGCCTTCGACGTGACGCCCGCAGACCTGATCGACGCAATCATCACCGAGCGCGGCATCATCCAGCCGGTCAACTACGACCAGATCGCTCGGACGCTGCGCGAATCGACTCGCCCGCAAGCCCACCAGGCCTGAGCACAGTCACCACGCCAAACGAGCCGGCCCGCCCCCCTCGGCCGAGCGAAGGGGACGGGCCGGGACGATTCGACGCTTCAGCGCAAAGCATGACGCTCAGGCCGAGATGTGGCCATGCGGCAGAATATATCCCAGCTCGATCAGCTTCTCGATGATCTTGTCGACGCACTGCTCGACCGAGAGCTGGCTGGTGTCGAGCGTCACCTCGGGGTTCAACGGCGGCTCGTAGGGATCATCGACGCCCGTAAATCCCATCGGCTTGCCCTCGGCCACCGCTGCCTTGGCTTTGGCGTACAGGCCCTTGACGTCCCGTTTCTCGCAAACCTCGATCGGTGTATTGCAATACACCTCGACGAAGTTGCCCTGCGACATGGCGCGGGCCTCATCACGGATCGCCCGGTACGGGCTGATGACCGAGCAGAGCGTCGTGCCGCCGTGCTTGGCGATCAGGCCGGCCACGTAGCCGACGCGACGGATGTTCGTGTCGCGGTCTTCCTTGCTGAACCCAAGTCCTTTCGACAAGTGGGTCCGAATCTCGTCGCCGTCGAGGAACGAGCAGTTGCGGCCATACTCAGCAAGTCGCTCGACCAGCCCCTGAGCCACCGTGCTCTTGCCCGATCCGGACAGCCCGGTGAACCAGATGGTCAGGCCTTGGCGAAACTTGGGCGGATTGGCCTCATTGAGAATCTCGGCCACGGCCGGCCGGCTGAACCACTCCGGTAGCTGCAGCCCCTTGGCCAGATAATCGTCGCGAACCTGGGTACCCGAGATGTCCGCCGTTCGCGCACCCGGAGGGACCTCGTCGATCGGCGCATACCGACCCTCATCGGGCAGGTAGACCATCTGCTTGAAATCGACCATGCCCACGCCGATCTCGTCCTGATACTTACCCATATACTCCTGGGCAGCATACGGGTCGTAGAACGGCTTCCCGGTCGAATCCTTGCCGGGTCCGGCATGATCCCGACCGACGATGAAATGCGTGCATCCGTGATTGCGGCGGATGATCGCGTGGAATAGGGCTTCGCGAGGCCCGGCCATGCGCATCGCCAGCGGCAGCAGGCTCAGGACCACCGAGCCGGGTTCGTAATAGTTGTCAACCAAAGCCCGGTAACAGCGTACGCGGGTGAAGTGATCGACGTCGCCCGGCTTGGTGACCCCCACCACTGGATGGATCAATAAGCCCCCGCCGATCTGTGCGGCGGCTCGCTTGGTCAATTCTTCGTGGGCGCGATGCAGCGGGTTGCGGGTCTGAAACGCGACCACCTTGCTCCAGCCGAGCTTCTCGAAGATCTGGCGGAGTTCGGCGGGAGTCTGGCGAAGCTCGACGAAGTCGTAGTGCGGCGGCGTCCGGAGCACCTCGAGCCGACCGGCCGCGTAGTGATCCGGCGTCCGGTTCAGATAGGCGACGGCCGGGTGCTTTTCGTCGAGCGACCCATAAGCTCCCAGAGCCTCGGCCTTCTTGTCGTGCTTGTAAATCTCTTCGATGTGAAGGAACGCCAGCAGGTTGCCATAGACGTCGCGCAGCGCCAGAGTCTTTCCTTCGGCGATTCCCCCCCCCGGCTGAACCGGCAGCGTGACCGGCAACGGCCAGAGCGTGCCGTCGGCCAGACGCATCTCGCCGACGACCCGCTCGTAGTCCGCCTTGCCCATAAAGCCGGTCAAAGGAGAGAAGCCGCCAGTCGCCAGAAGCTCGAGGTCACATAAGCCACGCTCGTCGAGTGTCAGGCTGGGGTGGTCCTTGGCCGTCGCCTTCATCTCGGCGGCCCGCTCCGGGGCCACGATCAGATCGACCAGCCGCCCCCCGTAGGGCGGAATCAGGGTCGCTCCGGTCTCAGTCGCGGGAGAAATGGTCGGGCTCCTTTCCAAACGTACAAGGGTCGTTGGATCCAGATCCTTCAGGGACATGCCGCAAATAAGCCATCCTAGCGGTGTGAATTGGCCACGATAAAGGATCGCGGGTCCGACTGTCAGCAGCCGCCGGTAGGGCTTGTTGCCTCAGATCACCCAATCGCCCTGCGGGAGCGGCAGTAGCTCCTCCAATGCCGTGCGGCGCAAGACGTGCAGGGCGGCCTGACGCGCCTCACGCCAAACCCGCGCCAGCGGTTCGGGTGTGCTGCCGCCAGACGGCTGTTCCGGTTCACTGGTATCAACCGCCTCCATGATCTCTGCGATGCTGATGGAGCGCGCCGGTCGGGCCAGCCGGTAGCCACCCGCCGAGCCTCGGACGCTCCGAACCAGGCCCGCGGCCTTCAGTCGTTGGAGGATCTGAACAAGGTAGGTCTCGGGGATCGACTCCGATTCGGCGATCTCGCGAATCCGGACCGGCGGAGCGTCCGCGGGCCGGCCGGCCAGGCAACGCATCGCCAAACACGCATACTCGGCCTTAGCCGGAAACCGCATCGACTCGTCCCACCCCCAACCTAGGACACAGCCTCAGAGCTGGCTACTATCCAACGAGTGCAGACCACATTCGGTCTTGGCCTGGCCGGCCCAACGGCCAGCCCGCTCATCAGTCTCCCCCGGCTGGACCGCCCGCGTGCAGGGCCAGCAGCCAATCGACGGATAACCCCGGTCGTGCAACGGATTGTAAGGTACGTCGTTGGCCACGATGTAGGCCCAGACGTCGCGCCGGGTCCAGCGCAGGAGGGGGTTGATCTTCATCAGCCCAAACTTGGCATCCCAACCCACGATCGAGGCCTGACGCCGATCCGACGACTGATCGGCCCGGATCGCCGAGATCCAGGCCTCGTACCCCTCGATCGCGCGCCGCATCGGGATCAGTTTGCGATCTCGGCAGCAACGATCCGGCTCGGACACATAAACCGGGCCACCATTGGCCGCCTCATATTCGGCCACAGTGAGAGCCGGACGCACCAGCTCGACCTCAATCCCATAACGCGCTGCGATCTGATCGCGAAGCTGCAACGTCTCCGCGAACTGATACCCCGTGTCGAGATTGAAGACCCGAACGCCCGGCTCAATCTGCGAAAGCATGTGCAAAATCGCACAGCCCTCCGGCCCAAACGCTGTCGCCATCGTCAGTTTCGGATAATACGTGGCAACGGCCCACTCCAGAATCTCCCACGGGGCCGCCCCCGCCAACCGCGCATTGACCGCCTCCAGATCCACCTCGCGCGTGACCGATTCGACCGCCATGAGCGCCACCCTCGGGACCATCGTCGCCCTGATCGCCGCTCAATGTATTGTTCGATGACTCACAAAGTCAAGTATCGGTCGCCGCGATCAAGTTAATTGAGAGCAGATGGTTCCGGGGGGGTCAGGCTAAGAGTTCCACTTTGGAAGGCGTTTGGCCTGGAACCGGGCCGTGCGCCGATTGTCCAATTCCGAACACAACCTCAAGCCAATTGGTCGTTTAGGCAAATTGTGAGAGAACGACCGGTGGGCTTGCCCTTGGATCGGCCCAGGGGGAGTCGGAGGACGGGCCGCGGCGGCGATCGGATTGGTGCCGAGACGAGTTTTGGGGCTGAGAGCGAGGTAGGGGGGGCGGATCAGGGAGCGGGCTGCTGGCCTGCTGGAGCGGCCTTGCGGAGGTAGACGGTGACCGGAGTCCCCCGCGCGGGGATTCGGCCGGCGAAGGCGACGTACGAACGCTCGGCGTCGCTATTCGAGCTGGCGAACGGCAGGTCGAGAATCGCGCTGGGGAAGTTGGCGACGGTGATCAGATCTCCGCCGTCGGCCGCATAGACCATCTTCTTGGTGTCGGGGTCCTGGAACAGTTCGCTTCCGGCGAAGACCCAGTTGGATTCGAGACGGTTGCCGGTCTTGGAGTTCTTGACCCACTCCCGCGCGTCGACGCGGTGGAGCTTGCCGTTTTCATGCCACTCGACCTCGATGGCGACTTCCGGTCCCTCGGGGGGACGGAACTCGGGTCGATAGCGGACCGGCTTACCGGGTTCACCGACGGCGAGGATCAGGCCGGCGTGGATCATCCGGGGATCCGCCCAGGTAGCCAGGATCGATTCGTGCTCCTTGGTCTGCTCCAGGCAGAGCAGGTGTTCGAGATACCCCTCAGTGATCGCGGTCCGCGCCCGCAGAATCAGGACTTTGCCCGCCGGGTCGAACCAGAGATCGCGCCCGAGCGGCTTCCAGGCCGGGTCTGGCTGGAACTGGACGGCCTGGGCCGGATCAGGCGGCGAGGCCTTCGGTTCCTGTCCCGCGCACAGGGCCAGGGCGGTCAGTGCCAATCGGAGCGTCTGCATCGCGTCATCCGCCAAGAGCCGGTCGAGAATTTTTGGATCGCCTCATTCAGGTTACGTCCGGCCCGGCCGGTCGGTCCAGATGAACGAACCAGGCCATCCCCGGGGCGAAGCCCGAAGATGGCCTGGACACTTGGTTGATGAGGCGGACGTGTCTCAGAACGTCACGTTCTGAATGGCCGGCACGCCGAGCCGTTCCTCCTCCTCCTCAAGAATGATGATCCGCGGCGTGACCATGACCATCAGGCTGTCGGTCGTCCGACCGATCCCGACGTTCCGGAACAGGCGGTTGATCATCGGCGTCTTAGCCAGAACCGGGACGCCGAACTCCCGGCGCTCCTCGCGGAGCCGCTTAACGCCGCCGAGTAGGACCGTTCCGCCGTCAGGCACTGTCACGGTCGTAAACAACTGGGTGATGGTGAAGACCGGCAACTGCACCTGGGCGTTGATCGTGGACGACTGACCGCCCAGACCGCCGCCGCCCACGGCCGCCGGAATGACGAACGTGTCGAACTGCAAGAACGTCGTGAAGATCGGGCTGAGCGACATCCGGACGTAGCGGCGGTCGGCCGAAACGACCGGTGTCACGAACAACTGAACCCCATCCGGGAAGGTCTGAATCTGCGGTTGGAAGGCCACCGAGCCGGCGCCCAGGATCGGCACGAGGGCCGAGACAAAGTTGCGGCCCGTGAAGTTCGAGACGAACGCCGGCGCACCGTTGAAGCTCGTGACCTTGGGCGCTTGGACCAGGTTCGACCGCACGTCGCCCTGAATGGCCGTCAGGAAGAAGAAGACTTCTAGGTCGCTGAGGAACGCGACCCCGAAGTTCGACGTCACGTTCGGCACGATGTTGAACGGCGTGATCGCGTCGAACGTGTTCTGGTTGAACGGCAGCATCAGGTTCGGGCTGAAGTTGGGCTGGTTGATGTCGTTGGTCGGCCCTTGCGTGCCCACCACCAGCGGCTCACGCCCGTAGGCGTGGTCGCGAATCGGGTTGATCAGGTAGGGCTGGACGGCCGTCTGCCCAGTCGCACCGCCACCGGTGGTCTGACCCGGGAACGGGAACACGGCCGGATTCGGGATCGCAAACGAACTCTTGCGTCCGACGGCGTCGCTGTGGATGGCGAAGTCGAAGTCGACGCCCATCAGTTCGAAGAAGCTGTCGCTGACCGTGATAAACCGGACCTCGATCGAGACCTGAAGATCCTGGAGCCGACGCAACTGCCGAAGCAGGTCGACGATCTCCTCGTGGACCTCAGCCGTCTGGCGAATGATCAGGCTGATGTTCAGGAAGAACGGAGTGATCGAGCCGACGCCCTGGAGATCCGCGGCAGCACCACCCAGACCGCCGCCACCCTGACCGTAGACGCCGCCCATTTCGTCGAGCGGCGTGTGGTCGTCGCTCCAGGTGCCCGGCGCGATCGATGCCTTGATCAGTTGGATCAGCGGCTGGAAGTCGATCTGACGCTCGCCGGTGCCGGCGACCGGGCCGCTGGCCGAGGCCATTGGTGCCATCGGCTGGCCGGTCATCGCCGCCGCCTGCGCCTGAAGGGCGTTGGGATCGCTCGTCGGATTCTGCCCAGGCGGAGCCACGTAGGGCAGGCCGGCGTTGATCGTCGAGCTTTTGCCCTGCGGCGAAATGACCAGGTCGGCCACGCTGTAGACGACCGGATACATCCGCGCCTTATTGGCCTGAGGGCTGGTGATAAACAGCACCTCATCCTCGATCACGTAGCTCAGGTGGAGCGGGCTGAGCATGTATTTGAGCACGCTCTTGAGCTTGACGTTGTTGACCGCCGTGATGTTGACCGGCGAGTTGAGGGTCAGCCCTTCCTCGGCCAGCGCGGCGGCATCTGGGACAATGTTGATGCCCGAGTATTCGGAGAGGTATTTGATCGCCTCGCCGAGGGTCATCTGGTCGCTATTGGGAAGAGTGATCGGCTTGTTCAGCGCCGATTCGATTTCCAGAACGCGGGCCGACTTCTTGGGGGCCAGGCGATCCGCCAGCGCGCGACGGCGTTCGGTGAGCGCCGCAAAGCCCTTGTCGTAAGCGATGCCCCGCTCGAGCAACTCCGGCGAGACGATGCCCGACTCGCTGACACCCTGCATGTTCGCCAGGAAGCTCGCATTCGACTCCTCGCGAAGCTGGAGATCGCGGTCGTAGTGGCGCCGGACCCGGGCCACCGTCGCCAACGCCGTCGCCGCCACTTCGTTCGGGTCGACCTCCGCCGCAAGTTTGGCGTACTTCTCGGCCTCGACCCAATCGTTCCGAGCCTGCGCCTCCTGGGCCTTCTCCATGTACTCGGCGTAGCGAGCCTTCTTCTCCTTGTCGTACTCGATCATGCGGAGCCGCTTCCGCTCGATCTCCTCGCGGAAGGCCCGGTCCTGCATGCGGGCGTCGAAGGCCGCCTTGTCCTTCTTCGCCAGCTCGATGGCCACGTCGACCCGCCGCAGCATCGTTCGGGCCACAGCCTCGCTCAGGCCCGCATTCTGAATACTGATCCGGGTCTGCTGGAGCAGCTCGATCGCCTTGGCGGGGTCGGTTTCGAGCAATCGGCGGGCTTCGGCCACCCGGGTGCCCACCTCAGCGTTGAGCTGCTGGGCCTTGATCGCCTCGGCGTCCTCGATCGCCTTCATCGCATCCGGAGCCGCGCCCTCCTGGGGCAGCCTCATCAGCAGGTCCTGGACCTTCTGCTGGAGCGATTCATCGAGGTCCAGCGCGGCCAGCTCCTGGAGGAGGGCTCGGGCTCGTTCGGGTTCATCCTTGCGGATCGACGTCAGAGCCGCCTCGTAGAGCGTCAGCGCCGCCTGCTGCTGGGTCTGATCGATCTGGGCGATTAGATTGTCGGCCTCCAGCCCAGCACCGGCAGCCCTGGCCTGTTCGGCCATTTCCCGGGCCGCGGCGTAATTGCCCGCGGCCAGAAGCGCTTCGGCCTGACGCATCGCGTCCATCGGCGCGGCCGGCGGCTCGGTCTGGGCGGGGGCCTCCGCAGCCGCCTCCTGGTTCACGGCCGCAAACGGATCCTCGACGGCCGCTGGCGCCGACGCCACCGCTTCGCCCGACGTATCGATCAGCGCGGGAGCCAGGTCACCGGCCAACCCCGCTTCCTGGGCACGCATCCGCTCGGCTTCCTCAAACTTGGCGCGGGCCGCGGCCAGTTGATTCTGGGCCAGCAGAGCGTTCGCTTCCCGCTCCAGCATCTGGCTCGGCGACTCCATGGCCACGGTCTGCAACGCCGGATCGGACTTGGCCATCGCAGCCCGGGCGGTTGCCAGGTCAGCCAGCACGGCTTCTGCACGGTCCGCTGCCAGACTCGGAACCACGTTCAGTTGCTGCGCCTGGCGGGCGCGAGCCTCGGCCTCATCGAACCGGCCGGCGGCCTGAAGCTGGCGGGCTTCAGCCACCAACGTGTTGTACAGGTCCTCGCTTTGGGTGATCGCCGAGCCGCCGCGGCGCGACTGCCCCCGACGGCGGACCGCCTGGCATGCCGCTAGGACCTTACTCGGATTGTCCTCCAGAACTCCGAGCTTGATCGGCGAGTTGGCGACCTCAGTGGCGATTGCCTCGGCCCGGTCGACATCGCCGGCAGCGAGGGCAGCGCGGGCTTCCTTGATCTTCTCCCGGGCCTGCCGACGATCGCTCACCGCCGGCGCCGCCGCCGTGGCCTGTCCCCGCAGCCGGCTCAGATCGGCCTCGACCTTCGTCGGGGTGTCGTCGAAGAGCGTCCAGCGGACGTTCATCGCCTTGGCTTGCGCGAGATACTGCGCCGCTTGGTCGAAGTTCCCCAGCGCCATCTGCTCCCGAGCCGACTTGAGCAGCCAGGTCGCCTGCTGCTTGGCGCTGGCGCTGGTGGTCCGGGCCAGCGGTCCGCTGGTCTGCCGCTGAATATCTGAGAGGATCCGGGCCGGGCTGTCCTCGGCGGCCGCGAACGCAACCCCCAGACCCTGGGCCTCGAGCGCCAGCCGGCGTGCCTCGTCGATTTGGCCGGCACCCAGCGCCCGACGCGCCGAGGCGACCAGGGCAACCGCCCGGGTCCGCGGATCGACCGGCGCCGCCTGAGTCGCTGGCGAGGACGGGCTCGGCAACGCCGACGTCGACGCCTCGCCTCGCATCAGGCTCGCGTAGCGATCGAGTGTAGCCTGCTGCGCTTCGGTCAATTGATCTCGAAAGTCGTTGGCAGCCTTTAGGTACGGACCAGCCTTATCGGCTCGCCCTTCTTGGTACAGCCGGACGACGGCATCCACGTAGTCGCTGGCTTTAACGCCAGGCGGCAGTGTGGGGCGGGTTTGCGGGGCCGCGCCAGCTTGCGGCGCACCATCCGAGGTGGCCCCCCACAGACCAAGGGTCAATAGGATCGGGACCATGATGAGCCTTCCCAACGCGACCTCCTTTCGCCGCTCGCGGGGCGACCGCCAACATCCCTGGCGACGGTCTCAATCCAGGCTCCGCGGCGGGGACAGCCCTCCGAGTTCCACGCGGTCCGCTTCCCCTCCGGGGTTCGCCGGCCCCGGCCCCCCGGGTCTGGGGGGCGACCGCGCTGGCCGTAAGGTCGGCGCACGGGGGGTACCGAGACGGGGGGAGTCAGGGCGGTCAAATACTCGGCGACACCGGAACGGTCAAGGGCAACCGCGCACAAAGCTCAAAAAAAATCCCCGCGACCGGCCCGAGCCGATCGCGGGAATCGCCATCTCGAATGGCTGCACAAATCCTAGATCAGGGCCCAACGCCCATCATCGAGCCCATCATCCCGCCCGAGCCGAAGAAGTTTGAGGTCTTCTTGCCTCCCTCGTCTTCGGCGTCCTTCTGGGTCTGGCGATAAATCTCTTCCATCTCGGCCAGGTCGCCGGCAACCAGATCGCCGGCATCGTCGCGAACCAGCAGCCGGCCGTCGGGCCGTAGCAAGGTCGCGCGGGCCGGGGTCGTGAACAATGCTGGCCCGATTCCGAGCCGGTCCAGGGAGATCGTCTCCCCGGACGTATCGACCAGTAACCGATGGCTCGTAAAGTCGATGGTCCGCCGAACCAGACGCGTCTTGTCGCGATCCTCCTGAGGAACGTATGCCCCGTCCGGCTGACCCACGACCGACCCTGGGGCATGGTAGAACGGGCGGACGATCGTCACACCCGACGCATCGTCCCAGCGAACGACGCGGAAAGCCAGCGTATCGGCCCGCTTCGTGCGGGCCTCGACCGGAGGCAGGCCGACCACATACGTTTCCACGTCGGGCGGAATGTCGAGGCTGGTCGTCGGATCGCTCCAATCGCCGTACAGCTCCTCGCTCGTGTTGTCCACGCCCGGCATCACGTTTTGCTCTTTGTAATTCGGGTTGCGAATCACCAGCCGGGCCCGGTAGCGATAGATCCGGTCGGGCTGAACCGTGAAATCAATCGCCCGGACCATCAGCTTGGGTGCCTCCGACTTTTCGAAATTCAGATCCTCGGGGCGGGTTGCCGAGCCGCCACGGAACAGGCTGCCGAAGGCCCCTGCGCCCATTTCGCCTCCGCCCATGGCCATTCCTCGGCCGCCGAGCATCGCACCACCCGACATCCCTCCCGAGCCCATCGCCCCCGAAGGCGGCCCACCCATCCCGAAGGCGCCCTGCGCCTGACGCATCATCGCCGCCATCGCGGCATCCGACCCCATGCCGCTCGCCCCGCCGCGGCCCATCATTGCCGAACCCGATCCGCCCGGGCCAAGCGGGCCAGCCGCGGTCTGCGCCGGCTGGGGTGCTTCCAGGGCCTTGGGATCGACCAGGTCCCCATGGTGAACGCCAAACCAGTAGCCCGCTTCCAGGAAGGGCAGGGGATCGACCAGCGCCTTGAGCCGCACCTCCTCGGGCGTGATCGGTGTGCCATTCGGGCCTGTCTCGGACTCGATGTCAGTCAGAAGCTCGAGCACGTTTTCCTGAGAATAGCGGCGATCCACCGCCATCCACGGCGACCACGAGCCGTCGTCCCGACGCTCCTGCCGCTCCAATTCCACACGCTTGTAATGCACGAAGGCAGCGGCGGGGTCGACCTTGGTGGCTCGGGCCAAGTTGTCACGCAGCTTCTTGTTGTCGACGATCCCCGTGATGACCGCCCAGCGGAACCCCCGAACGACTTCTTTCGGCTCGGAGCCAGGAGGCCGGCTCCCGGATTCGGGTCGATCCGACGTCTCGGGCGCCGCTGGCTGCACAGCCCCGGCGACCGCGCGGCGGGCCCGCTCCTCGGCTTCTCGACGCCGCTTTTCCTCGTCGGCCCGGGTGATATCACTACCTGGATCCGTCAACGAGCGACCGCTCGTTCCCATCATGCCCGCCATCATCCCGGCCGTGCCACCATACATCCGGTTCCGGCTACGCCGACTGGTCGGCTTGGGAGCCTCGGGTTTCGGAACCTCGTAGATGATCTCTCCGGTCTGGGGATCGGTCTCGTAAATCCGGATCGAACCCCGACCGGCATGGGCCAGAATCTTTTGGATCCGCACCAACTCGGGCGTGTCACGGAGCAAGCCGGCGCCCGGCTCGGGCGCCGCGAAGACGTTGGGCAACGCATAGGGTGACGCATCGACCACGCGATTCTCACGCTTCTCGACCAGCGCGATGAAGTTGGGCTGCACAACGCCCGCGTCGCGGATCCGCTGCTCGATCACCTCGGGCTTCTGTTCGTTATTGAGGTTTTGCTGCGCACGCTGAGTTGCGGTGGTAATCTGTTCTTTCGAGATGTCAATCGAGGGCCGCGTCAGAGCCGTGCCGAGCATCGCCAGGCAGACGGCAGAAACCACGGCCACCCCGACTTTCTCGCCGTGGCGAATCGCAAAATCCTGGAGCTTGTCCACAAGCGGATGGGCCATGGTCCATTCACTCCCGAGGTCACAGATGGCTCATAGGGTTCCAGCGAGGTGAATTCGATCGAGCAACGCGGGCCAACCCGCCCACGCCCGCCGCTGGGTCAGGGGCTGGGCACCGAAAAGCTCGAATCGACGGCCGCGGGCGCTGAGTCGTCGGCCGCGGGCGCATCGGCGCCGGCTCCGGGGTCAAAGTTTGGCGCTGGCGGTGGCGGAACTGGCTCCGAAGGCTCACCGGACGCTGCGCCCGGGGTCTGCGGAGTGTCGGGAAGGTTGTCCGCGGTGGGGGCCGCTGGATCCTGGGACGGCGGGGACTCGGGCGTCTCGACCGCGGTATCCTGGGGCGGCGGAGCCTCGGACGCTCCTGGGGCAACCGGAGCATCCGCCGGAGAACCGACGGTCGGTTCTCCGGCCAGCGGCCCATCCGCTACATGGGCCGCGGGAGTGGCCGGTTCGGCTCCCGGCGAGTCGGGCGCAGAGGCGGGCAGTGGTGGCGGAGCCTTGTAGAACGAGACCCGTCCGTATATCTGGACCAGCATCACGTCGTAATATGGGTCGGAGAGGCTGGGCGGTTCCTCGCTGCCTTCGTCGGCTTTGCTCGATTCCTGGCGCGCCTTGACACTTTCCTCTCGCTTACGGAGCGTGTCTTGACGGACGCTCTGGCCTTGACGCTTGGGAGCCGCCGCTGCCCCGCCGCCCATCAGCCCGCCGTAGCCACCCCGCCGCATCATGTTGGTCATCATCTGCGACGGGTCTCCGGCAGCAGCGTATTGCGCTCCCATGCTGCCCATCATCTGAGCGGCCATCTGGCCCCCATAGCCTCCGGCCATCATTTCTCCCATCCGGGACATGCCGAGGCCCATCATCCGGCCACCCATCATGCCGCCCGAACCCATCATCCCGCTCAGACCACCGCTGCCCATCATGCCTCCGGCGAACGACTCCCCCTTGCGCGGTTTCTGAACCGAGAACGGTGTCGGCTTCGTGATCGAGACTTCAAGAATCTGGATGTCCATCGGCGAGTTGCGAAACTCGACCAACAGATCCGGAATATCCTCCTGGCGGACGTAGACCGAGAGGGCAAACGGAGCGATCGAAAGTTGCTCCTGATTGTCCGTGGCCAGATAGAGGACGGGTTCGACGGCGGCCGCGGCGCCGGCACCGCCGCTCATACCGCTCATCGCTCCGATCTCGGCCCTCAGGCCAGTGCGTCCGCTGGTCGGCGCCGCGGGGGCAGCCGGCGCGGCGGCTTCGGCCGCCGCCTCGCCGGGTGCGGTGATCGGTGCGGCGGGAACCAGGCCTTTGCCCTCGGCGATCGACTGCTGGTCCTGGGCCAGCTCGGTGGCCACCTCGAGCTGGAGGACCTCCTTGACCGGAGCAGTCGACCAGTCCTTGGCACCGGCGCGCTCGTTGACCTTGGCCAGCACCTCGAGGATCGTCCGCTGGATCCAGAGTCGTTCCTGGGCCGCCCAGACGTCGCCCAAGGTGGGCGGCTGCACCTGACTAAAGACGGCCGGCCGCAGCAGGATCTCAGGCGGAGGCGCGGCGACGATCCCTTCGCCGGTCTCGGGATCGAACGGCTTGAGGGCCTGGTAGACCTCACGAACGTAGTCGTTATAGGTCTCCATGTATTCCCGGATGGTTTGCTCGACGAAGTTGCGGCTGGTGTTTTCGGGCCATTTCCGACCCCAGGCCATAAACCGGTCGGCCACTTCTTCCGGCCAGGTCAAGAGCGGGGCCTGGCGGCTGTAGAGCTTCCTCCAGGTGGCGTTGACATCCTTTTCGAGGGTCGCCTGCTTTGCCTCGACAACCTGCTTGTAGCGGGCATTGATCGGAGTGGGATTACTCTCGAATTTGCGCACGGCGTCCAGGCTTGCCTTGACCTCCGCGCGGGCCTTCTCCTCTTCGGCGGTGATCGCACCCGAGGCCGCGAAATAGCCGATGATCGGCAGCAACGCGGCAATGCCCACCGCGATCCAGAAGCGGTGCTTCAGAGCCAGTTGCAGATATTCCTTAACCTGATCCATGAGTCGCGGGCCTCGATGGGCTGTGGGCGTCTGAGGAACGCTCCGAGAGCCGTCACCTCGGACGGTTCGGGATCACTGAGGGGGAGCTTGTTCGCCGGTCGGGGGTGTGGTGGCGGGCTGGCCCTCGGCGGCGGGGTCGCCGCCGACAGCAGCCCCTTGGGCTTGCATCTCTTGTTTGACTTGTTCGATGGCGGCAGTGAAGGCTCGCATCGATTCCTCGGCCGAGGCCTTGGCCAGCTCGCCTTCATCCAGCCGGATCGCGCCGGACTTGTTCAGGGCCTCGTCCATGGCCTGTTTGATCTCTTCGAATTTCTTCAGTCGTTCCGCGTCGTCTTTGGGCTGATCCTCGGGCTTGGGAGGTTGAAAGACAAACTCGATCTTGAAGTCGGTCCGCGTCAGATAGGTGATCTGCTTCTCGGCGGTCTTGCTGGCTGGGCCGAGCATCCCACCTTCCGGCATCAGCGCTCCGCGGCCACCCATCATTCCGCCGGAGCCCATCATGGTGGAGGCCATCATGCCGCTCATGCCACTCATGCCGCCCATGCCGCCGCTCGAGTCGCCGAAGATGCCCGGGGCCATCATATTACGGCCTCCAGAGCCCATACCGGCCATCATCGCCTGCATGTCGCCCACTCCGCCTCCGCCGCCTTGCGTTTGGGGGGTGGCGCGGGCGAGCAAGGGCGGGGGAGGGACAGCCGATGCACCCTTCTCGGTGGTCCAGCGGGGATCCGGGTTGAACCAGGTCAGGGTAGCGTGATGAATGCCGGCCAGTCGCAGCGGAACCTGCCAGAATCGCGGCAGGATTTCGGTCTCGATGTACAGCATCGGCCCCATGGCGTGCTTTTTCTCGGCCTCGCTCAGGTCCTTGTTGAGCTTCGAAGGGTTGTAGTGATGGGCCAGTACCTGGACAACCCAGCCCGACCCGGATGGCGGGTTGGCCCGGTCGTAGGGATGCATGCTGTTTTTCCAGCGATCTTCGATTAGATCAAACCACTCGGTTTTGAGATCCTTGCGGTAAACCGGAATGATCCGATCGACGTGGACGCGCCGCATGCCGACGATCGGAATGTTGACCGGATCAGCCGGATCGAAGTTGGGATCGGCCGCGGCCAGTTCCCGCGCCGGGTTGGGCAAGGTCGCCATCAGGGTCTGAAGCAGGGCCGGCCAGTCGGTGCCGACGGCCGCTGTCGAGACCAGCGTCTCGCCTTTCTTCTTGAGAGCTTCGAACGATCCCTTAGCCGCGTTGAAGTCGGCCTCGTACTTCACGCCCTGATCGGCGACCGACTTGGCCTGCTTGGCTGGCGGGATTAGGGGCTTGGTCTTCTCCAGCGCTCCCCAGGCGCTGACAAACATCGCCGAGAAGCCGAGCATGAGCAGCGTTGATGCCGCCAAGGCCCAGGGCTTCTTGCGGCGGATCATCCGGACCTGCTCAATCTCGGGCGGCAGCAGGTTGGTTCGCATCAGCGACCGACCCAGGCCCTGAAGCCCCAGACCATAGGCCACCGCAAACGACGGCAGGTTTTCCTTGAATTGCGGGGCGGTCGTCACCTCGTCGCCGACCAGCTTGTTGAACTCCTTGAGCTTCTGAACCTCAAAGTTCAGATTTTTCTGAAGGAAGGTCTGCATGCCGGGCAGCTTGAAGCCATTGCCCAGGCCGATAATCTTGTCGATCTTGGCCTGACGGTTCACGCTCGAGTAGAAACCGATCGAGCGGCTGATCTCGCTAGCCAGGTCGTTGAAGACGCCCCGCATCGCGGCAAAGACGGCCTTAGGGTCGTGCTCTTTGGTCTGTTGCTGGGCGTTGCGCTTCAGGTGCTCGGCTTTCGCGAAGGTCAGTTTCAATTCTTTGGTCAGCGCCCGGGTGAAGTGGTTCCCACCGATCGGGACGTTGCGCTGCCAGATCCGCTTTCCGTCCGTGATAATCAGGTCCGTGTTGTCGGCGCCGATGTCGAGCAGGACGTGGGCGTGCGGGCTGTTGGGGTCGCCAGACTGAGGCGGATCGTCAAACGAAAGGTAGTTGAACAGCGCAATCGGCGACATCTGAACGATGTCGACCTCGATTCCGGCGGTCTTGAACGGTTGAATCGCGCGGTTGATCTGGTCGCGCTTCATCGCGAACAGACCGACCTCGACCATGGAGAACTCTTCTTCGTCCTCGCTCTCGTCCTGGCCACCGAGCTGCTGGTAGTCCCAGATCACCTCTTCGAGGGCAAACGGAATATGCTGCCGGGCCTCGAATTTGACGATGTCGGGAATCCGGCTTTTCTCGACCGGTGGAAGTTTGACCGTCTTGACCAGGCCGGCCTGACCGGGTACCCCAATGGCGACTTTGCACCCCTTCAGGTCGTTGCGGCCCAGGAACGTTGTGAGGGCCTCGCGAACCAGTTCCTCGGGGTCGGCGTCTGGCTGACTGAGGATCTTGGGGTACTCGACGAAGTCGAACGCCTCGGCGGTCACCTGATCGGGATCCTCGCCGGGCACCAGCTTGAGTGCTTTGAGCGCGGCCTGTCCGACATCAATCGCCCAGACGGGCTGCAGCTTGGCCATTCCAGAAGGCTCCTGGACCAGCGCTACGATGTGGCGAAATCAATGTAAAGGTAAGGCTGCCGAGAGAATCGGCGGTACGAAGGGAATCCTCAGCCGGGCCATCGCGGCGGAATCACGCTAACAGCCTCGCGGAGGACCGTCAACGCACTCAGGTCTCACCGATCCAGACCGGGTCAGTGCCCGTGGTTCGGTTCCGGCCTGAACGGCTGTCCCGGACGTGTCTATCTATTTCGACGTCGGAAACGGGTCGTTGGTTCCCGGTTCGAGCAAAAATCCCGAGGCTCGGGATGGCCACGCCGAATCGCCCGGTCGGAATTGGCCTGGCCGCAATCGGGATATTCTAATATACGGCGCAACCGACCGGGGGAGGGGATTCTCGCCGTCAACGGCGGCCAGCACCCACTGGTAGCGACGCCGAGGGAACGGCTGGTCGGGGTGTTGTGGTCGAGCGGGACGGCTGGCTGTCGAGCGCCGCGATGGGTTCCCGCCGGCTGGAATCGGGTCCGGGGTCGTGCTCCGGGGTCGAGTCGGCGTGACGTAGCGACTCAATTCGCAGGTCATCGAACAGGGCCTCACCCGGTCCGGCCAGCCCCAGGGTGATGCTCACGCCTCCGTCCTCCGGCACGCGGCGGTACAGGACCAGCTCGCGCCAGGCCGCGTTCGGTTCCGTGGTGCGAAACTGGAGGGGAGTTCCGCCAATCGACTCGCGGACGATCAGTCCGCCGCCGGCCGATCCGATCGACCGGAGTAATCGGTATTTGACGCGGATCCGGATCAACTCACCGGCTCGGACCGCCACTTCGGGGGACTGTACGGCCGCGACCGGCCAGTCCACCAGCGCGGGCAACGCATCGACGACGGCTTTACGAGCTGCGGCATAGGCCTGCCGATCAGGCGACCCGTCCGGTTTGCGGAAATCTTCCGGCTTGGGCCGCTGTTCAGGCTCCACGACCAGGCGCAGGCCCGACGAACCCGCAAACCCAGCGCCACCGGCAATGCGGATCGTGCCTTGGAGACCGTCGACCGGATGGGCCGCGTCGGTCCAACCCTGTTGGCGAAGCCGTTCCGGAGTCGCCTCGAAATCTCCCGACGCGATCGGGCTGGCAACGAATCGTCCGGCCTCTTCCCCCACAAAGGAACGCCAGTAGGCATACTGGGGCAGGGTCTGGCAGGTCAAAAGCGGGGGGCAGCCCACTGGAGGCGCGGTCACCTCAACCGGTCCACCCGCCGCAGACCGATCGCCGGCCAGCGAGGCCGTGGCAACCTGGGCGAAGTCGGCGGCTAGGCGCTCAAAGTGGGCCCGGAGCACCATCCGCACCGGCTGGCCGACGCTGCGGGCCTCCGACCAGGCGGTCGGGTAATCCTGCCGTTCGTAGGCGTCGCGGGCCGAGGCAACCATCTTGCGGCCCTCCTCGAGCAGGTCGGCGGCATCCCGGACCCGAAACCCTCTCTGTTCCAGCAGACCGTTGAGCTGAATCGCCTCCTGGATCCGCAGTTCGGCCTGCTTGATCGCCAGGTCGATGGCGCGGGGCCGCAGTGCCCAGACCTGCTGGCGGATCCGGTCCACCAGGGCCATGTCGCTGGTCAGGAGGATCAGGGCGGTGCCGTTGACGATCGGAATGGTCAACCGGCGGCCACCGGCGTCACGCCGGCTCTCCAGGGCCTGCACATCACCGAAACTGATCTCGTAGGCTTGGGCGCTCTCGGGAGCTGGCACGATCAGGTTGACGTCGCGATACCCCATCTGACCGGGCTGCCAAAGGCCTCCGGCTGCATAGTCGTTGACGATCAGCAGCCTGGTCCGATTGTCCTCGACGTCGATGCTGCTGACCCGGAGCGTGGGATACGCTTTGACCTCTGGTAGGGGAGCCGTCTGGCCCCGGGCCGACGGCCGCAGGCCCGACCCCATCCCGCCGGCTCCGCCGTTGGGGGTATAGACAAGCTGACGCTTGGGATCCGCTGGGAAGGCCGGCCACTGGGGAATCGGATCGGTGGCTCGGCCCAGAATCGACTCGACCAGCTCCACTTCGGCGATCAGCAGGGTCAACTCCAAGAGCCGATCGAGACCGCCCGGACGGTCCAGCTCGGCGTCCGAGCGAAAGCCCAGCCCCCGATAACCGGCGCTCAGCGCAGCGTAGACCAGCATGCGGATCTGCTCCGGCTGGGCTGATGGCCAGCCCCAGGCCGGCGGCGGATCATCGCCCCAGACCGCGCGGCGCAGGCTGGTCGGTGCGGAGGTGGGCACCCAGGCCCAGAACAGCGCATTCGGATTCTTGGTCGCCGCCAGCTGCCGCTTGTAGATCAGCAAACGGTAAATCTCGAGGGGTTGATATTGAGCGCCGATGCCTGGCGGCTCGACGGCCACGATGTCCAGGTGGCGGCCAAACAGGGCATATTGGGGGTAAAGATCGCTGACGGTCCCAAACGTCAGGCGGGACTGGCCGGGACGGCTCCGATCCCGTCGCATCCGCGCAATCAGGTCGCGGGTGTGTTCCAGCTCGCGGCGGCGTCGTGCCGGGTCTGCGATCGCGCCCAGTTGAGTTCCCAGATTCCAGAACGCGACAGCGTCCGGCTGGGGAAATCCGGCGACTTCAGCCATCACGTCATCGACCGGCGCGTCCGGGTGGTTGGCTAGGACCGGCATCAGCCAGTAGCCGAGCTGGGTGGCCCGTCGCAGATACTCGCCATCGGCCTGGCTCGATACCTCGAGCACATCGAAGCCTGCCCGTCGCAACGCCTGGATGTCCAGCCCCGTCGCTGAAACCGCCCGCGGAACCCACGGCACCCCGTCCTTGGTCAGGAAGTTGCCGACCATGCGGAACCGGTCGCCGGGGGCCGGCGAACGCTCTTCGGAACCGCGAACCACCCCAGCCTCGTCGTCGGCCGCTTGCGTGAGCAGGTCGGCCGGGACCGGCTCAATCCTCAGGTCGTCGAGCAACACCTCAGACTCGCCCGGTCCGCCATAGAGATTGATCAGCAAGCGGTCCAAATAGGCTCCGTCGAGCCGGACCGGACGATCCGAACTGACTCGGAGCACACGGGCCTGCCGCTCCACGGCCAGGGGAAGACCGGACAGCTCCAGCCGCTGCCAACGCTCCGGCTCATCAACCGCCGTACCCGGAATGACTAGAAACGACGGCCGACCAGTCTCCGGGTCGCGGTCGGCCGGCAGGACGACCCGCGCATAGAGCCGCACCCCTGGACGACTCGCTCGGGCAAAAAGCTGGATCCGAAGGTCGGCAGTAATCGGGATCCGTGGCAGAGGATAGCTGTAGTAGAGAACCGAGCCTGGTCCGGCCTCGAACACAAATCGCTCGGCCCGCTCGCCCTCACGAGCCGGCCCGGTGACGATTTCATGAGCGCGGAGCACAAAGGTCGCGTCGGTTTCCTCTTCCCGCCAGACCGGCGTCTCCGATTCAAAGCCGTCCTGGATTGCCGCCGAGAGCCGACCCGGCTGCCCGGCCACCGCCCCCGCCGGCTCCTGGGTCGCTGCGATGGCGGGACCGGCCGTCATCAGCGCCAACGCGGCCGCCAGAATCCTCCGCGCGTCAACGGACATTGGTCCGAACCTCCCTGCGGCAACGGCCTCCTCCAGACCTGCGCCGGTTGGCGGGCCTCGGCTCCCGGATCGTCGCGCAGGCTAGCGGATTGACCGCTCACCGCCTAGGTCGATTCGGCCTCGGCCTATCCCCATTCAAAATTTCCCAGACGAAAAAGTTGATCCAGCCGGCACAGTTTGCCGATGAGCCTCGTAGCGTGAGACTGCACCTTGGGAGCCGCTAGCGATGAACGGTCACGTGGCCACGGGATCGCCCCCGTGGTGCACCCCGTCGGAGGTGCCCCGTGAGTTGGCCGCGTTGGCCGAGCGCGTTCGCCGTCTACCCCGCGAAATCCGCCGCAACCTCGAACCGGCTCTGGACACGGCCCTCGAAGAAGCCGTCTTTCGTGGCCGGACCCTGGAGTTGGCTCGGCAGGCACTGGCCCGGTTCCGGCACGATCTGGAGCTGATCCGGTTCGACCTGGAAGCCACCCGCCGCGAACGGGAGACCCTCGCTCGGGAGCTTCACGCCCTCGAGCACGGCGAGCGCTAGGCTCGGTCTTAACGGGGCCGGACCGCGTCGCGGGGAAGCGACAACCAGGCCGTGACGACGCGACCGACTTGTTCGAGACTCTCCGGGCTGCACTGCTCGGGCGTATCGCTGGCCCGGTGCCAGTGGGGATAGTCGAAGTCGATGATGTCGATCGTGGGGATCCCCGCCTCGTTGAGCGGAAGGTGGTCGTCGAGAACTTCCCGGCCGACCTGATCGACAAACGCCGTAGCCCGGAGTTGGCGGGCCACGCCCCAGACCTGATCGACCAGCCGCGGCGCGTACCGCAGGCTATATGGCTCGCGGGGAAGCCGCAGATCCTTGCCGCCGACCATGTCCAGGAGAATTCCAGCCACGTAAGTCGTGCGCGCCCCCGACCCCCCAGCGCGACGCCCAGCCCGATACCGCTCGGCAAAATGCTTCGATCCCAGGAAATATTCACCGTTCTGTCCGTAGACCAGCTCCTCGGCATCGAAGAGCACCAGATCGACCCCCCAGGGCGTCTCCAGTTCGTTCAGATGATGGGCGATTTCCATCAGGAGGGCCACGCCTGAGGCGCCGTCGTTGGCACCCAGGAATGGCTTGCGCGCCTCGATCGGGTCGAACTCCTGGTCGGCGAACGGTCGGGTGTCGTAGTGCGCACAGAGGATCACCCGCTCGGTCCGTTCCGGATGCCAGGAGCCGATCAGGTTGGCCAGACGCACGATCCGGCCGTCGGCGGGATCCCGGGCGGTGAACGGTTGCTCACGCACCTGTCCGCCCAGTTTGCGAAAATGCTCGGCGACCATCTGGCGCTGCCGCTGATTGGCCGCGGAGCCGGCCGGACGTCGGCCCAGGGCGCAGATGGCCTTCAAATAGCCGTAGGCACGCGCGCCGTCGATCGGGGCCGGCCGCAGCGGCGGCTGGCTCTGCCACGGTCGGGCCTCCGCGACCCGGCTGGCCAGCGGAGCACTAAGGGCCGCCAGCCCGAGCATGGCCAGTCGCCGCCGGTGCATCCTGCCACGCATCAGATCGCCCCTTCAGGATCCGTGTGGGGTTCATGGGCCGGGTCGAATCCGCCGCTAATCCCTTGCGAGGATTATTGTGAAGGATGGCCGACTCCGGTGGCAAGGCAGAGCCGACCGGCAGGCGGCAGGGCATCAACCTCGTGCGGATGTTTGGTTGAGTGGCTTAGAATCACAGCTCAAACCGTGGGTCCTTTCAGCCTGCGATTTTCTGGGGGTGTGTTCCACAGTGCCTGCCCGGCTATCGTTTTCGGAGGACTTGCGCCGGTATGGCCCGGAGTCGAACGTCCGGGTCGATCCAGCGGCCGCGCAGGCCTATTGCCAGCGGCTGACGGCCAGTCACTACGAAAATTTCAGTGTGGTGACGTGGCTGACTCCGCGGGAGCTACGGCCCGCGTTCCAGGCTATTTACGCCTTCTGCCGCTGGGCTGATGACCTCGCCGATGAGGTCGGAGACCCCGAGCGGTCGCGGGCACTTCTCGCATGGTGGCGAGGCGAACTGGCGGCGCTGTACCGAGGCGATGTGCGGCATCCGGTCTTTGTGGCTTTGAGGCCGGTCGTCGCCGAGTTCACCATCCCGCCAGATCCGTTCGAGGCGCTGATCGACGCCTTCGAGCAGGATCAGCGCGTCGTCGACTATGAGACCTACGACCAGCTCTTGGACTATTGCCGTCGGTCGGCCAACCCTGTTGGTCACCTGGTTCTGTACCTGGGCCGAGCCTTTGATCCGTCGAATGCCAGCTTGTCGGACGCAACGTGCACTGCCCTGCAACTGGCCAATTTCTGGCAAGATGTCGCCCGCGACCTGCGGATCGGCCGGATCTACATCCCCCGCGAGGATCGCCAGCGGTTCGGCGTGACCGAAGCCGACCTGCGCGCTGAGCGGGCCAATGAACCGGTTCGCGACTTGCTTGCCTTCGAAGTGGCGCGGACCCGAACGCTCTTCAACCTGGGCTGGCCGCTGGTTGACCGGCTGCCGGGGAGGCTCGGTCTGAGCGTCGCCTTGTTCACCCGCGGGGGGCAGGCCATTCTCGATCGGATCGCGGCGCAGGGATACGACGTTCTTCGACGGCGACCGACGCTCAGCAAGCTGGACAAGTGGAAGCTGATCGTCGCCGCGTTGGGCAATCGTCGGCGAGTCGGTTTGAGGCGGGGCAGCGACACGACAGGGTCCGCCAACCGAGCTTGGGCGGAGGCGCGGGGATGACCAGCGGCCTCGACGCCAGCTACCGACTCTGCGAGGCCATCGCCCGCCGCGAGGCAAAGAACTTTTATTACGGCTTTCTGCTCTTGCCGCCAGGCAGGCGGCGCGCCATGTGCGCCCTCTATGCATTTCTCCGCGGCTCGGACGATATCGCGGACGAGCCGGCCGAGGGCGTTGATGCTGCGGCTCGCCTGGCCCACTGGCAGCGACGGCTCGCTTGCTTGGAGAGCACGCCACCCGATGAACCGTCCATCTGGCCGGCCCTGGCCGACACCGTGCGGCGGTTTGCCATCCCCCGCTCCTATTTGCACGCGGCGCTCGATGGCGTGGCCATGGATCTGCGACCGCAGGTTTACGCCACGTTCGAGGATCTCCGCGGCTACTGCTATCGCGTGGCCTCAGCGGTCGGCTTATCTTGTCTTCATATATGGGGTTACGACTCAGACGGAGGCCGGGCGGAGGCGATGGCCGAAGCCTGCGGCATCGCCCTGCAACTGACCAATATCGTCCGCGACGTGCGCGAGGATGCAGCCCGGGGGCGGGTTTACATTCCGGCGGAGGATCTCGCCCGCTTCGGGGTTGCGCCCGAAGAGCTTGGTTCAGGCCGACTCGATGACCGGCTGCGGGCGTTGCTGGAGCACCAGGCGGAGCGGGCGCGTGAGTTTTATCGGCAGGGGCTTCCGCTGGCGAAGCTGGTGGCCCCGGTTGGTCGGCCGGTCTTTCGGACGATCGTCGGGATTTATCGGAGCCTGCTCGACGAGATTGAGCGACGCGGTTACGACGTCTGGACGGGCCGGGTGAGTTTGCCGTCGTGGAAGAAGGCGGCGATTATGCTCGGCTCGTTGATAGGGGGGGTGCGATGACCGAGCGGCTCGCTCCGGCGACCCGGGGCATCACGGAGCGGAGCTTCGGGGCTTTGGGCTCGCGTCCTGATCCGCCTCGGGTGGTGGTTGTCGGCGGAGGACTGGCTGGTTTGGCGGCGGCGGTGGCCCTGGCCGATCGTGGGTTGCGCCTGACCGTCCTGGAGTCGCGACCGTGGCTGGGTGGACGGGCCGGCTCGTTTTCGGATCCAGCGGTCGGCGGCTGGGTTGACTTGTGCCAGCATGTGGCGATGGGCTGCTGCACCAATCTCGAGGATTACTGCGCGCGGATTGGGACCCAGAATCAGTTCCGGACGCTGCCGGGCGTGCGGTTCCTGGCCCGCGACGCGCCGCCGTCGATCTGGAAGGCCGATCCTCTGCCCGCTCCCCTGCATCTGGCGCGGGCGTTCTGGTCGTCGCGGTTCTTGAGCTGGGGCGACAAAGTGCGAATCGCCCAGGCATTAGGCCGATTGATCCGCTCCCGACCGAGCCAGCCGCGTCCGATTGGGCTTTGGCTCTCGGAACATGGCCAAACGCCGCGGACGATCCGCCGTTTCTGGGAGCCGATCCTGGTCTCTGCGCTCAACGACCGGCTCGATCGGCTCGACCTGGCCAGCGCGCGGCAGGTCTTCGTCGATGGCTTTGTTAAGAATCGTCACGCTCATATTGTGCGGATTCCGACCGTTCCGCTGGCCCGTGTGATAGGGGAGCCGGCAGCCGCCTGGCTCAGGGCGCGGGGGGTCGAACTGCGGACCGGTGTCGCGGCCGTCGGCATCGAGTGCGAGCCTGAGGGCGCGGTCGAGCGAGTTCGGCTCCGGGACGGGGGAGCCATCGAGGCGGATTTCGTGGTTCTCGCCGTGCCGTTTCATCGGGTGGCCGATCTGGTCGGAGCGGCGTTGCGGGCCCGCATCCCCGCGCTGGCTCACCTCGATCAATTCCAAGCGATGCCGATCACGGGCATCCATCTTTGGTTTGACCAGATGGTTGTCCCGGTCGACCACGCGGCGCTGATCGACCTGACGCTCCACTGGGTTTTCAACCACGGAAAATTTTCCACGGCAACCGCGTCGGGCCAATACGTTCAATGTGTGGTGTCGGCCTCGACCGAGCTGGCCGCCCAACCCAACGAGGCAGTGATCCGAATCGCCCTGGATGACCTGGCCCGGTTCTGGCCGGAGGCCCGGCCTGAGCGGCTCCGCGCCTGGCGGGTCGTGACCGAACATCGCGCGACGTTTGCCCCCCGGCCCGGAATCGAGCGGATCCGACCGCCGCAACGCACCTCGATCGACGGCCTGTTTCTAGCCGGCGATTGGACGCAAACCGGCTGGCCGTCCACGATGGAAGGGGCCGTGCGCTCCGGTTACCTGGCCGCCGAAGCCATCCTCCAGGACCTCGGACGTCCTGCCTCGATCCTGGCACCCGATCTGCCCGCCGAACCGCTCGCTGCCTGGCTCCTGCGGGAACCCACTCGTCCAAACGAAAACCGGGATCGACCCGCCTCGAGCCGCCCGGTCCACCCCGGCCACCCTGCCCAACCCTGCCGGGATCCGCTCAGCCGCTCCGTCCGCCCTTGAGCCGAGTCGCGCGCGGGAAGGAGCTCCCAAGCGGCATTCGAGCCTTACGCGCGGAGCATCGTGACGGCGACTGCCCCGATCCTGGCCTCGCAACCCTGGCATCGCCCACGGTCCAGCGACCGCGCGGGTCTCGCACCGTCTCGCCCGCCCCGGCGCGACCCAAGTCGCAGTCCCCCAAGACCGGCCCGCATATGCGCCAACGCACGCTGGGTCAGGCGAGGCGCTCAGCCAGGCTGGTCGCCTGGGCAGGACAATCACCGGCTCCGACGCATCCTGGCTCCGTCGCCCCAGCAGAGCTTGGCTTGCCCGCCCGTTCCTCAGCGATCCGCCGCCCTTAATCAGAAAGGGATCGCGAGCATGATGATAAAAAAGGCGAATTAAGACGATTCCCGGGTTTTTCCCACTATTGATTGCCTTCCAGCACGCTGCACGGGGTCTTGATTCGGAGCACCCAATGCCGATCATGCTTAATTAGGACATACTCTTCAACGGGGGGTCTCAGCGTGTCGTGAAGGTTGGGACGCCTCTATGGATCTGCGCGGGCTGTGGTTACGGAACCGCAAACACCATAAGGCTGGGCGCTTGCCGCCGAGACCGCCCGGCTGGTCGGTCTCTGGGTGTTCGGTTTGGGATCGAAGAGCACAAGGCAAGGGTGCTGGCCTGGTGGGGGTGAAGACCATGATTCAGTCGGCGGTGCGCACGCGGCGGAATGCTGAGCCATCGATCCAGCTTTACTCGGGTCCGGAGCAGAGTCGAAATGTGGCGTACTGGCGGGTGAACGGATACCCGGCGCGGGTGATCATCTGGACCCAGGCCGAGTGGGAGCGGTTGGAGAAGCGTCCGCCTGATGCCCAATACTTACCCAGTGGGCTGTGGTGCGTACTGCGGATCGACGACCGCTGAGGCGATCGGCGGTTTGAGCCGCTTGAGGGGTTGGGGCGGTTCGGTCATCCTGGTAGCCTCTGACCTGTTTGGACCGAGGATGGGCCGCCCCGATGGCCAGTCAGCGTGATGATCCGGTGCTCAGCCATTCGCGGCGCGAGGCGGTCGTGATCGGGCTGACCTGGCTGGTGGCAACCGTGGTCACCTGCGGCCTGTCGTATGTGCTCGGTTACCAGCGGCCTGGACGTCCGCTGGGTCCGGAGGATGTCCGGCCGGTCTGGGGCATTCCGTTCTGGTTTCTAGTGGGGGTATTGGTCCCCTGGGCGACCTGTCTGGTCTGGACCTGGTACTTCGTCCTGAGGCACATGGCCGAGGACGATTTGGGTTCGGACCATGCGGCCGAGCTTGAAGGCGACATTCGTCGGGAGGCCGGCGGCGATGCCTGAGGCCGTGCCGGCGATCGGTCCGCATCCGGCGACGGGGCTGGCGCTGATCGTCTTCACGCTGGTTTCGCTCGGCCTGGGGGTGCTGGCCAATCGGCTGGTCGCGGGGAAGGGAGGGTTTCTTCCCAAATACTTTTTGGGGAACCGCTCGCTGGGAGCGATTGCGGTCGCGTTGACGGCGGCCGTCATGAGCGGCGGGACGTTTATGGGCTTTCCGTCGCTGGTCTACACTCACGGCTGGGTCGTCGGGCTTTGGATCTGTTCCTACATGGTGGCGCCGCTGACGATCCTGGGCGTGATGGGCAAGCGGATTGCGCAACTGGCCCGCCGCACTGGTGCGATCACGCTGCCGGACCTGCTTCGCGAACGGTTTGGCAGTCCGGCGCTGGCACTGGCAAGCAGTCTGCTGATCATCGCTTTTCTGACGATCAATCTGATCCCGCAGTTCAAGGCTGGCGCGGGGATTGTCAAGGAGGTGCTTCCCGCCGGCAACTCCGGAACCGAGGTCGGCGGCATCGACACCGGGTATTTACTGGGTCTGGTGATCTTCACGGCGACGGTCGTCGGCTATACGACCTACGGGGGTTTTCTGGCGGCCGTCTGGACCGACGTCTTCCAGAGCCTGGTGATGCTGGCCGGCGTTCTGATCTTGCTGCCTCTTGCACTCGCAGCGGCCGGAGGCTTGGAGGCAGCGACCGAGGCCGGCATGGCGCAGGCCGGCACCAATTTCGCCTTCGGTCCAGGCGCAGGACGAGCCTTCCACCCCCTGGGGCTGGCCTTTTCGTTCTTCGTGATGTGGGCGATTAGCGGGATGGGGCAGCCATCGACGATCGTACGGCTCATGGCCACCCGGGACGCCCGCACCTTACGTTATTCGATCCTCTATCTCACGATCTACAACGCGCTGATTTACATCCCTCTGATCCTGATCTTTGTGGCAGCGCGGAGCATTCTTCCGGGGCTGGTCGAGGCGCGGCAGAGCGATCTGGTGATGCCTCGGCTCTGTCTGAAGCTGGCGCATCCGTATCTGGCGGGATTGATTCTGGCTGCGCCGTATGGGGCGGTCATGAGCACGGTAAGCGGGTTTTTGTTGATTGTCGCCTCGGGGCTGGTGCGGGATGTATACCAGCGGTTTCTCCGGCCCAGGGCCTCGGAGCGGGAGTTGCGGTGGGCTAGCTATGGTATGACGGCCGGGGTGGGTTTGCTGGTGACGCTGGCGGCGATCCGACCGCCGGAGTATCTCCAGTTGCTGATAATTTTTGCGTCGAGCGGGTTGGCGTCGGCGTTTTTGGTGCCGGCCTTGATGTCATGTTTTTGGCGGCGGGCGACCGCAGCCGGGGCGTTGGCGGCGATGCTGGCTGGGGTCGCGACGACCGTGGGGCTGTATCTGGCCGGATATATTCTGGGGGTTCAGGGGATCGACCAGGGGATTGGGCCGCGGCCGAGTGCGCCGGCCTATGGGCCTTACTACTTGCTGGGGTTGGATCCGTGTGTGTGGGGTTTGGTGGTTTCGGCGGTGAGTGGGGTTGGGGTCAGTCTGGTGACCCGAGCGCCGGATGCGATGCGGATTGCCCGGCTCTTTGATCGTCCGATGCCGCCGGCACTGGTTCGGGCGGCGGGCGTTTGGCAGCCTGATGGGAGTTTGACCGATGGCGACACAGCCGAGCGATCGGGTTCGGATCGCCGTGGTTCAGAATGAGCCTCGGCTGGGCGCGGTCGAAGCCAATCGTCGGCAGTTGCTCCAGGATCTAGAATCGGCGGCGGACGCCGGCGCGGATCTGGTTGTGTTGCCCGAGTGCAGTTTGTCGGGCTATATGATTGAATCGCGAGAGCAGGCGTTGGGCTGGTCCGAGCCAGCGGATGGCCCAACGATACGGGCTGTCGAAGGGGTCTGCGGGCGGCGGGGGGTGGGGGCGATTTTTGGGTTTCTGCTGGCCGAAGGCAGCCGGCTGTTCAATGCGTGCGCGGTGGTCGCGCCCGGTGGTCTGAAGGCGTTGTATCGAAAGACCCACCTGCCGGCGATGGGGGTCGATCGATTTGTGGACGCCGGGGATCGGCTGGCGGAGGTGGTCGAGCTGGTCGGGGTGCGGGTGGGGGTGCTGATCTGCTACGACGGGGCGTTTCCCGAGCCGGCGAGGGTCCTGACTCTGGCCGGCGCCGAGCTGCTGGTGTTGCCGACCAACTGGCCGGCGGGAGCGGAGCCCCTGGCCGATCATATGATGGCCTGCCGCGCGATGGAAAATGTTGTGTACACCGTCGCCGCCAGCCGGGTGGGGAGCGAGGCGGGCACCCGGTATATCGGCGGTTCTGCGGTCTACGACCCCTATGGACGGACGTTGACCCGCGGCGACGATTCGACGCCGATGCGGCTCCAGGCCACGATCGAGCCGGCGCTGGCGCGGACCAAGCGGATCGTCCGGACCTCAGGGACGATCGATCGGATCGCCGACCGCCGGCCCGAGCTGTACGGCCCATTGGTCGAACCAGTCAGCCACGCCAGCCGCCGTTGACCTCGAGGATCGAACCGGTCATATACGAGGCAAGGTCGGAGGCCAGGAACAGGACGACACGGGCCACCTCGTCGGGCCGGGCGAATCGACCGAGAGGAATCTGCTGGAGCATCCGCTGGCGGACCTCGGGTGCGATCTGCTCCATCATGGAGGTTTCGACGACGCCGGGGGCCACGGCGTTGACGCGGATGGCCCGCCGGGCGCACTCGCGGGCTAGCACCCGGGTCAGCGCGTGGACGCCGGCCTTGGCGGCCGCATAGTTGGCCTGACCGTGAAAGCCGGCGTCGGCGGCGATGCTGCCGAGGTTGATCACAACTCCGCCATCGGAGATCAGCGGTAGGGCGAATTTGCAGACGTGAAACACGCCGGTCAGGTTGACATTGAGCACGGCGTGCCAGTCGTCGAGAGTCATTCGGGCCAGCGAGCGATCGCGAAGAATCCCGGCGTTGTTGACGAGAATCTCGAGATGGCCGGGATGATCCGCGATCCGCTCCATCATCGCCTGGACTTCGCCGGCGTCGGCGACGTTGGCCGGCTCGACGCGGGCCGAACCGGGTCGCCCGCGATTCAGTTCGTCGGCCAACTGCCGGGCGGCCGCGGCCATGGGTCCGTCGTCCGGGTCGGGGTGGTTGAGCAGGACGGAGGCCCCGGCGATGTGGAGATGGCGCGCAATCTCAGCCCCGATCCCTCGCGCGGCCCCCGTGATCAGGGCGGTCTTCCCCGTTAGATCGATGACCCAGCCCATCGTTTGGTTCCTCAGTCCCGGAGATGAAACACCGGCCCGGAATGGGTCAGGGTGTAAGGGAGCGGTTCCTCGCTGCAAGCGCTGCCGCGATGCTTGAGCACAACCAGAGCACGACCGAGGGCGCCGTCGTCCCGCCGGGTCCGCCCCATCAGGATGACTGTGTTGGCCGTCGCCAGCAGATCGCCGCCCCCGAGCGGAGCCGCCAGGAGATCGTCGAGCATGGCGTGCGGCGAAGTATATAGGACCAGCGCCCCGATCCGCCGCGGGTCGTAGGGATGGGCGGCGACCCGCGGCTCCTGACTGCGATAGGCCTCTCGAAATACCTCGCGCGCGGCCCAGTCGTGATCCTGCCGAAGAACACGCTCGTAGAGATAGTCAAAATAGTCAAATTGGGCGGATTCGGATGCGTTTCGCGTGGGTTCGAAGCCGTCGATGACGAAGCGGCGGACGCCGCGGACGGAGTGTCCGTAGCAGAATGCGGCGGTTTGGCGGAGGACGCGTGCCAGGTCGCGTTGCCAGGAGAGCCAGGCGTCGGGGTCGAGGTCGGGGCGGGTGGGGCGGCGACCGGATTTGGCGAAGGGCCGGTAGAGGGGAGGCAGGGGCTCGTGGAGATTCCAGAGTGCGTCCGCGTCGAGGGACCGGTCTGGGGGGTGGGAGTCCGGAGACCAGTCGCACTGGGATTGGGCGTAAAGTTCGTGGTTTTGGGAGTCGCCGCGGCTGGTGACGTCGATGATGGCTCCCGCTCGTCCCTCCTGGGCGCGGCCGTGAGCGGCCCAGCGCACGCCGAGTTGGGTCTTGCCCGCGCCGGTGGTGCCGGCGATGACGGTGAGAGTTCCGAGCAGCAGGCCGCCGCCTAGGTGGAGGTCGAGCGCACCGAGGCCAAACCGGAGACGCGGCAGGACGGCAGGATCCGGGCCGGTCGGACAGGACATCGTGGGATCTGGCTCCAATTCAACGAAGTTCCAGAGAGTCACCGGGACTACTCAGGCTAAGGCACCGAGGGCGGTCCGGAAAACGCCGTGGCGGCCTGGGAACAATCGGTCTTGTCAAAATGTGTCAAGTATCGGGCCAGAACGAGCCGAATCAGGGATGGAACAACCCGCATAACCGGCACGATCGGCGTGATCGTGGTCAAACTGCCCCCGAGCGGGCTTGGACGGGGGCTGCGACGTGCCGAGAGGGGGTCACGGCGTGCTCATTCGGTCGACAAAGCGTTGGGGCTGGATAACTTGCGATCATCCCGGATGGATGATCGCGGTGGTGTTGGCCGGCTGGATCAGTGGGAGCGTCCAGGGGCAGGACACGGAATTGCCGGCACTGCCGCTGGAGGCCGCGTCGGCCGATCCGCCGGCGCCATCTTCTGGGGGGCCACCGGTCCCGAGTCCGCCGGGCCGGGTCTTGCTGGAGGCACCGAGCGTCGCGGGCTTGGGCGAGGCGTTGCTCGAAGTGGCCGGGGAGGCAGCCGCTGAGGTTCACGTCGCCGTGGGCCGGTCGAAAATTTTCGAGGTCAAGCGGCCGCTGGAGCGGATTTTCCTAGCCAACCCGGCGATCGCCAACGTCCGGTTTCTCGATCAGGAATCGGCCAGTCCGAAGCTGTTGGATATCTACGGTTTGTCGTTTGGCAATACGACCCTGACGCTCTGGGAAGAGAACGGGCCGGCAACGTCGATTCGGATCCGGGTTGGGATCGACACTAAGGATCTCGAAGGGCGCTTGGCGCGGGTGTTTCCGGGTGCCGATGTCCGGGTCAGCCAGATTGGCTCCCAAGTGATCCTGGAGGGTCAGGTTCCGGATGCGAAGACGATGTCGGAGGTGCTCCAGATCGTCCAAGCCACGCTGGTGGGCGAGGCGGCCAGCATTCCGCTCCAAAGCGGCCGGCAGGTGGCGCTGCGGCGCGACGAGGTGATTCGAGCGGGATTTCAGGTACCGGAAGGTGCGGAGGTCCAGGAGGGGGTCGTGGCTCCGCCGGCGGTTCAGCCGGCCGAACCAGCGATCACCCCGGAATTTCCGGACACGCAGCCGGTTGTCCCAGGTCCGGGGGCCGCGATTCCCAGCTCGGCCACACAGCGGACGACGTTTCTGACGGTCTCGCCCCGCGCAGGCGGCGGCTTGCTTCCTCCGGCCACGATTGTCAATCGCGTTCACGTGCCCGGACCACGGCAGGTCTTGCTCAAGGTGAAAATCGCCGAGTTGAATCGCACGGCGCTGCGCGAATTTGGGGCCAATGCGCAGTGGATCGTGGGAGACAACGTGATCAATTCGGTCGTGGGCGGGATCGGAGCGGCGCAGTCGCAATTGTTCGGGGTATTCGATTCGGGTCGCTTCACCGTCTTTTTGAACGCGCTGCGGAACAATCAGCTCGCGCGGATTCTGGCCGAGCCAAACCTGGTGGCGCTCGATGGCCAGCCAGCACGGTTCCTGGCCGGCGGGAGCTTTCCGTTTCCGGTACCTCAGGCCGGGATCAACGGGGCCAATGTGATCACGATCGAGTTTCGCGACTTTGGCGCCATCCTCCAGTTTATTCCTCATATCATTGCCGACGATACGATTCGACTGGACGTCGAGCCGTCGTTCAGCGAGCTGAATTTCGGGGCTGGAACGTCAGTCAACGGTACGACCGTCCCCGGTATCAATCAGCGCAGCGCGCGGACTGTGGTCGAATTGCGTGAGGGTCAAACCCTGGCCATCGCCGGGCTGCTCTCGACCCGAACCAATGGATCGACCCAGCGGATCCCACTGATCGGGGACGCACCCGTGATTGGGCCGCTTTTCAGTCGCAACCGGGTCGAGACGACCGAGACCGAGCTGGTCGTCCTGGTGACGCCCGAGCTAGTTGATGCGATGGAGCCCGAGCAAGTGCCTCCCGGACCAGGTGACTTGTATCTCGAGCCGAATGATGCGGAGTTTTTCATGTTGGGCCGGATCGAGGGGCGCACCGGCAAGCCGTTCCGTTCGACGATCCATGAGCTGGATCCGTTTGGCATGATGCGGCATGTCCAGAGCGAGCAGAACTGGGTTGTCGGTCCCCATGGGTACGCGGACTAAGGCGCGAGCGGAACGCGCTGGGTCAAGCCCGTCGTGGGCAGGAGCGATGCGATGTCCGGGAGACGAGCCGTGCGGGCAACCCTTGGACCGGCGCTGGCGACGTTGAGCCTGTGGTCGAGCAGCCCGGCTCAGGAGCCGGATTTGCCGCCGCTGCCGGGCGGTCAGCCCTTGGGAATCGAGCTGTTGGATCCGGAGGGACTGGCCGGGCCGATGCCGATCGGAGCCACGACGCCAGACCCGACGGCGGGCATGGTTCCGGCACCCGCCACTGGTTTCGGTTGCAGCCGGTGCGGAAAGATCCATCGCCTCGGACATCGGATCGGTTCCTGCTTGCAAGAGCACGTGATCGGCTATCCGGAGTATTTTCAGGAGCCGGCCCTGGGGCGGGCGTTGTACAACATCATGGGACGCCAGGTTGCCAAGGGCGAGGTGCATACCTTCACGCTCTACCGCAGTGACTTCGTGGCGGGAACAGCCCAGTTGTCGCCCCACGGAGCTCGGCGGCTGAGCTACTTGGCGTCGCGGCTGGAACGGTGGGCGGGTCCGGTGGTCATCGAATGGACGCCCGAGGAGCCGTTGCTCGGGCAGGCGCGTCGGGAGGCGGTCGCCGGTCTGCTCAGGGAGTCGGCACGGGGGATCGATCCGGAGCGGGTGGTGGTCGGTCCGGCGGCGTTTCGCGGCCTGACCGGGCCTGAGGCGGGCAACAACCACGACGCGCTGACGTTCCGAAACTACACGGCGCCGCGGAGCTTCAGCGTCACGCCGACGAGCACCGCCGAGTTTGGAGGAGGCTCGCGATGAATCGGCCGAGTCCACGTCTGAGGCTGGCGGTGGGGATTCTGGTCGGCGTGATGGCCAGCGGCTGTGTGTTGAAGCCGATACCGAGGCGAGCACGGACCCAGGAGGCGGTTTCGCTGGCATCCGATCACGCGGATCAGGCGGTCGAATCGCTCCGGCCCACGGCGAACCAGGAGCTTTTGATTCACCTGGACATGGCCCGGGCGCTGGAAGCGCAGGGACAGTCTGACAAGGCGCTCGCCGAGTATCAGCGAGCCGTTCAGAGATATCGGCCGTCGATGGTTCGCACGGGATCGCGCGAGCAACGGGCTACGCTCCATCGTCGGCTGGCCGCCGCCTACGACCGGCTGGGTCGATTCGACGAGGCGGCGTCGCACTACGCCGCGGCTCGCCGGCTCAATCCCCAGGATCCCAAGGTCTGGAACGATTGGGGCTATAGCGCCTACGTGCAGGGCCACTGGGACGACGCGGTGAAGCGGCTGCGCAAGGCGGTTCAGCTCGACCCGTCGGACTCGCGCGCCCAAACCAACCTGGGCCTCGCCCTGGCGGCTTCCGGCCAGACCGAACACGCCTGCGAGGTCCTCGCGCGGGCCCACGGTCCGGCAGCGGCCCGCGCCAATGTGGCCTACGTTCTGGCGGCTCAGGGCAAGACCGACGCGGCGCGGTCGATGTACCGTCAGGCCCTCGAGATCGACGCCCAGAATACCGTTGTCCGTCGAGCGTTGGCGACACTGGATCGCGCACCGACCCACGACGGCGCAGTCTCGCGTGTCAGCCTGAACCTCCCCAGTGACCAGGCCAAGTGAGAACCCCTGGCCTGCCACACCCCGCGTCGCCCGGCCGATCCTGGCTTGCCAGGCGGCTTGGCGACGATCATTATTTAACAATCTGTGAACAACGGCCCGAGCGATCTGGAATCTACGCGCGGAGGGCGCCGGGATGCTGGGGAGTCTGGGGTGGCTCGGCGGGCTGGTCTGCTTGTTGACTGCCGGGGGAGGAGGCGGTTCGGAGGCGGATGTCCCGACGGTCTTTCGGGCGGTGGTGCGGCCGGAGGTTCCAGATAAGCCGAGCGGGGGAGGGTCCAATCCGATTGATCGGTTTATCGAAGCGGCGCTTGCGGCCGAGGGGATCACCGCGGTGCCCGAGGCTGACCGGCGAACTCTGATTCGGCGGTTGACCTTTGACTTGACCGGGTTGCCGCCGACGCCCGAGGAGGTTCAGCGGTTTGTCGCGGATCGGCGGCCCGACGCGTATGAACGGCTGGTCGATCGCTTGCTGGCCTCGCCCCACTACGGCGAGCGGTGGGGACGGCATTGGCTGGACGTGGTCCGCTACGCCGAGACTCACGGCTACGAGCGAGACGACCCCAAGCCGAATGCTTGGAAGTATCGCGATTATGTGATTCGCGCGTGGAATGGGGATCTTCCCTACGACCGATTTGTGATGGAGCAAATCGCCGGGGACGAGCTGACTGATCGTAGTCCGGACGCCCTGATCGCGACGGGGATGCACCGGCTCGGGTTGATCGACGACGAGCCGGCCGATCCGGTCATGGACCGGTTTGATCAGCTTGATGACCTGATCAAGACGGTAGGCACGACGTTTTTGGGTCTGACGATCCACTGTGCCCGCTGCCACGACCACAAGTTCGACCCGATCAAGCAGACCGATTACTACCGACTGCTGGCGTTCTTCGAGCCGAGTCGCCCGTTTGTGCGAGGGAGCCTGGAGAGCATCAGCGTGGTGCTGTCCAGTCCGTCGGAACAGCGCCGGCGTGAGGACCTGAACGGCGCGGTCAGTCGGCAGGTGAAGCGACTGAAGGCGGAGTTGGAGTCGACTCCGCCGGAGGCAAAAATCCGGCGCAAGGAGCTGGAGCAGCGGATCGAGCGGTTGGAGACGAATCGGCCGGCTGAGCTGAATCTGGCCTTGGGTCTGACCGACCGGGGAGCGGACGCCGAGCCGACCCGGATTCGGATTCGAGGCGATGCCCATCGCCCAGGCGATGAGGTCGCACCGGGGTTTCCGTCGGCGATTGATTCCCGGCCGCCGGAGATCGCCAGCCCGAATGGCCAAACGACAGGCCGCCGGCTCGCGCTGGCGCGGTGGCTCGCCTCGCCTGAGAATCCGCTGACGGCCCGGGTGATGGTCAATCGGCTCTGGCACTATCATTTTGGGCGAGGGATCGTGGGGACGCCGTCCGACTTCGGGGCGATGGGCGATGTGGCCTCGCATCCGGAATTGCTCGACTGGCTGGCTGCGGAGCTGATCGAGCGTGGCTGGAGTCTAAAGGCGATTCAGCGATTGATCGTCACGTCGGCCGCCTACCGACGCTCGAACGCCTGGAATTCCGACGCGGCTGAGATCGATCCCGAGAATCGGCTCTTATGGCGTCGGACTCCGCGACGGCTCGAGGCGGAGGCGATTCGCGACGCAATGCTGGCCGTGAGCGGCTCGCTTCGAACGGCGATGGGAGGCGAGAGCGTGCGTCCGGCGATCGACCGGGCGGTGCTGGAGGGCCAATCGAGGCCCGGGTCGGGTTGGTCGGTCTCGCCGCCCGAGCAAGCGCATCGGCGGAGCGTCTATGTTCACGTCAAACGGACACTGTTGCTGCCTGAGCTGGAGCTTCTCGACGCGCCGGACACCAATGAACCGTGCCCGTCGCGGGCCACGACGACGACCGCGCTGCAGGCCCTGACGTTCCTGAACGGGGAGTTTGCCCATGAACAGGCAACCGCGCTGGCCGACCGGCTGGAGCGGGAAGCCGGTTCGGACCCCGACGCACAGATCGAGCTGGGCTACTGGCTCTGCTTTTCGCGGAGTCCGGCGGCGGAGGAGCGGGAGCAGGCCCGCTGCTTCCTCGATGAGTATGCCCGTCTGGCGGCCGCCGAGGTTGTGGCTTCGGACGGGCCGACGCCCTCTCGGCGGGCGCTCGAGGCGTTTGGTCTGGTGCTGCTCAACGCCAACGAATTTGTGACCGTGGACTGATAGCGGCTCGAGTCCGGAGCGTGGATTCCGATGAGCGCCTGTGGTCGCAACCGACGTGAGTTCCTCTGGCAAGCCGGCGGTGGCTTCACCGGGCTGGTCCTGAAGACGCTCTTGTTTCAGGACGGCTACCCGAGGAACGCGCGTGCTGGGGACGGGGGGACCGATCCGCTGGCTCCCAAGGAACCGCATTTTCCGCCCCGGGCGCGAAATGTGATCTTTCTGTTCATGTACGGGGGGCCGTCGCAGGTCGATCTGTTCGACCCCAAGCCGATCCTGAATCAGAAGCATGGTCAGACGGTGGACATCGAGTCGCGTAAGAACGCGATCACCACGGGGACGTTGTTGGGATCGCCGTTTCGGTTCGACCGGCACGGGGAATCGGGGATCGAGGTCTCGGAGCTGTATCCGAACCTGGCCCGTTGCGTGGACGACATGGCAATCATCCGGTCGATGTGGGCCGATAGCTTTGCCCACGGCTCGGCGATGATTCAAATGAATACGGGATCGTTGTTTCAGGGCAAGCCGTGCCTGGGAAGCTGGGCCGCCTATGGCCTGGGCACGATGAATCGGAACCTGCCGGCGTTTGTGGTGCTGCTCGACCCGCGGGGCGGGCCGATCGGCGGTGCTCCGAACTGGAGCGCGGGCTACATGCCGGCGACCTATCAGGGGACGCAGTTCCGAACCAGTGGCGATCCGATCATCAATCTCTCGCCGCGGGGCGGGATCAGCCGTACCCAGCAGAGAGCGCAATTGGATTTGCTGGGGGCGATGAATCGAACGCATCAGGCGGCGCGGCCGCACGAGACGGAGCTGGCCGCTCGGATCGAGAGCTACGAGCTGGCCTATCGGATGCAAGCGCACGCACCCGAGGCGGTCGATCTCGAGGCCGAGTCGGAAGCCACGCGGACGCTGTACGGCATGGACGACCCGGTCTCGGCCGACTTCGGTCGCAAGTGTCTGCTGGCGCGGCGGCTGGTGGAGCGGGGGGTCCGGTTCGTGCAAATCTATTCGGGCGGCGGCCACTTCGACGAAAACTGGGATGCCCACAACGGCATTGAAAAAAACCACCGGTTGCATTGCCGGGAGACCGATCGGCCGATTTCCGGGTTGCTGATCGACCTCAAACGACGCGGGTTGCTCGACGACACTCTGGTGGTCTGGACCGGCGAATTCGGCCGAATGCCGACTAGCCAGAATGGAACCGGCCGCGATCACAACCCCAAGGGATTCACCGCCTGGATGGCTGGAGGAGGGGTCAAGGGTGGGGTCGTCTATGGCGCGACCGACGAACTCGGCTACGCGGCCGTCGAAAATCCGGTCCATGTGCACGATCTGCACGCCACAATCCTGCACCTGCTCGGCTTCGACCACACCCAGCTCACCTACTTCCACGGCGGCCGGGAGCAGCGGCTGACGGACGTGCATGGCCGAGTCGTCGAGGCGGTGCTGGCCTGAGCCGGCGGGTGAGGTCCGTCCGGGCTGAACGCCTCAGAGGGTGGCCCCCGCGTGCCACCAGCGGAGCCTGAAAATCCAGGCGGTCATGACGTTCAGGGCGAGCGCAAGCAGCGGGCCCAGCACCAGGTAGACGGCCCAGATCGGCCATCCGATCGGATCGACCAAGGGCGGGGCCGGGCGCTCGGACGCTGTCAGGCCGAGGTCGGGACTGCTAACGGTCAACGGAACGCTCAGGGCAGCTGCGAACGGGCTGGTGACGGTCAGCGCGGACAGCCGCTCGACGCCGATCTCCGTGAAGTTGGTCAGGAACCGCTCGACGCCGATCGGCACAACGAACAGGAGCAGTAGCAGCAGGTAGGTCAGAACCATCGCAACCACGGTCCGCCGGCTGAGAGCCGAGCAAAACAGGCCGACGCTGGTCGTGACCGCGCAGGTCACGGCGATGATGGCCAGAAAGATCAGGAGCGTCCAGAACTGCTGCTGAAGGTCGCCGATCAGGACGTAGGCCAGCAGCAACTGCTCGGTGAGCAGAAAGGTCAGAACCGTCGAGACGCGAAGTGATGCCAGGAGCTTGGCCCAGACGATCTGGCCTGGCAGCAGCAGCGTCGTCAGCAGCAGGCTGAGCGTCTTGCGCTCGCGTTCCTGCGTGATGCTGCCGGCGGAGAAAACCGGTCCGACCAGAAGGTTGAAGACGAGAACGTAACCGACGTAATAGGCGGTCCACTCGGGCCGAAAGAAGAGTTGAATGGCCATCAGCGGAATCGACAGGAGCATGCTCACCTGGATCACCAGCCGGAGCATGAGCGTGCCCTGGCTGAAGATCTCGGAGCGCAGCTCCTTGTCGAGGACGGGGTTGGTGCCGTCGGGCATCAGGTCGGTGCGTTTGGGCGGGGCGAACAGTTTGTCGGGAAAGAGGTCGCGGTCGATGATGACGCCGATGGCGTTCTTCATCTCTTCCTCCTCGTCGACCACGGCGCGGCCCTCGCTGCCCACATCGGGCGGGTGCAAGAGCCGGCGGCTGACGACCACGGCCACCATTGTCCAGATGGCCAGGCACCAGGGCGGCAAGAGCGCGATCGCGACGAAGTCGCGCGTTTCGGGGGCCGCGTTCCGGGTCAGGTAGACCACGACGAGGGCCAGGGGCAGAATCACCAGATAACTGACGACGAGCGCCGCGCTGGTGCGATGGAAGTACGCCGAACAGGCGACGCTGATCAGCCCAAACGTTCCCGCAGCCAGAACCAGGATCAGATAGGCACGGACGATCTCCGAGAGCAGGATTCCGCCGAGCAGGAAGCAGAGCAGCATTAACGGCAGGCTGGAGAGGATCAGCAACACGAGGTACGTCAGCGCGCTGAGCAGCTTGCCGATCAGGATCTCCGACGGCTGGAGCGGACTGGAGAGCAGCAGTTCGTAAGTCTTGCGTTCCTTTTCACCGCTGATACTCCCGGCAGCAAAAGCCGGGGCAACTAGGGCGATCAGTACGAATTGACCATAGAAAAACAGCTCGAAGAGGCTTTGGGCCGCGCCGGCGCTGACTTGGGTCAGACCCTCGCGCTCGATCGGCCAGGCCGCGTAGACGACCACTCCCAGCAGAGCCACGTAGACGAGCTGGAACAAAAACGAGCGGCTCGAGCGGAGATTGACGAGCAGTTCGCGGGCCAGGACCGGGTTTTCGCGGAGCATGGCGGCCGCCGACCTCCTCGCGCTGGCAGACCTGTGACCTCAGTTGACCACGCCCTTGGTGATCATCATGAAGACTTCCTCGAGGCTCAGTTCGACCTCGGTGAACGTGTGCACCGAGACGCCGGCGGCGATCAGTCGATGGAGCAGTCGGGCCTTGTCCCCATCCTCGCCCTGAAACTCACAGGTGATTGTATGGTCGTATGATTCGACATGCTGGACGGCCGGCTCGGCGCGGAGCATGGCCAACGCTCGGGGGACGTCCTCCCCGACCAGGCCGACCTTGAGGACCCGGTGAGTGCGAAGCTGTTTCTGGATCTCCTGGATGCTGCCGGCGGCCAAGAGCCTGCCGCGCTCGATGATCCCGATCGTGGTGCAGAAATCGGCCAGCTCCGAAAGGATGTGGCTCGAGATCAGGATCGTCTTTTTCATCGCCCGCAGTTCGGTCAGGAGGCTTTTGATCTCGACCCGCGCCCGAGGGTCGAGGCCGGAAGCCGGTTCGTCGAGGATCAGCACCGGCGGATTGTGCACCAGGGTCTTGCCCAGGCAGAGTCGCTGCTTCATCCCGCGGGAGAGTCCGTTGACGTAGTCGTCGCGCTTGCTGGTCAGATCAAGCAGTTCGAGGACTTCGCCGATGATCTTCTTGCGATAGGCGCGCGGGATCTGGTAAGCGACGGCGAAGAAGTCCAGGAATTCCCAGACCTTCATGCCGTCGTAGACGCCGAAGTCGTCGGGCATGAATCCGATGACGCGACGTACGGCCATGGGGTCGTGAACGACCGAGTGTCCGCAGACGTAGGCCGAGCCGGAGGTGGGCTGCAGCAGGGTCGCCAGAAAGCGGATCGTCGTGCTCTTGCCGGCGCCGTTCGGTCCGATGAAGCCGAAGATTTCCCCCTCGGGGATCGTAAACGAGAGGTCGTCGACGGCCAGGAAGTCGCCATAGCGCTTCGTGAAGTTCCTGACCTCGATCATGGCGGTGTGGGATCCTCGTCAGGCGGTCGGCCGGGCGGTGGAGATGTGCCGGTGGTGTAGGCCGGATCGTCGGGTCCTGGCAAACCGTAGCGGAGGTGGGCAACGACCAGTCGGACCCCGCGATGGCGGTCGACGCGGGGGTTCAGCTCAAGGCCCGGCTGGGGGTCGCGGGCCCAGGCCACGAGACGTATCGCGCCGCGTTCCGCGGGACCATTCCAGACGTAGTCTCGGAGGCGTTGGAGATAGACATCCAGCTCGGCCCAGTCGAGATCAGGCCGGGCGGCTGATCGAGGCGGATCCGGAAGGTTGCCGAGGTCGACGATGTGGGAGCCGGCTGCGTCGGTCTGGCCGGGGTTCCAGGCTGCGATCGAGGGAAGCGCTCGCTCGATGCGGCGGTCGACGTCGACCAGCATTGGATCGAGCAGTTCCAGCGTGGTTCGGTTGATGACCCGGCCGGTGGTCAGGTCGCCTTCGAGGGTGATTCCGCCGCCGAGGTCGACCATCGACTCTGCGCGAAACATCGCCAGGCTTCTGGGCTGAACCTGAAAACCGGCCAGTTGAGGATCGCCGCCCGAGCGATAGGTCGAGACCTGAATCTGCTCGTTCCGAAGACTGCGATAGGAGCGCATCGGAAGGATCAGCGAAGTGGGGTTTCCGGGAGTCCGGATGGTGAAGTCGACCCGGCCGCTGGTGTAGAGCGACCCGAAGCGCGTTAGATGGGCTCGGGGATACTCGCTTTGGATTTCGACCAGGTCGATCTCGTCGCAGGAGGAGTTGAAACCGACGTCGACGGCAGCCATCCGCTCCACGCCGAGCGCGAAGCCGAACGCGATCAGCGGGGCCACGGCCCAGGCAAGCTCCTGGCGGCGGAACAGAAACCGGCAGACGACCCAATTCAGGGGGACCAGAGCCAGCAGATAGAGCAGCAGCACGCGGAGCACGAAACGGTTGTCTGGGATGACCAGTCCCGAGGAGCGTTCGAGGGTCGCGCGGGCCGCGGTGGGCAGGGCTGCCGTCGTGTCGATCCAGGCGGCTGCCGGCGACTCGGAGAAGGGCAGATCGACCCGGGTCAAGCGGTCGTCGGGGTCGATTTCGTTGCCTGCTGGCTCGGCGCCCAGGTCGCGGGCAACATAACGAAGCCAGGTCGTTTCGGTCGGGGCCAGAGGGCGGTAGGCGCCGAGGCCGTTCGCGTAGAACCAAGCCTCGACCGGCTTGCGGAAGACGACGCGGCGGATGAGCGTTTCGAGGCCTTTCCAGCGGGTCAGGGCGGGGTCGCTGGGGTCGAGGGCGAGCAGGGTGATGCGGCCGCGGCCGATCCGCCTCTCGATGGCCACTGGGCGGCTGTTCGGGCCAGCGATGGGCACAAGCCGGACGTCGGGATGGTCGAGCGGCTCGAGGCGGGCCAGTAGCGGCATGCGTTCACCGGATGGTTCGATCGGATCGGCGGGATGTTCGCGGGGCGGCGGGGTTGCGGCCTGATTCGACTCGGGGATGTTGTAAGCGTAGAGGTCGGCCGACCAGAACGGCGGGCGATACGCGTCGGACAGAGCCTGGAGTTCCTCGGCGGTCAGCGGGTCGGCCTGCCCCCGGTAACGCGCTGGGAGGTAGGGGCCGAGGGGGGAATCTTCCAGAGCGGCCAGCGAGGGACCGGTTGCCAGGATGGTTATTTGGCCGCCCCAGTGCAGCCAGTCGATCAGGGCTTGCTGCTGGCTGAAGGAACCGCGACTGAGGCCTTCAGGGTTGAACTCACGCCAGATCAGATGGCTGGTGGTGGTCCAGCAAAGGGGGTGGTCGGGCAGAGCCGGTGCCTCGGGATTACTGGGATAGACCAGGCGATAGTACAGTTGGCGATCCAAGGCCGGTCCGCTGCCCTCGGCCGAGTAAGGCAGAGTGGCGCTTGACTTGGCCCAGGTGTTGAAGGTCTCGGGATCGCGGCTGAGGACTGGCACGATCCACTGATGCGGCTCCAGGCGTTGGACGAAGGTCTGGAAGGCGGCCTCGGGGCGAGAGCCGGGTTCGGGGGCCAGCTCGACCAGCAGCGGGTTGGTGTTGCGATTGAATCCGGGCAGGAAGACGGTCAATTCGCGTCGGACGGTCTGCCGCTTGGGCAACAACGCGGGCCGTTCGTAGACCAAGGCGCGGGGTGTGTCGACGAGTCGGGCCTGGGGTTGTCCGCCAGCCTCGGCCGCGGTGCGGAAGACGCCGCGGTAGTCCTCGCGATTGGCGCGAAGCTCGAAGCCCATCGTGGCCCAGTGATTGGGCTTCATGAAGGGCAGGACGTCAAACGGGAGTACTTGGCTACGAAAGAGTTCGAAGCGCGGTTGTTCGGCCTCGCGCTGGCGGGCTTCTAGCTCACCGGCGAGCCGATCCAGTTCGTCCAGCGGGGTGCGTTGATCGGATTGCGACGGATCGGTCGGTCCACCGATTTGCGCGTGGGCGGACAGGCTCGGGACCAGCAACAACCAGGCGAGCCAGGCCACGCGTCCCATGACCGACTGCGGCATAGTGCCTCCGAGAACCCCGCTGCGGCGGCGGGCGACGGGTGCGGTCCGGGCCACTCCCGCTAGTGAAGTCTAGCGATCGCTTTTGAGGGCGGAAAGGTCCACGCTCGCCTGGCGGTTACGGAGCCAGGCCTCGTATTGACTGGGGGTGTTCAGATCGGCCAGGACCGCGGCGTCTCCGGCCTCGACCAGTCGGAGCCGATCGGCGTATTGCCCCAGCAGAGCGTTCAGGCCGACGTTCGGGGGAAGGCCATCGACCTGGCGGGCGATCGACCACGGCAAGAGCAGGGGGTGGCCCCGACGACCCCGATGGGCTGCAACAATGAGCGACTCTGGGGCACGCTGCCCTTCGAGGAGGAGCCGGGAGATCAGGGGGCTGGACAAACCCGGGCAGTCGCCGGGCGTGATCAGGACGTGGGAGGGCGGGTTAAGCGAGTTGGCTAGCTCGGCCAGCCCGGCGGCAATACTCCCGCGCATGTCGGCGGCCCGAGGTCTCAGCCGGAGCGCCGCGGCGCCAGCGGCTTGGGCCTCGCTGGCGATCTGGTCGGCTCCGGGCAACTCGGTTTCGGTTGCGGTGACGACGAGGACGCGATCGACGCCGCCGAGGCGAATCGCCTCGACCAGACGGCGGATCAGCGTCCGACCCTCGCAAGCGAGCAAGAGCTTGGGCCGTCCCATACGCTGGCTGAGGCCGCACGCCGGGATGATGGCGGCGGGCGTCATCGTGTGGTCTCTGCCCCAAGCCGGACGGACCTGGCGGCACGAGGCCCGAGGTTGCGCCAGGCGATCAGCTCGGCCACGATACTGATAGCGATCTCGATGACCGACTCCGACCCGATCTCCAGGCCGACCGGCGCACAGACACGGGCGAGGGCCTCTTCCGGGATTCCCTGGTCGCGCAAGTTCTCGAAGATCATCCGAATCTTGCGGCGGCTGCCGATCAGACCGACGTACTCGGCCGTGGTCGGCGCGAGGTGGTACAGGGCCTCCTGGTCATGGCCGTGTCCGCGCGTGACGACCAGGGCGTAGGTCGGGCGATCCATGTCGAGTTCGGAAAGGATCCGGTCAATCGGGCCGACGAGCAGGCGCTGGGCGTCGGGGAAGCGCTCGGGGTTGGCATATTGAGCCCGGTCGTCGACGACCCAGACATCGAAGTCGGCGCGGGCGGCCAGAGACGCGACCGCCTGACCCACATGACCGGCCCCGACGATCACCAGCCGGATTCGGGGCAGGGAGGGCAGCCAGGCCAGTCCGTCGCGAACCGCTGGCCGAGGCCGCCCTTCGAGCGGCTCGGGAGTGGACGGCGGCTCGCCGCGGCCGTTCCAATCCGCGACGCAGCGACCATCCGCGTCGAAGAGCCAGCGGCTGCCCAGAACCTCCACGCCGGCCCGCTCCGGATCCAGGACGATGGCCTCGGAAAATCCCTGCCCCCGTTCGTGTTGGAGCTTCCAGGCATCGAAGTATGCCGCGGCCGCGGGACCACGCAGCATTTCGGTCAGGATGACCATCTTGCCGCCGCAGATCAGCCCGTCAGCCCAGGCGTAGTCATGGTCGAGCACATAGCTGTGAAGCTCGGCGCCCGGTTGGTCCAGCCGGCGGATTGCCTTTTGCTTGACCTCGGCTTCGACACAACCCCCGCCCAGGGTGCCGACCTGGCTGCCATCGGGTCGAACGATCATCAACGCGCCGGCTTTCTGGGGGGTCGAGCCTCGAGTCTCGACCACCTGGCAGAGCAAGACCGGCTTGCCATTGGCCAGATCGTTGGCCAGGACCCGCACCACATCCCGCATCGCCAGCCTCGCTCGTTGGGCGTGTATCAAGTGATAATTAAAACGCATTGTCGCTGCCGAGCGGCGGACCTCGCAAGCGGACTTGGGCCGGCCCGGCCGCGGCAAGCGACTCGGGAATCGGCTGACTGGATCGATCGGGAGAGTTTGGCGTGGTGTCGGTGTCTTCGCGTCCGTTTCTGGTCTTGGCCAGCGCATCGCCGCGGCGGCGGAGTTTGCTCGAGGAGGCAGGCTATCGGGTCGAGGTGGATCCCTCGGGGATCGATGAGCCAGAGCCGACCGAGGTCGTCGACCCGCGTTTTTATGCGGCCGAGTTGGCCTGGCGCAAGGCGTTTACGGTCGCCTTGCGGCGAGCCGACCAGCTCGTGCTGGCCGCGGACACGGTCTGCACCGTCGCCGGCCAGTTGCTGAACAAGCCCGCGGACCGGGCCGATGCCGAACGTATGATCCGGCTCCAGGAGGAGCGATTGGTTGACGTCGTGACGGCCCTGGTACTCTATCGGGCAGGGCGGGACGAGTGGCTCGGGGCTGTCGAGACGAGCGTGGTTCGGATGCGGCGGCTCTCCGACGCCGAACGCGCGGCGTACCTGGACTCGGGCTTGTGGGTCGGCAAGGCGGGGGCCTATGGCGTCCAGGACAACGACCCAATCGTCGAGGTCGAGTCGGGAAGCTGGTCCAACGTCGTGGGTCTACCGCTTGAGCGCCTCGAATCGCTGCTCGAAGGGCCGGCACGCGGTTGGTGGGCGTAAGCCGACGGCCGCCCCGGAGCTGGTTCGCAAGCGCTGAGACCCAGCCCTTCTGAGGCCATCGGAACGCCTGAGGCAGTATTGGGTTGCTTCGTCGGCAATGGCCCGTTAGAAGCGTATGGAAGACAGGCGCGAGCCGCGGGGATGTCCCGTTTTTGTTGCGTTCGAGGACCGATTCACGATGAGTACCAGGCTAACGGTTGTGGCGCTCTTGATCGTCGCGGTTCGTCCCGCCGAGGCTCAGGACGAGGGATTTCGACCCTTGTTCAACGGCCGGGACCTGACCGGGTGGATCGTTCCGGAGGACGAAACGCTGTTTTCGGTTGTCGACGGCGAGATCGTGGGGAAGACCCGCGCAGGTCAGTTGAAGAAGAATGAATTCTTGGTGACTGATCGCTCGTACCGGGATTTTGTCCTACGAGGCAAGGTCAAGATTCTGAGCGGTAATTCGGGCTTTCAGGTTCGGAGCACTCGCTCCCCCAACGGGGCGGTGGCAGGCCCGCAGGTCGATGTGGCCGATGGTTTTTTCGGCGTCCTCTACGATGAGGGCGGGACGCGGGGGATCATCGAGCGGTTTGACCCAGCCCGGGCCGCCGAGGTCGCTCGCAAGGGCGATTGGAACGAGTTCGAGATCACGGTAAAGGGCAATCACCTCAAGGCTGTGCTCAACGGGACGACGATCATCGACCGCGAGGATCCGCTTTTTCCGAAGGAGGGAGTGATCGCACTTCAGGTTCACGTGGGGCCGCCGATGGAGGTCCGCTTCAAGGATTTGATGATCAAGGAACTGGAATGATCGAGGGGGCGCATCGGAAGAAGCGGCGGGTCGAACGCGGCCGGGTTCGACTGGGTCGTCCCTGAGGTCAGTCTGAGGGGCCCAAGTCGGTTTCCGCGTGACAACCCGGTTGTTCCGCAATGGCCGCAGGAACATCGTCATCGCCCCGATCGGCGTCCGCCATGGGCCGGGAACTTCCCGGGCATAGGGGCCTGGGCGACGGCCCGAGGAGGCGGACGGGTCGGTCGCGCTCCCATCCGACTCCAGAACGTCTGGCGAGGTCAGGGTTTCGGCACGTACGACGGCATTTTCCCGGTCGATTGAAGGGGATCGGGGCGAATTGCCGATAGTTGATCTGGTGCGGTCGCCGAACACCGAGTAGAAGAGGCCCCGCTGTGACGTGGATCGCGCAAGCCGGGCGACGCCGGCGGGGCGGTCTGGCCCCGCAGGCCGACGTGCGGAAGCCGCAGGCTGCGGCACAGCCCGGCCGGGTCAGGGCAGCCTTGGGCGCGGCGGAGTACGCGCCTGGGTTTCGTCTGGCCCGGTTGAGACTCTCCAGAATCCTCTCGCCCCGGACCGGAGACACGAGGACCGCCCAGGGAAGGGCCAGGTTTAGCTCCTGGTCACGAGAAACCGCAACACGTCGCTCACCGCTTCCACTGTGCACACCGGGACGTCCCCTGGTCAGTGGCGGGCCTGCGCCTGCGGGTCCGTGGATGCCCCCCGATCAGGTCGTCCGGCTCCTTGAGTCTCGCTCCTCACCGACAGCTCCGACGGGTTGTTCGGTGATGACGACGGACCGTCCGCGGGGGAGGTGCGGACCCGGGCCTTGCCAGGGAGTGTGAGCGGCATGTCGAGTCTTCGATTGCTCCTGGTCGTTCTGGTGGTGGCTGGCCCGGCCGCGGCGGGCACCCCGACCCTGCTCGACTTTACGGCAAGCTGGTGCGGGCCGTGCCGGGCCACGCGTCCGGAAGTCGAAAAACTGAAGCAGCAGGGCTACCCGGTCCGTGAGATCGACGTCGATGAGCAGCCCGAGCTGGCACGTCGCTATGGGGTCAGCGCGGTTCCAACCTTCATCGTCGTCGATGGGGACGGGCGGGCGGTGGCGCGGGACCAAGGAGCCAAAACCGCGGCCGAGCTAGCTCAATTCTACGATTCGGCGGTCTCGGTGCTGGAGGCGCGGACCGCGCGCCGTGGTCCGGAAGCCGCGGACAGCGAGGTCGCGGGCCGGCCCAAGCCCTGGGAGACGGTCGTCCGGATCAAGGTTGAGAATCATCTGTCGCGACCGCGGCCAACCGTAGGCTTCGGGTCCGGAACCATCATCCACAGCACGCCCGAAGAGTCGATCATCCTGACCTGCGCCCACATTTTTCACGTCGAGCAGTTGCGCAAGCCGGTGCCGCCGTCGGAGTTTCCGCTGCGGGTCAAGGTGGACCTGTTTGATGGCCGGCTCAGCGGGGGCCGGACGCCTCAGGTTCACACGACCGAGGTCGACATTCCCGCCGAGGTGATCGACTACGACTTCGCCGGCGATGTGGCGTTGATTCGGATCCGTCCGGGCCGACGGCTGCCTGCCTCGCCGGTGGTCGACCCGGGCTGGACCCCCCAGGAAGGCATGAAGCTGACAACGCTCGGGTGCTCGCACGGCCAGGACGCAACAGCCTGGTCCACCCGGGTGACCCGGCCGCTGATTCGGCTCCAGACGCCGCGGGGCCTGTACTCGGCGACCGAGTGTCTTTACCCGCCCATGCAGGGACGATCCGGGGGCGGGCTCTTTACTCTCGACGGCCTGCTGGTCGGGGTCTGCGACTTCAACGACGGGGATCGCGGCCGGCACGGGCTGTACGCTTCGCCGTCGACGATCCATCGCCTTCTGGAGCGGAATCAATTGCAGGTCGCCTATGCAAGCAACGAGCGGCGGAACGCCTTGACACGCCAACTGGCGCGCGACGATCGGTCGGAGGACGTCAAGGCGCGGTTCAACAACAGTCCGCTCAACCCGGACGACGAGATTCCGCTGCCTTCGCCGGAGGTCTTGAATGTTCGGATTCCGGGCGAGCAGCAAGCGGCCGCGCTGCGGCGGGACTCGTACCGTTGGCGCGGCCGCGACGAGGCTCCGGCCAGCGCGATCCGGTCGGTCCGGCTCGGTTCTCCCGAGTATGATGGAACGCCCCGTACGGCGAATCTCCAGGTCGACCCGGCAGCGACCGGAGACCTATTTTCCGCAGCGCCCGACGCAGAGCCGACGGACGCACGTTCTCCGGGCCAGGTCGGTCGGCAACTCATCCCTCCGGCACGGACCAAGGACGCCTGGCTGTCCGGCAGCATCCAGCGCTAGTTTGCGACCGCCGGCGGGGCCGATCAGCTCCCCTCGGCATCCGACGGCTCGTCCTCCGAGCCGCGAAGATCGTCGGGGCGGAGACCCAGGTGGCGGGCGACGGCCACCAGCTTCTGGCGCACCTCGTACAGATTAGACGGCCGGCGGAGCGGGCTTTCTTCGAGGCAAGCCAGGATCAATTCGTTCAAAGTGCCAGGGATGTCGTGACGGACGGCGATCGGCGGCTTGCGCCGCGATCGCTGCATCAGGGCTGGATTGAGCCCCGGGTGGACGTCGAGGTTCGCGTAGTGGCCTGTGAACATCCGGTACATCGTCGCGCCGAAATTGAAGATGTCGGTTCGGTCATCGACGGTTCGATCGGCGTATTGCTCGGGGGCCATATACTGGGGCGTGCCCTGAACCCGATCCTTGGGCTGACCCTTGATCCAGGCGGTGCCGAAATCGATGAGTTTCACAACGCCGTCGCGCGAGAGCATGATGTTGCCGGGCTTGACGTCGCCGTGGTAGACGCCCCGGCGATGCATGTGGGCGAGGCCGGCGGCGACTTGGATAAAGACCAGAACCAGTTGGTCGATGGCCCGGGTCTGGAGTTCGTCCAGATTGCGTCCGTCGACGAACTCCATTAGCAGCTCGACGCTTTCGGTCCGGAACCACTTCTTCTTGACACGGAGGTCGTAAATCTGAAGCAGATTCGGGTGGTTGAACCGCTGGGCAACCTCAAATTCGTGGATGGCCTGGTTGACGTAAATCTCATCCTCGTCGGACTGCCGCTTGACCACCTTCAAGGCGTAGCGATAGCCCAGATGGCTATCGCTGATCAAGAAGATGGTGCTACCTGCGCCTGCTCCCAGGGCCTTGACAACACGGAACTGAAGGCCCGCCAGCTTCTTGTTTTGCTCGCTCACGATCGCCGTCATGACTGAGTTTGGGCCACCTGTGCCATTACGGATGGAGGTTGGCGCGAGCATCATCCAGACTTACGGCAACAGAGAGCCCCTGTGACCAACTTGTGGGGCGCGAGGAAGGCCGTCCCGTGCCCGTCGAGGAGCAAGGGAGGCGTCAAGACCATTACCGTATCGACCGCGTGCGCCGGGTTGCAAGCCGGCAAGACCATCGCAATCGCTCGCCGACGGACTACAATGCGTACGATTTGACGTATACTCCCATCTGCCCGACTCGGCATCTGGCGGATTATGACCTCGATCGCGCATCACACCCAGGCCGCCCGCGCCGTGGGGCGTATCCCGAGCGGTCTTTTCGTGCTCGGTTTGACGACGGGATCGGCGCGCCAGGGAGTCCTGGTCAGTTGGGTGCAACAGGCTGGTTTCGAGCCTCTGATGGTCTCGGTCGCCGTCCGTGCCGATCGACCGATCCAGGCCGCCCTGAAGCGCGGGACGCGGTTTGTGCTGAATCAGCTTGCCGAAGGGCAGAGCGACCTCGTCCGTCGGTTCGCGCGTTCGAGCCCTGGTCGGCTCGACGATTTCGAGGGGCTGGAACTGGCTCGGGAACCACGAGTGGAGGGCTGGAGCGGGCCGGTCCTGGCCGATGCCTTGGCGGCGCTCCATCTGGAGGTCGTGGCCGTGGTCCAAGAGGGCGACCATGCGCTCGTGCTGGGCCGGGTGCTCGACGGCGTGGTTCATAACGGGCAAGCCGAACCGCTCGTCCATCTGCGAAAGAGCGGAGCCCACTACTAGGCCGGCGCTCACGTAAACCGCGGACCGATCAGACGGTCCCCAGCAGCCATATCACGACCGCGGCCACGAGGGCGAGCAGGACGGCCAGAGTTGCCGTCGCAATCCGCCAGTGTCCGCGACCGGCCGGACGTTCGATCGCGGCTTCCGCCCCAGCGCCCAGCAAAGCCCGGGCACGATCGGCCATCGAGCGCGGGACCTGAAGCCGAACGCCGCCGGTGGCCAGCGTGTAGGCGACCTCCGCGGCCACACGCTCGCCGTCCAAGAAAGTCGGAATACCCTCAGCCTCCAGACGCAGCCGAGGCGCGATGGCCAGGCTGACGTACGGAAACCGTGCGACCGTGATCCAATCTCCCCAGGAACGCGGCGGCAAAACGATCGGCTCGGGCTCGGCCGGTTCCAACTCGATCTCATGCTTGGAACAGAGGCTGCCGGAGGGTGCATCGCAATACGCCTCGCAAACCCGGCAATATCCCCGCGCGTGGGTGGGATCGCCGCAGACCGGGCAGAGCTGCATCTCCGAAGCTCGACGCCGCTGGCAGGTTACGCAGTATCGCAGCAAAGGTTGCGGCATCGTCCCCCCGATCCGGCTCCTCGATCCTGGCCCGGTCTCCTGCGATCGGCCGAGCGCCTTCGACGATCGAATCCCCTCTCATCATATCCTTCGACCGGATCGCGTCGATGCTCGCCGACGAACGATCACTCAGCGCGGACGCGCAGCAGGCGGACGCCGCCGGAGCGGTCGGCGAGGGCAAGCAATCCACGGTTGGGGTCGAAGCTAAGCGCCGTTGCGCGAACCGTTCCTCGGTTGAGCGGCCCGGTCGGTTGGTATCGAGTCGGAGGGGTGACGGAGCCGGCCTCGGCCAGACAGAGCTGGCCGGTCGGTTCGTCGATCCAGGCCAGTAGTCCCGGCTTGACGGTGTTGAGAGGCGTGGGATCCAGACAGCGGCGTCCGGGCAGGATGATCCAGTCGTCGTCGGAGTGCGAGAGCGTGGGCTGGCTTCCTTCATCCAGGCGGATTCGGCCAGTGAGGCTCAACCGTGGGCCGTCGGCGAGAGCGACGCCGATGAAGTCGCCTTCAAAGGTTGCGACCCCCGCATGGCGTTGGCGGCGCGAGAGGTAGAGACGGGTTGGGTTGGTGGTGGCGTCGCCCAGCCGGAGTTCGTTGCGTCGAGCAGGTAAAGCCGGATCGACCAGGTCGAACCAGACCAAGGAGGGATCCGGGCGATTGGATTCGCCCTCCGCGTTGCCGGAGAGCAGGACCAGGGCGGCGGTTCCGCCCTCGATGATCGCGAGGTCGTCCGGGTCGAATCCGACGTCGAATGGCGAGCCGACGGGTCGGCCCTGGCGATCGTAGCGTTGCCAGAACGCGCTCCGGAGATGGCGGGCATCGCCGCTGGGCCGCTGCACAACGATCAGCTCCTCCCCGTTAACTGCCAACGCGACAGGGGATCCGGCGGTCCTTACGTCGCGGCGCCCACCCAACGCGCCATCGGCGGTCACATCCCAGAAGACGAGTCGGTCGTACCGCGGACACGCGACGGCGAGCGTTCGCCCATCCCTGAAAAATGCCAGACGTCCGGCCCGCTGATAGCCGGTCAGGACGCGGCCGAGCGGTTCGAGGACGAAGCCGGGGCCGTGAATGGCGTGGGGGGTGGACGTCCGGCTCGCAACCCAGAACGCGGGCACAACCAGCCCCACCAAAACCCAGACCAAGCCCACCGAAACGCGGCCAGAACGGCGCGGCGGGCCCGCCGTTGGCGGGACTCGTTGACCGATCCGAGGCTCCGTTCCGCGGGCGATTCGAACGAGATTGGCACGATGGCGCCAGATCAACAGGACCGCCAGGCCGAGCACGACCCAGGACAACAACCGATGGCGATTCGACCAGGGATCCGGCGTGCGGACGAAATAGACCGCCAGAAAGGCGACCATCCCGACGATCGAGGAGAGCGAAACGACACGGCTGACCGCGACGCAGATCAGAAAGGCCAGCGCGGCCGCAGCCGCCGCGACCGGTTCAAGCGCCAGGACCGCCCCGAGGGTCGTGGCAACGCCCTTGCCGCCCCGAAACCCCAGCCAAATCGGAAAGTTGTGGCCCAGAATCGCGGCCGCGGCCACGAGGACCGCTAAACCGTCGGGAACGGTGGTCGTTGCCCGCTGCGCGACGAGGGGGATCAGGAGCGTCGCACCCAGACCCTTGAGCAGATCGACAAGGAAGACGAGCCAGAAGGCCCACCGGCCCAGCACCCGGCCGGCGTTGGTCGCCCCCACGTTGCCGGAACCTAGTTGACGGATATCGGACCCGTGCACGGCACGGACGAGCAGGTACGCCGTCGGGATCGAGCCGACCACGTAGCCTGCCAAGATCGCCACGATCGCGGGGATCCAGGCGTCCATCACCGCATCCCTCCGGACTCAGCCGATTTTGAGCCGGGGCCGCTGGCTCGACCCGAGAAACTCCTGTCGGCGCGCCTGGAACAGCTCATTGGCGGCGGCGTAGTCGTCGTGCCGGCCAATATCGAGCCACTCGCAGGGCTGCCGGTAGGCTCGCACGACGCAGCCCGACCGACGCATCGACTCAAGCAGCTCGGGCATCGTGACCGCGACACCCGGCTTCAGATAATCCCACGCCACCGGCGAGAGCAAGTAGAGGCCCATGCTGACCTCAAACGTCAGGCGGGGCTTCTCGCGGTAGCCGACGAGCCGGGTTGGGTCCTCGCCGAACTCAAGAACACCGAAGTCGATCGCTACTTCGCGGGTGTAGGCCGCGATCGTCGCATCCGCGCCCGTGCGGGCATGATCGGCATACATGGCTGCGAAGTCGAGCGTCGTGAGAATGTCGCCATTGAGCACGAGGACCGGGTCGCGCGGGCGGTCGACCAGGGTCAGGCCGCCCGCAGTTCCTAGCGGCACCGTCTCCCGGCGGTAGGAGACGCGCGTCCCGAAGCGGCGTCCATCACGGCAGAACGTCTCGATATATTCGGTCAAGTATCCGGTGATGATTATGACATCGTCGAAGCCGTACCGCGCCAGTTGGCGCAGGACGACTTCCAGGATTGGCATCGGATTGTCCTCCCCGAGCGGCATGAGCGGTTTGGGGAAGACGTGGGTAAACGGCCGGAGCCGCGTCCCGCGTCCGCCCGCCAGTACAATCGCTCTCATGTTTGATCCTCCCTGACGAAGCGACCCGCAACCGGTGGGGCGGAGCGGCGCGTGGCGATCTCCGTAGCATGCGGTCCGCGAAGCGACCTTGTTTGCCGCGATGCGGCCACGCGCTCCAAGACCTCGACCAGACGTCTCAGGTGGCCCTCGAAGCTCAACTGGGAACCAAGCCACCGGGCGGCCTCCGACATCAGCCGCCGACGATCTGGGTGGCCGATCTGGACCAGTGCGGCCGCTAGGCTGTCCACGGCGTCGGGACGCTCGATCACGAACCCCTGCTCGCCCGAACAGATCAGCTCGCCAGCCCCATTTTGGCGGCTTGTGATCACTGGCCGGCCGCAGGCTAGGGCTTCGAGGACGACCAGCGAGCACGGGTCGTAGTAGCTGGGCAAGACCAGAAAGTCGCAGCCCTGGTAGCCGATCCGCACATCCGGAAGGAAACCCAGGAAATGGACCCGCTCGGAGACCCCCAGGCGTCGGGCCAGAGCTTGGTACGGTCCGGGCTTCCCTGCACCGCAAACGGCGAGCCGGATCACGGCCCCGCCAGCCCGAACCTGAGCCTGAGCCAGAGAGTGGATCAACGGACCCAGACCTTTGAGCTTGTAATTGTGTGCAATAAAGAGTCCGACGGCGTCTTCATCCCGGCAACCCAGCCGGGTTCGGAATTCTCGACGCGCCGCGGTCGGGTCGGGCAGGGCGAGCCGTCGTTCGTCGATCGCGTTGGGGATCACGGTCACGCGATCGGCTGTCAGTCGGTGGTAGCGTGCCATGTGGTCCCGGACCATCTGGCTGACAGCGATGAAGTGAGAACCCCGGGCGGGGTCGTACTGCCGGCGCTCGATGGCCTGATAGACCCACCAGCGGAGATTCAGCCGCTTGCCCAGGCGATAGGCCGAGCGGAGCGGGGCCGAGGCGAACCGCACGGCGTTGGCGTCCAAGCTCGCTGCGCGCACCCCTCCCTGGGGGATCAGGACGTCTTGCCCCCACGTGTTCAAGAATCCGATCGAGACGTCGTAAGCCGCCGGAGCACGCCTGAGATACGATTCACAGCCCCGCGCAAAGTTCCAGATCCGGCCCAGCCGCGTAAATCCGTCGGCGGCAATGCGAATCCGGCCCACGCCCGGCGGCAGCGCAGCATCGACCCAACGATCGGCGAGCAGATCGACGGTATGGCCGGCCGCGCTCAAACCACGACAGAGATCGGCGACGTAGGTCTCGGCGCCGCCGAGACGGGGATCGACGACTTCGTAGCACACGGCAATCTTCATCGGCTGGCTCCGCGATTGTGTGCCCGATAGCGTGCGGCCTTGGCCTGGATCGCCAGGCGGTGGAGACGCTCGAATCGCAGCCGGGTCGCGCGGCGGTAGTGACGCCAGAATCGAAGCCGATCGCGCCGGTCGATTCCGGCAACGCCGTCGGTCGAATAGAGCAACTGACCGAGGTCCTTCCAAAGCCAGCGCCACGCGGTCCAGCGATGCCGGGCCAGCCGCTGGAGGTCGATCAGGACCAGACGCTCATCGATCGGTCGCGAGGCGTCGGGGTCCAGAAAAACGTGGCAGAGGTACAGGTCTTTGTGGAAGAGCCGTTGCGTGTGGAGCCGGGCGACCAGCCGCGCTAGCGCCCCGACTAGCGATCGCTTCAAACGGGCATATTCCGCCGGATCGAGCGTGCCGGCCAGCCGCGGTGCGGCCCGGTGTAGTTCCTCACCGGCGACCTCGCGGACGATCAAGTAGCTACACACCGAGCCGTCACGCTCGACCCGCTCCCCGGCGGCGACCGTCTCCGGGACCGGGATGCCCAGCCGGCGCACTTGTTCCAGGTTGCGCCATTCAGCGCCCGCCGGCGAGCTCGGCCCCGGCAGACCCAGTCCAGCCCGCCAGCGGCTCCACCACGGCCAGCGCTCGTGGCGCTTCAAGTAGACAGAGATGGCTGACCCGCCAGCGTCGAGCCGGAGTCGTCCGGTCATCCGGCCCTGTTTGGCATGATACCGATCCACGGGAGCCAGCTCGTCGAGCGGCTGATTCAGGCTCGTGGTCGCGAGCGTCTGGTAACGGGGATTGATCCACGCCCACTCCCAGCGCGGAGGATGCGCCACGCGACGGCTGGCGGTCATGCCCCACCTCCCGACCCTAGCCAGCCGAAGACGCATACCGCATCCGTCTGAGAATCTCCAAACTCGGCGATGAGGCGGGTTCGCCCTTCGAGCCAGTCGTTCAACATCCGCGCGCGGTGGCTGCCCGAAACCAGCTCGGCTTTCTCGACGATGACAAACGCCAGCCGTGGATCGGACTCCGCCTGGCCGAAATGCCAGGGTCCGTATGCGGGCAGGTCGGCGACAAACGCGGCCCAACCTCGGGTGTCGAGCACCGCGGAGCCCGCTGGAGCGACTCCCGCGAGCCAGCGGCCCGCTTCCCAGTGAGCGCGCCGGCTGGGGTGGCTCGGCTTGGCCTGAGCGGCCAGCCCTCCCGCCAACATGAGAATCAGCGCGAAGGATGCGGCGACTCGCCGCCTCCCGCCCTCGAGACGCAGCCAATCGCCAAGCCGTTCCAGAAGCCGCAACAGCCGCCAGCCCGCCCAAGGAAGGGTGACGACGACCGGCGTGAGCAGATACCTCATGGAGAGGTATCCGAGTCGGGCGTGGTGGCGGATGAGCAGGACCAGGAAGACGAGCAAATATAGCCGCAGCGCGTCGCGGGTTCGCGACGGGGGCGCCAGCCAGGCGCCGGCGAGGATCAGCGGCGTCAGCACAATCCCTGTCAGCCGCAGCCAGGCGACCGCCAATTCCCGGAACGCCACGGAGAGCGGCTGAGGGCCCAGCTCGGGTTCTTCCTTGGGCGGGATCACCGCCCGGGTCGGTTCGGTTTTAGCCGCGGGCGGCGATGCAGGCGGCAGACCCAGCCCGATACGTAGGGCCAGCTTTTCGGAGACGCTGCCCTTGGTCACTGCGTAGCCCGCGATCAGCACCAGCATCGGCGCTGCGATCCAGGCTGCCTGCGGCCACGTCGGGCCTGGCTCATGCCGGGGCCGCACCAGCGACCGGGTCAGCCCGATCAGCGCCAAGACCAGTCCGACGAGCGCTACCTCCGGTCGGGTCCAGTACCCCAGCCCGCACGCCAGACCGCTTCCCCAGGCGGCCCGAACCTTTCCCTGCTCTAGCCAGACGGAGCCTCGTTCCAGCGACGTCACCGCTAGCAACAGCGCGAGCGGATCGCTCAGGGTATCGCGGCCGAACTCCATGGGGATCGGCAGTAGGGTGGCCAGGAAGACCGTCAGCAGGCCGGCGCGCGCGCCATGGAGCCGCCGCGCAAGCAGAAACAGGGGCAGAAGGGTGACGACCGAGCTGGCTGCCGAGACCCCCTGAGCCGCCAACCTCCAGGAATCGGGACCCGGCCCGGCGACTGCGCTGGCCAGCGGCTGCACCAGGGCAATCAGGGCCGGATAAAGCGGATGGTGGTCAGCGTTGCGGACGGCCGTTTTGAAGTCGGCCGTCTGGAACGCACGGGCGGTGCGGATGTACTTGAGACCGTCCTGGGCAGGGAGCCGCGCGTGGCGGATCGCCGCCGCGTGGATAAGGGCGGACAGCGCCGCGACGGCAGCAAGTCCGACCCAGGCGCGCACGTGGCAACTCCTCCCTGACGATGCCGGCGGTCGGCCGGCCGCGGCTCAACCCTGAGCCGCGGGCCGCATTCTATCGAGCCGCTTCGCCTGGGCAATCCCAAGCTCGATGGTCCGGCTCGGGTTCTGGTGCGGCGGCGGGTTCGGGAGCGGCTGGAAGCGTCAGCCGAAAACAGGCGCCGACCGGTGTATCGACGAGCCTCACGGATCCTCCCTGTGCGGCCAGAGCCTCGCTGGCCAGGGCCAACCCCTGGCCGCGGCCGGGACCTTTGGTCGACACGTCGCGCTGGAACAGGCGGTCGCGTAACTCGGGTGGCACACCGGGTCCGGAATCCCGGATTTCCAGGATCGCCTGATCGGGGGTGCGGAGGGCGTGGATCCAGAGCGTCGGTTCGGGAGTCAGACGCATGGCTTCGACGGCGTTCTTGATCAGGTTGACCAACGCATGAAGCACGAGGCGGCGATCGCCCCAGGCGCGAGGATCCTGTCCCGGATTCGATCGCTCGAGCCGGACTCCGCTGGCCTCGAGCGCGGGCTTGAGGATGAGAATCGCCTCCTCGACGCAGTCGATCAGGCGAATCGCCTCGAGCTGGAGCGGCACGGTCGATTGCTTCAGATAGGTATCGAGTTCACGGACGGTCAGCCCGATGAAACCCGCGCAGGCTTCAATCTGACGCCAGGCCTGGCTCGCCAGGGCGGTGCTGGCCGGCAACTCGGCGTCCAGCCCCAGCCCGCGGCGTGCCAGCTCGCGGCTCAAGGCGCGAACGACCCGCCGCCGCGCCGGGTCGTCCAGCTCGGAACGGTCCAGAGCCGCTTCGACCACCCCAGGCAGCTCGGCGCAGAGCCGGTTCACCAACTGGATGTGAGCGTTCAGGTTGCGACCCTCGTTGGTCAGCACAAAGGCGACGTTGCCCAGCTCGTGGCAGGTCCGGTCGGCCAGTGCCAGAGTCGCTTCCCGCGCCGCCTGTCGTGCCGACTGCTTCCGGGACGTGTGGGCATGAAACGCCATAAACCCCAAGCAGAGCAAGGAATAGCCGGAGAGGCCCACCACGCCAACCAGCAGCCGGCGGTAGGCGGCTTCGAGATCGCGACCCAGGGTGACCATCTCCGGGTCGGGTCGATAGGCCACATCGAGCCAGACGGCGGGCAAGGTCTCGGTCGGTTCGAGCAGATCGATTCGCGTCTGGCGCAGGGGTTGGGAGTCGACCCCCGTGCGAGCGCGCCAGCCGAGCGTCGAGCCGGAATCGTCCCGCGACAACTCGACGCGGAGGACGTCGATCAGCGGCGCGCGGGTATTCTGGCTTTCGAACCAGGCGCCGAGGCGGTCGATCGCCCGGCGTGCCCCGATCTCGCCCTCCCGGAGCCCGGCCGGCGACCGCCGCCAGGCTTCGGCCTCGTCGACGAGGTTGCGGATGCTCAAATAGTCAGCCGAGGCCGTGCGAACCCAACGCCCGAGCAATTGGCGGGGCAGCTCATCGCGGAGCCGCTCAAGACGCCCGAAATCCCGTCTGACGATCATCAACCCGAAGACGAACATCAAGAGCGACAGGGACGCGATCACCAGACCGGGAAGCCCCAACGCCTCCCGCAAGGCCGCGACCCACGCACCCAGGGTCGATCGAGTCATGGCGACTCCGGAGCCTTCCTGACTTGCCAGCCGTTGGCGCTATCCCAGCGGCGGCTCATCCAGCCGTCGGCTCCGGGCTGGTGGCCCCAAAGCTCCACCGGATCGGGCCGAAGCTCGTAGACGACACCCAGTTCCTCGCCGACGCGATCTCCGTCCCGGAATCGCAGGGAGCGGCCGATCGAACCCGGTTCGCCTGGCCGGATCTCGAGCCGGGCCAGCGCCGTGGCCAGATCGATCCCCGGACCGACATCCACGGCACGGGCCAGGGCGGCGATCATCTCGGCCTCGATCCGCCCCCGATCCGACGGGTCGTCGCCATCGGCCTCGTTGATCGCCCCGGAGCTGACGCAGTAGACCGGAAAATCGACCTGCGTCGCCAGCTTGCGAAGACTGACCAGGCCCAAACCATCGCCCGAGAGGACCCGAATCCGCCGCGCCGATTCAGTCGAGACGGCACGATCCAGCGCCACGAGCAGCCGCTGCGCGGCCGTCCCCTGAAGCGTAACCAAAACCCAGACCGGGCGATCCCCCGAACCGGAGACCGCCTCGGCGATCGGAGCGACCAGGCGCTGCTCCTCAATGGTCGGGGCACCGATGACGAGGCTGCTATCGGTCGAGGTCTCCACACGTCGCCGCAGGCCCGCTAGACCGCGGCGATCCAGCACCTGCTCGAAGCACTCGGCCAGATCGACCGAGAACGGGTCCAGCGGGTCCACCAGAACAAACGCCTCGATGGCCGTGGGGTGATCTTTCGCGTTCAGATAGTCGATGACCAGCTCAGCCATCCGCAAATTGTTTAGACAAAAACGAAACGTGCGACCGGCGTGAATCTCCAGGAGGGGTGTCCGCCCTCCGGTCGCTTGAGGACCCGGAACAAAGATGGCTGACGCCGCTGGGATCAACAGCGGCGGCCCGTTCTCCGCCACTTCCCCCAAAGTCCGAGCCAAGGTCCAGGTCAGGGCGGTGTTGGCCGAGCCGATGACCGCCTCCGGTGGCTGGGTCGATCGCAATAAGCTCCGCAAGCGTTCGGCCAATTCCCAACCACCGGCCGGATGATGCCAAATCAGATCGAGGCGGCGACCCGACGGCGTCCTCAGGCTGAGCCGATCCGGCGCTCCGGCTTCGAGCCGAACAACCCCCAACTCTGCGGCTCGGCGCGCACCCCGCCCCAGCGCATCCCACGAGGCCAGATCTGGCAGAAAGACGGCCACCTCGAGACGCGATCGAGTCGCCTCAGCCAAGTCGGGCAAACCGGCCGGCGCCAGCGCGTAGGCCACCAACCCAACCAGCGCCGCCGCGCCAACCAGAAACAGAGCCGAAATCGCTCGATTGCCTTCTGACATGAGTCAGACTCTCCCGTCCGACCCGACACAGCCGCCACCAAGCTCGAACCTGAAGAAGCTGGAAGCAACCGGAGTGCCAGAACGATCGGGACGCGACGCGGTTGCAATAGCTTTCTGAGAAGCGTGAGATGAATGCAGAAAAACGTCGAGCCGGCTGGGTTGTCCTGGCGTGGGTTTGCCGCGTGAGACTCCTGGCGTCATCACCAGCCAGGCGTTGTCTTGGGTGGTTCGAGAGAGGAGCCGGACCCCGATGAGCAGCGTCCGAATCGCGAGTGTGTCGGGGTTGCGTGGTTTGGTTGGCCAGGGTCTCGACCCGATTGTGGTGGTTCAGTTTGCCGCCGCCTATGCGGCGGGTCAAACCGCGGGGCCGATTCTGGTGGGCCATGATGCGCGGCGAAGTGTCGCGCCGTTCCGGCAAGCGGTACTGGCTGGCTTGACGGCAAGCGGCCGCCGGGTCCAGGACGTAGGACCGGTGGCGACGCCGACGCTCGGTGTTCTGGTCACCAGCCGTCGCGCGGCTGGCGCTGTTCAGATCACGGCGTCGCATAATCCGCCCGAGTACAACGGGCTGAAGCTCTTCTCAGCCCAAGGGACCGTGCTCGGCCCCGAGGAAGGCCGCGCGGTCCTGGAGCGGATTGAGCGCGAGGAGTTCGCTTGGGTTGGTTGGGACCAGGTGGGCGACGTTGGCCAGCTCCTGGACCCAGACGAGGATCATCTCGAACGGGTTCTGGCCCAGGTGGATGTGGCGGCGATCCGAGCGCGGCGATTTCGGGTGGTGCTGGACTCGGCCCATGGGGCGGGTGGAAGGATTGGGGCGGAGCTTCTGCGGCGATTAGGTTGCCAGATCACCGCGTTGGGCGGGGTCCCCGATGGTCTGTATGAGCACCCGCCCGAGCCGACCGAAGCCAATCTGCTCGGGTTCGCGGCGCTGGTGAAGGCCGTTCGTGCCGACATTGGCTTTGCGCAAGATCCGGACGCCGATCGGCTGGCGATTGTCGACGAGACCGGCCGGTATCTCGGCGAGGAGCTGACGGTGACGCTGGCGGCGCTGCATCGGCTGGAACAGCAGCCTGGGCCGATCGCGGTCAATCTTTCGACCACCCGGCTAGTGGACGACGTGGCCGCGGCTTACGGGGGTCGGGTGGTCCGATCGCCGGTCGGGGAGTATCACGTCGTTCGGGCGATGCTCGAATCGAACGCGGTCCTGGGCGGAGAGGGCAACGGCGGGGTGATCGATCCCCGCGTGGTGCTCGTGCGGGATAGCCTGGGCGGGATGGCGCAGGTGCTCGACTTGCTGGCGCGTCGGGACCAGCGGCTGTCCGAAATTGTCGCGGACCTGCCGGCGTATTCGATGATCAAGACCCGCGTCCAGGTCGGGCCACAGGAATTGGCGCGGGCGTTCGACGGGATGATCTCCCGCCTGGGACCCGAGCGGATCGACACCCGGGACGGACTGCGGCTGGATTGGCCGGACCGCTGGATTCACGTCCGAGCCAGCAATACCGAACCGATCGCCCGGATCATCGCCGAGGCACCCGCCGAGGCAGACGCCATCGACCTGGCGCAACGAGCCGAGCGATGTCTCGAGGATCTACACTGATGCGGATCGCCCTTCTCACCAACGAATACCCGCCGCACGTTTACGGAGGCGCGGGGGTGCACGTGGAATATCTGACCCGGGAGCTGGCCCGGGCCGAGCACGCCTGCCATAGCGTTCGTGTGCTCTGCTTCGGGGACCAGCGGATCGAGTCGGGAAATCTGACGGTCGAGGGAATCGAGGCGGAAACGCGGATCGAGGCCCGCGATCCACGGCATGTTAAGTTTTTTGACACCCTGGTGCGCGATTTACGGATGGCCGGGATGTTGGACGACGTCGATATCGTCCATTGCCATACCTGGTACACGCATCTGGCCGGCTGTCTGGTCAAGCAGTTGACCGGGGCCAAGTTGGTGTTGACGACTCACTCCCTCGAGCCACACCGTCCCTGGAAGGTCGAGCAACTGGGGACGGCCTATCAGGGGAGTTCGTGGATTGAACGGACGGCGTATCAAAACGCCGACGGGGTGATCGCCGTCTCCCAGTCGATGCGCGACGATGTCCACGACCTCTACGGCGTGTCGCTCGACAAGATCCGGGTGATCCACAACGGGATCGACCTGGAGCAGTACCGGCCCCGGCCGGATCCGCGGGTGTTGCAACGGTACGGAATCCGCGAGGACGTACCATACATACTCTTTGTTGGTCGGATCACGCGGCAGAAGGGGATCATTCATCTGGTTGAAGCGATCGAGCACCTGCGTCCGGGGGTGCAGATCGTGCTCTGCGCCGGGGCACCTGACACGCCCGAGATCGGTCGAGAGATGGCCGAGCGGGTCGAGGCGGCCCGACAGCGGACGGACAATCCGATCGTTTGGATCGATCAGATGCTTCCAAAGGAAGAGGTGATCGCGCTGTACACGTCGGCGGCGGTTTTTGTCTGCCCGTCGGTCTACGAGCCGTTTGGGATTATCAACCTGGAGGCGATGGCTTGTGGAACGCCGGTGGTGGCGTCGGCCGTGGGAGGAATCAAGGAGGTGGTGGTCCCCGAACGAACCGGCCTGCTCGTTCCATTCGAGCCGCGCGGCGAGGCCGACTTCGAGCCGGCCGACCCCAGCCGGTTCAGCCGCGACCTGGCCGCCGCGATCAATCGTCTGCTCGAGGATCCCCAAAAACTCCGCCTGATGGGAGAGCGAGCCCGAGAACGCGTCGAGCATTACTTCAGTTGGACCAGCATCGCGCGGTTCACGCTCGACTTTTACTGGGACTTGACGCAATCCTAATCTGAACTGAAGATCTGCTTAAGACTTCGGTTCTTGGCGTGTTGCACTCCAAAGGTCAATCGCCGGAATCTTCGCCGACCAACGATTCCCTTTCGGAGGGGGCGGAGTAGGATTGGATAACCATTCGATCCGTCTGTGGTACCAGGTTTAGGGGTGGGATGTCCGACACGACGTGGCAACGAGCGCGTGACCTGGGCGAGCGAGCCCGGACGGCGATTCCAGCGGTCGCACTGGCGGTTGGGCTGGCGGCGCTCAGTGTGCAGGCGGCCGAGGGTCTGGTGGTCCGCGACATCCAGCGCTACTGCGTGGCCTGTTGGCGGAACGCCCGCATTGACCCGGTTTTCTGGGATGACTGTACGCAGGAAGTCTGTCTGCGGCTGCTGACCAAAGCATGCGCCGGTCAGTTGGACATCAGGCAAGTCCTGGCGGAAGATACACCGGAGCGTCGAGAACTGGTCCGTGCGATCGACATGGTACGGAAGCGGGTGCAGCGGACGAAACGCCCGGCGAGCCTCGCTGAATCGATCGCGAGCGAGGGGCCTTTGCACGCCGAGCGGATTGAGCTGGGAGACCTGCTGCTGAGTGCGCGTCGGGCCGTGTTGACCGAACGCCAGGATCAGATCATCGAACTCTGGATGCGGGGCTGGACCATCCCCGAAATTGGAGAGCGGCTGGGATTACCCGCGAACCGGATTAGCGACGATAAGTACAAGGCGTTGCGTAAGTTACAGCGATATATCGAGGCCCGTTCGGGGGTTGAGGGCTGAGGCGTAGCGGTCGGTCGTCGCGCGGTGGGTTGGGGTGGTCCGCCGGGGGCCTGATTGGTTGCGCGTGTTGGGGGAGGAGGGACGGAGTCGACCCGGGCCAAGTGCGGAGGGGGGCTACGATGGTGACAACGCCGGCGAGCGAGGCGCCATTGACGGTTGAGCAGTTGCGGGATCGACAGATCCGCCAGGCCGAGGAGTTGCTCTTCGCGGGCGAGCCGCGAACCAGTTTCGCCAAGGCATTGTATCGAGGCGAGTTTCGGGGATCGGACCTGTTTCCGTATCCGCGGCTTGATCCGAAGCGTGAAGCCGAAGCGCGTGAGGCCGTCGAGGCGGTACGAAAGTTTGCCCGGAGTCGGATTGACCCGGTGGCGATCGACCGCGAGGCGGACATACCGCGAGAGGTCATCGAGGGGTTGGGGCGGCTTGGGGTCTTAGGAATGACGGCGCCGGTGGCCTATGGCGGGCGTGGTTTCAATCAGATGCAGTATTGTCGGGTGATGGAGGTGATTGGCGGGCACGATGCGTCGACGGCGGTCTTTGTCAATGCGCATCACTCGATCGGGATCCGGGCCCTGTTGCTTTTCGGTACGGATGAACAGAAAAGCCGCTGGCTTCCGCCGCTGGTTCGCGGAGAGAAGCTGGCGGCGTTTGCATTGACCGAAGAGCAAGCCGGTTCGGACGCCGCAAACGTTCAGACGACGGCCACGCCGACGCCGGACGGCGAAGCCTACATCCTGAATGGCGGCAAGCGATACATCACCAACGGTGGAATTGCCGACGTGCTGACGGTGATGGCGCGGACGCCGGATCCGGGGGGAGGGGAGTCGAAGATCACGGCGTTTCTGGTGACGCCGGATCTGCCGGGCTTCGAGGTGGTGCAGGCACGGAGGCCGAAATGCGGCATCCGGGGAACCGCGACGGGCCAGCTTGCGTTCCGTAATATGCGGGTGCCGGCATCGCAGATCTTGGGTCCGGTGGGGAAGGGGTTGCGGGTGGCGTTGACGGTTCTGGATTTTGGGCGGACGACGTTTGGGGCGTCGTGCACTGGGGCGGCCAAGACGTGTCTGGAGGCCGCGGTCCGTCATGCGCGGTCGCGTCGTCAATTTGGGCGACCGATCGGAGAGTTTGAGCTGATTCAGAAGAAGATCGCGCGGATGGCCGCGTTGATCTACGCGATGGAGGCCACGACGTACCAGACGGCCGCGCTGATCGACTCCGGGGCCGAGGACTACATGCTCGAGACGGCAATCCTCAAGGTGTTTGCGACCGAGGCGCTCTGGGAGATCGTTTACGAGACGCTCCAGATCCACGGGGGTGAGGGGTACTTCCTCGACCAGCCTTACGAGCGCTGGATGCGGGATGCTCGGATCAACCAGATCGGCGAAGGGGCCAACGAGGTCTTGAGGTCGTTCATCGCGATGGTGGGGTTGCGGGATGTGGGCAAGGGTTTGCAGGAGTTGGCTGCGTCGATCAAGTCGCCCGGGCGGGCGTTGGGGGCGATGGCCGGCTTTACGGCGTCGCATCTGGACCGCTGGTTCCGGCGCCCCCGGATTCCGGTTCAGCATCCGATGCTCCGCGCGGAGGCCCGGGCCATGTCGCGCCGCGTGGTTCGCTTCGCGGACTGGTGCGAGCGAACCCTGATCGCCCATCGACGCGATCCGAACGCATTTCTGGACCGGCAGTTGGAGCAAGAGCGCATCGCCGAGGCGGCGATGGCGCTGGTGACATCGGCGTGTGTGCTGTCGCGGCTCGACGCGGAGGCGGTCGAGGGTGGGCAGACTTCCGCGCTGGGGGCAGGGCGGTTGTATCTGAGGCTAGCGGCCCGGCGGTTCGACGACGCGGTGCGGACCCGAAACCGCTCGGAAGACGAGGCCATTCGGCGGGTCGCCCGGGCGTATCTGGGGAGCGAGGCCGACTCGAGGGCCTGAGGCGTGGTCGAGCCACGGCTCAGCCGCTGAGGTCAAGGGTGATCGAACCGTTGGGCTTGTTCAGTCGGCTGGTACCCTCCTGGTCAGCCGGTTTTCTCGGTCCGTAAAGGATGACCTGCATAGGAGTTCCGGAAGCGGGCGGGGAACCCAGGGGAAGATCGAGCAGGAAGCTGCCGTCGGGCTGGCGGTCGGCCGTGCCTTCGTCGATGGAGGATCTGCTGGAGTCGTCAACGATCGGTGGTGCGGGCTGCGAGATCCCAGAGCTACAGGGTTCCCCGTGGGCTTCGGGGAGCGCCTGGGAGGGACCAAGGGGGAGTTTATCGTGGGCCATGACGACTTAAGGTCCACCGCGTTGGTACGGAGAAGGACAGTGACGGGTGCGGGGCTTGACGCACGGAACGACCGTCGGCGGGCGGAACACGATGGGTCGAAATGGCGGGAGGTGGGTTCGCACAGGCCCCGATGGTGTTCTAGGGTCTAGTGAGGAGCTGCTATGGCAGGTCCGAGGGCAGGGCGATTTGAACCCAGAAAGAACGCGTGACCGGGATTGCGCATGACGGCATTTGCCCGAGTCTTTTGCCCTGAGTGTCTGAGGAGCGTTGAGCTCTCGGACGAGGGGCCATCGCCGCGGTGTCCGCAGTGTGGCTGTCGGATCGAAGAGCCGGATTTGGTCAACGGGGATGAGCCCTCGCCCCGCGACGATGCGCCGGATCTGACGCCCGAGGAGCTTCGCGGTCTTGACGCGTATCGGTCTGAGCCGGTGGTTCCGGAAGTGGTGGGGCGGTTTCAGCTTCGAGAGTATCTGGGCGGCGGGGGGTATGGGCATGTGTATCGGGCTTACGACCCGCGGCTGGATCGTGAGGTCGCGCTGAAGGTCTTGAAGGAGGCGGCGCCGTCGGCGCGTAAGATTGAACGATTCTTTCGAGAGGCTCGGGCGGCGGCCCAACTGGATCATCCGAACATCGTCGGGTTGTTGGACGCGGGGCGGGACGGCTCTCGCTGTTGGATTGCGTATGGGTACGTGGCGGGGCGGACGCTGGCCGATGTCTGCCGGGAGGGGCCGTTGCCCGCGCGGCGTGCGGCGGAGATTTGCTGGTCGCTGGCTGATGCCTTGGAGCATGCGCACCAAAGGGGGGTGTTTCACCGTGACTTGAAGCCATCCAACATCTTGTTAGACGGTCGCGGTCAGCCGCGGTTGACCGATTTTGGCCTAGCGCGACGGATCACGGCGGATCCGACGATGACGCAGGACGGGTTTATCATCGGGACGCCAGCCTATATGAGTCCGGAGCAGGCGGCTGGCCTGGGGCATGTGGTGGACGCGCGGAGTGACGTGTACAGCCTGGGCGTGGTGCTGTTCGAGATGCTGTGCGGGCGCAGGCCGGCGGACCTGCCGAGCGAGGCGCCGACCTGGAGGCATGAGATGCCGAAGGCTGTCAGTTCACCGCGTCTGGTGGTTCCGTCCACGCCACGAGCGCTGGACCGGATTTGCCGGCGGGCGTTGACAGCCGATCCGTCGGAGCGGTTTCCCTCGGCGCGAGCGATGGCGGACGAGTTGTTGCACTGGCTCGAGCGTCGCCCGAAACCACCCCTGGCCCGAAGCATACCGTTGCTGGCGTGCCTGGTGACGACGTTGACGCTCTGGTCCCGGGGCGGACCCGCACGCGTTACGCCGCCGCGGCCGGCCGACGGCTTGGTTCCGAGCCAGGGCGTCACGCGGATTTTGGTTGAACCGTCGGAGGGGGTTCGACCCGGGCCGGTGGTACTGCCCGGGGGGCGGGTCGGCCACGAGCCGGGCTGTCCGGCGCTGCGGGCAGTGCCGCCGGAGCTTTGGGTGCGGGTCGAGGGATTGCCTGCCGAGGTTCGGCGAACGATTCGAGACTGCGTCCTTTGCCGGGATGGGGCGGGCGACCGGTCTCATTGAGTCGGCAGGCCGGCTGGTTGCTTGGACGAGAGAGCTTGGGTCGGCGATGATCGAGGGACCGGACCCTGGATCGAGAGCCGCATCCGATGCTATCGCCCTGGCTGCTGGTTGTGTTTGTCGTGTTGGTGGCGTTGTTGGCCAGTCTGGTGGGCTGGCGTTCGCGGCAGGCGCAGATCGAGGTGACGCGCATGCTCCGCAACCTGGAGGCGGGGCGGCCGGTACGTAGGCTGGTCGGGCTTTATCCAGGAGCGTCGGCCAAGCTGGTGGCGACGTTCAATGAGGTGGGGCCGGAGCTTCAGGCGCGGCAAGAGCGTCTGGAGGCCGACCGTCATCTGCTCGAGATCGTTCTGGAAGGGATGACTGAGGGCGTTCTGGCGGTGGATGGGCGTCGGCGGATCCTGTTCGCCAACGCAGCCGCGCAGGATTTGCTGCGGATTGGGGAGCCGGGAGCGGGCCGGTTGCTCGCCGAGGTGGTTCGAAGCCCGGGGCTGCAGCACGCGGTGGAGGCGACGCTGGAATCGGACCGTCCGCACGAAGAGGAAATCCATCTGAGGCGGCCGGACGACAAGTCGGGGCGGCAGCGCGTCCGCATTCTGAGCGTTCGCGGCCAGCGGCTGGCCGGGTCGGCTGGGGCCGTGCTGGTTCTGCACGACGTGACCAATTTGCGTCAGCTCGAACGGATGCGGCAGGATTTTGTGGCCAATGCGTCGCACGAACTGAAAACGCCCCTGGCCGCGATTCAGGCCCTGACGGAGACCCTGATCGATGGGGCGATCGACGACGAGAACGTCAACCGGGATTATCTACGGCGGATCGAAGAGCAGACGCAGCGGCTGCTCGACCTGGTGATCGACATGCTCCGGCTGGCCCGACTCGATGCCGGCCAGGAGACGTTCCGGCATCGACCGTTGCCGGTCGTCGAAGTGCTCCGGGCCTGTTACGACAACCACCAAGGGCGGGCTCTTGCGCGCAACCAGCGGCTGTCGCTGCACACGGGCAACCTGGACTATTCCGTCCAGGTGCTCGCCGACGCGGAGGCAATCCGGCAGATTCTCGACAACCTAATCGACAACGCGATCAAATACACGCCCGAGGGGGGCCGCGTGCAGCTGAAAGCCAGCGCGACGGCCGACCGGGTTCAGATCGAGGTGGCCGACACGGGGATTGGGATTCCGCGGGAGGAGCTGCCGCGGATCTTTGAGCGGTTTTACCGGGTAGCCAAGGGACGCGACCGGTCGATGGGAGGGACCGGTCTGGGACTTTCGATCGTCCGGCACATGGTACAGGCCCTGGGTGGCCGGATCAGCGTGGAGAGCCGGGTCAATGCCGGCAGCGTCTTCCGGGTCGATCTGCCGCGCTACCAGGCGGCCGCCCCGGTCGCCGACGCCCCGGGAGTCAGCCCAGGAGCAGGATCCCTGACGGGGTCGGGACCGTGAAATTCGCGGCCTGATCTCACAAAATCTTCACATGCGCTCGTTACGCTAATCTGGATCGAGAATGAGAGATCGACCAACGTGCGTCATTGACTGCGAGCTTGACCCTGGGAAGGCTGACACGATGCGAATCGGATGGACGGCGGCACTGGTCTCTGTTCTTGGGCTCACGGTCAGCCTCACGGGTTGCGGGGGCGATGGGGCGTCGTCCTCCGGCGGCGGGGCGTCGGGGGGGCGTGACGACGCGATCGTGATCGACGGCTCGAGCACGGTCTACCGGATCAGTCGAGCGGCCCAACTCGACTACAAGAAGGTCGACCCGGGCCTTCGGATCAACGTGGCCAATCACGGCACGGGCGGCGGCTTTGACCGCTATATGCAAGGCGAGGTCGACATAATCGACGCGTCGCGGGACGCGAAGCCCGAGGAAACCTCCAAGGCCGAGGAACTGGGTTTGCCCTGGACGCGATTTCTCGTGGCATATGACGGCATTACGGTCGTGGTGAATCCCCAAAACGATTTTGTGAAGAGCCTGACGGTCGAACAGTTGAGGAGCCTCTTCGCGCCTGATGGGACGGCCCGGACCTGGAAGGACCTGGATCCGAGTTGGCCCGATCGAAAGATTGTCCTCTACGCCCCCGGCACAGCGTCGGGAACATTTGACTTCTTCGTGGAGGCGGTGGTCGGCAAGGGGGTCAAAACGAACCGCAGCGACGTCCAGGCCAGCGAGGAAGACAATGTGCTCGTGATGGGAATCGCCGGGGACCCGGATGGTCTGGGTTACTTCGGCTTTGCCTATTACCAGGCGAATAAGGACAAGCTGCGGGCCATTCCGATCCAGGAGACGGCCACGGCGCCGGCGGTGGAGCCGACCCACGAGACCATCCTGTCCGGGCAGTACAAGCCGCTGTCCCGCCCGCTCTATATCTTTGTCAAGAATGACCTGCTCAAACGGGAACGAGCGGCCCGGTTTGTGGCGCACTATCTTGAGAATGCGGCACGATTTGCGGAGAGCGCTGGATACGTGGCGCCGACTGAGAAGGATCTGGCGGAGAATGCCGAGCGGTTTCGCCAGGCCAGCGGTGGGCGGATCGAGGGCGGGTCTGGTTCCCAAAATGCTGCCGACGCGCGGCTTGTTCCCGCCGATAGCCGGCAGACCGCGGGCGGGTCAGGTTTGCGTGCTGACGGCCGCCCCACGGCTTGAGCGTCTCGCCGGGGATCCAGGGTGCGATGGCGGGTATCACAGGCGCATCGGCGCAACAATCTGACCCGAAGTGGGGGCCTCCTTCGTGGCTGCGCCGGGTTGAGGGGAGGGTCGTATTTGGTCTGCTGATTGTCTGCGCGCTGGTCACGGTGCTGACGACCGTTGGGATTGTGATCATTCTGATTGGGGAGTCGATCCGGTTTTTTCAGGTTTCGGGAGTGAGTCCGATCCGGTTTGTGTTGGGGCGTGATGTGAGTCCGCCTCATTTTGGCATCCTGTCGCTGATCTGTGGGACGACGCTGATCGCCGCGGGTTCGTCGTTGATCGCCTTGCCGATTGGTCTCCTCAGCGCAATTTACTTGAGCGAGTATGCGCCCCGCGCGGTCCGCGGGGTTTTGAAGCCGACGCTGGAGTTGCTCGCGGGCGTTCCGACGATTGTTTACGGCTTTCTGGCGCTTCAATTGGTGACGCCGACTCTGCGGGCCTTGCTCAGCCCGTTCGGGCTGGCGGTGCAGCAGTTCAACGCACTCAGCGCATGCATCGTCGTCGGGGTGATGATCATTCCGATGGTGTCGTCGCTGAGCGAGGACGTACTCTCGGCGGTGCCGGCCGGCCTACGCGAGGCGGCGTATGGCCTGGGGGCGACCAAGTTTGAGGTTTCGACTCGGGTCGTGCTGCCGGCGGCGCTGTCTGGGGTGCTCGCCTCATTCATCCTGGCGATCAGCCGGGCGGTGGGGGAGACGATGGCGGTGGTGTTGGCGGCCGGCCAGGTGCCGAACTTGACGCTGAATCCGCTGGTCTCGATGCAGACGATGACGGCCTACATCGTGGCGGTGGTCGGCGGTGAAGAGACGCCTGGATCACCCAAGTCGTTGTCGTTGTTTGCCGTGGGAATGGTTCTGTTTCTGGCGACCCTGGGTATGAATCTGGTTTCGCGGCTCATTCTGAGCCGGTATCGGGAGATTTATCATTGAGTTCGGCGGGCATTCAGTCGGCGATCGACGCGATGTATGCGCCTGCCGGATGGGTGCGGCATGCGGCACGCGTGGTGTTCGCCGTGGCCTGTTTTCTGGCGACCCTAACCGGGGTTGTGGTGCTGTCGATCCTGCTAGGTTCGGTGGTGGCCGCGGCGCTGGGTCAGACGGAGGGCCGGCCCTGGTATGATCTGGGCAGCAATCTGAGGGAGCTGGCGGCGTTGCTGGTTCGACTGGTGCGGGCCGATCCGGGGGAGACGGCGGCCGTTTCGGGCTTCCGGGTGGGCGTGATCAGCAGTCTGTGGCTGCTGGCGCTGGTGACGTTGTTCGCGGTACCGGTGGGGATTGGTGCGGCAGTTTACTTGGAGGAATACGCCCGGCCGGGTCGGCTCAAGTCGATCGTGGAGACCAATATCGCCAATCTGGCGGGAGTCCCGTCGATTGTTTACGGGATTCTCGGGCTGACGGTTTTCGTGCGGGCCTTCGGCTTTCGGCCGTTTGCGTTGGGGTATTCGCTTTGGTCGGGCGCTCTGACGCTCGGCTTGCTGGTGCTCCCAACCATCATCATCGCGGCGCAGGAGGCGTTGCGCGCTGTTCCGCCGTCGCTACGGCAAGCTTCGCTGGCGTTGGGAGCGACGCGTTGGCAGACCGTCCGGGATCATGTGATCCCGTCCGCGGCGCCCGGGATCCTGACCGGGGTGATTCTGGCGATTTCGCGGGCAATCGGCGAAACGGCGCCGGTTCTGATGGTGACTCAGGCGACCTCGCTCCTGGATCCGCCCCGGGGTCCGTGGGATTCCTACGCTCCGCTCCCGTTGGAGATTTACAATTACGCGCGGTTTCCCACGGCCGATTATCAGGCCCTGGCAGCCGGCGGGATCTTGCTGCTGTTGATGCTCTTACTCTCCTTGAACGGGATTGCGATCTTCCTCCGCAACTGGTACGGCCGGCATCCGCGAGGCTGAGCCTGGCACGGAGAGGGTTACCGGGTTGTGCATCCGATGAACGTAAATCCGTCGATATCGACCGCTCCGCGTGAATCCTCCGCTTCGTCGGCCGCTTCCGGCATGGGTCCGTCGTCCGTGTCGGAGGAAAGCGGCGTGGCGCTGTCGATTCGTGCTCTGAATGTCTGGTATGGCACGGCTCATGCGCTCAAGGACATCGACCTGGATATTCCGCGGAATCGGATCACGGCGCTAATCGGCCCCTCCGGCTGCGGAAAGAGCACCCTGCTTCGGTGCCTGAACCGGATGAACGACCTGATTCCGAATGCGCGGGTCGAGGGTCAGATTCTGTTTGACGGCGAAGACATTCTCGGCAAGGACATCGATTCGGTCCGGCTTCGCCGGCGGATCGGGATGGTCTTTCAGCGACCGAATCCGTTCCCCAAGAGCATCTACGAGAATGTGGCCTGGGGGGCGAAGATCAACGGTTATCGGGGCGACCTGGATGAGCTGGTCGAGACCTCGCTGCGGCGTGCCGCGCTCTGGGACGAGGTCAAAGGGAAGCTCCGGACATCGGGACTGGCACTCTCAGGCGGTCAGCAACAGCGGCTCTGCATCGCGCGAACTCTGGCCGTGCAGCCCGAAGTGATCTTGATGGACGAGCCGTGTTCGGCCCTCGACCCGATCGCGACGCGGAGCGTCGAAGACCTGATGGACGAATTGAAGCGAGAGTACACGATCGTCATCGTCACCCACAACATGCAGCAAGCGCGGCGAGCCAGCGACCTGACCGTCTGCATGATGCTCGACGATCAGGCTTCGCTGGCCGGGCATCGGACGGGCATCGTCGCCGAGGCCAACGCAACCGACATCTTGTTCACCAATCCGCGAGATCCTCGTACGGAAGCCTACATCACGGGTCGGATCGGCTGAACGATCGACCCGCTTATCCCCCTGGCCTGCCTTCGCCATGTCGAAGCCCAAGATTTTGATCATTGAGGATGAACGATCACTGGTCGAGCCGCTCGCCTACCGGCTGGAGCGGGAAGGTTATGAAATCCTCGTCGCCTACGATGGGCTGGATGGGCAACGTCAGGCCGAGCTGAAGCGGCCCGACCTGATTGTTCTCGATTTGATGCTTCCGGTTCGGCCCGGCCTGGAGGTGGCCCGCGAGCTCCGCAGCAATCCCGCTACCCGTAATATCGCGATCATCATGGTGACGGCCAAGTCGGAGGAAACCGATCAGTTGATCGGATTCGCCGTGGGTGCCGACGACTATGTGACCAAGCCCTACAGCGTGCGTGTTCTCGTCGAGCGAATTAAGAAGGAGCTGAGGCGGCGTCAAGAACGGGAGTCGGCGCCGGATTCCTCGATCCTGGAATGCCAAGGTGTCCGGATCGACCGGACGCGGCACCGGGCCAGCGTCGACGATGTGGAGCTGGCCCTGACGCCGACCGAATTCCGGCTTCTGGAGACGCTGCTCCGCCACCCCGGGCGGGCCTTCACCCGTCACGAGCTGATGGATGCCGCGATTGGCACCGACGCCGTGGTCCTGGAGCGGACGATTGACGTGCACGTCAAAAGTCTGCGACGCAAGCTGGCGCGGGCCGCTGATCTGCTGGAAACGGTCCGCGGCGTCGGCTACCGTTTCCGCGAGACGCCGATCACCTCCAGTTGAGCCGGCGACGACGACGTACCAAGCCGACCCCGCTCACGATCGCGGAGCTCGCCCCGCACGATCGCAACATCGGCCGGAGCCTCAATCCCCAAGCGCACCTGCCCGCCCCCGATCCGAAGCACCGTCACGCTGATGCCGTCGCCGATGTAAAGCTTCTCAGCCACCTTGCGGGTCAACACGAGCATCCGTCGGTCCCCTTTCTCGATCCCTCAGAGGTCGTCGCGTGTCCAGGCAGAACCGCGCGGACCAAGGGTGTCGGCCCAGCCGGTTCGTCTGCTCCTCTGATGGCAATCTAGAACCGATTTGCGGAGGTGCGAACCGCTCGTGGAACAAAGGGCAATACCAGACAACTCGGAGCCGTTGGCTTTCCGCGCCCGTTCGCTCATAATAAGAGCTCACTCCGAGCGTGTTCGGATCACCGAAAGAATTGTTCAAGCAACGACTTAAGTCATGACCCACACCACCGTCTTGATTCTCGGCTCGGGTTCGGCCGGGTTGACGGCCGCCCTCTATGCGGCGCGAGCGAACCTGGCTCCCATCGTCCTGGAAGGAAAGGAACCTGGGGGACAATTGACGCTGACGACGGAAGTGGAGAATTTTCCCGGCTTCCCCGAGGGCGTCATGGGTCCGGAGCTGATGGACCTGATGCGAAAACAGGCGCAGCGCTTTGGGGCGCAGACCCGGTTTGAGACGGCCCTGGAGTGTGATCTGTCGAGTCGTCCGTTTCGGGTCCGGGCGACGACGGATCCCAGCGGCGATCCCAGCGGCGAGAAGCAGGACTATACGGCTGATGCGTTGATTGTGGCGACCGGGGCCTCGGCGCGGTGGTTGGAAATCCCCAGCGAGCGGCCGTTCCGGGGCAGCGGGGTCAGCACCTGTGCGACCTGCGACGGGGCGTTTTATCGGAACAAGCCGATCGCCGTCGTAGGTGGCGGCGACTCGGCGGTCGAGGAGGCGACGTTTCTGACCCGGTTTGCCTCCAAGGTGACGCTGATCCATCGCCGCGACCAGTTGCGGGCCTCAAAAGTCATGCAACAGCGTTTGTTTGCGAACCCGAAGATCGAGGTGGTCTGGAATGCAGTGGTGGACGAGGTGCAAGGCGAACTGGAGCCACATCGCAAAGTGACGGGGGTGGTGCTCAAGTCGACGGTCGACGGATCCACCCGGCTGCTCCCGATCGAGGGGCTGTTCCTGGCGATTGGGCACACGCCGAATACGTCGATTTTTCAGGGGCAACTTGCGACGACACGGGCCGGTTACCTCTTGAACCGGACGGCCCTGGCCTGGGACAACCACGACGCCCCTGAGGGAATCTCGCTGGCGGACTTTCCCAACTATGGAACGGCCACCAACGTGGCTGGGGTATTTGCCTGCGGAGACGTGGTGGATACCCATTACCGACAGGCGATCACCGCCGCCGGCTCGGGGTGTGCGGCGGCAATGGATTGCGAGAAGTGGCTGGAGGCTCAGCATCATTAGGCAGCCGTTTCGGCGCCCGGTGACGCGGCGTGAGGCTGGGCGTAGAATAATTGTGCCCGCTTAGCCAGCCTGTGAATTTCCCTTGCGACTCGACGGATAGACCGATTCCCATGACCGACAACCGGAAGTCACCAGAGCCGCCCCGCCGCCCCGAGCCACGGCGGAGCAATGGTGGAACCTCAACCCCGACGCCGCCCTGGCTCTGGCTGCTGCTGGTTTCGGTCATCGGCCTGATCCTCTACATGACCAAGCCCGAAAAGGGGCTGGTGACCTACGACTGGTTCCTCGAGCAGGTCGAGCGCGACAACATCAAGAGTGTGTTGATTCAGGGGACCGAAATCCGAGGGGAGTTGAGGCGGGAAACCCCCTACGACGTCACCGAGTCGCGCTCAGAGCGGCTGACGACGTTTAAGACATACTTCCCATCGGAACACCAGATCCAGCCGGTGCTCGATCGCTTCGCCGAGTACAAAAAGGAAAAACGGGAGCCGGTCCGGATCGAGGTGGATCAATCGCAGGGGGCCAGCTCGTTCCTTTGGTTTACGTTCTTGATGCCGACGTTGCTGTTTTTTGGCCTGCTTTATTTGATGATGCGGCGGGCCAGGGATCAGTTTGACGGGGGGATACTCGGCAATTTTGTCAAAAGCCCAGCGCGGCGGCATGACAAGTCGAAGCAGCGGACCACGTTTGAAGAAGTGGCGGGTCTGGAGAACGCCAAGTACGAGCTTCAGGAGATTGTCGATTTTCTGAAGAATCCCGAGAAGTTTCAGCGGCTTGGGGGGCGGATCCCCAAGGGTGTCCTGCTCAATGGACCGCCGGGCACGGGTAAGACGCTGCTGGCTCGGGCCGTGGCCGGCGAGGCTGGGGTACCGTTTTACTCGATCTCGGGCAGTGAATTCATTCAGATGTTTGTCGGCGTCGGCGCCAGCCGGGTCCGGGATATGTTCAAGACGGCCAAGGAGAATTCGCCGTGTATTTTGTTTATTGACGAGATCGACGCGGTGGGTCGGATCCGGGGGGCAGGTCTGGGCGGCGGCCACGACGAGCGGGAGCAGACGCTCAATCAGATCTTGACAGAGATGGACGGGTTCACGCCCAGCGAGACGGTGATTGTGCTGGCGGCAACCAACCGGCCCGACGTGCTCGACCCGGCGCTTTTGCGTCCCGGTCGGTTTGACCGCCATGTAACGGTTGATCTGCCGACCAAGAAGGGCCGACTCGACATCCTCAAGGTCCATACCCGCAAAGTCCCACTAGCGCCCGACGTGGATCTCGAAGAAATCGCCCGGGGGACCGTCGGGATGAGCGGCGCGGACCTGGCCAACCTGGTCAATGAAGCCGCCTTGCTCGCAACGCGAGAGAACAAAGACGCGGTAACGGCGAGCGACTTCGAGGCCGCCCGCGACAAGATTCTCATGGGTGCCAAGCGCGAGGAATTCATCACCGCTCGCGACAAGCGGGCGACGGCCTATCATGAAGTCGGCCACGCCCTGGTGGGCTGGCTGACCCCGGGGACGGACCCGGTCCACAAGGTGACGATCATCCCCCGCGGCCGGTCGCTGGGCGTGACCCAGTTTCTGCCCGAGGAAGATCGGGTAGGTTATACACAAAGTCAGGTGACGGCCCGGCTTGCGGTCGCCATGGGCGGACGTGCCGCGGAACGGCTGATTTACAACGATCTTTCGACCGGAGCGGCCCAGGATCTGGATCATGCCACCCGGCTGGCGCGACGGATGGTGACTCAGTGGGGCATGAGCGAGCGGATCGGCCCGGTCTCGTTCAAGACGACCGATGAGCATCCGTTTCTGGGTCGGGAGATTGCCGAGCCCCGTGACCATTCTGAGCATACGGCCCAGGTGATCGACGAAGAGGTCTCTCGAATCCTCCGCGATGCCGACGAGTACGCCTATCGGCTGCTGGAGGAGCACCGCGAGGAGATGGAGCGGCTGGCCGAGGCGCTCATTGAGCGAGAAGTGCTTTCGGACGAGGAGATTGAGCAGTTGATTGGCAAGCGGGTCGGCGCCGCGTCGGATGCACCTTCGGTGACGATCGCTCCGAGCCTCGATCCGTCGGGCGCACCGACCGCCTGAGCGTGGGGCAGGCCCAACGGTGTTCGGCCCTTGACCTTGCTCGCAAAGCGCTTCAGACTACGCGGCCGGGCGTTTTCTTGAGCAGGGCATTTCCTCTTGAAGGCTGTGGGCCATGGCCGCCGAACGTGCCGTCGTTTCCGCTGGAGTGGTTGTCGCCGATCATCTTTGTGCGCCGATCGATCGGCTCCCGGCCCCTGGGGAGCTGGTCAAGGCCGACGAATTGGTTCTCCACATCGGCGGCGGCGCCTGCAACGCGGCGATGGACCTGGCGCGGCTGGGGGTGAAATCGGCCGTCTGCGGTCGGGTCGGTGACGACATCTTCGGCCGGTTCGTCTCCGAGACCCTCCAGGGGCAGGGGATCGACTGCTCGAGCCTGCGAATCGACCCTGAGCGGGCGACGAGCCAGACGCTGATCGTCAACGTCAAGGGCCAGGACCGGCGGTTCATCCACAGTTTCGGGGCCAACGAAGGCTTTACGATCGCCGACCTGGATGCAGCGCTCGATCCCCGGCCCCGAGTCGTGTTCATCGGCTATTTTCTGATCCTGCCCCACCTGGACGGCGAGGCACTGGCAGATCGCTTTCGCCGCTTGCGTGCCCAGGGGACCCTGACCGTGCTCGACGTCGCCTGCCCGGGGCAATCGCCAGACTACCTGGAGCGGCTGCGCCCGGTCTTGCCGCATACCGACGTTTTTTTGCCCAATACCGATGAGGCGGCCCTGATCCTCGGCGAGACCGACCCCATACGTCAGGCGCTGGCGTTCCGACAGTTGGGAGCCAGGCGAGTCGTGATCACCCTGGGAGAGAGGGGCGCGATCTCGGTCTCCGAGGAGCTCAGCGTGCGGTTAGGGACCTTTCCGGTCGAGGCGGTCGACGCGACTGGCGGCGGCGACGCCTTCGACGCTGGCTATATCGTGGGGCTGCTCGAAGGTCGCGACGAGATCGGCTGCCTGACCCTAGCCAGCGCGATCGGGGCGAGCTGCATCCGGGCCGTTGGCGCGACCACGGGTGTCTTCACCCGGGCCGAGGCTGACGCCTTTCTGGCCACCCACCATTTGCCGATTGAGCGAATCGTCATCGGCGGCTAAAGCGATCGCGGGAACGCCGAATCGAGCCGGATGCTCCGGCGCCGGCGGGCAGAACGGGAACCACTTCCCCCCTGACGGCCTGGGAGTGGGTCGAGGAGTGGCTCAGATGTCCACGATCACCCGAGCTGCGTACCCATGGTCGGTCGGGCGAATCTCGGCGCCATGGTGGGTCACAGCCTTCACTTCGTGGTCGAGCACGTGCCGTTGGCGGTCGATCGGCTCCCCGAAAAGGTTTGCTTTAAGCCGCGGCGGCCGTTGTTCGACGGAGACAGCGAAGCGGGCGTAGACCTCGTGGTTGGTTTCGATCAAGAAGAGCACTTCCGATAGCCAACCGATCAGCAGATCGGTCAGATCCTGGGCTGTAAGGCGGACGGTCCGCTCGCTCGATTCGCGGATTGTTTCGGGGTTGGCGACGACCAGGGAGACCAGACCCTGGGCCGCCGTGGCAAACAGGTCGTCCAGGGAGTCGGCCTCGACCTCCATACCGAGATCGGCCGTGTGGTCGAAGGTGCGGAAGCGTCCCATCAGTCTCTCCCCTTCAGGAGTGTCCTTGAGCAGCGCGACTTTCTAAGATGAGAGCGGATCGAGGAAAGACACACCGGACGCGCCGAACCGAACCTATGCCACCTTCACGCCGACGCCCGGGGCGACGCGGGCCAGGGTCCGCCGGAGGCCGACCGCCGAAGACGGGCGGTGGGCTGGGCGTGCGTGCGGTCGGACCGGGCCGGTTCGAGCTGACGCATCCGCCCTGCGTCGCGGAACGCGAGGACGATTATGCGGAGGCGATGGAGGTCTGGCGATCGGGCGAGCCTGAGGAGGCCCGGGAGATTTTGCGATTCGCCTTGGAAGGATGTGGCGATAACCTTTGGATTCATGTAGCGCTGGGTCGGTTGGCGGAGCAGATGGGCGATGACGCGCTGGCCCAAGGGCATTATGGCTATGCCGTGGAGCTGGCGCGCCGACCGGTGGAGGGTCTAGCGCCGGGATCGCTGGATCCGGGGCTCAAGGCAAACCAGCCATTCTATGATGCCTGCGCGGGTCTGGCGGCGGTTCTGGAACGCCAGGGCAAGAGGGCAGCCGCCGAGGCGATTCGGGGGCTGGCCCGTCGACTTGGCCAGAGAGGTGGTCGCGGCCGACCGATCGAGTGAGATTGTAAGATTTTCCCTTATTTTTCTGGGTGTTTTGTCATTTTTCCCTATTGCGACGTTTGGCGGTTGCCTATAGAAGCTGGGTCAAGTGAGGCCACGGTTCGCCGCGGGCCTGGGACTCGAGACAGGCGCATCCCCCGGACGTCGGCGGTGGCTGGGCACCATGATCGTCCGCGAGATACCTGATGGGATCGAGGCCCTTGCTCCGGCCAAGCTCAACCTGTTTCTGGAGGTTCACGGCAAGCGGGCCGACGGCTACCACGAGCTAGAGACTCTGATGGTGGCCGTCGACTGGTATGACACGCTGCGATTTCGTTCGGACCCTTCGGGCGCGATAGCGCTGGTCAGCGACGACCCGGACCTGCCGATCGATCGTTCGAATCTGGTCGTGCGTGCGGCCGAGGTGCTGCAAGAGGCGATCGGGATCCGGTCGGGCGCGGCGATCAGGCTGACGAAGCGGATTCCGGCCCAGTCCGGGCTGGGGGGTGGTTCGAGCGATGCGGCGGCGACGCTCGTCGCGCTCAACCGGCTCTGGAGCTGTGGGCTGGACCTCATGGATCTGGAACGACTGGGCGCGGGTCTGGGCAGCGACGTCCCGTTTTTTCTGCGAGGCGGAGCGGCGGTTTGTCGTGGTCGAGGCGAACAGGTGGAGCCGATTGCGATTCCCCGGCCGTTGCACTTTGTGATTGTGCGACCAGCGGTGGGAGTCAGCACGGCCGAGGTCTATCGGCGGTTTGAGAGGACTGGCCCCATTCACCCGATGGAGGAAAGCCTGAAGGCCTGGCGGCAGGTCGATATTGCTCGTCTGGGCCGCTCGCTGTTCAACCGGCTCCAAGAGACCGCGGAGCGGCTTGTTCCCGAGCTGACGCAGGTCCGGGATGCCCTGAAGTCCCTAGGCTCGTTGATTGACGGGCAGCTAATGAGCGGGAGCGGCTCGGCCTACTTCGGCTTGTGCCGCGACCGGGAGACGGCTCAGGCCGTCGCCCGACACTTTGAGACCCTCGGGCAGGGAAGCGTCCGAGCGGTGATGTGCGGACCCTTAGAACGAGACTCGACGCCCTGAGTAAAGGAGTACCGGCCGTGGAGATCACCGAAGTTCGCATCAAGCTCATGGAGGACAACTCCGGGAGCAACGAGCGCCTCCAGGCGTTTTGCAGCATCACCTTCGACGACATGTTCGTCATTCGCGACCTGAAGATCATTGAGGGCGCGAAGGGCTTCTTTGTCGCGATGCCTAGCCGCAAGCTGAGCGATCGATGCAGCCATTGCGGCACGAAGAATCATCTGCGGTCGCGGTTTTGCAACCACTGCGGCAGCCGACTCGACGAAAATCGGGCGTTGCGGGACAGTGATGGCCGGGCCAAGCTTCACGCCGACATTGCCCACCCGATCAACTCGGCATGCCGGGAGAAGATTCAGAACGCCGTTCTGGCCTCGTACGCCGAGGAGCTGGAGCGTTCCAAGCTTCCGGGGTATGTTTCCCGGTACGACGATTTCGACGATCTCGACTTCGAAAGCAATCCCTACGAGACGCCGCTGCCGGCAGTCGGCCCGGTTGATTCCGGGCTTCGCCGCGGACCGTTGCGTGGTCATACGCAGCATGCCCGGGCGTCGATTCTGAGGGGACCGCATGCCCCGTCGCGTCGCGACGGAGCGGAGCGGATCGCCACCGATGATCCTCACCACCGGGGCGAGAGCAGCTTCGGGGCCGGTCTCTGACCGGACCGTCCGCGTGCCGGACGACGCTCGTTCCCCACGGCCACGGTGCGCACGGGCGCACCGTGGCTCTTTTTTGGGGAGGCCCGGACGGGCGGAGGGTGGTGAGTGGCGTTTCGGGCCGGTTCAATGTTGGCATATGACAAGCAGCCAGTGGCGAATAAACGCGATTTGGAACAGGCTGCGCAGACTGGTCGGGCTGGCGGCGCTGGTCTACCTCGGCCTCGTGGTGATGCTCTACGCGTTCCAGACTCATCTGATTTTCCCGGGCAGTGCCACTCAGGGCCATCCGGCATCTCGGCTGATCCCGCCGCGGGGTTGCGAGCTGCTCCGGATTCGCACCTCGACCGGAGCCTGGATCAGAGCGCTGTTTGGGCCCGCGCTGAGTCGGGACGGTCTTCCGGACTCCGAGGCTCCGACCCGGCCGACGATCCTCTTCTTTTACGGGAATGGGATGTGCCTGGCGACGTCGCTCGGCGAGTTTGAGGCGTTTCGGCGGCTGGGAGCAAATGTGCTAATCCCGGACTACCTAGGATATGGTCTGAGCCAGGGCGAGCCTTCCGAAGCCGGCTGTTACGCCACGGCTGAGGCCTGTTACGAGGCGTTGCGGAGCCGTCGGGATGTCGATCCTGACCGAATTGTCGCCGCGGGCTGGTCGCTGGGCGGGGCAGTCGCGATCGATCTGGCCGCACGACGGCCGACGGCAGGTCTAGCGGTGTTCAGCTCGTTTACCTCGCTGGCAGAGGTCGTCCGGGGCTATTTGCCTTGGGTGCCGGCTGGTTGGCTGTTGCGTCATCGATTTGAGAGTGAGCGAAAGATCAGCAGGGTCAGGTGCCCGATCCTGATCGGGCATAGCCGGGACGATGAGCTGATTCGGTTCGCAATGGCGGAGCGTCTGGCTCATGCCGCGGGCGGCCCGGTTGAGCTGATCGCCATCGACGGTGCGCCGCACAACGCCTTTTTTGATGTGGGCTGGCCCTCGGTTGAGGAGGGGATGATCCGGTTGTTGGGTCGCGTTGCGGGAGAGAATGGAGAGCTCGGAAGTAAAGCGGACGCTAGGTAGTCGGGGTCCGTCTGGTCGGGATGCGTCCTGGGGGGCAGGGGCCGGACCAAGGGCGGACAGAACGGGCTGGATGGGTGCGAGCCGGCTTGGTGCGCGGTAGCCTGGGCAGCGAGGCTCGAAGCTCGGGAGCGAACCAACGATGTCGGAGCGACTGCGGATCCTGGAACGGTTGCGGGCCAAGCGCGCCCAGGGGCTGCCGATTCTGGGAGGAGGGGCGGGTACGGGCCTGTCGGCCAAGTGCGAGGAGGCCGGGGGCATCGACCTGATCGTGATCTACAACTCGGGCCGGTATCGGATGGCCGGCTGTGGGTCGCTGGCGGGCATGATGCCCTATGGTAATGCCAATCGCGTCGTCCTCGAGATGGCTCCGGAAGTACTGGGAGCTGTCCGCCAGACGCCCGTTCTGGCAGGGGTCTGCGGGACCGACCCGTTCCTGCGCCGAACGGCCTTCCTGAAACGACTGATCGAACTGGGGCTGGCGGGAATCCAAAATTTCCCGACCGTGGGCCTGATCGACGGCGTGTTTCGCCAGAATCTGGAAGAAACGGGCATGAGCTATGCGTTGGAGGTGGAGCTGATCGCCGAGGCACGGCGGTTGGATCTGCTGACAACTCCCTATGTGTTCGACGCCGATCAGGCGGTCGCTATGACCGAAGCGGGAGCGGATTTGCTGGTCGGGCATATGGGTTTGACCACCAAGGGGACGATTGGAGCACGGACCGCCAAGACGTTGGATCAGTGTGTTGAGGAACTGGGCGCGATCGTGGCGGCGGCACGCTCGGTCCGCCACGACGTCCTGATTCTGTGCCACGGAGGCCCGATTGCCGAGCCTGGGGATGCGGCGTACGTCCTGGAGCGCTGTCCTGGCATGGACGGCTTCTACGGGGCCAGCTCGATGGAACGGCTCCCAACCGAACGGGCGATCACCGAGCAGGTGCGGCGGTTTGCCGCGGTCCGGCCAAGGAACCAGACCTGAGACGAACGAGGTCCAGTGGCGATGCCCGCGATCGTGATTGGCACGCTCGATACCAAAGCCGAAGAGGTGGGATTCGTCCGTTCGGCGTTGGAATCGGCTGGATATGAGGTGCTGGTGATCGACGTAGGCACGGGGTCGGAGCCGAGGTTGGCCGCAGACATCACGCGTGAGGCGGTGCTCCGCGCGGCCGGGACGACGCTGGCCGATGTTCAGTCGCGGGGCAATCGGGGCGAAGCCGTTGCCGCGGCGGCGCGGGGAGTTGCGGAGGTGGTCGCCGGGTTGTGGGAGACGGGGCGGGTCGAGGGTGTGATCGCGCTGGGCGGGTCGGCGGGAACGTCGATCGGCTCGGCCGCCATGCGGGTTCTTCCGCTCGGTGTACCCAAGGTTTTGGTGAGCACGCTCGCCAGTGGCCAGACCCGGCCGTATGTAGGGGGATCGGATCTGGTGATGGTTCCGTCGGTCTGCGACCTGGCGGGGTTGAACCGGATCAGCCGGGTGGTGTTGAGTAACGCGGTCTCTGCCTTGATGGGGATGATGGCCGGTCGGCGCGGAGCGGGTGCGAGGGAGGAATTGAGCCGCCCGCTGGTGACGGCGACGATGTTTGGCGTCACGACGCCGTGTGTCACGGCCGCGCGTCGGCGGCTTGAGGCGGCCGGCTATGAAGTGGTTGTCTTTCACGCCACAGGGGTGGGTGGCCAGGCCATGGAGAGCCTGATCCGCGAGGGCCGGGTGTCGGCCGTGTTGGATCTAACCACGACCGAGCTAGCCGATGAAATCGCCGGCGGTGTGATGTCGGCCGGGCCGGAACGGCTCAGTGCGGCGGTGGTGGCGCGGATTCCTCAAGTGGTCTCGGTTGGGGCGGTCGACATGGTCAATTTCGGTCCCCCCGAGACGGTTCCGGAGCGATACCGATCGCGCCGCTTGCATCGGCACAATCCCCAGGTCACGCTGATGCGAACCACGATCGAGGAGAATGGGGCGATCGGGCGCCGGCTGGCCGAGGCCCTCCGGCTGGCTCAGGTGCCGACCGTCGTCCTGCTTCCCCTGCGAGGGGTCTCCGCGCTGGACGCGCCGGGGCAGCCGTTTCATGATCCGACGGCCGATCAGGCCCTGTTCGAGGCGATCAGCGCGGGTCTGGCTGGCCATCCCAGTGTACGGATCGTCGAAGTGGACGCGCATATCAACGACCCGGCCTTTTCGGACCGAGCCGCCGCCGAATTGATCCGGCTGCACGAAGCGGTCGATCCGAAGCGGGTAGAGAACGGGAGCCGACCGTGAGCCAGTCATCCTCGTTCACCGACCCGACGATTCCGCCGCTTGCCCCGCTTCCCAAGGGCTGGCGATCGCTGGCGCATGCCTTCTGGCACAGTTCGCGGCAGCGATCGCGCGCGTGGGCTCTGGCCGACAGTACGGGTGTTCGGCTGAATTACCGTGAGGCACGACGCCGGGCCGTGGCCCTGGCGCGGGTGCTGGACCGAACAATCGGGCCGGCCCAGCACGTTGGCATCTTGCTGCCGCCGACAGTCCCGGCCGCGATCACCAACGTGGCACTGAGCTTGCTCGGCCGGATCCCGGTCAATCTGAATTACACCTCCTCGGACGCGATCCTCAACGAGGCGATTCGCCAGGCGGCCATTACAGACGTTGTGACCTCGCAGCAAGCGATGGCCCGGTTTGGCCTGAAACCGGCGGCGAGGCTCCTCCACTTGGAGGACGTTCCACGACGGGTGACCTGGGCCGACAAACTCCTGGCCGCGCTGTCGGATGGGGCGCCTCGCGGCGTGCTCGCCCCGTGGTTGCCCGGACTGGCGGGCCAGCGGCTCGAGGAACCGGCGACCGTGATCTTCACCTCGGGGTCGACGGGCGACCCGAAAGGCGTCGTGCTCACGCACCGTAACGTCCTCTCCAACGCCCTGGGGATTGAGCAGCAGATTCATCTCCAGCCAGACGATGTCATTCTTGGCATTTTGCCATTCTTTCATTCGTTCGGATTTACGGTCACGCTTTGGACGGTACTTGCGCTTGGGAAAATGGGGGTCTATCATTTCAATCCGCTGGATGCCCGTACGATCGGGAAGCTCTGTGCGCAGCACAAGGCCACCGTGATGGCGGCGACGCCGACGTTCATGCGCAGCTATCTCCAACGATGCGGCCCAGAGCAGTTCGCCTCGATCCGGTTGTTGATTCTGGGGGCCGAGAAGCTCAAGCCGGAGCTCGCCGCGGAGATCGAGCGGACGCTGGGAATCCGGCCCCTGGAGGGGTATGGCTGCACCGAGACGGGACCGGTCGTGTCGGTGAATGTACCCGGCGAGCTCGAGCTGGCCGACGGCCGCCGGATCGTCGGCTATCGCCTGGGCACGGTGGGCAGACCGCTGCCCGGGACGTCGGTCCGGATCGTTGACCCCGAGACCGGCGCGGATCTGCCCCGGGGTCAGGAGGGACTGATTCTCGTCAAAGGCCCGCAAGTGATGGCCGGCTATCTGAATCGCCCCGACCTGACCGAACCGGTGCTCCGGGATGGTTGGTACCGAACTGGTGATCTGGGCTACCTCAACGCGGATGGCTTTCTCTCGATTACGGATCGGATCAGCCGCTTTTCCAAGGTTGGCGGTGAGATGGTTCCGCACGGCAAGGTGGAGGCGGCCCTGGTCGCGGCCTGCGGCGAGCCAGCGCCTCATCTGGCGGTCACCGCCGTTCCCGATCCGCAGCGCGGCGAGCGGCTGGTCGTCGTCCATACCGGATTGCCGCTAGAGCCCCGAGAGCTTTGCCGCCGGCTCCAGGATTCAGGCTTGCCTCGGCTCTGGATTCCCTCGCCCGACGACTTTCTTCAGGTGGATGAATTGCCCGTGCTCGGCACCGGGAAGCTCGACTTGCGAGCCACGCGTAAGCTGGCCGTCGAACGTCTGGGCTTGGAGACGACGCCCGGGCGGGCCTGATTCACCCGGCTGCGTACGTGGCCGACGCAGTCCTACCCCTCCCCTCGAGCCACCCCCGGGGGAATAATAGAATAGGTTTGCAGTCACCCAAGCCTCTGCGGGAAGGGCATGAACATCGTTCTTGAGGTCATCTCGGGCCCGCAGCAGGGTCGGGAATATGTCTTCGATCGGCACGCGACCTTCAGCGTGGGTCGATCCCCGGAGACAACGTTTCCCGTCCCAGACGATCCGTTTTTCTCCCGGCATCATTTTTTGATTGAGTTCAACCCGCCACTCTGCCTCCTGAAAGACACCGGGAGCACCAACGGGACGAAGGTCAACGGCCAGCGGGTTACTGAGGTCCGGCTCCGCCACGGGGACGTCATTTCGGCGGGAAAGAGTGCGTTTCGGATCCGAGTGGAAGGGACCTCGGAGCGGCTCAGCCTGATCCGCTGCCGGGTCTGCCGGGCTCCAGCGGGCGACGACGTCGCGGTGCTCGAGAGCAATCCGGGCGAGGAGGGCGAGGTCAGCTGGCTTTGCCGCCAATGCGTTGAGCAAGGCCGGCGCTTTCCCCCACCGCCGACAGGTTACTGGATCGAACGACGGATCGGTGGCGGGGGGATGGGCGAAGTCTTCAAGGCCCGCCAGCTCGAGACCGGCCGTACGGTCGCCATCAAGATGATGATCCCCAACGCCGCCAGCAGCGAGCGTGCGCGCAAATACTTTCAGCGCGAAATCGCCGTGCTCCGCAAGTTGCGCCATCCGAACATCGTCGAATTCTATGAGATGTATGAATCGTTCGGCCTGTTCCACCTGATCATGGAATATGTCGATGGTCAGGATGCGCTCACCTGGGCCGAGGGATTCGCCAGGCGGCCTCCGATCGCGGCCGTCGCCGAGGTCGGTCTCCAACTGCTCGCCGCTTTGAGCCACGCTCACGCCCAGGGATTTGTCCACCGGGATGTCAAGCCCTCCAACCTCCTCCTGTCTGGCCCACGGCTCCGACCCCGGGTCAAACTGTCCGACTTTGGCCTCGCCAAGAGCTTCCGCGACGATGCGGGCTTCGCTGGGCTGACCCATCAGGGCGACGTCGGCGGATCGGTCGGCTTCGTCTCACCCGATCATATCCGCGACTTCCGCGAGGTCAGGGAACCGGCTGATATCTACGGGGCTGGCGTCACGCTCTACTACCTGCTCACCGGTGCGTTTCCCTATCTGGATTTCGACCCATCCTCGGTCAAGGCCTACGCGATGATCCTGGAGCATCCGAGCGTGCCGGCACGCGTCCACCGCAAGGATGTGCCCGAAGGCCTCGATCGGGTCCTCCGCAAGTGTCTGGAAAAACACCCAAACGATCGCTGGAGGTCGGCTCAGGCTCTGGCCGACGCCATCCGCCCGTTTGCCGAACAATCCGCCGGTTGACAAACTCGCGAATGAGCCTTCCCGGCCCCAGCGACCCCGGACGGAACTCAAGGCGTCCGAGCGAGCCGCGCCATGGCGAGGAATCTGAATCGGACTCGGTACTCAGCCGAAGTCCGCGTCAGGCTCGCTCCGAGGCCAGAGGTCTGATATGATAAATTTGTTTTTGGGATTCGCTTCGTCTTGAGCGTCCTGGCGTTGGTTCTCTTCGATACATACACTGATTTGAATTTCACCAAGAATCGATGATTGTTCGTTCGGCCACGATTGTCGGGGTGGGGTTGATCGGGGGCTCGCTGGGGCTCGCTTTGAAGGCGCGCGGATTGGTGGAGCGAGTCATCGGGCTGGGTCGCGACCCGGAACGGCTCGAGCTGGCCCGCCGCCGGGGCGCGATCGACCGGGCGGTCCTGGATCCCGCCGCGGCTTTTGGCGACTCGGACTTGGCCGTGATTTGCACGCCGGTTTCTCAGATCGTGGAGCAAGCCTGTCTGGCGGGGGCGCATGGCCCAGCCCACCTGGTCGTGACCGACGTGGGCAGCACCAAGCGGGGAATTGTGGCCGATCTGGAGCGTGAGCCGTCGCTTCGGGGCCGATTCGTAGGCGCCCATCCGATCGCGGGGTCGGAACGGAGCGGGGTGGAACATGCCGACGGCGACCTGTTCCAAGGCGCTCCTTGCGTGATCACGCCCGGGGATTCGGCGAGCGATCAGGCGGTCCAGCAGGTCGCCGCGTTATGGCATTCCGTCGGGTCTCGAGTGCGGATCATGGCTCCGGCCGAACATGACCGAGCCTTGACACTGGTCAGTCATCTGCCCCATGCTCTGGCGGCGGCGCTGGTGCATCTGGTCGACGCCGAGGATGCGTCGCTGGCTGGTGGGGCCTACCGCGACGTCTCTCGAATCGCTGCCTCGGACGAGGCCGTCTGGACCGATATCTTTCTGGCCAATCGCGAGGCGATGCTCGACGCCCTAGCACGCTTTAGCGATCAACTGGCCGAGTTTCGCCGGCTTCTCGATCGCGCTGATCGCAGGGGCCTGAGCCAGTGGTGGCGAACGGCACAGATGCGGCGGCGCGATTGGTCCCCGGGACCGGACCGTGAATCGTCGCCTCGGCCTCCGGCCGGAATCCCCGCCTCCGGAGCCGATCCCCGATGACGAACCGCCTCTGGCACATTCGCCTGGACCTGGAGCCTGAGGCCAGCGATCACGAAGGCCAGCGCGTGGTTCGCGAGGCCAGCGAATTGCATCTCGTAGGTTCGTGGCAGGTCCGGGCGAGCCGCGGATTTCTCGTCGAGGGCGTCTTGTCCGCCGACGTGGCGCAGCAGCTTGCCGACACGGTCCTTCGCGACGCCGTCCTGGAGCGGGCGATCGTAATCGCGTGTGGCCCGAACGCCGCTGCCGACCCCGATGAGGGATGGGTTCACGTCCTCCCCAAGCCGGGCGTGACCGACCCCGAGGGCGAGACCGCCCGGGCCTTGCTTCGGGACCTGGGTTACGCGGTCGAGCAGGTTCGGACGATTCGCTCGTATCGGATCGATGGTCCTGCCGATAAGCTACCGGAGCTGATCCGCCGGGTGCTGGTCCACGATGCGGTCGAAACTTGCGTCGTCGGACCGATTCGATTCGAGCGCCTCGGCCTGGGCGGCAGCTACCGTTTTCAGAGGATCGACGTCCCCTTGCGGGGGCGAAGCGATGCCGAGCTGATGCGGATCAGCCGCGAGGGTCAGCTCGCGCTCTCGCTCGACGAGATGCGGGCGATCCAGGCCCATTTCGACGCACTGGGCCGCGATCCGACTGACTGCGAACTGGAGACGATCGCCCAGACCTGGAGCGAGCATTGTTCGCACAAGACGCTTCGGGGGTTGATCGACTTCGAAGGGGAACGGATCGACAATCTGCTCAAGTCGACCATTTTCGCGGCCACCCAGGAATTGGGCCTCGACTGGCTTGTCTCGGTCTTCGCGGACAACTCCGGGGTTGTCCGGTTTGATGAGGAGCACGACGTCTGCTTCAAGGTCGAGACGCACAACCATCCCTCGGCGATCGACCCCTACGGCGGCGCCAATACCGGCATTGGCGGCGTGATCCGCGACCCGCTGGGAACCGGCCTCGGAGCCAAGCCGATTTGCAACACGGATGTCTTCTGCGTGGCCCCGCCGGATACCGCTCCTGAGTCGCTGCCGCCAGGGGTGCTTCCTCCCCGTGGCGTCTTGCGTGGAGTGGTGGCCGGGGTGCGGGATTACGGAAACCGGATGGGGATACCGACCGTCAACGGGGCGGTCGTGGTGCATCCGAGTTATCTAGCCAATCCGCTGGTGTTCTGTGGGACCGTGGGAGTCATGCCGCGGGGTTGCGCGGAGAAGCGCGTAGAACCGGGCGATTTGATCGTGGCGATCGGGGGCCGGACCGGTCGCGACGGGATTCATGGCGCGACCTTCAGTTCGCTCGAACTGACCAGCGAAAGTGACGAAACCTCAGGCGGCGCGGTCCAGATCGGCAACCCGATCGTCGAGAAGATGGTCCTCGACGTGGTCCTGCAAGCTCGCGATCGGCGGCTGTTCCGCTCGATTACCGATTGCGGAGCGGGCGGCTTTTCGTCGGCGATCGGCGAGATGGGCGCTGAAGTGGGCGCTGAGGTCGAGCTGGACCGTGCCCCGTTGAAGTATGCCGGCCTCTCCTACACCGAGATCTGGATCTCGGAAGCGCAGGAGCGCATGGTCCTGGCCGTTCCGCCGGAGTCCTGGGAGGCCTTCTCTGCACTCTGCGCGGCGGAGCAGGTGGAAGCCACCTGTCTCGGCCGGTTCATTGACTCGGGGCGTTTGACGCTCCGCTACCAGGGCGAAGTGGTCGCCGACCTCGACATGGAGTTTCTCCATCACGGCCGGCCCAAGGTTGTGCGGAGAGCCGAACGACCGCCCCGGCCGACACCTGCGCCCGTCGTTTTTCCCGAGCGTAGCGAATATAACGCCGATCTGCTCGGCCTGCTGCACGACTGGAATGTAGCGAGCAAGGAATGGATCATCCGCCAGTACGATCACGAAGTTCAGGCACGCACGGTCATCAAGCCGCTGGTTGGGGAATGTGAGGACGGGCCGGGCGACGCCGCCGTGATTCTGCCGGTGCGCGGTTCGCGGCGCGGGCTGGCGATCGCCTGCGGCATCCATCCCCGGCTGGGCGAAATCGACGCATACGCCATGGCCGCGCATGTCATAGACGAGGCGATCCGCAACTGCGTGGCCGTTGGGGCCGATCCCGACCGGATCGCGCTGCTTGACAATTTCTGCTGGGGAAACCCCGAGCGTGCCAGCACACTGGGCTCGCTCGTGCTGGCCGCGCGGGCTTGCCACGACTACGCTCTGGCCTTCGGGACGCCCTTCATCTCGGGAAAGGACAGTCTGTATAACGAATTCAAGGTAAACGAGCAGTCGATCGCGATTCCGCCCACCCTGCTGATCAGCGCTCTGGGCCAGGTGCCCGATGTCGGGCGGTGCGTCACGATGGACTTGAAGGAGCCGGGGAATCTGCTGATCCTGCTCGGGCAGACCCGCGGCGAACTGGGGGGCTCGCTCTGGCTCGAGCATCTGGGTCAGGCATCGGCGGAGGTTGCCCCGGTCGATGCGCGATCGGCGCGCACGCTCTATCGGGTCGTTCACCAGGCGATCGCCGAGGGACTGATCCGTGCCTGCCACGACCTGAGCGAAGGGGGGCTGGCGGTCGCCGTCGCCGAAATGGCGATCGCTGGGCGGCTCGGTGCACACCTGACGCTGGACGAGGGACCGCTGCCCGACGCGGTCCAGCTCTTCGCCGAATCGCCCTCACGGCTGCTCGTAGAAGTGCGGCCGGGAGAGGTTCACCGTCTGCTTGATTGGATGAAGGAGGCTGGGGTCGTGGCTCGGCCCATCGGCCGGGTTAGCGACCCGCCGGAGCGACGGCTCCGGATTGACGGCTTTGCGGGTCGGACCCGAGTCGATCTCTCGGTCGATCAACTCCAGAGTGCCTGGCAACGCCCCGTGACTGATGACTCCGCAGGTTGACTGACCGCCCGTTTGAGAGGGAATCCACCATGCTTCGATTTGTCACGTTCGTAGACGGCTCGAACCTGGACGGCGTGTTGAAACACCTCAATCTGCGTGTCGACGATTATGGATCCTTTTACCGGCACATCTTCGACCGCAGCGTCCATGAGTGGGGCCGTACTTTCGCTGAAGGCTCGCCCTGGCCGCCGGCCCAGCATGCCCGGATTTATTGGTATGTCGTCGGGAAGCTCGACGAGTGGGATCTGAACGACCCCAAGGCCGAGGCGCGGTTGCGGAGCCGGTTCGAGCTCAACACGCGGCTTCGCGATAGCTATATCGACGAGGTGATCCGCCGCAATCCGGATTGCCCGGTCGATCGCCGGCTCGATGAAGCCTGGAACCTCTGCTTCAACGAAACGCGCGAGTGGTACGAGGGCAAACGGCGGGCGCTGGAACGCAAGAAGCGGTTTTACCACGGAGTCCAGGCCGCGACGGACTTCGTCGAGATCCGTCAGGAGGGTCATTGGAAGATCGACCTTCTGCACCACTCGGTGACTGAGAAGGGCTTGGATACCTCGCTGGCCGTGGACATGATCGCCTTGCTCGACACGTACGACGTGGCGCTGCTCGTCTCGGGCGACGCGGACGGGATCCCCGGCATCGCCTACGTGAAGAATCGTGCCAAGCATGTCGGCGTCATCGAGTTTCGCCGCGGCTCCCAGGCCGACTTCGCGGGCAAGGGGGCTTCGTCACGGCTCAAGATCGCCGCCGACTTCGTCGTTCAGGTTTACGAGGCCGACCTGGTCCGCCGCAACCTGGCCTATCGGGCCGAGCCTGAGTTTGGGGCTCCGCCGCCAAGCGAGGCGGCCTACTAAGCCGCAGCGCGTCTCCGTATCCGCCGCTGGTCGAAATCGTCAGTCTGGGCTCTCCCCGATGCTCTCCTCGCCGTGTTGCCACTGAGGTCCGTTTGACGATGCCTTCACCCCGCGTCCTGGTCGTTCGCGCCCCGGGCACGAACTGCGACGAGGAGACCGCCTATGCCTGGCAGCTCGCCGGAGCACGCCCCGAGATCTGGCACATTGCCCGGGTGCTCGATGATCCCCCAGCGCTTCGGCAGTTTCAGATCCTGACGATTCCCGGTGGATTCTCGTACGGCGACGACCTGGGAGCCGGTCGGGTCCTGGCCACTCGGTTGGGCCAGATCCTGGCCGAAGGAGTCCGCGACCTCTGTGAGCGGGGCGGGCTGGTTCTTGGCATTTGCAACGGATTCCAGGTCCTGGTCCGCTCGGGGTTGCTGCCGGGCGATCCTCGGCTGGGTCCCGCGACCTTGGCCCGTAACGACAGTGGTCAGTTCGAGGATCGTTGGACGCGGCTGCGCCCCACGCCGGGCCGGACCCCGTTCCTCACCGACGACCAACCCATCTCCATGCCCGCGGCTCACGGCGAGGGCAAATTCCTGATGAGCAACTCAGACGCCCTAGATCGTCTCGAATCGGCTGGCCTGGCCGTGCTCCACTACGTCGACCGCGACGGTCAACCGACTTTGGACTATCCAGCAAATCCGAGCGGCACCTCTCGTGGCATCGCTGGGATCTGCGACCCGACCGGACGCATCCTGGGGCTGATGCCCCACCCCGAGCGCAACGTCCTCCCCTGGCACGATCCCGGCTGGACCCGGCGCCGATCACTGCCGGTGGCGGGGGCGGGCCTTCGCCTGTTTCGCAATGCCGTCCAAGCCTTCGACTAGAATCGGCCGTCGGATTGCGAAGTCCAACCGCTTCGTGGTTCTTGATTGGCACGACCGCCGTGGCCGCTGAACCTCGCACGCCAGAATGGGTTGCCGACGCAATCTTTTACCAGATCTTTCCCGATCGGTTTGCGCGCAGCCTGACCGTCCCCAAGCCGTCGAATCTTCAGCCCTGGGGATCGACTCCGACCTACCACGGCTACATGGGCGGCGACCTGGTGGGCGTTGTCGAGCGGCTCGACTATCTATGCGACCTCGGAATCAACGCGATCTATTTCACGCCGATTTTTCAGTCGGCCTCAAACCATCGCTACCACACCCACGACTACGAGAAGGTCGACCCGATGCTCGGGGGCAACGAAGCCCTGCGGCGGCTGATCGACGCAGCCCACGGCCGAGGGATCCGGGTCGTCCTGGACGGTGTGTTCAATCATGCCAGTCGGGGCTTCTTCCAGTTCCACGACATCCTCGAAAACGGCGCCGATTCGGCGTATCTCGACTGGTTCGAGGTCCGCGGTTTCCCGCTTCATGCCTACAGCTCGGATCATCCGCCCAACTACGCGGCCTGGTGGAACCTGCCCGCCCTTCCGAAGTTCAATATCCGCACGCCCGCCGTCCGCGAATTTCTCTGGGAAACCGGTCGGCGCTGGATCGAGTTTGGGATCGACGGCTGGCGGCTCGATGTCCCCAACGAGATCGACGACGATTCGTTTTGGCGCGAATTCCGGAGGCGGATCAAGGCCGCCAACCCCGAGGCCTACATCGTCGGTGAGGTCTGGCACGAGTCGCAACGCTGGCTGCAGGGCGACATGTGGGACGCCGTCATGAACTACCTGTTCACACGCGCCTGCATCGGGTTTTTCATCGGGCAGGATGTCGACCGCGGCGAGCTGGATCGCACGGTTCTCTCCGCGGCGCGGCCGCTCGACGCCGCGGCGTTCAGTCAAGAGATCCGCCGAATGCTCGGCTTGTATCACCCGGCTGTCAACCTCGTCATGCTCAATCTGCTCGACAGCCACGACATGGCCCGCTTCGTCACTCTGGCTCGTGGCGACACGACCGCACTGCGGCTGGCCACCGTCTTTCAGATGACCTACGTCGGCGCGCCTTCGATCTTCTACGGAGACGAGATCGGGCTTTCCGGTGGACACGATCCGTTGAATCGAGCCGCCTTCCCCTGGGATCAAGCCCGATGGGACCTGCCGCTTTTCCACCATTTTCAACGGCTGATCGCCCTGCGGCATGCAAGCCCCGCCTTGCGCCGCGGATCGTTCACGACGCTGCTGGCCGACGCCGGCATCCTGGCCTACCTCCGCCGCCATCAGGACGATACCGTGCTGGTCGCCATCAATACCGAGGACCGTCCTCGGGCCGTCAACATCTCGGCCCGCCGGCAGATCCCGGACGAAGCGGAGCTGGACGAGGTCTGGGCCTCGAATTCGCTTAAGGCCGAAGCGGGCGTGTTTCGCCACGTCGAATTGCCCGCGCGTTCCGCGCGGATCTTTCGGGCCCAAGGGCTGGCTCCCGCGTCCGCTCCGCCCGACTGGCCATGACCCCGATTCCCCGATCGATGGCCGCTCAACCGCCACCCGACTGGTGTCTCCCCACGGGGGTCGACGCTCCGCTTTGGGCCTACGCCCACAGCGAGCGGCTGGCTCTCGAAGACGACGGCTACTTCGCCGGCCACCCGCTCTTGAACGCCGACCTGGACTACGTCCTGTCCCGGCTGCGGCCGCCGGGTGTCGTGGCCGACCTGGGTTGCGGAACCGGACGCGCGGCTCTGGCGCTCGCAGCCCGGGGCTTTGAGATCCTGGCGGTCGACCTCTCACCGGCCATGCTCCGCCACCTCGCGGCCCAAGCCCGCAGGAATCAGCTCCCGATCCTGGCGATTCGTGGCAACCTTTGCGATCTTCGGACGATTCGGTCCGAGTCTTGCGACGCCGCGCTCCTGCTCTTTAGCACCCTCGGCATGATCCGCGGGCGTGCCGCCCGTCGGCGGGCGCTGGCCCAGGCCGCTCAGATCGTCAAGCCCAGCGGCCGCTTGATTCTTCACGCCCACAACCTCTGGCACAACCTGCGACAGCCCGGAGGCCGAAGCTGGCTGGCGTCCCAGTGGTTGATGCTGGCGCTCGATCCCGATCGCGCCGGCGACCGCCCGATGACCTACCGCGGCATCCCCAACCTGATCGTTCACCAGTACCGCTACCGCGAGCTGCGAGCCGACCTGTTGGCATCGGGCTGGACGATCGTCGATCAGACCGCGCTCGACGCCGTCACGGCCCGGCCCATCCGCTGGCCAGGGCTGCTTCCCTCCCTGCGAGCCGGCGGATGGCTCGTCACGGCGCAACGCACCGCGCGAATCAAGAGTCTGGCCTAGCGGCCCGTTCCGTCGTAGGCTGCCGAGAGCAAGACTTGTTCCGATCCGTCGACCGGAGCTACGCCATGACTCCTTCGCGCCGCGGCCTCTACCGCGCGACATTTGCTGGTCTGACCGCCCTGAGCGCTTCCCGCGTGATGGGTGCCAACGAGCGGATCCGTCTGGGATTGATCGGGCTTGGCAATCGCGGCGACCAGGTCCTTTCGGCGTTCCTCGAACACCCCGATTGTCAGGTCGTCGCCCTATGCGACCTGTGGGAACCGTACCGCCAGTACGCTGCGAGCCGCGTGGGCGGCGACCCGCTCTCGGTCAAGGATTACCGCCGGCTGCTCGACCAGCAGGACGTCGATGCCGTTGTCATTTGTACGCCAGATCACTGGCACGCGCTCCAGACCATCCACGCCTGCCAGGCTGGCAAAGATGTTTATGTCGAGAAACCATTGTCCGTCTCGGTCGTCGAAGGTCGGCGGATGATCCAGCACGCCGAGAAGCACGGCCGGGTCGTCCAGGTGGGGATTCAGCGTCTCTCCAGTGCCCTGGGCAAAGAGGTAAGCTCACTGATCCAATCCGGCGAATTGGGCAAGATCACGGCCGTCCGCGCCTTTCATATCCAGAACGAATGGCCCCATGGGATCGGCCGTCCCGAGGACGGCACGCCGCCCGACGGCTTCGACTGGGATGCCTGGCAAGGCCCGGCGCCGGAGCGTCCCTACAATGTGAATCGGACCTTCTACCGTTTTCGCTGGTTCGACGATTATTCCGGAGGCCAGCTCACCAACTTTGGAGTGCATTACCTGGCTTCGATCCACTGGGCGCTGGGCGTCGAGGCTCCGTTGTCGGTCACGGCCATCGGTGGCAAGTTCGCCGATTACGACAATCGCGAGATACCCGACACGCTCGAGGTGCTCTGGCATTATCCGGGCGACGTTCTGGTCAGCTTCACGCAGTTCAATAGCTCGGCGGCGCCGGCTTCCGCTCGTCCCTGCGAGATTGAATTCCGCGGCACCAAGGGAACGCTCTACCTGGATCTGAATGGATACGAGGTGGCCCCCGAGTCGATCATTCCCCGCGAGTTTCCAGCGCGTACGCCACTCAACCGCAGTCTCGAACGCGGCTACCACGTCGGGGCGAGTCCCCAGATCGAGCCGCGTAAGGTCAGAGGCCGGATTCGCGACGCCGATCACGCCCGTGACTTCCTCGATCGGGTCCGCGATCGACGCACCCCGAGCTGCCCGCTTGAGTTCGCCCACCGTGCGACCAGCGCTGCCTTGATCGGCCGAATTGCCCTACGGTGCCGTGCCTTGCTCGATTGGGATGCCGCATCCGAAGAGTTCACCAATCACGAAGAGGCCAACCGCCACCTGATGGTCGCCTATCGGCCTCCCTACCAGCTTCCGCCGGTTTAGTCGGGCCGGCCGAGCCGCTTTGACCCACTCAGCCCGAACCTCCTAGAATCGTTCGTTCAGCCCTCATCCCAACGTCGTTGCGGCCCGGCCGCCGCTCTCGGGGAATCACTCCGGCCATGGCCACGGACATCCGGCTCAAAGAATCGCTTGCCACGCTGGTCACCCGCCTGGTCGATACCTACGAGGCGTGCGGCCCGATCCACCACCTGGGTCACTCGCCGCTGCCGAGCTACGCCGAGATCGTCGAGATTCTCAAGGATCTCCGGGAATTGCTCTATCCGGGTTACGGACGCCGCCAAAACCTCCACCTGGGTAACGTCTCCTACCACGTCGGCGACCTGGTCGACTCGCTCCATGACCGCCTGACCGTGCAGATCGCGCGTGCCCTTCGCCACGACTGCACCGCCCCGGAACCCGAGACGGATTACGAGGCCCAGGCTCAGCACATGGCCATGGCCCTGCTCGACCGACTCCCGGAGCTGCGGTCCGTTCTGGCCGACGACGCCCAGGCTGCCTACGACGGCGATCCGGCCGCCAAGGGCCTTGACGAGATCGTCTTCTGCTATCCCGGCTTCGCTGCCGTAACCGTCTACCGAATCGCCCATGTACTGCATGAGTTGGGCGTTCCCCTGATTCCCCGCATGATGACCGAGTACGCCCACTCGAAGACCGGTATCGACATCCACCCCGGCGCGACGATCGGACGCCGGTTTTTTATCGACCACGGAACCGGCGTCGTCATCGGCGAAACCACTCGGATTGGCGAGGGAGTCAAGCTCTATCAGGGCGTCACCCTCGGAGCCTTGAGCTTTCCCAAGGACGAGCAGGGCCAACTGGTCCGAGATCGCAAACGCCACCCAACGATCGAGGACGGCGTCGTCATCTACGCCAACGCCACCATCCTGGGCGGCGATACCATCATCGGCCGCGGATCAATCATCGGCTCCTCGGTCTGGCTGACCCGAAGTGTTCAGCCGTATACTACCGTCACGATCGAAAACCCTCGGCTCCGCGAACGGCGCCCGGGCGATCAGGGTTCCCCGCCCTGAGTGAACGTCTTTTTTTCACTTTTTTGGGAACGGTCTGGTCTGGCCCAGCTAATTGGGGTTGGGGGAAGGTTCCCCGGCCCGGCAATCCGATTGGTTCTCCGGAAAAGTTCCCGGCTTTTCCGGATTTTTCTCGGGTTGTTCCGTGGTCCGAGTGACCGGCCGGCGACGCTGCCGGCCGGTTTTTTTTTGAGTCAGGCAAGGATTGGGCGGATCACCCGTCCGTGGTCCAGGTCGAGCCGTTTGTATCCGGGCACCTCGAGACGCCGCGAATCCAGCCCGAGCTGGTGCAGCACTGTGGCATGGATGTCGGTGACGTAGTGGCGATCCTCGACGGCGTGATGGCCGAGTTCGTCGGTTGCCCCGTGGACAACCCCGCCCCGGATCCCACCTCCGGCCATCCAAACCGAGAAGCCAAACGGGTGGTGATCGCGGCCGTCGCCACCCTGGGCGCCTGGCGTGCGACCAAACTCCGTGGCCCAGACGACGATCGTCTCCTCGAGCAGACCTCGGCGCTTCAGGTCGCGGAGCAGTCCGGCGATCGGGCGGTCCACCTGGGCGCAGGTCCGGGCATGGTTCACCTTTAACGCGCCATGGGCATCCCAGGCGCCGGCCCCTCCGTCGGAGCCATGAAAGACCTGGACAAATCGGACTCCCCGCTCCACCAGCCGCCGCGCTGCCAAGCAGAGCTGGCCGAAGGGACGCGTGGCGTCGTCGTCGAGACCGTAGAGCGAGCGCGTGGCTGCCGACTCCGAGTCAAACGTCACGACCTCGGGAACGGCGAGCTGCATTCGTGCCGCTAGCTCGTAGGACTGGATCCGCGCGCGGAGCGCGGCATCTTGGGGTCGGCGTTCGGCCGCTAGCCGATTCAAGCGCCCGATGAATTCAAACTGGGCCGCCTGCTCCTCACGATAGACCGAGCGATCCGGGGTCGCAAACGGAAGCGGCTGCTTGGGATCGACCTCCAAAACCACTCCGTCGTGCTCGGGGCCGAGATAACTGGCGCCGTGGCCGTTCATCCCTCCGCAGCAATCGGCGATCGGCTGGCCCAGGACCACAAACTGCGGCAGGTTCTCGTTGAGCGTCCCGAGGCCGTAGTGAATCCAGGAGCCGATCGTGGGAAACGGACCCTCCAGCGCATGGCGCCCGGTATGAAACTGAAGCTGCGCTCCGTGGTCGTTGTCGGTGGTCCACATCGAGCGGATGATCGCCAGATCATCCACACACTCCCCTACGTGGGGCCACCAATCCGAGACCTCGATCCCCGCCTGGCCACGCTTCCTGAAGCCAACCTGCGGAGCGAACAACGTCGGCTGAACCTTATGATTGCCCTCCAGGAATTCCCGGAGATTCTTCTTACCGTAAGGGCTATCCAAGATTGAGCCATACGGAGAGTCGGTATAGCTCTTGCCGGAGTATTTGATCAGCTCGGGTTTGGGGTCGAAACTCTCCAGGTGGCTGACACCGCCCACCATGAAGAGCCAGATGACCGAACGGGCTTTGGGAGGAAAATGCGGACTCCCGTCCGGCGGCGACCAGGGTTGCCCATCGATGGTCCGACCGATGCCGTCTCGATGCAGCATGGCTCCGAGAGCCAAGCCGGCGAAGCCCATTCCCAGGTCGGCGAGGAAGCCACGGCGATGAATCATGGATCGGGGCCTCTCGGCGCGGTTCGCCTTGCGGCGAACCTCAGCGGATCGTGACGAAGTCATGATGGTTAAAGAGAACGAGAATCAGATTTTCTCGCGCCCGTTGTCTGGGATCGGGCGAAGGCGGCACCGCGGGTTGTGCGCCCTCGGTAAAGCCAGAGAGGGACGACGGGTCGGCCAGCCGTTGGGCCTGCTCCCTCAAAAAACTCTGGCAGGCGGCATCCTCCGCCCCAGTGGGCGCCCGACCCAGCACTTGGTCGAACGCTCGGGAGATGAACTCGCGGTCGTCATCGCCAACCTTTTCTGTCAGGCGGCCAGCGAGCCGCCGCGACTCGCCCAGCGCCAGCGTGCTATTGATCAGTGCAAGGGCCTGCTGGGGCATGATGCTCACGTCGCGGCGATAACACGACGTGACGTTCGCCGAGTCGAACAGCCTCAGAAACGTCACCCGCTTCTCCTTGGCATGCCGGAAATAAAGGCTGCGTCGCCGGTTGGTCAGTCCCAGGGCCGGATCGAGGTCCGGGCCGCCCAGGGTCTGGTCCAGCTCGCCGGAAGCCCAGAGCAGATTGTCCCGGACTAGCTCCGCTTCGAGCCGCCGTGGATTCATCCGCCAGTAGGTCGCGTTGGTCGGATCGAGCCGCTCGGCGGCCGTATCGGCGTGGTCCGAGGCCATCCGATAAGTTGCGCTGGTAACAATGAGCCGATGCAGGTGCTTCAGACTCCAGCCGTGTTCAACGAACTCGACGGCCAGCCAGTCGAGCAACTCGGGGTGGGTGGGTCGCGAGCCGCTCATGCCCAGGTTGAAGACGGTCTCCACGAGCGGCTTGCCGAAATGACGAGCCCAGACATGATTGACGGCGACGCGAGCCGTCAGCGGGTTGTTCCGGTCGGTCACCCACCGAGCCAGAGCTGTCCGACGGCCCGTGCTGGTTGCCGGATACACGGGCGCGATCGGCGTGTACTCGGCCGAGGTCTTGGACAGGGCGACGCGCGCCGCCTCGCGGGCCTGATGCGCGGCTTCCAACTGCTTATTCAACGGGTCCAGTTCCTTGCGGGCTTCCTCTGACCCGGCCGAAGCCTCCGCCTCAAGCCGCGAACGCTTCAAGGCCAGTCGCAGAGACTCGGCCTCAGCGCGGAGAAATTTGGCGCGTCGCTCCAACTCGGAGGCCCGATAGCTCTCGATCTCGGCGCGCTTGGAATCCGGGACCGAGCCGTAGCGTGCATCGTCCGCGGCGATCCGCGCTTCGAGCGCCTCGCGCTCAGCAATCGCGGCGGTCCAGTCGGCCAAGGCGCGATCACGATCCTCCTGAAGCCGGACGGCATCGGCCGATCCTGGACGCGCTTCGACATATCTCAAAAGGATACGTTGAAGCCGGTCATGGGCCGCACGGACAGCCTCCTGGGCTTGCGAACGTAAATCGGAGCGCACCTCGGGTACGAGTCCGAGCACATAGGCTCGCGGCGGCAAGGCGATGGGCTCCGGTTCCGGTAGGGAGCCCAGGAACGCGGGCACCGCGGGTTTAAGGGGGTGCTCTTTGTCGGGTTCCTTTTCGTCGCCGCGATGAAACAGATACGTCGGGGCGTCGGCCTTCGCGTCGTAGACGCGTACTAGGCCGTCCTTGGGTTGGAACGGCTGGCCCGGCGGAGGATCGGTCCGTACGTCGTGCGGCTCGAAGATCGCCCGAAGGCGGTAATAATCGACCTGGGAGATCGGATCATATTTATGGTCGTGGCAGCGAGCGCAATTGAACGTCAGGCCGAGGAATGCCTTGCCGGTGTGTTCAATCGTCAGGTCGAGCCAGACGTTGCGATTGAACTTGTACCAGTTTCGGACCAGGTAGCCCGTCGCACGCAAAGTCGAGGGGTCGTCCGGGGCGAGTTCGTCGCCGGCGAGCATCTCGGCGAGCATGCGGTCGTAGGGTTTGTCGGCGTTGAGCGACTCGATCAGCCAATCGCGCCAGCGCCAGATATGCGGCTGGCTCTCGCGCACTTCCTGGCCAAAGCCGTCCCAGTCGCTGTATCGCCAGATATCGAGCCAATGGCGCCCCCAGCGTTCACCGTAGGCCGGGCTGGCCAGTAATTGTTCGACGGCCTGCTCGTACGCATCCGGCGACGGGTCCGACTCAAAGGCGCGAACGGCCTCGGGCGTGGGCGCCAAACCGGTCAAGTCCATGCTGACACGGCGGAGCAGCGTGGCCCGGTCAGCCTCCGGCGCTGGGCTTAAGCCTTGCGCATCCCGGGCTGCGGCGATCCAATGGTCCACCGGATTGCGTACCCAGGCCAGATCCGCGACGGCCGGCAGCGCCGCCTTGACCGGGGGACGAAATGCCCAGTGCGTCCGGGGGTCCTCCTGCGGCGCCTCGTCCTCAGGAGCCTCCGCCCCGGCCGCGATCCAGGCGCGCAGGGTCTCGACCTCTCCGGCCGACAACGGCTCCCCCTCGGGCGGCATCCGGATCGGCCCCTCACCGCCGACAACCTCCAGCAGGTAACTCTCCTCCGGCCGACCCGGTTCGATGGCCGGCCCACTATCGCCCCCGACACGCAAGCCGGCCGCTGTATCGAGCCGCAGGCCGGACTTTTGCTGGAGCGCCCCGTGACAGGCCACGCACCGCCTCGCCAGGATCGGCTTGACCTCACGCACGTAGTCCGGCCCCTCAGCGGCCCCTGAGACCGCCACCAACAGAATCCCCAAAGACTGCGCGAGATTCATCGAGCCGGCTCTCAAAACCGCCCCAGAGAGACGCCAAACACTTGTTTAAACTATCGGACGCCCGTCTCCGAGGCAATCGTTTCTCGGGTTCGGTTGCGGTCCGCGCTCGACCGGTCCGCGTCTTGTGCCTCAGGAGCTGTGTTTGTGGGGCTGGCTGGGGGTGGTCGAGCGATTTTCGGGGCCGTCGAGTTCGCCGGAGGAGTAAGTCGGGGCCGACGGAGCCGGGCGGGCTTGGATTCTCCCAGATAGCTGGCTCTGGATCGAGTCGAGCCAGGCCTGGTCGGGCAGTTGGTAAGGCCGGAACTTTTCGAGGGTCCCGCGATCCTCGCTCGCGAACAGGGCGCGATGGGGTCCGAGGCGATTGGCCAGCGGCGTGTCGAGGAGGTTGGTTGAGTCGTTGGCCGACATCTGGAACAGGACCCGCATTTCAAACTCACGCAGGCTTGAGCGGTCGAAGACGCGTTGCAGGTTGTTCAGCGTATCGGACCAGATGATCAGGTGGATCCCAAGAGCCGGACCCTCGCGGAGCAGCTCGGCGAGTTGCTCGCCTCGGTGTGTCTGGTCGGCGCGGCCGAAGGAGAAGTCATCGCTGCGGCGGAGTTGGCGGAAGCGAGAGGCGTCGAAGAGGAAGACGAACCACGAGTTGCGGACCAGGGGGTGGGATTGGCGGCGGGCCAGCTCGTCGGCCAGTTGCTGGAGGATCGAGTCGACCTGGCTGGGGCCTCCGAGCAGGCTGGGATGGGGCACACACGCAGCGATTCTACGCAGACGAGCTTCGTCGGGGTGGTCTTCAGGCGTGGCATCGAGGATGGCGAATGAGGCCGCCTCGGGAGGGAGTTGGGCGGCCAGGCTGAGCAAGGCGGCGGCGAAGATGCCGCGTGCGGCATCGGCATCCTGGCCGACCAGCAAGAGGTTGTGGCCGCCCTGGCGGCGAAAGACGGCCGCGGTTGGATCCTTGATCGCCACGGCTTCGCCGAGCCAGGCCAGCGGGGCGCGGGGAGGCGGTTCGGGCCAGGTGTCCGCGTCCAGCAGGGCGCGGAGCGAGGCCAGGCGACGGATGTCGGAAGGAACGTTGCCCTCGAAGACGATCCGGGGCCGGGCCGGACGAGCGCCCTGCGCGGCGTCGAACTGGCGGAGCCGCTCTAGATATTCAGCGCGCTGGGACTCGGGGAGCCAGACGACCTGGAAGACGTGATTCCCCTCGACCATGCCGTTGGCGTCGTTGTAGATCGCCTCGCCGGGACGTGTCAGCAGCCGGGCCGCGGCGTTTTCCTCGCTCAGAATCAGGTGGGCATCGGATTCACTGCATTGCAGAGCGATCCGGACTCCCATCTGGCCCAGCGTGCTCCGCGCCAGGCTGAACGCGCCGCCCAGCGTCTGCGAGCCGAGCAAGACGTGGATTCCGAAGGCGCGGCCTTGGCGGACCAGTCGATCAAGCAGCAAGGCCGCTTCCTGAGCCAGCCGATCGTCGTCAACGAAAAATTCCTGAAACTCATCAACGATCAGGAGGACGCGGGGAAGGGGGGGAGCCTGGGGAATCGCACGATACGCAGCCAGGTCCGGCACATTGTGCGCGCGAAACAGCTCCCCGCGACGTCGCAGCTCTTCGTCGAGCCGCTGGAGCACGCTGACCCCGAACTCCCGCTCGCTCTCGATGGCGATCACACGCGCGTGGGGTAGTTCGTGCTCGGCGTAGGTTTTGAACTCGACGCCTTTCTTGAAGTCGATCAAGTAGAACTCGAGCTGGTCGGGTCCGTAGATCAGGGCGGCGTTGGTAATCAGGGCGTGCAGCAGAGTCGATTTCCCCGACCCGGTGCGGCCCGCGATGAGGGCGTGTTGCGAGGTGCCGCGGCCGAGCTGAAGGGCCTGGAGCCTGGTAGCGCCCGAGCGGCCCAGCGGGACGTCAATCCCCTCGCGGGTATCGCCGGTCCACCACCGTTCGGTGGGCGGCGCGACGACGTCGAAGGGAACCTCGACCCGGCCCGCGCGGCGCGCAGCCTCGCCGAAGCGATGCAGAATCGGCGTCAGCCGCTCGTCGGGCGGCGGCCGGTCCGGTGTAAACGCAAAGGACGCAAACCGCGGATGATCCCAGACGAACCGAGATTCGTCCGCACGCCAGACCAGCCGCTGCGCCTGCTGGGACAACTCGGCGACCGAGATCGTCCGCGGTAACGGCTGGTCCTCGTCAACCAGAATCAGCAGATGAACCCCGCACCGCGAACCACCTGCGGCGATGCTGGCCAGCCGCTGGGCCGACGACTCGTGAAATCCCGCGGGAAAGTGGGAGATGACTAGAACACGGTAAGGCTCGGCCACGACTCCCGCGTCGCGGTTGTATTCCTCCAGGTTCGCGTATTCATTTCTCAAGAACTGCTGAATCACATGCTCCATGTGCAGCGAGAGATCCGCCAGCCGCTGTTCGATCTGTTGCGGCTCAGTCCAGATCCGGCTGGTGACCAGCAGCTCGGAGTAGTCGGCCAGGTGCATGAAGGCCGCGAAGTGACGCCCCAGACCGACCGGGTCGATCAGCGTAAACCGAACCTTGCCCGGCGGCAGGCTGGTCAGCCAACGCAGCATCGTACCCTGGAGCACCGCCACTCCCTCTTCCTTGCCGGCTCCCCCGGCACGGACGACCAGCGATGCGCGGTCGGGAAAGGTCAGCAGGGCCGGTAGCTCCCAGCCACCGCGAGCCGTTTCCTGGAGCCGCTCATCCCGGGAGATTCCGTGAGGGACCAAACGCGGGTCGATCCGCACGGTTCCAAACCGGATGGCCGGCGGAACATCTTCGGGCAACGGAGGGACTTCAGCCGGCTGCTCCCAGTCCCAGGAGCGGGCCTGGACCTCGGCGACGACCCGAGCGGCCAGTGTGTCGAGCCGCTCCAGACCGCCGGTCCAGGTGGCGACCAGTTCGTCCCAGTCCTGCCCGCGTCGGGCTTCAGCCTCGGCGTGGTGGGTGCGGAGCTGATGCTCGATGCGCTGGGTTTCTTGCTCGAACCAGCGCTGCAACTGATCTTTTCGTTGGGTCAGTTCGCGGGTCCGCTGCTCCGTGGCCTGGGCCTTGACCTGTTCAGCCCGCTCGATCCGCTGGCGCGCGGATGCTTCGAGTTCCGCGAGGCCCGCGTCGCGGGCTGCCTCGGCGGCCTGCACCCGCTGTCGGACTCTTTCCTCCAACTCGCGGATTTCCTGGTCTCGTTTCTGGCGTAGCCGTTCGATTCGTTCCTGGCTGATTCGCCGGTTCTCGGCGATCGACGCCGTCAATTGGCCGCGGAGCTGGATCCGATCCCGGTCGAGCTGGGGGATGGCCGCCCGGAGAGCCCGACGCGCCCGCCCGCGCAGGAGTATAGCGGCCAGAGCAACCACTCCGAGCGCGCCTCCCACCGCGGCGCCGGCACCCGCCGGCCAGCCCAGAAACCAGAGGGCCGGTCCGATCAAGACAACGAGCGCCGCAGCCCCGAGCACGGCCAGCCCCGACCAGTCCACGATTTTGGGCAACCGCATCGCCTCGATGGCCAGCCAACGTTGCTGGGCCACTGCCAACGCGGCGCGGAGATCCTCCAAGTCGGCTGGTCCGGGTGGAGGAACCGGTTCCGGCTCCGGAAATGGGCCAAAACCTCGAAGCCGGTCCCGCTGGGCCAACGCCGCCGCGTCGAGCGCGTCGAGTTCCTCAAGCTCTGTCACCAATGCCTTATCGAGGCTCTCGAACCGCTCGCGTTCGGCCCGCTCCGACGATTCGAAGAGTGTTTCGGCCTCCCAACGTCCCTGTTCGCGTGCCGAGCGGGCCTCCTCGATCGCCTGCTGAGTTTGACGAATCAGTTCCTCTTTGCGTGCCTTGAGGTCGGCCTGCGCTGTCTGAATCGCCTGCGAGCAGGCCGCGGTCAGGTCGCGGAGCGACGCTTCGGCGAATTGCTCGATCGCGACCTGTTCGGACTGGAATCGCGACCGCGCGGCAGCCATCTGTTGGCGATACTCGGCTTCCGCCGCACGGATTCTGCTGGCGTAGCGTCGATCTCGTTCCTGCTCGAGCCGGTCCCGTTCGGCAGCAAGCCGCGAGAATTCCGGCGGTATCTGCTCGGGGAGTTGATACCAGGCCGGGTCGCGGTCGCGGGGGGGTGCGGTCGGTTCGACTGGCTTGGTGTCCTGGTTCATCTACTCCCCGTCGCTCGTGTCGAAGCAATCGCGGTGGATGCGCGCCAGCAGGTCGGCCAGTTCATCCATCGCCCGCAGAGCGGTTTGGGCCTTCTCAAGCAGGGGCGTCAACTCGTGCTCTTGGATATCTTGCCGCACTTGGTCGCGCCATTCCGACTCGGTACCGTCCCACACCTCGCGCAGCGTCTTGATCGCGTGCTTCAGTTTGGGAATCCCAGCGCCGAAATACATGGACCAGCCCTCAGGACTCCGGCGTCGGGGTACTCTTGGTCGAGGCAGCGGGCGGGGGCGATTGGAGTGGCTGCGCAAGCTCGGCTGCATACTGCTCCAGCGCGGCGATCATCCGATCCAGCCGAGCGAGCGTGTGCCGAACGTCGCTCTCCAATGCATCCGAGAGCGGCTGGACGGCCGCGCGATACTGCTGGATGGCGTGCTGAAGCGGACCGACCCACTTCCGGACCCGCTCGAGCATCTTCTCGGCCCGCTCGAGCCGGCGGGTCATGTCACGCACGTGCTCGCGAGGTTCGCTCAAGTTGGCCTCATTACCAAACATTTGTGAGGTCCGCTTGCGAAACAGCTCCGACTTGGCCTGCGCGAGCTGATCGCGGCACCGGTGGATCTCGGCTTGCCAGTACATCCTCCGTTCCTGGGTCAGCCAGCTCACGATCCGGGTGATTTCCATCTCCGTCGCGGCCAGCGCGTTCCGCACGTCCTCAGCAAAACGCCCGTAAGCCGCGTGCACATCCCGCAGCGGTTGGATCGCTCGAACGTCCACGGGGAGAGACATGGGCGCCAGTCCCGTCGTCAACGCTGGCGGAGATACTCTTCAGCGCGTTCCGCCTTGCGAATCAGAAACGGAACATACTGCTCGGAGATCTCCAGAAATTTTCCGATCGTGGCCAGCGTTTTCTCGAACTCTTCGACAAATTTGTCATGCTCACGATCCCGCCACGACTGCGAGAGCGCACCCAGTTGACTCTGGAGACCGCCGCTCATCGTTTGAAGCTGGGCGTTGAACGACTTGAGCACCGATGCGAACCGCCGCAGCTCGGCCGGATCGACGTGGGCATGCGACATTGAGAATACCCTCTCAGAGCGTATCTTCAGCCTAATGGATGGCTTGAACTCGGTAAAGCAACGATCCCGGCTGGTTCGAGACACGCTCGACGGCTCCGGTTCAGGCGTCTGGGCCTGAACCGCTCGCCAACCGCGCCGGGAGATCGCCGATCGGCCGCTCGCGTCCTAGCGCCTCGGCGACACGGCTTCAGTCAGCTTCGGCCCGCGCGGGTCGAGAGAGGGATCGCCTCGCAGGTGGCCCGACTCAGCCAGGTGCCGCCTGAGGATCGGAACTCGGCGGGGGTGCCACCGTTTTGAACTGTTCGAGGGACGAAGGATTCTCCAGGTTAGACAGATCGCCGAGTGGAAGGTTGAGCAGCCGTGCCCGGATCGCACGGCGAAGAATCTTGGCATTCCGAGTTCGGGGCAATTCGCTGACGAACCGTACCTCTTCGGGAGCGAACGAGCGGCCGAGGGAGTCGCGGACGCGCTGGCGGATCGACTCGCCGGTTGTCTCGTCGGCAACCACTCCCGGCCGCGGCACAACGAAGCACCAGACCGCCTCCCCCTTGACCGGGTGAGGCATGCCGATGGCTGCGCACTCCGCGGCGGCCCCGTGGTCGACGACCACCGACTCGATCTCAGCGGGGCCGATCCGCTTGCCGGCCACGTTGAGCGTGTCGTCGCTCCGGCCGTGGAGGTACCAAAGGCCATCCTCGTCGATCGACGCCCAGTCGCCGTGGGTCCAGAGGCCGTCGAACCGGCTCCAATACGTCTGTAGGTAGCGATCGGGGTCGTTCCATAGTCCGCGGGTCATCCCGGGCCAGGGCTGTCGGCACACCAACTCGCCGACTGCGCCTCGGAGTGACCGACCCGAGGGGTCGACGACATCGACCGCCATCCCCAGGGCCGGTCCGCCCAGGGTGCAGGGCCGCAAGGGCGTGATCGGCAGGGGCGAGAGGAAGCAGGCGCCGACTTCGGTCCCGCCTGACAGGTTGATGATCGGGCAGCGGCCGCCCCCCACGGTCTCCAAATACCACCGCCACGGACCGGGATTCCAAGGCTCGCCGGTCGACGCCAGGATTCGCAGCCCCGAAAGATCATGGCTCCGAACCGGTTCTTCGCCATGGCGCATGGCGGCCCGGACGAAGGTGGGGGACAGCCCGAGAATCGTCACCCCGTGCCGTTCCACCAGCGACCAGATCCGGTCCGGGCCGGGGGATTCCGCCGCACCGTCGTATAAGACGAGCGTACCGCCGGCAGCCAGGGCCCCAACCACCGCCCACGGCCCCATGATCCAGCCGAGGTCGGTCATCCAGTAGAGCCGATCGGCGGCCGTCAGATCGGTCTGAAACGCGGCTTCTTGGGCGACCTTGACCAGGAAGCCCCCGTGCACGTGGACGGCACCCTTGGGCCGGCCGGTCGTGCCGGACGTATAGGCGATCAGAAACGGATCCTCGGCATCCATCTCGATCGATTCGGGCCGGCTGCCTGCGTCCTGCCGCAACGAATCCCAGTCGTGGTCGCGCCCGGCGACCCAGGGTATTTCGTTCCGAATCCGCCGTACGACCACGACGTGGCGCACACTCGGACAATGGGCCAGGGCGGCGTCGGCGGTCGCCTTGATCGGGACGATCTGACCCTTGCGGCGGACTCCGTCGGCCGTCACCAGCGCCACGGCCTGGCAATCATTCAACCGCGCCGCCACGGCCTCGCCCCCAAACCCCGAGAAAATCGGAACCGCCACCGCTCCCAGCCGGGCTACCGCCAGAAACGCGGCGACTGCCTCCGCGTGAAGCGGGAGGAAGAGGCCGACTCGGTCGCCGCGACTGACCCCCAAGTCCGCAAGTGCTGCCGTCCAGCAGCCCATCTCTTCATGGAGCTGCGCGTAGGTCCATGAAGTCACTGAACCATCCTCGCTCTCCGCGACCAACGCGGGCCGCTCGGCCGAGGCCGGCAGATGCCGATCGACCAGACTTTCCGTCAGGTTCAACCGCCCCCCAACGAACCAGCACGTCCACGGCGCTCCGGCCGAATCGTCGCGCACGGTGTGGTACGGCCTGGTGAAGACCAGGCCCAGTTCTCGCACCACCGCATCCCAAAACCAGCACGGCTCCTGAATCGATCGCTCGATCAACTCCTGCCGGCCGGGCAGGTCATGCCGTCGCATGAATCGGGCGACGTTGCTGCGCTCGAGCTGTTCGCTGCTGGGCGTCCAGGCGTAGGGTTCGCTCATTGTCGCGGATCCCCAGCGGGACCGGCCGGAGGTTGCGAGTCGGGGGGACGCTCCGGTCTTCGAAGTGTGAACAGATCGGTCGATCGGCAGTAAAAATCGCCGCCGAGGCGCGCGACGGCCCGGAGCTTGCGGGGATCGACCGATCCGGCTTGATCGAGCACCGCGTCGTCGACATGGATCAAAACGACCCGGCCGATCACCAAGTTGGCCGCGATCGGCCCCTCCCCGTACGAGCGGATCTCGACGACCTGGCACTCCAAGTGGGCTGGCGAGGCCGCCACCCGTGGCGGGCGGACCCGCTCGGACGGCGCCAGGGCCAGCCCGAGCCGATCCGCCTCGTTCACCCCCCGCGGATAATCCGCCGAACTGGCATTGACCGAATCGACCAGATCCTCGACGGCCAGATTGATAACAAACTCGCCCGTTGACCGGACATTTTCGAGCGTGTCCTTGGCCGTGCCATCGCGACGCAGCGTTGGCGAAAAGACGACAATCGGTGGGTTGGCTCCAAACACATTGAAGAAGCTGAACGGTGCGAGGTTGATCCGACCTTCCGGGTCAATGCTCGTCACCCAGGCGATCGGCCGTGGAACGACCAGCTCGATCAACGCCCGGTAGACCCGCACCACCTCCGCCTGACCGGGATCGAGAATCATGGATCAACGGCCTCAATCGAGCCAAGAGCGGGGATACTCAGGGTCGTCCAGGTCCAGGGCCGCGCTGGTCAGTTGCAGCGGCGCCTCGGTGTCGATCATCACGGCCAGTTCATCGGTTCGAACCGCGTGCCGGCTGGCCGCGATCGTTCCCGGATGCGGGCCGTGGGGAATGCCCCGCGGATGAAGCGTAACCGAGGCCGCCTCGACCCCGCGCCGGCTGCCAAATTGCCCGGCTACGTAATAAAGGACTTCGTCGGCCTGAACGTTCGAGTGCGCGTAGGGCACCTTGATCGCCTCGGGATGGGTATCGAGCAGACGCGGCGCAAAGGTGCAGACCACGAAACCATCAGATTCAAACGTCTGATGCACCGGCGGCGGCTGGTGCACCGTGCCCGTGATCGGTTCAAAGTCCAACGCATGGAAGGCGTACGGGTAGACCACTCCGTCCCACCCGACGACGTCAAACGGATCGCTCGCCAGGACGTACCGCGTCCGCCGCCATCCGTCCTGGATCAGGACACTGGTCTCTTCCTCGCGGTCGACCGGCTCAACCCAGACCGGACCGCGGAGGTCCCGTTCCGAATAAGGCGCGCCCAGCCGGAGCTGACCATCGGGATTGAGGTACCGCCGCGGAACCGCGATCGTGCCTCGGCCCTCAACGATCAGCAGATCCGCCTCGTCGATCTTCTCAAAGTCGAGCCGATACGTCGTGCAGCGAGGAATCACCAAGTAGTCGAACGGGCCAAACGCGACGACACCGAGCGGGCAGGAGAGGATGCCTCTGCCAGCATGAACGAAGATCAGTTCGTCGGCATCCGCGTGACGAAACAGCTCTGACTGCGGGCTTTCCGGACGACAGCGCGAAATCACGACGTCGCGATTGAGCAGCAACGCCACCCGTCCGGTGATGGGATCGCCCCAGCGCGCCATCGATCCGGTTCGCAGGTGGTGATGCCGCAACACCGTATCGTCGGCCAGCGGTGCTTCGACCCACCCGGCGGCCTCGATCCGTCGAACCCGGGTCGGCGGTCGCAGATGATAGAGAATGCTGTAGCCGCGGCTGAAACCGGCCAGCGTGATAACCTCTTCGTAGTAAATCCCCTCGCCTCGATGGCCGCTGTCGGTGCGGCGGTGGACTACGTGCCGTTTGGGGGGAACTCGACCGAGTCGGAGATAGGGCGGCATAAGATCGGCCCCGGCGACCATTCTTAGCGGTGCGCGACAATTCGATTGGTCAGACGCCCCAGTCGTTCCACCTCCAGTTCGACGCGATCTCCCGGCCTTAACCAGCCGCCGACGCTCTCAGGCGTCAGCTCAAGGATGCAACCGCTCCCGACGGTTCCCGATCCGAGCACATCCCCGGGCCGAAGCACCGAATCGCGGCTGGCGTGGGCCAGCAACTGGGGCCAGGTCCAATACATCGTAGCCGCATTGCCCCGGCTGAGCTCGCGGCCGTTGACGCGGGCAGTCATCCACAGATCGAGCCGCCCCCCCACGTACCGATCCCTGAGCTTCTCAAACGGCACCAGTGTCGGTCCCAGGCTGGTTGCGAAATCCTTGCCCTTGGACGGCCCGAGCCCCACTTTCATCTCCAGGGCTTGCAAATCCCGCGCGCTCCAGTCATTCATGATCGTGAAGCCGGCGACGACTTCCATCGCCCGATCATCGGCGGGCAGATCGCGGCACTCCTGGCCGATGACGCAGGCCAGCTCCAACTCGTAGTCCAAGGCCGACGAACCCCGCGGCGCGCAGACCTCCGCACCATCGCCGACGACCGTTGCCGGATTACCGAAGTAGAACACCGGAATCTGATACCACTCGGGCACCATATCCAGACCGCGTTGCGCCCGGCAGCGGCGGACGTGCTCCTCGAAGGCGTAAAAATCGCGGAGACTGGCGACCGGTGGCAGCGGTCCGGACATGGTCGGGAGACCCTCTCGGCTCGTTTCAGAGCGTTCCCCGGCGGGCCTGCTCGCGCTCGATGGCTTCAAAGAGCGCCTTGAAATTCCCCTTGCCGAAACTTTGGGCTCCCCGCCGCTGGATGATCTCGAAGAACAGGGTCGGCCGATCCTCGACCGGCTTCGTGAAAATCTGGAGCAGATAGCCTTCCTCGTCCCGATCCACCAGAATCCCCAGCTCCCGCAACGCTCCGAGATCCTCGCGGATCGGGCCGACTCGAGCGGTCAGGTCGTCGTAGTAAGCCGGCGGGACGGTCAAGAACGAGACGTCGTTGGCACGCATCGCCCGGACGCTCGCCACGATATCGCGGGTCGCCATGGCGACATGCTGGACCCCGGGTCCGTGGTGAAACTGGAGGTATTCGGCGATCTGAGACCGCCGCCGGCCCGTGGCCGGTTCATTGATCGGCAGCTTGATCCGACGCCGCCCATCGGCCACCACCCGCGACATCAGCGCCGAGTATTCGGTGCTAATGTCCTTGTCATCAAACGACGCAAACAGACTGAATCCCAAGACCTGCTCGTGCCAGCGGACCCAATGCTCCATCTGCCCTTGCTCGACGTTGGCCACGATATGGTCAATGACTCGCAGCCCGACCGGACGGAACGACTCAGGCGCGTACCGACCCGGTTCGATCGGCCGAAATCCCGGCGCAAAGACACCGCGATACTCCGTGCGGTCCACAAACCCATACCGCACATCTCCGTAAGCCATGATCTCGGCGTACGCGTAGCTGCCGTGCTCATCCTCACGCACCGACGGCTCAACCACACCGATCGCGCCCCGGGCAACCGCCGCCTCATAGGCCAGCGGGACACTCTGAACCTCAAAGGCAATCGTTCGTACCGAATCCCCGTGGGCTACCAGCCGCGCATTGTCCGGGTGCTCCGCCGTCAGCGGTGAGGTCACCACGAATGTGATCTCGCCTTGTCGCAGAACATAACCCGCCGTATCCCGGACCTGCGTCTCCAGGCCCATGTAACCAACCACGTCGAAGCCGAACGCGTTCCGGTAAAAGAACGCCGACTGTCGGGCGTTGCCCACAACGAGATGGACGTGGTCGATGCCTACCAGAGGAACGTCCGGTGTCGGCATGGTAAAGGTTCCGTCGCTCGGTCATCCGCAGGCTTCTAACGCTTACTCTATCCAAAGCCGATGGCTCGAGCGAATCCGAATATCCGGCTCGCCACAAGCGTCAATGCCCACGGCCCGAAACTTCCGGACGAGGCCCGATCGGCTGCACCTGGTCGATTTCAACCGGCTGCCCCCGGAATCACGCGTCGGTTCCGGAGCAGTGACTCAGATGCCCCCCCACCCCCGCCGATCTCGCCGGCAGGCCGTTCTCACCCCGCGCGAGCCTCCAACTCCTTGAGCAAGGGCATCAGCAGCGACGCGTCACGCCGCGAGAGCAGATGCTCAATCCGCGACTCCGGCACCTCCAGCGCTTTCAGGTGGGCCGCCACCTGCGCCCAAAGCCGATCCCGCCGCTTGCCCTCCGCCAGGTAGATCTCGGTCACCAGCTCCGAGAGCCGCTGAAACTTGATCGCATCGAAATTCCGGTAGTAGCGATCGATAATCTTTTTCTGATAGGGCGTGTAGTCGGCCATCAGCGGCGCTCCCAGAACCTCGACGCATCCTCAACGATCCTAGCACCATCCTGGCGGGCGAGCCCAGCCGACTCCACCGCCCTGCACCCAAGCACAACCGCTAGCCTGGCTTCACCGCGCTGCCGCGACGGCTGCCGCCAGCTCGTCGAGATCCGCGTCCCAACGCACAGCCCGATCGAGCCGTTGGCTGGCCCAACCCGGAGCAGCCGCGGCAGACTTCTTGATCCGCACCGTCGCCGGGCGTTCCCCAACCCGCGACGACCCACCCTCGTCGGCTGCAGCCACCGCCGCCCGACGCCGCCAGGCCGCCGGACCACGCGGCGCGACCACCGGGCTTGAAGCCGACGACGCCGGCGGCTCGATCCGCCGCCTGACCCGCACCGTCGCGGCCGACTCAGCCGACGATCCCGCCGGGTTGATGTCGCCCAGAACCAGATCAACCCGACGCTCCTGCGCTCTCCGGGCAATGAACTCGGGCACGCGGGTCAGCGGATCCCCGAGCCGAGCCAGCCTCCGCTCCTGTGCGACGCGGTCAGCCGCGGAAAACGACGAGGCATCCCGTACAAAGATGATCTTGCCCGACTCGAACGGAACCGCTTGGCCGGTCGTCGGGTCGTTGTAAATCCCGGTGATCGCGGCAAACTGCTGACCCGGCGGAAAATCGAGCTCGTCGCCGCGGAAGACATAGGTGACGTCGAGGAACTCATCCCGATTGGCGCGGAGCCGGAAGAAGAACGTGGGCTCAGCGCCGCCGAACCGCACCGAGTCGTTATCAATCCGCCGGACATCAAATCCGCTGGTGCCAAAGATCGTCACCCGCACGAAATTCGGGTGCGCTATGTTGACATGGCGGTGCTGGTGCGGATTGACCAGCACCGGCGGCGACAGCGGAGGACATTCGTCCGACGGCGGTTCCACGCCGAAGGTGACCGGCGTCGATCGGATGAACAGCTCGGGGGTGAAGTCGTCGGCCGAACCAGCGAACGCTCCCACGCCCAGAACCGTTGTCGCGGTCAGGGGCGTGCCAGTCTGTTCGAGATACAGCTCCGAAAATCGGATGATTTTGAACTCGAACGCCCCTCGGGTCGGGTCGGTGTCCTGGTAGAAGGCAAAACCGGTGTGGTCTTGCAGGGGCGTCCCGAATGCCGGGGCCGTGGTCGAGGGGTTGAGCGGGTTTGGGATAGCCTGGGCCACCTGGAAGAGCTTGCCCGCGCCGGGGTCGTTCGAGATCCCCGCCACGATATCCGGGATCGTATCGTTGTTGAGATCCAGGAAGATCGCCATCGTCTCGGAGCCGCCCAGGGTCGGGAAGTCCTGGAACAACGGCTGGACGGCCAAGACCGCCGGGTCGACCGTCCCGCCGTTGAGGTTGTTATCCGCGTCGCCGGCGATCACCGGGAATTCGGGAATCGTCTTCTGATTGCCGGGTTGACCCAGAGCGACGTCCAGGACGTCCATCGCGGGGTCGTACTTCAGTCGGATCGAGCTGATGTCGAACCCTGAAACCTTGATCAGGGCGGCCAGCGCGGGGTCCGGCGGCACGATCCGGTTCGGGTTGTTGATGATGACGGTACCTGGGGAACCATTGTCGGGAATATCGGCTACAGCGTTTCCAGTGAAGTTGACGCTCAGCAGTTGCCGATGATCCAACTGTTCCAGATGCCGCAGGACGCAGGGTCGCTGACGCACTGCGCCCCTGATCCGGCGACGCCATCGCTGGAGGCCGTTGAGAACGTTGCGGAGGAAGTTCATCGCGCCAGCTTCCTTTCTGCGGGGACGAAGGCCCCAGCCGGGGCCGCTCGCTCATGCGCGGGAAGGGACCCGGCCTCCGAATCGGCGGCCGGTCGCGGATTCGAGTTGACGTCCAGATGGGCTCCGCGTAGATATGTCGCTCCGGAACTCGACGCGGGAGGAGACGCGTTATGATTCGCCCTGTCAGGGAACGACAAGCCCTGGGCCTGTTGCTGATGCTCGGGCTCGGGCTGATGGGACCCCAAGCCCTCGCCGGTCCGCTGATCACGGCCGGCCCCGTCAATCCGGCTTCGTTCACCGGTAACGTCGAAGTCGACTTCCCTTCGACCAAGGTCGGCGTCATTACGCTGGTCAACCCCCGCTATCCGACCCAAAATCCGGAAGCCTTCATCGCCCAGCACGGCTTGAGCACGGGCTGGTCGATCAAAGACATCCGGCTGATGTACGACGATGTGGCCGACCGCCTGTTCGTCGGGGTCAACTTTTTCGGAATCGCCGGTGACGCCGATTCGAACGGTAATCCCGGAACCGTCTCGCCCCAGGCCGCTGCCAAGGGTGCCATCGACCTGCCGAGCCTCGGAGGCCGCGAGTCGATCACCGTCGGCCTGGACATGACCAAGTCCGGCCGACCGACGATCCTGGCCGGCGTCCCCGGCGACAAACGCCAAGCTGGGCCAGGCTTGAACGGCTTTTCCGTCTCCGCGTTTGCGAACGTTAACGCCGGCATCGCCAACAGTTACGGCCTGCCGCTGTCGCTCCACCAGGGCACGCTCTACTTCGACCCATCGCCGCAACACCCGGACTTCATCTTCTCGATCAACAACTTCAGCAAATTGCCCGGCTACGACCCGGACAACGGCTTCGGCCTGATCGCCTTTGCGGGCACGCCCGATGATACGTTCGAGGAAGAAGGTGTGCTGTTCTCGGACGTAGCGTTCGGACGCATCCCCGAACCGGCGACAGTGCTCGCCTGGTCGGTCGCGTTGGTCGCCGCGGCGGCCTGGCGACACCGATCCCGCCGCCACGCGGACCGCTCCGCGTCCTGAACCCCCATCCCTGACCATCCCTGGCCACTCCTTCCAAGCCGTCTGCTCGGGCGGGCACTGCCGATAGTCGCAGCGCCCGCCCTTACTGTTTCGGCCCCGCCCACCCGGCACCCACGCGGCTTTATCCGGTTCCTTACTCCGGGCGTCGATTCCGTCGCTTGAGCCCGCAGAGTCCGCCTCTCTTGCCAACGCCCTCTCGCTCCCAAGCAACCCGCGGGACTGTCCGCCCCACCGTCTGGCGATCGCGACGGTTCCGGCCACCCCCGGGCCTGACTCGCTCAGGCCATCGCGCCGAACCGTCCGCCTCAACGATTTCGTGCTTACACCCCCCCCAGACAGCCTATTCGGCCCAGATTCTCTCTGGTTCCGGCCTCCTCGTGATCCGAGATCGCGCCTGGTGACCCCGCAACCGGACCTCCGAGTGTTACGACCAAGCTGGCTGCGGTCGTTTCCTCTCTACCTGGACGGCTGCTTCGCATTCTGATCCGGGAGCTCGTCGGCCGTCGTGGTCCGAATGCGCCAGGTTGGCCTTCTCTCCGCGAGCCGACGTCCGGTCTTAACAAACAGGAAGGGGGGGGGGGACGACATGCGGCGTCGCCCTCTGGATCACTCGGTCGGCGGGCCGATCGACGCGCTGGGAGGCGTGGATCGGTCCCAGCCCGATCTCAGACCCGGCGAGAGGTTAGCTGGGCGGCGGGGACGGCCGCCCCGTCCGCCGACACCGTTCCGAACAATAGATCACGAGCTCCCAGTCCCGGAGCCACTTACGGCGCCAAGAGAAGGGACGCCCGCACGTCGGGCAGGTTTTCGTCGGCAAGAGCGGCTTGCGACGCGCCATGAAACCGCTGCGGGCCGGGCTGGTGACGCCACCCGGCCGGACCGGTCCGGCCGGGTGCTGAAGTCGGTTGACTCGGAGTCGGTGTCAAACGGTCCAGGGATGACGGTACGACCGGTCGAGCCAGAGGTTCGCCTGCTCGTTCTTGGGGAAGATCTCTTTTTCGGGGTCGTACTCCAGGTCCGTCCGCAGCCACATGCAGAGGTTGGCGGCGTGAACGGTGGCCATCGAGTGATGCATCACCTCGGCGTTGGCGACCGGCTGCTGGCGGCTCTTGACGCAATCGAAGAAGTTCCGCACATGATCGAGCGCCCGGCCGGTCTTTTCTTTGTATTCGGCGACCAATTTCTTTCCTTCCTCGAGCAGGGCCGGCGAGGACACCTCGGTTTCCTTGTAGCCATCGGCGCAGGAAGCCGTGCCTTCGTCGCCCTCGAAGGTCATCCCGCACGAGCCTTTCCAACCCTCGCGCTGGAGGATCATCCGGGTGCCGCAGGCGAACTCGGTGACCATGCCGTCGCCGCTCTCGTTGTCGACGAAATGGTAGAGGACCGGCGAGGTGTTCAGGCAATTGATGCCGGCCTGGCCCTGGGCGAAGGTATGGGCGCCCCATTCGCCGATGCAACTGGTGTGGAAGTCATAATGACCGCGCCAGCCGCCGTTAACGTACTCGGCGTTATAGGGCCGGGCCGGGCACGGTCCGAGCCAGGCGTCCCAGTCCACCTCCTCCTTGGGCGGCAGGGGTTGCGCCGGCAGCCAGTCACGACGCATGTAGGCATCGTCCCACGGAGCGATGTGCGCGCGGACGGTGTGAACCTTGCCCAGCTTGCCGCTCTGGGCCAGCAAGATCGCCATCACGAACGGCTCTTCGCTCAGCCGTTGGACGCCGGTCTGGTAGATCCGGCCGGTCTCGCGGGCGACCTCGACGACCTTGCGGCCTTCGCGAATCGACATGCACGAGGGCTTCTCGCTGTAAACATCCTTGCCCGCGCGCATCGCATAGATCGCGGCCGGGGCGTGCCAGCGGTCCCCGGTGGCAATCAGCACGGCGTCGATATCCTTGCGTTCGTCGAGAAACTCCTTCATGTCGTGATACATCTTGCAGTCGGAGTTGCCGTAGTGCTGATCGGCGATCGCCTTGATCGCCTCGCGGCGCGACTTGCGGACGTCACAGATGGCGACAAACTGAACGTCTTGATGCGGCAGCATCCACTTCAAGTCGAATTCGCCGCGCGGCCCCAGACCGATCGCGCCCAGGACAATTCGCTCGCTCGGCGCGACAGCCCCGCCGCGGCCCAAGGCCGAGGCCGGAACGATCGTCGGAAACAACGCCGCGGCCGCACCGGCGGTCGCCATACTTCCCAGAAATTCACGACGGTGCGGGCCGCTCGACCCCTTGGGCGTGCGCATGGATCGGGTACTCCCGGATTCTTAAAGGCGAAAGACGGTTCGCGTCCAATCTCGGACCGGACTCCCCCATCAGTCCTACCGCGCGCGCCGCGCCGGGTAAACCGGCCACGCACCCGATTCGCTCAAATCGGCCTCAACCGGGTCGTTGCGGCCGTTGGTCTCCGGGCGTATCCTGCGATCAAGTCGCTCACGCTCCCACGACCGCCGGTTCGGCCGAGGAGAATCGGCTATGACCGCCACCGTCTCGACCTGGGTGGCCAGCCTGCTGCTCGCGCAGGCCGAGTTCCCATCGGATCGCGGCTTCGCCATCTCCGAGCCGGTTGCCTGCCGCGTGATCCGTGGCTACGAGGATTATGAGCCCCTCGCCGAGCCGGTCATTCCGCGTACCGAGAAGTTGCTGATTTACGTCCGCTCCGAGGGCCATCAATACGAGCGCCAGGCCGACGGCTACCGATTCCACCTCGTCCAGGACGTGAACATCCGCCGCCAGGGCGAAAAGAAGATCCTCTGGGGACGCAAGCGGGTCGTCGACTATGAAGGCACCAGCCCCCGTCCGCCCCTGCAGCTCTATCTCTCGACGACCTTGGGCCTGGTGGATCTGCCACCCGGCACCTACGAGGCCGACTTAATCGTCCACGATCGGATCGGCGGCGGCGAACCCGCCCGGCGAACCCTGACCTTCCGCCTAACCGATCCTCCCCCAACGCCGCCACGATCCGACCGTATCACCGATTCAACTCGGCCGACGCCCGCTTCGAAACGCTGACCGGCGCCGATTCGCCCGGATCGGCCGACTCGACCGGTGGCTCGGCCTCGAAGGGCCGGGGGGCCTTGGAGTTCATGTCGAGATCCAAATCCTTCGGAATCCGGGCTTCGAGGTAGACATCCATTTGCTGCCCGACCCAGACATCGATTGGTCGCTCGTCGGGCAGAGCGTAGATAACCTGGAGGACCCGGGTATCGACCCGCTCGACGTTGTCGCCGGTCAGATTGCGTTTGGGAATCACGTAGGGATCGACGCGGACCGGCCGCAGCTCAAATCGGACCCCGGGGCGGCCCTTGAGCGTGGCCACGGCCCGCGCTCCCGGTTCAAAGAGAGCCAGGTCTTGTTCATCAATGTCAACGCGAACGTGGAGCTTGGTCACGTCGCCGAGAACAATCAGCGGCTCCTTCCAGGCCAGCGCCGCAAACTGCCCGGGCAGAACGTTCACCTGGAGCACCTGACCATCCATCGGTGCGACCACCGTGCGACGTGCGATTTCGATCTCGACGGCCTGGACCTCGGCCTCCGCCCGCCCCACTTCAGCCTCGGCCACCTCGATGTCCTCGATCCAGTTCCCCGCCTCGAGTTTTTGGACCTCGACACGCGCCTTGGCCAGCGCGGCGTAGGCCTCGTCCCGGGCGTAACGATCGCGATCGTAGTCGCTCTGGGTCCCGACCCCGCGCTGATAGATTCCGGCGGTCCGCTGGTAGGCGACCTCGGCCGACTGGTACCGCGCCTGGGCTTGCTCCAGGGCCGCGCGCGCGATTTCGCGATCCTCGGGGCGATACCCGGCCCTGAGCCGCTCCAGGGCCTGACGAGCGACGCGTAACTGAGCCTGTTTGACCCCGAGCTCGGCCTTCAATTCGCGGTCGTCGAGTTGGAAGAGCCGGTCGCCGGCCCGGACCGTGTCGCCCTCCTTGACGAAGACCTCCGTCACCAGGGCCGCGACCGGGGTACCGATCGGTATGTTGCGCCGTTGGGCCTCGACGATTCCGGTTCCCGCGATCGAACGCATGGCCGGCGGGCGTGACGGCGGCGTGATCAGCGGCTGCGAAGTGGGACCGGGCTTCTGATTCTCGAGCACGACGAGCACGCCAAAGGCGAGTCCGGCTACGGCCAACAGCGGCAAGATCACTTTGTTGAACATCGCGTTGCAATCTCCGGGACCGCGGTCGCGCCCAAGCCACCGGCTCCGCGGCCGTCTCAGGCCAGCACGTCCGGCGGCTCCTCGATCGTGGCTTTCTGGGTTCGCACTTCGACAATGTGGCCATCATCCATCCGGGCCACCCGATCCCCGAAATGAAAGACGCGGTTGTCGTGGGTGACGATCAGGACGGCTCGGTCCGGGCGCACCGCGACCGTCCGAAAGAGCACCATGACCTGATGACCAGTCTCGTGATCGAGCGCTGCGGTCGGCTCGTCGCAGACGATCAACCGCGGTTCGTGGACCAGGGCTCGGGCGATCGCCACGCGCTGTTGCTGACCCCCGGAAAGCTCCGACGGCAACTTGTTGACCTTCTGGGCCATGCCGATCAAACCCAGGACCTCGGACGCACGCGCGATCGCCTTCGGGCGTGGCCAACCTTTGACGATCAAAGGAATGGCTGCGTTTTCGGCCGCGGTCAGCGCCGGCAGCAGGTTGTACTGCTGAAAGACAAAGCCGATCGAATCGCGGCGAAACCGCGTCTTCTGGCTCCCGCTCATAGCCGCAACGTCGCGGCCCAGGACGCACACCTGGCTGCCCCGGTCGGCGTCGAGGATGCCGGCGATCACCGACAGCAGAGTCGTCTTCCCGCAGCCCGATGGACCGATCAGCAGAGTCATCTGGCCGTTGAAAACATCCCAGTCGACCCCGCGTAAGGCGACAACCTTCTGATCCCCTGATCCGAAGGTCTTCCGCACGTTGCGGAGCCTCACGGCCACACGATCCGGTGACGCCTGGGCGTCGACGGCCGACGCCCGTTGGGCCTCAACCACGCTGCTCATCGCTCCCATAAGCTCCACGGGCCTTTATCCACGGAACACGATCGCTGGCTCGAGCACGACGACCCTCCGCACGCTCAATACACTGGCCAGCAGGCAGATCAGCACGATCGCCGCGCCCGCGATCGGCAACAATTGCCAGGGCGTGTAAAACGCCAACTCGCTGCCTTTGCTGGTCTGGCCAAACAGGGTGGCAAGCCCGACCCCCAGCCCATAGCCGAGCAATCCCGTCACCGCCGCCTGGAGGAGAATCATCGCGACAATCCGGAGATTCGACATCCCCATGGCCTTTAGCGCGCCGAATTGCTTCAGGTTTTCTAGCGTGAAGTTGTAGAAGGTCTGGCCCGCAATCGCCGTCCCCACCAGAAAACCCAGGATCGTGGTGATCCCGAAGTTGACCGGGATGCCCGTATACCGCATGAAATACCAGATCGTATCCCAGATGAACTGCTCACTGGTCCGGGCTCGCAGTCCGGTCTGGGAGGCGATCCGCGCGGCAACCACCTCGGCCGCGACGCCTGGCTCGGCCTTGGCCAGCACGTAGGTCAGCGGTTTACGCTCCTGAGGCACGAACCGCTTAGCCCGCGAGTAGGTCGTATAGACCACCGCGTTCGACTGAAACGTCCGGGTCGCCTCGCAGACACCGACGATGAACGCCCGGTGATCGTTCATCTCCAGCTCGCGATTGAGAAACCGCTCATAAAATCGGCCCATCGCCTCCCGATGCGCTTGCTCGGGCGTGGGCCCGTGGACTAGCCCGAGCATCCGACCGATCTTGTCACCAAGAACCTGGCCCAGGGACGGCGGCTTGGGCAGGCTCTTCCAGTCTTCGTAGGGGAATAGCTTCGGCAGCCGAGTGAAATCGACGAGGATCGCATCGGGCCGCCGAAGATCGACCAGCCGGCCAGCCAGGATCCGCTCCGGAGGTGGCGCTCCCACCAGCGACGCATCATCCAGACCGAGCAGAATCACTTGCTCGATCACAGGCTCGCGAACCGTCCGCTTCGGCCCGGCGGGCTGATCCGGGTCGACCGGGACCTGCTTGGGCACCGTCAGCTTGACCCGCCCGATCCCCTTGTAGAGCGGCACCGCCCAGAGCACCCCTTCTACCCCCCGAGTCCGGTACAGGCTGGTCTCGATCATCGGCTTGACGTCATCGACGTAGCGCACATTGGGGTCCATCACCCAAAGATCGGCCCCCGTGATGTCGAAAATCTGGCCTGCCGTTCGCCGCATCAGCCCGCAAAAGATCGAACCTTGCTGCGTAATCAGCATGGCGGCGAAGGTCAGACCGAGCACGATGCCAAAAAACTTGGCGCGATCGCCGGTCAACATCTTCAGCGCAATCCAGCTCATCGCCCGGCCTCCACCGGCGCCGCCCAGGCTTCGACAGCCGCCAGCGAGCACCGCGTGATATGGTCGGCCAGAAACTCCGTGTCGAGCCGGGCCCAGGCCTGCGGCCCAATCAAACGCTCCGCCACCGACCGGCCCATCCGATAAAACAGACACTGGCCAATCACCGTGAAACACAACGCGTCCAGCCGTCGCTGCTCCAGCCCCGGCGCCAACTCTTCGACGATCTCCCGGAGCCTGCGAAACCGGGGGCGAATCCGCTCCTCGGTCAATGCCTCACAGACACCCGATGGCCGAATCATCTCACGGAGCATCAGGTCGTGATGCCAGGATCGCGAGCGGTCCACGGCGACCACTTGCTCCAGAAACCGCCGCACATAAATTCTCAGCCGCTCAGCAGGCCCGGCCTCAGGCGGCGCGGACAGATCAGGATCATGAGGCAGCCCACAACGATGAGCCGCGAGAACCGCCTCGTAATACAGCCGCTCCTTGTCGCCAAAGTGATAGTTCACCGCCGCCAGGTTCGCCCCCGCCCGCCGGCAGATCGCCCGGATCGTCGCCCCGTCAAATCCGTGCGCCGCAAACTCCTCGCCCGCTGCCTCCAGCAGCCGCTCCCGCGTCGGATCCAGCCCCGTACCCAGTTCCCCCATCGATCTCAGCCCACTAAAACCATTGTTTGAAACAAACGTTTGTCACATCGTAGGCGGCTCCCCGATCTCGTCAAGCAAAAAATGGGCAATCTGGGAAACTAGATTCAGGCAGCCGGTCGTCGCGTTCGCGGCAAGCGCTCCGCTATCCTGACGGGCGAAGCTCTACTTGAGTGCGAGGTGCCCGTGCACGCGTTCGAATTTCTGAGATTGACGGCCGAAAAAGCGTGCCGGGCCGCCTACGCCCTGATCGGTGAAGAGCCTTTCCTCCGCGAAGAAGTCTTGCGTGCTGTCCAGCGCTCCCACGAAGCCGAGGTCCAGGGGGAGGTCGAGATTGACCATTGGGACGGAGGATCGGCGTCCCTGGCCGACGTCCTGGATGCGATCCGCGAGGTGCCCCTGTTTGCCCGACGTCGGTTGGTGGTCGTCGATGATGCCGACGAGTTTGTCTCGGCCCACCGCCGCGAACTGGAGCAAGCGATTGAACATCCCGCGCCGACCGGCGTGCTCGTCCTGGGACTGAAGTCCCTTCCGTCGACGACCCGCCTGGCTCGGCTGATCTCCGCCCGCGGTCTGATTGTCGACTGCAAGCCGCCACCGCCGTCCGCCGTGGCCAGTTGGCTGATCGCTCGTGCCCGGGATCATCTCCGAGTGCGGCTCGATGCGGACGCGGCTCAAACCCTCGTGGAGTTGGTCGGACCTGAAGTCGGCCTCCAGGCCATGGAGCTGGAGAAGCTCGCCGTCTCGGTCGGCACCCGGGCGCAGATCACCCGCGCGGACGTGACCCGCATGGTGGCGGGGACCCATGTGGAGACAGTCTGGAAGGTGCTCGATGCGGCGACGACCGGCCGCACAGCCGAAGCCCTCTCCGAACTCGACGCCTTAATGGCCTCAGGCGAGCACCCGGTCGGGCTGCTCGCGGCGATGGCGGCATCGCTCCGCAAGGTTCATCGGGCGGGGACGCTGCGGCTGAGCCGAACCGACCCCGCCGAGGCCTGCCGTACGGCCGGTATTCCTCCGTTTGCCGTTCAATCCACCTTGACTCAACATACTCACTTGGGGCCGACGCGGGTTCGCGCGCTGCCGGCTCTGCTGCTCCGCGCGGATCTCGATCTGAAGGGGGGCAGCCAGCTCGCGCCGCGAACGGTCTTGGAACGTCTGGTGGTCGAGCTGGCGCGCCCACGCTCGGACTGAACTCGGGTCACACGAGATGGCGATTTTGTGCGTGATCGGGGTAACGCTCCTGGGCGCAACGTTGTTCTGGGCGGCCTGGGCGCTGGCCGCGCCGGTTCCTCCGCCGATCCAAGCCGAGCGGCCTCAGAGCGAGCCGTTGGTTCCGGTCGCGGTGCGCTGGGTTGACGAACGTCGGATCGCCGTCGCGTTGCGCGAAGGCCGGGAGCTGGCGATCGTCGACGTCGAGAGCGCCGCCATCGAGCGTCGGATCCGACTGCCGTTTCGGCCGGCGACGCTATTGGACGGCGGGGAAGGGGGCTGGTGGGTCGGGGGGCAGGATGGCGAGCTGGCTATGATCGACCAGGGTGGGTCGATTCAGTGGATCGAGGACCTCGGCGCTGGTCCGGTGCAGATGGCCCGGCTGGCCGATGGCCGCTGGGCGGCGGTGGCTCGTTGGGAACGGCAAGCCGCGATCTTGGAACCACGGTCGGGCAGCCGCCGTCGCATTGCGCTGCCGTTCGAACCGGGTGAGGTGATTGGCTTGTTGGATGGCCGGCTGGTCGTCTCCGACGCGTTCCGCGGCCAGTTCGCAGTCCTCGATCCGAACGCTGACCCCACCAGGATCCAGCGGCTGAGCGTCGAGGGTGGCGGCCTGCGGGGTCTCAGCTTGACGCCGGACGGAACAGAACTCCTCTACGCCAGCATGGTCAGCTCGGGCACGATCCCCCTGACGGCGACCAACCTGGACTGGGGGCTGGTCCTATCGAGCAAGCTCTCCGCGCTCAGAATTCCGGAGGACTTGGCTTCGCAAGGCCGCGCTGAACCGTTGCGTCTGACGCTCGATGGCTCCGGCCACGGCGCGGCCGACCCGATCGCCCTGGCCCAGAGTCCGGATGGCCGGTGGATCTACATAGCCTGTCGCGGCAGCCATCAGGTGATCGAAATCGATCGAGAACTGGGCGTGCCACCGTCGGACGGTCGTCGCGCACTGGGCCACCGCCACCGCCTTCGGGTGGTCGAAGTCGGCCGCAATCCCACCGCGCTGGATCGCTCACCCCAAGGCCGTTTGGCCACAGCCGACCTGATGTCCGACTCGATCACGATCTTGGCGCCCAGACCGCTTCGCCTGGAGCGCACCATCCGCCTCACCGACGTCTCCACCCGTCGGACCCCGGAACTGCGCGGCGAGGCGCTTTTTCTCGATGCCCAGGCTTCGATGGACCGTTGGATGAGTTGCGCAAGCTGCCATATCGACGGCCATACCAATGGCTTACGCTTCGACACCCTGGGCGACGGGAGTCATGGAAGCCCCAAAGACACACCGACCCTGCTCGGCGTCGGTTCCACGGCGCCGTATGGCTGGACCGGGCGATTCGCCACGCTGGATGAGCAGGTTGAGCACTCGCTCAGGACGACGCTTCATGGTCCGCCCCCTTGGCCTGATGACCGGGCGGACCTGGTGGCGTATCTGGAATCGCTGGCGCCGCCGCCCCGGCTGCCCGTGACGCGGCCCGACCTCGTCGAACAGGGTGAGGCGCTCTTTGTGCGTCACTTATGTTCTGGCTGCCATTGGCCTCCCTCGTACGCGAGCCGACCGCTGCGCGAGGTGGGCACGGCGGCGCCGGGTCAGAGCTTCAGTGTGCCCTCGCTTCGGGGTGTCGGCCGCACGCCGCCCTACCTCCACGATGGAAGCGCCGATACTCTAGAGGAACTGCTCCAGCGCCATCATCCCGAGTGTTCTGAACCGCTCGACGAGCCGCAACGCGCCGCTCTGGCCGCCTTCCTCGAATCGCTATGAATCGACCCGCCGACGACGCCTTGCGCCATTGTTGTCAGACGATCCGATCGCTGATCGCCGCTCGGGCCGACCAGCGGCGCTGCTGGCTCCAGCTTGGATACAACCTGGGTCGACTCAGCGAGCTGACCGGCGCGGGTCGAGCCGTCTGGGACGCCTGGAAAGAACCGGCCGCCCAGGGCGACTGGACGACCCTGGCCCGGTTGGCCGACGCCCTGGAATCCGACTCCGCGCAGCCATGAGCGACCCAGTTGCGAACGGGATCGCCCGCCGCCCCGAGGCTGGCCACCTTGCCGAATCCCGGCGGAGGCGCGCGGCGATCGTCTCGGTGGCCGTCGGCTGCTTCATGCTGTTGGGCAAATGGTTGGCGTACGCCCTGACGGGTTCGTCGGCCATTTTGTCGGACGCGCTGGAGTCGGTCGTTCACGTCGCGGCTACCGGGTTCGCCCTCTACAGCCTGATCGTCTCGGCCCGGCCGCCGGACGAGAAATATCCCTACGGCTATGGCAAGATTGGCTACTTTTCAGCCGGTTTCGAGGGCGCACTGATCGTTGTGGCCGCTCTGACGATCGGCCACGCGGCAATCCAAGGCCTGCTTCGGGGCGAGCAACCACGCCAGTTAGGCCTGGGCTTGATGCTGATTTTTGTCGCCAGTCTGGTCAATCTCGGGCTGGGAGGGTGGTTGATCCGGGAGGGAAAACGGACGCGTTCAATCATCCTCGAAGCCGACGGCCACCATGTGTTGACCGACGCCATCACCAGCTTTGGAGTGGTCCTGGGCGTGGCCCTCGTTCTGCTGACCGGCTGGTACTGGCTCGACTCGGTGATCGCCTTGCTCGTGGCCGTCAACATCATCGTGACCGGTTTACGGCTCACCCGGCACGCGTTTCTGGGACTGATGGACCGGGCCGATAACGGGCTGCTCGAACAATTCGTCGCTGCGCTCAACAACGGACGCCAAGCCGGCTGGATCGACCTGCACAACCTCCGCGCCTGGCAGTCGGGCGACCGCACGTTTGTCGATTTTCATCTGGTCGTCCCTCCCGGCTGGACCGTCGAGCAACTCCATGAGGCGCACATCCACGCCCGTAATCTGATCAGCTCGGTCGCCCCGGGACCGGTCGAGTCGGTCATTCACTTCGACCCGGATCGACCCGACCGCCCCGTCGACCCCAACGCACCTTGGACCCTTGCGTCGGCCACCCGCACCCCCCGCCACGATCCGGCCGCCGGTCATCCCGACCCGTCCGCCTGACCCGACCGTGCGGAATCGTTCGGACGCGCACGACATTGTTTTTTCTGGCCAAAAACGTCACGCGGCTGATTGACAGCCGTTCGATGTGTCGTAATTTTCGATTAGGCAAATTCTGAGGGGAGTTTTTGCTTGCGTCCCCGACGGTCATTTGGCCATGATGAACGCACCCTGGACTAGGAACGGGTGGCGCGGGACGCGTCTGGTACTTTCGGCGACTCTAGCCGGCTGGAGTACCCTCGCATGGTTGCTCAGAGCCTGAATCGCATGCTGCTCGACCGCGTGGAGTCGCGGATCCGAGAACTGACTTACGGCCGGATTCGCAACCTTGCGGTTGTCGAAGAGGACGGCAAAGTTGTGGTTCGAGGCCAGGTCCCCTCGCATCATATGCGGCAACTGGCCCTCCAAGGCGCGCTCGAGCTTCTGCCAGGCGACGCCTGCTGCCCGTGCATCACAGTGGCCAGCTAACTGGTCCGCACTTTCCGTCGATTCGAGCTTGACCTGGCCCCCGAGGCGCCCTTGAGACGCCGCGGGGGTTTTTGCCATAGTGAGTTGTTCGGACGGGCCGATCCCGGGCCTCCGGTTGACGTTTCCTCCACCCCCCCTCGGGCCGAATCATGGCCGAAGCGTTGCGATTGGATCGCTGGGGCCGTCGCCTGACGACGACCTCGACTCTGCTCTTTTTACTTCTGGCTGGGCAACTCGCCGCCCAGGCACCCCCCGACGCGGCTCGCGAGGCCTGGGATGCCATCTACATCGGAAATGCCAAAGTAGGCCATATCCACCTCTGGATCACGCCGGTTCAGGATGCCCGGGGCCGGGAGCTTCTCAACGTTCGGGTGGATTACGAGCTGAATTTGCGTCGCGGCAACGACATCGCGACAGTTCGAATGCGTTACGGGACGATCGAGCGTCCGGACGGAGAGGTTCTTCGGCTGGATACCAGGACTCAGGCCGGTCAGCAGGAGATTCGGGCCCGGGGCGACGTGATCGACGGCGCGATGGAATTGACGCTCGAGGTCGGCGGGCAGGTGGCTCGCAAGCGCTTGGCTTGGGATAAGGACGTGCGCGGACCTTACGGACCTGAGATGAGCCTTTCGCGCGACCCGATTCGGCCAGGTGAGGTCCGGACGGTCCGCAACTTCGTTCCCGATCTGAACGAGATCTGCGTGACCACGCTCAAGGCGATTGGTCTGGAAGAGATTCCGCTTGGCCCCAAGGGCGACACGTTCCGTCTGATGCGGGTCGAGGCCACTCTGGCGACGGCCGACGGCCAGCGCAAGCCCGAGTTCGACGCGGTCCACTGGGTCGACGAATCGGGCCAGATTTTGAAGAGTTACGTCAACCAATTAGGCGGGATCACGATCTACCGGACGACCAAGGAAGGGGCGCTGGCGCGAACCGATCGGCCCTTGGATCTGCTCGATCACTCGATCATCCCAGTGCCCCGGCCGATCGCCTCGCCGGATCGCTCGCGAGCCGCCACGTACGAGATCACCGGCTTACCGCTCGAAACCTTCCCCACCGACCAGCGGCAGCAAGCCGAGCTGATCCGCGACGGCGTGATCCGGCTTCAAGTCCGCACCGACACCCCCACGACCGGCCCGGCCGGTCCAGCCGAACCGGACGCCTCCTACCTTCGCGCCAACCCGTTGATCGACTCTTCGGACCCGCTGATCAGCCGGCTTGCCCGCCAGGCCGTGGGCGATGCGCGCGACCCCTGGCAACGCGCCGTGGCGATCCAGCGTTGGGTGTTCCAGAACATCCGAAACAAGAATTTCTCGACGGCCTTTGAACCGGCGACGGCCGTCGCCCGCGACCGCAGCGGCGACTGCACCGAGCACAGCGTGCTCACCGCCGCGATGTGTCGTGCGGTTGGTGTGCCGGCACGCTGCGTCGTCGGGCTGGTTTACGCCCCCGACCTCAAAGGCTTCGGGCCGCACATGTGGAACGAGGTCTACGTCCAGGGCCGCTGGGTCGCCCTCGATGCCGCGTTCAACCAATCCGAAGTCGACGCCACCCACCTCAAGCTCGCCGACACCAGCCTCGAAGGCGTCGCCCCGTTCGAGGCTTTTCTGCCGGTGCTCCGCGTCATTCAGCCCGGGGTGCGGATCACGCCGATCGAGGTACGCTAATCTCGGCCTCTGGCCCTCAAGGTTTACTGGAATCCTCCAGACCACCGGGGCTGCCGGCTCGAACCAGTAAAAGCCGGCGGGCATCCCTTGTTTGACATACGGACATGTTTCTAAAGTAATGCGTCATAGCCGAAGGCCCCGGAAAACCTCAGTGGCGACTGGAGCGCTGGTGGTTGACACATCCCGGGCAGGGCCGACGGACGGGGCGATGCACCCATCCGTTCCGACTTCTGGAAGGACTCATGGACCAGGCCCAGTTCGAAGCCCGTCAACGGGCGGGAATTGACCTTGCCCGAAAATCGGAAACCGACGTAGGATCCCACAGCGACTCCGGGCTTGACACGGCAAGCGCACAGTCGGCGAAGGATTCGCATGCAGGGATGACGCTCCGAGACCTCACGGAGGAGGCAGCCGCACGTATGATCGCCTACGGGAACGGCACCAGCGCATCGACCGCGCCAACGGGTGTCGAGACGATGGTCTCGCCTCGGGCACTCGATCTGGGTCTGAAGCAGGCCCGTGATTGGTTTCTCGATCGCCAGCACGATTCTGGCCACTGGGTCGGCGAACTGGAAGGGGATACGATCCTCGAATCGGAATATGTGCTGTTGATGGCCTATCTGGGCCGGGAGCATGAGCCGGTGTGCGAGCGGCTCTGCCGCTACCTGCTCGAGCGAAGGCTGCCGGGCGGCGGCTGGGCGATCTATCCCGGCGGGCCGTTCGAGCTGAGCGCCTCGGTCAAGGCCTACTTTGCGCTGAAGCTGGTCGGTTTCCAACCGGACCACCCTGCCCTCAGCGAAGCGCGGGCGCGGATTCTCGAAGCCGGCGGAGCACAGGCCTGCAACAGCTTCACGCGGTTCTATCTGGCGCTGCTTGGCCAGATTCCCTACTCGGAATGCCCAAGTGTGCCGACCGAGTTGGTCCTGATTCCGAGCTGGCTGGGCTTCAGTCTGGCCGCGATGTCGGCCTGGACGCGGACGATCGTCGTTCCCTTGTCGATCATGTCCGCGTACCGTCCGGTGCGTCCGATCCCGTCCGAGCGGGGCATCGCCGAACTGTTCCGAGCGGACCTTCCGCGCACCGCGTTGCGACGGCGCGGACTGAGTTGGGAAAACTTCTTTCTGGCCGTGGATCGTGGTTTCAAGCTCGCCGATCGGTTCCTGCCCAAGGCGTGGCGCAATCCGGGCATCCGAGCGGCCCATCGCTGGATGCTCGAGCACTTCGAGGGTTCTGACGGCCTGGGCGCGATCTTTCCGCCGATGATCTACACGATCATCGCCTTGGACTGCCTGGGCTACGATCGCAATGACGAGCTGGTGCGGTGGGCGCATCAGCAGTTGGACGATTTGTTCCTCGAGGACGAGGACGGGACACGGATCCAGCCCTGCGTCTCCCCGGTCTGGGATACGGCGATCGCGATGATCGCCTTGTCGGACGCCGGATTGCCGCCCAACCACCCCGCCCTGTGCCGGGCGGCGCGGTGGATTCTCGACCATGAGGTGCGTACCGCGGGCGACTGGTCGATCCGGCGGCCCGGCCTGGAGCCGACCGGCTGGCACTTCCAATACCGCAACAGCCACTATCCCGACATTGACGACACGGCCATGGTCCTGCTGGCCTTGCGCCGCACGGCGGCGGCCCACGATCCCGAGGCTCGAGCCGCGACCCAGCGGGCGGTCGCCTGGCTCTTGGCCATGCAGAACCGCGACGGCGGCTGGGCGGCCTTCGACGTCAACATCGACAACGAGGTGCTCACCAAGGTTCCGTTTGCCGACCACAACGCGATGCTCGACCCGAGCTGCGCGGACATCACTGCGCGGGTGCTCGAGGTTTTGGGCGGCTTGGGGTATCGCGCCGATCATCCCTCGGTGGCGCGGGGTCTGGACTATCTCTGGCGGACCCAGGAGCCGGAAGGCTGCTGGTACGGACGCTGGGGGGTCAACTACATCTACGGGACCTGGCAGGTCCTGCTCGGCTTGCGAGCGCTGGATTTCCCGATGGATCATCCGCGGGCTCGCCGCGCGGCCGACTGGCTCGAATCGGTTCAGCAGCCCGGGGGCGGCTGGGGCGAGACCTGCGCCAGCTACGATGACCCAACGCTCAAAGGCCAGGGCGAGCCGACCGCTTCGCAGACCGCCTGGGCGATCCTCGGTCTGATCGCGGCTGGCCGGGCCCACACCGAAGCGGTCCGACGCGGCATCCGGTTCCTTCTGGAGAATCAGACCGAAAACGGAACCTGGGAAGAGCCTCAGTACACCGGCACGGGTTTTCCCCGGGTGTTCTACCTCAAGTATCACTACTATCGGAATTACTTTCCGCTGATGGCCCTGGGGCGGTATCGGGCCGCAGTCGGGCTGCCGACGCCGTCGATCTCGCCGCGGGCCGCGATCCCCGCGCGGTTGCTGGCCGACCCTCGGTCCGGACAACTCTGAGTCGCCTGTCGGACGCAACGTCCGGTTCAAAGACCTGCTGGGGCTGGCGCGTCGGCTTCCGAACCTCCAGACGTGAGCTAGCCCCCCCTCGAGGAGCCTCGCCCATGCCTTTGCGGTTTCCGCTTCCGATGACGCTCCGAATCGCCCGGCATGTGGCGACTCAGAAGATGTCCGGAGCCAGGCGATTCCCGATGGTGCTCATGCTCGAGCCGCTGCACGCCTGCAACCTCACCTGCACCGGATGCGGGCGAATTCGGGAATACTCGACCTCGCTCAAGGAGCGTCTGACGGTTCAGGAGTGCCTGGATTCGGTCGATGAATGCGGCGCTCCGGTCGTCTCGATCTGCGGCGGCGAGCCGCTGATCTACCCCGGGATCGGTGAGCTCGTCGCCAAGATCCTCGAGCGAAAAAAGGCGGTCTATCTCTGCACCAACGGAATGTTCATCCGCAAGAAGATCGCCGAATTCAAACCCTCGCCGATGTTCTTCTTCAATGTCCATCTGGACGGCATGCGCCGCAGCCACGACATCGCCGTCGAACGCGAGGGCGTCTTCGACGCGGCGATTGACGGCATCCGCTGCGCCAAAGAACACGGCTTCATGGTCTGCACCAACACGACCGTGTTTGCCGAGACGGATATGAACGAGCTGGACCAATTGTTCGGCTTTCTCACCGGCCTGGGCGTGGACGGATTCATGATTGCTCCGGGGTACGAATACTCGGCCGTGCAGGTCAAGGAGATCTTCTTGACCCGAGCCAAGATTCGCGAGAAGTTCCGCGCCGCCGAGGCCATGTTCCGCAAGTACCGGTTCGCCACGTCGCCGATTTACCTCGAATTCTTGATGGGCAAGCGCGAGATGCAGTGTTCGGCCTGGGCTAGCCCGACCCGCAACGTCAAGGGCTGGAAAGGCCCCTGCTACCTGATCACCGACATCCATCACAAGAGTTTCAACGACCTGCTCCAGAAGACGCCATGGGATCGCTACGGCTATGGGCGCGACCCCCGGTGTGAGAACTGCATGTCGCACGTCGGTTATGAGACCGCGGCGGCCGTCGGCGTGAATAAGCGGCTGGGAGACACGCTCAAGATGATCCGCTGGCAGTTCCTCTGAGCGGCTCCTGGGCCCGGCGATGGTCGCAGCGAGTCGCGTGGCGCCGGCTCCGGTTCCGGCCGATGTGGGGATTGTGGCGGCGATCCCCATCGAGGTCGACCCGTTCCTGAACTTGCTCCAGGACCGACGTCGCTACCGCGTCGAGCGCCACCTGGTCCATGAGGGTGAGCTGGACGGTCGCCTGATCGTCCTGACCATCACCGGCCCAGGCCAGCCCGCCGCCCGCCGCGGTGCCGAACGGTTGATCTCGGGCCATCGCCCCCGAACGCTGCTCTCGGTCGGCTTCGCGGGCGCTCTCAAGGAGGATCTGGTCCGCGGCCAGACCATCTGCCCGCTCGAGGTGGCCGACCCAAGCGGCGAGCGAATCCGTTGTGGTCCCTCGCTGGCCGGAGAACCGCCGGAGGGTCTGTTGCTAGCGGGCCGGTTGCTTTCGGTCGGACAAGTGGTGCGGACCGCAGCCGATAAAGCCGCCCTTCGGCGTCAGAGCGGCGCGGATCTGGTCGACATGGAGACATATGCCGTCGCCCGGCTGTGTGTCGAACGCGGAATCCGCTTCGCCAGCCTCCGGGCCATTAGCGACGAGGCGGGCGAAAACCTGCCACCTGAGATCCTCTCCCTGGTCGGTCCCACGGGCGGGTACCGCGTCGGTGCCGCCTTTGGCGCTGTTTTGAAACGCCCCCGTAGCCTGATGACCCTGCTCGAGCTTCGCGACCGGGCCAACCACGTCGCCGATCGGCTCGCAACCGCGCTGCGCCGGCTTCTGGCGGCGCTGGCGTGAAGAGCGATCGGCCGATCTCCGTTCACGTCACGGCGACGCCTTCTCGGCCTGATCCGAACCCACCGGCGCCGAATCCGCGACCGGCGGCGGCAGTCCCGTCCCCAGCGACTGCCGAACCGGTTTGCTCGGCGCCCGCGTGGCAACCACCCCCTCCGGATTGGCGCCCGTCATACTGTTGATGGCCAGCGTCGCCGCTCCCGATAAGATCACAAAGGCCGCCAGACTGATCCCCAACGCGTGCGGCGGATGAAAGCGAAACAACAGCGTGAACACGACAAACCAAACGATCGCCTGAAACACGCTCCAGGGCAGGTCGCTCAGAAAAAGCGACTCGAACGAAGTCCGCCTCCAGGTCAGCAACCCGGCAAAAATCAGCGTCCCGACGGCAACCTTCAGCGGCATCGCTGGGGTCACTTCGTCGTATAGGTAGGTCTGGGCATACTCCAGCAGGATCCAGCACGCAACAAAGAGAATTAGCCAGTAAACCAGAAACGGCACGATCAGAGTCACAAACATGGTGAGGGTCTCTACATCCGCTGGCACATCGCCGACCACGATCTTTCTGCATCGTAGCCAGCCGACGACGATCTCTCCACCACGCAGTACCAGCACCTGTCAGCAGGGCAGGGGGGCGGCTATGCTCGGATCAGATATCCCGAAACCACCCGAGGAACGGCCCACGACTCCGGCCTGCGATCCCATGATCCGCCTCAGCGCCTTCGCCGACGAAATCTCCCCCGACCCTAACGAGCAGCTTGACTGCCTCAAGACTCACGGCATCCGATTCATCGAGTTCCGCTCGCTGGGTGGTACCAACGTGCTCGACCTCTCCCCCCAGCAACACCAGACGTTCCGCGACCAGCTCCGGGCCAACGGCTTCGGTCTGAGCGCGCTCGGTTCGCCGATCGGCAAGATCCCGATCACCGATCCGTTCGAGCCTCACGAGCAACGCTTCGAGACCGCGATGCGGCTGGCCGAATTCTACGAAACGCCCCGGATTCGAGTCTTCAGCTTCTACATCCCGGCCGGCACACCGCCTGAAGCCTGCCGCGACGAGGTCCTCCGGCGGATGACGGCCCTGGCTCGGCGCGCCTCGGAGCGAGGGCTGATGCTGGTCCTTGAGAACGAGAAGGGCATCTATGGCGACACAGCCGACCGGGTCGCTGACGTGCTCCAGTCGGTCGGCTCTGAGGCGCTCGCACACGCCTTCGACCCGGCCAACTACGTCGAGGTCGGCCAGGAGATCCCCGCTGCCTGGAGCCGGCTGAAAAACTGGGTCCGGCACTTTCACGTGAAGGATTACCGCGCTGCCGACCATTGCCATGTGCCCGCCGGTGAGGGCGACGGCCGAATCCCCGATCTGTTGGCAGACGCTGTGGCCAGCGGTTTCGACGGTTTTGCCGTTCTCGAACCACACCTGATCATCGCCGAAAAAAGCCACGGCTTCACCGGCCCGCAACGCTTCGCCGACGCCGCCAACGCCCTCAAGAACGCCCTCTCGTCGCGTCAGATCGCATACAGCTAAGCCCGTTAGCCGGTTGACGGTCGGTCCGGCGCGCGATTCAGTAACGGGAGCCGTCCCTTCGGGGCCACGGCATTCCATTCTTCCGCCTAACCCAGGAGAACCTCAGCATGCGGAAATTCGCTCATGCTCTGTTCGCCGCAGTCGTCGCGGCGATCGCTGCGCCAACGGTCCTGGCCGCCTACGGCGACGTCACCGGTACCTGGACCTGGACCACAGATCGCAACAACCAGTCGTTCACCACTACGCTCAAACTCAAACAGGAGGGAGACCGGCTGACGGGCACAATCAGCGGCCGGAACAACACCGAGACGCCGATCGAAGCCGGTCAGGTCGAGGGCGACAAGATCTCGTTCCAGGTCGTTCGGACCTTCAACGGCAACCGGATGGTCATCCGGTACCAGGGGACCGTTCAAGGCGACCGAATCGTCGGCAAGGCGACCTTCGAACGAGATGGACAAACCCGCGAGCGTGACTGGGAGGCCAAGCGCGGGTCGTGAGTCGACGGACGTCGAACCGGCGAGCGGCGTGTCGTCCTTCCCTCTCCAACTCCAGCAACCCTCTGGCCGCGATACCCGCTCGCCTTTAGGCTGATTTCGGCCCACACCATGCGGACCGCTCGGTCACCGAGGCTTCCCCAAGCGGCAGGAGACCACGCCCACCGAGCGACGCACCCCTTGCGTTTGGAGGAGTCAAGCATGAGTCGATTGCCCCTTTCGCGCCGCCAGGCGATCCGCCTGGGGCTGGCAAGCACCGCTAGCCTCGGCATGGGCTGGCGTTTCACGTTGGCTAGCGACGATTCGCCCGGAAAGCCAAAGCCCGGCAAGATCGGCGACTTTAAGATCTCGCTGGCCGAGTGGTCGCTGCACCGGCGGCTGTTTGCCGATCGTGGTCAGACGACTCAGCTCAATCTCGACTTTCCCCGCATGGCGCGCGAGGAGTTCGGCATCGACGCCGTCGAATACGTCAATCAGTTTTTCAAGGACAAGGCCCACGACACGGCCTATCTCAGCGAACTCAAGAAGCGGGCCGACGACCAGGGTGTCACCAACGTCCTGATCATGATCGACGGGGAAGGCGACCTCAGCGCGCCGTCTCGAGACGAGCGGACCAAGGCCGTCGAGAATCACAAGAAATGGGTCGATGCGGCCGCCGCCCTGGGCTGCCACGCGATCCGCATCAATACCGGCGACCACTACTCACCGGACCACACCCAAGAGGCCGCCGAGGCCTGCCGGGCCCTCACGGAATACGGCGCCCAGCACCAGATCGCCGTGATCTGCGAAAACCACGGTGGCCCATCGAGTTGGCCCGATGCCCTGATCGCCCTGATCAAGGCCGTCGACCATCCGAACTTTGGAACTCTCCCCGACTTCGGCAACTTCCCACCACGCTCTCCAGCGGCCAAGGGCGGCCCCAAGGTCGTCGCCCCTTACGAAGCCGTCGCTCGCATGATGCCCTACGCCAAGGGCGTCTCTGCGAAAAGCTACGCGTTCGGCCCGGATGGCAAGGAAACCACGCTCGACTATGCGCGGCTGCTCAAAATCGTGACCGACGCTGGCTATCACGGCTACGTCGGGGTCGAGTACGAAGGCCAGGCTCCCGAACCTGAGGGGATCCTCGCCACGCGCAAGTTGCTCGAATCGCTCCGCGGCGCCGAATATCCAGGTTGATCGCGGTGGGCTTGCGCCGAGTGCCCCGGCCTCGGCGCAAGCCGCCCGTCTTGACCGATTCGGCGCGTTTCCCTAGAGTACGCGGCACGCGAAGGATCGCACCACGACGCCCAGCCCGCTTGGGCCGCGGGGACGGAACCCGTGCCGCAGATCGACCGGACCCACATCTTTGTCCTGAATCACAACGGCCGAAGCTGGCTGACTGAGTGTCTGCCGTCGATTGTCGCCGCGGCTGCCCACGCTCCGGTCCCCTGCGGCGTTTCGGTGATCGACAACGAGTCGGGCGACGACTCGGTCTCCTATCTCGAGGCCCAGTGGCCTCAGGTCGGCGTCATTCGCCACCGTAACGACGGTCTGGCCAGTTTCAACGACGTACTCGCCGACAGGTCCGAGCCGGTTGTCCTCCTGCTCAATCAGGACGTCAAGCTCGATCGTCAAGCCGTCGCCCCGCTGCTTCGTGCGTTCGAAGTCCACGACGATGCATTGTTCGCCGCGCCCCAGTGCTGGACCTTCGACGGCTCCACCTACGAGGGCATGCGCACTCGAGTCCGTAGCCGCTTTGGCCTGATCCAGGGCATGAGCCGCGTCCCTGGATTCGAACGCCAGATCGGCGCGCCCTGCCAGACAGCTTCGGCCGGACCGGTCCTCGCCGTCGATCGCCGGCGGTTTCTCGCCCTCGGCGGCTACGATCCGCTCTTCTTCCCCGGACGGATCGAAGACCTCGACCTCGGCTTCCGCGGGTGGATCCAGGGCTGGACAGGATACTACGTCCCCGAATCCCGCGCCTGGCATCACGGCTTCGCGGCATTTGAGCCGACCTTCGGTCGCTCCGGCTGCGACCGATTGGCCGTCCGCAACACTTTTCTCTTCACCTGGAAGAACCTCGCCGGCCGCCGCCTCTGGAGCCACCTGGCCTGGCTGATGCCGAGGCTCGGTTACGCCCTCGCTCGCGGCCGACTCAGCTTCCTGGCCGGTTTCATCGAAGCGCTCGGGCGACTGCCCGAAGTCTGGGATCGCCGCCAACGGCTAGGAGTCGGCGGCGGGGCCTGGATCGTCCGCCAGGAGGCTTACTTTGCTGAGTTTCGTTGGTGATCCCTGCGGGGCAGGGGGGCTCTCCCCACCAGAGACGAGAGGATTGGGCATTGTCACCGTTGGCGGGAACGTCTCGCAGAATCGTCATCGACACCCGGTCGAGCGGCCCCTACGGTCGTTGGTCTGAGCTGAGCCTCGAGGGCCAGACCATACGACAACGGCTTGCCAAACAGGCCGCGGCGCTCTCCGCCACCCCCGCGCACTGGATCGAGGACGACGGAGAACTGCTCCCCTCCGACTTTGTCCTTCGCTCGGATCGGCTCTATGATTCGCGACGGCTCGTAAAGGCCTATCGCTCAGGCCGCTCCGCCGATCGGGCCGTTGTCTGGCGGCTCGACTCACCGAGTTCCTGGGAAGCGGCCCCGGATGAGCTTCTTCGACGCGCCTCTTATCAACCTTGGGGCCGGTTCTGGGCCGGCGGCCTGGCCCGAGCTCTAGCCCGGCGCCTCGCTCCCACCCCCGTCCGACCCAATGCCCTGACCATCGCCGCCGCGCTCTGCTTCCTCACAGCGGCCGGCCTTGTCGCAGCCGGTCTGGTGGGTACTCCAATCCAGATCCTGGTCGCCGCTCTGCTGGCTGCGGCGTTGGTCTTCGACACGGCCGACGGCCATCTGGCGCGGCTTCAGGGGACGTGCTCGTCCTTCGGCCGCTGGCTCGACGCCGTCCTCGACGAAGCCTGCGACTTGGCCCTTCATGTGGCCATCGCCTGGTCGCATTCGGTTCGGGATCGACAGGTCGGCTGGCTGCTGATCGCCCTGGCGTACTGCGCGGGAAAACACCTCTTTCAGACCTCTCAAGCGGTCGCCGTGGAAACACCGGCCAATCCGGGCGCGACGGCACTGGCCGCGCCAGCCGTCCCCGGCCGCCTTCGCGGCCTGATTCGCTGGGCGGGTCATGCCGACATCCGCTGGCACGTCTGGATCGGGCTGGCTCTGGTCGGTCGTCTCGATCTGGCCCTGATCGCCTACGCCCCCTATTACCCCGCGCGTGCGTTGGCGTCGGGATGGGCGCGGAGGTACCAACATGGCTGAGCCGCGAATCTCCGCATTGATCATCGCCCGCGACGCGGCCCACGACCTGCCTGGCTGCCTCGATTCGCTGACCTGGACCGACGAGCGGATCGTCGTGGTCGACCCGGCTAGCTCCGATGCGACGGAGGCCCTCGCTCGTCGTCTAGCCGACCAGACCGTCGTCCGCCCCTTCGACACCTTCGCCGCCCAGCGCAACGCCGGGCTAGCGCGGGCCCAGGGGCGCTGGGTCCTCGCCGTCGACGCCGATGAACGCGTCACGCCCGAACTCGCTCAGGAGATTCAGACCACAATCGCTCAATCCCCCCCCGAAATCGCCGGTTATCGAATTCCCATTCGCAGCATCCTGTTTGGTCGGCCGTTTGTGGCCTCCGGAACCCAGCTCGATCGCCCGCTCCGCCTCTTTTTGCGCGACCGTGGCCGCTGGGTTGGCAGGGTGCACGAGACGGTCGAGCTGAATGGCGCGGTCGGTCAACTCCGCCACGTCATCGACCACCGTACCCATGAAACCTTGAGTGTCTTCTTATCCAAGCTCGACCGCTACACGACACTCGAAGCGGCGGAGCTGGCAAGCCGGGGTCGCCGGCCGCGGCCATTCGATCTCACGCTGCGCCCGCTCGGGACGTTCTTTCGGCTCTACCTGGCGCGAGCGGGCTTCCGAGATGGCGTGGAGGGATTCCTGTTTTGCTCGCTGTCGGCGGTCTCGACGCTGGTCCGATATGCCAAGCTCCGCGAACTCGACCGAACGCGGCCAGCCCCGGCCAAGACGCTCAGTCTTTGGGCGGGGGTCCGGTCATGAGCGTCGCGTCGGCCGAGGCGTTCGTCCGCACGCGGTTCGACCAACTCGCGCATCGATTCCGCGACCACGTTGCCGATCACGACGTTCGGCTCCGCGCCCTCGTAACCAAGCTCGGCGTTGCCCCTGGCATGCGTCTGCTCGATTTGGGCTGCGGAAAGGGCCGATTTGCCAGCGGCCTGGTCGATTACGGCGCCGAGGTCTGGGGACTCGACGCTTCCTCCGCCATGCTGGCCGCCGCCGATCGGTTGCCGCGGGTCCGCGCGACCGCTCGCCGGATTCCCTTCCCCGCCGCGACATTCGACGGCGCTTACGCCGTCGAGGTGTTCGAACATCTCCACCCGCGCAGTCTCGACCGGACGCTGGCCGAGCTGGCCCGCGTCGTCCGGGCTGGCGGCCGCGTCGTGATCATCGACAAAAACCGCGCCGCGCTCGATACCCGACGCCCCTGGCTGCCCGCCGCTTGGATCAAGTGGATCGATGAACGCCGCGGCCGTTGGATGTATCACCCCAGCGATCCAGTGCGTGAACACTGGTTCAGTGCCGGCGAGCTGGCGGGTCGAATGGCTTGCCATCTGGCCGAGGTGCGCTGGGATTTTCTGCTCCGGCCCGAAGAGGCGCGACATGCGGTCTTTCGGCTTCGGCCCTCAGCGCGCCTGTTCATCGTCTGGTCGGGGATGGTGCCATGAGCCAAGGGGAGCCGCCATTGCTGCCCTTGGTGCTTTGGCGCGTGCCGCCGGCGCTGCCTGCGATGCTCGCGCAGGAAGGCGTCGCCTTTGTCGAGCTGGACGATCGACCGGCGGCACTGACCCAGGCCGGTCGATTCGTGGTTCACGACAGCCGGCGCGAGCCGACGTCTCGTCTGGCCCGTCTGATCGCCGCCGATCAGGTCCTCTTCGACGTCGACCGGTTACGCAGCGGTTGGCGAAACGATCCCTTTGCCGCCTGGCTCGACACCCGCGCAGCGCTCCGCTGCTGGAAGATCGGCAACAATCGCCTCTACGAGCGGGTCAACCGCCACGATCGAGCCGCGTTGCGCCATCGAGTCGTCGACGCGCTGCGCGACTGGGTCATCGCCCAGGGCGGGGTCTGGGCCTGCCTCGCTCCCTTCCCGTACCCGTACCGCTCGGCGTTCTGCCTGCGCATTGACCTCGACGAACCCTGCGAGGCCGACTACTGGCCGTTCGCCTCCCGCCGTAAGCCCCTCGACGACTGCACCTCCCATTTTGTCTCGACGGCCGCCTACGGCCAACTGCCCCGGGTGCTCGACGATCTCCGTCAACTCGACACGCATTCCCACGGCCATCACCACGTCGTCTACCGCACCCCGGCCGCCAATCGCCGCAATCTCGAGCGCGCGGACGCCCTGCTTCGCGCCGCCGGAATCACACCCCGCGGATTCGCAGCCCCCGAGGGGCGTTGGAACCCTGGTCTTGACGATGCGATCGAATCGCTCGGCTACGGCTTCTCTTCGGAATTCCAGGTTGGCTACGACGATCTTCCGTTCTTCGCCTGGCGAGGCAACGGCTTCTCTCGCGTCCTCCAAATCCCGATCCACCCGCTCTGTGAGGGGCTTTTCCTCCAGGCTGGGGCCCGCGATGGGCAGGCGATCGCCGACCATCTGACCGCCGTGATCGACTCCCGCGTTGCCCTGGGACTACCGGCGTTCATCTACGGCCATCCCGAACATCGACTCGGCCGTTTCCCCGAGATCGTCGAGGCCGTCGCCCGCACCGTTCAACATCAAACCGGCCTCTGGCGGACGACGTTCGGGGCCTTCGCCACCTGGTGGCGATGGCGACTGGCTCGGCGCTGGAGCCTGACCCGCGACGACGGAACCCTCTGCGTGACCCTCGCCAATCCCTCTCCCGAGTTCACGGCGTGCCTGACCATCGACCGCGGAGGTCCGACCGCTACCATTCCGCTCTGGAAACCCCGCACTTGGTTTCGTCAGGAAGATCTCGTCTACCGGGGTGTGCGGATGCTCAAGGAGCCTTCCCCGCGGCGCCCACCGCCTCGTCTGCTGCGAATCCGCCCTCTCGCTCGGGCGTGCCTGGAATGCCTGGTCGATTGGGAGACCGTCACGCCCTGTCACGAGCTTCCTGAATCGACGATTCTTCAGCGATGGAAGAAACACCTGCGTGGTCACCGCGACCGGCTGGCCGAACGGAGAACCGCCCGGCGATGAGCGTGTACGTCGATGACGCAACGCCGACTGCCCGACCGTCCCGCGGTACGGACTGGCTCGTCGAACGCACCCGTCGACCCATGCCCCGCGACGCGGTGTTGGTGCACGCCGGTTCCTCGACGCTCCAGGCTCCCGGCGGCGGCGAGATTCAGCTCATCCAGACCGCCCGCGAGCTCGAGAAGTTGGGCATCCCGGTCCGCCCATTCATTCCTTGGATCGACTCGATCGCTCAAGCTCGCCTCCTTCATCTCTTCGGCATGTCGCCCGAAGGACTGAACCTGGCACGGGTCGCGCGATCCCGGGGCGTGCCGGTGGTCCTCTCGCCGATCTGCTGGTTTGAGCCTCGCGCCTGGGCAGCCGATGACAGCTCTCTCTACGGCCAGGCCAGGACCTGGATCCGGTGGCTCGCCTGGACGCTCAGTCGAGGCCGGGGGAGCTGGCGGCGCGAGCTGCTCCTGTCTGCCGACGCCATCCTGCCCAACTCCGAGGCCGAGAAACGGCAACTTGTCGACCTGCTTCAGATCGACCCGAGTCGGATTCACGTCGTTCCCAACGGCGTCGACGCCCGATTCCTCAAACCCGACCCCGAAGCGGCCCGCGACCTGCTCGGTCCCGCCGACTTCGCCCTCTACGTCGGCCGGATCGAACCACGTAAAAATCTGCTCGGAGTGATCCAGGCCATGCGGCCGATGGGCCTGCCGCTGGTGGTCGTCGGCGACCCTGTGCCTGGCCATGAGGCCTACGCCAAAGCCTGTCGCGCTCTCAGCGGCAGCTTCGTTCGCTGGATCCCGCGGCTTGATCACGATGACCCTCGTCTGGCCAGCCTGTACGCAGCCGCCCGCATCTTCACGCTGGTCAGTTGGTTCGAGACGCCTGGCCTGGCGGCTCTTGAGGCCGCGGCCGCCGGCGCGGCGATCGTCATCACGCCTTATGGCTCGACCCGCGAATACTTTGGCGAACTGGCCCATTACGCCCGTCCGGGCCGCCGCAAGGAAATCCAGCTCGCTATCGTCAGCGCCTGGGCTCGAGGCCCCCAACCTGACCTATCCAGACGAGTGCGAAACCGGTATCTCTGGGCCCACGTGGCCCAACGTACAGCGGAGGTGTACCACGCGCTCCACCGCTGACCCATTCCCCCGACCCGTCCTGACCGGACGCTATCGCTACAGCAAGCGGCGATGGCGCGTGCTCGTCTCCGCCCTCGACGTGCTCGGTGGGCTGGCCGTGCGCGCCTGGCGGTGCCTCCGGCCCCCGACGCGCGTCGAATCGCCTCAGCGCATTCTTCTGGTTCAGCTCGACCACCTCGGAGACGCCGTCCTGAGCACCCCGATGCTCGCCCGATTGCGCCACGCCTTTCCCGCCGCGCGGATCGACGTGCTCGCTTCGGCCAGCAACCGCGCGGTTTTCGAGGCAGCGCGCGAGGTCGATCAGGTCCATGTCGCCGAGCGCAACTGGTTTGAGCGCAGGCCCGCGGGCTGGGCTTTGGGTTCGGCCGTCTGGTCCCTCGGACGCCGCCTCCGCCGCGAGCGTTACGATCTGGGCATCGATGTGCGCGGCGATATCCTGAGCATCGCCGTCCTGGCCCTGGCGGGCATCCCTCGACGCGTCGGCTGGTCGATGGGTGGCGGGGGTTTCTTGCTCACGGACATCGCCCCCTGGGTCCCCGGGCGCCACGAGGTCCAGGCTCGGCTGGCCTTGCTCGACTGCCTGAATCTGGCCCCTAGCCCTGAGGTTCCCCGAGTCTCGATCGGCGTCGACGATGCCGATCGCGCCACCGTCGCTCGGCTCTGGGCCGACGCCTGGCCGGCCTCGCTGCCGCGTCCGACCCGGTCCAGACCCCAACGCGCACTCCGCGTTCGGACCGAGGGATCGGTCGCAACCGGTTTCACCGGCTCCCGCCTGATGCTCCCCCAGCCGATCCGCGCCGCTGAGGCCGAAGGCGACGCCCTCCACGCCGGCCGCTTCGGCTCGCCCACGCCCCTGCTGGCCGTCCATCTCGGCGCAGGTACGGCCGCCAAACGCTGGCCCTTACCCCATTGGGAATCCTTGATCGCTCGCTTTCTGCGCGACGGCTGGCGCGTCGTCGTGATCGGAGGCCCTGAAGAGGCCGCATTGAGGCTCCGCCTGACCCACGCCCAGTTGCGCGACTGGACCGGCCTGCTCACTGTGCCCCAGACCACCGCGTTGCTCGAGCGGGCCGACCTTTTCCTCGGAGCCGATTCCGGTCCCGCCCACCTGGCCGCTGCCGCCGGAGTTCCCTCGGTCATCCTCTTCAGCGGAACCAACCGGGTCGCTCAATGGCGACCCTGGTCGCGTCACGCCCTGGTCCTGCGGCACCGCGTCCCGTGTGCTCCCTGCCATCGCAAAATCTGCCCACTCGCCGACCACCCCTGCCTCGCGGGTCTCAGCCCCGAACGGGTCCACCGTGCCGCCCGGCGCTGGTGGGCACGCCTCCACCACCATGAAGCTCCCCACCCGCCGCTCTAACGCTCCTCCGCTCCGATCCTGGCCGACGTGGCTGCTCGCCGCCTGGGTCGTGGCGGTCCTGGTCGTCTACACCCAACGAATGGCTGAAGCACGCCCCGCGTGGGTCGCTTCGATCCGCCACCTGCTGGGTCTCGGCTGATCCGACTCACGTCGCCCGCTCGACTCCTGTCCGGCTCTTGGCAGCGTGCAGTTCCCGCTTCAGGCACTCCAGGCTCTCGCGCGCCGTGCGCTCCGCACCCATCGAGTAGTCAAACGGCTCGACCGAGATCCAACCCTGATACCCCGAGGCCACCAAAGCCCGCACAATCGGGCCAAAGTCGGTCTCACCCATCCCTGGTCCGCGAAGATCGCCGGGATCCTGCGCGTGGAAGTGCGCGGCCTCCCTGCCGTACCGGGCGATCAGCTCAGTCATCGACCCGCCCGGATCGGCGCTCATCGCCTTGACGTCCAGATGCAGCCGCAGGGCCGGATGTCCAATCCGGTCGATCAGCGTCTGAGCGTCGGCGATCGAGTTGATAAAATCCGTCTCGGCCGGTGCCAGCGGCTCGAGGCATAGTTTGACTCCCACCGATCCGATCGCCGGCATCGCGGCATCGAGCACCAGCGCGGCGTAGTCGTACGCCTGATGGAGCGTGACACCCGGCAACAAATTCCGCTGCTTGGGAGATCCCAGAACCATCAGCGAGCCGCCCATCTCAGCGGTCGCCTCGGCCAGTGCGATCAAATAGGCGGCCGTCCGCTTCCGAGTCGCTTCGTCCGGCGAGGTCAGATGCAGCCCCTCGGTACGCGCCAGCAGCCAATGCAGGCCAATCGTCGCCAGCCCCGACTCCTCGATGGTTCGACGAATCTCCTGCCGCCGCCCGATCGACAGATCGGTGATCCGCGACGCCAGCGTAAACGGTGCCAGTTCCAGGCCCTCATATCCGAGCGCCGCTACCACCGAACAGGTTCGCGACAGCTCCCACCCCTCGAACAGCTCGTTGCACAACCCGAGTCGGATCATCGGCTCATCAACTCCCCGGCCTGGATTCGTTGCCCTGCAGTAAACCGATCTGGAGCCGTGCCGCCTGCAACGTATTGTGGAGCAGCATGGCCACGGTCATCGGACCGACACCCCCAGGAACGGGGCTGAGCCACCCCGCGACCTGCGACACCGATGGGGCGTGCACATCGCCGCACAGCGAGCCATCCCCGCGACGGTGGATGCCCACATCGACCACGACGGCCCCTGGCCGGATCCAGTCGCAGCGCACCAATTCGGGCTGGCCCGCCGCTGCGATCACCACATCGGCCTCCCGGCACAACGCCGCCGGGTCGACCGTCGCCGTGTGCGCCAGGGTGACCGTAGCGTCGCCGTCCGGCCCCTTTTGCGAGAGCAGCAACGCCAGCGGCCGACCCACGGTGATCGACCGGCCCAAGATGACGATCCGTCGTCCCCGCGTCTCGATCCCGGCCCGGCGCAGTAAGACCCGAATACCGAGCGGCGTGCAGGCAACCAACCGCGGCCGGCCCGCCGCCAGAAGCCCCAGATTGACCGGATGAAACCCATCGACATCTTTGATCGGGTCGATCCGCTCGATCACGGCCGCCTCGTCCAGCCCGCGCGGCAGCGGAAGCTGCACCAGAATCCCGTGAACCGAGCGGTCCTCGTTCAGTCGGTCGATCAAGTCGAGCAGCCGCGGCAGTTCGGTTGCGGCGGGAAGCCGGTGGAGCACGCTCCTGATCCCGACCGCTTCACAACCCTGACGCTTATTCCGAACATAAACCTGACTGGCGGGATCGTCGCCCACGAGAACCGCGGCCAGGCAGGGTTGAACTTCGTACTGCTCGCGCAGCGTCGAGACCTCGGCCGCCAGATCGCGTCGAACCGCCTCAGCAGTCGCCTTGCCGTCGAGAGTTTGAGCGGCCACAGCAAAAAAATTCCTCCCGGTCGCCTCCTCCGCGTTGGCTCGTCACAATTCTCTATCATAACCGCTGCGACCTGCCCGGAAGACCGGCCCCAGGCGGCCGGTCCCGAACTCCGCATGCTTCATCCCTTCCCCCGGAGCCGGATGACGTTTGATCGCTCCGGCGCAACGACACAGCCGGCCTTGCTCGGTCAGGTGATTCATCTGGCTTGGCCGGTTGTCATCGAGCAATTGCTGCTCCACTTGGTCGGGCTTTCCGACACACTGATCACCGGCCGACTGCTCGCTGTCGACCAACTGGCCGCGGTCACGGTCGCCAGCTACCTGATGTGGTTCGTCGCGAGCATACAGGTCGTGAGCTCGGCCGGCGCGACCGCCTTGGTCGCGCGACGGGTCGGAGCTGGTCGCCGCCAGGACGCCATTGAGGTTTCCCACCAGGCCCTGCTCCTGGCTTGCGGCGTCGGGTTGGCTCTGCTTGGCGTCGGGCTCGCCCTGGCTCCGCGGGCCGTTCGCTGGATGAATCTCGATGGTTCCGCCGCCCGTGAGGCGGTCGATTATCTCCGGGTGACCTTGATGGCCGTCCCGCTCCTGGCCATCCAGACCACCAGCATCGCCTGCCTCCGCGGCGCCGGCGACACCAAGACCGGCCTGGCGATCATGGCCGTCGTCAATTCCCTCAATATCGCCTTGAGCTGGGCGGCCGCCGTCGGAGCGTTGGGCCTGCCTCGGATGGGTCTGCGGGGCGTGGCTCTGGGAACCGCCGTGGCCGAGAGTCTCGGCGGCTGCCTGGTGATTGCCGCCCTGGCTGCCGGGCGGGGCGGCCTCGCGTTCCGGCTTCGCTGGTTCAGACCAAGGCTCCCTATCCTCCGCGACTTGATGCGGATCGGCCTGCCCGCCTTTGGTGAAGGCCTGACCAACGCCGGCTGCCAGCTCTGGTTTCTCGGCTTGATCAACCGGCTTGGGCCGACCGCAACGGCTGCGCACGGCGTGGCGATCCGCTGCGAGGCGATTGCCTTCCTCACCGTGACCGCCTTCTCAGTGGCAGCGAGCACTCTGACCGGCCTCTATCTGGGTGCCGGTCAACCGGAATCGGCCCGCCGCGCGGCGTTGGTCTCCTGGCGTCTCGGCACCGGCGTGATTACGTTCTTAGCGCTCTTGATTCTGGCCGGAGCCGAACCGTTATTTCAGCTCTTTCTGGGAGACGGGCAACCTGGGGTCGCCCCACTGGGGATCCCCGTCCTCCGGCTGGTCGCTCTGGCCCTGCCAGCGCTGGCCACCCTCACCGTGCTGGGAGGCGCGCTGCGGGGCGCAGGCGATACGCGCAGCCCCTGGCTGATCGTGACGCTCGGGTATCTGCTCGTGCGGATTCCGCTGACATATCTGCTTGCCGTCGAGCGCCCGCCCCTGGGTCTGCCCGGCGGCCTGCTCGGCGCCTGGATCGCAATGTTCGCCGACCTCCACGTCCGAGCCTTGCTGACCGCGCTCTGGTTCCGCGCCGGCCGCTGGCAACGGCTCGTCTTCTAGTGGCGAATCAGCCCCTTCAAATCGCGTACACCTGGCCCGGCCGAAGCGGCTCGATCACCGACGCCTCCAGGTCGAAATCATCCGGGTAATGGATCAGCCGCATCCGCGACCGCACGTTTTCCGGCAAAGCCGCCAACGCCTCGTACGGCGTATGGATGCCGCGATTCGCTTCATGCACGATCAGGTCGGCAGCCGCGAGCCAGTCGATCAGCTCCCGATCGTAGGCCGTATCGGCGCTGTAGCCGAACCGTCGGCCTCCGACCGTGATCCGAAGCGCGTAGGTTGGCACCGGATGCCGCGTCTGCCGACACTCGATGGCAAATTCGCCGAACTGGATCGATCGCTGATCATCAAGCGATATGTAATCGAAATAATCCTCAAGCCCGACCACCTGCGCTGCCGGATCATCCGGCAGGATCCCTCCAACCCGCTCCATCGTCACGGCAAGCTGGCCGGACCAAAGCTCGTCCGCAACCGTCGGGTGTGCCAGCAACGGCAACCTTCGCCCCATGATGTAGCGGAGGTAATACCCGAGACCTTCGACCCCCGAGGCATGATCCGCGTGGATGTGGGTCAGGACCAGCCCGGCCAGTTCCTCAACCTCGAGCCGGATGCCCGCAGCCGATCCCGCCTCCCGCAGAATCTTGCGGATCGGGTGGGGACAGTCGATCAACAAGGTTCGGTCACGCGCTCGAATCGCCAGGCACGAGGAATACCATCGCTCCGAGAAGGCATCACCACAGCCCAGACACACCAGAGTCGGTTCCGACATCAACGCAGTCCTGCCGTGATGTGCTCGAGCGACGCACGCCGATCGCGGTCCACCGACAAGATCCGGTCCAGATTCGTCGTCCGCAGGGCCTCGGTCACGCTCTCGCCACACTCGCAGAGCCGCAACTGACCACCCAGCGACTCCACCCGCCGCATCAGCAGGATCAACCGGGCCAGCATCGAACTCGACGCGATCTGAACCCCAGTGAAGTCTAGCACCAGCGACTCGCCCGGACCAAACCGGGCCAGCAACTGAAGGATTTCTTCGGTCACCTCGCGTACCGTGCGATCGTCGTACAGCCGACGATCCAGAAATCGCACGATACGGACACCACGGTCCACCTCGATTCGGAGGCGGGACGGCCCCATCCAGCTCCTCCCTAGCCGCCGATAAACCGGCCTCTAGCCCGAACGAGATTAGCCCAGCGGGCGACGCGGCCGCCGAAGCGGCGGGGGGGTGTCCGACGCCGCCCCTTCGGTCCGAGTCGTCAAGCCCTGCTCCGCCGGATCTCCCGGTCCGACAACCAGATGCGGTGATGACCGTCGGATCCGTGCCCGTGCCTCCGCACGGTCCACCGCAAACTGGAAAAACGCATCCAGCCGCGCGATCACAAACACTTCACGCACCGCAGGCTCGACTTGGTAAAAGATAACCTGTACCCCCCGCTTCCGCATCCCCAAAAAGCCCCCCAAGGCCGCCGACCCCGCAAACCCAACCCCTGCCAGATCGACCAGCAAAACCGGTGCCCCTCCCCGGGCCAGATGCGCGTCCAACAGTCGCCCGAGTTCCTGGACTGGCTTCGGATCCAGCCGGTGACAATCCCAGAACTCGGCCAGAAGTGCATCCCCGCCGTCCTGAACCTCGACCCGCGGTGCGAACATCGTTCCGAGCTCCCTCGATCACTCCCGTCGAGAACCACTCCCAGGCATCCGCTCCAGGACACCCGCTCAACCATCGAGCTGCTGACACCGCTCGGGACGCACCAGATCCAGCCGTTGGACCCTGTCAACGCATCCAAGCAAGCTCAATGACCATAACTGGCAATTTCGACCCTGACAAGCGCCGATCAAGCAAAGCTGCGCGTAGCGCTGAGGAACGGATTCAAGGCTTTGTTCCAGGTTGAGCTGGCCGGTTCTGGCCAGCTTCCGGGATCATCGACTTGACCGTTGCTGGGATTTCCACGGCACAATGCAGTGATTCGCTTGTGTGGGTCGACTTGCGGAGATCCCGTTAACGTGCCGATCGACCTGACGAGTCGGGCATCGCCCCGGTCCGGTACCGGGCGCTGGGTTTGGATCGTGGCGGGCCTGGGGCCGCTGGCCGGGGTGGTGGTCTGGATCGCCTGGGCGCGGTCGGAGCAGCTCAGTCACGACTCGATCGAACGCGCTCTCGCCCAGCGTCAGTATGATGTCGCGGCCCGACAGGCCGAACGGCTGACCCGCGACAACCCTCGCGACGCTCGTGCCTGGTTTTTGCTCGGTCGCGCCCGGGCCGGTTCCGGAGATGCGGAGGCCGCGATCGCCGCCCTGGAGCAAATCCCCGACTGGTCGCTCCGAAAGCCAGATGCTCAGTTCTTCTCGGCACAACTGCTCAAGTCGCTGCATCGGGGGCGTGAGGCCGAGGCGGCCTTCCGCGCCTACCTGGCCCGTGAGGCCCGGGGCGAGCCCGCCCCGCTGGCCGCCAGCGCTCGTCTCGAGCTGATGTCGCTCTACGCTATGGAGGAGCGATTCGAAGCCTTCCGGTCCATGTTCTGGGAAGTCTACCCGAGCCTCGACCGCGACGACCGCCTCGCCACCCTTACCATGAGAATGCGGTCCGAATTCGAGCAATCCGCACCCGCTATCTCGCTCGATATTCTCGGCAAATTCGTTGCCGCCGATCCCGACGACCCCCACGCCCACGCCGGCCTGGCCGCTGCCCTCGATCACGCCGGCCGCCTCGACGAGGCCGAGGCCGAACTCCGCAAAGCCCATCAGCTCGCTCCCGACGATGTCGAGATCCGCGCCCGCTGGCTCGAGTCCCTGTATCGCCTCGGGCGAACCGACGAGCTCGAACAACAGCTCCGCCCGGACGCCGCCACCGGCACCGGCCACCCCACAATCGCCAGGCTGATCGGAATCACCGCGCAGGCGCGCGGCGATTGGTCCGAGGCGGCACGCTGGTTTGAACAGGCGGTCCGGCTTCGCCCCGACCTTCCCGAACTCCACCACCGTCTTTCCCAGGTCCTCGCCCGCCTCGGTCAGTCCGATCAGGCGGCCTTCCACGCGGCCGAACGCTCACGGCTGACCGAAGCCCGCGAAGCCCTGCGCAAGGCCTGGAACCAATTCGCAGACGCCTTCGAGTCCAACCCCAATTCCGTCGCGCCTGAGTTGCTCTGGGCGCTCTCCGACGCGTGTCAGGCCGCGGCCTGGCCCCGTGAGGCCCAGGCCTGGGCGGACTTGGCTCGTCAATTCTCTTCAGGCTGACCCACCGAATCGTCCGTTGCGGAGGCCCTTACCGGCTTTTCTCGTGTAGCCGCTCTCCCCGCTAGATCCCGCCAGAACCGACCGGCTGGCATCCGCCACAGTCCCCGCTCCAAAACCCGGACGAGCCGCTCAATCCGCCGCTCTCGATCGGGCGATCTCTAACGGAGTCGTTTGCCAGATCGGGCGGAATGCGGGGCTCGCTCCCAAAATCTCTTCGATCAACAATCCCAGGAATCACCCGATGATGGACCGAGTTTCGACCCGTCGCCGCCTCGGCTGGCTGCCCGTCAGCCTGATCTGCTTCGCGTCACTAGCGGCCGCCCCGGCCACGCCGAGCTATTTCGGGATCGAGCGCTTGATGGCACGCATCGAGCAGGCCTGGAGCAGCCTCACCCCCGAGGCCAACCCCCACGCCGCATCCTGGAATGCCCTCTTCGCCGCCATTCGCCGCGACCTGCGCTCCTCGACCACATCGGCGGATGCCGATGACCGGCTCGACGCCCTCCGCCGACTCTACGAAGTTAGCGAATCGCTGGCCTCGACCACCTGGCCCCCAGCCGTCGAGCTCCGGGAAGAGCTCCGCCACTGGCTCCGCCCCCGCATGGCTCTGGCCTGGGCCGAGTACCGAACACTCGAGGCCGCTCAAGCCGCCGGCGACCAGGCACGCGATACCTGGCGCTCCTACGTCAAGGAAACGCTTCGTCCTGCGGTGCTCGCTGTCGAGTCGGCCAAGTCCGTTGAGCAGCGCGCCGCCGCCATCGCCCGGGTTCGCGAGGCCATCGACTCGGCCCGGAACGCGCCCGGTTCCGCCGCCCTGCCCGAGTCCCAGCGGTTGATCACGGCCCTTGATGATTTGTACAACACACCCAACCTCGAGTTGATCCTCGACCATCGCGGAATCAGCTCCGCCATCCTCCAACGAGGCGGCATCGTCGAGCCAGGTCCCGTCTTTTTCCGGGGCCAGTGGTCCTACGTCACCCCTGGCCCAGTCACCGGAATCCGCTTTATCCCGACCGCCGACGGCTTTCAGATCGCCGTCAGCCAGGCTCTGACGAGCATCACTCCGATCCGGGGTTTCGAGCAGCAGATGCAGGCGGCCGATCCCCGCGCCCAACGCGCCACCCGCCTCTACAATTTCTCGGCGACCACCCGCGATGATGCCATCCTGACCATGTACATCGCCTTCCGCATGGCCAGCGGCCTGACCCTTCAACCGACCTATGTTCACAACGTCAACGCCCAGATCTGCACCACTCCGGAGCCAGGCGCGGGCTTTGGCCGATTGATCGCCTCCCTGATGGGCTTCGGGCAGCGGCGAATCACCAACCAGGTCTACCGGGGGGCCATCGGGCGGATGCGTCAGGAGGTCGCCTCCGGGGCCCAGGAATTGGGCGAGCTGCGCGCCAGCGAGCAGCAAGCGCGGTTGAATGCTCAAATCTCTTCCTGGATCAGCGATTCTCAGACGATTGCGGCTGGCGACTTCGGACTGGCCGATGTTCGTTTGGAAACCCACGCCAGCTTTGCCCGTGCATCCGGCCGCTTGCTCGGGCCGGACCGGCTTTCGCCGGGTGCCTTTATGCCGCAGCCGCTGAGCCTGCTCGATTACGCGCCGGGCATCACCGCCGACGTGCATCTCCCCTCGGCTTTGGAAACCGCCATCCGCGCCGCCTACAGCGATTCCGACTTTCTTTCCGTCAACAACGTCGTGCTCGAACCTCCGCCCCGGACTGAGCCTGGAATTCCGCCGGCTGGTCAGCCTCGCCTCCAGACCAACCTCGACTATGCGTCATACGTTGCCCGACTCGACCAGTTTCTCCAGCAAAACCCCGGCCAAATCCCGAACCTGCTCCGAGTGAAGCGGCCCGAGGAGCCGCCGGTTGTCGGGACGGACGCCGCCGGCCATCTGGTCGTCTTGGTCCGTGACTTCGAGCTGGATCTGCCAGCTCCACCCACCGCGGCGCGCGGGAGTGCCATCACGGGACCGCCAGCGCGGGTCTACCGCCTTCGCAGTCCTCTGGCCGAGATCGTCCTGGATCTCGCGATCGAGTCGGACAGCGGCGGCGCTGCTCCCCGAGTTGTCGCCCGGGTGGCCGATTTCAGCCCCGGGCCCAAAGCCGAGGTCCTGGCTCTCAATCAGGATGAGGATTCCGCCCAGATTCTGAACCCGATCACCGCCCGCGTCATCCTTGGCCTGTTCGAAACCCGACTCCGCGCAACGCCGCTCGCGGCTCCTCTGACCCTTTTCGGCCAGCAGCCGGTCATGCTCCAATCGGCATCGCCCCTCGACCCCAGCGGCTGGATCCGCCTGATCCTCCAGCCCCGATAAACCGGTTCATGGCAAACCGGGTCTCCTCGTCCCCGCTCCGACCGTCCGGACCGGGCACGCCAGCACCCGACGCATCCTCCCTCCTTGCCTAGCACCCTAGGAGATCGAACTGTGTCCACGTCTCCATCCCCCGGCCTGGCCATCTTCGACCATGACGGGGTCTTGGTTGATTCCTACCAGCTTCATCTCGAGTCATGGCTGGAACTGGGCCGGCGGACCGGCCTCCCGTTCACGGAAGCTCTGATCCACCGAACCTTCGGCATGACCAATCCCAGCATCTTTCGGGAACTGCTCGGCGATTCGCTAGGTCCCGACGAAATCAGCCGCTACGCCGACCTCAAGGAGGAGTGCTACCGAACGGCTGCGCGCAACCGCCTGACCCTCATGCCCGGTGTCCGTGATCTCCTTGACCAGCTCAGCCAGGCCGGCGTCCGCCTCGCCATTGGGTCGAGCGGACCACGGCCCAACCTCGACCTGACGGTCGAACTCTGTGGATTGACCGACCGCTTCTCCGCCATCGTATCCCTCGAAGACATCAGCCGCGGTAAGCCCGATCCCGAGGTCTTTCTCCTCGCAGCGCGCAAGGCCGGCATCGAACCCTCCCGGGCGATCGTCTTCGAGGATGCCCCGGTCGGCATCGAGGCCGCTCGCGCTGCCGGGATGTGGGCCGTCGGTATCGGAACCACCCATCCCCTGGAGAAACTCCGCGACGCCGGCGCGCACGAAGTCGTTCCCGACCTGCGCGACTACGACTTCCGTCCCTGGCTCGCACGGCTTACCCTTGGATCGGACTGACGATCCGACCAGCGGCTTCGCCTCATTCGCCTGACCATGCCCTCCAACTTGCCTGCCGGAGCGGACCAACCCGACTCGGTTTCCATACTCGGTTCTGGCGGAATGGGAACCGCTCTGGCAACTCTGCTCGCGCGACGTTGCGTGCGGGTCCGCCTCTGGGCCCGCGACCCCGACCTCGCCGATCACATCCAAAAAACCCGACGCAACCCACGCCACCTGTCGGATCTCGAGCTGCCGCCGGAGGTCACTTGCACCGCCGATGCTGCCACAGCCCTTGAGGACGCCCGCTTCCTGATCGTCGCTATCCCCTCTGCGTACCTCCGGGACACGCTTCGGGTCTTCGCGTCTAGGTTGCAGCCCGATCTGCCCGTGCTCAGCGTCGTCAAGGGGATCGAGAACCAGACCTTCGCCCGACCCAGCCAGTTGATCGCCCAAATCCTCGGTCCCCGGCCCGTCGCCGTTCTGACCGGCCCGGGTCATGCCGAGGAGCTAGTCCAGGAGTTGCCCGCCTCGATGGTGGTCGCCGGCCCCGATCCCGAGTGGAATCGTTGGATCCAGCAAACGCTCAGCCACCACCGGCTCCGCGTCTACACTAACAACGACGCCATCGGCGTTGAGTGGGCCGGCGCACTCAAAAATATTCTGGGCATCGCCGCCGGGATCTGCGAGGGCCTCGGTTTCGGAGACAATGCCAAGGCAGCGCTGCTGACTCGCGGCCTGGTCGAAATGAGCCGCTTCGCCGTCGCCCAAGGCGCCCATCCCGCCACATTCTACGGCCTGGCCGGCGTGGGCGACGTGATCACCACCTGCTACAGCCCCTTCGGCCGCAACCGGGCGGTGGGTGTCCGCATCGGCCGAGGCGAGAGCCTCGACCAGATCCTCCGCTCGATGCGCGACGTCGCCGAGGGCGTTCCCACCACCCGCAGCGTCCATACCTTGGCCGCGGCCCAGGGCGTCGAGATGCCGATCACCCGGGAGGTTTACGCCATCCTCTTCGAGAACAAACCCCCACGCGACGCCTTGACCGACCTCATGCTCCGTCCTCCCAAGGGAGAATGCGCATGATGGACATCCTCCCGACGCCACCTGTCCGGGAATGCGGCATCGCGCTCAAGGAATGGGCGGGCATTTGCCAGGCGCTCGGCGAAGGCCGCCAGATCCTGCTGCTCCGCAAGGGTGGTCTCTCCGACTCAACCGGACCCAGCTTCCTCCGGGCCTCCCAATTCTGGCTCTATCCCACAGCAACCCACGAGGCTGACCAGGGGCTTCGCCCCGAGTTCGCTCGGCCTGCGCCGATCGACCCCGCCTCACGACGACAGATCCAGCTCTTAGCCTCGGTTGACCTGCTCGCACCGGTTCGAGACGTCGATCAGGCCTGTCGGCTTGCCGAACAGACCGCCTGGACCACCGAGACCGTGCTTCGCCGCTTCCACTACCGCTCCCCGGGGCTTTGGGCGATCCTGACCCGTGTCTATCGCATCGAGCAACCCTGGGTGCTCCCCGCCGATGTCGACGATTCGGGCTGTAGCTCCTGGATCACCCTCACGCGACCCGTTCCGGTCGGAGCCTGCCAGCCCGTCCTGGACGAGCCTCGCTTCCAGGCACTCCGACGGCAGATCGCCGCCGACCTTCCCGCGAACGGGATCGAACGCCCATGAACTCCGCGGCAGCCGACGACCGCGCCCGATCGCCCCAACCGGACGACGCCACCGGCGTCGACGGCCCGGACCGCTATCCCGCCACACTTTTGCTGTGTGCGATCTGGACCACGCTCTACCTGCTGATGGCCTGGCATCAGGGAACCCTTCACGCCAACCCGGCCAGTTGGCTCTCGGGCGGAATCCGCCCGCAGACCGCCTACATTTTCGGCGCACTGACCACCGCCGATATCCAACGGGGCGAACTCTGGCGGCTGTTGACAGCCACCATGCTCCACTTCAGCTTCGTGCACCTGGCCATCAACGCCTGGGTCTTGTTCCAGCTCGGCCGGATGATCGAACCCTGGTACGGTTCCTCACTTTTTGTGACGGCATACGTCGTCATTGGTGGCGGGGCCAACCTGATCGCCGCCCTACTCCGGCCCTGGACCGGTCAATCCGTCTGGCTTCAAAGCGGCGGCGGTTCGGGCGTCATTTGCGGACTCATCGCTCTGGTCGGCTACGTGGGCTGGCGAACGCGAACCCGTTTCGGCGCCTACATGCTCCGCCAGATGGCCATCCAGTTGCTTCTGATCGGCGCCATGGGCTGGCTGATACCCCAAATCGACAATCTGGTCCACGCCGCGGGCGCCTTCATGGGCCTCCTCGTCGGTCTCGCCGATCGACCAATGCTGGCCGAGGCCGGCAAGCCCATCGCACGCTTGATCGGCACGGCTGCAACCATCCTGCTTGCCGCAGCCGGCCTGGCTCAGGCCCAGACTCAGCAACGTCAAGAACAACTCCAACGCGACCTGCTCCAACGCGTCGCTCGCCTCGACGTCGCTCGCCGGTCCCTCGGGCTTGCCGCTGCCGCGGTCCGCGACCTCGCCTCCCAGCCCGACTCGCCCGACTATCCCTCGTGGCTCCGGCGCGACGCCGCACGTTCCCTATTGACCTCCGCATTAAACTCCCTCCGTTCCGAACCGACCCTCAGCGCGAAAGCCTCCGAGGATCTGGAACGCTTCGTCCGCCTCGGTTCGATCGCGCTGACACGCCGGCCCGACCCTGCGCAGCTCCGCCTCCTGCGCCAGTCCGAGCAGCGGCTCTCCTCTCTTCTGGTCGAGGAGCAACAGGCCTTGATTCGCCAGCTTCAAGAGCTGGAACGACATCGCGGCCCCGTCAAGATCCGCCTACCCGTCACCATGTCGCTCACAGTCGACCGGTCCGCAGGTCAAATTTACGCCCTCGCGGTGCCAGGGGCGGAACCGTCGGCTCTTCAAGCCACGCACCAGATCCTCGAGCGTCCGGATCGGCTGCTCGTACTCGGTAAAGTAACACCCCACGACCTCGCGCTCATGCGCATCGCTTGATCCAGTTCGCCCGCACCCCAACCGCCTCCAGACTTGCTCCGTGCGTTCCCGCGTCGCCAGGGTCATGTTGTTGGAGACCAGCTCGAGCGCATCGAGCCGAACCCCGTACTCCCGCGCGATTGCCTCGAAATCCTGATCCCAGCGGAACGGATGCGCGGCCACGATCGCTGCCCCCCGCCGCCCCACCACCTCCAGCAAATCCGCCAGCGGAATCCCCGGCTCCAGATCCTTCAGATCCTTCAACCCGTAGACCAGGAAATGGCCTTCCCGCGCCGAGACCTCCACCCCGGCCAGGACCACCAACCCCGGCGCTCGGCGCCGCAATTCCTCCAATTCTTCCTCGGCCCACAAGATGTCGTGCTCGGTGATCACCACCCCATCCAGTCCAGCCGCTCGTGCCTGTTCGAGCAACTCCTCAGGGTCCAGCAGACTGTCTGGCGAGTAACGAGACGTATGCACATGCTGGTCAATTCGCATCATGATCTGAGCTCACCCCATTGGAACCCTTCTCGTTATGTAGACCAGGCCTGAACTGACCGACCGACGATCCCGCGACCGTCATAATCCCTCATCGACGTGAAGCGCACCGGTCTGCTCGATCCGCAGATAGCGCGTGCCTTCGATCCAATCGCCCAGCACCACCAGACGCGGCGGGCCTGGCTCGTCAGCCACTCGATGCACGTGGCCGTAGATCAGCAGGTCGGGCGGGTCCGGCATCGACTGGGCGCGGGCCCGGTACGCGGCGATCATCCGCAACTCGGCCGCTGCGCGGGTTCGCTCGTTGGTTGCGTCGAGCAGTCGCTCGAGCGCTCGGGCGCACGGCTCAGGCAGCCGCGCGAAACTCTCCAGAAAGACCCGCCCTTCCATCCACGACTTCCACTTCGGCTTCTCCTTGAACAGGTGGCCATGCGCCAGCTCCAATTGCAGCCCGTGCGACTCGACCCGGAGCGGTTGCGCGTCGATCTCAACGCCAAACCAGCGGGCGTAGAGCGGCCCCATCCAGGCATCGTGATTCCCGAGCAGGATTCGCAACACCCCGCCTCGCTCCCGAAACCGGATCAATGCCGCCAGACCGGCACACCGAAGCGGATTCACGTTCCGCTGCCGGCTCGTAAACCAAAAATCGCACAGATCACCGACAACGAAGAGCCGATCCCCGCCTCCCAGGCCCTCGACCACCCGCGCCAGCCTCTCTCCGCGGTCGGGTCGATCGAGCCTTAAGTGAACATCGCTCAAAACCACGTCGGACAATCCACCCGCCTCCGCACCCGGACCAGCCGCCGCCCTGACCGCCGCTGGCCGGCTCCTCTCCGAGGCCGATCCAGCCGAAGATCCGGCCAAGGCTCGTCGGCCCGTGCCACATGCACTTCGATCCGGCGCGGTACGTCCGACAGCGCCTCGCGGGCCGCTTCCACGGCAAGCCCGGGCCGGTTGCACTCCGCACTCAGATGAAGCAAAACAACCACACCCGGGCGCCCAGGCCGCGACCGCGACAACACCGCACGCAGCAACTCCCCTCCCTGTTCATTCGACAAATGACCCCGATGTCCCATCACCCGCCGAATCAAAAAAGCCGGTCGGCCCGAAGCTTTCTGAAGCTCCACGTCGTGATTGAACTCAAGGGCCAGCAGATCGACGTCGGCCAGGGCATCGGCCTGGCGAGCGGTCCACATGCCCGTGTCGGCCAGATAGCCGACCGACAGGCTCCGGCCCCGGCCCACCCGGCCCTCGATTCGAAACCCGAACGTCGCCGCGTCGTCGTGGTAGGCCTCGACCGGCTCGAGCCGCAGGCCGCCTCCGGTGAGCCAGGGCCGATCATCATAGGTCCGCAACAACCCACGCCGCTCTACCTCATGCACCTCGCCCGACTCAGCCAGCGCAGCCCGATGCGCTTCGTGGCAGTAGACCCGGATGCCCCGGTTGGCGAGCCGTCCCAAGGTTCCCCGGGCCACATGGTCGCGATGGGTGTGCGTCAGAACGGCCGCACCGATCTGGTCCCAGCCGGCTCCCAGTCGCCCGAGCCGTTCCTCGAGCACTCGCGGTGTCAATCCCACGTCGATCAACAATCCCGGTCCATCAGCCTGGACAAGGCTCGCATTGCCTTGCGAGCCGCTGCCCAACACGGCAAATCGCATCGCGCCTCCGTTGCGTCCCCGTTCGCCTGTCCGCAACCGGCGGTTCCGTCCCAGATCGGCTCAGTATAGGTTAGGATCGGTCAGACGACAATTGCGCCGCGTGCTGCGGCCTACTCTCTGCCAGGCTCCTATGGTTGGTCTGATTGAGGTTTCCAGTCATCCGCTCGTCGCGCACCAACTGACGCGGCTTCGCGATTCCACAACCAGCCCGGCCGGCTTTCGCAGCCTGGTTCGCTCGCTGACCCACTTGCTCGCCCACGAGGCGACCGCCGACCTGCCAACACGCCCGGTCACCATCGACACCCCGCTGACCCGAGCCAGCTTTTCCACGCTCGCCGTTCAGCTCGCCATCGTCCCCATTCTCCGCGCCGGCTTGCCCATGGCCGATGCGCTGCTCGAGCTGATCCCCGAAGCGGTGGTCTGGCACATCGGCCTCTATCGCGACGAATCGACCCTCCAGCCCCACGCCTATTACGCCCGGCTGCCCCGCACCGCACCAGCGGACATCGCCCTGATCGTCGATCCGATGCTCGCAACCGGCGGCTCGGCTCTGCACGCCTGCCGATTGCTCCATGCAGCCGGTATCCGCCGCGTCAAGCTCCTCTGTTTGATTGCTGCTCCCGAGGGGGTCCAGCGACTCCACGCCGAGTTCCCGGCGGTCGCCATCCACACCGGCGCGCTCGACCAGCGCCTCAACGACGTCGGTTACATCGTCCCCGGCCTCGGCGATGCCGGCGACCGCCTCTACGGCACCCTCCCGACCGACGGCTGAAAGGAGCTCCACGTGCGCGCCGTCGAGCTGATCCGCCGTAAACGCGATGGTCTGCCCCTCGCCCCAGACGAAATCGTCTGGCTCGTCCGCGGAATCGCTTCTGGCGAGGTCCCCGACTATCAATGGGCCGCCCTGCTCATGGCCATCGTCTGGCGCGGCCTCGACGACGGCGAGACGGCCGCCCTCACTCAGGCGATGCGCGACTCCGGTCGCACCCTCGACCTCTCCCGCTTCGACCAGCCGAAGGTCGACAAGCACTCGACCGGCGGAGTCGGCGACAAAACGTCCCTGATCCTCGCTCCCATCGTCGCCGCCTGCGGCGCTCTGGTCCCAATGATCTCGGGCCGCGGCCTCGGCCACACCGGTGGTACCCTCGACAAACTCGAATCCATTCCCGGATTCAACGTCCGACTCAGCCCCCAACAGCTCGACCGCGTCCTCGAACGCTGCGGCTTGGCCCTCGCCGGTCAGAGCGACGAAATCGCTCCCGCCGACCGCAGCCTGTACGCCCTCCGCGACGCCACCGCCACCGTCGAGTCAATCCCCCTGATCACCAGCTCGATCCTCTCCAAGAAACTCGCCGAGGGGCTGGATGGCCTGGTCCTCGACGTCAAGACCGGGGACGGAGCCTTCTTCACCGAGCCCCACGAAGCCCGACGCCTCGCCTCAACCCTCTCCCGAATCGGCAACGCCCTGGGCACCAGGACCGTCGCGTTGCTGACTTCGATGGACCAACCGCTCGGATGGTCCGTGGGCAACGTCGTCGAGGTCCGCGAATGCCTCGACACACTCCGCGGCAGCGGCCCGGCTGATCTCGTCGAACTCTCATTGCGCCTCTCTGCCGAAATGCTCGTCCTGGCCGGTATCGAGACCGATCTCCGCTCCGCCCAATCCCGCGCACGCCGCGCCCTCGATGACGGCTCCGCCCTCGAACGCTTCCGGGCCGTCGTCGAAGCTCAGGGCGGCGATCCCCAGATCGTCGATCAACCCGATCGCCTCCCGGCAGCGCCGGTCCAGCACGTTGTCACGGCGCCCCGCTCAGGCTATCTCGCCCGGCTTGCCGCACGCTCGATCGGACACCTCACCATGCAGCTCGGCGCCGGCCGCCCTCGCGTCGATTCCCCCATCGACCACCGCGTCGGCCTGGTCCTCCATCGCAAGCTCGGAGAGCCGATCGACCAGGGTGAACCGCTCGCGACCATCCATGCCGCCGACCCCACCGCGGCTCTCCACGCAGCCCAACAGCTCCTCGACCTCGCTATCGCCATCGACGACGAACCCCCGCCGCCCGCGCCGCTCGTCCTCGACCGCCTCGCCTAACGCCGCCGATTCCCCCGGGAAGCCATGCCTGTGAGTCCATCCCTCTACGACAGCGTCCTGGCCGCCTCCCGCTCCATCCGGCAAGCGATCACGACCCGTCCGCGCGTTGGAATCGTCCTCGGTTCGGGGCTGAGCCAACTGGCCGATCGGGTCCAGTTCGCTCAAACCCTCCGCTATGTCGATATCCCCTTCTTCCCGCCCACCAGCGTCGCCGGCCATGACGGACGGCTGGTCGCCGGAGCGTGGGCCGGCTGCCCCGTCGTCGTGCTCCAGGGTCGCTACCACTTTTACGAAGGGCACGACCTGTCCCTGGTCACGTTGCCAATCCGCGTCCTCGCTCATCTAGGCATCCACACCTTGATCCTCACGGCCGCCGCCGGCGCGATCTCCCCCAATCTCCAGGTTCAGGACATTGCTTGCATCCGCGACCACATCAACCTCCTCGGCGCCAATCCCCTTCGCGGTCTCAACGACGACCGCCTCGGCCCCCGCTTCCTCGATCTGACCACCATCTACGATCCGACCCTCCGCCTCGCGGCGCAGCACAAAGCCCAAACCCTCAACTGGACGCTCCCCGAGGTCGTCTACGCCGCCATGCCCGGCCCCAGCTACGAAACGCCCGCCGAGATCAACCTTCTCCGCACCCTCGGCGCCGACGTCGTCGGCATGTCCACCGTGCCCGAAGCCATCGTGGCCCGCCAGTGTCGGCTCCGCGTCCTGGCTTTCACCCTCATCACCAACGCCGCTGCCGGGCTAGGCCCCGACCCGATCTCCCACCAGGACGTCCTCGCCGCCGGACGCAGCCCGGACGCGCAACGCCTCGCGGACCTCATCGAACGCCTGCTCTCCGAACCCGTCGTCAGTCAGCCCGCCGAACCGACCAACTCCTCGGCCTGAGCCAACGGGCGGGCCGGGCCGGCCACCGCGTCCCCCGCCCGATACGCCCGATCGAGCAAGTCCATCGGATGGACCACTTCGATCCCGCACCCTCGCTGTCTTGCAATCTTGTCGATCTGGATGATGCAGCCGACGTTGCCCGTCGCCACACAGGCTGCCCCTGTCTCGACGATCCGATCGACCTTACGCTCACCCAACCGCCGCGACATGTCCGGCTGCGTCAAATTGTAAGTCCCTGCCGCGCCGCAGCAGATCTCCGTCTCCTCCAGCGGCACGAGCTCCACGCCCGGAATCATCCCCAGCAATTGTCGCGGTGCCGTTCGGATTTGCTGGCCGTGGCACAAATGGCAGGCATCGTGGTAGGTCAGACGCAGCGGCAGCCGCCCAGCCGGCGGAACCGGACCGAGCTCGATCAAAAACTCATGCACATCCTTGACCTTGGCCACGAACCGCTCTGCCGCGGGTCGTTCGCTGGCCGGCAGCAAGTGGTCATAGTCCTTGAGCATGGCGCCGCACCCGGCCGCATTGACGATGATCGCGTCAAAGGCCTCGGGGTCGAACGCTGCGAGATTGCGTCGCGCCATCTGCAACGCGGGAGCCTCGGCGCCGGAGTGATAGTGGATCGCGCCACAACACACCTGACCACGCGGCACCACCACCTCGCAGCCGTTCCGCTGCAACACCCGCGCCGTGGCGGCATGCGTCGCCGGATACATGGCATCCGCGACACAGCCGGTGAAGAAAGCCACCCGAGCCCGCCGTGGGCCGATCGGCGGCAACACCTCGGGAAGCCGCTCACCCGTCTGCAATCCGTCCGGCAGCATCGCCGCCAATCGCCTCAGCGTGCCAGGGAGCAGGTTCAACAGACCGGCGGCTTCGGCTCGCTCGAAGAGTCCCAACCGCTGCAACAACCGCGCGGGCGCCAACGCCACCCTGACTCGTCCCGCATACGGAAAGACATGGTGCAGGATCAAGCGCAGCAGCCAGGACGGCCGGCCCGACTTCCCCTCGCTCCGTGTCTGCATCGCCACTTTAAACGGTTCGATCAACCTCCCGTACTGCACTCCCGACGGACACGCCGATTCGCAGGCCCGACAATCCAGGCACCGATCCAGATGGGTCCGCACCGGGTCCGACAACGCCAGCCGACCATCGACCACCGACCGCATCAGATAAATGCGGCCCCGGGGACTATCATTTTCATCCCCAGTCTCCAGATACGTCGGACAGCTCGCCGTGCACAACCCGCAGTGCACGCACTCCTGAAACCGTCGATAGTCGATTCGTTCCGCCAGCCAGTCCAGATCCACGCGCGCTTCTGACCTCGACACGCGCTGCTCTCCTGCGGAAGCCCCGATTCCCACGTCTCCGACCATCAACATCGCGCTCCCGCATTCTCAAAATCGTCCACTCCCGACTCCCACTATATCAGGCATCCGGCCAGGGTTCATCAAACCGCGTCGATCCAGCGCCTGGCGAATTCGCCGCATCAACTCCCAGTCCCCCCGCGGCGCCCCCCACTGGCCCAACTCCTGAGCCTCCTCCTCGCCGCAACTCTCCACCACAAGGTTGCCTCCGCTCGCCACCGCGTCCGCCCGCACCGCCGCAATTGTCGCCGCCAGATCCCTCGTCTCGATCCCTTCAAGCGACTCGAAGGCTCGAACGATCCCGCTCCCGGCATGAGCCTGCACCGCCCAGCCCCCTTCGGCCAGCCGACCGGCCAGCCTCGCCACCGCCGACGGCCGCACATTGGCCCTCAGCCGCCGCCGCGAACCGGGCGCAGCCGTCAGCTCGTTCAGGCCTGACCAGAGACGACCGACCCGTTCGTCGGCCATCACTCCCGTTCGCCCACCCAACTCGCCACGCACCGCCTCCACCTGCCAGGCCACCGCCGCCCGATTCCCCTCATATCCAACCCAAAGCAACCAATGGCCCTGGGGATCGCCCTCCCAGTCAAGACCCAAAGAGCGCCCCGCTCGCCGGTCCAGTAGCTCGATCGCCACCGGCCGCGTCCGCGAATCGTTGAGCCGATCCAGCGCCGTGGCGGCCTCTTCCCAACGATCGTAGCTCGCCCAGACGAACGCCGAATCCTCCGGGATCGGCCTCACCTTGAGCGTCAGTTCCGCGATCACCCCCAACGTCCCCAACGACCCGGTCAGCAACCGCGGGAAGTCATAACCGGCCACATTCTTAACCACCCGGCCTCCTCCCCGAATCAGCTCCCCATCGGACGTCACAAACCCGACGCCCAGAATCAGGTCCCGCGGACGCCCCCAGCCAAACCGCCGCGGCCCGCTATGGTTGCAGGCAAAAACCCCACCCACCGTCGCTCGCTCGGCTTGCGGCGCATCGAGCGGCAACCGCTGGCCCCACTCAGCCAAGGTCGCGCCGAGCCGCGCCATGGTCATCCCCGCCTCGACCGTGATCGTCATATCCCCCGACGGGTAATCCACGACCCGGTTAAGCCCCCGCGTATCCACAACCACGCCCGGACCTTCCGCAGCTCCTCCATCTTCGAGCGCCGTGCCTCCTCCGCGGGGATAGATCGACTCACCTCCGGCCGCAATCGTTCCCACGGCTTCGACCAGCTCGGCGATCGACGTCGGCCGGACCACGCGCGTCCCCCGCCGCCCATATCCCAGATCCAGCTCGGCCCCCAACGCCTCGCTCATGCCACCGCCTCCGCCTCCGTAGGCGAAACGCCGCCGGACGGTTGCTCTCCTTCGTGCGATTCGCCGCGAATCGGCAACCAGACCCGAAAGCACGACCCCACCCCCACCGTCGATTCCACCTCGATCGTCCCCCCATGATCCCGCACAATCCCATACGAAATGCTCAGCCCCAGGCCCGTGCCCTCGCCGACGGCCTTGGTCGTAAAAAACGGGTCAAAAATCCGCTCCCGCGTCGCGGCGTCGATGCCGCACCCATTGTCCTCCACCTCAATGACCAGCCGCGGACCATCTGAACGCGCCCTCACAGCCACCACTCCGCCCGCGCTGCACGCCTCGATCGCATTCGAGACCAGGTTCATCACCACCTGATCAATCTTCCCCGGCCGACACCGGAATCGCGGCAGCGGCTCGATTTCCAGCCCGAGACTCACCTGCCGCGACTTGGCCCGTCCATCGAGAATGTGCACCGTCGACCGGATTCGCTCCGCTAGGTCCACTTCCACAAACGCATCGTCGTCCATGCGCGCAAAAGCGCGCAAATCACTCACAATCCGCTGAATCCGGTCCAGCCCATCTCGGGTCCGGGACAGCAAGCCCGGCAGATTCTCGAGCAGATAATCGACGTCGGCTTGCTCCCAAAGCGTCCGAACCCGCTGCCGAACCTCCGGCATATGCTCCGCCAGCACCGGATCCACCTCGCGCAGCGCGGTGAGCAGCTCGTGCACATCAGCCAGATCCCGCTGCAACACGGCCATATTGTTGCTCACAAAGGCCAGCGGATTATTGATCTCATGGGCCACCCCGGCCACCACCTGCCCCAGCCCCGCCAGCTTCGCCGTCTGGATCATTTGCGCCTGCGCCCGCTTCCGCTCCTCGTGCGCCTGTCGCTCCGACTCCGCCATGATGCGAAGCTGCTCGTTCTGCTCGACCAGTCGTCGCTCGGCCAGAATCTCGCCCGTCACATCCCAGAAAATCACCTGCACGCCAATCACGCGGTCGGTGGCGTCTCGCAGAGGCGACTTGATCACATGAACATAATGCTCCTGACCATCCGGTGTAATGTTCTGTTCGATGATATCCAGCGTCTCACGCTCTTCCATCACCCGCCGGTCGTCCCGACGATACTTCTCGGCCAGCGCCGGGGGGTAAAAGTCATAGTCCGTCCGGTTCAAAACCTCTTCGAGGCGACGACCCATCGACTCACAAAAACGCTGATTTGCAAACGTAAACCGACCCTCGGCATTCTTGCGCAAAATGCTCTGCGGCAGCGACTCGACCAGCGCATGGTAAAACATCTCCGACTGGCGCAACGCTTCGGCCGCGTGCTGGCCGCGATGCTCGCTCCGGTCCAGCTCCGCCGCATGGTACCAGATCAATCCCACCATCGCCGTTGACGTCAGGAACACCGTCAGGGCCAGCGTCGTCGACGGGGCCATCAGCCCCGCCTGGTTCGTCGCCGTCACCCCCAAGGCGATTCCGATCGGCAGCAGCAGACACGCCGGCAACAACCGCCGCGCCAGGCTTCCGGCCATCCCGCTCCCCGTGATCACCTGCATCAATCCCCGATCGACGCTTCCGCACAATAAACCCAACGAGAGCAGCAAAAACGCCAGCGCCGTCGGAAACCCCATCGGGTTGGCGCCTTCCAGGTCGTAAAGCGGTGTCGCCTGCAGCAGGTGGCCGACCAGCGACAATAGCGCAATCAGCAGCAATCCAACCGCGATCACCTGAGCACAGACCGAACTGCGGCGGCCCCCCCTCGCCAGACAGATCAGCGCCGTGCCGAACAGAAGAAAGCCCAAAGCCGAATTTGGGGCCATCCGATACGGAAGCGACTCAAGCCCCGCTCCCGCCTTGAACACGCCACCGCCTGACCATCCCGCCACCCAGGCCAGGAACCGAACCAGCCCGGCCAGACAGACCAGCCCCCCCAGCACCAGACCCACCCTTCGGCTCTGCCCGTAATCGACCCGAATCAATTCCAGGGCCGCACCGGAGACGATCAACGCCACCGCGGTGGCCACATGCGTCGGCGCCCCGCCTGGAATCACCTCGGTCAGAATCTCCCACCCCATCCCCCATCCAGCCAGAACCAACGCACCAATGGCCACCACCGCAACGCCCGCCACCCGAGCAAACCGGGCATAGGCGCAACGACGCTGATCCACGACCATCGCTTCGGTTTCCTGCGTCGCCAACTCGGGCAGCACCTGGTTCATGACTCTGATTCCTCGCCAGCCCTCGGCTCTACCCCTCCCAACACCCGCTCGGCCCACTCCTGAATCAGCCGGATCTTTCGGATCAACCGCGGATCCTCGCCCAGTTCCGGCCATGCGTCGGTCACCAACACTTGCGACTCCAAGCCCAAGCGAAACAATCGATGAGCCAGTCGCCGATCGACCTGCGACGATCCGGAAAGTCGCCGCGCCAGGTCCGCCAACCGCTTTACCAGCGCATCTAGGTCGTCATCGCTCGGCGGTCGACCGCCCCGCAGCGACGCCAAAAACCGGCTCCCAATCTCCGGATCTGCCGGCTCATGCCCACGAGCGGCCTCGGCCTGTGGCGCCGGCTCGGGAGCCGGCAGCATCGCGGGCGAATCGGTGGGATCGCTCCCGTCCAAGACGACCAACGGCACGCCCGCACCTGGCCGACAGGCCGTGATCTCGACGGCCAGCGCCTCGCAATCTTCGGCCTCGGGCGGCTCCGGGGGCATCACCTCGGCCTTGGTCTGTTCAACGTCCCATCCGACCCGCTCGATTAAGACGGCCTCGCAATACGCCTGCGCATGCGGCAAGCCCCGGAGTCGCGCGAGCGATTCCGCATCTTCGATGACCCGCCCCGGCAAATAGACCGTAAAGCGGTGCAGGCTCTCCGCGTGAGTCGGCAACCGACGATCGAGAATCCGATGAACGCCCGGCAGCCGCCGCCAACGCGAAAATCGCAGCGACCTCGACGACACGGCTCTCACCTCCCGATCCCGCCCCCCTACGCCGATGCCTTGCGCCCCGGGGTCTTCCGCTCGATGCACCCGGCACCCCCCGGCAACAACTTTCCAGGACTGCACCGCCCCTCCGGATTGAAAACCGACCGAATCCGCCCCATGGCCGCGAGCGACTCGGCCGTAAACAACCGTGGCATGAACGACATCTTTTCCACCCCAATCCCGTGCTCGCCCGTCACGCTCCCCCCCAGCCGGATGCAGGCGTCCAAAATCTCATGACTGGCCTCGAGCACCCGCCGCACCTGATCCGGGTCGCGCTCATCAAACAGCAAAATCGGATGGATATTCCCATCGCCCGCGTGAAACACATTGGCGATTCGTATCCCGTACCGGGCCCCCACCTCGGCGATCACCCGCATGATCTCCGGCAGCCGGGTCCGCGGCACCACACCATCCTGGGTGCAGAAGGTCGGGCTGATCCGACCAATCGCCCCAAAGGCCGATTTGCGGCTCTTCCAGATCGCCACATACTCCGGCTCCTTCCGCGTCCGCCACGGAATACGCTTGCGAACCTGGCCGCCGTGAGCCTCGACGATCCGCTCGATCGCCTCGGCTTCCGCCTCCTGCCCAGCCTCCAACCCATCCGTCTCAATGATCAGAACCGCCCCAGCCTCGGTCGGAAACCCAAAGTGAAACGCCTCCTCCACCGCCCGAATCATCAACTGGTCGAGCATCTCCAGCGCTGCCGGCACAATCCCCGCCGCAATGATCCCACTGATCGCCGACGCCGCCTGATCCACCGTGTCGAAAATGCCCAGAAAGGTCCGCCCGCCCTCCGGATCGCGCGTCAGCCGGACGATCACCTTCGTCACAATCCCAAACGTTCCCTCATTCCCCACGACCAGCCCCGTCAGGTCGTAGCCCGGGTCGTCCTCGGCGACCCCACCGGTCTGCACCACCTGACCATCCGGTAAGACCAACTCGACTCCCAGAACGTGGTTGACTGTGACCCCATACTTCAGCGTATGCGGGCCGCCCGAATTGGTCGCCACATTGCCGCCGATTGTGCACGCCCCCTGGCTCGATGGGTCCGGCGCATAGTGAAAACCCGTCCCCGCCAGCGCCCGATTGAGCCAGACGTTCACCACCCCTGGTTCAACCACCGCATACCGATCCCGCAGGTTGATCTCCAAAATACGCTTCATGCGGGTCAGGCTGACCATCACCCCACCGCCAACCGCCAGCGTTCCGCCGGCCAGGCTCGTCCCCGCCCCACGCGGTACAAACGGCACTCCCCTTGAGCCGCAGAGCCGCACAACCTCCACAACCTGCTCGGTCGACGTCGGAAAGACGACCACGTCCGGCACGCTCTTCTCAATCACATAGCCATCGCATTCATAGACCAACAGCTCATCCCGGTGGGCAATCACATTCTCCGGGCCGACTATCCGCTCCAACTCCGAACACAGCGCCGTCACCGGCGACCCAACGGACATCGTCTCACCCATCAGCACATTGCGATTTGAGGCCCGCGCGATCATCAGGCTCGCAACCCGCGAGCCTCTCGCGCTCTCAAACTCAGCCTAGCATCCCGCCCTGCCACCGCCAACGAACCTCGTCCCGATCCGGACCTCCCCAAGGCTTGCCCTCCGCCAACCCAACGCCGTCCTTTTCGCTCTCCGAGATCCTTCCCCGGCCCCGCGCAGCTTTGCCCGAGCTGGGATCCAACGGGCGGGTCACGGATTGCCCCACGCGTTCACAATCTCGACGGCTCCATCCTGCCGAATTCGACGGGGCGCCCGTTCGCCGGCTCTGCCTGCGATGCAGACGACCCGCGTTCAACTCGGGCCAGCGGCAGATCACAGACCCGCTGGGAACAACCCGGTCGACTCGGAGACATCCGGGACCGACCGGTCTCGGATTCACACGGTCTCATCCCGTTGATCCCGTCGGTGGGTTTCGAACACTCGGCAAGCGCCGGTTCCGGTCGGCTCGCTCGGGCGCTGGGTCGAGGCGGAAGAGGGGGTTGAAACCGTGGTGCGACCGGTGGAGTAATGTCCATGAGAATCCCTTCGAGAGCCGAGAGAGCCATGATGGATCGCCGCGATTTTCTGGGGGCCATTGCGGTCGGTCTGACGGCCGGACCGACCGCCCATGCCAACCGTTCGGCGATGACTCGGCCCTACGACGGCCGCAACGTGATCCTGATCCGCTTTGGCGGCGGAGTGCGTCGTCAGGAAACCATCGACGCCGACGCCTCGTACGCCCCCTTCCTCAAAAACGTCCTCGCACCTCAGGGCGTTTTGTTTCCTCAGATGCAGATCACCGATGCTCCGGGCATCGTGACCAGCCATGGCGAAGGCACTCTCAACATCCTGACCGGCAAATACGACGTCTATCGCGACATCGACGGCCGGTTGCTCGGCGCGCGGTTCGAGGCCAAAGTCCCGACCCTCTTCGAGGCCCTGCGTAAAGCCTACGACGTCCCCACGTCGCAGGCCCTGATCATCAACGGCGAGGACCGGATCGACGAAGAATTTTACTCCTTCTCCAACCATCACCTCTTCGGCGTCGACTACCGTTCCTCGGTGCTCAGCCTCTATCGCTTCAAGCTCCACCTGCTCCGCCGCGATCTCGAACAAGGCCGATACTCCGGCCGCCAGGAGCCGGAAAAACGACAGGAGCTGCGCCGCCTCGAACAGCTCGACCGCCGCGCCCGCGACGTTGCCTTCCGCTCTCCCGAAATCGACCACTTTTGGGACCAGTGGGCCGCTTACTACGGCCGCTCCGGACTGGTTAACCCCCGCGGCGATCGCCTCCTCTGCGAACTCGCTCTCCGCGCCCTCCGCACGCTCCGACCTCGCCTGATGTTGATCAATTTCAACGACCCCGACTATGTGCACTGGGGAAACCCATCCCACTACACCCGTGGTGTCACCATCATCGACGAATCCCTCCAGCGGATTCACCAGGCCGTCGAGGCGGACGACTTCTACCGCGGCCGCACTGTCTTCGTGGTCGTACCCGACTGCGGCCGGGACAACAACCCTCTGGTCGCCGTCCCCTACCAGCATCACTTCAACTCAGCCCACGCCCGACGCATCTTCGCCGTCTTGTGGGGCCCGGGGATTGACCGTGGCCGGATCGTCGATCGGCCCGTCGAACAATGCCAGATCGCCGCCACCGTCAGCGCTCTGATGGGCTTCGAGATGCCCTATGCCGAAGGCCAACCCCTCGCCGAAGCGTTCGCATGACCTCGCTCGACTGCCCCACGGAAAACCCCAGACCCGTCGCACCATCGCCGCCTCGGTCCGGCGATCGGGTCGGTCCGGGCGACCTTGTGCTTTCCCTGCTTCGTCTGACAGTCGCCATCCTTCTCTGCATGCAGCTCCTGACGGCGGTCCTCGTCGTCGGCTGGGTCGCCCGCTGGATGCAACGCACGATTCATCGCGGCTGGTGGCGATCCAGCCCGTCCCGATCCAGGATCGGCTGGCGGCACTATGCCACCGGACTGCCCGCTTCCTTGCCCCGCGGCCTGACCCCGCGTTGGCTCGTCCACGAGCGGGCACGCGAACTTTGGTCGGCTCCCCGCCCGGATGGCCGCCCTGCTCTCTGGCGCACCCGTTTTGCCCGCCTTCCCTTGATCCTATTCGGAAGCCTCGCGGCCAACGCCCGCGCTGGTCTGACGATACTGCTGGCCACCGCCCTGCTCACCGCCCCCGGCAGCTTCCTCATGCTCGCCGGCTGGCAATACGGCTGGGACATCTCATTCCATAAGGTTTACGAGCAGGCATTGATCGGCCGGATCACCTTCCTGATCGGCGCCGCGGCCTTCATCGCGGCGCTGATGTATCTGCCGCTGGCCATCCCCCACCTGGCCGTAACCGGCCAGCTACGCGAATTCTTCCGAATTCGCCTGATTCGCCGCCTGAACCGTCACACCCCGCTGGGCCTGACCCTCTATGCCGCCGCCTTCGTGCTCCTGAGCCTTCCGGGCTACCTGGCCTGGGTCCGGCTCTACACCCTGATCAATGAGCCTGCGCACGCCTGGCTCCAGGACGCCACCACCCAGCAGATCCAGGCCTTCCGCGAGAGCTACGCCACCAATACGACCCTCCTGATCGCTCCAGCTTATCTGGTCATCCACCTCGTCGCTGCGGCCCTCTATCGCCGCGCTCTGCCGCGCTGTCTGGTCCGCGAGCCAGCTCTGCGCGCCGAACTCGAGCCTGCACTCGCCCACGGCCTGGAACAACTTGACCTCGTCGAGCCGACGACTGGCCGCCTCCGCCTTCCCCTCGTTCGGGCAATCCTGGGAACCGCCCGCAGTGGCTGGGCCACCGCGCTGGCCTGCGCCCGGCTGGCTCTCTGGTCGCTCCTGGTCGTCCTGATGCTCGTGTCCCAATTCCTTCATGCCCACCCGTTTTGGATCTGGTTCAACCCCTGGCTGCTGGGGCTTCCCTGTGCCCGCTGGTATCCCAGCGTTTGATCCCCCGGGCCGCCCCGCCGCGGTCTCGAATCCGCAACAGGTCATCACCCGGTCGATTCGCGCCCAGCGCTTGCCGCCAAACCTGGGCCGCAGGACCGTGGATTCGCCGGATACCAAGCGGCTCGCTCAGGATGGATTCGATCGATCATCTCCAACAGGGGAATGGCGAACCAGACGCTACGATCCCGAACCCAACCGTTCAGGCCCGACAACCAGACCCGCGCGGCCGCTCGACGCGTCAAGAGTTGACCCACCGTCCGAATGCGACCGGTCCGCAACACGCCCCCCAGCAGCCGCCGCATCCGGACCCGATTCTCTCGGCTCTGCCACTTCCCTGACCCCGGCGGCAGGTTCTCGGGAATATCGCGGTTTCCCGGATAGGCCGCATACTCGGGCCAGAACATTTCCAGGCAGAGCCGCTGGACGACACGCTGCCCCTTAATCTGCGGGTCGAGCGAGAGCAACAACCGCACATAATCCAGATCGGCGTAAGGACACACCGCCAGATGCCCCGCTGGCAGCATCTGAAGCAGCCAAGGCGCCATCATCCGTCGGGTTCGCAGAAGCACAAACGCCAGTTCCGCCAGATTACGCCTCGGCCCGATCGCCCGCAGGTACGCTCGAAAATCTTCTCGAACCTCTTCCATCTTCGGCCAGACTCCCTGCTGGCATATCTTCTCGAGATTGTCCGGCAAGCATTCTTGGACAATCAGCTCAAGATCCTGTTCGTGCGATCGGTACAAACCCGGCATGCGATACCCAGGATTGGCGAGCACGTCTCCCATCAGTCCGTCCAGCACTAGGCACGCCGACCGGGGCAGGGCATCCAAAAGCCTGAGCGCCCAGGTATGCAGCGTCGTCTCCCCATCCACCAGAGCGCACCGCCGCTGGTCATCCCTGCTGAACGGCCTCCCCCGGGCCGGTTCGATCACCCGGTGCGCGAATTTCAAGTCGGCGGCCATCATCGCCGCATATCGAGCGTCCAGATCCCGGTGTTGCTTCTGAAACACCCGAACCGTCAGCGCCTCAAACCGAATCCGGCGCGACCGCAGCGCCGCCAGAATCCGCCGACTGTCATGACCACTCGATAACGGTAGCACCACGTCCCGCTTCGCCAGCGCCAAGCTTCGGTCGACCGCCGTCTGAAACGCCCCTTCAACCTCCCGGAGCGCAGCCTCGTCCACCGGCCGCCGGCCATCGGGCAACGACCCCAGCTCAAACCACGCCGACTCTCGCACACCTCCCCGATCGGCGATCACCCGGCAACCCGCCGGCACACGCTTCACCGCCTCAACCAGCGCTCGGTCGGCAGCCATGTACCCCGCCTGGAGGATCTGGCTCCACCCCACCAAGTCCGGGCGATCCCCCACGCATTTCAGGTAGCGCACACTCGTCGAAAACGCCACGCCATCCCCATACATCCGGTAATACAACGGCGAAAGCCCGAGCGCGTCGGTCACCAGAACCAGCCGCGACGCGCCAACCTGCGCCACCGCGAAGACCCCATTCATCCGCCCCTCGGCCGCCCAGCGAATGTCCAGTACCTCCCGCGTGGACGAGTAGCCATGCACAGCCGGCTCCAACAGATACCCGCGGAAGGCTACCGCCTCCTCCCCGGTCGGATCCCGGTGAATCAACCCTGGGCTGCCGGCGATCACCGAAGCCCGCGAACTGATCAGCACCCAGTTCGGCCCCATCGCCTGCCAAATCGAAACCGTCTCCGGCACCCGAACCGTCACCCGCACGGCTCTGCCTGGATGCCAGTACCCGGCGAAGAATTCATGCGCCCAGCTTATCCCCGCCGGCTCCGGCGGCGGCAAACGAAACTCAATCGAAAGCGTGTCCGCCAATACGACCGCCCCGCCCTGCGCTGGTAACCGCCCCCGAACCTTTCGTGGCCCGGACCGCTCATATCCGCACGCGACCCGAGAGCCTCGCCCGACGCACAACCATTCGCGCCTCCCAGAGCAGCCCGCCCTTCGCGGCTCCCATGCTCTGCGGATTCCGTTGCCTACCCCCCCCCTTGACTCCGCCCGCGACCGCGAGATTCGCGAATCACCCCAGACCGTACGGCCCCCTCCTGCGACTTAGCCAGAGGCCGCCGGCCCCGACATCCCAACCATCACAACGCCCACCTCCGCGGGAAGCGGCGGTGGCGGATCCAACGACACCCAACGCAGCCGGTCCACATTGCGATCAGTCACCAGCACCGGGCGTAGCTCCCCATCGCCATCCAACACCAACCCGACCTGGCCGGCCTGTATGCGCGAGTCGCCTCCTGGAAAGGGTCGGAAGCACAGAGTCCGGTCCGACGCCCGCTGCGTCAGACGCGGACCCGTAATCCACGGCGCTATCAGCCGATCCGACACCCGACCCGCCGCCCGATATCGCGCAACCCGCCACTCGGCCTCCGACCCATCGCACGCCCGCCCCAAAAACCGTTCCACGTTTGCTTTCTCTTGATTCGTGATCGGACCCACTTCCACGACCCGCAATTCCCGCTCCACCGCTTCCGCATAATCGCCCCAATCTAAAACCTCAGACTCCACCAGCAGCCCGACCACCCGTTCCAACCTGACCGCCGCAATCAACCGACGAAATTGACTCACATACGCCTCAGTCCGCGCGATGGGGATGTCATTGACCGCCCAGGCACACAGATTGTCGATCACAATCCGAAACTCAGCGCCTGGCAGATAGAACCTCTGAAGCCGATCCAGAAACCGCCCAATTTGTGACAACACAAACCACTCCCCCAGCCCAACCCTAAACATCAACTCGCGCCAATCCCGCCTCAAGCTGGCGTGATACCCCCCACCCAGGTCGTAAAACAACACCAGCGGCTCGCCGCGCTCAACCCGACCTCGAAACGCCTCCACAACCGGCCGGCGATACCCTTCCACCCGGCTCCGTCCCAGGTAGCAGAAGTCCCGATGCGTCAGCAACCCGAACACTCGCTCCGCTACATCGTCTGCCCACCCCGGACCCAGAGCTGCGACCTCCCTGACCTCGGCCGCCAGACGCGTTATTCCGTAGCCCTTCAGATACGCCGAGACCATCTCACTGAGCCGATCCCGCGCCAGCCACGGAGACAATCCCTCGCACTCCAGCCCCGCCATCATCGGTTCCATGGCTCCACCTCACGGCGTGGAGACTCCCGAGCATCCCGCAACCCCGCTATCATCCTTCTAGAACAATCGTCGCGTATTGTTCCGTAATATTCAAGTCCGTTCACTTCAAAGTACTCAATGGCTCTCCGTCGCCCGACTGGCCCGCTCCGGCCGATCCCATCCCCCGTTAGCCCGCCCTCGACCCACTCAGCCACCACGGAACCGTCCTGGTGGTGGGGGATTCCACGAAGGGTCGACAACCGGCTTGCCTAGTTCCTGATCGGCTTCGCTTAGCTCGATCGAGCCGGCATGACCCTAGCTCGTCGGGGGAAACATGACCCTAGGCCGTCGGGGGAAAGGAGACGATTCTTGGGATGGCTGCCCGGACTGCCACGCCGTCTCCGGTGCCAGTTACAGTCCCCGCTCACTTCGCGTTCCGATCCGCCATGCACTGCGTCTCCGCCGCAGTCAACCGGGATGGCCGGCCACCTCGCCTTGCTCACCGAAAGTTGCAGTCTGCCGGCGAAACGCTTCCGCGGGAGCGGATCGCCTCACCGCGTCCGCTGAGGACCTCATCCGTCCTAACTGCTTGCCCAGCGTCCTCTGTCCAACGCGCGGTTTCTTGATCCCGTCGATCGCGAGAGTCGGCCGCGCGAGCGAACCAACATCGTTTTTTCTCGTTTTTTTATATTTTGGAATCCACCGCATTTTTGTGTTTGCCTGCAAGGCCGATCGCGTTATAATCCTGACTGTAGGAATTCGAAGAAGCTCGAGTCTGCCGTTCCCCTGGTTCGCCGCCTCGCCTGCCTCTCTCGCTTCCCACCGGTTCGGCCGGCCGCATCGGCCTCCTTCGTTTGCGAGAGAGAGCATCTCCTAATGAGCTGCAAGCTTTACGTCGGCAATTTGAGCTACTCGGTCGACGGTCCCGATCTCGAGGATCTGTTCGCCCAGTTCGGTACGGTCCATAGCGCGCAGGTGATCCTGGACCGCGAGACCGGCCGAAGCAAGGGGTTCGGCTTCGTCGAAATGGGCACCCAACAAGAGGCCCAGGCGGCGATCGACGCCCTTCATGACCGCGAGCACAATGGCCGCCGGCTGACGGTCAACGAAGCGCGGCCCCGCGAGCCTCGCCCGGCACGCGGCCGCGGCTACAGCCGCAACATGTATTGATTCAGGCCCGGTTCCTTGGTCTGACGTAAGCCCTGGACACGTCGGCATTCCCGCGTGTCCAGGCCGCTTTTCATTCACCTTGTCCGGCAGGCCGCGTTGTGAAGTCGGTCCCCGTTCCGGTCAATCCTCGTCCCCGCTGTCCAATCTGCCGCTGGCCGGTCTACTCTCCAGCGGGGATCCATCCTCAGTGTGCCGTCAAGGCCGCCGAGGCCGCTCCGCCCCACAAATCGGGCATTTCCACCCCGCCGAAGGCTGGTTCCGCCGATCCTCCGATCTAGCCGCGGAGGAATCCGCGCAACTTCGCCGCCCTGGGTCTTTCGCTCAGATCGACGCCGATCGCCGAAATACCCGGACTCGCATCCCCAAGGCCTGGCCCAACGCGATCATCTCTCCCAGGATATCGCCATAGGCCACGGCAATATGGTTCGACATATAGTGTGCCATGATCGTTTCGGGGCCGACGCCGAGGTCGGCCGCCATAAACGGCCATTGCCGGGTGGTGCCGCGCCACCACGCCTCGCGAACCTCGTCGGGCAACTCCACCGACTCGCCACGCCCCACATCGAGCACCAGTTGACCGCCCCGGTCCAGCCACGCCCGCGACCAGGTGATCTCGCCCGGCAGACTCACCCCCGCAAACGTCCCACCGGCCACCGGAAAATAGCCGGCCGGCTGGCGGTAGCTGTGGGTTCCCTTGAGCGTCGTCGGGTCATGGTTGAACGCATAAGCCGAACAACTTCCCGAATTCAACAAGACCCATAGCCAGCGGCCCTGATATTCGGCCCCCCACCGCACGTCGTGGAACATCACCGCCGCCGGCAGACCCCGCGCCTCCAGCACCCGCTTCATCAACTCCATCGGGATGAGATTCCCCTGATCCGCCTCGGTACTCGCGATCCGCACTCGGCCATCCCCCTCCGGCCGCGCATGCGAATTCAACAACCCCTCGCCGAAATCCGACGGCGGCGCCATCGGCAACAACCCCAACTGATACTGCCAGCCCACACAATCCGCCCGAAACTCGTCAAGCAAGTCCAACACCGCCAGGTAATACCTCAACTGCGCGCGGGTCGAATCCTCCGTAAAATCCAACGCATCCTTGGCCCTCCAGTGAAAAACCACCCCCCGGTCCCGCACAAACCGAAACGCATCCTCAACCCGCGCTTCCGACACCCCCTTGGCCCGCTCGACCAGCCACGCCTGATCCACCTTGTGTTCACTAAACCCAACCCGGTAGAGAACCCTCGGCCCGAAGTATCCGTTGATCATCCCCATCGACGTATCGCCCAACATCAGCGCCAGCACACGCCGATCCCGAATCGAGCGAGCCACCCGTTCGGCAAGCTCCACAGACTCCGCCGAAACCTCCCCGACCCCGTGAATCTCCGAATCGTCATAGTCAATCCGCCCAGTCGTGCACCACTGATCCAGCCGATCCAGCAACTGGCGGTCAGCTGACCAGTCCTCGGCTCGCGTCCAGATCCGCGAGGCAGGCCGTCCGACCGACTCCAGCGACGCTGCCGTATTGAGCAACGCCACCAGCCCCGGCCACGTCCCATCGAAGTTCGACGCCAGCAGCACCGGGTTGTTCTTCCCCACCACCCCATCCACCGTATGGGGCGCATAGGCCCAGTGGACAAAGACGCCGATCATCGGGTCGTCGATCGGGCCGAGCCGTTCGATCGCCTCATGCGGCCGCGTCAGAAATCCCTCGACCAGGTAGGGCGATCGACCGAGCGCCTTGAGCGCCGCCATGAGCTGCCGTGTCGCCTCCCTCGCCTTGGGCAGCGCCCACTGGTTGGGCACATCACGATAGTCACCCGGCCAGAACAGCGCCACTCGGTGATTGGTCTTCGGTCGCGACCGCACGGCCCCTTCTTGGCCTCGTGAACCTTCGGTCATTCGCGCCATCTCTTCCCCCTGGCTCTCTGGATTTTGGGGTTCGCTTGCAGCGACAACGCGCCTCGTGCCGATCTTTTAAGGATTGCCGTTCTACTCGAAATCCACCTCTCGCACCAATCGGCCTCCGCCGAAGGGATCCGCCAGCGATGTACGCCTTGATCGTTCTGGGCGACTCCCCTTCCGCCGTCGCCCTGAGCTGCGCCGCCGCCGCCCAAGGTCAGCCGGTCGCCCTGGTCCCTCGCCCTGAATGGGGAACTTCGCGACTTATCAATCGCGACCTCGCTCGCGACGTCCTCCGCGACGCGCTCCGGGGCCTGCCCGGCCATCTACTGGGCACCCCTGACGTCGCCCTTAGCGCCTTGAAGTCCGAGCTGGCTCGCCGCCAGCAACTGCTCGCCTCCTCAGCCCTCGCCGCCGGTGTCACGGTCGTCCCGGGTCTGCCCCAGCGAACCGCCTTCAACACCGTCACCGTCGACCACCGTCCGCTGCCGGCGCAACGCATCGTCCTTGCCCTCGCGGGGCTGGCCGTCCCAACGACCCAGCTCCCTCATCCGAACCTCGCGACTCAGTTCGACACCGAGACCTTCTGGCACGTCCGATCGCTGCCCCGATCCATCCTGGTCGCCGGCTCCGGCGAAGCCTGGGAGTACGCCCAAATCCTGGCTCGGATCGGTCTCAAGGTCAGCCTGATCACCGCCGATGCATCCCCCGGCGGAGACCCGATTCTGAAACCGCTCGTCGCGTCGTTGCTGCGCCAAGGGGTCCGCGTTCTTTTCGGCTCACCCGATCAGGTCGAGCGGCGGGGCGATCGGTGGATCTTCAGGAGTCGCGAGCCAGCCCCGACCACCGTCGAAGCCGAAGCCCTCCTCCGAACCCAGCCCGCCGCCTCCGCCCTCACGGCCTTAGGGCTTGATCGAATCGCTACACCTCAGCTTCTTGATCCAGGCCGCAGCTCCAGCCGACCCGTCGCGCTGGTTCCCGGCCGGCTCTGGGCCTTAGGCCCGTCGCTCGGGTTTGACCTCGACCCCGAGGCCAACCAGCTTCAGGTCTCCGATCTGTTGCGCATCTGGTCCGGCCAGGCGCCCGCGCCGATCCCGCTGCCCTGGACCATAGGCACCGACCCGGCGGTCGTCTGCTTCTCGATTTCTCCGGATCTCGACTCCCCCCATCACCCCCAGCTCGAAACAGCCCTCGCGCCGACCACGGCGCGGGGCGTTCCGGGGCTTTTACGCGTCCGTATCGACGCCCGTGGCCGGCTCCTGGCCGCCGCGGTCTGCCACCGCGACGCGCTCCGGCTCCTCCCCACGCTCGCCCGAGCAATCCGCCAGCATTGGTCTCTCGAGCGGCTGAGCCGAGAAACCGCCACCGAAACGCCGTTCCACCCAGCCCTAGCCGCCCTCGCCCATCAGTTCCAGGCCCAACGCCGGCCGCGCCGTGATCTGCGTCACTGGATTCGGCACCTGGCTGGATATCTCGAAACCGAGCCGACGTCGCTCCACTCCGCCATCGCGCCGGTCGATCAGGCCCAACCGGCTCGGCCTGCTTGACCACCTCCAACCCCCCTTTGATAATCCACGTTGAAGGGTCGGGGCCTTTGAGCGGCCCCAAGCGATCTGCGCGGTTCTCGGGAGGCCTCAAACCGCCATGGCGTCACTGGCCGCCAAGCCCCGCAAAGTCGTCCCCAAGATCCTCGCCGTCATTCATGCCGACGGCTGCACCGGTTGCGAGGCGTGCGTCGAGGTCTGCCCCGTCGAGTGCATCTACAAGGTGCCCGGTGAAGAGCATCCCAGCCTTCAAACCTGGTGCGACGTCGATCTTGACCGCTGTATCGGCTGCAAACACTGCGCCCAGGTCTGCCCCTGGGATGCCATCGACATGGTGAGCACGTATGAAGTGGCCCACTTCGTCGCCCGCAAGGGGGGCCCTCCCGAGTACGTCGCAGCTCACTTTGACGACCTTGTCGATGCCGCCCAACGCAACGCCGAACAACTCGCCTCGAAACGCTAACTCTCCGCCCGACTCGCCCTGGCCTCCCGCCAACGTCCCACCCCAGCAGGTCCCTTGGATCGCGGCCCATTTCCGACCGTTTTTCCCGGATCCGGCGGTCAGCGGTCCCCTGACCAGGATCGGAGTCCATTCGATGAGCAACGCCTTCTGGAAACGCCTCCCACTCCTCCCCCTGATCGGCCTGTCCTGGTCGGCCATCGTCGGCTGCGGCGGCGATGCGACGGCCCCCTCCGACGTCGCCGTCCCGACGCCGCCAACCGCCTCGGCCCCAGGCTCATCCGAAGCCGCCCCCCCGCCCGCCGAAACTCCGACTTCGCCCTCCGAACCGGCTCTGGACGCCCCAGCCGACTCGGCTAAGCCCGCCGACAGCGCCGCGGCCGCTCCTGGCCACGCGCCGGTCGTGGCCGCCACGGCCACCCCGCACAACCCTCCCGCCGCCGCGGCCGCCTTCGACGCCTTGCCCCTGATCGCCCTCGTCAAGCCCGCCGAGGCCTCCTCGGTGACCGTCAATCCCGACGAGGATTCGATCTACTGGCAGCCGCCCGACCCGTCGCTGATCCAGGACGAACCGCTCGAGGTCAAACCCCCGCGCGGATTGCCCGACCTGACGCCCGGCGTGGTCGTGCCCGAGGCAAACCCGATCACCAAAGGAAAATTTGAGCTGGGCCGCCTGCTCTACTTTGACCCACGCGTCTCCAAGGATGGCACGGTCAGTTGCGCTACCTGCCACGACCCCGGCGAAGGCTGGACCAAGGGCACCCCCACGGCGATCGGCATCGGTGGCCAGGCTGGCGGTCGCAACGCCCCGGTCGTGACCAACACCGTCTACGGACGCTCCATGTTCTGGGACGGCCGCGCCCCGTCGCTGGAAGCGCAGAGCCAGGGTCCGCCCTTGAACCCCATCGAAATGGGCGATCAGACCTACGAGGAAATCATCGCCCGCCTCCGCGACGTCCCTGACTACGTCGAACGGTTCCGCCGCGTCTTCGGCACCAACGTCACCCTCGACGGCGTCGCCAAGGCCATCGCGACCTTCGAGCGTGTCGCCGGCCTCTCCGGCGATTCCCCCTACGACCGCTACCGCGACTACGACCTGCCCGACCACAACAACGCCCTGAGCGAATCCGAGAAACGGGGCATGATCCTCTTCGGCGAACGCCTCAACGACGACGACGAGTTTCAGACCGATGTCGTCCTCCAGAAAGCCCGCTGCACGCTCTGCCACCTCGGCTTCAACTTCACCGACGAAAAATTCCACAACCTCGGTGTCGGCTACGACGCCACCACCGGCCGCTTCGCCGATTACGGCCGGTTCCTGGCCGAACCGATCGGAGCCAAGAACCCCGCCTCGATCGGCGCCTTCAAGACGCCGACCGTCCGCGACGTCGCCCGTAGCGCCCCGTATATGCACGACGGCAGCGAACCGACGCTCGAAGCCGTCGTCGACTATTACGATCGCGGCGGCAACCCCAATCCCTATCTCGACAAGGATATCAAGCCCCTGAATTTGACCCCCCAGGAAAAGGCCGACCTGGTCGCGTTCATGAAGGCCCTGACCGGTCCGCCGCCGGACGTTGAAATCCCCACCTTGCCTCCCAGCTCCGACGGCACCGCCCCGGACGCCCGCCAGGCTCTGGAGATTCCCAAGCGCAAGGTCGCCTCGGAAGACGCCCACGCGATTTTCCGCCGTCGCTAGGAATTCCTCGTTCGCGAGGCTGCGACCCCCAGCCGCGATCGCCCCGGCGTGATCTTGCCCCTCCCGCCGGGGTGCTCGCGGTTTGACATCCCCGATCCGATCCCACCACGACGAGGACCCATGCCCCGGCCCGCCGCCTCTCTGCTCCTGCTCGGCGCGGCCGCGCTTGGTCTCTGGTTTTACAGCCCGGTTCTGCTCTCGGATCGCCAATTCGCCTACCGCGACGCCGCCCATTACTACTACCCGCTCTACCAGCGCGTCGAGCAGGAGTGGAACGCCGGCCGGCTACCCCTCTGGTCGCCCGAAGAGAACGCCGGGATGCCCCTTCTGGGCAACCCCACGGCTGCGGTTCTCTACCCCCTCAAGCTGATCTACCGTCTGGCTCCTTCCTATGCCTGGGGTGCCCGGCTCTACGTCGTCGCGCACTCAGCGCTGGCTTTGGTGGCCATGTATATCCTGGCGCGTGGCTGGGGGATCTCGCCGATCGGTTCCGCCCTGGCCGCCTGCTCCTTCGCCTTCGCCGCGCCGATCCTCTTCCAATACTGCAACGTCATCTACCTGGTCGGCGCCGCCTGGCTCCCCTTGGGGTTCCACGCGGCCGACGCCTGGATCCGCCTAGGCAAACGTCGTGCCTTGGCCGCGCTGGCCGCCGTTCTGGCGATGCAGACCCTCGGCGGCGATCCCCAAGCCGCCTACCTGACCGGCCTGTTCGCAGCCCTCTACGCCGTCCTCTTGAGCCGGCCTTCCTGGCCACGCCTCCGGTTTTCCGGGCTGGCCCTGATTCTCTTGCTCTGGTTTGGGACGGCCATCGCCGCCGCTGCGCTGCTCGCCCGAGACCCCTCCAAGCTGCAGCGCCCGCCAGAGCCACTCCCCTGGACCGGACCAGCCACCTGGTCGATTCGGGCCGCCTGGCTTCTCTCGGCTCTGATTCTGATCGCGGCGATCGTGCGCATGCCCGAGGCGCGTCGGTTCGGATCCCGACTCGGCGGTCTTCTCCTAGCTGCGATCCTGGCCGCCCTCATCTCCGGTGCCCAGCTCTTCCCTGTCCTGGAGTTTACGGCTCAGACGGCCCGATCCGCCGAATCCGGCCCCCACGACATCTACCCCTTTAGCGTCGAGCCAACCCGATTGCTCGAACTGGTTTGGCCCGGGGTCTTTGGTTCCTTCCTCGGCGGCAATTCCTCCTGGTTGGCACTGATTCCCCCTCACCGGCCCGATATCTGGGTTCCTTCGCTCTACGGCGGCGCTCTCGTGCTGATCCTGGCTCTGGCCAGCCGCGGACCGGCCACCCCCATCTGGCAGCGCTGGCTCGGCCTGGTCACCCTGATCTCCCTGCTGGCCAGCTTCGGCCGGTTCGGCAGCCCGATTTGGTTGGCTCGGCTGATCCCTGCCCTCCAGCCCTGGATCGGCACCCACGACCCCCCGGACGTCGCCGCCATCCGCTTCGATGGCCAGCTCCGCGACGGCGACGGCGGCGTCTACTGGGCCTTGGCGACCTTTCTGCCCGGCTTCAGCCGCTTCCGCTATCCGGCCAAACTTCTCACCTTCGCCTGCCTGGGGCTTTCGGTGCTTGCCGGTGCCGGCCTCGATCGAATCCGCCTTCATCAATTCCGCTCGGCCCGCCATTTCGCCCTGGGTTTGGCGTTGGTCTCGGCCACCCTGGCTGCTGGGCTGTTCGCACAGCGCGACGCCGTTATCGCCGCCTTTCGCAACTCACCATTAGCCGGCTCGACCAGCCTTTATGGACCCTTCTCGCCCGCCGCGGCCTGGCACGCGACGATCCGCGCGACGACCCACGGCGCCCTCGTCGCGGTCGCTCTGCTGGCCCTGCTCAGGATCGCCCACCTCCGCCCGCGTTGGGGAGCCGGCCTGATCCTGGCCTTCCAGGCCTTCGACCTCGCCCTGGCCAATCGCGATCTGATCATCACCGTCCCCACCCCGGTTCTCGAAACACCCCCCGCCCTGCTCGAACGGATCCAGGCCGCCGAGCGCGAGTCTCCCACACCGGGCGGTTTCTTTCGCGTCCACCGCACTCCCCACTGGGAACCGCGTGGCTGGGGCCTTTCCTCGGGCGCCGACCGCTACCGCCAGCTCGTGGAATGGGAGCGCGATACCCTCCAGCCCAAGTATGGCGTCCCCCTGGGCCTCCACTACACCCTGACCCAGGGCGTCGCCGAACTTTACGACTACGAGTACTTCTTCGCCCCGTTCGAAGCGATCTCGCCGGATCGCTCGCTTGCCGCTCGATTCCTGGGCCGCGACGACGGCAAACCTCTGGTCGCATTCCCGCGACGCGGCTTCGACCTTTGGAACACCCGCTACTTCATTCTCCCGTACGTTCCAGGCAACGACGAGTCACGCGGCTACGCCTCGTTCCTGCCCGATGCCGAGATCCTCGCCCCGCGATTCCCCGATCAGCCCGACCGCGACGACCAGCGCCGCCAGTGGGCCCTCTCGCAGGATTGGCAGCTTCTGCGGAACCGCGCCTCCTACCCCCGCGCCTGGATCGTTCACGATGCCATCGTTCGCCCGCCGATCCGCGGCCTGCGCCGCCTGGACCGCGAGCCCCTCATGCGCGACATCCTCTACCAGGCCGACCCCCTCTGGACCTCGCCCGACCGCCCCATCTACGACCCACGGCGGATCGCCTGGGTCGAAACCGACGAGGTCGGCCAGGTCGCCCCATTCCTCGCCCGCACTCCCGTCCATCCCTCCGAGACGCCCCGAATCGTTCGCTACGAACCACAACTCGTCGTCATCGACGTCACCTTGCAGACGCCGGGGCTTCTGGTCTTCGCCGACGTCTACTATCCCGGCTGGCGTCTTGAGCTGGACGGCCAGCCCGCCCCACTGCTCCGCGTCAATCGAATGATGCGCGGTGCGGGTGTTCCCTCCGGAAGCCACCGGCTCACCTTCCGATACGACCCGGACTCGTTACGCTGGGGTCTGGCCGCCACCGTCCTCGGATTCTGCGGCCTGGCCCTCGTCCTGCGACCCGGTCGCCGACAACCCACCACTTGTCCTTCGGGAGTCGACCGATGCTGACGATCCTGCTGGCCGCGGCTCTCGGATTGCAGAACCCCTCCCCTCAACGATCGCCGGCTCAACCACCCGTTCAGCCCGGCCCCGCCGAGCCGGATTGGCTGGTCATTCTCGACCGCTACTACGCCACACGCCTTTTCGCCGACCTGGCCAACCCCGTCCAGAACGACCCCCGGGCTGTCCCCGGCCTGTTCCGCAAGGCTTCAGCCGGGCCGGTTCGCTTTGTGCCCGAGTTGGCCCTCGGCCTCGAAGTGACCATCCGCGGCGGCTACTACTACGCTGCCCGCCCAGACCAGATCCAACCGGTCGAACTCTGGCGCTATCGCCACAAAAGCACCGCGCGCGAACTCGAACAAGGAACCGCCGGTCCTCCACCGCTCGACGCCGGTTCCTCCACCGAGTTCGACCCCGGCGACCACCCCTTCGGTCTCTACATCGCCAACGACCAGTTTGACGACGCGGTCTACACCGAGCCGGCCGCTGTCGCTCAGCTCAATCCCAGACTCGCCGGCCAACCCTACAAGGCCATGATCTATCCCTACCGCGATCCCCAAACGGGCCAGCTCCAGCCCAACACCTATCTGATCGGCTGGGAGTATTCGACCAACGACGACTTTCAAGACGTCGTCTGCCGCGTCGAGAACGTCATTCTCCTGGCACCCTGACTCCTGGCACGCCCTCAAGACCGCCTCTCGCCAGGCTCCGCCGACTGCGGCCTGGTTTCCGCCGCCGGAGCGGCCTCGACCTCGACCGCAGGCGCGGTCTCACGTGGCTCGACCGGCTCGACCGGGCCAGCCGGGTCGCTCGGCCGCGCTTCGTCGTTGGACGCCGCGGACCCGCTTGCCGGTGGCGCACTCGGCGGGGCAGGGGAGGACTCAGGAAAGGCCGTCGCGCTCGGCGCAGCCGCTGCGCCCGTCTGCGGATCTCCAGGCTCGGACGGGACTGGTTGCCCAAGCCTCTCCAGGTAGTAGACCAGCAGAGCGCGGATCGGATGCTGAGGATTGATCTCGAGCGCTCGGCGGAAATGGGTCGCCGCACCAGTCTGACGGACCGTCCCATCCTCTTCGAGAACATCTTGAGGAATGCCCGCCTCGAGCAGGCACAGGCCAAGCTCCGCCTCCCATTGGGCCTCGTTGTCCAGGTAGCCCGGACTGCCCGGCACGCCGGTGATATCGAGAACCGTTCGGGTCGCAGCCACTGGCTCGCCGCGAAGCACCCCGATCGCCGCCTCCAGAGCCTGACCCACGGCGGCCTGCCGGACCGGCGGCAGGGCGTAGTTTTCCCAATAATTTGCGGCGTAGGTATGGTAACCGAGCAGAAGATTGACCAAACCCTGGCGGTACGCGGCCGTGCCCGGCCCGGTCGAGAGCGACGGGTCGCCGATCCCAGTGGCTTCCAACAGGTCGTAGGCCTTATCCGGCTGCCCAGTCTGGCAGTACAGGTCCACAAGACTCCAGCGCACCGCTGCGGGACTGATCCCCAGATTCTCCGCGGCCAGCAACTCCTCGAGCGCTAGCCCCGGAAAGCCCGCCGAGACCAGATAGTCGGCCCGTTGGATCGGATTGGTTAGACCGGCCGCCGCGCGCTCCTCCAAACCTGCCCGCAACCGCTCGATCTGTTCGTCAATCTGGGCGATCCGTTCCTCGAGCGCCTCGGGAAACGTCCCCGGTGAGACCAGCTTACGCGCGGCCACATACGCATCCCGGGCCAGATCGAGCGCCCGGTTCGATTCATAGAGCTGCCCCAGTTCCACGTAGCGGTCGGCTCGCGCTTCCCGGTCGCCTCGTGCTCGTGGCGGCGGCGCCGTCTCGATCGCAAACCGCATCTCCGCCAGACGCTGCCGATAACGGAAATTGATGTGCTCAATCGGCTCGACCGCTGGCCGATCGGTCGGCCGGCCCCGATCCAGGATCGCCAGCTCCGCATTCGTCAGCGTCAAGTAGGCGTTCTGGAGAATCAAATGCCCCAGATAGTCATCGGGATCCCGCGCCAAAACCCGCCGCGCCTCGCGAATCGCCATCAACGCCAGCGCCGGATCCGGCTCCGGTGCCGTCCGGGCCGCATCCAACCACCGGTCCGCGGCATAGATTGGCGGTCGAGGTGGCTGAACCGCGCGGTAGCGCAAAATGTGATCTAGCCACGAAGTCCCCGCCGGCGGCCGGTCCGGCGACGCTTGCGGATCATATCGCCCGTAGACCACCTTCGCCGCGTCCAGCCGCTGATCCCGAAAGACGGTCACATCCTTCGACGGGGCATCCGCTCGTCCAAAGACCACAGCGTTCCCACCGTCGTACAGCCGCACCCAGGACGAACTCGATAGCATTGCGTTGTAGACCGGCGCATCCCGTCGGGACGGATTGACCATCACCGCGGTAATCCCCGCCCCCTCACCGCCATAGCGAGAGAGCAGCGGCTCCCAACGCGAGCGATCGTCGTCCAACAAGGCCGACCGAATCGCCTGCAAATCGCGTCGAATCTCCTGATCGTACAACCCCCGCCGGTTGTCGATAAACGGCTTGCGCTCCGGGGCTTCCCAGATCAACGCATCTCCATGCGAAGGCGTCAGATTGAGCACCCGACCTTCCAGCGGCAACGACCGCAGAAACCGCGCCGCGTCGACAGCCAGGTTGGAATCGTCGTAACCAAGCCCAAACCGCGGATCCCCCGGCCGACTCGCGTAACCGGTAATCGCCAGAAAACATAACGCAAAAATACCCAGAATCGTCACCGCCCGGCCGCCGTCGGACCACAACTTCCAGCCCATCCCCACCCGGCCCTCAGCGCCATATCGCCCCAGATACCATTCCTGGCCATTCAGACTGAGCACCCCCGCCAGAACCAGACCTACAAACGGCGCCCACTGGATCCGCCCCGCCCACATCACCACCGCCGCCAGATACGCCAGAAACCGCGACCAGCGGAAGTTGCGGTAATTCAGCACGAACGAGATCAACCCCAACCAAACCACGAAGCCATAGAAAAGCCGAACCGCCAACGCCGCCTGGTCCCCGAGCAACCCAAACTCACGGTCGCTGATCGGTCCAAAGAACCCCAACTGATCCTGCGTCAAAACCTCGTCGCCGCCACCGCCCGCCAGCCGGATCACCGACTTGCCGATCGGAACCAACGCTTCCTCGAACAACCGATAGGTCGATGGATTGAGCAGACAAACCAGCACCGATCCCCCCAAAACCCCCAACGCCTGCGCCGGTCGAACCGTTACCGCTTCGCGCCGACGCCTGATGCCGGCTTCGGCCAGCAGCCCCAGGGTCCAGACCGCGGCGACGATCAACCCAAAGCCCACCGTCTCGCTGGAGTTGGCCCAAACCAAAAACACCGCCGGCAACGCCCATGCCGCCCACCGCCGACCCAGATTCGACCACGCATGCAGCAAAACCATCCCCACCGCCAACCAGACTAACCCCCAGCACTCCGGCGTCACGGCATCGAATCCGTGCGCCAGTCCGCCCAGGCCCAATTGGACCCATCGCCCCTGCACGGCAGCCGGGGTGACAAACCCGCCCAAGGCCACCATCGCCGCGATCGCCGACCACCACAGCCCCGGCCCGGGCCGACGAAGCTGCATCAGCAACCACGCCGCCAGGGTCAACAACCCAGCGTGCATCAACACAAGGGCCGATGCGCCGGCCCAACGACCTCGCTCTGGGTCGGTATCGCTCCGAAATAGCCGCTCGGCCAGACCGTACACCTGGGCTCCCACCACCTCAAAGAGCCATGGAACGTTGACCCAGGTCTGGCCTTCACGCGTGTACGAAAACACGTCGCGGGTGATCGGGCCACCCTGCGCGATCACCTGACCAGCTTTCAACAACGGCCAGATCGACGTATGGCCGATCGGCCGCAGCGCTACCAAAAACACCAGCACCAAAACCCCACCCGCCACATACCGATCCAAGTACCGGTTCCAGGCCAGCACCCGCTCCGGCGTCCAAGGCTCACTCTCGCGAGCGGGCAGTTCCGGTCCGTTCCCCTCGGGCGGCGTAATGGCAACACCCGCCTCAGTCGGTTTCGACGGCGTCATGGAGCATCGACCAATAGACGTGGCTTGTCAGGTCGCGGCAGGCCCCCGCGATCCACCGAACAATGAGCTTATGTTATTCCCATCACAAAGGATGCGTCAAGGGTCCGCCCCCTGATGACCCCAACCGCCGATCGGCTCGTCGGGCTGCGTTCGTTGACTTGGCTGGCAGCCCGCTCCACAATAAGCCTCGTTGCCGTTCCTGATCCTTAAAAAGTGTTCCTCGCCCCGAAATCGGTTCTTCAAACCATGCGCATTTTGACGGCCATTCCGGTCTACAACGAGGCACGGCATATCGTGCCCGTTCTCGAGGCCGTCAGCCGTTACGCTGGCGAAATTCTCGTCGTCGACGATGGTTCCACCGACCAGACGCCCCAGATTCTGGCCAACGTGCCGGGCATCCGGGTTCTCCGCCACCACCGCAACCTGGGTTACGGCGCCGCTTTGCGAACCGCCTTCGCGGCTGCTCTCGAAGGCCCCTACGATGGCTTGGTCACCCTCGATTGCGACGGCCAGCACGAACCGTCGCTGATCCCGGAAATCGCCGCGCCGCTGGCCGACTACGACATCGTTTCCGGCAGCCGCTACCTGAAAACCTTCGACCCGTCGCAGGCGCCCCCCGAAGATCGCCGCCGGATCAACGTCGAAGTCACCCGCTGGCTCAACCAATGCCTCCAGTTCAACCTGACTGACGCCTTCTGCGGCTTCAAAGCCTACCGCACATCCGCCCTCCGCCAGATCGAGACCCACGACCCCGGCTATGCCATGCCGTTGGAGGTCTGGGTGCAAGCCGCGGCCCACAACCTGTCGGTCACCGAAGTCCCCGTACCTCTGATCTACCTCGACGAGGCACGCGCCTTCGGTGGCGCCTTGGACGACCCGGCCGCACGCCTCCAGCACTATCGCCGGGTCTTCCGCGCCGCGCTAGATCGTGCCGGTTTACGCCCGGTCGGGAGCGGCTGTGCATGAGCCCCCGCCGGCTCCGCGCCCCGGCGGCAGACGGCGAGCTGCTGGCGGATCCTCCGCTCGATCAGGCGGGCAGGCTCGTTGCCTCCAACCGGCACCGCCTAGAGACCTGGAACGACCCAATCCAGGGACAACCTGCTTCCCAGCTCCGTCGCGAAGCTCAGGCTGCCCTTCTTGAGCTTGCCGGACGAGCGGCCGATCAATCGGCCCCAAACGCCCCCTGGATCCTCACCGGCCACCAGCCCGAGTTGTTCCATCCCGGCGTCTGGGCCAAAAATTTCGCTCTCGGGGTCCTGGCGCGCCAGCTTCAGGCCTTCCCGGTCCATTTGATCGTCGATAACGACCTGCCCAAGGCACCGGTCATCCGAGTCCCAAACCGCGATCCCAGTGGCGGCCAACTCCGTCTGATCCCGGTTCCGTTCGACTCGGCCGCCTCTGAGGTCCCCTACGAGGACTGGTCCATCCGCGATCCCGCCCTCTTTCAATCGTTCCCCGATCGCGTCCTTCGTTACCTGGGCGGACTGGTCCCTCGCCCGCTGATCGAATCCTTTTGGCCCCTTGTGGTTGCGGAGACCTCGGGGCCGATCCATCCGGCCCGCCGCTTCGCACTCGCCCGCGCGTCGATCGAGCGTCAGTGGGGACTCCACCTGACGCAACTGCCCCTGAGCAGCCTGGGCGCGACGGCTCCGTTCCTCCGCTTCGCCTGCCACCTGTTCGCCCACGCCGAGCCGTTCCGCTCGATCCACAACGCCGCCCTCCAGGAATACCGCCAGCTCAACCGTATCCGCAGCAAAAACCACCCCGTTCCCGACCTGATCGCCGAGGACGGCTGGGTCGAGACCCCCTTCTGGGTCTGGACCCGCTCCCAACCACGTCGCCGACCCTTGCTGGTTCGGAGCCGCAACGGCCGCGTCGAACTCCGCCCCGCCGGTCTCCCCCCCCTCGCCGCCGACCTCCCCCTCCAACCACTGGGCAATGCCGATCAGGCCATCCCGATCCTCCAGATGCTCGCCTCTCAAGGCGTCCGCATCCGCACCCGCGCGCTGACCACCACCCTCTTCGCGCGGCTCTTCCTCGGCGACCTGTTCCTCCACGGAATCGGGGGCGCCAAGTACGACGAACTCGGCGACACGATCATCACCCGCTTTTTCCGAATCACCCCGCCGGCCTACCTGGTCGTCTCCCAGACCATCTGGCTTGGCTTGCCCGACTACGCCGACGCTGAATCCAACCTCCGACATGCCCGAACCCTCGCCCGCGACCTGATTTACAACCCCGATCGCCACTTACCCCCCCACCACGACCCAGAGTTTGACGTTCTTCGAGAGCGCAAGATTCAATGGATCAAGACGGTCGGCTCGACCCACCGGGACCGCGTCGAGCGCTGGCGACGCCTTCGCGAATGCAACCAGCGGCTGGCCGCCGCTGTGTCTCAAAGCCTGACACAGCAATATGATCGGATCGCTCAATTGTCCTTCGAGGAAGCCTGGAACCGGGTCGCTCACACCCGCGACCTCGCCTTCGTCCTTCATGATTCCGACCGCCTCCGCGCGGCCTTCGCCCGCTTGGGCCAATGGAGCTGATCGAGCCGTTGTCTAACTCCTGACCAGGTCGAGCGCTGCGTTTTTTTGAACCAGACCAGAGCGGTTCGACGTATTGGGCCTTAGAATAATCCGTAAGCCACTCGGACGAGGTCGACCACGCTCGAGTTCTTGGCAAGTCGGTTTTCAGATTGTCCCCTTCTTAACCGTTCGGAAGTCGCTGTCGTGGCCACGAATACGCTCGCCCTTGACCTCAACCTGCCGTTTCGCAAAGGGGCTGTCGAATACACTCCAGGCCATGAGGCCGATCATGAAGCGGTCTACCAGACCTTATTGAATGTATTTCATCGTCCCGATCGGGATGATTTCCTCGCGACGCTCAGCGATCCAGCCTACCGTCCCGAACAGCGCCTATTGGTCAAGGTTGGCGGTAAGATCGCCAGCCACGTCTATCTCACCGACCGCCAGATCCGCCTCGCGGGTGAGGTGGCTCGGCTCCACGGCGTGATGTGGGTAGGGACTCTCCCCGAATACCGTGGCCGCGGTTTCGCCCAAAACTTGATCCGCCTGGCCAGCCAGCGGGCCAGAAAGCAGGGTGCCCTTCTCATGACCGCCTCCACCTCCATGCCCGAGTTCTTCAAGCCGCTTGGGTGGGGCGTATGCGGGCGTCATGGGATCGGCTTGATTCCGAGCCGCAATCTGCCAACTGGCAACGAAGGCGCCCTGGAAGTCCGCGGGCCAGCCTGGCAGGTGCGCCCCTGGCGCCAGGTCGAACTCGGTGACCTGATGCGGCTCTACGAGCTTCAGTTCGCCGAGACCCCAGGCTCTCTGGTCCGTTCCGAGGAATATTGGCGCTGGATGGTCAACCGTCGAATCCAGCACGTTATCTGGATCGCCTGCCTCGGCGACGCGGTCCACGGCTACGCCTTCGTCAAGGACCACAAAGTCCTCGAAATCGCCGTCGACCCAGCCCACCCGGACGCACTCCCAGCCCTGTTTGGCCGCATCCGGTCCGAGGCTCTAGAGCGAGCCTATCCGGAGGTGATCCTCCACGCCCCGCCCGACCACGTCGCCATGCAACAGCTCAAAGCCTCCGGCGGCAAAATTCTCCATCGCGAGGAATGGGAGGGCGACGTCCAGATGTATCACGCGCCCGACCCCGGCCTACTCCTGGCTCGCCTGCTTCCTCAGATCGCCCGCCATGCCAAACAGGCCGGCGCGGCTCTCCCGCTCGACCTCGGCCTGAGCATCGGCGATCAACGCTTCCTGATTCACATTGCCGCCGGCAAGTCGTCTCGGATCGAGTCGGGCAAGCTCGGGCGCCGCCACCTCACCCTCTCCGGAGGCTCGTTTGTCCGGCTGCTCCTGGGTCATTCGAGCATCGACCACCTGATCTCCGAAGACCGCGTCGTTGCGTCGTCGGCGACCGCCATCGAGGCCGCCCGGCTTCTCTTCCCCCCCCGGATCCTCTGGCGCAGTCCGCTCGACTGCGTCGCCGCCTGAGCCGGTCTAGATCGTCGTCGTATAGCCCTCCATCCACTCGGTTTCGTCTTCCGGTTCCGCAAACAACGGCCGCCGAGTCGCAAAAAAACGCCGCACCGACTCAGTCCCCAGATAGACCCCCAGTCCGCTCAACACCAGCAACCCCCCTGTCCCGAGTACCATCCGCACGATCGTGGGCTGGTCGAGGCCGACACCCTGCCGGCCCCAGAGCGGCACCAGAAACGCCCAGACCAGATCCACCACCGCCGCAAGGATCAGACCACCGGCCAAGGGCCGGACCCGAAAACCCCTCAAAAACTGAATCCCCCCGTACAGCCCCAGCCAAGCCACGACGCCGCAGACTGACCCGAGCACCCAGCCAAACCACTCCGGCCTTAGGACAATCAGGCTCCCCAGGCCGAGAGACCCGACGATCGCCCCCCCGCCGACGATCCAGACCCCCACCGGCGTCGGCGGCAGCCGATCCGCTTCTGGCTCAATCACCCGGATCTGCCCGGCCACCCATTGACCGGTCTCCTGATCCCAGCCACAGACCGGGCAGATCGACATCCCCACCGGCACATGCCCATCGCAGGAAGAGCATCGTCGGGCCCTGCGCCGCGCATCGCCGGGCTGCTCCGGCCGCCGCGGGGGGAGCGGCATGCTGATCAAGGCTTCCGCATCCGCCAGCGGACCTCCCCGACGCGACCGACCCACTGCTAGTTCCGCCAGGCTTCGATCACTGCCCGGCGCCTCGGCCACCCGAAACCGGACCCGACAACCCGGACAACGCAACCATCCCCCCTGCGCGTCCGCCGGGGCGCGAACAAGCCGACCACAATTCGGGCACTCCCCAGCCAACATCATCGGCTTCCCCCGTCCGATGATTCCGACGGCGGAGAGCTTTGGGCCGCTCCTCCCGAATCGGTGACCGGCCGCGTTCTCCATTCACCCGACTCGACCAGCCGCCGCGTCCGCTCGTGGCGGTCGGCAAACGCACGCTCGAGCTGCGCCGCCACGTTCATTTGCTGCATCAGGAATCCGATCAGACCGCCGGAAAGCTCATAGTCGATTTCGTCCCGGAGCAGCGTTCCCCCCGCCCCGTCGTCGAGAAACCGATGACGGTGATACCAGCTCCGAAACGGCCCCCGCACCTGCCGATCGGCGAAGCCATGCGGCGGGTCGTACTCGGTATGCTCGGCCAGCCAGTCGACCTTTAACGGTCCAACCCAAATCCTCACGCCGACGCAAGAGCCAACCCGCAGACTGCCGTCATCGCGGAAGACTTCCAGGCGCATCCCGGGCGGCGTCAGCCGGAGCAGGGCACCGGGCGACTCGTGAAACGCAAACACCTCGGCCGGAGACGCTGCGATCCTCGACTCCTTGACAAACCGCGCCATCACGTCGCGCCCTCGCCTCCGGACTCCGGATCCGATTCCACCCCTCTCCTTTCATCCTACGCATCAGCCCAAATCACGGTCTTGTTTTGCCCCGTTGCACTTGCCCGGCCCCTCGGCGACGATTGCCTATACTCCCGGTCCGGACCGGATCCATGGCCTGTGACCAGCCACTCTTACCAATTACGGAAACGAGGCAACCTTCATGACACCCAGAAAGGGCATCCACCGCCGCGGCTTCCTGAGCACCACCGGCGCCGCCGGGGCCGCTCTGGCTGCCAGCTCTTATCCCCACCCGGCCATCGGCAAGATCCTCGGCGCCAACGAGAAACTCAATTTCGCCATCCTCGGTGCCGGCGGGCGAATGCAGGCCCACATCGGCGTCCTGCTCGACATGAAGAAGGAAGGTCAGGCCGTCGACATCCTCGGCGTCAACGACGTCTGGGACGGCAACGACCAGGTCGGCCGCGGCCTTTATCCCTCCGCCAAGAAGTGCGGCCTCAATCCCGACGACAAGGCCAGCGTCACCAAAGACTACCGCCGCCTCCTGGACCGCAACGACATCCACGCCGTCGTCGTCGCCACCCCCGACCACTGGCACGCCAAGCAGTGCATCGACGCCCTGGAGGCGGGCAAGCACGTCTACTGCGAAAAGCCGATGACCCACACGATCGACGAAGCCCGCCGCGTCGCGGAAACCGTCGAGCGCACCGGTAAGATTTTCACCGTCGGCGTTCAGTCGACCGCCGACCCTCGCTGGAAGATGGCCCACGAGCTGATCACCTCAGGCAAGATCGGCAAGGTCATGCAGGGCCAGACCAGCTACTACCGCAACAGCAACATGGGTCAGTGGCGCTACTACCCCTTGACCGAGGACATGAATCCCACCACCGTCGACTGGAAGATGTTCCTCGGCACAGAGTTCGGTCTGGCCCCCGACCAGCCCTTCGATCGTGCCCGCTACGCCCAATGGCGCTGCTACTGGGATTTTGGCGGCGGCATGTACACCGACCTGTTCGTTCACCAGCTCACCCACCTGATCCAGGCCATGGGAGTCCGGTTCCCCCGGCGGGTGGTCGGTGCCGGCGGCCTGTACCTCGAGTACGACGGCCGCGACGTCCCGGATGTCGCCACCGTCGTCGCCGACTACGACGAAGGCTGCCAGATCATCATCTCGGCCACCATGTGCAACGACGTCCAGCTCGGCGAGATCATCCGCGGTCACACCGGGACGATCCTCTTCGGCGGCAACCCCAACGACGGCTTCCGGGTCGTCCCGCAACGGATCGAAGGCCGACCGGCTCCTCCCGGCGCCAACCGTGGCGAGGGCGGTGAGGTGGTCAAGCCCGACCAACCCCGCGACGACACCCGCGCCCTCTGGGATCACTTCATCCAGTGCATCCGCAGCGACAATCCCGAAACCCTATGCCCAGCCCGGCTCGGCTACGCCGCCATCGCCACCGTCAACATGGGCGTCGACAGCTACCGCTTCGGCAAGGCCCTCTACTTCGACCAGGCCACCGGCCAGGTCTCCCAGGCCGACAGCGGCTGGGCCGCCCGCTGGGAGGAACGCTCCAAGCTCCGCGGCCTGCCCAACCACGTCATGGGCTGGCGCGTCGACCCCCGCGAAGGCTCGACGCTCACCCCGCCCGACTACCAGAAACTCGAAGGCCCCTGGATCAACGGCATCGATCCCGCCAAGAAAGCCTGACTCCGCGCCAGCCTCCTGGCCTGGAGCGCACCACTCGACCGGTTGCGGCACCCCGGTGCCGCAGCCGGTTCTTCTTTTTTCCCGAGGACCGCAGCCCCTCGGTTTCTTCCGGCAGGCCGAGGTCGGGTCGCCCCGGCCGGCTTAGTCCCCTGCCCTGGTGAACCGTAGATAGTCAATATCGCCAATGCTGCCAGAAACCCCCGGCGTATCCAGCACCAGCTTCATCCGATAGGTGCCCGCCGTCAGCTTGATTCCTTCATGCCTCATCGGTTTCAGATGTTGCCAACCGCCGGTATCTGGCACCCGAATCGGCCCGGACACGTCCTTGCCATCGAATTCCAGACGGAAGGTCCCTCCCTCGCCCTGACAGGCCACCATCGCGTCGATCCGGTACGTTCCGCTTTCCGTGACCTCGACCGTGTAGATCAGCCACTCCCCGGGGCGGGTCCAACCCAGGTTGTAATCCTGGCTCGCCGCTGCCCGCCACTCGAGATCCACTCCGCCGTCCCGGTACGGCGGATGCTCCTTCTCCAGGTTCTCGGGATCGGCATCGTGGTAGGCGACGCCCTCGCCGCCTTCGTCATAGTCCTCCATCTCGATCGTGCCCGGAATCGCATGCGGCTTTCCACGAAAGGGCTTAGTTTCCTGGGCGCCGGCGATGCCCGCACCGACCAGAAGGATCACCAGCTTCGGCCACCAGCCTCGAAGCAACATCGCCTTGGCCTCCCACCGAATCGCGGTCCTGAGACGCCTCCAGAGCCGCCCTATCTTTCCAGATCAGGGATCCGAGGCAAAGCCTACGCGTTCGACCGGTTCGACGGCCACGAACTCGGCCCCTGGCTCGAGCCGCGGCGCTGGACGTCCCAGCAATTGGGCCGGCCTGAGTGTCGCCGCCGCGATGGCCTCCGGGATCGGCCAGCCCGCCGTCCGTGCCAGCCGCCTGACCCCCTCGATCAGCGGCTGCGCCGCCCCGGCCAGGAATTCCGTCCCGGCCACGCGGATTACCCCGTCATCGCCGACTTCCCAGGCTCCGTAACGGCCAGCGGGCAGCCCTGCGAGCGGACTCAAGTCGCTCACCAGGATCGTTCGCTCGAAGCCCTTAGCCCGCGCCAGAACTTTCAAGGTGCAATCGTCGAGATGGACCCCGTCGGCGATCAATGAGGCCCAAAGCCGGTCCTCGGCCGCTTGCTGCCAGATCGGATTCGGGTGGCGGGGCAGGGGACTCCCGACGCCGTTGCCCAGATGCGTGCTGAGCCGTGCTCCGGCGTCCACCGCCGCGCGGATGGTCGCCCCGTCGGCGGCTGTGTGACCGAGCGCCACAACCACCCCCGATGCCGTCGCCCGCCGGATGAACTCGATCATCCCCGTCCGCTCGGGCGCTAGCGTCACGAGCACAACCCGACCGCCACTCGCATCCTGGAGCCGGGCAAATTCCTCCCAACTCAGGTCGCGCACCTGCTCGGCCGGGTGGGCCCCGCGGTAGCCGTCTTGGTCGGAGATCGCCGGCCCCTCCAGATGGATTCCCAAGACCATCTGGCGAACGACCGCGTCCTGCTCACAGGCTGCCGCGATCGTCTCGACCCCACGACGCATCGCCTCGGGCGCCGCGGTGATCAGCGTCGGACAAAACCGTCCCACCCCCCCGGGCCGCACAAAGTCGCACACCCGGCGAACCTGCTCGACCGTCAGCTCCGCGTCCGAAAACGAAATTCCCAGGCCGCCGTTGATCTGGAGATCCCAGAGCGCTGGGCTGAGCCACGGTTCTTCAGCCCCTCCCGTGGTCGCCCCTCCCCACAACTCCAGCCGCTCGACCCGAGACCCGTCGTGCACCACTCGTAGGCGCTTGCCCGTCCACGGATCGCGTCCTACCAATTCGCCCATCGCGCCTCAGTACGCCTCCACCTCGCTACGGGCCTCCTCGCGACGCCGCAACGCCGCTCCCACAAAATCCCGGAACAACGGATGCGCCGCTGTCGGCTTCGATTGAAATTCAGGATGAAACTGCACCGCGACGAACCAGGGATGCTCCGGAATCTCGACAATCTCGACCAACTCCCCATCCGGACTCGTCCCACTGATCCGGAACCCCGCATCCTCAAAGCTCTGACGATAGGCGTTGTTGAACTCATACCGATGGCGATGCCGCTCGCTAATCCGCTCCCGCCCATAGGCCGCCCAGGCCCGGCTCTCGGGCACAATCTGGCACGGCCACGCCCCCAGCCGCATGGTCCCGCCCCGCTGTTTCACCCCCCTCTGCTCGTCCATCAGCGAGATCACCGGATGGCTCGTGTCCGTCGAAAACTCTGTACTGTTCGCATCCTCGTAGCCCAGCACATGACGCGCAAACTCGATCGTCGCACACTGCATTCCCAGACAAATCCCAAAAAACGGCACGCCCCGCGTCCGCGCATAGTGGATCGCCTCGATCTTCCCCTCAATTCCTCGCATCCCAAACCCGCCCGGCACCAGCAACCCATCCACCCCGGCGAGCAACGCCGCCGCCCCTTCCCGACTGACCTCCTCGGCCTCAATCCGCTTGACAATCACTCGCGCATGCTGCGCGATCCCGCCATGATCCAGCGCCTCGTAGACCGATTTGTAGGCGTCGCGATGCCTGATATACTTCCCAACCACCGCGATCGTCACCTCCCGCTCCGGGTGCATCACCCGATCGAGCAAGTCCCGCCAGTCGTCAATCTCCAGCGGCCCAACCTTCAGATTGAGCCGCTTGACCAGAATCTCGTCCAACCCGTTGTTCAGCAACGACAGCGGCACTTCGTAGATGCTGAACTGCTTGTCCCGCTCCTCGATCACCGCCCGTCGCTCGATGTTGCAGAACAACGCAATCTTGTCCTTTTCCTCGGCGGAAATCGGATGTTCGGTTCGACAAATCAATACGTCCGGCTGAATCCCGATCTGCCGTAACGCCCCCACCGAATGCTGCGTCGGCTTGGTCTTTAACTCTCCGGCCGCCTTCAGATACGGCACTAGGGTCAGGTGGATGTAGACGACGTTCTCGCGACCCACGTCGAGCGCGAATTGCCGGATCGCTTCCAAAAACGGCAGACTCTCAATGTCGCCTACTGTCCCGCCAATCTCGGTGATGACCACGTCCACATCATCGACGGCCAGACTCCGGATCGCCGCTTTGATCTCGTCGGTCACATGCGGGATCACCTGCACCGTCTTCCCTTCGTAGTAATGCCCCGCGCGTTCCTTTTGGATCACGGACAGATAAATCTTGCCCGTCGTGTAGTTGCAGTCCTTGGTCAGCGGCGCATTGGTGAAACGCTCGTAGTGGCCGAGATCCAGGTCCGTCTCCGCCCCGTCATCGAGCACGTAGACCTCGCCATGCTGATACGGCGACATCGTCCCCGGATCGACATTCAGGTACGGATCGAGCTTCTGAAGCCGAACCCTCAGCCCGCGCCGTTCGAGCAGCATGCCGATTGACGAACACGTCAACCCCTTCCCCAACGAACTCACCACGCCTCCGGTCACGAAGATATGCTTTGCCATCGCTCGGCCACCCCGATCGGTCTACCCTGACGTCCTTAAAGCATTCATCCTAACACGTTTCTCGAATCATCACGGCCTGTCGCACCGACCGCTCCAGTTCCCTCGCCAGCCCTCTCCCAACCGACCGAGCACGGCACACGGTTTTCATCCCGAAAGGGGTTGCCCGCTTCCTGCCGAACGGTCGCGGGTCAACCCCGCTCTCGGCCGAATCGCCAACCGATGCGGTCCACTGCGCTCGCTCAATTTGCTAGAATAAACTTGGTTGCCCGTTCGGCTTTCGACGAAAACCCGTGCGATTGTGATTGCTCATGGCAGAAGGTCCCCTCAATCGACGCCGGTTTCTGGGTTGCTCCGCCGCGGCCGGGCTCGCCTGGGCCCATGCCCCGGCCGCTGCCGGGGGGCCGCCCGCGCGGAGTGTCAGTGTCGGAGTGATTGGCCTCGGAAGTCGGGGGACGACCCTGCTGCGGTCGGTTCTGGCCGCGGGCGGCTGCCAGGTCGCCGCCATTTGCGACACCGAGCCGCGCTTCATGGCCCGGGCGGTCGCGATCCTCGACAAGGCCAAGGCTCCGCGACCCTACCTCACCGAGCACTACGCCGATCTGCTGCAACGTCCGGACGTCGAGGCCGTCCTGGTCGCTTTGCCCGGCGACCTCCACGCTCCGGTCTACATCGAGGCGCTGGATGCCGGCAAGCACCTCTACGCCGAGAAGCCACTCGGGATCACGGTCGACGACTGCGCGCGCGTCCTCTCGGCGGCGGCCCAACATGCCGACCGGATCGTCCATGTCGGTCTTCAGCGTCGGGTCAACCCGCGTTACATCCAGGGTGTCGAACGCCTTCAGGAAATCGGCTCTCTTCTAACCGCGCGGGGTTCCTGGCTCAGCAGTAACGATCCGATCAGCGGGCACGATAACTGGATGGCCCGCCGCGACCGCTCCGGTGACTGGATGGTCGAGCAGGCCGTTCATCTCTGGGACGTGCTGGCCTGGATCAAGGGCGGTCCGCCGGCCGAAGCCTATGGACACGGTCAGCGTGCCGCGTTTCGCTCGGGTCGCGACGTGACCGACTTTTACACCGTAACGCTCGCCTGGCCCGACGGTTTCACGGCCTCACTGATTCACTCCTGGTGCATGCGCAGCGACGACACGGCCGGCGGCCTCGAACTCCACCTGATGGGCTCCCGCGGCTTCCTCGACCTGACTCGTGGCGTCCTGATCGTGCGCGACCGTCACCCCGGCCGTGAACTGCTGTCCGCTGGTCCGATCCCCGATACCGACCTGGCCGTCCGGGCCTTCCTGGACTCGATCCGCGACCCCGCTGCGGCCCCACCCACCCGGGCCACCCTCGAAGACGCCATGCTCGCCACCCAGATCGGTCTGCTGGTGCGCGAGGCGGTCGATCGCCGCCACCTGGTCACCTGGGATTCGTTGTTCGGCCAAAAACGTCTCTCTTAGCGCTCGATTGGGAGGCGGCTGACCCGCGCCCCCTGACCGTCTTCCAGCCGCAGCGGCGTACCCGGCTGGGCGCAACGCGTGCGGATCAATCCCAGGCCGATGGCCGTTGACTGGGTTCCGCCGGCGGCCGCCGACGTGACACTCCCCGCCGGCTTGCCCTCTTCATCGTAGAGCGTCATGCCGGCGATCGGCGCTTCCGGTCGCTCAAAAACCAGCCCCCGCAAGATCTGGTTGACGTGACCAAGCGCATCGAGCCGGGCCACCGTCTCCTGGCCCAGGTAGCAGCCCTTCGTGAAGGAAATCGCCCGCGAGTCCCGGTCGAGCTCCTGAGGCAGCCGCGCTGGGGTCACCTCCCGCCCCCAGACGGGGGTTCCCGCCCGAATCCGACCCAGCTCGAATTCCTCGGCCGTCAACGCTCTTAGGCCGGCCAGCAACCGATCTGCCACATCGGCCGCCGCGATTCGAGGACCGATCAGCGTCCAGCCCGGTTGACCTGTCGGCGATTCCCGGATCACGCCGATCGCCCCACGCTCCCACCCGGCCAACTCCTCCCGACGATCCTCGTCGGCCGGAGTGGCCAGACCGGCCGACCGAAGCCGCTCGCTGACCTCATCCCCGATCAGATGCCACTCGAACGTACGATCCTCAACCGGCTCCCACTCGACATCGTCGAAGACCGCGTACTTGCGCAAATGTGGCAGCGCCTCGACCAGTCCCCCGGCGTCCGCCCGCACCAGCACGGCGTCGTCCAGCAGGTGGAGCGTAACGTAGCCCAGCGTCCGACCTTGCGGACTCGTCACAAAGGCCTCTGCGCCCCGGCCAACCTCCATCCGCTTGACGTCCTGGGTCGTCAGGTTGTGCAGCAACCGAATCCGGTCGGTTCCCCGCACCAGCAACCGCGCTCGGTCCGATCGGTCGATCCAGCCGTTCATGCCTCCTCCGCGATCCGCACCCCCGTGATCTCCGGCCGATCCACAAAAACGCACGACTCGGCCGCGTCAATCAACCGCTGGGCGGTCGCCTTCCCTTCTTCCAGCACGATAAAACCCAGCCCCTCGACCGTCTCCCGGTCAATTCCGCTGGCCAGCGCGACATGCCAGCCCGACGGAAGATCTGACAGCGACCGGGCTAAGGCATAGTCGGCCGCCTGGCTCAAGCCGCTCAAGGCTCCCCGTGGCCGGATCTCTTCCGACGACGCCAGAGCTGCGATGGCCGGCCCAGGCAGATCCTGCATCGGGCATGAGACCAACAACATACCCCCCGGCCGCACCAACCGCACCGCCGACAAGACCCCGGAAACCAGCTCCGTCCATCCCACGCTCGGCGTTCCCCCTCCGATCCGGGCGACCACCACGTCAAAGGTCCGCGATGTCTCGAACCGCCAGGCCTCCCGGACCGCGCGGCGCACCGTCGCCGAATCCTGGATCGAACCGACGTGCACGTCGTGCACGCCTCCATCCGCGCCGGGAATGACCCCGATCTGGTAGACCGTGCCCAGCAGTCGGCCCACCTCCCGCGACTCCTGATCGCAGCCGGCACGCGATCCGGTTCGACCTTTCGGACTGGTCTGCTCGACCAATGCCTCGGCCTCCTGCCGCGTCGCCGCATCCGACAAACCCGGATACACCACTGTCCAGGGGCCAACGACCGCCTCGCGGGTCCAGCCGCCCCCAAACATGCGTAGCGGCGACCGCTCCAGCCGCCCAATGGCCACCACCAGGTCCGCATCCGTCACATGACGGTTCAGGTAGATCCGCCGGCCGCCCTGCGTCGACGCCAGATACGCCAAACCCTCACGCGACTCCGGCGCATGGACCGTCCATTCGACGCCCCGAGGCAGCCGCCCAGACCTGTCCTCCACCTCCCGCAACGCCACCACCCGCGTCGATCCGGCGTCCACACCGCCGGCCTGCAACCGCTCGACCACCTCACCCACCACGTCCGACCAACGCGGCGTCGAAGGATCCAGAGCGATCGCCACCCGATCACCTGGAACCACCATCTGAGCCAGCGGCGGCAGCAGTCCCGACGGCGCATCCAACACCGCCCGGATCCGATCTCGGAACTGCCCATCCACCAAACTCGGCGGCCCAAACCAGGATGAGGCTCCCACTGCGGCCGGCAGTTCCACACTGCCGGTTCCCAGACCCGCCACGTCAATCTTGATCCGACCGCTCATCTCGCTCGTTCACGCCCCTTCGGCAAATCCGTCCCACTTTCCGTACCGGGACAGCCCCGCCCCCCCGGCTGCCGTCGGATAGCCCAGGCGATGGACTCCACGTAAGATAACAAGACAACCGCCCCGGACGCCTGCCCAAATCACGGGAACTTCTCCCGCAGTGACCGTGTCCAAACCATTGATGGACAGCCCAGAGGTCGATCAACGGCTGATCCAGGCCAGCCTCGCCGGCGATACCGATGCGTTCGGTGAACTGGTGCGCTCCTACCAGGACCGGCTGTACGCCACCCTCTACCGCCTGACTGGCTCGGTAGAGGATGCCCAAGACCTCGTCCAGGAGACGTTTCTTCGGGCTTACCAAAACCTCGACCGTTTTCTCGGAGAAAGTGCTTTCTATACCTGGATCTATCGCATCGGCGTCAATCTGGTGCTCAATCGGCGCCGCCGCGCTCGATCCGGTCCCCGCTTCCTACCCTTCCGTCGCGGCGGAGATCACGATCAGCCCGATCCTGGCGACCCGAGAGAACACGCCGCCAGCGACCAGCTCGAGAGCCGCGAGACGGCCGAGCAGGTCCAGCGGGCTCTCGACCGACTGCCCAAAGAGTTCCGTTCCGTCGTCGTCCTCAAAGACTTTGACGGCCTCCGCTACGAGGAGATCGCCGAACTGCTCAAGATCCCGATCGGTACGGTTCGCAGCCGACTCCACCGCGCCCGCGGTGAATTGCGAGCCTTGCTCGGCGAATCGCCTCTCGACCCAGCGTTGTCGTCCCCGGCTTCCCTCCCAGTTGCTGAAACCTGAAACACCTCGTGGCGGTGGATCCAGAATGGATTCGAACCAAGCAGCCCTGAACGAATTGTGAACTCTCATGGCCAGCAACGATCCGTCACTCCTGTCGGCCTACCTCGACGACGAACTCGATGCCGACGCCCGTCGCCAGTTCGAGGCCGCGCTCGGCCAGCACCCCGAGCTTCGCGAGGAACTGGAGGCCTTGCGCACCGTTCAGGAAACGGTCCGCAATTTGCCCCGTCCGATCTCCCCGCGGGATCTTGGCCTAGACGTCGTCCGGGCCATTGAGTCGCGCGGGCTTCGCGCTCCCCGGCCGGTCCTCGTCCGCCATCCGGGACCGGTCCCTTGGGTCGCCTTGGGGTCGCTTAGCGCGGTCGCCGCGTTGCTGCTGCTGGCCTGGGTCGGGCATGTCCTCGAACCGACACCTCCAACCCGGCCCGATCTACCCTCGGCTCCGGTCTCGATCGCCCAAGCGGATCCAGCGCCGCCGCCCGCTCCGACCGGTGAAACGCCCTCACTTACTCCGCCGGCGGAGGAGCCGCCGACCCCTCCGGTCTTGATTGCCGAAGCGGTGCCAAAGCCCACGTCAGAGTTCGAGCTGCCCGATCCCGAACGTGCCACCCGCCAGCCGCTAGCCGAACTGCTCGGGATGGGGCCGCCCAGGCGGGTGGTACTGACTGTGGACCGGTTGGATGCCCCGACGATCAATCGCATCGAACACCTGATCGCCGATGCCGCCCGGCTCGATCCCCGTCACATCCGACTCTCGCTGGAGGCCGGCGTCCCGTTCGACCCAACCCTCCCGGCCCAAGCGCTCGTCTACATCCTCCCCCTGCGCCCCTCGGAGGCCCAAGATTTCGAAGCCCGGCTCGCCGCCGCCTTCGCCGAACGTCTCGAGCCTGCCGCGGTCGCCCCGTCCGTACTAGCCAACCTGCTGGAAACCCCTGGCCCGATCAGCTTCCACCAGTCGGCACCCCGGTCGCTGGTTCGCGCGTCCGATCCACTCGCTCCCCTGGGTTCCGAGTCAGCTCTCCGCGCCCTGCGCCTTCCCGACCCCAACGACGAGCCGATCATCGCGCCGATCACTCCGCTGATCCCTAACCGGCCCCCGAGCGAACCGCACCACGACTCCCCCCAAGAACCAAATCCACGTCGAGGCACAGGACCTGCTTCTACCGAACGGGCCGACGACCAGCCGCTGACCTTCCTCCTCTGGGTGACGGAGCAGCCGGCGGCCCCCCGGCCCTGATTGGGTCACCGGCTCGCCCCGCCAGGTCGGCTCAAGTTATAATTGAATCCGGTTTGCGACAAACTCCCCGTGATCCTGCGGTCCTGTGCTCAAAATCGTCACCTATCCCCACCCCGCGCTGCGGTATGCCTCGCGGCCCGTTCTCCGCATCGACCAGACACTTCGCGACCAGATCCGGTCGATGTTCGACTTAATGTATGAGGCCCGCGGGATCGGCCTAGCGGCCAATCAAGTTGCTCTCCCCCAGCAATTCTTCATCCTCAACCTGACGGCCGACCCCAAGCAGCGCGATCAAGAACAAGTGTTCATCAATCCGGAGATCCTCAAGCGTCATTCCTCGACGTTGGAGGAAGAGGGTTGTCTGAGCTTTCCGGGTCTTTATGCGCCGGTTCCGCGGGCCAAGCGGATTCGGGTACGTTATTACGACCTGGAGGGCCAAGAGCGGACTCTCGATGCTGAGGAGTTGCTTTCCCGGGCGATCCAGCATGAGGCCGATCATCTCATCGGTCGCTTGTTTATCGATTATCTGGGACCCGAGGCGTTGCGCGCCGCGGCGCCCCGGATTCGGGAGATCGAATCCACGTTCCGCGCGGCCCAGGCTCGGGGCGAGTTTCCGGCGGACGCCGAGTTGACCCGAGCGCTGGACGATTACGGCCGCGAACCGGGTCGTGTCGCGGCCTCCGGACCGGTCGGTTCGCCCTGACCCCGAGGATTTCTGCCATGCGGTTGGGCTTCGTCACAGCCATTCTGCCCGAGTTGACGCTCGACGAGGTTCTGGCGTTCGCCGCCGAGACGGGATATTCGACCGTGGAGGTCATGTGCTGGCCACCGGGCAAGGCCGAGCGCCGCTATGCGGGCGTCACCCACATCGACGTGGCGGCTCTGGATCCGGCGGCGGTCCGCTCGGTACGGGAGGCCCAGAACCGACATGGCGTGTCGATTTCGGCGCTCGGCTACTACCCGAACCCACTCGCGCCCGACGCCACCGAGGCCGGGCTGGCCGTCGCCCATCTGGAGCGGGTGATCGAGGCGTCGTCCGAACTCGGCATTGGCCTAGTGACGAGTTTCATCGGCCGCGATCCTGGCCGGTCGATCGACGAGAACTGGCCTCGGATGCTTGAAACCTGGGGGCCGTTGGTCGATCGCGCCGCTGCCTTGGGCGTGCGGATCGCCATTGAGAATTGCCCGATGTTGTTCACCGCTGATGAGTGGCCCGGCGGCAAGAATCTGGCGACCACTCCGGCCATCTGGCGGCGCCTGTTTGCCGACATTGGCCGTCCCAACCTGGGTCTGAATTACGACCCGTCCCACCTAATCTGGCAACAGATCGACTACCTCAAGCCGATCCGCGAGTTCGCCGACCGAATTTTTCACGTCCACGCCAAGGATGCCCGGATCGACCAGGCGGCCCTCGACGAACACGGCGTGCTGTCGTACCCGAAACTCTGGCATACGCCCAAGCTTCCCGGCCTGGGCGACGTACGCTGGGGATCCTTCTTTGCGGCCTTGGGAGACATCGGCTACCAAGGCCCCGTGGCTGTCGAGGTTGAGGATCGCTCGTTCGAGGGTTCGTTGGACCGCCGCAAGGCATCCTTGCTGCTCAGCCGACGCTACCTGGAGCAGTTTGTCGTCTGAGTTGAGGCGCCGTCCCCCATGTCGCGCGACCAAGCCACGCCGCTGGAGCCGACGGCCGAGCCCGATGTGTCGGTCCTGGTACCGGTCTTCAACGAGGCCGATAACGTCGAGCCGCTGATGGCCGAGCTGACCGCCGCGCTCGGTCCGACGGGCCTCGACTACGAAGTGATCTTCGTTGACGACGGATCAACCGATGGAACCCGGTCGCGGCTGCTGCGAATCCAGGAGGCCGATCCGCTCCGAGTCCGTGTCGCGGTTCTGCGACGCAATTGCGGCCAGACGGCGGCGCTGTCGGCGGCGCTCGATCTGGCGCGGGGTCGCATTCTGATCCCGATCGACGGCGACCGCCAGAACGACCCTGCCGACATCCCCCGACTGCTGGCCAAGCTCGACGAGGGTTACGAGGTCGTTTCCGGCTGGCGCCGCGACCGTAAGGACCCCTGGCTGAGCCGCCGGCTGCCGTCCCAGATCGCTAACCGGCTCGTCGCTCGCATCTCGGGAGTACCCTTGCACGACTTTGGCTGCACCCTGAAAGCCTATCGGCGAGAAGTTCTCGAAGGCGTGCGGCTTTACGGCGAAATGCACCGCTTCATCCCGATCTTTGCCTCCTGGCAAGGCGCGCGGGTCGCCGAGTTGGTGGTCCGGCACCGGGCCCGGACCGCGGGCAAGTCCAAGTATGGCCTGGGACGCACCTTCAACGTCGTCCTCGACTTGATCCTGATCCGCTTCTTCCAACGCTACGCCCAGCGGCCGATGCACCTGTTTGGCCGGATCGGCCTCTGGTGTTTCGCCCTGGCGATTCTTTGCTTCTTGGCGATGATTTATTTCAAGTATCTGCATCCACATATCCCAAGTCTGCATCCCTGGCTGGGTCCGGGCAAGACGTTCATCGAAACGCCCCTGCCGTTGTTGGTCGTGATGTTCATGCTGGCCGGCGTCCAAAGCATCCTGATGGGCGTGCTCGCTGAGATGGTGATGCGGACCTACTACGAGTCGCAGGCCAAGGCGACCTATCTGCTGGATCACGTTCGGCAGCGGCCAGAGGCCGAATCGACGACGCCGACGGCGGTCAGTTCCGGGCGATAACGGCGTCCGCCGCGGCGGGCTCGGAAGCTGGCCCGGCGTGATCACGTGTTGTGCGGACCGAGGCAGGGCTGGTCAGGTAAACCCAGCCGCCGATGGTGGCGGCGACGGCCTGCAGCAGCCGGAAGCCGAGCATGACCACCGCGCCGCCGTCGAACCCAACCAGCCGGAACAGGAATGCGCCCACGGTCTCCGTGGCTCCGAGGCCGGAGAGCGGCAAGGGTATCGCCGTGCTGAAGAGCACCAGGGGCGCGATGGTGAAGCAGTCAAGCGGCGATGGAGCAGACGTCGCGTAGAGAGCCTGGGCGACGAGGCTGAAGGCCGCGACGTTGGCGACGTGGGTCACGGTGGCCAGGGCGATCGCGGCCGCGACCCAGACCCGCCGGCGGCGGTAGGCCACGCCAGCGGCATGAAGCTCCATCAGCAGGTGATGCCCCCGTGAACCGGGTCGAAATCGCCGGCCCAAGGGAATATGCCGATGAATGGTGAGGATCAGAACCAATAAGCCCAGGACCACGGAGAAGGCGATGCTGGCGACGACGACGATGGGGCGGGCCCGGGGATCCAGGGATCCCCAAGCGCCTGCTCCGGCCAGGACGGTCAGGAGGAATAGGCCCAGGAGGCCGACGAGACGATCGATGATGACCGAAGCAATCGCGCGGCCTTTATGGTGCTGCATGCGGGCCAGATATGCGGCCTTGACGACATCGCCGCCCACGGCGCCGGGAATCACGATGTTGAACAACATGCCGATCCAGCCGAGGCGATGGGCATCCTGGAATCGGAACGGAAGATCCTGAGCCCGAACCAGCAGGAACCAGCGGAAGAAGGCGAGCACGACACCGCCCAGATAGAGGATCAAGGCGAGGGTATAGGGGCCGGCGGCGGGGCGTTGGGAGACGACGTCGGCTAGCGGTTCGCGATGGGCGGCGATCACAGCACCCAGCAGGGTGATCGAGATGAGCAGCTTGAGAACGAGCCGGGTTGGTCGGCTGCGGGGCGGCGTCGTGCCGTCGCTCATGTGGCTCCCTCCCGAATCGCCGGCGTGGCGACGTAGGCTTCAAACAGGGACTGGACCGCGGACGTGTGGCGGTAGGCCTCGGAACGAAGCGCGTCGAGGGCCTCGGCCGCGGTGGCGGCTTTAGGGAACAGGTGGCGAGCCACGGCGGCGGCGGCATGGTCGTCGAGGGGGGAGCGGGCGTCGGCCTGATTGCGGATCAGGCGTGATCGGGACTCGACCAGGCGGAGGAATGTGTAGGCGTCGGTGAGCGCTGCGTGATGCTCGGCTGGCAGGATACCGTGGTGGTGCAGGATGTCGAGAGCATCCCAGGCGTTGGGCTGGACGCTTGCGGGACGGTGGAGGAGCTGGAGGTATTGGATGAGGAATTCGATGTCGACCAAGCCGCCGGTACCGCGCTTCAGGTCGTGGGCGGGACGGGAGCCTGCGAGCTTGCGTCGCATGGCGAGGGTTTGTGCGGCCAGGTCGCGGGGGTCGATCGGCTCGTTGAGAATGGCCGCGATGGCGTCTTCGACCTGGCGGCCGAAGGCACCGCGGGCGGCCAGGACACGGCTGCGGACAAGAGCCAGGCGTTCCCATGCCCGCGCGGTGTTCTGGTAGTAGGCACAGAACGAAGCCAGCGAGACGGCGAGCGGCCCCGAGGTGCCGTGGGGGCGGAGCCGGGTATCGACGCGATAGATCGGACCGCCACGATCACTGGCCTCGAGGAAGCGGATGATGCGCTGGGCCCAGTGGGTGAACAGTTCGGCGATGGCGGCCGCGGACTCGCTCTTGGGGTGGTGGGCGGGCGGGTCCGCGTCGTAGAGAAAGATCAGGTCGAGATCGCCGAGGTAGGAGAGTTCGCGACCGCCGAGTTTGCCGAGGGCCAGAATGGCCCAACGAAGACCGGGGTCAGACCGTAAGGATCGCGTTCCACCGAGCTTGCTCGCAACGAACCGCCACTGGTCACGGGCGACTTGCTGGGTGATGGCCCCGGCGACGTCGGCCAGTTCGCGGGTGACTTCGCGGATGGGTTCGCGGTTGAGGATGTCGCGGGTTCCGATGCGGAGCCACTCGCGGTTGCGGAAGCTCAGGACGATGGGCTGGAGGTCTTCGGCTCCACGGCAGAGTTCGATCAGATCGGCGCGGATTTCGGACTCGGACTGGGGACGGTCGACGACGAGCGAGTCGATCAGGTCGTCGATCATGCCGGGGTTGCTGATCAGCAGGTCGGAGAGCAGGGGGCTGGAAGCGCAGAGTTCGACGTAGAGGGTCAGGCTGGGGGGGTTGAGCTGGAACAGTTCCCAGAGAGCGGCCTTGGCGCCGAGGGAGGCGGAGACTTTTTCGAGGTTGGCCAGGGTTCGATCGGGGTCGGGGGTGGCGGCGGTGGCGCGGATCAGGGCCGGGGCGATGGCAGCCAGAAAATGACGGCAGCGGGGTTGGGAGAGGAATGGCCATTCCTCGCGGGCCAGGGCCATGAGGCACTGGTAGGCGCTCTGGAGGTTGCGGAAGGGGTATCGTCCCAGGGCGGTGCGGAGCAGTTCGGGGGAGGGGTCGGGGTCGAGGACGAGGTCGACCAGCGGATCGGGTGTGGCGCCGGGCTGATCGGTGAAGGCGTCGTGGAGCAGGTGGTTGAGGATCCGACGGTTGCGTTCGGTCTTGGTGCGATAGTCGGTGAGGAACCGCTCGGCTGGGCCGTTAGGGTCTTCCCAGGCGGTCGAGCGGGTGTAGCCCATGCGGATGGCCAGAGCGCGGATTTCGGCGGGGTCGTCGGGGAGGCGGTGGGTTTGGCGGTCGTGGAGGATTTGCAGGCGATGCTCAGCCTTGCGGAGGAAGCGATAGGTATCGTCGAGAGCGGCGCGTTCGTCGCTAGCCAGGCAACCGGCTTGTTCGAGGCGCTCGAGGGTGGCCAGGGTGTTGACGTGGCGGACGGAGGGATGGGCGCCGCCGTGCATCAGTTGGAGGAACTGGACAGTGAATTCGACGTCGCGGATGCCGCCCCGGCCGGTTTTGACCTCGGTCAGGTCGTCGCCGCGGGAGCGGACGCGGGCCTCGATCTGTCGCTTCAAAGCTCGGATCTCGGCGATCTCGGCGCTGCTAAGAAAGCGGCGGTAGACGAACGGGGTGATGGCCTCGATGAACCGCTGGCCTAGCTCGAGATCGCCGGCGACGGGTCGGCACTTGATCAGCGCCTGGCGCTCCCAGGTGCGTCCGGAGGTTTCGTAGTAGCCGATGGTCGAGGCCAGCGACTTGACGAGGGGGCCGTGACTGCCCTCCGGGCGAAGCCGCATATCGACGCGGTAGGCCTGGCCAATGGGCGTGTGGTCCGAGAGGATGCGGATCAATTCGCCGCCGACCCGGGAGAAGAACTCGCTCGGCACGGGGGAGGATGGAGAGCGGTGGACCTGATCGGATTCATAGACAAAGATCAGGTCGATATCGGAGCTGTAGTTGAGTTCCTCGCCGCCGAGTTTGCCGAGGGCCAGGACGACGAAGCGGGTGGGCTGGCCATCGGCGGAGCGGGCGTCGCCGAAGCGAGCGGCGACCCGGGCGCGCGCGAGGCGATAGGCGGCGTCGACGCAGACCTCGGCCAGGTGGGAGATGTCCTGAGTGACCAGTTCGAGCGGGAGTCCGCGGACCACGTCGTTGTAACCGATGCGAAGCATCTGGCGGTGGCGGAAGCGGCGGAGGATGAGCCGTTCGTCGAGTTCGTCGCGGGCGTTGCGCAGCTCGGTCTCGAGGCGTTCTCGCAGCGCCTCGCGGCTTTCGCGAGCTGGGATGGCGGCGAGCCAGTCGAGGACGCCGGGGTCGCCGATGATCAGGTCGCTGAAGTACTGACTGGTGCTAAAGAGGCGCAGCAGGGCTTCGGTAAGTCGGGGCGCGGATCGGAGCCGTGCCGCCAGTTGAGCGAGGTCGAGGGTGGCGGCCAGGAAGCGGCCGAAGTTGCGGACGGCCATGGACGGGTCGGGGCAGAGGCGGAGCACGGAGTCGATCTGGCCGAGCAGGTCGGCCAGGGCCGGATCGCCCGGGGGCAGGGATGCCAGGGGAAGGAGATCGCGCGCCGCGGTGGACGGGTGGTAGACGCCGAGGCTGGTCAGCCAGGCGAGGGTGGCTGGGCCTGGCTCGTGCTCGCTCAGCTCGGCGGAGACCCGGGAATCCATGGTCGATCTGGCCTCCGGAAGAGGCGGGCGGGCTCGCGCCGGGGGTTATGATTCCACGACGGGCAAGGCCGGGAGCCGGCGGCGGTCGCTGGACGGTTGGGAGTGGATGGTGAGGATTTCCCCGAAGAGGGTGACGGGCGTGGCCTGCTGGATGCGGACTGAAACGAGACGGCCAACCAGGCGTTGGTGACCGGAGAAGACGACGATGCGATCGCAGGTGGTGCGTCCGGTCAGTTGGAGGATGGGGCTTGAGTCGAGGGATATACCTTTCCCGGCGCGCTGGCTGGGGCCTTCGACGAGGACCTCGACGGTCTGACCGATCAGGGCTCGGTTCAGTTCGTGGCTGATTCGGGTCTGGACCGAGAGCAGGTCGTTGTTGCGGCGGCGTTTGACTGGCTCGGGGACGTCGTCGGCAAAGAGGGAGTCGGCTTTGGTACCGGGGCGGCTGCTGTACTTGAAGATGAAGCTATTTTTGAAGCGAGCGCGTTCGACTAGGGCGACACTGCGTTCGAACTGGTCTTCGGTTTCCCCGCAGAAGCCGACGATGAAGTCGGAGGAGACCGAGGCGCCTGGGATGGTCTGGCGGATGCGCTGGAGCATTTCCTCGTAATAGGCGACGGAATAGTTGCGTTTCATGCGGCGGAGGATGTCGTCGTCGCCGTGCTGGGCGGGGACGTGGAGGTAGCGGCTGACCCGGGGCAGGTCGCGGACGGCCTGGAGCAGGTCGTCGGTCATGTCGGTCGGGTAGTTGGTGATGAATTTGAGACGGGCCAGGCCGTTGAGGTCGTGGAGGGCGGCGAGCAGGTCGCTGAGGCGCCAGAGGCGGCCTCCGGCATCGCGGGATTTGTAGCTATTGACGGTCTGGCCGAGGAGGGTGATTTCGAGGACGCCCTGGTCGATCAGTTGGCGCGCTTCGAGGAGGATTTGTTCGGGTGGGCGGCTCTGCTCGGGGCCGCGGACGGTGGGGACGATGCAGAAGGTGCAGAATTTGTCGCAGCCCATCATGACGCGAACAAATGCCTGGAACGGGCTGGGGCGGAGCGAGGGTTCGCGGTCGGGGTCGTAGGATTCGAAGCTTTGGGTGACGGTCGAGCGTGAGCCGGCGTTGCGGGCGAGGCTGACGGCCAGTTGTGGGGAACGCTCGGCGCGGGCTTGGGCCAGAAGTTCGGGGACGCGCGCGATCTGGCCGGGGCCGACCACGAGGTCGACGTGGGGAGCGCGGCGGAGGATGAGGGTCTGATCCTTCTGGGCCATGCAGCCGAGGACGCCGATCTGGACCTCAGGTCGGCGCTGTTTGATCCGCTTGAGCCGGCCTAGGGCGCTGTAGATCTTGTCTTCGGCGTGTTGGCGGACCGAGCAGGTGTTGAAAAGGATCGTGTCGGCGTCCTCGATCCGGTCGGTCAGTTCGTAGCCTTCGTGATGAAGCCGGGCGACGACCAACTCGGTGTCGAGGACATTCATTTGGCAACCGACGGTTTCGATATAGAGCTTCCTGCGCGGCGCGCCGTCGGGGGGGGGCGGCGAGTCGAGCATGGGATGGGTCCTTACGCTGCGGGTCGCGTTGTGGCCGAGGGTGGCCCGGCGTGTTGGGAGACGGTGCGTCGTTTCACGTGAAACTATCGTAACGCTCCCGAGCTTTTTGAGATAGGGCGGGTGGCGGGAGGCGATCGTATGGCGAGGGGGACGGGGCTTATTGGAAGCGGCCGGTGGTCAGGTCGCGGTGACCGCGGAGGAAGGCATCGACGGGGGTTGGTTTTTTGCCGGGGGTCTGGATGGTGAGCAGAGCCACCGCGCCGGTGCCAGCGGCCACGACCAGGTCGGAGCCGGCGGCGACCAGGACTTGGCCGGGCGAGCCGTGGAGATCGTCGCGGGGCTGGGTGCGATGGACAATCAGGGGGAGGCGTCGTGGGGAATCGAAGGCGACCCACTCGGTGGACGCGGTGGGCCAGGGCTGCATGGCCCGGACGAGGTTGTGGATCGAGCGGGCCGGCAGGGCCCAATCGATGCGGCCTTCGGCTTTGGTCAGTTTAGGGGCTTTGCTGACGCGGCTGGGATCTTGAGGGATGGGGGCAGCACGGCCGGCCGCCAGGTCGCGGATGGTCTGGGCGACCAGAGGTGCGCCGAGTTGGGCCAGACGGGTCTCGAGTTCGCCGGCGGTTTCTTCCGGGTCGATGGGGGTTGAGGCGATGGCCAGGATGTCGCCGGCGTCGACGCGGGGGGTCATGTGGATGACGGTGACCCCGGTGACCGTCTCACCGTGCTGGATCGCACGCGCTACGGGTGCGGCGCCCCGGTAGGCCGGGAGGAGCGAGCCGTGGAGGTTGATCCCGCCGAGACGGGCCGTGGCGAGCACGCTTGCCGACAGGATCTGGCCGTAGGCGGCGGTGACCAGGAGGTCAGGCGCCAGGGTCTGGAGCGTTGGGAGGAAGGCCGGATCGTTGATATCGGGGGGTTGCAGGACTGGGATGCCGCGTTCGAGGGCGATGGTTTTGATCCGGCTGGGGATCAGGATTTGATCTCGGCCTTGAGGGCGTTCGGGCTGGGTAATCAGAGCCGAGAGCGTAAAGCCTTCGTCGAGCAGGCGGACGAAGGTCGGCACGGCGAAATCCTTGGTGCCGACCATGACCAGACGGAGTTCCGGGACGTTCATGGAATCGATGGTAGCCGATCGCGGCGAGGGAGCCAGCGGGGGGTACGGGTCAGGCGGCCGCGATCGAGCGGGGCTGAGCGCGGCCGGAGGTGTCGGGGGTCTGGGCGTCGGCTTCCTCGTGGTATTCGGCGTCGGTATTGACCTTCCAGGTGTCGAACCGGCCGAGGCCGAGGATGTTACGGGCGGCGAGCAGCCCGGTCATCATGGAATGATCCTGGTTGTTGTATTTGTGCATGCCGTTGCGGCCGGCCAGCTCCAGGTTGTCGATTTCCCGGAGCCATTGGCGGATGACTGCCAGGTGGTTTTGGTAGGCGTCGTCGTAGACTGGATAGGCCTTGGGCATGCGGACGACGCAGCCGTCGACGACCTTGGCGGCAGGGACCAGCCCGATGGCGTCGAGCTCGCGGGTGCCGAGGGCGATCAGGTCGGGGTCGGGCATGGTCCAGAGCTGGTCGCCTTCGAAGCAGAAGTACTCCAGGCCCAGGCTGGTCCGGCGCGGGTCGGGGACGAGGTCGGGAGACCAGTTCTTGAAGTTTTGGATCCGGCCGAGGCGGACCTTAGGTTCGTGAATATAGATCCAGTTGTCCGGGAAGGTCTGCTCCTGATCGACGATCAGGACGACGGTCAGGAAGTCGCGGTAGCGGAGCGAGGCGGCGGCCTGGCGGACGGGTTCGGGCGGGGCGGGCTGGATGCCGGCGATCAGGTGGCGGATTGGCAGGGTGGAGAGGACGTGGCGCGCTGTGTAGCGGTAGGGGTTGCCAGCAGAATCGACGGCGAGGACAGCCTGGATGCGGCCGCCGTCCTGCTCGAGGCCGATGACTTTACGGTCCATGTGAATCGAGCCGCCGGCGGCGAGGATTTTGTCGCGAGCCGATTCCCACATTTGGCCCGGACCGAGCCGGGGGTAGTGGAACTGATCGATGAGGGTCTTGACGACCTCGCCCCGGCCTCGGCGGGGGAGGAGGGCGTTGAGTGCGGCCCGGGTCAAGCTCAGGCCCTTGATGCGCTGAGCGGCCCAGTCGGCCGAGATCTGGGAGGTCGGCATGCCCCAGACCTTCTCGGTGTAGGTCTTGAAGAAGATGTCGAAGAGGAGGCGGCCGAAGCGGTTGACGACCCAGTCCTCGAAGCTCCGCTCGGGGTGGATGGGTCGGAGCCGTGCCCGGGCGTAGCTGGCCAGGATCCGGGCCGAGCGGATCGGGCCGAGCTTGAGCAGGGCATCGAGAGGCCGAAGCGGGTAGTGGAAGAATTTGCGGTCGTAGTAGATTCGGCTCAGGCGAGGGCGGATGAGGAAATCCTCGCCGAGGATCTCGGACCAGAGGCGGTTGATCTCGTCGCTTTTGGAGAAGAAGCGGTGGCCGCCGATGTCAAAGCGGTAGCCCTTATAGGTTTCGGTGCGGCTGATACCGCCGACGGTGTGAGGGTCGGCTTCGAGGATGGCGCAGGGTCGGCCGTGGCGTGTCAGTTCATAGGCGGCGGTCAGCCCAGCCGGGCCTGCGCCGAGGATCAGGATGTCGTGGCTGGCGACGACGCGGGGTTGGGCGGGGTTGTCGACGCGGGCCCAGTGGTGGGGCCAGGCATTGAACCGGCTCGTCGCGGCCCGCGGGTTATCGGCGGCCATCGCCCACTCCATCCGTGGTTGAACCCGGGCTAGTAGAGACAGCCGCGGAGCATCCTGCCCCGCGGTGGCGTTTTATGACCCAGGCCGGGCGGGCCGTCAAGGTTATTGCCGGGACGAGATGGGGAACGGTTCAGGTCGAGGCCGGCTGTTGGCTGAGCAGTTCGAGGGTACGCTTGACAAAGGCGGAGGCGGCGGCCAGGCAGGCGCCGGGGTCGGCCTTGAAGGATTGGGCGCGTTCGAGGGCGTGGATGTGGGAGGGGTCGAGCAGGCCGGGGCGGACGTAGAACTCTTCGCAGGCCAGCAGCAGGCAGCGGAGGCCCATCTCGCGGTAGCCGCGGGCATAGACCAGGGCGCGGAGGCAGGCGAACATGGCCTCGTAGCTGAAGCTGATCACGTCGGCCTGATCGCCGCCGTCGCGGAGGTTGGCGGCGGCTTCGAGGCGGTCGCCGGCCAGGGAGAGCAGGGGGCCGACGCGGTTCGGTGCGTCAGGATCGGCGATCAGGTAGGGGCTTTCGAGGCATTTGGCAAACGTGTTGATGATGGCCATGCGCGGGATGACCTCAGGCTGCGGACAGGGCAGAACGGACTTCAGGCTCCCGGGGTTCCGGGCTGGAGCCGTTGGCGTCCTTGTTCGATTTGCTGGCGACGAAGTTCGCGAGCGCGGGCAGCGTCTTCCTCGGTGGGCCGGGTGGCGAAGGGGTTGGTCTCGGGCGAGAGTCCTCGGGGGTCTTCTCCCGAGGCGAGCAGGGGAACGGCGGCGGCCTGCATCGGCTCGAACAGAGCGCCAGGGATGAGGCCGAAGAATAAGGCGACCGCGGCACCCACGGTCAGAGGCCAGAAAACACCGGACGGGAGACTCCGGCCGACATCGCCGCGAGCCGGCCGCAGGTACATGGCACGAAGCACGCGGACGTAGTAGTAGGCCGAGATGGCGCTATTGATCAGACCGAGAGCGACCAGCCAAGTGAGGCTCAGACGGCCCGACTCGCCGGTCTCCAGCGCACTCATGAAGAGGGCGAGTTTGCCGAAAAAGCCGGCGAAGGGCGGAAGTCCGATCAAGGAGAGCATCAGGACGAGCAGGCAGAGGGCCATGATCGGGCGGCGGCGGCCGAGGCCGTCGAGGTCGTCGAGCTCGTCGGTTCCCAGGTCACGGGCCAGCCAGGCGGCAACGGCGAAGGCGCCGAGGGTCGCGAAGGAGTAGGTCACCATGTAGAACAGGACCGCCCCCACGGCGCGGGCTGGATCGCGGGAGACGCCGGCAGCAACCACGCCGACGAGCACGTAACCGGCCTGAGCGATCGAGGAATAGGCGAGCAACCGCTTGAAGTTGCGCTGCGAGAGCGCGGCCAGGTTGCCGAGGGTCATGGAGGCGGCGGAGATCAGGGCGACCGGCAGCGCCCAGCCGGGAGTATCGGGGGAACCGGTTTGGGCCGCCCAGCCGCCCAGAGCCACGGCCAGGATCTTCGTGGCGGCGACGAAGCTGGCCAGTTTGGAGCCGGTCGCGATCCAGCTTGCCGCTGGTGCTGGAGCTCCTTCGTAGGTGTCCGGGGCCCAGGCGTGGAAGGGGACCGCAGCCAGCTTGAAGCCGAGACCGACCAGCACCAGGAGGACGGCGACACTCCCGGCGATGTTGCCTTCGAGGCCAAGCGAACCGGCGGAGCCGACCAGGGCTTCGCGCACGGCGTGGAGCCGGGTGGTCCCGGTCAGGCCAAAGATCAGGCTTAAGCCAAAGAGGAAGAATGCCGAGGCCACCGAGCCGTAGACGAAATACTTCAGACCGGCCTCGGACGAGCGTTTACGGTCGCGCTCCAGGGCGGCGATCACGTAGAGACAGAGGGTCATCGTCTCCAGGGCCAGAAACAGTGTGAGCAGTTCTTCGGCCGCGATCAGGAGCAGCATGGCGACGGTGGACCAGAGGACTAGGGCGAAGAATTCTCCCCAGTGGTCCGTGAAATCCCAGGTGGGGCTGAGCACCAGGAGCAGGCTGAGCAAAATGAGGACGGCCAGACTGAGCCAGGCGGTGGAGGGATCGGCCGCCAGCGTGCCGCCGAAGATCGAGTAATCCTGGTTTGTCAGCTCGATCCCCAAAGGCGAGGGCACCACGCGGGCCAGCGCCAGGAGCAAGGCGATCAGCGTTCCATCGAGAGCCAGGATGCCCAGGAAGCGCGCGCGGCGGGCCGACGGGGCATCGCGGAAGAAGGCGACGTCGGCCAGTAGAACGACCAGCCCCCAGAGAGCCAGCCATAGCTCCGGCGCGATCAGGAGCCACTCGCGGGCGAGCGGGACGAGGGGTTGGGGCGTTGTGGTCGGCATGCGGAGGTTCCGTCGGCTCAACCGGAGAGGGTGTCGTAGCGATCGACGTCGGCGGTTTTCCAGCGGCGGTAGCAGAGCAGGACCAGAGCGATCCCGACGGCGACTTCGGCCGCGGCGATCGTGATCACAATCACGGCGAAGACGACGCCGGTCAACGGACCATCGCCGACGGCCGGCGTGCCGTAGCGCCAAAAGGCCAGCAGGTTGAGGTTGGCCGCGTTGAGCATGATCTCGATCGCCATGAGCAGCGCGATCGGGTTGCGGCGGGTCAGGACGCCGAACAAGCCGACCGCGAAGGTGGCGTCCGCAAAGAGGAGGAACCAGGCCAGCGGGATGTCGGGAACCATGGGAAGGAGCCTGAAGTCACCGTCGGATCGAACCGGCACGACCGGACCGTTCAGGGGGATTGTGCCCCGACCGGCTGGGATTCGACCGGTTGGGAGGAACCGTTGGGGGAATCGGAGCCGGACGCACGGCGGGCCGGGCGGGTTGCAGCGGGCGGCGTCGTGGGAGGTTCGCTCCCCCGAGCCAGGGCAATCGCCCCGACCAGCGCGGCGGTCAGCAATAGGCCGGCCAGCTCGAAGGGGATGACCCATCGGGTCATGAGCTCGGTGCCCAGGGCAGGGGCCATATCCGCGACGGCGCGGCCCATTTCATTGGGGCTTCCGGCCTCGTCGGCCAGCGGAGTGCGTTCCGAGGTGGCGACCCAGGAGCGGCCGACAGGGCTGCGTTGGGCGATAATTCCGACGCTGAGCAGAACGGTCAGACCGAGCGCCAAGGTCCCGCCCAACGCGTACGTCGCAGGACTGGCGGCGGTGGTCTGGTCGCCCTGGACGTTACGGGTCAGCATGATGCCAAACATCAGCAAGATCGAAACAGCGCCGATGTAGACGAGCACCTGCATGGCGGCGAGGAATTCGGCTTCGAGCAAAACGAACTGGCAGGCGACCAAGAAGAAGAAGGCGACCAGGAAGAGGGCGGCATGGACCAGGTTGCGGGCCAGCACGACCCCGAGAGCCGCTAGCAGCGCGAGCACCGAGACCTGCGCGAAGACGGCCCGAAGCGGCCCCAGCCGGGTCAACAACAGCCACTCGATAACCAGGCCAAGCGTCAAGGCGACAGCCAGTCCGAGAAGCAGGCGGAGGCGGCTCACTGGGAGAAACTCCGGGAGACGTTCACGCGCGTAGAGTGGTCTGGGCCCAAGGGGCCGACGTGGGGACTAGCAGCCGAGGCGGAATGAGCCGGGGATCGGTCGCGGCCCGATCGAGACGGAGCAAGGCGTTGAGGATCCAGATGGCCAGGATCTCGAGCAGGCCGGTCAGAACAACGGCGCCCCACCAGGTCAGGTCGATCAGGCCCCAGGTGGCGTGGTTGGTCGGGCGGACGACGATCTCGAACCAAACGGCGGCGATGACCAGGTTAACGATCGAGAGCGGGACGAGGAACTTCCAGGCAAAGCTCATGAGTCGGTCGACCCGCATCCGGGGCAAGGTCGCGCGGACCCAGAACATGACGAAGATCAGGAAAAAAACCTTAGCAGCGAAGACGCCGACGGCCAGAGCGTTGACCAGGAGCTGGGAGGCGAGGGTGTCGCTCAGCAGGCCGCGCAGGGAGAAAAACGGCAGCGAGCCGCCGCCGAGGTAAAGCGTCGTGGCCAGACAGCTCACCGCGAGCATGCTCATATACTCGGCCAGGAAGAAGAGGCCGAAGCGCATGCTGGAATACTCGGTGTGGTAGCCGGCGATGATCTCGGACTCGGCCTCGGGCAGGTCGAACGGAGCGCGGTTGACCTCGGCGATGCTGGCGATCATCAGGATCGTGAAGGCGACCAACCCCGGCGGAGAGGCGATAAACCAACCGAGCTGATCCTGGGCGTTGAAGATGCCGACGAGGCTCAGGGTGCCGGCAAAGAGCACGGCCGGGATGGTCGAGAGCACCTGGGGAACTTCGTAGGAAACGAGCTGGGCCACTGAGCGCATCGCCCCCAGCAAGGCATACTTGTTGCGGCTGGACCAGCCGGCCAGGAAGACGCCGAGGCTGGCCAGGCTGGAGACGGCGATCAGGTAGAGCAGGCCGGAAGGAAGCTCGACCGGGGCCAGACCAGTCAGCCAGCCGATGACGGCATCGGTGGCGGGGTCGGTCCGATCGACCAAACGACCGTACCCGAAGGGGATCACGGCGAGGGTCAGCAGCGCCGAAATGAGCAGCAGAACCGGGGCGAGCACGTGGACGATCCGGTCGGCAGCCTGGGGGACGACGTCTTCCTTGGTGATGAGCTTGATTGCGTCGGCGATGGGTTGGAGCAGACCGAGGGGGCCGACGCGGTTTGGACCGATGCGGTCCTGAAACCGGGCGGCGATCTTGCGTTCGGCCCAGACCATGTAGGCGACGATGCCCGGAAACGCCGCGGCGAAGCCGATCAGCAGCCAGGCGATCCAGGGCAGCCACGGGATCGGCTCGAGGGTTAGGCTGGCCCAGAGTGCAAGAACCGGATCGGTGACCACGTCTAGGTCCTCGAGGTGCGGCCGAGCGGTTGGGTGGGTCAACAGGTCAGAGCCAGCGGAGCGCGCCGCGGGCCCAGGCGTACGCCAGTCCGACGGCGAGCAAGGCGAGGAAGACGACCATCTCAATCAGGGCGAACCAGCCGAGGTTGAGATAGCTGGCGGCCCACGGGTAGAGGAAGACGGTTTCGATGTCGAAAACGATAAAGAGCAGGGCGAACAGGTAATATTGGATTCGGAAGCGAACCCAGGTCTCTCCGGTGGTGACGACGCCGCACTCGTAGGTCTGCTGTTTGAAGGAGCCGCGGCGGGCGGGGGCCACCAGGCGGACTAGAATCAAGGGGGCGATGGCGAATCCCACAGCAAAGAGCAGCAGGATGCCGATGAACAAGTAGCGGGAGAGGATCATCGGGGGGCCACCGATCGGGAACCGCACTGAGGAGGGTGCGGGGACGGATCAGACGGGTGGAAGGACTTCGAGCCGGGTCTGGTCGTCGACGGTGACGACGGTGACCTCGCCGTCGTCGAGGCGGAGGCGGATCGTTGGCTGGAAGGTGTAGTGCGCCTTGGTGCCCATCTCCATGCCGCCGATCGGGCGAGCGCCGTCGGCCTCGACCGTACCGACGACGAAGGTACGCCACCGGGCGGCACCGATGCGGACATCCTGGGAGATTCGGACGCGAGTGCCTGGTTCGACGAGGGGTGAGGGCTTGGAGAGCATGGCTCGGGTGGAATCCTTCGGAAAACGGCCTGATCGTAGCGGTGCCGGAACCCGGTCGCAAGAGAGCGGCCGGTCAGGAGACAGCGGCGGGGGCCGGGCGGCCTGAGGCAGGTCCGGCCAAGGCTTTCTGGAGGCGCTGATCCTTTTTCTTTTTGACCTTGTTGCGTTCGGCCACCTCATCAGCGCTGGCCCAGGCCTCGGGGTGGGTCTGGGCGTAGTAGGTGCTCGAGACGAGCAAGTCTTGAAGGCTGTAGATGTGCGTTTGGTGGCGTTCGTAATTGGACTGCTCGAAGTTCTGGTCCATCTTGATGGCGTCGAACGGGCAGTATTCGGCGCAGAAGCCGCAGTTCATGCAGACGTCCATGTCGATGAAGAAGTCTTCGGGCATGGGGACGGGGTTGCCGTCGGGCCCTTGGGCGTGGGTCATCCAGATGCACTGGGGAGGGCAGACTTTCGCGCAGATGTTGCACGAGGTGCAGCGGACGTAGCCGTCTTCGTCGTCGTAGATGAGCACCGGCAGAACGCGGAAGCGTTCGCGGGTGGGGAGGCGTTCGTCGGGGTACTCGACCGTGAAGAGGCCTTCGGTAGTGGGACCCTGGTCGATCACCGGCTCGGTACCGGGAGCGGGTTTGCGAAAGAAGTCGAGGGGCTGGTGGCCGCCGCCGCGGCGCTTGAGAGTGCGGCCCTGGCCAACCAAAAAGGTCCGCAGGAATCGCCGGAGCGTGACGAGGTGGCCGGTGAGGATGCCGGTTCCGAGACCCATCGCCTATGCCCTCGCTGGGAGCCGAACGTGAATGGAGAGTGGGGAACTGGTCGGACGGTCCGGATTTGGGGGTTAGCGATCCACCTCGCCGAGGACGATATCGAGGCTGCCAAGGATCCCGACCACGTCGGCAACAGTGTGGCCCAGACACATCGTTTCCAGAGCCGTCAGATTGATGAAGCTGGGACTGCGGACATGGTAGCGATAGGCCGTCCCGGTGGTGCCGTCGGAGATGACGTAGAAGCCGAGTTCGCCTTTGGGGGCCTCGGTCCGGCTGTACGCCTCGCCGGCGGGGACCTTGATCTGGTAGCTCTTCTTGCCGGGGAGGATCGGGCCTTCCGGAATGTCGTGAACTGCATGCTTGAGGATTTTGACGCTCTGGCGCATTTCCTGGAGACGGACCAAGTAGCGGTCGTAAATATCGCCGCGGGTGCCGGTGATCACGTCGAAGTCGAAGCGGTCGTAGATCCCATACGGAGCAGCGCGGCGGATGTCGTACTTGACACCGGAACCGCGGAGCACCGGCCCCGAAGTGGACAGGGCAATCGCCTGCTCGGCGGTGAGCACGCCAACCCCACGGCAGCGTTCCAGCAGGATCTCGTTGCCGGACAGGTAGCGATCCAGCTCGTCGATCCGGCGTTCGAGGCGGTCGTAGACGATGGCCTGGCAGCGATCCAGCCAGCCGTCCGGCAGGTCGAAGGCGACACCGCCGAAGCGGAAATAGTTGCACATCATGCGGCTGCCGCTGGCCCATTCGAACAAGTCGAGAATGAGCTCCCGTTCCTCGATGGCGTACAGCGCGGGGGTGAAGAAGGCACCCAGATCGTTCAGCAAAAAGCCGATCGACCACATATGGCTCGCAATCCGGGTCAGCTCGGCCATGATCACCCGGATGTACTCGGCGCGTTCGGGAACTTTGGCGTCGTCGCCCATAAGCTGCTCGACGGCCAAGGCATAGCCCCAGTTGTTGGCCATGCTGGTCAGGTAGTCGAGCCGGTCGGTGAACGGAAAGTTCATCAGGAACGTGTTGCGTTCCCCGATCTTTTCGTGATTACGGTGCATGTAGCCCATGACAGGCTTCAAGCCGACGACCGTCTCGCCGTCGACGCGCAGATTCATCCGAAAAACGCCGTGGGTGCTCGGATGCTGCGGACCCATGCTGAGGACGAACGACTCGCTGTCGATCTCGGCAACCTGCACGGCGGCCGAGGGCGGAATCAGGTGAACGCCCTTGGGATCGGCGTCGGGATCCAGCGAGTTCCAACCCTGATACGACTGAGGAATCTTGATATTGGTGCCGTGCGGGTTCAGTTCCTCGCCGCGGAAATGCTGCCCATCCTCGACCCGGCTCTCAAGAACCTTGGTGGGTCCTTCGTAATATGGCTCCAGATAATCCTTGCGGAGCGGGTGATAGGCGAAGCCCTCCCACATCAAGATCCGTGTCAGGTTGGGGTGGCCGAGGAACCGGACCCCCATCATGTCGTAGACTTCGCGCTCCTGGAAATCAGCGCCCGGCCAGATCGAGACGACCGAGGGCAGTTTGCCCTGGCCTTCGGGCTCAGCGACGCGGACGCGAAGCTCGATCAGGCTTCCAGGCCGGCTGGTGGAGTCGAGGTGGTAAGTTACTTCGATGCAATCTTCGTAGTGGACCGACTGGAGGCTGGCCAGGTAGTCGTAGCGGATGACGTTTGAGTCGCGGAGGAAGCGGGCGACCTCGAGCAGCTTGTCGGCCGGGATCAGCAGCGCAGCCTGGACGATGGTGGCGGTGCCGGGGCCCAGTTCAGCGTTGATCCGGTCGGCCAAGGCGGCCAAGCCTTCATCGCCCAGCCAGCGGAGGCTCGGCATCACGGGGGCGACCTTCGGTTTCCTGGCGGCCCGGGGAGCAGATTTGGGCGGCGCAGAAGCAGCCGAGGTCTCGCCGTCACCTTGGGCCGCGGGGTTGGTTCCCTGGACCCTGGCACGGATCTTGTCCAGCTTGCTCGATGGTGGGGCGGCCGGAGCCGCGTCTTCGGCCGGCTCGGCCGCCGCGGGCTGGGGAGCGGGAATCCGGGGAGGTTTCTCCAGAGTTGCTTCGCGAGCCTCGATCAGCCCCAGCGCTGTGCGCTCGGCGGTGATCTCCAGAGTGCGGAGGTCGATCAGGTCGGGACCGAGAACGGGGACGGGAATTTCGCGCTCGACGTCGCGGCGGTACCAAGGAAGGTCGGTAATCGTCTCCCCGTCAATCTTCTTCTGGAGGGCCATCAAACCGTGGAGAAGCGCCTGCGGCGTGGGAGGGCATCCCGGAATATAGACATCGACGGGCAAATATTTGTCGATTCCCGAGACGACGTTGTAACCTTCTTTGAATGGTCCGCCGCCGGTGGCGCAGGCACCCATGCTGATGACATACTTGGGCTCGGGCATCTGGTCGTAGAGCCGGGCGATCATCGGCATCATCGTCTTGGTGACCGTGCCCGAGACGATCATGACGTCGGCCTGGCGGGGCGATCCGCGGAACACCTCGGCCCCGAAGCGGGCGATGTCGAACCGGCTCGAGGCGGTGCAGATCATTTCGATCGCGCAGCAGGCCAGGCCGAAGCCGAGGGGCCAAAGGCTGGAGCGGCGGCCCCAGTTGTAGATCGTGTCGACCAACCCGATCAGCTTGTTCCAGTCCGTGACCAGGACGTGGCGTTCCAGTTCCTTCTGGAGCACGGGGTCGATCGTGACGGTCCACTCGGGTCGGATGACGCTGGGACCGTTCCGCGGCGGATGGGTGGCAGGGGTCGACATGGGTGCGCTAGACCCTGGAGAGGGGATATCCGGTCCCGTTTTAAGAGGAGAAGACACCCAGAGGGGGGCTTGCGACGAGCAGGACCGGATTGGCTAGATCGTAAGAGGCGCGGGGCGGAGGTTCCAGGGGTCGCAGCACGGGAGAGCGAGGGATGGGCGCGACCACCGAGTGGGCTGGTTGAGCGCGTGCGGTCTTTCCGAGTCGGGCTGCGGGGACCATAATCGTGGCATGACGAATTCCGCAGGCCTGCAATTTCGCCTCACGACGTTGATGGCGGCCGTCGCCTGTGTGGCGGTCAATGTCTGGCTCTTTCGGTTGGGTCCGCTCTGGGGGATTTTAGGGTTGAATGTGACGAAGCACGTCTTCATCGCCGCCCTGTGCAAGACGCTGGGGGTCGACGGGCAGTCGGCGGTTTCGGCGTCGGGGGTTGCGACAGCGGTCGGAGCCAGGACGACCCCGACCGCCTAAATCGGTTGCCGGCAATCTGATTTAGTCGAGAGGGCGGATGGTGAGGTTGCGAAATTCGACTGGCTCGTCGTGGGATTGGAGGCCGATGTAGCCGCGTTCTCGAAGGATGCCGGGGTGCTCGGCGGCGGCGTCGCGATGCTCGTCGAGGTTGCCGTCGACAATTTTTTGGCCGTTAAGCACGACTTGGATCCGGCGGTTGTCGGCGCGGATGATCATCTGGTTCCATTGACCCGGACCGCGAGTCGCTCCCCGCTGGGCGGGGATGACGCCGTAGACCGAGCCGCAGTACTGATAGGGTTTGAGATTCTGATAGCGGGGGTCGTCGTCGTCGAGGATTTGGATTTCGATGCCGGTGTAGGCTGGGTCGCCGCTGCGGGGAGCGCGGATGAAGACGCCCGAGTTGCCACCGGGTTGGAGTTTGTATTCCAGGGAGAGTTCGAAGTTGTCGTATTCGCGTTCGGTGCTGAGCCAGCCGCCGCCCTGGCCACGGGTGATCAGCCGACCGTCCTGAGCGAGCCAATTGCCTGGAGTACCGCCGACGAGGGTCCATCCGTTGAGGCTGCTCCCGTCGAAGAGGGCCGTCGGTTCCTGGTCGGGGAGGGGACCTAGGGGCGGACCGAGGACGAGGGAGAGGCTGAGCAGTAGGCCATTCATCGTGACGAACTCCTGCGGGAGGGCTAAGAGGCGGGTTGCGGACGTGAAGAGTTGGCCCGCCGGCACTCGCCGTTATTGTGGGGGGTTTGGGGTTTGAGGGCCAGAGGTGGGGTGTCGGTCTCAAAGGCTGCTGGCGGCTTGAGCGGTTTCGCGATAAGATCAAACGATGATTTGGTCGAGGCCTCGCTTGCGGGTCAGGCGGATTTTGGCCCCGAACCATATGTGCGGCTAAGGGATGGATTGGCCATCATGGCAAGTAAGCCCCGAAATCGCTTGGAACTTCGCCGCCAGTACGAGGCGGCTGAGCCGCTCGACCCGATGGAGGATAATGGGGACGATCTGGGGGAGGTCGAGGTCGAGGAAACGGAGGTTAAACCGAAGAAGAAGGCGAAGGCCGTCGCCAAGAAGCCGAAGGCGACCAAGACGGTCAAACCCGCGGCCCGAATGCGGGTGGTCTGGCAAGTCTTGAGCGATGCCTTCAAGGTTGTGGCCACTTACGACTACAACCAGAAGGAGGCGGCCGAAGCCAAGGCGGCCGAGCTCACGGCGAAAGGCCGCGGGACTCACTTTGTCCAGCGGGCCAAGGAAGCGATGGCCGAGGATGCGCCGGGCCTGGGTGCGTCGATTCCGCGTACGCTTCCAAAGCCGGCAAAGGTGGCCCGCAGTGCGGAGGAGGTTCCCGAAGACGTCGAAGACGATCTCGAGGAGGAGGACGAGGAACCGGACGACGATTACGAGGACGACTCGGACGAAGAGTGACCGACGCTGCGGTCGGACTTCTCCTGGAGTAAAACGAGCGGGTGAGGGAATCCATCACCCGCTCGTTGTTTTTTCGGAGTGGGCGCACGAAGATTCGAACTTCGGACCTCACCCTTATCAGGGGTGCGCTCTAGCCGACTGAGCTATGCGCCCATTGGTTTCAACGCAACCGATTCTAACGGCTTGGAATGGAACGTCAACGATCTAACGGTCGGCGGATCCGTTTTGAAGCGAGCGCCGGATCGGATTGGCCAGGATGACGCCTCATCTTGGGGCGGGTGCGTCGAGGCGTTCAGCCATTCGAGCCGATGCAGCGGGCGGTTCGGGCCTCTCAGGCCGATTCGGGGATCGGCTCGACGGCTTCGATCGCGGCGATCGGGATCGAGACCGTTCGGCGGGGCTCGTCGGGAGCCCGGCCGACAAGTGAGATCCGTCCGGCTTCGCCGGACAGGGCCTGGGGCACGAGGCACGACGCGTCGGCTTCACCACTGAGGCGGACGCGTATCGGTCGCGGGTTGGGCAGAGGCACGGTTCGGTTAGCGGGGAGGGGTTCGGGGTGGGGGGGAGTCAGCGACCGGCTCGATCAGGGCAAGCAGTCCGCGCAAAACGCGGCGATCGGCAGGTTGGGCGGCCTCAACCAGCTTGAGCAGGCCAGCCCAAGCCTGGGCGTCGACGAGTCGGCCGGCAAGCCCACGTGCCCCCAGGGTCAGCCAAGCGATCGAGGCGATCTCCTCACGTTCCAGAGCTGGCGGCTCCACGCGGAACGAGGCGGCGAAGCCATAACCCATTCGGTTCGGGCAGAATCGAACCGGGATTCCGGCCTGACGCAGGGCGTTGAGGTCCCGATGGACGGTGCGGACGCTGACGCCGAGCCAGTCGCCCAGCTCGATGGCGTTGGGGAACGCGCCACGCTGCAATTCGAGGAGAATGCGGATCAACCGTGAGAGCTGGCACCTGGCGAGCGAGCCGTCGCGCATCGGGTTCGGTCTCTATCCGGTCCAAAACAGCTTGGGTGGGCACGAACGTTATCCGCCGGGAACATACAACACCGCTGGCAGCCAGGCATCACTGCTGGCGTCCAGGCATCTCGACCAGCGGCCACGGCCCGCGCCGTGCTTGACACAGTCGGGCTGTTTCTCCTATGGTGACGTTGTTACGGGTAGGTAGCTCAGTTGGTAGAGCATGCGACTGAAAATCGCAGTGTCGCCGGTTCGATTCCGGCCCTGCCCACTGGACTGACATTCAATCGCAGTCGGCGATTGATGTGGAAGTTGACGCGGATTCGGCACGCGTCGGAGTTTTGAGCTTGCTCAGGCCCGCCCAAATGTTGGACTCGGGGAGGCCAGGAGCGAAGGCGATGGCCGTACCTTTGAGCTCGGTCGAGCAGGACATCAGAACCGATTTGAGACGTTAGCGAGAGCGTGGCGGCCGTACGGTGGTACCTCCCGGTTCGATGGCGGCCGGAGTGATCGTCAGGCCTGGGAGACGAGGGGCGGGACCTTCGGGTTCGAAGACCGGCGGCGCTGGATGCCATATGCCTCGTTGTTGCGATTCGGCGATCTCGGCGGCCTGGCGAAATTCGTCGAGACGAGGATGGTCTTCGGCCCAAGAGGCGCAGACGTGGCCGGTGTCGATTAGCTCGCGGCTCAAGTCGAGGCCGTCGCTCGCTCGGTAGACGTAGGCGGGCAGGGGGGTGAGATCTGTGCCGAGAGGCAGTTCAAGGCGGACGGCCTGGCCCTGGAGCAACGCGCGAAGGCGAGCGGCTGCGATGCCTGGGATCGGCTTGGGCGGTTGGTCGGCTGGCGCAGCGGGCCATTCGTTGAACGAAAGACCCAGGAGCCTCACGGCGCGGGGGCGGTTCTCGATCACAACTTCGACCAGTCCTTCCGGGAGCACACTCACGACGGGGTAAGCCTCTGGGGAGAGAGCAGGGACGCGGCTTCCGAGCCGCTCGAGGGACAACTTGGCCTGGTGATCGGTTGGATCGACGACCAGTCCTCGGCGATAGAAGTCGGCCGCAAGCTCGTACTGGCCGAGATTCTCAAACCGTCCAGCCAATCCCTTGAGCGAGGAAGCCTTGACCGCTGGCTGGGTCTGAGGGGGTCTCGGCAGTCCGACGTCGGGCGGAATCAGCCGGGTCAGCATGAAGGCCGGCACCAACAGCTCCTCAGACTGGAGCGGGCCTTCGAGAAATTGAACCCGCGCATAGACGCCGTTCGCGGCTTCGGGGAGGATCGCCCGGATGGGTTTAACCCAGGGGAATTCGGCCTTCACTTGTCTCAGAGCGGACGGAGGCGCATACAGCCCCAAGACTCTGGCCTGGCACGGATATCCGAAGTCGAGAGGCTTGCAACCTGAGCGGGCGAGAACAAGCAGGTCGGATTGTCGGCCCGTCTGGTACTCTCCGGCGAATCGGGCCAGGGCTGCCCAGTTGGGTGCGGCGACGGGGGGGACCGTGGGTCGGAACAGACGCCAACCGAGGGCCGAACGATGTAACTGAGGGTGCTGGCGCTGCGAGCGATCGTCGAACTGCGTGAGCACGTACAGCAGCGCGCCCGGCTTGGGATGATGCGCCTTCCAGTTGGGATCCGGTTGCCAGTCCGGAGCCGCACCATAGGCGAGCGGAGGTTGCTGGAACGGTCCCATGCTGGAGGCCAGAACCAGCATCGTGAAGGCCTGCAACGCAAGGATGGCCGGGCCAGACATTGCTCACCTGGATTCCATAAGTCGCCGGGCGATTCCAAGAAACAATAAGCTTTTCCATTCTAACGGCATCGTCAGCCCGAACCGCCGCGAATCCGCTCACGGTCGACAAATCTCGAGGTTGGAAACCGCTTTGAGTCGGGCGTTGGGGTTTTGGGAGAACGACTCACATCAGCGGGGCGGGAGCGGGTCGATCGCGACCGATTCGGAGCGTGGCGCGACGCTGCCCTGGCAGCTTGAGCCAGCCCCGGCGGTGCATCCGAAACAATGAGGGCCGACCATCACGAGACGTTCGCCCAGCCGCGCTGCGGAAAACTCCCGGATGTGCCGCGGCCATCCCTCGGCCAAAGGGAGGTCGAGCATCTGGTTGAAGTCGCAGTCGAAGAGCCGCCCATCCCAGCCCACTGACAGCATCGACCGGCACATCAGGCCAGAGACCGTGACCGGGTTAAATGCGTCAATCAAGACCTGCATATAGTCGGCGAGCCTGCGTTCGCGGACCAGTTCCTCAAGAAAGCGGCTGATCGGCATGTTGGTGAGTGTGTAGAGACGGTTAAAGATGATCCCATAGGACGACATGAGGTGATGACGATAGGCCGCTTCCAGCGTCGCTTGATCGGGAGGGAGCGAAGGGCCGATCGGGTTATAGACCAGGGTTAGCAGGAGGCCGCTGCCGGAATGGCCATAGCCGAGCGCGTTGAGTCTACGGAGCGCCTCGATGGAGCGGTCGAAAACGCCGTCGCCGCGTTGAGCGTCGGTATTGTGGGGCAGGTAACAGGGTAGCGAGGCGACGATCTCAACGCGGTGCTGGGCCATGAATTCCGGGAGGTCTTGAAAACCGGGAGCGAGCAGGATGGTCAGGTTGCAGCGGTCGATCACATGGACGCCGAGTGCCCGTGCGGCGGCGACGAACCAGCGAAAGTGGGGGTTCATCTCGGGAGCGCCGCCGGTGATGTCGAGCACGCGGATTGAGGCGGTGGCAAGGGCGTCGAGGCAGAGCTGCATCGTCTCCCGGTCCATCTGTTCGCGCCGGTCAGGACCGGCGTCGACGTGGCAATGCCGGCACGTCTGGTTGCAGGTTTTTCCGAGATTGACCTGAAGGGTGGCGATGCCGTTGGCCCGGAGCGGCCCGAGTCCGTGTGCGGCGAGCGTATCGTGGAAGAATGTTCCGCCGACTGCGGAGGCGAGCAGCGCACGTTGCTGCCGAGGCTCAGCGAGGGGATGTCGCCTCCGATTCATGCTCGGCGGATTGGGCATTGCGGATGGTCTCCTGGTCCCGCGGCGTGGGTGCCCCGGGGAGATTCAGGTTCTCAGATGCAGTGGAGCCATCTGTTCTCGCAGCGTCGAGCGGCAACGTTCAACCATGTCCGCAGAGCGGTGTCGTCGGGGCTAACTGTTTTGACCGGTCCGAATCGACTGTAGTGAGACAGATCGACTTTCCCCAGACGTTGGATGGGCGGATCGGAACGCTTGAGACCATCGTGATTATGGACCCAACGGCAAGCATCGAAATGCGGGAGAGGGCGGAAACAGATCCGCTCCGCGACACCCGGCGTTGCCCTCGCGTCTCATTTAGACAGTCCTCCCACTCCGGACAACACGTCCGATCTCCGCCGACTGGGGCCCGCTCAGAACGGGAGACGCACCCAGTCTCACGACGCTGGATCACAATACCGCGCCCGACCCAACGCGACGATCCTGCTCAGGGCTGGCCAGAACACCACGTCCGCTCGCCTTGATTCGGAATCGAAGACGTAGACTGTCTTACCGTAAGCCCCATGCATCCATACTCGGCAAAGGGTGGCCGACACCCCGAGTGGGGGCTGGTTTCTGTGTCGAGGGTGAGGCACCAAAGGAGCTTGAGCGACCGGACGCGATCCGCGTGCGGCAACCGGAACAGGTCGCCATCCTCAGGAGTCGGACGCCCCCGGGCCGCGGAGGCTGGCAGATCGAGTGAAGGACCCACCGCGCCGGTTGACCATTCGGCGACGGCTGGGAAGCCGAGAGTTCGGGCCGCTGCAGACGGAGGACCGTCCTGAACCCGGGGCGGCCAACCATTGCACGCTCGTTCCCGACATCAACCTCGGCGCTCAAGCCAGGCATCGCGGGAAGGACCAGCCGCTCAAGTTTGTCTACGTACCCAGGACGGACACGCAGTGGCTCCTTTTCAACGGGCTGAATGGCTGTTCGGCCTCATGGAAGAAAGTGGTAGTTCGAGACCGAGCCTGCTCCGTGAGTCGGCGGATGGGAAAAGTCGATGCCGGATGAACGCTGACACGAACAAACGGAGCTGATTGCTTCGCAGGTTTTGATGGGATTGGCCGAGTCGCCGTCCGAGGAGGTTGTGAGTTTCCAGGTTGAACCGAGACGGGCCGGGAACGGGGCCAGAGATGGCCGGTGGCCGATCCAGCCGTGCTGGAGAGCGCCGCGCGATGTTGTCACCGACGCCGCCGAAGTTGCGCGCAGGCATGAGCCATGGTCTGATCAGCAGTGTATATGAGCCGTCATCTTTGAGATGTCGCGGATCATGGACCAAATCCATCAAGGCGACCCCCACGCCGCGGGCCAGCTCTTGCCTTTGGTGTACGAAGAATTGCGTTGGCTCGCCGCTCATAAGCTGGCCCATGAGACGCCCGGACACACGCTTCAGCCGACGGCCCTGGTCCACGAGGCCTAGTTGCGGTTGGTCGGCGACGGGGAAGCATCGCGCTGGAACAGCCGCGGTCCCTTCTTCGCTGCCGCAGCCGAGGCGATGCGTCGCATCCTGATCGAGATGGCCCGCCGCAAGCAGTCCCAGTAGCACGGCGGAGGCCTGGCGCGGCAGGAGCTGGACCCTGAAGGGGTCAGCGTGCCGGAGATTCGCAAGGACCTACTCGCGCTGGACGAAGCGCTGACTCGTTTGGGCGCTGTCAATCTTCAGGCCGCCCAGCTCGTTCAGATGCGCGACTTTGCGGGGCTGTCGATCCCCGAGTGCGCCGAGGTCTCGGGCATATCGCCACGTTCGGCGGATCGACTATGGGCCTATGCACGCGCCTGGCTGCATCAGGAGATAGCGGGATCCTCCTCGCGCTGCGTTGTAATAAAACATCACAAAAGCGTCGGGGAGCACGGCGCGATCGCCCAGCGAATCTCGCATGATCTAGAGAAGCGAAATGTCGTGCCCCTTGACGTTAGGTTTTTCCGTTGAAATGGCGTTGGGGGCGCGGAGCGAGGCGGCGTCGTGCTGGCCTGTCGACGGGGGTGTCGTGCGGCCTGGTCCGAGGCGCGGTGGATTGTGCCGGATCTTGCTGACCGCGAAGCCGCTCGGGCGCCGCGGCTTGGATGGGGCGCCGCGGTTGCAGAAGTCGGGACAGTGACCTAGCAAAAACTTTTTGAGCAGGCCCTCGACGAAGCGCCGGAGGAGGTGGCCGCCTTCCTGGATCAGACGTGTGGCGGTGACGCCAGGTTGCGTCGGAGGATCGAGGCTCTCTTGCGGTCGCATCAGAACGCGGAGGGTTTTCTCCAGGTTTAGGCGGTCGAGCAACTGGCGGCGGCTGGCTCGGGTCCGGCGATGGCCTCGGACGATCTTGGGTTTCTTGCACCTCCGTCTGAGGTGGGTTCGTTGGGTCGGCTCGATCACCATGAAATTTTCGAGGTCGTCGGCCGGGGTGGTATGGGCTACCTGCTTCGCGCGTGGGATACGAAGCTCTGCCGTATTGTCGCCATCAAGGTCCTTGCCGGACCGTTTGCCGCCTCTGGCGCGGCCCGCCAACGCTTTGCCCGTGAAGCCTACGCGGCCGCCGCCGTCCGTGACGACTATGTGGTCGCCATCTACGCCGCTCGCGACGACGCCCCGGTGCCTTACTTGATGATGGAAGTCATCGATGGCTGCACACTGGAATCCCTGATCCGCCAGAGTGGGCCTTTGGAGATCGAAGAGGTTCTCCGGATCGGGATTCAGATGGCCAGCGGACGGGCGGCGGCGCTCAGGAAGGGGGTGATCTACCGCGACTTCAAGCCGGCCAACAGACTGCTCGAACGCGGCGGCGCTGCGCGCCTCGAGCTGACCGACTTCGGCCTAGCGCGAGCCGCCGACTATGTGAGCCTGACGCAGTCGGGGTTTATCGCCGGGACACCGTTGTACGTGGCGCCTGTGCAGCTTTCGGGCAAGGCGGTCGATCGCCGCAGCGACCTGTTCAGTCTTGGGAGTGTGCTGTACGAGATGTGCGTCGGGCGGCCGGCCTTCCAGGCGTCCAGCACGGCCGCCGTGCTGCGCCGGGTCTGCGACGAGATGCCCAGGGCCATTCGCGAGATTAATCCGAATCTTCCCGAGGGACTCTGTCGGTTGATCGAACGCCTGCACGCCAAGAATCCGGCCGACCGCCCGGAATCGGCGCAGGCGGTCGCCGACCAGCTCACCCAAATCCCGGCCGAGCGGCATCAGGGGGAAAAATCGTCTGCAGGGCCGTGATGTCGAGGTGACGCACTTGGGAGGATCGGAGAACGCAAAACCGGCTCGCGCCGAGGTTGCGGCGAGTCGCGTGCGGCGAGAGTGGCTTCCCCGCCGACGAGGGGCGTGGGCCGCCGCGGCTCTGGTCCTGATCTTGGGCGGTCTGGGCCAGAGTGAGGCAACTGTCGTGACCGACGTGCGCAGGACGGTGATCCGCCTGCTCGCGTTGGAGGGGACGCTGATTATCGAGGTTGACGACCCGACGACGCGGGTGACGCTCGAGGGGGCCGATGTAGTCATTACCGGCGCAGGGAGCCAGGAGATCCGGCTCAAGCTAGGTAGCGACACACTTCAGGCCCGCAAGGATGGTAGGGTCGTCCGGCAGGAGCTGGTCACGGTCGCTTGGAACGGCCGCCAGGTCGTGCGGATCAGCAAGGAGGCCTAGCCCTCGACAGCGCTGGAGGCATGGGAGAGAGTCAGTAGCGGAGCTTACGCCCGAGCAGCAGGTCGAGGCCGTCGCGCAGCGGTTGAAGAGGCTCAACCCGAGGTTCGATGGCGTAGTCAATCTCACCATCTACGGCCTGGCGGTGACGCGGCTAATGTTCAACACCGACGCGGTGAAGGATAACTCGCCGGTGCGGGCGCTGCGGTATCGCGACGCGCTCGGTTGCCGGGGCACGCCGGACCGGCAGGGCCGGCTCGTCGACCTAGCGCCCTTTCGCGGACTGGCGCTGAGCAGGTTGCACGTCGAGGACAACCCGGTGTCGGACCTGTCGCCGCTGGAGGGGATGCCGCTGCGGGATGTGGGCCTGTTCCGGACGCGAGTTCAGGATTTAAGCCCACTCCGGGGGATGCCGCTGACGAGCCTGGGTATTGGGCACACAAACGTCTCGGATCTTTCGCCCCTGTCCGGAATGGCGCTGACGCACCTTGTTGACCGGGGCGACGGCACCGGCGACACCTTCATGACCGGCGGGGCCAAGATGCACGTCTACGCCGATGGTGGGACCTACGCCATCACCGTGGACCTGGTGGACGAGGATAGGACGCACACCGACCGCGATAACGCCCTCAGTGTAAACGTGACCGTCAATGGAGCCTCCACGCTCACCGTGCCGGCCGCCCAGACTGCCTACGAGGATGTGGACCTGGCCATCAGTGGCATCACGCTGGGAGACCCCGACGGCGGCAACCTGACGGTCAACCTGTCCGTCGGACACGGCACGCTGAGGCTGGGCACGACCGCCGGCCTGACCGTCTCGGGCAACGGCACCGGAGCCGTGACGCTCTCCGGCGACATCGCCGCCCTCGACGCAGCCTTGGGCAGCGTACTCTACCGGGGCAGCCTCAACTTCAGCGGCATTGACATTCCGAGAATCTACGTCAGCGACGGAAGCCTGAGTAGCGGCGGTAGTGTGCCAATCACCGTCTTTTCGGCCTTCTAGCAGGCGGCCGATCTCCAGGCAAGTGTCGAAGCGCTCCGCATCGCGGGTGGATTGACCAACCGCCAAGCCGATAAGCTCATCAAGAACCTGAAACTGAACGGGAACAAGAAAGATGTGGAGAAGGTTCAGTGATTCCTGCTCGACCTCGACAGTCTGCGTAATTCCGACGTCTTGACGCCAGCCCAGGCCGACGAGCTGACCGCGTGGGGCGACATCTTGCTGCTCAGCGTCGAACGGCGGTAAGAGGGCCTGAATGACGGCGATCGAGTGTCACGAAACGTCCTCAGAAGCCGAGCGCTATTCGATCTTTCCGGCTAAGGGGCGACCGTAGACCCGCCGACGCAATTCCAGCAAAGATTTCGATGCGGAGCGGATGCCGGCAACACGCGATCGGAGACGCACTGTCTGGCAGTCACGGTCAACTCATCGTCACATTCATGAACCGGCTTGGGACAAATTGGAGCCGAGCCCGTCGCCCAGCGACCAGCTCTGACTTTGATGGCTCAACCGAGGCGGTCGATCGTGACCTCGAAGCGACAAGTCTTGCCCATCGGAGCATAACGGAGGCAGCCGATCGATCCAGGTGTCGACCCAGTCCCTATCGAGACATCCGCCCAGCGTTTTGATGATTGCACCGGTCCGAGAGACGCGGAAGCGATCCAAAGACGCCGATCCGCCTCCGCGTTTCAATGTCTCGGACTGCCAATCGCCTCAATGCAAGTCGGGGCGAGAGGATTTGAACCTCCGACCTCACGGACCCGAACCGTGCGCTCTAGCCAGGCTGAGCTACGCCCCGTTTGGGAAGGAAGATTTAAGATCATAGCGATTTGAGGGAACCTGTCAATTGCGGCGGCGGAAGGGGCCTGCCGGCTCGGGGGCTGTGAGAGCCTCGAGAGTCGTGTGCCAGGACCTCTCCGCGGTCTGCAAGCCTCCCTCCCACAGCGGCTCCAGCGCCTCGCGGCTTCGGGTGGTCACGGGGCGAGGATCGAGCACCGGCCGGCGCAGGGTGTCGAGAAGGATCAGCCACGCGTCCGGACGGTTCTGACGCAGGTAGAAAACCCACGCCCAGGCTTGCGCGTAGGAATCATCCCGATAACCTGCGCTGAGTCCCGCATCGCGGAGCAAGGGGGCAAGGGGTGGGGCAGGGCGGATTGCGCGGAAGTCGCGCAGTCGGATCGCGACCGGGGTACCGGCCCCGGCCCAGAGTCCGCCGCGGAACGCCTCGAATTGCATTGCCAACCCCTCATGCAGCCAGATCGGAAACGCCGCGTGACGGGGGGCCAGACTGGAGCGCGAGACGAGTTGATGGATTAGTTCGTGGGCCGCGTTGCCCTCGTCGAGAGCCTGCCACGTCAGGTCGAGCAGCAGTTCTTGTCGGTCGAGGTCGCGCTCGAGCCGGTCCAACTCGCCGATGGCGTCTGCTGCGGTTGACGACTTCCCCGGGGTGCCCTGAGGTCCTAGGCGAATACGTGCCTGTTGCGGTGCTTGGGTGATTCGCTTCCTGAAGGCGGCGAGTTCGGACCGGCGCGCGGCGATGGCTCGGCGCGCGCGGCGTTGGTCGTCGTCGCTTCGCGCATCGTAGCTCGCGGCCAGCCCTCGGATCGGGTGGTGGTAACCGCGCGTGTTTTCGAAACCGGCAGCTCCCTCGCGCTCCAGATAGCCGAGATAGTCGCTGCGCTCGGCAAACCAAATCGACGGCAGGCGCGCGGCGGGGATCTCGAGGATCAGTCCGTGTCGTGCCGCGTCTAGGTAGAAGGCCGTGAAAACTCGTTCCAGCAAGGCGACCCGTGCTTTCGCATCGACCGATCGGTGGCGGTGCCAGACGAGAACATGCGGCCCACGCTCGATCTGGTAACCTTGCGGGATCAGTCCGTCGAATTGGCTCAGCTCGGGATCGGGCCGCTCCTCGGCCAGGCCCTCGAGGACCCGGACCATGCGCTCGATGAAACGATGGTTGGGGTCTAGTCGGTGCGCCTCACGCCACATGGCGGCGGCCTCGTCGACCAGACCATGATCTAAGGCCCACAGCGCGGCGGCGTGGCGATCGTCGGAGGTTCCGGCTCGGGCCGCCTCGCGTCGCTCAGGCCATTCGGCCGGCGGCCAGGGCGCCGGCTCGATTCGCCGAAAGTCGTCCGCGACGAAGCGGTAAATCTTCCAGGGGGATTGCAGCTCGATCGGCTGCCCATCGACAACCGGCCCTCCCTCGGTCCGTCCGCCCGCCACGAACTCATAGACATCGCACCACGCCGATCGGCCGCCGACCAGAGCGATCGCGAGGACAGCCAACCTGCCCCAGCGCTGGACCAAGACCGACCCCTGACCCATCGCCTCGTCTCTCCCCGGGTCCGCGACGGTCGCTCACGACTCGCGTGCACGGTAACGTTCTTCGATCACTTGGGCCAGACGAGCCAGTTGGCCCGTACCGGGCATCAGTTTGAGGCTGCTGCTCCCGGCGTCAACGACCCAGAGAGTGTGGGCCTCCGCCGCATGCGGGGCGGTCTGCCGATCGCGCTGATCGTTGGCGACGACCAGATCAGCGCCCGTCTCACGGCAGAGTCGGACTCCCGCTTCGATCAATTCGGCCTCTCGAGCGCCGGAGAGCAATTTGAAACCAACCAGAAAGACTCGCGGTGCCCAGGATTTGACCGATGCGATCACCTTGGGCTCGCGGTGCAAGGTCAGGCTCAGCGGTTCGCTTCGGGAGTCGATCTTGCCAGCGAAGGGCGATGGGCGGAAGTCGGAGACAGCCGCTGCGAGAATCGCGATGTCGATCGGCTGGTCGGTCAGCAAGCTTCGGACCGTCTCGGCGTACTCGGAGACGGTACCATCGGCCAGCCGGACCGGGTGGAGCCGATCGCGGACCGTGAGCCACTCGCGCCGAACCGCCTCCAGGCGTTGGCATTCGGCCGCGGGATCGGTCGTATCCAGATCGAACCAGGACGCGCGTTCCCAGGGTTGAGCGGCCGTCGGGGTCCGAACATGCCAGACCTCGGCGCCGCGGCGAAGGAATGCGACGGTCAGCTCCGCGGACAGCGCGCCGGTGGAACGATTGGCGATCACCCGGACGTCATCAATCGGCGCGATCGTGCCTCCGCCCGTGATCAGAACGCGCAGCAGCCCCGGAGTCGCTCCGCTTGCCGATGCCCCGGCCCGCTCGATAAGTTGATTTGCCATGACCACAAGCGATACGTTGGAAGCCCGCCTGGTCGCCGAGATGGAGCGGTGGCCGATCGTCGACCCCCATTCCCATATCGACGCACACAGTCCCGCCGCCTGCACCTGGGACGAGATCGTATCGTATCACTACTACACGGAGTTGGCGCATTCGGCCGGCCAGCCCGCCGCGGATCTGAGCCCCGAGATGCCCCGCACCGAACGGCTGCGCCGACTGGCGGACCGGCTCCCGGACCTGGACAATACCGTCCAGCACAGTTGGCTATCGGCCATCGCGCGCGAGTTTTACGGTTTTGAGGGACGTCTCGACGCGTCGAGCCTCGAGGAACTGGTCCACCGGGCGGATCATCGCCGCGACGCCCCCAGTTGGCATGAGGCCGTCTGGGCCCAATCGAACCTCCAGGCCGTCTTTCTGACCAACGACTTCGACGACCCGCTCGAAGGCTTCGACACGACGCGTTTCATTCCCTGCCTGCGGACCGACGACCTGGTTTTCCGGCTCCACGAGCCGCGGACCGTCGAGCGGCTCTCCCAGGCGTCCCAGATCGAGGTCGATGATCTGACGTCTCTTCGGCTGGCGATTGGGTCCCGGTTTGCGCACTTCGTCAGCCGGGGTGCGCGGGCCTGCGCGATCAGTCTGCCACCCGGGTTTCGACCGGTACCGGCGGCTCCGCGACGGGCGGCCACCTCCGTACGCCGCGCGCTCTGCGGCCTCCCGCTGCGCGATGACGAGCACTTGGAAGTCCAGTCCACCGTCTTCTGGTTCCTCGCCGAATTCTGTGCGGAGTTCGGATTGCCGTTCGATCTGATGATCGGCGTCCATCGAAACGTTTACCCGGACGGTGTCGACGGCGGCCGCGATCTGCTCGATCGCCGCGTCAGCCTTCACGACTACGCCGGCCTGTTTCGCGCGTTTCCGGGCGTCACCTTTCCGATCTCGATGCTGGCGGCCGACGCCTCGGCGGAACTCGTCGCTTACGCCTGGATCTTTCCCAACGTGGTGCCGATGGGCCACTGGTGGTACGCCAATCTCCCGGCCTGGATTGAGCCGGATCTCCGCGCTCGCCTTCAAGCCATCCCCAAGGGAAAACTGATTGGTTACTACTCCGACGCCTACAAGCTCGAATTCATCCGGCCCAAGTTTGCGATGTATCGCGCCTGTCTGGCGCGGGTGCTGGCCGACGACCTGATTCGGCGTCGCGGGGCGACCGAGCACGACGCGCTGGCCCTTGCACGCTTGCTCCTGATCGACAACCCAAGGCGGGTCTTCCGCCTCGACAAGGGCCCGCCGGTTCAACCGCAGATCGCGGACTCTTCGGACCAGAGCGCGAAGTAGCGAACGACCCGGGGCGGGCAGCTCTCCGCGTCGATCATCACTCCGAGCCAAAGACCTGGAGCGATCTGCCGGATCTCATCGCGGTAGTGGCGATAGATCCACGAGGTCTGGCGATAATCGAGGACGAGCGTCGGCGCTCCGTCGAGCCAGCTCGGCGCGATGCCCAGACGCCCCCTGACCGCTGGCACCCCGAAAAATCGATTCACAGCCGACCCGTCCGGCCGAACCCGCTTGCCCTGCCAGACGGCCCGGGCAGCCCCGGACAGCAAGGGCCCTACGGGCGTGCCCGGCCCAACCAGCGCCAGACCGCGAACAAATCCGGTCGGCGGCACGTGCACCCAGCCTTGACGATAGCGCTGGAGGAGTTGTTCCGGGGTTTCTCGTGTGAGGTCGGCAAGACCGGGCCCGATGCCCGAGGCCAAAACCGGCCTGACCTGGATCAGAGCTAGACCGCTGCCGACCCAAGCCTGCTCCATAAACCATCGCCGCGTTATGCGATGCTGCTCTGCCTCGGCTTTGTCAGGCATCGGATCGCACCCCGATTTCACCAAACCGGTGTGCGGCCCGTGCCCGGAGGTGTTCCAGGGCGAGCCGCACACCGATCAGCCCAAGCTCCTCGTTTCCCCATGCCTAACGCCGCTGGCTGAACGGCAGCAGCCGGCCTAGCAGGCCGCGCCGGGGAGCGACACGGGCCGCACGCTGCATCTGCTCATCACGCGATGCGTGAACATGTGCGGCCGGAGTCCCGGGAAAGAGCCCGGTAGGCGGAGCCAGGACCGGGGACGGTTCGTGATCGACCCCGTTCGCCGGGGAGCCAGCCGCCCCTGGATCCCGCGTCGAGGACCGGCGGAACGGATCCGGCGCTGTCCCCGGAGGCTCAACGTCCGCCCCAGGCTCCGCACCCGGTCGGCGAAACAGCGGGTCGTCGTCCGGCAATTCGGGCAGTTCCGGCCTGTCCAGGTTACTCCGAGGCGCTGGCCGGGCGAACGGATCCGGCTCACGACCAGGAGCTTCCATCCCCGATTCGCCTTCGCCCGGCGTCGCTTCCATGCCGAAATCAGGCGGGATCTCCAGTGGCAACTGCCGCAGCGCTTCCTCCCAGTTCGGAGCCTCCGGACTCGGACAATTCCAGGCCCGACTGTTTGGGAACCGACGCCAGCACGTCGGGAAATAGCCGAAATAGTTCTCCCGATAGTACTGATATCGGGGATCTTCGTTGGCCGCGCATGGCCGCTGGCGGTGGATGTAGATGTCTGGGAACAGAGCGCTGGGCTGGGCCGCCGCCCAGTCCGAGCCGAGTGTCATGAAGCCGACCGCCAGCAACCAGCCGACCGATCCTTTGCCCATGCGCCAGAGTCGAGCCATGGTCATCCTCGATCCCCCACGTGGAGGCGCCTTGCACCGGACCAAACCTCAGGCCAGCCCGGCCGACGCCGCCCACCTCGACGCGCTTCAATCACCTCGTTCCTACCGGAACGTCTCCTGCCAGGGTGGATCGGCAATTCTGGCAAGCTGACACAAGACGCGCAGACTGGGAACTTTGCTGAGAATATCGGTCGTAAGCGTTGAACCTTTAGTGGCGCTTCGAGGAACTGTGCCAGATTGCTCAAAGGCCGCCGACCGTACGGGACGATCCGAGAACGGAGATCGGATCGAGTCGGTCGCTCGGGGCCGGTCTACGGAGGAAGCGCCTATGAAGAGCCGATCAGGACGACTGAGGCACTGGGCCTTGGCTGTTGGGCTGGCGTGCGGGGGCGGAGGTCCGACGGTCTCTGGCCAGGAGCCAGTGACCGGTGCGCCGGTGGCGCCGGCCGTGGGGAGGCGTCCGGTCTCTGCGGTTCCCCAGCCGTTCTATCTGAACCCGGCCATGAATCCGTATTTGAATCCCTATCTGACGACGACGACGATGACGCCCGACGCGGCACTGCTGTATCTGCTTGCCGCTCAGAATGCACGGGGAGGGATCGGGTCGGGCCAATTGAGCGGGGTGCGAGCCGTGGAAGCCGGTCGTTCGGCCCGCGCCGACGATCCGGGCACAAGTGCCGTTCCGCCCTCGGGATACCGTCGCTACTTTCAGCGAGGCCTCGGGGCGACCGGTGGGGAGCGGTCGTACTTTCAACGCGGATTGGGTCGATTTAACCGGTGAGCGCGGTTGGATCGAGATTCGGCTCGAGGTCAAGACCGGTTGTGCCGATGAAACAGTCGTGTCCAGGCCGGACGGTTCCAGCAACCGAGGCCCACGCCGCCGCGACGGGCAGTGGAGTCTGCCCCGCCGGTCGGCGGAACCGCTAGAGCATAGGGACGGAAGCCGTTACGCACGGATGGACCAGAATCAGGCCGCGGCTGGCATGGTGCTCAAGCCGTCGAGCCAGTCCGCGCCGACGGCCACGCAGGGGGGATTCCCGCCATGGATCGCACACGGGTCGATCTTCGAGTCGGTCGGCTCCTGGCCGGGCTGATCGTGCTGGCGGCCACCGGATGCCAGACCGTCCGCACACCCGAGGAGCAGATCGCGGCGATGCCCATTCCCCGCGAAAAAAACATGATGTCTCAGCCGGAGTATGTCGTTGCGCCGCCTGATCTGCTGATCGTCGAAGTCCTGGAGACGCCGCCGGGGCGGCCGATCACCGGGGAACGGTTGGTTCGCCCCGATGGGACGATCACCCTGGGCTACTATGGCGACGTCTACGTCAACGGGCTGACCCTGAAGGAGGTTAAGGAAAAGATCATCATCCACCTCCGCCAGTTCCTGACCGACGAGGCGCTGGGTTTGATCGCCTTGGACCGAGACGGCAACCCCATCCAAGTCCCGCCGGCTGAAAGCGACCGAGTGTTCGTGGACGTCGGCGCCTATAACAGCCAAGTCTATTACGTTCAGGGCGATGTCAACGCCCCGGGGCGGCTGCCGATCGTCGGCAACGAAACCGTCCTTGACGCCATCAACTACGCCGGCGGATTGGCCCCGACCGCTTCGATCCCCAACGTCCGATTGGTGCGCCCCGCCCCGCCCGGGTCGAGCAAGCCGCAACTGCTCCCGGTCAATCTGGCCGCAATCATCCAAGAAGGAGACACGACGACCAACTATCAGATCATGCCTGGCGACCGGATCTACGTCTATCGCGACCCGATCGTCCGCGCGACCATCCTCGTCGATCGCCTGGCGGCACCCTTCAATACCGTCCTGTCGTCAATCCTCCAGTACTCGTTCGCTGTGCGTAACGTGAAGTCGATCGACATCCCGATCAACGCCGGCTTCGGCGCTCAAGGCAATCAGGGCGGCGGTCGCAACTTCGGTCGGGTTCCGGCCAACTCCCCAGCCTTCTGAGCCTCCCGCCGGATATTTCTAACAACAGCCGGCCCGCGACGCTCTCCAGCGAGCGCCGCGGGGCGTGTTGCAAAAAGACGTCTCCCACACCCGTTCTCGATCAGCCCGGCGGACGACGAGGGCGGCCGCCGCCGAAGCCACCACCAAAGGCGGGCATCTGGAACGGTTTGCCGATCATCTTCTCCCAGGCAGACTTCTGGTCGGCGGTCATCAGCTCCATGACCTTCTTCTGGGTCGACTGCCGCAGTTCGGTCATCCGCCGCATCGCGCCCTCGCGATCTCTCTGAGCGCTCTGGGAGATCTCCATCATCTGCTCCCGCATCGTCCCGACGGCCTGCTGGAGCTTTTCCTGCTGCTCGGCGGTGATTTTCAACTGTTCGATCACCTCCGGCTGAAGGAACGCATCCACGCCCATGGCCTGCAGGTTGATCTGTTCATAGCGGGCGAACTGATCCGCGTCGAGAACGGCGCGAAGCTCCTTCTTCACGTCCGCGGCTAGCTCGCGCATCATCGTCTGGGCCTTCTCCTGACGCTCCTCCTCGGGAACGTCCTGAAGCGCCTGAAACCGCTCCATCATCGACGATCGCATCTGCTCCATCAGCGCGTCGATCTTCTCGGATTGCTCGTTCGATAGCTTCAGCTCCTCCTTGGCCTCATTCGAGCGCAAGATCCCGAGGCCCATCATCGGCCCCATCCCGCGCATCATCCCCTGGGCACGAACCTCGGCCACAGCGGCCAAGGCGCCAGCCACAGCCAGCGCTGCCACAGTCATACGTCGCATGGATAACATCTCCCGGGTGCCGCGACTCCCGCCAAGCGGCCAAGTCGCAGGGGAGCAGGACAACCGCAGGTCCAAAACTCCCCCCGCAGCCCTCGCCGTTGCGCCTTCAGAGCGCGCGGGAATCTCCATCATTAAAGCGACAAAACGACGCCACAGGGGCGCCCTAAGTCCCCTAAAATTCGGAGCCTCCGGCTGCCTACCTCGGCAAGGCGCCACGAATCAACTCTTCCTCCCACTGGTCCAACAACGGCCAGTCGACCGCGCAGGTCCCAAAGTCGGCCATATGGCTGTACCCTTCCAACCGCTGGATCGTCGCGTCGATCAGGGCGTTGTCCTTGCGGAAGATCGGGCCATGTGACGGTAGCAGCCAGGTGACATCGCTGTCCCGGATCCGCTTCAGGCTCCGAATAAAGTCGGGCAAATTCGACCCATGGTGGGCATCAATCACGCCGACACAGCCATCCCGAAAGATATTGTCGCCCGAAAAGAGAAGTTCGCCCATGCGAAATGCCAGTTGGCCTTCGGTGTGACCTGGGGTGTGCCAGACTTCGAGCCGGCGGTCGCCGATTTCCAGGATGTCTCCCTCGTCGATCGTTCGATCCACTTTGCAAGTGGGCATCGGGATGTGGATGCCCTGGGCGTCGACGCGGGCGTAGGTCTGGATCTCGTCGCCCGACTCGAGCGGAGCGACGCTCTTGGGGTGGGCGACCACCGGACATTTGAGCACTTCGCGGGCGCGTGCCAGGCCCTGCGTATGGTCGGCGTCGGCATGGGTGGCGATGATCATTTTGCAGGCCGAAAAGGCGTAGCCCAGACGACGAACCAGTTCCAAGACTTCCGGCAGTTCGTCGAGGAAACCCACGTCGATTAGCGCGAATTCCGAACCTCCGTCGATCAGGTAAATGTTCACTCCGAGCCGGCGCCGTGCCTGCAGGTTCATCTCAATGACGCCCGGAAAGACATAGCGCCGTTGTTCGGCCATAGTGCGCACGGCTCCGTTCGGGAATTGAGGCGAACAAGCCCGATCGCGACTGTCTGAGGGCACGTTCGCCAAACGAGAATTTTAGAAACCGGGACCATGCCCGGACAACGGGCCGTGGTCCGCCTCGGGTTGGCGTCAGCTCAGCGGTCGGAGATCCCTCAGGGTGAACTCCACGGACTCCCGGCCGTTCCAGGCCTGGAGCATCGGCTCGAAGACAACGGCGTAGTCCGTCCTGGCTTGGAGGTCGCTCCAGCTCTCGGCTTTGCTCCAGGCGACTGCGCGATAGATCTTCCCGCCCTGTTCGATCCGAAGGGACAGGTGGGCCTTGGTCTCGCCGATGACGCGGGGAGGCTCGACGAGTCGAATCGGTTGCGTGAGGAAAACCGGCCGGGGGTTGCCGAGGCCGTACGGCTCGAAATCCTCGATCGCCCGGACCAGCTCGGGCGTGAAGTCGGCAAGTCGGGTCTCGGCGTCGATCCGGAGGACCCGGCGGCGCTGCTCGGGCGTCAGGGTTGCCAGGCAGTGGGCGTCAAACCGTTCGGCGAATTCGCCGAGCCGCGCCGGGTCGAGCTTCAAGCCGGCCGCCGCCCGGTGGCCTCCGTAGACCAGCAGGCTGGATCGACAGGCGGTCAGCGCGGCGTACAGGTCAAAGCCAGGGATCGAGCGTGCCGACCCCTGTCCCACTTCGCCGCCTAGGCTGAGAACCACCGTGGGGCGGTGGTAGTGGTCGACCAGCCGGCTGGCGACAATACCGATCACGCCCGGATGCCAGCCGGCCCGCCCGACGACGATGCCGCCCCGCTCGGCGACCGACGCCCCGGCTTCGACTTGCTCGCGCGCCTCGGCCACGATCGTCCGCTCGATCTCCTGCCGGTATCGGTTGTTGGCTTCGAGCTGCTCGGCGAGCCGCCGGGCGTGTTCCGGGTCGGTGGTCGTGAGCAGCTCAACGGCCAGGCACGCCCGGTCCATCCGTCCCGCGGCATTGATCCGCGGCGCTAGGCCGAATCCGATTGTCCCCGTGGACAGTCGCCGCGACTCCCGACACTGACTGACATCCAGCAACGCGCGGAGGCCGATCGAGGGCTCGCGGGCCAAGCCCGTCAGGCCGTGCTTGACGAAGATCCGGTTTTCTCGCTCCAGGGGCACGACGTCGGCCACCGTGGCCAGCGCCACCAGATTGATCGCCTCGACCAGGAAATCCCGGAGGTGGGGCGAGGCCTTCTTGCCATCTCCAAAGCTCTTGCATATCTGCCAGGCCAGCTTGAAGGCGACCCCCGCGCCGCACAGATCCGGAAACGGGTAGGAACCACGGGGGGATTGCGGGTGGACGACCACGTCGGCCCGGGGCCAATCTGGCCCGGGGGTGTGATGGTCGGTGATGATCAGCTCCAGGCCAAGTTGGCGAGCCAACTCGGCCTCCGCGACGGCCGAGACGCCGCAGTCGACCGTCACGACCAGCTCGGCGCCCTGCTCGCGGCGGAGCTTCTCCAGAGCCTCGGCGTTCAGTCCATACCCCTCATCGACCCGGTGGGGGATGTAGTAATCCAGCCGGCTAGCTCCGGCCAGGCGGAGGCAGTTCCAGAGCAGACTGGTTCCGCAGACGCCATCGACGTCGTAATCGCCGAAAATGACGATTTTGCGCTGCTGCCGGATCGCGCGAACAATCCGCTCGGCGGCCTCGACCGCTCCGGGCAACAAGGACGGATCGAGCAGGCCGTCGCGGCGGACGCTCAGGAATGACCGAGCGGCCGACGCGTCGCGAATGCCCCGGTTGAGCAGCAGTTGAGCGACCAGCGGGTGCACCCCCGCCTCGCGATGCAAGCGTCGCACCTGGGTTTCGTCAAAGGCCGCGATCTGCCACTCGGTCGCCATCGTCAAGCTGGTCCGCCTCGGCTTCGTTCCCGGACAAGGTTAAGCCGTCCCTCAGAACCAACGCCGGTGTTTGCCCCAGAACCAGATTCCCAGCGATCCGGCCAGCATCAGTCCGCACGCGGCCAGAAACAAGAGGGTGTGGCCCAGAAGCCCGCGACCGAGAACAATGTTGTCGCCGAAGAAGTTCATCCCAAAAAATCCTACGATGAAATTGAGCGGCAGAAACAGAACCGTCACAATCGTCAGCGTCTTCATGATGTCGTTGGTTCGGTTGGCCGAGACCGACAGATACGTGTCGATCGCGCCAGTGACCAGGTCGCGGATGGCTTCGGTCAGATCGTGAAGCCGGACGAGGCTGTCATAAACGTCGCGAAAGTAGACGCGGTCGCGTGCTCCGACTTGCGGATAATCGTCGCGTGAGAGCCGGTTGGCCACCTCGCGCTGGGGGATGATCACGCGGTAAACCTGAGCCACGGTCCGCTTGATCGCGTAGATCTGCTGGAGCGTGGCAGGCGTCGGGTGGTCCATGGTCGAGTCGAGGATGGCGTCGACTGCCTCGTCGAGATGCTCGATTGCGTTGAGATGGTCGCTTACGCCGGCGTCCAGCAGCAGATAGAGCACGTGGTCGGGCCGCCGCCGCAACCGGTTCTCCGAATCGCGCCGAATCAGCCTCCAGACCCGGTCGACCAGCGCCAGCGGTCGGGTGTGGTAGGTGACCAGGTAGTTGCGACCGAGGAACGCATCCAGTTCGTGCAGGCGGACCTGGTCGGTCTGGGGATCGAAGTCGATGGCATGAAATACGATATACAGATATGTTTCCCACTCGTCGATCTTGGGCACGTTGCTTTCGTTCAGCGCGTCCTCGATCGAGAGCGGGTGAAACCCAAAGTCGTCGCGAAACAGCGACTCGACCTCAGTCGTATGGGCGTTGTCCGGATTGACGATGTCGATCCAGAGGCTGCCCTCGCCATCGCGCAACGCGTCCGGAACCCGCTCCCGCGGCCAGTCCAGGTGAATCTGTCCTGAACCGCTCCGATAAACACACCGCAGCACAAACTCAGCGGAACCGGGGTCCGGCGTCTGTTGCTGGGCTTCGGAACCATTCACGTTCCACCTCCGGACCGTAACCGCAGCCGCTCCCGCGCCAGGTCGATCTCCACCGATTCACCCGGCTCGATCACCACGCGGATCGGGCTGGTGAACTGCTGAAAGGCCGGGTCGACGCCCGGCGACGACGGTTGGACCAGCCGAACAACGTGGGGTCCAGCGCCGACGCGGGTCGCTCGGAACGTCCCGTCCGGTTGGATCGGCGCGGAGCGGAGATGTCCGACCGCCCCATCGACGGGGATGAACTCGATCCAGCCGCCGGAGATCGGCCTGGGCCCGTCGTGCACGCGGCCCTCGACCTCCAGCTCGACGCGCGGCGTCGGTCGCCAGTGCTCGGCACAGCCCGCCTGAACGGCCAGCACGGCCGACCACATCAGGGTTCGACCCAAGCAACGCACGATCTTGTCTTCTCCGGACCAGCCGGCCAGACCTTGCTGCGTCTGAAGGACGGCGTCGGCCACCGTCTGGATCAATGGACGCAACTCCGCCAACGAAGTCAAGCTCCGGCCGCGGCGTCGAGAACCGATCCCAGCCAGGGGACCACGTCGCGGAAGCGGGTCGCCAGGGGCCGGAGCGTCCGCTCGGCCAGGTCGATCCATTCCGGCGAGCGCGAACCGGCGACCAGTCGGCCAGCCACCTGGCCGCGTCCGGCCAGGCGTGGTTGTGATGCTCCGGGCAGCCAGATCGAACCACCCCGCTGACGCTCACCGGCCAACCAATCCACCGAACCCAGAGCGATGAGCACTCCCCCCCGCTGTTCCAACCCAAGCCGGGGACCAACGCCGCCACAGGCCAGGATGATCCCCCCGGCCTGGCGATAGCCTAGCCCCGCACCACAGTCACCGCGGACGATCAGGCTCCCGGCCGTTAGACCGCGGCCCGCGCCGTCGTCGACCCCGGCCTGGGCGACGACCAGAAGATTGGGGGCGTTTAGCTCGGCGGCCAGTTCGGGCCCTGCCTGCCCGCGCACCTCAACCACGGCAGCCCAGTCGCCCCGCAGTCCGGCCAGCAGCAGCCGCTGGCGCTCGACGCCCTCAAGCACCACGTGGCCGACCCCCGCGTCGAGCCATTGGGTCACGCGGCGGTTGATCTGGTGATAGTCCCGCACTTCCGGGACAGGCAGCCGGCGCGACGAAGACCAGGCCTGAGCCGCCGAAACCTCGGACTCACCGGCCACGCGAGGCCCCCGCCGCCGAGGAACCGGCAGCCGGCAGTTCCGCAACGGGGCCGCCGGCGTAAAACTCGGCATTCTCCGGCCGATTGTTAGTCAAATAGGTCCGCAATTCCTCCAGCGCGGCCTCCACGTCCACCCGGGCCAGCCGGACCTGGGCACCAGCCGATTGGCTATAGCGAATCGCAGCCGACGCCAACGCGCGGATCCGCTGCTCGACGCCTCGGGTCAAGGCCGAGCCGCCAGTCAGGGCGTTCAGCCCCGAACCGCGGATCTGCTCGTCGCCGACGAACGCCTCCAAGGCCCGCAGCAACGGCTCAACCCAGCGCGAAACCAACAGCAGGTTTTTCGTCGGCGCGGACTCCGGTATGGGCAGAGAGACGATCTTTTCGCCCGCGGCGACCGCAACCCAGCCCAGCTCGTAAGCGACTAGGTCGAGATTGAGACCCCGCACCTGGGTCGGATACACCAGCCGCGACAACGCACGCCCAGCCCAGGCCCGCACCAGCGGCTCGTAGGCCGGGTTGGCCAGGATCTCGAAGGCGACCCCCGCGATTTCCGCCCCGCCGGAAAGAGGATTCTCGGTCGCCACCCGCAGCGAGCCGAGCGCCTCCAGGCAGCGAATCTGAACCGGCCATGGCGCATCCGGAACGCTGCGGAGGAACTGGGCCAGGGCCCGGGCCGCCGGCACGGCCTGGGTGTTGGCATCCAGGGGGCGCCGGCCTTGGTCGCTGGCCGTCGTTAGCCCCACCGCTGCCAGCAGCTTCACGGTGTAGGGCTGCTCCGGATCCCGGATCAACTCGATCATCAAGGGAACAACTTCCGGAATTCCCGCACGGCTCAGGACGACCATGTAAAAAGCCCGGGAAAGCAGATGCCCGCGAAGGATTTGCTGTTGATGATCCAGCAGCCGGGCCACATACTCGCGCCGGAAGCTCTGGTTGGCCGGCGTGGAAGGCTCGAGCAGGGGAGCGAGCAGACGATTGGCGGCCTCATCCAGCGCCCGCGGATTGCGGCCGGCTCCTTCCGAACCCAACATGGCCGCAATGTTGGCGCGACGGGTGAGCTCCGAGACGTTGTGATCGACGTGCCGCTTGACTTCGGCCCGATCCAGACCGCGGCCCTGAGCCATCTCGGCGATGCGAGCGGCCAGGGTGTCCCGGTCGCGCACGCTCATGATCGGACCGGAAATCTCCGGATATTCATTCCGCAGCAACTCGGCACGCCGTGGCTCGGGCCAAAGCACCGGATCGACGGGCAGTTCGATCGGCCCCGCGCTCTCCGGCCGGCTTGAAGAAGCCGATTCGCCCTCCGGTAGCTCGGACTTGCGGGCCGGGTCCTGCGCTCGGACCTGACCGATCCCAGCCGGGAAGACTCCCAACCCAACGGCGATGACCAGACCTACCCGCCACCACCACCGTCCCGACTCGCGAGAGCCTGGCATGAGTCGCTACCTTCAACGGAGTAAATCAAGCCGGGACGCTGAAGCGGCCGACCCACCCATCCCCAAACCGACCCGGTCCCAACCGGCGCAAGAGGCCGAGCGGGCGCAGAATGGACCCCGCCGGCGAGTCCAAAACCAACTCAAACTTAACCCCCGACCAACGGTTGTCAAGCAAGGCGCTCCGGGCAAGAGGGGGGAGATCACGTCGGATGGACCGCTCGGCGGCGTGGGTCGGTTGCCGCGAGGATGGCCGAAACACCCGCCTGGTTGAACCCTTTGAAGCCGTCGTTCCGCTCGAGGATTTCCAGGTGGCTGCCCAGGGCGCCCTCGCTCTCGAACTGGATCTTCTGATCGGCGCTGATCCAGCCCCGCTGCCGAGCCGCGGCGAGCCGATCCACCCGAACCGGCCAGCGCTCGCCCACGGTGAACGCCTGACGCAGGAACGGAAAGTCCGAAAACGGGGGCATCGTTTCGATCCCCTCGGCGGCCAGTTGGGTCCTTGCCGCGTCGAAGTCGAACTGCGCCTCCAGGTGGTGCAAACCCGCCGCCAGCAGTGACTCTCCGTGCAAGGCGACCCAAAGCCCGACCGTGGCCGGTCGCTCCAGCTCGGGCAGCGGCTGGCGTGTAAAGTCGACGGCCAGTTCGTCGGGGGCCAGATCCAGGTCGGCGAAGATCACGATCCCGGTCACCGGATGCTCCAGGATCTGAGCACCCCAGCCTGCTTCGGCGCCGGCGTGGAACCGCTCGCGGGTCTCGAACCCAAGTCGGCGAAACAGGCTCATGATCCGGGGAAAGTGAGCCCGGGAACAGCGAAAGGTATGGTGGTCGTGATTGGCCCACCCCAGCCCCAGGCGATCCTGGCGGGCCTTCTGAACCCGGGCGGCTCGATTGCGCGATTGCCAGAAGGCCCGCTCCGCCTCGAAAACCAGGTGACAGGCCAGGTCGCGCGAGCCATGGCACAGCTCCAAAACCCGATCCAACAGTTCGTCCAATTCGCACAGGGCAGCCTGTTCGTCGGGCAGACCGCGGCGCCGCGCGGTCCAGAGATCGCGCGCCGCCAGCGCATCCCGCGCGGCGTGGGGGGCGAGGCGGCCGGATCGGGCCAACTCGCCGTCCCAGGGGTCTAAGGTCCGGGTCGCCCGACGCTCAACGGCCGCCAGCGACGTGGTCCCGGCAACCCGGGCGACTCGGTACGGCCCGAACGCGTATCCCTCCAGCTTCGGCCCCAGGTCATGTGCCCGGGCAAACTCGGCGACCGACTCGACCTTGACCGCCAACTCCAGCACCGCCGCACTGCCCTTGGGCCGCGTCACGACCCGCGGAAACATCCCGCCTGCGTGGCGAAAGACCAGGCCGCCCTCGGGGTCGGTCGTTTCCCAGTCACGCTCGAAGCCCCAGCCCTCCAGTTCAAGGCTCGATACGGCCGCTTCGTGGATCACGACGTGATCGAGCCAATCCACGAGGCGGGTGCCGGTCTCGTCCCGCATGCGCCGCGCTAGCGTCGCGGCGAACGGATTGGAGGTGATCCCCGCTTCGACCCATCGGCGCAGGGCCGACGCCGCCTCGGGATAGCGCCTCCAGTCGAATTCCGACCCACCGACCGGATGGGGCATGACGCGCGACTCCGTGAAGCCTCGCGGACGGGCAGCCGATTGCTCCTCACCCGCCAGCATCCAATTAGTTTGCCTGGAACCGATTGGCGGAAACCAGAGGCTCTGGCCGTGCCGGTTTCCTTGACGCCCCCCCGAGCCACGGCTAGGATGACGCCCACTTGTCCTGATCCGCCGGCCCTCTGGTTTCAGAATGCGAAACCCGGTCTGGAATTAAGATCGGCAGCGGCGACCCAATCATCGAGTGCCAGGCGGCGGTGGAGCGCGGCCATCGCATGGGACCGTTTGACGACCTGAGCGACTTCGTTCGACCCTCGGTGCCGTTGGCGCCGCTGACTTGGTTTCGGCTCGGCGGGCCGGCTGAATATCTGGCCCGACCGCGGACGACCGAACATCTGGCCACGGTCTTGGCGCGCTGCCTTCAGAGTGGGATCCCGTTTCGCATCCTCGGGTCTGGGACGAACGTCCTGGTTCGAGATGAGGGAGTCCGCGGCCTGGTGGTTCACTTGGAAAGCCCGGCTTTTTCCGATGTCCGAATCGAGGGGACCTCAGTCCAGGCCGGCGCTGCCGTTCCAGTCACCGCCCTGATTTCCCAAACGGCGCGGGCGGGGCTAGCTGGTCTGGAACTGCTGACCGGCATCCCGGGCACCGTCGGCGGTGCGTTGCGGGGCAACGCGGGCGGTCGCGAGGGGTCGATCGGACGCTACGTTCAGTCGGTCGAAGTGCTCGACGATGCGGGGCGGGTCGTGGTCCGCGAAAAGGACGAGATCCATTTTGGCCCCCACGAATCGGATCTGGACGAACCGGTTATCTTGGGCTGCTCGCTGAGCCTCGAACCGGATCATCCGGAGGCCGTTGTGCGACGGATGCGTCGAATCTGGATCGTCAAGAAGGAGAATCAGCCTTACGGCCACCAATCCTCGGGCTACATTTTCCGCGACCCGGCCCCCGATGTCTCGGCCCGGACCCTGATTGACCAGGCCGGCCTGAAGGGCCTTCGGCTCGGGGGTGCGGAGGTTTCGGACCGGCACTCCGGATACATGATCGCGCACCCGGGGGCCACGGCCGCTGATGTTCTGGGGCTGATGGAGCTAGTCCGGCAGCGAGTCAAGGATCATTCGGGCTACGACCTGGAACCTCAGATCCAAGTCTGGTGACCGAAGCCGAGCGCTGGCTGCCTTGACGGGACGCCGGCCAGACGGACAATTCGGATCGCAAACCGGGCCAGGCCGGACCCAGCCCGGTTGACTCACCGTCGGCCACCAGCGCGAGAATGCCCGGTGACGGATCGCCGCGACGCCCCCGAGTCTGCTCTCGAAGAATCGACTCCGGAGGCGCCCGCCCGGCCGCGTTCGACCGTCGCCGCGTCGACGCCGTCGCCCCTGAGGCCCCGGCTTGGCCGCCTGGCCCTGGCGTTGGGGAGTCTGGTGGTCGTGCTGGGCATCGGCTGGGAAGCCTGGAGCCGGATCGCCGACTGGGTTCATCGCCACCCGGAGTATCAGATCACGCTCGAGGAGATTGACCTGATCCCTCCGCCTCCCGCCAGTCTGAAGGGAGGACGGCAGGCCCTGCTCCGTCAGATCGCTGCGAACTGGGGGCTGGGCTCGACCATCTCGGCTCTCGGCTGCCGGCCCGACGACCTGGCCCGCCGCCTGGCGCTCAGCTCGTCCTGGATCGAGGCCGTGGAGCAGGTCGCCATCCTCGGGCACCCGCCCCGACTCCGCGTCGCGCTCCGTTACCGCCATCCGGTCGCCGTGCTGGCGATCGCCGGCGGCGGATGGATCTACCTGGACCGCCACGGGGTCGTCCTCCCTCCGGCCGAGGTCGATCCCCAGCAGGCCGGGCCGCTGATCGCCGTGCGGGGCTGGAGCGGTCCGATCGATCCCCGCCCCGGCCTCAGCCTCGCGCCGCCCGGCTCTGAAAGCGAGACCCGCCTGCGCGCGGCCGTCCGACTCTGCGAGTTCTTCCAGCAGCAAACCGCCCGCCAGCTGGGGCAACCCCGGATCGTGGCGGTCAACCTCCGCTACGGCCCAACTTCCCTGTACGCGCAGACCGACTGGGGGCTTTGGGTGCTTTGGGGTGAGGCTCCGGGAGAAGAGACGCCTGGAAACCTCGACGCCAACCGAAAGTGGCAGTTGCTGCGCATCTGGCTGGAGACGCATCCACCTGATCCGTCCATCACTTCGGACAGTTATCTGATCTTCACGGCCGAGAGCGCGCGACTCGAACGGTTTACGGTCGGCGGTCGCTCGAGCGATTGAGCGTACCGGCCGGGGAGATTTGCTGGCCTGGCTGTCCCTTTAGAGCGTGAGAGTGGGGCAGAATCGACTTGCGCTCTGGCCGCCGCTGCCCGGCTCGAACTTTCGGACGAGATCTCCGCGGATGGGTAGCCGACTGGGTTCCCCCTGGCTCAATCAGGTTCAGCAGCTCGCCGGTCCCTCGCACCGGGGCCGGATGGCGCGTTATGCCCTGCTGGCGCATCGGATCAATGCTCTGGAGCCAGAACTGGAGCGGTTGAGCGATCTCGAACTCCAGAAGCGGAGCCATCGGCTCCGCGGTCGGGCGCGCCAGGGCGAGCCGCTCCAGCGGCTGCTGATCGAGGCCTTCGCCCTCGTTCGGGAGGCGGCCAAACGGACGATCCAGCAGCGCCACTATGACGTTCAGCTCGTCGGCGGCATCGCCATCCACGATCGCTCGATCGCCGAAATGGAAACCGGCGAAGGCAAGACCCTCGTGGCGACGCTGCCCGCTTACCTGAACGCGCTGCCGGGCCGCGGCGTCCACATCGTCACGGTCAACGACTACCTGGCTCAGCGCGACGCCGACTGGATGGGCGAAATCTATCGATTCCTCGGGCTCACCGTCGGCTGCATTCAAACCGGCCAGTCCGACCCCGCCCGCCGCAAGGCCTACGCCTGCGACATCACCTACGGCACCGCCAAGGAACTCGGGTTCGACTACCTCCGCGACGAACTCAAGAAGTATCAGTCGGGCGCTGGGTCTACAAACCGCCGCACCTACGAGCAGGCGTTCCTCCATCGGGGCGACCCCTCGACCGCAGCCCTCCCCGTCCAGCGCGGCCACAACTATTGCATCGTCGACGAAGCCGACAGCATCCTGATCGACGAGGCCCGAACCCCACTGATCATCGGCATGAACAATCAGCCGACTCAGGAAGAGGCGGCCGCCTATTATGGCGCCGACGAGATCGCCGCAACGCTCGTCCGAGGAAAGGATTACAAGTGGGATCCGACCGAGAAGAAAGCGGAGCTGAACGCTTCGGGGCGGCGTAAGGTTCAGCTTCGGGCCGGATCGCCGGCCTTTGCGCGGCTGACGGTCGATCAGCTCTATGAATACGTCGAGCGGGCGGTGCGCGGTCGGGTCGCGTATCTCCGCGACGTTCATTATGTGGTGGTCGAGGGAGAGGTGGTCATCGTCGACGAAAACACCGGCCGGACCATGCCCGGTCGCCAGTGGCAAGACGGGCTACACCAGGCAATTCAGGCCAAGGAACGGCTCGAAATCACGCTCGAGACGATCACGGCAGCTCGGATCACGATTCAGGATTTTTTCAAACTGTACAAGAAACTCGGCGGCATGACCGGCACAGCCTGGTCCGACCGTCGGGAAATTCGCCGGGTTTACAAGACGCGGGTTTTCCCGGTACCGACCAACCGCCCGAGCCGGCGGATCTGGGAGCCGGATCGGATCTTCTCGACCGAGGCCGAAAAATTCCAGGCCGTCGCCGCCAAGATCGTCGAACTGAATGCGCGGGGCGTCCCGGTCCTGGTCGGCACACGTTCGATCGAGAAATCGGTCAAGCTCAGCCAACTGCTGGAGCAAGCCGGCATCGACCACCAGGTGCTCAACGCCTATCAGCACGCCATCGAGGCCGAGATCGTCAAACGTGCCGGCGAACCGGGCCGGGTGACGGTCGCGACCAACATGGCCGGCCGCGGGACCGACATCCGCATCACGGCCGAGGTGGCCGCCCAGGGCGGTCTGCACGTCATCGGCACCGAACGCCACGAGTCGCTCCGGATCGACCGTCAGCTCGCCGGTCGGTGTGCGCGGCAGGGAGACCCGGGACACGCCCAGTTTTATGTTTCGCTGGAGGATGAGATCATCGAAGCCTTTGGCGAGAAGGCCGCTCGACGACTTCGGGAGCGCTACAAGGATCGCGGTGAGCTGACCAATTCGGCCTGGCGTCGCCTCTTCCTTCGCGCTCAGCGCAAGAAGGAGCGCCAGCACCGGCGAGATCGCCGCCTTTTGATGCACTACGAAAAGCAGCGGGCCGAAATGCGTAAAAATATGGGTCTGAACCCGGTTCTCGGTTAGATGCGGGGGTGTCGGGTCCGCCGTGTCTTACCCTGACCGACCGCGATCCGGGTGGCCCTGGGGTCGGCCGCCGCCGGCATCGTTGCATCGACCATCCTGGACCGGACCGTCAAACCGGCTTCGGGCTTCGGTGAACCCAGGGGCATACGGCAGGATCCCCTGGCTCGCTCTCGGCCCGTCCGCCCGATCTGATAACGTTGACCGGATCTGCTCGGGGGAATCGGCTCGCGATAGAGGCGATTCGGTGCGTTGTTCGGTGGCGTGGTGGTTAGCGTCGCAGGAGGCGGTTGGCGTAGCGCTTCAAGTCCGCATCGAGCAGTTCGGCATCGCCCAGGTGCGCCGTCAGGTCCTCGAGCCGCTGGGAGGCGTCCTGGCGGTGGCGGAGCGTGTCCAGATAGGTGGCTAGGCGAGCCTGTCGGGGCCGCTGTTGCATCAGCCAGTGGATGAGCAACCAGGCCTGAGCGTAGGCGAGTTGTCGCGTCTCGGGATCGGCGAACAGACGATCCTCAACCACCAGCCGGCGCATCGGGATCAAGGTCTGACCGCTTCGCGCCGCAGTGTTGAGGACGGCCAGCCGCTCGGCGTTCAGGGCACCCACCGGGGTCCGTCCGCCGGGCCGGCGGACCTCGCCGTAGACGGCCAGCCCCTCGCTGATGGCCAGCGGGACGTCGGCGCGAGGTTCGAGCAGGCCACAATGGAAGCAAAGCTGGTGGGTGGCCTCGTGGTGCAGGGCGATCGAGTTGGCGCGCTCGGCCCGGGGACTGCCGTCGCCGCGGTTATCGCAGATGGCCAGCCAATCCGCCTCGAGATCGTAAAGCCCGCGGAGTTCGGGGTCGGGCTCGAGGCTGAGAAACGCGGCGAGCCGTTTGGGGTCGGCGAGGATGACGACGACCAGCCGCCGCATCGGGCGAGCCGCGGGCAGCCCGCGACGCCCGAAGTGCCCGAGCCAGTCTTCGGCCAGGTCCTCGCAGAGCCGAAGGGCGGTTTCCTGGAACGACCTCGGCGCATCACCGGTCCCGATGTAGAGGGGGCTTTCAAACTGCTGGAACGGTCCGAGGCCAGCCGCGCGCCGCCGTTGGTCGACGGCGTTGAGGATGTCGGATTCGGAGTCCGACTGGGTGATCACCGTCGGCCATCCCGCGGCCGCGACGGCCAGGGATCGGCCCAGCCACATGCGCCGGCTGATCCGATCAGGCATGGGTCAGGTCTCCAACCGCCGGGGAAGCTCCGAAGCCGGCCGTTGACCGACGATGTCAGTGACGGATACTTAGGAGAACCCTTCCAGGAGGCGCTCCGGCCGAGCCGGCGAACCACCGGGAGCAGGGATCGAGCTGTTACCTCGACCGCCGATCAGGAGGCGCCGCGCGCGGCCATGAGCGACCAGTTTCAAGCCCCATTTTACTTGGGCATCGACCTCGGCGGTACCAATATCAAAGCCGGCGTGGTCGATGATACGGGCCGGCCTTTGTCCTCGATCAGCCGCCCCACGGAGGCGGACCGCGGACCCGAAGTCGGGCTGGACAACCTGGTCGACGCCGGTCGGAGAGCGGTGGAGGCCAGCGGTCTGAGCTGGGACCAGATTTCCGGGGTCGGCCTGGGCTCGCCGGGCACGATGGACATCCACCAGGGTTTGCTGCTCGACCCGCCGAATCTGCCCGGTTGGGTCAACTGGCCGATTCGGGACAAGCTGGCCGAGCGACTCGGATGCCGGGCGGTCCTTCAAAACGACGCGAACGCAGCAGCCTACGGCGAATACTGGGCCGGAGCCGGCCGCTCGGCCCAGAGCATGGTCATGTTCACGCTGGGGACCGGGATTGGCGGCGGGATCATCGAAAATGGTCGGATCATCGAAGGCCGCCATAGTCATGGGGCGGAGTTGGGGCACATCATCATCCAGATGGAAAACGGCCGGCGTTGCTCGTGCGGCCAGTTCGGGCACCTGGAGGGCTACGCTTCAGCGACCGCGCTGGTCAAGCGGGCCTGCGAGGCCCTAGACATGGGCGAGCGTTCCAGTCTTCAGGCCCACCGCGACGCGGGAACCCTGACCGCCCAGACCATCAATGAGGCCGCCGAGCAGGGCGACAGCCTGGCGCGACGGCTGATGCACGAGACGGCCCGCTACCTGGCCATCGGCGCCGTCTGCTTGATGCACACGATCGACCCCGACATCATCCTGTTTGGAGGCGGGATGATCGCCTCCGGCCCCCGGTTGCTGGAGGAAATCCGGGCGCACGTCGCCCAGATCGCCTTCCCCGTACCGGCACGGCATACCCGGATCGACTATGCGTCGTTGGGCGGGGATGCAGGATTTATCGGGGCCGCCGGCTGTGCGCGGCTGGTCTGGGGAAGCGGCGGCGGTGGGGGCAGCCGCTGATCACCCCCGACAAAGCGGACAAATGCCTGACTGGGGTAGCCCCTGAGGCCCCCAGCCAGGCACGTATCGAACACCGAACTGTCTCGTGTCGATTCCCGAAATCGACTACTTCGATCCGGCTTCCTTGCGGTACTTTTCGAGCCGGCTCTTCATGTCGTCCTGGACCTGATCGCCGGCCAGCTCGACGGCTTTCTCCTGATGCTCCAGGGCCGCCTTGACGTCGCCGGAGAGATACTCGGCCAGGGCCAGGGTATCGAGCACGGCAAATTCCTTCCAATCGGTCAGCTCGCAACCTTTCTGGGCCAGGCGGCGGGCGATCGCGATCGCGTCCTTGCCGAGTTTGCGGTTGGCGTCGGGATCGATCAGGGTCCAGGCCAGGAAGTTGAGGATCTGGGGGTTCTCGGCGAGGGGAGAGTCGAGCAACGAGCCGGCGTAGGCGGCGGCCTCGTTGACGTCGCGGGCCAGCAGGATCGAATACTTGACCTGCCAGAGTTGCGCAGCGGCCTCCTCGTCCTCGGCCATCAGTTTTTCGACCTCGGGAAGCAGGCTGGCGGCGGCCTGAGGACTACCGGCTTGTTGGAGTTTGGCAAAGAGCTGGCCCATCCGCTGTTCGCGTAGCTTGGCGGCCTTGCGGTCCGCGGCAGCCTTGTTGCGGTCCCAGTCTCCGGCGACGATCCGTTCGAGCGGCTGGTCCATCGACATCGGATGTCCGATCCAAGCCACCCGGCCCTCGCGATCGATGATAAAAGCCGCTGGGATTCCCTGTTCGCCCGCGGCAGCCATCCATCCCTTGGCCATCGCGCCATCGTTGGCCGAACCGCCGTCGGGCACTTTATCGAGGGCAACGCGATAACCCATCTTGTCGCCCATTTCCTTGACAAACGGCTCGACTCCCGCCGGGTCATCCTCGAAGACGCTGACGCCGATGAAAGTCACATCTTTGTACCTCTTTTGAAGCTCGGTCAGGTGAGGGATGCTCACCTTGCAGGGTCCGCACCAGGTTGCCCAGAACTCGACGACGTAGATCTTCCCTGGCTCGAACTGCTGGACTGGATCGCCTTTGACCCATTCGGCGACGCTGAGCGGCGGCGCCTTGTCGCCCACCGTCAGCGAATCCTGGGAACTGGCCCGAACCGCCAGAGCCACCAGCACCAGCCCCAGACCCGCGACCGCCAACCGCTTATTCATCCCCATCCCTCCGCCGGACCTCCGAACCGCTGGGGATCGCGCCCATTGCGCAACCCGAGACGCGATCACATTGTACACCGCCCCCCCGGCCCGTGTGCCAGAACCATTTTCGGCTCTGGAGCGAAGCAGGCGCTGGACCGACCGCACCGTACGGACGCCGGGTGTCGGATTTCGGAATCGTTCGGTCAACGAAGGTTCACTTTGGTATCGAGGTTTTTTTAAAGTCAAAGAAAGCCCTAGTCGCCTTCAACGGCTTCTCAGCCGCATATCGGCTTTGGTGTCGCGCCTCGGCCGTGAGATTTCAACTTCGAGGGTTTGCGTGGCCAGTCGTGGCCGATTCGGTTGGCGACGTGGATGGGGTTTGCGAGGGAGCGAGGTCAATGCGGAAGTTTTGGACGGGTTGGCGGAGCCGGCCGGCGACGCGGGTACCGTCGCGGCGTGGCCGTATCGGGCGGCATCTGGAGCGGCTCGAGTCCCGGCAACTGTTGAGCGCGGCGGCGTTGTTGGATCTGAATCCAGCGGCGGCGAGTCCGCAAGCGTTACTCGCGATTGGGAACAACCGCTACTTCACGGCGGTGGATGCCAGCGCGACCCGGCTCTATCGAACCGTTGGCGCGGGGGCGCCGCAGCTCATGGCGACGTTCCCTCCCCCGGCGTCCAGTCCGCGGGTCGAGCTAGCTGATGCAGTTGTCGTGGGCAGCCGCGCGTTTCTGATCGCCGACGACGGGGTGCATGGCCGGGAACCGTGGGTAATCAACGACGCGGCGGGCACCGTCCAACTGCTCCGCGACATCAATCCCGGGCCGCTCTCAGGGACGCCGACGGTGGTGACTACGGCTCTGACGGCTCTTGGCTCGAAAGTCTACTTTGTGGCCGACAGCGGTGGGGCCGACTTCGAACTCTGGAGCAGCGACGGGATCACGACGTCGCGAGTGGCCAACATCAATCCCGGCGGACCATCCACGCCGAGCAACCTGACGCCGTTCGGGGATCGGCTCTACTTTGCGGCGACTTCGGGTTCGACGCGTCAGCTTTATCGTACCAACGCCACTGGAACCGGAGTCCAGGCCTTAGGCGGCAGTCAGCCGACTGACCTGACGGTCGCGGGCGGAGTGCTCTACTTCACCTCAGGCCCGAACCGGGAATTGCATCGCGTCAACGCGGCGGGAACGGGGATTCAACAGCTCGCGGCGGCTACTGCGATCAGCCAGGTGGATACGTTGACTGCGCTCAGCGATGGGTTAGCGTTTCTGGGAACCGCGCCGGGTGGCCAGCGCATGCTGGGAATCAGCCAGGGTTCGGCCGCTACGACGGCCCTGGTGGATCAGCCCAGCCTGCCGGCGGGTTCGACCCCGCTGACGCTCATCGGCGTGGGTTCCGGCGTGGTTCAAGTTTTGGCCCATCCCACGGAGGGAACGGACCTATGGGTTCATCACGCGGGCACGGGCTCGACGGAAAAGCTGATCGACCTGTCCGACGCGCCGGCTGACCCTGCGGTCTTTGCGCTGAAGAGCCGCACGACCGGTGGACGAGCCTTTTTTGTCACGGTGGACCCTGCAAGCGGCGGTCTGTTACTTGGCTCGACCGACGGCACCCCCGGGGGGACGCATGCTCTGGGGTCGATCCAGCCGGGAGGCGACCTGGGACAGTTGGATCGCATGGGGCTGTGGGCCGGCGTAGGAGGCCGGCTCTATTTTGCCAACCGCGACGCGTTGGGCCTCGAGTTGTGGACCAGTGACGGCACGGTGGCCGGCACCCAGCGCGTGAAGGACATACAGGCGGGCGCTGGGGGGTCATTCCCGCGGCGGATGGTGGTCCAGGGGAGTGGGATTGCGTTCGTCGCCAGTTCGCAGAGCGGTCTGAACCAGATCTGGACCTCCGCTGGAACGGAGGCCACGACGCAGTTGGCGACGACGTTGACTGAGGGGGGCACTGCCACCGGTCAGACCTCCTCGTCGCTGGCCGACCTGACTGGTCCGGTCCAGGCCGTCGAGTTGGGCAGCTCGGTGGTGTTCTTCGCCGACGATGGCGTGGTGGGGCGGGAGCCGTGGATCAGCGACGGAACCGTGGCCGGCACCCGGCTGGTCGGCGATCTTAACCCAGCCGGGAGCAGTCAGCCGCTCTGGCTGACCCCGTTCAACGGCGTGGCCTATGCCCTGGTCTGGCCCAACAACGTGGTCGGCGAGGTCTGGAAACTGAGCGGCGGTGCCAATCCCGGGGCGGAACGGGTCGGCGCGATTCCGATGACCGGCCTCCAGAGCCAGCCGGTCGCCTTCAACGGGCAACTCTACTTCGCGATCGTGGACAGCAGCGGCTACCGTCTGGTGCGAACCAGCGGGGTGCCGGGATCAGGCATCGAGACCGTTGCGCAGTTTCCTCGGGGTTCCGGGGTGGCGGTCTCGCTGAAGCAACTCGCCGTTGCCGGCGACCGGCTCTACTTCCTGACCGATGACAGCGTCGCTGGACGCCGGCTCTGGTCGACCGACGGCCAGACGACCACACTCCTGCGCTCCTACCCTCGGCTGGCCATGCCGACCGAAATCGCCGTGCTGGGCAACCGAGTCTTCTACCAGGCCGGTCATGCGGCAAGCGGTGTCGAGCTGTGGTCGTACAACATCTCGACCGGGACCGATACAGTGCACGCCGATATTAACCCGGGAGTTGGGGAATCACGGCCTAGCGACCTCCGCGTGGTCGGCTCGACGCTCTACTTCGGGGCCGAAACGCCATCGACCGGTCGCGAGATCTGGCGCACGACCGAAGCACCCGGCACGTTCGCCGCGGTGACCGAGTCGCTCCGACCCGGTCCGGCTGGCTCGATCACCGGTACGGTGAATGCCGTGGCCGCCGGCGGTCGGCTCTATGTCGTCGCCAACGATGGCCAGCGCGGTGATGAGTTGCTGGTCATTGACCAGTCCAGTGGCGCAACTCAGTTTGTGGACATCAACCCCACGCCGAACGCGAGCGGCCTGAGCACCACGGAGACTCGGTTCGTGGTTCTGGGCGATGCCGTCTTCTTCAACGCCATCGACGGCCAGCGGGGCATGGAGCTCTGGATCAGCGACGCCGCGGGGACCCGGCTCTATGGAGATCTGGTTCCGGGAACAGCCGGTTCCGCCCCCCAGGTTCTCGGCCGCGTCGGCGGGGGCGGGATGCTCGTGGCCGCGTCCGACCCGGTTCTCGGCCGCGAGCTGTTTCGGGTCATACCCGATTCGTCGAACCAGCCGCCCACCTTGGCCCCCATCCCTGACCAGACCGTCGACGAACTCCAGGAATTGGTGATTCCTTTGATCGCGGCCGACCCGGATCCCGGGCAGACAGTGACCCTGTCGCTGACCGTCGGCTCGCTCCTCGGAGCCGTGATCGACGGGAACACGTTCCGCTGGACGCCGAGCGAGGCCCAAGGAGACGGCTCGAGCTACCCGTTCACGATCCGAGCCACCGATTCGGCGATCCCGGCCGCCTTCGTCGAGCGAACGTTCCGTGTGACTGTGCGCGAGGTGAATCAGCCACCGCAGTTGGGTTCGCTGCCCAACCCGACGATCACCGCCGGACAGACTGTCGCATTCACGGCGACCGCCAGCGACGCCGACCTGCCCACGCAGGCGATCAGCTACTCGCTGGTCGGCGCCCCGGCCGGAGCGGTCATCGATCCGACCACCGGCGCCTTCGTCTGGACGACCTCGCCGAGCCAGCCACCCGGCCTTTACCGATTCGCGGTCCGGGCCACCGATTCGCTGGGCGGAAGCGATGAACGGTTCGTCGAAATCACGGTGCTTTCGTCGAATCGCCCGCCGGTGATCAATCCGTTCGGATCGATCCAGGCGGTGGTCGGGCAAACGATCCAGTTGGCGATCGGCTCGGTCACGAGCGACCCGGACCCGGGTCAGGCCTTGGTCTTCAGCATCATCAGCGCTCCGGTGCTGGGCAATCCGCCGATGATCGACCCAGCAACCGGCCTGCTCACTTGGGTTCCCTCGGTCGCACAGGTGGCCACCCTGACCGTACGGGCGACGGACAACGGCAACCCTGCGCTCTCGGGCGACCTGAGCTTCCAAGTGCAGGTGCTGCCACCGCCGTCGCTGTTGGTGGGCGGAGTTCTGGTCCGGGTTGGGCGGAATCTCTCGGGAATCCAGTTGCGGTTCAGCGGTCCGCTGGAGCCGGCCGTGGCCCGGGCGTTAGGCAACTATCGCCTGGTGGCCGCCGGCCGCGACCGCCGGCTCGGTACCCGAGATGACGTCGTTCAACGGCTTCGCCAGGCCGTCTACAACCCCGCAAACAACACCGTGACGCTGACCGCCGCGCGGGCATTCTCGCGTACCACCCTTTACCGCCTCACGATCGGCAACCTGCTCGACGTCTTCGGCCGACCGATCTCCGGTCAATTAACCATCCAGCGGAATCGCGTTCGGCTCGGCTGATCGCCCAAGCCCCAGCCCGGTGCCTCGAACCCGAGGGGGGGAGGGAGCCTGACTCCCGCCCCCCGCCTCGTTTTGGTATTTTATTTTCTGAACGATCCGAAGATTCCCGGAAAACATGACCGTCCGGACGGAGTGGCTGCGCTAGCCCATGCCCCTCGACCCCAAATTTATTCGCAACTTTTCGATCATCGCTCACATCGATCACGGCAAAAGCACGCTGGCCGACCAGCTCTTGCTTCAGTCTGGGGCGATCACTCCCCGAGAGTTCCGGGAGCAGATTCTGGATGACATGGATCTGGAGCGTGAGCGCGGGATCACGATCAAAGCTCGCGCTGTGGCGATCAACTACACGCTCGACGGCCAGACTTATGAGCTCAACTTGATCGACACCCCCGGGCATGTCGATTTCCATTATGAGGTTTCGCGGAGCCTGGCGGCCTGCGAGGGCGCGATCCTGCTGGTCGATGCCACGCAGGGAGTGCAAGCGCAGACGGTCGCCAATGCCTACGCGGCGATTGCCGGCGATCTGACGATCATCCCGGCGCTCAACAAGATCGACATGCAGGCGGCTCGGCCCGAGGAGATCAAGGACGAGATCGAGCATACGCTCGGCTTGGCGCGCGAGGAGGTGCTGGCCGTCAGTGGCAAGACGGGTCAGGGAGTCCCGGAACTGTTTCGGGCGATTATCGAGCGGATTCCGCCGCCCTCAGGCAAGATCCACGCGCCGCTGCGGGCGCTGATCTTCGACTCGCGGTTCGACGACTACCAGGGGGTGATCGTCTACTGCCGGGTCGTCGACGGCACGATCCGCGTCGGCCAGAAGATCCGGCTGATGGCTGGTGGAACCGAATACGAGGTGACGGGCCTGGGCCGGTTCCGCCCCCGCGAGGTTCCCTGTGAGGAGCTGTCGGTCGGCCAGGTCGGGTATGTGATCGCGAACATCAAACGGCTGGCCGACGTCCGGATCGGCGACACAATCACCGACGCGGCCCGCTCGGCCGTCCAGCCGCTGCCCGGTTATCAGGAACCGCGCCCGGTGGTCTTTTGCGGTCTGTTTCCGGCGACCCACAACCAATTCGACGATCTCCGCACGGCGCTGCAGAAGCTGTCGCTCAACGACGCCAGCTTCACCTTCGAGCCGGAGACCTCAGATGCTCTCGGGTTCGGCTTTCGCTGCGGCTTTCTCGGCATGCTCCACATGGAGGTGATCCAGCAGCGCTTGGAGCGCGAGAGCGATCTGGCCCTGGTCCAAACTGCGCCCAACGTGACCTACGAGATCGTGACCCGCAAGGGTCAGACCCTCCATATTTCCAATCCCACCCGAATCCCCGACGCCGGCGAGATCGAAGAATTCCGCGAGCCGTTCGCGCGGGTTCAGTTCATCATTCCGAGCGAGTCGATCGGCGCGATCATGCAATTGTGCGAGGATCGGCGCGGGGTTTATCAAAAGACAGAGTACATCACGCCGAGCCGGGTGATCCTGACCTACGAGCTGCCCCTGGCCGAGATGATTTATGACCTTTACGACAAGCTCAAGAGCCTGACCCGTGGTTACGGCACGATGGACTATGAGGTGATCGGCTACCGCGCGGGGGATCTGGTGCGGCTGGATATCCTGGTGGCCGGCGAGCGGGTGGATGCCCTCTCGGTGGTCGTTCATCGGGAGCAGGCATATCGCCGCGGTTCGAAGCTGGTCAAGAAGCTGCGGGGCGAGATCGAGCGGCATCAGTTCGAGATCGCCATCCAGGCCGCGATCGGCTCCAAGGTGATTGCCCGCGAAACCATCTCGGCGCTCCGCAAGAATGTGACGGCCAAATGCTACGGCGGGGACATCACCCGTAAGCGGAAGCTGCTCGAAAAGCAAAAGGAAGGCAAGAAGCGGATGAAGCAGGTTGGCAGTGTCGAGATTTCGCAAGAAGCGTTTTTGTCGGTCCTGGACAGCGGAGACGATTGACGTTCGTCCGAAGTGTGTCAATGGCGCGGAGGAACAGCCCCGTGCGCTGGCGTCCACCGAGGCCGACCCCGAAGCCGACCCCGACGGTCGTCATCGGCCGCGACCTTCCCCATGGGACGGATCTGTCGGCGGCCGTGCCGGCCGGGCCGAGGCGGTCGCGCGGCCGCGGACTGGTCGAATCTCTGCTGCTGATCGTGGCCGGTCTGCTGGTGCTGCGGGTCTTCGTGGCGGAGGCCTATATCGTGCCGACCGGCTCGATGGCCCCGAGCCTGGTCGGTTCGCACGCCGACCTGCGGTGTTCGGACTGCGGCATCGGCTTTGAGCTTGGGCTGAACGACGCCGGGGAGCCCGAAGGCCGACCGGTCTGCCCCAACTGCGGTCAGTCCAGATTAAGCCCGGCACCGGCGCGTCTTGCCTCGGGCGACCGCTTGCTCGTTCATAAGCACACCTTCGCCTGGAGGCCGCCGCGGCGGTGGGAGCCGGCCGTGTTCGTCGGTTCGGGCGGGCTGGCCGAGAGCTTTGTCAAGCGGGTCGTCGGCCTACCCGGCGAATCGGTTGAGATTCGCGATGGCGACCTGTGGATCGACGGAGCTTTGGCGCGCAAGTCACTGGAGGAAATACGGGCCTTGCGGATCCCGGTCTACGACGACGATTACCGCCCGACCCAGTCGGCCATCTATCCCCGGTGGATTCCGCGCCAAGATACCGCGTCCGATCCTTCCTCGTCGGGGTGGACGGCGACGGCCGACGGTTTTCAGCACACGGCCACGCGGCGAGACGGTCGGCCCGACTGGCTCGAGTATCAGCACTGGGACCCCGAGACGCTCCGTCCCGGCCCGGTGCGCGACTTCCTCGGCTACAACGGCGCTGGGGTTGGGGGCGACCACGTGGTCCGGGATCTCATGATCGAATTCGAGGTCTCGCTGGGCCAGGATTGCGATCGCCTGCACCTGGAGTTTGAAACCGGCGGTGAGCGGCTCGAGGTGCGGTTGCCGGTCGCGGCCCGATCGACCCTCGAGGTCCTGGTCAACGATCGGCCGTTGGAGATTCAGGCGGCCGGAGAGCCGCAATTGACCGAATCGCCCGCCGATCCGCCTCGATGGACCGCGATCGAAGCCTCGATCGTCGATCGTCGCCTGCTGGTCGCGATCGACGGCCAGATGGCGTTCACCCCGGTCGACCTGGAGACCCCTCCCGATCAACCGGCGCGAGGCACGCGGCTGGCTCTAGGCGTATCTGGCGGTTCGGCAGCGATTCGGCACTTGAGGGTTTATCGCGATATTTACTATACGGAGCGGCTGGCTGGTTCGATGCGTCCGGGCCACGGCGTGGATTCACCCTGCCAGCTTGGTCGCGGCGAGTATTACGTGCTCGGGGACAACAGCGCAGTTTCGAACGACAGCCGGTTTTGGTCCGACGGACCGGTCGTCAGCGAGGCCGCCTTGGTCGGTCGGCCGTTTCTAGTCCACGTTCCGGGGCGGTCGATCCCGATCGCGTGGGGGGAGCAGCCGCTGTTCTGGATTCCCGATCCGCGGGCGATCCGCTACATTCGTTGAACCGGATGCGGCCGATGGGGTCGCACCCGCCGAGGTCGAGCATGTCGAAGCTAACCCCACGGCCGGCGGCCCCGCCATCGTCCGCCCGGCCGACCGCACCCCCACCCCCGACTCGGCCGCATTCTGGCCATCGGGAATTGATCGAACAAATCGTCGTCGCCTTCATCCTGGCCTTTCTGGTCCGCGGCTTCGAGGCCGAGGCCTTTGTGATCCCGACCGGCTCGATGGCCCCGACGCTGATGGGCCGACACAAGGACGTCGTCTGTCCCCAGTGCGGCTTCTCGTTCACGATCAACGCGTCGGACGAGTCCGAGCCGGTGATCATTCGCGGCCGTCCGCAGCTCGGTTCGCTGGTCCGCAGCGGCCTGTGCGCGAATTGCCGGTTCAGTGTTCCGGTGGAAAACGAGCCGAGCTTCAACGGCGACCGGATCCTGGTCATGAAGTTTCTTTACAATCTGCCGTTTCTGGCCCGAGACAATCCGCGGCGGTGGGAGGTGATCGTCTTCCACTACCCGGAAGAGCCGGAGACCAATTTCATCAAGCGACTGGTCGGCCTTCCAGGCGAGGTTGTCCGGCTCTACTACGGCGATGTGCTCACCCGGCCGATCGACCAGCCCGAAGCGCCGTTCCGGCTCCAGCGCAAGGAGCTGAAGCATCAGCAAGCGATGCAGGTGAACGTCTGGGACGACCGGCACCGGCCCCGGCTTCTCGCCGACCGCCCCGAATGGCGGCGCTGGCGGTCCGATGACGGCTGGACCGAGCGGAGCCCGGGCGTCTACCGCGCAGAGGTGCAGTCGGGACGGGCCGAGCTGCGGTACCACCACCTGGTTCCCGACGCCGCCCAGTGGTCGGCGATCGCGTCTGGCGAGCCGTTGCCCTACGAGCCGTTTCACCGGCTGGTTTCCGACTTTTCCGCCTACAACTCAGGCAGCACCCTGACCCGGATCCTCAACGACCCGGTACCGCCGCACTGGGTTGGCGACCTGACGATCCGGTTCCGGATCGAGACGACCGAAGCGGCCGGCTCGCTCGACATCGACCTGGTCGAAGCCGGGGTGATTCATCGCTGCACAATCAACCTGGCCACGGGGGAGGCCCGGCTGGTTCGCAACGGCACGCCGCTGGCGGGTCCGGTCGCCACGCCGTTGGGCCGCCGCGGCGGACACGACGTCGCCTTTGCCAACGTCGACGGCCGGCTGACCCTCTGGGTCGATGGCCAGCTCCCGTTCGGCGAGGGGGTCGTCTACCAGGAAGGGCAGGAGGGGTATAGTCCGCCGACGGCCGAGGATCTGGAACCGGTCCGAATCGGGCTTGCCGGCGGATCGGCCCAAGTCAGCGATCTTGTCCTGACCCGCGACATTTACTATACCAACGACCCCAAACCACCCCACTGGGATTACGCGGGTCTGGTGAGCGACCGCTCGGCCCTGTCAGACCCGAATGAATTCGCCGCCCTGGAGGATCTGCGCTGGGCCGATTTTCCCGTGCGGCCAGGCCACTATTTGATGTTGGGCGACAACAGTCCTCGAAGCAAGGATAGCCGCGCCTGGAACCTGCACGACCGAGCCTGGGACGACTCGGGCCGGCAAAGCTGGGAGGTGCCCGAAAATCTGCTGGTCGGCAAAGCGTTTTTCATTTACTGGCCCCACGGCAAGCCGATCTGGCCCAACATCCCGATCACGCGCGACCTACGCGTCCCCTTCCGGCCCCAGGTGGAACGGATGACCTGGATCCGCTAACGCCCTGCTGCCCGCTTGGTCACGGAGGACCGCCACGATGCCGCTGCTCGAGGTGCGTAATCTTCAGAAAAGTTACGGCAAGCGTCAGGTCGTCTGCGGCGTCGATTTTGAGGTAGCAGCAGGCGAGATCGTCGGCCTGCTAGGACCAAACGGGGCGGGCAAAACGACCAGCTTCCGCATGACCATCGGCCTGATCGACGCCGACGGCGGCCAGGTGCTCTTCGGCGGCAAAGACGTGACCCGGCTTCCCATGTACCAACGCGCCCGGGCCGGAATGGGCTACCTTGCGCAGGATTCGAGCGTCTTCAAATTGCTCTCCGTCGAGGACAACCTGATGGCGATCCTCGAAACCCGTAAGGATCTCAGCCGTCGGGAGCGGCGTCGCCGTCAGGATCAGCTCCTCGAACAATTCGGCCTGACCAAGATCCGCAAGACCAAGGCGATGCGCGTCTCCGGCGGTGAACGCCGCCGGCTTGAGATCGCCCGGAGCCTGATCACCGAGCCTCGGCTGATCATGCTCGACGAGCCGTTCGCCGGTATCGACCCCAAGACGGTCGCCGAAATCCAGCATGAGATCCGCGCCCTGGCCGAACAGCACGGGCTAGGCATCTTGCTGACCGACCACAACGTCCGCGAGACCCTGGAGGTGACCGACCGCAGCTACTTGCTCTTCGAGGGCCGAGTGGTGGCTCACGGCTCGGTCTTCGAAATCGTGAACAACGCCGACGCCCGGCGCTATTACCTCGGCGAACGTTTCGAGGCTGGCCACCTCCTGGACCGCGCGGCCCGCGGTCATCTGCCCTCTTCCAGCGAGCGATCGGGGGCAGCCCCGCTTCGAGTCGATCCCCCGCGATCGGCCGACCCGCCTCGCCACCCGGCCGGGCCAGTTCGAGCCGGTGATCCGACCGACAAGGCGATCGACGAGTTCGACAATCAGGCCATCTAGCCGCGCAACGCTCGGATTCAGACCTGGGTATTGATCAGCAGCAGGACGATTGTCGTCACGATCATGAAGGCGACAATCTTGCCGAAGAGCCGCAACGCGTTGCGGACGATTTGCCCGATCGGCTCATGGCGCGAAGCCGAATAGACCAGGCTGATCGCCACGGCCAAGGGCAGGAAGAACCAGTAGATGCCCAGCCCGGCGTTCATGCGCGACCCTCCGCCGCCAGGGCGGCACGATTGGGTTCGCCCGCGGCCGGGAGATCGCCCGACTCGTCGGCGTGGGCCGGTCCATCCAGCGCGTCGTAGATAGCCAGGACGTTGAGCAAGCCGGCGGTGACCGTATAAACCCAGCCGACCTCGAGCAAGCGGCCGAGCCTCGGAAATAGCCCGGAGAGGACTTCCATCGGCGGCTCTGCCAGATAACCGCCCAGGATGGGAGCCATTCCCTTTTGGATCAAGGTCGCTTGGATCAACGCGGGCAGCGCCGGCAGACCGACCCAGAATTGAGCCAGATAATCAAATCGGAACCGTTCGGGGTCGCTGGTCGGGCTGGTCCAGCGCCAGAACACGTTCTTACCCTCACCCAGCCAAAGCCCGAAAAAAAACAGACCGAGGATCGAGAGTCCGTAGATCCAGGCCTTGGCGCGGCGGCCCTGGTACCAGTGGCCCAGCCCTGGAACCAACCAAGCCAAGAAAGCCGCCAGATAACGGTTCTTGAGATTCACAGAAACGGATGTCGGACTGTGAGATTGGGTCAAGGCGTCATACCCACTACGATTCAACCACGTTGTCTTAAGACCAGGGCCATCTCTTACCAAGGTACGCTCTTGAGATCACGACGAAAAGGCCTGGCAGCTCAAGCACGCTTAGGCCGAGGCGGCGTGAAGCAGCCCCCTGCGCGGACGGCCACTCGGACTCATCATGAACCTGTCCCACCGTCGACTGGGAACGGCCCCCGGGTCCACGCCCTAACCCCGTCCCGAGATGAAGTGTTGCGAATCGGTCCGAATGTCTCCTAAGTTGCCGTCGAGGCGAGCAACGCACGAAGGCCTGCTTCGTCGATGGTCTGGATTCCCAGAGCGCGTGCCTTTTCGAGCTTACTGCCCGGGTCCTCCCCGACGACGAGGTAGTTGGTCGCCTTGGAGACCGAGCCGGTGACCTTGCCGCCAGCCTGCTTGATCAGGGCCTCGGCTTGGGCCCGGCTGAGTGTCGGCAGAGTTCCTGTAATCACAAAGGTCTGACCCGCGAGCGGCAGCCCGGAGCGGGCCAAGGCCTGAACCGGCGTCGGCCGAACACCGACGGCCAGCAGCTCGTCGATCTGCCGGATGTGGGTTGGATCGTGGAAGAAACGGTAGACGCTCTGAGAAACCACCGGCCCGAGTCCCGGCGTAGCCTCAAGCTCCTCGAGCCGGGCCGTGCGCAACTCCTCCAGGGTTCGAAAGCGCTCGGCCAGCAGCTCGGCGATCCGCGTGCCCACATGACGAATCGCCAGCCCGCTCAGGAAGCGATCGAGCGGCCGCGACTTGCTGGCTTCCAGTCCGGCCAGCAGATTCTGGGCGTTTTTTGGACCGAGGGTGCGGACGATCGTCTTGCCGTCGTCGCGAACCGTTGTGGTCAGGACGAGGGACTCCAGATCTTCCTGCCGCAGCCGGTAGAGATCCGCCAGGCTAGCGACCAAACCCTGGTCGACGAGTTGGTCGATCAGCTTCTCGCCGAGTCCTTCGATGTCCATCGCGTTGCGGCTTGCGTAATAGCGAATCCATTCCTTGAGTTGGGCCGGGCATTCCGACGGCGGGTTGCTGCACCGGCTGTCGACTTCGCCCTCAAGCCGCTCGACCGGAGCGCCGCAACTAGGGCAGCTCTTCGGGAAGTGAAACCGCTTTTCCCGTCCGGTCCGGCTGGCCGTCTCGACCCGGACGACCTGGGGGATGATCTCGCCGGCCTTCTGGACCACGACCGTGTCGCCAATCCGCACATCCTTGCGGGCGATCTCGTCGGCGTTGTGCAACGTCGCCCGGCGAACGGTGGTGCCGGCAAGCTGCACGGGTTCGAGTTCGGCGACGGGGGTCAATTTGCCGGTCTTGCCGACTTGGACGATGATATTGACGACCCGGGTCACGGCCTGCTCGGCTGCGTACTTGTAGGCGATGGCCCAACGCGGGCTCTTGGCGCGGTTGCCCAGACGTTCGCGCTGACGGAGGTCGTCGACCTTGATTACCAGGCCGTCAATCTGGAACGGCAGCTCGTTGCGCTGCTGGTCCCAACGGGCGGCGTGGTCGATCACGGCATCGATCGTGTCGTACCGGGCTGCGTGAGGCATGATTGGCACCCCCCAGGCCTTCAAGTCGCCGAGGACCTCCCAGTAAGTTTGGCGGTTCAGCTCGGAGACCGCGCCCAGCCCGTGCGCCGCAAACCGCAGCCGTCGCTGGGCGCAGAGCCTGGGATCGAGCAGCTTGAGCGAGCCAGCCGTGGCGTTGCGGGGGTTGGCGAAGAGGGGTTCGCCGGCCTGGCGCCGCAGGTCGTTGATCCGCGTCAGTTCCGCGTTGTCCATGAAGACCTCCCCCCGCACCTCGAGCAGGGCAGGGGGGGTGTCGGCTAGCCGCAGGGGAATCTCCTCGATGGTGCGGACGTTGTGGGTGATATCATCGCCGTGGTAGCCGTCGCCGCGGGTCGCGCCCACGACCAAAAGCCCGGCCTCGTAGCGGAGCGAGACCGCCACGCCGTCGATCTTCAGCTCCACCACATACCGGACCGTCTCGCCCGGGTTCAGGGCCCGCCGGATCCGAGCGTCCCATTCGCGGATTTCCTCGGGGCTGTACGTGTTTTCGATCGAGAGCATCGGGACCGAATGGGCGACAGTCCGAAATCCCTCGATCGGTTGCCCGCCCACACGCTGAGTTGGGCTGTCGGGTGTGATGAGCTCCGGGTGCGCTGCCTCCAACGACTCGAGCCGCTTCACAAGCCGGTCGTATTCCTGGTCGGAAATCTCCGGAGCCGCCTCGACGTAGTAGAGCCGGTCGTGGCGAGCGATCTCGGCGCGGAGGCGAGCGGCCTCCTGAGCGGGGGTCTCGTCGGCCGGATCGATTCGAGCGCCCTTCATGAGGCGGATCCCGATAGCGGTGGATCGCGGCGCTCGACGAACCAATGGTCGGTCGCCATCGCCGCCAGACTGAGGACCACCATCAGTCCAAATTGACCGGCTAGTGCTGTCGGCCCATGCTGATCGAGCCAGGAGGCGAGCCGGCCTGTCCCCGGATTCTCCCCCAGTAGACCGGGATCCTGGCTTGCCCGCCAGACGATCGACGGAACGATCAGATACGCCAGCGCCGTCATGACGAAAACGGTGCTGACAACCAGCAGACCCACATAAAAGAGATTCGGACACCGAGCACCGCGCCGACGTCTCGCCATCTCCGACTCAGCCCTGGACCCAGCGTTCGTCAACCGGCTCATGGTCGACCAACTCTTCAGGCCGAAACCAGAGCGCGATCTCCCGCTCGGCCGATTCCGGGCTATCGCTGCCGTGCACCAGGTTGTTCTGCTTGGAGATCGAAAGGTCGCCGCGGATGGTGCCCGGCTCGGCTTCGCCGCCGTGGGTCTTGCCCAACATCCGACGCACCACGGCCACCGCATCCGGACCTTCAAGAACTCCGGCCACGACCGGTCCGGCCGTCAGGAAGCCGATCAGCCCACCAAAAAACGGTTTGTCGCGATGCTCGGCATAATGCCTCTCGGCCAGCGAGCGATCCACCCGCATCAGCTTCAGCCCAACCAGTTTCAACCCCTTCCGCTCAAACCGGCCCAGGACCTCCGCCACCAGCCGGCGCTGGACGCAGTCGGGTTTGCAGAGGATCAACGTACGCTGCGACATAGAACGATTCGATCGGGGCCGCAAGGAAGGTTCGTGGAGCCGTGGGTAGGGAGATCTTCAGACTACGCAAAAATCTACTGCGTCGAACTTTCCGGTTCAACAACCTCGCGCCACCGCAATTCCTCGAATCGGGTCGATTCCAGCCGCCAAGCGCGGATCTCCGGAGCGGGAGCCGCCAGCGACACGATCAAGTGCGGAACCGGCCCGTATTGATTGCCTTCAAGGTCGACCCGGCTTGGGATCGCCGGGCTGGCCGGGTGCGAGTGATAGATCGCCACCAGGCGTTCGTTGCGGGCTCGCATGGTGAGCACAGCCTCGATCATGTCCTGGGCGTGGCCCAGATAGCGGACCTCGCTGGCCAGCTCGTTGCGGAGCGGGTAGTGGCTACTTGCCCTCAGTGCCGAGGGGCCGCCCAGAAGGCCGCAGGCCTCGATCGGCGCCTCGGCGCGGCAGTGTTTGAGAATCGCCGCGACGATGCTGCTCGGTATCAGGAGGTCGGTTTGGGCTGGAGTCATCGCGGGGCGATCGAAGGGGGGATGCGCCGGCGGTGCGGTCGCTCAGGCCGCGCCTCGCGCGGTGTCCAGACTGGTCCAGAGGTCACGCAGGCTTTGCTCGAAGGCGATCTCGGGCTGCCAGCCGGTATCGGCGACGATCCGCCCGATCGCGGCCCTCGAATCGTCTCCGCAGTCCGTAGGGGTGTTTCGGGTCGTCACGAGCGTTACGTGGCGGCCGCTGACGGCCAGCAGAGCGGCGAGTCCCTCGCCGACCGACCGCGAGACGCCGGTTCCGACATGATAGATCGACCCGGGACGACCCGAGCAGGCCAGGGCCACCACGGCGCGGGCGACATCGCGAACATCGACGAAATCGCGCCGGGCCGAAACATCGCCGACGATTAGTGCTTCACCGACCGGGCATTGGAGCAGCCGCCGGGCGAATCGGCCGAAAACCTGATGCGGGGGTTGGCCCGGCCCGATCGGGTTGAACGGCCGCGCCACGACGATATCGAGCCGGTCGCGGGTCTGGGCGTCCAGCGCGAGTCGGGTCGCGGCCCATTTGCTGAGTCCGTAGGCGTCGCGGGGACGACAGGGGCAGCTCTCGTCGGCGGGCAGGCAAGAGGCGGGCACAGGGCCGAGCTCAGCGGCCGAGCCGATCAGGACCAGCCGAGTCCGTCGGTCGCTCCGACGCACTGCGTCGAGCAGATGGCCGACGCTGGCAACGTTGCCACGATAGAGCGCCTCGGTCGGAGCCGGCGGTGTCCGACCAGCGGCGTGGACCACGAACTCGCTACCCAGGGACGCCACCTGCTGCTGCCAGAGGCCAGGTTCTTCCAGGTTGGCTAGGATCTGATCGCCGCCGAGCCGACCGCCTCGGGCCGTTCGCACCAGCCGGACGATCCGCGCGCCGGGATCGGCGGCTCGGACCGCCGCCACGATATGGCGGCCCAGAAACCCCTCAGCCCCCGTGATCAACCACCGCGTACTCATCGGCGATCTCTGCGCTGAGCGGCGAGCGACTGGCCGGACGGATGGCGTGGCGGTCGGACGACGACAACTTCCGGTCGGTCGGTACGCAGGGGTCTGGGGACTCCGGGCGCAAGTAACCGCCCGGCGGCTGTCAGCACGGTTTCCGGCAGTAGGTCGACCATGCAGCGATGGTGCCCCTCAGGGCAGATTGGGCGCTGGCAGGGTCCACAGGGGACCCGATGCTGGAGGTGAACGGCGTTCGGGTGATAGGTTCGTGTCCAGGCGATATGAGTCGGGCCAAAGAGCGAGACCACGGGCACACCCAGCGGCCCCGCGAAGTGCCGGGGGCCGCTATCGGTCGTGATGAGCAACGCCGAGCGCGCGATCGCCGCCTTGGTTAGGCCGACGCTTGGCGGCTGATCGGCCAGACTGACCACGCGGGGATGGTCGGCACCACGGGCGATCGCCCGCGCATGGTCGCGCTCGGCCGGGCCACAGAGGACGACGACCCAGACCTCATGCTCCTGAGCCAGCCGCCGCGCCAGAGTGATGAAATGCGGGATCGGCCAGTTCTTCGCCGGACCAAACGCGCCACCCGTGTTCAGGCAGACGACCGGTTGCTCCGTGTCGATTCCCAGCGACCGCCAAGCGGCCTCGGCGCGCGCGTGTTCATCGGACGTGACGTATAGCTCCGTGCGAACCGAACGAACCGGGCAATCCAAGAATCGAGCCAGTGCCAGATAGTATTCAACAGCCGGCGTTGGAATGTAGCGGCCCAGCGGGTCGCGGGGTGGAGTCAGCCGGTCGGTCAGCAGCAGCCCACGACCTCCCCGCGCGTATCCCAGGCGCCGTCGCGCACCGGCCAGCCATGCGACCCACGCCGAGCGGAACGAGTTGGGCAGCAACACCGCCAAATCGGGACGAAGCGGTCGCAGCCGCGCCACGACCGCCGGCAACCGCACAGCCGCCTGCCTCGAACGAGGGTCATAGTCCACCCGCTCATCGAACCAGGGCGATCCGGCCAGTACCTCGCCAACGACCGGGCGGGTCAGCCCCACGATCCGCGCTTCGGGGTATCGTTCCCGCAGCGCACGCAGAGCCGGCGTAGCCATCACCGCATCGCCGATCAGATTGGGACACACCACGAGGATGGTTCGCGGATCAACGTGGCTCACGGCGCCTCCGTTCGGCTGCCCCCAGCACAGGCCATCTCGACCGCTTTGCGGACCCGCTCCTCCCCCGAGAGGAATTCCAGCCCAACCCGCAGAGCCAGCAGAGGGACTCGGCCGAGCCGCGGCGTACGCAGCTTCACGAGATCCTTCTGGGTGGTCAAGGCGAGATCGACCGCCGAAGCCTCCAGCTCGTCGATCAGGGACAGCACGTCGCTCCGCGTGTACCGGTGATGGTCTGGGAAGGTGCGCCAGCCTCGAGGCTGGACGCCCAGGGTTTCGAGCGTGCGCCGGAAGCCCTCCGGATTGCCAATGCCGCAAAAGGCCAAAATGGAACGCCCCGAGAGCCCGTCGAGCGGGAGGCTGGAATCGTCGGCGTCGATCAGATCGCGGGGCGCATGCCGGGCTTCGGCCCAGGTCAAGGCACAGCCAGCTCGCCGCTCGGCCTCGGCACGGATCGCCTGGCGACTCGATGAATCAACCAGATCCGCCCGGCTCAAGACGACGACGCCGGCCCGACGCAGCGACCGCGCTGATTCACGAAGCCGGCCCCGGGGCGCCAGCCTCCCGCCACCAAACGGATCGAGCGCATCGAGCAGAACGATATCCAGATCGCGCGCGAGCCGACGATGCTGAAAACCGTCGTCCAGCACCAATGCCTCGGCCTCTAACTCGGCCACGGCGATCCGCGCCAGCGCCACCCGGTCCCGATCCTGCAAATGGGGAACATCGGGCAGATTCTGATCCAACAGCCGGCCCTCGTCGTTGAGGCCTCCGTCGCCCCGATACCCGCGGCTCAGCAAGACCACCCGAAGCCCGCGCTCGCGCAGCCGTCGCGCGATCCATTCGACCAAAGGCGTCTTGCCCGTCCCTCCAAAAGTCAGGTTGCCCACGGAGATGACAGGCACCTCGGCCCGCCGGGTCGGCAACCAACGGCGGTCGTACGCCAAGTTTCGGGCCGCTACGCCCAGCCGATAGGGCACCGACGCCAGACTCAAGCCCGCACGCGCAAAGGCTGCGACCGGGCCGTCGGCTGTCCCGCGGACGATCGCCTCGTAGGTCGCAAGGTCCCAGCGGAACACAGGCACGGTCTGGTCAGTCCAATCGACGGACGCCGACCCGCTCCGCGATTGCGGATCGACCACGCGTCCGGCTAGCATTCTGCTATCAACCCGATCGTCACACCTCGGAACGCCCGGGATTCCCCGGGCGGCGGAACCGTAGCGGGGGCTGCGCCCAAGGTCAAGCCTGCTTCCTCTTCAGGCCGTCCTGGCGCCGTGCCGGCTAGTCAGGATCGATCGACGATGCTTTGCCCTCCCCACAGACCCGCGCCGGTGGTCGAAAACTGGCTCGAACGCCACAAGCACCCGGTCAGCTTCCTGCTCCATCTGATCGGCATTCCCATGACGATTGTCGGGGTGCTGCTGTTGCCGATTTACGCGGCGCTGGCGTCGTGGACGGTGTTTCGGTTCGCCGCCGGCCTATTTATCGGTGGTTACGTTCTTCAGCTCCTAGGACACATCGTCGACCGATCCGTTCCCGGCGAGTGGATGGCCATCCGTCGATTGATCGGCCAGCGCTCGCGCCGATCCGACTAGAAGACCGGTCGGGAAGAATCCGGGCCGGCGTGTCCGGTTGCCAACATCGAGCGGCTACGGGCGCGGCGGATGGGCCGTTGCGTCGATCCCTCTGGTCAGACTCAGCCCAATCGCTAGAATCCCGCCGATCGATTCAAGACGCACGCCCATCCGGACCGATACCGTTTACCGACGATCCGCCAAACTCTCATTTCGTACGCGCCCGGGGTGACGGGAAGGGATGCCCGCCCGGGATCGCGTCCGGCAGAGATAGGGTGGTCGGGGAGCGGACAGCGCGGCGGAGGGCGAGCCGGCCGGAGGCTCACTCGGTCCGGCACCTCTGGCCTCCCCATGACTAAGGACGGTCTGGCCATGCGAAGGACCGCTCTCGGGACGCGATTGGCACTTGCAGCAGCCGCAGCGCTTTGTCTGCCGACAGGATGCCGCCGAGTGCCCTACATCGACCAGGCGAAGTCGGTCCCCCACGACCCCGGAGCGCTGATCGCCAAGCAGGACGCTGAGATCCAGCAAGCCCAGTTGCTCGAAGACTCCTCTCCGCTCGAACTGCCTAAGCTCTCCGACCCGCGGACCACCGCCAACCCCGACGCCGAGGAACCCTGGTTTCTGAGCCTTCAAGAGGCGATCCGGATCGGCCTCGACAACGCCGAGGTCGTCCGCGTGATTCCCCTGGGCGCTTCGGGCACCCCGGTCGGCGGCTTCGAGCCGCAGTTCCTGGCTACCAGCGGGGGCGGGACTGTGCTCGGTCAGGGTAACCTGTCGACCGTCTACGATGTCGCGGCCCGCGAGACCCGGATCGCCGCGGCGCTGTCGCAATTTGACGCCAACTTCCAAAGCCAGCTGCTCTGGGGCCGCAGCGTCACGCCCTTCAACAACGCGATCGCGACCGGTTTCTTCGCGCTCGGCAGCCGGTTCCCGGTGGTCCAGTTTGCCGACCAGTGGCAACTGGCCAACACGATCCAAAAACGCACTGCCGCCGGCACGACCCTGTCGGTCACCCACAACATCAACTACCAGTACACCAACAGCCCGATCAACGTTTTCCCGGGAGCCTATACGACCAACCTCCAGCTTCGGCTGAGCCAACCTCTGCTCGGCTCCGCGCCGACCTCCCAGTTCAATCCCAACCCCCTGCCCGCCGGCCTGGAGGCCAACCGCGCTCCGATCGTGGTCGCGCGGCTTCAGGCCGACGCCACCGTATGGGCCTTCAAGGCCAACGTGATGGCCCTGGTCCGCTCCATCGAACAGCAATATTGGGCGCTGGCCCAGGCACAGGTGCAGTATTGGGCATCGGAAACCGCGGTGGCCCTGGGCGAAGAGATCGTCCGCCGCGAGCGGACCCGGCTGGAAGTCGGATCCTCGGCCGTGCCCAACGTCGCCGAGGCCGAGGAACAGCTCGAACGCTTTCGACTCGACTTTATCAACCGTACCGCCGACCTGATCACCACCGAACGCCAGCTCCGCAACCTCCTCGGTCTGCCGCCCAGCGACAACCGTCGCATCATTCCCAGCACGCCTCCGACCGAGGCCCGCATCGAGCCAAACTGGCAGGCTGCTCTCGGCCAGATGCTCAGCTATCAGCCCGACATCGTGCAAAATCAACTCCTGGTGCGGATCGCCGAACTCCAGTTGCTCGTCGCCCGCAACCAGCTCCTGCCCGTGCTCAATTTCGACGCGCTCTACCAGTTCAACGGCCTCGGCGCCAACCTCGACCAGGCCACCCGAGTCCTCACCGGTGCGACCATCCGGGCCGTCGATCCGATCATCCAGCAGCAGCAACGCGCTGCCGGGCTGAACCCGATTCCCGGGCTGTTCAACAACTTTCAGTCCTGGCAGGTCGGCTTCACGTTCCAGATGCCGCTGGGCTACCGCGGGCCACTGGCCGACGTCAAACTCGCTCAGTATCAGTTGCTCCAGCAGCGGGCCTACCTCCAGCAGATCGTCCACCAGACGACCCATCAGCTTGCCCGCTTTTTCCTGGAAGTCGACGCCAACTACAAACTCTACAAGTCGGCCAGCCGTCTGAAGGCGGCGGCCAAGCAGCGCCTCGAAGCGGCCCAGGCCTTCTATGAGCTTGGCCAGGTGACGATCGACCGCTACCTCGACGCCGTCAACCGCTGGGCCAACGCCGTCGTCCTCGAAGCCGACTACCGCACGCGCTACACGACCTCGATCGTCCTACTCGAAGAACTCAAGGGCACCTTGCTGGCGTACAACAATATCGTGGTCGCCGAAGGCCCCTGGCCGGCGAAGGCCTATGTGCAGGCCCGCGACCAGCAGGCCGCACACCGCCGCTTCCCGATCGGCGACGACGGAGATTACGCTCCTCGGCCCGTCACCGGCCCGATTCGACCAGATCCTGTCCCGCCGCAAACTCCCCCTGGCTTCGATCCTCAGCCGGTTCCGCCGCTACCGGCCCCCGGCGGTACGTTCGGCCCGCCGCCAACACCCGCCGCCCCGACGATCCCCACCGGAGAGCCGCCCGGAATCCCCGGACCAATCACCACGATCCCGACTGCCCCGGGAGAAAGCGACTTCTTGCCGACCCTGCCGCCCGGCGAAGGAATCGTGGTCCCCGACCCAGCCGCCGACGACACCGACGCCGGCGGGGAGGGCTTCGGCCCAGCGCCCGCCAGCGACGATATTCCCCTCGACCTCCCTCCCGCCGCCGGTGAATTGCCCACGCTGCCCACGCCCTGAATTGGTCCACGCCACTTCCGACGGGCGCGCCATGTGACGCCGTGGCGGTCAGGAGAGCGCTGACGCATCGCCCGACCAGCGGTCGTGTGGCTCCGTCCCAAAATCGTGATGGACCGCTAACCCGTCATGAGCGCCGCCCCGGGGTGCCTCCGGTTCCAAGGTCTCCCCCTCCGCGCGGACCACTCTGGCCCCCCGCCATTGATCCCGCAGGCGATGAGTAACGGTCGGGCTTGGCCCCTTTGTAGAACACTTGTGGAAAATTTGTGGATTGACCGAGATCTTCGGGTCGGTTCAGAATACGACGTCGCCCTCAAGGAAGGAGGAGCGTAATGCGCCACGCGCTTCTCCGATCCCTCCGAACCAATCGGGGCGGTCGCCGAGGTCCAACGTGGGGAGTTCGCCATGAGCGGTCCGTGCTCTGAGCATCGTCATCGTCGGGCGTTTCTTCGAACCACGGCCGCTGCCGGAGCGGCGCTTACGGCGGCGCCGGGCTGGGCGCAGCAGCCCCGGGCCGATGCGATGCCCAAGATCGTTCTCGGCAGGACCGGCCAGTCCGTCTCGCGACTCGGCATGGGTACGAGCTGGACGGTTCAGCCCAGCTTCGTCCAGGCGGCGATTTTCGCGGGGGTCAGCTATATCGACACCGCGGAAGGATATGAGAACGGCAATTCGGAAAAGACGGTTGGCGAAGTCCTGGAGCGCACCGGCAAGCGTAAGGACGTCTTTCTCGTGACCAAGAACTCCAGCTATCGCAAGGACGGTAGCCCGAGGGTCTTTGCCGATAAGCTCGAGGCCAGCCTCCAGCGGCTCAAGACCGACTACGTGGACGCCTACTACCTCCACGGCCTGACGGGCGAGCAGATCCCGATGCTGTTTGATGATGGGGTCCGTCAGGCGTTCGAGGCCCTGAAGCGGCAGAAGAAGATCCGCTTCGCCGGGCTGTCGTGCCATGATGCCCGGCTGGTCGAGGTCGTCGAAGCGGCGGCGAAGTGCGGGTGGATCGACCAGATCATGATCCAATACAACTTCCGGACAATGCACGCTGACGCCCTGCGCCGGGCCGTCGACGCGGCGAGCAAAGCCAACCTTGGTCTGGTGGCGATGAAGACCCAGGGCGGGGCGGAAGCCGTCTCGCTCGACGACGCCCGCAAGGCCCGTCAACTTTCCGGCTTCCTCGACAAAGGCTTCAGCGCTCCCCAGGCGGCGATCAAGGCTGTGCTGGCCGATGAGCGGTTCCAGGTCGTCGTCAGCGAGATGACGAACCGTCAGCACCTACGGGAAAACATGGGAGCCGTCATCGCGCCGCTGACCCCGAAAGAAGCGCGGCTCCTCGAAGAGCACCGGCAGCGAACCGCCCAGCTTTACTGCCACGGTTGCGGCCATCTCTGCGAGCCGGCCGCGGGTGGCTCGGTCGCCATCGCCGAGACGCTTCGCTACCTTCGTTACCACGACGTCTATGGCAAGCGGCGCCGTGCCCGCGAACTGTACGCCATGCTGCCGCCCGCCGCGCGCGATTTCGCTCAGGCCGATCTCCGTGCGGCAGAGCAAGCCTGTCCCCACGGGGTGCAACTGGTGGCACTGATGGACCGGGCCGGACGGGTGCTGAGTTGATCGGGGCCTCTCAGGACGTCTCGTCAGGAGGCGGGTCCACGGCGCCCGCCTCCTCGTGCTCGCGGACTTCGCCGGGGATCACATAGTCGCCGTCGATCCAGCGGCCCAGGTCGATCAGCCGGCATCGTTCGGAACAGAACGGAAACGCGGGCTGATCGTCAAACGACGTGAACTCGAACGCCTTGCCGCAGATCGGGCAGTTGAGACGCATTTCAGTCGCCAGAGCTGGACGACGACGTCGCGGAACCTCCGCCGGACGAGCTGCCGCTGCGGGACGAGCCGCCGCCCGCATCGTTCGATTTGCCGCCGGCGGTTTGGCTTGCCTGCTCGGCCTTCGCGGCTTTCTTGTACGACTCGCTCCGGTAGTCGGTCTGGTAAAAGCCCGAGCCCTTGAAGAGAACCGCGGCGCCAGGGCCGAGCTTGCGGCGGAGCGTATCCTTCTGGCAGGTTGGGCAGGTTTTCTGGGGATCGGCCTTGATCGATTCGAACGTCTCGAACTCGTGGCCGCACGCGTCGCACAAGTAGTCGTAGGTCGGCATACGGTGCTCTCGATATCGAGCCTTCCAAAGTGTTACTCGGCTGCCGCCGGCGTCGAGACGGCAACCTTGGTTGGGCGCAATACGCGATCGCCCAGGGTGTAGCCGCGGGCCAGCTCGGTCACGACCGTTCCCTCGGGATGATCGGCCGAGGGAGTCTGGATGATCGCCTCGTGCTGGTTGGGGTCGAAGGGTTGCCCGACCGCCTCGATCGGCTTGACCCCATGCTTGGCGAGCACGTCGAGCAGTTGACGGTGGACCAGCATCAGGCCGTCGACGATCGACGACTCGCCGGTCGTGCGGGCGGCTTCCAATGCGCGTTCGAGGTTGTCGATCACGCCGAGCAGATCGGCCGCGAGGTTGCCCACCGCGTAGGCCCGATCGGCATCGACCTGAGCCCGTGCCCGCTTTTGATAATTGGCAAAATCGGCCATGACGCGCTGGAGCTGTGACTTGTAATCGTCTCGCTCCCGGACCAGCGCCTCGCGCTCATCGCTGGCAGCTTCGGTGACGGCCGTCTTCTCTGACTCGAGGGTTTCTTCGGGTTCGGTCATCGCTGGGTGCTCCTGGGATGCCAGAGACGCGTTGGGCGGCGTGAGCGTTGATCAGGAACCGCCCCGATCGCTCGTCTCCGGCTCCTCGGTGAAATAATCGCGGAGCTTCTCGAAGAAGCTCTTGCGCCGGGGACTGACCTCGGCGTGATCGATCTCGGCCAGCTCACGGAGCAGTTCCTCCTGCCGAGGCGTCAGCCGGCGTGGCGTTTCGATGATGACTTCGACCAGTTCGTCGCCCCGACCCCGGCCGTTGACATCGGGCATGCCGCGGCCCCGAAGCCGGATCACCTCGCCGCTCTGGGTGCCCCGTGGAATCGTCACTTTTTCCGTGCCGGAGAGGGTCGGGACTTCGATCTCGGCACCCAGAGCGGCCTGGGCGAAACCGATTGGTACTTGGCAGTAGAGGTCGTTGCCGTGGCGTTCGAAAAAGCGGTGGGGCCGGATCTGGATCTGGATCCGCAGGTTGCCGCGGGGAGCGCCGGGGTCGCCTGGTTCGCCCTGATTGCGGAGTTGAAGCCACATGCCCGAGTCCACCCCGGGAGGGATATCCACCTGGAGGGTGACGACCTGAGGCTGGCGGCCTGTTCCTCGGCACCGGGGGCAGGGATCGACGACCCGCTTGCCCTCGCCGCCACAGGCCGGGCAGGTGGTGGCCAACTGGAGAAACCCGCGCGACTGGACGACTTCTCCCAGACCTCGGCAATAGTCGCAGGTCACCGGAGCGGTGCCGCGGCGGGCGCCGGTACCCGAACACTCGCCGCAAATTTCCTGGCGGGTCACCTCGATCGACCGGGTGGCACCACGTGCGGCATCCTCCAGGTCGATCTCCAACTTCATGAGCAGATCCTGGCCGGGTCGGGGACCGCGGCGGCGCTGCGAAAACATCGACCCGAACAGGCTGTCGCCGAAGATCTCGGTGAAGGCCGACATGATGTCTTCGGCCGACCGAAAATGGGATGCGCCGGCCCCCTCGACCCCGGCGTGGCCGTAGCGGTCGTAGCGGGCCCGTTTGGTCGCGTCCGAAAGGATCTCGTAGGCGTCGGCGGCTTCTTTGAATCGGCGCTCGGCTTCCGGGTCGCCCGGGTTGCGGTCGGGATGATACTTGAGCGCGAGCTGTCGGTAGGCTTTCTTGATCTCATCGGCCGACGCGTCGCGGCGCACGCCGAGCACTTCGTAATAGTCGCGTCGGCTGGTTGCCATCGGCATCTGGACTCGGTCGAACCTAAGGAACCTCAGCCAGGTCCACCGCAGGCGCCTCAGGGGCTGCGGTCCGCCTGGACGCTTGCATTATAGAGAAACGACCTGATACGGCGGTGCTGGATCACACCTAAGACGATGCGGCTCTGGCTTTTGCGATCTCGCGGGCTTTGCGCGGATTGGGGCGGGATTTACCGAACGTGCCCTTGAACAGTTTGCCGCGGCGGGTCTTCTTGTCGCCTTTGCCCATGGGTTCTGAGCCTCTGCCACAGGTTGGGGATGGTGTCGGGACGCCTCGGCGGCGTGCCGAGGTGTCCGAGCGTAGCCGGATCGGGCATCCACGGCTAGACGGGACCAGGGCGCGATTCCCTTCGGCGTCTGCGCCGGCCAGGCTTGGTATGCGGCCGAGCTGGTGGCGACGCTGCCGAGGCGGGCCGACCCCAGAACGATCCTGGGTCCGACCGCCTCGGCAGCCGAGGCAGGGCCTAAGAAGAGTCGCGGTGCTGGTCCCGAGTCGCTCAGCGGACTGCGCCCTCGATGCGGGCGCCGGGTTTTCCTTCGTCGTCCTCCTTGATGTTGGTGATCATCGCCTCGGTCGTGAGCAGCAACCCGGCGATCGAGGCCGCATTTTGCAGAGCGGTGCGTGTGACCTTGGTCGGGTCGATGATCCCGGCCTTGAACATGTCCACATATTCGCCGGTGTTGGCGTTGAAGCCGAAGTCACGAGTCTTTTCGTCCTGACCGCGCGACTTGACTTCTTCGGCAACGACGGCGCCGTCGTATCCGGAGTTGGAGGCGATCAACCGGATCGGCTCTTCCAGCGCCCGCAGAACGATCGCCGCGCCGAGAGCCTCGTCGCCCGTGAGGGTGGCCTTGAGGGCTTCGACGTCCGGCATGCACCGCAGCAGGGCGGTGCCGCCGCCCGGGACGATCCCCTCTTCGGCGGCAGCTCGGGTCGCGTGCAGGGCGTCCTCGATCCGCGCCTTCTTCTCCTTCATCTCGGCCTCGGTCGCGGCACCGACGTTGATCAAGGCCACACCGCCCGAGATCTTGGCCAACCGCTCCTGGAATTTCTCCTTGTCGTACTCGCTGTCGGTTTCCTCGATCTGGCGCCGCAATTGCTCGACACGCTTCTGGATGTCGGCCTTCTTGCCGGCACCCTGAATAATGGTCGTGCTGTCCTTGTCGACCTTGACCTGCTTGGCCCTGCCGAGATCCTCGAGCTTGAGATTCTCGAGCTTCAGGCCGAGGTCTTCGCTGACCACGGTACCGCCGGTCAGAATCGCCATATCCTGGAGCATGGCCTTCCGGCGATCGCCAAATCCCGGCGCCTTGACGGCGCAGACGTTGAGCACGCCGCGGAGCTTGTTGACCACCAGGGCGGCCAGAGCCTCGCCTTCCACGTCCTCGGCGACGATCAGCAGCGGCTTGCCGCTCTGGGCCGTCCGCTCCAAGAGCGGAATCAGATCCCGCAGATTCGAGATCTTCTTCTCGTGGAGCAGAATCAGGCAATCGTCGAGCACGGCCTCCATCGAGGTCGGATTGGTGATGAAGTAGGGGCTGAGATACCCCTTGTCAAACTGCATCCCCTCGACGAATTCGAGCGTGGTCTCGGACGCCTTGCCTTCTTCGACGGTGATCACACCATCGCGGCCAACTCGCTCCACGGCATCGGCCAGCATCTGACCGATCTTGGGGTCGTTGTTGGCCGAGATCGTGCCCACCTGGGCGATCTCTTCCTTGCGCGAGACCGGCCGGCTGACCTTTTCTCGCAACGCCCGAACGGCCGTCTCGACGGCCTTCTCGATGCCGCGGCGAACGGCAGTCGGATTGGCGCCGCCGGTGATATTCTTCAGGCCCTCGCGGTAAATGGCGCGGGCCAGGATTGTTGCGGTCGTGGTACCGTCGCCGGCCACGTCGCTGGTCTTGCTGGCCACGACGTTGACCAGCTTGGCTCCCATGTTCTCGAACGGGTCGGGCAGCTCGATCTCCTTGGAGACGGTCACGCCGTCCTTGGTGACGGTCGGGCCGCCGAACGACTTGGAGATGATGACATTACGGCCCGTTGGGCCGAGCGTCGTACCGACCGCCTCGGCGAGGGTCTCAACCCCCTCGAGCATCTTCCGGCGGGCGGTATCGGAAAACAGAATCTGCTTGGGCACGCGAGGAGTCTCCAGGGCTAGGTGCTGATCCTGCGCTGACCGCGCCGAGCGGCTCGATCGTCCGGGGTTCCCCGGGGTCGGCGGCGCTCGGAACGCCGGCCTAGCGGACGCAGCACGCAGGCATCACTTGATGATTTTGGCCAGAATGTCCGACTCGCGGAGGATCTTGATCTCGTGGCCGTCGACTTTGATGTCGGTGCCCGAGTATTTGCCGAAGAGAACCTCGTCGCCTTCCTTGAGGTTGATCTCGGCGCGCGAACCATTGTCGAGCAGCCTGCCCGGGCCAACGGCGAGCACCTTACCGCGCTGGGGCTTCTCCTTCGCCGTGTCGGGCAGAACGATGCCGCCGGCGGTCTTCTCCTCAGCCTCGATCTGCTCGATCACCACCCGATCTTCCAGGGGACGAACCTTGAGGGCCATCGGTCGCACTCCTCACGAATGTGAAATCGTTAATCGCAATGTCCGCAAAACGGGGTCAACGCCTGAGCGACGGCTCGTTGGCTGCGATCGGGACGGGTGAGTTCGCTCGACCCATCCGACCGCTTCGCCCTGATGCCTTGGCTCACATCATCCCGCCCATGCCGTGATCATGGTGATCATGGCCGGCCGGTTCCTTCTTCTTCTCCTTCTTCTCCGCCACCAGGGCCTCGGTGGTCAGCAGCAGACCTGCCACACTTGCGCCGTTCTGAAGCGCCGACCGCGTGACTTTGACCGGATCGACCACACCGAAGGCGTACAGATCTCCGTACTCGCCGGTCTCGGCGTTGAAGCCGAAGCTAGGACTCTCGGAGCGGAGGATCTTATTGACCACCACCGCGCCATCCAGACCGGCATTTTCCGCGATGGACCGGGCCGGAATCTCCAAGGCCTTGCGGACGATGGCAACCCCCATCGCCTCATCACCGGTCAGGTCCAGATTCTTGGCTAGAACGCTGGCCGCCCGGATCAGCGCTGTGCCGCCGCCTGGCACGATGCCTTCCTCGATTGCCGCACGGGTCGCATGCAGGGCGTCCTCGACCAGAGCCTTGCGCTCCTTCATCTCGGTCTCGGTCGCCGCCCCAACGTGGATCTGGGCGACACCACCAGCCAGCTTCGCCAGCCGCTCCTGCAGCTTCTCCTTGTCATACTCGCTGTCGGTCTGGCTGATCTCGCGGCGGATCATCTCGCACCGGCCCTTGATCTCCTCGGGCGAGCCGGCGCCCTCGACAATCGTCGTGTTGTCGTTGTCGATGATCACCTTCTTGGCTCGACCCAGGTCGGCCAACTGCACATTCTCAAGCTCGATGCCCAGATCCTTGAAAATGGCCTTGCCGCCGGTGAGCACGGCAATATCCCCGAGCATCGCCTTGCGGCGGTCGCCGTATCCCGGAGCTTTCACCGCCGCCACGCTCAAGATGCCCCGCAACTTGTTCACCACCAAGGTCGCCAGAGCCTCGCCCTCAACGTCCTCGGCAATCACCAGCAACGGCTTGCCCGACCGCGAAATCGCCTCCAACAGCGGGATCAAATGCCGCGGCGAGCTGATCTTCTCCTCATAGATCAGAATGTAGGGATCTTCGAGGACCACCTCCATCCGGTCCGGGTCGGTGACGAAGTGGGGGCTGAGGTAACCGCGGTCGAACTGCATCCCCTCAACGACGTCGACCGTCGTCTCGAACCCCTTGCCCTCCTCGACGGTGATCACGCCGTCGGTACCAACCCGCTTGAAGGCGTCGGCCAACCGCTCGCCCACTGCCCGGTCGTTGTTGGCCGCAATCGTCGCGACCTCGGTGATCTCCTTGTCGGTCACCTTCTTAGCCTGACCCTTGACGTGCTCGACGACGGCCGCAACCGCCTTGTCGATCCCACGCTTGAGGGCCATCGCGTCGGCTCCGGAGGCCAGCGCTTTCAAGCCCTCCCGATAAATGGCTTCCGCGAGAACCGTGGCCGTCGTCGTGCCGTCGCCGGCCGCGTCCGACGTCTTGCTCGCCGCCTCTTTGACCAGTTGGGCCCCCATGTTCTCGTAGGGGTCGATCAGCTCGATATCCTCGGCAACCGTCACACCGTCCTTGGTCACGTTGGGGCTACCCCAGCCCTTGTCAATCACCACATTGCGTCCACGAGGCCCCAGCGTGCTGCGGACGGCGCGGGCCAGTTTGCCCACCCCGCTGGCCAGCTTCTGTCGAGCCTCCTCGTTGTAAGCCAGAATCTTCGCCACGGTGCGTCGCTCCCCAGTTTTCAAACAGGGATCCGATCACGCCCCAACCGGTCTTCGGGCAAACCGCCTCTCGACGCGCCCGCCCGCGGGGCTTCTCAAGATGCCATTATGCAAAGCGAATACCGATCATCGAGTACTAGACATAACGTGTAACCTAAACATGAATTACGACAATCGCAACCGATCCCGACCGTTTCCCCTGACTGCCAGTTTGGCAGCCCCGTTCGGTCTGCTTTCCGCCACTTCGGTTCGCTTGGTCGAGGGATCTTTACGGGGCGTGCCGCGCTCGGCACACTGACGATCGTTTTGGGTTGGCGAGTCAACACCCGGTGGCTTTCCCCATGCGGATATTTTTGGTCGGTCTGATGCTCGCCGGCGGCTGGACGATCCCCGTGGCCGGCCAGGAGCCAGAGTCACTGCCTCTTTGGCCAGCGGGAGCACCCGGCGCTCTCGGAAATGACCCCGGCGAGGACCCCTTCCACTCCGGCGACATCCCGACGATCACCGTCTGGCTCCCGGCCCGTGACCGGGCAACTGGCGCGGCCGTCGTCATTTGTCCCGGAGGCGGTTACGGCTTCTTGGCCACGGAGCACGAAGGCTCGGAGGTGGCCGCCTGGCTCAATTCGATCGGGGTCGCGGGAATCATGCTGAAGTATCGCATCGCCCCGCGATACCGCCACCCCGCGCCTCTTGAGGACGCCCAGCGTGCGATGCGCCTCGTGCGTCACCATGCGCAAGCCTGGGGAATCGACCCTGACCGGGTCGGCATCCTCGGGTTTTCGGCTGGAGGGCACCTGGCCTCGACCGTCTCGACCCATTTTGACACCGGACGGCACGAGGCCGCCGATCCGGTTGAGCGCCAGAGCTGCCGGCCCGACTTTGCCATTCTTGTTTACCCGGTCATTGCCTTGGCGACCGAGTATGGGCACTCCGGTTCGCGGACCAACCTTTTGGGCGATCGGCCCGACCCAGCCTTACTGGCCAGCCTGTCGAACGAAACGCAGGTGACGCCGCGGACACCGCCGACCTTTCTGGTGCACACGGCCGAAGACGCCGCCGTACCGCCCGAGAATAGCTTGCTCTATGCGTCGGCCCTTCGCCGCGCGGGCGTGCCCTTCGAACTGCATCTTTTCGCCAAAGGGGTGCATGGACTGGGCTTAGGTACTGGCTGGAAGGGGCGGATTGGGCCCGAACCGAGTTTCCAGGCCTGGCCCTCGTTGTGCGAGGCCTGGCTGCGGGGTCGCGGGATTCTGGATCGTCCAGCCGGGATGGACCCTTGAACCGGGTGGCTGGCGTGACCAAAACAGAAGGGTCGCTTGGGCTCTTGCGTGAGCCTCTGACCGACGAAGCTCGTCTTTGACCCGAGAGGAGATTGCTCATGCTTCGCCTTGTCCTTCCGCTCTCGCTCGCCGTGGTTGTCTCGGTCGGCTTGGACGCTGCCCGGGGCTCTGGAAAGGAAGACTGCGTGCTCGACTTTACCGTCAAAGACATTGACGGCAACGACGTCAAGCTGGCCGACTACCAGGGCAAGGTCCTGCTGATCGTCAACGTCGCCAGCAAGTGTGGTCTGACCCCTCAGTATGCGGGTCTTCAGGACCTGTACGAAAAGTACAAGGATCAGGGTCTGGTCGTGCTGGGCTTTCCCGCCAATGAATTTGGCGGTCAGGAGCCCGGCACCAATGCCGAGATCAAGGAGTTCTGCACGTCGAAATACGACGTGAGCTTCCCGATGTTCTCCAAGATCGTCGTCAAGGGACCGGGCATTCACCCGCTTTACAAGTTCCTGACCTCCAAGGAGACGAATCCCGAGTTTGCCGGTGACATCAGTTGGAACTTCGCCAAATTCTTGGTCGGCCGCGATGGCAAGGTGGTCGCCCGTTTTGACCCCCGAACCACGCCCGATGATCCGAAGCTGGTTGCCGCCCTCGAGAAGGCCCTGGCGTCCCAGTGAGGACGCGTGGTTTGATTGGGTGGGTCCATGACCCAGCGTGTCGGGACGCTCGACGAACTGTCGTCGAGCGTCCTTTTTTAGGGGGATGGAGCGGATGATCATGACCTCGCGCCGTCACTTCTTGGCCACGACCGCCCCCGTGCCCTGGCTCCTGGGCCTAGGGTCGGGGAATCGGGTCGAAGCTCCGCGTCCACGACTCGGCATCAATCTGTCTGGTCCGGCGGATTGGAGCACGGAGCTGCCGATCCTGGACGTCTTCCGGCTCTCTCGTCCCTGGATCAGCCAGCGTGAGGGAGCGCCATGGGGGCAGGGGCCGCCGCTCCAGCTTGACCGAAACGGCTGGGTCCAGCGCCTTGAACCCGGGTGCTGGGCCGAAACCTTGCTGTGCACGATCGAGGGCGGCCATTATCCGGCGGGTCGATATCTGGTCCGTTATCGAGGGCGGGGGCGGATCGAGTTTGGCGGAGCGGCCCGGCCGGTCGAGTCCGCGGCTCCCGGCCAGATCGTCCTCGATGTCGAACCGGCCAAAGGCCCGATCTTTCTCCAGATCCGGGAGACCGACCCGGCCGATCCCATCCGCGCGATCCGGGTCTGGGTGCCGGCCGCGGCCGCCTCAGCGCCGCGTGACCCGGCCGAGACCAAGGTGATCTGGAGTCCGTCACTGGACCGCTGGCGAGGGTTGGCCTGTGTCCGGTTTATGGATCTCCAGGCCACCAATAATTCGTCGATTTCCGCCTGGGCCGATCGCCCGACACTCGACTACGCGACCTTCGCGCCGAAGGGCGTTCCGCTCGAAGCTCTGATCGACCTGGCCAATACTCTCCAGATCGATCCCTGGTTTTGCATTCCACACCGCGCCGACGATGACTATGTCCGCCGTTTCGCGACCTTAGTCGCCGAGCGTTTGGCTCCTGGACTGAAGGTGTTTGTCGAGTATTCCAACGAAGTCTGGAACAATCAGTTCGAGCAGTCGCGGTACGCCGCCGAGCGTGGACTGGAGCTGAAGCTCGGCGAGCGGCCCTGGGATGCCGCCTGGCACTTCACGGCCGCACGCTCGATCGAGATCTTCCGCATCTGCTCTGAGATTGTGGGGCAGAGGCGGCTGGTGCGGGTTCTGGCCAGTCAGGCGGCCAATGCCTATGTTTCGGACCAGATTCTCGGCTTCCGAAACGCGGCGCAGCACGCCGACGCCCTGGCGATCGCGCCTTACGTCGGCTTCAATGTTGCTCCCGACGGCGAACCGCCCGCCGCCGAGGTGGCCCGGTGGCCGCTGGAACGGCTCTTCGACCATCTGGAAACGGTGGCCCTGCCTGAAGTCGAACGCTGGCTCGCCGACCAGAAGGCCGTCGCCGATCGCTACCAGCTTCCCCTCATCGCCTACGAGGCCGGGCAGCACCTGGTCGGCATCCAGGGTGCCGAGAACAACGAGGATCTGACGCGCCTGTTCCATCAGGCGAACGCCGACCCGCGGATGGGGCGTCTCTACGACCGCTATTTCGCGGCCTGGGAGCGGGCCGGGGGCGATCTGATCTGCCACTTCTCGTCTGTCGCCGCCTGGAGCAAGTGGGGAAGCTGGGGACTGCTTCAGTGGGATGACGAAGATCCGGCCGAGTCGCCCAAGTTTATGGCGGCGATGCGGTGGGCCCGCTCTCGGGGGCAATCCGTGGCGGTTCCGCGGGCCTGAGTCCGCGTCGATCCGCAGGGGAAGGCTCAGGCGTCGCTGAATCGGAAGGTGTGCCAGTCCGTGCCGTAGGCTGGGCCGCGGCTCAGGTGCGCGGTCCGATTCGTGGTGTCGAAAACCATGACGTCGATTGTTGAGCGGCCGACGGCGATGCCGCCGGATGGGTCGGAGAACCAGCCGCCGAGGATCGCCGCGTCGACCGTTCCCGGCCGCTGTCTGTTGAGGTGGTCGAGAACCGCCTGGCAGCGGGGATGCATGGGCGGAGGACCGCCGGCGCGCTCGGCGGTTCCAAAGCCCACGCGGGTGAGCACGCCCCGCGACCGCTCGATCGTTACCCCGGACGGTGAGCCTTCGACATTGAGCAGGTTGCCGTCCGCGTCGGCCATGACGAAGGTGAACCAGCCGGCGTGCCGGTCGCGCCTGGCTTCCTCGGCGACCGCCTCCAGGCTTTCCTGGTACAGCAGGTGGGCAATCAGGGCGTAGGAGGGAAGGCCGACCCGAACACCCAGGTCGTGTTTTCCCAGGTCGGCGCTTGTCCAGCAGAGCGCGATTCCGCGGTCGTTTAGTCCGGCGCCGGTCCATAGCCCCGGATACCCGTAGGCGAGCACCGACGGCCCCTCGGGCCGCTGCCACGCGACGATCGACGAGAGACCAAAGACGCTCTCCATCCAGTCCCAGGTCTGGCCGACCAGAGTGATGCCGTCGCGGGTGTGCGGTGGCCCGATGGCGACCGCTGTGCAATGTGCCACCTTGGGCAAGACCCCGCGGTGGTAAAGCTCTTCGTGCAGACTGAGGAGCACCAGCTCTTCGTAGCGGACACCGGAGCCTTCGGCCATCCCCTCCCACTCGGCGTGCACGATCGGAGCGACTTCGGCGATCACCGCGCCACAGGCGGCGGCGTAGGCGAGCAGGCTGTCGCGATTCGTGGTCGGCGAGACAAACGCGCCATAGATCTCGCGATCCAGGAACTGGCGGATGGCCGCGGCCTGGGCCTGTCCGTAGAGCCGGCCCCGCTGCCTGGGTGCACCAGCGTAGGCAGCAAGCGGAGGAATCGCATTGGGCGGACGCTGGTGGCAGAGGGCCGGAGCCAGGGCGGCCGTCAGGGTGGTCCGCACAAAGGCGCGTCGGCTGGGAAGTCGCGTCATCGGAGCCTTCCGCCTGAGTCGATCAAGGGGGTCACTCGTTTAGCCGGATACGTAGCTCGCGAAGCTGACGGGCATCGACCGTGCCGGGAGCGCCGGTCATTAGGTCGGTCCCCTTGGCGGTCTTAGGGAATGCGATGCAGTCGCGGATATTGTCCAGCCCCGCGTAGAGCATCACCAGCCGGTCGAAGCCAAAGGCGATCCCTCCATGGGGCGGAGCGCCGTTCCTCAGAGCGTCGAGCAGGAATCCGAACTTCTCCTGAGCCTGTTCCGGACTCAGTCCGAGCAGGGCAAAGATCTTGGCTTGGATCTCGGGATTGTGCACCCGGATTGTGCCGCCGGCCGCCTCCTCGCCGTTGATGACCAGGTCGTAGGCCTGAGCGCGGACCTTGGCTGGGTCGGTGTCCAGCAGTGGCAGGTCCTCCGGTAGCGGCATGGTGAATGGGTGATGCTCGGCGACCCAACGGTTCTCCTCGGCGTCCCAGGCCAGCAGCGGAAACCGCACGACCCACGAATAGTGGAATGATTTCGGGTCGAAGAGCTTCAGGTCGGCGGCCAGTCTGGCCCGCAAGCTGGCCAGACTCTGGCTGGTGACGGCGTGCGTGTCGGCGACGATCAGGATCAAGTCGCCAGGCCTCGCTCCAAGCGTCGCGCGCAACTCGGCCTGAAGCTCGGGCGAGAAAAACTTGGCCGTCGGTCCGGTCAGCTCTTCAGATTCAACCTTGAGCCAGACCAGGCCCTTGGCTCCAAAGACCTTGATCTCCTCGGTCATCGTGTCGAGGTCCTTGCGACTGTAGCGCTCGGCCGCCCCTGGCGCACACAGGCCGCGGACGCGGTTCCCCGCCGCGAGGGCTGACTTGAAGACCTGGAAGTCGGTCTTGGCGGCAACCGACGCCAGATCCTTCAACTCCAGCCCATAGCGCAGGTCCGGCCGGTCGCTGCCGAACCGCTCCATCGCCTCGTGATAGTCAAGTCGGGGCAGGGGAAGCTTCAGCTCCTCGCCCGAGAACTCTCGCGCGATCTCCTTGACCAGCAGCTCCATCGTGTCGAGCACATCCTCGAACTCGACGAACGACATCTCCAGGTCGAGCTGGGTGAACTCCGGCTGCCGGTTGGCACGCAGGTCTTCATCGCGAAAACACCGCGCAATCTGAAAATAGCGGTCATAACCAGCCACCATCAAAATCTGCTTATAAAGCTGGGGCGACTGCGGCAAGGCGTAGAAGTGCCCCGGATGAAGGCGGCTGGGGACCAGGAAGTCACGTGCCCCTTCGGGCGTGCTCCGCCCCAAAATCGGCGTCTCGACCTCGACAAATCCCAGCCTGCTCATCGTGTTTCGCATCAACTGCGCCATGCGATGCCGGATCAACATGATCCGTTGCATCGCGGGCCGGCGGAGGTCGATATAGCGATACTGCAACCGCAGTTCCTCGTTCGGCTCGCTGGCGGCCGACGCCGTGACCTCGAACGGCGGGGTCGGCGTGCGGTTGAAGATCTCCAGCCCGGTCGCCCGGACTTCGATCGCGCCGGTGGTCAGCTTCGGATTCTCCTTGCCGGGCAGGCGGCGGGTTACCGTGCCGCGGACCCCGATCACAAACTCGGCCCGAAGCTCGCGGGCCGCCTCCATCAGGTCCGCCCCCGCATCCGGTTCGAAGACGACCTGGGTGATCCCGTAACGGTCGCGGAGATCGATAAAGATCAGACCACCGTGGTCCCGGCGCGTATCCACCCAGCCATTCAAAATCACCGAACAGCCTTCCGCCTCAACGGTCAGCTCGCCGCAGGTGTGCGTGCGTTTCAGCATGGTCGTCACATCGATCCAGCGGTTACGTTAGAATCGGGTCCAGGTCGTGGAAAGCTATCACCGTAGCCCCGGGCGATTCGCGGCGTCAATTGAGCGGGCCGCCCGTTCGCCTATTCAAATGGAACGCCGCGGCGATCCCGGGCCGTCAGAAGGCTTCGTCCGCTCCGCCGCAGCGGGTCGTCACGCGGACGCCCGCAGCCGTTCCAGGTCGTCCCAGAAGCCGGGATAGGTCTTGGCCACGCAATCGGGGTCCTCGATCGCCACACCCTCGGCCCTGAGCCCGACCAACGCAAAAGCCATCGCCATCCGGTGATCGTCGTAAGTTGCGATCGACGCCGGCTTGATTCGCTCTGGTGGCAAAATCAAAAGCCCGTCCGGATACTCAATCACCTCGGCCCCGAGCTTGCGCAACTCGGTGGCGACCGCCGCAATCCGGTCCGTCTCCTTATGCCGAACGTGCGCGACATTGCGAATCCGGGTCGGGCCATGGGCGAACACGGCGACTGCCGCGAGCGTCATCATCGTGTCGCTGATCGCATTCATGTCCACGTCGATACCCTGGAGCGGCCCGCCGGCAACCTCAATCCGCGACGGCGACCGCTCGACCCGGCACCCCATGTGCTCGAGCACGTCGACGAACGCCAGATCTCCCTGAATGCTCGACGTCCCCAGCCCCTCCACGGCGACGCTCCCCCCGGTGATCGCCGCAGCCGCAAACCAGTAGCTTGCAGCCGAGGCATCCGGCTCGATCGCATAGCGGCGGGCTTGATACGGCGCAGGCTCGATCGTAAATCGGCGAAATCCGTGGTTGCTGATCCGGACCCCAAAGGCTTCCATCACTCCCAGGGTCATCGCCACGTAGGGCTGCGAGACCAGCGGTCCGTCGATGTCGATCGTCGTCGGACCTTCGGCCCGCGGCAGAACCATCAGCAACGCGCTGAGAAACTGGCTGGAGACATCCCCCCGCAGGTGGACGTATCCGCCGGTCAGACCATCAGCGCGGATTGTCACTGGAGGACAACCCGGACGCGCCTCGCTCCGCGCGTCCGCTCCGAGCCGATTCAGTGCCAATAAGAGATCGCCCAGGGGCCGCTCCCGCATCCGGGCCGTCCCATCGAGCCTGTAACGCCCATGCCCTAAAGCCGCCAGCGCACTCAGAAACCGCATCGTCGTTCCCGAATTGCCCACAAACAAATCGGCCGACGCCGCCGGAACCCGGCCGCCCTGACCGTCGACACCCACCGTTCCGGCTTCCGCGTCCTCTTCCAGAGCGAACCCCAGACCCCGCAGCCCCTCGATCATGACCCGGGTGTCCTGGCTCTCCAGCACTCCGGTCAGGATCGACCGCCCCTCGGCCAGCGCAGCCACGACCAGCGCCCGGTTGGTCAGGCTCTTCGATCCGGGAACTCGCACGGACACCGATCGGGGCGGAACCAAGAGCGGCTCGATCAACCGCACCGCGGCCGGCCCGGCGTTCTGGCTCATGCGTCCTGCTCCTCGGATGCGATCTCAGGGTCGTAGACCGTCGGCGTCAACGCCGCATCGATTCGGGCCAGGAGATCCTCGACGTCGATACCGCGGATCAAAAATTGCTTGTTCCTGGAAGTTTCGCCCGCGATCAATTCCACCTGGTTTCCGCGTAAACCGAGGCTTTCGGCCAGCAGCACGCCGGCTGCCTGATTCGCCTTTCCAGCCTCCGGCGGGGCCGTCACACAGAGGTAGATTGCCCCATCGCGAAGATCCAGCAAGTCGTTTGACCGAGCCTTTGGTCGAACCCGTACGGCCACGACCCAGCCGTCGGCATGTTTCTTGACCTGTATCATGCCTCGACTCCCTCCCACACCGCCGATCCGACGCGGATCCAGGTGGCGCCTTCCTCGATCGCGACCTGATAATCATTGGACATCCCCATCGACAGCTCCGGCAAGGCGCGACCGATCCGATCCTGGAGGGCGTCGCGGGTTTGGCGGAGCAGGCGAAACGCCGGGCGGGCCGCCTCAGGATCGTCGCTGTAAGCCGCCATCGTCATCAACCCCACGATCGGGACGGACTGGCACGCCGCGATGCCCCCGGCTTCGTCCAAGAGCGCCGCGGGCTCCCAGCCATGCTTTGATGCCTCGCCCGAGCAATTGACCTGAAGGCACACGGATGCTGGATCGGGCTGGTGTGCGGCCAGTTCGTCGAGAATCTGCAAGAGCTTCAGCGAATCGACCGCGTGGATCATCCGAACCAGCGGAAAGGTGCGTCGCGCCTTGTTTGACTGGAGATGGCCGATCAGGTGCCAGCGAACCGGGTAACCGCTCAGTGCTTCAGCCTTACGCCAAAGCTCCTGAGGGTAGTTTTCGCCGAGGTCGAATTCTCCCTGTTGCACCAGGGCCTCGGCCGCGGCGGCGGTGGTCTGCTTGGTGACGACCACGAGCCGAACCGACCGCGGATCGCGGCCTGAACGCTCCGCGCTGCGGACCATCTGTTCGCGGATTGCGTCGAGGTTAGAACGCAACCGGTCCGTGTTCATGTCCTGACTGCCGCTCGATCTATCCGACGCTCAGACAAATGGTCGAACGTCGTTGCCGTGCGCCAACGGCCGGGGCAGTTCGGTCGAGCCCATCAGGTCGTGGTCGATCGTCGCCGCCACGTGCCGGCCTTCGGCGATCGCCCAGACGATGAGGCTCTGACCGCGCGCCATGTCGCCCGCCGCATAGACCCGCGGAACTGTGCACCGCCGGTCCCGATCGGTGACCACGTTGCCGGCCCGGTCGAGTGTCACCCCGAGCTGATCGAGCAAACCGCCCGGTTCCGGTCCGCTGAAGCCCAGCGCGAGGAGAACAAGGTCGGCTTGATAGCGCTGCTCAGTGCCGGGGATCGGCACAAATTGCAGCCGGCCGTCAACCGTCTTCGGCTCAACGCGGACCGTCTCCAACGCCGTTACCCGGCCCTTATCGCCCAGAAACCGCGTCGTGCTGATCGCGTATTCGCGCACGCCGCCTTCCTCGTGAGCGCTGGAGACCTTGAACGTATTCCACCACTGCGGCCAGGGATTGTTGGCGGCTCGCTCGTCCGGTGGACGCGGGACAATCTCGAACTGATAGACGCTTCGGCAACCCTGCCGATGCACGGTCCCCAGACAATCCGCGCCCGTGTCCCCGCCGCCGATGATGATGACATCCCGACCTTCGGCCGAGATAAACTCGCCGTTGTGCAGCGCATCGCCGGCGTTGCGTCGATTCTGAAGCGGCAGGAATTCCATGGCGAAGTGAATCCCAGCCAGTTCACGGCCCGGAATTGGCAGATCGCGCGGTTTGGTCGCGCCGCCGCAAAGGCAGATGGCGTCGAACATCGCCAGCAACTGCTCGCCGGTCAGGTCGCGACCCACATCGACGCCCGGCCGGAAGACGACCCCTTCGGCCTCCATCTGCGTCAGTCGCTGATCGAGCCGCCACTTCTCCATCTTGAAGTCGGGAATCCCGTAGCGGAGCAATCCGCCGATCCGGTCCGCCCGCTCGAAGACCGTCACATCATGGCCCGCGCGGCGAAGCTGCTGCGCCGCCGCCAGACCCGCCGGCCCCGACCCGACGATCGCCACCTTTTTGCCGGTCAAGACCCGGGGCGGTTGGGGTGTCACCCAGCCTTCGGCCCAGGCCCGCTCGATGATCGCCTGCTCGATCGACTTGATCGTCACCGGCTGATCATGGATCCCCAACACACACGACGCCTCGCACGGCGCCGGGCAGAGCGTGCCCGTGAACTCGGGGAAATTGTTGGTCGCGTGCAGCCGCTCGATCGCCTCCCTCCAGTGATCCCGGTAGACCAGATCGTTCCAGTCCGGAATCAGATTGCCCAGCGGGCAGCCCTGATGACAAAACGGGATGCCGCAGTCCATGCACCGCGCGCCCTGCTCGCGGAGGGTCACAAGCGGCAGCGGGTTGTAGACTTCGCGGTGGTCGTGCAGCCGCTCTTCCACCGGCCGGGCTTTCGGCTTGGCTCGCTCAAATTCCAGAAATCCCGTCGGCTTGCCCATGCTCAAACTCCAGTTCATCAGACCCGGTCCGCGTTCGCCGCTTCCGCACGCATTGACTCGATCAAAAGAGGGTGGCCCACTAGGAAAAACGGACCGGAGCGATCGCTCCGGCCCTTGGCCCAGACGATCAACGCGGGATTGTCCTCGCCTCGGCCAGCGCTGCTCCGGCCACGGGCTGTTCGCCCGGTCCAGCCTCCTGCTCGGCCTGCTTGCGCGCGAGAAGGACCCGGCGGTAGTCGATCGGCATGACCTTAACGAAGCGGGTCACCGCCCATTCCCAGGTCTTGAGCAGCCGCGCCGCCACCGCGCTCCGTGTGTAGCCGGCATGCTGAATCAGTAGGTCGCGCACCAGCTCCAGGTCCTCAGGCTCCTGGAACGGCTCGATATCGACCATCTCCAGGTTGCAGCGACGCCGGAATTGGCCATCCTCGTCCAAGACGAACGCTACGCCACCGCTCATGCCCGCGGCGAAGTTACGACCGGTCGGGCCGATCACGACCGCGACACCGCCGGTCATGTACTCGCAGCCGTGGTCGCCGACCCCCTCGACCACCGCCAGTGCACCCGAATTACGCACGCAGAACCGCTCGCCAGCCCGACCGCGGAAGAACGCCCGGCCACCGGTCGCCCCATAGAGGGCCACATTGCCGATGACGATATTCTCCTCGGCCAGGAACGGCGCCCGGTGATCGGGGAAGACGATCAGCTTGCCGCCCGAGAGGCCCTTGCCCACGTAGTCGTTGGCGTCACCCTCGAGCGTTAGGGTAATCCCTCGGGGCAAAAAGGCGCCAAAACTCTGCCCCGCCGTGCCGTTGAATTTGAGCCGGATCGTGTCATCCGGCAACCCGGCGCCGCCATATCGGCGTGTCAGTTCCGACCCTAAGATCGTTCCCACCGTCCGGTTGACGTTGCGGATCGGAAATTCGCCTTCCACCGGTTCGCCCCGCTCCAACGCCGCCCGGCAATACGGAACGAGCGTCGTCACGTCCAGGGAACTGTCCAGGCCATGATCCTGGTCGACAACCTTGCGAACGGCGACTCCCTCGCCGACCTCCGGACGGTAGAAAATCCGGCTGAAATCCAGGCCCCGCGCCTTGTAGTGAGTCAGCGCCTCCCGAACATCGAGCAGATCACTCCGGCCGATCATCTCGTCCATCGTTCGGAAGCCAAGCTGCGCCATCAACTCACGCACTTCCTCGGCGACGAACCGGAAGAAATTCACGACATGCTCGGCCTTGCCCGTGAACTTTTCGCGGAGCTTGGGGTTCTGCGTGGCGATGCCCACCGGGCAAGTGTCCAGATGGCAGACCCGCATCATCACGCATCCCATCACCACGAGCGGTGCCGTCGCAAAGCCGAATTCCTCCGCCCCGAGCAACGCCGCGATCACCACATCGCGACCCGTCTTCAACTGACCATCTACCTGAACCACAATCCGGTCCCGGAGCTTGTTCAGAACGAGCGTCTGCTGGGTTTCGGCCAGCCCAAGCTCCCAGGGGATCCCCGCGTGCTTGATCGAGGTGATCGGGCTGGCGCCGGTACCGCCGTCGTGTCCTGAAATCAGGACGACGTCCGAATGCGCCTTGGCGACACCTGCCGCCACCGTGCCGACTCCGACCTCGGCCACCAGCTTGACGTTAATCCGCGCTCGGGGATTGGCATTTTTGAGGTCGTAGATCAGTTGTGCTAGATCCTCGATCGAGTAGATGTCGTGATGCGGCGGTGGACTGATCAGCCCCACTCCTGGTGTCGAATACCGCACCTTGGCGATCCATTCGTAAACCTTGTGGCCCGGAAGCTGGCCGCCCTCGCCTGGCTTGGCTCCCTGAGCCATCTTGATCTGGATCTCGTCGGCGTTGACCAGATACTCGCTGGTCACCCCGAACCGGCCCGAGGCCACCTGTTTGATCGCCGACCGCTTGCTATCCCCGTTCGGCAGCGGCTTGAACCGCTCCGGATCCTCGCCGCCCTCGCCGGTGTTGCTCTTGCCACCCAAGCGGTTCATGGCGATCGCGAGCGTCTCATGCGCCTCGGCTGAGATCGAGCCGTAGCTCATTGCCCCGGTCGCGAATCGCTTGACGATCGACTCGACCGGCTCGACCTCATCCAACGGTACCGGCGTGCAGGCCTCGGTACGAAACCGAAACAGCCCGCGGAGCGTGCAGAGCCGCTCATTTTGCTCGTCGACGCGGCGGGTATAGTCCTTGAAGATCTCATAACGCCCGGAACGGGTCGCATGCTGGAGCCGGAAGACCGTCTCCGGGTTGAACAAGTGATACTCGCCATCCCGCCGCCACTGGTATTGACCGCCCTCTTCGAGCGTTGGCCCGCCGGCCGACCGCTGGCCATATGCCCGGCGATGATGGTAAAGCGCCTCCTCAGCGATCTCCTCCAGACCCACGCCTTCGATCCGCGACGGCGTCTTGTCGAAATATTTGGCCACGAACGCCGAATTGAGCCCGATCGCCTCGAAAATCTGGGCGCCGCGGTAGCTCTGGATCGTGCTGATGCCCATCTTGGACATCACCTTGACGACCCCCTTCTTGATCGCCTTGCGATACCGCTTTACCGCCTCGGCATGGTCGATGCCTGGCGGAATCAACCCCTGGCGGATCATGTCGTCGATCGTCTCGAACGCCAGATAGGGATTGATCGACCCGGCCCCATACCCGAGCAAGAGCGCGAAATGGTGCACCTCCCGCGCATCGCCGGCTTCGAGGATCAGCCCGCAGCGGGTCCGCAAACCCTCCCGCACCAGGTGATGATGAAGCCCCGAACAGGCCAATAACGACGGGATCGGCGCCAGATCCGGCCCGACATAGCGATGGCTCAGAATGATCAGGTTGGCCCGGGCCCGAATCGCCGCCACCGCCTCGCGGAAAATCTCCTCCAGCCGCCGCTCCATCCCGGCCGCACCCTCGGCCGCCGGAAAGAGCATCGAGATCGTATGCGCATGGAACCCGCGCCAGCCGTGGAGCTGCTTCAACCGCGCCAGTTCATCGTTGTCCAGGATCGGCGTCTCGACCCGAATCTGCCGCGCGCTCTCCGGCTTCGGCTGCAACAAGTTCCCCTCGCCGCCGATGCCCGTCACCACGCTCGTCACCAGCTCCTCGCGGATCGCATCCAGCGGCGGATTCGTCACCTGGGCGAAGAGCTGTTTGAAGTAGTTGAAGAGCGGCTGGGGTCGATCCGACAGCACCGCCAGCGGCGTGTCGGTGCCCATCGAACCGATCGCCTCCTCGGCCTGACTCGACATCGGTCCCAGGATGTACTTCAAGTCCTCCAGCGTGTAGCCAAACGCCAACTGACGTTGCAACAACGAACGCGGATTCGGCCCCATCACATGCGGCGCCGGCGGCAGATCCTCGAGCCGCGGCATATGCTCGGCCAGCCATTTGCCATACGGCTGCTCGGTCGCGATCTGGTGCTTCAGCTCCTCATCACCGACAATCCGCCCCTGCTCCAGATCGACCAGAAACATCTTGCCCGGCTCGAGCCGACCTTTGAGCACAATCTCGTCGGGCGGGATGTCGAGCACTCCCGACTCGCTCGCCATGATCACTAGCCCGTCCCGGGTGACGCAGTACCGGCTCGGCCGCAGCCCATTCCGATCCAGCACGGCCCCGATCGAACGCCCATCCGTGAACGCCACCGACGCCGGACCATCCCACGGCTCCATCAGGCAGGAATGATACGCATAGAAATCCTTCTTCACCTGGGACATCGACTCATGATTCTCCCAGGCCTCCGGAATCAGCATCATCATTGCCCGTGCCAAGCCAAATCCCGACTTGGCCAGCAACTCCACCGCGTTGTCCAGACACGCCGTATCCGATAAGCCCTCCCGGATGATCGGCAGGAGCTTCTTCACATCGCCCGGCTCATACAGATCGCTCTCGAACAGCGCCTCCCGCGCCCGCATCCAGTTGATGTTCCCCCGCAGCGTGTTGATCTCGCCATTGTGGGAAATCATCCGATACGGATGCGCTAGCTCCCAGCTCGGAAACGTGTTGGTGCTGAACCGCGAATGAAACATGCATAAGGCCGACGCGAATGCCGGATCGTCCAGATCGTCCGCGTAATAGAGCGGCAATTGCGACGGCGTCAGCATCCCCTTGTAGACCACCGTCCGGCTCGACAGGCTCGGAAAGTAAAAATATTTATGGTCGTCTCCGGTACGCTCGTTTTCGGCTTCAAACCGCTTGCGGATCACGTAGAGCTTGCGCTCGAAGCGGTCGCCGTCGTCGCCGTAGGTCGAACCGATGTAACACTGGAAAATCGCAGGCTCCACCGCCCGGGCACTCGCACCGAGCGAGGAATTGTCGGTCTTGAGCCGCCGCCAGCCCAGAAACGGCAGCCCCTCCTCTCGCACGATCCGCTCGAAGGCTTGCATCCCGGCAGCCTGGCGGTTCGGCTCAGGCGCCGCGAAAAACATGCCCACGCCATAGCGGCCCGGCTCCGGCAACTCGATCCCCAGCCCCTGGCACCGCGCCACCATGAATTCATGCGGAATCTGGACCAGGATTCCCGCCCCATCCCCCGTATTTGGCTCGCAACCGCACGCCCCGCGATGGTCCAGGTTGATCAGCGCCTTGATCCCGTCGCGAACGATCTTGTGGCTCTTGCGGCCTTTCAGATCGACCAAAAAGCCAACCCCGCACCCATCATGTTCGTGCCGCGAATCGTACAGGCCCTGCGTCGCCGGGTAGAAATCGCTCATCAGTCGTCCCCTCGTCTCGCACCGTCTCGGATTGGTTCGTTCTGATCCGCTCGATCCACTCGTTTGCCGTCCGCCGACCTTCCTGGAGTCCGATGGCCACCGATCACGACTCGAGAACCCGCCGAGCAGGTCTCACATCTCCCGACCAGCCCCGGTTCTGATCCCGGCCCGCCTGAGTCAACCGGCTTCTCAAAACCGTCGGTTGGCTCAAGACGCTGGCGTTGCCGCCACACGTTCTCCGACGCCGGCGCCCGCGCGGCTTTCCCCGCTGAGCAGGCGCAAAAACCGGGTCGCCGTCACCGACAATCCACCCGCTCCCCGATGCACAATCGCCAGCGGCCGCTTCAGAACCGCATCGCAAAATGGCAACGCAGCCAGCAGGCCCGCGCCAATCTCTCGCTCCAGCGTCGGCCGCGGCAAAATGGCCAGCCCCGTCGGCATCTCGATCACCGCACGCTTAATATTCTCGATGTTGTCAAACGCCAAAACGACCTCGACCTGAACTCCATGCTTCCTCAAGAACCGATCAATCGCCCGGCGAATCGCCAAATCCGGTTCAAAGGTCACCGCCTCCAACCCATCCAACTGGCCAACCTCCACCTCGGTCTGCGACGACAACCGATGCCGGGGATTGACCACCACCACCATCTCCTCTTCCTTCCACGGTATGACCGTCAAATCGGGCCAACGCTTCGGGAAGGAGATCAGCCCCAGATCCGACCGACCCTGCCGGACACTCTCGACCACCGCCGTCGGATGCTGATAATCCAGCTTCACCTCAGCTTGGGGATACAACGACCGGAACCGATCCGCATACGCCGTTAAATGCGCCAAGCCCACCGAATAAATCGACGCGACACGCACCGTCCCCATCACGCTCGGCTCATCGTCCAGCGACCGCACCCGCGCCTCCAACTCCTCGTACCGCGCCACCAGCTCCCGGCACCCCTCATAAAAAACCCGCCCCTGAGGCGTCGGCACCAGCGGACGCTTCGACCGATCGATCAGCTTCACCCCGAGCCGCATCTCCAATTGATGAACCGCTTGGCTCGCCGTGGACTGCGAGATTCCGTTCTGCGCAGCACCCCGCGAAAAACTCGACCAACGCACCACGTCGCAGAAAATCCGCAGCGACTCCAGTTGCATGGCCGCCCCTCTCGTCTCCGCCCAGAAAGCCCACGCTTAAAGAATCGATGAATCCGATATTCAATCCGAGCCACTATTGAGAAGACAAATACTAGAGTCGGGTCCGCGCCTCGGCGTCAAGTACTTTTTTCCGCGTGCTGGTCGTTCGAACCAGCCCGGAAGCGATTCGAGCAACCTCGCTCCGAGAAGCAACTCTCGCTCATATCATACCTTGCGACCCTGGCGAGGTCGTGGCTGCGACGCGACATCGCGACGCAAAAAAAACCGGCCGGGATCGAACACCGTGGCGACCACCTCTCCCATAGTCGCCTTGGCAATCGATTCCGGCCGGCTTAACTCGTCGTAAGGGAACCCTAGACTGGTTTGGCTCCCGGTTCGCAGTGTAAGAAGGGGCGAGCGGGGGGGTCGTGCGAGGTTGCCCGCTCGCCCCGCGGCGGTCAGCTTTCCCGGTTAACCCGGAATTGCCTTCGCCTGAGGGGTGCTTCGCGGATGATTCAACCAGACCCAGGCGTTGACCCGAATCCAGTCTCATCAATCACGGTCTACATCCTTTGCAAGCTGGATGCCATCGGCTCGAAGATTCCGCCAGAAGATCGCGCCCTGGGTTCATCCCCTGGACGTAACCTTTCGTTTCCATCAAACTTTCGACCCACATCGTTCGTCTTCGCCGGACCCGGGCCGATCCGTCGTTTTCGCTCGGCTCACTCCGGGGCGGCCCTTTCACATGTCGAGAATTTATGCACCCTCGCCCAGATCCCTTGCAGTCGCCGTCTTCCGCTTTTTGGGTCGGGACTGCTTCACAAGTGGAATCGCCGGTTCTGGACGCGCTGAGTCATTTGCTTGATTCGGCATCCCCGGGCGAGCTTGAACCAAATCTGGCCTTGTGGGCTGAGCGTTACCTCGATTCCTCGGGGACGATTCCCGGCTTGGGGCCTGCCGGCTGGCGTGAGGTTCTGTCCCGGTTGGCCGCTCGGCCGAGCCGTCCGGGCTCCTCGCCGACGCGGACGACGCTCGTCGCCCGGCTCCGCCGCGCCGTCGATGCCTTTCAGCGGCCCGATGGCTCGATGGCATTCGGCCCTCGGGCCGCCAAAACGGCGACGACCCGCCGCACGCCGCGTCCGCCCGCGGCCTTTGCCTGCCATCCCGGCCCCGTTCGGCTGGCCATCCGCGACCGCCTGGCTGGCGCCGAACTGTTTCTCGCGCTGGATGAATCGCAAGTGGCCGAGGTCGCTCCCCTGGAGCTTTATGCCCACGGCCGGCTCTGGATCGACCAGATCGGTGGGGGCGTTTGCCCCGTGGACGCCGCGTTGCCGCCGTCCCGGCCGGCTGTATGGTCAACCTGGACCGCCACGCCCGAGGCCGTTCTCGCCGAGTACTGCAAACCGCTACGCGACGGGGCCTGGCGTCAGCGAACCGTCGTCTGGCTTCGATCGCGGCGCATCTTGATTCTGGCCGAAGAGATGGCCGAGGCGACGGCCGCCATCTCAACCACCGCCGGTTGGATCAGACTCGCCGGCCGGCTGATCGCCCGGCCTGCCGACGACGGTGTTGGGCTCTGGCTCGACGACCCCGCCGAGACTGTCCCTCGAATTCGCGTGATCGCGCCCTCCGAATCGGGATCGCCGGCTCACCCGCTTGCCGATTCCACAACGCTCCGGTTCGGCCCAGACACCGCCCCGGGCTGGCGGCCGCTTCTGTTTATCCTCGACCCACGGCTTGCGGCCCGGCCGCCGGTCTTACGAACTCTGACGGTGACCCAGCAGCGGGCGATCCTCGGCCCGGAGCTGGCTTCGGCGTACCGGTTGAGCTGGCCGGGCCAGACCACTAGCCTGGTGGTCTACCGCAGCCGCCGCCCGGGTCCCCAGTGCGCCTTCCTGGGGCACCAGACCGACGCCCGACTGCTGATCGGCTCGTTCAGCCGTTCCGGCGAACTGACGCCCTTCATTCAGCAGGGTTGGTCGGCCCCCGACGCCGCGTCGGGAGATTCACGATCCACCACATCGTCAGCCCGATATACACCAGGCAGACCACGACCATCAGATGACCCGAATGCTTGTGAGCCTTGAGTACGCCCAGGCGCATCTCGCTATCAGCCGATGAGGTCAAAATCTGGCCCATCGCGAACTGAACCACGATCAGCACGCTCGAGATCGTCCCCAGCAACAGAGCTAATAACTTCTGATTGCTCGTCATGACCGGATCTCTGCCTCGGAACGGGTCGGTAGGTCGCCACGTCTTGGGTCAACTGGCATCGCTTCGGCTCGCCTCGCATCCATTGTAGCCAGCGGCCCCGCCCTCGCTCAGAGGCCATCGGCGCTCCGGCTCCTTGGCTTCGGAATGTCGGTTACTAGCTTACCCGAGCGGAGGATCGAAATCGTTCCCGTCGATTGCGAGATGCAGATGGCGATAGCCCCAGTTGCCGCCGTGATCCCCGCCGCCGCTTCGTGCCGAGCGCCGAGTCCGCCGGAGAGCCGCTCGATCGGGCGATCCGACGGACTCAGATACCGCGCCGCCGCCAGCAGCACGCCATCGCCCCGCACGACAAACGCCCCATCGAGCGAAGAAAACTCCTTGATTGTCTCCTCGAGCGCTGGGTCCAGCACGTTCCGTTCGGCCTCCGGATAGCCGTGGAACGGATTGATCACCAGTTGGCGGCTTCGGGCCAGCACGGCCTGCTCGTCGCCCAGGACGAACAACGCACCGACCGGGCGTCCCTCACGGCCCTCCAGAGAAAGCTCCGTCGCCAGCCGTACCAGCCGCTCAAAGACCGGCGCCCGGATGTCGGCCGGCAGCGGCTCGGTCGAGCCGGCCGAAAACAGCTCGAGTTCCTGCCCCAAATCGAGCACGAGCATCGAGTCCAACGCCGACGAGCCAGGTAACCCCGTCAAACAGACCACCCGATCGCCGGCCCCCACGTGCCCCTCAACGGCGGCCATCAAAATCGCCAGCTTGACCTGACCGACCCGCGTCAACGCCACATCCGGCACCCGGATCACCGCACATTGCTCGCCCCAACCCTCTGGCACGTGCAGCGGCTCCCGTCGCGAGACCAGCAGCGTCCGAAATCCCACATCGCCCACCAGATCGGCCAGCGCCTCGTCGGCCTCCATCACATCAGCATATAAGACCACGACCCGCGCCCCGCTCTCCCGGGCCACCGCATGCGCATGCCGGACCAGACACCGCGTCAGTGGGTTCATGGCGCCTCCGCCGGCCACTCGAGAGCCAGGTTGCGCATCCCAAAATTGTCCCGGCGCGCTGGTTCATCCCTCGTTCCCTGCTGCTCAAGCCGCAGCCGGTTTCCCTCCGTCCGCAACACCCCCTCCGGAATCGACAGCCGAATACGCTGCCACTGGTCCCCGCCTCGCTTAAGTGCTGTGTTCAAGTCCGCCAGCCGAACCCCGTTGAGCCAGACCGCCGTCCGAAGCTGCCCCTGCCGCACCAGCGCCGCCAACGGCATCGGAGCCTCCATCCCGACCAGCTGCACCACATCGGCCGTCAACCACGCCGGTCCCGTGGGCACCGCGTCCAGCTCAAAACGCCGCTCCAGCCAATCGGACTCGGCAGCCACAGGATCCAGATCGGGCACGTCCCGATCTCCCAGATGGTGCGCGTGAGGATCGACCACCAGCCGACGCACCGACCCCAGTTCCTCGAGTTGCCGCAGCCGACTGCGTGCCACCGTCAGCCGACCTAGATACGGCACGTCGATCACCACTTCGCCCCGATCAGCCGCACGCAGCACACCCTCGACCCGATCCGGTCCTCGCCCTGGGATCTCTTCGAACGGCTCAAACTCAGCACGAACCCACCGCCCCTCCACCGCCACCGCCCTGGCCTCCCCCCGGCGTAACTCCACCCACGCCAGCTCCTCCCAACGCAACTCCAGCGCAGAGCCCCCCTCCCAGGCCATCCGCAACCCGTTGCGATCGCCACCGACAATCCGCCCATAAAGCCGATCCCCCGACCGCCGCGCAACGACATCCCGCTGGGTGTCCCCGGGACCGATCACCTCTCGATCCTCCAGGATCAATTTCCCCACCACGGCCCGATCCACCCCGATCGATCCGCCTTCCGGCAAACGCACCCAGACGGACGTCTCATCCAACCCCTCGAGCCAGCCCGTCAACCGACCGCCCCCGGCCAACTCCATCATGCCAAGAGGCAACCCGACCGCCCCCACCCCGTCACCGCCCCCGATGACCAGACTCAGCAACAATCCGACCATCACACCACCGCTCGCGCCACCCGGTCCGCCGTCGTACCTCCCACCATCGTAGCGCGTCGCTGCTCGTCCGCAAACGGCCCGCAAGCACTCTCCAATCCGGCTCTTCCGCAAAACCGATTGAAGGCGTCTTGTCGATCCTGCCGACGATATGCACGCGAGGACTGCCTCTCCCGCAGACACCGTCGCTCACGATCCGTAACCAAAATCCATTCATATCGAGCTTGCTGGGGCGGAGCCCCATGCAGCCTGCCTGAAGGATGCGACCCATGCCGCGCAGAGGCAATTCGGCACTCCAGCTCGGTGCATTTATCGTGGGCCTCACGGCCTGGCCGCTGGTCGAACCGGCCAAGGCGCAGGCCCTCAGACCAAATCGCTCGCTCGCCCCCAACCGCACGGTCCCGGCGGGAACCACGCCAACTCGATCCGCTACAGTCGGCTCGGCGCTTGACCCTCACCTGCAACGCGTCCAGGAAACCACCCCGCCATTGCCGGACGCCTCCGCGCCGATGACCGCGCCTGTCGACCTCGGCGTCCCCGCCGCGGACCGTCCCCTTGGCGGAGGCGAACCAACCCTCGAAACCGCAACGACCGAGGCCGCTCAAGCCCCGGACGCCGGGGAGCCCATCTTTCTGTGGGACCGGCTCGGCCTAAGCGAGCTCCCCTTCAAGGTCTACGGATGGAGCCAGAACAGCTACACCCAAAACCTCAACGGCTATAGCGACGGCATCAACGCCGGCGTCACCCCCAACTTCAAAGCCAACAACTGGATGGGCAACCAGCTCGCCTACATCATCTTTGAAGATCCGCTCGAGCTTGACGATACGATCAATCTCGGCTGGCGCGTCGATAACCTCTTCGGTCAAGACTGGGCCTTCAACTACGAGCAAGGCTTCCTAAACAACGCCTTCAACGTCGGCGAGCTCGGCTACGACCTGGCCCAGGTCTACGGTGAAATCCACCTGCCCTGGTTCACCGAGGGCGGCCTGGACATCAAAGGGGGCCGGTTCTACACCCTCGCCGGCTACGAACAAGTCCCGGCCATCGCCCGGCCACTCCTTTCGGTCCCCTACATGTTCGTCTTCGGTCAGCCGTTTACCCACGTCGGTGCCCTGACGACGCTGCACCTCACCGACAAAATCAACCTCTACAACGGCGCCATCAACGGCTGGGACCGCTGGTTTAACGAGAACTACAAGTGGGGCTACATCGGCGGCTTCTCCTGGACCGGCAACGAAGACCGTACGACCTTCGCCTTCACCTGCGTCTGGGGCCCCAACCAGTTCCCGCGCCAGCTCCCGGCCAACCAGCAAATCTACCCGACTGGATACATCAACATTCCTCAACTGGCCGGCTTGCCAAACCCCGGCTACGCTGCCAACGACCGCACCCTCTTCACCTCCGTCCTCACCCACAAGTGGAGTGACAAACTTACCCAGGTCCTCGAAACCGACCAGGGCTGGGAGCGCAACGTCCCTGGGCTGGCCTCCGGCGGACGCAACGGCGCCGTCAAGAGCCAGCAGTGGTACAGCTTCGGCAACTGGTTCCTTTACCAGATGACCCCCAAGCTGACCGCCGTCTGGCGCTCCGAGATCTTCTGGGATATGCAGGGTGGCCGCACCGGCCTCGTCTCTCTGGTGGGAGGACAGCCCAACTTCGTCGGCGACCGGTTCTACGAAATCACCCTCGGCCTGATCTACAAACCCATCCCCAACCTCTGGATCCGCCCCGAATGCCGCTTCGACTGGACCCAGTTCCACCCCTACTTCGACGGCGGCACCCGCGACAGCCAGACCACCCTGGCCGTCGACGCGATCCTCCTGTTCTAAACCCCACCTGAACCCAGGCTTCGACACTCAAGCCCAGGCCTCCTCAATCCGAGAGCCTGGTCTTCCCAATGGAAGATCAGGCTCTTATCGTTTTTCTCTATGGGTTAGGTCGAGAACTTCATCGCCAGATTGTGCCGAATTTGCCGATTACGGCCTCCTCGGAGAGAGATAATAGACAATAGAATCCCGTTGACGCGAGTTGACATCTTTCCCGTGTCCGGGCTCCCTCTCCCTCTCCCTACCAAGAGGAGTCCTTCGCCATGAACATTCGACGAGGCGTCTCGATTGGGTGTGCCGCCCTGGTGCTGGCCCTCGCCGCCTCCGCCTCGGCGCAGACCCCGGGATGGACGGGTTACGCCCCCTCCTACGCCTGGGGCACTCCCGCACCCGTCATCACCTACCAGGTACCTGCCGCCACGCCCGCGGCTCCGGGCACCGGCTGGATCGGGTATGCCCCTTACCAGGGGTGGACCGGATACAACCCGGGCGTCGCCTGGCGGTATATCGACCCGAACGCCGGTCGGGCCCCGATTCTGGCCACTCCCTCCTACGCCCGACCCAACCGCACCTACGGGTTCCTGGGCAACACCGCCGGTTCCTACCGCGAGTTCGGAACGGGCCGAAGCGTGCCATTGGCCAAGCCTTGGTTGCCGGGCAGCCCCTGATCAACTGTCGATTGCACAAAACATGCATCCAACGCCAAATCGCCGGCCGGGCTCTCATCCCGACCGGCGATTTGCATTTCAATCAACGCACTTGCCCAACCGCCGCCCACCCATTCACCGTGGCTCAAAACTTTCCAGCACAGCGCCCGTCGAATCAAACAGCCCGACAGCCGGCGTCCCATCCGGGCGAAATGCAATCGCCCCACGCAGGCAACCGTTGGGATCGTAAACGTGAATTCCAGCGGTCGAATCCGTTCCTTGATCGATCGACGCTCGAATGACCCCCCGCTCGTCAAAGATCGCAAAGCCGGAGGTTCCATCCGGACGAACCGCCAGCGCACCGCGCAGATGCCCGCTCGCATCATGAAGGTTCACACCGGGCGCTCCATTATCAGCTAGGTCGAGCGACAACCGCAGCCGCCCCTCCTCGTCAAAAAGCCCCAAACCGGGCGTCCCATCCGGCCGCACCGCCAGACACCCTCGGAGCTTGCCCTTCTCGTCCTCCAATCGGAACTCCCGAGCCACCAAGGACGTCACCGGCTCGGTCGCCCCTCCCACAACAAGTATGCCCAGAAGCCCCCCCAACGCCGCTGCCAACCCCCGCGCGCGCCGCGCCCGACTCTCCAATCGCTTCAACTCCCCCTCGACCACCGCGAGCCGTTCCTCAAGCGTCATGCGACGTAACCCCCTCTCAAGATGCACCCCACAATCGGTCATTAACGATCACTCATCGAATTCGAGTGACGTTCTTCAAATTGCTCCCAAGGCGAAACCCGCACCAAATCACCTCATGAGAGCGACCTGCGGACCCCTGCCATCATTCCTAAGACACTACTCTTGTTACGCTTACGTAAACCTACAAGCCGAGCCGGTGAACCCCACGCCGGGGATGGTTCGCACGAGTGAGTGCCCATGCCTTAGGCACAAGCGCTCCGAAACTCGGCATCGTTCGACGGATCGGGGTGACGTTTTACCTCGCTCATGTCTGCCCGCTCAGCAAGCACCGCTGCTTACCGAAACGCCAGAACCGGCCTGCCACTGACGGTGCCCGACATCACGGCCAAAACAACCTAACTTGCACGCCGTCTGCATCTTGCAACACAAAGACAACTCCCGGCTTGTGGGATGGGCCGGGCTTTGGCGCGGAAGTCGCAGCACTGTTGAAAATCGTGGCTTTCGGGACGGTTTGCCGAGATTCGGCCACCCGACGTCCATGGGTTGTTCGTCCATCCGCGACGTGATCGGTCCTAGCTCTAATGAAACTGATCCTCGCGGTGATCCAGCCGACGAAGCTTGAGGCTGTCAAGAACGCCCTGGCTGAAGTTGAGGTTTATCGTCTGACGGCGATCGACGTTCAGGGCTTTGGCCGGCAAAAGGGCTATTCCGAGGTCTATCGTGGCCAGGAATTCTCGGTCAACTTGCTCCGGAAGATCGAACTCCAGATTGCCGTCAATGAAGACTTCGTCGAGCCGACGGTCAACGCAATTATTGCGGCTGCCCGAACTGGGCCCGAGGGCCAGATTGGCGACGGCAAGATTTTCATTCTGCCGCTGGAGGACTGCATTCGGATTCGCACCGGAGAGCGCGGTCCCGAGGCCATCTAGCCGTTCGCCTCGAAGGCCGGCGTGCGCGAATCGCTGGGTGCCGGCTATGCCAAGAGACGTATTTCGTTTCCCTGTCCCTTGACGAGGATCCTCTCCCGATGAAAAAAACGCCGATTCCGTTTCTGCTGCTGGCCGCGTTGGCGCTGGCCGCTTTGTTTTTGAAAGGGTCGTCCGCGGCTCCTGAGGCAAATGGCGAGGTCAACGCGGGCGACACGGCGTGGATGTTGACCGCCTCGGCGCTGGTGCTTCTGATGACGCCGGGTCTCTCGTTCTTTTACGGGGGCATGGTCCGTTACAAGAATGTCGTCTCGACGATGCTCCAGAGCGTCATCGCCCTGGGGATCATCAGCCTGCTCTGGGTGGTCGTCGGGTTCAGTCTGGCTTTTGGCGATTCGATCGGTGGGATTATCGGCAATCCGCTCACCTTCTTCATGTTCCAGAACGTGGGCGACGCAACGGCAAAACTCGGGTCGACCGGCGGGCTCGCTCTCTCGGTCCCCCTGCTTGTCTTCGCGATGTTCCAGCTCAAGTTTGCGATCATCACGCCCGCGTTGATCACCGGCTCGTTCGCCGAGCGGGTTCGCTTCTCGGCGTATCTATTGTTCATGTGTCTTTTCAGCCTCGTCATTTACTGCCCGTTGGCACATATGACCTGGCACCCGGATGGGTTGTTCTTCCAGTGGGGTGTCAAGGACTTCGCGGGTGGTACGGTCGTTCACATGTCGGCTGGACTGGCCGCGCTGGCGGGGGCGATTGTGCTCGGTCAACGCACGAGCCATCGCAAGCAGGAAGCCCATCCCCCGGCCAACATTCCGTACGTCCTGCTGGGTACCGGCATGCTCTGGTTTGGCTGGTTTGGCTTCAACGCCGGTAGTGCCGTGGCCGCGAGTGGGCTGGCCGCCTCGGCCTTTGCCACGACCAACACGGCTTCGGCGGCGGCCATGCTCGGCTGGATCTTTTTTGACTGGATGCGGGGGGTGAAGCCGTCGGCTCTCGGAGCTTGCATCGGAGCCGTCGTCGGACTGGTTGCGATCACCCCGGCAGCCGGCTTCGTCACCGTGCCGCATAGCATCTTCATCGGTCTGGTTGCCGGTGTGATCTCCAACCTGGCCGTTCAGCTTCGCACGAAAAGCAAGCTCGACGACACCCTGGACGTCTTCCCCTGCCACGGCGTCGGCGGCATGGTCGGCATGATCATGACCGGTATCTTCGCGGTCGAAGGCACCAACGCGGACGGTACTCCGAAGGGCGATGCGGGCTTGTTCTACGGCCAGTTCGCTCAATTCATTGGCCAGTGCAAAGCCTTGGTGATTGTCGCCGTCTTCTCCTTCGTGGCTTCGCTGATCCTCTACAAGCTGGTCGACCTGATCATCCCGCTTCGGGTCACCGAGGAAGAGGAAGAGCTGGGTCTGGACCTCACCCAGCACGGCGAGAAGGCCGTCTCGTTGGGCAGCCTGCTTGCCAACGGTAACGGCCACGCCCACGGCAACGGCCAGGCGGCCGCGTCAGCGGCCGAGCAGCCGGTTCCGGTTAGCCACTGACCTACGCCGCCCTGGCTCGCAGTACAATCCTGATCCAACTCAACGCGAGGTCTCCGGTCGATCGGCTGGGGACCTCGCCTCGTTTGACCCGGGTCCTTCGCTATCATAAGTCCGGATGGACGATTCGGTCCGGGTTTGAAGAGGCAGGCGACGTGGCTTCGCAACGACTCCGCCGCGCCGGGATTCGACTGGCCCGCGGCCTGGGAATGGCTTGGCTCATGCTCGGGGTCGCGCTGGGGCTGCTGCTGTTGCTGGAATGTTTGCTCCGCGTCGGATTGATGGTTAAGGACGCGCTGGTGGTCTTGCCCGACCCCGATCCGCGGGTCGTCGCTGAGGGATACGACGGCGCCAGTTGGGTTCCCCTGCTGTTCCGCGAGCAGGCGGCGGTCCAATCGACCTGGCATCCCTACGTCACCCATCGCGCCCGCCCGTTTACCGGGCAGTTGATCCGGGTCGAAGGCGATGGTCTGCGTCGCACCGTGCCAGCAGCGGGGACTCCCGACGGCGCGCCGGTCGTCTGGCTGGCTGGAGGCTCGGTTGCCTGGGGGATGGGTGCGCGTGACCAGGCGACGATCGCGTCGCGGATGGCTGCTCGGTTGGCCTCCCGCGGCCGGCCGGCTCGTGTGATCAACCGCGCCCAGATCGGCTATGTCCAAACCCAGGAACTGGCCGACATCTTGCTTGCGCTTCGGGCCGGCGAACGACCGGACGCGATCGTTCTACTCGACGGCGTCAACGAGGTTTTGTCCGCGTACCAAAACGGTACGGCTGGCTGGCCTCAGAACGAGGCCAATCGGATCGCCGAGTTCAACCTGCGCGACGATCCCGCCCGGCTCGTGCCTGCGCTGCTCCGTGCGGCAGCCCGGCACTCGGCGCTCGGCCGTCTGGCGCGCTCGCTCCGCCTCCGGCTCGCTGGCGGTTTATCAGTCGGACCAGCTTACTCGGCGCCCTGGAGCCCCGAACGCGCGGAACAGGTTGCCGCGATCTGCGCGGCCAACCTCCAGATGATGGCCGATCTGGCCGATCGGATCGGCTGCTCCGTGATCGTGGCCTGGCAACCGCTCCTATTCTCGAAGCGGACGATGACAGACTACGAACACGCCAAGGCCGTCGAATATGCCTGGCTCCGCGAGCCGCTTGACCAGTCCTACGAACAGCTTCGACGGCTCAGTTCGCCCTCGCAACGGCTGCGAATTCTCGACCTGTCGCGCCTCCTGGACGATGTTCCGTCGCTGGTTTTCACCGATTTCTGCCACCTGACCGAGCGGGGCCAGGACCAGATCGCCGCCGCCCTGACCGATGCCCTGGCCGCCCAGTGGCCAGAGATCGAAGACCACTCAGCCCAGGCGTCGGCCCGGCGGCCGATTCGCGGCGACCGCAGCCAGCCCGCAGAAGAATGATCAACGCCGCGAGGCTGCGGACCCAGAAGGTGAAACCGCAGCCTCGCACGCGGAGGATCGGGAATCGATTGGCGTTGGGTCAGCCCGCCGGGGCCGCCCGCGACGCCGCTTACTTGATGAACAGCATCTCCTGGTAGGTCGGCAGCGGCCAGAGGTCGTCGGCAACCATCCCTTCGAGTTTGTCGGCGTAGCTCCGAACGGCATTCATGGCCGGGATCACCACGTCGCGGGCGTGGCGGGCGTGGGCCAGCGTGTCGGTCCCCGGCTCGTCGTGAGCGATGGCCTCGTTCAACTTCGCAATCGAAGTTTGCAGATCGTCGATCGTCTTCGACAGATCGTGGAGCAGCTCAAGTTGACGCTTCGGAGGCGTGACGCCCGCATCCTTGAGCTCGCCGATGCTCTCGGCAACCTCGGCCTGATACCGCAGGGCCGCCGGCAGAATCTGGCGCTGGGCGATCGACGCCGTCAGATTGCCCTCGATATGGATCGTCTTCTTGTAATTCTCGAGAAGAATCTCATACCGCGAATGCAGTTCCCGCTCGCTGAAGACCCCATATCGGGTGAACAGGGCGATCGACTTGGGGCTGATTAGATCGGGCAGACTGTCCACCGTGTTGCGACGGTTGGGCAGCCCCCGCCGCTCCGCCTCCTTGTGCCACTCCTCGCTGTAGTTGTCACCGTTGAACAGGATGGGCTTGCATTCTTTGACGATCGACTGGAGCAGCTTTTGAATCTCGGGGTTGAGCGCCTCTCCGGTCTTGCCGGTCTTCTCCAGCTCGGTGGCGATGTAGTCCAGGCTCTCGGCCACGATCGTGTTGAGCACGACATTGGGGCCGGCGATCGACTGGCTTGACCCCACGGCGCGGAATTCAAACTTGTTGCCCGTGAAGGCAAACGGACTGGTCCGGTTGCGGTCGCCGGCATCCCGCGGCAGCGTCGGCAACACGTCGGCACCAATCTTGAGCGTACCGCCCGTCTTGGCGCTCTTAGCCCCACCGGCTTCGATCTGTTCGACAATGTCGGTCAGCATGTCGCCCAGAAAGACCGAGATGATCGCCGGCGGCGCTTCGTTGGCGCCCAGCCGGTGATCGTTGGCGGCCGACGCGATCGACACCCGCAACAGATCCGCATGCCGGTAAACGGCGCGAATCACCGCGCACAGGAAGACCAGGAACTGGGCGTTCTCGTGCGGTGTCTCGCCCGGCTTGAGCAGATTGTTCCCCTCGTCGTCCGAGAGCGACCAGTTCAGGTGTTTGCCCGACCCATTCACTCCGGCAAACGGCTTTTCGTGCAGCAGGAGCTGCAAACCATACCGCGAAGCCACCCGCTTCAACGTCTCCATGACCAGCATATTGTGGTCGGTGGCCACGTTGGCATTCTCAAACACCGGCGCGATCTCGTATTGCGATGGCGCCACCTCGTTATGCCGGGTCTTGACCGGTACACCCAGCTTGTAAAGCTCCATCTCGGTCTCGAGCATGCAGGCCAGCACACGCTCCGGGATCGCCCCGAAGTAGTGATCCTCCATCTCCTGGCCCTTGGGTGGCCGCGCGCCAAACAACGTCCGACCCGCATTGATCAGATCCGGCCGCGCAAAATAAAAGTGGCGGTCGATCAAAAAGTATTCCTGCTCCGGACCGCAGGTTGCCGTCACCCGGCTTGCCGTCGAGCCAAACAGCTTGAGCAGCCGGCACGCCTGCTTCGAAACCGCGTCCATCGAGCGGAGTAGGGGAGTCTTCTTATCGAGCGCTTCGCCCGTCCACGAGCAAAACGCCGTCGGGATGCACAACGTCGTGCCGTTCGGGTTTTCCAGGATGAAGGCCGGGCTCGTCGGGTCCCAGGCCGTGTAGCCACGGGCCTCGAACGTCGCACGAATCCCGCCCGACGGAAAGCTCGACGCGTCCGGCTCGCCGCGGATCAACTCCTTGCCGCTGAACTCCGCCAGCGCTTTGCCCTCGCCGGTCGGGGTCAGGAACGAGTCGTGCTTCTCGGCCGTCAGGCCGGTCATCGGCAGAAACCAGTGCGTGTAGTGCGTCGCGCCCTTCTCGATCGCCCAATCTTTCATCGCCTTGGCGACTTCGTCGGCGACCTCGGGATCGAGCGGCTCGCCCTTGCGGATCGTCGCCCGCAACGCCCGGTAGACTTTGTCCGAAAGTCGCTCCCGCATCACCTCATCGGAAAAGACATTTGCCCCGTAAAGCTCGCCGACCGGCGTGTCGCGATAATTGACCCGTGGACCAACCGGTTGCCAGGCATGGACCGCGGCAATCGCAGCCTGTCGCGCACTCACACTCGACATCGCAGTTCGGGCTCCAGGTAATCGGCCAGTGGTAGGTAAGAAACGGTCGCGTCCTGCCCCGGCACCATCCATCGCGCCGAGTAACCCCGACCCGATCGCTCCAACCCAGTCACGCTAGTCCACAGCCGAATCAAATCACCCAGCGTGACCGGATCGCGTACCAGCCTGCTTCGAAGCGAAGGCCAGCCTCGCGACGGATCGGTAACGGACGCCCAGCCGAGTAGGGGGGAGAGGAACCCTGACGGCAGCGGACCACACCCGTCGGTCTGCCCTCGTGCGTCGCTCAACACAACGCACACCACATCGGTTTTTGTCAGGGTGGACCGAAAGGTAATTGAGTATAGCCAACAGGTTACCGCCTCACTAGACCCTTCCCGGACCAGTTCCAGCCGGCCTCCTCCCCTGAAGCGCCGTTGCGTTCACATCCCGAGTCGATGCGTCCAAAACGGCCCCCCTGGAAGGGAGATCGCGCTTCTCCGAAAAGAGAGAGTGCCTCCTCAGGCGTCTACATCCCCGACCCCGCCTGCCGGAACGGCTGCCGCAGCCGCGTCGGCTGCCGGGGGAATGGGAGCGGTCTCAACCATTCGAGGCGCAGCCTGACCGGATTGGACACGGATCCATTTCGACCCCCGCCGAGCCGTACCCAGCCCTAGGCAGGCCCAGTTCTCGTCTGGTCCAGCCATGCCTGCCTAGGCTCATCATCCAGATGAGAATCGGGGTGGGGTGAGCAACGGTGGGGACTACAGCTTGAACCGCCGACCGACTTCTTCCGAACGGCTCCGCTGCCTGCCCTGGATTTTGCCTGGCAATGCAGCCGCCATCCCGAGCGCGAACGGCCGACCGACCGCCGACATCCTGGCGGGCGATCCCTTTCGCGTGGACGTCGGCGCCGGCCAGCCTGCTTTCGGGTTCGGTCAAGCCGCTACTTCTTGCGCTTGGCCAAGGCCGCCTCGGGATCCTTCTCAAAGTCCGCCTTGCAGCCCGCGCAGCAGAGGAACCCTACCTCGCCGTTATGCTCGACTCGTACGGGCACACCCATCGAGCCCAGCGGCTCTCCCGAAATCAGGCAAACCCGCTGGGCCTTAGCCAGTTCCTGATCCTCGGGCGGCAACTTCGCGATGTTTTCCAGCTCTTCGGCGCTGAAGGCCGACTCGGTCCCAGCCGGTTCGGATGCCTCGGCGGTATCGCTGGCCTTTTCGTCGGCCGGTTTGGGGGCTTCGGCTGATCCGGGCGGGGTTGCGCCTTTGGGCATCGGGTAACTGCCCGACTTACGCGCCATCTCGGACGTCCCCCCGCCGCCCGTCGACTGAGCCCCTGGCTTCGGCGGCTCCCCCGTCTTAACGCTGTTATTGATGTCCGCGGGATCGCCCTCGCATCCCACCAGACTCAAGGCCGACACCAGAGCCACCGCGATCATGTGCTGCCGCATTGTAGTTCACTCCTCAGACCTGGGAAGCCGACGGATCGGACCCGCCGTAGAAACCGATCAGCCCGAATGATAACGCCGGTTATCCACGTCGACGAGCATCGACACCCTCGGCCTGGAACCGCCGCGTGTCCCGGTACTGCCACACTTCGGTCGCATCCGCGCCAGGTGTGATCTACGGTTCCAGTGTCCACCCCGCGTGGAGCGGTCGCGGCAAGGCGTCCGGTCTGGTTCCGGAAGTCGGTCCGCGATCGGCGAAATCGACCCCACGCTTGGCTCAAGGCTATCGGGTCGATTTCTTCAGGACCCAGGGCGGCTGGCTCGCCGCGAATAGGAGTGGTTACCCCATGCTTCGATACATCCGGAACTTCCTGAAGAGTGAGGATGGCCCCACGGCCGTCGAATACGCCGTCATGCTCGCCCTGATCATCGTGGCCTGTCTGACGGTCATCGGTCAGCTCGGCTCGGCGGTCAGCGGCAACTTCAGCAGCGTCTCCAGTGCGCTCCAGTAACCTCGCGGGCCGGCCGGAGCACACCGCTGGGAGCTGGCCTCGCGGCGGTGTTGCTCCACCCCCGCTCCATCCCTCCCCAGCCTTCTGATCGAGTCCGAATCCCATGCACAACGTCTCGCAACATGCCGTTTATTGGTTCGTCTCGGCCGTGCTGATCGTCGCAGCGATCATTGATGGCCGCCAACTTCGTGTTCCCAACTGGCTGACGTACCCGTTCGCCCTGAGCGGTTTGGTGGCGTCGCTCTTCCCGGGCGGTCTCGGCATTTGGTCGTCGCTGGGCGGCCTGGCCCTGGGGCTTGCCTTACTCCTGCCCCTTTACGCCGTGGGAGGGATGGGTGCCGGCGACGTCAAGCTACTCGCGGGCGTGGGCGCTTGGATTGGTTCGACGCTCGTCGGCTACGCCTTCATCGCAACGGCCCTTGTCGGAGCGATTATGGCGATCGAGCGCATGATCACTTCGGGAAGGTTGGCGCTTCACCTTCAGCGGATGGGCCAGATCACTCGGGAGTGGATTACGATTCGCAACCCCTCAACCCTGGCGGCCCTCGCCGCGGAACGCAAGCCCTCCATGACTCTCTTGCCGTATGCCATCCCGATGGCGATCGGCACCATCGGTTTCTTTGCGTCGTTCGGCCTTCTCTTTTGAATTTTACCCACCCAGTGGAGGATCCCCACCATGGGCGGAAGGTCGATCACGATCCTGGGGCTGTCGGTTGTGTGCGGACTGGTCGCCATGTATGGCGCCAGCCAACTGGTCGGCAGCAAGGATCAACCGGTCGCAATGGGCAAAGTTCTGGTCGCGACCCGCGACCTGCGCACCGACGAAATGCTCAAACCCGAACTCATTAAGGTTGTCGAAATGCCCGTCGACAAGATCGCTCCGGGCGCCCTGACCGATCCCAAATCCATCGAAGGCCGTTGGGTTGAGATCCCCATGTTGGCCGGTGAGACCATCGTCGAAGGCAAACTCGCCCCTAAGGACTCGGTTCCGGGCCTGCCCGGACGGATTCCGCCCGGCATGCGTGCCTTCTCGATCGAAGTCACCGAGGAATCCGGCGTCGCCGGCTTTGTCCTACCCGGCTACCACGTCGACATCATTCAGCAGATCCGCGACAACCCCAACCCCCGGCGTCAGCCGCCCGCGCGGATCGTGCTCCAGGATGTCCTGGTCCTAGCCGCCGGCCAGGTTGTCACCCGCGGCGAAGACAAGTCGATCAACGTTCGCACCGTCACGCTGGCTGTCACTCCCGAGCAGGCCGAGACCCTGGTCGCCGCCCGAACCCGCGGCCCGATCTCGCTGGCTCTCCGCGGTCTCGACGACCATGAAATCCTGACGCGGCCGGACGAACCCGATCAAGACCAACCCGATGAGCCGCTCCTAGCGCAGCTCCCACCGCTCGTTGCGCCCCTGCCCGATCCGGCGCCGGCTACACCGGCGGCGCCGCCGCCTCCTCCGCCGTCGCCCGATCCTCCCGCGGCACCCCGTCCCGAGCCGCCTACTCGCCGCACCTTGATCATTCATGGGCTTCAACGCCCGGCCATCATCCATCACCGGTCCGTCACCTCACGGCCCGCAACGCCCGTCCAGGGAGCGGCCGTCGCCTCGACCCGTTCGGCCACAAGCCCAGTGGCGGGGTCGTCGTCGGACCCGGTGGCGACTCCCTGACGGGCGCCGACCGCCCGTCCCGTTCCGCTGTTCACTCTGTCGGGGGATGCGACAATGGACGCTCTGCGCGTGGTTTTGATCGATCCGGAGACCCTCAGCCGCGAGGCCCTGCAGCACCTGCTCCAGGGCCTCGACACGATTTGGCTGACCGAGGTCTGCCCCTCCTACTCGGCGGCTCCCAAGGCCGTCGCCGACCAGCAGCCTCATCTGGTCGTCCTCACTCTGGATCACGACCCCGACCACGCCTTAGCCCTGCTGGCCGAACTGAGCCGTGCCCATCCCGCCACCGCAATCCTGCCCGCCAGCTCCAGACCCGATAGCGAGCTGATCCTCCGCTCGATCCGCGCCGGCGCCCGCGAATTCCTCACCTTGCCGCCCGACCCCGAGGAACTGATCGCCGCGATCGGCCGCCTGGTTGCTTCCGGACTGGGCGGCAGCTCTCGCCTCGGCGGGCGGATCGTCACTGTCGCCGGCGCTGCCGGCGGCATCGGCTGCACGACCCTCGCCGTCAATCTGGCCGCCATTGCCGCCCGCGACAATGCGCGCACCGTCGCTTTGGCCGACTTCGACCTCCTGCTCGGGACCACCGACGCCTGCCTCGACATCGTCACCGACTACACCCTCACCGAAGTCGCCCAGAACGCCGACCGCCTCGACCTGAGCCTCTTGAAACGCTCGATGGCGCGCCACGCCTCGGGTGTTCACCTTCTGCCCCGGCCTGCATCGATGGACGATCTGGCCCGACTCGAGCCTGAGACCTTCCGCCGCGTCATCGCCCTGTTGCGCGCGGCGTTCGGATTCGTCGTGATCGACACCAGCAAGGCGCTCCACGCCTCCGACGTCATCGCCTGGGAAATGGCCGACCTGGTCCTGTTGGTTATCCAGCTCGAATTGACCTGTCTGCGCAACACCGCGCGGCTGCTCCAGTCGGTCCGTCAGGTTGACGGCCTGATCGAAAAAATCCGCGTCGTTGTCAATCGCCACGACTTTCGCGACTGCCAGATCGCGCCCCGCAAGGCCGAGGAGGCCCTCAACCTGCCCGTCGCTTGGTCGCTGCCCGACGCCCATCACGAAGTCGCGCTCTCCCGCGCCCGCGGAGTCCCCATCGGCACGGCCTTTCCCCGATCCAAAATCCAGAAGGCGCTCGAGGGCCTCGCTCACGGCGTCCTGTCGGCCACCGGTCTGGTCGAGTCCTCGGCCAAACCGCAACGGCGCCGGCTGGCGGCCATGTTTTGAGTCTATCCGGACATCGTTCCGACTCCCCAGGGTCTGACCCGCTATGTTCCGCACGCTGTCACGCAACGGTCTGACCGCTCGGACCCCGAGCCTTCCCACGGCCGAACGCCCCGACGAGCCTCCCGCCGCACCCGCACCCCCGACCGAGCCACCCCCGGCCCGACCCCGGGATGCAGGCCGCGAACCTGACCCCGCCGCCGCCAAGTTCGAAACCCTCAAGCGCCGGATTCACAGCCAGCTCGTCGATCGGCTCGACCTGAATCGCGTCAACGAGATGGATCCGGCCACCCTCCGGACCGAGATCCGCGGTGTCGTCGAACACCTCTGCGAGGCCGAGGATCCGCTGCTGCCGCGCGCTGACCGCCTCCGGCTCATTGAGGAAATCCTCGACGAGACGTTCGGCCTCGGTCCGCTCGAATTGCTGCTCAAGGACGACAAAATCGGCGACATCATGATCAATGGACCCCACAACGTCTTCATCGAGAAAAACGGCCGCATTCAACGCGCCGACGTCTCCTTTCGCGACAACGAACACCTGCTCCAGATCATCGACCGGATCGTTTCACGCGTCGGCCGCCGCGTCGACGAGACCAGCCCAATGGTCGACGCCCGGCTGCCTAACGGCTCGCGGGTCAACGCCATCATCCCGCCCATCGCCCTCGACGGCGCCGTCCTGACCATCCGGATGTTCGGCTCCAAGCCTCTGAACAAGGACGACCTGCTCCGCTTCAAGGCCTTCACGCCCGAAATGCTGTTGCTCCTCGAAGCCGCCATGAAGGCCCGCCTCAACATCATCATCTCCGGCGGCACTGGGTCCGGCAAAACGACGCTGCTCAACACCCTCTCCAGCTTTATCCAAAACGACCACCGCATCATCACCATCGAAGACGCCGCCGAGCTTCAGCTTCAACAGGAGCACGTCGTCCGCCTCGAAACCCGTCCACCCAACATCGAGGGCCGCGGCGCGATCACTGCCACCGACCTGGTCAAGAACGCCCTTCGCATGCGCCCGGACCGGATCATCATCGGCGAGTGCCGCGGCGCCGAAACCCTGGACATGATCCAGGCCATGAACACCGGTCATGAAGGCTCGATGACCACCGTCCACGCCAACACTCCCCGCGATGCGCTCTCCCGGCTCGAGACCATGATCAGCATGGCCGGACTCGAGCTGCCAATCCGTGCGCTCCGCAACCAGTTTGCCTCGGCCGTCGACCTGATCATCCAGGCGAGTCGCCTCCAGGGCGGACCGCGCAAAGTCACCAGCATCACCGAGGTCGTCGGCATGGAAGGCGACACGATCATCATGCAGGAGATCTTTGCCTACCGCCAACTCGGCGTCGATGCCAACGGCCGCGCCTTCGGCGAGTTTATCGCCACCGGCATCCGACCAACCTTCATGGACCGCCTCGAATACGCCGGTTGCAGCCTGCCGGCCGACCTGTTCCGACAACGGGTCCTGCTCAAGGACTGACCGGCTGACCGGACTCGCCCCTTCGGAGCCTCCCCGTCATGAGCACCAGCCTCCTGCCCATCCTCATCGGCGTCGGGGCTCTGTTGCTAATTGCCGTGCTCGGCCTGGTCCTGGCCGGCTCCCCCGGTACCGACGCCGAACGCCGCCTCGAGCAACTCGAAGGCCGCAGTCCTCGCTCCGACCGCAACCGCCCGTCGAGCGCCACCGACCTGCTCAAAGCACCGGCCATCGACCTCGGGCGCTCCGGCCCCTGGCCGCTCCGCTTCCTGAGCTCTGAAGGGCTGAACCGCCTCTATGAACAAGCCGACGTCGGCATCGCCTTCCCAGCCTTCCTCGGCATCGCCATGGGGCTGGCCGCCGCCGGTGGACTGATCGCTTTCCTGCTCCAGGTTCCCCCTCTGTCGATCCCTCTGGCGGCCCTCCTGCTCGGTTCCCTGCCGTTCTTGTGGCTCGTCAACCGGCGTCGCAACCGGATCAAACGGTTCATGATCCAGATGCCCGACGCCATGGACCTGGTCGGCCGCGCCCTCCGCGCCGGCCATGGACTGGCCTCCGGCCTGAACGTCGTCGCCGAGGAGATGCCTCCCCCCATCGCCCACGAGTTCGGCCGGGTCTTCGAGGAACAGAATCTCGGCATCCCCATCGAGGATGCCCTCCGCGGCCTCTCGGAACGAATCCCCACCATGGACGTCCGGTTCTTTGTCACCGCCGTCATCATCCAACGGTCGACCGGCGGCGACCTCGCCGAGGTCCTCGACAAAATCGCCCGCCTGATCCGCGAACGCTTCCAAATCCTCGGTCAGGTCAAGGCCCTCACCGGCGAAGGCCGCATCTCCGGCGCGATCCTCCTGGCTATGCCTCCGTTGCTGATGGCCTTCGTCTATACAACTAACCCCGACTACATCAGCCTTTTGTTCACCACCGACATCGGCAAGAAAATGCTCGCCGTCACCGCCTTCCTCCAACTCATCGGCGCCATCGCCATCAAGAAAATCGTGACCATCAAGGTCTGAGAGGGTCTGTCGATGAGCGCCGGCTCACTCGTTCCCATCGCCGTCTTCTTCACCATGGCCCTGGGCGTCTGGGGCGGTCTTTCCTTGGTCGCCGAACGCCGTGCCCGCGCGGCCGACCGGCTCGTCCGACTGCTCAAGTCGTCCGCCTCACGACCTCGATCCGATGCGCTGCTCCGCCGCCAGGATCGGATCCAGTCGCTGGTGACCCGGGTCGCGCCGGCCCTTTCCAAACCGCTCAAACCTCGTGACGAGGCCGAGCTTGGCAAACTCCGCCTCGCTCTGCTCAACGCCGGCTTTCGCCAGGAAAACGCCGTCCAGATCTTCCTCGGCATCAAGTTTCTCTGCCTCGTCTCGGCGCTGGGCATCTCGATACCCCTGGTCGCGCTCAAACGCGGCCTGGACTCGACCGGCATTCAGATCATTTTCGTCAGCTCCGCCGTGGCCTTCTATCTGCCCGGCATCGTGCTCTCACAGATTCGCAAGAAACGCCAGGAGGCGATCTTCCTCGGCTTGCCCGATGCGCTTGACCTCATGGTCGTCTGCGTCGAAGCCGGCCTTGGACTTGATGCCGCCATGCGTCGCGTCGCCTCCGAAATGATCGACGCCTGCCCTGTTCTCTGCGAAGAGCTGGCCATCGCCAACTTCCAGGTCCAGATGGGCCGGCCCCGCAAGGAGGTCCTCCACGACCTCGGTCAGCGCACCGGCGTCGACGACGTCCGCGCCTTGGCCGCCGTGCTCATCCAAGCCGAACGCTTCGGAGCCTCGATCGCCCAGGCCCTACGTGTCCAGTCCGACTCGATGCGCGTCCGCCGCCGCCAGCTCGCCGAGGAACGCGCCGCCAAGACCGCCGTCCTGCTCCTTCTGCCTCTGGTCTTGTTCATCTTTCCCGGGATCTTTGTCGTGCTCGTCGGACCGGCCGGCATCAAGATCGCCACCACCCTCATGGCCAAGTAGAACCCTGAGCGTCCCACCGATGCGTCACGCCAGGCCCTCCCCCACCACTCCCGACGACCCGCTGGTCCGGCCCCGACGCCGACCCTGGCTCGTCCTGCTTCTGATTCTGGCCGTCGCTCCCTTTTCGATCGACCTGTTCAACCTCCTTCGGGTCAATTGGGATCTCTACCGCGGCGTCCAGTACCCCCACGCGGCCACCCCGGCCCTCGACTGGCTCGGAGTGGCCATGTCCGAGCTCCGCCATCTGGCCTGGAGCCTCGTTGGTCGCCGGCTCCACGACGAACCGTGGAGGCCTTTGCCCACCATCGTCTTCGCGATCGGATGGGCCTTTGCCGCCGGACTACTCCTCCGCGGAAGCATCCGCCGCTAAGCCCACTCTCTCGCTGCGCCGGCTGTTGCCGCGCATGGCAGACTCCCGTATCGTGAAGCGGGTCGCTCGCCGGATCCGCCGGCTTTGTCCCCGAGCGGCCAGATCGGTCGGCTCCCCGGTATCCCAGCTCCATGCCGTCTGACTCGCCGCCCCTCCCGTCCCCGGACCGGGTCAGTTCCCTAAGCCGGGGCGGCTCCCTGCTTGGCCCTCAGCATAGCCCTTGGCAGCAACGGCTCGCCGAGGTCGTCGCGATGATGCGCGAAATGAGCCGGCAAACCGACCCTCAGGCCATGGTCCAGGCCTACATCAATCGGATCCGCAGCCTGCTACCCACCGAACGATCCCTCTCGGTCAGCCGCCGCGACCTCACCCACCCTCAATTCCGGATCACCCGCTTCTCCGGCTGGGCCGACCCGATCAACCCGTGGACCGAAAAGGATCGCCTCCCGCTGCTCTCCGGCGGCCTGCTCGCCGAACTGCTCTACGGCGACGAGCCGGTTGTCATTGACGACATCGAACCTCGGCTCGCCCCTGACGACCCGGCCCGCCCCTACCTCGAGGGCATGCGCTCGCTGATGGCCTTGCCCAACTACGACCAGGGCGAGGCTCTCAACATGTCCTTTCTGCTCCGCTCGCTCCCCGCGGCCTTCGACCGGGAGGACCTGCCCGAACGCGTCTGGATGAGCAACCTCTTTGGCCGCGCCACCCACAACCTGGTTCTCTCCGAGGAAGTCCGCCGCGCTTACGCCCTGGTCGAACGCGAACTCCAGGTCGTCGCCGACATTCAGCGCGCGCTGCTGCCGGAGGCCTTGCCCGCGATCCCCAAGCTCGACCTGGCCGTCTTCTACCGCGCCTCCCGGTGGGCTGGCGGCGATTACTACGATCTATTCGCCCTCCCCGACGGCCGCTGGGGACTGCTCATCGCCGACGTCAGCGGTCACGGCACCCCCGCCGCTGTCCTCATGGCTATCACCCAAACCATCGCCCGTAGCTCCAGCTCCGCCCAGCTCGTCCCCAACCGCTTCCTCGGCCACCTCAATCACCGCCTCGCCCGTGGTTACACCGACCGATCCGGCCACTTTGTCACCGCGTTCTACGCTGTCTTCGACCCCCGCTCCCGCAAGCTCGAGTACGCTTCGGCCGGGCACAACCCGCCTCGCATCAAACGCTGCGTCGACGGCCGCGTGATCAGCCTCGACGCCGTCAACGGCCTGCCCCTGGGCCTGTTCGACGACCACGACTATCAGTTGACCAGCCTCTACCTCAGCCCGGGCGATCAACTGGTCCTCTATACGGACGGTATCACCGAGGCCGCCAACCCCGCCGGCCAGCTCTTCGGCACCGACCGGCTCGACGCCTCGATCAGCCGCTGTGGCCAGTCCGCCGTGAGCCTGATCCATTCGATCCGCGACGCCCTCGACGCTTTCACCGATCAACGACCGCCGAGCGACGATCAAACGCTCCTGGTCGGTCGCGTCGCCTGAGTCGCGTTCCCTCCATGGGAGCGTCCGGCTTACGTCGATCCACTCCCCAACCGTGCCAGATCCGCCATCCAGGCTTCGATCACCAATCCCAAGTTGGCCCGCCGCACCACGTGGTAGTCGGCCTCGAGGCAACGCTCGGCCAGCTCCACGACGCGGTCCGTCTCCAACCGCGCTGCCAATCGTTTTGCCGCTTCACGATCCGACGGATCGGGGCAGGGGGGCTCCAACCCCGCCGACTGCCAGAGAACTCCCCGGTAAAATCGCGCCAGTTCCCCGGCCAGCAGCCGCACCCGATCCCGCTGCGCCGCACTCTCTTTGCCAGCCTCACGCGCAAACGTTTCAACCTCCTGGGCCATCTTACCGGCATCAAACCCACCCTCCGACGCCAATCGTTCCACCATCGTCCGCCGAAACCGATCCAACGCCGGGTCGGCCAGCCCCAAGGCCCGCGTGACGCTCCCCTCACCCCGCCTCGCCCACTGAACGGCCTGCTCCAAATCCTCGGCCACACCCAGGTCCAGCAAGATCGCCGCCAGCTCCTCGTCAGCCAGTGGCTCAAACCGCACCACCCGGCAGCGCGAGACCACCGTCTCCAGCAACTGCTCGGCCGTCACCCCGATCAGGATCACAACCGACCCAGCCGGCGGCTCCTCCAGGGTCTTCAAAAACGCGTTGGCCGCCTCCTCGCTCAGGCTCTCCGCATCCTCGACGATCGCAACCCGCCACCCCCCTCGCATCGGCTTGAGCGTCAGCTCGTGGCATACATCCCGGATCGCCTGGATCGGCAGTTCATGCTGACTTGCCCCGCGCGCCACCCGCAGCAGATCCGGATGGACCCCCGCTTCCACCTGACGGCAGTCGTCACACGCCCCGCACGACTCCAGCCGCGCCAGTGAGGAACGCCCACACAACAGCGCCTGCGCCAACGCCTGCGCAAACCGCCGTTTGCCGACCCCCTCCGGCCCCACAAACAGCATCGCATGGGGCAGCCGCCCCCCGGCGACCACCCGCCTGAGCTCGGCCACCACCCGATCATGTCCCCGCACGCCGCTCCAGGGCACGTCGCACCTCATCCAAAATCCGGGCTGCCACCGTCTCCTCGTCGGCCGCCGCGTCAATCCGCACTGCCGCTACCCGCCGCGACTCCAGTTCCCGCAAATACCCCGCCCGCACGGCGCGATGATAGGCCTCGGTCCGCGCCTCCATCCGATCCCGCGCTGGGCCGCGCCGCGCCGCCGCCACCTCGGGCGGTACATCCAACACAAGCGTCAGATCCGGCAACACCCCCCCCGTCGCGATCTGCCCCACCGCCCAGACCTCGCCGGGATCCAACCCTCCGGCATGGGCCTGGTACACCACATTGGCCATCAGAAAACGATCGCAGACCACCAGCCTCCCCTCGGCCAACGCCGGCCCAATCAGCTCCTCAACCAATTGCGCCCGACTGGCCATGTACAACAACATCTCGGCCCGGAGACCAATCCGCAGCCCATCCTTGTCGTGGTCTAACAAGAGCGATCGCAACCGCTCGCCCAACTGCGTGCCTCCCGGATCTCGGCACAGCACTACGTCGTAGCCCCATGCCCGCAGAGCTGCGCTCAGACGCGCCGCCTGCGTCGATTTGCCCCCTCCATCCGGTCCATCCAGACTGACAAAAAACCCGCGAGGCGACGACCGCGAGTCCGCCCCTGGTGCGTCGCCGCCCATCGTCCCGCCCTCGACCACGTGACCTGCGGACCGCCGGCCCTCCCTCGGCGGCCTCAGGACGCCACGTCCGGTTTCGGCGGCATCATGCCCACCCCTTCGTCCGCCGTGCCGGTCACCGGCCCCAGCGTCTGCGTTTCACCCCGTAGCCACGCATCCGCCTCCGCGAAGAGCTGACGGATTTTGAGATGATAAAGCAGGTTTGTTATTTCTTCGAACGATCCCCAGCGGTACCAGTGACCATGCGGATCTTCGGCATGTTCGCTCGAGCGGGCCAGCCCCGCGCAGTCGTAGACTTCAACCACGAAGTAGGCGACCGTCTTGAACACCTTGCGCCCGCGCCGCAAGTAGGTGTAACTGAGGCTTCGCTCGAACCCCTCGCGAAACGCCCACTCGGTCAGGCTTGTCTCTTCCTGAAACTCGCGCGCGGCCGTCTGCCGCGGAGTTTCCCCGGGCTCCATGCCGCCCTTGGGGAACTCCCAGCGGGCTCGCGGGTTGCGCACCGTCGCCGAATGCAGCACCAGATAAGAAAGCGAGCCGTCCGCCTCGATCCGAAACGGAATCACTCCGGCCGAGTTTTCATACAACGGCGTCATGGAGGCTCGCTACTTCCAGCCAGATCGCCCTCGCCGTCGACGGCCAGGTGCGCCAGAATCTGGCCCGGCCGGACTCGCTCATCCTCCTGGACACGAATCCGCGCCAGTCGGCCGTTCGCCGGCGACGGCACATCGAAGGTCGCCGCGCCGACAACCACTTCGACCAGCCGGTCCCCCTCCCAAACCTCGTCCCCCTTCCGAGCATACCAGTGGCTGATCAGGATCGGCTCTTCGGGAGCGATGCCTAGCTCGGGAAGGGTCACGAATCGCAGGCGCATGGCGAGACCGACCAGCGAGGCCGCTGTCGCACGCGGACGACCGCCTGTTCTTTGCAGGCGGCGACCCAATCAACTGCATTTTACTTGCGCCTGCCGGCTGACGCCAGTATGACCCGGATCCTCATGTCTCGTTTTCGCCCAGAGGGCTTGCCGCGGAAACTTTGGCCCAGGGTCTTAGGTAATTTGTGCGTATCGGTGTTCCCGAGTCCAATCGGAGTCCGTTATGTCGGCCTGCCTCGCCCTGATCCTCCTGCTGGCAGCCCCAGAGGATCCCCCTGCGCTGGATCGCCTGGTCGGTTCGGCCGTTCCCGACTTCACCCTGACTAACACCCTCGACGGAAAACCGATCGGCCTCCGCGATCAGGCAGGCCACGCCGCCACCGTCCTCGTTTTTACGGGCGTCGAATGCCCGATCGGTGACTTGTATCTTCCTCGCCTGATCGAACTCCACCAGACGTATGCACCACGCGGGGTTGCCTTCCTGGCCCTCAATAGCAACGCCGGCGACGATGAACCGACCGTCGCCCACCACGCCCGCCAGTTCGGCCTGACCTTTCCCGTCCTGAAGGATCACGATGGCGCGATCGCCAGCCGCCTCCAGGTCGAGCGGACCTGCGAGGTGATCCTCCTGGACGCCCAAAACCGGATCCGCTACCGCGGCGCCATCGACGACCAGTATGGCTATGGCACCCGGCGTCGCAATCCCGTCCATCACTACCTCCGCGACGCCCTCGACGCGGTGCTCGATGGCCGCGAGCCAGACACGACCGCAAGTTCCGTCGCCGGCTGTCCGATCGACCGATCCGCAACAAATCCAGCCCGCCCCGCCCCCCGGATCCGGCCCGCCGCCGACTCCATCGTCGAAGCCCTCCGTCAGATCGAACCGGACATCGACCCCGACTCCCTCGGCTCAGTCACCTATGCCGACCACGTGGCCCCCATCCTCCGCCAGCATTGCCAGTCTTGCCACCGTCCCGGTCAGGTCGGTCCCTTCCCCCTGCTCACCTACGACGACGCCCGCCGCCACGCCGACGGCATCCACGAAGTCGTCGAGTCCCGCCGGATGCCTCCCTGGCACGCCGACCCCCGCTACGGCCAGTTCGCCAACGACCGCCGGCTCTCGGCCCATCAACGCGCCACGCTCCTGGCCTGGGTCGAACAGGGAGCCCCACGCGGCGATGCCCGCCGTGAACCTCCGCCCGCTGACTGGCCCGAAGGCTGGACCATCGGCACCCCGGACCTCGTTTTCGAAATCCCGGAACCGTTTATCGTCCCCGCCGACGGCGTCGTCCCCTACCAACACTTCGAGGTCCCGACCGGCTTCACCGAAGACCGCTGGATTCAGGCCCTCGAACCACAGCCTGGCGACCGTTCCGTCGTCCACCACATCATCGTCTATCTCAAACCCCCGGGCACACGTCTGCGCGAGATCGACGCCCTCGAGCATCTGGCTGGCTACGCCCCCGGCGACATGCCCACGGCCCTGCCGGACGGCATCGCCAAGCGCATCCCGGCCGGCTCCTCGCTCGTCTTCCAGCTCCATTACACTCCGACGGGTAAGGTCCGGCGTGATCAAAGCCGCGTCGGCATCTGGTTCGCCAGGTCCGAACCCAAATACCGGGCCAGAACGGTCCCCGTCCTCAACTCGAAGTTCACCATTCCGGCCGGCGACCCCAATCATGAGGTTCGCGCCACCAGCCGCCCCGTTCCACGCGACACCCCGCTGCTCGGCTTCTTCCCCCACATGCACCTTCGCGGCAAGGATTTCACCTACACCGCCGTTTATCCTGACGGCTCCCGCGAGATCCTGCTGTCGGTCCCACGCTACGACTTCGCCTGGCAGAGCTACTACTGGCTCAAAGAGCCCAAGATCCTCCCCAAAGGCACCCGCCTCGACTGCGTGGCCCACTTTGACAATTCGACGGCCAATCCGGCCCTCACCGAACAAGACGCCTCCAAACCCGTCCGCTGGGGCGATCAGACCTGGGAGGAAATGATGATCGGCTACGTCGACCTGCTCGAGCCGATCGAACCTCCGGCCGATCCCGCCGGCGAGTGAGCCAACCTCCATCCGCGTACCTCTGTACCGCCCCTACGCCGCTCCAGAGAGGCTTGCCGGGAATCGGGCGGAGGCATGGCTCGGGGGATGGCTGCAATCCACACTGCCTCCACACGCCCAGCGACCGCCCCCCGGCCCCTCCAAGCCTCTCGTCCACCCACCACCGGGGCCGGTCGCAACCGGTTCCGGTCGGCAACCGTCGACCCGCTCTGGCGTTGCGAATCCGACCCGGCCGACCCGATCGGAGCGATGCCGCCTGCCATTCCCGCCGAACCCCCATCGCCACGTGGTTCTTCCGCGTTACAATTAAGATGTTGTATCGCGCTTTTTCGCAGGCCATCCCCGGTGGAGCCTTTCCCGATGCCTCGGGTGGTTCGCTGCATGTTCCTTGCTGGGATCGCGCTCACGGCGGCGGTCTGCCCCACCGCCGGTCAGGTCGCTCCGTCCGCCTCGCCCGACAATCCTATTCCTGAAGCCTTGGCTCCCTTTGAGCACCTGATCGGCGCCTGGAAAGGGCAGGGGATCCCCACTGCCAACAAATTGCGTGGCTGGCCCGAACGCCACCTCTGGGCCTGGGCGTTCGCCGACGGCCAGCCCGTGGCCCTGACCATTGAGTTCGAGGGCAGCAAGCTGCTCAAGCAGGCTCGACTCTCCTACCAAGACAACGCCTACCGTCTTGAAGGACTCGATGCCCAGGGCCAACCCGTCGCCTTCTCCGGTTCGCTCGACTCCCAGCGCCAAAATCTGACCCTGGAGCGCGACGCCCCCCATCCCGACGGCACCATCGCGCGCCTCATCCTTCGGCTCAACAGCAACCAGATACGCTACGTCCTCTGGGACGAACGCCGTCCCAAGGGCGCCGTCCGATTCGCCCGCGCCACCGAGATCCTCATGGGGAAGGAAGGCGAGTCGTTCGCCGCCGGTTCGGCTGCCGCCAACCTCCCCAAGTGCATCATCACTGGCGGGGCTGCCACACTCTCGGTCTCCCACCAGGGTCGGTCGTACCCTGTCTGCTGCACAGGCTGCCGCGACGAATTCCTGGCCGACCCCGAGCGCTGGCTGAAAAAGCTCGCTGATCGCAACGCAGCCGCGCGCCGCCCACCGGCCGACGACCCGCCTCCCAACCCCCAGCCGCCGCCCTCCCAGCCCTGCGGCGAGACCCCAGCCCCCGACTCCCGAACCTCCTGCGCCTTGGACTCTTCCCATCGGGCCGATCAGCGGCCGCACCGCGGATTCAACTCCGAATTCGCCAGCGAACCTCCGGCCTCCATCACCCGCAACCCGATCGTGTTCCTGGACGAGACCATCACGCCCTCGACACCTCGGGCCGCTGCTCGCTTCGAAGCCTTCAGCGGCAATCGCTGACCTTTCCCCAATCGGCGCTGTCCGTGCGCGCGATCAACCGGTCCCCTTTGCGGAGGCGACGCCCCAATGGACGGCTTCCCGCTCTGCCTCAACACCAGCACCATTCAGCCCACGCCCCTCCTGGAAAAGATCCATATCGCGGGTCGCCTCGGCTACGACGCCATCGAGCCCTGGATCGGCGAAATCGATGCCTTCGCCGAACGCGGCTCGCTCGGCGAATTGCGGCGCATCATTACCGACGCCGGACTGCATGTGGCCAGCGTCATCGCGGTCGAGGGCTGGCTCGATTCGGACCCCAGCCGCCGCACAGCCGCCCTCGATGAGTGCCGTCGCCGCATGGATTCAGCCGCCGCGCTCGGCTGCCCATTCCTGGTGGCCACCCCACCAGACCAGCCCGTCGAAACTGACCGGGCCGTCGACGCCTACGCCCGGCTGCTCGACCTTGGCCGCCACCACTCCATCCGCCCCGCCCTCGAATTCCTCGGCTTTGCCCCCAGCATCAAAACCCTCGACTCCGCCCTAGCCATCGCCCGAGCCACCGGCAACCCCGACGCCTGCGTCGTCGCCGACGTTTTCCACCTCCTCCGCGGCGGCGGCTCGCTCGACGACCTGCTCCAGCTCAAACCGGGCGAACTGGCCATCTTTCACATCAACGATCTCCCAGCCTCTCCTCCGTTCCTCGACCAGTCCGACTCCGATCGCGTCCTTCCCGGCGACGGCGTCGTCGACCTGCCCCGCGTGATCTCCCACCTCCGCACCGTTGGTTACAACGGTCCGCTTTCGCTCGAACTGTTCAACAAAGAGCTTTGGAAGCAACCACCCGAGGACGTCGCCCGCCGCGGCCTCGAGCGCCTCCAGAAGCTCCTCGACTGACCACTGGCGCAACCCTAAAGCACCATCCCCAGGGATCGGACCGACGCCTCCCCCGCGAGCGCGGCCCCCGTTCAATACCGCGCCACCTCAGCTCCCGCGGCCTGGGGATCGATCGCCCGCGCGACATGTGCCAGACCGTCGAGCATAAATTTGAGCTCGCTGGCAACCGCCACGAACCGCCATCCTTCCTCGATCCGCAACCGGGCGTCCTCCACCGTCGAGACATGCAAGCCCGCCGCCACCCCATGCCGATCGCAGGCCTGGCGAATCCGCGCCAAAGTCGCCTCAAACCGCTCGCGACTCGGTGGGCTTCCGTCCGACCCCCGCATCGACGCCGCCAGGTCATTCGGCCCCACAAACACCGCGTCGATGCCCGGCACCGCGTAGATCGCGTCGGCTCGTTCGACCGCCTCGATGTGCTCGGCCTGAATCACGACGAGGATTTCGTCGTCGGCCCGCGCGTAATACGTCGCGGCGTCTGTCCCGAAGTTGAGCGCATGCAGGCTCCCGCCCACCGAACGGTTTCCCCGCGGCGGGTACTTCGTTGCTGCCACGATCGCCCGCGCCTCCTCGGCCGTCATGACCATCGGCGCGACGATCCCCATGGCTCCGGCGTCGAGGACTTGCTTGATCAGGTCGTGACGGCCCGTCGGAACCCGCGCCAGGGCTACGCAGCCGGAGTCGGCAATCGCCCCAAACATCAAAGACGCCGTGTTCAGATCAACCGGCGAGTGCTCCATATCGACCGTGAGCCACGGCAGCCCCAGCCGCGCTGCGAACCGCGCCGCATGGGGACTCCCCAACGACAACCACGTTCCAACCTGCGGCTGGCCTGCGCGCAACGCACGCTTGACGGCATTGACCTTCATGGCGGCCGAACCTCCCGGGGCCGAGTCTGAACCATCCCCGCTTTCTCGGCAAGTCCCCGTCGGGCCGCTGTCATCCCTCAGACCGTCGCTCCCACCTCGGCCAGATCCTCGGACCGCGGTTGCCCCAGCACCGCCCGGCCGACCGCTATGGGCCGGATTCCCCACTCGATCTCACGTAAATACGGCGCGATGTATCTCCCATAAGCCGCTCGGCGATCCGCCGGCAGCCCCCGGAAGCCCACGATCCGCCCCCGGCAGCTCGGTCGCCCGCAGCGACACGCGCCGGCCTGATACTCAATCTCCCATTCGAATGTGGCGTAATCCACAGTCAGTTCTTCCCCGGCCGCCAACGCCCGCAAGGAATGAATCTCCAAGATCCGGGCCTCGCGCCGAATCAGTACCCCGCAATTCGGTTCGCACGAATGACGGATTCGTGCCGCCGCACCTCCAAGCTCCAGATGCCGATCGTGGTCCACTTGATACGACCAGCGCGTCCGCCGCCCAAGCTCCTCACCCCAACCGCGCCAGACGATACTGCCAGCCGGAATCCCACACCGCGTCACCACCCGATCTCCATCCTGGCCCTCGCGCAACTCAAGCATGGCTGTCTTCCGGGAGAGGTATTCGAGACGAGCCGGCCCCCGCCGACCCGACAAGCGCGGCGCCGGGTCACGATCCAACCGCACGCACGCCCGAACACCTCACACCGCAAGGTTCATGCCATCGGCGCGATCCTTCCGCTCAACTAGCCCTCATCATCCAACCTAAGCCTCCCGATTCGCCAGATTTCTGGCGTCGGGCCGGGCTTATCACCCGCGGATCAGTCTCAACCCCTCCTCCGCCCCGGTTAACCTTCCTCCAACCGCGAACCCACACGCCCTCCACGACTCGGAGAGACTCTCTGGGACAAACGCCGACCCGGGCTGATTCCACCCGATGCGGTGCTCGTCCCATGGTTGCCGCCCCCGCGGGTCCGACTCATAATGCAGAAGCGATCGACTTGGGTGATACCCTGCCCCCGGCGACTCCATGCGTTCGGTCCGGTCGCCGTCTTCCCACCTCCGTGAGGGCATGACCGCATGTTCACCCTCCTCGGCCCCACCCACCCGGCCCATTGCGACGGCGTATCCCGCCGCGATTTTCTAAGGGTCGGCAGCCTGACGATGGGCGGGCTCTGCCTGCCCCAGCTACTGGCCTGCGAAGCGGCCGCTGCTCCAGCCGCCCGCAAGCCCCACAAGTCGGTCATCATGATCTTTCTGGCTGGTGGACCGCCTCACCAGGATATGGTCGACCTCAAACCAGACGCCCCGCGCGAAATCCGCGGCGAGTTCGAACCGATCGAGACGGTTGTTCCCGGACTGCTCCTCTGCGAGCACATGCCCCAACTCGCTCAGCGAGCCGACAAACTGGCCATCATCCGCTCAATTGTCGGCTGCCGCGACGAACACACCGCCTACCAAATGCTCACCGGCTACACCGAGACGCCTTTCAAACGTCAAGGGCGCCCAGCACTTGGTTCCATCGTCTCCTACCTTCAAGGTCCGGTCGATCCGGCGATCCCTCCCTTCGTCGGCCTTTCGCCCAAAACGCGCGAACCCCGCTGGGGCGACCCCGGCTTCCCCGGTTACCTCGGCCTGGCCCATGCCCCCTTCACCCCCAACCGCGGCGAGACCGTCGACCCGGCGCGAACCGGAATTCCCGTTCCGCGCTACCTGGCACGCAAGTCGCTGCTCCAGCAGATGGACCAACTCCGCCGCCGGCTTGACGATGATTCCAATCTGGTCGGCATGGACGCCTTCAACCGCGCCGCCTTCGAAATCCTGACCTCCCCTAAACTCATCGACGCCCTAGACGTCTCCCGCGAAGATCCCCGAATTCGGGCCCGCTACGGCATCGGCAACATGAAACCGGAGGCCGACGGCCCCCCCTGTTGCATGGATCATTTCCTGATCGCACGCCGCCTCGTCGAAGCCGGCGCCCGCTGCGTCACCATCTCGTTCGGCCGCTGGGACACCCACGGCAACAATTTCAAGGAAAACGCTCGCCGCATCCCCAAGCTCGACATGGCCCTGTCGGCCCTCCTCGACGACCTCGAGGCCCGCGGACTCTCGGACGATGTGGCCATCGTCGTCTGGGGCGAGTTCGGCCGCACTCCCAAGGTCAACAAACAGGCCGGCCGGGACCATTGGCCCCGGGTCAGCATGGCAATCCTGGCCGGCGGCGGCTTCCGCACCGGCCAGGTCATTGGCGCCACCGACAAAGACGCCGCCTACGCCAAGGACCGCCCGGTCCACGTCCAGGAAGTCTTCGCCACCCTTTACCATCACCTCGGCATTGGGCCGGACGCCCACGTGCCCGATCAGACCGGTCGACCCATGTATCTGCTCGACCGCTTCGAGCCAATCCGCGAGCTGATCGGCTAGCCACGCCGTCCGCTCCGCCCGCTCACGCTGACTCTTTCTAACACCCGCCCCCTGATTTCTTCCGACTTCCATCACCCCTAGGACTACTCACGATGAAACGCGCCCAGACGGCATCCTCCGCCGTGTCTCCCACCCGCAATAGCCTTCCCGAGGCCACGCGGCACTCCGTGACCGAGCGACTCAATGGCTACCTCGCCACCCTGACCGACCTCTACTCCCAGGCCAAACACGCCCACTGGAACGTCCGAGGCTCCGAGTTCTACCAGCTTCATTTGCTTTTTGATCGCGTCGCGGAAATGGTCGAATCCCATATCGACCCGCTGGCCGAGCGGATCACGGCTCTAGGCGGCATTGCCCTGGGAACCATCCGGATGGCGGCCGCGGCCTCACCGCTTGACGAGTTCCCCACCGAGCCCTCCGACGGCCTGGCCTACGTCCACGCCCTGGCCGACCGCTTCGCTCGCGCTGCGAACGACCTGCGCGTGGGAATCGACGAAACCGACGAGGCCGACGACCTGGTCAGCTCCGACCTCTTGACTGGAATCGTTGCCGACCTCGACAAAGCCCTCTACCTGCTCGAGGCCCACTCCCCTCGCGGCGAATCCTAAGAGAGAGCGGCCGGACGCGGTTCGGCCATCCCGCGTTACGCGCTCCAGCCCGGGCCGAAGCGTGTCTGCTGTCGGTTGCGCCAACCCAGTTCCGGAGGAGTGAGGCGTCTTGACCGCCACTCCGCGACCCGAGTCCTTTTCAGTCTCGCTTCCTCGACTCGGTTGGCCTATCCCGCGGTTTGCTCCTGGCCGTTGGGTCTGGTTTGCTGGTTCTCGGACTGGTCGCCGCGTTTCTCCCCAGTCGTTTCTTCGGGTCGGTGATCCGGTTTTTGGGGGTATTGCTACTTGGCTCGGCGGGCCTCAAGGCCGCTCAATTGGTCGTTCGGCGCCTCCAATCCCGCCCGGCTCGCCGCAGCGTCACGCTGATCGTCGCCCAGGTCGCGCTGGACGCCGCGTTGGGTGTGCTCCTGCTCGCTCATCGGGAAATCTCGATCCAAATTCTGGCTCTGCTCTTTGGACTACTCGTCCTCGGAGAGGGCCTGATCATCGGCTGGATGGCGCTGCGAGCGCCCGCGGCTCGCAGCCGCACGATCCTGGTTCTGTCGGCGCTGGCGATTTCCGGTCTGGGCCTGGCGGTGCTCGTGGGTTGGATCGACCCGATCCGTTGGGCCGGCCTGCTTGTCGGGCTGAAGCTGATCCTTTTTGGCCTGACGCTCCTGATCATCGCCGCCTGGTCGCCGGCGCGCACCGCTCCTCTAATCTACGAGGCGATTCTGAACCCCGAAGTCGGCGAGCTTTACAGCGTCTACTTCGGCGCCGCGTTCCATCTCGGCCTCTATATCGGTAACAACGAACTCGTTCACTTCCTCGACGACCACTTGGTCCACCGCGTCACCTGGGAGCAGTTTCTCGAGGGTCGTTCACCTCACCACCAGCTCTACCCGGACCTTCCGCCGGTCCCCGCCGAGCGAATCGTTGCCGTCGCCCTCGGCGAGTTCGGCAAAACGTACCCCTACAGCCTTCTCAAGTTCAACTGCGAGCATTTTGCGATCTACTGCAAGTCGGGCGGCACGACCTACTACTCTCGCTACGCCCAGGTCCCGATCAGTCTGAAAAATGTCGCCATCAACCCGCTGATCGGCATGGTCGCCGAGCTAAACACCCGAATCATCGAATATCTCGCGTTCCACATGGGCGGACCGTCCGGGCGCGCTGTTTCGCTCCAGATCCGCCGCCTCGGTTCGGCCGTCACAGCCTGGCTCCTGACTCGCTCGGTTCGCTCGCAGACTTGAATCCTCCGGAAGCGTGCCTCAGGCCGCCAACTGCATGGCCAACGTTGCGCTGGCTCAGTCGTTGGTGCTGGCTTGCGGGCGTTGATTGGGCCACACGCCGCCCGGTTGTCGCTAGAAGAGGATAACCGCTCGCGCCTGGGCCTTGACCGCATGGTCTCCGCGACCTTGCGCTTGGGGGTTCTACGCGCCGGGGCCTCCGCTCTTCGTTTTCTCCAGGGGTCCCGATGCGTCGCCTTGCCCTCCTGGCCGTCCTGGCATTGTCGGTCGCCCTGCTTGCGCGTCAATCCGGTTGGACGTTGCCGGTTCTCGCCGAGTCCGACCCACCACCGCCGCTTACGGTCGCCCAGCGTGTCTACGCAATCTTTTCGGCCTCCACGAGTGCCGAGGCTCAGGCGCTCGAAGCCCTGCGGCGAGCCTCGGATGACCGTGCACGGCGCGACGCCTTGATCTTGCGCCGCGACGCCTTGCGCCGCGACGCCCCTGAGTTGCTGGCCCTGGCCGAGTCGCACCCCGACGACCCTGCCGCCCTCGATGCCCTGGTCTGGCTCGTGCACCGGGTTTCTGACGCCTCGGAAGGCCGTCGGGCGGCCGACCTAATCCTCGAACGCTACCGTCGCAATCCCCGCCTGGCCGGAGTCGCCGATCGCCTGGCCGAGTCCGGGTCCGAGCCCGCCGAACGTGTCCTCCGCGGCCTCCACCACGATCACCCCGTGGCGACGGTTCGCGCCGAGGCCGGCTATGGCTTGGCTCGTTTGCTTAAGGCCAGGGCCGAACGCATCGCCTGGCGCCAGCCTGATGCCGCCCGGACGCTCACTGGCCAGGCCCGCCAGGTCCTCGCCGACGCTCTGGCTCTCTGCGATGACACGCCCGCTGATCCCCATGCCCTCTCGACCCGCATCCGCGCCGAGCAGGCGGAGCTTCAAACGCTCGGCATCGGCCAGCCGGCTCCCGAAATCCACGGAACCGACATCGACGGCCGGCCGCTCCGCCTCAGTGACTATCGCGGCAAGGTGGTCGCGCTCAGCTTCTGGGGCGATTGGTGCAGCCTCTGCTGGCAGTTTTTCCCTCACCAGCGCCAACTGGTCGAGCAGATGCGCGGCCGACCCTTCATCATGCTCGGCGTCAGCACCGACTCGGTGGACGAGGCGCGCCAGGCCGTCCGTCACGGGCGTGTCACCTGGCCTTCGTGGGTCGATGGCGGTCAGACTCGCGGCGGCCCGATCTCTCAGGCCTGGAACGTCACCGCCCTACCCGTAACCTTTCTCATCGACGACCGGGGCATCATCCGATACAAGGTCGCCGCTCAGACCGACGATCACGACACCGCCTACCTGCTCGATTCCAACGGCAGGCTTCGCCAGCGCTGGCAGGCCCGAGCCGACGAGCTGACCGAGGTCGTCACCGCCCTCGTCCGCGAGGCTGAGGCCCACTCCACCCAAACCGTTACCGAAAACCGCGAGCCGGCCATGGCGCCGGCCGACGCTCAGTAACGTCGCGCTCGATCCGTAAGCCCTCAGCCAATCCGATCGTCACTCGTCCAGCCGTCCATCAGGCCAATACGACCGATCCGTCTGTAAGTTTTGCTCGCCGCACTCCCCCCGCGCGGACTTCGATCGGCAACGCGTGAGCGGTCCGCCGACTCTCACCTGCGATCGGCCGGGGCGTCAGCTTGTCGCCTTCCGGCCACCCGCCGTCCGCTTGGCTTTGAACGGGTTCCGAATCCCGCCCAACTTGGGCCGACGGCCCTTCGCCACGGGCGACGAGTCGGCCTTCTTGCGCCACTTGTAACTCTTGCGATGCCGGGTTTTGGTCTTCATTGAACAGGCTCGTCTAGGGCGGTCCCATAATGACGCACAACGGCCCGGGGCCCCGCTTAGACCCCGGGCCGAATCAAGAATTCTTATTATGAGTTCCCAGCCCACGCCACGCAACGCCAGTCCTATCCGCCCGACACACGCACCACCACCTTGCCGAAATGCTGGCCGGACGCCAGGTGGGCATACGCCGCCGGAGCCTCGTCGAAGGGGAACACCCGATCGACGACCGGGCGCAGCCCGTGCGCTTCGATCGCCCGGTTCATCCGCTCAAACATCGCCCGCGACCCGACGAAAATGCCCCGCAGCCGAACGCTCCGCATCAGAATCGGGATCGGATTGACCTCGCCAGCTCCGCTCAGCACGCCAATGACGTGAACCTGCCCGCCCATCCGCGTCGCCCGGATCGACCGCGCCAGCGTCCCGGCACCGCCGAGTTCGACCAGATGATCCACACCCGCGCCGCCCGACAGCGCCCGCGCCCGCTGATCCCACTCCGGCTCCTGAACGTAGTTGATGCCCTGCGCCGCGCCCAACCGCTGCGCTCGCTCCAGCTTGTCGTCCCGACTCGAAGTCACGATCACCCGAGCTCCGGCCATCACCCCCATCTGAACCGCAAACAGCGACACCCCGCCCGTCCCCTGCGTCAGCACTACCTCGCCTGGACGAACTGGGGCGCTCCCTTCGAACAGCGCATTCCAAGCCGTCAGCCCGGCACAGGGTAGGGTTGCCGCTTCCTCGTCGCTCAGATGTCCAGGCGTCGCCACCAAGCCCCCTTCGTCAAAAACCACCCGCTCGGCCAGCACTCCATCCACCTCCCCGCCCAGAGCACGGGCCACCCGCGGTTCGCTCACCGGCCCGTCGTCCCAGCCCTGAAAAAACGTCCCGATCACCCGGTCCCCTACCTTCCACCGCGCCACCCCGGGTCCTACCGCCGCGACCCGCCCCGCCGCATCCGAACACGCAATCCGCGGCACCGCCAACCTCGGGTTATAGGCCCCACGGACCATCATCAGGTCGCGATAGTTCAGCGACACCGCCGCCACCTCGACCAACACCTGACCCGGCCCCACCACCGGATCGGGCCGCTCAACCAACTCCGGCGCCAGCTCGCCCAAGCGCCGAATCTCATACGCCCGCATGTCAGCGACCCTCCCCATCGACCGTGAACACCAAGTCGGCCGATCCGACATTGCCCGCCGCGTCCGTCGCCCGCACCATGAGTACATGCGGGCCCGGCCCCAGTTTCCTTAGGCTTAGCCCCAGCTCCTCACGGGTCGAGTCAAACAACCCATCGAGCGCGAACAACGGCCGCCATTCGCCCCCGTCCACGCTCCACTCGGCGGCCGTCAATCGCGTCAGTTGATCCTCGAGCACCACTCGGACCCGTTCGCCGTCTCGTTCGATCACCACCCTCGGCGCTTCATGATCGATCACAAACGGCTCGGTCTCACGCCGACCTTCGAGCGCTTCCGCCTCCGGGTTACCTCGCTCGTCGCTGGCCGTGACTCGCAGCCGATACCGCCCGGGCGGGACCGTCGTCGCATCCCAGCTCAAAGACTTCTCCGTCAGCGGACCCGGCGTCGGAATCGCCACCCAGTCCGGCCAGTCCTCTTTGCGGATCTCCAGGCGGTAAATCATCGGGTCGCCGTTCGGGTCGCTCGCTTCCCATTTCAGTTCAAGTTTGGTTTTCCGCGTTGCTCCATCCCCGGCCGTAAGATCGGGCACCGTGATGGTCCCGACTTCAGGCGCCAGGTTGAGAGTCCGATAGGCCAGCAAGACGCCCGTCACCTCAGGAGTGCGTTTCGGATTGTCGGTTTTGAGCGTCAGCCGATATTGCGCGAACCGGCCGTTCGGTACGTCCGACCCGGCCGCCTTCCAGCCGCTCCAGGTCGCATCCGGCTCACCCGACTGCCCGGTCCGTAGCTCCAGACCGACGTCGGTTCCCTCCGGAGCCTCGCCCCGCCAGCTCAAAAGACCGAACCGCGCAGGCAAGCCGGCATCCAGCACCTCCGACGTCAACGTCCCCTCGGACCGATACCCTGATTCCAACCGATAGACCCCCCCCGGATCCCCCACGCCGACGTAGACCTCGCCTCCTCGTAAACCGGGAGCCAAAGTGAGCACCTGCCCATGGTCCAGCCGCGCCAGCAACGCCGGGTCGCGGCCGTCCGGCTCCATCTCGAAGAGCCTCCCCTCCGGGCCTGCCCCCACGAGAATGCGCCCCCCTCGCTCGGCCAACGCCAGCGCCATCCCCTTGAAGCGAAACAATTCCCGGGCCGGTCCACCTGGCTCGATCCGATAGACCACGTTTTCGCCGGTCGAACCTGCCTTGAGCCGCGTTGTCCCTTGAAGCGCCGTCCGAATCACGCGCCCGCCGACCATCTCGCGGCTTCGGGTCGTCCGCGGCGCCGAGCCTCCCGGAGGCTCCGAAGCCGTCCCGGCCAGCAAGCTGCCGTCCTGCCCCTTCCTGAGCGTCCGAATTTCCTCCTGCGGTGCATCGAGCACAACCGATGCGTCCCCCGCCGGCGTGATTCGGTAGATCAAGGCGCCCGCGTCGGTGCCGACATACGCGACGCCTTGCTCGTCTACCGCAATCGACAGCAGGTGCGGTTGCCGGGCATCAAAGAGCAACGCCCACGGCCCTCCGCCCGCCGGCCTGCGCCAGAGCTGCCCCTGCGGACCGGTCGCCGCCAGCAACGAGCCATCGCCCGCGTAGGCCAGCCCCCAGACGTAGGCCACCTCCGGACCCAGTTGCTCCGACCCAACCACCTGGCCGGCCTGGTCCAGCTCGATCACACGCCCTCCCGGACCAGTCCCTGCCGCGACCCTCCCTCCCGGCCCTGCCGCCAGCGAGAGCACTTGACCGCTCTCCGCATCGTGGACCAGCTCCCAATTCCCCTCCGCTCGCCGGTAGATCCGCCCTTGATCGCCGGTCGCGGCCCAGAGTGTGCCGCCGTCCGCCATCACCAGCGCCCAGACTCGCGCCGCTTCCAAACCTTCGACCCGGCTCAGGCGAGGTCCGAGCCAAACCCGCCCCGACTCCGCGACCACGACGCCCGCGCGTGTTCCGGCATTCAACGCCGCGAACGACTCGTGCCGCCAGATCTCCTCCTTGGCCGATGCCCCCGTCCAGCCCATCCCGAGCATCAGCAGGGCGCAACAGACTCGCATGACGGGGCCTCACCCGATCCCGGTTTGCATCGTTTCCCGACCTGCACACTCTAACACAACCAGGCCAGGCCGGCGGACGGTCCCCACTCCCCAAGGGGCCAACCTCACAGACCGTGCACCGCGCTCCAATTCCGAGCGATCGCCAGATGGCTGATCGCCACCGCGCACGCATCCGCCACGTCGTGCGGCTCGGGCGGCCGGTCCAGTCCCAGCTCCCGCTGCACCGCGCGCTGCACTTGGTCCTTGCCAGCACGACCGCTGCCGGTCAGCGTCTTCTTGATCCGCGCCGCCGCATACCCATGCACCGCCACCCCGCGCTGCTGCGCCGCCAGCACGATCACGCCCCGCGCGTGCGCCATCAGCACCGCCGTCCGTGGCCGTTTCAATTGCGCGTGCACCTGCTCCAACGCCAGCGCCGCCGGTTTGAACTCGTCGAGGATTTCCAGAAGACCCCGGTGCAACGTCTCCAGACGCTCAGCAAGCCCTTGCCGCCCCCTTTGCGTCCGGATCACCCCCGCCTCAATCACCCGCACGGTCCGCCCGTCCGGCTCGACGACCGCATACCCGGTCAGATTCAGCCCCGGATCAATCCCGAGCACCCGCGCCTGTTCCCCACGCCCGCACTCCATCGGTTCGGCTCCCCCGTCCCTGGACGCCGCCACCTGTTCCACCTAGCCGTCGGTCGTCTTCCAGCGAGTCCCCTGCGGACCATCCTCGAGCACCACCCCCAGCTCCGCCAGCCGCGCTCGAATCCGATCGGCCAACTCAAACTGCTTCTGCTTCCGCAGCTCGGCCCGCAAACCCACGAGCAGATCGAGCAGCGGTCCCGTCAATCGGTCGGCACCACCGGCCGTTCGCGCCCGCCGACGACGAAACAAGCCCAAGACCCCCGTCAGCTCCCGCAGGACCACCATCGCGCCCACCAGCGGTGCCAGCCGTGCGGCCTCTGCCTGGCGAGCCTCAAGCTGGTTCTGGTCAATGTAGCGGTTAACGGCACGCACCAACTCGTAGAGCGTCCCCAACGCTCCGCCGGTGTTGAAGTCGTCGTCCATCGCCTCCAGAAACTGTGACCGCAGGGCCGCCACTTCCTCGGGCACCGGATGACCCGGCGGCTCGTCCCGCCGCCGCGGCGCTTCGAGCGCGTAAAAGTCGCGCCCTGTCAGCCGCTCGAACCGCTCGATCAGATTCCAGAATCCCTCCAACCCCCGCGCAACCTCCGCCAGCCGCTCGTTCGAATAGTCGATCGGCCGGCGGTAATGACTCGAAAGGAGCAACGCCCGGATTGTGTCCGGCTCATGCCGCGCTAGCAGATCGCGCATCTCGACCACAGTCTCCGGGTCGGACTTGCTGATCTTGCGGCCCCCCCGCGTCAGCAACCCCGTGTGCATCCAGTACCGGGCCAGCGGCGCTCCGCTGTAGCTCTCGCTTTGAGCAACCTCGTTCTCATGATGCGGAAAGACCAGGTCAAGCCCGCCGCCGTGGATGTCAAAGTGTGGCCCCAACAGCTTCATGCTCATCGCCGAGCACTCGATGTGCCAGCCCGGCCGCCCCGGCCCCCACGGACTCGGCCACGCTGGCTCGCCCGGCTTGGACCCTTTCCACAACGCAAAATCCCCCGGGTGCCGCTTCTTCTCGCTCGGCTCGATCCGCGCTCCGGCTTCCAACTGCGCCGGGTCGCGATGACTTAGTTTGCCGTAATCCGGGTCGGTCGTTACGTCGAAGTAGACATCGCCGTCCGAGGCGTAGGCGTGGCCCTTCTCGATCAGCGCCGAGGTGATCCGAACAATCTCCTCGATGTGCTCGGTCGCACGCGGCATGTGGTCGATCCCGTCGACTCCTAGCGCCTCCAGGCAGGCCCGATAGTCGGCCGTCACCTCCTCGGCTAGTTGCTTGACGCGCGCGGCCATGTCCGCCGGCGTCGCCCCTTGCTCCTGCACTCGCTGAATCAGCTTGTCGTCTACATCCGTGATATTGACGACCCAGGTCACCCGATAGCCCGAATGCTCCAGGTGTCGTTTGACGGTGTCGAAAATGACCGGCCCAACCATGTGACCGATGTGGCTATACGAATAGACCGTCGGCCCGCAGACATACATGCCGACCTGCCCCGGCCGGATCGTCTCAAATAGCTCCTTGGTCTGTGTCAGCGTGTTGTAAATGCGGATCGGCATGGACGCTCGGGGGCTTGGACTCCAACAGTCAACCGGACGCTCGTTCTCGCATATCCGGATCCATTCGGGAAGACCACGCAAACCAGCCTACCATCGCCATCGGGCCCCACGCGGCCAGAACCTGATCGAGCCAGGCCGCCTCGCAGCCCCGAAGGTGCATCACCCACCAGCCCCGCACAATCCCGGCCGCCAACGCCGCTCCGGCCACCCCGCGGAGCATCGCCCCCAGCGTCCAGCTCCCGCTCATCGTCGCCGCCTCTCTCAAGCCCGCGCCGGTTGGAGCAAAACCACCGCATCGACTGCGATCGCCTCGCCCCGACCAATCGGACCGACTCGCTCGCCGGTCTTCGCCTTCACATTGACCGCTCCCTGCTCCAGCCCCAACCGCCGGGCCAGGTTGCTGCGAATCTCGGCCTTATACGGACCCAACTTGGGGGCCTCAGCGTGAATTGTCACATCCAGATTGACCGGCGACCACCGCGCCGCGGCCACCATCGCCAACACTTCGTCCAGCAGCCGGCCGCTGTCGGCATCCTTCCACTTCGGGTCGGTATCCGGGAAATGTTCCCCGATATCCCCCAGTGCCGCCGCTCCCAAAAGCGCGTCAGCCACCGCGTGCAGGACCACATCCGCGTCCGAGTGTCCTTCTAGACCTTTTTCGTACGCAATCCGCACACCCCCGAGCACCAACGGCCGCCCGGCCACCAGACGATGTGTATCCTGCCCCAGTCCGACCCGCATCCTAACCGTCCCTCGATGACGACGCGTTCGCACTCCCTGACGATACGACCGCACTATCCAAATCCGCTCGGCGGCCGCATCCTACCCGTTCCTCCGTGCGCCCGCCACCTTCCTCCCTCTCGCTCAGCACCGCGCCAATTCCCGGCCAATCCGTAGTCAGGGACCACCGCCGCGGACTCATTCCGGATCTTCCCGCCGTGAAGGAGAGTCCTCAGGGATCCGACCAATCCCCCGTCGCGGCTCGACCGGTCCACCCTCCGCCGCGCCTGGGCAGCCGCTTGTAATCCGAATCACCTATTTCTTTGGTACGACGGTTGCAACCTGTTTCCCCTCGCGATCGCAGTGGTGCTGGATTGAAGATCTGAACGATCCTGGTCGAGGGAGGTCACCATGCTCGTCCTGAGTCGAAAACTCAACCAAAAACTGGTTATCGGCGGCAATATCGAAATCACCGTCGTCCGCATCGACGGCCAGAGCGTTCGTCTGGGCGTGCAGGCACCGCCAGATGTCCAAATCTTACGCGAGGAAATCCTACAAAAGTCGCCCAATGCCGACATGACTCCGCTGGCGATGGCCGCCTCCGCCGTGGTCGTTCCCTAGAGGAAGCCGCGTTCCATGACACCGAGAGGCGTCGCGCCGCTCGACACCAATTGACGGCTCGCTTAACCTGTCCAGATCAGCGATTTCTGGATGCCGTGTCCAAGGCAGTTGCCGTCAGGCAATCCCCCGAACTCGAGGGTGCGGATCATGAGCCATCGACCGACCCATCCCATGGCCAGCGACCTCGAAACTTCGCGCCGCGGCTTCCTGGGAACCGCGGCCGCCAGCCTGACCGTCGCCGGCGGAGCTCAGCCTGCCCGATCGCAGGCTCCTGCCTCCCCTCGCATCCTCCCCACCCGCAAGCTGGGCAAGACGGGTGTCGAGGTCACGATCCTCAATCTGGGCACCTGGCGCAACCCGGGGCTCGATCGCCTGCTCCGGCTGGCCTACGCCCAGGGCATCCGGATGTACGACACGGCCAAGTCCTACGGCTCCGAACCGGCCATCCGTGGCTGGCTCCAGGAGCGCACTGAGGTCCGCTCCTCGATTTTCCTGGTCACCAAGGACAGCCCCCGCCAACCCGCTGACTTGGCCCCAATGGTCGACCAGCGACTCAAAAGCCTCGGCGTCGACCAGCTCGACTTGTTCTTCATCCACGCTCTGGGCGACCACAACGAGCGCGACGGCCTCTCTTGGCCGCGCAGCGCCGAGTGGGGCCGCGCGGCCGACAAGCTCAAATCCGCTGGCAAGATCCGATTCTTCGGCTTCTCCACCCACCACCGCCGTCGCGCCGAATATCTTCAGGCCGCGGCCCAGGGCGGCTTCGTCGACGTCATCATGCTCCAGTACTCCCCTTGGCTCGAGACCGACGCCCCGCTCAATCGTGCGCTCGACGCCTGCCACGCCAAGGGCATCGGCCTGATCTCGATGAAACAGGTCGCCGGCCAGTTCAACCCCAACGGGCCGCTGCCTGACGTCCTCCGCGAGGTCGAACGCCGCGTCCCCGTCCTCCAGGAACGCAATCTGACCGTCTTCGGCGGCCTGCTCCACGCCATTTGGACCGACCCGCGGATCAGCGCCGCCTGCGTCTCGATGCGCAATACCGATCAAATTCGCGAGAATGCCGACGCCGCCCGACGCTTCGAACCCCTCAAACTGTCGCAAATCCACTCGCTCCGCGACGCCAGCCTCGCCCACGGTCGGACCCTCTGCGCGGACTGCGACGGCCGCTGTATGGCCGCGGCGGGCACCTCCGCCCGCCTCGACGATTTGACCCGGTACCTGACTTACTACGAACACCACGGCCTGCGATCCGAGGCGCGGCGGCTCTACGCCGAACTGTCCGACGTCGAACGCGACCACCGCGGCGCCGACCTCGACGCCGCCCGCCAGGCCTGCCCAGGCCGGCTCAATTTCGCCCAACTCCTCCGCCGCGTCGATCAGCACCTGGCCTGATCCGGCCTCCCAACCCCGTTCCCCCCCTGTACCGGCCGGGGCAGATAGAGCGCCCCGTTCAGCCGTGCGGCGGGTCTGACCATCCTCCCAGATTCCCCGCCACGTCCCAATTCGCAGGCCCGAGTTGGCGTACCAGAAGCGGCTCCGCGAGCCGACCCTCAACCGCCACAGCCAGCCGGACCCCGCCCAGCAGCGCCGTCGCGAACGTCCACCCCTCGGCCTGCTCCGAGTCCAGCCCCGTCGCAACTAACCTCCAAGGCCGGCCCGCCCTCACATCAAACGCAAACCGCCGAGGCGACAGAGCCATCCCTAGCCCCACACCTTTCATAAACGCTTCCTTGAGCGTCCAGACCTCAAGCGCAATCTGCGATGCCTCCGCCGCCGGGTATCCCTCCAGCTCCGCGACCTCCGACGCCGCAAAAAAACGCCGTGCCAGGGCCAGCATCGTCTCTGGCGCCTTGCCCGCTTCCACGTCTACGCCTAGCCGCCGCCACCGCGTCACGCCAACCGCCGCCAGCCCATTGGTGTGCGACAGGTTGAAGCGAACCGCAAATCCTCCGGGGCCGACCACCTCGGGCTTGCCCCCCGGAGCGACCGCAAATTGCCACTCCGACGGCTCGATCGAATCGCCATACAACGACAACACCCGCCGCACCAGCGCATGGGCGATCAAATACAAATGCTTCCGCGCCGGCGGACGGTATCGCTCCCAGGTTGCCCGTTCCCGCTCGTCGAGCCAGCCCCAAAACCGTCGCCGCGACTCCTCCGGCTCCCACGGCTCGACCCGCGTGTACCACAGGTCAACCCGATCCGCCGGTAGCTCCAGAGCCGCCACGATCCGCGGTCTCCCAGGACGCTCGTCGTGCGCTCAGACCAGCTCCCGGATCGGCTCCAGCGTATCCAGGATCCGGACGGGCCGGCCCCCGCGGTCGGGAACCGTCCCGCCCGGGTCGATCCCCAAGGCATGATACAACGTGGCGTGAACCTCCTGGAACGTGACCGGCCGATCCTTCGGGTAACCGGCATCCCGCGTCGTCTGGCCGATCACCTGACCAGTCCGCAGCCCGCCCCCGGCCAGGATCGCACAATTGGTCTGTGGCCAGTGGTCGCGGCCTCCATCCCGGTTGATCGTCGGCGTACGGCCAAACTCGCCCCAGGCGATCACCGTCACGTCGTCCAGCATCCCCCGACTGTCCAGATCCTCGATCAGCGTGGCCAACCCCATGTCGAGCTTGGGCAAGCGCTCGCGGCACTGCCCAAAGTTGTTCCCGTGATAATCCCACCGCCCAAACCCGATCGTCACACACCGAACCCCCGCTTCGACCAGCCGCCGGGCCATCAGAAAATGATCCATGCAACACGGCCCGCCATCATCGACATTCTTCATGTCGCCGATCCCATACCGCTCCCGAAGCCGGGGATCTTCGCGGGTCACATCCAGCGCCTCGGCCAACTTGCTCGACCCCATGATCTCAAACGCCTGCCGCGTGAACGCGTCCAGACCATCGAGCGAACCGCTGCGGTCGATCTCAGCCCGCAACCCATCCAACTGCTGACGCAGCGTCTGACGGGTTCGCAACCGATCCCGCGTCAGACCTTCCGGCCGGAGCGAACTATCCCCACCCTTAAACGGCGTAAACGGCGCATGGGCCAATCCCAAGTAACCCGGCTCTCCCGGATCAGCCCAGGGCCGATGACCCATCTGCGGCGACAACCCCACGAACGGCGGAACCGCCGGGTCCACCGGACCCTTCAGGTAGGACAAAATCGCCCCGATTGACGGCCGCCCACCCTGAGCCTCTGAAACAAGCTGCGGATACCCCGTGAAACACTGCACGGCCGCATGCTCGCCCCGCGCCCCCACCACCGTCCTCAGAATCGCCAGCTTGTCGGCCAGCCGCGCCAACCGGGGCAGATGCTCGCAAATCTCGATCCCCGGAACCTTCGTCGCAATCGGCCGGAACTCCCCGCGAATCTCCGGCGGCGCCTCGGGCTTCAAATCCACCATGTCCTGATGGGGCGGCCCTCCGGCCAGAAACACCATGATCACCGCCTTGTGCGACGACCCCGGCCGAATCCCCGCCCGCGCCTCCAGCGCCATCACCTGCGGCAACGTCAACCCACCCAGCGCCAGCCCGCCAATCCGCAGAAAATCCCGCCGGCTGACCCCATCACAGGTCCGGCCTTGCCAAGGCCCCCAGATCGTCAGCATCGCCGCGTCCCTCGTCGGGAATCCTTGTTCACCACTTATTTAACATTTTGCTCCGTGGGTCGGGTTCCTGCAAGTCCGGTTTCGGGATCACGGCGGGGCAGGGGGGTGGGGTCGGGTGCCGCAGGTGCAGCGTTCAACCCTCCACGAATCGTTGGTGCATGCCCACAAACAGCACCGTGGCCAGGACAGCGCTTGCGGCCAGGACCCAGAGGCCCGACCAACGCAGGTTTTTCATTTGCCACCACATCAACAGCCCGGTCATCCCCCAGCCGACCATCGAGATAAACATGGCGTCCACGGCCACGGCCCAGAACCAGGCGACGTTCAGTTGCCCAGGGTAAGATGCCGTCCTGTGGAGGCGGACCAGAAAGTCGCGTGGGCTGAGCGACCGGCCGGAGCCGGCTTCCGCCGGCTCGGAGCGGAGCTGGCCGGTTACCGGCTCGTAGTGGATCCGCCACCGCCGATCGCCCTGCATGGCCTCAAACACGACCTCCGGGCCTCGTCGGATTCGGGCCGTTTGGGTTACGATGCCAGCCCCTTTCAAGAGTTCCCAAGCGCCTCGTTCAAGCCGCTCGCGATTCAGGCTTTCGACCTTCAGGCTCCCCGGCCCAGCCGCCGGACCGCCCGCGGCTGGTGGCGCCCCCTGGCGGGCCGCAATCACTCCCTGGCGGCTTTCCAGATCCCAGCGCAGATCCACTCGCCCTGGCCCTCGGCTGGCTTCGGCGAACAACGCGCCCCGGTAGGCCGCCGCAGCGCCCGGATCGAGCCGCAGCGGATTCTCCGGATCACGGCGATTGAACTCCGCCACCACCTCGGCCGCCACCGCCTCAGCAGGCGGCAGCTCCTCGAGCGCTGTTCCGCGAAGCTGCTCCAGACCCACCCACCGCAGCTCCCGGGTGGCCAGCACTTCCGGGTGATTGAAGAGCAGGGCCGTCACGCCGTAGAGAAAGACCCACGGCGTCATAAACAGACCAGCATACATGTGCGCCCGCCGGATCAGCCGCATCAGCGCGTTGAATTGGCGCCGGACCGACCGACTCACGGGACGTACCCCGACCGTCGTAGTGGCTTCAACCTTCACCGCAAAACCCCTTTTCCAGGAATCCCCAGGAATCAGATCTCCCATCCCAAGCCGCCCACTCAGGCCGGTCCGTTCCCCGGAGGCGTCTCCGCCGCCGGTCGGTCGGGAGTCAAGGCACGCTGCAGAATCGTCGCCATCCGCCGCAAGCAACAACGGCATTGAACGGCATCCATGGGAACCTCGCGGAGCAACTCCCTCGCTTCCTCCTGCTCGCCACATGCATCAAGCAGGCAGGCCAACGTGATCCGATACAGAGGCACCTCCGGGGCAAGCTCGAACGCCTGACGGACGTGAGGCAAAACCGCCTCGGCCGATCGCCCCAGCCTCCGGCCATAAAAGGCGATAGCGAAGTGCGCCTCGTGGTGCCCGGGGTCCCGGCTGACCTGCGCCTGGCACGCCTGGACGGCATCGGCCGCCGCACCCAGCCGGCCCAGACGCTCGACGGCTGCGGCCAGTACCCGCCACGGGCACTCCGCATCAAAGGCAACATTCCGATACAGATCGTAAGCCAGCGCCACGCGTCCTTCGGCAGCATGGCAGTCGGCCAACAGCAGCCGAGCCGCCGGCTGCAACGGCACCAGCACGAGCGCTTCCTCGAGCAGCTCGCGGGCTGCCTTCATCTCTCCAGCAAGCCCCAACTCCAGTGCTTGCCGTTCCAAAGCCCGGCCGTCGGCCGCTCCCACCCCCTGACTCGACGATCCGGCCCCCGACCGACCCTCACGCCGCCGCTTGCCCTTCATCCGCCGGCTCCCCGAACGCGGCTCGCCCCTTCAGGACCGACAGCCGCTGGCCCGGGCCGGATCGAAGGACCCATCCGATCGGCCGATTCAACTGAGACTGAGATTCAGTCTCGCAATAGTCAACCCTCTCGCGTGCTTCCTGTCAAGCCTTGAGCCGATGGCCGTTGATCGCTGAGCGGAGCGAACTCGGCTAGCGGGCCACGATCCACCGTGCCAGCTCGAAGAAGCCTGGCGCTTTGCCTTGCATCAGAATTCCGGTCCGGAAAATCTTGCCGGCCGCCCAGACGCACGCCAAGGCGGTCAAGGTTGTCAGCGCGACGCTCAACGCGACCTGCCAGACCGGCGGTGCCGGCGTCAGCGCCATCCGCATGAGCATCAGGAACGGCGTCGCGGGCGGAAACAAGGACGCGGCCACCGAGACCGGGCTGTCCGGGCCTTGCAACACGACCGACCAGAAAAACGCCGGCAGCATGGCCAGGATCAGCACCGGCAGCATCAACGACTGGGCGTCCTTCAGGTCGCTGCAGGCAGAGCCGACCGCCATGAACAGCGAGCCGAAGAGCGTGACGCCTAACACGATGAACAAGACGACCGCCAGCATGAGCCCCGGCTGTGCCAGGTCGCCGTAACCGTATCGGACCGAGACAGCGTAGGCCGTTCCTAGATACAGCCCGGCCAGCACCAGCGCAACCCCGACGTTGCCCAGCAGCTTGCCGAGCATCAGCTCGAACGGCGTGACAGAACCGAGCAAGACCTCGGTGATCTTGCTCATCTTTTCCTCAAGGACCGTCTGCATCAACTGGGGCGTGGTGGACGTGATCGTGACGAACATCACGAAGACCAACGCGATCGGCAGAGCCACGGTGCGGATGGGGTCGATCTTACGGGCCGAGCTTGGCGCCGCTGCGGTTCCGGCCGCCGGCGAGGGTGCCGGACGCTCGACCAGGCCCAACGTGTCGGTCAGAACGGGGGCCATCGCTGCCGTAACCTTGACCGGGTCGAGGCCGGCACGTTCGAGCCGGATCCGGTGGACTGAGGTGTTGACCACGCCCTCGAGCCAGCGCGGCAGGTCCAGATCGGTGGGCGTATTGGTGTGATAACGGAGCCGGGACGACCCGCCCGACCCCGGCTCCAACACGTCGGCCGGAATCTCGACGAAGGCGAACAGTTCGCCGGACCGGACCCGATCCGACAGACGCACCAGTACGTCGGGACCGGACGCCGCCTCGGCGGGGATCGGCTCCGGCTCGAAGCGGGGCCGGACTTGCTTGCCGTGCTCGTCCCGCACGTCCTCGTCGTTGTGCGCCTTGGCGGCCTCCAGAATCGCCGGGGCCAGGACGGTCGTGCGGTCGATCAAAGCGAAGGTTCGGGTCCGGGTGTCGGCCCGACTGGCAAAGAGCTGGATCAGAATCGCCGCTCCGTAAATCAACGGCAGCATCAAGACACTGGCCACGAACGCCTTCGTCCGGACCGCACTGGTGAATTCGGCCGTTGCGACGACCGTTACTTTAGGCCAACGCATGAATGCTCACCTCCCGCTCCGGCGCCGCGATCCGGACGAAGATGTCGTGCAGGCTGGGATGGGTCACCTCAAAATGCTCGACTCGGGTTCGCTCGACCAGGGCGTGAAGAATTGCTTGAGGGTCGCCGCGGAACCGGACCTCCTGGCGGTTTCCGTCGTCGCGGACTTCAACGACGCCCGGCAACCCGTCCAATGCGGCTGCGCCGTCGGCCGTTCGAATCCGCAGCGTATCCCCCCCATAGCGGCTCTGGATTTCGGCAAGGGTGCCGTCGAGCACCTTGCGGCCCCGGTAGATCATGAAGATCCGGTCGCAGAGCCGCTCCGCAACGCCCATGTCGTGGGTCGAAAAGACGATCGTCGTTCCCTTGCGCCGAAGGTCGAGAATGGCGTCCTTGAGCACCTCGGCGTTCACGGGGTCAAGGCCCGAGAATGGTTCGTCGAGGATGAGCAATTCCGGCTCGGCGACGACCGCCCCCATAAACTGAACCTTTTGGGCCATCCCCTTCGAGAGGGTTTCGATCTTCTTGTCGGCCCAATCGGCCAAACCCATCCGTTCCAGCCAGTCGGGGATCCGACGCGCCAGATCGGCCGGCGTTGCCCCTTTGAGCTGGCCGTAGTAGCGCAGCAGCCGCCGGACGGTCATCTTCTTGTACAGCCCCCGCTCCTCGGGCAGGTAGCCGACCCGATCCTGGGCGGCGCGGGTGTCCTCCTGCCCGAGGACGGCGATCCGGCCTGCGTCGGGCAGCAGGATGTGCATGATCATCCGCAGGGTCGTCGTCTTGCCGGAACCGTTTGGCCCGATAAAGCCGTAGAGCGTCCCCCGCGGGACGCGCAGCGACAGATCCTCAACGGCGACGTGCTGACCGAATTGTTTGGTGACCTGGTCGATGACGATGGCGTCGTGCTGATTCACGGGAACCCTCCGGGAGACCGGAGCGTCGACTCGGCCGCGGCGGCCAGACGTCGCGATGGAACTCGGATGCGTCAGTCGATTCGTCAGTGGCCGTTCGAGGTTAACCCCGCCGAGTTTTTTTTTGGACAGGAGGGCCGTCCGAAGCGGTGAAACGCTCCAGCGGCGGACTCCCGGGGGTCGATCTAACTCGGAGGATGCGGCAGAGCGTTTGTCCGCAAGACCCATTGGGGATTGCCCGGGATGGGCCGTGACCCCCGCGCCGGCTGGCTCCCAACGCTGGTGTTGGCCGCAACCCTGCCAGCCCAAGGTCAGGATCCGCCCCCCGCCGCACCGCCCGACTGGGAGGCTCGGCTCCGCGCGGTCGAGGAGCGCCATCAGGCCTTGACCGAACACTACGAGGCGCTGCTCCGCCGAGAGGCTGAGGCTCGGGCCGAGGCCGAGGCCCGCTATCGCGACCTGGAACAGCGGTTTGAGGAGTTGCGGCTCCGCCTCGAGCAGCCCTCCGGATCGCCCCCTCTGCCTCTGCCCCCCGCCGATCCGCCCCCGGTCGAGCCGCTGTTCGAGCCCGATTGCGACCGGTCCTCGACACCGCGCTTGGAGGGGCGGTTCCTCGACGGTTTCCTCCTGGAAACCGAGGATCAGGAACTTCAGCTCCGGTTCCACGTGCTCGACCAGACCGACTTCAAGGTCTACGCCCCCAACAACCTCAGCCCAACCCGCAGCGGCCTCTACATCCCGCGCGTCCGGTTTTACTTCGAAGGACGACTGACCCGCGGCTTCGAATACGAAGTCTCGCTCCAACGCAGCGTCGAAGGCGTCTGGGACCTGCTCGACGGCAATCTCAACTTACGCCCGACCGAACAGGTGCAGCTCATGTTCGGGCGGATGCTCGTCCCCTACAGCTACGACTGGTACGACCACCTGGAGCAATTCTTCATCACTCCCGAACGAGGTCTGTTCCCGCTCAATTTCGGGATTTCTCGGTCGGCGGGCCTGAAGCTGCACGGCTTGCTGTTCGATCAGCGTCTTCAGTACGCCTTCGGCGGCTACGACGGCCGGCTGGAGGGCGTCGCCGACAACAACACAACCCGCGACGCCGTCGGCTACCTGAACTGGCGGCCCTGGCTCCGCCCGAACGCTCCCGATCCGCTCCGCTTCCTCAATCTGGGCGTTTCGGGCTTTCTCGGCCAGCAGATTAGCCCCCGCGCGGCGCTGCCGCTGCGAACCTCGCTCCAGTCGTCGGAAAACGACGAGGCAGCCCAGGCCGCCACCCTAAGCTTCCTCCGGTTCGCCGAAAACTCCTTCGCCCTTGGACCCCGGTCAGCCGGAGCCGTCCATTTGGCTTGGTATCATCGCGGAACCAGCCTGGAGACCGAATTCCAGGCCGGATCGTTCGGATTCGTTCGGGCCGCGCAAGCCCGGTCACAGCGAACCCTCGTCCCCGTCATGGGCTACCACATCACCCTCGGCCAGTTCCTCACCGGCGAGGTCATCCAGGATCGGTCGGTTGTGGAGCCACTCCGGCCCTTCGCCCCCTGGAACGGCGGGTACGGCCCCGGCGCGATCGAACTCTTCGCACGCTATAGCTACCTGCAACTCGGCCCCCAAGTCTTCACCGCCGAACTGGCCAACCCGGCCGACTGGACCAACCAGGCCGCTATCACCGACATCGGCTTCAACTGGTACCCCAACCGATTCGTCAAACTCTACTTCGACTGGCAACGCGCCTATTTCGGCAACCCCGTCTTGCTCAACCCCCAGTCGGGCCTCCGTGGACGATCCAACGACCTGTTCTGGCTCCGTTGCCAGATCTGGTTCTAGCACACACCGGCCTCGACCCCTAAGCACGAATCCTCAGGCCAATTCCACTTTGTTCCCAATCTTTCGAGCTGACAGAGACTTAAGAAGTCTCCCGATTTTTCGCAAAATTGTCAGCGAAAAATGTGGAAAATAGAGCCTGAGGTGTTTAGACTTTAGGGAGCCGTTCGGAGCCTGATGATGTCCATCCCGCGATCGACCCCAGCGGAGGCCGTTGATCAGCCCCTCTTGGATCTGCTCCGGCGGCAGGGGCCGATGACGGTCGCGGAGCTGGCCGCGGCGTTCCAGGTGACGCCGACGGCGATTCGCAACCGGCTGACGCGGTTGATGGGGTCCGGGCTGGTCGAGCGGAAGTCCGAACCAGCGGGACGGGGCCGGCCGCACCATACCTATCAGCTCAGCGCTCTTGCCCACAAGCGGTTAGGTCAAAATTATACCGATCTGGCACTGGCTTTGTGGGAGGAGATGATGCGGTCGGTGGAGGATCCGCGGCTGCGGCGGCGGGTCTTTCAGCGGGTGACGGATCGGCTGGCCGAGTTGTACCGGGCTCAATTGACTGGCGATGGCTGGGAAGGCCGGCTGATGCAGTTGGGCCGCTTGCTGCATGGCCGTGGCATCGAGGCCGAGGTGGTTGTTCCCGAGGGAACGTCGGCGCCGGTGCTCCGGCAGTATTCGTGTCCCTATCTGGAACTTGCGGAGGCCGACGCGACCGTCTGTGCCCTGGAACGCAAGATGTTTGAGAAGGTGGTAGGCCGGGCCTTGCGGCTGTCGAGCTGCCGGCTCGACGGCGACCGGGCCTGTCAGTTCGAGGGGAAGCCCTTGCCTGCTGCCGCGTACCCTGAAACTGAGCGAGACATCGCATGAATCCCCAGGTGTTGACGATCGAAGGCTTGCGGGTCGGCATCGAGGGCAAGGAGATCCTCAAGGGCGTCGATCTGACGCTGCGTCGCGGCGAGGTTCACGCCCTGATGGGTCCGAACGGCTCGGGCAAGAGCACGCTCAGCTACGCCCTGATGGGCCACCCGGCCTATGAGGTGCTGGGCGGCTCGGTCAAGCTCGACGGCGAGGAACTCCTGGAGCTTGAGGCCAACGAGCGGGCCAAGCGGGGCCTGTTCCTGGCATTTCAGTATCCGACGGCGATTCCGGGCGTGACCCTAGCCAATTTCCTCCGCCACGCCGTGACCAACATCCGCAACCCGGACCGCCTCGAAGGATCCGACCTGATCCCGATGCGCGAGTTCCGCAAGGAGCTGAAAGCGGCGATGGACGAACTGGGCATGGAAGCCGACTTCGCCCGCCGCTACCTCAACGAAGGGTTTTCCGGCGGCGAGAAAAAGCGGGCCGAAGTGCTGCAAATGAGCCTGATTAAGCCAGCCTTCGCCATCCTGGATGAGACTGACAGCGGGCTGGATATCGACGCTGTGCGGACCGTCTCTGAGGGAGTCAACCGGGTGGTCGAACGGGAGCGGACCGGCGTGCTGGTGATCACCCACTATCAGCGGATCCTCAATTACATTCGGCCCCAGTTTGTGCACATTCTCTTCGGTGGCCGGATCGTCGAGAGCGGTGGCCCGGAACTGGTCGAGCGGCTCGAGCAGGAAGGCTACGACTGGGTTCGGGCCAAATACCCGGTCGAGGCGGCGATCGAGGATGAGCTGGAGGCGCATGCGTCCAGCGCGTCGGCGCCGGCCGTTTAGGCGGCTTGGATCAAACACAAGGGGAATCAGAACCGCCGCGGTGGGCCGGGCCCATCGCCTTCGCCCCGGACCCTCAAACGAGACCCACGATCATGTCCATCGACCTAACGGCTCAAGTGCGGGGAATCAAGGACGACTACAAGTATGGTTTCCGCGAGTCGGACGCGCACTACACGTTCAAGGCCCGCAAAGGGCTGGATCGCGAGGTCGTCTCCCAGATCTCGGAGATGAAGAACGAGCCGGCGTGGATGCGTCAGTTCCGCCTCAAGGCGCTCGAGGTCTTTTGGCAAAAGCCGACGCCGACCTGGGGCGGCGATCTGAGCGAGATCCACTACGACCAGATTCACTACTTCATGCGGGCCGCCGACCGCCAGGGCCAGTCCTGGGACGACATCCCCGCCGAGATCAAACGCACCTACGATCGACTCGGGATTCCCGAGGCCGAGCGCAAGGGTCTGATCGCCGGCGTCGGCGCACAGTATGAGAGCGAAGTCGTCTACCATTCGCTCCGCGAGGATCTGCAAAACAAGGGCGTCATCTTCGTCGACACCGACACGGCTGTCCGCGAGTATCCGGACCTGGTCCGCGAGTATTTCGGAACGGTTATCCCGATCGAGGACAACAAGTTTGCCGCCCTCAATTCGGCGGTCTGGTCCGGCGGGTCGTTTGTCTACATCCCCGCCGGGGTCAAAGTCGACATCCCGCTCCAGGCCTACTTCCGCATCAACGCCGAAAACATGGGGCAATTTGAGCGGACGCTGATCATTGTCGAAGAGGGCGCCCAGGTCCACTACGTCGAGGGCTGCACCGCTCCGATCTACACGAGCGAGAGCCTGCATTCGGCCGTCGTCGAGATCATCGTCAAGAAGGGCGGCCGCTGCCGATACACAACGATCCAGAACTGGGCCAACAACATCTACAACCTGGTGACCAAGCGCGCCGTCGCCTACGAGGACGCCCTGATGGAGTGGGTCGATGGCAACCTCGGCTCGAAGTTGACGATGAAATACCCGGCCGTGCACATGCGGGGCAAGGGCGCGCGAGGTGAGATTCTCTCGATCGCCTTCGCCGGCAAAGGCCAGCATCAGGACGCCGGCGGCAAGGTCATCCACGAAGCGCCCTACACCTCGAGCCGGATCATCTCCAAGTCGATCTCCAAGAACGGTGGCCGGTCCAGCTACCGCGGCCTGTTGAAGGTCGTCGACGGAGCCAAGGGCTGCAAGTCGAACGTCGTCTGCGATGCTCTGATTCTCGATCCCGAGAGCCGCTCCGACACCTATCCCTACATCGAGATCGAAGAGGCTGACGTCAAGATCGGCCACGAGGCCTCGGTCTCGAAGATCGGCGAGGAGCAGCTCTTCTACCTCATGAGCCGCGGCCTCTCGGAGGCGGAGGCCAGCACGTTGATCGTCTCGGGCTTCATCGAGCCGCTGGTCAAGGAACTGCCGATGGAGTACGCCGTCGAGATGAACAAGCTCATCCAACTCCAGATGGAAGGATCGGTCGGCTGACGACCGGCGGCCGAGTGCGGCTCTCGGCAGACCGCCACGGGGCCGAGGGGCGATTTCGGCCTCATTCGAGCCGAGGGCGCTCTCGGCCCGGTGGAGGTAGAACTCTGATGATCTCAATCCCTCTGACACTGATTCTCACAACGGTGGCGGTCTGGCAGGGTGAGCGACCCTCCGGTCCCGAGCCGGGGGCCGCCATCCCCGCGCTCAGGGTTCAGGTCGCTGCTGGTCCGGGGGAAGGCCAGAGGCTCGACGTGGCATCCGATCGTGAGGGTCGGCCCACGATTTACGCCTTTGTTCAGGCCGCTCAACTCGACCGGCCCATGGCCCGGCTGCTCCGGACGATCGACGAGGCGCTGGCCGCGCGCGACCCCTCCGGCGAACTCCGCCTAGCCGCGGTCTGGCTCACCGACCAGCCCGAGAACGCGCTCGAATTCCTACCCCGTGCGCAGCAGTCGTTGCGACTGACGCGAACAACCTGGACGGTCTACGAGGGCCAGCGTCAAGGGCCGGACGGCTGGTCGATCAACGACGCCGTGGGCATCACTTTCGTCGTGGCCCGGGATCGCAAAGTGGTCCGCAGCTTCGGCCTCGACTCTTGGAGCGACGCCGACGCACGGCGGGTGCTGTCGGCGCTCGACACGCCCTGAAGCGACCAGGTCCACGCGTTTGTATCACTCGATTCGAGGCTTCCCTGCACCGGAATCAACCAGGACGATGAGCACAGCAACCCCGGCGTCTCGATCTGCCCCGCATCATGTGAACGCCTTCGATGAGTCGGCCCTCAATGCCCTGCTGGCCCGGCGCGATGAGCCAGCTTGGCTGAGCGAGCGCCGCCGGGCCGCCTTCGAGGCGTTCCGCTCGGCCGCTTGGCCGAGCCTTCGCGACGAGGAGTGGCGGCGGACCGACATCCGCGCTTTGAAGCTGGCCGATTTCTCAACGCCTGCGGGATCTGAGCCGTCGGCCACGGCGGCGGCGAGCCTGAATCCGGCCTGGGACCTGCTCGCCAGCCATTACGCGGCCGGCCTGATGCAGGTCGACGGAGCGGCGGCCCGGCGGTCTCCGACCGAGCGGTTACCCGACGGCGTGATCTTCACCGACCTGGCCACGGCCGCTCGCGAGCACCCCGAACTGCTCCGACGCCACCTGTTGACAACCGCCGTCGATCCCCACACCGACCTGTTCACGGCGCTCCACGCCGCGTTCTGGACCTCCGGAGCCTTGCTTTATGTTCCCAAGGGCGTTCAGCTCGACGCCCCGCTCTTTCACTTAATCGGCCTAGCGTCGACAGGCTCGGTCGATTTTTCGCATACGCTCGTGATTCTGGAAGAGGGGGCATCGGCCAGCCTGGTTCAGGAGACCGCCTCGGCTCCGGACCGGTCCCAACCCGGCCTCCACGTCGGCGCGGTCGAACTCATCGTTGGTCCCTCGGCCCACCTTCGGTTTGTCAACATTCAGAATTGGGACGAGCGGGTCTGGCACTTCAGCCGGGAACGGGCCGTCGTCCACCGCGACGCCACGCTTCAATGGACCGTCGGCGGCCTCGGCGGCCGGCTCGCCAAGGTCAATCAGGAGGTCGCTCTGGCTGAGCAGGGCGCACAAGCCCAGGTCAACGGCGTGATGTTCACAACCGGTCGCCAAAACCTCACGTACCTGACCCGCCAAGACCATCAGGCTCCTCACACGACGAGCGACCTGCTCTACAAGGCGGGTTTGAAAGATCAGTCGCGGGTCGTCTGGAAAGGGATGATTCGGGTTGAGCCGCACGCCCAGAAGACCGACGCCTACCAGAAGAACGACAACCTGATCCTCGACGAAGCGGCCCGCGCCGACTCGATCCCCGGCCTGGAGATCGAGGCCAACGACGTCCGCTGCACCCACGGCGCCACCGCCGGGCCGGTCGATCCAGATATGATCTTCTATCTGACCTCGCGCGGAATCTCCCGCGAGACCGCCATCCGCCTGATCGTCGAGGGCTTCTTTGCCAACGTCTACGATCGGATCACCCTCGAGCCGGTCCGCCTGACCCTCGAGAAGGCCGTCGCTGCCAAGCTCGGCACCGGCGCCTAAGGGACCCACTCACCCCGGTCAACGCGACGAAGCCCTCGGTTCTCTCCTCAATTCATCCTGCGAGGCCGTCCATGTCCGAATATGCCCACCCGGAGGTGCTCGTTTCGACCGCCTGGGTCGCCGACCACCTCAACGATCCCAAGGTTCGCATCGTCGAAAGCGACGAGGACCCGGCTCTCTACTTCCAGGGCCATATCCCCGGCGCCGTCGAGATCGGCTGGCACGCCCACCTGCAAGACCAGGTCGTCCGCGACTATATCAACGTCCCCGCCTTCGAGGCGCTCTGCCGCAAGGCCGGCATCGCCAACGACACCACGGTCGTCTTCTATGGCGACCGCTCCAACTGGTGGGCCTGCTACGCCTTCTGGGCCTTCAAGCTCTTCGGCCACAAAGATTGCCGGATCATGAACGGCGGTTATAAGCTCTGGAAAGACCAAGGCCGACCGCTCGTTCGCGACATCCCCCAATATCCGCCAACCGACTACAAAGCTCAGCCGATCGACGAGTCAACGATCCGGGCTTTCCGCGATGACGTATTGGCCCACGTCCAGGCCCGCAGACCGCTGATCGACGTCCGCAGCCCCAAGGAATTCACCGGCGAACTGCTCCACATGGAAGACTACCCCCAGGAAGGCTCGCTCCGCGCCGGCCACATCCCCGGCGCCAAGAACATTCCTTGGAGCCTGGCGGTCAACGAAGATGGAACCTTCAAATCGGCCGACCAGTTGCGGGCTCTCTACGAACAGCAAGCCGGACTCAAGCCCGACGACCCGATCATCGCCTACTGCCGGATCGGCGAGCGATCCAGCCTCGCCTGGTTCGTTCTGACCTACTTGTTGGGTTATCCGAACGTTCGCAACTACGATGGCTCCTGGACCGAATGGGGCAACCTGGTCCGGGTTCCGATCGAACGCGGCGCCTAGCTGAACCAACCACCCCACTGGCCTGTAACCGTCTTGGGGCGACTCGCCATGTCCACCCGCCTCGACGAACTCGTCCAGGAACTCGGCCAGGCCGACCGCCAGGAACGGATCGAGCTGCTGATCGACCTGGCCCGCGAACTGCCGCCTCTGCCCGATCGGCTGGCCGGCTCCAGGGATGAAAGCCATCGCGTGCCTGAGTGCCAATCACCGGTCTTCCTGTTCGTCGAACCGGCCGAATCGGGCCGAATCCGGCTCTATGCCGACGCTCCGGCCGAGGCCCCGACCGTGCGCGGCTTCGTCGCGCTGCTCGTGGCCGGCCTCGATGGCGCAACCCCCGCCGAGGTCGCAAATCTGCCCGACGACATTCTCGATCGGTCCGGTGTCCGTGAGATCCTCGGCATGCAACGGATCTCCGGCCTCTACGGGATCCTCCGCCGGCTGCGGGCGTTGGCGGCCCAACTCCCCCAGCCGGAGTCCCCGGCGAAGATGCCAGCGGACACCCCATCAGCGGATCCGCCCTCCGCGGCCAGCTCCGACCCATCCACGGCCGCCGCCTCCACCCCCGACCCCGAGGCCTTGATCGCGGCCCTGCGTACCGTGACCGACCCCGAGCTGCACGTCAACGTGATCGACCTGGGGCTGGTCTACGGCATTCAGACTCAGGGCCATGAAGTCCACGTCGAGATGACCCTCACCTCGCCGGCCTGTCCGGCCGGTCCGCAAATGATCCGCGACGCGGTGGCGGCCTTGGAAAAAGTCGAAGGCGTGACCAAGGCCCACGTCAAGCTGGTCATGAACCCTCCCTGGTCTCCGGATCGGATGACCGACGCCGCCCGCGACGAACTGGGCATCTTTTAGCAAAACCTCGGCCGCCCGCCTCCAACCCTGGCCTGGCAGCCGTCGATTCCAGGCCGATCTCCCCTTGCCCGGCCAATGTCTACCGTAGGTGTACCGCGCTGGTTGCGATCACCACGTCGCTTTTTAGTGCTTGACCCCAAAGCGACCAGCTTTATAAAGAGGAAGGGTTTTGTTCGGTTTCGATCCGAGTCGCGTGGGACCGGCCGACCGAACGGTGTACTGGCTCATCGACGGTGGTGAGCCAGAATCAACCTGCTTGAGCCGACGAGGGAGCGTTCGAGCTTGAAGCGGTTCTCGGGGAGTTCCACACTGGTGGCGCGGAAGAAGACGCACCCAATGCGTGTCACCGTCAAGGCGCAGATTTCGAGCCGCCTGCGCGAAATACGCCAGGAACTCTTCGGCGAGCACGGCGGACCGGAACTGGCGCGACGGCTCCAGTTGCCGGCACGCACCTGGTATAATTATGAATCCGGTGTGACGGTCCCGGCTGAAGTCTTGCTGCATTTTATTGATCAAACGGGCACCAACCCGCTCTGGCTCTTGACGGGCCAGGGACCCAAGTATCGCGGCAACTCGGAAGATCAGATTCTCGCCCGGCTGACCCCCGAGCAACTGATTCGCCGGGGCCTGGAAAAACTCGAACAAGAACCGCACGAGGTCGTCGTGGTGGCCTCGGCCAGCCACCACGGCGAGATATCGTCCCCGTTTGTCGCCGTCGAACTGATTCCGCTCAGCGCGCTCGATCAACCCATGCCTCCCTCGGAGGGCCACGTCCTGGCCTACCGGCAGTGGATCCCTCATCCGCGGGAGACGGTCGCGGTTCGGCTGGCTGACGACGCTATGGCTCCGATTCTACCCTCCGGCTCGGTCGTCGCCGTCGACCGCGCGCAACGCGATCCCACCACGCTTCAGGGACGCATGGTCGCCGCCATGCCGGTAGGAGGCCAGCCGATGATTCGCTGGCTCGACCTGGCTGGCCGCCACGTCATCCTGCGGCCCAACCAACCGAGCCAGCAATTCCCCCTCATCCCTCTCGAACCGGGTGAGGGAGGAAGGTGGCCGATCCTCGGTCAGGTCGTCTGGTCTTGGAGCCGTTTTACGGGTGGATAGGCCCTGCGTTGCCAAAAGACAACCCGGAAGCCAGGTCTGTCGAGCGGTCGGCATCGGTGGGCAATCGGGAGAGCATCAGGACAAGGCCGGATCGACTGGCCAAGACCACGATCGAGCCCGCGCCCTTGATGAGTGACGAGCGACTCGCGTCGCTTGCTGGCGTGAACTCCATCAAACCAACCGTGGATGGAGCAAGCTGGGAAAATGGGCCGCTTCGGGGTGGGCTCTTGCCGAGGCGGTTCGGGGCCGCGATCCTCACTAGGTAGTTTGTTGTCCTGTCTGTTACGCGGCATCCCGTTCACCCCTCGCCCGCCGCGATCCGCCTATGAGTGCACGGACTGCCAGCCTCCGCCGCCTGGGGCGGCTCTTGGCCCGCACCCGCCTGCCGATCTTTGTCCTCGATTCGGCGTGGCGGCTGCTTTACGCCAACCCCGCGTTCGAAACCTTGACGGGGTGCCCGCTGGATGAGCAGATCGGCCAGAGCTGGGAGGCGTCGTCCCGGGATGCCGAGGCGATGGCCCCGCTGGCGACCTTGACACCTCCGGCCGAGGCCCGCCAGGGCAGCGTGGTTTCGAGCGTCGGCCTGATCACCGAGGCCGATGGCGAGCGTCGGCCCGTGCGGCTCGAGTTCAGGCCCCTGATGGCCGGCGCTGAGCGGGTCGTGGGTGTGCTTGGCCTGATTTACCCCGCGTCGGAGCCGGCCGGCGCTCCAGAGAGTCGCAGTCATGGGCTGCGCGTCGAGCTTGAGCGGATTCGCCTGGCTGTCCGCCCGCAGACCGGCGGCCTGGATCTGATCGGCAGCGGGCCAGCGCACCAGCGTCTGCTCAGCCAAATCCGAACCGCCGCCGCGACGATCAGCCCGGCCTGGATCGTGGCGGAACCGGGCGCCGGCGCGCGGACGGTCGCCGCGGCCATCCATCGGGCCAGCGCAGGTTCCGAGGGACCGTTGCTGACTCTGGATGTGGCGGCCCTGCCTCCCGAGGAGCTGGAGCGTCCGCTTTGGGCCGTGCTGACCAACGACCGCGAGCCGGTCGCCGCCAGCTCCACCTTGCTCCTGGTGGGCGCTAGCGGGCTTGGCCGCGATCTCCAGGCCAGGTTGGTGGCTGCCTTACCCCGCTTCTTGGCCGCGGGCATCCGAATCTTGGCCACTAGCAACGCCGACCCCCGGCTCGACCTCGAGGCCGACCAGCTCCGCGACGATTTCTACTACGCCATGACCGGCCTGGTCCTGACGCTTCCACCGCTTCGGGAGCGGCTCGCCGAACTGCCGCTTCTGGCTCAGCATTTCCTGGAGCGGGCCAACCGGTCTACCGGCGTCTGCCGGCTCGGTTTGACCCCGGCGGCTCTGGAGGCGCTCCGCTCTTACGACTGGCCGGGAAACCTGGCTGAACTGGAGCGGGTCATCCGATGGGCCCATGAGCGAGCCCAGGGCGACGTGATCGACGCGCCTGACCTGCCCGCGACGATCCGCGGCGAGTGGGCCTGCGCCTTTCCCCCGCCTGGCCCCGCGACACCCGAGCTTGGGCTGGACGCCACGCTCGAGGCCATCGAGCGGCGGTTGATCGAGCGGGCCTTGCAACTGGCGCGATTCAACAAGTCGCGGGCCGCCGATCGCCTGGGAATCTCGCGGCCTCGGCTCTACCGGCGGATGCAGGAGCTGGGCATCGCCGATCAGCCCGAAGCCACCGAGACCCGCCGCTGAGCCGCTCTTGACCCGGCTTGCCTGCCCGGTTATGCCGCCTCTCTGGACCACGCCCCATGCGCTGAGTTCGAGGCGGCCGGTAAGGCCCGTCGCGTCATGCTCCCGACCGTCATGATGCTGATCGGACTGATCGGGGTCGAAGACCGGACGACCCCGGTCTGGGTGGCCGTCGATCAGGCTGAACTGCTGGTCGCACCGGACGACGCCAGCGCGACGACCCATCGCCTCGCCAAGGGCCAGCGGCTCGACGTCGTTGACGAAGGCCCGGATGGCTGGCTGGCCGTGCTTCCTCCGCCCGGCTCCTTTAGCTGGATCGATCGCGATGCCATCACGATCGAACCGGACGGAAAGGCCCGCGTCATCGAGCAACGCGCGGCGGTGCGCCCGGGAGTCGAGGGGGGGCTGATGCCCGCGGGCGTCTGGACTATCGTCCCCCGCGGCATCGAGCTCGAACTGATGGACCTGGCGCCGCTCGTTCTCCGGCAAGCCGACGGAACGCGGCGGATCTTCTACGCCGTTCGCCCTCCCCGGGGAGAGCTGCGCTATCTGCGCGTCGAGGAAGTTAGCCGGGTCGATCCTCGAGCGCTGGGACGCGAAGGCGATGCCTCCGAGTTCGGAACGGTGCTGCCCTCGGTTCGGGGCCGACGTCGGCTGGCATCCGGCTCGGGCCGCCGCGTGCCCGCGGTGGATCCAGACTTCGTGGCGGTCGGTCCGCCGGTGCGCGAGGTGGGCTTGGCCCGCTGGTTCGACGAGGAGCTGGGCCGGGTCGAGTCGCGACACCGAGCAGCGCTCGCCGGACGGCTCGAGTCCTGGTCCCTCGAGCCGGTCCGACGCGCTTACGAGGAGCTCGCCACGCGGGCCAGCGGACCGATCGAGCGGGAGGCGATCGCCCTCCGCCTCCGCCAACTTGAACGGCAGCAGGCCGCCGCCCAAGCCGCCCGTCGACTCCGAGAGCTGGCCGCCTCCACCCAACAGCGCGATGCCGAATTGGACAGCCTCCGACGCCAGCTTGGCAAACTGGCGACCGGGGCCGAATCGCCGTTCGAGGCTGAGGGCCTGCTTCAGCGCTGCTCGGAACTGGTCGACGGCCGGCGCGCGTTTCTGCTGATCGGCGACGACGGCCTAAGCACAATCTATTTGGTCGCTCCGCCCGGCCTGGACCTCGACTCGTACGTCGCAGCGCGGGTCGGCGTCCGGGGCGACTCCCGCTTCCACAGCGTCCTCAAGTCGAGGGTGATCACCGTCCGAGACATCGAGCGGCTCGACGACCCACCCTAGCCGCGCGATCGCCTCCGGCTTAGACCACCACCCGCAGCGGCGGTGGATTTTGCGGCCGGGCGGGACGAGTCGAGAGCGGGGGTCGCTCCGTCGGCTCGATCCGAGGAAGGTCCGGGTTTTGAGCCGCTCCGGTGCTGACGGCCAGGCCGAACTCGGCGCCCCAAGCCATGATCCGGGCCAGCCCCTCGCGCCGGGCCTCGCGGCTGACGTTCCGCACCGTCCCGACCGAACCCACCGTCAGTTGAGGCCCCCCCTCAAACGCGGCACGCACCTCGTCGACGATCCCCAACGGCTGGAGCGATTCGGCAAACGACGGCCAGATCGCCGGATGCATGAAGAGATAATGGGCCACGACGCGGGACACCCCGGCCCGCCCCAGCGCGTGGAACAGGGGGGCCAGGTTGTCCCGCGTATCGGTCACTCCCGGAACCAATGGCTCGAGCCGGACCTCGATCGCCACCCCGGCTTGGCTGAGCCGCTCCAGGTCGCGGAGCCGACCGCGCGGCGAAGCCGATCGCGGCTCCAAGGTCCGCACAATCGCCTTGTTCAGACTCATCATCCCCATGGCGACCCGCGTACGCGCGGCATGCTCGGCCAACAGGCTCACCAGCCGCCGCGGAAGCCGCCCCCGCGTCATCAAAACCAGTTCGCGACCCGACTCCAAAATCCGCTGGGCAACGCGCACCGCCTCAAACCGAACTGGCCGATAGGGCGGCAACGGATCGCTCGACGGACTCAGCACAATCGTCCGCACCGCATCGCCCAACTCGTCCAGGGCCGCACCGAGCGCCTCGGTCGTATATGGATCAAACGGCAGACGTGCCTCCCCCGGATACCGGGACAAGGCACGGATGTAACAATACGTACACCCAATCCCACAGCCGGAAGTCAGATCCAGGCCATAAACGCCGGGTGTGGTCGTCGACGGCCGCAAAAACGGCCCTCGGCGACCGACCGGCTGCAACTCAGGCCAGAGTCGAACCTCACTCCCCATCATCCCACTCACCTCCCATGTGAACGTCTGATCACAATCGTAGGCTTGGTGATCAAGAGTTCACAAGGTCAGGGTGGGCGCCTGCACGAAGCCATCCCACGCAGGGCGCCGTCGACAACGGGCCCGAGCGTCCAGGCTCGGCCGAAGCCGGTCCCAATACCGGCCTCGACAGGTTAGAAACAATCCTCCTACATTCTACGATTTACCTATTTGGTTAGGACGTGTCGAACCCAAGAAAATTCGGTGAAAACCGGAAAGATGGTGAAAACAGGCAGCAGCCGGGATTTCCATCGGTTTGGAAAAGCACTAATTGGTTGTCAGTCAGCAGGTTCGAGCCAGAGTCGGGATTGATTGACCGGGAGCTTGGTGTGGGATTCGAGCTGACCGGAGGGCCAGCGGATGGTCAGGCGATCGACCAGGTCGCAGGGTCCGAGGCCGAAGAGGGGTCGGGGATCGTGTGCCGAAAGGTAGCTCCCGCCGCTGGTGATGGGGGTGAAGAAGGTTCGGCCCCCGGCTTCGAGGGTGACCTCGGCGCCGAGGGCGTCACGGTTGGGAGCGTGTCCCCGCAGCTCGACCCGGAGCCAGTGGCCGGACCTGGGCGATTCGTTCCAGAGCACGACGGCCGGCGCCTGGTGGTGGGTGATGACCGCGTCTGGGTCGCCATCGTCGTCCAGGTCGCCGATGGCCAGCCCGCGACCCATGTGGAGTTGCCTAAAGTATGGTCCGGCTGAATCGGTGACGTCGTCGAAGCGGCCGCCGGCCAGGCCATGCCAGAGCAGGGGGGGGTTTTCGTAGGGAAACGGTTGTCCGGGCTCGCGGCGGATCTGGCCGTTGGTGACGAGTAGGTCCAGCAGGCCGTCGAGGTCGAAGTCAGCCAGGGCGATGCCCCAACCGGTGAACGGCTTGCTGGCGCTGCCCAGGCCCGCGGCGTAGGTTTCGTCCTGGTAGAACCGGGAGCCGGGCTGCCCGCGGGCCCGCCACAGGGTGTCGTGCTCGCCGACGAAGTGGCTGATCACGATGTCGGGCACGGCGTCGCCGTCGGTATCGCCGAAGGCGATGCCCATATTGGCCTCGGCCTGGCCGGCGGCGTTCAGGTCGAGTCCGATTCGGGAAGCAGCCTCGTCGAACGTGCCGTCGCCGCGGTTGATCCAGGCGGCGTTGGCCTCGGCGTCGTTGGCCACGAGCAGGTCGATTCGGTGGTCGCCGTCGAGGTCGGCGGCCAGGACCCCCATGCCCCGGCCTGAGCCAGCGACGCCGGCCGAGGCCGTCACATCGGTGAAGTGGCCGTCGCCGTCGTTGCGGTAGAGCACGTCGGGCTGTCCCGGGAACCGCGCGGGGGTGCCGTAGTCGGGCTGACCGTTGGCGTCGTATGCAAACGGAGCCGCTGCCTCGTCGAAATCGAAGTAGTTGGCGACAAAGAGATCCAGGTCGCCGTCGTCGTCATAATCCAAGAACGCAGCGCCGAGGCTCCAAAGCGGGCAGCCCACGCCGGCCTCCGCCGTCACGTCCGTGAATCGTCCGCCGTCGTTACGCCAAAGCGTGTTGGCGCCGTAGCGGGTGACATAGACGTCAGGATCCCCGTCGCCGTCGTAGTCAGCCACGGCGACGCCCTGGCCGTAGCCTTTCGGGGTCAGCCCCCAGGCGGCCGAGACGTCGGTAAACCGACGCTCGCCGTCGTTACGGAGCAGGACGTCGGCCGGGGGATGGTCGGTGCGGCCGACCGGCAGAGGCATGCCTTGGGCGAAGAAGAGGTCGAGGTCGCCGTCGCCGTCGAAGTCGCGCAGGGCGACCCCGCCACCGGTGACCTCAACGGGCCAGGCGAACCCGGATTCGCCCCGCTCGTACTGAAACGCAAGCTCCTGAGCGGTGAAGCGGATGGGTCCGGAGGGAGCCGACTGGATGGAGGTCTCCGGCGTGGGAGGCGGTTGCGGCGGGGTCGGTTGGCCGCACCCGGCCACGAGGACGGCGACAATGACCGCACCGAGTCGGGAGGAGCGGGACCGGATGGGTCGAGAAACCGCGTCCGATCCGTGGGGAGCAGCCGTGCCGAGGCGGTCAGTCACTGTCAGGGGTGCCCCAGGAACGGGCGGTTCGGAGGACGGGCGGCAGACGATTCACTCGCGCCGGCCGCGAACACCTTGATTGAAGGCCACGGCAAGCACGACGACGAGTCCCAGAACCAGCCCTTCGATCTGGGTGCTGTCGATGCCGCGGATGACCTGGCCTGTGCCCTTGATGACGCACTGGATCAGGATCAGGCCTAAGACTGTCCCGCGGATCGAGCCGACGCCGCCGGCGAGGCTACACCCTCCGACCACGGCCGCCGTGATCGCGAACAACTCGTAGGAGACGCCCATTGTGGCCTGGCCCTGTCCGCTCTGGCCGGTGAAGAGAATACCGCCGAGGGCCGAAAGGAAGCCGGCCAGCCCATAGACGATTCGCTTCAAACGACGCGGGTCAAGCCCGCTGAGCCGGGCGGCGGCCTCGTTGCCACCGAGGGCGTAGATGTGGCGGCCGAGGACCGTCCGGCTCATAAATAGGTGAGCTAGCAAGGCGCAGGCGACAAAGATCGAGATCGTCCATCGGGGGTCGTAGCCGAGAGCGCGGAAGGCTTCGACGTTGACGGTCTTGGGGCGGTTGTTCGAGAGGATCATGGCCAGGCTGCGGAGGCCGGCCATGGTGGCTAAGGTGGCGATGAACGGCGGCAACCGCAGGCGGTTGATCATTTCGGCGTGGGCAAGGCCGATCAAGACGCCGAGGGCCAGCGTCAGAAGGATCGCCGCGGGAACGACCCATGGGTTGGCGGTCGCCGAGCCTGCGCCGAGGGCGGGCAGCCATTCGGTCGTGAGCATGGCCGAGACGACCGACGCGAGCGCGACCACCGATCCGACTGACAAATCAATCCCGCCGGCAATGATCACGACGGCCGCACCGAGGGCCAGGACCCCGAACCGGGCCGCCTGATGGATCAGGGTCCGGAGGCTCCGCTCGTCGAAAAACGACCGCTGGGGATCGAGTAGGTAGATCAGGGCCAGGACGGCGACGATTGCGACGATCAGTCCTAGCTCGGAAGAGCCCGTCAGGAGGCCTAGGCCGCTCCGCCGCCGGTTGGTTTGGTCCTCGCGAGCCGGCGGCGGACTTACGACGACTTGAGCCCCTTGCTCTCCAGCCATGTCTTCATCTCTTCGATCGTGAGGACGTTGTCGCCGCGGATGGGTGAATCGGCCGAGGGAACGATGATCCGAACGCCGGTATCACGCGTCTTGCCGTCGGGCAGGATCTCGGCGACAGTCGCCTCGTCCTTCTGAATCAGGGCCTTGAGCAGCTTGACGCCCTGATAACCCATCTCGTAGGGATTCTGACACACGGTGACGTCGATGTTGCCGCGTTCGAGGTGGCCAACGGCCAGTTCGTCCAGATCGAAGGTGACGATGGTCAGCTTCTGGCGACGCGCCGGGTCGGCGGCGGCCTGGTCAGCGATCCGGGGTGCGTTGTACGACCAGAGGCCCAGAAGGCAGCCGACGTCGGGATATTTCGTCAGGGCCGTGTCCACGTTGGAGGAGGCCCGGGCCTTGTCGCCGCCGTCGTCGAAGGTCTCAGCCTCGACGAACCGATCTCCAGCACCCTGGAAGAAGCCCAGTTTGCGTTCGCGGGCATTGGCGGCCGAGGAGATTCCGACGAAGACGCACACCTTGCCGCCCTCGGGCCGGAGGGTGGCGGCGGCTCGACCCGCCGCGATGCCAGCGGCGATGTTGTTGGTGCCGATGTAGGCGGATCGCGCGTCGGCAAACTCGGGCGCGGTGTCCGAGTCGATGGCGATGACCACCTTGCCGGCCTTTTGAAGCTCGCGCATCGCATCGGCCACGCCTGGGGCCTCCGCCTCGATGACCGAAACGGCGATCCCATCGACATCGCGCAGGCTCAGCGCGTCCTCGAGCAAGCGGATCTGGCCGGCGGTCGTACCCTCGTTTCGGCGCATTTCGACGGCCACGCCAAAATCGCGGCCTCCGTCGAACATCCCCTTTTCGACGGCGTTCCACCAGTCGGCGTTGCTGTTGGTGATAAACAGCAGCTTGATCGGATCACCGCCGGGCTGGGTCGGCGCTACGTTGCTCGGACCGCCCGCGGACGTCGAGCCAGCGTCGCCGCAGCCGGCGGCGGCCACGATCGCCGTCCAACACACCCAAGACCACCCGCGCCGTTGCTGACGCACTGTCGGCACACTGACCTCCCGCCTCGAACGAAGCCACGACCCTGGCGTGCCCGACCGGCCCCTGGTTGGACCGGGCCTTTCTGTTCCGTATCTTACTGCCGGACCAGGTGCCGTGGAACAGACCGGCCGGCCTTGAAATCGGGGCGGTCGGCTCCCTAGATTTCCCTCACCGGGTCGGAACGCGGACGGGCCGCGTGACTCTGCGTGGCCCGAGGCGGGAATTCCGCGCGATGCACTGGGATGACCGGGTCTACGGACCGACGACGATCGATGACCCCGCGATTCTGCGCCTCGTCGCCACTCCGACCTTTCAACGCCTCCGCGGGATTCGCCAGGCTGGCCCCTCCGCCTTCGCCCATCCCTTCAAGAGCGTGACCCGGTTCGAGCATAGCCTGGGTGTCTACTGCCTGCTCCGCCGTTTGGGAGCCTCTCGGCTGGAGTGTGTGGCCGGCCTGCTCCACGACATTTCGCACACCGCCTTTTCCCACGCCGTCGATTTTCTGGACGAGACCAACGACCACGAACAGGCCCATCACGAGTCGCTCAAGCCGCTGTTTCTCAACCGGCCGGATCTAGCCGAGGCCCTTGCCGTGCTCGGCTACCGCCCCGAGCAGTTTTACGACGACTCGGTCTACACACTCCTGGAACAGCCGCTGCCCGACCTCTGTGCCGACCGGATCGACTACTTTCTCCGGGACGGACGGGCCTGCGGCGTGGTATCGCCTGCCTTAATTGCAGCGACGCTCCAGGCGCTGGTCGTCGTCGACGGACGGATCTGCCTGAACGATCTCGAGGTGGCCCGAGACGTCCAGGCGCGTTATGCGGACATGAACGAACATTGGTGGTCGGGACGGGTCGAGGCGTATATCTACAACGAATTTGCCGAAGCGTTGCGCGAGGCGGTGCGGCTCGGAGCCTTGCGCCGTGATGATCTGCTGCGCGACGATGAGCACGTGCTGGCCTGCCTCCGTGCGGCCCACAGCCCTCTGATCCAGCAGACCCTGGCCCGCATCGCTCACCCGGATCCGGACGTTGTGGCCGCCTACCGGCCCCGGATCCAGCCCAAGCTGCGCTGGCTCGACCCGCTCGTTGTCGAGGATGGCAGGCTCCGCCGCCTCTTGTCGGACCGAGCGGCCGAGGTGCCGCCAGCCTGAGCCGCAGGCCGCACCGGATCATTCGTCCGATTCCTTACGTAGCGGCGGGCTTGAGGCCCAATTCGCTCATCAGGGCCTTGAGGTCCTCCCAGGCCTCGCGCTTGCTGGCCGGGTTGCGGAGCAGGTAGGCCGGGTGGTAGGTGACCAGCGCCCGAATGCCGTAGACCTCGAACCAACGTCCCCTCAACTTGCTCATCGGAAGGCTGGCAGCGCCGTCGATCAAGGCCGCGGCGGCAGTCTTGCCCAGCAGGCAAATCCGCTCGGGCCGGATGATCCCGACCTGACGTTCGAGGTAACCGCGACACTGAGCCACCTCGTCGGGCAAGGGAGTTCGATTGTCTGGAGGTCGGCACTTGAGCACGTTGGCGATGTAGACGTCCTCGCGCCGGAGCCGCATCCCCTTTGTGATCATGTCGGTCAGAAGCTGGCCTGCGCGGCCGACGAAGGGACGCCCTGTCCGGTCCTCGTCGGCGCCGGGCGCCTCGCCGATGAACATCAGCCGCGCGGCGGGGTTTCCCTCGCCGAAGACGGTCCGGCTCCGCGACGCCACTAGTTGCGGACAGCGCTGGCAACCGGACACCTCGTCGGCCAGCACCGCCAGGGCCGCGGGTCGCTCTGGCAGGGGGACTTCGGCGGCCAGGTCCGATCCAAACAGCAAGCCGGATCCAACGGACGCCGAACGCATCGGATCGGGTTCGTCGATCCGGCTTTGGGCCTTGCGTTCCGGCGATCGGGATGAATCGGGCGGTGGCCGATCAACGGCATTGGTCAAGACCGGCGGCGTTGGGGCGATGGGCCGGCTCGGCAACGACGTCAGCACGTCCCCTGACCGACGGCTGACCACCGGTATCCGATCCAGACCAGCGCGGCCCAGGGCCTCGAGCCGTTGACGAAGCTGGAACCGAACCCGCTCGAGATCGCCGTCCGGCTGCGTGTCCATCAGACCTCTTTCTCTCAGCAATCGCTCGCTGTCGTCATCGCCCTTGTGGGGTGAGTCTGCCCTCTCAGACGCACGATTCGCAACCCCCAGAAGGGGGGGAAACGCCGCGACACCTCAACGACCTTGTGGGGTTTATTCTTGCGGTACTCCCATCAGTCTCCGACGTCGCCGACACACGTCCTTAAACGGCCGGGTCGCTCGACGACCCGAAAGCGAGGTTCTGCCATGCGTCTTGTGATCTGGATGGCCGCGGCATCGAGCCTGGGCTTGCTGAGTTCGACCACCTGGGCCCAAGAGCCGATCGTGGATCGGCTGCGTAGTGCCGTTGAGCAGCTCGACGCCAACGCGGATGGAGTGCTCGAGCGCTCCGAGATCCCCGAAGAGGGCTTGCCGGCTTTCGATCGACTGCTCCGCCGGGGCGATACCAACAACGACGGCAAACTCGACACTCCGGAATTGCGGAGCCTGGGTGAGCGGGTTCGCGGGTTGGCGGGCATGGCCGGTGCGGGTGGTCAGCGACTTCGCACCATGGACGCCAATCAGGACGGCAAGGTCAGCCGCGACGAGTTCCGCGGCCCAGCCGCCCTGTTCGACCGCCTCGACGCCGACAAAGACGGCGTCCTGAGCGGCGACGAGCTGCGACCGGCCCGACCCGGCGCCACCCGACCTGGCGACCGCCCCGCTGGTCCACCCGTCGGCCGACCGGGCGGCCCTCCCGCTAGCCGACCCGACGCCGGACCCAACGCACCCGGCCCACGGCGGCTGGCCAACCTCGACCAAAACGGAGATGGCAAGATCAGCCGCGACGAGTTCCGCGGCCCAGCCGCCCTGTTCGACCGCCTCGACGCCGACAAAGACGGCGTCCTGAGCGGCGACGAGCTGCGACCGGCCCGACCCGGCGCCACCCGACCTGGCGACCGCCCCGCTGGTCCACCCGTCGGCCGACCGGGCGGCCCTCCCGCTAGCCGACCCGACGCCGGACCCAACGCACCCGGCCCACGGCGGCTGGCCAACCTCGACCAGAACGGAGATGGCAAAATCAGCCGCGACGAGTTCCGCGGCCCAGCTGGCCTATTCGACCGCCTGGATACCAACGGTGATGGAGTTCTCGATCAGGCCGACCGTCCTCTCGGCCCTGGACGGCCTCGTCCCGATCGCCCCAATCGTCGCCCGGCGGGGCCGGACGCCTGAGCCGAGCCTCGGTCGGTGTTCGTGCTTCGGTTCTTGCGGTCCGGAGTGAGCGATCCCACCAGAGAGAACCTCAGGGCCGCGGCTCGATTCTCAATCATCGGCTCCGGGCGCCGGGGCTAGATCGGCACCGGCGCCCGGGTTGTCTGGCTTGAGAACCAATTCCATTTTGCCGGTCGCGATCCCCGTGGCGTGCCCGTTGGATTGCAACTCGAGAGTGACGTCGATCGTCATCTGACCGCTTGTCCATACCCGCCGCGCGAGATCGAAGGCCTGCTCGCCGGAGACCTGGTAGGAGCCGCCCCGGATATCTCCTCCGGAACGGGGCTGGGGTTTGAGCTCGCCGGTCACTTTGACTCGCTCGGTACCGTCTGGGCCGATGCCGAGTTTTTCGTAATGCAGCGTGCCGGTGGCGAACTGGCCTTCGCCCATCGAAAGCCGCGCTGGGGCTTCCCAGACGCGCTGGCCGTCGGGGAAGGGGGGGTGAAACAGGCGCGTGTTTTCGACGATTCCGTTCTCGACGAACGAGGAGGATTCGGGGACGAGCAGCTCGCGCGCTGGTTCGTTGCCGAGGGTGGCGGCCCTGAATCGCGCCATCGGCTTGCCGAACTGATCCAGAGTCGCCTTCAATTCGCGGGGCGCCCGATCGTAGGCCAGGGTCTCGGCGCGTTGATCGCCCTGCTTGAATCGGGCTTCTTGCCGCGACAGGCTGACTTCCGAGATCGTCTTGCCCTCGCTTGAAACGGTCAGCTCCAAGCGTCGAATTGAAACCTCCTCGCCGCCCTCGATCGGCACGATGCTGTAGTGCATTTGCGTCGAGGTCTCGAGCGGTTGGGCCTTCGGTTGCCCGGGGGATTTGACTTGGAGCCGGGCGCCGATCGTCAGTGTGTACGGCCACTCCTCGCCGCTGGCCGCGCCGCTCAGACCGATTGCGAGCACCAGGCCCATTGACACTGCACGCATCGTCGTCGTCTCCGGAAGAGTCTCGGCCCCTCGGTCGGCTGCTGACTCTACTGCGGCGACCCCAAGCCGGCAACCACAATCCGCCTCGGCCGCTCTCGGGGATCGACTTCCCGCCGGCTCTCAAAACTTCAAGGCATACCAGCGTAGCCGGACCATCAGATCGACCAGCCAGGGATGGCTCCACGGTCCCCGAATCGCATAGCCGACCGACATCACCGAGACCGCCAACACCACCAGGCACAGGATTCGATACCAGCGGCGGTCGCCGCCCGGCTCAACGGCTCGCGGCAACACCACGAGCCAGAGCGGGAACAGCCAGAACAGCCAGCGCAGCCCCTGGGTCGATCCGCCGTAGTTGCGCGCCTTGGGATTCCAGGCATAGAAGGCCAGCATCGCAGCGGTCATCACACCGACCAACGCGGCGATGAGCCGCATCCGGCGCCGCGGCTCAAAGAGCAGCATGGCCAGCCCCCCCACGGCCAGGAGCACAATCGGCGTCAGCGAGAAGATCCCGTGGTGGCCGAAAGTCATGTGGAACAGATAGACCGGCCACGGTTCCGGATCCACGTTGAAGGCGTCGAACTCCAGCGGCGTCGCCCAGTAGCTGCCCTCGTAGAGATAGGAGCGCGTGCCAAACTCCTCGTAGACGGGCATGAACTGCCCAAAGGCGAGTAGTTGCGTGGTTAGGAAGGCGACGGTCGGAATCGCCGCGGCTGGGACGCTTGCCCGCAGGGTCGAACCAGGCGAGCGTACCAGCAGGATCACCAGGATCGACAGGGTCAGGAGCGCCGCGGGGATCTCGTTGGCGGCCGCGAACGCGGCAAAGAAGCCGGCCGCCGCATAATAGCGCCGCTCGGTACGGCCGTCGGCGACGATTCGAATCAAGGCATAGACCGCAAAAAACGCGCTCCAGGCGGCCACGGTATGGTTGTTGAGCGTTTGCCCGAACGCAAACAGATACGTCCCCCAGGCCGCGGCGAACAGGCAGTAAAACCAGGTCCAATCATTGGCGGCGTGGCGGTCGAGCAGCCGGCGGTACAAGACCAGGCTCAGACCAAACGGAAGCACGTTCCAGAGCAGCAGAATTGGCTTGAAGTAATAGACATACGCCGGAAACTCGGCGTAGCCGCGTTCGGTGTCGGTGCGGCGGCGAGTCTCGAACCGGCCCGGTTCGACCTCGACCAGCTCTTCGACATTACGTGGCTCGCGCTTTTGCCGAAATACCATCGTCTCCAGCGGTACACCCGTGACGAGCCGGGCCGGCAGAAGCATGCCGGCAATGAGCGTCGGCAGCAGCGGCGGTTTCGACGAGTAGACCCGATCCCGGGCCTCGCCCTCCTTCCAGCTCGCCGGTGCCAGCATGTATTCGACCCGTCTGAGCAGCGAGGCGTCCGAACCTGGTTCGGTCAGCTTGTTGGACCGCAGGACCTTGTCCTGGGTCTTGTGCTGCCAAGGGCATTCGTCGATGGCATACGTGCCCCGCTCCACCAGCGACCAGACGGTACACCAGCGCGAGATGTCGTTTGCCTCAAGCTGCACCGGCGTCCGCAGGGTCATCCCGACCAGTTGGGCGGTCGCGACCCAGACGATCAGCGTTCCGACCAGACGGCGGGGCTCGGAGCGCTCGATCGGAGGCTCCGGCGGCAGGTCCACGTGGTCTGCATCGATATCAGAGAGTTGAGCCATGAGGAGTCTGCTCGGGAGATCGGGTCGCCAGGGCCTCGCCCTCCAGGCGATCGGCGACGCTGTAGGTCGGGTGGGTTCGGATATGGTACGACGTGACCAGCTCGGCCAGAATGCCCAGGCAGAGCAGTTGGACGCCAACGCCCAGCGCCGCGGCGCTGTAGGCCAGCAGCGGACGGCCGCCGATCGGTCCCTGTCCAGCGAGCCAGAGACCCGCCAGCCAACCCAGCCCCAGCAGCCCCAGGCCCATCAGCAGCAGCGCAGGCACTCCGAGCACATGCAGCGGCCGTTGGCCAAACCCGGTCAAAAACCGAACCGTCAGCAAGTCCAGGAATCCTTTGAACAGCCGGGACCAGCCGTACTTCGAGCGCCCATACTTCCGCGGGCGGTGACGGACCACCACCTCTCCGACCCGAAACCCCCGCGCCGCCGCCAGCACCGGAATGAACCGGTGCAGCTCGCCATAAATATCCACCTCATCGAGCACGATTCGGCGATACGCCTTGAAGCCGCAGTTGTGGTCGTGGAGCCGACACCCCGTCAACCGACTGACCACGGCGTTGAATAACCGGCTCGGCCAGACCTTGTGCCAGGGATCGTGGCGAATTTGCTTCCATCCGCTCACCACGTCGTAACCCTCGTCGAGCCGCTCCAGAAACCGTGGTGCCTCGGCCGGGTCGTCCTGGAGGTCGGCGTCGAGGGTGAAGACAATCGCGCCCCGCGTCGAGCGGAACCCGGCGGTCAAGGCCGCTGCCTTGCCGAAATTACGGCGAAAGCGGATCGCCCGCACCCGCGGCTCCCGCCGCGCTAGGGTGGTCAGGATCGACCACGAATCGTCCCGACTCCCATCGTCCACAAACATAAACTCGACGGCGCCTAAGGGCGTGAACGCGCGATCCAGCTCGGCCAGCAGCGGGGCCAGGCTCTCGGCTTCGTTGTAAACGGGGATGACGACGCTGATCATGGCGATTCCGGTGGACTGGGGATGGTCAGGCGACCCGTCTCGACGCCGCGGCTCCGACCTGATCTCCAGCCCAGCACTCCGCAGGCGACCGCCGCTGCCAGCTCGCCAATCAGCCAGGTTAGCCGCAGCAAGAGGGCGGCAAGCACAGCTCGCTCATGATCCAGCACAACCCCCAAGCTCGTCCAGAGCACCCATTCCCGCACCCCCAGCCCGCCCGGAGCCACCGCCACCACGAAGCCGGCCACCGTCGCTAGAGCCACTGCCGCGACGATCGCCGGCATCTGCTCCCAGCCAAGCGCGGAGACCCCCAAGGCCCGAAGCGCCGCGTATTGGCTCACGCCCATGAGCAGCCACACCCCGGCATTCCAAATCAGCCCCACCCCGAGCAGTTGGGAGCTGAGCCGCGGCCAGGCCCCACTCCCCGCCCCGCGCAGCGTCGCGCTGGCAAGACCGGCCAGCCGCGGAAAGACCGGCGGGGCGGTCACGCCCAAAAACAGCGCAGCCAAGGCCGCACTCAGCCCCAGCAGGGAGACCGGTTGCTCGCCGAGCGGTCCCAGGCCCAGCCGCACCTCCCGGGCGGGGCTCAGCGCAAAGCCGATCAGCGCTACGACCGCCCCTGAGGCCATCATCACCAGGGTCTCGTAGAGCGTGCCAAAAACCGCCGCCGCGGGCCGCGCTCCCGCCTTGCAGGCTAGCCCCGCCCGAATCACCACCACCATCGCCTTCCCCGGCACGTACTTCCCCAGATGACTGATCACGTACGCGCGGACCGCTGCCCCCGCGCCGATCGGCGTTGGACTAGCCGCCATCACCCGGTGAAACCAAAACCCCGCGCCAATCAAACCGCCCACGTAGGCCAGTGCCGAACCCACGGCCCAACCCGCGTCGATCTCGACCGACTCGCCCCGCGCCTGAAGCTGACTCCCGATCGAGACCACGTGCCAGCCGACCGCCACCACCACGACGATCCCCAGCACACGCTGAACTACCCGGATGACCCGTCGGCCGCGAACTCCGCTCAATCGTCTTGCCCCAGGGCGCGCTGAACCAGCCGACTCCACCGCCTGCGCTGGTCGCGCTGCAATTGCTCCAGCCGACCGACAAGCAGCCGATGCAGGTCTTCGCCCTGCGACGGGTCGGGAATCGGCTCGTCGGAGACCCTTGGCCGGGACGGCGGATCCGACGTCGGAGATGGGGCCGGGTCTGCGGCCGGCGGCTCCAGCCGGCGCTCGACCCCCGTCGTCTCACGGGCTGCCAGCGCCTGCCGCAGTTCAGCCAGCTCGGCGCGAATCCGATCCATTTCCTCGCGGTGCACCTGCCCGAGCCACCGGCCCATCATCCAGAGCGATTGCCGGACCTGCTCCAGAACATCGGCCTGCATCGCGCTGAATTGCTCGACGAGCGTGGACGCAGGACCCACCGCCACGGGCGGCCCGCTGAGATCCCGCCGCCTCAGGCCACCGCCCGCCTGCTCCCCGAGGGGTCCGGCCGGCGGCTCAATCCGCGGCGTAATCACCCACTCGCCCACTTCAAACGGTTCGCCATCCAGCAGCGGAACAAACCGACTGAGCTTCCCCCGCTCGCGCAGCCCACCACGCCCACCCAAACCGACCGCCCACGGCCCCCGCGGCGTGCGGATCAGTAAACATTCAAAGCCCGACACCCTCGTCGACTGGATCCGAACCTTGCACCCCGGCGCGGAGCCAACCAGGCTCACCAGATTACGCATCTCCCAGAGACTCGACCGAACCGACCGGCCCTCGAATTCGAGAACGAGTCGCGGTAGCAACTGGTGAACGAGCGGCCGCGAGGACGAGGGAAACTGACACCCGGGCGGCCAGGCGGCCGGTTCCGGCCAACTGTTGGCCGACTCCGCCGGCCGAACCTCCGCCGTCAATCGGTATGGCCCGATCTCCACCCATTCCTGGGACCTCAAGAGGCGGTCGCCCACACCAGCCTCCGACCGCGCCTGGCTCCTCCGACGTTCCAGATCGAGCCAGACCACCCGCCCGGCGATCACCACCAGCAAACCCTGGCGGCGACGGACAACCGAATCCTCCAGCAAAATCTCGGCGTTCGGATCCCGGCCCACCAGAGCCACGGGGCTCTCGATCCGACGCTCTACCACCTCCTGGGCAGGATCCGCAGCGGACCCAACACGGACCCACAACGGCCCAGTCCCGCCGCACGCCGCGGCCAGCGACCGCCGGCGGTCATAACCGGAATCGTCGGAACATGCCGGCAGGCCCACGCCATCCTCCCGGGCGACCCACGCTCAGGCTTGCCGCCCGGCTCTCCATCCTGACCACGCCCCGGTCCCCAGACAAGCCGGAGAGAGTATTCCTGACCGTCAGTCGGAATCCGACCAGCACCTAGCCCGGGCCAACAGACGACGGCTGGCCAGAAAGTCCAGATCCAGGGCACTGACCGCTTTAATATAGCGGTCGGGGTGAAACGGTGAGCGGATCTGCGTCCGAATGGCTCGATGCAGCGCGACCGTCAAGCGATGGCTCATCACCGTGCCCCGCTGCGCGACGATCAATCCCGAAGCGGCGTCCACCAGGCTCACCCAGAGCAGAGCACCCTTGCCGGCCGGGACCCGCGCCGGCGGCACATAGCACAACGCCCGTCCTGCGTTCCGCAACGGCCAGGCATACGGCAGCGTGAACCAGGGAGTTTTCGTCCCAAATCGACAGAGCAAAACCAGCAGCGGCCCCTCGACCACGAGGGCCAATTCGGCGGGCGTCGTCGCCACCGCCTGGACCAGCGCCGGCGAAGGATCGGGCTCGAGGATCGTCACCGAGTGCCCGGCCCGGTCCAGACTGTAAATCGCGTCTGGCTCCCAACGAGTCACACCGGGACGCCATAGCTCTCCGACTCGATAGGACCGCACGGCATCGAGCCGGCAGACCACGAGGTGGCGCATCTCCCCGGACCAGGGCACCAGACGCTTGTTCGGCTCTGAGGTCATCTTCTCAACCCTCCCCGCCCCGCTGAACGGCCTCGATCCAGTCACCGATCGAGCCGGGACGTCGCGGAGTCATAGAAATTAGCGAGCCACCAAAGCCGCCTCAGCACGTTGCTCTCTGCCTGGAAGAGCGTGAACCCCTCCTCAGCGTTGACACTCCCAAAGCGATTCGGGAGAGACGCTCAAATTGTCTCAAGATACGCGTTCATGCACTCATAGTGACAGCTCGAAAGCAGTCAACGACCTCGATCGCAACAAAGGGCAGACGGATGAGCGATGAGCTTCCCTCGCATGAAGCGTTCACCGCATGAATCACCCGTATTCGAATCATCCATAACTACAATCATGAGCCTATCGAAGGCGATCCACCCCTTCAAGAGGCTGAGTGTTGCTTCTTCGAAACAAAGCCGTGCGGTCCGGACGCAAACGGACGAGTCGGTGCGATCCTGGCGGGGCCTCGGAACGCGGGCGCTCGAGAGTCGTCGAAATCGTTTGCTACCTAAGCCGGTTGTGTCTCACGACCGGGTCAGGCCGGTGCGGGTCAGAGCCTTCGACTTGCCCTAAAACGTTTCGAGGCGAGTTGTTTTGACCCAATTGAGTTCGTCTTTGCGAACGGAACGTTTCGACGTAATATAGTTAGGGTAGGACTATCGATTTCCTACCCGATCATTCGGTACATCGGGCCATCGCGGGCGAATCGGTCGACCTGAGATCACAACGAACACGCTCGCTGGGAATGGCTGGCCACCGCACTTGGTTTTGCTGCGGATCGACCTGGGACACGCAGAAGGACGTCCGACAGGATCATTTGGACAGATTGCCAGGCGACCGACAGACCCGTTCGGTCGCACCATGGGATGCTCAGACGGAGGTTTTATGACTCTGGCGCGGAAAGTTCGACAGTTGCGGTATGCGAAAGGCTGGGGGCCGGACGATCTGGCCGCCCGTGCCAACATCTCGAGAACGGCACTCTATCAGATTGAGTGTGGCAAGACCTCGACCCCCCGCGCAGCGACGCTCCGCCGAATCGCCCGCGCCCTTGGGGTCGGCCTTGAGCAGTTGCTCTCGGATGCCCACTCTCATCACGATGAAACCCCGACCGTCGACAAGCCGGCGGCGCACGAACCTGATCCGATCGCCAACGGCAAGACTCACGGTTGGCCCGACGCCCTCGAAACCAATCCCCGGCTCCGAGACCTCGACCTGGAACGCAAGTTCCAGATCCTGCTCAATTCGCCGCTCCGGGAGTCGATCGCCCGAATCGTCGACGAGAGCTATCGCCTCGTCGTTCGGGACCAGCGTCACGACCCAGTCTGAGGGCGAGCCTGCCTCAGCCCAAGAGACTCGGCCAGCCGCCAGGACATCGATCGTCCCCCCGTCTGGGCGACGTGGAGCGCAGGCCCTCCATAACCTCTTCCAGAGTCGGCCCATCCGGCACTACGCCCGCCGAGGGTACCACTTCGACGCCGACTTCGCTGAGGCAAATTCGGTGCGGGGTTTTGGTCTGGCCCCTATATTGGTACAGGGAGCAGCCTCGTGCCACCGCATGGCTCTCCTTGGAACCGCGTCCGCCTACGCGTTCGACCCGGATTCATGCCCATTCTCCCCGCCGAGCCTGAGTTTTATCCCCACGACCTCTGGTCGGTCCGCCAGGGACGACCAGCCTCGGGGTTGTGGTGGTGCTTGCACGTCAAGCCTCGACAGGAGAAGTCGGTCGCTCGGCACTTGCTCTTCCGGCGTATCGGTTTCTATCTGCCGCAAGCCTGGCGCGACCGCCGGACGCCCGCTGGGCGGCGGATTCGGTCCTTGATCCCTTTGTTTCCCGGTTACGTCTTTCTTCATGGGGACGAACGGGCGCGGCTCGAAGCTCTCCGCACAGAGCGCCTCGTCCGAGTGCTCGACGTCCCCGATCAGGACGATCTGATCGGCGACCTGGTCCAGATTCAGCGGTTGATCGACTCCGGACTGCCGCTGATCCCCGAGCGGCAGCATCCGATCGGACATCGCGTGCGCATTCTCGAGGGTCCCCTGCGCGGGCTGGAGGGCACGGTCATCCGCCGGGGCGAGCGGGATCGGTTCACTGCGTTGGTCCGCTTCCTCGGCCAGGGTGCCTCGGTGGACCTGGCCGACTGGCAAGTCGAGGCCTGTGGTGCCGCCTGAGCCTCCCGCAACAGGAACCGTGCCTATGTCGGTGAGTGAAGGTCCCGTGCTGGTCACTGGCGGCGCGGGGTTCATCGGATCCCACCTCGTCGATGCACTGATCGCAGCCGGGGTTCCGGTTCGGGTTGCCGACAACCTGTCCACCGGCCGACTCGACAACCTGGCGCATCAGGCCGGCCGGTTCGAGTGGCTCGAGGGCGATCTGGCCGACTTCTCGTTCGCCTGCCGCGCCGTCCACGGCGTCGCCAGCGTTCTCCACCAGGCCGCGATTCCCAGCGTGCCCCGCTCGGTCCAGGAGCCGCTGACCTCCCACGCCAGCGGACCGACCGCGACGCTCCATGTGCTCGAGGCCGCGCGTCGGGCCGGCGTCCGCCGCGTTGTCTTCGCCGCCTCCAGCTCCGCCTACGGCGACACCAGCGAGTTGCCCAAGCGCGAGTCGATGCTGCCCTGCCCGCTCAGCCCCTACGCGGCCGGCAAGCTCGCCGGCGAACACTACGTCCGCGTCTACGCCCAGACGATGGGCCTTGACGGGGTCTCGCTCCGCTACTTCAACGTGTTCGGGCCACGTCAGGATCCCTCCAGTCCGTACAGCGGCGTCATTTCGCGCTTTGCCCAGGCGTTGATCGAGGGACGCCGCCCGACCATCTACGGCGACGGCGAACAAACCCGCGACTTCACCTACGTGGCCAACGTCGTCGAGGCCAACCTGCTCGCCCTCCGCCACCCCAAGCCGCTCGGCGGCGCCGTCCTTAACGTCGGCGCAGGCCAGCGGCTCTCGCTCAACCACCTGCTCCGCCAGATGCAACAGATCCTCGGAACCCAACTCGACGCCGATTACCAGCCGCCCCGCGACGGCGATGTCCGCGACTCACTTGCTGCGCTCGACACCATCGAAACGGTCTTGGGCTACCGGCCCGTCGTTGACTTCGAGGAAGGCCTCCGCCGAACCCTCGCCTGGTTCCGAACCTCCCGAATCTGATCCGCCCGCAACCTGATCCCTGACCGCTCTGCCCAACCGGACGCTCGCCGCCGAGCGATCCCCACACACAGCCGCAGGGGCGCCACGCTCTTGCCGCCCCGCCGTCCATCCCGATGCCGGCCGCCTGACCCTCATGGGGCCAACTCCCCCCCTAGCCCGGGGAGACAACCTGACCCGGCACTCAAGAGAGCGTTTGTTGTCAATACACAACACAATCACGTTCCCGTTCGGAAAGTCTGTCCTTTTTGCGGTGTATTGTGTTGACTTTGATTGGAATTGATCTGTATCGTTGCGTTCGGGAATGTAAGCACAGTGCTGCACGCATGCGATCAGTGAGCAGAGCCGTGCTGCGTCTGGCTTTCCCCCCCCCATAGCAAGCCCATCCGCGGGGTCGCGGGTCGGGTTGGGTGAGGTCGGTTGCAACCGACGGGCACGGAGTGCGCTCCGCGTCGGGCAGCCGTGGTTCCCCTTGCCGTCTCCTGAGTGTTTGATCTCACAAGCTGGGAGTCTCGAGGGTGGCTCGATTGGGCGGCAGCTTGATCCATCGGTGTCGGGATACCGGTCTGTTGGGTCTGGTCGTTCTGGCGGCGGCCCTGTTTTGGGCGATGGCGCCGGTGCTCGGGGAGATGGTGGACCGATGGGGGTCGGATCCCCGTTATTCGCACGGTTATTTGGTTCCGCTGTTTGCGTTGTATCTGGCCTGGCGTCGATGGCCGACGTGGAGCGAACGATTGGAAGCGGCTCGACCCTCTTCCGGATGGGGCTTGGGGTTCATCGCCGGCGGCGCGGGGATTCAGGCGTTGGGCGGCTATACGGGCTCTCTTTGGCTGGCCGGCGTGGCGCTTCTGCCCTACCTGATGGGTCTGCTGGCCCTCTGGCGCGGACGGCCGGCGGTGGGCTGGGCTCTGCCGTCGATTCTGTTCCTCGTCTTCATGGTTCCGCTGCCCTACCGGCTCGAAGTGGCGCTTGGGCCGCCGTTGCAGGCTCTGGCGACTCGTCTCAGCACTTTTGCCCTCCAGGTGCTCGGCCTGATGGCGTTCTCGGAAGGGAACATCATTCGTTTGGGCGAACATCGGATCGGAGTGGTCGAGGCCTGTAGCGGCTTGAGCATGGCGATGACGTTTGTCGCCCTGGCGACGGCGACGGCCTTGCTCGTGCGCCGGCCGCTTCTGGACCGGTTGATTCTGGTTGTCAGCGCGGTCCCGATCGCTCTGGCGGCCAATGTGCTGCGGATCGTGCTGACGGGAGTTTTGTATCAGGTCGCTGATAGCAGCCTGGCTGAGCACTTTTACCACGACCTGGCTGGTTGGCTGATGATCCCGCTGGCGCTTGTGATGCTTGGCGGGGTTGCGGCCCTGGTGGCGCGCATGCTGATCGAATACGAGGAACCCGGCCGTGTCGTGGTCGGACTCGATCCCGTGGCGTTGGCACCAGGGACAGCGCGGGTGCAAGGTCGGACGCGATGAATGCCGAAACGCAACAACCTCAGGTGATGCCCGGCTGGACGCAGGATCGAGCCGCCCTGCCGGTCCCGTCGGGCTGGCCGGCGTCGGGTCTGAGTACGCGGACCGGTTACGGAACGCCGGCGGGGCCGGCTCCTGGCCCGACGGCTCGTCCGGATCCGCTGGCCCTGGTCCATGCCTTACGGCGGCGGCTCGGGCTGGCGGTGGGGCTAGGCCTGCTGGCCGCGGCCGTGGTGGGGCCGAGTTCGTGGTTCCTCGTGCCCCGAGCCTCCTACACCGCCTCAGCGCTGCTGCGAGTCGCCGCCCGGACGCCGCGGATCATCGGTCCGGAGACGACCGCTGGAGATGAATATCCACGCTACCAGCGGACCCAGAAAGGTCTGGTGCGCAGCCGGCTCGTCCTGAACAAGGCGCTCGATTTTCTGGGAACGGCGCCGCTGATGACATTCCAGGGCGTGGTCGACCGCGCGGAATGGCTGGCTCAGCATCTCGGGGTCGAGTTTACCGATGGTTCGGAGCTGATGCGGATCTCGCTCAGTGGGGACCATCCGGAGGAGCTTGCCGCGATCGTCAATGCCGTTCAGAAGGCGTATCGGATCGAGAGCGTCGATTCCGAGCGGGGCGCGACCGAGGCCCGGCGAGACACGCTGCGGCGCATCAAGGAAGAGCGGCAACGGTTCCTGGCCGAATACCGGGAGAAGCTCCATCAGCTCGCCAAGACCGTCGGTTCCGACGATCGCGAGACGATCGCCCTGAAGCAGCGGCTTTCCGAGGAGCTGCGTAGCGAGGCCGAGAAGGAGCGGCGGTCGATCCGGTCGGCGCTGCGTCGGCTCGAAGCCGAGAAGATCGTCCGCGAGCAAGCTGCGGCGGCGGTGGCCGATTTCGGGCCGACCGAGGATCAGATCGCCGCCGAGGTGGAACGCGACCCGGCCGTGATCGAGGCCCGACGCGACCTTGAGCTTGCCCGCGAAAACCTCCGAAAGGCCGAACCGCACATCTCCCGAGTGGTGCGTCAGCCCAACCGGGAGCCGCTGCTGACCCGGCTCCGGGCCGAATACGAACGTCGCGACCAGGCGTTGGCTCGCGCCCGCGCGGCGGCGCGGCCCGCTGCGATCGCGCGGCTCCGGATCGAGCCGCCGGATGGACCCGCGGCCGAACTGGCTAAGCTCCAGTACCAGATCGCTCAGCTCCGCGAGGAAGACCGGATTCTCGAAGAGGAGCTGAACCGAATGGGCTCCAGCTCGCGGGAACTCAACGACCATTCGCTGGAGATGGAGAAGATCCGCGAGGAGATCGCTACCAGCACCGAAACCCTTCAGCGGGTCAGCCGCGAATACGACAACCTCGTCGTTGACCTCCAGGCTGGCTCGCGGATCACCGAGGTCGAGCCGGCGACCGTTCCCACCGAACGCGACAACCGCAAACGGCTCTTGATGATCCTGGCCGCGACCCTGGGCAGCTTCCTGGGCTGCATCGGGCTGGTGACCCTGTTTGAGTATCGCACCCGCAAGATCGCCACGGCCGAGGAGGTCGCCGAGGGGGTTGGTCTGAAACTGGTCGGGGCTTTGCCACCGATCCCGACCCGAGTCCGGCGCCGGGGGTCGAGGACGGAGCTGATCCAGGAGCGGGATGCGGTCTGGCATGCCCAGATGCTGGAGTCGATCGATTCGACCCGAACCATCCTTCTCCACGCGGCTCAGGCGAGCCAACTGCAACTGTTGATGGTCAGTAGTGCCGTCAGTGGCGAAGGCAAGACGTCGCTGGCCAGCCATCTGGCGACCAGCCTGGCACGGACTGGTCGGCGGGCCTTGCTGATCGACGGCGACCTGCGCAGCCCGTCGATCTGCCACCTGTTCGACCTGGCGCCCACGCCCGGCCTGGCCGAAGTGCTACGAGGCGATGCGACCCTCGATGAAGCGATCGTGGCCGGTCCCCTCTCTGGCCTCAGTCTGATGCCGGCCGGCGTGGTCGATCAGGTGGCGCTGGCCGCGCTGGCGCGAGGCGACGCCGGGGCGATCTTCACCGAGGTTCGCCGCCGCTTCGACTTCATCATTCTCGATACCTCACCGATTCTCCCGGTCTCCGACCCCCTGATCCTGGCGCCGCATTGCGACGCCGTAATTTTCTCGATTCTCCGAGATGTCAGCCGTTTGCCCAAAATCCTGGCCGCCTACCAGCGGCTTGGCGCCCTGGGGGTCCGGATTCTGGGGGCCGTCGTCGCGGGTGTCGAGGGCGGATTGTATGGCGTCGACCGAAGCTATCCGTATCCGCGTCCGTACCCGAATCGTCCCACGTCCGCGGACAAACGCGCCGAGGACCACGAACCTGGGAGGACTTCATGATCGGCGCGCTGCGGGTGATGGTGGCGTTGGGTTTGATCCTGGGCGCTGGATGGGCCTATGGCAACTGGACGCACCGCTGGGGAGTCAGCCCGGCGGTTGAACGGCTCGCCGCCCAGGTGGCTGCGTTGCCGGCCGAGCTGGTTGCGTGGAGATCGACCGGCTCGGCGCTGGATCCTCGGGAATTGCGGGCCGCCGGCGGCGCGATCGCCATCCACCGCACGTATGAGACCCCAGGGGCTTCGCCTGCGGCGGTGTTTCTGATCGCCGGCCGCTCAGCCCCGGTCTCCTCGCACTCTCCGGAGGTCTGCTACCCCGGCGCGGGATTCCGGCTCGGACCGATTGAGCGGATCGCTCTCGAATCGTCCGAGCCAGGAACAGAACCGTGGGAGTTCGCCACAGCGGTGGCGACCCGTGAGGAGCCAGGCCGCACGCAGGCGATTCGGCTGTTCTGGGCCTGGAACGACGGCCAGGGATGGCGTGCGCCGTCCGATCCGCGGGTCGCCTACGTCGCCGCACCCGCCCTCTGCAAACTCTATCTGATTAGTCCCGAAGCCGACGCGAGCCTCTCCGGCGAGGAAGGTCCCGTAGCTCTCCTCCGCGCTGTCGCGACGCAGTACGCCGACCATCTCTTTCCATCCGGCGTGGGCCGGCAACCAGACCACGAACCCTCTCCAGCTCACCGCAAGGGTTGATCCCGATGCTCTCTTCTGCATACAGCCGCGCCTGGACCCAGGTCGAGCCCGATCGGCGGTTTCGCACTCTCTTGACGCGGCCCGAAAGTTATTACCTTCGCTTCGTCAAGCCCTGCTTCGATCGCTCGCTTGCAGCGGTGTTGCTCGTCGTGTTGAGCCCGCTGATTTTGCTCGCCCTCGTCCTGGTTCGGGCGACTTCGCGCGGCAACCCGATCTACAGTCAGATTCGCCTGGGACAAGGCGGGCGCTTGTTCCGCATCTACAAGATCCGGTCGATGTACGAAGACGCCGAACGCGGGACCGGCGCCCGCTGGTGCGTTCCGGGCGACCCGCGGGTTACGCCCATCGGTTGGATCCTCCGACGCACCCACATCGACGAACTGCCGCAACTTTGGAACGTCCTCAAAGGCGACTTGAGCCTGGTCGGCCCGCGTCCGGAACGGCCCGAAATCGCCCAGCGGATCGAGCTCGAAATTCCCCAGTTCTCCGAGCGGCTCGCGGTCAAACCGGGGATCACCGGCTTGGCTCAAATCCAACAGCCGCCCGACCTGGAAATCGAAGATACCCGTCGCAAACTCGCTCTCGATCTGGCGTACATCGAAACGGTCTGCGCTTCGAGCGACCTCCGAATCCTGCTCGGGACCGTACTGCACGTGCTCGGTCTGTCGGGACGCTCGATCACGCGCCTTTGTCAGCTTCCCTCGCTCGAAGAGGAACTGCTGGAAACCCGGCTTGACGTCCCCGAGACAGTCTCGGCCTGACACAATCCGACTCTTGGTCGCCGGACAGCGGACGCGACACAACCGACACAGCCGCGTGGATGTGGCCGCGTCGGCCCGATTTCGATACACCGGCCTCCGAACGCCGCATTCAGGGCTGCAGCGTCAAGGCGGCCGCTTCGGTCTGATCCGACCGCGCTTTGACCGGACCCGAGCGGTCGCCAACGGGACCTCGTTCGGCCGAGCCTAGTCACCGGATCGAATGCCGCGATGGCCGTGGTCCTGGTCTTGCTGCTCAACGCGATTCTTCAGATCCGACCGGCAGAATTTGTGCCCGGACTGCTGACTGTTCCGATTTACGAGATCACGCTGGCGCTTTGTCTGATCGTGTGCGGACCGCGGCTCCTGGCTGAGGCGACGCCACGCGTCCTGGCTGCCACCCCGATCTTGAAATGCCTGCTCTGGTTCAGCCTGTTCAGCCTCGCCTCGAATCTGGCCCAGGGCGATCTCGAGCTACTGGCCGAAACCGGCACAGACCTGGTGCGGATTGTGCTGTATGTCGGTCTGGTCATCGCCGTGATCGACACCCCGGTTCGGCTCCGTTGGTTTCTCGCCTCGTGTGCGCTCTGCGCGGCGATCGTCACCGGACTGGCCATCCTCAACTACCAGGGGATTGTCACAATCTCTGGCTACCACATCGTCGAGGCCGACGTCCGGCGTCTGGGGGCAAGCGGCCTTTACGGCGACCCCAACGACCTGGCTCTCCTGATCACCCAGGGACTGATCCTGGCGGCGTATGGACTGACCAGCCGCCGCTGGTCGATGCCGATCCGTCTGGTTCATCTGGCCTGGATCGCCGTGCTGGGGCTGGGCCTTCAACTCACCTACTCGCGGGGCGGCTTGATGGCGCTGCTGGCGGGAGTGGCCACGGCGGTACTGACCCGCTACCGAGCCAAAGGACTGATGATCGCCGGTCTGACTCTGCCACTGGTGCTCACGGTCTTCGCGGGCAGGCAAGCCGACTTCAGCGGGGCCATCGGCAGCGGATCGGGACAGTCCCGAATCCACCTCTGGGATCATTACCTCTCCCTGGTGGCCGACAACCCTGGCTTGGGCATCGGGGCAGGGGGGTGGAAGTACCATGCCCGGCAGGTTGCGCACAACAGCTTCCTGCACGCCTTCGCCGAGACGGGATTGCCGGGTGGCGTGGCCTTCCTCGCCCTCTTCGTGGTGGCGGCCCAGACCCTGAGCGACTTGGGGCCCCGTTCCCGCCAGATCCTCGACCCCGAGATGGCCCGGCTCCGTCCCTACTTGCTGGCCATGCTGTCAAGCTACGTCGTGGGGATGCTCTCGCTGACGCGTGTCTTCACCCTTCCGACCTACACCATGCTGGCGTGCATCGCAGCCTACGCACGGCTTACCCCCGCCGAGCCGCCCTGCCAGCCGCCCCGGCTCAATCCGACGTTCTGGTGCAAGGCCACCGCGGCCGGATTCCTGTTCCTCGTCCTGACATGGATCTACGTCAAACGCAGCGCCAGCTACTACTAGCCCGCCCCGCGAACCATCTGGTCCGACGCCCGCCTGGCAGCAGCCGTCCGCCGATTCTCAGCGGCAACCCCCCTCTGCGGCGCAACGACCGATCCCAACTCTGGCCGCCTCCGGCCCCGACCCGTCACCCGTTCAGCCGCCGATGAAACTCCTCTTCATGGCCGGAGCCCGACCCAACTTCATGAAGGTCGCCCCGCTGCTCTGGGAGTGCCGGAAGCACGCGAGCGTGCAGACGATCCTGGTCCATTCCGGGCAGCACTACGACCGGGTCATGTCCGATCTGTTCTTTGAGCAACTCAGCATCCCGGCGCCGCATCACAACCTGGGCGTCGGTGGCGGTTCGCACGCAACCCAGACCGCCGAGGTGATGCTCCGCCTCGAACCGATTCTTGTCCGCGAGGAACCTGATGCGGTGGTTGTCGTCGGCGACGTCAACTCGACGATGGCCGCTGCGATCACGGCCGCGAAGCTGGGCCACCGCGTGGCCCATGTTGAGGCTGGTCTGCGCAGCTTCGATCGCACCATGCCCGAGGAAATCAATCGCGTCTTGACCGACTCGGTCAGTGACTGGCTGTTCGCCAGCGAGCCCAGCGCCGTCGTGAACCTCCGCCGCGAGGGCTTCGCCGAGCATCAGATCCACCTGGTCGGCAACGTCATGATCGATACCCTCCTGGCCTGTCGTGACCGCGCGCTGCAGATGCATACGCTCGACCACCTGGGCCTGACACCCCGTGGCTACGCCGTTCTGACGCTCCACCGCCCGTCCAACGTCGACCATCCCGAAACCCTCGGTCGCTTGATGGCCACCGTCGGCCAGATTGCTCGCTGGCTTCCCGTCGTCTTCCCGCTCCATCCCCGAACCCGCCAGCAACTCCAGCACCTCCCCCACGTGCTCGCACCGGGAATCCGGACGCTGGACCCCCTCGGCTATCTCGAGTTTCTCGCGCTGATGTCCAACGCGCGGCTGGTGCTGACCGACTCGGGCGGCATCCAGGAGGAGACCACCGTTCTGGGTGTCCCCTGCCTGACGCTCCGCGAGAACACCGAGCGGCCGATCACCCTGGAGCAAGGGACCAATCAACTGGTCGGCCTCGATCCGGCGCGGATCCTGGACACGGCCGAGCGGGTTCTCGCCCATGCCAACGGCCCGCCCCGGCGTCCGGCTCTCTGGGACGGACACGCCGCCGAGCGGATTCTGAACGTGCTGGCCCAGACCCTCTAAGTCCGGTGACGGCCCATAGACGGCGCATCCGGCAAGAGCGGCACAAAGCACCCGGACCCCGAGGCCTCGGCCCTCCTCGTTTGATCCTCTGCGGTTCCCTGTCACCCGCGATGAATCATTTACTGATTCTAAGCTACCACTTCTGCCCGTCGGCGGCCGTGGCGGTCCAACGGCTGCTCGGCTTCACCCGCCACCTGCCCGACCTCGGCTGGGACTGCGCTGTCGTGGCTGCTCCGGGTTTTCCCTGGGAGTCGCGCGACGAGGCGAGCCTGAACCGGCTGCACCCGACCACGGTCGTCCGCCACGTTCCTTACTCGACCAGCCGCCTAACCCTTCCGGCTCGAAAGTTCGCTCCCTATCTCTGCTGGCTCCCGGCGGCCGCGCGGGCCAGTCGCAGGCAGATCCAGGGCCGGCGGCCTGACGTGCTCCTGACCTCCGGCCCGCCCCACTGGATCCATCTCCTTGGCCTAAGCCTTCAGCGCCGGTTTGGCATCCCGTGGGTCGCCGACTTCCGCGATCCCTGGATTGCCACCGACTGGACCCATACGCACTGGGGGCTATCCCGCTGGTTTCAGGGCACGCTGGAGCGACGTCTGATGCGTCGGGCCAACGCCCTGATCGCCAACACCCCCAACGTCGCGGCCGCACTCCGGGCCGCCTTTCCCGCCGCGGCTTCCCGGATCGTCTCCATCACCAATGGCTACGACCCCGAGGACTTCGGCCAACCGCTTCCGGTCGATCCGCCCGCACCCGACCAGCCGATCTCGATCCTCCACCCCGGCCAGATCTACGCGGGCCGCGACCCCAGGCCGTTGCTCCAGGCCGTCGCCGATCTTCACCAGGCTGACCATGCCGGCGACCGCTTCCACCTGCGGTTCCTGGGCCACCGACCCGACCACCACGACGCGCTCGACCTCGCTGCCGAGATCCGCCGACTCGGCCTGGAACAGGTGGTCGCCTGGGAGCCGCCGGTTCCGCATACGCAGGCTGTTGCCTCCATCCGTCGGGCCGAAATCCTCTTGCTCCTCGACTCGCCGGGCCGAAGGCTGGGCGTTCCGGCCAAGCTCTTCGAATTCCTGGCCGCGGGCCGGCCGATCCTGGCATTGACCGAAACCGGCAGCGACACGCATCAAATCCTCGCCTCCAGTCAGACCGTCTTTCGCCAAGCCCCTCCCTGCGACCTACCCGCCATTCGGCTTGCGCTGCAGGAGCTGGCACAGCTCGCTCGCCGCGCTCGGGCCAAGCCGCTCCCAGACCTACCTCGGATTGATCAGTCTCCCTACACGCGGGCCAACACCGCTCGACAACTGGCGCAGTTGCTCGACACTCTCCGTAGGCATCGTCCGGCGGTTTGCTAATTCGACAATTCGTCCAGGACACCAACATCGGCCGCAGCCGTCCCCCTCGCGGCCCATCGCGCCTGACTCGATTCCTTAACCAGCTTATGAATACGCTGCGACGTACCGTTCTGACGTCCGACTCGATCTGGGCGCGGACGGCGCGAGCCGGCTGGCAAGCGGTCCGCCGGACCTCGCTCCCCGCTCCGCCGATCCTGATCCGACCGATCCTCACTGGCTGGCTGAGCCTGCGCTCGATCGGGCATTTTCTCCGCCGCGTAATTTATGCCCAGCCGCTCTTCCGCGCGTATTGCACCGAGTGCGGCCGCAACCTCCGTACCGGTATCTTCCTCCACTGGGTCCAGGGGCGAGGCCGTATTCTCCTGGGTGACGACGTCACACTCGACGGCAAAATCAGCTTCAGCTTCGCCGCCCGTTTCTCGAACGCCCCGACACTCCAGATCGGCGACCGCTCGCTTTTGAGCCACGACTGCAACCTGACGATCGCCGATCGAATCACCATTGGTCGCGACTGCCTGATCGCTGGCGGTGTGATGATCCTCGACTCAAGCGGTCACCCCCTCGATCCCGACCGCCGTCGCGCCAAACTGCCTCCCGACCCGCACCAGGTCCGCCCCGTCACGATCGGCGACAACGTCTGGATCGGCGCCCGCGTTATCATCTTGCCCGGAACCGTCATCGGCGCTGACAGCGTCGTAGCCGCCGGATCCGTCGTCCGGGGCGTGTTCCCGCCCGGCAGCCTCGTGGCTGGCAACCCTGCACGTCTTGTCAAGAATCTTCGGACCGATCCGCGCGCGTTGGCATGACCAGCGGCGGACGCCCCATGCTCGAAGTCCCCATGCTCTCGCGGATCCGTCGCGTCGCCAAATCGGCATGCAATGATCTGGCCCTGGTCCTGATGCTGCCGCCCTACCTTGCCTACGCTCTGGGTGGTCGCTTCCTGGGCCGATCCCGAGTCTTCGCCTTTTGGTCTCAACTGCTCAGCCTGGCCCCTGGCTCGATCGGCTGCTTGATGCGGCGCGGTTTCTACCGGCTGGCCCTGCAACGTTGCGCGGTCGACTCCTCGATCGGCTTCGGAACGATTCTCGCGGGTCCGGACACGGCCATTGGGGCCGGCGTCTGGATCGGGCCATTCTGCGTGCTCGGGGAAATAACGATCGAGGACGACGTCCTGATCGCCGCCCATGTCTCGATCATGAATGGCTCCCGACAGCACGGAATCAGCCGTACCGACCTGCCGATCCGGCATCAGCCCGGGAGGCTCGAGTCGGTCACGATCGGCAGGGGATCGTGGATCGGAGAGCGAAGCGTGGTGATGGCGGACGTGGGCCGCGGTGCGGTGGTCGGTGCGGGGGCGGTCGTGACTCGCCCGGTTCCCGACGAGGCCATCGTAGCCGGCGTACCCGCCCGCATCCTCGCCCATCGCCGTACCCACCAAGGCGAGCGTCCTTTCAACGAGACGAACGTCCAGGCCTGTACGCAAAAACCGGATGGCGCGCCGTGAACGCTCGGGTGCCCGTCATATGTCAGATGCTTCAAACGGCCAACCTCGGAGGCGCCGAGTTGCTCGCCGTCCGCATCGTGCAGGCTCTCCGTGGTCGGTTTCAATTCGTGGTCGCCTGCTTCGAGGAGAACGGGCCGATTCTCGACCGGTTTGGTCAGGCCGGGGCCGCGGTCTGGCCCTATCCCAAAGCCCGCGGCCTCGACACCCGGCTCTTGAAGGGCCTCCGACGGTTTCTAGGCAGCCAGCGCGTCATACTCATCCACGCCCATCAATGTGGACCATTCTTATATGCTGGGCTGGCTCGCCTTCCCTCGACTCGACCGCCGATTCTCCTGACCGAGCACGGCCGGCAGCATCCTGACATGGTCAAAACAACCCGGCGGATTGCCAACCGGCTCCTGCTCCGACGCGCTGATCGCCTGATCGCCGTCGGTTCCCAGGTCCGCCGCGCTCTGATCGACAACGAGAACTTCCCGCCCGGCCGCGTTGGGGTGATCTACAACGGCATCGACCTCGCCGCCTTCGACGCCGCTCGCTCGGCGCGCGACGCCACACGCGCAGAACTGCGTCTGCGACCCTCGACATTTGTCCTGATTGTCTGCGCGCGTCTCGACCCGATCAAAGACCATGCTACGACGCTTCAGGCGTTTCGATGGCTCTTGCTTCGCGTGCCCGACGCCCGGCTCTTGATCGTCGGCGATGGTCCCGAACGCGACGCCATCGACTCGATCGTCCGGCAGCTTGACCTCGACGACGCCGTAATCCAGCTCGGCCACCGAAACGATGTCCCACGCCTACTCGCCGCCTCGGATGCCGCCATCCTGACCAGCCTTAGCGAGGGAATTCCGCTCTTTTTGATCGAGGCGATGGCTTCGAGCCTGCCTGTCGTGGCGACCAGCGCTGGCGGGATTCCCGAAGTGGTCGTGCATGGGCGGACGGGCCTGCTCGCCGATGTCGGCGACGTCAACGGCCTCGGAAACCATCTCCTGGAACTCGCCCAGCGGCCCGAGCTGCGGGCCGCGATGGGCGCAGCCGGCCGCGCGCGCGCCGAGGCGGTTTTTGACGAATCGCGCATGATCGCCGCGTACGCAGCGATTTACGAACACATGAGCGGCTTCCGATCGCCTGCCCTCCCCGACTTGTCGGAGTCTGATTCGCCGTGTGTGGCTTCGCGGGCTTAATTGACCCATCGCGGACCAGGACGGCCGAGGCTCTGGGGGAGTTCGTGGACCAGATGGCCGGCCGGCTGATCCACCGCGGTCCCGATGACCGGGGAACCTGGGTCGACCCCGACGCCGGCATTGCTCTCGGCTTCCGACGGCTGGCGATCGTCGATCTCTCGCCCGCCGGTCGGCAACCGATGCACTCAGCCAGCGGTCGCTTCGTCCTCGTCTTCAATGGCGAAATTTACAATCACAAAGAGCTCCGCTCCGAATTGGTCCGCACCACCGCGGACCGGTTCCGTGGCCACTCCGACACGGAAACGCTGCTGGCCGCCATCGAGCATTGGGGCCTCGAGGAGACGATTCGCCGCGCGGTCGGCATGTTTGCGCTGGCTCTCTGGGATCGTTCGACCCGTACGCTCCACCTGGTGCGGGATCGCCTGGGAGAAAAGCCGCTCTACTACGGCTTCGCCGCCACCGGCTTCGTCTTCGGATCGGAGCTGAAAGCGCTCCGCGCGCACCCGCAGTTTTCAAACCGTCTCAACCCCAGCTCCCTGGCGCTTTATCTCCGCCTAGGTTACGTCCCCGAGCCGTTCTCGATCTTCGAGGGGATCTTCAAGCTACCGCCGGGCGCGATCCTCCGTGTCGCGACCGCGCCGGACGTGCGACCCGGCCAGCCTAGCGTCTACTGGTCGATCGCCGCGGCGGCTGAGCAAGGCTCGCGCGACCCCTTCACCGGATCCGAAGCCGAAGCCATCGATGAACTGGAGCGGCGACTCGGCCGCGCCGTCGCCGGCCAGATGGTCGCCGATGTCGCGCTTGGCGGCCTGCTCTCGGGCGGTCTCGACTCGTCGACCGTCGTCGCCTTGATGCAGTCGCACGCCTCACGCCCCGTCCGCACGTTCACGATTGGCTTCAACCAGCCTGATTTCGATGAGTCGCAGGCCGCTGCAGCGGTCGCCCGCCACCTCGGAACCGAACACGCCACGCTCGTCCTCACTCCCGACGCCGCCCGCGACCTAATCCCCGAGCTACCGGAACTCTTCGACGAACCGTTTGCCGACTCCTCGGCCTTGCCCACCCTGCTGGTCGCCCGGCTGGCGCGGCGCTCTGTCACCGTCGGACTCTCTGGAGACGGTGGCGATGAACTCTTCGGCGGCTACCCCTGGCACCTCGCCACCCCTGACCTCTGGCATCGCCTCCGCTATCTCAGGCCCCCACGCGGCATCCTTACCCGATCTCAGTCAGCCAACGCCGGTCCCTCCGTACTCCGACGCGTCCGGGCCGCGCCGCTCTTGGACCGTATTCCGCTGGCCAACGGTCGGCTCCGCCGCCTCGCCAATCTCCTGGCCAACGCCGACTCCCCCGAATCGTTCCACCTCGTTCTCCGATCCCAGTGGCCCGAACCGGTGGCTCTGTTCACCCAGCCGCCGATCGAGCCCCTCGACCAGACCGCCTGGGGCCTTCGCGCTGATTGGCTCGACGTCTCCTCCCGACTCATGCTCGCCGACTCCTTGACCTATCTGCCCGGCGACATCCTCACCAAAGTCGATCGCTGTAGCATGCGGGTCGGTCTGGAATGCCGCGCTCCGTTTCTCGATCACCGCGTCGTCGAGTTCGCCTGGAGACTCCCGTCACCGCTCAAACTGTCCCGCGGGCAAGGCAAGCGGATCTTGCGTCGGCTTCTCGGCCGCCATCTGCCGGCTGAGTTGATCGACCGCCCAAAACGCGGCTTCTCGATCCCCATCGCCGCATGGCTCCGAGGCCCGCTTCGATCCTGGGCACGCTCTCTGCTCGAAACCGGCCTGATCTCCACCCAAGACCTGCTTCGGCCCGAACCGATCCGACGCAGTTGGAAGCAGTTTGAGGCCGGATCGGATCGGGAGGCCGAGCGACTCTGGTGCATCCTGGTCTTTTTCGCCTGGCAACGCGCAGTCCACTAATTCGACGGCCTCAGGTCGCGCGTCGACCGACTCCACCTCAATGCGTAGCCTCCACGCTGTCCTCGTCGCCGCAAGGCTTCCCTATCCGGCCGATTCGGGGAATGCGATTCGTTCCCTCGAACTGGCGCGTCGTCTGGCTCGCCGCCATCGGATCACCTACGTTGCGCGCACCTCTGGAGACGCCGATCGTGACCGCACTGCCTGCCAGCATCTGCGCGACCATCACGGCCTGACGCCGATCCTCGTTGACGACCCAATCGCAACCCAAGCCGGGCCCGCCTTCGCCGCGCGGCTGGCCATCAATCTGTTTCAAACGCGACCGTATTCAGTCGTCTCTGTGGCGACCCCTCGGTTCTGCAACGCTTTGAATGCGCTGGCTCGATCGCAGCCGGTCAACCTCTTCCAGGCCGAGGGGTCTCCTCTTTGGCCCACCCTGGAACCGGTCGGCAACCATCCACGTATCCTGATCGCCCACAACGTCGAATCCCTGATCTGGCGGCGATACCGGGAGACCGAGCCTCATCCCCTGCGCCGCGCCTACATTGCTCGCCAGTGCCGCAAATACGAGCGATTTGAAGCTCGGGTTTTCCGCACCGCCGATCGCGTGATCTCCGTCAGCTCCTGCGACGCCCAACTGATCCGCCGTCAATTCGCCGACCGCGAAATCGATGTCGTCGATAACGGTGTTGATCGAACGGTCTACGAGTCGGTCGTGCGCCGACCTGAGTCCGACCGGCTGCTCTTCCTGGGCAGTTTCGACTGGCGACCCAACCAGGACGCCGTTCGCCTCTTGCTGGACCAGATCCTCCCCGCCGTCCGCCGTGAGCTTCCCAAGGTCCGACTCGACCTGGTGGGCCGCCGACCCCCCGGCTGGCTCCGAGACCGAATTCCGACCGAGCCTCTTGTCGAACTCCATGCCGACGTGCCCGACGTCCGCCCGTTTCTGGCACGCGCGGCCCTGATGGTCGTCCCGCTTCGGATCGGTGGTGGCTCGCGGCTCAAGATCCTCGAATCTCTGGCATCGGGCCTGCCCGTCGTCTCCACTTCCGTCGGCGCCGAGGGGCTCGAACTTGTCCCGGACCGGGACGTCTTCCTCGCCGAGACGCCCGCTGCGTTCGCGGATCGGATTCTCTCCTGCCTCAAACGCCCCGAGGCCCTCGCCGCCCAGGCCGCCGCAACCCGCCTGCGGATCCTCGACCGTTACGACTGGGACCATCTGGCCGACCGCCTCGAAACCATCTGGTACGAAGCCGTCGATCAGACTCGCCCCGGTTCAGCACTTCCGCACAACCAACCGTCGAGGTTGGGAACGACCTCATGACCTCCGATTCCTCTTCGCCGCTGGTCATCGCTCACTTGCTCGCCTCGCCATTCTTCGGCGGCCCGGAACGCCAGATCCTTGGACTGGCCGAAGCCATGCCATCGCAAGGCTTCCGCACGGTCATGGCCAGCTTCGCGGAAGCGGGAGCCGCTGGCCCGTTCCTTGCGCAGGCTCGGTCGCGGGGCTTCGATGCCCGCCGGTTGCGCTGGAATGCCCGGAATCCGATCCGTGCCCGCGCGGAACTGCGCCAATGGCTCCGCGACGTGGCCGCATCCGTGCTCATCACCCACGGATACAAGCCCACGATCCTCGGAACACTGGCCGCGCGGCAGCTTCCGATGCCGGTCGTCTCCGTCTCACGCGGCTGGACGGCCCACACCTGGAAGGTCCGCGTGAACGAAGCCCTCGAACGCCGCTGTCTTCGATTCGTCGATCAGGTCGTCTGCGTTTCCCGCAAGCAAGCGGATCGAGTCGCGGCCTCGGGAGTTTCACCCTCCCGGATCACGGTCATCCGCAACGCGATCGACCCGGCGCGGTTCGCGGCGGCCGACCCGACCGCTCGCCGCACGGTCGAATCCTGGTTCCCGGTCCCGACCCGGCACCTGGTCGCGGCCGTCGGTCGGCTCAGTCCGGAAAAGGGCTTTGGAGTCTTGGTCGACGCCGCTACGCGGCTCGTTCGATCCCATCCGGATCTAGGAATCGTTCTGATCGGCGCTGGCCCGCTCCGCGAGACACTCGCCAGCCAGATCCGCGCCGCCGGTCTCGAAGGCCGCTTCGTTCTAGCCGGGTTTCGCGACGACGTCGATCGTCTGCTTCTCGCCTTCGACGCTCTTGCCATCCCCTCCTTCACCGAAGGTCTGCCGAATGTCGCGCTCGAGGCCTGTGCGGCCGGCATTCCGGTCGTGGCCTCGCGCGTTGGGGGAGTCCCCGAAATCATCGACGACGGACTCAACGGTTGGCTCGTTCCTCCTGGCGATCCGGCAGCTTTGAGCGACCGCCTGGCAATGCTATTTGATAACCCCAGGCAAGCCCGCGCGATGGGTTCTGCCGGTCGCGAGCGGGTCCAGCGCGACTTCTCCTTCGAGGCTCAGGCCGAGGCCTACGCCAGGCTGCTCGATCGGATCGCTCCGCAGGGCCGCAGCCGCCGCGGTCTCGCGTCGCATATCACCCGTGCCCAAACCGCGGAGGCATCCCAGCCATGACCGGCTCTCGGATCTTGGCCGCTCTGCTCCTGGCTCTTCCGCTGAGCAATCGGCCCGCGGCTCAAGTCGGTTCATCCACGGCAGCGACCGTTCGCCCCCACCCGCTCCCCGAGTTATCGACGTGGAAGTCGAACATGCTGTCGTATGGGAAGAAGCATGCCGACTGGCTGGCCGCGCACCGCAATGATGCGAAGCTCGATCCGGTGCTGGCGGCGACCTACTACGACGCGGCGCGGGTCTTCTACCAGATCGCCGACGAGACCGGTGATCCGGCCTGGCGGACTGCCGCGGCCGATGCCGTCTTTGTCTACCGCGACCGCTACGTTCTGCCCAACAACGGCGCCGTGCCCGGCTACTGGAACTTCGGCAAGGGCCTGGCCGAGCATTTCCGCCGCACCGGGGATGTCCGGAGCCGTGATGCGCTGTTTGCCTTGGCCGACAATGCCGCCTACAGCCGCGAAAGCACGGCGCCGGATGTGCTGACCCCGGTCGAGCGATCGCGCGAGGTGGCCTACGCGTTGATGACCCGGCTGGAGGCCGAGGCCTTGGGCAAGCCGCACTCGGCCCGGACCGACCTGCTCTACGAGAAGGCGTTGGGCCATGTCGATCAGTGGGTCAACAACCCGACGATCTACCTCCAGCCGTTCATGGTGGGCCTGACCTGCGAGGCGTTGATCGCCTACCACGCGGCCACCGGGGACGCCCGGGCGTTGCCGGCGGTCCAGCGGGCCTTGGACATGATCTGGGACCGCGCCTGGCGTGAGGCCGGCGGCGGCTTCTACTACGAGAGCACCGCGCCGGATCGGGCCGCGCCCGACCTGAACATGCTGATCGCCCCGGCGTTCGGCTGGGTCTATCGCCAGACCCGCCAGACGCTCTACCGCGATCGCGGCGACCAGGTCTTCGCCGGCGGCGTTCGCGGCGCCTGGCTCGACGGCGCGAAACAGTTCAACCAAAACTACCGATGGTCGTTCCAGTACCTCAAATGGACCGACCGAACATCCGAGGACGCGCCGACCCGTCCTCGAGCCGAAACCCGCGGACGTCGAGCTGCCTCCGATCCCACCCCCCCTTCATCCGACCGTTCGGTTCGCCGCTGGCCACGGCGTTCGACGTGAACCGCAACCCCATCGGATTGAACTGTGCTTTCCATCCTCTTCGGGCTGTCCCTGGCCTGCGTGGCCTACACCTTTGCAGGCTACCCGCTGTTGCTGGCGGTCGTGACTCGGTGGCGAAGCCGTCCGTTCCAGCTTCGTCCGGCCCCGCCGCCGACGCTCTCGGTCATCCTCGCCGCGTACAACGAGGAATCCAACATCGGCCGCAGAGTGGCCGAGTTCCGCCGGCTGCTCGAGCAATGGCCGGCTGCTAGTGAACTGCTGGTCGTCTCCGACGGATCGACCGACCGGACCGCCGCAATCGTCAGAGCCGAATGCGACGAGCGGATCCGCTTGATCGAACTCCCCCAGAACCGGGGCAAAGCCCATGCCCTCAGCCGCGCCGCCCAACAGGCCCGCCATGAGATCCTGGTCTTCGCCGATGCTCGCCAGCGCTGGGCCTCCGATGCGCTCGAGCGTCTCGTCGAGCCGTTCTCTGATCCCACGATCGGCGCCGTCAGCGGCGAGCTGATTCTGGAATCGGCCCCAGGAGTTCTCTCTGGCGTGGGCCTCTACTGGCGGCTGGAGAAGCAGATCCGCGCCTGGGAAAGTCTCTGGCATTCCTGCGTGGGCGTCACCGGCTGCATCGCCGCCGTCCGCCGCGAACTCTTCGCCCCGATCCCGACCGGAACCGTTCTCGACGACGTCTACTGGCCGCTTCGGGTCGTCTTGCAAGGCCGGCGGGTCATCCTCCACCGGCCCGCCCGTGCTTTCGACCACAGCCCCGCCGCCGTCACCGGCGAATTTCAGCGCAAGGTTCGCACCCTGGCCGGCAACCTCCAACTGATCCAACTCCTTCCCAGCGCCTTTCTGCCCGGACGAAACCCCATCTGGTTTCAACTGATCTCGCACAAGCTCTGCCGTCTGCTCGCCCCATGGGCGTTGATGGTCGCGCTGATCACCTGCGCCATGCTCCCAGGTTGGCCCTCGCGGCTGCTGCTCGGTTGCCAACTGGCCGGCTACGCCCTGGCGCTTATCGGCCTCCACGGGCGATTCGGTCGCTTCCGTCTGCCCGCCTCAGCGGCCGCTTTCCTCGTTCTCAACGCCGCCGCAACCGCCGCCCTCTGGGTCTGGCTGACCAGCAACGGCTCAATCGGCTGGAGCAAACAACGCTATCACTAGCCCACACCTGCGGGCCTCTTCTCCGGACGAATCCCGTCTGCGCGATCCATTGCGCCCCCACGTCGACTGGGCGGAGGTCGGACCAGAATCGCCCGACCCCCGCCCCTTCCTGCGCCTCTCTCTCAACCGTTCCGCCAAGCCACATAGGCGAACGACCATCGGTAGTTTTGGTTGAACTGTTTGGCGCCGTCGAGCCAGGCGCCGCGAACGCCGCCGGCGAAGACCTGGTCGCCGCGATCGCGGTAGAGCGTCTGGCGGGTCTGGCGATAGACCCAGCCGAACGCCGGGGCGATCAGCATGTTCAGGTCGGGCGCGGCCCGATCCGGCGCGGTGCTCTCGTAGTAGAAGCCGCCGCCGGCCTCACGCCAGGCGCGGTCCCAGATCATGTCCAAGGCCCGCTGGACCGCCGGCAACGCCCGGGCGTCCCCGGTGGCCGCGTGGTAGGCGATCAACGCCTCGCAGGTCAGGCCCACCATGAACGGCTGGAGGTAGATCGTCGGGTTGTTGACCCACTGATCGACATGGCCCAACGCCTTCTCGTAGAGCAGGTCGGTCCGGGCCGAGTGCGGCTTGCCCAAGGCCTCGGCCTCCAGCCGGGTCATCAACGCGTAGGCCACCTCGCGCGATCGCTCGACCGGGGTCAGCACATCCGGCGCCGTGCTTTCGCGGCTGTAGGCGGCATTGTCGGCCAAGGCAAACAGCGCATCACGGCTCCGGACATCCCCGGTGCGGCGGAAATGCTCGGCCAGGCCCTTGCCGAAGTTCCAGTAGCCGGGCACGGCGCCGTTGTTGGGCAGAACGTAGCGGTCGCGGTAGACAAAGACGGCATCGGCCGCGGCAGTCCGCCAGGCCGGATCACCGGTCTCGTCGGCGATCTGGTAGAAGACCCGCGCCGCGTCGTAGTAGGTCGCCGCCAGCACCGGATCGAGCTTCGCATCATTGCGGTGCGCGGCCAGCCAGTCGGCATGCTTCTTCCCATACGACAGCATGTTCGACTTCCACGTCGATAACTCGGGGAGCGGCGGCACAACCTCCGGATCGGATACTTGCACGGTCAGCGTCTCGGTCGCCGTCGCGCCATCCTTGTCCCGTGCCGTGACGATCACCGTGTACGTCCCCGCGGCGAACGCCTTCGTGACACTCGCGCCGCTGGCGGTCGTCCCATCGCCAAAGTTCCAGCTGTAGCTGAATCCGGCAGCCTGATCGACTGGGCCAGGATCGGTCGCATTCGCCGTGAAGGCCAACGACTCGCCACTGGTCCCCGAGTTCGGACCACGCAGCGTGACAACTGGAGCCGCGTTTTGCACGGTCACCCGTGCCGTGTCGATCGCCCTCACCCCGCGTGCGTCCCGCACCGTCAGGGTGACGGTGTATACCCCGTTGTCGGCATACGTATGAGTCGGCGTCGCGGTCCCGGTCTGGGTCGTTCCGTCCCCAAAGTCCCAGGAATATGACAACTCCCCGAACCCCGTACCGGATCCCCGGAACTGAATCGCCGATCCTTCGACTCCCGTCTGATCCTCACCCGCATTCGCGGTCACCGTCGTCAGCGGCCAGACTTCCAAAGCATTGATCGCAAACTTGCCGCTCTTTCCACCGTTGTCGACCAGCCGAACGTTGAGCTGCCCATCGCTGACCGCCGCTACGGTCTCAACGACCGCAAACTGCCCCGCTGCCGTCGAAAGATTCGTGGCGGCGACCCTACCTTCGACGAAAACACTCACCAGGTCGCGCTGTGCCCGGGCATCGCCCAGAACCACCTTCACCTGGTACTGCCCCACGGGCAGATCGACGGCAAAACCCGCTGCCGCCGCCATGTGGAAATCCCGCTTCAAATCGTCACTCATGCTCCGGTCGATCGCCGACACCGCCTTCTTCCAACCATACCCGACCCGCGGGTTGTACGACCCCGGCACGACCCGGATGTATCCGTCAGCCGACGGCGAAGTCGTCGAATTGAAATCGAACAACAACGGCAATGCTGTCAACAAGCGGCGCGATTCCAGCGGCTCACATCCTGGTCGCCGCGATCTTCGCCGTCTCCAGTGCGTTCCTGCGCCCGGTTCCTCACCTTTCTGATGGCTGGTCATGACGGGATCTCTCCATTCAACACGGCTGGCGGAACCTCCCGCTCCGCTCACTCCGACCATGTGCCATCGAGGTCTGCCTGGCCCCGTTGCCTCCCCGCGACTCCAACTCGACGCCACCAATCGAACCCTAGGACACGATCCGCATGGCTTCAGGAAAAACGCGTCCGGGAGCCAACACCTGCGGCCACACCTCCCGGGCGGCCACGAAATGGGAGGATCCTAGGCTCGGCGCACACCTCAATCGCCGCAGCGTGCAACCACGCTCGCGCACTGAGTCAGAATCGGACAGGAATCGTCGGTGAGAGATGGCACGACGGGCGGCCGCAAGCGACGCAGTCGATCGCCTCCAGCCAGGGTGCCGGAAGAAAGTTGGACCCTACTTCAGCGACCGCTCCGAGCGACGGTCAAGAGGCATGCGGAAAAAAATCAATGTGTCTTCATCCGACCATAAATGTCTGTAACCGTGGACGCATGGATGAACCACCTGGGTCCTCATCCCGCTGAGACCGCACTGAGCCACACAAGACCGAACCCATCGAAACCGTTCGCATCTTCGTTTCCGACTCTCTACCGCCGCGCTGAACCTGCGGCCGGTGTACGATGACTCATCATCCGGTCTCCTTATTCCAGGTGCTTGCTCCCGTGAATGCGCTCTCCGAACGGCTCCGCTCAGCTCCCGCCGCTGAACTGGCCGCCCGCATCGCCGACCGCCGCGCGCGGGTCGGCATTATTGGGCTGGGCTACGTCGGCCTGCCTTTGGCCCGTGCCTTCGCCGAAACGGGCTTCCCCGTGTTGGGCTTCGATATCGATCCGGTCAAGGTCGAGGCCCTTCAGTCCGGATCCAGCTACATCGGCCACATCCCCAGCGCGGCAATCCGCCAGATGCTCGCTCAGCGCTTCGAGCCAACGACCCACTTCGAACGCCTCGCCGAGGCCGATGCCATCCTGATCTGCGTCCCCACGCCGCTCACCGACGCCCGCGAACCCGACCTGACCTACGTCGTCAACTCCGTCCGCGCGATCGCCCGCACCCTCCGCCCCGGGCAGTTGATCGTCCTGGAAAGCACCACCTACCCCGGAACCACCCGCGAGGTCGTCGTTCCCATCCTCGAGCAAGGCCCACCCGCACGCGACCTGGGGCTCCGCGCCGGCGTCGACGTCTTCGTCGCCTTCAGCCCCGAACGCGAGGATCCCGGCAATCCTGACTTTGCAGCCCCAACCATCCCCAAGGTCGTCGGCGGCCTCGACCCGGTCAGCCGCGAACTGGCCGCCGCCCTTTACGGCTCCGTCATGGTCCGGGTCGTCCCCGTCTCCAGCCCCGAAGTCGCCGAGGCCTGCAAAATCCTCGAAAACACCTATCGCGCCGTCAACATTGCCCTGGTCAACGAACTCAAAGTCCTCTACGACCGCATGGGCATCGACGTCTGGGAGGTGATCGAGGCCGCCAAGACCAAACCGTTTGGCTTCCAGGCCTTTTACCCTGGCCCCGGTCTTGGCGGCCATTGCATCCCGATCGACCCGTTCTATCTCACCTGGGTCGCGCGGAAGCATGGCATGTCGACCCGGTTCATCGAACTGGCCGGCGAAATCAATACCTCGATGCCCCAGTACGTCGTCTCCCGGCTGGCCGACGCCCTCAACGATCGCGGCAAACCCTTGAAGGGTAGCCGCATCGCGCTGCTCGGTGTCGCCTATAAGAAGGACGTCGACGACCCCCGCGAGTCGCCCGCCTTCGAGCTGCTCCATTTGCTCCGCCAAAAAGGCGCCCTGCTATCTTACAACGACCCGCACATTCCACGCCTGCCGTCGATGCGAAGCTGGCCCGACCTGGGCTCCATGAACAGCCAGCCCCTGACGGCCGACTACCTGGCCGCTCAGGACGCCGTCCTGATCGTCACCGATCACTCGGCCTACGACTGGCCCTTCATCGTCGACCACAGCCGCCTGCTCATCGATACCCGCAACGCGACCCGCGCGGTCACCGCCGGACGCGACAAAATCGTCAAGGCCTGACCGTCGGCCGGCTTCAAAACTTAAATCGCACTCATGACCCGATCTGGCCCGCGTTGCCGCTGGTGCTCAGAGCCGTTGCGCGACACCTTTGTCGACCTCGGCAAATCGCCCCTCTGCGAACGCTATCTGACGGCCGAAGAGCTCGACTGCATGGAGCCGTTCTACCCGCTCCACGTCCGCGTCTGCCGCCACTGTTGGTTGGTCCAGCTCGAAGCCTATGTGCCTGCCGAGGAAATCTTCACCGAATACGCCTACTTCTCCTCGTACTCCGAAAGCTGGATCGCCCACGGCCGAGCCTACGCCCAGTCGGTCATCAACCGCTTCGGCCTCAACCACCGCAGCCTGGTCGTCGAAGCGGCTAGCAACGACGGCTACCTGCTTCAGCACTTCGCTGCGCGTGGCATCCCGGTCCTCGGGATCGAGCCGGCGCGCAATGTCGCCGCCGTCGCCCTCGAGCGGGGAATCCCTACCTGTGTCGAATTTCTCACCGCCGATCTGGCCCGCCGCCTCGCCACCGAAGGCACCCGGGCCGACCTGCTCATCGCCAACAACGTTCTCGCTCACGTTCCCGACCTTCGGGATTTCGTCGCCGGGCTTACCCACTTGCTCGCACCCCATGGCGTGTTGACCCTCGAATTCCCTCACCTCCAGCGACTCATCGAGGGCAACCAATTCGACACAATTTATCATGAACACTTCTCATATTTTTCCTTCACATCGGCAGTTCGCATCCTGAGCGACTCCGGGTTCTCCGTCTTCGACGTGGAGGAGCTTTCGACTCACGGCGGTTCGCTTCGCGTCTACGCCCAACCGGCCGACAACTCCTCCCGCCCGGTGCTGCCCGCCGTCCCGACGCTGCTCGAGCGCGAGGCGCGGGCGGGCGTCACCACCCTCGCCTACTACGGCGGCTTCAGCGAACGCGTCCAGCAGACCAAGCGCCGCCTGCTTTCCTTCCTGATCTCAGCCCGCGATGCTGGCCGCCACGTCGTCGGCTATGGTGCCCCGGGCAAAGGCAACACCTTGCTCAATTACTGTGGCATCCGCTCCGACCTGCTCGACTACACCGTCGATCGCAACCCCTACAAACAGGGCAAGTTTCTGCCCGGCACCCACATCCCCATCCACCACCCCGGCCGGATCGCCGAAACCCGCCCCGACTTTATTCTGATCCTTCCCTGGAACCTCCAGGACGAGATTGTCACGCAACTGGATTACGTCCGCACCTGGGGCGGCCGCCTCGCCGTGCCGATCCCCGAGCCGCGCGTGCTCGACGGACTCGAGCCGGTTCCGATCCCAAAGCCAACGGCATGAATCTTCTTCTGACGGGACATGGTGGATATATCGGCTCGGTTCTCGCGCCGATGCTCACCGCTGCCGGGCACACCGTTGTCGGCCTCGACAGCGGGCTCTACGCCGCCTGCACGCTCGGGCCAGCCCCCGACCCGATCCCGGAGCTGGCTCTCGACCTCCGCGAAGTCCGCCCCGACCATCTCCGCGGCTTCGAGGCTGTCGTGCACTTAGCCGCGCTCTCCAACGACCCCCTGGGCGACCTCGATCCCCAGCTCACCTACGACATCAACCACGGCGCCTCGGTCCGCCTGGCCGAAGCCGCGCACGCTGCGGGCGTCCGCCGTTTCGTTTATGCCTCGTCGTGCAGTCTCTACGGCCTTGCCGGAGACGCACCCATCGATGAAACCGCCCCCTTCCACCCAGTCACGCCCTACGGCGAATCCAAGGTTCGCGCCGAACGCGACATCTCCGCACTGAGCAGCGACTGCTTCAGTCCGACGTTTCTCCGCAACGCCACCGCCTACGGCTTCTCTCCCCGCCTCCGGCTCGACCTGGTGGTCAACAACCTGGTCGCCCATGCCCTGATCACCGGGACGATCCTACTCCAGAGCGACGGTACCCCTTGGCGCCCGCTGGTCCACGTCGAAGACATCGGCCGGGCCGTGCTCGCCGTCCTCGACGCGCCCGCCAGCGCCATCCACAACCAAGCCTTCAACGTCGGCCGCAGCGAGGAAAATTACCGCATCTGCGACGTTGCTGAGACCGTCGCCAGGGCCGTTCCTGGAACCACGATCGCGTACGCCGAGGGCGCCGGCCCCGACCCCCGCTGCTATCGCGTGGATTGCTCGAAGATCGCCCGGACCCTACCGGAGTTCCGCCCGCAGTGGGACCTCGCCCGCGGCGTGGTTCAACTGATCGACGCCTTCCGCCGCCACCAGCTCGACGCCGCGCGGTTCAACGGCCCCGAGTTCTTCCGCCTCCGCCGGATCCGCCAGCTTCGCCAGTCCGGACGCCTCGATGCGCAACTCCGCTGGACCTCCCACGACGCGCGTTCCGAACCATGATCTACCATCCCACCCGCGTCGCTGGTGCCTTCGTCGTCGAGCGTCAGCCCCACACCGACCACCGCGGTTCCTTCGCCCGCGCCTGGTGCGCCGCCGAGGCCCGCACCCATGGCCTCGCCGACCAGATCGCCCAGGTCAACGTCTCCCGCAACCGACTCCGCGGGACGCTCCGCGGCCTCCACTACCAGGCCACACCTCACGCCGAAGCCAAACTCATCGCCTGCACCGCCGGCGCCCTCTACGACGTCGTTGTCGACCTGCGGCCCAACTCACCCACCTTCCTGGCCTGGGACGCCGTCGAGCTGGACGCCGAATCCGAACGCCAGCTCTACGTCCCGCCCGGCTGCGCCCACGGCTTCCAGACCCTCCGCGACAACACCCAGGTCCTCTACCTGATGTCCACACCCCACGCACCCCGCGCCGCCCGCGGCATCCGCTACGACGACCCCACGCTCCACATCACCTGGCCCCTGCCTGTAACCGCTATCTCCGAGACAGACCTCGCCTGGCCCTTCTGCGATCCCGACGGCCTCCCCCCGGCCAACCCATGAGCCGCGCAGACACCGATCCGTCCCAAACCGGGCTTCGCATGCACCGGCTCATCGCCGAGCTGTTGCCCATCCCCCGGAGTATCACCGGTGACGGCCTCCGGCAAACCCTCGCCCGTCTCCGTCCCCTGCTCCCAGATCTTCGGATCCACGAAGTACCCAGCGGCACCCAGGTCTTCGATTGGATCGTCCCCGACGAGTGGAACCTCCGCGACGCCTGGATCAAAGGTCCCGACGGCCGCACCGTCGTCGCCCTCCGCGACTCCAGCCTCCACGTCCTGAACTACAGCCTACCGATTCGGCGTACCTTGCCACTCTCCGAACTCCGGCCCCACCTCCACACCCTCCCCGATCGCCCTGGCTGGATTCCCTACCGCACCTCCTACTACGAGCCTGCCTGGGGCTTCTGCCTGGCCCACGAACGCCTGGCCGACCTGCCCGAGGGCGACTACGAGGTTTGCATCGACTCGACCCTCGCGCCCGGCTCGCTCACCTACGGCGAACTTTTCATCCCTGGCCGTCAGCCCGACGAAGTCCTGATCTCGTGCCACATCTGCCACCCGGCCCTGGCCAACGACAACCTCTCCGGCGTCGCCCTGGTGACCGAACTGGCGCGCCATCTGGCAGGGCAGGGGACCCGGCAACTCTCTTACCGCTTTCTCCTTGTCCCCGGCACGATCGGCGCCATCGCCTGGCTAGCTCGCAACCCGTCGGCCTGGTCCCGGATCCGCCACGGCCTGGTCGTCGCCTGCGTCGGCGACCCCGGCCCGTTTCACTATAAACGCACCCGCCAAGGCAACGCCGACATTGACCGCGCCGTCATTGCCGCCCTGCGCCATCGTCCCGAGGGCCTCGTCATCCGCGACTTCGACCCCTTCGGCTTCGACGAGCGGCAGTATAACTCGCCTGGCATCAACCTTATGGTCGGGCGACTCACCCGCACCCCTGACGGCGAATACCCCGAATACCACACTTCGGCCGACAACCTCGCGCTGGTCCGTCCCGAAGCCCTCGCCGGCTCCCTGTCCGCTTACATCGACGTCTTCGATGCCCTCGAAGCCAACCGCCGCTACCTCAACCTCCAGCCCCGCTGCGAACCCCAACTCGGACGCCGCGGCCTTTACCACTCCCTTGGCGGTGCCCCCAGTTCCAGCGAACTCAAGCGGGCCATGCTCTGGCTGCTTAACCTCTCCGACGGCACCCACGACCTGCTGGCCATCGCGCTCCGTTCCGACCTCAGCCCACGGCTGCTCGACACGGCCGCCCGGCTGCTCGTCGAACACGGCCTGCTCGCGGCTGTCGACCCACCCTGAAAATCACGCCGCTGGCCCCCCATTCGATCCAGCAGCCCACAATGCCTCCCCTCGTCAGCATCGGCCTTCCCGTGTTCAATGGTGAGCGTTACATCCGCGAGGCCCTCGACTCACTTCTCGCCCAGACCTACCCCCACTTCGAGCTGATCGTCTCCGACAACGCCTCGACCGACGCGACGGCTTCCATCTGCCAGGAATACGTCGCCCGCGATTCTCGCATTCGCCTGGTTCGTCAGCCGGTCAACATCGGGGCACCGGCCAACTACAACGAAGTCTTCCGGCTCGCCTCGGGCGACTATTTTCGCTGGACTTCGTCCAACGACCTGGCCGCTCCCTCGCTCCTCGAGCGCTGCCTCAAACGGCTCTGCGATCATCCCGACGCCGTGGTCTGCTACCCGCGGACCCGCTACATCGATGCTCGCGGCGAACCGACCAGCCAGGTCGTCTCGTCGCCTGAACTGGTTCAGCCTCGACCCTCGGATCGCTTCATCCACCTGATCGAGCACCTCCAGGCCAACAACATCTACGGAGGGTTGTTCCGCACCGCAGCGCTTCGCCGAACCGGACTCGAGCGGCTCCATCCTGGCGGCGACCTGGTGCTCCTGGCCGAACTGGCTCTGCTCGGCACATTTATAGAGGTCCCCGAGCCGCTTTACCTGCGTCGCATGACCAGCGAGACGGCGACCGTTCATCGCTCGCCGGCTCAAATCAAGCAACTCTACGACCCAGCGAACACCTGGCCGGGCTTCTGGATCCGATGGCCGCTGCTGAGCCATTTTCTCGGCGTTGCCCTGCGCGGTCCGCTACCGCCAGGCGAGCGGCTCCGCCTTACCAGCTACGTCCTCAAATTGTTCTACTGGTCGCGCGGCGATCTTTGGAACGAGTGCCGCCACAACTTCAACATGTGTGCACCCATCGCATGACACGCCGGCGCCGATCGTGGCCGCTGTTGCTACCCGGCCTGGCCCTCTGTCTGCTCGCTCTGTTCGCCTGCGCACCGTCGCACACATGCCCGTCTGTGGCCCGGTCGACCCGTGTCGCCGCAACCAACGACCGGTTCCCCCTGAGCCTCTCGGCCAATCGGCGGTTTCTGATCGACGCCAGCGGTAAGCCCCTCTTTCTCCTGGGCGACACGGCCTGGTCACTGATTGCCCAGCTCCGCCGAGAGGAAGCCGAACTTTATCTCGACGATCGCCGCGCGCGCGGCTTCAACGCCATCCTGGTCAACCTTCTCGAACACCGATTCGCTGACAACGCCCCCCGTAACGCCTACGGCCACGCCCCCTTCCTCAGCGCCGCCTTCGACCAGCCCTGCGAGGAATACTTCCGTCACGCCGACTGGATCCTGACGCGCGCCTGCGCAAAGGGAATCGCCGTCTTCCTGGTTTACGCCTACCTGGGTTACGAAGGAGGAGATCAAGGCTGGGCCCGCGAATTGCAACACACCAGCCCCGAAACCTGCCGCCGTTTCGGCGCGTTTCTCGGCCACCGCTACGCCAATCTACCCAACCTGGTCTGGGTCGCCGGCGGTGACGCCGCGCCCGATACCCTGAATCTCGCCCCTCAGGTCAATGCCCTCGTCGACGGCATTCGATCCGCCGGCGCCCGCCAGCTCCATACCGCCCACAGCCGGCGGCATCGCTCCGCCTGCGACGACTTCAACGCCGCCTGGCTCGACCTGAACACCACCTACTCCGACTGCGACCAGGCGCTTGCCCGGCTCCGCCTCGACGGCCGCCGGACTCCTACCCTCCCATTCCTCTTGATCGAGGGACGCTACGAAAACGAGGGAGCCTCTCCCACCTGCCTCCGCGCCCAGGCCTATTGGACCCTCCTGACCGGCGGCTGCGGATACTTCTTCGGCAATCTGCCCGTCTGGGGCTTTGGCGCCGGCTTCGAGGCTGGCGGACGCGACTGGTTCTCGGCCCTCGACTCCCCAGGCGTCCGCTCCCTGTCCCTGTTCGCTCAACTGGTCCGCGCCTGGCCCTGGCATCGCCTCCAGCCCGACACTCAGGCCCAGTTCCTCCGCGACGGCCCCCGCGAGGCTGTCGCCGCCTTCTCGGTCGACGACAAGCTCGCCCTGATCTACATGCCGAAGATCTCCCGCATAAGACTCGACGCCCGCTTCCTCTCGGACCGCCCGCTGCTGGCCGTCTGGTACCGGCCGCAGGACGGACGCTGCCACCGCGTCGAGACCGTCGCGCCTGCCGCCGAACTCGTTCTCGACCCGCCGCCAGGCGACGATGCGCTTGCGCTCCTCGCCCGCCCATCGAGCCTCATCGAGCCATGTATCCCCACGCCCGGGCGGGACGGACCATGAACCGCAGCACCTGCCTGGACAGCCCCAGAGTCGAGAACGATTCGATCAGCCGCAGACTCACCAGCTCCGCCGGCCCTCGCTTCGGCCTGCTCGGTCCCTATGGCGCCGGCAATCTCGGTGACGCCGCCATTCAGGATGCCGTGATCGGCCTGATCCGCTCGGCTCGCCCCGACGCCCAATTCGTAGCCATCTGCCCGCACTCGGCCGACGCCCAAGCCCGCCATGGAATCGACGCGCTGCCTCTGACGCCCGCCGCCGCCACGCCCTCGCCGCCCGCCTGGCTCCGTTGGCTTCTGGATCATCCTTCACGCCGACTTACCCGGCGGCTGGTGCGGCGGCTCGCTTGGGAACTGCACCGCAGCGGCCGCGCCCTTCGCTTCCTCGTGGAAACCTGGCGCCGGCTCAAGCGGGTGGACGTCCTGGTGATCTCCGGCGGCGGTCAGATCGACGACTTCTGGGGCGGCCCTTGGTCCCACCCCTTCTCCCTGGCCCTCTGGACCTCGCTGGCCCGGCTCCGCGGCTGTCCAGTCATCGCCCTCTCACTCGGCGGAACCCAACTCCGCCACCGGCTCAGCCGGGTCTTCGTCCGCCACGCCCTCAGCCTGGCCCAGTCACGCTCCTTCCGCGACCCATCCACCCGCGCCTTCGTCGCGACCCTCGGTCTGCCCGAACGCGACCCAGTCATGCCCGACCTCGCATTCGCCTGCCCCCGCCCGCCTCGGCCCAACCACCGACCCACGCCTCCCGTGCTGGGCATCTGCCCGATCGCGGCCGATGCCTGGACCCATCCCGACGACCCCGCTGCCGCCCGTCTGCTCGATCGCCTTGAAGCCTTGGCCCGCGACCGCCTCGAACATGGTTGGAGTATCAACCTGTTTGCCTCCCAGGTCGTCGCCGATCGTCCCGTGGTCGAGCAGCTCGCGCGGCGACTGACGACCTCACCCCACCGCGGCAGATTGGTCCGTCTGCGCACAAGCCCGGTCGCATCAGTCGCCGACTTTCTGAACGCTGCTGCCTCGGTCGACCTTCTGGTGGCCGCGCGGATGCATGCGGTCCTGCTGAGTTTTGTCGCCGCCACACCCGCGATCGCGATCTGCTACGATCCCAAAGTGCGATCGCTCATGTCCCAGGTCGGCTTGTTACCCTACGCCCTCGACCTCGCCGAGGCGGACGCCCCACGCCTGGCACAGGCGGTGGACGCAGCGTTTGCGCAGCGTCGGCAACTCGCCGCCCAGATCGAATCCCAGGTCGACGCGTTTCGTAACCAACTATCCGACCACATCGCCGCCGACGTGCTTCCCGCCGTCCTGCCCGGCTGAGCCGCTGGCCGGGCACTCGACCGCCCCTCGATGTTCTCGACCCGGTTTCTTGAGCTGATCCCACGCTCCAAATCGCGGCCGAACGATCGAACCTGACCTGCAACGATTCTCACGGCATGTTCCGCGTCATCGCCCGCAACATCATCGCCAACTGGCTCGGCTACGCCGTCAATGCGGTCGTCGGGTTGCTTCTGACTCCGTTTGTTCTGCAGCATCTCGGCCAGTCGCGCTATGGTATCTACAGCCTGGTCGCCAGTCTGATCGGTTACTACGGTTTGCTGGACCTCGGTCTACGGGCCGGCACCACCCAGCTTCTGACCCGACAACTGGCCGCCGGCAACCACGACGCCCTGAATCGTACCTTCAGCTCAGTCCTGGTGGCTTTGGCCGGCCTGGCAGTGACGATGGGCCTCTTGAGCCTGCTGCTCGGATGGTTTGGTCCCGAGCTGTTCCGCTTGCCGGCCGAGCTACGCCCAGAATTTTTCGGTTGTGTTGTGCTCGTTGGCGCCACCGCTGCAGTGCAGTGTCTCCTATTCCCATTTTCTTCACTGTTCACAGCGACCCAACGCTACGACCTGTCGAACTCGATCGGCATCACCTTCCGCTTGCTGCTTGCGCTGGCGATCTGGTGGGTCCTGTCGCGAGGCCACGGCTTGCTGGGGCTGGCCGCAGTCAGCCTGGTTGTCAACGGGATCGAATACTCGGCGCGCGCGCTCATTGCCTACCGCCTGGTTCCCCAGCTTCGCATCCAGTTAAGCGGCCTGCGTCTGGCCGATCTCCGGCCACTCTTTGGTTTCAGCTTCTGGAACTTCCTGATCGCGATCAACACGATCATCCTCTACCAGACGGACTCGATCCTGATCGGGCTGTTCCTGCCGGTCGCCGCCATTGCACTCTATGCGCTGGCATCCAACCTGATCCGCTATCTGGCCGACGTTCTGGGCTCGGCCCGGAGCGTCTTCTTTCCAGCCGCTGCTCACCTGTTCGCCGCCAACGATCGGCCGGCCCTCGAGCGCCTCTATATCCTGGGCTCGCGATTCGTCCTGATGGCGGTGGCCGCCGTCGTGATCATGGCCGGCTGCTGGGCCGGGGATTTTTTCCGTGTCTGGGTGGGCCGCAGGAGCCTCGACGCCGCCAGCCTCGCCACCGCCGTCCTCGTGTTCCGCATTCTGCTCATCCATTTAGCGGCCGAGTTCGCCGCCGGAGCCTCCGGGCAGATTCTGCTCGGCTCGGGCCGGATCAAGATCCTGGGCGTGCTGGCCTTCGGCCAGGCCGTCCTCAACCTCGCCGTCAGCATCGCGCTGGCGCCTTGGCTGGGGCTGGTCGGCGTCGCTCTTGGAACCGTCGTCTCGTCGATCACCTTCCGCGCCGTGCCAACGGTCCTCCTGGCCAGCCGGCTCCTCGGCATCTCCTCCACCGCGTATCTGCGATGGATCGTCCCACGCCCCTTTGCCTTCGCCGCCCTGCTCGCCTTGTCCTGCCTCACCCTCCGTCGCCTCGACCCGCCCGATTCGTTCGCTCACCTGGCCCTCCACGGCCTACTGGCTGCGTTGCTCAGCGCTGGCCTCGGTCTCGCCCTGGGACTCGAACCCGCCGCTCGAGCTCGCCTCCTGGGCCGACTGCCCCGCCTCGGACTCCGATCTCAACCCAGACCCATCGACGACCAAACCGAGCCTGCCCCCACGCGTGCCGACGTCTGCTGAATCCCTCAAATCCGAGCCGCTCCCCAAAACGCGCCACCCACCGGATTCGAATCAGACCCGGCCCCACGCATCGACCCGCGTCACCACCTGTCCCGACGTGGCTAAACCGGGACCCGGCGTCGCTATAGGTCCCTGATCCCGGCGCGGTCCAAACACCCCCCCCGACCATGACTCCGCTCCAAACTCCCGAGTTTGCCTTCATGGGCGGACGGCTTATCCCCTGGAAGGACGCCGTTCTGCATGTCTCGACCGAGGCCATCAACCGCGGCCTGAACGTCTACGAGGGTCTCAAAGGCTACTGGCGTCACGACGGGGCGGGCTTCGGCGTCGTCGCCATGCGCCGCCACTACGATCGGCTCCGTCGCTCCGCGGCGTTGCTGCACATTCCCTGCCCCGTGGACTTCGACACATTTCGCGATTCCTGCCGACAGCTCTTCCGCGCTCTGCTCCGCCGCGACCGCGACATGTGGCTCCGCGCGACCCTCTATGTCGTCGAAGGCCACTGGGGCGAAGGCACCGTCGCCGACCTGGTCCTCACCGCCTACCACCAGGACCCCACCCCCCCTAAGCCCATCCGCGTCGGCGTCAGCACCTGGCGGCGATCCTCCGACGTCTCCCTCCCACCCCGCATCAAGACCAGCGCCAACTACAACGTCGCCCGCCTGGCCCGCATCGAGGGCCGCCCGCGCGGCTGCTCCGAAATGATCCTTTTAAATCAGTGGGACCGTGTCGCCGAAGCCACTGGCGCCTGCCTGATCATGGTCCGCGACGGCACCGTCGTCACACCACCACCCTCCGAAGGCCGCCTCGAAAGCATCACCGTCCAGATCGTCGCCGCCCTCTGCCAAAGCCTCGCGATCCCCTACCAGGAACGCCCCATCGAACGCACCGAACTGCTCATCGCCGACGAGCTGGCCCTGGCCGGCACCCTCAGCGAACTCACTCCCATCGAACAACTCGACCACTACCGCCTCCCGCCCCAGACCCCCATCCTCAACGCTCTCTCCTCACGCTTTTGGGGCGCGGTCCGCGGCGTCAACCCCCATCCGGCCATCGACCTCGAACCCGTCGACACGCACGACCTTCCCGGCGACGTCCGCCCGGTCATTTTTCCCGCTCCCTGACCCGATCGTACCCACCCGGCTCCCTCCTGCCAGCGACGACGGCAACCAACCTGCGTTCAACCCGCTCTGCCCGGCACGTTTGGCCTTGGTGACCAACCACCGCCGAGCACCTACCCAGGAGGCTTCGCAATGAAAGTCGTCCTCTTCTGCGGCGGTCTGGGTACGCGCATCCGCGAGTATCCCGAGCCGGTCCCCAAGCCGATGATCACCATCGGCTACAGGCCCATCCTCTGGCACGTCATGAAATACTACGCCCACTACGGCCACACCGACTTCATCCTCTGCCTGGGCTACAGGGCCGACGTCGTCAAAAACTACTTCCTCCACTACGACGAGTGCACCTCCAACGACTTCGTCCTCTCCCACGGCGGGAAAAAGGTCCAGCTTCTTCACTCTGACATCGACGACTGGAACATCACCTTCGTCGACACCGGCATTCAGGCCTGCGTCGGCCAGCGGCTCAAGGCCGTCGAACCGTACCTCGAAGGCGAGCCGGTCTTCCTGGCCAACTACAGCGACGGACTGACCGACCTGCCCCTCGACCTCTACCTCGATCACTTCCTGGCCCGCGACCGCATCGGCGCCTTCCTCGCCGTCCCACCTCCTTATTCCTCTCACATCGTCTCCTTCCAAGACGACGTCGTCGAGTCGGTTCAGCCGATCCACTCCTCGGGCCTCTGGATCAACGGCGGCTTCTTCGCCTTCCGTCGCGCGATCTTCGACTACCTCGAACCTGGCGAGGAACTCGTCGAACAACCCTTCGAACGCCTCATCGCCGCCGGTCAACTGCTCGGCTACAAATACCGCGGCTACTGGACCTGCATGGATACGTTCAAGGACCGCCAGATCCTCGAAGAACTCTGGAATCGCGGCAACGCGCCTTGGGAAGTCTGGAAACGCCCCCGGCTCGCAGCGGCCATCAACGGCCGCTAACCATCCCAAAACCGCCTCCAGCCTGCCAGTCAGCTCGCCGTCCGGCTCTCACCCGCCGAAAACGACCGCACACGATCCCTCCGTCCGATGCTCTCGCTCCACATCACCAATCCTCCAGGCCGCGCCCTCCGAATCCTCTGCCTCGGCGCCCATGCCGACGACATCGAAATCGGCTGCGCCGGCACCCTCCTGACCCTCCTCAGAAGCCGTCCCTGCATCGTCCGCTGGGTCGTCTTCAGCGCCTGCCCGACCCGCCGCAGCGAGGCCGAGGCCGCAGCCAGTGACCTCCTCGCCCACGCCGCCGAAGCCTCCGTCTCCATCCTCGACCACCGCGACAGTTACTTCCCCTACCGCGGCGCCGCCGTCAAGGACGACGTCCAAGACCTCAAGCCCTTCGAGCCAGATCTCGTCTTCACCCACCACCGCGACGACCGCCACCAGGACCATCGACTCCTGGCGGAACTGACCTGGAACACCTTCCGCAACCACCTCATCCTCGAGTACGAGATTCCCAAATACGACGGCGAACTCGGCAACCCCAACCTCTACGTCCCCCTCAGCAACCTTATTCTCGAGCGCAAAATCCAACTCCTCCTCGATCGATTTCCGTCCCAACGCCACCACCACTGGTTCGACGCCGCCACCTTCCAGGCCCTCGCCCGCCTCCGCGGCCTGGAATGCAACTCACCGACCCGCCTCGCCGAAGCCTTTCTCGTCCGCAAACTGCTCTGGGACCCCTCGCCATCACCACAACCGCTCAGCCCCACCTAAACCGATCCCAAGCCGCCCCGTCACCGTCGCAGCCGTTCGAGCCACCAACCATTGAGCCGTCACTCCACTGACCTCAGCCCGAGTCCATGCCATAACCCACATCCCCCAAATCCTCGCTGCGGCGATCTCCAAACCGAGCCCCCCGCTATCCCCCGGCCCCCGCCCCCGCCTCCAAACAGCCTACTCAAAAAATCGCCGAATTGTTCTAGATTGTTTCGTTCGGAATGGTTATCGTTCTTTTAGGTCATTCTCGAGATTGCTTGGGGGGTGGTCACGCGCCCTGCGACGATCCAGTCACTCGATGTCGAATGGCCGGTTGTCTCTTCACCGACGAGGTTTGTCGTCATGAAACGGCTCAGAGTTCTAGCCACGGCCGCCGCGGTCGCCACCGCGGTATGGCTCCCCAACGTCGCGTCCGCCTACCCTTCGTCCTACGACTTCCGGTACGGCAACGTCACCGGCAATAACCCCACGAACGCCGCCACCGGCGCCCAATATTCCTTCTCGTTGATCAACGTCAACGCCACTACGGTCGGCTTCAAGTTCGAGAACGCCGGCCCGCTCGCCTCCTCGATCACGGATATCTACTTCCAGGTCGGACCGAGTGCCGGCGGGCTTCTGACCGGCATTGTCTCGATCATCGACTCCGGCGCCGGTGTCGACTTCTCAGCCGGTGCCTCGCCTCCAAACCTTCCAGGCGGCGGCGGCGCAAATCCGGACTTTGTTGTCACAGCCGGTCTCTCGGCCGACAGCAACCCGCCCGCTCAGCCCAACGGCGTCAACCCAGGAGAGTGGGTCCAGGTCAATTTCTCGATCCGCTCCGGAGCAACCTTCTCCGACATTCAGGCGGCGGTCGACCGCGCCTACAACAACCCCGGTGCGATCTGGAATTCCGACGGTAGCTTCATCACCGGCGCCGACGAGGGGATTCGTGTCGGCATCCACGTCCAAGGCTTCAGCAACGGCGGCAGCGAATCGTTCGTCGCCCAGGCTCCTGAGCCTTCGAGCCTCGCCATTGCCGGCCTCGGAGCTCTCGGAATTCTGGTTTACACGCGGCGCCGTCGCCGCTGATCTCGTGGTTCTCCTCACCCTAACGACCTTGAAACAGGGCGCGTCGTTTCCCCCAACGCCGCGCCCTGTTTCGATCGTCCATCCCGACTCTCGATCCGCCGACAACCTCCCCGCTGCCTGCATGGCTCAACAGCAACCCGACCTTCCACGACCCAAAGCGGGCCGAGATTCGATCCTCGCCAAGCTCCGACGTGCCGGAGCAACGGCCTCCTCCCTTTTCCACCCCTCACTTCCTGCACCTGATCGTGTCCCCCGGAAACCCTGCCCCTAGATCGGCGACCAACACCAAGTCCCTCGACCTCGCTTGCTCCGAACCCCCGAACCGATCCCCCTCCACCGCCTCCCCCTGACCCCTGATCGGCTCGCCGAGACCGATTGCCCGCAACCCGCCCCGAATCGGCCACCCGCGGACCATGTTGCCCAAAAGCGTCTTTTTCGTGACTAGATGAGACGTTTCTGTTGAATTTGGGTCACATGCGCCTTTATGATCGATAATTGTGCGTGAACGGCCGGATGCGTGCAATCATGGCCGCAGGCCCCTCCGGCCCTGTCACGGTTTCACTTGCTTAAGGACGATTCTCGCATGGCCCCCGGTCCGCGGACTCGCCGACGAGTCGACTGGATCTTCAGCCTCGGGGTGCTCCTTGTCAGCCTGGGTCTAGCTGGCGGCGTGTGGCTGCTTCGCGATTTCCAGGTCCAACGCAACGTCGCCGCGCTCCACGATCAGGCCCGCCGGCTCCATGCCGAGGGCCAGTTCGAACGCGCGGTCGACGACCTGCGGCTCTACCTGCGCTACCGCCCCGACGACCCCCAGGCCTGGGCCGATCTGGCACGCTGGTCGGACCAAGCCGACCGCGACGGCCGCCAGGCTTTGAGCGTCTTTTACCTTTACCGAGAAGCCCTCCGCCGCTTGCCCGAAGATCGCCAACTGCGGCGTCGCGCGATCGACCTGGCCTTCGAAATCAACCGTCCGGGCGATGCCGCCGAACTGCTCGATCCCTGGCTCGCCTCCGACCCCAACCAGCCCGAGCTTCAGATCCTCAAGGCCCGTGCTCTGGCCGCTCAGGGCCAGCCCGCTCAGGCGGAGCCAATCCTCCGGGCCTTAATCGAATCCGAGCCGGCCCGCGTTAGCGCCTATCTGGGCCTGGCCGAGTTGTGGGCTGGTGCGTTGGCTCGCTCCGACGAGGTTGCGCCGCTGCTTGACCGCATGGTGGAGGCCAATCCTCAGGATCCTGCGGCACGCGTGGCTCGCTGGCGTTTCTTCCGCTCTCGGCCCGAGCTTGGCCGCCAGGCTGATCCCCAAGACATCTCCGAGGCGCTCCGGTTGGCCCCCGAAAACGTCGAGGCCCTCCGCGCGGCTGCCGAAATCGATCTCGAGCAGAACCGTCTCGACGAGGCCCGCGCCCGGCTGGAGACAGCCTCCCGCCTGGCTCCCCACGACCCGGCCACCGCGGCCGCACGCGCTGCCTTGGCCCTCCGCGACAACCAGCCCCAGGACGCTCTGGCTCAACTTGACCAGGCCATCCAGGCCAATCCGCGTGATCGTGACCTGCCTCTGACCCGCCTCAACTTGCTGATCGATCTCGGCCAGATCGATGGCGCGACCGGTGCCCGCGCTCGGCTGGACGCCCTCCGCCGCCGTGGGCTCCATTCCGCCCTGACCGACTTTTTTGAAGGCCGAATCGCCGCCGCACGGGGACGCTGGGGCGACGCCCTCCGCCGCCTCGCCGCCGCCGCCGACCTTCTCCAACTCGACCCCGTTTACGGCCCGCAGGTCGATCGCGCTTTGCTGCTCTGCCAGGAACAACTCGGCCTCCGCCTCGAAAGCCTGGCCACCCGGGAGCGGATGGCCCGCCGCCCGAATGCCGACGTCGCCACCCGCCTGGCGCTGGCCGAAGCGTACACCCGCGAAGGCCGTCTCGATCAGGCCACTCTGGTCCACCGCTCGCTGCTTCCAGTCCGGCCCGAGTCGCGCCTCGACCTGATCCGCCTCGAAACCTTGACCCAGGCCCGCAAGCCGCCCGGCGAACGCCGTCCAAACCAACTCCTCAGCCTCCTGGCCGAGGCCGAAGCCGCCCTTCCACCCTCCCCCGAACTGACCCTTCGCCGGGCTGCCGCCCAGAACGCTCTCGGCCAACACAGCGCCGCCCGCTCGACCCTCGAAGCCGGCCTGACTCGCTTCCCAGACTCCCGTATGATCCGCATCGCGTTCGCCCAGACCCTCGCCACCGACCAGCCCGACCAGGCCCGCGCGCTGCTCGACCAAGCCCCTGATCGGCTTGACCCCGAGATCGTCCTAGCCCGACTCGCTCTCGATCTGCAACGCGCCGACCCGTCCGCCCGCACGACCCTAGCCCAGCTCCAGAGCCAACTCGACGACTACCCGGCCCAGGCCCGCCTCACCGTGCTCGAGGGTCTGGCCTGGGCCTGCTTGAGGCTTGGCGACCTGAACGCCGCCCGCGACCACCTCGCCCGCCGCGTTTCACTCAGCGATTCCATAACGCTCCGACAAACCCTGGTCGACCTCGAACTCCAACTCGGTCAGGCCCAGGCCGCCCAGGCCCATGTCCAGGCCCTCCGCGGCCTTGAGGGCGAATCCGGAACAGGCTGGCGCTACGCCCAGGCCCGCATCGCCCTCGACGCTCGAGCTCGCGGCCATTCCCAAGCCGCCCAGCAGGTCCGCGACATCGCCCGCGAGATCACCGAACGCCGCCCCGACTCCTGGATCCCTCCGACGCTCCACGCTCGGCTGGCGGAACTCGAACGACGGAGCGACGACGCCATCCCGCTCTACCAACGCGCGCTCCAACTCGGGGCCGATTCTCCCGAAATTGCGCGTCGCCTCGCTGCGCTGCTATTCCGTGCCCAACGCTTTACCGAAATTGACCAACTCGTCAGCGATCTCAACGCCCGCGGTCAGGTCCCCGACGATCTGCGCCTCCTGTCCGCTCTCAACGCGCTCCGGTATGAACAGGTCGACGCCGGACTGACCCAGATTCGCCAGCTCCTGCCCGAATCCTCGCGCGATCCGTTCGAGCTGCTCTTCCTGGCCCGCGTGCTGGCCTATGCCGGACGTCTGGCCGACGCCGAACGCCCGCTCCGCCGCGCTGTCGAACTGGCCCCGCGCGAGCCGGAAACCCATCTGGCCCTCATCGAAGTGCTCGTCCAACTCGAACGCACGGATCAGGCTCGCCAACAGCTCCAGTTCCTCGAAGCCGCGCTCGACCCGGCCGATCTCCCCCTGGCTCAGGCCCGAGCCTTTGACTTGCTGGGCGAGGCCGACCGCGCAACCCAACTGTTCGACACCGCCCTGGCCGCTCGACCCCGCCACGTCCCCACCCTCCGCGCCGCCGCGGCCTCGGCCCTTCGACAGCGCCGCTACGACCGCGCCCAGTCCCTGCTCAACAGCCTGCTCGACCCAGCCTCTCAGGCCCCACCGGAAGCGGTTCAGTGGGCCCGTCGGTCCCAAAGCATGCTCGAGGTCCGCTTCGGCTCGCTCGAGCAGATCGACAGCGCCCTCCAGACTATCGAAGCCAGCCTTCAGGCAAATCCCGCTAACCTCGACGACCGGCGGCTCCGCGCTCTGCTGCTGGCCATGCGTCCCAGCCGCCGCCAAGAGGCCATCGCTGAACTCGAAACGCTCGAAGCCGCTCGCCTGCTCTCCGACGACGAGCGATTCCTGCTCGCCATGCTCCACGGATCGAATCGCGACCTGGATCGCTGTGAAGCCCAAATGAAGCGGCTGCTGGCCTCCCCCCGCCGCACGCCCGCCCATCTGGCCTTCATGGTCATCCTCCAGCTCGATCGCCAGCGCCCGGCCGAAGCCCGATCCTGGCTCGACACCCTCCGCCAGACCGAACCCGACAGCCCTCGCACCCTCGAGCTGGAGTGCCGCCTGCTCGCGCTCGAAAATAACCGCGACGCCCTCCGCCGCCGACTCCTCGATCATGCCCGTAGCAAGCCCGACAGCCTGCCGGCTGTTGCCGTCCTCCTCGAACGCTACGGATTCCTCGACGCGGCGGAGGCCGGCTTCCGCCAATTCGCCGCCTCCATCCCAGCTCGTCCCGAACAGGTTCTGCCGCTGGTCGAGTTCCTAGGCCGGCATTCCCGGGTTGCCGAAGCGCTCGATCTGGCCGAACCGCTCCGCTCGTCCCTGCCCGCACCGATGCTCTTGAGCGTGGTGGTGCCTCTTGTCCTCAACGGTCAGGCGTCGGAGGCCGACCGGCTCCGCGTCGAATCCTGGCTCGATGCCGCCCTGGCGGCCTCTCCGACCGACCCCGTTCTCCGCCTCAAACGCGCCAACCTCCGCCTGTATCAGGGACGCATCGAGGAAGCCCGTTCCCTGTACTCCGAAATCCTGGCCTCTGCGCCCGACGACCTCGAGGCGCTCAACAACCTCGCCTGGCAATTGGCGTTCCAGAAAGACCAGAGTGCCGAGGCACTCCGGCTTATCAACCGCGCCCTCGAGATCTACGGCCACCTGCCAGCGCTGCTCGACACCCGCGCCGTCATCCAGCTCCACCAGGGCCAGCTTGAGGCGGCTCTTCGCGATCTCCAGGACGCGCTGGCGGCCCACCCCGATCAACCTTTGCTCTACTTCCACTTAGCCTGGGTCCAGCACGCCGCCGGCAACACGGACGATGCGCGCCAATCCTGGCAGCGCGCCCGCGAGCTGGGACTCACGGCCGAAACCACCGACCCCCTCGAACGCGCCAACTTCCAACGTCTGGTCGTCGAACTGTCGGACCGCTGATCGCTGCCCGCTCAGGGCCGCTCGCCCGGCCCGGCTATTGTCCCAGCGACTCAAATCCGTTCCCTTTTGAACCACCCCAAACCCGCGAGCGCGACGATGACCGATCGCCTCCCGTTGCGACCGACCCTGTCTCTCTGGCTGATCCTGCTCGGACCAGCCCTCGCCACCGCCTTCCCGATCCAGAATCTGACCGACACCGACATCGACACGACCCAGGGTGTCAACCTGGTCCTGCTCGGTTCCGGTCTTCAGAAGATCGACGGCTCCTACGACGGCTCCGGCAAGAGCTACTTCGTCGGCTCGTTTTGGACCAAAACGATCGACGTTGACACCGCCGACCCTTCCCCCGCCCCCGGCAATCAGGGCTACACCGGCAACCAACTCTTCACCGGCACCGGCGCCACCAATCGGCCTGCCGGTCCCGCTCCCGCCGACGGCTTCTTTCGCTACCGCACCTTCTGCATGGAGTTGACTGAGGCCATTCGCACCAGCGACGCGAAATGGATGCCGACCACGATCGAAACCGTTCCCCCCGTCGGTGCTCTCGACCAGAACGGTAGCCCGTACGCCCCCAATAGCCCTGACTCAGCCCGCCGCGCCGCCTGGGTCATTGCCTACGCCGACACCGTTGGCACCGTCCAGAAGGCTAACGTGGAAAACGCGGCCATCCAACTGGCCATCTGGGAAATCATGTACGAGGCCGGCACGTCCGCCACCGGCGATGTCACCTCCGGCTCGATCTTCCGCGCCTCCGGCTCCAACGCCAATCAACTCGCCGCTCTCGCTCGCGCCAATGAACTCCTGGCCGCTTCCTACGGCCAGATCGGACAGGGATTCGTCCTCCGTCAGAACTTCCGCTACGACTACGCCGGTCCTCCCGGCACCTACTTCAAACTTGGCACCGGTCAGGACCTCCTGGTCGGCGTCAAGGTCCTTGTCCCCGAGCCGGCGTCGCTTGCCGTCGCCCTCTTCGGCGCTGGCGGACTGCTCGGCTATGGGGCCCGTCGACGTCTCCGCCAGACGATCCGTTCGGGCATGCATCCGTCTCGTCCGACTGCGGCGGCTCCAGTCGTGCGTTGACGGAATGACTACTCCCTAACGCTACGTCCGCGTCAACCTGGAGTTTTCTCAATGGCGCGTCTTCTCCAACGCGGTTCCTGGGTCGCTGTGCTGATCCTGATCGGATCGACGGTTGCCACGGCGTTCCCCATCAACGGAACCACCACAACCACCGTCAACAACGACGGAAGCGGCGCCGGCACCGTCTCGGTCCGCTACGGCTCTGGCGCAGGCGACGTCTACAGCACTGCCGCCGGAACCACTACCTTCAACACCCTGGTCAACAGCGGCGGTTCGCTCACCGGGGCGGTCTTCCGCACTTACTGCATCGAGTTGACCCAATTTGTCAACCTGTCGAACGGCCTTCAGACCGTCATCGACTCCTCGCCACCCGCCTTGCCGCCGCCCGACGGCGTCTACTATGCCACGCCGCTGACCGTCGGCACGCTCCAGCGGGCTGCCTGGATCGTCCATAACGCGACCACGGCCAACTACAGCGGCTCGGCTGCCAACATCGTGGCGGCCGCCCAGTTGGCCATCTGGGAAATCGTGTACGACGCCCGCGACACGGCCACCGGCGACGTCACGGTCTTCGGCTCCTCCAGCCAAGGCTTCTTGACCAACCTGGCAGCCACCGACGCTCGCGTCGTTCTCGCGAATAAGCTGCTGGCTGATTCGTTCGGCAAAGTCTACAACGGCCTTGTTTTCCGCCAAGGCCTCGTCTTCAACGGCGGCGATCCGACCGATACGGCCAACTATTCCAGGGTCGCCAACGGCCAGACCCTCCTCGCCGCCGTACCGGAACCCTCGTCGCTGGCCATCGCCGGGCTGGGCACCCTCGGCCTGCTCGTCTACAGCCGGCGCCGACGGCCAGGCGCCTGACCGCCTGACCTCGCTTGGCCGTCTTCCCGGCACGCGCTGCATCGGACGGCCCAGCGCCTCTCACGACCCCCGGATCGCTTCCACCTGGAAGCGCCCCGGGGGTCGCGTCGTTTTTACATCTTCTACCAAACGTCGTCCTTGCGCCTGGCCCCTCCACCTCGGACCGATCCTACACGTCGAGGATCGGCTCGCTCAGCGGCGGCTTGCCCAACCGCGCACGCCACGCGGCCACCTCCGCCGGGTCGTTGACCGGATTGCGTGGCGGTTGGCCCCGCAGTACCCCAATCACATCCTCCGCCACGCCCCGCGCCATGTTGATCAGCCCTTCGACCGTCTGCGCCGCCGAATGTGGCGTGAAGAGGCAATCCGGCCGGCCAATCAACGGATGATCCCGCGGCGGAGGCTCCTCCTCAAAGACATCCGCCGCGTAGCCTCCCAACAACCCCTGATCCAGCGCCCAGGCCACCGCCCGCTCGTCCACCACCGGCCCGCGGCACGTGTTCACCAGCATCGTCCCCGGTCGAACCAGGTTGAGCGTCTCGCGTCGGATCAAATGCCGGGTCGTCCGGTCCAACGGTACATGCAGACTCACCAGATCCGACTCGGCCAGTAAGTCCGGCAACGAGACTCGTTTGGCGCCCACATGCGCTTCCACCTTCAACGGCGCCGCCACGATATCGTTGTACAAAATCCGCATGCCCAAGCCGACGTGGGCAATCTCGGCCACCCGCCGACCGATCCGACCAAAACCGATGATCCCCAGCGTCCTGCCGGGCAGGTCGTGCCCGACGTAGCGCGTCCGGTCGTGATACCGACCTTCCAGCAACGCCCGCATCTGCCGGGGGAAATTCTTGGAAAGCCCGATCAAGAACGCAATCGTATGCTCGGCGACCGCCTGCGTGTTCGCCCCCGGCGTGTTGACCACCAGAATCCCCCGCTCGGTCGCCGCGACGACGTCGATCTGGTCGTAACCGACCCCGTGCCGCCCGATCACGCGCAATCGCGCCGCGGCGTCCAACAACCGCGCGTCGATTCTCCCGGCCGTTCGCACCACCAACGCATCGGCGTCCGCAATGGCCACGCGCAGCTCATCCGGGTCGAGCGACCGCGCCATCCGTACCTCACCCGCCGCGCGAAGTAAGGCCATCCCTTCCTCGCGCATCGTCGTCAACGTCAGAATCACCGGCCGATCGACCATCCTCACCCTCCCCAGCCTCCGCATTTGTTAAGATACTCTACACGTTTACGACTTCCCTCTGCCTTGATCCGGCCTGTCCTCTTCCCGCCTGCGACCCATGCGCCAAATTGGCATCCTCCCTGACGAGCAACTGGCCCGACGCCTCGTTGACTATCTCCTGACTCAGGAGATCGAGGCCGAGGTTCGCCCGACCCGCGACACTGCTTGGGGGATCTGGGTCGTCAAGGAAGATCATGTCGAGGCCGGCCGCCGCGAACTGGATGCCTTCCAGGCCGACCCGAACGCCGCCCGCTACCTCGACGCCGTCCACGCTGCCCGCAACCGCCGCCGCGCCGCCGAACAACGCCAGCGCGAACACGCCCGCTCCACCATCGAACTCCGCGATCAGCTCAACGTCATCTCCCTCCGCCGCTGCCCGGTCGTCCACCTCTTGATCCTCGTCAGCGTCCTGGTCGCTCTGCTGACCGGTTTCGGCCGGAACTATCGCGACCTCGCCCCCTTCTTCCTCGCCCCTCCCGCTAGTGCCGTCCCACCTCTGGTCGACGGCCGCCCCGTCCAGGTTGTCGGTGGCTCCTACCTGGAACAGCCCTCGGTCGGTCTTCGCCCCCTGCTGCGCGGCGAGGTCTGGCGGCTCTTCACGCCGATGTTCATTCACTTCGGGCTGGCCCATTTGGTCTTCAACATGCTGGCCCTCTATGGCTTCGGGGGCTTGATCGAGCTTCGCAAAGGCTCCTGGACTCTGCTGGCCCTGGTCCTGGCCGCCTGCCCGGTCTCGTTTCTGACCCAGTACGTCTGGGATATCCAGGTCCACGGCCCCGAACGGATGGGCCTGCCCGGCGGCATGTCCGGCGTCGTTTACGCTCTGTTCGGCTACTGCTGGATGCGCGGCGAGTACGAGCCGGAAAGCGGCCTCCGCATTCCCAACGGCACGATCGTCTGGATGTTCCTTTGGCTGGCCCTGTGCGGGACCGGCGCCCTCGGCGCGATCGCCAACGCCGCCCACGTCGGCGGCCTGGTTCTGGGCATGGGCATCGGGCTAGGCCCCTACCTGTTCGCACCCCCTCGCGCCGAAGGCTGACCGCGTGCCCCGCTTGTCTCACGCCCTGAGGCACCCGCTGGCCGTCGCTGGCCTGGCGTTGATCGTCCGCGTGATGCTCGTCGCTCCACGCCTAGGCCAGCCCGCCGAAGATCCCGATAACTACGTCCCCCTGGCCGCCGCGCTGGCCGCCGGCGAGGGATTCCAGCTCCAGGGCCGCCCCACTGCCTATCGCCCACCGCTTTACCCCCTCGTCCTCGCCCCCTTGGTCGCCGCTTTCGGCACCGGACCCGCCTTCAACACCGCCGCTTTAACCCTCCAAATCCTCCTGGGCGCGGCCACCGCCGCTCTCACTCACCAGGCTGCCCGCACCATCGGGCTAGCCCCCCCGGCCGCCGCCTTGGCCGGCCTGATCGTCGCGCTCGACCCCGTTCTGGCCGTCCAGGCCCGCTCCATCATGACCGAGACCCTCACGGCGGCCCTACTGGCCGCCGCGCTGGCGACCGCAACCCGCCCAGGCCTCTGCGGCCTGATCCTGGGCCTGGCCGCCCTGGCCCGTCCGAGCACCCTCGCCGGCGCCGCCCTGGCGGCCCTGGCCGCCGCCACCCTCCCGCCCGGTCCCCTCCCGCGCCGAATTCTCCGCGCCGTCAAACTGAGCCTCGCGCTGGCTCTGCCCCTGTCCGTCTGGGCACTTCGCAATGCCCTGATCCTCGGCGAACCGATCCTGACCACCACCCACGGCGGTTACACGCTCTACCTCGCCAACAACCCCGAATACTACGCCGACGTCCTGCACGGCCCCCCCGGCGCCGTCTGGTCCGGACCCAACCAGCTTCGCTTCTTCCGCCGCGTCAACACCGAAGCTGCCCAACTGCCCGAGCCGGTCGCCGATCGCCTCCTCCGCGACCGCGCACTCCGGTTCATTGCCGAGCATCCCATCGACTTCGTCCACGCCGCCCTGGCACGCCTCTGCCGATTTTGGGCCCTCGCGCCCGCGCCCGGCGTCTACCCCGATCCCCTCCGTCTGACCACCGCGGCCTGGACTCTTCCGCTCTGGATTCTCACCCTCCGCGGCCTTTGCCATCGTCCCCTGCTGACCTGGCCGGCCGCACTCCCCGTTGCCTTGATCCTCGGCCTCACCCTGGTCCACTCCGTCTACTGGACCGACCTCCGCATGCGCGCTCCGATCGTCCCGGCCATTGCCCTGCTGGCCGCTCGCGGCACGTCACGCCCTGGTCGCCAGAGCGTACCTTCTGAAGCTGCCGCATCATGCTAAAATACGGTGCGTCATGCTCTATTCCGGGCCGCGCCGGTCCCCGATCTCACGTCTTCCCTCCAGGAGGGCCTTCCGCAATGCCCGAGATCGATACCGAGACCCTCGCCGATCGCGCGGTCCTGCTCGGCCTGGTTCCCGCCTCCCAGATGAATCAGGCGCGCGATGAAGCTGAAAATGGCTCCGTCGAGGCTCTTGCCCGCACCCTCGTCCGCAAAGGTCTGCTGACCAGTTGGCAACGCGACAAATTGCTCAAGGGCGACGTCAACGGCTTCTTCTACGGCCAGTTCAAAGTCCTGTTCCACATCGCTGAGGGAACCTTCGCCCGCGTCTACCGCGGGCAGCACACCCAGACCGGCGCCCCAGTGGCCATCAAGGTCCTCCGCCGCCGCTTCACCTCCGACGCTTCAGCCGTCTCCCGATTCGCCCAGGAGGCCGAGGCCGGCATGCGCCTGGTCCACCCCAATATCGTCCGCATCTACGACTACGGCGAGGTCGAACGCAGCCACTATATGGTCATGGAGTATGTCGAAGGCTCCAACCTCCGCGACTTCCTCAAACTCCGCGGCCACCTCAACGCCCAGGATGCTCAATCGATCATCCTCGGCCTCGCCCACGGCCTCCGCTACTCCCACGAACACCAGGTCACCCACCGCGACATCAAAGGCACCAACGTCCTGATCTCCAGCCGCCGCGAGGCCAAGCTCGTCGACTTCGGCCTGGCCACGGTCGGCGACGACCGCATTGCCGAGTTTGCCCATACCCGCACGGTCGACTACTCCGCCCTCGAACGCACCTGCGGCAGCCCTAAGGGCGACCCTCGCTCCGACATCTACTTTCTCGGCTGCGTCTACTACCAACTGCTCACCGGCGTCCTGCCCCTGCCCGAGGTCGAAGCCTCCGACCCCCTGGCCAAAATGCTCAAACGCAGCTTCGGCGCCATCCGTCCGCTCGCCGAACTCCGCTACGCTCCGCCCGAAGGCCTCCGCCGCATCATCGAAAAAATGATGACCATCGCCCTCGACAAGCGCTATCAGACCATGTCCGAGGTCGTCGCCGACCTCGAGGCCTACTACGGCGCCGGCGAATCCTCGACCGCCCCGGCCGAGCCAACCGTCACCGACGAAGACCTCCTCGACGCCGCCTTCGTCCGTCGCCCCGACTCGGCCCGCACCATCCTCTGCGTCGAAACCCAGGACTCCATCCAGGAAGCCCTCAAAAAATCCCTCTCCCGCATGGGCTACCGCGTCATCCTCGTCCGCGACCCCGAACGGGCTGCCGAACGCTACCGCGAATCCCCCTCACTGGCCGTCATTTTCGACGCCGACGGCCTCGGCGACGACGCCCTCGACGCCTTCCTCGACATGCACAACAAAGCCCACGAATCCGGCCAGCCCCTAACCGCCCTGGTCATCCTCGGACCCCGCCAATCGACCCTCGCCAGCCAACTCCCCAACGACGACCGCCTGATCGTCCTCCACAAACCCCTCAAAATGCGGGAAGTTCAGGACGCACTCCAAGCCCTCGTGCCAGCCTACTAGACTCCCACTCCTCATCCTCCAGCTCCACCGACTCCAACCGCGGCCGAGCGTCCCATCGACCCTCCTCCGGCCGCACGATCTGCACTCGCCGCCCATCGGCACGAAATGCTGGCGGACTGCCCGCGCAGCCGTCCACCAAATCCCGCGCCGTCCCCGACACACGGATCGGCGCGCTCTGGTTCTCTGGCTCCCACTCGACCGGCACAACCCGCAACGTCCAGTCGGGCCGTTGCGCCTCCCGCACCAGATAGGCCAGCCACACGCCCCCGCTTGGCCTTCGCCCCAGGACCGGAAACCGCGCCATCCAGCCCGCCTCTCCCTCGGTCAATCGTCCTCCATCGACCAACTCCGTCCCATCCTCACTCAACCGCAACCACCAGATCTCCTGCGTCGCCTGCCGCGGCCGGGCCCCCGGCCGCCGCACCGATGCCAGGTACAATCCCTCTCCGCCCATCCCATACGGCCGCCATAGGTCATGAATCTCGCCCACCTCCGGCGCACCCGCCGCCCGAACCACCGCAATCGGCTCCGGGTCCCTACCCCCCACCGCCAGCGGATGCCGCGATCCGGAGAACGCATATCGATACAAGACCCCACCCGTTGAACAGAAGACAACCACATCCCCCCGCGCCTCCACCCAGCACGGCGGCCCTCCCGGCAACACCGACATCTCCACCCGATCCAACACGAAGCCGTCCGGATAACTGACCCGCGCCAGCCCCGACGCCCGATGGATTCGCGCGCTGCCCACCCCCTCCTTCTCAATCCAGCGCCCGACCACCTGCCGCGTCCGCCAACCATCCTGCCACGGCGACATCGCGGCCACATCCAACCAGCCCCGACCTGCTCCAAACTCCACCAGCCGGCCCCGCTCCCCCTCCACAAACCAGACCGAACCCCCACCGCTTACCACCGGGGTCGGCGGCGTCAGCACGACCCGCCACTCGGCCTCCGGCGCCACCCAGTGCCCCACCGCAAACGACAATCCCAGCACCAGCACCGAACCGTACAACAGCCAGCGAATCAGCTTCGTCGTCCATCCGTCCATCATGCTTGACTGATGCGGCTGCGCCGGTCGTCTCTCACCGCTACACGCCGCAGATGCAGTCCCTCTCAATCAGGTTCCCGGGAGATCAACGGACAACACTTCTCGTTCTACCCCTTGAGCAACTCTTAGACCCAAGCGCCTCGCCCCATCCTGCTTCCAGCGGCATCTGCTGTTGATTGTTTGACTTCGGTTCACGAAGTCCGCCCTCATGCGGGTCGCAAACCGGCCCGCTGTGCTCCCCACTTCTCGGCATCACCGCCGACCAGACGGGCAACCCCGCATTCCCCGCGCTTGAAGCTGCCTGCGGCCTGTCCCTAGAATACTAATCAATTCATCGATCCGCGGCCCGACCCTACCGATCCGGCGACGCTGCCGCGGGCCGTTCTCGACGCGATCCGCTTCTCACGCCCACGCGAGGTTCGTCCGCGCATGTCCTCCGCCGCCGATCGCATCACCCAGCTCCTCGACGAATTTCATAGTACCCGCGACCTGATGCTCGCCGAACTCGGCAAGTCCATCATCGGACAACGCGACGTCATTGAGCTGATCTTCGCCGCCATCTTCACTCGTGGCCACTGCCTCCTGGTCGGCGTTCCCGGCCTGGCCAAAACGCTGCTCGTCAGCTCCATCGCTCGCATCCTCGACGTCGCCTTCAAACGGATTCAGTTCACTCCTGACCTGATGCCCTCCGACATCACTGGCACCAACGTCCTCGAGGAACCGGAATCTGGCCGCCGGGAATTCCGCTTCGTGCCCGGCCCAATCTTCACCAACATCCTGCTAGCCGACGAGATCAACCGCACCCCCCCCAAGACTCAGGCCGCCTTGCTTCAGGCCATGCAGGAGCGCGAGGTCTCCGTCGGCCAGGAAACCCTCCGACTGCCTGAACCGTTCTTTGTCATCGCCACCCAAAACCCCATCGAACAAGAAGGCACCTACCCGCTGCCCGAAGCCCAGCTCGACCGCTTCATGTTCGATATCCGCGTCGGCTACCCCTCTCTCGAGGAAGAAGAGAAAATCCTCGCCACCACCACCAAAGGCGAAACCCCCGAACTCCGCAAAGTCCTCTCCGGCAAGGCCATCCTCAACCTCCAGAAACTCGTCACGTCGGTCCAGATCACCGAATACCCCGTTAAATATGTCGCCCGCATCGTCCGCGGCACCCGCCCCAACGACCCAGATTCCCCCGGCTTTGTCAAGGAGCTGATCGACTGGGGCGCTGGACCCCGCGCCGGGCAGTCGCTGATCCTTGGGGCCAAGGCCATGGCCGCCATGGACGGTCGCTTCAGCGTCTCCTACGACGACATCCGCAAGGTCGCGATCCCCGTCCTCCGCCACCGCATCAGCACCAATTTTCAGGCCCAGGCCGAAGGCCAGACCCCCGAAACCGTCATCCAACGCCTCCTCGAAACCATCCCCGAGCCGGCCATTCCCAAGTATCATCGCGCCTGACCGTCCCTACCCCTGGCGCTGCCATCCTCGACGGCTCTCCTCCGCGGCCACCGAACCATATCAGGCTGCCCGTCGTCACAATCTACAGAGGAGACCAACGCCCCCGTGCCCACCGCCGCCGAGAAATACCTCAAGCCCGAAGTCATCCGCCAGGTCTCCCGGCTTGACCTCCGGGCCAAGTTCATCGTCGAGGGCTTTCTCTCCGGCCTCCATGCCAGCCCCTTCCACGGCTTCTCCGTCGAATTCTCTGAACACCGCAAATACACCCCCGGCGACAACATCGCCGACATCGATTGGAACGTCTATGCCAAGACCGACCGCTTTTACATCAAAAAGTTCGAAGCCGAAACCAATCTCACCGGCTACCTGCTGATGGATCTGTCGGCCTCGATGGGCTACACCTACCGCCAGGACCTGACCAAATTTGAATACGGAATCAGCCTCGCCGCCGCCTTAGCCTACCTCATGATCCACCAGCAAGATCCGGTCGGTCTGATCGCCTTCGACGAGAAAATCACCCAGAGCCTCGCTCCCAAGAGTAAACGGTCCCAGATCGGGAACATTCTCTCGCTCTTGGCCCGACTGGCGCCCCGCGGGTCCACCGACGTTGCCCGCAGCCTCCACCAGATCGCCTCCATGATCCGCCACCGCAGCTTGCTGATGCTCTTCAGCGACCTGCTAGCCGACCCCGAGCCGATTCAGAAGGCCTTGCACCGCCTCCACCACGCCGGCCACGATGTCATCGTCTTCCACATCCTCGACGAGGCTGAGGCCACCTTCCCCTTCGACGGCCTGCTCGAGCTCGAGGACAATGAAACCCGCGAAACCCTCCGGGTCGACGCCCAGGGGGTCAAGGCCGACTACCTCGAGGAACTCGCCGCCTTCCAGGACGGTTTCCGCCGAGAATGCCACAAAGCCCGCATCGACTACGTCCCCCTCCACACCGGCATGCCCTTCGACAAAGCCCTCATGAGCTATCTGCTCAACCGCCAGGCCCGCGCCTGATCGGCAGCCATTGACCCCGCCCCTTCCGTTCTTCCTCACAAACCCTCATCCGCCATGGGCTCCCTCTTCCTTAACACAAGCCTGGTCGCGGGTGTGGCTCTGGCCGCCATCCCGGTCGTCCTCCACCTCCTCTTAAAACAGACCCCCAAACACGTCGTCTTCCCCGCTCTTCGCTTGCTCCGCCACCGCCAGGAACGCACGACTCAGCGCCTCCGCATCAAAAACTGGCTGCTCCTGCTCGCCCGCATGGCCCTGCTGGCTCTGATGGCCCTGGCGCTGGCCCGCCCACGATTTGACGCCAAGGTGGCCGCCGGCGATGAAAACGTCGAATCGGCCATGGCGCTGGTCTTCGATACGAGCCTCTCGATGGCCTACACCGAACAAGGACGCTCCCGCCTCGACGACGCCAAGACCCTCGCCGAACAACTCCTCCAGCGCACCCATACCGCCAGCGACGTCTACGTCCTCAATTCCGGGCGCCCAGCCGAGCCAGCCCGCCTCTCCCCGGCCGCCGCGCGGAGCCTGATCGCCACCCTCGAGATCGAACCGGCCAATCAGCCCCTCAACACCGCCATATCCCTGGCCGCCCAAACCGTCGCCCAATCCGACAAGCCCCGCCGCGAAGTCTTCGTCCTGACCGACCTGACCCGCTCGGCCTGGAACCCTACCGAAACCATCCGCCTCGACGCCCGCACCGATCGACCCGATTCTCCCGCCAACTCGGTCGCTCTCTACCTGCTCAACCTTGGCCCCCCCGACAACGCACGCTCCGACGCCGCCATCACCCGCGTCGAACCGGCCAACTCCCTCGTCGGCCAGGACGAGCCGCTTCCCATCCGCGCCTTCGTCCGCGCCACGGGGCAGCCCGCCCGCCGCATCGCCGAGTTCTTCGTCGACGGCCAGAAACGTGACCAGAAAGCCATCACTGTTCCCGCTGGTTCCGAGGCGGAAATCCCCGTCTTCTCCCCACGCTTCGGTCCCGGTCTGCATCGCGTCGAAATCCGCCTCAGCGGAGAATCCGACCCCCTCCCCGCCAACGACGCTTATTTCCTCACCTTCGACGTCCACCCCGCCGTCAAGGTCCTCGTTCTCGCCGACAGCGCCCTCGACGCCCAGTACGTCGCCAACGCCATCGACCCCGAAATCCTCCGCAACCGCGACGACGCCCCTCGCCCGTACCACGTCGAGCTTCGCCTGACCGGCGAGCTAGACCTCGATCGCCTCCGCCGCGAGCTACCCGGCTTCGCCTCCGTCTTCCTGCTCAACGTCGAACGACCGGCTCCCGCGCTCTGGCAAGCCCTCAGCGACTACCTTCGCCAGGGCGGAGGACTCGTCATTGGTGTGGGCGATCGCGTCGCCGCCGACCTCGACGCCTACAACGCCACCCCCGAGGCCCAGGCCCTGCTGCCCGCCTCCCTGGGCCGCCTCCGTTCCCACCCCGAGATGACCTTCGGCCGGCTCGACATCGGCTCCGCCCTGTTCGCGCCCTACGCCCAGGAGCTTGCCTCCGAGCTAGCCCGTGTGCCCATCTACAAATCCTTGCTCGCCACGCCGGTCGAAGGCGCCCGGGTGCTGCTCGCCTACGAGGACGACTCACCCGCCCTGATCGAGCGCCTGGTGACCAACCCCGAGGGCACGCCTGCCGGACGCGTCTTACTCTGGACCACCGCCCTGACCCGCGTCCCTCAGGTCAACGCCAGTTGGAATGAGTTCCCGATCGCCGACTGGAGCTTCTTCTATTTGATGAATCAGACCGTCCCCTACCTCGCCGGACGAACCGAACTCCGCCTCCATGTCGAGGCCGGCGAGACCGTCACCCTCCCGCTCGACTCCTCCAGCCGCATCCTCGACATCTCCGCCCAACCCCCTGGACGCACCCCACCGATCCGCCTCAGCGAGCCGGCCCCGGGGCGGCCCTTGTCGATCTCGACCCGTCTGGCGAGCCTCAAAGCCGACAACCTGCTCGGCTTCTGGTCGGTCACGCTCGCCCGCCAGAACGGCCAGGGCCAGATCCTCGGCTTCAGTGTCAACCCTCCGACCGCCGAGGCCGACTTGACCCAAATTGACCGCGCCTCGCTCGACGCCCTGCTGGGACCTGATCGCTACAAACTGGCCACCAACATCGACGACCTCAATCGCCAGGTCCAGGAAACGACCATCGGCCGCGAGGCTTTCCCCTGGCTGATGCTGCTGATCCTGCTTCTGGTCACCCTCGAAAACTTCCTGGCCAACCGCTTCTACCGAGATCGACCCCAAACCCCTGCGGCGACTCCGACCCGCGCCTTGGCCAGAGCCTCCTGAGCGATCTGGCTCGGGCTTCAACCGGCTCCAGTGATTACTGACCCTCGGCAACCAACAACCCAGTGACCCCCGCCTTCGACCCGATCCTGCCCTGGCCTGTCGTTGCCGTCCTCGCGGCCCTGATCGTCGCGCTGACGCTGCTGGCCTACCGCACGCGACTCGGCTCGGCCCAGGGCCGCTGGCCCTGGATCGCCGTCGGCTTGCGGTTGGCGGCCCTGGCGCTGGTCGTCTTCGCCGCGACCCGACCCGCCTTGCTCGTTCTCCGCAAGATCAAACCCTCGGCCACCGTCGTCTTTCTGACCGATACCAGCTCCAGCATGAACCTAGGCGGTGAGGCCGGCGGCCTGACCCGGATCGCTGCGGCTCGACGCACCCTCGACGAAGCCATCCAGACCCTCGAGTCGATCGGGACCGACCTGACTGCGCGCTCACTGGCCTTCGACGCCGAGGTCCGCGAGGCTTCGCCCGATCAGCTCACCGATGCCAAAGGCCGCCTGACAGCCATCGGCACCGCCCTCGACGAAGCCCTGAAGCGCTACGCCGCTAGCAATATCCTCCGCGTTGTCCTCCTCTCCGACGGCGCCTCCAACGCTGGTCCCGACCCCACGCTGATCGCCGAAACCCTCGGTAACCAAGGCATCCCGATTATCGCCGTCGGCTTCGGCTCCGAGGCGGCCGGCCCCGAAAACCGCGATATCGCTGTCCGCGACCTCGAAGCCGGTCCGATCGTCTACGCCAAAACCCAGCTCGAGGTCTTTGCCAAACTCGACGTTCGCGGTTTCCCCGGACGGACCCTCCAGGCCGAACTCCGCGTCGAAGGCCAGGCCGAACCGGTCGCCCGAGCCTCGCTCAAAGTCCCCGATCGGGGCACCGAACTCAACCTCCGCGGCCTCAAGTGGACCCCGCAAAACCCTGGCGAAACCAAAATCACCCTCAGCGTCAAACCGCTCGACGGCGAACTGCTCGCCTCCAACAACGAGTCGAGCACCTTCGTCACCGTCCTCAAAGGCGGCATCTCCGTCCTCTACCTCGCTGGCCAAGGCTCCCCCTGGGAACGCAAATTCGCCGCACGCGCCGTCCGCTCCTCAGAAAAAATCCAGCTCGACGAAATCGTGCTCTTCGAACCGGCCGGCCCCGAACTCGACGCCGAACTCCAACCCGGCAAATACGACGTCTTCATTCTCGGCGACCTCCCGGCTCACTTCCTTTCCTCGGCCCAGAAACGCCTGATCGCCGACGCCGTCCGCCAAGGCGCCGGACTGATGATGCTTGGCGGACGCAACTCCTTCGGAGACGGCGGCTGGGCCGGCACCGACATTGCCGAAATCCTCCCGGTCGACATCCACCCCGGCGACGGCCAGATCGAGCCGCCCAACGGCGGCCTCAAGGTCATCCCGAACCCTCTCGGCCTCGACAGCTACGTCCTCAGGATCGGCCCCGATCGCTCAGCCTCCGCCGCCCTCTGGGACAGCCTGCCTCCTCTGGCCGGCATCAACCGCCTCCAACCCAAAATCGCCGCCCGACTCTGGGCCGTCACCCCCCAAGGCGACCCCGTCGTCGCCGCGCTCGAGTTCGGCCGCGGCCGCTCCCTGGCCTTTGCCGGCGAAACCTGGCCCTGGTATCGCGCCAGCGACCAGGCCCGCCTCGGCCACCTCAACTTCTGGCGCAACGCCATCCTCTGGCTCGCCCACAAAGAGGACGAAGGGGAAAACCAGGTCCGCCTCGAACTCGACCGCCGCCGCGTCGCCCTCGGTCAGAAACTTGACCTGACCGCCTCCGCCCGCGACCCCAAAGGCCAGCCCCTGACCGGCGTCGAATATCGCGCCACCATCACCCGCCTCGCCCCCGACGCCGAACCGGCCACCATCCCCCTCACCCCCACCGTCGACGCCGCCCGCGGCGCCTTCCTCGCCACCGGCGAACCAGGCGAATACCGCGCCGAGGTCACCGCCACCCGCGACGGCGAAACCATCGGCTCCGCCTCCGCACGCTTTCTCGTCTACGACGACGACCGCGAACTCCGCCGCACTGCCGCTGACCTCACCCTCCTCGAGTCCCTCGCCCAGGCCTCCAACGGCCTCTTCATCACCCCCGAACAACTCAACGACACCCTCAAAAAACTCCCCGACGAACTCGTCGCCGACTACGAGACTCAACGCGAAATACGCCTCTGGGACAACTGGCCCTTCCTCCTCCTCTTCACCACCCTGATCTCGGCCGAGTGGTTTCTCCGCAAACGCCACGGCTGGCCCTGATTCCCTCACCCCCTCCCAACTCCCGCGCTCGCGGATCCCCTCCCGAACGACTCATCCCCCCAGCCACCTCCGCGCGACCTCCAACGCCTTCGCCACCGCCTCTCCGACCTTCTCCGGCTGCTTGCCCCCCGCCTGGGCAAACTCTGCCTTGCCCCCTCCGCCTCCACCGACCACCGGAGCCACCTCCTTGAGCCATTGACCCGCGTGCAGACCTCGCTCGACCAGATCCGGCGTCAGCCCGGCCGCCAACATCACCTTGCCCTGCGCAACTCCGATCAGCAGCACCGCCATCCCCCGACCCGCCTGCCGCCGCACCACGTCGATCAACTCACGCATGCGCTCCACCGGCTCGGCGCCCACCTCTGCCACCACCACCTGCGCATCACCCACCTCGACCGCCTTCGACCGCAACGTCTCGGCCGTCACACCCCCTCCCACCGATCCCGAGCCCGCGCCTGACTTCACCTGCTTGCGCAACGCCTTCAACTCATCCACCAACGCACCGAGGCGATCCACGACCTGACCCGCGGGCACCCGCAAGACCGCCGCCGCCTGACCCAACAGCTCCTCCTGCTGGCGGACCCACTCCAGCGCCGCCCGACCCGTCAACGCCGTCACCCGCCGCGTCCCCGCCGCCACCGACTCTTCTCCGACAATTTTCAACAGCCCGACCTGCCCGACCGACTCCAGATGCGTCCCGCCGCACAGCTCCTTGGAATAATCCCCCATCTCCACCACCCGCACCGTCTCCGGGTACTTCTCCCCAAATAAGGCCATCGCCCCCAGCCGTTTCGCTTCCTCAAGCGGCATATACCGCCACTGGACCCGATCCCCCCGCAAGACGAGTTCGTTGACCGTATCCTCAATCGCGCGCAGCCGATCCCTGCCCACCGCTTCCGGATTGGCGAAATCGAACCGTAGCCGGTCCGGCTCGACCCGGCTGCCCGCTTGCTGTGCATGCCGACCCAAATGCCGCTGCAACGCATGGTGCAGCACGTGCGTCGCCGTGTGCGCCCGCCGAATCGCCTGACGTCGTTCCGCGTCCACCCGCGCCGTCGCCCGCGTGCCCAAAACCACCTGCCCCCGCTCGACCCGCCCCACATGCAGCGTAAAGGCGTGATCCCGCTGCGTATCCTCCACCACAAAGACAAACCCCTCACCCTCGATCGTCCCCGTATCGCCCACCTGCCCACCCGACTCCCCGTAGAACGGCGTCCGATCCAGGATCAACGCAATCGGCGGGCCGCCGTCACCCGGTCCCGCCGTCTCAGCCAGCCGCCCTTGCTCGAGAATCCCGATCACCACCCCTTGGGCCTCGGTGCAGGTGTAACCTAGAAACTCCGTCCCCTCGTGGTAGGCCTCGCGCAACGTGTCCAACGGCCCCGTGGCAAACACGTCGAACACCTCGGCCTTCCCCCGCGAGGTCCGCCCATGCTCGGCCAGCGCTGCCTCAAACCCAGGCCGATCCACGCGCAAATTCTGCTCCGCCGCCAGGCTTTCGGTGATCTCGACCGGAATCCCATACGTCGCGTGCAGGTCGAAGGCCTCGGCCCCACCGACGACGTCCGAACCCGCCGCCCGCGTCCGCCGGAACGTATCCTGCAACAGCCGCAAACCATTCTCCAGGTTGCGCAGAAACCGCTCCTCTTCCTCCCGAATCACCTGCGCCACCCGCGGCACACTCTCGCTCAATTCGGGGTACGGCCGGCGCATCGTCTCCGCCACCACCGGCACCAGCTCATGCAGAAACGGCTCCCGCCGTCCGATCTGATAGCCGTCGAGCACCGCCCGCCGCAATAAACGCCGCACCACATAGCCCTGTTTCTCCGGACCTGGCCTCACATTCTCATGGATCGTCATCACCAGCGCCCGGATATGATCAGCCGCCCTCCGCACCCGCACCCCGTCCGGCAGGTCGATTGCCCGACGATAATCGACCCCGAGCACTTCCGCCGCCGCCTGCACGATCGGCTTCATCGTGTCGATCTCGAAATTCGAACGCACGCCTTGCAACGCCGCCGCCATCCGCTCCAATCCCATCCCCGTATCAATATTCTTTTGTGGCAGCGGCTCTAACTGCCCCGGCCCAACCCGGTTGAACTGCGTAAATACCAGATTCCAGACCTCCACCTCTTCCACGCCGTCGCCGTGATAAAAAATCTCCGAGCACGGCCCGCACACCCCCATTCGGCCCGTGGGTCGGCGCTCCGGCCGGCCAAAAATTGTCTTCCTCGCCCATCCGTGCGATCCGGTTGGCCGGGATCCCGACCTCCGTGCGCCAGATCTCGTAGGCTTCGTCGTCATCCTGGTAGACCGTAAACGATAGCCGCCCTGGGTCTACCTTCAGCACTCGGGTCAAAAACTCCCACGCCCAGTGGATCGCCTCACGCTTGAAGTAATCCCCGAACGAAAAGTTACCCAGCATCTCAAAAAACGTCATATGACGAGGCGTTTTGCCGACGTTCTCGATATCCCCCGTACGGATACACTTCTGGCAGGTTGTGGCCCGCTTCAAATGGGGGTCCCCCAACCCCATAAACTCCCGCTTGAATTGATTCATCCCGGCGGGCGTAAACAGAACGGTCGGGTCGTTCGGCACCAGCACGTCGCTCGGTTTACGCACGCAGCCCTTGGACTCGAAAAACGCTAAATACGCTTCACGCAGTTCGTCCGTCGTCATCATTCGCCTAGCTCTTTCTTACGGCGATCCGCCCTGCTGTCCAGCCAGCCGCCAAGCGTCCGCGCGGGCACACAAATCTTACGCCGCTGCCTATCCTCCGACACCGGCTGCCCAGCATAACCGATCGCCAACCCGCTCCCCAACAGACGCCAGACCCACACCACGCCAGCGCCTTCATTTCGACATGTCCCGACACCGGCAGAACGATCTCACCACGGGATCATGCCGCCGCGTCCTCTGTAGCGATCAGGCGAAGTCGAGCGACCATCGCCCCTCAACGGCACACCTCCGAGCCGGTCTGGCCCACCCCCTCGCAACCCTCGCAGCCAACGTACACGCGCCTGGCATCAACGGACCGGTCCGGCCATCGGACCCGCCCGCCTCTCGGCCAGCCTCATACCCTCGGTGACCTTGGACCGAAACCGACCCCGTCTCACCAACCCCCGCGTCAAAGCCCTTCGACGACCACCTCCCGCTCCTCGTCCAGCCCGCTCCGCACCGTCAGCTTCACGGGCTTGCCGGCTCGGTCGGCAACCGCTCCCCGAAATTCCGCAGGCGTCGCCACCGGCTTCCCATCCACGGCCGCGATCACATCACCCCGAGCCAGACCAGCCGCATCGGCCGGCGAACCCGGCGCCACCTCGATCACGCCCACCCCCCCTCGGGTCATCAACTCCAACGTCTCTTCCGTATTCTGCGTCGTACTGGCCAGAACACTCGAAAAGTCGATCCGCGCACCGCGCCACGGCTCCGGCCGCACCGTCGCAATCACCTCGCCGGCCACCGGATACTTCGACATCACCACCCGCCGCTCGACCACCTGGCCCTGATGCAAGACCTTCAGCGTCACGGTGGCGCCGGCCGGAACCTCCGCCAAGGCCAGGGGCAACGCACTCTCGTCATCAGCCAGCTCGCGATCGCCCACCGCCAGGATGCGATCCCCTGGCGCCAGCTCCGCCTTCCAGGCCAGCGTTCCCTCCCTTACCCGCCCCACGACGTTGGCCCCCGGCCCCAGACTGATTCCGATAAATCCATACTCAACTTCTTCCCCTTTGATCAACGATGCCACCGCCCGCCGGCCCCGTGCATCGAGCGGAATCGCATAACCGGCCGCCGCATCAAACCCACTGGCGCTGGCCTCCGAAGAGGTGATTCCCACCAGCTCCCCCTTGAGTGTGACGACAGCCCCGCCGCTCATCCCCAGATTCAGCCGATTGTCTAACTGCAAGAGCGTCGGCTGGAACTGGAAGAACTGGCGGATATTGGGATTGTCCCCCCGCGGCGGCTCGATCCGTCGGGCCACGTTGGCCAAAATCCCGAAGCTCGCCGTCGCCTTGCCATCCCGCGCCGCGTTGTACGGGTTGCCCAGCGTCACCAGAAACGACCCCGGCCGGAGCCGCTCGGCCGTCCCAATCGTCAACGGCACCAGCGGCTCAGGCATGTTCGAACCGGCCCGCGGCACAATCACGGCCAGGTCGGTTCGAGGGTCCGCCGCGATGATCTCGGCGTCAAACTCCGCCCGCTCGGACCGCACCCGCAACCGCCGCGCTCCCCGAACTAGATGATACGCCGTCAAAATCTCCCCCTGCGACCCGATCACCACCCCCGACCCCGACTCCCCAGGGACCGCGTAAAACTCCGGCGCCGCCTCGTTTGGAAATCCCGGCCGCACCTCCGGCATCCCCAGCCCGATCCCAATGCCCCGATCCAACTCCGGGTCCGGCTCAACCGGCATCCCCCGCACCGCTCGCGTCACACCATCGGCGCTGCGAATCCGCGTGATGGCCACCACCGACGGCCGCGCACGCTCAATCGCCCCAATCACCGCCGACTCCAACGCCTCGACCAGCTCCGACGGCTCATCCGCCAGGGCAGGGGGGGCCACCACCGCGGCGATCACTCCCGCCACAAACCACGCCATAAACGCCATTTCCCGCCCAGCCGGCACCAGATCCTCGGGCGTTCGGGGACCCAGCCCCGTTCCGCTGGGACCACCCCAGCAGCCCTCTCGCCCACCCATTCATCTTGACCGGCCGTCCGCCGCCGCGACAACCCCACCACCTCGCCGCACGGACGGCTCGCTCACTCGTCCCCACTCCGGTCCGTGACCGACGACATCAGCACCCCGTCACCTTGAAGTCCCACAATACGCCGCTCCAGTTCCTCGGCCACTTCCCGATTCTCGCGCAAAAACCCTTTGGCATTCTCTCGACCTTGACCAAGCCTCAGATCCCCATAACTAAACCACGACCCGCTCTTCTCCACGAGCTTCGATGCCAAAGCCAGATCCAGCAGATCCCCCTCCCGACTGATCCCGCTCGAATACATCATGTCAAACTCACAGACCCGAAACGGCGGCGCCACCTTGTTCTTGACCACCTTCACCCGCACCCGCGACCCCACCACCTCATCCCCTTCCTTCACCGGCCCGATCCGCCGCACATCCATCCGAATCGACGCATAAAACTTCAGCGCCCGCCCACCCGGCGTCGTCTCCGGACTCCCATACATCACCCCGATCTTCTCTCGGATCTGATTGATAAACACCAAAACACTCTTCGACCGCGAAACCCCCCCGGTCAACTTACGCAACGCCTGGCTCATCAGCCGCGCCTGCACCCCCACAAAACTATCCCCAATTTCCCCCTCCAACTCCGCCTTCGGAACCAGCGCCGCCACCGAGTCGATCACGATGATGTCCACCGCGTTCGAGTGGACCAGCATCTCGGCAATCTGCAACGCCTCCTCGGCACTGCCAGGCTGGCTCACCAGCAGCGTCTCGATATTCACCCCAATCTTCTTGCACCAGGTCGGGTCAAGCGCATGCTCGGCGTCAATAAACGCCGCCACGCCCCCCAGCCGCTGGGCATTGGCCACCGCCTGCAACGCCAGCGTCGTCTTGCCGCTCGACTCCGGCCCAAACAACTCGACGATCCGACCCCGCGGCAACCCCATCCCCCCCAGCGCCAGATCCAACGACAACGCCCCCGTCGAAATCCCCTCCACCGTCAACGCCTGGCTCTCCCCCAGCTTCATGATCGCGCCCGCACCAAAGGTCTTCTCAATCTGCGTCAGCGCATGATCCAACGCCCGATCCTCAGCCGACGCACCCTTCGCGCCCCCATTGGCACTCTGCTTCCGCGCCACGTCCGCGCCCTCCTCAACACCTGCGGGATCCTAAACAAACGATCACCAATCGTAGGTCCACTGCCTCGGCCCGTCAACCCAGGCCTCGGCTCGTCAGCCGCTGGCCCGATCCCGTTCTTCAGCAATCACTACGGCAGCCTATCAGAACCCTCCTCTGGCTGAAACCAGCCACCTGATTCTGATCCCAACCGCCACGTCCCCAAGCGCTGATAGACAGGACCGCTGGCCTTCAGCTCAGATGCGAACACCACCACTTCGCCCACCTCGACCGCGCCGCCCGACCAGTCTCGATACTTGTCCACGACCACCGTCAGATCCACGCTACGCCCGGGCCGTAACCGCGCGAGCGTGACGTGGGGATGAAACGCCTCGTCCGCCCGGTAACCGACCCGCGCACAGGCCGCTGCCACGTCGTCTCGCAACGCCAGCAGACGCGGCAGCGCCGCACCGCTTAGGCCCGCCCACAGCACCCGCGCCCGCCGCGGATTCGGAAACGCTCCCAGACCCTTCAACTCCAACGCGAAGGGCAGGGGGGTCCGAACCGCCTCTCCCACCGCGGCGATCAGCCCGTCGAGATCCGTCTCCGCGACGTCCCCCAAGAACGCCAGCGTGAGATGATACCGCGACGGCTCCACCCACCGCGCCCCGGCCACCAGACTCCGCAACACCCCAATCTGACGTTCAAGCTCGACCCGCACCGAATCGGCCAGCGTTATCCCCAAAAACGTCCGGATCATCGCCCACCCCCGATCGGCCGCCCAGCCCGAGCCTCCCACCGCCCCGGACCGATCGGCAACGACACGAGCTCACGCAGCCGCTCCAGAAACTCGCGCCGGCGAATCTCTCGTGCTCCCATTCTGAGCATATGCTCACTCGTAACCTGGCAATCAATCAGCCGAATCCCACGGGCTTGGCACTCCTGGGCCAGCGCCACCAACGCCACCTTGGACGCGTCGCTCTCCCTGGCAAACATCGATTCCCCAAAAAACGCCCCGCCGATCTGCACCCCGTAAATCCCCCCCACCAGCCGCCCGTCACGCCAGCTCTCGACCGCATGCGCGTGGCCCGCGTCGTGAAGCGCCCCGTAGGCGCGGATGATCTCGGCGTTGATCCAGGTCCCGCTCTCATGCCGCCGGGGGATTGACGCACATTGCCTCATCACCTCGCGAAACGCCGTGTCCACCCGCGTCTCAAACCGCCCCGACCGGATCGTCCGCGCCAGCCGCCGCGAAACGTGAATCTCCTCCGGAACCAAGACCAGCCTCGGATCCGGACTCCACCACAGAATCGGCGGCCGGTCGTACCACGGAAAAATCCCCTGCCGGTATGCCGCCAGCAGCCACGGCACATCGAGCCGGCCCCCAACTGCCAACACCCCCTCCGGCTCCGCCAACTCCGGCGGAGGAAACTCCGGCCGTTGCCCCATGCGGAAAAGCGCCATCACCCAAGGCTCCCTGCCTAGCCTCACGGCAGCCTTAGCCGCTCCAGACCCGCTCTCGCTTCCCCATGGGTCGGATCCAACGCCAACGCCACCCGATACGCTTCGACCGCCTCCCCGCGCCGCCCCAACGCCTCCAACGCTCGCCCCCGCCACGCCTGCACCCCTGCCGCCCCCGGCGCCACCTGGAGCACCCGCTCAAAACACTCAAGCGCCTCTGCCGGCTTCCCCTCTCCCAGCAAAACCACCCCCAAACCCTCCCGCGATCCCAAATCACCCGGCTCCCGATCCAACGCCGAACGAAACGCCTCCGCCGCCAACACCCGCCGCTCCGCCCTAAACGCCCGCCACCCCAACACCCGCCACGCCCCCCCATCCTCCGGTACCAGCTCCACCGCCCGCTCCGCGCAGGCCACCGCCATCGTCGACTGCCGCAACATCTCCATCGCCTCCGAGAGCATCAACAACTCCCGCGCCATCAACTCCCTATCCACCCGCCCCGTCACCTCCTCATGCACGCCCGCCTGCACCGTTCGTTCCCAGTCCGCACCTGGCCGAACCACCCCAGCATCCACCAACTCCTCCACAATCCGCCAGGCCAACTTCCGATGAGCATCAACTGTTATATGAACATGATCATAGAAGCTTTCTTTTCCTAAGACGCCATCTTCCGAGTCCTTCCGCAACTCCGCCTCGAAGTCGATGACCTCGACCCCTTCCCGGCCGCTGAACGACCGCACCATAGCGACGATCTCCGACACCGCCCGAAGCGGCACAATATCTTCGTCCCGCGCCGCCGCGTACCACAACCGCGCCGCCTCCCGATCGCCCGCCGCGGCCTTCGCACGGGCCAGACGATAGAGCAAGCCGGCATGCCGTCCATCAAGCGCCCGGGCTGCCTCAAACGCCGCGGCAGCCTGCTCGGCGTCCCCCGCCGCCAGCCGCTCTAACCCGAGCCGGTACGCCGACCGCCACGCCTCCCGCTCTGCCGCGCTCAGATCCGTTCGGTTCTCGCTCTTCAACGGCTCAAAATCCCGCTCGTTCGACACCGGCGTCACCAATACCACCTGCGTGCCGAAGTTCCGCGCCGTCTTCACAATCCGCTCCAGACTAGCGCCAAAATGGGCTAGCACCTCGGCCCGAAACCGATCATCCCGGTGATACGCCTCCGGTCCCACCGCATTGATCGGGATCCGCCGGACCTCGTCGCCCACTCGGGCCGTCAACGCCCGCGGCCCCCCTCGCCCCACAAGGCCAACCCGCTCCATCACGCTCTGAATCAAACCCCCGATGCGGGTTCGGCTCACGAGCCCCGCCGCACCCCGCACCAGCCCGGGGGTTTTCAAAATCCCCTCATACGTTCGCCGCTCCAAAAACTCGTTATGACCGCTATAGACCACCACCAGATCCGGCTCAAATCGCGCCAGCTCCTCCAACAGCCCTGCGACGCGATAGCTCGCATAACTGATCGCCCCCGCGTTGATCACCTCCCACCGCCGCGACCGATCGATGGCCCCCAAAAACGCCCGAAGCCATCCCGAAAACGAAGTCTCTTCGTAAAACGGCCGACCATACGTCGTCGACCCCCCTAGACAGACAATCCGATACGTCCCGGGCGGTTTTCGCGCCTCAAACACGACCGGATTCAAGACATCCCGCTTCGCCTCCGCCACCCGCACCCGCTCAATCCCATCCCCCCCACACTCCACGACAAAATGGGGCACCGTCGGCGCAAACCCCGCGTAGGGATCGCGCTCCGCCACCGCCGGCCTCACCCCGAGCCACCCCAGCACCACCTCCAGCAGCCCCAGCACCCCTCCCACCACGACCGCCGCAAACAGCACCTTACGCACCGAACCAGGCCCCCGAATCCCCCGCCGCCGGACCCCGCCGTTGCCTCCCTCCGCGCGCGCTTCCCCCCGCGCCTTGCCCGCTCGGCTTCGACTCACATCGACACGTTTCCGCATAAAAACACTTGCCCTAGATGATACGCCGAGGTATATTTCTCAAGGGCATAACGCAACGCTGCGTTCTTCTCACCTTACCCAGGGTCGCTCCGCGCGCTCAAGTCTCCGCGAAGGGCAGGGGGGCCTTCCCCAGATTGCGTGACACCGGCCACGGCGAAGGCGCGACGGCCATGTTGAGCACGGGGGAGCCTTCACCCAAACTCCGTGCGACCGGCGGCTGCTCAACGCCTTGATACGCTTTGGCGCTCTTTTGAGCGCGTCGAGCGTCCGTACGCACGGCAGGACACCGGCTAACCGAAACGCTGTCGCAGTTCGGTCTGTTCCTTGGGGACGCGACTGGCCGGCACGCTCAGCCTGGCGCCGGCCGCTGCTCGACGCCACTGCGTCACCCTCCCCAAAATCCTCCCGTCGACACCCACCCTCCGAACGACGCCCAGCGTCGGCCGTTCCTGAACAGGCACGCAACGCCCACGCCAGCTCGGAGCCAAATTCGCCGATTGATCGAACTCAAACGACGATCATCCCCTAGCGCCTGATCGCTGTTTTCATCGACCCCGTTCATCCCTCGAACCAACAGGCGCTCGCCCATGTCGATCCCTCCCACTCCCTCCTGGCTGGCTCTGCTGCCGCTTCCGGGCGGCCTCGACGACTCGTTCCGAAACTGGTTGATCCACTACGTCGCCAACCATCTCTCACCTCGCACCCAGCACGAGGATTGGCTTGCCGCTCGCATCGCCCAGGCGATGGCCCGGCTCCATCTTCTGGCGCGCCTCGAACCCGAACGAATCGACCCGCTTTGGCTTCGCGCCGAGACCGCCGCCGATCGGCAGCTTCGCCACGCCCTGAAAGCCTGGCTCGACTACCGCCGACAAGCGACGGCCACCCCGGGCAACCCATCCCGGCCTCCCTCAGTCTCCCCCAGCTCAGCCACCGACCAACCCCGCTCACACCAACCGCAGTCCACCTCCGCCCCCTTAGGCGACCTCTGCCTCTCTCACCTCCCGACTACGCTTGCTGCCTTCATCGACCTGCCCATCGGAAGGCCGCGCGCATCCGGCAGCGACCGGCCCATCGCACGCGGGCATAGCGACTCTTCACGCTCACCGGTTTCGAGGCCGCGCGCATCCGGCAGCGACCGGCCCATCGCACAGCCGCGAACACTCGACAGCGACGGGCTGAGCGGACAGGCGCGGACATCGGGCATCGATCCCCCGTCCAGGCCTCAATCAGCCCCGGCCTGACACCGATGAGCCCACGGGACCACAACAGCCGCCCGCCTCACCGGTCACCCAACGTCTCCCACCGTCATCGGATCACGACGCCCAACTCGTTCACCCGACGGGCCCGTACCGGGTTCTGCCACCCAGTCTGTGAAACATAAGACTCATTATCAGACCTTTGAATCTCCGTCCGGCGGTTTTCCCCCGGTCGGATGACCCCAGGCGTTGCGGTGTCAACCGCGGAGGCCGCTGGCACCGTCGTCGTGACCACCCGGTCGACGCACCCGGACCGGTTCATGCGGACCGCGATAGATCGTCGGCTTGGGCTTGAGGTCAAAGGCCTCGGCGATCCGCTCAGCGGCCCGCTGGCTCGCGCCCGGCCTGGCAACCTGGTCCTTTAAGGCCGCCAGACGCTCCCGCATCCGCTGGCGCTCGCCCGCGTCGTCGAGCCACCTCAGCGCCCAATTGGCCAGCTCTGGCGAGGCATCCCGATCGACCAAATATTCCGGCATCAGTTGCTCGCCGGCTAGCAAGTTCACCAGAGTGATAAACCGCGACTGAATGAACGGACGCGCGACCCACAGGTCCAACCGCCGCACCGTGTAGAGGATCACGGTCGGCAGGGTCGCGTGCATCAGTTCCAGGCTCACCGACCCGGAGACCGCCCAGGCCAGATCCGCCAGCCGGATCAGCTCGGGGGTTCGCCCGGCGTAGACTCCCAGGATCGCCGGATCGATCACGGCCGGCCGCCCCGGATTCCGCCGCACGGCCGACGCCTCCCGCGCGGCCAATCCGCGCACCAGCGCCGCGTGCCGCGCATGCAGACACGAGACCACGAACCGCACGTCCGGCCGCTGCTCCGCCAGCCGCTTAGCCGCGCGCAAGAACACGGGCAAATTGCGCTGGATCTCCCGGGTCCGCGAGCCGGGTAACATTAACACGACCGGCCCGACATGCGTTTGCACTTCGGCCAGAAAATCCGCGTCGAGGGTCCGGTCTTCAAGTTCATCGAAAAAGGGATGCCCGACATACTCAGCACGGTCAAAGCCGCGCGCCGCGTACCACTCTGGTTCGAACGGTAGACTGCACAACGCCAGATCGACCGTTCGCTTCATCTTCTCGACCCGCCACGGCGCCCAGGCCCACAACTGCGGAGGAACATAGTAGACCACCGGGACGCCATGTCGCTTCGCCCGCCGCGCCAAATGCCAGTGAAACCCGGGGTAATCGATCAGGATCAACACCTCCGGACGCTGATCCCGAAAAACCCGCTCGGCCTCATCGGCCAGACGAACGAACGTCCCCAGATTTTTCAGGGCATCGGCGAACCACATGATCGCCAGATCGGTCAGCGGATAGAGCAATTGCACTCCGGCCCGCGCCATCCTCGGCCCGCCAAAGCCGATGCACTCGGCCTCGGGAGCCACCCGCCGCAGCGCCCGCACCAGATTCGCCGCGTGCAGATCGCCACTCGGCTCCCCCGCCGAGATAAAAACCCGCATCGAACCTGCCTCCGCGTCCGTGCCCGGCCAACGACTGGCTCATCCGCGATCACCTTACCACCCCCTCCTGATCCCGAAAAGCCGAATCAGCCCCGTCTCATGGGTGGATTCTCGGATCGATGTCGCAGCTCGGTTTACGAACCCGCAGGCTGTGCATACCATTAACTGCTGAGGATGCTACGACCAACCCCGGACCTCGGCGTTGGCTCGATTCGTCAAAACATGCACCCGTACTCAGTTCCTACTTGTGCCCGCCGATGGCCCGTGTCGTCCTGGCGATGTCCGGAGGTGTCGATAGCTCGGTGGCCGCCCATCTGCTCAAGGAGCAGGGCCACGAGGTCATCGGTCTCTTCATGCGAACTGGTAGCTTCGCTGGAGGCCAGGAGCGCCAGACCAAGACCTGCTGCTCCGTGACCGACGCGTTGGACGCCCGCGCCGTCGCCGACCGCCTCGATATCCCCTTCTACGCGCTCGACTTCGAATCCGAGTTCGGCCGCATCCAGGATCGTTTCGCCGACGAGTACCTCGCCGGACGAACCCCCAATCCCTGCGTGCTCTGCAATATCTGGCTCAAGTTCGGACGTTTGTTCGATTACGGACGCCAGGTCGGTGCCGACCACGTCGCCACCGGTCACTATGCGCGCATCGTGGCCGGCCCGGATGGTCGGCCGCGACTGGCTCGGGCCGTCGATCGCCATAAGGATCAGTCCTACGTCCTTTTTGGACTTCGGCGTGAGCGGCTCGCTCAGGTCTTGCTGCCGGTCGGCTCATACCCGAAGGCTGTGATTCGCCGCATGGCGCAGGAGCTGGCCCTGCCGGTCCACGACAAGCCGGACAGTCAGGAGATTTGCTTCGTTCCTGACGACGATTATCGGGCTGTCGTCCGCCGCCGCCGTCCCGACGCAGGCGACACGTCGGGCCCGATTCTGGATTCAGACGGCCGCATTCTTGGCTTCCACGACGGGTATGAGTCGTATACCGTCGGTCAGCGCCGCGGTCTGGGGGTGGCTGTCGGGGAAGCCCGCTATGTTTTGCGGATCGACCCAGCGACCCGCGGTGTAACGATAGGCCCGCGGGCTGCGCTCGAGCGCCCTGGACTGATCGCCTCGGGGATGAATTGGCAGATCGACGAGCCGACAGCCCCCCTGCCCTGCCTGGCACAGATTCGTGCCCGCCATCAAGCCGTTCCAGCGTCGGTCGAGGCTCAGCCGGGTGGCGAGGCGATCGTCCGGTTCGAGCAGCCCCAACCCGCGGTGGCTCCGGGCCAGGTCGTCACCCTCTACGACGGCGACCTTGTGCTTGGCGGCGGCTGGATTGAACGTCCGCTCGAGCCGGCCACTGGCGGCTGACATTGTCGCCGAGCGGCCCAGGAACCTATAGTTGTGGCGTGTCCCGGCGCTAGGCTGGAGCCCGCATGGCCCACGTGACCCTGATCATCATCACCGAGCCTGACGCCCCCGCGTCCGAGTTCGCTCCGGCCGACTACTGCCAGGCCCTCGAAGCGTCGGGGCACACGGTCGAACTGGTCGCCCGCCCGGGTTCAAGCCGCTCAGGCGCGGCCTTTGCTGGGCTGGCCGCTGCGGGCGGAGATTTGCTCGTCGTCCTCGATCCAGCCATGTGCTATGAACCGGCCGACCTGCCGCGTGTCGTCGAGGCTCTCCAATCGAGCGATGCCGAAGTTGCGGTCGCCAGCCGCCTGACTCCCCAGTCCGGCCCGTTCCGCGCGGCCGTCGGGATGCTCGTTCGGTGGTGGACCGGCTCGACCGACCCGCTGACCGGCCTGATCGCCCTGACCCGTTCGGCCTACGCCGAAGTCGCGCCGCGACTCCAGCCGCTTGGCTCTCGATTCGCCGCCGAACTCATCATCAAGGGTCGCTGGCGGAGCGTCGATGTCCCGGTCGCCACCGACACGCCAGCCCGCCGCCCCCGTCCCGGCTGGTCCGACTTGCGCCATCTCAAGCGCTTGTCCGACTACCGGTTTGGAACCCTCTCCCGGCTGGTCCAGTTTTGCATTGTCGGCGCTTCGGGAATGCTGATCGACCTGACGGCTTATTTTGCGCTCCAGCCTCAATTCGCCGCCATCACGGCCCTTTCGGGTCAGGTCGTTCCACCGACCCGGATCCCCGTCTCGCTGGCTCTCGCGCGGCTCACGGCGATCTTCATCGCCATGATCTGGAACTTCCTGCTCAACCGTCGCCTGACGTTCAGCGACGCGCGCATGGGCGGCTCTCTGTTCCGTCAATTCCTGACGTACGCGGCCGGCAATGCGCTCGGTGTCTGCGTCAGTCTGGCCCTGAGTCTGGGTCTGCCGCGACGCGTCGGCTTCTTCCACGACCACAAGTTGGCTGCCGCGGTCGTCGGCATCGTGGCCGGAACTTGCATCACCTTCACCACCGCGCGTTGGGTCGTCTTCCGCCGCAAACCCAGCCCCCCGCCCCTGCCTGCCCCGCCTTTGACCTCCCCGCAGGCCTCACCCATCCCCTCGACGCAACCAGCCGATGCCTGAGTCCTTAGGGCGACCACCGAGCTGCCGGTGTGGGAATTTGGAAGCCGTTGAGAAAAAATTTGTCACTTCTTGGCGACTCTGCCATACCTTTGGCAGAAGCATGGCTTAGATTGACCTACAAACGGGCTCGGCGTGGAACCAAGCCGGCCATGCCCGCTTCGTAGGCAAGGGTGGCGCTTCGCCCTTCAGCGAACCGTTGACCAAATCTGCCCCACGGCCGTTTGGTTCGTTCGTTCCGCGCGCTGGGCGTTCTTGGGTACAGGGAGTGCACCACGATGAACCGTCCCACTCGCTCCAATCCCCCAACCGTCTCCTCCGTCGCATCCGACTCTACGGAGTCCAACGAGATGGCTTCGGCTCCCTGGGTGGACCGCACGGCCACTGCCCTGGCCACGCGGGCGGCCCAGGCGCGTCAGGCGAGTGGCCGCCGCCCCTTCGTCGACCCGGCAACCTGCGAACGCGACTACAACGCCGACGAACTCGAATTCATGAACGCCATGCAGGAATATAAGCAACGGAGCGGGCGGATGTTCCCGACTTGGAGCGAAGTCCTTGAAGTGCTCCGCAGCCTTGGCTACCACAAGGAAGAGGCCCAGACTCAGGCCGCTTCCTGACAGCGAACACGACGCCCTTCGAATCCCACACAGTGGCCGAAGACTGCTGATTGGAGACTGGGGCGAGCCCGAGGCTGCCGGATTTGGATCAGCGGAGGCGGATCTGGCGCAGTTGTCGGGGCGCGAAGCGCTGGACGAAGTCAAACCCGGGGAAGCCGCTGCCATTGCCCGCGAGCGGAATCCCTTGAAGGTTTTGCAGCGGCGTGGTCCCGCTGGCGGCCACCCTCAAAACATTGTTTCGTGTGGCGCTGAGCGGCCCGCGGAACCGGATGCGGACCAGATTGCGAGCCGCATCATAGACCACCGAGCGAATCCGGTAGATCCGGTCATCGGCGGTGTTGAGAATGCCGTCGCGGCCGGGTGAGCGGAGGTCGTAGTTGGCCGGGTTGGACGCTGTCCGCGGATCCATCGCCTGGTCGAAGGCGACGACCAGAACACCGGGGACCCTGAACAGCCGCCGCACGCCGATCACCTGGGGTGCCGCCAGCACTTCCGTGGATGCCGAATCACTGGCCGGTTGATCACCCGTTTCGTTCGAGCTAGCCGCCGCGAACGCTTCGATCTGTCGGCCGGAGGTGGCGACCGTCGGCACGACGACCACAGTCAACTGGACCAGGGCACCGACAGGCAGCGAGCCCAGGCGGGCCGAGACGACCGTCCCGGTGGAATTGAGGTTCAAGCCCGGGGTCGATTGGTCCGCCCGAAGGACCGTGTTGGGCGGTATGGCAAACGCGGCCTCGACGTTGGTGGCGACGCTGGGACCATTGTTCCGAACCGTGACCACGTAAACCGCCGGAAGGCCGACGCCGACCTGAGGAGGGCCACTCACGTCGACTGTGAGGCTCGACGCACCGATCAGCGGCACGGACAGCGTGGCAGTGTTGTTGGTGCGGTCGGGGTCGGGCTCGTCGCTGGTGACGGTCACCGTATTGATGATCTCGGCGCCGACGAAGGCGGCAGTGGGACGCACTGCGATGCGGACGGTGCTGGTCGCGCCGACCGAGAAGAAGCCGAGGGGAACGGTGACGGTGCGGGTGACCGGATCGAACTGCGCGGCGGCTGTGGATTCGTCGGCCACGAAGTCGAGTCCCGGCGGCAGAACGTCCGTGACCCGAACATTGGCCGCGCCGTTGGGGCCGCTGTTGGTCACGGTGACCCGATAAGTCAGAAGCTCACCGACCCGAGCGGAGGCTGGCGTGGCGGTAAAGCCGGTGATCGTCAGGTCGGACAGTGTGTTGACCACTTCCAGGGCGGTGCCGTCCGAGGCGTAATCAACCAGCCAGAAGACGTTCGGGGGGAGCGGTGGCAGCGTCGTCTCCGCAAACTTGCCGGAGGAGGCAAAGGCCTCGATCAACGGGAAGCGATCGCCCAGGACGGGGTTGAACGGTCCGAGGGTCGTGACACTGAGCACCCCGCCCAGTTGAGAGGTTCCGCCAGTCAGCTCGGGAGTGCGGCGGACCAGCAGCCGGTCAATCTCGGAGCTGGGGTCGGTCCCCGAGATCTGCATGGCCAGCGTCGGGAGAGCGACAGTAGTCCCCGGGATTTGAGCGAAGTTGCCGACGATGGTGATCGTCCCGATCTGGTCACCGCCGGGAGCGATCGTGGCGTTGGCGTTGGTCAGGTCGCCGAAGAGGGTGCCGGAGCCGGTCAGGAGTCCGGCGTTGAGCGTGGCGCCCTGGCCGAACCGGAGATCGCCGCCGGCGAGCCGGGTCTCGGTCGCGGGAAATCCGTTCTGGACAAACGGGGCGTCGAATCCGAGGACCCCGGAAGTGACCTCGACGAGTCCGGTGGTCGTCAATTCCGATCCAGGAGGGAGTAAGCGGGTTTCGCCGGAGCCTGTGGTCTTGGCGAGCCGGCCGCGGTTTTCGAACGTGAGCAACCCGCCGACCGAGACCAGGTCGTCATCGGTCTGGATCTCGAACTCACCGGTGGTGTCGTTGACCAGAATGGCCCGGCCGACGATCAGGCCGATCGAGCCGCCCGACCAGGTGATCGAGCCCTGGTTGGTCAGAGTGAGGCGTCCGATGCCCTTGGAATTACCTCCACTGATTTCGAGCCCGGCGCCGGGTTCGACCAGGACCGAGCCACCACCACCCCAGGTCCCACCCAGCCAACGGAAAGTGGAGCCGGATTGAATGACAAACTGCTCCTGATTGGTGAAATCGCCGATGACGTCGGTGCCCAGGCCGCGGTACGTGACCACGACGTCGCCCGACGGGACCCGAATGACGACGTCGTCGCCCGGCTCGGGGGGGCGATTGTTGAGCCAGTTGGCCGGGTCGTCCCAGAAACCGCTGACCGGGGAGACCCAAGTGGCCGTCGCCAGCAGACTGCGTCGCTCCAGGGTTTCCGGAACGGGATGGAGCCGTCGCCGTCGCGGATGCCCGAGCCGCCGAATCCGGTGGTTGCCGATCATTTCGGTCTCAACTCCCCCTACCCAGAACTCCCGCTCGGCCGCCTTCCAGCGCGCTCGAACTCGACGTTGTTAGGCTACCCTATGAATGGTCCTGCGGTCGCCCATCCCGGTCGACCTCAAACCCGACAATCATTCCAACCCATTTTATCTAACCTGCATGCGTGCGTGATTGCAAACACTTTCGTCTCGATCAGGTGTCTTGGTCGGTATCATGTGGTGTGAGGGCAGCGTGGGGAACGGATATTGTTGAGGAGGAGCGAGTCGGGAGGACTGAAAGCCGGACGATCGAGGGCTGGGCGGCGGAGGGGAGGTGCCAAGTGAGCGGGATGTGGCTGGGCTGGCTGCTGGTGATTGGGGTCCTGGGTCAAGATGGAGCGGATCCATACCAGGCGGCGCGAGAGCGCATGGTGCGTCGGCATCTGGTGGAGCGGGGGATCACCGACGAGCGGGTTCTGGCGGCGTTTCGGGAGGTCCCACGGCATCGGTTTGTGCCGCCGGAGTCGCAGCGGTTGGCATACGAGGACGAGTCGATTCCGATCGGTGAGGGTCAGACGATCACGGCGACGTATGAGGTGGCCTTTATGACCCAGGCGTTGGAGCCGAAGCCGACGGATCGGGTCTTTGAGGTGGGGACCGGTTCGGGCTATCAGGCGGCGATCTTGTCGCGGCTGGTGCGGGAAGTCTATTCGGTCGAGATCCACCGGCCGCTGGGCGAACGAGCGGCTCGCGTGCTTAAGGAGTTAGGGTACGACAATGTGCGGACGCGGGTGGGCGATGGATACGTCGGCTGGCCGGAGGCAGCGCCGTTCGACGCGGTGATCGTGACCTGCGCGCCGGAGCGGGTGCCGCAGCCGCTCGTCGATCAGTTGAAGGAAGGCGGCCGGCTTTTGATCCCTCTCGGGACGCGCTACGATCAATCAATCTATCTTTACAAGAAAATTAATGGAAAGCTGGACGAAGGAAAGAAGCTCAAGCCGACGCTTTTCGTCCCGATGACCGGGCAGGCGCAGCGGGAGGCGGCCGAGGCGCGGAAGTCGGGTACGAATTCGGGGCCCTGAGAGCGGGCCGCGCGGTCGGCGGGTCAGCCGGCCTGGCGTTGCGATTCCGGGTCGTTGGTGGTGGTCGGCTGGGACCGAAACAAACGGCGCCGCAGGGCGGATCGGATGCGCGTGAGCTTGCGGTAGAGGGTGTGTTGCGGCGCGACCAGGCGAAGAAACTCGTAGGGGATCGCTCCGTCGAGGGCGTTGACCGGGGCTTGGAAGGCGGGGGCGAGGTCCGCATCCTCGGCGCGGAGGTAATAGCGGTTGATGCCGTCGAAGGCGACGAACCGGTAGTCATGGTCCAGGAGCAGCGGCTCCCAGGCGGCGACGGCGTCGGGCAGAGCGCTCTCGGCAAGCACGACGCGGGGCCGCCAGCGGTCCCAGTCGTGGCCGCGGACGACTTGGAGTTCGAAGCCTTCAGCGTCAATTTTGAGGAAGTCGATCGGGGCGTCGGGCGGAAGGTAGCGCTCGCAAACCGAGGCGAGCGTGGTGACCGGGACTTCGATCTCGCGGACGGCGATGCCCTGACGGCGGTAGGCTTCGGCAATGTCGGCGTGGAAGGTGGACCAGCCGTGGCGATGGTCGAGCACGTCCCAGAAGCGGAGGGTGCTTTCCGAGTCGGACAGGCCGAGGTTGAGGTTGTGGTCGCGGGGACGCGCAGCGGCCAGGGTCTTGAACAGGCGAGGGTTTGGTTCGATGTTGATCCCCGACCAGCCGAGGTCGTAGAACCGCTTGGTGACGGAGTGGAAGACCGGATGATTGGCGCCAACGTCGATGTAGCGGCCGGATCGGCCTGGGAAAGCACGGGCCAGAAGGATGTCTTCGAAGTTCTGGGCGTAAGAGATCTGACGGGCGTCGAGGTCGCCGAAGGTCATCCAGGGGGTCAGCGTGCGACGGGGCATCGAACGGCCTCCCTGGACAGCGGGGGGACGGAAGCCTTGGGGGCGACGGCGTGGCCAGGCCAGTGGATAGCGGGGAACGAGCGAGGGGTCAAGGCCGTGTCCGGTCTGGGACGCCGGGGCGGGCCTGGGACGAAACGGACGAAGTCCGGTCGATCGCGTGGACTCCAGAGAGCCGGGAGAGGAGGCGGGGGAGGGATGGTGGCGCTGGTCCTGGGATTGTGGGTTGGGGGGACAAGCCTGGCGGCGTCGGCGCAAGATGACGGACTGGTGGTCCGACCGGGACCGCCACCGCTGGAGCGGTTTGAAACCGACGCGGACGCAGATGGCGTCGCCGATGGCTGGTACAACGTCCGGGATGGTCGGCTGGAGGCGGCCGCGGGTGTTGAGGGTTCGACCGCGTTGAGTTTTGAGAACAACCGGCGGGGACGGCCAGCGCGGGCAAGCCGGGCCTTCGGCATCGACGGTCGTAAACACGAGGCGGTGGTCGTGGGTCTATGGGTGTGGGTCGAGAAGATTGGGGGCGGCGAGCGGGTCGGCGAAGACCCAGGGTTAGTGATCGACTTACTGGACGGGGAACTCAAGATGGTTGGGCGGGGGCGGCTGGGACCGTGGGACGACCGGACGCTGCCCGGCGGCCGCTGGATGCGTGTGGCGGGGCGGTTTGAGGTGCCGGAGTCGACGCGAGACGCGATTTTGACGGTCGGACTGCTGGGAGCGACCGGGCGGATGCGGGTCGATGATTTGGCGATCGAGCTGGTGCCGGTGGGTGGGCAGGCGACGGTTAATCTCGTGCTCAATGGGGATTTGGAGCTGGGCGACCGGTTGGCGGAATTTTGGGAGCTGGAAGGGGGAGCGCGGCGGGTGATGGGGGGCACGGGGGCGTGCCTGGAGCTGTCGCGTTCGGGCGCGCAAGGTCGGGCGGCGGTGGCGGTGCCAATACGGAGGTTTGAGGCGTTGCGGGTTCGGCTGAAGGCCCGGACGAGCGGGCTGAGGGCCGGCGGCGGTGCAGTTGCGGACCTTTTCTTTTTGGACGAAACGGGAAGCCCGTTGCCGGGTGCGGCTGGTGGGATGCGGTTATTCCGGTTTGTGGGGACGTCCGGCTGGGGGACTCAGGAGGCGGTGGTTCGTGTTCCGAGGGGGGCGGTGCGGTCCGTCCTGCAGGTGGAGAAGACGGACAATGTGGGGACGCTCTGGATTGACGACGTGGAGATCGCGGCGGCGCCGGATCCGTCCGAAGGGCGGTGGACGCCGTACCATGTGGTCGAGGATGTGGACGGATGGCCGATTTACGAACCAGCGGAGGCGATTGAGCCAGGCTCGGCGCTCGATGCGACGGTGCTCTTGGAGGCGCCGGCCGGGCGTCGGGGTTTTGTGACGGCGCGCCAGGGTCGGCTGGTCTACGAGGATGGGACACGCGCGCGGTTTTTCGGTGTGGTGCTGCTGCCGCCGCTCGGGGTGATGGATCGGGAGCGTGCCGAGCGGCTGGCCGATGAGCTGGCGCGGCGGGGGGTCAACCTGGTGCGGCTCGTGGATCTGGACGCGCCATACGGGCCCGGTCGGAGTTTGCTGGATGACACGGCTGAGGACACGGCGACGCTCGATCCGGACGCCCTGGGGCGGTTGGATTTCCTGGCGGCGGCACTGGCGCGGCGGGGGATTTCCTTGGCCTTGGAGCTGGTGGCTGCGCGGCGGTTTCGGGATGGGGATGAGGTGGCGGGCGCGGCCGGATTGCCGCCTGGGGGAGGGCCTGCGGCGGCGTTTGATCCGCAGGTGCGGGCCGTGGTGCTGGCGATGGCCAGGCGGTTGCTGGAGCATGTCAATCCCGAGACGGGTCGGGCCTGGAGGGATGAGCCGGCCCTGGCGTGGGTGACGATCGCGGGCGAGCTGTCGCTCTTTGATTTACTGGATGATCCGGGTTTGCTGCCGGAGGAGTCCCGGGCGGTGTTGCGGGAGCGTTCGGAGCGGACGGGGGGATTGTCGGGCCGTCGGCTCTGGCAGTCGCTGGAGGCCGCTCAGTGGTCGGAGCTCGCGCGGGAGCTGGCGGCGCTGGGGTTGCGGGTCCCGGTGGCGGGATCGGGTCATTGGCGGCGTGAGCCGGAGTTTACGGCCGCGCAGTGGTCGTCGGGGCTGGCTTTGATCGAGGATCGGCTGTACTGGTCTCCGCCGTCGTTTGCGGTGGGGGCGCGGAGGTCGATGGTGGGGCAGGCGGCCGGGCGGCTGGAGGAGATGGCCGGCAAGAAGCGGCGAGCGGATCGGCCGTATGTCGTCGGCCAGTTTGCGGAGCGGACGGGCGGGCTTTGGGCGTTGCCGTATGAGGGAGCCGATCTGCTGCTGGCGGCGATGCGGGCTCGGGTCGAGGATTGGGATGCGCTGGTGCGACGTGGGGTGTTTCTCTACCCGGAGCGGTGGGGGGCCGGGCCGGCTGGAACGGGTGGAGGCGACGATCTGTATCGGGTGGTCGAGGTGGTCAACGCCAATCCCGCGCTGTTTGCAATGTTGCCGCATGCGGCGTCGATCATGCTGCGGCCGGCGGTCCGAGAGGGGATAGGCCCGTCGAAGGATGCCGGGTGGATCTGGGATCCGCGGTCGGGTCGGCTCGCGATCGACACCCCGCACACGCAGGCGCTTAGCGCGTTGCTGGAGCGGCGGGTTGTGCGGCTGAGCGCGGTGGAGCTGGGCGTGGAGACTCCGGGGGCGACCATCGCGGTGTCGGCGCTAGGATCGGAGCCGATTGCCGAGGCGCGGCGGCTACTGGTGACGGCGCTGGGGCGGTTCGAACCGACGGGGCAGACCTACGCGGATGGTTGCCTGACGCGTCCGGGACGGCCTGGCGGCGGACCCCTGCGTCGGGAGCCGATCCGCGGAACGGTCCGCATCACGGGCCGGTCGGGACTCCGAGCCTTCCGGCTCGACAACGCGGGTCGCCGCATCGAGGAGGAGCCGATGGCCGAGGGGACGACCTTGGTGATTGACGGACGCAAGGCCCTTCACTGGGAATTGGTCGTCGAGTGACGGGGTGGATCATCGGATGAAGCTGCGGATCGCTCGCCACGGTTCGCCGGTCAAGCGTCGGAAGGGGGGTCGAAATGGGTCAGCAGCTCTCTGAGTCACACAGCGAGTGCGGCTGCCGGTGGGCCGGGTGAGTCGCGCGGCCGGATGCTACGGTGTGGGAGGTGGGTGTGACACCCGAGGAGATCGACGCTGCGTTGCGTGAGGATGCCGGTTGGGCGGCGCGGGAAGCCTGGTGGCGGCGGCGGCTGGGACGGATCCGGCCGGGGTTGGAGCCACTCCCCGAGCAACTTGCGCGGTTGCGGCGGGTGACGTGGGGGTTGACTTGGGTGCCGGCGGGCATCGGGGCGATTATTTTGGGGATTTTCAGCGCGTTTGGTGCGCCGGGGATTGGTCTGGTGGTGGTGGGGGTTCTGCTGGTTCCGGTGGTGGTGGGGGCGTGGGTTGAGCAGTGGCGGCTCAGCCGGCGGGTCGCGGCCTACGAGCGGGAGCGGGCCGAATGGGCCGCGCGGTCAGACCGCGACCGGGCTGGCAAGGATTGAACGGTGCGCGGCAGCCTGAGCCGGGAGCTAGTGGCGTCAGACTCCGGGTCGCATGGCCCCGCGGGCCGAAGCCGACGCTGCGTTGCCAGCTCGGCGAGACCACGGGGCCGCCGACACGCGCCCGCCGGTCTCCGAAGCGTGGTTGAGGCGTAGTCTGGCCAAGGCTCTCCAGTCTGGACCCAAACCCAGGATGCGACTCGGGGGCTTCGCCATGATGAAGGCGCGGGACGCTCGGAGGTGCGCGGTTTGGCTTAGACGGCCAGTAGCTCGGGCGTTACGCCCGGCAGCTCGGAGGGTTGGTTTCGACTGAGGGTCTCGGCGTGCTGATCCCAGTCATGGTGGGAGCGGTGGAGGATGGCCTTGAGCCGCTTGCGGGCGACGTGGAGCCGTCGTTTAACTGTTCCGACGGGGACGTGATGGTCGGTGGCGACATCCAGGACGGAGCGTTCGTGGATGTAAAAGGCGATGAGGGTCTCGCGGTCGATAGAGGGAAGCTCGGCCAGGGCTTCCCAGAGCAGACCTGCGCGCTCGGCCTCGATCAGGCGCGCCAATGGATCGGACGGTGAGGTGGCGTGGTTTTCGAGTACGGCCTGCTCGATGCTCGGCGGGGGGATTCGGCGGGTGGCTCGGTTGATGGCCAGGCGGATGGTCATTTGCTTGAGCCAGCCGGGGAAGCGTTCGGGGTCGCGGAGCTGGTGGAGGCGGTTGAGAGCGTGGATCAGGACGTCCTGGGTTAGCTCGGCGGCCTCGGCGGGGTGGCGGAGGCGGCGGCGGGCCAGGGCGTAGACGGTCGGCTGGAATCGTTCGGCCAGGCGTCCGAAGGCCTCGCGGTCGCCGCGCCGGGCCTGAAGGACCAGCGCGGCGGTCGTCGGCGAGGAATCGTCGGGGGGCTGGGGGAATTGGCCAGGCGGCATGAAATCATCCTCGAAGCGGGCTTGGGGTGTGAGGCAAAGGTCGCCCGGGGCCGAGGTCCGTTCGGTGGAGCGGCAAGCAGCCGAGCGAGCGGTCCCGGGGGAATCCCGTGATTGGTCCGGGAGGGCTGAAGAAGACGACCGGCTGGGGGTCCCTGCCTGGGATCTCCAGGCGCGGCCATGTGGCCAGCGGGGTGTTTCACCGCTGCAGAGGGATCAGGCACGTCGAAGCAGGAGCGCAACGCCGGACGAACGCGGCGGTCCGCTCGCGATGCGTGGGGTCGAGTTACCGGTCAGGCACAAGGCAAAGGCGTCGGCGGAACCGGAGCCGATCAACCCAGACCGAGGCCCAAACGACCGAAACGACGGCCCGTCCGCGGCGGCGGAGACTGTCCCTGGTCGAGAACCGGAACCATGCCGACGACACGCACCCAACAAACGGGCCATTCGGGTACGTGGCGAGGCCGTACCGGAAGCAGGGACCGGAGGCAGCCGCCAAGCCCAAGGAGCCGCAAGCCCACGGGAAATAGCGGTCGAGGATGGGCGTGGCGGATCGGAATGGCGATCGACCGGAGGCCGGACATCTGAGCCGCGGCGCCAACCCGCGTCACCAGGCTGTTGACCAGCCGGGCCGCTTGGGTGGACAGCGTGCGCAGGATGTAATTCCTCATGGCTCCGATCCTCCCGATCCGCCCCGAAGGACGGTCACAACGAAGTGACACAACGCAAGCCAACGCCCTTGGCCCCCCTGACGGCGGGGCGGGAGGTCAACTCGCGCTTCCGAGGATAAGACGTACCGCGGCGACACTCCTTAGCCGAAAGCGGCCCGTCGGACCCTCGCGAATCGGACGCCGGGGCCCCGCCTGAGGCTCGATCCGGCGTCGCGAAACGTATGGACAGTATAGTCACCGGTTCGGTTCGCCCTGCAACGATTTTTCTCCATCCGGAGCGGGCTCGTTTGCCGTGTGCCGATCGTAAGAATCATCGAAATCTGGGTTTGTGATCGAATCGGAGGTTCGTTTGGGGGGTGGGGCTGGGCGATGCCAGACGTAGATCACCGGGCCAGCGTGGACCAGGCGGAAGCCTTGGGACTGGAGAGCCTGGGGGGGAACCTGAACGCCTTTGCTGAAGACCCAGCGGACGGAGGCTGGCAGGCGGTCGGGATAGCCGGGCGGTTCGTTGGGGTGGAGGACGTAGCTGTAGAGTTCGCGGCGGGAGGAGAGCGGAGCGGTGACGTCGTAGTGGGCCAGGACGCCGTCGTCGGGAGCGACGCGGCGGAACCAGGTCCAAAGGGTGGCGGCTTCGTCGGGACTGATCGGGTAGGGAATGCGAGCGAAGCGTTCGAGGACCCAGGTCGAGGCCAGCAGGAGGACCAGGGTCGTCCAGGCGACGCCGATCAAGCGCAGCGTCCGAGTCTGGGGTAGCCAGCGAGCGAAGCGCCAGATCCGGCTGGCCCCGATCAGGCCGGCGGCTAGTCCGGAAGCGACGTAGGGAGCCGTGTAGCGGACGTGGTGCCAGTCGAGGGTCCCGATCATGCGCATCGCCCATCGGCCGGTCACGAGGCTCCAGAGCCAGGGCAGAGCGATGAGCAGAACGCGAGGCGCGGCCGCACCCAGCAGCAGCCAGGGGCCAAGCCCGAGCAGCACGACTTGGAGGATAGCCCAGGCCAGTTCGAGCCAGCCCGGGCGCGGTCCTCCGAACAGGTCCAGGTAGTGGGACGGCGTCCGCGGACCGCTGGTCCAGACCAGGAAGCCGAAGAAGACGATCAGAAACCATCCGAGGCCGGTAAACCACAGCGCGGCGGCCCAGCGGAACCGGACTGGGGCTGGGTCTCGCACCTGGGGAGGAACGACCGCCAACGAGGCAACCAGCATGGCGTATTCCTGGCGGCACGCCAGCAAACCCATCACACCCAGCGCTGTCCAGCCGATCGAGCGTTCCCGTACCCCGCGCACAGCGAACAGGGCAAAGGGAATCGCCAACTGGAGTTCGCGGAAGTCGTTGAGGGCAAGCGGCCAGAGCAACGGCGTGAGCAGGACCAGCGGCAGGATGAGCAGCCCCGCGCGGATCGAGCGGGTCTCGGAGCGGACCAGGCCATAGGCGGCCGGCAGGACCAGCCAAAAGAGGATGCACTGGATGGCGAGCAGGGTTCGTGGCTCGGGGTGAAGCGCATAGATGGGGAGAATCAGGTAGCGGATCGGAGCGAGGTAGTTGGTCTTCCAGGCTGAGGGACCTTCGGTGGCGTAGGCGGCCAGCGGGCGAACGGTCAAGGTGCCGTCGCCGTGGGTGAGCGACCAGGCCCACTGGTTGTAGTACGCAAGGTCCCAGGGCCAACCGGAACGGAGTAGCCGATACCGCTCGAAGCTGAGGAAGAGGTTGAAGATCAGGACGATCAGAGTCAAAGCGGCGACGAGCAGACCGGCGGTGCGGGGACCAGGCGGCGTGGGCGGCTCGGAGGCGGAAGCGGGCTGGTGCATCGGGGTTGGGGTCCGAGGTTCGGGATCGAGCCGTGCAGACCGGTCGTTCAGGGTCGGCCCCAGCGGGCGGCGAAGCCGTCGGTGTGGTAGCCGACGCGGCCAGGAAGGTAGCCCTCGGCGATCACGCCCATGCGGTCGCGATAGGACAGGTCGAGCGAGGCGGGGTCGATGGCCGCCATGGCCGCGGGCAGCGGAGTTGAGCGAGTGCGCCTGCCATTGGGGGAGCCATCGCCGGCGATGAAGTGGTCGAGAACGACGGCATCGGCGGAAGCGGCGACGCGGGCGAAGAACCGGTGCGGGTCCGCGATCGGTAGAAGCGGGGCAACGGTGATGACGGTAAAAAGACCCGCGCGCTTGAGCCGCGCGGCCGCAGCCAACCGCTCTTCGACCGACGCGGCAGGCGGCGGAAGTCCCGGAAGCCGATCCCGGTCCGTTTCGATCGAGATGTGGACACGGACCTGGCAAGACCGGGACAGGTCAACCAGAAGCTCCTCGGCCTGGACCACCCCGGGGGAGTGAGTCTGAAGGATCAGCAGGTCCGGGGGCAACGCTCGCATCGCCTGGAGAACCGAGCGGGTCAGGCCCAGCCGGGTCTCCTGAGGGGGGAACGGCTCGGTGCTGCTGGAGAGGAAGATCGCGAATTGGGAGCGGTGACGGCGGGCCCAGGCGCGTTCGCGATGGTAGGCGGAGCGATAAGCATCCGCGGCGTTCGTCCGGGCTTCGAGGAATGAGCCCCAGGGCCGGCCCCGGGTGATCCAGGGGTTGTGGCGGACGTAACAGCCGACTCCGCAGAGCGCGCGTCCGAACGGACAGCCCTGGTAGGGCTGGAGGGAGTGCGAGCAGACATCCCGGAGAAAACCCGAAGAGCGCGTCAGGATGGAGGCGACGGTCGTGAAGCTCGTCATAGGGCCAGCAGCAGAGGGTAGCGCGGCGAGGCGTTGGCTTGTCGGAGCCCTTGGGGAGATTGTATAATCGTCTATTGAAGCTGCTTTTGCCGACTGTGAATCAGGCTGGCAAAGGCGGCCTCCCGCCCCGTGGCCCAGGCGCCGGGCTACGGACTCTCCCGCCTCTTGTTGAATCCCACCTCATTGATCCAACCGATCGGCCCGCGCGGGCGACCCAGTCAGCGCTCTGAGTGGCTCCCGGGCCATCGACGTCGGGGGTCGCCCTGAGGATCGCAAACTATGATCGGTGCCGGGAATCGGAACGCTTGGGGCCGGTTTGCGGCGGCTTTGCTCGGTGTGGCGGCGGTGGCCGCACCGGCGGCTCGAGGCGATGAGCGGGCGTTGGAATACAACCGCGACGTGCGGCCGATCTTGGCCGAAAACTGCTTCTCATGTCACGGACCGGACAGCGCCAGTCGCAAGGCCAACCTTCGGCTCGATCAGCGCGAGGCCGCGCTCGAGGCGGGAGCGATCGTGCCGGGTGCGCCTGACGAGAGCGAGCTGATCGCGCGGATCTTCTCGGAGGAAGCCGAGGAAGTGATGCCGCCGCCGCAGACGCACAAGGTCTTGAGCGTCGAGCAGAAGCAGACCTTGCGGCGGTGGATTGAGCAGGGAGCTGAATATCAGCCGCACTGGGCGTTTCTTCCGCCGCGGCGTCCCGAGTTGCCGGCGGTGAGGGCCGAGTCGTGGATTCGCAATCCGATCGACCGCTTTATCCTGGCCCGGTTGGAGGCCGAAGGGCTCAGTCCGGCGCCTGAAGCGGACCGGCGGACGCTGGCGCGGCGGGCGGCTTTGGATGTCACCGGGCTGCCGCCGGAGCCAAGCCAGGTGGAGGCCTTTGTCAACGATTCACGCCCCGATGCCTACGAGCGGTATTTGGAGCAATTGTTCGAGAACCCGGCGTGGGGCGAAGCACGAGCGCGAGCCTGGCTCGACGCGGCGCGTTATGCCGACACCCACGGATATCACTTCGACAATTACCGCGAAATGTGGAGTTACCGGGACTGGGTGATTGGTGCGTTCAACGCGAATATGCCGTTTGACCAGTTTGCGACCGAGCAGTTGGCCGGGGACCTGCTGCCGAATCGGACGCTGGAGCAACTGATTGCCTCGGGCTTCAACCGTTGCAACATGACGACCAACGAGGGCGGGACGATCGAGGAGGAAAACCTGGTCGGTTACACCCGGGATCGGACCGAGACGTTTGGGTTTGTGTTTCTGGGTCTGACGGCGAATTGTGCAGTTTGCCACGATCATAAATATGATCCGATGACCCAGAAGGAGTTTTACGCGCTGGCGGCGTTTTTCAACAATACGACGCAGGGGGCGATGGACGGTAACGTCAAGGATACGCCGCCGGTGGTCGTGGTGCCGACGCCGGAGGATCGGCCCCGGTGGGATCGGCTCCAGGTGGAGCTGGCCGAGACGCGGGAGCGGATCGAGGCGCGAAAGCGGGAGGCGCGGCCCGAGTTTGACTCGTGGCTGGCGGCGCAGTCGGTCGAGTCGCTCTCGGCGCTGGTGAAGCCGGAGGGGTTGCACGTCCGAGCCCGAGTGGGGCCGTTGAGCGACGATGCGGCGGCCGTTACGCCCGATCTGGAGCTCGACGTGGCCGACTTCGAGCGGGATCAGCCGTGGACGGCGGCGGCATGGATCAAGCTAGGCCAGCGGGATCAGTCGGCGGCGATTGTGGCGCGGATGGACGATCAGGCCCAGTTCCGGGGCTGGGATTTGTGGATCGAGGGCGGCCGGGTCGGGACGCACCTGATCTCGAAGTGGCCCGAGGATGCGTTGAAGGTCGTGGCCGGTCCGCCGATCGCCGAGAATGTTTGGACCCACGTCCTGGTACGGTACGACGGCTCGGGGAAGGCCAAGGGGGTCTCAATCTATTACGACGGCAAGAAGCAGCCGACGGTGATCAAGGAGGATCGGCTCAGCGGCAGCACGCGAACCGATGTGCCGTTAAGGGTGGGACAGCGGCGGTCGTCATCGAGGTTGGAGAACGCCGCGCTGCATGATGTGCGGGTCTACGGGCGGGCGCTCGATGAGAACGAGGTGGCGCGGCTGGCCGGTCTGGGGCGGGCCGTGGAACTGGTCCGGCTGCCGGCCGATCAGCGGTCTGCGGATCGGGTGGACCCGGTCTATCGCTGGTGGTTGGAAACGCTGGACGAGCCGAGCCGGGAGCTTCGCGGGGCGGTCGCAGGACTCGAGGCGGAGGCGGCGTCGATCCGGCAGCGGGGCACCATCGCGCATGTGACCCAGGAGCGGGATCAACCGGCGATGGCGTATGTTTTGTTCCGGGGCGAGTATGACAAGCGGCGGGATCCGGTGGAGCCGGATACGCCGGCGTTTCTCCCCCCCTTCCCTACCGATGCGCCGCGTAATCGACTGGGGCTCGCGCGTTGGTTATTGATGCCAGACCATCCGCTGACTGCTCGGGTGGCCGTGAATCGCTTCTGGCAGGAGGTATTCGGCCAGGGACTGGTTCGGACGTCCGGGGACCTGGGTTCGAGCGGAGAGCTGCCCAGTCACCCGGAGCTGCTGGATTGGCTCGCCGTGGAGTTTCGGGAGAGCGGCTGGGACGTTAAGGCCCTGTTCCGCCTGATGCTCACTTCGAGCACGTACCGGCAGGCGGCAGTGACGACGCCGGAGAAACGGGAGAAGGATCCGGCCAACCGGCTTTTGAGCCGTGGTCCGCGGTTTCGGATGGATGCCGAGATGGTGCGGGATTATGCGTTGGCGGCCAGCGGTCTGCTGGTACGCCGGGTGGGCGGACCGAGTGTCAAGCCGTACCAGCCGGACGGGGTCTGGGAAGCGGTGGCGATGCCGGAGAGCAACACCCGGAAGTATGAGCGAGACACGGGGGACAAGCTCTACCGGAGGAGTCTGTACACGTTCTGGAAGCGGGCGGCGCCGCCGGCGCTTATGGAGACGTTCAACGCGCCGAGCCGGGAGACCTGCACGGTGCGTCGGGAACGGACCAACACCCCGCTCCAAGCACTGGCGACGCTCAACGATGTGACGTTCATCGAGGCGGCGCGAGTGTTGGCCGAGAGAGTGCTCCGGGAGGGGGCGGGGTGTGACGACTGCCGGGCCGACGGGATGGCCGAGCGGGTCCTGGCTCGACCGCTCCGGGAGGCGGAGCGGCCGATCATCCAGGCAACGCTAGAGTCCTTAAGTGCCTACTATCGCGACCACCCGGAGGAAGCGGCGGCGCTGATCGCGGTGGGTGAGTCGAAGGCCGACCCGCAACTAGATCCTCGGGAACTGGCTGCCTGGACGATGGTAGCCAACCAGATGCTCAACATGGATGAGGCTCTGAACAAGTGAGCGTGCACAGATACTGAGATGAAACAGAGCGCCGGAGGCGGGGGAAGCCCCGGGGAGAGTCAGTCGATGCATCCGTATGACGAACAGTTGCGGTTGATGACGCGACGGCACTTTTTCGGGCGGGCCTCGAACGGGCTGGGGCTGGCGGCATTGGCGAGTCTGATGAGCCGCTCGGGGCGGGCTGGGCAGACGGGGGCTGTTGGCCCTCATTTTGCGCCGCGGGCCCGGCACGTGATCTACCTGCACATGGTGGGAGGTCCATCGCAGATGGACCTCTTCGACTACAAGCCGCAGATGGCCGACTGGTTTGACAAGGATCTGCCGGACAGCGTGCGGATGGGCCAGCGGCTGACGACCATGACCAGCGGCCAGGCGCGGTTTCCGATCGCGCCGTCGAAATACAAGTTTGCCCAGCATGGCCAGTGCGGCATGTGGGTGACCGAGCTTCTGCCGTACACAGCGCGGATGGTCGACGATCTTTGCTTCATTCGAAGCATGCACACCGAGGCGATCAACCACGAGCCGGCCATCACGGCGATGCAGACCGGCAACATGGTTCCGGGGCGACCCTGTCTCGGGTCGTGGACCAGTTATGGGCTAGGCTCTGAGAATGACAACCTGCCGACCTTTGTGGTGCTCGTGGCCAAGGCGTCGAACAACGAGCAGAATCAGGCAATCTCGGCGCGGTTGTGGTCCAGCGGATTCTTGCCCGGCGAGCATGCTGGCGTTTCGTTCCGGACCTCCGGCGACCCGATTCTGTTTATCCAGAATCCGCCAGGGGTCTCCGCGAGCGTTCGCCGCCGGATGCTCGATGGCCTCAGCGCACTCAACGAACTGACCTTTGCTGAGCTGGGCGATCCCGAGACCCGCACGCGGATCGAGCAGTACGAGCTCGCCTATCGGATGCAGACGAGCGTGCCGGAGTTGACCGATCTGTCCGACGAACCGGCTTCTACGGAAACGCTTTATGGACCGGATATTCACAAGCCGGGGTCGTTTGCTCACTCCGTGCTGCTGGCGCGGCGGTTGGTGGAACGAGGGGTGCGGTTTGTCCAGATTTATCACAACAACTGGGATCACCATGCGAACGTGGCAGGCCGGATGCCCGACCAGTGCCGCGACGTGGATCAGCCGTGTTGGGGCCTGGTGCAGGACTTGAAGAGCCGGGGACTGTTTGACGAGACGTTGATCATCTGGGGTGGCGAGTTTGGTCGGACGATTTACAGCCAGGGCGGGCTGACCCATGAGAATTACGGCCGGGACCACCATCCACGCTGTTTCACGATGTGGATGGCCGGCGGGGGAAGCCGGGGCGGAACCATCTACGGTGAAACCGACGAATTCAGTTACAACATCATCAAGGACCCGGTGCACATCCGCGATTTTCATGCGACGATCTTGAAGCTGCTCGGGTTTGACCACGAGCGGCTGACTTACAAATTCAACGGCTTGGATGCGCGGCTGACGGGCGTGGAGCCGGCCCGGGTGATTACGGAGCTGATCGCCTGAGCGTCAATCTGAGCCGTTGGACCTGGCGTCGAGGCCATCGTGTGGCCGTGGTGGTCCGATGGCTGGGTCGCGCCGAGCTGGTGCAGAAACCAGCGAAGTGCTGCCGCACAAACCAGCGAAACGCTACGGCCCCGGGCCGGAGGTTCCAACCGCGGGGCCGTAGGGATGGGTGTTTGAGGCGACCGGCACGAGGCAGCGCTTAGAGGGCTAGCTCGATGTCTTCCTCGGACTGGTCGGGGGTGGCGTCGCTGCGGAAGTCGAACCAGTTGGGGTCGAAGTCGATGCGCCGCCGCTGGCGCATCGCGAGGTTGCTGGTCAGGGCGATGACGGCGTCGGCCAAGGCGATTTCGCCGTGGCAGCGGGGGATCAGGGTGGCGTCGTCGACCTCGTAGATGCGGTCGCTCTGATTGGCGCGGATGCAGTAGGCGAAGTGTTCGAGTTCTTCGCGGTAGCCGCGGCTGGGGGCTTCGTCCCAGGCGGTGCCGGGGACGGCTGGGGTGCTGGCGCCGGCGAGGCTGGGGCTGGTTTCGACGGTGGGTTTGCCGCCGCGGTCGGCGACCGTAACGTAGGTCCCCTTGCCGCCGGCCGAGCCGGTGTTGGCGTCGGCCTCCTTATAGAGAAGGATCTCCTTCTCGCCCTCGACGATCATGGTGCCGCGGGTGCCGTAAACCATCTCGCCGTAGTTTTCGAACCGGTTGGTGTTGATCGAGGAGTAGGTGACGACGACGCGGTCGTGGCCGCGGGCCTCGGGGTCGTCGCGGGTGGGGAATTCGAAGGTGACGAAGACGTGGTCGTCGACTTCCCGGCCGTCGTCGTAGAAGAAGGTGCCGCCGATGCCGGTGACGGCGGTCGGGTGGACCTTGCCGAGAAAGATGGAGCAGGCGTCGAGCTGATGGCTGCCCAGCTCGGCCATTAGGCCGGCGCCAGTCTGGTTGTAGAGCCGCCACTGGACAAGCTGTTGCAGGTCCTTGTAGCGGTAGGTCCACTCTTTGCCCTTGCCGTTGCGGAAGCGGACGACGTGTTGGGAGACGTCGATCTGGCGGTCTTCGGCGGGGATGTCGGGCTTCCAGGAATCGTAATAGAGGATGTTGCCCTGATCGTCGCGGAGGGGGATGGGGTTGCCCTGAGCGTCGTAGACGATCTGGCCATCCTTTTTCTGGTACCGCGGGGTGGCGTTGTTGCGGTGCCAGAGGGCGCGGATGTGGCGGATTTCGCCGAGGTGGCCGTTTTCGACCAGGTAGTTGGCGTTGTCGTAGAGAGCCGAGTAGTGCCGCTGATGGCCGATGGCAAGCATTTTATTGGTCTCGTGGGCGACGCGGCACATGGCCTTGCATTCGCCGACCGAGTGCGCCATCAGCTTTTCGCAGAAGACGTGCTTGCCGGCGCGAAGGGCTTTGATGGCAACCGGTGCGTGGAGCCAGAGCGGCAGGGCGATGACGACCATCTCGACGTTGGGGTCGGCGAGCATGGCGTCGACGTCGGGGTACATGTTCTTGGCGAAGGCCTCGACCTCGGCGGAGGAATAACCGCCGTGGGCGCGGAGGGTCTCGACGGCACGTTTTTGCTGGCTGGGACGGATATCGCAGAAACCGATGAATTGGAGATATTCAGGGTTGTGGTCATGGATCATAGCCTGGCAGCCTTCGTTGCCAGTGCCGATGATCGCGGCGCGGACGGGGCGGTCAACGGCCTTGTAGCCGAAGTAAAAGGCGCCGGCGACGGGAGCGACGGCCGCGCCTTGGAGGAAGCGGCGGCGGGTGACGCCCAGGACCGACCGGGCGTTTTCGCGGCCGATGGCCTTTTGTTCCGGGGTGAGAGTGGTCATCGCGGGCTCCCTGAGGTGGAGAGGGGAATGGGCTGCCGGGGGTCGGACGAACCCCGGGGGCGGTCGGCCGTGGGAAGCAGAGCAGGGTTGGACCCGGGGGGGTCGGAAAACGGCACGCGTGGACCTGCATCGCGGCGACGGCGTCCCAGGCCGCCGAAGAGCCAGGCATCGAGGCCAATCCAGAGGCCATTGGGCGTGGCCGCCAGAACCAGACAGGCCAGCAGTTCGATCAGGTTTTTGTTAACGATCCAATAATGCCCCTCCGCCTGAGGCGGGACCGGCAACCCCGGCCAGGGCGGCTGGGCCAGGTAAAAGAGCGTCAGGAAGCCGGCGCCGGCCAGGGCGGCGACCGGGGTCAGCAAACCGAGCAACAGGCCGATGCCGACCAGGGTCAGTCCCCACTTGGTGATCTGGTTCGAGAGATCCAGGAGAGTCGGGGGAGGCTGATATTCACCGTAACTGGCTTTCTGAGCTTCGGTTGGGATGCCCGCGGCGGCCCAGTCCTTGCGAAGGCTCTCGGTCCAGCCATTCAGAATGCCGACCAGCTCGCGGCGGGTGGTCTCGACCTCGCGGGCGGTCTTCTGGGCCAACTCGCGTTGGTAGGCCAGAGCGGACGGGTCGGACTCGACGGAGCGAACACGGTCGAGTTCGTGGAAATACTTGGCGATTTTTTCCGCGTTATCCCGGTCGAGAAACCAATCATCGGCGCGTTGGGCGGCGGCGTTGAGAGCTGCTTCGGCAGACTCGATCTGGCCGGGGTCGAGCCGGTAGTGGGCAATCAGCCGATCCAGCTCGTCGCGCCATTGCCGTTTCAGACCCTCGGGGCGACCGGCCTGGTCACGGCTGAGGATCTCACGGGCGTCGACATCGGGGATGATGCTGCGGAAGGCGGACGCGAACGGCCCTTGAGCGGCCCGAAGGTACCCCTCCGAATTGAACGGTTTGCCGTCTTCCGGGTCGAGTTTGTGGAGGCCTTCGGTCAGGAAGTGCCAGCCGATCGCCGTGCGCAAGAGCACGAGAAACAGGGCACCCCAAAAACCGGGATAGTAGCGGGTCGAGGCAGCCAGGGCATGACTCCTTTCGTTCGCTACGCAAAGGAAGCTGGCGATGGTTCAAAAAATCAGGAGCGTCCGGCTGGAGCCGGGGAAAGCCAGGGCGAACTCCGGGTTGCCTTGCGAGAGCGTCGTGTGAATTAAGGTACGCTGGCACGCGGCTGGCGGTGCGTTGGGGTACCTCAAATCCTTGCTTCATCAATTCTAAACAAGCAAACGGTCAGGTGGCTACCGTTTTGGCGGGGTGGGTGGGCGGCTCGGGACCGATCGGGGCGAAGAGGAGAACAAAACGGCGGGCAGGCAAGGCGTTACAGATGGCGGCAGCGTGGGTCGAATCGAGTGAGAAGCGTGGGCTGCTCCCGGCCTGATGATGTTCAGCGCACGCTGGAACGTGGCGCGGGGCGAGAGGGTCGGGCGACGTGGGCCGTACGCAGCGTGAGGTGAGGGGCGGAGAGGTGGTCGAACGGGGCGGAGCGAGCGGTTCCGGGGAGCGTCAGGGGGGGAGCCTGATCGAGGTCGAAGGGGAGGGCCTCGGCGGGTGGTGGGGGGAGTTGGTCGAGGTCGGGGGGTGTCGGGAGGGAGGGATTGGGTGGGTCGGGCGGTGGGGATGTCTCCCAGGCGCGAACGTCCCGGCCGGCGGAGGGAGGGTCGGTGGGGATCGGGGAGGGAAGAGGGAGCGGAACACCGGTCGGATTGAGCCGCTGGGTTTCGATCCGGGAGTCGAGAATCACGCTTGAGCGGCAGAGGTCGCAGGCGTCGCGGCAGACAAGGTCGAGGCGAGCCAGGGCGCGGCGTGCCCATTTGCGGGTGGCGTGGTCCGGGTCGCAGGCGGCCGCGTGCTGGAGCGCGGCGTGGACGGTGCTCAGGCAGGGAGCAGGCTTGATGCGTGCCAGGCTCTCGGCGGCTTCCTCGCGGACCTCGTCCTCGGGGTCGTTGAGTAGGGAGGAGGCCAAGGCGTCGAGGATGACGGGGTGGCGTCGCCAGTCGAAGCCGCGGAGCGCGACGGCGGCGTTGTCGCGGGTCCGCCAGCGGGGATGGTTCTGGAGGACGTCGATCAACGTGGCGACCCGAGCCGCGGCCGCGTTGGCTGGATCGCCGTAGACGACTGCGGCCGGCGTGACGGATCCGGTGCGGCGATGGCCAAAGTCGCAGCCAATCACGACCGAAGCCGCAACCATTACAGTGGCGAAGCAAGTCATGGGGAACAGACTCCGATTCCAAGGATCGCGCGCCACCCGAGAAATCGTAATGCGACCGACAAGGCCGAGTCCTGCCGCTCGAAATGATCTGTCGAACCGCGTTTGTATCGAGCAACCGCCATGCCAAGGGTTGCGGGCAGCGGTCGCGATGATGTGGGTTTTGGGGCTGGTGGGGTTGATCGGGCTGGCGGAATTGGGACGGGTCGGTGGTTGGGTGCTCGGTGGGTGGACGCTGATCGGCTATGTGGGGGCGATGGGAGTGTGCGGGTGGATTTGGACCGATGCGCGGGGAACGGCGTTACGGCCGGCGGTGGTTTGGAGCGGGGTGAGCCTCGGAGTGTTGATGGCGGACGTGGTGTTGGGGGTAGACGGGCGACCGCTGGGACCGGTCGGTCCGGTGCGGGGTGGCTGGACGACTCTGGGGGCGTTGGCCGTCGTGGCGTCGGCGGTGTCGGTGCTCAATGCGCGGAACCCGGGGGCCGGGGTCTGGGCTGGGCTGGTGGGGGTTTTGGTGGTGATGGTAGTGATTCGGCCGCTGGCCTTGGGAGGGGGCGACCTGGTGCAGGCTTTGGGGGAACTCGGGGAGCTTGAGGTCTCGTGGCGGATGTTTTTGGTTGTGCTGGCGGTCGTGGGGCTGGGAAATTATGCCGGGACGAGGCGTTGGAAGGCCGCGCTGGTGGTGGGACTGGGGGTCGTCGGGTGGTTTGTGTTTGGGGCGGGGCCTGCGGCGGAGTGGCAGGGCGTGGCGCGGTGGGTGTTGCTGGGTGGGCTGCCGTTGGGCTGGCTGATCTTGGGGATCGAGGATCGGCAGGCTCGACGGGCTTCGTCGGATTTGGAGCGGCTCTGGTATTGGTTTCGGGATCGGTGGGGGTTGGTTTGGGGGCTGCGGGTTCTGGAGCGCCTGGAGCGAGAGGCGGAGGTGGCGGGGTGGACGTTCCGGCTGGGTTGGGACGGAGTGGAGCCTCGCGGCGCGGTCGGGGAGATTGAGACCAGCGACCTGGCGGCGGCGACACCGGTCTTGCGGGGTCTGTTGCACCGCTTCGCGCGGCCTTGGAGGCTCGACCGAGTGGTCTCGGGGTGAGCTCCCGGGCCGAATCGTGAAAGTCTGTGAGTGGGTTGACGGCGGCCTCGGGACTTGAGGAAGCTAACGTAGGCTGATTTGGTTGAGCAACCAGTTGGCTTGATGGGAGGATACGATCACGATGGACGTTACGCTCGAATATTGCGCGGCTTGAAACTATGAGCCTCAGGCCGTCAGTCTGACGGCGAAGCTGCTGCCCCGGTATAAGTTTGCGATCCGGACGTTTCGGTTGATTCCCTCGCGAGGCGGATGTTTTGAGTTGAAGGTAGGAGATCGGCTGCTGTATTCGAAGCTGGCGACGGGCCGGTTTCCGGATGAGGATCAGTTGGTGGCCGAGGTCGGCAAGGCGCTCGGCGCTCCGTAGAACCGGCTGCGACCCCGAGGCCTGATCCGTGACGTTCGGCCGGAAGAAGCGACTGACCGACTACGCCAACTGCGCCGGCTGAGCGGGCAAGTTATCCCCGGGGGGGATCGCGCAGGTTCTGCGCGAGTTGCCGAGTCGGGCGGATGACCCCAACGTGCTGGTCGCTATGGAGACGGCCGACGACGCGGGGGTCTACCGTCTCGATGCGCGCACCGCGCTGGTGCAGACGGTGGACTTTTTCCCGCCCCTGGTCGATGACCCGGAGACGTATGGGCGGATCGCCGCGGCTAACGCCCTTTCGGACGTTTACGCGATGAACGGGCGTCCGCTGACGGCGCTGAACATCGTGGGATTCCCGGACGATGAGCTCGATCTGGGTGTGCTTGCGGCTATTCTCCGCGGCGGAGCCGAGCGGGTGGCCGCGGCGGGCGCGGCGCTGATCGGCGGCCATTCGGTCCGCGACGCGGAGATTAAGTACGGTTTGAGCGTGACGGGACTGGTGGACCCGGCGGACTTGTTGACCAATGCGACGGCTCAGATGGGCGATGCGTTGGTGCTGACCAAGCCGCTGGGGACAGGGTTTGTGACGACAGCGAATAAGAAGGGGGCGTGCCCGCCGGAGGTGCTGGAGGCGGCGGTGGCCTCGATGGTGCAGTTGAACGCGATCGGTCGGGACGCGCTGCGCGAGGCTGGCGGGGCGCACGCGCTGACTGATGTGACCGGATTCGGCCTGGCCGGACACGCCAGCGAGATGGCCGAGGCGTCGCGACTGACGATCGAACTGGACACACGCGCGTTGCCGCGGATTGCCGGCTCGGAGCCGCTGGCGGTGCCGAAGTTTTACACGCGGGCGAGTCGGGGAAACCGGGAGTTTCTGGACGGACGGATCGAGATCACGGCCGGCGCGGATCCATTGGGGGTCGAGTATGCCTTCGACGCGCAAACCTCCGGCGGGCTGCTCATCGCCGTGGATCCGGCGCATGTCGATCGGTTGATCGATGCCTTGCGTCGCCGGGGCGCGCTGGCGGCGGAGGTGGTGGGGCGGGTGGTGGCGCGTCGGGGTGCGGTGGCGATCGTGCTCAACTGAATGTGCCAGGCCGGGCGGTCCGGCGGCCGGTGATGGCCGGAGCAGCGAGGGGTGATTCCCTTCAGATTTCCAGCGAGGACGGGGCTGGGGCCGGGTGGCGGGACGGGTCGCAGCGCTCGGCGATGACGTCGGCGAGGATCTGGTCGAGCGAGCGGCTGGGCTGGTAGCCGATCAGTTGCCGGATTTTGGTCAGGTCGGGCACGCGGCGAAGCATATCTTCAAAGCCAGCAGTGTAGGCTTCGCTGTACGGGACCAGACGAATCGGGCTGATCCCGCCGGTCAGGGAGCGGACGCGGTGGGCCAGTTCGAGGATGGAGACCTCCTCGCTGTTGCCGACGTTGAAGACCTGGCCGCGGCTGTGGGGGTGGTCCATGAGAGCGACCAGGGCCGAGACGACGTCGGCGACGTGGGCGAAGCAGCGGGTCTGGTGTCCGTCGCCGTAGACCGTGATGGGCTGGCCGGCCAATCCCTGTTCGACGAACCGGGGGATGACCATGCCGTAGCGGCCGGTCTGGCGAGGACCGACGGTGTTGAAGAGCCGGGCGACGATGACCGGCAGGCGGGATTCGTGCCAGTGGGCCAGAGCCAAAAATTCGTCGAGCGCCTTGGCGCAGGCGTAGGCCCAGCGGCGGGTGGTGGTCGGCCCGATCAGGGTATCGTCGGTCTCGACGAAGGGGACTTTGGTGCTCTTGCCGTAGACCTCGCTGGTGGAGGTCAGGAGGATCGGGCGGCGGTAGCGTGCGCAGGCGCGGAGGACGACGTCGGTTCCGTTGACGATCGTCTCGATGGTTCGGACTGGCTGATCGACGACCAGGCGGACGCCGACCGCGCTGGCAAGGTGGAAGACGGCCTGGCACTCGGCGACGCAGCGATCGACGGTGGCTGGCTCCGTGACACTGGCGACGAGGATGGCGAACCCGGCCCGGCCTTCGAGGTGGGCGACGTTTTCGAATCGGCCGGTGCTGAGGTCGTCGAGCAGGAGGACGGCGTGGCCGTCATCGAGCAAGCGTTCGGCCAGATGGCTGCCGATAAAACCACAGCCGCCGGTGATCAGGTAGCGCATGGGGAGAGATGGCGATTCGAGCGTCGGGCCAGACCTGCCGAAAGACCGAAGGGGTGCGGGCCGCGGTTTTGATCGTAACGGTGGCGTGGCGGCCGCGGGAACCATCCAGGCCCAGCGTGGCGGCCGACGCTCAGCCTTGTCCGCGCCGCCGAGGCAGATCCGGATCGACCCCACAGAGACGAAGAACGGTCTGGGAGATCAGGGATCGAGCGCGACGTTCCAGTAGGCTTCGCTGAGGAACTTCGACCAACTGGCGATGCGAATCCCGTTGGAGGCGTAGAGTGGCTTCCAGCTCGGCCGGAACGGGCGGCGGAGGAGTTTCATGCCGGCTTGCTCGGGGGTGCGGTTGGCTTTGCGGGCGTTGCAGGGGACGCAGGCCAAGACGCAGTTGTCCCAGCGCGAGCTGCCTCCCTGGGAGCGGGGGATGACGTGGTCGATGGTCAGTTCCTGGCTGCCGGGACGGGCGCCGCAGTATTGGCAGGTGGCGTGGTCGCGTTTGAAGATGTTGCGGCGGCTGAAGGTGACGGTGGTCTCGCGGGGGCGGTCGTAACGAGTCAGGGCGAGGACTTCGGGAACGCGGAGGCGGAAGGTGACGGCCTGGAGGAACGGCTCGCCCTCGCGGGGACGGAGCTTGGCCCAGTCGGACCAGGTGTAGAGGCGGAAGTCGTCAGGGTCGACGACGCGGGCCGACTCGTTCCAGAGCATGACCAGCGAGCGGGCCACGGAGGCGACGTTGACCGGCTGCCAGTTGCGGTTCAGGATCAGGGTGGGGCGTTCCAGGACGGATGCGGCGGACATCGCGGCGGGGTCTCCCCGTGGCGGTCTCGGACGGGCCATCCGTGAGGCGTTATCATTAGAACACAAGAAGAGCGGGTTTGGGAAAGCCCCCAAGGTAGGGGGCCGGGCCGCCTTCATGCAAACTTCGCGCAAGCGGGTTGGTCCGGGGGGAGCCACGAAGGGCTGACTGGGGATGGACCGGGCGACGTGCCCGACCAGGTGGCCAGGCGAAAGGTTCGGGGGAGGGTCTGCCCGGTGGATGCGGAGGTGATTGCGGTCGGGAGCGAGCTGACCAGCGGACAAAAGCTGGATACGAACACGCAGTGGTTGAGTCGGCGGTTGGGCGAGCTGGGGGTTCGGGTTCGGTATCAGACGACGGTGGCCGATGAGTTGATGGACCAGGTGGAGATTTTGCGGGCTGCGGCGGCGCGGGCGCAATTGGTGGTGATTGGGGGTGGGCTGGGACCGACCCAGGACGATCTGACGCGGGAGGCATTGGGGATCGTGGCGGGTGTGGCGTTGGTGGAGGACGCGGGCTGTCGGCGAGATCTGGAGGCGTTTTTTTCGCGGCGGAATCGGCCGATGCCGGTGCGGAATCGGGTTCAGGCGTTGATTCCGGAAGGAGCCGAGCCGTTGCCGAACCGGGTCGGGACCGCGCCGGGGATCTGGTTGGAGCATGGGGGGACGATCTTTGTGGCGCTGCCGGGGGTGCCGGGCGAGCTGATGATTCTGTTTGACGAGCAGGTGGCGCCGCGGCTGCGTGCGACGGGGCGGCTTGGGCCCGTCCGGGTCCACCGGGTGATCAACCTGTTCGGAAAGGGGGAGTCGGAATTGGAGGCCGAGGCGCTCGACCTGACGGTTCGGGGCCGCCAGCCCGAGGTGGGGATCACAGCTAGCGATGCGACCATTAGTTTTCGGGTGACCGGAGAGGGGCCGACCGAGGCGGAGGCGCTGGCGGCGATCGAGCCGACGGTGCGGCTGATTTACGAGCGGTTTGGCGAGTGGATCGTGGGCGAGGGGCCGGTGGACGTGGCCGAGGCGTTGGCGCTGGAGCTCGCGCGGACCGGCGCGCGGCTAGCGGTCGCCGAAAGCTGTACCGGGGGACTGATTGCCAAGCGGATCACGGACGTCGCGGGGGTCAGTCCGTACTTCATGGGAGGGGTCGTCTCCTACGCGAATGCGCTGAAGGTGAGTCTGGCCGGCGTAGACCCGAAGCTGATCGAACACCATGGTGCGGTCAGTGGCGAGGTGGCCGAGGCTATGGCCGCCGGCATCCGCCGGGTGGCGGGTGCGGATCTGGGGCTGTCGGTCACGGGAATCGCCGGACCGGGGGGAGGAACGCCCGAGAAGCCGGTGGGATTGGTGTATTTGGGCCTGGCGTGGGGGGGAGGTGTGGAGCATCGCCGGCTGCTGCTCGGTTCGGAACAGCCGCGGGCGGTAATCCGAAGTCGGGCGGCCAAGCATGCGATGAACTGGGTGCGGCAGAGGCTGAGGGACTGGCCGTCACGGGACGAGCCGTCCGAGTGACCCAGTCGGTCGGAGGAACAGCGGGGATCAGCGAACGATCGCAGGGTCGGCGACGCAGGCGGCCGGGTGCGTTGTGGAGGTTGCGCGAACCGGGGAGGCGGCGGCGGTTGGCGGATTGCCGACTGGAGACGGTCGAGAGCCAGTCAGGGAGTCTGCTCCCAGAGCCGTCGCGCTTCGGGATGGTGGTCGCGGAGCCACGCGGTGGCGGCGTCGAGCCACGAACGGCGCAGGTTGGAGCGTGGGGGGGCGTCCAGGGCGTGGAGCAGGATCGTGGCGAGTTGGGCATGATCGCCGTGGCTCTCGGCTTGGAGAGTCGCGCGGGCTTGAGGATCGTCACGGCCGGCTGCCCGAGCGTAGGCGGCCCAGAGGGCCAGGATCGGGTCATTGGAGCCGCTCAGTTCGTCGAGGGGGGCTTTGGGGAGGGGATGGGAATCGGCGCCGTAGGCCAGCGGGCGGATCAGGAGGACACGGAGCCAGGCAGGCCAGCCTTGGCTGCGTGCCACGGCCAGTGCGTAACCGTTGGGATCGGCGGCGATGGCCTCATCGGTGAGGGCCTCGGCAAGCAGGTAGCGGGCTTGGTCGGGTGGGACCCGGCTGAGCGCCAGATCCCAGAGCTGGCGGGGAGTGACCGCGGGATTGGTCGCGAGGCGCTGGGCCGCAGCGATTCGTTCGGCAACGGGTCGCGCTGGATCATTTAGGACGTAGATCGCTTCCCAGACGTTGCGCAGGCCCCAGACGCTCCAGGAAAACCAGGCGATCAGGCCGGTCAGGACGAACAGGCCGGCGAGGCTGAGCACGAACAGAGCGCCGTAGCGGTCAGCGATCGAACGACGGGGCGCTGACGGAGGCGATGGCGCGCTGGGCAGGATCGGCAGCTCGGGGTAGCGAGTCATCGCGGAGGGTCCGTGGTCGATCGTAGGAGGGCCGATCATGGCGTGACAGTGGTCGTCCCGCCCGTTATGGTAATCGGATCCGCTCGCAACGGACGCGGGCCTTGCGGTCACGAGGGGCGTGGCGATGTTCAATCTGGGCTACTACAAGGCTCTGCCGACGGAATTCGTCCAGAAATACGCGGGCGGCCGGCTCGCCCGCGAAGGGCATGGACTGGCGTTTTTCTACCTCAAGTTTCGGACTCAGATCGTCGCTGTACCCACCAGCAGCATCGACTCCAACTTCGTGTTCCAGGAGGTGACCAGCAATTTCCAAGCGGTGACGATCCAGGGCCAGTTCACCTACCGCATCGCCGAGCCCAAGCGGACAGCGACCCTGCTCAACTTCTCGATCGACCCACGCACCCGGGCTTACCTCTCCAACGACCCCGAGCGGCTCCCGCAACGCATCACCAACATCGTCCAGATGGAGACCCGCAGCGCGATCCAGGGCCGCTCGCTCGAGGAGGTGCTCGGCCAGTTCGAGGCGATCGCCGCCGCCGTGCAGGGGCGAATCCAGCAGTCGCGCCTTCTCGAGCCGCTGGGCGTCGAGCTGATGAGTCTCTTTTTCACATCTGCCCGACCTACTCCCGAGGTCGCCAAGGCGCTTGAGGCCGGTTATCGCGAGCAACTGCTGAGGCGGGCCGACGAGGCAATGGCCGCACGCCGTGCCGCAGCCATCGAGGACGAGAAGACGATCAAGCAGCGCGAGCTGGAGACGGAGATCTCGCTCGAAGAACAGCGGAAAGGCCTGATCGACCTCCAGGGGCAGAACGCGTTGCAGGAGGCCGAGGCCCGCGGCAAAGCCGCTGAGGTCGAGGGCCAGTACCGGGCCCGGGCGCGCGAGGTGGAGCTGGCCGTCTACCAGACGATCGAGCCCCGCAAGCTCCTGGCCCTTGCCCTGCACGAGATGGGCGAGAACGCCGGGCGTGTCGGCACCCTGACAATCACCAGCGAGATCGTCTCGTCGCTGCTCCAGGGGCAGTCGGCCGAGCGGGACGGTGCGTGATGGCATCGGGTCCGAAGCTGGTTCTCGTCACACGCAAGACGGCGCTCGAAGAACTCCTCGAGCGGCACACCACGGTCAGCCGCGCGCGATTCGCGATCGAGCAGGCCGGCGGGGAATTCGAGCCGTATCAGGCAGCCCACGACACGTATCACGCCGCGCTCGACCGGATCCGGGCAAGCCTGCCGCGCGAGCAGCGTGTCCAGCAGGTCGACCGCTCGTTCCTGCCCAACTTCCTCTTCGGCGACGACGACATCGTGATGGTCGTCGGCCAGGACGGCCTGGTCGTCAACGCCGCCAAGTACCTGAGATCGCAGCCGGTGATTGCCGTGAACCCGGACCCGAGCCGGATCGACGGCGTCCTTCTGCCTTTCTCGGTCGGCACGGCGCGACTGGGCCTGGCCCGCGTGCTGGCCGGCACGGCGACCTGCGAGCATGTGACGATGGCCGAGGCACGGCTCAACGATGGTCAGTCGATCCTGGCCGTCAACGACCTGTTCGTCGGGGCCAGGACGCACATCTCCGCACGCTATCGGATCGGGTACCGTGGCGCGTCCGAGGACCAGTCTTCGAGCGGCATCCTGGTCTCGACCGGGGCGGGATCGACTGGCTGGCTGCGGTCGGTTTACACGGCCGTCGCAGAGATCGCCGCCGCACTCGGGTGCCGCGAGGCCGAGCGGCTGCGAGAGGAGTATCGCTTCGACCGCCAGGCGCGCGAACTGGTGTTCGCCGTGCGCGAGCCGTTCGTGAGCCGGACCTCCCAGGCCTCGATCGTCTTTGGCCGGATCGGCGAAGACGAAACTCTCACCGTCGAGTCGAAGATGCCCGGCCACGGCGTGATCTTTGGCGACGGCGTGGAGGAAGACTACCTCGAGTTCAATAGCGGGGCGATCGCCACGATTGGCGTCGCGGCGCGCACGCTGCGTCTCGTCTGTTCGAGCGAAGTGCTACCCGTCCGAGACGACGAGTCACACCGATCAACCAAGCCTGCGGCCATGCCAGTCCAGGCTCTTACGGACGAGCGCCGATAACGCTATCCGCGGGCGGGCCAGGCTCCCATCCTTCCCACATTCGCTACGGCCGGCGTAACCTGTCTCAACCGCTTTCGAAATTCGCTCCAGCGGCCCTCCGCGGCGGCTGGGGCAGTTGGCCTGTTCCACCCTCTCCGAAGCCGCCCCATGAAGCTCCGCTGCCGGCCCGAGGATTTTGTGGTGGAGGAGCTGCCGAGCGTCACGCCCTTGGAGCGTGGGCCATTTACTCTGTACCGTCTGACTAAGACGGGACTGGGAACGCTGGAAGCAGTGGAGGCGATCCGGCGGCGGTGGCAGCTCGAAGGCTCGCGGATCTCGTACGGGGGACTGAAGGATCGCCACGCGATCACGACCCAGTGGCTGTCGATCCGGGGCGGACCGTGGCGATCGCTGCATCAGACCCACCTGAGTCTGGAGCCGGTCGGCTATCTGGATCGGCCCTATACGCCAGCCCAGTTTCGGGGAAACCGGTTCGAGATCGTCGTGCGAGATCTAACCGACGAGGCGTTGGGCCGGGCGGAGGCCGCACTGGCCGACCTACGGACGACGGGGCTGGCGAATTACTTCGATGATCAGCGGTTTGGGTCGGTCGGCTCGAGCGGTCAGTTCCTGGCAGAGGCTTGGTTGAAGGGGGACTACGAGCGGGCGTTATGGCTGGCCCTGGCCGAGCCTAACCCGCACGACCGACCGGGAACTCGCCAGGAAAAGGAGACGTTGCGGAGCTTGTGGGGCCGATGGGCCGAGGCGAAGCAACACTTGCCGCGCAGCCACAGCCGAAGTCTGGTGACGTATCTGGCCGATCATCCGACCGATTATCGGGGGGCGTTTGCCCGCATGAATCGCAACCTGCGGACGCTCTACTTTTCGGCGTATCAGAGCTTTCTCTGGAATCGGGTGCTGGGTCGCTGGATCGAAGCCAACACCCGCCCAGAGCAACGAATCCCAATCCGCTTGCGCATCGGCGAGCTGCCGATTCCCGTTGGTCTGGCGGCGGAGGAGCGGCAGCGGCTGGACGTGGCGATCCCGCTGCCAGCGTCGCGGTCGGCACTGCCGGGGCCGCCACTGGGACCGATCTGTGAACAGGTCATCGCCGAGCAGGGACTGGTGTGGAGTGGACTCCGCATCAAATATCTCAAGGATATTTTTTTCTCGAAGGGAAACCGGCCGGCCTTGTTCGACCCGGAAGGCTTGAGCTGGCAGGTTGGGCCGGATGAACTGAATCGACGGCGCAAGGCGTTGACGTTCCGGTGCGTCCTGCCCAAAGGGGCGTATGCGACGATTCTGGTTAAGCGGCTGACGGCGGGCGAGCCGGATGCAATCGAGAATCGAGCGGAGTGGACCGAGGCCGATGAAACCTGAGAGCGCGGGGGTCGAAATCCTGCTCGAAGATAATCACCTGCTGATCGTCAACAAGCCGGCGGGCTTGCTGACGCAGGGCGATGCCGGGGGCGAGCCGACGCTGGTGGATTGGGCAAAGCACTACTTGCGGGTCCGCTACCACAAACCGGGCAACGTGTACCTAGGGCTGGTGCATCGGCTGGATCGGCCGGTCTCCGGGGTCTTGGCGCTGACGCGGACGAGCAAGGGGGCGTCGCGGCTGGCCGAGCAGTTTCGGGCCGGGACGGTACAGAAGGTCTACTGGGCGATTGTCGAGGGGAGGTTGGAGGAGGATGAGGGCCAGTGGACCAACTGGCTGCTCAAGGACGCGCGGCACAATCTGGTGGAGGTCGTCGATCCGAGTCATCCGGGAGCGCGCCATGCGGGGCTGTCGTATCGGGTGTTGGGCCGTGAGCGCAATCGGAGTTGGCTGGAGCTGAGGCCGCTGACGGGCCGGACGCATCAGTTGCGGGTTCAATTGGCCTCGCGGGGTTATCCGATCGTCGGCGATCGGAAGTATGGCTCGGCGGTCGATCTGCTGGCTCTGGATGGCCGGCCGCGGATTGCGTTGCACGCGAGGCGGTTGGGATTCAACCATCCAACGACGCGGGAATGGCTGGAGCCGACGGCGGCGGTGCCGGCAGACTGGCCCGGGGAATGGCTCGAGCGATGAGGCCGCGGCCGAGGAAGGCCAGGGGGACGCCGAGGCCGGCGGCGGCCAGGCTGGCGTAAGGTTTCCAGGAGGTCGGATCGGCGGGGGTGGGGCTGGTCGAAACCGAGGCGGGCTGGGGCGTGGGAGTGGAGGCGGGAGTCGGAGGCGTTGACGAGGGGGAGGGCTGGGGGCGTGGCTCGGGGACGGGGCCGGGATCCGTGGTGGGATCGACGGCGGGTGGGTTGGAGGGCTTGATTTGTTCGAGGACGCGCGCGGCCTGGTCCCAGAGGGAGGGGTCGCGGGGCCCGATTTCGCTGGCGACGCGGGCGGCCTGGTCGAGGGGAACCCGGCGATGGACGACTTGGAACAGATACCAGAGCACGGCGGCGCGGGAGCCGTCGCGGTCGAAGAAGAAGAGCGGACGGGCCGCGTCCTGGTTGATCTCGGCGGTGAAGCGCGCCAGGTGGGCGGGGTCCTGAATCTGACGCTCGGAGGTCGGGAGGGCGACGTAGCGGAGGCCGCTGGAGTTGATGGCCGCGAGGTCCTCGGAGCGGAGCTGGTCAAGCGGTCGGAGGTCGAGGACGGTGCGGTAGCCCTGTTCGGCGAGCCACTGCCAGCCGCGATCCGAGGGTAGGCTTCCACCGGCTAAGCGCGGCTCGACGACGGCAAACGACCGGATGCCCGGCGCGGAACTGGTCGCCGCGTCGGGCACCGGGTGAAGCGAGGCCTCGGCTGAGACCGGCGCCGGGTCGGGAACCTTCTCGGCCTCGAGCGGAACCGGGTTGAGATCGGCAGGCAGATCGAGCTTGGGCAGGTCGGCCAGGGGGTCGGGGGCGGGCGATGAACGAGCCGAGGAGGCGGGAGCCGGGTCGCGGAGAGCGGTGGCCGGCTCCCGCGAGGGCCGGTACGACTCGTAGACGGCTTTATTGGGCTTGGCCGGCTCAAGGCTAGAGCGGCCGTTGCTGGGTTGAAGGCTGCCGGTCGGGTTGGGGGCGGAGCCGGCAGGCGGCGGATTGGTCAGGGAGGGCGAGAGGTCGAGCGGTGGGGCATCCGCGCCAATGATCCCATCGGTCGGCGCGGTGATGACCGGTTCGCCGCCGCCGATCACCCCGCAATCATCGGCAGCGGGCAAGCCGATCAAGCCCGGCTCGCAGTCGTCGGCCCGGAAGAACGATGGCCCGCGCGGCGCTTTGTCCCTGTGGGTGATCCAGCGGCCGACGCGCTGGAAGAGGTTCGGCCCGGACTCCCGGCAGGGATCGGGCTGGAAGGCGCGGCAGCCGGTCAGGCTGAGGGCCAGACCGGCGGCGACAAACAGCATGGTAAGGGGGGCAGCGCGGGCGCCCGAAGCGTGGCTCGGAGAACGAGGAGGGATCATGGGGAGGGCTCCCGGCGCGTGGCATCCTGGATCGAGCCAGGGGACCGTAAACCGCGGCCCGGGAGGTCGCTGGTGAGGTTGAGGCTCATCCGGGGTGCTCGCGCGTCGATGCGTCGTGGGCTAATCGCCAGGTGCAATCGGAACCATTCCGAGAGCCCGAGCCGCAGACGCGGGCGAACCGATTGCGCCGAACAGGTCGGTGGAAGCGGTTGCGCGAAGATGCGGACTCGGACACCGGAAGCATCCCCGGGCAGAACCGGAGACGTTGCTGAAAACTAGCCGACGAATGCGGGTTTGCCAAACGCGGAAGCAGGTTTCTAGGATGAAACGTTGGAGGCTTGTCGATGCGATCGTCACCACCGACAGAGACGCCCGGCACGGGCCTGAGACAGAATGCGACCTGGAAAACAGGGAGGATCTGGCTGGGTGGGACGATCGTGGCGATTGTGGCGATCGTATCGGCGGCATCGGGCCTGACGAGCGAACCGGTTTTTCCGGACGAGACGGCTTACGTGACCCAGTCATACTATTTCGATCTGATGATCCGAGGGGAGCGTGATGACTGGGCCTGGGTTGAATATCATGCCTACGATCTGCCACCGCTACCCAAGTATTTGTTTGGAGCGGCGTTGCGTGCGCTGGGACGACCGGTTTCGGATCGACTGACAGCGGGCCGGTGGTTTCGGGATATCGAGCAGGAGTTGGTGCCGCGAGAGTCGGTCGTGGTGGCGCGGTGGCCGGTGGTCTTCTTCGCGGTGATGGGGTGCCTGGGTCTGTACTGTTTGGGCACGCTGGGCGTGGACGTGAGCGCCGGGTTGGCGGCCGGGTTGCTGCTGGCGATCAATCCCCTCTATCGGCTGCATGCGCACCGGGCGATGTCGGATGTGGTGGCGGAGAGTCTGGTGATCGCCGCGCTGGCGACGGGGTTGGCCGGGTGGATGCGTCTGATGCGGGGCCGGGCGGGGGGTGGTCTGGGTTGGATGGTGGTGGCGGGGGTCGCGGCCGGTCTGGCGCCGCTGGCCAAATTGAGCGGGCTGCTGGCCGGGATGGTGTTGGCGGCCTGGTTGGTGTTGGGTTGGGTCTTGCGGCCTCAACACGCGGTGGCGTGGGTTGGGGCCGGTTTGGTGGTTTCGCTGCTGGCTGTGGGGACGTTCGTGGTCTTGAATCCGTACGTGACGGCACGACCGACGGGGGAGCCGCCGCGGCTGATGATGGGGGCCGCGGCGGAGGAGGAGTCGCCGTTGGCGCGTCTGGAGCGGATGATTCGACATCGGGCCGAAGTTTCGCAACACGCCAAACGGGCGTTTCCCGAATACGCATTGTGGACGCCCGTGGAGAAGCTGGCGGCGGTGGTGGTGCAGGGATTGGGTCGATTTGGGCCGCTGGGTCCGGCGGATCATGATTCGAGGGTGCCGTATCCGCGGTTTGCGTGGTCGCGGGATTGGGGGGCGGCGCCGTGGGGGTTGGCGGTGGTGGCGGGGATGGTGGTGCTGGTCCGACGCGGGCGGATGCAGTGGCGTTCGGGGGAGCCTGCGACGGGGTGGGCGATCGTGGTGATGGCGCTGGTGGTGTTTGGGGTGGTGACGAGTTTTCTGCCGTTGGCCTGGGATCGGTACTATTTGCCGCTTCAGCCAGCAGCGGCGCTTTTGGGGGGCGCGGCGCTGACCGAGGCAGCGCGGCGAATCACCCCCCTGCCCCGGGGTGCCGACCGTGATTGAACGGCGACGCAGGCTGGTGCTCGGCGTCGGTAGCGGGGTCTTTGCGTTGTTGCTGACGAACTATGCATTCTGGTGGCACGGGCGGGATTGGAACGCGGCGAGCCGGCTGATGCTGGTCTACGCGTTGGGGGATCGAGGAACGATCCGCATCAACGGCCTGGAGACCCAGACCGGGGATCTTGCGCGAGTCGGCGCGAACTACTACACCGAGAAGCAGCCGGGGTATTCGGTGTTGGGGCTGCCGATCTATCTGGTGGTTCGGGCGGTGTCCGGGCTGGAACCGCACCCTGTGGGGGTGGAGGGCTTTCCGCGCTGGCCGGCCGACTATTGGGTGACGCTCGGGGTTTCGGGCGTGGCGACGGCCTGGACCGGGGCGTTGCTGAGCGGGTTGGCGTTGCGGATGGGAAGCGGGTCGGTGGGTGCGATCCTGGTGGGCCTGGGGTATGGGCTGGCGACGCCGGCAGCCGTCTACGCGACCCTGGCGTATAGCCACCCGTTGGCCGCGGCGCTCTTGCTGACGTCGGCGGTCCTGATCGGGATGGGGCAGGCAGGACGTGGGCCGTCGGGGTGGGCGGCGTTTGGGGCGGGATTCTTGGCGTCGTACGCCGGGGCGACCGAACTGGCCGTGGGTCCGGTCTGCGCGATCTTGGGAATCTGGTTCATCGCGCGGACGTTACGGTCCGGCGGAGAGGGTCTCGGGCAAGTGGTTTTGTTTGGCCTGGGCGTGTTGGGACCGGCGTTGATGCTGCTGGGTTACAACACGTGGGCCTTTGGCAACCCCCTAGACACGGGATACGCCCACCTGATCCTTCCTCGCTTCCGCGAGCTGCACACGGCGTCGAATCCGCTGGGTTTGACCTGGCCGCGGTGGGACCGGCTGGGTCGCCTGCTCTGGGGCGAATATCGAGGGCTTCTGTTTTACGCCCCGATGCTTCTGGTGGCTCCCTGGGGCTGGTGGAGGCTTGCGCGGGAACCGCGATGGCGGGGGCTGGCGGCGACTTCGGTTGCGGCGGTGCTGGCCGTCTTGGGAGTCAATCTGTCGTACCCGGAGTGGACCGGGGGCTGGACCACGGGACCGCGGCTTCTTGTGCCGGGACTTCCGTTCGCAATGGTGGGCGTAGCCGGAGTCGTGGCGGGGCGATCGCGGTTAGGGGTCGTCGTGGTGGGCGTTTTGACGGTCCTCGGTCTGGTCGTGGCGCAAGGATTTCAGGGGGTCGGCGGTCGAGTTCCAGAAACGTATGAGCATCCCTTTCAGCAGGTTGTGGTTCCTCACTGGACGGGTCGCGGGCTGGCGCCGGGCTGGGTCGGCGACCGATTTGGGGGCAATCTGGTGACGACGTTTCTGCCCTGGATGGGCGATGACCGCGTCGTACCGCCGTCGATGCAGTGGCTGCAGTTTGTGCCGCTGTGGTTGTGGCTCATGGTCGGGACGGGTTTGCTGGTTGGGTGGTCGCGACGGGTCGAGCGGGGTCTGGAAGGAGGTTGCGGTCCGGTCCGGGAGGTTCAGGCGGCGGAGGAGGCCTGATGGGTGGCCTGGTCGAGCTGGTCTTGGACGGCGAGCCAGACGCGCCGCGGCTCCAGTTCGGTCATGCAGGAAAGGTGGCCGCAGACTTTGAGGCAACTCGCGGCGCAGGGGAGACGGGTGGAGACGACGGCGGCGGAGGGGGAGTAGGGACCCGTACGGCGGGGATCGGTGCAGGTGAAGACGGCCAGGGTCGAAGCGCCTGCGGCGACGGCCAGATGGAGCGGGCCGGTGTCGTTGGAGAGGAACAGGTCGCAGGCGGCGGCCAGAGCGGCCAGACGTGGCAGGGAGGTCCGGCCGCAGAGGTCGAGAACCGGGATCGGGTCGAGGGCGAGCTTGAGAGCGTCGACGAGGGGTCGGTCCTCGGGAGCGCCGACGGCGATCAGGCTGGCGCCGCGTTGCTCGACGGCCGAGCGGCCGACTTCGGCGAAATGCTGTGGGGGCCAGCGTTTGGTGGTCCATCGGGCCCCGATGTTGAGGATCAGGCGGGGGCGTCGGAGCGGGCGAAGAAGGTGCGAGGCCCAGTCGTGGTCGTCGGGGGTGGCGGGGATGGCGAAGCGAGGCGCAACGCAGCAAGCGCCGAAGGCCGCGGCGACGCGGAGGAGGCGATCAACGGCGTGGGCCGGAGGGGAGGGAACGGGGATCCGGTGGGTGTAGGCGAGGTGGGCGGCTTCGCGGGCGTCGGCCAGACCGACCCGAACGGGCGCGGCGGTGGCCACGGTCAGGAGTGCCGACCGGAACAGGCCCTGGAGGTCGATGGTCAGGTCGAATCGGCGGCGGTGCAGGTCGGCGAGGGTGCGAGCCAGCACCCGTCCGCCGGTGGGGAAGCGGCCGGCAGCCTGGCGATCGAAGGGGATCACCTCGTCGAGGCCCGGCAGGCCGTGGACGAGCGAAGCGAGGCTGCGGTTGACGACCCAGGCGAAGCGGGCCGAAGGCCATCGGTCACGGAGTGCGTTGAAGGTGGGGGTGGCGTGGACGATATCGCCCAAAGAACTGGGCTTGATCAGGCAGACGCGGCGAGGCTCGAGGGTGACGAGTGAGGTGGGCCTCGGCATGGGAAGAGTTCGCTCCGTCTCCGGGGTCCAGAGATTTCGGGCGGGATGATAGACCGGTTGGGGCAATCGGGCAACGCAAGCCCGAACCGAACGCGGACGCTTGTCGCAAGGATTCGGATAGGCCAGGATTGGGTCGGGAGGAATTCGGATGGCGATCTGGTGGATCGGGCCGCTGGTTTGGATGGTGCCGGAGCTGGCGATCCGGGGCGAAGCGCGGTTCGAGCCGACAGAGGCCGAGGCGCAGGTTCCGGAGCGGTTTCGGCTGGAGGCGGCGACGTTCTGGTTTGATCTGAAGTTGCGGCGGAGCGAGCCGCGATTTCGGGTCTGGACGGTGCGGTTTCCGTCGCCGATCGAGACTCCGGATGAGGCGAACAATACGGTTTACGGCGAATATTTTGAACCGACGGGAGATCCGGGGCCGAGAGGGCGGCCCGCGGTCGTGGTCTTGCACATTCTGGGGGCAGACTTTGCGCTGGCGCGATACTACGCGGTGCGGCTGGCGGACCAGGGCGTCGCGGCGCTGTTTATGAAGCTGCCGTATTACGGGGAGCGGCGGCCGCCGGGGAAGCGGTTTTTGTCGGCGGATCTGACGCGGACCGTGGCGGCGATGCGTCAGGGGGTCTGCGACGTGCGGCGGGCGGTGGCCTGGCTGGGATCGCGACCCGGTAACGACCCGGACCGGCTGGGGGTGACCGGGATCAGTCTGGGCGGAATCGTCTCGGCGACGGCCGCGGCCGTCGATCCCCGGATTGAGCGCGCGTGCCTGCTCCTGGCCGGTGGGGGTCTGGCGGAGATTTTGTGGGAGATGCCCGAGGGGGCGGTCTACCGCGCGCTCTGGATCGCCAGTGGGCGGACCCTAGCCGACCTCGAACGGCTGACGGCCCCGTTCGATCCGCTGACCTATGCGTCAGGGCTGCGGGGCAAGCGGGTTTTGATGATGGCCGGGAAGGTCGACGAAGTGATCCCGCCGCGGGCGACGGTCGCGCTCTGGGAGGCAGCCGGTCGGCCCGAGCTGGTCTGGTTTGACTGCGGTCATTACTCGGCGGTGGGCTATCTCCTGCCGGCGCTGCGGCGAGCGGTGGCGTTTCTGGCGAGCGGCCAGCGCGATTGATCGGGCTGGGGGATCTGGTTATTCTCCGACGCAGACCAAGGTGATGATCCTGCCGGGCCAGAGGGCAGCGGTCGGCACGCCGGGAGCTGATGCGCGTATGTCGATCCCCGATCAGGCCGTGCGGGCCGAAGTGACCAGCGCGTTCCTGTACGTCAAGGACGTGATTCGATCAGTGGAGTTTTACACCGAGGTGGTGGGCGGAGAGCTCGTGCGTCTGGTTCCCGAGGATCCGGCCCAGCCGCCGCAATTGGCGATCGTGCGGCTGGGGAACTTTACGCTGATGCTGCATCCGCAGGAACAGGCCGAGGAAGACCCGCTGGCCGACTCACCAGTTGGGATCGGGCTGCACTTGCAGATCCGGGTACCGGATATCGACGCGTTTCACCGCCACTGCCTGGAGCAGGGAGCGATCCTGAACGTCTCGGGCGAGCCGGTCGATCAGCCGTGGGAGTGGCGTGAGTTTGCGTTGAAAGATCCGGATGGGTTTGTCTGGTCGGTCTACCAGGACAAGTCGGGCGGTAAGTGGATGTGAGGGGGCGATACGCGGCCCGCGCGCTCTGGAGCCGAACGCAACGCAACGATTGGGCCGGAACGAGAATAGTTCGACGAGGCCGGCGCTCATCCTCGCAGCGGAGGTGGAGCGGAAATCGAGTGAGGGTTCGCGGCGGACGGGATAGCTGGGCTGCCGCGCGGTCGGGCTTGCAGCGCGGTTACTGAGAGGATCCCGCGCGGGATGAGGCGGAGGGGGGATCGGCGGGTCGGGGGCTGACTCCAGCGGGCGAGAGGACGAAGTAAAGGCCGACGGCGATCAGGAACAGGCCATAGACCTGCTTGAAGATGGTTGGGGGCAGCGCGAGGGTAATGCGGCTGCCGATCCAGGTTCCGAGCAGCAGGCCGGCGGCGATGGACAGACCGGGCATGACCTGGATTTGGTGGTTTCGCCAGTATTCCCAGACGGCGAAGCTGGCGACGGGCAGGAGCTGAGCCAGCAGCGAGGTTCCGTTGGCCTCTTTCTGGCCAAAGCCGAAGAGCAGGATCAGGCAGGGGACGATGATTAGGCCACCGCCGACCCCGAACATGCCGCCGACAATGCCCGCGATAACACCGAGGAAGACAGCCGGAAGGTTCACGCCGAGGCTCCAAGGAGGATCATGGCCGCGGCGACTAGCGCGGCCGTTTCGATGCGCATGAGGATGGGTCCGAGGCCGACTGGTGTCCAGCCGAAGCGGGTTGCGTCGTGGAGTTCTTCGTCGGTCCAGCCGCCTTCGGGTCCGATGGCCAGCAGAACGGGTTGGGAGCGGTCGAAGGTAGGCCAGGACGGGGGCGGAGGGCCGCCTGGGTTTGCGATCAGTCGGGCTCCTGCGGGGGGCTGGGCCAGCAGTTGGGGCCAAGGCTGGGGTGGGGTGATCTCCATCAGGCGATTGCGACCGGATTGCTTGCTGGCCTCGATCACCCGGCGCCGGAGGCGGTCGAGTTTGGCGGGGTGGGGATCGACGACCGAGCGCGTCGTGCGGAGCGGGAGCAATCGAGAGACGCCGATCTCGACAGATTTCTCGACGAGCCAGTCGGTCCGCTCGCCCTTGGGCAGGGCGACGGCCAAGGTCAGGTCGAGTGCGGGCACGGGGCCGGGGACGGGGTTGCCGATGATCTCGAGTTCGACTTGGCGTGGTGAGCAGGAGACGACGCGCGCGGGCCAGGCATCGGGAGAAGTTCCGTTGAAGACATCGACCAGGGTGCCCGGGCCGGCGCGGCGGACCCGGCCAAGGTGATGCGCCTCGTCGCCGGTGAGAATCAGGCGTCCGGCGACGGGCGGATCGGGGCAGTAGCAGCGTTCGCGGGACATTCAACACACGGAGGCACGGGAACAACTGAAGGACGGACCCGATCGTAACCGATCAGGATCAGAACGGGTCAGGACGACCGCTGGAGAGCCGGGAAGGGGTGAGGGCAACTCATGAACGATCTGCGAAGCCGCTGGGGCTTCGAGTTCGATCCGTTTGAGGGACCAGAAGCTCGGCGGGTGGTGGTGGGGGTGCCGCCGCAGGATCGAGCGTGCCGGGAATTGCGCGGGATGGTTGCCCGGGCGGAGCCTCTGGTTCGGGTGGTCGGCCCAGCGGGTGTGGGCAAGTCGATGGTGTTGAACCGGGTGGTGGCCGAGCATCGCGGTCCGCGGTGTCGGGTCGCGCGGGTCGCGGGAGCGTTTGATCCGGCGGAGCTTTACGGGCGGTTGGCCGATGCCTTGCGGCGGGAACGGCATGGGGGGGTGCGGGAGGAGGCAGCCGCGGCTTGGAAGCGGCTGGTTCGGGCTGTGCAGCTCTGCCAGGTTCAGGATTTGGCGGTCGTGGTGGCAATCGACGACGGCGCGGCTGCTCTGGACGCGTTGGGGCTGATTCGGCTAGCACGGCTGGACCAGGTGGTCGGGCTTGGGATGACGATTCTGCTGGCCCAGGAGTCGCCGGAGACGGGTCCGGGGGATGCTCCGCTGGTGATGGTGCAGCCGCTGACGCGCTCCGAGGCTTGGGAATATTTAGAGGCCAAGACCGAGGCGGCGGGTGGACCGCGGGGACTGTGGAGCCGCGAGGTGGCTAGTCGGCTTCACGCCCAGTCGCGGGGGCTGCCGCGGTCTCTGGATCGGCTGGCATCGCGGGCGTTACGCTCGGGGCTGGAGACGGGTGAGCTGACCATCGAGGAGGATGAGCTCCGCCCTGCCCTGCCCTATGCCGTCGCTTGAGCCGGGCGTTGGGTGAGCGTGAGGTTGCCGATTCGGCCGCGTGGGCAGTGGGGTCTGATGAAGCGTTGGCAGTCAGATTAGGCGTCGATGAGCCAGAGCAGGTGGGGCAAAGCGGCAAAGTAGGGTGGGTCCGAGCGGCGGCTTTCGAGCGCGGCGGCTACGCGTCGGGGGATGTCAAACTCGCGGGCGTGGATCAGCCGGGCGAGGCTGCAGCGGACTTCGGAGCAGATCTCGACGCGAACCTCGGGGGTTCCGACCAGTCGTACCAGACTGTAGGTTTCCCGGCCGTGATCGGGGCAAGCCGGATCGGGCTGGAGGGTCAGCGTGACCTGGCGCACCTGGGCGATCTCCAGTGCCGGATCGGCCTCGGTCTGGATCCGGACGGTGATCGGGGAGCCGGGGCCGTCGAACGTGGCCTCGATCTGGCCACCTTGGATCGATCGGGAGCCGGGCGTCCAGCCCAACTGGCCGGCCATCCAGGCGGCAAGCCAGCAACCGACCCGCGCTGGGCGTGAGGCCGAGGGGGCGGCCGAACGAATCTCGACCGAGTCGATACGGCCCAGGGCATCCAAGGGCTTGGGGACATCGAAGAACTGAGCGACCAGTTCCCGCCAACGGTAGACGCCGAACCAAGCCAGGTCGCGGCCGAAGTCACACTGGCTGCGTTTGGGGTCGAGAGCGGCGGCGACGGCCTGCGGGTCGGCGTCCGGGTCGCTGAGGTCGGCGATCAGGCGGCTGGCCTCGCGGGCCAGGTCGTGGAACAGGATGGGGCTGGGACGTGGATCGCCGATCCACCAGAGGACCATCGGCAGATCGGATTCGAGCAGAGGGCGGACCGCTCCTGGAAGCAGGTCGCGGGCCTCGGACCCGACGCGTAGGACGATCCGTTCGCTGCACACCTGAGGTTGGCCGGGAGCGGGCAGGAAACACTGGGCCGAGATCTCGGCGGTCACGCCGCTGGTGGGTTGGTCGGCCACGTGGAGGATGATCATCCGGCAGGGAAAGCGTGAGGCGACGGTCTCCAAGGCCTGCGCGCTGGGCTGGACCTTGGCATCTAAGGCTGCGACCACGAGATTGGCCAGGGCGATCCGGGTGACGGCCGGATGCTCGAGGTCGGGACCGTCAGCGCGTTCGGCGGCGGGTCCCCAGAGGCGGATCAGCTCGTCCTCGATACGGTCCAGGGGAACCTCGATTCCCTGGCCGCTGAGGAAGGCGTCGGTGGCATCGGAGCTGGAGCTGACCATGGGCAAGGCCCCTGGAAGGGGTTCCTCAGAGGCGACGCCAGCGCATGCCGTCGCGAGCGATCAACTGGTCGGCTTCGGGCGGTCCCCAAGTCCCGGCTTCGTAGAAGGCCGGCTCAAGCCGAGTTTCCTGCCAGGCCTCGAGGATTGGGGTGATGAATTGCCAGGCGCTGTCGACCTCATCGATGCGCGTGAACAAGGTGGGATCGCCGAGCATGACGTCGAGCAACAAGCGTTCGTAGGCTTCGGGCGGGGGCGAGGCGAAGGCGTTGCCGTAGCGAAATTCCATCCGCACTTCCTGTAAGCGGCGGCGCGAGCCGGGGACTTTGGCCTGGAAGGCAAGGCTGGCGCCTTCGTTGGGCTGGATCCGGAGGACGAGGTGGTTGGCACCGGCCAGTGAGGCGTCGTCCGGCTCGAAATGGAACGTGGGAGGTTTTTTGAACTGGATGGCGATTTCGGTGGCACGTTTGGGGAGCCGTTTGCCGGTGCGGAGGAAGAAGGGAACGCCGGCCCAGCGCCAGGTTTCCAGGGTGAAGCGGAGGGCCACGAAGGTATCGGTCTTGGAGTCGGGAGCGACGCCCTTTTCCTGGCGGTAGCCGGCCAGTGGTTTGCCCTGGATCGAACCTGGGCCGTACTGACCCTTGACGACATTGGCCAGGACTTGCTCGGTGGTCCAGCGGGGCAGGGCTTGAAGGACCTTGACTTTTTCGTTTCGCACGGCGTCGGCGGAGAGGTTGACCGGCGGCTCCATGGCGACCAGGCACAGGAGCTGCATCATGTGGTTCTGGACCATGTCGCGAAGCGCACCGGCCGAATCGTAGTAGGCGCCGCGGCCGCCGGGCATGCCGACTTCCTCGGCCACGGTGATTTGCACGCCGTCGACGTGGCGGCGATTCCAGATCGGTTCGAAGATGGCGTTGGCGAATCGGAGGGCGAGGATGTTCTGGACGGTCTCCTTACCGAGGTAGTGGTCGATACGGTAGGTCTGGGATTCGCTCAGGACACGCGAGAGTTCGCGGTTGAGCTGGCGTGCGCTGGCCAGGTCGTGGCCGAAGGGTTTTTCGACGACGACCCGGCTCCAGGGAGCGTCCTGGTGGTGGGGGTAGATCAGTCCGGCCTGGCCGAGGTGTTCGACGATGGTGGGGAAGAAATCGGGCGCGACGGCTAGGTAGTAGAGCCGGTTGCCTCGGGTGCCGAGGCTCTGGTCGGCCCGTTCGAGGATTTGCTTCAGGCGGGCGTAGGCTTGGGGGTCGTCGAAGGTGCCGGGGCAGAACAGTACGTGCTCGGCGAAGGTCGGCCAGGTCTGGTCAAAGTCGGGGATTTTGGCGTCTTTGAGGGTGTTGTGGAGTTCGCTGCGAAATTGCTGGTCGTCCCAATCGCGGCGAGCGAAGCCGACGATGGCGTACTCGGAGGGCATCTGGCCCTCGACGGCCAGGCGCATCAAGGCCGGGGCGAGCTTGCGATGGGTCAGGTCGCCGGTCGCTCCGAAGAGGACGACGGCGCAGGGTTCCGGGGCCACGGTGCGAGGCAGGTAAGCGCGGAGCGGGTTGGCCTCGGCAACCGAGCTGGGCTGGTTCATTTCAGGCCCTTCCGGACTGTTTCGACGATCGAAGACGAATTTGAGTCTAGGACCCGAGACGCACGGGCACAAGCTGGCGGGCAGGGATCAGCCCGGCCGCCTGCCCGCCAGATTGATCCCGTGGCCCTGGCCTTCGTGGAAGAACTGGGCCTGGCGGGAGAGATCCTCAATATCAACCAAGCCGGCCTCAGCGAACCAGCCGCGGACTTCGTCCAGGGTGTGGCGGCTCATGTAGCGCGGGGCGTACCAGTCGAGGGTGTCGCAGATCCGGACCTCGGGGTCGGGGTGGAGGGAAACGCCGAGGGTGGCCAGGTGGATCAAGACGCCGAGCCGCTGGACGGGTCGGCACCGGCTGGTCATCAGCCGACGTTTGACGCCGCCAAGGGGAGCCATCAGCCGGCTCATTGCCTCCAGGACGGGGACGGGAAGCCGGGTCGAAACGGCTCGTTGAGCGTCCTTGATCCATTCGAGGATCGGGCGTTCGCGTTCGTAGACCCAGACGACGATCCGGCCGCCAGGGCGCAGAAGTTGGGCCAGACCCAGGAAGGCCCTCCGAGGGTCCGGAGTATGGTCGATGACGCCAAGGCTATAAATATGATCAAAAGTGGGCCCCGAAAAGGGCAGCCGGAGCAGGTCGCCGCGGAGCAGGGCGACGGGGCCGGCACCCCGTGTGACGTCGGCGGCGGCGTGGACGGCCTGGCTCAAGTCGATGCCGACCAGCAGACGGGGCCGCCCGGAAGCGGCCACGCGGAGGTAGCGACCCATGCCACAGCCGGCGTCCAGGACGACGGTTCCAGCGAGGGCGGCGGGATCGAGGCCGACCCGGGTGCGGAAGGTGGCGTGATCCTCGAGTGGTCGGACGATCCGGAACCGCCCCCATTGCCGGGAGTAGGTCTGTTTGGTTCGTTCCTGGAAGCCGGCGTTCATGCGGTGGGGATCCGTGCGGCGGCTTTCTGCTCGGCGGCGCTGGGGCGGAGATAGTGCGGTTCGGCGGTCAGGATGTCGAGGCGGGAGCCGGTCCGCCAGGCGACCCGGGCGATCTGGGCCAGGGCGTCGAGGGTGGGCAGGCAGCGCTCAGGTTCAGCGAGGACGACCGCCTCCGGCCAGGGCCATTCGCGGCGGCGTCGGATCAGGGGGGGGCCGAGGACGTAGTCGCCCGGTTGCAACGAGGCGAGCCAGTCGGTTTGGTTCAGAACGCGGTCGGGACCGATTCGGGCGAGCGGTTGGTGAGGTGTCGGGCGCGTCAAGCTGGCGGCGTAGACGGCATCGCGCTGGGCCTCGATCACGACCTGGACACTGAGTGCCTCGGGGTGCGCTGCGGCGGCGAGCAGGTCGAGACTGCTGAATCCCGCGACGTCGCAGCCGATGCCGAAGGCCAGTCCTTTGACCAGACCCAGGGCGACACGGAGGCCGGTGAAGGAGCCGGGGCCTAGTCCGACGGCGATCCCGCAGACGTCCCGGGGTCGGCACCCGGCCGACTGGAGCAAGCCATGGATGGCGGGAGCCAGTTCGGCCGCGTGACGCTGGCGGGCGTCGAGGGTGCGTCCCCGGACGTCTTGGGTGAAGGGATCGACGATGGCCACAACCGCTCGATCGGTCGATGCGTCGAGCGCCAGGATTGGTTGTGGCGATGGATCGTTCATCGTGGCGATCGATCGTCTACAATAGGAAGGAGGGTAAAGCGTTATCCGGCGGTGCGGCACCTTGACCAGCCGCGCGTAGGACCTTTAGATTTCATTGTAGCGTGTTAAATACCGACTCCCGAGTTTCCGCTACCCGCCGGCGCCGGCCCGTCTCCTGCTCCAGGGTCGTCCCGACTCGTTCGCCCGGAGGCCGCCTTGCGTCGCGCGTTGATTAGCGACATTCACGCCAACCTTGAGGCGCTCGAGGTTGTCCTGGCTGACATCCAGCAGCAAGGCATTCGCGAGATTTTGTGTCTCGGCGATGTGATCGGGTACGGGCCGAACCCGCGTGAATGCATCGATCTGGTGATGCAGCATTGTGCCGTCTGCTTGCTGGGCAATCATGATCAGGGGGCGTTGTACGACCCCGAGGGCTTCAACGTCGGAGCCGAAAAGGCGATTTTCTGGACCCGGGAACAGCTCGAGAGCAGCTACGACAAGGCAAACAACGAACGGCGGTGGGAGTTTCTGGGCGAATTGCCGCGAACCCATCAGATTGGCCCGTTTTTGTTTGTGCACGGCTCTCCGCGTAATCCGCTGTCGGAGTACGTTTTTCCCGAGGATATTTACAACCACCGCAAGATGGAGCGGTTGTTTCAGTTGATCGAGCGTTACTGTTTCCAAGGCCATACGCATGTGCCGGGGATTTTCACGGAGAGCTTTCAGTTTTTCTCGCCGGAGGAAGTCGACCACGAGTATACGCTGGGCGATCAGAAGGTGATGATCAACGTCGGCTCAGTGGGTCAGCCGCGGGATTCGGATCCGCGGGCCTGTTACGTGATCCTGGACGATGGTCAGCCGGAGGATGGCTCGACCGGAGCCGGCGATGCGGCCCGGCCGGTTGGGCCGATTCGGGTTGTGTACCGGCGTCTCCCTTACGATATTGAGACGACGATTCGTAAAATCTATGACATCGCCGATCTCGACCCGTATCTGGGGGATCGCCTCCGCCAGGGGCGTTGAGCTTGGGCGTTCGGCTCCGCCCTGGTTAATTACCGGATGAGGGGGGGCTGGGATGCCGCCATCCCCGTTTTCCGGGAAACACCTGCCCGATGAGCAACGAACGACGTTTGGTCCTGTTTTTTCTGTTGTCGTTGTTGACCCTGTTTGGGACTCAGTACCTGTTTGAAGCGCTGGGGTGGGTTCCCAAGCGGCAGCCGCCGAGAGCGGCGGGACCCCTGGCGGACCTGGAATTGCCTCCGCGTGAGCCCGATCTGGGAGCGGGCGTCCACGCGTTTGCGGGGCAGCCGGACAGTCCCTCGGCGTTTGCCGAAGAGGTCACGGAACCGGCTCTGACGGCATCGCCGTTGCCTCAGGTCCAGCCGGTCCCGGACCAGGAACTGGTCCTTGGCGCTTTGGATCGGGACGCTCCACCGGAAGCTGCATACCATATGCAGGTTGAGCTGACGCAGCGGGGAGCTGGGGTGCGTTCGATTCGCCTGGCGTATCACGACGCGGAGATCAAGGAGGATCGGCGCCGGGAGCCGCTGACTCTTGTCGAGGTCCCCGAGCGCTGGCGGGCAGCGGTTGGGCCGCCGCTAGCGATTCGGGTCGAGCCGGTTCGGGACGACCGGGCACGGCGCGAGGCGGTTCGGGATTACCCGCTCGACGTCCTTGCCTGGACCGTCGTGGCCGATGAAGAGGGCCGTCTGGTGCGCCCGGTCCCGGCCGACCCGACGACCGGGCGGCTGGAAGGCCAGGAAGTCGTGTTCGAGGCGGAGGTTCCCTGGACAGGCCACCCGGTTCGCCTGACCAAGACGATCCGGTTGCGTAAGGGGTCGGATGGTCTGGAGGTGGGCCTCCGATTCTGGTCGCCGGTCGAGCAGACGATCACCTTCCGGCTCCAGGGTCCGTACGGGATTCCGATCGAGGGGGAGTGGTACACCAGCACGTTTCGCGACGCATTTTTCGGCAAGCTCCGGCAGGGCGTGACGGAGATCGAGACCCGGCCGGCCAACGAGGTGCTTGACCGGGAACGTAAGGGCGACCCGTTTCGGGCGACGACCGACCCGCTGAAGTTTGCCGGGATCGAGAATCAATACTTCGCCGTCTTTGTTCAGCCGGACCCGGTCGCCCGCACGGCGGCGGAACGCATTGAAGAGCGGGCGGTGGCGGCCGTGGTGGAACAGGCCGAGCCAGCGCACAAGTCGGAAATCACGGTCTATCTGGAGAGCCGACCGCTGGCACTGGCGGCGAACCAGCCGCTGGAGATTGGCTATCGGTTGTTTGCGGGACCCAAGATTCCGTCGGCGCTGGCTCCCTATGGTGCCGAGGACCTGGCCACATATCGCAAGGGTGGGCAGATTCCGATTATCGGGGGGCTAGCCACGCTGGTTGCCCGGACTGTGATCAGTCCGATGCTGGATCAGATTTACGAGCTGACGCGGGTGGTCGCGAGCCTATTTGGCGGTCGGCACGGCAATTATGGAATCGCGATCATCCTGCTGACGGTCGTGGTCCGGCTGCTGATGTTCCCCCTGAGCAAGAAACAGGCGGAGTCGGCCAAGCGGATGCAAGATCTCCAGCCGCAGCTTTTGGCGTTGCGCGATAAGTACAAGGATGACAAGGAGAAGATCGGTCGGGAGACGTTTGCGCTATATCGCCAGTACGGAGTGAATCCGTTCGGCGGTTGCTTGATTGTTTTGATTCAGATGCCGATCTTCCTCGGGCTGTGGCAGGCGGTGAACAACAGTGTGGCGTTGCGCAATGCGCGTTTTTTGTGGATTCAGAATCTGGCGGCGCCAGACCAACTGTTCAAGTTTCCGGTCGAACTGCCCTGGCTGGGGCCGTATTTCAATGTGCTGCCGATTGCGGTGGCCGGGCTGATGCTGGTTCACACGAAGCTGTTTTCGCCGCCGGCAACGACGCCCGAGCAGGTTCAGTCGCAGAAGATCATGAAGTGGATGCTGATCCTGATGGCCTTCATGTTCTACAAGGTTCCGGCCGGACTGTGCCTGTACTTTATCGTAAGCAGTTTGTGGTCGATTGGGGAGCGATTGCTGTTGCCGTCGATGCGGGCGCCGATACCGGCTCAACCGGCCGCAGTGGAAGCAACGGCTGAGTCCGGAGAGCGGCGGTCGGGGACCCGGCCCGGGGACAGCCGGGCCAGCTCGCCCGCGGTGCCGGGGTGGCGCGACAAGCTGCGGGCGCGGATTGAGCAGGTGATCGAGGAGGCCGAGCACGAACGTACGGTTCGCCGCTCGAACCCGCCGGGTCGAGCGACCGACCGGGCGCGGCCGAAGGGGCCTCCGTCGTCCGGCCGGCGCAAGGACCATTGAAGACCGCGGCGGACCCCTCGGGAATTACCGGCTCGGGGGTCGCCTTTGGGATGAAGCGTGGGGCCTGGTCGGGCGGGTCCTGGTCGGTTTGAGCGACGCGGCTGGCCTGAGTGGGTGGGGGTGGTCGCGGACGTGTTGCGATGGCGGGTCTGGATCTTCAGGACACGATCGTCGCGCCGGCCACGGCCTTGGGGCCGGCGGCTCGGGGCATCATTCGCCTGAGTGGTGCCGAGGCATGGTCCATTGCGCGGTCGGCGTTTGTCCCCGACCGATTAGACTGGCCGGCGGGTTGCCGGGTGTTCCAGGGGCGTTGGCAAGGGAATCGGCTGCGCCGCCGGATCCCCGCGTTGCTGGGGTTGTGGGCTGCGCCGCGGAGCTACACGACGGAGGATGTGGCGGAGATCCACGTCTCGGGGGCGCCTGCGATCGTTCGAGCGGTGCTGGGGGACTGTCTGGATCGGGGGGCGAGGCTTGCCGAGCCGGGTGAGTTTACGCTGCGAGCGTTTCTGGCGGGCCGGATCGACCTGACGCGGGCGGAGGCGGTTCTGGCCACGATCGAGGCCCACACGCCGAGCCAGCTCGAGGCAGCGCTCAAGCAATTGGCGGGGGGGCTGGCCGATCCGGTCCAGGCGCTGCGGGACCGGCTATTGGACGAGTTGGCGTATCTCGAGGCGACGCTCGACTTCACCGAGGAACCCGATGTGGCGCCGCTGGACCGGTCGCGACTGGCCGCGGAGCTGGCCACAAGCAGCGCGGAGCTGGACCGGTTGGCGGAGCGGTTACGGGCGGGCGAGCGAGCCGAGGGGCGACCTCTGGTCGTTCTTCACGGACCGCCAAACGCGGGCAAGAGCCGGCTCTTCAATGCCTTGTTGGGCCAAAGCGCGGCGCTGGTCGCGGACCAACCGGGAACAACGCGCGACTATCTGCAAGCCGAATGCACCTGCGCGGGTCTGGTCGTGGATCTGGTCGATACGGCGGGAGTCGACACGCCCGGCTCGTTGCTCGAGCGTCGGGCCCAGCAGCTTCGGGCCGAGCTGGCGGCGCGGGCGGATCTGGTTGTCGCCTGTTGCCCGGCGGATGGTCCGGCGGCGGAGCCTCCGGACTCGCCGGCCCCGGTGCTTTGGGTCATGACTAAAGCGGACCTGGGGGGTGGTCGCCAGGCGGGGGATTGGTTGGCGACCAGCGCGGCGACGGGTGCGGGTCTGGAGGAGCTGAAAGCCGCGATTGCCGAGGCGGTTCGCCAGCCTACTGAGGCGCTGCCGGCGGCCGCGGCCACCGCGGCCCGGTGTCACGAGAGCCTGGTCCGGGCCGGGGAGGCGCTGCGCCGCGCCTCCGAGGCGGTCCAGGTCGGCCAGAGCGACGAGTTCGTCGCACTCGAGGTGCGTGAGGCGGTGGATGCCTTGGGCCAAGTCGTCGGCGTAGTGGTTACGGACGATATCCTGGACCGGGTCTTTGCACGGTTTTGCATCGGGAAGTGAGAGGCGAGGGATAGCCGGCGGGGCAGGCCGGTGAGGTTGCGGCTTCGGAGTCGGGTCGACGGGTCGGCGGCGCGGCCGCTGGGAGGAGGCAGGAATCGCGGTTCGCGGGATGGGGGCACGTTCAGACGCGGCTGCTTGTTCGAGCGACCGAAGTCAGCGAAAATCGTCGCTCAAGAGCGTGGCTCGATCTGTATCCCGTCGTGCCCGTCTGGAGCAACGCTTTCGATGGCCCGGTCGCCCGAGCCGCGCGTTGGCGCCTCGCCCGAGCGAGTCACGCTGGGGCCGGGTGAGGTTGTCGGTGGGGAAGGCCGGGACGAGCATCTGGGCATGGAGCTGGCCCCCGAGGTCGAGCACCTGTCCCGATCGGAACGCACGACGATTCTCTGGCACACCCGATCGCCGGGGGGGCATCGATCGGTTCCGCCGGAGGCGGCGGACTTTGGGCCCTACGAGTTGATCGAGGAGATCGGCCGGGGCGGCATGGGGGTGGTTTACAAGGCGCGTCAGAAGGGGCTGGATCGGACGGTGGCGGTCAAGATGATCTTGTCCAGCCACCTGGCCAGTCCTGAGCAGGTGGAGCGGTTTTACGCTGAGGCGCGCGCGGCGGCGCAAATTCAGGACCCGCAGGTGGTGGCGATCCACGACGTCGGGCAATTGCGCGGCCAGCACTACTTTGCGATGGAGTATGTATCGGGTCCGAGTTTGGCGGAGGTGGTGGCCGAGGGTCCGATGGCGTTTGGGGAGGCTGCGCGGCTGATGCTGATGGTGGCGCGGACCGTAGGTCGGCTTCACCGCCAAGGAATTGTGCACCGCGACCTGAAGCCGTCCAACATCCTGCTGGACGATCAGGGCAGCCCGTGCGTGACCGACTTTGGGCTGGCCAAGATGCTCTCGGGCCGTCATCCGGCGACACACACGGGGGCGATTGTGGGGACGCCGGGCTACATGGCGCCGGAGCAGGCGGCGGGCCATTCGGGTTCGGTGGGGCCGCTCAGCGACGTGTATGCGCTCGGCGCGATTTTGTACGAGTTGCTGACCGGCCGCCCGCCGTTTCAGCAAGATAATCCTCTGGATACGCTCGTCCAGGTTCTGGAAACGGATCCGGCCCGGCCGTCGCTGCTGCGGCCCGACATTCCGCGGGCCTTGGAGCAGATCTGCCTGCGGTGTCTGGAGAAACCGCTGGATGCCCGCTATCAGTCGGCCGACGATCTGGCTGACGACCTGGAGCGTTATCTGCGGGGCGAGACGGTTGAAGCTCGCCGGCTGTCGATTCCGCAGCGGCTAAGCCGCTGGACCCGGCGCGAGCCGGCGCTGGTCTCGCGGCTGGGGGCGTTGGGGCTGGTGGCCTTGATCCTTCAAGTGGACGCCTGGTGGTTTCATCAATTTGACGTGCTCTTGATTCGGCGGACGCTGGGGGTGCTCTGGCTGGGCGGAGCGGCGTCGCTGGTGTTTCAGGCGTTGCTGAAACAGCCTCGCTGGTCGACCCTGGCGCGATACGCCTGGTCGACCGCCGACATGATTTTGTTTTCGTCGGTGATCTTTTTTGCGCGAGCGGTGAATTTGCCGGTGATCGCCGGGTTTTTGCTGCTGATCTCGGCAGCGGGCCTGTGGTTCCGGGAACGGCTGGTCTGGTATACGGCGGCGCTGGCCGCGACCGCCTACGTGTCGTTGATTGTGTTCCAGCGGTCGATCAATGAGCCGGTACCGGGTCCGGCCGATGCCACATTTTTGCTGATGTCGATGTTTCTGGCAGCGTTTGTGACGTCGTACCAGGTCAAGCGGGTCCGAGCGCTTAGCGCGTTTTATGAAAACCGCCCACTGCCCTAAAATTGCGTGGGCGTGACGGGTGTGCGGCCGCGGAGAATGGTGACGAAGTCGGTGCCGGTCTGACCGTTGGTGCCGGCGAGGAACAGGCCGTCGGCGCTGCGCAGACCCCGGGGCGGCCGGCCAATGACACGAAGCCGGAGCCGGGTCTGGAGGCTGACGGGGCGAATGGCAGTCAGGACGGTGGTTCTGGTGGGTGGGTCGTAACGAATCGAGCCGAGGCGGATCCGGCGATCATCGGCAGTTCCGAATCGTCCATCGCGTCCGGCGGTGGTCACGACGTAGTTGGCGATTCGCTGGGTGCTGGATGGATCCATCGGTTGGCTGAAGGAGATCAGGAAGCGCGTCTGCTGTCGGCCGGCCCCGGCGCGGGCGGCGCGGATGACGAGAGGGGCCTGACCTTCGGGCGTCGGGGGGATGGTGCCGACGCTGGAAGTCAGCACGGCGACGTTGTCCCCGGCGACGTTCTGGAGCTGGTCGGCTGTGGCCGTGGCCGTGTTGGTGATTCCGCCCACGGCGGTCGGTCGGACGATGATGGTGATCTGAGCCGAAGCGCCCTGGGGATTGGCAACGCTGGTCGGGGGCAGGGTGCCGAGGTTGGCGGTGACGACCCCGGCCGACTCGGAGACGGTTCCCTGGGTCGTCGTTGCCGAGACGAAGACGACGCCGGCAGGCAGGGTGTCGGTCAGGACGACGTTGGTTGCCGGAACCGGGGACTTGTTGGTGACGGTGACGATGTAGGCGAACTCGGAGTCGAGAACAGGTTGCGCGGGGCTGGCGACCTTGGTGACCGACAGGTCGATGCCCTGGACGACGTTGGTGGTGAGGGTTGCGGTGTTGTTGGTGGTGGAGGATTCGGAAGTGGAGGTTGTCGCGGTGGCGGTGTTGGAGATGGTTCCGGACAGAGGGATCGAGGCGGGGCTGACAATGGTGATCGTGATGGTGGCCTCTTCGCCGGGGTCGAGGGTTCCGAGCGGAACGTTGATGACGCTGCCGGTCTGGGAGAGTGGGCCGCCCTGGCTGGCCGTGCCGCCGACGAACGAGGTGCCGGTTGGGATCGTGTTGGCGAGGTTGACGGCCACGGCCGGTCCGTCGCCCTGGTTGCTCACGGTAATGGTGTATGTGAACAGAGCGCTGGTGGGCACCTGACCGGAGGGGGCGGGGGGAGTGGCGGCGGCGGTGATGGTGACGACGAGGTCGGCCTGGACTTCCTCGTTGGTCACGTTGACGGCGAAGGGGGAGGTGTTGCCGTTGGTTGGGGGCGAGGAGGGGTCGGCGACGATGGCGAGGGCCGAGATCAGTTGACCGTCGGCGGCGGCTGGGCTGAGGTTGGCGGAGAAGGAGGCGAAGCCCGAGCCGTCGGTGGTGACCGTGGTGGTACCGAGGAAGCGTTGCCCTTGGCCAGCGCCGGAGGGGTCGCCCGGTGGGTCGTTGGCGTAGAACTCGATGGTGAAGGTGGTGGAAGGAGTGCTGGTGAGCGAACCGGCGACGGTCGTGGTGGTTCCGGTCGTGGTGGCGGAGCTGAGGGAGGGTGGAACCTGGTCGCCGTTGGCGCCGGGTCCGAGGCGGATGCCGAGATCGCCGTTGTCGAAGATGGAGTTGCGGCTGAGGAGGTTGGCCTGGCCGGTGCCAGGGGCCGATCCGACTTCGACGAGGATTCCCGAACCGGTGTTGTTGGCGATGGTGTTGGCCGCGCCGGTGGCCGATCCGCCGATCGTGTTGTTGGAGCCGCCGGCGATTCGGATGCCGTTGCCAGCGTTGGCCAGGGGGGTGGTGGCGTCGGCGGCCAAGCCGATCAGGTTGCCCTGGATCAGGTGGTTATTGGTGCCGTCGTCTTCGATTTGGATGCCGTCGGAGGAGTTGCCGGAGATGATGTTGCGCGCGTTGGCGGTCAGGCCGCCGATCGTGTTGGCGGTGGTGCCTCCGGAGAGCAGAATGCCGACGCCGTTCGGGATGGGCGCGGAGCCACCGACGGCGGTGCCAATGACGTTTCCCTGGACGAGGTTGGCGGAGGTGGTGGCATCGGAGATCTGGATGCCGGCGATGTCGTGACCGGAGATGACGTTGCCGGCCGACGGGGTTGAGCCGCCGATCGTGTTGCCGGTGGAGCCGTCATCGATCCAGACGCCGAGGTTCGGAGTGGAGCCGCCGGGGGTTGAGGTGCCGTCGGAATTGGTGCCGATCAGGTTGCCGGCGACGAGGTTGTTGTCGGAATCGTCGATCAGGACGTCGGCCAGGGTGTTGGTGGAGATGACGTTGCGGGCGGTCAGCGAGGCGAAGCCGATCGAGTTGCCGGATGCGCCGTTCGCGAGCAAGACGCCGATGTTATTGGGCAGGGGGGCGGTTCCGGAGGAGTTGAGTCCGATCAGGTTGCGTTGGATGGAGTTGCCGGAAGCGCCGGCGTCCTGGATGGTGATACCGGCACCGAGGTTTCCGGAGATGATGTTGCGAGCGGCATCGATGCCGCCGCCGATGGTGTTGTTGCGGGCGCCGCTGTTCGCGGTTCCGTCGCCTTCGACGACGATGCCGGCATTCTGGACGAGGAGGGCCGTATTGCCGTCGAGGGCTGGCCCGATGAGGTTGCCCTGGATCGCGTTGGAGGAGGCGCTAGCGCCGCGGAGGACGACGCCGGCGGCCGAGTTACCGGAGATGAGGTTCCGGGCGGTGGATGTCAGGCCGCCGATGGTGTTCGAGGAGGAGTTGAGAATCAGGACGCCGAACTGGTTGGGCTGGGCGATGGTCCCGGTGTCGTTGGTCCCGATGAAGTTGGTCTCGATGGCGATGTTGTCGGCGTCGGCAAGGATGGCGATACCGGCGACGTCGAACGAGTGAATGTTCAGGCCGACGATGCGACTCAAGGTTGCCGTTGAGGTGCCGGTACCGGTCAGGGTCAGGCCGTTTGCCCCGCTTCCGGCCATCGAGCCATCGAGGATGATGAGCGGCGTCGAGGAAGAGCCCTGGGTGGTGCCGTCGATGGTGACGCGGTCGGTGATGGGAGGCAGGGGGGTCGCGGGCGTGATGGTGTGGGGTCCGGCGCCGGGGATGTTGAAGTCGATCTGGTCGAAGCCGGGATTCAGATTGGCCTGATTGATAGCCCAGCGGAGTGTGCCGGGAACGTCGGCATCGCCGGTACTGTCCACGGTGAAGGTGGCCAGGAGCTGGCGCGGCTCCAGAGCCTCGATCCGCCAATCGCGGCGACGCCGACCCCGAACGCTCAGACGCAGACCCACCGGACGGGGTTGACGCATGATCCGAACTCCCTGACTAGCTCGCACGGCGGGCGTCCGCGGTTGCGACGTCCGTTGATCCAGGCAGCGAGGCCGTGCCGCCTGTCGAGTTCCGCTCGGCGTCGGCGCGGGACGGAGCCGGGCGCAGGGGGGGACGCCTGACGGAACACGGCATTCGTTGGCCAATATAGCCGCGCCGGCGGTCGAGTCAAAAAGCGGCTGCGGAGTTAGAGCGGGCCGCGTCCCTAGAAACCTGCGGCCAAGCCGTCTTTGCGAGGATCGGAGCCGCCGATCAGGATGCCGCGGCGACGGTCGATGCGGATGGCCTGGTAGCCGCCGAATCCGCCGGGGGAGGCGGCCTCGACCCGATGGCCGCGGGCTCTGAGGGCCTCAGCCAATCCGGGAGGGAAGCCGCTCTCGAGATAAACAATCCCACCGCCGTCGGCCGGGGTTCCGGTCGGGTCCGAGGAGCCGTCGTGCCGCCACCGGGGAGCGTCGCCGGCCTCCTGGACGTCCATGCCGAAGTCGATCAGGTTGACGAGGACCTGGGCATGGCCCTGGGCCTGCATGTCGCCGCCCATGAGGCCCAGACTTGCCCAGGGCTCGCCCTGGTGGGTTACGAAGGCGGGGATGATGGTATGGAAGGGGCGTTTGCCCGGCTCGAGGCGATTGGCGTGGCTGGGGTCGAGGGCAAACAGGGTCCCGCGATTCTGCAAAGGAAAGCCCAGACCCGGGACAACGTGGTGGGAGCCGAAGCCGTGGAAATTGCTCTGGATGAGGCTGACGACCGTACCCTGGGGATCGGCGACGGTCAGATAGATCGTGTCGGCTGAACCGGTTGGATCGCCGGCGCGGGGTTTCTGGCTCGCGCGGGCCAGATTCAGTTCTGATGCCCTCTGTCGGGCATATGGCTTCGAGATCAGGCGGGCGACTGGAACTTCGGCAAACCGGGGATCGGCGTAGTAGCGCGCCCGGTCTTCGTAGGCGAGCTTTTTGGCCTCGACCATGAGATGGACCAGTTCGGGCGATCCAAAGCCGAGCGCCTTCAGGTCGTAGGGTTCGATCAGGTTGAGGATTTGCAGGACGGCGATTCCCTGACATGGTGGGGGCAGTTCCCAGACGTCGTAGCCGCGATAGTGGGTCGACACGGGATCGACCCACTCGCCGCGGTGCCCGGCGAGGTCCTCGGCAGTCAGCAAGGCATCTGTCTGGCGGGCGTAGTCGGCGATGGCCTGGGCGATTGGTCCGGAGTAGAAGGCGTCGCGTCCGTTTTGAGCGATGCGGCGGAGGGATTGGGCCAGGTCCGGGTTGCGAAACACGTCGCCGGTTGCCGGGGCAACTCCGTGGGGAAGGAAGCAGGCGGCTGTGGCCGGGACTTCCGCCAGGGCGGGGGCCGCAGCTTGCCACTCGGCGGCGATCAGCTCGGAGACGGGGAAGCCGTCTTCGGCGTGGCGGATGGCCTCGTCGAAGAGTTTGGACCAAGGCAGCCGGCCAAAGCGCTCGTGGAGCATGGACCAGCCGTCGACGCAGCCGGGTACGGACCAACTGAGCGGTCCGTAGGTCGGGATTCGGTCGAGTCCTCGACGGCGAAATTCGGCGATGGTTGCCCGGGCCGGGGCAGCGCCGCTGGCGTTCAGGCCATAGAGCCGCCTGGTTTGAGCATCCCAGACGATCGCGAATAGATCCCCGCCGAGGCCGCAGGACATTGGCTCGACGACCCCGAGGACTGCGTTGGCCGCGATGGCGGCATCGACGGCGGACCCGCCGGCTCGGAGAACGGCGAGGGCTGCCTCGGTCGCCAAAGGCTGGCTGGTCGCCGCCATGCCCTGGCGGGCGAGAACGGCTGAACGGGACTTGTGCAACGGTCCGGCGGGGCGATCGTGCCCGAACAGATGCGCCGCGGTGTAGCCCAGCAGCACCACGGTTCCCATGAATCCGATGCTCATGGTGCTGTCTCCTGCGTGCGGAGGCTAATACGACCCGAGTCGGTCTGTCATCTTGACGGGACCGAGCCAGCTCTGCAACGACGGCTCGAGTGCCGAGGGAGCCTCTGATCTGGGGTGGTGCGGGCCTGGCAGGGGCTTCGACCAGCTCAAGCGCACTTCGAAACGGGTGGCCGGGGACGGGGCGAGCGCAGCTCGCAGGCGGCGGCCGAGCGGCGGCAGCAGAACCGGGGGCCGCTGGCCGGCTGGGCTCGATCAGGGCAGGCTGGCAACGAAGCGACGGAGGCGGTTGCAGCAGGCGTCGGCCAGGGCTTCGGGTTCGGGGAAGAGGCCGGAGGGGCCGCGTCGGAGGGAGAAGGCAAGGCTCTCCTGTCCCGGATTGATACGGAATAGCCCGAGGGGGATGGCGCGCGCTCGCCGGACGGACTGAAGCGCAGCGGCGATCCGGGCCTCGTCGTCGGGGTCGATGGGCCGCGGCGTCAAGATGATGCCCGTGAAGACAACCGAAGGGGCGACCCGCCAGGGTGTGACCGACTCGGCAGCCAGAGCCAGCCGGTGCAGGAGGGCGGCATCACCGCCGTGGTCGATCTCGACGTCGGCCGGATGGCGGGCAACGAGGACGAGGCTGCGCGTGCGGCCTAGGTAGGGAATCCAATGAAGCCGGACCGGGCGCAGAGCGATGCGGAGGATGGTCAGAGGCTCAGGTTGGACGAGCTCGAAGCCGTCGCGCCAGGTGGGCGCGAGGGAGGCGAGGGCCGATTCGGCGAGGTCGAGCACGTCGTCTTCAATCATGAGAGAAGTTGGGGCACGCGGCGGGAGCCGCCGGGTCAGTCAGGCAGAGACGGAGCCGATTGGGGAAGCGGGCGGCTGAGTCGGGCCGCCTCGACAGGACGCGACGAACCGCGCGGGGTGAGGTGGTTGGAAGATGTGCCAATCAGTGCCGTGGCGGTGCATGGGCGGATCCGAAGACGACCTTGGTTTGAGCGACTGAGGAACCGGGAGGGTCGAACGCCGTTGCGATCTCATTCCATCGTATCTGGCGTTGCGGATGATCCGATGCGAAAGTGGATCGAGAGCCGGTTTTTTCGATCTGGAGAGGCCCGACATGAAGCGGCACGGACTGGGGTGGATGGCCGGTTGGGTGATCGGGATTGGTCGGGTTGTCGTGGCGGCGGGGGGAGAGGCGGAGGTCCGGGTTGTCGGCGGGGAGGAGCCGCTGGGGCCGGTCCCGGTGCTGGAGGCTCTGCCGAGTGGGTCGGGTGTGGGACCGGGGGCGTATCGGCTGGAGCCGGATGGCGATGGCGGACCGGCCTGCGCGGCCACGGTCTTCCACGATGGTGATCGGCTGATCTTGGCGGCCATCATCGACCGGATCGGCGCCGGCCAGGAGCGGCGGTTCCGGTTGAAGGCCGGTGCTCCCCAGGACCGCGAACCTTGGCGGTTGGAAGTGAGGAACGAGGGGGTGGACGTGGTCGCGGGCGACCAGGTTGTCATCGGCTACCGGGTTGGCCCGACGAAGCCATACTGGCACCCCGTAACCGGTCCGATGGGGCTGGCGATGACCCGGGGTTGGCCGATGGAGCAGGGACGCAACGAGGCCGAAGACCATCCCCACCAGCGTTCGATGTGGTTTGCGCACGGCGACGTCAACGGAGTGGATTTCTGGGCATCCGACCCGCTGAACCGGTCGAGTTCGAAACACGGCCGGATTCGTCCGACGGGTCGGGACCTGACCGTGACCGGTCCGGGGTTTGCGGCGATTCGGACAACGAACCAGTGGCTCGATGGCGATGGAGAGCCGGTCTGTGACGACGTGGAGATGCTACGGATCTGGGACGGGGGCGAGGTGCGGCTGATCGATGTCGAGGTTGAGCTGCACGCCGCGCACGGTCCGGTCCGATTCGGCGACACCAAGGAGGGAGTCTTCGGAGTGCGGGTCGCGTCGGAGCTGGCCGTTGACAGCCAACGTGGGGGAAAGATCGTCAACGCCGAAGGCTTGAGCGATGGCGAGGCCTGGGGCAAACCCTCGGCCTGGGTGGACTATAGCGGCGTGATCGCGGGTCAGCCGGTTGGTCTGGCGATTTTGGACCATCCGTCGAACCTGAGGCACCCGACGACCTGGCACGTGCGGACCTACGGGCTGTTTGCGGCCAATCCGTTCGGGTATCACGATTTCGGGGTCGGAAGGCCGGGTGCGTACACGATCCCGGCGGGGGAATTTCTGCGGATGCGGTATCGGATCGTGCTTCATCGCGGCGATGCGGAGACTGGCAAGGTGGCGCGGCACTTCCGGGCGTTCGAGCGGCCGCCCCAGGTGGAGATCTCCGTCGCGGATTGAAGCGCCGGGCAACTCGTCGATGGTTCGTCCGCGGTGGGAACCCGGGCTTCTGGATTCGATCAGGTGGTGGCCGAGCGGGGAGGCCGATCGGGTCGCTGGCGGGAGGCGTGGGCCGCTGGGCTGGTCCTAGCCCGCCATCGCAAGGCTGGTCTGGCCCGGCGCGGCCTGAGGAGGAGACTCAGCGGCTTCCGCGAATGGTGCGGGTTGGAGTGAGGATGCCGTGGAGCGGCTGGTCGTGGGGCTGCCGGGGGAGGCATTCGACGATCTGGCAGTCGAAGGCGAGCGACCAGCAGGGGACGGCGGGCGGGATGATGGCCAGGAGGCGGTCGTAATAGCCGCCGCCTCGGCCGAGCCGGTACCCTTCACGGTCGTAGGCCAGGCCGGGGATCAAGGCCCAGTCGAGTTGGGCGAGTTGGTCGGGGCTGAGAGAGGGCTGGGCCGGATGCGGCTCAGGGATTCCGAGGCGGCCGGGGGCGAGTTGGGCGCCTGGGTCGTCGACGCGGTGCAGGATGAGCCGGTGCGCGGAGCGATCGACGCGGGGTAGGATCAGATGTCGGCCGCCGGCGAGGACGGCGTCGACGAGGGGACGGGTGTCGATCTCCTCCGGGAAGCAGGCGACGAAGAGCAGGATCGAGCGGGCGGATTGGAAGTCGGCACGAGCCAACAGGTGGTCGATCAGGGCCGCCTCATCGGCGCGGCGGCGTTCGGGGTCGAGAGCAGCGATGGCCGCTCGAGCGGTTTGACGGAGGGCGCGCTTGGCCGAGACGACGGACATCGGGGTGGAGACGGGAAAAGAGGGCGGCCCGCCAACCTCCGCGGAGGGTGTGGCGGGCCGCTTGGGAGAAAGACTCCACCGCAATGCCGTCCAGGGTGCTTTTGAGAACCCGTGCTTAAGGTGGGGACCTGTGGTCGCGGCGATGCCGACTGACGCTTCAACGGACCCCTACGGGTGCTCATCGGTTCGCCAAAAGAACACCCCTGCGCGAACATGGCAGAGCCATGCCCAACCATGGTCAGGCACCTATGATCGTACCTGACGAAGGGGGGAGCGGCAAGTCGGGCAACGCGAACGGGCCGCGTGCGCCCTCACTGGCTGATGCGGAGCAGCGCGGCCCGAAACGCTGGCGCGAGAGGCAGGCTTTGGGAGGCGGAGAATCCTGATGAATCAGAGTTCGTTGCCGTCGTGAATCATCGGCTCCAGCTCTTTGGTGTTGCGTTCGACGGCGAGGACGATGGTGCGCTCCTCGACGCCGTCAGCGCTGGCGGCGACCGCCGGAATGATCTGGCGGGCTTCGGGCAAAGCGAAGCGAACCGAGAAGGTGCCATCGGGTCGAAGGGGAACCGGCTCGCCCTGGAGGGTGACCTTGGCGGTCGGCTCGGTGGCACCGTAGACGACCAGTTCGGCGTCAAGCTCGAAGTGGAACGAGCGGCCCGGGAGGTTGAGCAGCGGGCCGTTGAGGAATGGCAGCGAGGCGCTGTTCATCGGACGGCGCATCTTTTCCTCGAACAGCTCACGGAGGGCAGAATGCATCCCGGCGGGGTCGTTGCCGCCGGACTGGTGGAAGATGCGTTCGCAGTCTTTTTCGATCGTCAGCCAGTTTTGCTCAAACATGTCCGAGGCGCCGGCCTTGGGCATCGTGACGACGTTGGAGCGGGCCAGGACGTAAAATTTGCCACGCGGGGAGAGGTAGCCGATATCGACGCGGAACGAATGGAGCGGCGCGTTGACGTCGATGTACCAGTTGGACACGCCGCCGTGGATCGGGATGTCGCGGACGTGGCATTCGCTGGCCGGGGTCGTGTCCTCGCTCGAGACATCCATCAGCCGGAGGATCGGGCGGGCGGCGTGCCACTCCTGACCGAGGGCCGCCTGGGCCCGGGCCAGCGTGGAGCGCGACAGCTCCCAGTAGGTGTGAAGCCAGTAGGGGTCGCGCACCATCGTGATGATGCGGTCTTTCTCGCAGCTATGAGACAGCCGGGCGGGAGATGATGGCGGCTCGAGCACGCGTTTAGGAGCCGCCGAGGCAGCGGAGCGGGACGGACGTTGAGCACTGCGTGTGGGACTGGTCGCGGGACGAGGAGGAGCCGGTTGAGGTTTGAAAGGAGCGGGGGCGGGTGGAGCGGCCTTACCCTTGCGGGCGGGGGTCAGCGCGCGAATCAATTGATCCTTACGCATCGCATGCCAGCCCACGATCCCCTGGTCGCGGGCCATCCGCGCGAGCTCCTTCTTGTTGCATTGCTGGAGCTTTTCGAAGGTCATACCGGCCACTCCGAAGGGGCCTCCGCCTAGAGGGGAGGTCGCCAGACAAGGGGAGAGCTCGTCCGTGAGTGGTCAGTCGGGCCCGGTCCGTGATACCCGGACTGCAATAGGTAGGAAGTAAGGGGGGAGTTGCTGGCGGGTCCGGCAGGCGTCGGGCCGGGGCGTGGAAGCGCGGGGGAGAAGGGCCGATCAGGGGAAAAAAAAAGCGGCCTCCCGACCGAAGTCGAGATGCCGCCGAACGACTCACCCTAGCTTGTGGCCTGGTCGCCCCACATCGGCGCTCTCCCCATCGGAGACAACCTACTCAGGGGAACCTACAAGCAACCGGTGTGAAGAATTTATCAAAAACGGCGAAATCTGTCAACCGCGGCGCTCGGGAATGTGACGAAAGCGTTCGCGAATAGGGAGGGCAGCGACATTGTGAAAAATTTCGCAGATTGGGGGGGCACTTTATTGACAGGGCTGGCGGGGGGCTTCAGAATCGCGGTTCGAAGTCGGGTCGACCGGGCGGACTGAGAAGGACGGGTCGAGCGTGCCTCTGGACTGGAGAGCCGGCGAGGGGTGCGTTGGAGTCGATTCTTCTTGGTTTGATCGGAGTCGCGGGGTGATCCCTTGGTAGAGGGCGGTGGCCGCAGCCCGATTGCGTTGGGCTGGATGTGGGCCTCCCGGGTCTCGAGTCTGGGGATGGCGTTCGCGATCCCACCGCTGCTGGGGGCGTGGCTGGACCAGTGGCTGGGTACGGGGCCGGCGGGGGTGTTGGTCGGGATGGGTGTGGGTTTTGGGGTGGGGATGCTGCGGTTGGTGGCATGGGCGCAGGGCGCGGCGCGGGGGTCGGAAGTGGGCGGAGGCAGCGGGGCACGTCGCGGCCGGGGTGAGACGAGAGGTCAGAGCTGATGTCCGAGTCGCATAGCCACAACCCGCTCTCGCATGTGGTCGATCATGACACGCTGGAGATTCCGGTGGTCGGGACGGAGGTTCCCCTGCCTCGGATCGGGCCGGTGCAGATCACGCGATTTATGGTGATGGAGCTGATCGCGGCCGTCTTGATGGTGGCGATCCTGGTGCCACTGGCGCGGCGGGTGGCCGCGCAGAGGGTCACCAAGGGTCGCTTCTGGAATATGTTTGAGGCGATCCTGGTCTTCATTCGGGACGGTATCGCGCGGCCGACGATCGACGTGGATCATGACAATCATGGCCACGGGCATGGGGAGGCGGCGGGGGGCCATCATCCGCCGGCCGAAGGACACGGATCGGCAGCGAAGCCGCACGGTCGCTTGTCGGATCAGTTTTTGCCGTTTTTGTGGACGTTGTTCTTTTTTGTGTTGTTTTGCAACCTCTTGGGGATGATCCCGGGTGGGGCGGCTGCGACCGGCAGCATCAGCGTGACGGCGACGCTGGCGCTCCTGACGCTGGTGGCGGTGATTGTGGCGGGGGTGCGGGCTTCGGGTCCGCTGGGCTTCTGGGTCAATTTGGTGCCGAAGATGGATGTTCCCGGGGTATTGAAGCCGTTTCTCTGGGGTTTGATGTTTGTGATCGAGGTGGCGGGGCTGCTGATTCGCCATGTGGTGTTGTCGGTGCGTCTGTTTGCGAACATGCTGGCCGGTCACATTGTGATCGCGGTGATTTTGGGTTTTGTGGCGATGGCTGGCGGGGTGTTTACCTACGTGGTGACGCCGGCCAGTGTGCTGGGGGCGGTGGCGATCAGTTTGCTGGAGTTGTTTGTCGCGTTTTTGCAGGCTTATATCTTTACGTTTTTGGCGTCGCTGTTTATCGGGTCGGCGGCGCACCCGCATTGAGCGGGGCGGAAGACCCGTTCGTTGTGGTCGTGCCGGTTCGAGCGAGGGAGGAGAACGAGGCAGAGAAGCGGGCTGTTTACCCGAAATGGGGGGGCAGATCGTCTGCCGGGCCTCTTCGATGAGAACCGAACTCCTGATCCCCGAGTGGCCCCACCGACGGGGCTATGTGCTCCGCTATGAGAGAGGAGAATCTGGTCCGATGAAGTTGCTCAAGATGGCCGCCGCGGTTTTGGGCCTCTGGCTGATGGCGCAGGCGCCGGTGGAGGCTCAGCAGTTTACGCCCGCCAATGTGGGGGAAGCTGCGCGGATTGCGTATGCGCAGCAGGCACGTCATGGATTTTCGGATTTGCGGGCGGTTGGGGTTGGTCTGGTGATTATTGGTGCGGCGGTGGGGATTGGTTGGCTGGCGCGGTCGGCGGTGGAGTCGATGGCGCGGCAGCCCGAGGTGGCGGGGAACATTCAGACGGCGATGATCATTGCCGCCGCGCTGATCGAAGGCGTGACGTTCTTCGCGTTGATCATCATCATGCTATTTGTGTCGCCGTACTGAGCGCGTGTCGGCCTTTGGGTTTGGGTCCCTGGTCCGCGGACGGGAGCGGGCCAGGGCCAGGCCGGCGGTTGGGCCTGAACGGCGCGGTGTCGGGAGGTGGGCAGGGTGGCGGACGTTGCTGGCTGAGGCCAGGGGGCTTGCTGTGAGTGAAACGGCCTCCAGGTGTTTGAGGTTGCGAGGGGCGGCCATGGCGCGTTGGGTTTGGGTCTGGCTGGTGGTGGTCGGAGCGCAGGGGCTGCCGGCGGGACGGGCGTGGGCCGACGATGCGGGCCTCGGGCATACGTCGGCGGAGGCCGGGCATGGCGAATCGGGTGGAGGGCATGAGGCCGAGCCGAACATTTTGGAGTTTAAGCCGTCGTTGTCGATTGCGACGGCGGTGGTTTTTGGGTTGTTGCTCTTGATCCTGGGCAAATATGCGTGGGGGCCACTCGCGCGGGCGCTGGACCAGCGAGAGCGGGCTCAGGAGGAGGCCGTGGAACGGGCCGAGCTGGCCAAGGCCGAGGCGGAGCGTCTGTTGGCCGAGCATCGGCGGCTGATGGCTGAGGCGCACGACAAGGCGCGGGCGTTGCAGGATCAGATTCGCCAGACGGCCGAACAGACCGCGGCGCGGATTGTGGAGCAGGCGCATCAGGAAGCGGAGTCCCTGAAAGCGCGGGCTGAGCGGGACATTGCGCAAGCGCGGGATCAGGCGTTGGCGGAGATCTGGTCGAAGACGGCGGATCTGGCGGTTTCGGTCGCCGGTCGGGTGCTAGCGCGGGAGTTGGGGCCGGAGGAGCAGAGTCGGCTGGTGCGGACGGCGTTGGATGAGTTGAGTCGGGCGGGCGATGGACGGCTTGCGGGCGGGGGGCGGGGTTAGTCATGAGCGAAGCGGAGCAGACCAAGGTAGCCCGTCTGAAAGAGGCTGCGCGGCACGCGACGGTCCTGGACGACACGGCCGCGACCGGAGCGCGGGCGTATGCCGAGGCGTTGCTGAACGTGGCCGACCGTCAGGGCAAGGCCGAGGCGATCGTCGAGGAGTTGGAGGAGTTTCAGGAGGATGTCCTGGACGCTCATCCGCGGCTGGCCGACATCTTGCGATCACCGACCCTGGGGGTTTCGGAGAAGGATGGCGTGCTGGTGCGGTTGCTGGAAGGTCGGGCCGACGAGCTGACGGTTCGGTTTCTGCGGCTGTTGAATCGGAATGGTCGCCTGGAACTGTTGGGGACGATCCTGCGTCAGGCGCGGGAGTTGTTGAATCGGCGGCGTAAGCGTCGTGCGGTCCGGGTAACATCTGCGGTGGAATTGAGTGAGGACCAACGGCGGGAGCTGGAAGCGCGACTGCGGGAGCAGATGGGCACCGAGCCGGTGGTGGAGTATGAGGTGGACCCGGCGTTGCTGGGTGGGCTGGTGGTGCGGGTCGGCGACGTGTTGTACGACGCCTCGGTTCGCGGCCAGTTGAAGCGGCTGCGACGGCGGTTGGTGGAGGAGCGGAGCCATCAGTTGCGAGGAATGCTCGCTGGGCTGGTGGACGGTCCGGTCGGGGCCGATGGCGTTGGTGCGAGGTAAACGGGGTTTAAGTCCGAGATGGTCGTTGGGGGAGAGTGAGCGTCGACAGAGGTATGGGGACGGGATAGCTCGATTAGGCGGAGCGCGATCAGCGCATCGGGCGGGGCGAATTGGGGGGATAACGGATTCAGGGGAGAGGGTTCGGAGGGGCGAAACACGGGGCCAGGTTGGTTGCGAGCGGACTGTACGGGTGAGCGATCGAAGAGAGAGACGAGGACACCATGAAGTTCCGATCAGACGAGATCACGTCGGTTATCGAGCGAGAGATTGAGCAGTTTCAGGCCGAGGTGACCCGGACCGAGGTTGGGCGTGTGCTCGAAGTCGGCGATGGGATTGCGCGGGTGCATGGCCTGGCGGGGGTGATGAATAGCGAGCTGGTCGAGTTTGAGAATGGGGTGCGGGGCTTGGCGTTCAATTTGGAGGAGTCGTCGGTCGGGGTAATTATTCTGGGCGAGTACCGGGGGATTCATGAAGGCGAGACGGTCAAAGCGACGGGGGAGCTGTTGCGGGTGCCGGTGGGGGAGGCGTTGATTGGCCGGGTTGTCGACCCGCTGGGGCAACCGATCGACGACGGGGGACCGATTGCGACGGAGCGTTATCGGCTTGTGGAATCGCCCGCGCCGGGGGTGGCGGAACGGCAGCCGGTCAATGAACCGCTGCAGACGGGGGTCAAGGCGATTGACGCGATGACGCCGATTGGGCGGGGACAGCGTGAGCTGATTATCGGCGACCGGAAGACGGGCAAGACGGCGATCGCGATCGACACGATCCTGAGCCAGAAGGGCCAGGGGGTGATTTGCGTCTATGTGGCGATTGGGCAGAAGGAGTCGACGACGGCGGGGATCGTCGACGTGCTCAAACGTCACGGCGCGATGGATTACACGATCGTGGTGGTGGCCGGGGCCAGCTCGCCGTCGCCGTTGCAGTATTTGGCGCCGTATTCGGGGACGGCGATGGCCGAGTATTTCATGTACGAGAAGGGGATGGCCACGCTCTGCATTTACGACGACCTGTCGAAGCAGGCGGTGGCGTACCGGGAGCTGTCGTTGCTGTTGCGGCGTCCGCCGGGCCGGGAGGCGTATCCGGGCGACGTGTTTTACTGCCACTCGCGGTTGTTGGAGCGGTCGGCGAAGCTGGCCAACAAGTATGTGATCGTGCCGGCCGACGCGCCGACGGATGATCCGTCGAACCCAGTGGGCGAGCACTGGGGCGTCAACGGCAAGGTGTATGTCGGGGTGCCGGGCCTGCACGAAGCGAAGCACGACCTGGAGACGCATTATCCGGGGGGGACGCACAAGATTGCCAAGACGGCGCTTTCGGGAGGATCGCTGACGGCGCTGCCGATCATCGAGACGCTTGAGGGCGAGGTTTCGGCGTACATTCCGACGAATGTGATTTCGATCACGGATGGTCAGATCTATCTGGTGCCGGATTTGTTCTTTGCGGGAGTTCGGCCGGCGATCGACGTGGGGATCAGCGTTTCTCGGGTGGGCGGCAATGCGCAGATTCCGGCGATGAAGAAGGTCGCTGGCGGGTTGCGGCTTGACCTGGCGGCGTTCCGCGAGCTGGAGGCGTTTGCCCAGTTGGGGACGGAGCTAGACAAGGCGACGCAGCTTCAGCTCGACCGAGGCTACCGAATGGTCGAGCTGCTCAAGCAACCGCAGTATCAGCCGATGAACGTGGTCGACCAGGTGATGTCGATCTATGCGGGCAGCGAGGGATACTTGGACGACGTGCCGGTCAAGGAAGTGTCGAAGTTTGAGGCCGAGTTCTTGCGATTTGTCCGAGAGGAGCGGCCGGGCCTGCGGGAGCTGATCGGTCGGGAGAAGAAGCTGACCGACGAGGTGATCACGCAGCTCAAGGCGGCGTTGACGGACTTCAAAGCGCGGTATCGGCCGGGTTCAGCGTGAGGGCCCTGATTGAGCGGGCAAGAGTGAGGTTCTGGAAAGGTGCCGAGGTTGAGCGAGAGCAGGTCTGCTAGCCGCTGAGAGGGCGAGATGGCGAAGGCTCGAGCGATTGTCAAGCGCCGCAAGTCGGTGCAGAACATCCGTAAGATCACGCGGACGATGGAGCTGATCGCCTCGGCGCGGTTTCGCAAGGCGTTGCAGCGGGCGGTGGAGGCGGAAGCGTTCACCCGTAAGATTGCCGAGATTGTGGGCGACCTGGGGGGGGCGGCGACCGAGGTGTCGCATCCGTTGCTCGAAGTGCGGGAGCCGGTCCGGCGGGCCCGACTAGTGGTGATTACGAGCAATCGGGGCCTGGCCGGGGGCTACAACGGCAACGTGTTTCGCGCCGGGGCGCGACGGTATCAGGAGAATACGACCGATGGAATCGGGACGCTGATTGACGTGGTGGGGAAGCGGGGCGTCGGGTTCATGAAGTTTCGCGGATATCCGATGTCTAACGTCTTCCTGCAGTTTGACGATCGGCCGACCTACGAGCAGGTCAATGAGCTGGCCACGGAGTATGAACGGCAGTACGTGGCGGGTGAGATTGATCGGCTGGATGTGGCGTATACGCGGTTCATCACGGCAGCGCGGCAGGAAGCGACGGTGACGAGTCTGTTGCCGATGAGGGCGGCGTCGCTGGCCGAATCGGGACCGTCGCTGGCGCGAGCCAAGGGCGGAGGGGGGGGAAGCGCGGCGGCGGCCCCGCAACGGCGGGGCGAACCGGCGTCGTATGAGTTTTATCCGGATCGGCGGAGCATCCTCGACGAGCTGGTGCCGATTTCGTTCCGCGTGCAGTTGTTCAAATGCTTCCTGGACGCGGCGGTCAGTGAGCAGATTGCGCGGATGGTCGCGATGAAGGGAGCGACAGAGAATGCCGACGAGATGATCCGAAGCCTGACGCTCCAGTACAACCGGGCGCGGCAGTCGCAGATCACGCGCGAGCTGGCGGAGATCATTGGCGGATCGGCTGCGCTTGAGTGAGCGGCGTCGGGGCAGGATCGGGGCCGCCGGGACTGAGCTAGGGATACGGACCACCGAGGTGTGAGGCGAGCCGAGTCGATATTCGGATCGAGCAACGGACCCTAAACGGCAGAGGTTTTCATGATGGCGACCGCGATTGGACGGATCTCGCAGGTGATCGGCTCGACGTTTGACGTGGAGTTTGACGAGGGGCACCTGCCGGAGATTTACAACGCACTGACGATCAAGAGTCGGGAGAAGGGAGTTGAGATTGATCTGACGGGCGAGGTCCAGCAGCACCTGGGGGGGAATCGTGTGCGGTGCGTGGCGCTGGGGTCGACCGACGGGTTGGTGCGCGGGATGGAGGTGGTGGATACGGGCCGGCCGGTGAGTGTGCCGGTGGGCAAGGAGACGCTGGGGCGGGTTTTCAACCTGCTGGGCAAGCCGATCGACGGTCGGGGCGAGGTGCACACGCAGGAATTGTGGCCGATTCATCGCGACCCGCCAGCGTTCGAAGAGATCAGCCCGAAGACGGAGGTTTTTGAAACGGGCATCAAGGTGGTCGACCTGCTGACGCCGTTTGTGCGGGGCGGCAAGATTGGGCTTTTTGGCGGAGCCGGCCTGGGTAAGACGGTGATCTTGCAGGAGCTGATCGCGCGGATTGCGCGCGTGCACAGCGGTTACTCGGTGTTCGCCGGGGTGGGCGAGCGGACCCGGGAGGGCAACGACCTTTGGCTGGAAATGCAGGAGACGAAAATCGGCTCGACGGGCAAGTCGGTCATCGACTCGACCGTGATGTACTTCGGCCAGATGAACGAGCCGCCGGGCGCGCGGCTGCGGGTGGCGCTTTCGGCACTGACGACGGCCGAGTGGTTCCGGGACGTGACGGGTGCGGAGACGCTGCTGTTTATTGACAACATATTCCGATTCAGCCAGGCCGGTTCGGAGGTGTCGGCGCTGTTGGGGCGGATGCCGTCGAACGTGGGGTATCAGCCGACGCTGGCGACCGAGATGGGGGCCTTGCAGGAACGAATCACGACGACGAAGAAGGGGTCGATCACCTCGGTGCAGGCGGTGTATGTGCCGGCCGACGACCTGACCGATCCGGCGCCGGCGACGACGTTCGGCTTCCTCGACGCGTTCATCGTGTTGACCCGGTCGATCGCCGAGAAGGGAATCTACCCGGCGATCGACCCGCTCGGCTCGTCGAGCCGGATCCTGGACCCGAACTACGTGGGCCAGGAGCATTATGAGGTCGCGCGGCGGGTGCAGTCGATTTTGCAGCGGTATCGCGAGCTGCGGGACATTATCGCCATTCTGGGGATCGACGAACTGAGCGAAGAGGACAAGCTGATCGTCGAGCGCGCGCGGCGGATCGAGGTGTTTTTGTCGCAGCCGTTCTTTGTCGCCGAGGCGTTCACGGGCAAGGAAGGCAAATACACGAAGCTGGCCGACTCGATCCGGTCGTTCCGTGAAATCTGCGACGGCAAATGGGATCATTTGCCGGTCAGTGCGTTCCGCTATGTGGGGGCAGTCGAAGAGGCGGAAGAGCAGGCCAAGAAGATGGCGCGGTGAGCGGCTCGACCGTTTCGGAATCTGATCGACGGGGAGCAGGGAGCGATCGGAGATGGCGACCGGCGAAATGATTGCGGAAGGTCCGCTGCGCTGCCAGGTGGTGACGCCCGAGCGGGTGGTGATTGACGAGCGGGTCGACTTTGTCGCGGTGCCGCTCGACGACGGCGAGTTGGGGGTTTTGCCAGGACGTGCGCCGCTGGTGGGCCGGCTGGGCTTCGGCGAACTGCGTTCCCGAAGTCATCGGGGAGAAGAGCGGCACTTTGTCGACGGCGGGTTTGTGCAGGTGCGTGACGACGTGGTGACGGTCTTGACTTCCCGAGCCGTGGCGGTGACGGATCTCGATCTGGAGTCGGCGCGGGCGGAACTGGCGCGGGCGCGGGCGCTGCCCGGCGCGACGGCCGACCAGCTTCGTGAGAAGAGTCGAGCCCTGGCGCGAGCGCGGGCCATGGTGCGCGCGGCCGAGCGAGTGGCTTGAGCGGCGGCTCGGAACTTGTCGGCAGGCAAGGCGAAGCGACCGGACAGGCGCGGCGTCGCGTCCGCGTAGAGGTGCAGGGCCAGGCTGAGTGGCCGCTCCAGCGGATTGGCGGCAGTCAGGCTGGCCAGAATTGAGGCTCCTCGACGAGGGTGCGGGGGATCCAGTCCGAGCCGTTCCAGGCGTGGTGGACGGCGTGGACCCCCCTGCCCTCCAGGGTGATCTCGAGGAAGCCGGGTAGGCGATCGGGGTGATCGTCGTGGCGCAGCGGTGCGCCGGGGTTGAGGCAGAGCTGGGCGGGAACCGCCGGAGGCCGGAAGGCCCAGGCAGCGTGGACGTGGCCGCAGAGGTAGAGGTGGGGTCCGAGTTCAGAGGAGAGCCAGCGGGCCAGATCGGGCGCGTTGACGAGCCGTTTGACACGATATTCGTGGCGGAGGTGTTCGGGGGCGTCGATCGGGTAGTGGCAGGCGACGAGTAGCTTGGAGCCGGGATGATCCCGAACCTGTCGGCGAGCGGCTTCGAGCTGGGCTGGGGGCAGATAGCCCGACGCGCTCCAGTGCGGGCGGCAGGGGTCGAGGGCTAGCAAGAGCCGGTCGGCGTCGAGCGGTCGGACCCAGGGAAACGAAGCAGCGGGTAGGAGGTCGCCAAAATGGCGCTCGAACTCGTGACGCTGGCGGCGGGTGTAGCGGTCGTGGTTGCCGGGGATGATGGTCAGCAGGTTGGGGTTGGCTAGGAGGGGGGCAAGACCCTGTCGCGCGGCGGCAAACTCGCAGGGCAGGGACGACATGGTCAGGTCGCCGGTGATCAGGATGTGGTCTGGCCGCAGCGAGGCGACGCGTTCGACGACTTCGGGGAGACGTTCGCGCCGGAAGGCCCGCGCGCGCCCCAAGGCTAGCTCCAGGACAGCGGCAATCCGTTTACTCAAAACGGAGGCCAGGTTGGGCGGCCAACGCCAGATGTGGAGGTCGGAGAGGTGGATCAGTCGCATCCGGGATTGCGCAGCAGGCAGAAACGCGGCCGAAGGGGCATCCGATCGGGACGGGACAGGGTCAAGCGAGGAGGCAACCGAGCGAACGCGCCGCTTAGTGCATCCCGGCGACCAGCCAATCGTAGGCGATGTGGGTCGCGACGGCGAGGCCGAAGCCCCGAACCGCGAAGACCCCAGCGAAGTAGATGCCGGCTGACCAGCGGAACAGGAAGGCGTACCAGGTGAATGGCTCGCCGGGTGTGCCGAGGTGATGGGCCAGGGAGAAGAGAAGTGAGGAGCCGGTCACGGCCAGTACGTCGGCCAGAAGCGGGGGAACGAGCAAAGCGCGGGCCACGGCGATCAAGGCCGGGATGAGCAGGAGCCGAAAGATCGCCTCTTCGTAGATCCCTGCGCCGAGGAAGCCGAGGAAGAGGGCTGGCTGCGCGATCGGCGTCGTTTGGAGCGGCAACGCGAAGGTGTCGTGGAGAAGCAAGGTATCGACCAGTCGGCTCAGTCCGACCAGGACGAGAGCCAGCAGGGCGCTCTCTAGGATCATGACCGGTAGGTCGCGGAGAGGGAACCGGATGCGGGACCGATCGGCCGCCTGCCAGGCCAGCAGTCCGCAGACCAGCGCCAGCGGAGGAAGCCAGCGATCGGTCAACCCGAAGCAGGAGAGGCCGAGCCGGAGCCATGCGTCAAGGCCGGTCCGCCAGGCGTTGGGATGGTCGCCGCCCAGCAGAGCGACGCCTAGTTCGTAAGCGGCCAAAGCGGGAAGAACCAGGCAGAGGGAGGCCAACGGAGTTCGGGTCCGAGCCCAATAGCCCGGTTGATCCCGGCGACGGCCAACGTCGCCCCACCAGCGGGCGTCGTAGCCGTGTCGGGGTCGGGGCGGAATCGGGGTGGGAGGGGCGGCAGTTGGGCGCACGGCCGTCGGGCAAGGGACCGGGACTCCGAAGCGGGCATTCTGGGAGCATCGGACAGGGCGAGGACCGAACTCGGGAGAATCTCGGGGAGGGATGGGAGGCGTGTAAGGATCGGGGGGATCAGGCAGGATGGAAGGGGTCGAAGTGCGACGGGATTGGTCCGTGGGGGTCGGAAGCGTGGCGTAGGCTTGAGAGCGGAGCGAGTGACTTGCCTGAACGATCCTGAGTCGTGCACCGATGGAATGTCAGCAATTGATGAGCCAACCCGTTGGGGTTGAGGGCCCGAGCGGCTGCGGCGGGGCCGAGTGGGTCGATCGGTTTGACGAAGCGCGGGCGTGGGAGCACGTGCGGGCGTTGAGTTATCCCAGGCGGGTGGGCAGTCTGGGGGAGCGGCGGGCGTGTCGTTACGTGCGGCGGCGGTTGGAGGAATATGGGCTGGAGTGTCGGCGGGAGCGGTTTGGAGTGCCGCGTCGGCTTCGGGCACTGGTGGCGTGGGGGGTGATGGGTCTGTGTGCCGGCCTGGTGATCGGTGGGGGCTGGTTGTGGCGTTCGGCGCCGCTTGGTGCAGGCGTGATGTGGTTGGTCGCGGCGTGGCTGGTCAACCGGCCGTGGGCTTGGGCTGGCCGGCTGCGGCGGAGTGGTGAGGCGCGAGGGATTCGGTCAGCCAATCTGGTGGCGACTCAGCGCGATGCGGCCTTGGCGGGTGCACCGGCGCGGGTGGTCTTCATGGCCCATTACGACACCAAGTCGCAACTGCTACCGACGGGGCTGCGGGTAGGGCTCGTGTACGCGGCGATGGGGATTTGTCTGGTACTAGCGGCGGCGGGTGTTGCGGCGGCCGTCGAGCCAACGCCGGATCGGGTAAGCCGTCTGGCGGCCGGTTATGGACCGTGGGTGGTGGTGGCGATTCTGGGAGTGCTGGCGGCGAACGTGACGGGGAATCGAAGTCCGGGCGCGCTTGATAACGCGACGGGGGTCGGGGTGTTGCTGGAGCTGGCCCGGAGCTGGAGGCCGTCGGCGGGAGAACCTTTGGAGGTGGTCTGGGTGGCCAGTGGTTCGGAAGAAGCGGGATTGGATGGAGCTTGGGATTTTCTGGAACGGCACGAGTCATGGTGGCGCGAGAAGCCGACGCTGCTGGTCAACCTGGATAGCGTGGGGGCGGGCGACATGGTGTATCTGGCGGGCGAGCCCGGTTCGGTCGCGCTGGCCGAAGAAGTGGCCAGTCGATTGGGAATCGGCTGGGCGCGGCTGCGGGTGGTCGGAGCGGCGATGGATCATCAGCCGTTCGCGGCGCAGGGACTTTGCGCCGTGAGTCTGCTAGGGGATGTGGTCCGTCATGCTCTGGTTTTGCATAGCGCGAGCGACCGACCGGAACGGGTTGAGCATGCGGCGATGCGGCGGGCGGGTTTGCTGGCGGAGGGGGTGGCTCGCGCGTGGGCGGCGCGGTATCAGCGGCCTGGCCGGTCGGGTTCTGGACTCAGCCCGAACACCGAGTCGGAAATCGGATCAAGGGACCCAGGTATCACAGCGTATGCGTGAGCGAGGCCCGAGGGCGTGGCTCAGTGTCGCGGGCAGGGAGCGGGTACGTCGGCAGTGGGCGCGGGCGTGGAAGAGGCGGACTCGAGCGCTTTCTGGAGGGTCTTCCAGGCAAGCAGGCAGCACTTCTGGCGTGCGGGAGTGAGGGGAATTCCCAGCAGGTCCAGCATGGCCTGGCGGTCGAAGCGGCGGGCCTCGTCGGCCGACTTGCCCTCGAGCTGCTCAGCGAGCATCGACGCGGAAGCCTGACTGATGGCGCAGCCGGAGCCGTCGAATCGGACGGCGCCGATCGTGCCGTCGGGAGCGAGGCCGAGTTCGAGGTGGATACGGTCGCCACACAGGGGGTTGACGCCGTCGGCCACGAGGTCGGGGCGGTCGAGCCGGCCGCGGTAGGGAGAGGATTGGGAATGATCTAGGATTTCCTCGCGGTAGAAGTCGTCAACCATCGGCGGGGGACTTTCTCGCTGCGTTGGGGCTTCGTGAGTCGGAGCGGTGAAAGACCGAGCAGGCGTATTCCACAGCCTGGGCCAGGGACTCAACCTCAGACTGGCAATTATACAGGCAGAAGCTGGCCCGGGCAGACGCCGGAATGCCGAGGGTCTCATGGAGCGGCATCGCGCAGTGCTGACCGGCGCGGATGGCGACGCCGCGGCGATCGAGGATCTGAGCGAGGTCGTGGGGGTGGACGCCGTCGACGGTGAAGCTGACGACACCGCCGTTCTGGTAGGCAGGAGCGGAGAAGAGACGCACGCCAGAGATCGAGGCCAGGCGGGCCTGCGCCGAGGCGACAAGCTGCTGCTGGTGGGCGGTGATCGCGTCCCAGTCGAGTTCGGCGAGGAACTGGACGGCGGCGCCCAGTCCGATGGCCTGGGCGATGGGGGGTGTTCCGGCCTCGAATTTGTAAGGCAGCTCGTTCCACTCGGCGCGATCGCGATGGACTTCGAGCACCATATCGCCGCCGCCGAGGACCGGAGGCATCGCTTCGAGCCGCTCGCGGCGGCCGTAGAGGATGCCGATACCCGTCGGGCCGAACATCTTGTGGCCAGAGAACGCGGCGAAATCGACCCCCAGGGCGGCGACGTCGAGCGGGCCGTGGGCAACGAGCTGCGCGGCGTCGAGAAGGGTGGCGGCACCGACAGCCTGGGCACGCGCGACAATCTCGGCGATCGGCAGCAGAGTGCCGAGGACATTGGACATGCCAGAAAAGGCGACCAGGCGGGTGCGGGAGCCGATCTGGCGGTCGAGGGAGTCGAGATCGAGCGTGCCGTCAGGATGAAGTTCCGCGTAACGCAACACGACTCCGCGCTCGCGGGCCAGCATCAGCCAGGGGACAAGGTTGGCGTGGTGTTCGAGGGCGGTCAGGACGATCTCGTCGCCGGGTTGAAGGCGGGTGCGGCCGAAGGAGAGAGCGACCAGGTTGATCGACTCCGTAGTCCCGCGGGTGAAGATGATCTCGGATTCGTCGCGGGCGTGGATGTAGCGGGCGACCGACGTGCGGGCTTCCTCGTAGGCGGCGGTTGCTTCCTCGCTGAGGGTGTGGAGGCCGCGGTGGACGTTGGCGGTGAATTCGGTGTCGTAGGACTGGACGGCCCGAATGACCGACCAGGGCTTGAGGCTGGTGGCAGCGTTGTCGAGATAGACCAGCGGAACTCCGGGCCGAACCTCGCGGGTCAGCACCGGAAAACGCGAGCGGATCGACCAGGGATCAAACGGGGCCGGGACCTCGGACGTGATGATCGGGGCCGTTGACGAAGACAATGGAACCTCCGCACGCGCTACTCAAACTTGAAAAAGGATTATACCAAAACCAGGGGCCTGGTCGTCCCGGTCCGCATGCCTGGGACTCCGCGCAACGAGCCGGCTGGCAAGCCAAATAGGATCGTCGAGGTGGAGCAGCGTGGAGCGATTGGAGCGCGCGACACGGGCTGCTCCGAACGGAGCGAGGGAGGCGCGAGCCGACCCGATGCCGCGACGCTCTCAAACCTGAGCCGGCGATGGGACAGATGCTCAGAGCGCCGGTGAGGTTCGAGAGGGTCGGGCTTGACCCCGTCTTAGCCGCCTGATGCGATGGGACCCGGAGGTGGCTGGCGATGAGCCAATGGGAGGCAGGCCGACGCGCGGCCGGGTGTGTTGACCGGGAGCGGTTGCTCCGCATCGCGGAGCGGTTGATCGCCGCCCCCAGCCCGACCGGAACGGCGGCGCCGGCGCTCGATGCGCTTGGGTCGTTGCTGGAGGAGGAGGGATTTGACGTCGAGCGGCCGGAGGGGGGACATCCGAGGGCGCCGGCGGTCGTGGCGCGGTTGGACGGAACGGGGCCGGGGCGTGTGCTGCAGTTTGACGGACATCTGGACACGGTCCACCTGCCGTTTGTGCCGCCGCGGGTTGATGGCGGCGAACTGCGGGGCAGCGGGGCCGCGGATATGAAAGGAGGGATGGCGGCGGCGGTCGAGGCGATGCTAGCCGTTCGCGATGCGGGCGGGCTGGCCAGCGGGTCGATCCTGCTGGTCGCCCATGATCTCCACGAAGCGCCCTGGGGATACGGAGAACAGCTCGAAGCGTTGATCGCGCAGGGGATCCGCGGGAATGCGGTGTTGATTCCGGAGCCGTTGTGCGCGCACTTGCCGGTGGCGGGGCGTGGGCAAGCATGCTGGGAGGTCACGATCGAGCGCGACGGGCCGCCGGTGCACGAGGTGATGCGGCCCGAGGGGCAACCAGATGTGATTGCAGCGGGAGCGAAGCTGGTCGAGCGATTGATGCGGCTCGACGCCGAGTTGGCGCAGCAGACCGACCCGGAGGCGGGTCGGTCGAGCGTCTTTGTCGGGTTGATCCATGCCGGCGAGATTTACAACCAGTTTCCCCAGGCATGCCGGCTCGAGGGGACGCGACGGTGGGTGCCGGGGATTGGGCCGGCCGAGGTCGAGAACGAGTTTCGGGGCATCATCGACAATCTGGCGCGTGCGACGGGGACGCGGATTCGGCTCAGGTATCAGCGCGTGCGTGATGCGTTTCGGCTCGACCTCGGCGATCCGATCGTGGACGATTTTCAGTCCGCGATGGAGCAGGTAAACGGAAGCCGGCTGCGGCCGGGACCGAAGCCGTTCGTCGACGATGGCAATTGCTTCGCGGCGTGGGGGATCGCGGCGATCACGCACGGGCCAAGGGCCGGCGGGCAACACACACTAGAGGAGTGGGCGTCGATCGACGATCTGGAGCGGGTGGCGCGGGTGTACGCAGCGACCGCCGTGCGTTACGGCGCTAGATCGAGAGACCCGAGGCGATGACATCGATTCCCGAGTTGATCAGCGAGGCGCAGGCCAGCGAGGAACGATTTCTGCGGCAGATCTTCGTCCGCGACCAAATGGCCGAATGGTCGAAGCAGCCGCTGATCATGGCCCGAGCCGACGGCGTGCACTACTGGGACGTGCAAGGAAAGCGTTATCTGGATGCGTTATCGGGGATTTACGTAGCATCGGTCGGGCACAACAACCGGCGCGTGATCGAGGAGATCCGACGGCAGTTGGATCGTCTGCATTTTTCACCGCCGATGCACGGCACGAATCCGGTGGCCGTGCAACTGGCCAATCTGCTGGCCGAGCTGACACCGGGCGATTTGGCGGTGACGAAGTTTCAGACCGGCGGGTCGGAAGTCACCGAGGCGGCGATTAAGCTGGCGCGGCAGTATCACCGGCTGATGGGACATCCAGGCAAGTACAAGGTGATTGGACGGTATCTGTCCTGGCATGGGTCGACGCTGGGAGCGTTGTCGGCCTCGGGGCTCAAGGGGAGGAAGACGGTCAACGAACCGATGGCGCCGGGGTTTCTGCACGTCTTCCCGCCGAGTTGTTACCGCTGCCCGTTCGGCAAGGCGTACCCGGAGTGTGGGGTGACGTGTGCGACGATCGTCGAGCAGGTAATCGAACTGGAGGACCCGGAGACGGTGGCAGCGCTGATCGTCGAGCCGATCGGCCATACGGGCGGGGTGATCGACCCGCCGGAAGAATACCTGCCGATCTTGCGGTCGATCTGCGATCGCCACAACGTTCTCTTGATCTTTGATGAGATTATCACGGGGATGGGGCGGACGGGGCGGATGTTTGCGGCGGAGACGTTTGGGGTCGTGCCGGATGTGTTGTGTGTGGCCAAGGGGATGAGCGGGGGGTATGCGCCGCTGTCGGCAATGATCTGCCGCCGCCGGATTGCGGATGCCTTCTGGGGACCGATCGCGGAGAACCCGGGATTCGTCGAGGGACACACGTTCGAGGGGAACCCGATCTCGTGTGCGGCGGGAATCGCGGTGTTGCGGGAGATCGTGGAGCGCGATCTGTGCGGCAATGCGCGGCGGCAGGGGGAGCGGTTGCGTGCGGGGTTGGAAGACCTGGCGGCGAAGTATGGGGTGATCGGGGACGTCCGCGGCAAGGGGCTGTTTCAGGGGATCGAATTCGTCAGTGACCGGGCGACGAAGGCGGCGATGCCGGATGCGTTTGGGGTGAAGGTGGGGCGGAGGGCGCTCGAGAACGGGCTCTTGTGCCGGTTTGATCCGCACTGGATTGCGTTGGGGCCGCCGTTGATAACGACATCCGAGCAGATCGACGAGATCGTGGCGATACTGGACCGGAGCCTGGGCGAGGTGCTGGGCTGAGGGGGCCGTTGGGGTTGGGCGGCAGGGGGTGGAAGCCTGGTCGAACCGGGTCGAGGGAGCAGATGCCGCGAGTCAAGTTTGAGGGGGGCGATGGCAGATCCGGTGCGGGGGATGGTCGAGGTTGCGAAGAATCTATCCACGGCGGGAGTGGATCGCCCGACCCGGGTGCGCTACGGGGTTTTGGGCGCAGCGTGTTTGCTGGCGGTGGTGACTTACATCCACCGGATTGGCTTCGCGTCGGCGACGACGGAGTTTCGGGCAACGCTCGGACTGAGCGATGGTCAGGTGTCGTGGTTGATGGCGGCGTTCATGGTGGCCTATGGGGTGTTTGAAGTTCCGTGGGGGAATTGGGCCGATCGGCTTGGGGTGAGGCGGGTCCTGACGCGAGTGATTCTGGGCGGCTCGGGGCTGACGGCGGCGCTGGTTCTGGTCGGGTTCCTGCCGCGTGGTGCGGTCTGGGTGTTTCCGCTGTTGTTGGGGTTGCGGTTTCTGTTTGGGATGTTTCAGGCAGGGACGTTTCCAGCAGTGTCGCGGATGATGGCTGACTGGATGCCGGTTTCGGAGCGGGGCGGAGCGCAGGGATTGATCTGGATGTCGGCGCGGGTGGGGGGAGCGTTGGCACCGTTGTTGGTCGTGGGGCTGATTCAGGTGACGGGAAGCTGGATGGTGGCGTTGGCGGTGGTGTCGAGTCTGGGCGTGGCCTGGTGCCTCCTGTTCCGGCCCTGGTTTCGGGATCGGCCGGAGGAGACGGCGTGGGTCAACGCGTCGGAGCGGGCGTTGATTGCAAGCGGCCGTGGGGAACGGTCCGTCGCTCACGGAGACGTGAGCTGGTGGGAGCTGGTCAAGTCGCGGCAGGCGGTGGCGTTGTGCTTGATGTACGGGTGCTTGGGGTATAGCGGTAATTTCTTTTCGACGCTGATGCCGACCTATCTGAAGAATCATCGGGGGTTGGATCCAGACGCGATCAAGCTCTTGACCGCCTTGCCCTTTGCGTGTGGCGTGCTGGCGTGTCTGGGCGGTGGGGTATTGTCCGATGCGATCGTGCGCTGGAGCGGGCGACGCTGGGGGCGGCCTCTGGTGGGAATGCTGGGGATGGGGCTGGCGGGTGCGGCGATCGTGGCGACGCTGGGCGTCGAGGATGTCGGGGCGCTGGGGCTGCTGATTGGGTTGACCTTTGTGGGCAATGATCTGGCGATGGGTCCGGCGTGGGCGGCTGCGGCCGATATCGGCGAACGGCAGGCGGGGACGCTTTCCGGCGCGATGAATATGACGGCGAGCCTGACGGCGGCGTTGATGGCCGTTGTGACCGGTGCGCTGTTCGACGCGGGTCAGATTGTGGCGCCGTTTGTTCTGTTCGGGTTGGTGTATGGGCTGGGAGCGGTCTGCTGGTTGGGTGTTGATGTGACCAAGGGGCTTGGGCAGGAGGCTTGAGGCCAGGCAGGTGCGGGATTCGCAGTCGGCGATGGGAACGGCCGAACCTGTGCCTATGACGCAGACGGCTTAGAATCGGACCGTGAATTGGGTGTAGAAGAAGTTGGAGTCCTCGGCCTGGGCCGGCGTGGCAGCGGTGCGCTGGATGAAGGAGCCAGCCCAGAGGTGGGCGAGGCCGAATTGCCATTCGGTGTTGGGGTTCTGAAAGACGGTCAGGACGATGTCGAATTCGTTGCCGACATCGCGGCCGGCCCGGCCCGTGGGGTCGATCCGCTCGAGCGCGCCGCCGGCGGTGAAGAGGCCGTCGCGAGCCGAGGCGAGCTGGAAGTTGTAGTACCAGAACAGCAGCTCGGCGCGTTTGCCAAGGAAGAGCTTGAGGTTCACGTTGGGCGAGAGGATGTTCTGGCGCGCGACGGCGTCCATGTAACCCAGATACTTATGACCGAGGGGGAAGAGTTGGTTGAAGCGGTTGAACGAGCCGGCGTCCGGGCCCCGGTTGCCGGACGCGTAGTCGTAGTAAAACCAGAGTTCGGGGGTAAACGGCAGACGGGCGAACTTGCGTCCGAAGCCGGTTGTGACCATGCCGGCGCTACGGGATATGTGCTGGCCCGTGCCCGGCGGGGTGCTTCCGCCGAATTGATAGGCGACCTCGCCTTCCCAGAGCCAGTTGTTCTGGGCGCCTTGGTAGCGTATGCCGAGGGTGTGGACCTGATATGCGCCGACCTCGCCGTTGAGGGGAACAACGTTGTCGCGATCGGAGAGAAGGCCGAGGTAGTAGACGTCGTAGAGTCGATTGGGGGTGCCTTTGTACGTCAGATAGGAACCAAAAAACTGCTGATCATAGTTGGGTTGGTTGAACTGGCGGGCGAGGATGATGTTGGGGCGGCTCCAGAACAGGTCCACGTTCCAGTTCTTGCCACGGTGGAACAGGTGGGGAACCAAGGCGAAGGTGCGGCGGACGTTGGCCCAGTCGAGTGGCGAGACCATCCGCTGGTTGCCGAAGAGAAGCTCCTCCTTCCAGCCGTAGCGGAAGCTCCACCAGCCGTCGACGGCCTCGTAGAGCTTCAGTTCGCCGAAGAGGTTGTTGGTGTCGCCGTGGTCGAGGTCGCTGAAGATCGGGGGTACGGTCTGCCTGGAGGCGTCGGCGAAGTGGACCTCGCCGTAGAGGCGGAACCGGTCGTTGAACCATGTGTCCAGGTAGAGCCGCTCTCGGAAGAGGTTGAAGTTGTTCTGCTCGCCGGTCAGGCGGCGGTTGTCCTCTCCGCGGCCTTGCCAGCGGAACTCGCCGCCGAAGGAGGTGACGACGTTGTCACCCAAGGTCTGGCGACGCTTGAGGAAGTCGAAGGTATTGCGGTAGGGGCTCTCGGGATTGTCGACGTAGAGGAAATCGTTGTCGAAGAAGAGCGGCTTCCAGGGGACCGGCGGCACGGGCTTGGGTGTCTCGCCCGGTTTCGGCGGCGCCGGGGGAAGAGGCGGAACGACGATCGTCCAGCCCGGCGGCGCGACGCCAACCTGATCGGGCTGGCCGAGGCGGAACGGGCCGCGTTCCGCCGAGATCACGCACCAGCCGAAGCAAAAGGGAGAGCCGCAGGCGGCACGCGCCGGCTCGGTCGATTCCTGAGCCAGCGTGCCCGGCGCAATCCCGATCAGCGCGATCAGTGTTAAGCGCGCAGTCACTACGCCGGGGTCTCCCGAGGAGCCAAGTCCAACCTCTTGTATCGACGTTCGGATCGAATCACTTGAACCGGTTATGACGGGCTGACACCGCTCGTCGGTCCGAAGTCAGTTGGGGGCCGATCGAGAGTGTTCGAACGGTTCGGCTAGCGACCCGGAAGGGGATCCGCCGCGAGCCGGGACCGGGCGGCGAGGAGAAAGTCGATCCAGGCGTCGATGCCGGCGCCGGTTCTGGCTGAGGTTTCAAGCACAGGGATTCCGGGCCGAACGGCGGCAAGGTTGGACAGCGCGGCGGCGCGATCAAATTCGCAAGGTTCGGCAAGGTCGATTTTGGTGAGCACGGCGACGTCGGCCGAGTGGAACAGGGTGGGATACTTGAGCGGTTTATCCTCGCCCTCCGTCACGGAGAGCAGCACGGCGCGGACTGACTCTCCGAGGTCGTAGCTCGCCGGGCAGACGAGGTTGCCGACGTTTTCGATGAAGAGCAGGTCGAGAGGACCGGGTGCCCAGGCGGCCAGGTGCGACTCGACCATTGCCGCTTCGAGATGGCAGAGACCGTCGGTGGTGATCTGGCGGACTGGTGCGCCGGTCTCGGCCAGACGGCGGGCGTCGTTGTCGGTGGCCAGGTCGCCGACCAGGGCGGCGACGCGAAACCCCCGGCCGCGAAGCTCGGTCAGCGTGCGACGCAACAGCGAGGTCTTGCCGGTTCCGGGGCCTGAGACCAGGTTGACCACGAGGACGCCATCGGCCAGCAGCCGGCTCCGCAGCTCGCGGGCGATCTCGTCGTTGCGTTTCAGAAGATTCTTGCGGATTTCGAGGATGCGCGGGGTCATGATGGGCTACCCGGCAGGTGGCGAAACGGTGTCGGGTTCGACAAGCTGGATGCAGGTCAGTTCCAGCTCACGGCCGCGGCGGAGTTCGGCGGTCGGCTGGCCGCACTCAGGGCACACGAAACGCTGAACCGAAGGCAGCTCCCGTTCGGCCTGACAGGCGGGACAATAGACGACGGCTGGAACCTCCTCGATGACCAGTTGCGAGCCTGCCAAAGGGGTATCGCGAGTTGCGATCTCGTAGCAGAATTGAAGTGCTTCGGCATCCACGCCCGCCAGCCGGCCGACCCGGAGCGTCACCTGGTCGACCCGTGGGGCGGACGTGTGCAGGGCCGGGCTCTTGTTCTGGATCGCTTCGAGGGCCAGGCTGATCAAGTTTGTGGCGATGGAAAGCTCATGCACAAGCTCAGCGTCCTCGTCGGCATGGGGGTCGGCACGCGGGGCGTCCGACCAGGGTTGCAGGGAGGGACCTCATTGATCGTAGAGGAGGGACCCTGATGCGGAGAAGATGGCACGAATAAGGTTCCTCTTCGAACGTGTGCCGCGGATCGGCCTGGGATGCTGGGCGTACGGTGTCGGAGAGTTGCTGGGGCGGCGATGGATCCGCCCGGGTGCAAGCGGAATCCGAGCCCGCGCGAGGAGGTTCGCTCTTATGGGCATGCTACTCAATCTGCTGGTGGGGGTTCTGGCGATACCGCCGGTGCATCGGGTGGTCGAGGGGCGGCTGTTCTTGGAGGGTGTGGCGGCCGACAACCCGGTGATTTACGACAATGATTTCTGGACCGACATTCCGGACGCCGCGTATGCTCTGGCACGAGCGAGCCTGGGCGAACTGGAGCTGCGTGGGCTTGTGATCACGCGGTGCACGTTCGGCTGGGAACGCGGTTATGTGCACACCCTGGAGCAGTCGGAAGCAGAGTGCCGCAGGTTGTTGGACGCGGCGCGGCGGAGTGGGCTGCGGGGTATACCGGATCCAGTGATTGGCGCGCGCGAAGCCCTGAGGAGGCCAGCCAGCGGCCGGGTGGAGGATACGGCCTTCGAGCCGAGCGAGGGGAGCCGGTTGATTGTGACCGAGGCCCGTCGGGCTCGTCCGGATAAGCCGCTGCTGGTTTTCGTGGGTGGGTCGTGCACAACGGTGGCGACGGCGTATCTGTCGGACCCATCGATCGCGGACCGAGTGATCGTCTTTCAAGTGGATGGCGGCGGATACAACGGTTCGGATGGCTGGGCCTGGCAGATTGCGCAGACGCGGCTTCGGTTTGCCAACTGGGCGCGGGGGGTACTTTTGGCCCGACCTGGCCAAGTGGGATCCCGCGGCGTTTGATCGCCTCCCGGACAACCCACTGGGTCGGCTCCTTAAGGACTACGCCCAGGGGGGCCTGGCCCAGGCGAACCAGTGGGGCGACGGCGCTTGGCTTTTCTGGCTCGCCGACCCGAAGTGTCTGACTCGGGCCGAGAAATGGGATGACTCCGCAATCACGATTCCGCGGGATGCCGTTGATGTCCGAGCCATGAGTGAGGCGTTCTTTCGCACCATGACCGACCCGCGCGTTTATGGCGCGCCGTGATCGAAGGATGTCGGAGGCGAATGGATCGAGGGGAGCCAGACCAGTGGGGCCGGGGGTCGCCCGTGTCTCAATCTGCCCTCGCCGCGGCCGAGGCGATGGCCTGAGCGATGGTCGCGTATCCCTGGGGCGTAGGGTGGGTGTCGTACGGCCAATATTGAAGAGTGCCGGCTTGATCGGCGGCCTGGAGCGGCTCGGTGGTGTCGACCAACGGCAAGCGGAGGCGCGCGCAGACTTCGTCGAGGTGGTGGTTTTGCCGTCGATAGATCGGGTCCGAGGGAAGAGCCTCGGCGACGGTCGGGGCCATGCCGAGTTGAATTTGAACGTCGGCGTAGCGGCGGTGGACGACCCCACAGAAGGGGACGTAGGCCACCAGCAGCCGTGCCTGGACCTGACGGCAGTAGGCGGCGATGGTCTGGAGATAGGGAGCGGCCGAACCACCGAGCGAGAAGTCGTGAGCGAGCATGCCGGGGATCGCGTCGGCCTGTTCGGCGAGCCAGGGGTTGAGCTGGCCGGCAGTCATCGCGTGGAGGAGGTCAGGGTCGATGTCGGCCGGCGGCGACGTGACGTGAGTCCAGGGGTTGGTTGGGGCCGGGACGGCGGGAAAGAAGGGAAGTGTGGGTCGCGGCCAGCGGCGGTAGATGGGTTGGTGGCTGAGGATCCGCACGACCAGGCCGAAGGCGTGGGGGAACGCTGGGGGAGTGGTGTTGCGGGGGAAAGATCTGGAGGGTCCGAGCCGACTGGGGTCAAGGAAAGGGGCGGGCAAGTCGTTGGCCGAAAGCACCAGCACAACATCGGTCGGGCGAAGGAGCGGAATCGCGTCGTGGGCCAGATGGGCGAGCCGAGGCAGGTCGGCGGCGACGACGCCGAGGTTGAGGACCTCAGCGTCGGGCCAATGGCGGGACAGGTGGGCGGCAATCGTGGCGGACTCGGAGGCCCCCTGCCCTTCGGCGACGCTATCGCCAAGGACGATCACCCGGCGGCGGTCGGCCGGACGGTCGATCGAAAAGTCGCTGCCGCGAAACCCAAAGAGATTCAGGCGGTGGCGATGGTCGAAGCCGTCGGGACGGCTGATGAATCGGAGGTCGACATACGCCAGGCCGCGTCGGAGGGACTGGCGGAGCGTGGGGCTAGTCCCGGCCAGCATCTGGTAGTGGATGCGATTGAAACCGTGGACCGGAGGAATTGGGAAGAGGAAGCGAAGCAGTAGTTCCTGGGCGACCAGCAGGGTGCTCAGGACGCTGACCGCAAACAGGGCCTGGCGGCGCTGGCGTTTTGGAGAGGGCGAGGGATTGGCCCCACGCATCGGGGGCAGGCTCCGTCGTATGTCAGAGATATGTTCACAAGTATTCCAAAGGCGAGTCTCGGTCTGAGATCAGGGGGGCGGCTCCACGGTTGCGCCGGTCGGGCGAGAAGCCGGGTCGATGGGTGGAAAAGCGGTCCGGTTTCGTTGCGAACGGGCGAGCAGTCGCTCAAGCAGAACGGGGTTGACGACCCCCCGGAAGCGGACCACGCCGTCGACGGCGACGACCGGGACTTCGAGGCCGTAGCGGGCAGCGAGTTCGGGGTTGGCGTCTACGTCGATGGTTTCGATGTGGAGCGGATGGCGGCGGCGGGCGGCTTGGAGAGTAACGAGGGCCTTGTCGCAGCAGGAGCAGCCCGAGCGCGTGTAGACGGTGATGGTCGTGGGGGGGACCCGATTTCGATTCCATAGGGAGCGAAGGCGGTCGAGCATGATGATTCCGTTGGGGAAGAACGGCGGGGGAGGTGCTAGCCGGAGGGGGATTGGTCGGTCTGGTCCGGCGCGGGGCGGACTTCGACCAGATTGTCGAAGAAGGTGGCGCCGCCGCCCATATCGGTGAGGGTCTGGGCGGTGGTGGCGTTGGCGTTGGACCGGCCGGGGACGAGCTTGTTCCAGTAGATGCCGCAGGCGACCGCGACCCCGGGTTGGACTGAGCCGGTCAGGGCGACGCGGGCACGGAATGAACCCCGATCGTTGAAGACTTCGGCCCAGTCTCCGTCCCGGAGACCGCGGGAGTGGGCGTCCTCGACGGCCAGTTCGATGGTGGGGTCGCCGGCCTGAAGACGGTGGCGCTGCTGGTTGGCGAACGTCGAGTTCAGGAATTGGGAGCGGGGCGGGCTGAGCAGTTGCAAGGGGTAGCGGGCAGCCAGGTCGGGCCGGGTGAGGGGGTCTTCGTGGGGCGGGATGTAGGTGGGCAGAGGGTCAAAACCATCGGCTTTCATGCGCTCGGAATAGAGTTCGCACTTGCCGGAGGGGGTGGGAAAGCGTCCGTCGGCGAAGGGGAGGAAGGGGGTTGGCAAGCTGAGGCGGATCGACGCCTCAGCGCGGAGGCGTTGGGGGGTGATTCCGCGGAGGCTAGGGCCGCCGTCGAGCAGTTCGGCGATGAGCTGCTCGTCGTCGGGGAAGAGTTCTGGCTCGAAGCCGAGGCGGAGGGCCAGAGCGCGGAAGACGTCGTTGTTAGAGCGGGCCTGGCCGCGGGGGGCGATCGCCGGCTCGTTCCACAGGACGAAGTGGTGGCCGTACGAGCCGTGGACGTCGAGGTGCTCGAGCTGGGTGGTGGCCGGTAGGACCAGGTCGGCGTAGTCGACGGTGTCGGTGGGGAATTGCTCGTGGACGACGGTGAAGAGGTCGTCGCGGCGAAGGCCGGCCAGGACCTGGTTCTGGTCAGGGGCGACGGCGGCCGGATTGCTGTTGTAGACGTACAAAGCCCGGATCGGCGGTCCGGGGAGCTGGCCGGTGAGAGCAGCGCCGAGTTGGTTCATGTTGATGGTGCGTGCCGGGGGGCCGAGGTCGGGGCGGGTGAGTCGGTCCATCGCAAAGTCGTAGGTCCCGCTGGTCGAGAGCAAGGCACCCCCGCCAGGGTGGCGCCAGGCGCCGACGATGGCGGGCAGGCAGGCAATGGTCCGGACCGCCATACCGCCGCCGCCGTGGCGTTGGAGGCCGTAGTTGAGCCGGATCAGGCTGGGGTGTTCGGTGGCGTAGCGACGGGCGAGGGTTTCGATGGTGTTGACATCGATGCCGGTGATCGAGGCGACCCGGTCGGGAGGGTATTCGGCGAGGACGCGGGCGCGGAGTGGCTCGGCTCCGATGGTGCCGCGGGACAGATAGTCGTCGTCCTGGAGGCCATCGCGCCAGATGACGTGCATCAGGCCGAGGGCCAGGGCAGCGTCGGTGCCGGGACGGATGGGGATGTGCCAGTCGGAGCGAGCGGCGGTTGGGCTGCGGTAGGGGTCGATGGCGATCAGGGTGGCGCCGTGACGTTTGCGGGCTTCGACCATCAGGCTCCAGAGATGGCTATTGGTCTGGGCGGTGTTGGAGCCCCAATTGATGATGAGCCGGCAGCCGGGGACGGCCATCGGGTCGGCGCCGAGGCGTCCGCGGCCGACCGTATACTCGTAGCCGGCCGTGCCCGCCGAGGCGCAGATCGTCCGGTCGAGCCGGGATGCACCTAGGCGATGAAAGAAGCGGCGGTCGAGGCTGCTCGACTGGAGCTTGCCCATCGTGCCGTAGTAGCTGTAAGGCAGGATGGCCTCGGGACCGTCGCTTGAGCGGGCAATCGCGCGGAAGCGATCGGCGATCTGGTCGAGCGCCTCGTCCCAGGAAATCGGCTCGAACCGGCCCGAACCCTTGGGACCGGTGCGACGGAGCGGTTGCAGCAAGCGCTCGGGGCTGTAGACCCGCTCCAGGTAGGGAGCCATCTTGCCGCAAAGGAAGCCGCGTGTGAACGGATGATCTTTGGCGCCTCGGAGGTCGACGGCGCGGCCGTCCTCGACCGTCACCAGCATCTGGCAAGTATCCGGGCAGTCGAGCGGGCAGACGCAACGTCGAGTGACGCGAGCCATAGAGCGCAGGTCTCCGGCGGCCGTCCAAGAACTACCTGGGATTGTACGGGTTGGGACACGCTTGCGGGCGGTCGGGGATCACGGACGGGGATCGGGCGACCTTTCTATAATAGGGATTATGAGTGCCGGGGAATTGGGAATGCCGGACTGGGCCGCCGGTGGGTGAACGACCCGCGGTACTTTGAGCGAGGGAGGGACGCGATCGTGATGTACGGAATCTGGCTGGTTCTGGTGGGACTGTTTCAGTCGGCCCGGGGCGAGGCAGCGCCCGAGGTGGTGGTTCAAGGATCGGTGGTTCCACTCGCGGTGGTTCTGTCCGAACGCGGGGTGGTCGCCGAGACGGGGCCGATCGCCGATCAGCTCGTGGTCCGATCGGCCGACGGAACGGTCACCCCGCTGCTTGCGAACGCGGCGAGCAAGGCGTTGTTCCTGGACGGGCGGCTGCGGGACCGGCCGGCTGAGGTGCGGGGCTGGATACATCCCGGCCTGCCCTACCTGGAGCCGGTCGCAATCCGGGTCGAGGAGGCAGGAGCGCTGCGGACGCCGGAATACTACTGCGACGTCTGCACGATCGCCGTCCGCTACCCGCAGGATTGCCCGTGTTGTCAGGGGCCGATGGAGCTGAGGTTCAAGCCGGAACCGTGACTTAGGGGGCGTCGGTCTGGGCTGAGGGGTGCGCGGCCCTGGACGGGCGGCCGGTAGGTCCAAAACAAACCAGCAGCCAGAGGACGCCGAGGGTGGCCATCGCCGCGGCGAATCCGAAGGCGGCCCTCGTGTGGCCCGCCTCCAGCAGCAGGCCGACGGTGACGCTGGAGACCATGTCACCGATGGCGTTGCCGCAGGCCAGGATTCCGAAGCCGAGGCTGCGAAGCTCGCGGGGGAGCATTTCCGCGGCGACGGCCTTCTCCAGGGTTTCCTCGGCGGCGAGGGTGATGGCCGACAGGAGGATGGCCGGCAGCAGCCCAGCGAGGGTTCCGCTGAAAAAGGCCAGTAGGAGATGGGTGGCGATGCCGAGGCTGTAGCCGGCGATGAGGATCGAGAGTTTGGGCCGGCGATCGCCGAGCAGACCCAGCGGATAGGCTGCGGCGGCGCTGACTAGGTTGTGGATCGCATAGAGCAAGACGGCCACTGAGACGATTCCAGAGGCGGGCGGGCCATCTTCACCGAGCGCATGGGCGGCCAGCCAGACCAAGAAGGTTCGCGAGAAGTCGCCCAGTCCAAACAGAACAACGCCGACCAGAAAGAGCCAGTAGCCGCGGGGGAAGGTGGGGCGACGGGGTGGGGCGGCAGTCGACTCGGAATGGACGACGGGGTTCTGGGTGGGGCGGTCCTGGGTGAACACGTAGAAGGCCGCGGTGGCGATCAGGCCGGGCACGGCACTAGCTAGGATGACGGTGCGGAAGTCCGCTCCGGCCCCGAGCAACACGGCGGCCACCAGGGGTCCGGCGACGGCGCCGAGCATATCGCCAGCACGCTCAAGGCCGAAGGCGCGGCCGTAAAACCGGGAGGGCACAGAGTCGGCGAGCAGGAAATCGCGAAGCGGCGATCGAAAGCCGCGGCCGGTCCAAGCCGCAGCGCGGAGGCCGAGGACGGCCGCCAGATTGCTGGCCAGGGCGATTCCACCCGTGCCAAGCGCGGTGGCGAGATAGCCGAGCGCCGCCCAGCCGCGCTTTCGCGTGACGACGTGGCCGACGAAGCCGCCGGCTAGCTTCGCTAGGCTGACCAGGAGATCGGCCGTGCCCTCGATCAATCCTAACGCCGCCGGACCAAGTCCGACCGACGCCAGGTAGAGCGGCAGAACCGCCGTCGCCATCTCATGGCCGAAGTCGGAGCAGAACGTGGCCAGGACGATGGCCCAGACGGTCCGATTGAGCCAGGTGGAGCGGTCGGGCGACGGGCTGGCCGAGTGGTCGGTTGTCACGCCGGCGACCCTGTTTCCTCCAGGCGAATCAACCCCAGCCGCAGACACCAGGCCAGCGCCCAGCCCAGGATGAACCCAAGCGCAATGTTGCTCAGCCCGATGCAGGTCGAGGCGGTCAGGAGCATCGTGAAGGCGTCGGTCCGGGTGGTCTGATCGCGGCACACGATGGCCAGTTCAAGGCCCGCGAAGGCCAGCAACACGCCCAGGATGCTGGCGGGAAAGGCGCGACAGAGCGCCATCAAGGACGCCCCCAGAAAGACGGCCAGGAGGATCTTGACGGTTCCGAGCAGGAGGATCGAGCCATTGGTTCGAGCGCCGAACCGATACTGTCCGGCCAGTCCGCCGGCGCCGTGGCACATTGGCATCCCCCCGAACCAGCAGGCGATCAGGTTCATGAGGCCAACCGAGTAGGCGACCTTGCGGGGTTCGGCTGGGCGGTCGGGGAAGAGGTCGGCCGAGAGGGCACAGACGGCGAGCACGGAATTGAGGACAGTGAGCGGGATCTGGGGCAGCGCGGCTCGGGGGAAGGCCGAGACAAAGTCGCTCCAGCCCGGCGGGCTCCAACGGGGTAGCGTCAGTCCGAACCCGAGCGAGCTGAGCACCTCCGGATGCGTCCACACGGCGATGCCCAGCCCGGCCGCAAAGAGCACAAGAGCCGCCGGGATCCGGCGTGAGAAAAAGAGCAGCAACACGACCAGGGCCGCAAGCAGGCCGGTGAGATAACCGTCGGGGGCAAGCAGCGCACCGGTTCCGGCGATCATCTGCATGCCCTTCATGGCCAGGGACAGGCCGAGACCCAGTTGGAGACCACGCACCACACTTTTGGGGACGGCCCGGTTCAACTGGTCGACCAGACCGGTCAGGCCAAGAATCAAGATCACCAGGCTGACCGTGGCCCCGGCGGCGAGGATCTGAGGAACGGTCAGGCCTTCGGTCAGAGCGACGGCGGCGATGGCCTTCATCGGCTGAACGGCCATCGGGATCGAAAAGACCAAGCCCGTGACGATGTTGAACAGTCCGGCGAAGAAGAGCGCCGCGGCGAAGTCGAGACCATTCTGGGCGGCCATGCCGACTAGAAGCGGCAGGAAGGTTCCCAGATCGCCCAGAGAGCCGGCCAGTTCCTGACTGTTGATCCGGGCGTACCGGATCGCCCCGAGCCAGCGGGAAGTGGATTGGGAGGTCGCTCGGGACGGTTCGTCGAGTATCTGGGTCATGGACGGCGAAGCGTGGGTTCGACCCGAAGAGGCCAGCGGCGTGGGGCAGATCCACAATTCTCCAAGATTTCGAAGATATCGGCGAGGTACCCGGCCGACCAGCCAGCCCCTTCCACGGTGAGAGCCGGCGCGACGAGGCGGAGCCGAGACGGCTCGAGCCAGAGCGGATCGGCGGGCCTGGACGTCGGGAGGCGGAGCGGATCGCGGCGCCCGGAGTCGCCGATTTCAAACCGAAACCAGCGCGACCTTTTCTCTGGTACAATATCTCGGTCATCATTTTATGGGCCGCCGGGTGGTCAAGAGGATGGCGAACGGAGGCCCTGGTTCGTCTTCCTTACGGGCCTGGGGAGGAGTCCGCTCCCAGATGGATGCCTTGGACCTCCTGCTCGGCGGTCTGGCGTTGTTCGCCACCCTGGCGACATTGGGCGGCATGGGTGCCCTGTTCTGGTACACCCGCCGCCGCCCGCCCCAGCCAGTCCGGTTTGCTCCGCCGGTGACGATCTTCAAGCCGCTCAAAGGGCTTGACGAACACTTGAAGGATAACCTGCGCAGCTTTTTCATGCTGGACTATCCGGAGTACCAGCTTCTGTTCGGGGTTGCCGATGGCGACGACCCGGCGATTGCGGTCGTCGAAGCGCTGATGGCGGAGTTTCCCGACCACGACGCGGCGTTGATCGTGGGCAATCCGGTCTTTGGTCTAAATCCCAAGATCGAGAATCTGGCGGCGATGTATCCGCATCGAAAGTATGACTATATTTTGATTAGTGATTCGAATGTTCGGGTGCGGCCGGACTATCTGACTGAGACGGTGCGTTATCTCGAGGATCCGAAGGTTGGTCTGGTGACGAACGTGTTTGCGGGCGTGGGCGAGCGTAAGGTTGGCGCGATTCTCGAGAATCTTCAACTGAATGGATTCATCGCGGCGAGTCTCTGCGGGGCGTTTGCGCTGCGGATCACGTGCGTGGTGGGAAAGTCGATGCTGATGCCGGCGCGGGCGTTGGCGGCGATCGGTGGGCTGGCCTCGGTCCGCAATGTGCTGGCCGAGGATCAGGCGATGGCCGTGAAGTTGCGCAAGGCCGGGTATGCGATCCGCCTCAGCCCGCACGTGATTGAAAATGTGAATCAGGACCGCGACCTGCGGTGGTTTCTGAATCGGCATTCGCGATGGTTGAAGATTCGGTATCAGATGGCATTGCCGGCGTTTCTGCTCGAGCCGGTTGCCAATCTGACGACGATTGGGCTGGTCTGGGCGCTGGCCAGTGGGAGTGAAGTGGCCTGGATGGGCTTGGCCGCGCTGGGCGTGCTGGAGATGGCTCGGGACGCGATCCAGACCCGGTGGCTCCGAGGCAGTTGGCCTCGGCTAGCGCATTTGCCCTGGGCGCTGGTCAAGGATGTGTTCATGGTTCCGATCTGGCTGGATGCGCTGGTCAGCCGGCGGATTACGTGGCGCGGTCATCGGTTTGTGGTGGGGCGATTCACGCGGGTGCGGGCGCGGCGGGTTTCGTCGGCGGCGCGGCGGCGGGTACGGCGGGTGCGGCGGCTGCGGCGGCGTAACGAGCTGTCGGGGCGGTTGCGGACGGTTCGCCTGGCGCGAGGCAAGCTGTTGATCTCGGCGATCCGGCGGCGGCCGGAGGGGAATTCGCCGGCGGGGGGCTGAGGTGGTTGGGCGTCGGCTCGATGGTGGTTGAGGTCGTGGGGCAGCGATCCAGACGAATCTGGTTTTCTCGGACCGCCCAAAGGGCAGGCAGGTCGCTTGATGGAGCAGTCTTCCGAAGCGTCTGGGGCCAAGCGTGGGCGGTGGCGAAGGCGCGCGGTCGTTCTGGTCGGTGTGGCCTGCGTTTGGGGCGTGGGGTGGGTGGCGGCTCGAGGCGACGATTCGCTGGCTCGGGTCCGAAGCGCGGGGCGGCTGGTGTATGGATGCGACGCCGAAGGTGGCGGCCCGTACGCTTATCCGGATCCGGGGAATCCGACGCGTCATATCGGATTTGAGGTCGACCTGATGGAGTTGCTCTGCGGTCCGCTGGGCCCGGAGCCGGTGCTCTATCAAGGTCAATGGGATGCGTTGCTCTCGACGCTGGCTGCCGGACACGTCGACGTGGTCGTCAACGGCTACGAGCAGACGCCCGAGCGCCTGGCCGATTATCTGGCGACTCGGCCCTATTACGTGTTTCGGCTTCAGACGATGGTCCGGCGCGGCAGCCCGGTGCGGTCGTTCGACGACCTGACGCGTCCGAAACCGGGCGGGGGTCGCTGGAGGGTCGCCGTGCTGGGAAGCTCGTCGGCCGAGAGCTATGCGCGGGAGCATGGAGGCGAGCAGGTTGAGGTGCTCTACTTCAACGGCGCGACGGATTGCCTGATGGCGGTGAGGAATGGCCAGGCGGATGCGACGCTTCAGGATGAGCCGGCGGCGCTGTTTTACGCGCCGGAGTATGTCGAGCTTGAGCGGGCCGGGCCGCCGGTGGGCCGGGGCTACTATGTGATGTACTTGCGTCCCGAGGACCGAGCTCTGCGCGACGCGCTGGACGCCGGACTGGGCCGTCTGATCGCCAACGGCGAATTGCAGCGGCTCTACGAACGCTATGGGATCTGGACCGAAGCGCAGGAGGAGCTGGCCGCGCTGGGAGGAGCCGAGGCGTCCCCGCCCGACGCCGCCGAGTCATCGCGGCCGGATCGGATTCGGGGTCTGCCGTTGCTGGCCCGGTATGGTCTGACATTGTTGCTGGCGGCGGGAATGACGGTCTTTCTCTCGTTGACGTCGATGCCGCTGGCGATCGGGCTGGGTCTGGTGATCGCGCTGGGGCGGCTCTATGGGCCGAGGTTGCTGCGGCCGTTGTTGACCGGTTATATCGAACTGATCCGGGGCACGCCGTTGATGCTCCAGCTTTTTGTTCTGTTTTTCTTGCTGCCGCGGTTGGGGTTGGAGCTGCCCGCGCTGGTGGCGGGGATTGTGGGACTGGCGATCAACTATTCGGCCTATGAGGCCGAAATTTATCGGGCCGGGTTGCAGGCGATACCGGCCGGGCAGATGGAAGCGGCGCTGGCGCTTGGGATGAGCCGCCGGCTGGCGTTGCGGCGGGTGATCCTTCCCCAAGCGGTTCGTATCGTGATTCCGCCGGTGACCAATGATTTCATCGCATTGTTCAAGGACACGTCGGTCTGCTCGGTGATCTCGATCGTTGAGTTGACAAAGCGGTATGCGATTCTGGCCAACAGTACGGGAGGCGTAATCGAATTCGCGGCGGCCACGGCGTTGCTCTATCTGGCCATGAGCGCGCCGCTGGCCTGGCTGGTCCGGCGGCTGGAGCGGCGTCTGAGCCTCGAGGGAACAAAGGGGGTGGTCCCATGATCTCGGTGCGGGATCTGGTCAAGGACCACGGCACCTTGCGGGTGCTGGATGGGATCTCGCTGGATGTCCGGGCCGGCGAGGTCGCCGTGATTCTCGGTCCCTCGGGCGGCGGTAAAAGCACGTTTCTGCGGTGTCTGAACGGATTGGAACGGTTTCAAGGGGGTGCGATCACGATTGGAGACGTGCGGCTGACGCCGGAACTGGACGAGCGGCTGTACGACCGGCTGTTGACCCAGGTTCGCCGCCGGGTCGGGATGGTCTTCCAGCAATTTCATCTCTTTCCGCACCGCACGGCGTTAGAGAATGTCATGGAGGGGCCGCGGCACGTGCTTGGCCTCGGGCGCGATGAGGCGGAGGCTCGCGCGCGTCGGTTGCTCGATCGGGTTGGGCTGTCGGACAAGCTCGATGCCCGCCCCCGGCAGCTCTCGGGGGGTCAGCAGCAGCGGGTTGCCATTGCGCGGACGCTGGCGATGCAACCCGAGGTGATTCTCTTCGACGAGCCGACCAGTTCGCTCGACCCCCGGATGACGAGCGAGGTACTGGCCGTGATCGCGGATCTCGCCCGTGACGGGCAGACGATGATCGTCGTCACGCACGCGATTCCGTTTGCCCGTCAGGTGGCCCATACCGTCCATGTGTTCGGCCACGGAAGGCTGATCGAGAGCGGTCCGCCCGAGCGGATCTTTGGCGGCCCGGTCAGCGAGGCGACCCGCCAGTTTCTGGCGGAGGCCGAAGCGGCGTAAGCGACGCGTGTGGAATTCGGCCTGCTTTCGCAACCTCGCTCAGGCGGCGATCCATTCGATCCCGGAGATAACGCCATGCGACACCACCGGCGGCTTCGCTTGGAACGGCTCGAACCGCGGCGCGTTCCGGTGGCCTTGCCCCAAGGGCTGGAGGCGGTGGATCTGGTCGTCAGCGGTCTGACGGCACCGACGGCCATGGCCGTGGCGCCCGACGGACGAGTGTTTATCGCCGAGCAGACCGGCGCCATTCGGGTGGTCGAGCATGGAGTTCTCCTGCCAACGCCGGTGACGCAGCTCGAAGTTGACGCCACCGGCGAGCGGGGACTGGTCGGCCTGGCGGTCGATCCGTCGTTCACAGCCAACGGGTTCCTTTACGTGTTCCGAACCACGCCGCCCGGCGAAGGTCCGACCCGGAATCAGGTGTTGCGGTTGACAGTTACCGGTCAACAAGCGGACCCGGCCCATACGCGGGTGATCTTCGAGCTTCCGCCAGTCCCGACCGGTCGGAGCAACCACAACGGCGGTGCGCTGGGGTTTGGTCGGGATGGCAGGCTTTATGTAGGTGTGGGGGATCAGGGGACGCCGGCAGCGGCGGCTCGGCTCGGCGTCTTGCGGGGGAAAGTGCTCCGGCTCAACCCAGACGGCTCGATCCCCCGGGACAATCCGTTTTTTGCGCGGCTGCGAGGTGCAGCCCGAGCGGTCTACGCCCGAGGCTTTCGCAATCCGTTCACTCTGGCCGTGGATCCGGGAACAGGCACCATCCTGGTCAACGACGTGGGGCAGGATCGGTGGGAGGAAGTCAACCGCCTGGTCCGCGGAGGGCATTACGGCTGGCCGAGGGTGGAGGGACCGTCGCGAGGGCTGGGTCTGCGTGGGCCGATCCATGCATACCGCCACCTGGGCCAAGGCGGCCCGGAATGGCAGCAAGGCTGCGGGGTCGTCGGCGGCGCATTCGTACCGCGGCGGCGGGGCTGGCCGATCGGCCTGGAGGGAGGGTATCTGTTCTCGGACCTGTGCCGCGACCAGATTCGGGTCTTGAATCCGCGGACTCGGCAGGTTCGGCTCCTGGCGACGGGCTTGGCCGGAGCGGCCGTCGATCTGGATTTTGGAGCCGATGGGTCGTTGTACCGGCTGGCTCGTGAGGGCGAGTCGGGACGACTGACCCAAATCAGGCCGACTGAATCCAGCGAGTGAGAAGTCAGTCAGGTTCGGCCGAACCTGTTGAGTGCGGATCGAGGGATGAGCTAGACGGCCTCGTTGAGCAGGGCGTCGCGGAGCTTGGCCAACGCGCGGGACTTTTGATTGCTGACGGTTTTGGGCGCAAGCCCCCAGCGGTCCGCGATCTCGGCGGGTGTATAGCCTTTGAGGGTCTCGCGGATCAGTTCGGCCTCGCGCGGTTCGAGGGAGCGGTCGATGACTTCGAGCAGGACGCCCCGAAGATCAGCGCCGTCGTCACCCAGTGGAGCGACCAGGTCGGGGCGTTCGTCCAGGGCGAGATGGTAGCGTTGCCGCTGGGCCCGCTTTTTGACCATATCGACGGCGCGGAAGAAATCCGGCCCAAGGGCGGAGTCACGATTGAGGACCTTGGGCACGCCGCCGCGACCAATCGCGGCCAGCATCTGGTCAAAGCCCTCGCGGCCGAGATGCTGGAGCATGGTGGCATGGACAGCCTGAGTGCAGTCGTCGAACTGCTGGGGAGCCAGACCGGCGCGGACCCAGGTCCGCCCCAGGTAACGGTCCAATTGCGTCAGGCCCGACGCCACGGCCTCGGTCCAGCCCAGATCGGGATCGGCGCGCGACCAGGCGGCATCGGCGACTGCCAGCGCGGCGTCCCAGGCTTCGGCGTCGGTCGGCGTCCGGGCCGTCGCCTCGAGGACCAAGGAAGGTGAGGCCCCCGCGGCGAGCGGCTCCTGTGCCAGAATCAGCGGCGCAACACCCGGCGCGGCGTCGAGTAAACGCAAGGCCTCGAGCGCCTCGATGCGCGGGGCGTAGCGTCGACGCACCTTGGTTGCTCGCCGGTCATTGGCCACGCGACCAGACCCTCCCCAATCGAACTGCTCGACTCCGACTCGATCTGGTCATAACGCAAGGCGCCCGGCCGTGCGAGAGCAAAATCCACGTTCCCAGACAATGCATGCACGCTAGCATTTTAGGTTTCTCGTTGCTGGAGTCCAGCTTGGGCGGGGATGGGGGGAGATTATCGAACGATTGCGGGACTGGTTTTTGGGGGGGAGGTACTGCGGGGCGGTTGGGCTTTTGTAGGCACTATAGGAGATACGACACGGTGATGAGATCTGACACGCGTCGAATTGGCCGGCCAGTGGGGGGAAGCAGTCGGGGGTTCGTGGGTCTGGGAGGTAGGAGGGTCAGTTGGCGGGACGGCGCGTTTCGGCGGCCTGCCGGTACTTGGCGGCTTTAGGGTTGTCGGCATTCCAGGCGGGGGGGTGGGGGTCGTCGGCCAGGTGGAGCAGCCCGAGGCCAACGGCGCGCCCGATGAGGGCCATGTTGTCGTAGTCGAGCTTATCCCAGTGGTCGCCGGGGGCGTGATAATCGGGGAAGAGGTAGGCGACGCAGAGGGTGTGGGCGGGGATCCCGCGGTCGGCGAGGGCCTGGTTGTCGCTGCGGCCGAAGAAGGCATCGCTGTTGCGTGGGTGCTTGAAGATCTCAACGCCGACGGCGGCGGCCGCGCGTTGGAGGCGGGGGCCGACGTCGCTGAAGTCGAAGCCGGTTAAGGAGGCGCGGGCGAGCTGGGGGCCTTCGGTGTCGTCGGTTCGGCCGACATGCTCGAGGTTGATCATGGCCACGGTTTTTTCGAGGGGTACAAGCGGATGATCCCCGTAGAAGCGGGAGCCGAGCAGTCCTTTTTCCTCGCCGAAGAAAGTTAAGAAGAGGAGGGAGCGGCGAGGGGGCTGGTCGAGTCGGCCGAGCGCGCGGGCCAGTTCGACGACCAGGGCGGTGCCGCTGGCGTCATCGTTGGCGCCGTTGTAGATCGGGTCAGAGGTGGGATTGGTTCCAGAGGGGTTGGCGGCAAAGGGGTTGAATCCAACGCCGATGTGGTCGTAGTGGGCCGAGACGATGACGCAGGTCTCACGCAGCTCGGGGTCGGAGCCGCGGAGGATACCGGCCACGTTGCGGAGGGTCACGGGGCGTTCGACGGGAGGCCCGAGCCGGAGGGTGAGGCGGGCCGATGGGAGTGCATCGTCGCCGCGGAGGGCCTCGGCGACCGCGGGGCCGTGGAGTGTGATCCGTACCGGTCCGGAGGTGGGGCGTTGGGGTGGGGGGAAGAGGGGGCGGCGTTCGGGGTTGATCAGGCGGCCCTTGGGCAGGCCGGTGCCCGTGGGGGAGTCGGGAGCGAGCGTGACCAGAACGGCTGCACCAAGTGTGCGCAGGCGGTTGAAGGCGGCAACGCGAGCGCGGGGTTCGCCCCCCTGCCCTGGCGGCAGATCGAGGATAATAGCCTTACCGGCGATGGCGTCCTCGGTCAGGGCCTCGAGGGCGGCCGGGCTGGCGTCGGTCAGCCGGACCAGGGGTATGGCGTCGAGGTTGAGGGGACCGGAGGCTCCGAGGAGCGAGACCTGGTCGATGGCGAGCGGGAGTGTGCGGTTGCCGATCGCGATCGAGGCAGCGTAGGACGCCGGGTCGGCCTCGATGATGGTCCAGCGAGCAGTTTGGAAGTAGCCGTCGTCGCCGGCTGGCTCCAGGCCGGCTGCGCGGAACTGGGCGGCGATGTATTCGGCGGCGATGTCGAGTCCCCGCGAGGGGGTGTCGCGACCTTCGAGGGCGTCGGAGGCGAGAAACGAGACGTGGGCTTTCAGACTGCCCGGTTCGATCGTGGCCAGGGCGGCGTCCCAGGCGGGCTTGGGGGGCGTCGATGGTTCGGGCGGCGCTTGCCCCCAGGCGAGCAAGCCGGCCAGAAGCAGGGGGAGCGACAGGGTGAGCCGGATCGGTTGCACGCGTGCCTCCTCGCCGCTAGGGGGCTCTCGAATGGATTTGAAGTTGGATCATACGCCGAGCGGTTGGCGGGTGTCAGGATGGGCAGGGTTGATCGGAGTCGCGCGTCTGCGGGCGAGAGCGGGTGGCGCGACGGGATCACCGGGCGATGCGAGCCTGCTGGCCTGCGGAGAGCGGGTCGGCATTGCTCAGAGCTGAGGCAGCGGAAAGTCGGGGTCGTATTCGCGGGTAAGCAGAGCGTCGGCCTGGGGATCGTCATGAAACCGTTCGGCGGAGGGGTCGAAGCGGAGCTTGCGTCCGAGGCGGTGGGCGATGTTGCCGATCAGGCAGAGGCGGGTTGAGAGGTGGCCGATTTCGATGTCGGCGTTGGGTTGGTTCCGGGTGCGGACGCAGTCCAGGAAGTTGGCGACATGGGCGTGCTGGGGATCGGCGGCCGGGCCACCCGCCGGGTTGCCGTCTTCGACACGCCAGCCCTTGTCGTCGATGATCAGCGTGCCGTTGGTGCCATAGAACTGGACGCCGAAGGCAGCGCCTTCGAGGCCGTGGGCCGACCACATGCGGTGCTCGTACATGAGGGCGCACTGGTCAAACTCCCAGGTCACGACCTGGGTGTCGGGGACTTCCTGGTCGTCGTCGAACACGAACTTGCCGCCGCCGGAGACGACGGCGCGGGGTGCGTCGACACCGAGACCCCAGCGGGCCAGATCGACACCGTGAACCCCGTTGTTGCCAAGCTCGCCGGTGCCGTAGTCCCAGAACCAGTGCCAGCCGTAGTGGACGCGATTGGCGTAGAACGGGCGGCGCGGAGCCGGCCCTTGCCAGAGATCCCAGTCAAGCTCCGGCGGAGGTTCGCTTGGCGCGGCGTGGCCGATCGGTTGGCGTTGTTGATGGATCCAGGTTCGAGCCATTGCGACGCGACCGATCTGACCGGAATGGAGGTAAGTAATCGCCTCGGCGATGTGGGCAGCGCTGCGGCGTTGGGTGCCGTGTTGAACAATGCGTTGATGGGCGCGGGCGGCTTCGACCATGCGCCGTCCCTCGACGACGTTGTGCGCCGCGGGCTTTTCGACGTAGACGTCCTTGCCGGCCTGGCAGGCCATGACGGTCATGGGACCGTGCCAGTGGTCGGGAGTCGCGATGGCCAGGGCATCGATCGAGGGATCGTCGAGCAGACGGCGGAAGTCCCGCTCGGTACGGGGCGATTTGCCCGTGGCGTCGGCGACGAGCTGGGCCGGACGCGGGAAGGTTCGGCTATCGACGTCGCAGATGGCGACGACCTCGGCGTTGTCCTGGGCCGCGAAGAGGCGCACGAGGTCAACACCCCGGCCGTGAATACCGACGACGGCCAGACGGACGCGATCGGCCACAGAAGCCGCCCGGGTCCGTCCGCTCCAGGCTAGGGCGGCGGTGCTGGCGGTCCCGATAAAGAATCGACGGGTTGGGCGACGCATGGCGAACAGTCTCCCGGGACGGTAGGTTCATTTCACGGGTTGGGAGTGGCGGGGGGCGAAGGAAGGGTGGGTGTTTTTCGATCAGGGAAGGATACTGCGGCGGCGGCCCGCCGGTGAGGTTCGGATGCTGCGTCGAAAATTTACTCTAGGCCGGATCGAGCCGGGTCACAATCCGCGTGCCCGGTGCGGGGCCGCCGGAAGCCGACGATGAGGTGGTGCACGAATCGGGCGGTTGCACTTCTGGTAATCACGGGTGTTGGACTGCGGCTAGCTGCCTATCTGGCCCATCGCGGCTACTGGGCGGATGAATTCTCGCTGAGCGAGAATCTGGTCGGAGTGGCTCCGTTTGATTGGACGCCGTTGAAGAACACGCAACTGGCGCCGCCGCTTTACCTGATTCTGGAGCGGAGCCTGATCGGCTGGTGGGGCGAGTCCCGAATGGTGGCGCGGTTGCCGTCGTTGCTGGCGGGGATTGCATCGCTCGCCTTGATGCACCTACTGGCGGGGCAACTGCTGCGGCCGCGTGCGGCACTGCTGGCCCTGGCGCTGCTGGCTCTGTCGGACGAGCAGATTTACTTTGCGACCGAGTTGAAGCCATACGCGATCGACGTGGCCGTGGCGCTGGCAATTGCCGTGATGGGCCTGAAAACACTGGCGAAGCCGCCGAGGCCGCTGGAGGCGGCTGGTCTGATTCTGGTGGGGGGATTGGCGATCGGGCTGTCATTCCCGGCGGTCTTAGCGCTGACGGCAGTGGCTGGGGCGGGGGTCGTCGATGCGGCGCGACGACGAGACCGAGCACGACTGGCTGGGTGGGTGGCGGCTGGTCTGGTCTGGGGACTTGGGGTAGCGGCCACGCGAGCGGCGGCGTTGCGGCTACTGGGCGGCCGCGAGGATCTCTGGCGATTCTGGGAATTCGCTTTCCCACCGGGGTTTGGGACGGACCCGGGCTGGGTGGTGCGCCGGGTTCTGTTTTTGTTTGTCAGCCCGCTGGACTGGCACGGTCCGCTGGATCCGCGATGGTCGGCGTTGCCGGCGATCGGATGTGCCGGGGTGGGCCTGGCGGTACTGGTTCGGTCCTGCCGGCTGGCCGCCCTTGTGCTGATCGGTCCGCTCGGGCTTGCCCTGATCGGGGCGGCGTTGCGGCTTTATCCGTTTCATAGTCGGACGGTCTTGTTCGTGGTGCCCGCGCTGTTGATCCTGGTCGCGGCGGGAGCCGATTGGATCATGGAGCGGCTGCCGACGGGGGGACGTTGGGTGCTGGCCTTGAGTTTGCTCGGCTACCCGATCGCCTTGGATCTGGGCGCTTTGATTGAGCCACGCCAACGGACCGGCCTCAATCCCTATGGGGATCGGCGTCCGGCGTGGATGGTCCCGGATCTTTTTGGCGGTGGTGTCCGGAACGGCACTGGCGAACACCGAACCGGTGGGCGACAATCGCCTTCGGGAGAGCCGGGCGAAGGGCCGGGCATCGCTAAGGGGTCGCGATACGGAATGGCTGATGAGCGGGCTTGCCCGATCTCTGCTGGCCCTCTGGTTGCTGAGTCAGCCACCGGCGGTTTCGACGCGCCCGCCGGAGTTCGAGGTTGTCGTCGAACGTGATGTCGGAATTCGGGTGCGCGACGGGGTCCGCCTGGCGGCCGACGTCTACCGGCCCGCACGCGGGGGTCAGCCGATCCGCGGCCAGTTCCCCACGCTTCTGACACGTACGCCTTACGGCAAAGGCGACGGTGCGCTGGCCGAGGGCCATTACTTTGCGTCGCGCGGCTATGTGGTGGTGGCGAACGACACCCGCGGCCGCTACGGCTCGGAGGGGACTTGGCGGATGATGGTCGACGATCCGGCCGATGGGTTTGACGTGGTGGCCTGGATCGTAGCGCAGGAGTGGTCGGACGGACATGTCGGCACGTTCGGGACAAGTTATGTGGGCGGGACTCAGCACGCGTTGGCGACGGCCAATCCGCCGGGTCTGCGTGCGATGGTCCCGGTCGATGCTCTCTCCAACACGTTTGCGGGGGGGATGCGGCAGGGAGGAGCGTTTGAGCTGCGGTTCGCCAACTGGATCCATCAGATCGGCGCTCCGAATGCGCGGGCGGCGCTGGCCGATCCCGGGTTGCGTGCGGCGTTGCAGGAGAGCGGCCGGCGGATTCGGGAGCATCTGGACAGTCTGCCGCTCAGTCCGGGGACGTCGCCGCTCCGGGTGGTGCCTGAGTACGAGTCGTGGCTGGTCGATGCGCTGCGTAAGGGTCCCGAGGATCCGATGTGGCATGCCAAAGGAATGTCGGTGGTCGATCACCTGGAAGACTACGCCGATGTGCCGGTGCTCCACATCACGGGCTGGTACGACTCCTGGACGCGGTCCGTTGCGATGAACTACGAGGCGTTGTCGCGGACCAAGCGATCGCCGCAGCGGCTGATCATCGGCCCCTGGACGCATGGCGGCCAGGGGTCGGCCGTTGCCGGAGAAGTCAGCTTTACGGACGATGCGGCGATCGATCTGAATGCCGTTCGGCTGCGTTGGTTCGACCGCTGGCTCCGCGGCGAGCCAAACGGAGTGGAGTCCGATCCTCCGGTCTTGTTGTACGTGATGGGTCACGGCGACGATCGCCGCGACGCGGAGGGCCGGCTTCGGCACGGTGGAGTCTGGCGCGCCGAGCGGGAGTGGCCGCTTGCGCGAGCGGTGCCGACCATGCTGTATCTGGATGCCGAGGGGGCACTCAAGCAGACGCCGCCGACAGCGGCCCAGTCCGCGACGACGTTTGCCTTCGATCCGCGCCGGCCGGTTCCGACAATCGGCGGCAATATCTCCTCGAATCAGGGTCTGATGACCAGCGGAGGCTACGACCAGCGCCCGCGTGAGGACACGCACGCGGCGAACAACCGTCTGCCGCTGTCCGAGCGTCCCGACGTGCTGGTCTTTCGGACGCCGCCGCTGGAAACGGATCTGGAAGTGACCGGGGTGGTCCGCGTCGAGTTGTACGTCAGCTCGACCGCACCGGACACGGACTTTACAGCCAAGCTGGTCGAGGAGATTCCGCCCAGTCCGGATGATCCGCTGGGGTTCGATCTGAATCTGGGCGATTCGATTCTTCGGCTTCGGTATCGCGAGGGGCTGGAGCGAGTAGCTCCGCCGTTGGCGCCGGGGCAGATCGTACCGATCGCGATCGAGCTTTATCCGACGTCGAACCGATTCAAAAAAGGGCACCGGTTGAGGATTGATATCTCGAGTTCGAATTATCCCCGCTTCGACGTCAACCCGAATACAGGCGAGCCGCTCGGAACCAGCCGCCGCCCCAGGGTTGCCGAGAACACGGTCCACCATGATGCGGCCCACCCGTCGCGCATCGTCTTGCCGGTGATTTCCGCCCGGTCGCCGTCCCCTTGGGAGCCCACGCCATGATCCGGCTGCGTTGTGCCCACCTGGGACTGATCCTGACCGCCGCGCTGAGTAGCCTGACGAAGGCCCAGGACGAGGCAACCCCGGTGAGCATTGACCCGAAGCGGCTGATCGGGACCTGGGAGGTCATGGCCGCGGAGGAAAGAGGTCAGCGCATTGAGGAAATGATGCTTCTGGACCAGGCCTTGATTTTCGAGGCGGATGGGTCCTACCGCGTTCTGGTGGGCCAGACGGCGATCGAGTCGGGCCAATTTACGGTGGACGCAGCTTCCAACCTCGGATGGATCGACTTGCGGATCACCCGCGGCAAGGATGCGGGGAAGGTGCAACGCGGCTTGTTCCGCTTCGAAGGCAACCGCCTGCTGCTGACCTTCTACAGACCCGGTGTGGAGAGTCGGCCCAAAGATTTCGAAACCCGCCCCGAAACCGAACAATTCACCTTCTGGCTTCGCCGCCGCCTGCCGAAGTGAGCGGTCGACGCCGGCCCAGCCTCCGTCGGCGACGGCGAGGAGATCGGCTTGACGAACGGAGGCACGCTGGGCTTTACTTTACACGGCAAAGTTGAGGAGGTTAGTCGGCTGATTACGCAGGGGGCTGGCGCATGGGGGATGGGGAGCTTCGGGATGCGCTGGAGCAGATTGCCGAGATCCGTCGGCAGATGGCGCGGACCGAGGTTTTTCGTGGCTTCCGGGCGGTTCCGGTGGCGTGTTCGGGTTTGTTGGCCTGGTCGGCGGGGGCGTTTCAGGCGGTGTCTCTGCCTGAGCCGACGGTCCAAGTGGGGCGTTATGTGACGTTGTGGGTCGGTGCGGCGGTCCTCAGCGCGGTGATCGCCGGTGGGTTCATGGTTGATCGGATCCGGCGCGGCGGGTCGAGCTGGACTCGGGAGACGACGCGGCTGGCCCTGGAGCAGTTCCTGCCGTGCGTGGTGGCTGGCGGGTTGCTGGCGATGCTGGCCTTGATGCAGCCGGAACTCGCGTGGTTGTTGCCGGGGTTGTGGCAGCTTCTGTTTGGTTTGGGGATCTTCGCGACCGGATTTCTCTTACCGACGGCGGTCCGGGGAGTGGCCGCCTGGTATGTGGCGACCGGCCTGATCTGCCTGAGCGTGGGCCGGGCCGAGGCGAGCCTGGCCCCGTGGACGATGGCGGTGCCGTTCGGAGTGGGCCAGCTGATGGCCGCGGCCGTTTTGTACTGGACGCTCGAGCGTGAGGGAGGGCCGCGATGAGCGACCGTCGCCGCCGGGAATCGATCCCGCTGGTCCGGAGCGAAACCGGTTCCGCGGGCCGCTTTGCCTACGAGGGGCTTGAGCGCTTGATCCACGAAAAGGCGCGGCTGAGCATCATGACGTCGCTCTCGAGCCACCCCCGCGGACTGCTGTTCAATGAGCTCAAAGAACTCTGCGCCCTGACCGACGGCAACTTGAGCCGGCACTTGCACGTGCTCCGCGACGAGGGGCTGATCGAAATCTGGAAGAGCTTCCAGAACGGCCGCCCGCAGACGTTGATCCGTCTGACGGCCGCCGGCCGCGAGCGGTTTGTCCAATACCTGGCGACACTCGAGCGCGTCGTTGCCGATGCGTTGACGGCCGCGCGCACGGCGCCGGCCCCCCCTGCCCCAGCGGAGGGATGGTCGCCGGCCTGATTTCAGATCCAGCCGGTTGGGACGCCGGCCTGTTGCTCTTCACTCTGTACTACAAAGAACTTGCTCGAACAACGCTACCGTTTACGCAAGGTAGGCAAAACACCGGGGTTGGGGAGGGTTTCGAATCATGCGGGTGATCCGTGCCACCGCGATGGGGCTTTGTTTTGGGGTGCAGGACGCGCTGGAGATGGTTGAGTCGATCGAGCGGCCGGAGCGGGTGACGATCTATGGCGAGCTGGTGCACAACGGGTTGGTGCAGGAACGGCTCAAGCGGTTAGGTTTTCGGCAAGCGGCCGAAGTGGGTCGGGAGCGGAGTCTGCCGGAGACGCCGATTGTGTTGATCACGGCTCATGGGGTCAGTGAAGCGGAACGGAGGCGTCTGGAGGCGGCGGGTCGGGAAGTGATCGACACGACCTGTCCGCTGGTGCGGCGTGCCCATCGGGCTGCCGTGGCACTTCAGGCTCAGGGGTACTTTGTCGTCATCATTGGCAAGCCGGATCATGTGGAAGTGAGGGGCCTGACAGGTGATCTGACTCGGTATGCGGTGGTCGATCGGCCCGAGGCAGCACGGCCTTACGGTGCCGCTCGGATCGGGTTGGTCTGCCAGACCACAACACCGCCGCCACTGGTCCGGGCGATCGCGGAGGCCGTGACCGCCGCCAATCCGGATGCTCAGGAGATCCGGCTGGTGGACACGGTCTGCCGGCCAACCCGGGAGCGGCAGCAGGCCATGGACCAGCTCTTGGATCAGGTGGAGGCTGTGGTCGTGGTCGGTGGCCGCCATTCCAACAACACCCGGGCTTTGACCGAGCGCTGCCGTGCCCGGGGGGTGAGGGCTTGGCAGGTGGAGCGTGCCGAGGAGCTGGACCCAGCCTGGTTTGCGGGGATTGAGGTGGTGGGGCTGACAGCGGGCACGTCGACGCTCGACGTCACGATCGACGAGGTGGAGCGGGTGTTGCTGGCGATCGGAGCCGGGGACCGAAGCACAAAGCTCAGCGCTGAACGCGGCGATCGCGCCCCCGAACCGGTTTCCTAAAGGCCCCGCCAGGGGACATCGGCCACACCCATGTGTTTGTTAGCCGCACGGCCGAGGACAAAGAGGAAATCGCTGAGGCGGTTGAGGTAGACGATCGCGGCGTGGGGGACGTGCTCGCCCTCGATGTGTGAGAGGCGGATCACCCGGCGCTCGGCACGTCGGCAGATGGTCCGGGCGACGTGCAACTGGGCAGCGGCGTGCGTTCCACCTGGGAGGATGAAGCGGTCGAGCGGAGGCAGCTCAGCCTCGAGTGCGTCGATCGCCTCCTCGAGCCGGCGGATCTTGGCCGGCGTGATTGCTCCCTGGAACTTGCCCCGCGGATCGGGATCCGCCAGAGCCGCTCCCACCGAAAACAGATCATCCTGAACGGCTGCCAGCAACTGATCGTCGTCCGAGCGAAGGCCGAGCGAGCGGGCCAGCCCAATCGCCGCATTCAGCTCGTCAACCGTGCCGTAGGCCTCGATCCGCGGGCAGTCCTTATCGACCCGGCCGGGTCCAAGAAGCCCGGTTTTGCCGTCGTCGCCAGTACGCGTGTAGATCTTCAAAGCGATGCGAACCTCACCATCGGAGACACCGGGCGGGATGACGTGGTCCGATGTCCAAGCCTATACTAGACACCTGGTAAGGGCCCGGATAGGGTCGTTCCGTTGGCCCGATCGGTCGGCGATTCCGAGAAATTCCGTGAAACTCCCAATCCTGCTCCTGCTTGCCACACTCGGGCAGCGGCCGCCGTCGCCGGTCCAAACTCCAGAGGACGCCGCCGCGGAAGCCCGTCACCTCCGCAACATCCGGCAGGTCACGTCGGGCTTTGCCCGCGCGGGCGAGGGATACTTTTCGCCCGACGGACGGCGCATCGTCTTTCAGGCCACGCCCCACCGGCCGCCCGCCATTTTCCACGTCCCCAAGTCGAACGAGGACGGCTACCAAATCTTCGTCGCCGAACTGGCCGAGGACGCCGTGCCCCGGATGATTTCGACCGGCCGCGGGCGCTGCACCTGCGCGTTCTTCAGCCCCGATGGACGGTCGATCCTGTTCGGGTCGTCGCATCTGGACCCGGAGGCCGACGTCGTGACACCCCCACGCGGGCCTGCCTATAGCCGGAGCGAGCGCTACCGCTGGGAATTCCCCGAGTATATGGATATTTTCCGAGTTGACGAGGGCCGCGACGAACTGGTCCGCCTGACCGACACGCCCGGCTACGACGCCGAAGCCAGCTATTCGCCCGACGGCAAATCGATCGTCTTCACGTCCTTTCGGGATGGTGACGGCGAGATCTACATCATGGACGCCGATGGCTCGAACCCCCGGCGGATCACCCACGCTCCCGGTTACGACGGGGGACCGTTCTTCAGCCCGGATGGCACTCGGATCGTCTACCGCAGCGACCGCAAGCAGAACGACCTGCTTCAAATCTTCGTCAACAACATCGAAGGTACCGCCGAGCGGCAGCTTACGGATAACGAGTTTGTCAACTGGGGCCCGTACTGGCATCCCTCCGGGCGGTACATCGCCTACGCCACCAGCAAACACGGCCATCAGAATTACGAGATCTACCTGATGGAAGTCGACACGGGCAAGGAGGAGCGCATCACCTTTCACGACGGCTTCGACGGGCTGCCGGTCTTCAGCCCCGATGGAAGGAAACTGATGTGGACCTCTTCGGGCCGAACCGAGGACCGTAAGAGTCAACTCTTCATCGCCGACTTCATCCTCGAAGGGCAGACCGGACCCGCAACGACGTCAGAGCCGTAATGTTGGACTGACCTCTATCCGGGGAGAGTCACTCGGTCTGTCGACATGAGCGGCGGCTTTCGCTTGCCCCGAGGGTTCACACGTTGCGGATCACCCAAAACAGGCTAGGGGCCGTCTCTGCCCGTAGCGGCTGCAACCCATCGACCCATCTCCGACGATTGATTTCCAACGGATCTTTTCTCTAACCCGGAGCGGAGCATGACATCCAAGGACGTCATCAACAATACGTTGACGATGAGCGAGCTGGTCATTCAATCGTACTTGAACGACTTGACCGATTCGGACCTTCTGGTGCGACCGATCCCGGGCATGAACCATATTGCCTGGCAGCTTGGGCATCTGATTGGAGCCGAGCGTCACTTCGTCGAGCTGATCGCGCCGGGTTCGTCACCGGCGTTGCCGGCAGACTTCGAGGAAGGCCACGGTCGCCAGAAATTCAACGAGGACGACCCCGCGAAGTTCTACCCGCTGGCCCGCTATCAGGAGTTGTGGGCCGCGCAGCGGGCGGCGACCCGTGCGGTCCTGGACCGGCAGTCGGACGCCGATCTGGACCGTACCGCCGAAAACTTCCCTCCGTTTGCCAATACCGTCGGCGCGCTGCTCAACTTGTGCGGCACGCATCCGCTCATGCACGCCGGTCAGTTTGTGGCGGTACGGCGTAAGCTGGGCAAGCCGATCGCCATGTGAGCGGGGCGGTTCGGCAGCGGTAGAAGAGTCGAGGCCTAGGCAGCACCCCTCGACCTGAGCCGGCAGTGGGAAGACGCTCGACGATCGATTGGCGCGCGGTGTCTGAATTGAGGTGTCTCGGCGGGCGGACTTGGTCCGGCGCATTCTGGGGCGGGCGATTCGTGGGGTCGGACTGATGCGCGTCCTGCTCGTACCGATCGGTAGCCACGGAGATGTCCATCCCTTTATTGGACTGGGTCGAAAGCTGGCCGAGCGCGGGCATGAGGTGGTCGTCGTCACCAATGAGCATTTCGCGGGCATGGTTGAGGCGGCCGGGCTGCGTTTTGAGCCGTTTGGGACCGAAGCGCAGTTTCGCGAGGCGATCGGCGATCCGGGGCTTTGGCGGCCGCTGGAAGGTCTCCGGCATGTGATGGGGTTTGTCGCTCGGGCGACGCCGGAACTGCGAGCGCGGATCGAGTCGTTGATTGTGCCGGGGCAGACGGTTGCGGCCGCGCCGGCGACGGCTCTGGCTGCCCGCAATCTGGAAGATGCGGGCCGGCTGGCTCTGGTGAGCATCGCGCTTCAGCCGGCGATTTTGCGTTCGGCGATCGACCCGCCGCTGCTGCCCGGTCTGCGATTTGTTCGCTGGTTGCCGGTCTGGGCGCGTCGGCGATTTTATGATTTTGCCGACGCGCGGCTCATTGATCCGCTCCTGGCGCCGGCGGTCAATGCCGATCGGGCGGCTTTGGGTCTGCCCCCGATTCGGCGGGTGATGCAGTGGTGGCATTCGCCCCGGCGGATTCTGGCCCTGTTTCCGGATTGGTTTGCGCCCGCGCCGCCGGACTGGCCGGCCCATTTGATCTGCGCAGGGTTTCCGCTCTTTGACGAGGGCCGCGACGGCGCAAGCCGGCTCGACCCTGACTTAGAGCAGTTCCTCGACGAGGGTCAGCCGCCGCTGGTCTTTACCGCTGGCTCGGCGAATATCCATGCCCACGCCTTTTTCGCAGCCGCCGCCGAGGCCTGCCGGATGCTGGGCCGTCGCGGCTTGCTCCTGGCGCGATTGGGCGACCAGATTCCGCGGTCGCTTCCGCCGGGAGTACGCCACGTCGCCTATGCTCCGTTTAGCCGGTTGCTGCCCCGTGCCGCAGCGCTGGTCCATCACGGGGGAATCGGCACGACAGCCCAGGCGCTGGCCGCGCGGTTGCCGCAACTGGTGATCCCGCTGGCGCACGACCAGCCGGATAACGCCGCGCGGCTGGAGCGGCTTGGGGTCGGTCGAACGCTGACGCCCGAGCGGGCGACCGCAGCGGCCATGGCCCGGGTGCTGCGGCGACTTTTGGAGGATCCCGCCTTGCCTGCCCGCGCCGCGGCCCTGGCCGATCAGATTGAGCCAGCCCAAACGCTCGACCGGGCCTGTTGTGTGATCGAGGAAGCCCTCGAGCCTGGCGTCGTGCGCGCTTCGCTCGTCTAGCGAACGGGCACATCCTCGATCCATCATAGATCTGGCGGCGCGCGGAGCGAGGGCCGCAGCGCCATCCTGGCTGGCTCGCCTCTCCACGAAGATGCCGATTCTCTTTGAGTGCCCCTGCGGCAAGCGCCTCAAGGCTCGAGAGGAGATCGCTGGTCGCAAGACCCGGTGTCCGCAATGTGGCCGCATCCACACGGTTCCGATCCCCGAGCCGAAATCGGCCCCAGACCCGCCCGCCCAGTCCGGCGCGCCAAGCGAGGGCGTGGTGCTGGTCCTCGACGATCCGCTGACCGGACCGGTCTGGATCGCGGTCGGCGCGGAAGCAGGGCCGGAAGCCGAAGGTGGAGCGGCTCCGGAGGCGGGTCTGGCCCTCGACCTTGTGATTGAGGAGTCCGGGGCGGCCGACACCGCTGCGCCCCTGCCCGACCTGCCAACCGGGCCGGGAACACCCTCGCCACCGCCGGTTCGAGACGTCGAGCTGGGTGTGGCGGCCGTTGAAGCAGGAGCAGCTCCGACGGCGTCTACCGGCGTCTTGCCGGTGCTGGAGCCTGATTTGGAGGATTCGACCTTACGGCGGCGTCGCCGGCGTCTCGAGCCGGTCGAACCGGCTGCCGGACGCGAGCCTTGGTACCTAGGCTGGACGATCGGTCTGGCCCGGGCGGTTCTGATGTTGGCGCTGGCGGCCTCGCTGGCGGTTCCGGCGGTGCTACTCGCTGGGGGTCTGGTGGCCCTGGTCCAGACGGGCAACCCGCGAACGATTCTGGGCTGGCGTCTGGGTGGTGTTCCCGTGGTTGCCGGTCTGGCGGCGTTCTGGGCGGCGATGACCGCGCTGGCTCTGCTTTGGGCGGGTCCAGCGCTCGTGTTGATCGATCAGTCACGGCGGCTCCGGTCGCTCACGGGCCGCCTCGACGAACTGTCCCGCCGGATTGCCGGGCAAGATGCGGAGCCAATCAAGTAGGATGCGGAGCCAATCAAGCAGGATGCGGAGCCACCAGGTCGAGAAGCGGAGCCAGTCGGGCCGTCTCAGACGGGCTGACCCGAAGGGCTGGGACCGTGGGCCGAACGGTCCGGGCCGATTAGGAGGCGTTCGACGCGTGTGATCGGCGCGTCGTGACCGGCAAGCCGCCGGGCGGCCAGGTGGCCGGCTAGCATCCGGAGGTCGTCCGGGGTATCGACGTCGTACCAAGGCGGCAGGACGGCGAGCGTGCGGCCAGAGGCCTCGATCCGTGCGACGGTCTGTGCTAGGACGTCGGATGTGCCCCAGGCCACGCCCTCGAAGAGCGACGGAATCAGGGGAGGTCGGCTGCCGATCAAGTAATATCCGCCGTCGGTCGCCGGTCCGAGCACCAGGTCCTTGTACTCAAGCAGAAGGAAGGCCGAAGCGACGAAGGCAGGGTCGAGCGTCGGACTATCGCAGCCGATCACGACGACGCGGGTTGCGCCGTCGTCGAATTCGTCGCCGAAGAAGCGTGCCAGGCGTACACCGAGGTCGCCCGTGCCCTGGGAACAGAGGGCGAACGAAGCGGGAACGTGGTCGTCGAACCAGGGGCCGGCATCCTCGGGATCGAAGACGATGACGCGGCGACCAGCGCCGCCTCCGTCCCAGGCATCGGCGGCGTCGAGGATCATCCATTCGGCCAGCCGCGCGGCACGCTCCGCACCCAGGGCGGGAATCAGCCGCGTCTTGACCCGACCCGGATCAGGCCGCTTAGCAAACAGGCCGAGTACGGCCCCCTCGGGAACGTGGTAGGGCATGGCGGACAGCGACTCCCCCGGCGTTCCAATTCCGAGCCGGTGCTCTAAACGGGCATGCGTCGGGCGGCTTGGTTCGCGACAACCGGATCGGCGGTGGCTGTATCCTGTCCCTGTCGGTCCAGCTCGACACAGGCCGGCCGTTGCCGGGGACCGTTCAGGAGCCGACCCACCCAGGTCGAGCGAACGCCAAGCTGGTACACCAATAACAAGATACTGGTCGTCAGAGACACGATCAGCGCGAACTTGACCAGCGGCGGCCAGTGTTGGTCGCGCACCATCGCCTGGAGAGCGATGACCACTGGCAAGTGGGTCAAGTAGAGCCAGTAAGAGGCGTCGGAAAGATAGCGAAGAAGCCGATTCTCGCGCGGCAAGAACTGACGAAACAACCCGATCAGGCCGAAGATCATCGCCCAGGCGTAGACGGCCTGCGCCACGGCCGAGATCAGGCGGTGGCTACCGAGGGTCGCAACACCCACGGGAAATGCGACCAGGAGAGCGACGGAAAGCCAGATCCACCACCGGCGCCCGATCTGGAATTCGCCGTCGCCGGTGTTGTAGAGCACAGCGCCGTAACCAAAAAAGATCGCATAGTAGAGGAGGACAAGCGGGGCAGGCAGCAGTCCGGCTGAGGTATCCGGGCCAAAGACCGGGATGGCCCGACCCATCTGAAGCTGAAAAAGCAGCGTCAGCGGAACGAGCCAAACGACCCGAGCCGGTGAGACAACCATCGAGGGCGGCAGCCCCGGCAGCCGCAAACGCTCGGCCAGACCAGCCACCGCCGCGAAGCCAGGCACCAGCCAGCAGAGGAACCAAAGGAACCAGAGGTGGTGAAAGACCGGCATGGCAATGAGGGCCTCGAGGGCCTCAGACCCGCCGGCAGACGCCCTGGCGGGCACCGCGGCAATGGCGCCGCGTTCCCGCAACAAGGAGCGGACCGCTGTGCGTCCGCGCTCGAGTACTTCGGGTGACTCGAGCGTCATCCCCAAAAAGGCGGCCAGGCCTTGGGTGTATCCGAGGTCGGCCGATGCGCTGTCGAGCGGAGTAGCGCCGGCGGCCTGGCGGGCGTTGACATCGGCGCCGCGGTCGAGCAGGAGGCGAACGATCTCGGCTTGCCCGAAGAAGGCGGCCGAATGGAGTGCAGTCGAACGGTCCGCACTGGATCGATTGGGATCGGCTCCGGCGTCGAGCAGAAGCCGGGTGGTCTCGAGGTCGCCGCGGAGAGCGGCCCAGACCAGAGGCGGCGCACCGAACTGGGAGTCGGGCCGGTTGACATCGCCTCCAGCGGCGATCAAGCCGCGCACCTGCTGGCGATCGCCGATGCGGACCGCATCGGCGAGGGTGCGGGGAGGGCTTGTAGAGGCACGACGAGCCGCGGAGACAATCGCCCAGGCTGAGATGGCATTCATCGCCGGGAGGATCGTCACCGCGCTGAGGACCAGCGGAAGGGCGATCCGCATGGCCCGCTGGCGGAGCATCCCCAGCGGGCCACGACGCCGCCAGAGCATCATCGTGAAGTAGCCGCTGACGAGGAAAAACAACGGCATCCGAAAGCCGTGGACGGCCTGGAAGAACCAGGCGAAGCCGTTGTCTTTTCGGGAATCTTGGACGATCCACGGTATCGGCGCCAGCGACAGCGCAGCATGCAAGCCAATGCCGAGCAGCATGGCGAAGGCGCGGAGCGCGTCGAGGTCGTGCCGGCGCGCGGCGATCGTTCCGCCCGGAATCATCTTGCCCTCCCGATCCCACCGACCAACCCGGCTTGCCTACGCCGCCCGGATTCGGCCTCGGGTTGCAGGGTGTTCGTCGCCGTCGCGGCGATCTTGGACCACCGCGGCGCTAGGACCAGGAGGCAGGTTACCGCGCGGCGGTATCGGCCGGGGGAGTGTAGCCAGGAGCCGCTAGAATCGTCCGCTCGGGCTTGGCGTCCGCCAGCTTCCAGAGGATGACCTTACCGTCCCAGGCGCCGGAGGCGATCTGGGCGCCGTCGGGTGCGATGGCCAAGGCGTAGACCCAGTCGGCGTGGCCGTCGAGCTTCTTGCGGTCCTTGCCCTCGGCGGCCTGAAGCAGGTGGATGCCGCGATCGGCCGAGGCCGCGATGAGTTGCTGGCCGTCGGGGGTCAGCCGGACTTGGAAGATCGGGCCGCCAAAGCCGCCAACGTTGCGCAGTTGCTTGCCGTCCTCGTCGGGACTCCACCAGCGAAGCTGGTTGTCGCCGCCGGCCGAGACGACCGTCTTGCCGTCGCTCAAGAAGGTGACGGAGTAGACCGTTTCGGCATGGCCGGGGAAGGTCACCATCGACTCTTTCTTCTCGACGTCGAAGACCTTGGAGGTCTTGTCGCGGGAGGCGGAAGCCAGCCGCGAACCGTCGGGACTGAAGGCTAGGTCGTAGATCCAGTCGGCGTGGTCTTCGATGGTGGCGTAGGGTTCGCCGGTTTCGACGTGGAGGATGCGGATGGTCCGGTCGGCGCCAGCGGTTGCCACCAGTTTTGAGTCGGGGCTGAATGCCACGGCATAAACCGCGTCGGTCGATTCGGCGAGGGTGCGGACGGGCTTTCCGCCGCCGTCCGGCTCGGCCAGCCAGAGCGTGGCCTTGCCGTACCGGCCGGGATCGCCGCTGGCGATGGCCAGCCATTTGCCGTCAGAGCTATAGGCGATGTCGTAGACTCGCTCGCCGACACCGCGGAGCCGACGCACCAGGCTTCCGTCGGCGGTCTTCCAGAGGTTGACCTCGTGGTAGCCGGAGGTGGCCAGATGGGCGCCGTCGGGGCTGAAGGCCAGGGCGGTGATTGGAACGGTCACGGGGTAGCTTTCGGGAACGACAGCGACGGCGCGACGATTGAGGACGGCGGTCCAGTCTTCGGTCGGGTCCTCGCCGTCGTAGCGGGCGCCCTCACGGATCCAGCGTGCGATCAGGTCGATCGACTCCTGTGGAAGCGGGTCGAGCCTGTAGGGCATCCGCGGTTCGGCGTCGTGGGCCAACAGCTCGAGCAGGTAGGAGCCTTCCGGATCTCCGGGCACCAGCGTGATTCCCTCGCCGGTGGCACCGCCCTTGGCGAGCGTCGCATAGGTGACCATGTTGTACTTCGACTCAGCCTTGCGAGCGTTGTGGCAGGCGATGCAGTTCTCGACGAAGATCGGGGCGATGTCGCCCAGAAATGAGACCGGCTGAGGTTCTTGCGCAAGCAGGGCCAGGACAAGCAGCGCGTTCATGGTCAAGATCGGCTCCGGGAAGGCTTTGGACGCTCGGGCGGGATCTGGCGTAGGGCGAACCAGGTGGGGCGTGGCCCGTTCGGATGAGGGTGAGCACGGGCGATCGGATCGATCACCGCGGGGCTAGGGAACGACCTTAATGGTCAGCGGGGTTGGTGGGGCGGTGTAGTCCTTGTCGGCGACCTTGAACGGCGCGGGGGCAAGCTGGACCGCCGCCTCGGCCGCGGGCGCGTCGGTCGCGGCCTCGACTTTGAGGACAAAGTCGCCGGTCTCGGGAGCCACGGTGACCGGTTCGGCCTTCAGCCCCGCGGGCAATCCGTTGAGACTGAGCGTAACCGGTTCGCGGAACGGGCCGTGGCGGATCAGCTTACCGGCAAGCTCGGCGGTCTGTCCCGGCTTGACCTCCAGCGACGCGGCCGCCAGTTCGACGCGGATCGGCCGAACGACCTTCAGCGTAAACGGCGGGATGGCAAACGTCTGGTTGCGGTCCTGGAACTTGCCCTTGGCGAGAAGCCCGAGCGTCGTTTGGCCGAGAGCCGCGCCGGGGTCGAGGTTCACGGTGATGGTACCGTCGGCCGCATCGGCGGCGATCTTGGTCTCGGCGATCGCGAATCCGGGGGGAAGCGGGAATGGCTGGACGGTCAGCTCGCCCTGGGCGGGCTCGCCAGCCGAACGATCGACGGTGACCGGAACCGTGACCGAGTAGCCGTGGACGGCTTCGATCGGCTCGGCCGGCGTCTCGAGGCGCACGATCGGCGGGGGCGCCAGGGCCGCCGCCAGCCCGGATTGAACGGCAAAGGTCGACGGCAGATTATTCTGCTGGGCGTAGACGACCACCTTCTCGGCTCGTACGGCGATCGGGCCGGCCGGTCCCTGCGCGGTGGCCACCAAGTTGAGCACGGTCGGCTCGAACGCGGCGTCCGCCGTCGCGCTTAGGCCGAGCAGGCCCACGGGGTGGCCCTCGCCGACTTCGGCCGGTCGGACCCGCAAGCCGGGCGGGGGATCTGGTACGGTCACGGTCAGGGGTCCGTTGTAACCGGCACGCACCACGGTTAGCGGAATGTTGACCGCGCCAGAGCGGGGCAGGCTGACCTGGGGGTCACCGGCTAGCAGCAGTTGTACCGTCGGAACGACCGGTTCGACCACGATCCGATACGGGTAGCCGACACCGCCGGCGCCGGTCAGGTCGCGAATGACGAGGGCCAGCTCGGTCACACCGCCGGGGACCGTGACATCGAGCGTCGGATCGATCGAGGTTGCGCCGGGGGCCTTGCGGGGCTGGCCAGGCAGACCAGTGGGCGGAGCCGTGATGTCGTCGCCGCTGGCGATCGTCTGATCATTGGCCGCGTTGAGGACCTGGATCGAGGCATCGAGCGCCGAGCCGAGGTCGGCGGCGTGCACCCGCACCCGCAGAACTTGGCCAGGTGTGGCCAGGATGTGGAACCGATCCGTATCGCCGGATTTCTCGATCCGGCCGTTGAAGACAACCGGGACCGCGGCCCGCGGCGGGGCAGCGGACTCGTCGGCCGGTTCGCGCACTTCGGGCAGGTCGGAGACGTCGAGGGTGGTGGGCAGCTCGAGGTCGTAGACCGGGTCGGTGGGGCCAGCCAAGCCGAGCATGTGAGACGTAAGCCGGGGGCGAAAGGTCGTGGTCGGCGCGAATACGGCCAGGGTGGCGGCCCCCACGGCGCAGCGATCGGCCGGAATGGTGCCGCCGCGCAGTTCAAAGCCGACGGTCTCGCCCCGCCGGCCGCCGAGCGGGTAGATCTCACCGGCGACTGGAATCGATCCAATCGTCAGGCGATAGTTGGCGCGGCCGCCGGCTGCATATTTCGTGTCGGAGAACTCGACCAGATAGTCCCCGTCCTCGGGGAGTTCGACCAGAAGGCGAGCATCGGTTCCAAAGCCCGCGGAGTCGTCGGCCGAGGCAACCAGCCGGCCGGCGCGTGTCGTCAGTCGGAGCTGCGGATCGACGCCCGAAGCAATGCGCGCACACTGGGCATCGATCAGGACCGTCTGCCCCTTGACGCCCGAGAAGCGGAAGAAATCGACGTCGTTGCCGGCGCAGGCCGCCTCGACGACGGCGGGCATCGCGACCGGGGTGGCCTGGTCGGGCAGGTTGTTCGGCTCGGTCTCGGCGACGTTGGGAAGCTGGCCGACGGCCAGCAAAAACGGGTTGGAGAGGCCCTCGTCGGTCGCGACACGCACAGGGTAGACGCCCAGCGGGGTCTCGGCGGGAACGGTCAAACGCATCTTCCATGCGGCCGCAGGGTCGCCGGCAGGCTCGGCGGATGGCTCAACCGTCGCTTGCAGTTCGCTGATCAGCCTGGGGTTTGCCGCCAGCCGGGCCCCCTGGATCGTTACCTCGGTGGCCACCCCACGCGTCACGCCCGCGGGGGTAATGTTGGTGATCTGGGGAGGGTCGGCGTAAGCGGCCGTCACCCCCGTCAGGGCTGTGAGCAACGGGGCCGCGAGCCGGCCCGCGCGTAATTTGGTCATGACGCATAAACTCCCCGAGGAAGGGGCCGGGGTGGGTCGTTGGGGCAGGATGCGTTTGGCGGGAAACGCGTTGGTGGGTCGATCGGACGGCAGGTTTCAGGAAGGCAGGAATCAATTTAACCTGTCAGGTCAGGCTCCAGAAGTCAAGCATGCCGGCACGGTCCGGGGCGCCCCAACCGCGCTGGGGGCGGACCGATGGCCCTCAAACCGTCGGAGCGCGGCATCTCCGACGGAACGTCGGCCCCAAAGCGCGGGCCATTTCTGCTCGCAAGTTCTCGAGCCGGGGATGCTCGAGCCGGTTGGCTTGGCCGGTTGGATCGGATCGTCAACGGCGCGTTTGTTTGCTGGCCGCCTCAGGCCGGGCGGGCCGCGCGATTGACAGTCCGGGGCAATCTGCCCTACCGTGACGCCGATTCCCAGTTTACGACCGAAGCGTTGCTGTCGAGCCAGGATGCCGATGACTGTCCGCACCCGTTTTGCTCCAAGCCCGACCGGCTACCTCCACATTGGCGGCGTCCGCACAGCGCTCTTCAACTGGCTACTGGCGCGGCACTACGGCGGTCAGTTCGTGCTCAGGATCGACGATACCGACCAGCAGCGGCACGTCGAGCAGGCCGTGGCGCGGATCGTGGAGGGCTTTCGCTGGCTGGGGATCGACTGGGACGAAGGGCCCGAGGTCGGCGGGGCGGCTGGTCCATACTTTCAATCCCAGCGGACGGAGCATTACCGGGCCGCGGCCGAGCGACTGATGGCCTCGGGTCATGTCTACCGGGATTATTCGACCGAGGCGGAGCGGGCCGCCGATCGTGCGGCCGCCGAGAAGGCCAAACGCGCGTATCGCTTTCGTCGCATCGAATACACCGAGGAACAGCTTCGCCAGTTCGAATCCGAGGGGCGGCCCTACGCGCTGCGGTTTGCGGTTCCACCGGGGCGGACCTTGCGACTCGACGACGCGATCAAGGGGACGGTCGAGTTTGCGACCGACGAGATCGGCGACTTTGTGATCCTGCGTCCCGACGGCTCGCCGCTCTACAACTTCGCCAGCGTCGTCGACGACGTGACGATGGGCATCACCCACGTGATCCGGGCCGAGGAGCATCTCTCCAACACGTTTCCCCAACTGCTGATCTTCGAGGCGCTGGGTGCCCGGCTGCCAGTCTTCGCCCATGTGCCCTACGTCGCCGAACCGGGGTCGAAGGCCAAGATGTCGAAGCGGAAGATGGAGGAGTACGCCAAGGCTGGAATTCTGCTCTACCTTCACGATTACATTGAGCGCGGCTATCTGCCCGAGGCCGTGCTGAATTATCTGGCGCGGCTGGGTTGGAGCTACGATGGGACCCAGGAAATCTTCACCCGCGAGGAATTGATCGAGAAGTTCACGCTCGAGCGAGTCAACTCCAGTCCGGCCAGCCACGACCAGGACAAACTCTTTTGGATCGAAGGCGAATGGATGCGGGCGCAGCCGATGGATCGCAAAGTGGCCGGCTGCGCCGAGTTCCTGGCCCGGGAGGGGCTGGTCCGCCTGCCGCTGGATCCGGCCACGCGGAGCCGGCTGGAGGCCGTGATCACCGCCCTGGGCGACCGCCTCAAAACCTTCTCGGATGTGGTGAAGCTCGGACGCTACTTCTTCACCGAGACGTTGACCCACGACCCCGATGCCGTTCGGAAACGGCTCCGCAAGGACGGCGTCGTCGAGATGTTACGCGAGCTGGACGACTTGCTGGCCCGGACCGAGCCGTTCGACCTGGCCACGCTCGAAGCCGCCGTGCATGCCTACGCCGAGCAAACCGGCCGGAAGATGGGCGACGTGGTCAACCCGCTTCGCGTGGCAACAACCGGTCAGGCGGTCGGCCCTGGCTTATACGATTGTCTGGTGATTCTCGGGCGGGAGTCGTGCCGGCGGCGGATCGGGGAGACGATCGCAATGCTGGAACGAGGCGGAGCGACCGGAACGTGAACGGGGATCGCCCAGAGTTCGACGCTTGGATCTCGGACAACGGGGAATCGGGTTGGTCCGATGAGGCCTCGGTACCACGATCCGCCGGCAGTCCGAACCCAGAGCAGAGGCGCACGCGGCCATGAGAACGTTTGTCACCGGCTCCATCGCCTTCGACTACATCATGGTGTTTCCAGGGCGGTTTCGGGACCACATCCTGCCCGACAAGATGCACGTCCTGAGTGTCTCATTCCTGGTTGATTCGCTGGTGCGTCGGCGGGGCGGAACCGGCGGCAACATCGCGTACAACCTAGCCCTGCTCGGCGATCGACCGATCCTGGCTGGGGCGGTCGGCGACGACTTTGGCGATTACCGCGACTGGCTCGAAAGCGCTGGAGTGGACACGCGAGGAGTCCTGGTCGTTTCCGGGGAGCATACGGCCAGTTGCTTCATCAACACCGATCTCCAAGACAATCAGCTCACGGCGTTCTACCCGGGAGCGATGGCGCAGGCAGCACGGGTATCGCTGAGGCAGCTCGGCGCAACGGCCGAGGATCTGGCGATCATCGCCCCGAACGATCCCCAGGCGATGGTTGCCTACGTCGAGGAATGCCGGCAGGCGGGCATTCCCTATCTGTACGACCCGTCGATGCAGATTCCGCGACTGGAGCCGGACCAACTGGCCGCCGGGATCGAGGGCGCGAAGGTCCTCGCGGGCAACGACTACGAATTTGGGATGTTGGCCGAGAAACTGGGCATGTCCGAGGCGGAGCTGACCCGCGCCGTACCGGTCAGCGTCATGACGCGCGGCGAAGCCGGCGCTCAGATCACCGTCGATGGCGAGGTCTTCGAGATCCCTCCGGCCCGGCCCGAGCGGGTGCTCGATCCGACGGGGGCGGGCGACGCGTTTCGGGCCGGGATCGTTCAGGGCCTCAGGCACGGCCTGTCGTGGCCCGTGGCCGGGAGGGTCGCCGCCCTCGCCGCCGTCTACGCCATTGAGCATCCCGGACCCCAGCAGCATCGCTACACAATCGAGGAATTTCTCGGCCGCTACCGGGACAACTTCGGCGATTCCTACGAGGTCGAAAAGCTGCTGCCTTGAACCAGCCGAGCAAATGCGCGTTGGTTACCGCGGCCCCGGTCGGCGCGCCTGCAAGACCGCAAATCCTTGCCCAGCCCGAGGCTCGGACGCTCCAGGGGAACGACGCGAACGAGCCGGCCTCAGGCTCAGGCGTCGGGATGGGAATCGGTCAACGGATGGTCGAGCCGTTGGGGTCAGGCAGCGGGGGCGAGGTGGGCGGCTCACCGAGCGGGGCCAGTCCCGGTGGGAGCGGCGGTTCGGATGGAGCCGGGTTACTGAGCGGGCCGGGTGTATCGCCACGAAGGGCTGGGTCGGAAGCGTCGCTTCCAGTGTTGGGCGTCGGGGGTGTCGCACGATCCCCGCTGCTCGGCGGGGTAGTGGTAAACGGCCCGGGTATGGCGGCGGCCGGAGGTGCGGTGGGGGTCGTCGTCATCGGGGTCGTCCCGAGCGGACCATCAGGCAGTACGGGCGTGTAGCTGCCGTCAAAGGCGACCGTCGGGGCCGGCGTGGGGAAATCGTCGCAGCGGTCGCAGTGAGCGCAGCCAACGGCCAGCAAGGCCAGGGCCGACGGGGCCATCCAGAGACCACGAGACCGCGTCATGGGCGTCAGTCCTTTCGGTGCGGGCAGAGGGTCGGGCGGCGATCGGACCGCACCGGCCAGCGCACACTCATCTTTGAAAGATCGGCCGAGCCGTTCCTTGGAATCAGTCGAATCGCCCAAAATCGAGCACACCCATGAGTCAAACCGACCGCAGGCGGGTCAGCGCCGGGGTCGCGACCGTCACCGATCGGCTGCCCGTTTAAAGATTCTGTTGCCCGGAAGCAATATTCTTAAAAAAGCAATTGACGAGTCAAAATCCGCGTTCTAGGGTTCGAACGGAACCGCTGCCGGGCACTGACTCGCCGGCGGTCCGACCAGGATGAGTCGGGTACGCGGGCGGTGACTGGGACTGTCAGGTTGTGCCGGCTGAGGTGATCGCACGCCGCTGCACCCCGAGAGACTCCTCCCCATGACGATGCGCCTGCGCCGCCAATTGCGGCATGGTCATTCGGCACTCCAGATTTATCTCCAAGAGATCAACGAGACGCCGCTCCTGACGGCCGAACAGGAACGGGCCTTGGCCGCTCGGATTGCCCAGGGCGACCCCGAAGCCCGGGAACTGATGGTTCGCGCCAATTTGCGGCTCGTGGTCAATATTGCGCGAGGCTATCTCGGCAAGGGTCTGGGGCTAGAGGATCTGGTCGAGGAGGGGAATCTCGGCTTGATGCGAGCCGTCGAGGGGTTTGATGGCTCGATGGAGGTTCGTTTCAGCACGTATGCGAGCTACTGGATCAAGCAGTCGATCCGGCGGGCGGTGATGAACCAGGGGAAGCCGATCCGGTTGCCGGCCTACATGGTGACTTTATTAAGCAAGTGGCGACGTGCAACCGCCGCGCTTTCGGAACAGTTGGGACGAGCGCCGACGCCCGAGGAGGTGGGGCGGGCGTTGCGGCTTTCCAAGCGCAAGTTGGCGATCGTGGACAAAGCGATTCGGGTGAACAATCTAACCGGATCCTGCGAAACCTCGGAAGAAGATCCGGCGATGCTTGGTGAGATTCTGACCGATGAACGGACGCGGGCGCCCGAGGAGGCGATCGTCGACGCCGATGATCTGGAAACGATCATGAAGCAGATGGGGCAGCTCGACGATCGGGAATTGGCGGTGATTCAGCTTCGGTTCGGGCTTGAGGACGGTCGGCAGCGGACGCTGCGGGAGATTGGCGAGAATCTCGGGTTGACGCGGGAGCGTGTCCGCCAATTGGAGCAGCAGGCCCGGCAGAAGCTCGGGGGAATGCTGATGCGGGCGGCGACTTGACGACGCAGCGCCGGCGTACAAGCGGCGTCGGAGCGACAGGCTTGCAGACCTAGAGTACGTGTGAACCAACGAGCGATCTCTCTCTCGAGGATCCGGCCCCGGGGCGGTAAGGAAACCCGTCGGGGCCGGGTTTCTTTTGGGATGGAAGGGATGGCTCGAAGGTCGGGGCGAATCGACAACCGGGCGGGGGTGGCGGGACACCGGGGGGATTCCCCGGCGCGGATGCTTGGGTATGGTGAAATCGCTGGTCACGGGCGGTCATGGGCTAAGGCTGGGGGATGATGGGCAACGACCTGGGACGCGCGGGGGTTGGCTTGGCCGGATCGGGTCTGGGTTCGACGTCGATGACCCACCCGGTGCCGGGGCTGGAGTGGTGCCTTCCGTTTTTGATGTTGTTGGGAACGATTGCCGTTTTTCCGCTCGTTCCGCGGGTCCGGCATTGGTGGGAGCGTCATCTTTCGAAGCTGATCGTGGCGTTGGTCTTGGGGGTAGGGGTTTTGGTGCACTACGGGGTGCGTGGGTTTGGGTGTCACGGGGCGGCGGCGGGGTGGGACTCGGTGGCTGCGGTGTTGAACCATGCGCTGTTGGACGATTACGTACCGTTTTTGACGTTGCTGCTGAGTCTGTACGTGATCGCGGGCGGCTTGCAGTTGAAGGGCGACCTGGTGGCCACTCCCCGGGTCAATCTGGGGTTTCTGGCGGCGGGGGCGGTCCTGGCGAGCGTGATTGGGACGACGGGGGCGTCGATGGTGTTGATCCGTCCGCTGGTACGAACCAATGCCGAGCGGCGGCACGTGGTCCACACGATCGTTTTTTTCATTTTTCTGGTTTCGAACATCGGAGGGGGGTTGCTTCCGCTGGGGGATCCACCGCTGTTTTTGGGTTATTTGAAGGGGGTGCCGTTTTTCTGGACACTGAGCCTGGCGGCTCCGTGGGCGTTTTGCGTGACGGCTTTGCTAGGGGTGTATTACGCCGTCGATCGGTGGGTGATGTACCCCCGGGAGTCTCCGGCGCAGGAGCGGATCGAGCGGCTGGCGTATGAGCCACTGCGGGTGCGCGGAGCGATCAATCTGGCGTGGCTGGCGGGGGTGATCGCGGCGGTGGCGCTGCTGGTGCCCGGTCAGGCTTGTCCGGAGACGACCTGGGTGGTCCCGGCGGGGGCCCGGGAGGGGGCCTTGCTGGGTCTAGCGGGATTGTCGTTGTTGACCACGCCGCGGGGCCTGCGCCGGGAGAACCTGTTTGGCTACGGGGCGATGATTGAGGTGGCGGTGCTCTTTTTGGGGATCTTTTTGACGATGCAGGTCCCGATCGAGATTTTGCGTGCGCAGGGGCCGCGGTTGGGGCTGAGCCAGCCGGCAGAGTTTTTCTGGAGTACGGGGCTGCTGTCGAGTTTTCTGGACAACGCGCCGACCTACCTGGTCTTTTTCGAGACAGCGCGGAGCTTGCCGGGGGGAATGGGGGATGCGGTGGGGCCGCTCGTGGGCGGCGGTTCGATCCCCGAGCCGCTCCTGCGTGCCATATCGCTCGGCGCGGTGTTTATGGGCGCGAACACATACATCGGCAACGGTCCGAACTTTCTGGTGAAGTCAATCGCCGAGAGCCAGGGAGTGCCGATGCCGGGTTTCTTCGGCTATTTGCTCTGGAGCCTGGGGGTGCTGCTCCCCCTGTTCCTGGTCGTGCAGTGGCTCTTTTTGGGCTGAAGGCCCGGATGCGGTCAGCCGCCGAAGGCGCTATAGCGGCGTAGCCCGATCTGATAGAGCCAACGGGCGAGCAGCCAGAAGCCGATGGCCCAGACCCCTTGCAGCGCCAAGCCCCAGGCCAGCTCGGCACCGCGAATCTTGCCGAGAAAGACGACGGCTGGGAAATAGGCCATATACTGGAATGGCAGGGCGCGAAGCAGCCCAGCCCAGAACGGGGGGAGGAGGTCGAGCGGAAACATGTGGCCCGAGACGAAGAAGTTCAAGGTCATGACGATATAGAGGATGGACGTGACTTCGAGAAACCAGAAGCCGACCATGCCAACACAGGCCTCGAAGGCGAAGCCAACCAGGAAGGCCAGAATCAGCGAGACGCCGTAGGCGAGCCAGGTGATCGGATCGGTTGGCACCAGGCCGACGAAGAAGCCACGGCAGAGAAAGAACAGCACGGCGTAGGGGATGAAGGAAGCGGCGATGTAGGCGACCTTATGGGCCACGCGGTAGGCAACCAGATAGTCGATCATGTCGATCGGCTGGAGCAGATACTTCTTGAGCGAGCCGTCGCGGATGTCGCGGGCGATGCCGGCGGCCAGGCCGGGCATGCTGGAGAACATCCGGGAGATGTTGACCAGCAACAGATAGGCGATCATGTCGTGGAACGAGAAGCCAGACAGCTCGGAGCGTCCCGAGAAGCGTCTGGCTCCGGCGTAGACGGCCTGCCAGAGCAGGATCGTCGTGAGCATGGGGAGGAAGCGGAGAAAGGTCGAGATCAGAAAGTCGGCGCGGTAGGTCATCCGTTCGACGAGCGAGACCCGGAAGACGCGGACATACTTGCGCAGGCGGATCCAAAGCCTGGGTGGGTTGGCTTGGGACCGGGTGATTTCCAGGATGTTCATGGCACGGACGCCTCCTGGAAGACGCGCGCGATGATGTGTTCCAGGGGCGGGTCTTCGACGCGGAGGTCGGCGACGGCGTGGCGGTCGAGGATGGCCCCGAGGACCTCGGCGACGCGGGCGGGATCGACTTTGAGATCCACTTCGCCGCCGCGCGTGGCGGCGACCTCGCCGTAGCGGCCAATGTCGTCGGGAATCTGGCCGTCCGCGAACTCGATGCGGACGAGTTTGACGTGGCCGAATCGATCGGCCAGTCCCTCTAGCTCGCCGTCGTAGACCAGACGGCCGTGGTTGATGACCAGGACGCGGTCGCAGAGCGCTTCGACGTCACGCATGTAATGGCTTGTCAGCAGGATCGTGACGCCGCGGCGGAGGTGATATTCGCGCAAGCAGTTTTGGATGGCGACCTGGGCCACGACATCGAGGCCGATGGTCGGCTCGTCAAGCAGCAGCAGGCGTGGCTGATGGAGCAGCGCGGCGATCAATTCCATTTTCATGCGTTCGCCAAGCGAAAGCTCGCGGACTGCCTGGCGGGTCAGCCGGCCGACGCCGAGCAGCTCGGTCAGCTCGCCGAGGGTCGTCCGAAACGCGTCGTCGGGTATGCCGTAAATCTCCTTGTGGAGCTGGAAGCTGTCGGCGGCCGGCAGGTCCCACCAGAGTTGATTCTTTTGACCCATGACCAGCGCAAACTGGCGGCGGAAGGCATCGGCGCGATCCCAAGGGGTGAAGCCGAGGACCTGTGCCGAACCGGAGGTGGGGTAAATCAGGCCCGAGAGCATCTTGAGCGTCGTGGTCTTGCCGGCGCCATTGGGCCCGAGGAACGCGACGAGCTCGCCGGGTTGAATGGTGAAGGAAACCCGGTCGACGGCCTGGACATCGCGATACGTGCGCCGGAAGAGACCTTGGACGGCCGCCAGGACGCCTTCTTTAGTCTTCTGAGCCACGCGGTAGGTTTTGGAGAGCTGGTCGGCGACAATGATCGGTGGTTCGGGGTCGAGTGAAGCGGCGGGCATGATGGACCAGGAAAGCGGGGCGAGGTGGAGTTGGCGGGCGGTCGCGGTCTGAGCGGCCCGACTCGCCGGTTAGCGGGAAACGTCAGCGGTTTCGAGCGGTGTGACCTCGGTTTCCAGGCCGACGCGGAGGCGGGCGATGGTCTGGCGTGCGATATACAGCTCGCGGCGGAGTTCGCGTTGGCGCTGGTAGCCGGCCGCCAGGTTTTGGAGGCGTTTATTCAGGTCGGCCTCCCGGGATTGGGCCTGGGCCAGGTTCCAGATCAGGGCGGCGATGAGGATCAGCAGCAAGGTTGTGGTGAGCGGCTGGCCACTGGGGCTGGTAAGGCGGCTCGACCGGACCTGGGGCGAGGTGAGCGGCGTCTGGGTCATCGCTGTTGTTCGCTCCGGCAAGGGTGGGCGCTGTATCATCGCATCCCGGTCAACAATTTTCGATCCGGGCTGAAGCGACCGGAAACAAGCCCCTGTCGGGGCGGACGGTCGGGATCGGGCGAATCCGTCCGCCGTCGGACGGTCGAGCCTCGGAACCCGGGCCGGCCAGGCGGGATTGACCCGAAATTGGATCGGTGGGCAGGTCCGAGGCAAACAAGCGGGGGAAAATCGGTCGCGGGGTGGAGACGGCCGTTCTGTCCCGATCGGCCTGCGCACGCCATCAGTAGGAATTGACGATGGCGGTGGGCTGGCTGGCCATGTCGCGGGCCATGCTGTAGGCGTGATAGTGCATGGCGAGGTGGAACAGGTAGAAGAGGACCATTCCAGGGCGGCGGTGGACCCGAAGCACGCGGAGAAACCGGCGGCGATACTCGCGGCGGAGATGGGCCTCGGGGATGGACGTCATCAGCCGGACGAACAGACCGGCGGCCTGAACGGCCCAGGTTGACTCGTCGGCCAGCCGACGCCAAAGCGAGCGCTGGAGGTGAGGTTTGCGGGCAACGCCAATTTCGAAATCCGGGCGGAGGAACAGGGCTTCGGTGCGCTCGAAGTAGGCGGCCGGTTCATACAGGGCGTTGATGACGCGAAGGAAACCGTCGCGAAGCTCTTCGCGAGTCATCTGGGCGGGGATGACGTTGGTGCCGCACTCGGGCGGATCGGCCAGGTCGAGCCGGCCCTCGCTGAGCAGGCGGTCGTAGAGCGGCGTCTTGGGGATGGCCGAGAGCATCCCGCTCATCGAAAACGGGATCCGCGCCTTCTGGACGAACTCGATTTGGCGGTCGAAGATCGTGGCGTCGTCGCTATCGAAGCCCATAATCATCCCGCACCAGACCTCGATGCCGTGGTCCTGAATGCGGTGAACCTTTTCGAGCAGCGTGCCGCCCTGACGCACGTTCTGATATTTCTTGGTCTCGCGAAGTGAGTCCTCGTTGGGGCTTTCGATGCCGATGAAGCAGGCGATGAAGTTGGCCTCGACCATCAACTCCATCAGCTCGGGGTCGTCGGCCAGGTCGATCGAGGCCTCGGTGAAGAAGCTCATCGGGTAGCTGTGCCGCTGCTGCCAGGCGACAACATCGCGGAGAACCTGCTTGATCGCGCGTTTGTTGCCGATCAGGTTGTCGTCAACAATAAAAACGACCTTCATGCCGGCCCGACGCATCGCGTCCAGCTCAGCCAGAACCTGTTGGCTGGTCTTGATCCGGGGCCGACGGCCAAAGGTGACGATGATGTCGCAAAACTCGCACTGAAACGGGCAGCCGCGCGAAAACTGCAGGCTGCCGAAAGCGTAATGCTTCATCTTGAGCAGGTCGAACCGCGGCGTGGGCACGGTCGACATGTCGGTCTTTTCGCGCTGCTCGTAGCGATACTGGTGCAGTCCCTGAGCATGCTCACGAAGGAACTGGGGCCAAGTCTGTTCGGCCTCGCCGATGAAGATGACGTCGGCCAGACCCTCAAAATAATCCTCCTGGACCGTGACGTACGGGCCGCCCACAACTGTAAAACATCCGCGGGCTTTGAGTTCGGTCAAAATTTCCTTCATTCGGAAGCGCTGAACGCTCATGCCGGTCACGCCAACGATGTCGGCCCGGGCGCAGCGCTGCCAGTCGATCGCCTCGACGTTTTCGTCGATCAGGGTGACCGTATGGCCCTCGGGCGTCAGTGCGGCCAGCAACGGCAGGCAGGCGACGGGCAGGTTGGCACGCTTGCCGACCAGAGGCAAGGCATGCTCCATGCCCCAGAACGAAACCTCGAACCGGGGGTTGATCAGCACAATATCAGCCATCGGTTCGTCTTTCGTGCAGAAGCCCGAGGGGGTCGCATCGACCGGACTGACGCAGCAAGACCGGCCGCGGATCTGGGGTGAGACCACGGAATTTCCCAAATTCCGGGGCTTGCCCGGTCATGTTAGTCTCGCCCGATTTTCCGGATAATATGCTACTCCTACCTTTTTCGTTTTTTTCCTCGTTGCCCTTGAGGCGAAGGCTTATGGAGGCTGCTGAAGGGGGTGGGGGCCAATGGTACGGTAAAGGTTACGGCTGGCGAGGAGAATCCGCCCGGGGGTTGAAGAAACAAAGACGCGTGGGGCGGCCGGGGGCGATTTCAAGGCGGTCAGGGGGTGCGGAGGTTGTTGGGTCTGGGGGTGGTGCGGTGGAATGGGCTGATTGAGATTGATCTTGCCCGAAATGCCGGCGCAGGGAGCCCAGGCCGGCGGTGGAGCGGCGGAGTCTGGTGGAGAGGGTTGGACGCTGGCTGGGCTTGTTGGGATGGGCTCCGGCTGGGCGACGTTGAGGGGCCTGCCTAGCGGGGCTATTGGGATCGGTGGGCGGGGCCGGCGTGGGGCCTGAAGGGGGGAGCGCTTGCGAGAAAGTCGGTTGTTCGGAGGATCGTGGCCGCCCGAGGCTTGGGAGTATACCGAGCCTCCGCGGTTTGAGCCGCATCCCTGGCTACGGTCCGGGGCGTTGCAAACGCTGGCGGCGCGGTACTTACCGGGGCGGCGAGTGCGACTTCCGGCCTGTTATGTCGAGCTTAGGCTTGAGGATGGGGATCGGCTGGCAGTGCTCGATTCTCGGCCGGCGGGTTGGCGAGCCGGGCAGCCGGTGGTTTTGCTGGTGCATGGGCTGGGGGGCTGCGCACGGGCGCCTTATGTGACGCGGATCGCAGCGCGGCTGGTGCGAGCTGGGATTCGGGTCGTGCGGATGAACCTGCGGGGAGCGGGTGCCGGCTTTGGGCTGGCGCGAGGGATTTACCACGCCGGACGAACCGGGGATCTTCGCGTCGTGGCCGAGTGGATTGCGAAGGGTGCGAAGGGTTCGCCGGTGGGTCTGGTCGGGTTGTCGCTGGGGGGGAACCTGGTGCTGAAGCTGGCGGCGGAGGCGTCGGACGTGGCGTTACCGGGGTTGGATTGCGTGGTGGCGGCCAATCCGCCGCTGGATCTTTCGGCCTGTTGCCGGCACTTGAGGGAACCGGCTAACCGGCTCTATGACGCGAACTTCGTCCGGGTGTTGCGGACCCAGGTCGAACGGCTGCATGAGTGGTTTCCGGGGCTTGGGCCTGTCGACTGGGCCGAGATCGACAGTCTTTATGCGTTTGACGATCGATACACGGCGCCGCGAAATGGGTATGAGGGGGCGGAGGCCTATTACGCGGCCTCAAGCGCGGGGCCGCTCTTAGGGCGGATTCGGGTCGAGGGATTGGTGGTGCATGCGGCCGACGATCCGTTTATTCCGTTGCCCACGGTCGAATCGGCGCCGTTTCCGGCGAATCTGCGGTTGGAGGTCGTATCGGCGGGCGGGCATTTGGGGTATATCAGTCGGGATCATTGGGCTGGTGATCGCCGCTGGCTCGACGCCCGGCTGGTTCATTGGCTGATGCGGCGATGGGCGGGGGCAACGAACCGGACGGGTGGCTTGCCTGACCGAACGTATTCCGTGGTATCTTCAAGGTTGGAAGGAGACGCGACAGCCCATGACCAGCCCCTCCGCCATGAATAAATACCGCGATGCGCTTGATGTCCTGCGGCGCGGCCGCGATCTGCTCGTTGACGAGCTGGCCGACGCTGTGAACGATCGGGCCGAGGACCTGCTCGAAAGCCCGTTTCTGTTGGGCGAGTTGCTGGAAAACCACGGGATGAAGCTCCAGTTTCTCACGTTGATGATGAGCCAATTGGAGCAACTGGCCGACGAGCAGCCGGTGGAGTCGCGGTGCGGCGAGGAGGCCGCCTTTGGGGCGTCGGACGCCGAGAGTTTGGGCACGGGCGGATCGCGGCGGCGGCGACGGGGTCGTCGCCGTGGCGGCCGGAAGCGGAACCGGACGGCCGGCGCCAATCACGCCTCGGACGACGTGGATCGCTGAGCCGCCGCAGCCCCCCCGCCGAGAGCTAATCGAAGAACGGGAAGAGGCGGCGCAGCTCGTCGCGGGTAGGTTGGTGGCCGTATTCACAAATCTCGAAGGCCTCGGCGGCCTGGACCGCCTGGGCTTTCTCCGGCCCGAGCCATTCCACGAGCGTCGCGCGGAACTTGCGGGCGGTGGGACCATCGCGCTCGAGGGTCTTTTGACGCGCGAAGGCGTTCCAGCCGGCCTCGTCCTTGGGGACCTGATCCTCGTAACCGAAGAGCCAGGGGTTCCACTCCTGAAACTGGCTCTTGAGCGCGGCGTAGGTCGCGGCTTTGAGGTCGATCACATCGTCGATCGGAACCACGATATCGGGTTGAAATGGGTTGGGCTTCTGGAACGAGTCCTGACTGTAGAGGAACACGGGATTTTTGCGGAGGGCGGGCACGTCCGGGCAGAAGTTGGGGACGATGACCATGAAGGCGGCGTCTTGGACGAGGATGCCGGTGTAGCGGTGGTCGGGGTGGTAGTCGTTGGGCCGGTGGGAGATGACGACGTCGGCGTTCCACTGGCGGATGAGCCGGGTGATGGTACGGCGGTTTTCGAGGGTTGGCAGTAGTTCGCCGTCGTGGATATCGAGCACTTCGGTCGTGATGCCGAGGATTTTGGCGCACTCTTGCACTTCTGCGGCGCGGCGGCGTGCGAGCGGGCCGCCGGAGATCTGATGGTGGCCGATATCGCCATTGGTGACCGAGACGAACTTGACGCGGTGGCCGAGCCTGGCCCACTTGGCGGCGGTCCCGCCCGCGTCCAGCTCGCAATCGTCGGGATGGGCGCCGAAGACGATGATATTCAGGGGGCGCGCGGCTTCGTCCTGACCGCGGCCGGGGTTGCCCAGCAAGAGCACGGCGAGCAGCGCAGCGATCCAGTGGCGCATGGGTGAACCTCAAAAACGGGGATCGACAGCCAGACAGAATTCCCTAGCGGTCGTTCTAATGGGTCAGTCCCCCGAACGAAAGACAACGGCGTCCGAAACCGCCAAGAGCCTCGGAGGCTCCGCCGCGCTGTGCTTGCCGGAGCCAGCCCAGGCGGGATCAGCCGGATCCTGTTTCGGTCGCCCGCGCTGGCTGGAGAGCCGATCCGGCCGCCGTGCCGCGGGATTCGCCATTCGAGGCTCCCGAACCGTGCCGGCTGGCAGCGAACCGTGACAGGGCGATCGCCTGAAGAGCAGGAAAGGCGGTTTGGCGTCGGGAGGCTCAGCCGCCTCGAAAGCCGCCATCTGATGGGTGGGTCGGGCCGAGGAGCCAGTGGCTGCAGCCGGGGGCTGGATTGCCCGTGGTGGCGTCGCGAAGCAGAGCGAGAGCCGATGAACCCCGCGTCGCGACGATTGAGCGAAGGGGCTAGCGGTCAGGGCAGGGTCGAGTAGAGCACGATATTGGCGGCGATCTTGAGGGCGCTGTCGTGGGTGTAGCCCTTGCAGTCGAGGCCCTGATGGCGTTCGAGGGCGCAGCCGATATCGAACCGGGAGTAGATGATGGCCCAGTGGCCGTCGATTTTGATCCCTTCGAGCTGGGGCGGCCCAGTCTGGCCGCCGGCAGCCTGGGTGTACTGGACTTCGGAGAGGTCGTAGCCGCCGGGCAGGTGGAACAGTTCGTCGTCGGGCGGGATCGGCTCGAGCGGCTTATCGGGAAAGAGTTCGGCGACGAATTTGCGGAAGCTGGCGTCGAACGCGGGGCTGCCACAGGCGGCGTCGGCGAAGATCACGCCGCCGCCGGGTTCGAGGTGGTCGCGGAGGATTTGCAGATGGTCGGCCGGGAATGAGAGGCTGGCGCGGCCTTGGAGGTAGATCAGCGGGTAGTAGATGAGGTTGGGGTCGTTGGCGAACAGCTCGCGGTGGTTGATGACGACATCCATCTTGAGCTTTTCGCGGAGGAGGGTGGTGAGGTTGGGGATGGCCAGGGGGGCGATGTTCCACTCGCCGGCGTGTTTGAGCTTGGCGATATGAAGGGCCCCGCGTTTGGCAGTCTCCGTGGCGAATTGGGTGGTTTCGCGGGGGGTGAGCTTGTCGGCGGGCAGTTCACGGCCGGTGGCGTAGTCGACGATGTTTTGTCCGACCCGAACGGCTTTGACGACCAGGGGATGGTCGGGCTGAGTTTCGAGCTGGTGCCAGCCGCAGGAGAGGTCCTGGGGGGTGTAGATGACGACCGTCCGGCAGCCGTGCTCGATGCCCCAGAGCGGGTGGACATCGGGGGTGAGCAGGTGCTTGGCGCGCCAGACGGCGTGATCCTCGGGCAGCGGTTTGAGCTGATACTCAGGCTCGGGGAAGATTTCGAGCATCAGGGCGCGAAAGCCCTGGTCGAACTCGGAGCGTCCGCAGCACGCCTCGGCCAGGATCAGGCCGCCCTGTTCGACATACTGGCGGAGCCGGGCCTTGCCGGCGGCCGTGAACTGGGGCGCTTGATGGCCATTGAAGTAGAGGATCGGCGCCATGAGCACATCCTCGATCGAGGCAACATTGGGGTCGACGACCTGCCAAGTGACCAGGTGGTTCCAGTCGCGGGAGACGACGCCAACTAAGTTACGGATGTCGTCGTGGTCATTGTCCCAGTCGGCGCCTGGCCCGTGGCGGGCCTTGTTGATCAGGACCGGGGCGCGGCCTTTAGCAAGGAACAAAACGGCGAAGCTGGTGGCGATGATCGGCTCGCGTTCGGTGTGCTCCGAACCTTGCCAGTAACCTTGAAGGCGGTCCTGCTCGCCGACCAAATATTCCGCGCCTTCGCGGTACCAGTCGTGCTCACCGAAGAATCGCTGGCCGGTCAGGCGGCCTGCGCGCTCGAGGCCGTAGAGGTAGTAATACTTCCAGAGCTGGCCACGACCCCAGTTTTCGGTGACTCGGAAGTGAGTCGAGAGCCAGTCGATGCCGGCCTGGAGGTCGACATTGATCCCCCCGACCCCGCAGTTCCGGATTTCGCCGCTGGGGAGTAAGACTTCCTGACCCTGGTAGCGTTTCAGGCCGCTGATGACCAGCGAGGCGATGCCAGCGCAGGTCATGCTGGCCGTTGGGCTATCGGCGCCCCGGGGCATGTAGCCCCAAGAACCGTCACGGCGCTGGGCACTTTCCCAGTATTTGCGGGAGCGCAGCCAGGTTTCGGGTCGAACCGGGATCCCGACCTCCGCGGCCGCATGGAGGCCGAGCAAGGCATATTGCGTATTGGAGTTGTCGCCCGGGGCTTCCTTTTCGGCGGTGTAGGTCCAAGAGCCGGGCCACTCGTTGTGGTCACCCTGCTTGATCTGGGCACGCTCGAGCCACTCGACGTTGGCGGCCAGGCGAAGCCGATACTTGGCTGGGTCGGCCGCGGCGAACACCATCGTCTGAAGGGCGACCGAGTACGTACGACCCAGGTCGCTGGCCGAAAACTGCTCGAGGTAGCGGAGACCGCGATCAATCGTCGGTGTTCCCGGTTTCTCGCCGGCGGTCAGCAGAGCGAGCATCACCAGCGAACTGGTTCCGGTATGAGCACGATGGTCGGCGTCGGGCCAGGAACCATCGGCTTGCTGCTGTCGGGCCAGATAGCGGACGCCGTTGCGGATCGCCTCTTCCACCTGTCGGGCTGTGACCTGAGCGTGCGCAGACGGCACCAGCCCCAAAAGCAACAAGACCGCGGCCATCGCAAGGCGGCGACCCATAGCGTCCACCCCATGCCGGGAGCGACAAGTCTGCCCTAAGACAATCGTCAGTGTCTTCGCCGGGCATGGGATCGGTCAAGGGTGATTGGTTGAACGACGTGTCGGAGTCCGCCACAGCGGCGGGAGCGAGGCCCGATTGGTGCCTGCCAACCGGAGCATTGAGGAGGAGCGAAGCCGGGTGAGGGAACGGTCTGGCCGGCTCAAGACGCAGGCAAGATCGGTCGCGGCCGCACGGCCTGCGTGGATTCGGACGGATCGGGCGAGGGCCTGGGATCGTGGGATTCGCTCCAGGTTGAGCGGCCTCACGACGTCGATGTCCGCGCACGAGGTGGAGCCACGGCGTCCGACGCGACGGCCGCCGTGGTTCAAGCCGACAAGCGAACGGACGCGTCCGGGCGGCTCAGATCAATGAACCATGACGCGGGAGGCGGCCAGAGCGGTCTGAAAGCCCCGGACGACCGCCGCGATCCGAACAGCGTCGTGGATCTGCTCCTCGGTCAGGCCTTCCTTGAGCAGGCTTTCCTCGTGGGAGCGGATGCACAGTTCGCAGCCCGCCAGTGCCGCACAGGCCATGGCGCAGAGCTCGAAGAGAGCTTTGGAGGTGGCCGGTCGGGCCATGCGGGTCATCCGCAGGGCGGCGGGCCGCTGGCTGTAGCTGGGTTTGCCGACCATGTGGCGAAACCGGTAGTAGACCGTGTTCATGGCCATCAGGGCGGCGGCTGCGCGGGCATCGGACAAGACGTCGGCGGTGAGAACGTCGCGGGCTTCGGCGGCCAGCGCGTCGGCCAGGGTTGCGTCCTGCGAAAAAAGAGCGGATGCGTACGCGACAGCGTAACGCTGGACCGCATCGAGAGAACCCGACGAGAGGACCGTGCCCAAATTGAGCCGAAGATCCTTGGTCTCGTCGCCCAAACGATTCTTGAGGTCGTCGAGAGAGAGCATATGCGATCCTGGATCAAACCGGTGGGAGAAGGACGCTGGAAGTCTGACCAGGCCGAGCGCTGGCAGCGGGGCCGGCTTCAGACCTGGATGGTGGCCTCACCCTTTTTCCAGTTGCAGGGGCAAAGCTCGTCGGACTGGACGGCGTCGAGGACGCGGAGGATTTCGTCAACATTGCGGCCGACGTTCAGATTGTTGACCGCGACGAACTGGATGACACCTTCTGGGTCGACCAGGAAGGTGGCGCGGAGACAGACGCCCTCGGCCGGGTCGAGGATCCCCAGATCGGCCGCGAGCTTCTGTGCGGCGATCAGCGGAAACCGTAGCTCACGCAGTTCATCGTGGGATCGACACCAGGCCAGATGAGCATACTCGTTGTCGGTGCTGCCGCCGACAACGGCGCAATCCCGATCCTGAAATTCGCGGAGCCGCTGGTTGAACGCCACGATCTCAGTCGGGCAGACGAAGGTAAAGTCTTTGGGATAGAAGAAGTAAACGACCCAGCGACCAGCGTGCGTCTGGTGCGTGATCTCGGTCAGGCTCTCCGGGTTGCCACCAAGACACGCCTTGGCAGTAAAGGCCGGAAAACGATCGCCGACGGTCAGCATCGATCAAACCTCCATTGCGTAACCATAAACGCGTTCGCGAACCGGGGACCGCTCGACCAGGTTTCATCCCGCCCGAAATCCCCGGTGTAGCTATCCTAGACAGTCTCGCCTATAATTCAAACAAATTGGTCGAATACATTGGATAAGAATACGTTATGGATCTAGCGACCCTTCGTTCATTCTTGAAGATCGTGGAGCATGGGACGTTCACCCGGGCGGCGGTGGCCTGTGGGGTATCGCAGCCGGCTCTGAGCCAGCAGGTGGCGAAGCTGGAGGCGGAACTAGGCACGCCGTTGTTTGAGCGGCAGGGGCGGCGGTTGAAGCTGACCGAGACGGGAGAGCGGCTTCGGGAGCGTGCCGAGCAGATCGTGGCGCTGGTGGACGACACGGCGCGGGAGCTTGCCGATGACGGTCGGACGGGTCGGTTGGCGGTGGCGGCGATTCCGACGATTGCGCCGTACTTTCTTCCGGGCCCGCTCAAGGCCTTTCGGGAGCAACACCCGGAGGTGCGACTGGAGCTGCACGAGCTGACGACCGAGGCGTTGCTGAAGGCATTGCGTCAGGGGGATGTGGATCTGGGGGTCCTGGCGCTTCCGGTCGATGGGCGGTATCTCGAGTTCGAGCCGCTCTTTGAGGAGTCGTTGCTGCTGGTGGTGCCGGCGGGGCACCGGCTGGCGCGGGGCGGGCCAGTACGGCTGGACCGGCTCAGGGCGGAGCCGTTTGTGCTACTCGACGAGGCGCACTGCCTCTCGGGTCAGATCCGCAGTTTCTGCGAGCGGCGGCAGTTCCACCCGTTGGAGACGGGGCGTTCGACCCAGTTGGCGACGGTTCAGGAGATGGTGGCGCTGGGGCATGGTCTGTCGTTCGTGCCCGAGATGGCGCGTCGGCTCGACACCAGCGACCAGCGGGTCTACGTCCCGATCGCGGGCGAGGCACCCCGGCGGACAATCGGCGTAGGCTGGAACCCCTACCGGTATCAGTCGCGGCTGGCGCGGGCGTTTCGAGAGCAACTGCGGAGCGCGGCGCGGCCAGATGAGCCTAGCCGCAGCAGATAAACGGCAAGGAGCTTGCCTCGCTGGGGGGGCGATGACACTCCGCACGGCACGGGTCCCCGGTTCGGAGGATAGACAAGCCACACGGCATCGGGCTGGCACATTGCTGAGGACGATCCGCGGCGATATTATCGTTTTCCAGAATCGTATTACTCGGAGGTTCCGATGGCTCGGGAACTGGTGGGATTGCTGATTGTCTGGGTCGTGGGGCAAGCCGATCCTAAGCCGCCGGATCCGAAGGCGGTGGCGGAGTGCCTGGAGCGGGTTCGCGATTATCACGGCGGCGCAGGTCCGTGGGCGGTGGTCGGGTACCGGATGGGGCAACGGGCGCTGGCCGAGCTTGGCCTGCCGCGATCGAGCCACGACCTGGAGGTGGTGCACTACTGCCCGGAGCAGGTTCAGTACGCCTGTGTCATGGACGGCGTGCACGCCGCAACGGGGGCGTCGGCGGGCAAGCTGAATCTGAAGCATGTGGCCAGCGATGCCGCGGCGATGCGCACGGTGTTCCGGAATCGCCGGACGGGCCGGACGGTGGTCGCGCGGGTCCGTCCGGAGTTGGTGGCGTCGATTCTGGACCTTCCGCTGGAGCGTCTGGAAGCGGAGGGGAAGCGGGTCGCGGCGCTGGCGGACCCGAGCATCTTCGTGATTGAGGCGGACGCTGCTCTCGGAGGGGACCAATGAGCCGGCGACGTCGTGGCTTTACCTTGATCGAGCTGCTGGTGGTGATCGCGATTATCGGCGTGCTGATCGCCCTGCTACTGCCAGCGGTTCAGGCGGCCCGCGAGGCAGCGCGGCGGGCGCAGTGCACGAACAATCTCAAGCAGCTCGGCCTGGCTGTAACGATGTACGAGGGGACGTTTCGGGTCTTTCCGCCGTCGTCGCAGGGGCCGGTCTACCAATTCAGCGCCCTGGCGCGGCTGTTCCCGTACCTGGAGCAGTCGGCCACGTTCGCGGCGCTGAATTTTGATCTGGGGCTGAAGGCAAACGGCAACGCTCCGATCCGCCCTGAAAATACGACCGCCACGCGGACGCTGGTGATGACCTTCCTGTGTCCGAGTGACGGGAACTACGAAATCGCGTTTGATCCCGACCAGCGCCCGTTCAACTATCTAGGCTGCGCGGGCACCGGGCCGGACGACGGCGCGATGATCCCGCCGGCGGCCAATGGAGTCATCTTCATCAGTTCGGTGATTCCGTATGCCGAGGTCCGTGACGGGCTGTCGCATACGGCGGTGATGAGCGAGTCGGTCATCGGCAACAACCAGGCATTGGAGGCGGGGATGATCGGCGATCCCCGGGTCCAGTTTCGGGATCTGGGTCAGGACGTGCCGCCGATCCTGCGGCCGACACCGGCCAACTGCGGCCCAGGATCCCGTTACCCTTGGGGCGGGAATCGCAACTACGGTTGGGCGACCGGCCGGAGCGACGGCCCGATCTACAACCATGTGCTTCGCCCCAACGACCCGCAGCCAGATTGCATCCACGCGCACATCCGGGCCTGGAAGACGGCCCGGAGTTATCACCCGGGTGGTGTGAACGTCTTGTTTGGGGATGGGCGGGTCTCGTTTGTCAAGGACGGGATCGCGCTGGAGACCTGGCGTGCCCTGAGCACGCGCCGGGGCGGCGAGGTTGTCTCGCAGTCCGATTATTGAGCCAACAGCCGGATTGGCCTGCGCGGGACGGAAGCGGTGCGGGCCGGGACTGGACACCCCCACCCGTACCCACGTCCCAGATCGTGGTCCAATACGCGGCGGCCCTTCTGAGGATGTTGAGCGGAGCTGGCCAGATCCACGCTGTTTGGGCGAGAATCATGCCTCTGCGGGGTCAGTCCGCTGAGACCCGGCGCGGGGCAGGTCTACGATGGGAACGATCGCTCGCTATCTGCGAATCATGGCCTCCCTGGCCCGGTATACGCTGGCTCGGGAGATGGCCTTCCGGGGCAATTTTCTGGTCAAGGTGTCGGTTGAGGTGCTCTGGTTGCTGATCCTGTTGGCGTTTTATCGCACGATTTACGCGCGGACGGATTCGGTGGCGGGCTGGTCGGAACCGGAGTACTTGTTTTTTGTCGGTTGTTTCTTCGCGCTCAATGGGTTGATCGAGACGCTATTTCTGGAGAACTGCAACGAGTTTGCGGAGCTGGTCCGGACGGGCGATCTGGACTTTTTGCTGTTGCGGCCGATCGACGAGCAGTTTCTGGTCTCGTGCCGCAAGGTGGACTGGGCGACGGCGCCCAACGTGATCATGGGCGGCGCCCTGATGCTCTCGGCGCTGGGGCGGCTGGGCTGGCCCTTGGACGCCGGCCGGCTGGTCGGGTTTGTGGTGCTGTTTGCCTGCGGGGTGCTGATCGCCTACAGCTTCATGCTGATGCTGACCAGTTTGTCGGTCTATCTGGTGCGGAATCAGAGTTTGATGGAGATGTGGTGGCTGTTCTCGAGTCTGGCGCGGTATCCAAAGGAGATTTTCGCGGGAACGTGGGCCGAACCGATCGGGAGATTCTTCACCTATCTGGTGCCGATCTTACTGGTGGTCAATGTGCCGGCGGCGACGATGGTCCGGGCGCTGGAGCCGGGATTGATCGGGTTCACGATGGTGGCGACGGTTGGGCTGGTGGCGGTCAGCCGCTGGTTTTTTCGCCGTGCTTTGCGAACTTACCGCAGCGCGAGCAGTTGATGGCGACCAGAGCGAGTCAGCCGAGCCGGCCTGATCATGCGCGGATCGTGTGACGGCCGCGCCGGCAATGGAGACGGAACCACCGGGGCGGCGTTGGTCGCGGGTCGGAGGGCTGCGGCGTTTGGAGGCCGATCAGGCGAAGAGGTCGACGATCGGGAGGCCTTCGGTGATCCGCAGGGGCCGATCCAGGGGGTCGCGGACCTCGGTCTCGGGGTCAATGCCGAGAGCGTGGTAGATCGTGGCGGCGAGGTCCTCGGGCTGGACGGGGTCGCGTGCGGGGTAGGCGCCGATGCGGTCGGAGGCACCGTGGACATAACCGCCACGAATCCCGGCCCCGGCCAAGGCCGCGCTATAGCACCGGGGCCAGTGTTCGCGGCCAGCGTTGCCAGCGGTGATCTTGGGGTTGCGGCCAAACTCGCCGACCCAGACGACCAGGGTTTCGTCGAGGAGTCCGCGCGCGTCGAGGTCGTCCAGCAGCGCAGCGAACCCACGGTCGGCCGGGGGCATCAGGCGGTTTTTGAGCTGGTTGAAGTTGTCGCCGTGGGTATCCCAGAAGTTCATGCCGTCGTCGTGCCAGTTGACCGTGACGAGGCGGACGCCGGCTTCGACCAGCCGCCGTGCCAGGAGCAGGCACTGGCCGTGGATGTGGCGGCCGTAGCGGTCGCGGAGGCGGGGGTCTTCGCGCTCGATGGCGAAGGCGCCGCGGGCCTCGGCTGAAATGACGGCGTCGAAGGCCTGGTGCTGGTAGTCGTCCCAGGAGTCGGAGGGGCTTCCGGCCGACCAGGCGTCCAGTCCGGTCAGCAGCCGGCGGCGGGAAAGAAGCCGAAGATCGTTGATCCCCTCGGGCAGGTTCATCCCCCCCACGCGGAAGCTGGGCGCATTGGGATCGCCGGTGACGAGGAAGGGGTCGTAGGCCTTGCCGAGCCAGCCGCCATGCTGACCGGGAGCACGGCCGCCCGGAGCCGCGGGGTGTGAGACCAGCCAGGGCATCGTCACCGCCGCCGGCAGCGCGTGGGGAGGCGGAGGCAACAGCTTGCCGACGAAGGAGCCGAGATGCGGCCAGTCGGACGGCGAGGGGCCAATCGCGTCCGACTTGGGCCGGGGCGCCAGGTGTCCGGTCTGAAACCGATGCACCGTCGAAAGATGGGCCGGATCGTCATGGGTCATCGACCGCACGATCGTCAGCCGCTGAGTCTGCCGCGCCAGATGCGGGAAGTGCTCGCTGATCCGGACGCCGGGCGTGGCCGTCTCGATCGCGGCAAACGGCCCGCGGATCGAATCCGGCGCCTCAGGCTTCGGATCCCACGTGTCCAGGTGGCTGGGACCACCCCACTGGAAAATGACGATGCACGACCGGGCCTGGCCAAAACCTGGAGACGAACCCCGGCGCGCCCGCGCCGCCTCGGCCCGGAGCAGCGTCGGCAAACCTAGTCCGGCCAACGCCAAAGCACCGGCCTGCAACGCAGCCCGGCGATGCGGAACCCGACGCCGAAACTCGACGCACCCGGCAACCTGCATCGACCCGGCTCCTGACGTTGAACAATTGGCGAACAATCTGTGAAGAGCCTAGCATTCCGGTCTGCCTGAGTCCAGAGGGATCGCTGAGGCTGGGGATCGGGTAGGCTCGGAGCCTGAGGCGCGCGTACTTGGGGTTGAGGGGTGGAGAGCGATGGTTCCGAGCCGGCGAGCGTTGGGGGCGATGCTGGAGGCGTGTGGGACGCCGTTAGAGGGTCGGGCATTGGATCGGCTCTGGGCTTATCACGGCCTGCTGCGTGCGGCCAACGCCGAGCTCAATCTGACGCGGATTCACAATTTCGAGGCGATGGTGCTGAAGCATTATGTGGATAGTCTGATGGTTTTGCGTTACGTCGACCTGCCCAGTCCGCTGGTCGACATGGGCAGTGGGCCGGGTTTGCCAGGGATTCCGCTCAAGCTGGCGCGGCCCGAGGTGGAGATGATCTTGGCCGAGCCGCGGGGTGCTCGGGCGGAGTTTCTCCGTCGTGTGATTGCCGAGCTGGGGCTGACGGGCATTGAGGTTCATGCGGGGAAGGTGACTCCCCGGTACACCCGGCCGGTGCAGGGGGTGATCACGCGTGCGGTGGGGACGATCGCGACGACGCTGGGTCAGGTTTCCGGGTGTCTGGTTCCGGGCGGGCGGATGATTTTCATGAAGGGGCCGGAGTGCGACGCGGAGATCGAGGAAGCGCGGGCGGTGCTGGGGTCGAGTTATCGGTTGGTGGCGGATACGCCGTACACGCTGCCCAAGTCGCCGCATCGGCGGCGGCTGGTGGTGTACGAGCGGTTGGCGGCGGAGGTTCCGATCGGGCCGATCCATGAAGGTCCGGTTCGGGAGATTGTCAGCGCGGCCAATCCGACGTTTCGCGATCTGGCCGAGCTGCTCAGCGGGCGGGGGATCCGGCGGCAGGGGCAGGGGCTGGTAGCGGGGCGTAAGGTTGTTGAGGAAGTACTCGAGCGGTTTGGCGATCGGATCGTGGCCTGGGTGACCGAGGGGCGTGGGCCAGCGCCGCCGGCCGGGGTTCCGGAAGGGACAGCGTGGCTTCGACTGGCGCCGGAACTGTTTCGGCAGTTGGACGTCTCGGGAACGCACGCGCCGCTGTTGGTGGTTCGGCTGCCCGAGATCGCGACGTTTTCGGCCGAAGCTCCGTGGCCTGAGGGCTGTACGCTGTTTGTCCCGTTTCAGGATCCGGAGAATGTCGGGGCGGTGTTGCGGTCGGCGGCGGCGTTTGGGGTCGCGCGGGTGGTACTCTTGAAGTCGGCGGCGCACCCGTTTCATCCCAAGGCGTTGCGAGCGGGAGGGACGGCGGCGTTTCAGGTCCGGCTGGAGGCGGGGCCGGCGTTGGATGAATTGGAAGCATGCCCGGTTCCCATGCTCGCGCTAGCGCCCGACGGCGAGCCGATCGAGACGGCGCGGTGGCCCGAGCGGTTCGGGCTGGTGGCCGGATTGGAGGGTCCGGGTTTGCCGGAGGGTGTGGAGATCGGCAGGCGGCTTCGGATTGCGATCTCCCGGGAGGTCGAATCGCTCAATGCGGCCACGGCCGTGGCGATCGCGCTCTATGCGTGGCGGTCAAGCCAGGGCGGATTAGGCCGAGGTTGAGGCGCCGGGATGGGAGACGGCTTCAATTCGGGCGGCCGATCTGGCCCAGGAGGTGGCCGAGTTCGGGGAGGATGAGCCGCTCCAGGGCGAGCGAGACCGCAGCGCGGGAGCCGGGCATGAGGAAGATCGGCGTCCGTCCCATGAGTCCTCCGCAGGCGCGGCTGAGCATGGCCGCCGGACCGATCTCGGCATAGCTGAGCATCCGAAACAGCTCGCCGAAGCCGGGCAAGGGCTGGGTGAGCAAGGCGGCGACGGTTTCGACGGTCTGGTCGCGGGGGCTGACTCCGGTGCCGCCGGTGACCAAAACGGCGTCGATGCCGGGGTCGTCGCGCCAGGCTTCGAGTTGGGGGCGGATCCGGGCGGGGTCGTCGGGCACAATGGCGCGGGCGGCGATCAGCATATCGGCGGCGGTAGCTAGCTCGACGATGCGGGCTCCCGAGGTGTCCGTCTCGATCGTGCGTGTGTCGGAGACAGTGAGTACGGCCAGACGGATCGTGGCGGGGGCCTGACTGCGGTGGCTGGAGACAGGATCGGTCATGCCGGAGCTGGAAAAGAGGAATGGCATTCGCGGGGGTTGTGCTGGCACTCTACAATGAAACAACTGGAAGCGCCGAGCGTGGAGTACGAGAGCCTCGTCCCGGGAGGCAGAGCCGATGGGTCGATCCGGCGTGGCGCGGGCAGCGATGGTTGTGGGGCTGATGGTCCTGGCGGCTGGGGCCAGGGCCGATCGGATCGAGCTCCGAGGCGGCGGCGCGGTACGCGGGGTCGTGCTGCCGGCTGAGGGTGAAGTGAAGGGCGTGGTTCGGGTGCTGACGCCGACTTCCACCCGGCCGCTGGAGTTTCGCGCCGAGCAGGTTCGCGCGGTGGTTGCCGATCCGGCGGATCCGCTCCACGAGTACCTGAAGCGTTCGACGCGGGGGGGTCTGACAGGAGCCGAGCGGGTGGAGCTGGCCGAGTGGTGCGAGCAGAATGGGCTGAGCGGGCCGGCACAGATCGAGTACCGCCGGGCCTTGGAGGCCGACCCCGATCATCCGGTGGCGCGTAAGAAGCTGGGCTACGTCTTCCATAATGGGCGATGGTTGACCAGTGCGGAGCAAAAACGGGCGCAGGGGTTGGTTCTGTACAAGGGGAAGTGGCTCTCGCCGGAGGAGAAGGGTGAGCAAGAGCGGCGAGAGGCGTTCGGTGTGGCGCAGCGGGCCTGGATGCAGCGACTTGCCGAGATTCGCAGCCGCTGGCTCGGGCCGGACCCGGCTGCTCGGGAATCGGCCGAGGTCGAGTTGCTGGGGCTGCGTGATCCGGCAGCGGCGGCCCCTCTGGTGCGGGTCTTTGCGGGCGACGAACCGGCGGTGCGGCAGCGGGTGCCCCAGTGGCTCGGCGGGATCGCTGGAGCTGAGGCGCGCGAGGAGCTGATCGGGCTGGTGCTCCGGGAATCGAGCCACGACGTGCGGCAAGCGGCGTTGCGTGCACTGGATCGACGCCGCGAGCCGGAGACGGCCGTGCGGTTGATCGAGGCGTTGCGATCCTCGGATCAGGTAGTCGTGAGCCGGGCGGCCTGGGCCTTGGGAGCGCTGGGTGTGACCGAGGCGATTCCGCGTTTGATCGCCGCGCTAGTCCGGGTGGAGAGTCAAACCGTGATGGAGCCTGGTCCGGGAGGGCCGGGCGGCGGGCTGGGGGTTGTGTTTGGGACGGTGGGACCAGGTCCGGTGATCCCGGGCGGAGCGGCAGTCGGCGCGGTTCCCGGTGCGACGATCGGCGTCGGGCCGGTCTTCGCCGCGGGGCCGTCGGTGCCAATCCTGACCGGTCCCGTGGTAGGCAACGGGGTGGTGGCCTATGGCGCGACGTCGGTGCCGTTTGGGGCGTTCAGCGGATTTGCGACCGGCGGGGTCAATCCCAACGCGCCGGTGATCCGCGAGGTCACAAACGTTTACCGCAATGAGGAGGTTCGGCTGGCGTTGCGGACGCTGACGGGAGTCGATTTCGGGTTTGACCAGGCGGCGTGGCGGCGTTGGTTCAGCCGGGAGTTCCGCCCGACTGGTGCGGCCCCCGATCGGCGCGCTCCCCAGCCATGAAGCCGGCTCCGCAGTGGCCCCGGGTCGTGATCGTGGGCGGGGGTTTTGCCGGTCTGGCAGCCGCCAAGACGCTCAAGCAAGCGCCGGTGTCGGTCACAGTCGTCGATCGGGCCAACCACCATCTCTTCCAACCGCTGCTCTACCAGGTGGCGACCGCCGCGCTCAATCCCAGCGACATCGCGGCGCCGATCCGCCGGATCCTACGGCATCAGGCGAATGCCCAGGTCCTGCTGGGAGAGGTGGTCGCGATCGATCGGGCGCGGCGGTGCGTTCAACTGACCGATGGAGAGCTGGAGTACGATCACTTGATCCTGGCCAGCGGAGCCACCCATTCCTACTACGGTCAGGACCAGTGGGAAGAATCGGCACCCGGATTGAAGACAATCGAGGACGCCCTGGAGATCCGCCGGCGGGTGTTGCTGGCCTTCGAGCGTGCCGAGCGGGAGGATGACCCGGAGCGGCGGCGGGGGCTGCTGACATTCGTCATCGTCGGCGGCGGTGCCACCGGGGCGGAGCTGGCCGGGACGCTGACGATCGTCGCCCGCAAGACCCTGGCCCGGGATTTCCGCCGGATCGACCCGAGATCGGCCCGCGTCGTCCTGGTTGAGGCGGGCGAGCGGATCCTTTCCGGGTTCGACCACGCCCTGTCCGAGAGCGCGCGGCGGCAGTTGGAGCGTATGGGAGTGGAGCTACGGATCGGCCAGCGTGTCACCGCGATCGACGCAAGCGGCGTCGAACTGGGCCAGGAGCGGATCGAGGCGGCGACGGTCATCTGGGCGGCGGGGGCGGCAGGCTCGCCCCTGGCACGATCGCTGGGTGTGCCGCTCGACAGATCCGGGCGCGTGATCGTCGAGCCAGATTTGACGATTCCGGGCGATGAGCGGATCTCAGTCGTGGGTGATCTCATGCACCGGGAGCAGGATGGCCGGCTGGTGCCGGGGGTGGCGCCGGCGGCATTGCAGTCGGGGGTGTGGGCCGCGCGTAACGTCAGGCGGAGGCTGGAAGGAAGGCCGGCCGAGCCGTTCCGATACCGCGACAAGGGGATGCTCGCGACGCTCGGCCGGGCGGCCGCGGTAGCCCAACTCGGACGCTGGAAGTTTTCGGGCTATCCGGCGTGGCTGCTCTGGCTGTTTGTGCACATCGTGTTTCTGATCGGCTTTCGCAATCGGGTGCTGGTGTTGATCCAGTGGGCGTGGACGTATTTCACCTACGACCGCGGGGCGCGGCTGATCACGGGAACCTGGAGCGCGCGACCGGCTCAGCTCCGGCCGCCGGGCCGTGAGTCGACCGGTGGAGCCAGTCTGTCAACAGCCAAGCCGCGTGAAGGTCTCGGTTGAGCCCGTGCCCCGTCTTAGCTCCCCATGCGGCGTTCGCGGCGTTGCTCGCGCTTCAGACGGCGTTCTTCGCGTTTGCGGAGCTGTTCCTCGCGTTGGCGCTGCTGGCGGAGGGCACGTTCGGCCCGCGCGCGCTCGCGTTCGGCCGCGCGGGCCGCGAGTTCTTCGGGAGTGGGCGGCGGGCGATTGATGAGGTCGACCAAAGCGTCGAGGCTGCCCAAGCCCAGACCCTTCAACGAATCCAGGCTCATCCGGCCGAAGCTGCGGGCCAGGCCCTCGGCGTCGATCCTCGGATCGTCGAGCGTGCCCTCGATCGGGAAGTCGAGCCGAAGCGCCGGCGCGATCTGGTTGAAGACCGGCACGTCGCCAAACTGTTCGGAGGCCATCCCGACCCGGCCAAGCAGAGCCAGCGAGCGGTCGAATCCGACGGTTCCGGCCATCTCGATCCGAGCCACATCACCCAACGGCAGCGAAAAGCCGCGCTCGTGGATCAGGCCATCGCGAATCGAGACCTGAACCGGCTGATCGAGCCGCAGCGTGCGGGGCGTCATCCGCAAGGCCTGGTAGACCTGCATCATGAGCGGTCCCGGGGCGAAGGCGACATCCTCAAAGACGACCTCGCCTTCCAGGACCACTTCGTCGCGGGGGTCGGGTTCGAGAGGGATCACCGCCTCGCGGATCGAGGCCGAGACCGAGCCGCTGATTCGACTGGTACGGTCGAGAACTGGCGCGACGTAAGCCAACACGCGGTGTGAGAGCTCCTCGTTGACGGCGGCGTTGTGGATCGAGGTTCCCTCGGTGAGACGAAGGAACAGGCGGCCCTCGTCAGCGGTGACGATTTCCGGAACGAGCCGGAGCGAGCCGCCATTGAGGGTGGCCTCGATCGGGTCGAGGCCCCAGCGGCCCTGGCTCCACCAGACCCGGATCGGAGCGTCCTGGACCAACATGCCATAGGTATGAGCCGCGTTGATCGTCAGGCTGAGGTCGCCGGTGGTAGCGTCGAGCGGACCGGCGATCCGAAACCGGGCTGGCTCACCCCTCAGCTCCACTTCGGAGCCGAGGCTTTGCGCAAGCTGCGCGGAGAGCCGCGGCCAGCGTGGGTCGATGGTTCCGGCCAGGTCGAGCGAGCGTGACGCCATCAGGTCGGTGATCGAACCGTGCGCTGAGATGCCCAAAGCGTCCGACTCGAAGGCCAGGCGATCGAGCTGGAGCGACCACAGCCCGGCGGACGACGCCAGCGATCCCTCCCACTGGGCGTGGGCCGGGCCGAGTTCGGTATCGCCGGCCGAGTCGTTGAGGATCAACAGTGTCGGGGCTTCGAGTTGGCCGTCGATTCGGACCGGGCCGGCGGGGACGGGCGTCGCGGACAAGCGGAGTGATCCCTGAGCCTGAATCGGTCCGAACTGACCGTCGAGGTCGAAGCGAAGTGCGGCGCTGGCGCGCCAGGCGTCGGTGCCGAGTCCAGTGAGCCGCAGGCCCTCCGCGTCGAGCATCAGCGGAGCGGCGGATTCGGAGTCAGGTCGGAGGATCAGGGTTTGGTCGGTAAACTCGCCCGAGGCCGCCAGCCAAGGGGCGGGACGTGGGGCTTCGGGCGTTCCCGCCGGGCCAAGCTCGATCCGCTCAATAACGACCCGGCCGGAGTCGGCCGGGCGGATTCGGGCCAATCCTTCGAGGCCGCCGCCGGCGAGGGTCGCGTTGAGCGTATCCAGTCCGGCGGGGGTTCCGGGGGGAGAGACTGGGCCGGCCATCTCAGCCGCAAGGACCAGCGAGGTGGATCCAGGCGGTTGGGTCGGTGCGTCAGGCGCGGGCCCGGCGGCACCGAGTCCGGGAGCCGGGGGAGCCGGGACGGGGCCCGCGGCGGGGTCGGCAGCGCCGGGGTCTGGATGGACGACTCGAGCCAGTCCCGTCACCGTGGCATCGAGCCGCGCGAGGAAGCGATCTGCTTCCGCGCGCTTGTAGGAAGCGGTGAACTGGGCATCGCCGAGGGTCGCCGGGGTATTGGCGGGAAAGAGGGGAGCGAGCGACGAGCGGAGTTGCGTCAACTCGGCGCGGCCCGCCAGGGTAATGCCGCCGTCGAGGTGGCCCTGACCCTCAATGTCGACGGACGGACCGGTGAGCTGAAACCGGTCGAGCGCGAAACCGTCGGGGGTTTGGGCCGCCTGGAGGTCGAGCCGGAGGGGAGCCTCGAGCGAGGCGACCGCGTCGCCTCGGAGTACGGTCAGGCCGCTCAGGTCAGCGGCGGCCCGGCAACGAAGTCCGGACTCGCCGAGCGGCTCGAGCGAGGCATTCCAGGTGGCCCGGCCGGCTTCGAGCGTCAGACCCGAGAGGCTGAGATCGGGGAGCTGCCTCATCAAGGCGGCCAGGTCGGCGTCACCCTGGATGACCGTGGCCGAACCAGTTCGCGGGGGGAGGCTGCCGGTGATCTCAAGGTAGGCCGAAGCGGTGCGGAGGATCAGTTGGCGCGCGTTCCAGTGCGGACCGGCTTGCGCCAGATCCCAGGTGGTTTCGACGCGGCCGAGCGAGACCGTGGACCCCAGACGCGCCGTTCCCCATTGGGTTTGCTCGCCGATGAGCTGGCCGGAGGAGATCCACTGGCCTGGTCGGCCGTTGGCCGAGAGCGAGCCGTCGAGCCGGGTTTGGAGCTGCTCCGCACCGTCGGTAGTGCGTACGGCAAGCGGCCATTCAGCCAGTTGGCAGCGAAACGAGAGGGTTTCGCCGGCGGGGTCTCCGGATCGGGTCAGGTGGCCCTCGAGCGACAGTGCACCCGGCTGGGGATGCTCGGCAGGAGCTTCAATTCCCTCAATCGAGAAGCGGGTGGGCTGAGGTGCAGCGGGTCGGTCCAAGGCGAGCTGCAGGTCGCGGAGCTGGATCGGGGCGGCGAGTTCGGGCGAGTGGAGGGTGAGAGAACCGTCTTGGATCTCGATGGCCAGCGAGGACTGGGGGCCTCCTCCTAGGATTGGCGCGAGGGCTTCGGCCAGGTTGATGCGGCCGTCGGGGAGTCGTTCGATGTCGAGTCGGCCGCCGGGCATCCTCAAGAGGCCGAGCGCCGGGCGGCCGAAGAGGGCCTGCGTGAGGGAGCGGTCCCAGAGGGCCACGGACGCATCGACGATCGGCTTGCCCTGGGCATCGCGGAGGACGAAGCCGCGGAATCGGGTCGGGCCAAACCAGGACCAGGAGCTTTCGGCGATCTCGAGCGAAGCGGGATTGAGGATCCGCGAGGCCTGCGCTGCCAGCCAGCGGGTTCCTTGAGGAGTGCCGAGCCACCAGGGAACCAGGGCGATTCCGAGAACGGCGAGGGCCAGCAGCCCCAAAAAGCCCAGCGCACATCGGCGTCCCAGGGCGCGAGGCCGGGCTTGGGTTGGCTCGGGACCGATCTGGCTCATGACGGCGGACTCCTCAAGATTTGCCCGATCGGAGTATTTTATCGGGTCATAGGCGTGCGCGGGGTGGGCTGACCGGTTGGGAGGCGGAAGGAGCCACGAGGGCCGATGGAGGAAGCGGCGCGGACGGCCCGACTGGCCGGAATGATGGCGGGCGTTTATGGGGTTCAGGGGGCGTGGTGGCCGGTTCTGGCGCTCCATTTGAACGACCTGGGGGTGCCCGGCCGGGCGCGGGGGGCGATCTTTGGAACGTTGGCGATGGCGTCGTTGGTGACGCCGGTGATCGCCGGCCAGATTGCCGATCGGCGGCTTGCGGCGCAGCGGCTGCTGGCTTTGATTTATGCGCTGGGGACCGTCGTCCTGGTGATGCTCGCGCGGGGCTGGATACCGGCTGCGCCGCTGCCGCTATTTGTGACGTTTCTGGGTTACTGGTTGATGACAGCGCCGGCGAGCGGGCTAGCCAGCACGATCGCGTTTCGCAATCTGATGCGGCCGGCGGCTCAGTTTGGGCGGGTTCGGATGTGGGGGACCGTTGGCTGGATGGCCGCCGGCTGGGTGGTGACCGCGGTGATGGGGCTACGGAGCCAGACAAGCGCGGGGGTGGGGGCGTTCGAGGCATTTGGGGTTGCGGCAGTGGTTTCGGCGGCGTTGAGCCTCTACTGTTTGACGTTGCCGGATACGCCTCCGTGGCCCATTTCAGACCCGACGCGGCGGAAGGCCTGGGAACTGCCAGACGCATCGATCGGCGAGCTACTGCGGCGGCCCGGTGTCGGCGTACTGCTGGCCGTGGCGTTGGGAGTGAGTCTGACGACGCCGTTTGTCTACCAGGTCGTGCCTGCCTATTTGCCGAGCCTGGGCCTGCCGCGGTCTTGGGTGGCGCTGGCCATGTCGCTGGGTCAGGTCTTGGAGATTGCGTCGCTGGCGGTCTTGCCGCGGCTCTTAGGGCGGCTAGGTTTTCGCCGGATGTTGATGGCCGGGATGAGCGCATGGGTGGCCTACCACGGGGTGATGACTCTGCGACCGCCGTTGGCGGTTGTGCTGGCGGCGTTGCCGATCCAGGGATTGGCCATCGCGCTGTTTCACATCGCGGCAGCGATGTATCTGGACCGTCAGGCACCGGCGGAGCGGCGGGCGACGACGCAGGGGCTGTATCTGATGACGACGACCGGTCTGGGGAATCTGCTGGGCAGCCTCCTGGGCGGGGAGATGGTGGAGCGGGTGGGGGGGGCAGCGGCCCCGGTCTTCGGCGTGCCGCTGGCGATCGATGCGGTGATGCTGGCCGTCTTCGTCGCCGGCTTCCCCAGAGAAGGTGATTCCCAGGCCGCTTCTGGCGGGGGGGAGAGCATCAGGGGTCGAGCCCGGTGAGGGTTTCGCCGCCGTCCCGGGTGCCGAGAGCGCGCCAGAGGGACAGGTCGATCGCATCACGGAGAAACCGCACCGAGCCGTCGCCAAGTAGGACGTGGACGCCGCCCGGGTGCCGGCTGCGGGCAGCGATGACCGCATGCTCGGAGGGGACGTCGGGAATCGAGGTCCCGACTGAACAATCCCAGCCGCGCCAATTGGGGGGAGCGACGTGGTTGTAGAGGGTGGCCACGTACCAGGCAAATCCCCAGCCGTCGGAATAGTCCGCGTTGGGAAGCCAGCGGCCGTGAGAACCGAAACCCGAGACCGGCGTTGGCGGCGCCAGGCAGCGGAGCATCAGCCGCGGGATGTCGAGCGGGACGGCGAGCGTCGGAATGTAGATGCTGTCCGAGTCGCGACGGACGTTCGGACCCGTTCGGCCCGAACCCTTGACCCGTTCGGCGGCGAAGACGGTCTGGGCCAGGCCGTCGACGAAATCGCCGGGGCGCAAGACATCGCCGTAGGTGAATGCGCCGTCGATCAGATGGGCCGTAAGGCGGTCGTTCAGCGGACGGGTTCCCCCGCCGGCGTAGGGCGTTGAGCCTCCGAAGTTGACCCGGTAGTTGTTCTCGCCGCGCGGGCCGCGGGTGGAGTGAGGATCGCTGGGACAGAGAAAACTGCCCAGGGTGAGCGTCAAGGCCGTGTAGTTGGGCGCGACGACGTGACGGCCACCGTCGCTGGTCAATTCGCCAGTATGGGTGGTGGCGAAGTTGAGGGCGTGGTAAGCGGCGGTTTGCTCCATGTGGCCGAGGATGTGGCAGTGAACGGAGAAGAATCCGGTCCAGGCGCCGGTCTGAATCAATTGGGCGGGATAGAAGGTGTAGGCCTGCTGAAACTGGAGGTGGCCGGCGGCTGGATCGGTCCGGTCGGGATACATGCGTCCGGGCGGGAAGGCCCCGAACTGGGACAGATAGCCGTGAAGACCCAGACCGAATTGCTTGAGGTTGTTGAGGCACTGGACGCGGCGGCCGGCTTCGCGCGCCTGCTGAATCGCGGGGAGCAAGAGACCAATCAGCGTCCCGATGATCGCCAGCACGACCAGCAGTTCGACGAGTGTGATCGCCCGGGGGGGTCGACCGTTGGGGAGACGTCGCACCATGTCTGATCGATCCGAGGCGGGAACGGGCAGTCGAGGCGTTGCGGGCCCGAGCGGCCCGCATTCAGAATCGAAGCATTCAGGGCGCTGCGGTCTCTCACTTCTGATGTACACCAGAGGAGGGACGACTTCAGCCAGGCACTGCGGGGGATGCAATTCGTTATGGCAACGCTGGAAAGCCTGCTCAAGCCCCATCCCCGAGTGCGTGTGCTCCGGGACGGTCCGCCGGATCCGGAGGGGGAGTGCGTCGTTCACTGGATGCAGCGTGCCCAGCGCGGGCATGAGAACGCAGCTCTGAATCTGGCGATCGCGCTGGGAAATGCCCTGAGAAAACCGATCCTCTCGGTCTTTGGGCTGACGCCGAGCTATCCGCAGGCGCAGCGCCGGCATTACCGGTTTCTGCTCGAGGGCCTGGTCGATGCGCGGCAGGCGCTGGCCGCCCGCGGGGTCCCGCTGGTGGTGCGGTTGGGAAGCCCGTCCGAGGTGGTCTGCGCGGTCGCGCGCGAAGTGCGGGCGGCGATCGTGGTGGGGGACGAAAACCCGTTGCGCATCGGCGAGCAGTGGCGCCGGGAGGTCGCCGAGCGGCTGAGCGTCCCGCTCCGCCTGGTCGATGCCGACGTGGTGGTCCCCACTTCGCTCTTTCCCAAACAGGAGTACGCGGCGCGGACGATCCGGCCCAAGATCCACCGGGTGCTCAACGAGTTTCTCCGACCGCTACCGGACCCAGCGGCCCAGGTCCAGTGGCCGTCCGAGCGGCTCCCCGCAGGCGAGGACCTGGATATCGCTGGATTGTTGGATCGACTGGGCGTTGGCGGCGCGAGCGAGGTAGCCGGGTATATCGGCGGCTGGACCGAAGCCCAGCGGCGGCTGAAGCGGTTCATCGCGGACCGCCTGCCGCAGTACGCCAGCGGCCGCAACCAACCCGTGCCCTATCGGACCAGCGAACTATCGGCCCATCTGCATTTTGGACATATCGGCCCGACGACGATCGCCCTGGCCGTCCGGTCAAGCGGAGCTCCGCCGGAGAGCGTCGAGGCGTTTTTGGAAGAACTGATTGTCCGGCGCGAGCTGGCAATCAACTTTGTCGCGCGGAACCGGGATTACGATCGGCTGGCCGGCTGCCCCGCCTGGGGCCGGGCTACCCTCTCGAAACACGCCTCCGACCCCCGGCCCGTGGTCTATTCCGAACAACAGCTCGAAGCCGCCCAGACCGGCGATCCGATCTGGAACGCCGCCCAGAAGGAAATGCTCCTTACGGGCCGAATGCACAATTACCTGAGAATGTATTGGGCCAAGAAAATCCTCGAGTGGACCCCCGACCCGGAGACCGCCTACGGGCTGGCCGTCCGGCTCAACGACACCTACTTCATGGATGGCCGAGATCCGAACGGCTACGTCGGGGTGGCCTGGGCGATCGGCGGTCTCCACGATCGGCCCTGGAGCGAACGGCCGATCTTCGGAACGATCCGGTACATGAGCGCATCGGGCATACGGCGCAAGCTCGACATCGAGGCGTACATCCGCTGGGTTGCTGAAATCGAGCGGCGCGGCGGGCGCGAGCACTAAGGAGGGGTTGTCCTGCGACCCGTGCACTCGGCACGCCCGGCTCAGGGTGCCGATGGATCCGGACGCCTCCAGGTGTGCGTCGCCGACTGGCCGAAGTTCTCCTCGACTTCGACCCGGATGACTTCGGGAAGCGTCAGGCCGCGTTCGCTGATCGCTTGGCGCAGCCGCGCATTGAACCACTCGGCGATCCGCTCGGTCGTCGTATTCGGGATCGGAAGCACGACGCATTCGTCGCGGGGGAAACTCCAGAAGCGGTGGCCGTGCTCGACGCGGTAATTTGGCCCCGCGTCGACGATGCGGATCCGGCCCGACCCATCGGGCAAGAGCATGCGATGATCGAGTTCGGCGGCAACGGCCCGAGCCAGTTCAAGCAGGGCGATGAAATCGAAGACGTAGTGATTTTCGTCCAACGGGCCTTCGACCTCGACGGCAACCCGCCAATTGTGCCCGTGGAGGCGCTCGCAGATGTCGCCGTTGTAGGTGATGAAATGCCCGGCGCTGAAGACGAGGTGGTCCTTGGTCACACGGACGACGAAGGTGTTCATGGCGATGAGCGGCTGATCCGATGCTAGGGGTGAAGATCGGCGTCCCGAGAGTCAGTTGAGCATCCCCGATTGCCAATCTACCGGGGGCCGTTCGAGGCGATCAGGGCGGCGTCCGTGCGGGTGAGTCGGGCGGAAACGCGGTGCAGCCGTCGATCGGCAAATGGATCCGTTGTTCGCGCAGGGCGGCAAAGAGGGTGGCGGCGACCAGGTCGGCGGTGGTGCCTGGGTTGCGGGCGTGGCCGTCGCCGCGAAGCCAGCGATCAAGTTCGTGGAAGGCGATGCGTCCGGCCTCGGTGTCGGGCCAGCCGGCGTCGAGGACCGCGCGAGCGCGGCGGGCCGACTCATGGGCAACCTGTGGCCCGGATTTGCGGGCGATCAGGGTATCGGGCGTGGTCGCCATCAGGACCAGGTGGGTGGCCACGATTGACGTCTCGAGGGGGTCTCCGGCCTCGAGGTGTGCGGCGAGCGTCGGGAGGCCGACGTCGAAGATCTCAGCGAACCCGTTGGCGTACTGAGCGGCGACGGCGTCGCGGCCCGCGGCGAGTCGCATGGCGTCCCGAAGGGTCACGGTAGGCTCGTGGGAGACGTCTTGCTCGCCGGTCGTGCCCAGGCCGCCGGGATGGACCAGCCGGATGGCGCGGTAGACGGCCTGGGCGTCGGCGATCGTCAATGAGTCGAGGACCTGGTCGATCCCTGGGCGGAGCGGAGTCTCGGGAGGGACCGCCGCCAGGGGAGTCAGGAGGAGCACGATCCCGAGGTTGGTGTTGGCCCGGGTCACGCAGCGGGTGGCTTGGACGGCGTCGAGAATCGTGGCGCCGACGCCCCGGGCGGCGATTCGGGAGGGATCGAGCTGATCGCCCAGAGCGGCCGCGCTGAGGCAGAAGTCAAGAAAGCAACAATCGTCGAAGGAAGCTTCTGGGTGGACATTGCCGGGCTTGCGAGCGGCGGCTTCGAGCAGGCAGGCGATGCGTACCAAAGTGGGGATAGGGGGGCCGTTCATCGCCTGAGATTCCGGAGATGTTCCAGGAGCGCGGCGGCGACGTCGACGCCAGTCGCGGCGGTCAAGGCGCGCCAACCTGGGACGGCGTTGACCTCGAGGATAAGGCGTCCGTCGCGCGATTCGATCAGATCGACCCCGGCCAGGACGCAGCCGACGGCTCGAGCCGCGGCCAGGCTGAGGCGTTCGGCTTCGGCGTCGAGCTGGATCGGTTCGCCGCGGCCGCCCTGGGCGATGTTGGCGCGCCAGGAGCCGGTGGGCGAGCGCCGCCGCATGGCCGCCAGCACGCGGCCGTCGAGCACGAGCACTCGCAGGTCTGTGCCGCCTGATTCCACATATTCCTGAAGATAGAGGACCGACCCGACGCGAGCCAGGGCGTGGACGACGCGCCAGGCAGTTTCCCGATCGGTCAGGCGGACCAGGCCGCGGCCTTCGGATCCGAAGAGGGGTTTGACGACAACGTCCCCCCCGAGTTCCTCGAAAGCGGCCAGGGCTGCCTCGGGCGATTCGCCGACCCAAGTGCGTGGGACGGGCAGGCCGGCCATCTCGAGGCGGGCCAGGGTCAGATATTTGTCGACGGCGGTTTCGATCGCGCGCGGGGGGTTGACGATCGGAACACCGGCTGATTCCAGCCGGTGCAAGGCGTCCATTCGGAAGACGACCTGCTCAAGAGAGCCGGGAGGCATCATCCGGACGAGCAGGGCCGAGACGCCGTTCAAATCCAGTCCCTCGGCGTAGACGCTCGCATCTGGACCGGCGCGGCCGACCAGCGATGTAAAGAGCACGGGGCGGAGCGAGAGGCCCAGCCTGGCCGCGGCACGCATCAGATCGTCGACGTGCCAGCCTAGACCAGAGACCAGGGCGACGTAGGCCGGGTGATTCATCGAGAGAAGGATCGCAGAAGCACGTCGGTCTCGATGCGGCCGAAGGTGTGGGTCTGGCCGGAGTCGAGATTCTGGAAGACGACCTGGGCCGGGCTGAAGAGCTGGGGATCGACGGCGTAGAAGTCCCGGTGGTAGCGTTCGAAGATTTCGGCGAAGGGAGCGCCGTGGTCGGGCGAGCTGGATGAGGGCACGCGGTGGCCGACCTGGCGGAGCGAGTCGTCGTCGCCGGTGACGTAGAGCACAACCTGAGCGCCATAGAGGATCGCGTCGTTGGTGCGGCCGATGGCGGCCAGGTCGTTGGCGGCGACCGGAGGTAACGGAGCCGTTCCTAGGCCCGAAACGACGCGGTTCAGGTCGAAGCCAAGCTCGCTGAGCTTATGCAAGGCGGTCTCGACCGAGCGGGCCACGACCTGGAGTCCCCCGGCGAGGCTGGCCGTCGGCGCATAGAGCAGGGTCACCTGGTCGCGGGGGACCTGACAGGCTTCGGCGATGTAGGCGACCACCTCGTCGGTCGGTTCCTTGCGACATTCGAGCACCCCGACGACGGCATCCGGCCGTTCGCGATATCCGATCCGCTCGAAGATGGCTTCCTTGCCGGCGGCTGTGCGCATCGGGCCGGAACCCATAGCGAAAAATCGGTCGACCTGGATCGACCAGCCGGCGTACTGGCTGGCCAGGCAGGCTGCCACCGGATGATCGGTGACGACCTGGACGTGAGGGCAGACGGTCTCGCCGAGGGCGCCCGGAACGAGGCGGACGTCCCCAAGCCCGGCCATGCAGATGCGCGCCAGCTCCAGACCGGCGATCAGGCCGCCGCGCTCCTGAGCACCGCAGTCGATCAGGCGTCCCCCGGCATGGAGGATCCGCACGCCGACCCGACGCGCGCGGGCGTGGTTGGCCAGTTCGTCGGCCAGACGCAGAGCCTGGAGGTTGAGCGAGTCGGAGGCCGGTCGATTCCGGGTGGTGACGGGCTCGTGCATGGCGGCAATCTCGGGCCGAGGCCTGATTATTCGACGGCGACCAGGATTTCCCCCTGACCGCCGATCGAGAGATCGCCATTGTAGCGGCGGAGCCGAGGCGTCCGCCGCCCTGCCGGCTTGAAGCCGAGCGCAGCAAGCTCACGCAGATAGACGGCCAAGAACGGCGGACGGTCGTGGCCACTGGGAACGAAGGTTGGAAGCAGCAGCGCAGGGTCGATCCCGGTACCGAAGAGCAGGGTCCCGCGTCTCATGCCCAGGCCCGGATGCATACCTGCCGATCCAAACACGAAGAGCGAGCCCGCGATCATGGCATGTCCGGCGGCGGGGCCGATTGCACCGCCGACGGCGATCAATCCACGGCGCATTGACTGGCCCACGCAGGCACCGGCGTCGCCATCGACCAGAACGATGCCGTCGCGCATGCCCAGGCGGCTGCCTGGCCGCGCAGAACCGAGGCGGTCGCCCGCGTGGCCGTGGACGTGGATCAGGCCACCGCGCATCTCCGCGGCCGCCCAGGGACCGACATTGCCGTAGACGTCGATCCGGCCGCCTGTCATCTCCGACCCGACGTCGGACCCCAGGTTCCCGGAGACGATCAGGTGGCCGGAACCCATGCCCTGTCCCACACGGGCCACACCGCGGAGGTCGCCCTCGATCCGGAGCGTACCAGGCGGGGCATCGAGGCCAGAGACCGCGAACAAATCGCCCAGCGACACTTCCCCGTTACCGACCGGGAGCCGCACGGCGGCCGCCTCGGCGGGCGCCAGATCAGCCAGACCGTCGGGCCGGAGCCGCCCACCGTCGACGGGCAATCGGGTCGCATCACGCCAGATCAGACGCAGAGACATCGCAGCGCGGCGGACCTCATTCGGGAAAACGGTTCAGCACGTCGTGAAGGCGGATGTGGTAGGGGCCGAGCCGTCCGCCGTAATTTCCGGCCGAGAGGTAAGCGACGCCGGGTTGGGCCGCGGCGCGCAAGCCCAGGGCGGTCGCCCGCTCGACGGCCTCGAGGGTCAGGCCGTCGATCACAATTTCGTAGACGCAATCGACGCCCTCCGGCAACTCGCTGGGCACCAGGCCGCGGAGCGTCGGAGCGTAGGCGGTGTTGGTGCTGGCGCGGAGGCTCCGGTATTTGCTGCCCACCTTGGATCCGGAGCGCGCGACCCCACCGGGGAACGGGAGCAAAACCCCTGGAACGAGCCGCGCGGCGAAGACGGCGGCCTCGGCGGCGGCGAGTAAGGCCGCGCGGTCGGAACCGAGCAGGAGCAGGTTGCCGCCGGCGACCCCCCGGGTCGTGCCGAAGCATTCCTCGCAGGTGAATTCGCCGTCCATGACTGGAATCCGCCAGTAGCGACGGCCGTGGAGCCGCTTGCTGATCTGGTAGCCATCGCCGAAGTAGCGGAGCCGGCCGCCCACGTTGATCGGCTGATCGCCCAGAGGCAGGCCGTTGTAGACGGCCGTGGTCGGGCAGGTCATGACGCACTGGCCGACCCGGTTGACCAATGCCTTTTCGAGGGCCCCGCGGCTGAAGGCAAACGCGAGCACGGAGACACCCGGGCGGCCGTCGGGCGTTGCGTCGGGTTCCAGGCGTTCGATGGCGCCGGCCTCGAGGTCGCAGCCGATGACGCTGGTGGCGTAGCCGGTCATGACCCGCGCGGCCGTTTCAGCCCAGCGGACCGAATCGGCGGTGATTACCAGCCGCGCGGCCGCCATGGGAAACGCCTCGGCAAAGCTGTCTAGAACAATCGTCTCGCCCAGCTTCCGAGGCGTGTTCATGGCGCCTCCTCCGAACGGAGCGGGAAATGGGCGAAACGGATCGAGGCGTGACGGTCGAAGTGGTCGCGGATCTCGGGGATGATGGCGTCGTCGTGCGCCGGGGCGTTGTGCAGGGTGAGGCCGTCCGGGGCGGCTCTGAGCTCGCTGTCGTCGATGACGATCTGGCCCGATTTGATGACCCAGCGGGGCAGCTCGAACATGCGGACACGGTCGGGATCGTCGCGGTAGATCGTCACATCGGCACGTGCCCCGGGGCCGAGGTGGCCGCGATCGGCCAACCCCAGCATCCGCGCAGGCGCTGCCCGGGTGATGATGGCAATCTCGGCCAGCGTGTATTCGCGATCCAGGTCGGCCAACGCCGACCGCGACCGCGCGGGCGCGGGAAGAGCCGCCCAGACTTCGTCGCGAAGCGCGCGACTCATGAGCCAGCCGATGATCCTTGGGTAGGCCAGGTACGAGCCGCCGTTTGGGTGGTCGGTCGAGAGGGCCAGCTTCCAGGGATCGTTGACGCGGAGAAACCACTCCAGGCCGATCGCCCACTGCAAGGCGTGGATGAATTGGGTATGGCGGTACTCGATCGGGACGACGCCGCAGCCGGTCTCCAGCTCAACATCGTGACTGAGCCATTTGCGCCCCGTTAGCCTGTGCAGATATTCGGCGACGGCGCTATCGGCGGTCATGCTCGTGGTGGGACCGAAGAGAATCTGGCCGACGTCGAGCGAGAGGTGATCGTGGGCGTTGACATAATCGGCCAGCGGCTCGACGCCGGAGGCCATGCTCTCCTGGTCGGACGGATCGCCGGCGTAGCTGTGAAACTGGATGTGCGCCAGGTGAGCGCGGTGGCCGTCGAGGGCTTTCATCAGTTCCAGGGTGGATGCGGCATTGCCGGGCAGGCCGAGGTTGAGGCCGTGAATGTGGACTGGGTGGGGCAGCCCCAGTTCGTCGACGGCGCGGGCGATTTCGGTCAGGATGGCGCGCGGGGTGACGTCGAATCCGGGGACGGGGTCGTCCAGGCTGCTGGTCGTCCCCTGGGCTTGCTTCCAGCGTTCGATTCCGCCGGGATTGACGACCTTGACGCCATAGCCGCGGGTCGCCCCGAGCATCCAGGCCAGGTAGTCGCGGAGGGCAGACGCTCGGCCCTGGCCGATCCGTTCCAAGGCGAAGTGATCGTTGCCAAGCAGGATCAGGAACGCCTTGTCGATCACCGGAGTGTCGGCCAGTTCGTGATGGGCCTGGCGGGCGGCCAGGGGTGCAATGGCGGCATCGCAGGCGAACGTGTAACCGAGTCCGGCGTAGCGGTAACCGGTTGTGAAGCTGGTCGGCACGACCCCGCCGGTTCCGGAGCGAAAGCCCGCGCGACGCGGTCGGGGTGGGGCCTCGCGGCTGATCTCCGGCTGCATCAGCCGGGCGGCGTTGACCTTGGGTCCCGCGATATGGCAATGGACGTCGATCCCACCCGGCATCACAACCGCGCCGCGGGCATCGAGCAGGCGAGCTGGGCGGGACTCGGGATCGGCGGGTGGAGCGACGATCCGATCGGCGTCGATCCAAATGTCTCGGACCTCATCGACGCCGTTGGCCGGGTCGATCACCCGACCGCCGCGAATCACCCAGAGACGGCCGCTCATGGGCTGGTCCCCTGCTCGGCCGCGTCGGGGAGGCGTTGGAGTAGTTCGCGGAGGATGGCGGCGACGCTCGGGCGCGATGAGGGAACCACGCTCAGAACCGGCAGGGCCAGGCCGTCGCTGCGGATCACGGTACCGCTCTCAGAGATGCCGAGGGCAGAAGAGGCGATGGCGACCGCCGGCTCGGGCGGCGTCACGGTCGCATCCGGGGCGATTCGGATCGTCGCGACCGCGGCGGCAGGAGCGCGGTTCAGGTTGAAGGCGCTGCCGAGTTCGATCGTCAGGTCATGTTCAAGGTCTGGAACGCCCATGGCCGGGTAGCCGGCGGCGAACGTCACATCCGGAGCGTAGCCGGCCTGCCAGCCGAGCACGGCCTCAGCGCCCGCGGCGTTGCCGGGCAGGCCCAGGCTCAGGTGGACGAAGCGGCCGTCCGGGCGTTGATTGAGCGCGCGGACAAGCCGCAGCAACGCCTCGTACTCTACTGGATCGTCGAGGGTCGAATCCGTTACGACGACGCCGTAGCGTGCCCGGCGCAGGGCGTCGGCCAGCGTGGTCCAGGCGTCGAGCGTCTGCCCGGTTGTGGCGGCGACCTGTTCCGAGCGGATCGGTGCACAACGCAGCAGAGCGAGCAGCGTCGCCAGGGCAGCGATGCGTTGCTCCGGTCGCACGCTCAGGCAGAGGCTGGCTCGCGCTGAAGTCGCGTTGGGTGTTGAGCCGACCACGATGACGTTTCGCGGCGCCACCGCGAAACGCCCAGGGGGATCCACGAACCGCGTGAGGAACCGCGGATGGGTCGTCGTCGGATCGCAGGCCCAGATCAAGATTTGGTCGGCACGGGCGTGGACCTCCCCGAAGGTTGCCGAGCATCGGCCAACCCGGGCCATCGCGGCCAAGCGGGCGCGTGCTTCGGCCGAACCGGAGTCGATCACAGCGCCGATGCGCTCGGCCAGGGCCACGGCAGCCCGTTGCCCCTCGAGCGACGTCGCATCCAGCCCAACCAGGCGGGGCGATCGGGCAGCCCTGATCCGCTCCGCCGCACAGTCCAGCGCGGTCTGGAACGACGTTGGCTGACCATTTACGGCGGCCACCGGACCGCTCGCGGTCTGCGCGACGCGCTCCCACCAAAGCCGCGCTGGGCCGCAGTCGGGTTCAAGTTGGGCGATTGGGCCAGACGGATCGAGCGTCAGGGTCAGATCATCGCAGAGCGTGCCGCAGGCCAGGCAAACCCAGTCCGTTATCGTGCAGGTCGCGGTCATGTCTGGATGGTAACTCGACGCTGGCTTCGATTCTACCGCGGGCAACGATCGCGGCGTCCGCTTCACGATGCAGATCGCATCTGTTTCGGGCGGGTGGCAACGTTCCACCACCGAGGGGACGAGTGCGGCCTGGCCCTTAAGGTGGTCCCCGGAGTCCGCGAATCCTCGCAACTCCGACGCGGGCTGCCAGCGGAACGAGTTCCACAACGGGCGACGCCACGACGGGCGTCAAGACTCGGGGTGGGAGGTGTGGACGGCCGCTGCGAGTTGGAACCGCTTTTCGAGGATGACGGTCGGGTCCTACGATGATAGGGATGACGCAGAGAACACTTGCGGGATTGCGCGCGATCGTATTGGGCTCGACCTCGGGGATCGGTCGGGCGACGGCGATGGCTTTGGCCGAGGCCGGGGCCGATGTGATCGTGCATGGACGGCGGTCGGAGGCGGCCGCTCATGAGGTGGCCGAAACGTGTCGGCGTTACGGCGTGCGCTCCGAAGTGCTGATGGCCGACCTGGGCGATCGCGCCATGGGCGATCGACTCGTCGATCGGGCCTGGGAGCTATGGGGAGGCTTGGACGCTTGGTTGCACCTGGCGGGGGCCGACACCTTAACCGGCCCGGCCGCGCAGCTTCCGTTCGAGGACAAGCTCGACCGGCTCTGGGCCGTTGACGTCGTGGCGACGATCCGGCTCTGCCGCGAGGTCGGCCGACGGTTGCGGGACTCCGGGGGCGGCTCGATCGTGACGATGGGCTGGGATCAGGCGGAGACGGGGATGGAGGGGGATTCGGGAGAACTGTTCGCCGCAACCAAAGGCGCGGTGATGGCCTTTACGCGCAGCCTGGCGTTGAGCCTGGCGCCGACGGTGCGGGTCAATGCCGTCGCGCCGGGCTGGATCCGGACGGCCTGGGGCGAGACGGCCTCGGCGATCTGGCAGGAACGTGTGATTCGGGAGACGCCGCTGCGTCGCTGGGGACGGCCCGAGGACGTGGCCCGAGTCTGCCGGTTTTTGGTTGGTCCGGAGGCATCGTTTGTGACGGGGCAGGTGGTGCGGGTCAACGGCGGGGCGGTGCGATGAGCGCGCGATGGCCACTCCGGTCGAGGTGATTTCAGGTGGGCGAGCGGCAACGGCGGATCTTGTTCGTCACCGGCCGGCTGGCCGAGCCGGCGCTGCGCGAGGTGCTGGCCGGCCTGGAGCCGCAGGCTGGGTTCGAGGCTGAGGTTCAGGTGATGCCGATTTCGGTGGCCGCGCTGATGCCGCCGCGGTGGATCGCCCGCCACTTGAAGGTCAGCCCTGGCATTGAGCAGATCATCGTTCCGGGGCATTGCCGGGGGGATTTAGACACAATCCGGGAAGCGGCCGGAGGGGTGCCGGTCGAGCGTGGACCCGAGGATTTGAGGGACTTGCCCCGCTACTTTGGCCAGGCCGATGCACACCGCTCCGGCTACGGGGCGTACACGATCGAGATCCTGGCCGAGATCAACCACGCGCCCCGGTTGAGCCGTGACGCCTTGCTGGCCGAGGCCGACCGCTACCGCCGCGCTGGGGCCGATGTGATCGACCTGGGCTGCACGCCAGGCGAGACCTGGGCTGGTGTGGGCGATGCGGTTCGGGCGTTGCGCGATGCCGGTCATCGGGTCTCGATCGACAGCTTCGATCCCGAGGAGGTGACGCGAGCGGTCGAGGCCGGGGCCGAACTGGTCTTGAGCGTCAACGCGACCAATCGGTCAGCGGCGCCGGACTGGGGGGTTGAGGTGGTGGCCATCCCGGATCAGCCTGGAAGCCTCGAGGGTTTGGATGAGACGGCCGGTTTCCTTTCATCGCGGGGTGTTCCGTTCCGGCTCGATCCGATCTTGGAGCCGATCGGCTTTGGCTTCGCGGCGTCGCTCGAGCGGTACATCGAGACCCGCCGGCGGTTTCCCGACGCCGCGATGCTCATGGGGGTTGGCAATCTCACCGAGCTGACCGATGTGGACTCGGCTGGGATCAACGTGGTCCTGGCCGGATTCTGCGAAGAACTGCGGATTGGGAGCGTTTTGACGACCGAGGTCATCGGCTGGGCGCGGTCAAGCGTTGCGGAGCTGGATCGAGCGCGGCGGTTGGTGCACCATGCGGTGGCGCGGCGGACCCTCCCCAAACACCTGGAGCCGGAATTGATTCTGTTGCGAGACCCCGAAGTGCCGCGGTTTGGGCGGGCGGCGCTTGAGGCGATGGCCGCGCGGGTCAAGGACCCCAACTGGCGGCTTTATGCCGAAGACGGCGTGCTCTACGCCTTCAACAACGCGATGTTCCTGGTCGAGCGGGATCCGTTTGTACTCTTCGATCAGATGGGCGTGAGCGACCCGTCCCATGCCTTTTACCTGGGTTATGAGCTGGCCAAGGCAAAGACCGCGCTGACTCTGGGCAAGGCGTATCGACAAGACGAGGCCCTGCGATGGGGGTTTCTGACTGAGCCGGAGACCAGTCACCTCGAACGCCGCAGGCAGCAGGGTGGGGCAGTCGGGCCAGCCGACGCGGATTACAATTCGGAGGATGCGCCCAAGTTTCCGTAACGGACAGGCGGGGTCGATCCCAGTCGCGCTGCCGAGCTGTGGCGACCGAGGGCCAGCCGCCCGGTCGAGCTGGGATGGTCGGGATGAGGATTCTGGAAGGGTTGGTGACCACGGTTGACGCGCAAGGGCGGCTCAACGTCGCGCCGATGGGACCTGAGGTCGAGGATGCCGACCTGGGGCGGTTTGTGCTCAAGCCGTTTCTGGGTTCAACAACGTTGGCCAATTTGCGGACCACAGGGGTTGGGGTTTTTCATGTGACCGACGATGCGCTGATGCTGGCGCGAGCGGCCCTGGGCCTGGAGACCGAACCGGCAACCCGCCCGGCGGAGGTGATTTGCGGGCGGATTTTGCTGGGTGCGTGTCGTTATCGGGAATTTCGGGTGGTGAGCGACGATCGGGGCGAGCCTCGGCCAAGGCTTGAGGTTGAGGCTGTTGCCGGCGGCACGCTCCGCGATTTTTTTGGGTGGAACCGTGCCCAGCACGCGGTGGTTGAGGCGGCGATCCTGGCAACGCGGGTCGGGATCGTGCCTTGGCCACGGTTGCTGAGCGAGCTGGAGGCGTTGCGGCCGCTGGTGGAGAAAACGGGCGGTCGTGACGAGCGGGTCGCGTATTCGCTGCTCGTCGAGCATGTGCGGGCGGCCTACGGGGCGACTCAGGATCGGGGAGGGACGACATGACCGGCCGGGGGGTACGAGTGAAGACGGCCAGCCGGCTTCATTTCGGGTTGTTGGGTTGGGGCCCGGCCGCGCGGCGGCAGTTTGGCGGCGTGGGCCTGATGATTGAGCGGCCGGGAAACGTGTTGACGGTGTCGCGGGCGTCGGTCTGGTCGGCCGAAGGCCCGCTGGCGGCACGGGCCTTGAGCACGATCCGTCGGGTGGCGGAGCGACTGGGTGATGTGCCGCCGCTGGCTTTGCGCGTCGAATCGGCAGCGCCGGAGCATGCGGGGCTGGGAACGGGCACGCAGATCAGCCTGGCCGCGGCGTTGGGGGTCGCCTGGATGGCGGGTCGGCGCGAAGTTGGCCCGGCCGAGTTGGCCGCCTGGACGGGGCGGGGGCAACGGTCGGGCATCGGTCTTCATGGTTTCGCGGCGGGGGGATTGCTGGTCGATGGAGGCCGCAGGAGCGACGGGCCGGCAGGGATTCCCCCGCTCCTGTCGAGGCTGGAATGGCCCGAGACCTGGTCGGTGCTGGTGGCCCTGCCCTCGACCGGCGACGGACTACACGGTCCGGAGGAGGCGCGTGCCTTCGATGAACTGCCACCGATGACTGCCGCGCAACTGGATCGGGTCGGCCGGCTTGTGTTGCTGGAGTTGCTGCCCACGCTGGCGGAGCGCGACCTGGATGGCTTCGGCGCGGCCTTGGAAGAGTTGCAACATCACGTCGGCGCGGCCTTCGCCCCCGCGCAAGGGGGACTCTACGGCGACGCCCAAGGGGAACGGCTAGCCGCCGTCATGCGCCAGGTCGGCCTGAGGGGGGTCGGGCAAAGCTCTTGGGGACCGGCGCTCTACGGCCTGACCGACGCGCCGGCCGAGACCCGGACCGCTCAGGCAGCGGAGATCTCGACTCGCACCGAGCTGCCCCCCGAACGCTTGCTTTGGACCCGCGGAGTCAACCGCGGCGCGCGTATCGAGCCGCTGGACTGAACCGCGCCCGAGGAGGCGCTTCCGTCCCTCAAACGGCTGGCCTACGATGACGCAGAGACTTGGGCCTGGCGCCAGGCGATGGGCGGGGAACGGTCGTGGGCGGGGAGGTGGTCGTGGTAGGTCGAAGTTGGGCGGTGGCGGCGTGGTTGATTGCGGCGTTGGTCGCCGGCTGCGGTGAGTTGGCCGACGAATCGCCGCGCGGTGAGCCGACTGGCCGCTCGGGAGCTACGCCGACGGGTCGGGCGGCGGGGCGGACGGTCCGGTTCGTTGGCTTCGATGCGAGCCCGCCGCTCGTGGCCGCCCTCCGCGCTGGGCAGATCCAGGGGCTGGTTCTGCAAGACCCGGTACGGATGGGCGAACTCGGCGTTCGGACGATGGTGGCCCACCTAGAGGGCCAGCCGCACGAGGCGCAGATTTCCACCGGCGAGTTGCTCGCCACGCCCGAGAACATGGATGACGAACTGGTCGCCGCCCGGCTCAACCCACCCAAGGCCGACAACTCCGCGGATTCGGCGTTGCCGGCTCAGAAGGCCAAGACTTGGCGGATCATGGTCATTCCGAAAGGCGCGACCCACGTCCATTGGCAGTCGGTCCACTATGGAGCGCAGCGGGCAGCAGCCGAGTTGGGCCGGGTTGAGCTGCTTTGGCTGGCACCAACCAAGGAAGATGACCGTCTGGAGCAGATTGCCCTCGTGCAACGGGCGGTGGCCGCCCGGGTCGACGGGATCGTCATTGCGCCGCTCGATGCTCAAGCGCTGGTCGCGCCGATCGAGGACGCGATTGGGGCAGGCATCCCGGTCGTGATCATCGACTCAGCGCTGGCCTCGTCGCAGCCGGTGGCCTACGTCGCCACCGACAACTACCGCGGCGGAGTCCTGGCGGCGGAACGCCTGGCCGAGCTCCTGGATGGTCAGGGACGCGTCATCCTGCTTCGCTACGCTCCCAATTCGGAGGCGACCGAGCAGCGTGAGAAGGGGTTCACGGACACCATCGCCCGCTATCCGGGAATCACTCTGATCTCCCAGGATCAATATGCGGGTGCGACGGCTGAGAGCGCGCAGCGGATCGCCCAGCAACTGATCACACGCTTTCGCGGTGAGTTTGATGGCATCTTCACGCCCAACGAGTCGAGCACCGTCGGCATGCTGCGCGCGCTCGAGGACGCCGGAATGCTGGCCGCGGCGCCGTGAGACCACAGGGCCAGCGTGACGAACCTCGGGGAACGCCCAAAGCCGGACCATATGAGCGGCGCCCAGACCGATGCCCGGCTGGTCATGCAGGATGTGGCGAAGTCCTTCGGGCCAGTCCGCGCACTGGATAGCGTCGCGCTGACGGCCCGGGCCGGCGAGGTCCACGCCTTGATCGGTGAGAACGGAGCGGGCAAGAGCACGCTCATGAAGATTCTGAGCGGGGCGTACCGGCCCGACGCCGGGGCGATGTTCCTCGACGGTCAGCCCTACGAACCGCGCGATCCCCGCGAGGCACGGCGCAGCGGGGTGGCAATGATTTATCAGGAGCTAGCCATAGCGCCTCACCTGACGGTCGAGGCCAACGTGATGCTCGGGGGCGAGCGGACTGTCGGTGGCCTGATTCGACACCGTGAGCATCGCCGGCGGGTCGCGGAGGCCCTGGAACTGCTCGGCCACGCCGAGATTTCGCCCGATGCGGTCGCGGGCCGGCTCCCGCTGCCGGCCCGTCAGTTGATCGAAGTCGCCCGCGCTCTGGTCTCCGACGCTCGCGTCGTCGTCTTCGATGAGCCGACCGCGGTCTTGGGCGAGGCGGATGTCGCCCGTCTTTTCACGGTGATCGAGCGGCTGCGCAGCCGCGGGCTGGCCGTGCTCTACATCAGCCATTTCTTGGAAGAAGTGCGCCAGGTGGCTCAGTCCTACACGGTGCTCCGTGATGGCCGCACCGCGGCGACGGGCCGGATGAGCGATGCGGCCGTCGGCGACCTGGTCGCGGCGATGCTCGGGCGGCCGCTCGGTGAGATGTTTCCGCGGACGCCGCACTCTCCCGGCCCACCGATTCTGGAGCTGACCGGTCTGGCCGGCCAGCACCAGCCCCGAGGGGTCAACCTCGTGGTTCACCGGGGCGAGATCCTGGGTGTTGCCGGTCTGGTCGGCGCGGGACGAACGGAAACGCTCCGGGTGCTCTTCGGCCTGGATCGGCAGACTCAAGGCATGGTGGTTCTACGGGGAGCTGCAGGCGGTTGGGGCGATCCTCCGCGGCGGATCGCGCAGGGCTTCGGGATGCTGAGTGAGGATCGTCAGGGCGAAGGGCTAGCGGTTCGGCGCAGTATTGAGGAAAACCTGACGCTTTCGGCCGTGTCGAGACACTCCCGCCTGGGCTGGATCCGGCTTCGCTCCTGCTGGGACGCGACCCGACGTTGGACCGAAGCCTTACAAATCCGCAGCCGCGATCCCGGCCAACCGGTCGAGGCGCTCTCGGGGGGCAACCAGCAGAAGGTCGCCTTGGGCCGGCTGCTCGAGCAGAACGCCGAAATCATCCTCCTGGACGAGCCGACGCGAGGAATCGACGTGGGCAGCAAGGTCGAGATCTACCGGCTGATGGGGGAGCTGGCTGCACGCGGCAAGACCATCCTGATGGTGAGCTCCTATTTGCCGGAATTGTTGGGCGTCTGCGACCGTATCGCCGTGATGCGTCGGGGCGTTGTCGTCGAGGTCCGACCGGCCGATCAGTGGACCGAGCACGCACTCTTGCAGGCTGCCACCGGCGGCTAAAGAAACGAAGCCAGCAACGGGGCGTCTCGCGGACGTATTGGCCGGGGAACTGGCCGGAGGAATGGTTCAGAAGGGGCTGGTGGTGATGGCCAACGGGGTGGCACGATCGGTCTGGGCGGCTTGGGTGGGTCGGCTTGGGGCGGTCTTGGGGCCGTTTTTGGGCTTGGTATTAATCTGCGCACTCTTTGCGATGTTGCCGGCCTCGGGACCGCGGTTTGTCAGCGCGGACAACTGGCGACTGATCGCCGTTCAGACGGTGATTCTGGGCACCGTCGCGCTGGGGGCGACCTTGGTGATCGTCGCCGGCGGGATTGATCTGTCGGTCGGCTCGGCGGTGGCGTTGATCACGGTCGGCATTGTCCAATTTCAGCGGCAGTTGGGCTGGTCGTTGCCGCTCGCGCTGGTTGGTGGGGTAGCGCTGGGCGGTCTCTGTGGGCTGGCCAACGGTCTTCTGGTGACGGGCCTGCGGGTGGTGCCGTTTATCATCACGCTCGGCACGTTGAAGGTCTTTCGCGGGCTGGCCAAGTGGTGGGCGGGCAATTTGTCGATCTATGCCTTCGACCGGAGCCGGCCGGAGCCGGAGTGGCTCAAGCGAACCCTCTCGGTCAACTTGCGGCCGCCGGCCTGGCTGGCCGAGTCGGCCAGGGATCCGATCGGCGCCGTGCTGGCCGAGTTGACGCGGGTCGCGCCGGGGGTCTGGTCGCTGCTGGGCCTGAGCCTGCTGGTGGCGCTTCTGCTAAGGTATTCCCTGCTGGGTCGTTATCTTTATGCGGTGGGCTCGAACGAGGCCACGGCGCGGTTGTGCGGCGTGCGGGTTGAGCGGGTTAAGCTGGCCGTTTACGCTCTGGCGGGCCTGCTGACCGGAGTGGCGGGAGTGATGCAGTTTGCCTACTTCCACGGCACCGGCGACCCCACCTCGGGCGAAGGTCTGGAACTGAAGGCCATCGCCTCGGTTGTGATCGGGGGTGGCAGCCTCAGCGGCGGCGAGGGTACGGTGCTGGGGACCTTGGTCGGCTGCCTGATTATTCAGGTCCTAGAAAACGGATGCACGCACGCGGGAATACCGAACGCGATTCAGGATATCCTGATCGGAGCGATCATCATCGTGGCGGTGGCGATTGACCAGATCCGGCGGCGCGGTCTTCACGGCCCGACGCGGTGGTTCCTAACCATCGCCACACGGCTTGGCCGTCGTCCCCCCGTTCGCGGAGGAGAGGCAGGTTCATGAACGTTTCCAAGTTCGGCTCCGGAATCCTCGTCAGCCTGATTCTGGCGCTCCCGGGAGGATCGATCATGGCCGATGAGGGCGAAGTCCGTCGGTCGCTGACCGTCACGGGAACCGGCAAAGTCTCGGCCGCGCCCGACGTGGCCGAAATCACGATCGGCGTGGTCTCCCAGGCCGAATCGGCCCGCGACGCCCTGGCCGCCAACACCGAAGCCATGACCGCCGTGCAGACACTCCTGAAGGATCGGGGCGTTGCCGAGAAGGACATTCAGACGGTCAGCATCTCGATCCAGCCGCGTTACAGTCAGCCGCCGCCGCCGCGGCCCGGCCAGGCCGGGGTTGAGTTTGTGCCCCGGATCGTGGGCTACGAGGTCAACAACGCGGTACGGATCACGGCGCGCGACATCAAAAAGCTGGGGTCGATTCTCGACGCGGTGGTCCAGTCGGGCGCCAACCGGATCGACGGCATCGGCTTTCGGATCGACGAACCGCAAAAGCTGGAGGATCTGGCTCGCAAGGCGGCGGTTGCCGACGCGAAGCGAAAGGCCTCTCAGCTCGCCGGCGAACTGGGCGTGGTCGTCGGGTTGCCGATTCGGGTCAGCGAGGCGGGCTCGATGCCGGTTCCGCAGCCGATGTTCCGGGGGCGGGCCATGGCCATGGAAGCGATGGCCGCGCCGGTGCCGGTCGCAGCCGGCGAGCAGGACCTCGTGGTCCAGGTCACCGTTGAGTTCGAATTGCTGCCGGCCAAGTAGCGACGACCGCCGACCTGGCGTTGACGAGGGGGGCGATCGGACTTAGGATCCGGCGGCGGTCAGGAAGACCCCGGCGCCGGTGCGCGGTGCGCGCCGTCGGCGTTCAGGTCAGCAAGCGGCCCAAGGAAGGCCTCAGGGAATGCCCAGCGCGTCGAGGTCGCGGAGCCGGATTCATGCCGGATCGCATCCGTCGACTTCCCAGCTTCACCGCCCCCACATCCTGACCTCGCGTGGGCGCCGCCGAGTCGCGGGCAACTTCGCCTGGCTGAGCGCGGCCGAGATTGCCTGCCGGATCATCTCGGTTCTGGTGACGCTCCAACTGGCGCGACGTCTGGGGACGGCCGGGTACGGTCGGGTCGAGTTTGCGTTCAACATCACGCTCTGGCTGGTCTTGCTGGTGCGTGAGGGGCTGGACGTGATCGCGGCCCGTGAGATCGCGCGTCATCCCCGGTTGGTGCGGCCGCTGGTCCATCTGGTCATGGCTATCCGCCTGACCATCGCCACGGCGCTGCTCGCGCTGTTGGTGCCCGCGGCCTGGTTGTTGATGCCGGGGCCGACCGAACGGACGTTGCTGGTCCTTTACGGGCTGATGCTGCTGACGACGGCCGCGGGCATCGACTACGTCTACCGCGGGCTGGAGCGGATGGGACCGGTCGCGGTATCGCTGCTGCTGCGGACGATGGTGTATGCGTTGGGCGTCTCGCTGCTAGTTCGATCGTCGGCCGATCTGTTGCGGGTCCCGGTGTTGCTGGTCGCCGGCGAGGTGAGCGGGATCGCCCTGACCTGGAGTCTGCATGCCCGGGGCTATGGTTGGCCGCGGCCCCAGTGGCGTGGAGGCCGGTTTTTGCGGGTTTTTCTGACACGGGGACGATCGGTCTACGCGATTCAGGTCTCGCAGGCGGCGCTGGTCACGATCGACCTACTGATCGTCGGCCTGGGCAGCGGTTGGGACCATGTCGGGCTGTATGGGGCCGCCCATCGGATGGCTTCGGTTGCGCTGACTTTCGGGTTGATCTTCCAGCAGGTGACCTTCCCCGCGCTGTCCCGGGCCTGGCGAAGCTCGAATGCAAGCGGCCGCGAAGCGCTGGAGACGCTTGTGGCGTTGCTCCTGGCAGCCTATATCCCGCTGGCCGTGGGCACGACCACCCTGGCCGGTCCGCTGGTCGCCACGCTCTTTGACCGGAGTTATGCCGGAGCGGCTCCGCTGCTCGCGATTGAGATCTGGCGTGCTCCGCTGCTGAGTCTGGCCTTTCTCTACCAGGCGGCCTTGATTGCGCGCAATCGCGAGGCGTCCGGGATGCGGCTGCTGGCCGGTGGGGCGATTTGCGCCGTGCCGCTGATCGTGGTGCTGCGGGCCGTGCTGGGGTTGCCGGGCGCGGCGCTGGGAGCCGTTTTGACGGCCCTGGTGCTGGCGTTGGCCGGTTACCTCCGTCTGGCGCGTGAGGGCTGGCAACCGGCCTGGCATCATTTCGCGCTTCGACCGCTGATCGCATCCCTGTGCATGGTCCCGGTCTGCCTGGTGGGTGCCCTGGCCGGGCTGGGGCTGGCGATCGCCTGCGGTGCTGCGGTCTATGTGGCCGTACTGGGGCTGCTGGGTGGTCTGAAGCCGTTCGGAATCGGCCGCTAGGCGGCGGGCCTAAGCGGGGAGGCCGTCTCCGCGGCCCACCTTGAAAAGACCAGACGGCGCCGGCCGGATGTCCTCCCCTGGCTCGAGGCGCGGCCGCGGGGGGCGGGATCTGCAGAACTCGCCTGGATCGTTCCGGGCAGCCGGGTTATGAGGAAGCACCAGGCTTGGGCCTCGAACCAACCGCCGAGGGAGCTCGGGTGTGAAATTCTGCATGGTGACGACGTTTTTCGGCGGGCACAGCTTTGGCGGTGATGCCGCCTACGTCGATCGCTTGGCCCGCGCCTTACTGCGCCGCGGTCATGAGGTCCACGTAATCCATTGCGCCGATGCGTTTGAGGCCGTGCGAGGCCGGCATCCGTTGCGGCCCTACACACCGCCGGATGGACTCGTGATCCATCGGCTCGAAAGCCGATTCGGTCGGCTCTCGCCGATCGTGACCCAATTGACGGGCCGGCCGGGATTGAAGGCTCGGGCATTGCGCGCAGTGCTCGACCAGCCGGATGTCGACGTGATTCACTTCCACAACATATCCCTGGTGGGGGGAGTGGGCGTGCTGGAGATGGGCGCCCACGCCGTCCGGCTGATGACGGCTCACGAGCACTGGCTGACCTGCCCCATGCATCTGCTCTGGAAGTATGGCCAGAAAACCTGCGACCAGCCCGCTTGTGTCCGATGCAGTCTGCTTGGTGGCCGCCCACCTCAACTTTGGCGGGCGACCGGGGCGATTCCGCACGGGCTGAAGCGGCTAGACGCGCTGATCTTTCCTTCGGCCCACGCTCTGGAAGCGCATCGCCAGCGGGGGATCGAGGGGCCGCTCGTGCATCTCCCCTACTTTCTGCCTGATGACTGGTCGGGCGGCCTGGAAGACCACCCCCCGGACCCGAGCCCCCGGCCGTACCTGGCCGCCGCCGGGCGGCTGGTCAAGATGAAAGGCTTCCAACGCCTGATACCCCTGATGCGGTTCCTTCCCGAAGTGGACCTGAAACTGGCCGGAACCGGTCCCTACGAACCCGAACTGCGGCGGCTGGCACGCGGCATCCCCAACGTCCAGTTCGTCGGCCTGCTGGGACATGAAGGGCTGGTTCGGCTCTTCCACGGCGCGCGTGCCGTGGTCGTGCCCTCGCTGTTTCCGGAGACGTTCGGGTACGTCGTGCTCGAGGCCTTTGCCGTCAAGACCCCCGTCGTGGTCCACAAGGGCGGCGGTGCGATCCACGAAACCGGCGTTCTCAGCGGCGGCGGCCTGAGCTACGAAACCGACGCCGAACTGCTGCTCGCCTTGCGGCGCATCATCCACGACGACGAGTTGCGCGACGAACTCGCCGAGCAAGGCTACCAGGTGCGGATCAACGAATGGTCCGAGCGCGCCCATCTCGACGGTTACTTTGGTCTGATCCGGGGCATTCAGGCCCGACGGTCCGGGAATTCGAGGATTCCGACGCCCCACCTCGATCGAGCAGCCAGTGCCCGCCCGGTCTCGAACCCCGCGAGGACCGATCGATCGTGAACCGTCGGCCGGGGTCCTGGCTCGGGCCAGCCCTGATCGCAGCCGCGGTGCTTCTGGCCTACGGCCGGCTGCTCCTCCAACCCAATGCCCTGATCGTCGATCGCCAGCGCCCCTGGGCCGACAACGCCACAGCCGCCGTTGTTCCTCGCCTCGCGGAAAATGATCTGACCCGGCTGTACCTGCCGGCTCATCGCCGCATCGCCGCAGCCTGGCGCCGAGATGGTCGGATACCCACCTGGGACCCGACCGGATTCGGCGGCCGGCCGATCCCGGGCAACCCTCAGTCCGGCCTCTGGTATCCGCCGGTCTGGCTCATCTGGACCCTGGATTGGCCCGCGGCGTGGAGTTGGGCCACACTCGGCCACCTGATCTGGGCCGGCTGGGGTGGTTGGTGTCTGGCTCGGACCCTCGGTCTGGCTTCCATCGGCGCGACGGTGGCCGGGATGGCGTTCGCCCTCAGTCCCTATCTCACCGCTCAGGTCCAGGCGGGGCACGTCCCCCACGTCTGGTCCGCAAGCTGGATCGGCTGGGCATTGGCAGCGCTGATGGTCGGACTGCGCGGAGAGCAACGAGGATGGTGGACACTCGCTGCCACGCTCGCCCTTGCCGGCCTGGCCGGGCATCCCCAAGAGGCGTATCTGCTCACGCTGGTCGTCGCCGTTTGGGGCTGCGTAGCCGCGTGGCACCGAATGGACCGCATCCTCGGTGTGGGGTGCGCGTTGCTGGGAGCCGCCGCGCTGTCCGCGGTTGGATGGCTGCCCGTCTGGTTGATGCTGGGAGAGAGCCGGACTGTGGACGGTGTTCCGGCCTCGGCCGCCGCGCCTTACACCCTCTCGCTCCGACACCTGAGCCAGCTTGTCTGGCCGATGGCGCTGGGCGGTCCAGCCGACTATCGTGGTCCCGCCAACTACGCCGAGGCCCAGCTCGCGCCGGGAGTCTCGGTCCTGATCCTCGCTCTGCTCGGAATCCGTTCCGAACGGAAACGATCCCGACCGTGGATCGCTCTGATCCTCATCTGCTGGCTGGTCGCGGCGGGACGATCCCTGGGAATGGACGGTCCGTTGCGCACGATTTTGCCGGGTTTCAACCAGATGCGAGTGCTAGCGCGAACGCTGTTTGTGGCGGGTCTGGGATGGGCGATGCTGGCGGGGTTGGGGGTCGCGGCGGCAACGCGGGGAAACGTCCGTTGGCCGCGTTGGAATTGGTTTGCCGCCGGATGCGTGGCGGCCGAACTGGTGGCGCTGAGCTGGGTCGTCGTGCGGGTCTCACCGACCCAAGAGCGGTCGCAGCCCGACGCACTCGATCAGGCGATCGCCCGCTGCCGAAGCGATCCCCGCCAGCGGGTGCGGGCACCGGAGCACCTGGTCGATGCCGAACGCATCGACCGGCTCGGGCTGGAGATGACCGACCTCTACGACTGGTTCCAGCTCCGCCGCTCCGCAGATCTCTACGAAGCCCTCTACGCCTACGGGTCGCCTGCCCGGCTCTGGACTTGTTTCGACCCTGTCGGCGAAGGAATTCGCGAGCGGTTTCGCCGGGCGGTGCTGGATCGGATGGGAGTCGGGCTGGTCATCACGGCCGCCGGCTCGACCGCTCCGCCCGGAGCGGTCGCGGAACAGGTCGGCACCATCGCACTGCGGACCCCGCGCTCCCCCCTACCCCGAGCCTATGTGGTTCCGAACGGCTGGGTGGCTCCGCCGGAGGGCTGGCGGATCGCGCTGGCCTGGCTCGACCCCCGCCAGTCCGTGCTCCTGGAGCAACCCGACCCGCTCGGCCCAGGGCCGCGACAACCGTTTACTCCAGCGGCCTATCGGGCCACGGCTCCCGATTGCGTGGTCGTCGACGTCCGCGTCGCCGCTCCGGGCCTGCTTGTGGTGACCGATGCCTGGTCGAACGGCTGGCGAGCCTGGCGCAACGGCGCCGAGGTGCCGATCCTGGTGGGCGACCACGCCCACCGCGTGATCGCCCTGCCCGAGGCAGGCTCATACCAGGTCGTCCTACGCTACGAGCCGCCCGGACTTTGGGCCGGATGGCTCATCTCGCTCTCAAGCTGGATCGTCTGGAGCGGACAGACCCTGGCTCGATGGCGGCCACCGCGCAGCCTCGCTCCGCCACAACAGTCCAGATAAACGCAACATCAAACAACACATAGCGTTCGGCTGCATCGACGGCGGGTAGAACCGATGGCTCGTGCGGGGGCGAGCGAGCACTTCGGTCGGTGGCGCCAATAATCGCCGCGGTTGCCCGAACAACCGCTTAGGGAATCGGTCGGATGGGCGGAGTGGCCGATCATCTGCCCGATGAACCACGATCGGGGTCGGAGAGCGAGACAGCCGAAGCCGAGCAGGAGAGCGGATCATGAAGTGCGGCATCGTGAAGGGGAGCTTGTTGGGACTGGCCCTAGGCTCTGCGGCGTTGTTCTGGGTGTTCGGCGGCCGGGCGTTTGACCTAATCTCCTGGAAGGCCAACAAGGCTCGGGAGATGGTCAAAAAGTCGATCACGTCGTTTGACGACGAGATCAACATGGCTCGCGCTCAGGTCAAGAAGCTCGACCCGGCCATTGCCGAGGGTGCCGAGGCGCTGGCGCGGCTCGAGGATAGCGTCAAGCAAGTCAGCGGCGAGGTCGAGCGGCTCCGCATGGCCCTGGCCGAGAAAGGCCGGCGGATCGAGACTTTGAGGGCCAGCCTGGACAAGCCGGTGGTGCAACGGGTCGGATCATCGGGCGGCGAGCTCAAGGCGAAAATCGAGGCGGCTCTGGCTCGCTCGATCGACGAGTACCGCCAGGTTGAGCGGACGCTCGGTTACGCCCAGGACACCCTCAAGTATCGCCAGGCGCTGGTGCAGACGGCGCACGATCAACTGCTCGAGATGCAGGCCAAGAAGAAGACGCTCCAATCAAAGATCGATGAAATTGAGGCGCGGCATAAGGCCCGCCTCGCTTCGCAGCAATTCAGCGAGTTCCGGGTCGACACCAGCCCCCTGGCCGAGGCCGAGCGGGCGGTCGCCGAACTCGACAGCCAGGAAAGCGTCTCGGCTCGGGCCGACGAACTGAAGAGCGAGCTTGCGGATCTACCAGCGTTCGACACCCTGCCGGCCGACCGCGACGTGCGTCAGGAGGCCGACGCGATTCTTCAGGGTGCGACGGCCGCAGTCGGCGACCCCAGCGCCTGATCGTCCGCGTTGCCGAGCTCCGATCCCCCGACGCCCGACTGGTTCGGCTCGGCCTTCTCCCGTCCGAGAAGCCGTCCGCCCGGATCGGGCGTCCCAAGTTTGCCTCGAGCAGGCGGGGTTCGGCCCGCGTTCGGCTCGAACCGGGTGGTGGCTAAGATTGAGCCTCCCTCCGCGAATAGGTTGCAGGCGCACACGACGCGGCAGCGTCCGCCCGATCGGCGCTTCCGAAACGTTGGGGCTGTGGGCTAGCTTAGACTGGGCGCGGCGAGCGGCGGATACCGCGATGGACACTCCGGGCAGGTCCATGATGCTGGGACAATGGCGGGTCACGTTGCGGCAGGCCGAAGAAGCCGCGCGGGCCGGGCGCATCGAGGATGCGTTGAATCTGGTCAAGCGGCCGGAGCTCGCCGAACACCGTCAGGGGATTCAACTGGCCGCCCGGCTTGTCCGCGAGCTGCTGGAACGTGGCCAGCGTCGGGCCGCAGCCGACGATTGGGCCGGCGCGCTGGATGATTTTGACCTGGCCGAGCGTCATGGCGCGCCACCGGACCGCCTGGCAGCCGTCCGGCTCGAGATCGCCGACCGGGTCGCCCGGGAGCTGAGTCAGAGCCTCGAGGCCGGTGACCCGGATCGGGTCTTGGAACGCACGGCAGCGCTGGCCCGGCGGGGTGTCCACGCTCCGGCTCTGCGCCGCCAACGCGAGGCCGCCGAGGCCTGGATCGAGGCGCAGGGTCTGGCCCGCCGTGGTGAGTTCGGCCAGGCCCGCGAAGCGCTGAGCCGAGCCGCGCGACTGGCCGGTCGCCATGCCGCCGAGGCGCTTGCCGCTGCACGCCAGGAATTAGACGCCCGCCAGGCTCAAGCCCAGCCCCGCATTGAAGCGTTCTACGCGGCCTTGGCCAGCTCCCAGGATGCGGCTGGGCTGCTGGCCGCCGCCGAGGCGTTGCTCGCGATCCTGCCCGAACACCCCTCGGCCCGCCAGGCGCGGAGCCGGGCTTGGCAGCAAGTCGGCGTCTTGCCTCCGGCCGCGGGCCTGCCTCCGCGGACGCCACGCCGGATCGGCATCGGCCTGGACCTCCGCGGCCCGGAGACCTCCAATCCCATCGTCTTTCTTGACCAGGCGGGAGCCGAGCCGACCGACGAACCGCCCGCCGTCCGGCTGGGGGCTGCCGAGTCCGGCCCCCACGGCCGCGCGTTGCTCTGGGTCGACACCGTCGGCGGATTCCTGATCTGCTTCGACCGGGAAGTCGTCCTCGGCCGGGCGGGCATGGACAGCGGCGCCGACGTGCCCATCTTGGGCGAATTGTCGCGGCGGCATGCCAGTCTAATCCGTCAGGCCGATTCCTACGTCGTCCGGGCCTGGCATCCCACGTTTGTCAACGGCCGACAGGTGGTCGGCACGTCGCCGCTTCGGCATCGGGATGTGCTGCGGCTCGGCTCAGCGGTCGAGCTGATCTTTCACCAGCCGAGTCCGGTCAGCGCGACCGCCAAACTGGAGCTGGTCAGCCGCCATCGGCTACCCCTGGCCGTCGACGGCGTCATCCTCATGGCCGAGACGTGCATCCTAGGTTCGACGGCCCAGGCCCACGTCCCGACCCGGACCAGCTCTGGCCCGGTGATCTTGTTCCGCCAGGGCGGGCAACTTTGGTGTCGCGCGCCTGGTCGATTCGAAGTCGACGGCTGCCCCGAAACGGATCGCGCCCGGTTGGGGCTCCGGTCGCGTGTGGTCGGCGACGGCTTCTCCTTTGGCGTCGAGCCGCTGGAAAACAACCCAGCCTGAAGCCTCTTGCAGGTAAAATAACCCAATGGCCGACGCGAACGACATTCGAGACCTGCACGGCGATCCCAACGCCACCACCGCCGGGCGACCGGGAGGGGACCCTCCGATGAACGCGACGGCCCGTCCACCACAGTTCACGGCGACCCGCGAAACGATCGACTATCGCGGTTTGAGCGCCGACGAGGCGGTCCGGCCGCGCGACAACCCCGGTCCGCGTGACGCCCAGACCCCGACTGGCCGGTTTTTGTTCGCCTCGGGCGATCGACCCCTTGACGGCTACACCATCAAACGCGCCATCGGCCGTGGCGGGTTCGGCGAGGTTTACTATGCCGTCACCGACGCCGGCAAGGAAGTTGCCCTCAAGTTGATCATGCGCAATCACGACGTCGAGCGCCGCGGCGTCATGCAGTGCATGAATCTCAAAAGCCCCCACCTGATCACGATCCACGATCTCCGCGTCAGCGACGACGGCGACTGTTTCGTGATCATGGAATACGTCGCCGGTCCGAGCCTCGAAACGGTCCTCCGCCAGCATCCGAACGGCCTGCCGCACGATCAGGTCTTGCTCTGGCTCCGCGGGCTGGTCGAAGGTGTGGCCTATCTCCACGACCACGGCATCGTCCACCGCGACCTCAAGCCCGCCAACCTGTTCCTCGAAGAGGGCGTGGTCAAGATCGGCGATTATGGTCTCTCCAAGGCGATCACCACCAGCAAGGAGCCGGGCCATTCGCAGTCGGTCGGCACCTGCCACTATATGGCGCCCGAGATCGGAACCGGCAAATACCACAAGCCCATCGACATCTACGCCATGGGCGTCATCCTCTACGAGATGCTCACCGGCCGGGTTCCGTTCGACGGCGAAAGCGTCCACGAAGTGCTCATGAAACACCTGACGGCGCGGCCCGACCTGACCGGGATCCCCGAGCCGTTCCGACCGATCCTGGAACGGGCCTTGGCCAAGGATCCCAACCTCCGGCCTCAGCGTGCCCACGACCTGCTTCCCCCCGGCCACGGCCCCACGCCAGCCGAACTCCGGATCATCCCCGAAGATCGCCTGAACCGAGCCCAACTCCTAGTGCCGCCAGCGGCCACGGCCGCCGCCGAGGACGTCGTGCGCATCGGACCCGACGAGGAACCGATCCTCTACATCGGCCCCGACACTATGCCCCCGCAGCCGCCACCTCGCCCGGCCGGCGGCTGGGACCAGTTTTGGCGCGGCCTACGCGGTCACGCTGGCGCTCAATCCGCCCCCCTGCCCCGACGCCAGCGTAGCACGACACCTCGGCAACCTCGGCCGTCGGAACCACCGCGACCGGCCTCGCCCCGACTTCCAGAACCTCCCCCGCTCCCGCCCCCGCGAACGCGGTTGGCGGAATTGACCACCTCGATGCTCATCGCCACCGTGTTTTCGGCCGTCGGCTCGGTCCTCGCCGTCCCGTTCTTCAGCCTGTTCGGCGGCCCTCATCCCCAGGACCCAGGACAACTGGCCTTGCTGTTCGGCGTGGTCCTGCTGGGCAGTTGGAGCGTCATGGCCGCCTCAAAATACTGGGAAGGATCACCCCCAGGTGACGGAACCCGACGGCTGGTGATGCTCGGTCTCGGCCTGGTGCTCGGGCAGCTCCTGGGGCTGGCGTGCGACTGGTGCCACGTCGCATTACCGGACGGAGTCTCCGCATCGTCAGGCCTGACCGACGCCCTAGCGGCTCGCGCAGGCCGCGACGTCGCGACGTTCGCCACGCTGGCCGGCTTCTACGGCCTGGCCTTCGCCGCCACTCGGCTCTGGCAGTTGGCCGACCGCGACCGCGAGCATCGATTTCGCCTCGGGCCGTTGGTCTCCACCGGCCTGGTCTCCGGCGTGATCGCCCTACTGCTCGAAGCCCCGCAGCCCTGGGGGCCTCTGAGCATCGCTCTGATCGCGCTGGTCACGCAGCTTTCCAGCCCTTGGAATCGTCAGGCGGCCGCCTACGCCCTCTACGTTCGCCGCCTCGGCAAGTCGGGGGCCCAGCTTTCGTGAATCGCTGTTTCCATGCCTGGATGCACGGACTCGGAAGAGAGCGAAGTGGCCGGCGTTGGTTGAATCGTTCGGCGGAGTGAGCGAACAGATTCTTGAGAGCGTATCCGAGCGTTCGGGTTGCCCGGACCACGGGCGACCCGCCCTGAAGGATGGCCGCGAGACGTCTCCCATGAAACGCCTGGCTCTGATTGCTCTGATCGTGGTACCCCTGTTGGTGTTGATCGGACGGCCGCGCGATGGCTTACGATTGGAGTCAGCCCCGCTTCCTCCCCGACCGGAGGCCGTTCCGGCCGAGCCGGCTGAGGGGCTGAGACTGCGGCTGGCCTGGGGCGATCGGCTCGAGCGGCGGAAATCACTCAACGTGACGTCGACAGTCCAGATCGGGGAGGATTCGCCCGACGATTCCGACGAAGCGGACGACCAACCCGATCCGCCGCGCCCGACGCGACGATTCTCGGGCGTGCAAACCGAGATAGCCAGCGCCTGGATGTCGACGCCGGAACGGGCGCGGCGCGACTTTGACGCCCTGATGCGCGAGCAGATCGGACGCTGGCTGGCCGACTCGGGGATCGATGCCGGCTGGTCTCCCCCCGACCGGCTGATCGCCGGACTGAAGCCGGCAGTCGTGATCGAAGAGCAGGATCGTGACTACGCGCGGCTGTATCGGGCCTCGGCCGTCCTGAATTTCTCTGAGGACCAGCGGACTCGGTTCGTGCGGGAGTATGACCGTCAGCTCGCCGAGAAGCGGCTGGGGATTCTGGGCGGTGTTCTGGGGTTTGTGCTCGCATGCCTCGGGGTCACGACAGCATATTTGCGAGCGGATGAGGCTTCGCGAGGCTACTATACAGTTCGGCTGCGGTTCTTGGCTGCCGCGGCGATTGGTGCCGCGGCTGTTCTGCTCGTCCAATGGCTTCGTCGGGGGTGAATCTCCGATGACGCTCTTCGAGATCTGGGTCGAGCGGGCACGCATGGGCTGGGATCGGACTCGGTCGTTCGCTACCGGCCGAATCGAAGCCTGGCGCGATGCCAGTCCCTGGCAGATCGCGGCCCTGGTGGCCCTGGGCTTGCTCGCTCTGGTACTCCTGCTACCGCTTGCACTGGCCGCGGTCCTCGTCCTGCTGGTCGCCGGCTTGATCGTGTTCTGGATTGGCGAGTTTGTCGGCTTGATGCGTCTGCCCGATGAGGCCTTTCCGGGTCGGCACGACAAGCTGGTCTGGTCGATCCTGATGATCGTGCTGCCCCCGGTCGGAGCCATCGCCTTTTGGATCTATCGCCGTCGGGATCCTCTTCTCGGGTGGCCCGACAAGCCACGTTCACCTTGGCATGACGACGATCTCTAGAGGCGTCGTGTCAGGCGTAGCCGGCCGAGGGACCAACCGCGTACTATGGAGGAGCTTGGAATAGGCAACAAACCTCGATTTCCCCCTGCGTGACGCGCATGGCGACCACCGAGGCCGAGCGTCTGCTGATCCGCCAGGTTCGCGCGGGTGATGCCCTGGCCTGGAATCAATTGATCGAGCGGTACGAGGGTCGCCTGCTGGCCTTTGTGGAGAGCCGGCTCCACGACCGAGGAGCCAGCGAGGATGCCGTTCAGGAGACCTTTCTGGGCTTCTTGACCAGTCTGCCTCATTATGACGAGTCGCGCGACCTGGAAGCCTATCTGTTCTCGATCGCCGCGCACAAGTTGACCGATCATCTGCGACGTCAGGGCCGCCGGCCGATCGACCAGTTCGGGTCGGACGACCAGGGCCGGCCGCTCGACGAGGTGCCGGGGTCGATGCGGGCTGCGTCGAGCATCGCCCGAAGTGACGAGCGCCGCCAGGCCGAGGAGCGGCTCTTGACCGAAGCGCTGGGACGAATCCTCTCCGAGTGGAAGGCCCGCGGCGATTATGACCGAATCCGCTGCCTCGAATTGCTGCTCGTCAAGGGCTGGGCCAACAAGGATGTCGCCCAATTTCTGGGAATGACCGAACAGGCCGTGGCCAGCCACAAGTTTCAGGCGATCGCCCGGCTCAAGGAGATGGCCCGCAAGGCCGGGATGAGTGTCGACGAGCAGCTCGGGTGAACCCAACCGGGAGCGCAACCGACCCGTGATGCCCACGCCGATCGACGACGAGACGCTCCGAGGCTACCTGGCCGACACGCTCGATCCGACCGAAATGGCTCGGGTCGAGAAAGCCCTTCGCGACTCGGCTGAACTCCGCCAACGGCTCGAGCAGGTCCGCGCCGACCGGGCCGACCCTACCGTGCACAGCCTGGGTTCGATCTGGCGTCGCAACCGGCTCACCTGCGTCGATCGAGAGACCTTGGGCAGTTTTCTGCTCGATGTGCTCGACCCGTCGTACGCGGCCTACATCCGCTTCCATATTGAAGTGGTCGAATGCCCGTTCTGTCGAGCCAATCTGGCCGACCTCGAGTCAAAGTCGCGACCGCTGACCGAGCAGGACCAGATCCGGCGACGTCGAATCTACGACTCGGGCCGTGGCCTGATCGGTGGCTGAATCCGGACAGACGCGACTCGAACCGAGGCTCGATCCGTCCGTCTCCCGGCACACCCGACCGCCGCGACCCGCGACAGCCGGCTGGCTTACTGCCAGCTTAGCGGCGGAGTGGCTACCTGAGACGGCTCAATGCCCGGTTGGGGAGGAGCAATCGACGGCAGCGAATAGTCGAGCGGCGTTCGCCCGGCTCCCGGAGGATCGACGGCAAAGCGGAGGGGAACCGCCGCGGATTCGGTCTCCGCGATCGGTCCCCGCGACCAGCCGTCTAGATCCTCCGGACTATTGGAGGCCGATGTCGCGGCCTGAGTGTCCAAGACCACCCAGTGGTCTGCGCTCAGGTCGTAAAGGTTTCCCCGACCGGTCCAGACAATGCCATCGGGAAACGGCTCCGAACCGCCCCAGCGGAGCAGCGTGCGACTCCTCACGACGCACTTAGATACGTCGAAGCGGATCGGTGTGGCCGCGGCAACCTGATCGAGTCCGGCCAGCCCCAGACCGAGAGCCGTCACATGATCGAGTTCGACCCGGCGGTCGCCCCGCAGTCGGCTCGAGCCGGCAGCCAACTCCAGGACCCAGCCGGCCTGATCCAAATTCCCCAATCCGGCATGGACCAGGCTTTGCTCCACATGAAGATTTGCACCGGGAAAGAGCGTGGCGTGGACGGCCGGGCGAAAGCCCTCAATCCAGCAGCCCCGCAGGCTCGCCGTCGCGCCCGAGAAGGAGACCGCGGCCAGAGCCGGAGTCGACGCCGTCGTGACCAGCGCGCAGCGGTTGAGCCGAATCCGGCCGCCAATCTCGAAGACGGCCCGGGGAGCGGGATCGCCGGGCCTCAGGTCCACAATCAGGTCAATGCCCTCGATCTCGATCGACGAGCGGGGGTCGACGACGAAGAACGGAACCGCGGCTCCAAATCGGAGGCGGATGGCGGGGCGTGTCCCCTCATCCGCACGGACCAGCACCCGTCCATTGACCGGTAAGGATCGGGAGATCTCCAGTTCCAGCGGTTCCTCGTTGCCGAGGACAACCTCGGCCGGGCGGTTGGCCGCCCGAAGGATCGCCTCGGTCAGGGTCTCGACGGGCACCCGTTCGCCGTCGCGGTACACGACGCTGATCGGCGCCCGGGGACGCTCGACGGGCCGGGTCTGGGCGGCCGCCTCCCGCCGCTCCGTTCCGGACGGCTTGGGCTGGTTGGACTCGCACCCCCGCGACATCGCGGCAATCACCCCCAGCGCCAGCCCAGCCGCCACCAGGATCGGCGGCCAACGCAGTCTCGGGGCGATTCCCGGGCGATCGGTCGTTCGGCTTCTCGGCGAGCCCAAGGCCGAGCCAGAGCTGAGCGGCTCGTCCCCCAGGTCGATCCGGAAGAATTCCAGGGGGTCGTTGGTCCCGCTGCCGGTGGGCGTAGCACTGCCGGGAGGGGTAGCCAGGGCGGTACCGGCCCCAGCGGCCGCGGGATCAAGCTCGGGACCGAGCCGCGACCCACCGGGATCGGCGGCTCCCCCAGGTGCGACACTCTCCCAGAGCGACCGCGATGCCGGTGCGACGCTGGACGGCGCCACGTGCGCACCAACAGCGAACGGTTCGAGGGCACGGGCTGCGTCCAACGGCCGCGCATACCGCTGGTCGGGCGACTTGGCCATCATCTTACGGACCACGGCGTCCAGCCCCTCGGGAGTTCCCGGAGCGACCGACGTCAGCGGTTCGGGCTGCGCAGTCTGGTGGGCAAACAGTTTTTCCGGCAGGCTCTGGGCTGGGAACGGCACCCGCCCAGCGATCATCTGGTAGAGCGTGCAACCCAGCGAGTAAATGTCACTGCGCGAGTCGATCTGGCGGGGGTTGCGCGCTTGTTCGGGGCTGATGTAGTCGAAGGTGCCCACGGTGGCCCCGTCGCGCGTGACCACATCTTCGGTGTCGCCGAGGTCGATCGCCAGACCGAGGTCGGTCAGCTTGGCCGTGCCGTCGCGGTTGACCAGAATATTGGCCGGATTGACGTCGCGGTGGAGGAGACCTTTCTGGTGCAGGTGTTCCAGCCCGAGGGCGACCTGGCGGGCCAGGTCGGCGGCGGTTCGGTAATTCAACGGACCGTGCTCGGCGATCAACTGGGCCACGCTGCGGCCTTCGATGTACTCCATCACCAGATACGGCATGCCGCCGTACTCGCCTTCGTCGTAGACGCGGATCAGGTTCTCGTGCTGAAGCTGGGCACCGACCCGCGCCTCGCGGCGAAACCGGGCCAGAGCACGGGCGCTTTGGCTCCGCTCGCGCGAAAGCACCTTAATGGCCACCTGCCGACCCAGTCGGGTGTCGCGCGCCAGGTAGACCCGGCCCATGCCGCCGTGACCGATCTGATCCAACAGAACGTAACGCCCGATCCGCAGACCATTCTGGCGACCCGCCAGGATCTGTTGCGCCTGCCAGAGCGTCAGCAGGCCGGCGTGGACAGCCTGGCGGGCCAGGCGGCGGTCGATCGCGTCGCGGGTCCGCTTTTCGGGCGGGATCGCCTCCCAGCAGGCTTCCAGCCGCTCGGGGTCGACCAGACCAAGCTGCGTGGCCGTCTGCCAGAGCCGCGAATCCCGGGGATCGAGCATTGGGGAGCAGCAACAGCGCGCAAGAAACGACGCGGGAATCATCCCGCGCCAACCAAAGGATTCCCGATCTAGTCTAGGGACCTCCGGGTCTCTTCACAAGCCTTTCCAGATTCAGGGGATCGGAACGGTCCGGATCAGCGTGCCCCCCTTGTCGGAACGGTAGGTCAGAGTGGCATCGCCGCGGCCGCGGACAATCCAGCGGACGAAGACCGGTTCGGTCCCGACGCCCGACTCGAGCCGCAACCGCACCGGATCGTGGTCGGCGGCCTCGAGTTCGCCGGTGTAGCGGTTGAGGAGTCGACCGCCGGTCAGGACCGTTAGACCCGGGCCGGACAGCGCCAGCGTGTCGGGAAGTCCCAACCGACGGCGGGCCGCCTGGGCGGTGCGACTCGGGATGAGTCGGGTGTTGCGCACGGCGACGGTGACAGCCGAAGTGTCCGGACCGAGCCGATCGACGCTCACCGAGTGCCAGACGATCCGGGGCATCTGGTCGGCGTGGTGGAGAACAAAGGCCGTGTTCCGGTGGCACAGCTCCTCGAGCAGGAACGGGGGAGGAATCCGCTGACTTTGTTTGATCGCGCCGCCGATCTCGATCGGACCGTAGAGGGGGTGTTGGGCGGGGTGCCAGGGGACGAAATCAGCGCCGAGGGTCAGCCGATCGCGGGCGCGGCGGGCTTCCTGGTCGGTGCTGGCGCCGGCGTTCAGGTCGCCGCGTCCACCCTCGCCCAAGAGCTGGCCGCCGTTGTACAGCTCGTTGGTGAACGAAATGATCCCAAAATGCTCATACGTCCAGCCGATGAAACCACCGTGAACGGTGTAGAGATCGCGGTGGATGACCATGCTGCGGTAAAACGGGAGCATGCGCTCGCCGGCGGCGGCGATCTCGGCGGCGACGCGGTCATCTTCGGCGGGGTATTCGGGCCGGCGGTCGGGGTGGCCGGGTCCGCGGAGGATCATGCCGCCAAAGTTGTGGTAGGCCTGAACGCCAGCGATATTCGGGTGGGAACGGATGAAGTCGGCGACGGCCTGGGTCTCGGGCCAGCAGAGCGGAAACGGCCCGGCGCCCGGCTGCTGGTGGGCGGGCCGCCAGTCGGCCGGGAAGTTGCGGTTCATGTCGTAGCCGCCAGGGGGATCCTCGTTGATCAGGCCGTCGCCGTCATTGTCCAGACCCTCGGTGCCGAGAAGCTCGTACTGGCCGTCCTCGTCGGGACGGGCGGGAATCAGCCGGCGCGGGTCGTCGGGGTCGGCTTTCCATCGGCCCTGGGGGTCGGGCCGGCGCATCTGGGTCACCTGGCCATCGCCGTCCACGTCGTCGTAGCCGTCCTCGTCGGCCTGACCGTCACGGTCGTCGTCAAAGGGGGACAGGCCGCTCCGCGAGCTGTGGGTCGTGTTGGGGGCGCGAAACCAATGGGCCCGGCCGTCCGGGTTGACGGTGGGGATGATGTAGAAGACGCGCTCATCGACGAGCGCCTTGACCCGCGGATTGACGGCGTGGTTCTCGGCCAGGTACCAGGCCAGGTAGAGGCAGGCCTCGGCGGCCTGAACCTCGTTGCCGTGGATATTGCCATCGACGTACATGGCGGCCTTGGAGGCTTCGGAGCCGGTCGCCGGGTTCTGGATCGTCAGGCACCACAGGTCGCGTCCCTCGACGCTCTTGCCGATTGAGCGGAGGCTGACCCGATCCGGGTGTCCGGCGGCCAGGGCGCGCATCGCCTCGACCAGTTCCGGGTAGTCGTAAATCCGGTTGAAGGCCAAGGGAACTTTGGGGCGGGCGACGATCGGAGGCCGTCCGCGATCGGCCGGTGGTTCCTGGGTCCCAATCAGCCCGGCAATGAGCAGCACATTGGCAATCACGAGCGAGTCCCTGCTGGTCAGCGGAGCGGAACCGCGCGGCGGATCTGGCCGACACGGGGACAGGTGATCTCAAGGTCGACCGAGCGGACATCCTCAGCGGCGCGGATCGTCCAGCGGAGGGTCACCGGCTGAGCCGACGAGATGGCGTCGAGGCGGTGGAGGACTTTTCCTGTAACGACCTGCGCACCCTGGGTCTGGAGCCGGACAACGACCGGCGGAGCCTCACGGGTCCGGACGCCTTGAGCCAGGGCGGTGGGCAAGACGCCGGCGTTGGCGACGACGGCCTCGAGTTCGAACAGACCGTCGCCGAACGGGCGGGCCTCGACCCGGCGCAGCTCCAGGCGCGGAAGCCGATCCACCAGATCTTTGAGGAAGGCGAGCTGGGCGTCGGCAATGGGAGCGAATCGCTCGGCGGGGGGGTTGAGCCGCACGCCGGGTCGCCAGCCGCCGAGTTCAACCGGCCCCAGTGTGGGGTGATCGAAGGCGCGAAACGGGACGAAGGCCGCCCCGCCGGCCACTCGATCATTCCAGTACAGCCAGCGGGCCTCGGGATCATCGGGAGGTTTGGGTTCGCCTTCAGCGGGATCGGGGATTTCGGGGCGGGACCAGAGCCGAGCGGCCAGGCCGATCAGGCCGCGCTGCTGGTACGCCCAGTCGTGGAGCGCTCCATCGGTGGCTGGGTCGAGCGTCGGCAGGGCCGTCGAGGCCGATCCCGGCCGGGTCCGCACCGGTGCGGGGGGAACCGGGACGGGCATGGGAGCCGGAAAGGCCGGCTCAGGCGCGGCGAGCGGCTGACCGGGGGCTTTAGCGGCCTCGGCCGTATGTTGCTGATGGCGTCGGACCAGTTCGGCGAAGTACGGAATGTCTGCCTCGTGGAGCGGCGAATCGGGCTTCTTAGGCTCGGCGGAGAGATTATCCGCCAGACCGAAGGTCCAGACGGCCACCACTTCTGGGCGTTCGACCAGAAAGCGAATCAGGGGGCGGGTCTCCGGCTCGGCGCCGGGGCTGTAGCCGGCGGTCGGGTCGAACTCGGACCAGCGGTAGGGCCAGTTGCGTTGAAGCTCGACTCCGCCGGGGGGGTCTTCGTCGATCAGTCCGTCGCCGTCGTTGTCCAACCCCTCCCGATAAACCGAATAGACCGGCTTCTCGCCCTTGGCTGGGTCGGCCTTACGCAGCAGGCGGGGGTCTTGATCGTCGGGGACCCAGGTTGCGAACTCATCGCGGACGCGCATCAGGAGCGAGAGTCCGTCGCCGTCCAGGTCGTCGGGTCCATCCTCGTCGGCGCGGCCGTCCCGGTCGTGGTCGAGCGGCCGGAGGCTGCCGCGGTGATCGAGCCGGACCGAACCGCTCAGGAGCCGCTCGGCGCCGTCGGGGTTGAGCCGAGGGACGACGTAGAGGGTGACCCGGTCGATCAGTTCCGTGACGGCGGCCTCGTCGCCGTCGGCGTCCGCTAGGCGCTCAACCATCCGCAGGGCGACCTGGCTGCCAACAAGATGGTCGGCCTCAAGGTTGGCAACGATGACGATCGCCGGTCTGGGGAAGGCCGCGGGCGGTTCGTCACGGCCCAGGCGGATCATCGGGATCTCGCGCCCCTCGGCCGAGCGCCCCAGGGCCACCACCCGGATCGTGGCCGGCCAGTTCTGAGCCAGCCGCTCGATCGCGGCAGTCAGGGCTTCATGGTGATCGTAGCCGCGGGGGAACAGAGCCAGGGCTTCCTGCGCGGGGGCCGCGACCGCTAACCGCAGGAGCAGCAGGGAAACAAGAGGGAGTCGCGTCATCAGTGGTGAGCCGGTTCGAGGGTGGCGCGGTCGCAGTATGCTAACGGATTTGGCATCGTCGCCGCGACCCGCTCGGCCGGAGCCGAGATCGAGGCGCGGTGGACCGCGCGGGCTGTGACGGCCGTGGGCCCGGCGTTGGGGGCGCCGGGGGGCTTGACGCGGCGAGGGCCGGCCGACTCCCACCGGGAGCCGCCGAACCGGGCGACGGAGGTACAACCTCCGCGCGACGCGCCGCTCACGCCTCCGCGTGACCCGACCGCCAAAACCCATGCGGCGGCCGGTCCGCGCACGGCCACCCAGGACGAATCCAAAGCTCGACTCCGCGTCGAACGCCGGCGCAGACTCCGGATTCACCGACTCCGAGACATCCCGCGGCGGCGTACTGGGGCCGCCGGGGATGTCGGCAGAGTCGATGGGCAGGTCCGCGCTGGCCTGCGGGATGTCGGTGTCGGCGTCGGTGAGGACGTCGACCGGTTCGTCGTCGGCGGCTGCGATCGGCTCCGGCCGGGTGGGATCGGCGACCGCCGTGCCAGCGACCGCACTGGGTGTCAGCGAGTCCGCGGTCCGGTTGGGATCGGAGAGCGCGGCGGCCGTTTCGGCGGCGGCGTTCGGATCGCCAACGATCGAGGACCCCACGGCGGCGGCTTGAGGCTCGGGATGGGATTCGTCACCGGGCCTAGAAACCGCCGGGTCATCGGCATGCGACGGAGCAGCGGGGGCGGGCGCCTCGACCCGGATGAACTTTCCTGGACCGACCTGGACCCAGGTCACGCTCACCGGTTCGGGCGACGCCGTAGCCCGTCCCGCTCGCCGGCCGCGCCGTCCCGATCCGCGCCCCCGTCGAGGCGCGGAATGAGGCGTGTCGAGGCCGGTTTCGCCTTCTCCCGCCCGAGTCAGCTTCGGGGTCGGCATGGCCTCGGCCACGGCGGCCCGACTCAGGCTCTCGGCGGGTTCGCAGGAGCTGGCCGGGTCGGTCGCTTCGTTCGGCCGATCTGGCTGCTCCGGGAGGGCCTTATGGGCAGGCGTCTCCAGAGCTTCCGCGAGAAGTTGGACTTCGATGGGCCGGGACGACGCTGGCTGCCTGACGGGTGCCGGCTGGCCATCCCCGCGCAAGGGGCTGAGCAACAGCCAGGCCATCAGGGCCGCGTAGGGGACGACCAGCCAGGCGGCGACCGTCGCCACCGCCAGACAACTGGCCAGCACCAGCATCCCGACCCCGACTCGGACCACCCACGGCGTGCGACACCTTGCGGCGATCGCTCCTGCCTGGTCGGATCCGACGGAATCGCGCGGCACTTGCTGGAGATGCACGCCTGAACTCTCCGCTGCTCGCGGCAAGGGGTCGACCGGAACCCGGGAGAACCGCGTCCCAGCCAACCCGGAAATGGGATATCGGGCCGCCAGGGGACCGGCTGAAACGAATTCGAGACCCATTCCTCAGCCTGGGGGTGGGACGGCAACGGAGCCTCCCGTTGCTCCGGCCAGGTAAGCCATGCCGCGCTCTGTACTGAAGATCACTCGGAGGATGCCAGCAGTTGGTCGGCGCCGAGTTGCCGGAGCTGGGCGGCGACGGCGCGGCCTAGCGCTACGGGATCGGCGCCAACGTCCGAGGCGTCGATCCGATGCCGGCCTTGGGGATCGAGCACGGCGGCGTCGAGGCGTAAGATCCCCTGCTCTTCGCGGGCCCAGGCTCCCAGAGGCACCAGGCATCCGCCCTGGAGGGTGGCCAGCAGGGTGCGCTCGGCGATGACGGCGCGATGGGTTTGGGGATCATCGAGGACGGCCAGACGGGAGAGTGTCGCGGCGTCGCAGGCGCGGCATTCCAACCCCAAGGCCCCCTGACCGACGGCCGGCAGGAACCGTGGAGGGCTAAGCCGTTCGGTGATCTGGGTCTCCCGCTCAAGGCGGCGCAGACCTGCTTCGGCGAGGATGATGGCGTCGAGGCGGCCGTCCAGCGCCTGGCGGAGGCGGGTTTCGACGTTGCCGCGGAGGTCGACGACGGCCAGATCGGGGCGGATGTGGCCGATCAAGGCGCGGCGGCGCAGGGAGCTGGTCCCAATACGGGCACCCGCGGGCAGGGCATCGAGACAGCCGTGGCGGGGAGCAATCAAGGCGTCGAAGGCCGATTCGCGGGCCGGGACAGCGGCCAGGATCAGTCCTTCGATGGGTATGGTCGGCAGATCTTTGAGGCTGTGGACGGCCAGGTCGACCCGGCCGTCCAGTAGCGCCCGCTGGATCTCTTTGGTGAACACGCCTGCGCCGCCGATCGAGGAGAGGGGACTCGAGCGGTCGCGGTCGCCCAGGGTTTTGATCTCGACCAACTCGATGGTCAAGTCGGGGTGGTGGCGGCGGAGGGCGTCGGCGACGGATTGAGCTTGCCAGCGTGCCAGTTGGCTCCCGCGTGTGCCGATGCGAAGCAGGGAGGGGTGAGCGGATGTCATCGAGGCACCTCGGCGCGGGCGACAACGACCACGAGGACGCGCTTCGCGCCGGCCTGGCGCAACAGGCGAGCCGCCGCGCCACACGTGGCGCCGCTGGTGAGCACGTCGTCGACGAGCAGGACATCACGATTGGCGATCGCATGTGCCGGCCGGCGGAGCACAAAGGCGCGACGCAGCTCAACCGCGCGGCGGCTGGCTGCCAGCGGAGCCAGGCGGGGGGTCGCCCGGACCCGGCGGAGGACCTTGAGCCGAGGTAGTCCGAGGCGTCGGGCTAGGACCGCCGCCAGGGCTTCGGCCTGGTTGTAACCCCGTACCAAAAAGCGGGTCCAGTGAAGGGGGATGGCGACGACCGCCGGTGGCCGACGCGAACCGGACTGCGCGATCCAGGCGTCGATCCAGTCGCGATGACGTTCCAGGAGGGCGGTCATCAACGTCGGAGCCAGCCAGCCCTGGTATGGATGCTTCAGCGCCAGGCAAAGCCGGCGAAGGCTGCCGGTGTACGGTCCGAGAGCAACGGCCGCCTCGTAACTCTGGGGCCGTCCACGGCACGACGGGCAGGAATGAATCGCCGCGGACAGCCCGGGCTCGGCTGGGGCATTGGGCCAGATCCGGCCGCACCGGCGGCAGACCTCCTCGGGGTCGTTGGCGATGGCTTCCAGGCAGGAATCGCAGAGACCGTGGATCCGGGACGTCCAGCCGCAGATCTCGCAAATCCGGGGAAAGAGGGCGTTGTCGAGCAGGGCAACGGCGTCGTGGATCACGCCCATTTCAGGCGGCCCCGGGAGGATCGTCAGGCCACAGGCCGTCGGTCAGGTAAGGGGTGAGCAGGATTTTCAGGTTGTAGCGGGCGCGGGCCATGAGGGACTTAACGGCGTCCTCACTGCGACCCATTACGGAGGCGATTTCCGCATAACCCATGCCTTCGAACTTGTTGAGCAGGACCGCCAAGCGTTGATCCTCGTTGAGCGATCCGAGGGCAGCGCGTACCACTTCGGCCAGCTCGACGCGGCGGAGCTGGGTGGAAACGCCAGGGTCGCCGGCCGGAACCTGCTCGGCGGGCCGTGGACCGCCTGGGGTCGGCGCGGTCGGGAGAGCCTGGGCACGTCGGCGCAAACCGCGGCGGTGATTGCGGACGACATTGTTGGCGATCGTGAACAACCACGTCGAGAAACGAGCGGTCGGCTGATACAGGCGTCGCGACCGATACAGACGGAGCAAGACGTCCTGGGCGAGGTCCTCAGCAGCATCGCGGTCGCCGAGCAGGTGGGTCAAGACGCCCAGGAGCCGCCCTTGGACGCGCGTGACTAGCCGATCGAAGGCGCCAGGCACGTCGTCGCGGACCTGGAGCATCAGGATCGTATCTGACTCATTGGTGGGGGCAGGGTTCAGGCCGGAGCGGGCGGACACGGCGAGTTCCCGAACGGAAGGCTCACGTCGGGGGAAGACTTGAGCAGAGGTTGCCTCGGTCAGGTGGCGGGTGCGGGCGACGCTTCGACCCGGCGGCGAAGCTGACCGCAGGCCGCATCGATCGGGCGGCCCTTGGTCTTGCGGACCGTGATGGCGACCCCGTAGCCGCGCACGATCTCCTCGAATCGGCGTATGGCGTCTGGCCCGGGGCGGCGAAACCGAAGGTCAGGGACCGGGTTAAACGGGATCAGGTTGACATGCGCCTTGCGGTGCGCCAACAACCGGCCCAGTTTATGAGCATCCTCGGGACGGTCGTTGACACCGTGGAGGAGGACATACTCATAGGTCACCTGCCGACCAGTCGCGGCGAAGTAGGCGTCCGCGGCAGCCAGGACGTCGTTGAGGCCGACCTTGTCGTTGATCGGCACCAGACGGTCGCGCAGCTCCGGGTCGGCGGCATGGAGCGAGACGGCCAGATGATAGGGCCGGTTGTGGCGGGCCAGCGCACGCATTTTGTCGGGCAAGCCGACCGTCGAAATCGTCACCCGCCGAGGCGACAGCCCCAGCCCCGCCGGAGAACAGACACGATCGAGAGCCGCCAGCAGATGATCCAGATTGGCCAGGCTTTCCCCCATTCCCATGACCACAATATGCGTGAGCCGCTCCTGGGGTGGGAGCAGGTTGCGGAGGCGAAGGACTTGCTCGAGGATCTCGCCGCGGGTGAGGTTGCGTTCAAACCCCTTGAGGCCGCTGGCGCAGAAGACGCAGCCCATGCCGCAACCGACCTGGGTGCTCAGGCAAGCCGTTCGACGATCGGCCTCGGCCATCAGGACGCATTCGACGCGGCGGCGGTCGGGCCAGGCCAGGAGGAGTTTCCGGGTCCCGTCGGGCGCGGTGACGTCGGCGTCGATCGAGCCGGTAAAGACCGTCCAGGATTGGGCAAGCTGTTCGCGGAGCGGCTTGGGAAGCTCAGTAATCGCGGCGAAGTCGGTGGCGCGGCGGTCGAAGACCCAGCGGAGGATCTGCCGCGCATGATACCGCCGAAAGCCATGGCCTGCAATCCAGTCAGCCAACTCGGTTTCGGAATGGTCGAGCAGGGGTCGGAGGTTCATGGAAGTCGAGGTCGGATGAATTCGTTCCATGCCGGATTATAGGCCGACGGTGGCGGATTGCGAGCCGGCGGGCGGGTCGGGGCGCATCAATCGCCCGAGCCCTACAATCGCTCCAGTTTGCCGAACGGGAAACAGGGCCGTGATTGACATGGATTGGCCAGCCGGCATGGTTTGACAAGGCGACCGGGTTTGTTCTGGTCGCGAATCAACCGAGTGAGTGAGACGGAAGCTCCCGCCATGAATGCCAGGCCGCAGGGATTGGTTCGATCGATGCTGACCGGGTGGGCGGCTCTGGTGGTGGTCGCCCCGTTGGCTGTGGCCCAGGAGCCGGCAGGGTCGGTGCCCGATGCGGTACCGGCTCCGCTGCCGATGCCCGAGCTGGCGGTGACCCCGCCGGCGAGCGGACAGGCTCGTGTCGAGCCCATGCCGGCGCCGGGGGTGAGCGGCGGGGGGACGATGATCGAGAATGGAACGCCGCTGGGGTGTCGAGGGTGTGGTTTGGTTCATGGGCTGGGGCATGGATGCCTGACAGTGCACGAGCTTGGCCGGTCGTATCTGGCTGGCCGGCGGCTGGTCCGTTTTTGGGGCGGGTGCACCCACCCCCTGCCGCCTCTGGGCGGGCCCGCCGGTTACTGGGATCACCCGGCTCCTCTGGCTGGATCGGTGCCGTCGGCCGTTCCGAGCGAGAATCGCGCGAAAACCAGTGACGGATCGACGGGTCGGTGATCGCGTGAAGACGGCCGCCCGGCCGATGGTTCAGCAGCGAAGCGGTGGTTGGACCGATCTCGGGCTGGCCAGGCTCCATCGGAGGGTCTCCTGCGTAAAGGATCGCGGGTCGCTACATTCAATCGGGATGGGGGCCGGTGGGGGCGAAGCTGGCCTGCCCCAGATTGACGATCGGACGAAGGTCGGACGTGCAGGCGACCCGTGAGCCGCGAATCCTCGAACACTCGTGCTCGGATCCTCGATTTTATGGGGGGCGACGAGGCCCGGGACGGCGATCCGGACGCGGTGCGCGCTGGCGACGCGATCTGCCGGGAGACGACCCGGACGTATGCCCGGACCTTTTATTTTGCCTCGCATCTGCTGCCGGCGTCGGTCCGGCGACATGCCTATGCGGTCTATGGATTCTGCCGCTGGGCCGACAATCTGGTGGACGATGCGGCGAATGTGGCCGAAGCGTCGCAACGGCTGGCGCAGGCCCGGACGATTCTGGACCGTGCGTATGGGGCAGGTCCGGGTCCGCCGGCGCTGATCGCGTTTCGGCGGACAACCCAGGCCCGCGCGATCCCCAAGGAGCTGTTTTCCGAGCTGCTCGACGGGATGGAGATGGACCTGACCACGTCGCGCTACGCGACGTTTGCCGACCTGGATCGGTACTGCTACCGGGTGGCCGGCGTGGTCGGCCTGATGATGACGCACGTCTTCGGCTACCGCGACGAGCGGTGTTTTGCTCAGGCCATCGCCCTGGGGCGGGCGATGCAATTGACGAACATTCTGCGCGACATTCGGGAGGACCTCGAGCGTGGTCGGGTTTACGTGCCTCAGGATGAATTGGCGCGGTTTGGGGTGACCGAAGCGCAGCTTCGGCGCGGGCAGGTGGACGATCGGTTCCGCGCGTTGATGCGGTTTCAGATCGCGCGGGCGCGGGCCGCGTACGCGGAGGCCGACACCGGCATACCCGAGATCAAGGGGCGAACCTGTCGCCTGACCGTGCGCGCGATGGCGCGGCTCTATGCGGGCATACTGGACGCCATCGAGGCGTCCGACTTTGATGTGTTTACCCGACGTGCGGCCGTGTCGACGGCAGGAAAGCTCGCGCGGCTGGTCGCCTGTTTCCGCGACGAATGGTCTCGGTGACCTTCGGCCGCGGGCCAGGCAGCCCGGCCTCTGCCGGAGGACGATCGTTGTGAGGACGGTTGACCGAGGGTCGCCCAACCGCCCGACGGCGCTGGGAACCGCAGTCAGGATCGCCGTATGGCTCAGAGGGTCTTGGGAGGTCGTCGGGCCGGTAATCGACTGAGCCTGTGATCCTTGTTTCGGGAGGAGCAGACGGTCGTTTACGATCCTGCGGCTCGTGGCGATCATAGGGGGGTGATCTTCACCACCGACTCGACAGGGATCGCTCCGTCCATGATTTCGAACCTCGCCTGGATCGTCTGCGTGGTCCTGGGCCGGCAGATCGTTGATCTCGCGTCGGACGTGCTGCCGGTTCCGGAGTCGATCCGCGCGGAGGGTGTGCCTGAGATTCCGCGAGCGATTGCCACGGAGCTGGCGGCGTACCAGAACATCCGATCGGCGCGGTTTCAGGGCTGGGGGGTCGGCTTGGAGCCGGCCCAGGGCGAGATCGTCCGGGGCCCGCAGCTCATTCTGACCCGGTTTGGGGAGACGACGCAGGTTCATCGTGTCGATTTCCCGGGGGGCGCGCGGACCCAGTTGACGTTTCATCCAGAACGTGTCTTGCTGGCCCGGCCCCGTCCGGGTCGGCCAGAGTTTGCGTTCCTGGCCGATGAGGGCGGAGGCGAGAACTATCAGATCTATCTCGCGGCGTTGGGGGCGGACCGAGCGCCGCGGCGGCTGACCGACGGCCGTTCGCGTCACGAGTCGGCCGTCTGGTCGCGGTCGGGTCGCTACCTGGCGGTGACGGGCAACGCCCGCAACGGCCGGGATATGGATTTGTATGTGTTGGATGTCGATACGGAGCAGCCGCCCCGGCTCGTGGCCGAATTGGAGGGCAACTGGGGCGTGCTCGACTGGTCGCCGGACGACCGCACGGTCGTCGCTCGGCAGTATGTGTCAATCAATGAGTCGTCGCTATATCTGATCGACACGGCAAGCGGCGCTCGGACCTTGCTGACGCCCCAGGACGGCGCCCGCCCGGTCGCCTCGGGAGGGACGGCCCGCTTCAGCCCGGACGGACAGGCGCTCTATGCGACCAGCGACCGCGATGGAGAGTTTCAGCAACTGGTGCGGATCGGGCTGGTCGACCGGTCTTGGACGAACTTAAGCGCTGCGATTCCGTGGGATATCGAGGATTTTGCCCTGGCCGACGATGGCCGGACGGTGGCCTTGAGCGCCAACGAGGATGGGTTTTCCCGGCTCTACGTGCTGGATGCGGCCACGGGCGATCTGAAGCCCGCACCCGGGCTTCCCCGTGGCATGCTCAGCCAGCTCGAATTTCGCCCCGGCTCGCGCGAACTGGGCTTTAGCCTGATGACGCCGCGCGAGCCGGCCGACTCGTATTCGTTCGACCTCGACGCGCAGTCGTTGATTCGTTGGACCCGCAGCGAGCTGGGAGGGCTGAGCCAGGACCAGTTTCCGGAAGCCGAACTGATCCGGTTCGAAAGCTTCGATGGACGGGAGATTCCGGCCCTCGTCTACCGCCCCGATCGGACGCGATTTTCGGGACGGCGGCCGGTGGTGATCGACATCCACGGCGGTCCGGAAGCGCAGCAGCGGCCCGAGTTCCTCGGTCGGGACGCCTACTTGGTCCAAGAGCTAGGCGTCGCGCTGGTCTTGCCGAACGTGCGTGGCTCAGCCGGTTATGGGAAGTCGTATCTGAAGCTCGACAATGGAAGGCTGCGCGAGGACGCGGTTCGGGACATCGGCGCGTTGCTCGACTGGATTGCCCAACAGCCTGACCTGGACGCGAACCGAGTGGGGGTGACAGGAGGCTCGTACGGTGGATTTATGTCGCTGGCGGTCCAGGTCCGCTACAACGATCGGATCCGCGCGGGCGTGGATGTGGTCGGGATTTCCAATTTTGTCACGTTTCTCGAGAACACTCAGGGGTACCGCCGCGACCTCCGCCGGGCGGAGTATGGCGACGAGCGCGACCCCGAGATGCGCCGCTTTCTCAACGCGATCTCGCCGTTGAGCCAGGCCGATCGGATCAAGACGCCCCTGCTGGTGGTTCAAGGCAAGAACGATCCGCGGGTGCCGATTTCAGAATCCGATCAGATTGTCGCGGCGGTGCGATCCAGCGGCGTTCCGGTCTGGTATGTCGTGGGGCTGAACGAGGGTCACGGCTTTGCGCGCCGGGTCAATCAGGATTATCAACAAGCAGTGGAGATCGCCTTCTGGAAACGCTACCTGGTGGACACGCCGGCTTCTCCTTGAGGCCGCGGCGCGACCGTCGGGCCGCGAGATTCGAACCGGAGCTGCTCCGACCTCGTACACGGCCGGGCCAACAGCCGGTGGCCCAAGCCTAAGTGGTTCGCCAGTTCGGATGGCGAACGCATTTCGACGGCACGGGAGTTTGACAACTGTCTGAGCGACGACTAGAATCCATGTATGGATGGAATGCGAGCGTACTGAGGGTCCCGGTACGGCTTGCGGTCAGAGCATGGTTCGGGGAGATCGACCGATGCGGAGAGCCAGGCTTTGCCGGGGATTCACGCTGATTGAGCTGCTGGTGGTGATTGCGATCATCGGGGTCTTGATTGCGTTGTTGCTGCCGGCGGTTCAGGCCGCGCGGGAAGCGGCGCGACGAGCGCAGTGTCAGAACAACTTAAAGCAGCTCGGATTGGCGATTCAGAACTACGAGGGGTCGATCGGCTCGCTGCCGCCGACACTGGTCATCAGCGGGACGGGGGGCGCGGTCACCTGGACCAATAGCTTTGGCGCCCACCCCCGGATTCTGCCGTTCATGGAGCAGGGCGTGGTGTTCAACGCGATCAATTTTGACGTTGATATGTACATGCCCCAGAACCGCACGGTGACCGAGCGGCAGTTCAGCTACATGGTCTGCCCCAGCGAGGTGCAGCGGGAGTTCACGCATCCGGCCGGGGGGACGATGAGCGTCTGCAATTATGGGTTTTGCGAGGGGGATTGGTTTGTCTGGGGCGGGACGGGCAGTTCGCTGCGGTCGCGGTCGGCGTTCGGGCCGATGTTGTCGCGGCGGCTGGGAGAGATTCGCGATGGTCTGAGCAACACGCTCTTCATGTCCGAGGGCCGGTCGTACACCAACTACTATCGCGATTGTCCGACGCTGTCGCTGATCAATGATCCCAATCGGATTCCGCCGCCCAATGCCGACCCGTTGGCCGTTGCGCCCGAATATCGTGGTGGCTGTGCGTTCCGGGCCGAGGGCCACAATGAGTGGGTGGAGTCCGGGGTGCATCACGCGGGATTTACGACGGCCTGGCCGCCCAACAAGAACATTATTGGCGGTCCCAACGGGGAATATGCGCATATGGACCTGAACAGCAAGCGGGAAAAGACGGGAGGGCCGACCTTCGCGGCGGTCACGGCGCGGAGTTATCACCCAGGAGGTGTGCACGCGTTGATGGGGGATGGATCGGTCCGGTTTGTTAAGGAAACGGTCAGCGGCTGGGTCTGGCGTGCGCTGGGCACGGTCCAGGGCGGCGAGGTGATTGGCGGCGACGATTTTTAGATCGCTGCCAGGCCGGGTTCACGGAAGATCGAGGCTGAGGATCCGCCCGCGGCGTGGTGCGGCGTCGCGGGCGATCGGAATGCGTTGGGTTCGAGGACGGGTGGTGCCGTGGGTCAGGCCGTCGAGGCTGGCGACCAGAGGCTCGAAGATGGTCTCACCGTCGAGGTCTTCGTCGCGGACGCAGAGCGGCATGGGCAGTTCAATGGTCGCCGTCTCGAGTCCCAGAAAGGCCAGGACGTGGGGCATGGGCATCGCGTCGTCGGTTTTGACGAGGATCGCCGACCAGGGGATCTGGCGTTGATCGAGGCTGTGGACCAGAACGCCGCGACGAGCCAGTTCGGCGTCGAGCCGATCGGCCTCGGGCTGAGAGGCCCATTCGAGGGCGTCGGGGAACAGTTCGAGCAAGGCCGGTGGCATCATGGTCAGCAGCGCGGAGACCAGACCCTTATAGGCCTGGGTCGGGATGGTCGATGGTGGCAGCCCTGAGCGGACGGCGGCGATGAATCGCTCGAGAGGGGCGGCCAGCGACGTTTCGAACGACTCCTGGCAGGCCAGGCAGACGTCGGTTCGGAGTGGTCCTGGGACTCCCAGCGAGGGGGGTAGGGCCGGACCGGGCGGGCCGAACGAGGTCCGGGGCGGGCTTTGCTCGCAGAAGCGACAAACGCGGCGGGATGGTTCGGCGGTGGGGGGAATCGGCCGGGCGTCGGCCTGATAACGGGCGACGGTTCGATAGTTGAGGGCCAGGAGCAGATCCTGCTGGGCGGCGAGCCAGTCGGCCTCATGGTGGCCGTGGCTATGTCCCCGGCGCTGCCAGCGCTGATAGGCGGCGACGCGGATTTGATCGTCCGTGGGAATCATCGGCGGGTTCGCTCCGTCGGGCTCGAGTGGGCAGCGCCGAAAACAATTTTAGCGGCCTGAGCGCGTCGCTCCCAGACGCGGCCGTCGGTCAGGGGTTGGGCAGGGCGCGGGGTCGATGCGGGGGTTGCTCGGGGCGATGCCAGGTCGCCTCGCGCCACCTTGGTAGGATCGCGCCGGCCTCGGCGGTGACCGATGCGGCGAGGATCGGGTCGACCAGTCGGGCGCCGGCCGAGTCAATCAAGGCCGCCATCCGAAGGACCCGCGCAGCCCGCCGCGCGGCGTCGCGCTCGGTTGACAGTGTCAGCATCGGTGCCAGGACCGCGCCGGCGAGGACCAGCGTCCCCGCGGCCAGCAGTCTCGGAATGTCAAGGACCAGTCCGACGACCAGCAGCAGGTAGGCGGTTCCGGCGGCGAGCCGAACGCCCGAGGCGATCGCTTCGCGCAGCGCCAGGGGTTGGGGGGCGTCGCCGCCGGCATGCTGCAGGGCATGGCCGACCGCGTGGGCGGCCCAGGCGACATCGGCGAGGGTGTGGCCGTGGTAGACCTGGTGGGGCAAGCGGAGGGTCTGGGCCACAGAGTCGTAGCCGGTGCCCATCGGACCGCGGCCGGGGACCACGGCGATCCCCTCGATGCCCGCCGATCGGAGCATCTCCGCGGCTGCCTCGGCCCCCGAGAGCCCGCGCGGCGACGGCATCCGGGCGGCGGCGGCGTAGGCGCGATCGAGCCGGCGTCGGCAGATCCACGCGCGGCCGAGGGTCAGAGCCAGGACGGCATAGATCCAAACCGGGATTTCGAAGAGTCGATAGAGCCAGAGCACGTCAGGCAGTCGCCTGGGCGAGAGCTTTGAGCCGGCCGCGCCAGCGAGCCAGCCGCCGGCGGAGCCGGTGGGCGACCAGAGTCGGCCTTGGACCGGATTCGAGCAGGGTCAGTACCGGCTCTCCGGGTCGGAATCGGCTGCCCGGCGCTGGGAGATCCGCGTGACGCGGCAGACGCCAGGGATCGGGTGCGGATCGGATCGTCGCCGGCCGCGACCAGAGCAGATCATGGCGGGTGTAGACAACGGCCTTGCCGACGCACGTCGGTAGGGGCCGCGGCTGCCGGCGGGCCTCGGCGGGCGGCTCGACTCCGAAGGCCCGGGCATGGGCTCGCAGCAGCGCATGCCCGGTGGCGTATTCAAATAGCTCGACGGAAGCCGTGTAACGCGGGTTGACCTCAAGCACCCAGGGAATCCCGTCGCAGACGATCAGATCAACGCCAAACAGGCCGCGCAGGCCGAAGACCTGGTGCAGCACGCGGCCGATTCGCTCCAGCGTCTCGCGGAGGGGATCCGGGATCGGCAACGGAGCCAGCCCACCCCGATAGACGTAGCGACGACCGGCCGCACCGCTCCAGCAGGCCGACATGCCGATCAGGACCACTCGCTGCGCATCGCCCAGAAATAGGGCCGACCGCGGCTGCCCATCGATCTTCTGCTGGAGATACCCTCCGTCGCCCAGCGCCTGTCCAGAGTAGGGTTCAACCCCCGTCCCGCCCGACGACTGGCGGTGCTTCAGGAGCCAGCCACGACCGGACAGACCCGCTGGGGCGCTGAGCGCCAGATCGGGCGTTGCGACCCCCGCAGCGCGGAGCGTGGCGGAGAGCCGAAACGGATCGCGGACCGGCTCGACAATCTCGGCGGCGTTGCCGAGCAGGAGGCCACAGGCTGCGAGTCGCCGCAAGAGGTCCGGCTCGTTTTCCAGCGGTCCGGTGTACAGGAGGGGAATCGTCGGGTCTGAACCCACGAAGGCTTGTCCGGAACAGACGGCCGCCAAAGAGACGGGATCGGATCGGGTCACGGCGCGGAGGTCGAGGTCACCGAACGCATCGGCGGCTTCCACGTCGAAACCCGCGCGGCGAGCCGACCACGCCGCCGCCCGGGCCGTCGCTCCCACAATTCGGAGGCATGGAGCTTGGGGCACTCTCGGCTCCCAGCATGCCGGTCAGGCGGCGAGCCAGGCCAGACCCGGCACGGCCCACCGCCTGCAACGCTTCGAGAAGCGATCCGAACCCGAGGCCCTGGCCCCGAGACGGCGGCGGCCTCAGTCCTCAACCGCTTCGATCTTGGTGGGCGTCACAACCAGCTTGTCATCCTTCTTGACGCAGCTACCGGTCACCTTGACCGTAGGACCGTCGTCCTTGGGCGCGGTGCAGAAGCCGAGCTTCTGGTGCGCGGCCTTCGACACGTCGTTTTGCTCCAGATAATACTTAACCGACTTGCCGTCCTCCTTGGCGATGACGACGTTCTGGCAGCTTTGGGTTTCCTTGAGGGCGCACTTAGCACACTGCGCCATGCCGGTGATCGTCACATCCTGGCCTTCGGCCGCGAAAGCGGCTGACAAACCGACCGAAAGTACGGCCACTGCCAACATCGGGATCAACTTCCGCATCGGGCTGGACTCCCTGGATCCTCGGATTCTGAGAAGCGGGAAAGCAGTTCGCGGACCGGTGCGCATACACGGGCCGGAAACCTCCGGCAGGCCCCGACATTCCCCATGCCTTGGCTCGCGCAACCGGTCCATTGCGGACACATCGCCCACGTATTAAAACATTGTCCAACCTTCGACTCAATCCTCTTTTGGCGGGGATCAACCGAGGGAGTTGGCCGGCTGTTGCGGGCTGAGTTGGGCGGTTATGATGCCCGTCGATTGCTCTGGATCGACCCGGTCGAAGCCAACGGCAGCCCCGGGCATCGATCTGGATCAGACCAATCACTCACTTGGATCCCAGGGAGTCGCGACGCATGGCGGTCGATACGACGATGCTAGTGGGAGAAGCGCTGGTGGGCGAGGGGAACGAGGTCGCCCACATCGACCTGTTGATTGGGTCGAAGACGGGTCCGGTCGGCGCGGCCTTCGCTCACGCGCTGGCCACCCAGAGCCGAGGGCACACGAGCTTGCTGGCGGTCTTGACGCCCAATCTGGCGGTCAAGCCATCTACGGTGATGATTACCAAGGTTACGATCACCGGCATGCGTCAAGCGGCGCAGATGTTCGGCCCGGCGCAGAAGGCGGTGGCGAAGGCCGTCGCCGATAGCGTCGCCAAGAATATCATCCCCAAGGACCAGGCCGAGAATCTGGTCATCGTCTGCGGCGTGTTCATTCACCCGGCCGCGGCCGACGATGCCAAGATCGAGAAATACAATTACGAGGCGACCTTGCTGGCCATCGAGAACGCCATGAAGGGCAAGCCGACGGCCGACGAGGTGATCGCGGCCAAGGACTCGGCTAAGCATCCGTTCGCGGCCAACCAGGTTTGATTTCTGGCGGGCTGACGGCGACCATGAACAAGGCGTGCCCGTGACCGAGGCGGCAATCGGCACCGGCCGGATACGACCTGGTCCAGGAGCCGCGGCTCGGGTCGATCTCAAGCGGTGAAGGTGTCCGGTCCGACTCGTCATTGCCAGCGAGCGACTCCGATGCCGCGCAGGCCGGTGAGGACTGATTCGAAGCCGTGGCAGCCAACCCTGGCGGCCTATTTCCGGTCCGGGTCGCTGTACCTGATGCTGATGGGCGTCGGTCTGGGGCTGGCCGGTCCGATTCACGGAGCGTTCAGCCTGGGCGACGCCCCCAGTCCTCACACGCCGCTTTATGAGCGGCACAGCACTGAGCATCGAGCCCGCGTGGTGGGTCGGGTGACGACCTCCGGCTTTTATCTCGCGATCTTGGGCGCGGCTGGCCTCGGCGGCCAGGCGCTCTGGCTTCGCGTGACCGGCCGGCCTCAGCCCGGACCTCCTTAAACGCGTGAACCGAGACCTTCCTCGCATGAAGCCGCGGATCCTGATCCAGCTCGACGTGGACCCGCACCCAAGCGTCTTCGACGGCGTGGTGGCCGTCGATGCCGGAGTCGACCACTTGTTTCGGCACGGAGGGGTAACTCCGGAAGCCGTTGTCGGGCTGGTCCATGGCGCTTTGTTCACCCGCGGTCCGGCCGATCTAAAGCAGACGGCCATCTTCATCGGCGGCACGGATATCGCCGCGGCCCGCCGAGTCTTCGACGCGGTGATCGCCACGTTTTTCGGCCCGTTCCGGACGTCGATCCTGTTCGATCCGAACGGCTGCAACACGACCGCGGCGGCGGCCGTGCTGGCCGTCCGGGATGGCTTGATGCGGGTACGGGGCACGGTCGAGGGTGCCACGGTCGCCCTGGCCGGAGGCACCGGGCCTGTGGGGACGCGGATCGCACAGTTGCTGCTTGAACTGGACGGGAGCATCCAGGTCCGGTTGGCGTCGCGCTCGCGGGATCGGGCGGCGGCGGCTTGTGCGTTGGTCCGCCGCGAGGATGGCCGATCGCCCGAACCTTACGCCTTGGAGGAGACAGACCGGTTTCTGCGTGGGGCCGACGTTGCGATCGGGGCCGGAGCCGCCGGCGTGGCCCTGTTGAGCGAAAACGATTGGCTCGCCGCTGGGGTCCCGATTCTCATCGACCTGAATGCTGTGCCGCCGCCGGGCATCGCCGGAGTCGAGCCGGGCGACAAAGCGACCGAGCGCCATGGCCGCCTCTGCTGGGGCGCGCTCGGAATCGGCGGCACCAAGATGAAGATTCACCGCCGCGCCCTCGAGTCGCTGTTTGAGGCGAACAACCGGATCATCGACGCCGCCGAGTGCCTGGCGATCGGTCAAGCCCTCTGAACAGCGCCGGTGGGCGCCCTCTCGCGGGAGAAGGGATGCATGCCCCGCGTTGTCGGATGCGACCCCGGAACCTCAGGTCTCGACCTCGTGCTTCTGGACGCGGGCCGGGTCGTCGATCAGGCGTCGTTTGATGCGTCCCGGCTCAACGGCGACCCGGACGCCTTTGCGCGACAGCTCCGCGCCTGGATGCCGATCGATCTGGTGGCCGGACCGTCCGGTTACGGCGTGCCGCTGGTGACCGCTGCAGAGCTAACCGACGACCATCTCGACCAGATGACCCTGGTCCGGCCCGACGAACGCGGGCACGAGGTGGGGGTCGGCGGTTTTCGCCGCCGGGTACGCGAGCTGGTCGCCACGGGCTTGCCGGCGGTCTTCCTTCCGGGAGGAATCCACCTGCCGACGATCCCCGCGCATCGCAAGGCGAACGCAATCGACCTGGGGACTCCGGACAAGGTGTGTGTCGCGGCGCTGGCGCTGTATCAGCACCGCCAGCAGACGGACGTCCCCTACGCACAGGCCCGGTTTGCCGTGGTCGAGGTTGGCTCGGCGTTTACGGCGGTGCTGGTGATCGAGGGCGGGCAGTTGGTCGATGCGGCGGCCGGAAGCCGCGGACCACTGGGCGTGCGGTCTGGCGGCGCCTGGGATGGGGAGGCGGCCTACTGGCTCGCGCCGCTCTCCAAGAACGACCTGTTCCGAGGCGGGATGCGCGACCTGGGTGAACTGGGACCACCGGCGTTTGGCGAGTCGCTACGCAAGCAGGTCGCGGGGTTGAAAGCGGTGACACCGTTTGCCCGGATCTATCTGTCGGGCGTCCATCAGGCGCTTGCCTTAGGCTGGCTTGAGGATCTGGCGACGGTCGCCCCCCTGTCCTCGCTGCCCGGCGCTCGGGTCAAACACGCCGCGCAGGGAGCGGCCCTAGTCGCCGACGGGCTGGCCGGCGGACCACACGGCGACCTAGTCGAAAGCCTTGCGTTGCGGTCCGCCACGGGCAGAATGGATGCTTACCTGGCGTACCGTCGCCCCTTGGCCTCGATCGGGAAGCCGCCCGATGGCATCGCCTCCGCCCCGTGACCCGACCCGCCGTGACGCGCTCCGCCTGGCCGCAGCCAGCGGACTCTCGAGCGTCTGGCCGCCAGCGGCTGGTCGCGGCTCACGCCGCGACCCCGACCGGATCCGCGCTGAGAACGAACACCCCGGTACCCGGGATTGGATCATCAGCCAAGTCCGCATCGACCCGGAGACCCGGTATCGCTGCCCGTGGATTGAAGGCTATGCCTCGCGGACGAGCGTGCGGCCAGGCCAGACGATCACGTTCCACGTCAGCACTCGACCTCCAAGCCCGTTTACGGCCGACATCTATCGGCTCGGCTACTATCAGGGTCATGGTGGCCGCCTGATGCTCGCGCTGGGTGCGGCGGCGGGCCAGCCGCAACCCGATCCGCCGCTCGGGCCGAAGCGGCTCCGCGAGTGCCAGTGGGAGCCGTCGCATCGGCTTACCATTCCCGATGACTGGGTCAGCGGCGTCTATCTGGTCAAATTGACTGCCGAGCGGGATGGGCTACAAAGCTACATCATTTTCATCGTCCGCGATGATCGCGAGGCTGACTTTCTCTTCCAATGCTCGGACCACACCTGGAATGCCTACAACCGGTGGCCGTCGCAATTCTCGCTCTACGACGACGGCGAGAAGACCTGGTACTGGGGACCGGAGGTCCAGGTCAGCTTCGACCGGCCCTATGGCAAGTATTGTCAGATCGTCGATGCGCCGTTGTCGCTCGGTTCGGGCGAGTTCTTGCTCTGGGAATTCCCGCTCGCGTACTGGATGGAGCAGAACGGACGGGACGTAACCTACATCTCCAACACGGACACGCACCTCGATCCGGCCGGGTTGCTCCGAGCGAAGGGGTTTCTCTCGGTCGGCCATGATGAATACTGGTCGTTGGCGATGTACGAGAACCTCCAGGGGGCCATTGCCGCGGGGGTGAATGTGGCCTTCCTGTCGGGAAATGCCCTCTGTGGCCTGGTCGACGTCCACGACGCCCAGGATGGCCGGCCAGCCCGGGTGGTCGAGCGAGTCGGCTTGTTCGGGCCTCTCGACGACTGTGCCGAGGGCTTTCCCGAAATGAAGCGGCTGACCCGGTTTGGACCAAGTGAAGCATTGCTGATCGGCGCGCGGAACAAGTATCCGGTCACAGGAGGGGGTGACTGGATTTGCCAGGCCCCGGACCACTGGCTATTTGCCGGGACCGGGATGAAGCAGGGCGACGCGATCGCGGGCCTGGTCGGTTGGGAGTGGCACGCCGAACCAGCCGATCTGCCTGGGATGACCGTCGTGGCCAGCGGCACAACCCACAACAACAGCGTCGCGGGCCACTACGACGCGACGATCTACGATGGCCCGAAAGGCAACGTCGTCTTCAACGCATCGACCATCTGGTGGGCCGACGGTCTTTCGGAGCCGCCCGGCTACGTTCGCCCCAACATCTATCAGCATACCCGTCCCCGCGGACCGGATCGGCGGGTTCAACGGATCACGGCCAACCTGCTCGACCGGTTTGCGGATCGGGGCTAGACTCAACCGAACGGCTGCCCGAGCGAGGCTCTGCGCATGCTCTCGACCTTACTGGCCGCGTGTCTGGTCCTGCCCGTCGTCCAGCCCGGCGGCCTGGACATTTACTTCATCGACGTCCAGGGAGGGGCGGCGACCCTGGTCGTCACGCCCGAGCGCGAGTCGATTCTGATTGACTCCGGCTGGCCGGGTTTCGACGACCGCGACCCAAAACGGATTGCCTACGTGCTGCAGGAGGTGGCCGGACTCGACCACCTGGATCACCTGGTCACGACCCACTGGCACATCGACCACTACGGCGGCGTGGAAGGTCTTGCCCGCCGTTTGAGGATCGACCAGTTCTGGGACCGCGGGCTGCCGGAGGACAACCTCGCGGGCGTCGACTTTCCCGACGGACCAAAGGCCGACGATCCGCTCGGAATCGCCTACCGGCGCGCCAGCGCGGGCAAGCGAAAGGTCCTCCGAGCCGGCGATACCTTGCCCCTACGGGGAGCTGTTTCGGCAGTCGTGCTGACCTCCGGCGGAACGGTCTATCAACCCGACCCGCAGCGTGAGGCCCCGGCCAACCCCCATTGCGATGAAGCCGTTCCGAACCAGCCTCCCGATCCCTCCGACAACGCCCGCAGCCTCACGCTCTGGTTCCGGCTGGGCGACTTCGACTTCCTCGACTGCGGCGACCTGACCTGGAATGTCGAAGCGGCGCTGGTCTGTCCGGTCGATCGGATCCAGGCAGCTCAGCAGCGCCGGGGCGGCATCAATCCGATCGACCTCTATCAGGTAACCCACCACGGCTTGGACAACTCGAATCACCCGACCCTGCTTCGATCGATCGCACCGACGGTTGCCGTGATGAACAACGGTCCGCGCAAGGGAGGGTCCCCGGCGACCGTCCGACGGCTCCGCGCGCTGTCGACCCTGGAGGCCCTCTACGCTCTGCACAAGAATCAGGCGACCGGCCCAGAAGACAACGCCGACCCGGAGCTAACGGCCAACTCCGACCCCGAAGGCGGCCAGTTCATCCAGGTTCACGTGGAACCGGATGGGTCGCGGTTTACGGTCCGAATCGGGGTCGATGGTACGCCACGCTCGTTTGTAGTCCGTTGAGTCCCGAGCTTCATCAACCCGCATGGGGGGCATGGACGATGCTCGTGACGCTCTTTCTGATCGCGCTGGGACCGTATCCCGGCTTGCCGGAAGGCTATGGTCTGTCGGCGGCTCATCCGTTCGATCGGGGTCTGCGCAGCCATCCTGCGGTGCTGCTCATGGAAGATTTCGAGGAAGGCGCCCTCGACGATCTGGCCCACCGCTGGGAGTCGGTCAGTAACCGTCGGGGCCGGGTTTTCAGCTTCGTGGATGAGACTCCCGTGGCCGGTGCGGGGCGACGGAGCCTGCGGCTGACCGCCACGCCCGGGGACGACGACGGCGGCCATCTCTACACCCGTCTGCCGTACGGGGTCGATCGACTCTTTCTACGATTCTACGTCAAGTTTCCCGATCCACCTAACTATGTTCATCATTTTGTGACTTTGGGGGGATATCATCCGGGCACGGCATGGCCCCAGGGAGGTGCGGGGGAGCGTCCTCGCGGGGATGACCGGGTGACGGTCGGAATTGAGCCGTTTGGGCGTTCGGGGGAAGCTCCTCCGCCGGGCGACTGGAATTTCTACGCGTACTGGCACGAGATGAAGCCGTCGGCCGATGGACGGTTCTGGGGCAACGGCCTCTGGCCAGAGCAACGGCAGCCGGTTCCCGCGGACCGCTGGCAGTGTGTCGAGGTGATGCTCCAACTCAACCGACCGGGCGACCGTGATGGCCGGCTGGCGCTTTGGCTCGACGGCCGGCTGGTGGCCGATTTCCACGAGGGCGTCCGCCGCGGCCCCTGGACGGGATTGGGGTTTGTGCTAGATCCATCCGGAGATCCGTTTGAGGGCTTCGACTTCCGAACCACGGACCGGCTCAAGGTCAACTTCGTCTGGATGCTTCATTACGTCACGGTGGAGAATCAGCGACGCAACCGCGTCTCGCCTGAGCGTCCCACCGTTGTCCTGTTCGACCAGATCGTCGCAGCGACCGAGTACATTGGGCCGATCTGCGTCGGTCGGCCTTGAAGATCGGTTCGTTATGGGTCGTCAGGCTGGGGTGATCTGGCCGGACGGGGCGCTCATTGCCCGGCTCCGGGCGCCTCGCGGCTGGGGTTGATGCTTCCAGCGTCGGTGCAGCCAGAGATACTGGGTGGGATCGCGCTGGATCAGCCGCTCCAGCGCGTAGGTATAGCGCTGAGTGATCCAGCGGACCGGGTCGGGCTGGTCGCGCCACTGAACCGGTTCGATCATTTCCTCGCAGACGACCTCGTAGCGGAAGTGATCGCCGATACGCCGTGCCGCGCCGACGACGACCGGCGCGTCGTACTGGATCGCCAGGAGGGCGATTGCCTTGAAGGTCGAGGCGGGGCGGCCGAAAAAATCGACGAAGAGGCCCTTGGGCCCGGCGTCCTGATCGGCCAGGGCCGAGATCACCTCGCCGCGCTCCATGACGGCGACCATCTGTTCGGAGGCGCCGTCCTTGGGAATCAGCCGTTGACCGGTCCGACCGCGAAACTCCCTGAGAAAGCGATCGAGATACGGATTGTCGAGCGGCCTGTAGACGGTGTGGGTCGGGAAACCGAACAGGCCGAACAGATAGCCGGCCATTTCCCAGTTGCCGTAGTGGCCAGTGACGAGCACCAGCGGGCCGCCGTCCAGCAGCCGGTCGAGCACGCGCTCGTGCCCGCGGAGCGTGATCCGTTCCCGCCAGGTTGTCAGGTGCAGCCGGCGGGGGATCTGGAGCATCTCCATGATCATCCAGCAGAAGTGTCGATAGACGTCGCGAACCAGCCGCTGCCGCGCCGGCGGATCGAGGGCATCACCGTAGGCCCGCGCCAGGTTGTCCAACGCAACCAGTCGATGGCGGCGATCGAGCCGGTAAGCGAGCACAGCCAAGGCGTCAGCGAGGCGGTAGCAGACCCGGATCGGCAGACGCTGGCACACGGCCACGACCCCGCGCACGGCCAGATAGACCAGGTAGTCGAGCGTGCGGCTGCGTCGGCGCTTCGGCACGGCGGGCGTCCCTTCCCGGGTGCGAGTCGATCGGGGTCTGGAATCGTTGCCAGAACCGGCATGCTCGTCAAGGGCGAGTCTTAGCCGTTGTCGGCAAGCGGCAGCCGGACAGCGCGGCCTTCCTGCGCAGAGCGGTAGATGGCGCGGATGACTTCCACCGAGCGTCGGCCCTCCCGGCCGTCGACCAGGGGTGCGCGGCCCTCTTCGATCGCCTGGAGGAACTCGGCGAGCTGCTCACGATGCCCGACGTGGCTGATGCCGCGGGGATCGCTGGCGCCGGAATTGGCCGCGGAGCGGCCTACGAGCGCGGCCCGGATCGCCTGATCGTCCGGAAGGGTATCCTGGAATTCCCAGAGCGTGATGTCGTCCTGTTCGACTCGGGCCGAGCCCCGATCGCCGTGAATCTCGGTCCGCTTCAGAAGCCCCGGGTACGCACTCGTTGCGGCTTCGATCACCCCCAGCGCCCCGTTCCGGAACCGGAGGCAGGCGACCGCCGTATCCTCCACCTCGATCCGCTCGTGGGCCAGGGTCGCCGTCTGGGCCATGACCGTCTCGACCTCCCCCATCAGCCAGATCAGGAGATCGACGTTGTGAATCGCCTGGTTCATCAGGGCGCCGCCGCCGTCCAGCTCCCAGGTCCCACGCCAGCCGCCCGAGTCGTAATATTCTTGGGTCCGCCACCACTTGACGTAGGTATCTCCCAGCGTCAGCCGGCCGAATCGACCGGTGTCGATGGCCTGCTTGAGGCTCCGATTGGCCGGGCTGAAGCGGGACGGAAAAATCGTGCAGAGCCGCACGCCGTGGCGGTCGCAGGCCTCGATGATGGCGTCGCACCGCGGCAGCGTGATCTCCAGCGGTTTCTCGACGACCACATGCTTGCCCGCCCGGGCGGCAGCGACCGCCGGCTCCTGATGGGCACCGCTCGGGGTGCAAATGCAGACCACATCCAATTCAGGATGACCGAGCAGGGCGTCGGGGTCGCTGTAGGTCGCGCAGTCGCCACCAGCCATCTCGGCAATCTTCCGGGCACGGTCTGGATTGCGGCTGAGAGCCGCGACAACCCGGGCGTTGGCCAGTTCGTTGATCGCCCGGGTGTGGTACTCGGCAATCATTCCGCAGCCGACGATGCCAAATCCATATGTTTTCATGCCGATTGTTCCAGGTTGTCTGCCTTGGAGGTGAGCTGCCGCTCCCGAACCGGGGGCCGTCTTGGGTCCGATTGTACGCTGGGCCATGGCGATGCGCGAGCCAAGTCTGAGCCCACCTTGCCGAACGACGGCCCCGGCGTGCCGGACACCCGAACGACCGCCAACCGGTGGCTGGAGCGCGGCGGGCTATCGCCGTGATTCAATGGGCACCGGTTCGCCGCCTTCCCGAAGCTCGAGCCGGCGGTTGGTCGGTACCGAGCGCCACTCCTGAACCCGACCGGAGGGCCAGCGGACCTCGAGGCGATCGACGGAGACCGCCTCACCCAGCCCGAAGTGAACCGCCGGGTCGCTGGCCGAGAGATAGCTGGTGCCGCTCGAGACCCAGCGCACCTGGACCTGTTGGCCGGTCTGGCAGATCACCCGTGCTCCCACCGGCAGCCCGCCCGACTCGACGCCCCTCAGTCGCAGGCTCAGCCAGCGGCCTCCTGGAGTGACGTTGCGGAGCAGGGCAACCGGCGCATCGCGATGGACGACCACCAGATCGACCCGCCCATCGCCGTCCAGGTCGCCCGACGCCGCGCCTCGACCGACCACCGCGCGCTGGAAGTAAGCACCCGCACTCGGCCCCAGCGGCTCAAACCTGCGACCCTCAAGGCCGCGGAACAGGAGCGGCTCCTGCGCCATCGGCGTGTTGAACCACGGCTGATCATCGACGTGGCCGTTGGCCATGAACAGATCGAGCCAGCCATCGGCGTCAGCGTCGAGCGGGATCACACCCCAGCCGGTCTTCGATCGCGTGGGGACGGCCAGACCTAGGGCTAGCGTTCCGTCAAGGAACAACCCGCCCCCGGCGCCTAGCCGCAATGTGCAGGACTGGTTCAGAAAGTTGGTGTGGAGCAGGTCGAGCCGTCCATCGCCGTTCAGATCCTGGGCGGCGACCCCCATACTGGCCGTCGGCTGACCGGCCGCGTCGTAGGCGGCGCCGGCCGCCATCGCCACCTCCTCAAACCGCAGCCCCCCCAGGTTGCGGAACAGGTGGTTGGCTGTCCCGTCGTTGGCGACAAAGAGATCGAGGCGGCCGTCCTCGTCATAGTCCAGGATCGCCAGGCCCAGGCCGCGCCCTTCGATGGCCTGTTCCAGCCCCGCCTCGCGGCTGACGTCTGTAAACGTCCCATCGCCATTGTTGCGGAAGAGCTGGTCGAACTGGGCGTCGAACCGCTCGGGTTGGCAGTGAATCAACCGGCCCGAGCGATCGCGACACGGCAGAAACGCAGACGCATCGGCCTCGACGTAAGTCACGACCATCAGGTCAAGGTCGGCGTCGCCATCGAGATCCGCAAACCCGGCCGCCGTCGTCCAGCGCCTGCTGGAGACTCCGGCCGCCTCGGTCACATCCGTGAAGGTTCCGTTGCCCTCGTTGCGGTAGAGGATCGTACCGCTGAGGCCGGTGACGAACAGATCGTCGTCCCCATCGCCGTCGTAATCGGCCACTGCGCAACCCATCCCGTAGCCCCGCCCGGCCACGCCGGCCGACTCGGTCACGTCCTCGAAGCTCCCGTCGCCCCGGTTGCGAAACAGCTTGTTCGGAGCCGGTGGGGGATCGCCACGCACGGGCAGGGCGCAGCCGTTGACGAAATAGACGTCGAGCCAGCCGTCGCCGTCGTAGTCGATCAGGCCCACACCGCCGCCCATCGTGTCGGCGATGAACAGATCCGGCGTCTGGCCGCATTCGTAGCGGAACCGAAGACCCGCCGCCTCGGCCACATCCTCAAAGCGAATGGGCTGGGCGACCGGCTCGGGCCGGGGCGTCGCGGCGCGATCCGCCAACACTCGGGAACGACGGCGGAGCACCGGGTTCGAAAGCGCAATGCCCGGCCCGGAGTCGCCGGCGGCGTCCGGTGTCACCCGTTCTCTCAGCCCAGCGGCGCCTCGGGGGTCGATCTGAGTGGCCAGGTCGAGCCAGTCGTGGACCTCGGGCAAACCGAGTTCCGCGCACAAGGTGGCGATCCGGAGCGGCGCGCCCCGGTCGGCGTTGCCGCGCACAACCCGCCGCAGCTCACGCCGCAGTGCGTCGTGCTGGGTCGCGATCCGATCCGCGCGCTCGATCCGCTCGCGCCCGCCGGCATGGTCCCCCGCGCGGACCATCGCCTGGCCCAGTCGGTACAGGGCTTCGACGTTTCGGGGATCGGCCGCCACAGCCTGCTCGAGGCTGGCGCGTGCCGCCGCCGGATCGCCCCAGGTCTCCTCCAGCCGGCTCCGCAGCACCCACCATCGGGCTGCGTCAACCGGCCGGGCCGGCGGCTCTCCGATCACTTCGATCCCATGCCCTGCCTCTCCCAGGGCCATCCGACACTCGGCCAAGGCAAACCGGCCAAGCGGGTCGTTCTCGAACGCCTCGGCAGCCGCTTCGAGATAGGGCCGTGCCTCGGCCGTCCGGCCCCGCGCCAGCAGGAGCAGACCCCAGGCCCGCCCCACCCAGGGATCGTTCGGCGTTCGCGCAATGTAGTCGGCCAGGTCTTCCCCCAAATCCCGTACATCGGACTCGATTTGATGCAGCAGCATACTGTCGGCCAAAGGGCGAGGGTCCCTGGTCCGCCGATACAGGCGGCGAAGGACCTCGCGCGCTTCACCCAGCCGCCGCTCCAGCACGAGCACCGGAAGCAGTTGCTGCAACGCCTCGATCGAGCCGGGATCGCGGGCCAACGCCGCGCGGAGCACTGCTTCCGCTCCCGGCAAATCCTTGGCCTTGACCAGCAGCTTGCCCAGTTCGACCTGGGCATGGGGCCAGACCGGTGCGGTCTCGGGCACTCGCCGCAGGGCCTCGATCGCCTCCGCCGGACGGTCCAAATCCATCCGCACATGGGCCAGCAGCTCCCAGGCGTTGCCGTCGCGGGGGTGGGTCTTCACCCAACGGACGAGCGCCGCCTCGGCCTCAGCATACTGCCCGCGCCGAGCTAGCTCGACAATGTCGTCCCACTGCGTCGCATCCCCCGGACGGATCCAGATCAGCCCCGCGATCAGCGGCGGTAAGAGACTCACGGCGAGCAGCAACCAGGGAAGGCGCGCGGCCCGTGGTGCCGTATTGTCTGTCATTTCGCGGCCACCCTGCTCCAGCCCAAACGGTGCCGAAGCCCATCCGTCCCGGCAATCCGAACACAAGGTCCAGCAACCCCGCGCCGCCCTTCGGGGCCTAGTCCTAGTTTGTCCCGGAGAGCCGCCCCGCGTCGAGGCGTTCCCGGAGCGTTCGGATTGCCGCTCATCATGCTCGCCGGCCAGTCGGTCGCTCGACGCCTGGGGGCCGTTCGAACGGACCACCCGGCCATGACTCCCCGGGCGATCCAGCGCGTCGAACCGGCCGACGTCGCTTCTCAGAGGGTCCGGCCGACCGCCTCGGCGACACGGCGGCAGTGGGCCATCATCTCCGAGAACACGCTGGGGGTGATGGTCTGGGCGCCGTCGCTCATGGCGTGCTCGGGGTCGGTGTGGACCTCCACGATCAAGCCATCGGCGCCGCAGGCGATCGCCGCCGCACACATCGGCGGAACCAGGCGGGCTTTGCCGGTCCCGTGGCTTGGGTCCACCACGACCGGCAGGTGGCTTTTCTCGTGCAGGTAGGGCACGCTCGCCAGCGGCAGAGTGAACCGCGTATGGTCCTCGAAGGTGCGGATTCCCCGCTCGCAGAGCATCACGTGGGGGTTGTTGCGGTCGAGGATGTATTCGGCCGCGAGTAGGAACTCGTCCATCGTCGCGCTCATGCCGCGTTTGAGCAGGACGGGCTTGCCGGCATCGCCCACGGCCTGGAGCAGGTTGTAGTTTTGCATATTACGCGCACCGACCTGGAGCACGTCGGCATATTCGGCGACCATGGCCACATGCTCCGGCGCCATCACTTCGGTCACGATCGCCAGCCCCGTCTCAGCCCGAGCGGCCGCGAGCATCTTCAGCCCTTCCTCCTTGTGCCCCTGGAAGCTGTAAGGGCTGGTTCGGGGCTTGAAGGCGCCGCCCCGCAGACCGGTCGCGCCGAGTTGCTTCAGCGTGCGTGCCAGCTCAACGATCTGATCTTCGCCTTCGACCGAACAGGGGCCCGCGATCATCCCAATCCGCAGGCCGCCCACTTCCAGATCCCGGGCTCGAACGACGGTCCGATCCCCTTTAAGCTCCGATGACGCTCGTTTATACGGCGCCATGATCGGCAGGACTTTTTCGACGCCGGGGGCCGGTTCGAGCAATTCGACCAGGCCGACCCGCTCCTGGCCGAGGGCGGCCACCACGGTCTGAAACTTTCCCGTAATCACTTGGGGGGTCATGCCGAGCTCCCGGATGTGGGCCACCACGTGGTCGATCTGTTCGGCCGTCGCGTCGGTTTTCATGACAACGATCACGGTTCGAATCCTGCTCGCTCGGAGCCTGTCGCGGTTTCTGAAGAAGTTGTGCTCCACCTGACCGGCGTCTGGCCAGGGTGAGCGAAGCCCAAAACGACCGACGCCCCGAGAACCGATCAGGCTCCCGGGGCGTCAGGGGTGTTTGGTTGTGTCGGAGGAATCAGGCCGTCGTCACCCGCCGCTTGAGCGGAACCGCCAGCCACGTCCCCCCGCCCGATCGCCCGCGGGAAGGCCCGTGGTAAACCCCTCAAACCACCAACGCCGGCGATACGCCAGCGGTAGGGTCATCGGGTGGGCGAGGCCGTACGCGGTCATCGGCGGAAGAGTCCTCACGACATATCCAGCATGAAGAGAGCTTAGCTGCCCACGGTCGACGCCGTCCAGAGACCGTAGGCGAAAAAAAACAGACGCGGCAAGCCACCCGATCCCAACGATCAGAGGAGGCGAAACCGACTCCAACTGGCCCTCAAAAAAGGCGAACCGGCCGGTTGCCCGTGTCGTCGGGACCGGCCGGTTCGGGTCGAACTCGCGATGAGATTCGACTCGCTTGCGGCTGCCCAAGGGCAGCCCGTCGGCTGCAGCCTCAGGCGAGCCGCCTCTGGTTATCACGACACACGCGATCACCTCCTTTCGGCTGAGACCCCCGCGGCCGCCGGAGACCAGCCTCGAGCGTCCGCGGGCTTCTGTCCGTCGCACCGACGTCCAGTGCGACCCGAAGTCGGCCCGGTGTTCGCGTGGCCGGGACGACACAGTCAGTATAGCCGTCCACGACCTATCTTCAACCGATCCCGGACCCGGCTCAGGCCCAGGGGTCCGGCGCACGCAGCAAGGCCGCCTCGTCGTCCCCGGGCTTGGGCTGGTCATCGCTCCGCCGCCCACCGCCGCCCAGCCTCTGATGCACCTCTTCGCGGTGGATCGCGATGTGGGGTGGCGCATCAATCCCCACCCGCACCTTGTCGCCCTGAATCCGCACCAGAGTGATCACCACGTCTTCCCCGACACGGATCCGCTGCCCCACCTTACGCGTCAGAACCAACATGCCGGCGCCCTCTCTTCCGATCGCCTGGCCCAGGAACGCTCAAGCCGTACGCCGCTTCGTATCCGACCGCGATCCCCGGCCATCTTCGACGCAACGCGATGCAATCACCCCGGGAGTTTCCAGGGGCGGAGCCGGCAGGCTTTGCCTCCACGATACCCGGGAACTGCAGAGATTACGCAGCCAATGACCGCCTGGTGACAGAATCGGCTGGCTCGACGTTGAGCCAGAGAACGCCCATCAGAGTTCATTCAGGCAGCGGCGCACGAATTGAAGCCCGTCGGCGATGTCGCGAATCCGCGCCGGTTGGTCGCCGACCTCACGCTCGACCGACATCGGCCCCTCAAAACCGATGGCCTTCAACGCCGCCAGAAACCGCGGAATGTCCACCTCGCCCTGGCCCAGGGGAACTTCCTCACCCCACTGGCCCTTGACCCGCGGCCGGCGGGCATCCTTCAGGTGGACACTGCGGATGACCGGACCCAGGATCTCGACCGCCCGGATCGGGTCGCCCATATCGTAGAGCAGCATATTGGCGGGGTCGAAATTGACTTTTAGGTGGGGCGAAGCCAGCTCGTCGAGGGTGAGTCGAAGCAGCTCGGCCGTCTCCTGGCCGGTTTCGAAGGCGAGCGTGACCCCGGCGTCGGACGCCAGCCGCGCCGCTCGGGCCAAGGTATCGAGAAACGGCCCCCGATCGGGATCCCCCGGCTCGGGCAAGAAGCCAGCATGCAGCGTCAGATCGGTCAGGCCCAACTGGACGGTTCGCTCCAGACCCCAGGCCAGACGATCCAGTCGCTCAGCCCTCAACGCAACCGGCCCAAACCCACCGGTCCGCTTGATCGTATCGGGCGTCGTGTAATCTTCGCCGGGAAAGCCGAGCATCGCGCCGGTCATCGTAAAGCCAGCCGCCCGCGCCGCTTCCGGCATTCGATCAGCTTCTTCCCAACTGGCATGATGGGGATCGCCGCAGGCGATTTGGGTCCGATCGACGCCCAGTTCGTTCAGCAGGCGGGCCAGCTCATCGACCCGGGTGACCTGGAGGCTCCAACTGCAGACACCAAGGTTCATCGCGCAAGTCCTGAGACAACGGGATAGCGGCTCTCCGCGGCATCCAACGGGGGCGATCCCCCCGTGGATTGGAGCGGCGCGGCTGGCCCGTGTCCAGAGGCTCGGCCCGTCAGGACTCCGATAGGTTGGCCGGCTCGACGGCTTCGGGCGCCACTGGGTCCACGTAGGCATCGACGTCGACGGTGGTGATACCCGGCTGGATTTCCGAATTCGAGGCGTCGGCCTGCACCGTGTCCCGAGTCAATCCGTCGTCGTAGCAGACCCGATCGCGGCCCCGTTCCTTGGCCCGATAGAGAGCCTTGTCGGCAATGGCGATCAGCGCGGCGGTCGGGCGTGGGAGATCGCACGGAGCGTAGGCAATCCCAACGCTGGCCGTCACGTCCAGCGTTTGCCCCTCGGCGGCGACCGGCTGACCACGCAGCGACTGCCAGATCCGCCGGCCACGATCCAAGGCTTGCGTCGGCGAGGCAATCGGCAGAGCAGCCACGAACTCCTCGCCCCCGTAGCGGGCGACCAGATCATCGGCCCGGGTTGAGAGCCGCAGCCGCGTGGCCATCTCGCGGAGCACGGCGTCGCCGATCGTGTGACCGTACTGGTCATTGATCCGCTTGAAGTGGTCAATGTCGATCATCAGGATCGCCAGACCGAGGTCGCCCCGAAAGACCTGCTGCGCGAGCACATCGACCTGGTTGACGAAATAACCGCGGTTGTAGAGTCCGGTGAGCGGATCGCGGACGCTCCGCTCGAACATCTCCCGATGGTGCCGCTCATCCAGTGGGTCCGTCCGCAAGCATTTCAGGACCACCGACGGACCCAGGCTGATCCGATCGCCGTCACACACCCGAACGGCCTGATGCGGCGTCAGGCGTTGGCCGTTGAGGTAGGTGCCGTTGGTGCTGCCATCGTCGGTCAGCCAGATCCGGCCTACGTCGTCAACCAGCAGCCGAGCATGCACCCGCGAAACGCTCATATCGGGCACAGAGATCCGATTCTCCTGACCCCGCCCGATCGTCTGGATTCCGGGGCCAAGACGAATCATACGACCGGGTACATCCCCCCGAAGCACGATCAGATAGAGGCTGCTGGTTGTCTCGCCCAGCGATCGGCCATCGACCGGCTCGGCCCGGACCGTCAGGTCGAGCAAGTGCGTCGCACCGCGGTCGTCCATGGTCTGCCTCCCCCCGTGGGGCCAAGCCGGCCACCGACCCGATCAGTGCCGGCGCAATCTCTTCGCTCTGACCGTAGGTCGTGGATGGCGACTGTCAAGCAGCGGGAACCAGAACCCGAATCGGCCGAACCAGCCCAGCCTCGACCCCAACGGCCGGCGGACGCCCTGGAACCGGCGCCGTCCGGGTTGCCGCGCTTTGGCTGGCAATCAGCAACATCAGTGTACTCAGCCCATTGAAGGCCATGTGGGCCAGGATCGGACCACCCAGCCGGCCGCTCCGTTGGGCCAGCCACCCCAGCCCTAACGAAAGCAGGAATAAAGGGATCGGCGCAGGCCACTGAGGGGTATGCAGAGCGGCAAAGAGCCACGAGGCCACGAGATTGGGAATCCAGAGGGCCCGCGGCGGTGCCGGCCTGCCGTGGGTCCAGGTGCCACGGCGGGCCTCGCCCTCCAAAGCCAGGCTTGTCAGCCAGCCGAGCAAAACGCCGCGGAAGAGCAGTTCCTCGGCCACCGGCGCTGCAATCACTGCCGAGACGAAGGTCAGCCAGATCGTCCCAGGCGAGCTCCCGTCGCCCCGGATCGTTTCGAGAACCGGGTGCTCCCGCGGCGTGATGAACCGCGTCAGAAGCGCCATCACTCCGTAGATGACCGGTAGAAGCACGAGCAGAAGCCAGATCGCAGTTCGGGCGTCCCGGACCCAGTCGCTCGAGCGCGCCAGACCGAGGTCGTCGAGGCTGATCGGCGCCGTCGCTCGGATCACCAGCGGCACCAGAACAATGGTGAGCAGGTTGATGATGGCTGTCAGCCAGAGCACGATCATCGGGTCGCCGGCTCCTCGCGTAGCGCCGGCAATGAGGTCGCGGAAGCCGGCCGCCACACCCAGTTGCACCAGGACGTAGGCTCCGGCCACGTGAGCCAGCGTGGACCCCGGCCAGAGCCGGCGACCTGGGGTGGGCAGCTCCTCGGGCCGCCAGTCGGGCGGAGTGACGGGCTTGCGCCGACGCCAGCAGCCAATCAGCCGAACCCATGCACGGAAGCTGGCGGCCGCAATGACCAGTAGCAAGACCAGGGCCAGCACGTCCCAGCCGTTCGGCTCGACCCAGTCGACGTTCGCCATGGCGCGGCCTGCTCTTCGGATCGGTCTTCGCCGACGCCGGTTACGTCCTATCGACAGACCCAACCGTAGCGTCGCAGCACTCCCTTGATCGTATCACGGCCATGCCCACCTTGCCCCAGCCCCGGCAACGGTCCTAGAATCGCCCCTCCGATCGGACGTAACCTTTTTCGGAAGGCCCTGTCGTGTTCCCCAGCGTCGATGAGCAGCTAGCGATCCTACGCCGCGGAGTCGAGGCGATCGAGCCTGAGGCAGAGCTGCGCCGCAAACTCGAACAGGCGGTGGCGACCGGCCAACCGCTCCGTGTCAAGTATGGCATCGACCCGACCGGGATCGACGTTCATCTGGGCCACACCGTTCCGTTGCGCAAGCTACGTCAATTCCAAGACTTAGGCCATACGGCCCAGATCGTCATCGGCAACTATACGGCTCTGGTTGGCGATCCGTCGGGTCGGGACGAGACCCGAGCGGCCCTGACGCCTGAGAAGGTCGAGGCCAACGCCGCCGAGTATTTGGCCCAGGTCGGCAAGATCATCGACCTGAGCCGCGCCGAGGTTTACCGCAACGGAGACTGGTTTTCGAAGTGGTCGTTTCTCGACGTGCTCGACCTCTGCCGGCGGATGACGATCGGCCAGATCACGGCCCGCGAGGATTTCGCCCGGCGGATCAAGGCCGAAAAGCCGGTCTACCTCCACGAGTGCCTCTATCCGTTGATGCAAGGCTGGGATTCGGTCGAGATGCGTTCCGACGTCGAGCTGGGCGGGACCGAACAGTTGTTTAGTCTTCTGGTTGGACGCGACCTGCAACAGGCCGAGGGTCTGCCGCCCCAGGTTGCGATGACTCTGCCGATTCTGGTCGGCACCGACGGCGTCCGCCGGATGGGCAAGAGCCTGGGCAACTACATCGGCGTGAGCGAGCCGCCGGAGAGCCAATTCGGCAAGATCATGTCGATCCCCGATGAGCCGATGCGGCAATACTTTACGCTCCTGACCGATCTGCCGCAGGAGGAGATTGACGCCCTGCTGGCGCCGGGGGTCAATCCCCGCGACGCCAAGGAGCGGCTCGGAAAGCTGATTGTGTCGCAGTATCATGGTTGCGAGGCGGCTGAGGCGGCGGCCGAGGCGTTCCGCCGGCGCGCCGCGGGCGAGGACCCGCTGGAGATTCCCGAGATCGTTCTGGATCGCGGCTTGCTCGACGCCGAGGGCCGGATCGCGGCCCCCCGGTTGATCGTGGCGCTGGGCCTGGAGAGCAGCACATCGAATGCCCGGCGGGTGATCGAGCAGGGCGGTGTCAACCTGGGGCCAGACCGGACGGTGTTGACCGACCCGCGGGCTGCCATTACGCCGACCGATGGGTTGATCGTTCGGGTTGGCAAGCGGAAGATCGCGCGGATCCGGCTTGCCTGAGGTTGGGTTTTTCCGCCTTCGAAGGACTCTTGCCATGCTCCGTGTCGGCATCGTCGGTCTGGGTTACATGGGCCGGATGCACTACCGCTGCTGGTCGAACGTGGCCGGGGCTGAGGTGACGGCCGCCTGCGAGCGTAACCCCAAAGTCTTGGCCGACGCCGGAAAACCGGTGGTCGGCAATGTGGCCGGCGCGGCTGATCGGGTCGATCTGGACCGGCTCAAAGTGTTCGAGGATTACGAGGCGTTGCTTGCCTCCGGGTCGGTTGATGCTCTGTCGATCACCTTGCCGACCTTCCTCCATGCCGATGCTACGGTGAAGGCCCTGGAGGCTGGCGTTCACGTCCTCTGCGAAAAGCCGATGGCGCTCGATGTGGCCTCCTGCGACCGGATGGTCGAGGCCGCGCGGCGGAGCGGCAAGGTGCTCCAGATCGGCCACTGCATTCGATTCTGGCCGGAGTATGTCGTCGCCCGGGAATTGATCCGCTCGGGCGAACACGGAGCCGTGGTGGCCGCGTCGTTTCGGCGGTTCTCGGCCATGCCGTCCTGGGGTCCGGACAGTTGGTTTGCCGACGAGACCCGCAGCGGCGGCCAGCCGCTCGACCTGCACATCCATGACTCGGACTATATCCACCACCTCTTCGGCATGCCGGAAGAGGTCTCGAGTGTCGCTGATCCGGGCCAGGGCTACATCGCGACCCAGTACCGCTATCCGGGCGGTCCGGCGGTCGTCGCCGAGAGCACTTGGCGGATGATGCCCTCGTTTGCCTTCGAGATGAGCTTCGTGATCGTGCTGGAGAAAGCGACGATTCTTTACGACCTGACGCGCACGCCCGCCTTTCGCGTTTTGCCGGCTCAGGGCGAGCCGTTCACGCCCTCACTGCCGTCCGGCGACGGTTACAGCCGGGAGATTGAGCACTTCGCCCGGGCGGTTGCCGGCGAGCCAGTCGAGCCGATCATTACGCCCGAACAGGCCCGCGAAACCATCCGGCTGGTTCTGGCCGAGAAGCAGTCGGCCCGCGAGGGCCGCCCCGTCCGGCTGAGTTAGCCCGGTCGTTGGCTCGGATCGACCGGCAACTGGAGTGTGACGGCAAGAGCGCTGCTAGCGGTAATCATCGCGGATGGGCGTGAAGACATCGAGCGCGACGACTGGTCCGCCGATGGCGACGCAGCGATGTCGCACTCCGCCGGGAATCCGCCATTGGTCCCCCGGCCCGAGCCGCCGCGTGACGCCCCCGATGGTAAATTCCAAGCAGCCTGACAGGAGAATCCCCGCCTGCTCGTGGGGGTGGGCGTGGTCGGGAACCTCGGCCCCTGGCTCGAACCGTACGACCGACAGCATCAGCCGCTCCCCAGCCGACGTGCGGATCTCGACTCCCGGAAAGATTCGATGAACCGACCCATGACCGGCCGGCGTGAAGTAGGCGTCATCGGGCTGGGGGGGCGGAGGGGGAGAGGGCGCGTCCACGGTATCCTCGACCGGAAGTCAGCGACCCAGATACCGGGCCGCGACGTACTCGCCCCAGACGTTCAGGAACTGCTCCCGGGTCGTCTCCGGCCCGAAGTGGCCGCGAATGATCTCGTCGAGCTTCTCGCCTCCGCCCTGAGCCAGAGAGCTGACGAAGGAAGCAAACTGGGGGCGGGCGATGGTCGCCAGACAGTCGCAGAGGCTGAAGCCGAGCGCGCGAATCGCTTCCGGCGAACCCTGGTCGCCCAAGACTTCGGTGGCCCGCGCAGCGCCGCCGAGCCGCAACTGCTCAACGGCCGTGTTCCTGAGTCGGACCAGGTAGGGACTGGTTGGCTCAACCTGAGCGGCCGCTAGCGCTCCCAGCCCCTCGGCCAACCAACGGGGCGCGTTGGGGTTGGCGTGCACGGTCCCGGCCGCGAGCGCTTCGGCCACGATCGAGCCGAGACCTCGCTCCGGCCCCTCGAACGAGGCGTCGTCGGGCTTGCGTCGACGCGACCCGCGAGTGGCCCGGACCGGTTCTGGCTCGTCGCCGCCGGCAAGAGGATCGATGGCCACCAGATACGGGTTTTCGACGGTGAGCCGGGCATGACCAGAGACGCCCAGTTCCGGTTCGCGCTGCTCGACGCTCCGCACAAACTCGGTGTATTCGTTGCGATCCTTGAGCACGTAGACCCCAATCGGTTCCGGCCCCCCCAGCGCGGTCGATGCGGCGGGGCCGAGCAGGTCCATCAGGCTTGCCTTCTGTCGGTCGAGGAGCTTGAGCAACCGTTCAGCCCGCGGCTGGGGCAGTTCTCCCAGAACGAGGAACTGGCGGCCTCGAGTGGCCGTCGGCTGACTCTGGGGATTGGCCTTGCTGATTCGCTCCCGGCCCGCCGCTTCGGCCTTGCGAAACCGTTCATCAAGCGGCAGTCCGGCCACGGCCTCGCGGCGTCGCGCCTCCGGGGAAGGCGCCAATTGGTCAATCGGCGTCGTCGGATCGCTCGTGTCCAGCCGTGCGCCTTCGGCCACCCAGCGGCGGATCGTCTCGATCGCCTCGTCGGAGAGCCGACGATTCCCTCCGCGCGGCATCTTACGCTCGACGACTAATTGCACCAGCACGCTCTCATCCGGCTTGCCGGGCACGATCACAGGCCCGGATTGCGACCCGGCTTGCAGGGCTTCGAAGCTGCTCAGATCGAACTCACCCCGCCGCTGCTGGGGGTTGTGACAGCCGAGGCAGTTGCCGACCAGAATCGGTGCGATGTCGCGCGAGAAGCGTAGTGCGGCGTCAGCAGGCGAGCCGACCCGCGGCGTCGACCCAGCGGCCGAGCCGGCTGACGGTGAATCCGACGCTCCCGGAGCCACACCCTCGGCCATGCAGCGCGGACAAGCCTTGAAACCCGCGGCAGCGGCTGCGGCCGCGTCCGGCAAGCTGACCCGGCTACGCGCGGGAAGCTTGCGAACCAACTCGCAACGAGCGTGGTGATAAGTTTTTGCGGCGCGGTTGCCGATCAGTCCGCCCGGGTCCTGAATGGCACCCACCGCCGACATCAACGCCGCAACCCCGAGCACGACCGCGGGTCGACACCCAAGCGCACGCATCGGCCCCCCCTGCCCGCCTCTGGTTTCTGCCCGAACAGCCTGGCCGGACCATGTGCCGACCATTTTGAGTGCGACAATCGCCGCGGGGCAAGTCCGCCCCGCCGCTCCCACCGCCTCCAGCACGGGCCGCCTCGGCGGCCTTCGTCTCCCTTTAATCTACGACGGAATGGTCGGCTTGTGTCACGCCCGATCCGGCCCGGTCGGGCACCGTCTGAAGCGTGACTGGAAGCTCGCGGAGCGCGTGGGTACCGGCCAGAGCGTCGTGGACCGTCAGGCGGAGCAGGTAATTGCCGGGCCGGAGCTGGGCGGGCAGTTCCAGGCGGGCGTTGACGAAGTAGTCGCGCCGGGGGCGTCGGCAGAGGTCCTCGGCCATGCCGAGCGGCCGGGTCCAGACGGCCTGGCCGCCGGTCGCTGGCACCAGCTCGATGGTCGATTCCAGGCGGGTGCGGAAGCCTTCGGCAAGCTCCTCGGCGCGAAGGCCCTCGACTTCCCAGTAGACGCCGACGACGCGCCCCGGCCAGAGTTCGCCGGCCGCCACCGGTTCGTAAACCCCGAAGCCCTCGATCCGGCGGCAGATCTGGAGTTCCGAGATCACCAGCGCCGGCGCTCGAGGCATTTCCGCGGCGGGCGGCATGGGAGCTTCGGCGGCCGCGGCTTCGGCTTGGCTGAGAGCGTCGACAATCATCTGCCAGAGCGTCCCATCCGACTCGGCCAGCCGGACCAGAAGTTGCTCGCGGGCGGACCAGTGACCGGGCTTGCCCGTCTCGACCTCGCGCAAAGCTTGCTCCCGGGCCAGGCGCAGCAGGGCGTCCATTCCCACTTGCCAGGCTTCTTCGGGTTGGGGCCGAAGGACGTCAACCGGCCGGGACAGAGACTCGGCCGGGGCCGCAGCCGGAGCCGGGTCCGACCCCGGGGGAACACGGTCGGTTTCAGCTACAGCCGACCCAGCCAGCGTCACCCCGGGATCGGCACGCGGAGGCTCCGCACCTTCGGCAACCACCTGACCAATCGCCTCCGCACGCTCCAAGGCCTCGTCGAGCAGCGGCGTGCGAGACCGGAGGGCAAGGGCCTCGTCGACATCGAGCGGCTGGAGCGGCAGATCGGGCAGCGGAGGCGCGTCGTCCCGGTCTGCTTCCAGAGACAGGGCCGGAGGATCGAGAGCCCGGTTGGCCACGACCTGGGAGTAGGCCCGTGGGTCAAGGCCGGCATCGGGCCGTTGCAACGGCAGCCAACGACAGCCCGGCAAGACGGCCGCCACCATCGCGCCCAGGCCGATCGCTCCGATCCGCCCACCCATCGACCCGACCCCCTGATCTGCCTGCCAGGTTTCCGCCCGAGGGTCTAGCCGATTTGGCCAACCTGGGCAAGATCAAGCTGTTCGGTCGATCCGATGGACCAGATTCGAGACCGCAAGCCGAAGGAGCTGATCGCGCCGATCCTGGTGATGGCATCGCGCGCGTTGTTGTTCGACCGCCTCGGAGAGGCAGACCGGGACCAGTCGAACCCGATCTCCGGGCCGGAGCTGGCCGATTCGGTCCAGGTCGGCTCGGATCACCTGGGCCACGACCGGGTAACCGCCCATCGTCCCGCCCGAGACACCCAAGACGATCCACCGGGAGCCGGTCCACTGCACGCTTCCCGGGGCCACAGGGCCGGAGAGCCGATCGGGGTCGAGCGCGGCGTGGGCGATCACGCCCTCGGCTTCTAGGTGGATGCCCATGCGATCGGCCCGAGTGCCGACGCGAACGACCGACGAGGGCCAGAGGCCGTGATCCGGCCCGGGAATGACGCGCAACGGCCGGGGCTCCTGGTCCGCCTCAAGCCTCAGACCGGAGGGCCAATAGGTCGACCCCCGCGACGCCGGCGCGGCCAAGACCTCTCGGGCCACGACCGGCTGCTCGCGGGACCTGCTGCCCAGCAACGTCTCGACCATAAAGCCCCCCGGAACCGCCAGATACGTCCGTGCACCGATCCGAGTTCCGCCCAGCACCAGGCGATCGCCGGGTGCCAGTGCCGTGGCGGCTGGAATCTGAAGCTGGCGGCCCGGTCCGTCGGCCGGCTCGATCCGGGCTTCCATCGGCGCTCCGGCTAGGGCGACGACGATCGGTCCAGTCGCCACGTAGGTTCCCCCCAGCAGCGTCAATTCCAGGGCGGCGGCATGGGGAGGGTTGCCGGCCAGGGCGTTGGCTAGGCGGAACGAGTCGACGTCGAAGGCCCCGCCGGACGGGACGCCGACGCTGCGGTAACCCGGCCGACCCAGGTCCTGGATCGTTGTGAACAGCCCCGGGTTCTCCACGCGCAGACCGCTCACGAGCCGGACCGATCCAAAAAGGGGCGAATGGCGACTCCGCGAGCGGCCAGGTGCTCGCGTACCAGGTCGGCCAGATCGACGCTGTGGGCGTGGTCGCCGTGGAGGCAGATGGTCTGATGGCCCTGGGCCAGAAGGCGGTCGAGCTGGGCTCGGATCTCGGCCGGGTCGATCAGGATCGCGCCGGGCTCGGAGCGTGGGGCAAGCAGTCCGTCAGGACGGTAGCGGCGGTCGGCGAACCCCTCGCGGACAATCGGCACGCCGTAGGCCGCTGCGCGGCGTGCGACGAGGCTAGTCGGCAGAGCCAGCAGGGGAAGCCCGAGCGCGGCGGCTGCCGCCAGGACGCCCTCGGCGATCTCGGGCTCGGACTGCGCCTGATTGTAGAGCGCTCCGTGGGGCTTCAAGTAGCACACGGCGACGCCCAACGGTGCTGCCAGACTCCGCAGGTCCGCGACCTGCGACTCGACCAGCCGCCTGACCTCCTGGGCCGTCAGCGGCAACGATCGCCGGCCGAAGTGTTCGCGATCGGGATAACCCGGATGCGCCCCGACGACGACGGCTCGATCTCGGGCCAGTTGGAGGGTGGCGCGGATTGTGTCGGCGTCGCCGGCATGGGCGCCGCAGCCAACGTTGGCCGAGCTGATCCGCTCGATCAATGCGGCATCGAAGGGGCAGCCTTCGCCGAGGTCGGCGTTGAGGTCGATCGCGGGCATCACGGCGGCTCATCCAAGGGCGGGGTGATCGTCAAGTCGACGGCCGGAGAGCCGATCGAAAGTCGCGGAGTCGATCGGCCGGAATCGGAGCCGGTCGCCGGGACGAATCGGAAAATACGCGCTCGGCGGGTCCACGATCGTCAGGGGCGTGCGGCCCAGCAGATGCCAGCCGCCAGGAGTCGACGACGGGTAAATGCCCGTCTGCCGGCCGGCGATCGCCACCGCGCCGGCCGGCACGCGTGGCCGTGGCTCAGCGCGTCGGGCCAGTCCGGACAACGCCTCGGGAAGAAACCCGCAGTAGGGGAATCCCGGCACAAAACCGAGCGCGAAGACCCGATACAGCGGCTGCGAGTGAAGCCGGATGATCTCGTCGATCGGGTAGCCGAGGCGGTCGGCGATTTCGGGCAGGTCCTCGCCGTCGTAGAGGGTGGGGATCTCGATGGGGCGGCCTTCGACGTCGGCGGTTGGTCTCGGCTCGAGCGTTGCTAGCTCGTCGCGCAGAGCGTGGGGGTCGATGCGCGTTGGGTCGTAATAGACGGCGACGCTGGCGTAAGCCAGCACGACATCGGTGACGCCCGGGCGGTCGCGGAGTGTATGAGCCGCGTGATACCAGGCGGCGGCCGCCTCGAGATCGACGCAGGTGGCCAGCCAGGCGTGATCGCCCAGGGGAGCAAGCGATGGGCTCACGGCTCGGAAGCTCAGGGGCGAGGCGGAGGGTTGCGGAAGTAACCGGGATCTTCGAGGCCGAAAGCGTCGGCCACTCGATTGAAGAAGGCGAACAGGGCCGTGATGTAGACGCACTCGGCGATCTGAGGATCGGTCCAACCGTGGTCGCGGAGGCGCTGAACGTCAGCGTCGGTGGTGCGGTAGGCGTGTTCGGTCACCAGGCGAACGAACTCCATCAGAGCATGTTCGGCGGGGTTCAAGCCGGCGGTGTCGAGGTCGCGGCGGCTCAAGGCTTCGTGGACGCGTGAGTCGGGTTCCTGCAACTGCAGGAAGAAGGCATGGGAGCCTGTTCAGTAAGGACACTGATTGAGGGCCGAGACATAGGTCGCGATCATCTCCTTGAGCCGGCGGGTCAGGTGGCCGTCGGAGAAGTGAAGACGATCCGAGACTCGGACCACATCCCGGAAGAAGTCAGGGCGGAGGCTGAGGCACTTGAGGATGCCTGGAATGGTCGGCCGGCCAGGGTTGGCGGCGAACCACTCGGCGTAGGCCGCGGCGATCTCTCCGGTTGCCTCGGCTTCCTCGACCCAACGAATCCGCGCCATCGTCGCACTCCCTGGCGTAAAATCCACTGGGAAGCTGGGTCGGGGAGGATCGCCGACGCGGTTCCCGCGGTGGGCAGCCGCTGGGGATGATAGCTCACGGGCGGGGGAGGATGCGACGATGTCGATTCGGGCATGGGGCCTGGTGTGGGCGCTTGCCCCGATGGCGGCGGTGTGGACGGCCCCGGCCAGCGTGGCCGATCGGATCACGCTCCGTGACGGCACGGTCGTGCTCGGGCAGGTCCTGGCCCCGAACGAGCGGGGCAAGCTGGTCGTGATGGTGCGACGCGATTGGGCCCGTCGGCACGTTCCGAAACGGCTCAGCGCCTGGGAGGAGGTCAGCCGCCGCGAGGTCGAGCGGGCCCGGGCCGAGCGTCTCCGCCGGCTCGAAGCCTGGCGTCGTGACCGGGGCCGCGACGGCGAGGAGACCGACCCCCTGCTCCGCCGGCTCGATACGGCGATCGAACGGCTCCGGTCAGATCCCGCCGAAAGCGTGCTCCTGATCGTCGCGCTCGATCCGCGCGAGGTGGTCAAATTGGAACGCCAGCCGCCGGAGGTGGCGCGGCTGCTTCGCCTGGGCTGGCGCGCCGGTTTCGAGGACGTGGAAACCATGACCCCCGACGAGCTCCGCCCGGCTCTCGAAGGCCGAAACTTACCGGTTCGCGGTGAGGCCGCCGTAGCGGTCGATGATCTGCTGCCGTTGGCTCCGGAGCCGGAGGCGCGGTGGCGTCTCCGCCGCGCTGCCAGCGAACTGCTGGCGGACCGTTCCGGTTGGTTTGTCCGTTACGGGGATACGATCCTGGCGGACACGGCCGAGGGAGCGGCCCGACTGGACCCAGGCGCGCTGCTGGGCGGCCTGGGCCAACTGAGGAGCCTGGTTCGCGAGCTGACCGGGGAGTCGACCACGCCGGACCCGTTGCCGGCCCGGCTTCAGGCCCTGGCCGAGCGCGGGCGGGTGGGCGCCGTGGTGACCCGGCTAGAGATTGGGCCGGATCTGGCCAGCGTCACCGTAACCGCCGAGATGTGGGTTCATCTCGGCCCGGGTCCGGAGGGCTGGCGAGCGGCTGGACAGCGGTCGGCGACGGTCCAGACCGACCAAGTCGCCGCCAACGCCGGAGCGGCACTGGAAGCCGACCCCCGGGTCCGGTCGGCCTTTCAGGTGGTCGAGAACTTGGGTCTGGGCCAGATCACCCCGGAAATCAAGCAGCGAGCCTTGAGCGTGGGCGCCGCCACTCAGCAAGCCCTAAGTCGCGTGCGCGAGCAGGCTCACGCGGACTTGGAGGCGCTGGCCGTCGACCTCGAGCGCTAGGCGGCCGGCAACCAGTTGGTCCCGGGGAGATCCGTACCGGGCTTCACCGGCTGGGATCGACCGCCGGGCGGCTCTCGGCAGCGCGAGCGCGGAGGAGGAGGAGTCCGGGCACGCGATAGACCTCGAGGATCGGCGTCGGCACGGCAACATCGAGCGGCAACGGCGCGGCGGGGCGGCCTTGGCGGAGGCCGACGGCCAGCCAGCCAGCCTGATCGTCGGGCCAGGGCGGCTCGGCGACCCGAATCCGCGCGGCCGTGCCTAGGTAGTGCCGCGCGACGTCCAGTTCGCCAAGATAACGCCGATCGACCACGGCGATGGCCACGTCGGGACGGGCGGCAGGACCGTCGATCGACCGGATCAGCACCGCGGCCGCCTTCCAATCGGCCTTGAGGCCGTCGGCATAAACGGTGGTTTTCAACTCCTGGGCCATGCAGCCTGCCAGAACCACCCCGGCGCCTAGGGCCGCGATGGCCGGCAACCGCGCGAGTCCGTAGCCGAGCAGCAGCAGATAGGCCGGGGCGACGAACAGCGTATAGCGCGCTGGCCCAAACAACGGCCGCCCGATCCAGGAAGCGCCGTAGAGCAGCAGCACCGGCCCCAGCAGCCAGACGAGCAGCAGGAGCACAGCGCGAGGTTGGCGGGCCGCCGAGCGCAGACCAGCGGCGATCACCGCCACGCAGCCGCCCAGAATCCAGAAGTTGCCCCCGATAAAGCCAATGGGAAACCCCAACAGGAGCCGCAGCGACCGGCCGGCCGGCTCATCGTAGGTGGGCGAGCTTGACAGATACGCGCCGACGGCGGGGACGAGCAGAAGGGCCGCCAGGCCGTGCACGGCCAGCCAGCGGGGAACGTTCAGGCCGTTGTTTCGGCGGTCGAGCGCCACAAAGACGGCCAGCGCGGCTATCATCAGGCCGCCGAGCGGATGGGTGTAGCCGAGCGCGACGACCAGGAAGACGTAGAGGAGCGTTCTCCACCTCGTCCACTGACCCCGAAGCGCGGCGACCAACCAGCCCAGGGCCGAGACGAGCACCAGCAGGGCGTACATCCGCAGTTCGCGTGCGTAATAGACCAGCGGCGGACTGAAAGTCGTCAGGCCAGCCGCCCACCAGGCGGCGCGGCCATCATCGAACAGGCATCTTCCGAGCAGGAAGACCACGGCAACCAGGGCGACACCACAAACGGCGCTCAACGCCCGGCCAGCCGGCACCGAAGTTCCGAACACGCGGAACCAGCCCTGGAGCATGAGCGGATGAAGGGGAGCTCGGGTGGCGTCGGTCCGGTGAAGCCGTTCCAGCGCGGCCAAGGGTGTCGCTTCCGCGGCAACCTGGTATGAGACCAGCTCGTCGTACCAGAGCGAGGCACGCCCCAGCCCGGCGAATCGCACCACCGCGGCGACAGCAAGTAGGCCGATCAGGGCAGCCAGCTCCCGTTGTCGGACCTGTCGGCGCTCGATATCCTCGGGAGGTTGCGTCGCCGGGACCGTCTGCCCGTCGCCGTTGGTTGTCATTTGGGGAGAGTCGTGCCCATGGGGCTGTTCGACGGGAAGGTAGGGCTGGTCCTGGGAGTCGCCAACGAATACAGCATCGCCTGGGCGATCAGCAAACGGCTGATCGACGAAGGGGCCAAGGTGGGCTTCACCCACCTGCCCGGTGAGAAGATGGAGCGGCGGGTCCGTAAGACCATTCCCGCCGATGCCCCCTTTCTGACCGCCTGCGACGTCGGCAAGGACGAGGACATCGAGCGGGCGTTCACCGAGGCGGTCGCCGCGCTCGGACCCCTCGATTTCGTCCTCCACTCGATCGCCTTCGCGCCGCTGGAGGACATCCGAAATCCAGTGCTCCTGGCCAGCCGCGAGGGTTTCAAGACGGCGATGGACATTAGCGTCTACTCCCTGATTCGCGTCTGCCGCGAGGCGTCGAAGCACATGCCCCGGGGCGGGGCCATCGCCACCCTGACCTACTTTGGCGGCGAGCGGGTCGTTGCCGGTTACAACATCATGGGCGTCTGCAAGTCGGCGCTCGATATGTCGGTCCGTTACCTGGCCTATGACCTCGGCCCGCAGAAGATTCGCGTCAATGCCCTCAGCGCAGGTCCAGTCAAGACCCTGGCCGCCTCGGCCGTAGGCGACGCCGACAAACTGGCCGGACTCTACGAGGCGGTCGCCCCCATGCAACGCAACATTGAGCGCGACGAAGTTGGATCGGCCGGGCTGTTTCTGCTCTCGGACCTGGCCAGCGGAATCACCGGCGAGGTGCTCCACGTCGATTGCGGCTACCACATCATGGGCTCGCCGGGCCGGGCGATCGAGGCGGCCAAGGAAGGCAAGGTCTGAGATGGCATCATGGCCTCGACGCAGTGGCTGAATTCGATCCTCAAGCCGGCCGACGTGACCGAATCCTGGAACGCAACCACGAAGTCGCGGCGAACGCGGGCCGGACAGTCGCGGGCCCTGGACACAACCTGTGGCCAGCTCGCGCTCACCCACCGGCCCACTGGCCTATGCGTCCGTGGAGAGATCCCCAGGGGCCACCGCAGCCGCCGCGCGATGCGGTCGTTGAGAGACAAGCTGCGTGCCCGGTTCTGGTCGGACCTCGAGGCGGCTGTTGTCCGCCATCTGCGGGTTGCGGGGCGTTCGACGTGAGCGCGGGTCCGATTCCCGTCGCGATTGCCCTGATTGTGCGCGAAGGCCGCTATCTCGTCCGCCGCCGCCCCCCCCTGCCCGGCTCGCCGATGCCTGGCTACTGGGAGTTCCCAGGAGGCAAGTGCGAGCCGGGCGAATCGCCCGAAGCGTGCGTCCGCCGAGAGATTGGCGAAGAGGCCGGTCTGGAGATCGTCGTCGAGCGGCTACGTCGGGTGATCGCGTATCACTACCCGCACGGCCATGTTCTTCTGCACTTTTACGACTGTCGGCTTGCCGACCCAGCGGCCGAGCCCGACCCGGCCACCGGCTTTGTCTGGCGGGCCCCGGCGGAGCTGGTCCGGCTGCCGTTTCCCGGAGCCAACGAGCCGATTCTGGCCGAGCTGGTCCAGGAAGCGGACCGCCGTGAGCGGTCGACGCGACGGGGCTGACCGGGTCGGGAATGCGACGGCGATCAGCCGCCGAGCCAGGCGGGGCCCTGGCCGGCGGGTGGCAGCTTAATCAGGCTGACGCTGGAGACCGCCGGGTGGCTGGCGACGGCGGCGATCGCCTCGTCGGGGGGCACGCTGTCGAGGTTGAGGGTACCAATGGCCTCGGCGTTAGGCTTGGCGCCGCCAACGCGCTCGCGCCCGACGCTCATGTGGGCGATATTGACCTGCGCCCGCCCGAAAATATCACCGATGGCGCCGATGACGCCCGGACGATCCTGATGGCTGAAGACGAGCAACGTTCCGTCGAGCGGCGCGTCCATCAGGTAGTCGCCCAGCCGCACCAGACGGAGATACCTTCGTCCGAACAGGGTGCCGGCGGCGATGTAGGTTTTGCGATCGGTGGCGACCTCGGCCTGGATCAGGGTTCCGAAGTCGCCCGTATCGGTCGAGGTTTCGGCGGCCAGGTGGATGCCCCGTTCCCGGAGCAGAACCTCGGCGTTGACGAGGTTGACCTGCCAGGGGTCCAGAGCCGTTTCGAGCCAGCCGGCGGCAAAGGCCGCCGTGATCAGACGGGTGTTTTTGTGAGCGACCTCGCCGCGGTAACGGATCATCGCGCCCTGGACGGTGCCGCGATCCATCTGGGCATGGAGCATGCCGAGCCGCCGCGCCAGCTCGAGGTCGGGCCGAAGGTCCTCCAGCTCGGCCTTGTTGAGGTTGGGCAGATTGACCGAAAACCGCACCTGCCCGCGGCGGAAGAAGTCGATCAGCAGCCGGGCGGCCTCCTCGGCCACGGCCACCTGGGCTTCCTCGGTGGAGGCGCCCAGATGGGGCGTGACGAGGACCTTGGGGTGGTTGACCAGGGGATGATCGGGCGGCGGCGGTTCGGGATCGAAGACGTCGATGGCGGCACCGGCCACGTGCCCCGCGTCCAGCGCGTCCACCAGCGCCGCTTCGTCGATCAAGCCGCCCCGAGCACAGTTCAAAATCCGAACCCCGCGACGCATCCGCCCGATCGCATCGGCGTTGATCAGGTTGCGGGTTTCGGCCGTCAGCGGGGTATGGAGCGTGACAAAGTCGCAGAGCGGCCAGAGATCGTCGAGCCGGGCGACACTCTCAACCCCCAGCTCGGCAGCCCGAGCCGGCGTCAGAAAGGGATCGAAGCCCAGAACCTTCATATCGAAGGCCAGCGCCCGCCGGGCAACCGACTGACCCACCCGCCCCAGACCGACGATGCCCAGGGTCTTGCCCTCCAACTGCGTGCCCGTGAATTGATTACGGTCCCATTTGCCGGCCTTGAGGCTGGCGTTGGCCTGCGGAACGTTGCGTACCAGCGCCAGCATCAATGCGAGGGTGTGCTCGGCCGTGGAGACCGTATTTCCCCCCGGCGTGTTCATCACGACGACGCCGCGGCGGGTCGCCGCCGGGACATCGATATTATCGACACCGACTCCGGCGCGGGCGATGGCTTTGAGCCGGGTCTGCCCCTCGAGCACCTCGGCCGTTACCTGAGTTCCCGAGCGGACGATCAGAGCGTCGGCCTCGGCCAGAGCGGCCCTCAGCCCGGCTGGGTCCTTGGCCAGATCGGTCCGCACCACCACGTCCAGCCCGGGCTCGGCCCGCAGCAGCGCTAGGCCGCTTTCAGCCACCTTATCCGTCACCAAGATCCGCGCCATGACCTCCGTCTGCTCCTTTTGATCCGATCATCCACGGTGCACCAGCCGGAGAGGCCACACCCTCCCCTTCGCGCGAAGAGGTCCAGAATACCGTCCCCAGCCGGCTTCCGGCAGCCCATCGCCGATGCGCAGCTTGAGCCGAACCGCGGCATCCGACTTGCATCCGTTTTCGGAATGTTTGAGACTCTTCGATGAATTGCTGGAGAACCTGACCGGACCGAGCCCGACGGTCGAGTCTGTACGGTTGGGGGTACTACGCTATGCGTCTATTCTCGGGACTGGTAGCGGCGGCGTTTGTGGGATGGCTCAGCGGCTCGCCGGTTGCCCAGGATGGCGACACGTCCAGCCCGCGTTTGGGGCAACTGGTCGTGGTTGGGGGTGGTCAGCCGGTACCCGAGATCATGCGACGCGCGTTGGAGCGCGCCGGGGGTGCGACGGCCCTGGTGGTGGTGGTTCCCCAGGCGTCGATCGATCCTCCGGGCACGGCGCAGCGATCGGTCGAATCGTGGAGGGAAGCGGGCGCGGAGCGTGTGGAGTGGCTTTCCGACTTGGAGGCGCCCGAGGCCCGCCGGGCGCTGCGGAGCGCCGATCTGATCTGGTTTTGCGGCGGCAGCCAGACGCGGTTGATGAGCCGGTTGCAGCAGGCGGGGCTGGTCGAACTCATCCGGGAGCGCTACCGGTCCGGCGCGATGGTGGGCGGGACCAGCGCGGGCGCGGCTGTGCTGTCGCGGGTGATGATTGCCGGGCCGGCCGGTCCCCGCGGAACACCCGAGGCTCAGCGGGCGCGGGTCGAGGAAGGTTTGGGGCTTTGGCCCGAAGTGATCATTGACCAACACTTTATCCGCCGCAACCGTGAAGGTCGGCTGCGGCAGGTGGTGGCCGAGCATCCAGCGCTGCTGGGCGTCGGCATTGATGAGGGAACCGCCGTTCTGGTTCGCGGGGACGAGCTGGAGGTGGTCGGGCAGAGCCGGGTGATCGTGCTAGCCGCGAAATCCAGCGGCAGCGGACCTCCGCGGGGGCCCATGGGGCAGAGTGGCCCGGTCGATTTTGAGTCGATCAGCCTGGAGGCAGGCGCTCGGCTGCGGCTCAACGAGGCGGCTTTCTCCGTGGCGGCCGCTCGATGAGCACCCCGAGAGGCGCAGTCCGCGGCTCGAGCCGGTCCGCGGACAACAAAGAGGCCGGGGGCGGCCGTTCGGTGAGCGCCGATGGGCCGCCCCCCGGGGCTGTCGGAACGGGACGCTGGGAAGGATCGCTCAGCGGGTCTCGCTGAGGGCGGCGTGCTGTCCCATGAGCACTTGCTGGGCGGCCGTGACGGCCCGCCCCGGCTCGACCTCATGGCCCAATTCGGCTAGGACCAGCTCCAGAGCAGCCAGGCCGGCGACGACGTCGAGTTCGTCGAAGTAGCCCATGTGGCCGACGCGGACAATCTGGCCCTTGAGCTTGTCCTGGCCGCCGATGGTCGTGATTCCGAAACGCTCGGCGAGCCGACCGCGGATGTCGGAATCCTTCAGTCCCTCGGGAACGCGGAAGGCGGTCAGCCCCTCGGCGGGACGAGCGCTGAACAGCTCGAGGCCGAGGGCCTGAATCCCGGCCTGGCAGGCTTCGCTCATGCGGCGGTGGCGTTCCCAGACCGCTTCGATCCCCTCGGCGCGGATTCGGTCGAGAGCGACCTTCAGGCCGAGCAAGAGGGTGTGCGCCGGCGTGAAGGGGGTGTCGAACTCGGCCATCTTTTTCCGCGCGGCCTTAAGGTTGAAATAAAAAGCGGGAGCATCACAGGCATCGATTTTGGCCCAGGCTTTGGGGCTGACGGCTAAGAAGGCCAGACCGGGCGGGAGCATCAGGGCCTTTTGGGAACCGACGGCGAGCAGATCGATGCCCCAGGCGTCGGTCCGGCATTCCATGGCGCCGATGCCGGAGATGCCGTCGATGGCCAGCACGGCGTCGGTGCGGGCGACGATGCGGCCAATGGCCTCGACCGGATGGCCGGTGCCGGTCGAGGTTTCGCTCAAGGTTCCGTAGACGGCAACCGCGTCGGGGTGTTGGGCCAGGGCGTTCTCGACACGGGCGGGATCGACCGGCTGACCCCACTCGAAGTCGACGCTAATGGCCTCGATGCCGAAGGCCTGGCAGATTTTGAGCCAGCGCTGGGCGAACCAGCCGGCGTTGAGCACGATCGCCTTGCGGCCCCGGGGCACGACATTGACGACGGCGGCTTCCATGGCGCCGGTGCCGGAGCTAGTCAGGATGAGGACGTCGTTTTGAGTCTGAAAGACCTCCTTGAGGCCGGCCACGCAGGCCGTGATGACCTGTTTGGCCTCTGCCGAGCGATGGTGGATGACCGGCCGAGCCATTTCGAGTAAGACATCTTCGGGGACCGGGGCAGGCCCCGGTGTCATCAGACGCGGCTTTTTCATAAGAGAAGCAACTCCGGGGGTCGAAGACTCAGTCGGCCCGGCCGATCGGGCGAGCAGGCTGGCCGAAGGCGGAACCGGCGGGAGGCTGAGTTGCCACCTGGGGGCGGCATGACAATAGTTTAGCCGGACGATTGGCGCGGCGGGTAGCGGAGCCGACGTCCGAGATCGCCGATAACGGTCCTGGTTAGTACAGTAGGCCCAACTTAGTCGAGGTCCGGAATCATCCGGGCTGGGGACTCGAAGCGATGCCGGAGAGCTGCGCTCAGGTTCGGCTTGTCGCCATCATTCGGCCGTTCCGGGTTGCGGCGGTGCTTGAGGCGTTGGCTCCGCTGGGGATCGAAGCCGGCCTGGTGCGGGAGGTGATGGGTTTTGGACGCCAGAAGGCGCGGCTTCACCGGTATCTGGGGAGCGAGTTTGACACGTCGTTTCTGCCCAAGGTCGAGCTGACGCTGTTTCTCCGCGCTGATCAGGTGGGCGAGGCGGTACGGGCGGTGGTCGAGGCCGCGCGGGCCGGCCGGATGGGTGACGGCAAGATTTTCCTCCAATCGGGGATGGCCGTTGAGTGGGAGGTCGAGTCGGACGGAGCGGGCTAACGGTGAGGGGTGCTGGTTCCGACGACGCGGCGAATGCGTCGCTGCTCGGGCGGACCGTCGAGCTTGAGCAGGATGGTGCTCGGCTCAGCCTTGGGATTCTCGGCCCGGAGAATGCCGAGCGAACCGGAGCACTCGAACCAACGGACCAGCGGTTTTCCCTCGACCCAGGCAACGACCAGGGAACCGGCCAGCGCCTCGTAAGACTCGGCTTCGGCTGAGTACGCGGCATAAGCGCCGTCGGCCAAGATCGGCGCCATGGCGTCGCCTTCGACGCGAACGCAGCGGCAGGCTTCGGGCGACCCGAGCCAGTCGCGTCGGGCGGCAACATACTCGGGGCGGCCGGTTGGTTGCGGCGATTCGACCGGAATCAGAACCACATCGGGCAATTCGGCCGAGCGCGGTGGTGGCACGTTGGGTGGAGCGGTGGCGGTGGCCGACTGGGAAGGTTCACGCTGCTCGAGCCGCTCGAGGGCAATACGGAGCAAGTCGCGGACCGATTGAGCACGACCGTCGGCGCTGGGGGTGTTCCAACTGCGGTAACGCGGCCCTTCGCCGTGCAGCAGCCAGAGCGGCTCAGCGGAGGTCAGTTCCATGAACCGAAGCAGGACTTCAGCCGGTACGGTCACCCCCGACTCATAGTTGTACCAGGTCCGGACCGGAAGACCGAGCCGGCGGGCCATTTCGGAGCCACCCCGGTCGCCATAGAGCTCAATGCGAATTTGTCGCAGCCGCTCGGAAAGGCGGCATTTTTCGTCAACCGCCTCGGGTCGATTTTTGCGCCGAGCCATGGACGCAGGTCTCCAAGAGCAGCGATTGCCACGTCAGAACAGGTGCCGCAGACGGTCGTGACCCGGGGCTGAGACCGCAGATCCGGGGCCAGGAGGAGCGTCGCGTGTCAGGCCGCATCGGGCCGACTCACGGAGAACAGGGCCGCGTGTGCTCTTAAGCGATGCCGAATCACGCGTTCTCGTGAGTCTTATAAGGCGATCGCCGCCGTGGCGTCAATGCGATGACGCTTGGATCCATCAAGCATGCATGGACGTCGTCGTCACGAGGCAGCGCCTCTGTCACGGGGAGTTGTGGAGATCGTTGAGAGGAGTTTAGCGTTTCTTGTCTTCGTCGGCATCCAGACCGAGCAAGAATTCGGCGACGGCGTCCTCGCCGAGAGGTTCGACGGGCTCGGCTTCGGCGGCGGGGGGAGCCGCGACGTTGCGCGTTTGAACGGCGGAACCGCTTTCGGATTCGACCTCGATTTCGAAGTCGATTTCGGCGGCCTCGGCAGGAACGGCGGTGTCGGCTGGGCTGGAGGAAGGGGCGATGGTCGGATCGGCCGAGCCGGTTGGCGCCGCGGCTTCAACCCGAAAGACGACCGAGCCGATGACCAGCGCCGAGCCTGGCCCGAGTTCGGTTGGCTCGGTGATTTTGATCCCGTTGACGTAGGTTCCGTTGGAGCTGCCTAAGTCGCGGACGATGAGCTTGCCGTCCGATTCGGTCAGTTCGCAGTGGCGGCGGCTGACCAACGAGGAGACGATGCGGATCTGGCAGCCGTTTTGGCGGCCGACCAGCGTGACGGCGTTGGGCGGAATGCGCAGAGTGGTCGAGGCGCTACGCCCTTTGATGACGACGAGCTGATAAGGCATGATCGGACGGGGTCGGAAGCAGTCGGCTGGAGGAGTCCGGACCGCCCGGCGTGGCGTCGGAGCGGCTCGGGCGGCGACGTACGTTTCAGCGTAGCCGCGCCCCTGGGGTCGTGCAAACCCCGACCCCGGAATCGACCCGTTTCGGGGCGACCGGCTTGCATTCAAGCGCCGGGCTTTTATACTGAGTGGATCGACGGAACGGCACAGGGGTCCTGGAGGCCGGCTGTTCACGTTGCGGGTGTAGCTCAGCTGGTAGAGCACCACGTTGCCAACGTGGTTGTCGTGGGTTCAAATCCCATCACCCGCTCTGGTCCTGGCCAATTTGGATGGCGGTGATCGCTCGAGCGCCCGGCGCGAGTTGGCGGCTCCGCCGCCTGAGCGCGACCGTCGATCGCCTTGATGAGGATCACCGCGATGACCACCAAGCCGGAAGCGGAACGGACGGAGTTGACCGGGGACCAGGAGAGTCCCGCCAAGCGCAAGTTGGATCTGCGCGTCGATATCAAAGACGTAGGGCCGTGCCGCAAGAAGCTGAGCGTCGAGATCCCGACCGAAGAGGTGCGCCACAAGTTTCAAGAGACGCTCCAGGAGCTGCGGCGCGAAGCACAGGTGCCGGGCTTCCGCCCGGGGCGTGCTCCGCGCGGCCTGGTGGAGCGGCGGTTTCGCAAGGAAGTCGCCGGTCAGGTCAAGTCGGCCCTGCTGATGGAGTGCATGGAACAGCTCGACGAAGACTACAAGCTGAACCCGATTCAGCAGCCGCAACTGGACCTGGACGCGATCGAGTTGGCCGAAGACGGCCCGCTGAAATTTGAGGTGGAACTGGAGGTTCAGCCCGATTTCGAATTGCCGGATTACAAGTCGCTGGTGCTGAAGCGTCCGGTCAAGACGATCCGCGACGCCGATATCGACGCCCAGCTCCGAGCCTTTCTGGAACGGTACGCCCGGCTGGTCCCCAAGACCGACGGCGGCGCCGAGTTGGGCGACTACATCACGGCCGACCTGACGTTCCACAAGGACGGCACCGTCTTGAACGAGGTCCGCGAGGTCTCTTTCCGGTTTCAGCCCGAGCTACGGTTCCAGGACGGGCACGTTCCCGGACTGGCCGAGGTCTTGCGTGGGGTCAAGCCAGGCCAGACGCGTGAGGCCGCGGCGCAGATCGGCTCGGCCTCGCCGGATCCGGCCCTGCGGGGGCAGACCATCCAGGTCCGGTTCCAGGTTCACGACCTCAAGCGGCTCGAACTGCCCGAGGTCAACGCGGAGTTTCTGGCCTCCATCGGCTTTGACAGCCGGGAGGAGCTGCGCGAGGCCCTGCGGGGGGTGCTGGAACGCCGCGCCGAGTTCCTCCAGCGCCAGGCGCTGCGTCGCCAAATCCTGGATCAGTTGATCGCCGCGACCCCGTTCGACCTGCCCCCCGAGCTCGTCCGGCGGCAGGAGCGGTCGACGCTTCGCCGGCAGGTCGAGGAACTGCGGCAGTCGGGGCTCTCCGACGGTGAGATCCGTGCCCGCGAGGCCGAATTGCGGGCCAACGCCCACGAGCAGACCTTGCGGAGTCTGAAAGAGTATTTCCTGCTGGCGCGAATCGCGGAGGCCGAAGGCATCGCGATCGACGACAACGACTTTGAGGACGAGATTGCCGCGATTGCCGCCCGCAGCGACGAATCGCCTCGGCGGGTCCGCGCCCGCATTGAGAAGGAAGGTCTGACCGAGGGTCTGCTCCAACAGATTCTCGAGCGCAAGACGATCGACCGGATCCTGAGCCTGGTTCGGGTCGAGGACGTGGCCATGACCGACGACCAGACCGCGGTCGAGACCCTCGACCAGACGGCCACCGGCGCAGAACCTGACGCTGCGGAGGATCAGGATTCGGCGGAATCGGCAACGAAATGAAGCCCTGATCGCCCCCCTGAAGAGGGCGGCTGAGGTCACCAACCACAGAGAGGCCCCAGGTTGGCTCGTCAGGGTGGTTCAGGGGGCGTACAATGTCGCCGCCAGACTGGATCCGCCCCGGCCCCCAGGTCCCGTCGGGCTGACCGGCCCGCCGCTTCAGACGCTCCCTGATCCTGACGCCCTGTTCCCCGCCCGTCGCGCGTTTCGAGACTCCCGACGATGACTCACGACCCGTTTGCCTCGTTCGACCCCCGCCACGGACCCGAGACGCCGCTGGCCGTGCCGCGGCTGCAGCGCTATCGCGATTACGCCCGCCAGCGACAGATGACCCTCGGGGATCTGCTCCTCGAAAACCGCATCATCTTCCTGGAGGGGGTGATCAACGACAGCACGGCCAACCTGCTGGTCATGAAACTCCTGTTTCTGCAATACGAGAACCGCCAACAGGGTATCCAGTTCTATATCAACAGCCCCGGCGGCAGCGTGACGGCGACGCTTGCCATTTATGACACGATGCAGTTCATCGAGTGCCCCATTTCGACCTTCTGCATCGGTCTGGCTGCCTCGGGCGCCGCGGTCTTGCTGGCTGGGGGAGCCAAAGGAAAGCGGTACGCCCTGCCGCATTCGAAGGTGATGATTCACCAGCCGTACGGCCAGGTTGGCGGACAGGTCTCGGACATCGAGATCCAGGCTCAAGAGATCCTCCAGAGCCGCCAGGTCATCAACGAGATTTTGTCCAAACACACCGGTCAACCGATCGAACGGATCGCTCGCGATACCGAACGCGACCGTTATCTGACCGCGCTTCAGGCTAAGGAGTATGGCATCGTCGATGAGGTCGTCGGCCATGCTCCAGCCTCAGGGACCGAGGCCGTCAAGAAACCCTGAGCCGTTGGTCACTCCCCGCGACTCTGCTTCCGGCACCCTCCCGCCTTCGCCCACCCGGTCGAGAGACTCCACCCATGCCGCTGATCCCGATCGTCATCGAACGCACTGGCCGCGAAGAACGGGCGATGGATATCTACTCCCGCCTGCTCCAGGATCGGATCATCATCCTGGGCTCGGCCATCGACGACAACGTTGCCAATTTGATCGTCGCCCAGATGCTGGTCCTGGCCCATCAGGACGACAAGGCTGATATCCATTTGTATATCAACAGTCCCGGCGGGAGCGTGACGGCGGGGCTGGCCATTTATGACACGATGCAGTATGTGCCCTGCGACGTGGCGACGTACTGCATTGGTCAGTGCGCCAGCATGGGATCGTTGCTGCTGGCTGCGGGTGCCAAGGGAAAGCGGAACAGCCTGCCTCATGGCCGGATCATGATCCACCAGCCCCTGGCGGGCATGGAGGGGACGGCTACGGACATCTTGATCCACGCCGAGGAGTTTCTCCGCATGAAGCGCCAGTTGAACGAAATTTATCGGCGCCATACCGGTCAGAGTCTGGAGAAACTGGAGGCGGATACCGACCGCGACCGGTTTATGGGTCCTGAGGAAGCCCGGGAGTATGGGTTGATCGACAACGTGTTGGATCGCGAGCCGCGGCTTCCGCTGAACCCCCAGGCGATCTAAGTCACCAGGATTCCGAAGTAGGCCCTTGCGAGGGCGACCCAGGGCGAAATGCCCGATCGCAAGAAGTGATTTTCTGCCGCGAAGAACAGGAATTCAGGGTGTTGGATTTGGTCAACAACTCATGGGGAGCGCTTGACCGAGCGAAGCATGCTGAACTCAACTATACAAGCCCGAACTGGGCGACGGTCTGGTCCGACCGTCTGGAACCAACCCGTTTGGGTTCGAGCGTGGTTGTTAGGCGGTCAGGACCCTCGCAAATGAACTTCTCCTACGACTCTTCTTCCAGTTCCAGTTTTCCCCAAACCGGCTGATCGGAGCTCATTCTCGCGGTGACGGATCTTCGCGGATCGGAAACAGCGAGCCGGCTTCGGTGCCTCGGGTCTGGGTTGGTTCCGCGTGATGATGAGTTGGCGTTGTGCGTGTCCTGGAGAGGGTCGAGGCTCTGTCCGGGGTTGTTTCCCTTGCTAGAGGATCGAGAGAGAGGAGCGAACGGTATGGTGCAAGTCTTCCGACGGCTCGTACTGGTGGCAGCCGTTGTGGCTGTCGTCGGTGCGGGCCAGGCTGCCCAGGCGGGCAGTTCTTATACGTTGCAGGAGTTGCTGGACGGCCAATCGCTCGTGGTGGGCGATAAGGTCTTTACCAACTTCCGTAATTTTATCGGGATCGGGGGTGCGCCCTCGGCCAGTAACATTACGGTGACCGGTCAAATTGGTACCGGCGGTGTCGTTGAGCTGTTCTTCACCAGCGCGGGCTGGTTCGTCTCCTCGGGACAGTTCATGGACACCAGCTTCGCCTTTGACGTTTTGGTGGCGGCACCAAACGCCATCAAGCGCGTCGAGGCGGCCTTGCTCGCGTCGAGCACGTCGGGCACGGGTCAGATCAACTTCGATGAGTCGATTTACGAGTACGATCCGAGCACGTTCCCGACCAACCTGATCGGCGACATCGGCCTGACCAAGCCCGCCGGTCCGACGGCCGGGGGTCTGGACCTCAAGCCCTTCCGGACCAAGCTGACGATTTACAAGGATCTGGCCTTGATCGGCGGTCCGAACGGCTTCGCGTCGATCAGCGTCTTGGGTCAGCGCTTCATTCAGACGGTGGTTCCGGAGCCGAGCTCGGTCGTCCTGATGGGTCTGGGCGTGACCCTGATGGCCGGCTATGCCTGGCGGCGCCGGGGTCGCTGATCCGTTGCTCAGGAGCCCGGGGCTGGTCCTGGTTCTTGACAACGGCTGAGCATGACCTCCAAAGAAAAGCCCGCTCACCTGAGGGTGAGCGGGCTTTTACTTTTGGCGACTGCTCGGAATGTGTCAGGCTGATTCGCGTGCGGTTGGGTCCAGACCGGACGCCCGTCGGTCATCAACGGAGTGCGACGGTGACGGTCTTCAGCTCGATGTAATTATCGAGTGCCTTTTCGCCCAACTCGCGGCCGATGCCGCTGGCCTTGAAGCCGCCGAAGGGAGCGGCCGCGTCGAAGACGTCGTAGCAGTTGATCCAGACGGTGCCGGCCCGAATCCGGTGGGCCAGGTCGTGGGCCTTGCCGACGTCGTGGGTCCAGACGGCAGCGGCCAGGCCGTAGTCGGTGGTGTTGGCCCGCTGGACGACTTCCTCGACCTCGCGGAACCGGAGCACCTGCATCACCGGCCCGAAGATCTCCTCGCGGGCGATCGTCATCTCGTCCTTCACGTCGGCGAAGACGGTCGGTTCGATGTAGAAGCCCTTCTGGCCCCACCGTTTGCCGCCGGTGACGCAGCGGGCGCCCTGCTTGCGGCCAGATTCGATGTAGCCGAGGACCTTCTCGAACTGGGTCTTGTCGACCTGCGGCCCCTGCTCGGTGGTCGGGTCGAACGGATCGCCGAGTTTACGGGATTTGGCCCGTTCGACGAGCCGCTCAACCATGGCGTCGTAGATCGGCTCTTCGACGAACAGCCGGCTGCCGGCGCAGCAGCATTGGCCCTGGTTCAGGTAGAGGCCGAGGATGGCGCCTTCGACGGCGGCGTCGAGGTCGGCGTCGGCGAAGACGATGTTGGGGCTTTTGCCGCCCAGTTCGAGGGTGACGCGCTTCAGCGTGTTGGCGGCGTTGCGCATGATGATCCGGCCGACCTCGGTCGAACCGGTGAAGGCGATCTTGTCGACGCCGGGGTGCTCGACCAGGGCCGCGCCGGCCGTTTCGCCGAAACCGGGGACGATGTTGATGACGCCGTCGGGGAAACCGGCCTCCTGGGCCAGCTCGCCCAGACGCAGACAGGTCAGGGGAGTTTGCTCGGCGGGCTTCATGACGATGGTGCAGCCGGCCGCCAGCGCAGGTCCCCACTTCCAGGCCACCATGAGCATCGGGAAGTTCCAGGGGATGATCTGGCCGCAGACGCCCACCGGTTCCTTGCGGGTGTAGGTGAAGTAGTTGCCCCGGACGGGGATCGTCTGGCCGTGGAGCTTGTCGGCCCAGCCGGCATAATAACGGAGGCAGTCGACGACCAGGGGCAGGTCGCCGTGGCGGGCCTCGGAGATCGGTTTTCCGTTGTCCAGGACTTCCAGGCGAGCCAGCTCGTCGGCGTTTTCTTCGATCAGGTCAGCCAGCCGGTTGAGCATGCGCCCCCGGTCGCGGGCGTCGGTCCGCCGCCAGGGTCCGGTCTCGAAGGCGGCGCGGGCGGCCTTGACGGCGGCATCGATATCCTCGGCGTCACCCTCGGCGACCTGGGCGATCACCTCTTCGGTGGCCGGGTTGATCGTTTCGAAGGTCTTGCCCGAGCGGCTCTCGACCCACTGCCCGCCGATCAGCATGCGGGTGGGAAAGCCGGTCGCCGGGCCGGTCCGGGAACGGACGGCGGTTGCCATAACGACCCTCCGTGCGAGAGAGGACTGGGGGGAATTGCAACGGCCGGTTCAGCCGTTGTACGAGGCGTCTGGCGCCATCCTAGGGCGTGGGGCCGGGCCGCTCAAGCGGCGGGAGCGGCGCCGGACCGGCTGAGCAGGCGGCTGATCGTTTCCACGAGCTGGCCGACATCGACCGGCTTTTGCAGCACGGCGTCGACCGGGAGGGCGGAAAGCTCGGTGGTTGGGTCGTCGCCGAGGTCGTTGGCCAGGACGAGGATCGGGACGTTGCGGCCGGACGGTTGCTCGCGAATTGGACCGAGGATCTGAGCCGCCTCAAGCCCTGGCCGATCCAGGTCGAGAACGATCAACGAGGCCCGATGGTCACGAAGCCACTGAGCGGCCTCGGCTCCGCTGGCGACCGCCGAGACGGCATGACCGGTCTGGGTCAACACCAGCGCGAGCGCCGTTTCCTGGTGCTGGGGCTTGTCCTCGATGATCAGCAGGGGTGAGTCGGGCAGTGCCCGGGACGCGGGCAGCGACGCTCGGCCAGAGCCAGCGGCCGCCTCATCGGCCGCTTTGACCACCTCCACCGGATAGCGGACCTGAAACAGGGTTCCCTGGCCGAGCCGACTTTCGACGCTGATGACGCCGCCGGCACCGTCGACCAGCCGCCGGCAGATGGCCAGACCCAGCCCGGTGCCGCGGGACCGGTCCCGCGCTGGGTTATTCAACTGGGCGAATTCATCGAAGATGCGCTCGAACTGGTCGGCGGGAATGCCCGGTCCGGTGTCGCGGACCCGGAGGATGAGCTGGCCGGACTCGGCCAGGAGTCGAGCTGAGACGTCGACCGAGCCTTGCTCAGTGAATTTGACGGCATTGTCGATGAGGTTGGAGAGGATGCGGGTCAATTTGACCCGATCGCAGCGAATCGTTTCCGAGCAGCCGCTGACGCGCCAGGTGAAGTTTAGCCCCTTGGCGTGGGCCGCCGCTTCATGGGGGGCGACCACCGAGTCGAGCCAGGCATCGACGGCAAAAAGGGTGGGCCGGTCGTCGAAGCGTCCTGCCTCGAACCGGGAAAGGTCGAGCAGGTCGTGCAGCAGTTCGTTGAGGTTACTGACGGCCCGGCCGAGCACCCGAACCTGGTCGCGAATCTCGTCCCAGGACGGGCTGTCCAAGTCCAGGAGAGTCTGGAGCAGCTCGACCTGGATGTTGATGGCGTTGACGGGTGTGCGCAGATCGTGGCTGATGGCGGAGAGGAACTGACTCTTGCGGCGCGAGGCTCCTTCGGCGGCCTCGACCGCTTGGCGCAAACCCTGCTCGCCGCGGACGCGGTCGGTCACGTCGACGAAGACCGCCAGGACGCCGCCGGGGGTCCGATTCGGCTCGGAGGAGCCCAGGGGCTGGAGCCGCCAGTCGTAGTAGCGCCGTTCGCCGCCCAGCTCCCATTCGACCCCCTTTTCGGCGGTCGTGGCGAGGCTTTCGAGGCAACGGCCGATGCTGGCCGGGAGTTCCTTGGGCCAACGGGCCGGCGGCGGAGACTCCCCGGGGCGGGCGGCCAGGAGCATCTGTGCGGCCAGGTTACCTGCCTGAAACTCGCCGGCTCGGTTGAAACAGGCAATTGCGACCGGCAGTTGGTCGAGGAGCGTCCGCAGGTGATGGGCGCGGACGCGCCAATCGCGTCCGACGCGGATCGAGGAATCGCTCGCCGAAGGCGCGGTCGTCGGCTTCGATCCCAGCGGGCGCACCACGTGAACGAACCAGGCCAGTTTGCCAGCCACTGGGAGCCGGGTGACCTCGTCCTCGACGTCGATGAGCCGTCCCTGGGCCGACCGAAACCGGATCTGGTAGCGGGAAGATCGCCGCCGGCCGTTGGTCGGCAGCGTGGGGGACGAGTTGGTCGCGAGGGTCGACTCGTAGGTCCGGCCGATCAGGTCGGCCTCGTTCCAGCCAAGTTCGAGCAGCAGCCCGCCGACGGCCGAGACGATCCGCCCCTGGCCGTCGGTGACCACGACCGCCATCGGGCAACCGTTCAAGAGCGGCAAGGGGTTGAAATCGACGGGTGTCGAGGGCATGGAAAAACCTGTTCCGTTGGCGGCCGAAGTGGTTCGGACCATACCAGTATCGCCGATGGTCCGGCCGCCGACTCGCTTCGACCGCGTAGCCCGTTACTATTGTACGGCGGGAGGAGTGGAACGTGTCCATGCTGGGCGGGGGAGGGCCGATGGCAGCCACGGGTTCGGTCAGCCCGACGGGGGTCCGGCCGGAGGCCGTTAGCCGGCTGGAGCAACAGGCCGCGGAGGTTCGCGCCGAGGCCCAGCGGATCCGCCAGGGAGGAGGGCCCGACGCGGCGGCGCGCCAGCATGCCAGGAACCGGCTCACGGCCCGCGAGCGGATCGAGATCCTCCGCGATCCCGACACCCCGACGCTCGAGATCGGTCTCTGGGCCGCCCACGGGATGTACGGCGAGTGGGGCGGCGCACCGGCGGCCGGCGTCGTGACGACCATCGCCACGATCTCCGGCCGCCGGGCGATGGTGGTGGCCAACGACGCCACGGTCAAAGCCGGGGCCTGTTTCCCCCTGACGATCAAAAAGATCCTGCGCGCTCAGCGGATCGCCGCCGAGAACCGGCTGCCGCTGATCTATCTGGTCGACTCTTCGGGGGTCTTCCTGCCGTTGCAGGACGAGGTTTTTCCCGATGAGGACGATTTTGGGCGGATCTTTCGCAATAACGCGGTCTTGTCAGCCGCCGGAATCCCTCAGATCGCGGCGATTCTGGGCAATTGCGTCGCGGGGGGGGCCTACCTGCCGGTGCTCTGCGACACGATCGTGATGACCGAGGGCTCGGGTCTGTATCTGGCCGGGCCGGCGCTGGTCAAGGCGGCGATCGGACAGGACGTCAGCCACGAGGAATTGGGAGGGGCGTGGATGCACGCCGCGGTGAGCGGCACGATCGACTACCGTGAGCCGAACGACGAGGCTGCCTTGGCCCGGGTCCGCCGGCTGGTCGCCCTGCTGCCGCCGGACCCCTCGCCTCGCGTGCCAAGCCAGCCGCCCAACCCGCCAACGCGGCCGGCTACGGATTTGTACTCGATCGTCGGCCGCGGGCCGGCGGCTCAATACGACGTACGCGACGTCCTGGCCGGTATCCTGGACGCGGGCCGGCTCGACGAGTACCGACCTGAGTACGGGCCGACGCTGGTCTGCGGCTTCGGATCGTTGGGGGGGATGGCGGTCGGCGTGGTCGCCAGCCAGAAGCTTCGGATCAAACCGGAGCGGGGTGGTCCGATACAGTTTGGCGGCGTGCTCTACGCGGATAGCGCCGAGAAGGCCGCGCGGTTTGTGCTCGCGTGCAATCAGGCGCGGGTCCCCTTGCTCTTCATCCAGGATGTCAACGGGTTTGACGTCGGCCGTGACGCCGAGCGCTCGGGGATCATCCGCAGCGGGGCCAAGCTCGTCAACGCGGTCAGCAACAGCGTCGTTCCGAAGATCACGCTGATCATCGGCAACTCGTTCGGTGCCGGCCACTACGCGCTCTGCGGCCGAGCGTTTGATCCCCGCTTCCTGTTTGCCTGGCCGGGTGCTCGCTATGCGGTGATGGGTGGAGCGCAGGCCGCCAAGACGATGCTCGACATTCAGGTCGCCGCCCTAGAGCGTCAAGGCCAGGCGATCGACACCGCGGAGCTGGAGCGGCTCTCCTCCGAGCTTCAGCAGCGCTACGATCGAGAGACCGACATTCGCTACGCCGCCGCCCGGCTCTGGATCGACGCGCTAATCGATCCCCTGGAAACCCGGGACCAACTGATCCAGGCTCTGGATCTGGCAACCCGAGCCCGGGAGATTGAGCCGTTGCGGCTCGGTGTCTTTCAGGTCTAGATCCGGTCGAGCGGTGGGACCGCTTGGCCGGGCAGCTCGAGTGCCGGAGAGGACTCCCGATGGACGCCCTGCGGACTGCCAACGGGGCGGGATTTTGGGGCGACAACCTCGACGCACCGGTGCGCCTGGCCGAGTCGGGCCAGGTGGACGTGCTAACGCTGGAGTATCTGGCAGAACTGACGCTGGCCATACTGGCCCACCAGCGATCGCGACGGCCCGAGGCTGGCTATGTCCACGATCTGCCGCCGCTGCTGCGGCGGATCCGGTCGGCGGTCGAGGGCGGCCTTCGGATCGTGACCAACGGCGGGGGATTGAACGTCACGGCATGCGCCGCGGCGTGCGCCGCGGAACTGGACCCGATGACGCCGATCGGCGTGGTCACCGGCGACGACGTGCTTGCGGACCTGCCGACGTGGCTGGTCGAGGGCGTCCGGCTCGATCATCTGGAGACGGGCGCTCCGCTGACCGATGTGGCCGACCGGCTGGTCTGTGCCAACGTCTATCTGGGCGCCCGCCCGATTGCCGAAGCTCTCAGCCAAGGGGCGCAGGTTGTCCTGACGGGCCGGGTGGCCGACGCCAGCCTTGCGCTGGGGCCGGCCGCGGCCTACCACGGCTGGTCCTGGGATGATTACGACACCCTGGCCTCAGCCAGCGTGGCTGGCCACCTGATCGAATGCGGGGCTCAGGTCACCGGGGGGCTTTGGCACAACTGGGCGGAAATTGAGGATCTGGCTGGTGTCGGCTACCCGATTGCCGAGGTCGCCCGGGACGGGTCGTCGGTCATTACTAAGCCGGAACCGAGCGGGGGGCTGGTCACGGTCGCCAACGTGGCCGAGCAGCTTGTGTACGAGATCGAGGACCCGAGTTGCTACCGGACGCCCGATGTGGACGTCGATCTGACGGGCGTGGTTCTGACTCAGGCGGGTCGGAATCGGGTGGCGGTGTCGCGGACGGTTGGGCGGGCGCCGGCGCCGTTTTTAAAGCTCTCGGCGATCTACCGGGACGGCTGGACGGCCAGCGGCTGGCTGGCGGTGGTGGGCCGCGACGCGGAAGCGAAAGCCCGGGCCTGTGGGGCGATCGTATTGGAGCGGGTGCGGCGGGCGGGGTTTGAACTGGCGGAGACGTGCGTCGAGGTGCTCGGGGCCGGCGATGTGGTGCGGGGGCTGGTGCGGCCGTCCGAGCCGCCGTATGAGGTTTTGCTGCGGATGACGGTCCGGGACCCGCGGCGCGAGGCGGTGGAGCGATTCTGCCGCGAGCTGGCGCCGTTGATTACGTCGGGACCAGCGGGGCTGGCTGGCTACGCGGGCGGACGGCCCGAGGCTCGACCGGCTTACGGGTACTGGCCGGCATTGGTTCCCCGCGAGCGGGTCACGGCGGGGGTTGAGGTTCGCTCGGCGCGGGACTGGAAAGCAGGTGGGCCATGAACCGGACGATCCGCCTGGGCGACCTGGCACATGCTCGGAGCGGCGATAAGGGCGACACGCTGACAATCGGAGTCGTCGCCGATACAGCGGCGCGCTATGATTGGCTAGTCGACCACCTGGACGAGGCCCGGGTGGCGGCTTTTCTGGAGCCGCTGGGGTGCACGGGGCGGATACGGCGCTATCTGCTGCCGCGGGTGCGGGCAATCAACCTGGTGGTCGAGGGAGGGCTGGCCGGAGGTGCGAGCCGATCCCTTAGGCTCGACACCCAAGGCAAGGCCATCGGAACGGCCATTCTGGAGCTTCGCCTGCCTTCGCCACCCGAAGCGCTGCTCGCATCGGAGGGCCCCGACGATGGTGACAAGCCAACCGCGGACGCCTGAAGATTCGCTGGTGCTCCGCGACGATCGCGGGCCGGTCGCGGTTTTGACGCTCAACCGCCCGGAGAAGCGCAACGCGCTGTCGCGGGCGTTGATAGCTCGGCTCAGCGACGCCTTGAGCCAGGTAGCGGCCCAACGATCGGTCCGCGTGGTCGTGATCACCGGTGCGGGCAAGACCTTCTGCGCTGGGATGGATCTGGCCGAAGCGGTGGAAGCGGTTCCGGCCGATGAGGCGGAAGCAAGCCGCCGCATCGTGCAGGATATGAATGCGTTTGCCGACCTGATCGACCAGATCCATCGGCTGCCCAAGCCGGTGGTCGCCGCCGTGCACGGCGATGCGCTGGCCGGGGGAGCGGGGCTGGCGATTGCCTGCGACTTTGTCGTGATGGACGAGACAGCCGGACTATCCTACCCGGAGGTTCGGCGCGGGCTGGTGGCCGCGGTGGTGATGCACGATCTGGTTCGGCAGATCGGGGAGCGGCGAGCGCGTCAGTTGCTTCTGACGGGCGATCGGCTCGACGCGCGCACGGCCCTGGCCTGGGGCCTCGTGAACGAAACGACGGCGGCCTTCGCGTGCCTGGAGAGCGCCGTGGCACTCGCGACGGCCCTGGCCCGCGGCGCGCCGCAGGCACTGGCGACCACCAAATCGCTGCTCGACGAAGCAACCGCGCGACCCGGCGACCTCCGCGCCGCGGCGGCCGTCAGCGCGCTGGTTCGCGACAGCGAGGAAGCACGCGAGGGAATCCGTGCATTCCTGGAGAAGCGAGAACCGCGGTGGTAAGCGCCCCGCGGCGTTCGGTTAGGCTCTTTCTCGGCAGATGATTCTCGACGGAGGTGGCAGCAGCTCGACCAAGCCCAGAGCCCTGCCATCCCTGAACCGGAGGGGCGAGGGTGTCGAGCCACAATCGCGACCACGGCACCCAGACAGGGCGGTAGGCCCGCCAGGGAGGCGAGAACCCCATGAGCCACGAAGCGAAACCCTGGGTGGACGGGCTGACGGTCGGCCAGGTGCTTCGGCGCACGGCCGAGCGATTTGCGGACCGCGATGCCCTGGTGTTCCCGGCGTTAGGGGTACGTTGGTCGTGGGCCGAGTTGGACCGCCGGGCGGACCAGGTGGCCGAGGGGCTGATCGCACACGGGGTGCAGCCCGGAGAGCACGTCGGCATCTGGTCCATGAACGCGCCCGAGTGGGTTGTGCTTCAGTTCGCGGTGGCGCGGGCTGGGGCGGTTCTGGTGAACGTCAATCCGGCGTACCGGCTCCACGAGCTGGAGGAGGCGCTGCGCCTGGCCGACGTGGCCACCCTGGTGGTTGGATTGCCGTTCAAGACCTCCCATTTTGTGGCGATGGTTCAGGAGTTAGCTCCGGAGATCGCTCGGCACCACGCGGGACATTGGCGCGCGGCGAAACTGCCGATGCTCCGGCGGGTCGTGGCTATCGGCGACCGTCCCGATGCCGGTTGGCTGACCTGGGCAGACCTGGAATCGACGGCCGAGACCGACCGCCGCCTCGAGGAGATGGCCGAGCGTGAACAGGCCACACGAGCCAATCACGTCTTCAATATTCAGTTTACGTCGGGCACGACCGGCTTGCCCAAGGGGGCGATGCTGACCCACCGCAACATCCTGATGAATGCCTACTACATTGGCCAGCGGACCCGGTATACGGAGGCCGATCGGATCTGCGTCCCGGTGCCGTTTTATCACTGTTTTGGCTGCGTCCTGGGAACAACGGTCGGCGCGGTGTATGGCTGCGCGCTGGTGGTACCAGCGCCGGCGTTTGATCCATTGGCGACGCTCCAGGCGATCGAAACCGAGCGGTGCACCGCGATCTACGGGGTGCCAACGATGTTTGTCGCGGAATTGGAACATCCGCGTCGGGCGGAGTTCGACACGTCAAGCCTGCGGACCGGAATCATGGCCGGCAGCCCCTGCCCGCTGCCCTTGATGCGTGCCGTGGTGGAGCAACTGGGCGCGCGGGAGATCGTGATCGGGTACGGGCTGACCGAGGCCTCACCGATCATCACGATGACGGCGGCCGATGATCCGATCGAGGTTCGGGTCGGGACGGTGGGCCGGGAGATTCCCGGGGTTGAGGTCAAGCTGGTCGACCCGGCCACCGGCAAGCCGGTGGCCGAGGGCGAGGCGGGCGAGCTGTGCGTTCGGGGGCATGGGGTCATGGCCGGCTATTACAAAAACCCCGAAGCCACGGCGCGGGCGATCGAGCCCGACGGCTGGCTCCATACCGGCGATCTGGCACGACGGCGCGAGGATGGGAACTACCGGATCGTCGGCCGCTCCAAGGAGCTGATCATCCGGGGCGGCGAAAATATCTATCCGCCCGAGATCGAGGAGTTTCTGTGCCATCATCCGGCGATCGCCGAGGTGGCCGTCGTTGGCCTTCCGGATCCTCATTACGGCGAAGTGGTTGCGGCCTGGGTTGTCCCCCGCGCTGGGGCGAGCCTGACGGCCGAGGATGTGAAATCCTATTGCCAAGGGCAGATCGCTCATTATAAGATACCAAGTTACGTTGAGGTCGTGCGAGAACTGCCTCGGACGGTAACCGGCAAGGTTCGCAAGCACGTGTTGCGCGACGAGGGCGTCGCCCGATATGGTCTTGCCGACGTCGCACGGATCCCAACGGCCTAGGCCATTGAGCCGGCGGGACGCTCCATGAACTCGGCGATTCATACCTCGGTTCGGGATCGACGTGACTGGACCTGCCCATCGTGTGGGGGTCTGATCGAGGTTTCCGACCGGTTTCGGTTTTTGGTCGAGTACCAGCGCTACATGGAGACCCCGGCCGGGCTGCTTGAGGGGGTGGGCACCGAACGGCCCCGGCTGGCCTGCCGAACCTGCCAGACTCTGGCGGATCGTTTGCCGGCGGCGCCGCGGCGTCTCGGCGGGAGCTGGGCCATCTGGATTGCGATCGCCTTGCTACCGTTAACCGCGGGTGTTTTTATCCTGGGGCTGATCGCCAGTTGGATGGCCGGATAAGATCGGGCAGGAACTGACCGATTGGTGCAGCCAGGGTCTGGCCGTGGTGGGTCAGCCCCGTTCAGATCCCCCTCGGGAGGGGCAGCGGGATGGCACGTGGGCGTAATGTCTTGGGCAAAGAGCTGGCCGTATGCAGTCAGGATCCGCTGACCGGCTTCTACCGGAATGGGTGTTGCGAGACGGGCCCGGATGACCTGGGGCTGCATCTGGTCTGTGCGGTGATGACGAGGGAGTTTCTCGAATTCACACTCCGCCGGGGCAACGACTTGATCACGCCGAATCCCGGGTACGGCTTCCCCGGCTTGAAACCGGGGGATCGGTGGTGCCTGTGCGTAACCCGCTGGAAGGAAGCGTTGGAGGCTGGCGTGGCTCCGCCGGTGGTTCTGGAAGCGACGCACATGGGGGCGTTGGAGTTTGTCGATCTGGCCGAGTTGCAGGCTCATGCGGTGAGTTCGGGTTGAGCTGAGAGGGGGGGCCGCAGTTCTCGGCTCGACAGCAGCGTAGGATCGCGTACCATGCCCGGCCATGATTGAGCCGACCGGGTCGGAAGGGTGGGTGGCGCTGGGCTGGGCGGCGGCCCGCGCGACGCTGGTGCTGGCGGCGGTCGGACGGCTTGGGCGGGGCAGGCCGAGTCGGGCTTTAGCGTGGTTGGCCTGGGGTGGTTTGGCGGTATCGCTGACGGCCCTCTGGCCCCGGACCGAGATTCCCTACGATTTCAAACGATTCTGGCGACTTGGCCGTGACGTAAACGCCGGGGTCGACTATTACGCGCGTCCGGCCGACGACCCGAGTGATCCGGTTCTCAACCCGCCAACCATCGTCCCGCTGTGCCGGTTGCTGGCCCTGATGCCTCTGCCGACCGCGGCGGCCTGGTGGAACGCCGTCCAGGTGGTGCTCGGTCTGGGGTTGGTGCCGGCAGCGGCGGCGGCCCTGCGTGCCCAACAGGCGCTGCTCGGAGAGCGGCCGTGCCGAGACGCGGTGCCTGATCGTTCCCGGGAATCGCCGACGGTCTCGGACAGAGTGCTGCTGGCCGCGGCGCTGGGGGTCTCGTGCGCCCAGGGGATGGGGACGGCGCTTGGTCAGGTTTCGGTGCTGGTTGCGTTTGCAATCGCGATGGCGTTGCGTGCTCAGGGTCTGGGTCGACGGTTTCGGGCGGGCGTCTGGCTGGCCATTGCGACGATCAAGGTCCACACCCTGCTGCCCTTTCTGGTGCTGTTTGCGCGGCGTCGGGATGGTGTGACCTGGTTGAGCCTGATGGCATCGTGCCTGGTGCTCTGCGCGGTGGGCGGTCCGCTCGAAGACCTGCCCCGCCGTTGCCAAAGAACGCTGGCGGTGATCGCTGCAACGCACCGGCCCGGCGCGGTCAACGACCACACCGCCGACGGGCCGTCGCACGCCAGCCTGATGGGCTTCGATCCGCTGCTCTATCGTCTGGGAATCGACGACCGCGGCCTGGTCGTCGTGGTGCGCTGTGGGTTGCTGGCATTCAGCGGAGCGGCGCTCGCGTGGGCGGTTATCGGCCGTCGCCTCGACCGGCCAACCGCCTTTGCCTGCGTGGCTCTGTATGCCAGCGTGTTTCTCTATCATCGGCTCTACGATGCGGTGATCCTGGCGATCCCGATCGTCTGGGCGATGTCCGATCGTGCCCGTTGGGCTGTGGGCGGCGTCTGCCTGGCCGTCTGGTTTGTCGATCCGGAGGGTCTGCGGATGGTCGAGGCGGGGGTTCGCCACGCGGGGGTGACGGGCTGGCTGGTCGCCGCCGCGATGCTCCCGATCGCGACCTGGGGGGTTTTGCTGGCGGCGGCGGGTATCCTGACCCTGACCGGTCGGTTCAGGGCGGGAACCGGCAGCCGGGTTTGTTGCCGGACGGTCGAGCCGCGGGAGCTGGGCGTTAACGGGCTGCGTGGGCCGCGGCGTCCTGCCTGGCCTGTTCGGCGGCCAGAGCATCGGCCGCGGCTTGGGCTTGCTCAGCCCGAGCGCGGGCCGCGTTGACTTCGGGGACTTTGTTGGCGACAGCCTGTTCGGCGGCCGTTTTGGCCTGGGTGGCAGCCTCGAGGGCCTGTTGGGCGGCCATGACCGCCTGGGAAAGCCGATCGACTTCGGCCTGAAGGCCAGCCAGCTCGGCGGCTGCGGCCTGGGCCGCGGCCTGCGCCGCGGCCGCCTGTTGACGAGCCTGCTCCAAGCGGACGGCAAGCGGGGGCGGGTTGGCGTTCAGGGTGCCCAGAAGGGCCCCATCGGCGGCCGAGTTGAGCCGGACCTCGCCGCTGAAGTCCGTGCTCACGATGGCTGAGTCGTCGTGGTTGAAGACAGCGCGGAGGGCGATGTCGGGGAAGGCGTCGAGCTGGCGGATCGCGCCGCCGTCGCCGTTCCAGAGTTTGATCAGCCGGTCGCGGCCGGCTGTGACGATCCGGCCATCTTTGGCGAACCGGACGGACTCGACCCCGCCGCCGTGGGCGCCCCAGTTTTTCACGGCCGAACCGTTTTGCATCTCCCAGAGCCGAACGCTGGCGTCCTCGGAGGCGGAGGCCAGGACATTGGAGTCGGGCCGCCAGGCGACGTCGGTGACCATCGCCGAATGCCCGCGGAGGTCGTAGAATTCGCGGCCGGTCAGGGCCTCCCAGACGACCAGGCCGCCGTTGCGGTCGCCGGAGGCCAGCAGCACGCCGTCGGGGCTGAAGGCGATGGCGGTGACCCAGTCGGTGTGCTTCTTGCACTCGTAGGCCAGTTCGCCGTCGGTCGTCTGGTAGACCCGGAGAACCTTGCCCGGACCGCCGAGGGCGATCAGCGAGCGGTCGGGGCTGATGTCGGCGGCCAGGACGGTGTCGTATTCCTTGCCGACTTCGAAGAGGCGCTGGCCGGTCTTGACGTCCCAGACCACGACCCGGCCCGACTGGCCACCCCGACCGCCGCCGGCCAGCAAGAGGTCGCCATCGGGGGTGAACCGCAGCACTTCGACATTTCCCTCGGGGAACGGGAGCACGCCGAGCAGCCGCTGGGATTGGGTGTGGTAGAGCAGCACCTGGCGATGGCCGCCGATGGCCGCCAGCGGCGCCCACGGGCTGTGCGCCAGCCCGCGGACGGCGGGAGGCCGGCTGCTGGTCACCACCGGCTCGGTCGGCAGCGGACCGGGCATGGCCGGCTCGCCCGCTGGTTTGCCGATGGCCGAGGGGTCGAGCCGAAACTCCATCTTGGGCTTGGCCTTGACGGCCACGCTGCTTCCCGACGTCTCGGGCGCGCCCAGCTCGATCCAACGGCGGATCGTCTCGATCTCGGCGTCGGGAAGCTTGGGAGCCATCGGCGGCATGGCCGGCTCTTCCTGGTGGGCCACCAGCAAGAAGAGCCGAGAGTTGTCCGGGTCGCCCGGCTCGACGACAGCGCCTGAGGCCCCGCCTTGCATCACGGCCGGATAGGCGTCGAGCACCAGCCCGCCTTTTTTCTTGTCGTTGTTGTGGCAGGCGTTGCATTTGGCCGCGAAGATCGGCGCGACGTGGTCGGCGTAGGTCGTCGGCGTCGGCATCTCCTGGGCGTGATTCAGGGTGGCGATTCCCAAAATGAGGGCTAGAGCCGGCATGAGCGGCGCGGTTTCCCGATTCATGAAACTTAATCCGATCTAGGCGGGGTGCAAGGTCGCAGCCTCAGTGGTTGAACAGGAATTCGCGGCTGTTGAGCAGCGCCCAGAAGATGTCGCTGAGGGCTTGCTCTGGATTGGGATCGGCCTGGAGCAAGGGCGTCAGTTTTTCCAGCTCGGCTGCCGTGGGCAAGCGGCAGAGCGTGCGGAGGTAGAGTTCGACCAGCCGCTCCTCGGGGTATTTTTTGGTTTCCATCAGCCGCCGGATGACGCCGCCTTGCTGGATCTTGCCGTTGACGGTGTCGCCGTTGAGCAGGTGGAGCGCCTGCGAGAGCGTCGGTTCCATCTTGACCTCGCAGGAGCAGACCGTCTCGCGGGTAGCGCGGCCGAACGTGGTCAGAAAATAGGTGCTGACGGCGCCGTCAGCGATCTGGACGGCGCGGGCGCCGGGCGGCAGGCCGGGGAAGTCATCCTTGGTGTCGGTGACCTGGCTGATGATGTCCAGCAGGTTTTCGGCCTTGATGCGACGAAGGTTGGCATGGGCGAAGTTTTTCTCGTCCAGCTCGTTCGACGGGTTGCGTTGGGTCGAGCGCTGATAGGTGCGGCTATTGCAGATGTCGCGGACGAGCTGCTTGAGGTCGTAGCGCGATTCGGTGAACCGGCGGGCCAGTTCGTCAAGCAGCTCGGGGTTCGACGCCGGGTTGGAAACTCGGAAGTCGTCGACCGGCTCGACGATGCCGATGCCGAAGAAGTGGGCCCAGACCCGGTTGACCAGGCTGCGTGCGAAGTATGGATTGGACGGGCTGGCCAGCCATTCGGCCAGGACGACCCGACGGTCGGCCCCGGGTGCGATCTCGGGTTCCGGGCCGCCTAGGAACTTGGGCTTCATCACCCGGCCGCCGACCGGATGGTTGGACTCGCCCGAACCGGTGTTGAAGACGATCGTTTCGCGGTAATCTTCGCCTTGCTTACGGCCGACTTGCGCGAAGAACGCCTTGAAGCTGTAATAATCGTCCATGGTCCAGCGGTCAAACGGATGGTTGTGGCACTGGGCGCACTGGATCCGCATGCCCATGAAGACCTGGGCGACGTTTTCGGTCAAAAGAAGTGGGTCGTTGGTCGTCTGGTAGAAGTTGGTCGCCGGGTTGGAGAAAGTACCGCCGCTCGATCCTAGGATTTCCTTGACGAGCTGGTCCATCGGGGTGTTGTTTTCCAACCGGTCGACGAGCCAGTTGTAGTAGAGGAACATCCCTTTTTTGGAGATCTGGTTGGGGATTTCGCGAACCTGGAGCAACTCGGCCCATTTGTTGACCCAGATCTCGGCGAATTCCTTGCGTTCGAGCAGGCGGTCGATCAGCTTGGCCCGCTTGTCGGGGTCGGTCGAGGCCATGAAGGCGCGATATTCTTCGGGAGTGGGGACCAGGCCGGTGATGTCGATTGTGACCCGCCGAAGGAACTCCTCGTCGCTGCAGAGCGGCGAGGGGGCGATCCGGAGCTTCTTGAGCTTGGCGGCGACCAGGGTGTCGATGTAGTTGGCCTCAGGCTCGGCCGGATACTCGAATTCGAGGCCCTTGGGCAGGACGAGCACCTGAGCCCCGACGGTGTACGTCTCGAACCGGGCCATGACGAACGCCTCGCCGCGCTGGTCGGCGGTGACCAGGCCGTCGGGACTGACCTTAGCCGAGGTCTCGTTATTGCTCAAAAAGACGGCCAGGCCGGTGACGTCGCGGTCGGTCCCGTCGGAGTATCGGGCCCGGACGGTCAATTGCTGGGTCGAGCCGGTTCCCTCGAGCACGGCGGATCGAGGATAGAGTTCGACGCCGACGACTTTGGGCACGGTTGCCGGGTCGTCATTGGGCGCACCGGCCGCGATCCAATCGATCAAATCTCGATACAACTCGCTTTCGGGGTCGATGCGCTTGCCCCCGGTGTGCGGCACGGCGCCAATGGCCTTTTCGATCAGTGTGCTTTCGGCTGGCACGGCAAGGTTGATCCGGCGGCCGATCATCTCGCGCGTCAGCCGAAAATGATCACCGTCGGGGTCGAAGCCGAAGAGCGACAGTCGGAACCCGTCCTTCCCCCGCGCAGCGCCGTGGCAGCTCCCGGTGTTGCAGCCGGCGCGCATGAAGATAGGCATCACATCGAGCCGGAACGACAGGGGCGGGCGGTGGTCGGCATGGGCGACCGTGACCGGCACCGTGACCACCTGACCGCCGAAGCGGACCTCGAGACTCGTCTGACCGTCGGCCGCCGGCCAGAACGTGTGGCCGACGCGGTGAAGCCGCGTCGGATCGGCGACCGTGATCTCGGCCTCGCCGGTCACGTCACGCGTGGTTCCATCCGGGTAAGTCGCCTGGACGACCACAAGCTGGCGGTCCCGGGCCGAGGAGAGCTGAATTTCCGGAGGGAACACTTCGAGCCGCGACGGGCTGGTCGGCTCGACCGCTCGTACCGGCAGCCCCCCGAACATCAGGCCCAACCCGAGCGCAAGGCGAACGAAGCACATGGCGGTCTCTCGCAAGCAGGTCCGATGCGGCGCCCAAGGCAACCACCGACCCAGCGCGTTCGCCTCAATGCGCCGGCTGGATTCGGGGGAACGGCTCCGGGCTGCCGAGCTGTCGCTGAATGGGACGGGCCCCGACGCCCCGGGCGTCGGGCTGCTCTGATCCTGACGTGTTGCGGTCATTTGCCTGCCGCCCGGGCGGCGGCCTCCTGGCGGAGCTGCTCCAACCGCGAGAGGGGCTTGGCGGCTGGCTCGGCCGGCTTGGGGGCATCAGCGGCAGGCGGCGGGGAATCGGCCTTGGGCGCGATCGGCACATCGACCCGCAGCGCGCCGGTGCCGAGGTTGTGCGTGATCGGCTCACCGTTCTCGGTGATGACGACCTGACAAAACAGGCTGGCGTGGTTGCCGGCAGGTGTGTCGGGCCGGGTCACGATGCGGAAGATCATCTGGTCGACGTCCTTGGTGATCCGCTTGGCCTCGGTGGTGGCGTTGTTGGGCAGCCCGAGGAGCGTCACCTGAGCCTCGCCCTCCCAGTCCCGCGCCTTGTTGACCTGGACGGCCAGGTCGGTTTCCCGCCCTTGTTCGCAGGCGGTGTTGTTGAAGGAGAGGGTCAGATAGGGCTGGTCGATGCGGAGCGTAAAGAGCTGCGATGAGACCCGGATTGGTCCGGTCGGGCCGGTTGCGTCGCCATGGACGACCAGTTTCCAGGCCCGGGCCTCGGCACCACCGGCGTTCATCGGGATCAGGGCTTCGGACTGGCCCTCAGGAATCTGGACCGCTCCTGATGCGCCGACACCCGGCGGCAGCCAGGGGAAATAGACCGCGATCGGCGCTGTGAAACCCTCTTTACGCCGAGCCACGACCTTCAGGTTCATCGTTCCGCTGTTGACCAGCGGCACCTTGGGCTCGACGACTTCGATCTCGTAGGGCGCCTCCTCGGTCACCACCACCGCCAACCGGTCCACGTCGCGGGACCAGAAGTCGACGTTGTTGGCTCCGAAGACGAGGACGCTGTGGTGGTTGAAGTCGCAGGCGGCCAATTGGAGGGCGTCGTCGGCGGGCCGGCCCACAAACCGCGTGAGCATCCCGCCCAGGGGTGCGTCAGCCTGGGCTTTGAGCAGGACCGGCACAACCGGCTGGCTGGCCGGCATCAGGTCCGACTCCGCCTCGACGCCCGGGGGAAGGGCCTCGGGCTGGACCCGCAGGTCGCCGCTCCAGTCGCTCCGGCTGGCGTAGATCAGGATCGCCTGCCGGTTGCCACGTGGAATCGCCGCGGAGACGTTGGGGATGCCGATCGCCGCCTGCTCGCTCGGGGGATACAAGGTGAGCTTCGGCTCGACAGGAGTCAGCTCGATCCGATAGACGTAGGCGGGGCCGCCCTGGCGGAGTTGGTCGTGCACCCAGACGACGTAGTCGCCATCGTCCGGCGCCGTGAACCGGATCGAACTGTCAGGCCCGACGCTATCGTCGGCCCCGGCGATGTACGGCCCGCCCAGCTTCATGACGTGGAGCACCGGGTCGAGCGGCGAGCGCAGCCGCCGCGCGTAGCACTGGATGTCCCAGACTTGCCCCTTCTTGGCCGTGAACCGGAAGAAGTCCTGATCTCCGGCCCGTTCGATGATTCCGTTCAACGCCCTGGGAGGTTCAAACGGCGTCGCCTGCTCGGCGGAATCGTTGGGTTCGCCTTCCAGAACGTTGTCCAGGCTCGAAAGTCGAAACGGCTGAGGAAACGGTGCCTGACCGTGCTCGTCTTGGGCATAGAGGGCAAAGGTGGGGTCGGGAGCCGACGGCAGGGTCAGCTCCTCGGTGCGTTCCCCAGCCGGGTCGCCGATCCAGCGGAGCGCGACGGTCTGGCCCAACTTGCCTCCCGCCGGGAAGACGGCCGTCGGCCGGGGGAATTCGCCCACATGCAACCGATACAGGCAGGCACCGTTGCCCACGTAGGCGCTTTCGCGCACCTGAATGATGTAGGTCCCATCCTCGGGGGCGACCAGGGAGGCCAGGCCGTCGACCCGCACCAGGGTGGCGTCGTCGGAGGACGCCAGCTCGAACCGCTGGGCGTTCAGAATGGCCACGTAGGGGTCGAAGTGGGTGATGCCGAGCCGTAGGCCCTCGACCTCGACGGTGATCCGCTGTCCGCGTTTGGCCTCGATGGCGAAGTAGTCGACGTCTTCATTCTCGGCGACGCCGTTGACGACCGTTCCCAGGGCGATCGGCTGGGGCGCGGCGAAGTCATTGTTCGGCTCGACCTCCTGAATCTCGGGATAGAGGCCGACGCTGAAGGTCCGCAACTCCGAGACGCCTGTTGCTGTCCGCAATCGCAGGTCGTAAAGCCCAGGCCGCGCATCGGCCGCGATCCGAAGCCGCGCTTGAACCGTGTTGTCGTCGAGCTTGGTGATCGAGAGCGTCTCGATTCCGGGCTGATACCAGAGAATCTCCTGAGCGTCGCCCAGCCGGGCCCCGGAGAGCCTGACGTCGAGTTCCGTCCCGCGCTGGCCGCCCGGTGGCCGGATGGCACTGAGCGCGGGCGTCGAGCCCTGAGCTGGAATTACCCCGCCGCAGATGACTAGGCCAATCAGTCCAAGAAAGGCGCGTCGCATACTTTGGATGGCTCGATTGGTTCAACCGTCTGAGCGGGCAAACGGGGAGGTATCGCGGCCGGAATGCTCCCGGCGCGGCCCGGAAACGGCTCGGGTTGGGAGACGACAGACTAGGCGAGCAACTCTGTCCGCACCGTGCCGCCATCGACGATTTCGATCGGACGCGGCCCGGGGGCAATCAACTCCTTGTCGGCGACGATTCCGAGTTGGTGGTAAATCGTGGTAGCCAGATCCTCGGGTCCGATGGGGTCCCGGTCCGGTTCGCTGGCGGTCGCGTTCGAGGCGCCGTGGATGTAACCCCGCTTGATCCCTCCACCGGCCAGGACCACGCTGAAGACCTTGGGCCAGTGATCCCGACCGGCCGTTCCGTTGATCTTGGGCGTACGGCCGAATTCGGTCGAGACCATGACCAGCGTCCGGTCCAGCAACCCCCGATTCTCCAGGTCGGTGATCAGCGTGGCGAACGCCTGATCGAAGGCAGGCATCTGGGCACGCATCCCCGGAGTGATCTGGTTGTGCATGTCCCAGCCGCCATACTGGAGCACGACGAACCGGACGCCGGCCTCGACCAGCCGCCGCGCCATCAGCATCCGCTGACCGGCTTCGTTGCGGCCGTAAGCGTCGCGCAGTTCGGCCGGCTCGGCGTCGATATTGAACGCCTCGCGCGCCTTCTCCGAGCTGATCAGGCTGTAGGCCCGCTCGTAGAAGGTGTCCATCGCGGTCAGACTGTCAGACTTCTCCTTGGCGCGGAAATGCTCGTTGACGGCGTCAAGGACCGTCCGTCGGGTGGCAAAACGGCGCTCGTCCACGCCGCCTGGAAGGGCCAGGTCTTGGACCCGGAAACCCGGGCTTGCCGGGTCGGCTCCCAGCGAGAACGGAGAGAAGGCCGAGCTCAGATAGCCCGTCCCCGCGTAGACGTTAGGCTGGCTTGGCACACAGACATAGGGCGGCAGATTATTCCGCGGGCCGTACTCGTGGGCGACCACGCTCCCCATGCTGGGGTAGAGGATGGCCGGGCTGGGCTTGTAGCCCGTGAACATGTTGTGGGTGCCCCGTTCGTGGGCGGCCTCGCCGTGGGTCATTGCCCGAATGACCGTGATTTTGTCGGCAATCTGGGCGGTTTTTGGCAGAGTCTCGGAAAAGACCTCGCCCGGAATCTTGGTGGCGATCGAGCCCAGTTCGCCCCGGTATTCGACGGGAGCGTAGGGCTTGGGATCAAACGATTCCTGATGGGCAATCCCCCCGGGCAGGAAGATGTGGATCACCGAATCGGCCTTGGCCTCGATCGCGTCGTAGTGCTTTTGATCGGCCCGCGCTCGCAGCCGAAGAAAGTCGGCCAAAGTCAGCCCGAAGCCGAACGTGCCGACCGTCAGGAATCCGCGTCGGCTGAACAGAGGCATCCGCGCGCTAGGACCGGCCATCGCCATACTCTCCCTCGGTGGCTTGTTGAACGGGGGCAGGGCCCCGGCAGAAACGTGCCGTGCACCAGCATACTATCGGGGACCTTCGATCGTCTTCCGGCGGGGGACGGCCCGCAACCGGCTGGGGCAGGGGCGAGCCAGGGCGGGGCGTTGCAGGTGGGCGGCGGTTCGCGGGCGAACCGGCCGATGGGGAAGGCGTGAGAAGCCCTTTCGGGCCGGAGGAGCTGGCTGAATCGAACCGGGCCGACGATGCGGATCCATCACAGGCGATTCACCCAGAACTGATGATTGTTTAACAAATGCCCGATCGCCTCGCAAGGGAATACGTCGGAATGCGGCCGCGGTGTTGGCGCGTGGCGACAGGCCGGTCGGGCCGGTAAAGTCACCCCTGGTCCCTGCGCTGGTTGGCCAGGGATGGGAGGCCGGGCGATGTTTGGGCGACCGTGGTGCGCGGCGATGGTCGGGTTTATCGGGATCGCGGCGAATTGGGCGGCGGCCGACCCAAACCGGCCCGACCCTCACAGCCTGAGCCGGCCGGACCAGGTCCGCGTCACGCACCTCGACTGGTCGATGACGGTGGATTTCCAGACGAGGACTCTGCGTGGCTCGGCGAGCTGGCACATCGTCCGAGAGCCTGGCTGCCCGCCCGAGGCTCCGCTCATTCTGGACACCCGGGGCCTGCGGATCCGTGAGGTTCGGGCGATCGCCGCGGCGGGCGCGGCTCCCCGCACCGTCCCTTATCGGCTGGGGCCGGTCGATCCGCTCCTGGGTGCGCCGCTGGTGATCGAGATCCCGGCCGACACCACAACGGTGGTCGTTGCGTACGAGACCTCACCCGAAGCCAGCGCGTTGCAGTGGGTGGCCCCGGAGGGTACGGCGGGTAAGCGGCATCCGTTCCTGTACAGCCAATGCCAGGCCATCCATGCGCGGTCGTTGCTTCCGTGTCAGGATTCACCCCGCGTCCGGTTCACCTACGAGGCGACCCTGGTCGCGCCGGCCCATCTGAAGGCGGTGATGGCCGCCGAGGGTCCTCGTCCTGGGCCAAGGCCGGAGGGCCGGGACGCGGATGACCGTGAGGCTGCCCACCAGTTCGTGATGGAGCATCCGATCCCCAGCTATCTGGTTGCGTTGGCCGTGGGGGATCTTGAGTTTCGCTCGCTGGGCGAGCGCACCGGAGTCTGGGCGGAGCCGGCGACCCTCGAGCGGGCGGCCTTCGAGTTTGCCGACGTCGAGGCGATGCTGGCGGCTGCGGAGCGTCGCTTCGGTCCGTACCGCTGGGGCCGCTACGACATTCTTGTGTTGCCTCCCAGCTTTCCCTACGGAGGCATGGAAAACCCCCGGCTGACCTTCGCGACGCCCACCGTGCTGGCCGGCGACCGCTCTCAGGTTGCCCTGATCGCTCATGAACTGGCGCATTCCTGGTCTGGCAACCTCGTGACCAACGCCACCTGGGCCGATTTTTGGCTCAATGAAGGATTTACGGTCTACCTGGAGCGGCGGATCGTGGCCGACGTTTTCGGCGAGCGGAGGGCCGCGATGGAGTCGGTCCTGGGTCTGGGCGAGCTTGAGGATGCCTTGGCCAAGCTGCCTCCCCGAGATCAGATCCTGAACCCGGATCTGACCGGTCGCGACCCGGACGAGAGCGTCACGCCGATCGCCTACGAAAAAGGCGCGTTGTTCCTCGAGACCCTGGCCGCACGGCTCGGCCGCGACCGTGTCCAGGCGTTTCTCAAAAACTACTTCGACCAGTTTGCGTTTCGCTCGATCACGACGGCCCAGTTTGAAGACTATCTGCGCGCGGAGCTGTTCCGGGGCGGGCCGCCGCCGGTCGACCTTCAGGCCTGGATCCACCAGCCCGGTCTACCGGCCGATGCGGCCCGGCCGGCCAGTGCGCGGTTCGACCAGATCGCCGCTCTGGCGCGGCGTTGGTTCACCGGCGAACTCGACGCGGCTCAGCTCGATACCGCCGACTGGACGACGCTCGAATGGCTTCACTTCCTCCGTTCGCTCCCGCCCGAGCTGAACGCCGAGCAGATGGCCGCGCTCGATTCGGTGTTTCGGCTGACGGAGAGCGGCAACGCCGAGATCGCCTGCCAGTGGCTCGAGATGGCCATCCGCGCCGGCTACCGTGCTGCGGATGGGCGGTTGGAAGAGTTTCTAAGCTCGGTCGGCCGCCGCAAGTTTTTGATGCCGCTCTACGAGGCCCTGTTGACGGTCCCGGGCGGCCGGGAACGCGCTGAGCGGATCTTCGAGCAGGCCCGCGCCGGTTATCATCCGATCGCCGTCGAGAGCATCCAGAAACGGATTGCGCAGCCGTCCCCTCCCTCCTGACCGACTCTGGCAAAAATTGGGGCGCGTGGCGCCATCCGACTCGAGGATTGCTCGTCCCCTGCTGGAGCCGGACATGAAGGCATCGCAACGTCCTCGTCCGCTGGAAGTGACGGTCATTGGCTCCTGGTCGTTCCCCGGCTGGTATGAAGAGTTGGTCCGCCAGGCAGCGCGGCCGGACAGCCCGTACGGCCCGGCCGACCGTGCCGAGGCCGTCGAGGACGCGATCCGTCTGGCCATCGCCGACCAGCGTCATGCTGGCCTGGACCGGATCACCGACGGAGAGATGCAGCGCGTCGACTTCAATCTGGGGTTTTACGACTGGTTGAGCGGGCTGGAGCCAATACCGGTGGCCCGTCGACTCGGCCCTCCGGCGCACGACCAGCGGAGCAAGTATCGCGCCGTCGCGCCGATTGCCGCGCCGCGCGGGCTGGGCACGGTCGCCGAATTTCGCCGGTTTCGCGCGCTTGAGCCGGGCCTGCCCAGCAAGATGCCTGTCCCGGGGCCATTCACTCTGGCCGGCTGCATCCAGGGCGGGGAAATCTACGGCGACCGACGCGAGATCACCGAGGCCCTGATCCCGATCGTCAACGCCGAACTCAAGGCGCTGGTCGCCGCGGGGGCCGATTTCCTCCAACTCGACGAACCGAGCTTTGCCTGCCACCCGGCCGAGGCCGATTATTTTCTCGACGTCATCGCCCGCACGGTCGCCGGCGTCGAGGCGTACCTGAGCTTGCACTTGTGTTTCGGCAACTACCGCGCCCGCGCCGTCGGCTGGCGGAGCTATCGCCCACTGTTTCCCCAAGTTGGACAAACGGCCGTCGATCAACTGGCCCTCGAATTTGCCAGCCGCGAGATGGCGGAGGTCGAGCTGCTCGCCGAGCTACCCGAGGACAAAGATGTGGCCGTCGGCTTAGTCGACGTCAAGAACACCTGGATCGAGCCACCAGATCTGGTGGCCCAGCGCTTGCGCCAGGTGCTCCGCCATGTAACGCCTGAGCGTGTGTCGATCACGCCCGACTGCGGCTTCAGTCAGACAGCCCGCCATGTGGCCATCGCCAAGGCCAAAGCGATGGTCGAGGGGGTCCGGATGGTCCGCGGCGGCTGAGCGTCCGGACAAACGCGCTGGCAGCCGCGCGGGAGCCGGAGCGCGGCGATCGCTCCGAAACAAGCCGCCGACGTGCGGCCGGGCCGGACCAAGAAACGGGGATGGTCCACCGCGGCCTGGTTTTGGCTCATCGCCGCTTGAGGGTCGTTCCTGTTTGACTTGGGCCGATGCGCTGGGTCAGCATGAAGAGAGAGAATGATTCAGTGTGCGAAGGGAGGGTGTCATGGCACGCCGCAAAGGAAGGCTGATCCAATCGCCTTCGATCTTCATCGACAACGTCAGCTACGACCTCGAAGAGGATCTTCACGGCAAGGTGACGTCGGGCAGTTTCGAGGTCGTCGTGGGCGTCGAGCTTCAACCTGGCCAGTATCGGGTAGAGCTGGAGGACGGCCGATCGGGCCTGGTGTCCGTCACCGGATACAATCCCGTCAGCACTCAGGGTCGGTTCGAGGTGATCGAAGGGTTCTGATCTGGGGAGGCTCAAGGTTCCTTGTCGGCTGCGTCGTCTTCGATCAGGTTGCGTCCTTCTTCGCTGACGGCCTTGCCGGCGACATCGAGAGCATGCCCGACGTCGTCCTGTTGAACTGAGGGGCGTTGGCTTGCCGCTGCCAGAGCGGCGCGGGCGTCGGCGGCGCGAGCTTGGTCTTCGGACTCTTCGCTGTGTCGCGTGGCGGTTTCGGAACGCCGGCGGACTGCTGGAGCATCGACGATTCGGATTGTCAGCTCTCCGGCCGCCGGCCGGGTGCCCAGGGCCTGCAGAGCCACCCGCGCGGCCAGTTTGGCGTCGCTGAGGAGCTTGGCATCGTCGATTCCCTGGGAAGGGCGCCAGAACGAGGCTCGCAGCCGCACACCCTCAGGCTCGATGGCCTCGACCAGCACCCGGGGCGGCGGCGATTCGTCAATCGCCTCGTGGGTCCGCAACCGTTCGGCAATGGCTTCGGAGACCGCGGCAACCGACGCCTCCCACGGCACAATCACATCGAACGCCGAGCGGACGCTGCTCGACGCGGTGCGGTTGACTATCGTCGATTTGAACACGATGGCGTTGGGGATCCGCACCTGCGCTCCCTCGATCGTCACCAGCACCGTGGCCCGCGTGTTCAGCGATTTGACGACGCCGGCGAATCCGGCCACCTCCACCACGTCGCCCACCCGGAACGGACGCCGCACGCCGAGCATGATCGAGGCGATGAAATTCTCCACGATATCGCGGAAGGCAAACCCGACGGCCAGAGCTACCACACCGGCCAGGCCCAGGAATGAGAGCACCGCCTCGGTCATCCCGATCACGTTCAAGGCCGTCAGAATGCCCGCCCCGACCATTCCGGCCGCCAGGACCGACTTCAGCACCGAGCGGAGCAGCGGGTTCGATGTCACCGGTGTCAGCAGCACTTCGCCGTACTGCCCGAAGAGGCGGGCCAGCAGGACCGTCGCCGCGACGATCCCCAGCGCCAGGACCGTTAAGAGCCAGCGGCGGGAGACCAGATCCCACCACTCGCCCAACTTCTTGAGCGCGAAGTCCTGTGCCGTCAAAACTTGTGCGTCGGTTCGGGTCCGATTCAGGACGAGGTTGACGCCCTCGACCCGTCGGACGAAATCGCGGAGGCGATCGCGGACCTCAGCGTCAGCGACGTGTCCGGTCAGCGTGACGACGCCGTCCTCGACCTCCACTTCGATCCGCCGGACCCCGGGATAGCGGGGCAACAACCGCTCGAGCTTGGACCGTACCGATGCGTCGCTCACCCCGGAATGGACCGGGATTGGTCCGGCCGACTCGGCGGCGGTTGCCTCCGGGTTGTCCTCGGTGGGCGCGATCAAGACCGCGGGTGGTGAACCGGCCGGATCGGCCGCGGTTTCCGGCTGCGCCGTGCCGGGAACCTCGGGTACCTGTGCACCGGCCTGGCCCAGCCGCAGACTGGCGACCAGAATCGCCCAAACCATCGTACGCCCAAGCCGACCTCGCACGATCGACATTCCTGCCAGCCTCGTACCAGGGATCTTCGGCCCAGAGACCGGGAAATCCGCCGCGCGGCGGGGGCCTCTCGGCAACGCCGACGGGTTCTGATTGAGGCTCTGGACCATTGCACCCATCCCGTCAGTTGGCCCAAGATCATAATCGGCTCGGTCTGCCGCCCTGCCCGATGGTGACACGCGTTCAACTCTGTTTTCGCTGCCGTGACCGCGTTGATACAGCCTGTCTGTTCCGGTCTTGCTCTGGCCACTGAGATCCGGGAGACGGTGCCCGCCCCCGGTGCGCTGGCGATCTGGTGGCTGGGCCAGAGCGGATTTGTCATCAAAAGCCGATTGGGCACCCTGGTCATCGATCCGTATCTTTCGGACACCCTGACGCTCAAATACGCACAGACGGACCGACCCCATGAGCGGATGACGGCGATCCCGATTGCGCCGTCCGAGTTGACGGGCGTCGATCTGGTGCTTGCCAGCCATAAACACACCGACCATATGGACCCCGGCACGCTGGTTCCCCTGATGGGGGCCAATCCCCAGGCCGAGCTGGGGGTGCCTGAATCGCTGATACACCACGCTGAGAAAATGGGACTACCGGCGCGGCGGCTCTTTGGGCTCGATGAGGGCTGGACCTACCAGCGCGCCGGCTTTACGGTGCGGGCGGTTCCCGCGGCCCACGAATCGGTTGATCGGGACCAGGTCGGCCGGCTGCTTTACCTGGGTTTTATCATCGAAGCCGACGATCGGCGGTTGTACCATAGCGGGGATACCGTCGTGTACGACGGCCTGATCGAAAGCCTCGGCCCGGAACCGTTCGACGTCCTGTTTCTGCCGATCAACGGGCGCGATCCAGCGCGGGGCGTTCCGGGGAACATGACGGCCGCCGAGGCGGTCGAGCTGGCCTCTGTCGTCCGGCCTCGGTTCGTCGTACCCCATCACTTCGACATGTTCACGTTCAACACCGTGGCGGCCTCGGTCTTCGAGGCCGAAGCGCGCCGCCTGCCCCCGGGTGTCTCGGCCCGGGTTTTGGCCTGCGGCGCGCGCTGGGAGATCCATCCGTGAGCGTCACGCTCGGCATCGACGTCGGCACTTCGGGCACCAAGACGATCGCAGTCGACGCCTCGGGCAAAATTCTGGCTTCGGCCTCGGCCGAATACCCGTGCGACTACCCCCGGCCGGGCTGGTCAGAGCAGGATCCCGACCTCTGGTGGAGCGCCACCGTCGCTACGATCCGTGACGTACTGGCCCAAGCCCACCTCAAACCGTCCGAGATCGCCGGCATTGGCCTGAGCGGCCAGATGCACGGATCGGTCCTGCTCGATGCCGACGGCCACGTCCTGCGCCCGGCTCTGCTCTGGAACGATCAGCGCACCGCCGCTGAATGTGCCGAAATCGAGGAACGGGCCGGCGGCCGCGCTGCCCTAACCCGGCTGGTCGGCAACCGGGCCTTGACCGGATTCACCGCGCCGAAGCTGCTCTGGGTCCGCCGCCACGAACCCAAAATCTGGGAAAAGGTCCGCCAGGTCCTCTTGCCCAAGGACTATATTCGATACCGCCTTAGCGGCACCTACGCCACCGAGGTTTCCGATGCCTCGGGCACGCTGTTGCTCGATGTCGCCAACCGCCGCTGGAGCGACGAACTTCTGACCCGCCTGGAGCTAGACAGCGCCCTGCTGCCCCCGTGCCATGAAAGCCCGGAGGTCTCGGCCGCGGTCAGCGAGATCGGCTCCGAGGCCACGGGGCTGGTCCGCGGAACGCCGATCGTCGGCGGCGGCGGCGATCAGCCCGCCGGCGCGGTCGGCAACGGGATTGTTCGATCGGGCGTCGTTTCGGCCACCATGGGCACCTCTGGCGTCGTCTTCGCCCATACCCCCGAACCGGGCTACGACCCCGAAGGCCGCCTCCAGCGCGGCTGCCACGCGGTCCCCGGCGCCTGGCATGTCATGGGGGTCGTGCTCTCGGCCGGTGGTAGCTTCCGTTGGGTCCGCGACGAACTCGGCGACGTCGAGGTCGAGGCCGCTCCCGCCCGCGGCGTCGACCCCTACGAACTGCTCTGCGACGAGGCAGCGCTGGCCAAGCCGGGTTGCGAGGGCCTGTTCTTCCTCCCTTATCTGACCGGCGAGCGCACTCCCCACTTCGACCCGAACGCCCGCGGCGGCTGGATCGGCCTGACGGTCCGCCACACCCGCGCCGACTTGATCCGCTCGGTCCTCGAAGGTGTCAGCTTCGCGATGCGCGACAGCCTGGAGCTGATCCGGGCCATGGGTGTCGAGCCCGACCAGATCCGCGCCTCGGGGGGTGGTGCGCGAAGCCCCCTCTGGCGCCAGATCCAAGCCGACGTCTACGGCCGCGATCTCGTGACGATCAATGCGGCCGAAGGCCCCGCCTTCGGAGCCGCGATCCTGGCCCTCGTCGGAACCGGTGCCTACGCGACCGTTCCGGAGGCCTGCGACGCGATGATCCAGGTCGTCAGCCAGACCGCCTGCCATCCCGCAAACCGCGCGATCTACGACCGCGCGTACCCCGTCTACCACCAGCTCTACCAGGCCCTCCAGACCAGTTTTGGACAGATCGCCTCGCTCACGGCTCATTGACTCCCCACACAGCCAGCCGAGCCGTCGCCGCCCAGCCTCCGGGAGGCTCCCGCACACCTATTCGCCGCCAGCGGTGGCCGCCGAGGCTGGCTGCGTCCGTCCGGCCAACGGTTGCTGGCGGCGTGTGCCTGCGAGGTTCGGATCGCTCGATCGCCGATGTCTCCGTCTCCCTGGTGGGCGGCCCGATTTGTTTCCGTCGCAGCGGTTTGGGTTCGGCGGACGAGTCTGAAATGGTCTTGATGCCGATGAACAACCCACCCGTTTGCATCGTCGATGCCTTCACCGACCGACCCTTTACCGGCAACCCGGCGGCCGTGGTGCGGTTGGATGCCCCCACGAAAACCGACTGGATGCAGGCGGTCGCCGCCGAGATGAATCTTTCGGAGACCGCGTTCCTGACGCCCGCGGCCGACGATCGTTTCCGATGGGGCCTTCGCTGGTTTACGCCGACGGTTGAGGTCGACCTATGCGGTCATGCCACGCTTGCCGCCGCCCACGTTCTCTGGACCGAGGACGGCATCAGCCCGGATCTGCCCCTGCGGTTCGAGACCCGGTCCGGCACGCTGACCGCCCATCGTGAGCCGTGCGGCACCATCTGGCTGGACTTCCCCGCGCTTGGGCCCGAGGTTGCCGAACCGCCCTCGGGATTGCTCGACGCCTTGGGGCTTGAGGCCAGCGCAGTCCGCACCACGGCGCGTAGCCGTTTCGACTGGCTGGTCGAGGTTGAGACCGCGGCCGACCTGTTCAGGCTTCAGCCGAACCCGACTACCCTGGCCCAGATCGAAACCCGGGGCGTGATCGTCACGGCTCGCTCCAGCGGGTCGGAGGCGCCTGAGGATGCCGACTTTCTCTGCCGCTTCTTCGCCCCCCGGGCGGGCGTTCCGGAGGACCCAGTCACCGGCTCGGCGCACTGCGTTCTGGCCCCGTTCTGGGCCGAGCGGCTCGGCAAGCGCTGCCTGCGTGGATACCAGGCGTCGCGGCGTGGAGGAGTCGTTCAAACCCGACTCGACGCCGACCGCGTCCATATCGGCGGCCGGGCCGTCACGGTGGTTCGCGGCCTGCTGGTTTTCGCATAATCTCGGCGCATCGTTGACCACCTTGTCTGGCCCGGACGTGGGAACCCGCGATTTTGGAAGACTCCGCCGGCACCTCGACCGTCCCTGACCTCGGCCGACGCCGCGTGCTCGGGCTGGCAACCGCCATTCTGGTGCTCCATTACGTCTTGGCGGCCGCGAGCCTGCTCCGCGAAAACGCCACCGTCGACGAAGTGGCGCACATTCCGGCGGGGATTTCCTACTGGCAGAAGGGGACCTTCAAGCTCTACCACCACAATCCGCCCCTGGCACGGATGGTGGCTGCGCTGCCGGTGCTGGCGATGCGACCCGAGACGGCGGCCGCCTATCAGTCGCGCGCGGCTTGGGGGCTGGAATATCCGGCCCAAGGCACCTTTGCGCAACTCTTCCTGGCACTCAACGCCGATCGCTACTTCGAGCTGCTCCAGGCCGCGCGATTGATTCAGCCGCTCTGGTCGGTGGTCGGCGGCGTGGTGGTCTTTGCCTGGTCGCGCCGCCTCTGGGGCGACCGTGGGGCGGTGCTCAGCCTGACCCTCTGGGCCTTCTGCCCCAACATCCTCGCCCACGCCCGCCTGGCGACGACCGACATCCCCGCCGCGGCCACCAGCGCCGCCGCAACGTACCTGTTCTGGCGCTACCTGGCTCGGCCCACCTGGCCGCGGGCGCTGGGGGCTGGGCTGGTTCTGGGCTTAGCCCAACTGACCAAATTCAGCGCTCTGATCCTCTATGGCCTGTGGCCGTTGATCTGGCTGGCGGACCGCCTGCTCAGCCGGGACCGCCTCGCGCGGCTTGGCTGTCTGCCCCGTGAGCTGGCTCAGGGGGCGGCGATGGTCGCGCTGAGCGTCCTGGTGATCGACGTCGGCTACGGCTTCGAGGGAGTCGGGACACCGATCGGGGAGTTTGACTTCGCCAGCCGGTCGTTCCTGACCCGCGACGGCGAGGACCCGCGGTGGCGGACGCGCCCCAGCGGCAATCCGCTGCTCGACGTCTCGTGGAAGCACCGGGTCAACCGGTTTCGCGGCACCTGGCTGGGCGGCTTGCCGTCGCCACTGCCCCGCCACTACCTGCTTGGCTTCGACGACCAGAAGATCGAGGCCGACGGCATCCCGCTCCAGTGGCTCGACCCGACCGCCGACCCCAGCGAGATGACCGGCTATCCGGTCTACCTGGACGGCGTCCTCCGCCGCACGGGCTGGCGCGATTATTACCTGAAGACGCTGCTCTACAAGCTCCCCGAAGGCACCTGGGCCTTGCTTGCCCTGGCCCTGGTGGCCGCGCTGACGTGTCGCCAAGCCCGTGCGGCGGCCCGCGACGAGCTTGCGTTGCTCGTGCCACCGGCCGCGATCTTCCTGGCGATGACGTTTCTGACCGATATCAACATCGGCCTTCGCTACGTCTTGCCGATTTTCCCCTTCCTTTTTATCGCGTGCGGACGGTTGAGCGTTTGGGCCGAGTCGGTCCCGGGCCGGGCGCGACTGGCCGCCTGGTCGGCGATTGGACTGCCGCTGGCAGCGACCCTGCTTTCGACTCTGGCGATCCACCCTCACTACCTGGCCTATTTCAACCTGGCCAGCGGGGGTCCAGCGCGTGGTTCGGAGCATCTGATCGACAGCAACCTCGACTGGGGCCAGGACCTCGTCGGCCTCCGCGAGTGGCTCCGCCGCGAGGCGCCCGACGAACCGGTGGGGCTGGCCTATTTCGGTCAGATTCCGCCGTCGCTGTTCGCCGTTCGGGGCGACGGTTTCGAGTGGTTTTTGCCGCCGGTGCTTTCGGGCCGTGTCCGGCCGATGGCGGCGGCCGGTCAACCCCGGGTGGGGCCGGCGCCTCGTCTGAAACCGGGGTTGTACGCGATCAGCGCCTCGCTGGTGCGCGGCTTGCCCTGGCGGCTGCATGACCCGATCGCGCTGGATGCCGACCCGGTCGGGTGGCTGCTTCCGAGCTGGAACCTCGGCGAAGACGCCCTGGGCTACTTTCGCGAGCTAAGGCCGGTCGGCCACGTTGGCTACTCGATCTTTCTCTATCGGGTCACGTCGGAGCAGGCGGCGGCGCTCAACGCGCGGTACTGGCCCGGGCCGCCCGCCTCCTGACCGATCCGCGCCGCGCGTTCGGCTCGACCGGCAGAGTCTGTGGCCGCTCCGCGCTTGCGTCCTCTGGAATGACGACTTACAACGGATCGCGTGCCGGTCGCCGCCGTCGTCAGGCGTTCTGCCGTCCGGCCCTCTCCCAGCGACCAACTCGGAGCTTCTGACGCTGATGGCCAAGATCAAGGCGAGCCTCGAATCCGCCGCCCGCGCCGCACTCGATGCTGGCGAGGGTATCCTCCGCCTGGCGCCGACCTGGGTCCCCCGCTCGTTCCTGATGCCCGGCGGCCGACTCAAACTCGCGCGCGAGGATCTGTACGCCCTGGGGACGCATCGGGGCGGTATCGACGAACGCTGGTTCGCCTCCACCACACCTGCGGCCAACGAAGGCGCCCCGCCCGACGAAGGCCTCAGCTACATCGTCCACGAAGGCAAGCGCGCCCTGACCCTCCGCGACGCCATCTCCGCCTTCGGACCCGAGATGATCGGCGAGACGATGTACGCCACCTACAAGAAGTGGCCCGTCTACTCCAAGTTTTTCGACAACCTCGGCCCAATCCCCCACCATATGCATCAAAACCAGGAGCAGGCCCGCAAGGTCGGCCAGGAAGGCAAGCCCGAGAGCTACTATTTCCCGCCCCAACTGAACTGGACCGGCAACAACTTCCCCTACACGTTTTTCGGACTGGAGCCGGGCACCACTAAGGAAGACCTTCGCCGTTGTCTGGAACGCTGGGACCAGGGTGATAACGGAATCCTCGACCTTTCGAAGGCCTACCGCCTCAAGCCGGGCACCGGCTGGCTGGTGCCGCCCTGCGTGCTCCACGCCCCTGGATCACTGGTGACCTACGAGCCGCAATGGGGCTCGGACGTCTTCGGCATGTATCAGTCGATGGTCGAGGGCCGCCGCGTCCCCTGGGAGCTGTTGGTCAAGGACGTCCCCGAGAAATACCACCACGACCTCGACTACATCATCGACCAGCTCGACTGGGAAAAGAACGTCGACGAACATTTCAAGGCCCACAATTACTTGGAACCGATCGTCCGCTCCGGCGGGCCTGGCGAGGGTTACGTCGACCGCTGGATCGTCTACGGCACCGTCAACGGGCAGCAGCTCTTCAGCGCCTGCGAGCTGACGGTCGAACCGGGCCATACGGTCACGATCAAGGACCCCGGCGCGTACGGTCTCGTCGTCGTCCAGGGCTGCGGCACGATCGGCAAGCTGGCCGTCGACAGCCCGAACTTCATCCGCTTTGGCGAAATCACCCAGGACGAAGTGTTCGTCACCGCCAAAAAGGCGGCATCCGGAGTTCGCTTCAAGAATACCGGCACCGAGCCGTTTGTCAGCCTCCGCTACTTCGGGCCGGATGTTCACAAGAATCTTCCCAACGTCGGCGACCACGCCCGCCGCTGAGATCCCCGCGTAGGGTGGGCCTGGCCCACCATCGTCTCTCCCCCCGGTGGGCCTGGCCCATCCTACGAGGAATCGACCCATGACCGCTCATCCCCACACCTTTCCCAAGCTGCACAACGCGATGTGGCCCGGATTGGTCGGCAAAGGCTCGCCGGGCGCGGAGCCGACCATCGACCTCGACACCATGCTCGACCTGACCGCCGCCGCCGAGGTCGACGGCATCCGGTTCGACGGCGTCGATCTGTTCCTCTACAAACCCCATATCGACATCGACATCAGCGACGACGACCTGAAGGCGACGGCCGATAAGATCCAGGCGCGCGGTTTCGTCGTCGGCTCGGTCGTCGCCCCGGTCTGGTTCGACGGATCCGCGATGGGTACGGATGAGCAAAAGGCCAATTTTCTGAACGCCATCCGCAAGGCGTGCCGGATCGGGCAGAAACTCCGCGAGTGGGGAGTTCGGCCCTACGGTGTTGTCCGCATCGACAGCGCCTGCTCCCCGGCCGACTGGGCCCAGGATCCGGCTGGCAACCAGGCGGCGATCGCGGCGACGTTCAAGCAGGCCGCGGCCATCGCGCGCGACCACGGCGAACGGCTCGCCGCCGAGGGCGAGATTTGCTGGGGCGGCATGCACTCCTGGCGCAAGATGATCGATCTGCTTGAGCGCGTCGGCGAACCTCAGACCGTAGGCTTCCAAGCCGACATGGCCCATACCCTGCTCTACACCCTCGGCGAGAACGCCCCCGAAGACCGGATCCTGCCCGAGGGTTACGACTGGAAGGACAGGTCCGTCCTCGACGCCGCGCTCAAGACCCTGACCGACGCCCTGCGCCCCTGGACCATCGACTTCCACGTCGCCCAGAACGATGCCACCGTCTTCGGCTCCGGCACCCACGACCATACCGGCCGGCACTGCCTGGCGACCGACCCGAACGGCAAGCTGGACATTCCCTACCATGCCGGCTTTTGGTTGCGCGACGCCGACGGCCGCCTCACTAAGGCGTTCGCCCATATCTGCTGGGACGGCTGCATGTTCCCCAACGCCGTCATGCTCAATCCCCAGACCTGGAACGACATCCTTCGGGTCATGATCGCCGTTCGGGACGCCCACGGCTGGACCGCCTAAAACGCGCGCCCGATTCAGCCCAGACCCGAAAACCGCCCCGTCTCCTGAAACGACTGCCCCCCCCTGCACCGGCCCCAGGATTTCGACTTAGCCTGAGCCTGGCCGGACTTGACTCGAGTGAGCGGATCGCGACGCCTCGCTTCCCGTTCTTTTCAGGAACCAAACCATGGCCCAGAAGAAACCTTTGAATATCGGCGTCGTCGGCTACGGCTTCATGGGCCGGACGCACTCGAACGCTTACAGACAGGCGCCCCAGTTTTTTGACCTGCCCTATCGGCCTGTTTTGAAGGCGATTTGCGGCCGCAACGAGGAAAATGCCCGCAGATTTGCCGACACCTGGGGCTACGAAGGATACGAGACTGACTGGCGTAAACTCGTCGAGCGGAAGGATATCGACGCCATCGACATCTGCACGCCCAACGACTCCCACGCCGAGATCGCCATCGCTGCCGCCCAGGCCGGCAAGATGGTCCTCTGCGAGAAGCCCCTGGCGCGCACCCTCGACGAAGCGCGGCCGATGGTCGAGGCCGTCGAGAAGGCCGGCGTCGCCAACACCGTCTGGTACAACTACCGCCGCGTACCAGCCGTGACCCTCACCAAACAACTCGTCGATGCGGGCAAACTTGGCAAAATCTTCCACTACCGCGCCAACTTTCTCCAGGATTGGACGATTTCAGCCGACCTGCCTCAAGGCGGCGCCGGTCTGTGGCGGCTCGACGTCGCGGCGGCCGGTTCGGGCGTCACCGGCGACCTGCTAGCGCATTGCATCGACACAGCGCTTTGGATCAACGGCCCAATTGAGCGCGTCTGCGCCATGACCGAGACGTTCGTCAAGCAGCGCAAGCATAACCTGACCGGCAAGGTCGAACCGGTCGGGATCGACGACGCCTGCGCCTTCCTCTGCCGCTTCCGCAACGGCTCGCTCGGGCTGTTCGAGTCGACCCGCTACGCCCGCGGCCACAAAGCGCTCTACACCTTCGAAATCAATGGTGAAAAGGCCAGCGTCAAGTGGGACCTCCACGACCTGCATCGCCTTCAGTATTTCCATCATGGCGACGAAAGCGTGGTCCGAGGATGGCGTTCGATCCACGTCACGGATGCCGATCAGCCGTACATGAAGCACTGGTGGGTCCCCGGCCTCCAGATTGGCTATGAGCATACCTTTATTCACCAGGCTGCCGACTTCCTGACCAACCTCGGGTCTGGCGAACCCACATCGCCGACGTTTCGCGAGGCCCTGGAGTCGCAGGCCGTCTGCGACGCGGTGCTTGGCTCGGCCCGGTCGGGCGGCTGGGAATCGGTCGGCTCCTGAATCTTGTGCGGAGCCCAAACCCATGACCGTGCCCTCGACACGACCGCGCCGCCAGCGCTTTCATCTGGTCGAGGGCATGGTGCTGATCGCGGGGATCGCCGTCTCCTTCTGGTTGTTCACTCCAGCACTCCGGGAAAACTTCCTGGGCGAAGGGCAGCCTCGGGGCATCAACCTGTTGGCCTCGCCACTGGCGTTTCTTCCGATCGTCATTGTGCTCGGCGGGCTATCGTGGGTGGGCGTGCCGTTGCTCCTGATCGAGCGAGCGCGGCGGCGGCGCGACCCTGCCTGGGGCGAGGGCCGCATCCTCTGGTTCGCCACCGGGTCGGCGTCCTGGCTGCTCTGGCCGCCAATCATCGCGCGTCGGGCTACCGGATCCAATATCAATGGTGTCTCCGAGGTGTGCTACATCTACGGTACGCCGCTCATGGCCCTCTACGTGATCTGGGCGCTCTGGGCCGGAGGCCGGCTCCGGCGCAATCGTCGCCGGCGCCTGGTCCGCCGCTCCTGGCGCGAGCGTTTTGGCCTGATCTTGGGCGCTCTCTGGGCCTGCACCGGCTTGTACTTGCTTGCCTGGATCTACGCTGGCGACTGGCGGCGTTAGTCTGGTTGGCGCGGGAGGCGCGGCGTATCCTGAGGGTTCCGCGTCGGCTGCTCCCGAGGCGCTCTCCTCCCAAACGAAAAGGTTTGCTCGGCCATGAAGACCGGCATGAACTTGCTGCTCTGGACCGATCACGTCACCGAGGCCCACGACGGTCTGCTCGAACAGCTCAAGTCGATCGGTTTTGACGCCGTCGAAATCCCAATCTTCGACACTTCGAGCACCAAACCGTACGAGCGGCTCGGCCAGCGGTTGCAGTCGCTGGGCCTCCGGGCCACGGGCGTCACCGTCATGGGGCCGGAGACCAACCCGATTTCGCCCGACCGGGCGATCCGCGATGCCGCCGTCGCGCATCTGGACCGTGTGCTTGAATGCGGCCAGGCGTTTGGTTGCGAGATCCTCTGCGGCCCGACCCACTCGGCCATCGGGATCTTCTCCGGCAATGGTCCGACCGAAGACGAGTTTAAGGCTGGCGTCGAGACCCTCCAACGCGCCGGCGACAAGGCCGCGGCGCGCAATATCCGAATCGCGACCGAATACCTCAATCGCTTCGAAATCTACTTTCTGACGACGGCGGCCCAGACCGTCCGCTTCGTCGAGGCCGTCAACCACCCCAACGTCAAGATGATGTACGACAGTTTCCACGCCAACATCGAGGAGAAGGATCAGGCGCGAGCGCTCGCCTCGTGTGCTCGGCATGTGATCCATGTCCACGTCTCCGAGAATGATCGCGGCGTCCCGGGCAGTGGCGGGGTGAACTGGTCCTCGTTCTGGTCAGGAATCCACGCCAACAAGTATGATGGCTTTTTGACCATTGAGGCGTTTGGCCGCGCTTTGCCTGCCCTGGCCGCCGCCACGCGGGTTTGGCGCGACCTGTTTGACGACCCGATCGCGCTGTGCCGCGACGGTCTCGCCTTTATCAAGCAGCATGCCGGTTGAGTCGGCCGTTCGGTTCCGCGTTGGGAAGGTGAAGCGTCGATGCGGATTGTGATTATCGGCGGGGTCGCCGGCGGCGCGTCCTGCGCCGCTCGCGTCCGCCGCCTCTCGGAAGACGCCGAGATCGTCCTGGTCGAGCGCGGCCCGTTTGCCTCGTTCGCCAATTGTGGTCTGCCCTATTTCGTCGGCGACGTGATCCGCGACGAGGGCAAACTGCTCGTCGCTGGACCCGATCTCTTCCGCGACCGGTTCCGGATCGACGTCCGCCTGGAAACCGAGGCCACCGCGGTCGATCCCGCGCGTCGGGTCGTTGCGCTCCGCGATCGCCGCACGGGGGGCGAATCGGAGCTGACCTACGATGCCCTGGTCTTGGCCACCGGCGCCGCGCCGGTCCGGCCACCCCTGCCGGGTATCGACTCGCCCGGCATCTTCTCGGTCCGGACGATCCCGGATACCCGCCTGATCCGCAACTGGATCGACGAGCAGAGCGCTCGCTCTGCCGTCATTGTGGGCGGCGGCTTTATCGGTCTCGAAATGGCCGAGAACCTCGTACGCCGCGGCTTGACCGTACAGATCATCGAAGGTCTGCCCCAGGTGATGGCTCCGCTCGACCCTGAGATGGTCACCCCTGTCCACGCACGCCTTCGCCAACACGGCGTCGAGCTGCATCTCGGACAGATGGTTGCTGGTTTCGAGCCGACGCCGACCGGCGCGCTGCGGGTTCAGACCCAGTCCGGCCGCTCCATCCACGGCGACCTGGTCATTCTCGCCATCGGCGTCCGCCCCGAAACCACTCTGGCAAAGGCCGCCGGCCTGGAGATCGGCGCCCGCGGGGGCGTCCGCGTCAACGAGCAAATGCGTACCAGCGACCCGCACATCTGGGCCGTGGGCGACCTGGTCGAGGTCCGCGACGTCATCACCGGCGAGTGGACCCTGATCCCGCTGGCTGGCCCCGCCAATCGCCAGGGCCGCGTTGCCGCCGACGCCATTCTGGGCCGACCGACCACGTTCCGCGGAGTTCAGGGGACGAGTGTCGTCGGACTCTTCGGCCTGACGATCGCCTGCACCGGCGCCAACGAGAAGACTCTCCGGCGGCATGGACGCGCGTATCAAGTCGCCTATCTTCACCCGGGCCACCACGCCGGCTACTACCCCGGCGCTCGCCCGATTCATCTCAAACTGATCTTCGACCCGGCCGACGGCCGGATCCTGGGCGCGCAGGCCGTTGGCGAAGAAGGCGTCGACAAACGCATCGACGTCATCGCTCTGGCGATTCAGAAGGGCGGTACCGTCTTCGACCTCGAGGAGGCCGAGCTTTGCTATGCGCCCCAGTTCGGCGCTGCCAAGGATCCGATCAACATGGCCGGCATGATCGCCGCCAACGCCCTCCGTGGCGATGCCCCACTGGCCCGTTGGGACGAACCGATCGACGGAGCGATCCTTCTGGACGTCCGTGAGCGTTCCGAGTTCGACGCCGGCCATGCCCCTGGCGCCCTCCACATCCCACTCCACGAACTTCGCGATCGATTGGCCGAATTGCCTGCCGATCGGCCTATCCTTGCCTACTGCCGCGTCGGCCAGCGCGGTTACTATGCCACCCGGCTGCTTCGGCTCCACGGCCGCGACGCCCGCAATCTCACCGGCGGTTTCGTGACGTATGAAGCGATGCGTGAGGCCGGCCTGCTGGCATCGGAGTCCCCGCCGTGATGCTCGCCGTTCTCGCAAGCGCTGCACTGGTTGCCGTCAGCCTGCACGACGAGCGTCTTGCCGGCATCGCCTGCCGTTCGGTCCACCTTGCCTACGACGTCCGGGGGGGCGACGACCTCGCGTTCTACAACGAGCTGACCCCCGATCGCTCCGCCCCAGGAACGTTCTTCTGCGCGCTGGGCTTTCAACGAGGCTACTTTGGCCTCCAGGAGCTTTCCAACGGTAGGAAGCGGGTGATCTTCTCGGTCTGGGACCCGACGCCCGGAGACGACCCCACGGGGTTGACGAGTCGCGCCGGGTGAAGCTGCTCCATCAGGCCGAGGCCGCCCGCGTCGGCCGCTTCGGCGGCGAGGGGACCGGTGGCCAGTCGTTTCACGACCTCGACTGGCAGCCCGGCAAGACCTATCGCTTTCTCGTCCGTGCCTGCGTCGACGGCGAGCGCACCGCCTACGCCGCCTTTCTCCAGGCTCCCGACGACAACGCCTGGACCCACATGGTCACCTTCTCCACGCCGGCTGACGGCGAGGCTCTCGGCGGCCTCTACGCGTTCGTCGAGGACTTTCAGCGCGACCGCGTCTCGCTCACGAAAGCCCGCGTCGCGCTGTTCGCCAATGCCTGGGCCCTCGACACTGAGGGCCGTTGGCTCCCCATTGCCTCGGCCCGATTCACCGCCGACACCAACCCCGCCACGAACATCGACGCGGGGACACGCGACGGTGCCTTCTTTCTGGCCACCGGCGGCGACACCGTGAACACCCACGCCCAGCTCCGCGACCGCATCACGCTCGACCTGCCCGGCAATCGCCCCGCCGACCTACCCTGACCTCGCGCAGGCGGCAGGGCCGCGCCCCAATTCCCCACCGAGCCGACCTCACGCCAACTCCCCAACCGTCACGAACCCGAACCCTCGCTTGCCCAAGTGCGTGATGATGTGATCGGCCGTCTCGGCGACCTGGGGTCCTGCGGTGTTGCCGTCGTGCAGGGCAACGATCGAGCCGTTTCGTGCCTGCCGAGCGACCCGTTCGACCACCACGTTTGCCGGCGTCGCCCAGTCGCCGGGCAAGACGTCGCACTCTACAACCCGATACCCTGCCTTGCTCAGCCGTCGCACCTGCGATGGTCGGACCCAGCCGAAGGGTGGCCGCGCGATCCACGGCCCCGGCAGACCAAGCTCCTGCTCCAATACCGCTCGCATCCCTTCTAGCTCGGCCAGCACGTCATCCGCGCCGCGTGCAAGCCAGCTCTGGTGCCGTTCGCCGTGCAGCCCAATGGCATGCCCGTTGGAGATCACCCGCCGCGCCAGCTCCGGCGACCGCCGCACCCGCCAGCCGATCCAAAAGAACGTCGCCCGCACCTGGTGCCGTGCCAAAACGTCGAGCAGCGTGGGCGTATGCTCTGGGTCTGGCCCGTCGTCGAAGGTCAGCGCGACGACCGCCCGCGATCGGTCGCCGTGCCAGAGGCAGCCCGGCAGCAGGATCTGCCCCAATCGGACGACCAACGGTCCCGTGTCGATCCAGCGCTCCAGCACGATCGGGCCGCCTCGCTCACCGCGTGCCTCAGACGCTGACCCTGGCCTTCCCGGAATCCTTCCGCTCGGCCCGCTTCCGATCCTCTTCCTTGAGCAGCTTCTTGCGGAGGCGGATACGCGTCGGCGTGATCTCGACCAGCTCGTCATCCTCGATGTACTCGAGCGCGTATTCGAGCGTCAGTTGCCGCGGCGGCTTGAGGAGGATGTTCTTGTCGCTGCCGGCGGCACGGATATTCGTGAGCTTCTTCTCCTTGGTCGGATTGACGACCAGATCGTTCTCGCGCGCGTTCTCGCCGACGATCATTCCTTCGTATACTTCATCGCCGGGGACGACGAACATCGTGGCGCGCTCCTGCAGGCCGTCGAGCGCGTAGGCCACGGCCTGACCGCGGACGTTCGAGACCATCACCCCATTCGGACGCCTCGGGATCTCGCCACGGAAGGGCTGATAGCCGTGAAAGTTGTGGTGCATGATCGCCTCGCCCTGGGTGGCGCTGAGCAACCGGCTACGCAAGCCGATCAGCCCCCGGGCCGGGATCACGAACTCGAGGTGGGCCAACGCCCCCTTCACATCCATCTTGGTCAATTCGCCCTTGCGAGCGCCGACCAGCTCCATCACGGGTCCCACCTGATTTTGGGGAACGTCCACGACCAGATATTCGACCGGCTCGTGGACCTCGCCTCCCACGTTTTTCAGAATCACCGTGGGCTTGCCGACCGATAGTTCGTAGCCCTCGCGCCGCATGTTCTCGATCAAGACAGACAGATGCAGCAGCCCACGCCCGGAGACACGGAACGAGTCCCGGTCTTCGGTCTCCTCGACGCGGAGGGCCACGTTCGAACGCAGTTCGCGGTCCAACCGCTCGCGGATATGCCGCGAGGTGAGGAAAGTCCCCTCTCCGGCCAGCGGCGAATCGTTGACGGTGAACAGCATGCTCAGCGTCGGCTCGTCCACCTCGATCCGCGGCAGGGCCACCGGCGCTTCGGCCGCGGCGATCGTATCGCCGATGTCGACCGCCGCGAGCCCGACGATCGCCACGATGTCGCCCGCCTCGGCCGACTCGACCTCCGTCCGCCCCAGCTTGTCGAACACGAGAACGCGGTCGGCATTTCCGTTGATGATCTGGTCCCCGGACTTGATCAGCGCCAATCGCTGCCCGCGACGCACCGACCCAGACGCAATCCGCCCAATGGCGATCCGACCGACATACTCCGAAAAGTCGAGCGACGTGCAGAGCATCTGGAGCGGCCTGTCCGGCTCGATGCAGGGTGCTGGCACCTGCTCCAGAATCAGATCGAAGAGCGGCTTGATGTCGCCCTGGGTCGCCTGGGGGTCGTGACTGGCAAACCCCGCGCGGCCCGAGGCGAAGATGTACGGAAAGTCGAGTTGGTCGGCGTTGGCACCCAATTCGACGAACGTGTCGAAGACCTCGTTGAGCACCTCGTTGGGCCGGGCGTCCGGCCGGTCGATCTTGTTGATGACCACGATCGGCCGCAGCCCCGCCGCAAAGGCCTTCCTCAAGACATACTTGGTCTGGGGCATCGGCCCCTCGAAGGCGTCGACGAGCAGCAACGCCCCGTCGGCCATTGCCAAGGTGCGTTCCACCTCGCCGCTAAAGTCGGCATGCCCCGGCGTGTCGATGATGTTGATCTTGGTCCCGCCGTAGTTGACCGCCACATTCTTCGCTAGGATCGTGATCCCTCGCTCCCGCTCCTGGGGGTTGGAATCCAGGATGCACTCCCCCTGCAACTGGCTGGCGCGGAACTGCCCGCTCTGACGCAGCAGCGCATCCACCAGCGTCGTTTTGCCGTGATCAACGTGGGCGATAATTGCCACGTTGCGGATGTCGGTTCGGCGCTTCATCACGGTCCACGAATCCCTACGACCAGACCCTAGGGCCTAGAATCTTAGGATTCTTCGCCTCGATCGACAACCCGCATCGCGTCGGCCCACGTCCGGCCGGCCAGCGATCCCGCCGCCCGAACGCCCCCCATCACTCTCCGGCAAAAACCGCCTCTTCCAGAAACCATTTCATCCACCGCTCGGCGGTTCGCTGCGCTTCCTCGGGATACTCATGCCCTTGCCCGTGGTTGAGCAGGCCGATCGCCTCGCGTCGCCCATACAGATCCCAGACGGGCCGAACCGCCTCGACATAGGGCCAGCTCCGCGCTCCATCGGCCGAGTCGCCCCCAATCAGCAAAAACGCCCGCGGTGCCACCAGGGCCAGAAGCTGCGCATGATCGAGGCCAAAACCCGGCCGCGTCACCTGATCGCCCAGATACCAGGGCGCGTCCCAGTTCGAATATCCGATCCCAATGCCGCCCTCGCTGGCCACCGCCGCCTTCACCCGCTCGTCGAACGCCGCAAGGTACAGCACTTCCTTAGCGCCCAACGAATGACCGATCGCCCCGATTCGCGTCGCGTCGACCCCTGCCAGACTCGCCAACAGGTCCACTGCCCGCCGCGCATCGTGGAGCATTTTCGCCATGCCGGTCACGCCCGGGTGCCGCCGACGCAGCCAGTCTACCGCCGCAGCCAGTTCACCCGGCCGCCCGTATTGCCAGAGGAAATTCCTGGGGCAGAAGGCGACGTAGCCGAGCCGGGCCATCTGGACGCCAATGTGTTTATCCGCCGGTCCTTCCAGCCCGGCCGGTTGCCGGATGGTTTCGTCGGTCGTCGAGTGGAACACCACGACCCCAGGACGGCGGTCCGACTCGTCGCCTGAGGGCCGCAGCAGGTATCCCTCGACCGGCAGGCCCGCTTCCGCCTCGTAGCGGATGAGCCGCCGCCGGATCGCGCCCCCGTCGGTCTCGTCTTCCTCGAGAACGTCGTAGGCCGGCGGCGGTTCGGGTGTCCGAATCTCGCCGAGCCGGCTTAACCAGCGCGCCCGCAATTCTCCGCGGCGGCGCTCCCAACCCGCTCGATCGGCGATCGGCCGATTCTCGGCGTCAAACACAACCGGACCCGGCCGGTCCGCGCCGTCAGGGTATCTCGCCGGTGCGCACGCGAGCTGCTGGAGCCACTCCGGATCTTCGTTCCTCAATCGCGCTCCAGCCATCCTCCATCAGACGGTTTTCCGTCCCCTCCCACGCCCCGCCTCAGAAACCAAACAACGCGACGCTCGCCGTAAAGCCATGCACGAAATTCTGGCCCGAGACCGGACCAAATTCCCCCATCGCAAAAAAGCCCGCAACCGGAATATCTCCCACGACTTCGCCGATCGTGGTCACGTCGTGATCTGGAACGGGAAACATCCGGGTGCCTCGGCCGTTGCAACTGAAGAGCAAGGCACCCGAGGGCCGGTCGCCTTCAGCCATCGCCCGAGTCAGCAGCGCCCGGAGGTCCTGGTCGGCTGAGTCTGCGTCGCGGACGTGAAACTGGACGGTTTGTCCGACCCGGATCGGCTCGCCGACGACGATGGCCCCGTCCTCCGTGATGCCGAGGATATTACGAACGAGGAAGTCGCCACGACCGAACGATTCGCGGTACTCATCGATGACCCGGCCCAGATGGAGTCCGTGTCTGAGCAGTTCCCGGTCCGACTCGTCGAGGTCGGCAACGATCTCTTGCAAAACCTCCAGCGCCGGGCGCCGTCCTAGTTCGCGGATCAGATTGCCCTCGGCCCGCGTCACCAGCAGCGTGCGGCCGATCGGACGGCATCCCTGACTGACCACGGCTCGCACCGGAACCGGTCCTCCCAGCTCAATCCCGACCGCGCCATCGGAAAAGACCTCGCGGTTGAGGACGAGCCGGTTTTCTCCGGGTCGGCGGGCCGCACTGGCCATTCCCCCCAAGACCGGAACCCCGCGCCAGAGTTGATTCCAGTGGGCCAGCCAGGCATCGGCGGCGAACGAAAACGGGTCGCCCAACAACAAGACGGCCGCCGGTACCGCGCCGTCACTCCGACTCTCGCTGGCCCGGTCACCAGCCGGCCTGGCGCCGGCCTCGATCCGAAACGGCTTCAGAGCCACATCCTGAGGCAGCCGTACGGCCCAGATTGCCAGCGCGGCCGAACCTTCGATCTCCCGGCCCGGCCCCACCACGGCCTCGCCCGTCACGCCGATCAGCGTCCCGGGCACATCCAGGTTCGCCAGCCGTTCCAGGTCCGCGGCCCGATGCGGCGACGCGAAAACCACCGTCAGCTCCGGCGCGCCGCCGAGCGCTTCCGCCAACGAATCCATCGCCGACTCGACCGCTCCCGGCCGCTCCGGTCCGGTGATCAACCTGGCCGCGCAACCCGCCATCACCCTGCCTCCCTCGCCGCGCCGGCTCTGCCAACCCTTGCTGCCAGCCATCATCGACGCCCGGCTGGCCGGCGTCGAGATGTCGCCTCACCGCGACAACTCGATCCTTCGCTGGCTTGAAGAGCGTCCCAAACCGCGACTATCCTCATCCCAGTCCACATCTTACGATTAACCTACCGCCCATTCCCCGGCTCCTGTCTCTGTCCCTCAAGGAGCAATGATGCGTCGCCGCACTCGCGCCATTGCGCCGCCTTGCGTCGAGGGGCTGGAATCGCGCTGCCTGCTGAGTTCGATCCCTACCGACCTCGGGCGCGCACCTGATCCGGTCCGCTCGCTCGTCATCCAAACCGCTGGCCCCGCCGACCGCTTCGACTGGGCCAATCAGATTCCTGGCAGTCGGCTGATCAAGGCGTCTGGTTCGTTCGCGTGGCTCGAGTTTGACGACCCGCGGGTTCGCGACCAGTTCGCCGCGCAGCCGGTTCAACGCGCCGGCCTGCTCGGCGTTCAACCGCTCCAGAATGTCTCAATCGCGGCCATCCCCAACGACACCCGGTTTCCCAACCTCTGGGGCCTGAACAATACGGGACAGAATTCCGGTACCCCCGACGCCGACATCGACGCCCCCGAGGCCTGGGACCTCACGACCGGCTCCACGACGGTCGTAGTCGGAGTGATCGACACCGGAATCGACTACACACACCCGGATCTTTATAAGAACATCTGGATCAATCAAGCCGAGATTCCGCCCTCGATTCGAGCCGCGCTGACCGATACCGACGGCGACGGACTGATCACATTTTGGGATCTGGCCGAACCGATCAATCAAGGGCCGGGTAAAATCGAGGATCTCGACGCCAACGGTCAGATCGACGGTCGCGACATCCTCCAGCCGCTCGACTTAGGGGGATGGGCCGACGGTCTGGATCCCGACGCCAACGGCTACGTCGACGACCTGATCGGCTGGGATTTCATCTCCGACGCGGACCATCCCCTCGGGGACAACGACCCACTGGACGACAACAACCACGGCACCCATGTGGCGGGCACGATCGGTGCGATCGGGGATAACGCTTTGGGGGTGGTCGGCGTCACCTGGCGGGCTCTGCTGATGCCCCTTCGGTTCATCGACGCGAGCGGGCAGGGTTTCGATTTTGACGGTGCCGCGGCCATCCGCTACGCCACGGCCCAGGGGGTCCGCGTCACCAGCAATAGCTGGGGCAGCTCCAGCGCAAGCGCCAATCTCTACGACGCCATCGACCAGGCCCGCGCCGCTGGCTCGCTCTTTGTCGCCGCGGCCGGCAATAACAACCGCGACATCGATGCCCGTCCGTTCTATCCGGCTGGCTATGATCTGGCGAACATCGTCTCCGTCGCCGCCTCCGACCGCTACGACGCCCGCGCCACGTTCTCCAACTACGGCGCCCTGAGCGTCGATCTGGCCGCGCCGGGCGTCTCGATCGTCAGCACGACTCCCGACAATACGTACCGGTCGTTGAGCGGCACTTCGATGGCGACCCCGCACGTCGCCGGCACCGTTGGCCTGATGCTAGCGCGCAACCCGTCGCTCTCCGCCGATCAGTTGAAGGCGATCCTGCTTGAGACTGTCGACCCGCTTCCCGCCTTCGCTGACATCACCGTCAGCGGTGGGCGACTGAACGCGGCCCGAGCCGTCACCGCTGCCACATCGGCCTCGATCCAACTGCTGGAGGTCTCCGCCCAATGGGATCGGATCCGGATCCGATACCAGATTCAGAACACCTCGGCCGGGGCCTTCCGCATTCAATTATATCGCTCGGCCGACGCCCTAGGCGGCGATCCCTCTGACCTTCTCCTCGGCGGCATCGACATCGTCAGCGACGCCGATCGCAGCGCCGGGCTCCATACCCTCGAGGTCCCCCTGGCGTCGGTCTACCCTCTACCCGGCTCGGGGATTCCAGAGACTGGCGACGACTACCGACTGATTGCCGTTGCCGATCTCGTCGATTCCGATCCCAGCGACAATCAGGCAATTCTCCGGGGCGTCTATTACGGCCTGGACGGCGCCGTCTACGTTCATGGCACGGACGGCAACGACACGATCACGGCAAGCCTGGACGGTTCGTCTTCGGTCCAACTGAGCGTCAATGGCGAATCGTTCTCCTGGTCGCTCTCCAGCGTGACGGCCTTACGGGTTCGGAGCCAACGCGGAGGCGATTTGATCTCCACCCGAGGCGTCCCCCGTCCGTTGTATGCCTGGGGCGGCCCCGGCGGCGACGTGCTCGAAGGTGGCACCAGCTCCGACTGGCTGATCGGCGGACCAGGCGCCGATCTCTACCGTTACTCCGGCACCGACGCCAACGATCTGATTCAGGTCTCGGTTCTCGACACGAGCTGGCTCGCTTTGGTGCGTGGCTCCGAGTCGGACCGGATTGCGCATGACCTGGCCGATCGCATCGAAATCCTGGGTGGAGCGGGCAACGACACGATCACGGTCGACCCGAGTGTGACCCTGGCTCTGATTCTCGACGGCGGCCCAGGCCGCGACACCCTGACCGGCGGCTCCGGTCCGGACTTCCTGATCGGCGGTGACGGCAACGACATCCTCGACGGCGGCCCCGGCGACGACCAACTCGACGGCGGCCTCGGCAGCGATCGCTGGCGATTCCAGGGAACCTCAGGAGCCGACTGGATTCGTCTGGAGGCTCAATCCGACCCGGCGCGGCTCCTGGTTCGCCGCCTGGACCCGGCCGGCGCTCCCCTCGAGTCCGACACCGCGATCGCGGTCGAGCGAGTCGAAGTCTCGAGCAAAAACGGCAACGATACGATCGACGCCTCGGCTCTGACCGCCGCTCAGCGATCCGCGCTGGGTGTGGCCTCGCTGTTCCTTTACGGCAACGCCGGGGACGACACGTTGATCGGCAGCGATGGCGCCGACACCCTGGACGGCGGCGCTGGCAGCGACCGGCTTGAAGGTCGCGGCGGTGCCGACGTCTTCCGCGCGGTGGGAACTTCGGCGGCTGATCGGTTCGACCTCGCTCTGGCCTTGGTCGGGGTGCTTCGTGTCCGCCGGCGCCGCGGCGTCGCCCCCTTCGACTTGCTCGAAACCGACGACATCCTCTTCGATCGGTTCGACTCGGTCACACTAAATGCCGGCGGCGGCGACGATGTGATCGCCGTCGATCCGGCTGTCCCGATCGGGGGCACCATCGACGGAGGCGCAGGGACCGACGTCGCGTCCGCGCCGGCGGGCTGGACACTCAAGAATGTCGAAGGTTGACCGGGACGGATCCCGATCGGGTTCGATGGTCCAAGCGGCGCGGGAGGCCGGCTGGCCCGACCGGCTTCGGTCAGAGATTTTTCCTTGACTCGCAGGGTGCGCTGAAGCAAGGTAAATCGCGTGGGTTGACCGCCAACCCGCCCCCGCCTCTGCACTCCCGCCCGATGCCGAGCATGCCCTCCCTGACCCTGCCGACCGGACTGGTCGTGAGCCTGCTGGCGACCGCGGTCCATGCGGACCAGACCTTCGACCGCGTGGGCGAGATTTTCGTCCAGCGCTGCCTGGAATGCCACAACGCCACAGAACGCTCCGGCGGTCTCGACCTGACGGATCGCGACGGCCTGCACGCGGGCGGTAACTCGGGACCGGTCATCGACCCTGCGGACCCTGATGAGAGCGAGTTGCTTCGCCGCGTCCGCGAAGGGGAAATGCCGCCGCGCAAACAGGGGCGATCACGCGCCTTGCCGCCCGCCGAGGTGGCCGCGCTGACCGCCTGGGTCCGCGCCGGCGCCGACTGGCCGGACGGCCGCGTCCTGGACCCGTTCGAGCGGACCAGCGAGACCCGCGCCGGCCGCGACTGGTGGTCGCTGCAACCGATCACGCGACCACCAATTCCGGCAGCCTCCAGCGCCGACAATCCGATCGACGCGTTCATCCGGGCAGCCTTGGCCGAGCGCGGCTGGGAGCCAGCACCCGAGGCGGATCGCCGGACGCTCATCCGTCGACTCAGCTTCGATCTGACTGGCTTGCCCCCCTCGTTCGAGGAGGTCGAGGCCTTCGTCGCCGATACCCGGCCCGATGCCTACGAGCGGCTCGTCGATCGGCTCTTGGCCTCGCCTCATTACGGCGAGCGGTGGGGCCGATACTGGCTCGACCTGGTCCGATATGCCGATACGTCAGGATACGAACGCGACCAGGACAAGCCGTTTGCTTGGAAGTATCGCGACTGGGTCATCGCCGCCCTCAACGCCGACATGCCCTACGACCGGTTCATCACCGTGCAACTGGCCGGCGATGAGCTGGCCGACGCGTCGGCCGAGACGGTCGTCGCCACCGGCTTCCTCCGCCTGGGCACCTGGAACGACGAACCGAACGACCCTCAGGAGTATAAATACGACCGCCTAGAGGATCTGGTCCACGTCACTGGGACCGCCTTTCTGGGTCTGACCATCAAGTGCGCACGCTGCCACGACCACAAGTTCGACCCGATCCCTCAGATCGACTACTACCGGGTCGCGTCGGCGTTTTGGGCGGGTCCGATCGAACCGGGCGATCGCGCGTTGCTCGGCGGCCCGGACCCCGCGACGCTCGGCTACACCGACATCCTCGGCTGGACCGACCGCGGCCGTGAGATCCCACCCCTGCACCTCCTCCAGAAAGGCGAACCCAACCGGCCAGGGCCCGCCGTCGAACCGGCGACGCCGAGTTTTATGCCCGCGCTCCACCGCCCGTTCGCCCCGCCACCGCCGCAGGCGCGTACCACGACCCGCCGCCGCCAACTTGCGGCCTGGATCACCGATCCGGCCAACCCGTTGACCGCCCGCGTCGCGGTCAATCGCCTCTGGCTCCATCACTTCGGCCAGGGTCTGGTCCGCACGCCCGACAACTTTGGCTTCACCGGCGAGCGGCCCACCCATGCCGAGTTGCTGGACTGGCTCGCGGCGGAGTTCCAGGACCGGGGCTGGCAGACCAAGCCGCTCCACCGTCTGATTGTCACCTCGAAGACCTATCGCCAGGCCTCGATCCATCCCCAGCAGCAGCGTTATGCGGCAAGCGACGCGGACAACCGCCTTTGGTGGCGAGCGGAACGGCGCCGACTCGACGCCGAAGCCCTCCGCGACGCCCTGCTGGCCGCTTCCGGCCGCCTCGATCGCTCCCGCATCGGGGGACCGGGATTCCTCCCCGACATCCCCCCCGACGCCCTCGAGGGCCTCTCAACCAAGGAGAAGGCCTGGACCCCATCGCCACCGGCCGACCAGCTCCGCCGCTCCGTCTACCTCTTCACCAAGCGGAGCCTTCTGCCGCCCATCATGACCACCTTCGACTTCACCGACACCACCCAGCCCTGCGCCCGACGCGACGTCACGCTCGTCCCGACCCAATCGCTGGCCCTGCTCAACAACCCCTTGGTTCACGAGCAGAGCCGCGCCCTGGCCGAACGGGTCGCCGCCCAGACCAACTCGCCCGCGGAGGCGGTACGCCTGGCCTGGAGGCTGGTCCTCGGACGCGACCCGTCTGGCTCGGAACAGACCCTTGCGCTTGAGCATCTGACCGCAACGGTCTCTCAGAGAGACATGACTTCCGGCGAAGCATCCCACGCCGATGATGATCGAACGCTCGGTGCGCTCGCGTCACTTTGCCACGTTTTGCTCAATACCAACGAGTTTCTTTTTGTTGATTGAAGGCCTCGCTCGACCTGATTCACCAAACCTGCCCCGCCTGCACACCTTCGCTAAGGTCTCGTCACGGTCGTTCCCCGCAACCCTCTCTACCCCTTTCAAGCCATGACAGCCCCCCTGTTTCCGTGCGGTCACACCTCGCGCCGTGAGTTCGTCTGGCAAATGGGCGGCGGCTTCGCGGGGCTGGCCTTGACGGCGTTGCTCGATGCCGATGGCTTCTTCACCCGGCACGCCCAGGCTGGAACCGACCGAGTCGCCAATCCGCTGGCCGCCAAACCGGCCCATTTTGCGGCCCGAGCCAGAAGCGTCATTTTTTTGATGATGAACGGCGGCCCCAGCCAGGTCGATACCTTCGACTACAAGCCGGCTCTGGCCAAGTATGCCGGCCAGCCGCTGCCGGAGGGCAAGACGTTCATCAACTCTGGCGGACGCAAGATCGGCTTTCTGACTCCCGCGTTTCGTCCGTTCCGGCCCGGTGGGCAGAGCGGTCTGCTGATCTCCGACTTCTTCCCCCGGATCCGCGAACACGCCGATAAACTGGCGGTGATCCGTTCCTGCCACACCGATAGCCACGCCCACGGCTCGGCGCTGGTGGCCATGAACACTGGCAAGACGTTCATCGGCCGCCCCAGCCTGGGAAGCTGGGCGGTCTACGGCCTCGGCTCTGAAAACGAGGACCTTCCGGGATATGTCGTGATGCTCGACAAGCGCGGCGGGCCGATCAGCGGCCAGCCCAATTGGTCTAGCGGTTTTATGTCCGCCGCCTACGCAGGGACCCTATTCCGCCCGACCGGCGACCCGATTCTCGACCTCCGTGGCCCCGCGGGTCAGGATGCCGCCCACCAGCGCGCCCAGCTCGACCTGCTGGCACGCCTCAACCAGGAACACCTCGACGCCCGCCCCGGTGGCCACGAACTGGCCGCGCGGATCGCTTCCTACGAGCTGGCGTACCGCATGCAGTCGGCCACGCCCGAGGCTGTCGATCTTTCCCAGGAGTCGGCTCGGACGCTTGAGGAATATGGGATCGGTCGCGAGCCGACCGACGAGTTCGGACGCAACTGCCTGATCGCCCGCCGGCTGGTCGAGCGTGGCGTCCGCTTCGTTCAGCTCTACAGCGGCGGCGGCCACCTAGAAGATACCTGGGACGCCCACGCCAGTATCGAGACCAATCACGGTCGCCACGCCGCCGAGGTCGACCAACCGATCGCCGCGCTGCTGACTGACCTGGAGCGGCGCGGGCTGCTCGAGACCACCCTGGTGCTCTGGGGCGGCGAGTTCGGGCGGATGCCCTTCAGTGAAGGCAAGGGGGAACCGGGCCGCAACCACAATCCCTACGGATTCACGATGTGGCTGGCCGGCGGCGGCGTCCGAGGCGGGATCGCCTACGGCGAGACCGACGAGCTAGGCTTCGAGGCCGTCGTGGACAAGGTACACATCCACGACCTCCACGCCACGATCCTGGCCCTGATCGGCCTCGACCACGAAAAGCTCACCTACTTCCACCAGGGCCGCGACGAGCGGCTTACCGACGTTTACGGCCGCGTGATCCGCGAAATCATTGCCTGAGCCTGGGGACGGCTCGGCCGTTTCCGTTCACCAGGCCTCCCGCAGCAGTTCTTCCAGCTCGGCGGTCGACGCTGGCCGAGGGTTGGTTCGCAAGCAGTGGTCGCGGGTGGCCCGTTCGGCGTATTGGCCGATGCGGGCGGCGTCGAGGCCATCGACCTCGCCGAGTCGCTTCGGCAGCGGAAGCCGGTTCAAAAGCAGCTCGTAAAGCACGATCAGATGGCCCGCCGAGTCGGCCGAACGGCCCAAGCCGAATTGCATGCCCAGATCGACCATCCGCGATTCGGCGGCCGGCCGGTTATAACGCAAGGCATGGGGCAGGAGGATCGCGTTGAGCGTCCCATGGTGCACCCGTCCCTCGGCCCCCAGAGCGTGCGACAGCGCATGGACGATCCCCAGTCCCTTCTGGAGACTCATCCCACCCAGCAGTGAGCCCATCATCATCGCCCGCCGCGCTTCGGCATCCCGGCCATCGCGCACGCTCGACTCGAGACCTCGGGCAATGTAGCGCAACGCCTCCAGGGCGATGCCGTCGCAGGGCGGGTGGAACGTCGACGAAAGATAGCTTTCGGTGGCATGGGAGAGGGCATCCATGCCAGTCCCCGCGGTGAGACTCGGCGAGAGGTCGCGGGTCAGCTCGGGGTCGCAGATGGCCACGTTGGGAATCAGGTAGGGACTGAGGATGGCCGATTTACGCCCCGTCTGGGGCAACTGAATCAGCGCCGCCCGCCCGACTTCGCTGCCCGTCCCGGCGGTTGTCGGGATGGCCAGCATGGGTGGCAGGTTGGCCGTGATGCGCCCCATGCCGCCCCGGGTGACGTCGTAATCGGCAAGCTCCCCCGGATGGGTGGCCAGCAGACGGATTGCCTTGGCTGCGTCGATGGGGCTGCCGCCGCCAAATCCGATGACGCCGTCGCAGCCCCGTGCCCGAAAGAGCGCCAGGCCGGCCAGGCAATCCGCCTCGGTCGGGTTGGACTGGACGCCATCGAACAGAACGGCCTGCCGGACCCCCGCAAAGACTCGGTCAAACAGACCCGACTCGACCAGCCCCCGATCGGTCACCACCAACGGCCGCGCCACACCCGACCGGCTCAATTCCTCGCCGACTTGACGCGCCACCCCATCACCGAACACCACTCGCGTCGGAAAGGTAAAAACCACTGGACCTTCCGGTAGCTGCATAACCCCCTCACAATCCCAACCCGAGAATCCCCGTTCCGCCGACAGCCTTCCCGAGGCGACCTGGCCCCACACCCAACCACCGGGACCCCATCGAGCGCTTTGACGATCAACCGAGAGCATCCACTTGTTCTAACAAGGCTTCCATCTCGGACGCGGCATGGTCATCGCCCCGGTCCCGCGCCCGCCGGACACCTTCGCTCAGCCAGCGTCGCGCCTCGCCGAACTGGCCATCCTCCAGATACGACTGGCCTAACTGCTGATACGCGGCCACCTGACCCGCCGGATCGTCGGCGATCAGCTCGCGGAGCCGCTGCTGGCCCTCCTGCCGATCTCCCTCCCTCAAACACTGCAACGCCAAACCATAGCGAAGAAAGGCGTCGGTCGGGTCTGCGGCCAGACTGGCTTCTAGCGCTCGGCGCCTCGGCGACTTTTCGGCCATCCTACGGATCCTCCAACCTAAACACATTTTAGGCGCGTGCCCCCGCCACGATCCCGGCCCCACCGGAAACGCCATCGCGAGGTCAAACTGGGCAAAGTTTGAGGAAGTTCGGGATGATCGGGCAAGCTGGGTGACTTTAGGCGTTGTCGTTTGAAGCCATCCGAACGGCCGCGCCGATCCCCGAAAAGCAGAGGATCGAGGGGCCTTGTTGCCTCGACGGCCAATGCACGCAGTACGGCCACGCGGCGCGATTCGGACAGGAGACGTCCTGATGAGCGGTGACGCGACCTGGGAGCAGGGTCGGGCGGTTCGGTGGGCCGTTGGGGTGTGGGTGGTGCTGGCGCTGGGGGCGGTCGGGCTTCGATCGGCCGGAGCCGGCCAGTCCGAGCGTCGCACGCCAGTCGTGCTGGCGATCCAGAAGGTCCAGCCTAGCGTGGTGAGCATCTCGAGCGAGAAACGATCCAGCTCGACCACCCGCTGGCCCTTCTCACCGGAAGAATCGCAACGCCCGCGCGTCAGCGGTATGGGCACGGGAGTCATTCTCGATCACCGCGGCTACATCCTGACCAACCAGCACGTCGTCGACAAGGTTCAGGGCGTGGAAGTGCAGTTGGCTGACGGATCGGTCTATCCGGCCGTCGTGCTCCAGCAAGACCCGGTCCTCGATATTGCCATCCTGAAGATCGAGGCCGGCCGGCCGCTTCAGCCGGTCGCGCTGGGCAGCTCGGCCGACTTGATGGTCGGCGAGACCGTCATTTCCATCGGCAACGCCTTTGGCTATGAGAACACGACGTCCGTCGGGGTGATCTCGGCGTTGAATCGAAACGTGACGCTGTCCGACGATCAGGTTTACCGCAACCTGATTCAGACCGACGCCAGCATCAATCCGGGCAATTCTGGAGGACCCTTAATCAATATCGACGGCGAGGTGATTGGGATCAACGTCGCGGTCCGAGCCGGAGCGCAGGGAATCGGCTTCGCGCTGCCGATCGACGACGTCAAGCGCGTCGCCACCGAGATGATGTCCACGCGGCGGCTGGCCGCGACCTGGCATGGTGTCGTGGCCAGCGAGCTGGTTCGGCCCGACGGCCGCGCGGTGCTGATCCAGGAGGTTGTTCCCAATAGCCCGGCCCAGGCGGCTGGACTCCGTCGCGGGGACCAGTTGATCCAGGTGGGTGACCTGCCTGTGACCACGCCGATCGACCTGGAACGTGGCTTGCTCGACGTCCGGCCGGGTCAGACCGCCCAGATCTTGATCCGCCGCAACGGCCAGGATCTGGCCGTCGCGTTGGAACCTCAGCCGCTGTCCCGGTCGGCTCTGGTCGCCCAAGCCGCGGCAACCGCGCCGATGCCGACCGAGGATCGGCTCTGGCGTCAACTGGGCCTGAAGCTGGTCCCGGTCTCGCGGGACTATGTGCGTGTGGTCTCAAGCACTTTCCGGGGTGGGCTTTACGTTCAAGCGGTTCAGCCTAATAGCCCGGCGGACCGTGCCCGGATTCAGAAGGGCGATATTCTCGTCGGGATGAACTCCGGCGATCGGGACTGGGAGACCATCAAGCCCGACAACCTGATCTTCATCCTCAACCAGGCCGAGTCGGTGCGTGCCGAGGCGCTGGTCTATTACGCCGTCCGTAAGAACGAATTTCTCCAGGGCCGGATCGTCCTGAGCGACCCCCAGCAAGCCCATGCGGCCGGCTTGAGGCGTTGATCGATCGGAATCGGGCAGGCTGCCGCTGCGCGGGTGGCTGAGCCGGGCCGAGAAGGGGTGAGGCGAGCCAACCGCGCCGGTGGATGGTGCGATGCGCGCCAGGCCGCCGATGGAAGCGTCTCGGTCGACTGGTTCGGGTGGCTTAGGCTGCGTATGCTCAAGGGCATGCGTCTGCTTGTGGCGCCGGACAAGTTTCGAGGAAGTCTCTCGGCGGCGGCGGCGGCCGCGGCCATCGCCAGCGGGGTTCGACGCGCAGTCCCCGCCGCCCAGATCGACATCCTGCCGTTGGCTGATGGCGGCGAGGGGACGGTCGAGGCGCTGGTCGCGGCGTTGGGGGGCAGGCTGCAAGAAACGACCGTCACCGGCCCGCGCGGTGCCCCGGTCCGCGCGTCGTGGGCTGTACTGGACCGCCAGCGGACGGCGGTCATCGAGATGGCGGCGGCCTCGGGACTCGCGTTGCTGCCGCCCGAGCGGCGCGACCCGTTTCTGACAACGACCCGCGGCACGGGCGAACTGCTGCGTGCGGCGCTTGACGCGGGTCTGGAGCGGGTGATCCTGGGGATCGGCGGCTCGGCCACCAACGACGGTGGAACCGGCATGGCCCGCGCGCTCGGCTACCGGTTTCTGGACGCCGACGGGCGGGAGCTGCCCGAGGGCGGAGGAGCGTTGGAACGTCTCGACCGGATCGACGCCTCGGGCCGCGATCCCCGGCTCGACTCGGTCCGGATCGAGGTCGCCTGCGACGTTGACAATCCCTTGACGGGCGTTCGGGGCGCGGCGGCCGTTTTTGGGCCGCAGAAGTTCGACCCGGCCGAGCCGCCGACCCGGGAGCAGATAGCCCGTCTGGATGCGGGGCTGGCCCGACTGGCCGAGGTGATCCACCGCGACCTGGGCGTCGACGTGGCGGGGCTGCCGGGAGCCGGGGCTGCGGGGGGCCTGGGGGCGGGACTGGTCGCATTTGCGGGCGGGGTCCTTCGGCCTGGGTTTTCGATCGTGGCCGAGGCGGTTGGGCTCGTTGATCGGCTTGAGGCGGTGGATCTTTGCCTGACTGGCGAGGGTGCGATCGATGCGTCGTCGGTGGGCGGGAAGACGGCCGTCGGCGTCGCGCGGGCGGCCCGGGCCCAGGGCGTTCCATGCCTGGCGTTGTGCGGCACGGTCGGGCGGGGGGCCCGGTCGGTCCTCGAGGAGGGCGTCGCGGCCTATTTTTCCCTGTGCAACCGCCCAATGACGCTGGATGTAGCCCGATCCGACGCGGCTGGCCTTCTGGCCGAGGTCGCCGAGCAAGCCGTGCGTGCGTTTCTGGCGGGGAGATCGGGATCATGAGCGGCGGCGAGTTCGATTTGATCGCGTGGATCCGGCAGCACTCGACACCGGCGGGGATCGTGCGAGTCGGCATCGGCGACGACTGCGCTGTGCTCGCCCCGGAGGGACCGGGAGAATTGCTGGTCACGACCGACATGCTGCTCGACGGCCGGCACTTTCGCCTCGCCGAGCACGACCCAGCCGATATCGCCCGCAAGGCCTTGCTGGTCAACCTGTCCGATCTGGCGGCGATGGCCGGGATTCCGCAGGCGGCGGTGGTCGCGGTGGCCTTGCCCATCGACGCTCCCGGAGGTCCGCAGCGACTCGGGCGCGCTCTGCATGCCGCGCTGGCCCAGGCTGCTTCCGAGTATTCCGTCGTGCTGGCCGGCGGCGACACCAATGCCTGGCGCGGTCCGCTGGTTCTGAGTGTGACGCTGATCGGCCAGGCAACGCCGCCGGGACCCGTGCTCCGGGCCGGCGCGCGGCCAGGCGACGTCCTCTTCGTGACGGGATCGTTGGGCGGCAGCCTGTTGGGACGCCACCTCCGCCCCAGCCCGCGGGTTGCGGAGGGCGTCGCGCTTCGTCGGGAGCTAGGCGTTCAGCTCCACGCCATGATCGACATCTCGGACGGTCTAGCGGTCGATCTGGGCCACATTCTGGCCGAGAGCGGCGGCTTGGGGGCGACCCTGGAGGCCGAGGCGATCCCGACCCACCGCGACGCCGTCGCGCTTGGGGCCGAGGATGGCCGCAGCCCGCTCGAACACGCCTTGCACGACGGCGAGGACTTCGAGCTTTGTCTGGCGGTCGAGGCGGCGGCCGCCGATCGCCTCGCCGACGGCCTCTTCGCCGATCGAAGCCTGGCCCTTCATCGGATTGGCACCGTCGAAGCTGAGCCAGGGCTTCGGCTGCGTCACGGCGATGGTCGCGTCGAGGTGATCGAGCCGCTTGGCTTCGATCACTTCCGCCCGACGCCGGGGGTGTCGCCGTGATCGTTCGAGCCGCCCCGGACGGGCTCGTCATCGAACTCGCCGACGAAGCCGACACCGAGCGGCTAGGACACGCTCTGGCCGGTCTGGCTACATCCGGGACCGTGATCGCCCTAGTCGGACCGCTCGGAGCGGGAAAGACCCGCCTGGTCCGAGCCTTCGCCGAGGCCCGGGGCGTCGATCCCCGCGCTATTTCCAGTCCGACCTTCGTGCTCCACCACGTCTACGAAGGTCAGACGTCGCTGATCCACCATTTTGACGCTTATCGGTTGACGGGTCCTGGGGAGTTTGAAGCGATCGGGGGCCTCGATCAGGTGGACGACGACGCCCTCTGCCTGATCGAGTGGGCAGACCGGGTGGCGGAGCAAATTCCGGCGGGTGCATGGTGGATTGAGCTGAGCCCCGATCCGGCCGATCCCGGATCGCGCCGTGCTCGTCTCCGACTGCCGGCGGCGACCGCTAGCCAGTTACGCATCGGCCTGGAATCGCCGTCGTTCGGCTGACACTGGGAAGCGCCGGCCGTTGCGGGGACTGCGACCTAGACTCCCCCCGGAGGACCACCGGCAAGGGTGGAGCCTTGCCCGTTCCCGTACGGAGTGCAGGATCACGATGAGCGCCCTGCTCGAATCTCCAACCCAGCCCGCGGCCGCTGCTGGTGCAGTCGGTCCGGCTCCCTACCGCCCCCAGCCGGCTACCAGTTTCGAGTCGGCGGGTTTAAGCCCGGTTCAGGTCGAGGCACTGGTTCTCAAGTACTTGCTGGGGGTGGGCAGCGCCAGCGGGCGTCAGATCGCCGATGAACTCGGCATGCCCTTTGCGCCGTTTCCCGAATTTTTGCGCCATTTGCGGAATCAGCAGGCGGTGACGTTTTCCAACACCGCGGCTGCGGGCGATTTTGTCTATCAACTGACCGACACCGGCCGGGAACGGGCCCGCAAGTATCAGGAGGAGTGCGCCTATGTGGGCACGGCGCCGGTCCCCTTCGCCGATTACGTCAACGCGGTCCTGGCTCAGTCGATCACCCACGAACATCCGCAAGAGGCCGACCTCCGGCGGGCGTTTTCCGACCTGTTGATCTCCGAAGCGATGTTCGCCACCCTCGGTCCGGCGATCAACTCCGGCCGGGGACTGTTTCTCTATGGCTACCCGGGTAACGGAAAAACCTCAATCGCCGAACGCATCACCCAATGCTTCGGCACCACAGTCTGGATCCCCCGCACGCTGCTGGCCGAAGGCCAGATCGTCAAACTCTACGACCCGGCCAACCACGAGGCGATCCGCCCACGCCGTGGCGGTCTGCTCCGCCAGGACGATCAGGACGATCGCTGGGTCGAGATCAAGCGGCCCACGATCGTCGCCGGTGGCGAGCTGACTATGGAAAGCCTGGAGATCCGCTACGATCCGACAACCCACGTCAGCGAGGCGCCGCTTCAGATGAAAAGCAACAACGGCACGTTCCTGATCGACGACTTCGGGCGGCAACGGATGCAGCCTCAGGAACTGCTCAATCGCTGGATCGTCCCGCTGGAGAAGCGTCACGATTACCTGTCGCTGCCCAACGGCAAGAAAATCCGCGTGCCGTTTGATCAACTCATCATCTTCTCAACCAATTTGGAGCCTAAGCAACTGGTCGACGAAGCGTTCCTGCGGCGGATTCCCTATAAGATTCAGGCAGCCGATCCGACCGAGCCGATGTTTCGCCAGATGTTTGAGCGGATTGCCCCCCGGCTGGGTTTTGAGCGGTTCGAGCCGGCCGCGATCGACTACTTGATCGACAAGCATTACCACTCGGTCGGCCGCCGGTTCCGCGCCTGCCATCCGCGGGATCTGCTGCTCCAGGTCAAGAACTATTGCACCTACCACGGGCTGCCGCTGGAGCTCAAACCCGAGTATCTCGACTTCGCCGTGGGGAATTACTTCACCGTGATGTAGCCGGCGGGGCAGAGTGGGGGCGGTGGTGCCGAGCTGGGCCGTTTGAGGAGAGGTTAGGGGCCTCTGGGGTATTCCAGGGGACGGCGGGCGTGTGGGCCCTTGCCCGGTGGGTTCCTGGCTGTCGATGATGGACGAGAGCAACGCCGGGTTGACGCCCGGTCGGCTTAGGAATGCGTGCCCCGAGGCTCTGCCGACCATGCCCGACGAGACACCGACCCGTTATCGCGCCATTCTGCTCTTCGGCATGCCGGGAAGCGGCAAGGGAACTCAGGGGGCGGTCCTCGATCAGCTTCCTGGGTTCGTTCATATCTCGACGGGCGATCTGTTCCGCAAGTTGCCGGTCTGGGGGAAGCTGGGCCGCGAGGTCGTTCATTACACCTCGCAAGGCTTGCTGGTGCCCGATGACCTGACCGTGCGGATCTACTTGCGTCATATCCGCATTCTGGAGATGCAGGAGCTGCTCATTCCGGACGAACACATCCTGGTGCTCGATGGACTGCCACGGAACTATCAGCAAGCCCGGATTCTTGAGTCGTATCTGAATGTGATCCAGATCTTCCACCTCAAGATCAACAACATCGACCGGGCGATTCTTCGGCTCAAGAGCCGGGCGCTGCGCGAAAACCGTCCGGACGACACCAGCGAAGAGGTGATCCGCCGGCGGATCCGGGTCTATCATGAGCAGACCAGCGCGACCCTCAGCGCGTACGACCCGGCGATTGTCTTCGACGTGGACGCCGACCAAAGCCCGCTGGCGGTCCACTGCGACATCGTCAATCGCCTGCGGGTTCTGGAAAACCGCCATCTGTTTGAATCCACGCCTGAGAACCTGACCGCGCCGCGGACCGACACCCTTTCCGCCCCGGCGGCGCCGCGATAAGGTGATTCAGCGCCCGAATGCCTCGGAGTGCGGGGCGTTTCCTGGGGCCGTCGTTGGCTCGGGTTGGTGACCGCTGGGCGTGGTCGCTCGTCCCGACGGTATGCTCGCGTGGGAGCCTGTGGAGTCATGTCGGCACCCGCCGCCACCGCCGCCTCGGTCTCCGGCCAGCCGGCTTCCGAGTTCCAGCCTTACATACCCGCGGAACGCCATGATCTGAAGGAGCTGACCGGGTCAGCCGTGGTGCTCGGATCGCTGCTGGGCATCGTGTTCGGCGCTTCGTCGCTGTACCTGTTTCTCAAGGTCGGGATGACCGTCTCGGCGTCGATCCCAGTCGCCGTTCTCTCGATCACGATCTTCCGCGCGCTGGCCAAAGCGTTCGGTACCCGGCGGGCCACGATTCTTGAGAACAATATTGTGCAGACCGCCGGCTCGGCCGGGGAATCGATCGCCTTTGGCGTCGGCGCCGCGATGCCTGCGCTGCTGCTGCTCGGCTACGAACTGGAGTGGACCCGGGTGCTGACCGTGGCCGTCTTCGGGGGAGTTTTAGGGATCCTGATGATGATCCCGCTCCGGCGTGCTTTTATCGTCAAGCAGCATGGCGTCCTGCCCTATCCCGAAGGCACGGCGTGCGCCAAGGTGTTGGTCGTCGGCGAGCAGGGCGGCTCGAACGCGCGGACGGTCTTCACCGGTTTCGGGATCGGCTTTGTCTACCAGATTTTGATGCAAGGGTTGAAGCTCTGGTCTTCGGAGTGGGACCGGGCGATTGCCGGCATCAAGGGCTACTCCAAGGCCGTCGTGGCGCTCGAACCTTCGCCGGCTCTGCTCGGTGTCGGCTACATCATCGGGCCGCGGATTGCGTCGGTGATGATCGCGGGGGGCCTGACGACGGCCCTGCTGCTGGTGCCTCTGATCGCCTATTTCGGGGACGCGCTGCCCGAGATCCTACCGCCGGGCCAGCAGCGGATTGCCGAGATGAGCCCCGGCGCTATCTCCTCGCAGTATGTGCGCTACATCGGGGCGGGCGCGGTGGCCATGGGCGGCATCCTTTCGATGCTCAATGCGCTGCCGTTGATCGTCGGCTCGCTCGCCGGGAGCCTCCGCGACCTCGGCGGCCGCCGCTCCCGGTCGGCGGGAGACGTGCCGCGGACCGACCGCGACCTGCCCTTGCCGCTCGTTGTGCTCGGAACGCTGATGCTGGTCGCCGCCATTGCCCTTTCGACCTTGATTCCGACCGGAGCAGTGGGCCGGTTCCTGGGGGCGGTTCTAATCGTCGTCTTCGGCTTCTTGTTCGTCACGGTCAGTTCCCGGATCACCGGCGTGATCGGTTCTTCGTCCAACCCGATCTCGGGAATGACGATCGCCACCTTGCTCCTGACCTGCCTGATTTTTGTGGTGCTGGGCTGGGTTGGCACCGAGTACCACGTCGCCGCCCTGTCGGTGGCGGGTGTTGTCTGCATCGCCAGTTCCAACGGCGGAACCACCAGCCAGGACCTGAAGACCGGCTACCTGGTGGGCGCGACGCCCTGGAAGCAGCAGGTCGCCATTATCGTCGGTGCGCTCACCTCGGCCGTCGTGATGGGAGGGACTCTGCTGCTGCTCAATAACGCCTACACGACGGTCACCGACAATCCCGCCGAGCTGCCGGCGGTCCGTGCGGACATCGACGCACTGCCTCAGGCGACCCAGACCGGGCCGGACGGCCAGACGTACCGGGTCTGGTGGGTGACGAACCCGATTCCGGGCGTCCAGCCGGGCAAGTATCTGGTCGATGCCTCGGGCCAAGCCCGCTTTCTGATCGACCCCGGCATCGGCGGCCGATTGACCCAGACGGACTCCGGCACGCGCATTCAGAAGTTCAATCCGCCTCAGCCCCGGCTCTTCGCCACGATCATCGACGGCATCATGTCCCAGAAGCTGCCCTGGGGACTGGTGATTCTGGGGGCGGTGCTGGCCGTCGTCATGCAGCTTTGTGGCGTTTCGGCGCTGGCCTACGCGGTCGGGGTTTATCTGCCGCTGGCGACCACCTTGCCGATCTTCGTAGGCGGCTTGATCCGCGGATTCGTCGACCGCTCGCGCCGGTTTACCGCCGAGGAGTCGGAGATGAGCCCGGGCACGCTGATGTCGACCGGTCTGATTGCCGGCGGCTCCCTGGCCGGGATTATCATTGCGTTGCTGGTCGTCTTCGAAGGACTGGCCCAGGCGATTGACCTGTCCCGGCGCGTCGGCGACGAGGTTCAGTATCTCGTGCCCGCCCTGGCGGCCTTCGGGGTCCTGGCCGCCGCCCTCACCTACGTGGGCCTCACCGGCAAACGCCCGGTGGCCGGCGGACCTGAGTCCGACGAACCGACCGAAGCCGGACCGACCGCCCCCGTGTGATCTCCCCCTCCCTGGTTCCGCTCAAGGCTTCGTTGCATGAGGAGCCGTCCCGTGTCCCTCCGACGGATCGCTTGGATGATGGTCCTGACTCTGACCACCTTCGTCGGCGCAGCCCGCGGCGACGAAGGCATGTGGGTTTTCAACAATCTGCCGCTGGACTATCTCAAGCAAACTTACGGCTTCGAGCCGACTCCCGAGTGGGTCGACCATCTTCGGCTGTCGGCCGTGCGGTTTAACAGCGGCGGCTCAGGTTCGTTCGTCTCGGCCGACGGTCTGGTGATGACCAATCACCACGTCGGAGCCGACACGCTCCAGAAGCTCTCGACCCCGGAACGCGACTATTACAAGGACGGATTCCACGCCCGCAGCCGCGAGGAGGAAGTCCCGGCTCCGGATCTGGAACTGAACGTCGTCGAGTCGATCGAGGACGTGACCGCGCGGGTCAACGCGGAGGTGACCGAATCGATGAGCGACGCGGAGGCCGAAGCGGCGCGGCGTCGCGCCATAGCCGCCATCGAAAAAGAGTCGCTCGACCAGACCGGTCTGCGATCCGATGTTGTCAAACTCTACCAAGGCGGCCAGTACCACCTCTATCGCTACAAGACCTATACCGACGTTCGGCTCGTCTTCGCCCCCGAGTTCGATATTGCGTTTTTCGGCGGCGACCCGGACAACTTTGAGTTTCCGCGCTACTGCCTCGACGTCTGCTTCTTCCGGGCCTACGAAAACGGTCAGCCGGCGCAGGTTCGCCACCACCTGTCGTGGTCCCGCACGGGTACCCGAGAGGGGGACCTGGTCTTTGTCGCTGGCAATCCAGGCCGCACCAGCCGGCTCTACACGGTTGCCCACCTCGAATATCTCCGCGACCTGGCCTTCCCCTTCTTGCTCGAATACCTCCACGACCGAGAGGCCGCGCTGAAAACTTATTCGGCCCGTGGTCCCGAACAGGCCCGGCAGGCCAAGGAAGAACTGTTCTCGATCCAGAACAGCCGCAAGGCGCGGACCGGCGGCCTGGGCGGACTGAAAGATCCGACCATCATGGGCCGCAAGCGCGCTCAGGAACAAGCCATCCGCTCCCGGATCGCTTCGGACAAGGCTCGCCAGGATCGGTACGGCTCGGCCTGGGATCGGGTCGCCGAGGCTCAGAAGGCCGCGGCTGAAATCCTACTGCCCTACAACTTCCTCGAACTCGGACGCGCCTTCGATAGCGACCTGTTCCGGATCGCACGCACCCTGGTCCGCCTGGCCGAGGAAGACGCCAAGCCCAACGCCGACCGCCTCCGCGAATATCAGGACGCCGGCCGCAAGTCGCTCGAACTGGCCCTCTACTCGTCGGCCCCGATTTACCCGGAGTTCGAGATTTTCAAGATCGCCCACGCGCTGGAGTATTGGCGTCAGCGCATGCCCGACCACCCGCTGATCGAGCCGATCTTCGGCGGCCGGACCGCCGACGAGGTGGCCCGTTCGCTCGTCGAGGGAACGCGCCTGGCCGATGTCGAGACCCGGCGCCAGCTCGCCCGCGGTGGCATCGCCGCCATCCAAGCCTCGGACGACCCGATGATCGCCCTGGCTCGCTTGGTCGACCCGGCCGCCCGAGCCGCTCGTCAGGCCCGCGAAGACCGGGTCGACGGAGTCGAAACGGCCGCCTACGCGCTGATTGCCCGTGCGCTCTTTGAAGAGTACGGCGATTCGATTTACCCGGACGCGACGTTCACCCTCCGCCTGGCCTTCGGTACAGTCGCCGGCTACGAAGTCGACGGCCAGGCCATCCCCGCCTTCACGACAATCGGTGGGGCGTTCGAGCACGCCGCCGCCCACGGCAACGTCGAACCCTACCAGTTGCCCCCGAGCTGGTTCGCGGCCCGCGACGCCGGCCGGCTCCGGCTCGACACCCCCTTCAACTTCGTCTCCACGGTCGACATCATCGGCGGCAATTCCGGCAGCCCGGTTGTCGACCGCAACGGCGAGCTGGTCGGAATCATCTTCGACGGCAACATCCAATCGCTCGTGCTCGACTTCGCCTACGACGACCAGGTGGCACGGGCGGTCTCGGTCGACAGCCGCGCGATCCTCGAAGCCCTGCGATCGGTTTACAATGCGACCGAATTGCTCCGGGAGCTGATCCCCGAGCGGTCGCCGGTCCAAGCCAGTCCCGGCCGTTGACTCGCCCGACCCGCCCCGAACCAAGCCGCCGCCCCGCCCAACCGGACGGCGAATGCCCTGAACCGATGCGCGAGCGGGAATAGGTACACGTCCTGCGCCCTGGCCCCCTACGGACGATGCGGCCATCCGGATCGGCGCGATCCCAACCGCCGACGTCTGGATCGACCCGCAGCGCCCGCTCAACCGGACCAGCCAGGCCGGCGCGACCCCGGCTCGAGCCGTTCGGTCACGTTCCCCGCAACGCGGTTCCCGGCGGCACGGGGGCTGGGCATGGGGCGAGGATTTGACCGCCCTGAAAGGCTGGGTTACGATCCGTCTGGAGAGCAGGCTAGGCCAGCCTGCCCGGAGTCGGTCGTCGGGTCGGTCAGCTAGAAAGAAGGGGGCTCGCCATGCCTCTGTTCGAGGTCGAAACGACGGCGCATATCATGATCGCGTGCGTCGAGGATGAGGCCGCCGCGCGGCGATTCGCCCAGACGAATTACCCGTCCGAGGAGATTCTGCGGGTCAGCCACCGTCCCCGTGATGCCTGGGTGATCTCCAAAAACCTTCTGGGACTGACCGGTAAGAGCGACCCCTGCGCCATCGCCCGCGACTGCCTGGCTCGGGCCTCCGGCGACAAGCTGCACGCGGTCCGGCTTTACATGCAGCAGACCGGGGCCGACCTCGAGGGGGCGCGGCGGGTGATCGAATCGAATATGACAATCGGCTGGTAATCAGGAAACAGTCGTGCTGCGACTCGCGTTGGCGTCAAGCGACCGAAGCGGGCCGGTCGGGTCGGCATCACGAGGCTCCGCGCGGCTGGGTGAAAACGGGACAGGCTGGTACCGACCATCGGCTTGTCCCATGCCGGCTCGAACTGAATGACGGGCTGTGGGGTCCGGGGACGTTATGCCGAAGGTCATCTGCCTGATCCTGGGGGGAGGCCGTGGATCGCGGCTCTACCCGTTGACCAAACTGCGGAGCAAGCCGGCGGTGCCGATCGCCGGAAAATACCGGCTCATCGACATTCCCATTTCGAACTGCATCCATTCTGGCCTGAACCGGATTTTCGTGCTCACGCAGTTCAACTCGGTCAGCCTGCATCGTCATATCGCCAACACGTACAAGTTTGACGTTTTTGGCGGCGGATTTGTCGAGGTTCTGGCCGCGCAGCAAACGATGCTCCACGAGTCGTGGTACCAGGGGACGGCCGACGCCGTTCGGCGCAACATTCCCTACTTTTCCGATGGCGACTACGACCTCGTCCTGATCCTATCCGGCGACCAGCTTTACCGGATGGATTTTCAGGACATGATCCGCACCCACCGGGAAACCCGGGCGGCCGTCACCATTGCCACCCTTCCGGTGCCTGAGAAGGAAGCCATGGCCTGTGGAATCATGAAGATCGACCCCAAGGGCCGGGTCCTGAGCTTCACCGAAAAACCGAAGACCCCCGAGGCGCTGGCCGAGTGCCGCACCAGCGCCGAGTCGATGATCGGGCTTGGGTTTGGGTCGGCCCTGGACCGACCCTACTTGGCCAGCATGGGCATCTATCTGTTCAATCGCTCGGCCCTGGTCGAGCTGCTGGCCTCCAGCGCCGCTACCGACTTCGGCAAAGAACTCTTTCCCCAGACCATTCGCACCCAGCACGTCCAGGCCCATCTCTTCGACGGGTATTGGGAGGATATCGGGACGGTCGGCGCGTTTCACAAAGCCAATATTGACCTGGCGTTGGACAACCCGCCGTTTGAGTTCATGTCGGGCGACCGGCCGATTTTCACCCGCCCGCGGTACCTGCCCTGTTCACGGATCGCCGGCTCGACGGTGCGGAACAGTCTGATCGCCGACGGGTGTTTCATCGGCCGCGGTGCCGTCATCGAAAACTCGGTCATCGGGGTGCGGGCCCAGATCGGCGAAGGGGCGGTGATTCGCAACAGCTACGTCATGGGTGCCGATATCTTCGAACCGGCGTCGGCTCGGGAGGCAAACCGCCGCGCGGGCCGGCCCGATCTCGGAATCGGCGCGGGCAGCCACATCGAAAACGCCATCATCGACAAAAACGCGCGGATCGGTCAAAACGTGCGGATCGTCAACGAACGCGGCGAGGACGAATCCGACCCCGACAACCCCCAGTACGTCATCCGGGACCACATCGTGGTCGTGCCCAAATTCACCGTGTTCGCCGACGGCACCGTTGTCTGAGCGACCTCGTCGGCTCGCGCAGCCTGGCGCGACAGAGACCATGAGGGAGAGCGGTCACGCTGGGTGGCTCCGGGCGGATCCACCGCCGTCTTCCGTGGTTCCGGCACAGGCTGTCGGGCGAGAAGCCGTGTCGGAGTTTCAGGGTGTGGAGGCGACCTGCGGCGGATCCCGGCGGCGGTAGAGGACGGAGATGGGGTCGCGGTGAACGGGAACCCAGGCAGGGTCGCGGTCAAGCCGCCGCGCCAGGCCGCGGCCGGGCCGCAACCAGGCCAGCGTGAACTGTTCGCGCTCGAGCAACTCATCCCAGGCGCCGCCGCCTCGGAGTGCTTCCGCGTAGTCGATGATCGGCTGGCGTCCCCAAAGCTCGAAGCGGTCGTCGAGCCAGGCCAGGCGGCGCGGATTGGATTCGCTTTCGATCAATCCGCCCCAATCCTGCTCGTGGAACAGCGCCGCGTCGAACGGCAGGCTGTTGAGCACGTCCAGTCCGGCAAACGGCCAGCGTTGGGGATCAGGGCTGCGGGTCTGGCCAGCGTAGCCGAGAGCCGCAATCCAGGTCGCCGCGGTGATCGCAGCGGCCCAGCCTCGAAGCGCGTCCCGGCAGGTGACCTGATGCGGCCAGGCCGTCGTAAACGGCCGCAACGCCGCATCCAGCATCGGCGCCAAAACCGGCGCGACCGCCAGACCAAACAGCGGCAGGTTGCGAATCGAGGCCAGTCCCAGGTGCATCCAGATGAGGGCGTGCGTTAAGTCGTAGGGCGAGGGACGGTGGCGGGTTGCCAACGGTAGAACGATCAGCCCCATCACCACGGCTTCCAGCAGCAACAGCTCCGGTTGCCCCCACCGCACTGGCTGGTATTCGATGATGAGGTCCGTAACCCGGCTGGAGACCAGCAGCCCAAGCACATGCTCGTAGAGCGCCCATCCGTAGGGGTTGATCAAGGCGGCGGCCAAGCAGCCCAGCCCTGTGAGCAAGAATCGGACCGCGACGAGCCAGCGGCTCCGGTCGATCAGGCCCGCAAAGGCTTCATAACCTGCGGCGGACAGGACGATCAGCGGCCCAGCCAGGAATCCGCCGTGGAGGTTGGCCCAGAGAGCGACTAGCGGCGGTAAGGCCCAGGCCCACGCGACACGGCCGCGATGGATCAGGTCGCAGAGGACCAGTGTCGCCAGCACGCCGGCAAACGTAAACAGGTGCGGACGGCTGAGAAAATGCACCGACCCGAGCGCGGCGGCGACCAGGGCCGACGCCACCGCCGCCGTCGGCGAGGCACCACGGAATACCAGCCAGCGGGCCAGGCCCGCGTAAACGGCCCCAAGCAGCAGGGCGGTCGCCACAACCACCGCTCCCCAGCCGAGTCGGTCGATCAGCGCCGCATAGCCTGCGTCGAAAAGCCAGGACTGGTCGACCCACGGGGTTCCCCAGCGACTCTTTGTGAGCGTATCGAAGCGGGGAACCTCGCCGCTGCCTAAAATTTCACGGCCAAGCCGGAGATGCCAATACGTACCCGGATCGCCCAGAAAACCCCGGGGACCTGCCAGAAAGCCCAGCAGCGACACCAGCACAAAGACCCACAAGCCGGGTCGGGGCTTGACCATCCGGTCGTTCACCGCCAGCTCCATGGCCCGTCGAGGCGTTCTCACGTTGATTCGGAGGCGAAACAAGACCCGCTAGCCCTAATCTAGGACGAATCTGCCACGCCTGCTGCGGTCTCTGGATCAGGGGACGGACCGGGAATGTTGGTAAACTGATGGAATCGGAGGGAGCTGATCGGGATGAAGAAACCGCGTCGGGGTCTGAGCCGCCGGGATTTGTGGCGTGGGCTGGCACGCGCCGAGGCCCCCCGGCCTGAATTGCCCTGCCGGAGCGCGGGGGCTTTGCTCCGGGCCTCTCGACCGGCGATGGGTTCCTTCTTTGAAGTCCAGGTGCCCGCGTCAACGCCGGGCGGTCTGGCCCTGGCCGAGCGGGCGCTCGACCGAGTGGAGGCCATCGAGGCGCGGCTCACGATCTATCGCGACGATTCGGAAGTCAGCCGGCTCAACGCGATTGCTCACCGGGAGCCGGTCACGGTTTCGGCCGAGCTATTTGCCCTGATCGAACAGGCCCTTGAGCTGGGGGCAGCAACCGGCGGGGCTTTTGATGTCGCCTCGGGGGCGCTGGCGCTCGCCTGGGGATTTATCCGTGGCCCCAAGCGGGTGCCTTCTCCCGAGGCTCTGGCCGAGGCTCGGGCCTGCTCAGGCGCGGCGCACGTTGTGCTGGATCGCTCGCGTCAGACCGTCGCGTTCGACAGATCCGGTGTGGTGCTCAACTTCGGCGCGATCGGAAAAGGGTACGCGGTCGACGCCGCCGCGGCCGTACTCAAGGATTGGTTCTGGCCCACGTCGGGGCTGGTCCATGCCGCGCAGTCGAGCGTCTACGCGGTTGGCTCGCCCCCGGGCCGATTCGGAGGTCGCTGGCCGATCGCGGTGCGCAATCCGCATAATCCCCAAACTCCGCTGGGAACCATCTGGCTCCGCCATCGCGGGTTGGGAACTTCGGGCGGCGCCTTCCAGTGGTTCGAGGCACCGGACGGACGTCGCTACGCCCACTTGATCGACCCTCGGACCGGAGCGCCTCCGGAAGGATTGGCGCGGAGCGTGACCGTCCTGGCGGCGACCGCGGCCGCCGCCGATGCGCTCTCCACCGCATTCTATCTGCTCGGCCCCCCAGGCGTCGCGGCGTATCGGGCGGCGGGACACGCGGACGTCGGAGCGATCTTTGTCGATGCACGGGGCGAGGTGGAGACAGTCGGCCTCGGCCCGGCTGATTTCGAACCGGCCGCTGGCGTCACGGTCCGCTCGTACCCGGAATGAAACCCAATGGCCGGTCTGCCGTTGAGTGCGAGGGGTTTCTCGAGTGGACAGCCCACCTCGTACCCGGAATGAAATCAGGTGGCTGGTCTGCCTCCGCCTGATCTGTGGGTCGACCAAGGGGTGCGTGAGCCGGGGGAAGGCCAAAGGCTCGCCGGCTAGCGGCTCAACGCCCCGCGGGTGATGGCGCTGGGGTCGTTGGCGATCCGCTCGGCGAATCGGTTCAGATGGGTCACGGCTCGTTCGGCTCCCGCGACGACGCGGGCTGCCATGACGGAAAGGTTCGTGAGGTTGTTGTAGAGATCCGGTTGGGTCAGGAGCCGCTGAAGGCTGCCGTTGGTGTTCAGGCGGCCGCGACCGTCGTTGAGGGTGGCCGAGAGGAGCTGGACGTCGTAGATGACGCGGCTGAGGCGGGCTAGGGTCTGCCCGGCGACGGTGGCGGCGCGGCGGTCTGGTCCACCGCCCAGGTCCGCGGCCAGGGGGGCTAGATCGACCAGCAGCTTCTTCAGTTGGACGGTGGTGTCGGCCAATTCCTGCGCAGCAATTCGGAGATTGGCACGGGTTGGTTCGTCGAGCGTCTGGTTGAACGATTCGGCCGCCTGTCGGAAGCTGGCCAGGGTGGGGGAAAGCTGGTCGCCCTGCTCGGAGACCAACGCATCGAGCCGACCGGCCAGGGAGCCGACCTTTTGGCCAGCGTCGCGGAACGAGGCGATCAGTTCGTCCACGTTGCCCGCCTTTCCGGTAACCGATGCCAGGCCGTTGGCCGCCGCCTCGATGGCCGAGAGGGTGCCTTTGACGTTGGCGAAGGCTTCGGTCGCGGCGGCCAGCGCCTGGCTGGGATCGGGCGTGACCGCGCCTTCGACCACGTGACGCATGGCGGCGTCGATGGTTCGGCTAGTCAGCAGCGGTTCGCTGCTGGTGCCGGGCAACATGTCGATCCAGACGTCGCCGATCAGGCCGCGGGTGATTTGGGGAGTCGAGCCTGCGCGGAGGCGGAAGCGGCTCTCGAGGGCCAGGGTGACGAGCACGCCGTCAGGCTGACCGGGGCGGTCGTCGAAGGCGACACGGACGACCTCGCCGATCCGGATGCCCGATTTGCGGACCGGGATGCCTTCGGCGATGCCGGGAGCCTGGACGTAATGAACCACCAGGTAGCGCTGGTCGCGGAACAGGATGGGTCCCTCGCCGAACCAGACGATGAGCATCGTCAGCACAAAGCCCGCCACGATGACGAACATGCCGATCCGAAACTGCATCACGCGTTCGTTCATGGTGGGTGTTCCGCGGTCCAAAGAAGGGGGGGAGAGGCGACGCGGCACTTTGAGCTCGACCCGATTCAGAATCCGGCGTGGTGATTGGCCAGTTCGCGAAGGCGCTCGCCGGCCTCGCCGCGGACGAACTGCCGGACTCGGGGATCGGGGCATGCCTCCAGGCCCTCGGGGGGGCCATCGTAGAGAATCTGAGGCTCGCCCGGCGCCAGGTGGCTGGCCGGGTAGAGCATCACGACCCGATCGGCGACTTTCTGAACGGTTCTCATGTCGTGGGTGACGACGACACCGGTCGTGTGTTTGGTGCGCTGGGTTTGGAGGATCAACTCGTTGATCACGTCGGACATGATGGGGTCCAGGCCGGTGGTCGGCTCGTCGTAGAGCATCACCTCGGGGTTGATGGCCAAGGCCCGGGCCAGTCCGACCCGCTTCCGCTGGCCGCCCGACAGTTCGGCGGGTTTCTTGTGCTCCAGCCCCGGGGGAAGCCCCACCTCGGCCAGTCGCTCGGCGACCACCCGGCGGAGGGTCGCTTCGTCGTAGAGGTTGTGCTCGCGGGGTCCGAAGGCGACGTTGTCGTAAACGGTCAGGCTGTCGAAGAGCGCTGCCAACTGAAACAGGAATCCGAAGCGGAGCCGCAGGCGTGTCCGTTCGGCCTCGGTGAGGGTGGCCAGGTCGTGGCCATCGAAGTGAACGGAGCCGGCCGTCGGGCTTAAGAGGCCGATCATCAGTTTCAGCAGGACGGTCTTACCGCAGCCGGATTCGCCAATCACGCAGACCGTCTCGCCGCGGCGGATGCTCAGGTCGATGCCACGCAGGACCAGTTGGTGGCGAAAACGCATCTCGCAGCTGCGAAGCTCAATCAGGGGCTTGGGAGCTGGGTCGCTCATGGTCGGGGGTCGCTCCCTCTAGAAGAAGCCCCGCTCGACCGGGTACAGGGAAAAATAAATGATATTCCAGCACCAGCCGAGGACGAAGTCGATGGCCAGGATCGCAATGAAGGTGAGCACGAACGACTCGGTAGCCGCGCGGCCGACGCCTTCGGCACCCGCCGCGGAGTGAAAGCCGCGGTGGCATCCAATCAGAGCGATCGCGGCGCCAAAGAAGATGCTCTTGAAGATCCCAATGAACAGGTCCAAATAGGTGACGCTGGCCCGACTGTGCATCCAGTAATGGTAGGAGTCGACCCCCAGCAGTTGGGTGCAGACAAACGCCCCGCCGATGACGCCCATGAAGTCGGCCATCAAGGTCAGCAGCGGGATCAATAAAACGCAGGCCAGAAACCGGGGAACCACCAAATAACGGATCGGGTTGGTCCCCAGCGCGATCAGGGCGTCGATCTGCTCGGTGACCCGCATCGTGCCCAGTTCGGCGGCCATCGAGGAGCCGACCCGGCCAGCCAGCATCGTCGCCGCTAGCACTGGCCCCAACTCCTTAACCAACGCAATGTTGATCACCCCGCCCAGCTTGGTCTCCATCTGCATCGACTCAAACTGGGTATACGTCTGGATCGCCAAAACCATGCCGATGAACGTGCCCGTCAGGGCCACGACCGGCATCGACAGGACGCCGATGTTGTACAGACTCGGGACGATTACCCCCCAGCGAGGCGGACGTCGAAACATCCAGCCGAACGTCTGGATCGTGAAGACGGCCATGCCCCCGATGCCAGCAACGGCGTCAAAAACGTATTCGCCCAGCCGCTGGACGGGATTGGTCGGACCCGCCGGCTCGAGCGGGGGGGCCGGCGGGGCTGGGCGCGAAGCGGCAGCCCTCGGGGTCTGACTCGAGACGACCACCATATGTCGCGCCCTCGTGCCGTCTCCGCTCGCGAGACGGGCCGCGGGGGAACCGGGTCGTCCGTCGAGCCTCGAACGCGGGCCATCCTATGGCCCTTGTTTTGTCATTCTCCATGCCACCCCGGAAAAGACAAGGCGGACTCCGGTCGGCGGAGACCCCGAGACCCCCAGGCCGGACTGGTCGGATCAACCGCCAAGTCCTCAACCTCAGCCAGGCGGACCGCTCCCCCAAAAAATCCAGCGCAGCTCGCCCCTTTTCACCACTTGCCTAACTCCCGGAGCCAGCCAGCCGTCAAGCCCCGGGCCGGAACCCGATCACACGCGCTACGGGACGTGTATGCACGGCCCCAAAAACTTCGGGAGTCCATCTCCGAACAGGCCGGAGCCCCGACTCAGCGATCCGGCCCTGCCAACAGATAGGCGATCAGATCCTGAATCTCGTCGGCCCGGAGGCTGTCGAGCAAACCTTGCGGCATGGGCGAGATGTCCGAGGGCTTCATCTCCTCGATGTCGGAGCGGCGGATCATGGTGGATCGGCCGGGATCAAACATATCCTCGATCACAGCCAAGCTATCGCCGAACAGATTGCCCACCCGGCCGTTGATGATCCGACCGTCGCGGGTGGCGATCGTCACGGCCCCATACTGGTCGCTGATGACCTTGGACGGCTCGACGATCGCCTCAAGCAGGTCGCGCACGCCGAAGCGGCCTCCGACGGCCGTCAGATCCGGACCAACACCGTCACCCTCTCGACCGAAGCGATGGCATGCAGCACACGCCACCGTGGCGTAGAGCTGGCGGCCGCGGTCCCGGTCGCGCGGCTCGGCCAGACCACGCTCGACGATCGGCACCAGCTCGTCGAGTGTCCAGGTGCGAACGATCGGCCGCTCGGCCAGCAGGTCGCGGAGCGACTTGCGCACGGGCGCTGCGTCGAGAACCGGCCGAAGCGCTTCGCGCTCCGACTCGGACAGATTTGCCACCGCCTGATCGCGGATCGTTTTCAACGAGCTGGCAAACGTATTGCCTCCCCGGTACGCCGAGGCCGTCTCGTTAAACCAACGGAAGTAGGCCGCACGCAAGTCGTTGGTCCATCCGGTCTTCAGATTACGAAGGACCAGCGCGTAGTGGATCTGCTCTTCCTGGGTGGGTGCCGACTGCATGGCGGCGACGAGCTTGGCCGCCGCCTGCGGTGCGTCGAGGTAGACCAGCAGTTCGGCCAGTTGCTGATCGAGTTCGACGACCCGGGTCGGGAAGAGGGCCTCCCAGCGGGTTGCCAGCCGCGATCGGGCGGCCTCGTCGGGTCGGCCCAGGCGGATGAAGGCCAGGGCGTAGGCACGCAGCAGGTCGGCGCGGTCAGGGTTGGAGAGCCGGTTCCAATCGATCGCCTCCAGAGCCTGGAGCAATCGGGGCAGAAGGGTCGGATCTGGCGACGGGTCACTGGGCGAGCGGTGCAACGGATCGCGCCCGCTGACGCGGACCAGCGCGACCAGAGCGGCGATCGCGATGCGGGGGTTCGTTTCGGAGAGGGCCCGGTCACGCCAGCTGGCCGGGTCTTGCCACTCCAGGGCGGTGCGGGCGGCGTAACGAATCGCGCGGTCTGGGTCGGCCAGGTAGGGCCAGACCGTGGCGATGGCCTCCGGGTCGGGGTGACCGTGGAAGGCTTCGAGGCGATGCCGCACCGCGCGGCGCTCGGCGGCCTGGCCCGCGTCGGGAGGCGGATCGGCCAGGGCTGCCGACTCGCCGCCGACGTATGTCACACGATAGACGGCCGATTGGGCACCCCGACCCCCAACGGCCAGATACATGGCCCCATCGTGGGGGTTGATCACCAGGTCGGTCACCGGCAGCGGCTGGCCGCTCAGGAAGTCTTCGACCTCGGCGGTGTAGGTGGCGCCTTGGGGCTTGAGGTGGACGGCGCGAACTTTGCCGAAACTCCAGTCGCTCAGGAACAGGGCATCGCGGTACTTGGGCGGGAAGTGAGCGCCGTAGCCGAAGGTGATCCCGGTCGGGGAACCGGGACCGATATCGACGACCGCGCCGAAACTGTCGATGTAGTGGGCCGGCCACTTGGCCGAGCCGTTCCGGAATCCGAATTCGGCACCGCTGATGACGTGGTTGACCCGGGTCGGTCGATACCACGGGGCGCCGATGTCCCACTCCATGTCGGCGTCGTAGGTGAAGAGTTCGCCGTCGGTGTTGAAGGCGATGTCGAAGGGGTTGCGGAGGCCGGCGGCGATCAGTTCCCAGCGCTGGCCGTCGGGGTCGGTTCGGGCGATCCAGCCCTGGGGAGCCAGCGAGTCGTCCATAAATCCGGTGGGAATGCGGCTGGCGAGGTTGTCCTCGCCCCAGACCAGCGGCACGCGCGAGGCGTCGATTCGGGTCAGCTCGGCGGTGTTGCCGCAGACGACATAGAGGGAGGTACCGTCGGGCGAGAGGACGATCGAGTGCATGCCGTGTTCGCCGCCGCCCTGGATCTCGCGGAGCAACTGGACCTGGTCGTAGCGGTCGTCGCCATCGGTGTCGCGGACGCGGTACAGGCCGTGGGTGCCGCGCTCATTGACCATGACGTACAGGCTATCGAAGGCGCAGAGCAGCCCGTGGGCTCCGGCCAGCTCAAGAGTGAGAGGCTCGGGTTGCACGGGGTCGGAGCGGCCGGGAGGGGGTGGCCGGAGGCGGTAGAGCTGGCCGGTCTGGTCGGCTGCGATCAGGCGGCCCTGGGGATCGACGCACAGAGCGACCCAGGAACCTTGGGTGGCTTTGGGAACGTCGTAGATCCGCTCGATCTGAAAGCCCGGGGCGATCCGGACGTTGGCGATAGCGCTTTCGGCGGCCGAGCTGAGCGGTTTGAGCTGGATGTCCTTGAATCGGACGGTCATGGGTGGGCCGGCGTGGAGTTGGAGGGCCAGAACGCCGGAATGGAGCCGGTGTGCTGGGTCGTCGTCGATGACGTCGATCGTCGGGCGGCCGTTGATAAAGTGTTGGAGACGGTTGCCGCGGGCGATGATGACGTACTGGTTCCAGTCGTCGGGCTTGATCGCCGCCTGGATCTCGCCGGAGTCGCCGAGCGAGCCGATCACCTCTTTGGTCTTGCCGGGGCCCCAGCGGACCGATTCGCCTCGCAGGGCCATGATCCCCCGTCCGCCGGCGCCGTCGGCTTCGTCGTAGAGGATGCCGGAGAAGGCGGGGCCTGCCTCGAAGTCGGCCTGATATCCGGCGATGACGAAGTCGCCTTTGTCGACGCTGCGGTATTGGATGCCAGAGTTGGCGAATCCGCGGTCGTTGTCGGCGGTGATGCGGTAGCGGAGGCGGAGCTCGAAGTCGTCGACCGTCAGCGGTTTGCCGCCTGCCTGAGCGATCAAGAACGTGTTGGCCGAAAGGGGGTGGTCGGGTGTCGTGCGACCTACAATCGCCCCGTCCTCGACGGTCCAGTAACCGGGTTTGCCGGCCCAGCCGTTGAGGGTTCGACCGTCGAAGAGTTTGCGGAATCCAGGCTCGGGAACGAAGACCTCGGGTTGACGGCCCGCAGCCAGGGCGTCGAGGATCGAGGCCGCGTCGGGCGGCAGATCGAGGACGGCGGCGTTGAGGTCGGCCAGCTCGGTGACCGACTTGCGGTCCAGGCGGAGGTCGACGTTGCGTAGGCGCCGCGAGCCGACCAGGTCCACCGAGAAGCCGACGAGCCGTTCGCCCTGGAGGTGAAAGGTCACGCTGCCCTGGGCACCCTGGATCGGGGGCAGCTCGCTCCGGGAACGAAGAAGGCGAGCGGGCATGGCGGCGTCGAGCAAGGCGGCCACGGCATCGGGGTTGAGCCTGGCGGTGATCGTGTCGCCTTCCCGCTGGTAATCCGTGGCCTGCTCGATCAGCGTGCGCACCACCTGGTCGGGCGGGCTGAAGCCGGTGACCAGGTTCGGGTCGAACGCGATGGGGGGACCAAACGCGGTGGGGACGGCCGGACGCGCGGCCGCCTGTTCGAGGGTCTGCCAGTTGCCCTCGAGGCTGACAGCCGTGTGATCGCCTCGGCGGGCAAAGTCCAGGCGGCCGAACTCAGAGGGCATGGAGACGAGCATCCCAGCCGGTCGAACGAAAACTCCATGTGTCAGGCCCCCGGGGGTGGTCAGGGGGTGAGTGTCGGCCGGAGTTGCCGTTGTCGTCCAGCGGTAGGAGTCGGCCAGGGCCAGCCGTTCGACGGCGGAGCGGACGATCGCCTGGGCATCATCGTCCGCTTCGGGCGGCTGGGTCATGCGGACCGGTGGCGTCACCAAAGCGAGGGCAAGCAAGCCGGAGGTGACAAGGCAGGCAGGCGTCATCAGGATTCCTAATCGCTGGGAGTCGCTCAGTCGAGGAGACGAAGGCCGTTGCAGCGATCATATCGTGCCCCGCCCTAATGACGAAGGGGTCGGCCTCGGCGATCGAATGTGAACCCATTTGACCGATGCCGCACAAATTGGGAGACGGGCGCGGTCTGGGCGCAACAGACTGGTGAGCAAACACCACGGCTGTTGATCGCGTGACGAAGCGGTGTCGCGGCACTGGATAACGGGGCGTTGAAGGAGTGTCTGGTCAGACACGGGCCCTGGTCGATGGCGAGGTGGCGCCCGCACCGGGCGTGGTGCGGGCCTGGTCTGCCCGCTGGATTTTGCTGGTCCGTCCCGTTTCCTGAAAGAGAGGAATTGGATGAGGGCTTTGACTCGACGGCGTGCGCTGCTGGGGTTGATCGCTGGCCTCGTTCTGGGGGCCGCGGCTCCGGGCCGGGCCGACCTGATCCCGCTATCGCGGAACATCACCCAGAACGGCAACGCCGATTTGTCGGGACAGTTATGCGTCGAGGTTACGGACCTTGGGGGAGGCGTCATTCAGTTCCTCGCCCAGAACGCCGCGGGTGGCGTGGCGTCAGCCATTCAAGCTTTTTCGATTGAGTTGGGCGGGCTGAACTGGACGGCGGCGTCCTTAGTCGAAGGGCCCGGCACCAAGTTTCAATTCGACACGAACTACAACTTGCCAGGGGGAAACACCCTGTCGCCGCCGTTCGACGAAACCTTTGCCATTGTGCGTCGGGGCGGAGCCGCCAATGGAATCAATCCCGGTGAATACGCGGGCTTTCAGCTGGTGACGACGGTCTCGTTCGCGGACATGCTCTCGGCGATCGCAAACGGAGTTGTGCGTCTGGGGGTGCATGTGCAGTCGATCGGGTCGACCGGCGGGAGCGATTCTTACATCAACTCGACGGTGGTTCCCGAACCGAGCGGGCTGGTTCTGGCCGTTGTGGGCGTGGGAGCGTTGGGCCTGATGGGTTGCCGCCGACGGCGCTCCAGGTCCGGGTCGGCTCTGCAGGCTGTGCCCGGCTGCCGGGCGGAGTTGTGTGGCCCTGTTTCCGGCCAAAATACGGTCGGTGATTAGCCGGTGTGGCGTGGCCCGCGATTGCACGCGCCGGGGCACGGGTCGCCGATTGCTCAGGCCATCCGAAGTCGTCCTACCCGCCGCGATGGCCGCCGCGCGCCTCTCTAGACAGAGAGGCGACGGCGGCCGGGCGGAATCCGATCGAGGTTGACTGGACACCGGGGAGGTTGTCCCAGAAGCAGCCGCCGGGCTTCCTCGGCGGCCTTGCGGCGCATCTCGGCAAACCCTTCGACGGTGTAGAACGCCGCATGGGGCGTGAAGATGATTCGGGGATGGAGTCGAAGCCGGTCATCGTCGAGCGGTTCGCGCTCGACCACATCGAGGGCCGCCGCGGCAACGCGGCCTGAATCGAGCGCCTCGCGTAGCGCCTCCTGATCGATGACCGGACCCCGAGCCGTGTTGACCAGGATCATCCCTGGCCGGGCCGCCGCCAGAGACTCCCGATTGATGAGATGATGGCTGGTCGGGTTCAGGTCGCAGTGGAGTGAAACGAAGTCGGACTGGGCCATCAGGTCGCCGAGACTGCCGACTTGGCGGATTCCCAGGGCCTTGTCGACCCCCGGCCGGGCAAAAGGGTCGTAGTACGCGATTTCCAGCCCCAAGGGCTTGGCCCGAAGGGCCAGAGCGGTGCCGATCCGGCCGATCCCGACAATGCCGAGCGTCTTGCCGCGGAGCCGAGGGGCTCCCCAGATCGTCCGATAATGCCAGGAACCGCCGCGGATCGCCGCGTGGCAGTCGATGAGCTTGCGGGCAGCGGCCAGCAGCAGCATCAGGGCATGATCGGCCACGTCCTCGGTGCCATAGTCGGGGACGTTGCAGACGACGATTCCGCGCGCAGCCGCAGCCTCGATGTCCAGATTGTTGAAGCCGACACCGGCACGGACGATGCCGACGCAGCGCTCGAGGCGGTCGAACGTCAGAGCGCCGATGTGGGGGATGTCGTGATAGACCAACAGAATCGACGCATCCTCGACCCTGCCGGCCAAGTCGGCCTCAGACCAGCCGCCCAAGCATTCGAGCGTGGCCAGATCGCCCAGGACAGGAGCTTCGATCTCAGTTTCCGCAAGAAAATCGGTGACAACGACCCGAAACGGCGGAGGCATGGCTGGCCCAGGATGATCCAGGGAAAGAGACGTTCGGATGGTGGAGTCAGATAGACCGGACAAACCAGGCAAGGATTTCGGACGGGTCGGCGACGGCCAGGGTTAGCTCGCGACCGTCGGCGGCGCGGATCACCAGGCGGCCGGGCCAACCCAGGAGGAAGCTACCGAGGACGGCTCGGGCTGGTTCGATGCGAAGGCTGCGAAGCTCGGTGCGGGGGATTCGGCAGGGTTCGGCGTCCCAGTTGCAGGGGTAATGGGTCAAGGACTGGCTGGTCAGGACGAGGGTGCCCGGCCGCCAGCCCTGGGCCGAGCGAATCCGGGCCGGGCAGGATGCTTCCAGGGATTCGCCCGGCGCGAGGTGGAAGGCCAGGGGCGTGGCCTCGGTTCTGCCGGAGCCGGGATGGTACCAGACACCGGCCAGAGGGCGCAGCACGAAGCGGACCAGGGCATCGAGGCCGACGCTGGCCAGCGCGGCGACCAGCAGCGCCAGCACCAAGGCGTAGGGGGTGAAATCGAGGAAGGCTTCGAATTTAGCGGCGGGGCCAGCCAGTCGAAGTTGATGGCGGGTCTTGTGAAAGGCGGTAAACTGTTGGATGGCGAACGTGACGAGAAAGATGCGGCCGAAGACAGCGGCGAAGGCGAGCCGCAGGGGTGGCGTCCGCATGGGAGTTGAGTCGATTGCGGGGTTCGAGGCTGCGGAGCGGCCGTTGCGGGGCCAGGTGGACCAGCCCGCACGGTGATTGAGGCTTTTATGGTGACCGAGTTGGACGTCGAGGTCCAGAGGACAGCCGGGGCACCTGCCGGACGGGGGGGAGGGCCGGGGTCGCCGCCGGTCGGGGCTGAGGGAGCTGTCGGTCGAGGCTGCCGGATGGGGGGCCGGGTGGGTTATGGTGACGACTGCGACGTCGGGATGTGGGTTCAAGATTCGGAGCAGGCTCGATGAAGCGGACCAAGGAGCGGCTCGCGCGGGGAGAGGTGATCAAGGGATTTGGTCTAGGGCAGTTGATCTCGCCCAAGTTTGTCGAGGTTGTGGGGGTCCAGGGTGGGTTTGACGTGTTGTGGTTGGATCATGAGCATGGCGGAATCACGTTGAAGGATGTGGAGCTGGCGACGCTCGCGGCGCGGGCGTATGGCCTGGAGTCCTTTGTGCGGACGCCGGCGACCGACTATGCGCAGGTGATGCGTTGGCTGGAGGCGGGCGCCGGGGGTGTGATGATCAGCATGGTCCGCACGGAGGACGAGGCCGAGCAGGCGGTGCGGTGGGTCAAGTTTGCGCCGCGGGGCCAGCGGGGCCTGAATGGCAGCAACCGCGATGGGCGGTTTGGGCTGGAGCCGCTGGCCGAGTATGTGGCCAGGGCGAATGCGGAGACGTTTGTGGGGGTTCAGATCGAGACGGCCGAGGCGCTGGACCGCGTAGAAGCGATCGCGCGGGTGCCGGATGTCGACTTGGTGTTTGTCGGGCCGGTGGATCTCAGCCAGGTCTTGGGTCGTACCGGGCAGTTCGACCATCCGGATTGTCTTGGGGCGATCGAGCGGATTGCGTCGGCGTGTCGCTCGGCGGGCAAACCCTGGGGGATCGTACCGCAGGGTCCGGACCATGCGCGGCGGATGCGGCAGTGGGGCTGCCAACTGTTTGTGTTTGGGTTTGATATCCGGGTCGTGCATGCCGGGATCGCGGCGACCCGGGAGCGGTACGAGACGTTGTACGAGCCGGTTGGGACAGGGCTTATCTGAGGCCGCGGAGGTCGACCGCGGAGCGGCGGAGCTGGCCTTGCTCGACGAATTCGGCCAGGCCGTCGGCCACCTCGCGGCGGAGCCGATCGCGAAAGCTGGGGGGGGCTTCGCGGTCGATCCAGTGATAGGCGGCGTCGACCAGGCCGCGTGAGCCCATGGAGCGAGCGACGGCCGAGAGGGCGGCCAGCCGTAGGTTGGGATCGGGGGCGATCGTGATGGCCGCGCGGGCATCTTCGAAGCGTCCGCAGGCCATCAGGCTGTCGAGCAGGAGGGCGGCGGCGGTGAGGCGTGGGCCGGTCAGGGGGATACGGGTGACCGTTTCCAGCGCCTCCTGGAACGAGGTGGTGGCGTCGGCATCGAGTCGGTCGAAGGCTTGGGCTTGGGCGATGACGACAAGGGCTTCGGCGCGCGAAGGCAGGTGGGGCCAGGTGTGGGCGATTTCCCGAGCGCGGCGGTATTGATGCGAGGCCGCGGCGAGGGTGACCAGCTCGACGAGGGTTCGATCGCGGAAGGCTGGCAGCGGGATTCGCAGGAGTGTGGTCTGGGCCGCGACGAGGAACCGGTCGGCGCGGTCTCGGAAGGGGGAATCGACCTGGTCGATCAGGGGACTAGCACCGGTCGATTCGACCAAGTAGCGGGCGACGTCCTGGCTCTTTTTGGCGAGTGCGATGACCACGCGGGCCAGAGCGGCGCTGCGGTAGTTTTCGCTCTCGATCTGGGTGGCAAGAGCCTCGGCCAGACCGAAGGCGTCGAGCGCCCGATCGAGAGACTCGAGGCGTTCGGTGTCAGTTCGGACGGCCGGCCCGCTGGCATCCGGAAGCAGGCCAAACTCGGCAGGGCCGCGAGCGCCGATAATGCCCCGCTGGGTAATTTGCTCGGAGAGGGCGAGCGCGGTCGCTGCTGCGGCATCGAGGCGGACGTCGCGGAGGCCGCGCTGGGGGATCTCGAGTGCGGCCTGGCCGGCGCCACGAATAGCCTCCAAGGCCGAGTCGAGGCTCTGGCTGAGGAGGAACGCGCGAGCTGCGCGCTCCAGTTCTCGGGAGCGCTCGGCGGGGTCCTGAATCAGCGAGGAAGCGTCGAGGAGCTGACGCTCCAGCCGCTCCAGAACCCGAGAGTCGTCGGGTGGCTGGGGGGACGAAGCGGCGCTGTCGGGGCGAATCGGCAGGCCCGGAGTCTGTTGACCTAGGCTGGGCAGGGCCGATGCCAGCGCCAGCCCGAGGGACAGACAGCCGAGGGTTGAACCGGAGGCAGGGTGTCGCATCATGACGTTGGGGCACCGACTCGGGAGGAGCCGCGGGCAGTCCGGGGCGGCTCGGAGCAGACCGACCGCTATCGAAGCGTGGCTCCCGGGGTCAGGGCGGTCAAGTTCCGGCAGCTGCGGGCGGTCGGGAATTCCGGCGAATCAAGCATAACCGGCGGAATTTACGGAACCGGCAGGTCATAATAACGATCATGAACCAGGCCACGTCCCAGCCCGCCGGTCGGTTCCTCGGACCCCACGGCTTGCCGTGGGCCGCAGGGGCAGCGGTGGCGGTGCTGATTGGGTTCGTGGCCTGGGAAGCGATCACGACGGCTCCGGTCCGGGAGGCTGTCCGGGCCTACACGGCGTTGATCGCGGCCGCGAACCGCGGCGATTGGGAGACGGCTTGCGCGTTGTGCTCCGACCGATATCGCGCCGTCCAGCCGATCGAACCGGCCGAAGAAGGCGGAATGGTCGGTTTGCCCCGCGTTATCCACAAAAACTTCCGGGCCTGGCAGGCTGGCTCCGACGTCTTGCTCTGCCCGACCGACCCCCGGGAGCGGGTTCGACCGGTTTATCGGCTGGTTCGAGACAAAGGCCAGTGGAAGTTCGACGGGCTGGCCGGGCACCTCGAGCGCTCACGATGAGCCGAAGCCGACTAGCCGGCTTGCGGCGAGGCCGGCGGCGGACCATTCCGACATCGAGACACGGTGAAAGGATGAGGCGATGGGGAGTCTTGTGACCCTGGTTGCCCTGGCGTTGGGCCAGCAAGCGGCGTCGGCGCTGGACCTCGCGACCGCGCAACGGCTGGGCGACCAGATCGACCACCTGGTCCGCGAGGAATTGACCCGGCACTGGTATCCGGCGACCCTCGACCGGGTCCGCGGCGGGTTCCAGCAACACAGGACCCGAAACTGGTCGCCCCTGCCCGACGACGGCGCCTTCGTGGTCTACCAGGCGCGGTTGACCTGGACGGCGGCTGCTTTTGCCGATTACGCCCCGGAGCATCGCGATGCCTTCCTCGCCTACGTCCGGCACGGCATTGCGTTTCTCGATGGTCCGATGCGCGACCGGGAATACGGCGGATTCCACTGGCGGATCCGCGGCGACGGAACGCCCGACGACGAAAAGCACGCATACGGGCTGGCGTTCGTCCTGTACGCGGCGAGCGCAGCCTACCGAGTCACGCGCGACCCGCTCGCGCTCAAGGTGGCCCGCGATGCGTTCGACTGGACCGATCGGCACGCCCACGACCCTGAACACGGGGGCTACTTTGAAGCCCTGCGGCGCGACGGCAGGCCGATCCTCACCTGGGAGCCTGACTCCCCCCTGCCCCGCCGACTCGACCGGATCGGCGTTCTGTATGGCTTGAAGTCAATGAATGTTCATATTCATATGCTAGAAGCTCTGGCGGCGTATTCGCAAATGGACGACAGGCCGGTGGTCCGAGAACGGTTGGAGGAGTTGTTGCGGATCGTGCGCGATCGGATCGCCGTTGAGCCGGGAGCGTTGAATCTTTACTTCACGCGTGACTGGCGCGCGGTCCCGGCTCACGACTCGTTCGGGCACGATGTCGAGACGGCCTATCTGCTGGTCGAGGCCGCCGAGGCGCTCGGCCTGGGTGAGGATCCGCGAACCTGGGCGGTCGCGCGGTCGCTGGTCGATCATGCACTCGATTACGGCTGGGACCCAGACTTCGGCGGGTTCTACGAGAAAGGGGAGGCGTTTGGCCCGGCGCACGATACGACGAAGGTCTGGTGGACCCAGGCCGAGGGGCTTCAAGCGCTGTTGTTGATGCACCGAAGATACGGGCATGAAACCGACCGCTATGGCCGCGCATTCCTGGATCAATGGCGGTTCATCGAGCGGAACCTGATCGACCCGGAGCACGGCGGCTGGTACGAGACCACCACACGCCAGGGGGAGCTAATGGGCGATGGCCGCAAGGCCCAGCCGTGGAAGGCCAACTACCACACAGCGCGGGCGATGATGAACGTCGCGCGGTGGTTGAAGCAAACCCCACACACGCCCTAGCCGATTTGGGGGTCGGCCAACGAGGGGAGCGGTTGGGCTGCTGCCAGGCCGGCCGATCGGGTCGGCTGACTCGACCGCGAACTGCCGTCTCGGTCGATGGGCGGGCCGGGTCTGGTCAGTCGTGGGTAGGGTGTGCGAGGGGGCGAGCTGAGGGTTTAGGCACCCGAACGGCCGATCGGGATGACCTCGATCTCCAGATTGAGGCGACGGGCGATCTCGGCCAGACCGGGGCGCCAGGCGTCGGGGTCCAGACCGGGAGGGACAACGATGTTGGCCGTCATGGCGAACAGCGGGGTTCCGCTGGTCGGGGCCGGGGAGCATTCGGACTCCATCTCGTCGATGCTGATGCCTTGAGCCGAGAGATAATGGGCCACTTCGTGGATGATTCCTTCGTGGTCTGCGCCGTGGACGTCGATGCGGTAGGGGACCCAGCCGGGGTGGGGTTCGGCGGCCAGGGTTCGGGAGGGGCTGAGCGTCAGGGTGTAGCCGCTGGCGGTCAGGCTGGCGAGACTCTGCATCAGAGCGTCGCTGCTCCGTTCGTCGGGCAACGCGACGAGCATCAGTACGGCGAATTCGCCGCCGAGCCGTGCCATGCGGCTCATCTCGACGTTGCCGCCGTGTTCCAGGACGTGGCCCGTCAACTTGTCGACTATGCCGATCTGGTCGGGACCGGTCAGGGTCAGGACGACGCGTGCAGGCATCGGGAAGGCTCCGGTCGCAGGCTCGGATCATCGTAGGCGACCGGTGCGGGAAACGCCACGGCGAGGCTGGCCGCCGGGTTGATCAACCGGGGAGGCGGCGGGAGTCGTCGAGGGCTTCGGCGAGCACTTCGATGGGGTGGCGGGCTTGGAGGCCTTCGAGGTCTTTGACCTGGCTGCGGCAGGAGAAGCCTGGCGCGACCAGGGTCGCGTCCAGGTCGGCCTCGGCAGCGGGGATGAGCACCCTGCGTGCCAGGGCCTCGCTCAGCTCGTAGTGGCCCTTCTCGTAGCCGAACGAGCCAGCCATGCCGCAACAGCCGCTATCGAGCGTCCGAAGGGTGACGCCGGGGATGCGTCGAAGCGCACGTTCGGTCTCGGCAAGCCCGAGGATGGCTTTCTGCTGGCAGTGACCATGCAGGAGAAGGCGGATCGGCAGCGGTCGAAGGGGCAGATCGGGGACGGCGGCCGGGTCGCCGACCCAGGCCTCGACCAGACGACTGCGGCGGGCCAGCAGCTCGGCATCCGGCCCTAGGCGCAAATCCCGATACTCGTCCACGAACATGGTGAGGCAACTGGGTTCGAGGCCAAGGATCGGCATGCCGGCGCGGGCCGAACGGGCGAGTCGTCCGAGCGTTTCGGCGGCCTGATCCCGAGCCACGTCGAGCAGTCCCTTGGAAGCCGCCGGACGGCCGCAGCAGACGCCTCCGGCCAGCTCGACCTCGTAGCCAGCCGCTTCGATGACCCGAACCGCAGCGCGGCCGACTTCGGGCGCGTGGTAGTTGGTGAAGCAATCGTCGAACAAGATCACGCGGCCGCGCGAGCCAGCCGGCGGTGTCGGCTGGTGGCGGTTAAACCAACCGCGAAACGTGGGCCGAGCGAATCGGGGCAGCCGCCGGCGGCGGTCGATGCCCGCCAGCTTCTCCAGCAGCCAGCGATTCGGCGCGAAGCCGCCCAGCGCGTTGACCAGAGGCGCCAGCGGCGAAGCCAGCCGAGCCAGCCGCGCATAGTGGCTCATGGCCAGGCTGGCCAGCGGGGCTGGGCGGTGCCGGTAGGTTTGGTAGAGGACTTCGGCCTTGAGCCGGGCCATGTCGACGTTCGACGGACACTCGGTCTTGCACGCCTTACACTGCAAGCATAGGTCCAGGGCCGCGTGCAGCTCCTCGTTGGCCAGGCCATCGGGCCGCTGGCCGGAGATCACCAGGCGCAACAGGTTGGCGCGGCCGCGGGTCGTGTCGGCTTCGTCGCGAGTCACCATGTAGCTGGGGCACATGGTGCCGGTGTCGAGCTTGCGGCACACACCGACTCCCGAGCACAGTTCGACGGCGCGGGCAAAGCCGCCCTGGGCCGCGAAATCGAAGGCCGTCTGGTCGGGCTCGGTCGTGCGATAGCGCGGGCTGATCCGCAGGTGGTCGGTCAGGTCCGGGGCGGCGACCACCTTGCCGGGGTTGAGGCGATCACGGGGATCGAAGGCGTGTTTGATCTCCTGGAACGCCGAGTAGACCTCCGGACCAAAGAGCCGCTCGTTCCAGCGGCTGCGGGCCAGCCCATCACCGTGTTCGCCGGACATCGCGCCGCCGAACTCCGCCACCAGCTCAGCCACCTCGGCGGCGATTCCGCGGAGTTTTTCCAGATCGGCCGGGTCTTTCATATTGAGGATCGGCCGGATATGTAGGCACCCCACGTCGGCATGCCCGTAGCAGGCGGCCTTGGCTCCGTGGCGTTGAACGATCGCCTCGAATCGTTGGTAGAACGGCAAGAGCTTCGCAGGCGCGACCGCCGTATCCTCGACGAACGCGACCGGCTTGGCGTCGCCTACCATACCCATCAGGAGGGAAAGCCCAGCCTTGCGAACCTTCCAGAAACTGTCTCCGGCCGCTCCGTCGAGCGCCGTGCGGACGCCGAGCACGCCGTCGCGCCCCTCGAAGGCGCGGGCCAGGCTTTGCGCCCGCTCGGCCAGTTCCGCGGCGGAGTCGGCGTAGAATTGGGCGGCGAGGATGGCTGCGGGGCGGCCGGCGGCGAAATGGAGGTGGCTCGCCAGCGCCGGCTGCGTCGCCGCCAGGTCCAGGATCGTCCGGTCGAGCAGTTCGACGGCGACCGGGCCGGCAGCAACCATTTCCTCGATGCGGCCCAGGGCGTCGTTGATCGACGCGAACGAAAGCACCACCAGGCCGGTGCACGCCGGCTTCGGTACAACCCGCAGCTCCGCACCTGTGACGATGGCCAGCGTACCTTCGGAACCGACGATCAACCGGCTGAGGTTGAATTGCCAGGGTTCGTCGGGCCAGCCCGCCGGACGCACCGCCAGGCCCGGCACGAATTCGTCCAGGTTGTAGCCGCTGACCCGCCTGAGAATCCGGGGAAACTGCGCGCGGATGGCCGCCTCGTGGCGGGCCACGACGTCGCGAACCGTGGCATGCAGGATGCCTGCCCGGTCGCCGTGTCGGCAAACTTGCTGGAGGGTGGCGACGTCGAGCGGCTCGAATCGCGCGGGCGTTCCGTCGTCGAGCACGACGTCGAGCGATCGGACGTGGTCGACGGTCTTGCCGTACCGGAGTGATCGCGCGCCGGCCGAGTTGTTGCCGATCATCCCGCCGATGGTGGCCCGGTCGCTCGTCGAGACATCGGGGGCAAACATCAGCCCCAGCGGGGCGAGGTGGCGATTGAGCTGGTCGAGCACGACCCCCGGCTCGACCCGGACGGTCATCCGGTCCCGATCGACGATTCCGATCCGGTTCAGATACTTAGAGAAGTCCAGAACCAGGCCCGCGCCCACGGTCTGACCGGAGAGACTGGTCGCCGCACCCCGGGGCACGATGGCGACCCCTTCCTCGAAAGCGGCCCGGACGATCGCCGGAACATCTGCGACCGTTCGCGGAATGGCGACACCGACCGGCTCGATCTGGTAGAGCGAGGCGTCGGTCGCGTAAAGGCCGCGGCTGGCCGAGTCAAGCCGGACTTCGGCTCGGGTCTCGGTGGCAAGTCGGTCGCGCAGGCGGTTCAGCGTTTCGGTCGGAGTCATCTCGATCCCGGAATTGGTCCGGTGCATGGCCCCAGGCGGGGCTGATCCTCGATTGATTATGCCGAGCGGAACCGGTCCGCGGGACCGACTTCACCGGAGCCATTTTTCCCGGATCATTCGGGTCCACTCGCTGTCGGTCCAGTCCCAGAGCCGCTCGTGGTGGGTATCGATGTTCGCTGGCCTGAGATTCCACGAGCTGGGGTACCACCAGGCGCCGAGAGCCTGCACGGCGACGGATGCGGCGATGGCCACGTCGATCAGCAGCCGCAGCGGTCGCGCCCGCGAGCGGGTCGCGTCGAGGGCGGCGGCCAGAAGGATCGCCAGGAGCGGGACCGCCTCAGTCCAGTATCGCGGGCCGTAACAAAACCCGCCCCACCAGACCGAGTAGACCGACAGCAGCACCGCAAACGGAATCAGGCCGCACACCGCCCACCCCAGCGGCGGATTCTTCTGAATCCGACGCCAGGTCCAGGGCACCAATCCCACAGCCAGTGCGGCCCAGGGAACGAAGACGAACAGCCCACGGCTGGGACTGAGCAGCGTTCCCAACAGGCCGCCGATTGGGTCGGACGACCACGTTCCGGGTACCGCGTGCCGCTCTGGGTGCAAGGCCTCCAGGGCTGCCAGACCTCCGCTGATGGTACCGAAGGTGGTCAGGTTGTAGGCCAGAGCCGGAGCCAGGATGAGCGATCCGGTTATCACGACCGCGGGTAGCGTGCTGGGGCGCCGGAGTGCCAGCCCGAGCAGGATGGGCGCGGCCAGCACCAGGTCGGCCAGCCGGATGGCCACCATCAGTCCCATGCACGCCCCGGCCAGGGGTGCCGCAATCCGACCCAGGCCCGGTGCTCCCAGCGCAACGAGCGCGGCGGTCAGGGCCAAGGCCGCCGGCCCATGTTGCCAGAGCGCCTGCGAGGCGATCGTCCAGAGCGGCGATCCCAGGCCCGCCGCCAGGGTCGCCACCGCGGCGTCGGCTGGCCCGGCAACCATCCCTAGCAACCGATGCAGCAGCAAGACGGTCAAGGCGGTCAGCGCGGCCGCTGCGTTCTTGGCCATGGTGTGCGCGGCGTTCCACTCGGCGACTGGATGCGCATCCCAGCCCGGACTCGTCCGGTCCCAAACCCAGCGCTGGGGTACGATCAACGGCAGCGCGAGCAGCGCCGGCGCGACCGGGTACCGCGAAACCAGATGTCCCCCGCGCCACTCGACGTAATCGGGCAACTGACCGTCGGGGCCGGCGATCAGCCCGGCAAAACGGTCGAGCACAAGCCCATCGCCCCGGAGGATCGCCTGTGGCAGCAAGGTTGTCGGGATCGTGTCGTAAGAGCCGATCTCACGGCTGTTGGCCAGGTAGACCAGGCCGCAGGCGAGTGCCCACCCCACCGAGACGAGCCAACCGGTCCGCCGCGATTCGCCGCTGCTGCTCACGACCGACCCATGCGCCTCCAGAACCGCGGGGAAACGATCCGACCCAGACTGGACGCTTCCGGTCGCACGACCCTACGCTGAGTTTGTCGTAAGTTGCAACGGGGTGTTAGGGAGCCGATCCGGTGGATGTCGAGATGGGCGTCCGGCTGGGACGCTTGAAGCTGGCCAATCCGGTGCTCGTGGCATCGGGAACCTTTGGCTATATTCGTGAGCTGGCCGCGTACGTCCCCCTGGATCGGCTCGGCGGCCTGATTCCCAAGACGATCACTCCCCGGCCCCGCGCTGGCAACCCGACCCCTCGCACCGTCGAAACCCCTTGCGGCCTGCTCAACGCCATCGGACTAGACAACGACGGCATCGATCATTTTATCGCTCACCACCTCCCTTATCTCCGAACCATCCGAACGGCGGTGATTGCCAACATCGCCGGTGAGGACGAGGATCAGTTCGTCGCCATGGCGGAGCGGCTCTCGGCCGAGCCGGGTCTGGCCGCCCTCGAACTGAACATCTCTTGTCCGAACGTGACTCACGGCCTGGATCTGGGCGTCGACCCGACAATCGTTCGCCGGCTCGTCGGCCGAGTCCGCCGGGCATCCGACTTGCCGATCATCGCCAAGCTGACCCCGAATGTGACCGACGTGACGGTGATCGCCGCCGCTGCCGCCGAAGGGGGCGCCGACGCGGTCAGCCTCGTCAATACCTTCAAGGGTATGGCCGTCGATTGGCGGCGTCGCCGGCCTATCCTGGCTAATGACATTGGCGGCCTGAGCGGTCCAGCCATCAAGCCCTTGGCGCTACGGATGGTCTGGGAAGTTCAGCGTGCCCTGCCGAACCTGCCCATTATCGGCATCGGCGGCATCTGGACGGCCGACGACGCCATGGAATTCCTCGTCGCCGGAGCCTCGGCGATCCAGGTTGGGACCGCGACCTTCGCCGACCCCGGCGCGGCCGGCCGCCTGCTCGAGCAACTGCCCGCCAAGATCGCCGAGCTTCACGTAAGCCGGGTCTCGGATCTTGTCGGCACTCTCCGATCCAATCGCGAGCCCGATCCAGTACCCCCATCGGTTGAGCCGTCCCGGCGAATCTCATGAACCGTGCCGACCTGGGGCCGACCATCCAGCCCGACCACTTCGAGCGTTTCCGAACGCGCGACCAACCCCTGAGCAGCCAGCGCCTCGGTCAGGCCTTCACTGGCGGAGCGATACGGCCCGCCCACCAGAGCCAATCCGTCCGGACTCAACAACCGACGGATCAGGCGGGCGACCAACGGTACCAGGCGACGCTCATACAGCACATCGGCGCCGAGGATCAGCCCATAACGATCCTCGGGCAGGTCGCGCCAATCGAGTAAAGCCGTCGAGGCACGGGCTTGGTCATATCCATTGGCAGCAATGCTCCGCCGGACATAGCGCAGCGGGGTGGCGTCGTGGTCCGTGAACCGAACGCGCCCGCCCACGGCCAGCAGCGCCAGTCCGGCTAATCCCAGCCCACAGCCGATCTCGAGGGCCAACTGGTCATCCGGCGGTGCCCCCCGCTGGACCACCGCCTCGGCCAGGATCAACGCCCCAGGCCAGACATAAGCCCAGTACGGCATGTAATCGTCGCGGCAATTGAGAGCCAGGACATCCGGATCGTCCAACAGACGGTCTGGGTCGGCCGGCCTCCAAAGCCGAATCGCGTGCGGGCCGACCGTAACGGTGACCAGTTCATCTGGACCGTCGTAGCGCGTCTGCGTGAACACGACCGGGAACTCGGACGGGCGATTGACTCCAAGGCCCAGAACGATACCATAAAGAAGCTATACTCCGCGTCGTCCTCGCTGAGACGCATGGCCCGGGTCGGGAGCCGAGCCGTCGGCCCCACCAACGCTGCCTATTTACCCGCCCCGTGCCCTTTTCCCTGCCTGCCCCCCACCCCGCGTCTCCGCCCGAGCCTCGGGCAGTTTCTGACGAGGTCCGTCCATGGCGAACCCCGCCCTCTGGTCGTTTTTTGGCCTCTTCGCGGGTGTTGGTAAGGTGCTCGTGGTCTTGGCGACCCTGGCCCTGGTCGGGTGGCAGGCCGGCTGGTGGCAGCGGCTTGGGCTGGCTCACCGGATCGTGGCGTGGCTACGATCGGTCGATCGCGCCCCACCGCGATCGGCACCGCAAACGGCCGCGACGGGCCGGCCTCGACTCTCTTGGCGCCTGGTCGCCGCGGCCTTCCTGCTGGCGTGGCTGGCGGCCTGGGTCGTTGTCCCACGCGCTCTATTTCCGAGACCCCAAGCGTCCTCTGACCCGCCGAAGACCCCTCCTACTCCCACCGCGGCCCACACAACGCCGCCGCTTCCCGGAGGTCCCCCCTGATGCCATCCCTGCCGCTCGCCTTCCTTCCGACGATGCAAGGCCCTGAATTGCTGATCGTGGCCTTGGTCGTCCTGCTGATCTTTGGCAACCGGCTGCCGAGCGTCATGCGCTCGCTCGGGCGCAGCGTCACCGAATTCAAGAAGGGAATCTCGGGAATCGAAGACGAAATCGAGCAGGCCGCGTCGGCCACACCCGCCGAGAAGAAGTCGAGCACACCGGGCGCCTGATCGACTCCGGCCCGGCTGGCTGGCTCTCCCGATCGACGCCTTCGAACCCGTTTGGAACCCGAAATCGACGCGAGGCTCTCGACCATGTTTCCAGGCAATCTCGGTCCCGGCGAACTGATGGTGGTCATGCTGATCGCCGTGCTTCTGTTCGGCAAGCGGCTGCCCGAGGTCGGGAAATCGCTGGGCAAGGGAATTGTCGAATTCAAGAAGGGCTTGCGTGGGATCGACGACGACGAGCCTGTGCGGGGTGCGCCAGCGTCATCGGCACGCGAGCCGGTGCCCGGCCCCGGGTCGATCGAGGTCAACGTCCCTAAGTTCGAAGCGCCCGCGACCACCGTCCCCGCAAGCGGCGGAACCGTCGCACGGCCCTATGAGGGCTAAGCCTAACCCGCCTCGGCCCCTCCGAAGTCTTGCCCTGCCAGGCGGCGGCGTGGTATCTAAAAGGAACGGGTGAAGACCCGATTCATGGGCGGCTAACTCAGTGGTTAGAGTGCCATCCTCACACGGTGGAAGTCGTTGGTTCGAATCCAACGCCGCCCATTTCTGAGAGCTTCTCACGGATCGACCGGCACGCCAAGGCGAATGGGCTGTGCAAAATCCGGCGTCTACGGTGGTGCATCGATCGCCAGACTGATCCCGGTGCACCGCTGTGGCCCCTCGTCGAGCCGCTTCGGCCCGCCCCTTGACCGCGCCGGTCCGGTAGCTTGGGCGTTAGCTGATCGGCCCTCGCGTGGCGCCAACCGGCATCCTCGACGTGCTTATGAGCCGGCTCCCCGGGGAGAGGCATTCCTAGGAGCTTGGCTGCCGTAGCGGGATTGTTCCTGCGAGCGCCAGCGGCGCGCCTAGACCACAGCCGGACTCTGGCCGAAGATCGATTCGCAGCGGCCTGACTATCCCGCGCGCCAGGCGGACAAGATCGATGGGTCGTGTGCGGTGATCGACGGGGCCTCGGTGGGGCCGTTTTGAGCGGAATCGGACCGGGTCAGACCCTACGGATCGTGCTAAGCACGGCAGCACGCATCATGGGCGGACCAACGCGAACGGTATCCCATTGGAATCCCGGACCAGAATCGCCAACGACCACGACGTGACGCAGCGGTTGCCGCTTGTGACGTCGATACTGCCGGTGGAGGCCTAGTCCGGCCCCCGCAGGCAACTTCCCGAGTGCATTTCCTTTCTCGTGAAAAGACACAAAGCCGCCTCGGGCAAGTCCGGCCCACCTAGGACATTCCCCGAGCGCCTTCAAAGGGATCGCGCCCGTGACTCCGAGGGGCAGTGCGCGATCCCGCGTTGGCTGAGGATCATGCCGACGCTTGCGCGACGGGGCAGCGCGCTCGGTAACGGTCTCGGGACGTCTCGATGGTTTGTAGAGCGGACGCTGAGCTGCCTGGACCAGGATTGTCGACTCCGGGGTGCGCTACGATCGACGATCGGACATCCCTCAGGGGTTCCTCAAGATCGGAAGCATCCTGATCTGCGACAAATGCCTCTCCGGGTCATTCGGTTAGATGCTCTACGAGCGACCACTCGTAGCAGGCGGGATGGAACGCACTCAGTGGCTTGGCGCTCGATCAAATCCTGCTGCAACATTCAGCGATTGCGGAACCTGCAAAGATTGACTGTTGAAGGAGCCCCTCCCTCAGAGTATAGAGGAACTGTGTGGAGTGCGGATCCTTAGCCACTGATCCTCGAACTTGGGGTGCACCGGCGGCGTTCCTCACTGATGGCCGCCGAACACGACATTAAACGAGATCACAATCGTTACAGAATAGGCCGAGCTTCTGGGCGTCCTTCACGGTATGATCCACTTACCGGCGGAGGAGGGTCACACTCACGTTCACAGCACCTAGTGACCTGGCGTGGCCTGCTTCGAGCTCGACCTCGAAAAATCGCTTACATGATTCACAACTCGACCACACCGAGGGATGCTACGAGGTGACTCTTGTGAGCAGAGCCGATGGAAGAGTGTCGTTCGATTCGGAGGAGTCGTCATGCCAAAGTCTGAGGATGTGCCGGCTTGCCCGACAATTCCAGACGTATCCAATACGCGGTGTGAGTCTCGTGAGTATCACATTGAACTCGTCACACCGATGTTCGGCGGTGGTGTTGAGCCGAGGACCTCTGATCCGACTTTTCCGATCCGACCAACGGCGATTCGGGGACAACTCGAATTCTGGTGGCGAGCAACCGTAGGCGCGCAGTACACGGCGCTCGCGGAACTTCGAGCGGCCCAATCGGATATCTGGGGCTCTATACAACGTGCGAGCCGTGTGGACGTGCTCGTTGACCCCATCAAGTGGGACAATCCGATGGCTTGCGCTCGTTATGAGATGAATCTCCGGCAACCTGAGAAGTATCGCTCGATGCCTTCCTGGAATCCGCCATTCCGGGACACTTCGCTGCCCTACGTGCTCTTTCCGTTCCAAGGGCAGTTGAGACGTGGCTACACTGCGGTTGAAGTCGAACCGGCCGCATGCATCCCGCAGGCTAGCTTTCGATTGGTCATCCGGTGCCCGAAGGAACTCTGGCCACAAGTGGAGCCGGCACTCTGGGCCTGGGTGAACTTCGGCGGATTGGGCAGCCGCACGCGTCGCGGTTGCGGCGCAATCTTCTGCCGGGAAGTTGCACCTCGGGATTGCGACGACCTCTTCCAGTTGTGTAAGCCCTTCGTGCAAAACGCTCCTGCCCCGCGGGATTGGCCAACTCTGGCTGCCGCAATTCTCGTCGGTGGTAAGCAGCCCAATGCAATTGCTGCATGGGATCATGTGATCGAGCGATTCAGGCAGTTTCGTCAAGGAGTCGGGTTGGGGCGCAATCAGGGACAACAACAAAACCGGCCAGGCCGGTCGCGTTTTCCAGAGCCGGAAACTATCCGACGAGTGACAGGTCAGCGCTTCAGACGGCACGCTCGTCTTTCGCACATCCCAGATAATGCATTCCCGCGTGCCGAATTCGGCTTGCCTATCGTCTTCCACTTCAAGGACCATCGCGACGGAGATCCAGCGAACACCGTGCTCTACCCCTCACACGGTCCTGACGGGAAGCCGCGCGAGCGGATGGCGAGTCCCTTGATCCTCAAACCGCTAGCGCTGGCAAACCAAAAGGCAGTTCCGCTCATTCTGCGATTGAAGACGCCCGATCTCGCAGGCGTCGACTTGCGGCAGAAAGAACAAGACCGGGAGCCCTCGCTCCCATTGCCGAGACCGACGCATATTCGTGGAGCTGCGTTAGCACGTTACAAGGACTCTCCGCTCGCGCGGTCGCCGAACGGTTCAGCGCTGGAGGCATTCCTCGAGTATGCCCTTACTGAAGGCTTTAGGAAGGTGAATCGATGAGCTACCTCCTTGCCATTTCGGTTGGTCCCGTGCAGGAGTTCATCGCCGCCGCTCGTCGAACGCGTGACCTGTGGTTCGGTTCCCACCTGCTCTCGGAAATCAGCCGAGCTGTGGCGAAGTCGGTCGAAAGCCAGGGGGGCACGTTGATCTTTCCGGCGAGTTCTGATGCAGAGAGCGTCGCCAATGTCGTCCTAGCAAAGCTCGATGCAGCCGATCCAAGAGTGGTCTCCGCGACCGCGAAGAAGGCCGCGCAGGATCGCTGGTTGGCGTTCGCGGAGGAAACCCAGCGCGAAGCATCTGGCGTGATTTGCCCCGACATCTGGGACGACCAGGTCGACGATGTGATCGAATTCTATTCCGCATGGGTCATGCGAACCACAGATTACAAGGCCGATCGCGCCCGCGTGATGCGATTGTTGGCGGGTCGCAAAAACTGCCGCGACTTTCTGCCAGCGAAAGGGCGAGCGGGCGTGCCGAAATCCTCCCTCGATGGGCAGCGGGAATCGGTCTTGAAGCCGCCGACCGAATGGCCGCAACGATTTCGCGCTCGGGTGCGTATCCGCGAGGGGGAACAACTCGATGTCGTTGGCGTGGTCAAGCGCGTTGCCGGGGGAAACCGGCCGTATCCGTCGGTGGCTCGTGTTGCGGCCGATCCCTGGATACGAGGAAATGGTTCGCGGCTCGAAGAGGTGATTTCCGCCTGCAATAACCTCGGCGATCAGGTCATCCGTCCACTCGACGTGGAGGCGTACCCACAGTTCGCGGCATTTCCGTTTGAAGGGACGGCGGTCTATCCAAGTCGGCACCATGAGATGATGAAAGAGACGGAGGTCACGATAGACGATCTTCGCCCGCTCCGCGACGCCCTCGCTCGCTTGCCCGAACCGGAGCCGTATCTCGCCGTTCTCGTTGCCGACGGCGACAAGATGGGCGAGGCACTTTCCCGATTGGAGTCTCCCGACGCACACCGGGATATCTCGCAACAGCTCGCCGATTTTGCAGTCTCGGCCCGAACGATTCTCGACAAGCACAACAACGGAGTGCTCGTCTACGCTGGTGGGGACGACGTGTTAGGGTTCGTGCCGGTCGACCGATGCTTGAGCTGTGCCCGTCAGTTGCACAACAGGTTCGCCGAATTGCTCGGGACTTACGGTTCGCTCACGCTCTCTGTCGGCATCGCGATCGGTCACTTCATGGAGAACCTGGAAGACCTTCTCGAATATGGCCGGGCTGCGGAGAAGCATGCCAAGCAGCCGGATCGCGATGGACTGGCCATCCACCTCCACAAACGAGGCGGTACCCCGATTCGGTTCCGTGCCAGATGGGAGGAAAACCCGGATTCGGACATCCTCCAATGGGCGCAGCTTCAGCTTGCCGACTTGATTCCATCAAAGTTGCCCTACGACCTGCGGAATATGGCCCGTATTTACGAAGACTGGCCGTCCACGACACGTGAACGTGCGATCCAGCAAGATATCATTCGAGTCATTCGCGACAAGCAACCACGTTCGGGTGAGGGTCGGTCCATGTCTGAGATTGCAAAGCGGGTTTACAAGCAGGTGAACGATCCCGAAAGCCTGAGCCGTTTCGTCGAGGAACTCCTCGTGGCACGGCAGATCACTACGGCCCTGCGACAAGCGGGCTATCATCCAGAACATTTCGCGGAGGTGGAATCATGAGCGTCTCCACACTGGAGCTGACGGCCCATGATCCGATCATCGCGCGTGACGGACGCCCATTTGGACTAGGTCAAGGCAACCGCATGAGGGGGCTTTCTTGGCCGCTGCCGTCGGTGGTTGCCGGATCCTTGCGATCGGCACTGGTCAAAGCGAGTCCAAATCTTGATTTTACGAGGGCGACGCCGGTCGAGCTTCTCCGCGTGGAGGTCGCAGGGATCTTTCCCTGTTCGGGCGGCCAGCTCTACCTACCCGCCCCGAACGATTGCGTGTGGGAGGAGAACTCCGGTACGGTCTTTCGGGTCGGCCCTGTTCCGCTTCAAGAGGGTGAGGGTGCCGATTTTCCTGTCCCCGACCTTTCCCCTGTGCAACTCACAACGGATCAGGCTCGGGATGATTTCAAGGTGAAGGCAGTCCCTGCATGGTGGCCGCTCAATAAGTACGAACAGTGGCTGACAATGGCTGATGCCGAACTTCCCGCAACCTGGTTCGATGCGATGTTCCTCGACGCGGCGAAGCGGGACATTCGGGATCACATCTGCCTCAACGCCGAGACCGGAACCGCCGCTGAGGGGTTGATCTTTGCGACTGAGGGTTTGACTCTTACGCATCTGCCACGTTTCGGAAGCCGGGACTCGCAACCGTCCTCGAAGCGTTTTGCTGAAATTACGCTATCTGTTCGGGTGACAAGCGCCGAGAAAGTGTCTGCGTATGTAGATCAACTGAACATATGGAGTCCCCTTGGGGGTGAGCGACGTCTCGTACACTGGCAGCGAAGCGATCAGCTCAGACTTTGGAAATGTCCCGATGCCGTCCGGACGGTGCTCGAACGTGCGACACGGATACGCATGGTGTTGGCCTCGCCGGCTATCTTTGACCACGGCTGGTTGCCGGCCTGGCTCGACTCACGTTCCCTGCAAGGAAGACCGCTTGGTGATGGCCCGACGCTCAAACTGGTTGGTGCCTGCATCTCGCGTTGGCGTGCCGTGTCGGGATGGGCTTATGCACCCCATTCCGAGCTTAACGGGCGTCGCCGAGTTGTCCCAGAGGATTCCCCCGGTCCAAAGGCGATCCGAAGGATGGTCCCTGCCGGTGGTGTCTATTTCTTCGAAAAAGTTGATGGCGATGCTCGTGTCCTGGCGAGCAACGGCTGGCTCAAACCGGTCAGCGACGCGCCGCACGATCGCCGTGACGGTTTCGGCCTAGCGGTCTGGGGCATTTGGTAAAAGAATCATTTCTTAGGCGAGGATAACATGCCGAACTCACGAATCTATTGGCTGCATGCACTTACCCCGACCCACGCAGGAGTCGGTCGGGGTGTCGACTATATTGACCTTCCGATCGATCGCGACGGAGTCACCGGTTGGCCGATCATTCGCGGCTCCACGTTCAAAGGGGTCTGGGCCGACTATTATAGGGCAACAACCGAGGCACGCCGGAGCGATGTTACCTTGCGGGCTGCTTTTGGGATCGCAGACGACGACAACAACTCGAATGCCGGCGCACTCATCCCGACAGATGCTCGGTTAGTCTGCTTACCTGTCCGAAGCTTCCGCGGTACCTTCGCGTGGGTAAGCTCGCCGTTGTGCCTGCGGGCATTACGACGGACGTTGGTGCGGGCGGGAGTCACCAACGTGCCGCCAGAGCCTTTGGAACTGGCAGACGACGTTGCTCACCATACGTCACATACAGCATTGGTTGAAGGAACGCAGATCGTCCTGGAAGACTTGGATTTCAAGGCGGCACGATGCAACACAGCCACCGCCTGGGCGGATCACATCGCCATGTGGGCCTTTCCCGGAGATACCGATTGGCAAGTACAGTTCACGCGACGCTTTCTGGTTCTGCCAGATCTGGCCTTCGACTTCCTGTGCGAGACTGGCACAGAGGTGCATACACGCGTCCGCATCAATGATGACACGAAGACCGTAGCCCCTGGATCACTATGGACGGAGGAATCGTTGCCAGCCGAGACGATTTTGGCCGGACTCATCCAGTGCGACCGCATCTTTAATCGCAACGGAGAAGACATTACGCCATCTGGTTTGCTGGAGCGCTTCGCTAAGGAAACGCTCACACTTCAGATCGGCGGCAAGGCCACCATAGGGCGGGGATGGATGCGCTGTGTCTTTACAGACATCAATGGAGGCACTCAATAATGTTCCAGACTCGCAGCCAAAAGCAAGCCCAGACCGCTTATTCGCGAGTGAAGCGTTATGGTCAACCACACCCTAACTACATGAGCCTCGCCAAAAAGTTTCCAGCGCTGATCCACACGTGCGGCCTGGCCCAAGCGGTGGCCTTCGCTGAGGCCAAGGGTGCATCCCGAGATGGCCACGAGAACGGGCCGGAATTGGAATATTTGGAGGATCTCGCGGCGGTCTTGAACGCCAGCGGTCATGGCGACATCGTTTCGGCGAAAACATTGGCCAAGACCACGCGGTGCCAGGACGTCGGTAGGTATATCCGGCTCAGTCGGAATGCACTGCTCGCTGCAAGCTGGTTGAAACGGTACGTAGAGGCGCTCGGGGGGGAGCAGGTCTGATGCGCCGCGCCATCGTTGCACTTAAGGCCAAGCGGAAGGAGCACGGCCAGCATCCTGGCTTGCTCCTGCAACGCTTTCTCTGCGAGCCAGCCACGGGTGTAGGTGGTAACCCCGACGAGAGGCGAGCCATCCTCCACGCCGCCATCGCCGCGGCGAAGAATGAAAGTGTACGTGCCCTGTACAAGTCCGCATTCGCTCGCTGGTCGGCGGACCTTCTTACTAGATCCTCGTTCGTCGACCTGTGCACCGCCGGCCGAATGATCATTGGTCTCGGCTCGGAAAATGTCCTCGAAACGGGCATCCGATTGCACCACACCTTTGGAATGCCGATCATTCCCGGCTCGGCGTTGAAGGGATTGGCGGCACACTACTGCTATCAGGTCTGGGGAAGCGACAATTCTCCATTCCGCAAGCCCACTGAGCAAGAGGAGGAGGCCTATAGCGCGTATCTGAAGGGTCAAGGCCCGACACCGGCAGAAAACTACCATCGCGTGTTCTTCGGTTCGACGGATGACAGTGGATGTGTCGTGTTTCACGATGCCTGGTATGTACCTGATTCCTCGCCGCAGCCGTTGGTGCTCGACGTGATGACGCCGCATCATCCACAGTGGCTTGATGGCTCGGCCCCACCGACCGACTTTGACAGTCCGATTCCCGTGCCGTTCCTGTCGGTCACCGGCACGTTCCGTGTGGCCGTCTCCTGGAATGGCCCATCTCACCCACATGCTCACTGCTGGACGGAAGGAGCACTTTCCCTGTTGAAGAAAGCCTTAGCCGATTGGGGCATCGGCGGCAAGACCAGCAGCGGATATGGGCGCTTGGTCTTGATCGACGCCGATGTCAACGTTAGACCGTCCGAGCCTGGGGAAAAGCGGGTACAACCGAATGAGCCTGTCCATCAACCTCGCATGAAGGTGCGGGTCGTCCAGCGCACGATTGATGGAAAAACACGATATGAGGCTGATGACGGCTTTCTCGGCAGCCTGCTCAAAGGTACTCCTCCCGATCTGGTCGATGGGGATTCGACGGAGCTGTGGATCCTTCGGGTTGACAAGCAGAACAAGAAAGTTCCTTACGTCTTCCAAACAGAAGAGCCGCCAGCGCCAAAGCCGCCGCCAAGCAAAACAGAACGACGTGGCAACCGACGGGATCGACAATAAGACGTTCCAGCAATTCCACAACCGGAGACCCGCGCTGTGGCTTCACGCCTTGTCACATTCCTCGGGAAAGGTCGCTACGAGCAGACGACGTATCGGCTCGAGGGTCAGACCAAGGACACGTGCTACGTGGCCCATGCGATTGCAACGTTCCTCGGCGCGCATGAAATCCTTGTGTTTGCCACCACTGAGGCGTGGGAGAAACATGGCGAGCCTCTGACCAAAGCCCTGGAGGATTCTGATTTGCCACGGCCGCGGCACGTCGAGATCGGTTCGGGCGAAACGCCGAAGGATTTGTGGAAGCAGTTTAAGGAATTGCTCGACGCGCTCGAGGGGGAGCACTCTGTTGCGTTCGACATCACCCATGGATTTCGAGCACAGCCGTTTTTTGCATCGGCCGTGATTCAGTTCTTTCAGTCGATCCACACGGACTGCTCGTCCTTAAACGTGTATTACGGAGCTTTTGAGGCTCGGAATGCTCAGGAGAATACGACGCCGATCTGGGATCTCACGGCTTTTGTCGAGCTTCTTCGGTGGTCGCGAGCGCTTCTTCTCTTCCTGCGAACTGGACACGCGGATGATATCGCCCAACCGACCGAACGCCTTGGACGAGAGCTACAGAAGCAGTGGGCCATGGGTGGTCAGCAAGGTGAACGACCGTCGCTTGCAGCTCTGGGACAAGCACTCCAGGAGTTCGGTAGCGACTTTGTCACCCTTCGCACTGGATCGTTAATCGCACGTAAGCCGTCCTCTTCACAGCGATTGCTCGACGCCCTTGAACGCGCCTCTTCTGAGGTCACGACTTACCTGCCTCCTCTGGCGAGCGTTCTCCAGCAGGTTATCAACCGCGTCAAGCCGCTTGCCGGGTCGCCTCGACTTTCCGACTCTCCTGGGCAAAAAGCGCTGCAGGCGCTCGGGGAGACTTACCTTTCGTTGGGCCGGTACGCCGAAGCGGCAGCAATCCTTCGAGAGGGTTGGATCACTCGATATGCTTGTTCCCAGGCAGACTGCCCTGGAACAGAGAACTTCAGCGACGCACATCGGAAAGCGACGGAAGAGTCTTGGTTCACACAGAATGAAAATGAGGCTAAGACCCTGGCGGATCTCCGCAACGACATTGAGCACGCAGGATTTCGGCGGTATCCGCGATCGCCCCAGACGATTAAAACGCAATTGGAACGATTGATCAGACAATGGCGACGTCTGGATGAGGCGCCGCCCCACCTTTGTCCAGTTACCACACACGATCAGCGCACTTCTATGGGTGTCGTCTACTACTCGATCGGTGTCGAACGGCCGATCACCCCAGACGTACCCTTGCCGCCGTTGCCTGAGATTCCGCGTGGGTCGCTGGTCGTTATCGAAGGTCGTGCTCCAATCTGGCGCTACGGTATGGCGTTTCACCAGTTGCACGGCTCCCCGGCTGGAGCAATTGGCGTCTACGATCCACGGCTGGGAGCGGTGGTCGTCGCGTCACATTGTCAGGACTGGGAGAATGGCCAGATTGTCGATGTGGCTCCTCCACAAGACACAGCAGATCTCTGACTATTCTTATTCCTCTCGCCTCTCGTCGTGCTTCAACAGGACACTCGCGCGTGACCAATCGTCGAAGTTGTTTGGTTAGCACGATCTTCATGAGATAACCGTTCACTCCCCGGCTTTTGGTTGCGGCAGGGCGGTGTCGGTGCGGACGTTGGCTCGCATGGTATCGGTCAATCAGGTGGAACCGTTTGTCCGAGTGTGACGGCAGGTCTCGCTGACGTTTAGTCAGCGCGATACCACCGGGTTGCCCGCATCCGACGACCAGCCTATTCAAGAGCTTCCGCCAGAGGATGGAGTGGCATAACGTCAGTGAGCAGGCGTTGCGGCGTGTGATGATCGGGTGGACACTGAGATTCCGGATGCAGCGCGCGTCGGGCAGCCGCTTCATGGTGACCATCCTTATGGTCATCGACAGGTAACACCACCCATCCCGCAAGAGCATCGAGTACCTCTTATCCGCCATGCAGGGCCGCTGCGCGGGTCAATAACTGCCTTGCTTAGACACCGGCGTGTGACCGATTACAGGGCAACCATCAGTGACCAGGCCGCCTCGGACTCAAGAACAGTTTTCACAGCACGCCCCGTAAAGACGGCGCTGCATGGCACACGCTTCTACAAGGGCTTGGCCATTGTGTCACTCCACGCCCCCGTGAAGGGGGCGACACAAGACTTTGATGGAGGGACAAACCGATGAGCGCGTTTCAATCCACGCCCCCGTGAAGGGGGCGACGCCGCAACCGCTGCGACAGCGAAAAAAAATAATGGTTTCAATCCACGCCCCCGTGAAGGGGGCGACCCAAACCCTGCTGTTCTTCGTAAAGATTCGTTTTGTTTCAATCCACGCCCCCGTGAAGGGGGCGACGCGACTGGCCCCTCGTCAGGAGCCCGGATATGGCGTTTCAATCCACGCCCCCGTGAAGGGGGCGACAGCAGCTCCGCGCTCGGCCAGGAGCGTCGCGCGCGGTTTCAATCCACGCCCCCGTGAAGGGGGCGACTCCACCCGGTCAGCGGCCGGCGGTCGACAGATCGTTTCAATCCACGCCCCCGTGAAGGGGGCGACCCGCCGCCGCTACAACATCCACGATCCACGACCCAGTTTCAATCCACGCCCCCGTGAAGGGGGCGACTGAGGGGCATGGATGCCCACAATCAAGATCCACACCGTTTCAATCCACGCCCCCGTGAAGGGGGCGACGCGGCGATGACGTTCGACCTGGCGAGGCGCGACCCGGGTTTCAATCCACGCCCCCGTGAAGGGGGCGACACGACCTTGTATCCTCCAAGGGTTTTCGCTGGCCCGTTTCAATCCACGCCCCCGTGAAGGGGGCGACTCAGCGATTCAAGCATGCATTTGCGTGCGAGCCATTGTTTCAATCCACGCCCCCGTGAAGGGGGCGACGCCAGCGACAACCGGCGCCGGAGGCAGCGGCTCTGGTTTCAATCCACGCCCCCGTGAAGGGGGCGACTAACCCTCTCTGCGTTGATTGCTCGGCTCGCGGCGTTTCAATCCACGCCCCCGTGAAGGGGGCGACGTGCTTGAGCCGGGCGATATGTCTCTGCTCGGGATCGGTTTCAATCCACGCCCCCGTGAAGGGGGCGACCAGGGCGACAGCGGACTGGGTCTCGACGCCCAGAGTTTCAATCCACGCCCCCGTGAAGGGGGCGACCCGCGAGTGGTCGGTCTCGATCAACGTCGCCGCGATGTTTCAATCCACGCCCCCGTGAAGGGGGCGACGCTGAGGACGACCGCGTTGCGGTCGTCCAGGTCGCTGTTTCAATCCACGCCCCCGTGAAGGGGGCGACGACCCCGCGTCCATCGCCTCGCGATTCGCCCGATAGTTTCAATCCACGCCCCCGTGAAGGGGGCGACCAAGTGATCCAGTGACTTCGGCCGCCACCGCTCCGGTTTCAATCCACGCCCCCGTGAAGGGGGCGACCACAATCACCACTGGCCAGCCCGATCCCTGCGCAGTTTCAATCCACGCCCCCGTGAAGGGGGCGACGCGCGTGCGCGTGGGCGCGGTGCTGCGTGAGCCGTGTTTCAATCCACGCCCCCGTGAAGGGGGCGACGTGCGTTTCTGGGGCAAGCCAGAGCCGCTATACGCGTTTCAATCCACGCCCCCGTGAAGGGGGCGACCAGGTCCTCCTCATCGATCCGACTCAGGGCGCAGTTTCAATCCACGCCCCCGTGAAGGGGGCGACTCCTCCGGGATTGGATCGGTGCCGGCCAAGTAGTCGTTTCAATCCACGCCCCCGTGAAGGGGGCGACGGGACAAAAGTCCGACGCGGTTGCACGCCGATCGCGTTTCAATCCACGCCCCCGTGAAGGGGGCGACCGCTCCCCGCGCACCGGTCGCAACCGGCGCCGAAGTTTCAATCCACGCCCCCGTGAAGGGGGCGACCGTTCGCGCCGCGCTTGCCGATCAGATCTATTGAGTTTCAATCCACGCCCCCGTGAAGGGGGCGACGGTCGATGGTCACATAGCCCGCATCCTCCATCTGGTTTCAATCCACGCCCCCGTGAAGGGGGCGACTGCCGGCGTGGGACCATTGGGTTCAGGGATATCTGGTTTCAATCCACGCCCCCGTGAAGGGGGCGACTCGATTTCGTGTTTGAGCATTGTCGCATTCCCTGGTTTCAATCCACGCCCCCGTGAAGGGGGCGACCCAAATGCCGGGATCTGGCCGTAGTGGCGGCGGGGGTTTCAATCCACGCCCCCGTGAAGGGGGCGACAGCCTGTCCGAGGCCGGCAGCGGGTGGGTCGTGCCGTTTCAATCCACGCCCCCGTGAAGGGGGCGACCCGCCGGCAGTGGCTTGCCGTCCGTGACGCTCCAGTTTCAATCCACGCCCCCGTGAAGGGGGCGACGTACCACGGCGGCGGCAAGGGTGGCCCGAAGCACGCGTTTCAATCCACGCCCCCGTGAAGGGGGCGACTTGCCGAAACGAAAAGTAAGGTTGAGGCAGGAGAGTTTCAATCCACGCCCCCGTGAAGGGGGCGACTGACGCGGACCCGCTCAACCCGTGGGCGATCGCGGCGTTTCAATCCACGCCCCCGTGAAGGGGGCGACTGGACGGTGGCGCGGTTTGGCAGGCCGAGTCATCGTTTCAATCCACGCCCCCGTGAAGGGGGCGACTTCCGCGATCGGTCAGGCGAACGGGCCGGGCAAGTCGTTTCAATCCACGCCCCCGTGAAGGGGGCGACGCTGGCGAGACCGGCCTGCGTTGCGGTTGCGGCGTTTCAATCCACGCCCCCGTGAAGGGGGCGACGCGGTGCCGTCGAGGACGTCGACGCCGTTTCAATCCACGCCCCCGTGAAGGGGGCGACGCCCTTGCCGCGGCGCGTCGAGTGGCGGCCGACGTTTCAATCCACGCCCCCGTGAAGGGGGCGACGCCGGTGTGCCGGCTCCAACGTGTCGCACGGCCGTTTCAATCCACGCCCCCGTGAAGGGGGCGACGTCGCCGCGGGTCTCCATTCGAGCCGTGATGTCGGTTTCAATCCACGCCCCCGTGAAGGGGGCGACGTCCGTCGTTCGGTAGGCTGACCGATACCGCGTTTCAATCCACGCCCCCGTGAAGGGGGCGACCGCCGCTCAGGCTGCGCCAGTGGCCGCGGCGGGTTTCAATCCACGCCCCCGTGAAGGGGGCGACCCGCCGGAGATGGCCGCCGTGCCCTCGCGGTTTCAATCCACGCCCCCGTGAAGGGGGCGACGCGGCCTATTCGCCGAGGGCCGGGCTCGGAGTTTCAATCCACGCCCCCGTGAAGGGGGCGACGCGGTCCGCCAGGGCTACTCGACGCGTTTCAATCCACGCCCCCGTGAAGGGGGCGACTCACGCCGCAGCCGTGCTGCTCCGGTTGGCGCGTTTCAATCCACGCCCCCGTGAAGGGGGCGACCGACCCACGGCGCCCGAGCCGCGGACAGGTCGTGTTTCAATCCACGCCCCCGTGAAGGGGGCGACGACGAGGATGTCCAGCGGCGCCATGGTCGGCGCGGTTTCAATCCACGCCCCCGTGAAGGGGGCGACGCCGCGGACCCGCTCACCCGTGCGATCGCGGCGTTTCAATCCACGCCCCCGTGAAGGGGGCGACTCCGCCGCTGCCTGCTGCCCGATGGCAGGTTTCAATCCACGCCCCCGTGAAGGGGGCGACTCGCAGCTGCAGGCCGGTATCAGCCAGATGCGGCGCGGTTTCAATCCACGCCCCCGTGAAGGGGGCGACTGGCGCGGACGCCGGCTCGGACGCGGCGGCGTTTCAATCCACGCCCCCGTGAAGGGGGCGACCAGGCGACGGCATCCCGAGCGCGCCGGACTGTTTCAATCCACGCCCCCGTGAAGGGGGCGACGCCGACCGTCGCCCAGTCGCTCGCGGGCGTGTTTCAATCCACGCCCCCGTGAAGGGGGCGACCGTCCTCGAGCAGCTGTTCGCGGCGCCGCAGTTTCAATCCACGCCCCCGTGAAGGGGGCGACTCGTGAGTCGGGTGTCCGACGGTCTGTTTCAATCCACGCCCCCGTGAAGGGGGCGACTGCTCGGCGATCGTCGCTGTTCCGCGACCGTTTCAATCCACGCCCCCGTGAAGGGGGCGACGCCCGGCGCCGCTCGGCCGTCCGTCGCGTTTCAATCCACGCCCCCGTGAAGGGGGCGACCTGACGCCGTCGGCCGCCATCCCGGAGCTCGTTTCAATCCACGCCCCCGTGAAGGGGGCGACCGATCGCCGTGTCGGCCGCGGCCGGCCGTTTCAATCCACGCCCCCGTGAAGGGGGCGACGCCTCGCTTCCATCTTTTGATGGGGTCGAGAGTTCCGTGCGATCTTTCGCGAACCACGCCGCGGGGCACGGTCCCGTGGTGGGTCGAATCTCGTGTCTGCTTCTCAAGCCGTTTTGTCAAAGAGCGTTAGGGCATTCGCGGACCGGCTGGGGTTCCGGTGCGCGCTTAGGGTCCGCGTCAGATGATAAGCGGTCCATCGAGGTCGAGCGAGGGCTTCGCGCCGTGGTGTTCGATTGTGGTCTCGACGTTCGCGCCCAGGTAGTAGAATCGTACGCTGTCGACCTGTGGGTCGATGATTTGCAGGAGGCGAGCGCGGCAGGCAACCCAGTGGGCTGGGTCGACCTTGAGCTCGAAGACCGAGAGCTGGACTCGCTGGCCGTAGTCGAGGCAGGCCCGGGCCGCTTGGCGCAGGCGGCGACGGCCGGCTGGTTTTGAGGTTTGGATGTCGTAGGTGACGAGGACGTACATGAAGGATGTCCGAAGTCGGGTTCAGGGACTGAGGGGATGGGGCCGCTGGGTCAACCTTTCCAGAGGAACGGGGGATAGGCCTCCAGGTCGCCGCGGAGGAAGCGGGACATGAGGCGGGCCTGGAGGTGGGGGACGAGTCCCAGGGGGACGGACTCGCCGAGGAATGGGTGGGTGAGCGTCTCGCGCTTGCGTTGTTGCCAGGCGACGAGGACGGTCTTGCGGGTTGGGTCGTCCATGACGACGGCGCCGCCTGTTTCGCGACGAAAGCCGTCGGGTGTGATCTGGCGCCGGTTGATGAGAGAGAGCGCGAGTCGGTCGGCGAGGACGGGGCGTAACTCTTCCATGAGGTCGAGGGCCAGGCTGGGCTTGCCTGGGCGGTCGGCGTGGAGAAAACCGACGCAGGGGTCGAGGCCGGCGGCCTCGCAGGCGGAGCGGACGTCGAGCAGCAGGAGCGTATAGAGGAAGGAGATCAGCGCGTTGATGCGGTCGAGTGGTGGCCGGCGTGAGCGGCGCTCGAAGGCGAAGCCATCGGCGCCGGGTGGTGTTGTTTGGAGGGCGTTGAAGGCCTGGAAGTACTGAGTGGCGGCCTCGCCCTCTAGGCCGCGTAGGGCGTCGAGGGTGGAGGCGCCGGAGACCTCTTCCAGGGAGGCAGAGAGGCGGCCGGCCCGTCGCTGGAGGGCAGCGCGGCGATCGGAATTGTCGGGTGCCTCGCGGGCAGCGCGGACGAGGACAGTGCGGGCGTTGGCGAGCTTGGCGCGGACGAAGTTGCGGGCGACCGCGAGCGTGGCCTCGTCGTCGTCGGCCAAGCGGTACTGACGGCGTCGGAGCAGGACGTTACCCCGGGTTGCGCCGTGGACGGAGGCGAGGAAGCGGCCGCGCTCGGTGAGAAGCGAGACGGCGACGCCGGCCTCGCCACAAGCGCCGAGCAGGGCGGGCGAGGCCCCGACGCGGCCGAACGCGACGATCGCCTCCAGGTTGTGCAGCGGGAGTTGGGCGAGGGTCTTGCGGTTGGCGCGGACCTGGACGGCCCGTCCGGCCTTGGCGAGGTAGGCGCCCTGGGTGGTGATATAGAGGACGTTGAGCAAGGGTTGCATGTTTCGGGGCGAATCTTGAGGTGAAATCTGAACGGTCAGGGCTCGGCCAGAGCCTGGGCGATGTAGTCGGCGACCGAGCCAGCGCGTGTCGAAAGCTCAGGCAGGCAGAGGGGGCGGAGCGAGCAGCGGCGGCATTTCGGGCCAGGCTCGGCCGGAGGTGTGCGACCCTCGGCGACCAAGCGGTGGAGCCGCGCGGCCGTTTCGCGGGTGAGTTGGCGGAGGGCCGGGTCGAGTTCGACGCGGACATGGCGCCGGATCTTTCCGTAGAAGAGGTCGGCGTGGGGGATTGCGACGCCGAGCATCTCTTCGAGGCAGAGCGCCTGAGCGCAGAGCTGGACGCGGTCGCAGGGATTTTTCTTGGGGCGGCCGCGTTTGTATTCGACGGGCATCGGCGGCTCGCCGGGTGTGACCCGGACGACGTCGGCGATGCCGAAGAGGCCGAGCGCGAGGCTGCGCACGGGCAGGGCCTGCAGGGTGCGCAGCTCGCGTCTTTGCTCGGCTTGGCCGGAGTGCGCCGCCCGGTGGAGGACGGCGCCCTCGGCCGTGTACCGATTATCGAGCCACAGGTTCTCGACATGGATCAGGGCGCACTGCCGCTCGCAGTAGAGTAGGTGCTGGAGCGCCGAGATCGGGAGGAGTTGCGCCTCGGTGAACATCGTCGGGTCAACGCCAGTCGATCCAGCGCTCGATGGAAACCCCGGCGGGCAGGTCTGCCTCGTCGACCGTCAGCTCGTAGTCGTCGAAGGAGCGGGGCGGTCGGCCGTCGGTGCTGTCGCCGCTTGCGGTGCCCGGCAGCGGCTGGACGCCGGGGCGAGGGACGCAGCGGACGCGGGCGAAGAGGCGGTCGGCCCGGGCGTTGCCGAGGGGGCTCTCGTGGCGGAAGGCGACGCAGGCGACCGGCCGCATGTTGGCCCGCGCAGCGGAGCGGTCCTGCTCGAACATCTGGTCGAGGGCACGCTTGAGAAGCTCCAAGTCGTCGGACGAGAAGCCGGTGCCGTTCGGCCCGCTGGCAAGCGTCGCGTTGACAAAGCCGTGGACCCGATAGAGGCCATAAGGGATGGTGAATTTACGGCCGATGGTGCGGTTGCCGCCCTCTTGAGCCTCAGCCTCGCGCTCGGTCGTCACTGCGCAGCGGGTGACGGCGTGTTCCTGGCTGACGATCGGGTGGAGCGAGCGTGCCAGACCGAACTGGACCGGCCCGCGAACCTGGCCGCAGTTGACATCGGTCGTCATGACGGCGCCGAAGGTGCGGATGTCGTAGAAGTTGGCGCACATCCAGCGCGTCAGGGCGCGATCCTCCTCGGCCTTGTCTTTGCCCTTCGTCGTCCGCTTCTTGGGATCGACTTTCAGGGCCTGGTAGGCACGCTCGTGCTGCTTATTGAGGACGGCCCTTTCCTTGACGTAGATCTCGTACGGCGGTTGCTCGCCGTGCACAAGGCCGACAAAGTTGCGGATCTTGCGCTTGAGACAGACGTCGGTGACAAGCCCCTGGCCGGTTTCTGGGTCGAGCCGCGGCAGGTTGCCGGCGTCGGGATCGCCGTTGGGGTTGCCGTCGGTGATCTCGAAGAAGTAGACAAAATCGTAGCGGTTCTGAATCGCGGGGCGGTCGGTGGCCTGGTCAGTCATGGTTGGTCTCCTTGTCGCTATCGGATCGTTTGGTGAAGAAGTCCTGACGCTGGTGGTAGTAGCCGATGTAGAAGAGGCCCTGGTGCTCCAGGGCCAGATGGCTGGGGAAGCGGTTGATACGGCCGCAGATCTCTCCGATCAGCTTCTCGCGGTGGATGCGCTGGCCCTCGCTCTCGAGCTTCCGCATGTGGTGTTGATGAAGCTGGAGCAGGCGGGGGAAGACGATTCCCGGGGTGGCTGCGGCGGCGCCGAAGAAGCGGTCCTTGATCGTGCTGTTTAGCTTGGAGTCGGCGGCGTCTTCCTGGGTCTTCTCGAGTGCCGCAAAGAGGCGACCGAGTTGGTACGCCTCGTCGGGATGGTCTTTGTTGAGCGCCACGGGCACCTTCCTTTCGTGGTTGCGAATCAGGTACGCCTTGAGGATTGAGGCCCGGCGATGGTTCATGGTCGCGTCAGCGCGAACTCGCCGGATGATCGCGCCGAGGAAGGCTTGGGGATACGGAAGGCCGCCGAGGACTGCCCGGGCCACCTGCCCTGCCAACAGCGGCGCAATGTCCTTCGGTTCGCGGGCGGTTTCAGCCACGAGGCGGCGAATCAACGGCGGGGGGTCGTCGGGTCTGCCTCCCACGATCTCAAGCTGGTCTGCGTGCTCCGCCAGCCGCTCTGCAAACTGGCGCACGGTGCCCGCCATCCAGTAGCGGACGTTGAGCCGGCTGGCGTTGGGCGAGAGGCCGAGGACGTAGAACGGCGCGTCCGGGTCCTTCAGCAGGTTTCCTAGCAGGCCGCGGCGGGCGGCGTCGAGGAAGCCGCGGAGGCGGTCGACGGTCGCCTGGTGCTCGGCTGGGTCGTCTGTGGGACGCTCCTCTGCGAAGAAAAGCTGGAAGGCGTCCTCGGCGTCGGCCGCCGTGGGGCGGTCGGACCAGAAGACGACCGTGGCGTCGCCGATACGAGCCCGGCGGGCCGGGTCCGCCAGCAGACGGTTGAGCGCCGTCGTGTATCGGAAGGCGTCGAGGACGCCGACCGGCGCATTGAAGCTCTGAGTCTTGCCGTAGCTCAAGAAGGCCGGCTGGTTGAAGGAGACGAGCGCTGCCCCGGTCGTCTGGGCACCGGCAACGCCGCCGATCATCGGGTGAAGCCGAGCGATCGGTTCCTCCTGGCCGCTGACAAGCGAGACGGCGGTCGGCGCTGGCTCGGCCCCGGAGGGATCGGCAACCCGACGCGACCAGGCCGAGCGGACGGCCGCTGAGTCATGGACATAGCCCTCGCGGCCCCGGATTTGAAAGACGACGTTGCCGCCGGCGGCCTCCTCCCAGCCCGGCAGCGACTCGGCGCGGGCGGGGTCCCAAGCCTCCAGGAACCGGCAGAGAGCGGCGAAGCCCTCGTCGTCAGCCAGCTCGTCGCGGAATCCGAGATGGTAATCGCGGAAGGCACGAAACATCTCGGCGGCCCGCGCCGGCCTGTCCTTGTTGTCGCGGCCCAGGGCGTAGCCCGTGTTGTCCCAGCAGAAGTAAGGCTTCATCCCTGTGCCCGAGCGGCCACCGCCGTCGGGGACGAGCAGCGTCGTCGGCACTACCCGACCACGCCCGGCGCGCTCGCGCAGGTCGACCAGCGGCGGCTCGGCGAGCCGGCCGTCGACTTCCAGCACGACGGCGAAATGGATCTTCTCGCGGCTGAAGCCAAACTCGGCGACGGGGGGAACGCTGGGGTCGCTTCTGAGCCGTTCGTAATAACTGATGAGGGCGTTCAGCGGGCCGCCCGAGGTGACATTCACGATCGTGCCCTCCTCGTGGGAAGCGGCGGGACGTCGATGACCCCGTCGCGCATCCGGGCGTGGAAGAACCGCGGCGTCATGCCGTCGGCGAAGTCGATATCGTGGAGCATGATGCCCAGGTCGCGCTCGCCTCGCAGTTCGTCGGGGACGGGCGGCAGATCGGCCTCGTCCTCAACGAGGGCGAAGTCGGCCGGGAATTCCCGGCAGCCGAGGTAGGGCCGTGTGTAGCAGCGGCCCTCGCGGGCGCGGCGGTTGAACTGGTCGAGGTGCTTGCCGGGATGGTCGTCCGCGGCGAGCAGGTCGAAGCGGGCCTCGATGACGTAGGCGACGTCGCGGAGGATCGTCGCGGCGCGCTGCTGGCGGTCGTCCTCGACGTAAAGCCCGAGCGTGCCGCGCCCCGCCTTCAACGCCTGGGCCACCGAGCCGGCTGGGACCTTGCTGGCGACCTCGTTGCGCCGCAGCGAGGTGAAGCGGATCGGATTGAGAACCCGGATTCGCTCGATCCGCCAACGGATCTCGGGCTTCCAATAGATCGCCTCGACCACACCGCGAGCGGCTGAGGGCGTGATGACGTTGTAGCTGACCCGCTCGACCTTCATCTCGGGGCGGGTGAAGCAGGCGAAGTCGGCCCACACTCTAAGCACAACACTCATGAGCTAAGACCTTTCACTTAAGTGGCTACAGGCGTTCCACGTCGCTGTAACCTGACCCGAGATTTCGCGGTCTACAAACCGTGCCAACACGATGATGGCCTCCTGACGGATGAACCCAGGAAGGCGGACGTTTGCCTGTTTCTCCGGCTGCCTTCCTAGTCCTCTACCAGTCAACGCCATACCGGCTGCGGGGACGACGGTGTGAAGCACGGACCCAGCCTCGCTTACGAGCGCTGAGGAAGTATTGCCAGGCCTCGTTTTTGGAATAGGGGACTCCGGTGCGCGTGATGAATTCGTGGTAAAGCCGATCAAATTCGTCCGTGTACGGCGTCTGATCGAGCGGAACCGACGACGTGGACACGACTTCGGCCGCGATGTCGAGATGTCGGGCGATTCGTATCATTGTGAGGATCTTCTCAGGACGATGAATGAGCTCCAAATAGTCTAGACGGTCGTACACTATCACAAGGTCGAGTGCAAGACCTCGCTCCAAGCTTTTTCCAAGTTTTTGCGTCACCCTTCGGCGGCACCTTGAGTGCGAGGGTGTGGGTTGAAACATCGTTCTGAGTTCGAGGTCGAGGGTCCCGTGGGCGAATCGAACGATTCGCCCTGGACTCTTGCACGCGTGGCTTGTCATAAGACCGTCCGTTCGGGGTCGAGGCCGAGCACCCTGTAGTCCAGCCCGAGCTTGCCGTCGTATGCCTTGGGGTTGGCCAGGTACCAGCGTCCGTGGCGCTCCAGCAGCACTCCGTTGGCCAGTAGCTTATGTAAGTCCTGGTCGTAGACGCCGACGACATAGCGCTGGCACTTGCGGTCGAAGTCTCTGAGCCAGCGCGGTTCTGGCAGTTCGGGCATCGCCTCCAGCTCGCGGATCAATGATTTTCCCTGGTCGCCGTAGGGGACCAGGATGGGCGTCTGAGCGTCGTCGATCAGGCGATAAGCTCGCGAGGCAACGCGGAACTGCGCGTGGAGTCCAGTCTTAGAGTCGAGCGCGAAGCAGTCCAAAACGCTCCGGCCTTCGGTGCCTCGGTCCCAGCCGCGGCCGTCGTCGCCGCCCTGGCGCCAATAATGGAGCCGGAAGTAGGCCTCGATCGCGGCGGGTGAGAGCAGGTCGGCGGCATGGTCGGGGGCAACCTGGCGATAGTGGTCCGCGCCGCGGGCGATGATTGCATCGGTCTTGTACGTTTTCGTGTCATACTCGAACACGACGACGTGGCCGAGGCGTGGGCGGCCTTGCGCGTCGGCCAGCTTGCCCTCGCGGTTGCATCGGCCGGCGGCCTGGGCGATCGAGTCGAGCCCGGCGGCGGCGCGATAGACGGCTGGAAAGTCGACGTCGACGCCCGCCTCGATCACCTGCGTGGAGACAACGCGGCAGGGCTCGCCGCGGGCGAGTCGCGATCGGATGTCGGCGATCACCGTTGAGCGGTGAGCCGCGCACATCGAGGCGCTGAGGTGCAGCGCCTCGGCGTCGTCGAGCGCGCGGAAGAGATCGGCCGCATGCCGGCGCGAGTTCACGATGCAGAGCACCTGGGGCTCGGCGCGGAGCCGCTCGGCAAGCTCCTGCGGGCTCAGCATGCCGGCGGCTTCGACGCGGGTGCGGCGCATCGCGGCGTGAAGGGCGATCGGATCCTCGATGATCGGGCGGACGTCCTGAAGGCCGATCGGGAAGTTGTCGCGTCGTTCGATCGCCGGAAGCGTGGCCGTGCAGAGGAGGACCGTTGAGCCGTAGTTGCGCACCAGCTCTTCGAGGGCGGCGAGCGTCGGCGCCAGGAGGCGCGGTGGCAGGGACTGGGCCTCGTCGAGCACGATGACGCTTTTTGCCAGCCGGTGCAGTTTACGGCAGCGTGACGGTCGGTCGGCAAACAACGACTCGAAGAGCTGAACATTGGTCGTGACGACCAGCGGCGCATCGAAGTTTTCGGCTGCCAGCCGCGAGCGATCCGTCTGTCGCGCCGGGTCGTCGGGCTCGAGATTGCTATGGTGTTCCAGGACGAACCCGCCGAGGTCGCCGAGCGCCTTGCGGAAGACCTTGGCCGCCTGCTCGATGATGCTGGTGAACGGAATCGCGTAGACGACCCGCCGCAGCCCGTGGGCGGCCGCGTGCGTCAGCGCGAAGGCCAACGAGGAAAGCGTCTTGCCGCCGCCAGTCGGCACGTTCAGCGAGAAGAAACCCGGCGGAAGGGCTGCCTTCGCGCGGCACGCCGAGAGGACCTCGCGTCGTCGTCGGTTGACCTCAGTGTCGTCGTCAGGCCGCTCCTTACCGCGTAGATGAACGTCGAGACGCGCGAGGAGCTCCGTCGGCCCCGGGGCATCGACGGGGCGTCGACGGGAGCGCTCGGGATCGAGGAACCACTCGGTCGCGAGGTAATCGGCATCGACGAGGCAAGAAAAGAGCATTCGGGCGAAGAAAGCGACCGTGAAGGCGTAACGACGACGGTCGCCATCGGAGCGGAGCCGGGGTAAGGTCGGCGGTGGCAGGTCAAGGATGTCGCGAGGCGCGGCATCGTAGGGCTCGATCGACTTCTCTAGGCGAGCGCGTAGACCCGAGGAGCCGCCGGCCTCGTCCTCAGCGTCGGGCAGACCGCTGTGGTGGCCAGCGATGGCGTAGGCCAGAAGACGGCCGACCGGCCCAAGTCGGGCGGCGTGCTGGGCACCGGCGGTCGAGTGGTCGACCCGGCCGCTGACCTCCCCACGATGAACACCCTCGACACCCGTGCTCGCACGCAGGTACTCCTGGAACGCAGTGCTGTACTTCCCAAGGTCGTGCCAGAGTCCCAGCAAGCGACCGCACTCCCCCGCGCCGAACGTCGCGGCAAAACCCGCCGCGCCTGTTAGCCAAGGCGCCTGGCCTTCGGCGACCCGAACCAGGTGCTCGATCAGTGGTTCCCAGTCCTCCATCCGAACCGGAGGCGGCACACTGTGGGCGAAGAACCCCTGGGACGACATCTCTCGATCCTCCCCACGCTCGTTGAATGCCGAGGCCCCCACACCTCGGACAGATCGAATCCGACAGCGCAGGCCGGCGAACCACACGTGTCGACGCCGTACCTTCGACTTGTATGGGCTGCGCTGACTGGGAGAGCTTCGCACTCGCCGCATCGATCAACATCATCACCGCAACAATCCGATCGATCGTGAACATTAGCTACCAGCCCATTGCTACCGTCAAGCGTGCGTGAACCTGAGCCACTCTTCCCGGCACAGTGGGCTGCGAGCATTCTTTGCGGATCAACGGTTCGAGTGATACGGTCCTCACATCCCGTTGATCGCTTCGCCTTCGACGGGTCGCGACATCGCCCGTTTTGTGCATCCGCCGGTTGGTAACCTCACGACAGCGTGCGATCGCGCCAGGCCTGCAGTCCGCGTCTGGTCAGCAGCATTACGGCCACGCCCGACACTGGCAGCAACGCCTTGAGCCATCGCAGGAGGCTCACTTCCAGGCGGTTCTGGATGCGATGCAGCTTCAATTTGAGATCAATGGCCCAGGTCAACGGCGTGGCCCACCTCCCGATGCAAGCGACGGTCAGGAGGATGTAACACTCGTCACTCTTGATCTGGTCGATGCGACTGAACAGTCCTTTGCGGCGTCGCCGGGCTTGCAGTCACCTCGCCCTGAGCATCGCTCTGGAGACTTCGACCCGAGCGTCTTGGGTGAGCCAACAGGGCTACAGGATGGCGGAGCTAGCAGGGCCCAGCTCGATTTGCTTCTGATCCCGTTGAGCCAGCTTGGTGAGATCCCGTCGGATTACCGTCGCAACCAACACAGCCAGGGTGTGAGATGGAGCGCCGAGAAGTGCGGATCTCGTGCCGACGACTTTGTTAATAAGAGGCTCGCTGCGCTCGGTTGTTTGGCGCACAATGCGAGGGAGGAGCTTGGCACGAGTGCTCTCACTGTCTTACCGCTATGCTCACGAGCCACAGTCTTGTACATTCAGATGGCTCGGTGCGAATGAGTCTAGTTGTCCTTGGGATGAGCACGCATGAGAATGACACTCTTCGATGAATGACTCTAGCGTCATTGAAGCTCGTGAGCGAGGGCGACGATGATGGGTGAGGTTGGCGCGGTCGCGACGGGGAAATCCAGGGCATGGACCAACGACGACGGCGACGATCAGCGTTTTGTCGCGATTCTATCCACAGAGATCCCAGAAATCCGATATCGGTCGATCGGTCCACCCGAGGCGACCCTCATCCCGGCCGCAACGATCGCGTGCCACACGCCCGGCCGAGAGGCCGCTGAGCGTGGACTGACTGCCCATCTGTCGCTACCATCCACGGTCAGAGGCGATGCAGCAAGCCTTTGACGCCGAGTCTGACGGAGGATTCAATGACGTTCCGGATGGAATGTCCCCGGTGCTGGCGGATCCTACGCGCCCCCGACGAGGCAGCAGGTCGGACAGTCTCTTGTCCGTCGTGTTAGGGGCGAATCCGCTTTCCAGCGGCCGAACCGGCCGCTCCGCAAGAGCCGGTTCAGGAATTCACCATCTCGGCGGGCACATCCAAGGCGTCTGCTGGAGATCTTGACTTCGAGGCGCCGCCCGAGCCACGGCCAGTATGGTCCTACCCACAACCGCCCGAGCCCTGGTATTACAACTTCACCGCCATATTTCTCGGTCTGATCGTCTTCATCGGATGCCTGATCGCGGCTTTCTGCTTCATAGCAGGATTATATATCGAAAGTATACGACCTGTTGTAGGCATACTGTCAGTCATCGCTGTGGCCCTCTTCGTGCTGTTCGTTACGGGACTCGTCACGGCGCCGGGGCTTATCTTTCTCGACATGGCGCGGAACATCCGGGCCATGCGCTATGAAACTCAGGCGATGCGGAATCGGACCAAGACATAGAGCGGACATAAATCTCGATGATGCGATCGCAGCAGAACCCGAGCCTTCCTCGCCGAAGACCGGCCCGGCGGATCTGTCGAGCCTTCGTGGGACGTGAAAGACGAATCGGGCCAGATGCACCACACCGCACCGACTCGCTGCAGTGGCGTGGCGGCTCGCACGCCTGGTGTTAAAGCATGACTTCGGGGCGTCAAGGCGTAGCTTCGGGTGGAAACACCGGGTTGGAGCCACGCTTCAAGGGCGGCGCGAGCCGACACGCAGCCCCCGACTCCAACGATCGCGCCCTTCGATTCGTTTCACAGTCCGACCGGTCTGTAACCAGAGGCACAGGCAGAACCGGAGAGGCCTCTCGACCGTCCAGACCGGCTTGACCAGAGCGGGCGATGGGATTCGAACCCACGACGTCCAGCTTGGGAAGCTGGCATTCTACCACTGAATTACGCCCGCTTGTCTGGAGACTAATCTACCGGTCGGCGGTCGATGGCTCAATCGGTTTGGTGGATTTTTGGGCATCTTCCGGGCCGAGACGGGCGATCGCCCCCAGATGGTCGCTTCGTCGCGCCCGGTGGGGCGAGGCCGCCCCACCGGAGCTTGCCCCCACGGCTTAGCCGCTGACGGTCATGGTCACCGGGTCCCAGCCGATCTGGCGGTTTTCGCGGTATGCGGTGTTGGCCAGCAGGGCCGGACCGGCCGCGCGGAGGCCAAACACCGCATCCTCGTACGGACGCCGTTTCTCGCGCACGCAGGTGAAGAAATGAACAAAATGGTCAAGCCGCTCGTTGTACCCGCGCGGCACAACATATTTCTCGACCACCGGCGGCTTGGATCCGCTCGGGGCCGAAGGGGGATGGTCAGCCAGATACTTTTCGGCGAAGGCCTTCTGCTGCTCGTTCGAGAAGGTTCGGACCGAGTTGTAGCCCTTGAGAACCTGCTGGGCCGAGGCCTTGACGATCCCCACCTTGGTCAAGGTCAGCTCGGTCCAACTGACGGTAATGACGCCGTCGGACCCCACGAAGCGGAACAGCGCCTGGTCGCCGCCGCCGTCCTCGAAGTTGGATTGCAAGGCGACGGTGAACGACGGGTGGCGGTCGGTCTCGGGATAGTCAAACAGACCCATAATGATGTCGTAGACATCCCGCCCGTCATCCCAGTACCGCAGACCGCCCATCGCGGCAACCTGATTCGGGCCCAGCGCACCGGTGACGTGGTGGATCCCGGTGAAGAGGTGGACGTACAGGTCCCCAGCAACCGCCGTGCCGTAGTCCCAGTAGTTCCGCCAGCGAAAGACACGTGTGGCGTCAAACGGCCGCTTCGGGGCGGAACCCAGGAAGCGGTCCCAATCGATCGTCTGCGGGCTGGCATCCAGCGGGATCGAGTATTGCCAGGCGCCGATGTCGGAGTTGCGATTGTAGCGGGCTTCGATCGAGTTCAGTTTGCCGATAGCGCCCGAGGCAACCAGCTCCTTGGCCTTGTCGTAGAGGATCGAGCTGGCGTACTGGCTGCCGACCTGGAGAACGGCCTGGGTCTGATCCTGCATTCGGATCAGTCCCGGGCCTTCGCCGACCTCGCGGACCATCGGCTTCTCGCAGTAGACGGCCTTGCCGGCCTTCATGGCGTCGAGGGCCATCGTCTGGTGCCAGTGGTCGGGGGTGCAGACCAGGACGGCGTCGACGTCGTCGCGGCCAAGGATTTCTCGGTAGTCCACGTACGTTTTGACATGGGTTCCGAAGACCTCCTGAGCATGGATCCGGCGGCCCTCGTAAATGTCGGCGACGGCGACCAGCTCCACGCCGGGGACCTTCAGCGCGGTCTCCGTATCTTCAAATCCGATGATCCCCATGCCGATCGTGGCGATTCGGATCCGGTCGTTGGCACCGGCCGGAGGCCTCGGCGCCTCGCGGGGCTTGAGTTCGAAGACCTGGTCGGCAATCGGTGTGGCGAGAATCGGCGCGGCCGCGGCCACGGACTTCAACGCGGTGCGGCGGCTCATCGACGGCGGGCTGATCACAGCTTGTGCCTCCCTGGAACCAAAGTGCGCATTCCGGGTCCGACGCTCTCTCGGCCCTCGAAACCTCAGCATACGGCGGAAACCAAGCCGCTGCGAGCCACCGCCCAAGTCGGCCGTCGTGCCGACGTGGTAGGATGAATCGCCGTCGTCGCTGACCGACCGTTCCACCTTCGCTCAGCCGGCGGATCCTGAATCCCCGGGTCGAACCATCACCTGCCGGCGTGACGACCGATTCGAACCCGACGCAGGTCAAGGCAGCCGACCAAAGGGGCTCGGGGACGCTCGATACCCAGGCTCTCTGCAGAAGGGCACACGATCATGTCGCTGCTGTGGTTTTTGTTGATTGGCTTGGCAGCCGGCTGGCTGGCCGGGCAGCTCACAAAAGGAGGAGGTTACGGATTGGTAGGCGACTTGATCGTCGGCGTGATCGGGGCGATCCTGGGCGGCGTGTTGTTCGGGCTGCTCGGGCTGAAGGCGGTCGGGTTGGCCGGCGAGTTGATCATGGCGACCGTCGGCGCTGTGGTCCTGATCCTCGGGCTGCGAGCGATCAAGCGGGTCTGACGCGGCGTCGACGCCGCGCTCAGTAAATCAAGCCGCACTCCCGGACCGCGCCGGCCGCTCGCATCCTGGCGGCGGCCGGCGGGCTCGGGAGCGCCGGCTGTACCTGGCTGTGCGGGACCAGGCGGAATGACTTCTCACCGGTAGACCGCTTGCTGAGGCCCACCAACCCGCCGCAGGTAGTCCTTGTCGATGTAGACCACCTCGACGCGTGCATCCCGATGGTGGAACGGGATCGGGTAGTCGGACCAATACAGCTCGTCGAAGTAGACCGTGGCCTTGTAGTGGCAATGGACCAACTGGGCCGGTCCGGCCAGGGGGTAAATCCGAACCGGGTCGATCTTCTCGCCGATCTTCTCGATCAAGAACCGGACGTTATTCCGTTGCACTTCGTAAAACGGCGGGCAACCGTGGCGGAACTTGGGAACCTTGGCCCAAACCTCGGCCTCACTGGGGGGATCGAGGCAGGCCGGCGGCGCAAATTCCCCGGGCACCGGGTCGAGAATCGGCACGCGGTCGCGCTCCTCCCGGGCGATATCCTCTTCCAGCCGCTGCTGCTGGGCCGGCAGAATGGGCCAGGCGAACGACCAACCCGTCGGATGCAGCGGTGAAATATCCTGGAAGACGTAAGACAAGCCGCAGCCGGTGGGCACGGTCGTCACCACGGCGACGGCGACGATCGCGGCCAGGCCGCGGACCCAGCGCGGGCCAATGGGGCGCCGCTGCCGCGCGGATCGGGTCATGGGACTACCCCTCCTGGGAAAAACTCTATGGCCGGGGGGCCTTCCTGCCCCACCGACGCCGCGTCACACTCGGCGCCAGCCCGCGCCGGCGGATCGTATCCCGGCCGCGATGCCCGCTGGTCCGCGACGCGCCGCTGCCGGATGGCCTTGACGTGGTTTTTCTATCGAACACTCGACCTGTCGATTGTGAGGAAATTTCCCAGAGCACCCCCCCACACCGCCCACCTCCAACCCCAGCCACCCCGACATCCCCCGCAAGCCGTCGAAACGCCAGCCCGAAGTCCTCGTGGCGCGGCCTAGCCCCCCTGCCCCTGTCCAGTACGACTCTCTCCTGCAACCGACCAGCCGCCGCCCGCCCATGGCCCGTCGAGCCAAACCGTCTCCACCACCCGAGACCAAGTCCGCCGGCCAGCGCCGAAACCACTTCCCCCGAGTCATCCTCCCCACCCGCCTTTGGCCCGCGACGACCGACCGCCCCGTGCCAAACCGGCATCGGAGAGTGCGGCCTGCTCCGCAGGGGTCGCCGACCATTCGGCTTCCGAGGATCACCCAAGGCTCCCGCTAACGACCACGGCCCGGGTCGTCCCCGGGCCGTGGACCGTTCGATTGTTCGACTTCGCGTCGGGATCGGCTCAGTAGCCGAAGAGCCCAAACGGATACGGCGTGAAGAACGGGCGGGTATAGTGCTTGCGGAAGTCGAGCCACCACAGCCCGTCGTCCCAACGCAGCGTGACGGCGCGCCAATCGAGCGGAACTTCCGGATAGGGATAGAACGGGCCAATGTTGGGCCAGGCCTGCCAGGGATAGACCGTCGGGTAGCCCACGGCCGAAAAGTTGGGGTACGGGGCGTAGCTTGGCCAAGCGTAATTGGGGTAACCGGGCGAGCTGGACTGGGTCGCGCCGGGAATGGCTGGCCCTTCGGGAAGCGGACCGCTCGGATCGGCCGGGGCCATCATCTCGCCACCGATCATGCCTCCCGCCGGACCGCCGATCATTCCCCCGTCGGCCACCAGCCCGTGGCCATGCCCCAAGCCGCGGCGGGCCACCCGAATCGGCTGAGCATACTGGGCCGGAAGAATGCTCGGATCACCGACGGCCAGCCGATCCTCCACCTGCACGACGCCGCCAATCTGGCTGGCACGGCCAATTGCCTCAGCCTTCAACTCCTCGCTCGGAACGACGCCGGAGAGCAGCACACGCCCGTCGCGGACTTCGATGGCGACACGCGACACCGCAAAGGCCGGGTTGGCCCGAAGTGACGCGGCGACCGCATCCGCCGTCGCCTGATTGCGGGTTGCCTGGGCAAGGACGGGCGTCGCGGCCAGGCTGACCAGCCCGGCAAGGGCCGCGTTAATCCGATTCCGTTTCACCGTCATGGCTACGAGATCCTTCTCTCTCCCGCCAGGGCCGACCTGTCCGGAAAAACGGCGAGGCGAGCGGGAACGCCGCGCCAGGTCGCTGGGTAAGCGGGTCTGGCGTGTGTGCATTCGACCGGCGCAGCCTGAACCACGATCCCAACGTGGGCCCGTCCCTGAGCCGGTCGGCACCATCCAGGCCGACGCTCGAACTATGGCGCGCGGAATCCGGTTGTCAAACGGCCCCAAAAAAAATCGGGACCTTCATGGTCCCGATCCCATAACTCCATACCAGTTCAGAATTAATAACCCAGCGATTCAGACCGCCGTGACGGGCTCGGCCGAGCCGGCGCGGGGGGTCGTGAGGGTGTTGCGGACCGGGGTGGTTCCGCTAATCATACCGACCATGAGGAAGGCCATGGTGGCGCCGGCGAAGAGGGCCTCTCCCGAGCGATGCTGGCCGTGGACGACCCCAGCAAGCCCCAACCCGATCATCGCCAGCACCAGCAACCGGCGACCTCGCACGCCCCAGCGATGGGATGGCAAGCAGCGCGACAGCACCAACCCCAAAACGCCTACCATCTGAAGCATCACAATCAGCGACGGCGGAACGACGAAACAGATTCGGTGCAGGTCCATACAGGCTCCTTCCCTGGGCGCTGTAGGGTCGCGGAAGTCGGTCGGTTTCGAGTCGGTTCCAGCCGCGGCCGTCCCGACCGCGTCGACTCGCGGCCAGTCCCATACGCAGCTTCCGGGCCAAACCGGCGGTGACCGGCCAAAACCCGCAGCCCGCCATCCGTTCAAGTCCAAAACTTGAGAAAAAAGCAGCCCCGAGCCACAATTCCTGCGACCCGGGGCTGACGTTGTTACAACCGCGATCGTAAAGATTACCGCCTGGGTAAACCCTAGCGAGCCGTGCCTAACGGCCCGAGGAGCCGGCCCCCTGCCCGGCTCCCCGAAGCGGCCGGATCCCAACATTTTGGCTACGAGCCGGGCCAATGTCCTGGACTTTCCACCCGTCCTTTTCGCGCCGTACGTAGACGGTTCGCGTAATCAGCTTTCCGTCTTCCTGACGGCCGATCGTAAAGGCGCGGGTGTTGGTCGACTTCGGCTGGCTCATGCCCAGGATCTGCATCCCGTCCACCGAGCGCGAAAGCTCATCCAGATCCTCCTGAGGGGCGTTCTCATTCTTGAGAGCTTCGAAGAACTTTCGTTGCCGCTCGGTGCGTGCCTCGTAGGCGGCCCGAAGCGCGGTCGCTTCGGCCAAAACCGTCAAATTCTTGTTTTTGGCCGCATCGAGAAAGGTTCGAACCGCGGCATCGGGCTGGGAGTAGTCGGGGGCCTGGTCAGCGTTGCCGCCCGAACCCGGGCCGGCCATCATGCCGGCCATGCCCGGCACACCGTCGGGGACTCCCCGCCCTGCGCCGGGAAGACCCGGCATACCCGGCATGGTGTCGGCAGCGCCCGGGCGGTTGCGCATCATCGCGGCCATCATTTGAGCGGGATTGCTCCCGCCGCCGCCGAGGGGCGCAGGCGTCCCGCCGGGCGGTCGCATGCCCATCATTCCGCCGCTACCGCCAGCCTGGGGTGGAGTGCCCTGCGGAATTCCCTCGCCGCCTGGGCCACCCGCGCCCGCCATCATCGCCGCCATCCCGCCGCTACCACCAGCGTATCCCGGAGGTGGCCCTTGTGGTCCCCCGCCACCTGGGCCGCCCGCGCCCGCCATCATCGCCGCCATCCCGCCGCTACCACCAGCGTATCCCGGAGGTGGCCCTTGTGGTCCACCGCCACCTGGGCCGCCCGCGCCCGCCATCATCGCCGCCATCCCGCCGCTACCACCCCCCGGAGGCCCTCCACCGGGCATCGGGTAGCCGGCGGCCGGACCACGGCTGCCCATCATCCCGGCCATCCCGCTGCTACCGCCCCCGGGAGGACCGCCGCCGGGCATCGGGTAGCCGGCGGCCGGACCACGGCTGCCCATCATCCCGGCCATCCCGCTGCTACCGCCCCCGGGCGGACCGCCGCCGGGCATCGGGTAGCCGGCGGCCGGACCACGGCTGCCCATCATCCCGGCCATCCCGCCACCCTCGGCAGGTGGATTCTGCCCAGCGGTGGAATCGGGATCTGAAGGGCTGCGTTCCTTGCTGCCTAGAGCCAGCAATTCATCGGTTCCCGTCTCGGGTTTGGGGGGGTCGGTGGGCGCCGCGGGAGGAGCCTCTGGAGGAGGACTCTCCGCAACGGCCGGTTCGGGAGCCGGCGCCGAGGCCGATGTGGCCGGTGCGGACGGCGTGGGTTGCTCAGTCTCCTGGACCGCTTGCCCACCACAGCCAACCGCAAGCGGCAGGCCGGCGAACGCGGCCATCAACCAATGTCGACGCGCTCTCATGGAAGGAACCTCAGGCGCCATGTGCGGGTGCCGTGGATGGACCGAGGCAGTGGATCGGCGTGGTCATTTCATGCCAAACAAACTGTATTATGGACCGAATCGGTTCCAAATCGGAAGTCCTGTCGAGGGAATCCGCAGGGCTGTTTCATTCTTCTGCTCAAGTTGCCACAAGTTTCATGGCCTTTGTGACATGGAACCTCAGATCTCTGACGACGTCGGCGATTCCTCGTTTCGTCCGTCTGGCTTGCTGTCCCAGCAGAAACAACGCCACGTTGCGGAGGCTTGCAGCGACCTGCGCGGCGGTCCCGGTCCTCACTCGGCTGGCATCCTCGCCCAAGGTCCAATCCCGCACGCCAAACAACTGGTTCTCGATCGCCCAGTGCGAACGGATCAGCGTCAGGAGCTTGGCGGGCGACGCCTTCTCGGGCCTCAGACTGGTGATACCGTACACGTCCTCGACGGTCGTCACTCCCCGGAGGGTGCGTTCACGCCGCAGATGAAAAACCTGCCCCACGGCCGGCCAGTCCAGGAAGCTGTTCAGCCAGGTCGTGGTCCGAATCGTCCGCCGCTCACGTCGCCCATGCCCCTTGTGAATCATGCAGGCCTGGCGGATGCTCTCGGCGTGGAGTCGTCTCTGCCGGGGGGGAAAGCCCCGCTGGCGGGGCGTCCAAAACACTTCGGATGTCCGCCAGGAGCATCGCCTGATTTTCCTTGGCTGGTAGCACATAATCGCCGCCACGCCGCACAATCTCCGAGCAGACGTCTCGGTGAGTAAACATGGCATCACCCGTGACAACCTTGCCAGAGAGTGGCAGAATTCCGAGCAATTCCAGGGCCGCCTTGTGCTCATTGGTTTTGGCATCGACCCGCAATTGGGTCAGGACCGCCCTCATCTCGGAGGCATAGGCAGCCAGCAGATGCACCGCGGGCAAATTCTCGCCCCGAGACCCACGCGCCGTCTTGCCGTCGATCGCGATGTGTTCGAAGCATCGGGTCCCGAGACGGGCCTGGATCCACTCGCTGATCAACTGCTCGAAGACCGCGACGTCAATCCCGCGAAAGACACGGCTGAGAGTGGCCTCGCTGGGGGCCTTGGATCGGGTGCAGCCGAGGAGCTTCCGGAACTCGCGACCGAAGGCATTGCCGAACTGGACGACGCCCCGCCGCGAGGTGATGCCCGTGAGCATGGCTACGGCCGTCAAGGCCAGAATCGAAGGCAAAGGGTGCCGCAGGCCCTGGGCCCTGCGACGGTCCATAAGCTTCGGTGAACGAAAGACTTCCAGAAGAGATCGCGCGGCGTCCATGCCAAGACCTCCAGGTGTGGATCAAACGGTGACTACTGGCATAACATCATTGCAGCCGATCGGATAGATCAGAACGGAATAGCCCTGAGGGAATCCGACGCCGGTTCTCACCGAGCCGCCCAGGCCGGCCACCGCCTGCACCGGTCGGTTCCTCCTGGTTCGAACGCTCTAGCCCGCCGGAGTGGCTCGGCTCCGAGGTCGCCGTTACGATAGAGTTTCGATCGGATGATCGGAGAAGACTGAGGCGGTGGGGAGGCGAAGCCCGATGGCGGCCCGGACGATCCTGCTCGTGGACGACGATCCCGAAGTGATTGAATCCTTGCGGGCTGTGCTCGAAACCAAGGGCTATCGGGTGGTCGTCGCCCGCGATGGAAACGCCGGCCTGGCCGCCGCCGAACGCGAACAGCCGGATCTGATCGTGCTCGATATGATGATGCCAAAGAAAAGCGGCTTTCTGGTCCTCGAAAAACTGCGAACCCGCCCCGGCGGAATGATCCCGACGATCATGGTGACGGCCAACGAAGGCAGCCGGCATCGGGCGTATGCGGAGTTTCTCGGCGTCAAGGATTATCTACGCAAGCCATTCGCCATTGAGAAGCTGGTGCGTTCGATCGAGAAAATCCTGGGTGAGCGGATCCTGGAGCCCGGGGAGGAGTTGGCCTGAATCGGTCGGCAAAACCGCCAGCTTGGCGTGGCCTGACCGCTTCGATATGATGAGTGAGGATCTTGATCGGTTGATTCGCGTGCCCGTAGCTCAACGCGTGCCCGTAGCTCAATTGGATAGAGCGTCGGCCTCCGGAGCCGAAGGTTACAGGTTCAAATCCTGTCGGGCATATTCTTAGGACATCGGTGTGCCGAAGTTTTCCGGGCGATGGGTGCCGGGACTGTTCTGAGCGTTCCGGGGCCAACCTGAGGGCCGGAACGGGGTCGCCCCCAGGCTTACCAGGAGCAGCGTTTGAAGCGAGACTGGCCGCGGGCCCTTAATCAACCGCCGGCGATCGCACCGATGATCAGAAATGGTTCGGCGCCGGAGACGATGGCGGCGGGCAAGGGTGCGTCGGGCGATTCATGCGAGAGATCCTCACGGCAGGCGTAAAACCGCACAAGCGGCCGGCGTCGGCCGGTCGCTGGGTCGCGGATCGTGCCCCGCAAGACCGGGTAGCGGCATTCCAGGGCATCGAGCAGCCCCCGCTGCGTGACGACCGGGCCGGGCACGTCGAGCGCCACCTGCCCGGAGACCTGCGCCAGGGTGCGTAGATGAAACGGCAGTTCCACCCGGATCGTCATGGGAGGGTCTGGACCTCGACGGAAACGACCGGCGGAAGCTGGGTGACGATCGGGTGCCAGTGGTCGCCGGAGTCCGGCGAGACGTAGACCTGTCCGCCCGTGGTGCCGAAGTAGATGCCGCAGTCGTCCAGCTCGTCGCGGCTCATGGCGTCGCGCAGCACGTTGACGTAGCAATGTTCCTGGGGCAGGCCGTGGGCGAGCGGTTCCCAGTCGCCGCCTCCGCTGCGGCTGCGGTAGACCCGCAGCTTTCCCTCGGGCGGGTAGTGCTCGGAGTCGCTCTGGATGGGGACCACGTAAACGGTTTCCGGTTCGTGGGCGTGGACCTCGATCGGAAACCCGAAGTCGCTGGGCAGGCCGGCGCCGATATTGGTCCAAAGCTCGCCCGCATTGTCGGTGCGCATCACATTCCAGTGGAGCTGCATGAAGACGCGGTCGGGGTGACTCGGATGCATGGCCAGCCGGTGGACGCAGAAGCCGACTTGCGCGGTGGGGTCGGGCATATACTTGGACGTCAGGCCGTTGGTGATGACCTTCCAGGATTGGCCGCCGTCGTCGGTCCGGAAGGCGCCTGCGGCCGAGATGGCCACGTAGATCCGGCGGGGGTTGTTGGGGTCGAGCAGGATGGTGTGGAGTCCCAAGCCTCCCGCGCCTGGGGACCATTTTTCGGCCTGCTGATCCCGGAGTGCGGCCAGCTCGTGCCAGGTGGTCCCGCCATCGGTCGAACGGAACAGCGCCGCATCCTCGACCCCCGCGTAGACCGTGTCCGGATCGGTGTACGAAGGCTCGAGATGCCAGACCCGCTTGAATTCCCAGGGGTGCTGGGTGCCGTCGTACCATTGATGGGTGCGGAGCGGACGGCCCGTCTCTGGCGAGGTGTCGTAAAGAAACTGGTTGCTCTGGCCCATCGGGAGGCCCTCGGGCGTGGTCTCGACGGCACCGCCGGGGGGATACCAGGTCTGGCCGCCGTCGTCGGAGCGCTGAATGATCTGGCCGAACCAGCCGTTGGACTGGGAGGCGTAAAGCCGGTCCGGATCGACCGGCGAGCCTTTCAAGTGGTAGATTTCCCAACCCCCGAAGAACGGGCCCCGAATCTGCCAGCGCCGCCGTTGGCCATCGGACTCGAGCAAAAACGCGCCCTTGCGGGTTCCGACTAGAACGCGGACTCGGCTCATCGCGGCTCTCTCCGCCGAGGTCGGACCCGTGGCTCCGGGGCCAGACCGGGATTCAGGCAGGGCGGCCCCTGGTCTCCCGCCGACGGGGAAATCCTTCCAGGCGACCTGCTCGTCCAGCTATTGATCGTATCGGGATCGGTCGGCCCGGTTCGAGACCCAAACCGTTCCCTCGGCCGCCGCCGGCGCCTCTGCGACCGGATCGGGCGGTCCGGTGGGGGTTTCGCGCTGGATTGAATCGCACCTGGATCGTTCGGGAAGGCCCGAACCTGGGACGACTCGCCCGACGGCGTTCCTAACGAGCTTGAAGCGCCGCTCGCTGGAAACCTAAAATAATGGGGCGTTCGGGACGGATCGATTGAGTCGGGGCGAGCCTGGATCGGGACTCCATGCCGGTCGCGATCGTCGCCCTCCAGTTCCTTACCGGACCGACGCTTCCCAGTCTTGCGGTCGACCGGGCCGATATTTCTTGCCTCGGCACCGGTACCGCGTTTCATGTCTCGCCCCCTATCCTTTCCGAGTTCCGAACCGCCGGACTGCCGTTTCACATAAGCCCTGGCTTCCTGAAGGCCGAGGAAGAGCTTCCGAATCCCCGACGGGCTTGCGGCAGCCGTGACACGGCGGTTGGCCTTTCCTGTCCCAAGGATGATCGACGATGCCGGAGCGCCCCGCCGATTCCCCGGTTCGGATTATCGGGAGCCGCGAGCTACACCAGAACCTGCCGGCGATCCTGCGTGAGCTGGAGCGCCCCGAGACCCGCTATGTCCTGACCGTCCACGGTAAGCCCCGCGCCGTTCTGATCGGCGCTGAGCCGTTCCTGAAGCTGCTCGAGGAACCGGAGGGCAGCCCAAGCGACGCCGTGGTGGGACTCCAGTTGACCGCCCTGCTTGGTGGCCGGCTCGACCCCGCGACCGTCGAACGGCTCGAGCGGACCCTCGCCGAATCGGGCAACGGAAAAGCGTAATTCACCGAGCGGCGGTGACGCCTGCCCCACCTCGACCAACCACCAAGGCGATCGCCCTCCGCCAATCCGCCAGGAGACCACCAACCTCCTCGGCTTGCCCAGTCCCGGGTCGCCTCTGAAGGCCCGGGCCCCCTGCTCTTCTCGACGCCGCGGGTTGATCGCCGCGACGGCATGTGCTCGTGCGCTTGGCCCGGTTGGTTGGCGGCTTCAGGACGCCGCAGGATCCTCGCCGATCGTCGTGGCTTCGAGCAGAGCCGACTCCCCGGCCCGGGCCGCCTGCCGAGCCCGCCAGAACTCCCAGGCCGGCGGAACCAGGGAGATCAGGATGATCATGGCGATGACGGCGTGGAAGTTTTTCTCGACGATCGGCAAGCCGCCGAAGGCATAGCCGCCCAAGAGGAACAAGAGGATCCAGACGATCGCCCCCACCACGTTGTAGGCGGCAAACCGGCGATAGCTCATGGCCCCGATGCCGGCCACAAACGGCGCAAAGGTTCGGATGATCGGCACGAAGCGAGCCAGAATGATCGTCTTTCCGCCGTGCTTTTCGTAAAACCGGTGGGCACGCTCGAGGTGTTTGCGGTTCAGAAGCCGGGATGTTTCACCCCGAAAAACGCGCGGTCCGACCCATTTGCCGATGGCGTAGTTGACCGCATCGCCGAGCACGGCCGCCGTAATCAGCAGTCCGGCTAGCAACGGCAGGTTGATCGGCGAACCCTTGACGGCCGCCACCGCCCCCAGCCCAAACAGCAGGGAGTCGCCCGGCAAAAACGGCGTCACGACAAAGCCAGTCTCGGCAAAAATGATGGCAAACATCAACACATAAAGCCACGGCCCCAGAAAATGGGCCAGGTCGTTGAGCTTTTCCGGGCTGATGTGGAAGATTGCGTCGAAGAGCCGGGTGAGCAGGTCCATGATCGGGCGGTGGAGCCTTTCTGTTGAGAGGTGCCGGCGGCCGGATCAGTTTGGCGCCGAGGACAAGCTGCCGCGGTCCTCGCGTGGCCGAACCCGGAGGCGGACGTTGGCAATCCCCGCTTGCTCACAGGCCGACAGGACGTCCGCAACGTCCTGGTAGCTCAGCGAGGCATCGCCGCGGATCTGCACGGCCTGGTCGGCGTATCGTTGGCGGGCGGCCTTCAGCTCGGCCGTCAGAGTCACGAGGCCGAGCGTCTGACCGAGCATCTCCACCCGGCCGGGGCCCAGGATCGTCAGCACCAGATCCTCCGGAGCCTCGGTCAGAGGCGCCGCGGCGGCCACCTGAGGAACCTGAACGCGAAACTCCGACTCGTCCCAGTCGTAAAGCCGGGTGGCGACCATAAAGAAGACCAGCAAGCAGAGGACGACGTCCACCATCGGCGTCATGTTGATGTGGGGCAGTTCCTCAGCCTGCCGCGCAAACTCGGGACGCATGCTGGTCGAGTCCTCCTCGAAGCCTCAGGCGGTATCGACCCGGCCCAGCGAAGTCCGGTGGGGCCGGGGCGCCGCCGGCGTCGACGGAGCGGACTGCTCCATCGCAGGCAGCTCGACGCCAACTCCTGCGACCCGCGAAGCGCGGATCGCCTCAGCCGAAATCAGATCGATCAATTGCCGCGAGCGGTCGTCCAGCTCACGCGCCAGCCGATCGACGCGTTGCAAAAAATAATAGTAAAAGACGACCGACACCACCGCGATCGCCAGACCAACGGCCGTCGCCAGCAGGGCCAGACTAATCCCGTGGGCCAACGCCTCGCTGCGCGTGGCGGCCGTCGTACGTCCACCTCCAACCGCGTCGAACGATTCGACCATCCCAACCACCGTGCCCAACAACCCCAGCAACGGCGCGATCGTCGCCGTCGCATTCAGCACCCGAACATTGCGGCGCAGATCGAGATACTCGGAGGCCGCGTCGTGATCGACCGCCTGAGCGATGGCCGCCGCCGGCTGACCCCAGTGGCGGACTGTCGCCGCCAGCACCCGCGCGAGCGGGCTGTCGTTGGCGCGGCACAGTTCCAGCGCTCGCTCGCGATCCAGTTTCCCTTGCGCGATCCGATCCATAAACCGCTGACCAAACTCACGCGGCAAAACCCGCCCCCACCGCAGCGCCAGCCAACGCTCCAGCGCATAACCGATCATCACCACCGAACAAGCAGCCAGGGGCCACATCATCGGATTGGCCTGCTGGAACAAACGAAGAAGGCTCTCGCGGCCGATCGACGGGGCGCTGGCAGGCTTCGGTGCAGGAGGAGCGGCAGCGACAGGCCCGGACGCGTCGGCAACCGGCTCTTGAGCCAAGGCCGGCACCACCAGCAAGACCAGCGCCAGGCCGATCACCGCCGCTCGGCCAAACCGTGGCATCGAGACTGCCTCCCTGTTCCCGGCGCGGCACGCCGTCGGACTCCCGTCGCCGCGGGATCTCGCCGGGGATCGCCGCAAGGTCTGGCTGATTCTAATGAACGGGGGATCGGCTCACAAGGTCGGGATGCAGCCTCAGGCGGAGCCTCTAGCGCAAAGCCGCCCCCGGGCTGCCGCGTTCGGTTCTCACGGTCCGAGCCGGCGCCCTACCCTGCAGTTCCAAACCCGCCTGGCCGTGGCCAGCCGGTCTCCGCGCAGGGTTCGGCAACGTTCGGCCAGTTAGTGCCGACAAGCCCGGCCAGCCCCGACTGCCGCAGGTCGTGCTCCTCCGGACCACGGTCGCGCGGGCAGAGGGTGGGTCAGGATCCGGTTTGGGGGGATTCGTGCGTTGTCGAAGGAGTGCCGCGATAGAAGCGGCGGTTGTCGAGGCCGTAAATCCTCTCCGTGAAGTCGTCCTCGCCGGTGCCGGCCAGCAGTTTCTCGGCAACCTGGTTGATCTTGGCATCGAGTTCGTCGACGAAGGAGACAATCAGGGCCTCGATCGTGGCCGGCTCGACCACAGCGCCGAATTCTCGCTTGCCGTGGTGCGCCAAGATCGCGTGTTCCAGAAGCATCAGGGTTTCGGGCGGAAAGCCCTCGATCTGAGCGGCGGCTTCGCGGACCATATCGCGGCCCAGGACGACATGGCCAATCAGTTTGCCGGGCGTCGTGTAGCGGGCAGCGACCGGGTGGTATTCGAGTTCCCGGAGCTTGCCGATATCGTGGAGGATCGCGGCTGCAACCACGACCGAGCGATTCAGGGGCGGGTTCAGGCGGGCGTAATACCGCTCGTAGTGCTCGGCCAGGAAGACGGCGATGCGGGTCATGCTCCAGACGTGCTCGATCAGGCCGCCGGTATAGGCGTGGTGCATGCGTTCGGCGGCCTGTATGCGCAGGATATCGTCGCGATATACGTCGAGCAGGCGTTCGATCAACGCTCGGACGTACGTGTCCGGCACATAGCGCTCGACCAGCTCCCGGATTTTGTTCCAGCATTGGTCGGCCTCCAGATGGCTGACTTCGACCAAGTTGCCGAGGTCGAACCCGTCGGCCGCGTCGCGCTCCGGATCGACCGGGCGGATGTCGAGCAGTTCCAGTTGGAGGCCGTAGCGAGCGTGAAGCTGGCCGCGTGCGGTCAGGCGGTAGGGGTTGCCGACGACCCAACCGGCGGCGTCACGGAAAAAGCGGCTGTCGTGCCACAGCGGGCAGGAGCGTTCGCCGCGGCGGTCGCGGAAGACGATCGTCCAATACGGCTCATCTTTCTTGGTACGGCCAGACTCCTTTCGCACGAGCAGAGCAAAGCAATCGGCGACTTCGTCGTGCTCGATCTCGTACAGGTTTTTGAGCGGATACGGCGGGGCGGCGAGGTTGGCGGACATTGGCCGATCAATCTCCGGGAACCGGCCCGGCGCAGGCAGCCGCAGGGCCTAGGAACGGGCGGCGTCGGGCGTCCCGACCCCGACCGCCTGACGAAAATAGGCGAGCGTCCGTCGCAGGCCATCCGCGCGGTCAATCTTGGGTTCCCAGCCGAGCACCTGGCGGGCACGGCTGATATCCGGCCGGCGCCGCTTGGGGTCGTCCTGGGGCAGATCCCGGAACACAATCGTACTCTTGGATTCCGGCACCAGTTCGAGGATCTCGCGGGCCAGCTCCAAAACGGTGATCTCGGAGGGATTGCCCAGGTTGACCGGCTCGGCGTAGTCGGTCATCAACAATCGGACAATCCCCTCGACCAGGTCGTCGACGTAGCAGAAGCTGCGGGTCTGTTGCCCCTGGCCGTAAACGGTCAGCGGTTCGTTGCGGAGAACCTGGCCCATAAAGGCCGGCAAGACCCGGCCGTCGTTAAGCCGCATCCGTGGCCCGTAGGTGTTGAAGATCCGGACGATCCGGGTGCGGACACCGTGATAGCGGTGGTAGGCCATCGTGATCGCCTCGGCGAACCGCTTGGCCTCGTCGTAGCAGCCACGGGGGCCGACCGGGTTAACGTGCCCCCAGTAATCCTCGCGCTGGGGGTGAACCTCGGGATCCCCATAGACCTCGCTGGTGCTGGCCAGCAGAAACCGAGCTTCCTTGGCCTTGGCCAGGCCCAGGGCGTTGTGGGTCCCCAGCGAGCCGACCTTCAGCGTCGGGATCGGGTAGGCCAGATAATCGGCCGGGCTGGCCGGACTGGCGAAGTGGAGGACGTTGTCGACCGGTCCCTCGAGAAACAACGGCTCGCTGACATCGTGGCGGAGAAACGTAAAGCGCGGTTCCCGCTCCAGGCCGGCCAGGTTGCGCTCCGATCCGGTGATCAGATTGTCCACACAGATGACTTCGTGCCCATCGGCAATCAGCCGCTCGCAGAGATGGGAGCCGACAAAGCCGGCTCCGCCGGTGATGACGGTGCGCAAGTCTGGATGACCTCAAGGTCAGGGGACGCATGGGCGGTCCTGCCACCGCGGGTCGGACCCCCCGGGCCTACCGCCGTGAGTAATCATACTCGATGGATGCCCACGCGCGGCGATGGGCTGCCGCCGCGGGGGGAACCGTCAGCCGGTGGCGTCGAGCAAATCGTCCATCGTGTAGAGCCGCGCCGGCCGCCCCGCCAGAAATCGGGCGGCCTCCAGCGCGCCTCGGCAGAAGCCGTCACGGTTCAGCGCGCGGTGGGATAGTTCGAGGCATTCGCCCATCAGGCCGAAGACGACGGTGTGTTCGCCCGGGTTGTCGCCCGTCCTCAGAGCATGCACGCCGATCTCGCCGCGAGGTCGTTCGCCGACCTGACCCCGGCGGCCGTAAACGAGCTGCTCACGGCCGATCGCCTGGGCCGCGATCTCGGCCAGCCGCAACGCCGTACCGCTCGGCGCATCCTTCTTGAAACGATGATGGCGCTCGACGATCTCGATGTCGGCCGCATCACCCAAGATCCGGGCCGCTTCGGCCGTCAACCGCATCAGCAGGTTGACCGCTCGGCTGAAATTGGCCGAGATCAGCATCGGGATCCGCGCCGCGTACATCTCCAGCGTCCGGCGTTGCTCAGGCTCGTATCCGGTCGTGCCCACAACCAGGGCAATGGAACGGTCTGCGCACGTCTCGGCAAACCCAAGACTGGCGGCCGGCGTGGAGAAATCTATGGCAACGTCCACCGGTTCTGTCAGCCCGGCCGCCAGGCGGACCCCAAGCCTCCCCACCCCGGCAACCTCCCCCGCATCCTCACCCAGCCTCGGATGATCGCCACGATCCACAGCCGCGGCCAGCACCAGATCCGACGCCTCGGCCATCAACTGGATCAGCCGGATCCCCATCCGGCCGGCAGCGCCATGGACGGCAACGCGAAGAGGATCGGCTGGCATCGATTCCAGACTCCTGTCCCTACGGTCAATCCGGACGCTTCACGTTAGCGAATCGACCGGTCGCGGCCAATGCCGCGCCCCCCGCCCGACTTGACCACCGCCAACACCTGGCTAGGATTGCGTGGATGAATGTGCGCGTGGGTGTCCAACGAACGCCGGCTTGATCAACGGACGGGACCAGAGCGGTGGAACGGGGCATGGAAACCGGTTGGCTCGCGGGGCTGACCGCCCAGCATGAGCGGCGCGAGGCAAAACACGCCGCGCAGGCCATCTGGCCCGAGCTCGGAGTGGCTGGCCAGTTGCGGGGGTTGTTGGCATCGGCGATCGGTTTGACCGTGCTGGGTCTGGGCCTGGCGGCCTGGGCCGGCTACGCCATCGCGCCGTGGACCGAGCGGGTCGAGATCGAACCGGCTCGGCCGGTGTTCGCTTCCGAGGACGACGAGCGCGCGGATCACGCGGCGGTCGCGGCGGAACGGCCCCGGGAAGAGCGCGTCGTGCCAACCGGCTTCACCCTGGCCCTGAGCGTGCTCGGCAGCGTGATGGCCGGTCTGGGGATTTCGGATCTGGTGCAGCGGGGCGTAATACCCTGGCTCTACGTGCTTGTGTTGGCGGCGTGTTGGTTGCCGGTCGTCGTCGGGTTCTGGGACGAATTGGTGCGGCTGCTGGGCTGAGGGTTAGACCGCCCGATCAGGCCGACGCCTCAACCGCCCGAGGCCACTTCGTGGTCGCGTGGAGCGGCCGGCGCGTCGTCGCCGCGGCAGCGGCCGACGACGAGGTATGTGGTCATCGGGCCGCGGCCCTTGATCTCCACCGGCGGACGGATCTCAAGCTCGAATCGGTCCTCGACCAGACGCCGGGTCGACTCGCTGATCTGCACGCGGCCCGGCACGCCGCTCGACTCCATCCGGCTGGCTACGTTGACCGTATCGCCCCATAGATCGTAGCTGAACTTGCGCCGGCCAATTACGCCAGCGACGACCGGTCCGCTGCTGACGCCGATCCGCAGGCGGATCGGCGATCCGTCGCAGGCCCGAAGGCCCTCGACGGCCCGGAGCATCTCCAGCGCCATATCAATCACGGCGTGGCCGTGGTCGGGACGGGGATCGGGCAGGCCGCCGACAACCATATAGGCGTCGCCGATCGTCTTGATCTTTTCCAAACCAAATTGAGCGGCCAGCAGATCGAAGCGGGAGAAAATCCGGTTGAGCATGGCGACGATCTCGACCGGCGAGGTACCCGCGGCCAGAGGTGTGAACCCGACCAGGTCGGCAAACAGGACGGTGACTTCAGCATGGCTGGTCGCGATCGTCCGGGGATCGTGCTTGAGACGTTCGGCGATCGAGGCCGGCAGGATGCTTTTGAGAAGTTGATCCGCGCGGTCCCGGGCCTCGTCCAAGCGAGCAACAAGGAACAAAATGGTGCCAACCACCAGGAACGCCAACAGGGCGATATTCATCACGGCGTTGGCTGTGCTGAAGGCGGGCGGTAGATCCACAGCGGGCAGGCCTGGCAGCCGATCAAAGGGAGCCGCCACAACCATCGCCACCACAAAACCGGCTAGCCAAAACTCCGCCGCGCGCCGGCCCAGCAGCACACCCGTGACCAGGGGTGTCAGAATCGCCCAGATCGAAACCACCCCCGAACGGAGCATCCCGCCCAAGGCCGTCTGGATCAACACCACATAGACCGTCACCAGCGCGCAGGCCACGTGCAGGTTGACGGCCAGATTCTTGGTGGCCGCAAACACAGCGAGATTGATCGCGCAGAGCGTGTTGTAACCGAGGTTGATCGCCACCGCGTGCGGCATGCCCAACGCCCAGAAGACGACCAACCAGACGGCCGTCAGGGCGATGCCCCCGGCCTGCACCAACGCGGCGGCCGCTTTGCGGGTGCGACTGGTCTCGTCGTCAGCCGGCGCGGTGAAGGCCGCCAGAAAGCGCGCTAGCGGGTCCGTCCGGCTGGAGCGGGGGCGGTCGGCCGGCCGGCCAGCCTCCGCAGCGGACATCGGAGCGAACCCGCCACTCGAAAACGTCCACTCCGCCGAAAGCGCTTCCGACCGGCGTTCCGATGAAGTCTTCATGGCGACGCCATTGTACGCCGGTAAGAGAGCCTGCGCGGCCGCTCACCGTCCGGCCACCCCCGCCGGCCCGGTCAAGCCTCTGGACAGCGCGACGCTGGGGATGTTCCTGGCGATCCGGCCCGAACGGCCGCACGATCGAGCGACGGCCCATTGAGCACGATCCTATCCTCAAACTCGACCCAGATCACACGATCGCTCCCGCCGCGCCAGGCTGGTCGGCGACTTTGGTGCCGAGCCGCTGAAGTCTCGGCCAGCCCAGGACCGAAAAGGCATCTGATGCGTCAAGGAGGGCGCGTCGGCCGAGGGGGCACGGAGGCCGGGCATGGGGCGGATGCCAGGTCAGTTCAGGCGATCGAACCGTCGTGACGTGCCGCGTCAGGCGCCGTGGGGCGGTCGGACAATTCGGGCCATATGGAACGGCCAGGTGCCGACACCGCTGATGGTCGCGGTTCTGGTGCCCGCAGCCTGTTCGACATTTCTCCTGGGAATCGTGCTGGCGGCTGCCTGCCGGCCTCGATGGGCCGATCTAAACTGGTGCGTGCTGAGCCGGCTCTGTTCCAGTCGGCACAATCCGCACGGTTACGGATATCTGACCCTTGGGATGATCGCCCTGCCCGTCCTGCTGGCACCAGCGCCGGCATGGCTGACGCGGCGGCTGGGCGGGTGCCCGACCCTGAGCCGCTGGGGGCGGTTCACCATGCGGCTCGGTCTGGCCGCCACGGCCGGAGTGGGGCTTGAGCGGGCCTGGTGTCCGACTCACTGGACCCCGCTGGAGAGCTTGCACCTGCTGCTGGCAGGATTGGCCTTCGCCGGGCTCTGGCTGGGCATGGCCATGATTTCCGGTGCAGCCGATGCCGGGGCGGGTCCGCGCGTGCGCTGGCGCTGGCTGATCCAGCCGCGTTGGTATCTGGCCGGTTCGATCCTGCCGATCCTGGTCCTGTTTGGGAGCTATTTGCCGGTGGTCATGGTGCCGTGGATGCACGCCGGAGTGATCGCCGCCTGGCCTCCATCGCTGGGTTTCGTGCGGAGCGTCAGCTTCTGGCAGGCCTACCTCGTTGGCGGACTGGTCTTGAGCCTGCTGGCCCTGACGATCCGCGCCATCGTCCCCAACGCGGAACCCCGGGTGATCGCCGCGCGAACGGCCCTGCCAACCCGCAAGCCGGGACCGCGCTGGTATACCGATCGCCAGCATGGCCGGTCACGCGGACCCCGCATGCGACCACGCCACGTCCCGGCTCGATCGGAACGCTGAGCCATTCTCGACCCGATCCGTCTCGGTTACCAACCGCGGCTCGGTCCTCACAACGCGCAAATCGCCACGGCCCGGTCGACAAGCGCCGGGCCGTGGCGTTTGTTCCGCAGCCGGGCCAGCCAGCCCAATTCTGCAGCGTACGCCGCTGGATTTTAGTGGCTAGCCTCTACGACTTCCCCTGACTGCCAACGGTGCCGCGCTTCGGAGCTCCGGCGCTGCCCCAAGCCAGCCACTTGCCGACGCGCTCCTCCCCCGCACGTAGGCGCTCGAGAATGAAGCGACACTCGGCGATCATCGGAAGCTCGCGGAGCAGCTTCTCGAGCGTCTCGGGTTCAAGGCGTTTGGCCTCGGACCCTTTGCCCTGGTCGGTTCGCACACCATCGGCGTCAAACTCCGACCAACACACCGTCTGCGTATGGTTCGAAGCATTTTGCTTGGTTTTTTTATCTCGGACGCGGATGCCGTTGAGCCGCATCCGGCCGCCCCCCTCGTAGCTAACGACGACCAAGTACTTGTCGACCGTTCGACCGAAGCCGAGGATGCCCATGGGGCGCACTCCAGGGCAGTATCCGTGGATCCCTGCGGATTTATTCTGCCCGCGCTCATCATACACCAACTCGGCGGTCCGCAAAGGGGCCAGAATGGACTCGCCAGAAAGAGCTGCGGTTTCGGAGGGAGCGACGGCGATGGCTATCCTCATGAGCCTGACCGGCCTGCTGCTGGGAGCGGCCGGCGATCAGCCGGCGATCGACCCCAGCAGCCTGCGCGGTAAAGTCCTTTGTGGCTATCAGGGCTGGTTTCGCTGCCCTGGCGACCCGGCTGGTCAAGGCTGGCGGCACTGGAGCCGCGAGTCGGGTCGGATCACGGTCGAGACGCTCACCTTCGACCTCTGGCCCGACACCTCCGAGCTGACCCCCGAGGAGCGCTATCCCGCGCCCGGCTTTACCACCCCCGAAGGCAAGCCGGCGACCCTCTTCAGTTCGGCCAACCGGCGGACCATCGATCGCCACTTCGACTGGATGCGGGACTACGGGATCGACGGCGTCTGGCTGCAACGGTTCCTGGTCAACTGCGGCGATCCCTCGTTCGACGCCGTGCTCGAGCACGTCCGCTCGGCGGCCGCACGCACGGGCCGGATCTATGCCATCGCATACGACCTGACCGGCTATCCGACGCCACAGGCTACGCAAGCCCTGGCGGCCGACTGGAGCCGACTGGTCGATGCGCTGCACGTGACGGCTGACGACCGCTACCTGCATCACCAAGGGCGACCGGTCGTCATGGTCTGGGGATTCTTCCCAGACCGCTTCGACGCCGCGCTGGCCCACCGTCTGATCGACGTCTTCGGAACCGAACCGCGGCGGTCAGTCACTCTGGTCGGCGGGGTGCCGTGGTGGTGGCGGACGGTCGACGACCCGGAATGGGTCCGTGCCTTTCGGCGATTCGACGTACTCAGCCCTTGGAACGTCGGCAACGTCGTCATCGACGACGGCCGCAAGCAGGCGGCAACCGCCACCTGGCAGGCGGACCAGGACGAAGCACTCCGCCACGGAATCGCCTTGATGCCGGTGATCTACCCGGGCTTCTCCTGGACGAATCTCATGGGCGAGTCGGCCGCCGATCAGGCGATCCCCCGCCTCGGCGGCCAGTTCTTCTGGCGGCAATTCGTCACGGCAGCCGAACTGGGGATCGGCATGGCGTATGTCGCCATGTTCGACGAGGTCGACGAAGGGACGGCCATCTTCAAGGTAACCAACTCCCCGCCTCGACCTGGGCGGTTCGCCACCTACGAGGGCCTGCCGCCCGATACTTATCTTCGCCTGACCGGCGCAGGCAGTCGTCTGCTCCGCGGCGAGCGGAGGGATCGGGCCATGCCTCGGCTTGAGCCGGCTGGCGATGCCGGCCCGACCTCCTCCGAGTGACCCCTCCGGCTCCCGGGGGTTCAAGCTGGTGCCGGCTCGCCTTCCTCGCTGCCGATCGAACCTTCCTCGAGTTCGTGCTCGATCGACTCCGCATCGCGTCGGAGCTGCTTCACCTGGCCGGCGTTGGCGACGTAGAACAGCGCGCTGAGGGCCGCCCCCAGGTAGGTGATCACCCGGTAGCCCATCATGGCGACCGCGCCATTGGGGAACTGGACCAGATCGAACAGCGCTCCGCTGGCGATCTCGGACAGCCCCAATGCGCCGAACGGCAAGGGCACCGCTGTCGTGAACAAGACCAGAGGCACAATCACGAGGTGCCGCCCCAGCGACGGCGCCGACGCCGGATACAGCGCGTGATCGACCAGCGTGAAGGCCAGCACAAATACGGCGTGGCTGACCAGAGCCAGCGCCGTCGCGGTGATCACCATCCCAACCCGTGACCGGTACGCCGACGCCAACGCCACCATCTCGTGGAAGACCGCCTCAAACCGGCCCCGCCCCCGCACCAAACCCTCCAGCGGCCGATAGAGCGCCGGCGTAAACAGAATCGTCAGGCCGGCGACCCCGGCCACCACCGCCAGCCACGCCAGCCCGATCAAACCCCGCACCGGCCCCGATGCCTCGCCCAGCACAAACAGCCCCGCCACGCCCGCCAGCAAAAACAGCCCGAGCAAGCCGACCCCACGGTCGATGACCATCGACGCGACCGCCTGGGTCTTCCGCGCCTGCTCACGACAGAGAAAGGCGGCCTTGACCAGGTCGCCGCCGACCGCCCCGGGAATCACCAGATTGAACACATTGCCGATAAAACCCAGCCTCAGGGCATCCCGAAACCGAAACGGCAGCCCCAAGGCCCGCACCAGCCAATACCACCGGACAAACGTCAGCACCAGCGCGGCCAGATAGAACACAAAGGCCAGCCCGACCCGCGCCGGATCGGGCCGAGTCGCCATGACCTCCCGGATCTTGTCGCTGTTGGCATGAATCGTCCAGCCGAGCAGGCCAAAGGCCAGAGCCACCAGCGCCAGGTTCAGCCACAGGCCGCGACGTCGGTCCGACATGGTCGTCACAGGGTCCCCTTGGTCGACGGGATCGCGCCGCCGCCGCGGGGGTCCAGTTCAACGGCATCCCGCACGGCCCGGGCCAGACCCTTGAAAATCGCCTCCGCCAGATGATGGCTATTGCCCCCCCGGTGCATCAAAACATGGACGTTGGCCCGAGCGTTGAGGCTGAAGGCTCGCCAAAATTCCTGAATCAACTCGGTGTCGAAGCAGCCGACCTTGGGCGTCCGAAACGCGGCGTCCCAGCCCAGATAGGCCCGGCCACCTAGGTCGACCGCGCAGGTCACCAGCACCTCATCCATCGGCAACACACAGTGGCCGTAGCGGCGAATGCCCGCCTTGTCCCCCAAGGCCCGGTCCAGCGCCTGGCCCAGCACGATGCCGACATCCTCGGTCGCATGATGGTCATCGACCTGGCGATCCCCGCGCACATACGCCGTCAGATCCAGCAGGGCATGCCGCGCGAACAAGTCAAGCATGTGATCCAGAAAGCCAACCCCCGTGCTGACATCGGCGCAGCCGGTGCCGTCAATCTGGAGCGTCAAGCGGATTTCGGTCTCTCGGGTCGTGCGCTGAACTTCGGCTCGTCGGGGCGCGTCGGTCACGGCGGCGGGTCCTCGGAGGTCAGGTCGGGGTAAGCCGGGCGGAGCCGGACATCACGCCGGAGGGCGGCCGCTCTAGCTGGTCGATCCGCCCGCCACGGCCACGATCTCGCCCAACGCGGCCAGCAGGGTATCGATCTCGGCGTCGGTTCCCACGCTGATACGCAGGCCAGGCGGATGGCCCGCATACCGCATCAGCCGAACCAGGATGCCGCGCGCCTTGAGCGCCTCGTAGACTGCGGTCGCCGGCGGCCCCCCGGTACACCAGACAAAGTTGGCCTGGCTGTCCGGGACCTGGTAGCCCAGTCGCCGCAGGGCGGCGGTCAGCCGTGCCCGGGTGGCCACGATCCGGGCGCGGGTTTGTTCCCGATAGGCTGTATCCGCTAGCGCGGCAGCCGCCCCGACCGTCGCAAGACGATCCAGGTTGTAGGAATCCTTGACCTTGGTCAGGTTGGCGACCAGATCGGGGTGGGCCACCAGATAGCCGACTCGCAATCCCGCCAGCCCGTATCCCTTGCTGAAGCTACGGGTGACCAGGACGTTGGGCAGCTCGGCGACCAGCGCCATGCAGTCCGCCTCGGCAAAGTCGGCGTAGGCCTCGTCGACGACCAGCGGAATATCGAGCCGTCGGGCCAGGTCGGCCACAGCGTCCGGCTTGAGCGCCGTTCCGCTGGGGCTGTTCGGATTGGCCAGAAACGCCAGCCGAGCGCCGGTTGCGGCTGCCTCGGTCGCAAATCGGGCCGCGTCCAACGACCAATCCGACTGATACGGCACCTCGACCGGCCGCGCGCCCTGAATCTCGGCCAGCGTGCGGTAGAGGATGTAGCTGGGCATCGGATAGATGATCGCATCCCCAGCCGCCGCAAACGTCCGTACCAGAATCGTCAGCAAATCATCCGAACCATTGCCTGCGAGGACCCACTCCGGGCCAACCCCATGCCGCTCCGCGGCCGCTTCACGCAGCGGCGTGGCCAACGGGTCGGGATAGAGGCGGAGCCGCTCGTCGATCGCTGCCCGCATCGCCTCCAACGCCCGCGGCGAGGGCGGGTAGGGATTCTCGTTGGTGTTCAGCTTGACGTACCTTCCGTCCCGCGGCTGCTCCCCGGGAACGTATCCGTCCATGCGGAGCACGTGCGCCAGAACCCATCCCGAGGCCGGGTCGGTCGGCAGGGAGTCGATATGGCTCTGTCGGGTCATGGCAAGCTCAGGCCGGGCCTCGAAATGATTCCTTTCAGAATACGCGAAACCCGCCGGCCAAGGCGACCGTAGCGCTCGCACCAGACACGGTTTTCCCGCGACACGGTTCGGCCGCCTTCCGAGCCTGCACCGGGCCGCGACTACCCCCCCCGATCCCGTGCCATAACCCGGGCGGGTCGGCCAGCCCCAACCAAGCCAGCGCGCCGCCGAACCCGGCCCTCGCTCTGGCGGCCTGGACCCAAGCAGCGGTGCTTCGGCTAACGATCGAGCGGTCGGCTCGCCCCAGCCGCCAACCGCTCCAAGGCAACCCCGTCCAGGCGGTACGTCGTCCAGTCGGACATCGGCCGCGCGCCCACCGATTAGTAGAACGTAATGGCCGGTGAATTCCAGTCGAGCACCGCCCACTCGAGCCGCCCGCAACGACGCTCAACAGCTAGCCGGGCCAGTTCAACCAGCAGAGCTTTGCCCAGCCCGCGGCCGCGGTATTCGGGACGGACGTACAGATCTTCGAGGTACAGCCCGGGCCGGCCCTGAAACGTCGAGTAATTGTGGAAGAACAGCGCGAAGCCGACCGGGTGCCCGTCGGCCTCGGCGATCAGCGCCTCGGCGAAGACCCGCGGACCAAACAGGTCGCGGCGCAGGTCGTCGGCCGTTGCCCGGGCTTCGTGGGCCAGGCGTTCGTATTCGGCCAGCTCGCCGATCAGCCGAGCGATCAACTCGCAATCTTCGGGGCGGGCCGGGCGGATCGCGGTGCTCATGGCAAGCCGGAGGCCAGCGTACCGGCCTCGTCGTCCAGCGGTTCGGGAGGCTCGGCCAGGCGGATGTCGACGCTCAGCCGATGCGCCGTCAGCCCCTCGATATCCGCCAGGCGGCGGACGTCCGGCGCCAACGCTTCCAGACCGCGGCGATCGACGTGGATCAAACTGGTCCGCTTGAGAAAATCGTTGGCCGACAGCCCCGACGCCCAGCGCGCCGTGCCGCCGGTCGGCAGCACGTGGGACGGCCCGGCCGCGTAGTCCCCCAGCGCCACCGGCGTCTCATGACCGAGGAAAATCGCGCCCGCATTGACCAGCCGCCCGGAAAGCCGCACCGCATCGGCCGTCGAAACATGAAGATGCTCAGGAGCCAGGGCGTTGGTCAGGGCAATCGCCTCCTCCTCGTCGGCGGTCAAAATGATAGCGCCGAACCGCTCCAGGCAGTCGGCCGCCAGCGCGCCGCGTTCGAGGTTGGCGAGCTGTTCGGCTAGGGCCTCGAGAACCTTCGGAATCAGATCCGGTTCCCAGGTGATCAATACGCTGGCCCCCGGTGCATGCTCGGCCTGACTGATCAGGTCGCTGGCCACCCAGGCCGGGTGCGCCGTCCAGTCGGCCAGCACGACCACCTCGCTGGGACCAGCAATGCTGTCGATATCGACCTCGCCGTAGACGTGCTTTTTGGCCAGCGCGACAAACAGATTCCCCGGCCCGACGATCTTATCGACCCGCTCGATCCCCTCGACGCCGTAGGCCAGCGCCGCGACCGCCTGCACACCCCCGACGCGGTAGACCTCGCGGACTCCCAGCAGGTGGCAGGCCGCCAGCAAATCCGCGTTGTAGCCCCCCCACCGCGTCGGCGGAACGACCACCGCAATCTGCTCGACTCCCGCCGCCTGGGCCGGCACGACCGTCATCAACAACGACGACGGATATGCAGCCGCCCCGCCCGGTACGCAAACGCCCACCCGCCTCAGCGGCCGGTACCTCAGACCCAACTCCCACCCCGGCGCGCGGCGGAGCACGGCATCGCGGTTCAGAATGCCCGTTTGATAGGCCAGGATATTGGCCCGAATCCGACGGATCGTTTCGACGTAGGCCGGATCGGCGTGGCGCGCCGCATCGGCCAGCTCCTCGGAACCCACCCGCAAGGTTTCAGGCGTCAGCCGTACGCCGTCCAGCTTCTCGGTGTACTCGAACACCGCCGCCAGCCCGCGATCGCGAACCTCCTGGCAGATCCGTTCGACCACCTGGCGCGGTGTCAGCGGCTCGCCGAAAACGGCCCGCGTGCGAGCTTGCCCATCGGCCGAGACCACATCACCCGACGGGCTGAGCTGACGACGCAAGGCCTCCAGCGCAGCACGCGCGTCGTCGCGCCGGGTGTCGATCGTGCGGATGGCGGGCGGGGTGCGGCCCATGTCGGCGATCCTTCGGTTCGGGCTTCGCTCCGCCCCCACGCCAAACAGCAGCGGCCGGGATCGACCCATCCGGTCGATCGCGGCCGCCTCGGGGTGTTCGAAGTAGGCCCACTCCGACCCTATCCGCCCACGGCCCCAGGGTCAATCGGGGGCAAGACGTCGTCGCCGGCAGAGCGCGATTCCGCCGATCGTCGCCAGCCCCGCCGCCACCAACACGACCGCGCTTGGCTCGGGAACCGCCGCACCCTGCACACCCCGCCCCGCGGCCAAGACATGGCTCGGCCCCGCTCCAAACGTGAACCGAACATTCGTGATCGAAGCCAGATCCGCCGTAAAGCCTGACAGGCCGAAGGTTGCGGATCCCACTAGGAGCGGAAACGCACTCCGCGTGAAGCTGGGGTTGTCGAGCGAGGCGGCGTCAGCAACCAGGCCATAGTCGTCGCCCCGCACCCCGCCGAAGACTCCACCGCCGATAGCACTGACGCCATACTCGAAACTCGCCGAATCGTTGGCGTAGGCGTACGGCCCGGATGAAGCGCCTCGAAACGTCCATCGGCCGTTTAGGGGGATCTGATTGTCGATCGTGTTCCGAGCGACATAAAGGTCGCTGGTCCCGCGGCTGACCGTCAGACCAGACAGCCTCGGGTTTTCGCCGGCGATGTCCCAGACAATGCCGGTCAGGATATCGCCCCGGCGGATCGCCTCCGGGTCAGGCGAGGTATTGGTCAGCACGATTTGCAGAACATCATCCGGCAACAACGTAAAAATCGCCTGTGCGGAGATCCGATTGCCCGTCTCGGCATGGATTCCCGAGGCATCGAAGAACAGATCCGCCCGGACTCGCGTCGGCGCCACGGTCAGGGCCGCTCCGACCGCCAGCATCCGCACCAGGTCAGATCCCCGTCGTATGGAGAGTTTCATGCACGATGGCTCGCGCTGGGATAGACGCAGGCCCCCTCGATCACGCGCGGCAACGGTCGAAGCGACCACCGCATACTAGTTCTTTAGGACCAAAACGGTCGCGGTGGCGGGGGCTGGGTCTTGAGCGGTCAACCCGGGGCCGGCGGCGTTGCGTCCTGGCAGCGGCGGAACACCGTCTCGCCGAGGGGCAGATGGACTGCGGCGGTAGCGATCCACCCGAGGGGTAGACGGGCATCCCCGTCGGACTGTTTGGGCTATACAATCGGTGCGGATGGGCGCGGCTGGGTTCGCACGGAGTCCAGACCGGGCCGCTGGCCTCTTGTGCGTCCCATTGAGCGACCGGGCATGACCGTCCCGCAGCCGATCGACCTCCGCTCCGACACCGTGACCCGGCCGTCCGCCGCGATGCGCCAGGCGATGGCCCGTGCCGAGGTCGGCGACGACGTTTACGGCGAAGATCCGACGGTCCGCCAGCTTGAGGAGCGAACGGCCGAACTGCTGGGCTTCGAGGCGGCTCTGTTCGTCCCCTCGGGAACCATGGCCAATCAGATTGCCGTCGGCGTTCATTGCCAGCCGGGCGACGAGCTGCTCTGTGATCTCACGGCGCATCTGTATGTGTGGGAGTGCGGCGGCATTGCGCGGCATTGGGGGGTGACGGCGCGGCCGCTAGAGCCTTCGGGGCCGGGGCTGCTCTCGGCGGCTGATTTTGACGATGCGCTGATTCGACCGGACGATGGCCACTACGTGCGCACCCGGCTGGTGACGCTGGAGAACACCCACAACCGCCGCGGCGGGCGGATTCACCGGCCGGACGACGTTCGGGCGATTGCCGCCTGGGCGCGGCGGCATGGGCTGCGTCTGCACCTTGACGGCGCCCGGTTGCTCAATGCAGCGGTGGCGCTGGGCAAGCCGCCGGCCGAACTGGCCGAACCGTTCGATAGCGTGTCGATCTGCTTCTCGAAGGGTCTGGGCGCGCCAGTCGGCTCGGCGATCGCCGGCTCCCGCGACCTGATCCGGGCGGCTCACCGGCTCCGCAAGCTGTTGGGCGGCGGAATGCGGCAAGCGGGGATCCTGGCGGCCGCGGCCCTCTACGCGCTGGAGCACCACGTCGAGCGGCTGGCCGAGGATCACGCTCATGCCTTGATCCTGGCCGAAGCCGTGGTCGCCAACCCGCATCTCAGCCTGGAGAGCGAACCGGTCGAGACCAACCTGGTCTGGATCACCGTCAGCCCGGCATTGGGTACGGCCCGGGAGGTGGCCGCCTGGCTCCGCGAACAGGGCGTGCTGGTCAGCGCCCTGGGGCCTCAGACGCTTCGGGCCTCGACTCATCGGGACGTCAGCCGCGAGGATGTCGAGGCGGCGGCCCGGCTGCTGGAACGAATCGGCACAGGTCGGCAGTCGGTCGCGGTCGGCTGATTGCCACGCGGGGTTCCGACCATGCGGATCGCTCCGCTCCACGACTGGGACCTGTCGATCGAGGCCGCGCGGCAGTTGCAGACCGAGCTGGCGGCACGGATCGATACGTCCCAGCCGCTGGCCGCCTGGTCGACGGTCGCGGCTGCCGACGTTTCGTACCAGCGATTCAGCCCGACGCTGTATGCGGCGGTCGTGGTCGTCGAGGCCGGGACCCACCAAGTGCTCGAATGCTCGGCGGTCTCGATGGAGGTGCGGTTTCCTTACGTGCCGGGCTTTCTCTCGTTTCGTGAGCTGCCGCCGCTCCTGGAGGCCTTCCGACGGCTGACGACCGATCCGGATGTGGTCCTCTGCGACGGCCAGGGACTGGCCCACCCCCGCCGGCTGGGACTGGCCTGCCATCTCGGCCTATGGCTGGAGCGGCCGACCATCGGCTGCGCCAAGAGCCGGCTGGTCGGCGATCACGACCAGCCCGGCCCGAGGCGAGGCGACCGCGTGCCGCTGATCGATCGCGGCGAGCTGGTCGGCGCGGTTGTCCGGACTCGGGACCAGGTTCGCCCGGTCTACGTCTCGCCCGGCCACCGCTGCGACCTGGACAGCGCGATCGCCGTTGTGCTGGGGACGTCGGGCCGGACCCGCCTGCCCGAGCCCGCACGACTGGCCCACCATGCCGTCAACCAACTCCGGCAAGCAGCGGGCGGCGGGTCGGCGACAGCCGACTGAACTGGCGCCGGATCCCTACGCCATAGCCCGGCGGGCCCGAAGCAGCGCGGCCTGTGCCGACGGGCTAAGCGGCGACCGGGGACGGAAGCCTGTCGGATTGGCAATCAGGATCGGAAAGGACTGACCGGCCGCGCTCTTCCCTTGGCGGGCGGCAACCGTCAGCGTGAACTGGCGGCCGTCCCGGTCGCCACCACGCACCTGCGCGGGAACGCGAACTCGGAAGCGGAACTGAAACAGCCCCGGATGGCCGGCCACGGGAGTGGTCCGGACCGCCACCGGCCCGACCGGGCCGCGTCCATCGGTCTGATGCTCGCGGTATTCGTCGACGAGCTGAAAGTTGAGTTGGGGCGGCCCTCCGCCATCGACACGCGCTACGCCGGTGATCAGAATCCCGGCCCGGCCCGGCCCGGGGTTGAGCCGCTTCGGAAAGACTTCGGCCTCAAAGCCAACGACCGCCGCCAGGGCGCGTGATTCCAGAGCCTCAAGCCGAGCGGTCCGGCGCCGCCCGAGCCGGGCACGCGCACGCTGCTCGGCCCGCCGCCGCGGTGTGGCAGCCGCCTGGCGTCGGCCTCTCAGCATGGCAGAGCCTCTCCCCACCGCGTCCACCGACCAAATCCCGGCCCATTGGGGATCGGCCAGCAGTCCGGCTACAGTTCAGCTTCGATCCTGCGGCAACCGGTGCGATCGCGGGGAATAGAACGGCTGGGCCGACCGTAACGCCGTCCCCCGGGCCATCGCTTGGACTTGACGCACCGAATCGGCCTTCTATGATCCGCTCCGGCCCGAAGGGACCCAGGCAGAGCCGCGGCCTTTGGGGCCGCGGCCAGGCCTTCCTGACCCAACGCAGCTCACTCCAGGAGCCGCAGGCACGATGCGGGACCACAATCACGCCTTCTGCCGCGCGATCGCCGAGGTTTTCGACTGCCCGGGGCCGATTTACGAGTTCGGCGCCTTTCAGGTCGAGGGGCAGGAGGCCATCGCCGACCTCCGCGGCCTGTTTCCCGGCCGCTCCTACGTGGGCTGCGACATGCGTCCAGGGCCTGGGGTGGACCGAATCGAAGACGTCAGCCGGTTGAGCCTGGCCGACGGCTCGGCGGGAACCGTGCTTTGCATCGAAACGTTCGAGCATGTCTTCGAGGTCCGTCGCGCCTTCGAGGAGGTTTTCCGCGTGCTGCGGCCCGGCGGCGTCTTTATCCTCACCTCGCCGTTCAACTTCCGGCTCCACGGCTACCCCGACGACTACTGGCGGATGACGCCAAGCTGCCTGAGGCGGTTGCTCGAGCCGTATGCAGGGCGGGTGGTGGGTTGGCAGGGCCACGAGACCTTCCCGCACACGGTGATGTCGGTGGCGGTCAAGGCGCCGGCGCCCGCCGACTTCGCCGCCCGGGCCGAGCGTGTCATCGGTCGATACCAGGCCCAACTGACCATCCTCGAGGCCCAACTGCCGCCGATGACGCGGCTCCGCCGGCGGCTGGCTCTGATCTACCGCTCGCGGGGCGAGCGGTTGCAACTGCGCGACTATTACCGGAGCGGCTTCGTCGTCGACCTCAACCCACCCCGAGCCGGAGTGGCCGCGGCCTGAGACCGACGCGACGGCGCCGGATCGTCCAGGCTCAGGAGGAGCCTGCCATGAGCATCCCGAGCGACCGCCTTTTGATTCTCGGTCTCGATGGCGGGACCTGGTCGGTGTTTGACCCCATGCGCCGCCGCGGCGTGATGCCCCATCTTGACGCGCTGGTGGCCCGGTCAGCTCATGGTCTGCTGCGGTCGGTGGTCCCCCCGGTGACGACCGCCGCCTGGACCAGCCTGCTGACCGGGTGCAGCCCGATCCGTCACGGCGTCTTCGACCATCGCTATTACGACGCACCGGCACGGCAGATGAAGGTCAATCACGCGGGCCGCCGCCGTGTGCCGACGATCTGGCATCTGCTGTCCGAGGCGGGCCGATCGGTGATCAGCCTGAACGTGCCGGGGACGTACCCTCCGCCGCGGGTGCGTGGGGTGGTCGTCTCGGGCATGGACGCGCCCCACCTGGAGGCGGCAACTTCGGGCGACCCGGCCTTCGCGGCCCGCTTGAGGACCGAGGCCCCCGGCTACAGCTTGCGCTACTTTTGGAAGGCGGTCCCGCGGTCGCTCGAGGAGCTACGCGAAAACAGCCGCCGCACGGCCGAGAGTTTCGCCGGCCGGGCCGAAGGGGCATTCGTGGCCGACCGAGCGGTGCCCGACTGGTCGGTTCTCATGGTCCAGTTCCAGAATCTCGACCCATTCCAGCACCGCTGCTGGCGGTATCTGAACGTCGATGGAACGGGGATCGAGGATCCGGCCTGGAACGAGGCGGCGGCCCTGGTGCTCCGTGGGCTGGATGAACAGATCGGCCGCCTTTGCGAACTGGCCGAGGCGCGGGGAGCGGCGATCCTGGTCGTCAGCGATCATGGCTTCGGTCCCTGCTTGGGGCGGATCGCCGTGAATCGGATCCTCCTGGACGCAGGCCTGGCCCGGCCCCTCGGGCCGTTGGGCCGAGTCCGGCGCGCGGTTCGGCTGGGCCGCGAGAAGCTCCGCCTGCATGCCCAGAAGAAGGGAGATCCAGCAGCCCGGCACGCCTCGTTCGCCACCTCGGTCGAGGCCCATTTACCGCTCGACTGGAAGCGCACGCTCGCCTTCGCGCCGCATCAGGATACGGCCGCCATGGTCTATCTGAACACCCGCCTGCGCCATCCTGAGGCACCCTTGGCGACACCCCGGCAGATCGACGACGCGCGGAACGAAGCCGTCATTACCCTGGCGACCGCGCGCCACCCGGAAACGCACCTGCCGCTCTTCCCGCACGTCATCAACCTTGCCGACGAGTATGGGATCGAACCGGCCGAGCACGGCTACCCCGACCTGATCGCCTTGCCGGACGAAGCCTACTGGGTGCGAACCCGGCTCTCGGCTGGCGACGGCTGGGTTGAACCCGACCCTAATCTCCCAGGCACGCATCGCATGGACGGCGTCGTCGCCCTCTGTGCACCGGGGATTGCACCGGGGCGGATGCCCCCCGCACAACTGACCGATATCGCCCCCACGGTGCTGGCGCTCTGCGGTGTCGCGATTCCCGACCATATAGAGGGGAAACCTCTGCCTGCCTTGCCGAACGGACTGCGCCGCCGAGTCGATGCTCCGGCTCCAGCCCTCAACGGGCCTCACCCGGTCGGTTGCGACGCCGCCGGCTTTGAATTCTCAGCCGAAGACCAGGCCATCCTCGAGAAGCGGCTGGCGGATCTCGGATATCTGGAATGAGCAGCCGCAGCGTTTGCCGTCGTTCCAGGACCCGAGCGGGCCATCGCTGGCCGGGCACAGCTCAAGCCGATCGTCGGCCAGTCCGCCGCGGCCGATCGGGCAGCCGGCGTGCCCCCGTGACTCGGGGCCTTAGCTCGATTACAGTTAAGAACGTCTCGGAGCCGTGAAGACTCGGCTCGACGATCGCCCTCTGAGGAGATCCTGCCGTGGATCCGACAACCGGGCGCGTCCAGATCCGTTGGGTCGGGGAAAACCTGGTGATTCGGCCGGGAGGGCCGGAGGTCGACGTTCTCTACGAGACCAGTCTGATCAGCGAGGTCGGGCAGGCCATGTATGAGCTTGCCCAACAAAACCCGGGCAAGCATCTGGTCGTCAACCTCGACGCGGTGCGCTACGCCTCGACCGAGATGCTGGCCAAGCTGGTCTCGCTGCGCAGCCGGGTCGAGCGGGCCGGAGGCCGGCTGACGTTGTGCGGCCTCCAGCCGGACGTCCGGGAGTCGATGCGCTTGCTCCGGTTGCTGCCCCTGTTCGACGTGACCGAAGACTTAAACGCCGCCCTGGGCGGCGCCGACCCGCAACTTTGGACCTCGACGGCCGAGCACCCCAAAATCGAGTGACCCGGCCCAGCCTCCCCGCCCGGACACCAGCCGCCGGTCAGCGCGGTCACATTGCGTCGGCATCTGAGGCTTTTAAACGGGCCGCCCCGCCCTAAATACGGTCCAGCCGACGCCGAGGACTGCGGGCCCGAGCGCAGGTGCCGCATTGGCCGGTGATGATAAACCGATGGCCAGTGGCGCGAAAGCCGTGGGCCGCCGCGACCCGATCGCGCAGGTTCCGAAGCTCTTCGTTGGTAAACTCAAGAACCGCGCCGCAGGTCGTACAGTGCATATGATCGTGCGACGGATAGCCGTAATCGTGCTCGTAGGCCGTCCGGTTGGTCAGCCGCAGCTCGCGGAGCAGATGCGCCTCGACCAGCAGCCGAAGCGTGCGGTAAACGGTGGCCCGACTGACACGATGACCAGCGGCCTGGAGATCGGCGATCAGCTCGTCGGCGTCGAAGTGTTTGTGTGACGAGTAGATATGGCGGACCAGCAGCCGTCGAGGCTCGGTCAGTTTTTCACCGCGAATTTCCAGGAATTCGCGAAATTTTTCTTCGGGTCGCTGGTCGAACTGGAGCGGGGCCAGGGGAGGCGACTCGGCGGCCGACGGGGGCGACACAGGGCACCGGTCCTTGGATCGGAGAAAACGAGGGGGGGAAGTGATATGAGTAACGTGATTGTAACCCGGAGGCGATTGGGCGTCGACCGAGGCCGGATGGAGTGAGCTGGGGCCTTCCCGCCAACCGTCCCTGCGGCGCCGGTTGGCGGGGATAAGGCAGGCGTTTGATCGACGCCGTTGGGTTTGGCCCAGCGCTTACTGGAGCGGAGTCAGCGGAATGGCGTTCGGCGACCGGGGAGCGGCCAGCGGTGGGGCCGCATCGACGCCGGGGGCGGCCAGCGGTGGCGCGGCATCGAGGCCGGTTCCCGGTGGCGGAGTGAGGTTTGCGGCGGTCGGGGAGCCGGCCAGGTGGAGTTGGACGGCGTCGATCGCGTCCTGGAGCCGCTTGATAGCCGGATCGCAGCCCTGAGGGTTGCCCGAGTAGCTGAAGTGGTTGGCTTGGAGCCGCCCGCGATTCTGGTCGTAGACAGTCAGGAGGACTTGCTGGACGAAGTCGACCGGCGGGCCGCCACAGTGGCCCTTGATCCGGCCAACGTCGGCCGCGCGGAGGGCTTCGATCAGCGGACGCATCACGTCGGGGCCGACCTTGTGGACGCCCTCGCTGTCGATGACGGTGCCGTCGGCGTAAATCTGAAGGAACATGCCGAAGATCTGGCCGTCGTCGGAGCGGCCGAGCTGGACGCGGGTGAGAATTGGCGGCGCGGTGGTGACCGGTTTGCTGACCCGGGGCTGGGGAATCAGCCGCGGCCCGCCGCCTGCCGGAGCGCGCGCATCGCCGGGAGCCGTGATGGGGGTCGAGGGATCGGGCATGGGCAGATGGGACGAACCGGCCGGCTCGTGGAGCCGTGTGGGAGGCGGCAGAGGCCGGCCACCCAGGCCCCCATAGGGAACGCCGCCTGCCGCGCCGTAGGGTGAATCCTCCGAAAGAATCGGTTCGGCCGGATCGTCGAGCGGGCCGCGCAGGCCGCGGGGCGGCTCCCCCGATCGGCTGGGCGGAGGCACCTGAGCGCGATTTCGGGCGCTGCTCTCGGCCGCGGCCTGGTTGCGTTGCCCGAACCGGAACAACCGGCCTAAGCCCCGAGGCTCCTGAGCCGAGACGGCAAGAGCAGGACCGACGAACAACAGGACGCTCACTCCCAGAGTGGCGAGCGAGCAGGCCGGGCGTGCTGCGTAGGTCATCTGGAGAGACCTCCCGGAAGAGACCCGAGACCGGGATCAACGCGGCGCGGAACGATCCGCCGACCGGCAACCGACGGACTCGCCTGCGGCGCCTGCTCCAGGCTCCGCCCAGAGCGTTCGATCCGTCGGCTCACCCTTCCCTATCGACTGGTCCGACCGGCAATCTTGGGCAAGCCGGGCAATTCGGACGCATCTGTCGGTAACTGAAGTAGTACGGCAATCGAAGCCGATCGGTCAGCGCGCGCAGACAAGGGATCGGGCCTCCCTCGAACCGTGGGCGATTCCGGGCGACCGATCCCGCTTTGCCGACGCAGTTGGGGGACAGAATCGAGCGACGATTGCGCTCAGAAGCCTGACAGTTCGTCGATCAGACGCTCGAGAGCGATTTCGAGCTTCTCGGGCGTCTCGTAGACGCCGGCCGCGATCTGGCGGCGGATCTCCTCGACGCGCTCGTGGCGGATCTCGGGCAGCCGGGCCACACCGTCGAGCATGCGGCCAATCGGCGAGATCTCGACCCGGTCGCGAGGGGCCTGGGTCTGGACCGTTCCGCTCGATTCGACGGTGAAGGCGGCCAACCGCGGGTAGATCGGCGACGCGCCTTGAGCACCCCCGGCACCATGGATCTCCATGAGACGAACTCCCCTCAACGATGCAGGTTCTGGTGGTTAGATCGCCAATCGGTTCGCCGCAACGCCAACCTGGTCGACGCGGTACCCGACCGGCATGCACGGCGGGCGAGGTGACCAGCTCCGCCGGCAACCCGTCCACCGGATCTGCACATCCCTAGGATCGGCAGTCCGGCCGGCGGGACTTGACCCGCAACAATCAAAAGCGGCGGTTTCTGGGCAGGCGTCGGGGCGCTCATCGGCGGGGAGGAGCTGTATTTTGGCGAATCCCTTGCGCAAGCTGGGTTTGCAGCGATTGGAGCTGGCCGGTCAGATCCCAGGCTCGCTGGAACAGGCGGTTGTAGGCTTCCTTTTCGCGGGGGCTCATGGCCTTGCCCTGCATGGCCTGAAGGCCCTTCAGAGCGTCGTGGAACTCCTTGGCGCCAAGCAGGAAGGCGTTGGCCGAGTCGTACATCTCCTGGGCCGCGATATCTTCCGGCCGGGGTTTGTAGAAGGGACTGAGGTAGAAGGGGTTGCCGTAGAGCTTCTGGACCAGTTTGAGGCCGAAGCCGGTGGCGTCTCGGACGTTGGCCAGCGTGCGCTCGATATCGGCGCGGTTTTGGGTGGCGATCTGGGCGCCCTGCTCGCTGATGATCTGGGCGTCGGCCAGGATGTCGTCCAGGCGGATCTGGGATTTGTTCAGACCGGTGACCAGCGTGGCCAGGTTCGCCCGGTTTTCGCTGGCGATACCGTGGAGTTCGCCAGCCAGCGCATCGACGTTCTGGAGCGTAGAAGCCAGCAGCGGCCGGCTTTCGACCAGCAGGGTATCGAGTTGCTGGATGGTGTTTTGGAGCCGAGCCAGGGTGTCGTTGATCCGGTTGGCGTCGAGGCCGTGGACGATATCCTCGACTTCCTGGGCGGTGGCTTCGATGCGGGGTCGAAGGGCGGCGACCAGGCTGCGGATCTCGGTCGAGGTGTCGGCCAGGGCGGTTAGGGTCTGTTGGATGCGTGGAGCGGCGCCGTCGATGGCCTCGCGAACCTGGGCGACCGTTTCCCGCAGCCGATCGCGCTGGTCGGCGCCCAGGCCGATTTGTTCCAGGAGCGGGTCGAACATCGAGCTTTCGACCCCCGTGACGGCTTGCCCCGGCACCAGCGCCACCCGCGATCGGCCGGCGCTGAGGACGTTGACGGTGCTCTGCCCGGTCAGACCGGGCTGGATGGCAATCTGGACATCCTGGCGGAGATGGTCGGCGACCTCGGCCGGCAGCGTCAGCGTCAGTCGGACACGGAGACCGTCATCGGTCTGGACTAGACGGACGGCGAGCACACGTCCGGCATCCACGCCGGCGACACGCACCGGGCACCCGACCCGAATCCCCTGCCCGTCCTTAAAGATGACATCGAGGGACCGGCGTGGACCGAGGAAGCCCGGCCCGACGCGCGCCAGAACCAGCAGGCTGAGCAGAGCGGTCAGCCCAACCAGCACCACCAGCCCGACCCGCAGTTCTCGCGCCGCTGAACGATTCATCTCGAACCTCCCAGGTTGACCCCGGAGTGGCCCGAGGGTGGGTCGAAGCCAACGCCGAACGGCGGACCCGAAATGTAGGTGAGTGTGAACCAGGCAGCGTCGACCACGAGCATGGCTAGCGCTGAGAGAAGCACAATGCGGGCGATCGGCCGGAGGCTGTCGCGGGCTGGTCGAGGTTGGCCAGGCGTCGTGGTGGAGGCCAGCCGGAGCGCCTCGTGGCAAGCGATTAGGGCCGCCAGGGCCGGGTAGGCTGCGCCGGTGACGAAGATGCCGACGACGTCGCTGACCCGGAGCATGTCAAAAAAAAGACCGAAATAAATGCCCGAGGAGACACCCAGCAGGGTGCTCGAAAGGCCCAGGCCGACGAGCATGCCAAGCGCACTGCCCCAGACGACCAGGAGCGGCCCGGCCAGGGCCGCGGCGCCGATTCGAACGAAGGCCAAGCGTCCGGGGTCGGGCAGCGGGCGGGGATCAGGAGCACGGCCCAGCATAACGTCGCGGTCGACTAAGGCGTCGGGGTCGTCGTCGAGGCCGGGACGAAGGCCGTCGGCCAGGGTCAGCACGGTCTGGACGGCCAGGACGCCGCCCAGGGCAAAGCCAGCCAGCAGCGGACTGATCGACCGCATCAGGCCCAGGCCGACCACCGCGCCGTTGGATTCGGCGAAGGTGGCCCGGAAGAAGGCCTGCATGGCCAGAAACGCGGCAAAGGCGATGTGAAGGATGGCCAGCCAAGGCAAGCCAATGCGGAGCAAGTCGTCGAGCTGGCGGATTAGGGCCGGCAGTAGCCGGGGTTGACCACGGCGGCGGGTCCAAGGTGCGCAGGCCGCCGCACCTGCCAGGATCGCCAGACCGCCCAGATACTCGACCAGCGCGAGGCTCGCCCCGCCCAGGCGGGCTAGCGGCGGCAGGGGGCCGAGCGGGTTCGTCGTCAGCCGATTGCGGGGTGTCGAGGCGGAGGCGGCCGTCATGGCGTGTCGGCGGGAATCCTTCCGGGAAGAGGGCAGGCGACGCGGGGCAGCCCCAGGGCAAACCCCGAGCGCCGGTTAACGGTTACGCCGGCGCTGGAGCTGGAAGCGGCGGTCCTCGGCGCGACTGAGGCGGTGCGTTTCGGCCGATTGGGGGCTGGCCCAGGCCGTCGCGGATTGCTGGCGCCACCAGCCCCGCCAGGCTGCAACCGAACGGGCCCGGTCCTCAGGACCGGCCCAGGGAACGTATCCGAAGTCTTGACCGGTTCGACGCTTCAGTTCCTCGATAGCCGTCATGCGGACGACACCGTCGGGGTCATCGAGCCTGGCGATTAGGGTGGGGATGACGGTGGCATCGGACAGGTGGTCTCCCATACCGACGGCGCGGGCCCGGACCAGCGGCGCAGGGTCGTTGACGGCCAGAAACGACTTGGGGGCGAGCGAGCAGCCGGTTGTAGCCACCACGGTGGCGGTGGCGATTCGGGAGAGGGTGCGTGCCGGCGGGCCGGACGTCGTGATGCGTCCGCGCATGATGGTTCCCTTGGGCGGGTGTCTGAGTTGTCGGAACAGTAGCCGTCTGGGGCATTCCGGGCAAGGTCAACCGCGGAGCGGGGGTTCTTCGATCTCGGCTAGCAGCTCGGCGCGGCGGTGGGCGGGCAGCCAGCCATCCGGGGTCCAGCCGCGTTGCTGGTAGTAGGCGGCAAGCAGGGAATGGAGGCGGTCGCGGGAAAGGCGCGGAGTGGGATCGGTTGGATCGTCGGTGTCGGAGAGGAGGGCCGGAGGCAGAGTGTCCTCGGCGGGGGTGGCGCCCTCCCGTTCGTTGAAAGCCCGGCGGAGGTCGACAATTGCTCGGGCTCGGCTGAGCAAGTCGTCGGGCTGGAAGGTCCAGCCGGTGACGGCCGAGAGCATGACGGCGGCGGTCTGGTAGAGGTTGGGAATGGTGCCGCGGAGGAATTTGCAGAGGATGAGGCTGTCGATCAGGGCGGCGCGGTCCTCGGCGTCGATGGCGGCCGCGGCCGAGCGGTGGTCGCCCTGGCGACGGTGGGTCTGGCCGGCGAAGTCGGCCTCATAGGCTCCGGAGCGGTTGTGGTCGGCACCTCGTGCGGCCACCGCCAACCCGAGCGCCATCGCATGAAGGGCGCGGGGGTCGTAGCCGGGTAGTTCCAGGCCCTTGACGTGCATGGCGTGATCGGGCGCGGCGCCGCCGAGCGTCTCGGCCAAGCGCCGGCATCCCAGGCTGAGCAGGGCACCTAGAGCGTTGCGGGTAACGATCAGGCCGATGGCTTCGAGCAGTGCCGCGCCGTCGCCAAAGACCAGGCGTCGGCCCGAGGGCAGGCCGGGGTCAAGCCAGCCGCGGCGTGCAGCCTCCATCGCGAAGGCGATGGTTCCACCGGTCGAGATCGTATCGAGGCCGAGCCGGTCGCAGAGGGCGGCGGCCTCGAGAACGACCGTCGGGTCGCTAACCCCGCAGAGCGGACCGAGCGCAAAGAGGCTCTCGTACTCCAGGCGCACGGCGGAACCGTCGCGGCTCGGGTAGAGGTGCTCGCAGCCGATGGTGCAGGCGGCGCAGCTTTTCCGCGCGAGCCGCCGGGCTGGAGCCAGATCGACGGCGGCCAGGGCCTCCGCGGCTTCGAACTGCCCGGAGGCGAAGTTGCGGGTCGGCAGGGCGTCGAGCCGGTTGAAGACGAGCAGGTTGGCGACAGTGCCCAGCTCGCGATACTTTTCGGTCGCAGGCCCGAAGGAGCGGGCGGAGAGGTCGCGGGCCAGGCGGACGACTTGGGCTGGGTCGGCGAGGGCGGTCCTGCGATTGCCGCGCACGGCCAGGGCCTTGACGCGCTTGGAGCCGAGAACGGCGCCCAGGCCGCCGCGGCCGGCATGGCGGCCATCGTGGCTGATGGTGGCGAAGGGGATCAGGGCCTCACCGGCGGGACCGATTGCGGCGATGTGCCACTCAGGTCCAAGAGTCGCGCGGAGCCGGGTTTCGGTCTCGGCGGCTGGCAGGCCCCAGAGGTCGCGGGCGTCGCGGAGAGTGACCAGCGGCACGTCGCGGTCCTGACCGTCGATCAGGAGCACGACCGGGCGCGTCCAGGCACCGCGGATCACCAGCGCATCGACCCCCGCGCGTTTGGCGGCCAGGGCGAAATGCGACGAACTGAGCGCATCGCAGACGCGCTGGGTCAGCGGGCTTTTGCCGACCACAGCAAACTTGGCCGAGGTCGTCAGCGGACTGCCGACCAGCGGGCTGAGCGCAACGATCAGCGCCGAGTCGGGGGCAAGCGGGTCGATGCCCGGCCGGTTTTCGAGCATCAAGAGCCGGACGCCGAGGCCGACGCCGCCGATCCACCGCTGCAACGTGGCGCTTCGGAGCGGGACGCACTCCGCGCACGCCGACTGCGCATCGATGCGGAGGTAGCGGCCGTGGTAGCCGGGGACAGACAACGCGAACACCCTTACCCAAAACACAGACAGGGAGAAACCGCCTGAGTGCGCACGCCACACGGTCCTGGTCAGCCGACGATCGACCGACGCCTGGCCCTGAGCCATTCCGCGCTGGGCCGCCGCGATTGGCCCAAGCCGGGTCTGCCCGATCGGTCGATGGTCCGCCAGAATCAGTCTAACCGCCGGCGTCGGTTGCCAGCAGGAGCAGCACGTCGCCGTCGCGGAGGGTCTGAGCGTTGGGCAGAGGCGCCAGGTCGCCGTTGAGCGCGACGCGATAGGCCGGCACCGGGAGGCCTTGGCAGACGATCGAGCCTTCGAGACAAGGGTGCTGCTGGCCGAGGGCCACGAGGGCCTCGCGGACACTCGCTGCCCGGACGGTGACCGAGGCAACGCCCGCGCGGAGCCGCGGGATCCCATAAAGTTCGATGGTGACACGGGCCATCGGAATTCGAATCAAGCCGGGAAAAGCTGCGGCAGCAGCGGATTGATTGCGACCGGAGAGCCGGTCTCGGACCGGTGGAGGCGGTTGAACGGTTCAGGCGACCTCGTGGGACGCAGCCACCGAAGCGGAATCGGGGGTTCGAGTGTTAGAGCCGGCCGCGGACGGTCGGCGGCCCCCGGGACCCCAGAGCCAAGCCAGGCCGGCCACCGTCGTCACGATCGAGCCGGTCAGGACGCCGATCTTGGCCGAGTCGAGGGCGGCCGGAGAACTCTTAAACGCCAGGTCGGCGATGAACAGGGCCATGGTGAACCCGATGCCGCCCAGAATCGCGGCGCCGAGGATCGACTTCCAGGTTGTGCCCTGGGGTAGCTCGGCCCAGCCCAACCGGACGGCCAGCCCGGACAGGAGCATGATTCCGAGCGGCTTGCCGATCACCAGGCCCAAGATAATCCCCAGCGCGATGGGTGTTTGCACCATCTGGATCGGCCCGGTACCGGTATTGAGGGCCACGCCGGCGTTGGCCAAGGCGAAAATGGGCATGATGAAGAACGAGACCCAGGGCAGCAGCGCGTGCTCAATGCGCCGCAGCGGTGTCTGAACGGATTCGCAGGCGTGTTCGATGGCTTCGACGGCGTCGCGCTGACGGGCCGTCAGTTCGTCGGGTTCGTCGGCGACTTGATCGCGTTCAAAGACCTCAAGAACCGAACGAACGGTCCGGGAGAAGTGTTCGTCGTCGATGCGGCGACGATCGGGGATGGCGATGGCCAGCAGGACACCGGCGATAGTGGCATGAACGCCCGATTGATAGACGGCCAGCCAGAGTGCGATGCCCAGAACCACATAGGGGAAGGTCCGGCGCACGTGGAGAAGGTTGAACAGACAGAGGACCAGGAAGACGCCGCCGGCGGCCACCAGCGCGACGAGATTGATCGAGGTGGTGTAGAAGATGGCGATGACGAGCACGGCGCCGAGGTCGTCGACGATGGCCAGGGCCGCCAGAAAGACGCGGAGACCAAGCGGAGCGCGGCGACCGACCAGTGAGAGCATCCCGAGCGCGAAGGCGATGTCGGTCGCCATCGGGATGCCCCAGCCCCGCGAGGCCGAGCCCTGGGCGTTGATGAGCAGATAAATCAGGGCCGGCAGGATCATGCCGCCCAGAGCGGCGGCCAGCGGCAGCGCGGCCCGCCGAGGCGAAGCCAGTTCGCCCCGAAGCACCTCGCGCTTGATCTCCAGCCCGACCAGCAAGAAGAAGATGACCATCAGGCCGTCGTTGATCCAATGCGAGAGATCCATCTCCAAGCGCTGGCCGTTCAGTTCGACCGCCAACGGCGCGTGCCAGAGGCCGAAGTAAGAATCGGCAAATGGCGAGTTGGCCCAGAGCATGGCCAGGGCCGTCACGCCGATCAGGAGCAGTCCGCTCGATGACTCGGCTCCGAGAAAGCGTCGGAAGGGCGTCAGCAGCTTCTCGGCAGGCGTGGGAGGGATGTCGGTCGTCGGCATGAGGGGCGTCCCAGCGATTCTCGAGCCTGACAGGCCATTCGAACTCGGACATGCGGTCGCGGCGCTCGCAGGCAACCGGCGGCAAAGCCGCATCCTAGCAAGCCTGAGCCACACCGGACTACTGAGTCGACCGGGAGCCGTCGGCGGTCGTCGGGATGAGTCCGGCGTCGCGGAGCGCAGCGGCGTACTCTTCGGGCGTGTTCAGATTGCGGATCGAAGAGAAGTCCGGATCGACGTCGCGCAGGTCTTCCTCGACCAGCGTGACCGCACGCAGGCGATCGAGCAGAAACGCCGGTTTGAGCCGACCGGCGGCGATCAGCTCCAGCGCGACGGGCAACACCGTCGCGCGGCGATACAGGGCCGCCAACGGGTTGCGATGGCCGGCGACCAACGGCATCACGAGATCGGCCGCGCCGATCCGCTCGGCCAGCCGCCCGATCCAGCCCGGCCGCAAAAACGGGGTATCGGTGGCCGTGGCGTAGACTAGTTCGACTTCGCCAGGCAGCGCCCCTAGCCCCGTTGCCAGCCCCCGCAGCGGGCCCTGCCCCTCGATCGGATCGCGCACAAGCCAGACGTCCATCGGCAGCGGCGGCAACTCCTGCTCGGGTGCGGCGACGACAGCGATCGGTCCGTCGCCAACGCCGCCGCGGACCAGCCGGATCACCCGCTGGAGCAGCCGCTCGTCGCCGAAGGGAAGCCAGGCCTTGGGCTGGCCCATCCGGGTGCTGCGACCGCCGCAGAGAATGACCGCACCCAGCCGGTTCATGAGAGACCGAGGCTCCGACGGTCGATCGGCCGCACGCTGCGATCGTCGCTGACCGGTCTGCTGCAGGAAACGAAGCGCGCTGCTCGGGGACCGGACGATGAGCCGAATATACTCAGCAGGTCCAGGGTGCAGAAACGTAGGTCCAGGGTGCAGAAACGCCGTGGCCTGCGGCCATGCCTGTCATCGGCAGGCCGAGCTGGAGGCGACGAGGGGGGTATCGGGCAATGACGCTTTGTCTCGGGATCATGGCGGTCTTGGGGATCGGCACGGGCCGGATATCGTCCGACGCAACGCCGGATGAAACCTTTGCCCGGTTGCTCGCGGCGGCCCAGGCCGATCCCACAGCGGCCGACTACACGGCGCTTCGCTGGGCCTATCTGTACACGAGCCGCGGGGACGCAGGCGTCCGGCCGGAGCCAGACCTGACGCCGGTCGAATACGAATGGAAGAATGGGGAACGGACGGCCGCGCGGGTCGCGCTGGACCGGATCCTGGACGGATATTGGACGGACATCCGAGCGCATCAGGCTGCGGCCGAACTGGCCGAGCGGTGGAATGATCCGGCTCGAAGCAACCTGCACCGCACGTTCGAGCGTGGATTGCTGGACTCGATCCTTGCCTCGGGCGACGGCCGCTCGTTCGCAACCGCCTGGCGGATCGCCACGCTGGCCGAGGAACAGGCCGTTCTGGCCCACCTGAGGCTCTCCGGAGGCATGCGGACGCTGGTCGAGCACGAGGGCCGGCATTATGCTGTGACGAGGTTCCGGGATGAACGTATCGGCCGCGAGCTAGCAGTCTACTTTGACATCGAGACCGCCTGGCAGGCGCAGCGGCGGCGGGATGGTTTCGCGGCCGATCGCCGGGACCGGGAGCCGCAACCATGAGCGCAACTGCGACGAACCGACGGGCCTTCCTCCGCCGCACGACGGGTCTGGCTGGGGGAACACTCGCCGGGCTGGGGCTGGACCTCAGGCCAGCCCAAGCGGCAGCGCAGCGGCTCAAGCTACAGGGAGCCAAGGAATACGCCAGCGTCTGCCCCTATTGCGCCGTCGGTTGCGGGCAGGTGGTCTCGGTCCGCCAGGGCCAGATCGTCAACATCGAGGGGAACCCTGACAGCCCGATCAACGCCGGCACGCTCTGCCCCAAGGGGTCGGCGACCTACCAGTTGGCGGTCAACCCAAACCGGCTCACGACCGTCAAATACCGCCGGCCCTACGGTGCCGTCTGGGAAGACGTTTCACTGGATTGGGCCATGGACCGGATCGCCGAGCGGGTCAAGGCGACCCGGGATGCCAGCTTCCGCGAATGGTGGGACGGGACCGACGCCGAGGGCCGGCCAGTCCGCAAGCGGCTTAACCACACGCCGGCGATCGCGTCGCTGGGCGGGGCGACGATGGACAATGAGTGGAACTATCTTCAACTGAAAATGTGGCGGGCGCTGGGCGGAATCTGGCTCGAGAATCAGGCCCGCATATGACACAGCGCGACCGTGCCCGGTCTGGGCACTTCGCTCGGTCGCGGGGGCGCGACCACCTCCCAGATGGACCTGCCGCATGCCGATGCGATCCTGATCATGGGATCGAACATGGCCGAGTGCCATCCGGTCGGCTTCCGGTTTGTCGTCGAGGCCAGGCTTCGCGGGGCGAAGGTGATCCATGTTGACCCCCGGTTTACCCGCACCTCGGCGCTGGCCGATCTCTATGCGCCGCTTCGCGCTGGCTCAGACATTGTGTTCCTCGGCGGGCTGATCCGCTACATCCTGGAGAACGAGCGGTATTTCCGGGAGTACCTTGTCGCGTATACCAACGCGGCCACCTTGATCACGGACGAGTATGTGGACGCCGAGCAGGGCGCCGGGCTGTTCTCTGGGTTTGACCCGGAGGCGCGGCGGTACGACCCGCGATCGTGGCGCTACGACGCCGAACCGCGCGAGCCGGAAGCCGAACCGATCGAGCCGAGCCTTGCCGACCCGGCGAGCTTCAGCCAGGCCTCGCTGAACCGGACCGGGCCACCGCGGACCGACCCGACTCTCCAGGATCCGCAGTGCGTCTTCCAGATCCTCCGCCGCCACTATGCGCGATACACACCCGAGACGGTGGAGCGGGTCTGCGGGACGCCGCGCGACGTCTTCCTCAAGGTCGCCGAGACGCTCTGCGACGCCTCCGGGCCGGACCGCACGGCGGCTCTCTGCTACGCGGTCGGCTGGACGCAGCATACGACGGGCGTGCAGATCATCCGTGCGGCCACGATCGTCCAGCTCCTTCTGGGCAACATCGGCCGCCCTGGCGGCGGCATCCTGGCGCTACGCGGGCATGCGTCGATTCAAGGCTCGACCGACGTTCCCACGCTCTACAATCTCTTGCCCGGCTACCTGAACACGCCCAGCGTCCACAAGAATCATGATTCGCTGCGCGACTACCTCCTGAGCGAAATCACTCCGACGGGTTATTGGTCGCGGATGCCGGCGTTTGTGGTCAGCCTGCTCAAGGCTTGGTTTGGCGAAGCGGCGACCGCCGAGAACGACTACGGGTTTGGCTGGCTGCCGCGGATCACCGGCGACCACTCTCATTTGCCGATGTTTGTCGCGATGATGGAGGGGACGATCAAGGGGTTCCTGGCGATGGGCCAGAATCCGGCCGTCGGCGGCCAGAACGCCGGCTACCAGCGCCGCGCCTTGGCGAAGCTCGACTGGCTGGTTGTCCGTGATCTCTACGAGACCGAGACCGCCAGCTTCTGGAAGGACAGCCCTGAGGTCCGGTCGGGTGAGCTGCGGCCCGAGCAGATTCCGACCGAGGTCTTTCTGATGCCGGCCGCCGCCACCGCCGAGATGGACGGTACCTATACCAACACCCAGCGGCTGATCCAGTGGCACGAGCGCGCCGCCGACCCGCCAGGCGATGCGCGCTCCGACCTCTGGTTCACCTTCCACCTGATGCGTCGGCTCAAGACGATGTATGCCGAGAGCCGCCTCGAGCGCGACCGGCCGATCCAGGCGCTGACCTGGGATTATCTGGATCCTCACGAAAACGCCGGCTGGAAGGTGGCCGACGAACCTTCGGCTAGGCTCGTCCTCAAGGAGATGAACGGATACTTGACCGCGACGGGCCAGCCGCTCAGCGGCTTTGGCGAGCTTAAGGCGGATGGGTCGACGGCCTGCGGCGTTTGGATTTACAGCGGAATCTACGCGCCGACGCCGGAGGAGCCCGGCGGCCACAATCACGCGGCCAATCGGCACAACGGGCCGACTTGGAATGCGCTCGACTGGGGCTTTTCCTGGCCGGCCAACCGCCGCATCCTCTACAACCGCGCCTCGGCCGACCCAGCGGGCAATCCTTGGCCCAAGGAGGCCCGGCTAGCGGCTGAGCACGGCGACGGCACGGCCCGCGGCTACGTGTACTGGGACGCCGCCGCGCGACGCTGGGTCGGTCTCGACGTTCCCGACTTTCCGTCCGACAAGCCGCCCGACGCGGCCGCGAAGCCCGACGGCATCGGCCTCGACTTCCACGACGGCTCCAGCCCGTTCATCATGAAGGCCGACGGCAAGGGCTGGCTGTTTGTTCCCACCGGTCTGGTCGACGGTCCGCTGCCAACCCACTACGAGCCGTATGAGTCACCGGTTGTCAACTCGCTTTACCCCGAGCGCCAGAGCAACCCGGTGGCCAAGGTCTGGAACGTTCCGGGCAACCCCTACGCGGCGGTGGGGTCGGCTGAGTATCCCTGTGTGCTTTCAACCTACCGACTGACCGAGCATCACCTTTCGGGTTCCATGAGCCGCTGGCTTCCCTGGCTGGCGGCGTTGCAGCCTGAGTTGTTTGTCGAGATCAGCCCGGAGCATGCGGCCGAGCTGGGCGCGGCCAATCTGGACTGGCTCGAGGTCGCCACTCCACGGGCGGCGATCCGCGCTCGGGCGCTGGTCACCCGTCGCATCCGCCCGTTTGTGATTGACGGCCGGACGATCCACCACGTCGGCATGCCCTGGCACTGGGGCTACAAGGGAGTGGTCACGGGCGATGTGGTCAACGACCTTGCGGCGCTGGTCGGCGACCCCAACGTGACGATTCACGAGGCGAAGGTCTTTGTCTGCCGGGTGGAGCGGGTTGCGGGTTCGTCGGTGGCGCGGCGCTAAGCGTTGGGGGGTGGGTGTCACCGCAGGCCAGCCGGGGCGTAGGAAGAGGCGTCGGTGGGTTGCGGCCGCGAGACTGCGGTGGGTATCCCCCCCATTTTTCGCCTCTTCATCCGCCCACGCGGTGGACGCGGCCCCACCGGCGATCTGCCGCGGGCGTCCCGCGATGGCGGGGCGCCCGCGGTTTTGCCTCTGGCTCAGGAATCAGGCGGCGATCAGGTCGGCGGGCGGGCGCTCCCAGAGCATCCTCAAGCCGTTGAGCACGACCAGTACGGTGCTCCCTTCGTGGCCCATGACGCCCAGCCAGAGCGGCATGCCCAGGAATGATCCAGCCGCCAGCACGGCGATTACCCCGAAGGCGATCGCCAGATTTTGCCCCACCCGGCGCCGTGTCAAGCGGCTCAGCCAGACGGCGATCGGCAGCAGGCTCAGGTCGTCGCGCATCAAGACCACGTCGGCCACGTCGAGGGCGACGTCCGTCCCGGCTCCGCCCATGGCGATGCCCAGATCGGCGACAGCCAGCGCTGGGGCGTCGTTGACGCCGTCGCCAACCATGGCCAGCACCCGACCCTCAGCTTGCAGCCGGCGAAGTTCAGCAACCTTCTCGCCCGGCATCAGGCCGGCAACCACTCGATCCACGCCGACCTGCGCGGCCACGGCTTCGGCCGCCTGGCGATGGTCTCCGGTGAGCAGGATGAGTTCCCGGATCCCCAGCCGACGCAGGGCCTGGAAGGCGGCGGGGGCCTCGGGGCGTGGTGTGTCCGCCAGGCCGAACACGCCGCCGGCGTGCGACGGCCCTCGGCCCAGCGGCCCATCCATGACGGCCAGCAGAGCCGTGCGCCCTTGTTGGCGGAGTCGCTCGGCGAGGTCGGAAATGCCGGGCGGAAGGGCCACCTGATGTGCAGCAAACAAGCCCTCGCGGCCCACGCCGATCCAACCACCCTGAACGACACCGTGGATGCCCTGCCCAGCGTGGGCGTGGAAGTCACGGACCTCGGTGGCCAGTTCCAGGCCGCGACGCTCGGCTTCCTCGACGATGGCGCGACCGAGGTGGTGCTCGCTGCGTGCCTCAACGGCGGCGGCTCGGGCCAGCAAGGCTTCGGGATCGGTTCCGTCAAGGACGACGAAGTCCGTCAGGCAGGGCGTGCCCCGGGTGATCGTCCCGGTCTTGTCGAAGGCGAAGGTGTCGACCGCGCTGAGCCGCTCCAGATACGCGCCGCCCTTGAAGAGAATTCCCAGCCGCGCCGCCCGGGCGATGGCCGAGAGCGTCACGGCGGGCGTGCCAATCACCACAGCACAGGGCGAGAGGGCGACCAGCAGGACCATAGCGTGATAGAAGGCGTCGCCCAGGTTGCGATCGTGGATCAGCCACGAACCGGCAGCCAAGGCCAGGCTGGCCATAAGCACGGCGGCGACGTAAGGTTGCTGCCAGCGTTCGACAAACCGCTGGGTCGGGGTTTGGGAGGCCTGCGCCTCGCGGACCATGCGGACGATCGCCTCGAGGCGGGTATCGCGCGGCGCGCGGGTCATCTGGACCACGACGCTTCCCTCGCCGTTGTGCGTGCCGGCGAAGACTTCGTCGCCGGTCGACTTGCCGACCGGGGTGCTCTCGCCCGTCAGCGTCGCCTCGTTGGCCCAGGTCTCGCCCTCGACCACAACCCCGTCGACCGGGAACGCCTCGCCCGGCCTGACGCGCACCCGGTCGCCCACGGCCAGCGCCTCGACCGGCAACAGCGTTTCGTGGCCCGACTCGTTGACCCGCCATGCCTCGCGCGGGCGGAGCCGGATCAGGCTGTCGATCGAGCGTCGGGTGCGGTACAGCGCGTAGGTTTCCAGGGTATTGCTCAGGGCGAACAGGAAGAGCAGCACGGCACCTTCGAACCAGTCACCCAGGAAGGCGGCTCCCGCAGCCGCCAGGATCATCAGCAGGTCGACGTTGAGCCGACCCCGGAACAGGTCGCCCGCGGCCGCAATCGCCGTCGGCACGCCGCCGGCCAGATAGGCCAGCGCATAACAGGCCGTCGCCGCAGGCCCCTGCCGCAGAACGGCCCCGCCCACCGTGGCCACCAGACAGATGGCCGCCAGGACGGCCGACCAGACCGGCGGCTCCTCGACGTGGTGGGCCGCGGCAGGCTCGCTGGCTTCAGCTCGGGCTTCTTGGGCAACCGTCGGCATGATCGGGCACCTCGTGGGATCGCCTCCCGTCTAGGATACCGCCCACGAGCCGGCTGTGGTTTATGATGAGGGAACATGAAGTCGGGGCATACGGCCAGGAGAGGGGCGCTTCCATGCCTGAGCCGGTTGGCTTCTACACCGACACGACCGTCTGCATCGGTTGCAAGGCGTGCGAGGTGGCCTGCCACCAGTGGAACGCCCTGCCAGCGCGCAACGGCGGTCAGGTTCCGCTCTCCGGCCAGAGCTACGACAACACGACCCGCTTCTCCGACGTCGACTGGCGGCACGTCCGGTTCATCGAACAGTTTCCCGAGGACCGCAACGGCGGCCGCTGGCTGATGATGTCCGACGTCTGCAAGCACTGCGTCAATGCGCCCTGTCTGGAGGTCTGCCCCACCGGATCGATCGTCCGCACCGAGTTCGATACGGTCTACATCCAGGAGCCTGTCTGCAACGGCTGCCGCGACTGCATTGCGGCCTGCCCGTTCGGCGTCATCCACATCTCGGCCGAGAAGCACATCGCCCAGAAGTGCACGTTCTGCTACGACCGGCTCCAGGTTGGCTTGCCGCCGGCCTGTGCCCAGGCGTGCCCGACCCGCTCGATTCAGTTTGGCCCGATCGACGAGCTGAAGCAGCGCGCCGCCGAGCGAGTCGCCCAGCTTCAGGCCCAGGGCCAGACCGACGCCTACCTCTACGGCGCGGACGATTCGATTCTGGGGGGGCTGAACTCGTTTTACTTGCTTCTGGACCGCCCCGAAGTCTATGGGCTGCCGAGTGCCGTTCAGGCCCGATTGCCGAGCCGCTCGGTCTGGCCGGCATCGCTCAAGGCGATCGGCGCGTCGCTGGCTGTCGCCCTCGGTGCGTTCCTGAGCTTCGGCCGGCGGCGCGACGCCGTGAAGGCCACCGAAGGCCACACGCGTTCACCATGAGCCCTCCCTCTGCCCCCCCAAGCCCGACGCTCAATCCCTACGTCGCCGACCCCGGCTGGCACGGATACATCGTCTGGTATTTCTTCCTCGGCGGCATCGCCGCCGGAGCCTACGTCATGGCCGCGCTGGCCGACTTGTTCGGCACGGCCGCCGACCGCCGCGCCGTCCGCCCGGCCTATTACCTGGCTTTCCCCCTGGTCAACGTCTGCGGCATCCTGCTCATCCTCGATCTGAACCGGCCCGAACGGTTCTGGCACATGCTCATTCAGTCCCGCACGGGCTGGCCCATGTTCAAGTGGTGGAGCCCGATTTCGGTCGGGTCGTGGGGCCTGACCCTCTTTGGTGGCTTCAGTCTGGCGTCCTTTCTGGGCGTATTGGCCGAAGACGGCCGGTTCGGCTTGAGGCGATTCTCTGACCTTGCGGCGCGGCTGCGAACGGGCTGGACCGGGCGTTTGTTCGCCCTCGGCGGCTCGCTGTCGGCCTTCTTTCTGGGTAGCTATACCGGGGTGCTGCTGGGTGCCACCAATCAGCCGATCTGGGCCGACACGACCTGGATCGGCGCGCTGTTTCTTGCCTCGGCCGCCTCGACCGGCGTCGCCGCCATGATCCTGGCCGACCGGCTGGTCGGCGGCGAAGTCGATCACCGGGCCCTCGAAAGCCTGGAACGGCTCGATAGCTACGCGATCGCGCTGGAGTTGATCCTGCTGGCGACGCTCGCCCTGTCGCTCGGTGAGCTGGGGGCGCTGGCGTTTGGTCGCTGGCCGGGATGGCTGGTGCCTTGGGTTGTCGTGCCGTTTGGGCTGGTGCTGCCGCTCCTCCTGAGGCGGCTACCCGGTCGTGGGGCCGCTGTGCTGGCTGCGCTGTTTGTCCTCGCGGGCGGTTTTGTGCTTCGGTATGCGTTTGTCTATCTTCCAACCGCATTTTACCTTGTTCCGGGGCATCACGGATGAGCCGGGCTGACGGAACGCTGAGACGGATTTCGTCTCTGTGCCGATCCATACTGGTGTTGCTCGGTGTATTGGCGACGGCGTCCTGCGCCAGCCCCGAGGATGGCCGGCCCCGGGGCGGCGGAGCCGGCGCCGATGGCGGGAACTATCCGGCCAAGCCGATCCCGGTCCCCAGCAAGATCACCGGCACCCGAGCGCTGGTGGTCGGAGACTCACCATGACCGCGGGAGTACCCCGGCCGCGTGATTGGGCGATGCTCTGGCTGGCCGGCCTGGGCGGACCGCCCCGCCAGCGTCCCCGGGATCAGCGGGCGGACGTGGTCGGCATTGGGCTGCTGCGCGAGCTACTCGATTACGTGGTCGCCGTCGACCCCGATCCGGACGCGCTCGAGGCCGCCCTCGCCGAAGCGGTGTCGGCCCTTGGCGGACCAGACGGACCAGCCCGCGCCCTAGCCGCGCTGATCCGTGACCAGTGGTGGGCCGATGCGGCCAGCCCAGCCTCCGCTGCCTGGCTCCTGGCCGAGGCCATCGAGCACGCCGACCCGTCTCCGCCTCGCCGGCGTCGTCCCGCGTGCGAGCCGCCAGCCGCCGAGGGAGCCAAGGCGAGCGTGCAGGAACCCCCACCGCGCCCGCTGGCGAACCATCGGCCCGCGGCTGACGATGATCGCGCAATCGCTCCGTCTCAGGCGTCGGATCAACCCGCCAGGCCGGCCAATCCTCGGAGCCGCGCCCATGGCACCTGATCGCGCCGCGGCGCACCGGGCCGATCTCGGGGCCGCGCTGACGAGCCTGGACCGCCTCGGTCGCGAACGCCCCGAGCTGTCGGCTCCAGCCCAAACGCTTCGGCGTATCCTAACGGCCACGTTTGATCACCCCGTGGCTGCGGTTGGCCCAATCCGCCACGACGCTGCGCCACCGTTCTTCGTTCAAGCCACTCCCCGCTTCGACCACGCCGACCTGCACCGCCGCGCTCGGGCCGTCTGCCAGGTCCTCGAATCCGAACACGCCGCTGCCGGTCGGCTCCGGCTCGCCCTCACCAACCGAGAGATCGACCTCGCCGACTACCTGGTTCATGCCCTCGTTACGGGCGAACCGCCCGCTGTTCCGACGGCCATCGATGCCGCTCTGCTCGAATCAGTGGCGCAGCTTGTGGCAATGCCGGCGCTGGCTCCGCTGACCACACGGGTCGATCCGCCGCCTGGGTCCCATCACGTCGGCCTGGCCTGCCCCTACTGCGGCGCGCCGCCGTTGCTGGCCGAAGCACGCGGCCTGGAACAGCGGCGGTTGATGCGCTGCGGCCGCTGCGCCGCATCCTGGCCGATGCCACGCCTCGACTGCCCAGCCTGCGCCCAGGCGACGTTGCAGGTCTTTCGGGTCGAGGACCAAGACGACCGCTATCGGCTGCTTGCCTGTGGCGGCTGCGACGCGCGGCTCAAGCTGGTCACGACCCTGGTGCCGCTCAGCCCCCCTGCTCTGCTGGTCGCGGATCTGGCCTCAGTGCATCTGGACCTGATCGGCGGTCCGGCGGAACGGCCCGAGCCTCCGGGTTGAAGGCAAGCCCGCGAGGCGGACCATCGCGATTCGACCAATTACCACCACTGGGCACCCCGCGATCGCCCCAGAGCATGAGCCTTTCTTCGGGGTCGCTGGCCGGCTCGTTAACCGAAAACCGCCCTCGGGAGCGGTCGGGCCAAAGACGGGGCCGGACGCACGATTTGCCCTCACACGGCCTGTCGCCCGTCGTGTAGAATCATTGTTGAATCCGATTCACTCCTGATTCGTGGGCGACAATCGTGCTCGATCTTGGCGTTTTCCGCAGCCGGACCTGCCAGACGCTCACGCGCCGGGCGCTGCTCCAGGTGGGGAGTCTGGGCGCGGTGGGATTGACGCTGGGCGACCTGCTAGCGTTGCGTCGTACCCGAGCGCAGGGGCCGCCGCCGGGCAAGGCCAACGCCGTGATCATGCTTTGGCTCTGGGGTGGCCCGAGCCACATCGACACGTTCGACATGAAGCCCGATGCGCCGATCGAGTACCGTGGGCCGTTCGAGGCGATCCCGACCCGGGTACCCGGCATTCGAGTCTGTGAGCTGCTGCCGGGCCTGGCGCGGCGGGCGGACCGGTTTGCGATTGTCCGCTCGCTGCATCACGAGTCGAACGATCATGGGGTTGCGGGAACGATTTCGCTGACCGGTTCGATCGGCGGCGCTGTGGGACTGGGCGGCCAGGCCAACAACGGCGCCGTGCGTCCCAGTACCGGCGCGATTGTCAGCCGGCTCGATCGCGGAGGCCGCTGGTCGCGCGGTCGAAGCCCCCTACCGCCCTACGTCATCCTGGGCAACCCCCTCCACCAGGGCAAGAAGCCGGTCGTGGGCGAGGGCGGCGGCTTGCTCGGCAGTGCCTGCAACCCCTTCCGTCTGAATTATGAGCCGGGCGAGGGTCTGAAGCTCCCCGAGGTCGAGTTGCCCGAAGGCGTCACCGCCGAGCGTCTCAGCGCGCGCTGGGATCTGCTCCGCGGCGTCGATCCGATCCGCACGCTCAGGCGTCCCGCCGAGATGGACCAGCACTACGAGTTGGCGCGGACGTTGATCGCCGCCCGCTCGAGCCTGGCCGCGCTCGACGTTCACCAGGAGCCGGCCCACATCCGCGAGGCATACGGTCTGCACCGCTTTGGGCAGTGCTGCTTGATCGCGCGGCGGTTGGTCGAGGCCGGCATTCCGTTCGTCCAGGTCAATTGGAGCACCCACGTCGAAGGCCCGGAGGACAGCGGCGATGGCGGCTGGGATATGCACGACCGCTACTTCGCCGTCATGCAGGACCGCCACGGCTGGATGCTTGACCGCGCCCTGTCGGCCCTGCTCGACGATCTGGAGCGTCGCGGGCTGCTTCAGACCACCCTGGTGGTCGCCGTTGGCGAATTCGGACGCACTCCGCGGATCAACGACCGCGCCGGCCGCGACCACTGGAATCCCTGCTACTCGGCCGTGCTGGCCGGCGGCGGTGTTCAGGGCGGCCGCGTGGTTGGTTCTTCGGATAAATACGCCGAACATCCGGTCGATCGGCCGACCACGCCCGCCGACCTAGGCGCTACGATCCTGAGCGCATTGGGCGTAACGGCCGCCGACCTGACCGACCTTGGCCTGACCCCTCTCGGCTCGCCGATCGAGGAGTTGTTCTAGGAATCCCGGCAGTCGGATCTGGCTCATCGGAGCCGCTCCATGTCCTTCGCTCCATCCGCTGTACCACCGCCCGGCCCATCCCGGCAGCAAAGGCCTCAGCGGTCGCACGGGGCGGACGGGTCGAGCGATCCAGAGCCCGGGCATGGCGCTCCGATTCGCCGGAGGCCGTCTGTCCCTTGAATCCTCTCCCCCCGACAGACCGAACCCCCGATCATGACCGCCTGGCTCCTCGTTCCGCTGCTCTGCCTGGCTCCGGGCCAGATCGACCGCCTGATCCGCCATACGACCGACGGACTCGACAAGCAACGGCCGGCCTGGTCGCCGGACGGCCGGACGCTGGCCTTTGCCCGCCACGAGCGCGGCGGCCAGCGGATTCACCAATATCTGGTCGAACCGGATGATCCCGACCCGCTGCGGCGCCTGACGCCGGACCGCGACGACCCAACCTTCTGGGCCGTCTTCCGCCCGACGGACGGCCAGACTCTGCTGCTGGCCGTCATCTCGTTTAGCGGTACCCAAGGCAACATCGACATCGCCTCAATCCGCCGCGACAGCACCGACCTCAAGGTGATCGCCCGCGACCCCCAGCCGAAGCTCTCGTTTCAAGACTGGCCGGCCTGGGCGCCCGACGGCGATCAGTTCGCCTTCAGCTCGACCCACGAAGGAAATCAGGAGATTTATCTTGCGAAGGCCGACGGCTCGGAGTGGCGCCGCCTGACGCAGCATCCCGGGATCGACGCCCACCCCTGCTTCACGCCCGACGGTCACCGTCTCGTCTTCGCCACCGACCGCTGGGGCGGCTTCGAGCTTGCTTCCATGAATCGCGACGGGACCGACGTCCGCCGGCTCACGCAAAGCCCCGGCCTGGATGACTATCCGGCCGTCTCGCCTGACGGGCGGCGGATCGCCTTCGTCTCCAACCGCGACGGCAATTTCGAAGTCTACGTCATCGACATCGACGGCTCGAACCCGATCAACCTTTCTCGCAACGAGGGCCGCGATACCCACCCGACCTGGACCCCTGACGGCCGCGGCGTGACGTTCGTCTCCGAACGTGACGGAGGGGTGGACATCTATACCGCGAGGCTGGCTGAACCGGAGCCTTGAGCCTCGGTCGTGGGCCAGCCGAGGCGGATCAACGCGCTGTCCAATTCGTTGGGCACGATCGGCGCCACGAATGCTGCAAGTGTTGGCGATCGTCTCCTTTGCCGCCTCCTGGTTCCTGGACCAGACCGCGACGGGTCGCGCCGGTCCTGAACCATTTTTTTGGGAAATGACGGCGTGGTCGTTGTCATGATGGCAGCAGCCACGACCCGACGCGTAGATCGCCCACCGGAGCGCCGCCCTCGGCATGGACCACGAAGCGCTGGGACGCCTGATCGACCGTCATGCGCGGGCTTTGGCCCTCTACGCTCGGCAGTGGTGCGAGCCGGCCGATGACGTGGTTCAGGAGGCCTTCGCCGCGCTGGCGTCGTTGCGTCAGCCGCCAGACCATCCGGTTGCCTGGCTGTTCCGTACCGTACGGCACCGCGCGATCAATGCCGGCAAGGCGGCTCGACGTCGGCGGCTCCATGAGTCGGCCGCCGGCCTCGGCTGGTTTGCGGCCCGCGCGCCGCGCCACCACCCTGACCACCTCGATCCCGAGGATGCCGCCGCGGCTCTGGCGAAACTGCCGCCCAATCAGCGCGAGATCATCGTCGCCCATCTCTGGGGCGGTCTGACGTTTGAGGAAGTCGCCGCGCTGGCCCGGATCTCGACCAGCTCGGCTCATCGTCTTTACCACGCCGGTCTGACAACGCTCCGCGAACAACTGGGGGTACCATGCCCAGCGACGCCTCGCTCCCGATCGACGCCGACCTGACCGCCTTTGAGTCGGCGCTGCGCGACCTCGACCCGGCCCCTGTGCGGCTCGACCGCGACGCCCTGATGTTCCGTGCCGGGCAGGCCCACGCGCCCGCCCGCAGCCGGCTGGCTCTGGGCTGGCCGCTCGCCACCGCCGCGCTGGCGCTCGTGGCCGCCGGCCAGGCCGCCCTGCTGGCGACCCGACCGCCAACGGTCCTAGAGGGGCCGATCCCCGCCCCGGGATCGGAGGCGACCGCGGCTCCCTATTCTCTTCCGGAGTCCTCCCCGCCCATGATCCCAGCGTTACCGGTCCCGCGGACCGAGTCTCAGCGGCTGGCTTTGCGACTGGCGTTGCACGGCCTCGACGCGCTGCCGCCGTCGCCCGCCGCCGTGGCAACCTGGTCTGCTCCGCCGTTCCAACTTCGCTCCGCCACCGACCTACTCCGCGCCGAGATCGACCAGATCCTCAACCCGGGAGATCCCTCATGATTGGCTGGCTACGTGCTGTGCTCGCGGTCGCTTTCATGGCAGGCTCTGTCTCCGCGCAACCCCCGCACCCGCCCCGGCCGGAGCCCGTCCTGCTGACCCTCCACCCCGCCGAGGAACCAATCCCTGCGCTCAAGTACCGGCTGGTGCCGGAGCGCCGCGACCTCGTGCCTGGCAACGCCGCCCTGTTCTACCATCGCGCGATTCTCAAAATCGTCCGGGCCAACCTGCAACGGCCACCTCACCCCGAGTCTGCAAGCTCTCCACCTGGCTCGGCCCCCGCCGAAAAGATCGCCGAGTGGGCCTCCTGTCCGATCGACCAACTGGATGCCGAACAGGCCCGGTCGACACTATCTCTCTACCAGACTGCTCTTCAGGAGGCTGAACTGGGCGCCTTCCGCCGCGAATGTGAGTGGGAATTCGACACCCGCCCCGAAGGACTCACGCTCCTGCTCGACGAGATCCAGGAAATGCGTTCGCTGGCCCGTCTGGTCGCCGTCCGGGCCCGCCTGGCCATCCTCGACGGCGACGTCGACACCGCCATGCACTGGATCCAGGTCGGCTATACCCTCGGCCGCCACACCGCCAGTGGCCCGACCCTAATCCAGGCTCTGGTCGGCATCGCCATCCAGCGCGTCATGAGCGGCTGTCTCCAGGATCTGATTCAACGCCCGGGTACGCCCAGCTTGTATTGGGCGCTGGTCAACCGTCCTCGCCCGATGGTCGATCTTGGCCGGGCCCTGGAAGGCGAGCGCTACCTCCTCGAACGAGAGCTGCCCAAACTGAGCGAACTGGAGCGGGGCGCCTGGTCGCAGGCGGAGGCCCGACGCTTCGTGGATGAACTGGAAACCAAGCTGGCCTACTGGACCGCTGGCCCCGCCCCAGGATCGCCCACGACTTTCAGCCTCGCTGCGCTTGGGCGTCGACTGGGCATCGCGGCCATCGCTGCCAAACTCTACCCGGACGCCAAGCGCCGGCTGATCGCGCAGGGGCGCCCGGCGGATCTGGTGGAGCGCATGCCCGTCGTCCAGGTTGCGGTCCTTGATACCCTGCTCACCTATCGTTCCGCCCGCGACCATCTCTACAAATGGATGAGCCTCCCCTACTGGCAGGCACAGACCGGCCTGGATCGAGCCTCGTCGCTGGGCCTGGAGACACCCGAGGCCAAACTCGCCAACCCGCTCCTGAGCCTGTTCGCGCTCCTGGTTCCCCCCTTGAAGGCCGCGCTTCTCGGCCAGGTGAATCTGGAACGCCAGCTCGACGCCCTGCAGACCATCGAGGCCATTCGCCTCGCCGCGAAGCGCGATGGCACGCTCCCGCCCACCCTCGAGGCCCTGCCCGTCCCCGCACCGCTCGATCCGGCCACCGGTCAGCCCTTTGTCTACCGACTTCAAGACAAAACCGCGCAGCTCTCCGCTCCCATTCCCTCGGGAGCCCCCGACCACCCCAGCTACGAGGTACGCTTCATCCTGAAGCTCGCCCCGTGATGGTTTCTTCCTGAATCGCTTCTCCTCCCCCCGCGACCTTCTTCAGGACTTCCTCCGATGCACTGGTCCGCCACGCTCGCCTTGCTTCTACTTTCAGCCCAGAACGAACCGGCGACCGCGAAGATCGCCACGATCGCCCCCTTCGTCGGCGAGGAGGTGATGGCGATCCTCCATATGGATCTCGCCGCGATCGACGTCGAGCGCGACGTCAAGGCCATGCTCGGCGGTCTGGCCGACGACCGCGACATCCAGCAGGGCTTGCCGGTGATGGCCCAGACGCTCAACGCCCTCCGCCAAACCGGCGCCGGCGACGCCTACCTTCTCGTCGACCCTCTCGAGCTGCCCGGTGTGCCGACCATCGTGATGCCGGCCGCACGCGATCCAAACGCCCTCCGCGAAATCCTCGCCGGCCTGCTCGCCAAGGCTGGCCCGCCCGTTGCGGTTGAGGTCGTCCGCGGCGCTGTGGTCGCCGGTTCGCCGGAATCGGTCAAGCGGCTCCACCAGCCCCAGCCGGTACGCAAGGGGCTTGTCCAAGCGCTTGCCGCCGCTGGCGATGCTCCGCTTGCCGCCGTCCTCCTGCCTAGCGACGCCCAGCGCCGCGCTCTCGAGGAGGCTGTTCCCGAGCTGCCCCGCGAACTTGGCGGCGGTTCGATCGCGCCGTTTTCCGAGGGCCTGCAATGGGCCGTCGCCACGATCCGCACGCGCCCGACGGTCGAATTCCACCTGCTGGCCCAGGCCAGCGACGCAAAATCCGCCGAGCAGATGCACGCCCTCATCAACCGCTTACTCGACGCCATCCCGCAGCTCGTCCCTCCAGGATCGGCCCCCGAGGCTCTCACCCAGAGGCTCGCCCGCTTACGTCCCGAGCTGAAGGGCGACCAGCTCGTCCTTCGGCTCGATGCCGAGGAGGCGGTGGCGATGATTGTTGAGCCTGTCACCGCCGCCCGTCAGGCCGCCCGCCGCGCGCAGAGCAGCAACAATCTCAAACAGATCGGCCTCGCAATGCACAACTTTCACGATGTCCACGGCAGCTTCCCACCGGCTTATCTGAAGACCAAAGACGGCAAGCCCGGCCTGAGCTGGCGCGTGGCGATTCTTCCATATATCGAGCAGGCCGAACTCTACCACGAGTTCAAGCTCGACGAACCCTGGGACAGCCCCCACAACAAAGCCCTGATCGAGAAGATGCCCTCAGTCTACGCCGATCCCGCCTCCCAGGTCGCCGCCGAGGGCAAGACGGTCTACCTCGCCCCGCGGGGCGACGCCACCCTCCTGCGCGGCGCCGAGGGCGTCCGGATCCGGGAGATCGTCGACGGCACCTCGTTAACCATCATGGTCGTCCAAGCCAACGACACCCACGCCGTCCCTTGGACCAAGCCCGACGACTGGGAGGTCGGCGACAGACCGACCCTCGACGCCGTGACCGGTCTCTACCCTGGCGGCTTCAACACCCTCTTCGGCGACGGCTCGGTCCGGTTCCTCAAGGACACGATCCACCTGGACGTGCTCAAGGCCTTACTGACCCGCAACGGCGGCGAAGTAATCAATATCGACGCCCTTGACTGAACGGCAACGCGTCCCTTTTGCCTGACCCGAGGGCGGTCTGCCTCACGGCTGGCTGCCCTCGGCCGTCTCAACCACCGGCTCGATCCCCAGATACCGGCAGTACCCTTCATAGAGCGCGCGCTGCCGTTCGCCGCGGTATGGGCTGAGGTAGTGAAAAAAATCGAACGTGACGATCTGTTCCACATAGGGCGCGACGGCTTTCAATTGACGCTCCAGCCGCTCGATCTCCGTCGGGATAAACCCGAATTCCTTCTCGGGATCCTCGCGCTCGAACGACTCCAGGTCGCACCAAAGCCGTACACCGGTCTGCCGGCAGACATCGCGGAACATGGCAAAAAACGGTGGCACTTTCGCCTCGAGCGCGTCGTCCCAGCCCCGCGCGCCCACCCCATCCTGCACCATCATGATATCGATCCCAGCGCCATCGAGCAGTTCGGAGTAGATCCGGCGCATCTCCTCCAGTGGCGTCAAATCACTGAAGAACGGCGCAAAGGCGACCGGCTGATCGCGCAATGCCTTGCAATGGTCGCTCAGAGCGCGGAAATAGTCGCGGAGCTGCCGGGTCTTCTCAGGCGACATGAAGCCGCTTGCCTCCTCGGTGAAATACCAGCCGGCGAACGATCGGTGCGATCCGTAGCGATCGACGATCTTACGGGTCAGCGCCCGGCGACGCTCCAGGGCACCGCGAAGGTAGTCGGCATCCCACTTCCACCATCCGTCCTCAGCAGCCGTTCCCAGGAATACGGTCATCCCCCGGTCGTCGGCGAGTTTCAAAATCGTGCCGGTCGGATCGACGGCGGTCGGGTCCTCGGGAATCAGGCTCACATCGTTGTACTGGAGATACTGGATGACGATCGTCGTCATGCCCAGCCGGTGCATCGCGTCGATCTCGCGCCGCCAATCCTCGGGCGTCAGCTTGTTCATCCAACCCTGAAGCTGGATGAAGCCACCTGCCAACCGCGGAGGGGCCTCCGCGGCCATCGCCCGACCCAACAAAAGCGTCGCACACAGAATCGCAGAGAGGCTCTGTTTCATGGCGTTCTCATCGTTCATGGTCAAACAAAAGGAACGGCATCCCTGGCGCGATCGACGGCCACCTGGCTGCCTACGGCCGATCAACCCGATCGGAGACCGGCGGCCGCAACGGCCAACGCCGCCCACCCCACCAGCAACGCCACCCCACCGATCGGCGTGATTGCCCCGAGGACCCCCAGGCCCGTCAAACCCAGCACATACAGACTCCCCGAAAAGATGACCATTCCCAGCAGAAACGCCCAGCCGGCCACGTTCGCCGCCGTGCTCGGCCCGGAGTGAAGCACGAGCAGACCGACCGCGATCAGCGCGACGGCATGGTAGGCGTTGTAGCGCGCACCCGTCTCGAACACCTCCAGCCGGCGCTCCGGAGCCACATAACGGCTCCGTCCCTCGAGCGCGGCCGGAGCCGATGACGCCAGAACCCGCTCCCGCAGCCCGTGCGCTCCAAAGGCTCCCATCGCCACCGCAACGAAACCCATCACCGCGCCAAGTTGAAGCCACTGGGAACCGGTCATCAGATTCACCTCAAACCCTCAACGATCCCAGACCGACCGCCTAACCCGTCACACCCCAACCGCCGTGGGCCGGGGCGCAGGCGGCAGCCGGAGCACCAAAGCCCGGATCTCGGCAGCCAGAAAGAGCGAACCGGTAACGCAGATCAAGGCGTCGCCTCCGGCCAGGCTCTGGGCCAGTTCGAGCGCGACGGCCGGACTCTCCGCGACGCGAACATCCGGAAACCCCAGCCGGCTGGCCGCGGCGGCAACCTCCGCAGGTGCTACGGACCGTGGATTCTCCAAATATCGCGTCGCGATCGTTCGCTCAAACAAGGGACCCAGCCAGCGGAGCTGGCCGACCAGATCCTTGTCGCGGGTTGTACCGAAGATCAGGATCCGCCGCCGGCTCGGAAAGTGCGTCACCAGCGTTTCCGCCAAGGCCCGGGCCGAGGCCGCATTGTGCGCGCCATCGATCACCAGCAGCGGATCTTCCGAGACCACCTCCACCCGCGCCGGCAAGCGCAGACCGTTCCAGCCCGCCCGCACGGCCGCCTCGTCCACGCGCAGCGACGGATCGCGCTGGCCGAGGGCCTCCAGCGCGGCGATCGCCACGGCCGCGTTGGCCGCCTGGTGCTCGCCGTGGAACGGTACGAGCAGCGGCTCCCAGGCACGCCGCCAGGTAGCCACCCGAACCCGACCGTGCGCCGGTCGAGCCAGGGGAGCCGTCGGCGGCTCGTAGCTGAAGCCAAACGACCGGCCGATCTCATGCAAGGTCGCTCGCCGCTGCCGCGCGACCCGCTCGATCGCCGCGCGGGCGTCGCGGCCCGGTACCCCACTGACGGCCAGTCCCCCCCGCTTGATGATCCCGGCTTTCTCCCCGGCGATCGCGCCCAGCGTGTTGCCGAGCTGCCGCGTATGGTCGTAAGAGATCGAGGTGATGACCGAGACCAACGGCCGCACCACGTTCGTCGAATCAAGCCGTCCGCCCAGCCCAACCTCGAGCACCACCGCGCCCGCGCCCACCTCGGCGAAGTGAACCAGGCCCATCGCCGTCGTCACCTCGAAGAACGTCAGCGGCCTGCGCGCCTCGGCCTCCGCCTGGGCGTCGATCACCGCCACGGCCGGCATCACCCGGTCGATCAACGCATTCAGGGCCTCGGCTCGGATCGGCTTGCCATCGACCTGAAACCGTTCTTCCAAACGATGCAAATGCGGCGACGTATACAGACCGGTCCGCACCCCCGCCGCCGATAGCGCCGCCGCGATCAGCGTCGAGGTCGAGCCTTTCCCCTTAGTGCCGGCCACATGGACGATCCGCAGCCCCCGGTGAGGGTCGCCCAGAACCCGCAGCAGCCGCCGCATCCGTTCCAGCCGCAATTCACCCGAGCGCGGCATCCCCGAGCGCTCGTAGTTGAGCCGGCTGTACAGGGCGTTGAGCCGTTCGAGGTCATCATCACGCATACGCGACTCAGTTCTGGCCACCGCCGACGGCCGGATCGCGCGGCGGCTCGCTTTCGATCGGCACGAACACCGGCCGCAGCGCTCCACCGGCCGGACCGACCCACGCTTCGGCGGCCCGCTCTGGCACCGATCCAGCCAGCGCCCACGTCGACTCGGCTCCCAGCCCGGCAAATAGGACCACCGATCGCGCCGGATCCCACGGATGAGGGCCGGCGACGATCACCGCGGTTGCCGGATGGGCGTACGTCGCCCCGGCCAGCGTCAGTGAGTTCGGACCAAAATCCACGGGCCAGGATGACGCCAGCCGGGCCGCCAGCCGGTTGGTCGCCGGTCGGCCGACCAGCAGCAAATGCTTGCCGCGCGCCTCGGCCTCGCCAAGATCCTCATCGGCGACGATCGGCACCGTCACATTGCACCACTGGCCGCGAATGGCCTGCTGGAGCCGCTCGGCGGCCGCGCGGTTGGCGGCGACGTCTCCGGCCGTCCCCCGGACAATCAGGGCGTCCTCTGGCTCGTGAAAGAACCTGCTCACCGTCCAGTACCGGCCACGGCGGCGACGGGCGTCGACGTCGGAGCCCAGGTCCACCTCCGCCCCGAGCCAGAGCCGCCGTGCCTCCTCAGGCTTCGGTCCACCCCGTTCGGCCACTGCCGCCCAAAACGCTGCCAGATCCGCCGGCTTGCCCGCGTGCGCCCGCCCGTAGTCATCAAGCACCGCCGCCAGCTCCCCGGACCCCAGCCGTTCCCGCAGCGCATCCAGCACCAGCATCCCCTTGGAGACGCCAAGCTCATACCAGGCGTCGTCGTGGAGCTGGGGTTCGATCTGCTCCAGACTCAGATCGCGGCCCAGCCGGGCCGCTGCCGTCAGATACCCCGACGTCGGCATGAATCGCGCCCACCCAATCGCCTCGGTCAGCGCATCGCCGCCTTTGGCTTCGGCCGCCAGAATCCGCGCCAGCAGCGGTTGATACTCGGCGAATGCGGCCGCCAGCCACCAATCCTTTCCCTCCGGCAAGAGCGTCCCCCGATACGCCGGCCGACGCGTCGGCTCGACCGCCACCGGAGCCGGCGGCGGCCCCGCCTGGTCAACCGCCGGTTTGCGTGCCGCGGAGTCCGCCGAGGGCGGCGGCTCCACCGTCAGCCGCACCCAATCGTTGGGCACCAACGGCCGGATGTCCGGATACTGCTTCTGCTCGGCCGCCTTGGGATACCAGACCTGACCGGTCGGCGGACCAAAAACCGCCAACGCCTCCAGCCGACTGACCATCGCTGCGTCCGACACCTTGGCATCGAGCGACGAGGCCGACGCCAGCGGCGGTGTCGTGAACGCTACCCGCCCCGCCTCCGCGTCGATCTTTCCCCGGAACCGGTCGTACCACGCCAGCCAGGCCCGATCCCGGTCGCTCGGTCTCCAGACCAGGTTCGCCGGGCGATCGCCGACATGCGGCACCGTCTCCAATCGGACGGCCAGGTCCTTGGCATTGTTGCAGCCCCAGTAGAAGCCCGGCGTGCCCCCAAACCACTCGTCCCGGCTGCTCCGCCAGAGCTTCGACCGATGGGTGCCCAGCTCGAACATCGCGATCTCGTTGCGCCGCGTATCAGCCATCAACCATTCGTTCGAGTACAGCCCGTTGTTCCCCTCGGAAAGGATCTTCACCATCGCGTCGATCGAGTCGCCGTACTGAATGGCCCGCCGCACCCGTGAACACAGCGGCACGCTCTCCGGCTCAAAGTCGGTCTGGTCGATCGTCGTCTCGGCGAGAACCATTCCCGCGTCGTTCATATGAAAATCCATACCGCTCATGATGCCGCCGGGGTACGTCTGCATCACCACCCGATGGCCGCGCTCGGGCTTCAGGTCGAGCCAGATATTGAAGTGACGCGCCTGCTGCAAGGTCCACATGGTGATATGGCCGACGACCACCTGGCCATCCGCCGTGGCTGGCCCGGTCGCAACAAACGCGCTGCAGTGCGACCCGACCGGCGGTTGGGGCGTTGCCTGCTCCGGGTCGCGGAAATCGCGCCCCTCCAGCCCGTGGGGCGTAGCGGCCAGCGCGCCGTCGAGAAAGTCGATCTCGATGCCGCAGTTGACCGTCACCACGTCGATCAAATCGACCGGACGGCCGTCCACCCGGGCGCCCCCGGCCGCGGCACCGTCGGCGATTCCCTTCATCTCTTCGAGCAGCTCGGCGTCGATGCGCCGCAGAAACAGCGCGTCGGCCAGCCGGCGGGCGGCTCGCCATCCCTCCCGGCCCGCGCTCGGAGCAAAGTTCTTGCCCAACGCGTCGATGTATTGCTCAATCTCGCGTGCCAGCAATCGTCCGTGCTGATAGCCGCGTTCGTAGGGCGCCCCTTCGATGTGTACCACGATCCAGCCGGCCCGAGGATAACGCCAACCCGGACCCTCGCGGATCACGGCCGAGGGATCGACCGCCGGGTCACGTACCGGATCGACCGTGACCACTGGGGCCGGCCCAACCCCCTGCGCCGCCACGCTGGCAGCCAGCACCATCCAAACCCAGCACCCGCCGACCGTCTCACGCCGGATCATGATCGTGGCCGCCTGTCTTGGTTCCCAGTCACTCAGGACAGCGCGAGAGTCGCCGCTCCACGGTGCGCGATTCTAACCGAGCCGTCCCACACGCGCCAGCAACACCGGTACGATGCCGGTATCCCCACGTCCCGCGCCTCCCCCTGTGGTTTAGGAGCCGCCCCCATGAACGCCGATCAACTCCGTGCCCTCCAGGCTCCTTGGAAGGAACGCTACCGGAACGACCCCGCCCAGGCCCGCCAGACCCTGCACGCCACGGGATGCCTGGCCAGCGACGGACCAGGCTGCACCGTCACCACTCCAACCGGCCCGGTCGGCTGCGGCCTCCATCCGGCCACCGGCGGCGACGGCTCGTCCGCCTGTGCGGCCGAGCTCCTCCTCCAGGCCCTGGCTGCCTGCGCGGGCGTAACCTTGACGGCCGTCGCCACCGCGCTCGGCATCCCGCTCCGCTCCGGGACCGTCCACGTCGACGGCGACCTCGACTTCCGCGGCACCCTCGGCGTCGACAAAACGGCCCCGGTCGGCTTCACCGCGATTCGAATTCGCTACCTGCTCGACTCCGACGCCGACGACGCCCAACTCGCCAAACTCACCGAGCTGACCGAACGCTACTGCGTCGTCTATCAGACGCTCTGCCACGCGCCTAGCCTGTCCGCCACCTGGCAGCGGACCGGCTGAATCCGCCAGCCCGCCTCACCCCAAGGGGACGGCATTCTGGACTTCGGCTCCTGGACCGAATACGGATAGTGGTAGACGGCTTCCAGGGCGCAATGCCCAGAAACGACCAGACTCCGCGCCGGTGCGCCAAAGGAATCCTTGGACGATGGCTGAAAAACAGACTCTACCCGTTTTGCCTCTCCGTGGCTCGGTCATCTTCCCCGGCGTCACCTCCCCGATCGGCGTCGGCCGGCCTGGAACGCTTCGCGCCATCGAAGCCGCCGTCAAGCGCGGCGACGGCCTGATTTTCGCCGTCGCTCAACGCGATACCGCCGAAGAACCGAACCCCGAAATGCTTTACACCATGGGCGTGGTGGCCCGCATCGGCCAGATTCAGCGCGGCCTTGGCGGCGTTCAGCTCCTGCTTCAGGGCGAAGGCCGCGCCAACGCTCTCCAATATCAGTCGGCCGATGGCTACCTCACCGCCGAAATCGTCCGCGTCACCGAAATCCCCCCGGAAAACGAGGCCGACCCCAGCTTTCAGGCCCTCTACCGCGAAACCCGCGAACGCGCCATGGAACTCGGCGAAAAGCGCGGCCTTCCCGAGGAAGTCCTCCACAACGTCATGGATTCGGTCACCGAGCCTGGCCCGTTCGCCGACCTCGTCGCTGGCTACGTCGAACTGCCCGTCGCCGAAAAACAGGCCCTGCTTGAGACCCTGGCCGTCGAAGACCGCCTCCGCCGCGTCCTGGTCCACGTCCAACGCCAGATCAGCCTGCTCGAGGCCCAGGAGGAGATCAAATCCCAGGTCCAGGAGGAACTTGGCGAACGCCAACGCGAAATGTTCCTCCGCGAGCAGATGAAGGCCATCCAGAAGGAACTCGGCGAGGACGACCAGAACCGCGAAATCGAGGAACTCCGCCAGAAATTGGCCGCCCTCGAACTACCCCGCGAAGCCCGCGTCGAAGTCGACCGCGAACTAGCCCGCCTCGAACGCGCTGGCCGCGAGTCGATGGAGGCCCAGGTCATCCGCACCTACCTCGAATGGATCGCCGAACTCCCCTGGAACACCCGCTCCGACGACAACCTCGACCTGCCCCACGCCGCCGCCGTCCTCGACGAGGATCACTACGGCCTCAAGGACGTCAAGGACCGGGTCCTCGAATTCCTCGCCGTCCGCCAGCTCCGCGCCCGTCGCCTCGCTGACGAGGTCGACCGCCACGGCGAATGCCCCCTCGAAAGCCTCCTAACCGACCGCGACACCGCCAACCCCGCCCTCAAATCACCCAAACCCGACTCCCCCAAGGTCATCACCGACCAGGTCGAGGCCAAGGCCCGGGCCATGGCCCGCGGTCCCATCCTCTTGTTCGTCGGCCCCCCCGGCGTCGGCAAAACTTCGATCGCCAAGTCGATCGCCCGGGCCTTGGGTCGCAAGTACGTCCGCGCCGCCCTCGGCGGCGTCCGCGACGAGGCCGATATCCGCGGCCACCGCCGCACCTACGTCGGCGCGATGCCTGGTCGGATCATTCAGGGCATGAAACAGGCCGGCACCAAAAACCCCGTCTTCCTCCTCGACGAGCTCGACAAATTGGGCATCTCCTTCCAGGGCGACCCTGCCTCCGCCCTCCTCGAAGTCCTCGACCCCGCCCAGAACGACACCTTCACCGACCACTACCTCAACGTCCCCTTCGACCTCAGCGAAGTCCTGTTCATCGCCACCGCCAACTTCATCCAGAACATCCCCAGCCCCCTGCTCGACCGCATGGAAGTCGTCGAGTTCGCCGGCTACACCGAACGCGAAAAAGCCGAAATCGCCAAAGCCTACCTCATCCCCCGCCAGATCGAGGAAGCCGGCCTGTCCGGCCACGGCCTCCAGTTCACCGACGATGCCGTCATGACCATCATCTCCCAATACACCCGCGAGGCCGGCGTCCGCCAGCTCGAACGCCAGATCGGAGCCGTCGCCCGCAAACTCGCTCGCAAACTCGCATCCGGCGAAGCGGTCGACGCCACCATCGACCCGGCCGACATCCGTGACCTGCTCGGCCGCCCCCGTGTCCACCCCGAACGCATCGGCGACCGCAACGAAGTCGGCGTCGCCACCGGCCTGTATTACACGCCTGCTGGCGGCGACATCATGTTCGTCGAAGCCGCCATCCGACGCCTCGAAACTCCCCTGCCCTCAACTTCGTCGGCCGACTCCATCACCCCAGCCACCGGCTGGGGTCAGGTCGCCTTGATCCTCACCGGCCAGCTCGGCGAGGTCATGAAGGAATCAGCCCGCGCTGCCCTCACCTACGCCGCCACCCACGCCCGCGAACTCCAAATTCCCCGCGACCGCCTCGGATCTATCGAAGTCCACATCCACGTCCCCGCCGGCGCCATTCCGAAAGACGGACCCTCGGCCGGCGTGGCGATGGCCACCGCCCTCGTCTCCGCCATGTCGGGCCGGCCCGTCCGCCGCGACGTCGCCATGACCGGCGAAATCACCCTCCGCGGCCGCGTTCTCCCGATCGGCGGCGTCAAGGAAAAAGTCCTCGGCGCCCACCGCGCCGGCATCACCGAAGTGATCCTCCCCAAAGCCAACGAGGCCGACATCGAGGATATCCCCGATGAAGTCCGCTCCCAGCTCCGCTTCCACCTGACCGAAACCCTCGAACAGGTCCTCGAGATCGCCCTCGAACCCCAACCTGTCCCTCACCCCCAACCCGACGACAGCCAGCCCCGAGAACCCACCCCGGCCTCACACGCTTCCTAACCCATACCAACGCTTACCCCGACCGCCTCCGACACCAGCCACTCCGCCGGCCCGTCCTCCACCCTCAACGTGACCCCAGCGTCCGGGCCGCCCCTTCAGGCCCGGCCTGATCCATCCTTCGCTTTTGCTGCCCGGCCGCGCGTGCGGATAAGCGCCGGGGGTGTCGCGTACCAGCCCTCGTAAGGGTGTGGAAGCCGCCCCTGGGTTCGGTTGTGGGCTTTGGTTCTGAGGCTGGTGGCTAGGTCTTGAGGCGGTCCGGCGGTCGGGCTTAAGGGAGTGCACGCGCGCGGGGGAACGCCCCGGAGCGCTCGCGGGTGGGGGGGGGCGAGGCTCCGGGGCGTCGGGGGGAGAGTGGGGTGTGTGGAGGATCCCGGCGATGACCGACTTTCGCGCCAAAGGCACTATCATGGGCCCGGCGGGCTTAACGGCCGTGTTCGGAATGGGAACGGGTGTGGCCCCGCCGGTATGGTCGCCGGGAATTCGGCCGGGGGTCCGTCGAGGGGCCACCCGGCCGCGGTGGGGGTTGGGTCGTGATGATTCGCCGGGTTGGGGTCGTGGGCCGTCGAGGAGAGAGGGCGATCGAGGCGGGCCCGTCGGGGGGACGGGCCGGTTGGGGGGATCGCCGAAGGACCGATTCTTGAGGAGCCATCGGTCGAGGGGAGACAGTCCGGGCCGCCCGCAACGCCGCCGGGGGCCGCCCGCGGGAGCGGGGCGGCGGCGGGTCGGGGTGGCCAAGCCGCTTGGCTGTTAGGACCGGTCGGCTGAAGTGGTCGCCCACCGTGCACGTCCGGCCTATCGACCTGGTCGTCTTCCAGGAGCCTTCGCACCCAATGGTGCTGGAAGCCTGATCTTGGAGCCGGCTTCGCGCTTAGATGCCTTCAGCGCTTATCCGTACCCGACCTGGCTACCCTGCGGTGCCCCGAGCGGGACAGCAGGCACACCAGAGGTCGGTCCTCCCCAATCCTCTCGTACTAGGGGAGACCCTCCGCAAGCTTCCCACGCCCACGGCAGATAGGGACCGACCTGTCTCACGACGGTCTGAACCCAGCTCGCGTACCGCTTTCATTGGCGAACAGCCAAACCCTTGGGACCTTCTCCAGCCCCAGGATGCGATGAGCCGACATCGAGGTGCCAAACCTCCCCGCCGCTGTGGACGCTCGGGGGAGATCAGCCTGTTATCCCCGGAGTACCTTTTATCCGTTGAGCGACGGCCGTTCCATACCGGACCGCCGGATCACTAACGCCGACTTTCGTCCCTGCTCGACTGATGGGTCTCGCAGTCAGGCGCCCTTGTACGTTTGCGCTCGTGTTGCCCGATTGCCGACCGGGCCGAGGGCACCATTGCGCTCCTCCGTTACCGTTTGGGAGGAGACCGCCCCAGTCAAACTGCCCGATGAGCACGGTCCCGGCCGAGGCTGCACTCGACCGGTGAGGACGGGCGCGCATTCAGGGTGGTATTTCACCGGTGGCTCCCCGACGGCTGGCGCCGCCGGATCGCAGCCTCCCACCTATGCTACACAGAACGAACGCTCGCCCAGTGCCAACCTGCAGTAAAGGTTCACGGGGTCTTTCCGTCTGACCGCGGGTACGTGGCATCTTCACCACGGCTACAGTTTCACCGGGTCCCTCGTGGAGACAGTGCTCCAGTCGTTACGCCATTCATGCAGGTCGGAACTTACCCGACAAGGAACTTCGCTACCTTAGGACCGTCATAGTTACGGCCGCCGTTTATCGGGGCTTCGGTCGCCAGCTGCCCTTGCGGTCACCGGCTCCCTTAACCTACCGACACCGAGCAGGCGTCAGACTCTATACGTCCTCTTGCGAGTTGGCAGAGTCCTGTGTTTTTGGTAAACAGTCGCTAGAGCCGATTCTCTGCGGCTCACATGTCGCCATGTGAGCACCCCTTGTACCGAAGGTACGGGGTCATTTTGCCGAGTTCCTTCACGAGGGTTCTCCCGAACGCCTGAGGATGCTCGCCCGGCCCACCTGTGTCGGATTGCGGTACGGGCCCGCGTCTTGTCCGGACGGGGTTTTTCGTGGCCACCGCTCAGGGGGACTTCCGGATCGAAGTGCCGTCGTCCTTGCGGAACGGGCCATTCTGGCGGCCCGATCCCCCCTGCGGCGGCGTCACCCGCCTTCAACCTCCACGCGGGGTGGCGGAATATTAACCGCCTGTCCATCGGCTACGCCCTTGGGCCTCGCCTTAGGTCCCGACTAACCCTGGGCGGATTGACCTTCCCCAGGAAACCTTGGGCTTTCGGCGGACGGGCTTCCCACCCGTCTTATCGTTACTCGTTCCGGCATACGCACTCGCTGCCGCTCCACGGGTCCTTACCGGTCCCGCTTCGCTGCTGACAGCGACGCTCTCCTACCATCGGATTAGCTCCAATCCGCGACTGCGGCGCGACGCTTCAGTCCCCGTCATTTTCGGCGCGGGACGGCTCGACCGGTAAGCTGTTACGCACTTTTGAAATGGTGGCTGCTTCTAAGCCAACATCCCGGCTGTCACCGCGGTCCCACTTCCTTTGCCACTAAGCGTCGTCTTGGGGGCCTTGGTCGGCGGTCTGGGTTGTTTCCCTCTCGAGCGTGAAGCTTATCCCCCACGCTCTGACTCCCGGGGTCAGGCCCGCTGGTATTCGGAGTTGGGTTCCGGTGGGTAGGTGGGAAACCCCCCAGCCGGATTCCGTCGCTCTACCCCCAGCGGGTAGCTCCCGAGGCTGGCCCTAAAGCCATTTCGGAGAGAACGAGCTATCTCCAGGTTTGATAAGACTTTGACTCCTCCCCACGGGTCATCCCCCAGTTTTTCAACACTGGTGGGTTCGGCCCTCCACGGCCGGTTAAGGCCGCTTCAGCCTGCCCATGGGTAGTTCACCTGGTTTCGCGTCTATCGCACCCGACAACGTCGCCCTGTTCAGACTCGGTTTCCCTGCGGCTCCCCCCCTGAAGGGGTTAACCCTAGCCGGATACGATAACTCGCCGGATCATTATGCAAAAGGCACGCGGTCAGGCGGCCCGAAGGCATCGCCCTCCCACCGCTTGTAGGCACGGGGTTTCAGGTTCAGTGTCCTCCCCTGTCGGGGTTCTTCCCACCGTTCGGTCGCCCTACTGGGTTCGCTATCGGTCGTCGAGTCGTACTGAGCCTTGCGGGAGGGTCCCCGCGGATTCGGACCGGGTTTCACGTGCCCGATCTTACTCGGGTATCCATCCAGGCCTCCTCCAATGTCGCCTACGGGGCTCTCACCCGCTCCGGCGGTGCGTTCCAGCACGCTTCGGCTATCAGATTCGGATCCTGTAATGATGGACCCCACGACCCCGGCCGGTCGTGCCGGCCGGTTTAGGCTGGTCCCCGTTCGCTCGCCGCTACTGAGGGAGTCGCGGTTGCTTTCTCTTCCTCCGGGTACTGAGATGTTTCAGTTCCCCGGGTTGTACCGGGTATCGCGGGATCGACGCGCGTTTGGCCGCTCCCCCGCGCTTCTCGCAGCCTTCCACGCCCGGTTTTGCGCTCGACGCCTAGGCATCCCCCCCGTGCCCTTGGGGGCTTGGCCACGCCGACCCGACACCGAAACCGCCTCAACGGCTGCCCCGGTCCGGTTCTCGACGGACCCACGCTTTTGCCCCCTCGGATGCTCCTCACGCCCAGGCCCTGACCCCGGCAGCCTGAGCGGCCACCGCAGTCCAGAACCTGAACGGGTCTTTCGGGATCACGCAGAAAAGACACTTCAGACCAGGCTCGTCGAGCCTGCCTTTCAGGCCTCTTCCACGATCAAACTGTGCCTCGACGTATCTCTCGTCGTTACGGTGAAACGGAACGCGTCGGACCACCCAGACCAGACCCATCCGGCCTGCCCAGGTAGCCTCCACGTCCCGCCACGACCCTCACACAGAAGTCGCCTTCTGTGCGTGGATCAACTTGGGAATCATCACGACCGGATTGCCAGAGAACACCACCCCCTCCCAGACCGGGAAGGGGGCCGGCGCGCCACGACGGCCGGAGGCCGACGCATCGATCCTCTGATCACCCCAGAGGACCCCTATGCCCCGGCCTCCACCCGCCGCCCGGCCGGCGGCAGCAGACGCTCGATCGATCGCAAGCCCAACCCCCAGCCACATCAGAGACCGGGGAGGGAAACCGGCCCGGGAACCGATCGCCCGCTGGCAGCGGGCCGGGGCCGATGTCCTCGAAGATCGGACCACCCCGGCCACAAGGCCCGGACGGCCGTTCTTCGCTCAACATTCCTTAGAAAGGAGGTGATCCAACCGCAGGTTCCCCTACGGTTACCTTGTTACGACTTAGTCCCCATCAGGGGTTTCACCTTCGGCGCCTGCCCTTGCGGGCTCCGGCGACTTCGGGTGCCCCCCCCTTTGGTGGCTTGACGGGCGGTGTGTACAAGGCTCAGGAACACATTCACCGCGGCAGTGCTGATCCGCGATTACTAGCGATTCCGGCTTCATGCGGGCGAGTTGCAGCCCGCAATCCGAACTGGGGGCCGGTTTTTGCGATTGGCTCCCGCTTACGCGTTCGCAGCGCTTTGTCCGGCCCATTGTAGCACGTGTGCAGCCCCGAGCATAAGGGCCATGATGACTTGACGTCGTCCCCGCCTTCCTCCGGCTTAACACCGGCGGTCTGCCTAGAGTGCCCACCATCACGTGCTGGCAACTAGGCACAAGGGTTTCGCTCGTTACGGGACTTAACCCAACACCTCACGGCACGAGCTGACGACAGCCATGCAGCACCTGTGCACGTTGTACCTTGCGGCCTCACCGACGTTTCCGCCGGCTAATCCGTGCATGTCAAGCCCGGGATAAGGTTCTTCGCGTAGCCTCGAATTAAGCCACATGCTCCACCGCTTGTGTGAGCCCCCGTCAATTCCTTTGAGTTTCAGCCTTGCGACCATACTCCCCAGGCGGGGCACTTCACGCTTTCGCTGCGGCAGGAAGCCCATCGGCGAGCCTCCTACCCAGTGCCCATCGTTTACAGCCAGGACTACCGGGGTATCTAATCCCGTTCGCTCCCCTGGCTTTCGCGTCTCAGCGTCAGGTAAGGTCCAGGACCGCGCTTTCGCCACGGGCGTTCCTTCCGATCTCAACGCATTTCACCGCTCCACCGGAAGTTCCCGATCCCCCTACCTCCCTCCAGCCCGGTCGTATCCGCGCCGCTTCCCCGGTTGAGCCGGGGGCTTTCAACAACGGACGTGCCGGGCCGCCTACACGCGCTTTAAGCCCAGTGATTCCGAATAACGTTCGCACGGTTCGTCTTACCGCGGCTGCTGGCACGAACTTAGCCCGTGCTTCCTCCAGGGATCACTCAAGGACGACTCTTCGTCGCCCCTTGTTCCCCCTCGACAGGAGTTTACAACCCGAAGGCCTTCGTCCTCCACGCGGCGTCGCTCGGTCAGGCTTGCGCCCATTGCCGAAGATTCTCGACTGCAGCCACCCGTAGGTGTCTGGGCAGTGTCTCAGTCCCAGTGTGCCGGGCCACGCTCGCACGCCCGGTAGGCGTCGCAGCCTTGGTGGGCCATTACCCCACCAACAAGCTGATACCACGACGGCCCGTCCCGAGGCGGAATCGCACCTTTCGTCCCCAGGGGATGCCCCCCAACGACGTCGCCGGGTATTACCCGAACTTTCGCTCGGCTATGCCCGGCCTCGGGGTTGGTTACCGTCGCCTTACTCACCCTTACGCCACGCCCCTTGCGGAGCGTCCGACTTGCATGCCTAATCCACGCCGCCAACGTTCATTCTGAGCCAGGATCAAACCCTTCGAAAATCAATGCCGAAGGCCTCGCAGCCCCCGACACGGTTCCCCGAAAGGTCGGAGAAAAACTCTGGTCGCCCGGATGCCCCGCCTGAGCCTCCCTAATCAGCCCAGACAGACCATCCGACGCGGGTACCGGCCCGCTCCCCAGACACCTAGCGCCTCACCCAGACTCAGGCAACTCGACCCGCCGCAAGCCCAAAGGCTCCACGACGATCCGAACCACCCTCGCCTCAGACGAGCCGCCACGCACCAGGGACCAACAGGCTCCGGCTCCCCGCCGGCTTCCCTCCCAGGTCTCACGCTTTTGACTGCTAGCCAGAGGCTAGCAGCGGCTTGAAGGATGTGTCTTGCGACCGACCGAGTTGTCAAAGACGGCATGCCGACCGAATCGTTGGCCCCACATGCCCGGCCGACCGAATGGGCCACAACGCCTTGAAGCCAAGGCCTGTGAGCCCACCCTGCCGACACGTCAGGCCGGCTCGGCTCGCCCCGACAGCTCACCTGCCGGGAAGGGCCGAACCGGCCTGTTACCTCCAGTGATACGCCACGTCAGGGAGATCGGTTCGCACCGACCGAGATTTTTTTGGCTCTGTCGTGGCCGATCACATCGCCGGCCAAGCAGTCCAGCAAGGACCGTGTTCATCGGCGACGAGAGGCATCATATCACGACACGACCCTGGGTCAACACCCTGCCCCGAGAAAACTCCGACGCCGCGGTCCCTCACGATTTTGGCGGTGGCGTTTTTTTGGGGGAGGCGATCGCGACCGACCAAACGCGGCGGTCGATCAGCTCGGAGAGCGTCCCGATCCTCGACGCGCTGCTCGGGCCTGCGGAGCGGACGGCCGCCGGCCGGCGACGATGGCCTGTGGCCACCGCCGCCTTAAGTACCGACGGCAGCGCATCGGGGACCGACAGCAGGTCCGCGGCGTACGGCGAGCGCGACACCTGGGGTCGGCCGCGAGGCAGCGGCTGGGGGGCGGGGTCTGCGAATCATTTCGGGAAGCATTTTCCGAAAGCCACCAAGAGCCGGAGCGGGCCAGCCAGCCGTATTTTGCGCCGCAGCAAGGCCCAGACCACGTTCCGTTCATTTCTGAGAAATCCGATCCAGGTGTCGGAATCCGCAGTCACGTGCACGTCGGGCTGGCCTACGTGGCCCTCGTGAACCGTGAGCCGCTGGTCCCGAATCACAACCGTCGCCTTCCGGTTTTCGTGACCGGTGAAGGTGAACTGATAAGTGGCATCCAGGCCAGCGGACTGACCCGGCTGAAAGACGTTCCGCATCCCCTTGAGGAATCCGTCGATCGTGGTCGGCCGCATGGGATTGCCCACGCGCTTGATCGATTTATGGGGGAACCGCTTGGCGACGTGATTTTCCGCATCCGTGTTCTTGACGACGTAAATGGTCTCATGCTTCTCCTGAAGCGGCCGGACCACGTCTTTGAGAAACGTTTTGCGATCGGCCAAAAACGGCCCGATCACGTCTTCTCCGGCCGGGCAGACGGCCAGGCAGTAGGCGGCCTTGTAATTGGCGCCGTAGGACAGACTTTGCCACATCGAGGCCGACTCCGCGTCGCTGACGCGGCGGCGGTAGTCGCGGCCATTGCGGCTCTCGGCCACCTGCTCGACCCAATCGGTAAAGCCTCCCATAAACTCGCGGTAGTTGTGGGTGTAGCAGGCCGCGAAGTTGAAACCGCCGTCCGCCGAGATCGCCCCCACCGGACAGGCGGCCACACAGAGCTTGCACTCCAGGCAAGGGTTGTAGTCGATCGGCTGGTCGGTCTCGGAAACCTCGGCGGCCATCAGAATCGTCCCGAGCAGGATGAAATTGCCGAATTTTTCATGGATCACGTTGCGGTGGATCCCGATCATCCCCAGCCCGGCTGCCACCGCGACGGGCTTGTGCGAAACGACCCAGACCTTGCCGGGAAACCGCCCCATCTCCATGGGAAATCCCATCGCCGGGCTCAGGGCTCGGATGCCTCGGTCCTCAAGTGTCCGGACCACGCGTCGCGCAACCTCGTCGACCTGATCCCCGGCGCGATGGAATTCCACGTTCGAGACCGAACGCGCCGGAGTTCGGATCGCCTCCCGATTCATGCGAACCACGAAGCTGATCAGCGTCTTGGTCTGAGGGAACGCCTGGAGGATCCCCTCGCGCTGGTCGTCAATCGCCGGTCTGCCCAGCTCGACCAGCCCGACATCATCGGCCCCCGCGTCCAGAACCAACTGCTTGAGCCACCGGGCATCGACCACCCTCGCCTCTGGCTCCGCCGCCGACTCTGCGCGTGCCGCCGCCGTCGAACGAACCCGGCGCACGGTCGGATGCTCTTCGAGACCCATCCCCGCTCCTTGTTGTATATACAACAAATAGGGCCGAAAAAATCAGTCGGCAGCCGATCTGCCAACCCGATCCAGCGCCTGCTCGAGCTGGTTCAGAAACGTCGTCCCCACGATTTTCTTGACCTGATGCTGGGCTTTGCTCCACGCCGGAATCGCCCGCTCCAGAAGCCTGCTTCCCTCGGCGGTCAGACGAAACGGCTGCGAGCGGCCATCCTCGCCAGCCACGGTTTCCAACCAGCCCCGCGCTTTCATCCGATCGACATTGCGACTCAGTGTCGATGCGTCCAGGTGGAGCTGTTCGCAGACCTGAGCCGGTCGAGCCGTCCCCATCCGGGCGGCCGCCACCAGAATGTTCATCTGGCTCACCTTCAAGTCGAGCGGCCGCAGGGCCTCGTCGTAGATGTTCGTGATGCAGCGATTGAGCGCGCGAAGCCGAACGGCTACGCACTCGCAGGCAACGCGATCCACCGTCACGCGCACCGCCACTCCTCCCGATCTTCCCCTGGCTCCACGCTCCTTAATTGTACATACAACAATCGGCCTGTCAAGGAGCCGCTTGCCGCTTAATCCGAAGACAATCCGGATCAGGGGCCTGGAGGCTCCGGGAATCGGCCGAGCAGGATGGCTTGCATGCTCATGCGCGATGATTGCTGACGGACGCTCGGAACGGACTCTGAACCGACCCGCGTGCCCTTAGGGATGAGGCGGCCCGCTAGGTTCCGGTCGTGATGTCTCCAACGGTTATACCGACGCCGGCATGCGCCGAGCCGATCCCCGGTCGGTCCGGCGATGATGGCCGAGGCGCCGAAGCCCACTGCGCCCGTCCAGGCTCGCCCAGGGTAAGAGCGGTCGTCCCACTCTTCTCGGGCCGACGTCCCCTGAAGTCTCTCCCATCGCACGCGATCGCGCCTCGGGCTGCACCGATCGACCGCACAGTTCGTGACTGCCGCTCCGGTGCATGGGTTCCGTTGCCGGACCCGGCCGACCCTTGAGAAGCGGTGGGGCCGATCCCGGCTCAAGCGCCGATCGCAATCCCGAGGATTCCTCGACTGTATGTTAGACTAGAGAAACTGGGGTGGCGGCCACGGCGCCGGTCGGCCGCCCGCGCGCCTCGAAGGGAGTTGACCATGACCACCGCTGCGCCAGCGCCCGTTCAGGCCGACTGGCTCAAAGAACTGCTCTTCGACCGCGGCTACCTGGCCCGGATCAAGGGCGAGGCGATCAAGGTCTACCTGGTCATCGTCCAGGCCTGCGGCGGTCGGCCCGACCGCAGCGTCCGCCTTAGCCTCGCCCAGATTCAGCAGCGTACCCGGCTCTCCTGCCCGACCGTGATCGAGAGCCTCCAGCGGCTCGAGCGGCTTGGCCTGGTCGTCTCGACGACCCGCGAACCTGGCCGCGCCAAGACCTACTACGTCCCCAACCCGCCGGCTGCCTGATCCGCACCGCCCGCCACCCCGACATGGATCGCTACTTCTTCCGCGTCGAGCACGAGCTGCTGCGATCCGAGGCCTTCAAGACCCTCGGCGGGTCGGCGATCAAGGTCTACCTCGTCCTGGGGCTTCATTCCGACTTCGGGACCGGTTGGTCCTTCCCCAGCATCCGTACCATCGCCACCCGCGCAGGTCTCAGCCGGCAGACGGTTCTCAGCGCCCTCGACGAACTGGCAGCCGCTGGACTGGTCGCCATCCAGCGGGAACAAGGCAAACCCAACGCCTACCGCCTCCTCCAGCCCACACCACCCCGACCCACCCCCAGCCGCCGCAAACCCGACCGCCCCAGCGGTCCAATTTCCTTCGAGGAACCCCCAGCCACCGGTCCAGATTCTTTAGATCAAAACCGTTCATCCGGTCAAAAATCTTTAGAGCTGCTGTCCCAGTTTTTCGACGCCTCCGGCCACGACCTTAGGCCTAAACAAGAGACACGAACGAAACCTAAACACAACGCCCCCACGGCCAGCGTTCCGATCCCGGGCACCCCGTTTCAGTTGACCGCCGAGGGCCGGCTTCAGGTCACGGTCGATTTGAAGGAGCTGCTGACCGACCAGGGGCTGCCGCCGCGGATCGCCCAAAAGCTGCTCGCACAGAAGGACGCCGAGGCCGTCGCCAAGGTGTTGTTGAATGCGTTCTATCTGAAAAGTCAGGGAAAACTGCAAAACGGGCCGGGCTACATTCGGGTCGGCATTGAGCAGGGTTATGACCTGCTGCCTCAGGTTGCCGACCGTCTCGAGAGCCGCCGGCGCGAGCTTCAAGCCCAGATCCGCGCCCAGGCCCGGCGCGCCGAGCGCCGACAGGCCGAGTCGAAAGCCGACGAGGAAGCGGCCGCCATCGCGATGGTGCTCGAGCGGCTCGGCCCCGCTGAGCTGGAAAACCTCGTCAGCCAGGCCCTGGCATCCCTGCCAGCCCCGCTCGTTCGGCGCAACCCGACGCTATCGAATCCCTTTGTGCGGGCAAGGGTTTACGAACTGGCAGGGGGCGAGCCGCTGGAGTAATTGCAAATAAGCAAGAGGATTATCCCAAAAACGCATCCCGTATTGGCAATTCTCCCGGCCACGGCTTCCGACCAACCACCAGATCCCGCACCTGCCCCAGCATCCGCCCCTCGCGCCGCGCCCGCACCACCTGCTGCGGCAACGCCGCGCCCGACATTGGACACGAAATCCGCCGCTCCGGCTTAAATCCCGCTTCCAGCATCGCTCGAAAGCCATAAAAAGCGTGATCCAAATACCCATAGCCAGCCGGCAGATCCTTCTCGGTCTGGTTGGCCAGCAGGAGCGCCAAATAGCCCCCGGGCCGCAGCCGCTCGTACGCCTGCCCGGCCAGCGTCTCCAAAAACCGCCACCACTCGGACAGCGATCGTTCGCCCACCCCCGCCTGCGGATACCGACCTGCGCGCAACGTGTGATACGGCGGATCGACAAAGATCAGGTCGCAGCCCATACACTCATCGGGCAAGCCGGCCGTCACGTCGTGCCGCACAATCTCAGCCCGCACCGGGGCCAGGTCGTACGCCAGACATCGCCGACCCATCGCCTGGCACACATCCAGCGTCGTCCCACCACCGGCCATCGGATCAACCACCAAATCCCCCGGACGCGTGTAGTAATGCAGCAAGTGGGCCACAATCGCCGCTGGAATCGACCCTGGATGAGGAACCCCAAACGCCCCATCACGGCGAAACGCCCAGACGTCGTACGGCGTCGGCCGAAACCCCGCCGTGTACCGGTCCCGGCGTCGTAAGTCTTTGTAAGCACTATAGATCGACTTGGTTCCGGCATCGATCCCCGCAACCGCCGCCGTCGCTCGCTCATCGCCGGCTTGTGCCAGCCGCCAGACCGCCCGCGCCTGCCGGTACGTGTCCTTGCCGCCCAGCCCAATTGCCGTAGCCACTGCCGCATCGGTCCGCCCACCCCGATCGTCGTAATTCCGACACTCGGCCCCACCGACCAACCCCCGACCCCGGACGAGGTTGGCCTGCCGCCGCCGCGCGGCACGGGCGGCCCACCGCCGCTCAAGCACGTCAGCCTCCCGCATCATTTGGCTGAACGTCTTACGCCGCTGTCGGTTATATGCCAGAACCGCCGCCTCCCGCGGCGCCCCGCGCGCCACCTTGCGCACCAGACAAGGAACTACGCCCAGCCCCAATCGCCGCGCACAGGCCAGCCGCCGATGACCCGAAAGCAGCTCAAAACCATCGCCCTCCGGCGTGACCACCAGCGGCACCAGAATCCCCCGCTCGGCCACACTGTCCAGAAGATCCTCGCATTCCGTCTCAGGATCGCCATAAAGCTCGATGCTTAAGGGATTTGAACGAATCCGATTAAGCTCGATCAGGGTGACTTGGTCCTGATCCGTTCGTTCGGTCGCTGGGGCGATGCCGGTCATGGTCAGTTCGATCCCGGGCGGGTCGGGTGCGCCGGCTCGGAACCTTACTGTTCGTGGTCGGATCGGTCCAGGCCGACTGCGGAGCGTATCCCTGGTCACGCGTTGAACTGCGGCGCTGGCGGCTCAAGTGCCGCCTGCCACCCAGCACGGCGACGGCTCCCCCGGCACCCAACGAGATGAACCGCGACGCTCGGCTTGAGCCGCTTCAGGTGCGGCCAAAGCGCGTGTTTCCAAAAGGGGCGCGTTCTGGGTCACCTAGTGGACGGCGGCGGACCCAATCCAGGACCGCGGCACGCCCGATCCAATTTGCAACTCATGCGTGCGGCTCGTTCCGGCCGATGGGAAATTGGTCTAGCCGTTTTGGGCCGCTCCGGGCATGATCCCGGTCGCTTGGAACGGGGGCAGGACGGCCCAAGGATGGGCCCGGAGAACGGTGGCACGGAGGCCCGGCGCACATGCCCATCGTCAGGCAGGATGGTTCACACGGCTTGCCGGCGGCCGCTCCGTCGGAACCGGGAGCGGCGCTGCGGCCGGCTCTGGGGCCTGGCGAGCTGCCACGGTTTCTCTCGATCATCGTCCCGGCCAAGAATGAGGCGTCGGGGTTGCCCCGGCTGGTGGCCGAGATCGCCGCGGCGTTCCGGCCTCTGCTGGCTCGAGACCGGGCGAGCGGGCATCGGCTCGACGGCTTCGAGACGATCATCGTCGACGATGGTTCGACCGACCAGACCCCCCAGATCCTGGCCCACCTGATGGCCGACCACCCCGAGCTACGGCCCCTGCGGCTGGCGCGCAACGCCGGTCAATCGGCGGCGACCCGTGCTGGGTTCCACGCGGCCCGGGGCCAGTGGGTCGCCATCCTCGACGCCGACCTCCAGAACGACCCGGCCGACCTGGCGCGGCTCTGGGATCTTCTGCCCGGCTACGATGCCGGACTCGGCTGGCGCGTCAAACGCCGCGACACCTGGTCCAAGCGGGTCATCAGCAAGATCGCCAACCGCGTCCGCGACTGGGTCCTGGGCGACTCGGTCAAGGACACCGGCTGTGCCGTTCGGATCTTCCCGCGACAGGTCGCGCTCCGCCTGCCGATGTTCCACGGCGCTCACCGGTTCTATGGGCCGCTGCTCCTCCGCGAGGGCTGCCGGATCGTCCAGATGCCTTGCAACCACCGGCCTCGGCCCCACGGGCGCTCCCACTACAACCTCTGGAACCGGTCGTTCAACGTCGTCGTCGACCTGCTGGGCGTCGCTTGGTTGATGCGCCGCCGCGTGGTCTACGAGCTGCGCCCCTTGCTCGACGAGCCGGCCAGCCCCACACCGACCATGCCGCCCGTCGGCGCCGCCCTCGCCACGCGCTCGACCCTCTCCCGCACCCCCTCCTAAGCCGCCCAGAAAGAGAACCTTCCCATGCCCCTCGGCCCCTGGCTCCAGACCGCGGCGCTGGCCGTGGCCCACACCGCCCAGGCCGGCACCTGCCCCACCTGCGGCCACCAGACCCGAACCGTACTCTGGCTGACGATCGGCTTCGTCGGCCAGGCCGTCTTCACGGCCCGGTTCCTGGCCCAGTGGATCGCCTCCGAGCGGAGCAAAAACTCGGTTGTTCCCGTCGTCTTCTGGTGGCTCAGCCTAATCGGCGGCCTGCTGCTGCTCAGCTACGCCATCGCTGGACGCGACCCGGTGATCACCGTCGGCCAGAGCATGGGCGTCTTCATCTACGTCCGCAACCTGATGCTCGTCGCCAAAGGCCGCCGCTGCGCCACCCCGGCCCCTGGGCAGCCGGCCACCTCGTCTCCCCCCCCCTCCACTCCCCACCGCCGCCCCGTCCGCATCGCCGCCCAAGAACCAACCGCCGGACGCTAACAAAGAGCGTCGAGCATTCACCCAATCGGCCAGACCTTCCTAAGCCAACGCGACAACCACCCCGGTCAACCCATCCACCACTCGCTTCACGCAGCACAACCACCCGGCTTGCCGGCCGCCACCCCCCCGCCACGATCGCCCAACGCAAAACCCAACTAGCCGCATCCCAGGACCCTACGACGCCAACGTGGGACCGATCCATGGGGGAGCTAGCCTCGAATCCGTTATCCCCGGCTCCATCCTTCCCCGTCATCGAGTCGGATAAACGGACTCTGGAATCTCTTGTTCACAACCGATCCACCGCGCGGTCTCAACCCGGCGGATCGCCCCGCCTCATCACATGCGGGACAGAAGGCACACCTGCCATCAGCCCACAAGGATCGCACTCAGACAGGTTCGGATCGTTACGTGTGCCAGCTCCAATTGGCCCGAGGTCGCCTTTGTTGTAGCGCGCACAGGCTGAAATCGCTTGCCCTCGATCCCCTCTTCTCCGATTCCAGGTCATTGCCAACCCGGCTGGCGGCGGACGGCTGGCGATCGACCCGGCTGAGTTCATCACGCGCATTCCACCCCGTCGGCGAGACATGAGTCGAGCCTCGTCGTAAAAAGCCAGCCGAAAACAACGGACACCGTGTCAGGCAACCAATCACTCGCTTCGCGCCTAGACCAGAATGGTTTGGTCTGGCGACTCAGATTGCGCACTCGGTCCACAGACCGCGCGAGCGTCCCCCTCGCGACACCGACACCTCGAAACCACGACACCGCTTCAATGCCCGACTCCTGAGAGCCGGTCGCTCCACTCAGCCAAATCTTCACTCCCGCCTTTAGGACAGGCCTCCGTGTTCAACAAGGACAGGATCCACCCGAACTCACGGTTTTTGGCCAATGCCCACGCATCAAAGTACCGGTAAGGGTTGCCCCCGTGTTGGTCCACGATCTCCGTGACAGCCACAACCATGATCGAAAGGTACCTCAAGAGCGACCCACGCGACTCCCGCACCGCATACTGGTGCGCCGACTCAAGCTCGACGAAACATGCATGCGAAAGAACCATATCAAGGCCGGCATTCGACGTGTCGACCATACCAATCACCTCCTCAGATTACGTGTGTGCCGCATCCCCAAAGACGCGGCATCTCGCTTTCATCCACTTCCGCTACATTGCTCTGTGATCGTTCTTCTACGGACCGATCTGACGAGGTCGCTCTCTTCGAGGATGGCCCGTCCTGTCCAGGTCGGTCACGCCATCCTCGACCACCCGACCCGCCCAGTCTTGCTCTCGAGTGTTGAGGAATTTGGCATGGGGCTTGCTCGCAGGCTCGGATCGGTTGTATAATGCGAAGGGTTTCGACGAGGTCAAACGGCGGATCGCGATGTCCGATCGTCAGTTGCCCGCTGCCGCGCGCGGATCCCTCTTGAGCGGCCCGGCCCGCCAACGAACATAGGGTCGTGGCCGCCGCTGCGCGTCTGTCCCAAACGGCGAGGGACGGTCGGTGAAAGGCGATCATCCGCGAACAACGAAAGGCAGCCGCTCATGGGTCTTGAACTCGTCATCGCGCCCGACTCGCCCGATCAAGACGTCGTCTCGCTGGCCACCACCAAAGGCTGGTACGACGTGTCGCGCTACGTGTTGACGCTTAACCGGAAAACGTATCCGCGGTTACATGTCCTTGCACGCCAAGGCTATTCAGACGATTGCGAAGCCCTGCAAGAGGAGATCGCCAACGCCCTGGTCGACCATCCGCCCAAGAACCCAGAAGTGACCATAACGCTCGAGGATCTGCTGGATAACCTCGAAGGCCGCGGTCCCGTGTCCTGTTACATCGGCGACCCTCCGGACGACGACGAAGACGACTGAACACCCAGCTCCCACCCCCTCGACCGAGGACGACCCCTCATCCGAGATCGAGCACGCAAGCAACGCGAAGTTAGGGAACCAATAATCTAGGAGACTCAGACATCGCATCCAGCCATTCCGCACCCGTGCCGAGATTACCGATACGTTGGTTGCTGACCGCACAATCATGCCCGATCCACACCGGGTGCGAACCCCGAATGGGTACGGGGAGTGAGCGGTTGCCCGACCGCGATCGAACCCTGAGCGCGTTGAAAGAAGAGAGCGCAAGCGACGTTGCGGCGTGTATGCAGGCTCGGATCGGTTGCACTCTCTACCCTTATATTGAGCACGCGACTTTGGTTGCGGCGTGCTCGCAGGCTCGGATCGGTTACACTCTCTACCCTTATATTGAGCACGCGACTTTGGTTGCGGCGTGCTCGCAGGCTCGGATCGGTTACACTCTCTACCCTTATATTGAGCACGCGACTTTGGTTGCGGCGTGCTCGCAGGCTCTGCCCCGCCTGGGGCACCCTTGGCCGTCTCCCTCCGGGGGCAGCCTTTCTTTTTGCGTCTTGCGCGGCCCCGCGGGGAGCAAAGAGCCATCCACATCGGTTCGCTCGCTCCGCCGCACGCTCCTCTTCCTCTTCCACACCGGCGCGACGCGACCCCTCTGAGAGGCCGTCGAGAAATCGGCCCTCCGGAGTTGCCGGGCGGGAGTTTGTCCTCGCGGCATGAGCGTACGGAAGCCCTACCCGAGTGACCGGACCGACCTCCAGCGGCACAACATCAGCCACCTGTTCCCGGGCGGGGACCGGCCCCCAGGCGGCCCCGGCCGACCCCAGACCTACGACCGCAAGGACATCGTGGACGCGGTCTTCGACCTGGCCCGGACCGGGTGCTGGTGGCGGTCGCTCCCCCATGACTTCCCGCCCTTGGAAGACCGTCAGCGACTACTTCTCCACATGGCTGGACGCCGGGGTGTGGGAGCGGCTGCCACTGGCACCCTCCGGCGGGACGTCCGCAAGCGGCTCGACCGGGAGGAGACGCCCAGCGCCGGGGTAATCGACAGCCAGACCGTGAAGACCACCGAGGCGGGCGGCCCGAAGGGGTACGACGGGGGAAAAAAGGTCGCCGGCCGCAAGCGGCACGTGCTGGTGGACATCCTCGGGCTGATCGGGGGGCTGGCTGTGCTGCCGGCGTCCCCAATCGATTGGGATGGGGCGGCCGAGGTGTTCCGGCGGGTCGGTGACGCCCTGCCCCGGCTGGCCCGGGTGTGGGCCGATGCCGCGTACCGGGCGGTGGCCGACTGGGCGGCGGCGAACGCCCGGTGGGTGCTGGACATCGTGACCAAGCGGCCAGGGCAAACGAGGTTCGAGGTCCGGAAGTGGCGGTGGGTGGTGGAGCGGGCGTTTGGGTGGCTCAACCGGTACCGGCGGCTGTCGAAGGACGACGAGCAGAACCCCCGGAGCAGCGAGACCTGGATCTACGTCGGTGCCATCCACCGGATATCCCGATGGATGCTCCCCGAACCGGACCGGGACAACGACCTGCTGAGGCAGCCCCGACGCAAACGAAAACCCTAATTCCTAGACGGCCTCTGAGAGCGCGGTCGTCAGCTCGTGATTCTGTCTGGACGATCGCGGTCCGGACCGGCCATGATTCGTAAGCCAGACGCAACAGAACACGCAGGCCGGATCTGCAGAGGTTGCAGCCATGAGCGTTCGAGCGGTCCTGATCGGTCTGGGAATCCTGGTTGGCGGCCCTGCCCTGGCAGAGGCCGAGAAAGCCGTCGGCGTCGTCTTTCACGACGAGAACCGCGACGGCGTCCGGCAAGAAAACGAACCGGGTATCCCAGGCGTCCGCGTTTCCAACGGCCGCGACATCGTGGCCACCGACCCCGCCGGACGCTACGAGCTCGACGTCACGGACGATACTGTGATCTTCGTGATCAAACCACGTGACTGGATGACGCCGGTCGACGAAAATCAATTGCCCAAATTCTATTATGTCCACAAGCCGAATGGTTCGCCGCCTGACCTGCGATTTGCGGGCGTAGCGCCGACGGGGCCCCTGCCTGCCTCGGTCGATTTTCCGCTTTACCGCCGCTGGGAGCCCAAGACCTTCAAGGCGCTCTTCTTCGGCGATACCCAGCCGAGGAACGTGAGAGAAGTCGAGTACATCGCCCACGACGTGATCGAGCCGCTGATTGCCGAAAATCGGGAGATCGGGGCGGCGTTTGGGGTCACGCTGGGCGACGTCGTGTTCGACGACCTGAGTGTCTTCGAGCCGTTGAACAAGGCGATTGCGCTGCTCGGTATCCCCTGGTACAACGTCATCGGCAACCACGACCTGAACCAAGACGCTCAGGATGACGACCACGCCGACGAAACCTGGGAGCGGATCTACGGGCCGCCCTACTATGCGTTCGACTACGGACCGGTTCACTTCCTGGCGCTGGACGACGTCCGCTGGTTTGTCGATCGGAATGGCCGCGGCCGCTACGTCGGCGGGCTGGGCGAACGCCAGATGGCGTTCATTTGCACCGATCTGGCTCAAATTCCCCGCGACCAGATGGTCGTGCTGATGATGCACATCCCGCTGGTCAACGTCGAGGATCGCCGGGAGCTTTACGAATTGATCGCGGCGCGCCCGTTCGCCCTGTCGATCTCAGCACACACTCACTTCCAGCAGCATGTCTTTATCGACCAGAAGGACGGTTTTCCGGGTCCGAAGCGCCATCACCACGTCATCAACGTCACCGTCAGCGGGAGCTGGTGGCGGGGAGCGCCCGACGAACGGGGTATCCCCCATACAACGATGCGCGACGGCGCTCCCAACGGATACTCGATCCTGACCTTCGACGGCCACAACTACGACATCGAATTCCGCCCCGCGTCACGACCAAAAACCTATCAGATGAATATTTACGCACCCGATGAAATCGAGGCTGGCACGACGGCCGAGATCCTGGTCAATGTCTTTGCCGGCTCGGAGGAGTCGATCGTCGAGATGCGGGTCGATGAATCGGACGCGTGGACCAGGCTGGAGCTGTTCGCCGTGGAGGATCCAGCGTACGCGGCGACCAAGGATCGGGAAGATGCGCTGCTCGCAGCCGCCATGGCCGCCAAGGAAGCCAGTGGCGAGAGGCCCGGCCGCGTGACCGAGCTGCCGTTTATTCCGTTGCCCGAGGTGGTCAAGTCGCCGCACATCTGGCGCGGGCGACTCCCGGAGGGCCTGACGCCCGGCATCCACCTCATCGAGGTCCGGACGACCGACCGCTTCGGCAAGACCTATACCGACCAGCGCTCGATTCGGGTGCGTTGACGAGCCGGCCGCCGCTAGACCTCGAAAGAGACCGAGTGCCTCAGACCAGGTCGAAGAGCAGAAACTCCGCATCGCCCGCGGCGGGACGATCCTCGGCCGACTCCTCGAAGCCGCCGATGATCGCCAGCGATGCCTCAGCGCTGACAGCCGCCCCGTCGCCGGTTCCCAGCGACGTTCCGTTGAGAGCCAGTCGGCCGTGGATGACCTGGAGCCAGGCGTGGCGGCCCGGGGCAAGGTCGTACCGGATTAGGCGGCCGGCGTCGAGACTAGCTCGGTAGACCCAGGCATCCTGGGCGATTTTGAGGATATCCCCAGCGCCGTCGGGTGTGGCGATCGCCTGGAGGCGGTTGCGCCGCTCGGTCTCGGGAAACGCCCGCTGGCGATAGCCCGGCCTGAGGCCACGTTGGCGGGGAATGAGCCACACCTGATATAGATGCACGGGCTCGGTCGCCGAGGTGTTGAACTCGGAATGGGTGATGCCCGTACCGGCTGTCATGTGCTGAACCTCGCCGGGACCAATCGTGCCCAGCGTCCCGAGGCTGTCACGGTGCGTCAGGAAGCCCGACACGACGACCGTCACAATCTCCATGTCGGCATGTGGATGCATGCCGAAGCCACGGCCCGGTTGAATCCGATCCTCATTCAACACCCGGAGAGCGCGGAACCGGACATGGGCAGGGTCGTGATAATCGCCAAACGAGAAGCTGTAGCGAGTATCGAGCCAACCGTAGTCGAAGTGGCCGCGCGCGGCGGCCGGGCGAATCCGGATCATAGAGCGCTTCTTATCTGTAGTATCAGTAAATGACGCTTCAACAGTTGGAATGGTATTTTTCAGGGCGGAAGCCAGGCCGTCTCACAGCGCGCCGGCTGCCGCCCGCGCCTTCTCAAGCAGATGATTGAGACTGCGCAGTTCGTCGTGGCTCAAGGGTCCGAGCAGTTGCCGGTGGAGCCGGTCGACCGGCTCGTCGAGCTGACCGAGCAGCTCCAGGCCCCGAGGCGTCAAGGCGACGTTGACGACCCGTCGGTCAACCTCCGAACGCATCCGCGCCACCAGACCCAGCCGCTCGAGCCGATCGATCAAGCCGGTGATGCCCGGAACCTCGGTCACCAACCGTGCGGCGATCTCCAGACAGGGCAACGGCCTGCCCTCATGGCGCAGGATCCGCAGGACATGGTATTGCGCCAGCGTCAGACCGTGCTCGCGAAACAGCCGGGCAAACCGAAGCTCCAGCCACTCGGCCGTCCGCCAGATGTTCAGCACGACCGACTGTTCAACGGCCATCGTTGGCCGACGCTTCTTCCCCTCGCGATCAGGCAGCGATGAAGCGGCAAATGCTGAGTGTGACATGGCAATAATTTAAGCTTCAACGAACAACGCTTCAAGCACAGTGCCTCTCTGCTCCTCGGCCCACTCGCCGCCTCAGGACGCTGAGGCAACCCCATCTCGGTCGCTCCACCGGCCCGTCCGGGCAAGCGACCGTATCCGGTGTTCTACAATACATTTCCGGAGCCTGTCGTGCCCGTGCCCGCGAAGCCTCTCGACCGGTTGGCTTTCGGACGGGCAGACTGGTAGCCAGGGATCAGCGTCCTCTGATCCCGCCCCCGCGAGGTTCCGCGGCCTGCTTCCCCGCTCGGTTTTCCAGAAGGTGACCATGCCCATCCCCCCGGCCGCACATGTTGGCGTCGCCAGCGTCAATCAGACCGTCGGCGACTGGTCCGGCAATGCCGCACGCATTCGCGAAGTCATCGACGCCGCCCGCTCCGTCGGCGTCCGCCTCCTGCTCCTGCCCGAAATGTGTCTGTCGGGCTACAGCCTCGGCGATCGCCTGCTCCGCCAGGGCACGGTCGATCGCTCGTGGGATCGGCTCTTGGGTCTGGCCGATGCCACGACGGGCCTCGCCGTCGGTGTCGGGCTGCCCCTGCTCTACGAGGGCGTCCTCTACAACGCGATGGCCTTACTGGCCGATGGCCGGCTCGTCGGCCTGACCGCCAAGGAAAACCTAGCCATCGGCGACGTCGAGTATGAAAACCGCTACTTCGCCCCATGGGTGCATGGCCGGCTCGTCTCCTACCGCGGCCCTGACGGCACGATCGTCCCTCTGGGAACCCAGATGTTTGCCCTGCCCGGCCTAGGCACCGTCGCCTTCGAAATCTGCGAAGACGCCTGGAAGAGCATCCGTCCAGGCTCCACCTACGCCCTGGCCGGCGCCGAGATTTTGATGAACCCCTCGGCCTCGTGGTTCACCATCGGCAAGCACCAGGTCCGCCGCCGCATGGTCCGCCAGATCAGCCGCGAAGATCTCTGCATCTATCTGTACGCCTCGCTCCTCGGTTGCGACTCGACGCGGCTGATCTTCGACGGCAGCCTCTTCATCGCTGCCAACGGCCGGATCGAGGCGGAGGGCCGCCGCTTCGTCTTCGACCGCGATTGGGAGCTGCTTCACCACGTCGTCGACCTGGCCGAGATCCGCCATGCCCGAATGGAGCTGGGCTCCTGGCGCGACCAGCTCGGGCGGCTCCAGACCGGGGCGATCGGCACCCTCCCGACCGTCACCCCCGTCGCGGGCGACTTCGCAAGCACCTCGCCCCCGCCACCCCCGCTCCCTTACTGGCTGCCGTCCACGCCGGGCCACCCCGACCCGTCGTTAGCCTACCTCGAGCACGGCGCACTCAAAGGCCGCGCCATCGCTGATCCCGACCTCTGCCACCTCGAACTCGAACTGGCCCTGGCCCTCGCCCTACGCGACTACACCCGCAAATCGGGCATCACCAGTTGCTGCGTCGCCCTCTCCGGAGGCCGCGACAGCGCCATGGTCGCTCTGCTGGTCCGCCAGATGCTCCGCTACCAGGATCCGACCGCCAGCGACGACGAACTCCGCCGCCGCGTCCGCGCGACGCTGATCTGCGCCTACATGGCCACCGATCATTCAAGCGACGCCACCCGCGCCGCCGCCCGCGCCGTCGCCGAACAACTCGGCGCCACCTACTACGAAGGTTCGATCCAGTCAGCCCTGGAGTCAGCTCATGCCACGATCGAACGGATGACCGGCGTCCAGCTCGACTGGTCCAACCCCGACCACGACCTGCCGCTCCAAAACATCCAAGCCCGCCTCCGCGGCATGCTCATCTGGATGATCGCCAACCTCAACCGTTCGCTGCTGCTGGTCACCAGCAACAAGAGCGAGGCCGCCGTCGGCTACACCACCATGGACGGCGACACCTCGGGCGGACTGGCCCCCATCGCCGACGTCCCCAAGAGCCTGATCAAGCTCTACCTGGCCTGGGCCCGCCGATTCCACAACCTGCCCGGTTTCGATGCGGTCGACGCCATGCCCGCCTCGGCTGAGCTCCGCCCCCGCACCGGCGGCCGTCAGGAACAAACCGACGAGGCCGACCTGATGCCGTTCGCCGTCCTCGACCAGCTCATGTTTGCCTTCGTCCAATTGGGCCTGGCCCCGGTCGACATCCTCCGCCGCTTCTGGCCCTATCTCCGCAGTTTCTACCCCGAACCGGCCGCTGCCGCCGCCGCCATCCGCAAATTCGTCCGTCTCTTCTGCCAGGCCCAGTGGAAGCGCGAACGGTTCGCTATCAGCTTCCGCGTCACCGCCTTCGACCTCGACCCCAAAACCGGCTTCCGCTTCCCTCCCGTCCAGGCTCCCTTCACCGAGGAACTGGCCGAGCTCGACCGCCTGGTCGAGGAGATTCAGGCCGGCCGCGCAACGCTCGACGATTAGCCCGCCCCGCGCGGCCCTCGGCCTTCATGCTCCGCCGACAATAACCGGCTTCCCCGCCCCGGCCGCGACCCTCACCGCTTCCCGCCCGCCGCCAGCCCGGCCGTCCGGCCTTGGGCCCGAGCCCGTGCCGTCACCTGCTTGATGTAGGCCACCTCCGTCGGATCGTACGGGGTCCCGTCCTGCCGAAAGATGTCGTGAAACCAACGCGGCGGCTCGCTCTCGTACGGACCCTTCACCCACGAATCCCACGGATAGATCGTGTTCGACTTGCCCGCCACAAAACCCCAGCAATACGCCCCGATGCCCTGTTCCTCCAGATAACCGAGCATCGGGTCGAACGTGCTGCCATTCGGCCGTGCCATGTATTCGGTACACGCCATCGGCCGGCCCAAACCCCGCAGCGACTCGACCCGCTCCTGAAGCCGCGGCAACGGATCATACGAGTGAAACGTAATGATATCCGAAAGCTTAAGCTGATCGTCGTGAAGCCCGATCCGCTTCCCTTCGGCCCAATCGCCCGTCCAGACCCCGCACGTCAACGGCTGCTCCGGGTCCATCTCCCGCGCCCAGGCGAAACACCGCCGCACAAAGATCCGCGCCAGCTCCACCTTGTTCGCCGGCTCAAGCCGGCCGTAGCTGTTGGTGTTCGGATTCTCCGGTTCATTGACCAGATCCCAGGCGTGAATCCGCCGATCGGCCCGGAATCGCCCAATCACACCTTGGAGATACGCCTTCACCTCCTCATGCCGGTCCGGGTCGGCCAGAATCGCCCGACCGGGACTTTGAACCCAGCCCGAATTGTGCACGCCCGGCCGGGGCGCTCGCTGCGGGCCGGGCCGCGGATCCGGGTCCCACACCGAGTCGAACGGCACAAACATCACCCCAATCCGGTGCCGGTCCGCAACCGCCAGAAACCGCTCCATCCGATCCAACAATCCCGGCGCGTCTTGCTCCCAGAGCAGATGATGGAGAAAAACCCGGATCGACGTGAACCCCAGCTCCTCCGCCCAGCCAAGCTCGCGGTCGATCGCTTCCAGGTCGAACGTCTCCGGCTGCCACATCTCCAACTGGTTGATCGCATACGCCGGCGTGTAGTTGCAGCCAACCAGCCAAGGCGTCCGCTCCGCCCACGCCCGCGCTTTCTCCACGGGCCACGGACTGGTCAGCGGCGGCAGGCTGCCATCCTGCGGCCATGCAGCGGCCGGCGCAAGCCCCAGCAACAGCAGGGCGATCAGGGTCCGGATCTGGAACATGACAGGCCTCCGGCAGGACGAATCGAGGCAGCGAACCCAGGCTGGCACCCCCAGCCGATCGAGGCAGTCTAACCCGAAGAGAACGGCCAGGCGAGCCGCCCGCCGACCCTCCTTATCCCGCGGGCCTCAGCCGATCCTCTTGCGGTAATTGTCCATCACATGGGCTGCAAACCGCGCCTCGACCAGCTTCCACACCTGATCGATCCGTGTCCCCTGAATCAACCCATTGACCGCCTGCGACGCCTCTTCCGTGCTCAACGAGTACTTCGGGGGCACCCTGATGCCCACGAACTCCAGGAAAGCCTTGCGACCCATGTATCAGTCCCTTGCGTCTCTGCTTTCTAAGTTTGAAAGGCAGATTCTCTGACTGCCTGTAGGAGACATACCAGGGCGGAAGGCCAGTTAGCGGGCGGTTTGCAGCATTTCTGCAAAACGCCCTGAGGAGTAAGGATCGGAAAGCGCCAGAGTGGTTGCTCCTGCACCACACATTCGATGCGGCGTTACATATCCAGAGGGCGGTGAACGCCGAGGCCCGGCCTGGCCATGACGTGCGTGTAGATCATCGAGGAACGCCTTCACTTCCGGTTCGCCCATATCGTTCGGGTGAATCCACTGGCCGATGCGATCGTGGTGAAACCGCAGGAATTGCTCAACCCACCGCCGGTAGATCTGGATCGGGCGGAGAGCTAGTCGTCGCACCTTGCAGACGGCTTCGTCCTGATCCAGGAGCTTCATACCCTTCGGTCTGCAGCGCAACAATGGCTCGGTCAATTCGCACCAAGGAATCGTCTCATCCCGATGAGAATGCGAGGATTGACAGGCGAAAGCCATCTAGTATTCTCAATGCATTCTATTCTGATAAGCAGAGTTCGGCGGAGGAGGTGAGTCGATGGCGATGGTGGAGGTGGTCTACTCGGTCGCGGCGAGCTTGGACGGGTACATCGCCACCCCCGACGGAAAGGTCGATTGGCTGACCCCGTTCCAGCGCCCCGACCAGGATTACGGCCACACCGCCTTCCTGTCCGGTATCGACGGTCTAATCATGGGCCGCCGGACCTACGACCAAGTGCGCGGATTCGGCGACTGGGCGTACCCGGGGAAGCCATGCCGGGTGGTCACGACCCGGGCGTTGTCCGACACCCCGCCTGAAGTGTCGCCGGCCGCCAGCCCCGCCGAGTCCCTCGCAGGCCTGAGCGGGCGGGTCTGGCTGGTGGGCGGGACCGAGCTGGCCGAGGCGTTCCGGGCCGGGGGCCTGATCGACGAGTATGCGGTCACACTGATCCCGGTGGTACTGGGCGATGGGGTGCCCCTGTTCCGACCAGGCCGGGGTGTCCCACTGCGGCTGCTGGAGTGCCGGCACTACCCTGACGGGGTGGTCCAGGTTCGGTATGCGGTTAGCTGTGCCGAACCAGGCGCTGCAGCAGACGGCGGGGGCATGTAGGCTTTTCCAGAGTCATAGCTCACTCGGCCCCCGCCGCTGCTGAGCGGGGTCGTTCGGCGGCGGCGGCGGATGTGCGTGAAAGGCCCGAGACAACCCGACCAACGTGGATGCCGCCTTTGACATCCTCCTTGAGCAAATCGAGGCGGAGATCGACCTGGTCAACCGAGGCGGAGCGCGGGCGCTCGAGAGCCGCGACTACGACACCGCCCGCGCCACCCTCGAACGGGCCAGCCTCCTGACCGCCTTCCGTGATCGGACGGCGGCGCTGTGGCGGGAGTGGACCACGCTCGCCGCGCCCCAAGCTGCGGTCGAGGAGACAACCGATGAGCAGACCCAGCGCCGCGACTTGGGGCGGCTGCGACGGGGCCTGCGGACGCCGGAAGAGGCGTTCAACCGCCCGATCCTCCAGGTACTCGTCGAGTTGGGTGGCCGCGCCCCGATGGGTCATGTCCTCGACCGTGTTGGCCAGCTGATGCGGGGCGTTCTCCGGGACGTGGACCACCAGCCGCTCGCCTCTGACCCCGATTTGCCGCGGTGGCGGAACACGGCCCAGTGGGCGCGAAACTCGATGGTTCGGGAGGGGCTGCTCCGGAACGACAGCCCGCGCGGCATTTGGGAGATCAGTGACGCGGGCCGGCAGTCGCTGCAGGGGGTAGCCCCAGATGCCGAATCATTCATGGAGAACACTCATCCGTTCCGCCATGATCTTCACGACATCCCCATCGTATTTGCTCACAACAGCACCCTTCGTGGACTACCCCAACCCACTCACTTCAGACCGGAGGGCCAGACAGACTCGGAGCAGTGTCTCTGTCTTCTTTTGTCCTGGATGCAGGAGGAAGAGGTGCCCGTCTCCGACTTCCGCCGGATTGAGGGCTGGCTTCGCGAGTTGAATAACCATGGCAGTATGAACTTGCTCTTCTCGAACGGCACGGAACTTCTCGCCTATCGCGACCGGGATGGGTACAACGGCCTTTGCTTTACGTATCGTGAGGCGCCGTTCCAAGCAATCACTCTCCAGGATGAGGACTGGACCGTGGACCTCTCAGAGGAAAAGAGGCCATCCGAGCGAGGATTTGTCATCGCCACGCGTCCGCTGACCAGCGAGTGCTTGACAGATTTGAAAGAAGGCGATCTACTCGTTATCCGTGCCGGAAGGGCGGTGTACGGTGACCCACGCGTCTAACCAGGTTGCTCTAGGAGCGGCTGACTATTCGTCCAAGCCGACGCCGCTTCGCGACGCGTTTTAACTCAGGTGTTAGGCGGCTTTTCCGATGCCTGTGGCTGACGACGACTGGCGCCTGGTCGGTTGGCAGGAGTGCCTGCGAGGCGTCCCGCTCTATCGGATGACCTACGTGCTCCGGGCGCCTGAGTGGGACCATGACCATTGCTCCTTCTGCTGGGCCACCTTCACCGAGGAGCGTGATCCCGATACGCTTCAGGAGGGCTATGCGACGGCCGACCGCCGCCACTGGGTTTGCCCGGCTTGCTAGGAGGACTTCCGCGAGCGGTTCGAGTGGCCCACCACCGAGTCGCCCTAACCTCTCGCTGCAGCGGACCCGGCCCGCCGCAGTGGCTTCTGGTATCATCAAAGCCGTTCTCGGCGAACCGGTCCGCTGAGCTGGGTCGTTAGGCGGCGGAGGACCTCCCATGCGAAGCACGGTCCTTCCTTTTTCGGACACCTACCGAGAGGCGATCCACTTCGCCCTGCTCCAACAGGTGCCGTGCGCGCTGCTCTGCCTGCTCCTGCTCGACGGCGGCCGCATGGCCAAGGTGTGTGGCGTCGCCGTGCTCGCCTTCTGGGCGGCAGCGGCGCTCATCATGGCGCGCAGGCCGAACTCGCCGGGGCCGGGGGACATCGCGTTCCTCCGCTGGGGTTTCTTGCCGCTCTTCGCCTTGGTGGTCGTTCTGGCACAACTTGCCTAACCTCACGCTGCAGGGGACCCCGGCCCGTGGCGGCGGCTTCTGGTATGACCAAGGTTGTTCTCGGCGGGCCGGTCCGCTGAGCTTGATCGTTCGGCGGCGGAGGGCTGCGGTGTGTATCACTGGATGGTGCGGAGGTTGGTGCGGAGGACATTCGCGGCCCTCAGCCGCGGGGACTACGAGTCAGTCCTTCGGGGTGTCTCGCCGTCCGTCACCCACACCTTCAGCGGCACCCACACGCTGGGCGGGACGCGGCACTCCGTCGAGGGGATGCGCCGCTGGTTCCAGCGGCTCTACCGGCTATCGCCCGGGCTGACTTTCGAGATCAAGAACATCGCGGTGAGCGGCTGGCCGTGTGACACGACTGTGGCCGTCGAGTGGGTGGACCGAGCGACGCCGGCCGACGGGTCGGCGTACGTCAATGAGGGGGTGCACGTCATCAAGCTGCGGTGGGGCAAGGTGGTGTACCTTCACGCCTACCTGGACACCCAACTGACCGAGGCGCTATGCCGGCGACTCGTTGCGTTCGGGCTTGAGGAGGCGGGGGCACCGCCCATCCAGGACTGACAGGATCGCCAAGCCAGGCGCTGCACCTGACCCGCCGGGCTGATAGGCTCACTGGGGTTCGTCGCTTCCTGCCCCCGCCGCTGCTGAGCTTGGTCGTTAGCCCGGATTGGAGAACACAGATGGACCTGAAAGTAAAGGACCGATTCTGTGGTTGTCTTCTTGGTCTCGCTGTCGGAGACGCTGTCGGTACCACAGTCGAGTTTCGCCCTCGGGGAAGCTTTAAGCCCCTGGCGGACATGATTGGTGGAGGGCCTTTTAATCTCCGTCCAGGTCAATGGACCGATGATACTTCGATGGCTCTTTGCCTGGCCAGCAGTCTGGTCGAGCGTCATGGGTTCGATGCACGTGACCAAATGGAGCGTTATTGCAAATGGGCCGACACTGGTTACCTGAGTAGCACGGGGAGGTGTTTCGATATCGGCAATACAGTGGCCTCCGCCTTGCGCCGGTTTCGTCAAACAGGGGATCCTTATGCTGGGTCGAACGCACCGCATTCGGCTGGCAACGGAAGCATAATGAGGCTAGCGCCGATCCCCATGTTCTTCTTTCCGGATATAGATGCAGCAGAGCGGTTTGCAGCGGAGAGCTCCCGAACCACTCATGGTGCGGCTGAGTGCATCGATGCGTGTCGTTTGCTTGCGCGAATCATTTGTCGCGCACTCTCTGGCAAGCCCAAAGATGAAGTCGCGCTGGAGGATAGCAAGACGTTTGTGGGATCGGAGAAGATCGTAGCCATCGCCCGGGGCGCGTATCGAGAAAAATCGAGAGAGGAGATTCGCGGCTCCGGATATGTGGTAGACAGTCTGGAGGCGGCGATGTGGTGTTTCATTCATGCCGACAGTTTTGCAGAGGCGATCCTCATGGCTGCCAACCTGGGTGATGATGCTGACACTACGGCTGCCGTATGTGGGCAAGTGGCTGGGGCATATTATGGAGCTCAACAAATCCCTGCTGCTTGGCTCGAACGGCTGGCCTTACGTTCGGAAATCACGGGGTTAGCTGACCAGCTATACAGCGTGAACAAGGAACGAACGGGCTAACATCTCGCTCCAGCCGATTCTCCACGGGCCACGGAGTGGTCAGCGGCGGCAGGCTGCCATCCTGCGGCCATGCAGCGGCCGGCGCAAGCCCCAGCAACAGCAGGGCGATCAAGGTCCGGATCTGGAACATGACAGGCCTCCGGCAGGACGAATCGAGGCAGCGAACCCAGGCTGGCACCCCCAGCCGATCGAGGCAGTCTAACCCGAAGAGAACGGCCGGGCGAGCCGCCCGCTGACCCTCCTTATCCCGCGGGCCTCAGCCGATCTTCTTGCGGTAATTGTCCATCATATGGGCTGCAAACCGCGCCTCGACCAGCTTCCACACCTGATCGATCAGTGTCCCCTGAATCAACCCATTGACCGCCTGCGACGCCAGCCCCGTCAGCGCGTTCCACGCCGCCGGCCCGTCCGGAGGCGGCGCCCCGAGCGCACGCTCGGTCGGGCAGTGCACAAACTCATTGGCCAGCAGGCTGAACGCCGGCAGCCGCGGAACCAGATCGTTGGTATCGACATACCGGAACGTCCGGTCGCCCAGATCTGCCTCAAACGCCTTCATCGCCTCCACATTCCCGATCATTGGACCACCAAACGTATAGACTTGATGAACATTGACAAACGCACGCGTAAACAACCATGCCGACATCACCGCCAGCGCCCCGCCCAGACTATGCCCCGTGATCCAAAGCGGCCGGTCGGCCTTCGCCATCTCGGCCTCAACGGTCGACGACAACTCAGGCCAGACCCCCGCCAGCGCATCGACGAACCCTTGATGAAACCGCGCCCCAACCCCCGCCGCCGCCAGGTCCGTCCCCAGCCGGCCCTGCGGCAGAATCAGCAGATTCATGGCATCGGTCAGCAGCCAGTCCTTCAGTCCCTCAAGCGTCGCCGGATTCTCCGTGCCCCGGAACGCAACAACGATGTGCTGAGCGTTGGTGCCGACGTACACCTGCGTCGTATTCGCCACCAACAACCGCGCATCCAACCCCAGCTCGTCCCGATATCGTTTGGCTCCTTCCTCGGCGGGCAAATACGCCAGGTCGGACGCAATCGCCAGATACGCCGCGTTCCGCGGATCTCCCAGACCATCTTCCACCAGGGTCGCCGCCATTTCAGAACCCTCCCCCACCAGGGTATGGCTTGGTGCGGATCTGATCCGCGTTCCAGCTCGCGGACGCTCACGGGCTTTGCCCGGCGGATTCGCGGACCGTCTCTTCAACGACCGCCGCCGACCCGGTTTCGCTCCGATCTGGCGAACGCGGCACGCCACCGGTCAGCGCCTTGCGCTCCGGGCGGCCTTTCCGCCATTCCCGGACCGTCGCCGACTTCACGGCCGTCCGCCTCAAGTCGAGTTCGCGGAGCCGTTCGAGCTGGAACAGATGCTCGCGAAAGCCCCCATCCATAATCGCCGTATCGGCCAGCCGCAGACTCTCCAGCGCTGGCAGCCGCGCCACCGCTGCCAATCCAGCGTCGGTAATGGCCGTCCCGTTCAGGTCCAGCTCGCGCAGCCGCTCCAGGCCCTCCAGCGCCTCGAGCGTCGCATCATCGACATCCGGGTTGGCCATCTGGAGCACCACCACATCCGGCCGGCTCCGAATCGTCCCGGCGTAATCGGTTCGCGCCCAGCCGGTCAGCGTCAGGTGCCGTTCCCCGCTCACGACCTGTTCAAACGGCTCGAGCGCCCCATAGGCCCGATTCACGACATTGAGCACATAAGGAACCGCCAGCAGCAGCACTCCCACAAACATCACAACAAACGGCGCCCGCGCCGACCGGCGATGGCGGGCCGCGAACCAGATCGCCTGCGGAATCCAGGGCGGCGCCAGCAGCGCCAGCCCCCAGCCAACTTTGAGGCGGAAGCCTCGCCCCACCAGCCACACATAGCCGGCCGTCAGCAAAATCAGCCCCAGGATCAACACCAGGGCCGCATACTGTTCGTAGTTGCGAAACATCGTCGGCCTCAGGCGTCCAGGCCCAGCAGCGCCCCGACAGCCGCGCCAATATCACCCTGCCGCATCAAGGCTTCGCCAACCAACACCGCGTCAACTCCCGCCGCCTCGAGCCGCTCAAGATCCCGCCGATCTCGAATCCCGCTCTCGCTGACCAGGACCACTTCGGCCGGTACGCGCTCCCGCAGCCTGAGCGTGTGCTCCAGGTCGGTCTCAAAGGTGCGCAGGTCGCGATTGTTGATCCCAACCAGATCCGCCCCCGCCGCCAGCACCCGGTCCAACTGCTCCGCGTCGTGCAGCTCGACCAGCGCATCCATCCCCAACGCCCGCGCCCGCGCCAGCAGCCGCGGCAACCGCTCCTCGTCCAGAATCTCGGCAATCAGCAACACACAATCGGCCCCCGCCACCCGCGCCTCGACCACCTGATACTCATCAATCAAAAAATCCTTGCGCAACACCGGCAGCACCACCGCCGCGCGCACCCGCGCCAGATGCGACAAATGCCCCTGAAAATACGGCGCATCGGTCAACACCGACAGACACGCCGCCCCCGACGCCTGATAGGCCCGCGCGATCGCGACCGGGTCAAAATCCTCCCGAATCACCCCCGCCGAGGGACTGGCCTTCTTCACTTCGGCGATCAACCGAATCGGCCCCGGGCCGACTAGGGCCTCGCGAAACGACCGCACCGGCGGCGCCTCCACCGCCTGCGCCTCCAACTCCTCGAGCGGCATCCGGGCCCGCGCGACGGCCACCTCACGCCGCTTGCTCGCCACGATCTGGTCCAAAATCGTCGCCATCGCCGGTTACGCCATCACGCCGCGGATCTCGGGCCGCTTCAGACCGTCGCCACCAGCCGCCATTCTGGTCGTCCTGCTATCTCCCCGCCAAGAGGCTAAGCGGCCCCCTCCTCCAAGGCCCCATCCACCCTCCGCTCACCGATTCACCGACGCCTTGGGAAGTTCCGCAAACTCGGAGGCCGTCACCTCCCGCGACCCCGTGTCGGCAAACACCACCGGTCCACCGTGGATCGGCGTCCGCCGGGCGTAAGCCAGCACCGTCCGCGAAGCCCCCCGCGGCAAATCATTCATCGCCGCATCCCAACACACGACGATCTCCCCCCGCCGCACCAGGTCGATCACCCGTTCGGAATCCAGCAGATAGGGAATCAGCTCGTCCACGTCCTCCGGACCCCGATCTGCGCCGCGCTCCGACCAGAACGCTGTATAGGCCAGCGCCAATTGCCGCAAATCCTCCGCCGTCGCCAGCGGAAACGCCGCCGCGGCCGCCTCCTCCTCCGCTTCGACCTCCTCGTCGCTGATGATCTCGCCGGTCACCTCAACTTCATCCCGCCCCTCACCACAACCGCCCAACCCGATCATCACACCCACAAGCCCAACCCGACAAACCGCCCAGATCCTCAGCGCCATCAGTCCCTCCTCCCGCCCCGGTCCCCGTCCACCCCTTCCCCAGTCATTGAATCGCGCCGTCGAAGACCGAGTCCAGCATCATTACCTCGCCTCAAGCCGGCTGCTTCGAGCGGACGACGGTCGGCCTGCGACCCGATTGGGCTGGCCGCTGGTCATCAGACCTCGTTCATACCTGAGCGCCACACAGCCCAGACGACGCGCGGTCGCAACTCCGTTGACCCGGTCAGACATCCATCCCAGCCCGGTCGCTCCTGCTCCGTCCAGGCCGAGAACCATCAACCGGGCCAGCCTGTCACGCCGACCGGTCGCGGGTTCCCCCGATGAGCCAGGCCTTCCGGCCAGCCCCGCCAGCACGTTCCACGCCGACCGGTCGAGAGTTATCCTCTTGGGGCCAGGCCTTCCGGATATCAGGATCGAGTTTGCACCGGTCCAATTTCCGAGCCACAACCTGATCCCCCATGCCCGTTTCCCAATCCCGCTCTCCTCGCCTTAGCGCCGGTTTGCTGGTCTACCGCCGTGGCCCCGACGGCACGCTGGAGGTCTTTCTTGCTCACCCCGGCGGTCCGTTCTGGGCCAATAAAGACCTCGGCCACTGGACGGTTCCCAAAGGTGAGCCAGACCCCGATGAACCCCTGCTCGACGCAGCCCGCCGCGAGTTTACCGAAGAAACCGGCCTGACTCCCCCACCCGGCCCCTACCTCGAGCTCGGTCAGATCGTCCAGAAAGGGGGCAAGCACGTCCACGCTTGGGCCGTCGAGGGCGACGCCGACCCCAACCGCGTCCAGAGCAGCACGACCCGCATCGAATGGCCCCCCCGCTCACGGCGCTTCATCGAGATCCCCGAGGTCGATCGCTGCGCCTGGTTTGACCTGGCCGAGGCCCGCCGCCGCATCAAGCAGACGCAGATCCCGCTCCTGGATCGTCTCGAGCAGGCCCTCGGCCCCCTCCCCTGACGCTCCCTGGCCCAAACCGCCCGCAGCGACCGCCTTTGCCGGGCCGATCGCGCGACCCTGCCGACCTCGGCCGCACCCCGAGGCCGTTCGTGCCCTGACTCCCCACCAGAGAACCCTGGCCGCGCAGCGCTTCAGGCGTGTCTCCGATTCACGACCGCCCCTGCTCTGTCACGCGGCAGACCCGACGGACATCCATCCGCGTTCGTCTCCGGTTTCGATCGCCTCGTCTGCCTACGCAGCGCATCAGGGCGTCTCGCCCGTGATCTGGCTCAACAGACCAAAAAAGCCGCGCTTACGCTCGCTCGAAATCGACCAGTTGACCGGCACCGACTGAAACCCCTCGTCGAACCCTTCTCCCTTCATCCGGTAATCGAAATAGCCCCAGGACGCATACTCGGCCACCGTCGCGGTGAAATTGTTGACCGGTCGATCAAAGTCAAAGTGGTCGTCCTCGTTCACCACGATCGGCATCGGGCGATATGTCGGCAGCGCCCGGGTCCGTCGGATGAGGTCGGACATGCCGGCCGGATCGTGGACACCGTTGCCGTGGAGCAGGACGAAGTCCGAGACGCGAACCACCTCGGCCGTCGGCACCGTACCCCCGCCGAAGCTGGTACCGGCCAGCAGCCGACGGCCGCGCGCGTCGGTACGCGACTTCACGCGCTCGATCAGCTCATGCACCCGGTCGGGCTGGAGGATGGGATGGTCGTAGCGGATGTTGCACTCATTGTTGACCTCGATCAAAACGTTCGTGTAACCCCGTTCGAGGACCCAATCGACGGCCCGGTCCACCGCTCGAACCACGGCCGCTTCATTCTCCAGCCGCTCATCCTGACCGAAATAAAACAATCCGAGAATCACCGCCATGCCGGCGCGATCCGCCGCGTCAAGAACCCGAGCCAGACGCGCCATATACGCCGGCCGGAGTTCTCCCTCGGCCGTGATCGCCGAGTTGTGCCAGGGCTGTTCGTTGCTGTAACCGGTCGGACTACCGCCCTGGAGGTTGACCGTGAACGCCAGCAGACCATGCGCTCGGTAGGTCGGCAGCATCGCGACAAATTCGGCCGTATTGCGCTCCGGGTCCCAACGCCCCGTGTCGGGATAGACCCACCGGCCCACCGTCTCCGGGTTCAGATCGTCGAAAATCGCCTGCACCATCCGGCTGTTGAGCAGCAGCCCCTCAACCTTGTGGCCGTTCCAGACACGCCCCGCATACGTCGGCTGACCATTGATCTGAAACGCATCACCCACGATCGTCACGGTCGTTTGACGTTCGACCGGCGAGACGACCAGGCCGACCGAAACCACCGCGCTGGCCAACAGCAGCATGCTCGAGTCTCCGGGCCTTTCCGCCCATGACACCCCTCAGACACCCCGCCCGACAGCCTCAGCTTAGGCTCGGCCAAGACCGCCTCACAAGAGCACACAGAAGCCAATCACCTCAGCCTGCCCCCCGATCAGTTATCCGTGTGCCGACCCTCCAACGCCGAATCCAACCGCCCACAATCCGCCGCCCCCGCGTGCCTCAGATCAGCAACCGGATCCACGCCGGCGCGGAACGCAACGCCGACAAGAGGAACGGCCACTTCGGCAAACTGGCGATGATCCGAAGATCGTCGATCGCCGTGCTCCGATCGCTCAGAAACCGGACCACGGCATCCGGCCCCGCCCGCGCAAACAGACAACCGAAGAAATCGGCCGCACGTTCAGGCCAATCCGCCAGCGCCTGGAGGAAGACCGTGTCCAGAAAGCGGTACTTGCGTCGGGACAACGGCGCTGGCGGCCGGTTCGACAGCCCCCGGGCAAGCCGGTGCGCCAGTTCCCGGGTTTGCCGCTGAATCCGCAAAAACGCGTAGCCGCTCGATGGCCGAGCGGCTCCCCCAACCAGTCCGATCGGATAAATCCGCCGGCCGATCCGGGTCGGAAACCGGGCCGCTCGCATCGGAATGCGACCCGACTCCTCGGCTTCCACCGCAAACGAAACGCCCGACCCATAACGCTCGCGAAGATATCCGGCAATCTCCGCCCGGTGCCGATCGGCCGAAACCTCGACCGGAAACAGATACGTGTTCTCCACCAGCGCCTCGGTCGTCGTAAACGGCAACAGATAGACGAAATGGACCCCATCGGCCGACGCGACCCGGAAGTCCATCAGCGTCGCGCGCGAGGGATCAAAGACCGGCCGGTCCGCGCGCACCGTCTGTCCCATAAAATGCTGGAGCAGCTCCGGACCGCGCGAAACCGCCGCCGTCGGCCAGGCGGCTGAGGCATCGCAGACAACCTGGCCTCGGATCACGCCCCGATCGGTCTCGATCACGACTCCGTCCGATTCCTCACGGCGCGATCGGACCGCGCAGCCCATCAGGAGCGTTACGTTGGGCGCCGCCTCCACCCGCTCCAGGACCCGGCGGTAAAAATCCACAGCGCGGAGCCGCAGATAGGAATATCTCGACCCCTCAACCGTCACCGTCCGCTGCTTTTCCCGAATCTCCCAACGGCTCCACGACGACGCGGCCAGATCGCTGAACGGCGTCGGCTCAACATCCCAGAAACACCATGTCCGATCATTCTCAAACCGGCTACGACGATCGATCACCGCAATCGGCTCGCTCACCCCTTGCTCAAGCAAATACCAGGTCAGACTCAACCCCGCACAACCAGCGCCGACAACAACGTACGCATACGCCCCGGTCCCCGATCCCAGCCGGCGATCCCCTCCCCAGGGAACGATCGTTTCCCGTTCCGCTTGGATGGCCATCATGGACCCGACCCCGCGCGCATCCGCCAGACCCCCTGACGCTGGTCCATCCAGGCCACCACCAGCGCGTGTGGCAGCGTCAACGCGCTGATCACCACCACGACCACAAGCCCGAGATCGGCCGCCGAGACCACCCGCTGACGCACCAGCAACGCCAGCAGACCCAGACTCACGAGCGCCGCGAGCGTCGTCGGCCCACTCAGCCGCACAAACCAAGCCAGCGCATCCCCGAAACGCCCCATCCGGACCAATCCACGCATCGGGGCCGCCGCCAGCATCAACCGCACCACATGCCGGACTGAATGCCAGGCATTGAAGTAAATCCCGACCGCCAGGATCGGCGGTACCGCGCTCATCACGGCGAGCAGCAGCCACGTCTCGGCCGCCTCGCCCGCCGCCGCCCTCCGCACATTCCGATCGCCCCCCGCCGACAACGCCAAGGCCCCAACCGTTTGAACTCCCACCAACCCCCCGACAACCCACCAGCCGGCGACCACCATCTCGATCGGGACTGCCCAAGCCATCGTCTGCGGCGAAACATAGGCCGCCATCGTCTCCGCCAGCGCGACAAACTCATCCGGATGCGCCAGGATCGGCACCCCGATCGGCAGCAACCCACGCACCAGCCACAACACCACCGCGTACGCCCGCGATGGCCGCCAACCCAGCAGCCCAAACCTCCGGCTCCAATAAATATCTCCCTGGCCGAAATGAATCGCCGCGACGCTCAGAAATCCCAGCAGCGCCCCCACCGGCACCAGCCACCACACAGCCATCACCACCAGGGCGAGCAGAGCGTACGCCGCATAAAACCAGATCCTCCCGGCCTCGTCCGACCCCCCACGCAGTTCCTGAGCGATCCGATGATCCAACGCCCCGTGGGGCAGCCCAAACGCCAACAGCCCAACCCACCAGGGCAGCCATTGCACCCAGCGGCGTTGAACAACGTCGGGCCAGGCCACGCTCGCCAGCAACGCCGCCAGCATGGCTAGCCACAGCACCGAGCACGCTATCCGCTGAATCCTCGCCAAGGTCCGATCCCCTCGAACGGATCAGAAAAATCGGACCGCATCACCCCCAAGCACTGTAGGCAACGCCCATCCCACGGCGAGGGCTCCCCTGGCCATTCCCTGTCCGATCCCCCGGCTCGCCGCTGACAAACTCCCCCCGATTCCGCTAGCGCACCCTTGACGCTCTCTTACCCCGGTCTATCCCAAAAAGAGATGCCTGTTCGGTTTCACTCATTTTCACGAGAACGGTCGAGGGCAACCCGCACCATTTCGCCGCATTCGCCACGGTCGCGCGTTCCGCCCCCAGGACCATCCAATCCTGGGCCCGCCTCCGCTCTCCCAGTCCGCCGCCGGAGGAGTCCGTCCCATGGAACTCAGCGTGCCGCAATTCGACGTTGTTTCGAACCTGTTCTCGTTCACGATCGCCACCATGGGGGCAGCCGCCCTCTTCTTCTTCCTGTCGCGACCCTACGTCGGTCACAAATATCGACCCGCGCTGATGGTCTCCGGCCTGGTTGTGGCCATCGCCTGTTACCACTACTACCGGATTTACGAAAGCTGGCACGGCGCCTACCGACTCAACGAGTCCGGCACCGCTTACGTCCCAACCGGCGCCGCCTTCAACGACGCCTATCGGTACGCCGACTGGATCCTGACCGTCCCCCTACTCATGGTCGAGCTGATCGCCGTCCTCGCCTTGCCGCGCGGCGAGGCCCGCTCTCTGCTCGTCAAGCTCGTCACCGCCTCGGCCCTGATGATCGGTCTCGGCTATCCGGGCGAGATCTCGTCCGATACCGGCACCCGCTGGCTCTGGTGGGGCCTGAGCATGGTCCCCTTCCTCTACATTCTCTACGTCCTCTTCACCGAGCTGACCCGCTCCCTGGAACGCCAGCCCCAGGCCGTCCGTGGCCTCGTCAGCGCCGCCCGCCTCGTCGTCCTCCTGACTTGGTCCTTTTACCCGATCGCCTACGCCATCCTCACCGTCACCGGTACCAAAAACCCCATCGGTCAGGTCGCCCTGCAGATGGGCTACACGATTGCCGACATCACCGCCAAAGCCGGCTTCGGGTTGCTGATCTACTTCATCGCCAAACTTAAAAGCGATACCGAGGCCGAATCCGAGCCGCTGGCTCGTCCCGTGTCCACCGGTCCTGCCTTCGCATAAGCACTGATCTCCGGATCTGTGCCCCAACTATTCACCCCGCCCGGCGAGCCCGACCTCGCCGGGCGGCCCCCTTGTTCGTCTCTACGACAAACCTAGGGATCACACCAGTCTGGTCTACGAGTGGGAAATCTCAATGTGAGCAGGTTTTCGTGCTCCTGGAGGGGCTGATAGATCGAGTCGCCCGCTGATAAAAGACCTGCGGAACGAGACGAACACGGCTTAGATTACAGCTCGGCTCGCCATTGCGCGAGCCGCCGCCCTCGGACAACCGCGTGGCGCGGGCCGCCATGCTGCTCGTACTCACGTCCGGCATCGCCTGGGCCGACCTGCCGATCGAACAGGGTCGTTCGTACCAGACCTGCTCGCAGAGTTGCCGCAAGTCGACGGCTGCCGGGGTCTGGCAACGGATGTTTGGGCATCCGCTCACCTGGCTACGGATCGCCGGGCGGCTGGTACGGGCCGACGCTCTCATCGACGCGGCACTGTTGAAGGCTTCGCTCAAGGGGCAAGTACCAGCCCAAACCCCAGCGTCGGCCGGCCACTGGATCAATGCCGAGGCGTGACCGCCGACGAGCGTGACGCCTCGCAGCCGGCCTGCAACATCCTGGCGGCGTGCGGGAGTGAACCACAACATCCCCAGACGTGACGACTCCGACCTCTCCCCCTGGAGCCGAAGCCATCGGCTGGCCGATCGAACGTACTCCAAGCTCGCTTAGAGACCTCTGCGTCGGCTGCGGATTCGCTGGGAGTGAGCCAGTCTTCGAACCCGCTCACCCTCATCCCGCCGCAACGCCCACCCGATTGGGCCCCTCTCGGCCCAAGGCTCTTCCGAAAGGGACAGAGCGAGACCACCGTCAGGGTAGCGTGGGAAACTCCGTTACCCGTAGGTCGGTCGCGCCGTAGGGGATCAGAGTCAGGGTCTCCAGGGGGGCGTCGGACGTGACCGGACTGGGCGGCGGAGGCGCAGCGGCCGACTTCTCTATCACCCAGTTTGGCAGCCGCCGTCCCTTAACGCGGGCAACCACCGCCGCCCCCTCGGGCGAAAACGGCCGAGAACCGATCGGACGCTCCTCGAACTCGACCGACGCCGCCGGCTGACCCCGGTCGATCTCTAACGCATAGGCCCACGGCTCAGTCGGATAAACCTCCCAGTCGTCATAGTCCAGCCCCGGCCGGTCCACGACCTTCTCCCACCGCGCGGCGATCGGCCGCGCATAGACCAACGGTCCGCGACGCACCGCCACGGCCCCCTGGAAGCCCTCGTACAACTCGACCGGGTTCTCAAAGCGAATCGTCAACGCCGTCGTCCCGCTCCACTCCCGCTCCAGGCGATGGTACGAACCGCCGGGCTCGACCACTCGATCACCATCAACGTCGATCTCCACACCCCGCGACCAGCCTGGAAGCCTCAGCCTGAGCGGAAACCGGACCGGCCGATCGACCGTGACCGCAACCCGCACCTCATCGCGAAACGGATACCCGGTCGCCACTTCGACACGAACCGGTATCTCCCCCACCGTCGTCTTTACCACACAAGGCGCATAGGCCACCGCGGCCAGGCCCCCGTCGGCCGTCCTCATCCAAAGGTGACTGACAAACTTGGGCCACCCCTGGTGAAAATTGGCCGTGCAACACCCAAAATTCGGCTCCAGCCCAAACAGATTTGCATCCCCGCCATTTGTTGCATAAACATGCTCACCTTCTCGCGTGCAAATCACCTGGTTGACCTGCTGGTCGTACTGGTGCGCGCGCATATCCTTCGTGAAGGTTGCCGGCAGAGCGTTGTAGGCCAGCCGCTCCAGCCGGTCGGCCAGCGCGACGTCACCCGTCGCCGCCGCCGCCAGGCTGAGCGCATACATCGCCTCGACCACCGTGCACAGCTCGCTCCCCTGGCTTGGCGACCGCCCGGCCAGATGCTCGTCGCAACTGAATAGCCCCGTCGCCTGGCCGTGGTACCGGTCCAGCTCCTCCAGCATCCGCCGCGTCGTTCCCAGATCCCCGGGGTCGCCCGTCAGCCGCCACCGCACCGGCCCATACTTGAGCGCCATGCCCGTATTGACCCCGTGCGTCGCCAGATTCGTATGCTCGACCACCCGCTCGGTGTACCGGAAATCCTCAAACTGAGCACGCCAGTCGTGGCTCTGCCCAAATGCTTTACGTGCAAGGTCAAGCAGCCAGGCTTCGCCGGTCTTCTCATGGAGCCATAACAGGCTGACAACCAGGTCCGCCGCCCGAAACCGCGCCCACGCATAGAGCGGCTCCCGGGTGATCACCTCGTCGATCTTGCGGGCACACCGCATCATCGCCGGCACCACCCGCGGATCGCCGCTCGCCTCGTGGTATTGCGCGAGCGCCTTGAACAGCGGAAACAGCGGCCAGACGTCGTAGGGCTTGTGCCTGGGGTCGTTGTCGCCGATGGGGCCAAGCCAGCCGTCGCCATGCTGGCGTTCCAGAATCGTGTCGATCGCCTTCGTAACCTTGGCCTTGAGCACTGCGTCATCGAGCAGATACGCCAGCGGCACGAGTCCATCCAGCCAGTAGGGAACCCGCTCCCAACCCTCCGCGTTTCCGCCAAACCAGGCGCTGTCCTTGATGTCCGGCCAGAACTCGTCCAGATGACCCGACAGACCATCGGCCTGCAGCCGAAGCTGATCGCGGAGCCAGCCCCTCGGCTCGATCGCGCCCAAGGGCAGCGGTTGCATTGGCGGCGTCGGCAGATCGACCGCCAGAGCCAGCACACAAACGACGGAAATCATGGTCGCGTCTTCTCCAAGCCGTTCAATCTCCCCCCTCAGGATGCCAGAAGCCGGCGGCTCTCCGAAAGCCCGCCGTCTCGCCACTGCCGCCGTCGCCAGCGACCCGCCTCCGGCACCCTCCGAGCCAGCTTCAGAACCCGCGCCGAATAGCCGCCCCAAAAAACCACCCAATTTGCGACCGCGCCTCAGCCGGGGCTAGGATAAGGATCATTCGGGCGGAATCGCCTTTGGTCTGCCCGCCGCCGCCCACCCACAATCTCAGGAGTCGGACGCCGATGAGCCGGATTCGCCCCCGTCCCTGGATGGCTGCGTGTCTGTTGGTGATGGCGGCATCGGCCCCAGGACAGTCCACCGACGCCCTCAAGACCACGGCCGAACGGACCGACTACCAGGAAACCACCCGCCACGACGACCTGATCGCCCTAGCGCAAGCCCTCGACGCTCGGTCCGACGCCGTGCGCCTCATCCCCCTCGGACAAAGCCACGAGGGCCGCTCGATCCCGCTCCTCCTGGTCGCCGATCCGATGGTCGACTCGCCCGCTGCCGCTCATCGCTCCGGCAAGCTCATCGTCCTGGCCATCGGCAACATCCACGCCGGCGAGGTCGACGGTAAGGAAGCGCTGCCGATGCTCGTCCGCGAGCTGACCGACCAGCCCGGCCACCCCCTGCTCGGCGACCTGATCCTGGCCGTCGTCCCCGACCTCAACCCTGACGGCAACGAAAAAATCGCCCCCCACAACCGCCCCGGCCAGAACGGCCCATCACGCGGCATCGGCCAGCGCGCCAACGCCCAGGGCCTCGACCTCAACCGCGACTTCGTCAAACTCGAAGCCCCCGAAACCCGCGCCCTGGTCCGCTGGATCAACCAGTGGAACCCGCATATCGTGATCGATACCCATACCACCAACGGCTCGTATCACCGCTTCCTGATCACCCACGCCGGTCCCAAACACCCGGCCACCAGCCGCAGCCTCATCGACCTGGCCCACAACGACCTGCTCCCGGCCGTTGACCACCGGATGGACCGGGATCACGGCATCAAAACCTTCCCCTACGGCAACTTCAACCGCGACCGCACCCGCTGGGTTACCTTCGGTTCTGAGCCTCGCTACGCCACCTCCTACGTCGGAGTCCGCGGCCGGATCGGCCTGCTCAGCGAAGCCTACGCCTACGCCCCGTTTCGCGACCGCGTTCACGCCACCCGCGACTTCGTTCGCGCGATCCTCGCCGAAGCCGCCGCTCGCAAACAGGCTATCCGCGCAACCCTCGACCAGGCGGCCCAGCCCACCCAGCCCGGCCAGCCCATCGCCATCCGATCCACCCTCGCCGAGCGGCCCCAACCCGGCGTTGTCCTCGGCTACGTCGAAGAACCCGGTCCCGACGGCCAGCCTCGGCCCACCGACCAACCCAAAGACTATCCCGTTCGCATCTGGGACGATTTCCAACCCGCCCTGACCGTCCCCAAACCCGCCGCCTACGTCATCCCACCCACCGCCCGCAACGCCGCCGAAACCCTCCGCCGCCACGGCCTCGACGTCAAAATCCTCCGTGAAGATCTGGTCCTTCCGGCCGAAGTCTACCGCGTCCTCAAAGTCGAGCGCATCGACCGCCCTTACCAAGGCCATCGCCTGGTCCTCGATACCGAAGTCGAGATCCGGACCGAAGACCGCACCATCCCCGCCGGCTCCTTCCTCGTCGACACCTCCGGCCCGCTCGGCAACCTCGCCGTGCTTCTGCTGGAGCCTCGCTCTGAGGACGGCCTGACCACCTGGGGCGCCTTCGACGACAGTCTGGCTCCAGGCCGTGACTTCCCCGTCGTCCGCCTGCCCCAACAGCCCGCCTATCCCCTCTTGACGGTGGCCCTCCGCCTCTCGGACGAGCCTGCCCCCAGCGAGCCACGCCAGCCCACCAGCTCCCCGCCCGTCCGGCTTGGCGGCAGTGGCCTCCAGGTCCGCATGCTCCCTGGCGCCGCCGGCTTCGAACGATGGCTCGACGCCGACCATTTCGCCCAGCTCAAGGACGGCCGACGCTGGAAAGTCCACGCCCGGACCGGCCAGGCCGAGCCGCTCGAAGAGCAGCCCCGCGAAGACCGCTCCAAGCTCGGCGAGGCCCTCGGCCGGCTGCCCACGATCGGGCCAGAGACGGGCAAGTCGCTGGCGGGGCGGGCCACCCTCGACCCCACCAAAACCGGCGGCTTCGTCACCCACGAGGGCGACCTCTACTACGCTCGCCTCGATGGCACCGGCGCGGTCCGCCTGACGAGCACCCCCGGCGCGGAAGAGCTGGCCGAGTTCAGCCCCGACGGCCGCTTCGTCGCCTTCGTCCGCGACAACGACCTCTACGTCGTCGACGTCGCCACCGCGACCGAACGGGCCCTCACCACCGGCGGCACCGACCGCCTCCGCCACGGCAAGGCCGACTGGGTCTACTTCGAGGAAATCTTCAACCGAAACTGGAAGGCCTACTGGTGGTCCCCCGACTCCCGCCACATCGCTTTCCTCAAAACCGACGACCGCATGGTCCCCACCCACGCCGTCCTGATCGACACCGGACCAGCCCGCATCGTCGAGGAAACCGCCTACCCCCGCGCCGGTGAGCCGAACCCCCAGGTCCAGCTCGGCATCGTCCCGATCGGCGGCGGCGCGCCTCGCTACGCCGATCTCAGCGACTACTCCCCCGATTCCTTCCTGATCAGCCACGTCGGCTGGTGGCCCGACGCCTCCACCGTCTACTTCTACGGCCAGGACCGCGCCCAAACCTGGCTCGATGTCCTGACCGTCCCCACCGACGGCGGCACCCCCACTCGCCTCTTCCGCGAAACCACCGGCGCCTGGGTCGAAAGCCTCGGACCCATCACCGTCCTCAACGACGGCACCCTCCTGATCCAGAGCGAACGCGACGGCTGGAAACACCTCTACCGCTACAACCCCGACGGCTCCCTCAAAAACCGCGTCACCCACGGACCCTGGGAAGTCATCGACGTCCCCCGCATCGACGAGGACAAGGGCTGGGTCCTCGTCCACGGCGGCCGGACCGACGGCATCGGCTCGGCCGTCTACCGCGCCCGGCTCGACGGCTCCCAGCTTGAGCTGCTCACCCCCGAACCAGGCAGCCACGCCGCCATCCCCAACCCCGACGGCTCCCTCTTCGTCGACGTCTACTCCGCCCGCGAAACGCCCCCCCGGGCCATCCTCCGCCAGGCCGACGGCCAGCCCGTCCGCATCCTCGACAACAACCCCTACGAACCCAACTTCGACCCCTCCCAGCCCCGCCGCCAGATCGCCCAGATCCCCGCTCGCGACGGCTTCCTGCTCGAAGCCGAGATCATCCTCCCGCCCCACCTCGACGAATCGGGCGCCACCCTCTACCCCGTCTGGCTCTCCACCTACGGCGGCCCCCACTTCCCCACCCTCCGCGAAGTCTGGCAGGGCGGCCGCGGCGCCCTGATCTCCTCCCTGGCCAACCAGGGCGTGATCGTCTTCCGCGTCGACCCCCGCAGCGCCAGCGGTAAGGGAGCCATCTCAGCCTGGACCGCATACAAAAAACTCGGCGTCCAAGAACTCCAGGATCTCGAGGACGCCCTGGCCTGGCTCAAACAACGCCCCTACGTCGACCCCAACCGCATCGGCATGGAAGGCCACAGCTACGGCGGCTTCCTGACCGCCTTCTGCCTGACCCACAGCACCCTCTTCGCCGCCGGTATCGCCGGCGCTCCGGTCACCGACTGGCGCGACTACGACTCCATCTACACCGAACGCTACATGGACACACCCCAAAACAACCCCGACGGATACGACGCCTCCAGCGTCGTCAAAGCCGCCGACAAACTCCACGGCCGCCTCCTCATCCTCCACGGCGCCATCGACGACAACGTCTCGGTTCGCAACACCATGCGCCTCATCCACGCCCTCCAGCAGGCCAACAAAGACTTCGAACTGATGATCTACCCGGCCAGCCGCCACGGCATCTTCAGCCCCCACTACCAGAAGCTCAAAAACGACTTCATCCAACGAACCCTCGGTGGACCTCGCCCAAAGTCCTCCGACTAGCCCCATCACGCCCTCCCTCCCAAGATCCGGCCCGAGGCCGCGAATCGCTCCTTAACCGCCTCTGCCTCCCAACCCGGCCCGGTGTCACCTCCCTTGCCCCGACTCACACCGTTCAGCCCAGCCACCGCCCCATCGCTCGACACCACCCCTCACCCCCCATTTCCCTCCCCTTCGATGCTCTTCGAGCTTGAGGACGTCACGAAGACGTACGGTAAGGTCACCGCTTTGAGCAGCCTCACCGTCGCCATGCCAACCGGCGCGATCGGACTGCTCGGGCCAAACGGCGCCGGCAAGACGACGATGATCCGCACGCTCTTGGGCCTCATCCGCATCGACCGGGGACGGGGCCGGGTGCTCGGGCTCGACATCGCCCGGCAGCAGCTCGACGTCCGACAGGCCGCCGGCTTCGTGCCCGAGGACGAGTGCCTCTTCCCGGGAATGGTCGGCGTCGACTTCGTCGCTTACGCCGGCGAACTCTGCGGTATGGGACCACGCGACGCCATCCAGCGGGCCCACGAAGTCCTCGACTACGTCGGCCTGAGCGAAGCCCGCTACCGCAAGGCCGAAACCTACTCGACCGGCATGAAACAGCGGCTCAAACTCGCGGCCGCCATCGTCCACGACCCCAAGCTGCTCATCCTCGACGAGCCAACCAACGGCATGGATCCTCAAGGCCGCGAGGAACTGCTCGCCATGGCCCGGGACCTCGCCCACGCCAAGGGCATGAGCCTCCTCTTCTCCAGCCATCTGCTCCCCGACGTCGAGGCCGTCTGCGACTATGTCATGGTCCTCGGCGGCGGGCGGCTCCTGGCCAGCGGACGCATCGACGACCTCAAACAAGCCTCCGAGCGTCAATTCGACGTCCGCGTCAAACGCCACCCCGAGCAACTCGCTTCGGCCTTGGCCCAGGCCGGTATCCTCGTCCATCTCGGGGAAGATAGCCTTGGCCTCGAACTACCCCCCGGTCTCAGCCTCACCCACGTCTGGCAGGCCGCACGCCGAGCCGGCGTGCAGATCCGCTCCCTGCGCCCCCAGCGATCCACCCTCGAGCAAGTCTTCCTCGAAGCCCTGAAACTCGGTTCTCGCTCACCCAGGGACGTCCCGGATGCCAATCTTTGACCAGGGTTACCAGCATTGGACCGGTCGTCTGGCCAGCCACGGCGCCCGCTGGTGGGCCATCACCCGGCAAGGACTCCGCACCCAGCTCCGCAACCGCCACACCAAATACCTGGTCGTCTCGGCCTGGGTCCCCGCCCTGATTCTCGCCGCCTTCCTCGCCCTCTGGGGCCTCCTCGAACAAAAATCGGCCGTCCTCGAACCCTTCATGTTCCTCTTCCAGTGGCTGCCCGAACCAATCAAGCAAGGTCCGAAGGCCTACCGGACGACCATCTGGACCATCGCCTTCCACTGGTTCCTCTGGATCGAGGTCGGCGTCGCCATGCTCCTGGTGCTTCTGGTCGGATCCGACCTGATCAGCCAGGACCTGCGCTTCAACGCCATCCCGCTCTACCTCTCCCGCCCGATGCGCCGCCTCGACTACTTCGCCGGCAAGCTCGGCGTGATCGCCGCCTTCCTGGCCGCCGTCATGGTCGTCCCCGTCCTGCTGGCCTACACCATCGGCGTCGCCTTCAGCCTCGACCTGACCGTCATCCCCGACACCGGACGCATCCTCCTCGGCGCCGTCCTCTACGGTCTGCTCGTCGCTCTAGTCTGCGGCCTGGTCATGCTCGCCCTCTCCTCGCTCTCCCGCAATTCCCGGCTCGTCGCCATGATGTGGGCCGGCCTCTGGCTCATCTCCGGGATGATCTCCCAGTCGGTCGGCTCCTCCCTCCGCCACCAGGACCAGCGCCGGCCCTGGGAAATCATCTCGTTCACCCACAACCTCCACCGAGTCCGCCAGGCCTTGCTCGACACCGAGGCGGCCCACCGCCAGCTTCAGGATCTCCTCACCCAGGCCCAAAAAGCTGCCGAGGCCGCCGCCTCCGGCGAGCTGCCCGGCGGTCTGTCCAGCCTTCCCCCTCCCTCCCAACCCCGCGGACCTCTGGCCCGCCTGTTTCGGCCCCGCCGACCCCCCACCCACCCCGAGCTGACCCAGAGAATCCGCTCCTCGGCGGTCGAGCAAAACGAGACCCTCCGCAACCTGCTCGTCAGCCCCTACCCGTGGACTTGGTCCGCTGCCGTCCTGGGCGGGCTTTCGCTGGCCTCAATCGGCGTGCTCTCAACCCGCGTCCGCTCCCTCGACCGACTCAAATAATTATACTTACACGTGACAATATATCTGCATTCCAGTTCCTCAATCCCTTCGCCCAACCCCGCCCCCTCATTCTCCCGCGACCGGCCCCCCTGCCTCTCTCGGAGAATCCATCCCCGATGAACGACCAGCGCCCAGAACCCAACGCCATCATCCGCTTCGAGGGCGCATCCAAGTGGTATGGCAACGTGATCGGACTCAACAAGCTCGACCTCTCCATTCCCTCTGGTATCACCGGCCTGCTCGGTCCCAACGGCGCCGGCAAATCCACCTTCCTTCAACTGGCCACCGGACAACTCCGGCCCAGTCAGGGCCGCGTCACCGTCCTCGGCCAGACCGCCTGGAATAATCCCGCCCTCGGCCGTCAGATCGGCCTCTGCCCCGAGCAAGACGCCTTCTACGAATGGATGACCGGACGCCAGTTCGTCGCCTTCTGCGCCCAACTGTCGGGCATGAACCCCCGCGCCGCCCGCTCCGCCGCCGAGGCGGTCCTCGACCGCGTCGGACTCGCCGCCTCCATGAACCGCCCCATCAAGGGTTACTCCAAGGGCATGCGGCAACGCACGAAGCTCGCCCAGGCCCTCGTCCACGACCCCCAGGTCCTCTTCCTCGACGAACCCCTGACCGGAACCGACCCCGTCGTCCGCCATGAGCTGATCCAGATCATCCGCCAGGCCGCCGCCGACGGCCGCACCATCGTCCTCTCCAGCCACGTCCTCTACGAGGTCGAAGCCATTACCTCCCACGTCGTTCTGATCAACCACGGCCGCCTCGTCGCCGAGGGCGATACCCGCGAAATCCGCGACCTGATCGACACCCACCCCCATCGCATCGTCCTCAAATCGACCACCCTTCGGTCCCTGGCCACCCGTCTGGTCGCCTTCCCCGACGTCCTCGGCATCCAACTCCGCCAGAACGACGGATCCATCCTCGTCGAAACCCACCAGCCCGACGCCTTCTACGAACGCCTCCCATCCCTCTGCCTCGACGAAGGCCTGACCATCGACGAACTCTATTCCGACGACGACTCCCTCGAAGCCGTCTTCAAATACCTGGTCGCTTCATGACCCAGCTTCACCCCCCCCACCCGACCCCCTCCCTTCGCTCCCCCTGGTGGAACCTCTCCGGCGCCTCCGCCCTGCTCGGCGTCACCCTCCGCAGGCTCACCCGCGGGCAACGCTTTTGGACCGGTCTGCTCACCGCCCTGATTCCCGCGGCCATCGTGGCGATCGGACGGTCTCAGGGCCAGCCTCCCCCCGCCGACGAGACCGAGATCGACCTGGTCCTTGGCCTCATGGCCCAAGTCCTGGTCCCGATCACAGCGCTTGCCCTCGCGTCCGGCCTGATCCAGGACGAGGTCGAGGAGCAAACCCTGACGTACCTCCTGCTCCGACCTCTGCCCCGACCGTTGATCTATCTGACCAAACTGGCAGCGGCCATCCTGCTCAGCATCGGCCTGGCCGCCCTCGCCACCTTCGCCGTCGAACTGGCCATCCACGCCGACACCCCCGACCGGCTCTCGGTCGCCCTCAACCGCACCGGTCCGCTCACCGCCGCCTTCGCCCTCGGACTCCTGGCCTACAATGCCGTCTTCGGCCTGCTCGGCCTCCTGCTCAAAAAGCCCCAAGGCGTCGGCGTGCTCTACATCCTCCTGCTCGAAGGAACCTTCGCCAACATCGACTTCATCATCCGCCGCGCCACGATCCTCTACCCCGTCCGCGTCCTGGCCCTCCGCTGGCTCCATCTTGGCGACCACTTCAACATCAACCTGGCCTCGGCTCCACCTGATGCCGAGTGCATCGCCACGCTCGTCGGCGTCGCCGTCGTCGTGGCCGCCCTCGGCGGGCTTGTCTTCGCACGCTCCGAATTCAAGGTGAAAACGCCCGAGACCGCCTAGCCTCAGCGTCCCGCTCCCCAGACCAGACCGATCGTCCCGCTCAGGCCAGAATCGACCGAATCACCTCGCCGTGAACGTCGGTCAGCCGCATATCCCGCCCCCCAAACCGCACCGTCAGCCGCTTGTGATCGATCCCGAGCAGGTGCAACATCGTGGCGTGCAGGTCGTAAACGGTCACCGGATTCTCCACCGCGTAATAGCCATACTCGTCCGTGGCGCCATAGATCGTTCCCCCCCGCACTCCCCCCCCGGCCAGCCAGATCGTAAACCCATACGGATTGTGATCCCGACCATCGCTGCCCTGCGCCATCGGCGTCCGCCCAAACTCGCCCGCCCAGACCACGAGCGTCGTATCCAGCAACCCCCGCGCCTTCAAATCCGTGAGCAACGCCGCGATCGGCTGGTCGGTCGCCCGCGCGTTGTTCTCGTGGCCAGTCTTGAGGTCGGAATGCTGATCCCAGCGGTCGGCATCAACTCGCGGGCAGAGCACCTCCACAAACCGCACCCCTCGCTCCACCAACCGCCGCGCCAGCAAACATTGCCGTCCATAAATCCGGGTCGCCGGATCCGCATGATCCAGGCCATAAAGCGCCTTCGTCGCCCGCGACTCCCCATCCAGCTCCAGCAACGCCGGAATCGACGTCTGCATCCGCGCCGCCAGCTCGTAGTTCGAAATCGCCGCCTCCAAGGCGTCCTGACGCCCCAACCGCCCAAGCCCTTCCTCGTCCAGCCGCCGCACCAACTCCCGCATCCGATCCTGACCCGGCCCCGGTCGTAAATTCTCCACCGGCGACTCCGACGACCGAAACACCGACCCCTGATACGCCGCCGGCAAAAACCCCGACCCAAAACAATCAACCCCGCCTGGCGGAATCAGCCCCCCATTCAAAACCACAAATCCTGGCAAATCCCGGTTCTCACTCCCCAGCCCATACCCGACCCACGCCCCGTGGCTCGGCCGACCCTGCAAGCCCGAACCCGTGTGCAGAAAGTAATTGGCCTGCGTGTGCTCCGAAAACGGCGCCGTCATCGAGCGAATCAGCGCCAAGTCATCAACACACCGCGCAACGTGCGGAAACAGCTCGCTCACCGGAATGCCGCTCTGACCCCAACGTCGAAACCGCCACGGACTCCTGAGCACCGTCCCCACATTGTTGAACTGCGTCGGCGGCGTCTTCATCCGAATCGGCTGACCGTGCTCTCGGTCCAGCCGCGGCTTCGGATCAAACGTATCCACCTGCGAGGGACCACCATCCATGTACAAGAAAATCACCGACCGCGCCCGCGCGCTATGATGCGGCCCCATCGCCCCCGCCCCGCGACTCGGTGCCGGCAACGCACCCTCGGCCATCAGCGTCGTCAGCGCCACCGCGCCAAAACCATGCGCACTCTGCCGGAGCCATTCCCGTCGCGTCTGTGGCAACGTCCGATATCGGCGGCAATGCATCGCTCGGATACTCTCTCTGGTCGACCAGGCTCAGCCGGTTCCACCCGATTCCCCCGGTCCCACTCCACCCCTCACGGAATAAACAGAAACTCCTTGACGTTGACCAGCGCATGGGCCAGGTCGGCCCAGTCCGCCTCGTTCGGCTCCTCGCCAAGAAACGCACGCGCCGCCATCCGCTCCACCGCGCTCGGCAGGCGGGCAAACGCCGTCTGGTACATCCACTCAATCGTCGCCTCGGCCGACTCCCCCGCCTCAGTCCGCGCCCGCCGCGCCCACCGCTCCGCCTGCTCACGAACAAACGGATCATTGAGCAGCGTCAACGCCTGCGCCGGTACGTTCGACACATGACGCCGCCCCATGCACGTCACCGGCAGCGGATAGTCAAACACCACCCAAAACGGCGGCAGAAAATTACGCCGCACGTTGATATACAACGACCGCCGTCCCGCCCCATCCAGCGGCCCCGAAACCGCCGGCCGGCCAAATCCCTCCATCGACTCGGTCAAATGCGGCGGCACGCTCGGTCCTCCCAGAACCGCTTCAAGCCGGCCCGAGATCGCCAGCAACGCATCACGCAACGCCTCCGCCTCCAGCCTCCGCAACTCACGCCGATGCCATAGGCGGTTGCCCGGATCACGCTCGTCGGCACTCGGGTCGCCCTGACTGGCCATCCGGTACGCACTCGATGTGACAATCCGTCGATGCACCGACTTGAGCGACCAGCCCGATCCAATCAGCTCCGCCGCCAGCCAGTCGAGCAGCTCCGGGTGACTCGGCGGCTCGCCCATCCGCCCGAGGTCGTCCGGCGTCGCCACCAACCCCCGCCCAAAGTGATGCTGCCAAAGCCGATTGACCACAACCCGCGCCGGCAGCGGATGCCGCACATCCATCATCGCCTCGGCCAGCTCCCAGCGCCGGCTCCCAGCGACCCCCGAATCCTCCCCCCGCCCCCGCGCCGACCATCCATCCGCACCATCCCCCTCCCTCACGTCGAACACAGACAAAAACCTCCGCGCCACAGCCGGCCCTGGCGTCCGCGGATTCCCCCGTATCAGCACATGCTCATCCTCCCCCGTCCCATCCACCGCCGCCAACCCCAACGTCGGCTCCCCCAGCGCCGTCTCGGCCTCTCGAAACCGACTCAGCAACGCAGCCCCCTCGCCCCCCAACCCCTCCAGCGGATACCGCACCGGCAATCCTTCACCACCTCCCACCGCCGCCGCATCGTTCGTAAACCAGACCGCATCCAACCCCACAAATCCATCCCCTCCCACCAGCCGCGTCGTCTCGCCCGTAAAATCGGCCACCGCCCCATCTGCCAGCTCGATATAGGCACGCCGGCCGCGCCACGGCCTCACATCCTGCACCACCGTCACCATCGCATCCCCATGATCGACCCGAATCGCCAACCCCCCGTAAAGCGGGTCCCGAATCTTCTCAAAACCCTCGATGATCAACTGAATCCGGCCACCCCGGCCCGCAACACGATATTGAATATAATTCTGTTCAATCGTAAACGTCGGTGATCGCAATACCCCGGACAACCGCTCCGAAATCCGCGCGCTGTGCGCCACCCCGGCCGGCACCACAACCAGCGCATCGGCCCCAACCCGCACCGTCGCCTCCGCCGGCGATTCGAACGCCTCCCCGCTCGCATGCCACGGTTCCAGCGTTCCCCCCTCGAAATCCTCAAACACCACCACCCCGTCACCCGCCGAACCGCCCGCGCCCGTCCCGCCGCCCGCCCGGGCCCAATCCGACCGCCAACCCTCCCACGCCACCTCGACCAGCTCATCCCTCAGCGAACGCAACGTCTCCCGCCCTGCCGTCTCCCGGTCCAAAAACGCATACTGCTGCCGCGTACTCTTGAAATAGCCCGCCAGCGCGGCATAGTCAGCCTGCCGGATCGGGTCAAACTTGTGGTCGTGGCACCGCGCACAGGCAAGCGTCAGCCCCAAAAACGCCTTTCCCACGACGTCGATCTGATTGTCCAGCCGCCGCACCTGCTCCTCTCGCAGATCCACCGGCGAGTGCACCCCCTCCCCCAGCCACAAAAAACCCGTCCCCAGGATCGACTCGTTCCGCCCCGTCACCTGATCCCGCCGGGGCGCTGGGTCCAGGTCCCCGGCCAGATGCTCCCGCACAAACCGGTCATACGGCAGATCCTCATTCAACGCCCGAACCACATAATCCCGATACCGCCATGCCAGCGGAATCTCATAATCAAACTCGTGCCCAGCCGTCTCCGCGTATCGAACCAGATCCAACCAGTGCCGTCCCCAACGCTCGCCATAATGCGGCGACGCCAGCAACCGATCCACGAGCCGCTCATACGCATCCGGCCGACCATCGTTCACAAACGCCTCGACCTCCGCCACCGTCGGCGGCAGCCCAATCAGGTCGAACGTCAGCCGCCGAATCAAGGTCCGCCGATCCGCCGGCCCCGCCGGCCGCACCCCAGCCGCCTCCATCGCCGCCAGCAAGAACCGGTCGATCGCGTTCGTCGGCCATTGCTCATCTCGCACCGCCGGAACCTCGACGGGCTCGATCGGCCGGAACGACCAGTGCCGCGCACGCTCGGCCAACTCCGCCTCATCCAGAGTCCCCGCTGAGGCAACCCGACCTCCGGCCTCCCCCACCTCCCCCGGCCACACCGCTCCCTGCTCCACCCACCGCTCCAAAACCTCTATCTCCGCCTCGCTCAACCGCTCCTTGGGCGGCATCCTCAGCGACCCCGTTTGCCGAACCGCCTCAATGAGAAGACTCTCCTGCGGCTTCCCTGGCACCACCGCCGGCCCACTCTCACCCCCCGCTTCCATCCCAGCCCGACTGTCCAGCCTCAACCCGCTCTTGGCCTGCTCCGCACCATGACACTTCTGGCAGCGGTCGATCAACAACGGCCGAACCTTCGCCTCAAAAAACGCTCGTCCATCCCCATCCTGCGCAAGACACACCCCAGCCCAGACCTGGAGGATCCACCCAATCCCCCAGCATCCTACCACAAACCGCCTCGCTCCCACACTCCACCTCCCTCGCCCCACCACCGACCACCTTCCATCCGACCAACCGGCTCCCGCCCAATCCGGCCTCGCCCCGCCCTCAGCCACTCCACCAGACCGCCCCCAAGCCTCACGCCAGCCGCGTGGTGCGGCCTCACCGGCACGATCCTCCCTCCCACTCTTGAAGCGCCTCACCCCAAGCCCCATCATGATCCCGATCCTGCAACGCTTCTTCAACAACAATTGGAACCCCGTCCTGGCTCCTCAGCCTTCGGTCGCCTATCGCGGAGCGTCCCCGATGCCTGGTCGTTTCTCCATCTTCCTGGGACTGATCGGCTCTGTGGCCGGCCTCGCCGCCGTGCCCCGCCCGGACGACGCCCCAACGCCCCTGCGCGTGGTCATGCTGTCCGGCTCCGAGGAATACCAGTCCGACCAGTCCCTCGATCAGTTCCGCGACTGGCTCGAAGCGCGCTACCCCATCCGCGCCACCGTCCTCAAGGCTCGCGGCACCACCGACCTGCCCGGCCTCCAGGCCCTCGACTCCTGCGACGTCGTCCTGGTCTTCACGCGCCGGCTCACCTTGCCGGACGACCAGCTCGCTCGCGTCCAGGCCTACCTGACCAGCGGCCGCCCGATCGTCGCCGTCCGCACCGCCAGCCACGCCTTCCAGAACTGGCTCGACTTCGACCGCCTCATCCTTGGCGGTAACTATCGCGGCCACTACGGCGCCGCCAAAAGCCAGCGCGCCACCGTTGAAGACTCCGCCCGGTCCCACCCCATCCTCAACGGTATCGACTTCCTCGCTTCACGCGCGAGCGTCTACAAAGCCGGTCCCCTCGCCCCCGACTGCACCCTGCTCATGACCACCCGCTCCCCCGAGGTAGCCCAGCCCGAACCCGCCGCCTGGACCCGCGTCATCCACGGCGGACGCCTCTTCTACACCACCCTCGGCGCCCAGTCCGACTTCGAAAACCAATCCTTCCTCCGCATGCTCGCCCAGGCCCTCTTCTGGACCGCACGCCGCCAAATCCCCGAGCCAGTCTCACCCGGCCCGATCGCGCCACCTCCCCGGTCCCACGCCACCATCACCCTAAACACACGCCGCCACCAACCCGCCGCCGACGGCTCCTACCACCCGGTGTCCACCACCCGGACCGTCCCGGCCTCCCAAGTCGCCGTCGTGATCTGCGACATGTGGGACCTCCACTGGTGCCAGGGCGCCACCCAACGCACCGACACCCTCGCCGCCCGCATCAACCCGTTCATCTCCCGACTCCGCGACCACGGCGTCCTGATCGTCCACGCCCCTTCCGAAACGATGCCCTTCTACGCCAACACCCCGCAACGCCTTCGCGCCCAGCTCGCTCCCCAGGCCGATCTCCCTCCCGCTCCTCCCCCACCCGCCTCCCCTCCCCTTCCGATCGACGACTCCGACGGCGGCTGCGACACCGACGACTCCTTCTACCCCGCCTGGACCCGACAACACCCCGCCATCACCATCGGCCCCTTCGACGCGATCACCGATCAGGGCGACGAACTGACAAACCTCTTTCACCAACTCGGCATCACCACCGTTCTCTACGTCGGTGTTCATACCAATATGTGTATCCTCAATCGCCCGTTCGCCATCAAGGCCATGACCGCCCGCGGCTTCGACTGCGTCCTCGTCCGCGACCTGACTGACGCCATGTACGACCCGAACGACCCTCCTCACGTTCCCCACGACCAGGGAACCCGCCTCGTTGTCCAATACATCGAGCAACACTGGTGCCCCTCAGCCCTGAGCCACGAAATCACCATCCAGCCCTGATCCAGCCGGACGCCTCACCCCCGCGATCGCCGCCTCCTTGCCCCTGCGGCGCCCCGCCCCACCAGGAGCCCCAACGACTCCCCGCGCTGGTCCAGCCGGCAACGATACGCACTCGAGCCAACCCGCCCGCCCCAGACCCACCTCCGCCGGATCACCCGGACGCCAACCCGAGGTACCCCGATGCAACCGACCGCGTCCCTATTCGTCGCCCTGCTCAGCCTCGCGCAACAGCCCATCCCCCCCCACCACCCCATCCCTCTGACCGTCGAATGGACCCAGGGCGACGGCCCCAACACCCTGACCGCCCTGCCACGCTACCAGTGGCTCCACGACAGTACCCTCGCCCTGCTCGACCCCCGCAAACCACCCGCCGAGCAAACCCTCGAACGCCTCGACCCCGAAACCCTCGACCGCACCCCGCTCGTCCACGCAGCCCACGCCCTCGCAAGTCTCAAAACGGTCGCCCCGACCGCGACCCCCCGAGACCCTCCCCTGGCCCGTCGAACTCGATCCCCACGCCGCAGTCGCCATCTATCTCTTCGATGGCGATCTCTTTGTCCTCGACCTCCCTTCGTCCTCCTTCCGCCGCCTGACCCAAACCCCCGAAGCCGAAAAATCCCCGCGGCTCTCGCCCGACGGCCGCCTTGTCAGCTACGTCCGCAATAACGACCTGTATGTTCACCCGACAACCGGTCCCGGTGGCGAACGCCGCCTGACCCACGACGGCTCCCCGACCACCCTCAACGCCACCCTCTCCTGGGTCTACTGGGAGGAAATCTTCGGCCGTCGCGACATCGCCTCCTGGTGGGCCCCCGACTCCTCCGCCATCGCCTACCTCCAGACCGACGAATCCCCGGTCGACCTTTCCTATTTCGTCGACTTCCGACCCGACGTCCCCGCCCTCCACACCCAACGCTACCCTCGCGCCGGCCGGCCCAACCCCAAGGTTCGCCTCGGCATCGTCGACCTCGCCCAGGATAACCCCCCGACCACCTGGGTCGCCCTCGCGCCCGACTCCTACGAGTACATCGCCCGAGTTCAGTGGCTCCCCGACTCCCAACGCCTCGCCGTCCAGACCATGCCCCGATCCCAGAACCGGCTCTCCCTGCTCATCGTCGGCCGCGACGGCGCCAACCCCCGCCTCGTCCTCGAGGAAACCGACCCCGCCTGGGTCAACATCCACGACGACCTCCGCTTCCTCGCTCACGACAAGTTCCTTTGGGCCTCCGAACGCGACGGCTTTGCCCACCTCTACCGCTACCGCCTCGACGGCTCACTCCTCAACCGCCTCACCTCCGGCCCCTGGGCCATCCGCTCCTCGGCCGACGGCCCCTTCTGGCTTCGACAGGCTCTCGTCGCCGTCGACGAAAACCTCGGCCTCGCCTACTTCACCGCCCTCGAGAAACACTCCACCGAAAGCCACCTCTACCGCGTCGCCCTCGACGGCTCCGGCTTCCAGCGGCTCAGCCGCGAAGACGGCACCCACACCATCGACTTCAGCCCCAACCTCCGCTTCTACGTCGACCGCTTCTCCACCATCCGCACCCCGCCTGCCCTCCGACTCCACACCGCCGACGGCACCCAGCGCGCCCTCCTGGCCTCTCCCCAGACCGACCTCCTCACCACGCTCGCCCTGGCCTACCCCGAGCAGTTCACCATCCCCGCCCGCGACGGATTTCCCCTCCCCGCCGAAATCCTCAAACCCCACAACTTCAACCCATCCCGACCCTACCCCCTGATCCTCTACGTCTACGGCGGCCCTTCCGCACCCACCGTCCTCAACAAATGGCGCAACTCCCTCTTCTTCGATAACATCCTCGTCAACGATGGCTTCCTGGTCGCCCTCGTCGACCACCGCGCCGCCACCGCCCAAAGCCACCACCTGGAAACCCTCGTCTTCGGCAAAATGTCCGGCGAGGTCGAACGCAACGACCTGCTCGATGCCGTCGCCTGGCTCAAGCAGCAGCCCTACGTCGATCCCCTCCGCGTCGGCGTCTGGGGCTGGAGCGGCGGCGGTAGCTTCACCCTCAACCTCATGACCCACTCCCGCCAGTTCAAAGCCGGCATCGCCATCGCCGCCGTCACCGACTGGCGTTACTACGACACCAAATGGGCCGAGTTCGCCATGCGAACCCCCGCCGACAACCCCGAAGGCTACAAGGCCACCTCCTTTGTCGAGTCAGCCCGCAACCTCCACGGCCGCCTCCTCCTCGTCCACGGCACCTACGACGACAACGTCCACCCCCAAAACGCCTGGGCCTTCGCCGACGCCCTCATCCAACACAATATCCCCTTCGACATGATGATCTACCCCATGCGCCAGCACGGCATCGCCGACCGCCCCGCCCGCGTCCACCTCTACTCCACCATGCGCGACTTCTGGACTCGCCACCTCAAGTAACGCTGACCCCCCCCACCTTGCCTCCCAGCCTATCGTCGGTTGACATAGGTCAATCACAGACCCACCGTCACCATCGGAGATTCCGCCCCATGCCCGCGATCCTTCTGGCCCTCCTCTTCCCCCTCCAACAACCCGCCCCCATCCCCAACTGGGGCATCCCTCTCGACCCCGACCAGGATTGCACCATCCGCCTCGACGACTCCACCCTCTCCATCTCCCTTCCCGCCTCCCCCCACGAGCTCAACGCCTTCCCCAAAAAACGCAACGCCCCACGCGTCCTCCGCGACATCGAAAGCAACTGGACCGCATCCGTCCGGGCCGCCCTCTCCAGCCCAACCACCACCAATCCCCCCGCCCCGGCCCGCACCTCCGAACGCTCCGCCGGCTTGCTCGTCTGGCTCGACGAGGCCAACTTCTTCCGCGTCGCTCGCGCCGACCTCCAGGAACCAAACCACGACATGCCTCGCGCCGCCGTCCTCATCGAATACTGGCGCGACGGCCGCATCAAAGACCGCCACGTCGTCACCGAGGGACTGAGCTTTCCCCAGCCCGAAACCTGGCTCCGCCTCACCCGACGCATCGACAAAATGACCGTCGAGGCCAGCGACGACGGCCAGACCTGGACCGAACTGGCCACCATCCCCGTCCGCCTCTCCTCCCGACTCAAATTCGGCGTCGTCGCCACCAACACCTCCGGCGCACCACTCGTCGCCCGGTTCTCGGACCTCGCGTTCAAAAACATCCGCCTGACCCCCTAATCCGCCCTCCCCTCCACACCGACCCATCAACTCCCAACCCAACCGCCGCCGCCACTTCCCCCGCCGGCCCCGCGTCTGGGGCATCCCCTGCCCAGGCGCGACCGCCAGTCCCCCGCACGCTTGCCGCGGACCTCGGGCCCTCGGCCGCTCCCTGCCAGCCTCGACACTCCTCCGCCGCCAGCTTCTCCCCTCAGCCCGACCGCAGGTCGAGAATCGCCTGCACCCGCCCCGCCGCAGCCCTGCGCCGTTCCAGCCACTCCCCCCACGTAGTCCCTCACCGACATCGCCACCAGTCACACCCCCCACGAACCCAACGACCCCGACCCCCAATCCCGCGCCACCCGATCACGGCGGCGCTTCCGTAATCAACGCATCCGAATACGCCACCACACCCGGCGCCAGATCATAAAACGCCGCGCTCCAAAACTCCCTGTGACCAGGCTTCCGACACAACCAACGCCACGTATGCTCCCACAGATACTCAATCAAGCGCGCATCATGCGGCGTCGCCTGAACCCGCACCAGACCCGACGCCAGCATTGGCCCGTGAGCACCAACAACCCCCACCACCCCCAGCGCAACCGGCCATACCCACTGACCCGGCCGGGACGAACCTTCCCCACCCTGCCCTACCCATCCAGAATCCATGCCGATCCCACCCCGTCACCACCCCCCGCCCGGTCCGCTCCCGAGCCTTCCCTCGCTCCCGGCCCCTACGCCAAGCCCCAGCCTCCCCAACAGCCCTCCGCACAACACCCGCGCCGGTAACGCCACCACTCCTCAGCCCCTCCCACACCCCCTCTTCGACCTAATCCCCCCCACCCCTTCTGGCTCATTGCGCCGACCTTCCTAAGCCCCCAAAAACACAACGCCGGCCCCGTTCCATCGAACGAGGCCGGCGCCCATCCCAAGAAACGGCTCACGGCCACCGGCCGGCGGCCATCCGTCAAACCCGCCCCTACGACTCCACCACCTCATAACCCTTCCGTTGCGGCCGAGTCTGCCAACCATTCGCCTCCTCGTCCCCGACAATCTGCTCTGTCTCCGGGTCCCAGGTCAGCGCCCGGTTCAGCCGCAACGCAATGTTCGCCAGGTGACACGTCGTCAATGCCCGGTGATGCGTCCACACATCCGACACCGGCTCGCCCCGATCCCGGCAACACTCAATGAAATTCCCCATGTGGCTGTCCAGCTTCTTGCCCTTGCGAAGCCTGACCAGCTCCTCCATCGGCACCGGATTCTCATAAAGCGCCGGCACCGCTGCACCCTCTAGGTCAATCCGGTCCCGGGTGACAAAAATCTTCCCCCGCGTCCCCTCAAACCGCACGCCATTCTCCGTGTCGTCCCGAATCTCCAGGAGCACCCCATTCGGGAAAGTGCACTTCACGAGAAACGCCGTCGGTGTGTTGAACTGGTCGTCCACCGTCGGCCAGCCCTTCTCAAACGGCACCGGCAGCTCCCGCTTCTCGACCTCAATCCGCTTCGGCCCCGAATGCTCCATGCCCATCCCCCAATGGGCAATGTCCACATGGTGCGCACCCCAGTCGGTCAGCTTGCCCCCTGAATACTCATACCACCACCGAAAACTGCCATGACACCGCTCCTTGATGTACTCAACCTTCGGCGCCTGGCCCAGCCACATGTCCCAGTTCAACTCCGGCGGCGGCGTCTCCTTCGCAAACGGTCCTCCCGCCGGACCTCCTCCAATCGCCGCCGTCACCTTCTTCAGATCCCCAATCCGACCCGCCCGGACCATCGCCACCGCCAGCAAGAATACCCGGTTGTGGTCGCTCCGCTGCTGCGTGCCCACCTGGAGAATCCGACCCGTCTCCCGCGTCACCTTCGCCAGCAGCTTCCCCTCGGCAATCGTCAACGTCAGCGGCTTCTCACAATAGACATCCTTGCCACTGCGCATCGCATCCACACAAATCTTGGTGTGCCAGTGATCGGGCGTCCCAATCAACACCGCGTCAACATCCGTCCGCTCCAACAACTTACGATAATCCTCATAGGCCTCGGCCTTGCTCTTCCCAATCCCCTCCGACGTCCGCGCCTTCTCCAGATGGTTCTTGTCCACATCGCAGACCGCCACAAAATCGCCAAAATGCCCCGCCCACTCCGCAATCCCCCGCCCCTGACCCCCACACCCAATCAACGCCAGCCGCGGCCGCTCATTCCTGGACCTCACCAGCTCGGCTTCCACCCGCCCCGACCCCATCACCCACGGCGCCAGCAACGGACTGGTCCCCGTCACCCGCAAAAAATCCCGGCGGCTGCGACCAGCTCGAATCAACATCACACGCCCCGTTTCTGTTCTCGTGACTGATCCTCAGACCACGCCCACTCTCCGGCGTGATCCAAACCCCCCATCAGAATAAAGCCCCTCCCACCTCCCCTCAAGGCAATCCCACTCCCCCCTCCGGACGCTTCACCACCACCCCACCCTTCATCACAAAATCCACCGACTCCAACACCCGCACATCCTCCAGCGGATCCCCATCCACGGCGATCAAATCCGCATACAACCCCACCGCCACCCGACCCACCCGGTCCGACCAGCCCAACAACTCCGCCGCATCCGACGTCGCCGCGCGAATCGCACCCGCCGGCGTCATTCCATACTGGACCATGTACGCAAACTGCTTCGCATTGTCCCCATGGGGATAAACCCCCGCATCTGTCCCAAACGCCACCCGCACCCCCGCCTCCACCGCCCGCCGGAAATTCTCCCGCTGCAACTGCCCCAACGCCCGCTCCTTGTCAATCGACTCCTGCGGCAATTTCAATTCAATCGCCTTTCCCAACAAATAATCATCATTATAAATATCCGCCACCAGCCACGTCCCCCGCTCCTTCATCATCCGGATCCCCTCCTCGTCGATCAGCGAGCCATGCTCGATCGAATCCACGCCCGCCCGCACCGCATTCTTGATCCCCTCCGCCCCATGCGCATGCGCCGCCACCTTCCGCCCCGCCGCATGCGCCTCCTCCACACACGCCCGCAGCTCTTCCACCGTATACTGCGCCGCCCCCGGCGAATCCCCCCGCGACATCACCCCGCCGGAGGCATGGATCTTCACCACATCCACCCCATGCTTGAGCTGCGCCCGCGTCGTTTGCCGGACCTGATCCACGCCGTCGGCAATCCGAAAATCCCGCTCCACCGGAAACAACTGCGTCCGCACCTGCGGCCCAAACCGGTTCAAATCCCCATGCCCGCCCGTCATCGACAGCGCCGGCCCGCTGGCCACCACCCGCGGCCCCACCACATGCCCCTCGTTGATCGTGTCCCGCAGCTCGACCGCCAGAAACGCCGGCGATCCCACATCCCGCACCGTCGTAAAACCCGCCATCAACGTCGTCCGCGCATGGTTGACCGCATAAAACGCCGCCCGATACGGACCATCCTTGAACTTGTTGATCTCGTCAAACCGATCCCCCCGACTGCTCAAATGCGTATGACAGTCAATCAAGCCCGGCAACACCACATACCCCGACAAGTCCAGCACCGCCTCCCCCGACCCCGCCCCCTCCCACTCATCCAACCCAACCACCCGCGCAATCCGCTCCCCCTCGATCACAATCACCACCCGCTCCCGATATCCATCCCCCGTCCCATCAAACAACCGCCCCGCCACCACATACTGCCGCGCCGGCCGAACCTCCCCTCCCGGCTCTCCTTGGGCCAGCATCACGACAATTAATAATGTAACATGCATATCATTATCCTTTCATGCCTAAGGCCGCCATCGCGCCGCTTCTTGCTGCAGATTCCGCCCGTCTCTCAGCCCCGCCTTGGCTCCCCGGTTCCTCAGCGCAGCCAGTCCGGGCGCACCAGCATCACCACCCCCAACGCCAGAATCACCGAGCCACTCACCAACTTCAGCCACCGGCCCTGCTTCTCCTCCAGCCGCTTCCGCGATAGCGTCGCTACAATCACCGCCAGCAAAATCGTGTCGTCCAGCATGTACGCCGCGATGTACAGCCCCAAATACGCGTAGTTCACCCAGAGCGGAAACCCCTGCGCGCTCAAAATCTGCGTGTACACCGCCGGCAGCCCCGCCGTGCACAACAACTCCACCGAATTGACCAGCACCGCCAGCACCATCGCCCCCAGCAGCGCAGGAACCAAATTCTCCGCCGTCACAATCTGCCGCACCCGCGCATAGATCGTCGGCTTGGCCGACTCCGGAATCGACAGGCTGATCCCCTTCTTGAACGCGAAAAAATCCTTCACGTGGATCAGCCCAATCACCACGGCCATCGCCCCCAACACAATCTGCGCCGGGCGAACGTAGCCAATGAGCAAAAACACATTCAACCATGCCGCCATAAACACAAAATAGGCCATACCCGATATCACCACAAACGTTCCGGCAATCGCCACGATCTTCCGCCGGTCCTTCAGCCCCACCAGCACCGAGAGCAAAAACACCAACACCCACATCGCGCACGGATTGAAGCCATCGACCAGCCCGATCAGAAACGTAAACACCGGCAGCCCCAACGCTTTGGCGTCCAGCCGCCCCAGCACCGGCACTGTCACCCCCGTCGGCACCTCCTCCGGCTTGCGGATCACCTGACTGCCCCCCGGATCCGCCTCCACCGGAAGTTCCGCCTCAGGCGGAAGCCCGTCCTCGGCCGGCCACTCCGCTTCCGGCGGAAGCCCGTCGCCCGGCTCCTGCACCCTCACCGCCACCTGTGGCAGGACCCACCACCCCCGCCAGTCCCACCGCAACGCTTGACCACGCTCCGCATCCGTCCGACACGGCGTCGCCGACGGGCGGAGCATCCCCTCCAGCTGCGCCCCGGTCACCTCGGCCCCATTCCATCCCACCACCAGCCGACCGCCAAAATGGATCGTCGGCAGCCCCGGCGGCACTCCATACGCCTGACAGAGCTGGTTCATCCGGGCCGCCGCACGCCGATCCCCGGTCACCTCCTGCACCGCCACGGCCAGCCCCGGATAACGCCGCTGCAATCCCTGCACAAACGGCAGCGCCGCCGCACACTTCGGACACCCGTTCCGGACAAACACCTCCATCGTCAGCAGGCCCTCGATCTGAGAGCCCGTCGCCGCCGCGTCCCGAAATCCCACCACCAACTGATTCGCCGCGTAAACCGTCGGCAACGCCGGCTGCCGCCCAAACTCCGCCGAAATCTCCCGCAGCCGGGCCAGAAACGCCGGATCCTTCGATACGTCAAACACCTCGACCCGGATGCCCGGCCGCCGCCGCTCCAGCTCCGCCAAAAATCCCTCCGCACGCCGGCACTGCTCACTGTCCGGCCGCACATAGAGCTCAATCCGCAAACAGGACGGCGTCTCCACCTCCTGGCTTTCAACCGCACCAACCCCGACCAGCAGCCCCACCCCCACAACCCACCCAACACCCCCACGGCGCGCACCCAAACATCTCATCGCGGCCTTCCTCCTCAGCCCGCGTCCCTCGCCTCTCCCTCCCAGGCTGCCAACCATACCGCCGCCGTCCCCGCGCGACAAGCTGAGCGACCACACCCCGCCTCCGCCCGAGCGCCTGGACCTGGCCATTTTCCCGGTCCCGCCGCAACCAAGCGGCCAGGTCGGACCGGCCGCCCGATCCGATTCCGCCCTACCCCCCTCGGCAACCCCGCCCCGCTTTTTGATCATGGGCACCCCAAACCACGTTAGATACAATTAAGGTAAGTTAGAACTGCGCCCTCCATTCGCCCCCACATCGCCACGGACCCGCGTCGCCCACGACGCCAGGAGGCCAACACCATGCCCAGCCCCCGGCTCCTGATCGCAGCGGGCGCAACCCTGCTGGCGACCACGTCGCCCACACCCGCCCAGTACGCAACCTCCATCCCTTTCTCACCCTACTCCCGCCCGTACCAGTCCTTCTCCTACCCCACCATCCGCAACCCCTCCCTGCCCAACCAGGCTCGCCTCGAAGCCTTTGGCCCCGCCCTGGGTGGCGCCACCACCCTCGACTTGCCCGCCGCCCCCGACCTCTTCTCCATCGACCCCTACGGCACCCTCAGCCGACCCACCGGCTCCCGCTTCATCCCCTACCACGCCGCCGTCCGCACCCCCAACCGATTCGACTCCCCCTACCTCCTCCGTGACCAGCAATTCGCCGAAAACCAGGCACGACGCGACGAACTCTACTTCCAGCTCCGCAACGAACGCGACCCCAAACGCCGCACCCAGCTCGCCGAGGAACTCGCCCGCATCAACCAGGCCCTCCAGCAAGCCGCCTCCACCACCCGCCGCAACTCCCCCCCACAAACCACCCCCGCCACCAACAACACCCCCTCCACCCCCTCCAGTCGACGCACCTCCCGCGGGACCTCCCTGGCCCTCCCCCGCTCCGACCAACCCTCACCCCCCTCCTCTCCTCCCCGAACCCCCCCCACCACCGACACCGCCCCCACCACCGACACCTCCCCCTCGATCGACCCTGAGGCCATCCTCGAACGCAGCCGGCGCCTCAACCCGAGCCCAAACCTCTCCCCATCCCAAACCTCCCCCCTCAACCTACCCAACTCCACCCGCTCCACACCCTTCCCACCCTCCACCACTCTAAGTGACCCCTTCCGACCCGCCCCCAACCCCCTCGACTCAACCAACCCCTTCAGCTCCGCCCCCCAGCCCGGCACCAGCCGCGTCCGCCGCCCCTCAACCTCAACCATCTCCCCCCGCCGTTGACGCCACCACCACACCACCTAAAACACTCGAAAAGACTCTCTTCCTCTAACCCGCAAAACGCGATCACCCAGTCGCCCCCACAGCCACCGAGACGCCCTTGCGTACCCCCCCCGGACCGCGTTAAGGTAAACGCACCTTTCACGACCTCCCTTCCCCACAACCCGCGCTGACCCCCGGCGCGGGTTTCTTCCTGAACGACTTTGTGAAACAGTTCACGAAGTCCAAACCCAGAACGTCTCTCCCGCTTGCTCAGATGGGCCGATGACCACCACCTTCCACCCCATCTTCCTATTCATCGTGTTCGCCCTCTTTGGCGTCGCGCTGGTCATGCTCGTCCTCAGCGCCATCCTGGGGCCGCGACGCACCACGCCCGTCAAGCAAATGCCCTACGAGTCCGGCATGGACCCGGTCGGCGACGCCCGCCAACGCTTCGACGTCCGCTACTACCTGATCGCCATCGCCTTCCTCCTCTTCGACGTCGAACTGCTCTACCTCTACCCCTGGGCCGTCGCCCAATGGTCCGCCGACTCCCCGGCCGTCAGCACCCCGATAGCCCTCTCCGAGGCTGCCGACCCCGGCCAAACCGGCGCCCCCTCCCTGCCCCCTCTGGCCTCCGCCGCCGCCGGCATCCCACCGGTCTTCCGCAACTTGGTCTTTGTCGAAATTCTGGTCTTTATCGCCGTCCTCGCCGCGGCCTACGCCTACGCTTGGCGCAAGGGAGTTTTCTCATGGCGCTGACACCCTCGCTCGACAACCCCCGTTCCCCCGCCCTCCTGGCCAACAACCCCAGGCTCCTTCGCCACGCCGGCGGCGCCGACCTGCCCGAAGGCATCCAGGTCACCACCCTCGATGCCGCCGTCAACTGGTGCCGCAAATACAGCCTCTGGCCCATGCCCTTCGCCACCGCCTGCTGCGGCATCGAGCTGATGGCCGTTGGCGCCAGCCGCTTCGATATCGCCCGCTTCGGCGCCGAGGTCATGCGCTTCTCCCCACGCCAGTGCGACCTGATGATCGTCGCCGGCCGCGTCGTCATGAAAATGCTCCCCGTCCTCCAACGCATCTGGCTCCAGATGCCCGAACCCAAGTGGTGCATCAGCATGGGCGCCTGCGCCTGCACCGGCGGCGTCTTCGACACGTACGCCGTCGTTCAGGGCGTCGACCGCTTCATCCCCGTCGACGTCTACATCCCCGGCTGCCCACCCCGCCCCGAACAAATCCTCCGCGCCCTGATGGATATGCAAGACAAAATCCAGCGCGGCGGCCGACTCAACGGCACCGCCCTCCCCGAACAAATCCTCAAAGAACAACTCTTCGAGCAATCCCGCTCCTCACCCGCCGCCCGCCTCCTTGCCCGCCAGGAACGCGGCGACGAGGCCCGCTTCGGTTACCGCCTCCCCGGCGGCTCCGCCTCCCTCGGAGCCAACGAACTCTAACCCTCGGCACCCTCCACGATCACCGGAACCAGCGGTACCCCGAGGCCGACATGAACCCCACCACCGCCCACCCATCACCCCCAACCGCCACCGCCTCCGACCCCCGCCTCAGCCGCGCCCGCGCCTTGCTCGAACCGGTGCTCGGTCCCACCCTCAAAACCTCCTCCTTCCGCGACAACCTCCGCATCTTCGTCGAACCCGACCAGCTCCTGCCCGCCCTCGCCGCCCTCCGCGACCGCGGCGGCTTCCACCTCGTCGAACTCGGCGGTACCGACTACCTCCACTACCCCAAGCCCAGCGGCTCCGGCAAGCGCTTCGAAGTCCACTACGTCCTGCTCAACCGCGACACCACCGATCGCCTCATCCTCAAAGTCGGCGTCGACCCCGACAACCCCTCGCTCCCCTCGGCCACCTCGCTCTGGCCCGGCGCCGACTGGTTGGAACGCGAGGTCTTCGACATGTTCGGCATCCGCTTCGACGGCCACCCCGACCTCCGACGCATCCTCATGCCCGACCAGTTCACCGCCTTCCCCCTCCGCAAGGATTACCCCCTCCGCGGACGCGGCGAACGCCACAACTTCCCCCGAATCACCCGCGCCGAAAGCTAAACCACCGCCCACTCAACCCAGCCCGCTCCGGCTCCAGGAACCATCCCCCATGGCCTCCTCCCTGCTCGACGACGAGATCCTGCCCGGCAACCCGCCCGGCCCCCACCAGGCCGAGTACCGCTGGACCCTCAACTTCGGACCCCAACACCCCGCCACCCATACCACCCTCCGCCTCGTCCTAGAACTCGACGGCGAACGCATCGTCAACGCCACCCCCCACATCGGCTACCTCCACTCCGGCTTCGAAAAACTCGGCGAACACCTGACCTTCAACCAGTACGTCACCATCGTCGACCGCAAAAACTACATCAGCCCCCCCTACAACGAAATCGCCTGGCACGGCACCGTCGAAAAACTGCTCGGCATCGAACTCACCCCCCGCTGCAAATACATCCGAACCATCATCGGCGAACTGTCCCGCATCTCCGACCACCTGCTCTGCGTCGGCGCCGCCGCCCTCGACCTCGGCGCCTTCACCGCCTTCCTCTACCTCTTCAATCAGCGCGAACTGATCTACGACGTCTACGAGGAAATGTCCGGCTACCGGTTCCACCCCGGCTACACCCGCGTCGGCGGCGTCCTCCAGGACTTCACCCCCCGCGTCCTTGAACGCATCAATCGCGTCCTGGCCAGCCTCCCCGCCGCCCTCCGCGACGTCGAAAAACTCCTCATGCGCAATAAGATCTTCCTCGACCGCACCCGCGGCATCGGCACCCTCTCCCGCGACCAGGCTCTGGCCCTCTGCGTCACCGGCCCGCTGGCCCGCGCCAGCGGCGTCACCTACGACCTCCGCAAGGACGAACCCTACCTGGCCTACCCCGAACTCAACTTCGAAGTGCCCTACGCCACCGAGGGCGATTGCTACGCCCGCTTCCAGGTCCGCTTCGAGGAAATCCTCCAGAGCCTCAAAATCCTCCGTCAGGCCACCGCCAACCTCCCCAACGGCCCCGTCAACGTCCCCATCGCCGACAAATTCCCCCTGCCCGACAAAACCACCGTCTACAACAGCATGGAAGGCCTGATCCAACACTTCGAACTGATCATGCCCAACCGCGGCCCGGACACCCCTATCGACGAGGTCTACTACGCCGTCGAAAGCCCCAACGGCGAACTCGGCTACTACCTCGTCGCCGACGGCACCCAGACCGCGTGGCGGGTCCGCACCCGCCCCCCTTCCTTCATCCACTTCGCCACCTTCCCCCACCTGATCCGCAACCACATGATCGCCGACGTCGTCGCCGTCCTCGGCAGCCTCAACATCATCGCCGCCGAGCTCGACCGCTAAAAACCCCCAACGCCCCGGAGCCGGCACCCAACCTCCACCGCACCCCTTCTAGCACAGATCCACCATGGACGCCTCAACCCCCTCGCCCTTGATCCCCGAATCGCTCCGCGACCAGATCCGCGCCCTCTTTCCCCGCTACCCCAACAAACGCGCCGTCACCCTCCCGGCCCTCCACCTCGTCCAGCACCACTTCCGCTGCGTCCCTCACCGCGCTCTGGCCGAAATCGCCGACCTGCTCGAAATCACCCCCGCCGAAGTCCACGACACGATGAGCTTCTACGGCTTCTTCACCCAGGCTCCCGTCGGCGACGTCCGGGTCTGGATCTGTCGATCGCTCTCCTGCATGATCCGCGGCGGCGATCAGCTCCTCGAACACGCCTGCTCACGCCTCGGCATCCAACCCGGCGGCACCTCGCCCGACGGCAAAATCACCATCGAACTGGCCGAGTGCCTCGGCATCTGCGAATTCGCCCCCGCCGCCCTCGCCGACGACGGCCGCATCTTCGGCCCCCTCGACGAACCTTCGGTCGACCGCCTGCTCGACCTCGTCGCCCAGGGCCCCGTCACCGACCCTCCCATCTCTCCCGTCCTCGCCGCCCCGGCCCGTCCCTGACCCAGCCCCCGAACCCACCGCGCCTGATCTCCGAACACCCCCCAGGACCCCAGACCCCATGCCCTGCTCCCCGCGAACCCCTCAATCGTCCACCCTGCTGCGGCTCTGGAGCCGTCCCGCTTCCCGGCGCTGGCTCTACAACCTCGCCAACAGCCGCGACACCGCCCACGACCGCCTCCGCACCCAACTGGTCCGCCGCCTCAACCGCCGCCTGGCCCCCACCACCAGCGAAACCTCTCCCCGCTAACCACCACCGGAGCCTCGAACCAACCCCACGCCCCCAGCAGCATCCGCCCCTCCGCCCCGCCCGCTCACCGAGGAGCCTGACGTCGTGCCGGCCTTCGAACCTGTCCTCAGCCGCAACTTCCAAGTCCCCGATAGCCACACCCTCCGCGTCTACACCGAACGCGGCGGCTACTCCACCGCACGCCACGTCCTGACCACCATGACCCCCGAGGCCGTCGTCCAGGTCGTCAAGGACAGCGAACTCCGCGGCCGCGGCGGCGCCGGCTTCGCCACCGGCCTCAAATGGACCTTCCTTCCCAAGGACCGGAAGGAAACGTTCATGTGCGTCAACGCCGACGAAAGCGAGCCAGCAACCTTCAACAACCGCTGGCTCATGGAACGCGACCCCCATCAACTCCTCGAAGGCATCCTCATCTCCTGCTTCGCCACCCAGGCCCAGATCGCCTACATCTACATCCGCTTCGAATACATCAACGCCACCCGCATCCTCGAACAGGCCATCGCCGAAGCCCGTGCCGCCGGACATCTCGGACGCAACATCTACGGCTCCGGCTTCGACTGCGAAATCTACGTCCACCGCGGCGCCGGCGCCTATATCTGCGGCGAGGAAACCGGCCTGATCGAAAGCCTCGAGGGCAAACGCGGCTGGCCCCGCATCAAACCCCCCTTCCCCGCCATCGAGGGCGCCTTCCGCAAGCCCACCGTCGTCAACAACGTCGAGACCCTCTGCTGCGTCCCCCACATCCTCGAACGCGGCGCCTCCTGGTTCCGCTCCATCGGCACCCCCAAAAGCTACGGCCCCAAGCTCTACACCGTCTCCGGACACGTCAACCGCCCCGTCTGCGTCGAACTGCCGCTCGGCGTCACCGCCCGCGAACTGATCGACGAACACGCCGGCGGCTGCTGGAAGGGCCGCAAGGTCAAGGCCGTCGTCCCCGGCGGCATCTCCATGGGCCTCATGTCCGCCGACGAACTCGACGTCAAACTCGACTTCGAGGAAATCCGCAAAACCGGCTGCCTCGGCCTCGGCACCGCCGCCCTCACCGTCCTCGACGACCACACCTCGCTGGTCGACTACCTCTACAACACCTGCCGCTTCTTCGCCCACGAAAGCTGCGGCCAATGCACCCCCTGCCGCGAAGGCACCGCCTGGTTCTACAAAACCCTCAAACGCATCAAGGCCGGCGGCGGCCGCCTCGAAGACCTCGACCTGCTTCGCTCCCTCGCCCAAAACCTCGGCATCACCCCCGGCACCACCATCTGCGGCCTGGCCGACGGCGCCGCCTGGCCCATCCGCAACGCCCTCGATAAGTTCCGTCCCGAATTCGAAGACTACATCCGCACCCACCAAAACCCAGCCGCTGGCCCCACGCCCCTTCAGGAAGCCATCTTCCACGGCCGCCCCGCCGACCCCCTCATCACCCAAATCGGTCTTTCCAAACCCTCCACCCCGGCCTCCGCCCTCAACCCGCCCCCACCTACACCCTCCACCGCCACCCACTAACCCCGCAACCGGACTCCTTACCTTCTGGATCCCCCGCCATGCCCACCATCACCATCAACGGCCAGGACTACACCCTCCCCGATGGCGCCAAACTCAACGCCATCCAGGCCGCTCTCCGTGTGGGCATCGAAATCCCCTACTACTGCTGGCACCCCGCCCTCTCGGTCGTCGCCAACTGCCGCATGTGCGAAATCGAGGTCGGCTCCAAAGACCCCGCCACCGGCGAAATCAAACTCATCCCCAAGCTCGTCCCCGCCTGCCAGACCCCCGCCAAGGACGGCACCGTCCTGGTCACCAATAGCGCCAAAGTCCTCGAACATCAACGCATGATTATGGAATATCTGCTCCTCAACCACCCCCTCGACTGCCCCGTCTGCGACCAGGCCGGTCAATGCGGCCTCCAGGACTACTCCTACCGCCACGGCCAGGCCGTCCATCGCTTCGTCGAACCCCGCATCGTCAACCCCCGCAAGGACGTCTCCGACCAGATCCAGCTCAACCAGGACCGGTGCATCATGTGCACCCGCTGCGTCCGCTTCACCCGCGAAATCACCCAGACGTCCGAACTCCAGGTCGTCCGCCGCGGCAGCCACGCCGAAATCGACACCTTCCCCAACCAGCCCCTCAACAACCCCCTGGCCGGCAACGTCGTCGACCTCTGCCCCGTCGGCGCCTTGCTCGATAAAGACTTCCTCCACAAACAACGCTACTGGTTCCTCGACCGCCACGACTCCCTCTGCACCCGCTGCGCCACCGGCTGCTCAATCATCGCCGAGGAAAACCAGGGCCGAATCTGGCGGTTCCGCGCCCGCTTCAACCCCCACGTCAACGACTACTGGATCTGCGACGAAGGCCGCTACAGCTACAAGGCCGCCAACGACCCCGACCTGCTCGCCTCCATGTACCTCCGCTCCGCCAACGAACTCGTCCCCACGCCCATCGACCAGGCCCTCGCCACCGTCGGTTCCCGACTCCGCGAAATCGCCCAGTCTAGCCGTCCCATCGCCGGCATCCTCTCCCCGTTCCTCACGGTCGAGGAAGCCTTCCTCTTCGCCTCCTACCTCCGCAACCTCAGCCCCTCGGCCGTCCTGGCCCTCGGCCCAGTCCCCCGCGCCGGCCAGGACGTGACCTTCTCCCCGGACCCCCGCACCGGCCGCACCGGCGACACCAGCTTCGTCGTCTGCCGTCCCTTCACCATCCACGCCGAAAAATGCCCCAACCGCCGCGGCGTCGAACTCATCCTCCAACACTTCCAGGGCCAGATCATCGACTTCCCCACCATCAAATCCCAGATCGCCTCCGGCCAGTTCGCCGCCGCCTACGTCGTCTCCGACGCCCTCGAGCCTGCCTTCTCCGACGACGACGCCTCAGCCCTTCGCGCCGCCGAGTTCCTGATTGTCCAGGACGTCCATGTCACCCCCCTAGCCCGCGCCGCCGACGCCGTCCTCGCCGCCGCCACCTTCGCCGAAAAAGCCGGCTGCTACGTCAACGCCCACGACCGACTCCAGTACGCCCAGGCCATCCTCCCCCCACGCGACGGCAGCCTGCCCGACCTCGACATCTTCGCCATCCTGGCCAACCGCGGCTCCGCCCCGATCGAATCCCACACCATCCTCGCCGAGCTGGCCCAGACCATCCCCGCCTTCGCCGTCGCCGCCGGCGGCCACCTTCCACCCTTCGGCATCGTCCTCGGCCAACCCGAATCGGCCGACTACACCACCATCCCCTTCGCCGACCCCTGGCTCGCCCCCCGCGGCCGCCAGACCCTGCTCCTCCCCCAAAAGCCACCCCAGCGCGAACCCGTCCCCACCGCGTAGCCACCCCCCTCGGTCAGTCCCCGACCTCAACCCCAAACCGCCCCCAGCTTCGGACCCAAACCCAACCAGCCCCAACCGCATCTGCCTCCCCGGGCATCTCCCCCGATGACCACAATCGACCTGCTCGGCACCTTCCTCAAAATCCTCATCGTCGTCGGCATCAGCCAGGGCGTCGTCGCCTACCTGATCCTCGTCGAACGCAAAATCGCCGCCTGGGCCCAGGACCGCATCGGACCGAACCGCGCCGGCCTGGAACTGCTCGACCGCCCCGGATTCCGCCGGCTGGCTCCCCTGCTCCGACCCCTGATCGGCCTCGGCCTGCTCCACCCCATCGCCGACGGCGTCAAAATGTTCGTCAAGGAAGACGTCGTCCCCGGCTACGTCAACCGCCCCCTCTACCTGCTCGCGCCCGTCCTGGCCATCACCATGGCCACCATCGCCTTCGCCGTCGTCCCCTTCGGTCCCGTCGGAGCCACCGGCGCCAACTTCCTCGGCTTCGGCGACGTCCAGTTCCAGATCGCCCCCGGCATCGACATCGGTATCCTCTACGTCTTCGCCATCGGCAGCCTCGCCGTCTACGGCGTCATCCTCGCCGGCTACTCCTCCAACAACAAATACTCCTTCCTCGGCGCCATGCGCTCCAGCGCCCAGCTCATCAGCTACGAGCTGCCCCTCGGCCTCTCCATCCTCGGCATCATCCTCATCTGCCGTTCCCTCGACCTCAACGCCATCATCCACTGGCAAGACCGCCACGTCTGGGGCATCCTCGTCCAACCCCTCGGCTTCCTCCTATTCCTCATCAGTGCCTTCGCCGAGACCAACCGCCTCCCCTTCGACCTCCCCGAAAGCGAACAAGAACTCGTCGGCGGCTTCCATACCGAATACTCCGCCCTCAAATTCGGCATGTTCTTCCTCGGCGAATACCTCCACGTCATCACCGCCAGCTTCCTCATCACGATCCTCTTCCTCGGCGGCTGGGATATCCCGTTCCTCACCGACCAGGCCCAGACCGGCTGGTTCTGGGCCCTCGTCAAAGTCTTCGCCCTCCTGCTCAAGGTCGGCCTGCTCATCATCCTCATCATGTGGGTCCGCTGGACTCTCCCCCGCTTCCGCTACGACCAACTCATGGACCTGGCCTGGAAACGCATGATCCCCCTGGCCCTGCTCAACCTGGTCGCCACCGCCACCATCGTCCAACTCGTCCGCGGCTAGGCCGGCTCGGCATCACAATCCGCAAACAACCTCAGCTCCAGACCCGACAGCCCTTCCCAGCCCCACCTCCAAAATCCTTCAGCCTGGGGACCCCTTCCCATGCGACCCGACGACCCCCAACTCAAACGCCTCGAACCCCCCAAACTCAACCTCCTCGAACAAACCTACCTGCCCCAGATCCTCGGCGGTCTGGCCGTCACCGGCCGCCACATCCTCCAGTCCGCCCTCGGCAAAACCTTCACCGTCGAATACCCACGCGAACAGACGCTGCGTTCCCCCAACTACCGCGGCGTCCACCGCCTCAACAAGGACGAGCAGGGCCGCGTCAAGTGCGTCGCCTGCATGCTCTGCGCCACCGCCTGCCCAGCCCACTGCATCGACATCGTCGGCGCCACCGCCCCCGACGACTGGCCCGACCGCGAAAAATACCCCGAAAGCTTCGTCATCGACGAACTCCGCTGCATCTACTGCGGCATGTGCGAAGAAGCCTGCCCCGTCGACGCCATCGAACTCACCTCGCTCTACGACATCACCGGCTTCTCCCGCGAGGAAATGATCTTCGACAAAGCCAAGCTCCTCAGCGTCTACGACGTCACCAAAGACGCCGAACCGATGCGGACCGCGCCCCTCACTCCCCCCGACCAACCCCAGCCCAAAGCCCACGAATACGCCACCGCCATCGAGGCGCCTCCGGGAACCAGCCAGCCATGACCATCCCCATCGAAGCCGCCCTCGCCGTCGCCATCCCCCTGCTCGGCCTGGGCACCTTCCTGCTCCTGCCCCACGCCCACCCCCGCGCCAAACCGCGCCGCGTCCATCTCGCCGGCGCTGGGCTCGCCGCCGTCGGCCTGGCTGCCCTGATGCTCACCCTCGCCCGCCCGGCCGAATGGCTCATCGCCACCTTCTTCTACGCCTTCGCCCTCATCGCCTTAGCCGGCGGCCTCCTGACCATCACCCACCGCGACCCCGTCTTCAACGCCCTCTGCTTCGCCCTCGTCCTCCTGGCCACCTCCGCCCTGTTCCTCCTGGTCGACGCCCAGTTCCTCGCCGCCGGCACCGTCATCGTCTACGCCGGCGCCATCGTCGTCACCTTCCTCTTCGTCATCATGCTCGCCCAGGCCGAAGGCCAGGCCCTCTACGACCGCATGACCCGCGCTCCCCGCCTCACCACCCTCGCCTCCTTCCTCCTGCTGGCCACCCTCGCCTACTCCGTCGCCCTCGTCCGAGGCGCCGAACGCCCCCTGCTCAAACCCCAGGAATACCCCTCCGCAACCGGTGAGGCCACCTTCGCTTTCAAACCCTCCGAGATCGAAACCCGCCTGGTCAAAGCCAGCGACCTGGCCGGCCGGGCCGCTCGCTCCGGCGATGAACCCCTCCGCCAGGTCGTCCGCATGGCCCTCGCCCCCACCGCCTCCACCGCACCCGCCCAACTCGGCGACCCCGCCCGCGGTCTGCCTCCCCCCCACGTCGCCAGCCTCGGCGGCTCGCTCTACACCGAACACCTACTCACCGTCGAACTGGCCGGCGTCCTGCTCTTCGTCGCCCTCGTCGGCGCGGCCTCCATCGCCGCACCCCGACCCCCGCAACCCCTGCTCCGCGACACTCAAACAGCCCCTACCCCCCACCTCTACCCCTGAGACGTCCACCGAGCCGCCCCATGGACCCCGCACTCTTCATCACCCCAACCTCCTCGGCGCCACCGCCCCTATGGGCCCAGGCCACCGCCGAGATCCCCTTCACCTTCGAACTCCTCACCAATAACCTCATCCTTGGCGCCGCCCTGATGGCCCTCGGCCTGCTCGGCTTCCTGAGCCGCCGCAACCTAATCGTCATGTTCCTCTCGGCCGAAATGATGCTCCAGGGCACCGCCCTGACCCTCGTCGGCTTCGGCCGCTACCACGGCAACTGGACCGGAATCATCTTCACGATCGTCATCCTCACCGTCGCCGCCTGCGAGGCCGCCCTGGCCCTGGCCCTCATCCTCGTCCTCTTCAAACGCCGCAACACCCTCGACCCCTCGGCCTGGCACTCCCTCCGCGAACCCGGCCTGCCTCCCCTGATCGACTCGCCCGAACAGGCTGAGCCGCTCACCCCCACCCCCGGCCCCGAATCCTATCCCCAACTCACCCCCGCCGGCATCGAGCCGCCCCACCCGCTCCAACCCTGGGAGGTGCGCCGTGGTTGATAACGCCTGGCTGGTCCCCGCCCTGCCCCTGCTCGGCGCCCTCATCACCGCCATCTTCGGCAAAACCCTGGGACGCCACGCCCACTGGCCCGTCGTCCTCGGCATCGCCTCAAGCTTCGTCGTCTCCCTCGCCCTGGCCGGCTCCCTCGGCACCCCCGCCTTCGGCCACTCCCACGAAGACCCCCACCCCACCACCACCGCCGCCGACCCCCACCACGACTCCCCCACCACCACGATCGTCTACCACTGGCTCCGCCTCGGTAACCCCATCCCCCAGCCCGACGGCTCCCCCCGCCCCGAACTCCAGATCCCCATCGAACTCCGCGTCGACGGCCTGACCATCCTCATGCTCTCCATGGTCACCTTCGTCGCCACCCTGGTCGCCCTCTTCGCCTCCGGTTACATGAAGGGCGACCCGGCCTATCCCCGATTCTTCGCCGAAGTCGGCCTGTTTGTCTTCTGCATGACCGGTCTGGTCCTTTCGAATAATTATGTGCTCACGTATGCATTCTGGGAGGGCGTTGGCGTCTGCTCCTACCTCCTGATCGGCTTCTGGTATCGCAAGCCCTCGGCCGCGGCCGCCGCCCAGAAGGCATTCCTGGTCAACCGCGTCGGCGACGTCGGCTTCGCCCTGGCCATCTTCTGGATGTGGGCCGTCTCCCCGGGGCACGACCTCAGCTATACCGCCCTGCTCAGCCCCCAAACCGTCGAACACCTCCAGATCCACGCGCCCGCCGCTCTGGTCGGCATCCCCCTGCTGCTCTTCTGGGCCGCCACCGCCAAGAGCGCCCAGGTCCCTCTCTACGTCTGGCTGCCCGACGCCATGGAAGGCCCCACCCCCGTCTCGGCCCTGATTCACGCCGCGACGATGGTCACCGCCGGCGTCTACCTGATCGCCCGCTCCGCGGTGTTGGTCTTCGCCGAGCCGCTCGTCCCCGCCATCATCGCCGCCACCGGCGCCCTGACCGCCCTGCTTGCCGCCTTCTTCGCCCTTACCCAGTTCGACCTCAAACGCATCCTGGCCTACTCGACCATCAGCCAGCTCGGCTTCATGTTCATGGCGCTCGGCTGCGGCGTCGGCGACGTCATGACCCTGGCCGTCACCGCCGCCATGTTCCACCTCTTCACCCACGCCTTCTTCAAGGCCCTGCTCTTCCTTGGCTCCGGCAGCGTCATGCACGCCATGGGCCACGTCATCGACATCCGCCGCTTCGGCGGCCTCCGCCATCGTATGCCGATCACCGCCGCCACCTTCGCCATCGGCGGCCTGGCCCTGGCCGGCATCTTCCCCCTGGCCGGCTTCTGGTCCAAGGACGAAATCCTCCTGGCCCTCCGCTCCGCTGCCGCCGCCAGCTCCGGCTCCTACGCCTGGCTCTACCAGGCTATCTTTGCGACCGCCTTGGCCACCGCCTTCCTCACCGCCTTCTACACCGGCCGCGCCTTTTTCCTGACCTTCTGTGGTCCCGAACGCCTCCCCTCCCCCTCCGACCCTGAGGCCGACCCCGAAGAACATCACCACGACCACTCCCACGACCCCCACTTCGGCCACGAATCTCCCCCCTCGATGACCATGCCGTTGATCGTCCTGGCCGCCTCGACGATCCTGGTCGGCCTGGCCTTCGGCCCCCTGACCGGCTGGTTCGCCGACCTCGTCAGCCGCACCCCCACCTGGTCCGCCCTCACCCCCCCCGAACACCCCCACCACGGCTTCAACCCCCTGGCCCCCGAAGTCCTCCTCGGCACTCTCGTCGGCGTCGCCGGCCTGGTCCTGGCCTGGGCCTTCTACGGCCGCCCATCCCAACTCCCCGACCGCCTGGCCAACTCCCTCCGTCCCCTCCACTCCGCCTCGTTCCACAAACTTTGGGTCGACGAGCTCTATACGGCCCTGTTCGTCCAGCCCACCCGCTTCCTCGCCGCCCTGGCCCGCTTCCTCGACGTCTACTTCATCGACGGCCTGGTCCGCCTCGTCGCCTGGATCCCCCGCGTCGTCGGCCGCGACCTGATCGCTCCCCTCCAGAACGGCCTGGTCCAGCTCTACGCCGCCCTGACCGCCGTCGGCCTCCTCGCCCTGCTCTTGCTCGCTTTCTGGCCCCGTTAAACTCCAGGCCCCCTGCCACCCTCAGACCTGAGATCAACCCATGTCCACTCTCCTGGCCATCACCGTCTTCCTGCCGCTGCTCGGGGCGCTGATCCTCTTCTCCACTCCCGGCCTCGACCGCCGCACCGCTCGCCAACTGGCCCTGATGATCACCCTCGGCACCCTCGCCCTAACCCTGATCCTCACCCTCGCCTTCGACCCAGCCCGATCCGGCCCCCAGTTCGCCGCCGTCGACGACCCCTCAGCTCCCGCCCCCGCCCCCAACGACTCCTCCCACCCCGCCTACGGCTACCGCTGGCTCGACACCGGCCCCGGCTCCGGCATTCGCTTCGCCCTCGGTCTGGACGGCCTCAGCCTCGTCCTCTTCGCCCTGACCGCACTCCTGATGGTCCCCTCCGTCTTCGCCTCCTGGAACTCGATCGACGACCGCCCCGCGCTCCACTACGCCCTGATGCTCTTGCTCGAAACCGGCTTGCTCGGCCTCTTTGCCGCCCTTGATGTCATCCTCTTCTACGTCTTCTTCGAGTTCACCCTCATCCCCCTCTTCTTCCTCATCGGCCTCTACGGCGGCCCCGAACGCCGCCGCGCCTCGGTCACGTTCTTCCTCTACACCCTGGCCGGCAGCCTGCTCACCCTTCTGGGCGTGATCGCCCTCGTCCTCGTCCACCAGCAATTCTCCCCCAACCACACCCTGACCTTCTCCATCCCCGAACTCACCGCCGGCCTCCGCTCCCTGCCCTGGTCCGAGTGGTCCGCCCAGGCCACCTCCTCCTGGACCAGCCCCCAGGCCCTCATCTTCCTCCTACTCTTCGCCGGCTTCGCCATCAAGGTCCCCATCTTCCCCTTCCACACCTGGCTTCCCCTGGCCCACGTCGAAGCCCCCACCGCCGGCTCGATCCTCTTGGCCGGCGTCCTCCTCAAAGTCGGCGGCTACGGCTTCCTCCGCTTCAACCTCGCCATGACCCCCCATGGCGCCGCCTTCTTCGTCCCCCTGCTGGCCACCCTCTCGGTCCTCGGCATCCTCCACGGGGCCCTGACTGCTCTGGCCCAGTCCGACGTCAAACGCCTGGTCGCCTACAGCTCCGTCAGCCACATGGGCTTCGTCACCCTCGGCCTCTTCACCCTCTCCCAAGTCGGCCTCGAGGCCGCCACCATCCAGATGATCAACCACGGCCTCACCACCGGCGCCCTCTTCGCCTGCATCGGCATCCTCTACGAACGCTACCACACCCGCGATATGGCCCAACTCGGCGGCCTCTGGAGCCGCCTCCCCCTCTTCGCCTTCTTCCTGATCCTCGCCTGCCTCGGTTCGGCCGCCGTCCCCGGCCTCAACGGCTTCGTCGGCGAATTCCCCATCCTCCTGGCTCAATTCGCCCGCGACCCCGTCTACGCCATCCTCGCCTCCCTGGGCATGATCCTCGGCGCCTACTACCTCCTGATGATGATCCGCCGCCTCCTCTTCGGTCCCCTCCGCGAGCCTTCCGACCACTCTAGCCCCAGCCCCAACCACACCCCGGCCCTCGACCATCACCATCACCACCACGACCACCAGCCTACGTCCTCTTCCATCCCACCGCTGGGCTGGCACGAAATCGCCGGCCTGGTCCCACTCATGATCGGCATCGTCGCCATCGGCCTCTTCCCCCAACCGATCTTCGACCGCATCAGCCCCTCCCTCCGCGAGATCGCCACCGGCTTCGCCAACCCCTCCCTTTCAACTCCCTCATCAACGGCCTTGACCTCCCCAACTCCACCCCCAGCCCTGTCCCGGCCTTCAACGACCACCAGCCAAACCCCCTCGTCCATCACCCTCGCCGTCCAGGATCCCCGTCGATGACCCCCGCAGAATTTCTCACCATCTCCCGCCAGACCTTCCTCGCCCTGGCCCCCGAAATCCTGCTGCTCATCGCCGCCATCGTCATGATGACCAGCGGTGCCTTCGTCCGCCGCAGCCGCGACCTCTGGGCCGCTCTCGCCGCCACCGCCCTCATCGCCGCCATCGCCCTGCTCTGCCTCAGCCCTGCCGGCTCACCTCCTCCCTACGCCTCCGTCATCGCCAACGACGCCCTGGCCGCCTGGTCCCGACTCGGTCTGCTCCTGACCGGCCTGATCCTCATCGCCCTGGCCCACAACCAGGTCGACGACCACCGCGCCCCCGAATTCTTCGGCGCCCTGCTGATCGTCTTCGCCGGCGCCGCCTGCGTCACCGCCGCCAACGAACTGATCTTCCTGTTCGTCGGTCTCGAACTGGTCAGCATCCCCACCTACCTGCTCCTCTACCTCCCGCGCCGCAACCCCACCACCCAGGAAGCCGTTACCAAATATTTCTATCTGAGCATCTTCTCATCCGCCTTGCTCCTCTTCGGCCTCGCCTACCTCTACGGCCTGACCGGCCTGAGCAACCTCAAAGCCCTCGCCTACCTGATCCATTGGAACAACGCTGCCCTCCAACTCCCCCAGCCCACCTTCGCCGTCATCGCCCTGGTCTTCATCCTGGCCGGTCTCGGCTTCCGCGTCGCCGCCGTCCCCTTCCACTTCTACGCCCCCGACGTCTACCAGGGCTCCCCCACCGTCCTGGCCGCCCTCCTGGCCTGGGTCCCCAAGGCCATCGGCTTCGTCGCCCTGGTGCGCGTCCTGGCCGCCACCTTCGGCTGGCAGCCCGTCGCCGCCGAAGTCTCCGGCCTCTCGTCCATCTCCGACCGCGCCACCCTCCTGACCGCCATCCTCGCCATCGCCACCATGACCCTCGGCAACACCGTCGCCCTGGCCCAGGACAACCTCAAACGCCTCCTGGCCTACTCCTCCATCGCCCACGCCGGCTACCTTCTGATCGGCCTGGCCGCCGCCTTCCGCAACGGTCCCGAAGCCTCCCAGGCCGTCCTCGGCGCCGACGGAATCATCTTCTACCTGGCCACCTACGCCCTCATGACCCTCGGCGCCTTCGGCGTCATCCTCGCCCTCGATGCGCCCTCCCGACCCGTCGAACGCGTCGACGACCTCGCCGGCCTTGCCCGAACCCAACCCTGGGCCACCCTGGCCCTGACCCTCTGCCTGCTCAGCCTCGCCGGCATCCCTCCCCTGGCAGGCTTCTGGGGCAAACTCCGCATCTTCCAATCCGCCCTCGAGGTCGCTCGCGGCCCCGATCGCTCCCTCTTCCTCATCCTCGCCACCGCCGGCGCCCTCAACGCCGCCATCGCCGCCTACTACTACCTCCGACTCATCGTCCTCATGATCTTCCGCGACCCGATCACCACCGACTCGCCTCCCCACCACGCCCCCTGGCCCACCATCCTCGCCATCGGCGCCTGCGCCAGCCTCTCCCTGCTGCTCGGAATCCTCCCCGCCCCGCTGGCAACCGTCAGCCGCCAGGCCGCTCGCTCCGCCCTCGAGCTGCCCCCACCCCCGGCGCCCACCCCCGCCCAGATCGCCCACGCCACCGCCAACTAAACCACCCCATCGCCTCCGTCCCTCTGGGCTGCTCCGCCAATACCCCGGCCCAGAGGACCACCCCGACGACTCACGCCACCGCCGAGCCGCCTCTCCTGACCCACTTCCCCCTCCATCTCAATTTCCCGCTCGCCGGAACGTCAGGCCCGGATCATCGTCCGGCGCACCCAGCAGCCGGAACCGAAACGCATCAAGGCCCGTCCACGTCACCCGCCCAACCAGCGCCCCCTGCGCCGCCGAATTGAGCGTCAGCACCCCCTTGGCATCCGCCGCGCTGCCCTCAATGATCGTCGGCTCCTGACCCGCTCGCTCCACCGTCCAGCGAAACCGATCCCCCTCCAAAAACGCCAGCCGGATCGTCGTCTCCGGGTCAGGTTTCGCCTCCCACAGCCCGGAACCCAACAGCGCCACACCCACCGCCTCTCCAGCCCTGGCCGGCTCGTTCAGCGGCGGCAAATCCCCCAGCGGGTCCGCCGCCGGCGTCCCTTCCGCCTCCGCCCGCCCCTCCTGGCCCTCCACCGGCAACGCATCGACCACAATCTTCGGCTTCGCCTGACCCTCCAGCCCCGCCAGCAACTGCGCTGCCAGCTTGTCCTTCGGCTCCAACCGCACCACCGCCTTCAACTCGGCAATCGCCGCCTCCTTGTGCCCCTGCGTCAAGTAGTGATATGCACATACAAAATGCGGCGCCGCCTCCTTCGCATGTTGATCCCGGTACGCCTCCAACGCTCGGATCTGGCCCGTGTACACCGTCACGTCCGGATACAGACTGATCAGCGTTGGCCAATCCCACCCCGGCCCCACCGCCAAAACCGCATACAACGTCGCCGCCGCCTCGTTGTACCGCCCCAACGCAAACTGACACAACGCCCGAAACTCATGGATCGTCGCATCGTTCGGCTGCGTCGCCAACGCCCGGTCCGCCAACGCCAACGCCTGCTCATACCGCCCCTGCTTGAACGCCACCCGCGCTTGCTCAAACTGCTCCACCGCCGCATCATCGACCCCATCATCCCCATTCCCCGCCACCTCCGGCGCCGCCGTATTGAGCGGTCGGGTATAGTCATAAACAACCGTTCCCTCAACAACCTGCCCCAGCGCATCGACCAGCGGCCCATACGCCAGCACTTGCCCCGGCGCCGCCACCACCACCGGCGACGCATAAATCGCATACGGATTCACAAACGTCGTATATCCCCACGTATAACACGGCGACCCAAACAGCCACGACGTCAAACCCCACCCCAGTCCCGTACCAATCCCCCACCCCAACCCCACGCTCAACCCCGACCCAAAACCCCACCCCGGCCAGCCCCAACCACCCCATCCAATCAGCCCCGGCGCAAACCCCCACCCCCACCCCGGCGCAAACCCCCACCCCCAGTTGTTCCACGAACCCGCCCAATACCCATCGCGAAACCCAGCCCAGTAGCCTCTCACCCAGCCGCGATGACGATCCCGGCCCGGCCTCTGACCTCCCCAAGAACCTCCCCCGCCCGGCTGCCCTCGCCAACCCGGCCCCCCACCAACTCCCCCCAACCCTCCACCGCCTCGGCTCCCTCCAGGTCCATCACCCGGCCGACCACCCAACCCCGCTCCCCCTCCCCCAACTCCACCAGGCCCCGGCCGCCCCACCCCACCAGGACCAGTCACCCGCCCCGACCCGCCTCCCTGACCCGGCCGCTGCACCTCCGGCCGATTCCCGCCCGGCCGCTGTCCATTGTTGGGCCGATCCGCCGGCCCAGCCCCCGGCTCCACGGGACGATTCGGCGCCCCCGGGCGCTCCAGACCTGGCCGATTCCCACCCGGCCGCTGCACCTCCGGCCGATTCCCGCCGGGCCGCTGTCCATTGTTGGGCCGATCCGCCGGCCCAGCCCCCGGCTCCACGGGACGATTCGGCGCCCCCGGGCGCTCCAGACCTGGCCGATTCCCGCCCGGCCGCTGCACCTCCGGCCGATTCCCGCCCGGCCGCGGTCCAATGTTGGGACGATCCGCCGGCGTGCGCGCCGGCGCATCGGGTCGATTCACGCCGCCCGGATTGTCGACTCCCGGTCGAGGACCCGCGACCACCCCGGGCTGCGTCCCCGGTCGTGGCGAACCGCCGGTCGGACCACGCCCAGAATTGCCACCCTGCGCGGGTCGACTCGCTGACCCAGCGCCGACCAGCCGGTTCGAAAACGGCGGTCGATATGCCGCCCGGCCGTCAATCGCCGGCCGAGACCCCAGCGCCAGCCCCGGCCGCCCCGGCGCTCCGGTCGTTCCACCGCCGGCTAGCCCCGAAGACGCTCCCGCTCCCCCTCGACCCCCCTCCACGGCTCCCAACCCAGCCGCTGCCGATCCACTGCCCGGCCGCGGTCCTCGCCCTCCCACTCCCGGACCCGCCGGCGCTGGACGTCCACCTCCAACCGCCCCACTCTGCGTGGCCCCCACAGCCGGCCGGTTCGCTCCGACCCCGGATAATCCCGACCCAGCCACCGCCCCCACCCCAGGCCGACCCACTACCCCTAATCCCACCTCCCGACCCGGTTGCGCTGCTGCCCCCGCACTGCCACGCGCTGGCAACCCCGTCACCACTGGCCGCGACGCACCCACAGCCCCCCCAACGGAGCCTTCCCCCACCCCGCCCGCTCCGATTCCCCGAACCGGCCGCCCCACGCCTCCCAAGGCCCCCGCCTGCGGCCTCCCACCCATCACGACCGGCGCCCCCCCCTCCTCCCTGAACCGCTCCTGCTCTCCCCACTCCCCCCATCGGCATGCCACCGCCGCGCATGGCTCCGCCCATTGGCATCCCACCGCCGCGCATGGCTCCGCCCATTGGCATCCCGCCGCCGCGCATGGCTCCGCCCATCGGCATGCCACCGCCGCGCATGGCTCCGCCCATTGGCATCCCGCCGCCGCGCATGGCTCCGCCCATTGGCATGCCACCGCCGCGCATGGCTCCGCCCATTGGCATGCCACCGCCGCGCATGGCTCCGCCCTGAGGACCACCTCCTCCGCCGCGCTGGGCGTAGGCCGGATCCGGTCCCAACGCCAAACCCAGCGCGACCATTGTCGTCATGAGCCTGCGGTGCCACATGGAGCCGATCATCGTAGCCTTCCCCTCAAGGCGCATCCCGGCGCAGGGCGAAACGGTTACCTCCTAGTCCATCAGGCCCGTCGAACACATTCTCAATTCTTGGCGCTAGGGCAAGAAGCCTCGCCAACCCATTTCTGCACGATCCATGCCACACACCCCACAAATCGCGTCCTGCGATCTCTGACGGCCTGATCCCCCAGTCCCCCCTCACCAACTGCGTCACACCAGGACGCCTCCGGTGCCCTCATTCCTGAGCCTCCGCTTCAAGCCGTTCCATCCCTACCAACCCGACCGCCATCATTCAGCCTCCCCAAGCCCGAGCCTCATACCGCCCCGCGAACCCCAACCTCTCTATCCTCCTTGTCATTTGCCCCTACGCGCAGAAAAACCGCGCGATGGTCTTCACGGGGCCGTCGGCGACCTCCTCCCGCCCATCAGGAATCAGATCCATCCTCACCAGCGAATCCACGGCGACGCAAGGAATCAAACCGATCGGCCAAGCCCTGGCCAACCTGTCCGCCTCCCCGACCACGCGCCCGCCGCCGTCGCCGCCCTTCATACGACCCGCCCAGACGCCTCCCCTATCTCGAATCGGCAGCCTCGCTCAATCCCCGACGATCCCCCACCGTTTTCGGCCGCTCCTGATCGCTCGCCAACGCCGCAGCCGCGACCACTCAGCCCTCGAATCGCGGTACCATGCGGTGGTTCACGTTTCTTTTGGAGGTGTCCCGCGTGATCTCCCTCCGTGCTCCTCGACCGGGCGTGACAATTATCGAACTGATCGTCGCCCTGGGCGTTGTTCTGATCGTGCTGCTGGGCGTGCTGGCCTGGCTGCCGGCCGCCCGCGAACAAGGCCGCCGAACCTCCTGCCTCCGCAACCTGCAACAGATCGGCGTGGGTCTGGCCCTCTTCGACACCGTCACCGGCCGCCTTCCCCGGGTCCCCAACGATCGAGCCGGCACGGCTCCCCTGCCCGCCATCCTCGCCCAACTCGGTCTGACCGAGTTCGCCGCGATCGACGCCTCCGCGCCCCGCTCCGCCCAGACCCCCATCCCTCCGCCGGCTCCCCGCATGATGCTCGATCTGATCTGCCCAGCCGACACGGCCGCCTCCACCCGCGGCTTCGTCGCTCCGGTCAGCTATCGCGCCAACACCGGCGAGACAGTCCACGGCGGCGACGGCCCCTTCGCTCCCGGACGCACCCTCTCCCTGGCCCAGGTCAACAGCGCCGATGGCACCGAGTTCACCATCGGCTTCGCCGAACGCCTCGTCGGCACCAACTCCCCCACTCCCGACCCCGCCAATTACACCCTCGTCGCCGACCAACTCGCCTCAGGCTGCGGTCCCTCCAACGACTGGCACGGCGACGCCGGCTCCGACTGGTCGGCTCTCGGCTGGGTCTCCACCCTCTACAACCACGCCCTCCGCCCGAACCAGTCTCCATCCTGCATCGCTGCCGACGGCCACTCGGCCCGCATTGGCTCCAGCTCCGCCCATCCCGACGGTGTTCACGTTCTCTGGCTCGACGGCCGCGCCGGCCCAATCCGCTCCTCGATCGACCAGGCCGTCTGGCAAAGCCTCGCCACCGTCGGCTCCCCAGCACCGACCCCCTGACCCCACCATGCCCCCCATCCGCGCCATCATCTTCGACTTCGGCAACGTCATCGCCTTCTTCGACTACGCCCACGCCTGCCAACGCCTAGCCACGCCCTTGGGCCTGACCGGCCCCCAACTCCTCGAACGCGCCCTCGCCGCCGGTCTGTCCGACCTGGTCCGGGACTTCGAGGTCGGCCGCATCGCCGAGGCCGACTTCTGCCGCCGCGCCTGCCAACTGGCCGGCCTCGACCACCTCCACCCCCAAGAATTCGCCGCCGCCTGGTCCGATATCTTCACCCCCAACCCCCCCATCGCCTCCCTCATCCAACGCCTCGCCCAAGCCCAGATCCCGCTCCTGCTCGGATCCAACACGAACCCCCTCCACGCCCGCCAATTCCGCCGCCAGTTCGCCAACCTGCTGGACCAGTTCGACCACCTGGTCCTCTCCTACGAAGTCGGCCACGCCAAACCCGACCCCGCCTTCTACCACGCCTGCATCCACTACGCTGGCGTCCCCCCAGCCTCCTGCCTGTTCATCGACGACCTCCCCGAAAACGTCGCCGGTGCCCAGGCCGCCGGCCTCCACGCCTGGCTCTACCGCGACCCCCTCCTCCCTCACCCTCCACCTCCAACAACTCGGCCTCCTCTCTCACCCCTAAAACTTGCCAAGACCTCTCGATTTCACCATCTTGCCGATTTGACTTCCCGCTAAGCCGCGCCAAACTTACCACGTCCCCCCCGCTGCCCTGCTCCCCACCCACCTCGACGCAACGGGACCTCGGCCTCGTGCCGAAAAGCAACGATCCGAAAATTCGGATCGCCCAGGCTTGACATCCCTTCCTTCACCCATTTAGTGTTTGGTTGCACGCATGATTGGACGCATGAATGCAAGGGGTCGTCCGGGGACCTAGCACCTCCCGGCCGGTCTGGGGTTCAATCAGGACAGATCAGGCCCTCTGGCCACGAACTTCGCTGTTCCAGGACTCTCCATCCCACTCGAGCTTCAGAGTACGTTCGACCCGCTCCGCCAGATTCGAGGCCGTCGGCCCTGCCAGTTCCGACGCCTTAGTTGAATAATGACGATCGGGTTCGAGACCGCGGGGGACTCTCTCAATGGCCAGCCACAGCGAGAATCGTCGGGGTCGAGATCGCGGACGCCGTGACGATCGCGCCGCCCGCCGCAAACGCGCCCTGCTAAACTTCGAGTCGCTCGAATCCCGTCAGTTGCTCTCCGGTCCCGGCCAGCCCGTTCCGGTCGTACCGCCTCCCGGCTGGCTGCCCGACGACATCGACCCCCGCGCCTTCGACGTCAAGAATGGAACCCTGGCCAACGCCGGCACTGACCTGATCGAGGTCTACCGCCAATACGCCTGGTTCCGCCGCTCCGGACGCCCCCTCGATCAGTTCGTCCCCGCCAATCCCAACCTGATGTCCTCCAGCGGTCAGATCGGCGTCCGCGTCAGCTTCCTCGGCGACGTCGACCTGATGGTCCAGAAGCTCAACGCCGACCTGGGCATGTTCACCGTGGCTCGGGATGCCCGCTTCGGCCTGATCGAAGGTTACATCAACCCCGACCAACTCGAACGCCTCGCCCGCTACCGGACCACCGTCAACGGCCAGCAGCTCGAGGTCATCTCCCTGGCCGCGATGCGCAAGGCCATCTCACGCAGCCAAGGGGCCGCGACCAACCAGGCCGAGACCGTCTTCGGACTGCCCGGCGCGCTCAACTCCTTCCCCTCGATCGATCCCAATCGCGCTGGCGCCGGCATCACCGTCGGCGTCATCTCCACCTCCGTCAACCGCTTCCAGGGTGGCCTGGCCGACTCGATCAATAGCGGCGACCTGCCCCCCTTGAGCCGGATCAACGTCCTGCTCGACGGCCCGTCGACCGACGACGAAGGCCGCGCCATGATGGAGCTGATCTACGACCTCGCCCCCGGCGTCAACTTCGCCTACCACACCGGCATCACCGGCCAGCTTGCCTTCGCCCAGGGCATCCGCGCCCTCTCCGCCGCCGGCGCCCAGATCATCGTCGACGACATCGGCTACGCCGACGAACCCTTCTACCAGCCCGGACCGATCGAGGCCGCCGCCAGCGAGGTCGTCCTCCAGCAAAACCGCATCTACCTGGCCGCCGCCGGCAACGATAGCGACGCCGGCTTCGAGTCCCCATTCCGCTCCACCACCGCCACCCTCGCCGGTCGCACCGGCACCTTCATGGACTTCGACCCCGGGCCCGGCGTCCTCGCCGCCCTGCCCCTGGTCACCCGCGCCGCCAACACCTCCTTCACCTTCCAGTACGACCAGCCCTTCTTCACCACCGCCGGCGTCATCTCCGATATCGACGTCTTCATCCTCGACGCCAACGGCGCCATCGTCGCGTCCGGCACCTCCAACAATATCCAAACCCAACAGCCGATCGAATTCCTCACCATCCCCAACGCCGGCAACTACACCGTCGCCGTCTACGTCAATAGCGGCCCCGCCCCCGGCCGTATCATGTTCGCCGGCCTCGGACAGGGACCCTTCCTCGACTTCGACCAGCGGTTCGGCAACGCCGGCGGCATCACCTACCAGACCAACATCGGCCACGCCGGCGGTGTCGACGTCATCGGCGTCGGCGCTGTCGATTACCGCACCCCCGCCGTCAGCGCCGACTTCAGCTCCTTCGGACCTCGCACCCTCGTCTTCGACGCCGCCGGCAACCGCCTCCCCCAGGTCCGCCAACTCCAAACCCCCCAATTCTCCGCCCCCCAAAACACCGACACCACCTTCTTCATCCCCGGCAACGACGTCGACGGCACCGGCTTCCCCAACTTCAGCGGCACCTCCGCCGCCGCCCCCAACCTCGCCGGGCTGATCGCCATCATGCGCCAGCTCTCGCCCGGCATCAGCCAGACCGACGTCATCGCTGCCCTCAGATCGGCCGCCACACCCGTCAACAACACGCCCCCTGGCGTCTGGAACGTCCAGGGCGGCTTCGGCGTCCCCCGCGCCCTGGCCGCGCTGACGGCCGTCGATAACCTCCGCGTCGTCTCCACCACTCCCGCCAACGGCGCCGTCCTGACCAGCGTCCTCACCCAGATCACCGTCCAGTTCAACAAGACCGTCAACCCCGCCACCCTCCAGGCCACCGACCTCAGCTTCACCCAAACCCCCTCCGGCGTGACCGCCACACCCACCAGCGTCACCCTCCTGCCCGACGGCCGAACCGCCGTCTTCGCCATCTCCATCACCCGCCAGCCCGGTTCCAAGGCCAACGGCAACTACGCCTTCCGGCTCGCCGCCAACGCCGTCGGATCCACCGACGGCCGCTCCCTCGTCGAGTTCAACGGCTCGTTCCGTGTCTCCGACTTGATCAGCCCCCGCATCACCGGCGTCGACATCGCCGCCCGCACCATCCGCATCAGCTTCAGCGAGGCGATGGACCCGGCCACCATCACCTCCACGACTGTCAAACTCACTCGCCGCGGCACCGCCTCCGACTTCGGCCAGACCGGCAACGTCATCATCAGCAACCTCCCCGGCTACTCCGTCCGCTGGGAACCGGCCACCAACAGCGCTCTGATCGACCTGACCCAGATCCCCCAGGATCAGCTCCCTAGCGACGACTACCAGATCCGCGTCGAAGACACCGTCACCGACCTCGTCGGCAACCGCCTCGACGGCGAATTCAACGGCTTCTTCCCCACCGGCAACGGCAGCCCCCTGCCCGGCGAAGATACCGACAACGACCCCTTCATCTTCACCCTCACCGACGTCGTCCTCCGCGCTCCGATCATCCAGTTCGTCCAACTCCACCCCGACGACGACACCGGTGTCCGAGGCGACCAGAACACCAACGTCACCCGTCCCCGCTTCGTCGGACGCGTCACCGCCCTCTTCCCCGGCACGGTCGCCGGCTTGCAGGTCGTTGCCCAGTTCAACGCCCTCCACGGCAACGCCTTCGACCTCCAACGCGGTCCCGACGGCCGCGGCTTCACCGTCCTGACCGGCATCGACGCCTCCACCACCACCAACGCCAACGGCGAATTCTCGTTCCAGGCCCCCGCCGACCTGCCCAACGGCTTCCTCGGCCTCCGCGTCATCGTCGTCGGCCAGCCCGATAGTCCCCCTCAGGCCGGTCTCTCCTCCCAGGTCGATGTCTCCTTCCGCGTCGATACCACCAACCCCGCCCTGACCATCACCAACGTCGCACCCAACCCCGATACCGGCGTTCCCCCCATCCCCACCCTCAACTCTCTCGACGACGGCATCCAGATCGCCATCCAGGACCCCGTCCTGCCTGACCAACTCCCCAACCCCCTGGCCGTCCCCCTCCAGTTCCTCGTCCCGGCTCTCGACCCCGCCTCCGCCACCAACATCAGCAACTACCGCCTGCTCCGCATCGACCCGGCCACCGGCGCCACCCTCGAAGACCGCTCCAGCTTCATCACCGGCGCCGTCTATACCGACAACACCGTCCCCCGCTCCACTCCCGCTGACCCCTTCACCGGCCGCATCGACCTCAGCTTCGCGCCCGGCCTGCCTGCCGGCCGCTACCGACTGATCGCCCTCCGACCCTCCAGCTCCGCACCCGGCGTCACCGACGCCGCCGGCAACCCCATCGACGGCGACCCCGCCACCCCCGGCGCCCAGGACCTCGTCCTCACCTTCGACTTCCAACCCACCCCGACCTACATCACCAACATCCAGGCCATCAGCCCCGTCCCCAATAGCTCCGGCGCCACCGTCATCACCGGACCCCGCGAGTTCTACGAAATCCCCGTCCCCGGAACCACCGCCCGCGCTCCGGCTCCCCCCGAAAAATTCTGGATCGACTTCTCCGGACCTCTTTTCTCCAGCTCCGACCCCGACTTCTATAACGACCGCGTCCAACTGATCCGCTCGGCCAACTCCGCCGCCGCCCCCTCCGACGGCGACTTCGGCCTCGACCCCTTCTACTCTAGCGGCGGTCAATTCACCCGCGTCCCCGGCACCACCGTCCGCGTTATCAACTCCATCCTCGGCGCCACCTACGGCCAGCCCGGCTACCGCAACCGCCTCGAAATCTCCTTGCCCCCAGGCACCACCCTCCCCGCCGACAAATACCGCCTCTTCATCCCCAACACCATCGTCAACGGTCAAGACCTGCGGATCCTCGACCTCTTCGGCAACCAGATCGACGGCGAATTCCTCGGCAACCCCACCCCCTCCGGCGGCTGGGAAACCCTTCTGCCCACCGGCGCTTACCGCTCCGGCATCAGCGGCGACCTCGTCCCCGGCGGCTCCCTGGTCACCTCCTTCACCGTCGTCCCCAACGGCAACGTCATCTTCGCCCGCCCCGACTACTTCGACGACCCATTCCTGACCAGCGACGACCCCGACGGCAGCTTCGAAAAACCCTTCCCCGCCCTCGCCCCCGAAGCCCTACCCAACGCCGCCAACGGCGGCAACCTCAACTCCGCCGCCAACTTCGGCACCGGCTTCAACCCCAACCTGGACCTCAACGGCAACGGCCGCTTCGACCGCTCCGCCTTCTTCGCCGCCTCCCAACGCTCCAGCCTCGGACCGGTCGTCGTCGTCGCCCTCCCCGCCCAACCCGGCGACCCCCAGGCCCGCACCTTCGTCCTCCAACGGCCCAACCAGGCCGCCATCGGCCAGCCCACCATCCCCGACGGCAGCGCCAGCGTCCCCTTCAACACCCTGCTCGTCTTCCAGCCCGGCTCCGTCCTCAAGATGCGCGATGCCTCCCTCTACGTCCAAAACCAGGGCAGCGCCATCCAGCTCCGCGGCGGACCCAACCCCAACCAGCACGTCATCGTCACCTCCTACCTCGACGACTCCGTCGCCGGCGACACCAACCGCGACAACCCCCTCGGTCTGCCCGGCGTCGGCGCCACCCCCCCGCGCCGGCGACTTCGGCGGCATCGTCCTCCGCAACTTCGACGACACCTCCCTCGGCGGCCGACCCATCCCCGTCACCCCAGGTCCCGACGACCCCGCACGACCCCAGGTCGACGGCCGCACCCAACTCGGCATCTCCGGCGCCGACGACACGCTCTCCTACTTCAACTTCGCCCAACTCCGCTACGGCGGCGGCACCGTCCCCCAAACCCTCGGCTTCCGCTTCGACGCCATCACCCTCTTCAACAGCCGGCCCGCTATCACCAACGTCCGCATCGACGGCGGCCAAATCGGCACCGCCAGCCCCGGCCCCGGCTCCCAGGCCGGCATCTCCGTCGATATGGACTCCCTCCGCGAGGACACCTTCTCCCGCGGACCCCTCGTCCGCCGCACCGAAGTCCGCAACACCAGCATCAACGGCATCTACGTCCGCGCCGAACTCAACGGCGCCATCCAACCCACCGACGCCATCCGCTACCCCAACAACCCCAACTCCCTCGGCGGCGACCAGAACTACACCTTCGACGACCCCCTGCCCTACATCTTCGTCGCCCGCATGGTCGTCGGCTCCCGCTTCGTCCACAACAGCGGCCTCGGCCAAACCGGCTACGGTCCCCGGGTCTACGTCCAGCCCGGCATGATCCTCAAGTTCCAACGCGGCGCCGCCATCGACGTCATCAACTCCAACTCCAGCATCAACGTCGGCGACCGCACCTACATCAACCAGTTCGACCTCAACCCCTCGTTCGCTCCCACCGACCCCGACTTCGTCCCCCAAAAGGTCGGCGACGCCCGCGTCATCTTCACCTCCTTCTTCGACGACAACGCCACCACCTTCTTCGTCGACCCCTTCACCGGTAACCGCACCACCATCGTCCCCCCCATCGACTCCGACAACGGCGGCTCCGCCAACCAACCCACACCCGGCAACGTCCCCACCCCCGCCCGCTGGGGCAGCGTCCTCGTCAACTCCGGCGCCGTCGCCGTCATCGACGAGGCCGACTTCCGCTACGGCGGCGGCACCGTCAACGTCCAAAACGGCACGATCCCCGCTCGCCAGGTCCTCTCCTTCCCCAACGCCGGCGGCCTCAGCCGATTCGGCATCACCACCGGCGCCCTTGGCACCCGTGCCTACATCACCAACAACACGTTCAACGATAACCAGGACGCCGCCGTCGCCATCGACGCCAACGGCCTGCTCGCCTCCGACCCCCTCCGCCCCCTCCAGTCCGGCAACCCCTTCTTCCGCGGCAACGTCTTCGTCGGCAACGACCTCAACGGCATCGAGGTCTTCGGCACCCCTCAAAATCGCGCCGGCAACACCGCCATCGGCTACCCCGCCAACCTCACCGTCGATTCGATCTGGGACGATACCGACGTCCCCTGGATCCTCCGCACCACGATCGTCCTCGGTGGCGCCGGCACCTTCTTCAGCCCCTTGCCCGGCACCCCCGGCAGCTACACCAACCAGCTCCGCCCCCATAACTCCCTGACCCTCCAGAGCAACCTCCCCGACACCTTGCTCGCCGACGGCTCCCGCATCGGCCGACCCGGCGAATCGCTCCTTGTCAAACTCCTCAATGACCCGACCGTCCCCCCCATCGGCACCGCCGAGGACGGCATGCCCTCCGGCGACCCCCAGGCCGACAGCCGCGGCGGCGCCGGCTTCCTGGTCGGCATCGACGACGGCAGCGACGACGATCCCGACCTCGGCAACCTCATCGACCCCGGCGTTTTCTCCCAGATCCGCATCCTCGGCGTCCCCGGCAACGAAACCACCGGCCAGCAGCGCGTCCCCGTCATCCTGACCTCGCTCCGCGACGACTCCGTCGGCAAAACCGTCCGCGGGGTCACCATGACCCAGGGCATCTCCCCGGCCGCCCTGGCCGCCTTCGGCTACCAGGGCACCACGCCCCAGGCCGGCGACGGCGGCATCATCGGCTTCGGCGCCAACTCGCTCTTCGACTACAACCTCTACGACCTCCGCGACGGCAACGTCATCGACAACGCCGACATCCGCTTCATGACCCGCGTCGAGGTCCAGGGCGGCGGCCTTTCCTACTCCATCGAAGAATCCGCCACCCGGGGCCAAAACCTCGGCCTCGGCGGTGCCCGCTTCCAGTACAACATGGGCCGCGCCATCACCTTCTCCAACAACAATTTCAGCGACTTTAGCCAGGTCGGCGTCATCGCCCACCCCTCCGGCGTCAACCAGATCCACTTCCTCAGCCAGCCCCCCGACGGTCAGCCCCCCCTGGATCGCGGCACCCTCCGCGGTTCGGCCGTCGTCCTGAACATGGTCAACAACACCCTGGCCAACATGCCCACCGGCGTTCGCATCAACAGCGAAACGACCAACAACGACCAGGGCCAGACCCCCTACCAGGCCGTCTTCCTCCACAACACCTTCGACAACGTCGCCGTCGGCATCCACACCCAGGCCCCCGACGACAACGGCGAAAACTCCCTCTCCCACGTCCACTTCTACGCTCTCAACAACATCTTCTCCAACGTCTCCGACACCGCCGTCCGCACCGTCGGCATGGCCACCGGCAGCCAGCTCTTCTACAACCTCTTCTCCAACGTCGCCAACCCGATCGACAACCAGGGCACCGCCTACGTCCGCGCTCCGTTCAACGCCCAGCCCATCTTCGGTAACCCCAGCTTCCGCGACCCCGACTCCGGCGACTTCGCCCTCACCGAACTGTCCGACGCCATCGACGCCTCAATCTCCGAAATCCAGCAGTCGGTCCTCGGCAACGCCCTGTTCCCCATCGCCGACCAAAGCCCCACCGCCATCGTCGGCGTCCGCAACACCCGCGGCCGCAGCAACCCCTTCGGCGGTCTCGGCTCCAGCTCCCCCGGCGACATCATCACCCTGCCCGGCCTGCCCGCCGAACTCCGCGGCTTCTTCGACCAGATGGTTCCCGTCGCCCCCGGAACCCCCAACTCCCTGGCCGGCTTCTCCGGCTCACGCGTCGCCTACCTGCCCATCCAAGGCGAACGCGACCAGGCCGGCTTCCTCCGCCAGGACGACCCCGGCCGCGCCAACGTCGGCTTCGGCAGCCGTCCCTTCTTCGATGTCGGCGCCTTCGAATACCGTGAACTGTTCCCCCCCTCGGTCACCGACGTCCTAGCCGTCCTGCCCAACTCCGGCGACCCCCAAAACCCCCTCGTCACCACCATCTACGTCCCCAACGGCGTCGGCGGCACCAACGTCACCCCGCGCGAAATCCGCATCCGCCTCAACCAACGCATCGACCCAACCACCGTCAACAACTTCACCGTCCTGCTCCAATCCTCCGGCGGCGACGGCATCTTCGGCAACGGCAACAATTCCCAGGACCGCTTCATCCCCCTCTCCGGCAAACTCTCCTACGACGAAACCACCGACACGATCATCGTCGGCCTGGCCTCCCTCGGCCTCGCCCTCGAAAACGACCTCTACCGCATCACCCTCCGCGGCCAGGGCAGCGACGTCATCCGCAACACCATCGGCCTGGCCCTCGACGGCGAAAACACCGTCGGATCCCGTCCCGACGGCGCCCAACTCCCCCTGCCCTCCGGCAACGGCATCCCCGGCGGTGACTTCTTCGTCACCTTCTCCGTCGACACCCATCCTCCCGCCATTGTCCCCGGCTCCCTCCAACTGATCTCCCAAAACGACCTCCGTCCCAACGACAACATCACCAACGTCAACACCCCCACCTTCTCCGGATCCATCACCGACATCCCGCCCCCGCTCAACCCCCTCGTCAACCAGGTCGTCGTCGTCGACGTCGACACCAACGGCGACGGCACCTTCGACCGCCTCAACGCCGGCACCGCCACCACCGACGCCAACGGCAACTTCGTCCTCACCATCAACCAGCCCCTACCCGACTCACCCTACAACGTCGGCCCCGACGGCATCCTCGGCACCGCCGACGACTCCGGCTACAGCGTCGCCCGCTTCCGCATCACCGACCCCAACGGCAACCCCTCCGACCCCAACGACCCCAACGCCCTCTTCCCCTTCATCGTCGATACCCGCTCCCCCGTCGTCACCTCCGCCTCCCCGCCGAGCACTCAGGCCATCACCGCACCCGGCGGCCGCGTCGATATCACCCTCGACGTCGACGAAAACCTCATGCCCGAGTCCGTCACCGCCGACTCCATCCGCGTCATCCGCTCCGGCGGCGACGGCGTCTTCGGCGACGGCAACGACGTCGCCGTCCCCGTCGACCCCAACTCCATCCGCATCGAATACCTCCGCACCGGCCCCAAAGGCCCCATCCGCCTCCGCTTCTCCATCACCGGCGTCAACGCCAACGACGTCTACCGCGTCACCCTCCAGACCGACTCCGCTGCCGTCACCGACCTGGCCGGCAACCCCGTCGCCAACGCCACCGGCGGCGACTTCGTCTACGACATCACCGTCCTCGACCCCACTCTCTCCCGCGTCATCTACGTCGCACCCGGCGGCAGCCCCTCCCCCACCGGCGACCGCACCGCTCCCTACGCCACCATCTCTGCCGGCCTGGCCGTCGCCAACATCGGTGATACCGTCGCCGTCATCGGCGGCACCGCCACCTCCCCCGCCGTCACCTACCGCGAGTCGATCACCCTCAAATCCCTGGTCCAGGTCGTCTCCGCCGACCCCGCCAGCTTCGGGTCCAACATCATCCCCGGCCTGGCCCTCAAGACCGTCATTGCCTCGCCGCTTACCGGACCCAACCCCGTCACCGTCCGCGCCAGCAACCTCGTCAGCCTACCCGGATTCCCCACCCGCCTCAGCGGTTTCTCCATCGCCTCCCCGCTGACCAACAACTCCGCCGCCGGCCCAATCCTCTCCGGTTCCACCGGCGTCCTCATCGACAACTCCGAAATCTACGTCGACCGCAACATCATCCTCACCTCCGGCATCGGCGTCCTCATCCAGACCGCCGGTCTGTCCCGCGCCCCCCAACTCGGCAACAACCTGATCGTCGGCAACATCACCGGCGTCCGCTTGAGCGACCTCAACGGCACCACCATCGGCTTCTCCACCGGCCGACCCACCCAACTGCTCAACAACACCTTCGCCTACAACACCAACGCCCTCGAGGTCCGCAGCGACGCCGCCACCGGCGACCCCACCTCCGACATCCTCGGCCGCGCCTACAACAACATCTTCTGGCAAAGCGGCCAGCGCACCATCCTCCACCAGGGATTCGCCATCTCCGCCTCCCACCCCGGACGGCTCGACGTCCGCGGCAACCTCTTCTCCGCCAACGGCCCCAGCCTCTCCAGCCCCGCCGACGACACCGAGAACGTCGGCGGCGGATTCAACCCCGCCCTGCTCTCCCCCGGCGTCCCCGACCCCCTCGGCAACACCACCGGCGACCCCGCTTTCGTGTCCCCGCTCGACCCCCGTCCCGAAGGCAACGGCCCCGGCAACTTCTTCCTCGGCGCCAACTACGACCTCACCTCCGCCTCCGCCGCCATCGACAACGCCATCCAGGCCTTCGCCACCCCCTCCGACGCCCGCTACCGCGGCCGCTTCGACGTCCCCAACCGCGGCTTCGCCGGACCAGCCGACATCGGCGCCTACGAGTTCAACGGCATCGGCGGCATCGGCTCCGGCACCTCGCGCAGCCCCGGCAGCTTCGCCGTCCGTCCCATCAATACCCGCGGACTCCGCATGGGCCCCGGCGCCACCCAGGTCGTCGTCACCCCCCTCCTCCATCGTCGTCCGCTTCGCCACCAACATCAACCGCGCCTCGGTCCAGGCTTCCGACCTGCTCCTCTCCGGCACCGGCCTCGACCCCATCGATCCCGCCCGGCCCGTCTCCATCACCTGGATCAACAACCGCACCGTCCGCTTCAACCTCGCCGGACGGTTCAACCCCGGTGGCCGCCTCCAGGTCGATATCGCCCCGGCCGCCATCCGCAACACCAACCGCACCGCCGCTCCGGCCATCTCCCAGGCCCTCACCGCTCCTGCCAATAGCAACCCCGTCGTCGTCCGCGTCAACCAGACCCGCCGGCCCGCCCAGCGCCGCCCGGCTCCCACCGCCCCGCCCCGGCCCCGCGCCCAGTTCACAAACCTGCTCAACCGCCTCCAAGGCCCCAGGACGGCCGCCGGCCGCTGACCAAAACGGCCCCCACTCCGTACGTAAACCCAAGCCTCCACTTCCCACCAAATCCACCCCCCCCCCCCACGGCGGCCTCGGCGGACCAATCACCCCCCGAGGCCGCCTCCGCGTTCCTGCTCCCGCTGCTCGGTTCCCGGCTTCCCACCCAGCCCGCCGTCGGTCACAATCAACGGACTGCTTGTTGAACCTTCCTCCCGACGCGGACGCTCATCCCCATGTGGCTCTGGTTCCTCGCGGCGGGCCTCACCGGTTTCCACCCACCCGCCGACTCACCTCCTGCCAGTCCCGATCACTCACCGGCGACCGTCAGCTTCCGCCGCGACGTCGCCCCCATCCTCGCCCGCGCCGGCTGCAACACCGGTCCCTGCCATGGCAACGCCGCCGGCAAGGGCGGCTTCCGACTCAGCCTCCGCGGCGAAGACCCCGCCGCCGACTGGTTCGCCATCACCCGCGACGCCCTCGGCCGCCGCATCAACCCGACACAGCCCGACCGCAGCCTCCTCCTGCTCAAACCCACCGGCCGCGTCCCCCACGAAGGCGGACTCCGCATCACCCCTAACTCCCCCGAGGAACACACCCTCCGCGCCTGGATCGCCGCCGGCACCCCCGACGACGGCCCCTCCCTCCCACCCCTGGCTCGCCTGCTCATCAACCCCTCCGAACTCCTCGTCGAGCCGGACCCCAACGGACGCTACAACACCCCCCTGACCGTCACCGCCCAATTCGCCGACGGCTCCTCGCGCGACGTCACCCACCTAACCGCCTTCGACCTCAACGACCCGACCCTCGCCTCGGTCGACCCCTCCGGACGCGTCACCGCCTCCCGCCCGGGCGAAGTTGCCATCGCCGCCCGCTACATGAACGGCCGCGCCACCGCCCGCCTCGCCTTCCTCCCTCCCCCTCCCGACTCCCCCTGGACCCCCCCACCCCCCGCCAACCTCATCGACGAAATCGTCTTCCGCCGCTGGCAGACGCTTCGCATCCACCCCGCCCCCGCCTGCGACGACCTGACCTGGCTCCGCCGCGCCACCCTCGACGCCATCGGCCGCCTCCCTACCCCCAACGAAATCCGCTCCTTCCTGGCCGACTCCTCACCCGACCGTCGCGCCCGCTGGGTCGATGCCCTCCTCGAACGCCCCGAATTCGCCGACTTCTGGGCCCTCAAATGGGCCGATCTGCTCCGCAACGAGGAAAAAACCATGGGCGCCAAGGGCGCCTGGATCTTCCAACGCTGGCTCCGCGACCAGATCGCCGCCAAGCTCCCCCTCGACCAGTTCGCCTTCCGCCTCATCGCCTCCACCGGCTCCACCTGGCGCAACCCGCCCGCCAGCTTCCATCGCACCAACCGCAACCCCCCCGCCGCCGCCGAAACCTTCGCCCAAGTCTTCCTCGGCATCCGCCTCCAGTGCGCCCGCTGCCACAACCACCCCTTCGACTCCTGGACCCAGGACGATTACTACAGCCTCGCCGCCGCCTTCGCCAACCTCTCCCGTAAGCAAATCGACAACCGCCGCCGCGACTCCTTCGACACCCACGAAATCAACGGCGACGAAATCATCTTCCTCTCCCCCACTCAACCGACCCTCCGCCACCCCCGCACCGGCGCACCCCTGACACCCCGCGGCCTCGGCGGTCCCCCCCTCACCCTCGATCCCGCCGACACCAACGCCCTCGACAACCTCGCCGACTGGCTCACCCACAATCGCCAGTTCGCACGCTCCCTGGCCAACCGCATCTGGTTCCACCTCATGGGCCGTGGCCTCGTCGAGCCTGTCGACGACTTCCGCGACTCCAACCCCCCCTCCCACCCCGAACTCCTCGAAGCCCTCACCGACCAGCTCATCGCCCACCGCTTCCAGCTCCGACCTCTCGTCCGCCTGATCCTCACCTCCGAAACCTACCGCCGCGACACCGACCCCACCGCCCCCGCCGACGACCCATCCTTCGCCCAGGCCCGCGTCAAACTCCTCCCCGCCGAGGTCCTCCGCGACGCGATCAGCCAGGTCCTCGACGTCCCCGACTCCTTCCGCGACGCCCCCCGACCCACCCGCGCCACCCAATTGCCCGGCGTCCGCCACCGCGACGACTTCCTCAAAGCCTTCGGCAAGCCCGACCGCCTGCTCACCTGCGAATGCGAACGCGCTGAGTCCGTCACCCTCGCCCAGGCCTTCCAGCTCATCAATGGCTCGGCCATCCGCTCCAAACTCGAGGCCGACAACAACCGCATCAGCCGCCTGCTCGCCTCCGACCTGTCCGACCAGGCCATCCTCGACGAACTTTATCTCGCCGCCCTGACCCGCTTCCCCACCGACGCCGAACGCGCCGGCTTGCTCGAACACCTCCGCACCAGCCCCCACCGCCGCCAGGCCTGGGAAGACATCACCTGGGCCTTGATCAACAGCAAGGAGTTCCTCCTCCGCCACTAGCCCGCCCTCCCTCACCGCCGCACTCCACAGCCGCCCATCAACCAGACCCCCGCCGACCCAGCCAACCCGCCCCTTCCTCCCAAACCCCCGGTCTTGCGCCCTTCGTGTCCACGCCGGCTTTTCCTTTTGACAGGCCCATGCCTAGCTCGAAAATAAACCCAAGCCCCGTCGGCCGCCCCGCGCCTCGAACCGCGGGCCGCCACGCTTCGAGTCTCCTCTCTCTCCCGGGGTGCCGCCATGTTCTCCGCCTGCCCTGAGCTTCGTCGCACCTGGTCGCGCCGCTCCCTGCTGCGGGTCGGTGCCGCCGGCTTTGCCGGACTGAACCTGACGGACCTGCTCCGCGCGGCCCCCACCTCAACCCCCCGCGCCCGCCACGTCATCTTCCTCCACCAGTGGGGCGGGCCCAGCCATCTCGACACCTTCGACCTCAAGCCCCACGCCCCCGACGGAATCCGCGGCTCATTTTCCCCCATCGCCACCAGCACCCCCGGCATCATCGTCACCGAACATCTGCCCCGCTGGTCCGGCCTGATGCATCGCTTCGCCCAGATCCGCTCGCTTCACCACACGATGAAAAATCACAACTCGGCCGGATACTACAGCCTCACCGGCCATGCCCCGCCGCTCGACGACCAGCGGCTCCGCGATAGCCTCGAACTCCACCCCGCCTACGGCTCCGTCGTCGCCCGGCTCCGGCCCGTCGACGACCCGGCCATCCCCTCCTTCGTCAGCTTCCCCCACGTCATCCGCGACGGCAGCATCACCCCCGGTCAGCACGCCAGCTTCCTCGGCAAACCCTTCGACCCGTTCTTCGTCGGCGCCGACCCGAACGACCCCGCCTTCCGCCTTCCCGAGCTGAGCTTGCCCGCCTCGCTGCCCCTCGAACGCCTCGACGACCGCCGCTCGCTGCTCCGGCTGATCGATACCCAAGCCGCCCGCCTCGAACCCGACCCCACCGCCCAGGGCCTCGACGCCTTCTACCACCGCGCTGTCTCGATGCTCGCCTCGCCCCAGGTCAAAACCGCCTTCGACCTCTCCCGCGAAGACCCCAAACTCCGCGACGACTACGGCCGCACCACCTACGGCCAAAGCTGCCTCCTGGCCCGCCGCTTGATCGAGGCCGGCGTCCGCTTCGTCACCGTCTACTTCTCCGACACCATCGGCAACGGCCAGCAAATGTCCGGCGGCTGGGACACCCACGGCAACAACTTCAACGACCTCAAAAACCGCCTCCTGCCCATCACCGATCAGACCGTCCCCACCCTGATTGAGGACCTCGCCGCCCGCGGCCTGCTTGACGAAACCCTCGTCCTCTGGATGGGCGAATTCGGCCGCAGCCCCCGGATCACCAACACCCAGCAGTTCGGCCCCGACGGCCGCGACCACTGGCCCCAATGCTACACCGCCCTACTCGCCGGCGGCGGCATCCGCGGCGGCGCCATCCACGGCTCCAGCGACAAAATCGGCGCCTATCCGGCCACCGACCCCACCCGCCCCGACGACCTCGCCGCCACCCTGTTCTGGGCCCTCGGCATCGACCCGGCCACCGAAGTCCACGACACCCTCAATCGACCTCTCCCCATCGCCGCAGGCCAGCCCCTGACCCACCTCTTCGGCTGAGCCGCCCTCCCCCCCCACGCTCCGGAAAACCCATCCCCCCCTCGGCCACGCGTCCCCCACCTGCCCCACACACCCGGTTTTCCCCGCTCGGACGGCCCGCGACCGGCGGTCACGCCGGGCCACCACGACCCCGCGCCGCACCCCCGCAACCACCGGCTCCCCCTCTTTGGAGACCCCTAGACCGACTCACGCCGCCGGCAAGCACCGGCGGGGCCTACGCGCCGAGTGCTTACCCCGCGCAGACCCCGCCTGCCAAGCCATCCGGGAACGATCGGTCCAGCCCCGCCCCGATCAGGACGCGCCGACCTCCTCGAGCGCCTGATCGGCCACGCCTGCCAGCTCGGCCTCCATCTCGCGCATCTCCTTGGACTCGGTCTTGCTCCGGTAGACTGCCCAGGCAATCCCGCCCACGCAGGCCAACCCGAGCACCCACAGAATCCAGGAGTTGCCCGACCGCTCGACAGCCAGGATCGCGCCAATGGCCAGCAGCGCGACCATATTCATCACCTTGATCAGCGGATTGAGCGCCGGGCCAGCCGTGTCCTTGAGCGGATCACCGACCGTATCACCCGTCACCGCCGCCTTGTGCTTCTCCGATCCTTTGCCGGTCGTCGCCGTCCGCGGCTCGTCCTCGATCGCCTTCTTGGCGTTATCCCACGCGCCGCCGGCGTTGGCCATGAACACCGCCAGCAACTGCCCGACAATGATCATCCCCGCCAGATAGCCGCCCAGCGCCTGCGCGCCGAACCAGCTCCCCACCAGAATCGGCATCAAGATCGCCAACAGCGCCGGGCCGATCAACTCCCGCTGAGCGGCCGCCGTGCAGATATTCACCACCCGCCCATAGTCGGGCTTCTTCGTCCCCGCCCAGATCTCCTTGTCCCGGAACTGGACCCGGCACTCCTTGACAATCAGAAACGCCGCCCGGCCCACCGCCCGAATCAGCATCGAGCTGAACAAAAACGGCACCACACCACCAATCAGCGCCCCGATAAACACCATCGGCTGCGCCACCGACAACCGGCCCGCCTCCGTCAAATACTGCGTGATCGTCATCTGATCGATCTTGTCCTCGCTCCCCACCGCGATCACCGCGATGAAGCTCGCGAACAGACTCACCGCCGCAATCACCGCCGAGCCAATCGCAATCCCCTTGGTCTCGGCCTTAGTCGTGTTGCCCACCGCGTCCAAATCGGCCAGAATCTGCCGCGCCCGCCGGTGGTTCTCCTCGCCCATCTCGGCCGGATCATAACCCATCTCGCCAATCCCATTGGCGTTGTCGGCCACCGGCCCAAACACGTCCATGCTGATCGTGTTGCCCGTCAGCGTCAGCATCCCAATCCCGCACATCGCCACCCCATAGGCGATGAAAATCGGACTGGTGCCCCAGTAAATCAACACCGATAGCAAAATCGCGCCGGCGATCACCAGCGTCGCCACCACCGCGCTCTCATACCCGACCGCAAAGCCCTGAATGATATTCGTCGCATGCCCCGTCTGGCACGCCTTGGCCAGGCTCTTGACCGGCGGATACTGGGTGTGCGTGTAGTAGCTCGTCACCTTGTTGAGCGCAATGGCCAGCAAGATCCCGATCAGGCAGGTCCACGCCGGCCGCATGTCCAGCCCAAATCCCGACCCCACAATCAACGTCGCCCACGCCGGCTGACTCCCCAAAATCGGCCGGTCCTTGGGCCACGTCGAGACCCATTCCCGCGGGCTTTGACCCGTCGCGCCCGCCCGAAACGCCTCCGCCAACAACGCCGATTCCGCATTCGCCTCCGGATGCTCCACCCGGTAGGTCGCCTCAAAATCGCTCAATCCCAGCCGAATCTGCTCCTCGCTCAACGCGCCCGGCTCGGTCTGGTTCCGCTCCCGCGCCGCGGTCCGAACCTCGGTCAACTCGTCCCGACCTCGCTCAAACGCCGCATACGCCGCCTGAAACTCCGGCGTCGTCGCATACCCGCCCAGCGCCTGCGGATACTGCCGCACATAGTCATCATTGAAGTGCAGGTAAATCAGCCCCAACAACATGAATCCAACCGTCGAAATGATCGACCCCAACACAAACCCCCGGTGCACCGAATGCAGCGCCTCATCACTCGTCGCGTTCGGACCCGCCTTCACGCTATACGTGCTGATGATCGACCCCAACACCCCAATCGCCCGCACCAGCAGCGGGAAGATGACGCCCTTGTGGCCAAAGCTCGCGTAACCCAAAATCATCGCCGCAACGATCGTCACCTCGTAACTCTCGAAGATATCGGCCGCCATCCCCGCACAGTCGCCCACGTTGTCGCCCACATTGTCGGCAATCGTCGCCGCATTCCGGGGGTCGTCCTCCGGAACGTTCGCCTCCACCTTGCCCACCAGGTCGGCGCCCACGTCCGCCGCCTTGGTGTAGATCCCGCCGCCAACCCGCATGAACAACGCCAGCAGCGTCCCGCCAAACCCAAACCCCAGCAAGACCTCGTACGCCCGCTCGCCGTAGACCATGAAGATCAGCGTGCCGCCCAGCAGCCCCAGGCCGTCGGTCAGCATCCCGGTGATCGTTCCCGTCCGATAGCCAAGCTGCAAGGCCGTGCCGTAGCTGGTCCGTGCGGCCGCCGCGACCCGCAGGTTCCCCCGCACCGCCAGCCGCATCCCCACAAAGCCCACGAGCCACGAAAACGTCGCCCCCATGAAAAACGCCGCCGCCCGACCCAACGCCACCTGCTGAATCGACTGCGCCGTGAAATACAAAATCGCCGTAATCAAAAACACCAGCAGAATGATCGCCCGAAACTGCTGACCCAGATACGCGTTCGCCCCCTGCCGGATCGCCGACGCCACCTCCTGCATCCGCGGCGTGCCCTGATCCGCCCCAGAAATCTGCGCCACCAAAAATCCGGCGTACAACAGACCCAAAATCGCCACGCCCAGCGTCGCAAACAGCCCCACCCGCTCCCAAATGCCATAACCCGGATCATTCAAAAACTCGAAATACTGGAACGATCCCCCATGGCCCTCGCTGCTTGTCCCCTCGGCGACCGCGGCGACCCCCAGCTCCGCTCCCTCCTGACCACCCCCTTCTTGCGACCACGCCATCCCGGGCAGACTCATCACCACCCAGAGAGCGGCTCCCAGCACGGCCCCACTTCGCCAGCGTCCCATGGTCGTCAATCCTCCCCTTGCTCCAGCGCGGCCGCCTCGCAATTCCGCGGATTCGGAGTCTCCGCGCCGCCGCGGCTCCTCACGCCAGGCTCGTCCACCAAGCGCTGTCTCAGGCTCATGGGTCGCGTAGACCAGCCGACCTATCGCGGCTCGGCCCGCCACGCGTTCATTGGCCCATTAGACACCATCCCCCCCAACCCGCGAAAGGGACTACCAAAGCCGCCCTCTCCCCGATCCCCGCCACCATCAGCACTGCCCCCCCGCTCGCCACACCCAAGTCCCGTTCCCCCACCTCCCTTGCCTTACAAGCGCCCAGCCGCCACCCCCCACCGGCTCGACCCACCCTTCGGGTTCACATCCCCACGGCCCGATAACTCCCGCCCGTCGCTTCCGCCAGCCGACGCAACGGCGCCCCCGCCCCCTGCCGTCCCGTCGCCCCCAGGTCGATCGTATAAAACCGCGTCGCCGTCGAACGCGCCCGCTCCGCCAGCCGATCCGCATCCCCCACCGCCAGCTCATGCCCATCGGTCACAAAGTAGATCGCCTCCGGCCCCAACTCCAACGCCGCCTCCAACACCGGCCGCGGAATCGTCCCTCCCCGCGCGTCGACCTTCTCAAGCCACTCCGCCAACCGCGCGCGATTCACCGCCGTCGGCTCCAGCCACTCCCGCTCCTTCGACCCCTCAAACCACATCAGCTCATGATTGAAAAAAATCACCGCGAACCGCGTCCCCTCCCGAAGCCGCCCCACACTCGCCAGCAACTCCGCCTTGGCACGCTCCAGCCGCCCCCGCTCCCCCATACTTCCTGAACGATCAATCACATAAACAATAGTCTTTGCCACCTCGCCCGACTCGAAAAACATGCCGCCGCCGACCCCGCCGCCGGCTCTGCCACCGCCTCCTCCTACGCCCTGCCCATCCGCCAATTCCTCCTCCGCCGCCATTCCGTTCGGTTCAACGTCTTCAGTCTCAGTTCCAGACGCGCCCGAACCCGCCTGCCCCGATCCCCGTTCCCCTGGCTCCTGCGGCTCGTCCGCGTCCTCCTCCAGCTCGATGATCCGCGGCTCGGTCTCCGACTCCAGCTCCGCCACCACCGGACTCAGGCCCCAACCCCCGCCCCCGCCCTCCGGCTCCGCCGGACGACCCACTAACCAACACGCCCCCAACACCACCAGATGGATCAAGACCGACCCTGCCACCGCCCGCGGATCGCCCAGCGGCGCCAGCACTCCGTCGCGCTCCCACCCCGCCACCGACTCCGGCTCCCGCCGCCTCACGTCCCCAGCTCCCTCAATCCCCACGACTCCGCTCCAGTCCCGCCAGCCGGACCGTCACCACACCCGCACGTCGGATCGCCCCAATCACCCGCGCCGCCTCGCCATACCGCAACCGATCGGCCGCCACCAGCCGCACCCGCACCGGCCGGCCATCCATCCATCCGACATGCCGCGCCAGCCGTCGCTCCAGCGTTTCCAGATCGGCCAGCTCCGCCCCCGCCAACGACACCCCCGCCACACCCCCCGATGAATCGGCCTCGACCCGTATTTCCAACTCCCCAACCCGCCGCCGCCCCGACCCCGCCGCCTCCCCTTGCCGCTCCGCTGCCCCGCCACCCAGCAGCAACAGATCCAGCCTCGCTTCGTTTGAGGGCATCTCATACGTGATCAGAAAAAAAATGAGCAACTGAAACGCAACGTCGAGCATCGGCGTCACCGGAAACGACGCCTCGCCGGTTCCCCCACGCCGCCACGGCCGCTCGCGAGCCGACCGGTTCATGGCCGCTCCCGCTCGACGACCAGACTGAATCGCACAAAACCCTGCCTCTGGGCTACGGCCAACACCCGCCGCAGAGCGCCGTAGGTCGTGCCCCGATCGCCCCGGACCAGAACCAAACTAGCCTCCACCCCCGCGCCCCGCCGATTCGCTTCCTCGGCCCACCACCGCTCCGCCTCCGCCGGCTCCATCGCCACTGCCGGCTCCCCCGCCACCAGCCGCCCCTCCGCGTCGATGCCAACGACGACCGGCCTCGCTCCCTCCATCGACTCCGACCGCGCCGCCGACACCACCGGCAGCCGGCTCACCAACCCCGCCCCCTCCAACTGCGTCCCGAAATGGACCAGCATCAGGAAAAAAACAATCAACTGCAGCACCACATCCAACAACGGCATCAAGTTCGGCTCGATCGACTCCCTACCTCGCCGCCACGGCCGCATCGCCCGTTCCCTCCACCCCCCCCACATCCCTGACCCTCCCAGATCAAGCCCGCCCGACTCCCGCCCCGATACCCCTCGCCCCATCCCCCCGTCCTCGTTTACTCCTCCGGCCGCTCCCGATCCGGCAACGCCGCCCAACTCTGGCCGGCTGCACTCAACGCCGAAACCGCCAGCGGGTGCAGCGACCGAGCCCCCGGCCCAAACCGCTCCACCAACCCCTCCGCCACCACCTGTACCTCGAGAGCCAGCTTGCTGATCCGATTCCGAAACACCGCATGAAACGCAATCGCCGGCACCGCCACCGCGATTCCCTCCAACGTCGCAATCAACGCCGTCGCGATCCCACCGGCGAGCTCCCCGGTCTGCGGCGTCGCCGCCGATCGGGCGATCACGCCAAAACTCATAATCATCCCATAGACCGTCCCCAACAAACCCAACATCGGCCCGAGCGTCGCCACCGTTGCCAGATAGCTCGCCCGATGCTCCATCTCCAGCGTCACCTGCTCGTTGGCCAGTTCCATCGCGCGCTGCACGGCCGCCCGCCCGCCCCCAAGCTGACGCACTCCCGCCCCCAAAACCCGGCCCAGATGCGACCGGTCCGCGATCACAAGTTCATACGCCTGCGCATACCGCCGCCGCTCCAGCCAGTCCTCCAACCGCCGAACCAACGCGTCCGGGACCGCCTCCGACCGCCGATACCGCCGAAACATCCAGACCACCAGCGCCACCAAATAGACCGACAACCCCAAAATCACCAGCCCAATCACCTGACGCACCAGCCAGATCTGCACCGGCTCACCCCGGCTGGCCACCGCCTCCGCTCCCTGGGCCAGCGCCGCCCGGGCTCCCTGGCTCAACACCACCCCCCAGACCACGATCCAGCCACACCGCGCCACGCCGCCCCTCCGTGCCTGCATGGGCCGACCTTCACGACAACCGACGACGTTAGCCCAACCGCCACAGCTTCGGCAATCTGCCGCCTCGTCAGCCTCTCGGTTGAGACCCACGCCCAGGCCTCAGCCCCAAAACGGCCCCGACTCCGCCCGCCCGACTCCCCCGAACACCCCGCCGCCCCGCCCCGCAACGCCGGGCCTTCGCCTTCCCCCTCAGCCCGCACCGTTGAGATGAAAATCCAGCACGAGCGGCAGATGGTCGCTCGCCTCCCGCGCTAGCTTGGTGTGCACCAGCCGCACATGGCGGACGTCGATGGCCGTGCAGGCAAACGCCTTGTCCAACGCCGCCACCGGTAGATACGCCGGAAACGAGCGAAACCGCGACGGCGGCGCCGTCACCTGCCGGAACCCATACGCCCGAAACGCCGCACGCGCCAGCGTATTCCTCCAGTCATTGAAATCCCCCGCGATCACCGTCGGAAGCCCATCCCCACGCCGGAACAACTCATGCCGGAGCAGATGCTCGACCTGCCAGTGCCGCTCCCGCTCGGCCAGCCCCAGGTGCCAGTTCACCAGCCGCAGCAACCCCTCCGGCGTCTCGATCACCGCCACCTGCGCGCCCCGTTGCTTCCGCCACTTCATCCGGAGCGAAAGCTGGTGCCGCTCCCGAATCGGCCACCGCGAAACCAGCAGATTCCCGTATCCCCCCTGCTTCAGCTTGACGTTGAGCTGATAGCAGTGTTCCTCGAACCGAAACGCCCGACACAATTCCCGCGGCTGGTCGTCGTGACGCGACCGCGCCACATGCCGATCCACCTCCTGCAAGCAGATCAGATCCGGATTCTCTCCCTCAATCACTTCGACAATCCGCTCCAGCCGATAGCGCCGATCCCGCCCCCCAATCCCCTTGTGAATGTTGTAGCTCAGCAGACGCATGGCTCTTCGTCACACTCGGCCCGGCGACGGCGGCTCCGGAGCCTCCTGACTGGTCTCGGTCCGATCCGCCTGATCTCCCACCCACCCGCTACGCTCCAGCGCCGCCCGCAGCCTGGTCAAACCACAGCCCCGCTCCAGCCGCTCCACAACCTCCCAATCGAGCCGCCGCCGCTTCCGCAACGGTTCGTCGAGCAACGGCTCGGCCCGCGTCTCCAGCCGGATCTGACCATTCAAGGCACGCCGAACCCCCGACCACGCCACCCCGTGCGCGGCCGCCCGATACAAAAACCAGTAGCCGATCAGGTTCGGACCCGGCAAAATCGCCAGCCCAACCGCCGTCACCGGCCCAATCACCGAATGAACCACCAGCCAGAACAACTGGTTCCCGGCCTGCCGCCTCAGTTCCGCCCGCCAAACCTGCCGGGCTTGCTCTCCATCCAACGCACTGGGATGCACCAGCACCACCTCGGCCACATGCCGAAGCGCCCGCAGCATCGCTTCCTCGGGCGCCTCGAACCGCCTCAGAAACGCCTCGATCCGCCGTACCACCGCCCCCGCCCCTCCCTCGGCCGCCCGCAACCGTTCCTGCCAGCGCGACCACTGCCGCTCCACCCAACCCCGCCATCCGTTGCGGCCATTCGCTTCCCCTCCTCCCGCAACCGGCTCCCCATAAATCATCAGCCGCCGCCGAGTCAACCGCAGCAAATACACCTCCACGGCCCGACTCCCATCCCCTCGGCTCCCCTCCGCCGCCCCACGACCCCATTTATGGTATCGTAACACGATCAGGTCGGACCCCGACTGGCCCACGCTCGCCCAGGCCCCCGACCCCTCTCAGGCGCCCCCATTCAGGAGGACCGGCATGAGCCGTGACTTCCACGAGGCCGACGAATTCTTCGTCAACCTCAGCCTCAACACCGAGATGGAACTCCCCACCGCCCGCGATACCGTGCTCCACTTCTTCGAACAAATGAAAAAAGCCTTCCCCGATCTCGCCCACTTCTTCATCCGCGAAGGCGGCGACCTCGTCCTCGAAGGCGACAAAGACAAACCCTCCTACCGCTGGATCACCATCGAACCCCGCCGCCTCGCCGCCGGACACGTCAACCCCCCCTCCCTCGACGACGCCTACCACCTCCACGAAACCCTCCTCGAACTGGCCCCCCACCTCCTCACCATCAGCCCCCTCGACTGCGAAGCCCTCGACGTCACCTACGGCTTCGACCTCAACTACGCCGGCAACCACGACGAAATCGTCGCCGAGGCCCTCGGCGTCGGCCACGCCCTCGAATCCCTCATCGACCCCCCTTCCTACCGCATCCTCAACTTCGAACCCTCGATCACCCTCGCCCTCGAAGACTCCTGCCGACTCCAGTGCCGACTCTCGCTCGAAACCCGCACCTCCGCCTACCACATCCGCACCGGCGACTTCCCCGACGAGCCCATCTCCGTCCATTTCGCCGTCCGCCAGTATTGGGGCAACGGCCCCGGAATCTCCTTCCTCGACTCGTTCCGCAACCAACGCCAGATCGGCGAACAACTGCTCGTCTCCCGCGTCGTCCCCCGCGTCATCAAGCCACTGGCGCGCGCCATCGCCTCCCGCTAAAACCACCCCCCGGTCCGTTGAACCCCACGCCCACCTCCCCAACCACGGACCACCCTCCACCGACCCCCATCTCCGCCCATGCCCCGCCTCAGCCGCCTCGTCGCCTCGCTCCACGCCGAAACCGCCTTCACCGTCTTGGCCGCCGCCCGCGCCCTCAAGGCCCGCGGCAAGGACATCGTCGAACTCGAAATCGGCGACAGCCCCTTCCCGAGCACCCCCGCCGCCAAGGCCGCCGGCATCGCCGCCATCGAGGCCAACCACACCGGCTACGGTCCCAGCCTCGGCCTCCCCGAATTCCGCGCCGCTGCCGCCCGCTTCGTCTCCCGAGAGTTCGGCATCCCCGCCACCCCCGATCACATCGTTGTCGCCTCCGGCGCCAAACCCTTCGAACAGTTTTTCGCCGAAGCCTTCCTCGAACCCGGCGACGGCGTCCTCATCTTCTCACCCCACTTCCCCACCTACGAACCCAACCTCGCCCGCCGTGGCGCCCGCGCCGTCCTCGAACCACTCCGGCCCGATAACCAATTCCGACCATCCCCCGAAGCCGTCGAACGCTTCCTCAAAACCGACCCCAAGCCCCGCTCCATCTGGCTCAACTCCCCCCACAACCCCACCGGCGGCGTCGCCTCCCGCGACGACCTCCACGCCATCGCCAACCTCGTCCGCGGCACCGACGTCGTCATCTTCAGCGACGAACCTTACTGCCACATGGTCTGGACCAACTCCGGCCACCAGTCCATCCTCGCCGAACCCGACATGCTCGACCACGCCCTCGCCGCCTACACCTTCAGCAAGTCCTACAGCATGAGCGGCTGGCGCATCGGCTTCGCCGTTGCCCACCCCCAGGTCGTCCAAGCCATCGGCACCCTCATCAATACCACCGCCTCCTGCTCTCCCCCGTTCGTCCAACTCGCTGCCCTCGCCGCCCTCGAACACGACCACACCACCCGCGACGACTACATGAATCAGTTCCGCCGCAAAGTCCAGCGCCTCGCCGACGGCCTCTCAAAAATCGACGGAATCACCGTCACCCGGCCCGCCGGCACCTTCTACGTCTTCCCCGACGTGCGCCCCATCTGCCAACGCCTCGGCCTCACCTCCCACGGCCTCGCCCTCTACCTCCTCGAAGCCGCCGACGACCATTTCGGCATCGCCTGCCTCGGCGGCGAATGCTTCGGACCAGCCGGCTCCGGCTTCCTCCGCTTCAGCTGCGCCGAGTCCGACGAACGCATCGACCAGGCCCTCGCCTTCCTCCCCGTCGCCCTCAGCCGCACCGACCGCGTCCAACGCTTCAAAGCCCTTCACCCCCACCTCACCCTCCCAACCTCCCACCCCTAAACCGCCGGCCCCAACAGCCCCGCTCCGGCCCCTCGCCGCAGCGCCGCTCCCAGCGCCCCACCTCGCCTCACGCTCCGCCATCATCCCGCTCCCAGCCAGCGGCCAACGCACTCACCTGCTCTCGCCCCCGCCACCCTCCCACCGCCTCCGCCTCGTCGGGACCAATCTCGCCATCCTGATTTCCCAAAATCGACCGATCGCCGCCCCAGCCCCGGCGATCATTCCGGGTGAAACGTCCTCTCCCCCTGGACTTACCCCGGAGCCTCCCCCCATGTCCCTCTTCGACCTCTTCCCTCTCCCCCCCGACCTTGACCCGGTCTTCCTCGCCTGGCTCGAAACCCACGTCGCCGCCCTCGCTCCCCGCGACTCCTACGAGATCCTCCTCGTCGGCCGCATCGCCCAGGCTCTCGCCCGCCTCCACCGCTCCGCCCTCAACGAACCGCCCGGACCGCCCAACAACCTCTGGCTCCGCTACGAGGCCGCCGCCGATCGCCTCTATCGCCAATCCCTCTCCGCCCTGCATAAATACCGCAAGGAACACCCCGTCGAACCCCAAGACGCCACCGAGTCAACCCCCCAGCCCGCATCCCCTCCGCACCACCCCGCCGATCTCCCTGACGCTCCCGAGCCCACGCTCCACGATTCTCCCAACCCCCTTCCCGGGTTCCCCCACCCTGACCACGCCCGCCTCAATCCCCTCGCACCGGACCCTTCCACCCCAACCGACCTCGAATCGTTCCTCAGCTTCCCCTCCGCAGCCTCCTGGTCCCCGCCCGCCCCGAGCGACGGCGCCACCCTCGATCCCAAGCCTGGCGGCCCGACCCTCGGCCGCCACAACCTCGCCCAGGAAAACGGCCGGCCCGACATCCACCATCACGACACCCCCTGACCCGCCCTTGGCCTCGCCGCCTCTCGGGTCCCGGCCGATCAACCGCCCGACTCCTCCGGCAACAGCAGCACGGACTCCGCCCCGCCCTCGGCAAACAGGCGAATCTTGCGGCTGGCCAGGCCCGCCGCCTCAAACTCATACCGCGCGCCGTCGCGCCCCGCCGGAAACCGCGCGACGGTCTGGCCCTCCGTCGGCCTCAACGGCAACAGCCGAGGCGCCGCCACCAACACCGTCGGACCAATCGCCGACCCCGGAGGCTCCGTCCGCAGCCGGATCGACCATCGCTTTCCCCCCACCGACCCCACCAGCCGATACCAGACGACCACCCGCCCCGACCTGAGCGGCTCCACCCGAACCCGCGCCGTCTGACCGTCCGAGGTCCACAAACTCCCCCCCCGCCAGATCGCCGCATACGCCACCACATGCCAGGCCCGGCCCGCTTGTTCCGCCGGCAGGTCGATCGTCACCACCCCCCGCTCCTCCAGCTCCCGTCGCTCCACCGACACACACACCGCCTTCGGGTCATCCGGACCTTCCGGCCAGCGGTCCGCACACGCCGCAATCCGATATCCCGACGCCCCATCCGCCCCCAACCCCAGCCCCACCACCAGCCGGCCCGGATTGCGCCAGTCCCGCATCACCCGCAAGCCCGCCGGATCCATCAAATGGGCGTGCTCGACCACCGCGCCCACCACCGCCAGGCCCTCACCAAAGCTCACCGGCGTGTAATACCGAACCCCCGATTCCCCATTCCGCGCCGTGTCGTAGGCCCGGCCCGGCTCCACCGGATCAATCCAACGCCCCTCCACCGCCTCCAGCTCCGACACTGTCCGCCGCTCTCCCGCCACCCACACCATCGGCAACTCCCCGCACGCAATCCGCACCCGCCCCGCCGCCGCCTCCTTCCAGGTCAACTCCACCACCCCATCCGCCCGCGAGACCGCTCGCAAATCCATCACCGGTTCCACCACATCGCCCGGCACCGCCGTCAGCCCCACTCCCCGCGACGGCACCAACCGCCCCGCCGGTCCCCGAAACAACGCATAGATCGCATAGTGATAAACCCGACCATTCTCCAGACCCCGATCCACCGCCCCGTCCCGCCGGGCCTCAACCACCTCCCCGTCCTTCACATCCCGCACCGGTGCCCCCACGCGCCGCACCACCCGCGCCCCGACCGCCTCTGTCGGCAGCCGCCACGTCAGCTCCACCATCCCTCGGCCTGGAACCGCCTGCGCCTGCCGGACCTCATCGGTCACCACGATCGGCCCCGTCGCCACCCCCAACTGCGACCGCACCCCCTCGCGGATCGTAAACACCGCATACCCAAACGACCGGCCTGCCGGCAACGGACCATCCTCGAATTCTGGCAAGACCACGTCCGCCACAGGCGTCCCATCCTCCGCATGCCGTGGCGCCGCCCCCTCCTTCCGCACAACCCGAAACCCAACCGGCCCCAGCCCGTCCGGCGGCGGCGGCTGCCAACGCAACCGCACCCGACCCGACCGCACCTCCCCCACCAACTCCGTCGGCCCGTCCGGCGGACACCGCCGCAACCCTTCGACCGCTTCAGCCAGATCGCTCGCAATCCCCAGCGCCTGCCGATACAGCTCCCGCGCCGCCGCCGGATCGCTCTCCTGCTTCCGCCGTGCTCGAACCGTCAGCGCCTGGGCCTGCGCCAGCGCCGCCCCAACCTCGTCTTGCGCCGCCTTCAGCCGTCCATCGAGCGGCGAGGCCAGCCGCGACCATTGCTCGACTATCGCCCGCGCCGCCGTCATCCGCCGCGCCGCTCGCTCCACCGCATACGCCGCCCGCAACCGCCGAATCTCGCGGATCTGATGCTGCAGCTTCTCCACCCCCTTCCGCGCGCCCACATGCCGCGGCGCATACCGCTGCACCTGCCGCAAATGCCCCAGCGCCTCTCGATAACGCCGCAGCCGAAACGCATGCTGCGCCGCCTCAAAGTGAAACCGCATCGGCTCCGCGTCGCACTGCCGAAACCCACATCGGCAGCGCGGCTCATCCACCCACATCCGATGCTGACACACCGGGCACACCCACCGCAGCACTCCCCGACAGTGCCGGCATTGCCCACCACCGTGGATCTCGGCCCACGAATACTCGGTCAAGCCCCCACACACGCGACACCGCAGCCAACGCCGCCGCGGATCATGCGGCGGCAACCCTCCTGCCGGTATCTCGATCGCCACCCCCCTCACGCCGGCACGCCGCTCGCAGCCGACGCTCCGCCCGCTCCGGCGGAATCCCCAACCCAGCCGCCTCCTGAATCAACGCCTCCCGCGTGTTCGGATCCAGCCGCGTCAGGCCCCGCAGCACAAAGCCCAGCGTCTGCTCATACCGCTCCAACCGCTCCGCCTCACGCCCCCGATCATACCAGGCCCGCGCCTCCCGCGTCCCCAAATGAACCTGCGCAAGCGCCAACGCCTCCGCCCAGGCCGCCGCGTGCGTCCCATCCAGCGCCACCCCCTCCCGCAACGCCGCCTCCAACCGCGCCGCCACTTCCTCGCCCGGCGCGTCCTCACTCAAATCCAGCAAATCGTACAAATCTCGCCGCCCCAACACCTCCAACACCCGGCCAATCCGCTCCCGCTCCCCTCTGTCCAGTCCCCCCGGCTCGTCCTCCTCCACGTCTTGCGGCGGCTCCGGCCACGGCGGATACGGCTCCATCAGCCGGTCCAGCTCCTCCCGGCCAATCCCCCGACGTTCCGCCTCCTCCGCCAGAATCTGACGATCCCTCACCCCCAGGCCGCCCTTGGCCGCCCGCAACCCCACCAGCCTCTCCATCGCCGCCCATTCCGCTTCCCGGCGACCCCGCCCCGCCCGCCGGCGCTCCGCGTCATACGCCGCCCGGTCCGCCTCGCTCCCCAACAACCATCGCCGGATCACCGGAATCTGCGCCAAATATCCCCGATACCGATCCCCCAGTCCCGCCTCCCGCGCTCGCTCGGCCCACTCCGCCTGACGCCGCGCCAGCGCATCCTCGATCCGCGCACGGTCCGCGTCCGGTCCGATTCCCAGCAACTCGTAATAATCGTCCATCATCCCGGTCCGTTCCCCCGATCCTATTCTGGGAGACGATCCGGGCACCGTCCAATCCCAACACGAGCCGCGCGGATGCGCTCGGCCACCACCTCATCCCCGTAACGATTCGACCCAGCCGGCAACGCCACCGACAAAACCCCATCCCCAACCGGCACCGCCACCGACCGTTCCGCCCCAAACGCCCGCAGCCAATACCCCGAACCAACCTCCGGCGGCAACTCAGCAGCCCGCGCCACCACCACTCGCCCCTCCCGCACCGCTCGAACAATTGAAAGCTCCTCCCGCGTCAGCCCCACCACAGCCGTCGCCGCCTCAAACCCCTCGCGCACCTCCTTCGCCAAATCGTCCGCACCCAGAAACGCCACCAGCCGCAGCGCATCGCCCTCGATCCGCCACAGTCCGGCCGCCCGACCACCCAGCTCGGCAATCAGACGTTCGAGCCAAACGGCTGCTCGGTCCGCTTCCGTCACGGTCACTCCTGAACCAAGTCGAGCACGGACACCAGGCGGTCGGCCTCCTCGACAGAGCCGCCGATCGCCTGGATCCGATAAACATTCTTGCGGCCAAAGATCGTCACCCACCGGATAAAACGCCGCGCTCCGGTCGGATCGTCGGCCGCCAGACGATACGAAACACGCTCGCCTATCGGCCCACCGAGCTTCGGCCGTTCGGTCTCGGGCCGCTCAAGCCGAGCCCGATCCAGCGCCTCCAGCATTCCGTTCCTATAGCCCGCCACGGCGGCCGCCTTCTCGGCCTCGGTCGTCACAACCTGGCCCTCGACCGTCCGTACCACCCGCGTCGGCCCGCCCTCCCAGGCGCAGAGGTCCGCTCGAAACCGAACCCCCCGAAGTTCGCCTTCCTGGGCCGCCAACCAACGACAGACCCGCGGAGTCGCAACCCGGAACAGCCCGCCCACCTCGAACGGCGGATCGACGGCCACTTGACCAGCACCGGCCACGGCCATCACCACAACCGCCGCCAACACGCCGCTCCCTCCTTAGCCGATCTGGAGCAACTCGACCTCAAAATGAAGCGTGGCATGGGGCGGAATCACCCCGCCAGCGCCCCGAGCGCCGTAGCCCTCCTCGGGCGGAATGATCAGCTTGCGGATTCCCCCCACCCGCATCCCCACCAGCCCGACGTCCCAACCCCGGATCACCTGGCCCCGGCCCAGTTGAAACGCAAACGGCTGGCCCCGGTCGCGGGAACTGTCGAACCGACGGCCGTCGGCAAACGTCCCGACATAGTGCACCGAAACCCGGTCGCCGACCTGAGCGGCCGGGCCTGTCCCGACCTGGGCATCCTCGATCTGAGTCTGGAAGCCGGACATGGCAAGCTCCGGGTCAGAGAAACGGGCCGTTGTCCGCCAACAGCCGATTGCCGACACCACCGCCTCACTGGCTCTCATCCTCGTTCTCGACGCGGAAGAGGGCGTCGTCGTTGGGGCCGCGTAGCGCCTCCGGCACCGGACGGCCCGCTAGATAGTACGTATACGCGGCGACGGCGCGAATCTGGTCGTCGCTGAATTCGCCCTTCCACGGACTCATCGACGTCCCCGGAACTCCCCGCGCAATGACGTCGATCACCTGCTCGGGCCGGTCGCCGTGCTTCCACTGGTCGTCGCTCAGATCGCCCGGCGAAACGCCCTCGAGCGAGGCCGCGATCGGCCCATCGCCCTTCCCTCTCGGGCCGTGACACGAGATGCACCGCTGCTGGTACAGCCGATGGCCCTCCACCAGCAGCCCATCACCGGCAATCTCCGCCGGAGCCGGCCCCGGCCCGGGACGCAGCAGCACCGCCGCAATCAACGCCAGCACCACCGCCCCCCCAAACACCAGCACAAACCAACGGCCGCCTCGGTCCTCGCCACCCGCGCCGGCTTCAATCTCGGTCACGACCCAACCGCTCCTGCAACCCACCCCCGAATCGGCCCGATCGACCCATTCCGATCGGCCTGCCTCCGATCCTCTTCTATCAGAGCGACCGGCTCCGACGCGACCCCTGCCACCCCATCACACCCCCGCTGGAGCCGCCGCCACCACCGCATCCTGATCCCACCGCAACCCATGCCGCCGCCGCCATCGCCCCTTCTGCACGGCAAAATAGAGGACCGGCAAAAACACGTCGATCACCTCGTCGGCCACCAGCAGCCCGCCCAACACCGGCGCTGCCATTGGGCGGATCACCTCCGCGCCCACGCCATCGGCCCACAGCATCGGCGCAATCGCGATGATCGTTGTCCCCTCGGTCAACAGTTTGGGACGCAGCCGGTGGATCGCACCCTCGAGAATCGCCTCCCGGAGTTCCCCGACACTGCCAATCCCCTCCAGCCCGCCCCGTTCGGCGATCGCCTCCCGCAAATAGACCAACATCACAATCCCCGTCTCGGTCGCCATCCCGAAGCAGGCGATATAGCCGACCCAGACGGCCACGCTGAAATTGAACCCGAAAAGCCACTGAAAGATCGCGCCTCCGGCCAGAGCGCCCAGAACCGCCGTCATCATCAGCAAGGCATCGATCCAGCTCCGGTAGGTCAGATACAGAATCACGACGATGATCGCCGCCACCATCGGAAAGACAATGCGCAGGGTGTTGCGGGCACGCAGTTCATGCTCGAAGTCGCCCGCCCACTCCAGGTACATCCCCGTCGGCAGCTCCACCCGCTCGGCCACCACCCGGCGGGCCTCCTCCACGAAACCGACCACGTCACGATCCCGAACGCCCAACTGGACGTACGCCCGGAGCAACCCGTTCTCGCTCTTTATCATCGCCGGCCCTTCGACGACCCGGATCTCGGCCACCTCGGCCAGCGGAATCTGACGCAGCCCGGTTCCTCCCATCGCCGCCGCCCCACCCTCCATGCCCTGCTCTGGCTCCTCGCTGCTCGCGCCGGCACCAGCCGCCACCAACAGCCGCTTGAGGGCTTCCACGTCGTCGCGCTCGTCCCGCGAATAGCGAATCCGGATCGGAAACCGCCGGCGGCCCTCGACGGTCATCGTGATCGGCCGGCCACCCAGCGCAACCTCCACCACGTCCTGAATGTCTCCGACCTGCACCCCATACCGCGCCGCTCGATCGCGGTCGATCCGGATCTCCACATACCCTTTGCCCACAATCTGGTCCGGCACCACATTGACAGCCCCCGGTATCGACCGGACCACCTCGGCAACTTCCTGCGCCACCCGCTGAATCTGATCCAGATCATCGCCGAAAATCTTGATCCCGATCGGCGCCCGAATCCCTGTCGCCAGCATGTTGATCCGATTGATGATCGGCTGGGTCCAAATGTTCCCCCAGCCCGGAACCTGAAGCACTGTATCCATCTCCCGCTCCAGCTCCGCCTTTGTCTTGCGCCAGAGAAACACCCGGTCGGCAAACCACTTCTGCAGGTCGGCCCGCACGTCCCGGAGCGTGTCCGCATCCGCCAGACGGCCCGATCCCGCCAACCGACGCAACTCCTCGATCGCCGCCCACGGTGCATCGCCCGTGGCCCGGTCAAAGAGCTCCCAGTCCAGCCGCCGCACCCGCTCCCGAAACCGCTCATGATATCGCTTGCTAAGATGCTCATAAATGCGCTTCAGAAGCGTTGGCGGCTCACGGCCCAACGCCGCGCCGACCGCCTCCCAGGCACGCTCGAGGGGCGTCGGCCGGTCGGCCAGGGCATCCCCGCCCGCGCCGAGCACCCCCTCGGCCGTCAGCCGTTCGACCAGCTCGCGGACCAAGGCTGCCACGTCGTCGTACAACGGGCCTGCCGCCAGCCGGGCCCCGTGGGGCGAGGCGGCGGCCGCCAGCACCCGTTCCCGGGTCGCCGCGTCCAGCGGCCGGGCCAGCCGGTCGCCACCCAGGCGGGCCAGATAGGCGTCGAGCGCGTCGGCCACCAGTCCCTGGCCCAGCTCGGTCCGGAACTCCGCCAGGCGAAGGTGGGCCAGCCGCCGCAGCGCCTCGTCCAGCCGTGCCGATACGGCCATCGCCGTCTCGTTGATCAGGGCCGCGCGGTCGCCGATGTCACCGACCAGCCCCCGGCCCTCCAGGCGCGCCAGCGCCTCGCCGACCAGCCGCTCCACGTCCTCGTAGCGCAACGCCCGCCGCGGCCAGAGATCCCGGTCGTGGAGGTTGATGATCGTCTCGATCATCTCCAGCGGCGAGGGATCGGTCGCCGTCTCGGCTCGCCCCGCTTTGCCGACCACCGTCCATACTTCCGGAAACTGCCGCAGGATCGCATCCCGCGCCTTCAGATCGTCGGCCACCTGCGTGATCGACATCCGGGGCACGCTCGTCGGCATGTCCAGCAGGCTGCCCTCGTCCAGGTCGGGCATGAATTCCCGCCCCAGCTTGGTCGAGGCAACGTAGCCCAGCCCCACAATGCAGGCAAACAACCAGCAGACCAGCGTCGGCCGGTCCATGAGCCACGACAGCATCGGCTTGAAAATCTCGGTCATCGTCCGGACCAGCCAGCTCTCCTCCTCGGATTTGATCCGGCCCTTGAGAAAGATCGGAATCAGCGCCGGCACCAGCGTCACGGCTAGAATCGCAACGCCGATCAACGCAAACGTCTTGGTGTACGCCAGCGGATGAAACAGCTTGCCTTCGCGACCCGTCAACGCAAAGACCGGCAAAAACGACAGGATCGTAATCAACACCGAGAAGAAGATCGGCCGGCCCACCGTGCGGCAGGCCGGAATCACCAGCTCGCGGATGTCGCCCCGGACCGGCTGATCGCCGAAGCGGCGGGTCAGGTGATGCGCCGCGTTTTCGGTCATCACCACCGCCTGATCCTCTAAGATCCCCACCGAAATCGCGATCCCTGCCAGGCTCATGATGTTCAAGGGGATGCCCAACAGCCGCATCATCAACACGCTGAAGAGGACCGCCAGCGGCAGCGTCAGGCTGACGACAAACGCACCTCCGAGATGCCCCATGATCAACAGAATGGCAACAATGCAGATGATCAATTCCTCGCGTACGGTGTCCGTCACCGTCTCAATGGCGGCCTCGATCAGCGGGGTGCGGTCGTAAAATGGCACGATCCGCACCCCGGCCGGCAGCCCGGGCTGCAACGCCGTGATCTTCTCCTGAATCCGCCGGGTCACCTCCAGCGGATTGGCACCATGCCGCATCAGAACCACCCCGCCCGTGACCTCGCGGCCATCCTTCTCGAGCACCGAGCGGCGAAACCCCGGTCCATACTGCACGTCGGCGATCGTCTCCAGCGTGATTGGGGTTCCGGCCCGCTCGGCCACCACCGTCCGCCTCAGGTCGTCGAGGCTCTGAATCCAGCCCACCGAGCGGATCAGATACTCCGCGTTGCCCCGGTGGATCACCCGACCTCCCACGGCCGAGTTGGCCCGCTCGACCGCCCGGTAAACCTGCCCCAGCGTCACCCCATAGGCGCGGAGCCGCTCCGGATCCAAGTCCACCTGGTACTCCCGGGGCGCTCCACCGACCGAGGCCACCTCCGCTACGCCCGGAACACTGGCCAACTGGTAGCGTATGTACCAGTCCTGCAAGGCGCGCAGCTCGTCGAGATCCTGATCGTCGCCCTCGACCGTATACCAGAAAATCTGGCCCAGCGCCGTCGCGTCCGGAGCCAGATACGGCGTCACCCCTTCCGGCAAAAACGTCGCCGCCAGCGCCAGCCGCTCCAGAACCCGCTGCCGCGCAAAATAAAAATCCGTCTCGTCGTCAAAAATCACATTCACCATCGAAAAATTGAACTCGGACGACGACCGGATCACCTTCACCCCCGCCAGCCCCTGCAGGTTGACCGAAAGCGGATACGTGACCTGATCCTCGATCTCCTGCGGACTGCGGCCCATCCAGTCGGTGAACACAATGACCTGGTTCTCCGACAGGTCGGGAATCGCGTCGACCGGCATCGTCACCAGAGCGCGCAGTCCCGCCACCGTCGCGACCAGCGCCACCGCAATCACCAGAAAGCGATTGCGAATCGACCACTCGATCACCGATTCGATCATACGATCACTCGCTCACCTACAGAGGATCGGACCGGTCCGCAAAACCAGGCAAGGACGGTGTCCCCAACGGCGGGCCGCGTTAGTGGGCATGGACCAGCGAGCCAGCCGCCGGCTCCGCATACGCCGCGCTGCCTCCAGCCGACAGCCGGGTCTCGGCGTCGATCAGAAACGCACCCGCCGCCGCAACCCGCTCGCCCACGGCCAGCCCATCCAGCACCGGGTACAGATCCCCGGATCGCGGCCCCAGTTGAACGTCCCGGGCTTCGAACACACCCGGCTCCGCCTCAACGTAGACCAGCGTCCGCCGGCCCGTGTCGATCACAGCCGACTCGGGAATGGTCAGAACCTGGTCGCGCGGGGCTGACTCCAGCCGCGCCAGGTACAGCGCCGGGTCCGCGCGCAGCTTGTCCTCGCAACCCGCGCAGCAAAGCCAGACCCGCCGGCCCTCAATCTCCATCGCCACCGGATCGCCCATCGCGCCCAGTTGAAGGTTGGTCACCAGGCAGACCCGTTGCGCCGCCGGGGTCAACGCCAGGGGGTTCGCATCCGCCGCCGGCCCGCGACGGGCTGCCAGATACGCCGGCGTCCGCGCCACCGGCGTCTGAAGCCGCACCGTCGCATACATCCCGGGCCGAAGCTGCAAATCGGGATTGTCCAGGTCGAACCGAACGCCAACCGTGCGGGTCGCCGCGTCGAGAACTGGGTCGATCAGCGCGACCGTGCCCCGAAACACCTCCCCAGGGTAAGCCGTTACCGTGGCCTCGACCTCCTGACCGACTTGGACCAGGGAAAGCTGATGCTCGTAAATGCGCCCTTTGATCCACAGATGGCCAAGGTCGGCCACCTCAAACAGGGGGTCGCCCTCTCCGACATACTGCCCCTCGACCACCGCTTTCCGGATCACAACGCCGTCGATCGGCGCCACAATCGGAATTCGCGGGTCGGCCACCTCGGAACGCGCCAGCGCGTCAATCTGGTCCTGGGTCAGGCCCCAGAGGCGGAGCTTCTCGATGCTTGCCTGGAGCAGGGCGGAATTGTCGCCGCTGAGCTGGCGGGCGAGCGAACCGCTCACCGTCGACGGCCGGGCCGCCTGTGCCCGCGCGGCCAGACGCAGCTCCTGCGCGGCCTGATAGAGGCTGGCGCTGTAGAGCGTGCCCAGAACCTCACCGGCCCGGATCGTCTGGCCAGTGACGTTGACCCGAAGCGACTCGATCCGCGTCAACCCGGGCAGCCGCGAGGCAATTCGCCGCACCAGCCGCTCGTCAAGCTCGACCGTGCCGACCGTCACCACCTCCTCGACCAGCGGCGCATAGGCCACCGGCACCGTGCGGACCCCCGCTTGGGCGATCCGCTGCGGCGACAGGCTGACCCGCGCCGCCACTCCGGGCGGCAATGCCTCCGGCTCTCCCTGCGCACGCTTCGACAGCGGCATCCCGCAAATCGGGCACAGCCCCGGCTGAGCCATCACCACGCTCGGATGCATCGGGCAGTAAAACTCGAAGCCCGCCTCCGCCGCCGCCGTCTCAGCCGCCGGACGCCGCCATTTGTCGATGTGGTTCCAGATCGTGTCCCAATAAGCAAACACCGCACCGGTTACCGCCATCAGGGCGATAAACCGAAGCCGCAGCTCCACCACCTTGACGATCAGACGAAATCGCTCCCAGCGCGTCAGCGGCGGGGCGGACAACCCGGGAAGACCGTTCGCGGCCATGATTCAACCCTCAGAGCTTGGACCTGCACGGGCAGACGCAGAACCGGCAACAGCGCACGCCCCGCCGGCACTCCCGGCCGGCCGACCGGAAGCACGCCGTCGGGCTACGTCAACCCTGGCTCAACAGCGCCAGGACGCCAGGCGAAGATAGGCCGGTCGATCCGATCGCTGCCCACGTCCGGCCGGACTCTGAATCCACGCCCACGGCCGGTTGGTCGACGACGCTGCCGGCGCGCCGCACCCCGAACGGTCATCGTCCGGTCGCACAGGGCCCGGCGCACCCGAACGCGCTGGCACGGGCCAGGATTGGCCGTCACGACAGGAGCACTCCGGGACCGGAGCCAACCGCCCCTCAGCCGCCTTGCCAGCCACCCAGACCGCTTCGACATCTGTGGACCAATCCACCCCGGCCGACGCCGCGGCCCCAGCCCCCTCAACCCCACAACACCCACACATCGACGCCGACGAGCAACAGCCCGGCGCCTCGTCCGGCGAGCACGCCCAAGCCGACGACCCTGCCGCGGTCAGCAACACCGCGACGACGATCGCCCCGAGACTCGTCAACGGTCGATCACCCATCCCAACTCAACCCGCAGTTCAGGCCGTAACGCCAATCAAGACAGCACAGAGCCTTCAGAAGCTCAATGCAAATCATATGCCGCTCATCGCGGTCGGGCAAGCCGAAGCCCGCTCGGGGGGGTGATTTGTCTTCAAAATCGGCAGGAGCCGTCCGACCAGATCAGCCGATCTTGTCCCCGGGTGTTTCGGAGTCAGTTGGGGGGTGGATGGATCGATGGCGTCGCGGTTGAGGGTTGCGGCGAGTCTGACGGCGATCGTGGCGGCTTCGGCTGGCTGCCGGCTGCTCGACGACCGGCTGCCGAACCGCGCCGCGGCGGCCCCGCCCCTGGCCGTCGCGGTGGAGCAGCCGCCTGACCCGGCCCGCGACCCAGTGTTGCAGCAAGCCCAGACCGACGATGCGGCCCCGGAGTTGCCCGAGGCGCTGGCGCTCCAGCCCCCCGGGGCCGAGGCCGAGCTGGCCGGTTTGATCGGGCAGGCGTTGGCCTCCAACCGGGCCGTGCAGGCGGCTCGCTGGCGGGTGCTGGCGCTGCGGGCGCGGGTGCCGCAGGTCACCGCGCTCGAGGACCCGATGGTACAGAACGGCGTCTGGCCGTTCCCGATGAACGGCCCCCAATATTCGCTCATGGGGTACATGCCGTACGACTTGATGATCTCGCAGCAATTTCCCTGGCTGGGAACGCTGCGATTGCGCGGTGTGGTCGCCGCCGAGGAAGCGCAGGCAGCGCTCTGGGAGCTGGCCGAGACGCAGCTTGAGGTGGCGGCGGAGGTCAAGCGCGCCTACGCCGACCTCCGCGCCGCGGAACGTCGGATTCAGGTGATCGAAGCCAATCGGGAGCTGGCCCAGCAGATTGTCGAGCTGACGCGGGTGCGACTTGAGACCGGCGGGCCGCAGCAGGACGTCTTGCGCGCCGAGGTGGCGGTGGCCGGCTTGGATCGCGATCTGGTTGAGCAGCGGCGCGAGGCGGCCACTGCGCGCGCGGCGCTTGTGGCCCTGCTCCATCTGCCGCCGGGGTCGGATCTGCCGCTTCTGTTCAGCACCGAGATCGCGACGCCGGAGCTGCCCGCCCCGGTCGAACATCTCTACGCGGTGGCGATCGAAGCCCGGCCTGAGCTGCGGGCTCGGCTGGCGGAGGTCTCGCGAGACCGTGCCGAGGTGGCGCTGGCGCGCAAGCGGTTTTATCCCGACGTGACGGTCGGCCTGGCTTACAACACCATGACGCGGCGCAACAATCCGTCGCCGCAGGCCGACGGCCGCGACAACATCGGATTCGTGGTCGGATTCAACCTGCCGGTCTACCGGCATAAGTATCGCGCGGCGGTGGATGAGGCGCGGGCCCAGGAGCGGGCCGACGCCCTGCGCTACGAGGCCCAGCGCGATCAGACTCTGCAGCAGGTGGCGACGGCATGGGCCGAGGTCGAGGCGGCGCGGGAGACCCTCGCCCTTTTGCGGGATCGGATCGCGCCCAAGAGCCGGCTAGCGTTGGAAGGGGCCGTGGCCGGATACCGGGCCGGGTCGCTCGATTACGTGACGCTCAATACGGCTCGGGAAGAACTGCTCGCCGTTGAGCTGCAACTGGCGACCACTGAGGCGGCCCTGGCGCGTGCGGCGGCTGACCTGGAACGCGCCGTCGGCGCTGAACTGGCGCAAGGCGACTAAGAAGCGACTGCACGGGACGAATCCGCCAAACCGCGGCGGTGCTCGGCGGACGGCGACTGGGGGGACTGCGGGCGGAACGGAAGCCCGCGAGCTTCCCGGCGATCCACGTACGGCGGTGTCGACGGCGCGGAGAGTTGACACCGGCATCCAGCAGCGATGAGGATACGGCTCATGAGCGTCATCGGGGCTTCGGAACGGACACGAGGGGAGCGACGAAGGCAGTCGTTCGCGGCCGCGCTCGGGCTTGTGATCCTGATGACTTTGGGCGGAAACCCAGGGCAGGCCGCGGCGGTGGATCATGCGGCGGTGTGCCGATGCGCGCCGTGCCGAGATGAGAGCCGCTGTTGCTGTGTGCGGAGGGCGTCGCGCGCAGGGGCTGAGGAAATGGAGCCGCCGATGGAGGCCGCCAGCTTGGCCGAGGTCCGGATCGTGCGCGGTGGATGCGCGGGGCCGGGGCCAGGTGCGACATCGCCGCGGGTGCTCAGCGAGATGGCGCTCGCGGGCTGGATGGTCAGGAGCGAGGGATTGACGACCGCGCGGGTCTCAGGGCCGCGCGACCCGTAACACGGCGACGAGGGCGCCGTGCGCCGTCTGGAACGGCCGCCGCGGGGCGAGCGATCGGCGATCTGATCGAGATTCGGTCGCGGACGTGGCATCCGGCGGCCTGACGGCTAGGTGCCGACCAGACGACGCCGGTCGTTTGGCTTTGGGCTGCGTCCCGCTCGAACGGTGAGCCGGGCGTGACAGCCCCGCGGAGTGTCCGGCTGCGGTCCCGGGCCGAACGCTGGCCGCGGATTGAGAGCGCCGTGACGAGATCGTGTCGTGATATCCTTTCCTCATTGATAGGAATATACACTTATGAACGTTCTTCGGCGCGGGTTTACGCTGATTGAGTTGCTGGTGGTGATTGCGATCATCGGGGTCTTGATCGCGCTGTTGTTGCCGGCAGTGCAGGCGGCGCGGGAGGCGGCACGGCGGGCGCAGTGCACCAACAATCTGAAGCAGATCGGGATTGCGATGCAGAATTACGTGTCGTCGTACAACGCATTTCCGGTCGGGTATTTGATCCCTGGGCCGGGGACGCACGATCCGGTGATACCGGCGCTGCATTATCGCTGGTCGGCGTTGGCGCAGTTGACGCCGTTTCTGGACAATACGCCGGTCTACAACGCGATGAACTTTTCGTGGCCGATCGCGACCGGGGCGACGCCATCGTATGGGATCCCGACGCCGTTTACGTTCTTTCCGGCCAATCAGACGGCACGGCAGATGACGGTGAGCATCTTTTTGTGCCCGAGCGATGGGGTTCAGCGGCCCAACCCGGATTCCGGGCCGACGAATTATATGGTTTGCACCGGGGATGGCCTGAATCGGGGCCGGACGGTCCCAGGCGACGCGCTCAACGCGAACGGGGCGTTCACGAATCAGGCGATCACGATGGGCCAGCTTCGGGATGGGTCGAGCCTGACGATTGCTGGGTCCGAGCAGCTCCTGGGGACTGGTCCGGGGGATCAACCGACGCCGACCCCGCAGCCGGAGGACACGCGGCGAGCGATTGCGCGGTCGGCCACGCTGCCACTGACCGACGGATCGTGCCAGGCGGCGGGGCGCGGCTGGCGGTTCGACGTGGGGAATGGGTGGTGGGATGGCGACTACCGGAGCACGATCTACAATCACTACTTGGGGCCGAACGCGAAGCGGTATGACTGCCTCGGTCCGTTCGTGCCCCACAATCCGGCCTGGCGCGGGGCGCGGAGCTTCCACCCCGGCGGGGTCAATGCGTTGTTTTGCGATGGCCATGTCCGGTTTGTGAAGGACACGGTCGACATCAGCGCATGGCGAGCCGTTTCGACGCGCGATGGCGGTGAGGTCGTTTCCGATGAGTCGCTCTGAGAGCGCGTGTCGGGCATGACAGGACGCCCTCGCGCCGGATGGTCCGGGTGGTGGCGCGGGCGCCGGCGGCGGGCCTGTTGTGGGGCTGGGATCGGCCGTGTTCGGAACGGGGCGCGGACGGCTTGCCGCCTGGCCGGATCACGTCCAAATCAGGAACGCAGCGAATCGGCGCGGAGACGTATGAGCGGCTTCCGCTTCGGCCACTGGGCAGCGGAGCTGACCCGGCTGGGGGCACGCGTTCGGTTCGGTCCGAGCTGGTTGGGAGTCGAGGGCGGCGGCTGCAGACCGCTCGGAGCAGGCGACGGAGGCCGACGGGGCGGTCCGATCAGAGCCGAGCGAGGGGAAGCGGATCTGGTCGTAGCTGATCCGATGGGCTCTGAGGAGTCAGGCGATCGGGATCGTCGAGCGGATCGGCTCCGCGAGTTCCGCGCGACGCGGGTGGTGGTCATTTGGGTCGCGGGGGGCTGCTGCGGTGGGTGCGTGGCGACGGGGTTGGCCGGCGGGGGTCTAGGCAGAGCCGGGGGGGGAGACCCGCGATGGGAACCCTCGGTGGTGGGGACGTTGCGCGGGGAGGCTGGCGGAGGTCCGGGGTGGGGGCGTTCAGGCGATGTAGCCGAGGCCGCTGAGGCGGTCGCGGATCACCTGGTTGTCGTCGAGGTCGGGGGGTGGGGAAGCGGGGAGGCCGGAGACGAGGGAGCGGCCTTGCATGGAGGGGGGGATGTCGCAGCCGGCCAGTTCGAGGAGGGTTGGGGCGATGTCGAGGAGTCGAGCGCCGTGGACTTCGCCGGCTAGGGGGCAGCGTGGGGATGCGAGGACGAAGGCGCCGAACTGGGCGTGGTTGCAGTCGTCGGGTCCGGTGTCGTTTTCCTGGACGTGGTAGGTGCCGCGTCCGTAGCCGACGCTGCCGATCGAGCGCCAGGCCAGAGCGCCGAAGTGGACGATCAGGTCGGGGGGGACGTTGCGGAGGTGACGGTAGAGTTCTTCGGGTTTGAAGACGAGGGTGCCGAGGGGTTGGCCGTCGGGGTTGGTGGTGGCTTCGAGGCGGGCCTTGAGATCGTCGCGGTAGCGGAGGACGTCGGCTTTGGCGAGGGTGCCCTGAGGCTCGCGGCCCTCGATGTTGAGGAAGACGCGGGCGTAGTAGCCGCCCTCGCTCCAGGCTTTGGTGCGGGACCAGTCGACGGAGAGCTGGGCGAAGGGGGTGGGCTTGGAGGGGTATTCGTGGAGGACGAGGTCGCCCTGGTCGATGAGCCATTCGTTGACGCAGAAGCCGCCGTCGAGGGCGCGGGCGCCGTGGTCGGAGACGACCAGGACGATTGTTTCGTCGTCGAGCTGTTCGAGGGTTTGGCCGATTTCGGCGTCGAGGTGGCGGTAGTAGTCGCGGATCGCAGATTGGAAGGGGGAGCCGGGGACGTGCTGGACGTGGTGGGGGTCGTGATATTTCCAGAAGCCGTGGTGGATGCGGTCGAGGCCGATGTCGACGAAGTGGAGGTAGTCCCAAGGCTCGGAGGTCATGAGGTGGCGGACGACAGCCCACTGGCGGCGGCTCATGTCGAAGATCTGGTCGCGGAGCCAGGCCTTGTCGTCGGTGCGGAAGCCCTTGACGTCGACGGGGTAGGTGCCGCCGGCCAGGGCGTTGACGCGGGCGCTCCAGTCGGCTGGGTGCGTGAACACATCTTTCGACGTATCAGGCGTCATAAAGCAGCCGACCCAGAGGCCGTTGATTTTGCGTGGGGGGTAGCCGGGGGGGATGCCGACGCAGATCGAGCGCTTGCCCTCGCGGGCGAGTTGGTCCCAGAGGGCGATTTCGGTGATGGAGCGGGAGGTGGCGATGGAGAGCTTGTCGTAGGAATAGTCGGCGCGGTTGCGGAAGCCGTAGACGCCCAACGAGCCGGGGTCCTGGCTCGTGGCCATGCACATCCAGGCGGGGACGGTGATGGGGGGGACGACGCTTTCGAGGCGGCCGTAGCCGCCGGCGGCCATGAGGTGGCGGATGTGGGGGAGGTCATCGGAGCCGAGCAGGAGTTCGGGGGCGGCGCAGTCGAGGCCAAGGATGAGGATTTTCATGAGAGGAGCGAGCTGCCCTCCATCGCGGGGAGTTTGGGGACGCCGAGGGCGTCGAGGATGGTGGGTGCGAGGTCGATCAGGCGGGCGCCGTCGTGGCGGAAAGGTCGGTTCATGAGCAGGACGCCGGGGACCAAGGCAGGGTCGATGATGTGGTCGCCGGCCCAGGGTTTGGTGTTGTCCTCGAAGAGAGCGCGGCCGATGCCGCCCATGGAGGCGGCCCAGCCGGCGCGGTAGCCGGCGTTGTAGTGGAGGACGAGGTCGGGGGCGTCGGCGAGGAATGGGCCGTGGTAGACCGATTCGCGCGGGAGGGCGGCGTTGATGGCGACCTGGCCGGTGGCCGGGTCGGTCAAACCCGTCAGGGCGGCGGCGAGGTCGGCCTTGAGCCGCTCGGCCTCGTCGGGGGGTACGATGCCGTGGCCCTCGCGGCCGGCGAGGTTGAGGTAGAGGCCGGTCAGGCCCAGGGCGTAGGCTTTGGTTTGGGACCAGTCGATGGCCTGGAGGAAGTGGTCGTCGGGGGAGGCTGGCTCGACGTCGGGCTTGAGCTGGAGCAGGCCGTGGTCCCGGAGCCAGGCGTTGAGTTCGACGCCGCGGCGGAAGGAGTTGAAGCCATGGTCGGAGAGGGCGACGAGGAGGGTCTGGTCGTCGGCGTGGTCGAGGGCGAGTGCAAGAGCGGCATCGGCGCGGCGGTACTGGTCCTCGATGGCGGCGGCGAGGTCGGGGCGGGCGGGGCGGCCGCGGTTGGCGGGGTGGTCCGGTTCGCGGAACCGCCAGAAGAGGTGCTGGACGCGGTCGGTGGTGTCGTGGAGGACGTAGAAGAGGCCGTCGGCGTGGCGGGCTAGCTCGGCCTGGGTCATGGCGTTGCGCTCGCGCCAGATGTCGTCGCAGTGGGCGAGGAAGGCGTCTTCGGAGAGGCGTTCGTTGTTGAGTCCGGTGTGGTCTTCGACCATGCCAGTGGTGTGGTAGAGGCCGATCGAGTCGGCCAGTTCGCGGGCGTAGTCGAACGGGTGGCTGATCGGGAACAGGGGAGCGGCCGGGTCGAAGTTGACCGGGGAGGCGTAGAGACGGGGCTGGGGATCGGCGGCGAGGGCGTGGAATCGGACGATGCCCCGGACGGTCAGGAGCAGGCCCGCCTTGAATTTGACGCGCACCCAGGGACTCCAGGATCCGACGGGGACGACCAGACGGGAGGGCTGGCCCGGGGACTCGACGATCAGGTGGCGGTTGGCGGGGTCGGGACGGACCTGGAGCGGGATGGCGAGGTCGGAGCGGTCCTTAGGGTTGCGGGGACCGGGCAGGTGAGTGAGGTAGGAGCCGTCGGGCTGGGGGTGAAGGAGGGCCAGTTGCTCGCTTTCGCGGGGTCGGTCGTTGGGGTCGGTCGTGAAGAAGGTTGGGGAGCCGAGGCCGCCGCGGAGGTCAGGGACGCCCATGCCGGCGAGGATCCGGCGCGGGGCGGTGTCGGGCGGGTAGGTGCAGGGGCAGCGAAGGATCGTGGAGGGAACGCCGGCTTGGTGGAGGACGTCCCAGACAGGGGTTCCGCGGCGGAGGTTGACGGCCTTGGGGGGAGTGAAGGCGTTTTTTTGCTCGTACTCGTTGAGGGCCAAGTCGGGCAGGTACGTCTGGGGGTTGCGGCGGAGGAAGTCGAAGATACGGTGGCCGCCGGGGTTGAGGCTGGTGGCGAAGGTCGACCAAGCGACGGGGGTCTGAGCGGGGGAGGTGGTGGCGAGGCGCGCCAGGCCCCCCTGGTCGCGGAGCCTGGCGAAGTGGGGCAATTCTCCCCGATCGAGCAGGCTGGCGAGGATTGAGGGTTCGAGGCCGTCGAGGCCAATTACGATGACTTTGCGGACAGGGCGAATGGGTTGAGGACTCCGTGGTGGAGAGGTCAGGGTGTTTGGGCAGATCGGGCCGATGTGGTGGTGGTCAGGCGGATCGGCGGCCGGTGGCGGCGCGGATGATGCGTTTGGCGAAGTAGACGAGGTTGCGCCAAAACATGAGGGCGGCGCCGGCGATGGCGGCGACGATCGAGGCGAGGGGCATGACCGTCTCAGGGCCGAAGTAGGCGAAGAGCATCGGTCGGATCTCCGTCCGTGGAGAGGGGATCGTGTGTGTGGTGGGGGCGAGGTTGGCCCCGGGTTGGGCACAGTAACCGACGGGGGCCGGAAAGGGAACCCCGACTGGTCGGGAGTGGGGTTCGGGTGGTGGCTCCCTGGTGAGGGAGCGTTGCTTTGGGAAAGATCGGCCCGGGATGGGGGGTGGGATTCGGGGAATTTGGGCGGGAGGAAATCGGGCTGGCGGGAAATGGCCGGGGTGGGGATAACACGGCGGGCTGAGGGCGCGGGTTCACGTTGATCCGATTGGGTGTCATGCTTTTGATGCGATTGATCGTACCGGGCACGTTGCTGACGATCATCGGCCTGCATCATGACGGTGTTTTGCCCGCATCCTCGACCTCGGGGAGCCACACCACGGAACTTATTGTGGCCTGAGCCAGATCGAATTCAGGTTCCGATTACCCCGGCGGTGTCGGATCCTGATTGTCTGGGCAACCCTGCTCGGCAGTGGATTGTCTGCCCCCGCGGGGTTCACGGTGGAGAAGGGCCGCGCCGCTCTTGGGTTCTCCCTGGACGTCGTTGGAATTCGACGCCTTGTGAGCGGAGGAGGATGAGGTCCGATCCAGTCAGTCGCAGGGCGACGGGCTCCTCGATCAAGAAGCCCGCGCCCCGGTGCCCGGGGCAATTCCGGCGTTGACGCGGCCCTGGACTGGCCTCTGTGGTGAGGTGGCCCGGGAGCGCCTTCGGATGCCGAGGATGACGCAACCGAGCAGCCCAACCAACGTCCCCAGGGCCCAGAGCTGGAGGAAGCGGACATTCAGATCGTGCTGGAATCCCAGTCGGGCCAGCACCGGCATGGCAAGGATCGCGAGGCTGCCGGCCCCGGTCGAGGAGACGATCAACCGCCAGGGCCAGGGCGACGCCTTGCCGAAGAGGCCGGGCTGTCGGCGCCTCCGGTCGGCCCAGGCCAGGATGCCACTTAGGCAGAGTCCGGAGGCGAGCAAGCCGAAGAGGAAGTAGAGGAGCTTGATTCCCTGAGCTCCCCAATCGCCGACATGCAGCGGCATCATGGCATCGTGGACACGCTTTCCGGCCGTCATCCAACCCGGAGCGTGGATGGCCTTGACCGAACCGTCGGCGAGCCGGAAATCGACCCCAACCCGGTGCCGCTGCACTAGCGAGAAGGGGAGGTTGCCCCGGACGTCGACCGTCCCCGCGGCCCGGTCGTCCGTTGGTGGCCAGTCGACGAAGATAGGCTCGAAGCCCGAGATCAGCTCCGCGGCGCGGTCGAGAATGGCCCCGAGGGGAAGGTCGCCGGGCGCCCTAGGGACGACTCCTGGGATTTCGGCGAGCCGGGCCTCAAGCCCTGGCGGATTGGCCGACCAGAGGTGTTCGATTCGAGGGGCGACGAGCGTGTAAAGCCCGAGCCAAATCCCTGTGAGCGTCAGGGTGAGGAAGCCGGGGAGGCCAACCATCCCCACGAACTTGTGCCCAGCCACGAGTTGTAACCGGAGCGGGGCGCCTTGTTGGAACGGTTTCGTAATGAGGCGGCGGTGGATGACGAGCCCCGAGAGCATTGAGGCGAGCAACCCAAACCCGGCGATCCCGACGATCCAACGCCCTTCGTGCCCGAGGAAGATCCTCGTGTGCAGGTTGACGATGAAATCGGCGAGGGCGACCGAATGTCCCTCGACGGGGAGTCCCGAGGCGTCTGCCCAGACCCGCTTGCCACCCCTGGTCCGGAGTTCGAAGACGCCGGAAGCCCCTCGGGGGAGGGTCAGGCGGCGCGGGACTTCCCGTTCGGGAAGTCGGGCCTTCAAGGTCTTGAAAAGTGCGTCGATGTCGACGGGAGTCGATTGGGAAGATTCCCGGTGCTCCGCCGCCGGGGAGTTCGCCCAGAGGACCAATTCGTCCTTGTAGACGGCCACCGCACCGCTGAAGCAGAGCATGTAGAGCATGACCCCGAGGGTCACGCCGCCGAATGAGTGGACCAGAAAGAAGGTGCGCCGAGTGAACTTCATAGGGGCAGGTTACTTCCCGATGCCTTCGGCGAGTTTGTCGAGGGATTTCACGGCATGGTCGAGCTGCTGGCGCGCTCGGTCGGGTTGGTCGGCATCCCGGTATTCGGAGGCGAGCTTGCGAAGGACCACGCCGCGTCGGAAGGGGTCGTCGATCTTCGCGGCCAGCACTTCGACCTTTTGGAGGAGTTGATCGGCCCGGTCGGTTTGATTCTGTTTCTTCAAATTCTTAGCGATGCGGATGAAGCCCTCGGCTCGGTGGTAGGGGTCGCCGATGGTCTCGGCGACCTCGATGCCGCGATCGAAGCGGTAAGACTGGCCGAAGTTGCGGGCCAGCTCGCTCAAGACGTCATCTTTTTCCTCTCCCTCGGGCAGCCGCCTGGCGATTGCGACGCCGCGTTCGAGGGCTTCGGCGGCCCGGTCGCGGATCCCCTTCTCGGCCTGCTCGCCGCCGAGCATGACCAGGACCTTCGACTGCCGGAGCGGGTCGTCGATGCGATCCACTAGCTCCGCGACGAGCGTGAAGACCTGGATCGCCAAGTCCCGGTCGCCGATGTCCATCAGGTGCGCTCCGACCTGGTTGAACATGATGGCGCGTTCAAAGAGATCGTCGATCGCCTGGGCCAGTCCGTAGGATTCGTAGACGAGCGGTGCGCCGACGTTCCGGTCGAGGTCGCGGTAATTCGCCCCGGTGCCGCTGATCAGATCGGCCCGGAGAACCAGGTCCTCGACGGCCCGCGCACGTCGGACACACTCGGCCAGCAACCTTCGGGCGAGCGTGGGGTTGGTGCCCTTGCCAGTCTTCCGGGCGAGCTTCCAGGCAGTCTTGACCCAGAGTTCTGTGTCGTCGATGCCGCCGAGCAGCCGCTGGGCGTGCTCGAGGTCACGGGCTGCAAGCTCGTTGGCGAATTCGCCGGACACGGCCTGGCGGACGTATGGGTGCGCGATTGCTTCTCGGGCCTCTCGGGCCACTTGCAGCAGCCGGGCCGCTTTCTCCGGCTCGCCCAGGTCGGAGTATACGGAGGCGAGCTGAGCGGCAAGCAATGCGATTTCGTACCGTGCCCGGCTGCCGGCGTCCTGGGCGAGAGCCTCGACCAGCCGTTTGTCTTCGTGAGCCAAACAGGGGGTTAGGCCGGCGACGACGATCAGCGTCGCCGGTAGCGTGATCAGAATCGATCGAGAATTCATATGGGTACCTCCTTTGATTCGGGATAAGTGATTCGGATTCTCTGAATGTGAAGAGGTCGGAATTATCGCCCGAGTTCGAACGGCGGGATCGTGTTCTGGCCGGGCTTGACCTCCACTTGGAAGGGGGAAGACGCGGGATTGGCGAATCGCCCGTTGAGCCGGTCGGGGCCGTCCTCCAAGTCTTCGGTCAACTCCGGCCAGATGATGCTGACGCGGTACAGGCCGGCGTGGGCGCCGTCGAACGAGTTGTAGGTGCTGAGTCGGAAGTCCCCCTGCTCATCGGCCTTGCCGTGCGCTGCCTGCGCGTTGGGGGGGGAACCGGGGGCTGGGTGGAAGATCACGAAGGCATTGAAGGCGGGCTGGCCCTCGAAAAGCACCCGTCCGGTGACCGGATAGACGGGCTCGCGGTTCGATTGCTCGCTGCATCCCGTGGGGACGATGGCGAGAGCCACGGCCAGAGTCGAGACGAGCCAGGGCGGCGAGGGCGGGGCTTGACGAGGGCTGACCGGGCGGAGGATGGTGTCGAGAGGATGGGGGAGGCCGGATATGGGATCAATCCACATCATCGGAAATCCTCATCGTTCACGAGTTCGCGTCCGGCCCGGGTGCAGAGCGCACCGAGCACCCGGATGTTCATCGTTTCCCGGAGGAGCCGGGCCGATCCGTCGCCGAAGGCGAAGTAGGCTCCTCCGGGGTGGAAGCCGAAGATGTTACGGCTGTTCTCGCAGTTCATCGGGCAGGGGCCGATGATGACTCCGCCATCCTGGGTTGACCCGTGGATCCGCATACCGTTGGCGTGGTCGGCCCAGCCAGCCCCCGGCGCAACGCTGTTGGGAACAATTCGGCCGCCTCGCCGATAGTGGATTGGTCTAGCCACCCCCTCGGCGAACATGAGGGTGTTTGAGAGCCCATCACGAACGGTGGCGGCCGTCGGCAGGCCCTTACCCTTGGAGATCAGGCCCTCGTTCTCGGCGGGGGTGTCGACCAAGCCAACCGCGACGAGCTTGGCGTCGATGCCCGCGATGGGAAAATAGTCGGTCGCGGCGGTCTTATAGGTCACTCCGCCCGTCACGCCGGTATGGAACCGGAGCGGATCGGGGGTGGAAGGGCAGATCATTGTCTTGACGTGAGTTGTGATCGAGGTCGTATTGGCGGGTGCGAACCAGTTGACGTCCATGTTGTAGGAGGCGAAGAGAGGGGTCTCCTCGATGAAAGGCAGGATGAAGGGGCCCCAGGCGTGCCTTGGGTTGTGGACTTGGCCAGGAGGGAAATACCCGTTCTGGGACTCGAAGTTTAAGGCGGCCAGGCTCAGTTGCTTGAGGTTGTTCTTGCACTGGGCGGCTCGGGCGGCTTCCCGGGCCGCCTGCACGGCGGGCAGCAGCAAGGCCATCAGCACGCCGGTGATCGCGATGACTACCAGCAGCTCGATGAGCGTGAAGCCTCTTCGGATCCGGAAAAGCGATTGCGTCATGGCTGCACTCCGGGAATTAATCAGCGATCACGATGTGTGGTTTCGATTTCGTAGTCTGAGGGGACGATTGACGTGGGCAAGGCCGCGGGCCGTCGGCATTGAGGCGGCCGCCATCACTGGGCTTCGGTTGCTTGGCTGTCGATCTGTCTCAGCTTGCGGGCGGGAAGCATTCGCACGCACAAGGTCACCCGTCCGGAGGAAGACAGCCATCGCGCGGCCCGGGCACAGGAGTCGACCGATCGAGAGCCGACCACCCGGTGCAGCCCGTAGGCCTCCTGGCGCCGGTCGAGGAGGGCCAGACGCGAGGCCAGCGTGATCCGGTGGAGCGAGCCGTCGGGCGTCAGCTTGTCCGCCCGGACCAGAGCCGGCAGGGGGGCATTGGTCGGATACCTCGGCCGCCGGAGGTAGGGCGCCACACCGAAGTGGTCCCTGTGGCCGGACAGGTTGAGGCGGGCAGTGTGCGGTAGGCGACCGGGTCCGCCTCGATCGCCGCATGGACCTCGGGAAAGTCGCGCTGGTTGTGGCGGAGCCGCACACGCGGCTGCCGGGGCGAGAGGTCGCTGGGCGACGACTCCAGGTCGGTGGCAGCCAGCCGTTTGACCTTGTCGACAAGATCCCGACAGGACAGCTCGAAGTACGTTTGCTGGACGTCCTCGGGCCGGCCCGTCGGGTGGTTCTCGGGGTTCAAAGTGTGGCCGGCACCTCCTCGGCGACAGGGCGCCTGGGGTGCTCGCCTTGCATGGACTCGTCTGCCAGGCCTCACGGAGGGTGCAAGATCGGGCAGGGAGAGCTGACAGAAGTTGCTGTCCCGGCGGCGTTAATGGCCGGCTTCGGGACTCGAATTCGTGCCACACGGTTGCGGTCCCCGGGCGGGGGTGGTGATCGGGCAGCGGAACCGGAGCCGACTCTACCAGCAGAGATTCTCGTTGGGATTGAGACTCAATCTCGACTACGGAGCGTGAGTCTAGGAGGTTGGAGCCCCGGCGTCAAGAGCACCGTCCGATCTCCCCTGGGGCGACGTGTTGGGGAGGCGCTGCTTACGGGCTAGCCGGGGGGATCCCCATCGACAGAGATGCGGGCTGAGCAATTCAAACCGCTCGAAGGTCAGGGTGCGCTCGGCCTCAGAGAGGCCGCTGAGCGGCGGCTGCGACGTGGCGGAGGGGTTTTTCCTGCGGCTCCCCGGCCTGGGGAGCGAAGTGGATTCGGATTGCCAGATTTTGCAATCAAGCCGATGATCGGGCGGCCATGTCGAACAGCTCCAGAAGAACCACGCCAGTTACCGTAAGCCCTAATAGTCAGGTGCGTGAGTTGGGTTGGCGGAGGCTCGGGTGAGCGGAGTGGAGGTTGGTTGTGAGGGGTGGAGCTGGGGATGGGATGGATTCGGAGCCGGTGTGGGTTGTGGGGGTTGGTGGTGGTGTTGGGGGTGGGCGTTGGATGCCGGGGGCCGGGCTGGGGTGTGGGGGGTGGGGGCAAAGAGGGGTTGGATTGGCTGGAGGAGGCGTGGGTTGGGTTGGCGGAGGGGCGGCGGCTGGAACGGCGGGGTGAGGCGGGGGCGGTTGATCGGTATTACCGGGCGGTGGTGAGCGCGGCGGTGGTGCTCGACGATCCGGAGCCGGGGCGGCGGGGAGCAGCGCGGGCGGTTTACAACGAGGCGTTGGGGGCGTTGCTGACGGCGGCGGTGCGGAGTGGGCGGATCGATCCGCGGCGTCGGTTGCGGGTGATCGGGCCGCGGGGTCCGATGGATGTGCCGGTTCGGCACGTGGGGTTTGTGTGGAAGGCGGAGGATTTTGACGGGTTGTTGGATCCGCGGGCGGCGCCGCCGGATCGTCGGGCTTTGGGGGGGCGGGGACCGACGAGACGGCGGCATGGCCGCGTGGGGTTGGGAGCGCCGCGAGTGGTTCGGCGGTGCAACCGGTGGGGGAGCGTCGAAGACGGGTTTTTGAAGGCTGAGACGGATTATCCGGCGACGGCGGTGCTGCGTCCGGACGTCGCGGCGTGGCTGGGCTGGGAGGATCGGCAGCCGGCCGATGTGCTGGAGCTGCATGATCCGTTTCGGGTGGAACGGGTGGTGTTTGGGGAGACGGCGTATCGGCTGGCGGCGGATTTTGAGGCGGCGTATGCGTATGAACGGGCGGCGTTCAACCAGCCGAGGGAGTTTGGGACGCCGGGGCTGCTGGACCCAGGCTCGGTGGAGGAGCGGTCGGGACTGACGTTTGCCGAGCCGTATCAGCCGGGAAAGACGCCCCTGATTTTGATCCATGGGATCAACGCGGACCAATATATGTATAGCGATCTGGTGGCCGACCTGAGGGCGCGGCCGGGGTTTCACGAGCGGTTTCAGATCGGGTATTTCAACTATCCGAGCGGGTTGTCGTTTTTGCGGACCGCGGCGCTGTTGCGGCGGGAGCTGGGGCGGCTGCGGGCGACGTTTGACCCAGCGGGCGTGGATCCGGGGCTAAACGATCTGGCGTTATTCGGCTACAGCATCGGCGGGCTGATGGCCGAGCTTCAGGCGGTGGGGAGCGGCGGGGAGCTGTGGGAGTTGGCGGCATGTGTGCCGTTCGAGCAGATCCGGGCCGATGAGTCGGATCGGGCGATCCTGGCTGAGACGTTTTTCTTTGAACCGTTGCCGGGGGTTCGCCATCTGATCTTTCTGGCGACGCCGCACGGGGGCTCGAACTGGAACGGGCGCACGCTGGCGCGGCTGGTGCGGGGGAGGATCCGCCAACCGGAGCGACTGCGGGCCTTGATCGAGCGGCTGCGAGAGGCCAACCCGGGGGCGTTTCGTGAGCCGGCCGTGCTGGGGCTGACGTGGCTCGACTTGCAGAGCGACGGCGGGGAGTATCTGGCAGCGATTCGGCGGCTGCCGAGCGGACCGGGTGTGTTGCGGCACACCATCTTGGGGGCAGCGCACCGGGGACCGCTGCTTGGTCCGAAGGGGGATTACATCGTGCCGATTGAGTCGGCGTCGATCGAGGAGGCGATCACCGAGCTGCGGCTCGACGCCGGACACATCAACATCGTCAGCGACCCGCGAACGTCGGCCGAGGTCGGTCGTATTCTGGAGCAGTATTGAGCGAGGAGGCTCGGGGCGGCGGGCCGCAGGACGAACGGGGGATGGGGCGCCCCGGTTTGTGCCGGGGATGGAAGGAGCGGCAGGCGGGGGGGGCAGGCTGCGGTCCGGCTTTGAGAGGGCCGGTTGGGCTGAGGCGCGGATGGGAGGGGGGTGGGTGAGCGGTCGTGGCTGGCGGGGCGGGTGGGGTTGATATGGAATAAGAGGTGGTCGATCGTTGGCTGGCGACGGGATCGCGGGGAGATGGGGCCTTCGGGGCGGGTCGGTTGAAGCGATGGGTGGAGGGTGATGGGGTGGACGCGGTGGAGCTGGTGCGAGGCAAGGTTCCGTTTGACTCGGAGGCGGCGTTGGAGGCGGCTTTGAGCGAGCCGACGCCGGAGGTGGTGGAGACGCTGGGGCGGTTGGGGGGCGATTGGGTGATTCTCGGCGTGGGCGGGAAGATGGGTCCGAGCCTGGCGCGGATGGTGCGGCGGGCGCTGGACGCGGCGGGGTTGTCGGGGCGGGTGATTGGGGTATCGCGGTTTACGGGCAGGGGTCGTGAGGCGCTCGAGGCGCACGGGGTTGAGACGATTGCGGCGGACTTGCTTGAGCCGGGCGTTCTGGAGCGGCTGCCGGACGCGGCGAACGTCATCGTGATGGCGGGGCGTAAGTTTGGCTCGACGGGGGATGAGCCGGCGACGTGGGCGCAGAATGCGTGGCTGGCGGGGTGGGTGTGCCGGCGGTACCGCGGCAGCCGGGTGGTGGCGTTTTCGACGGGTAATGTGTACGGGCTGGTGCCGGTCGGCTCGGGAGGCTCGCGCGAGGAAGACGCGCCGGAGCCGGTGGGGGAGTATGCGATGAGCTGTCTGGGTCGGGAGCGGATCTATGAGTTTTTCGCACGGAGGGACGGAACGCCGGTGGCGTTGATCCGGCTGAATTATGCGACCGACCTGAGGTATGGGGTGCTGGTGGATCTGGCGCGCCGGGTATGGGTGGGCGAGCCGATCGAGCTGGCGATGGGGTATTTCAACACGATCTGGCAGGGGGACGCGAACGCGCTGGCGTTGAGAGCGTTTGAACATGTGAGTGTACCGGCGTGGGTTGTCAACGTGACGGGGCCGGAGCGGTTGAGCGTGCGGGAGGTGGCGAGGCGGTTTGGCGCGTGGTTTGGGGTGGAGCCGCGGTTTGCGGGGGAGGAGGCGGGGACGGCGTTGTTAAGCGATGCGACGCGGTGTTATCGGGCGTTGGGGCGGCCGCGGGTGGATGCGGATCGGCTGATGGAGTGGGTCGCTGGGTGGATGGCGTCCGGGGGGAGGCTGTTGAACAAGCCGACGCATTTTGAGTCGCGGGATGGTCGGTTTTGAGGAGGCGTCTGGGATGGGTGGGAACGCCGAGATGGGGGGAAGGCCGATGCGGATTCGGGGTTATCGGGCGGAGGATCGGGAGGTGCTCAAGGCGTTGACGGTGGAGGGGTTTGAGGGGGTGAGCATCGATCACAACATCGAGCGGGCGTTTGGGGTGATCCATGGTCGGGACTGGCGTTGGCGCAAGGCGCGGCAGATTGACGAGGATATCGAGGCCGATCCGGGGGGTGTGTTTGTGGCGGAGGATGATCGGGGGGAGGTGGTTGGGTATATCACGACGCGGGCGGATCAGGAGTCGGGGATCGGGTGGATACCGAATCTGGTGGTGGAGGCGGGTTGGCGAGGTCAGGGTCTGGGGCGGGCGTTGATCGAGCATGCGTTGGATCATTTCCGGCGGCTGGGGCTGACGCACGCGAAGATCGAGACGCTGGAGCAGAATCCGATTGGGAACCATCTGTATCCGGCGTGCGGGTTTCGGGAGGTGGCGCGGCAGGTGCACTTTGTGCGGGAGTTGTGAGCGGAGGGATCGGAGGTGTCGGCATCGGGTCTGGAGCGGGTGGTCGGCGAGGCGTTGCGTGGCGGGCTGGTGATCCCGGCCTGTCCGTTGGCGTTGACCGAGTCGAGGCGGTTGGACGAGCGGCGGCAGCGGGGGCTGGTGCGGTATTACGCAGAGGCGGGCGCTGGGGGTCTGGCGGTGGGGGTGCATACGACGCAGTTTGCGATCCGGGACCCGAAGCATGGCTTGTGGGGACCGGTTTTGGAGCTGGTTGGGGAGGAGCTGGGCCGGGCGGATCGAGGTCGGGCGGTGGGTCTGGTGCGGATCGTCGGGATCTGCGGGCAAACGGCCCAGGCGGTCGCCGAGGCGAGCCGAGCGCGGCAGTTGGGATATCAGGCGGGGCTGGTGAGTCTGGCAGCGCTGGGGAGTGTGGACGACGACGGATTGATCGCGCACTGCCGGGTGGTGGGGGAGGTGCTGCCGGTTGTGGGGTTTTATTTGCAGCCGGCGGTGGGGGGGCGAGTGCTGTCGTATAGGTTTTGGCGGAGGTTTTTTGAGCTGGAGGCGGTGGTGGCGGTCAAGATCGCGCCGTTTGACCGATACAAGACGATCGACGTGGTGCGGGCGGTCATTGACGCGGGGCGTGACGACGTCGCGCTCTATACGGGCAACGACGATGCGATTGTGTTGGATCTGGTGACGCCGTATCGCTTGGGAGGTGTGGAGCGGCGGATGGTGGGGGGGCTGTTGGGGCAGTGGGCGGTGGGGACGCGGGCGGCGGTGAGGCTGCTGGAGCGGTGTCGGGCGGTGGCGGCGGCAGGGGAAGCGGTGCCGGCGGAGCTGCTGCGGGCGGGAGTGGAGTTGACGGATCTGAATGGGGCGCTGTTTGACGCGGCGAACGGATTTAAGGGATGCATTGCGGGGATTCACGAAGTGCTCAGGCGGCAGGGATTGATGGCGGGACGTTGGTGTCTGGACCCGGGCGAGGATTTGTCGGCGGGTCAGGCGGACGAGATTGACCGGGTGGTGTCGGCATATCCGCACTGGACCGATGACGCGTTTGTCAGGGAGCACCGGGACCGTTGGCTGGCGGGGTGAAGGTGGGGGGGGGAGGCTGCGAAGCCGGCAGGGGCAGCGGCGGTGTGGCTTTTGTTTCGTTTTGTCAACATGGTCGAGCGTCGGGGAGCGAGCCGGTCGGCGGGTGGGGGAGTCGGGGCGGTCTGTTGTTTTTTCGAGACAAACGTGCGGGTGCGGGGTGGTGGGGGGATGTTTCCGGGAAGCCACGGGGGGAGGGGGCGTGTTGATTTTTGGGTGGAATGGATCACGTCGGGGAGGGAAGCGGTAAGATAGGACGGCTCGCAACCGAGGGTGAACAGTGCCCGCCTGGCGGAGGCTGGGTTGAGCCGTGGTGGCTCGTCGGTGAGAGGGCCGAGGTTGGCCGTGGGGCGGGCAGGCAGGATGTCGCGCCGGCTCTGGGCGGTTCTTTGTTGCTCTGGCGATCCCCCTTGATGAAGGAGTAGTCGGCCATGCGCAAGCTGTTCGGTCTGAGCCTGATTATGGCGGCGATTGGCTCGACGGCGTTCGCGGCCAATCCGATTCCGGAGATCGATCCGGGCTCGATGGTCAGCGCGATGACGCTGCTGACCGGCGGGCTGTTGGTGTTTGCGGATCGTCGCCGCTCGAAGTGATCAGGGCGGACCGGATCCGATTTGTATGCGGGTCGTGACGGTGGTCCCGGGCCACCGTTATGACCCGTATTCTATTCTTAAGCAGGCAGCATCTGGGGGGAGGGTGCGTCGTGAGCGTAGCGGTGGCGACGATGCCGAGGTGGTTGGGTTCGGGTCTGATCCGGTTGGGTCTGGTGTTGCTGGTGGTGGTGGAGGGCTTGTTGCTGAGCCTGTGGCTGGATTTTGGGTTGCCGGATCGATCGTCGGGGGGGTGGACGGGTTTGTTGCAGTTGGCGCGTTATCCGTTTGGGGCCGGGCTGGTGTTCTTGCTGGTCGCGGGTTTGGTGTTGTGGTCGCAGTTGCGGCGGGGGGGAAAGGAGTGGCTGCTGGGGGAGGGTCTGGGTTGGTTGCGGTGGCAGATTTGGCCGCTGATGGGTCATGGGGTGGTGTATGTGGCGGTCTGGCGGCTTGCGCCGGGGGTGCTGGCGGAGCCGACGCCCGTGGGGGTTGGGGTGTGGGCGGGGTTGGCGCTGGTGTCGGGGGTGTTGTGGTTGGCGGCGGCGGTGCCGTGGAAGCTGTTGGCGAGTGTGGGGGCTGAGGCGTGGGTGGCGGTTGGGGCTGGGGTGTTGGGGGCGTTGGGGGCGACGGGTCTGGCGGGGGTGTCCGGGGAGCTGTGGCAACCGTTGCGGGCGGCGACGTTTGAGGCTGCGCAATTGCTTCTCAGGGTTTTTCCGGTGGAGGTGGTCTGCGACCCGGATCAGGCGATTCTGGGGACGGCGCAGTTTCAGGTCCGGGTGGCGCGGGCGTGTTCGGGGTATGAGGGGTTGGGTTTGATGGTGGTCTTTTTGGTGGTGACGTTCTGGCTGTTTCGACGGGAGCTGAAGTGGCCGAACGCGTTGGTGCTGGTGCCGATTGGGCTGGTGGGGATCTGGTGTCTGAACGTGGTGCGGATTGTGGTGTTGATCTTGATTGGGCACGCGGGGCATTCGGATGTGGCGTTGGGGGGCTTTCACTCGCAGGCTGGGTGGCTGGCGTTCAATGGGGCGGGGCTGGGTCTGGTGGCGCTAGCGCGGCGTTGGCGGTTTGTGGCCGTGGATTCGGGTCACGATGGGACGGGTGGGGAGGCTGGTCGGGCTGAACGCGCGGGTGTGACGCCGACGCTGGCGTATTTGGGGCCGATGCTGGCGATCGTGTTGGCGTCGATGGTGGGCGAGGCGGCGGGGGATGGGGCGGTGCGGTTTTATCCGCTGAGGGTGGTGGCGGCGGGGTGGGTGTTGTGGGTGTGTCGGCGGGCGTATGGGGACGCGACGTGGTGGCCGTCGGGGCGGGGGCTTTGGGCGGTCGGCGTGGGGGTGGTGGTCTTTGGGCTGTGGATGATGCTGGAGCCGGGGGCGGCGGGCAGGGAGCGAGCGCCGGTGGATGTGGCGACGCCGTGGGGGGTGTTCTGGCTGGCGTGCCGGGTGGTGGGGTCGGTGGTGTTGGTCCCGATCGCCGAGGAGCTGGCGTTTCGGGGCTATCTGATGCGGCGGTTGATTGCTGGGGATTTTCAGGCGGTGCCGATGGGGACGTTTCGGTGGCCGTCGTTTGTGGTTTCTTCGGTGTTGTTTGGGCTGCTGCACAGCCGCTGGCTAGCCGGGGCGCTGGCTGGGGCGTTGTATGGCCTGGCGGTTTGTCGGCGCGGGCGCTTGGGTGACGCGATGCTGGCGCACGCGGTGACCAACGGTCTGATCGCGGTGTGGGCGATCGTTGGGGGGCGGTGGTCGCTCTGGTCGTAGGGAGCGGACGAAGAACGGGTCCGGCCACCCGGAGAGAGGGATGGGGGGTGGCCGGACAGCCGCCTGGCTGAAGGATGTTTGGGGGGGCTGAAAGCGAGGTTGGGTGGTTGGAGACTCAATAGCGGCCGTAGCCGCCGCGGCCACCGCCGCCACCGGGCCGGGACTCGCGGGGCCGGGCTTCGTTGACGGTGAGCCGACGGCCGTTGTGTTCGCGGTCGTGGAGGGCGTCGATCGCGGCCTGGGCTTCCTGGGCGTTGTCCATCTCGACGAAGCCGAAGCCTTTACTGCGGCCGGTGTCGCGATCCTGGATCACCTGGGCGTTGCGGACGGCGCCGAATTGGGAGAAGAGTTCCTCGAGGTCTGCGTCGGTGACGCTGTAAGCGAGGTTTCCGACGTAAAGCCTGTTGCCCACCACGAAGCTCCTGACAGGTTGCGAGGCGGCCCGGGCCGTCGGGAGGCAATACGAGCCTGGGCGCCATGCGGACACGAAGCGTAAGGGAGGCCGGGCCTTGAAGCAGGCGACCGACCGCACGCGGTGGGAGGTCGAGACCAAAGCAGGCGTCGGCACAGCCGGTGAGGGGTCGACCCCGCAGCCAGTTCCGATTCCACCGAGGGCAGTATAGCGAATCGAGTTACTGGAACGGACAAGAAAAACGGGTGTGCTGCGGAGACGGCAGGCGGCCCTGGAGCGGATCACGGCGGCGGTCGATCAAGAGTAAAAAACACATGAACATACGGTATTGGTGGTGACGACGTTGTGGAGGGATGCGGGGGGTGGCTGGAACAGGTGTCGGAGGTGGTTGGCTGTGGTTCGGGTTGGCGAGGGGAGATTCAGTCACGCCAGAAGAGGGACTGGCGGGGGGCCTGGTAGGTGACGGCCATGTCGGGGGTTGGGACGACGGCGCCGGCCTGGTGGAGGGAGTCGACGGCGGCGAGGGTCATACCAGAGGTCAGGAGGGTGCGTTCGACGGGGTAGGGAGCGTGGTTTTCTGTGATCATGGTTTCGATGTGGCGGATCAGGGGGTTGAAGAAGTCGGCGGTGGAGGAGGCGCGTCCGGGCATGGGCAGGTACATCTGGCAGGAGAGGATGGAGCCGTCGGCCAGGAGGCCGGCATAGTTGAAGTCGTGGATGGGGAGCATGACGAGGGTGGTTTTGAAGCCGTCGCGGTGTTCGATGAAGTAGGCGTAGGCGTCGGGGAACTGGCGGCGCGCGGCCTCGAAGTGGATCGGTTCGACGTTGTAGCCGTCCTGGGCGGGTAGGGATTGGGAGCGGCAGAGGGCGGCGACGAGGAGGCGAGCGGTCGATTCCGAGGTGGCGATACGGTCCCACATGGCGGGGCCGCGGAGGGCCTGGACGGAGCGGATGCCGACCTCGCCGCCGCGGCGGCGTTCGGACATGCACTGGGCGGTTTCGAGGCCGTGGAAGTCGTAGCTATCGACAGCGCCGTAGCCAGCGCAGAGGCTTTCCTTGAGGTCTGCGCCGTAGGGCATGTCGATCGAGGGCAAGCGCCAGGTGACTGGGAGCGACGAGCCGGCGAGAAACGGGAAGCCGAGGCGGCGGGCGGTTTCGACCATCGCCAGGCACTCGGACCAGTCGGTGGAGAGGTGTTTGTCGTTGAAGACGGGCACGGATCGGCCGCTGGATTCGAAGACGGCGACGACCTGTTTGAAGAACTCGTAGCGGGGGTAGAGCGTCTGGCCCTTCTCGTTGCGGGGGTAATTGCCGTGCTCGCCGATGATCAAGACGCCGTCGACGGCGAGCTTGGAGGTGCCGCGGGTCAGCGCCTCGGCGATGGTTGGGTAGAGCGGCAGTTTATGGCGCTGCGAGCGTGCGCGGGCCAGATCGTTGTCGGGGAACTGGTCGATGTAGAACGAGACCAGCTCGACGTCGGGGGTTCGCCAGCCGCCCTGCCAGGCGTAGCCGCGGAGGAGTCGGTCGAGGAAGTGCTGGGCGTGGGAGTGTTTGTAGTCGACCGTTCCGATCAGGGCGACGGGACGGCGGGCTGTCGTCGAAGACCGGGCAGCGACGGGGACGGCCGAGGCGGCGAGCAGTCCGGCGGCGGAGCCGGCGAGGAAACGGCGGCGTGAGGAGCGAGGAGCCATGAGGGGAGGTCTCCGAGGTGAAGGACGTGAGGCGCTAGGGGCCTGGCTCGATGAATGCCGGCGGGTCGGGCTCATGGCGGTGGAACCGCCGAGGCGAGTTGGGCAGAGGCTCAAACAGGGAGGGCGGGGATGCTGAGAGTTGCGGGGGGAGGGCTTGAGGAGGAGGCGATCAGGTCGCCCCGCGGGATTGTCACGGTATTATGCGCGGTCGGTTGGGCGGGGTGGATGGTGTGGAGGACGGCTTAGGGGCGGCGGATCGGCGGGTGTGGGATCGGGCATGGCGGCCGTGGATGGCGAAGAGCGTTGGGGCCGTGGCCCAAACCGTCGCGAATGACGCTATCTGAGGGGAAGGGCCAGGGGACGGGCTGCGGGATGGCTGGGTTGGCGGTTGTGGGGTTGTGGGGTGCAGGGGGCTGAGGCGGTTGGCCGGAGGGGAGGGCCTGGCGGGGGCTTTCCGTCGAGGGAGGCGGCTGGGGTAGGGTGGTCAGCGGTCGTGCCAAAAGTCGGTTTGGACTGAAGTGGGTGGAGCGGGTCGGCGAGGTGCTGGTTCGGCCGGACAGCCGACGCGGTGGGGGAGGTGGATCGATGGGGAGGCCGGCGATGCGGTTGCGCTGGGGCTGGGTGGTGGCTGGATGGTGGGTTTGGCTGCGGTTGTGCGGGCTGGTGGTTGCGGCGGCCGATGGCGGTGGGGCTGAACGCGAGGGCGAGACGCTGCGGGAGGCGGTGCGGGGGCGGTTTCTGATCGGAGCGGCCGTCTCGGCGCGGCGGCTGAACGATCCTGGGTTGGCGGAGCTGGTCGCGCGGGAGTTTGACAGCGTGACGCCGGAGAATGAGCTGAAGCCGGCGAGCGTGCGGCCGGGGCCGGGCCAGTTCCGGTTCGAGGCGGCGGATCGGATTGTCGATTTTGCGGCGACGCATGGGATCAAGGTCGTGGGGCACACCCTCTGCTGGCATAGCCAGGCGCCGCGTTGGCTGTTTGTCGGCGAGGACGGCGCTCCGCTGCCCCGCGAGAAGGCGCTCAAGAATCTGAAGGAGCACATCGATGGGGTGATGGGTCATTACCGGGGAAAGGTGGTGGGCTGGGACGTGGTCAACGAGGCGTTGAGCGATCGGCCGGGCGAGTATTTGCGGCAGACGCCGGCGCGGCGTGCGATCGGCGACGACTACATCGTCAAGGCGTTTGAGTTTGCGCAGGCGGCGGATCCGGACGCGGAGCTGTATTACAACGACTATGGGATCGAGGGTCCGGAGAAGCTCCAGAAAGCGATCCGGCTGGTGAGGGAGTTGAAGGCGGCGGGGGTGCGGCTGGACGCAGTGGGGATTCAGGGGCATTTCGTGGTGCGCGACGAGGAGGGGCCGGAGCGGCTGGAGCGGGCGATCGGAGCGTTTCAGGCGGAGGGCGTGAAGGTGGCGGTCAGCGAGCTGGATGTGGACGTGCTGCCGCGTCGGACGCGGGGCGCGGACGTGGCGGCTCGGGAGCGGGGCGGGCTGGATCCGTATCGGGAGGGGCTGCCGGCCGAGGTGGCCGAGGCGCAGGCGCGGTATTACGAGCGAGTCATGCGGGCGGTGCTGGCGCATCCCGGCGCCGTTTGCCGCGTGACGTTTTGGGGAACGCACGACGGGACGTCGTGGCTGAATAGCTGGCCGGCGGGCCGGCGCACGAATCATCCGCTGCTGTTCGATCGAGATTTGAAGCCCAAGCCGGCCTACCGGGCCGTTTTGGGCGTGCTGGAGGGGCGCTGAGGCGCCGAGATGACGTCGTCGGTCGTATGAACGATTCCGAGAGAGATGAGGCAACGGGAGAGACCGCCCATGAGCAGCCTGTGGTCCGTAGCGCTCGTGCCGATGCTGCTGAACATCGCGTTGTATCAGGACGACGCGGCGCAGGCCGACGAGTCCGTTCCGGCCTCGACCAACATCCGGGGCGCGGCCTACCCGCGGGTCCATCCCGACGGGCGGGTGACGTTCCGGATCCGGGCGCCGGAAGCTCAGAAGGTCGTTTTTGGCTTCTTCGACGATCAGCGATACCCGGCCGAGAAGGGCGACGACGGCACCTGGACGGCGACGACAAGGCCGCAGGTTCCGGGGTTCCACTACTACCGTGTGTTCATCGACGGCGCGGAGGTCAACGACCCGTCGAGCGAGACGTTCTTCGGGACGGGCAAGATGACCAGCGGGATCGAGATCCCGGAGCCGGGCGTCGACTTTTATCTTCCCAAGGATGTGCCGCACGGCGAGGTGCGCGAGCGTTGGTATTACGCGAAGACGACGGAGGAGTGGCGGCGGGTCTACGTGTATACGCCGCCAGGGTATGACGCCGATCGGGAGACGCGGTATCCGGTGCTGTATCTTCAGCACGGCGGTGGCGAGGATGAGCGCGGCTGGCCGAATCAGGGGCGGGTGGCATTTATCCTCGACAACCTGATCGCGGAGGGCAAAGCGCGGCCGATGCTTGTGGTCATGGAGCGGGGCTATGCCCGGCGGCCCGGCGACCCCATGCCCCAGCCCGGTCCCCGGCCGGCGCGGCCGGCAGCGCCCGGGCAGGCACCCCCGCCCCGTCCCGACTTCAGCCGGATGTTTTCCGCGTTTGAGGACGTGGTGGTCAACGACCTGATCCCGATGATCGACGCGACCTACCGCACGATCGCCGACCGGGAGCATCGGGCGCTGGCGGGCCTGTCGATGGGCGGGATGCAGGCGTTCCACATCGCGCTGAGGCACATGGACCTGTTTGCGTATCTGGGCGGCTTTAGCGGGGGCGGCGGGGGATTTGGGGGAGTTCCGTTCGACCCCCAGACGGCGCACGGTGGCGTGATGGCCGACCCCGAGGCGTTCAACGGCCGGATGCGGCTGGTCTGGCTCGGGATTGGGACCGCGGAGCCGGAGCGGATGTACGCCAGCATCAAGGAGTATCATGAAGCGCTGGAGAAGGCCGGCATCCGGCACGTCTATTACGAGTCGCCGGGGACGTCGCACGAGTGGCAGACCTGGCGGCGGTGCCTGCGTGAGTTTGCGCCACTGCTGTTCACCGGTGCGACGGCATCGGCGCCCGCATCGGCGTCGGCCGCGTCGCCGCCGGCTGCGGCACCGGCTGCGGCTCCGCAGGGGCGGCGGCCTGGCGGGCCGCGTCGGATGGCGATTGTGTTGAACGCGGACGACGTTCCGGCGGTCCCCGAGCCGCCCGAGGGCATTGACGCCGAGCGGGACGTGCCCCACGGCAAGCTGGAGATGATCGAGTACGACTCGAAGTCGGTGGGCGCGACCCGCAGGATGCTGGTCTATACGCCACCGGGCTACTCGCCGGAGCGGAAGTACCCGGTCCTGTACTTGCTGCACGGCATCGGTGGCGACGAGACGGAATGGCAGCGGTTTGCGCGGCCACACTGGGTGCTCGACAATCTGATCGCGGAAGGCAAGGCCGAGCCGATGATCGTCGTGATGCCCAATGGGCGGGCGCAGAAGAACGACCGGGCGGAGGGCGACGTGTTTGCCTCAGCGCCGGCCTTTGCCGCGTTTGAGAAGGATTTGCTGGAGGATGTGATTCCGACGATCGAGGCCCGGTATTCGGTCAAGGCCGACCGGGAGCATCGGGCGCTGGCCGGGCTGTCGATGGGTGGGGGCCAGGCGCTCAATTTCGGTCTGGGGAATCTGGACACGTTTGCCTGGGTGGGGGGCTTCTCGTCAGCGCCGAATACGAAGCCGCCCGCCGAGTTGGTACCCGATCCGGCAGCGGCTCGGGAGAAGTTGAAGCTCCTCTGGCTCTCGTGCGGCAACCGGGACGGCCTGCTCGGGATCAGCCAGGCTGTTCATGCCTATTTGAAGGAGAAGGACGTGCCGCACGTCTGGCACGTTGACGGACACGGGCACGATCCGACTGAGTGGCGGAACAACCTCTATCATTTTGTGCAGCGGTTGTTCCGGTAGGGGAACTCGGGGGGAAAAGAGTCGTCGAGCCGTGCCAGGGTCGATCGTGGTGGGGGTGATCGGAGGCGGCGCCTCGAAGATTCGGCGATGGCCTAGGTATCGCCACGCGGTTCGGAGGTCGATCGCGGCGGGGTGGTTCGAGGCGCCGCCTTGCGGATCCGGCTAGGATTTGGGCATCAGTGGAGCGGAAGGGGATCGAACCCTCAACCTCAGCATTGCGAACGCTGCGTCCTGTTGTGGTTCCCTGCCACTCAAACTCCTATGCCGCTGGTACTTGTGGCTACGCGAAGCACAAGGTCGGTCCTCACGCGAGTTGCGAGTTTATCGGCGTTTTCGGGGTTTTTCGAGGGGAATCACTGTCATTAACTCTGTCACGTCTGCTCGCCGATTGCCCTCGGTCCAGTGTCGACCGGGGTAAGGCCACCATTTTGAGTAGCGTCCCATAACCTGGTAGACGATTTGCAACGCCTCAACCAGGAAGGATGCTTATGTTCTCATCGAAAGAAGCGACCGCACTTGCAACCCGGGCCCTCGGCCAGCACGCCGGCCAAGAAGCTGCCGAGGCGTTCCGCCGTACATTCGAGCCATATAGCAGGGACCGCATCCCCCCTCCTCGTGGGAGCCAAGGTCCTATAACTGAGGCCAATCTTCACGGCGCTCGAGTCTGCCGCCTCAATCACGTCACCGGGCCCGGTGTACTCGAAGCCCTCGCCCAGTCGGCGCAGGCCGGCGATCGGGCTGCCCTCGAGCTGCTGATTGACGTCGCACGTGACCCCTATGTCGAGAGCTACGGCCGGAGGGCGGCGCTAGCGAACCTGGCTCGACACTTTCCGACCGAAGCGGGCGAGGTCGCCGTGAGCCTGATGCGGGAGAAGCCCGTCAACGGCCACCTCGGGAGCGCCCTAATCGGACAGACCCGGACCCCCGAGCTCGTTCCCGCCCTCGAGCGGATCGCCACACACCCCGACTACGTGGTACGCCAGGATGCGATGATGGCGCTCGTCGAACTTGGAGAGCCAGGCAGTGAGGCCCTGGCTCGGCTCCTCCTTTCGACCGATCCGGAGGTCCGACACACGGCGGCCAATGCCGTCATGTGTCAGAAGCTCGCCACCGAACCCATCCTGAAGAGCATCCAGGAACTGTCGCGCCGGTTCCCCGAGGAGCGCGTCAAAGTGGAGCACCTGACGCAAATCGTAGGCAGCTCGGGCTTTACCTGGTGCGTCGCAGATATTGCTGCCGAGGCGCGGTCGCGTCTGGAAGCGCATCCCGAAGCTCCTCAGGCAGCGGAGGCTTCGAGCACATGGAGCTTCGGACGCCTCTTCGGCGGAAGGTCGAAGAAGACAGCGGCACCCGAGGCGGACCACGGGCCGCAGAAGGGCCTGCTCGATTGGGCCCGGGAGTCTTCGGGCGTACCGTTGACGAGGGAGGATCGCGTCGCCGAGTCGCTGGTCAAGCTCGCGATGCTCAGGCCGCAGGTGTTGTTTGAACTGGCTAGGGCGTCCGCCTCGGTCACCGAGCTCGGGGAGCATGGCCGGTTCGGGAGGGTCGACCTGATCGAGATGTGGCGTGCCGAGCAGCGCGACAGCAAGGTCCTCCGGCCGCTCGCACGGCAGCTCGAGCAGAGCGAGACGTTTCGCGAGCGTGTACGAGAGATCATCGAGGCTCATTCGTCTTGAGGTTTGCTCGGCCCCGTTATGCGGTGGGCCGACCGGCGCTCGTGACTTGGGCCGGCTGCCGAGGCCATCGATGGATCGCTAGGGGGAGGCGCCCCCCTGGTACTTCCTGAGCAGGGCCCGCAGGAACGCGTTCTTGAGCTCTAGCGGGTACGCCCGTGCCGTCGGCGTCCCCCACCGTCCTCGCCTCGGGATCGCATGGGTGTCGATTCCGTCCATCGCCTCATGCACGAGGAGCACGAGCGCGTGGAACAGTTCACTCGCCTTCGTGTCGCGCTGGCCGGAGCCGCCCCTGATCACGTCGAGGAGTTCGTCGGACATCCTAAGCGTCTCGGGCGTCATACTGATCTCACGGCGCGGGCCCTTGGGTCTGGGCAACTGATCCTCGTTCACAACCGGCTCGCGCACGGTCAGAGCTGCAGCCGTCTGTTCGATGACTCGATCCTCACGGAGCACGATCGGTTGCGGCTCGACAGGTGCGGTCGTGCGAGGCGATTGCGGCGGCGTCGGCTGGGGAGCCATGGCCCGTTCGAGCACGGGAGCTGGGCCACCGGCCTGAAAGACCGCTTGCGGGACCCTCGGCTGCTCGGCCACGGGCGCCACGGTCGCGGGAATGTCCACGACAGGGGCGGTCCCCTCACCCTCTCCGACGTTTTGCTGCCTCGGCTTCCGCTGCGGCGCGGGGCTCGGCTCGTCGAGGTAGTCCCCGAGGTCGCGCACCGGCTCGACGTTGAGCGAGAAGTTGTCCGGGATCCCGGGCCTGAACTTAGCCATTGATCACCTCCATGGGGCTTGAGTCCTCGCCGATGACTGACTCGACGGTCTTGACGTCGGGGAGCGGGTTCAAGGTCGCGCCGAACGCGCCCTTCGCCCCGCGGTTGATCATCTCCTTGACGAGGGCCGTGTACTGCGCGGCCTGCTCCCTCCCCTCCGGGTGCTCGTAGATGGTGATGCGGCCCATGGTCGCCTCGCGGTATCGTACGCTCCGGCCGATGGTCGTCGCGAAGACCAGCGCCGGCGTGAAGCGGGCCTTGAGGAGGTCGTGCACCTGCCTGTCGAGCGAGGCGGTCTTGTCGTAGTTCCCGAGCAGGACACCGGCCAGGTTCAGCTTCGGGTTGTACTGCTTCCTCACCTTGTCGATGGTGCGCGTGAGGACTTCGAGTCCCTTCAAGTCGTAGCCGCTCGGGAACGCCGGCACGATGTACCAGTCGGCCGCGATGAGCGCCGAGGTCATGAGGTAGTCGAGGTTCGGCGGCGTGTCGATGAGCACCACGTCGTAGTGGCCGCGCAGGCTGTCGATGGACTTCCTGAGCCGCATCCGGTGCTCGCGGCGTAGGTCCTCGGCGTCGAGGTCCGAGTTGTTCTCGTCGGTCAGGAACGCGAGCACCTCGTTCTCGAGTCTGGCCGAGACAGACGACAATGCACGGTGCCCCGGGACCACCGAGATGAGGCCGTCGAAGCGGCCTTCGGGGGTGATCGCGATGCGAGACGCCGGGACCTTCCCGAGGTAGGCGTCGGCGAGGGTGTACCTCCCCTGCCGGAGCGTCTCGTCGGGGTCTATGCCTAGGTTGTCGGTCGAGTTGCACTGCGGGTCTGTGTCGACCACGCACGCCGAGTAGCCGAGCGACGCGAACGCCGCCGCGGTGGAGATGGTGCTCGAGGTCTTGCCGCAACCTCCCTTCTGGTTCGCGAAGACGATGACCTGGGTTTCCCTGAATCTCATAAGCAAAAACGTGTTTCTCAATAAAATAACCGTCGTGGCTCGCAGTATTCCGGAACACCGGAACCCCGGACAAGACAGAAAATGCAGCGACCGCAACGATAGCCCCGGTACTCCGGAACACCGGGCCACTCGCGAGATGCGGGTCTGTTCGGGAGGTACGGGAGTCCCCCGGCATTCCGGAGCTCCGGCACACGCGAGCGGCGTGTGAGCGAGGCATGCCCGGTTCGTGTGTACCGGTGGTCCGGAGCACCGGAGGACACGATGACGCGAGCCGGCCGTCGGCCTGGAACGGGCCCTCCGGAGCTCCGGACGACTCCATCGTCTCCTCACCACCCAGTTCACAGGCGGCCGGGTCCTCCGGAGTACCGGAGTACGCGAATCTCACGGAAGACCCGGACGGAAGGAGCACCGGGATTTGGGGCATGCCGCCATTGACCGAGGGCGTCGATCGAGCGTCGGGACGACCTGAGCCCTGCCCTGCTCGTGAAGAATCGCTCCATGGGCCGGCGAGCGGCCTCTGAAACGGAACGCGGCTGCCCTTTCGACCCGCATTCCGTGCTCGAGCCGGCAGTTGATGCGCCACCGCCCCGCCTGTCCTCCGGAGCATCGGGACACGTCGGTGTGGGGCGAGGGTTATCCCCCCAAGTCCCCCGGAATACCGGAGGAAACCTGCGCAGGCCCTCCGGTACTCCGGGACACTCCGATACGACGTGGTCCGGACGCCTCCGGCCCCCCGCGACTTTTCGGGCTGCGACGGCACGAGCCCTCCGGAACACCGGGACACCGAGCCATCAGGACGGCCGGCGTGTACTCCGGTATTCCGGAGCACCGGGGGAGAGGAGGACGGAGGGGCAGGGTTGGGTATCCCGTACTACCGGACCAATGTCCTGTGGGGTGCCGTGCGGGTGCTCCGGCACTCCGGTACTCCGGAACACTCGTGTGATTTTTGCGGTGACAGCGTGGGGGAGTGCTGCTAGATGCTAAAAGCGAATTAAACTAACACGCGTCTTCTGCATGGAAGCCCGAGCGATCGAACAACACGGCAACGTTGAGCGAGTCACCACTCTCGGTGGGGTCGGGGAGGGATGTTCGCTGGCCTCCGATCGTGGGCGGCAGCCGACCTCGCTCCGCATCTCCACGCCGCTACCGGGATTAGAGGCATACGGCTCCGCCAGCCGAGGAGTCTGCGAGGGGAGGGAGCTACCGGGACTACGGGCACGTTCATACCGGGATTTCAGGCACACGGCGTTCGGAGTGCGCAACCGAAGTCGTACCGGGATTCGGGGCACCCCGCTACAGGGATTCGGAGCGGGAAAGTACCGGGAAGCCGGGCACGAGGGTGCCGGGAGTAGGGGCACGAATGAGCTGGCCCGTACCGGGATTGCGGGCACAGATCGACACCGTAACCGTGCGTCGCGCCTCCGGTTCTGGGGTCGTAACTCTGTATCTATTAACTCTTGTAGTAACTCACCAACTCGGGGTGCTTCTTTTTCGGGCGAGGGGAGGGAACCATGACCAAGGATGGCCTGGCGGAGATCCTGCCCGCGAAGGCACACGGCCCGCAACGGTACAGGGACGAGCTCAATTTCGCCGAGTTCCCGATAGCCTCCGTCTCGGACACGGTGTCGGACAACCAGAAGACCTTGGAGTTCACCGACGAGATCTTCGACCCCTCGTCGGGCAAGCCCGTGACGAGGACGCTCACGATCACGGCCGCGGACAAGTTCGGGCTGCCCACGGCGCTCGACGACGAGGTGCTCCTCGGCCTCATGCAGCTCTCGTGCGACCAGGGTTTCTCCGACCGGAAGGTGCACTTCTCGCGCTACGAGCTCATCAAACTGCTCGGCTGGCGCGACGAGTCGAAGTCGTACAAGCGCATCGAGGACTCGCTCAACCGATGGACCGGCGTGACGCTCCAGTACCGCAAAGCCTGGTGGTCGAAGGAGGAGCAGTGCTGGGTCAACGAGACCTTCCACGTCATCGATCAGGTGACGGTCTTCGACCGGGAGCGGATCGCACGCCGGCGCAAGATGGCCAAGGACTCGCCCGAGAAGGCCCTGTCGTCGTTCGTGTGGAACGAGACCGTCTTCCAGAGCTTCAAGGCCGGCTACATCAAGAGCCTCGATTTCGACTTCTACAAGTCGCTCGACTCGGCGATCTCGAAGCGCATGTTCCGCTTCCTCGACAAGCGCTTCTACCACAAGTCGCGCTGGGAGTTTGACCTGCAGACCTTTGCCTGCGAGCACGTCGGCCTCTCGAAGAACTACTCGAACTCGGAGCTCAAGCGCAAACTCAAGCCCGCCGTGATGGAGCTCGAGGCGAGGGGGTTCCTCGCCCCGCTCCCCGACGGCGAGCGATTCGTGAAGGTGCTCCAGGGGAACTGGAAGGCCGTGTTCGTGAAGGCGGCGAGGAGGGTGGCGGTCCTCCCGCAGGAGGGCGACGACTCGCTCGTGAGACAGCTCGTCGACCGCGGCATCACGCCGAGGAGTGCGCGCAAGCTCATCGCGCAGCACGAGCGCGGCCGCATCGAGGAGAAGCTCCGGTTGTTCGATGCCATCGGAAAGCGGGGAGGCGAGGGGGCGATCAGGAACCGCGCCGGATGGCTCTACTCCGCGATCGTCCACGACTACGCCGCAAGCGAGGCCACACCTCAGACGCCGTTGGCTCGCGCGCCAGCCGCGTCGCCGACACTGAGAGCCTTTGCCCCAATCGATAATGACGAGGAGGTGAGTTCGCCCGTAACGGTGGCTTTCGAGAGGATGTGGGCGGAGCTTTCTACCGGCGAGCGCGAGGCGTTCGAGGCTGAGGCCGTCGCGGCCGCTCCCCAGTTCCTCCAGCGGCAGTATCACGACGGGAGCGAATCGCAGGGGACGCTCTGGCGGGTCACTCGGCAGCGGATCCTGCTAGCCTACTTCAAGCGCAAGGCCGCGGCCGACGCGTCCGGGTCTTGAAGCAGGACAGGCCCAGGCGCTTCTCGTCGGGTTCGAGGCCGCCTTCGGGACTGACCGGACGTCATGCCTCCGCGCCGGGTGAATCCTCAGCCGGAGCGAGTCCTTCCGAGAAGAGCTGGCCTCCAATCTCGATCGCCCGCTTCGCCGCGTCCCGCGGAAGCTCCCAATCGGTGACGATTTCATCGAAGCTCAACGCTCCGCTCTCTTCATCCCAGCAGAGGTTGTCCCAGAGGATTTCAAAGTAGAGGCTTCGCCCCTTGAAACAGAGACGTCCGCCCCGGATACGGGGCGTGCTCTCGGCCACCTCGAAGCGCGGGTCAGGCTGGTGCCTCGCTCGATCTTGTTCGGCGGGGTCTGACGGCCAGTAGCAAAATCGCTCGGCCGCGAGCTTGATGACTCCGCGTGCCGCCTCGGCACTCACGTCCGGGTGACTGTCGATGAAGCCCTTCATCCCGCCTGGCCCGTACAGAGCGGGCCAGAAGTCGGAGAGCCGGGCGGTCGTGCCTCGAAAGACGAGGGCTCTGAGGGCTAGGTTCCATTCAACGAGCGTGAGTCGTGGATCGGTGTCTGCGGCGATTCCTCTTGTGACGGGCAAGTTACAGCGACCCATGCTAGCACGTCTCAGCAGTGCCTGCACCTTCGTCCGTACGAAGAAGGGGGGCGATGTGCTCGATCGCGCGCTTGCGCGGTCTTGCTTGACTTCTTATCCACCGCGATTAGGGTAGGTGGATCGCCGTAACTGCATGTGCAATCATGGAATACATTCAACTGTGCATCGTCCTAGCCGCCCTGTACCTGTTCCTGGCCCAACCGTTCCTGATCGCCTGGGGGGTGATCGTTGACCGATGGTCGCCCGAGGAACCAGAGGTCCAGGTGCGTGAAGACCCGGACTCGGTCGACGCGATCCCGGTCGTGGACCTGGATGAGATCACTTCCGCCTGGACTCGCGGCAAGCAAGTGGTGAAGCTCGGTCGGAACCGATTCCGTCGCGAGGTGTACAAGATCACGGACCGTGACGGGCGCGTCGGCTACTACTACTGGGACATGGCGACGCACGAGCGCCTACGGACTGGCAAGACACGCCGCCCCGGGGCAGCGAGTGCGCAGACGCAGCAGTCGGGCCCGCTGCTCGGCTGGAAGGGCTTCGACGCCACCTCCTCGCCGTGGGAGGTCCTGGGGGTCGCCCGCGACGCGTCGATCGCCCAGATTAAGAGCGCCTACCGGGTGCTCATCGCAAAGTACCACCCGGACCGATTCGCGCACCTCTCGGCGCCCGAGATCGAGCAGTTGAAGCGGGACTCCCAACTCGTCAACGCCGCGTACGCGAAGCTCGTGAAGCCCTCCTAGGGCGCGCCCGGGCTGCTCAGAGCGGCAGCTCGAGTTGCCGGCCGATTCGCGGCCTCTCCTCGGTCTCGAACGAAGAGAGCGTCACGCCGAGGAGCCTGATCCCCTGGTCCACCGGGAAGAGCGGCTCGAGGAGCGTCGACACGAGCTCCTCGAGGACGGCCCGAGACGCGATCGGGGCGTCGACCGTCCGGCTGCGCGTGATTTGCCGGAAGTCGGCATACTTCGCCTTCAGCGTCGCGGTCCTCGCGCGAATGGTGGCGCCCTCGCAGTAGGACCACACCTTCGCGACCAGAGGCTCGAGGGCGAGACGTGCCTCCTCGAGCGTGAAGAGGTCCGTGCTGAACGTCGTCTCAGCGCCGACCGACTTCCTGACCCGGTCGGGGGAGACGCGCCGCTCGTCGACGCCGCGGGCCAGCGCGAAGTAGTAGGGGCCGAGCTTCCCGAAATGCTGCTGGAGGAACGAGATCGTCTGACGCTTCAAGTCGGCCCCGTCCCTGATCCCGAGCGCCTCCATCTTGGCCTGCGTCGCCGGGCCGATGCCGTGGAACTTGCCCACGGGCAGGCCCTCGACGAAGGCGGGGCCCTGCTTCGGCGTGATGACGAAGAGGCCGTCGGGCTTTCGCTCATCGGACGCCATCTTCGCGAGGAACTTGTTGTAGGAGACGCCCGCCGACGCGGTGAGGCTCGTCTCGGCTCGTATCCGCGCCCGGATCTCGTCTGCTATCTCGGTCGCGGACGCGATGCCCTTCAGGTTCTCCGTGACGTCGAGGTAGGCCTCGTCGAGCGAGAGCGGCTCGACCAGCGGCGTGTACTCGGCGAAGATGGCGCGTATCTGCTGCGACACCGCCCGGTACACGTCGAACCTGGGCTTCACGAAAACGAGCTCGGGGCACCTCCGCTTCGCGGTGACCGAGGGCATGGCCGAGCGGACGCCGAACGCGCGCGCCTCGTAGCTCGCCGCCGCAACGACCCCGCGCTCGCGCGAGCCGCCGACGGCCACGGGCCTGCCCCTGAGTTCGGGGTCGTCCCGCTGCTCGACCGACGCGTAGAACGCGTCCATGTCGATGTGGATGATCTTTCGCTGCCTTCCCGACCCCCCCACGTCCGTTTGGCCCCACGCATTCGGATTGCAGGTAGACGCACCAGTCTACCACACGCCTAGTGGACGGATAGGCACCAACCCGGTCACTCCCCGGGGCACTCGTGCCGGCCGTTGGAGGTGCCGTACCCGCACACGGGGCGGAAGCCCGCGACCTCGAGCCGGAAGGGCTCATGACGCTCCTCGTGCCAGGCCGGCGGGTCGGACTCGAAGAGCTCGCGGAAGAGCGCTCCGCAATCGCTCAATGGGGCTTGAATCCGCGATGGTTCGGATGGGGCACGGCCCGTATGATGAGCGGCCGCCGTCTCGTTGCCGCCGGCTGATTGGTCGAGGTCGCGATGTTGCGAGTCGTCTTTCCCGTCAGCTCGGGCCACGAGGAGCACGCCGCGGCATGCTCGGCCGTTCGGGCGGCAGGGCTCGTCTCCGCGGCGGTACTCGAGGCGAGGGAGACCGGGCGTTGCGCAGAGGACAGCAGCGACCTGTCCGCCGCCGCGAACGCGTCGGACGTCGCGATCGTCATCCTCACGGACGCGGGGCAGCGGGCGCGATCCGGTTCTTTGCTCTCATCGGCCAGGGCATGGGCATCCAGCGTCCATCGGCCACTCGTCGAGATCCCTTTGCGACCTGGCTTCGAGGACGAGCTCAGGGACGCCCTGATCGCCAGCGGCGCGGAGCATGCGTGTCTCATCATCGAGCCGGGATGCGACACGTCGCTGCTCGAAGCCGGGATGTCGGTCGCGTTCAAGGCCGTTCTGGAGGACCCGAGGGCCGGGGCCGTCCCCTACCAGGGGCTCTTCGACGTCTACTTCCGGCACATCCAGCACGAGGCGAGCTGGGTCAATTCGAGATTCATGTGGTGCATGTTCGCGAACAGTGCCCTGCTCGGCTTCGTTGCCACGTCCGGCGGGCACGACGTGACCTGGTACGTTCTTGCCGTGGGCATCTTGGTGACGACGTCCACCCTGTTCCTGCAATTCGTCACCTTCGGGGCGGAGCAATCGGCAATCAACCAGTGCGACCTGGTGATCAAGGAGTGGAGAAGGAGGGTGCCGCAGGTGAGAACCTTCTTGTACGACACCCCCGCCGGCGGCAACAGTCGGGTACGCCATCTGGCCGCACGCTGGCTCATGGCCTTCATGCTGATCGCCATCGTCGCGCTCTGGGTAATCCTAGCGATCTTCGCCGCGTTCAAGGCGCTGAAGTTTCGCTAGCCACTCCCGCTGTTCTCGTCGATTCTGCAGGAGGGTGAGGACGATGCCCACGATGAGCGCGGTGAAGGGAATCAGGAGCAGTCCGACGGCGAGACGGATGTCGAGAGTACCCTGCATCGGACCGGGGTCGTAACTGCCGCATCCCGGTGGCGGCGAGGGGAAGAACCCCATGTTGAAATCCTCCGTCGGTTGAGGTCGTGGGTGACGAGACACGCTCCAGGGGCGACGCGCCTTCGGGCGTGGCTCGTCATCCAACCGTCGGAGACGTCATATGAAACTAACCTATTACCAAGCGGCATCGGCCGGACACTTCCGGCCCGTGCGCCTCGGTGGCGTTCTACCCAGCAATAGAGATGTCATCTTTGAGCCACCTAAGCAACCGCGAAGTGGACGCGGCGAGGTTCCGAACGCCGGGACGCCGCCGATCCCGTGCTTGGTTAAGAGGCTCTGACAAAACCGCTCACTGGCACGTGAGTTGAGGCCCTTCCGGGTGATTCCCTCGGCCCCGGAGGATCGCCCCATGGCCCGCTCCACGCCCCCCGACGGCTTCTACGAGCTGCTCGCCCCCCACCTGCCGCCCGAGCCGAGCGTCGGCCCCAACGGCGGCCGGCCCCCCGTGCCGCACCGCGTCGTGCTCCGCGTCCTCTGGCACGTCCTGGCCACCGGCGCCCGGTGGGAGGACGTCCCGCCCGAGCTCGGCTGCTCCGGCCGCACCGCCCTGCGCCGGCTCCGCGCCTGGCAGGAACGGGGCGCCTGGGCCCGCCTCCACGCCGAGCCGCTGCGGCTGCTCGAGCGCGCCGGCCGGCTCGACGCCGACGCCGTGGTCGTCGACTCGGTCCACGTGCGGGCCTTCGGCGGCGGCCAGCGGGCCGGGCCGAGCCCGGTGGACCGCCGCAAGCCGGGCTCGAAGCACACGCTGATGGTCGACCGCGGCGGCGTGCCGCTGGCCATCCGCACGGCCGGCGCCAACGCCAGCGACCACACCCAGATCCTGCCGGTCGTGCTCGACTACCCGCGCGTCGGCGGCACGGCGGGCCGCCCGAAGGAGTTGCCCGACGAGCTCTATGCCGACCGGGGCTACGACGGCGACGCGACGCGGTCGCTGCTGGCGTGGCTGGGGGTCGAGCCGCACATCGCCCGGCGGCGGACGCCGCACGGCAGCGGGCTGGGCCGGGTCCGCTGGGTCGTCGAGCGGACGATCAGCTGGCTGAAGGGGCTGCGGCGGATGCGGGTGCGGTACGACCGCCTGGCGGTCGTGCAGGACGCGTGGCACAGCCTCGCGGCGAGCGTCATCTGCTACCGCCTGCTGCATGAGGACTATGCTCACGCCGGGTAGGTTTTATCAGAGCCTGTAAGGCATCGCCCGCCCCGGAAGGGGGTTCCGGCGGTTGCGGACCCTAACCCGCGCGCGTGATGGAATCGGTCCAACCCGGGAGACAACGGCCCATGTCACTTCCACGCCCCTGCCCGACGGAGTCGACTCAACGGACGCGCGGCATCCCTCGCGGAGGTACGCCCAGTGGTCGCTCATCGTGGCCTCGCCGGCGTCGGAGCCGTCGAGCGTAGCGATGTGGAGACGCCCACTACCCCCGGCTGGCACAGGGACGTCATTCGACCAACGCGAACGGCTTGATGGCCCGCCGCTTCACCCGGAGCACCCCTGGGTCGATGCGCGAGAGTCCGGCCGATCGCCTCACCTCGTTAACGCGCTGGAGCAGGCGTCTCAGCTGCACCTTCACCGGCCCATAGGGCTCGAACGGGAGCGCCTTGAAGCGTGCCGCGAGCACATCGCCGGCGGAGGTCAGCGCCGAGCTCAGGAAGGCCTCGACCAGCTCCCGGTACTGGCCCGTCGCGATCCTGACGAACGGGTGCCCGTCCCGGTACCCGATGGAGTAGCCGTAGAACCGGATCGGCCGCTCGCGGGCGTCCCGGATGTTGTCCCGCTCCTCCTCGAAGAAGGGGTGCTCGCCCTGGGTCGCGACCAGGACGAACGTCGAGCGGTAGCGGAGGTACTGGACCTTCGCATCCCGCGCCTGCTGGCCCGCGCCTTGGCCCACTTGCTCTGCTCGACCCCGTAGCGGGCGAGCAGCTTCTCGTCGACCTTGAGCGGATCCTTGCCCGCGGGGACCTCGCCCAGGACGTAGAACCAGTAGCGATTCTTGAAGTAGCAGACCGAGAGTTGCTGGACGAAACCCTCGACGGTCGTCGCCTCGTACCGATACCCCTCCATAGACCTCCACCCGGATAGATTCGAGTAGATTTCTATATCGAAAGAAAGCCCGGTTGCGCCAGCGTTAAGTGCCGGCCGTCGAAAAAAGTGGGGCGACGGTGTTCGCGGCACACCGTACGCCCCCGAGAAGCCGACCTCGCAAAACCTTGCACCGAACCCTTCCAGCCGCGCGGCCCGCCGCCGGTGCCGGGGTACTGCATTCCCCATGGCGGTGGCGGGTGCCCGAAGCGGTTGCCGGGTAACCTGTCGTTTCGCCTGCCCGAACCCGTGCGAGGATTCCCGGTCGGGTGGCGGCGTGTCCCAGGCCGATAGACGCCGGCAACGCATAGGGGCAGCCCTCCCGGGCGACCCCTTGGTTGCTCCGCACGTCGTCGTCATCCCTGACTGGAGAGGGGAGGGAACCTCCCCCGCGCAAAGGTCTTCGAGGCGGGCCGTGGCCCGTCGCGGCTTTCGTGGGCTTGACTCGCTACGGCCGCCCCACTGCCTTGCAGGGCGTCCGCCGGCCCGAAAGGCGGGCCGCTCCTACTCGCCGCACACTCCCGGTCTCGGGTCGTCTCCCCCGTCCCTTTCGGGGGTCCGGGCATCACCCCGGCGAGTCTCGAGACCTTCCCAGGTTAGCGGTGGCCTTCGGCCCGTCGGTCACGTCGCTAGGGGCTTGATGCCCCACGCCCACCCCGTATGTCCGGGGAGTCAGCCCGGCATAGTCACCCCGCGGCCCCGTCTCGAGGGGGCGGCGCGAGTTTTCCCCGAGCAGAACGCAGAAGCTCTCGGGTATCCCTCGGGATGGACTGTTCGCGGTCCGGCTCCGTCTCCGGACGGGCCTCACTGGCAAGCGCTTCGTGCTTCGCGCCTCTCGTGGTTGAGCTCTTCCCGGCCGCCGTTCTCCTTCGGGCAGTCCCCGGGCCTCGAGATCGGCCCGGTCCGTCTGATCGCTCAGATCGGAGGTCCCCACGCCAGCCGCGTTGCGCGAGCGTCACAGCCCTTCGCCCCGCGGGCGGGATTCGCACCCGCTTCGCACCACCACGGCCTCCTCGCGTGGAGGAGGCGTGTCCCTGTCGCCCCCGTTCTGGGGGTTACTCCATCGGATAGAACGCCCGGTTTGTCCCCGCTTCATGGGAAGCGTCCTTTGGCCGGGCGAGCCTCCGTCGATCCGGACGAGCGCCTCTCGACGCATCCGGCTCTACGGGCGGCACCTCGGTCTGCATGGCGGGTGATGGGCCGGCCTGTTCGAGGTGCCCCGCCTCGATGACCTCCGCCGACGCGTCGCGCACATCGACTTTGGACTTCATCCCGGATCGTCGCAGCGACCGTCGGTAGCGCTCAAAAGAAAGCGCCGGCAAGCCGGCGTCTCATCCGAGCAACCGCATCGAGCGGGTAGCTCTTAGAAAGTCCCCCCAAACGCCGTCTCCGTCGCGGTTTTCGTGTCGCCTTCGAGTGAAATTCGATATCAAAAAGACATAGGACGTGGTCGGGTAGAAGGTATCAGTTTCGGCTCCCGCGGGGTCAGGGGACGAGCCCGCGGGGGTCGGCGATGGGGGAGGTTTTCCGGGAGGTTTTCCGTACGCCCCACGGTCGCCCGCCTCCGCCTTGGAGGTGCTGTAAGGGAAGACTGCGGAGCTGCCCGGCGTGGGCGTTCCGTGGTCTTCGAAGGCACCTTTCCAGGAAGGGTGGGAGGTGAGCCGTGGCGAATCTGACGCGGGCGAGCGAGCAGCTGTTCCGGCGCCGGCCGGACGAGAGGTTCGAGACCCTGGGCGACGTCCTCCGGGCCTGCCGGGAGGACGCCGAGCGGTCGACCGACCGGTGGAGGCCGCCCAAGGGCCTCAGGCCCGTGGTGCACGGGAGGCAACTCAAGCTCGACCTCGGCGACGGGGATGAACCGTTCGCCCTGAACGACTGGTCGTTCACGCAGCTCTGCGGGCTCTCGAAGGTGTCCAAGGACACCGCCATCCGCCTCTCGGCCGAGACGGCGGGGCGAGTGATCGAGGAGTGCCTGCCCGCCGGGAACCGGCCGGCACAGCTCTTCACACGCGACTCGACCATCCGGTCGATCCACGGGCACAGCTACAGCAGGCTCCACGACTCGGACGTCGTCTCGATGCTGATGGAGTTCGCCGTCGACTTCACGCCGCCTCAGGTCGGCTGCAACGGGGCGACGGGGCTCTATCGCGGGGAGCAGGACCTGTTCTGCTTCCTGATCGACCCGACTGGGTGGGTCGAGATCGAGGGCGAGGCGTTCGCGCCGGGGTTCTTCGCGTGGAACTCCGAGGTCGGGCGCAGGACGGTCGGCGTCCAGTCGTTCTGGTTCCAGGCCGTATGCTCGAACCACATCGTGTGGGACGCGGTCTGCGTGACCGAGTTCGCGCGCAAGCACACGGGCCGCGTCGACGAGGCACTGCCCGAGATGAGGCGCGTGGTCGAGCAGCTCGTCCGCAGGCGAGACGAGCGGAAGGACCGCTTGGCTCAGACCATCCGGCGCGCGATGAGGGAGTCCGTCGGCAAGGACGCCGAGGAGGCGCTGGAGCTGCTCTCCGGGGCCGGCATCGCGCGGGGGCTCGCGAAGCGCGCCCTCGAGATCGCCGCGACCCACGGGAGGTTCACGATCTTCTCGGTCGTGGACGCGCTCACCCGCATCGCGGGGGAGCTCAAGAACGCGGGAGAGCGGGTCGAGATGGACCAGCGGGCTTCGGGGCTGCTCGAGCTCGTGTCCGTCCCGACGGCGCCCTGGGAGGAACTCGATTTCGCGCACACGAACGGGAAGGGGTGACACCGATGGCGAGGGGAAGAGCGGCGGCGACGACGAGCGAGGTCCGCGAGGCGGACGGCGCGACGGAGACCCCGGACCGGAACCGCCCGGTCCACTCGGTCAGGCTCCGGAACATCCGGGCCGCGATCTGGTCGAACGAGGGCGAGCAGGGGACGCGCTACAACGCGACCTTCTGCCGGCTCTACAAGGACAACGAGGGGTTCTGGCGCTCGACCGACAGCTTCGGGAGGGACGACCTGCTGCTCCTCGCGAAGGTGGCAGACATGGCCCACAGCTGGATCGCGGAAGCGATGCAGGCTCACGATCAGCCGTTTTAAAAGGAGGTTACTCGAGGTGTGGCACCCGGGGAGGGGCGGGGAGCGGCATGCGTGTCGCCCTCGCCCCCGACCCGAAGACGCGCCCTTGAAGGTGAACAACCCATCGCCGACCTCCCCACTTAAGACCACGACGAGTAACGCGATGAGGAGGGAGAAGGTGATGGGGACCACATGCAGGACGATCTGGTGCGCGACGTGCGCGACGAAGCTCGGGCTCCCGTTCGAGAGCATCCGGAGCGAGTCGGGGGCGGTGAGGTGGGGCTACGTCCTCCTGCCGTTTCTGACGTGCGACTGCTGCCGCATGCGGCTTAGGCGCCACGACATCGCGGCGGCAGTCTCGACGTTTCACAGGGCCGAGGACTATTGGGGCTGGGAGGAGGCGTACCTCTACGACATGGACGCGGGCCAACCGGCGCGGTAGGGGAAGTAGCGATGAGCAAGAAGCAAGTCTCGACCGCGATCATCAACGGGGGCGCGGGGACACGGCGATCGACGACGGACGCGGCCCGCGACGTCGACTGGCCCAAGGTCCGAAGAGTGCAGCTCGGGCTCGTGCGATCGTTCGGGGCGACGACGTGCGGCCCGGGGCATCGCGAGGAACGCCGAAGCACCCGAGCGGGGGGCCGCCGAGCGACGGCGCTGGCGCACGCGCTGGCGTCCCTCGCAGGGTTCCTGACCGGCCTTGCGATCCTGCGCGGGCTGTCGGAGGAGCCCGTGCTCCTCGCGGCGGCATTCCTCGCCGCGCTCGCCGGGACCTTCGCGGCGCATGCGGCCGTCTCGTGAGGTCGCGAGGTCCCGGTCCTCATGTGCTCGGACGCCCCGTCGGCTCCTCGGCCGCCCCCTTGCCGGCGCAGGCCTCCTGGAATTCCGCATCCTCGCCCGCTCGCTCCTCGAACACCGGGTCACGCGCGGCGTACATCAGCCCCTCTCCGCTGGACAATCCGCTCATGATCCGCCGGTCCGTCCAGTCGGCGTCGACGCTCCGCATGACCCGACGGGCATGATCCCCCGCGGTCCCCTTGCGGGCCTGGCTGGACTTCCCCAGCACGACGGCGATCTGGTTGACGTGGTGCTCGGTCACCTCGACCAGGACGTGCGGCACGCGCCCGATGGCGTCCCGCGAACATGACGACGAGGTGGACCCGGATCGCCAGCGGGTCGGCCCCAATGTGAAGCTCGATGGCCCGGACGATCTCCCCGAGGGGCTTATGGTAGGCGGCCTCGCCCGGCGGCGCCGGCCAGCTCGGGGCGGGCAGCGGCGCGGCGCCGTCCAGGCCATCGACGGGGCGGCCGGCGCGGCCCGGGGCGCGGGCGGTCCCGCCTGGTCTTCCTCCAGCAGACGCGCCGGCGGCGACCCGGGCGTGTCGAACCCCGCGCCCCGGGCCGCAGACCTTCTCGCGCCTGATGAGGCCGACCACTTATTCGTAACGAATGTACATATCATCGCTCGATACCTGACGAGGTCGGCCGTTCTTCCTATAGAGGCTGAAAGGCAAGCGCGATCGCATGCAAAGCCGTCGCCCACGGCCCGACCCACCTCACCACCCCGGGGCAGACCCCGTCGACGCCCCGTGGGCCGGCCGCTCCTGCCTCGGGGCCGCGAAGTACCCGGTCGACTCCTCGGGGGATACCGACCGGAGAACGGGGGCCCTCGCCTCCTCGTCATGCCGCATCCAGAACGCGCGACCCGAGGGAGGCGAGGGAGGAGCGGAGCGATCCCCGTCGATCCCGGCAGGCCGCCTCGACCCTTCAGCGGGGCGGGCATTCGGGCAGGGACAAGAGGTTGTCGTTCCACCGGCCGTCGGCGTAGGTCCTCAAGTACTTGCCGTTGGGCCCGTTCACGACGCCGATGTCGCCACGGTTGCCATCGACGAGCGTGTGGAACGTGTTGGTCCCGTCCTCGATGGACCGGATGACCTGCTCCCGGGTCCACTGCCAATCGGCCCCTCCGAGATGGGTGATCCCCTCGTAGGGATTCTGGCGGGGCTGCTTCCGGATGCACGTGACTCTCGCGTCGGCCATTGAAGCTCCTTCGCATTGCGGCCATCGAATGGCTGGACCACCTAGAGTAACGGCCGTGCACGACCTGCGTGACCTGGGATAATCGAGCTTTCCCGACCGGGAGGCAACCGGAAGCGCCCGACTGGAAGCGCTCGGGGCGGCACACAGGGGAGCCCCTGCCCCGGGGTCTGCCGGGGACCGGAGGGCTCCCCAGCGAACCCCCGGACGCGATGACCGTCACGCGATCACGGAATACCTATTGATAGCCCTTCCGATCGAGGTACTCTACACGGGTCGCTCATCGGGCCTTGCACCCCATCCCGGCGCACGCTCGCCGTGAGACTCGTCGGCCGATCATATCAGTCGAGACGATCCTTCGCCTGCCTGGTGATCGATGCAGGGAGCACGCGATATGGCCGAGACTCCAACGGTGACGGTTCAGGTCGTCGGCGGGCCGAGCGCACGGGTGCGCTGGTCCGGCGGGATGACCGCGTTGAACGCGATGGAGATGGCACAGGCTGCGATCGAGCCCGTCCCGGACGAGCAGTTCACCTTCGGGCTCCAGTATTACGGCGCAGCCCTCGGCTATCTCGTCAGCATGATCAACGAGACGTATGATTCGTTCATCTCGCGTGGCGGCGAGAGCGCGAGCCCGTTCTTCTACTGGCAGTTCCTCGTCAACGGCGTTCCCGCCGCCCAGAGCGTGGACCGCACCATGGTGAGCGAGGGCGACGTCATCTCCTTTGAGTTCCAGACGTTCGTCGCCGAGCGGCACAAGGGCACGTTGCTCGCGGCGAAGCACGCCTATCAAACAAGATAGGACGACCGCCTCAAACTCGGCTCGCGCACGGCACTGCGGGGGCACTACCCGGTCCCGGAGCCCGGGACACCGAGATCATCGCCCGGTCCCTACCCCCGACCGCCTCCGGTCGACGAGACGCCCCGGGGTGAAGACGATCTCCACATCGGGCTCTCGATTCCGCCGAGGGCGGAGACGAGCACCCGGACGGGCCCCCGGGGGACGACCGGGGCGAGCGGTCGCCCCTCGCCGCCCGGATCGGCCCGAGGTCGTGTACAGCGACCAGGACCGCGACTCCCGGGCGGCGCACGCATGGCTCGGGTGCCCGCGCCCCGCCCGCCCCCGGGCCGTTGCGGGGCGGGTGGCCGCCCGCCTAAGCTCGCCCGGGGCGATCGTGCGGCGCGTGGGGCGCCGTCCCCGCCCGGTGAGGCCGCCCGCCATGCCGTCCGCCCTCACCTCGGTGATCGTCCGGGGCCACGACGCGGCCGACGACCTGCGGCGCTGCGTCCGGGCGCTGGCGCGCCACACCCGGCCGCCCTGGGAGCTGGTCGCCGTCGTCGACGGCCCCGAGGGCGGCCCGTCCGCCTACCTGGCCGGCGTCGCCGACGCGGCGCCGTTCCCGGTCCGCCTCGTCGCCGCGCCGCCGGGCATGGGCCCCGGCGCCGCCCTGGCCGCGGGCCTGGCCGCCGCGCGGGGCGACCCGCTGGTGCTGCTCGACCCCGCCTGCGTCGTCGCGGACGGCTGGCTCGACCAGCTCCTGGCCCTGGCCGGCTCCGACCCCTTGATCGGCCTGGCCGGCCCGATGAGCGACGCCGCCCCGCTGCCGCAGCGCGCCGGGGCGCCGAGCCGCCTCGACCCCGCCGGCCCGGGGGCGTTCGCCGCGCGGTGGCGCGACGAGCGGCGGGGGACGTGGTTCCTCGCCGACGGGCTCTGGCCCGGCTGCCTGCTCCTCCGCCGCGCCGTGCTCGAGGCGGCCGGCGGCCTCGCCGACGCCGCGGACGCCGACGGCCTGGCGCGCCGGCTGGCGCACGCGGCGCGTCGAGCCGGGTACCGCGCCGCGGTGGCCCACGACTGCTACGTCCACGCGGGGCCGCCGGGGGCCGAGGCATCGGCGTCGTCCCCGCCGGCGGCCGCCGCCCGCGTCGAGGTGCTGTCGCGCGCCGCGTTCGCCCGGCTCTTCGGTTCCCCGGACACGTCGGGCGCCCTCTGCGGCTACACCCCGCCGGCCGACACCCACGCGGTGCTGGCGCTGCTGGCCCACGCCCGGCCGCGCCGGGTGCTGGAGGTCGGCACGGCGCTCGGCCACATGACCGCCAACCTCACCGAGTGGACCCCCGACGACGCGACCGTCGTCACGCTCGGCCTGGCCCGCGGCATGGCCGGCTCGGGCGCGGCCGAGCAGGAAGTCGAGGCGCCCGACGCCGCGGACCTGGGCCGCCTGGCCGCCCACTTCGGCAAGGGCCATAAGGTCGACCTCCGGGTCGGCGACTCGCTCCGCTTCGACTTCGCCTCGGTGGCGCCGCTCGACTTCGCCTTCGTCGACGGCGGCCACGACCTCGAGCACGCCCTGGCCGACTCGCGCGGCGCGTACGCGGCGCTGGCCCCGGGCGGCTGGCTCGTCTGGCACGACTTCGGCTCCGACGTGCCCTGGGTGAAGGTCCGCGAGGCGATCGACCGGCTCGCCCCGGCCGAGACGGTCCACCACGTCGAGGGGACGCGGGTCGCCTTCCTGCGCAAGGGCCCGGCCGCCGCCTTCCCCGCGTCCGGGCGCCCGCTGCGGCTGGTCTGGGAGGGCGACGTCGACGGGCTGCACTCGCTGGCGCTGGTCAACCGGGCGCTCTGCCGGGAGCTGGCGGCGCGGGGGCACGACCTGGGGATCGTCCCGCCGCCGGGCCCGCCGCTCACGCCCGAGCGGCTGCCGCCCGACCCGCTCCTGGCCGGGCGCGTCGGCCGGGGGCCGCTCGCCGACGTCGAGGCCTGGGTGCGGCACGCCTGGCCGCCGCGGCTCGACCCGCCGCCCTCGGGCCGCTGGGTCTGGATGCAGCCCTGGGAGTTCGGCCGGCTGCCGCGCGCCTGGCTGCCGGCCCTGGAGCGGGCCGACGAGGCGTGGGCCTATGGCCGCGCCGTGCGCGACGCCTACGTCGAGTCCGGCGTGCCGGCCGAGAAGGTCCACGTCGTGCCGCTGGGGTTCGACCCGGCCGCCTTCCGCCCGGGGCTCGAGCCGCTGCCCCTGCCGCCGGGGCCGGCGGTGCGGTTCCTCTACGTCGGCGGCACGATCCACCGCAAGGGGTTCGACCTGGCGGTCGAGGCGTTCGCCCGCGCCTTCGCGCCCGGCGACGACGTCGGCCTGGTCGTCAAGGGCATGGGCTCCGGCAGCTTCTACCGCGGCCAGACCGGCGAGGCGCTGATCGAGGGCCTCACGGGGCGGGGCTACCACGTCGAGGCGCTCGACGGGCCGCTCCCCGAGGCCGCGATGGCGCGGCTCTACGCGGCGTGCACGGCCGTGGTCGCGCCGTACCGGGGGGAGGGGTTCGCGCTGCCGGTCCTAGAGGCGATGGCCTGCGGCACGCCGGCGATCGTCACCGGCGCCGGGCCGTCGGACGACTACGCCGACGCGGCGACCGCGTACCTCGTGCCCGCGCGGCGCGTCGAGCTGCCCGAGGGCCGCGTCGGCGAGCTGGAGACGGCCGGCCGGCCCTGGCTCTGGGAGCCCGACCCGGACGCGCTGGTCGAGCACCTGCGGCGGGTCGCGTCCGACCCGGCCGGGGCCGCGTCGGTCGGCCGGGCCGCCGCGGCGCACGTCCGCGCCCGCTTCACCTGGTCGCACGCCGCCGACGCCGCCGAGGCCCGGCTGCGGGCCCTCGTCGAGGCCGGGCCGGCGGGCCCGGTCGCCGTAGCCCCGCCGCCTCCGCCCGCGGCGCGGCCGCGCGTCAGCCTGACGATGATCGTCCGGGACGAGGAGGCGAACCTGCCCGCCTGCCTCGAGTCGGCGCGCGGCCTGTTCGACGAGGTGGTCGTCGTCGACACCGGCTCGACCGACCGCACGCGCGAGCTCGCCCGCGCCGCCAGGGCCCGCGTCTTCGACTTCCCCTGGGTCGACGACTTCGCCGCCGCGCGCAACGCCGCCCTGGCCCGCGCCACCGGCGACTACGCCTTCTGGCTCGACGCCGACGACCGCATCGAGCCCGGGGAGCGGCCCCGCGTCGAGCGCCTGCTCGCCTCCCTGCGCCCCGGCGACCCGGCCGCCCACGTCGTGCGCTGCGCCTGCGACCCGGGCGAGGACGGCGGCGGGGGCGCCACCGTCGTCGACCACGTCCGGCTCTTCCCCCTCCTGGAGGGCGTGCGCTGGGACTACCGCGTGCACGAGCAGATCCTGCCGGCGCTGCGCCGGCTCGGGGTGCCGGTGCGCTGGAGCGACGCGACGGTGCGGCACACGGGCTACGTCGACGCGGCGGTGCGGGCGCGGAAGCTGGCGCGCGACGAGGCGATCCTCCGCGCCGAGCTCGAGGAGCGCCCCGGCGAGCCGTTCATCCTCTTCAACCTCGGGGCGATCGCCATCGAGCGGGGCGACTGGGAGGCGGCGCTCGGGCACCTGGAGGCGAGCCTGGCCGCCTCGGCGCCCGCCGACTCGATCGTGCGGAAGCTCCACGCCCTGATCGCGCGGGCGCACCAGGGGCGGGGCGACCTGGCGGCGGCGCTCTCCGCCTGCCGCCGCGGGCTGGAGGCCGACCCGGGCGACGCCGAGCTCTGGTTCCGCCGCGCCGTGGCGCACCGGGGCCGCGGCGAGCCGGCCGAGGCCGAGGCGTGCTGGCGGCGCGTCCTGACGCTCTCGCGCCCGGAGGTGTTCGCGTCGGTCGACATGGGGATCTACGGGCACCTGACGCGGCGCAACCTCGCCGCGCTGGCCGAGGAGCGGGGCGACGCGGCGGAGGCGCGGGCCCTCTGGGAGGCGGTGCTCGCCGAATGCCCCGGCGACCCCGAGGCGGCGGCGCGCCTGGCGGCGGGGCGGGAGGGGGCGCCGTGACCGGGCGGCTGCGGGTGCTGTTCGCCTCGACGCACGGCGTCCTCGACCCCTCCAGCGGCGCCGCGCTCTGCACCCGCGACCTCCTCGAGCTGCTCGCCGCCCGCGGCCACGACTGCCGCGCCGTCTCGACCGGCGTCCTCGACTTCGAGGCCGACACCCCGCTCGACGCCGCCCTGGCCGAGCTCGGCGTGGCGCTCCGGCCCGCCCGCGCGGAACTGGGCGGCGGAGATTCCGTCGAGGTCCGCGACGGCGTCGTCCACGGGGTGCGGGTCACGCTCGTGCCGACCCGCTCCAGCCGCGCCGAGCGGGCGCCCGACCCCGACGAGGCCGCCGCCTGGCTCGCCCTGGCCGAGCGGGCCATCGACCGCTTCCGTCCCCACGCCCTGCTGACCTACGGCGGCCACCCGGCCGGGCTGGAGCTGATGCGCCGCGCGCGGCTGCGCGGCGTCCGGGTGCTGTTCCACCTCCACAACTTCGCCTACGACGACCCCCGGGTCTTCACCGACGCCTCCGCCGCGATCGTCCCGTCCGAGTACGCCCGCCGCTTCTATCGCGAGCGCGTCGGCGTCGACGGGATCGTCCTGCCCGACCCGCTCCGCCCCGAGCGGGTCGTCGCGGCCGACCCCGAGCCGGCCTACGTCACGTTCGTCAACCCCCAGCCGGCCAAGGGCGTCACCGTCTTCGCGCGCATCGCGCTGGAGCTGGGCCGGCGGCGGCCCGATATCCCGCTGCTGGTCGTCGAGGGCCGGGGCGGCTCGGACTGGCTGGCCCGCGTGCCGCTGGACCTCTCGGGCCTGGCGAACCTGCACCGCATGGCGAACACGCCCGAGCCCCGCGACTTCTGGCGCGTCACCCGTGCGGTGCTCATGCCCAGCCTGTGGCGCGAGAGCCTGGGCCGGGTGGCGATGGAGGGGCTGGCCAACGGCCTGCCGGTGCTCGCCGGCGAGCGCGGCGCGCTGCCCGGGACGCTCGGCGACGCCGGCTTCGTCTTCGCGCTGCCCGAGCGCTGCGAGCCGGGCTCGGCCGAGGTGCCGACGGCGCGCGAGGTGGCCCCGTGGGTCCGGACGATCGAGCGGCTCTGGGACGACGCGGCGTTCGAGGCAGAGCACCGCGCGCGGGCCCGCGCCGAGGCGGGGCGGTGGGCCGTCGACCCGCTGCTGGACCGCTACGAGGCGGCGCTGCGGGGCGTCGCGGGGCCATAGGCGCGTGGATGCGGAATCCGCGCGGAATTCCGTTGCGTCGCCCCGCGGGCGAGGTTCTACCTATGCGGGTCGGCCCCGCGGCGCCTCGCGCCCGGGCGCGGGGGCGGGGCCGGCGGGGCATCGCGGCGGGGGAGCCCTGCGATGGGTCGCACCGAGTCGTTCACCGAGCGTCGGCGTCGTCGGCTGTCGCGGCAGGCCTCCGCCCTGGAGGTGCTGGAGGCCAGGAACTCGGTGGGCGACCTGTCCAGCCCGATGGGCCTGATGCACCGGGCGATCGCCGGCTCGGGGCTGGCGGCGGCGTTCGCGGCGGCCTGGCGGCCCCGGGCCGCCGAGGCGGCCGTGCCGATGGCCGCGCCGCGGCGCCGCGACCTCGCGCTCGACCCGGGGCCCGGGGCGTCGGTCGTGCCGGTGCGGATCGCGCCGATGCCGGCGCGGCCGCGCGACGGCCTGCGCGCCGCGTACGCGAGCCTGCTGCCGCCGGCCGACTGGCCGACGCTGACGCCGATGCCGGCGCCCGGGCCCGACTCGTTCGGCGGCAGCTCGCCCCCGGCCGCGGACCAGCCGGCCGGCGCGGGCCCGGTCCGGGGGGCGTCCGAGCCGGGCGGCGCGGCGGCGCGGGGGGCGATCACGCCGCTGCGGGCGACCCCGCGCCGGCCGGCGGCGAGGGCGGGGCGGGGGACGGCGGCGGCACCCGCGACGGCGGCGACGGCGGCACGCTCGCCGGCCTCGCCTCCGGGGGCGGCCCGCTGGAGGTCGACGACTCCGGCTCGTTCCCGGTCGGCGGCTTCGACGCCGGCGCCTCCACCGGCTCGTTCGCCAACTTCACGCTCTACACGCTCGACTACAACCACGGCACGGTGCTGTTCCCCGGCTTCGTCCAGGCCGCGCGGCTGAACTCGGCCGCCGACCTCCGCGCCCAGGTCAGGGACGACGTCGCCTCCGCCTACACCTTCAGCTGGGACACCACCGGCCTCGCGAGCTACGCGAGCGGGTTCTCCGGCGCCGCCACCCACCGGCTGACCTTCACCTGGAACTCCAACAACCCCGGCCAGCCGGCCACGGTCACGGCGACGCTCACCGCCACCCAGTCGGCCACCGGCCTGCAGGAGGTCCAGACCTACTCGTTCCGCGTGCCCCAGGGCTCCGAGTCCGGCGCCATCGGCGGCGCCACCTGGCCCGGCTCGTACGCCGGCGCCGCGGCCCTGCCCGGTGGCGCGGCGTTCGACGCCCACGCCGGCTCGGTCGACGCCTACGCCGGCGCCTTCAACACCGCCATCGAGCTGCCCGCCTACAGCCCGAACCTCGCCCCCTGGGCGCTCGAGTACGACTCGCTCGCCGCCGACGCCCGGCCGATGGTCCTGGTCAACCACGTCCTCGACGCCGCCCTGGCCGTGCCCGACAGGACGAGCGTCCGCCTCACCTTCGACGGCTCCAACGGCACGACCTACTTCTACGACACGGCCGACTTCATCCCCGGCGACGTCGCCCGGTTCGCCGTCCAGGCCAACGCCACCGCCAAGGCGACCGGGCGCTACGACTACTCGGTCCGCGTCGTCGACGTCCGCGGCGGCTCGAACGCGACGATCCCCTACGACGGCACCCTCACGCTGATCAACGAGAAGGACAGCCCCTTCGGCGCCGGCTGGACCCTGCGCGGGCTGAACCGCATCCATTCGGCCACCGGCGGCGTCATCCTGAACGTCGGCAAGGGCGAGGGCCTCTGGTTCACGGCGGGCACGTCGAGCGGCGGGGTGACCCCGTACACCAGCCCGGCGGGCGACTTCTCCACGCTCACCAAGACCGACGCCACCGGGGTCTACGCGCGCACGCTCAAGGACGGCACGAGGCAGCACTTCGACGCCAACGGCTACCAGACCGCGGCCGAGGACCGCAACGGGCTGCGCGTCACGTTCAGCTACGACGGCTCGAACCGGCTCCAGACGATCCTCGACCCGTACTCCCAGCGCACCACGTTCGCCTACGACGGCAACGGCAAGCTCGACACCGTCACCGACCCGGCCGGCCGGGTCCTCGACGTCACGGTCAACGGCACCTCCGGCAACCTGACCTCGGCGATCCTGCCCGACAACGCCCGGCTGACGTTCACCTACGACGGCTCGAAGCGGATGACGGTCGTCCGCGACGAGCGCGACCACCGCACGACGATCGCCTACGACGCCGCCAACCGCGTCGACTCGGTCACCCGCCCCGACCTGTCGACCCAGTCGTTCGACCCGTACCAGGTGCGCGGCTACGACACCTCGGGCACCTCGACGACCCCCGCGCCGGCCACCCTGCTGGCCGAGGCCCGCGCCACCCACGTCGACCCGAACGGCAACGCGACCGACCTCCGCGCCGACTGGCGCGGCCTGGGCCGCGCGAACCAGGCGACCGACCCGCTCGGCAACGTGGCGACGGCCTACGTCGACACGAATGGCCTGGCCACCACGACGATCGACCGGCTCAACCGCATCACCTCCTTCGCCTACGACTCCAAGGGCAACCCGACCACCGTCAAGTGGCCCGACGGCAAGAGCCGGACCTACGCCTACAACGCCGCCTCGCAGGTCACCGAGGTCGCCGACGAGAACGTCAACCGCACCACCTTCACCTACGACGCCGAGGGCAACCTGACCGGGGTCCGCGACCCGCTCTCCAACCGCACCACGTTCACCTACACCGCCAACGGCCGCGTCGAGACGGCCAGGGACCCGCGCTCGAACGTCACGACCTACCAGTACGACGCCCAGGACCGGCTCACGACGATCACCCACCCGGCCGTCGGCGGCTCGTCGGCGACGACCGTGCTCGCCTACGACTCCAAGGGCAACGTCGCGACGGTGACGAACGAGCGCGGCCACAGCGCCACTTACGCCTACGACGCCCTGAACCGGCTCACGGGCGAGAAGGACCGGCTCGGCAACCGCACGACGATCACCTACGACCTCGCCGGCAACCCGACCGTCGTCCAGCTCCCGACGCCCTCCGGCCAGACGGCCCGGACGACGACGTACGCCTACGACGCGATGAATCGCCTCACCACGATCACGGCGCCCCTGTCGCGGGTGACGAAGGTCGCCTACGACTCCGGCGGCCGACCGGTCGCCGTCACCGACCCGCTCGGCCGGGTCGTGACGACCGCCTACGACGCCGCCGGCCGCGCGGTCGAGGTCGCGCGGCCCCAGGAGGGCGCGACCGTGCGCCGCGTCACGACGACCTACGACGCCGAGGGCCAGGCGCTGACCGTCAAGGACGAGCTCTCCCGCGTCACCACCTACACCTACCACTCGCGGGGCTGGGTCCAGACGGTCACCGACCCCCTGGGCAACACGACGACCTACGTCTACTCGTTCACCGGCCGGCTCCAGTCGTTCAGCAACCCCTCCAGCGGCGGCGGCTCGCTCGTGCAGTACGGCTACGACGCGGCCGATCGGCTCGAGTACGAGCAGGACGCGCTCGGCAAGCGCACGACGACGGTCTACGACTCCGGCGGCAACGTCGTCGCGCGGGTCGACGCCCTGTCGAAGCGCACGACGTTCACCTACGACGCGCGCGACCGGCTGGAGACGGTCAGGGACCCGCTCTCGAACGTGACGACGCTCGTCCACGACGCCGCCGGCAACCGCACGGTCGTCGTCGACCCGAACGGCAAGCGGACGACGACGGCGTACGACGCGCTGGACCGCGCCACGACGCTCACCGACGCCCGGGGCGGCGTCACCGAGCTGCTCTTCGACGAGGCGGGCCGGAACACGGCCGTCGTCGACCCGGTGCTCAACCGCACGACGTTCCAGTACGACGCGGCCGACCGCGTGACGACGATGACCGACGCGCTCGGGACGGTGACGTATTCGTACGACCTGGGGGACCAGCTCACCGGCAAGACGGACCGGCTGGGCCGGTCGGTCACGTTCGCCTACGACTCGGGCGGGCGGCGCACGAACGAGTGGTGGATCAACTCGGGCGGCACCGTCGCGCGCCGCGTCACCATGGCCTACGACGCCGCCGACCAGCTGACGAGCGTCGCCGACCCGGACGCCAACCTCACGTTCACCTACGACTCGGGCGGCCGCCTGACGGCCGCCGGCACCTCCGGCCCGGGGACCGGCCAGCCGGCGGTGACGCTCACCTACGGCCACGACCAGTCAAACAAGCGGACGAGCATGGTCGACAACCTCTCCAGCGTCGGCCGCACGACGTACGCCTACGACGCGGCGACGCGGCTGACGACGATCACGCGCTCGGTCGGCGGCACGCAGGGGCCGTGGGTCAAGTTCGCGTACGACGACGCGCACCGCCGCACGGCCACCGAGCGCACGGTGGGCGGCACGGGGCTGAAGGTCGCCACCACGTTCTCGTACGACAACGCCGACCGGGTGACGACGATCACGCACCGCAGCGTCACGGCCAGCGGCGGCACGACGATGCTCGCCACCTTCGCCTACGGCCACGACTCGGGCGGGCGGCTGACGACGGAGAGCAACGCCGAGGGGCTGGCCACGTACACGTACGACGACACGAACCAGCTGACGGGGGTGGACAAGTCGGGCACCGCCAGCGACGAGTCGTTCGGCTACGACCTGAACGGCAACCGGAACACCGCCGACTACGCCACGACGACCGGAAACCGGATGACGGCGGCGCCGGGGTACACGTTCGGGTACGATGCCGAGGGGAACATGACGACGCGCACGCAGCTCAACGGGGCGGGGACGGCGGACGACGTGGTGACGACCTTCGCCTACGACCACCGCAACCGCCTGACCGGCGCCACCTCGACGGTGAACGGGTCGGTGACGATGCGCGCCACGTACGCGTACGACCCGGTCGACAGGCGCATCAAGACCGACGTCGACCTCGACGGCGCCGGGGCGGGCGCGGCGACGGTGACGTGGACGAGTTACGACGGCCTGAACGCCTACGCCGACTTCGACGCGGCCGGCGCCGTGACGAAGCGCTACCTGTTCGCCCTGGCGGTGGACGAGCTGCTGGCGCGCACCGACGCGAACGGGTCGAACGCCGACTGGTACGGCACCGACCGGATGGGCACCGTCCGCGACATCTTCGACGCGGGGACCGCGGCGGTCGAGTACCACACCGGCTACACGGGCTTCGGGGACAGGGCGTCCGAGACCGGGACGGGCGGCGACCGCTACGGCTACACCGGCCGCGAGCACGACTCGGGGACGGGGCAGCGCGGGCACCGCAGGCGGTACACCTTCCTCGGCCGCTGGACGCAGCTGGACCCGATCGGGTTCGCCGCGGGGGATTCAAACCTTTACAGATATGTGGCCAACGCTCCGCACGAGTGGAGTGATCCGACTGGGGCCCTGCAAGAGCCATCGCGGCCCAGCATGCCTTGGGAGGATCTTCTGAACGGATCTCTCGATGAGGTGCTTGACTTCGGACTCAATTTCGGTCGCGAAGAGTTGTTCAAGAGGTGGAAACTCAAGATTCAGGAATACGATCGCCAGCGAGGTCCAATTCTTGTCCCACCGATTTTCTCGTTGCCATCTCGACCGAAACCCGCCAACCCATTCCCGATCTTCTCAAATCCGTTCCTCAACGAGCTTCAAGATGAGTTTGGGCGACCGACAATTACTCTTCCCCCTATCCGGCTTCAGCCTCCTGGTGAAAGTGAGGTGGTTGTAATACCGCGCTTTGGAAGTGATCGCATCAGTGCCGAGCTACGGGTAACGCGGGCATTTGAACAGGGAGGCAGTCTGATCACCAGCAGTTCATTTGAGTACTTCAGTGATGGGTCTACTTATGTCCTGACCAAGCTAGAGTACCATAGGAGGTTTCTTAATCGTGATTGGTCATTGCAGTTCCAACATGGGCACAGCGCTGGCCCTGCAGGCAGCGATTTTGGCGTGGGGATGTCGATCGGCGTAAGTGGCTATGATTCAAGACGTTAATCTGTCAACTCACGCCGCGGCGTCACCGCGATGTCACTTCAAGAGCAGGAGCGTAATCGATGCCCAATCCGCCCACCACGTCCTACGTGCCGTTCTTGCTTTTCACGGCGATGAGCCGGATCATGATGCAGGAGCCCGGGGGGGACGTTGATCGATTTCTCAAGCTCCTCCCAACGACCTCCACGCTGAACGATCCGCCTCGACAGATCGTCGCCGAGGGATATGTGAAGTGGGAGGGCTCCCCCGGCGTTTCCTTCCGGCTGCGCTGGCGGGATGACGAATCGGCGGAGTTCGTCCTTGGGGACGCGACGGATGGTACGCCGGTCCTCATCTGCGCGGAGCGGCAAGCCCTAGTCTACGATCCCGAGCGTGGGAGCGTCTGGCACTATTCCGGCGTGGAGCCGTATTTCCGGTTCCTGCTACGCGACACGCTCCAGTTCGCGTGCGGCATTCGCACCCCGAACCTCCCTGAGGGCGACGTGCCGCGTGGGATTGTGATCGACATCCGGTCGATCTTCGCGTCCAAGTCCGTCGCGCGGGAAGTGACGAAGCCGTCCCCGACTAGCCATCGCATGGTACACCGGACGGAGCGAGGTAACACCTCGGTGGCGACGATTGAAGCGTCCTTGCAGGTCCCGGTTTTCACGGTCGAACTCGTCCCCCCGGACGAGGAGATGCCGGAGATCGCCCTGACCTACCTGAGAATCGACGGCGACGCCGAGGCTCCGCGCCTCCGAGTGCCGACGAGGGCGGAACTCGCCGAGGAGTTCGACGTGAGGGACGGGGCGGATGCTCGAGGGCGGGCGCTAGGTGCCAACGCGATGAATGCGATACTCCTTCGGATCGCCGCACACAGCCCCAAGTTTCGCGAGAAACTGGCACAGTTTCGCCTCTTGAACGTCGACTGGGAGGCCGTGAGGCGAAACGATGAACGGCTTGCGCCGCGGATGAAGAAGATCTGTCAATCGCCCATCATCATCAAGGTGGAGACGAGATAGGGAGCGAGAGCGGTGAGAGTGGGAGCGGTGTCAGTTCAGGCTAGATAGGGCGAATCGACGGGTACGACGCGATGGACCGGGTGACGACGATCACGGCGCCCCTGTCGCGGGTGTCGAAGGTCGCCTACGACTCCGGCGGCCGACCGGTCGCCGTCACCGACTCGCTCGGCCGGGTCGTCACGACCGCCTACGACGACGCCGACCAGCTCACGTCGGTCGTCGACCCGGACGCCAACGGCGGGCCCGCGCGCGGCGAGCGGCCCTCAGAGCGGGCGACGGGCCGCGCCCGGCGGGTGATCGCGGCGCAGCGTCCCCGACGCGTCGAACGCGTAGACGGCCTCGGCCGTGGCCGGCTCGACGACGTGGGTGACCGCACCCGTCTCCGCGTCGGTCAGGCGCGTCAACCGCGCCTCGAACGAGTGCCGGAACTCCCGGGCCTCGCCCCCCGCGCCCGCCGTGACGGTCACGGTCCCCGTCGCCTCGTCCCACGCGTACCCGTCCACCTGCCTGTCGCGGCCCTGGAACGAGCGCAGCCTCCAGCGGGGCGAGAGCACCGGCAGCAGGTCGACGGCGTTGAGCAGCGCCACGAAGTCCCGCTCCAGCCCCGCCCGGTCCTCCGCCGGCGTCGCCGTCGCCCACTCCCACCGCACCGCCCGCCCGTAGGCGTCCCGGGCCTCGACGACGAACGGCCCCGGCCGCGGGGCGGGTACCTTGTAGGTGAACACCTGGGTGCGGGCCGACGGATCGCGCACGGTCGTGACGCGACCGCCGAGGTCGTAGCTATAGGTGACGCGTCGACCGTTCGCCTCGTCATCCGACCGCCCCGACCCGCCTCCGCCCCCCGCGTCGCGATGTGAGTCATCCACGGCCATTCCTCCGTCCGGGGTCCGTGTGGGACGACGCTCCGCCGCGCCTCCACGCTACCCCGCCGGCCACGGCGATTCCACGGGAAACCACGCGGGACGATGCGCGCGGGGACCGTCATGGTGGAGCCCGGCGGCCGGCCGCGGAGCACCTCCGCGACCTCGCCCGGGTCGCCGACGACCAGGTGCGCGACCGGTTGAAGGCCGGCGCCCTCCTGGCCCTCTACCGCCTGACGCGGGAGCTCAAGCCCGAGCACGCCGGGAACAGGGAGCCGCTCCAGGGCGTCAACTTCGTCTCCCCGCGCCAGTTCTCGGACGAGATGGATCCGGTACTGCTCGGGTACCCGGAGCGGCTCCACTCCACCGATCGGCGGATCCGAGAGGGGCCGTGGGCCCGCCGTGGGCTGCCGACCGCTGCCGGCCAGCTCCACGTCCGAGGACGGATACCGCTGCCTCGTCGGGCCACGGCAGGATGAGCCCGCCGCCTAACTCCTCCCCGCCCCACGGCGACGCCTACGAGTCCGCGTTCATCAGGGAGCGTATGCCCGCGCTGGCGGAGTTCCGGTCCGGCATCGACGCGTCGTTCCCGATGCTGGAGCACGAGCTCTCCAAGGGGGTGAGAAGAGCCGGACGGGCGCTGGTAGACATGCTCGCGGCCGAGTTAGGAGTCGGCCGAGCGGTCGGCCGACGCGGCCCCGGGGTCGCCGTTCGAGCGGCCCGGCCGGGCGGGTTCCATGCGGCCCGGGCCACCCCGTGGGCTGATCGAGGATGATCCAGGGTGGCACGGCGTCGTGACCGCGTGGATGCACAATCGGGGCAGAATTGCTTTGCGTCGCCCCAGACGGTGGGTTCTCCTCATCCGGGTGAGCCCCGCGGCGCCTGGAGCCGGGGCGCGGGGGAGTTGCGAACGGAAGGAGCCCTGCGATGGGTCGCACCGAGTCGTTCACCGAGCGTCGGCGTCGTCGGCTGTCGCGGCAGGCCTCGGCCCTCGAGGTCCTGGAGGCCAGGAACTCGGTCGGCGACCTGTCGAGCCCGATGGGGCTGATGCACCGGGCGATCGCCGGCTCGGGGCTGGCGGCGGCGTTCGCGGCGGCCTGGCGGCCCCGCGGGGACGAGGCGGCCGCGCCGAGGACGGGCCCGCGGCGTCGCGACTTCGCCCCGAAGGCGGCGCCCGGGGCGTCCGTCGTGCCGGTGCGGGTCACCCCGGCCCCCGTGCGGTCCAGGCCGGGGCTGGCGGCCTTGTACGCGAGCCTGCTGCCGCCGGCCGACTGGCCGACGCTGACGCCGATGCCGGCGCCCGGGCCGGGCGCCCTCGGCGGCAGCTCGCCCCCGGCCGCGGACCAGCCGTCGGACGCGGGCCCGGCGCGGCCGGGGTCCGAGCCGGGCGGCGGGGCGGCGCGGGGGGCGATCACGCCGCTGCGGGTGCTGCCGCCGCCGGCGCTCGACCCGGTCCCGTTCGCGGCGGCCTCCGTCGCCACGGGCCCGACGACCGCGGCGGCCGATGACGCCGCGGGCGACCCCGCGCCGGCCGGCGGCGACCCCGGCACGGGCGACGGCGGCGGCACCCGCGACGGGGGCGAGGGCACCGCCGACGCCGGCGACGGCGGCACGCCGTTCTTCGTCCCGCCGCCCGAGCCCGACCTCGGCCTCTTCGAGGTCGGCGGCCTCGACGCCGGCGTCGCGACCGGGTCGTTCACGAACTTCACGCTCTACACCCTCGACTACAACGACGGCGTCGTGCTCTTCCCCGGCTTCGCCGCCCTGGCGACGCCCAACGCCAGCGAGGACCTCCGCGCCCAGGTCAAGGACGACGCCCCGGCGACCTACACCTACAGCTGGGCTACCACGGGCCTGAGCGACGCGACGAACATCTCCGCGAGCGGCCACCGGCTCACGTTCAAGTGGGCCTCGTCGCCCCCCACGGCCCGGACCAACACGGTCACGCTCACGGTCACCCAGGCGGGCACCGGCCTGCAGGAGATCCAGACCTACACCTTCTGGGTCCCCGCCTACACCAGCTTCAACTCGACCGTCGTGCCGACCTGGCCGAACGCGGTCGGGCCGGACCTGGCGGTGCCCGGCGGCCCCGCCTTCGACGCCCACGCCGTCTCGGTCGACGCCCTCTCCGGCGCCGTCAACACGGCCATCGGCCTGCCCGCGTACGGCCCCAACCTCGCCCCCCTGGCCCTCGAGTACGACTCGCTGGCCGCCGACGCCCGCCCGATGGTCGTCGTCCACCATCCCCTCGACGCCGCCCTGGCCGTCCCCACGAAGACCAGCGTCCGCCTCACCTTCGACGCCGTCGACGGCTCGACGTATTTCTACGACACCGCCGACTTCATCGCCGGCGACATCGCCCAATTCGCCGTCCAGGTCGACGCCACCGCCAAGTCCACCGGCCGCTACGCGTACTCGGTCCGCGTCGTCGACGACCGCGCCGGCGCGCTCACGACCACGACCTACGGCGGCACGATGTCGCTCGTCAACGAGAAGGACAGCGCCCTTGGCGCCGGCTGGACCCTGCGCGGCCTGAATCGCATCCACTCCGCCACCGGCGGGGTGATCCTCAACGTCGGCAGGGGCGAGTCGCTCTGGTTCACCGCCGGCTCCTCCAGCGGCGGCACCACCCCCTACACCAGCCCGGCGGGCGACTTCTCCACGCTCACCAAGACCGACGCCACCGGCGTCTACGCGCGCACGCTCAAGGACGGCACGAGGCAGCACTTCGACGCCAACGGCTACCAGACGGCCGTCGAGGACCGCAACGGGCTGCGCGTCACGTTCAGCTATTCCTCGAACCGGCTGCAGACGATCCTCGACCCGTACTCCCAGCGCACGACGTTCGCCTACGACGGCGGCAACAAGCTGGACGCGATCACCGACCCGGCGGGCCGGGTCACCGACCTGACGGTCGCCTCGGGCAACCTCACCTCCGCGCTCCTCGCCGACAACGCGCGGCTGACGTTCGCCTACGACGCCTCGAAGCGGATGACGGTCGTCACCGACCCGAACTCGCGGACGACGACCGTCGCCTACGACGCCGCCGGCCGGGCCGACGTGGTGACGCGCCCCGACCTGTCGACGCAGTCGTTCGACCCGTACCAGGTGCGCGGGTATGACACGTCGGGCACCTCGGGCAGCCCGGCGCCGGCGACCCTGCTGGCCGAGGCGCGGGCCACGCACGTCGACCCGCGCGGCAATTCGTGGGACCTGCGGCCCGACTGGCGCGGCATGGGCCTGGTGAACCAGCCGACCGACCCGCTCGGCAACGTGGCGACCTCGAACCGCGACGCCAACGGCCTGGCCACCGTCGTCGTCGACCGCCTCTCGCGCATCGCCACCGCGACCTACGACGCCAAGGGCAACCTCACGAGGTGGACGTATCCCGACGGCGACAGCGAGCAGTTCACCTACAACGGCTTCGCCCAGGCCACCGAGCACGTCAACCCGTCCGGCGGGCGCACCACGCTCACCTACGACGCCGAGGGCAACCTGACCGGGGTCCGCGACCCGCTCTCCAACCGCACCACGTTCACCTACACCGCCAACGGCCGGGTCGAGACGGCCAGGGACCCGCGCTCGAACGTCACGACCTACCAGTACGACGCCCAGGACCGGCTCACCACGATCGTCTACCCGGCCATCGGGGGCACGTCGGCGACCACGAGGCTCGCCTACGATTCGAAGGGCAACGTCGCGACCGTGACCGACGAGCGGGGCAACAGTACCACCTACGCCTACGACGCCCTGAACCGCCCGACCGGCCAGAGGGACGCCCTCGGCAACCGGACGACGATCACATACGACTCCGGCGGCAACCCGACCGTCGTGCAGCTCCCGACGCCCGCCGGCCAGACAGCGCGGACGACGACGTACGCCTACGACGCGATGGACCGCGTCACGACGGTCACGGCGCCGCTGTCGCGCGTCTCGGGGCTGGCCTACGACTCGGGCGGCAACCTCATCAAGGTGACCGACGCCCTCTCCCGGGTGACCACCCACGAGTACGACGCGCTGGGCCGCCGCACGGTGACGATCGACCCGCTCTCGGGCCGGACGACGCTGACCTACGACGCGGAGGGCCAGGTCCTCACCACGACCGACCCGCTCGGCAGCCGTACGACCTACGCCTACACGTCCCGCGGCCTCGTCGCGACGGCGACCGGCCCGACGGGCGTCACCGCCACCTACACCTACACCGGCACCGGGAAGCTCGGCGGCGTCCTCGTGTCGAACCCGGGCGGCTCGCCGTACCAGGTCGGCTATTTCTATGACGCCGCCGACCGGCGGACCGCCGTCGCCGACGGCCTGGGCCACCGCGTCACGACCGTCTACGACTCCGGCGGCAACGCGATCGCCCGGGTCGACGCCCTATCGAAGCGCACGACCTTCACGTACGACGCCCGCAACCGGCTCGAGTCGATGAGGGACGCGCTCCAGAGCGTGACGACGTTCGTGCTCGACGAGGCCGGCAACCGCACCGTCGTCGTCGACCCCAACGGCAAGCGCACCACGACGGCCTACGACGCGCTGAACCGGGCCACGACGCTCACCGACGCCCGGGGCGGCGTCACCGAGCTCGCGTTCGACGAGGCGGGCCGGAACACGGCCGTCGTCGACCCGGTCTCCAACCGCACCACGTTCGAGTACGACGCGGCCGACCGGGTGACGACGATGGTCGACGCCCTCGGGACGGTCACGCTCTCCTACGACCTGGCCGACCAGCTCACCGGCCGCAAGGACCGGATCGGGCGCCGGGTGACGTACGCCTACGACTCGGGCGGCCGGCGCACGAGCGAGTGGTGGATCAACACGGGCGGCAGCGTGGCGCGGCGGATCACGTTCACCTACGACTCCGTCGGGCGCCTGGCCTCGGCGCGCGACGCGGACGCGCGGCTCACGTTCACGTACGACTCGGGCGGGCGGCTGACGGCCGCCGGCACCTCCGGCACCGGCACGGGCCAGCCGGCCGTGACGCTCACCTACGGCTACGACCAGGCGGGCAACCGGGCGAGCCTGACGGACGACCTGTCGTCGGTCGGCCGCACGACGTACCAGTACGACGCGGCGCAGCGGCTGACCACCGTCACCCGGTCGGTCGGCGGGGCAGCCGGCCCGCGCGTGCAGCTCGGCTACGACGCGGCCGACCGCCGCACCTCGATCGTCCGCAGCGTCAACGGCGCCCGGCCCAAGCTCCTCACGACGTTCTCGTACGACGCCGCCGACCGGCTGACGACGATCGTGCATGGCAAGGAGGAGGACACGAACCCGCCGTCGTCCGGGTCGGTCTACACGCCGCTGGCCACCTTCGCCTACGGCTACGACAGCGGCGGCCGGCTGACGACGGAGTCGAACGCCGAGGGCCTCGCCACCTACAGCTACGACGACACGAACCAGCTCACCGGGGTGGACAAGTCGGGCACGTCGAACGACGAGAGCTTCGGCTATGACCTGAACGGCAACCGGAACACGACCGGCTACGCGACGACGACGGGCAACCGGACGACGGCGGCGCCGGGGTACACGTTCGGGTACGACGCCGAGGGGAACATGACGACGCGCACGCAGCTCAACGGCGCGGGGACGGCCGACGACGAGGTGACGACCTTCGCCTACGACCACCGCAACCGGCTCACGGGCGCCACCTCGACGGTCAACGGCGCGGTGACGATGCGCGCCACGTACGCGTACGACCCGGTGGACCGGCGGATCAGGACGGACGTCGACCTCGACGGCGCCGGGGCGGGCGCGGCGACGGTGACCTGGACGGCCTACGACGGGCAGAACGCCTACGCCGACTTCAACTCGGCCGGGGCCGTCGTCAAGCGGTACCTGTTCGCCCTGGGCCTCGACGAGCTCCTGGCCCGCACCGACGCCAACGGCTCGAACGCCGACTGGTACCTCGTCGACCGCCTGGGCACCGTGCGCGACGTCGTCGACGCGACGACCGTCGCCTCCGAGTGGCACGCCGGCTATGCGGCGTTCGGCGCAATCGTCACCCAGACCGGCGCCGGCGGCGACCGCTATACGTACACCGGTCGGGAGCTGATGGCCGAGACGGGGGACATGCACTACAGGAGGCGCACCTACTCTACGATTGCGGGACGGTTCCAGCAGCATGATCCCATTGGATTTGATGGTGGAGACGGAAACTTGTATCGGTACGTGGCGAATGGACCCACCGCGGGCACAGATCCGACTGGGACGATCGTTTGGAGTGCAATCTTTGGTGCGATTAGTGGCGGGGCCGCGGGGTTCATAGCCGGTGGGGGCGTTGGCACCTTTGGTGGCGGAGGATTCAATTGGGGGAACGCCTATGCAGGGCTCGCTTCAGGCATGGTGGCCGGTGCTGTCACAGGGCTTTTCACTCCCATCATAGGTAGCATCATCGGAGAGGGTTTAATCGCAAATGCGATCGCGGGTTTCATAGGAGGCTTTTCGGGTGGTAGTTTCAACACCCTCTTCGTTCAGGGGAATTTTGGCACGCCCGTAGGGTCGTTTCAGATGATCGCGAGCCCGCTCGCAGGTGCTGTACTAAACGCGATAACTCAAGGCAATCCGTTTGCATCCGCCCTGCTTGATGGCTTTGCCATTGGCCTACTGGTCAACGTTACGACGGATGCCCTCAACATGTTCTTCAATGTTCGCCCGCGACCCGCTCCAGTCGTTAACATGAATCAGAATCAGGTGGCTGCTTTACCTCATAAACCCGTCGATAGCCGAAACGCAACCGCGGCCGACTGGAATCTCGGCCTCAAGCCATGGGAAATGAGCGAAGAGGACGGGGTCCTTCACATCAACGTTGAGGAGGGCACGATCGAGGCCGCCCTCTATCACTCGCTGGACTGGCTTCGCGAACACACACCAAATTGGGGACTTCCACAGCCGTCCGGATGGGGCGGCGTGCAGACTCATTACATTGGCGCGAGTCAAAGCAACTACGCATAGGAAGCATGCCCAAGTGATACCGCTGACGTGTTCGCGTAACTTAAATGCGAGCTGTTTGGCGTAGTTCATCGAGGGTTTTTCACAGCGGCATGTTTACCGTCGGCCATAAAGTGAATCCGAGCCTCCGAGTGTAGGTAGCGACGGGAAGCGACTTGGTGAAAGCTTAAGGAGCACCTGTCGATGTCGCCACTAGTTCCCAACACAGACGCTTCCGGTCTGTCTCACTCTGGGGTTGTGCTAAGCAGCAAGTTCTACAAGTTCCTCGCGGCTGTGCTCTTGATGAGTTTACCCTTATGGCTATTTGGGTCACTAGTTTTCCTTTGGCTACGTCACGCTGAAAGCAACCTTGCCCAGTCAATCGATCCGTTCACAGTCCTCGTATTTGGGGCGTCGAACACGGCAGTGGTGTTTGTGTCGCTTCTCTACTTCTTCATAAAATCGCGTCCACAAGAGTGGACCGTGGATGAAGCCGGAATCACCATCAATAGTCGGAGGAGTAGTAGTCGGCACTATTCGTGGGAAGAAGTCGCGGTCTTCGCAACAACTGCGTGGTCCGCTCAGATACGTACAGTGTCGGGAAGGCGTCATGTCCTGGCATTTTGCTCATCTGGGAATGTCGACCACTTGGTGCCGTCCACCGTCAAGCGATCCTTTTAGCGGGGCGCGGCGCGGTGTCAGTTCATTCTGGCATGCTGGGGAATCTCGAGGTCACCTTTTCTCCGCCCGGCCCCCTCACTGGCATCCACGACCCCGACGCGGCGTTGACCTTCACCTACGACTCGGGCGGCCGGATGACGGCCGCCGGCACGTCGGGCCCGGGGACCGGCCAGCCGGCGGTGACGCTCACCTACGGCTACGACCAGGCGGGCAACCGGGCGAGCCTGACGGACGACCTGTCGTCGGTCGGCCGCCCGACGTACGCCTACGACGCGGCGACGCGGCTGGCGACGATCACCCGCTCGGTCGGCGCCACCCAGGGCCCGCGCGTCGTCTTCGGCTACGACGACGCCCACCGCCGCACGGCGATCACGCGCACGGTCAACGGCGCCGACCCGCGCGTCGCCACCACGATCTCCCACGACGACGCCGACCGCGTGACGACGATCACCCACCGGAGCGTCTCGGGCGGCACGACGACGATGCTCGCCACCTTCGCCTACGGCTACGACTCGGGCGGCCGGCTGACGGGGGTGGACAGGCCGGGCACCGCCAGCGACGAGTCGTTCGGCTACGACCTGAACGGCAAGACGAAGTCCCGCTCCAGCCCCGCGCGGTCCCCCGCCGGCGTCGCCGTGGCCCACTCCCACCGCGCCGCCCGCCCTAAGGCGTCCCGGGCCTCGACGACGACGAACGGCCCCGGCCGCGGGGCGGGTACCTTGTAGGCGAACACCTGGGTGCGGGCCGACGCATCGCGCACGGTCGTGACGCCACCGCCGAGGTCGTAGCTATAGGTGACCCGTCGACCGTTCGCCTCGTCCTCCAACCGCCCCAACCCGCCTCCGCCCGCCGCGTCGCGATGTGAGTCATCCACGGCCATTCCTCCGTCCGGGGTCCGTGTGGGACCTCACTATTACCCACATCCAGGGATGAGACTTTCATAAAGCTCTGACATGGAAGCGAGGCGTTGCCAGCCGCACCAGACTGCTGTAGCGCCTGGAGGAGGGTCATTTTTTCTGTTGAGATAACCACCGAGGCAAGCGATAGCGATCACAGCCTGACGAACGGTCATCGCAGTGGAGTGCTTGAAACGACCGCTGAATCGCTTAAGCCATCGCAATGTGCCGATCTCTGCCTGGGTAAGTGCGACCTCAGCGGGCGCGTTTGGATCAGCGCGTTGGATATGCACTAACCAAAAGATGCGCCATGCAATAACGCATAGGAGCGCAATGTATCGCTTAAGCCGTTCGGCAGTTTGAAGCCTGCTCTTTTCCACCATGCAGCCGGACTTAAGAATCTTATGAAACTCTTCAATAGACCACCGACGTCGATACCATGACACTCGCTCCACCGCGTGCTCTAACGAGGTGACAGGGACATTTGTAAGCAGCGTCCATGATATCGCTTCAACTCCTGCCGGTGGCTTCACTTCTTCAACATAGACTACCCGGCACGACACGTTGAGCTTGGTCTTCGATTTCGAAGGCGGTCCGGTGCGCACAGCGTGAGCGCAGAAAACCGTACGCTTGCTACCGCGGTTCTCAGCTGGCTCGGGACGGTGACTTCAATTTGACCTTGTACGGGTGTGGCGCGTATGTATTCGTTTACGTAGCTATGCTCGCTGTCGAGAACGGATCGATTGTGCGCCGCTCGGATCACGTACTTTGCATTCAGCGCTTGAGCTTCCAGAAGAAACTCGTAGATATCGCTCTCTCGGTCTGCGACCGTGACCACCATGCTGTTCTTTTGCGATATGCTTAGTTTGGAAACCTCTCGGAGTGCCTCGACCCACCGGTGACCTGCCCCCCTTAAACGAGTCCGGCCTCGATGTCACAATCGAGGCCGGGCGTTTCGGGGGGATGAGACCGTGGCGAGGAACGGGCACAGCACCGAGCAGGTCATCGCCAAGCTCCGCGAGGCGGAGGTCCTGCTCGCCCAGGGCAAGACGGTCGCCCAGGCGGCCAAGCAGATCGGCGTGACGGTCGTCACCTACTACCGCTGGCGGAAGGAGTACGGCGGCCTGAAGCTCGGCCAGGCGAGGCGGATGAAGGAGCTCGAGGCCGAGAACGCGCGGCTGAAGCGGCTGCTGGCCGAGGCCGAGCTGGACAAGGCGATCCTCAGGGAGGCCGCCTCGGGAAAATACTGAGCCCGGCCCGGAGGCGGGAGGCGGTCGAGCACGTCCGCGAGGCGCTCGGCCCCGACCGCGTCTCCGAGCGCCGGGCCTGCCGGGTGCTGGGGCAGTGCCGCTCGACGCAGCGACGCGCGCCGTCGATCCCCGACGACGAGCCTCGGCTGGTGGAACGGATGGAGGCGCTGGCCCGCGCGTACGGCCGCTACGGCTATCGGCGGGTCGCCGCCCTGCTGAGGGCCGAGGGCTTCGCGGCCAACCACAAGCGGGTCGAGCGGCTCTGGCGGCGCGAGGGCCTGAAGGTGCCGGCGCGGCAGCCCAGGCGCGGGCGGTTGTGGCTCAACGACGGCTCGTGCGTGCGCCTGCGGCCCGAGCGCAAGGACCACGTCTGGAGCTACGACTTCGTGCAGGCGAGGATCCGCGACGGCCGGGCGTTCCGGATGCTCACGGTCCTGGACGAGTTCACGCGGGAGTGCCTGGCCATCGACGTGGCGCGGCGGCTCACGGCCGACGACGTGCTGGAGCGGCTCTCGGACCTATTCGTGCGGCGGGGCGTGCCGGGGCACATCCGCTCGGACAACGGCCCGGAGTTCACGGCGAAGGCCGTGCGCGGGTGGCTCGGGCGCGTCGGGGTGACGACGCTCTACATCGAGCCGGGGAGCCCCTGGGAGAACGGCTACATCGAGAGCTTCAACGGCAAGCTCCGCGACGAGCTGCTGGATCGCGAGGCGTTCGACACGATGCCGGAGGCGAGGGTGCTGATCGAGCGGTGGCGGGTGGCGTACAACACCATCAGGCCGCACAGCAGCCTGAAGTATCGCCCGCCCGCGCCCGAGGCGATCGCGCCGCGGCCGCCGGCCTTCGGGGCCGCGCCCCTCGGCCCGAGGCCTATGGCCGAGGTGGTCGGGCCACTAACATAGGAACTGGTAGCACGACCGGGGGCAGGTCAGACATTGGGACGAGGGTCGCTTCGCCCGTCCTCGACCGGCTCCCTGGTCATGCGATCGAGCAGATACCGCACCGAATTCAGGCGGCCTCGGGCGTCGGTCGTAAACCTGCAGAGCATGAAGATTCGTCCGGTATTGATGTCCATGCCTGCAATATCGTCACATTCTTCATCGCATTGATTACTGTGCTGCGTGTTGACGGCTCTACAGGACAATTGCGGGCAAATGGCCTTCTGCCCGCGGATACGGCATCCGCAGGCCGGTGTGCGGCACCAGGATGGCTAAGTTGAGCGTCCGGCGCCGAGACGGGCACGAGGATTGACGACGACACCTACGCGGTCGCACCGGCCGAGGACACTTACCTCGGGACGGCGGAGCGGCCGGACGACGTCGACTTCTGCGCGGTCGACCACATCCCGGGTCAACGGTTCCCAATGGCGGTGACAGGCCCATGGAACCGGAAGTGACCGGGGGGACAGCCGCCGGCCACACGTCATCGTCCGGGGGACGGACGTGAGGGTCGTGGTGAGCGGCTACCATCACAATTTCGACGACGGCTTCAAGGCGGGTCCAAGCAGAGCACCAGGTGCGAGGGACTTCAGCACTTCAGGATCTCGGCGAGGCAGAACAACGGGTACGACTTCGTGACCGACGGGAGAGTTAGGGTCTAATTATCGGGGTCGACGTGTTCACTCGACTCCACCACACAAACGATCCCCTCACTACCGATAATCATCCATTATCGGTAGTTACATTAACGCCGTCTCAAGGCATAGTTCCTCAGGATTTCCAACGAGCTCGCGCTCCAAGGCTAAGCCTTCAGGGGGTAGCAGGTCGTGGGCCAGGGCTATTCCGTTCTGATCTATCCGATCGGCTGCAATGATGTTATGCCAGTAGTCACCGTTTGATCCACACCTGGAGGTCTTGGCATGGACGCCGCGCGATCTCTTCTGGAAGTCTTTCGTTCACCGAAGCTTATGGACCGTCGCAGGGCCCAGGGCCTGCGGCACCCTTTGCCTTCGATTCTGGCCTTGACGGCCGTAGCCATGCTCACGGGCATCACCTCGCGGCGGGGCGTCGTCCAGTTCGGCAATGCCTTCGGTCGCGAGTTCCGGAAGCTCCTCGGCTGCACCCGATCCAAGGCCCCCAGCGAGGCCACTCTCAGCCGTGTCTTTCGCGGGATTGACGTCGCGGTCTTCGAGCAGTTGATCAGCGAGTGGATCCAGGCCCGTCTCGGGACCCGATGCTTCGAACACATCGCGATCGACGGCAAGACGGCGCGTGGGTCTCGGGGCGAGAATTTGCCCGCGGTGCATCTGCTGGCTGCCTATGCCTCCGAGATGAGGGCGGTCCTGACCCAATTGCGGGTCGATGCCAAAACCAATGAGCACAAGGCGGCCCTGGAATTGCTCGGAATTCTGCCACTCTCTGGCAAGGTTGTCACGGGTGATGCCATGTTTACTCACCGAGACGTCTGCTCGGAGATTGTGCGGCGTGGCGGCGATTATGTGCTACCAGCCAAGGAAAATCAGGCGATGCTCCTGGCGGACATCCGAAGTGTTTTGGACGCCCCGCCAGCGGGGCTTTCCCCCCCGGCAGAGACGACTCCACGCCGAGAGCATCCGCCAGGCCTGCATGATTCACAAGGGGCATGGGCGACGTGAGCGGCGGACGATTCGGACCACGACCTGGCTGAACAGCTTCCTGGACTGGCCGGCCGTGGGGCAGGTTTTTCATCTGCGGCGTGAACGCACCCTCCGGGGAGTGACGACCGTCGAGGACGTGTACGGTATCACCAGTCTGAGGCCCGAGAAGGCGTCGCCCGCCAAGCTCCTGACGCTGATCCGTTCGCACTGGGCGATCGAGAACCAGTTGTTTGGCGTGCGGGATTGGACCTTGGGCGAGGATGCCAGCCGAGTGAGGACCGGGACCGCCGCGCAGGTCGCTGCAAGCCTCCGCAACGTGGCGTTGTTTCTGCTGGGACAGCAAGCCAGACGGACGAAACGAGGAATCGCCGACGTCGTCAGAGATCTGAGGTTCCATGTCACAAAGGCCATGAAACTTGTGGCAACTTGAGCAGAAGAATGAAACAGCCCTGGGTCGTGGGCTAATCCCACTTGACCACGTGGGTAGAACGGATGTATAGTGAGGGAGCCTAGGGAAGGATGGGAACTATGGACGCCGAGACACGCACGACCGATTCCAAGGGCCGGGTGAGCCTCCCCAAGGGGTTCGCCAACTCGACGGTCATCATCGAGCAGGTGAGCGACACCGAGCTCCGGGTGCGGAAGGCTCGCGTCGTCCCCGAGGACGAGGTCCGGTTCCGGGAGGAGTCGCCGCTCGTCCTCTCCGACATCGACCGCGATCGGTTCCTCGAAGCCCTCGAGCACCCTCCCGAGCCCGGCCCGGCACTGCTTCGCGCGGCGGCGCGGCACGTCCATGGCAGCAAGTGATGTCTCGATCGTGCGGCTCGAACGCTCGCACGCGCGGGACGCCTTCGACTCGGGCGTGCCGTCCCTGGACACATTTCTCAGATCGCTCGTCAGCCAGTACGAGAAGCGGAACCTCGGCCGCACCTACGTCGCGGTTCGTGAGCACGACCCGAAGGTGCTCGGCTACTACACGATCGCCAGCGGCGCCGTGGCCTTCGAGAACCTGCCCACCGAGGGCGCGAAGAAGCTCCCGCGGCATCCCGTGCCTGTCGTCCTCATTGCGCGGCTCGCGGTGGACCGAAGCGCCCAGGGGCAACGCCTCGGCGAGAAGCTCCTGATGGACGCGCTCGCGCGCTCCGTCGATATCTCGGCGAAGATCGGGATTTACGCCGTGGTAGTCGACGCCATCGACCAGAAGGCCAAGGCCTTCTACGAGAAGTACCAGTTCCGGTCGCTCGTCGACTCGGATCTCCACCTCTACCTTCCCATCGCCACCGCCTCGGCCGCTTTCCCGAGGTCGTGATCGCGCGTCTTTGCTCGCGGGCCAGCGCGGGTCGTCGAACCGCCCGGCCGCGGCCATCCTTCGCCGCTCGCCCTCTTCCCGGCCCGGTGGTACGCTCGAGGCGTAGAGTACCCGCCCGACCGGTATGACGAACCAACGCCAGAACGACGATCTGCCACGCCCGCGAGGCGCCGCCTCCGCCGCCCAGAAGCTCGAGCGCCTGGGCGCCCTGACCTCCGCCTACATTGACAACTCCAAGGCCGAGAACACGAAGAAGAGCTACCGCTCGGATTGGGGCGACTTCGCCGCCTGGTGCGAGAAGTACCGCAGGCCCTCGATGCCTGCGGCGCCCGACACGGTGGCCTACTACCTGGCCGACCGATCCCAGGACCTGAAGACGAGCACCCTCCGGCGCCGGCTCTCGACGATCGCCGAGGCCCACCGGGCCGCCGGATTCGAGTCGCCCACGAAGCACGCCCAGGTACGCTACGTCTGGGCCGGCATCCGCCGCGAGAAAGGCGTCGCCCAGTCGCACATGAAGCCGACCCTCACGAAACACATCCGCGAGATGGTCGAGCACCTCCCGGACTCGCTCCTCGGCGTGAGGGATCGCGCGCTCCTCCTCCTCGGCTACGCCGGCGCCATGCGGCGGAGCGAGTTGGTGGGCCTCGACGTCACCGATCTCGCGATTGCCGAGGAGGGCCTCGTGGTCATTATCCGGAAGAGCAAGACCGACCAGGTGGGTGTCGGGAGGAAGATCGGCATCCCGTTCGGTGAGCACGCCGAGACCTGCCCCGTACGAGCGGTCCAGGCCTGGATCGAGGAGGCCGACATCGACGAGGGTCCCCTCTTCCGCTCGGTGAACAAGCACGGGGACGTGAGTGACCGGAGACTGACCGATCAAGTCGTGGCCGACGTCGTGAAGCGTAGCCTCATCGCCGCAGGCAAGAGCGCTCGGAAGTACGCGGCGCATAGCTTACGAGCGGGCCTCATTACCCAGGCGGCGATGGCGGGCGTCTCCGAGCGGGCGATCCAGGACCAGTCGGGGCACAAAAGCCTCGCCGTCATGCGGCGCTATATCCGCGACGGGTCGCTGTTTCGGGAGAACGCGGCGGCCAAGGTTGGTCTTTAGGCCCAAGTCAGGGCTGGATGACCGTGAGCCCTTCCGGGCGGGAAACATCGCTCAGCCGCTGGTCGGCGCAGACGAACGCGTCGAGCGGGAAGGAGCGATGAAAACGCAGGGCGACGGCAAGGGGGATCGCGTCGAGCGTGCGGAACTGGCGGGTCATGGCCTGCTTGCCGATGAGGTGCCCGCGAGCTTGTAGCGGGTGTCTAAAGACCCAGAGCGGCCGGAGCGTCTTTCGCCGGATGTCGGCGAAGAACCCTTTGCGGAGGGTGCCGTAGTCGGTGCTGGAGAGGGCGCCGGCCCTGACCTTCCCCGCGAAGCCGGAGAGCATCTCGACGGCGGAGAGCCGCGAGATGAAGAACTCCGAGCCGGCGGTCCCAAGGATGGCTTGGACGTGCGGGGGGCCGCCCTCGGAGTGGTAGTTCTTGACGAGGGCACTGGTATCGAAAGAAGGAGCGGGCCATCAGAACCTATTCGCCCGCTCTTCCTCGATGACGGCTCGGGCCATGCTGCCGGGAATGCTGGCCGTGGCCCTGAGCACCTCGTCGAGTGTCACATCCTCGGCCGCTTCGCGGGCGCAGAACGCCTCAAACTCGAGGTCGAGAAGCTCCTCCAGCGTGGGGCTGGCCTGGCTCGTCGCGGGCTCGTGCGGCTCGGTGACTCGGGTGGCTGTCGGTTCCATAGCGGCCATTGTACCACGCCCTGGATATGGGGTCGTGCTCGATGAAGCGCAGGGATGAGGTGGTGGTGGCCTTGGGAATTGCCTCGCAGGCCGGACAGGCCGAATCCGCCACGGGCAGCGACCGGAAGGGTGCAGACGTTCCAGAGCTCGGCCGCGTACTGCGCTGCGGTGAGGAGATTATCGCCGTAACCCCGGAGGGTACGACCCGCACCGCGGATGAGCATCAGACGACGAGGATCGGCCCTACCGGAGGGCCATCTTGCAGGCCTACGGGGTGGAGGTGACGCCGCAGGGGCTCTGCGACGCGGGCGAGCTCGCGGCCGCTGAACTTGAACCGGTGATGGACGAGCGGATCTACGAGAAGATCGCCGCGTCCGAGGAGCGGGTCATGCGCTACTTCGAGGTCGTGGCGGAGAACCTGCTGCATGAGATCTGGGGTGCCGAGGAGAACCAGCTCGCGGACCTGAACCGCCGCGTGATGCAACTGGAGCGGGATGTCGGCCTGCGGGCGGCGTCGGCTCTCGCTCTGTCATCTACCGCAGCCGGGGAACGCCTCCACCCGCTCTTCGAGCAATCGTTCGACTCGACGGACCGCTGCCCCCTCCAGTTCCTCGGGCAGCCCTACCCGCGGCCCCCCGCCGACTTGATCGCACGAACGGAGGCGACCGCGTCGCGCCCGAGGTCAGGAGAGTTGACCAGGGGCTCGAGTGTCTTCAAGGAATCTGGATTACCGATCCAGCCGAGCCAGCGGATCATGAATTTGACTCGGGCTTCGGCGTCGCGAGGCCCGCGGAAGCGGCTCGTGAGGCGATCTCGCTGCTTCACGCCGAACTCGAGGATGCGACGGATCTCATCCGGGAAGAGAGTACACAATGTTTCGAGGACCGGACGTTGCCGATCGGGCCTCGAGTCCGCCACGGCCGCCAGCCGATGGAGCGGGTCGACCGCCTCGAACGGCAGGTCCCTCTGGAGCTCCTCCCAGAGCGGCGCACAGAGGGCAACCTTCTCCGCATCCGAGAGCCCGGGGCGGAACGACCAGTGGAGGATTGCCCCGTAGATCGACCACGTTCGGTGATCATCCGTCTCGAGGGCCCCGCCCGGAGGGGGCGCGTCGACGAACACGGCGCGGCCGAGGATCGCCTCGACGAAGCACGCCGTCGCATCCTGCGGACAGCTGCTCCCGGCCGCGGGCGGGGAGCACCACCGCTCGAATGCCGGGAGGGCGGCTTGATCGCCGAGCTCGACGAGTCGGCGGAGGGTCCAGTCGGTAAACATCGCGTAAACGGGCGCGCCGAGTGCAGCCATCGTGAAGAGCTTCACGCGGGACTCGCGGGCGAGCGACTCAATCACGTCCCAGTATACGCCTTGATACACATCCTCAAAGATGTTGTTCACGACTCCGTACGCGCGCTGCAACGCCTCGGAATCGTCCGGGGTCTGGAGGATCTGGGCGATCTCGGCCGCGGCCTGGTCGCCGCCGATTATCGGCCCAAGCATCTCGTAGCCCATCATCGCGTCGACGATGGACGTACTCAGCATGACGTTGCTCGTGGAGAGCGAGCCGAGGAGCTCAATCATCTCCTCGCGAGGAGCCCCCTCGAGGGAGCGCGATGCCACGCCGGCGAGGTCCAAGGCCTCCAGGCGGAGATGGTAAATGCGTGTCTCCCAGCATGCACGCACGAGCGAAGGAACAGACGGTGCGAGCTCCGGCGGCGCGCCGCGGAGATACCAGCAGAGGACGAGCAACTCGCCGGGACTACGCTCCGGGAGCTCCGCCATGAGCGCCACGACGGGCTCCGGGATCTTCGCGACGCCCCGCGAGACGAGCGAGAAGCGGGCCTTGTGATAGATCACGGAGACCGGGAAGTACGATTCGTCCCCGCCACGTTGGATGACGAACAGGGATGCGTACATCCAGGTAGCATCCCCCGGCCGGAGGCGGCCGTTCAAGCCGGCCTTGTCCGAGAGGGCCAACCGGCACGTTCCCTCGGTCCGGCGGAGGAGGCGGAGGAAGCCGTCGACGAACTGACCTTCGGCGAGCATCTCGCCGATCGCGTTCATCAGCGCAAGATCGTACGGCGACCAGCGCGGGCCGCGGGGGATGGTGAGCAGACTTATCGACTCCGATCCCTCAAGCTCGACGTCCATGCCGTCGAGCGACGATTCGGCGGCATGCAGCAGGCGGATGCACTCCGACCTCGCCACGTCGCGTGCCACATCGCCGAGCCTCCCTCGCAGGCAGTCGGCGAGGGCCCGTCCATCCGCCAGCGAGACGAGGCATTCGCGGATTGATGACTCGTCACCCTCCGACCCGAGCACGAACTCGACGAGGTGACGATGTCGCGGCAGGGCGATCGCGCGGGCCAGTTCGTCCAGGGACGGGTGTGTTCGCGTGAGCGCCTCCGCCTGGAAGAAGCGCTCGAGGATCTCGTGCCGGAACGCGCACCAGTTCTGCCTCACGTCGAGCAGGCCGCATGCGAGCACTTCGGGGACCAGCACCGAGCGACCGCCTTCGCTCGCGACGACGCCCTGGGCGACGCGCCAGACCTCGTTCATCGTCAGCGTGCTGACGAATCTCCTCTGCATACGGTCGGCGAGGCCGCAGAGGATGCTCCGGACGACGGCCGGGGAATCAGTCCCCTGGCAACGCTTGTGCACGTACGCGTCGAAGAGCGATGCACGCGTCGCCAGGCTTCCGATCTCGGAGAGGCACTCGGCGGCGAGGCTGAGCTCGTACGGCGTCTCGAACGGCTCGCAGAGCGAGGTGATCTCCTCGGACGCCCCGCCGGCGACGTACGAATTCAGGACCGCGTACCGCTGCTCCGAGTTGAGCGGTGCGAAGACATAGCGTTCGCCCGCCAGCGGCTCCGTCAGCTCCGGCGATTCTTGCGCGGTGATGAGGATCGGGACGCGCCATCGCAGATAGAACGCCTGCAAGTCCTTCAGGAGGTTCTTCTGCCACTTCTTCGGGCATTCGTTGAAGCCATCGATGACGAGGCTCACGGGGCTGCCGTTCCGGTCGGCCGCATCGAGCAGGTGGAGGGCCGTGTCCGGGTGGAGGTGAGAGACGCTCCGATCCAGCAACGTCGAGAGCTTGCCCTCGTACTCCCTCGCCGACGCGAAAACCGGGATCCGGCCGCCGCGGAGCGCGGCGAGGGCCATCTGCTTCGCGTGGAGCGTCTTCCCGTATCCCGACGGGCCGACGAGCTGAGTGTGCGCCCCGCGGAGGAGCTGATTGATGATCGCCGAGGACGGCGCCTCCGTGCCGTCCGGCTGCCGGATGTTCGTCGGCACGAGAGCCGGAAGCCCCTTCGCGTAGTAGCCCTCGAACCGACCTGCGTACTCCGTGACCGCTCGACGTGCCTCCTTGGCCTCGAGCGGCAATCGCTCATCGGCCTCGTCGACCCGCGTGAGGTTGAGGTGCATGGCGAAGGCGACCCACGTCGCTCGCGACCACCCCGGCGGATGGGTCTTCCGCTCGTCGAGGAGCCGAAGCAGCCCCTGGAACCCTCGAGAGCGAACCTTGTGATCGTCTGGAACCGAAGACCCCGGGAGCAGCTCCGGGAAGACGCAGACGACGCTCTCGAGGTACCTGAAGAACTTCTCTCCCTGGGACGGGACCGGGACGGAACGGTTGGCGCGCGCGAACGCGTGCATCTCGTCGCTGATCGCCAACTTCCCGTCGAGCGCCTGGCGGTACGGGTTCTTCGCCTCGAGCGGCGAGAGCGAGCCGTCCGGGCGACGCAACGACCAGCGGCCGTTGAGCCCACCGACGACGGGGGCCGTCAGGCGCTTGAGCTCGACGTGGCAGGCGCAGTCTGCCGTCACGACGAGGAAGTCGATCTGATGGGGATTCCGGAGCGGGAAGAAGTTCGCGAAGACCAGCGCGGGCCGGCCCCGCGCGAGGAGCTCCGCGGACAGTTGCCCTAGGAAGTCCTTCTCCGAATCGAGCTCGATCGGGGAGCCGATGAAGAGGTCGATAGTGGGTTTCATACTCTGCCACGTGACGTGGCACTGCTATCGACTCAATAACGGTAAGGCCAGGCCTCGAGAAAGTCAAGGCGGTCGCGGACGGGGCCCGCAGGCCGCCTGGTCTTCGCCTCCCCGACGGGTGCGGCTAGCCATGGCAAGCGCCAGCCCGGTAGCGCAGGGACCGCCCACTCGGATCGCGTCGCTGGGCGGAGAACGGCCCCGGACGCGATCGCGGTCCGGAAACCCCGTCGGTCGGAGGCGCGTCCGTGCGAGGCATCGCGTGAGCGGGGCGCGGGACATGCCCGTCCCGGAAGAGTACCCCTCCATCCGAGCCTTTCGTGGCGGCCCATCGCCATCCCAGACATCGGGTGACCGGCGCCGGTGGAGAAGCGGAACTCCAGGGCCGAGTTGGCGAAGAAGAGAGAGGCCGCCGGGCGTGGCACCATGGGCCCCCCAGGCTGCCTGCCGCTCATACCCAACTCTCGGTTATGATATTGCCGGCAGAAGGCCAACCGACGGCTGCGCGGTTAGGGCATCGGCTGCACGTTCGACGCGGCCACCCGTGCCCGACCGAGCCGGAGTGCTCCGATGTCCGAGGACCTCCCAGCGCCGCAGGGGTGGGACACCAACGACTTGTGCTTCGAGGACTACCGCATCGAGGGCCTCCGAGGGTTCGGCGGTTGTGGGGAGGTCTACGAGGCCTTCAGCCCCTCCCTGAATGCCCGGTTCGCAGTCAAACGCGCACGCCGCGGTGCCGTTCAGTCGCCCCGGGCCATCGAGGACGAGCTCGCCCGGCTGCTAGAGCTCGGAGACCACCCGCACCTGCCCCGCTGTGCCAACTTCGCCCGGGTCGGGGACGAGTGGGTCATCGCGAGCGAATTGATCACGGGAGAGCCCGTGAGCGAGTGGTGCGCCGCGGGACGGGACCTCGTCGAGGTGCTGGACACGGCCATCCAGGCCGGGTGGGCCTTGGCGGCAGTTCACGAGCTGGGATGGATCCATCTGGACGTCAAGCCGAAGAACCTGATACGGACGCCCGCCGGTGTGGTGAAGCTCGTCGATTTTGGGTCGTGCCTCCCGGACGCCGCCCGGCTGACGCCCGAGGAGCAGGCCGTCCTCGCCGTAGCGACATGCGCCGCGACACCGGAGTACGAGTCACCATTTCACCCGCCCGAAGGCCCGCCGTCGCCGCTTGCGGACCTCTGGAGTTGGGGGCTCACCGTCTTCGAACTGTTCGCAGGTCGGCCGGCGTGCATACATGGACGCTTCGCCCGGTCGACTTTCCGCCGATATCTTCGCCGGCCCACCCGACTCGCGGTGCCGCCCCGGGTGGCGCAGACCATCGATCGTTGCTTCGAACCGAGCGGGGCCGGCTGGACGTCCATGGCCGAGGCTGCGGGGAACCTCGTCGCGGCGTACCGGGATCTGACCGGGGTGGAGTACCCCCGGGCCCGACCGCCCGCCTTGCGGCGGCGGGAGGGGGGTCCGCTTCGCCGGCTCGGGACGATTACCTACATTGCACCGGCGCAATGGGCCACCGAGCTCTGCGGCGGAGTTCCGGTTGCCTCGCTGCTCGGGCAGGAGCTTGACCACATCCTTAACAGGGATGCGGCGAACCGGGGCGCGGCCGCACGGCACTCCGCCCCTCGGGCCGTCGCCTTCTGCGACATGCTCGATTACGGGGAGCTGGAACGGGAACTGGAGCGGGTCACTCCGGCGACGGACGAGGGCCTCCTGTATCTCGGGAAGCTCCGCCTGCAACGCGCGGCCGCGCACGAGGCGGCCGGCGACATCCCAGGGGCACTGGCCGCCTACGACCGTGTCATCACATCGCTCCCGCCGGTCCCGGCCGACGATCGCCTCATCACTCTCCTGGCCGACGCGTTCGAGGCGAAGGCTGGGGCGATGACCGTCCAGGGCGACGTGGAGGGGGCCCTCAAGCTCTTTCCACAAGCAGTGGCCCTGTACCGCCGAGTCGAGGCTCGGGTGGACGCCGGGTTGCTGGCCTCGGTCCACGCCAACTTCGCGCTCGCGCTCCGGTTCGCCGCCCGCCCGGAGCAGGCCCAGAACGAGTGCCGGGCGGCCATCGCCGCCTACGAGAGGGCGTGCCCGGCCGGGGCCAAGCCGGCCCGGTGGCACGAGCTCGCGGCGTGCTACCTCTTGTTCGCCCGTATTCGGAAGGACGCCGACGATCGGGTCCAGGCGGCCCTGTACCTGAACAAGGCGACCGATATTTACTCGGACCTGACGGGGTCTGAGGGCGGCGCGACGTACGAGCCCCACTTCGCCGAATGCCTGGTCGAACGCTCGCGGCTGATCCAAGACGGGGATGAGCGGCCCGCCGCCCCGTTCGACGACCGGGCCGTCGCCATCTTCGAGCGTTTCAAAGATGAGCTGGGGCGGACGGAGTGGCGGCCGCACCTCGCCCGAGCGTACCGTGAGCAGGCACGGCGGCTGGGTTTTGATGACCGCGACGTTGAGGCCGCTGAGGCGTGCGAGCGGGCGGTCGGCGTCTACCGGGACTTGGTCGAGCTCGACGGCGACCGGGGCTACCGGTTCGAGTTGGCGTCGACGTGCCTGCACGCGGGAACCCTGTGGATGGACGCTGGCGACCCCGTCCGCGGCTCCGATCTCGTCACCCGTGCGGTGGAGATCTTGACCCGGTTGGTTCGCACCGAAGGACAGACCCGGCATCGCCTCACCCTCGCGCGGGCGCTCGCGGTGCGGGCGCGGGCGCGTGGCGCACCGTTGGATCCGGGGGCAAGCAGTCGCGAGGTCGAGGCGGACGTCGCCGCCGCGCAGGCGGAACTTGCCGCGGCCGGCACCGACCCCGACCCTCGGTCGAAGCCCTCCTTCGCGCGAGAGGTCGGCCGCGTCCGAGCCATCCTCGAGCCGCTCCTTCCCGTCCGCGCACCGGAGGCCATATGACTCCCGCCCCCAAGCTCCCCGATCACCTCCCCGACCTTCCTGGGTTCCGCTACGTTAGTAAGTTCTCCGGGGGTGCGATGGGCGAGGCCCATCTCTACCATTCGACCATCCCGGGACAGGCCGACCTGGTATTGAAGGTCATCCGCCAACAGGCCCTCCACTCCGGCGACTCGCTCGTCCGCGCCCGGTTCCTCCGCGAGATCGAGACGCTCAAGGCCCTGGACCACCCCAACGTCGTCCGGTTCTTCGGCCACGGGGAGCACGCTGGCGCGCCGTACTTCACGATGGAGTACTGCGACGGCGGCGACCTGAACGAGTACATGCGGGACCGCCCCGCCCTCCCGCTCGCCGAGGCCCGCGCGATCATACTCCCAGTCCTCGCCGCCCTCCGATATCTGGCCACTGCTCCGGTGACGGCCGTCGACCGAGACGGCGGCACCCGCCCTGAGGTGGGCGTCGTCCACCGGGACCTCAAGCCCGCCAACATCCTGTTCGGCGGGACCGTCGCGGCCCGGCTGGTCAAGGTGAGCGACTGCGGTCTGGCCAAGGCGTTCCGGGCCGCCGGCTGGAGCAGGATCACGGACCGGTCGCAGGTGGGCGGGACCCCGGAGTACATGTGTCGCCAGCAGTACCACGACTACCTCGAAGCCGAGCCGGAGGTGGACGTCTGGTCGGCTGCGGCCGTCCTCTATTTCCTCCTGACTAAGTCGCCCCCGCGGGACTTCGGACGGGGGAACCGGCTCACGATCATCGAGACCCAGCCCGTCGTGCCGATCCGGGCTCGCCGCCCCGACGTCCCGGCCCAAGTCGCCGCCGTCGTCGACACCTGCCTGGACGACACGGACGAACTCCGCTTCAAGACGGCCGAGGAGTTCGAGGCCGAGATCGAGCGCGCTTTCACGGACTCCGGGGTGATTTGACTCGAGCTGGTGTCCCGGGTTATGACGATCGGAGGCCCGGGCCGCCTCAGTTCAGCCGCGTGACCTCCGCCCTAGCGATCAACCCCTCGTGAGCCACCGCCGGTGGCTGACGAGCGGTGAGTTGCCGGGGGTGCTTTTTCGGAGGTTACCATGTCCGAGACTCAAGCGGTTCATCGGATCCTGGTCGGACGGGTCGAAGCGGCCATCCGGGAGGAGGCCGGGTCGTATTCCGTTGAACTGGCGACCGTGGGGCACTCGGGGGACGCGAACCGTTCTCCGGGGTTCGCCCGCGACGACCTGCTCTCGTTGCAGGAGGTGGCTCGTCAGTCGTACGAGTGGATCTGCTACGCCCAGGGCGAGACGGTTCTGACGCGGAAGACTTAACCGGGTGCGGCCCGCGGGGACGCAGGTGAGTCGACCGCAACCACGGCAACTCACCCGCTCCGGTTTGCCTCTTGGCCATCGAGCTGCAGGGCCACCCGAACCGGTCATTGCCCAAACCCCTGGGCATGAGGTGTTCGACGACAGGATGAGGATTGACGCTCTCTGGCGTGGGCCGCTCACCTCTCCGCGCCCCCACCGTCACGAAGGCGAAACCATGGCCCTTGCGCGGGCCCGCAACCTATCAGCCTACGAGGCGGCTTACCTTTTTTCTCCCCATGCGACGGGGCCTGCCGCAGGCTACGCTCGACGCGGACTTGAGGGTGGCCGCCAAGGCCGCCAGCGTCCCGCTCGTCGAGGCCGGCGGGACGATAGAGAGGGCCCGGCAGTTCGCCACCCAGGAATCGCCCGAGACGACCAAGCTCTACGACCGCACCAGTGACAAGATCACGCCAGTTGAGATCGGGCACATCGCCATCTGAGCTGTCCTGCGGCTTGCGCAGGGGAAGGCATGGGGAAGCGCCATGGGCCGCTCGGGGCGACCGCGGGCGAGCGGCTGGCCGGGGAGGCGGGCCAGGAGGCCACGGGCCGTGAGCGCCGCGGCGGGGCCGTCCGAGTGGCCGGCCGTCCCGACGGGTTCGAGCCCCGCAACGGGGGCCCCTCGGTCCGTGACGCCCGCGACCGAGCCCGTCCCCATCCTCTTGAGCCGGCGGGTCTGGCGGGGTTCGAGCTCCGAAGTCGACACCAGGTTCAAGTCCGGCCCCCCGTCGAGCCCCCTCCCCCGGCGCCCTCCCCCGGTTCGCGTCGCCGGCTCGATGCCCCGGCGTCCGGCCCTGACTGGGCCGCCCCGTGGCGAGCCTGCTCGGCGGTCGACTGGCCGCTGGGTGGGCATGTAGGGGCTGCTTCCGTCCGATCGGCGGGATCCGACGTCGCCCGGCGGGCCTTCGGCCCTCGCGACGACGTGCGCGCAACGACCGGCCGTGCTCCATCCTTCCGGCGGCGACGGTTCCTCCGCGCGAGGAGGGCTCGCGTCCTGGCGTAGTACTTGCGAAGCGCGTCCCGCGCGCCCAGGAGGAGGACGACCTCGACGAGGAGGAAGCCCGCGGCGACCGGGCCCTCGCGTCGTCCGAAGTCCCCGATGGCGGCGAGCCTCGCCACGTAGGCGCAGGCCAGGGCCACGAGCATGTTCGCGTAGAACTGGTAGTAGCGGTAGTGGTTCGCGACGAGCCACTCGTAGGCGGCGAGCCGCTCGGCGAAGAGCTCGAAATCCCAGGCGGGCTGCCGGACGCCGGCCCGCGCCAGGAGCCGGTCGATCAGTGCCCAGCGGACGGCGCTGATGACGAGTCCGAGGGCCGTCGACGCGAGCGTCGCGTGCAGGAAGCCCCCGATCGAGGGGCCCTCCGCCGGGGCGGTCGTGAGCCAGTCGCGGACGACCACGACGTGATACGAGGCCCCCCACAGGGCGACCGACCCCGGCAAGAGATAGGCGATCAGGAGCCCGAAATTGTCCCGCTTGAGTTCCCGCACGAGCCGGGACTCTACACGGGCTGAGTCATTTGGCAAAGCGGGCGTCGCAACCCCGGCCCGGGTGGCCCCGGGGCGTGTCCGACGATGCCGTCTCAGGCGTGGGCTTCCCGAGCCTCCCGCGAACCGTCCGCGGTCGACGTCGTGGCGGGCGGCTTCCCGCCCTCCTTCTTCTCCTGCTTCTCGGGCGGCGGGGCGGGCTTCTCCGAAGCGGGCTTCCCCGCGGCGCCACCCTCGGGATGGCCGCCGTTCGTCATCGCCCTGCCCTCCTGAATGGGGTTCATCGTCGCCGGGCCAACTCGTCGTTCGCCCGGTCCATGCCTTCGGGACAGTCGGGAAGATTTCCCAACTTGGGAAATTCTAGGGTCCGGCCGTAGGCTCCGACAAGGGGAAGCCTACGGCGGGCCGCAATGGAGAAGTCCCAGCACACCCGCAGGTACGAGCGGCTGCTCGTGGCCCTGCGCCGGGCGCGCAAGGATGCGGGGCTGACCCAGCTCGACGTGGCCGAGAGGCTCGGGACCTACGCGTCGTACGTCTCGAAGTGCGAGTCGGGCGAGCGGCGGGTCGACGTGGTCGAGCTGGCCGAGTTCTGTCGCGTCTACGGCGTGAGGCTCGCGTACCTGCTCGAGTCGGCGGGGATCGGGTGAACGAGCCGGGCCCCGGCCGCGCGATGGCCCGTCGCTCAACCGAGCTCCCGATCCCGGCGTGAAGCGCGGGTCCCTGGACCAGTCGGTCGCCCGTGAAGGCATCCCCTTCGCGTTCCGGCGCCTCAAGCCGATCCGGCGGTGGGGCCAGGGCGGGTCACGGCTGGGTGTCTGCGGGGGAAAGCATCCAGTGCCACGAGCTCAACGCCGCCCGGGAGGTCCAGCTTGACGGATCGCTGGCGGACCCGCTCGACGGTGACGACGTCATCCCAACGGCTTCGAAGGCAAAGCCGTCGGGACAGTGGGACCCGCGCCTCCGCGGCCTCGGCCTTGAGCAGGATGTGGGCGTGGGCCAAGCTCCCGGCGGCGGCCTTGCCGGCGGCGACCATGTCCAGCAGTCGCCGACACGCCTCGGCGGCGGGCCACGCCGAAGGCCGCGTCGAGCGGCCAATGCAGCTCGTTCTCCACCGACCGATGCCGCCGGATCGGCCGCCCCAGCTCCCCAGGGCCATCGCACTGCCCTATCCGGGATACCTTGCAGGACCCGGGGCAGGCGTCTCATCCCACCCGGCCCTGAGGCGCACGGTGACGCCGCTGCCTTTGCCCGGCGCCCGGCGGAGCGGTGAAACGGCGACCCTTCGGACCAAGGGCTCGGTGCGCGTGCCCTGCTTCGCCGCTGAACCGGGACGCGCGAAACCTCGCCGAAGATGCCGGCGAAGGGCGGCGGCATCACCGCTACGCCACCTGCTATATAGATAATTAAATAATAAGATAAATCTTATTAATAATATCAACAGAAGCAGAAACTGCGGGATTCCCGGACGTTCTTAGAACAGCCACTTCTGGTACTTCCGGCCGTGGACCTCCCTCGGTGGGTGCCCGGACGGCCCGGACGGAGCCGGCCCCGCGGGACGGGCGGCGTCGGGTCTCGGGGTGAGGTCGTCGCCCGCGGCTGCTTCCTCCGTCTCGGGCCAGGCGTCCTCCACGCGGGGCCGCCCGTCGTCCCGGCGAACCCGGGCGGTGACCGGCCGCGCCCGCGCGGGCCGCGCTGCGGCCTCGGCCGCGTGCGATTCCTTCAAATGCAGGATGAGCCGACGCAACTCCTCGGCCGTCCGCGTCTCCGGCTCGATGCCCTCGGCCCGCGGGGCCGACAACGCGAGCCTCAACTCGTCCCGCAGGCCCGAGAGCTCGGCGATGTGCGCCTCGTGCGGGAACGCGGCCCCGAGCCTCGCCCCGAAGTCGCGGAGTTTGGCCTCCAAGTGCGCCAGCTCGCGACGGACCTCCTCGCGGCGGGACCCGTAGCTCCCGAAGAGCCGCTCCAGGGCGTTCAGGACGGCCCGCGGCCCCTGCGACCCTCGCGAGAGGGGCCTCTCCCGGACCCCCCGCCCCTCGACGAACACCTCGGGCGCGCCGCAGCGGTGCTTGACGACGCCGAACGAGAGCCCACGCATCCGGCCGAGGACGAAGCGTCGGGTCTGGGCCACCTCGGCCGGCAGGGCGTCGAGCCGGGCCCCGAGGACGGCCTGGAGCCGGTCCCGAGGGCACGGGATGCCGCCGATGATCGCCGCGTCATCCGCGTGGGCACGGGCGGTCTCGGAGTCGGCCGATAGCTCGGAGAGCCTCGTCCTCAGGCGTTCGATGGCCTCGGGCAGCTCCCGGACGCTCCTGCGGGCGAGGAACTGCTCGTCCGCGTGGTGCTTCCGGAGCGTCATGAGCCGCTGGAGGTCGGCGTCCGCCTCCGCGAGCGTCAGGACCGCCGGGTTGCCCGAGGCGATCGCCTTCACCTCCGCGTAGGACAGCTCCTGGCCGCCGACGTCCTCGGCACGCCTGACGCCGCTCTCGCCCGTCATCACCTGGCCGATGAACCGGGCCTTGGTCTCGAGCGCCTGCCACATGTAGGCGTCGAACGACCCTTCGGTCACGTAGCGGAAGATGGAGACCACCTCGTTCTCGTTCCCCTGCCGGAGGATGCGGCCCTCCCGCTGCTCGACCTCGGCCGGCTTCCACGGGGCGTCCAGGTGGTGCAGGGCCGCGAGCCGGCGCTGGACGTTCGCCCCGGTCCCCATCTTTTGCGTCGAGCCGATGAGCACCCGGACGGTCCCCTGCCGCACCCGCTCGAAGAGGGCCTGCTTCCGGGCGTCGCCGTCGGCGTCGCCGATGGTGGCGACCTGCCGCCTCGGGACGCCGGCGGCGACGAGCTTCGCGATGAGCTCGTCGTAGACCGAGTAGCCCCAGGGGGTGGGGTTGACGCCCAGGTCGCAGAAGACCAACTGCGTCCCATTCGTCCCTTCGGTCCGTCGCCAGATTTCGGCCACGCGGCCGACGAGCGCCTCTACCTTCGATTCGGAGGACGCGGGCGCCGCGGCCGAGAGGAGCCGGGCGTCGAGGGCGAGCTTCCGGCCCTCGGTCGTGATGGCGAGCGCGTTGTCCTCGCGCGGGTCGACCCGCTCCGAGCGGATCCGCTCGTACCGCTCGACGAGCGTCCCCTGGACGGCCCGCTGCTCCTCGGACATCGGGCACGAGACGACGGCCGGCTTGCCGCCGGCGAGCCGGAGCCGCGGCAAGTCGAGCATGGCCGCCGTCTGCACGTCGGCGAACGCCCGGAACATCCGCTGGAGCTCGGGCAGGTTCACGAACCTCGCGAACCGGCTGCGGGGGCGCAGGCTCGCCCCGTCCGGGGCGATCTCCATCGCGTCGACGACCTCGCCGAAGGTCGCGGCCCAGGCGTCGAAGTGCTCGATGCCGCGGTCCCTCAGGCCCCTCGGGTCCAGGTACCGCTGCATCGTGTACATCTCGACCATCGTGTTCGAGATGGGCGTCCCGGTGGCGAAGGTGACGCCGTGTCCCTCGTGGAGCTCGCCGAGGTACCTGACCTTCATGAGGAGGTCGAAGGCCCGCTCGCTCCCCCCCGTCTGGATGCCGGCCACCCGCTCCATCTTGGTGGGCGTCTCGAGGTTCTTGAAGTAGTGGGCCTCGTCGATGAAGAGGTAGTCGACCCCGAGCTCGTCGAAGACCAGGCCGTCGTCCTTCCTGTCCTCGGCGAGGAGGTCCTTGAGCCGCTCCTCGTGGCGGGCCTTCTGCTTCTCGACCTGCTTGATGACGTTCCGGTGGGCCCGGCCCGAGCCCTCCTCGCCGTCCACGAGGAGCCGGTCGTACTCGGCGATCTGCTCTCTCAAGAACCGGGCCCGGTACTCGCGTGACATCCCGATGCGCTCGAAGCTCGAATGCGTGATGACCACGCCGTCCCACTCGGAGCTCGCGACCTTCGCGGTGAGCCGCTTCCGCCGCCGCTGGACGAGGTCGTCCTTGGTGGCGACCAGGAGCTTCGCGTTCGGGTAGAGCTGCTGGAACTCGCGGGCGAACTGCTCCAGCATGTGGTTCGGGACGACGTAGAGCGGCTTCCTCGACAGGCCCGCGGCCCTGCGCTTCATGCCGATGGCGGCCATCGTGAAGGTCTTGCCGGCACCGACCACGTGGGCCAGGAGCGTGTTCCCGCCGCACATCCCCCGCCAGACGGCGTCCCGCTGGTGCGGGTGGAGCGAGATCGTCGTGTTCATGCCCGGGAACTCGAGGTGCGAGCCGTCGAAGGCCCGCGGCCGAAGGTTGTTGTAGGTGTCGTTGTAGAGCCGGACCAGCCGCTCGCACCGCCCGGGGTCGGCGAAGACCCACGAGCGGAAGGCGTCCTTGATGCGACGCTGCTTCTCGCGGGCCGCGAGCGTCTCGTCCCGGTTCACGACCCGCTCCTCGCGGCCGCCGTGATTCACGGCGTCGTAGACGACCGGGGCCTTGAGGTTCAACGCCTGCTCGAGGAGGGAGACGCCGTTGGCCCGGGCCGTGCCGTAGTCGGTGGTCGCCGGGACGCTCGTCATCGCGTCGTGGTCGCCCTCGACCGACCAGAGCGCGTCCTTCCTCAAGTGCCCCACCTCGATGGACGAGGGCGGCACGCCGAAGAGCCCGGCGGCGAAGGCTCGGACGTCGCCCGCGGGGATCCACGGGGCCCCGAGGTTGGCGTCGATCTCGCCGGGGAGCACGTCCTCGGGTTGCACCGCCCGCAGGGCCAGGACATTGCGGGCGTAGTCCTCCCCCGCCCCCTCGGCCGCTTTGAGCTTCGCTCGGACGTCGCCCGAGAGGTACTCGTCCGCCGTCCGCCAGGTCGTGGTCTCGGGGTCGCGGTAGACGAGCTCGCCCAGCTCCTCGACGACGCGGGCCTCCTCCCTGCCGTAGAGGGCGGCGATGTACGGGACGTCGACCACGCCCTTTCGGTCGAGCGAGACGAGCAGCCCCTCCTCGGCACTCCGGACCGTCGTGACGGGCGGCGTCCTGCCCACCACGTCCCGCGTCATGACGGCCGCCTTGACGGCCGTGCCGGTGGTCGGGTCGCAGTCCTCGAGCGCCATGACGAGCATGGCGTCGGGGTCCTCGACGAACTTCACGACGTTCGGCATGCGCTGGATGACGACCCCGTCCCTCGACTCGCTGAAGGTCGTCTTGTTGATGAGCCCGTGGCGGAGGACGAACAGGTCGTAGGCGCGGTTGAGGGCGGCCCGGGCGGCGTCGCGGTGGCCCGCGGGCCACCCCTCGTTCTGGGATCGAAGGACCCGCCGGGCCTCGTCGCGGAGGCGGATGAGGGCCGCGAGGCGCCTACCGGTCATGGTGCCGTCGGCCCGGAGCCGCCTGCCGCCGTAGAGGACCGCTTCGGGCCGGCCGTCGACGACCTGGTGGATGACCCGGTCCTCGCCGATGAAAAAGCTCCCCTCGGTGACGTGCCGCTCCGGGGGCGGGGCCGCGAGGGCCGGGGCCTCCGGCCCGCCGCCCTTCGCGGCCGGACTGGTCTCGAATCGCGGCAGCCGGTCCACGGCGGCCCGGAGGGCCTCATCGAGTGGCCCGGCCGACGCGACGCCGTAGCCCCCTTCGCCCCCGTAGAGTCGGTCGGAGCGGCTCCACGTCCCGAGCACCATCTCGGGGTGTTCGTGGAAGTAGCGGTTGACGGGCACGTCCACGCCCTCGACGGGGAGCGGGGCGACCGTGAGCCAGTCGTCGCAGGCGTGGCGTGCCCCGTCCCCCGCCCCGCGACGTCGCAGGAAGACGATGTCGGCGACGACCCGCGTCCCCTGTCGGGCGAAGGCGTCCGACGGCAGGCGGATCGCCCCCAGGAAGTCGGCCTTCCCCGCGAGGTAGTCCCGAACCCGGGCGTTGCGCTTGTCGAGCGTGTGGTGCGTCGTGACGAGCGCCAGGATGCCGCCGGGCCTGAGGGCGTCGAGCGACTTCGCGAGGAAGTAGTCGTGGAGCGAGAACCGCTCGCCGGCGTGCTCGCGCCTGAGGTCGGCGAAGGGCGGGTTGCCGACGACCGCGTCAACCGCCTCGAGCAGACGCGTGTCGCGGAAGTCCTCGATGCGGATGTCGTGCCGCGGGTGGAGGGCCCGGGCGATGCGGCCCGAGAGCGAGTCGAGCTCGACGCCGATGAAGCGCATCGCCTCGGGGGCGAGACGCAGAAAACCGCCCGGGCCGCAGCCGGGCTCCAGGACCGTGGCGTCCTCGGGCACTCCGAGCCGCTTCAAGGCCCGGTAGATGGCCGAAACGACCGTCGGCGAGGTGTAGAAGGCGTTGAAGACGGTGCGTCGGGCGCCCGCGTACTCCTCGGGCGTCAGCAGCCGCCGGAGTTCGTCGCCGAGGGCCCGCCACGAGGGGCTCTTGAAACGGCCGGTCGTCGGGTCCGGGAAGATGCGGAGGGCCAGGGCCCCGAACCCGCCGAACCGCCCGAGGATCCTCCGCTCCGCCTCGGTGGGGGGGCGGCCGTCACGCTCGAGCCCCTTCAGCACGCGGATCGCCTCCACCGTCGCGCGGGCCGCGGCGACGGAGTTGGCCGGCGGCGGGACCGGCGCGCCCTCCGGTCCGTCGTGGACCCCGCCGTGCGTCGCGTGTCCCGACCCGCCGTCGGCCGGTCCCCCCGCCATCGGGGCCGGGCCGGGGATGGAGGGGCCGTCGAAGGAGAACACCCGTTGGGCCGGCGGCCGGGGGGTCGCGCCGGGACCGTCGCGGGCCGCGGAGTCATTCGTCGGTTCGGCGTCGGCCGGCCGACCAGGGAGCCGGAGGGCCTCGAGCTCCGAGCCCGGTGAGTCGCCCCCTGACCCTTCGGGTCCCGGAGTCGCACCCGCCGACTCCCCCCGGGCCAGGCCCGCCCCGTCCCGCGGATCGCGGTCCCCCGGGCGATCGCGCACCGCGGGCGGCGGTCGACCCGCCGCAGGTCGAGCGTCGCCTCGGTCTTCTTCGGGCCGCCCTCGGTCTGGTCCTCCTCGCACAAGTCTCCTTCAGCTCACCCCGTCGACGCGTCGCGGCGAGGCGACTCGCCGCCCGCGCCTCGTGGCCGGAGGACGGGGGTCGAGTCGGGGTCTCGCGCGTTGTCGCGATCACGTTCCCGGCTATTTCGATATCGAATATCGCTCGAAGGCGGAAGGGAATTCGGCCGCCCGACGCCGTCCGGGTGAAGGCACTCGCCGCCACCGCCTGGAAGGGGTTGCGGCCGTGAGACGACGGATTGAGTCGACTCGCCCCCCGCGTCGCCAGCGACCCCGAGGGTCCCCGTGAACTCCGCGTCACACGCCGCGTCGGGATGCAGACGGGCGACCGGGAGCGGTCCTTGGGATGCGACGCCTGCTCCGGGAACGCAAGGGCGGCAAGTCGTGGCCCTGCCCTCGGGACGGGTGCCGGAGATCGTCATGCCCATCGGCAAGGACCGAGGGAACCAGGATGACCGTCCGGACGCCGGCACGCAGGTATCGGCGGACCGAGCGGGAGCTGTACGCCTCGTCGTCGGCCAGCCGTCTCGGCCGACCCGGCACGCCGCCGTGCGGCCGTACCGATTCCAGCACCGCGGCCAGGTGCCCCGCCTCGCCGGCCTGGCCCGCCGAGACGCCCGCCGCGGGCGTCTGGTCGCCCCCCGGCCGCGCTCAGCTTCTGAGCGGGTTTCGCGTGCCGCTACATACCCTCGGCGATCGCTTCCGGCACGCCGAGGGTCTTGTTTTCGTGCTAGCAGAATTGACACTCTGGCTTGGCCCGTTGAGCCATTTGGCGGCGCACGGGACGGAGGAGGCACGAGGTGGTTCGACGACTAGCCTCTGAAAACCTTGCAGGGGAGAAACCTCGGCAAGCCCTCCGAGCTGCCTCGTCCCTGCCGTCGGACCGCCCCGCGACACCACGACGGTGGAGCGCGGGGCGGTCCGGGCGGGGGCGCGTCCTCGGTCGACCTACGACTCGCTCCCTTCGGCGGCCGGGGGCTCGGTGAGCCAGTCCCAGTCCATGCCGAAGGGGTCCGGGCCGGCGTCGAGCCAGTCGACCTGGCGGGGGACGTAGTTCGGATCGGCGAGGCGTGAGTCGATCGCGGCGCGCCGATCCTCCGTCAGCCGAAGCCGCTCGAGGACCAGTTCGCTCTGCCTCCGCTGCGGGAGCTCGTGGGACGGGTCGTTCGCACGGTTCTGCTCGTCCATCGTCGCAACCTCCGGTAAGAGTCGTTCGCGGCTACACGCCGTCGAACCACAGGAGATATGGCGAGCTGGCGGCGCGGGGTGACCTATCCGCCCGGGGGCCACCCGGGCCACGGGTAGCTCCTTCTGGCCGGGGTCGTCACGGAGAATACGCTCGGGCAGATATCGCCCCCGCCGTCACGGACACGCATCGGCTTGTCGTCATCCACTTGCCGGCCTCGACGGCGGTGCCGAGCGCATGGGTCAACGGCAGAATCAAGCGGCTGCTGGGCTGACCGTGCGAACGAACCAGCCGCCCTAGACAGGGTCACGGACAGGGCCAACGCATCTCAATTTCGGGGAAATCCGTGAATCTTCAGGGTCGGCGGCCCAACTTCCGAGCGTTTGAGAACCGAGACACTTCGTCCGAACCCTGGAAAGAGGCCGGAATAGAGATGCGTTGGCCCTAGAGTCGCGGATCTCATTGAGGTCGGGAAGGAACTGCCTCGGCTGGCGTCGTGGGGCGTCGCCGGTGCTTCTCGCGCCGGCGCCACCGCCCTCCGGTACTGCTCTTTCTTCGGCTGCACTCGCCGCCGGCCGGGACGGATTGCCGCCCCCTGCCACCAGGGACTTCACGAGGATTCCGATGCCGGCCACGATGACGGCGACCAGGAGTGCTCTGACGATGAGCTGTTCCTTCTCGATCGCAAGGATTCTGTGATCGTATGCCGCCCTCAGTTCATCGATCCGCTTCTTCAGCTCAGCGGGAGAAGCGACCTCGCCCTGGATTTTCGAGACATCGTCCGCGGTGATGACATTCCTTGCCGCTGGCCTGGGCCTGTAGAGGTCCTTGGTCGGGTCGTCCAGGTCGCAGAACCAGATCATGAAGATCGGCTGGCCCTGATCCAGCCTGATGGTCTGGCTCCCGGCGTTGTACACGGCGAACTTCAACTGGCCCTTGAATCCGAGGTCCACGTGGAAGCCCGAGACGTTCACGAGGCCGCGGAATTTAATCCCGGCCCGGATCGATATGAAGCCGATGGCGTCGGGGGGAACGGCCACCTCCTCAGCGGTGACCAGATGGTGCGGATCGGCTCGATTCATCCCATACCCAAACTCTTGGCGCCGGATAAAGCCAGGAAGCCGATCCCCTTCAAACACCATGAGAACCAGCCAATCATTCCCGGATAGCTCCCCGAAGATGTCGTCCAGAACATGTCCTGCTATGAGCAGAAAGGGGCGACCCCGCAGGCGGGGCCAGGGCGCCCGAGCCAAAGCTCTTCAGAACGAGCTCCGCCTTCCTCTCGACCTGGCGGAGGATGGGCCCTGTGTGCCTGAAGGCGACGGGCGCGCACACCAGGCCCATGTCCTTGGCGTCCCGCCGACTGTCCTGTCGGGGCTCGGGCTGCTACTCACTCAAGGTGCCTGTCCCTTCAGGCGTCGGTGAGCGAGGAGGAGGAATCCTCACTCCGTTGATCCTCGCGATCCGCCCAGCCGGTTAGATCATCGTACCCACCGCCCTAGGCCCGCGCGGATGTGCCTGGCCCAATCCAGGGCATCTCCCATGCCCGCCTGGCTGCAGTAGGGGCAGCCCGCGCGCGGTTGGTCCTTCGACTCGTTCACGATCCCGCGGATGCCGTCGTATCGGAGCAGACGCTTGGGCGCCCTGATCGCCCCGGTCACCAGCAGCATGAACTCCATGACGGCGATCGAGGCCAGGATCCCGTTGAGCGAGACCACGGAGGGGCCGCCGTCGCCGAGAGCCTCCCGGCGGACCCCATACATTGCCGCCTCCTCCTCCCGGCGTTCAGGCGAGGTTAGGTCGCGCTGGACGGCTTCAGGGTCCAGCAGGTCGAGGCAATAGGGGCACCCACCCGCGTACTTGCGGATCATCAGCCGGCCCCCGAAGCCGACGTGCGACTCGTCCTTGTAGGTGTCGGTCGCCAGGTCGAAATACGGCCGGTCGTAGGCGCAGGCGAATTCCGTGAGCAGCAGCCGCGCGCCGTCGCGGTCGACGCAGCCGAAGATGACCTGGCTCCCGCCCAACGCGGCCTCCCCGGCCTCGGAGACGAATGAGTCCGGCACCGGCGAAACGTCGGCGTCGGGCTCGACCGAGAGGATCCCTCGGGCCGCCACGTCCACCTTCGCCTCGGGCTTCCCGAGGTCGAGCTCCGTGGCCCCGATCAGGCGATTGAGGTTCGACTTCGAGACGCGATCGGCGTCGATGAGCGCGTAGCTCCGCACGCCGAGGTAGGCGAGCTGCTGGGCGACGTGGGACCCGGTCCCGCCCAGACCGACGATCGCGACCCGGGTCGCCGCGAGCCTCTCCTGGCCCTCGCGGCCGAAGAGCATGAGGTGCCGGTCGAACCGCTCAAGGTCCACGCTTCACCCCCTCCGCGCGCATCGCGTCCAAAGTCCGGCCGGTCGGGACCATCTTCCTGAACCAGCCCAGGCGGATGACATCCAGGGGCACCGGCGACGGCGAGTCGTCGACCCACGCCATGGAGTCGACGCTGATCGGGTTGACTAGGACGGCCAGGTAGGGCTTCCCCCGCAGACGCCACCGGCAGTGAGGCACGAACTCCTCGAAGCCGGACAGGTCGCTGCCGGAGAACGTCGCCTGCCGGCTCTCGGTCGGGTGCGAGTGGAATTCGACGATCGCGGTTCCCGAGTCCCAGGCCTGCTTGATGACTCTCGGCCGAACGTGGTCGGCGAGCTCGATGTGGTAGCCGGTATGGACGTCGAAGTCCTGCGGCGGCACGAGGTAGACGACCTGGGGCTTGAACACGACCGACCCGTTGCCGGAGTCGACCTTCGAGAACACGAAGGCCGCCTGTTCCAACTCATTCTGAAGCAGGTGGGCCCAGAGGCGTCTCTTGAGCCCACCGCCGAGGTCGAGTGTCACTTTCACGTTAGGGCCCCTCCCCGAAGCGGTCGCGGAACGACAGCACGAAGTTCAGGAAGTTGCTTCCGGACTCCGGCTCCGGCCCGGGTTGCCACGAGTCGAGGTGCGACCAGGAGAACTTCGCCCAGGTCCCGGGCAGCGGGGTGGGCGAAGGCTCCTGGTAGTTGTTGACGGGGGCGCGGTTGTCGGCCGCGAGCCGGAGCGGGGGCGAGACCCAGAACGCGTAGGGGGCGTTTCCCGGGTACCCGGCGGGCACCTGGAAGCAGACCTCCACCACGCCCGGTGCCCAGCCCCCGTGCTGGACCGTATACCGCGGGATGCGGATCCAGCCGCCTTCGACCTCGTGGTACTCGGCGTCCGGGAACACCGAGCGGAGGAGCTCCATCTCTCTGGCGATGCGCTCGGTCATCGGCCTCACCCCCGCTGGAAGCGGACCTTCTTGGCGAAGCCGTGACCGGGCTTGAGCTCGACCACCTCGTTCTCGGCCAGCGTCCGCTCGGTGTTGTCCTGGAGGTTGATCTCCAGCACCGGGGTGTCCGAGGGCAGCGAGCCGAGGGCGCGGATCTCCGGGACCGTGATGGTCTCGCGGTCCCAGGCGTACTCCTTGCCCTCGATGTTGACGTTGAACATGGGCCCGTGGGGCTTGTCCTCACGGGCGAGCTGAGCAGCGACGGCGGTCATGGTAACCCCTCTCGGCAGCATCATTGGGTCGACGTGCGTGCCACTCCCGCGCTGGGAGTGGCGACGCCTGTTGTCGGGCCGGCTGGCTCAGCCGAGTCCTCTACACATGACCTCGGGGCAGACCGCGCATCGTGCTATGGATTTCGGTTTTTCTCTCGGGGCCCTGTCCTTGGCCCGGCTCAGTCGTCGCTCCCTGGATCCTGCAGGGTCAGGTAGGTCAGGACGAGGCCGGTGTAGCCCAGGGGCATCGCCTCTTCCCACAACTCTTCGCGGTACGGTCGCTCGTACCAGGCCTGCGCGGGGACCAAGCCGCCGACCGCGTCGAGGGAGTCGCTGCCCTCGAGCCGCTTCCAAAGCCCGGCGGTTCGACTCGTACCCGGCACCCGGCTACCCGCCGGGACGTGGGACATGCCGAGCGCCCTCATGCTGTCGGAATGCCAGGCCCAGTTGACCCGGTTGGCCTCGCTGACGACCATGGCGCACGGCTCGAAGTCGAACTGGCAGTAACGCCTGACGGTGCTGGTCACCGATGTCTGGAACTCCTCGTCGGCCAGTCTGCATAGGTCGGAGAGGGTCCAGAAGCTTCGTCGTCTCTTGTCCATCTCGGCGAGGAAGAGCTCTCGCGGCATGAGCAGGGCCGACGCGAACTCGTCCGCCTCGTTCTCGCGAGGGTTTCTCGAGCGGAAGTCGATAACCGAGTTGTGGCTGCGCCCGCTGAGCAGATACTCCCGGTGGGATGGGAGGTAGAAGTGCGCGAGCTCATGGGCGAGTGAGAATCTGACCCGGCTCTCGGTGCGTCCGTGCTGTGCGGTCCGGTAGTAGAGGATGAAGGCCCTCTCCGCGCCGACGAACTCGATCCTCGCGTCGAACTTCGGACCGTACCTGCCGGGGGCAAGCTCAATCCCTTCCTCCTTGACGATGGCGAAGGGATTGACCGGTAGTCGCCACATGTCGAGCGCGATGAGCGTCGACTTGGCGAAGTTCTCGATGTCAGGCGTCCTCACCGCCTCCTTCCTTCCGTTCACGGGCCCGGCGCTCGAGTATCTCCCGTTTGCGCCGCTCGAGTTCCTCCGCTGTCTCTCCATCGATCTCCTCGGCGCGGTTCAGGCCCCAATCCGCTCCGCTGCCCGCGAGGGCGAGAGCATCCTCCTCATCGCACGATTCCCGTTGTCGCTGTTCCGGTTTCGCCTCCAGCGGGCGTTCGCCGGCCAGGAGGCGTTTGACGAAATCGCTGCCGAGGGATCTCATCGCCGCCTTCTCCTCGTCCGTGAGCTGAGGCAGTCGATCTGGGTCGATCACCTCGTCGTCCTTATCAGCTCGCCGGAGTGCCGAGACGAGCAGAGCGTCCAATGCCCGCTCTTCCCGCTCTCGCTTGCCCCCTGCGCTCATGAGTCACTCCACGGGGATGAACGAGTAGCCGCGTTTGGTGAGGGCCGCGGCGATCTTCTCTCGCGCGAAACGCCAGTCGCTCTTCACGGCGGCGACGCTCTCCGTCTTGCCGGTGACGGCGCCGACCGCCTCCGCCAGGGGGCGATAGGTGTCGCGTTCGCGAAAGTCCTCGAAGTGGTCGACGAAACACCGAGCGACGATCCGCTGGCGGTGGGGAAGGGTCTGGATGATCTCCAGGAGGACCACCCGGAACTCCTTGGCCTCCGCCGGTGCGATGTTCAGTCGCCACTCGAAGCCGAGGTCGGTGTTCTTGAGGTCTGCGGCTACCGCGTCGAGAATCGCGTCCTCGTTGGTGTTCACGCTGTGACCGTGCTCGCGCAGGAGGTCCATCCCCTTATTGCGCGCGATCGACTGCACCATCCTCAGGGGACGCTGAGGATCAAACCCCGGCCTCCGGGCCAGCACGATCATTGCAAGCATGGTCTCTTGATAGGCGACCAACAGCTCGTGAGGATCGAGCAGCCCATAGGTTTCTCGCTTTATATAGCGAAGGATATGCTCCTGATAATCGGCGTCGAGGAGTTCAATGGCAAAGTCGGGATCGTCGCGAAAGGCGGATTCCAAATCCGCCTCACTGACGGGGTCGGTCGCTGCCATGAAACCCCAGCCCTCTCAACCTTTTGAAGCTTCAATCCGGTGCCGGCATCTCTTATCCTCGGTCGTCTCGACGCATCGAGCTATCGCCGGACAGATTTTTCTGATTTTTTGTCCAGTGGTTGTATTTCAGGACGAGTCATCCCCGGCGGGACGACGTAAGCTCTCTATTTGACGTGTCTTACCCCTGATCGGCCGCCTGAGGAAGGCGTGAAAGAACGCGGAGAGGTTGCGGACGGGTACATCGAGTCGTTCAACGGCCAGCTCTCCGGCGAGTTCCTGGACGGCGAGGTCCTCGACACCCTGCTGGAGGCGAAGGTGCTGACCGAGCGGGGGCAGGTCGGGCACAACACCATCTCCCCCCACAGCAACCTGAAGTACCGCCCGCCGGCGCCCGAGGCGATCGTGCCGTGGACGACGGCGCTCGGAGCTGCGCCGCTCGGCGCGGCGTCTATGGCCGGGCCGGGGCACTGACAAAGTCGTTGGCATCATCGGCGGGGACAGGTCAGAATTGCCGACCTGTATCTCCATGGTGTTCTCGCGCCCCATGGGAGCCACAAGGTGGTCAGCTCCTCTTTTCACGTCCCCGTTCACACGATTGGTTAGAGCAGGTTCTGAAGCCCAACAAGACACCGCTCGACCTCCTCCCACTCCGGATACCCCCCGAAGCAGAGCAGCTCGCACTGGGCCCTGTACTCGCGAGCGACCATGTCCTTGAGCGCCCCGCTCGGGAAGATGGCGGCGCTCTCGTTGAAGCGCATCCCCTCGGGCGGCAGGTAGTACTTCGGGAAGTGGGCACGGCTCAGGCGGTCGTAGTCGATGCGAAGCTCGTCGTACTCGCGCGAGTTGAGCATCGCCCTCACCTCGTCCCTCTGGGCGAGCCTGTAGAGGTCGTAGTAGTGCCTCGCGTAGGTGCCGAGGGGCTTCCCGCCTTTGAGGTACTGCTCGATCTTTCCGTGGATCGTGAAGAGCTTCTCGACGAAGGTCCGTCGGAAGTGGAGGAGCCGCATCGTGAACGGCGCCTCGTCCTCGGCCCCGACCGAGTTTCCGGTCTCTCGCAGGAACGCGGCCGCGTACGAATCGAGCTGCAAGTCCTCGGTCGGCTGCCGGCCGCTCGCGGTCCCCGCCTCGACCAGCACGCGGGGCCTCAAGCTCCCCGGGAAGAGCTGCCTGTATTCGAAGTGGTCGTCGCGTCCGATGCCGCCGATCTTCCTGCTGTCTTCGACGACGAGGTGGAGACCCGGGTGGGCGGCGACCGTGTCCCGCAGCTTCTCGAGCTCTCGGTCGATCGGTCGCTTCCCGAGCTTCGGGGTGTACGCCTCGGGGTCGAGGAAGATGTCGATGTCCTCGGAGAAGCGTTGGATGAGCCCCCACCCTTTGGACAAGCTCGTACCGCCCTTGAAGATGACCTTCGGGCCGTACGCCTGGGCGATGAGCCTCAATGCTTCGGTGACGTAGTAGTCCTTCTCGATCGCGGACGCCGAGAGCCCCGACGATCCGAAGTGTTCCGCGGCCGCTAGGAGCAGTTGCTCGAAATCCTCATGCTCGAAGAGTCTCATCCGTCCTGCACTCCTTCGCTTGCCATTCCTTAGCCGATTTGAGCGCTGAGAGGAGGCCGAAATCGAACCTCGTGAGCGGGTTCAGGCTCGTTCTCAGCTTCTCGAGCGTCTTCCCGTCCTTCCCGAGCTCTTCGCCCAGGGCCCCGAGCATGGCACGCACCCGCGGGGGCTCGTGCTTCGCGACGCGGACGAGCCGCTCGAACATCCCTCCTTCTCTCAAGAGCGAGAGGAGCCTTGCGATCGTCTCCTCCGGCGAAAGTTCGCTCGTCTGGGCTCGCCTCCTGATCAGGTCCAGAAGGGCGCCCTCCCGCTCGGAGAGCTTCGCCCACGCAGCGGGCCGACGGGTGTGGACGCGGGCTCTCTGCCCCACCATCGTTCGTGGCAAGCTCCCCCGAGTCGTCGCAACCTCCTCGACGGCGGGCACCTGCGTGCTGAATCCCAGCTGATTCGCCGCGGTCAGCCCCGAGGGGAACACCGCGCGCGTCCTGGCTCCCTTCTCCCTAAGCAGCTCCGGATTGGGGCGGCTCATGCCGAATGCAGTCTTTCGCGGGCGGTAGTAGAGCCCCTTCGAGACTCGCTGGAGCTCGCCCGCCCGGGCGAGGCGCGAGAGCGTCTGGGCTACGGCCGGAAACGGCAGCTTCGGGAAGTCCTGGACGGACCAGACCCGCTCCCCGCCCCCGTCGATCGCCCTGCGGACCCGGTCGGCCGCGCTCAGCGTCTGGTGGTGTTCCGCGTGCTTCTCCATACCCTCTAAGATCGCTTCCGGCTCGCCAGAAGTCAAGTTTTTTTGCTCGTAAACTTGACAATTTGAGGTGACCTGTCGGGCCACCTCCGTGCGGCCGGGAACTTCGAACGCATCGAGCACGAGCCCTAACCCTTCCCGCCCGGCGGGCAGTTTGCACACGACCCAACGGTACAATCCGTTCGACCGCCGAGTCGAAGCATCGCGTGTGACACGGCCGATCGGCAGGCCTCACGCGTCCCTGCGACGCAAACAGCGTTCAATCCTGGAAGGCCCGCACGGTCACCGAGATGCGGCGTCCCTTAGCCTTCGCCGACTTCGGCACCTCGTGCTTCCAGGCGAGATTCGTGTCGTAGGGCATGACGAAGACGGTGCCGTCCGTCGCCGGGAAGTCGCGCCGCGTCTTCGAACCAGGGAGCGTCAGCCGGAACACGCGAGTTTGCCCGAGCGAGACCGTGACGATCGGGGCGCCCACGACCATGCGTTTGATGCTGTCGTTGTGCGGGCCGATGTAGTGGCCGAGCGTGCCGTCGTACCAGTTGAGCAGGAGCCCGTTGAGCCGCCCGTGGAACGACGCCTTAGCCCAGGCGAGGAGCGGCTCTAGGGGCGGCGGGACGGGCAGTGACTCGCTCAGGCGCCCCGAGAAGCGGTAGTCCCGGCCGTAGGCCCGCTGCCAGCGGGGCAGCTTCACGAGGCGGCCGTGCATCGTGATCTCCTGGTATTCCTCGGGGAGGAGCGACCAGAGCCGCACGAAGCCCTCCGCGTCCACGGCGAGGTGTGCGGGGAGCCTCCCGAGTAGAACGCGTGCTCGCCGTCCAGGTCGTGACGCTCGAAGCTGTCGATCATCGCCCCTCCCCCGGGAGCTGCTTGCCCCACCCCGACTCAGGCACCCAAGAGCGTGTGAACGGCTCGCCGCTTGATGCGTGATCGAGCGGCGGGAGGAGGAACACGGAGAGCCTCCTCAGCACCTCCTCAAGTTCCCCCGCGGCATAGAGCCCGCTCCTGTTGATGAACGCATGCCACTGCTTCATCTTCGACTCCTCTCGGGCGAAGGCGTCGGTCAAGCCTATGGGCATCCCCTTCGGGAACGCGGTCGAGCGTCGTTCGAAGGTGTTCGTGATCGCCCGTGAGAGGAGCTCCCCCTCGAACGGGAACGTGTTGGCCATGACGAAGAGGTCGTAGAAGTCCTTCATACGGGAGTTTGCGAGTCCGAGCTTCACCAAGGCCTCGAGCTTCTCGGCGACGACCGTCTCCCTGGGATACGCGCGGAGCCTCGGTGCATCCATGTCGAGGATCGTCGGGAAGTCGACCTCCTCGGCGGGCGGCGTGACGGCGTCCCCGAAGCCAACGTCAACCTGGAGGTCGATGCGCGCCTGCCCGAGCTTAGCCTCGATCCGCGCCCGCTGCCCGCCGTACTCCTGGTCCTCGCGGATGGGATCGACCGTGACCGACTCCGCGTCGAATCGGAGCCCGTCATCGGAGACCTCCACGCGGCACACCTCTGCGAGGACTCGCCTCAGGCGCTCGCCGCCCGGGTCGCCGTAGCCGAGTAGGTCGAGGTCACGCGTCGGCCGGTGGAGCTCCCCGGTCCAGAGGGCGAATAGCATCGCGCCCTTCAGCACGAAGGCGTCGCGGTGCCCGGACGCCGACAGCCGGAACAGCAGCCGCTCGACGGCGTAGCGGGTCAGGAGCCGCTGAAAGTCCTCGCCGGTCTTCCGGCTCATGTTCAGGAGCCGCTCCTTGACCGAGGCGGCGACATTCTTCCTCGTCATGCGAGCGACTCGAGGTACGGCCGCATGACGTTCTCCATGCGGCAGATCTTCGCGGCGTGCCAGAGCTCGTCCATCGTGGCCTTCCGCTGCTTCCAGCAGTCTCGGAGCGCCTCGAGGGCCACGTCGAGCCCTATCTTGTTCCGGTACTTGAACGCATCGGCGACGGTCTTGGCCGGTGAGTACACCTTCACCGCCACGTTCTCGAGCTCGTGCACGTGGACCAGCTCGGTGAGGGCGGGCCCCGAGAAACGCACCACCTTGAGCCTCGGCGTATTGACCCTCGGCGTCCAGGCCTTGTTCGGGAGCGCAAGCCACACCTCCCTCGGGGACTGGGTCGTCATCCCGTGGAAGCGGAGAGCCGAGAGCAGGCACACGACGCCGACCGGGACGAGCTTCTGGGCCTCGACCAGGCTGTGGTGCTCGCCGACGTCGGCCTCGGGCGAGGCGTAGAGCCCGCGGGCCACCCGGTCGGCGAGCCCCCGCCGGTAGAGGCGGTCCAGGTAGTCGGCGGGTATGCCTCGCTCGGTGAGATCGCGTGGACGGAGCGTCCCTCTACGCCTCAGGAGCTCCAGGGCAGCGTCGAACTTGGTGACGTCCTCCATTGCAACGATTCCTAGGTAGTGATCCCTATGTACCTAGGAATTATCGCACGATGTGCCGGCCGGCTCAAGGCAAATCGCCTCGGGTCCGCCTCGAGCAGGCCGGTAGAGAATGCAGAAACCTCCTGGTCTCTTGGAGGTTCTTGCAGCGGTGACGCGATCCCGCCCGCTCCGCGGAGGCAAGGGCGTGCCGATCTGACGATCGGTCCGCTCCGATCCTCTCCGCCACTGCCCTTGCGACCGCTCCGCTACCCCGCAGGCGGCTCGAAACGGAGGCCCTTTCTCGTCACGGCCTGCCGGCCGTGCTCAGTCCTCGTTTTTCGTCAGGTGGGGGGACCGGGCTTCTCAAGGAGGGCGAAGAAGCCCGGTCCCCCCACCCGCCGAAAAAGCGTGGTGGTGGCGGGGTGAAACGGAAACTGCCGCACGCGAGGGACCACCGCGGCACGCAACAAAGGAGAAACAACATGGTCGCCATCTATCACTGGGTCATCGACGGCGATGCCCCGTTCGACGCCATCACCGAGGTCCTCGAGTACCTCTGGGACGCGGAGCTCACGGACTACGAGAACCGTCCCCGCGACGGGCACATCTTCGAGCACCTCGTGAAACTCGCGAATTGGCTCAACAGTGGGGTCAGTTGCTCGCCGCACGACTACGTCGACGCACGAAAGGCCGGCCTCTCGGGGGGCTGGCGGACATCGGCCACCTACGAGAGACCGGATGGCCGGCCCAAGCCGGGGGAGGACGAGCATAGAGAGAGGCGTACCGCGTTCTTGGCCGGGGGGACGCTCGACGTGTCCGAGGCCGCCAAGGAAGCAGGATTCACCTGCCCGGTCGCGGTCACGGCCTGCGTCTATGAGCACCTCATCGCACACGACTGGGCGTTCGACTTCGGGAGCGAAGAGAAAAGCCTCGCCCATGTCCTCCGCGTCGTGGCCGACGCCTACGCGAAGGAGGGTCGCGACGTCTACACGTGGCTCTACGCCGTCGGGGGCCAGGGCGAGCCGCAGGTCTTCAATCTCAAGGCCCTCCACCGCCGCGAGGCGGGCCGCATCGCGGGCCTCACGATCATGATGTCCTGGGAGGAGGACGTATGACGCACGGCAGAGAACTCTTGATTCACGCCTACAGCCGGGAGCAGGCCATCGCAGACGGCGTGCTCGTCGACATCTCGAAGACCGCCCGGGAGGCCGGTTTCGTCTTCCCGGTCGCCGTGACGTGCGGCGTCTGGGCCGAATGCGTCTGCGGGCAGGACGAGGCCGGGAGGCTCCGGGACCTGCTCGTGACGCTCAGGCTCGCGATACGCCAGGCCGGGGACGGGCACCGGGTCGATTTCTCGGTGCGAGTCCGTAGCGACGATTCACCCGAGTTACCGTCGGTGCGGCTCTACGCGGTGTGCGGGCCGGGCGACGACGGTGAGCCCGTCGTCACGATCATGCTGCCGCACGAGGATTAGGAAACATCGCCGAGGGGGTTGGAGCCCCTCGGCCGCTTGATATCGCAACCAGGAAGGTAACCCATGATTACGCTCAAGACGCTCGAACGTACACCACACCTCGCCGAATTCAAAGTGACCTACAAGCGAACGAGGAGGAAGGACTCGCGACAGGCGGAGATGCCGTGGGTGCTCACGACGGCCGTGAAGGCCGAGGAGTACCTCCGCACGCTCTGGGACCAAGGCACCATCGACCTCAGGGAGGAGTTCGTCGTGCTCTGCCTCGACGCCTCGCTCACCGTGCTCGGGTGGGTGAGGCTCCACACGGGAGGGCTCGACTCCTCCACCGTCGACACGCGGCTCGTCTTCGCCGTGGCCCTTAAGACGGCGAGTGCCGCCGTCGTCGTGGCCCACAACCACCCCTCGGGTAACGTCGAGTTGACGCGGAGGCTCGCCGGGGGGCGAGGCTTCTGGGGCTTCACTTCCTCGACCACATCATCGTGGGCCGCGACCGGGCGTACAGCTTCGCCGGGGCGGGGAGGCTTGCAGGGGGCGGGTAACTCTCGGGCGGGTCGGCCGCGGGGTGCGGCCGACCTCTTCCCTCGCAGAACCGGCACTAGGTGACCGGTGCCACACTCCTGCACTGGCCTTCGACTCCTCGCCCGCAAGCGTGGCGGTCCTCGAATCGCTCGTGCGACTGCCGGAGGACAACGGCAGCGTGACGACCTACTCGTAGCGATCGAGCATCGCGGTCGCCTCGTACTTGTTTTCGAGCCCGGTGCTCGCCTTGTGCCCTGAGATACTCAGATCCCCTCCTTGGGGGACGGCGTCCAAGAGGCAACGAGGATCGGCGACGCGGCGAATCCTCAAGTTGTTGGCCCAGTCGATCCTGTCGCCGATGCGCAGGCTGGCGGCTCCTTCGCACGCTTACTGCGTCTCTGTATTGAGACCTCCGCTGCAGGGTGCGAGGGTTGACATCGGTGACCTCGAGGTGAGCACCGCCCCGCGCGTACCGCTCGACGCACGTCACGCCGAGGCGCGACCGTAGCGGGGCCTCCGCTCGCTGCCCAACGTCTTCGGGGGCCGCCTGGCGGTCGGAGCGAACGGCGAGCGTCGCGAATCCCTGGGGATCCTGGCTGACTTGGGTGCCAAGGAGTCGGAGATCCCCCGATCCCGCCATCTTGAGGGCTCACCCCGGCGCGCCATGCCGCGGTGCCCTTGGAAAAGGGTCATGACCGCAACGTCGAGGTGTTCGAAGGCCTCCGATCGGTCGATGGACCCGTCCCCGTCCCGGCCGTAGCGCACCAGATACCCCGCATCGAACCCTCGCCGGTAAGGTGTCCGGGTCGTCCTCGCTGGCATTAACCGCACACCCACCTCGAGGTCCGGATCCGCAGATCCTCCCGAGGAGTAACCAGTTACAATGGAGGATCGGGGAGGAGGAGGGCCGTGGCCGGACGCTCGAGGCGTAGTCCGATCTACCCGTCGCCGCACGCCATCTTCGACGTGGCCGGTTGGGCGTCGGACCGCCGCGTGCCCCAAGTCTGGGCCGACCCGACGAGCGACGGAAGCCGGGTGGCCGAGCAGCTCGGCATCAAGCAGGACGCGGCCTCCGCCTACAGCCTGGCGATGGGCGAGAAGATCCTCGAGAAGCTCCCGGAAGTCGTGGGCGGGCTGACCGCCCAGGCCAATCCCAGCCTGGGCGAGCCCTTGAAATGGGAGCTGCACCGGGGCGAGATCGGGCGGATCCTGGAGCATTTCCTCAGGCCGGCCGCGGCCCTGCCCGTCATGTTCTGGACGCACAGCGTGTGCTGGACCGACCGCTGCACGACCCGCATCAACCTGGGCGGCGAGGTCGAGGTGAGCAACTTCGACCACCGGGAGTACGGGCCGACGGAGCCGGTCCGGCTCCGTTTCGACTACTGGCGACGCCCGGGGCGGAATTGGGCCGGCACCGTCAGGCCGAGGAATTACGTGGAAGTCCGGCCGCAGTGGCTCAGGTGGGCCGTACCCGCCGGCATGGCAACCTGGAACCCGCGTTTCGTCCGATATTGGGAGGACTCGGAGGTTGTCCTGGGCCTGGACGTCGGCACCGGCGTCCATCGAGAGCGGCTGGGAGCGGCGGCGCTCTCGATGGAGTACGAGGTGTTCCTCAAACGTGGGCTGGTGCCGGCCCTCGACGGCAGGATGTTCGGCCTCTGGAGGGACCCGGACACCGGCCTCTTGCGTGCCCTCCCCGTCGGGATGGCTTCCGCCCGCCCTGCCGGCGTCCGGCCGGGGCGACTCATCGACGGGGTCGGGGTCTGGGACGTTCAGATCCTCAAGGCCCAGCGGTTCTTCATGCGGCCCGGAGCGACCAACCGGGACGACGTCCTCTACGATGAGCTCACGATCAACTTCGATCGGACGACCTCGCGGGTCATCTTCATCGGCGTGTTGCATGATCGTGTCGGGTACCTCGGTGACGGGTCGTTCGGACGCTCGGCCCACGCGCGGGTGCTCTCCCGGATCCTCGGGACGTGACGAGAAGGGGTGTCGATGGGGTCGCGAAAGAGTTCGCCGGGCATGGCGAGTTCGGCCGGTGTCCCGGCGGCGCGGGGGCGGTCGATGGGGGCGGTTCGGCTCGTGCTGACGGGGCGGGGCCGTCTGAGCGTTGCGGAGCTAGATCCCGACAGCGCCGCGAGCAAGCAGCTCGCCCTGATCGTGCGGCAGCAGGTCCTCGGGTCCGGGCGGATCGACCAGGGCGCCCTGCGTGGCGCGGTCGGACCGGTCAAGGAGATTGTGCTGGTCGCGGAGGAGGATAATCGTCTCGGCTTCCCCGTCGACGGCATGATTCGGCTCCTGGGCGAGTTCGCCGCCGATCCGTCGCGTCTAACGGACGCGGGCTGGCACTCCGTCGCGGCCAGTTTGCTAAAGCCTGAGAGTGTATGCGACCCTGGGCTCGTATCGACGGGGAAGGAGGAGCAAGCGCGGGTGATCGCCTTGCGGCGGAAGGCGGTGGGACTCGGACGTGGAGAGGAGCAACAAGCGGCCCGGGCGGAAGGGCAAGGGCCAGGAGCCGAGGAGGCTTGGTCGGGACAGCTCAGGGTCCCCGATCTGCCGGCGCGGATCGTCGCCCCGCTGGGAGAGATCGCCGGGGCGCTGGAAGAGATCAGCGAACTCACCGTGCCCGACGTCAGCCGGCTGCGTCGGCTGCTGGACCGGATCGGGGGCGCGCTGTCCGAGGTCGTCCGCCCGTTGTACGGCGCGGCCGCCCAAGACGAAGGCACGTCGATGAAACTCGTCGAAGTCCGGATGGCGGGCGATCCGGCGTCGGGCCCCAGCCATGCCGAGGTCGAGCCGGCGGCAAATCAGGGGCGCGGGCGCGCGACCCCGCTCCCCTGCGAGGGGCATCCCGTCATCGAGAGCCTCGCGGGCCTGTGGGACCAGAGGAAGTCGCTGCCCCCCGCCCGATTCGCTCATCGTTTCCAGGTGATCTTGGACCAATTCCATCGGCAGGGGACGCTCGGCTCGTTCGAGCTGAACGACGCCGCGGTCCGGTGGATCAACCAGCTCGCCGCCAAGAACGACGTCAAGCTGATGCTCAATGGCGAGATCGCGGTTCGGCTCCGCTGTGCCAAGCGCGGGGACGGCTACTTCCAGCCCCGGCGAGCTAAGCGTGGAGGCCGACCGGTCCCGAAAGCAGGATCGAAGCAGTTCCCTTTGCTCCGGGCCATCCCGGTCTGATCGCTCGCAGCAAGCGTGGGCGATGTCATAAAACGCCTAAAGTCGCTCGGACTTGTCTAATCCGGCTGCGGCCGAGTGGCGGGTCCTCCACCGCAATCTCCGACGGGATTTCACCTGATTGTGACCCTCATGGAGACCACAATAAGTTTGTAGTCCTCATGAGGGCTACAGGCCCCGTCTCCTGCCGGTACCCCGGGGCCTCGCCGTCCTGCAGCTCCGCGCGGAGCTGGCAATCTGGCCGCATCCGGCATGTGCCGGAGTTATCGAGGAGATTGCTTCATGCGAGAGGAACCGCGGAAGCGGACGGAGGAGCCGTCGGTATGTCGCTGTTCGATGCACGACGGCGCGCACGCGATGTTCACGATCTTCCTGCCCAACGCCGCCTGGGAGGTCGCCGGGATCCGAAGGGCGATCGAGGAACTGGTGGAGGTGACCGGCTCGACCGGCTACAGGCTGATCCCGCCTTCGACCGGGGGCTGGTACAGCGCCGAGGCTTGGTCGCTGTGCCCGGTCCATCCCCTCCAGATCGTCGCACCCGACACGGAGGAGACGTTCGACCGGTTCGTCTCATTCACGCGTCGGCTCGCTCGGCTCCTGGGTCAGAGCTGGATCTACGCCCTGCGCATGCCGGTGCGCGTGGCTGATCACCGCGTCCAGGAGGAGTGAGCAGCCCAGCCGGGTAATCCCCGGGAAGGGTCCCCACCTAATCCAACCCCGCCGTCCCGTCCCCACGGGTCGGCCCCCGAGGAAATCGACCGTGCCGGACGCGTCGCCTCGCGATCGGCCGAGCGGGGAAGGTGCGCGCCCGTGCCATTCGCGCCGGCACCCTCCCCGGACCGTACGGCCCCAATGCGATCACCTGAGACGCCCGCATGACCGATCAGGACGGCCCGATGATCACCGGCCACAGCGGCTACGAATCCAGCGTCTCGTGCAACGAAGCCAAGGATTGCCACTTACCGGAAGTGGCCGACGGCGGATTCCAGGCACCTGGGAGGCGCGCTCGCAACTCCCTGCACTCCCAGAGATCACACTCGTGACCACCAAGGAGCAGGACATGCCAGTTTCGCGAAGGATCACCCGCAAGGCCGAGGAGGCGGCCGTCGGTGTGCGCGGCCTCGCTCGCTCCGCCGATCGCCTCCCGGGCCGTATCGTCGTCTTCGTCGTCGTCCGCGACGAGTCGGGCTCGATGGCGCGGTGGCGGCAGCGCCAGGGAGAGTTCATCCCGGCCGTCGCCGCGCACCTGATGGAGGTCGGCGGGGCGAAGGTCGGTGACCTCGTCTACATCCTCTACGTCGTCGTGTCGGGCGGCGTGATGGCCACCGAGTTCGTGCCGCTGAAGGCCGCGGCCGACCCGGAGTTCACGGCGGACGGCCAGACGCCCCTGGGCCGGGGGTTCAAGGTCGTGGCTGCGAAGTGCGAGGAGTTCCTCCAAACCAAGGTATTTCCGCAGGAGGTGACCACACGCAACTTCGAGCTCCTGATCGTCTCGGACCTCCAGCCGACCGGGGAGTCGAAGGAGGAGACCGAAGCGGGCGTCGAGGAGTTCCTCTCGCTCGTGGCGAAGTACAAGGCGAAGGTGACGCTCGTGGGCCCGGCCCACGAGGCGATGAACCAGGACCTCGCGCGCCGCCTGGACGTCTCGGGCCGCGGCGTCAAGTACCTGGACTCCGACCCGAAGGCGGTGCTCGACATCACCTTCGACAGCCTGCTCTCGGCGAGCCGGCCCGCGCTCGGCGGCTCGAACCCCGCGATCCGCATCCGCTGACCCGGAGGAGCCGCGGGCGATGAACCGGGTCGTCGGCAAGAAGACCGGGCGTCGCATCCCCCTCGACCCCGCGGCCCTCCTGGGCCGGGGGAGCGAGGGGAAGGTGTTCCGCCTCGGCGAAAGCGAGTGCGTGAAGGTGCTGGACCACGCGCCCGGCGCCGGAGACGCGGCGCGCCTGGCCTCGCTCATCGCGCTCTCGAGGAAGCTCCCGGGCTTCACCTGGCCGACCGAGGTCGTGAGCGACCCTTCGACCGGCGAGGACGTGGGCTTCCTGATGCCCTTCGCCCCCGGCGAGACGCTCGAGTCCCTGCTCGACGCCCGGGCCACCCGCTCGATCCCGCTCGAGACGAAGGTGCTCCTCGCGTTTCGGATCGCCGGCGCCGTGGCGTCGGCCCACGCGCACCGGGGGCCGAGGCTCGTCCTCGGCGACGTGCTGAAGTCCGGCAACGTCGTCATCGACGGCGAGAACGCCACCTTCGTCGACGCCGCCGCGGTGAGCCTGTTCGGGTACCGCGACGCCGGCGGGGACGTCCGCGACGCGGTCTCGACCCTCACGACCCCGGGCTACGTGCCCAAGGAGGTGCTCGAGAACCCCGGGGTCATCCCGAGCGAGGCCAGCGACCGGTACGCCCTGGCGGTGCTCCTCTTCGAGCTCCTCTTCGGCCGCGCCCCCCACGACGTCAGGCCGTGCCCCGCCGCGGTCAGCCTCGAGCCCGACGACGCCGTCCGCCGGGGCATCTGTCCCCGCTTCGTCCAGCACCCCGAGTTCGATCCCCCGACCTACGACCCGGTCGACCCGCCGTCCGAGGTCGACCAGCTGTTCCACGCGGCATTCGTCTCGACCCTGCGTCCCTCGGCGCACGATTGGTGCCGGGCGATCGAGATGTGGCTCGAGGCCCTCGGGCGAAAGGAGCGTCCCCGGCGACGTCGCAGGACGCCGCGGTGGCTCAGGCGCCTCGACCCGGTCTCTGTCTTCTTCGTCCTGGTCGTCGTCCTCGCGTACGCGTTGAAGTTCGCCTGGGAGGCCTACGCGGCCCCCAAGCCGCCCCCGCCGGCCCCGAGCCGGCCCGTCGGTCCCCCACTCTTCCGGGAGCTCTTCGATGAAACGACGTCATTCGGTCATGCTCCGCCTGAGCGACGAGGAGTTCGAGTCGCTCACCCGGGCCAAGCCCGCCGGCGAGGAGCTCGCGAGCTTCGCGCGGCGAGCCCTCGTCGAGTCCGTCGAGGCGCGCTCCCCCGGCGACATGCTGCGGCGCGCGAGTTCGTTTGTCGTCGCCTGCCTCTCCCAGGAGATCACCTTCGAGGAGGCGCTCGATCTCTTCGACGACCACGTCACGCACGGCCGAAAGGAGGTGGCCGATGGCCGCGGTGAGTAAGGGCAGCGGTCGCTACTTCTTCGACTTCGAGCGCGTGTGGACCGAGGCCAGAGACGCGGGCGTGCTGCCGTTCTGGGTGGGCCCGGCGCCGGCCATCCTGGGCCTCGGCGCGGAGCCCAACCCGCAGGCGGTCCAGGCGCTCTCGAACGGGCGGGCGTACCTGAAGCATGTGCAGGCCAACCGGGTCGGCTGCTTCGACCTGACCTTCTCGTTCAGCAAGTCGGTGTCGCTCCTGGCCTACGGGCTCACGCCGCCGAAGGCGCAGAAGGCCTGGACCGAGACCTTCACGCGGATCGCGACCCCGGAGGTCGAGAAGCTCCTCTCGAGCCAGAGGATCAATTCTGGTCCGCAGGGCAAGCAGAAGCTCGCAAGCTTCGGGCTCGCCGCGGCGTTCCCCCACAGGGAGGGCTTCCGCGGCCAGCCGCAGGCGCACGTCCACTACGCGGTCTTCAACCTGTCGGCCACCCCCGACCGGAAGGTCGGCTCGATCGCCAACGCGCGCGAGCTGTTTCAGGCCCAGGGTGTCTTGAGGGCCCGGGTCCAGAAGGGCCTCGACGACGAGCTCCGGGCGCGCGGCATCGAGACGGTGCGGGTCGGCAAGAAGGTCGAGCTCGCCGGCGTCCCGCGCGAGCTCATCGAGGAGCTCTCGCCCTCGAGACGCGCCATCGAGGCGGCCCGCGAGGCGAAGGGGTTCAGCGGGGCCCGGGCACTCGACTTCTACGCCCGCGAGGCGCGACGCGAGCTCGGGGCGCGCGTCCACAAGACCCCCGAGGAGTGCCACCGTGACTGCAAGGAGGTTGCCGCACGGTACGGCGTGACGCTCGACTCGCTCACCAGGGGCAAGGCCGCCCCGCGTGACCCCGCGACCGAGATGGCCGCGGCCTTCCACGTGGCGAAGGAGGCCGTGAAGTCCTGCGCGAGGAGGCACGGGGCCTTCACGACGGAGCAGTTCTACGAGCGGCTCTACACGCTCGGGATCGGCAGGCCCACGACGCTCGACTCGCTCGACGCCATGGGCCGCTCCGTCCTGCGGGACCGCTCGATCGCGGGCGTCAAGGGGCGCACGATGCCCGACGGGAGCGTCCGGTACGTCGCGGGCGGGTCGGCGAAGGTCTCGAGGGAGAACGCCCGCACCTACCGGGCCGACACGAAGGAGGCCTGGGAGGAGGTGAAGGCGGCGGCCCGGGGGCTCGGGGCCGCGGTGCTGGTCCAGACGGCCAGGAAGGCGACGGCTGTCGTCGAGCGCCTGGCCGAGGCGGTGAACCCGCCGCCGCGGGCGATCCGGGTGGATGCCGGGCGGCTCCCCGAGCTGGTCGACCGGCTGCGACCGACGCCGTACCTCCTGGCGCACGGGAAGGCCCTCTGGGCGGGGATCGCCAGGGCACGCGGCAATCCCCACGATCGCGCCGCCCACGCCGAGGGGGTCTTCGAGTCGCTCCGCTCGCACGAGCGCCTCCCGAAGAACTCGGTCGTGGTCGTCTCCCGGGGCGGGCTCGCCTCGCCCCGGGACTTGCGCCTGCTCGCGAAGGTCGCAAAGCGCGACGGGGCCTCCGTCGTCCTCTCCGAATGCGACCGGCTCCAGCACCTCCAGCAGCAGTCCCACCAGCGGTGGCACACGCGCGAGCTCTAAAGACCCACCAACCAGAGAGGAGTTGACGATGCTCGAGATCCTGACCCTGGCCGCGGCCCTCCTGGTCGCACGCCGGGCGCTCCGGCGCGCGACCCGCGAGTCGAAGTGCCCGGCCCCCGCCGCGAAACCTTTGGTGCCGACGCGCCCCCCGCACGTCGACCACCACCTCTTCACCCGCCACCGGGGCGCCGTGTGCACGACCCAGGAGCTCGCGGCGAGGTACCTCGCGGCCGACCCCGGCCCGCTCTACCTCCTCGCCGGCGTGCTGTGGCCCGCGCGCCGATTCTTGAACAAGTTGACGCTCATCACCGGCAAGCCGGACTCCGGCAAGACCGCGATGATGCGGATGATGATGCAGTCGGTGGCCGGGCTCTTCCACGTCCTCCCCGAGCAGTCGAGGGCGGGGCTCTACCCGGGCGAAGGGAAGATGCGCTGGCTGGTCGTCGACCCCACCGACGCCTACTTCCGGCTTCTCTACCAGGTCGTCCCCTCGGACGTCCCGATCGTCCGGGCGACGCCGATGGACGCGGGCGGCAGGCGCTGGGCCATCCGCGACGACATCACGAGCGCCGGGCTCAACCGGGCGCTCCAGGCCGGGCTCTTCCCGGACTCCCTGGCCAGGAAGGCCGGCGACCCGTTCTGGAACACCAAGGCCCGCGAGGTGACCGAGGGCGTCGTGGACGTCTTCCTCGAGAAGGGCTCGGCGTGGGAGTTCCACGACCTGATCATCCCGATCAAGTACCCCCAGTTCCTGAAGCCGCTCCTCGAGCAGGGCATCACCACCCGCGGGCTCGCGAGGCACGAGCTCGTGGGCCGGCTCGGCCGCGACATCATCTCGACGGCGAGCTCCATCACCAACTCGATGGCCATCGCCGCCGCGCTCTGGCAGAGGGCCGAGGCCACCTTCTCGCTCCGGGACTTCCTGGACGCCCGCCAGGTGCTCCACTTCGCCTACACGCCCGTCCTGATCCCGTCCCTGGCCGGCATCGCCAACGCCCTGACGCACATCCTCGTGCTGGTCGGCACGGCGCGCGACGACCCCTTCGACCACACCGTGCTCTGGCTCGACGAGGGCCGCTACCTCGCCGACCTGGCCGGGCTCGAGGACCTCGCGGCCCGCGGGCGCGGGGCGGGCTTCGGGGCGATCTTCGCGGCCCAGGGCACGCCGGGGCTCGTCAACAAGTGGGGCAAGGCGCGGGTCGACGAGCTCGTGGACCTGGTCTCGACCTGGGTGGCGCTCACCGCGGGGCCCGACACGGCCGAGGCCTTCAGCAAGGCGGTGGGCAAGGTGGAGGGGCTGCTCAAAAGCTACTCGCTCTCGTTCACCTCGGCCACGAGCGAGACGCGCGGCACGAGCGACACCTCCTCGTGGGGCCCCGGCTTCAGCTCCACGCGGGGCCACGGCTCGTCGCACTCGGTGACCACCTCGCACAGCTCGACGTACGCCGAGAGCTTCCAGCTCACCGTGCGCGACGCGGTGCTGCCGAGCGAGCTCACGAACCTGCCCTACGCCGACCCGGTGTCGGATCGAATCCACGGCTACGCGTTCAATCCCGAGACGGGCGCCTTCTACTTCGAGTCGCCGTTCGTCTCCCACTTCCGCGACCTGCCCGATCCGCCCGTCGACGCGATGCCGCTCCGGCCCGACTCCGCCCAGCGGCTCATGCCGTGGAGGCTCGAGGACGTGGGCCGCTTGAAGCTCGAGGCGACCCCGGAACTCATCGCCGCGATCGAGATGACCTGGGACGAGATGGGAGGTGTCAAGTGATCCGGGAGGTAGGTTCGATGCGACTTCGCGCTTTGAACGCCGGTCCCAGCGTCGCCGCGGGGCTGGCCGCGCTCGCCGGTGCCCTGACGCTCACGGGCTGCCAACCGGAGAAGGAGGCCCGGGCGGCGCTCGCGGGCGAGACCTTCAAGACGCCCGCGCCGCGGGACGCGAAGGACGACCCGGCGGTGGCCGAGTCGGCCTCGACGGGGGACGCCATCTCGGCCGCGATCGCCCGGATCCACGAGCGGCTCACGAGGCTCGACGAGGGCTACCGGGGCCGGGAGCGGATCGAGGGCGACCTGAAGCGGGTCTCCGAGCGCATGCGCCCGCTCATCGAGTCGGCGCGCGGCGACTGCGACGCCATCCACCGGGCGGCGACCGACCTCCGCGTGCAGCTCCCGATCGTCCAGGTGGGCTACGCCTCGTCGGCGGCCTCCTACCGCGAGCGCGCGCGGGGCTACGCCGACCCCGACCACAGGGCCATCAACCTCGCCATCGCCAGGGAGTTCGACCGGCTCGCCGGCGACACGCCGCGGCGGATCGAGCTCACCGACCGATTCATCAGGGAGCTCGAGGAGGTGAGGAGGTACCTGGCCGAGAGCGAGCGGTGCCTGAGGGACACCGAGGCGGCGCTCGCGATCTTCTCGGGCGGGGGCCGAGCGCCCGAGGTCGCGGCGGACGGCCGTGCGTTCAGCCGCACGCTCGGGCAGTTCATCGCGGTCGTCCGGCGCTACGAGGAGGAGCTGCTCGGGAAGCCCGAGGGCCCCACAACCCCGCCGCCCCCGGCCGAGGACCCTCCGCCGGCCGGGGAGACGTCCACCCTCGTCCCCTCGCCCGCCCCGACCCGCGTGGTGCGAGTGCGGGCCGAGGCCGTGAACGCGGCGTTTAAGGGCCCGCCCACGCCGCGCCCCGGCGCCGCGGCGCTCCAGGCCGGGTGGGTCTTCCGGGGGACGCTCTCCACCCCGTCGCACGGCTTCTCGACGCCCGTGCGGCTCGAGGTCGTCGAGCGCCTGGGCGACCGGGTCAGCGGCGTCATGCACTACGGCCCCTTCGGCCGAAGGGGCCTCGAGGGACGGATCTCCGGGGACGGGCGTCGGCTCACCCTCCGGGTCGAGTGGTGGGAGGGCGCCATCTCGCCGGAGCAGATGACCTACGAGCTCGCCTTCGACGGCCGGCGGCTCGAGGGGCCCTGGGCGTCGGCGTCGCTCTCGGGTTCGGTCCGGCTCGACGCCGAGGCGTGGCCGGGGGCGATCCTCGCACGGAGCGGGCGCTAGACGACCCGTCGGGGTGGTCGCCGGGGCGGATGATGAGACGTTGAGCACGCGTCAAGGAGGGCGAGCGATCTCGAGGGGCGCGCATGCTGACCGTGGCGCAGGCGGCTGAGAGGCTCAATGCCAGGCCGGGGCTCGTGCGCCGGCTCCTGGCCGCGGGCCTCCTCCGCCATTGCCGCATCGGCCTGGGGCGCGGCGTCATCCGCATCCCCGAGGACGCGCTCGAGGAGTACATCCGAGCGGTCACGGTCGACGCGAGCTCGTCCGATGGCAAGGCGACCCCGGCGCCCCGTCGCCGGGTCAGCCTGCGCCACCTCCGCCTCTAGCCCGGGCGGCCGCCCGCGCCATGTGCTCGGGGTCCTGCTGCACGTGGCCGTAGTGCCGGGAGACCATCGTTCCGTCCCTGTGGCCGAGCAGGTGGGCGACGGTGACCGTGTCGAGCCCGGCCTTCAAGGCCTCGGTGGCGAAGCCCTTGCGGAGCGCGCCCAGGTGGAACCTCGGCACGCGCTCGCGCGCGACGCGCCCCCGCTCCTCCTTCCAGCGCTCGAGCGCGAGACGCCTGGCCGCCCGGGCCCCGGGGAGGAGCCCGCCGGCCGGGTGGGGCGGCCGGGCCGTCCCCTCCCGCTCCATCAGGAGCTCCGCGATCCGGAACCTGAGCCGGCGGAAGGCGCAGTTGATGGCGTCCTTGGTCCACGCCTCCCCGTCGGCGTTCCTGAGGAGTGCGCCCTCGGGCCGCTCACGCGCGAGGCGGGCGACGATCCCCCGGGCGCGCGGCGTGCCGAGGTAGATCACCCGATGGTGCCGCCCGCCCTTGGATTCCTTGGGCGGGAGGACGATCCGCGAGCGTTCGAGGTCGACGAAGCGGGCCTCGATCTTCCGGAGCTCCTGGACGCGGGCGCCGGTCTCCCAGGCGAGCTCGACCAGGTCGCGGAGCGTCGGCTCGAGCACGGCCGAGAGGATGAGCTCCAGGTCCTTCGGCGAGACGATCAGGTCCCGCGTCTTACGGCCCGGCTTCTCGACGTGGGCGATCGGGTTCCGCTCGACGATCCCCTGCTTGAGGGCCCAGTTCATCGCGCGGCCGCACGCCCCAGCGAAGTCGGCCTTGGTGTTGGCCGACCATCCGGGGTGCGCGGTCATGACGCGCGAGACGTGGCGCGGGCGAAATTCAACGACCGAAAGGAGCGACTCGCCATGCCCCTTGAGGTCATCTACCAGGTGCTGGAGCCTCCTGCGGTAGGCCTCGTACGTGAGGGGCGCCTTGTGGGCCCGGCACCACTCGAGGAACTGGTCGCAGACCTCGACGACGAGCGGCCCGGCCGGGCTGATCACGGCCGGGAGCTCCTCCGTGGACCGTTCGGCCAGGATCCCGTGCGCGAGGCGCCTCGCCTCGTCGAGGTCGGGCGAGAGCTTGATCTGCTTCCCGCCGACCTGGAGATAGTAGGAATTGCGGGCCGCCCACCAGAAGGGGGCCGGCTCCCTGCGGCGTCGTCCGGGCATGGTCGCACCCCGAGAACTCTGTCAGATTTCTCTGTCAGACGTCCCAGAGTACTTCGCGTCTCGCCCTAAGTTCTTGCGGGGAAAAGTGGAGCGGAAGGGGATCGAACCCTCAACCTCAGCATTGCGAACGCTGCGCTCTCCCAATTGAGCTACCGCCCCATGAGGGTGACATAGAACAGTACCGACTTGGGCGGCGGGAAGCAAGGCGATCGGGCAGCGTTGGGGTTGGCGGGCGGGGGTGGCCAGGGGTCGGGAGAGGCAGCCAGGAGGGAGCGATGGGTTCAGGAGGTGGGCGTTGGGTGTGGGTCTGGCTGCTGGTCGTGGGCCTCCGGGAGGGGCTAGGTCAGGAATTCCCGACGTGGGCGACGCGGTGGGAGGATGCCGGGTTAGGGTCGTTGCTCGCCGGGGCTGGCGGGGATGCCTGGGATCGCCAGATCCGCGAGCGTGGCTGGATCGTCCGAGAGGGCGACGTCTGGCACCTCTGGTACACGGGTTATAACCCGGATCGTTCGCCGCGGCGGATGCTGGGGCATGCGACGTCGCGTGATGGCCTGACGTGGGTCCGCGACCCGGACAATCCGATCCATGCGGATTCCTGGGTCGAGGACATGTGTGTGGTCCGCGACGGGGAACTCTGGCGGATGTTTGCGGAGGGAGAGGGGGATCGGGCGCATCAATTGACGTCCGAAGATGGGCGGCGCTGGGTGGAGCGAGGGACGCTCGATGTGCGTCGGACCGATGGGACGCCGATTGAGCCGGGGCCGTTTGGGACGCCGACGATCTGGGTTGAGGATGGGCGGTGGTGGCTGTTTTACGAGCGAGGGGATCGGGGTGTCTGGGCGGCGCGGTCGGAGGATCCGGATCGGCAGGTCTGGGTCAACGTGAGCGATGAGCCGGTGATCCGGATGGGGCCGGCGGCGTATGACCAGGCGGCCGTGGCGCTCAATCAGGTCGTAAAGCGAGGAGGTTTCTATTACGGGTTTTATCATGCCAACGAACGGCGCGGGCCGTGGGGGGAGTGGACGACGTGCGTGGCGCGGTCGCGGGACCTGATTCACTGGGAGAAGTATGAGGGAAATCCGATCGTGGCGGGGAACCGGTCGAGCGGGATCGTCGTGGATCCGGATGGAGAGGAGGGGCCGATGCAGCCGTGGCTGTACACGATGCATCCGGACGTCCGGCTGCATCGGTCGGTGTTAGAGCCGCCGGTCCAGGAGGATCGGAGCCGTTGATTGAGGAGTGGGAACCCCGGAGTCCGTTCCGGGGGTCCGGTCGGTTCGGTGGACGTGGGTGGGGTTCACCAGCGTCGGTAGCGGGGGTGCGGGCGGGGACCGTACCAGCCGCCGTAACCCCAGCCCCAGGAGCTCCAGACGGGGACGGCCGGAGTGACGACGACCGGCGCTGGGGTGATGACGACCGGCGACGGGGCAACGACGACCGGCGGGCGGTAGACAGGGACGCCGTAGCCCCAGCCAGGGTAGCCCCAGCCGCGCGCGATGTTGATGCTGAAGCCGGAGCCGTAGCCCCAGTTGCTGTAGCCGATGGCGAAGCCTTGGGCGTGGGCCTTCGTGGAGTTGAACAGGCCCAGGCCGGCGAGCGTCAGGGCGGCGCAGAGAAGCCGTGCGCGAGTCATGGCGATCAACCCTTCACGATTGGGGTGTGATCAGGATCACAGGTTGGGACGAGACCGCCAGCGCTGGGAGGCCTGACGGCCTGCGTCACGAGGGCTTGGGAGTTCAGAAGCATGCTCCGTGCCAAAGATGGAGAAATGAGGCGGGGAGCCGTCAGGATCGAGGGGGCGGGCTTGGGTGCGTGAGGAAGTTGGCGTGGTGGGGTGAACGATCTGGCGGGTGGGGTCTGGAGCCAGTCAACTGGGCGTCGAAGCGGACAGGCGATGCCGGATGACGAACAGCCTTGCGGGTGGGGGGAAGGAGCGGGTCACCGGTAGAGGACGCCGATGCGGCGGCGGTAGTCGTCGTAGGTCTGCTCGAAGAGGGCGGCAGCGCGTTCGGGGCCGAGGTGGCAAGCGGCGGTGAGGACGTAGGGGGGGTGGCCGGCCTGGGTCAGGAGGCGGGCGACCTCGGCCTTGATGAGGTTGACGATGGTGCAACTGGTGAGGGTGGAGAGGGGGGCGACGGGGGTTTCGAGCTGGTCGATCCAGACGGCCGAGTCGCCGGGGGGGGCGTGGTGGTCGAGGACCAGGTCGGCGATCTGGTGGAGTTTCTGGCCGGAAGCGTGGCGGGGCGCGGAGGAGTCGGCGTGGGCGCAGGAGGTGAGGGCGACGACGAAGAGGCCGAGGCGTTTGGCCTCGAGGGCGACGTCGACGGTGACGGCGCTGCAGCCGGAGGTGGAGATGGCGAGCAGGCAGTCGTCGGGGGAGGTGGCGAAGTTGCGCCAGAGGACGGGGCCGAAGCCCTGGACGTTTTCGAGGAACATGGCCTGGCGTTGGCCGTTGGCGCCGACGACGGGGTTGTGGAAGGTCATGGAGAGTTCGACGATGGGGTGGAAGCCGGGGAAGGAGCCGTAGCGGGGGAAGACTTCCTCGACGGCCATGCGGGAGTGTCCGGTCCCGAAGACGTGGACGAGGCGGTTTTGGGCGATGGTGCGGGCGAAGCGGTTGGCGGCGGCGCGGATGGCGTCGAGCTGGGTGGTTGCGATTTGGTCGAGGGCGTGGCGGGCGGCGTCGAGGTATTGGCGGAGGGGATCGGCGGGGCTCACGGGAGGTCCTCGGGGGATGGTTCGGGTGGGAGCTGGCCCTCGGAGACGCACCAGCCGCCGTCGACGACCAGTTCGGCGCCGGTGATGAAGCGGGCGGCCGGCTCGCAGAGGGCCAGGGCGGCTTCGGCGCAGTCGTCGGGGGAGCCGGGTCCGGAGGCCAGGGGCTGCTTGGAAGTGAGGAAGGATCGGATGGCGGGGTGGGAGGTGGCGCGGGTGGCCATGGGGGTGTCGATCAGGGCGGGGGCGATCAGGTTGAAGCGGATGCGGTGGGGAGCATAGGCAGCCGCGGCGGCGCGGGTCAGGGCGCGGATGGCGCCTTTGCTGGCGGCGTAGGCGATGGTGCCGAAGTGGCGGGGCGACGGGGAGTGGGCCAGGACCGAGCCCATGTTGAGGACGGAGCCGCGGAGGCCGCGGTCGTCGAGGTCCTGGGCGAGCATGGCGCGGACAGCGGCGCGGTTGGTGAGGAAGACGGAGCGGGCGTTGGCGGCGAGGACGGCGTCCCAGCCGGCGTCGGTGGCCTCGTGGAGGGGGCCGTCGCCGAAGCGGCGTCCGCTGATGCCGGCCACGTGGAACAGGACGTCGAGGCGGCCGCCGAGCAGTTCGAGGGCGGCTGAGAACAGGCGGTCGACGTCGGCGGGGTTGCTGGCGTCGGCGGCGAGGAATTGGACGGATCCGAGGGGCGCGAGGGCGTCCAGGGCGTCTTGCCCCTTGGTGGGGTCGCGGCCGGCGATGACGACGCGGGCGCCTTCTTGGAGGAAGCGGCGGGCGGAGGCCAGACCGATGCCGGTCGAACCGCCGATGACCAGGGCCGTGCGCTGGGCCATGCGACCGCCGGGAGGCATGGGGGCTTTTAGTCCTTGATTTCGAAGATGGCCTCGATTTCGACGGCGATGCCGCCGGGCAGTGAGTTGGTGCCGACGGCGCTTCGGGCGGCCTTGCCGGCGTCGCCGAAGACGTCGACCATGAGGTCGGAGAAGCCGTTGATGACTTTGGACTGGTCGGCGAATTCGTCGGTGGAGCGGACCAGGCCGAGGACTTTGATGAGTCGGACGACTCGATCGAGCGTACCGAGTTGGGCGCGGAGGGTGGCGAGCATGGCCAGGCCGACCTGGCGTGCGGCGGCGGCGCCGGCGGCGAGGTCCAGATCGGCGCCGAGGCGGCCGACGATCAGGGAGCCATCGGGGCGAAGGGGACCGTGGCCGGAGACGTAGAGCAGGTTGCCGACGCGGACGGCGGGCACATAGGTGGCGACGGGTTTGGGGGCGGGGGGAAGTTCGAGCTGGAGCTGGGCGAGGCGGGCTTCGTGGCTCATGGTGCGGGGCGGATGGGGGGATTGGGGGTTGCGTGGGCGTCCCGCCGGCCGGGCCGCCTCGGGGCTGACAGTACCGCCCGGGCGGTCGGCGATCAACCGGATGGGGCCGGGCGGCGGTAGGGCCTGGGTGGGGGCGGGATGGGTGATGTGGGGGGGGGCGGTTCGAGTCAGCGTTGCTGGAGGCGGGTTGTTTCCGCGATACTCCAGAAGGTCTGGGGAGATCGGTTGCGATCCGAGGCAGGGGTGAGCCAACTCCGATGAAGCCGCGCCGGTTTGGTTTGGGACTGGTCCAGATGCGTTGTACGGAGGAGGCGGCGGAGAACCTGGCGCGGGGGATTGACGGGGTGCGGGAGGCGGCGGGGCGGGGGGCGACGGTGATCTGTCTTCCGGAGCTGTTTTTGGGGCCGTATTTTTGCCAGAGCGAGGATCATGCGCAGTTTGATCGGGCTGAGCCGGTGCCGGGGCCGACGACCGAGGCTCTGGGCGGAGTGGCGCGGGAGCTGGGGGTGACGATTGTCGGCTCGGTGTTTGAGCGGCGGGCGGCGGGGCTGTACCACAACACGGCGGTGGTTTTGGATGCCGATGGTCGGCTGGCGGGCGTCTATCGCAAGATGCACATTCCGGACGATCCGCTGTATTACGAGAAGTTTTACTTTACGCCGGGGGATTTGGGATTTCGGGCGATTGCGACACGGCACGCGACGGTCGGGACGTTGGTCTGCTGGGATCAGTGGTATCCGGAGGCGGCGCGGCTGACGGCGTTGCAGGGGGCGGACGTGCTGGTCTATCCGACGGCGATCGGCTGGCATCCGGCGGAGCAGGCCGAGCATGGGTCGGCGCAGTACGAGGCATGGCAGACGATGCAGCGGGCGCATGCGATTGCCAATGGGGTGTATGTGGGGGCGGTCAACCGGGTCGGCCACGAGGGGCCGGTGGGCGGGGGAATTGAGTTTTGGGGCGGGTCGTTTGTGGCCGATCCGTTTGGGCGGGTGGTGGCCCGGGCCAGCCACGACCGAGAGGAGGTCCTGGTGGTGGAATGTGATCCGGCGGTGAGCGAAACGACCCGGCGGCACTGGCCGTTTTTGCGTGACCGGCGGATCGACGCGTATGGGCCGATTACCGAGCGTTATTTGGATCGAGCGGGGTCGTGACGGTGCGCGGCGAGGGCAGGCGCGGAATGGGCGGGTGGGAAGCCCGGGCTTGTCAGGAGCGGGTCGCGGCGATCAAAACAAAGGGGTTGGTCTGGGTTGAGCGGGTGTGGGTGTGAGTCGGCGAGGTGCCGGCGGGGTTGAGGACGGAGTCGTACGCGGGATGGGACGGGACCAGCCGATGAGGACCGAGGCGCCACGACCGGTTGCGTTGGGGTATCGGCTGCCGGCCGAGTGGGAGCCGCATGAGGCGACGTGGCTGGCGTGGCCGCAGGAGCGGGGGGATTGGCCGGGCAAGTTTGGCCCGATTCCGTGGGTTTATGCAGAGATTGTGCGGCATCTGGTCCGGTCGGAGCGGGTGCGCCTGGTGGTGCCAGACCGTGAGGGGCGGCGGCGGGCGGAGAAGATCCTGAGGCGGGCGGGGGTGGATCGGGGTCGGATCCGGTTTGTGGAGATGCGAACGGATCGGTCGTGGCTGAGGGATACGCTGCCCAGTTTTGTGCTGCGGCAGTTGGAGCAAGGGGAGGCGCCGCTGGGTGATCCGCATGAGTTGTCGGCGGTGGTCTGGCGGTTTGATGGCTGGGCCAAGTATGCCAATCACAAGCAGGATCAGCGGGTGGCGCGGCGGGTGGCGAAGCGGTTGGGGCTTCGACGGTTCAAGCCGAGTTATGAGGTGGGGGGCGTGCATCGGCGGGTGGTGCTCGAAGGCGGGGCCATCGACGGCAACGGTCAGGGCGTACTGCTGACGACCGAGGAATGCTTGCTCGACACTGAAAAACAGGTGCGGAACCCGGGTTTGGATCGGGCCGGCTATGAGCGGATTTTTGCGGAGTATCTGGGGATCACCAAGACGATCTGGCTGGGCCGCGGCATTGTGGGGGACGATACGCACGGTCATGTCGATGATGTGGCTCGGTTTGTCAATCCGCGGACGGTGGTGGTGGCGGTGGAGCCGGATCCGGGCGATCCGAATAACGAGCCGCTGCGGGAGAATCGGGAGCGGCTGCGGTCGGCGACCGATCTGGATGGCCGTCCCTTGGAGGTGGTTGAGCTGCCGATGCCGGCGCCGGTGGTGTTTGAGGGCGTGAGGCTGCCGGCCAGCTACGCCAATTTTTATATTGCGAACCGAGTCGTCCTGGTCCCGACGTTCAATGACCCGAACGACCGGGTGGCGCTGAATGTGCTTGCCGAGCTGTTTCCGGATCGGGAGGTGGTCGGCATCCACAGCGTGGATCTGGTGCTGGGATTGGGGACGCTGCACTGTCTGGCGCATGAACAGCCGGCGGTCTCGGCGGGTGATGCGGAAGAACCGGCGGAACGGGAGGATGCAGCCGAGCCGGCCGATGAGCCGGGGACGTGAAACGGCGGCCTGAACCGGCGCGCGGGCAGGCTGTGGGCGGAACGTCCACGCGTGGCGGTTTTGTTGATCTGGGGGGAAGCGCCGAGTGTGAGTCTGGGGAGGGTGGAGCGTGGGGGGCCGAGCGGGAGGGGAGTGAGGGTGGGGGTTTGGAGCCGAAGAGAGCTGGGACGAGAACCCGTTGCCGGTCGAGTTGGTTCGGCTTTAGGATCAAGATTCTGTGAGGTGCCGCGGGTCTGAGGTGGGGACGGGGTCGGCCGGGTGGTGACGTCTGGCTGGCCGACGTTTCGCGCGAGGCGGTGGCGCGGAATGGCGAGGTCGAGAGCCGCTGTCGAAAGGACGAGTGATCGGATGCGGCCGCGTCGACCGTCGGGATTGAAGAAGAAGGCTGGCGGGATCGTGTCGGGGCGGCGGTCGGGAGGAGCGAGGCCGCTGATGGGGCCGGTGTCTGGGGTGTCGAAGGGTGGTGGTGGGAAGCGGCCGGAGGAGGGCCGGGAGAGGCCGACGACGGGTTCGGGGGTCAAAGCAGCGGCTTTCGGTTCGCAGGGTCGGAGGCGAGGCGGGCGGGCTGGGAAGCCGAGGGTCGATGGAGGCGAGGCCGTTGGCAGCGGTGTAGGGGGACCGAAGCTGGAGCGGCTTCAGAAGATTCTGGCCGCGGCAGGTCTGGGTTCGCGGCGCGCTTGCGAGGAGCTGATCTTGCAGGGGCGGGTGACGGTCGATGGGCAGGTGATTCGGGAGCTGGGGACGAAGGCGAGTCCCGAGGCCGATATTCGTGTGGACGGCGAGGCGATCCGGCGCGAGCGGACGTTGTATCTGGCAGTGTCGAAGCCGAAGGGCTATGTGTCGACGAACGAGGATCCGTCCGGGCGGCCGCGGGTCGTGGATCTGGTGGCGGGGGTTTCGGAGCGGGTGTACACGGTGGGTCGCCTGGATGAAGACAGCACGGGGCTGATGATCCTGACCAATGATGGGGAGTTGGCCAATCGGCTGGCGCATCCGCGGTATGGGGTGGAGAAGGTGTATCGGGCGACGGTGGCGGGCAAGCCGGGGCCGGAGGTGTTGGACAAGCTGACGCAGGGCGTCTGGTTGGCGGAGGGAAAGGCGCGGGCCAAGCGGGTGCGGGTGGTGGGACACCGCGGGGACGCGACGATTGTGGAGATGGTATTGGCTGAGGGGAAGAACCGCGAAGTGAGGCGGATGTGGGCCAAGCTGGGCCACAAGGTGATGAGCCTGTCGCGGGTGGCGATTGGCCCGATCACGATCAAGGGGCTGAAGGAAGGAGAATGGCGGGAGCTGAGCGCGGCGGAGGTTCGGGATCTGAAGCGATTGGCCGAGGGGAAGCCGGTTCCGACGGCGTGGTTTGGGGCGGGAGATGGCCCGCAGCGTCGGCAGCCTCCGCGGCGTGGGCCGGCGCGGCATGAGTCGGCGGGAGAGACCGCTTCGGGGGCCAAGCGAGGGCGGCGGGCGGAGGCGGCGTTGAATCGACCGGGGCCGGCGGCGGTTCGCGGCCTCGGTGCGGGAGGAGGGGCGGAGCGGATGCGGCGTCCGCGGCGCCCGGCGCGACCGTTGGCTGAGGGTGTGGAGGAGATCGAGGTCACGGCGGGCCTGGGTTCGGGTCCAGGGGCTGGTGAGGGGCAGCCCGGTGGGGGTGGTCGGCGGCTGGGCGGTCGGGGGCCGAAAGCCGTCGGGCCGCGGCGGGGCCGCAAGCTCGGCGGCGGCGCGGTGGTTGGGGGCGAGCCAGGGGGTCGGATCATCTTGGGGATCGGGCGGGTGCCGGCCGCGGGCGAGATTCCGCCGCCGTCGCGTCGGAAGCGGCCGGGTGAGGCGGGATTGTCGGGCGGAGGAGTGGTCGGCCCGGCGGCCGGGCTGCGGCCTGGGTTGAAGCGAAGGCCGCGTCCACTGCGAGCGAGGCGGAATCGTCCGGGTGGTGAGTCGTGAGCGTTGGGGAGTCAGGGTGGGGTGGTGACGTTGCCTGCGCGGTGCAGCTCGAAGCTCGGGTGGTTGAGCAGCGGGTGATGGCGCAGGATACGTATCGGATCCGGCTGGAAGCGCCGGGGCTAGCGGCGCGGATCCGACCGGGTCAGTTTGTGATGGTGCGGCCGACGCTGGGTCTGGATCCGCTGCTGGGTCGGCCGTTTGCGTTGTATGAGGTGGTGCGGGGAGAGGGAGGGGAGCCGTGGGCGATTGACCTGGCGTATCTGGTGATGGGGCGAGGAACGGCGCGGTTGGCGGGGGCGCGGTCCGGGGATCGGCTGCCGCTGTGGGGTCCGCTGGGCAATGGATTTGGTCTGCCGCGGGCGGGGGTGCGGCGGGTGGCGATGGTGGCGGGGGGAATCGGTCAGACGCCGTTTGTGGCGCTAGCGCGGTGGTGGATGGGGCAGGAGCGGTACGGATTGGGGCCGCAGCCTGGGGAGCCGTGGGTGGAGGCGGTGCGGCTTTATTACGGGGTGAGGACGGCGGGGTATCTAGCGGGTCTGGAGGATTTTGAGGCGGCGGGGGTGGAAGTTCGGCTGGCGACGAACGATGGTTCGGCCGGGTATCGAGGATATGTGACGGAATTGCTGGAGCGCGATCTGGAGTCGGGATGGCGGCCGGACCATCTGGTGGGGTGTGGTCCGGAGCCGATGCTGAGGGCGTTGCAGGGGGTGGCGGGGCGGCTGGGGTTGAGTTGTGACCTGTCGCTGGAGAATCACATGGCGTGTGGATTTGGCGCGTGCTTTAGCTGTGTGGCGCCGATTCGCGCGGAGGATGGAACGGTGGATTTGAAGCGGGTGTGCGTCGAGGGGCCGGTTTTTGACGCGGCGCGGGTGGAGTGGGAGTCGGGAGAGGCCGCGCGGGGGCTGTAGGCCGAGGGAGGGCGTTCAGGGCTGACGGCGGGACTGGGCGCGGATCTGGTCGCGGAGCCGCGCGGCGCGTTCGTAGTCTTCGCGGGCGACGGCCTCGTCGAGCTGTTCGCGGAGAGTGGAGCGGACGTTGAAGCTGCGGCGGATTTCGCGTTCGATTTCGTGGAGCTGCTCGATGAGGGCCAGGGCGGGGGTTTCGTCGGCTTCGTCGTGGAGCTGGGTCCACTGGTCGTGGTGATGTTCGATGGCGGCGACGGCTTCGCGGACGGCGTCAACGGCGAGTTCGGGTTCGTGGCGTTCGAGGGCAAGGGCGGCGCGGGCCTGGGCGCGGTGGAAGAGCACAAGGCTGCGGAAGCGTTCGTGGCCGGCGACGAACTCAGGGTCGTCGCAGTGGCGGCGTGCGAAGTCGAGCAGGGCGAGGGAGTGCTCGGCGTCGGCGAGCATGCGGTCGTAGCGGTGAAGGGCCAGCCAGGCCATGCGTCGCTGGTAGAACTGGACGATTTCGCGGTCGAATTCGCTCTGGAGGTCGGCGTGCATCGTCCAGGTGGGCGGGAGCGTTTTGGAGCGTGCGGCGTGGAGTCCGCGATCGGCGGCGCGGTGGCGGAGGTAATCGAGGAAGGTGCGGAAGCCGTAGGGACGGAGGCCGTCGGGCCGGCCGTCGATTTCCATCTGGAGGATGCCGAGTTCCTGACGGACCTGGATGACCCAGCGGCCATCGCGGGCGCGGACCTGGCGTGCGACGAGGGAGCCGGCGTCGGGTTTGTAGGGCCAGTCGCGCAGGGCGTCGTCAATGTCTTTGGGCATGGTGGGGAGGGACTCCGCATGGGTGGCCGACCGGTGGCGTCCCACAAAGGATTATAGGGGAGAGGGCGGCCGGATTGACACTCGGTTGCTGGCCCGCCGAAGATGCGACCGTGGGGGAGTGAACGAGGCGGGGTGTGGGAGCGGGTCTGGCGATGTTTACGACCGAGCCGCCGTTGCGGCAGCGAATCGAGCGGTTGATCCGGGAGACGCCGAAGCTGGACCCGCACACGCATCTGCGGTGCGGCCAGATGCCGGCGCCGGATCTGGCGGCGCTGATGAGTTATCACTGGCTCCAGACGGAGTTGCGCGCGGTGGGGATGCCGGCCGAGGATCACGATGCGGCGCTACCGGTCGAGGAGCGGGTGCGGCGGAGTTTGCCCTATTTGCGGCGGATGCGGAACACGGCGATGTCGTGGTGTTTTCGGCGTATTTTGCGGGATCTTTATGATGTGCCGGAGGGGGAGCTAGACGAGTCGAGCTATCGGGATGTGATGGAGCGGGTCGAGGCGAGCGGCGCAGATCCGAGCTGGGCAGCGCGGTTGCTGGGTGGACGGTGTGGGATTGAGACGATCGTGACGAGCCTGGGGAATGCGGGGCCGGAGCCGGCGGCGGGGGAGATCGCGGTCCGGTTCATGCTGGACCTGCATTATCTGTTTTGTCCGGGGGTGGCGACCGATTTAACGCCGTTTTTTGTGGGTCGAACCCGACGAGAGGAGTACTACGAGGCGCTGACCGAGCTATTTGAAGGGGAGCGGGTGGGGACGGCGAGTCGGTTGGAGCGGCGGCTCAGGGATTGGCTGGAGGCGACGGTGGTCGGTCCGGTGCGGTTTAGCAACACCTTTCTGCCGATCGAGGCGCGGTTTGAGCCGCCGGATCGGGCGGCCGCTGAAGCTGCGCTCCACCGGGCGGCGTTGGGGCATGGGCTTTCGGACGACGAGATCGAGGCGATCCGGCGGCTGGTGACGTGGACGGTTCTGGAGTGGCATGACGACCGCCGTAAGGCGTTTCAGATTGCGGTCGGTGCGGAATATTTCATCTGCGACGGCAAGAGCATCCCGCGGTTCGACCCAAGCTGGACGAGTCAGATGGCGCGGGCGTTTCACCGATTCGGGAATGTGCGGTTTGATCTGATGATGGCCAGCGAACCGATGTTGCAGGATGTGTGTGTCCTGGTGCGGCAGTTTCCCAACGTCTATTGCTCGGGGTATTGGTGGCATACGTTTTTCCCGGCGCTGATTGAGAAGACGGTAAGCCTGCGGATTCAGATCGCGCCGTGGACCAAGATCGGCGGGTTTTTGTGCGACGCGTATTACGCGGAGTGGACCTACGGCAAGCTCCAGGTCGTTCAGAAGGCGATGGCGGCGGCGCTGGCGGATCTCGTGGAAACGGGCTTTATCGAAGAGAACGAACTGCCGGCGCTGCTTCAGCAGATCTTGCACGACACGCCGCGCGACCTCTATGAGCTGGCCGATTGAGGCCAGGTGGCGATGCCGGCCAGGTGGGGTGACGCGAGCTTATCCGGTGGAGAGCAGGTGGCCGTGCCGGCCGGGTGGGTTGGCCTATGCCGCGCGAAACCGACCGATCCCAAGCGATCTGGCTCGCGGGCGGGCCTGGCTCAACGAAGGTCTGGGGCGAATGGACGTGGCGGCGGTCGTCCGGCTCCGGCTCGAGGCGTCAACCGCGGCGGTCTTGCTTGAAGCGGGAGTCGGGCGATAGGATCAGATTTAGGCCTCCCTAGCTCAATTGGCAGAGCAGCTGACTCTTAATCAGCGGGTTGAAGGTTCGAGTCCTTCGGGGGGCACTGGCTGGGTGAGCGGAGCGGGTCGGAGCTGACTGGCTTCGGATCGAGATCGGTCGCTGACTGGGCGAAAGCCTCGGGACGCAGGCTCTGGCGAATTGGGAGGGCCGACGCCGGTTGAGCTTGGTCGCGCGATCGGGGGTTGGTTGGGTCGCGGTGGCGAGGGCCAGTGACCGATCCAGCGGGGTGTTTGGGGTCGGTAGGGTTGGGGATGGGGCTAACGGGCTGAAGCGGAAAAGCGTGGGCCGCGGCGCTGGCAGCCGGGCCAGAATGCGTCACAATTCGAGAAACGCCCTGGTGAGGCAGGTGATGTCGCAACGCGCCTGGATGGATGGAGTAGGCTCCGAGGGAGCGGCGTCGGAGCGGCGATACCGGAACAGGCGATGTCCGGGCTGCGGGCGAACGCTCCGGATCCGGGAAGCCTATTTGGGTCGGTTGATTACGTGCAACCATTGCGAGCAACGGTTTGTGGCGGCGGAGGCCGAAGACGGGCCGGGCGGCGCGTCGGAGGTGCGGTCGGGTGGGGGGGGCGACGGATCGGCTGCCGGACCTGGAGGCCGAAATCGCGGCGCTGGGCGCGCGGCTCGAACAACAGGAGCAGGCGCTCCGAGCCGCGCAAGGGGCAGAGGAGGCGGCGCGGGCCGAGGCGAAGCGGCTCAGCGATGAGCTTGGCCAGTTGCGTCGAGAGTGGGAGGAGACGCAATTGGAGTATCGGCGGATGTCCGAGGCCCTGGCGGCCGCTCAGGCGGAGCGGGATCGGTCGGAGGCGATGCTCGAGCAGCTTCGCGGCGAGGTCCACGCGACCCGACAAGCGGCCAGGGAGCGGGTGGCCGCGTGGGAGCGGGAGCGGGACGCGTTGCGGCGTGCGACGGAGGAGATTGACCGCGAGCGGGTGGCCGCGTGGGAGCGGGAGCGAGACGCGTTGCGGCGGGAGTTGGAGGGTTGTCGCGGTCAGTGGGCGGAGGCGGAGCGGCTGCTTGAGGCGTTGCGGCGGGAGCTTGCGGCGTCACGGGCGGAGAGGGATGAGGCGAAGGCATCCTCGCAGGCGGCGCGATCGGAACTGGCGCTGGTGCGGACGAGGTGGGAGGCAGCGATTGCCGAGCGTGGAGTGGCGGAGGCGGCGCGGGCGGCGGCGGAAGTGAGGGAGCGGGAGACGGTGGCCTCTTTGGAGGCGAAGCTAAGGGCAGGATGGGAGCAGTGGGAACGAGAAGGGCAGCAGCTCCGGGATGAACTGAGGCGGCTGGAGGAGCGGTTGTCGGGGGAACGTCGAGAGCGGGATCGCTTGGAAGGCGAGGTGCGGCGACTGACCGGGGAAGCGGAGCGGGCGTGGCGGTCGGCTGCCGACCGTGAGCAAGAGCGGGACGCAGCGAGGTGCGAGCGGGATCGCTTGGTAGGCGAGGTGCGGCGGCTGACTGGGGAAGCGGAGCGGGCGCGGCAGTCGGCTGCCGAGTTTCAGCGTGAGCGGGACGACGCGAGATGCGCATGGGATACGGTGCGGGTTGAGTGTGAAGGCCTGGCGCGCCAACGCGATGGGTATGCCGGTGAGCTGGAGGAGGCGCGGACGCGGCTGGGAGCGTTGGAGGCGGAACGCGAGGCTGCGGCGGAGCGGCTGGCGTTGGCGCGGGGAGAAGTCGAGCGGCAGCGTGGGCGGTTGTTGGTGCTGGAACGGTCGCTGGAGGAAGAGCGGCGTCGGGCCGAGGCGGCGGGCGCCGGCGAGGCCGAGCAGCGGATTCGGGCGGAGCGGCTGGAGGGGGTGTGTGAGGAACTGGGTCGGGAGTTGAGGCGGAGTCGAGAGGAGCAGGAACGGCTGCGGGCCGAATTGGAGTCAGAGCGTGGGGATGCGGCGGCGCGGGAACTGGCGTTGCGCAAGGCGCGGCGCATGATCGAGTTGATGTATCAGCGGCTGGAGGCCAGCGGAGCGCTCGCGGTGAGTGTCGAGGGAGACGGCAAGCGGAGGGCGGCCGCGGCGGTTCCGGTGGTCGAGTCGGACGGTTCGAGCCTCGGGGAGGATGGGACGCCGCGGGTGGAGGGGGAATGGGTGGCGGAGGCCGATCCGCTGGCGGCGGAGTTGCATGCGCGGATCGCTCGCTCGCTGGAAGGTCGGGCGGGGACGAAGGGGGGGGCGGGGGAGTCGGTTTTGGGGCCGTTGGAGCGGTGGAACGAAGGGGTAGGCGGGGCCGGGGAACCTAAGCACAAGCGAGGTGGGGAATGAGGGCCATGGGGGCAACGCGGCGGGGGTTTTTGAGGGCGGCGGTGGGGTTGACGGGTTTGGCCGGAGGGGTGGGACAGGGCGTCGGGATTGCGTCAGGTGGTCGTCGGCGTGCGATGACGATCGACCTGGTGTGCGGGAATTTGGGGGTTCGGGCGGAGCTGCCGGAGGCGATCGGATTGGCGTATCGGCATGGGTTTGAGTCCGTAGCGCCGGATGCGGGGTATTTGGGGAGGTTGTCGGGTGGGGAGTTGGAGGAGTTGCTCGGCGATCTCAAGGCGAAGGGGTTGGTGTGGGGTGCGGCGGGGCTGCCGGTGGAGTTTCGCCGGGATGAAGCGACGTTTCGGGCGGGGATGGAGGGGCTGCCGGGGTTTGCGGCCGTGCTGGAGCGGGCGGGTGTGACGCGGGTCGGCACCTACATTCTGCCGATGGATGACGAATTGACGTATTTGGCGAACTATCGTCGGCATGTGCGGCGGCTGGGCGAGGTGGCGGCCGTGTTGGGCGATCATGGGTTGCGGCTGGGTCTGGAATATGTGGGTCCGCGGACGATGTGGACGAGCCGGCGGTACCCGTTTATCCACACGCTGGCTGAGCTGCGGGAGCTGATCGACGGGTTGGGCCGGGACAATGTGGGCGTTGTTCTCGATAGCTGGCACTGGTATACGGCCGGCGAGACGGTGGACGATCTGAGGGGCATCGAGAACCGGGATGTGGTGGCGTGTGATTTGAATGATGCGCCGCGGTCGGTTCCGCTTGAGCAGCAGCGGGATGGAGTGCGGGAGTTGCCGACGGCGACGGGGGTGATCGACTTGAAGGCGTTTTTGGAGGTGTTGGTGGCGATCGGCTACGACGGTCCGGTACGGGCCGAGCCGTTCAATGCGACGCTGCGGATGCTGCCGGCCGAAGAGGCGGTGGCGGCAACGGCCCGGGCGATGAAGCGGGCCTTTGCGCTGATTGGCGGGTGAGGCAGGCGGCGCAGGTGTGGAGCCGAGGCGGGCGTTGGTGCGCGCGGGGAGGGTCTGCGACGCGGTTTGGTAGGGGTGCGTCCGGTCGGGAGGGGCGAGGAGTGGGGCCGGTGGAATTGGGTGAGGGTGATTCCGGACAACGCGAGGGAAAACCAAACGCGATGGGACGGCGGGCACGTTGAATCGTGGAGAGAAGGGAGGCGCCGAGCGGCGTTTGGTTGAGGAGGGGGGCTAAGCGCTGCGAGCGGCGCTGGGACCAAGGGGGGGAGCTTGTCGGGAGGCGGCGAGACGGGCGATGATAGGTTGAACCGATGACAGTCGTCGTGGGAATGGATGTGGGTGGGTGGTCGGGGATGGAGAGTGAGAGATGAGTGAGGGGGCGTCGGGCCTGGTCTCCGAGCGGTTGAGCGAGGATGAGGTGCGGTCGATCGATCAGCTTCGATCGGCGTATGCGGCGCTGCGGGAGGAGTTGGGGCGGGTGATTGTGGGTCAGCGGGAGACGATCGAGCGGCTGGCGATTTGTCTGTTTGCGCGGGGTCATGCGTTGCTGATGGGGGTGCCGGGGCTGGCCAAGACGCTGCTGGTGAGCAAGGTTGCCGAGACGATGACGCTGAAGTTCAGCCGGATCCAGTTCACGCCGGACCTGATGCCGATGGACATAACGGGGACGGACATTTTGCAGGAGACGGGCGGGGGGGGCCGGCGAGAGTTTCAGTTTATCCACGGGCCGATTTTTGCGAACATTGTGCTCGCCGATGAGATCAACCGGGCGCCGCCGAAGACGCAGGCGGCGTTGCTGGAGGCGATGCAAGAGCGCAACGTGACGGTTCTGGGCAAGAATTACCGGCTCGAGCCGCCGTTTCTGGTGCTGGCGACGCAAAACCCGGTGGAGCAGGAAGGGACGTATCCGCTGCCCGAAGCGCAGCTTGATCGGTTCATGTTTTTGATTGAGCTAGATTATCCGTCGGAGGAGGAGGAGATTCAGATTGCGCGGCGGACGACCGGGGAGGAGATGCCGGAGTTGTCGCATCTGCTGACTCCGGAGGAGGTGTTGCGCTATCAGGCGTTGGTGCGACGGGTCCCGGTACCGGATCATATTTATGCGCATGCGGTGAAGCTGGTGCGGCGGACGCGGCCTCAGGGAGCCACAGCGCCGGAGTGGCTCAAGCCACTGGTGGGCTGGGGGGCGGGGCCGCGAGCGGTGCAGTATTTGATTTTGGGGGCGAAGGCGCGGGCGGCGTTGCTGGGCAGTTACATGGTGCGTCTGGAGGATGTGCAGGAGGTGGCGGTTCCGGTCTTGACGCACCGGATCATTACGACGTTTGCAGCGCAGGCCGAGGGGATTGATGCGCGGGCGATCGCGCGGCGGCTGGTGGCGGAAGCCGAAGCCGAGATGTGACGCGGACGGGGCAACCGATTAGGCGGGAAGCGATCGGAGGCAACCCGAGCCGCGTGGCGCGGCTTGATTTGGAGCGGGCCGAGAGGGAGGAGTCGGAACGGAGGAGAGCCGGTTTGCGGGTGGATGGGGTGTATCGACGATGCAGCGAGCCGAGCGGCGATTGCGCAGGTTTCTGGAAGAGAGGGTGCTGGCGCGGTTGTCGGGGCTGACGCTGGCGGCACGGCGGCCGATGCTGGGGACGGTGGCGGGAATTCACCCCAGCCCGCACCGGGGTTCGAGCGTGGAGTTTGCCGAATACCGCAAGTACGTGGAAGGGGACGATCTGCGGCGGCTGGACTGGCGCGCGTATGGGCGGTCGGATCGGTTTTACGTCAAGGAATTTGAGTCGGACACGAACCTGCGGTGCTGTCTGGTGGTGGACACCAGCGGGTCGATGGGGTACGGGTCGAAGGGGGTGACGAAGATTGAGTATGCGCGTCGGCTGGCGGGGACGCTGGCGTATCTGGCGGCGCAACAGGGGGACGCGGTGGGGCTAGCCTGCGTGGCGGACGGGGTGGTGACGAATATTCCGCCTCGGCGAAACCCGGCGCATCTGACGGCGATCTTCGACGCGCTGGAGGCGATCGAACCCAAGGGAACGACCCGGCTGGTGCCGATTCTGCACGAACTGGCCGAGACGATCCGGCAGCGGGCGCTGGTGGTGATTGTGTCGGATTTGTTCGCGGAACCGGAGCCGTTGCGTGGGGCGTTTCAGCATTTGCGGTTTCGGAAGCACGATGTGGCGGCCTTTCATTTGCTGGACCGTCAGGAGCTGCGGTTTGAATTCCGGCGGCCGGTGCGGTTTGTGGATCTAGAGGGAGGGCCGGCGCTTTTGGCCGAGCCGAACGAAATCGCAGAGCGATATCACAAGGCGTTGGGGGCGTATCTGGAGGGGTTGACGCGGGTGGTGCGGGAGTCGGCGGTGGATTATCAGCGTGTGGTTACGGATCAAGAATATGAGCAGGTTTTGAGTCGATTCCTGGTCGGCCGGATGAAGGCGAGGGGGGTGCGGCGATGAGCTTCCTTCAGCCTGGGATGCTGCTGGCGTTGCCGCTGGCGTTGTTGCCGGTGCTGATTCATCTGATCAATCAGCGGCGGTATCAGAATGTGCCGTGGGCGGCGATGATGTTTTTGCGCGCAGCGACGCGGATGTCGCGAGGTTGGGCGCGGATTCGGCAGTGGTTGATTCTGGCGGTGCGGGTGGGGGCGTTGGTGGCGTTGGTGATTGCGGTGGCGCGGCCGCTGGCGGGTGGGTGGCTGGGTGGGGTCGGTGGGGGGCGTGCCGACACGACCATTCTGGTGGTGGACCGGTCGGCGAGCATGGGAGCGCGGAGCGTTGGTTCGGGTGCGACGAAGTTGGAGCGGGGACTGGCGCAGTTGGCGGGGGCGTTGGAGGCGGTGGGATCGGGGCGTTGGGTGTTGATTGAGAGTGGTACGGGGCGGCCGCGGGAGTTGGAGTCTCCCGCGGCGTTGCGGGGGTTGGCGGCGCTGGGGGTGACGGCGGGCACGGCGGATCTGCCGGGGATGCTCGAGGCGGCGCGGTCGTATTTGGTGGAGAACCGGGTGGGTCGGGCGGAGATCTGGATTTTGTCGGACCTGCGCGCGGCGGACTGGGATGGCGAGGGGGGGCGATGGCCGGCGTTGCGGGATGGGTTTTTGTCGTTTCCTCAGAGCGTGCGGTTTCACGTGCTGGCGGATCCGGAAACCGAGCCGGGCAACGTGGGGGTTCGGGTAAGTGGGGTTCGGTTGCGGGAGGGCGGGGAGGGTGTGGAGTTGTTGGTGACGGTGGTGCTGACGCGGGATGAGCGGGAGGCGGGACCGCGGATGGTTCCGGTCCGGTTTGAGCTGGACGGGGTGAGGTCGGAGCTGAGCGTGGAGATGAGTGGTTCGCGTCAGGAGCTCAGGGATCATCGGATCGTGTTGGGCCAGGGGGCGAAGCGGGGGTGGGGCCGGGTGTCGATTCCGTCGGATGGGGAGCCGTCGGACGATGAGTTTTATTTTGTGTATGACGAGCCGGCGGTGCGGCGGACGGCGGTGGTGGCCGAGGATCCGCGAGCGGTCGAGGCGATTGAGCTGGCGGCGGGGATAGCGCCGGAGGGAGGCTTGCGTTGCGAGGTAGAGCGGGTGGGGCGGGAGCAAGTGGGGGCGTTGGACTGGGAGTCGTTGGGCTTATTGGTCTGGCAGGGGGAGTTGCCGGAGGGGGAGGACGCGGAGCGGATTCGGGGGTATTTGGGACGGGGAGGAGTGGCGCTGTTTCTGCCGCCGCGTGGAGGGGGTGGTCCGGAGTTTATGGGGTTCAAGTGGGGTGCGTGGCGGGCGGAGGCGGAGGGATGGGCGGTGGAGAGCTGGCGAAGCGATCACGATCTGCTGGCGCGGACCAGTGGAGGAGCGCCGTTGCCGGTGGGGACGCTCCGGGTCCGGCGGGTTTGTGAGGTGGAGGGGGAACTGACGCCGCTGGCGATGCTGGCTGGGGGCGTGCCGTTGCTGGGGCGGGTGTCGACCGAGGGTGGGGGAGCCTATGTTCTGGGGACGACGGTGGCGGCGGGAGATTCGTCGCTGGCGGTTGATGGGGTGGTCTTATACGTGATGGTGCATCGGGCGTTGGCGGCGGGTGCAGCGGTGTTGGGTCGAACCCGGATGGTGGACGCCGGCGCGGAGTCGATGGAGGGGTCGGGCTGGGTGCGGCTGGCCGGACGGGAGGGGAGCGTCTCGAGCGAATATCCGATTCAGGCGGGCGTTTATGAGCAGGCGGAGCGGTTATGGGCGGTGAATCGGCGGGCGGTCGAGGATGAGCCGGCGATTCTGGATGGGGAGCAGCTTGGCGGACTGTTCCGGGGGCTGCGCTGGATCCGGGTGGATGCGGGGGGAGAGGATCGGCCGGCCTTGATCGAGGAGATCTGGCGGGCGTTTCTGGTGGCGATGCTGGTGTTGCTGGTGGGGGAAGCGGCGTTGTGTCTGCCGAAGCGGGCGGTGGGGGTGGGGCGGGGAGAGTTGGTGTCATGAAGGCGGCGGGGTCGGTCCAATTTTTGGGGACGCCGGGGTCATTGGCGTTGGGGGTGGTGTTGGTGGCGGCGACGGCGGTGCTGGGATATCTGGCGTGGCGGCGGAGCGGCTCGCGCTGGTCGATCGGCGTGCTGGAGCTGATCCGGACCGGATTGGTGGCGGTGGTGGCGGCGATGTTGAATCAGCCGGAATGGGTCGAGTCGTACCGGCCTGAAGAGCGGCCGGAGTTGGCGGTGTTGTGGGATGCGTCGGGGAGCATGGAAACGCGGGATGTGGTGGAGCCGGGAAGCCGGGAGGCGGTGAGCCGCAAGGAGGCGGTGGCGTTGTGGGCGACGCCGTCGGCGTGGGATCGGCTGGGTGGGCGGTTTGATGTGACGGTTGAGCCGTTTTCGGTCGCGGGGACTGAGCGAGGGACGGATCTCTATGAGCCGTTGGAGCGGGTGGTACGGGAGCGGCCGGGAGTGCGGGCGGTGGTTTTGATTTCGGATGGGGACTGGAACGAGGGCCGGCCGCCGGTGGAGGCGGCGTTGCGCTTGCGTGGGCGAGGGGTGCCGATTTATGCGATTCCGGTGGGGAGTCGGGATCGGTTGCCGGATCTGGAGGTTTTGAGTCTGGATGCGCCGACGTTTGGGGTGACGGGGAAGGCGGTGCGGGTGCCGTTTACGATTGAGAGCGCGTTGCCGCGGGATCTGGTGACGACGGTGACGTTGCGGAGTTCGGCGGGGGACGAGGTGTCCAAGGAGGTGCGGATCGCGGCGATGAGCCGGACGAGCGATGCGCTGGTCTGGAAGCCGCCGGGATCGGGCGACTACACGCTGACGCTGGAGTTGCCACAGCATCCGGACGAGGTGCTGCCGGAGAACAACGCATTGAGCGTGCCGATTGCGATCCGGGATGAGAAGTTGAAGGTGTTGGTGGTGGAGTCGTATCCGCGGTGGGAGTATCGGTACCTGAGGAATGCGTTGTCGCGGGATCCGGGGGTGGAGCTGTCGTGTCTCTTGTTTCATCCGGATTTGGATCGAGTCGGTGGGGGCAGCACGGACTACATCAAGCGGTTTCCCGAGGGTCTAGAGGAATTATCGACGTATGATGTTGTATTTCTAGGTGATGTGGGGGTGGAGCCGGGTCAGTTGACGGCCGAGCAGTGCCGGCTGTTGCGGGGGCTGGTGGAGTATCAGGCCAGCGGGCTGGTGTTTTTGCCGGGCTGGCAAGGTCGGCAGATGACGCTGCTGGAGACGGCGCTGGGGGATTTGTACCCGGTGGTGGTGGATGTGTCGCAGCCGGGGGGTTGGGGTTCGCGGACGCCGAGTCACATGGAGCTGACCGAGGCGGGGCGGCGGAGTCTGCTGACGAAGCTGGCGGACACGGCCGAAGAGAATGCGGCGGTCTGGGAGGAGTTGCCGGGTTTTCAGTGGTATGCGCCGGTGGTGCGTGCACGGCCGGGGTCGGAGACGTTGTGCGTGCACCAGGAGGTTTCGAACGAGTATGGGCGGCTGCCGCTGATCGTGACGCGGACGTTTGGGGCGGGCAAGGTGTTGTTCATGGGGACTGACGGAGCGTGGCGGTGGCGGAAGGGTGTCGAGGACAAATACCACTATCGGTTTTGGGGGCAGGTGGTTCGGTGGATGGCCTATCAGCGCAACATGGCTCGGGGGGAAACGATGCGGTTTTACTACGCACCCGACCAGCCGCGATTGAATCAGACGCTCGGGCTGCGAGCCCATGTGATGGAGCGAACCGGCGAGCCGCTGATTCGTGGCGACGTGACAGCCCGGATTGTGTCGCCATCGGGGAAGGCCGAGGTGGTCCGGTTGGCGCCGGAGGGGGAGGAGTGGGGTGTCTTTGTGGGGCAGTATCGGGCCACCGAGCCGGGCAAGCACCAGGTGATTCTGGCGTGCAAGCAGACCGGAGCGACGCTCGAGACGTCGTTTAACGTGCAAGGGACGGCCAGCGAGCCGGTGGGTCGACCGGCGCGGCCGGAGGTTCTGGAAGAACTGGCGCGGGTGACGCGGGGGCAGGTCTTGGGGCCGGGGAAGCTGGACGAGCTGATGCGGTCACTGGCCGAGTTGCCCGAGCCGGAGCCATCGGTTCGGCGGGTTCCGCTCTGGAGCCATCCGGCGGTGGCTGGGGGTTTGATTGCGTTGATGGGGATTTTCTGGGTGGGCCGTAAGGCGGTCGGTCTGATCTAATGACGCATGGACGCGGTAGGACGTCTGGTCCGGCACGGCCGTAGCGGGGGGATCGGGCATGGAGATCACCGGACGATTGCGTGAGCCGCTGGCGTTGCCGGAGTCGCTGCGGGAGCAACTGCGGCGGTTCCGGGGCCGAGTCTGGTGGGTGAAGACGCTCGAAGGCGTGTGCGCGGCGGCGTTGGGGGTGTTGACGGCGTATCTGACGCTGTTTGGGCTGGATCGGCTGGTTGAGACGCCGGGGTGGGTGCGGCTGGGGCTAGCGGTGGGGGCGGTTTTGGCCTGTTTGGCGGTTCCGTTGAGTTTGCATCGCTGGGTTTGGCGGGCGCGGCGGCCGGAGCAGTTGGCGCGGTTGTTGGCGAAGTCGCGACCGCGGTTGGGTGATCATTTGTTGGGGGTGATCGAGCTGGCCGAGAGCGAGACGGAGCAGGCGCGGTCGCGTCGGCTGTGCGAGGCGGCGATTGAGCAGGTGGCCGAAGAAGCGCGGAAGCATGACCTGAGCGAGGCGGTGCCGCGGCCGCGTCACCGGGTGTTGGCGGGTTGGCTGGTGGTACCGGTGGTGGTGGTGTTGGGGTTGTGGGTGGTGGTGCCGGCGGCGGCGGCGAATGCCTGGGCGCGGCTGGTCGCGCCGTGGCGAGAGGTGCCGCGGTACACGTTTACGGCGTTGCGGCCGGTTCCCGATCGGCTGATTGTGCCGCACGGCGAGGGGTTTGCGGTGGAGGTGGAGCTGGAGCGCGATTCGGCGTGGCGGCCGGAGGAGGCTCATGCGCGGCTGGGGCGTCAGGCGGTGGTGCCGGCGCGGTTGGCAGAGGGCGGGCGTTATCGCTGGGAGTTGCCGGGGCAGCTTGAGGCGGGGTTGTTGGTGGTGCGGGTGGGGGACGCGGAGCGGCGCATCCGAATCGAGCCCCAACTGCGCCCGGAGCTGACGGAGATCATGGCTGAGGTCGCGCTGCCGGCGTATCTCGAACGGCCCGGGGTCGAGCGGCGGGATTTGCGGGGCGGGTCGATCGGTGTCGTGGGGGGTAGCTCGATGCGGTTGCTGGCAACGGCGGGGCGTGAGCTGGCCGAGGCCTGGGTGGATGACCAGCCGGTGGAGCCGGAAGGGGCGACCATCACGACGCCGGCGGTGGTGGTGGAGGAGGATCGAGCGATTGCGATCCGGTGGCGCGACCGGCTGGGACTGGAGGGCAAAGAGCCGCTGGCGGTGCGGGTGACGAGGCTCGAGGATGAGGCGCCGATGGTGGCCGTCGAGGGGTTGCCGCGGCAACGGGTGGTGCTGGATCGGGAGCAGCTTGTTTTTCGGATCCAGGCGCAGGATGACTTTGGTGTGCGTCAGGTGGGGATGGAGTGGCAGGGGATCGATGATCCGACGATCTCAAGCCCGGCGCGAGGAGAGCGGCTGCTGGCGGCCGGCGGACCGACGGCCGAGCGGCTGGAGGTCGGGGGCACGTTCCAGGCCACGGCGCTGGGGATTGAGCCGCAGCCGGTGCAGATGCGGGTCTACGTCGAGGATTATCGACCCGAGGGTGGCCGGGTTTATTCGCCGGCTTTTACGTTCTATGTGCTGAGCGCGGAGCAACACGCGATCTGGCTGACCGAGATGCTCAATAAGTGGCATCGGCAGTCGCTGGAGGTACGTGACCGGGAGTTGCTGCTTCTGGATCAGAACAAGCAGTTGCGGCAGTTGGACCCGGAAGAGCTGGATCGGCCGGAGACCCGGCGTCGGATTGAGAATCAGGCGGCCGCGGAGCGGGCCAACGGTCGGCGGCTCTCCGCGCTAGTCGTTAGCGGGGAGGATCTGATCCAGCAGGCGATGCGGAACCCCGAGTTTGGAGTGGGCCACCTGGAACGGTGGGCCGAGATGCTCCAGATCTTGAAGGACATTGCGGCGAATCGAATGCCGACGGTGGCCGACTTGCTCAAGGAGGCCGCCGAGGCCCCGCCGGCGGAGCGACGCGCGGCGGGTCCGGTCGCCGGGATGGTTCGTGCGGCAGGCGAGCAGGCGGGCACCGGGCCGGGGGCGAATCAGCGTCCAGCGCAGCGGCCGACGCCGGCGGTGGTCGACATCGAGTCGAATCAGAATACCCGGCCCACGGGTGACGACGCCTCGCGGCGTCCGCCGGCCTCAGCGGGCGGATCGCCGCGTCTGGGGTTGCCGGTCACGACGACGCTGGGTTCGGGCCAGGCTCCATCGGCGGCACAGCCCCCTGCCCTGCCGGTCGGCGAGAAGCTCGACGAAGCAATTCGGAATCAGGAGGCGCTGTTGGCCGAATTTGAGAAGGTGGCCGAAGAGTTGAATCAGATCATGGCGCGGCTGGAAGGTTCGACGCTGGTCAAGCGGCTCAAGGCCGAGTCGAGGCGGCAGTACAAGGTGGCGGGTCGGATTGCGGACTACGTGGGCGAGGCGTTTGGGCGGACGGCTGCGCGGCTCAGCCGCGAGGTGGAGAAGGCCTTGGGGGATCTGGCGGCGCAGGAGGCCGAGGCGTCGCAGGCCCTTTCCACCATCATGGACGATCTGGAGGGGTATTACGAGCGGCGGCGACTGGTCCGGTTTCGGGATGTGCTCGAAGAGATGCGGAACGAGGATGTCGTGGGGGCGTTGCGGCAGTTGGGCGACGATCTGATGAGGGAGACCGGGTTGTCGATCGCGCAGGCGGAATATTGGTCGGACACGCTGGACCGGTGGGCCGAGGAGTTGTTTGATCCGGCGTGCGCGGGTCAGTGTCCGGGTTCGAAGAGCCGGAGTAGCCTGCCGCCGTCGATTGTCCTTGAAGTGCTGCAAATCCTTGAAGCCGAGGTCGATCTGCGGGAAGCGACGCGGGTGGCCGAGCAGGCGCGGCCGGCTCAGAATGAGGTGGTCTACGGGTTTGAGGCCCGGCAACTGGCCGGTCGTCAGGACGCGATCCGCGGGCGCGTCGCCGCGGTGGCTCAGCGGATCGCCGAGCTGCCCGATGGCGAGCAGGAGTTTGCCTACGAGCTGAACCTGTTGGGGCAGGTGCATGAGGTGATGCGGGAGGCGACCGATATCCTGGACCGTCCGGAGACGGGCCGGGAGGCGATTGCGGCGGAGACCGAGGCGATCGAGCTTCTGCTGCGGTCGCGGCGGATCAATCCGCGGGGCGGTGGCGGAGGCGGCCCGAATCCGGGCGGCGGCGGCACGGGGACGACCCAAGATTCGGCGCTGGCCCTGATCGGGCGTGGGATCAACGAGCGCGAGGTCCGCGAGGATCGAGGCGTCGCGCAGGCGGTGGGCGACGCCGGGCCGACGCTTCCCGAGGAATTTCGGGCCGGACTGGACGAATACTTCAACCGGCTCGACCGGCCCGAATCACCCTGAGGGTGGACGTATGGCGATCATCGTGCCAGGAGCAATCAAGAAGAGCCACGTTGTGGTGCTCGTTTCGCTGGCGACGGCGGGGCTGGCCGCCAGCGGGGCGAACCTTCAGGATCCGGTTGAGGAGACCAAGGCGACGGCCAAGGCCGAGGTTGTTGGAGCCGAGGTGGAGTCGGAACCGGCCGCTGCTGCGAAAACCGCCCAGGATGAACCGGCCGGGGGTGAGGCGGAGAAGACGGAGGTGGTGAAGAAGGAGGCGGTGAAGCAGCGGGTAATCGAACTGCGGCGGTTGTTTCCGGGTGGACGGGGGCCGGCCCGAGAGGCCCCGGCCGAGGAGAACGAGGACGATCTCAGAAAGCTCGATCCCGAGGCGATGCAGTATGTGCAGCAGCTTCGGCCGATTCTCCGGGCCGAGCTGCATCGGCTGCGGCGGGCCGCCGAACCGACGGATGAGCAGATGAAGGCGATTGCCGCCGAAAGTTGGCGGGCACTTCACGCGGCGGCCCGCGCTGTTGCGCGGCAGATGCGGGGCGGGATGGTCGGACAGGACGCGGTTCCCGATCCTGTGGCGACCATCGGAGCGGAGATGGTCAAGATCGCCCAGCCCCATTTAAATCCGCGCCAGCACGAGGCGTATCGGGCCGAGCACGAGCGACTGAGAAAACGGCAGAAGCGGGCGGCGATCCGGTTGATGGTCGCGGCGCTCGATGAGGATCTGAGGCTGACGGCCGAGCAGCGAGCGGCCATCGAGCGGGGGCTGGACGAGAAGTGGACCGAGGGGATGGTTCGGGCGTTGGCGGTGGCCCAGTTTGGCCGGCAGTATGTGCCGTTGCCGCCAGACCCGGTCGTTGAGCCGATTCTCAACCCGCGGCAAAAGACGATCTGGAGCCAGAGGAAGCGGAATCAACAGCAGATTTACGGATTTTTCTGGTACGCTCAGATCGAGAATCGGGAGTTGGAACCGTTGGTGGACGCGGAGGCGATGGAGGCGGGTCGGATCGGCGAGGCGGTGATCGTGGCTCCGGCTGAGGTGGTCGAAACCAGGCCGGCTGAGGAGTCGGCCGAGGCCGTCGCGCCCGAACCGGCGGATAAACCATGAGAAGCACCTGGGCGGCGATCGTGGGAGCGGGGGTTTGGTCGGCGGCGGTGGTTGCCTGCGCGAGGGCCCAGGTGGTGGTCGAGACCCGGGTCCAGCAAGTGGTCGAGCCGAACGCGGCGGAGCCGGTGGTGCGCGACCCATTTCTATTTGATCCCGAGCCGGAGGACCTGGACGAGCAGGGCGGGCCAGGGGGATTTGCGGCTCACCGGTTTGAGATGAATGAGGCCCAGATCAACGGCTGGATCTTTCAGGACGGAATGGACCCGGCGGGAGCGAGGAAGCGGCTGGAGGATCAGTTGGAGACGCTGGTAGCCAGCTTGAGCGAGCTGTGTGGATTGAGCGCCGAGCAGGAGGCGAAGCTCCGGTTAGCGGGGGGAGGCGACCTGGAGCGGTTTTACGACCAGGTTGAGGCGATGCGGCGGCAGCACCTCAACAAGACATATGATCAAAATGAAATTGGGCAGGTTTACCAGAAGTTTCAACCTCTAGCGCAGCGGTATCAGGCGGGTTTGTTTGGCGAACGCTCGTTGCTGGCTCGGACCGTGCGGCGGGTGCTCAGGCCCGATCAGGCGGCGCGATATGAGGCGATGGAGCGTCAGCGGCGCGCGTATCAGTATCGAGCGAAGGCCGGCTCGGTGCTGAGCATGCTGGATCGGCAGCTTGGGTTGACCGACACGCAGTACGATGCGCTGGAGTCGCTAGTGGTGGAGTCGGGCGCGGTAGTCCGGAGCCTGGGGCGGGTGGAGTATTACGCGATTCTGTATCGACTGGCGCAGGTTCCCGAGGCACGGCTCAAGGAGATTCTCGACCCGGCGCAGTGGAAGCTGCTGGCGATTCATCTGCAGCAGGCGCGGTCGATGCGTGAGATGCTCACCCAGCAGGGGTATGCCGAGGAGGTGGAGGAAGCGGGAACGAGCGACGCAGGGTCGGAGTCCGCGCCATGAGATTGGCGGTGTGGCTGGCGTTGGGGCTGATGGTGGCGGGGTGGGCCGTTCCGGCGTGGGGGCAGCCGCCGGGAGTGCGGACCGGGGAGGTGATTCCCCGGGATGTGCGGGAGATGTACGACCGGGGGCTTCAGTACCTGGCGTCGAAGCAAGACGAGAATGGGACGTGGTCGACGGGCGGTCCGGAAGCTGGTCCGGGCGGGACGGGGTTGGCGTTGCTGGCGTTTCTCGCGTCGGGTGAGGATCCGAATTATGGGATCTACTCGAACGTGATTCGCAAGGCGTTGCGTTCGATTGTCAAGGAACAGGATCCGACGACCGGGATCATGGGTTCGAGCATGTATCACCATGGTTTCGGGATGCTGGCATTGGCGGAGGCGTATGGGGCGGTGGACGAGCGGGCGTTGTGGGGGGGGGAGAAGCCGCCACGGTCGTTGGCCGAGGCGCTGGAACTGGCCGTGCGGGGGGCGGTGACGTCGCAGAAGAAGAACCCGCTGGGGGCGTGGCGTTATTCGCCGGATGCGACGGATGCCGACACGTCGGTCAGCGGGGCGGTGCTGGTGGGGTTGCTGGCGGCGCGTAATGCGGGGATCGAGGTGCCCGACGAGGCGATCGACAAGGCGATCCGCTACTACGTCTCGATGACTTCCGAGGGGGGACAGGTGGCCTATTCGGGGATTGGCGGGTTTGACGACTCGCTGGCACGGGCGTCGATCGGCTGTCTGGTGTACGCACTCGCGCGGCGGAAGGATCTGCCGCAGTTTGCGGCGACGACCAAGTTTCTGACCTCGCGGCTGGAGGACGGCGGCGGGTCGGCCTATCCGGAGTACACGCGGTATTACCAGGCGCAGGCGTTGTTTCAGGCCGACGTGGCGGCGTGGGAGAAGTGGAACAAGCTGCTGGTGCGTCAGCTCAAGCCGTTGCAGCAGTCGGATGGGAGCTTTCGCGGGCAGTGGGGGCCGGCGTTCAATACCTCGATGTCGTTGTTGGCGTTGGCGTTGAACTACAAGTTTCTGCCAATTTACGAGCGGTGAGCGCCGACTCGGGACGGATGGGCCAAGGCCGATGAGATGCCGCGAACTGTGCCGTTGGGCGGTGATGGTGGGCGTGGTCGGGACGGCGGTCGGGGCCGCCGGGGAAGAGCCGGCGGTGGTGCGTGTGGCGGGCGGAGGGGTGTGTCCGGGTCGGCTGATGGCCTCGGACGATCCTGGGGTGTTGGTGTGGCAGGGGGAGGCGTTCGCGGGTCCGTTTCGCTTTGCGGCTGGTCGGGTGGAATCAGTGGATTGGCGGCCGGTTCAGCCGCCGCCGCGGCCCTCGGGGGCGTTTCGAATCGAGCTGGATGGGGGCGATACGCTGTTTGGGGAGCTGGTGCATTTGGACGGTGAGGCGGCGGAGGTCGATCTGGGTTTACAGGGGCGGCTGAGGCTGCGGCGCGATGCGATCCGGCGGATGGATCGGTGGGGGGATGGATCGGCGCTGGTCTACCTGGGACCGACGGGGCTGAGTGGTTGGAAGAGCGAACCGGAGGGCGGGTGGCGTGATGAGTCCGGGCGGCCGGCCAGCGATCAGCCAGGGTCGGTGTTGAGTGGCGCGGTCGGGATGCCGGCGCGGGCAGTGATCGACGTGGAGTTGTCGTGGGAGCGTCGAGGGGATTTTGTGTTGGTCTTGGGGTCGGGGAGCGATGATCGGGCGACGCGTCGGGCATTTCGGCTCGAGGTGTGGAACGAGACGCTGGTGGTCGTGCGCGAGACGGAGACCGAGGCGGATCTGGCGGCGCTGGGTGGGCTGGCGTCGGGGGCGGGTCGGCTGACGCTGCGGATGTATCTGGATCAGGAGGCCGGGCGGCTGATCGTGGTGGCTCCGGATGGGGCGTTGCGGGCGGATTTGACGGTTGAGGCGCGACATCCGGTGGTGGGTGAGGGCGTGATAGTGGAGAACGTCGGCGGGGATCTTCGGCTGGATCGGCTCCAGGTGATGCGCTGGGACGGGCTGCTGCCGGAGGCTGTGGCGGATCGTGGCCGAGTGGTGTTGAAGGACAGTGCGGCGGTCGCTGGCCAGGTCGAGCGGATGGAGGGCGGGAGCCTGGTGGTTCGGGATGGGGAGGGACGGGAACGGCGGCTGGCGATCGGAGAGGTGGCCGGGTTTACGCTGGAAGGCCGGGCGGAATTGTCGGGGGCGGAGGTGCGGTTGGTCTACCAGGATGGGTCGCGGTTGAGCGGAGCGCTGAGACGGATCGGCACGGAGACGGTGACGCTGGAGCGGCCGGGTGTGCAAGGGCTGGTGGAGCTGCCGCGGGCGGGGTTGCGGTCGTTGGTTTGGTTGCGTGGGTCGGGTGGTTCGGAGGAGGTCACCGGGCAAGCCCGACTCGAGCTGGACGACGGGACGCGGCTACACGGCCGGCTGGTCGATGGAGAAGGAGGACCGGGGCAAAGCTGCCTGAGATGGCATCCGACGGGGAGTTCGCTAGCAGCGGCGCTCAAGCCGGGCGTTGCCGGGCGGATCGTCTATCGTGAGCCGCCGCCGGTGGTCGATCCGCCGACGCAGCCACGGGTAGCGATTCGGAGGGTGAGACCGGGGGCTGGACCGCTGATGGTGCTGGATCGATTCCGCATGGCGTTGGAGGCATCGCGCGATGCGCCGCGGCACCCGCGCGGCCCGGCGCTCTATCTTCGCTCGGGGGATACGATTCCCTGCCAGGTGACGCGGATTGACGAGGAGGGGGTTTATTTCAATAGCCCGATGACGACCAGTACGTTCGTGCCGCACGCGGAGATCAAGGCGATGGAGCTGGCGCCGTTGCAGTTGCGGGTGCTGGTGGGTAAGGTCAAGCGGGAGCGGCTGCTGACGCTACCGCGGATGCAGAAGGACAGCCCCCCGACGCATTTGATCCGGTCGCGGAGCGGGGACTACATTCGCGGCCGATTGGTGGGGATGGATGGCGAGACGCTGCGAGTGGAGCTGCGGTTGGAGGAGCGCCAGATCGACCGCCGGGAGGTCGCCTATGTGATCTGGTTTCATCCTGACGAGCTGGAGGGGGCGCAGGCGGCCCCGGCGGGAGGCAACCAGGCCCCAGCCGAGCGGGGGGAAACGCGGCTCCAGGCTGTGCGAAGCGACGGCACGCGGCTGACGTTTCGGGCTGAACGGCTGACCGAGGGAGTGCTGAAGGGCAGAAGCGACGTTTTGGGTCCGTGCGAGGTCGTGCTCAGTGAGGTGGACCGGCTGATTCTAGGGGCGTCGGTCGAGCGGGAGGCGGCCGAGTTGGCTGCGCAGCGGTGGAAGTTGAAGCCGGCGGCCGAGCCTCGGATCGCCGACGCGGAGACGGGAGAAGGACCGTCGGGGCTGGAGTCGTCGCTGGTGGGTCGGCCAGCGCCGGACTTTGAGCTGGAGCTGTTGAACGGGGGCCGGTTTCACCTGGCCAAAGAGAAGGGCAAGGTGGTGATCCTCGATTTCTGGGCGACCTGGTGCGGGCCGTGTTTGCAAACGATGCCGCAGGTTGAGCGGGTCGCGGCAGAGTTCAAGGATCAGGGGGTTCGGCTGGTGGCCGTCAATCTCCAGGAGAGCCCGGACGAAATCCGCGGGATGCTGGAACGGCATCAGTTGGGGCCGGAAGTGGCCTTGGATCGCGATGGGGTCGTGGCCCACCGGTACGGAGCCAACGCGATTCCGCAGACGGTGGTGATCGGCCGGGACGGGGTGATCGAGCGGTTGTACGTCGGAGCCGCCCCGGGGTTTGAACAGGCGCTGCGGGAGGCGTTGAGGCAGGTTGTGTCGGGCGACGGGGCGAAGGAGGAGGAGCCGGGGGCGGCGGATTCTAGGAGGGATCAGTAACCGCTGGCTGGGTCGGCGGTGGTGAGGTCGGGGAGGATCGGATCGAGGCCGAGCCGGCGGCGGCATTCGTCGAGGATTTCGCGGGTGCGGCTGGCGCCGACGCGAGTGACGCCGAGGGCGCGGACGGCGAGCAGGCCGTCGAGGTCGCGCACGCCGCCGGCGGCTTTGACCTGGACGTGGGCCGGCGCATGCCGACGCATGAGGCGGAGGTCGTCGTGGGTGGCGCCGCCGGGGCCGTAGCCGGTGGAGGTTTTGACCCAGTCGGCGTTCAGCTCGCCGCAGATTTCGCAGAGGCGGATTTTCTGGGCGTCGTTGAGGTAGCAGTTTTCGAAGATGACTTTGACCTTCTGGCCGGCGGCGTGGGTCGGCTCGACGACGGCGCGGATGTCGTCGCGGACGTAGGTCCAGTCACCGCTGAGGACCTTGGAGATGTTGACGACCATATCCAGTTCCTGGCCGCCGTCGGCCAGGGCGCGTTGGGTTTCGGCGACCTTGATGGCCGTGGTGTGGCCGCCGTGGGGGAAGCCGATCGTGGTGCTCGGCTTGACCGGAGAGCCGGCGAGCAGCTCGGCGCAGCGCTTGAGGGCATAGGGCATGATGCAGACGCTGGCGACCTGGTACGCGCGGGCCAGTCGGCAGCCGTCTTCGAGCTGAGTCCAAGTCAGCGTGGGGTTGAGCAGCGAGTGGTCGATCATCGTGGCGATGTCGGAGTAGCCGTAGTCCATAGGGGGCGTCCTGGGGGTGGTGGTCCGCGCGAACAGGGTCCTAGTGGAACAAGGGATCGTCGCCAGGCTCAAGGGGGAGGAGAGCCGATCGTGATGTGGGCGCGGATGCGGTCGAAGGTGCCCTGTTTGATTCCGGGGACGCGCATGACGTCCTCGATCGAACGGAAGGGGCGGTGCTCGATGATGGCGCGGGCCTTGGCCGGTCCGATCGAAGGCAGCGATTCGAGTTCGTCCTGGGTGGCGGTGTTGAGGTCGATCCGGCGCGTTTGGGTGGCCGGGACCGTCGGTCGCTGGGCGATGCGCTGGGTGGACTGGGGCGGGGTGGCGGTGGGGGGATCGTCGGGGATCGCGGGGTCGGGAGGATGGACGACGACCCGGTTGCGAAGGACGGCGAACCGATCAGGGCTGATGCCGGGGACGCGGCGCAGGTCGTCGATCGAGCTGTAGGGGCGGTGGTCGATCAGGGCGCGGGAGAGGGTCGGCCCGACGCCGGGGAGGGTCTGGAGCGTTTTGGCGTCGGCGGTATTGAGGTCGATCCGCTCGTCGACGGCGGCTCGGTGGCCAGCCGGATGCTGGGCCTGGCGAGGAGGTGGGGCCGTGGGCGGGCCGACGATGGAGATTTCGCGGAGGTATGCGATTGTGCGCTGCGCGACACCGACCCGGGCCAGGTCGTCGACCGAACGGTAGGGCCGGCCGCGGATGATCCTCTCGACCGTGGATTTGCCGAGCTGAGGCAAGCGGAGCAATTCGTCGGCCGTGGCGCGGTTCAAGTCGACCTTGATGGGCGGGGGTGATTCCGGCAGTGAATCGGGCGTCTGGGTCGCCTCGAGGCTGTCGGGGCTGTTTTCGCTTTGCGGCTCAGCGCGGTGGGTCAGGCCAAGGGCCACGATCAGCGCGTAGGTTGCTCGGCTGAGAATGCGGTTCCGATCCATCATCGACGCCACTCCCGGAGCCGCGGACCGAAATGAGGGTCCCTCGACGTTGGGCCGGACCCGGCCCGCGTCCTCCGAGAATAACGGCGACGGCGGTCGGCGGGAACAGGCCGACTCGGTCTCAGGCTGGCTTGACGGCCAGCACCTGAACGCTGGCGGCGTAGTCGTTGACGTTGTAGCGGGCGAGCAGGTCGAGCAGGCGGGCATGGAGCGAGTCGTCGTTCGAAGCCGTGGCGGAGCAAGACCCGGCAATCGGAAGCGCCGAGGAGGCTGCTGAAGGCGCGGCCGGCGCGCAGCAGCCGGCCTGGTTCTCGACCTTGGCATATGCGTTGAGGTCGCGTCCAGTGTCGACGACCTGGACGTGGGCGAAGCCGGCGGCGTGGAGGCCGGTGACGTAGTCGTCGATCGGAATGGCGCCGGCAATGCAGCCGACGTAGGCCATCAGGTCGCTTCCGATCTCGGGAGGGAGGGGTTGCTTCAAGGCGATGTCGCTGATGGCCAGGCGGCCGCCCGGTTTAAGGATGCGGGCGATTTCACGAAAAACGGCGGACTTATCCGGCGCGAGGTTGATGACGCAATTGGAGATGACGCAGTCGACCGAGGCATCGGGCAGAGGCAGGGCGTCGATCGTTCCCTGGTGGAATGCGACGTTGGGGAGATTGGCGCGGGCGGCGTTGCGGCGTGCCAGGTCGATCATTTCGGCGGTCATGTCGATCCCGATGGCGCGGCCCTGGGGGCCGACCTTGCGGGCGGCGAGCAGGACATCGAGGCCGCCGCCGGAACCGAGATCGACGACGACCTCCCCGGGCCGGAGGCTGGCGAAGGCGGTGGGGTTGCCGCAGGAAAGGCCCAGGTTGGCCTCGGCCGGGATTGAGGAAAGTTCCTCGGGCGTGTAGCCGAAGGCCTCGGCGACCGCGCGGACGCCCGGGTGGTCGGAGGAGAGGCCGCGGGTTGCGACCGCGCCGTAACGGTTACGCACGACCTGGGTGATCGCCTCGGACATGGGTGGACTCCTGAGGAAAAAAAGGTCAGCGGCGCATGATGGGGAGGTGGCGGAGGACCTGCTCGAAGACGGCGATCATGACCCGAGCGATTTCGTCGCGGCGGGCGGCGTAGGCCTGGGCTTCCTCCGGGGTGCCGTCGTGGTCTTTGGGGTCGTCGAACGGCATGGGTAGGCGGAGGGTCGCGCCGGGGACGAACGGGCAGGCGGCGTTGGCTTCGTCGCAGACCATGACGGCGGCGAAGTCAGCGCGGGGGTTGGCAGGGTCGTCGTAGCGTTTGGAGAATTCGAGGGTCTCGAGAGCCTCGCCGCGGCGAATGCGGTAGATCGGGTTCGGCTGGCCCGCCGGGCCGGGTGGGGCGGCGGCGGCGGTCGGCTCGATTTGGAGGCCGATGGCCTGAAGAGTGGCGATCGTTCGGGGGTTGAAGGCCGATGGCTCGGTTCCGCCGCTGAAGAAGTGAACCTGGGTGAGGCCAGCGGCCTCGGCGGCGAGCTGTCCCAGGGTCGCGGCGAGGATGCTCCGGCGGCTATTGCCGGTGCAGACAACCACGATTTGAGCCGGTTGGTCGGCGGTGAGCCGGGCGGCGATCCAATCGGCGAGGGTATCGGCGGCGCGGCGGTGGCGGCCGGCGAGGTCGCCGGGGGCCGTTGAGGCGAGCTGCTCGAGATAGGCTCGGGGAGCGTCGAACAGAGGGAGGCGAGCTCGGGGAGAATCGGCGAGGCTCATCGCGGTCAAGGCTCCGGCACGGGTAGAGTCGCCGCCGATACCGGAGCGCGGCGGCCCTGGAGGAATTCGGCGACGTGGACCAGGCCGATCATGACCGGCACCTCGACCAGCGGTCCAATTACAGCGGCAAACGCCGCGCCGGAGCCGATGCCGAAGATCGCGACGGCGACAGCGATGGCCAGTTCGAAATTGTTGCTGGCGGCGGTGAAGGCGAGCGTGGTGGTCTTGGTCGGGCTAGCGCCGAGCCGGGCACTGATCCACCAGGAGATCAAGAACATGCCCACGAAATAGATCAGCAGCGGAACGGCGATCCGGAGCACGTCGAGCGGAATGCGGACGATGTTCCGCCCCTGGAGCGAGAACATGACGACGATCGTGAACAGCAGGGCGACCAGGGTCAAGGGACTGATCGCCGGGATGAAGCGGCCCTCATACCAGTCACGGCCACGCAGCCGCACCAGAACCAGCCGGGTGATCACGCCGGCGGCGAACGGGATTCCCAGATAGATCAGCACGCTCTGAGCGATGGCTGTGATGGTGATGCCGGAGAGGTCGACGTCGCCGAAAGAGCGGCCGAAGAGCGGCGGCAGAACGATCACAAACAGATACGCATAGATTGAGTAGAAGAAGACCTGGAAGAGCGAGTTGAAGGCGACCAGGCCGGCCGCATATTCGGTATCGCCGCGAGCCAGGTCGTTCCAGACGATGACCATGGCGATGCAGCGGGCCAGACCGATCAGGATCAGGCCGATGGCATACTCGGGCCGGTCGGCCAGGAAGGCCAGCGCTAGACCCAGCATCAAGAGGGGACCAACGACCCAGTTCAAGAGGAGCGAGACGGCCAGAACCCGAAGATCGCGAAAGACCCGGCCGAGTTGCTCGTAGCGCACCTTGGCCAGGGGTGGGTACATCATCAGGATCAAGCCCAAGGCGATCGGGATCGAGGTGGTTCCGATCGACAGGTCGGTGATGGCGTCGACCAGACCGGGGGCAAAGTTGCCCAGGACGATCCCGACAGCCATCGCCAGAAAGATCCAGAGCGTCAGGAATCGGTCCAGAAGCGGGAGACGACAGGCGCTAGAGGCCGCGCAGACGATTCTGCTATCGCTGGGCTGGGTCGTCATTGTATTCGCCTCAACGAATAGAGTGGAGCAGGGAAGGGCCGCTAGCGGTGCACGACGTGAGGGCCTGATCGAGCCGGAGACGGTCGGCGTGGAAGGTTTCCGGGTCGCCGAGGCAAACGCCGAGGCAGCCGAGCAGAATCCGCGGCAGGCCCTCGTCGAGGCGGGCTAGGCGGTAATGGACCCAGAGGCCATCGCGTCGGGCTTGAACCAGACCGCAGCGCCTCAGATAGGCCAGATGGCGCGAGACCGTCGGCTGGGGCACGCGCAGCGCCTGTTGGAGATGGCAGACGCATAGTTCGCCGTCGCTGCTAGCGAGCAGATTGAGCAGGCGAAGCCGAACCGGATCGGCGAACGCGTGCAAGACGCGGGTCGATCGCTGCATCGAGGGCGGTGGCTGTTGTATTCGCATACCAGAATATAATGGCGTTCCCGTGTCTGGACAAGGGCTTCCAGGGCGGGTGAGTCGCGGGCGAGCTTGTCGGCTTTGTCGGGGTAGGTCTATGCTGGGGAAATTGAGATGCTGGTGTGCGGTGTACGGGATGTTCTGACTTGGTGCGGTGGTGTGTTGGGGGGTTGGTCCGATGGATCGAGCGGGCGATGGGGAGGCGCGAAGTGTTTGGGATGCGCGGGTTATTTCGAATGGGGGAGCGGTGGAGGTGCCGGGATGTGGTGGGGATGGGGTTGTTCCGGTGGTGGGAATTTCGGGGGGAAAGCGGAGGAGGCGAACGATCGGGCGGGCGGTGCGTGAGCGGTGGGCACGGGAGGTGGTGGCGTTTTTGAAGCGGGATGCGGTGGTGGTGGCCGAGGATGCGGAATCGGTGCATCAGGCGCGGCGGGCGGCGCGACGGCTTCGGGCGGCGCTTCGGTTGTACCGGCCGTTTTTTGATCGCCTCTGGGCGGGGAGTCTGGCGGACGAGGTGCGTTGGCTGGCGCGGCGGTTGGGCGTGGTGCGTGATCTGGACGTGGTGGGCGAGCGGTTTGTTCGCGAGGGTGGCAGTCTGGCGCTCGGTCCGATCCACGAGGCGATGGAGGCCAATCGGCGGTTGGCGCGGCAAGCGCTGGCCGAGGCGTTGGAGAGTCGGCGGCGGAGGGTGTTGCGGGAGAAGCTGCGGGAGGCGAGCCGTCATCCGTGGTTACGGGGCGAGCTGAGCGAGCCGGCGGGAAAGCGGCTGCGGCGGCGGCTGCGGTCACTTTGGCAGCGGCTGAAGGCGGCCCGGGATGGGGTGCGATTGGCGCCGGGTGACGAGGCGTATCACGAGGTGCGCAAGCGAGGCAAGGATCTGAGGCTGGCTATTGAGATCGCGGCCGGGGACATGGGTCGTCGCAAGGCGTTGGATCGTCTCGATCGAGCCTTGGGTCGGCTGGTTGCACGGCTGGGTGAGCGGCAGGATGCGGTGGTAGCCGCGCGGCTGATACGCGAGCTGGATGCGAGCCTGGAGGTGGGCCGGGAGGAGCGGCGGTTGGCGGTTGAGGCGCTGGTGGCGCGTTGGGCGGAGGAGGTGGATCGGGTGGACGCGGAGTTTGGTCGGTTGTGGCGGCGGGTACGGCGGTCGGCCAGGCGGTTGTTTGACCGGTGATGGAGCGCGGCTGGTCTGGACGGCGCGGCGGGGCGAGTGGCTAGAATAAAGTGGCTCGGGGGACGGACCGGGCCGGTGTGGCCGAGTGAGTTCGAGGAGAGCGCGTCGCGAGTGTCACGGAGGTTGCATGCGACCGCAGGGGCTGAAGGACGCGTATTTCGCGGTGGCTCGGTATGCGTGTCTGCCGAGCACGTGGTTTCGATCGCTGATCTATCGGCTCCGACAGCCGCCCGAAGGGTTTCGGGTGCATCTGGGCTGCGGCCACAAATATATTCCCGGGATGATCAACGCGGACGGGAACCGATTTCGCAAGATTGACCTCTGGATCGATCTGCGTAATCGACTGCCGTTTCCGGACGGGAGCTGCCAGTTTGTCTACAGCTCGCATACGCTCGAGCATTTTGTGCCGGACGATGCGATCGCGTTGCTGCGAGAGATCCGCCGGATTTTGCGTCCGGAGGGGGTTGCGCGGATTGCGGTGCCGAGCGTCGAGTACGCCCTGACGGTGGCGCGGGGTGGAGCGCGGGAGGACTGGCCGCGGGCGTTTGAGGATCCGGTCTCGCAGGCCGTTAATTACCTGTTTTGCGAAGGTCAGCATAAGTATGCGTACACGTATGAGATTCTTGCTGCGTTTGCGCGGCAGGCGGGATTTGGGCGGATTTACCACTACTCGCGCGAGGCCGACGTCAAGCCCAAGGATTATGGTGGGGTGGTGGTTGGCGATGAGCCGGCGGGATCGCTGGTGGTTGAGCTGCAGCCGTGAGGGATTCCGGGGAGCGGTCCGCCTGGGCAGATGCGGGCTCGGCGGATAAGATTGGCTAATCAGGAACGGACAAATCGCGTTTCGCAGCCGGTCAGTCCAGCCAGGATGGGCGTGCGATGGCAAAGCTTCGACTCTTGAAGACGGGGCACGGCGACGTGTGTCTGGCCGAGTGGGATGTGGCGCTGCCGGAAACGGTGCGGCAGGCCGAAGCCGTGTTCCGCGAGCAGTGTGGGGCGGGACGGATGGCGTTTCGGCTGGATGGTCCGGGCCGGACGCGGCCGTTGGATCGGTTCGACGCCACGGCGCCCGAGATCTTGATCGTCCCGGCGATCCAGGGCGGCTGAGGGGCAGGCCCGACGTGGTGTCGTGATGATCCGGACCGGGTATTTGCGGTGGGAGATCGAGGTTGAGGACACGCGCTCGGCGGTGGACCGCGACGCGCGTGAGATTGTGTTCCTGGCTCGACCAAGCTACCGGCGGGTGGTAGTGCGGGGGCGGGCACACCAGGAGGCGGTCGAGCGGTTTGTCCGGGGCGAGGCCGGATATGGCGAGTTGCTGCGTCGGGCCCGCAGCGATCGGGCGGAGACGGAGCTGACCATTCCGGATGTTGGTCCGCGGCGGTTTCGCTACAGCGAGTCGGATCGGGCCGAGCGGCTGCGGTACTGGATGGAGAAGGTGCAGCGCGAGGCGTCGGCCTTTGCGCACGAAGTGGTTCGGGTGGCGTCGGGATTTCCGCAACTGGTGATTGCGAATCCGTCGGTGCGTGCGGGGTACGCGCGGCTGGTCGAGGCCGAGATTCATCGCGTGATTGAGGGGCGGAGCCAGCCCGCGGCGACCAACCAGAACGAGCCGATGCGGGTGGATGTGTCGGCCGATCTGACCGGGGTGCCTGAGTTGGTCGCCGCGGAGCTGGTGCGCGACGTGGTCGAACCGAAAGAGTTTGCCGAGTTTTGTACCTATGATCGTGTGACGATCACTCACGGCGGACTGCATTACCGGATCCCGCGGCGGACGCATGGGTTGATCGAGGTGTGGGATGCGCAGACGCTGCGCGGGGTGGCGCGGCTGTGCGTGGTGTTTCAGGATCCGGGGATGCCGCCGTCGGATGAAGTGGTGATGAAGTATTTGCTGGCCAAGCACAATCCGGATTTGCTCTGGCAGCTTGGCGTTCGGTTTACCGCGCCGACGGGCCGGTTTGATGGCGCGCCGCCGCGCCGGATGGGATGGTCGCCGCGTTCGTGATGCGGCGGCCATTCTGAACGAAGTTTCGCGGCTTTTTCACAAGACCTACGTCTTGCGAGGTTAGGGTACGCAGGCCTCGTGATGCACGACGCGACATCGTGATCGGACCGACCGGTCTTCGGTTCGATGCTCAGGCTGCGGTTTGGCTCAGGAAGCGAAACCGCAGGTATGGAGATGGTCCGTCTTTCGATTCCTCGGGGAGGCATGCTTTCGATGCGACGATTCGGTGTTCTGTGTTGGGCGATTCTGGTGTCGAGCGCGGGGGCGGGACTGTGCCGCGGCGAATTGATCACGCTGCGGTTTGATGAGCGGCCGGCCGAGACGCCGTTGGCGCCCTCGGTCACCGTGGACGGCATCACATTCACCTATGAGGGTGGGCCGTTTGCTGTCTACAACTCGCTGAACCGATTCACGCCGGGCGTGGATGCGGTTCATCTGGATGGCAGTGTTCTGGAAGGAGACACGCTGGGCCGGCTGACGATCGACTTCGGAGCCGCGGCGTTGTCGCTTGAGTTTGCGGTTGCGCTGAGCGATTTCGCCACGTATCTGCCGGGGTTTTCGATTGAGCTGTTTGACCCGGGGCTGATGTCGCTGGGGACGTTTGACGTACTGACAACGCAGCAGGTTCCGGGAACCGGGTTTTCCGAAGGAGTGTTTTCGTTTCGGGGGAACCGGGTTCGGCGGGCGGTGCTCTCGTTTAGTCCGGAGGTTGCCAACACGGCGTACAGCTTCGCACTGGACAATTTGCGGGCTGTGGTTGTGCCCGAGCCCAGCGGTCTGGTGCTGGTCGGTAGTGGTGTGATCGGACTGATCGTGTGCGGTCGGCGGCGGTTGGTTCGCCGGGCGGCTTAGTCTGGGATTGACCCGAGCGGCAAGGACACAGACTCAGGAGAGGTGCAGCCATGATGAAGGAATTTCGGGCGCTGGATCGGGAGATTGAGGCGCGGAGCGAGGATCAGGCGTTGGATCCAACGATTCCGGCCCCGCCGGCGGCGTTGGACCGGCGATCGTTCTTGCGGCGTTCGGCCGGGATGGCGGGGGGTGCGACTCTGGCTCTGACGCTGCAGGAATTTCTGGGCCGTTCGGCGAAGGGAGATTCGCCGGGACCCGGTTATGGGCCGTTGTTCCCGAAGGCGGATCGGAATACGGGTTTGGAGTTGCTGGAGCTGCCCGAGGGTTTTGAATACGTCTCGTTTGGCTGGCGGGGCGATCCGCTCCGTGGTCAGTTGCGGACGCTGTGGAACCACGATGGGATGGCGGCGTTTCCGGTGGGGCCGTACCACGTGGTTTTAATCCGCAATCATGAGATGCGGCGTTCGAACGTGCGGGCTCAGCGGGGCGCGCCAGTGTACGATCCCTGGGGAGGGGGCGGCACGTCGAATCTGCTGTTCAACATGAAGACGGGGCAACTAGAGAATGCCTGGCAGAGCCTGTCCGGGACGGACATCAATTGTGCAGGAGGCCCGACTCCGTGGGGGACGTGGCTGACCTGCGAAGAGACCTTTGCCTTGCCGCCCACGCGCGGATACACAAAGACCCACGGCTGGGTTTTTGAGGTTCCGGTGTTTGGTTGGGCGCGGCCAGTGCCGATCCGTGAGATGGGCTGGTTCTCGCACGAGGCGGTGGCCATCGATCCGATGACCAACATCGTGTACGAGACCGAGGATCAGCATACGTCCGGATTCTACCGGTTTATTCCCAACGTTCCGGGTCAGCTCCAGGCGGGTGGCCGACTGGAGATGCTGAGCGTGGCGGGTCAGCCGATGCGTGATCTCCGCGGGTTCATGGGGAACGGTGCCCAGTTCCCCGTGGAGTGGGTTCCAATTCACGATCCGGCGTTGGTTCGGACGACTCCCGAGCCGCTGGGGGTGTTCAAGCAGGGGCTAGCGCTCGGCGGTGCGATCTTTGCGCGTCTGGAGGGGTGCTGGTACAGCCCGGACAATGGCAAGATTTACATCAACGCGACGACGGGCGGTGGGGTCGACCCGACCAACAACCGGAGTGTGGGTGCCGGGCAGGTCTGGGAGTACGACCCGGTCAACGAGCTGCTGACCTGCATTTTCCAATCGCCCGACAATGAGACGCTCGACAACCCGGATAATTTGGCCATCAGCCCCCGAACCGGCGGCCTGATCCTTTGCGAGGATGGCTCGTTGGATGGCCAGCGGCTTCAGGTGATGACGGTCGATGGTCGGCTGGCTCCGTTTGCCCGGAGCAATATTGTGATCCCGTCGGTCGGCAATCCCAAGCCGGGCATCGCCCCGGGGGATTACCGGGGTGCGGAATGGGCTGGCGCCTGCTTTGCCAGCGACGCCGATGGCCGTCAGTGGCTGTTTGTCAATAATTTTGCGCCGGGGATTACGTTTGCCATCACGGGTGACTGGTCCCGGGGCGGGCTCTGATTTGGGCTTGAGCCGTTGTTTCGGTCGACCGGCAGGGCGGGCGCGGAGTGACGAGGCCGCGTCCGCCCTCGTGTTTGGAAGATGAAGGCGATTATGATTGCCGGTGTTGGGATCTTGCCGAGGTTGAATTTTGAGACGCCACGATGCGGATCTTGCCTGTATGGCTCGTTTTGCTCAGTGTGGGGGGAATGGGGGGATGGCTGGCGGTGGGACCGTGGACGTGTTGCGGTTCTGCACAGGCGGCGCAGGAAGGTCCTGTAAGGCCGAGTCGAGCGCGGGGTGAGGTGGGAACGGCTGCCGGGCAGGCTGGACCGGCGGAGTCAAGCGGCAGTCGACACGGGGCGAGTCACGATCCGGCGATCGCCGAGAGGCGAGACGCTGGGGCGCGCGGGGTTCTCTGGGCTTGGCCGGTCAGCCCGATCGAGGTGTGGGTTGCATGTGCGGGCGCGGGCCTCGAGGCCGAGGCGATCGCCCGGCTGCCGGGGACGCGGATCGCCTGGGCCGCGGGTGACCAGAATGGGGACCGAAGCAATCGCGACCGATCGTTGCCTTCGGCAGCGGCGAGCGGGCGAAACGAACCGCGCGGAACGATTGGCATCGCCGGAGCGCGGTTCGACGTGGAGGAACCGACGGTGTTGATTCTGGCGACCGACCCGCATCCGGCCGATGCGGTCTACGCGTTCGAAGTCGGCGGGGAGAGGGTCGCGTATTCGTTCGCCGGGGTTGAGGCGGTCTGGGAGCGGGACGGAGAGCCGGCATCCGGTCAGAGCCTGGTGTGGCCGCACCTGGACCTGGATGCAGTCCGGCGGCTCACGGCTGGCTCGCGCGTGCATGAGCGGCAGTTGGAGAGTCTGGCGGCGGCGGGGACGCTCGCGTTGCGGGTGTGGGTGCGCTTGCCTAAAAGGACGACATTGACGCTCGAGGCCGGGGGAGCGCTGACCTTTGAGGAGGGGACGCTCGGCGGCGAGGACGGACAGTTCGGCGACGACCGGCGGCGGATCATCTTTCGGACGACCGACTCGGAGCCGGCGGAGTTGTTTGTCGTGCTGGCAACCGGCGGCGATGGGCCGCCGCGGCTGCGCGCGACGATGCGCACGGAGGCCGACCCGACTGAGCGCCCCCTGCCCCGTGAGGCTCTGCGGCTGCCGTGGGTACCACCGTCGGCCGCCAGTCCCGCTGCACCGGGCGAGGTTGCCGAAGCGACGCTCACCGGCGGTGACCCCGTCCGAGGGGAGGCGGTCTTTTTCAGCGAGGCGGCCCGGTGTGCCAACTGCCACCGTGTCGACGGCCGCGGCGCCGAGGTTGGTCCGGACCTGTCGAATTTGAGCGACATGAGCCTGGCGACCCTTGCCCGTGAGATCGCTGAACCCAGCGCGACGATTCATCCGGACTACGTTCCGTACACAGTCTCGCTCAAAGACGGGCGGGTGCTGGCCGGACTGGTGCGAGCCGAGGGCGCGGAGCTACTGCGGATCGTGGACCCGAACGCGCAGGAGACCCGGGTCGCACGATCCGAAGTGGAGCAAATCCGCCCGACGGCCACGTCGATCATGCCGGTCGGGCTGGTGGGAGTGATCGGCGAGCAGGGGTTTCGCGATCTGCTGGCCTATCTGACCGCGCGGCGGACTCCGAGTGAGGCCGGATCGTCGAAGTGATACCGACGCGATCGCCGCAGAAGCGAGAGCGGCAGCGGGATGAAAAATGGATCGGGGATGCAGCCGTGTCGGAGGCCCCTGGACGCGCTGGTCAGCCGAATGCGCGGCTGCCGCGGGACGATCGGGCCGGTGAATCGGTTGGGCAGACCGGTGGAACGGGCGGCGGCGTTCGGCCTGGGTGGGATCAGGCTCCGAATTTGCCGAGGCGGCGCGCGTGGGCCATCGCCAGGGGCATGATGTGCTTGGCGAGAATCTGGCCCAGGCCGCCCTGGAGGCAGGGCCGTTCGCCGAAGCGGGTGACCGGGTCGGGCCGGACGGTCTCGGGCGCCCAGAGGAGCAACGGCACGGGATGCCAGCTATGGGACCGAAGGCGGCTGGGGGTGGAGTGGTCGCCCGTGACGATCAGCACGTCCGGCTTCAAGGCGACGATCTTCGGCAGCTCGCGGTCGAGCGCCTCGATCACTTCGACCTTCTTGGCGAACTGGCCGTCTTCGCCCGTGCTGTCGGTGTATTTGTAGTGGATGAAGAAAAAGTCGAACTGATCCCAGTTTGCCTTCAAAGCCTCCATCTGGTTGGCCAGGGTGGAGCCCGGCTCAAGGATTGTCATTCCGACCAGTCGCGCCAGGCCGCGGTACATGGGGTAGACGGCGATGGCGGCGGCGTTGAGTCCGTAGACCTCGGCGAAGGAACGGATATCGGGGAGGCGGGCGAAGCCGCGAAGGGTGGCGAAGTTGGCGGGATGGTCGTTCTGGAGGATCTGTCGGGCCTGGCGGAGGAATTCGGCGGCGATCTGGGCGGTTTTGGCGGAGGCGGGGTCGCCGGCCGCGGCATGAGGGTCGAGGGCCGGTTCGCCGGTGCGGCCGGGGTCGGTGTCGCCGACCTGATCGCCGAGCCCGTCGCCGCGGAAGCGGACGACGAAGCGGTAGTCCTTGACCGGCTCGACGAGGGTTTCGACACCCTCGATCCGGATGGCGCGGAGTTTCTGGACGAGCTGGACGCAGGTTTCGGTGGGGATGCGGCCAGCGCGGCGGTCGGTGATACGGCCCTGGGCGTCGATGGTGCAGAAGTTGCCGCGGATGGCGACGTCGCGCGGCCCGACCTCGACGCCGATACCGAGCGCCTCGAGCACGCCGCGGCCGATGGGGTGTTCGAGGGGGTCGTAGCCGAAGAGACCTAGATGCCCGGGTCCGGAGCCAGGCGTAATACCGGGTGCGACCGGGATGCTCAGGCCGACCGTGCCCTCGGCGGCGAGCCGGTCCAGGTTGGGGGTTTGGGCGGCCTCGAGTTCGGTCGGACCGCCCGGCTCGATGGGCAGGCCGCCGAGGCCGTCAGCGACCAGGAGGACGATCCGGGTCGAGTTCGGTTCGCGGATCGAGCGGATCAGGTCGTGGATGTGCATGGGAGCGATTCTCGGAGAGGGAGACCTGGCTGGTTCCGACTTGATTTCGGATGCGGGGAATTCTGACCGACGGCGTGCGCTGCGGTCAATTGGAGTCAGAGGGGCTACCGGGGTTGTGGGGGAGGTGTGTGGTTGAGTCGATGCCGCCGGCGTGGTCTGCCTCACCGTTTTGGTCCGCAGCGTTGATTGGCGGAGGTGATTTGTCCGCTCGGGTGGTACCGGGGATGGTGGCAGCCCTGGCGCGGGCGGTGGCGATCTCGGAGTCGATCAGCCGGGTGCCGGTGGTTCCGGAGGCCATCAGGTGGGTTCGGTCCGGGCGGTGGGCCAGTCCTAGGGCGTGGCCGATCTCGTGCGCGGTGACTCGCGGCAGAGGTTCGTCAATGCCGCCGTCCACCGGGCGGAGCGAGGCGGAGTCCTGGACCATCGCCTGACGGCCGCCGAGGTAGACCCCGTTCACTGGCAGGCGGTGCACGTAGTAGACGTGCAGGCCATCGTCGGTGAACGAGTCGCGGGGGATCAACGGGCGATAGCGTGGGAGCGGGGGGTCGCTCTCGCCGAGCAACTGCCGGAGCGAGCGAAACGCCTCAAGGCCGGCGGCCTGTTCGACATGGCGGGAGGCGGCCCGGAATTGAATCCGCGCGGGCTGCCAGATCTGGTTGACCTTGCTCAGAATCCGGTTGAGGTCGGCCTCGGTCAGGGTGCAGTCGATTTCGGGCAGGTTGTCGGCGCGGAGGATGTGCAGATGAAGCGGGACGACGAGAAGAACGTCGGGAGGCAAGGGTTCGTCGCCGCGGGTTGGTTCGACGGCGGCCAGCAGAAGCACGACGGCGACTCGCCATCGGGATCTCGAGCGGCTACTCTGAAGCCTGCGACCCGGAGAGGGGAACTTCGTCGGCTTCGTGAGGAGGAGACAGTTCATGGCAGGGATCTTATGCCTGGCGGCTGTGTGGGAGGCTGCGGTGATCGTCGGTCTGAACCCGGAGGCCCGCGAGGATCGGGCCGCTGGATCGCATTCTACGCCTGCGACGGCCCGGCTCTGGAGTTTTGAGGAGCTGAAAGCGCATCTCGGGAAGCCGGGGCTGCGGATTTTGGATGCCCGTCCGAAGGAGGCGTACCAGGCAGGGCATCTACCGGGGGCGGTCTGGGTCGATGTGGCGGCGGCCGAGAAGCTGGCCGCGACGCCGGCGGGTCTGAAGGATGCGGAGGCCTGGGCCGCCTGGGCTGCGCCGCTGGGCATCGGCCCCGAGACCGAGGTGGTCGTCTACGATGATCAACGGCAATTGGCCGCCGCTCGAATCTGGTGGCTGTTGACCTATCTGGGGGTTGAGCGGGCCGGGTTGGTCGATGGCGGATACACGCTCTGGGCCAGCCAGGGACTGCCGGTGGCGATGGAGGCGACGGTGGTCGAGCCGAGGCCGTTCCAGGTCCGGTTTCAGAGTCAGCGTCTTGCGGAGCGTGGCGAGGTGTTGGCAGCGCTGGGCAAGCCGGGTGTTCAGGTGCTGGACGCGCGGAGCCCGGCCGAATACGCCGGGGTGGATCGACGCTCGAAGCGCTCGGGGCACATTCCGTCGGCGTGCAACCTGGAGTGGAAGAATCTGGTCGGCGACGACGGCCGTTTCGTTCCGCTGGACCAGGCCCGGGATCTGCTCGGGGCGGCCCGGCTCCAGCCGGGAGGGACCGTGATCACCCACTGTCAGGGCGGAGGTCGGGCTTCGGTGGCCGCGTTTGTGCTCGAGCGGCTCGGCTATGCGGCACGCAACTACTACGCGAGCTGGGGCGACTGGGGCAACGCCGAGGACACGCCGATCGAAGGCGAGACCGGACCGGCAAGTGAGCGAGGGTGACGACCGTGCCGATGCTCATTGCGGCGGCGACGCGGGTCGAGGCCGCCGGCCATCCACCGAAGCAGATCGACGAATATGTCGGCCGGGTCAACACGGGCACGACAGAGCTGTCGATCGCGCACATGCGCAGTCCGGCGGGCTGGTCCGAGCCGGGCCAGCGACCGACGTTTGACGAGTACACGGTGGTGCTGCGGGGACGGCTGCGGGTGGAGTCGGAGGCCGGGGTTGTGGAGGTCGCGGCCGGTCAGGCGGTCTTAGTCCGCGCGGGCGAGTGGGTTCGGTATGCGACGCCGGGACCGGAAGGAGCTGAGTACCTGGCGGTCTGTGTGCCGGCGTTCAGCCTGGAAGCGGCCCGGCGCGACCCGTCGTGAGATCAGCCGTCTCGAGAGAGATCTGGAAAGCCAACCGCCGCGGCGAGAACCAGGGGTTCTCGCCGCGGCGGGAGGAAATGGCTCACGAAGCCGGAGAACCGGCTGCGAATGGGCTCACTTGCTCTTCTTCTTGGGCGCGGCCTTCTTGGTCGTCTTGGCGGCGGCCTTCTTCGGAGCGCTCTTCTTCGCGGCCATGATGGATCTCCGTACGATCAGTCACGCGGACTTGTGGAACATGACCGGCCCCAATCATCCGGTCATTCCCAACTAAGTAAATAAGATGGTATGTGGCGGTCGTCAAGAGAGTTTAGGGGTTTGGCGCGCGATTTTGTCGAGTTTTTTCCGATGACGTCCGCTCACATGAGGGCGCGAGCTTGCGGCGATTGGTCGAGGTGGGTCTGAGGCTGGCCGGCGGGGATCGGATGCCGGGTGTGGAGCCGAGGCTTGCGATGCCGAGGCGGGCGGCTTAGCCTCGGACGCGCAGGGCGTGCCTGCTGAGGGCGAGGCCGCGGAGACAGCGCGATGCGGAACGTGGGTTGGTTGCTGGGGAGCCTGGTGGCAGGCTGGCTCTGGGTCGCTCACGCCTGGAGTCAAGAAGCGGGACCGCTGCCCGGGACGCGGCCGCTGACCGACCAGGGCGACCTGGCCATGCGGATGGTCGAGGGCGTGGACCGGTTCTTGGTGCGAAAGACGGGCGAGTCGGTCGCGGGGCGGGCGCGATACTGGCAGCGAGAGCTGGGGTCGGACGAGGGCTATGCCCGGTCGATCGAGGCGAATCGGCGGTGGCTGGCGGTGAGGCTGGGGGTGCGGGATCGGCGTGTCGAGCCTGGCGAAGATGCGCTGGCGCTGCCGGGTGGGGATCGTCCGATGGTGGCTGGACCAACGGTGCTGCTGGGTCAACGGGTTGAGTTCGGACCGATCGCCTGGCCGGTGATGGGGGACGTGGTCGCCGAGGGATACGAGGTCCGGCCGGTGTGGGCGACCGGTTCGGCAACGGCCACGGTGATTCTGATACCGGATGCCGACGATCCGCCTGAAGCGCTACTGGGGCTGGTGGAGGCGTCGTACACGGCGGTGCCGGTGGCGATTCGCCTGGCCGAGAGCGGATGCCGGGTGATCGTCGTCGGGCTGGTGGACCGGACACTTGCGCCCCGAAATGGTCGGGCGCGGTTGACGAATCGGGAATACGTGCAACGGCCGGCGTATGAGCTGGGTCGGACGCTAGCTGGCTACGAGACCCAGATGGTTCTGGCGCTGGTCGATCGCCTGAAGGGCGGCCCGGGGTCGGGGCGGTTGGGTGTGGCGGGGTTTGGCGAGGGGGGGATGATCGCTCTGTATGCGGCGGCCCTGGATCCGCGGATTGACGCTGCGCTGGTGAGCGGGGCATTTGACTCGCGGCTCGGTACCTGGCGTGAGCCGGTGGATCGCAACGTGTTCGGGTTGCTCGAACGGATGGGCGGGGCCGAGCTGGCGAGTCTGGTGGCGCCGCGGCCGCTGGTCGTCGAGGCCTGCGGCTGGCCGGCCGTTGAAGTGGCCCCCGGTCAGGGAGGCGCGCCCGGGCGGCTAGCGACCCCGACCCTCTCTGAAGTCCGCAGCGAGCTGGAGCGAGCCCGATCGCTGGTGCCGCCCGGATCTCCGCTGGAGTTCGTCTGTTCGGGTGAGGCCGGCGACGGACCATCGGGAACCGACCCCGCGCTGGCCGCGTTGCTCGGCTTTCTGAATCCTGACCTGCGGCTTGCTCCGCCGACGGTAGAAGCCGAGGCCGTTCCGAAGCCCGAGCCGGAGACGCTTGCCAGACGGATCGCCGCGCGGCAATCCCGCTGGATTCATCAGCTCGATCGCCACACCCAGCAGCTTCTGGACGCAAGCCCGAACGTCCGCGCTGAGTTCATGAAGGATCTGGACGCGTCGAGCCTGGAGGCGTTCGAGCGCTCGGCGGAGGCGTACCGAGAGCGTTTTGAGCGCGAGGTGATCGGCCGGTTCGACGAGCCGCTGCTCGATCCCGATCCGCGGAGCCGTAAGTCGTTCGAGACCGAGGCCGTGAGCGGTTACGAGGTGGTGCTCGATGTCTGGCCGGACGTGTTTGCGTATGGGATTCTGGTCGTGCCGAAGGATGTGAAGGCCGGGGAGCGGCGGCCGGTGGTGGTCTGTCAGCATGGCCTGGAGGGCCGGCCGCAGGACGTGGCCCATCCGGAGGTGAACAACCCCGCCTACAATCAGTTTGCCCTCCGGCTGGCCGAACGGGGATTCGTTACGTTTGCGCCGCAAAATCTTTACATCGGCGGCGACCGGTTCCGCACACTTCAGCGCAAGGCCAACCCGCTCGGCAAGACGCTCTTCTCGGTGATAGTGCCCCAGCACCGGCAGATCGTCGGCTGGCTCAAGACGCTGCCGTTTGTCGACCCGAGTCGGATTGGCTTCTACGGCCTTTCGTACGGTGGGAAATCGGCGATGCGGATCCCGCCGCTGGTGCCCGATTATTGTCTGTCGATCTGTTCGGCCGACTTCAACGAGTGGGTCTGGAAGAACACCTCGACCCGGAGTCCGTATTCGTACGTCTGGACGGGGGAATACGAGATCTTCGAGTGGGACCTGGGTTCGACGTTCAACTACGCCGAGATGGCCGCGCTGATCGCTCCGCGGCCGTTCATGGTCGAGCGGGGTCACTTCGACGGGGTGGCCCCCGACGAGATGGTGGCCTACGAATTCGCCAAGGTCCGGCACCTCTACCGTGCTCGGTTGAAGCTGCCAGCGGACCGCTGCCGGATTGAGTGGTTCGTCGGGCCGCACACGATCCACGGGGTGGGCACGTTTGAGTTTCTGCATCATCATCTGAACTGGCCGATCCGGCCCGATCAACCGATCGTGCCGTTGGACAGACCGGCGAACGGATCTCCGTTGAGGCCCAACCGATGAGGCGGTACGTGTGGGTGATCGGGTCGGTGGTGGCAAGCTGGGGCGTGGCGGCCGCGGCTGGTCAGGATGAGGCCGCCGAGCGGGAGTCGTTACTCGCCCGAGCCAACGCAGCGGTAGCCGCAGCCGCGGCGCGGGTTGAGAACGACCCGTCGCGGCCGGTTTTCCACATCCTGCCGGCGGCTGGCTGGCTCAACGACCCCAACGGCTTGCTCCGCCACGACGGCTGGTATCACGTCTTCTTCCAGCACAACCCCTACGGCGACGAGTGGGGCCATATGCACTGGGGCCACGTCCGCAGCCGCGACCTGGTCCGCTGGGAACGCCTGCCGATTGCGCTCTGGCCGACGAAGTCGCTGGGCGAAGATCACGTCTTCTCAGGCTCGGCGGTGGTGCGGAAGGACGGAACGCCGATGCTCTTTTACACCAGCATCAGCGGCCACCGTCCGCCCGAGCAGTGGGCGGCTATCCCAGAAGACGCCGATCTGGTCACCTGGCGGAAGCACCCGTCGAACCCGATCCTCACCGAATCGATCCACGGCGGCAGCAGGATTTACGAGTGGCGCGACCCGTACGTCTTCCGCCATGGGGAGGCAACCTACCTGGTTTGCGGCGGCAACCTGAACGCCAGCCAGGGCGGCCAGGGTGCGGTCTTTCTGTATCGGGCCGACGACGACACGCTGACGAAGTGGAGCTACCGGGGCGTCGTCTTCACCCACCCCGACCCCGAGGTGAAGAACGTCGAGTGTCCGATTCTGTTTCCGCTCGACGGTCGGTTTGTGCTCATCACCTCTCAGGGCCAGCCCGTCGACTGGTTTGTGGGCGAGTTCGACCCGGAGACTCCGTCGTTCACCCCGACGGCTCGGGGCAAGATCGACGATGGGCAGGTCTACGCGCCGAGCGTGCTCGTCGAGGGTGTCGAGCGACCGATTCTGTTCGGCTGGATCAATGGCGTCCCTTCCGGCAAGGGCTGGCGCCATTGTCTGACGCTGCCGCGCCAGCTATCGATCGGCCGGCTGGACGGCCGCCTCAAGCAGATGCCCTACACGCAGCTCCGCGAGCTGATCGATGCCGACTTACCCGATCGCCACCTGTTCCGCGATTCGATCGAGGGCCGCGAACTCCTCGGCCCCGAGTGGTCTGGCGACTCGCTCTGGCTCCAGGTGTCGCTCGATCCTGGGAAGGCCCGCGCCGTTGGGCTCGACCTGCTGGTGTCCGACGACGGCACCGGCGGCGTCCCGATCCGGTTCGACGGCCGTTCGTTGGAAGTGGCCGGAACGAAGGCGGAAGTTCCGCTTCAGCCTGGCGAATCGCTCCATCTGGCGATTTATCTGGATCGGTCGATTCTGGAAGTGGTGAGCCTCCGGGGCGAAGCCGCCTCCATCGCCGGCACCAACACCCCTGCCGATGGCTCAGCTTGGATCTCCCGCGTTGTCGACTTCGACCCCGCACGCACCCGCGTGGCGCTCCGGGCCGAGGGCGGCTCCTCCGGTCGGATCGAGATCCGCCACGCGTACAGGATGAAGCCGGCGTGGGTTACGGGTCGGTAGCCGTCGGCCCTGCCCCGCCTATAAATAAAGGATAGGCGCTTGGCCTCATCTGGCCGGGCCATCCCCGATCCGCCTCCGCTCATCTGGCCCCATGTCCACCTTCGTTACCCCCTCGACGCTGCCGTCCACAACCGCCCCCAACCCCGCCGGCTACGATGCGCTCCTGGTCGTCAGTTTCGGTGGGCCGGAAGGGCCGGACGACGTGATGCCGTTTCTCGAGAACGTCACCCGGGGACGGAACATCCCCCGGGAGAGGCTCCTGGAGGTCGCCGAACATTATCACCATTTTGGCGGGAAAAGTCCGATCAACGACCAGGTGCGCGAGCTGCTCGCCGCGCTGCGGCCCGAGCTGGACCGCCGAGGTATTGGGCTACCGCTTTATTGGGGCAATCGCAACTGGCATCCGCTGCTGGCTGACACCGTGCGTGCGATGACCGCGGCCGGCCATCGCCGGGCGTTGGCAGTTGTGCTGGCTGCGTACAGTTCGTATTCGAGCTGCCGTCAATACCGCGAAAACGTCTCTGGCGCGGCCGACGCCGCCGGGCCCGAGGCTCCGCAGTTTGACAAGATGCGCGTCTTCTACAACCACCCCGACTTCGTTGCGGCCAACGCCGACCGCGTCCGCGAGGCCATCGCGGCCCTGCCCGAATCGGCCCGAGGCAGGTTCCATATGGCTTTTACGGCCCATAGCATTCCGGCGAGCATGGCGGCCGGCTGCGACTACGAGAAGCAATTGACCGAGACGAGTCGGCTGGTGGCCGAGGAACTCGGTCTGCCCCGGGAGCGGTGGAAGCTGGTCTATCAGTCGCGGAGCGGCCGGCCCGAAGATCCGTGGCTGGAACCCGACATTCTCGACCACATCGACGCCCTGCACGCCCAGGGTGTTCGGGATCTGGTGATTGCGCCGATCGGCTTCTTGTCGGACCACATGGAGATTCTCTACGACTTGGACCACGAGGCCCGGCAGCGATGCGCCGAGCGGGGCTTGCGGATGGTTCGCGCGGCCACGGTCGGCACGCACCCCCGGTTCGTTGCCATGCTCGGCGAGTTGATTGCCGAGCGGATGGCCGGGTCGGCCGTTCGCCGCGCGATCGGGCAGTATCCGGCCAACCACGATGTGTGTCCGGTCGGTTGCTGTCCGGCACCTGGGCGGCCAGCGCGGACTTGAACGACCGTTCCAACGCCCGGACCCGCCCACAATCGAATCGTCTCCGACCCTGACGACACACCGGATTTCGACGTGTGGCGAGGTCCCGAGCGGACGTGGGCTGAGGCCCGAGGATCGGGCATCGGACGATGGCCCGCGTCGAGGCAGGAAGTCCAACGGCCGAGCCCGCTCAGGCGCCTGTTGCGGGCTTCCATCTGGCAGGGGAGAGCCGACCCGTTCTACGATCACTACGCGCGGGCTGACAAACCGCTTCGGGAGGTGATCGCCGATGTTGCTCCGTCGCTGGTTGATTTTGGGGCTCGTGGTTGGGCTGTGGGCCGGTCGGGCTGACGCTCAGGGATTGCCGGCCGAGGAAGCCGGGGCGCTGGGGTTCGACGCGGCCAAGCTCTCCGAGGTGACGGACCTGCTCGAGCGAAACGTTCGCGAGGGCCGGTTTGCCGGAATCTCGGCGCTGGTGGCGCGCCAGGGTCGTGTGGTGCTGCTGACGGCGGCCGGACAGGCGGACCGCGAAGCGGGCGAGCCGATGGCTCCCGATACGATCGTCCGGATCGCCTCGATGACCAAGCCGATCACCTCGGTGGCGGCGATGATCCTGGTTGACGAAGGCCGGCTCGAGCTGGATGCGCCAGTGGCGCGGTACCTGCCCGAGTTTGAACGGATGAAGGTGTTGGCGGACGAGTCGGGTCCGTCGATCGTGGACGCGAACCGCCCGATCACGGTGCGGCACCTGCTGACCCATACCTCGGGCATATCGTATCGGTTTGTCGGCCATCCGGTCCTGGGACCGATCTTTGTGGAACATGCCGTCTCGGACGGGTTGTCGGAGACGACCGGGACGCTGGCCGACAACGTGAAGCGGATCGCGCGGGTTCCGCTGGTCGGTGAGCCGGGCAGCCAATGGCACTATGGGCTGAACACCGATGTTCTAGGCCGGGTGATCGAGGTGGTGTCGGGCCAGTCGCTCGACGCGTTCTTCCGCGAGCGGATCTTCGAACCGCTGGGGATGGTCGATACGCACTTTGTTCTGCCCGCGGAGAAGCGGCCCCGGCTGGCGGCCGTCTACGGCATCGAGAACGACCGGCCCCTGGAGCGTCGGCCGGCGCTGCTGATTCAACGCGGTCCGCTGGTCTACTCGACGACCTACCCGGTCTGGGACGACAACGCCGGTTTCTACTCAGGCGGTGCTGGGCTGGTCTCGACGCTGGCCGACTATGCCCGATTTCTCCAGATGGTGCTCAACGGTGGCGAACTCGACGGCGTGCGCATCCTGAAGCCGGAGACGGTCGAGGCGATGACCCGAAACCAGATCGGCGACCTGGCGATGAGCATCGGCAGCCACGGCACGGCCTTTGGATACGGCTTCGGTGTCGTGACCGACGCCGGCACGGGGCCGCTCCCGGTCGGCACGTTTTCCTGGGGCGGCTTCTTCTCGACTTATTTCTGGGTCGATCCCCGCAACGAACTGATCGGGATCGTCTTCACCCAGACCCACCCGGCCGGGGCAAACTCTCTGGTGGTCGACTTTCAACGCATGGTCTACGAGGCACTGGAGCACTAAGCGACTTCTCCTCCCGAGGCGAACCCGACTGATCATGAGCTACGAAATCGAACGTCGCGTGGCGCTAGCCGCAGTGCGCGAGGCCAGCCGCCTCTGCCGTGCCGTCCAGGCGGAAATCTCGCCTGAGGTTCTGGCCAAGAAGGACAAAAGCCCGGTCACGGTGGCCGACTACGGCAGCCAGGCCCTGATCGGCCGGATCCTGGCGGAGGCGTTTCCCGGTGATCCGCTGGTGGCTGAAGAAGACGCCGCGGAGCTGCGGCTGGCCGGCAACGAAGCGATCCGGGACGGCGTGATCCGCCAGGTTCGGGCCATCCACCCCGAGGCCGACGTCGAGTCGATTCTGCGAGCGATCGACCACGGTACCGCCGAGTCGCGTGCGGACCGGTTCTGGACGCTGGACCCGATCGACGGGACGAAGGGCTTCCTCCGCAAGGAGCAGTACGCCGTGGCGCTGGCCTTGCTGGTCGATGGCCGGGTGGCCGTGGCGGCGCTGGCCTGCCCGAACTTGCCCCTTCGCGCCGACGCGACCGATCCCACCGGCACCGTCTTCCTGGCGGTTCGAGGCGAAGGGGCCTTTGCTGTACCGCTCGACGACCCGGCTGCCCCCGAGGTCCGAATCCAGGTGAGCGACACGGACGATTCATCGCGGGCGCGGTTCTGCGAGTCGGTCGAATCGGGCCACAGCGCCCACGGCGATTCGGAGCGGATTGCGCAGCGGCTGGCCATCACGGCGGAGCCGGTTCGGATGGACAGTCAGGCCAAGTATGGGGTCGTGGCGCGCGGCCAGGCGGAGCTTTATCTGCGGCTGCCGACGCGGGCCGACTACCGGGAAAAAATCTGGGACCACGCTGCCGGCACGCTCGTCATCGAGGAGGCCGGCGGCACCGTGACCGACATCGATGGCCATCCGCTCGACTTCAGCCAGGGCCGTGAACTTCGCGGCAACCGCGGGATCGTGGCTAGCAACGGCCGGTTGCACGCCGCCGCCCTAGCTGCCATCGCCGCGCTCGGGCTCTAAAGCCCGCATCGCGCTCGGCCGATCAAGTCCAGCCGGGCCAGACGCTGCTTGAGCACGTCGCGTTGACCAGGTCGCGGCCGGCGCGGCCGGTCAGCCAAAGGCTTGGGCTGGCACAGGCGGTGCGACCGGTTCGGTCTCCAGAACCGGCGGATTGGGCAAGGTCGGGGATCGAATGTGGTGCCAGGAAGCGGCCGGACGGCCGACCGCGCAGTCGGCGCGATCGTCAGGGTCTGCCCAGTTGAACGGTGCGGGCGCGAGACGATGGCGGCCGGGTCGGGCGGCTCAAGCGACCCGCGGCCGCGTGTCGATTCCGACGATCGGCCAGCGGATGACTGCCGTAGGCCCCCTTCTCTCTCTCTGGATGGAGTCACGGACGATGAGCGCGGAGACGCACGACCTGATTCGTTGGACGTTTCAGTTGGAGGCCAGCCGTCAGCATGCGGTGATCGAGTTGCTCCGCGACTACGGGGCGGAGGTTTACACGGCGAGCGATGGCCACGTCCAAGCGCTCTGGGACGAGACCGAGCAAGATCTGGACGCGGTGGCTGAATCGCTCTGGCAGGCGGCCGGATCTGAGTTCTCGATCACGCACGAGGTGTTCCGCCGGGTAGAGACGCTGGAGTATCACGGGGTTGACGACGATCGGGCGGCGGCCTGAGGCCGCGTTGGGTTGCAGCCGTCGAGGCCGGTCTCGCGCTGGCCTCGGCGGTCGACCGGGCGGTGGCCGCTGGCGGTCAATCCAACGGACCGAACCAGCCGCGGCGCACCATCCACTTCACGAGCTCGAGCACCGGGGAGACGGTGGCGGCGAGACCGCCGGCCAAGAGCCAGTCCGAGACTTCGAGCGGGACGATCCGGAACGGACCGTGGAAGACGGGCAAGCTCACCACCGCTCCCATCAGGAGCAACTCCCAGAGAATCGCCAGGTTGAGCCAGCGGTTGGCGAACGGCCGAACCAGGACGGACCGGTGGTCGGACCGTAAGTTGTAGGCCTTGAAGAATTGGATCAGGACCAGGCAGACGAACGTCAGGGTCATGGCTCGGGCAAGTCCCTGACCCGAGAGCAGGACTCCGGCGAACAGCCCCAGATTGACCAGGGCCGACCACAGCCCCCCCACGATCATCAGAACGACCACGGGTCGGGTGAACAGGCCAGACTGGGGGTTACGAGGCGGGTGGCGCATCAGGTCCGGCTCGGGCGGATCGACGGCCAGGGCAAGCGCCGGCAGGCCGTCGGTCGCCAGATTGACGTAGAGCAAGGGCACGGCCGCCAGAGGCATCGGCAGGCCAAGCAATGCGGCCGCGGCCATCAGGGCGATTTCACCAATGTTTGAAGATAATAAATACATGAGATACTTTTTGATGTTTCCGTAGATGGCGCGTCCTTCCTCGACGGCGGCGACGATCGAAGCAAAGTTGTCGTCGAGGAGGGTCATGGCGGCGGCTTCCTTGGTGACATCGGTGCCGGTGATTCCCATCGCCACGCCGATGGCGGCGCGTTTGAGCGCGGGGGCGTCGTTGATGCCGTCGCCGGTCATGGCGACGACGTGGCCGCGGCGCTGGAGGGCATCGACGATGCGGAGTTTATGCTCGGGCGAGACCCGGGCGTAGACGTCGATGGACTCAACCTGCGCGAGCAACTCGGCGTCGGTCATGGTTTCGAGGGTCGGGCCGGTGACGACGCGACCGGTCTGGAGCAGATCGAGTTCCCGGGCGATAGCGTGGGCGGTGGCGGGGTGGTCGCCGGTGATCATAAGGACGCGGATGCCGGCGTCGCGGCAGCGGCGGATGGCGTCGCGGGCTTCGGGACGGGGCGGGTCGATCATGCCGACCAGGCCGAGGAAGGTCAGGTCGCGTTCGGGGGTATCGAGCGAATCGAGGCGGCGGGATGCCACGGCCAGGACGCGCAGGGCCTGGTTGGCCTGCTCGGCGGCGATTTGGAGGATCTCTTGCCGTCGTGGTTCGTCGAGGGGGATGACGCCGTGATTGGTCATGAGTGAGGTGCAGGCGGTGATGACGGCTTCTGGCGCGCCTTTCATGGCCGCGGTCCAGCCCTCGGCGTCGGCGTGGACGGTGGTCATCCGTTTGGATTCAGCGCTGAAGGGGATTTCGTGGACCCGGGGCCGGCGAGCGTCGAGTTCGGCTTTGTCGAGGCCGAGTTTGGCGGCGGCCACGACCAGAGCGCCTTCGGTCGGGTCGCCGAGGATCCGCCATCGGCCGGATTGGGGGTCGTGTTCGAGCCGGCTGTCGGAAGCCAGAATGGCGGCCTCGAGAAGCAGGCGCACCGGCTCGGGTGTGGGTTCGACCGGCACGCCGTCGCGGCACAGGCGACCGCGCGGCTCGTAGCCGACGCCGTCAAGCTCGTAGGTCGCTCCGGCGGCGTAGAGTTTGCGGACGGTCATTTCGTTGCGGGTCAGGGTGCCGGTCTTGTCGGTCCCGATGACGGAGGTGCTTCCTAGGGTTTCTACGGCTGGGAGGCGTCGGATCAGGGCGTTGCGCCGGACCATGCGCTGGACGCCGATGGCCAGGGAGATCGTGACGACGGCCGGAAGCGCCTCGGGAACGACCGCGACGGCTAGCGCGACGCCGAAGATCAACATGTCCACGAAATCCTGACCGCGGAGCAGGCCGGCGGTCACGATCAGCAGGACGATCAGGCCGGCGCCACGGGCCAAGGCGCGGCCGACGCGGTCGAGGTTCTGCTGGAGCGGGGTGGCGCCCGGCTCGGTTTCCCGCAGAAGGCGGGCCACCTTTCCGAACTCGGTCCGCATTCCGGTGGCCGTGACCACGGCCAGCCCCCGGCCCGCGACGATGGCCGTCCCGGCGTAGACCATGCTCGGGCGGTCGCCGAGCGGGGCATCCGGAGCGGCGCGTGCCTGGGCGTTCTTTTCGACGGGCGTCGATTCCCCGGTCAGTCCCGATTCCTCGGCGCGGAGGTTGAATGCTTCGAGCAGGCGGGCGTCGGCGGGCACGCGGTTGCCGGCCCGGAGCAGGATCAGGTCGCCGGGAACCACCTCGGCAGCGGGGATCTCGACCTCAACGCCGTCGCGGAGCACATGGGCCAGCGGAGCGGCCATCTGGCGGAGCTTCTCCAGGCTCCGCTCGGCGTGGTATTCCTGGACGAAGCCCAACAAGGTCGCCAGCAGCACGATGGCGCTGATCGCCACGGCCTCCAGGGCATGACCGAGCAACGCCGAGATGACCACGGCGGCGATGAGGATCAGAATCAGCGTGTTGCGAAACTGAGCAAGCAGAATCGCCCAGGCGCTGACCGGCGGGGTGGTTTCGAGCTGGTTGAGGCCGAACCGGGCCAGCCGTTCGCGGGCTTCTTGGGTGGTCAGGCCGGCCCGACGACTGCCAAGCCGGGCCAGGCCGTCGTCGGGGTCCAGCGCATGCCAGAGCGGATCGTCGGCTTGGGCTGATGCGCCGGAGAGGGCCGGACGGTTCATGGTCAGGATTCCGGGCCGGCTCTCAGGCGGTCGACGGATTGGACGACGAGGGCGACGAATCCTCGGGCTTGACCGCCAGGATCGAGCACGGAGCCTGGGCCAGCACCGCCTCGGCCGTGCCGCCCAGCAACGCACCGAGCCCGCCCCGGGCCACTGTCCCGAGCACGGCAAGGCCGATGCCGAGCGTCTCGATCCGCTCGAGGATCACGTCTTCAGCCGGTCCCTTGACGAAGTGGACGCGCTCCGGGGGCAGGACAAGTCCGGCTTCGGCCAAGGCCCGGTCGAAGGCGAGGCGGCGCGCGGCTCCGGCCGCTTCCACGTAGTCGCGAACCTGCTCGGCTGAAAGAAACGACTCGCCACGGAGCATCTCCTCACCCGGAGCCAGCCAGGAGTGAACGACGTGAAGCTCGGCCTGGAGCTGGGAGGCGACGTGGACGGCCCGGTCCAGGATGGCCCGCACCAAGTTCTCCCGAACCGGGTCGATGGGCGGGGCCAGATGGAGCAGGTCGAGATCGTCAGGGCGGGGGCGGGGATCGACCGCAGCCAGGACGCGGCGAATCGGCAAGGCGACGGGCCGGGCCAGCCAGACCGGTGCTGGTGCTTCGCGGAGGATCTGAAGGTCGCGCGGCGGGGTCGGACCGGCGGAAGGTGGCGGAGACTCGAGCATCAGCAGGTCGCAGTGCGTCTGGCGGGCGATCCGAACCAGTTCGGCGGTGGGGCGGCCCGAGACGACGTGCCCCCGGGTCGTGACGCCGGGGCGCTGAAGCGTCGCGGCGAACTCGTCGAGGCGACGTTGCCAGAACTCGGCCCGGGCGCGCTCCAGTTCGTCGGCATCCGGGACCAGCGGCCGGGCGTACCAGGCGATCGGCTCGACGACGTGGACCAGTTCGACCTCGACCCCATCGGCCCGTTCCAGGAGCGCGGTGAGCTGATCCCGCAGGGCGTGGGGAGGTTGCCCGGCATCGACCCGAGCGACAATGTGACGCAAGGAAGACGAAGACATGGTCAGCGGACCTCTGGTGCCGGACGAGGGGCGATCCACGCGGGGCGCGGTCCAGACCAGGCCCGACGCGCCCCCACCCGATGATCCTAACCGCTCCGAACCCGCGTCGCGGCCCGCCGCCCCCGACGACCCACAATCGGTTGCCGCACGGCGGCCGGAACCTCGCACAGGGGGACACTTGGCGATGGCTCGGCCAGCAGCTCGGCCAGCACGGTCTGGGCGAAGGCCGACTCGACCTGAGCCAGTGCCTGGTCGAGGCGGCGATGCAGTGGACAGAGCCGGGCGCCGTGCGTCGATAATCCAAGCGGACAGGTGCGGATACGCTGGATCGGCTCGACGGCGTTGACCACGTCCAGAAGTGTTAGTTGGGACGGCGGCCGCGTGAGCGTCATCCCGCCCCCCAGACCGCGCTGGCTGCGGACGATGCCGCCGCGCACCAGACTTTGCAAGACCTTCGACAGATAAGCCTTGGGGACTCGTGTCACCTGGGCGATCTGGTCGGTGGTCGCCGCTTCGGGCGCGACGTTGGCCAGGTGAACCACGGCCCGCAGTGCGTACTCAACCGTCTGGGACAGCATCAGGGCCTCGGTTGCCGGATCGTCCGGCTTGGGGTCGCGGACGTCTTCGCCGCGACCAAAGCGATATGAACATCTTATTTTTGGGGCTTGCCCTCGGGGTGGTCAATGGCGGCCGGAGGTTCTCGCGTGAGAACGACGAGGGTGCGGCGGCTGCCAGCCGGTGCGGAGAAGGCGCTGGGGGGCGGCTCTCCGGGGTCGGACGTGCAGAGGGTGAGCCGGTCGCCGTCGAGCCGGTAGATGCCGTGCACAGTCTGGCCGCGGTTGCGACCGCCCTCGGGGATCAGCTTGAGAGTAGGGGGTGAGGTGGTCGGGTCGAGTTCGAGGCGGGTGGCGGCGAATCGTTTGCCGTCGCGGGTCCACAGAACGCGGTCGTCTTCGACGATTCGCCGGATCGAGGCCATGATCTCGGGATCGGCTTCGGTGCCGTTATAGATGAAGGAGACAACGTGCCAGGTGCCCTGATGGCGTTGAAGCTCGGCCTGGTGGGGTGAGGTCGGGGGGGCGTCCTGGGCGGCCAGCGCAAGGAGCACGATCAGGCGGCGGAGCATGGGAATATCCCGAGAGGGTGGCGGGAGCGGGTCGAGGGTCGGTCCGAGGGGCTGCTATGATAACGTTTTCGATTCTGGACGCTGGCCTGGATCCGCGGCGGCCTCTCCCCGCCGGTAGTTTGACCGAAGAGGCTCCGCCCTGATGACCCGACCACTGCCCCTGATCCTGGGGATGATGATGAATGCTACGTCGCCGACGGAGCGTGCGCCGATCCGTTACGAGATTCAGTTTACCGAGCCGCAGACGCACTATGTCGAGGTGGTCGCCGAGGTGCCAACCGAGGGACGCGACTGGATCGAGCTGATGATGCCGGTCTGGACGCCGGGATCGTATCTGGTGCGGGAGTATGCGCGGCACGTTGAGCAATTGCGAGCGATGGCCGGGGATCGGCCGCTGGCGGTGAGCAAGACTCGCAAGAATCGTTGGCGGGTGGAAACCGGCGGGGCGTCGTCCGTTCGGGTGGTCTATCGGGTTTACGCCCGGGAGTTGAGCGTTCAGGGGAATTTTGTCGACGGGTCGTTTGCGTTGCTCAATGGTGCGGCGACGTTCCTGACGCTGGCCGACGATCCGGGGCCGCGACCACACGAGGTCCAGGTTCGGCCCGCCCAGGGTTGGGCGAAGGTGGTGACGGTGTTGCCCGAGGCGGGGGCGGATCCGGCGGATCTGCGTTTTGTCGCGGCCGACTACGATACGCTGGTCGATTGTCCGATCTATGCCGGCAACGCGGCCGTGTATGAATTCACGGTGGATGGCAAGCCGCACTGGCTGGTCAATGAGGGCGAAGGTGGAGTCTGGGACGGGCCGCGCTCAGCCGCCGACGTTGAGGCGATCGTCAAGGCTCAGCGAGACTTTTGGGGCCATCTGCCCTATGAGCGGTATGTCTTCTTCAACCTGTTGACCGAGACGGGTGGCGGTCTCGAACACGCCAGCTCGACGGTGCTGATGGCCAGTCGCTGGGCGACCCGCAAGCGGTCGAGTTATTTGAACTGGCTCTTTTTGGTCAGCCACGAATTTTTTCACACCTGGAATGTGAAGCGGCTGCGGCCCGTGGAGCTGGGGCCGTTCGACTATGAGAACGAGGTCTATACCCGGAGCCTTTGGGTGGCCGAGGGGCTGACCAGTTATTACGACCGCCTACTGGTGCGCCGGGCTGGACTGTGCAGCGATGAGGAAGTTCTGGCCGGAGATCCGCCCAGCGGGCTGGGTGACGGCAAGCCCAAGAACGATATCGAGCGGCTCCAAGATACACCGGGGCGGAGGGTCCAAACCCTGGCGGCCTCGTCCTACGATGCCTGGATCAAGTTTTATCGCCGCGACGAGAACTCAGTGAACTCGGGCGTTAGCTACTACGTCAAGGGCGCGGTGGTGGGCTGGCTGCTCGATGCGCGGATCCGGCGGTTGACCGACGGGCAGAGGAGTCTGGACGATGTGATGCGGCGGGCCTACGAGCGGTTTTCGGGGCCGCGGGGGTTTACGCCCGAGGAGTTTCAGGCCGTGGCCGCCGAGGTGGCCGGGGCCGACCTGTCGGACTTTTTCCACCGTGCCTTGGAGACGACCGACGAGCTGGACTATGCCGAAGCGCTCGATCTCTACGGGCTTCGGTTCCGCAATGGCGAGACCGGCAAGGAGCCGCGGGCGTGGCTCGGGATCGAGACCAAGAACGAGGATGGCCGGCTGGTGGTCAGTCAGGTGCGGCGCGGCACGCCGGGGGCCGCGGCTGGCGTCAATGTCGGGGACGAGATCCTGGCGATCGGCGAGTTCCGGGTCCGCGCGGACCAATGGTCGAAACGGCTCGAGCTGTATCGGCCCGAGGAATCGACCAGCCTGCTGATCGCCCGCCGCGAGCGACTGATGCGGCTGCCGGTCACCTTCGGCCGCGAGCCGACTGAATCCTGGCGTCTTGCGGTCCGCGACGACGCCAGCCCCGAACAAAACGCGCGGCGCAAGGCGTGGCTTCAGGGGAAGTGATCGGTCCGCCAGGCCTTCTGCCCGCCAACCAGAGGTTTGGCCGATTGAGGGAGGGGCGATTCGATGGGCCGGGGAGCGTGGCGCAGGCTCGTGCTGGCCGGAGCCGCTTGGCTTGCGGGCTGGCCGGGGATCGAGGGCGGCGAAGTCGTCATCGCTGGCCGTTTGTTTCGGGTCGCCGACGGCTTCACCGTGGAGCGGGTGGCCGGACCGCCGCTGGTCGATCGGCCGATCACGATCGACTTCGATGAGCGGGGGCGGCTCTACGTCGCCGAGTCGTCGGGCACGAACGACCCGGTCGAAAAGCAGTTGGCCGACCTCCCCCACCGCATCCTCCGGCTCGAGGACAGCGATGGCGACGGCGTCTTTGACCGGCGCACGGTCTTTGCCGATCGGATGATGTTCCCCGAGGGGACGATGTGGTACGCCGGGTCGCTCTACGTCGCCGCCCCGCCGCAGATCTGGAAGCTGACCGACACCGACGACGATGGCGTGGCCGAGCGCCGCGAGATCTGGTTCGACGGCCAGACTCTGACCGGCTGTGCCAACGACCTGCACGGGCCCTACCTCGGCCGCGACGGCCTGATCTACTGGTGCAAGGGGGCCTTCGCCGAGCAGATCTATGAACGTCCGGGCAAGCCCGCGTTCAAGACCCGCGCGGCCCACATTCTCCGCCGCCGGGCCGACGGGACCGGGCCCATCGAGCCGGTCATGACCGGTGGCATGGACAATCCCGTTGATGTCGTCTTCCTACCCAACGGCGAACGGATCTTCTCGACGACCTTTCTGGTCCACCCGGGCGGCGGCCAGCGCGACGGCCTGATCCACGCGATCCCCGGTGCGCTCTATGGCAAGGTTCACGACCCGCTGTTTGACCCAGCCCACCGCTGGACAGCGCCCGAGGTGATGCCACCGCTGGTCCTCCTCGGCCCGGCCGCACCCGCCGGGCTGGCGCTCTACGAGTCCGCGGTCTTTGGCCCCGAATATCGCCATAATCTCTTCGCGGCTCTGTTCAACCTCCATAAGGTCACGCGCCACGTCCTCCACGAGCGCGGTTCGACCTACGAGGCTGCGACCGAGGATTTTCTGCTTTCGCCCGACGTCGACTTCCACCCGACCGACGTCCTGGAGGACGCCGACGGCAGCCTGCTGGTCGTCGACACCGGTGGCTGGTACAAGCTCTGCTGCCCCACCTCGCAACTGCACAAGCCCGACGTGCTGGGGGCGATCTACCGGGTGCGGCGACTCGAAGCCTCGGTCCCCGACGATCCCCGCGGCCGACGGATTGATTGGGCCGGGCTGGATGCCGAGGGGCTGGTCGGCCTGCTCGACGACCCGCGTCCGGGCGTGGTCCGTCGCGCAATCGAGACGCTCGCGGCGCGGCCTCCGGATGCCACCCTGCCTGTGCTCCAGCGCCGTGGCGTCAGCGCTGGCTCGGAAAGCACCGCCGAGGAGCGGCTGGGGATCGTCTGGACGGCCAGCCGGATCGACGACCCGCGCGCACGCTCGCTGTTGGGAAGTGCGGCCAGCGACGTCGACCCGACCGTGCGAACCGCTGCCCGCAACGCCCTGGCTCTGCTTGGTCCTGAGGGTTTGCAAGAGGTGCGGCGGAGCTTGGCCCAGGATCACGGCCGCGAGGCCGACGCCGACAGCCTGGCCCGGCAGGTCCTGGCCGATGGATCGGAGATCGTGCGGCGGCTGGGAGCGGAGCTGGTGGGCCGCGGCGGAGGAGCGGCGGATGTGCCCGCGGTGCTCGAGGCCCTGGCCCGCGACAACGACCGCCCGCTGGACCATGCGCTGACGTACGCCCTGATCGAGATCGCCGCGCCGGGCGCGACGGCGGATGGCCTCGATCATTGGCATCCCCGCGTCCGTCGGGCGGCGATGGTCGCCCTCGACCAGATGGGCGCTAGCGATCGTCTCAACCCGGTCGAGATTGCCGGCTGGCTCGAAGACGCCGACGCCGAATTGCGGGCCTCGGCGGCCTGGGTCATCGGTCGTCATCCCGAGTGGGGCAGCGCGCTGCACGCGTTCTACCGGGCTCGGCTTGCCCGGCCCGAACGCGTCGATCAGAACCGATCGACGCTGGTGGATCAGCTTGCGCGGTTGTCCGGCTCGGAGGCGATCCGGAGTTTGCTGGCCGAGACGGTAGCCGATGGCGGACCGGCCGCCGTGATCGCCCTCGAGGCGATGGCTCGCTCCTCGATCCAACGCGTGCCAGCCGCCTGGTCCGAGGCGATCGCGGCCGTCCTGGCCGCACGGCCGCCAGACCCAGAGCGGCTCCGGTTCGCGATTTCGGCGGTTCGCGGCCGCGAGTTCGACGATCCTGCGCTCCGACTGCGGCTGGAGACATTGGGCGGGGATGCCGCTCTGTCGGACTCGCTGCGTCTGGCGGCCCTGGCGGCGATCGCGCCGGGGCTGAAATCGGTCGACCCGGCGCTTTTTGAATTCTTGACCAGCAAGCTCGATCCGGCGGTTGCGGTCAGCGAGCGGCTCACGGCGGCCGACGTTCTGGCTCGATCGCGGCTCAGCGATGAGCAACGGGTCGAGCTGGCCGCGAGGCTGGCCCGATCCGGCCCCTTGGATGCGGTGCGGCTCTTGCCGGCCTTTGCTGGCTCCGGTTCGGAAGCCGTAGGCCGGGCGTTGCTCGATGCCCTCAAGGCATCCGAGCTGGGCGGGGTGCTCCGCAATGAGCAATTGGACCCGATCCTCAAGGACTATCCGGCGTCGATCCGCGACGCGGTCCGAGCCTGGATTGCGTCCAATCAAGTCGGCCTGGCCGAACAGGCTGCGCGGATCGACCAGTTGCTCCGCACCCTCCCGCCGGGAGACCCCGGCCGCGGACACCAAGTCTTCTCCGGCTCCAAAGCCGCCTGCCTGACCTGCCACGCCACCGGCTACGTGGGGGGCAAGATCGGACCCGACCTGACCCGAATCGGTGAAATCCGGACCGAGCGCGACCTGCTCGAAGCGATCGTCTACCCCAGCGCCAGCTTCGTCCGCAGCTACGAACCGGTCACGGTCGCCACCAGCGACGGACGCCTGCTCAACGGGATCGTCGAGCGGGACACCACCACAGAACTCGTCCTGCGGATCAACGCCGACCAGGTTGAGCACATCGCGCGCGACGCCATCGAGGAAATCCGGCCCGGCACCGTCTCGATCATGCCAGCCGGCCTCGACCAGCAGCTCACCGCCCAGGAGCTGGCCGATCTGATCGCCTTCCTGAAGACCTCGCGGTGAGACGGCCCTGAGCATGGACGCGCGGTACGGTTCGACGAGCCGGAGATCGCCGCGCGATGGGCCGACGGGACGATCGGTGTCGAGTGAGTCCCCCGCACGTCACCGATTTAGCCACCAGATCGCCCCGTTGAGCGCGGAGGCGAACCCGACCCAGGCGATGTACGGCGCCAGCAGCCACCCAGCCAGGGGTCGGACGCGGTGGAAGGCAACGGCCGTCAAGAGAATCGCGGCCAGGAGCAGGAGGATCACGCCGAAGGCCGGCCCCGGCTGACGCCATCCGAAAAAGACCATCGACCAGGATGCGTTGAGCGTCAATTGCCCCAAATAAAGAGCCAGCGGCCGCCGAACGTCGCGACGGCCGGCCTCGCACCAGATCAGCCACGCGGCCAGGGCCATGCTCAAGTACAACAGACTCCAGACCGGGCCAAACAGCCAGTTCGGCGGAGTCCAACTGGGTTTGGCGAGGCTGGGGTACCAGGTCCGAACGCCGTCGGAGGTGCTGAGCGCGCCGTACGCGGCGACCGCGTAGGTGACGATCAGCCAGCCCAGCAGGCCAACCCATGTCGCGGCTGGGTGCATCAGAGGATGGCCCGGATGACCTGGCCGCGACTGGCAACCTGGAAGCGTCCCTGGTTGTCGCGGTATTCGGCGTCGGGCGCGATGCCCAGGCAGTGGAGGATCGTGGCGGTCAGATCTTCGGGGCGAACCAGCCCGTCCTTGGGATAGGCGGCGTGTTTGTCCGAGGCGCCGTAGACCAGACCACCGCGGATGCCGCCGCCGGCCAGAGCGACCGAGAAGACATGGCCCCAGTGCCCACGACCGCCGGCCGCATCAAGCTGCGGGGACCGGCCGAATTCGGCGAGGCAGACCACCAGCGTCTCATCCAGACGGCCCGACGCGGCGAGGTCGTCGATCAAGGCCGACAGGGCCTGGTCGGTGGGCGGGACCAGGACATTCTTGAGGCGGTTGGGCTCGTCGATATGGCTATCCCAACAGGGGTTCATGGGCGGTTCGTCTGGCCCACGATACCAGTTGACCTGCACCAGTCGCACCCCGGCCTCGATCAGCCGCCGCGCCAGCAACGTGCAGGAACCGAGCGGAGTCCGTCCGTAGCGATCGCGAACCGAATCGGGTTCGGCGTCGAGGTCGAACGCCGCCCGCGCCGCCGGCGAGCCGAGCAAGGCGTGCGCCCGCTCGACGTGCGTATCCAGAACCCGAGCCGTGGGGTCGTCGTGGATCGCGTCCAGGCCTCGAGCCAGTTCGTCGAGCAACCGGCGGCGACGATCGACGCGGAGAGCGTCCAGCTCGGCGGGCAATTCGATTTCCTGGATCGACAGCCCAGTGGCGGTCGGCAGGCCGTTGAGCAGCCAGGGATCGGCGGCCCGTCCCAAGAACCCCGCGTCCTGGCCTGGCCAGACACTCCCATCGGTATTGAAGATCCGATGCGGCAGCCGGATCGAGCCGGGCAGTCCGGCCGGCGATGGGGCCAGCCGCCCGACCAGCGCTGGTAGGCTGGGATAGTCGTTGGGCGCGCCGGGATTGGCGTTTTCGACCTGCTTGGGGCGATGAGGTACGCCTGTGAGCATATAATAGCCACTCGATGAGTGGGCATTATCATCGGTGGCGACGGCCCGGAGGATGCACAGCCGGTCGGCGATCTGGGCCAGATTTGGCATCAGCTCCGAGATGTGCAGACCGGGCACACGGGTCGGAATCGCCGCAAACGGGCCGCGGACGGCCTCGGGGGCGTCCGGCTTGGGGTCCCAGGTCGAATGCTGGGGCGGCCCGCCCATCAGGAAAATGACGATGCAGGCTTTGGCGCGGCCGAAGCCGGCCGCGGCGGGCCCAGGCAGGCCGTGTTCCTGTGCGCGGGCCTGGTGGGCCTGGAGGAGTGCGGGCAGCCCAATCGAACCGGTCGCCAGCCCAAGGCCGCCGATGCGCAGGATTTGTCGGCGGGTCGAACCGTCGCACAGCCGTGCGCCGGGACCAAGCACGTCGATCATCGCCGTCTGGCCTCCCCGCAACCCGTGTGGACTCAACCCCGGGGGGACGCCGCAGAAACGCCCGTCTTCGGGAGAGCCTATCCCGGGAGGGGCCGGGTGGCAAGGCAATTGTTCAACAAAAGCCGGAGAGTCGCCCAAGGCGGGTCGGTTGAGTGGAAGCCGTGGCGAGTGGGGCGACGGAGGGTTTATTTGGCTGCGATCACGGCGCGGGCGGCGGCTGCCAGATTTTCGGCCGTCAGTCCGAATTTTTCGAGCAGACCTTCGGGGCTGCCGCTCTCGCCGAAGCGGTCGCCGAGGTTGACGTAGCGGATGGGCACCGGCTCCAGTTCGGCGACTGCCATCGCGACGACGCTCCCCAGTCCGCCGTGGGCCAGATGCTCTTCGGCCACGACGATCGCCCCGGTTTCCTGGGCGGCCTTTTTGAGAGCCTCGCGGTCGATCGGCTTGACGGTGTGCATGTCGAGCACGCGTGCCTCGATTCCCTCGGCGGCAAGCTGATCGGCCGCGTCGAGCGCGGCGGCGACCATCAGGCCGTTGGCGACGATGGTCAGGTCGCGGCCGTCGCGCACGGTGTTGGCCTGGCCGAGGCGGAAGGGGGGATTGTCGGTCTCGTAGACTTTGGGGACGTCGGGCCGGCCCAGGCGCATGTAGACTGGTCCCCGGTGGTCGAGCATGGCCCGGGTGGCGGCCTTGGCGCTGGCCTCGTCGGCCGGGACCACCACGACGAAGCCGGGCAGCGAGCAGGCCAGGGCGACGTCCTCGATGCCCATCTGGCTAGCGCCGTCTTCGCCGATCGAGATACCGGCGTGGGTTCCGACGACCTTGACGTTCAGACCGGGGTAGGCGACCGCCATCCGAAGCTGATCGTACCCGTTGCACATAATGAAGCAGGCGAAGCTGGCGATGACGGGGGTTTTGCCACAGGAGGCCAGGCCGCCGGCGATGCCGACCAGGTTCGACTCGGCGATGCCGATATTGAAGAACCGATCTGGAAACTTCTGGCCGAACCATTCGGTGCGGGTTGAGTTGGAGACGTCGGCATCGACGACGACGACGTCCGGCCGCTCCGCGCCGAGGGCTTCGAGCGCGCGCCCGAAGGCGTCGCGGGTTGCCTTGCCGAGGGGTCGCTTACTCTGCAATGCGGAAGTGGCACCAGCCATGTGTGGGTCATCCCGGGTGTGTGAGGGGTCGCGGGGGGGGAGGGGCGATCAGCCGAGCAGGGCCAGCGCCTCGTCGAGATACTTGGCCGGCAGGGGCTTGCCGTGGAAGTTGGTATCGCCGAGTTTTTCAAGCAAGGGCAGGATACCCTGGCCCTTGTGGGTGAGGCTGACGATGCAGGTCGGCTGGCCCCGGTACTCGGTCGCGCGTCGGAGGGCCTGGACGACCTCGCCCAGATCGTTGCCGTTGATGGTGATCGTGTGCCAGCCGAAGGCGGTGAATTTGCCGTCGATGGGGTCCATGTTGAGGACCTCTTCGGCAGCGCCGGTCTGCTGGTAGTGGTTGCGGTCGACGATGCAGGTCAGGTTGTCGAGCCGGTACTTGGCGGCGCTGGCGGCGGCCTCCCAGATCTGCCCCTCGCCGATCTCGCCGTCGCCGGTCAGGACGTAGACGCGGTAATCCTTGCGGTCGATGCGTGCGGCCAGGGCCTGGCCGACGCCGATCGATAGACCCTGGCCAAGCGAGCCAGTCGAAGCCTCGACGCCTCCGAGCCGCGCCATGTTGGGATGGCCCTCAAGCGGGCTTCCGAGCTTCCGGAGTGTCATCAAGTCTTCGCGTGGAAAGAAACCGGCTTCGGCCAGGGCTGCATAGAGCACGGGGGCGGCGTGGCCCTTGGAGAGGATGAAACGATCGCGGTCGGGCCAGTGCGGGTTTTTCGGATCGTAGCGGAGAAAACCACCAAAGTAGAGCGCTGTGACGACCTCGACGGCCGACAGCGAGCTGCTCGGATGCCCCGAGCCGGCCTCGGTGGTGCTGCGCAGAATATCGACGCGGAGGCGTTTGGCGATTTGTTGCAGTTGCTCCAGGTCTCGGGCCACGGTGGCGGTCTCCGGGGTCTTTCGGCGCATCGAGTCGGTCAGCGTGATTTTGGGTGACACTATCGCGGGCCCGCCGCTGTCGGCAAGAGGGTAGCTTCGGCCGGATCGGCGGCAGTCTCGACGCCTGCGCTGCCGTGGCCGAAGCAACGACCGCCGAGTGGCGGCCCGTGTGCGACCGATCGAGAGTCGGAAGCCGTTCGGCCCCGCGGCCGCCGGATCCTGCGGTCGCCGGGTCCGATACAATGATGAATGAACGAACGTAAACCGGCTCGGGGGTCGGTTCGGACCGCCCGAGGCACTTGGGGGGGGAGGCGAATCGTCGTGGCGAACAGGCCCGGGATCGAGGGACCGGAGTTTCGGCGGCTGGTTCGGGGTGATGAGCGTGCGGATCTGACCCGAATTGCCCTCGAGCTAGCCCAGGATGCCTACCCCGACCTGGAGATGGACCACTACCTGAGCCGGATCGACGCCCTGGCCGACCGGGTTCGAGACCGCTGCCGCGACGGTGCCCGGCTGTCTCAAATCTTGGGGCAGATCAACTGGGTGCTCTACACTGAGGAGGGTTTCCGCGGCAATGTCGCCGAATACGACGACCCGCGCAATAGTTATCTGAATGAGGTCCTCGACCGCCGGCTGGGGATTCCGATTAGCCTGTCGGTGCTCTACCTGGCGATCGCCGGGCGGCTGGGGCTGGCGATGGCCGGCGTCAACCTGCCTGGGCATTTCGTGATTCGAACCGTCGCCGTCGGCGAGCCGATCTTTGTCGATCCGTTCCACGAAGGCCAGCGGCTGGACCGGGCCGGCTGCGCCCGGCGGGTGGCCGAGATCTTCGGTCAGGCGGTCACGGTGCAAGAGGATCAGCTCGCGCCGTGTCAGACGTCGACGATCGTGGTCCGGATGCTCCGCAACCTCAAGGCTCTTTATCTCAGGGAGGCGGATTATCTGTCCAGCCTGCCGGTCCAGCGCCGGATTGTCGCCGTGACCCAGGGGGATCCCCAGGAGCGGCGCGACCTGGGTCTGGCCTGCCTGCACGCGGACCAGCCGGGAGAGGCGATTTCTCATCTCGAAGCGTATCTGGATGCGCAGCCGCAGGCCAAGGATGCCGCGGCAGTCGCCGCGTTACTCCGCGTGGCCTGGAGCCGCGTGGCTCACTCCAACTGAAGCGGCGGCACCGAGCCGCGCGTCCCAAGTGAAGAGGCGGCGACGATTTGCCGATTATTCGGATTTTTTCTACGGTGCGGCCTGGGCATGAGCCGATCTCAATTTGGATCGAGCGGCGCGGTCTGGCGCGCGCTCCGCGGATCACAGAGGCTCGGGACGGACCCGGAGGACCGGCACGATGGGTTGGTCCGGGGGAATGATGGGGCGGCTGGTCACGGTGGGGATGCTGGTTGCGGCGGTGGCGGGTTGTTCGTCGGCGCGGCTGGGTCGTCCTCGAATCCGGCCTGGTGTGCGCACGATCACGATGATCGGTGATCGGCCCGAGTCGGTCGTGGCGGGGATGCCGGGCGCGTCGGCTGGTTCGGGGCCGCTGATGGTCGACCGTGCGGTGGGCCGTGATGGGCGGATTTACGGGCGGGTGGTTGATGAGCGGGGTCGCCCGCTGGCGGGGGTCGAAGTTCGGGTCGCCGACGGCGGCGCTCTGGCCGGGCGGGACGTGTCGACGGTCACCGACGAAGCGGGCGGCTTTGTGCTACGGGGCTTGCGCGCTCATGAGAGTTACACGCTGGTCGCGAGTCAGCCCGAACGGCGGAACGGGCGGTATGGACGACGTCGGGTGGTCGCGCCCGATGGGGATGTCGAGATCGTGCTCCGTGCGCCCGAGGGTGGGCGCATCGCGCAGGCTCCGATGGGGGCGGGCGGAGCGCGGGTCGAGGATTCGGAGCCGATCCGCCTTCCGCCGCGCGGCCAGCCGGAAGAGCCAGCCCTGGATCGTTCGGTGGTGCGACGAACGTCGAGCGTCGAGGCCGATGGCTGGCGTTCGGCGGCGGAACAGCGCGCGGCCACCGCACACCAGGTACCGGCGATACCGGCTCCCCGCGATGAGTTACGCCGCCTCGAAGGGTGGTGGGATCAGGCCGAGGAGGACGATTCGGAGGAAGTCAACCCGCTGCCGCCAGCGCTAGAGCGTCCAGCACCACCGCAATCTGGAGGGTTCGAGGAAGATCGGATTCAAGGTGCTGAGCCGCTCGATCGGTGGGATGAACCGATGGAGCGCGGAGAACGGCCCGAGCCATTCACGGCCGGCGATGGGCCGCTCGTGCCGGTGTTCCCAGGTCTGGGTAACGAGCCGGAGGGCCAGGATGGAGGCGACGGCGAGTTCACCCCGCCGTCTGGTGCCCCCGACCCGATGGGTGGCGAGTGGGAGTCGCCGCCACGAGTGCCGCCGCCGTCTCCGGAGCCGTCCGGGCCGCTCGACCCCGGGGACGATCTGTCCGAGTTCCGACCGGTTGATCCTGAGAATGAGACTGAGCCTGCTCCCTCTGGCGGGGAGGTTGAGCCAGAATCCGCCGCGCGGTCTGGGCAGGAACCGGAGGACGAACGGGCGGATGAGCCAGGGCCGGCCATTGGTGATGGGCAGCCGCCGGCGATAGAACCGCCCGGCGTTTCGCGTGGTCCCGACGAGCGTCCTGAACCGGTCCGCCGGGTGACCTGGAGCGACCTGGCCCGGAGGTCCCAGGCCGAGCCGCGTCTGGTCACAGAGCCGACGCCGCCGCTGAAGTATCCCCGGTCGGTGCGTCGCTGGCCCCGGCCCCAGCCGCTTCCGCCCGCGGCAGCAGCCCCGACGCGGCCTGCGGCTGGCGACGCCCAGGTGGCGCGCACGGCGGTCCGGTTTGACGGTCGCACCAATCGCCTGGTCGACTTCACCGTCGCAGATCTGGAGGGTCGGCCAGTCCGGTTTTCGGATCTGGACGCCGATTATGTGTTGCTCGACTTCTGGGGCACCTGGTGCGCTCCCTGCGCCAAGACGATGCCGCATCTGGTCGAGCTACAAGAGCGGTACGACCCAGCGCGGCTGCGTGTGGTCGGGATCGCGTATGAGCGTGGTCCGCTGGCGCAGCAGGTGGCGGCCGTACGTCGGATGACTCGGCAATTCGGGGTCAATTACCCGATCTTGCTGGGGGAGCAGGATGGGCGGCCCTGTCCGCTGTTGGCGGCGCTGCGGGTCGACCAGTATCCGACGTTGATCTTGCTTGACCGCCACGGTCGGATTCTCTGGCGTGATTCAGGCTCGCGGTCGGAGATGCTGGAGCGGCTCGACCGGGTGATCGCCGCGAATACGAGCCGGCAGGTCGAGACGCGGCGCCGGTAATCGGGACGGCTTAGCTCAGGCCAACGATCCGACCGGTCGCATCGACGTCGATCCGCTCGGCGGCCGGGCGTTCGGGCAGGCCTGGCATGCGGACGATCTCTCCGGTCAGGGCGATCACGAAGCCGGCGCCGGCGGCAATCTCGACGTCGCGGACCGTGATCGTGAAGCCGCGCGGGCGGCCCCGGAGTTTCGGATTGTCGGAGAGCGAATCTTGGGTCTTGGCCATGCAGATCGGCAGGTTACCGTAGCCGAGACGGGTGAGCTTGCGGAGCTTGGCCTCGGCCTCGACGGTGAGGGCGATCCCGTCAGCGCCGTAGATCGAACACGCGATCGTCTCGATCTTCCGAGCCAGCGGCATTTCCAGGGGATAGAGGGGTTGGAGCGGCGTGTCGGGGCCGGCGGCGGCCGCCGCGACGAGCTCGGCCAGCTCCAGAGCACCCGCGCCTCCTTGACCAAAGACGTCGGCGGTGGCGCAGGGGGTGTTACGGGCCGCGCAGAAGGCGTGGACGACGGCTAGCTCGTTGCCGGAGTCTTCACGGCGGCGATTGATGGCGACGACGGTCGGCTTGCCGAAGCGGTGGGCGGCGTCGAGATGGGCGGCCAGATTTTCCAAGCCGCGTTCGACGGCGGCTGGGTCGGGCGCGGCCAGAGCGTCGAGCGCGGAGCCGCCGTGCATCTTGAGCGCGCGGATGGTGGCGACGAGGACGACGGCGGCGGGGTTGAGGCCGGCGGAGCGGCACTTGATATCGAAGAACTTCTCGGCGCCGAGGTCGAAGGCAAACCCCGCCTCAGTGACGGCAAATTCGCCGTAGGCCAGGGCCATTCGGGTCGCTAGAACGCTGTTGCATCCGTGGGCGATGTTGGCGAATGGGCCGCCGTGGATGAAGGCCGGGACGCCTTCGGTGGACTGGACGAGGTTAGGCAGGATGGCTTCGTTCAGGACGGCGCAGAGGGCACCGGAGACGCCGATTTCGGCGGCCAGGACCGGCTCGCGGCCACCCCGGCCAAAACCGACGAGGATGCGGTCGATCCGCGCGCGGAGGTCAGCGCGGCTTTCGGCCAGGCAGAGAATGGCCATAATCTCGCTGGCGGCGGTGATGTCGAATCCCGACTCGCGGGGAATGCCCTGGCCGGGTCCGCCCAGGCCGACGACCAGCCGGCGTAAGGCGCGATCGTTGACGTCGAGCGTCCGCTTCCAGAGGACCTGACGGGCGTCGAGCCGGGTGTCGCCGAAATGGAGGCGGTTGTCGATGGCGGCGGCGAGCAGGTTGTGGGCGGCGGTGATGGCGTGGAAATCGCCGGTGAACTGAAGGTTGATCGAGTCCGACGGTTCGACCTTGCTCAGTCCGCCGCCGGTCGCGCCGCCTTTACGGCCGAAGACCGGACCCATCGAGGGCTGGCGGAGGGCCAGGCAGGGGCGGCGGCCGATTCGGGCCAGGCCCTGGGCCAGGCCGATCGAGGTGGTCGTCTTGCCCTCGCCGGCAGGCGTCGGAGTGATGGCCGAGACAAGGATCAACTTGCCGGGCGGGTGGCTTGATCGGGCCGCCTCGAGCGCCTCGAGCCGGATCTTGGCCTTGTCGCGGCCGTAGGGTTCGACCCATTCGGATCGAATACCTAGGGCGCTGGCGATTTCCGTGATCGGTCGGAGGTGCGGCGACTGCGCGTGCATGGTTCGGCGGCGGCTCCCGAGGTGGTTCGGCGGTGGCGTGGAGCTGATTGTAGTCGGCGATCGGGCCGCCGGCGCGGGGCGAGGACGCGAGCCGACACGCGCCGCCTCCCGGTGGTCCGGTCGCGGACGGCCGGACCGATCGATCGGCGGGCGAGGACGCTTGGGACCAGATCGGGAACCGGTTCAGCGGCCGGAGCGGGCCGGAGCTGGCTCCTGGTGCGCGGTGGGCACCGGGGTAGCGTCTCGGGGTGGGCTGGGGCGAGCGGCCGGGCGGTCGTCCGGGTAGCGGATCGACCAGTGCCACTTGTGCAGCTCGATGGCGACGAAGACGGTCAAGGCGAGCAGGTAAAGGACTAGCCAAGTGCCCAGGTCGATCGGCTCGACCCCGAGGACGATCGCGCCGAAGGGCGTATACATCGCGAGGACGTGGACCAGCAATGCCAGCACCGAACCCCAAAGCAGGATCGGGCTGCGGAACGGCGAGAGCCGCAGCGCGGACTTGGTCTCGGACCGACAGTTGCCGATGTGGACGATCTCGAAGAGGACCAGCAGCAGGAGCAAGGCGTTGCGGGCGGAGTGCTGGCTCCAGCCTCGAGCGATCATCCACCAGTAGGCCCCGAAGGCGACACCGCCGATGACTAGGGCGGCGATCAGGGTGCGTTCGATCATGAGGCGGTTGAAGATCGGTTCGTTGGGTGCGCGGGGGCGGCGGCGGAGGGCGTCGCCCTCGCCGGGTTCGAAGGCGAGGGCGACCCCCTGGATGCCGTTGGTGACCAGGTTGAGCCAGAGCAGTTGAACGGCCAGCAGCGGCAAGGGCAGGCCGGCAAAAAGCGCCAGGCCGATGGCGACGACTTCGGCGGCGCCGGTCGAGACGAGCAGGTAGATGACCTTGCGGACGTTGTCGTAGGCGACGCGGCCTTCCTCGACCCCGGCGACGATGGTGGCGAAGTTGTCGTCGCTGATGACCAGTTCGGCGGCTTCGCGGGCGACGTCGGTGCCCGATTTACCCATTGCGATGCCGATGTTGGCCGCGCGGAGAGCGGGCGCATCGTTGACGCCGTCGCCGGTGACCGCCACGTAGTGCCCGAGCCGACGAGCGGCCTCGACCAGTTCGAGCTTCTGCCGCGGCGCGACCCGCGCAAAGACGCGGGCCTTCCGAACGGCGTCTTCCAGCTCAGACGGAGAAAGCCCCTCGAGCTGGCGGCCCGTGACCACCTGGTCGGGGTCGTGGGCCAGGCCCAGGTCGCGGGCGATGGCCAAAGCGGTAATCGGGTGATCTCCGGTGACCATGCAGACGGTGATTCCGGCCTCGGCGCAAGCAGCGACCGCATCGCGGACGCCCGGTCGGAGCGGGTCGATCATCCCGACCAGGCCGAGCAGGGTCAGCCCGCGCGGTTCGGGCGGAACCCCTCCGGCTTGAACCGGCCCGTCAGCCAGACCTTCGGCCAGCGCCAAGACGCGGAAGCCGCGAGCGGCCAGGGACTCAGCCTCCGCGATCAGAGCCTGGGTGTCGGCGTCGCGGCACATGGCCAGGACCCGTTCGGGCGCGCCTTTGACGAAGACTCGGATCGCGCCGTTGTCGCGGTGGAAGGTGGCGGCGAACTGGCGTTCCGGTTCGAATGGGATCTGGTTGATCTGGGGGTGGCGCTCGAGGGCCAGCTCGCGGTTCCAGCCGAGTTTGTGGGCCAGGGCCAGCAAGGCGATTTCGGTCGGGTCGCCCCGCCAGATCCAGGCGCCGTCCCGGCGGTGGAGGTCGGCCTCGTTGCAGAGCACGGCCGCGCGGGCCAGCGCCTCCAGACCCTCGCTCTCGCCGGGCTCGACGGGCTGGCCAGACCGGAGCACCTGACCTTCGGGCGTGAAGCCCTCGCCGGTGACCTCAAAAGGAGTCGGATCGGCGGCCAGGTGGATTTCACGGACGGTCAGCTCGTTGCAGGTGAGCGTCCCCGTCTTGTCGCTGGCGATCATTGTGCAACTGCCCAAGCCCTCCACGGCGGCAAGCCGGCGGACGATCACCCCGCGGCGGGCCATGCGGGTGGTGGCGATCGAGAGAGCCACCGTCAGGGCGGCGGGCAGACCTTCGGGAATCGCCGAGACGGCCAGCGCGACCCCAAACAGAAACATGTCGTGGATGCTGTGTCCGTGGACCAGGATCCCCACCAGGGCGACCACGACGACCGCGGCGAGGATGCCGAAGGCGACTGTCCGCGCAAACCGCTCCATGCGTTCGATCAACGGAGGCTGGCCGCCGCTGGTTCCAAGAACGTCCAGGGCGAGCTGGCCGACGAGGGTCGAGGTGCCGGTGGCGACGACAACCCCGCGGCCTCGGCCCCGGATGACCGTCGAACCGGCGTAGGCCATGTTGAGCCGGTCGCCGGTGGGCGTCGCCGGATCGCCTTTCCAGGAGGGATCCTTGGCGACGGGAAGCGACTCCCCGGTCAGAAGCGACTCGTCGACTTCCAGTCCTTGGGCCGAGAGCAGGCGGAGATCGGCCGGCACGCGATTGCCCGATTCGAGCCAGACGATATCCCCGGGGACGACCTTTTCGGCGTCCAGCTCGCAGACCTCGCCATCGCGAACCACGCTGGCCCGGATCTTCAGGAGTTTCTGCAGCGCGCGGCTGCTTTGTTCGGCGCGCCATTCCTGATAGCCGCCGATCGCCGCATTGATCGCCAACACCAGGGCGATAAACGCCGCGTCGGTCAGATCGCCCACGGCTGTCGAGACCGCAGCCGCGACGCAGAGGACGTAGATCAGCGGGCTTTGGAACTGGCGGATCAGGATCTGCCACCAGGCGGGCGGCGGCTGCTGCGGAAGTTCATTGGGACCATAGATGGCCAGCCGGCTGGCGGCCTCAGAGGAGGTCAGACCGCTGTCCCGCGCTTCGGTCGCAGCGAAGACTTCCGGAAGCCCCAGGGAGTGCCAGGCTCGGGAGTTGGTGGCAGGTTGCATCATCGTCTCCATGACCGATCGGCAGCAGGGCCGATATGCCAGACCAGCCGGATGCCAGCCAGGGCGATGCGGCCGGCAGCCCAGGTTGCCCAGGCCGCGCTTCCGCAGCCGAGGTTGGCCTCAAGAAGAACCGGCAGACGTTTGACGACTCGGTGCCAGAGGATTGCTCCGGGGCGGCTCGCCCTGAGATTCGAGCGTCACGGGCGAAACGAAGCCATCCGGCTTGACGGCCAGGACCGAGCACGTCACACGCTGAAGGATCGTCTCGGCCGTGTTGCCGATGATCAGGCCGGCAATCCCGGTCCGTGCCACCGTGCCCATGACAATCAGATCCACGTGTTCCTCGGCGGCGAAGCGGGGTATGACCTGGCCTGGATCGCCCCGCACCAGGTGGAGCTGAGCCGGCCCGATCTGGTCGAGGTAGGGCGCGACGGTCTGCTCCAGCGCGCGGCCCGCCTCGGCGTGCATCCGTTCGATGATCTCGCTGATCACTTCGTCAGAGCCAAGGCCCCAGCGACGGCACAATCCCTCGCCGAAGGGTTCCCAGGCATGGATCACATGCAGCTCGGCCGGCTCCCAGGCCGCCAGCGCGGTCGCCAAGTCGAGGATTTTGCGATTCAGGGCGTCACGGCGCGCCGCGGCGGGAGGATCCCAGTCCTCGCGGGTCGGATCAACGGCAGCCAGAATCCGGGTGAAGAGCCGGGATCGCGGGGTGGGCCGCAGCAGCCAGACCGGGCAGGGGCAGTTGCGCAGGAGCCGCATGTCGGCCGTCACAAAAAGCCCGGAATCGGCCGCATCGGCTCGCTTGATCACCAGGTCATGACCGCCGCGTAGAACCTGGCGAACCGTCTCCAGATCAGCGCGGCCCCGGAGCACCTCGGTCGTGATCTCCGCTACCGAGTCGCGCACTGACGCCGCCAGCGATGCGAGCCGTTCGCCTCGGCTCTGCATCTCCGCGGCCAGGAGCCGATCGCTCTCGGGCACCACCAGCCGCACGTACCACGGCGGATCCTCGACGACGTCGATCAGAGTCAGCCGGGCGCTAACCCGCCGGGCCAGTTCGACGCCGCGTTGCAGCGCCACCGGGTCCGTGGGATCGCCAACGACCGAGACCAGCAGGTTTGCAAACCGTTCCATGAAAAAGCCCAGTCGCGAACGCCGGTTGCAGGCAGCGCACACTGCCCCGAAACACCGCTTGGGTGCGTCGCGAATGATAGTGGATGAACAACTCTGATTATCGCCTATGGAGGCCTGGCGTGCACGCGCTTTTGGGTCGATTCGCGGCCGTTGCCAGGCCGGGACGGGCCCGTCGAACATGGGAACGGGCTGGGCGTTTCTTAAGTGAGCAGCCGGAGGCGGAGCTTGAGGAGGCTGAAGTCCTTCAGGGTTTTTCGGGTGGCTCGGGGTCGATTGCGCGGTCGAAGTAGATCCAGAGGATCCGAGAGTAGCGGAAGACCAGGGGGACCAGGGGCAGGAAGGCGAGCCAGGCGGCGAGCACTAGTTGGCCGATCGGCCAGTCGCGGCGGACGAGCCAGGCCAGGAACGTGAAGAGGGCGATCAGCGGAATGCCCAGCGCGTAGCTGACGTACATGGCGCCGGTGAAGTAGCCGTGTTCGCGGTCAAAGCGGAGGCGGCACTCCGGGCAGGTTGGGTTCATCCGCCAGGTGGAGGCGAAGATCGGGCCGTGGCGGCATCGGGGGCAGCGGCCCGCGATCAAGGCGTGCGCGAGCGAGGGGGTCGAGTGAGCGGGGCGGGTCACGGGGTCAGGCCAGCGTGGCGTTTCATCCAGTTGTGGACCTCGTTCCACCAGACGACGCGGTTGGCCGGCTTCAAGATCCAGTGGCCTTCGTCGGGGAACCAAACATAACGGCTGGGAACGCCGCGCTGCTGGAGCGCGGTGAACATGGCCAGCCCCTGCATATCGGGGACCCTGAAATCGAGCGCGCCGTGAATGACGAGCGTCGGGGTCTTGAAGTTCCTGGCGTAGGTGCTGGGGGATTGCGCCAAGTGGAGTTCGGGGGTGTCCCAGGGCATGCCGCCAAACTCCCAGATCGGGAACCAGAGTTCCTCGGTCGTGGCGTTCATGCTGGTCAGGTCGAAGATTCCTGCGTGCGAGATCAAGGCCCGGAAGCGGTCGGTCTGACCGGCGATCCAGTTGACCATGTAGCCGCCGAACGAGCCGCCGGCCGCGAGGACGCGTTCCGAATCGAGGAAGTCGAACGTCTTCAGGGCGTGGTCCAGGCCGCGCATCAGGTCGTCGTAGACCTGGCCGTTCCAGTTCTTGCTGATCGCGTCGGTGAAGGCCTGCCCGAAGCCGGTCGAGCCGCGGGGGTTGATCGCGACGATGGCGAATCCCGGGGCGGCGAAGAGTGCATAGTTCCAGCGGGCGTGCCACTCGTCGTGCCAGGCGCCTTGAGGGCCGCCGTGGATCAGGAACATGACCGGATACTTCTTGCCGGCCTCGAAGCTGGGCGGCTTGACCAGCCAGCCCTGGACCTTGGCACCGTCGGCGGCCTCAAACTCGAACCGCTCGGCGGGGTTGAGGTCGAGTTGGGCGATGAGGTCGTCGTTGTGGTGGGTCAGTGGTGTGCTCTCGGACCCATCGGCCGAAGCGCGGTAGATCTCCGCCGGACGGTGGGCGCGGCTACGCACAAAGATCAGGGTGCCGTCCTGAGTTCGGCTGGCGTCGGCGTGGTTGGCGCCGGCGAGAAGCTGGACCGGGGCGGAGCGGCCGAGTGTCGGGACGTCATAGACGGTCTGGACGCCGCCGTCGTCGACGACGGCCACCAGGTGGGGCTTCGTGGGGTCCCAACGGAAGGAGCTGATGGGGCGATCGAGGCCTTGGGAAACCGCGACGGGCCGGCTGGTGTGGTCGGCGGCTGGACGGAAGACGAGGACCCACTGGTCGGCCTCAAAGCCTGGGCGTTGCTGGCGGAGCCAGGCCAGCAGCCGGCCGTCGGCGGAGAAGGCCGGCTGAGCGTCGGCGGCCGGATTGTCGGCGGTCAGGTTGAGCGGCTCGCCACCCTCGGTGGAAACCAGCCAGAGATCGGTGTTGGTGCTGGCGGCCGCGTTCTCGAGCGGCTCGGACGTGAAGGCGATTTGGGTACCGTCGCCGTTGAAGGCGTAGTCCGAGGACCCGCCAAAGGGTGCGGGCGGGACGTTGGCCGTCCAGTGAGGAATCAGGTCGCGGGCCTCGCCGGTCTGGGCATCGCAGACAAACAGGTGGGAGCGCTTGCCCTCGTCCCAGCTCATCCAGTGACGGATCATCAAACCGTCGTACGTGCGTGCCTTGCTCTGAGATTCGGCTTTCTGTTTGTCGCGTTCGGCGGTTTCCTCGGGGGTGGTGTTGGGGTAGACCTCGGCGGTGAAGGCCAAGCGGTCGCCCTGAGGGGACCAGATCGGTCCGGAGACGTCGATCGGTAGCCGGGTCAGCGGGCGGGGCTCGCCGCCGTCGATCGGCAAGAGCCAGATCTGGTTGCTGCCGGAGCGGTTGGAGACGAAGGCCAGGGTGCGGCCGTCGGGGCTCCAGCGGGGGTGGGTGTTGGTGCCGGGGGTGGTCGTCAGCCGCTTGGGCTCACCCCCGCGGGTCGATACCAACCAGAGGCTGGAGTTCGACTTATTGGCCTCGCGGTCGACCTCCGTGACGACGTAGGCGACCAGGGTGCCGTCGGGCGAGACCTGGGGATCGCTGACCGACTTGACGGCGAGCAGGTCGTCGACAGTCATCGGTCGGCCGCCCGTGCTGCCCGAGGCCCAGGCGAGCGTCGAGCCAAGAGCCAGCAGGCCGAGGACAATCAGCAACTTCATGGCAGGGGCTTCCTGGGAGTGAGTCGTGATGAGGTGGGAAGCAGGTCGGTTCAGACGCCCGGCATCGCGCGCTTCAGCGGCTTGAGGAGCAACAGCAGCAGAACGGCCATGGCGGCCGCCGCGCCGGCGCAAAGCAGCCAGAATTGGGAGTGGTACCACTCGGCCCAGAACTCGCCGATGGCCGTCAGTTTGTTGCCGATCGCGGTGGCCACGAACCAGCCGCCCATCATCAGCCCGCGCATCCGGGCGGGGGCGACTTTCGAGACCAGCGACAGACCCATCGGGCTGAGCATCAGCTCGCCCAGTGAGATCACGGCATAGGCCGTGATCAGCCACCAGGGGGAAACCAGACCCTCGATCACGTCGGGTTCGCCTTTGGCGGTCAGCCGAAGAGCGCCTGCCTCGTCGTACTGGAAGGTCTGGTCGCCGCCGGCATACTTAGCGGCGACAAAGAGGATCAGAAAGGCCAGCGAGGTCAGAGCCATGCCGATGGCCATCTTCATGGGCGTCGAAGGTTCCCGGCCCATCGACCGCAGCCAGCCCCAAAACCGCACCAGGGGGATGGAGAGGACGACAATCCAGAATGGGTTGATGCAGTTGGACAGGACGCCCGACGCCCGCGCCGGGTCGAGGATGCCGAGGCTGAGCACGCGAAAGAAGAATTGGGCGGAGGGCGATCCCTTCCAGTCGGAATTCTTGTCGGCCCAGATTGTCATCGTGCTGCCGTTCTGGTGGAAAACCATCCAGAAGACGATCACGATCGCGAAGACGACGATCAGGGCGGCGATCCGGACCCGCTCCGGAACGCGGTCGATTTCGGTCGTTTCCTGGCTCGGTGGAACGTCCTCGGCCAGGGCGGTGCGGTTGATGTCGTCCTCGCGACGACGCAGGTCGACGGCGGCCAGCCGACGGTAATAGACCGAGAGGATCAGGGTTCCGATCGTCATGCCGATCGTCGCGGCCCAGAATCCCGAAGTAAAGCTCTGGCGGAGTTGCTCCTGCTGGGCCGCCGTCACCGCCAGCCCCTGCTGGGCCGCCGCCCAGACCTCGTCCGGGACCATCCGCTGGCGAAGCGCTTCGGCGACGACCGGCGCCAAGAACGCACCGATATTGATGCCCATATAAAAAATGTTATATGCTGAATCCTTGAGCGGGCTGCCGGCCGGGTAGAGGTTGCCGACCATCGTCGAGATGTTGGGTTTGAAAAAACCGTTGCCCACGAAGAGCAGCCCCAGGGCCAGGTAAAAGGTGGAGACCTTGCCCAGGCTCAGCAGCGCATAGCCGGCGATGAAAAACAGGCCGCCCAGCAGCACCGAACGGCGATAGCCCAGGAACCGGTCCGCCAGCCAGCCCCCGATCAGCGGGGTGGCGTAAACGAACATCAGATAGTTGGCCCAGAGACCGGCGGCCTGGCGGGCGGTCCAGTTGAAGCCGCCATACTGGAGATAGAGAGTCATCAAGGCCGCCGCGGTGTAAAAGCCGAACCGCTCCCACATCTCGGTGGCAAAGAGGATGTAAAGCTCGCGGGGGTGGCGGGGCTTGGGGGCGTCGGTGCCCTGGCGAGCCTCGGCGATCTGGGTCATCACGATCCCTTTCTGGTCCCGGTTCAGCGAGTCGTGGCGAGCCGGCGCAGGGGCAACGTGCCGCTTAGATTAGCGGACGGCAGCCTCCTGCGCAAGAGCTGCGTGGGCCGATCAACGGCCCGACCGGTCCGCGCCGAGCCAGCGGAGAACCTGGGGCATGCAGGCGACCGGGCCGGGATCAGGGTAAAGCAACGGGCCACGGATCAGCTCGACGTGGTTGGCATGGAGCACGACCGGATCAGCAGCGCCCGCCAGACGGGTCGAAGCCACGGCGACCGCGCCATCGCCGGTCCCGTCCGAAAGCACGTCCAGGATCGCCGGGAGATCGGCCGCGGCGAGGCCGGTCAGCCGCCCCAAGATTCCGGCATTCCGGCGCAGTTCCTCAAACGAACGGCGGAGCTGGCGGCTCGCCTCCGGACCCAGGAAGCCGACGTCGCCGGCCATGATGTGGTACGAAACGCCGGCGCGGCGCGGCCGATCGTTCAACGCGCGCAGAAACGCACTCTCGGGCGCCAGGTCAGTGGCCGCGGCGCCCAGGCCCTCGGAAAGCTTGAGCAGGCCGCCCGAGCGGCCCGACCGCGACAACGCAAGCTGCTCGATCCACTGGAGCAACGCCTGCGCCTGGGCCAGCGCCGAGCCGTGGTTCGGTGGGGCGATCAGGATCAAGCGGTCGACGTCGTCGTCATACGTCGGCCCCTCCACGTGCCAACGCGCCAGCAGACCGCCCATCGAGTGAGCCACGATCGACCAGCGGCGGTGCTCGCCGACGCGCTGGCGGAACGCCCGGAGATCGTCGGCGAACCGCGGGCACGTCGTGTCCAGATCCTGGTTATCGGGAAAGTCGTAGAGGACGACGCCGTAGCCGGCTTCCTCGAGGATCGGGACCATGTGGACGAAGCAGCCGGAGCCTGAGTTGATCCCGTGGAGGAGCAGGACGGTCGGTCGGTCGGGGTCGTTGGGTCGATACGACGGCCGCGCTTTGATGCCGAAGACGCGTCGCGCCAGAACCGCCTCGCCGCCCACCCGCTCGGCCAAGGCCCGGATTCGCTCCCGCCAGCCGGCCGCCGCAGCGCCCCAGGAGACGGTCAGGCAGTCGGCCTCGACACGAAGCTCCCAATCCTGACCCAGGCAGTCGGCCAGCAGCGACCGGGTCAGCGAGCCCGCGACCCCGCGGACCGGGACGACCAGGCTCGGCAACGGCGGCTCGAACGGGATTCCAGCCGCTTCGGCCAGCCGCGTGGTCAGCAACCCGAGATCGACCTCACCCCGGGCGTCGATCGGCACGCGGACCTCCCGGGCAATGGGATCGTCGCCAGCCGGTAGGGCAAGGACGATCATGGCAACAGCCAGCGAGTGCATCGAGCGGAGGCCCTCCCCAGACAGGAGAGCGAGGGTCGCATCCACCGCGGCGGCCGGTCAAGAGGTCCTGGCCCAGGAGAGGGTTTGACGTCCTCCCGCAGGACGACGTAGCCTCGGCGAAGGACGGGCAGCCGGACCGGTTGAGGGAGCACGCGATGCCAAACCGATCGATTCAATTATGGCCGTTGGATCGTCCCGGGGTCGCCCCGCTGCCGATCTCGCCCCGGCTGCGGGGACAACTGATTCATCTCTGCTCCCACGAAGGACGTCCTGGGGGAGCGGAGTTAGGGCCGGACGAGTTCTACTTTGCGGCGGAGCGGGTCGCGCGCCTGCTTGAGGAAGGCTATCTGGAACTGGTTTCGCCGCTCGACACCGAGAAGATGACCGAAGTCGAGCTGACCGAGGAGCAGGAGGAATTGCTGGAGTGGCTCCGCGACCAAGGCGTGCAACACGTTCGCGTCGTGGGGTGAGTTGTCGACCCGCGAGCATGCGCCGTTGCACTCGAGCCTGGCCGGGGAGGCGGACGTCGTCGGGACCTGGTGTGGCAGAATGCTCGGGACTGGTCGGAGGCGTTGCCGTTCGAGGGGGGCGGGAGAGGTCATCCGCGAGCTAACCGATCAGCCTCGGTTCGAAGGCTGGACAGGCCCGCGTGGCCGCCGCAGGTGGTTCCGCAGAGCGCGGCGGGGGTCGACGGTGATCGGGAAGTGGGGCCGTGCGATGGCGGTGGGGCGGGGCGGAGGCATCTGGCGGCGTCGCCACAATTCGCCGAGTGCGTCGCGTTTGCCCTGGAGGAACGGTCGGCAGCGGCCCTCGAACAGCCGGTGAAGCGCTTGGGCGGCAGTGAAGGCCAGATGGGGCAGCAGAGCGGCCGCGATCCAGCCCGGGGGCAGGTCGCGCCAGAAGATGAGTTCGGCGTTGCGGGCCATGAGGCGCTGGAGTTGAGGCGAGCCGTGGTCGTAGGTGGCCGAGACGTCGTGGAGGATTCGGCAGGAGGGTTCGAACCGGCAGCGATACCCGGCCCAGCGGAGCCGCAAGGCCAGGTCGATGTCCTCGTAATACGCGCCGAAGGTTTCGTCGAACCCGCCGACGCGGCGGAGGGCTTCGGCGCGGTAGAACGCGCTCGAACCGCTCGCGCCGAGAACATCGCCGGGCGATTGGTTTTCCCAGTGGGCGGCCGGTTCGCCGTGTCCGCGCTTGAACGGCCAGCCAAACCAGGCGTAGCCATCGCCGGCCGAGTCGACTCGGGTCGGGTCCGAGCGGATCAGAACCAGGGGAGCGACCGAACCGACCGTTGGGTCGGCGAACGGCCTCAGGCCGGCCTCGGCCCAGCCGGCGGTGACCTCGGCGTCGTTGTTGAGCAGTTGAATGAATCGGCCCCGGGCGACCGCGATGCCCGCGTTGGCGGCCGCGCAGAAGCCTCCGTTGACCGAGAGCCGAACCAGTCGGACCCAGGGGAACGCAGACTCGACCCAGTCTGGGGTTCCGTCGGTCGAGGCGTCGTCGGCCACGATCACTTCCAGGGGAATCTGCGTAGGCCGGTGTTGGTCCAGGCGGGCCAGGCAGGTCGCCAGCAAAGCCCGACCATTGTAGGTTGGGATGACGACGGACAGGACGGGCGGCTCCTGAATCGGGTCGTCGGGGGTCAACCGGGCGCTGGCCGGGGCCTGGTCGGGCGATGGTGGCCGATCGCGGCCAGGCTCGGCCGATTCGACGCCCTTCCTCTGCGCTCGACGCTCGCTGCTGGAGGCGTCCGGGTTGGTCGAGGCGGGGCCAGCTCCAGGCGGGGAGCCGTTCGCCGCGGGGCCGGGCGTGCGTATGGGTAGGCGAGAGGCGAGCAGGTGGGTCACGCGTCGGGCCTCTTGGAGGTCCAGTTGGTGCGGCCCCAGAGGACGTGCTCGACGGTCATCACCAGGATTCGAAGATCGAGCCAGAAGGACCAGCGTTCGATGTAGTCCAGGTCGTACTGAAGGCGTTTGCGGAGGCTGGTCCGTCCGCGCCAGCCGTGGACCTGGGCCCAGCCGGTCATTCCGGCGGGGACGGCATGGCGCAGGTCGTAGTCGGGCAGCTCGTGTTTGAATTGTTCGACGAAGACAGGCCGTTCTGGCCGGGGGCCGACCAGGCTCATCTGCCCGAGCAGGACGTTCCAGAGCTGGGGCAGTTCGTCGATGTTGGTATGCCGGAGCCAGTCGCCGATCGGGGTGCAGCGACGGTCGTGATCCTCGGCCCAGATCGGGCCGGTGCGCGCTTCGGCGTCGGGCCGCATGCTGCGGAACTTGACGATCCGGAAGCGGCGCCCTCCGCGCCCGACCCGCTCCTGGGTGTAGAAGATCGGCCGTCCGGTGGTGACGACGATGGCGATCGCCACCCCGATCAGCAGCGGCGCGAGCAGGATCAGGAGCGTGGCCGATGCCAGGATGTCGAAGCCGCGCTTGGCCACCCGCTGCGCGGCCAGTTGCCAGGCAACTCGGGGACTACGGCCGGAGCGGCGCCAGGGTAAGGCCTCGAGCGGACCAGCGCCGTCGACGTCGAGCCAGTGGACGCGAACGGCCGGGTCCGGCGCCGAGCCGGCCAGATCGGCGAATTCGGCCCGGAGCCGCTGCGCGGTTTGACCCCGGGCGGCCACCAGGATGTCCGTGGCCTGGGCGCGGCGCATCACGTCGCGCAGGCGGTCGAGCCGCCCCAGGACGGGAACCGGCTCGGTTCCTGGATGGACGATCAACTGACGGCGTCGGCCGGAGCGACTGACCAGGCCGACGATCGGCAACCGCGCGGCGGAGCCGAACTCCCCGAGGCGGCGGGCCAGACGGTGGACGCGCCGCGGTTCGCCGACCAGAAGCAGACGTTCGCCGCGGTCCGCCCCTTGATCCGGTTTTCGCGGCGCCGAGCAATCCGGAGTCTCGAGCATGGCAGCCCACCGGTCCATCGGTGTGGGGAGTTGCGCCGGTTCTGACGAGCCGATCCGTACCCACGCCCGGCGGCTCACCAGACTGGCGGCCTCGCCCCAAGAATCCCGCCTTCCCTGGCGTCGAACCGAGATTTACCAAGTATCGGCCAACCGATACATTCCACTTCTTCGGAAAATGGACCGATTCGGTGGTCGGACGTCTGTGGAGCCAGGGCCGCCAGGACTCCGGGAGGGAACCCGAACGTGCGACGACCGACCCAGTCTGGACCGAGCAGCGCCCCGATTCTGTCGGTGGTCATTGTCAACTATGACGGCTGGGAGGATGTCGACCGCTTGGTCGCCAGTCTGGCGGCGGCCCCCGAACTGGCCACCGGCCAGGCCGAGCTGGTCGTCGTCGACAACGCCAGTCCGGGGCCGATTCCCAGTCCCTGGGATGGACCAGAACCCCCGGCTCGGCTTGTGGTTCGGTCCGAGAACGGGGGGTTCGCCGCCGGCGTCAATGCGGGCTGGCGAGCGACCCGGGGGCGGTGGCTCTTGCTGCTCAATCCGGACGTGATCGCCGGAGCCGACCTGCTCGGTCGGGTGCTGGGCCGGATCGAGGCGATTGAGGCTCTTCCGGAAGTTCAGCGACCGGCCATTGTCGGCTTCGCGCTCAAGAATCCCGACGGGAGTCTCCAGCCCTCGGCGGGCGCCGAGCCGACGATGCTGCGGTTGCTGATCGAGCCGTTTTTCCCCCGCGCGCGGCGTAAGTATCTCTCGCCTGCTCGGGTCCGGCCGGGGCCGGTGCCCTGGGTGACGGGCGCCTGCGTGCTGGTTGCGCGGCCGGTCCTGGAGCGGCTAAACGGGCTGGACGAAACCTACTTCCTCTATTATGAGGAGGTCGCCTTGTGCCGCGAGGCGCGACGCTTGGGATACCGGGTTGAGTTCGACCCGGGGATTGCCGTCGTGCATCTCCGGCCGCTGCAAAACCGGCCCCCTTCGCCGGCGCTGCGGCTCTACACCCGGCACGGGCGGCTGGTCTACTTCCGCGGCGACCGTTCGCGCTGGCGATTTGGGATCGTGGCGGGGTTGACCTGGCTGGAAGCGCACGTGCGCGGAGCCTGGGCGGGTCTGAATGGAAGATCGGCTGAGCGGCGCGCCTGGCAGGCGGTCGGCCGGATCGCCCGCGACATGGCGGCTGGTCGGCTCTGGCGCGGACCAGAGGTCCGCGACCTGGCTGCGGCGGTGGTGGGTTCGACGAGTCGGCAGCCCCAGCGTCCTAAGCTGGCCCACGTTTCTCCTGGGAAGGAGGCAGCGTGTCCACAACGACCCATGGCCCGCGGCTGGCGGTCTTGATGCTGGCGGCTGCTGGCCTGCTCGCGGCGCTGGCCGCGCGGACCGATGTCCTGTTTGCGGACGGCTTGCGCTACATCGCCCAGGCGCGACACTGGGAAATGGGCTTGTGGTCGGAGGGCCTCAAATCGGTCGACCATCCGGTTTATCCGCTGGCGATTGCCCTGGCGCATGCCCTGCACGGCGGCGAGACGGCCCTCGATTGGCAGGCATCGGCACAGGCGGCTTCGGTGGCCTCGGGCGTGCTCCTGGTCGTCCCGCTCTACCTGGTCGGGCTGGAATTGTTCGGCGCGGCGGTGGCCTGGCTGACTGTGGTGCTGTTTTATCTCTCGCCGGCGACGGTCCACGTGCTCGCCGACGTGCTCAGCGAGGGGACGTTTCTGGTCTTTTGGCTGGGGGGTCTGTGGGCGACTCTACGGTTTCTCCGTGACGGGGCGTTTGGTTGGCTGTTGCTGGTGGTTCCGTGCAGCGGCCTGGCGTACTTGACCCGGCCCGAGGGGCTGCTGCTCCCGGCCGCTCTGGCGCTGACGCTGCTGCTGATTCCGCTGCTGCGCGGCGCCCATCTGCATTGGCCGCGGTGGTGGGCAGCGGTTGGGTTGATGGTGCTAGGGCCGGCCTTGTTAGCCGGACCGTTCGTGTTGACGCGGGGAGGCCTGGCGACCAAGCCGGCGGTGGCGCGGCTGCTCGGCGTTGCGCCGCGGTCGCCGGCCGATGCCGTGGAGCGCTCGCGTCCGCTCGAGCCGGACGTGCCGGAGTGGAAGCTGCATGCCCGCGGGGCCAAGGCCGTCGGCGAGGCGTTGGCCGAGGCGGTCACGCCGCCGCTGTTGCCGTTCGCGGCGATTGGCATGGCCAGCCTGTTCCAGAGCCGCCGGCAGCGTCCGCGGGTGGTGCTGTTTCTGGGAATCATTCTGGGGGCGGCCCTAGCGGCACTCGTCCGGCTTCACGTCACCGGCGGCTACTGCACGGCCCGGCATACCTTCATCGTGGCGACCCTGATGACGGCCTGCGCGGCCCGTGGACTGGAAGCCGTGCTGGGGCTGAGCTGGCTGCCGAAGCGGTGGATCGGCGCCGAGCGGTCGCGGCTCTCGGCCGGACCGCTGGTTTGGGTCGTCGTGCTCGGCGGGCTGGCGGCCTGGAACGCACCGGCGATCGCGACGCCCCTCAACCGGACCATGGCCGGCTACCGCGAGGCCGCTCGCTGGCTGGCCGAACAGACCGAGCCGGTCACCCCGATCGCCGATGCGACCGGCTGGACCCAGTTTTACGCCGAACGGCCAGGCTACAGCTTCGCCACGCTCCACGAGGCCGCCGCCGATCCCAGCCTCCGCTGGGTCGTGGCCCGCGAAGCCCACCTTTCTGGTCCCTGGTGGTACTGCGCGGTGTTTCGCCAGTTGATCGGTCGGCGCGAGCCGGTGGCTGCCTTTCCGGCACGGCCTCAGCCGGGTCAATCCCGCGTCCTGGTCTTCGACCGGACCGATCCGGAGCGGGAGGTGGTCAGTTGGATGCACGAGGCGAAAGCCCGGAAATGACCCGCGGCCGCCAATCGCAGCCGCTGCCAAAACGACCGATCGATCGACCTGCGGCGGAGCAGAATCGGGGCACGATGGAGCCTTCGGGCGGACAGGCTTGCTCGACGGTCTGCCGGCGTGCGAATCGAAGGGGGTACGCCCGATGAAGCTGGCCTGGTTCACCCACCGTTATGCTCCTTGCCTGGGCGGCGCCGAGACGTTTGGGCGGGCGATAGTCCGTCGCTTCGTCGGTGCTGGCGCTGCCGTCGACGTCTTCACCAGCGATGCGTTTGACCTGTGGTACTTCAACGATCGCCGCCGCGCGCGGGTTGATCGGCCGGCTCAGGAGTGGATCGACGGCGCACGGGTCCGGCGGTTTGCCGTGCGGCATTATCCCGGGCAACGCTACGTGGGCCGCCTGTTGAGCCATCTGCCGGTCTGGTCGCTTCAGTGCTGCTGGGCCTCGTACATGCCGGTCGTGCCGGGGCTGACTCAGGTCCGCGGGGATTACGACGCCGTCGTGGCCGTCGGGTTTCCCTACACGATCTTTTCCTACGCCGGCTGGAAGACAGCCCGGGCAGCCGGTGCGCCGCTGATCCTGGTGCCGTTTCTTCATCTCTCGACGCCCGGAGACGTGGTGAATCGCAGTTATACCCGACCACATCAGGTCCGCCTGCTGCGGGAGGCGGACACCGTCTGTGTTCAAACGAAATTGGAGGCGGAGGCGGTCGCGTCGTGGGGGATTCCGGAGAGGCGGATCCTGACGCTTGGGATGGCCGTCGAGCAGGCCCAAGTGACCGGCGGGGACCGCGACGCGTTCCGCCAGCGGCTGGGCATACCGGTCGATCGGCCGGTGATTGGCCAACTCGGCGCCAACGACCCCAACAAAGGGACGTGCGACCTGGTCCGCGCCGTGGCGCGGTTGAACGCGAGCCGTCCCCCCGATCAGCCGATTCACCTGCTGCTGGCTGGCGCCACGTCGCCCGATTTCGAGCGGTTTCTGACGACCATCCCCGACGAGGCGCGGCAACGCTGGTTGACAGTTTTGGGCCTGCTGCCTGAGGAAGATCGGGCCTCGTTCTACGCCGCGCTCGACGTCTTCGCGATGCCGTCGCGGACCGACTCGTTCGGCATTGTCTATCTGGAGGCCTGGGCCAATCGGCTGCCGGTGGTGGCTGCGGCTGCTGGCGGGGTGGCGGAGGTAGTCCGCCATGAACAGGACGGCCTGCTGATCCGGTTCGGCGACCTGGAGAGTCTGTCCGCAGCGCTCAAGCGGCTGATCGAGGATCGGCCGCTGGCCAAGGCCCTTGGTCAGGCCGGCCAGATTCGGATCTCGGCCGAGGGATACACCTGGGAATCACGGTTTGCGGTGTTTGCTGGCCGGGTCTGGAACCTGGCGCGCGGTCGGTCGGTCGGGTCGATCTATCGCCCCCACGCCGTGACCGGTGCGCAGGCTGGTCGGCTTATGGATCAACCAGGTCGGCCGGCTTGATGCCGCGCTTGTGGCCGCCGAACCTGAAGGGCGAGGGATCGTAGGTGCCGACGATCGCAACGTCGGCCTTCTCCGGGATCTGGTCCTCCATGCCGAGCGCCCAGTAGGTGGCGTTGACGAGCAAACGACGGAGGCCCTCGCTCTCCAGGTCCTGCGAGGCGCCCATCGTGGTTGTGAAGACGCGTGCCGGCTTGCCCGCGGCGCCGGTGTAGGTCCGGATCCAGGCGATCGGCATCATCGGGTCGTTCTTAGGCCCGGGCAGAGGCGGGTCGTTCGGGCTCATGCCCTGAACGACTTCACCCAGCAGGATCGGTTGGCTGTCGCCGGGCAGGGGCAGGCGGACGCCGTAGACGTCGGTCGGGCCCCAGATTTCGCCGTCGGCGATCCCGCGGCAGAGGGGATGGTCGCCCATGCCGGGGGCAATCCGGCCCCGGGTGCTTTGCCGACCGTGATCGCCGTGGTGGCTGACCCACGTCTCGCCGAGAACCTGGCGCCCGAAGCCGCCCTCCGGGTCGCGGGCGTTCCACGAGTAGCGGCGATAGGTGGGACTGGACTCGAGGGCGAAGGCGTGGGTCGACGTGCGCAGGGCCAGGATCGGCCGTCCGGACTCGATATAGTCGACCAGTTCCATCATCTGCTCGTCGGGCAGGTCGCGGAACCGCGTAAAGAGGATCAGCAGGTCGGCGTCGCGAAGCGCCTCCAGGCCGGGGATGTTCGATCGCTCCTCGGGGTTGATCGTGCCATCGGTCTTGTCGATGGGAAAGAGGACCGTGCAGTCGAAGCCATGACGTTGGGCCAGGATTTTGGCAAGTTGGGGCAGCGCCTCCTCGGAGCGATACTCTTCGTCGCCGCAGACCAAGACGACCTTCTTGCCCTGGCCAGGGCCCGCGCCGCCGGGGATGCTGAGCCAGGGCTCGTCGCCGCGGGTCGTGCCGGTCACGGCCGCAACCCCGACGACGATCACATTCCATAAGATGCACTGCATGGTACGCTTCCCGATAACCGAGCCGCCGAATCGGGCTGATCGCCAGACAACCCGATCCTCTGCCGAATTTATGCCCATCTTAGCCCGCCTGCTGCTCTTCCAGAAACCGTTGGCGGCCGTTCACACGGGAGACCGGTCGCAGGCTCGTCGGCGTCCTACAATCCGAGGTGTGATAGGCTGATCGGCCGGCTGGGGGAGATGCGATGGCGAATCTGGCTGTTGGCCAAGGCGGGCTGAATGTCGTCTCGCCATCGGCGGTTCTGGTCAGCGGCGGACTGGACAGCGCGATTCTGGTCGGCGCGCTGGTCTGTGGCGGCGTGGACGTCCACCCGCTCTATGTTCGCAGCGGCTTCGTCTGGGAGGCGGAGGAGCTGGAGGCCCTACGGGGCTATCTCAAAGCCATCGCCGCACCCAGCCTGCGAGCGTTGATCGTCCTTGACGAGCCGGTGGCCGACCTCCTGCCGGGTCACTGGTCCGTCAACGGACAGGGCGTGCCCGATGCCGAAAGCCCCGACGAGGCCGTCTATCTGCCAGGGCGAAACGTACTGCTTCTGGCCAAGGCGATCCTCTGGTGCCACTTGAACGGTGTCGGCTCGGTCTGTCTGGGCACGTTGAGTTCTAACCCCTTTTCGGACGCGACGGCCGATTTCTTCGACGGGTACGCTCGCGCGGTCAATCACGCCATCGGCGGACAGGTCCAAGTGGTTCGCCCGTTTGCCCACCTGCACAAGCAGGACGTGATGCGGTTGGGAGCCAGCCTCCCTCTGGAACTCTCGTTTTCCTGCATCCGGCCGGTCGGCGGCCGCCATTGCGGCCGGTGCAATAAGTGCGCGGAGCGGCGCAGGGCGTTTGCCGACTCGGGAATCCGAGATCGAACCCGCTACGCGGCTGACTCGATGAGTCCGCTCGCCTAGAGTCCGCCGGCGTAGATCGATCGGCCGCCATCGACGGGAAGACAGACGCCCGTCAAAAAGTCATTCTCGATCAGCAACAACGCCGCCTGAACGATCGCCTCCGGCGACCCCTCGCGGCCAACGAGCGTTGCCCGGGCAATCGCCGCGCGTTCGTCGGGATCGACCGAGTCGGGGACCATCGCCGGGCCAGGCTCGATGCAATTGACCCGAACGCGCGGGTTGCGCGTGCCCAGCTCAACGGCCAGGCAGCGAGTGAGCGTCGGGATGGCCCCCTTGGCCGCGAAGTACGCCGCATGGTCGAGATAGGGTCGACGCACGGCCCAATCGCCGAAGGTGACGATCGCTCCACCCTCGGGCTGCCGAACCATCGTCAGACCAGCCGCCTGGGCACACACGAACGTCCCCGCCAAGTTGACGTCGAAGTAACGACGCAGGTCGTCGGTCGTCACCTCTTCGAGTCGCTTCGGCTCCCAGATCGCCGCGCAGGTCGCCAGGACGTCGAGCCGGCCGAACCGCGCCAACACGGAATCGACCAGGGACCGTGCGGCGTCGGCATTCGCCAGATCTGCCTGAAACGCCTCGGCCGCGACGTCGAGTCGACGGAGGTGGTCGACGGTCTCCATCGCCTCGTCGGCCGAGCGATGATAGTGAACCGCGATCGCGTAGCCACGGCGGGCCAGGGCGTCGGCCAGATGCCAGCCGATCCGCTTCTTGCCGCTCCCGGTAATCAGCGCCGTTCGAGTCGACTGGCTCATGCCGATTCTCCCTGGTCGTCCTCCCTCTAGCACGATAGACAAGGAGGCTCGGTCGGCAAGATCAGCGCAGGCATGCCGCTTCGAACGGCGCGGTCGCCGCCATGCTCAGACTCTTGCCGTCGATCTCGGCGGATATCCGAGCGTCGGCCGTTCGCGTCAATGCTTGAGCGGACGGACGCGAACACGCAGGGGATCGCGGGGGCGGAGCGTGATCGAGGGAATCACGCGAATCGGGCCAGAGTCGATCGGCTCAAGCCGAAACCGCCGGACGATCGACGCCAACACGAGAACCGCCTCCATCATCGCGAAGTGATTGCCGATGCAGATCCGCGGACCTTCCCCAAACGGAAAGTAGGCGCATCGCGGCAGCCGGCGGACGAGGTCGTCGGCCCATCGCTCGGGCCGAAACGCTTCCGGTTGGTCGAACCAGCGCGGGTCGCGGTGGACGATCCACTGGACCGCAAAGAACTGCGTGCCCGGAGGCATCCGGTGGCCGCCGATCTCGACTTCGGCGATCGCCTCGCGCGCGATGCCCCAGGCCGGCGGATAGAGCCGCATCGACTCCCGGATCACCGCCTCGGTGTACGTCAGCCGCGGAACGTCGCCGGCCTCGGGCGGTCGATTGCCCAGGACGTCGCGGACTTCGAGGCGCAACCGCTCGCCGACCTCCGGGTGCCGCGCGACCAGCGTCAGCGCGTAGGTGAGCGCCAGAGCGGTCGTCTCGTGACCGGCCAGAAAGAGCGTGACGCACTCGTCGCGGAGCTGGCGGTCGTCCATCCGGCTGCCGGTCTCATCGGTTGCGGCCAACAGCCGCGAGAGCAAGTCGCCCCGATCCGTCTGGGTCCGCCGGCGGTCGGCGATGATCTGGTAGATGACGCGGTCGATCTCGGCAATGGCCCGCCGATAGGCGTTGGCCGCAGGCAGCGGCGCATAGCGCAGCGTCGGGAACCACTTCCCCGGACCCAGGTAAAACCGCATCACCTGCTCCAGCGCGTGGCCGACCGCTTCGGCCTCGCCCCCGACCTCGGCATCAAAGAGCGTCTTGCCGACGATCGCCAGCGTCAGCCGCGTCATCGTTTCGTGGAGATCGATCGTCGCACCCTCGGTCCACTCGTCCAGCATCCGTTCGGCCAGCGCGACCATCGCCGCCCCGTACCGCGCCACCGCTTGATGCCCAAAGGCCGGCTGAATCAACCGCCGCTGGGCGCGCCAGACCTCGCCCTCGCTGGTCAGCAGACCCTGTCCCACCAGCGGCCCAAGCGCGCGGGTGACGATGTCCTTGCGCATCGCGTCGGCACGTTGCCGCAAAACCTGATCAATGAGCGTCGGATGGGAGATCAGATAAACAACCGCGTGCGCCAGCCGGAGCCGAACCAGGTCTCCGTGATCCCGCGCCGTCTGGGTCAGATAGCCGATGGGGTCGCGGAGGTAGTCGAGCGTCTGCCCGATCAGGGGACGCCCGCGCGGTCTTCCGATCACGAACCCCGTAGCAGCGGCCTCCGCGGCGATCATGGGGAATGGGTCCGATGGCCCGCCAGGTGTTCGTCGAACCAGTCGGCCAGAGACTCGACGTCCTTTTCCATCCCGGGCCAACCATGGCTCGCACCCGGCTTGACGATCAGCTTGAAGGGGACTCCTTCACGCCGGCAGGCCTCGCCGAAGAGTTCGGCCTGCTGGATCGGCACGAGCTGGTCAGCGTCGCCGTGGATGATGAGCACGGGCGGATCGTCCTTCGTGACGTGGTTGACGGGCGAAATCTCGCGGCCGATCTCGTTCCGACGATCCTCGTCGTCGATCCGCACCAGCACGTTACGCTTCGGGTCGCGTTCGGTGAATTCGAACGGCGCCTGAAAACCTTCCAGAATGCCTCGCCCCAGCGCATTCTCGCCGGGTTTGCCGTAGTTGAGGAAGTCGGTCGGTGGAAAGAAGCAGGCGACCGCAGCGACCCGGCTCGACGCACGCTCGACCGGATCCTTCGCGGCTGGGTCGCCAGCTTTGCCGGCCGTGCCCTGCATCAGGGAGAGGTGGCCGCCGGCCGAGCCGCCATAGATGCCCAACCGCTCGGGGTCGACGCCATATTCGGCCGCATGATGGCGGATAAACCGCACGGCGCGGTGCAGGTCCTCGAGGATCTCGGGAATCGTAAACTTGGGCTGGCTGCCGTGGACGACGGCAAAGACGGTGTAACCTCGCTTGACGAACGGTTCGATAAATGGCTGGAAACGAATCGCCTCGTGCGCCGAGAACCAGCCGCCGCTGACGACGAAGATCAGGCCCAATCCGTTGGCGTTCTCCTTGGGTCGGAAGACGTCCAGGGTCAGCGCTGTGCCGTACTTGCGGCCGTAGATCACGTCTTCGGTGCGCTCGACGGCCGGATCGTCGCCGGCGAATGTGCCCAGCCCCAGTAGGACCGCCCCGAGCCATCCCAGAGTCATCAAGGTCGAGCCTCCTCCCTTGCGAGTCCGCCGACTGCCGTGCGTTCCACGGTGCCGATCCCGGTCGCGATCCGCAACCCCCCCGGATCGTGGAGGGCGGGTGCTGGCCAGACGGTCGGCAGGGTCCTATCCTGGTGGACGCGGGGTTCAAGGAGCAAGACGCGATGGATCTGGGTCTGGTGGGGCAGGTTGCGGTCGTCACCGGCGCTGCCCGCGGCTTGGGCCGGGCCATCGCCGAGGCGTTTGCGGCCGAGGGAGCGCGGGTCGGACTGATCGACCGCGACGAGGGGGTGCATCGGGTGGCCGAGTCGCTCGGCGGCCAGGTTGGGCGCGGCTTCGCCGTCGATGTCACCGAATTCGCCGATGTCTGCTCCGCGGCCGAACAGTTTCGCCGACAGTTTGGGCGGATCGATCACGTCGTTCACGCCGCGGCGATCGGGTCCGGCAAATTCGGCTTTCCGTTCTGGAACCTGGCGCCGGCCGACTGGGAGCCGGTCTTGCGCGTCAATATCCTCGGGGCGGTTCACGTTGCCCACGCGTTCGCGCCCGAGATGGCGCGTCAGCATGCGGGCACCCTGCTGTTTCTGGCCTCGGTGGCCGGGCAGATCGGTTCTCAGACCGATCCGCCCTATAGTGCCTCGAAGGCCGCGCTGATCAATTTCACCCAATGCGCGGCCAAGGATCTGGCCCCATATGGTGTGCGGGTCAACGCCCTCTGCCCGGGGATGGTCCGGACGGCCATGAATCAAGCGGTTTACGACGCCTGGGCAGCCACCCAGCCGCTGGAGGGCCGGCCCGGCTTCGAGGAGTGGGCCACCGCCAAGATCGCGCGGCTGGTCCCGCTCAACCGCTGGCAGGAGCCGGCCGATATCGCTGCGATGGCCGTCTTCCTCGCCTCCGACCGCGCCCGCAACATCACCGGACAGACCATCAACGTCGACGGCGGCTACGTCATGCACTGGTGAGGCCGCCGTTCGGTCCGTTTCATCGGATCTCCTCGTCTCAGCTTGTTCTTCGGGGGGGGCTCGCCATGAATCTCCACGACAAGGTGGCCGTCGTCACCGGAGCCGACAGCGGCATCGGCGCCGAGATCGTCCGCCTCTACCTCGAGGCCGGCGCGCGGGTCGTCGCTGTCGACATCAACCCGATGCTGCCCCAGTCCGCGCTCAAGGCCAACGAACGCTATGCCGCCAACCTGCGCTGCCTGGTCGGCGACGTCGCTCTGGAGCAGACCGCGCTCGACTACGTGGAGATGGCCGTCCGCGAGTTCGGCCGCCTCGACGTGATGGTCAACAACGCGGCGATCCCCCTCCAGCGGCCGATCCACGAAACGACCGCCGAGCAGTGGGATCGGGTCATGGATGTCAACGTCAAGAGCCTCTTCTGGTCGGCGCGGGCGGTCGTGCCCGTGATGAAGCGGCAGGGGGGCGGCTTGATTCTCAACACTGGGTCGATCTCGTCGGTCGTCGGCATTCCCGGTCAGGGAGCCTATGCCGCCTCGAAGGGGGCCGTCGCCCAGATCACCCGCCAGATGGCCATCGAATACGCCGCCGACGGGATCCGCGTCAACGCCGTCTGTCCCGGCACGGTCGATACCCCCCTGCTCCGCCGCGCGGCGGTCGAAATGGGCGATGCCGACGCCTTCCTCAAGAGCCTCTCCGACGCCCACCCCATCGGCCGGGTCGCAGCCAGCGAGGAGATCGCGCAGTTCTTTGTCTTTCTCGCCTCGGATCACGCCCGCTTCTTCACCGGAGCGCTGCTGATGATCGACGGCGGCTTCACGGCCCACTGACTGTCTCGAAACGAAGATCGCTCCCACCATGTCGCCCCACGAAGCCTACGAGGAACTGGTCCGCCGCTCCCGCGAGCGATCCCTGCTCGGATCCTGCGCCGCGCTGCTCGGCTGGGACGAGCAGACGTACATGCCCTGCGGCGGCGCGGAGCATCGCGCGGCGCAGTTGGCCTTGCTGGCCGGACTGACCCACGAACGCGCCATCGACCCCCGGATCGGCGAGCTGCTGGCGATCGTCGAAGGATCGCCGCTGGTGGCCGATCCCGAGTCGGACGCCGCCGCCAACGTCCGCGAGTGGCGCCGCGACTACGACCGGGCCACGAAGCTGCCCAAGACGCTCGTCGAAGAGCTGGCCCACGCGACCTCGCTCGGGCAGCAGGTCTGGGTTGAGGCCCGCGGTGCCGCCGACTTCGGCCGATTCCAGCCCGCGCTGGAGACGATCCTGCGTCTCAAGCAGCAGGAAGCCGCCTGTCTGGCCGGTGGAACGCCTTCCTACGACGCCCTGCTCGACGAGTACGAACCAGGCATGACCGCGGAGACGTTGCGGCCCCTGTTCGATACGCTCCGGCAGGCCCTCGTCCCCATGATCGTTGCGATTTCGGACGCTCCGAACAAGCCCGACGTGTCGATCCTGCGCCGGGATTATCCGGTCGAGCGTCAGCGGGTCTTCGGCGAGATGATCGCCGCGGCGTTTGGGTTCGACTTTGGCCGCGGCCGGCTCGACACCTCCGCGCACCCGTTCTGCACCGATATCGGCCCCGGCGACTGCCGGATCACGACCCGCTACAACCCCCGCGACTTCTCCGACGCCTTCTACAGCATCCTGCACGAGACCGGCCACGCGCTCTACGAACAGGGTCTCGACCCCGCGCACCACGGCACGCCGCTGGGGCAGGCCGTCTCGCTCGGTGTGCACGAGAGCCAGTCGCGGCTCTGGGAGAACGCGGTCGGCCGCAGCCGTGCTTTCTGGACGTACGCCCTGCCACTGGCCCGCTGGGTCTTCCACAACGCGTTGCGCGACGCTGATGTCGACACCCTGTACGCCGCCGTCAACCACGTCGAGCCGTCACTGATCCGGGTCGAGGCCGACGAGGTGACGTACAACCTGCACATCATCATCCGCTTCGAGCTGGAACAGGCCCTGCTCAGCGGCGATCTGCCCGTCGGCGACCTGCCGGGCGCCTGGACCTCAAAGTACGAGCAGTATCTGAACGTCACACCAAAGAACGACGCCGAGGGCTGCCTCCAGGACATCCACTGGAGCGCCGGTCTGTTCGGGTACTTCCCGACCTACACTCTGGGGAACGTCTACAGCGCCCAGCTCTTCGACCGCGCCCGAGCCGATCTTGGCGACCTCGACGCATTGTTCGCCCGGGGTGAATTCGCGCCGTTGCTCGACTGGCTGCGCGACAAGGTGCACCGCCACGGCCGCCGCTACACGCCCGCCGACCTTGTCACTCGGGCCGTCGGAGCCCCGCCCGACCCGGGGCCGCTTCTCGCGTCTTTAAGCCGCCGCTTGACGGAGGTGTACTCAGTCGCCCTGGCACGATGACGACTCGGCGATCGAGGGTCTCCGGGTGACGTGGCTCAGCCTGCGTCCGGGCTTTGCGATCTGTCGTCGTCATTGATCACTTCCCCGCCCGAGCGGGTGCTGAGGGCCTGCCAGACGCCCGGTCGAGGTACGTTGACCCAGTAGCCCTCGTCGTCTTCCCAGGCTCCGAGGGGCGAGCCTTTGCCGTACTCGTCGATGGACCATGAGTTGATCGAATCGCGAACGAAGCGAACCGAGCCGTCGCCCATCAGGCCGTTGACGCCTCCCCCGTGCCCGCTCGAGACGCCCGCGATGTACAAAAGGGGTGATTCTTCCCGGCGTTCGGTGGAAATGTCGTGACGAAAAGCGTGCACGACAACGAACCCACGTAGGAGGCGCCGTTCTCGCTCAGGAGGGAGGGAAAGCGTCGCTCGCCGTGGGTCAGGCTTCGCTCTGAGACGAACAGGGTGTGGCTTAACCCATCTGTGATCATCGCCTGACGGATGGGCGACACGTCATGGAACGTCCCATCCACCTGAGCGATGAGGCGCGGGTCGGTACGACATCCCCGCGAAAGATCGGGGATCGAGATCACCGGCAAGGTGCCCGCCCTTGCGACGTAGCTGGTGCGGCTGGCTCGAATCCGCTCACCGGCCGCCGCCAGTCCGAGCGGAACCAGGGGCGCGCTGATCAGTTCCGCTGTCCCGCGGGCGGCCGGATCATCGGGGCAGAGAAAGACGCCCACAACCACGGCACAGGCGGTGCGGTTTTCGTGGCCGTGAATCGAAAGATTGAAATTGAATGCCTGATAGGTGGGCAGTTGGTCGAGATAGGGCAGGAGCTGGACGTGGACGCTTTTGTCGGAAAGGGGCGGCGCCGAGCACGGCGGGTTCGGTCCGGCGAGACGGGGGTCGTCGACCTTCATCCGGCCGATCGGATAGGCCTGATGGACGTCGTGATAGGACGCGATGGCCAGTCCGAACTGCCTCAGGTGGACAGCGCAATGCGCGCGTCGGGCCGCCGCGCGGGAGGCCTGAATCGCCGGGAGGATCAGGGCGATCAGAATTCCGATGACGAAAAGAACGACGAGGAGCTCGACGAGGGTCCATCCCCCGCGCGCGAAACAGTCCGGTCGGTTCGCGCGGTCTGGTGGGCAGAACGGGTCCGGCCGGGGCATGGTTGCTTCTCCGGGAATCGTCAGCGTTTTTTCGGCGATTGCGAGCGGTCGAGTCGGGCGACGAATCGAACCGGAAGGGCCAAGCGTTGTTCCATCCCGGGCACCTGAAATTCGATCGTGGCGTCTTCGGAGTACCCCTCCCCAAGAGAGGGTACTCGGGAACGAATCCGCAGGAGGCGGGTCGATCGATCGAAGTCCTGAATCGCCCGTTCGACGCCGACTGGCACCGAGGCCACCTCGAGCTCGTTGCCATCCGGTTCCAGCGATTCGACGAAAACGACCGTTCCCGCCCAATCACCCGGCACGGCCTCGAGCCAGGCCAGCGCCGGAGCGAAGCGATACGAATTTCGGAACTGACACTCAATCGGAACGCGGAGCCGCACAGCACCCATAAGGAAGTCAACATATCCCTGAAAGGTTTCCACGTCCCGGCCAACGTTGACGCTCACCTCGTATCGAAAGCGCGGCTCACCGTGCGCGTCGAATGAGCCGATCGGCCCATGCGGATGCTTCACCACCCGATTCGCCTGAGAGTCGGAAACGTGACAGACCGGTTCCGGGAGCGGTGTCGATGCGGAGGTCGTGAAGATCGCGATCGCCTGCCGAACAGTCGACCCCTTCCGTACCGAGGCCGATCGAATCGCCTCGGGATAAACCCTTGGTTGATCCTGAATTCGAACGCGGAGCTGCGCCCGGAGGGATGGAAGCGGTCGCCTCGCTCGCTCGGAGTGCACAAAAACCCAAAACTCCTGCCCTCGGCCGCGATTGGTGTTCGGGACGCCGGAACGGCTTTTCGGAGTCACCGAGTTCATGGCGCGAAGGGCCGTCGTTTTCGAGAGAGCGGGCGTTGCGTCGCAGGGGATGAGCCTGGTTTTGTTCAGGAGCGGGCCGAACGAATCCGGCGCGCGACCAGGATGAGCAGCACGATCGCCAGGCCGGTCAGGCCCGCGATACCCGCCGGCTGAGTCCACCTGGGCGGCTTGGCGGAATGCCGGTGGACGAACTGGTGGCTCCGCCAAGCCCGAAACTCGCGCTGGGAGGCGAACGTCATCGCGGGCTTGCCGTTGCCCCAGATGAGAAACGTTTCATCGCGTTCATTCCCGATCAGCGCGCCGCGGGGAAAGACCAGTTGAAGGGCGGAGTCGGGGATCGGGCGGTTCAAATCGCCGAGCTGGATCGTCGTTTCTTGCTCGAGCGGTTGAGGGAACTCGGGCCGCTTCAGAATCCTCCGGATGCGCTCGGCAACGAAGACCCCAGGGGCAGGCTCCTGGAACCGCTCGACCTGCAATCAAGCTCAAACGGACCCGGGAGCCGCCAATAAAAAATCATGTCGCGATACTTTGAATGAAAATGAACTTCGTAACGGACCGGGAGTCGCGGACGATTCACCTGGAATCGGAGGACGGTTGTCGGATCGCCCGAGTGGTCGTGACCCGGTTGAATGGTGACGGTCGGGTTGTTCTCGAGCAGCCGACGGATCGACGTGTTGGTGTCGATCGTCAGACCGAGTTCGAGCGTGCCTGGTAGATCGTTCTAGCCGTGAGGGCCCCGGATGAAGGGTGCGCTGATCCGTCGCGAAACCCGAGGGCCAACGCCACTCGCCTCTTGTTCCACGAACGGTGGCGGCAGCGATCTTGCCTGTTCCGGATCATAGCCTTCCAGAGACCAGACCCCTTCGAGCGTCGCGAGCCAGCTCGCCACGTCATTTTCCGCCGACTGGAGAACCCCGTGGATGGGAATCGCCTGCCTGGAGACGGTCACTTTTTCCCGGGACCCGGTCCGGTAGAACCGGATCGTTTCCATCGGTTGCCACTCCTGGCCCGCGAATCGGCCGCGGCTGGCGATCACGGCGTGAAACGAATACAACCGGCCCAGGGACGCCTCGTGTCGCTCCAGAAGCTCGGCGACCGATCCGTGAACTGACACTCTCCCCTGAGCCCCGGCATCGCGGCGCAACCGAAACAGGGTCACGTGGCCGCCGGGCATCGAGCTCCTCGCGCACCTCCCAGTTGCATGCGATCGATCTCGGCCAGAGATCCCGCGGCGAGGCTCGGTCGTTTACTGGGTTCGATTCCACCTGACGAAGCTACGCGATCTGGTCCTCGAGCCGTGCGATCCGGTTCCGTGTTACCGCGCGTTCTCAATCATTCCTGGTCATGGTGTCTCGGGAACGATGTCGACGATGCCACGAAGGGGGCCGTCGCGCTTGGTTTGCCAGCACTCGATGGCCGCCTGCTCGCCGCCTGACCCAGCGCCGCTGATCACCTCACTTCGCAAGCGTGCAGCCGAGATGTATTGCGTTATGGTCTGAAGTCTAGCATCATGCACTCATGCGATCTATCTTTCACGTTTAGGGTATCGATTTGTCAGATCCCCGCGATCGCAAGCGTGGATCACGCTCAGGAGGTGCCGACGATGCCTTCCCATCAAGTCGATGTGATCCTGCCGAGGCGAAAACTCACGCGCAGCGACGTGATCTTCGACGTCAAGGTAGACGGCGAGACTCGGGGGGCGCTCCATGTCTCACGGGGTGCGGTTGTCTGGTTCCCCGCGAACAATCAGTATGGGCATCGCCTGACCTGGTCTCGGTTTGCTCGGTTGATGGAGCATTATGGGGCTCGGGCCGAGAGGCGCTGAGGGCTACCGATTTCTGACCGAGTTGGAGGGATGCGGGATCCGCTCGGTCGGACCGGTGCCATGGGTAATGTCACTGGACATGGCCCGGTTGGCTCAACAACTTGAGCCTGGGCCGGGACCTTCGTCCGGTCCCTGGGCGACTCGATGGGCCCGACGCTGGGCACTGGGGCCGTCCGGTGTCGGTGCTTTGGGCGCTGCCGCGCTGAGCGAGGCGAATGGTCGCTCGGCGGAGTTTCGACGGCGCGTTCCTCACGTCGAGTCCGCTCAATCTTGCCGCTTCGTCGCCAGGCCGCGACAATCCAGGACATGGGGACGCGTTCGATCGACCGCTGGGTCACCGGCTGCCGCTCACTGCGTCGGGCCCTCGGGCCGTCGCGGCGGGAGATCCTCCGCGCCGGCGGGCTTGGGCTGCTGGGACTGAACCTGCCGACGCTGCTATGGGCCCGGGCCGAAACCCATCTGGCCGCCCCCGACCCCAGCTTCGGACGGGCGCGGGCATGTATCCTGTTGTTCATGTGGGGTGGGCCGGCGCAGCAGGAGACGTGGGACCTGAAGCCTGACGCGCCCGAACAGGTCCGCGGCGAGTTCCGGCCGATTGCGACCGCCGTACCGGGTATCCAGATCTCCGAGCATTTTCCGCTCCTGGCGCGACAGACCGACCGGTTGGCGATCGTCCGTTCCGTCCACCATTCCGACGTCAACCACACGACGGCCACCCACGAGCTGCTGACCGGCCGGCCGATACCGCGGCCGGGCGGCGGACCGCCGATTGAGGACTGGCCCCACTTCGGCGCCGTGCTCGAGCACCTGCGGGGCGGCACGCGGCGTTCGCCCCTGCCGCCGTACGTCCAACTCCGCCCCGAGATCGACGATGGCGCTCCGCGGTTTGTCGAGCAGAGCCACGGCCAGGGCGGTGGATGGCTCGGGCCTGCGCTGGCGCCGTTCACGATCGACCACGACCCCAGCCGGCCCGATTACTCGGTCGGCGACTTCCGCCTGCCCGCCGAGCTGGCCGGCGCGCGGCTTGACGACCGCCAGGCGCTGCTTGCGGCCGTCGAGACCCAAGCCCGCGTCTGGGAGGCAGCCGCCCCGCCGGTTGCCGCGATGGCCCGCCACCACGCCCGCGCCTACGATCTGCTCACCGATCGCCGCGCCCTGGAGGCGTTCGACCTCAGCCGCGAAGACCCGCGGCTCCGCGCCCGCTACGGGTTGCACCCCCACGGCCAGGCCGTGCTCCAGGCGCGGCGGCTGGTCGAGGCCGGCGTGCCGATCGTCACCGTCTTCTGGCAGAACGACGGAATCACCAACGTCAGCGTCTACTGGGACACCCACAATCGCAACTTCGTCGACCTCCGCGAGCGGCTCATGCCGCCGGCCGACCAGGCCTTCTCGGCGCTGCTCGACGACCTCGCGGCTCGGGGCCTGCTCGACTCGACGCTCGTCGTCTGGACCGGCGAATTCGGCCGCACGCCAAAGGTCGGACAGTCGGTCGTCGGCGGTGCGGGCGCCGGCCGCGACGGCCGCGACCACTGGCCCCACTGCTTCAGCACCGTGCTGGCTGGTGGTGGGATCCGCGGCGGCGTCGTCCACGGCGCCTCCGACCGCTGGGCGGCATACCCCGCACGCGACCCGGTCACCCCGGCCGATATCGCCGCAACGATCTACCACTGCCTGGGGGTCGACCCGGGCCTAGAGCTGCGCGATCCCCTCGATCGACCCCTGCGGTTGACCCTGGGCGAGCCGATCCGGTCCATCCTGGTCTGACCGGCTGCCTCCCGATCACACCAGACGGCAACCTCCGCCTCGAAGACCCCGTCCAGGCTCAGGCGATGGCCGTACACACGCCAGCCGTTCGGACCGGACGACCCGCTCTCACAATGTCTTCAGATACGCGATCAAATCCGCCAATTCCTCCTCACTCAGCTCGCCACCGCCCAACTCCTCAGGAACGTGCCACTGAGTCAGCACCTCGCGGAGGTCGGCCGCTCGGCCATCGTGGAGGTAGGGATCCTTGTCGTAAAGCCCTCGCAGCGACGGCGGGTTATGGCCCTTGTAGACATCGCCCCGCTCACCCAGGCCGACGTCGTGAACTTTGCCATCGGTCAATTCGTCGCCCGCGTGGCAGGTCGTGCAGGCGGCCCGCGACGAGCGGAAAATCTCCCGCCCGCGCTCCGCCGCCGGGCTGAGCTTGCCGTCCGGACCGACGAACGGATTGCGCGGATAGTCGAGCGTCTTCAGATACGCCACGATCGCCGCAACATCCTCGGCCGACGGCTCCGGTCCCTGCATGCTCTTGGTGAACGACTCGCGCATGGCTTCGTCGAGGCTGGTCTGCCAGCCATGCCAGGTCCAGGGGCCGGTCTCCGCAACCCGCCGCAGGCTCGGCACCTTCTTGCGGCTGCGGGTGGGCGTCGTGCTGTAGTCATGCCAGCCGTCGTTCATCGTGTCGAAATTGAGCCCGTTGGTATGGCCGCCGTCGCTATGGCAGGTGTTGCAGCTATACCACTGGTTGAACGAGCGGGTCGCGTCGTGAAACAGCGCCTCGCCTCGCCGCACCAGCGACATCTCCGGCGGGCCCCCCAGATGGATCGACCGGACCAGTCGACCGGTTTCGACATCGACGACCTGAACCGAGTCGGCTAGATAATTCGCGACATACAGCGTCGTGCCATCCGGCGCGAAGGCGAGTTCGGTCGGCCGCCCGCCCAGCTCGATCCGCCGCAACCGGCCCTCGCGGTCGTTAACCAGCTCCGGCGCGAGCAAATCCCGCGAGCCATTCCGCCGCCAGGGCAATCGACGCCGATCGGTCCGGAACAGCATCACTTCATGCGTTCCGCCAAGACCAACCGCCAGATGCGACCCATCGGGGCTGAGCGCCAGCCCGTGCGCATCGCCGGCGGCCTTCCCCTGCGGGTCGAGCGAGAGCGTCTCATAATTTCCCGGCTGCCCCTGCAACTCCACCCGCACGACCCGCTGGCCCAGCACCCAACCGATGTCGATATTACGCTGCGTCGTCGCAAACCCGCGATTCTTGAGCGCCGTCACGTAGGCATACGCGCCCTGGGGATCAACGGCAAGCTGCCGGAGATTGGCCCCGTCGACCTCTTGAACCCGACGCACCTGATTCGTCTCGACATCCACGAACGCCAGCACTCCGGCCCGTGAACAGCCGACGACCAGCATCCGGCCGTCCGGTGTGAGCGCTAGCCCTCGCGGCTCGCGGGGAACTTCCACCCGCCCCGTGACCACCGCGGCGTCCAGATCAATCCGCACGACCTCGTTGCTCACCCCGACCGCCACGTAGGCTGTCGACCCATCCGGCGTGACAACCACCCCGCGTGGCTCCGGCCCAACCTCCACCCGGCCGACTACGGCCAGCGACTCCGGCCCGACCTCCAGAATCGCCACGTCGTACCCGAACCAGTGCGTCACCACCGCGCGCCGGCCATCCGGCGCCCACGCCACGCCGGCCGGTCGATCGCCGGTGGCCACTTCCGCCAGCACCCGGCCCGCGACCGGATCCACCAGCGAAACCGTTCCCGACGTCTGGTTGGCGGTCAGCAGCCGCGACCCATCCGCCGTGAGTGCCAAAGCGATCGGCGAGCGGTGCGGCTCTGCGCCCTCCCGGCTGGCCGCGGCCACCGGGGAATCCACCCGGGCCAGCGCCATCCCAAACCAACCCGACAAGACAAGCGCCGACAGGCAAGCGATCAGCTGGGGGCGAGGACGCATGGTGCGACTCTCGGTCTGGTGGGACGGCCGGCATACCGGACCATTCGATCACGGCGACCGACCGTGTCACGGGGCGGGTCGTGCACTCGGCGTGGAACCACCGCGGCGCGGGCGGGGCTACCAAATTACTCTATCCACCGGCTCGGACGACCGGCAAGCCGACCTGAACCGCCCGGCCCTCACGCCTTAGCCGAGCAACACGTCCCGCACCAGTTCCCGAGCCTCTTCGAGCCGCGGCGTCGAGACCGCGACAATCCCCGAGCCTTCGCCACGGCGGATGATCCGCACGCTGCGCAGCGGAATGCCCGCCGCGTGAAACCGCCGCGCCAGCTCGGCCAGCGCCCCAGGCCGGTCCTCCAGCCGGACCAGCAACACATCCTCGCCGATCGCATGAAAACCCGCCTGATTGAGCGCGCGCATCGCATCGTCGTACCGATCAACCGTCAGCCGGGCCACCAACGTGCCCGGCAAGGCCTCGGAATCCAACGTCTCGATGTTAACGCCCGCCGCGGCGATCGCCTCAATCAATTCGGCGATCACATCCGCCCCGGCCTCTTCGACCACGTGAATCTGCCTCATCGCGGCCGTACCTCCTCCGGTTCAACCGCCGCCAGGTCAGCCACGAGCCGGTCAACCTGCTCCCGGGTCACGTGCGGCATCGCAATCACATGCCCAATCCGCCCCTGAACGGCGATCTGCCACTTCTTCATGATCGACCCCGGCGGCCGGTCGAAGACAACAATCGGCGAATGCTCATGCCGCCACGGGTTGCGGCCCAGCGCCTCCAGCCGGTCGATCGCATAATCGGCAACATCCAGGCATTCGGCCACAATCCGCCGGAACTCGCCCCGGGGCGTCGTCCGCAGCGCATACCAGAGAAACAACGCCGCCAGACTGTTTCGCGAGCCAGAAAGCGTCGTGTCCAGACTGCCCACGTACTCAATGCTCCGCGCAATCCGCTCGACATTCCCCTTACGTGCAATAACCACCCCGCACGGAAACGGTGCGCCGATGAACTTATGACCGCTAATTGATATACTATCAATCCCCGCCTCAAAGTTCCACGGCTGGGGCCGATCGACAAACGGCAGAATCATCCCGTGCAACGCCGCGTCGGCGTGGATATAGCGCCGCCCGATCGCCAGATCACGCAGGATCTCGTTTACCCCTTCCAGATCGTCGATCGCCCCCTTCATCGTCGTGCCGATGTTCAGAAACAGGATCGGCGGCACGTCGCGATGGATCCTCAGAGTTTCGTAAAGGTCATCGAGGTCGATCCGCCCATCCTCGCGGCTGCGGATCATGATGTTCCGCACATGCAACGCCCGCAGAATCTTGTTGACCGAGTAATGCGTGTCCTCGGAGTAATAGACCATGCCGTCGGGCAAGAGCTCCCGCCCGAGAAAAATCCCGTAAAGGTTGCCCTCGGTCCCGCCGCTGGTGATATAGCCCCAGGCGTCGTCGGCCGGCGCGGCCGTCAAATCGAAAAACTCCGCCAAAACCTCACGCTCAAACTCATGCGTGTTTAGATGATAATTGCTTGGAATAAAGGGATCGCCCACGTTGTTGGACGGAAACTCCAGAAACCGGTACAGCGGCGTGTAATCAAAGGCCGCCGATACCGGGTAGCCGATGAACACCGATCGCTCCCGCACCAGCCGGGCATACAACGCGTCCAGCCGTGCGGCGTCCTGGGGCGAGAGCCGGCCGTTGGGCGGCGGCGAGTCGGTTTTCATGGCCAGGGCTCTCCCGAGATCCATCAACTTCGGGGCAAGGCCGATTCTCCGGCGGCTGGTCCGGCGCACCGGCTATCCCGATCATACAGCGCCCGGGGCCGGACCGCATTTGAGGCCCCGACCGCTCCGAATCCACGGCCGGTGCGGCACGGGTCGGCACGTACGCATCGACCGTCGCGGCTCCGTCCTCACATCCGCTCGGCCACTTCGATGCCGAGCAAATCCAGGCCACGCTGAAGCGTCCGCGCCGTCAGGTCGCAGAGAGCCAGCCGGCTCGCCCGGATCGCTTCGTCCTCGGCCTTGAGAACCGGGCAGGCGTCGTAAAACGCGCTATACGCGTTGGCCAGGTCAAACAGGTAGTCGGTCAACAGGTTCGGCTTCAGTTCGGAGGCCGTTTGTTCGATCGTCTCCGGCCAGCGGAGCAGAAGCAGGCCGAGGGCCCGTTCCGTCTCGTGGCCCAGGACCACCGCCGGGCTTTGGACGCGGAGCCGCTCCGGGTCGACGCCGCCTTTGCGGAAAATCGAGCGGATCCGCGCATAGGCATACTGCATGTAGGTGGCCGTGTTGCCGGTGAGCGCCATCATCTTATCCCAGTCGAAGACGTAGTCGCTCAGCCGGTTCTGGCACAGATCCGCATACTTGATCGCGCCCAGTCCGACGATCTCGCTGACCCGCGCCCGTTCGGCCTCGTCCAGCTCCGGGCTGTTGGCATCGACCACCGCACGCGCCCGCGCCACCGCCTCGTCCAGCAGCGACTCCAGACCGACCGTATCCCCCGCCCGCGTCTTGAACGGCCTCCGGTCCGATCCCAGGATCGTGCCGAACGCCACGTGCTCATACCTCGGATGCGTATACCCCCAACGCCGCGCCACCTCAAACAGCGCCTTGAAGTGGTCGCTCTGGCGGTGGTCGACCACATACAGAATCAGATCCGGATTCCAGGTCTCGACGCGGTAGCGAATCGTCGCCAGATCCGTCGTCGCATAATTGAACGCGCCATCACGCTTACGAACGATCATCGGTGCCTTCGCACCTTCAAGAAAGACCACGATGGCCCCCTCGCTGGGCACGGCAAGGCCCCGCGCCATCAGATCCTCGACCACATCGGCTAGCATCGGGTCGTAAAAACTCTCGCCCAGCTCGACGTCGAACCGCACCCCCAGCCGGGCGTAAATCGCGTCAAGCGCGCGGCGGCAGTGCGGCATGAACTCATGCCAAAGCCGCCGCGCCTCGGGATCGCCGGCATGGAGCTTCGCCGTCTCCTCGCGAGCGGCCTCGGCCAGCGCCCGCGCCTGCTCGACCTGCTGGCGAATCTCTTCGCGCGAGCGGGTCTCGGTCGGCGGCCGCCTGGCCCACAGCGCCTCGGCCTCGGCCGACCGGCCTTGTGCCTCCAACTCAAACAGCTTGCCGTAGCTCTTCTCCAGCGCTTCGCCCTCGGCGATCCGCCCAGAAACCAGCCGGTAAAGCCGCGCCAGTTCGCCCACCGGGTCGGCCGCATAGGCCGATTCGTCCCGGTAATGCTTCCAACCCCACAAAATCATCCCAAACTGCGAACCCCAGTCGCCCAGATGATTGTCGCGAATCACGCGATGGCCCAACTCGCTATAGACCCGTGCCAGGCAATCGCCGATCACCGTTGAGCGAATGTGCCCCACGTGCATCGGCTTGGCCACATTGGGCGATGAATAGTCGATCACCACCGTCTGCGTCCGCTCGAGCGACTCCAACCCCAGCCGCGGATCCCGCACCCGCTCGCCCAGCGCCGCTTCCATCCAGCTCCGATGCAGCCGAACGTTGAGAAACCCCGGACCGGCCACCTCCGGCGTCCCCGCCAGCGGTTCCAGGACGACCCTGCCGGCCACTTCCGCCGCCACCTCCCGCGGCGGCACCCCGCGTTGCCTGGCCACCGCCATGCAGCCATTGGCCTGATAGTCGCCGAACCGCGGTTCACCGCTCGCCCGCACCGCCGCGGCAAACGCCTCCGGATCTGCTCCCTCGGGCGCCGCAGCCCGAAACGCATGACGTAAAAAGTTTAGGACGTTCATAAATCCACTCGTCTTCCCCTCCATGCCTCCATCCGGGCGCACTCTCCACGCCAGCAAAATCCGACGGATTCTACCCGGCCGCCCACGCCCAGGTCACGGACCCTGGCACTCCCAAGCGCGCTCGGGCATCCCTAGCGCCGGGCCGATCAGCGCCCAGCCATCCGCATCCCTCGATCGCGCAACGCCTCGACCCCCCGACGGACCACCGCTTATCGCGCAAACGCGTTAATGCCCACCCCCTTATAGAGCACCAGCCGGCCCACCGCCAGGCTTCGCGGGGTTGACTGACCCGGCAACGGAATCACATAGGCCATGTCGCCGGGCTGCACAAACTGCGGATCGCCCGGCGTCACCTCGGTCACGGCGGTGCCGTTCAGGCCCGGCACCACCGTGACCACATTGTTCCCCCCGATCATCAGTTGCAGCGGTTGCACGTTCGCCGCCGGCGCCACCACATGCAACCGCACGGGCATCAGTTGCTCCTCGGGTGTCAAAATGTATTGCAGATTGATTCCAAAGGTCCGCTGCCGTTCCCAATCGAACAGCGTCATCACCCGATTGAATCCCAGGAGCTGGAGAACGGCCGGCGTCACCAATTGACGAGCCGGGCCTTTGTATATATCAACCTGGTCGGTCGCGACTCGGTTGGTCCCCAGGTCGATGCCCGTCACCTCGATCAGATCATCGGGCGCAATTCGCTCCAGCGACGAGGGCCAGCGGATCAAGAACTGACCAATCGAATCATAGGCAACCGGAAATTGCTGCCCACGCTCGTTCTGGAGCACTAGCCAGCGGTCCGTGGCCGTCAACACCTGGAGCCACTCGCCCCGGGGCGGAATCCAGGGGCGTTCCAGGCCGCTCTGCGGTGGCGGAATCACCACCTGCGCCCCAGCCGTCCCGAGGCAGACCGCCAGCCCCACCCCCCATACCACTCCCACCCATCCACGCCGGCTGCTTCCCATGACGATACCTCTCCCCCGAGTCTCGCTCCGCTCGCGTACCGTCACATTTTAGCACCACCGCCGCTCCGCGTAGCTCCGAAACACCCCTCTGGGGACGCCCGAGCGGTTCGCCCCCGGCCTCAGCCCCGTCCCGGTGACCGCCGCGCTACGGGACGGCTGACCACGCGGAACGGCCCTCTTTGCACCCCGCTTCACCCTTCGCTCCCTCCCTGAACCAGCGTTTGGTCCGCTACACTTCCAACGGGCGGATCCGTGCGACGCCGATTCCATGACGACCCCCGCGCCTATGCCACAATCCGACCAGACCGGCCCCCTGACCGGCCAGCGCCTCGGCGATTTCCTGCTCGGCCGCCGGCTCGGCCGCGGGGGCATGGGCGAGGTCTACCTAGCCCGCCAGTTGAGCCTCAACCGCGACGTCGCGCTCAAAGTCCTGACGACCGACCCCGAGACCGATCCGGTCGCCCTGGCCCGCTTCGAGGCCGAGGCCCAGGCCGCCGCTCGGCTAAGCCATCCCAACATCGTGCACGTCTACGCCGTCGGTCACGAGGCTGGGGTCCGCTTCATCGCCATGGAGTACGTCCCCGGCCGCACCCTCCGCGACCGGCTACGCGACGAACAGCCCACCATCCCCGCCGCCGTCGAAATCATGCGCCAGGCGGCTCGCGCCCTGGCGGCCGCCCACGCCGCCGGACTGGTCCACCGCGACATCAAGCCCGACAACCTGTTGCTGACCCCCGATGGCCAGGTCAAGGTCGCCGACTTCGGAATCTGCCTCCGCGCCGACTCCCAGGCTCCGCTGACCCGGACCGGCATCACCCCGGGAACCCCCCTGTACATGAGCCCCGAACAGGTTCAGGGCAAGCCGCTCGACCACCGCTCCGACCTCTACTCCCTTGGCGTAACGTACTATCACCTCCTAACCGGCCGGCCTCCCTTCCGCGGCGATAACCCCGTCGCGGTTGCCCTCAAGCACGTTCACGAGACGCCCCCGCCCATCCAGCCGCTCCGTCCCGAAGCCCCGCGGACCCTGATCAACCTCGTCGAACAGCTCCTCGAAAAGGACCCTGCCCGCCGCCCCGCCAGCGCCGCCGAAGTCGCCGCCACGCTCGACCGGATCGCCTACGCCCTCGGACCAGCCACCCAACTCCTGCCCGAACAACCCCCTCTCCCCCCAGCCCAACCGGCCGAGCCTGCCGCAGAAATCCCCACCGCCACGCTTTCATCGCCCGCTCGGCTCGGACCTCGCCGGCTGCCGACCTGGCGGTGGTACCTGGTCGGCATCCCGCTGGCGCTGGCCGTCGGAGCCTCGTCCGCCTGGCTGGTCGCTCCGAACCGCCCCCCGCAGAACCTTTCACCCCCCCTGCCCGGCCTGAGCCTGCTGGACTGGGACCACGTGCCCACCGAACCCAACGCCGCCGCCCAATACCGCCGCGCCCAAACTCGAACACCGGCATCGCGCCGTCCCGCGGCCTGGCTGGCCGTCGCCGGCCGCTTTCCCGACGATCACGAGTTTGTGGACCTGGCCTACCTGCAACTGGTCCGCGACCTGTTCGCACGCGGCGACGCCGACCGGCTCGAACGCTTTGCCCAGCAACTCAATGCGGCCCGGGAGCACCACGGACGCGAGGCCTGGGACGGCATCGCCCGCCTCGCCCTGGCCGCTGCCGCCGCGCGGCGCGATAACGCCTCCGGGGTCCTCGAACCATTCCGCTCCTGGAACAACCTCAGCCTGATCGACCCCGCCCAAGCTGCCGTCGCCCTCGAGATCGTGCTCGCCGCCCGCCGGCTCCCCTCCGCCGCCGGCCCCAACGCCGCTTCGTTGCGACTCCTCCGCGACCAACTGCTGATTCCCTTGGCGCTCGACGTGCCGCTTTTACGCCCGGCCCTTGATCGCCTCGATACCCTCCCCTGACGCCTGGGCCCACCACCTCCCCTCCCCGACGCGCTGGTTCTAGAAAACGCACTCTCCCCGGAGCCAGTCTCTCTGATAAACTCGATTCAGGCTACAGCCGGGCTAGCCCAAATCCCGGCCGATCGCCGTCCACTTCTTCCCTCCCCCCCAAACGCCTCACGCCTCGCCTCAGTCTCCTGGAATCTCCCGCCGATGGCCGTCCTCGTCATCCATAACGGCAACGCCCCAAGCCAGGTCGTCCCCCTGGACAAGCCCGAGATGATGATCGGCCGCCTGCAAACCTGCGACATCATCCTCGAACCGGCCGGAATCAGCCGCACCCACGCCCTGATCCGCCGCAAAGGCGACACCTATTACGTCATCGATCAAGATTCACGCAACAAAACCAAAGTCAACGAAGAAGTCCTCGTTCCCCGGACCGACTATCCCCTCAAGCCCGGCGATCGGATCAACATCTGCGACGTCGAGCTGGTCTTCCACCTCGAAGATCCCACCAAGAAGGAGAGCAGCAGCATCGAAATCCTCGACGGTCCCGAGGATTCGACGATCCACATGCTCAACGCCTCGCGCAGCGACCTTCAGGCCAGCGTCGTCCGCCCCGAGGTCAAGCTCAAGGCGATCTTGGAAATCTCCCGCAACCTGTCGACAAGCCTCAAGGTCGAGACCCTAGCGCCCCGAATCCTGGAATCGCTGCTCGGCTTGTTCGTCCAGGCCGAGCGCGCATTCATCGTCCTGCTCAAGAACAACGACCCCGAGCGGCTCGCCTTCGGCCAGGTCTTCCACCGGATCCGCCCGCCCCGCCGCCAGCCGCTCCGCTCCGCGCTGGCCGCACCGCCCGCCGATGAAACCCGGCTCCAGTTTGCCCGCACCATCATCCGCCACGTCGTCGAGCAGAAAAACTCCGTCCTCTATCAGGATGCCGGCTCCGACCAGAACCTGCCGACCAGCGCCTCGATCGCCGACCTCAAAATCCGCTCGGTGATGTGCGTCCCCCTGCTCACTTCCGACGGACACATCCTCGGCATCCTCCAGCTCGATACCTCGGATCGCAAACAGTTCAACCGCGAGGACCTCGACATCCTCGAGGCCGTCGCCCGCCAGGCCACCATCGCGCTCCAAAACGCCGAAATGCACGAAACGCTCCTGGCCCAGGAGCAAATGAAGCGCGACATCAGCATCGCCCAGACGATCCAGACCAGCTTCCTGCCTCGTTCCGTCCCGGAGTTGCCCGGCTTCGAGTTCTTCGCCTACTACCAGGCCGCTCTCAAGGTCGGCGGCGACTATTACGACTTCGTCCCCCTCGACGAGGACCAGGTCGTCATCGCCGTTGGCGACGTCGCCGGCAAGGGTGTCGCCGCCGCCCTGATGATGGCCAAGTTCTCCGGCGATATCCGCGCCTGCATCCTCACCGAACGCGAACCCGGCGCGGCCACCACCAAGGCCAACAAACTCCTCTGCGACGCCGGCATCGAGGAGCGGTTCATCACCCTGTCGATCGCGCGGCTCGATCGCCGCAGCCGCACCCTGACCTATGCCTCCGCCGGCCACCTGCCAATCCTGATCCGCCGCGCCGACGGCCGTATCGACGAGGTCGGCGAGGACGTCGCCGGCTGCCCCCTCGGCATCCACGACGCCGCCACCTACGACCAGGCCGAGGTCGCTCTCGAACCCGGCGACGTCTGCCTGATGTACACCGACGGCATCCCCGACGCCGAAAGCCCCACCGCCGAACGGTATGACTGGCACGGCAACCACCGCCTGCCCCGCCGCGTTGCCGAAGCTCGCGGAGGCCCCACCGCCGTCGCCCGCGCTGTGCTCCAGAACATCCGCGAATTCGTGGCCAACCACCCCCAGGCCGACGACATGACCCTGATCGCCTTTGGACCGATCCGTCCCTGACCGGCCATGCCGCCAACCGCTCGCCGGCGCCGGCGGTCTTCGCCGATGGCTCGCGACCGCCTCCGCTCTCGACCTCCGTTGTCCGGTCGGACCCGGTCTCCCGCCTCGCCGCCTGCGCCTCGGCCCTCCTGGCTCGCCTGATCCCCAAACCTCCAGAACCGTCCCCCGACCTGTTCTCCCCCGACCAGCCACGCTCCGCTCCCGCGGCGCTGGCGTCTCCACCAGCCCATCCGACGGCCATGTCCCTGCGAATCAGCAACCTGAGGCTCGGCCTCGACGAGTCCGAGGCCGCTTTGCCCGAGCGAATCGCGGCTCGAATCGGACTCCGCTCCGAAGACATCCAGTCCTGGCGGATCGTCCGCAAGAGCCTCGACGCCCGCCGCCATGACGACATCCACTTCGTCTACGCCGCCGAAGTCGCCGTCCCTGACGAAGCCCTAGTCCTCGACCGGGCCTCGGGCCCGGATCTGGCCCCCGCTGCTCCCGATCGGTTCGACTGGCCCGATTCGCCCGGCTTGACCCCGCTCCACCACCGCCCGGTCGTCATCGGCTCCGGCCCAGCCGGCCTGTTCGCCGCCTACTTCCTGGCACGCGAGGGCTACCACCCCCTCGTCCTCGAACGCGGCCAGGCCGTCAAGGAACGCGTCGCCACCGTCCGCGCCTTCGACGCCGGCGGCCCGCTCGACCCCGAGTCCAACTACCTCTTCGGCGAAGGCGGCGCGGGCACCTTCTCCGACGGCAAGCTCACCTCCCGCGCCACCGGCCCCGACGTCCGCAAAGTCCTCGAAATCCTCGCCGACTGCCACGGCAAGCCCTCGATCGTCTACGAACACCGGCCCCACCTCGGCTCGAATCGCCTGCCGCTGGTCGTCCGCACCCTCCGCCGCAAGATCGAGCAGCTCGGCGGCGAGGTCCGCTTCAGTTGCCGAGTCGAGGATCTCGACCTCGCCGACGGCGCCCTCCGCGGCCTGGTGACCAGCTCAGGCTATATTCCGACCGACCTGGCGGTGCTGGCCGTCGGCCACTCCGCCCGCGACACCTACTCGATGCTCCTGCGCCGCGGCGTGCCCTTGGAGGCCAAGCCGTTCCAGTTCGGCGTCCGCATCGAGCAGCCCCAGTCCAACGTCGACCGCGCCCGCTACGGCCACCACGCCGGACACCCAGCCCTAGGCGCCGCGGACTACGAACTGACCTGCGACGTCGGCGGCCGCGACCTGTTCACCTTCTGCATGTGCGCCGGCGGCTACGTCATGCCGAGCGTCAGCGAGCCGGGCTACTTCGCGACCAACGGGATGTCCGAGAGCCGCCACGACTCCCCATTCGCCAACAGCGGCCTGGTCGTCACCATCACCCCGGCCGACACCGGCAGCCAACACCCCCTGGCCGGCATCCACTTCCAGCAGCGTGCCGAACGCGCCGCCTACCTAATCGGCGGGCGCTCCTACAAGGCGCCGATCCAGCGCGTCCGCGACTATTTCGAGGGCCGCGCTAGCTCAGGCGACGTCCCCTCCAGCTATTCGCTCTACTCCCGTGGCGTCGTGCCGACCGACCTGGCCCAGATCATCCCGCCGGTCGTCCTCGAGGCCCTCGACCGCGGCCTGCCCGCCCTCGACCGCCGCTTCCGTGGCCTGTTCCTGAAGGACGCGACCTTGACCGGCCCCGAAAGTCGCGGCAGCTCCCCGGTCCGCATCCCGCGCGACCCGCACACGCGCCAGTGCCCGACGGTCGCCGGCCTCTACCCCACCGGCGAGGGTGCCGGCTACGCCGGCGGCATCATCAGCGCCGCCGTCGACGGCCTCCGCACCGCTCGTGCGATCGTCACGCACTACGCCAGGCTCTGACCCAATCAGCACCCCACACCCACCGGCACGCGGGATGCCCGCATCGGGCGCCTTCCGCGGACCCGCGAGATCGGGCAGGCCGACACGCGCCCTTCAAATCGCCCCCCGGACGACATACCGCGTTGAGGTCAACGCCTCGACGTTTGGCGGCTCCGCCGCTAGACCCGCAGAAACCAGCGATTCCGCCAAAGGATGTAAAGGAACACCCAGGCCGCCCCCACCACCCCAGCGGCCAGCACGACCGGTTCCCACGCGCCGCTCAGTCGTGCCACCCCGCCCAGAAAGAACCGTGAGATGCGCTCGAAGTCGAGAAATTCCTGACCCACATAGATCGTGATCGCGTTCGCCCCGATCACCGCGAAGGGTAACGCCAGCCAGCGCGCGCCCAAGACGTCGATCACCGCGTAAAACGCCCCCAGCAGAATCAGGCTCCAGCCCCCCGCCACCAGCACGAACGAACTGGTCCAGAGGTTCTTGATCACCGGGAACACCTGGCCCCACGCGATCCCGAGCCCCAGGCACGCCGCACCCGCCCCCAGCAGCCCGCCCACCTTCACCCATGGCCGCCGGTCCGTCAGCAGCCACGTTCCCGCCAGCACGCCCAACAGCGCCGTCGCCACTGCCGGGATCGTCGATAGAACGCCCTCATTGTCGCCGTATCCGTAATATTCCGGCATGATCCGCCCCGGCAGGAGCGTCCGGTCGAGGTAGCCCGAAACGTTCCCCTCGGGCGACAGGTCGCCGGCCCGGCCGCCCGGCGCCGGCACCGTCGCCAGCACCGCCCAGTATCCCAGCAGGATGACAAGGATCGCCGCGACGATCCCCCGCGGCCGCAGCCACCAGGCCAGCACCGCCGCAACCCCGTAGCAGATCCCAATTCGCTGCAAGACCCCTGCATACCGCAGGTTGGCGAAGTCAAGCTGCAAAAGCCCGTTGTTGACCAGCCCCAGCAGCACCAGCAGCGCCACCCGCCGCGCGACCCGCCAGGCCAGCGCCCTGCTCGACTCGCCCCGCGCTCGGTGCGACCGCAGCGAGTACGGGATCACCACCCCTACGAGGAACAGAAACAGCGGAAAGATCAGGTCGTAAAAAACAAAACCTTCCCAGGCGACGTGCTGGAGCTGGCGCTCAGTGACCAGCTCAACCGGCGGCCCCAGCCGGCGGCCGATCGCCCGAAACAGCGCGTCGCCGCCGATGATCCAGAACATGTCAAACCCGCGCAGGGCGTCGATCGACAACAGCCGAGGCGACGCCAAGACCGCCCGCACCGCGCTGCCCGCCTCGACGCTCGTCCCCATGCGGCCCCCCTTCACGTTTGCTGGCCCCCATCTTCAAGGGCCACAACGATCTTCCGCACCAGCCACCGCGTTCGCAATCGCCCTCGCCACCCGGCCAACCGCCCCCACTGCTTTTTTTCTTGACACGGGCAAGAGGGGGGGGCAGGCTCGCTGTGGAAGAGGATCGCCCTGCTCTCCCGTGCCGCGACCGTCCGGGCTCACGGCAGGAGGCACATGATGAATCTAACGGAGCAAAACCGTCGCGCTGCCGAGTCTCATCGTGCCGGCGTGACGGTCATCGAGGTCGTGGTCGTCGTCGCGATCATCGGCCTGCTCGCGGCCCTCCTGGTTCCCGCCTTGCAGGCGGCGCGGGAGTCAGCCCGACGCATGAAGTGCATAAACAAGCTGAAGCAGTTCGGGATCGCTATCCTGAACTACGAATCGGCCCACCGGGTCCTGCCGCTCGGCCGCATGCCGACAAGCCACTTCTCGCTCCATGCGGCAATTCTGCCATACCTCGACCAGCGGCCGTTGTACGACGCTTTGAACTTAGGGGTCGGAGCTACGGATACCTCGCGACCCGGCGTTAATGCGACCGTCATCTACGCCCGTTTGGGCGTCTTTCTCTGCCCCTCCGATCCCCTATTGAAGCCGCCGAACTCCAACTACGCTGGCTGCCTGGGGGATGGACGGCCGAGCATGAGGCACCGTGGCGCGCCGATCATCGGGCTCAACGGCGCCTTCGTCGAAAGCCCGATCAGCGTCGCCGAGATCAAAGGACGGCCTTTCAACCACGGTGGCGATGTCTGAGTTTCTGGTGGGGAACCTGCCACCGCCCGTGGATCGGCGTCGTACGCTCTTCGCCTTCGTTGGGCATGACCCGCCGGCCGATTCCCCGGCGGAGTTCGAGGCTCGCCGCCGCGGCCTCATCAACGTCCTGCCGGTTTCGGCGCCATTGAAGGGCGAGATCTGGAGCCTTGGTGCCAGGGCGTACACGCTCTGTGACAACCTGATGCCTCCCAACGTGCCGAGTTGCAACAACGCCCCAGGTGCTCGCCGAGTCTTCGGTGCAACGACCGCGACAAGCCTGCATCCGGGAGGCGTTCATTGCCTCCTGGCCGACGGCCACGTTCATTACGTCAAGGACCAAGTCGCGCCCGAGTTGTAACGCGCTCTCGGCACTCGCGCCGGCGGCGAATTGATCTCCGGCGACCTACCCTAAACGGTCTCATACTACTACAATAATTGACGCATGGGACGAGGCGATTTCGAGCCGGCCCAAGTCGGCATGGAGAATGCCACCGTCTGCTTCTCTCCCGCACTCGCATTCGGGACCAGTGTGACGGTTACCTTCCGGGCCTCCGGCAACAACTCGGCAGGCCAATACACGACGTCGCACGCCCCAACGTTCACGGTTCAATGAAGCCTTGCCCCGGCTCCCGTGCGTGGAGGTTTATACGGGCCTTCAGGTCCGGGACCGAGGCCGAATGCTCCGCTATCATCACCTCGTCTCGCTCACGACGAGGTACCGCGTCGATGTCGCGCCCATGATCTCCGCCGCCAGTGAAAGAGGTCGCAAGGTCGGCCTTCACGGCATCCCGCATCACCGGCCCCGACGCGGATGAGAATGGGAGCCCCGAGGAGGCGCCCCTATCGCCACCGCGACGCAGCCGCTCCTCACCGCCGAGGAGTTCGGAAGCCGACCCGCCCCGGGGTATCCCGAGAAGCTGGTCCGCGGCGTGATCGTGGCGTCACCACTGCCCGGCCTGCTGCACGGCGCGGTCTGCGCAGCCTCGTCCTCGCCATCGGCGGCATCGTCGACTCGGGCGATCTCGGCCACCTGCTGTGTGCGTTAACGCCGGCGTCATCACCGGGAGGGACCCCGACTCCGTCCGCGGCTCCGATCTCTCGTTCTACAGCTTCCCCACGATGCCGAAGGGCCGGGTTCCCCTCGGCGCTCCCGACGTCCCCCCGGAACTTGTCGTCGAGGTCCTGTCCCAGCACGACCGCTGGCCTTAGCTGCTCGCCAAGGTCGCCGAGTACCGCAACGCGGGCTTCGGCGCCGTCGTGGTCGTCGACCCCGGGCGGCGGATCGTCCACCTCGACGACGGCGACGAGCCGGCCCAATTGCTCGGCGAGGCCGACGAGCTGGCCCTGCACGGCCCGCTCGCCGGCCATCGGATCGCCGTGGCCCGCATCCTCGCCCGATGGCCGCTCAGCCGGCCCTTGCCCGCTTGCCTGCCTCGACCACGGCGAAGTGCGGCTCCGGAATGGCCGAGACCTTGGGTGCCACGGCCTCGGTCAGCAAAAACGGTGCCGGGCCGCGGAAGACTCGCTGGGTGATCGACTCCAACCCAGCCGCCGCAAACAAGCTACGCATCCGCTTGCGCGAGCAGTGGTGGACGTCGCCTTCGATCCCCGCGACACAGACGTCGTAAATGAACCAGCCATAGGGTGCGTCGCGGTAGCCGTCGATCAGCATCAACCGGCCGCCCGGCTTCAGGACGCGCCGCATCTCGCAGACGGCCTTGTCCTGCCGCGGGTAGTGGTGGAAGCTGTTAGCGCAGGTGACGACGTCGAACGACCCGGGCGCGAACGGCAGCCGCTCGCTGTCGCCCTGCACCGGCTGGACGTGGCCGGCCAGGGCCTGCCAGCGTACGGCTCCCCGCGCGAGCATCCCGGCCACCAGATCCACGCCCCAAACGGTCGCCGCCGGCAACTCCGCCCGAAGCCGCTCGGCAAAAACCCCCGTCCCGCAGCCGATGTCCAAGACACGGATCGGACGGGCCCCATAATGCTCCCGGATCCGACGGATCAAAACCCGGTGCGACGGTCGGAACAACAGCAGTTGAAGGATGCTCCGGTCGTAGCTCCGGCTCCAACGGGTAAACTCTTCGGTCGCCTGGCGCTTGTCGTATCCCACGGTGGCCTCCCTGCCGCCTCAACCCGGTTGTGCCCGACGCGCGGTGGCCGCCGGACCCCCGAGCGTCCCAGGACGCCCACGCCGCACAGCCCACCACAGCAACGTCTCTACCCGACGCCCCCCGCCCCGACAACCCCGGTTTGCCCCCCGTTCGCGGCGTCGAACGGGCGGATCTTGACATCCTGCCCGATCGCATGGTTCAATTCGCTCTTCTCTTAACTCGATATATACCCGGAATAAGCGGTCCAACTGACCTGCCGCGGCCCTGGCTCGGCGACGAGGTCTCGCTCGCCGATCTCGCTGTTCTCTGGTCCTGGCACGATCGTTGCGCCGTCGACCCTCGTTTGGAAAGCTTGATCCCTGGCCATGAATACCTATCAGGCGAAGACGGGCGAATTGGCCCGCCAGTGGTATCACATCGACGCCTCCGACCAGGTCGTCGGCCGCCTGGCCGCTCAGATTGCACCGATCTTGATGGGCAAGCATCGCCCGACCTACACCCCCCACGTCGATACGGGCGATTACGTGATCGTCACCAACGTGGAAAAGGTCGTCTTCACCGGCAACAAGTGGCAGCAGAAGGTCTACCAACGCTACACCGGCTGGCCAGGCGGTCAGCGTGAGGAGGTGGCCTGGAAGCTCCATCAACGCCGTCCCGAGCGCATCCTAGAGGAAGCCGTCCGCCGCATGATGCCCAAGAACAAGCTCGGCCGGCACATGCTCATGAAGCTCAAGCTCTACGTCGGGCCGGCTCACCCGCATCAGGCCCAGCAGCCGATCCGCCTCGAACCGAGGAGCGGCCGCCCGACCCCCGCCGGGATGATCCTGGCGCCGCCTCGGGTGGTCAATCCCCCGCGTCGCCGCCGCCGCCAGCCGGCCCCGCCGGCCGCTTCCGCCCCGCCCGCTGCCTCGGCACCTTCGTCCGATGCCGCGGCCGAGCCGGCCGAGTCCTGAACTCTCCCTCCGGCCTGACCCATTCGCCCCTCCGTCCTCGCTGAGACCCCTAGCCCATGGCCACCGCCCAATCGAGCTATACCTGGGGAACCGGCCGTCGCAAAACGGCTGTCGCACGCGTCCGCATCCGAGACGGCAATGGCCAGTTCTTGGTCAACGGTCTGCCCCTGAACGAATACTTTCCTGATCCGGCCTTGGCTGCTCGGGCCGCGACGCCGGCCGTCGCCACCGAAATGGCCCAGCGGATCGATGTCTTTGTCAACGTCTCCGGCAGCGGCAAAAGCAGCCAGGCCGGCGCCATCGTCATGGGGCTGGCACGCGCCCTCAAGACCTTCCGTCCTGACCTCGATGCGGTCCTCCGCGCCAGTGGCTATCTGACCCGCGACCCCCGGATGGTCGAACGCAAAAAATACGGCCACAAGAAGGCCCGCAAGAGCTTCCAATTCAGCAAACGCTGATCAGTCTGGCTCCGTCCTGGCAGCATCTGTAGAGCCGGCGTGACCCGGTCCCGCCGGCTCTCTGCGTGCGCCGGCCCCAACCCGATGCCCGAAGCATCCATCGCCCCGATCGTCGCCGACCTGCTCGTCGTTCTGGCCGCCGGCCTGATCTCGGGCCTGGTCTGCCGTCGCTTGGGCGTCTCGTTGCTGATCGGCTACCTGATCGCGGGCTCGATCGTCGGCCCCGGCGGCCTCCGCCTAGTCCGCGGCGACAGCGACGACCTCCGCCACCTCGCCGAAGCCGGCGCCTTGCTGATGCTCTTTGCCGTCGGAATCGAATTCTCGCCCTCCGACCTCCGCAACCTCGGCCGTGCATTTCTCGTCGGCGGCCCGATTCAGATGATCCTGGTTGCCCTCCCCTTAATCCTCGTCACGCGCCTCGTCGGCTTCAGTTGGAACGCCGCCATTCTGGCCGGCTCGGCCGGCGCCCTGAGTTCGACGGTCCTCGTCTTCCGCTCCCTGCTCGAACTCGGCCGCACCGCCACTCCGGAAGGCCGCGGCGCCATCGGCATTCTGATCTTTCAAGACATCGCCCTGGTCCCCCTGCTGCTTTTGCTGCCGTTGCTTACCGGCGAGGGACCGCCGCCTGGACCAGCGGCCTACGCCACCCTGGCACTCCAGGCTCTGGCGTTCCTGATCCTCGTCGGCGTCGCTCGCGAGGCCATCGCTCGCGGCCTCGTCCCCCTCCTGGCCCAACTCCGCAGCGTCGAGCTGGTCGTCCTCTCGACGCTCTCGATCCTGGGCGGGCTGGCCACGCTGGCCGTTGCGCTCGGGCTGCCCGCGGCGGTCGGTGCCCTGGCCGCCGGTGTCGCCCTGAGCGGCAACCGCCTCAGCAAACAGATCGACTCGATCGTGCTGCCCTTTCGCGAGTCGTTCGCCGCCGTCTTCTTCGTCACCACCGGCTCGCTGCTCGACCCCTCGATCCTGACCCGCGAGCCACTGCTCCTGACCCTCGGCCTGGCCGGCATCCTGATCCTCAAAACCGCCGCCGGCACGGTCGCCCTCCGCGCCTGCGGCCTGGGTTGGGCTCCCGCGCTGGCCGGCGGACTAGGCCTGGCTCAGCTCGGCGAGTTCGCCCTCATCCTTGCCGCCCAGGGCGTCCACCACGGCCTGATCGACTCGCTCAACGCCGAACGGATGCTGGCCATCGCCATCGGTACCCTGATCCTCACTCCCCAACTGCTCCGCGCCGGCCTGGAGCGGCTGCCCCCCGGCTCCTCAACGCCACCCCAGCCATCGTTCGACGGCGTGGCCCGCGCACGCTGCGCCCTGGTCATCGGGCTAGGCCCCATTGGCCGCCAGGTCGCCTCTCGGCTCGAAATCATGGGCCTCGAGGTCCGCCTGCTCGACCTCAGCCCGATCAACCTCCAGCCCTTCGAGCAATCCGGGTTTCACGCCGTCGCTGGCGACGCGCGCGACCCTGCCGTGCTCCGCCGCGCCGGTGTCGCCGAAGCCGACCTGATCGTCCTCTCGGTCCCCGACGACGCCATCGCCATCCAGATCCTCCAGACCATCCGCGAACTGAACCGCAACACCACCATCCTGGTCCGCTGCCGATTCCAGAGCAGCACCAACCGGCTCAAAGCGCTCGGCGCCACCGCCGTCGTCAGCGAAGAAGCCGAGGCCTCCGGACGCCTCATCGCCCTCTGCGAACAGCACTTCGCCGCCAGCCTGGCCAACGCCTGAAACCAGGCTCCTGCGCTCTCACGGCCCAACCCGATGCACCGTCCCGTCCACCGCGCCCCGGAATCGGCTCCCATCGGCGCCGCGCAATCCATAGGTCAACTCATAGCAGGTCGTCGGACCAAACCCTTCGATCACGATCCGCACCGTCCGGCCATCGCCCTCCACAGCCACCGACCGAATCGCGTGTTCACGCTCCCCCAGATGCGGCGACCCATAATCCGCCGACCGTCGCAGCGACCACGTCCGATACCCCCACCGCCCAGCGTCCGCCGCCACTTCGGGATCGAGCGGATCGCTGAACCGGACCACCAGCCCATCCCTCACGGCATGAATCGCCGTCGGGACGTGGAGCGGCCGCCCCGTCGGCCGAATCCGGTAAAATCCGCCCGGCTCAGTCTGATTGCCCGCCCAGGCAAACATCCCGCACACATACAGCCGACCATCCCGGGGATGAAACCGCCCCCGGAGCAAGCCCGTCGCCGTCGGCACCATCGGCAGCTCGGCCATCCCTCCCTGCCTCACGCCGCCCACTGTCTCATAAGGAACCACAAAAATCTTCCCATAACCATACGACAGACTGAGCAGCACGCCGCCCAGCCGCTCCCAGCCCGGTAGCCGTTCCGGGACCTGCACCGGCTCGGCCGGCGAACGGTCAAACGCGTTGGTCACAAAGCAGACCGGCGGCTCAACCGGCTCGTCCGATCGATCCGATGCCTCCGTATACGCCCACCGATTCCCATAAAATCCTCCCGCACGCACGCAGTTGAGCCGATTCTTGGGCGTCCAGTGTCCTTCCTGATCGGTCACAAAAAACGTTCCATCGTCGTTGACGCAAACTCCATTCGGAGCACGAAAACCCGTGGCCACAATCTCGGTCCGTAGGCCGTCGGGACTGACCCGCAACAGCGTCCCGTGCTGGGGAACGACCGCCGTCCGCGCATGCCGCGCCGCCTTGCCGTAATACAGGTTGCCCGCGGCGTCGGTCTGAAGACCCATCGCAAATTCATGAAAGTGCTCGGTCACTTGCTGATCATTGTTGAACGTCTCGTAAAAGTCGATCCGCTCGTCGCCATTACGGTCGTGGAGCACGGCGATCTGATCGCGGCAGGTGACGTAGATCGCCCCGCCGATCCGCTTCAATCCGAGCGGCTGATACAGACCGGTCGCCACCCGCCGCCACTGCAAGGTTCCGCTCGGGTCGGTCAGCCCGTCCACCCGCCAGACGTCGCCATCCCAGGTGCTCACCACCGCCGCATCGCCCGTTTCGTCCACAAAATCAAATCCCGTGGGGCGTATTCGCGCCTGCCACGGGTTCTCCACCGGCAATGCCAGCTCCTCGACCGTCAGCGGACCCGAGCCGTCATCCCGCGGCACTAGCCGGGTCCGAATTGCCTCCAGCTCCCGCGCCGCGGTCGACTCGATCGCTTCGGCCAACACCTCTGCCGATCCCAGCGTCCCGGCCTGCTGGTCCAGGATCTCGACCGGACCATCCGTCACCAGCAGCGTAAACCGACGCGGCTGGTTCGACGCCGGGATCCTCAGATACCAAACGCCCCCCCGCGCCTCGGGCCTGGCCAGCCCCTCCGGCACCACCCGAACCGCCAGCCGGTCCGGCCCGACCCGCATCCGCAGTACCCGATCCGACGCAGCCACATCAAACCGACGCACCAGCACCACCGGCTCAAACCCCTCCGCCCCCACGACCGTCGGCTGCTCCAAAACCCGGACGCCTCCGACTTCGTAGGCGAGCACCGGGCCGCGCGGCGTGTCGTACCGCCCCAGCCGGCGAATCCAGCTCCGAGGTAGCGGTCCGTAACGTCGGCCATCACGGCCGACGATCCTCAAGTCGGCAAAGTCGTCGGTCTCCGGATTGGCCCACCCCGGACCATCCGGGTTAGCCACCCGCACCCGGCCCACCACCCGCGGATGCACCTCATGCCGCCCATCCAATTGAATCCCCGCCCAATCCAGAAAGCCCGTTCCGGTCCAGAACGCAGCCAGCCGCATCGTGTCCAGCTCGTAGAGCGCCCAGGCTGTCCCCCGGCTGACACCCCCCGGGCCTGGATCGAGCCGCACCGCCAAACCCTTGTAGGCAATGTTGGTCCCGTCATCGCCCACCTCGATCGTGCCCGCGAACACATCTCCATAATCCATGGCGACCCAGGGCTCGACCCGGTTCGGCTCCGGCCCCCGCTGAACCCCCTTCGGCAACCCCGCCAGGTAGGATTCATCCACCTCGGTATACGTCCCGTCATGTCGACGTCGGAAATATTCTTCACGAATAAAGTGAATCACATCATATTTCTGACGTGGGACCATCCAGGTCTGCGCTGCCATCTGGCCGTAACCTCGGGTCAAGGTTTGGTACATCGCCAGCGGGTCCGTACCCCGTTTCAGCGGATCGGCCCAGAATCGGGGCGAGTTGGGCAGCGTTCCGGCCTGTGTGGGCGTGCCGTGGCAATTGGCGCAGACCCGTTGGTAAAGGGCCGCTCCGCGTTGGCGGCTGGCCTCGTCCCACTCCCGGATCAACCCCGCGTGGTCCAGGTCGTGCTCGTAGAACGGTAGGGGCGCCGCGGCCAGTTCGGCCGGGGTCGGTTGCAGCGCGTCAACCCGCGCGCGTCCGCCGGCCGCGATCTCGATCACGTACCGCGCCAGATCGAGAAACTCTCGCCGATCGGCCAGCGTGTCCACCAGACCTCCGGGCATCAACGACCGCGGCGACTCTGCCCGTTCCTCGATCAGTGCGCGGGCGATCGTGACCCGCTGGCCGGGGTTGGCCGCGTCGTTCAGTTCGAGCGCTTCGTCGGTCTCCCCGGCGAGTGTGCCCGTGATGGTCCGGCCGTCGCTCAAGCCAACCACGACCGTCGCGTATTCTGGGCGGATCTCCCGCGATGGCTCCAGAATCGAGGCGACCAGTTGCTCGGGTGTCGTCTCCGCGGGCAGGTGTGCCAGATCCGGGCCAATCCCCCGCCCTTGCCCGCTCAGATCGTGGCACGAAGCACACCCCAGCGCCGGGCGGTGGAACAGGACCGCGCCCCGCCGCGCATTCCCCTCGGATCGGGCCGCCTCGGCCAGCCGACTCGCCCCTTCGGCCAGCAACCGCTCCGTAAGCCCCTCAGCCGCACCCACTCCCGTACTCACGCTCCAGACGACCAGTCCAGCCAACCACGCCCGCCCGTCGCCACGCGCCATCGTCGTGCCTCGCCAATTCCTTCACGATCAACCTTCGACACCATCATAAGCCGACGAGCGTGTTCCGCTACCGCGCCAGGCACAACGCCGATGTCTCCCCCTTTGACGCGTCCCCTGCCGAGGACCGAAAATACAGTTCTTTACCGGGCCGCCTCGACGGCAACCGGTCGCCCTCAAACTCTCCCCCGCCTCGAATCCCCCCGCCAGAGTACTCCGCCATGCCGCTTCGATCGCTCACCGCAGTCGCTTCGAGTCTGCTCGCACTGGTCGTTCTGGCCGCGCCGGCGACGGCCCAGCCCGACGAACCGCGCCTCGAGCTTCGGAAAGGCGATCGGATCGTCCTGATCGGCAATACCCTGGCCGAGCGGATGCAGTACTTCGGCCATTTTGAAACCCTGCTCCAGAGCCGATTCCCCGACTTCAACCTCACCGTCCGCAACCTCGGCTGGTCGGCCGACGAACTGACCCTCCGCCCCCGCTCCAACGGCTTCCAGAATCATGGACACAACCTGACCGAACACAAGCCATCGGTCGTGTTGGCCTTCTTGGGGTTTAACGAGTCGTTCGCCGGCTCCGAGGGACTCGCCCGGTTCCAGTCCGATCTGGCCCGGTTCGTTGACGAAACCACCTCGACGGCCTACGACGGCGAGGCTACGCCCCGTCTGGTCCTGGTTTCGCCGATCGCCCACGAAGACCTCGGCGATCCGCATCTTCCCGACGGTTCGGCCAACAACGCCAACCTCGCGCTTTACACCCAAACGATGGCAGAGGTCGCCCGGCAGAAGGGCGTCGTGTTCGTCGATCTGTTCACCCCGACCCGCTCTCTCTACGCGGAAACCCACACCCCCCTGACCATCAACGGCGTCCATCTCAACGAAGCCGGCGACGCCGCCGTCGCCCGGCTGATCGACGAGGCCCTCTTCGGACCCCGGCCGGCCTCGGTCCCGGCCGACTTGGACGCCCTCCGCGCTGCCGTTCTCGAGAAAGACCGGCAATTCTTCTTCGACTACCGCGCCGTCAACGGCTGCTACATCTACGGCGAACGCAAGGAACCCTTCGGCGTCGTCAACTTCCCCGCCGAGTTCGCCAAGCTGCGCCAGATGATCGCCAACCGCGACCAGCGTATCTGGGCCATCGCACGCGGCGAAACCGTCCCGCCCCAGATCGACGACTCGAATACCGGCCCGTTCGCCACGGTCGTCTCCAACGTGGCCAGGCCCGCCCCCATTCTCGCCCCCGACGAGGCCCTCCAGTCGTTTACCCTGCCCGACGGTTACGTGATCGAGCTGTTCGCCTCCGAGCAGCAGTTCCCCGACCTGCGTAAGCCGGTCCAGATGACCTTCGACGCCCGCGGCCGCCTCTGGGTCGCAACCATGCCCAGCTACCCGATGTATCTGCCCGGCACCCCGCCCAACGACAAAATCTTGATCCTCGAGGATTCCAACGGCGACGGCCGCGCCGACTCCTGCACGACCTTTGCCGACGGCCTCCACCTGCCCACCGGCCTCGAATTCGGCAAGGGCGGCCTGTTCGTCGGCCAGCAGCCCAACCTGATGTGGCTCAAAGACGTTGACGGCGACGACCGGGCCGATCTCCGCGAACTCGTGCTCCACGGCTTCGACTCGGCCGATTCCCATCACGCCATCCACACCTTCCTTTACGATCCGGCCGGCGGGCTCCACTTCCAGGAAGGCGTCTTCCACCACACCCAGGTCGAAACCCCCTACGGCCCCCAGCGGGTTAAGAACGCCGGAATCTTCCGGTTCGAGCCCCGCACCTGGCGGTTCGAGGTCTGGACCTCCTACCCCTTCGCCAATCCCTGGGGCCATGCCATCGACCGCTGGGGCCAGAACTTCATCGCCGACGCCTCTGGCGGCGCCAACTACTTCGGCACGGCCTTCTCCGGCCAGGTCGACTACCCCGATAAACACAGCAGCATGGAGCAGTTCTTCCCCATGCAATGGCGCCCCACCTGCGGCTGCGAACTCGTCTCCTCCCGCGCCTTCCCCGACGACACCCAGGGCGACTACCTGCTCAACAACAACATCGGCTTCCAGGGAATCCTCCGGTACCGCGTCCGCGAGGCCGACTCGGGCTTTCGGGGCCAGGCTGTCGAGCCGCTGCTCCGCTCCAGCGACCCCTGCTTCCGTCCGGTCGACCTCGAATTCGGCCCCGACGGCGCCCTCTACGTCGTCGACTGGTACAACCCCCTGGTCGGCCATATGCAGCACTCCCTCCGCGACTCCAACCGCGACACCCGCCACGGCCGCATCTACCGCATCCGCCACAAGGATAAGCCTCTCCTCCAACCCGCCCGGATCGCCGGCGCCTCGATTCCCGAATTGCTCGAACTGCTCCGCAGCTACGAGGATCGCACCCGCTATCGGGTCCGCATGGCCCTCTGGGAGCAACCCGAGGCCGACGTCCTCAAGGCCCTCGACACCTGGATCGACTCGCTCGATCCGGCCGACCCCGACCTCTGGCGGCTGCGGCTCGAGGGTCTCTGGCTCCACGCCGCGTTCGACCACGTCCAGCCCAGCCTCCTGCGCACGCTGCTCCGTTGCCCCGAACCCAAGGCCCGCGCCGCCGCTACCCGCGTCCTCGGCGCCTGGCGCGACCGCCTGCCCGACACCCTCGACCTGCTCCGCACTCAGATCAACGACGAACACCCCCGCGTCCGCCTCGAAGCCGTCCGCGCGCTCTCCTTCTTCCACGGCGAGCGGGCCGCTCAGGCCCAGGAAATCGCCCTCGAACTGCTCCAACACCCTCTGGACTACTACCTCGAATACACCCTCAACGAGACCAACAAAACCCTCGAACGTCGCCTGAAAAATCTCGACGCCGTAGCCCGCTAACCCCGCCCCAACGCTTCCCGGCACCTCGCCCAACCCCATGCTAAACCCCGCGCTGTTCCTGTCCATCCTGTTGCTCACCGCTCAGGATTCCCCGCTGGTGCGGCTGCTCAAGGGCGGACGCGTTCCCCCCGAGCGCCAGGGGGCCGTCGTCGATCTGATCGCCCGTCGCGGCACCGCGGCCGACCTGGCCTACCTGCTCCAGCAGGTCGCCGACCCCAACGGCTTCGAGCCTTCGGTTCGCCTCCGAGCGCTCGACGCTTTGGCCGACGCCGCACGCCAACGCGCTACCTACCCTGACGGCGATCGGTCCGCCGTCCTCCGGCTTGCCGCCGACCCTCAGCTCGCTCCCGACCTCCGCGCCCGCGCCACGCGGCTGGCTGGTCTTTGGTCACTGCCCGACGCGCTCGATCCGTTGGCCCGCCTCGCCGCCGACCCCGCCTCGCCCCTGAGCGTCCGCACCGCCGCCATTGAAGCGCTGGCTGACCTTGGCCCTCACGCCCGCGGACCCCTCGAAGCCCTCGACACCGACGCCCAGCCCCGCGTGATCCGGATGGCCGCCGTCGCCGCCCTGGCGCGCTTCGACCTGACTGCCGCCGCCCACCGCGCCGCGGCCCTCCTGTCCGAATCGATCGACGACGAAGACTTGACCCCCCTTCTCGCCGCCTTCGTTCAGCGCCAACGCGGACCCGAGACGCTGGCCTCCGCGCTGGCGGCTCGACCGCTGGCGGCCGATCCGGCCAAGCGCGCCCTCCGCGCCCTGTATGCCCTCGGCCGCGCCGATGCCTCGCTCGTCGCCGCACTGAGCGCCGCCGCTGGCCTCGACGCCGAGCCTCCCCCTCCCTCCGACGCCGAGATCGCCGCCCTCGTCGCCGAAGTCCAGAGTTCCGGCGACCCGGCACGCGGCGAACGCGTCTTCCGCCGCGCGGATCTCAATTGCCTCGGTTGCCACGCCATCGCCGGTGCCGGCAATTCCCTAGGCCCCGACCTGGGACCGATCGGGACCACCTCGCCCCCCGATTACCTCCTCCGTTCGCTCTTCCTGCCCGACGAGGCCATCAAGGAGCAGTACCACACCCTGGTCGTCCTCACCACCGACGGCCAGATCTTCCACGGCATCCTCGTCGACCGGGACGATCAGCGCGTCGTCCTCAAAGACGCCACCGGTACCACCCGCTCGATCCCGACGGCCGACATCGAGGAGGAAAAGCCGGGCGGGTCGCTCATGCCCAAAGGTCTGACTCAACTGATGACCCGCGGCGAGCTGGTCGACCTGGTCCGGTTCCTCTCCGAACTCGGCCGCCCCGGTCCGTTTGCCCTGCCGCCACCGTCGCTGGTCCGCCGCTGGCAGGTCTTCCGCGACGTGCCCCCCGACCTCCAGCAAGGCTGGCCGGAGTCGGTCCAGGTCTCCCTCCAGTTGCTCAATGCCGACCCCCAGCGCTGGGCGCCCGCCTTCGCGCTTCACTCGGGCGACCTTCCGCTCCAGGAGCTGACCGGTCTGGCCGGCGGACCAGTTCTCTACCTCCAGACTCAATTCGAGCTGGCCGAACCCGGCCAGATGCTTGCCCAGTTCGACGATCCCAGCGGTCTGCGGCTTTGGTTCGGAGCGCGCGTCGTCGAGCTCGACGCATCCGGCGCCGCCCGCTTCGACGCACCCAAGGGAACCCACCGGCTGATCCTCCGCGTCGATACGGCCAGCCGCAGCCGGCCAACCCTTCGGCTCACCCTTCAACCGGATGCCGGCTCCAGCGCTCGGGTCGTACCGGCCGGCGGTCTCTGATCGGCCCGCCCTACTGAAAGGGCGCCGACCAGTCGGTCCGGGCCGATCCGCGCGAGTGTCGATCGTCCGCTGGGCGCGGTCGGACTCCCTCCTCGCCGTGGCTCGAAGAGACGCCCCGAGCTGCGTCCGCCCGTCTGCGGACGCGCGGGCAGCCACCGCCAGCGACCCACTCCGCCCGCTTCCACCAGACGCACTCGAAGCTGGCGGGCCGCCCACGCAGAGAGCGTCACCCGGACGCCGTCAGGCCGTTCCCAGACGGCCAGCCAACCGGCCAGGTCCATCTCGGCCAGCGTATCGGTGAGTTGCTCGATATCGCGTCCCATCCACCTGGCCAACGCTCCCGGCGTCTGCCAGGTGTGATCGGCTCGGATCAACGCGTCGAGGATCGCGCGCCAATCGGCCCGAGGCCCGGACGATTTCGCGGCATTCATCGGCAACAAGCTCCCGGTCCTGCCTACGCTGGCGGTCGAACGAGCAGGTTTCAATGGCAGAAGTTCGATCAAGGGAAAACTGTGGCCCGCTCAGCCACACTTGGGTCGAGCGGTGGCCGGGATGGATCGTCGCGGTAAGTCGCCATGGGGGTTTGGGCAACTCCGCCGGACGCCATCGCCTGCCGCGCGGCTCTCGGATTCGCCGGGCGCCGTGAGGCGGGTTATCACCGGGGCCGGGGGAGACGCTGGCCGACCCGGCGTCGGCCCCGGCCGGTCAACGATCACGCGGCCGGTTCCGACTCCGAGGGTGCCGTGGCTCGGGCTGGCCTTCGGTGATAGGCCAGACCGATCGGCTCCTCGGGACCATCAACGGTTCGGGCGAGCTGTTCGTCGCGGCGGCGAATTTCGGCCCCATCGGGCTGGTGAAGCGAGGGGAAGCGGGCCTCGACCTCGGCCACCGTTGCCGCGAATTCGGCTGCGGCCGCCGCGGCGGCGGCCTCTTCCTCGCGGGCCTGGGCTTCTCGAGCGCGGAGAGCACTCAGCGCGCTATCCGGGAAGCGGCTGAGATGGTCGAGCACTTCACGCACCCAGCGTGCCGAGAGTCCCTCAGGAGCCTCGCGAGCCAGCAAGAAGGCGGCCACGCACGCGCTGGAGTCGGACGTGTCGACGGCCTCGCGGACAAATCGCTCCAGCTCCTCGGCCGGTCGTCCGCGCAGGGCCTCGACGTATCGCGCCGCGGTGCGTTCATTGACCCGATCTGGCCGGTCGGTCGCCTGGTCGATCCGCCGTTCTTCCTCAGGTCCCAGACTGCGGAGCCGGAACGCCTCGAGCTGCCGCCGCGCCCACTCCATCGCCGCTTCGTCGCCCGCCACCCGCGCAGTCTCGTGAAAGCTCAGCAGGCTGTCGAGCGTCGGCGCGGGCGGTCCTCCGTGGAGCGGGCGGCGGAAAGCCCGGGCCTCAAACTCGGCGCTGCGGGTGGCCAGTTGTTGCTCGATGATCGACTGCCGCAATAGCTCGATCATCTCGCGCTGCAGCGACTCGAGCGACGCCGTCCGCCGTGCCAGCCGCCGCGCTTCGGTCACCGCGACCAGACGATCGAGAAAAACCCGCGGCGCAGCGCTCGATTCCTGCGCCTGCCGCGTTAGCCGTTCCCGCAGTCGCTGGGCGGCCTCCGCAGCACGCTGCCGGGCCACCTTCAAGGTGATCTCACCATTACGCACTTGCCGCTCCAGGGCGGTCCGCGTCGCCTGAAACTCGGAGAGCGCCGCGTCGGCCTCAGCCTTGAACGGTGTGCTCAGATGCGCGGCCACCGACTGCGTCGGCTGGATCCGATTCGGGTTCAGACGCATCGCACCTCGTCTCCCTTCTGACTCAAGGGTTAGGGGTTAGTCCCGCGTGGCGAGCAAACGATTCAAGGCCGTCCGGGCGCGCTCCAAGGCCTGGCACCGGCTCCGACCTCGCCGCGCGACGGTGATCGGCAGCTCCGGGCAGGAGAGCCGCGCCACCCAGCATCCGCCGGTCGGCGACAACCTCCGCTCCCAGCTCACCAGCCAGGACCGCCGCCAGAGCCGGCGCCGGAGTCGGCACGCCCGGACCGCATCCAGCCCGTCCAGACCCGCCTCCCAGATCCGCCACCAGGACCGACCCATCCACTCGCCCGCCCACTGCCCCATCGGTCACCGCCCCGCGCTTGCTTCTAGCCCGCGCAGTTCCTCGAACCGATCACACAACCTGGAGAATCTCCCGATCCTCGAATCGCTATCACCAATTCCTGGTCAGAGATGGCGAGGTGCGGTCGTTTTCGGCTATCTTCGAACTTTGACGATCCCTCCGAGCGAACCGAATCGTCGTCACGGGCGTCCGATCCTGAGGGGCACAGCGGCCCAGCCGCTTGTGCCCCGCCGGAGACCCAAAACCACAGCCTCGCCCCAACGACTTGGAGCCTCACGACGTCCCCGGAGCGCCGATGGCCTCACCGGAACCTTCTCACGGCCCTGGTCCACACGTCTCCAAAACCGTCCGGTCCGGGCCGCAGACTCGTTCCCTCTCCCGCCGCCAGTCCTTCCACGACGCCCAGGACGACACCCCCTCGGCCGCCGCGGCCCACTCCCACCCGGAGCGGCTTGAACGCGCCCGCGAACTGGCGATCACCTGCGCCCGAATCGCCGACGACAACCGCGGTCGCGACATCCTGGTGCTCGACATGCGCCCCGTGACCTCGCTAGTCGATTTTTTCGTGATCGCCAGCGCGGCCTCGCGCCGCCAGGCCCTGGCCATGGCCGCCGAAATCGAGACCGACATGAAACGCCGCGGAGAAGCCAGACTGGGTATCGAAGGCGACGAGGAAGGTCGCTGGATCCTCATCGACTACGGCGATTTCGTCGTCCACGTCTTCTCCGAGGACGCTCGCTCCTACTACGCCCTCGAGGAAATCTGGGGCGACGCCCCTCGCCTCGACTGGGGCAAGCCCCAGCCCTCCGCCCCCCGCGACGCCGCTCAGGCGTAGGTCCGTCGGCCTCCAGCGCCCTCAGCTCCGCCTGACGCAACGCCCAGCCTGATTCCCGCCCCCCGATCCGCCGATGACGGTTCGCGCTCACGCATCCTGCGCCAGACGCAGCCCGCTCAGTTGCCAACGCGCCTCCGGCGGGAAGAAATTGCGATACGTCGGCCGGATGTGGCTCACCGGTGTGGCACACGAACCTCCCCGTAACACCATCTGGTTGCACATAAACTTGCCGTTGTACTCGCCGAGCGCGCCCTCCGCGGGTCGATAGCCCGGATAGCCCACATAAGGACTGGACGTCCACTCCCACACTCCGCCCATCATCGCCTTGAGCGTCGGCTGCACGTCGTCCGCCACGACGGCTGGGTGCATCCGCCCCGATTCGAGAAACGGACCGGTCGTGCCCTGCCTGAGCTCGACGGCCGCAATTTCCCACTCGGCCTCCGTCGGCAGCCGCGCTCCGGCCCAACGCGCAAAAGCGTCGGCTTCGTAGAAGCTGACATGGCAAACCGGCTCGCCCCGATCCACCGCCCGAATTCCTCCGGCGGTATAGATCATCCAGCCATCTCCATCCCGCTCCCAGTACAACGGCGCTCGCCAGCCACCCGACCGCGCAGCCGCCCAGCCGTCCGACAACCACAGTTCCGGGCGGTCATACCCCCCATCCTCAATAAACGCCAGAAACTCCCCACAGCAAACCGGTCGATCCGCGATCCGATATCCCCGCACATACGTCGTGTGCCGTGGCCCCTCGTTATCAAACGCAAAACCGGAGCCGGCGTGCCCGATCTGCCGGAGCCCGCCCGGCACTTCGATCCACCGCGGCGGCGCCGCCGAGCCGTCATCCACCGCCGCCGCCACCCCTGGCCAGACTGCCGGCTTCGTCGGGTTGTGCCAGAATCCCAGCTTCAGATCGGTCACGAGCAATTCCTGGTGCTGCTGCTCGTGATTCAGTCCTAGCTCGATCACCGCCGCCGTGCGGTGGTCGATCCGGTCGGCCAGCAACTCGGCCATCTCGTCGTCGATCGCCCGGCGGTACGCGAGCACCGCCGCAACTGTCGGCCGCGAAATCAGCCCCCGCCGACTCCGCGGCAGCCGCTCGCCCACCGCGTTGTAATACGAATTGAATAAATAACCATAGGATGGGTCGTAGGGCGCCCGCTCCGGTCGCGCCGCGGTCAGCACAAAGACCTCGAAGAACCAGGTCGTGTGGGCCAGATGCCACTTCGCCGGCGAGGCTTCCTCGACCGGCTGAAGCATGTAATCCTCCGGCTCGAGCTCAGCGCAGAGAGCTTCGGTCTGTTCCCGCACTCGAGCGTAGCGATGGCTCAGTTCCGCCCGCTGACTCGCAACCGCCTCGGCAGCCCAATCCGGCATCGATCACGCTCCGCTCGAGCTTGGGAGACCGCCGGGGATCGGAAGCCGAGCCGTTCGCGTCCGCCCGACTCCCGCGCTTGCCTCAGTTTAGTACCAGGCGCCCGCCGCGGCGAGCCACCCCCAACCGCTCGCACGACCGGCACGGCTCCGCAATCCCTCCCAACCCGATCCGCTTGTCCTCAAGCGAAGTGCCCAAGCCGCCGATTCAAAGGGGGACGGGAGCCATCGGGGCGGAGCCCCTCACGCGCCGTCTGACGACGACGCCTCCCTCATTCACGTCGGAGGGTCCATGAGCCGCCACCGCTTCCCCCCGGCGCCTCGACCGATTCCGTGGGGTCTGGCCTGGGCCGTCACGGGGTTGCTGGCGCCCGGACTGCTTGGCGCCGAGGATCGCCCGGCCTGGATCAGCGCCCCGGTCCGCGACCAGGGTTGGATCATCCTCCGTTCGCCCCGGGCACTCGCCGAGGGCCTCCGCTGCCGCTGGGTCCAGACCGACGGGCCTCCGGTGGACCTCGAAGGCTCGGACTCCCCCATCGCCCAATTCCAGGCCGCCGACAACGCGCCGCGCGAGTTCGTCCTCGTCGCGGCCGGCGACGATCAGATCGCCACTGCTTCGGTGGTCGTCTCCGATCCCTCCGAAGTCCACGCCCCGTCAACCCCGCCCCAGCCGACCGCCCCCCGCGACGTGGATCTGCCGGTCGCCCACGCCGGCGACGATCAGGTGGCCTTGCCCGGCCATCGCGTCACTCTCAACGGCATGGCCAGCCGCCCCCGCTCGAACCTGGTCTATCGCTGGTTCCAGGCCGCCGGACCTCCCATTCGCGACCCCGTCGCCGACGGCTACATTTACAGCTTCGTCCCCACAGCCCCGGGCACCTACCGCTTTGGCCTGATCGTCGCCTGCGACGGCCAGATCTCCGAGCCTGACATGGTTGACCTCGTCGTACCCTCCCCCGCCGCCGCCCCCACGCCCCTGGCGACGGTTCCGACTCCGATGGCCGCGCCTCCCCCCCAACCCTCCCCGACACCCCCGTCCGTCGGTCTGCTCGCCGAGGAGTGCCGACAGGCGCTGCTGGCACTGCCCGATGGCCCGGCTCGAGCCGAATCGCTGGCCACAGCATTCGAGGGCGTCACCGCCCGACTCGACCTCTACGCCACCTACGGCGACCTTCACCGCGAAATCGCCCACCGCCTCGAAAATCTCGTCCCAGCCGACCCAGCCCGCCGCGCCGAGTGGCTTCAACGCCTATTCGAACCCCTCTCCGCCCGCCTGCTCGAACGCCTCCGCGCCGTCGGACTCGACTTGGCGACCCCTGCCGGACTACAAACCCCACTGACCGCGCCGCAACGCGACGCTCTCGTCGAAGTCTATCGTGCCGCCGCCTGGGGCTTTCGTCAGGCAAGCTCGGGCTCGATCCCAGCGCCCGCCGCAGCCACCGCCTCCCAACCTGTAGCCGAGGGCCTCCGATGACTCGCCGCGAACGACCCCGCTGCTTGCCCGTCAGACACCTCCTTCTAGGCCTCACGATCGGCCTGGCCGGCTCCCCCCTGACGGCCAGTGACGATCCTCCCCGCGACGACCAGATCCGCCCCACAACCCACGGACACCACCCCCAGACCGTACCCTCAGCGCAAGCCGTTCAAGCTCCCCCGACCGTCACGCTCCCGCCCCAGGCTCCCCCATTCGTCTCCCTCCAGCCAACCACCGCACCCGTCGTCCAGGTCCCGGCGCCTCAGCCCCTGGTCGTCCAAACTCAGGCCCCGTCGATCGTCTTGCAGCAGGCTCCGCCCACCGTCTACTTGGCCCCACCCAGCCAGCCGGCCACGGTCCAGGTCCTCGCCCCCCAGCCCCCCGCCGTCAGCACCTCGCCGACGCCACAACTCTTCCTCGCACCCGGCGGACCCTCGGCCCAAGCACCCCCCAATCTGACCACTGCTCCGACCGTTTCGCTCGCACCCTCGACGCCTCCCGTCCTGGTCGCTGCGCCTCAGGTCGCTGCAACCCCGGCCGTCACCCACCTCGAAGCCATCCCGCCCGGTCCCATCGCCCGCGCCATCGGCAACTTCGGTGAAATGCTCGCCAAACACAAAATGCCCCGAATCCGCGCCACCACCGCAACCGTCCTGACCCACGCCCAAACCCCTGTCGCCTTGGTCCCCGCTGCCCCCAGTCTCGCCACGACGCCGGCCGTCTCCGCGCCCTCACCAGGCCCTTACGTCTCCCAGCCCTCGCCTCAAAGCGGCCACTGGCTCCGCCACCCCTTCAAAAGCTGGGGACGATAACACGTCCCACCCCCACATGCCAAACACCACACCGCGACTCGACATCAATCACCCTTCAACCGCTCCCCGTTCCACCTTCGAAGCGGTCCGCACTCCGTGCGTAGCATGGCCACGAGCCATGTGGTACAGTTTTCCCAACTTCACCAGTTTTGCCGCGGCGCGTGAATAATTTTTGCCGCAGCGCTTGAGCCTCCGACCTCGATCGAGAACCGACTTCGATGCGTCGCCTACGCACCGCGCCGTCTTGCCATTCGGCCCGTCGGGTTTATGGCCTTTTCTGGGCATTGTGGGTCGTGATCGCAGCACCGGCGTGGGCCGGCGCCGGGCATGGGCGATGGGGGCTCGCTCGTCAGGCCAGGATCGGATACGTCGCGGCTCCCGCCTGGACGGTTCCGACCGCTCCGGTCCTGACCTACTCGGTCGCCCCAGTCCATGCCAGCTCGGTCGCCGCAGCTCCGGTCCTGCTTCAGATACCGCAGACCGTCCCCCAGGCCGTTGGAGCTCAACTGACGTACACCCTTCCCCCACCGCCGACGGTCCACTACCTGGCCGTCCTCCCGGGATTGGCGGCCTCCACGCCTGGCCTCACCCCGGACCCCATCCGGGCCGCGACGCCCGGCGGTCTGACGCTTGAGGCCGACGCCGACGCCATCCTCCTTCGCTCCGACCCCCAATATCTGCTTCTCTCTGCGCGCCTGGGCGGCCCCGCTCAGGTTCGCGCTCTCAAGAACGAGGTCCGCGTCCAACTGCTCCGCGAGCTGAACCGCCGCGGCGGCACCACGGCGGGCATCCCTTGGATGCGGCTCTTGTTCCGAGTCGCTCGTACCTTCTTCCTCAACACCTACGGCAGCGATATTCCCACCGATCTGGTCAGCTTGATCGAGCGACTGATCCGCGACGTGCTCCGCGAAGAAGGCATCGACGCGCAACCCGTTTCGCCCAATCCTTCCCCGGATCAAGCCCGGCCCTTCGACGGTGACGGCCACAGCCAGGACTCGGCAACTGGCCGTCGCTTCCGGATTCGCGGCACCATCGAGCTGCTCGGCGACGAGGCGCCGAACCCTCCCCGGGGCAACCCGGATGACGACACCCCCGCGCTGCCGCCCTCCCCCCTCAATCCCGCTGACCAGGACACCCAAGATCAGGACCAGCCCGCCCCGCCCCCGCGGCGCTAGGGCTTCAGACTCTTCAGACGGCGCACGTTGACTGACCGCCGCTCTCCGCGCTCGTTCGCTCCGAGGCCGGCCCAATCTCCAGCCGCACCTCAAATCGATCGCGCTGGGCGTCGGAACGCTTGCGGTCAAACGCGCGGTACTTGCGGAAAATCAGATGGGCAACCCCCGGCCGTTCGAGCCGGACCCGGATCATCTGCATCCGGTCGTTGCCGCCGAGCGGCCCATCCCCGGAGCCATACCGTTGCTGCTCCTCGGGCGTCATCGCACGCAGCCGGGGGTTGTCGAACGACGTCAGCAACCGAGCCGCCGGCCATGCCTGATCCGCGTCGCCCTCGCACCGCGCCTGCTCCAGGTCCCAGAGATACGCCGTGCCGGTCTGGACCGGCAGCACCACCCAAAGCTCCTGACCGACCGTCCACTTTCGGGACTCGATCTCTGCCTTGGTTTGCGGGCTGAGGATCGGCTCCTCGGCGGCTCCCCAGGCCGTCAGGCTCAAGACCAACGCGGCCATCGCGCCCATCGTGACCGCCCCTTGTTCGTGGCCATGGACCGCTTCTGAACCCAAACCGCTCGCATCGGGCCTGATCTCAGCGGTCCGCGGGTTCGTGGCGATCCGGCGACGATCCTCGCAATCCTTCACCCGCCCCCGCTCCAGATCACATCCACGATCGGCAGCGGCTGCCAGCCGCCAGACGTTATTCTCGGACCCTCGACCAACGCAATCAACCCGGCGCGGGAATCGCCGGAGGAGCCGGCGCGGCGTCGCTCGGTTCGGGAACGGGCGCCTCGGCCGGCGTTTCACTCCAACTAGCCCAGGCTTCGACCCGCCGACGCGCTGCGTCGGCGTCGCGCTCAGCCTCGCTGGCCAGCCGCTCCGCCTCGGCGTACGCCCGTCCGGACAGATCGAGGGCTACCCGGGCGGCCTGGGCCGCTCGCCGGGCCGCATCCGCCGCGCGCGATGCCGCCTCGAAGGCTCGCTCACGCATCCGCTCCGCGTACGCCGCCGCAGCCCGGGCCTCGGCCCGCGCCGCGCTGGCTCGCCGCTGCCGTGCCAGCGCCTCGTCCGGCTCGTCTGCCGCTGGCTCCCACCCGGGAGGTTTCTCCTCCCCCACCGGCTCGGCCAGGCCCTCTTCCAGGTCGCCGCGCACCGTCGTCGCTCCGCGCACGCCGTTCGACTTCTCCGGCTCCGGCTGGTCCACGCTCGGCATGTTGCCTGGGGCTGCTGGATCGGGAAACTCTTCGGCCTCCGCCACCACGCCCGCCGCTTCCAGCTCTCGCTGGGCGTTGAGCAAATCAACCGCCCGGACCCACGCCGCGCCAAAGCCGACGTTGTTGCTGTCGTAAGCCACGTAGCCGAACCCGCCCTCGCCCCAGTTGCTGCCCCACGAATTCTTGATCGCCCAGGCACCTTTGGAGTCGTCCCAACCGACCAGGACCACCGCGTGGTTCACCCGCGCCTGCGCCGCTCCCGCCGGATAGGGACCGCGCCGCTCCCGAAACACACCGCCGCGATAGCGCAGAAACGCCGGGGTCGCATCGATCGCGATCGCCAGCGGCCCATACCGGCACAGCGCCCGCTTCAACTCGGCAACCGTCGGAATCCCGCTCCGACCTGCTACCACCGGCACATAACCCCAAACCTGCGCTCGGTACGGACCCGTCTGCCCCACGCTAGCGCACGGCGCACTGGTGCCCCGGTACGGATCGGCACTCTCGCCGACCGACCCGTACTGCACCAGGAACTCAAATGCCCACCAACCTCCCCAGCACGAGCCGGCTCCGCTGCAATCCAGCACTCGTTGCTCCGACACGTTGCGCAGCACCGGACGACCGCCCCGAACCGTGTTGCGGATCGCGTAGCTGGCCTCATACGCCCCTACCGTCCCAAACGCCCAACAGCAACCGCAGCTTTCCTGATCCTTGGCCGTCGATACCATCGCCAGATTGCGCCAGTCAAACCACTCGGCCGAGGGATCGGGCGTTGCGCCGCTCCTCGCCTCAACGCCCCCCACCGCCGGAGCCTGCAACTCGAGCTCGACCCCTCGCGCGGCCACCTCTCGAACCCGCTGGTCCTGCTCCGCGCGTTGACGCTCCAGATCCTCCGGTACGATCAATCCCGTCACGATCGAAAGCCCCTCCAGCGCCGCCCGATCCGCTGCCTCCTCGAGCGTCAACTCGGCGCCGGGCCGGCCCGCCCGGGCCGCCAACTCAGCCACCCGCGGCCGCCGCAAGCCTGCCTCCACCGCCCGCCGGTAGACGTCCGTCGGACCCGTCCGATACTCCCCCTCGGCGGGCCGCCGTTCGGCCGTCCCCACCAGCACCCGAGTCAGCCGCTCCCGTTCCGCCACATCCCGCCAGTCCTGACCCGACGCAGCAACCGCGCTCACGACCCACAAAACGGCAACTGCCCACCCATGCCCCCACGTCAGCCGAATCATGCCGATCCCCTTCTCCGCCCCTGGCGGGGTGTTATCATCAAGACGTCGGTCGTTCCCCAGTGAACCCCAAACGGCCCGAGCCTCCGACCCCCCGGTCTCCACCCTCCGACCACCCGCCGCAGGGCTCGCTGGATACGATCCCTCTACCCCACGGCTCCCATCAGGCCATTCGAATCCACCACCACCCACCCGGCAAGCATCACTCCCTCCTCGCTTGCCCGCTTTGCCCCACCGAAATAACCCTCCGGATCCTTCCTCCCATGACCTCACGTTTCTTGCTCGGCCTCTGGGTTGGACTTTTGCCCGGTGGTTTGATGCCGTGCTTGGCCCAGGAACCACCTGCCTTAGTCGCGCCGACCGATCCCCGCACTACGGAGGACGAACGCGCTGCCTTTCGTCTTCCGCCGGGTTTCGAGGCCCAGCTCGTCGCGGCCGAGCCGGACATCGCCAAGCCGATGAATCTTGCCTTCGATGATCTGGGGCGTCTCTGGGTCACGTCCTCGTATGAGTATCCCTGGCCCGCGAAAGAGGAAGCTCTGGCCCGCGACAAGCTGACGATTCTGGCTGACTTTGGCCCAGACGGCCGCGCCCGCTCCGTGACCACATTTGCCGACCGCCTCAACATCCCTATTGGCGTCCTCCCCTTGTCAGACCGTCGCGCCTATGTCCACTCCATCCCAGCGATCCTCGAGCTGATCGACGAGGACGGCGACGGACAGGCCGATCGCCGCTCGGTCGCCTACGCTCACTTCGGCTTCCGCGACACCCACGGCATGGCCAACGCCTTCACCCCTGGCCTCGACGGCTGGATCTACGCCTGCCACGGCTTCGGCAACGACTCCAACGTCCGGGGCGCCGACGGCCGCTCCGTCGCCTTCAATTCCGGCAACACGTTCCGCATCGCACCCGATGGCTCGCGGATCCAGCCCTGGACCTTCGGTCAGGTCAACCCCTTCGGCCTGGCCTTTGACTCCCTCGGCAACCTCTACTCCTGCGACTGCCACACCCGCCCGATCTACCAACTGCTCCGGGGCTCCTATTACCCCAGCTTCGGCAAGCCCGATGACGGCCTCGGCTTCGGCCCCGAACTGATGACCCACGACCACGGCTCCTCGGGCCTGGCCGGCATTGCCGTCTACGAGGCCGACGCCTTCCCCGAGCCGTTCCGGGGCAACGTCTTCGTCGGCAACGTCGTCACCAGCCGGATCCACCGCGACCGCCTCACCTGGACCGGATCTTCGCCCACGGCTCACGCCGAGCCTGACCTCCTCGTGAGCGACGACCCCTGGTTCCGGCCCGTCGACCTTGAACTGGGCCCCGACGGCGCTCTTTACGTCGCCGACTTTTACAACAAAATCATCGGCCACTACGAAGTTCCCCTCGATCACCCCGGCCGGGACCGCCACCGCGGCCGGATCTGGCGAATCGTCTACACCGGCGCCGACGCCCAGGCCACGCCACCCCCCCACCACGCCGACTTCCTCCACGCCTCCACCGCCGCGCTCATCGCCGATCTGGCCCATCCCAACCTCGCCGTCCGCGCCCGCGCAACCCACGTCCTCGCCGCCCGCGACGACCCCGAACTGGATGCCTCAGTACGGGCCGCCATCGAGTCCGCCTCCAACCCCTGGCTCATCGCCCACGGCCTCTGGATCCTCCATCGCCGTCAGACGCTGGAACCGAGCCTGCTCGCTCGGTTCGCGAGTTCGGGCTCAAGCCTCGTCCGCGTCCACGTCCAGCGCATCCTCGCCGAATCCGACCCCTGGGACGACCTCCACCGCCGCCTGGCCCTGGCCGCCCTGAACGACTCGGACGCCCTCGTCCGCCGCTGCGCTGCCGACGCCCTCGGACGCCATCCCGACCCCGCCCTGATCCGCCCTCTGCTCGACGCCTGCCACGCCGCTGACCCCGCGGACACCCACCTCGTCCACGTCCTCCGCATGGCTCTTCGCGACCAGCTTCGTTGCCCCGAGGCCTTCGCCGGCACCTGGTCCGAAGCCGACCGCCACCGCCTGGCCGACGTCGCGCCCGGCGTCCCAACCCTCCCGGCCGCTCGGTTCCTGCTCGACCACATCCGCCAAGTCAACGAACCTGATCCGCTCCTGGTCCGCTCCGTCCACCACATCGCCCGCTACGGCAACGCTGACTCCGACGCCGAACTGGTCGCCTGGGCGCGCCAGCACCGTCCCGCCGACGACCCGTTCCAAGCCTCCCTGCTTCGCGCCGCCCATCAGGGCTGGCTGGAGCGCGGCGCCCCGCTCCACCCCACCGCCCGCCAATGGGCCTTGCACCGCGTCGAGGCCTGGCTCTCCGGCCCCTCCCTCGCTTTGGGCCTCGACCTCGCCAACCAACTGAAGCTCGCCGAGGCCGTCGAACGCATCCAGTCCCTAGCTCTCGATCCCTCGATTCCGCCCGACGCCCGCGGTCAGGCACTCGCCGGACTAGTCGCCCTCGACAACCTCCGCGCCGTCGCACCGCTGACCGCGATCCTCAACGACGGCTCGGCCGACGTCGGCCTTCGCGAGCAGGCCGCCGTTCTGCTCGGCCAGACCGGTCAAACCGCCGCCCGCGACAGCCTCGCCGCGGCTCTGGCTAGCCTGCCCGCTCGACTCCAAAACGCCGCTGCCGCCGCTTTGGCGGGCACCCGCGACGGCGCTTCGATCCTCATTGACGCCATCCGCAGCGGTAAAGCCTCCGCCCGCCTCTTGCAAACACCCGCTGTCGCCCTTCGCCTCCAACAATCGGGATTGCCCGACGCCGAATCGATCCGGACCGAACTGACCCGCGACCTGCCTCCCGCCGCCGATGCCATCGACGCCGTCATCGCCCGCCGCTTCGCCGCCTACGCCGCCGGTACACGCAATCCAGAGCGCGGCGCCACGACCTTCGCCAAGCACTGCGCCGCCTGCCACCAGATTGGCGGCATCGGCGCCCGCGTCGGTCCCCAGCTCGACGGCATCGGCGCTCGCGGCCCCGAACGGCTCATGGAGGACATTCTCGACCCCAACCGCAACATCGACCAGGCCTTCCGCGCTTCCCAGATCGCGCTCCGCGACGGCCGCATTCTCACCGGTCTAGTTACCCGCGACGAAGGCGACACCCTGACGCTCGCCGACCCGGCCGGCACCCTGATCACCCTTCCCAAGGCCGACATCGAGGAACGCGCCCTCTCGCTCCTCTCACCTATGCCCGCCAACCTCGCCGATCAGATCGACGAGGCCGACTTCCTCGACCTGATCGCCTTCCTTGCCACCCAACATGCCCCGCCGGATTCAAAGTAAAGCCGTCCGGTAATCGCCCTGACCTTGGGGCAAACCCCCCGCTTGATGCACTGCTGGCGCTAGACGGCCACCCGGCGGTTGTAGACATACCATTCCACGAGCACGATCGCCAACGCGACCAGCGTCAACGGCCACCACCCTTCTTGGGCCGTCGGGGCCTCGATCCGCCGCGCGGCCACCGGGTTGTAGCCGATCCGAATCAGATACCGTTCTGCCTCATCGTCGGGCACCCCCGGCGGAACCACCCCCCGCGTCGACAGATCGCTCTCTCGCGGGTCAAACAGATTGACGGCAAACGCCGTCCGCTCCGACGGTCCCGGTCCCCACGCCGCCTCGTAAATCCCCGTCCGCCGGGCACGGGTCACCGCGAAACTGCCGTGTGCCGAACGCTCGACAGTCTCGACCCGCTGGCCGCTCAAATCGAAGATCTCGAGCCGATCACCCGGGATCGTCGGCTTGAGCAGAATTGTCGCCCCGGCTCGATACGACTCAATCCCTCTCCCCTCTTGTGCCGATCCCAGGACACGCAAACAGTTGTAAATAAACAGAGGAAAACCTGTCCGCAGAGGCCAGTTCGTGTTGAACTCCTGCCCTTCGATCAGCCCAAACCCGACGCACACATCCACAAAACCCGAACGGGTCGCCGCATAGGCTAGCGGCCCTTGATCCGATTCGATCAACACCCGCGCCCCGGTCGGCGGCTCTAAAACGAGCCCCCGCCGGATCCCAATCCCTGCGAAGTCGCGGACGTACTGCAGCAGCGGATGCGCCGTATCCCAATCCAAAACCAACGGCGCTTCAACCGGCCGCGCCCGACCCGCGTCCGTCCCCGGCGGCAACACCCCAAACGACAGCGTGTTGGCCTGCGGCACGCGCTTGCCGGCAACTCCGTCGTAAATCACCAGATCGTACTCACCCGCCGCCAGCTCGCGCTCAATGTCTGGGTCGCTCAACCGCTCCTCGGCAATATTCGTCACCTCGGCCAGGGGCCGGACCGCCTCCGTGTCCAGCGTATCAGCCAAAAACCGATTTCCTGTCCCGACCAGCAAGACCCGTGTCCGCCGCGGCTGCCCGATCACCAGATACGCCGTGTTATCCAGCGGCAGCGCGTCCTCAACATCGAGCCGCACCATGTACTGCGCTTCGGTCTCCGACGATCCCAGGTCGAACTGAAACGACTGGTCCGAACGTGGCGCCAATTCCAATTCCACCGCGTCGATCAGCGTGTCCGGAAGACCCGGTCGGCCCGGCGCACGGCTCAGGAGCGCGGCCCGGCACACCACCGGCTGATCCCGATAATTCCGCACCCGCCCCAAGAGCTGGACCTCTTCGGGCGTTTCCGCGCGCCGCGCCGCACTCAGCGCCAGGATCGCCACATTGTCCGACGGGATCGGGACAATCCCCGACCCTGCTTCCGTCCCATCCGTACCAATCCCCGCCATCCCCTCCGGATCGCCCGCCGGATCCGAACCTGCCCCACCCCGATCCCCTGACCCCGGCGCTCGCGGCGGTGGTCCGACCGCAACCACTTCCGGCTGGATATTCCCCAGGCTGAATCCCGGTACGTCAGCAAAACCCCCGTCGGTGAACAAAAACAGCCGCGGTGCGACCACCTCGCTGGCCACCACTCCCTCGCCCGGTTCCAAATACTTCTGCGGATTGGCCAGCCCAGCCACCAGTTCCAACACCTCACGCAACGACGTCCCCGAATCGGTCGCCACGATGGAATCAAGCTGGCGCCTCAGCAGCCCTTTGTCCGCCGTGTATTGGACCACCACCCGCGCCTCGGTCCCAAAGGCCACAATCATCGCCAGGTCGCCCGGCTCCATTGCCTCGATCACCTTGCGCGCCTCAGCCTTTGCTTCGTCCAGTCGAGTCGGTCCCGGATCACCGTCCCGCGCGCCCATGCTCGCCGACTCATCGATCGCCAGCACCAGCCGCTGACCCTGCCGTGCCAGCCCCTGCACCCGCGGTCCAGTCAACGCCAGCAACAACAACCCCACGAACGCCAACTGCAACATCAGCAGCAAGCTCCGCCGCAGCCGCTGAAACAGGCTGTTGACATGCAGATCCTCCAGACTCCGCTTCCAAAGCATTGTGCTCGGCACCAACACCGGCCGACGCCTCAGCTTCAGGAAGTAGAGCAAGACGATTCCCAACGGAACCGCCGCCAAGACCATCCAGGCCCCCGCATTCAGCGGGCTTGAGAACGACCACGGCACAGCCTGTCCCACCACTGCAAAACCCAACACCATCAAATCTCCGGCTCGCGATCCGTATAACCCGGCCGCAGACCCTTCCGCCGGCGAATCATCATGTACAGGATGTAGCCAATCAATAGCGTCGCCACCACGCCAAAAACCATCGGACTTTCGATATTCAAAAACGTCATGACCTGTAAACGCCTCCACCTCAGCGGATGAGACCCCGCTGCCGAAGATAATCCAGAATCAAGCGGTCGAACGGCTGCTGGTTCGACGTCAAGATCGACCCGATCCCCCGCCGCGTGCACCACTCCCGCAGCCCGCTCACATGACGGTCCAGATTCTCTCTGTACCGCTTCAAGAGCGCTGGCGAAACGCTGATCTCAGTCTCCTCACCATCCTCCGCATCGACCAGCCTGAGATCCCCCGTCAGTTCCGGTTCCAACTCCTCCTGGCTCAGGACCTGGATCACCGTCAGGTCCAAATCTCGCGCCAGCAAATACCGCAACGCCGGCTCGTAACCCCGCTTGTCCATGAAATCCGAAACGACAATCACCACCCCCTTGCCGCGATGCCGGGCAGCAAACGCCCGGGCCGCCGCCGCCAAATCACTCGCGCCGGACGCCGTCAGCCCCTCCAAGTAGCTCACCACCCGCCACATCTGGCTCCGCCCACGCAGACCCGATAATCCTTCATCCAACCGGCTCGAAACCGCGTCAATCCGCACCCGATCGTGGTTCACCAGACCCACAAACGCCAACGCGGCCGCCACCTGCTTGCCATACCTCAGCTTCGTCGGCTCGCCAAAATCCATCGACAGGCTTGTATCCAACAAGATCGACACATGCAGATCTTCTTCCTCGAGAAAGAGCTTCAAAAACAGCTTGTCCAGCCGACCATAAACATTCCAATCCAGATGCCGCAGATCATCGCCGACCGTGTAGTTCCGATGGTCCGCAAATTCGACCGACGACCCACGCCGCTTGCTCCGCCGCTCGCCCTTCATCCGCCCCACAAAAATCTTACGGCTCACCAGCTCCAGTTGCTCCAGCTTCGTCAGAAACTCTGGGTCCAGAAGCGGCTCACTCGTTACTCCGGCCATTGCAAGCCCTCCACCGCCCTCCTCCCCGCTCGCCGCCAGATCCCCTACGCCCCCATCAGCCGATCCGATAGCACAAACAGACCCAACATCAACGCCACCCCAGCCACCAGACATATCAACCAGGGCAACAACGCCACCAGAAACACCAACCACCGCCGCTTCGCCGAAAGCCGCCGCGCCTCCGGATGCCGATGCAAAAACGTCACCGCCGACAGCCACGACTCCAAAATCATGAACAACCCCGCCGCCGTCACCCACAACCCCAACGTCGGTTCGACCGACCACGCCCACACCGCCGCTCCATACACCGGACACGCCAACATCGCCAGCGCAACCAGGTCGCGGCCAGTCCAGACAATCGGCTCGGTCGCCGGCGGTTCATACCGCACCGGCACAGGCGGCGGATTGTAGATGTCATGACTGCGGCTCATCGCGATCCCCGTCCGACGGACCCACGCCCCCGGTCTCAGCCGACTTCGGCCATCGCCCGTCCCTCCGCCTTCTCCGGAACCGTGTCCAACACCTTCAAAAGCACCTCGTCCGCCTCGATCCCCTCGGCCTGAGCTTCAAAATTAAGCAAAATCCGATGCCTCAGACTCGGCAGATAAACCCGCCGCAAATCCTCGTAACTGACATTGTATCGCCCCGCGAGCAACGCCCGCACCTTCGCCGCCAACACCAACGCCTGAACACCCCGCGGACTCGTCCCCCAACGCACATACCGATTCGTCACCGCCGCCGCATACGCTCCCTCGGGATGCGTCGCCAACCCCAGCCGGATCGCATAATCCTGAACATGCGGCGCAATCACCACCTCACGCACCAACCCCTGGTGCCCCAACAACGTCTCCCCATCCAAAACCTTCTCCACCCGCACCCGTTCCCCACGCGTCGTCCGGTCCAGGATCTCCCCCAACTCCTCCCGCGTCGAATACCCCACCACCAGCTTGAAAAAAAACCGGTCAAGCTGCGCCTCCGGCAGCGGATACGTCCCCTCCTGCTCAATCGGGTTCTGCGTCGCCATCACAAAAAACGGCTCCCGCAGCCGATGCACCACACCCCCGACCGTTACCGAATGCTCCTGCATCGCCTCCAATAATGCCGATTGCGTCTTCGGTGTCGCCCGATTGATCTCATCGGCCAGAACGATCTGCGCAAACACCGGCCCACGCTGAAACTCAAACACCCGCCGGCCATCCGGCGCCTCCATCACCACATTCGTCCCGATGATGTCCGCCGGCATCAAATCCGGCGTAAACTGGATCCGGCTAAACTCCAGATCCACCGCCTCCGCCAACGTCCGCACCAACAACGTTTTGCCCAGGCCAGGTACCCCCTCCAACAACGCATGACCACCTACGAATAAACACGTCAGCACACCATCAACAATGTCTTCATGACCGACGATCACCCGGCCGATCTGCTCGCGCACTCTCCGATACGCCGTGCGAAACGCCTCGGCCCGCTCCTCGATGCTCGCCTCGTGCTGCGGATTCATCACCAGACCCCTTTCATCGCTCGGTTGATCGGCCTGCTCCTCGGATCCGTTTCCAGCTCGACGTCAGTCAGCCCTGCTCGGCGTCGGAATCACCCCGCCCGCGCTCGCGCCAGGCCCGCTGCTTGGCTTGTCGCAGCCGCTCGGTGTACGACTCCCCGGCCGACGGCTCCAACGCAGCCGGAGGGGGAGCGGTCGGCGGCCGCTTCCAACCCGCCCGCGGCGACTCCGCAGCCTCGAGCGACTCCATCGCCCGCGACCGACGGCCCTCGAGCTGGCCCTCCCGGCCCTCGGCTTCTGGTCCCCCCTCGATCACCGGCGGCTCGAACCGGACCGCCGCCCGAGCCCGCTCCAGCTCCGCGCGCGCCGCCGCTTTGCTGCCGCGCAGCTTTTCCATGTACTCGACACGTTCCGGCACCTCAGCGCCCCGCAGCCGCGTCCAGCCGTCGGCCAGCGCCCGCGCCCATCGCCTCACGTCGGGTGCCAGCCGACGGATCGCCACATCCCCTAGAAACAACAGACTCGCCCAAAACAACAACAACGGCCACAGCGCCTTGGCCGCCTGCGGCTGAACCATCCCCGGATCGCGCCGAAAGACGTCCGCCCCATCCAGCGTCCGTTCCAAATCCACCCCCCGGCCATCCGCCCGCGCCACCCAGCGATGCACCCGCCCCCCGGTCGCCCGCGCCAAGTCTTCCAGCGCCGCCGCGTTCGATCGCAACTCTCGATACTCCTCCGAATACGGCACCGAGACCCCTCCGCTGATCAGGCCCGTCTTGCCATCCGCCCCCACATACCCCAACGAGACAAAGTAGTTCCCCCGGGCCTCTACCCCCTCGATCACCCCTTCATACCGCCCGGGCGCCGTCTGCACGATCGGAATGACCTGCTTCCTCGGCCGACCCTCCCCGTCGAGCTCCGGCCGCACGACCACGCCCTGAAATTGCAGGTAATTGACAAATTGGTCCTCCTGGTCGAGCGCGTCGACCACCACCTTGATCGTCCCGTTCTCCCGCCGCAACGACAGCGTCAATTCCCGGTCGTCGAGCGGACGCAACGCCCACCGCACCACCTGCCACCAAAACGCCGTGTACCCCTCCCACGTCGGCCACGCCGTCGCCCATTTCCGCCCCGCGTCTGACGTGAACGCCACCGCCCGCCCCAGCCCGTACGTCCAGTGCGCCAGCACCGGGTTGAACTGCCCGCCCGGCTGCGGCGACGCCAGCGGCGTCTTCACCAGCGGATTCTCCTTACGGCTCGTCAGCACGATCCCGCTGACCGCCGGCAGCGACTCCGCCGACAACCCGCTGATCAGCTCGCTGTCGGCATCCGGCGTGTTGACCGTCAGTCGCCACGGCGCTTCACGCTCGTAAATCAGCGGCCGAGAAATCAACCGCGCCTCCTTCTGATAGATCCGCGGCAACGCCTTCGGATTCTGCACGTTGTAAAACCGCCCCCCGGTCTGCTGCGCCAGATTTTGCATCCACGACGCGCCCATGACGTCGCCGCCGTGCGCCGCCACCAGCACGCTCGTCACCGTGATCTTGTTTGACCGGAGCTGCGCGATCGTCTGCGGCGTCGGCGGCGTCGGATCGCCGTCGCTGATCACGATGAAATGCTTGGTCATCGCGTCCGACCGCCTCAACGCCCCCAATCCCATCTGCAAGCTCGGGTCCGCATCCGGCATGTCCCCCGGAATCATCCGGTCAATCGCCCGCAACATCGACGCCATCCGCTCGCCGATATTCTGCAGCGTAAACAACCATGCCTCCTGACCCTGCCAGTACAACACGCCGGCCATGTCATACGGCGACAACGTCTTCAACGCCTGCTGGCACACCACCTTCTGCCAGTAGTTCCCTTCCGGAATCTCGCTGGCATGCATCACCATCACCACCGCGCTCTTGCCCACAATCTTCTGGTCTTTGATCTCCATCTCCACCGGCAGCGCTTGCTCCACCGGCGTCCGCACCCACTTCCCAGCCCCGAACGAATTCGGACCGCCAATCATGATCAACCCCGCGCCCAGATCATGGCAGTTCGTCTCCAGCATCTGAATCTGGGCGTCGGTGAACGAATCCCGCGGCACATTGGCCAGAATCACCGCATCGTACGGCTGAAGCTCGGCCAGTTCGCTCGGCAACGGATCCCCCGACTCAATCCCCGTCGACGTCACCGTCGGCGCTGTCAGCGTGGTCACCTGCATCTGCTTCGAACGCAACGCCTGAACCAGCTCCTCATGCTCCCCGCGGCTCCCCTCGATCAGCAAGACGTGCGCCGACCCCCGCGCATATACAAATCCATCCGCCGCATTGTTCAACCGCCGCTGATCCCCGGACCCCGCTTCCGGAACAAATTCCGCTGTAAACGTATAAAAATTCGCTTCATCGATGCGCTGCCGAAGCGTCCGCACATTCACCCCCCGCTCTAGCCCCACCGGCACCGGCTCCGACTGCACCGGCACCGTCCGCCCACCCACCCGTTGATAGACCTGCAACGTCCCTCGCGTCGGCGCTGCCGCCCGCAGCACCACGCTCACCTCGACCGTGTCCCCCTGCTTCGCGTCCGGCGGGACCGCCACCTTCTCGACCAGCACCTCATCGTCATACCGATACTCGATCGGCACCACGTCGATCTGAACCTTCAATCCCGCCGCCACCAGCGCCTGCTCCAACGCCCGTCCCCGGTTCTCATTCCCGTCCGAGACAACCACGATCCGCCGTGCCGTCTCCTCCGGGAACGTCGCCAGCGCCAGCTTCAACGCCGCCGCCAGGTCGGTCGCGTCCCCCTCGATCCGGTTCTCGATCCGCGCCAGCGGCGGCGGATCCGGCATCGGCGGCACCTCCACCCGCGGTTCCCAACCAAACGCAATCACCCCTGCCCAATCCCCAGGCACCTTACGCCGATACCGCTCCACCGCTCGATTCACAAAATCCAGCGACGCCGACTGCCACTCCCCCGGCACACTCTCCGACACATCCAACAAAAACATCACCGTCAACGCCTCATTCCGCCGCACCCCCCGCGCATCGGCCAACGCCAGAACCAACAGCACCACCACCACCGCCCGCAACCCGACCGTCCCCGCTCGCCGAACCGCTCCCAGCCCGCTGAGCCCCCGCAACCCCACCCAAACCACCGGCACCAGCAGCACCAGGCCCACCAGCCACCACGGCCGCCCAAACGTGATCGGAAGCCTTGACAACAGCTCTCCCATCCACCCCTCGCTCAACCCGTCCCACCAAACCGAAACCGCTGCACCCGATGATTCCCCGAATCAATCACATGCACCGCCCCCGTCGAGTCCACCCCCACCCCACAGGGATTGTCTAGCCGCCCCCACTCCCTCCCAGGACCGCCCCAGACCCCCAGCCCCCGGCCCTCCTCATCAAACCGCTGGACCCGACTGTTGCCATACTCGCATACCACCAGCGTCCCATCCGGTAAAAACGCCAGGTCAAACGGATACGCCAACTGCCCCCCACGCACCCCTCGACTCCCCCACATCCTCACCAACCGACCCTCCCGGTCAAAAACCTGAATCCGGTGATTTCCCGCATCGGCCACATAGAGCAGCCCCGCCCGGTCAAACCCCAGCGCCCGCGGCCGCAAAAACCGCCCCGGCTCAAACCCATGCCCCCCCCACTGCCGCAAAAACCGCCCCTCCGGATCAAACACCTGAATCCGGTCATTCTCCCCATACTCAGCAACATAAAAACATCCATCCTCATCCAACACCACATCCGTTGCATACCCAAACCGCCCCGCCCCAGTCCCCTGAACCCCATCTCCGATCTGGCCGAGCAACTCCCCCCGCTGGTCGTAAATCAAGACCCGGTAAAAATGCGTATCCGCCACCAACACCCGACCCCAACGATCCACCGTCACCCCGCTCGGACCATCCACATTCAGCCCCGGCGTCCGCCAACCCCACAAATACGCCCCATCGCGATCAAACACCTGTATCCGATCCGTCAGATCGGCAATGTACAGCCGATCCAACCCATCCAACGCCACCGCCCGCGGCCGATGCAGCCGCCCCGGCTTCACCCCATGCACACCCCAGACTCGCTCCGGCGCATCCGCCGGGGCCTTCGCCTCAGCCTCGATCGAACAACCCGCCAAAATCCCCAGCCCCGGAACCCCAAGCAGTCCAAGGCCCGCACCCAGCACCTCGCGTCGTGAGCGCGCCATCGCCATCATCGACGAGCAACTCTCCCCCCCCGTGATGTTCCCCCGCTTCAGCCCCCAACCCCGTCTCAATCTCGGACAACTGTAACCGTCACAACGCGGATCTCGCAAGTTCGCCGCTCTGACCCTCACGCCTCGGCCCACCCGGCGCGCCGCTTCCGCCAGACCAGCCGCGACCAGCTCCGCCGACCCTCGCGCCAACCCCGGCTTGCCCGCCTTGATCCCGACGGCCGCGACCCCATGCTCCGCCTTTTCGCCAGCGCCGCTGACCCATTAGCCCACCACGGTCACCGGGCCGACGTCATTCGCCTCCGCGATCTGCCCATTCCCGCCCACCGCCGCCCGATGCGTCCACATCGATCGCACCCTCAGCGCCGGCCGTCCCCGGCTCTCCCCAACGGCCCCTCTACAACGCGCTTGGAACCCCGATCGCGGCGACGATCCGCCTCAACGCTCCCATATCAACCGAAACCCAATCTCGGGAAACGACCCCTCCGCGTCGTCCCGCAGCCCAACCCCAAATTGGGCCTTCAACCGCTTCGACACCTCCAGATGAGCCTGCGGCATCAGCAGAAACTCGCTCGGCCCCCGCAACTGCCGTGAAAAGTTGGTCTCCACCCCTAGTACCAGCCGTTCCGTCACATTCGCAAACAGGCTCAGGTTGACAATGAGATCCGTCCCACGCCGGGGCGGCTCATCCGAAAACGGGAAAATCTGCGGCCCCACGCTCATGCCCCACATCGAAAACAGACTCCAGGTCTCGTCCAGCCTCAGCCCGGCCAGGTAAAGACCCGTCGGAATCCAGTCTCCCGTGCGCAGGTCGTAGTACAGAATCCCCTGAGTTCCATGAATGAACGCGTCGTCCAGCGCCGTCCCGAAGGTGTATTGCGCTGCGGCCTTCAGCGCGGCGATCGACGTGTTGAAAATCGGCACCTCAAACTCCACCCCAAACCCATCCCAGGGCACCCACTCCACTTCAGGAGCCCACTCATACTTCGGCTTACCCGACTGGAACGGCGCGATACTCAGAACGTTCACCTCGAACTCGCCACGCCGTGCGCCCAGCCCCCGCACCAGGTCGAAGATCATCGGCTCCGGAATCCTCGGCCCGTCCCGCGCCTCGATATCCCGAACCAAAGCCGGGTCCGGACCTCCATACTCAATCGGTGGATCCTCGACCATGCCCAGCAACGAGTCCTGGCCTTCCCCGACCACCATCGGGACCGAACCCTCCCCACCCAGTTCGATCGTCCCCAGCTGCGCCCGAACCACCGCGGCATCGAACTGCGCGGCCACCCCAAACGGACTGGCCAACCGGTTGGACGTGGCCGTTAGCAGCCGCAGCGCCTGCCCCGGCAGCTCCTCGCCCTCCACCCAATCACCCAGAACCAGAACCACTAGCCCCCAAGCCACGCCCAACACGCTCTGGCCTCGGAGTCTACGACCTCTGATCCCCCTGCCGTCCCACCCCACTCCCGAACCCCGCGCGCAGCGCTTGCGAACGCCCCTGAGGATCGCCCGGGGGCGGCACCTGACTACCCAATCAAGCCCGGTCTGTCGAGCCCACTTATCCCCCCGCCGCCAGAGCCGAGAGCTTAGAGCCAGACTTTCACCCGACCCCTGAGCCGCTCCGGCAGCCGCCGCTCGACAATCCTCTGAATCGCCTCACTCGGCAGCCGCGTGCTGAAATGCGACGCGATGATCCACTCGTTCTCAAACCGCCCCGCCCGCGCAGCAATATCATCAAGATGCATATGTCCATACTTATGAATCACATCCGGCCGCTCGGTCTTCGCCACAAAGGTCATCTCCAGAATCAAGATCTCGGCCCGGTAGGCGTCCCCCATCGCGTCCAGGCCCTCCGGCGCCGTGTCGCCCAGATAGGCCACCTTCGGAATCCGAATCTCCGCCGCGACCTCCACTCCCCCCAGCCGCAAGTCCCGGATCTGCTCACCCGTCAACGCCTGATATTCCGGCTTCAACTTACGCCGCCGCTCCCACACCACGTATCCCAACGATGGAATCGTGTGCCGTGTCGCGCCGGTCGTCACCACCAGCTCCCGCGATAGCTCCACCTCCTGCCCCGGCTTCAGTCCCACCAACTTGACCGGCAGCCGCCCTCGATCGAGCCGCTCCACCGCCCGCAGCAGCCGCTCCACCCCCTCCACGGCCTCGGCCGGTAGATAGATCGTCGGCGGCTCCATCTTCATCAGCCGCCGACGTGCCACCAGCACCGGCAGCGCCGCGACATGATCCAAGTGCGTATGCGAGACAAACCACGTCGGCGTACTCATGAACGACCACGGCTGCAAACCCAAATCAAATCCCAGTTTCAACTCCGGCACCCGCCAGTACGTCTGCACCGCCGCCCGTGAATACCCCTCGATCGTCAGTCCCTTGTGGTTCATCCTCCGCACCGGCGCGTTGTCCACGGCCACCTCGATCGATTCCACCATCATCCCCCCATCCACGCCTCAGCCTCCTCGTCCCAGCCATTCACCATCGCGAGGCCAAAAAGACCTATATTAGCCCAGATTGCCTCCTCCACGGTACTCCAGACCATGACCTGCCCCATCACCCGCGTCTTTGGCCCCGCCTATCTCGACCGCGTCCTCCGGGTCGATTCACCCCTCCGCCCCACCGGCGAGCCTCCCATCGACGGCAGCGCCGAGGCCCTCGCCAGCCACGCCCCTCAACCAACCCCCGGCCGCCTGACTCTAATCCCCGCCCACGGCCCCCCACTGACGATCCAGACCCCAGCCCTCTGGCCCGGCCCCACCGGCACTTTCCCCATTGCCACTCCACCTGGCTTCTTGCCCTCCACCCCATCGGCCCGACTCGTTCGAGCCACCGCCTGGCTCGACGACCTCGGCGGCATGGGCGCCGGCTTCGCGGCAGCGCTCCGCGGAACCTTGACGTCCGCGCTCGGGCCTCAGCACGACCCCATCTCCGACTCGATCTCCACCCTCCTCCAGTCCTATCAAATCTCTCACAACCCCGCTCGCATCCCCGACCGCGCCGCGGACTGGACCCTCCTGGTCACCTCAGGTCCCCACGGCGACAAACTCGCCGTCGGCTTCCGCGGCTGCCACGCCGCCCTCTCCCCAGCCACCCTCGCCCAGGTCGATCTCGATCCCCAGCTCGACCTGCTTGTTGTCGCCGGCCTCTCCACGGCGCAATCTCTGTCGCTGCTGACCCGAGCCGCTCCCCGCACCCTCCGCCTCCTCGCCCCGTCGATCCGCACTCTCCGCGACCTCGTTCCGCCCCTCTCCGACCTTGCACCCCACCTCGACCTGCTCTCGTGCAACCACGCCGAGTGGACCGCCATCCCGCCCGACACCCAAGCCCGACTCCGCGCCCTCATCCCGCTGATCGCCGTCACTCTCGGGCCACGCGGCGCCCGTCTGCTCCTCGGCGACCAGCAGCTCGAAATCCCCGCCTTTCCCCGCACCCACCCCCCCCGCGACACCAATCGCGCCGGCGAGGCCTTCGCCTCCACCCTAATTGCTCGCCTCTGGCTCTCCGGCTGGCGCCGCGGCCAGCCGCTCCGACCCGGCCCACTCCGCTCCGCCGCCCAGGCCGCCACGGCCGCCGCCGCCCTCGTGCTCGACCTCGACCGCTTCGGTTTTCCCACTCCAGCCGACATCGACTCCGCACTCGACCGCGGCTTCATCGCCGAGCCAGCACACCCAACCGATCAACCTTCCGCTTGACCGCCCCCGCGCCGACCCACTCCTCTCCGTCTCCACGCCTCCGGCCTCGATCCGCTCCGCAGTCCCCAGTCCCCAGTCCGCTCACCCTCAATCGTCCTCTTAACTCCGCCGCCCCCTTCACAACCGGTCCAACGCCCCACGCAGTTCGTCCCACAAATCCTCGACGTCCTCCAGACCCACCGAAATCCGCACCAGCCCCGCCGTGATCCCCTGCCGCGCCCATTGCTCGGCACTCTGGTTGCGGTGGCTCGTCGTCGCCGGATGACTCAGCGTCGTCGCCGTATCGCCCAAACTCGGCGCAAACGGGATCGCCCCAGCCAAACCCCGGATCAACCGATCCGCCGACTCACGCCCTCCCACGTCGATCGTCACCATCGCCCCAAACCGCCCGCCCAGCACCCGCTCTGCCCGGCGATGATCCGGATGACTCGGCAGCCCCGGATAATGCACCCGACCAACCGCCCGATGCCCCTCCAACCGAGCCGCCAACTCCAACGCCGTCGCACAACTCCGCTCAACCCGCACCGCCAACGTCGCCAGCCCGCGCAGGCACAACCAGCATTCATACGGATTGGCCGCCATGCCATACGTCGACCCAGTCGCCGCGATCGACCCAATCGCCTCCGAATCCCCCGCGATCACCCCCAGGGTCAAGTCGCTGTGCCCTCCCAGAAACTTGGTCGCCGAATGCGTCACCAGCGCCGCCCCCAACTCCAGCGGCCGGCACAACAACGGCGCAAAGGTCTGATCGACGATCAACGCCGCCCCAACTCCGCCCGCCACCTCCGCCAACCCCCCCACATCCGCCAGCCGTACCAGCGGATTCGACAGCGTCTCGGCAAACACCACTCGCGTCCGCTCCCCCACCACCGCGCGGAGCGTCCCCGCGTCGGTCGCATCAAACCGATCCACCTCGACCCCAAACCGCCCCAAATGTTCCACCAGCCGGCCCGTCTTCCCATAGACCCCTTCGGCCAGCGCCACCCGGTCCCCCGACCGCACTAGCGTCAACAGCGCGGCCGCCTCGACGGCCATCCCCGACGACCCCGCCCACGCCGACTCGCCCCCCTCCAGCGCCGCCACCTTCACCGCCAACTGGGCCCCGTTCGGATGCCCATCCCGGCCATACACAAACCCCCCCAACCCGCCTTCATACAGCCGATCCACCTGGTCCAACGACGCAATCCGATACACCACGCTCGGCTCCAACGCCGGAACCAGCGGCTTCGTCGCTGACTCCACCGGTCCCGGCGCCCGTGCGCAGACCGTCTCCTCCCGCCAACCCTGATCCTCACTCAAACCGCTCACGACCACTCCTGGCTCAACATCTCCTTACGGTGCACCCGACCGGCCAGTCCCAGGAGCGTCGCCGCTTCTCCCAGACACTCCAACGCACCCCGCCAGTCCTCGCCCTTCGCTCGCTCCTCGGCCAGCTTCCGCCATCGCGTCAATTCCGGCCAGTCCACCGGCCAGGTCTGCTCAACCGCCATCGCTTGTGCAGACCGCACCAAGGCCCCGATCCCCTGGACCAACGCCCCATCCAACGGACACTCCTCCGTCTGATAAGGCTCCCGCGGCTCAGCAACCGCCCCGTTCCGGTTCCGCAACGATCCCAGCCACCCAGCCAAAAACGACCCCCGACCCTTACGCCCCACCGGCTCCTGCGCTTGCTCCTGACCCGGCTCGACCCACGGCCCAATCCGCACCACCACCACCGAGATGTTGTCCGTCCCACCCCGCAGATTCGCCAACGGGATCAAATACTTAACCGCCTTCTCCGGATGGAAATTCCCCACAATCGCCCCAATCTCCCGATCGGTCACCATTCCCGAAAGACCATCCGAGCAAATCACAAACACATCGCCTCGCTCGATCGCCAGCGGACCCTCAATGTCAACCTCCACGGTCGGCTCCGGTCCCAGACTCCGCGTTATCACGTTCCGCGGATACGCCCGCTGCGCCTGCTCCGGCGCCATATGACCCTTACGCACCAGCTCCCAGACCAGACTGTGGTCAAACGACAACTGGTCAATCCGCCCCCCCCGCACCCGATACACCCGCGAGTCGCCCACATGGGCAATCAACGCCCCGGCCGGCAACAACACCAGCGTCGAACACGTCGTCCCCATCCGATGAAAATCGGGATTCGCCGCCGCCTTGTTGTAGATCTGCGCCCCCACATCCTGATACGCCCGCGTCAACGCCTCGGCCGGCGGCGTGTTCCTCATCTTGTTGTAATTGTGCGGGATGTAGTCGCAGGCCAGCTTGCTCGCCAACTCCCCCACCGCATGGGCGCCCATCCCATCGGCCACCATGAACAAATGACCCCGGGCCTTGAACGACTCAGCATTCGGCGCCCGAACCACCGCCACACTGTCCTGGTTGTTCGTCCGCCGCATCCCCGTGTCGGTTGCCGAAGCCGCGACAATCGGATCATCCCAGTTCACGATAACAGCCCGTCGCACACCCGGTTCAACGCGAATCGACGGCGGCGCAACCGCCAACCGGCCTGGCCGCCCCAGAACACCCGCGGGCAGCTCCTCCTCGCCGGGGCGTTTGACATGTTTTTCATTATTTGTCACCATGCCAACCCTGTCAAACCAGTCTCCATCCACCGCTGCATCCAGGCGACGTCCGCCCCGCCCAACCCGCTCCTCCATCTCTCCTTACGCCGCCTTCTTCGGTTGTGACGTCCGCGCCGCCCCTCCTTGACCATCATGAGCCACGGCCTGCCCCATCCCGAATCGGTTCTGCCCCCCATCTCCTTTGAAAAGCAAACTCTCCCCAACGGACTCGACGTCATCGTCCGACGCCAAGCCACCCTCCCTCTGACCGCCGTCAACCTCTGGTACCACGTCGGCTCCAAGGACGAGCATCGCCGCCAACGCGGCTTCGCCCACCTCTTCGAACACCTCATGTTCGAAGGTTCCGAACACTTCCCGGGCGACTTCTTCAAACCCCTTCAGCGCCTCGGCGCCGACGTCAACGGCTCCACCTCCGCCGACCGCACCAACTACTACGTCGACCTGCCATCGGCCCACCTCGAGCTGGTCCTCGCCATGGAGTCGGACCGGATGGCCAACCTCCTCCCCGCCCTGACCGAATCCAAGCTCCGTATCCAGAAAGACGTCGTCAAAAACGAATACCGCCAAAACTACGCCAATCGCCCTTACGGCCAGGCCGGCCGCCTCCTAGCCGAAGCCCTCTACCCTCCTGACCACCCCTATAGCTGGCTCACCATCGGCGTCATGGAAGACATCGAGGCCGCCACCCGCGACGACGTCGAATCCTTCTTCCAACGCTTCTACGTCCCGGCCAACGCCAGCCTCGCCCTGGTCGGCGACCTCGACCCCGACCACGCCTTACGCCTCGCCGAACGCTACTTCGCCCCAATCCCCGGTGGCGCTCCCGCCACTCGGCCCTGGACCCCGGTTGCCCCGCCCCGCGAGCCCCGTCACCTCCTCCTCTACGATCGCGTCGAACTGGAACGCATCTACCTGGTCTGGCACACCGTCCCCCACTTCGCCCCCGACGACCCACCTCTCACCCTCGCCGCCGACCTGCTCGCACGCGGCCGCGCTAGCCGCCTCTACCGCCGCCTCGTCGTCGAACTCCAACTCGCCCAGGACCTGTCCGCCTACCACGCCAGTCGCGAATTGGCCGGATCTTTCGGCGTCGTCGTGACCCTTCGACCCGGTCGCGACCCCGCCCACGCCCGCGCGATCGTCTCCGACGAACTCGCCGACCTGGCCGCCCACGGCCCCAACCTCGAGGAACTCGATCGCGTCCGCAACGCACGCCTGGCCACCTTCCTCTACGCCCTCGACAACATCGGTGGCTTCGGCGGCGTAGCCGATCGCCTCAACGCCTACAACATCTACCTCGGCGACCCCGCCCGCCTTCATGCCGAATCCATCCGCTACCTGACCACCTCCGAAGACCAGATCCGTTCGGCCGTCGCTCGCTACCTCGCCGACCACCCCGCCGTCACCCTGACCGTCCGCGCCCGCCCGACCACCAGCTTCCCTCCGCTCGACCGCTCGATTCGCCCCACGCCGGCCCCCGCTCGTCCCTTCCGCGCCCCACTGCCCGAGGTCCGGCCGCTTGCCTCGGGGGCCGTCCTCTGGGTCATCCCCCGCCGCGACCTCCCCTTCCTCGTCGGTTCCGCCGTCATCCGCGCCGGCGCCTCGGCCGACGGCCCTCGCCTGGCCGGATGCGCCAGCCTCACCGCCGCCCTGCTCGACGAAGGCACCGCGAGCCGCTCCGCCCACCAAATCGCCCTCGAGACCGAACGCCTCGGAACCTCCCTCTCAACCGCCGCCGGCTGGGACGGTTCCTACGTCCAGCTCCAGTGCCTCTCGGCCCACCTCGACGCCAGCCTCGAACTCGCTGTCGACGTCCTCCTCAACCCCTCATTCCCCGAGTCCGAATTCGCCCGCATCCACTCCCAAACCCTCGCTGCCCTCCGCGCCGAACGCGATCGCGCCGAAGCTCTGGCCCACCGCGCCCTGCTCCAGGCTCTCTATCCGCACGACCACCCCTACCACCACCCCGCCGATGGCTCCGTCTCAACCGTCTCCCAGATCCAGATCGACGACCTCCGCGCCTTCCACGCCCGCCACGCCCTCCCAACCGCCACCGCCTGGATATTCGCCGGCGACGTCGACCCCGACCTCCTGGCCCGTCGCCTCGACGCCCTTCTCTCCACCTGGTCTCCGGTCCCGCCGCCCCCCCCGGCCACCCCCGGCTCGCCCCCACCCCTCCACCAGCTCCGCGTGCTCCTGATCGATCGCCCTGGAGCTGCCCAGGCCGTCGCACGCATCGGCCACGTCGGCATCCACCGCAGCCACCCCGACCACGACGCGCTCCTCTTCTGGAACCAGATCCTCGGCGGCCAGTTCTCCTCCCGGCTCAACGCACGCCTCCGCGAGGAAAAAGGCCTCACCTACGGCATCCGCAGCCACTTCGACACCCGCCGCGGCCCCGGTCCCTTCTCGATCGCCGCCTCCCTCCAGGCCGACCGCCTCCACGAAGCTCTCTCCGCCATCCACGCCGAGACCTCCAATCTCCTCGCCGAACACCCCCCCACACCCTCCGAAATCGACGACGCCCGCCGATCCCTCATCGAGGGCCAGGCGCGCCACTTCGAAACCCCCGCCGCCCTCGTCGCCCGCTACGCGACTCTCTTCCTCCACGACCTCCCCCTCGACGAGCACGCCCGTCTCCCCGACCGCCTCCACGCCCTCGACATCCCCTCCCTGCTCGAAGCCTCCCGACGCCACGTCCACCCCGAGTCGTTCGTCTACGCCCTCGTCGCCGACGCCGACCAAGTCCAGCCCGCCCTCGAATCCCTCGCCTGGGCACCCATCCAGCGCCTCCACGCCGCTTCCCTGATTCCCGGCCAACCCTGACCCTTCCACCCCTTCGCCTCGCCACGCCCCACCCCAATAACCCCCCCCCACCGCGCCTTTACGCCAACGATTGACCATCGCCCCCCACTCCCCTCGGCAATAAGATCTACTCAGGGGAGATTCCAGCCCATGCTGCGCCCGTCTCGACGATCCGCCTGGGCCTCGCTTCGCACCCGCCTGCGCTGGTCCTGGCGTCGGTTCGAACGCCGTCTGCCCGAATCCACTCGCCGCAGCCTGCCCTGGGCCACCAGTCTGCTGGCCCACGCGCTGGCCCTGTTCCTGCTGGCCGTCGTCATCCGCTTCGCGCAGCCCGACCCGCCTACCGGCGTCGTCCTCGAACCGATCGGCCAGCTCCGCGACGACGTCACTTCCCTCCACCCCGGCGATCGCCCCGGCGACTCCTTCACGACCCTCGACTCCCTCGATCCTCCCTCCCTCCCCCCCGACCTGTCCCGTATCGACGAGACCATCCTGGCCGTCGCCGAACTCCCGCCCGAAGTCCAGCTCGGCCCCAACCTCGACCTCACCCCCAGCGTCGCACCCGGCGAACTCGCCGCAAGCCTCAACCCCGGCCGCTTCGCCCGCCCCGCATCCGGCTCCCTAACTTCTCCCATGCTCGGCCGCAGCCGGGTCGAACGCGCCCGCCTCGTCCGCCGCGAGGGCGGCACCGTCGAATCCGAGGCCGCCGTCGAACGCGGCCTCGACTGGATCGCCCGCCACCAACGCGCCGACGGCGGCTGGAGCCTCGATACGTCCAACGCCTGCTCTCAGCCCTCCTGCCCGCAACGCCCCGCCATGCAGTCCGACACCGCGGCCACCGGTCTGGCCCTCCTGCCCCTGCTGGGCGCCGGTCATACCCACACCCAACCCGGCCGCTACCAGCAATCCATCGCCCGCGGACTGGCCTGGCTGCTCAACGCCCAACAACCCGACGGCGCCTTCTACCTCCACGACGGCGGCAACCACGCCTACCTCTACAGCCACGCCATCGCCACCATGGCCGTCTGCGAAGCCTACGCCCTCACCCAGGACAAACGCCTCCGCGCCCCCGCCCAACGCGCCGTCGCCTTTATCGCCCGCAGCCAGCACGTCCTCGGCGGCTGGCGCTACCAGCCCATGACCGAAGGCGATACCTCCGTCCACGGCTGGGTTCTCTTCGCTCTCCGATCCGCCGACATCGCCGGCATCCCCATCTCCAAACGTCTCATCCGCAACGCCTCTCGCTACCTCGACAACGCCGCCGCCGACAAAATCGGCGCCTCCTACGCCTACCAGCCCGGTCGCCCCCCGACCCCCACCATGACCGCCGAAGGTCTCGTCTGCCGCCAGATCCTCGGCTGGCCCCGCGAGACCCCCGCCCTCCTCCAAGGCTCCGCCGCCGTCTTCCAACACCTCCAGCAAGACAACGACCGCAACATCTACTACTGGTATTACGCCACCATGCTCCTCCACAACATGCGCGACAAAAACTGGAAAACCTGGAACGAACAAATCCGCGAAACCCTCATCAATCTCCAGGTCCGCGGCAAGGGATGCGACGCCGGCAGTTGGGACCCCATCTCCCCCAGCCCCGACGCCTGGGGCAAATCCGCTGGCCGCCTCTACACCACGTCCCTCTCCTTACTCACCCTCGAAGTCTACTACCGCTACCTCCCCCTCTACCGCGACACCTCCCCCATCGACGGCGGCGACGACGCCGCCCCCCTCACCGCCGAATCATCCGCAGCCTCGCCCTGACTCCCCCCATCAAACCACCCAACTCCCATCCCTCCCTCCAGACAACCCCGAAGTGTGATCATCAAATAGTCATTGTATATGTTAATGATTATACAAGAGTCATTGCCCTCGCCATTTCCCCCGCCGTGGTGCCACCGGCCAGGCGTCCCCCTCCCGTTTCGGCAGCTCCTCCAGCCAGCGGCTCAGCCGAGCCCTTCACTTCACCCACCCAGCCGGCTCCCCGCTCGACTCGCTCCCGGCTGGCTCGATCCCTTGCCTCGAGCGCCGTAACCCAGCTAACTTGATCTCCACGCTAGTTCCCGCCCTCCTTCCGCCCGTCTCGGGTCAACCGCTCCCCAATCCACGCAGCCAGTTCGCCGCATCGCCTTCCAACGAGCCAGGATCCGAGTCATGCCCTTGTCCCCCGACCCGCTCTCCGTCCGACAGGCCGACCACCCGATCCAGCCGCTGTTCCTCCAACGCTGGTCCTCTCGGGCCATGAACGGCCAGCCGGTATCGGCCAGCGACCTCGCCCGCCTGTTCGAGGCTGCTCGCTGGGCTCCCTCGACCTACAACGAACAAGAATGGCGGTTCCTCTACGCCCACCGCGACGGACCCCACTGGCCGACCTTCTTCGACCTCCTCATGGAAGCCAACCAGGTCTGGTGCCGTCAGGCCGGCGTCCTCGTCGTCGTCCTCTCGCACAAGGTTTTTTCCCGCAACGGAAAACCCAACCCCGTTCACACCTTCGATGCTGGCCTGGCGACCCAAAACCTGCTCTTGCAGGCGACCACCATGGGCCTGGTCTCCCACCCCATGGCCGGGTTCGACCGCGCTCGGGCACGCCTCGCCTTGAAAATCCCCGATGCCTACGAAGTCGAGGCCATGATCGCCATCGGCCATCCCGGAGATCCCTCCTCCCTGCCCCCGGAGCTGGCAGCGCTCGAAGTTCCCTCCGGACGCAAGCCGATCGCCGACTTCGCGCGCGAGGGTCTCTTCCAGTTCTCTTGATTCGCGTTCTCGGCCCCTCCTCAACCTTCCCCCGTCCCGTCACACGCCTCCCGGCCAAACGGATCACGTCCAGCCGTTCCAGCCTGGACGTTTCCAGCCAACTGAGTCACCCGCGCAGGCCGCGCACTGCAACCCCTCTCAACCCTCGAAAACGCACCGAACCGAGGCTCAGATGACGGCTGACGACCCTCCCGCCTGGCGCGTCGGAGCCCTCCTGGGCCTCGCTCTAGCCTGGATCGTGCTTGTCCGCATCCCGCTTGTCCTCAACGCGCCGGTCCATCTCGATAGCGACCTGGCCGTCGACGGCCTGACCCTCATCGACGCCCTGCACGGCCGCTGGCGCTGGCATTATCCGGGCACGCCCCACATCGGCTCGGCGGCTCTCGGACTCTCGTTCCTCCAGGCCGCCCTCTTCGGCGCCACCCCAGAAACGCTCGTCTCCGGTGGTGTCCTGGCCTACGTCCTGCTCGTCCTGGCCACATTCTGGATGGCCCGGGAAATCGCCGGCACGGCCGTCGCTCTCTGGACCCTGATTCCGCTCTGCTTCGCCTCGACCGGTCTGGTCTGGCTCTCCGGGCGAATCACCGGCGGCCATCTTCTGATCGCCGCCTGGCATGCCGCCGCCTTCGCCCTTCTAGCTCGACTGCTCGCCCGCGGCGGCGCCGGTCGGGCCGCTGCCTTAGGAATCTTCTGCGGCCTCGGCCTCTGGGTCGATCGCCTCTTCCTCTTCAGCCTGCTCGGCATCATCCCGGCCCTGCTGCTCCGCATCCCCGACCCGACCGCCTGGCAACGCCGCCTGGTCGAGACCGTGATCTTCGGCCTCGGCGTTCTGCTCGGCCACCTCCCCGCACCCCTCGGCCAGCGTCTCGACCCCTACGACGCCTACGGATCCCAGTTCGAAACCATCCTCGTCGACCCCGCCAGACGCCGGTTCGACTGGTCGTCGGCCCAACGCCTGGCCTGGGACCACGCCCAAATCCTGGCCACTCAGTGCGTGCCCCGACTGTTCTCCGGCCAGCGGCTGGTCTGGGATCGGGCCGGACGATTCCGCGGCCTGGCCTCCGACCCCACCCCCGAACTCTTCGGCGGCCGACCCCAACGCCGCGACCGGATCGACAACGGGCCGATCCCCTGGTCCGCTCTTGCGATCGGAATCACCGCCGCCGTCCTGGCGCTCATCGGCTTGATTCGCCCGCTCCATCCGGCATCCAACCCCATCTTGCTGGCCCAGGGTGCCCTGCTGACCGCCGGCGCGCTGACACTCGCCGGTTTCATCCTCAACCGCCATATCTACGACTCCGACAACTATCGCTACCTCGTCACCTGGATCCCCACATGGGCCTTTGGCCTGGCATCCACCCTCGAGCGCGGCACGCGCCAATCCGGCCGACGCTGGATCGCCACCGGCTTCGCCGCCATCTTCGCCCTGGTCATGACCCTCGACACCGCACGCTGGTACCGCCAGCTCGGCTGGCTCGACGGTGTCCGCCCCGTGCGTGTTCCCCTCAACGATCGGGCCTTCCAGTGGCTCAGCCAGCATCCCGAGGTCGACGCCATCTACGGAGGTTACTGGGACGTCTACCGCCTCGCCTTCCTCCGCGGCGGCACCCTCAAGGCCGTCCCCTTCCCCGAATACCCGGTCCGCTTCCCCGAGTGGCGCGACCAGTTTCCCGGCGATCGCCCGCCCATCCTGATCGCTCGCCCCGACCGGCTCGGTTCCTTCAATCGCGCCAAAGCGCTCAGCGAAGGCGCCCGCATCCTCGACGAGTCGCCCGACCTGGCCATCTTGGATTGGCCCAACCGCTGACTCCGGACCTCCCCCCCCGACCCGTCGTCGGCCGCTCCGCGTCGTTGACCCTCCGCCTTCGCCTTGCTATCACAAAAGAAACGGGCATGGGGTGCGCCCTCCTTCGCGAAACCGCCGCGGAACCTTCCCGGTTCGGCGCGCTGATGACTCCTACGGTCTCCCTGGCCAATTCCGTGAGTCGCTTCCGGAGCGTCTTGTCCGGCTCCTCCGGGTCTCTCGGTTCGGCGCCGTTGTCGCGCCTCGTTCCAAGCCACCCTCATGAACATCTGGTATCAGGTCGGCGTGCTCTCCCTCGGCGGCGCCTTCGGCGTCAACGCCCGGTTCTGGTTGGGGGTCTGGATCAATCGCTGGGCCAGCCCCCAATTCCCCTGGGCAACCTGGATCATCAACGTCACCGGCTCCTTCGCCATCGGGTTCCTGACCACCTGGCTGGCTCGCTGGCTCCCCCACCCCTCCGCTCGCTTGCTCGTCGTCACCGGCTTCCTCGGCGGCTACACCACCTACTCCACCTTCGCCTTCGAATCCCTGACCCTCTGGGAACGCGGCGAGCGCGGCCTCAGCCTCGCCTACATCGTCTCCACGGTCGCCGTCGGCTTCCTGGCCGCAACCCTCGGCGTCATCCTCGCTCGGCCCCACAGCCTGTCTCGGCCTGACCCAACCCCGCCCAGCCTCCCGACCCTGTCATCTCCGGCCGAGGACAACCCATGACCCCCAACTCCGCCTGCCTCGTCCGCCTCTACCTCAACGCCAACGACCAGGCCGACCACCGGCCCCTCTTCGAGACCCTGGTCCTCAAAGCCCGCGAACTCGGCCTCGCCGGCGCTTCGGTCTTTCCCGCCGAACTCGGATTCGGCTGCCACCGCGTCATCCACGACACCCTGAGCGAATACTCCTTCTCCGAATCGCCCCTGATCATCGAAGTCGTCGATCAGCCCCCACGGATCGACGCCTGGCTGGCCGAATGCTCCAAACTCCTCCCCGGCGGCCTGGCCACCATCCGCACCGTCAACCCCGTCCTCATCCTCCACCACCCCGCCCCCCACCTTCCAGGAGCAACTCCCCATGCCGATTGAAGGCGCGGGCCAACGCGTCACCGTCTACATCGGCAGCTCCGACACCTGGCACGGCTCCAACCTCGCCGTCGCCATCGTCGAACAATGCCGCAAGCTCGGACTGGCCGGCGCCACCGTCACCCGCGGCATCATGGGCTACGGCAAAACCTCGCACATCCACCGCCCCCACCTCCTGGGACTCTCCCAGGATCTCCCTGAAAAGGTCGAAATCATCGACCAGCCCGATCGCATCGCCATCCTCTTGCCCATCCTGCAACAGATGGTTACCGGCGGCCTGGTCGTGATCGAGGATGTCCACATCATCCGCTACGAAAGCCACCCTCAACGCCCCTGAACCCCGCCCCGCCGCCTCCAGACGGTTTCTCCTCCGCCCCCCCCTCGATCTTCCCTGCCACCTGGCCAACCCCCTCTGCGCTGAATCCGGACTCGTTCAGGTACGATAAACCCGTTCGACCTCAACCCGAATGCGCCGCACCCGGCTGCCCGCCTCCGCCCCTGGCTCGAATCCGACCGCAACGCCCGCCACCCAACGGTATGACGACACAAACCGGGACCGCTGACCCACCGACCTGGCGACCGGCACCCCCCCGACCCGGACCCGCCGACGCGCTGGCCCTGGGCGCCTGGACCGTCGCCCTCCTCGCCTTCTTCTGGGATGTGGTCACTCTCCGCCGGGCCTTGTTCTATTTCGACATCACCGAAATCAACTACCCCTACCGCCACTTCTTCGCCGAAGAACTCAAAGCCGGCCGCTTCTCCACCTGGATCCCAGGCCTCAACTGCGGCCATCCCCTCTTCAGTGAAAGCCAAGCAGGATATCTTCATCCGTTCAAGTACTTGTTCTACCCCTGGCTCCCCACCTGGCAGGCCCTCAACCTCGAATGCGTGCTCTCCGTCTGGCTGACCGGCCTCGCCACTTATGGATGGCTCCGTCGCCATGTCGGACCCGCGGGCGCTCTGACCGGCGCCGCTCTGCTCGGCCTAAGCGGCTACACCTGGGCCCACTTCGTCCACACCAGCATGCTCAACGCCCTGGTCAGCGTTCCCCTGGCCTTCTGGGGCCTCGAGCTGGCCTGGTCCGGTCGGTGGCGCCGAGGCGTCGCCCTCAGTTCAATCGCCCTGGCCTGCCAGATCTTTGCCGGCCACCTCCAGGATGCCCTCATCACCGGCCTGGCTCTGTGCGTCTACGCCCTCTACCGCGCCGCCCTCGAACACACCTGGCAACGCCGGCTCTCCACCCTCACCACCACCGCCCTGGTGGGCCTGCTCGCCATCTTGGTCTCGGCCGTCCAGTGGCTTCCCTCCAAGGAGCTGATCGACCGCTCCCCCCGCGCTGGCGGCTTGACCTGGGACGAAATCACCTACGGCTCCTGGCATCCCGAACTCCTCCCCACCCTTCTGGTCCGCCAAGCCTACGGCACCCGCGCCCGCGACACCGACTGGATGGACGGCTTCTACCCCTACCTCGAGATGAACGCCTTCCTCGGCGTCATCGGCCTGGCCCTGGCCGCCCTCGGAGCCGCCGCCTGGCGCGATCGCTGGGTCGGCGCCTGGCTGGTTCTGGCCGTCCTCGGCCTCCTCCTGATGCTGGGGCGTTTCACGATCCTTTTCGACATCATCCCCCACATCCCCATCCTCAGCACCGGCCGCGTGCCCGCCCGCTATCACCTTTGGGTCGCCGTCGCCACCGCCGCCCTGGCCGCTGTTGGCGTCGATCGCCTGGCACGCACCGACTGCGGCCCCGTCTCCCTCCGCCCCGCAACCGCCCTGCTCGGTTCGATCGCCGCCCTCAGCCTCCCCATCCTCGTCCATGCCTACCTCCCCGCCTTCACCGAACGCAACCGCTGGCCCCTGCGCTATCACGCCGATCGCTACCGCTGGCTAGCCGAAGAACTCCTCTGGGCCACGTCCCTGACCCTCGCCATTAGCCTCGCCGCCGCCCTGATCGCCCTCGCCGCTCGCCGCACCCAACACCCCCGCCGCCGCGCCCAACTGGCCGCCGCCCTCCCCCTGCTCCTCATCGCCGAATTACTCGGCTCCCACGCCACCGACGTCCCCTCCATCGACCCCGCCTATTGGACCCGCCCACCCGACAGCGCCCTCTGGCTCAAATCCCAGCCCGACCTCGGCCGGATCTACGGCGAGTCGATCCGGGCCTCCGGAGAACCCGGCTACGCCTCCTACCCCCGTCGACTTCGAAACCCCACGCCAACAACTCGCCTGGGCCACTCCCCCCGTCTGGGGACTGGCCACCACCGGCATCGCCACCCCCATCAAACCCGCCCGCCGGTTGCGATTCACCGAAACCCTCGGACCAGTCCGCCTCCGCATCGAAGGCCTGACCCACGTCATCACCCCCTCCCCCGACGCCTTTCCCCGACTCGGCCCCGGCACCAAAGTCGGACCCGTCTTCATCCACAAGGTCGAGGGCGCCCTGCCCCGCGTTTGGTTCACCAACCAAGTCCTCTACGCCGACTCCGAACTCCATGCCGCCCAGATCCTCAAGGCCATCGAACCGAACGCCCTCCGCCAGATCGTCGTCGAAGACCCCACCCGCCCTCTCCCCGAAACCGACCCCACCCCCGCCCAGGGCCACGCTCAGATCACCCACGAACAACCCGACTACCTCGTCCTCGAGGTCCACGCCGACCGCCCCGGCTACCTCTTCATCGCCGATACCTACGACCCCGGCTGGTCCGCAACCCTCGACGGCTCTCCGACCCCCATCCACCCAGCCGACATCTGCTTCCGCGCCATCGCCATACCCCCAGGCTCCCACCGCGTGGAACTGCGCTACCAACCGGCCGGCTGGCGGCTTGGCTTGGCCCTCAGCGGCCTGGGCCTGGCCAGTCTGCTTGCGCTCGTGCGCACCCGCCGCAGCCCCCCCTGCCTCGGCCCCGATCATGGCCCCAGCCCCTGGCCCGGCCGCTGGCCTCTGGCCCTGGCCGCCCTCCTGACCGCCGTCATCCTGGCGTCCATCCCCTCCTTCGACGCCGGTCAGCTCAGTACCCAAAAACGCTGGGAACAAAGCTGGCACCGGTTCACCTGGGGTGCCGGCATCGAAGCCATCGGATCCGCCGTAACACGCTAACCCCTCCCGCCCCCAGCGCCCCCGCTCGCCAAATTCGCCCCGGGGCGGGATTGAAGATCGCCCGCCAAGCTGCTAGGATCTCTTTCTTCCCAGAGGATCCGAATCGTCACAGATACGGCCTGGTCGAGAGATCGACGACCGGGGCCGGCGGCCGCGGGGCGTGTGATGGCGATTACGAAAGAGCAAAAGCAGGAGATCATGAGCGCGTTCGGCCGTCGTGAGGCCGATACCGGGTCGCCCGAGGTGCAGATCGCTCTGCTCACGGCCCGGATCAATGAACTGACCGATCACTTCAAGACGCACAAAAAAGACCATGCCAGCCGCCGCGGGCTGCTGATGATGGTCTCCAAGCGGGCGGGCTTGCTCAAATACCTGAGGCAGCACAATCGCAAAAGTTACCTTGACGTGATCAGCCGGTTAAACCTGCGCAAATGATCGCCGGTTCACGCCGGGTGCAGCCCCCATCGCGTGCGGGTTCGTCCTCAGGCTGAATCCGGCAGCCAGACCGGCCGCGGATGCTTTCTCCCGGCCCACACCCATCGATCGCCGTTCACCCTCGCCGTCGCCGCGCCTCTCTGGTCCGCCCTCCCTCCCGACCAGGCCGAGAAGGCAGGTCACCGTCCATGGCGATCAGCGTCAAGAAGCACGTCAGCGTCCAGAAAAGCTTCGGCGACCGTACCATCTCCATCGAATCCGGCAAACTCGCCAAACAGGCGACCGGATCGGTCCTGGTCCGGCTCGGCGACACCATCTCCCTGGTCGCCACCGTCGTCGCCCCCGGCCGTGAGGGCCTCGACTTCTTCCCCCTGACCGTCGATTACCGCGAAAAGGCCTACGCCGCCGGTAAATTCCCCGGCGGCTTCCTGAAACGCGAGGGCCGCCCCTCCACCAAGGAAATCCTCACCTCCCGCCTGATCGATCGCCCCATCCGCCCCCTCTTCCCCGCCAGCTTCCGCGACGAAGTTCAAATCCAAGCCGGGCCCATCGCCGCCGACCGCCAGAACGACCCCGACGTCCTCTCCATCAACGGCGCCTCGGCTACCCTCGTCCTCTCCGAGGGCGTCCCCTTCATGGGCCCCATTGGCGCCATCCGCCTCGGTCGCATCGACCACCGCTACATCCCCTTCCCCACCGCCGCCGAACTGGCCCGCAGCGACCTCGACTTGGTCGTCGCCAGCACCTCCCGCGCCGTCGTCATGATCGAAGGCTTCGGACAGGAAATCCCCGAGGCCGAAATCCTCGACGCCATCATGGAGGCCCACCGCCTCAACCAGGACTTGATCGCCCTCCAGCTCGAGCTGCGCGAGGCCGCCGGCCTCGGACCCTTTGTCCCCGCCGAGGAACAGCCCGATCCCCTCGTCCAGACCCTCCACGAGCGCTACGCCGCCGACCTCCGCCAGGCCATGCAGATCGTCCAGAAAGCCGAACGTAACGCCGCGGCCGACGCCCTCCGCGATCGCGTCCTCGCCGAACTCTGCCCCGAACCCTCCCCGGATGGCCCCTCTCCCCTCGCCGTCAAGGCCGCCTTCTACGCCCTCAAGGAACGCGTCGTCCGCGAAATGATCCTCGACGGCTACCGCCCCGACGGCCGCGGACCCAAGGACCTCCGCCCCATCACCTGCGAAGTCGCCGTCCTGCCCAAGGTCCACGGCTCCGCCCTCTTCCAACGCGGCGAAACCCAGGCCCTGGTCACCACCGTCCTCGGCACCGCCGCCGACGAACAACGCGTCGACGGCATCATGGACGAATACTCCAAGAAATTCATGCTCGATTACAACATGCCCCCCTTCTCAGTCGGCGAAATCCGCCCCATCCGCGGACCCGGCCGCCGCGAAATCGGCCACGGCATGCTCGCCGAACGCTCCGTCCAACCCGTCATCCCGCCCCCCAGCGACTTCCCCTACACCATCCGCGTCGTCAGCGACATCCTCGAATCCAACGGCTCCAGCTCCATGGCCTCGGTCTGCGGCGCCACCTTGAGCCTCATGGATGCCGGCGTGCCCATCTCCGACCCCGTCGGCGGCATCTCCACCGGTCTGGTGATGGACGAATCCACCGGCCGCTACATCCTCCTGACCGACATCATCGGCGACGAAGACCACTACGGCGACATGGATTTCAAAATCGCCGGCACCCAGCGCGGCGTCACCGGCATCCAGCTCGACCTCAAAAATAAAGGCATCACCCAGGAGATCATCCGCGATACCCTCCAGCAATCCCGCGAAGCCCGGCTCGAAATCCTCCGGACCATGCTCCGCGCCATCAAACGCCCCCGCGACGAAATCTCCGCCAATGCCCCACGCCTGATCCAAATCCAAATCAACCCCGAAAAAATCGGCCTGATCATCGGCCCCGGCGGCAAAACCATCCGCCGCCTCCAGGAAGAAACCAAAACCAAAATCGACATCGACGACAACGGCATCGTCTCCATCGCCAGCCTCACCGCCGAGGGCGCCGAAGCCGCCCGCGACCGTATCGAGGCCATGACCGCCGGCGTCAAAATCGGCCAGATCTTCGAAGGCCGAGTCATCGCCATCAAAGACTTCGGCGCCTTCGTCGAACTCCTCCCCGGACGCGACGGCCTGGTCCATATCAGCGAACTGTCCGAAGGCTACGTCGCCAGCGTCACCGATATCTGCAAAATCGGCGACACCATGCTCGTCAAAGTCATCAACATCGACGATCAGGACCGCGTCAAACTCTCCCGCAAACAAGCCTACGCCGAACGCGGCCTGGTCGATCCCTACGCCTCCGCCCACCCCGCGTCCGAACGCCCACCCCGTCCCGAACGCCTCGACCGCGGCGGCGACCGGCCCCGCGGCGACCGGCCCCGCAGTGGCGAGGGCGGCTGGCGTCCCCGCTGACACAACCTCCTCGGCCTCGGCCGCGGCAATCCTCCTTCGGTGGCGACTTGGCTTCGGTCCACGGGCACATCCACCTCCCACGCCCGCACTCACTCGGACCTCCCCCCATGCACCGCCCCGCAACCGTCGAACAGCCCACCGCCAACCCCCCTCCCCAGCCCGATCCCGAGCTGGCCAATCGCCAGTGGCGGACCGCCTACGCCGAAATCGCCCAACTGGCCGGCGGTCTCGCCCACGAAATCCGCAACCCCCTCTCCACCATGCGGATGAACCTCGACCTGCTCGCTGAGGAATTCGCCCACCCAGAGACCCCCCGCGACCACCGCGTCCTCCGCAAAATCGAACGCGTGCGCCGCGAAAGCCACCGCCTCGAATCGATCCTCGAGAGCTTCCTCCGGTTCGCCCGGATCCAACAAATCCAGACCGCTCCGGCCGACCTCAACGCCCTGGTCGAGGAAGTCCGCGACTTCTGCGACGGCCAGGGAACCGCCCAGGGGATCGTCAGCCGCGCCATCTACGAGCCAGGTCTGCCGCCGGTCTGCCTCGACCAGGACCTAATCAAACAAGCCCTTCTGAACCTTATCCTCAACGCTCAGCTCGCCATGCCCGACGGCGGCGAACTGATCCTCCGCACCCGCCGCGACGACCACGCCGCCATCATCGACGTCATCGACACCGGGACCGGCATCCCCGCCGAAATCCTCCCGCGGATCTTCGACGCCTTCTTCTCGACCCGCCCCGGCGGCAGCGGCCTCGGCCTGCCCACCACCCGCAAAATCATCGAGGCCCACGGCGGCTCCATCGACGTCGAAAGCGAGCCGGGACGCGGCACCCGCTTCACCATCCGCCTGCCCCTCTCCCAACCGGCGTCCTCCTCTCCTGACCCTTCCTGAAACGCTCAACCACCCCCCCGCTATGGAACCGTCGATCCGCGTTCTCGTCGTCGACGACGATGCCGCCCATGCTGAGGCGGTCGCCGAGAGCCTCGAACGCGTCGGCTACGAATGCGAAATCGCCACCGGCGGCCGCGAGGCCCTCCGCCTCATCGAAGAACGCAACTACGACATCGTCCTGACCGACCTCCTCATGGACGACGTCGGCGGACTCGACGTCCTCGCCAAAGCCAAACGCGAACTGCCCGACGCCGAAGTCGTCATCCTCACCGGCCACAACTCCATCAAAACCGCGGTCACCGCCATGCAGGCCGGCGCCGCAACCTACCTCACCAAACCGCTCGATATCAACGAACTCCGCATCGTCGTCGACAAACGCTCCCAGTCCCAACGTCTGGCCCGCACCAACCAACTCCTCCAGCGCCAGCTCCAGGAACGCTTCGGCTTCGAAGGCGTTGTCGGAAACTCCCCCGAAATGCTCAAAGTCATCGAAAAACTCAAACAGGTCGCACCCACCAACGCCACCGTCCTCATCACCGGCGAAAGCGGAACCGGCAAGGAGCTGGTCGCCAAAGCCCTCCACGTCAACAGCCCCCGCCGCAACAAACCCTTCGTCCCCCTCAACTGCGCCGCCCTCAGCGAGACCATCCTCGAAAGCGAGCTGTTCGGGCACGTCCGGGGCGCCTTCACCGGCGCCGAGCGGGAACGCAAAGGCTACTTCGAACAGGCCAACGGCGGCACCCTCTTCCTCGACGAAATCGGCGACGTCCCCCTCGGCACCCAGGTCAAACTGCTCCGCGCGATCGAAACCGGCGAAATCGTCCGCGTCGGCTCCAACGACCCCATCAAAGTCAACGTCCGTATCCTCTCGGCCACCAACCGCGACCTCGCCGAAGCCATCGCCGAAGGCAAATTCCGCCAAGACCTCTACCACCGCATCAAGGTCGTCAGCCTCAAACTCCCCCCCCTCCGCCAACGCCGCGAGGATATCCCCCTCCTGATCGACCACTTCCTCAAGGAATTCTCCGAATCCCACGGCAAAAAAATCTCCGGCATCACCCCCGCTGCGCGCAAAGCACTCATGACCTACTCCTGGCCCGGCAACGTCCGCGAACTTAAAAACACCATCGAAAGCATGGTCGTCATGGACCTCGACGGCGTCCTCGACCTCGACGACCTCACCGAGGAACTGCAGGTTGCCACCGGCTCCTCCAGTGAGCCATCCACCCGCCCCGACGACCTGGTCGGCAAACCCCTCGACGAGGTCGAACGCCACTACATCGCCGAGGCCCTCAAACTGACCCACGGCAATCGAGAGGAAACCGCCCGCCTCCTCGGCATCGGCGAACGCACCCTCTACCGCAAAATCAAGGACTACGGCCTCCACGAACGCAGTCAGGCCTGACCCGCGCTCCCCTCCGCCGGCCCAGCCACCTTCAGACCACGCCGGCCATCGCCTGCAACTGCACCACCGACCGGTCCTGTTCCTTCACCAGATACTCACGACCATACTTGACCATAATATGATCCCACGGCAAAACCTCGTCCGTGGGCCGCGACCGGTGCGTATAAAAATCCAAGTCGATGCCCGCCTCCGCAAACGCCTCGGCCCAGAGCTCAGGCCGATGATGCTCCCGCCACGCATCCAGCCGCGCACCCTTACGCCACGCCAGCTCCAACGCTGCCGCCACCCGCCGGTCTCCTCGCGTCAAAATCCCCTCCAACAAGCTCGTCGCAATATCATGACACTTGATCACCACACTCCGAATCTTCACCTTCGACCGCAAATATCGGTGCGCCCACTCGAAATACTCCCGCCGCTGCATTCCATTCCACTGATACGGCGTGTGCGGCTTGGGCACAAAATTCGACACACTGGCCGTCACGTCCGCATACCGCCCAGTCACCTCCTTCCCAATCCGCGCAATCGTCTCGGCCATCTCCACAATCCCATCCAGATCCGCCTTCCGCTCCCCCGGCAACCCACACATGAAATACAACTTCACCCGCCGCCAGCCCCGCGCAAACGCCTCCCGACACCCCTCGTACAAATCCCGATTGTCAATCGGCTTCCGGATCTGATCCCGCATATCATCCCGCGCCACCTCCGGCGCCAGCGTCAACCCACTCCGCTTGCCCTCCTGCAACAACGCCGGGATCCGCTTCAACATCTCCGTGATCCGCAAGCTCGGCAGCGAAATCTTCACCCCAAGCGGCGTAAACACCTCGCTCATCCGCCGCACCAGTTCCTCAAAGTGCGGATAATCACTCGACGACAAACTCAACAAACTGATCTCGTCATACCCCGTGTTCCGATACGCCTCCATCGCCGCCGCCACGATCGACTCCACCGGCCGATACCTCAGCGGACGCTTGATCACCGTGCTCTGGCAAAACCGACACTGCCAGGGACACCCCCTCATGATCTCAATCGCAATTCGATCCTGCGCCGTCTCCACCAGCGGCACAATCGGCCGCGTCGGCAACGGACTCTCCCGATCAAAATCCACCACCACACACGGCCGGATCGCCGCCGGCACATCCAGCCGCCGCCGCCGTACCCCCACCTGAACCCCCCCCTCCCCATACTCTGGCTCATAAAACCGCGGCACATACGCCCCCGGCACCTCCCGCGCCAGCCGCGCCAACTTCTCCTCCCGACTCAACCCCGAGCCTTTCATCGACCGCCACCCCTCACACACCCGCGGTAAGCTCGGCTCCCCATCCCCAACAATGAACAAATCAATAAACGGCGCCAGCAACTCCGGATTCTGCGCCCCAGGTCCCCCCGCGATCACCAGCGTCTCATCATCCCCACGCCCCTCCGCATGCAACCCCAACCCCCCCAAATCGAGCATCGTCAAAACATTTGTATAGCAAATCTCATATTGCAGTGAAAAGCCGACCACATCAAACGCATGCAATGGCGTAAATGTCTCAAGACTGTAAAGCGGCAGTCCATGCTTCCGCAACGCCGCCTCCATGTCCGGCAGCGGCGTAAACGCCCGCTCGCACGCCCAGCCTCGCTCGTTCATCAGGCTGTACAAAATCTGCAGCCCGTGATGGCTCATCCCCAACGCATAGGTGTCCGGAAACGCCAGGCAGACCGTCCCCGCACACTCTCCGTGGTCCTTCACGACGCTGTTCAGCTCCCCGCCCAGATACTGCCCTGGTGTCTGCACCCACGGCAAAACCTTTTCCAGCAAGTAGCTCTTCAGCGCGCCGTTCCGCATCGCCCACAATCTCCCTCAGGCTCGTTCCCGGCGGACCGCAAGATCGACTACAATTCTAGTCACTCGAGCCTTCCTTGGCCTAGCCGCCCCGTCTCGCCCCGCGTCCCTCCGATTACCCCCCACCGGCGCCTCCCCTCGCCAGCTCGCCCATGATCGACGCCTCGACCTCGGCTCACCCATCCCCTCCCGCCGCCAGCGGCCCATCCAGCACGAAGGCTCGCCCGGCCCGCGCCCCACACCGCCCCGAATCCCCTCGGCTCAGCCCCATCGGGCCACGACTCGCCGCGTTGCTCCTTGGCTTGTACCTCGCCGCCTTGACCGCCTGCGACTCCCGCCGTCCACGCCAGACTGAAACCCCGCTCGTCAATACACCGGTCGACGAACCGGTCGCCCCCATCGCCGAGTCGGCCCCGGCTGGCCCGATCCACAAAATCCCCATGCACTGACGCGCCGTCTCTCGTCCCACAGACTACCGGCCGTATGCTCCATGCGCCTGGCGCAACCTTCCAGAAAGCCATCCCAGCCCCGCTCTTCGGGCACCCACACCCACGTCCGTAAGCCCGCATGACCACGCCCCCGCGGATCGCCATCACGCTCGGCGACATCACCGGCATCGGTCCCGAGATCCTCGCTCGCGCTTGGGCCAGCCGCGAGCCGCTTGCCGTCGCCCTTCCGTTCGTCGTCGGCCATGCCCCCGCCGTCCAGGCGGAGCTGGATCGCCTCCAGCTCTCGATCGCGGTCCAGCCGATCACCTCACCGGACCAGGCCCGGCCATCCCCGAGCTGCCTGCCCGTCCTCGAAACCCCGACTGTCGATCTCGATCGTGTCCAACCGGCCACGATCGACCCCCGCGCCGGCCGCGCCGCTTACGACTTCCTCACCCACGCCGCCCACCTGGCCCTGAACCACCAGGTCGACGCCCTTGTCACCCTCCCCCTACACAAGGAAGCTCTCCATGCCGCCGGTGTTCCCGAGCCCGGACACACCGAAATCCTCGCCCGCCTCTGCGGCTGCCCCGAACATGCCATGATGCTCTACGTCCCCCACCCGATTGCCGCCGGACCGGCCGGCCTCGGCGTCGTCCACGTCACCCTCCACGTCCCGCTCCGCCAGGTCTTCGACCTCCTGACCCCAGCCCGCATCCTCGCCGCGATCCGCCTGGCCGATCAGGGCCTTCGCCCCTTCACCGCAAATACCCCTCCGCGCATCGGCGTCGCCGGTCTCAATCCCCACGCCGGCGAACACGGCCTCTTCGGACTCGAGGAATCGGAGCTCATCGCCCCAGCCATCGACCGGGCCCACGCTCTCGGCCTCCACCCTGTCGGCCCCATCGCCGCCGATTCCCTCTTCAAATCCGCCTTCGACGGCCGCTTCGACGCCGTGGTCGCGATCTACCACGACCAGGGCCACGTCGCCATCAAAACCCGCGCCTTCGCTCACGCCGTCAACATCACACTCGGCCTGCCCATCGTCCGCACCAGCGTCGCCCACGGCACCGCCCACGACATCGTCGGCCGCGACCTGGCCAATCCCACCAGCCTCATCCACGCCATCCGCGCCGCCGCCCAGATCGCAGACTTCCGGCGCTCCCACCCCTGACGCTCGTCATCCCCACCGCCACCCCCTCACCGCCGCACCACTTCCGACTCGCTCCAATCCGTCACCACCTCCTCCGGCCAGACCGACCGCACCTCCGGGTCACTCCAGCCCAGCTCCAGATCCGGCACCAGCCGATACCGCAGCCGAACCCGCCTCGGCCCGCTCAGCCGCTCCAGCGGAACCTCCTCGATCCGCGCAAACTCAAACCGACCCCCTCGCTCCCCCGCCACCACCTCCCCCAAGCGATAACATCCCGGGACCCCCTCCAACTCCAGGTAAACCTGATGCGCGAGCGCCGTCGGCAGCCCCCCTTCGGCCACCCCCAGCCCCAGCGGCCCCCGCACCGCCAACGCCTCATTCAACGCCACAAACCGCCCCGCTTCGGCCTCCAGCGGCTGGACGGCTGAGCGGACCTGTTCGGCTCGCGACGCGTCCGCCGTCCCCTCGAGCGCCCGCAGCTCCAACATCGGATCCCACTCAATCGTATACCGCGCATGCGGCAGGTCGTGCTCCCAGGCCACGCTGCCGCGAAACCGCAGTCTCGGCTCGAGGATCAGCTCCTGCGGCCCTCGCCCCTCATAATCCGTCGGCAGCAACTCAAACCGAATCGACGTCCCATCCACCGCCATCCACTCCGACCCTGCTTCGACCGACGCCCGCCGCGCCCCCTTGATCCGCCCCGACCACTCCAGACCCGCCACCTCCAGCCCCGGCAACCTCACCGCCACCTCCACCGGCACCGCCCGCGCCATCGCCCGCGGATACCGCCGCCGGCTCCGCCAGCTCACCTCATGAATCCGCGTCGCCACCGCCCGCTCCTCCTCACCCACCAACTCATCCCGACGCCACAACTCCCCCAACGCCCGAGCCGCCGCGCGCCGTTGCTCCGGCCGCCGCGCCGGGTCGAGCAAGGGATACAACTCCCGCAGCACCGCCCGACCATATCCCGCCGCCGCCATCACCTCCGCCGGCGTCACATCCGGTCTCCCCAGCCGGTTCGCCGCCCGCCGCGCCTGCCATCCACGCCAGACCCGCCTCCCTCCTCCCACCGCCGCCGCCGCCACAATCACCGCGAAAACCAGACTCCGCGGCTGCATCAGCCAACCTTCCCACCCCCCGCCACTGCCTCTGGCTGCCGCAGCCCGCTCAGCTCGACCCACACCCTCTCCAGCCAAACCTTGCCTCATCGCTCCGCCTCACGCCACACCGTCCGCCGCGGTCGCAACCTGCCTGCGGGCCTCTCCTCCACCCCACCCTCTCTCGGCCTCGGTGCGTCCACCCCGTCCGGTTCGACCTCCTCAATCATCGTCGGATGCCGTACCCCCGACTCGCCTTCCCCCGCCGCGACCCGCTCCCAAACCGCCTCCACCACATCCCTCAGTTCGTGCAACTCCCGATGCATCACCTCCAGCTCAGCCATCACCCGCCGGCATGGGTCGTCTGCGCCCTCATCGTCCGTCACGATCAACAAATTGTCTTCCGGAACCACCCGGTACGTCAGCCCCACCTGGTCCAGCAACAACTGAAGACTCGTCTTCAGCCGCACCCCCTCCAAGCGCAACTGCACCGTGTCCTCCACCGTCAGCCCCCGCCGCACCAACGCCGCCCGATCCAACACCACCGGCGCCTGCAACCGCTCACTCAGGATGCTCACCACGTCCTCGAGCCGCGTCGGCTCCCCAAACGGCAACTCCCCCGGACGAGCCAACGCATCCACCACACTGACTGTCCCACTCCCCTTCGTCCCCCCCGCCCCCGGTTCCAATTGCCCCGCCCCAGCCACGCCCGCCACAATCAGACCGAATCCAACAAACCCCACTCTCTTCCAACGCGCATTCATCCTTTCACTCCTTCCACGACAAGCCTTTCCGCACATTCCCGCAATCCGCCCCAAGCCATCACACCCCTTCACGGCGGATCATAACCTCCCGGATGCCACGGATGGCATCGCCCGATCCGCTTCAGCCCACGCCCCAACCCACGCGCAAACCCATACCGACGCATCGACTGAATCATATATTCGCTACAACTCGGATAAAACCGACAGGTCGGCCCCAGACATCGCCCCAGACTCATCTGATAGACCCGAATCAGGCCAATCGCGCCCCCCGTCAGCAACCGACCGATTCGCCAAGACGCCGTTCGCTCGTTCTTTCCAACTGGCTCGCTCTTGCCCATGCTCGGCCCCGGACTCGCTCTTGCCGCTGCGCGCGGCCTGAACCCGTTCATCCGCCGGCTCCGACCCGCCGCGCCGCGTCCGGACCCAGCGCCGCCAGCGATTGGCTCGCCTGCTCCGCCGTCAAGTCCGCCGACCGCGGCACCACAATCAGATCGACCCCCGCCGCCCATCGCTCCTTGTGCCTCCGAAACGCCTCTCGGACCAGTCGCTTCAACCGGTTCCTCACCACCGCCTTCCGCGCCACCTTGCGGGGCACCGTCACGCCCAACCGCGCATACGCCAGCCCGCTTGGCCGACCATAGACCACCAGCCAGCGATCCGATACGGCCCGCCGCCGCTCAAACGCCTCTCGAAACTCGGCCGAGTCAAGCACACGCTCCCGCCGCCTCAGCCGCTCGTCGCTCATCCGGCTTCCCTCCAGGCTCGCGCCAGCCTGGCGACCCGCCCGTCTGCCTGCCTCAGCCGATCCGCTCCGCCGACTACCCCCCTAACCCCACGCCTCACGCCGCACACGCCCGCCCCGCTCGGCCTGCCTGCCCGATCTGGCCAGTCCTGGTCAACCCTCGATCCCTCTTTGCTCCCGCACGCCGCGCCGCCTATCTGGTGGTCAATCCTCCGCCGATGCCATTCACCGCGGCCCATCTGGCCATTCGACATCTCGGGGCGGCCCCAGCCGCTCCCGCACCAGCCAGCCGCGCCGTTTCAGATGCCAGATCGTCAACCCGCCCAGGATCAGCACTCCCCCCAGCGCAATCCCTCCCCAGAGGCGCACCGCCTCTCCCACTCGCCGCCGCCGCCACGCCGGATCAGTCTGCGGCTTCGTCCTCATCTCCCGCGTCCCACTCTGTCAGCAACTCCAACTCGGCCGCCAACCGCCCGATCCGCGCGTGCAACGCTTCCATCTGCTCCTTGAGCCGCAAAATCGCCTCAATTCCCGCCAGGTTGATCCCGGCCTCTCGATGCAGACTCACGACCGACCAGATCCGCCTCAACTCCCGCGGCTCGTAACCCTCCGTCCCATCCACTTCCACCGCGTGGATCAACCCCCGCTGCTCGTAGCGCATCAGCAACCGCAGCGGAACCGCCAGGTGCCGGGCCACTTCCTCCCGCGTGATGATCAACCGATTCGGCGCCATGGCTCTTTAGGTCAAGACCGAGGATTCATCCGATTCCGTTCCTCAAACCGCCGGATCAATGCCTCGCTCTCGGCATCAACCGTCTTCGGGACCACAATCCGCGGGATCACAAACAAATCCCCGGCCGGCCGCTCCCGATACGCCGGCACACCCAGCCCCCGCAGCCGCAACTTCTGTCCGCTCGACGTCCCCGGCGGGATCGGCACCGTCTTCGGACCATCGAGCGTCGGCACCTCCACCTTAGCCCCCAAGACCGCCTCGCCGATCGTCACCGGAACCTCCACCTGCAGGTCGTTCCCCACCCGGGTCAACCGCGGATGCGGCTCCACCTCCACCTTGACAATCAGATCCCCCGGCGGGCCTCCTCCCAGTCCCGGCTCCCCTCGCCCCTTCAGCCTCAGCTTGGCTCCCGGCGCCGTCCCCGGCGGAATCTTGATCGCCAACGTCTCGCTCCGTCCACTCGGACGGATCACCTGGATCGTCGCCTCCCCGCCTCGGACCGCCGTCTCAAACGGGATCGTGACCGTCGCGTCCTCCGAACGACCCGCCCGCGACGAACTCCGCCGCGTCCGCGACCCGCCCCCACCCCCCCGAAGCCGACTAAACAACTCCTCGAACAACCCCCCTCCCAGCTCCTCTGCGCCCAGGTCCGGTCCCACCCCCGTCCCAAAATGCACCCGTCCGGCCCCCCCCGGCCCAAAAAACTCGCTGAAGTCGATAAACTCCGGACCCCCGCCTGCTTGCTGCCGCGCCCATTCGCTCGCCGCCGCCCGCGGACCTGCCCCCGCACCCCCCATCGCCTCATATGCCGACCGACCCAGACGGTCATACAGCGACCGCTTCTCCGGATCACTCAGCACGTCGTAGGCCTGCTGCGCCTCCTTGAATTCCGCCTCCGCCTTCTTGTCCCCCGGATTCACGTCCGGGTGCAACTGCCGGGCCTTGGCCCGGTACGCCTTCTTGATCTGCTCGGGCGACGCGTCGCGAGACACCCCGAGAATCTCGTAGTAGTCGCGATCCGCCATCCCCGTAACCACCTCCGCTTCGTCTCTCCAATCCTCGTCACCCGAGCGATTATCCGCCCTCGCCGCTTCATCCTTCAAGCCGCCGCTCCGCCTCCCGGCCCACCCGGCCGCTCCGCCTCGCCCCCACCCCGTGCCTTCGAGTAGGATAAAGGTTGATTTTGCCCAATGGCCTGGGCCTGCTCCCCCATGTCTCGCCCGTCTCCCTTACCTCTGATTATTCACGAGCCACGCACGTTCTGGGCTCGCCAGCTTCGCGCCCGCTCCGCGACTTGGCCCGTTCACTGCCACGAAACCCGCTCCCTCGACGACCTGCTCTCCCTCCTCCCCAACCAGCCCTTCGGCTTGCTGGTGATCGATTCCGGCAACAACCCAGCCTCCGCCCTCGAACACCTCGCCGCCGCCTCCCTCCACCTCAAAAACTGGCTCATCCTTTTTATCGTCTCCCACGACGATCCCCAACTCGCCACGCTGGCCCGGACCCTCGGCGCTTCCCACGTCGTCGCTTCACCGATCCCGCCCCCCGTCGTCGCCTCCCTCCTCCACCGCTGGCTCAAGCTCTCACTCACGCGCCGCGACCGCTCAGGTTGGGTCGGCCAGCCAAACCCCTCGGCCGATGCCTGGCTCGACGAACTCCTCCCCTCCCCGCTCCAGCCCACAACTTGAGACCCTTCCGTCCTCCCGACCCTAACCCACCCTTTGATTCACCATGTTCGCCAACCGACCCCGACCCACCGAAGCCGACGTCCTCCAGGCCCTCAAGGGCGTCCAGGATCCCGACCTGCATCGCGACCTGGTCGACCTCGGCATGATCAAAGACATCCGCATTCACGACCGCACGATCTCCCTAACTGTCAACCTCACCACCCCCGCCTGCCCCCTCAAAGGCAAGATCGAGGCCGACGTCCGCAACGCCCTCACCTCCCGGCTCGGCGCCGACTTCCACTACCAGATCCACATGGCCGCTGAGGTCCGTGGTAAGGGAATCACCGAAAAGGGCGACATCCCCGGCGTCAAAAACGTCATCGCTGTCGGCTCCGGCAAGGGCGGCGTCGGCAAGTCCACGATGGCCGCCGCCATTGCCTACGGCCTCCACGCCCACGGCGCCACAGTCGGCCTGATGGACGCCGACGTCTACGGCCCCTCGATCCCCCACCTCGTCGGCGCCGGCGGACGGCCCATGGCCCGCGGCGACCGCATCCAGCCCATCGAACGCGACGGACTGCGACTCATGTCGATGGGCTTCCTCCTCGAACCCGAACGCGCCGTCGTCATGCGCGGTCCGATGCTCCACGGTATCGTCCAGCAGTTCCTTCACCAGGTTGACTGGGGCACCCTCGATTACCTCGTCATCGACCTTCCCCCCGGCACCGGCGACGTCCCCCTGACGCTCGCCCAGACCCTCCCCTTGACCGGCGCCGTCATCGTCTGCACCCCCCAGGAGGTCGCCCTCCTGGACGCCACACGCGCCCTCTCCATGTTCCGACAGCTCAAAGTCCCGATCCTCGGCATGATCGAAAACATGAGCGGCTTCGACGTCGCCGCCTACCTGGCCGAACACGGCTCCCCCGCCGCCCGCCAACTGGCTGCCTCCGGCCGACTCTTCGACGACCCTGCAGACGCCCTGGTCCCCATCTTCGGAACCGGCGGCGCTCGCCGCACCGCCGAACGCCTCGGCGTCCCCTTCCTCGGCGAGATTCCCCTCAACGTCTCCCTCCGCGAGCGCGGCGACCAGGGCCGGCTCGCCTCCGCTTTCAGCCCCGACAGCCCCAGCCGCGCCCCCCTCATGGCCATGGTCGAGGCCCTCGCCGCCCAGATCAGCATCCAGAATCTTAAAGCCCGCAAGATGCCCAAGCTCGAAATCATCGGTTGAGCGCCACGCCGATCGATCCCCAGAACGCCCACGCCCTAGCCCCCGCGCTGGTCTAACCGGCGTGTCCCTGGGACGCTGCCCCTCACTGGGACCAGTCCCACTTCAAAGACGTCCAGTGACTCACCGACAGGCAGGATGACCGACCGGCCCGCTTGTTGGAAATCCCTCAAGCGACCCCTCCGACTCGACCGGGGTCCCGGTCCGACTGTCGTCGAGATCGGCCACCGCCCCGAGACCCCCAGAGCCTCCGCTCGAGCGCTCTTGGCCTCGCTCGAGCCTCGGCCGGCGCTCGGCGGAATCGGTCCGACCCCAGACCTCTTCCGCCGTCGCGCCAGGAGGCCCCACCCGTGCCGCTTAGCCCCACCGCAGACCTTCCTCGTCCTCAACCGTGTACGCCAGGCACGCCCGGATATCCTCCTCGGTTAGCTCCGGGTGATGACGCAGGATCTCCGCCCAGCTCCAGCCGTCCACGATCCGCGACACCACCTGGCTGGCCGTGATCCACGTCCCACGCACCACAGGCGACGTCTCACTCACCGACGGATCAAACGCCAGTCGCTGCCGCCACCGCCGATCCTCTTCCCCGATCCTGTTCCGCGCCCCCGACATCCCCGCGACCGTCTCGGCCGCGTTGTCATCGACTCCCAGCCCCTCGACGTGCACGGGCGCCAGCCGATCCCCCCGCTCCGAATCGACCCTCAGATCATCGACCGGCCGCGGCGGGCACGAGGCCACCCCTTCGGCCCGACCCCGACGCGTCGGACCGTCCCGTCTCCCCCTGCGCCGCCGCAGCCGATCGAGATTCTCCAACGCCCGCACCAGCGAGCCTTCCAACCATCGCCCTGCCCGATCCGTCAGCCCGCTTCGCCGGAGCCACGCCCACGCTGACCGGATCGCCATCTCCACGAGCAACTCCTCAACCAATCCCCGCGGCGCCAGCTCCCGCCGCATCGTTGCCGAAAACCCCGCGTAATCGTCCGACTCCGCAAACGCTTTTGCTACCTTCACTCCATCTCCAGCCCACGCCATACCAGTCCCGACGCTCGCACGACTCATCGGCGCCACCTCCCCTGCCCTGAACGTGCATCGATCGCCTGGCCTCAAACGGCGAGAGCCCATCGCCCCGCATCCCACACTCCGATCCACCGATTGACAGCCAGTACACCCGACATCATCGCCCCAACGCCGCCGATTATCAGAAAAAACCAGGTGCCACCCCGAATCCCATGAAATCGCTTCGCCCCTGGCTCGTCTCCCAGAGCTCAACCATCTGTCCTCTATCGTCGCCCCGACTCTCGACATCGTCCCCGCCACCGCCCCGCAACCCTCTGCGCGGACCCTCCCTGCGCGCTCTCTCGTGCACGCCGCGTCATCCGAAACGCGGAAAAGTGCCAGATTCCTTCGCAGTCCTCCGCGAGTCCTGGCCCCCTCAACCTGCGCGGCTAGGGGTTCGGCTGCAGGTCTGCCCGAGGTGGGTTACCGCCTCCGCAGGGCCCGGCCTGGCGTCGCTCCGGTCACCTCTCCGTCCCAGAGCACCGGCACTCCGTTAACCAACACATAACGCATCCCGACCGCCTCGGCTCGCCCCGTCGCGTATGTCGCCCGATCGGCGATCTCCGCCGGATCGTACACGGCAATATCCGCGGCGTACCCCGGTCGCAGCAGCCCGCGATCTGTCAGCCGAAACCGCCGCGCTGCGTGTGCCGACAGATGCGTCACCGCTGTTGCCCAGTCATAATCGCCCAACTCACGCGTGTGATATCCCAGGTACCGCGCAAAGGTCCCCCAGCCCCGCGGATGGGGATATCCCCCCACGAATATCCCGTCCGAACCGGCCATGTGTGCCGGATGCCGCAAAATGGCTCGCACGTCGGCCTCGGTCCGGTTGCGCGCGGGAAATCCGAAAATCCCCACCTGCATCCCACTGGCCCGTAATACCTCGCACACAAACTCACCCGGCTCCAAACCCGCCTCGGCCGCTGCCGCCGTGATCGTCATCCCCTCAAACCGCCGCCACTCCGGGTTGGCGATCATCGACAACGTCGTTGATCCCAGCGGATACGGTGTCGGCTTCGAAAACCACTCGGTCCGCAGCCGCTCGCGCACCACCGCATCGCCCAACCGCTCCAACGTCGCCTCCACACCCCCAGCCTGCACCCACGCCGGTAGCGCCACCATTCCCAAAATCGTGCTCCCCGCCAGATACGGATACGTGTCATACGTCAGATCCAACCCCTCCGCCCGGCCCCGATCGATCAGCGGCAAGAGCACGTCCGCCGGCCCGTTGTAGTGCGAGATGTGCGCCGCTACCCCCGCTCCGGCGCGCAATCTCGTACACCTCCGCCATCCCGATCGGCGCGTCCGGCCCGTACCCCCGCATGTGGGTCACGTAGACTCCGTCCTCGCCCACCATCGCCTCGCACAGCGCCGCGATCTCCCGCACGTCCGCATATCGGCTCGGGATGTAGTCCAACCCCGTCGAGAGCCCAACCGCCCCAGCCTCCATCCCCTCCCGCACCAGCCGCTGCATCGCCCGCAGTTCGTCGTCGGTCGCCGGCCGCTCCTCGTGGCCGATCACCTCCAGCCGCAGATTGCCGTTCGGGATCAAGTACGCCACGTTGACGGCCGTAGCCCGGTCGAACCGCGCCAGATATTCGCCAACCGAACGCCAGTCCGAAACCACCTCCGGCGGGTTCCCGTTAAACCCCGCCGTATACCGCCGAATGTAGTCGATTGTCGCCGCCGACCCCGGCGCAAAGGCGCTCCCATCCTGGCCCAGGATATACGTCGTCACCCCTTGCCGGATCGCTGCCCGATGCACCGGATCGGCCAGCACCATCAAATCACCATGAACATGCGCGTCGATAAATCCCGGCACCACATGCAACCCCGCCGCCTCGATCACCCGCGGCGCCGTCGCCTCCGTCCCCAGATTCCCCACCTCGGCCACTACGTCGCCGAGTACCCCCACATCCGCCCGAAACGGCGGTCCTCCCGACCCGTCAATCACCCACCCGCCCCGGATCAGCAGGTCAAACTCCACGCGCCGCTCCTTCCCTCTGCCCCACTCATAAACGGCTCAACTCGCCCCACCGGCCGATCGCTCCGCCTCTCCCTCACGCCAGAAATACCACATCGCCACCGACCGATACGGTCGCCACGCTTCACCCAGTTCCCGGCACTCGGCCGGCTTGGGCAACCGCTCGAGTCCGTAATGCCGCTGCACGCCCGCCCGGACCCCCAGATCGTCCACCGCCCAGACATCCGGCCGGCCCAACCCAAAGACCAGAAACATCTCCGCCGTCCATCGGCCGATCCCGGGCCATGCCACCAGCGCCTCGACGATCCGCTCGTCCTTCCACCGACCGAGCCGCTCGAGCGGCAGCCGACCCGTTGCTACCGCCTCCGCCAGCCCCCAGACATAGCCCGCCTTACGCGCCGACAGCCCCACGTCCCGCAGGCCCGCAATCCCCAACCCGAGGATCGCTCCTGGCTCGTATCGACCACCCAGCCGTTCCAGCAAGCGACCCTCGATCGCCCGCGCCGCCTGCGCCGAGATCTGCTGACCCACGATCGCACGCGCCAAAACCCCTAGGCGATCCCGGTTCGGTTTCAGCGTGCACGCCCCAATCCGTCGGATCCGCTCACGCCAGCGGCCATCAACGCGCATCAAATGGCGCGCCGCCTCCGCCCACCGACGGCCCTCCCCGGCTCCTCCGCTCATGCCGACTCACCCACACCCGGCGACCGACCCTCCTCGGCCGTCCGCACCACCTCGGCCAGCGGGCCGGGCTCGCCATCCAACCGCCGCCGACGCCGCGGCCGATACAACAGACTCGCAACCACGATCAACGCCATCCCCGCCCAGAAAAGCCGATCGTCGATCTCCCACGGCAGCGTCCGAATCCATCGAGGCACCAGGTCTCGCCAATCCTTGACCGGATCGGCCTGCGTCGCAACCGACTCCACTCCCCCCGTGATCGCCGGCAGCAGCTCATGCGTCAATTGGTAGTCCGCCGCATGGAACGCCGCGTGCATCCCGCTCCCGACCAGTTTCAGACCAATCCACCCAACCAGAAAATACGCCCCACTGGCCAGCCCCGGATACTTGTTCAAAATGACCAGGAATCCCCCCGCCACCAACCGCATCATCACGATGCCCAGGATCCCTCCGACGTAGATAATCCCCAACGCCAGCGTCTGATTTCGTTGCAAATCCTCTGGTAATCCCTCCACCATCGCCACCGCGGCGAGAATCGAATCAATCGAGAACGCAATATCGGCCAGCTCCACATTCACGACCGTCGCCCAAAACCCCTGCCCAAACCGCCGCTTCGGTACCTCGCCCACGCTCGGCTCTTCGTGCCCTCCGCCAAAATGCTTGATCGCCAGAAAGACCAAATACATCCCGCCTAGCAGCTTCAACTGCCAGAACTGGATCAACTGATACGCAAAGATCACCGCGATCAGCCGAAAGAAAAACGCCCCCCAGATCCCATAGCGCAACGCGCGTTTCTGCTGGTGCTTCGGCAAATGCTGCACCATCACCGCCAGCACCAACGCGTTGTCCGCGCTGAGCAGACCCTCGAGCAACACCAGGCTCAAAATCGCCGGCAGGATCGAGGCTATGTCCGACCAGTCGATCCCCTCCATCCGGCGCCGCTCCCACCCTCAAAAAACCCGGTCAGTTCCGCCCATCCCCGCCCGTCGCCATCCGCCCCGCCTTCGCCCGAACCCTCTCCCCGACGCGCTCGAGCACGTATCTTCGACCACTCCCCCCCAGCCGGTCAAGCGACCGCAACGGCCCATCTGGCAACCGCTACATTGTTCCGCTAAGCTGCCCCTGCGGTCCTCGACCGTCCCCCACGCCGTCGGCCTCGCTCCCCCTGCTGGCATCCCGTCTCCCCGGCTCCGCTCCCTCCCCTGTTGGAGGACTACCCCGGATGCCTATCCGTTACCGCTTCGGCCGCTTCCGTGACCGAGGCTCTTACAAATCCTCCGAAGTCATGGCCCTCTTCATCCTCAGCATCTTCGGCTGGATCTCCTTCTTCCTGCTCTGCATGGCCATCGGCATGGCCATCGACATGATCCTCACCCGCGTCTTCCACATCGGCATCACTTCATCCCCCTGAACTCCTCCGCACACCGCCAGACTGCCCCGCCGGCTCGGCCCTGACCTCACCACTCACCCGTTCTTGGATCCGTCAGAATCCGTCATCGTTCTCGACCGCCTCCCCCTCTCCCAGCCCGTCCGGCCCAAACCCAGCCTCCGCTCGAACCCATCCTCGACAATGAACGGCAAACCTTGGCCGATCCTTCTTCTCGCGTTGACGCACGTCCTCCCGGCCCAGGACGTCGTCGTCACCCCGCTGCGCCCAACCGATCGGCCTCCCTCCGAACTGCTCCGACCTCCCACCGACGCTCAATCCTCGACCGCGCCCATCGACTGGGCCAATCTGCCCCCGTGGCGCCAGACCTCGTTCTACGGACTCCGCGCTCCAGGCACCTTCTTCGTCTTCGTCGTCGACGCCTCCGGCAGCATGGCCGACCCCGGCCGCTGGCTCCGCCTCCAACAAGAACTCCACCGCACCCTGGCTCGCCTCCAATTCCCCCAGCGTTACCTCGTCATCTTCTTCAACGACCAGGCCTGGCCCATGCCCGGCCGGGTTCCGGCCTCCGCCTCCCGCGACTCCATCCACCGCACCCTTGCCTGGGCGCGACGCTTCCAGCCCCAGGGAGCGACCGACCCCCGCGCCGCCCTCGCCATGGCTCTCTCCTTCAAGCCCGACGCCATCTTCCTCCTCTCCGACGGCGAATTCCCCGACGGCGTCGCCAACGACCTGATTCAGGCCCACCCCAACCCCCGGCCCATCCACTGCATCGACCTCTCCGGCAACACTTCCGGCGACGACCTCCGCCGGATCGCCGCCCACTCCGGCGGCCGCTATTCAACCCCCTGATCCCCCGCCCGCCACACTCCCTTCCCCACCCAGCAGCCGCAGCCTTCCGCCCGCAAATGCGCTCATCCGGCGCCCTCGCCGCCCGACCCGTCCCCAGCCCCCACCCATCTTCCGGCTGCCCCACGTCCCCCGGCGACCCTCCGCCCTCGCGCGCAGCAACCCGAGCGCCTGCCTCGAATCTCCACCCCGGCCAAGATCGCCCTCACTGCCCCGCCGAAATCGACCCCGACGGACTCCCCCGGATCGGCATCTCCGCCGGCAGCGGTCGCGCCGCCACCAGAAACCCCCGTTCGTGCAACCAGTCCCGGATCTGCCGATACAGCGTAAACCCATCCGGGTAAACCCAAAGCGTGATCGCGTCGCGTTGTGGGTCCAGCACGCTGACCGCTCGACCAAAATCCGACGCCGGCGACAACGCCTCCGCCAACGTCTCACCACGCAGCGCCTGCCTCGGCACCACCTCCCACTCGCTCAATGTGAACGAGGTCTGCAACAACCCCCGGCCGCCGATCCCCCCTCCGCCCAACTCCAGCCCCGCCGGAATCATCCGATACCGCAGCAAAAACCAGCCCACTGGCCCCACCTCGCCCTCGATCGGTCGCGGCGCCGACATCGTCCGCAACTGAATCCGCGCATCCACCTTGAGCCGGTCCAGCAACGCATTCAGGTTGATATACGCCACCCGGTCCCCGCGCACCTCAAAATGATATTCCTCCCCGCCCGGAGGCCGCGCCACCGGGTTGCGTTCCAATAACGGCCGCGCACGCCGGCGAATCGGTGCGGCCGCCAACGCCGCCAACTCCGCCTTCAGCCCCCGAATCTCCTCGGCGAGCCGTGCCCGCTCCTGCTCCGCATCAGCGGCCCGCTCTTCCAGAATCGCCACCTCCGCCTTCAAACCTTCCATCCGCTCCTTCGCTTCTGATCGTCCCACCTCGGCCGCCGCCAGCCGCTCCTCTGCCCGCCTCCACTCACGCTCCGCCTCACCCCGCTTCTCCGAGACTTCCCTCAACGCCTCCAACGCGGTCCGCACAACCCCCGCATCCAGCAGCGGCAGTGGCCGCTCCGGCCTCTCCGTCTCCCCAACGACCCCCTCAACCGCCTCTTCTTCGGCCTCAACCTCCAATCGCTCGCCACCGCTCGATTCTTTCGTCGCCGGCCGGCTCAGGTTCCACGCCAGCAGCCCGCTGACCACCGCCAACACTGCCAGCGGCCGCGCCACAATCCCCCAGTATCCACCCCCCAACGCGCTCATCGCGACAACACCTCAGCGCCAACGCCCAACAACCCGCTCGGTCGGCCCGATTCGGCCACCTGAAGCGTCGCCGGCCACTCCAGACCCGCAAACGTCGTCTGACGCCGCGCCTCCCAAAACATCGCTTCTCCCCCCGCCGCCACCACAAACCGCAGCCGAGGCACCAACGGCGTCCCATCCGCCGCCCACGCACCCCGCCGCGCCAAATCTCGCACCCGCGGCAACAGCAACTCCCCAGACTCGACACCCGCCTTCGTCAACCGATACCCACCCGGCTGCACCACCACCCCATCCGCCTCACACACGACCCGGATGTCATACCACCCCCCCGGCCCGCGACCCGCTCCCGCCAACCCAAACCCCGACGACCCTCCCCCCTCACCGCCTCCTGCCCCTCCCTCCGCCGTTCGCTCAGCCGAACCGACCGTCGCACGAGCCGCACCACCCCCCACCTCTCCCGTCCAGCCCTCGGCCACCGCCGGACCGCCCGAGCCTCTCCCCGACACTACCCCAAGCTCGCCACCGCCCCCACTCGCCTCGCCCGCGCCGGGCTCCCGGCCTCGGACCACACCGGCCTCATCGGCAGAACCACCAGCCCGCTGCTCGCTGACTCCACGACCAACCACCGGCGGTTCCATCCCCCAGGCCTGCGCGACGAACTTGGGTCCCTCCAACGACCCCTCGGCCTCCCTCCGGCCGTCTCCTCGCCCCAATCCACTAGGGTCGTCGACTTGTCTTCCAATCCCCGACCCTTCCTCGCCGAGTTCTGCATCCAGCGCTTCGGCAAACCCGATCCGCCAGCCCCGCGGACCCTCCGGCAACCCCCCGCCGCCCGACTCCTCTCCGGTCCAGACCGGCAGCTCCTCACCGCGATCCGCGCTCCCTCCACCCCAGCCTCCAGCCTCCGCCAACCCAGCCTCACCCGACCCTCCCCGCGACCCCTCTGGAACCTCGATCTCCCAGTCCGCATCCACCAGCTCATACCCAAACGCAATCCCCAGCGACTCCAATGCCGCCCGTGCCTCGTAGTACGACCGGATCCCATCCGGACGTATCAAGAACAGCAAATACGGCACCATCGGCCCACCATCCGCCGACCGCTTTCCCGCCGCCTGTTCAGCCGCTCGCCGCACCGCTGCAGCCATTCGGCTCGAACGCGCCACCACCCCTCCGCCGCCCCAATCCATCGGGCCAAACGTCGGACCATCCGGCAACAGCCGCACCTCCCCCTCACGACAGTCCAGCACCACCGGCTGACGCCAGGTCCCCCGCGGTCCCAGCGTCGGCACCACCGCATAGGCCTCCACCCCACGCGCCTGCGCTCGCGCCGCCTCCACCTCCACGCGCCGCAGATCCCGCCGCCGCCGCAACGCATCCCGCTCCACCGCCAGCACCGCTCGGGCTCGCTCCTGGGCCGCAATCCCGCCCACTCGCGCGTTCAGTTGCTCCCCCACCCCAACCGCTTCCGCCTCCGCTTCCGCTGCCTCCTGTTCGACCGCCTCCGCCTTCGCCACCACCGCCCGCGCGCGTTCCTCCGCTTCCTGGCAAAGCCCCTCTTGCTCCCCAATCCACGCCATCAACGCCAACCATTCGCCCGCAACCAGATCCGGCTCGGGACATACCGCCAGATCCGTCGCCTTCCGACTCTCAGACTCGTCCCGCCGCTCTTCGATCCTCCGGCCGCTCTCAGCCTCCGGCCGCTCCCTCGCTGCCACCTTCTCCCCAACACCCAACGGCCGCCGCAACACCACGCCCAGCAGCCCGAGGCTCAAGCCCAGACACACCAGCATGGCCACGACCGGCACCAGCTCGGCCGCAATCCGTACCCACCCCCCACGTACCATCTCCCCTCGAGCCTCCTGCCCTAGAGGTCCGCATCTCTCCCAACTATCGGGAGCCTCAGCGCCCCCCCTTGAACATCCATCCCCCTTCACCAAAGCGGGCAACGACTGCGCCGTTTATGCCGATTATCCGGCCTCGATGCCCCTCACGTCCCGGTCACTTCCCAGCTTCACGCCGCCGTCGCGGATCAACGCGCGCCGCTCACCCACCGGCCCGTCTCATCCGCGCATAGAACCAGCCGTCCGAGTCGGCCGCCATCGGCCACAGCGTCCACGTCCCATCCGTCTCCGCTCCCTCCAGCGGCTCGCAAAACGGCTCGAGCGTGAACTCTGGATGATCTTCCAGAAACCTTTGGATCACCCCCCGGGTCTCCGCAACCGTCAAAGTCGGCACCGCGTAGACCAGCACTCCTCCCGGTTTGACTCCCGCCGCCGCTGCTCGCAGCGCCGCCTGCTGGCGTTCTGCCAGACCGATACCTCCATCGCCCGGCACCAGCCACCGGCCCTCCGGCATCCGCCGCCAGGCCCCGATCGCCGTACTGGCCGGCGTCACGACCACCCCGTCGTACCGACCCGCCTTCCCCACCACATGTCGGCCGTCCCAGACCCGCGCTGTCAGATTCCGATGCGGACTGACGCGAGCCTTCCGCAGCAGACCTCGCACGCCCGACTCGCTCCCAGCCGACGCCACCACCACCCCCTTGCCTTCCATCAACGCTGCCAAATGGATCGCCTCGACGCCCCGCTCCGCCACCGGCACCCACCACCGCTGCCCCCGCTGCGGCTGACCCACGTAACCGACAAGCTGGGACCCCAAATCCTGAATCTCCACCACCCCTTCGGATGCCAGTCCCCCCAACGCCTCCGCCGGAACCCCTCGCTCGATCCGGCCTGTCCGCTTCAACCGGCGGTGAATCCACGGCTTCCAACCCTCGGCACGCACCCGCTCCCAGCCCGACTCGTGCTCAACCCGCACCCAGACCGGCGCCGGCTTCTGCAACCAACTGATCGCCTCGACCTGCCGCTCCTTGAGCGTGCCCTCGCCCGGCGGCACCATCGCCATCGACCGATACACCGCCGGAAACAGCCGCCAGGGATCGGCCAGGGCGTCGGAGCGCCCCGCCAACCGCTTGAACCCCGCCGTCCGTGCCGTCCAGCTCGGCGCATCCCCACACGGCACCAGTTCGTCCAGCCGCCTCCCCGCCACCCCTGCCCAGATCCGGCAGGCCGCCGGCACCCGATCCGCATCCATCAACACCGCGATCAGCAACGCCTCCTCCGTCGTCGCCACCCTCAACGGCTCAATCCAGCCCCACCACCGCAACAACGACCGCGCTGCCCCCTGCACAAACGCCACATCCGGCCACGCTCCCATCCGCGACCGCCAACCCACCGACCACCGCCCAAACAACGCCCCCAGCGGTCGATGCCGTTCCAAAACATGCTCCAGCGCCGCCTCGCCAAGCCGCGCCGCTTCCATGGCCACGACCTGCGCCGGCGCCACATGATCCAATCCCTTCCCCACCACTTCTTCCCCCCGACCGACCCCAATCCCCCCTCCCCCTCTCGACCCACTCCAGCGTCCCTGCCGACGCATCGGCTCCCTGCCTCGTCCCGGTCCCCTCTCACCCCGCAACGAACCCCCGCCCATCACCAACTCCAACCACCACACACCGAACCCTACTCCCGCACCGGAACCGTCGAACGCTCCGCCGACACCCGCGCAAGCGATTCCAACTCCGCCGGCAATCGCGTCGTCTCTTCCAACTTCGCCGCCTTCAATTGCTCCCAACTCAGGCCCACAGTCTCCCTCAGGTCCGCCCCCGCCAGTTTCGCCCCATCCAACCGGGCCTCGCTCAAATCCGCTCCCGTCAAATCGGCCTCCGTCAAATCCGCCTCGATCAACGACGCCGACGTCAGATCCGCTCCCCGCAACCGCGCCCGGACCAACCGCGCGCTTGGCAAAATCGCCCCCTCCAACAACGCCCCCTCCATCTCCCCCTCGTCGAGCTTCGCCCCCGTCAGATTCGCCCACCGCAAATCCGCTTTCTGCAGCTTGGCTCCCCGCAAGTTGGCCCCGACCAACCGCGCTTCCCGCAGATCCACCCCCCGCATGTCCGAGATCCGCAAGTCCGCCCCGCTCAGATCCGCATGCCGCGCATACGCGTTCACCAAAAACGCGTGATACGCCTGCCCATAACGCAAGTTACGCCTCTCCAGGTCGGCCCCACGCACCGACTCCAACTCCGCCTCCGTGCCCGCCCCCGTCCAGTTCGCCGGCTTGATCGACAACGCTACATCATCCAAATGCGCAAACGGGTTGTACCCCAGCGCCGAAAATACCCGCGGCACCCATTGCCGCGGATCAAACCACTCCCACCACGCCGGCTCCCTCAGCACCACCCCGCGCCGATCAATCAGCGGATTGACCCCCTCAATCGCCCCATACGACAAAACCCCCAACACCACAGCCGCGACACCGGCCGAAATCCACCCCCGCGCCCGCGCATGACCCCACGCCGCATTCCATCGAAACCGTACCCGCTCCGATCCCCGCAACGTCGCCGCCGCCAACCGCCGAAACCCCACCCCGACCCCCACCGTCCCCGCGAGCACCAATACCTGCGCCCCCGTCACCCACCCATCATGCGCCCGCAAATACCGAACCCACATCACCGCAATCGTCAGCGGCACTAACCCCCACGCCAACAACACCGATATCCGTGCCTGCCACAACGCCAACGGCGAGCTCGACTCCTTCAACCGCGGCGCATGCATCCGCACAATCCCGTTGAGTAACCACGGATACGCCTTCTTGTCCAACGCCCGCCCATCCGGAAACACCGCCGGCAATTCCCCCAACTCCTCCCACAACCTCTGAAGACAAAAATGAAAATAGATAAATAAACACAACAATAATAACGGCGCCACCACGTAAAACTGAACCAGCGGGATGTCCGTCCCCAAAATCGGCAGCCGGGACGACGGCGGCGCGGCATTGTTCAGGATCTGACCGTCTCGCGTCGACGCCACCGACAGCCACGCATACGCACACACCAGCAACTGCGAAAAAAACAACCCCTGCGTCGTCCGCGACGCCTCCGCCACATTCACCAGCCCGTCAAACCGCGCCAGATCCTCCGGCAGCTTGCTCCCCGCCAGATTCGCTCCGCCCAACTGCCCCGATAGCAGCCCCCGCACCCCGGTCAGGTCCGCCTCCGCCAGATTGGCATCCCGCAGCATCGCACCCCGCATCACCGCCCGTCGCAGGTCCGCCCCGCTCAGATCCGCCCCCTGCAGGTTCGTTCCCTCCAGCTCCGCATCCACCAGGTCCACCCGCCGCAGACTCGCCCCCCGCAGCCGCGCCCGGCTCAACACCGCCCCCTGCAACATCATCCCGTCCAGCCGCACACGGGTCAGATCCTTCCCGGTCAGGTCCGCTCGCTCACCCTCGGCTCCCCCGGTCTCGACCCAACGCCGATGCGCCGCCTCGATCGCCGCCAGCTCCTCCGCCCCAAGCTCTCGCGCCTCCCCCACACGCTCTCCCTCACTGGTCCGTCCACGCTTGCCCAAGCATCACCTCCTCATCGCCCTGAGACCAGAGCTCCGCCTGGCTGCTTCCCTCACCGCCTCCTCCGCGCTCCGCGCCGACCCGGCCGATATCCGGGCGTCGCCGCCGGCCGCGACCTCTTCTCCGCCGATCGGCCTGTCGTTCCTTCTTGGTCGATCGCGTGCACAAATCTGCCTTCGATCAAACTCCGGTTGGCTCGCTCCATCCGCGCCCGCAACGCCGCCTTCGGTGGCTGCGCCGGGATCAGCGCGTCACACCCCGACCCGATCAGATCCGACCGCCCCGCCTTCATCAACGCTTCGCGTACCTCAAAGTAATTCTCCGGCTTGAAAAACTGCAACAACGCGCGCTGCAGCCGCCGATCCCGCAAGCTCCGCGCCGTGTACACCTCTTCACCCGTAAACGGATCCAGACCCGTATAATACATGCACGTCGCAATATCAAACGGCGCCGGAATAAAATCCTGCACCTGGTCCGGCCGGTACCCGTTCCGCTTCAAGAACAACGCCAGCTCGATCATCGCGTTCAGATCGCTGCCCGGGTGCGACGCAATGAAATACGGCACCGTATACTGCTTCGGCTTCCCTGCCGCCACGCTGGCTCGCTTGAACTTCTCATCAAAGCTCTTATAATCATTGATTTCCGGCTTCTTCATCCGCTTGAGCACCTCTGGCTCGGTGTGCTCCGGCGCAACCTTCAAATGCCCGCCCACGTGGTGCGCCGCCAACTCCCGGAGATATTCCGGAGACCGCTGCGCCAGATCCATCCGCACGCCCGAGGCCACCAGCACCTTACGCACCCCCTCGACCTCACGGCTCTTCCGCATCAACTGCACCAGCGGCCCGTGGTCCGTCCCCAGCAGCTTGCAGATCGTCGGATGCACGCACGAAAGCCGCTTGCACTTGGCTTCCACCTCCGGCCTCAGGCACCGCATCTGGTACATGTTGGCCGTCGGCCCCCCAATGTCCGAGACGACCCCCTTAAACCCCGGCTGGCTGGCCATCTGCTTCAGTTCCGCCAGCACGCTCTCCGGCGAACGCGACTGAATGATCCGACCCTGGTGCGCTGTGATCGAACAAAACGTGCACCCCCCAAAACACCCCCGCATGATCGTCACCGAATCCTTGATCGCCTCATACGCCGGAATCGGCTCCCGATACATCGGGTGCGGCTTGCGCGTGTACGGCAGCCCATAAATCCGATCCATATCCGCCTGGCTGATCGGCAGACTCGGCGGGTTGCACACCACCGCCTGCCGTTCGTGATACTGCACCAGCCGCCGCGCGTTCAGCGGGTTCGTCTCCTGATGGATGATCTTCGTCGCCCGCGCAAACGCCCGCTTGTCCGCCTTCACCTCCTCGTAGCTCGGCAACACCAGCGCATCGGCCGGCGGCTCCTCCTTCGCCCCCAACGCATACGCCACCCCCCGCATCTCCCGCAGATCCTTGACCGTCTGCCCGGCCGCCAACCGCCGCGCGATCTCCACGATCGCCTGCTCCCCCATCCCAAAAACCACCAGATCCGCCTTGCTATCCAACACAATCGAACGCTTGACCGTGTCCGACCAGTAGTCATAGTGCGCCAGCCGCCGCAGGCTCGCCTCAACACCCCCCGCAATCACCGGCACCCCCGGATAGGCCTCCCGCGCCCGATGACAGTACGGCAGCGTCGCCCGGTCCGGCCGCAGCCCGATCCGCCCGCCCGGGCTGTACGCATCGTCGTTCCGCACCTTCTTATTGGCCGTGTAATGGTTGATCAGACTGTCCATATTCCCCGCGCTGACCGCGAAAAACAGCCGCGGCCGCCCAAACGTCCGCCACGCCTCCGCACTCCGCCAATCCGGCTGCGCCAAAACCGCCACCCGAAACCCCGCCGCCTCCAACACCCGCGCCAAAATCCCGTTGGCGAACGACGGATGATCGACGTACGCATCCCCCGTCACGAACACAACGTCCACCGCGTCCCACCCACGCGCGTCCATCTCCGCTCGCGTCGCCGGCAACGGCGGACGCGGCAGCATCGCCAGCTCGACCAGCTCCGGCAACTGCGTCGGTGCCTCATTCCCGGCCGAACCCGACGCACACGGCCGTCGCCCTCCGACATCAAGCCGATTCATGACACCACCTTGCCCACCCGGATCGCTCGGCCAACCTCTTTCCCTGTGTCCCAAACAGTGTACCCCGTCCGACTCGTCCTCCGAAAACCCAACCCCTCACCCCAACGCCCCCTTCAGCAACCAGACCAACAGCCGCGGATCCCGCACCACTTCCCCAAAGACCCCCGGGCTTCGACGCCACGCCTGCCCGAGCGCCCTCCGGCAGAGTGCCCGATCCCCTGCCTTCGCCGCCTGATACGCACGCCCCAGATACCCCCGCGCCAGCCGCCGCTCCGCCCGCCGCCGGACCTCCCCCACATCTGCCCACCCCGCCCCCTCCGCCGCCAGCACCCCCTCCACCACTCGCGCCTGCTCGTCCAGGTCGAGCGTCCCCACCCGGAACCGGTGCGTCTCGCTCCCCCCATGCCAGCGGAACGCTACCGTCGGCCGCTCACCCGCCACCACCCACGCCACCCCCGCCGCCCGCGCCGCCCGCACCCAGTAATCCCAGTCGACCGCGTACTTCCACGCCGCGTCAAAGCCCCCGACCGCCTGGTGCACCGAGCGGTTCAACGTCACCGCCGAACACCGCACCGGATTACGCTCCGCCAATTCCCGCACAAAACCGCCCGGCCCATACTCCAGCACGAGCCGCCCCTCCAGCATCCGCTGCCGCTCATACCACCCGCCCTTCACCTCGACGATCCCCCAGTCGATCACCCTTGGATCGACCGTCGCCCCCGCCTTGTCGATCGCCTCCGCCGGCCCCGCCACAAAAGCCGTCGGTCCGGACAGCCCCGCGATCACCCCCGCCTGGAGCGCCAGATGCCCCGGCCGCATCAGGTCATCCTGGTGAAAGACCGCCACCCACTCCGAATCCGCCAGCTCAACACACCGATTCCAGTTCCCCGCCAGCCCCAGCCGCTCCGAATTGACGACGATCCGTGCTCGGTCTCCGGCCACTGCCCGCACCACATCGAGCGTCTCGTCCTCCGACCGGTCATCGACGACCAGCAGCTCAAACTCAACCCCCTCCTGCTCGACGATCGACCGTACCGCCAGCCCGACATACCTCGCCCCGTTCCAAGTCGGAACGGCCACCGTGATCCGCGGCACCTCCCATCCCCCTTCCGCGCCACGCTCCTTGCCCGCTCCCAGGCCGCCTCAGATCTCTGGCGACTCCTCCCGAACACTCCCCGAGTCCGGCGGATCGATTCCCCTCCAGCGCGGTCGTCCTTCCCCCGCCCCCGAACTCGCCAACTCCCGCAACGTCTCCCAGGTGAATAACCCCGACCCGTGCCCGTCGTTCCACACCAGCCGCACCGCGTAGTTCCCGACCGCCTCCATCCCTTCCAGCTTCAGGTCGGCCCGGATCGTCGCCGGGTCAAGGATCCGCTCCCCCGTCCACTCATCCTTGCAACTGGCGCACGGACAGTTCGCCCGCAAATGCCGGTAGGGAACCCGCTCCACCGGGCCTCCCTCCCACCCCAACTCCAGCACCTGCTCGGCCTGGATCGCCCGCACATGCACCGGCGGCTCGGTCATGCTCATCAGACCCCCTCCGGCTCACCTCCGCCCCGCCTATCTCACACATCCCCACTCTACAGGTAGGGTGAGAGCAACCGGAACACCCCGTTCCGCAGCCGTTGCAGCAACGGCGCCTCCCGCAGATCCCGCAGCGTCAGCTCAGCGCTGATCGCCCTCCGCGCCTCCACGATCGGACGCAACGCCGCCGCCAGCTCCGTCCCATAGCACTCCAGATTGACCTCAAAATTCAGCCGAAAACTCCGCGCATCCACATTCGCCGACCCTAAAAACGCCCACGCCTCGTCCACGATCATCAGCTTCGTATGGTCAAACGGCGGTGGCGTCTGATACACCCGGCAACCCCCCTCTAACACCTGTTCCAGAAATGGCGGCATCGCCCAGTCCACATACGGCAAATTGCTCCGCCGCGGCACAATCAACTCCACCTCCACTCCCCGCATCGCGGCCACTTCCAACGCCGACACCAACGCCTCATCCGGAAAAAAATACGGCGTCACAATCACAATCGACCGCCGCGCCTGGCTCACCGCACCCAGCATCGTCAGCAGCAGCCGATCAATGTCGTCGTCCGGTCCATCGTCCACACACCGCGCCGCCGTCGCTCCCGCCCCCGCCAGTACCGGAAACCACGCCTCTCCCTCCAGCCGCTCCCCAGTCGAAAACTCCCAGTCATCGACAAACACCCGCATCAGATCGCCCACCACCGGACCCTCAACCCGAAAATGCAAGTCGTGGTGCCGGCCTCGCTTCTCCCGCCGTCCATCCAGCCACCCATCCCCATGCACAAACTGCTCATTGATGTTCATCCCCCCCGTGAATGCCAGCCGCCCATCCGCGATCAAAATCTTGCGATGCATCCGCAAATTGACAAACCGCAACCACGCCGGAGCCAGCGTCGGGATAAACGTGGCCACCGGCACCCCCGCCCGACGCAACCGCGGCACACTCGACCGCCACCCATACCGCGACCCCACGTCGTCAATCAACACCCGGACCGCCACCCCGCGCTCCACCGCCCCCCGCAACGCCGCGTGAAACCGCCGCCCCGCCGCATCCGGGTAAAACAAATACGTCGCCAGCGCCACCGACTCCCGCGCTCCATCAATCGCCGCCACCATCGCCGGATACGCTTCGTCCCCATCCACCAGCGGATCCACCCGATTCCCCGTCCAAAGCAACCGACCGCTGGCCACCGCACCCAACCGCGCCAGCGGCGTCAAGTGCGATGCCCCCACACCCAACATCGTCGCCAATTCCTCCGGCTCCTCAATCGCCACCGCATGCGACGGCCACCTCACCCGGCCCCGCCGCAACGAACGCGCCTTACGCCGGATCCGATTAATCCCAAACACCACATACAGCAGCGTCCCCACAAACGGCGACACCCAGATCAATCCCACCCAGCCAATCGCCGACCTCGTCTGCCGCTTCGTCAACACCACATGGCACGAGGCCGCCACACTGATCGCAACATCCACGACCGTCACCACCCACGGCCACCACGGCATCAACCCCTCCAGCTTCCTCCACCCGTCCAACAAGCCCCATCCTCCCCTCGCATGGACACATCATGGCGAACAAGTGTATCCTACCCCCACCCCCTGACGCCCCAACCCTCGGAGAATCTTCCAACCTCCCGCCGTCCACCCCGTAGACTCCGCCCACAATCCACGTCAACCCGATCCGGCCCGATCCCTTCCGCTCCGGCCACCCCTCCCCGCCCTTCCCTTGAAACGCTCCCACCAACGGCCCCGCTCCAGACCCTCGGAATCACCCCCTCCCCGGATGCCTCCCTCCCAGATCGTCATCCGCGGCGCTCGCGAGCACAACCTGCGCGACGTTGACCTCGACCTGCCCCGCGGCCAGCTCATCTGCTTCACCGGCGTCTCCGGCTCCGGCAAAAGCTCGCTCGCCTTCGACACCCTCTACGCCGAAGGCCAGCGCCGCTACATGGAAAGCCTCTCCTCCTACGCCCGCCAGTTTCTCGGCCAACTGCCCAAGCCCCAGGTCGACCGCATCGACGGCCTCTCCCCCTCCATCGCCATCCAGCAAAAAACCGCCGGACGCAACCCCCGCTCCACCGTCGGCACCATCACCGAAATCAGCGACCACCTCCGCGTCCTCTTCGCCCGCGTCGGCACCCAGCACTGCCCCCAGTGCGGCCAGCCCGTCGCCGCCCAGACCCGCGACCAGATCGTCGCCCGAATCCTCGACCTGCCACCCCGCACCCCCCTGATCCTCCTGGCCCCCTTAATCCGCGGCCAGAAGGGCGAATACAAGGACCTCTTCGCCGAACTGGCCCGCGCCGGCTTCGTCCGCGCCCGCGTCGACGGCCAGATCGTCTCCTTGGCCAACCCCCCCACCCTCGACCGCCAAATCAAACATTCGATCGAGTTGGTCATCGACCGCCTCCACGCCGATCCCGCCTCCTCACTCCGCCTGGCCGAAGCCGTCGATACCGCCCTCAAACGCGGTGACGGCACCCTGATCGTCGCCGTCCCCGGTTCCCCCGACCTCGTCCTCTCCTCCCGCTACGCCTGCCCCAACTGCCGCATCGGCTTCGACCCCCCCTCACCCCAACACTTCTCCTTCAACAGCCCCCAGGGCATGTGCCCCGCCTGCGACGGCCTCGGTACCCGCCACGAGTTCGATCCCGACCTGCTCGTCCCCGACCCCTGCCTCTCCCTCTGGGACGGCGCCATCGCCCCCCTCGGCCCCGTCAAACACATGGGCCGCTGGCGCCGCCACCTTTTCGAGGGACTGGCCCGCACCCTCGAGGCCGACTCCCCCAACGGCCCCCCCCCAAAAACCCTCCTCAAAACACCCTGGGCCGACCTTCAGCCCGCCTGGCGCGACGCCATCCTCCACGGCACCAACGGCCGCCCCATCATCGCCCGCTGGACCTCCGGCCGACGTTCCCATTCCCACGCCCAACCCTGGCACGGCATCGCCACCGAGCTGCTCGAAAAATACCGCTCCGGCGGCTGGATGGCCCGCGCCACCCTCGAACCCTACCTCCGCGCCCGCCCCTGCTCCGAATGCCGCGGCTCACGCCTCAACCCCCGCGCCCGCGCCATGCGCGTCGCCGGCCGATCCCTCCCCGAACTCGGCTCTTGGCCCCTCGACCAGCTCGCCGCCTGGTTCGACTCCCTCGCCGCCTCACCCCTTCACCCCTCCTCCCCCAACAACTCCCACCCCCTCGACCCCCTCTCCCGCACCATCGCCGACGACCTCCTCAAAGAAATTCGCTCCCGACTCTCCTTCCTCCTCGACGTCGGCCTCCACTACCTCTCCCTCGACCGACCCGCCGCCTCCCTCTCCGGCGGCGAAGCCCAACGCATCCGCCTAGCCAGCCAGGTCGGCGCCCGCCTGGTCGGCGTCCTCTACATCCTCGACGAACCCTCCATCGGCCTCCACCCCCGCGACAACGACCGCCTCATCGCCTCGCTCCAACGCCTCCGCGACCTCGGCAACACCGTCATCGTCGTCGAACACGACGAAGACACCATGCGCGCCGCCGACCTCCTCGTCGACTTCGGCCCCGGCCCCGGCATCCACGGTGGCCAGATCGTCGCCGCCGGCTCCCTCGCCTCCATCGCCCAGTCCAAAAACAGCCTCACCGGCCAGTACCTCTCCGGCCGTAAATCGATCCCCATCCCACCCCAACGCCGTTCCCCCTCCTCCCGCCAACTCATCGTCCGCGGCGCCTCCCACCACAACCTCAAAAACCTCGACGTCGCCTTCCCCCTCGGACTCTTCATCTGCGTCACCGGCGTCTCCGGCTCCGGCAAAAGCTCCCTCGTCTCCGACATCCTCCGCAACGCCCTCGCCCGCGACCTCAACGGCGCCTCCACCACCCCAGGAACCCACTCCCATATCGAAGGACTCGAACATCTCGATAAAATCATCGATATCGACCAGTCCCCCATCGGCCGCACCCCCCGCTCCAACCCCGCCACCTACATCAAACTCCTCGACCTCATCCGCGACCTCTACGCCCGTCTCCCCGACGCCAAAGCCCGCGGCTTCAAACCCGGCCGCTTCTCCTTCAACGTCCCCGGTGGCCGCTGCGAGGCCTGCGAAGGCAACGGCTCCAACCGCCTCGAAATGGACTTCCTGGCCGACGTCTGGGTCACCTGCCCCGTCTGCTCCGGCAAACGCTTCAACCGCGAAACCCTCCAGGTCCAGTTCAAGGGCAAATCCATCGCCGACGTCCTCGACATGGACGTCCAGGAAGCCCTCGACCACTTCGCCCACATCCCCGCCATCGCCTCCATGCTCCAGACCCTCCACCGCGTCGGCCTGGACTACATCAAGCTCGGACAACCCTCGCCCACCCTCTCCGGCGGCGAGGCGCAACGCATCAAACTCGCCCGCGAACTGGTCCGCAAATCCACCGGCCGTACCCTCTACGTCCTCGACGAACCCACCACCGGCCTCCATTTCGAGGACGTCCGCCGCCTCCTCGACGTCCTCCACGGCTTCGTCCAGCTCGGCAACACCGTTATCGTCATCGAGCACAACCTCGACGTCATCAAAACCGCCGACTGGATCATCGACCTCGGCCCCGACGGCGGCGACGCCGGCGGACGCATCGTCGCCCAAGGCACCCCCGAACACATCGCCGCCCACCCCGAGAGCCACACCGGCCGCGCCCTGGCTCGACTCTTCGACCAGCCCTCTCAGTCCCAAGCCGTCGCCCCCACCCCCAAGTCCCGCGCCTCTCGTCCCCCCCGCAAACGCCACCGACCCCGCGCCACCGATTCCCCCATCCAGATCCGCGGCGCCGCCCAGCACAACCTCAAACAGCTCAACCTCGACCTCCCCCGCCACCGCCTGACCGTCTTCACCGGACCCTCCGGTTCCGGCAAAAGCTCCCTGGCCATCGACACCCTCTACGCCGAAGGCCAACGCCGCTACGTCGAAAGCCTCTCGGCCTACGCCCGCCAGTTCCTCGCCCCGCTCCAGAAACCCAAAGTCGACCACATCCACGGCCTCGCTCCCGCCATCTGCATCGAACAAAAAACCACCTCCAAAAGCCCTCGCTCCACCGTCGGCACGATCACCGAAATCCACGACTACCTCCGAATCCTCTTCGCTCGCCTCGGCCAGCCCCACTGCTCCACCTGCCAGGCCCCCATCGGCACCCAAACCGCCGACGAAATCGTCGAAAAAATCCTCCACCGCTTCCCAGACTCGCACACCCTGATCCTCGCCCCCGTCCAACCCCCGGACGGCGATAGCCTCGACCCGCTCTGGCAGGAACTCCGCACCGCTGGCTTCGCCCGCGTCCGTATCGACGGCTCCACCCACAACCTCGACACCCCTCCCACCCTCTCCCGCCGCCACAAACACCAGATCGAGGTCGTCGTCGATCGCCTCCGCATCCGCCCGGATACCCGCTCCCGCCTGGCCGACTCAGTCGCCACCGCCCTCAACCTCGGCCGCGGCAGCCTCCGCCTCGCCCTGGTCGACCTGACCCGCCCCGAACCCCTCTGGACCGTCCACCGCTATAGCCAGCTCCGCGCCTGCGAACCCTGCGGCCGCTCCTTCGAGGAACTCACCCCCCAGCACTTCTCCTTCAACAGCCCCCTGGGATGGTGCCCCGCGTGCCAAGGCCTCGGCGTTCAGCAAGGCGCCGACCCGGCCGCCCTCATCCCCGACGGCCGCCGCTCGATCCGCCAGGGCGCCATCGACCCCTGGCCCCGTTTCGACGACAACCCCCTCTTCGCCCGCATGATCGAAACCCTCGCCCATCACCTCGGCCTCGACCTCGACCTGCCCTTCGACGACCTCGACGCCCACCTCCGCCGCCACCTCCTCCACGGCACCGGCGACACTTGGTTCCACGTTCCTCCCGCCGCCGGCCAGCCCGCCTTCTCCTTCCAGTACAAGGGGCTCTTTCCGGCCATCGACGAGGCCGCTCGCCTCTCACCCTCTCTTCGCTCCCGCCTCCAGGGCATGGTCGGCGAGGTCGAATGCGTCGCCTGCATGGGCTCCCGCCTCCGCGACGACGCAGCCGCCGTTCGCTTCCAGGGCCACACCATCGACCAGATCGCCCGCTGGCCCCTCCACCGCACCCGCTCCTTCTTCGAACATCTCCCACTCACTCCGGAACAGACGCACATCGCCGCCGACCTGCTTCGCGAAATCCGCCAACGCCTCGACTTCCTCATCGACGTCGGCCTCGACTATCTCAGCCTCGCGCGACCCTCCCCCACCCTCTCCGGCGGCGAGGCCCAACGCATCCGCTTGGCCAGCCAGCTCGGCAGCGGGCTGACCGGCGTCCTCTACGTCCTCGACGAACCCACTATCGGCCTCCACCCCCGCGACAACCAACGCCTCCTGGCCGCTCTCCAACGACTCCGCGACCTCGGCAATACCCTGGTCGTCGTCGAACACGACCGCGAAATCATCCAGGCCGCCGACCACCTCGTCGACTTCGGCCCAGGCTCCGGATCCCTCGGCGGACACATCACCGCCGCCGGCACCCCCAATCAGATCAAATCCAACCACGCATCCCTTACCGGCCGCTACCTCACCCACCGCGCCGCCATCCCCGTCCCCACCAACCGCCGCATCAGCCCCGACACCCTCCCCGCTCCCACTCCGACCACCCCCGCTACCCCCACTCCTGGCCTCCGAACCACCCGCAAACCCCACTCGTCAACCCCTCCTCCCCCCCCCACCTCCTCCCGCCATCACCATCCTCGGCGCCCGCCACCACAACCTCAAAAACATCCACGTCACCATCCCCCTCGGAACCCTCACCGTCGTCACCGGCGTCTCTGGCTCCGGCAAAAGCTCCCTGGTCGACGACATCCTCGCCCGCGCGGCCCGCCAGCGCATCCACCACGCCTCAACCCAACCCGGCGCCCACGACCGTATCGACGGCCTCGAACACATCGACAAAGTCATCACCGTCGATCAATCCCCACTCGGCTCCACACCCGCCTCCAACCCCGCCACCGCCACCGGCCTCTTCGACCTCATCCGCCAGCTCTTCGCCAGACTCCCCGAAGCCCGCCGCCGCGGCTTCACCCCGGGCCGCTTCTCCTTCAACATCCCCGGCGGACGCTGCGAAGCCTGCCAGGGCCACGGCCAGAAACGCATCGAAATGCACTTCCTCCCCGACGTCTGGATCACCTGCGACGCCTGCCACGGCGCTCGTTTCGGCGCCGATGTCCTCGCCGTCCAGTTCCGTGGCCGCTCCATCGCCGACGTCCTGGCCATGACCGTCGCCGACGCCCTCGACCTCTTCGCCGGAGTCCCCAGAATCCGCAAAATCCTCCAGACCTTGCACGACGTCGGCCTCGACTACCTTCCTCTCGGACAGGCCGCCCCTACCCTCTCCGGCGGCGAATCCCAACGCCTCAAAATCGCCGCCGAACTGGCCCGCCCCGACTCCGGACGCACCCTCTACCTCCTCGACGAACCCACCACCGGCCTCCACCTCGACGACATCCGCAAACTCCTGGCCGTCCTCCACCGCCTCGCCGACCTCGGCAACACCGTCGTCGTCGTCGAACACAACCTCGACCTGATCAAATCCGCCGACTGGGTCATCGACCTCGGTCCCGAAGCCGGCTCCGCCGGCGGCCACCTCGTCGCCCAGGGCACTCCCGAGCAGATCGCTGCCTGCGCCGCCAGCCACACCGGACGCTTCCTCCAGCCGTTGCTGACACTCGGCCCGCATGAAGCCCGGCCCCGCTTCGACCCCAAGGCCGAAGCCCAACGCATCCTCGATGCCGCCCGCGCCGCCCGATCCATCGTCCACGCCGAGCTGCAACGCGAGGCCCAGCCCCCCTGGCTCACCGACGGCCGCCGCTGGCACACCCGCGATCGCGTCACCACCACCGGCAAGCCCTGCCGCTGGGACGGTTCCTTGCTCGACTTCGTCATCCGCCAACTCACCCAACTCGGCCTGCCCGACCCCGACTGGTCCCAGCGCTCCACCGTCACCATCCCCCACCCCTCCGGCCTCGGACCTCCCCCTTTTGTCGCCCAGACCGGCTCCGAATGGGTTCTCCGCCTCGGCTTCCGACTCCCCCGACCCCTGTTCCAGGCCGACCAGCTCGCCGCCCAACTGGCCCTCCCCCCCTTTCACGAAGCCACCCCTCCGGTTCCCTCCGACCTCAAACGCCTCCGCGTCCTCAAATCCCGCGCAGGCCAGGAAATCTGGATTGCCGGCCATAGCCTCGCCGAATTCCAGACCCCCTCGTTCCTCAAGTTCCTGAACGCCTTCGCCGCCGCCATCACCGGCCGGCCCGTGCCCGACGACCCTTGGGCCGACGCCAAGGAACGCCTCCGCCGCCTCACCAAGCGCCGCTGAGCCTCCTCTCACCTAGACCCCCCCCCCCATCAACCCGCCTGCCCACCTGCTCATCCCCCCCTGACATTTGCCTTGCTCGGCGCGTAAGATGCCCGAGTCAGCTCGAGGAGCCGTTGCCGAGGATCCGAGGGAGCGTCGGTCCACTCATGCCCGTTCTCCGCCGTTCCGAGAATCCCCCCGGCCTCATCATCGAGGCCCTCCCCAACGAACCCGATGGCCGCTACAGCCTCTCCGAGCAAGGCGAGCGCTTCCTGGCCTCCGTCCTGGGCCTCCACCCCGGCGACACCATCCGGGACAAAGATCTCGCCCTGATGATCGACCGCGGTTGGGCCACCAAACTCCCCCCGACCACCCCCCAGCCCCCACCTCACACACCCCACTCCTCCCCCCGCGGCGAGTCCCCAAACCCACGCCCCGCCGCCAGCCGCCGCTCCCGCGGCCGCGAAGTCGCCCTCCAGGTCCTCTACCTCAGCGAGCAAAATCCCGAAGTCGACCCCCAGGAAATCGAACGCTTCCTCGCCCGCCGCCTCCGCGACCCCAAGCTCATCGACTACACCCGCTCACTCGTCGAGGGCGTCCGCTCCCACCTCGCCCAGATCGACGAACGCATCGCCTCCGTCGCCGAAAACTGGCGCCTCGACCGCATGGCCGCCATCGATCGCAACATCCTCCGCCTCGGCGTCTACGAAATGCACTACCGCGACGATATCCCCGTCAAGGTCGCCATCAACGAAGCCCTCGAACTCGCCAAACGCTACAGCACCGCCCAATCCTCCCGCTTCGTCAACGGCATCCTCGACCGCCTCCAATCCACTCCCGAATCCGAGACATCCCCCTCAACCACGACCAGTCCCCCACCTCCCGAACCCGAACCAACCTCGAGCCCTCCCGCGCCGATCCCACCCCCCGAACCGGCCAATCCCCCCAGCCGTCCCGGTTCCCCTCCCCTGGCTTCCCGGGGCGTCGCCGGCCGCGCCTCTTCGGCCCTGACCTCTTCGGCCAGCGAGCCTCGACCCAACTTGCCCCCCCACGAACCATCCCAGCACAACCCCGACCCACCTCCCGCGGACTCCCCCGGCTCCTCTCCCAAAGCCGACCCGCCTCCCTCCGCCTCTCCATGATCTCCGGCCCGGCCGACCTCCACACCCACTCCACCCACTCCGACGGCCTCTGCTCTCCCGGCGACCTCGTCCGCGCCGCCGCCACCGTGGGCTTAGCCGCCCTGGCCATCACCGATCACGACACCCTCTCGGCCATCCCCATCGCCCAACCCGAAGCCCAACGCCTCGGCCTCCACCTGATCCCCGGCGTCGAAATCACCGCCGATTACCGGAACCGAACCATCCACCTCCTCGGCCACTTTCTCGACCCCAACCACGCTCCCCTCCAATCCGCTCTCCTCTCCCTCCGCACCGCTCGCCTCCAACGCCTCTCCCAGCTCGCCGACCGCCTCGAGCACCTCGGCTACCCCATCGACCTCAACGCCCTCCGCTCCCACTGGCCCCGCGCCTCCCTCGGCCGCCGCCACCTCGCCCTCTGGCTCGCCCGGACCGGCCAGGTCCAATCCCCTGAGGCCGCCTTCCTCGGTCCCCTGGCCGACCACCAGACCGCCGACCTGCCCAGCCCACGCCTACCTTGGGCCGACGCCCTCGCCCTGATTCACGCCGCCGGCGGTACCTCCGCCCTCGCCCACCCGCCCCGCTGGCTCACCCTGGCCGACCTCGCCCGACTCCAAGCCGCAGGCCTCACCGCCCTCGAAGTCGACAGCCCCCGCCTCTCCCGCAGCCGCTCCGGCTCCCTCCGCCAACTCGCCAACCGACTCAACCTCGTCCCGATCGCTGGTTCCGACTTCCACGCCCCCGACCGCCCCGGCTCGTTCGTCGGCCGCCTCTCCACCCCCGCCAATATCCTCGGCCAACTCCTCGATCGTAAAATGCAACCGCCCTCAACACGTTTCTCCTGAACTTCCACCTGATCGCCCATGCCCCTCAAATCCCTGCTCGACAAACTCCGCCAGGGCCTGGCCCGCACCGCCCACTTGCTTGACTTCCGCTCCTGGTTTCGCCGCAAGGTCGACCAGGATTTCCTCAACGACCTCGAAGCACGCCTGATCCAAGCCGACGTCGGCGTCCAGGCCACCCAGCGCATCCTCGACCGCGTCCAGGCCGCCTACGCTCACAAGGAAGTCGATCAGTCGCTCATCGACTTCGTCAAACACGAGCTGAAAGAACTCCTCCGCGACCCCCGCCCCACCACCCTCGCCCAAGCCCCCAACCGGCCCACCGTTATCCTCGTCGCCGGCGTCAACGGCTCCGGCAAAACCACCTCCATCGCCAAACTCGCCCACTGGCTCCAGACCCAACAAAAACGCTCCATTGTCCTGGCCGCCTGCGACACCTTCCGCGCCGCGGCCGCCGATCAACTGGCCATCTGGGCCCAACGCTCCAACTCCGATCTGGTCCGAGGCCACCCCGGCGCCGATCCCGCCTCCGTCGCCCACGACGCCTGCGACCGCGCCCTAGCCCGCGCCGCCGACGTCCTGATCGTCGACACCGCCGGCCGCCTCCACACCCAAGACCACCTCATGCGCGAACTCGAAAAAATCCGCAATGTCCTCGCCCGCAAAATCCCCGGCGCACCCCACGAAGCACTCCTCGTCCTCGACGCCACCAACGGCCAGAACGCCATCCGCCAGGCTCAGCTCTTCACCCGCGCCATCGGCTGCACCGGCATCATCCTCACCAAACTCGACGGCACCGCCAAAGGCGGCGTCGTCATCGCCGTCCGCCAGACCCTCAACCTCCCCGTCAAATTCATCGGCATCGGCGAAGCGATCGACGACCTCCAGCCCTTCGACCCCGACAGCTTCGTCGAATCCCTCTTTGCCTGAACCTCCCATGCCCCGTCCCCCCCGCCAAGGCGAATTCACCTTCCTCCGCCGCTCCCGCCGCCGCGACCAGCGGTTCCGCCTCGCCATCGTGCTCGCCACCCTGACCCTCCTGGCCGCCTCTATCGGCCTCCACCCCCGCACCCGCTTCCTCCTGCTCGATACCACCTCCCGGATCCAACGCCACCTGACCCGCCTCCTGACCGGCCTCGAACCCTCCCGCGAGGAAATCGACGCCGCCCGCGTCCGCCGCCGCGCCGAGACCCAACGCACCACCCACGCCTCTCTCTCCCGCTATTACAATTCCTTCGCCTCCACCGCCATGCGCGCGCTGTTCGACGCCGCTAGCATGAGCCCCGACACCGCGCTAATCGGCGTCGGACGCGCCTCCAACGGCTTTCTCCTCTCGGCCGACGTCTTCGACCCCGACCCCCTCCGCTCCTACCGCTTCAAACCCAACACCACCTCCATCTGGCTCCGCCAGGTCACCCTCCACAACGGCCCGTTCGGCCTCTTCCTCGTTCCCGACACACCCTCGGTCCGCGCCGCCGCCACCGCCGCCGGAGCCATCATTGACGAAACCTCACGCCAGACCACCAACTCCTGGGGACTCCGCGGACCCGAACCCAACCCCGCCGCCCCCCTCCGTGGCATTGTCCTCGGCGACTCCTTCATGCAAGGCATGTTCAACGACGACCTCCACACTCCACCCCTCGAGCTGGAACGCACCCTCGCCTCCCAGACCGGCCTGACCACCTCCATCCTCAACACCGGCCACATCGGCTACGCCCCCGAGCAATATTTCCGCACCCTCGAGGAATACGGACCCCGGTTCAACCCCCACTTCGTCGTCACCAGTGTCTGCCCCAACGACCTCGGCGACGAAAACCAGGTCCTCGAAGGCCATCCCGACGACCTCGACGAGGCCGCCTACTGGCTCGATGCCATCGCTGCCTGGTGCCGCGGACGCAACGTCACCTTCCTCGTCGTCATCGTCCCCATCGACCGCCAGGTCCTCGGCATCCGTCGTCCCGGCCGCTATCCCGACCCCATCGTCGACCGCCTCACCGCCATCGCCGCCCACTGCCTCGACCCCTTCGAATCCTTCCTTGACGAACACCTCCGCCTCCGCCGCCTCCACAACCTCCCCGGCGGCTCAAGCCCTCTCTACAACGCCGCCATTCACGACAACCACTTCTCACCGGTCGGCTCCAGGCTTTGGGCCGAAACTGTCGCCCGCCGTCTTATCCCGCTCCTGCCCGCCGACACCCTCAACCCACCTCAGCGCACCGACCCCGCGCCTTCCGCCACCGAACCATCCTCCCACCACCCCGCTCCGCCCCTCCCGGACGCCCGCTCAACCTGAAGCCGCTCTACGCCAAAACCCTCCCCACCCGCCAAGCCCCTTACACGTCCCCGGGCAATCCCGTACCGGGGACCCCCCAGCCCACGCCGCCCCTATCGCCGCGTCCAAACATCCCGCACCGCCTCACCTTTCTGACCGGACAGGTCCACGACCTCCAGTCGTACCCGCAGCCCAAACCGCCCCGGGTCGGCATGCCGTGGCACCCGAATCGACCCGCTCTTCTTGCCCCGCACCACATAGACATTGGGATGCCGATGGCTGTCGTGCAGCACGTCGAAATACCAGGTGTAACTCGAAGCCGGCAACTCCCCATTTAGCTCCGGATCGAACGAGCGGCCTCGAAATCGCAGTCGGCTGCCCACCCGCACCCGCTGCCCATCCCGCGGCGCTGCCACCACCGCCGTCGGCGGACGGTCCCGCAACACCCTCAGCACCGCCGCATTGCTCACCGTCTGACCATACTCATTGGTGACAACCACCCGATACGTTGTTCCGTCCGCCGCCTCGTCACACACCACCAACAACTCCGGGCCTGTCGCCCCGGGAATGTCCACCCCATCCTGCTGCCACTGATAGCTCAGCGGCGCACTGCCCAATGGACTGACCTCAAACCGCGCCGTCGCACCCACCGGGACGATCTGATCGGCCACCGGTCGCAACAACACCGGCGCCGAGAGCGGCGAATATTGAATCATATGGATACTCCCGTCGTTGATGACGACGTAGTAAATCCGCCCCCGCCCGTCGATATCCAGATCCACAATCCCCGCGTCCAGCCCGCTGGCGAAGACCTGAACCCGCCGGCTCCCCAGGTCGATCCGCCGAATCCAGCCCCGCGCATAATCCGTGAAGAAGTATTGCCCCCGAAACTCCTCCGGGGCCGTCCCCGGCTCCGGCTCGTAAAACCCGCCGCCAATAATCGCCGCGTCCCGACGCACCCCCGCTTCCTCGTGGGAATACGCGTAGATCGGCCCCTCAAACCGCCGATTCCGCCCCGGACCCTCCAGCTCGGGCCAGCCATAATTGCCGCCCTTGCGGATCAGGTTGATCTCCTCCCACGCACCCGCCCCCACGTCGTTGGCCACCAACTGGCCGCTGCGTGGCGCAAAAGTCATCGTAAACGGATTCCTTAACCCCATCGCCCAGATCGCCCGCGCCAGACCCCGCGCCCGCCGATAAAACGGATTGTCTCGCGGAATCGTCCCATCCGGATTGACCCGCAATATCTTCCCATGGGTGTTCCGCAACGACTGCGAATTCCGCGGATTCATCATGTCGCCGGTCGAAACGTACAGCTTACCATCCGGCCCGAACGCAATCGCTCCCCCATTATGGGCCGCCACCCCCGGCGGAATCCGATACGTCTCAAAGTCAAATAAGACCCGCTCGCTGCCGGGGACCATCTCGTCGCCACGCGCCGTCAACCGGCTGATCCGATTGTGCGAACCCCCCTGCGGCGCGACATAGTACACGTAGACGTAGCCGTTGCGGGCGAAGGCCGGGTCAAACGCCAAACCCATCAGCCCCTGCGACGGATCGGCGTCGACCGTCAGCCGCGCAAACGGCCGCTCCAGCAACACCCCATCCTTAATCACCCGAATCGTGCCATCCCGCTGACAGACGAACAACCGCCCATCCGGCGCTACCGTCAGCGACTGGGGCAACTCCAGCCCCTCGGCGATGACCGTCTTGGTGTACCCGGCCGGCAACACCGCCGCCAACAGACTCCGCGACTCCAGCCGCACGGCCGCCGGCATCCCGGCCATCTCAGGAACAAAGTGCACCGACCGCCGCCGACGCTCCGGCCGCCCGATCCATCCCAGCATGGTCCGTGGCTCGCCCTCAGGCTGTGGTTGCGAGTTCCCGCCGGGCCTCTCAAAGCTTGCCCCTGCGGGTCCAAAGACCATCCTGGCCCCGATCACTTTCCTGACACCGTCGGGAATCATCGGCCTTGAGCGTCCCGACCAGCCACCCCATTCGCCCCGGCCGACTCGCCCGGATCGCTCCAATTGGCATCCTCGTCCCAACCCGATGGACGCTCGCACCAAGCCCACGCCGGCCGGCACCGGGCGAATCGGCGATTGCCCGGACCTCGGCCCGATGGCTAAAATCCCCTGAGAGCTAAATATCCAACGATTGTCGAATCCGCGGAGGCCGATCGTATCCTCATGAACGGGCTGACGGATTACTGGGCCGACCTGCGAGCCTTTGCCCTCGAAAGTCCGCTCAACGCCCTGGCCGCCGTTGCGGCCGCGGCCGCGCTGGCCACTCTGCCGATCGCCTTCGCCGTCTTGGCTCGCACGCCCTGGTTCAAGGCCCGCCGCGGCCGCATTCTGCAGACGCCTTCGTTTGCCGCGGTTGTCTCGGGGCTTCTCTTGTCGATGGGGATTCCGGCGATTCTGCTCGGCCTGATGGTCAAGAGCCAATACTACGACCGGAATCGCTATGAGTTTGATCCCAACCGGGTCTCGTCGGTGCTCGATCAGGGTCGGCAGTTTGAGCTGCGGACGCTCCGGGAGTCGCTCGAAAAGGCCGACGAGGCCATCCGTGCCGAGCAGAAACGGCTGGCGGCGGAGCGCAAAAGTTTGGTCGACGCGGTCAAGAAGTTGGATCAGGCGATGCTCAGCCTGGGCGAGGCCGCTTTGCGCCATCGCGCCACGTCGGACGCCCTGGCGCCGACGGTTCAGGCCTTGGGCGGAGTTCGCAAGGCGGTCGGCCTGGATGCCGACGCCCGCTGGCAGGAACTGGTCGCCATCTTGAACGATCCCCAGCGCCGGCTGGGTCTGATCGAAGCCGCAGCGCCGGTGGTCGCCGCGGCAGGCGTTTCGGCTCAACCGGCCGGGCCAGCGCCCCTGTCGCTCGGACCCTACGAGGCCGAGTTGGCGGCGATCCCGGCGGCTCAAGTTCCGCTGGCACGGTTGCTGCCGCTGGATCAGGTGCCGGCCGGCTGGAATGTCGGCGACCTGGGGGGGCGGCACATCGAGACCTTCACCGCCGACAACCTGTTCGAGAAGATCAACGGCCGGGCCGAGAGTTTTCTTCAGTACAGCGTCACAGGCATGGCTTACGCCCAGTTCGAGCCGGTTGAGGACCCTGAGGCGGGCGACGTCCAGCTCTATGTCTATGCGTTTGTCGATCCGCTGCGCGCCCTGGGCAAATACGGCTCGGAGCGCCCGGCCGAGGCTGAGCCGCTTGGCGTCGGCTCCGACGGGTACGTGGACGGGACGAGCGTCGCCTTCCATCTGGACCGTTACTTTGTCCAAATCGTCTCGTCGAGCAGCGAGCCTCGGTTTGGCGAGATGGCCCGGCGGTTGGCGAGTCTGGTCGCCGAGCGGATCCGGCCCGGAGCGGCTTCCGCTGGACCTGAGCCGTCCTCCGCACCGGCCAGCACGGCGGCGGCGACCGAAGCAGCCGACCCAGTCGCTCTGATGAAGCTGTTGCCCGACGGACCGAATCGCGATCAGCCCCAATATGTGGCGCAGGATGTCTTTGGCTACAGCTTCCTGGCCGATGTCTTCCTGGCGAGTTACCGCGACGACGAAGCCTCCTGGCAGGCCTTCCTCCGGCCCTATGCGGATGGGGCGGCCGCTAGCGCCGTCTTTGAAAAATATCTTGAAACGGCCAAGGCGGATGGGGCCACGGTCGAGCTGCTTGAGGTCGAGGACGCGGACCGGATGGCCGCCTGCTCGAATCCCGAAATCGGGCTTTACGACGTCGTTTTCCTCAAAGGGAATACGCTGGCCGGGGTCAACGGCTCGACAGCCCGAGGGCCTGCCGAGGCGTTTGCGCGTCGTTTTGCCCGCGCGCTGCCCGCCAGCCTGCCCAGCCTTCCAGAAACCTCGCTGGCCGCGCCGCTGCCAGATGACGCCTACTGAACCAGGGCGATTGCGCGGCCCGTGCCTCGGGAGTGACGAGCCGATGGGAAACAGGGGCGTCAGACGACTCAGTGGGTGTACGGTCTGGGGGACTCTCCGATGAGCGAGAAGCTGACCCGGACGCAGTTGAAGAATCTGGAACGATTGGGCGGCGTCAATCCGGCGGATGCTCCGTTCTCGCGGCGTCAATTCGTGACCCAGGTGGGCGGGTTCGCGGCGGCTGCGGGGGCGGCGGTGGCCGGCGGTCTGTATCTGCGGGACCGGTGGGGGATGGTGGGTGTGGAACCGCCGCCGCCGGTAACGCTGCGCAGCTTTGCGGTCGAGCGCGACCCGAGCAAGCCAACGCTGGCGATCGTACGGCGGCGTGACCCGGGAGCCGAGGCGACCGGCTCGGCGGTCGACGACGACCCGGCGTTTCGGATGATCAAGGCGGGCATCGACGCGCTGGGGGGGATTGAGCGGTTTATCAAGCGTGACGATGTGGTTGTCGTCAAACCGAACGTCGCCTTCGACAAGAACCCGGATCTGGCGGCGACAACGCAGCCGGACGCGGTCGAAGCCGTCATTCGCCTCTGCCGCGCCGCGGGCGCCCGCCGGGTGATCGTCTGCGACAATCCGATCAACAACCCCGAGAGCTGCTTTTTCAAAACCAAGGTGGGGGATGCGGCGCTCCGCGCTGGTGCGGAGCTGATGCTGCCCAAGGAGAGCTACTTTGAGCCGCTCTACATTGGCGGAGAGACGATCACCCAGACCTGGAAGATGTTTCATCGGCCGTTCAAGGAGGCGACCAAGGTGATCGGCATCGCGCCGGTCAAGGACCATAACCTGTGCAAGGCGACCGTGACGATGAAGAACTGGTATGGCTTGCTGGGCAATCCGCGGAACCAGTTTCATCAGGACATTCACGGAATCATTTCGGACTTCGCGTTGATGATTCAGCCGACGCTGGTAATTGCCGACGGACGCAAACTGCTGATGCAGCATGGGCCGACCGGGGGCAGCCTCAACGACGTCAAGGTGGGGGACACGGTGGTGGTCGGAACCGACCACGTGGCGGTCGATAGCTGGTGTGTTTCGCGGTTACTGGAGAAGCCGCGTGGGGAGATCGTTTACCTCGATAAAGCCCTGGTCAAGACAGCGGCCCGCAACATCGCGGCGGCCGATTGGCGGCCGCAATGGACGGTGGAGGTGACGGCATGAGCGCCCGAGCCGCCGCGAACCGGGGACAGGGCGGTCTGGGCGGTCGTCGGTCCGCCGGTGGCCGGGCGGTTGCGGGGACGGAACGGGTTGGCGGTCGGTTGTGGGTGGGGCGGAAGAGCCGATTCTGGTAAGCCCAACGGGCCCGCTTGCCGCGGTGGAGGCTCGCATGGTCTGGATTCGCCGGCTGTACGAAGTGTTGTTTCTGGGGCTGTTTCTGTTTTTCCTGGTGATCACCGACCTTCGCTATCTGAAGGGGTGGCCGGTCTCGCTGTTTTTGGAGGCGACGCCGCTGGTGGCCGTGGCAACGGCGCTTTCGACGCATACGATCTACCGCAATCTGGTCTGGGGTCTGCTGATCCTTGCGGTGACGATGATGCTGGGGCGGGTCTGGTGCAACTGGATGTGCCCGTTTGGGATTTTGCACCATTTTTTTGGGTGGATCGGCAACCGGCGGAACGTCAAACAGGCGATCGAGTCCAATCGATATCGGAAGATCTATGCAATCAAGTATTACATTTTGGCGGTGATGTTGGTGCTGGCGTCGATCTGGGTGATTCCGACGCTCTGGAATGCGCCGCGAGAGATTGGCGACGCCTACCGCGGAACGTCGTTGAGTTCGACGGGGCTAGCGCGGGTGTGGGATGCGGTTGGGTTGGGGCTGGTCCGGGCGGCAGCGGCGGCCAAGCACGACAACGCGACGCTTCAGATCGGGTTGCTGGATCCGATCGCGCTGACGGTCCGTTCGATGACGACGGCGATTCTGCCGAGTGTGCACAAGGCCAGCGAGCAGGTGTACACCGAGAATCGGGAGTATATGTGGGGTTGGATCGTGGGGGTGATCTTTATCGGGCTGCTGGTGGCCAACTGGTGGATTCCACGGTTTTTCTGCCGGGTGTTGTGTCCGCTGGGGGCGTTGTTGGGGGTCTTCAGCCGGTTTGCGTTGTGGCGGATCGACCGTGATCCGGTTCGGTGCACGGATTGCGACCTGTGTTTGAAGAGTTGTGAGGGGGCGAGCGACCCGCACAAGGATTTGCGCAAGAGCGAGTGTTTTGTTTGCCTGAATTGCATTGAGGACTGTCCGCACGATGCGTTGACGTTCCGGTTTTTGCCGCGCAAGGCGAGCGAGGTGACCTATCCGGAGGTGGGTCGTCGGCAGATCATGCTGGCGGGTCTGGCCGGCTTGATTGCGTTTCCGATGGTCCGGCGGTCGGGGCTGGTGACGAAGAATTTTCAGCGGCAGGCGATGCGGCCGCCCGGCTCCGTGGCCGAGGATGAGTTTTTGCGGCGGTGCATCAAGTGCGACCAGTGCATTCGGGTTTGTCCGACCAACGTGCTCCAGCCGGCGCTGTTCGAGACGGGCACGGAGGGGCTTTGGACGCCGATCATGATTTCGAAGATGGGCTGGTGCGAGCTGAACTGCACGCTCTGCAGCCAGGTCTGCCCGACGGGTGCGATTCGGGAGATCTCGATCGAGGAGAAGCTCGGGGTTGGGCCGTTCGAGTCGAAGGGGCCGATCAAGACGGGCACGGCGTTTTACAATCATGGGCGATGTCTGCCGTGGGCGATGGATACGCATTGTGTGGTCTGTGAGGAGGTCTGCCCGGTCAGCCCAAAGGCGATTTTCACGCGGATTCACAAGGGGACGGATCGACATGGCAACCCGATTGAGCTGAAGCGGCCATACATCGATCCGGTGCGGTGCATCGGCTGCGGGATCTGCGAGCACGAGTGCCCTGTCAAGGATGATCCGGCGGTGTACTGTACGGCGATCGGGGAAACGCGGAGCGAGGATCGGTCGCTGCTCCTAGCGCTGGTGAACGACGGGGCGCAGGATCTGGTTTCGCTGGGCTGAGCCGGCACGGGCCGACGGGGAGGTTCCAGGAGCAGGCGCGTCGGAGCGGCCGGGAACGCGACCTTCGGGCGGGGCTGGAGGTTGGTCGAGTGGTGATGGGGTGGACGGCTCAGCGGCCGAGGTGGTGGTTGAGGAGTGTGGGCAGTTCGGCGGAGAACTTCCTGCGGGGCAGGACGGTGTCGCAACCGGCGGCGCGGGCGGCGTCGAGGGCGTCGGAATCGACGTGGGAGCCGAAGGCGATGAAGGTAGTTGGGTGGGGGGCGAGCTGGCGGTAGGTCTGGATGGCGGCGGGTGAGGTGAGGCCGGCGGCGGCCAGGTCGAGGAAGACGACGCGGGGCCGGTGGTCTTGGATCAGAGCGGCGGCCAGGGCGTGGTTGCCGGCGACGTGGACGGTGAGGCCGAGGGCCTGGGCGGTGCTGGTGATTTTGGAGGTGAAGAAGAGGTCGCGGGTCAGGAGCAAGCCGGTTGGTCGGGTCGGCTCGGAAGGCGGGGTGGGGTTCATGGCCAGACCTGGGGGGCGAAGAGCTGGGCGATGGTTTCGGGGGTGAGTTCGGTGAGGCTGGGGATCACGGCGTCGGCGCCGGCTTTGCGCAGGCTCTGCTCGGGGTAGCTGTTGGGCAGGGCGACGACCCACATGCCGGCGGCCTTGGCCGAGACGATGCCGGCGAGGCTGTCTTCGACGACCAGGCAATGGCCGGCTTCGAGGTCTTCGCCGTGGGCGGCGCGGAGGGCGTCGAGGGCGAGGAGGTAGCCTTCGGGGTCGGGTTTGCAGCGGTCGGTATCCTCGGCGGCGATGATCGCGGAGATCTGGTGGCGGACGCCCATGCGGCGGAGGGCGTGTTCGATTTCGGCGCGGAGGGCGCCGGAGCAGATGGCGATGGGCCAGCGGGCGGCGAGCCGCTCGATCGAGGTGGCGCCGCCGTCGAAGTAGGTCAGGCCTTCGTCGGCGTGTTCGAGGTAGCGGTGGGCTTTGAGGGCGATCAGGCGGTCGATAAGGTCGGGGTCGGGGATGAGACCGGCGTCGCGGAGGGCCTCGGTGAAGCAGCCGCGGTCATCGAAGCCGAGATACTTGGTTTCGTAGTCGTGCTGGCTGAGCGAGACACCGACGGTGGCCAGCGTGTCGCGGAAGAGCTGGAAGTGGAGGTGCTCATCGTCGACGAGCACGCCGTTGAAGTCAAAGATCACGGCGCGAATCATGCGCGGCCTCTAGGTCCTGACGTTTGAGATGCAGGATACCGAATCGGGGCGACGCGGCGGAAGGGAAGGCGGGACGGGTCTCGATCGAGGGTCGACGGGGGTGGGTGGGCCAGGAGGCGACGAACCGGGTGCGGCTGGAGCCAGAGTGGTCGGAGCGCAAGGAGGAGCGGCGGCGCGCAAGCGGGCCAGGTCGGCGACGATGCGGGCCGGATGGACAGGCTGGGCAGGCAGGGCTGCGTCTTCCGGGAGAGCGTCCGAATTGAGACGGTTAGGGGGTGGGGTCGACCGGCTGGTTGAAAGCGCGGGCGTGGGTGGTGGGTCGGCGGGGAGCGGGGTCGAGGGATTGCTCCGGGGCGGCTGGGGCGGAGCGGGGACCGGCGTGGAGGGCGGGGCTGGTTTGGCTTCGAGCGGGTTTTGGGCGCGGTGCTTCAGGAGGGCGGAGAGCGATTGCCGGAAGAGGCGATCGGCGGCGGTTTCGTAGCGAAGCCAGAGCGCGTCGGGGGATTCGGGTTCGCGGGCGGCGGACAACTCGAGGCGTGCGGCAGCCTGGATCAGGCGGGTGACGAGGAACCGCTCGTAGGCGTCGCGCGGGGACCAGTAGTCCCAGAGCTGGGCGAGGTTGGCCAGAGTCTGGTCGCCGAGTCCGGCCGGCAGGGTCACCAGAGCCAACAGGCGGACGGTGGTCATGGGGTCGTGGCTCCTGATCAGGACGGTGAGCGCGCGGGCCGTCACGGTTTGCGCTCGTCTATCTGGAGAGCATCGAGGGCCGGGGCGGTGACAATCGGAAAAAAGCAAGAGCCCCGGACGTTTTCAAGCCGCGGGGTTGGGCGGGCATTGTTCTGGGCGGTCCAGCGAATTCGGCGCTGCCGCTGGGGTCGAGGTGGTCGTTAAAGTGGGAGGCAGTGAGCAAGGAAATCCGAGAAGTAGGAGGGGAATCAGCCGTGTGGACGGTGGCGATCTTGTTGGCGAGCGTCGCGGGCGGAGAACCGCCGCGGTGGTACACCAATCCGGTCTACCCGGGCGACTTTCCGGATCCGTTTGTGATCCGACACGGGGGGCGGTTTTATGCGTATGCGACCCAGTCGGGAGCGGATCGGTTTCAGGTGATGGAGTCGGATGATGTGGTGGAGTGGCGAGAGCGGGTTCTTGATTTTGAAGTGCCGTGGTCGAAGCAGCACCTTTGGGCTCCGGAGGTTCACGAGCGTCAGGGGACGTTGTATCTGACGTATTCGGCGCTTGACCCACAGACGCGGAAGCACCATATCGGGATTGCGACGGCCGAGGCGCCGCTCGGCCCGTTTACGCATCGGGCGATTCTGGTGCGAGGGGATGATAATGAAGTGGGTGTGATCGACGCGACGATCGCGCACGAGGGGGGCGTTGATTATCTGGTGTACTCGGAGGAGCGGCCGCGGCGTATTGTGGCGCGGCGGTTGAGGAGCGACTGGCTGGCGGTGGAGGGGGAGCCGGTTGAGCTGATTCGGCCGGATCTGCCGGACGAGGATGGAGTGGTCGAAGCGCCGACGGTGATTCGCCGCGCGGGCCGGGTGCATTTGTTGTACTCGAGCGGCGTGTTCCAAGGGACGAAGCAGAGCTGTCGGTATGCGGTTCGGCACGCGGTTTCCGAGTCGCTGCTGGGTCCGTATCGGAAGTCGCCCCGGCCGTTGCTGGCGGGCCGCGAGGGGGGAGTTTACGGACCTGGGCATCAGTGCGTGGTGGAGTTGGCCGACGGGACGAGCTGGATGCTGTATCACGGGTGGTCGGCCGAGGGCGAGCCGCGATATGGGCGTAACCCGCGGGGGCGGACGCTCCGGCTGGACCGGCTCGAGTGGGACGGCCAGATGCCGCGAGTCTTGGGGCCGACGCTGACGCGTCAGCCGGCACCGCGGGTGGGGAATCCGTAAGCGGCGGCGGTCTGAAGGGAGGTCGCCCGAGGGCGGCGGACGGGGTGGGGAGCGGCTGGATCCGGGAGGGATTTAGGCGACGTGGCGGGGCCGGGAGGGGGAATTACCCTCGCCGGGTGGGGCGGATCGCGCTACACTTCAGAACGGAACGATCGCTGGGGCATCTTTTCTCACGGAGGTCTGGGTGATGGGCACCACGACCGAGGCGCTGGGCGTGCGCGACCGAATCACGAGTGCGGGGATGACCATCGGCGGTTATCTGATTGAGCGGCTGCAGTCGCTGGGTTTGGGGCATGTTTTTGGGATTCCGGGGGACTACATCCTCGGGTTGTACAAGATGCTGGAGGAAAGTCCGATCGAGCTGGTGGGGATGACCCGGGAGGATTCGGCCGGGTATGCGGCGGACGCGTATGCGCGGGTGCGGGGGCTGGGGTGTGTCTGTGTGACCTACTGTGTGGGCGGACTGAGCTGTGCCAACTCGATCGCGGGGGCGTATGCCGAGAAGTCGCCGGTGGTGGTGCTGTCGGGCTCGCCGGGGTTGTCGGAGCGAGAGCGTAACCCGCTGTTGCATCACAAGGTGAAGGATTTTGAGACGCAGTTTGAGGTGTTTCAGAAGATCACGGCGGCGGCGGCGGTGGTTTCGGACCCGCTGATGGCGGCGTCCGAGATCGATCGGGTGTTGTCGGCGGCGGTGCGGTTCAAGCGGCCGGTGTATTTGGAGATTCCGCGGGATTGTCTGGATGTGCGGTTGCAGTCGCCGCCGCGGCTGCCGGCCGATCCGGTTCCGCCGTCGGATCCGGAGGCGTTGCGGGAGGCGCTGGATGAGGCGGAGTCGATGCTGCGTCGAGCGCGGCGGCCGATGATTCTGGCGGACGTAGAGATTCATCGGTTTGGGTTGCAGGATGCGCTGTTGGCGCTGGCGGAAGAGGCCCAGTTGCCGATTGCGACGACGATCCTGGGCAAGTCGGTAATCAGCGAGGCCCATCCGCTGTTTGTGGGGGTTTACGAGGGGGCGATGGGACGCGAGGAGGTGACGCGGTTTGTCGAGGAGTCGGACTGTCTGCTGATGCTGGGCTGCTTCCTGTCGGACATCAATCTGGGGATCTTCACGGCTCGGTTGGATCCGTCACGGTGCATCAACGCGACGAGCGAGGATTTGCAGATCCGGCACCACCATTACCGGGATGTGCGGCTAGACGATTTTCTCGAGGGCCTGCGGCGGCGGGGACTGAAGTTTGAGCTGCCGGCGTTGCCGCCACGGCCGGAGCGGCGGGCGGCCTGGGTTGCGGAAGTGGATCGGCCGGTCCGCTCCGCACGGCTCTTCGCGCGGCTCAATGCGATGCTCGACGATGGGATGGTGGTGATCGCCGACATTGGGGATGCGCTGTTCGGGTCGGCGGACCTGACGATGACGCGGCGGACGGACTACATCAGTCCGGCGTACTATACGTCGATGGGGTTTGCGGTACCGGCGGCCGTGGGGGCCGGGATCGCGGCGCCGGAGAGCCGGGTGCTGGCGATCGTCGGCGATGGAGCGTTCCAGATGACCGGGATGGAGCTCTCGACGGTTGCCCGGCACGGGTTGAACCCGATTGTCGTCGTGATGAACAACAAGGGATATACGACGGAGCGGTTCTTGCTCGAGGGGTCGTTCAATGACATTCACAACTGGCAATACCACAAGATTCCGGAGGTCTTGGGGACTGGCATGGGGTTTGAGGTGAGGACGGAGGCGGAGCTGGACTCGGCGCTCGAGGCCGCGGTCGCCAATCGGTCGAGCTTCAGTCTGTTGAACGTGCATCTGGATCCGCTCGATCGCAGCCCGGCGCTGGATCGGTTGGCGCGTAAGCTCCAGTCGCGCATCCGGCCGGGAGCGGCGGGATCGACGGGGTGAACGGGCGGCGGGGTGAAGATGCAGAAATATGAGCGGATCGCGGGGCTGATTCGCTGGGGGTAGCGTACCAACTCCGCGATCCGCTGGGATCTTTTGGGTTGAGTGGGGCGGGGAGGGTTCGTCGCTCGTGGTTTAGCGGGCTCGGCCGAGACGCGGCCGGAGGCCGGCCTCCCGAAGGGTGTCGCCGAGTACTGGGCCGTTGTAGTTGATCCGTCCGAAGTGGACGCCGGGCTTGAACCGGCCGCGGGTGAAGACCTCGCGTCCGAGGGTGCGGGTCCGGCCTTTGGGTTCGTTCATTTGGGCGTCGCGGTTGAACGCGTTGCGGAGTCGGAAGCCGAAGGTGCCCTGGGCGACGAACTGGCGGTAGGCCAGGCGGGGTCCGATGCCGGACCAGCGGGACCGGGCCAGAAGCTGGACGGGCGGGGTGAAGCGTTCGCCCCATTGGGGTGCGGCGAGGTTGCGGTTTTGGAAGGCGGGGCCGAAAGTGATCGGCAAACCGGGTTCGCCGCCACCGCCGGAGCGAACGACCTGGACGTCGCGTTGGCCGGCGTAGGTGAGGCTATTGGTGGTCAGGGCGGTGACCCGGATGGTGGCTGAGGGGGGTGAGAGGTTGAGGGTGGAGATTGGGCTGAAGACGAAGGCGGCGTCGTCGATGCCGTCGCCGTCGAGGTCGCCGACGTTCTGGAAGGTGCCGGGATCGGGCAGGAGGATGTTGTTGACGCGGATGGTGTTGGGGTTGATGTCGAGGGGTGGGGTAAAGCCGGGGATGTTGGAGCCGCCGCTGAGGATGAAGACGGTCATTGAGGTGTCGGTCGTGAGGTTGATGATGCCGGGGGGCGAGACGGAGTTGACGGCGATGTTGGAGGTGACCTGGGCGGGCGGGGGTTCGTCGGGGGGCGTTTCGAGGGGGATGAAGACACCTTCGAGGGCGAAGGCGGTGCCTCCGAGCAGGGCGTTGTTGAAGGCGAAGCCGGCGGCGCCGATGGCCATGTCGGCGATGCCGTCGGCGTCGATGGTGTTGCTGGGTGCGGAGTTGAGGAAGAACTGTCCGGAGACGCCCGAGCCGAGGTAGTTGGTCGTGCCGGGCAGGTTCATGGTGGTGACGTAGAGGCTGTTGAGGCCGTTGCCGTCGAGCTGGAAGGTGCCGACGGCGTTGCGGTTGCCGGGGACGAGGAAGACGGCGCCGCGGTTGTTGGAAACGCCTGGGGCGCCGATGAGCATTTCGTTGATGTTGTCTTGATTGATGGAGAAGATTGGCGAGAGGGAGTGGCCGAGGTTGGCCAGGGGCGTGGGGCCGAAGATGGTGGTGGCGAGGATGGAGGGGGGGAGGTTGGCCAGGGGGATGACGCCGGAGATGGTGGTGGAGGAGCCGTAGATGATGTCGACGGCGCCGGAGTCGGCGCCGAGGGGTCCGTCGGTCCCGGGGGAGCCGATGGCGATGTCGGCGATGCCGTCGGCGTTAAAGTCGCCGGCGGAGGCGACGGCAAAGCCGGTGCGGTCGCCGGGGGCGGCGCCGGTGAAGAGTGCGCCGGCGATGGTTCCGTTGGCGATGCCGCCGAGGGAGACGACCCCGCTGAGGGCGGAGCTGCCGTAGACGACGGCAGCGACTCCTGTCCCGCTATCGCCGCCAGCGCCGCCGATGAGGATGTCGGTGATGTTGTCGGCATTGAAGTCGCCGGCGGCGCTGACGGCGGAGCCGATGCGGTCGTCGCTGTTGGCCCCGGCGAGGATGACGCCAGGCAGGAAGGTTCCGATCTGGGCCAGGTCGATGATGCCGGTGACGGGTGGGTTGCCCTGACCAGGGAAGAGAGCCGAACCGGCCAGGACGAAGACAGCGCCGTTGTCGATGCCGCCGGCGAAGTCGGCCAGGGGGGCGCCGATGGCGATGTCGTTGAAGCCGGTGCGGAGGAAGTTGCCGACAACGGCGACGGAGCGGCCGCTGGCCGAGAGGTCGTTGGAGTTGGAGTTGGCCAGGACCAGGAATCGGACCGGGCCGGTGGTGGGGTTGGAGATGCTGAGGTCGACGAGGGTGTTGGTCAGCTCGTCGATGGTGTTGGAGCCGTAGACGAGGTAGGCGCGGCCGACGCCGGGGACGTTGCTGTTGAGGTCGCGGGCGCCGGGGGCGCCGATGAGGAAGTCGGCGAAGCCGTCGCCGTTGACGTCGCCGGCGGCAGCGACCGAGGCGCCGAAGTTGTTGTTCGGCTCCTGCCCGGTGATGAAGCGGACGCCGTTGAAGTTAAAGCCGGCCTGGCCGTTGACCGGGTTGGTCTGGGAGGAGTTGCCGAGCTGGCTGAGGTCGCCGATGCGCTGCTGGGCAACCAGGGAGCGCCAGTCGATGTTGGAGACACCGCCGCCCGCGTTGACTTGCTGGGAGCCGAAGATGAGGTAGACGGTGCCATCGCCGCCGGCCAGCAGGGGACGGCCCGGGGCCTCCTGGATCGTGGGCTGTCCGACGAGGAAGTCGACGAAGCCGTCGCCATTGACGTCGCCGACGACGGCGACCGAGAAGCCGGCGCCTTGAAGATTGTTCTGGTTGATTTGCTGGATGCCGTAAGGGACGGAAGCGACGCCGGATAAGTCGATCGCCTGGGCGGGGACGACGCGGTGTTCGAGGGATTCGGTGCGGGGGTGGAAGCGGCTGGGGCGTCGAGAGGATAGGGTGAACAGCCGTGCGCCGCGCGGGTACTTCGCCATCGGAGAGACTCCCTCCTGCTCCGTCCGCGAACGGGGTGCGGGACCGGCGCGTGGGTTCTCCTGCCACGCGAGCCGGCGCGGACTTGGGATACCCCCATATTCGGCCTTGGGTTTGGTGGTGCTGAATGGAAAGCGTGCGGGGGAGGTTGGGCGGGGTTGGGGAGGCTGAGGAATCGTTTCAATCGTTAGGGGCCGTAGAACCGATACAAAGCGATGTTCCCCGCCGGACCGCGCGCCACGGGCTTGCGGGTCAGGGCCACGGGAGGTGGCCCGTCTCGGGTTTCGATTTCGACTGGGCCGAGAAGAGGGTGGATTCATGTCCAGGCCACGCGGGATCGCCTTGTCGATCGAAGGTTGCCGCTGGGCGCGGCTGGCCGGGGGTTTGTTGTTGGGGAGCATGCCGGCGCTGGTCGGGTGCGGGCGGGAGTTTTTCCGGGAGTGGGCCGACCAGGACGTGACCGAGGCGGTATTCGAGAAGTCGCGGGATCCCCGGTGGCGGTTGCCGGTCTTTACGGTCGATCCGCCGGCGATGTCGCGGTTTGCCGATTACAGCGATCCGGACCGGCCGCCGGCGCCTCCGGACGACCCGGCGACCGAGGCGTTGTCGCCGTATCCGCAGAAGCCTCATATGCGGCTGCTGGTCCCGATGGAGGGAACGGGGTATTTGGACCTGCTGGAGCAGGGACCGCGGTACGAGCCGCCGCCGCCGGAGGAGGGCAAGCGTCAGGAAGCGGTGGAGATTCCGCCGCTGGAGGGGGAATCGCCGCCGCCGCCGACCGGCTCGACGCCGCCGTTTGGTCCGCCGCCGGGAGCGGTGGTGCCGCCGGGGGGTCTGCCGCCGCTGCCGGTGCCCGGTGGTGGGGCGGGAGCTGCGCGGGCGCCAGGGGCGGCCGGGACGAGGGCGGGTCTGGCCGGTGGCTCTGAGAATGCGGGGACAAGGCCGGTCGCCACGACGCCGAGTTCAATAGAGGCACTGGGGAATCGGCCGAAGCCGGCACAGATGGCTCAAGCTGCCCAGGTTCGCGCTTCTACTTCTTCAGCCTCGTCGAGTCGAGATCCACAGGTGCAGGCGACGGCGTATCAACAACCTGAAGCGCCGCCGGTAGTTCCGGGGGCGAATGAGGATCCGTTGCGGATCCGGGAGCAGCCGGGGCGGGTGCAGGATCCGACCGAGCCGGGGGGGGCGTTGGGGACGCAGGGACCTGGGCCGCTGGTGGTGGACCCGAATGCGCCGCCGATCACGCGGCCGGGGTTGACTCCGGACCAGGCACGGGCGGTGCGGGCGGGGACCGCGGGGTTTGCGGCGCAGTTGTCGCGGGTGTCGCTGGACGTCAATCATGCGCAGTTGGCGGGGTTGCCCAGCGACAGCCGGCCGTATGTGATGAACCCCGCGCAGGCGTTGCAGTTGGGGTTGATCAATAGCCGGCCGTACCAGTTCCGGCTGGAGTCGGTGTACTTGCAGAGTCTGGCGGTGACGTTGCAGCGGTTTGGGTTTCAGCCGCAGTTCTATGCCGGGATATCGCCGGTCACGTCGCCGGGACAAGGGTTTCCGCCGGGTGCGGGGGGCGGATTTCCGCAGGGCGGGACGGGGATCAACCAGTTTGTGTACCGGACGAGCCTGGCGCCAGGGGGTCAGGCGTCGACGTTGTCGCTGAGTGAGGCGGCTGGGTTTGGGAAGCTGTTTGTCTTTGGCGGACGGCTTCTGGCCGGGTTTGCGAACAATACGGTGTTCAATTTTGTGGGGGCCAATCCGCGGCAGCCGAGTGTGCAGTCGAGCTTGCCGCTGTCGTTTGTGCAGCCGTTTTTGCGGAACGGGGGTCGGGCGGTGACGCTGGAGCCGCTGACCCAGGCGGAGCGTACCTTGTTGTACGAGGTGCGGTCCTTTGCGCGGTTCCGGCAGCAGTTTTTCGTGTCGATCCTGGCGTCGGCGCAGGGCGGGGCGGTGTCGCTGGACAATCCGGGGACGACCGAGCCGACGATTGGGTATTTGCAGTTGTTGCAGTTGTATCAGCAAGCCGAGAACACGCGGATCAACATCGCGGCGTTTGAGCGGGCGTTGGAGATCTTTAGCGAGTATGCGCGGGGTGGAGCCAGTTCGGGGATCTCGCAGTTGCAGGTGGACCAGATCGACCAGCAACGGCAGCAGGCAACAGTGCAGTTGATCCAGCAGCAGACGCAGTATCGGAACCAGTTGGACCAGTACAAGCGGCAGTTGGGGATGCCGCCGGATGTGCCGCTGGTGCCGGATCTGGGACTGCTGATGCCGTTCCGGAGGGTGCAGGAGCAGATTATCGACTGGTCGGCCGATCCGGATCACAAGGTGGAGGATTTGCCGGTCATTTTGTCGGGGTTGCCGACGCTGCCGAATATTGTGCTCGATGGACGGCCGTTGTTCGACCAGTCGGGGCCGCGGCCGCGGGCGGCGTATGGGGATTCGGAGCGGCTGGAAGAGTTTTTGCTGACGGCCGAGCGGATCGCGCTGGAGAACCGGCTGGATTTGATGAACGCGCGGGCGACGCTCTATGATGTTTGGCGGCAGTTGGCGGTGACGTCGAACGCGTTGCTGCCGTTCTTCAATGTGCAGTTGAACTATCAGTTGCTGACGCCGGCGGCGACGTCGAATCCGTTTGCGTTCGACTCGCGGTCGAATCAGTTCAACGTGTCGATCAATGCCGAGCCGCCGCTGATCCGGGTGGCGGAGCGGAATAATTTCCGGACGGCGTTGATCAACTACCAGCGGGCGCGGCGTCTGCTGATGAACCAGGAGGACCAGGTCAAATTTGAGGTACGTCAGGAGATCCGCAATCTGATACAATTTGCGGAGCAGTACGAAGTGACCAAGACGCAGATCGTGCTGCTGCTGCGTCAGCGGGACCAGGCTTTGCAGCAGTTGATCGCGCCGCCGGACCAGGGGGCTGGAGCGGGTGGGTTCAACCCCAACCTGGCGGCGTCGCAGGCCACGCAGACGCTCAACTTCATTCAGTCGCTCAACAATATATTGGTGCAGCAGAACAGCCTGATTCAGCTCTGGGTGAACTACCAGAGTTTGCGGCTGGCGTTGTACCGCGATCTGGGGATTATGCCCTTTGACGAGTGGGAGGCCTACTATGAGCTCTTCGCCAGCAACCCTGACGTCGACACCGATCGGAACGGACGGCCCGGCGACCTCCCGCCCCTCGACCGTCCGGCCCCGGCGGAAGCGGGGGGCGGGTCGTAAGGGCCTGGCGTTGATGACGGTCGCGGTGCTGGGCACGGCCGGCGCGGTGATTGCCGGCACGCCCAGCCTCCGCGAGCTTGTGGTCAATTATTTTCAGCCGGCGACGGCCAAGCTGGTGGTGCACAAGGTCGGCCGGCAGAAGCTGGTGATCACGGTGACCGAGCGGGGCAATCTGGAGAGTTCGAAGAACGAGGATGTGTTCAACGAGGTGGAAGGGCAGACGACGATCCTCAAGATTTTGCCGGAAGGCTCGCGGGTCAAGAAGGGGGACATCGTCTGCGAGCTGGACAGCGCGACGTTGCGTGACAATCTGACGAACCAGCAGATTGCGACCGAGCGGGCGAAGGCCGACTACGAGAACGCGCTCAAGACGCGTGAAGTGGCCGAGATCGCCAAGCAGGAGTACATCGAGGGGACGTACGCCCAGGAGCAGCTCAACATCAAGGGGGAGCGGACGCTGGCCGAGAACGAGTTAACCCGGGCCGAAGAGCGGCTGGCCTGGTCACGGCGGATGCTCAAGAGCAACTACATTTCCGAGGGGCAGGTGCTGGCCGACGAGTACGCCAAGATGCGGGCCGAGATCTCGCGGATCCAGGCGGAGAAGAAAGCCGAGGTTCTGGAGAATTACACGAAGAAGAAGCAATTGACCGAGTTGGACGCGAACATCGAGAAGGCCAAGAGCGACGAGCTGGCCAAGCTGGCGACGTACAACCTGGAGAAGGCGAAGCTGGAGAAGCTGCAGTCGCAGATCGAGAAGTGCATCATCCGGGCCCCGAACGATGGGTTGATCGTCTATGGCAACGACCCGAATCAGTTCCGGGGGAACAACCAGCCCCAGATCCAGGAGGGGGCGGTTGTCATTCAGCGGCAGAAGATCTTCAGCCTGCCGGACGTGTTCAACATGCAGGTGAACACGAAGGTTCACGAGTCGATGATCGACCGGGTCGAGCCGGGTCAGAAGGCGAAGATCCGGGTCGACGCGTTTGCGGGCGCGCCGCTGACCGGGACGGTCAAGAGCGTCCAGCCGCTGCCGGACCCGACCAGTTTTTTCAGCTCGGACGTAAAGGTGTACACGACGATCGTAACGATCGATCAGAAGTTGTCGTCGCTGCGGCCGGGGATGACGGCGGAGGTGACGATTCTGATCGATACGCTGGACGACGTCTTGTGCATTCCGGTGACGGCGGTCTTGCCATTGAAGGGCAAGGAATATGTGTACGTTGTCAACGAGAAGGGGAAACCGGAACGTCGTGAGGTGAAGCTGGGCGCGACCAACGACATTCTGATTGAGGTCAAGGAGGGGTTGAAGGAAGGCGATCTGGTGGCGATGAATCCGACGGCGCTGCTGTCGGAGTCGGAAAAGAATGAGGCGTTTTCGGCGGTCGTGCGGGCCAGCTCCAAGGCCAAGGATTTTGGGGATTTGAAGAATCCGCCTAAGGCCGAAGGTGAGTCGGGCGGGGCTGAGCCGGCCAAGGCCAAGGCACGGACCAAGGGCGCCGGTGGGCCCGGTGGGTTTGGCGGGGCCGGAGCGGCGATGTTCCAGAAGTTCCGGAACATTTCGCCCGAGGACCGCGAGAAGCTCAAGACGGCCAGCGAGGAAGAGAAGAAGGAGATCATGAGGAAAGCCGGCTTTACGGATGAAGAGCTGCAGCAGATGGAGCAGATGAGGCAGCAGATGATGCAAGGCGGTGGTGGGTTTGGGGGTGGTTTTGGTGGTGGTGCATTTGGCGGGGGAGGTTTTGGCGGACCGCCGGGTGGAGCCGGTGCGCCGGGTGGAGGGCAGCCGCAATGACGGGCCAGGGCGACCGGTTTGGGGTGGGCCGTCCGATCGTTCGGTTGATCGACGTCCATAAGCAGTATGTGATGGGTCATGGACCCGGCCGTAAGGGCAAGGGCGACGGCCAACCGGTCGTCGTCCATGCCCTGCGGGGGGTCTCGGTCGAGTTCATACAGGGCGAATATGTGGCGATCATGGGGGCGTCCGGTTCGGGCAAGAGCACGATGCTTAACCTCCTAGGCTGCCTGGACCGGCCGACCAGCGGTCAGTATTTCCTAGGGGAGCAGGATGTGGCGTCGCTGGACGACGACGAGCTGTCGGAGATCCGCAGTTCGTCGATCGGCTTCATTTTTCAGTCGTACAACCTGATCCAGCAGTACACTGTGCTGGAGAACATCTTGCTGCCGCTGACGTATCAGGGGACCGGCGAGCTGACCGAGGAGGATCTGGAGCGGGCGGTGAAGCTGGCGCAGATGGTGGGGCTAGGGGAGCGGCTCGATCATCGGCCGAACCAGCTCTCGGGTGGTCAGCAGCAGCGGGTGGCGATTGCGCGGAGCCTGATCAACGATCCGTATATCATTCTGGCGGACGAGGCCACGGGGAACCTGGATTCGATCACCGCCGGAGAGATTATGGCGATGCTTGAGAAGCTGAACGACGCGGGCAAGACGATCATCATGGTGACGCACGAGGATGACATCGCCCAGCATGCCAAGCGGATCATCCGGATGAAGGACGGTGTGGTGATCGAGGATGGCCCGAGCCAGCGGATGCTGGAGCATGAGCGTGAGGATCGGCGCGTCGCGGCGGCGGCGCGGCATTAGTTCGGGAGGAACCGGGTCAAGACGCGGCCGGGATCGGTGGTTGGACGGAAGCGGCGGAGAGAGGCGAGCGGTCAGGGTCAGGGAGTCTGGCAGCGATGAGTCGGTTCTGGCGTAGTCTGAAGCTAGGGATGAAGAGCCTGATGCTGCACAAGCTGCGTTCGGCTCTGACGGTGTTGGGGATTGTCTTTGGCGTGGCGGCGGTGATTGCGATGCTGGCCGTCAGCGAGGGATTTAGCCGCGAGCAGCAGGAACGGCTGCAGGCGTTGGGGGCGGTCAATATCATCTACCGCTCGGTCAAGCCGAGCGAAGAGGCGCAAGCGGCCGGGGGCCGGCCAGCGCGGATTCTCAACTATGGGTTGAAATACGAGGATTATGAGCGGATTTTGGCGACGGTGCCGACGATCAAGAAGGCGTTGCCGATCCGTGAGATTCGCAAGGAGATTCGGCGGTTGAACCGGGCCATTGATGGCCGGGTGGTGGGGACGACCCATCTGTACGCGGACTTCAACAAGCTGACGATGGCGCGGGGACGGTTTTTGTCGCAGGCCGACGATGAGCATTTCGAGAATTATGCGGTGCTGGGTGCCGAAGTGGCTGAGAAGCTGTTTCCCTATGAGGATCCGATTGGGGATACAGTGAAGCTGGGTAGTGATTACTACACGGTGATTGGGGGTGACGGCGCGGCGGGGCTCGACGGCGGCGATTGGGGGGAGCCTAGCGGCGCAGGAGTACGACAAGGATGTCTACATACCGCTGAACACCTGCCGACTGCGGTTTGGGGAGCGGATTATCGACAATCGCTCGGGTCAGTTTTCGGCGGAAGAGACGCAGTTGTCGCAGATCACGATGCAGGTGGGGGACATCCGCGAGGTGAGGCCGAGTGCGCCGATCATTGAGGCGGCGGTCAAGCCGTGGCATCCAAAGAAGGATGTGGATCTGATCGTGCCGCTGGACCTGATTCAGGAGGCGGAGCGGCTGGCCTGGCAGTCGAGCTTGCTGCTGGGGTCGATTGCAGCGATCTCGCTGATCGTCGGCGGGATCGGGATCATGAACATCATGCTGGCGACAGTGACCGAGCGGACCCGCGAGATCGGAATTCGCCGGGCGTTGGGGGCGAAGCAGCGGGATATCACCGAGCAGTTCCTGATCGAGTCGATGGTGCTCTCCGGGGTGGGAGGGTTGCTGGGGGTGGCGCTCGGGATTGGGCTGCCGTTTGTGATTCAGTATTTGTTCCCGGCGATGAAGGTGATGATCACGCCGATGTCGGTGGTGGTGGCGTTTTGCGTCTCGGTGCTGGTGGGGGTGGGTTTTGGTCTCTACCCGGCGCGGCGGGCCGCGCAGATGGACCCGATTGAGGCGTTGCGTCACGAGTAGGGATCGGTGGTCTGGCGGGGCGGTTGGACTTGCCGTGATGGTGGGAATGGACTAGATTTCAGGTTGCGAAGTCGAGGCCGCGGCGCGAGTGGCATTTTCCCCGCGCCGCGGTTTCGCGTTTGAGATTCCGAGGGAAGCTCGGTGCGTTCCCGGCTGCTTTCGGAAGGTCTGGTGCGTGCCGCAAGCCCGACTGACTGAGTGACCGATTTCTGGGGAGGCCGATCGACGATGGAACGCATCCCGATGTCGAAGGAGAGCTATGAGAAGCTCCGTGCGCAGCTGGATCGGATGAAGAACGAGGAGATGCCGCGGATTGCCGAGCAGATTGCGCAGGCGCGGGGCTATGGCGATCTTTCGGAGAACGCCGAGTACGACGCAGCGCGGGAAGCCCAGGGGATGCTGCAGGCTCGGATTGTCGATCTGGAAGCCAAGCTGGCGATGGCGTTCATTGTGGACAAGTCGACGATCAAGACCGACCAGGTGGTGTATGGGACGCGCGTGAAGGTCTTCGACCTGGATGCGAAGGATCATGAGGAGTTTGTTCTGGTCGGGCCGGGGGAGGAGGATTACGACCAGAACAAGATTTTGTGCAACAGTCCGATTGGTCAGGGGTTGCTGGGGAAGAAGGTCGGAGAGACGGCCGAGATTGCGGTGCCGCGGGGAAAGCTACGGTTCCGGATCGAGGAGATTGGGGTTGCCTGAGGGTGGGCGGGGAGGAGCCAGAGTGTTGAGGAGATGATCCGAGAGGCGGCCGAGGATGGGATCGAGGTCCGGGATGGGCGGATCGGCATCGGGGAGGCTGGGCCACGGGCTTGAGACCGGGGCCTGGAAGCGGAGGGGGCGGCCGTCGTCGGGGTGGAGGAACGCCAATTCGCGGGCGTGGAGGGCGATCGCGTTGGGGGCGAACGGGGTGGTGGCACCGTAGAGGGAATCGCCCAGGATGGGCAGGCCGCGTGAGGCGGCCTGAATGCGGAGCTGGTGGGTTCGGCCGGTTTCGGGGCGGAGGGCTAGCCAGGTGAACCCGGCGACCGGGGCGAGGATCTGGACGAAGGTGCGTGCGGGCTGAGCGCGGGGTGTGCCGGGGGCGCAGGTTTGGGCGCGGCCCAGACCGGTCGGATCGCGGACGAGCCAATCGTCCCAGATCTGGGGGCCGGCGTGTGGGCGGCCTTCGACCAGGGCCCAGTAGAGTTTGTGCACGCGGCGCTGTTGGAACTGGCGGGAGACGTGGCGGGCGGCGGCGGGGGTTTTGGCCCAAGCGACCAGGCCGGAAACGGGCCGGTCGAGGCGGTGGAGGGTCCCGGCGTAGGCGGCGGCGGGGTTGCCGGGATTGAGGTACGCGCGGACGGCCTGCTCAAGGGTCGGGCCGGCGATGGGAGGGGCCTGGGTGGAGAGGCCCGCCGGCTTGGAGACGACCAGAAGCGCTGAGTCTTCGTAGACGATGGTGAGCATGGCGGAGCCGGCGTCGGGACGCCAGGGCCAGGAGAAAGGCGGAGGAGAGGCGGGAGGGCGAGGGCTGGTTTGGCCGGTTGCTGAATGAGAATACGGGTCCGAGGCGTGCCGGGCCAGGTAATCTGGCGCGATCCTCTCGATCCCGGGGCTAGGGTCGTGCTAGTTTGAGAGTTGTTGCGTGCCCGCGCGGGAGGCGATGGGCAGAATGGGAGGCCAAGGGATTGGCCGGTCGCACCGAGGCTGAGTGGACGAGGAGGTACGACGACGATGCCGGAATACACGCTGCCCGAGCTGCCGTATCCGAAGAATGCACTGGTGCCGCACATCGGCGAACGGACGATGGAGATCCACCACGGGAAGCACCACGCGGCGTATGTGAACAACCTGAACGCGGCGTTGAAGGACCATCCGACGTTGCAGGGCAAGCCGATTGAGGCCCTGATTGCCGACTTGAAGTCGATTCCCGAGGCGATTCGAGCGGCGGTGCGGAACAACGGCGGCGGTCATGCAAACCACAGCTTGTTCTGGCAGATCATGAGCCCGAACGGAGGTGGGGAGCCGGGGGGCCAGCTCGCTCAGGCGATCGAGCGGGATCTGGGCGGGTTTGCCAAGTTCAAGGAGGAGTTTACCAAGGCGGCGACCACGCGGTTTGGCTCGGGTTGGGCCTGGCTGGTGGTCCGCAACGGCAAGCTGGCCGTCTGCTCGACGCCGAATCAGGATAGCCCGCTGATGGATGTGGTCGAGGAATCGCAGAAGGGGACGCCGATCCTGGGGCTGGATGTGTGGGAGCATGCCTATTATCTGGACTACCAGAATCGTCGTCCGGACTATATCGCGGCCTGGTGGAATACGGTGCACTGGCCGGAGGTAGAGGCGCGGTATGCGGCGGCCCTGAAGGGCTGAGCGGTTCGAAGCGCATGGAGCGGGGCTGGGTCGCCTTGACGGAGCTGGCCCCGCAGCGCTTTTTATGCGGGTAAGGAAACCAGCGGCGATCGCGCCGGTGGGGGGGGGAAGACGGGTTCAGGGCGATCCCAGGGAGGGGCGAGCGATGGGGAGGATCAGAGGCCGACGGCTCATCGCAATGGGATTGCTGGGTTCGGTTTGGGTGATGGCTGGGTGTCGGAGCCTGCCATCGAATCGGGTTCCGCCCGAGCCGCCGTATACCGGGGAGTCGGGGGAACCGGCTGGTGTGGTTGGGTTTGGGTCGGCCGCGCCGCCGTCGACGGCCCCGGGGCTAGGTCTGGGAGATCCGAGGCAGACGCTGGGGCTCGAGGGAGGGATGCCGATCGAGGCAGCGACAGGGAGCCGGTAGCCGAGGTGGTGGACCGGCGGAGGAACGCGAAGAATGCAGGTCCGTGGGGCCGGGCGACGACGCCGATACAGGAAGAGGATTTGAGTGGAGCGCCGGTGCCGGGCAGAGGATGGACCGTGACGACGGTTCAATATAATAATGGCATGGTTGCGGGCTGCCCGGGGATCTTGAGGGTCTCCGCCGAATCCCGTCTAGCCTGGGCGGGTTGAATCTGGGGCGTCGTTCGGTCGCCGACCCGCCGGATTTGGAGCGTGTTCGGGGGTGTCGTATGCCGCCGTCGATGAACGAGGCTGCGCCAGGACTGAGCTTGCCGATTCCGGAGCGTCGGACGGTTCGTCGCCGGCGTCCGCGCAAACGGTGGTTGCTGGTGCCGCTGGTGGGTGCGGCGGTTGGGGGCGGGATCTGGGCCTGGATGACGCAGACGAGCCGTGGAAGCGGCTTGTACGCGACGACGACGGTCGACCGTGGCGATATGCAGGTGGTGGTCGTCGAGAGCGGAGCGGTGGAGAGCGCGAGCAATACGGTGGTCCGATGCCAGGTTGAGGCGTTGGTGGGGATGGTGACGGGGGTACCCGGGTCCGCGGTGGGTGGTACGGTCGGGGGCCGAGGCGGTGGCGGCCGAGGTGGAGCGGGAGGAGGCCGGTTGGGGGGGGTAGGCGGAGGAGTCGGAGGAGGGGCAGCGGCGCGGCCAGCGGCGTCGGTAACGGCAGCGGCAGCGGCGCGTCCGGGGGCGGCCGGAGCGGCGACAGCGCGGGTCGGAGGAGCGGCGACGGCGAGTACGGGTTTGCAGAAGCCGGTGATCCGGAGTTTTACGTACGTGGTGGCGCCGCACGTTCCGTTGCGGCCGATGCTAACGGCGACGATGCAGGCGGGCACGGCGGCGGCGAGTCAGGGGGGACGAGGTGGAGGTGGCGGCGGAGGCGGGGGTGGTAGCGGTGAACGTGGCGGCTCGACGCGTATTTTGCGGATTTTGCCCGAGGGGACTCAGGTCAAGGCGGGGCAGGTGGTTTGCTGGTTGGACGATTCGGCGTTTCGGGACGAACTGCAGGCGCAGTTGATTCGCTGGGAGCAGGCCAAGTCGTGGGTGGAGCAGGCCGAGCGTATTTTGGAGGTCAGCCAGATTTCGCTCGAGGAGTATCGGGACGGGATTTATCCCCAGGATTTGCAGTTGATTGATCAGTACATCGAGTCGATCGCGATTCAACAGAAGCAGGCTCAGCAGGATCTGGAGTGGGCGCGGCGGATGATGGAGCGGAACTTGTATGCCGAGACCCAGGTCCGGTCGCGTGAGTATGCGGTGGATCGCTGGGCAGTGGCGATGCGGGAAGCGGAAGGAATGAGGGAGCGGCTGGTCAAGTACACGGGGCCGCGGATCCTGAAGAATCTGGAGGCGAAGATTGCGGCGGTGAGTGCGGATTTGCAAGCGCAGCGGGCGGCGTATGAGTTGGAGGATCAGCGGAAGCGTCGGCTGGAGCGGGCGATCGAGAATTGCGAGTTGAAGGCGCCGCGGGACGGGGTTTTGGTCTATGTCAACGAGACCAATGGATGGGGCCGGACGGAGGTGCAGATTCAGGAAGGGATGGCGGTGCGTGAGAATCAGCCGATTTTCCAGATTCCCGACCTGGAGGATATGCGGATCAAGGTGAGGGTCAATGAGGCAAAGGTGACGCTCTTGGAGCCGGGGACGCGGGCGTTGATTCGGATCGATGCGTTTCCGGATCGGGTGATGACGGGGACGGTGAGCGAGGTGACGGTGATTCCGGTGCCGGCCAATGGGCCGTTTTCGGACGTGAAGATTTACTACGCGAACGTGGACATCGACGAGACGTTTCCGGAGTTGCGTACCGGGATGACCGGCCAGGTGGAGTTTCTGGTCAAGGAACTTGAAGATGTGACGCGGGTTCCGCTGAAGGCGGTGCGGTGGTTTGACGGGACGGCGTTTGTGGCCGTGCCGACGGCGTCGGGAGGTCGTCAGCCGTATGAGTGGAAGCCGGTGGAGCTGGGGCTGCTCAACGAGGGTTACGCGGAGGTGCGGTCGGGGCTGGTGGCGGGCGAGCGGGTGATTGCGGATCCCTTGCCGCTCAGTCCGCCGAGTCGGGCGGAGCGGGATGCGGCGAAGGTGGAAGGGCTGGCCGATGCGCGTCCGGTGGGTGGTCTGAGGCTGGGGGGGTGATGGGGTTCAGCGAACGGCCGGGCGAGGACTGATGCTTGAGTATTTGACGGCCGCGGCGGCGCGGATGGTCGAAGAAGCGCAGCGATTGGGCAGGCTGCGTGGAGCAGAGGCGGCCGAGCCGCGGGACTTGTTGGCGGCGTTGGCCGGTGATGAGGAAGGTCGGGCGTACCGGCTGATGGTCGAGCACGGAGTCGACCCGGCGGGGGTGGTGTCGAGCCTCGTGGGGGAAGGGTCTGAGGTTGGGTCGGAGGGTGAGGGAGCGATTGCGGGGATTTCAGGGGCGTTGCGGGCGGTGGTGGCGTTGGCGGTGGAGCAGGCGCGGGCGGTGGACCGACTCCATGAGGCAGGGACGGAGCATTTGCTGTGGGCGCTAGTGGAAACGGATGAGATGGCGGCGGGGGTGTTGAGGGAGCGGGGTTTGCGGGAGGAGGAGTTGCGGGGACGGTTGGAGCGGCAGGTGGCCTTAGAGACGGCGCCGATTCCGCTGGCGCCGGAGATCAAGCCGCTGGAGTTGACGACGCCGGGCGAGGGCGTGGATCTGGCGCGGATTCTGGATGCCTCGGCGAACCGGGCGCGTGAGGGGCTGCGGGTGGTCGAGGATTACGTGCGGTTTGTCCTGGACGATCCGCTTCTGGTGCGGCGGCTGAAGGATTGCCGGCATCGGTTGGGGGAGGCGACCCGGGCGTTGGAGGGCGAGGGGCGGTTGCTGCCGGCGCGGGACACGGCGGGGGATGTGGGGACGCACATCATGACGGGCAGCGAGCGGGTTCGGGAGAATCCGCGCGGGGTGTTGGCGGCGAATTTCAAGCGGACGGCTGAGGCGTTGCGGTCGCTGGAAGAGTACACAAAGCTGGTCGATCCGTGGCTGGCGGGACGGTTTGAAGTGTTGCGTTATGATCTCTACATATTGGAGAAATTGGTTTTGACGATGGTGGGGTCGCGGCGGACGCTGGCCGAGGCGCGGCTCTACTTTCTGGTGGGGGGAGGAGGGACGTTGCGGGAGCTTGTGTGGCTGGTGGGTGAAGCGCTCGAGGGCGGGGTGCAGGTGGTGCAGTTGCGTGAGAAGGGGCTGGATGATCGGACGTGGTTGAGCCGGGCGCGGGAGGTGCGGATTTTGACGGCGAAGGCGGGGGCGTTGTTCATTGTGAACGACCGGCCGGATCTGGCGCGGCTGGCAGGGGCGGATGGAGTGCATGTGGGGCAGGGAGATGTGACGGTGCGGGATGCGCGGCGGATTGTGGGGCCGTCGGCGTTGATTGGGGTTTCGACGCATCGAGCGGAGGAGTTGGAGCGGGCGGTTTTGGATGGGGCGGGGTATGTGGGGGTGGGTCCGGTGTTTGAGTCGGTGACGAAGGAATTTGACCGGCTGGCGGGTGTGGCCTATGTGAGGCATGCGGCGGAGGCGACGCGGCTGCCTTGGTTCGCGATTGGGGGGATTGGTCTGGAGAATGTGGATCAGGTGTTGGAGGCGGGGGCGCGGCGGGTTGCGGTGGGGTCGGCGATTGCGCGGGCGGATCGGCCACGGGCGGCGGCGGCGGAGCTGAGGCGGCGGCTGGATGCAGTCTGGGAGAGCGAGGGTGTTGCGCTGAGCTGAGGCGGGCGCAGGTTGCGGTCTGAGGCAGCGAGGGTGCTGCGCTGAGCTGAGGCGGGGGCGGGCTACAGGGGTGATCGAAGTTGTATGGAAGCCGCGGGTGTGGCCGCGTGGCGACGTGGATCCGCCGTTTTGGCGAGTTGTGGCCTAGGGTACTTGCGTGGGGTGAGGGAGTCGAACCAGAACCCCGAGGACTTTGGCCAGCGGAAGGATGTGGGAGAGCGAGGCGATGGCTCGGAGATGGCGTTGGGGGAGGAGGCGTGGCGGGCGCTCGGGAGCGGCGTTGGTTGAGATGGCGGTGGTGTTTCCGCTGCTGCTGGCGATGATTCTCGGGATGGTGGAGATGGCGCGGCTGGGGATGGTGACGCAACTGCTGTCGACGGCCGCCCGGGAGGGCTGCCGGGTGGCCGTGATTCCGGGGAAGACGCAGACGGACGTGCAGGCGCGGATCAACGCGGTGTTGGCGGGGTCGGGGATCAACGTAGGGACGGTCAATCCGACGCCAAGCAACTGGGCAACCGCGTCGAGCGGCACGCCGGTGACGGTGACGCTGAGCGTGCCGTATTCGCAGGTGACATGGCTGCCGCTGCCACGGTTTTTGGGAGGGGCGACGATCCGGGCGTCGGCGACGATGAACTCGGAGCGACCGTGAGCTCAAGGTGCGGCAGGGAGATCAGGAGGCTGGCGATGCGAGCGTGGGACGGACGGAGTGGGAGGGTGAGTTGGAAACGCCGCGGGGCCGTGGTGGCGTTGGTGGCGCTGTTGATGCCGGTGATGGTGGGGATGCTGGCAGTGGGGGTGGATTTTGCGGTGGTGACCACAGCGCGGGCGCAGATGCAGACGGCCTGCGACGCGGCGGCGCTGGCGGGTGCGAAGAGCCTGGCGAACGAGGAACGGCTGCGATCGACGGTGAGCATGGTGACCCAGATTGCGGCGGCGCAGGGGAATGCGTTGTTGCTGGCGACGGCGAACCGGGTGCTGGGATCGTCACCGGTGTTGAAATTCCAGACGGGGACGGCCGAGGGAGCCGATGTGGTGGTGGGATACTTGCACCCGGACGACACGACGTCGACGCGGCCGGATCCGACAGCGCCGCCGACGTGGTACAACTCGGTGCAGGTGATCGGGCGGCGGGACCCGGCGCACGGAGGGCTGGTGCCGGGATTTTTCAGCGGTTTTTTTTGGGTCGCCAGGGTTTTCGATCCAGCTTTCGGCAACCGCGACGGCGCATCCGTACTCGATCAAAGGATTCCGGCCGACGGGATCGGCCCGGGCGCGGATTCTGCCGATCGTCATGCAGAGAACAACGTACCTAGGCATGATAACCGGATTAACCGGTGATATGTATAGCTATAACACCTATACAGGAACGGTGACGTCGGGGTCGGATGGCGTCAAGGAGTCGGTCGTCTACCCGGTTCAGGCGGGTCTAGCCGGCAATTGGGGGACGATCAACTTTGGCACGAACAACAACAGCACGTCGACGCTCGGCGATCAAATTCGCAACGGCGTGACGGAAGCGCAGATGAAGGCCGAGTTTCCGGCGACCGGGACTTTGAGTCTGGACCAATTTAGCGATGGGATCTATTTCCATACCTTCCGCGGCGATCCGGGAATCAGCGCGGGGATCAAGGATGATCTGATGAGCATCATTGGAAAACCAGTGACGATCCCGCTTTATGACCTGTCAGGAGGAAATGGAAACAATGCGTGGTATCGGGTGGTCGATTTCGCGGTGGTGCGCATCGTGGCGGTGAATTTTAAGGGGAATCCCAAGTATGTGATCGTACAGCCAGCATTGACGACGGATCCGACGGCGATACCCGGTGATCCGCAGCCGGGAGGCTGGTCACAGGGAGGTCTGGTGCGGCTCTTTCTGTCCCGGTGAGCGGAGGCCGGGAAGGTGGATGGGGACGAACCGGGTGGGAAATGGGGGTGAGCGATGATTGCATGGCTCGGTGGCGTAGCTCTGGTCGTGGGCGGCTGGCTGGGATCGGCTGATGGGCCAGGGGCGATCCCGACCGGGGTGACGCGGGTGGAGGAGGATTGGGAACTGGTCGTCGGCGTCCCCGACCCGACCAATAGCGGCCCGCAGATCACGACGGTGATGAGTCCGATGATTCAGGCACCCTGGATTCAAATGACATTCAATCTGAATTATCGGGATGATCCGTTTGCGGGTGGTGGCATGCAGATCAGGCTCTGGTCGGACAAGCAGGTGATCGCACAGAAGTCGGTTTCGGCCCAGCAGATCGCGACGGCCAACGAGACGATCGGCTGGACGCAGGCGATCAGTCTGAACTCGGGGATCCTGACGCTCGAAGTCAAGAATGGGAACTCGACGACCTGGGGCACGTTCGGAGGATCTGCGCTGCGGTTGCAGGTGGCGACGTCGTTGCCGAATCTGGACGGATATCAGGTGAGCGAGTCGGTGGCCAATTCGGGCTGCGGGTATCAGTCGAACCGGGTCCGGCTGATGAGGCTCAAAGAGGTGCGTTATTACGTGGGAAATGAGCTGGTCGTGAGGGACGACCAGCCGAAGGTCTTGCTTGCCAACGCTGAGTGATCGGCGGACGTCGAGGGGAGCGAAGACGACAGCCGCTGGCTGGCTTGCGCACGGGCAGGCCAGGCCAGCGGCCGCGTTGTTTGGGGAATGGAGTGTTGGAGGGTTGATGTCGCGGTGCGAGAATAGTGAACCGGCGGTGGGCGAGGAGAGGACACACGGGCGGAGGCAGAGACGTGTGTGGCCTGTGGCTGGTTGTGGGGGTGGTGGGTGCGTGGGGCGGCCAAGGAGGGGATTTGGCAGAGCGCTTGCTGCCGCTTGTCGAGGCGCATCGCGGCGATGTCGCGGTCGTGGTCAAGCATCTGGAGACGGGAGAGGCCTGGTCGTATCGCGGCGACGAGCCGATGGCGACGGCGAGTCTGATCAAGCTGCCCGTGATGGTGGAGGTCTACCGCCAGGCCGAGGCGGGGCAGTTGGATTTGAACCAGCGGCTAACGTTGCGGGAAGAGGATAAAGTGCCGGGGGCGGGGGTGTTGACGTACCACTTTTCGCCGGGGGCGACCTTCGCGTTGCGGGATGCGGTGCGGCTGATGATCGCCTTTTCGGACAACACGGCAACGAACCTGGTACTCGATGAGATCGGGATCGGCGCGACGGCCGCGACGATGGAGGCGATGGGGCTGCCAAACACGAAGCTGCACTCGAAGGTGTATCGGCGCGAGACGTCAGTCTTTCCGGAACGGAGTGCGCGATACGGGTTGGGCAGTACGACGGCGGCGGAGATGGTGACGCTGCTGGAGCGGTTGCACCGGCGGGAGTTGGTGAGCCGCGGCGCGAGCGAGGCGATGCTCGAACATTTGACGATGTGTGATGACAAAGATAAGTTTCCGCGCTTCTTGCCGCCGGGGACACGGGTGGCGTTCAAGACCGGGAGCGTGGAGGATGCGCGGACGGCGGCCGGGATCATCGAGACGCCGGCTGGTCCGGTGGCCGTGTGTGTGTTGACCTGGCACAACGAGGATCGGCGGTGGGTCGCGGACAATGCGGGTGATCGGCTGTGCGCGGAGGTGGCGCGGGCCGTTTACGAGTATTTTGGGGTGGCGGCGGAGGATCGGCCGGAGAGCGGGCCGGACTCGGGAAGGTGAGGTGAGCGATGGGATTTCTGGATGGTCTGAAAGCGCTGTTGGGCGGTCGAGGGGGGAGAGACGCGGCGGAGCGGCGGCGGCTGGCGCGGCTCTGGGGGCTGGACGAGGAGTCGGCTGGGGAGCGTCGGGCCGAGCCGAAGGCGTTGGACCTGGATGCGTTGCCGCCGATACCAAGGGGTCGGGGGGTAGCGAGCGCGTATGACGAGCGGATGTGGGTCAAGAAGCTGCGCTACTTGCTGAGCGAGCGGCTGCCGATTCCGGATGAGGAGTGGGAGGATTTTCGGGCGGACGCGTTGGCGCTGGGGTTTGATGAATCGTGGATTCGGGAGCAGGAGCGGGAGGCGTTTGGGTTTTTGTTGCGGAAGGTGGTGCGGGACGGGGTGGTCAGCGAGAGGGAGCGGCAGGAGCTGGAGTGGGCGCGTCGGCAGATCGGGCTGAGCGAGCAGGAGGCGACGGAGATGCTGGAAGCGGTGGTTCGTGAGGCGGAAGCCGAATTGGGACGGACGGTCGACGGGGTTTGAGTGGGGAACGGGGGGCGCGGTGTTGGGAGGACGCCCGGTCGTATTGGGGGGGTGGCGGGAAGTCTAGGCTGGTTCAGGGCTGGATGCGGAGTTGGGGAGGCAGAGGTTGGGGACGGCCGTTGCGGTCGACGCAGGCCAGCGTCGAGTGTCCGACGGCGAGCAGGACGTTGTCGCGGTAGACTTCGTAGCGGTGGACGATTTTGACGTGGGTGATGCGCTCGACGGTGGTGCGGACCGAGAGCAGGTCGTCGTAGAAGGCGGGCCGTTTGAATTGGCAACGGATGTCGATGACGACCAGGAAGTGTCCGGCGTCTTCGATCTCGCGGTAGGAGAGGCCGGACTGGCGGAGCAGTTCGGTGCGGGCTTGCTCGAAGTAGACGAAAAATTGAGCGTGGTGGAGGAAGCCCATGCGGTCGGTTTCGGCATAGCGGACGCGGATCAGGGTTTCGTGGGTGTGCATGGGTGTGGATGAGGTGGGGTCGAGAGCGGAATCCGGGTCAGGTCGAGCCGGGTGGGGAGAGCTGGGGTTGATTGGGACCGGAGCGTCGGGGGAGGTTCGTCGCGGATGGGCGAGGGGTGGTGGCGATTGTCTGGGGGCACGGGTTGGAGGACCAGTGTTCGAGGCGTTCGATGGTGCCGTCGGGCTTGGGGGTGAGGGTGACTTTGCGGGGATAGGGGTTGCAGGGCCAATGCTCGCGGGAGGGGGCGGGCGGGCGGTAATGGTGGAGCAGCCATGAGCGTAGCCGGGTGGGGGAGTGGTGCTGGCCGTGATCGGCCAGCCAAGCGGCGTAGCGGTCGAGGTGGCCGATCATGACCCGGCCGTCCTGGATCGGGACGAAGAGGTAGCGCAGGGAGAACTGGTCGTAGCCGTCTTGGAGGGAGCTGCCGGGCTGGAGCAGGCGGGCCATGGCGGCGACCAGTCCGGTCCGCTCGGCGCCGAATTCGCAGTGGATGAGGGCGGGAAGCTGCATCTGGTCGAGGGTTTCGAGGAGGGTTTGGGCCTGTTCGCGGGAGAGCCATTGGTCGCTGGCCAGGGGGATGTCGATGTGGATAGCTCCGGCGGCGAGGGTGGCTTGGATCTCGGCGGTGTACCAAGGTTGAGAGGGGTTGGGGCCGCGGAGGTTGAGGACGGTGCGGAGGCGGTGGGAGTGGATCAGGCGGCGGAGGGAGTCGGGGCTGAGTTGGGCGGAGCGATAGAGGCGCCCGGGGGTGATGGTGCCGAGGTTGCCGGAGAGGCGGCGGTAGGCGACCAGCGATGCGGGAATCGCAAGCACCGCCAGCGCGATCAGCAGGGCGCGTCGGGTCGAGCGACGTCGGCGTGAGAGGTTGCGTAGCGGCGGGGGAGTCTCTTGGTCCGGGGCGGTGGTTGAGGCGGTGGTCTCGATCGCGGGAGTGCTCGAGGGCTGAGAGCCGCCGTGGTGGCGCCCGCTTTGCCCCGTAATCCCCTCGAAGGGAGGGGGTTCGGTGGTACGGCTCATGGGCGGGTCTCCGAGCCGGCGAGGCGGGCGGACTCACGGGCGGCGAAGGCGTGGATCAGGTCGCGGTCTTGGCGGTCGCGGGGAGCGTCGGGGGTGGTCCAGGGGAGGGCGGCGATTTCGGCCCAGGCCTCCTCGGCCGAGAAGCCGCAGTGGCGGATGCGGTAGGCGGCATGGGCGAGGCTGGTGCGGTGGTGGCCGCCGACGCAGTGAAAGAAGATAGGTTGGAGGGTGGGGTCGGCGAGGAGGTCGGCGGCCTGCGCCATCTGGTCGAGTGTGGCGGTGGAGCCGCGCATCGGGATGAGGATCCAGCGCACGCCGGCGGCGTCGAGGATGGGCTTTTGGGCTAGATATTTGGGGTCGGTTGGGTTGATGGCGGTGAGGGTGACGACGGTGCGTATTTTGTCGCGGCGGAGGAGACTGGCCAGGGCGTCGGGCGACTGCCAGGCGCCGCGGATGAGGCGTCCGGGGACGACGGTGCGGACGCGCGCCTCGCGGTGCGCGGCGAAGTGGACGCCGAGGACCACGACGACGGCTAGGGCGGTACCGACGGCGATGAGGCGGCGAGCTGGCAACGGAATGGGAAACTCCGCGGCGGTCGGGAGGGGATCGGGGGCGGATTGTAGCGGGGCGGTAAGGTCCGGCAAGACCAAGCCGATTCGATGGTGGACGCGGGGCGCGGGGCCTTGGAGGATAAAGAGGTGGAGAAAACCGAGCAGAGCCGGCGAGGACCCGGGGGCGATGGCCTGGGGGTCGTCGTTCGGGGGGAGGGTTGGCGGCTCGAGTCGAGGGAGGCGCAGCGATGAAGCGGACGCGACGCGCGTTTTTGGGGATGACGAGCGGGGCGGGTCTGGTGGCGGCGGTGGGGTGGGCGGGGGATGGTGGGCAGACCCCCCTGCCCCGTCGGTTGCTGGGGAAGACGGGGGTGGAGGTGCCGGTCCTGGGATTGGGGACGGCGCCGGTGGGTCAGCGGACGCGCGATGAGGCGATCCGGTTTTTCCACGAGTGCATCGACGCGGGGGTGACGTATCTGGACACGGCGCCGGAGTTTGCCGGCTATTACAAGGCGCAGGAATATTTGGGGCCGGTCTTGAAGGAGCGGCGCGAAGAAGTGTTTGTGGTGACCAAGTGCTGGAAGGCGGATGGAGAGGAGGCGTTGGCGCTGCTGAAGCAGAATCTGAAGGAGTTGCAGATCGAACAGGCGGATCTGGTGTATGCGCATTCGATTGGGGCGGACAATATGGCCCCGGAGAAGATCCATGCGGCGGATGGGGTGTGCCGGGCGCTGGACAAGGCGAAGCGTGATGGGTTGACGCGGTTTGTGGGGGTGAGCGGGCACAACCGGCCGGGGTGGTTTTTGGAGGCGATGGAGCGATGGGATTATGATGTGATGATGAATGCGGTGAGTTTGGTGTCGCGGCATATTTACGATTTTGAGGGGCGGGTCTGGCCGAAAGCGCGGGAGAAAGGGATCGGGCTGGCGGCGATGAAGGTTTTCGGCGGGGCGAAGGGTCAGGAGGCCAAGGGAGCGCGGATGCCGGACGAGCTGCGGCCTCAGGCGTTGCGTTATGCGTTGAATTTGCCGGGGGTGAGTGTGGTGGTTGTCGGGATGCACGACCGCGAGGAGCTGGAGGAGAATCTGGCGATCGTGCGGGCAGCGAAGCCGCTAGACGGCGCGGAGCTTGCGGAGCTGGAGCCGCGAACGCGGGAGCTGGCACGGGCGTGGGGGGAGGTGTATGGGGTGGTCGGGTGAGTGGGGGATTTGGTTGTCAGGCAGGGTGGATCAGCGGCTGTGGGCGGCGGCCGGCGGGGGGAGCGTGCGCTGGATTTCGGGGAGGCGGTAGCCGAAGCCGGGGCCGTGGATGGTGGAGAGGTCGAGTTGGCCGTGGCGGCGGCGGTAGAGGCCGGGGTGAACGGCGGCCTCGGGGGTGGAGGCGTCAGGGTAGAACTGCATGGCGTTGGACTCGACGCCCATGATCGTGCCGGCGTGGGCGGCGAGGCGGACGTGGGGGATCTGGGCGAGCATGGGGTTGGTCAGGTCCTGGACCATGAGGGTCATACCGTAGGCTTTGGCCCAGCAGAGGGAGAGGAGGGCGCCGGTCTGGGTCTTGCAGGTCTTGAGGGCGACGCCGGTCCAGCCCAGGGAGCGGCCAAGCCGGACAAGGGTCCAGTCGTGAGCACTCTCGTCGAGGAAGAGAGGTTTGCGGGCGGAGACGGAGTGGACGTCGAGGGGAGTTGCCTCGAGATCGTAGGGAAAGGGCTGCTCGACGTAGAGGATTTTTTGGAAGACGCGGGGGTGGTCGCGGAGGAGGCGGTCGAGGATGGCGACGACAATGGCGGGGTCGTGGACGGTGCAGTTGAAGTCGGCGGAGAGCCAGGTGACGCCGGTCTGGTCGGCGATGGCGGCGACGCGGAGGAGGCGGTCGAGATCCCAGGCAGGGTCAGTTCCGGTCAGTTTGACTTTGAGGCAGTTGAGGCCGTCGGCGGCGATCCAGTCGCGGAGGAGGACGGGGTAGCCGTCGTCCGGCTCGGCGCCGGTCAGGTCGGCGGGTTCGAGGGGGTCTTTGCCGCCGACCAGGTGCCAGGCGGTGAGGGACGCGGGCGGGTCGGCGACGATCCATTCGTTGGGGAAGCGGCCGCGGAAAGTCGGGTCGCCGTCGAAATAGTCGGCCAGGTCGGTGCTCATCCAATCGCGTGAATATGTGTGATAGACGTCGATCCTGTGGAGGCTGCCGAAGGCGTCGTGGAGCGCGAGGTCAAACGGTGAGGAGCAGACCAGGGCGGCGAGGTGGGGGATCGGCTCGGAGAGGGGGTTGGCGGCGTTGGCCGACTGGAGCGCGTGGGGAAGGACGTCGCGGGTGAAGGCGTGGCCGACCTCGAGGGGGTGGCCGAAGGTGGCGAAGTCGGCCCAGGCGCGGGCGAGGTCGGCCGTGAGGCGGATGAGTTGGTCGTGGCGAGCGGCGTAGGGGAGGGTCGAGGGCCAGACCCACTGGACGGACAGAGGGGTTTCGCCCCAACCGGTGGCGGTGCGGCCGGCGCGGTCGGCGACGGTCAGGGCGACGCGGGCGCAGGTGACCTCGGTCGTGGTCTCGGGGCCAAACTTGAGGGGCATCCGGGTCCGGATCGGGAGCAGGTAGAGCGTGGCGGCGATGGGGCGGATGTCGGTGGAGCGGGGCATAGGGGAAAGGCTCGGACGGTTGCGGTTGAATGGAGTCTAATAGGTTTTGTGGTTTGTTGCCCGTGGTTGGCTACCTCTGGGAAGGGCAACGTGTTGGGGCGAGGAAGGGAGGTGGGGCGTGGTGAATCGAGGATGGGTGGTGGTGGGGCTGGGAATGGTTGTGGCGTCAATAGCCCCCCTGCCCTTGCCGCTCGACGCCGACGCTGGGGACGGGGGGAACGATGTGGTGGAGCGCCGATTGGTGCTCGACTGGGCCGAGGAGATGCTGACGATCCGCGGCGAGGACGTGCCTGGGGGCGAGATCCGGGTGTGGTACCTAGAGGCGTTTTGTCGGGCGGGGTCGACCGATCGGGACTGGGCTGAGACGGTGATTCCGCATCGAAGCGAGCTGGTCGAGCGGGCGGAGGATGGGTCGCGGCTGGTGGTACGGAGCCGGCTCGCGGATGGGGTGGTGGTGACGAGCGTGGTGGAGGCGGGCGAAGGCGAGGTGCGTTTCGACGTCGAGGCGCACAATCCGACCGGGGTGGATTCCGAGGTTCACTGGGCGCAGCCGTGCATCCGGGTGGATCGGTTTGTGGGGGTCGAGCCACGGCATGGTTCGGAGGAGTACCTGCCGAAATGTTTTGTGTTTGTGGACGGGACGGCGCGGTTCATGCCGACCGAGCCGTGGGCGCGGGAGGCGCGGTATGTGCCGGGTCAGGTGTGGTGTCCGAAGGGGGTGCCACGCACGGATGTCAACCCCCGGCCGTTGAGCGAATTGGAGCCGTCGCCGGGGCTGATCGGGTGCGTGAGCCAGGATGGAACGAAGCTGCTGGCGACCGTCTGGGAGCCGTACCAGGAGTTGTTTCAGGGCGTCATCGTCTGCTTACATGCGGACTTTCGGATTGGAGGATTGCAGGCGGGCGAGCGGAAGCGCGCGCGGGGAACGATTTATGTGATGGAGAATGACCTGGATCAGCTACTGCGGCGGTATCGGCGGGATTATGAGAATTCAGGGCGTTGACGGAGGGTGTCCGGCTGGCGAGAGGCGGCGGCCATCGTTTTGCTCGTCGACGGTGAGGCCCCAGGCGCGTTCGAGCAGGGCGTAGGCTTCGGGGTCGTGGGCGTGTAGCTCGGCGCGTGTGAACGGGGCGAAGTCGTTGCGGAGGAAGAAGGCTTCGCTCAGTTCAGCGAAAAATTCCTGGGGATCGGTCAGGGCGTAAGCGCGGCGGGAAGAGCCGTCGGCGTGGCAAACCTGGTCGTAGCGGCCGGAGGCCTTGGCGGCATCGTAGGCAGCCTGGATGGCCGGGTCATCAAAGCCGAGGACCTGGTCGTGGTAGGCGTGGGCCAGCTCGTGGAGGACCATCGCGGGCTGGGTGGGGGACCAACTGAGAAAGCGGTCGGCGTTGCCGATCTCGATGGATTTGGCCTTGTCGGGGTTGTAGCCGTGGCGTGCAAGCCAGTCGCGGCTGGGGTGATACTCGGCGCACGGGGCGTGGCCATCGTCGACGCCAAGCCAAATGGGAACCTTCTGGAGACGGGCGACTGCTGGTTCCGGGAGACGCTGGCGAATCTCGGCGAGCTGGGAGGCGAGCCGATCGAGGGCACGACGGCCGGATTCCGCCTGGTCGCCATTGCCGAGCAGGCGGCGATTGACGCGGACGAGCCAGCCTTCGACGGTCAGAGATTCGTAGTCGGAGGTGGGGACGCGGGCGCGCGGGGGTGCGGTGGGATCGTCGAGCAGGGAGCAAGCCAGGACACAGAGAGATAGGATCATGCGATGATTTCGGTGACGACCCGTCCGGCGACGTCGGTCAGGCGGAAGTCGCGGCCGTTGTAGCGGTAGGTCAGGCGGGTGTGGTCGAGGCCGAGCAGGGCGAGGATGGTGGCGTGGAGGTCGTTGACGGAGACGCGGTCGATGACGGCCTTGTGGCCGAATTCGTCGGTCTGGCCGAAGTGGGTACCGCCCTTGACGCCGCCGCCGGCCAGCCAGGTGGTGAAGGCGTGGGGGTTGTGGTCGCGGCCGGTTGAGCCTTTCTGGCAGATGGGCAGGCGGCCAAATTCGCCGCAGCAGAGGACGAGGGTTGAGTCGAGCAATCCCCGGGATTTGAGGTCGGTGAGGAGGGCGGCGATCGGCTGGTCGGTTTCGAGGGCGAAGCCGCGGTGGTTGGCCTCGATGTTGGAGTGACCGTCCCAGGAGCGTTCGTTTTCCATGCCGCCGGAGTAGATTTGGACGAAGCGGACGCCGCGTTCGACGAGGCGGCGGGCCATGAGGCACTGGCGGGCGAAGTGGCCGCAGTGGGGAAGGTCGAGACCGTAGAGGCGCCGGGTGGCTTCGGATTCGCCGTGGTCAACATCGAGCGCGGAGGGCGCGGCCATTTGCATGCGGTAAGCCAGTTCGAAGGCTTCGATGCGGGCGGCGAGGGCGGGTTCGTCGGGGCGGCGTTGGAGGTGGGACTGGTTGAGGGTCTGGAGGAGGTCGAGCTGGGCGCGTTGGCGGGCGTCGGAGAGGTTAGGGAGGCGGTTGAGGTTGTCGATGGGCGGGCCCTGGCCGTTGAGGGCGGTTCCCTGGAAGACGCCGGGAAGGAAGCCGGCGCCCCAGTTTTGGGAGTGACCCTTGGGCAGACCGCGGCCGAGGGTGTCGTACATGACGACGAAGGCCGGCAGGTCGCGGCTCTCGCTGCCGAGGCCGTAGGTGACCCAGGCGCCGACGCAGGGGAAGCCCATACGGTTGAATCCGGTGTTGATTTGGAAGAGCGCGGGGGAGTGATTGTTGGTTTCAGTGTGACAGGCGTGGAGGAAGGCCATCTGATCGACGTGGCGGGCCAGGTGGGGGAAGATTTCGGAGACCCAGGCGCCGGACTGGCCGTGTTGGGCGAAGCGGAATGGCGACTTCATCAGCGGACCGACCTGATCGGCGAAGAAGCCGGTGGTGGCGTCGAAGTTGGGCAGTTCCTTGTCGTGCCACTTCGCCAGCTCGGGCTTGTAGTCCCAGGTATCGACCTGGGACTGGCCGCCGTTCATGAAGAGCCAGATGACGCTTCGGGCTTTGGCGGGGAAGTGAGGGGGTTTGGGGGCGAGGGGGGTCGAGCGTGGAGCCGGCTTGGGTGGCGCGGGATTCGTCGGCAAGCAGGGAGGCCAGGGCCAGTGTGCCGAATCCGCCGCCGGCACGGCGGAGGAAGTCGCGGCGGGAGGAGGTGGGGGTGGCGATCCAGTGGGGCAGTTCGGCCATTGGTGGGGGATCCGCGAAGTCAGGGAGCGTTGTCGGGGACATTCGGGGGCTGATGGGGGGACTTAGTCGATGAAGATGAATTCGCTGGAGCACAAGAGGACCTGGCAGAAGTCGGCGAGGGCCAATTCGTGGGGGTTGGGCAGGTTTGCGTTGGAGTAGGAGTCGCGTTGGGATTGGAGGAAGGCGCGGGCGGCGGAGCGTTCGTGGTCGAGGGGGGTAGCGGGTCAGCGCCAGCCAGTAAGCGCGTGCGATGGCGTGGTCGTCGCACCGGTTGGGGCCGACCCGGCGAGCGAAGCCGACGGCCCACTCGCGGACAATGGGGCTGTTGAGAAGCAGGAGAGACTGAGGGGCGACGGTGGTGGTTGCGCGAACGGGGAGGGGGACGAGTCCGTCGGGGCCGTCGAAGAGGGTCATCATGGGGATCAGGCGGCTGCGTTTGATGGTGAAGTAGATGCTGCGGCGGCGCATGCTGGGGTCGAGGGAGCCGGGGCCGCCCTGGCGGGGGTCGAGCAGGCCGGAGACGGCAAGCATGGCATCGCGGATTGGCTCGGCCTCGAGGCGGCGGCGATTCTGGCGGCTCAGAAGGGTGTTCTCGGGGTCGGCGGCGGAGCACGCTGGGTCGGGTGTGGAAGCCTGTCGGTAGACGGCGCTCGACATGATCAGGCGGTGGATAGGCTTGAGCTTCCAGCCGCCGCGGATCAGCTCGCGGGCGAGCCAGTCGAGCAGTTCGGGGTGGCTGGGTGGGGAACCCTGGGTGCCGAAGTCGGAGGGGGGTAGCAACCAGTCCGCGGCCGAAGTGGTGCTGCCAGAGGCGGTTGACGATGACGCGGGCGAGCAAGCCGCCGGCGCCATGTTCGGTGTCGGTGATCCAGGCGGCCAGGGCGCGGCGGCGGTAGCTGGTGCGCCCGTCTTGGGGTGGGGGGATTTGCCAGTGTTTCTCGGCGTTTGGGGCGGTCATGAGGACGGGGAGGAAGCCTTGCTCGACGACCTCGAGTTTCTGGTTGGGGTCGCCGCGGCGGAGCAGGTGGGTGACGGGGAGGAAGTCGTCGCCCTGGGAGTGGAGACGGATAGCGGGGAGGCCCTCGGAGCAGATCATGGCCTTGGTGCCCTCGGGTCGAGGGGCAGCGCGGGCGTGGTCGTCGAGGGCCTGTTTGAGGGCGAGCCAACCCAGGTCGATGGTGCGGTACCAGGCCAGGAGGGCGGCCGATTGCTCGGGGCTGCGCGCGGCAGGCTCGACGGCCAGGATGGCGCGGATGTCGGGGGGGATGGCGTCGTCGCCGAGGCCGACGGGTCGGGGTGCGTCGGTGACGGCGATGCGGAAGCGCCCGAGGTTGTGGCCGGCGTTGTTGTTGAAAGCCAGGGAGATCGTGAGGGTGGAGCCTGAGTCGGTGCGGAGCACCTGGCCGACTTCGAAGACGGCGGCCTGGTCGCGACCGATTTGCGGGTCGATGGCCCAGCCGGAGCGGGGGTCGTCATCGATGGCGGCCGAGGCGGGAAATCCGGTTTGCTCGAAGGTAGCCTTGGCGTTGATGAGTCGGGGTGAGACAGTCATGCCGATGCCGAAACGTGGTCCGGCCTGGAGCGTGATCTGGGTCAGGGCGAAGTTGCCGTTGGCGGCGCGGCCTGGGCCGTGGTGGGGGAGGCGGTCGTCGGCGAGGGCTTCGATACGGAGGGCGGTGATGTCGGCCAGGTCGCAGGCGGCGGTGAGGGTGTAGACGTCGGCGTCGGCATTGGGTCCCTCAACGAAGAAGGAGCCGTCGGGCAAGCGGGTGAAGGAGGCGCCGGCCTGGGACTCGAGCTTGGAGGGTTCGAGGACGACCCAGCGTGGGGGGGTGTTGGGTCCGCTGCGATGGGACTCCCAGGCGGCGAGGCGGGCGGGGAGTTCGTCGCGCTCGAAGCGGTCCAACTGGGTCTGGTAGAAGGCCTGGTCACGCTGATGCCTGGCGCGAGCCTGCTCGAATTCGGCCTCGTTGGGGATGAGGTTGACCTCGGTGCGAACGGTGGTCGTGAAGGTGGCGAGCATGCGGTAGTAATCGCGGCTGCTGATCGGATCATATTTATGATCGTGGCAGCGAGCGCAGCCGAGAGTCAGGCCGAGGAAGGCGGTGCCGGTGGTGGCGAGCATGTCGTCGAGTTCGTCGTAGCGTTCTTTTTCGACCTGGTTTTTGGTGATCTGGGTGCTGTGGGTACCGGCGCCGAGGAAGCCAGTGGCGGCCAGGGCGAGCGGGTTTTGGGGGTCGAGTTCGTCGCCAGCGAGTTGCCACTGGACGAACGTGTTGTAGGGGAGGTCGCGGTTGAGGGCTTCGATGACGAAGTCGCGGTAGGTGTAGGCGGTGGGGCGGTCGTAGTCATGCTCGAAGCCGTGGCTTTCAGCCCAGCGGGCGAGGTCGAGCCAGTGGCGGGCCCAGCGCTCGCCGTAGCCGGGGTTGTCGAGGAGGCGGTCGACGAGGTGTTCGAAGGCGTCGGGCGCGGGATTTTCGAGGAAGGCGGCGGCTTGTTCGGGCGTCGGTGGCAGGCCGACGAGGTCGAAGGCAGCGCGGCGGAGCAGGGTCCGGCGGTCGGCCTCGGGCGCGGGGGAGAGTTGGTGGGCTTCGAGCTTGGCCAGGATGAAGCGGTCGATGGGGGTACGGCACCAGGTCGCGTTTTGAACGGACGGAGGCTCGACATCCTTGAGGGGCTGAAAGGCCCAATGCTGGCGGGCCTGTTCGAGGGAGAGGACGGGCTTCTCGGCGTTGGGGGCGGCCGTGGAGGGGGCCTCGATGCGGGGGTCCGGGGCGCCGCGCTTGACCCAGTCGACGAGGGTCGCGATTTCGGCGTCGGGGAGTTTGCCCTTGGGGGGCATGCGGAGAACCGGGTCGTCGTAGCGGATGGCCTGGATGAGCAGGCTGTCGTCGGGGTTACCCGGCTCGATGGCCGGTCCGGAGTCGCCGCCGGCGAGGGTGGTGGGGCGGGAATCGAGTAGAAGTCCGCCGCGCACGGTTTTGGCGGTGACGGCGTGGCACTCGTAGCAGCGCTCGACCAGGATCGGGCGGACCTTGGACTCGAAGAAGGCGAGGTCCTCGGCGGACGGCTGGTCGGCGGCGGCTGGCACGATCGAGACGACCAGCAGGGGCAGCAGGTTCATCGTCAACGAACCCGATCGAGTGAGCGGTAAGGCCAAATGAAATCAATTGTATTCGGTCGCAGCCAGCGGGTGAGGAGCTTAGGCGATGATGGAGATTCGGAGACGCTGGGAGCGGGAGGGGGCCGTGAGCGCGGGGAGGTTATCCGGAGGAGGCGCTGGCGCGAGGGGTCAGCGACCAGATGCGGAGGTGGCCGTCGTGGTGGGCGGTGGCGAGGCGGAGGCCGTCGGGGTGGAGGTCGAGCGAGCGGCCGGTGTTGGTGAGGTTGACTTTGTGGAATTCGTTGGGCTGGTCCGGCTTGAAGAACCAGAGCCAGCCGCCGCCGGTGCCGCCTGAGACCAGGATGAGGAAGCCGTCGGGGTGCCAGCGGACGCCCCAGCCGACGCCCTTGATGTCGTCCTTGGGTCGGAGGAGCGTTGGCTCGCCGGGGTTCGTGATATCGAAGAGAAGGACGGCGGGGTTCGAGACGGCGCCGAGGGGGTTGGACGCTTCGATCAGTCCAGAGGCGGCCAGGCGGCAGGCGTCGGGACTGAGGCTGAAGTCGCGGACGCCGCCGTAATCGACCCCCTGCCCGACCTCGTATTTGTAGAGTTTGGCGGCGTCGAGGCGGCGGATCTCGGCGCGGGTGGCGAGGTCCCAGAAGGTAATCCGGCCGAGCAGGTCGGCAGTGATCAGGGTGCGGCCGGAGTCGGCGTAGCGGACGGCGTAGACCGGGCGTTCGTGGCCGGGCAATTCGGCCTGGAGCGAGCCATCGGCCAGGGACCAGAGGCGGACCATGCGGTCGTTGCCGGCGGAGGCGACTTGGGAGCCGTCGGGGCTGACGCTCAGGGCGTTGATCCAGCCGTGGTGGGCGTCGATTGAGCGGGACGGTTCGGTGGCGTCGGCGGGCCAGACCAGGAGGCGGCCGTCGCCGCCGCCGGAGACGAGGGTCCGGGCGTCGGAGGTGAGGTCGAGGGCGAAGACCCAGCTTTGGTGGCCCTTGAGCTGGGTTTTTTCGCCGGTTTCGAGGTTCCAGCGGAGGATCGACTCGTCCTCGGAGCCGGCGAAGGCGAAGGGGCCGGTCGGGGCGAAGCGGCAACAGACTAGTGGGCGGTTGTGGGCGAGGTCTTTGGCCAGGTGGGTCTGGAGCGGGTCGGCGGTCATGCGAGCAGCTCCGGGACGGCATGGGCGGCCGGGTCGCCCATTTGGATGGGTCGGCCGTCGGTAGCGAAGTCGTCGGTGGGGTCGATGCCGACGGCCTGGAGGTAAGTGTGGAAGAGGTGGCCGGCGCCGATCTGGGCATCCTTGACCTCGGTGCCTTTGTCGTTGGTGGCGCCGAAGGCCTGGCCGGCCCGGATGCCGCAACCGGCCAAGGCGATCGACCAGCAGGCGTCCCAGTGGTCGCGGCCGTAGAGGTAATTGATGTTGGGGGTGCGGCCGAATTCGGACATGACGATGACGAGGGTGTGCTGGAGCAGTCCGCGTGCGGCGAGGTCTTCGATCAGGTTGGAGAAGCCCTGGTCGAACTCGCCGAGTTGTTCGAGGTGGAAGGAGAAGTTTTCGTTGTGGGTGTCGTAGTTGGAGTGGGTGACCTGGACGAAGGTGACGCCGGCCTCGATCAGGCGGCGGGCGAGCAGGCAATGGCGGCCGAAGTCGTGGGAGCCGTAGCGGGCCTGGTCGTTGCAGGATTCCTTGGTGACGTCGAAGACGTCGCGTTTTTCCATGAGCTGGCGGGCCTGGTCGAAGGTGGTGGTGTAGGCTTCGGTTTCGGCGGTGCGGCGGCGGGAGGCGAAGCGGTCGTTGGCGCGGATGCGGAGAGCGTGGCGGGCGTCGTCGGCCTCGGGGCTGAGGTGGCCGGGGCGTTGGGAGTTGGCTGGTGCGCGGCCGGCGCCGAGGTAGAGCGGCGCGTAGCGTGGGCCGAGGAAGGCGGCTTCGTTGCGGCCGAGGCCTCCCCCGCCGGGTGTGATGTGGATATAGCCGGGGAGGGGGTCGGTCTCGCGGCCGAGGACGCGGGCCATGACCGAGCCGATCTGGGGGTATTCCTGTCCGGGGAGCTGGGCGCGGCCGGTCTGCATTAGGTAAGCGCCCTTGCCGTGGTCGCCCATGGTGGCCGCGGAGGTGTTGAGACTGCGAACCAGGGCCAGGTGGTGCATGAGGCGGGCGGTGCGGGGGAGCAGTTCGCTGACCCAGATGCCGGGGACGCTGGTTTCGATAGCGCGGAACGGTCCGCCGGTTTCGGTGTGGGGTTTGGGGTCCCAGGATTCAAGCTGGCTGAGTCCGCCGGCCAGCCAGATGACCAGGACGTGTTTTTGTTGTTGCTGGAGTTGGAAGGCAGCGGCCGGGCGGACGAACGCCGAGAGGCCGAGACCGGCAGCCGAGGCGCCCAGGAAGCGGCGGCGTGAGAGAATGTGGGCCGGCGTCTTGCACGAATAAGGGCAACGCATGGGCAGGGTCCTGGTCAGGTCGGGGGGAATCCCGGGCCGCGAGTTAGTGATTGAAGCGGAATTCAGCGGAACTGAGCAGTGCCCAGGCCAGGTCGCGGAGGGCCCTGGGACGATGGTCGGCGTGAGAGGCGAGGTAGGCGGAGACGTCGAGGCGCTCGTCGCGGGTGGGGTAGCGTGAGAGGACGGCGAGGTAAAGCTCGTCGGCGATGAGGTCGGGGTTGGAGAGTTCGGCTAGTCGGGTGGTGAGGTTGCGACCGTTGGGGTTGAGCCAGCCTTGGATTGGATCGCCGTTGGCGAGGAAGAGGGCCTGGTGGACGGTGGGTTGGGAGGTCTCGTCGGGCTGTCCGGCGGCGGGGGCGAATTGGCGACGGAACGGGGCCAAGGACGGGCGGAGGCTCTGGTCGAGCTGGCGCTCGGCGAGCAGAGCGACGAGGCGAGCGCGTGGGGCGTCGGCGGTGGCGATGTCGCGGAGGCGGCCATCGGCGACAAGCAGGCGGTGTTGGATCTGCTCGCGTTGGGCCTCGACGATGCCGAGGGCCTGCATCACCGACCAGCCGAGCTGCTCGGGTGAGAGCGGACGGATGGCGGCGACGGTGAACCGGGCGGGGTCGATGGCTTCGGGATCGAGATCGGGAGGCGGTTCGCAGGCCCGTTGGTAGGCGCGGGTCGAGGCCAGGCAGCGGAGCAGGAAGCGGTAGTCGTAGCCGGAGTTGTGGAGTTCCTGGGCGAGGAGGTCGAGCAGCTCAGGGTGGCTGGGAGGGTTGTCGGCGTGGCTGAAGTCGAGGGGGTGGACCAGGCCGCGGCCGAAGAGCAAGGCCCAGAGGCGGTTGGCGGCGTTGCGGGCGAAGTCGGGGGTCGAGCTGGCGGTCAGGTCGGGGCCGAGCTGAGCCCGGCGGCTGTAGCGGGGGATGCTGGGGCGGTTGGGTAGGGGGTAGGCCCAATAGTCGCGCCCGGGGATGTGGGGGGGGTCGGGGCGGGGGGGGCCGTCGAGCAGGCGGGGGTCGGTGCGGTGCTCGACGTTCTTCTTGAAGACGGATTTGAAGGTGACGTCGCCGTCGGCGGATTCGCTGAGCGTGGGACGGCCCTGGGAGCCGGTGAGGGTGGAGGTGCGGGACAGGTAGGCAAAGAGGCCGTAGTAGTGGGCCTGTTTGTAGTCGTCGATCAGGGGGTGGTCGTGGCACTGGGCACACTGGAGGTCGCGACCAAGGAAGAGGCGGCCGATGTCGCGAGTCAGCAAGTGGGGATCGGCGCCCCGGTCGAGGAGGAAGCGGGCTGGCCCGCGCTGGTCGGGTTGGGAGCCGTCGGCGGCGAGGATTTGGCGGACGAGGGCGTCGTAGGGAGTGTGGCGGGCGACGGAGTCGAAGAGGAAGTCGAGCCAGTCGGCTTCGGGGACGGCGGCGGCGGGGCGGCGTTCCATCCAGGAGACGTCGAGGACGTCGGCGAAGTGGCGGACGAAGGCCGGCGAGTCGAGGAGTTGGTCGATGAGGCGTTGCCGCTTGTCGGGGGAGGGGTCGTGGAGGAAGGCGCGGGCCTGATCGGCGGTAGGGATGACGCCGGCCAGGTCGAGCCAGATGCGGCGGAGGAATTCGGCGTCGGAGGCAGGGGCCGCGATGGGTCCGCCGGCCTGGGATTCGATGAGTTGGTCGACCCGTTCTGGGAGCGAGGTGGCGGTCGAGGGCGTTTGGGCGGGTGCGGGCAGGCCGGCCAGCAGGCCCAGAAGTCCGCCGAGGGCTGCAAGGAGAGGGCGGAGCAAAGGACGCCTCCGAGGCAAAAGGAGGGCGGCCGAAGCCGATCGGGTCGATCCTCCGGGCTGGAGCGGTCCAGCAAGGCGGGAAGAGGGTCGAGCCGAGGCTGGCAGGTCAGGGCCGTTGAAGGCCGCCAACCTGTCCGGTTGTCGAAAGCTTGTTAAACATACTACGGACAATGGGGGGTTGCAATGGGGAACAGGGTGGGCAAGGAGCGGGGGGTTGTTAGTGGGCGGTGAAGACGGGGATGCCGGCGCCTTCGAGGAGGCTGCGGGTGGTGGAGCCAAGGAAGAATTCGCGGATCGGGCCCTGGCCGAAGGCGCCGATAACGAGCAAGGAGGCGTTGAGGCGTTGGACGGCGCCGACGATGGCGTGCTGAGGCTGGTAGGCGCCGTCGAAGGGGTGGGGTTGGGCGTCGAGTTGGTGGGCGTGGAGGAAGGAGACGGCTTTTTCGACGGTTCGCTCAGCGATGTCGTGTTCGCGGTCGACGCTGAGGACGTGGATGGGGCGGCCGACGCCGAGTCCGGAGGCGACGAAGTCGTAAAGGGCCTGGGAGGAGCGTAGGGAACCGTCGAAGGCGACGAGGACTGGTCCGTCGAGGGGGTTGTCGGGCAGAGCGGGGACGGAGATGACCGGCCGAGGGCATTCCTGGAGGAGGTGCTGGTGGGTGGAGTCGGGTTCGGTGATCCAGCCGTGCTCGAAGTGGGTGTGGAGGCCGATGAGGACCAGGTCGAAGCGATGGGCTTCGTCGGCGAGGCGGGCGTGGGGGGTGCCGTAGTCGAGGTGGGTGGAGGCAGACAGACCAGCGGCGCGACAGGCGGCTTCGAAGCGAGCCAAGGCGGCCTCGCATTCGGTGCGGGCGTGGGCGAGCAGGGAGGCGTCGCCCGGGGCGCCGTAGCCTTCGGGGAAGACCGAGGCTTGGGAGAGGCGGATCCCCGGCTCGTCGACGACGGCGCAGCCGACGAGCCGGGAACCGTGACGGGTGGCCAGGGCCAGGGCCAGGTCGATCGCGGGCTGGCCGTCGGCCGAGCCGTCGATGGCGACCATCAGGGTGCGGAGCATCATGGCGGGCGGAGTCTCGACCGATGAGCCATGAATCTGCGACCGCAGTCCGTGGCGGAGGGTCGCTGGGAGCGGTCTAAAGGTTTTAAGAGGTCCGGACGGTGCCTCAATGGGGAGGGGAGCCGGGGTCCGTAGCATGCCTCGGGCCGATTCGGTCCCCCGATGCGGCGGCACGATCCGGATCTTACAGCTTATGGTACGGGGTGAGAGGGATGGGTGTCGCGGGTCGAGGATCGGCCACGGGCGCGGCTGTTGACGGCGAACGACAGAGGGCCGCCGTGGTCGAGGTTGCATGAAGCGGAGAAGAGGCGATTCTGGCTGCCGGTCTGCTTCCAGGCGACTTGGGTGGAGGGGATGCCGACCAGTTCGTCGCGGACGATGCGGACGTCTGGGGGTGCTTCGATGCCGAGGCGGACTTGATTGCCGCGGATGGCGAGCACGGTGACGCGGATCGAGCCGTTGATGAGGAGGCTCTGGTCGGTTTTGCGGCTCAGGACGAGCATAGGAGTGTCTCTGTACTCAGGAGTCCGGGGTCGAGTGGAATGGAGACTGGCTCGGGAGAGGTCGGCCACGGCCGTCCGCCGGAGTTGCCGGAGAGATGGAGAGCGGCCGACTGGCTCGCGTCGATGGTCCGGAATGTGGCGTCGGGAGGCTGAATCGGCGGCAAGGAGCCAGGGCCGAGCCGAGCCGGCGGATCGCCGCTGAAAGGGGCGACGAGGCCGGTCGAGCCTGGTTCAGACGCGGGAGGACGATCTGGGCGAGCAGAGAGCACAGGGGCGGGTGAGCGGACCGGTTGATGGGTCGCTCGGTTGCAGGTCCACGGCCGCACGGGACCGCTTGGCGCCCGGCTCGGGTAAAGTCAAGCCGAGTGACCGTCCGGGCATCGGACGGATCTCCTCCACGGAGCCGCAGTCGCGGGATGCTCTGCTGGGATGACAGAGGCGACAGGGTCCGCGGGCGACATGCCGCTCGTGAGCAGTCGCAAGGCACTATGTAAACAGTTCCGGTTCGGAGAGCAAGAGGAAATTTGTCAGACGTGACTGGGTAGGGGCGGTGTTGATGTACGCCGGGCGGATGGGTGGATAGACTTGGAGGGGTTGAGGGAGCGAGTTCGCCTAGGCGAGACGGCTGGGGCGAAGGGCTAGCGGCGATGCAGACGGAACGGATGCTCGATCGGATGCGTCGGATCGAGGCGTATGTGGGGTGGACCGAGGCCGACGCGGCCCGGCTGGCGGGGGTGCGGGCGTGGCTGGGTCGGGCGTTGCCGGATTTGGTAGAGGACTTTTACGCGGCGATTGAGCGGGACGAGGAGGCGCGGGGGTTGCTGACGGGGGGACCGGAGCAGGTGGCTCGGCTCCGCGGGTCGTTGACTCGTTGGCTGGAGGAGTTGCTGGGCGGTCCGTATGATCGGGCCTACTGGGAGCGGCGGTATCGGGTGGGATTGCGGCATGTGGAGGTGGGGGTGGACCCGCTGATCACGTCGGCAGCGATGGCGCGGCTACGGGCAGGTTTGGTGGGAGCACTGCTTTCGGGCTGGCCGGCGGGGCAGCCTGGGTTGGCGGAGACAGCGCGGTCGTTGCATTTGCGGTTGGATCTGGATCATGCGCTGATGACCTATGCCTATCAGTCGGAGTTGTTGGAGCGGACGCAGCGGGTCGAGCGGCTGGCGACGCTGGGGCAGATCGCGGGGGGCGTGGCGCATGAGCTACGGAATCCGCTGAACGTGATGAAGACCTCGATTTACTATTTGAAGAACGTGCGGCATGCGCCGGCGGAGAAGGTGGAGGAGCACTTGGAGCGGATTGAGCGGCAAGTGGGCCTGGCCAATGGGGTGATCACGGCGCTTTCGGATTTTGCGCGGACGCCGATGCCGACGGTTGGTCCGGTGCGATTGGAGGGCTTGGTCGAGGAGGCGCTGGAGGTGAACCCGGCGCCGGCTGCGGTGGAGCTGGTCCGTCGGTATGGTGAGGAGTCGGCGTGGGTGGTTTGCGACGCTGATCAAGTGGGGATTGTGGTGGCGAACCTGTTGCGTAACGCGTACGACGCGATGCCGGGAGGGGGACGGCTGGAGCTGGCGATTCGGCGGGAAGGTCCGTGGTGGGGGCTGGATGTGTCGGACACGGGGCAGGGAATCGCGGCGGAGGATCTGGGGAAGGTTCAGGAACCGCTGTACACGACCAAGGCGCGGGGGTTGGGCTTGGGGCTGGCGATTGCGCGGTTGTTGCTGGAGAGGAATCAGGGGCAGTTGCGGGTCCAGAGCCAGCCTGGCTGCGGGAGCACGTTTACGATTTTGCTGCGATCGGTGGAGCCGCCACGATGAGGACGTCGCCGGGAGCCGCGATTCTGGTGGTGGATGACGATCAGGACATCTGCCGCAACCTGATGGACATTTTGACGGAAGTGGGTTACGCGGTGGATACGGCGCATGATGGGCCGACCGCGTTGGAGCTGGTGCGGCGACGTGCATACGAAGTGGCGTTGTTGGATTATCGGATGCCCGGCATGGACGGTCTGACGCTCTACCGCGAGATCAAGGCGTTGCGACCGAGCACGGTAGCGATGCTGGTGACGGCCTATGCGGCGGGGGAAACGGCACGGCAGGCGCTCTCGGCCGGGGCGTGGCGCGTCTTGTCGAAGCCGGTGGAACTGCCGGCATTGCTGGAGCTGATCGACGCGGCGTTGGAGGAGCCGCTGGTCCTGGTGGTGGACGACGATCATGCGCTGTGTCTGAGCTTGTGGGACGTGCTCCGGGAGCGTGGGTATCGGGTGGGACTGGCACATGACGCGGCAGGAGCCGCGGCGGCGCTTCGGGATATGCGATACGACGTGGTGCTGATCGACATGAAGCTACCGGGCGGAGATGGCCGGTCGGTGTATCAATGGATCAAGGGGTCGGCGCCGGCGACGCCGGCGTTGCTGACGACCGGCCACGGGGCGGAGATGAAGGAAACGATCGAGGCGACGCTGGCTGAAGGGGCGTCGGGGATCTGTTACAAGCCATTGGATATGGATCGGTTGCTGGATCAGTTGAGGCGTCTGACCAGCGAGCGCGCGATGGGACGACCGGGGCGAGCTGGCGACGCATCGGCATGACGGACCGGGTGGCGTTGAACGTGCTGGTGATCGAAGATGACGCGGATGCGCGCGCCAATCTGCGGGATCTTCTGGAGCTTGAAGGGCACCGGGTCGAGCTGGCCGCCAGTGCGGCGGAGGCGTTAGCACGGAGCGATTGGGAGACGCTCGATCTGGTCATTCTCGATCGGCAGTTGCCGGATGGACGCGCCGAGCAGCTTTTGCCGCGGCTGCACGCCCGAGCGCCGGCGGCGGCGGTGATCATCGTGACTGGTTATTCGGATCTTCAGGGGGCGATTGCGGCGCTGCGCGAAGGGGCGTCCGATTACATACTGAAGCCATTGCATTTTGATGCGTTACGCGCCAGTCTGTTGCGGGTGGCGGAGCGGCGGGCACTGACTCGGGCCAAGGAGCGGAGTGAGACGGCGCTGCGACAATTGCTGGAAGCGGCCGAGTGTGTGATCTTGATTGCGCGGGAGGATGGGGAGCTGCTCTACATCAGTCCGTTTGGCGAGCGGCTGACCGGTTACGAGCTGGAGGCGGTGCGAGGCCGCAATTGTGTGGAGCTGCTGGGGGCGGCCGGTTCCCGGCAGTTGCTTGTGGAGCCGTTTGAGGCGACGGCGCGGGGTCGTCCGGTTCAGGGCTTTGAGTGTCCGATTGTGTGTCGGGATGGGTCGGTGCGGACGATGCTCTGGAATGCGCGGCGGTTGCCGGATCATGAAGGCGCGCCGGCGTTGATGATGGTTGGGCAGGACATCACAGGGTTGAAGCTGGCGCAGGAGCGGGCGGTCCAAGCCGAACGGCTGGCGGCGATTGGGCAGATGGTGACGGGGCTGGCGCATGAGAGTCGGAATGCGTTGCAGCGGAGTCAGGCGTGTCTGGAGATGCTGGCGTTGAAGGTGCGGGATTGTCCGGGGGCGTTGGATCTGATCGCTCGGCTCCAGGCGGCGCAGGATCATTTGAACCACCTGTTTGAGGATGTGCGGGGATACGCGGCGCCGGTGCGGTTGATCCGGTCGACGATCCGGGTGGACGAGAGTTGGCGGGAGGCCTGGGCCCAGTTGGAGGCGATGCGGCGGACGCGGCCGGGGCGGTTGATCGAGCGGGTGGAAGGCGTGGATCTGGTGTGCCGGGCGGATGCATTCCGGCTGGCTCAGGTGTTTCGCAATCTGTTTGAGAATGCGCTTGCGGCGGGGCGGCCGCCGGTGACAGTCGTCGTCGAGGCGAGTGAGGCGGTGCTGGACGGACAGGCGGCGGTGCAAGTGGTGGTGAGCGATGATGGGCCGGGATTTGACCGGGCGATCCGCGAGCGGCTGTTCGAGCCGTTTTTCACGACGAAGACCAAAGGGACGGGTCTGGGTCTGCCGATTGCCCGCCGGATTGTCGAAGCGCATGGAGGTACGATGGAGGTGGCGGACCGAGAGTCGCCGGGCGCGGCCTTCGTGATCACCCTGCCCCGGGAGGCGCCTTGAGATGAGTCGGCGGTTGCGGATCGTGGTGGCGGACGACGAACCCGATATGCAGGATTACTTTCAGACGATCCTGCCGATCCTGGGTCATGAGGTGGTTGGGGTGGCGGGGACGGGCCGTGAGTTGCTGGAGTTGTGCCGGACGGAGCGGCCGGATCTGGTGATTACCGATATCCGGATGCCGGATCTGGATGGGATTCAGGCGGCGGTGCAGATCTCGCGTCAGAATCCGTTACCGGTGATTCTGGTTTCGGCCCACCACGATCCGGAGGATATTCAGCGGGCCGAGGCGGACCACATCCTGGCGTATCTGGTCAAGCCGATCAAGCAGTCGGACCTGGAGCCGGCGATCGCGATCGCGTTGCGGCGGTTTGAGCAGTTTCAGGAGCTTCGCAAGGAGGCGGCCGACCTACGGCAGGCCTTGGAGGATCGCAAGATCATCGAGCGGGCCAAGGGGATCATCATGAAGAAGGCCGGGTTGGACGAGGCTGATGCGTTTAAGCGGCTGCAACGGCTGGCCAGTGACCGGAACAAGAAGCTCGTGGAAGTGGCCCATATGATCCTGACGGCCGAAGAGGCGTTTGGGGCGTAGGGCGGCTACGCTTGTGGAGTTGCCGGGAACCGGGACGTGGCTCGTTCGGCCGGCCTCAACCGCACCGGCCGAGGCGGACCTCCCGGGGGGGAGGAGCGTCCGCTCAGCGGTCGGTTAAGGCTCGGCCGTGGAACGACGGGTGGGCGGGCCGAACACGCCGGTCAAGGGGGATGATGCCATCGGCCCGGACTCCCTTCCCCTGCGGCAGGCGATGGGCGAGCGGGAGGGGGGGAGGCGTGATTCTCAAGCGTTGGGGACGGGTTGGTGGGACGCCTCCCAGGCTTTGTAGCCGCCGACGAGGTCCATGACGTCGGTGCGGCCGGCGCGTTGGAGCAGGCTGGCGGCGATGGCGGAGCGGTATCCGCCCTGGCAATGGACAACTAGGGGGCCAGGGGGCACCTCGGCGAGGCGTTTGGGGAGTTGGTTGAGCGGGATGTGAGCGCTGCCGTCGATTTGGCCGGCCTCGCGCTCTTTGTCGGTGCGGACGTCGAGGACGGTGGGTGGGTTGGGTTCGGCGAGGCGTTCGGCGAGGGCCAGAGCGGTGATGCGGGTGGTGGTGGCGAGGAGTTCGGGATGGTCGGCGAGGGCGGACATGCCGCCGTCGAGGAAGCCGGCGACGTGGTCGAAGCCGATGCGGCCGAGGCGGATGATGGCTTCGTTCTGATCGCCGGGATCGGCGATGACGACGATGGGCTGTTCTTTGTTGAGGATCGTTCCGGCCCAGCTTGCGTACTGGCCGCGGAGACCGATGTTGATCGAGCCGGCCAGATGGGCCGCTTCGAAGTCGGGGGCCTCGCGGACGTCGAGGATCTGGGCGCCTGAGTCGCGGAGCCGGAGAACTTCGTCGAGGGGCAGCGGGCGAACTGTCTGGGCCAGGGTGGTATCCAGGTCGGGGCGTTCCTGGCGGTTGGCGATAGCGTCGTGGAGGAAGTAGGCGGGGGCTTCGGGCTGGTCGGCAGTGACCAGCTCCAGGAACTTCTGCTTGCTCATGGGTTGGAGGGCGTAGTTGTAGCGCTTTTGCTGGCCGATGGTGGAGACGGTTTCGTTGCTGAGTTGTTTGCCGCAGAGCGAGCCGGCGCCGTGAGCCGGGTAGACCAGGGTCTCGTCGGGCAGTTGCTTGAGCCGTTGAATCGACTCATAGAGCATCTGTCCCAGTTCTTCGGCGGTGACGCCGATGGAGGCGAGCAGGTCGGGGCGGCCGACGTCGCCGATAAAGAGGGTGTCGCCGGTCAGGACGGCGTAGGGGATGTCGGGTTTGGCGGCGTCGTAGACAAGGATCGAGATACCCTCGGGGGTGTGGCCGGGCGTTTCCCAGATGACCAGGCGGACTTCCGGTCCGAGGGTGATGGAATCGCCGTCGCGTACCGGACGAAACGCGAATTCGGCTTGGGCGCGTGCGCCGAGGACGATCTCGGCGCCGGTTCGGTTGCGGAGCTCGATGTGGCCGGCCAGGAAGTCGGCGTGGAAGTGGGTGAGGAAGACGTAGCGGATGGTCAGGCCGCGTTCCTGAGCGTCGGCAAGGTACTGGTCGATGTCGCGCTGAGGATCAACGATGGCGGCGACCTTTGAGGTCTCGTCGGCGATCAGGTACGAGGCGTGGGCGAGGCAGCCGAGGTAGTATTGCTTGAGGATCATGGGAAGGACTCCGGCAGGGGGGTGTGAAGCGGTCGGCGATTAGGCGGTCAGGCTGCGGAGGACGACGTAGGCGGCCACCGCGACGATTGCAAGAGCGAACAGTTGCTGGAGGCGGGGGCCGGAGATGCGGCGGCCCAGGGCAATGCCAGCGAGCATGCCGGCCAGGCCACCGCTTATAAACCAGACGGTGACGGCCAGGGGCATGGTGTGGCCCGAGGCGATATGGGCGACGACGCCGGCAGCGCCGATCAGCGCGATGACGAGCAGAGAGGTTGCCACGGCGCGATGAATGCCCATCCCGCTAAAGAGGACCAAGGCCGGGACGACGACGAAGCCGCCGCCGACACCGAACAGCCCGGAGAGGACGCCGGTGGCCAAGCCGACCAGGGCGAGCAGCCGTACGCAGCCGGAGGTGAGGCGGAGCCGGCCCTCGGGGTCGCGGCGGCAGGTGGGGCCCCGGTCGTCGGCGGGGACCGGCTCGGCAAGGGCGCGGGCCTCGGCGGCCGTGCGGGTTGCCTTGAGCCACATCCGCGCCGCGACGACGAGCATGACGGCGACGAAAAGTCCGAGCAGAAGCGGCTCGGGCATCACGCTGCGGAGATATGTACCGAACGGGGCACCGAGCATACCGGCGGCGGCGAAGAGCAGGCCGGTGGTCAGCTCGACCTCGCCGCTGCGGAGGCGCGGGAGCATGCCGAGCAGGGCGGTGGCTCCGACGGCGGCCAGCGAGACGCCCATCGCCTCCTTCGACGGTATGCCGAGGCCGTACATGAGCAGCGGGACGGCGAAGATCGAACCGCCGCCGCCGGTCAGACCGAGCGAGAACCCGACGACCGCGCCGAAGAGCAGGCTGAGGGCCAACAGTCCGCTCGCGACCTGGGTCGCCGGGAGGTGTGGTGTGACGGTGGCGAGGAGTCCGAGCATCAACGCGTGCACGAGACGCCCTCGGGCCGGCCGGCCTGGTTCCAGGGCATGCGGGCCAGGAGCATCGCCATGCCGCAGGTATCGGTGACGCCGGCGAAGATCAGGCCGGCTCCGACAAAGCCCGAGAGCAGGCACCACCAGGGACTGACCAGGCCGCCGAGCACCGAACCGAGCAAGACCAAGGCGCCGGCGGCGATGCGGACCTGACGCTCGAGGGAGATCGTCTTCTTGCCGCGGACGACGGGCAAGCCGGCGGCCTCCCAGGCCAGTGTGCCGCCTTCGACGTTGACGACGTCGGTGAAACCGGCGGCGAGGAATTTTTCGCAGGCTTTTTGAGCGCGATTGCCGCTGCGGCAGATCAGGTAGAGCGGTTCCTCGGTCGAGGTGCGTTGGGCCATGACGGCGGCTGGGTCCAGCTCGTCGAGCGGAACCAGCCGCGCGCAACTGGCGTGGACCTCACGGAATTCGGCGGGCGTGCGGACGTCGATCAGCTCGACAGGCCGACCGGCGGCGTGCTTCTCGAACAGCTCTTGGGGTCGGATCGTCCGAACGGCGGTCGTCTGGGTGGTCGTGCTCATGGGTTCGATTCTCCTCGATCGGCTTGATTCCAACGCTCAAAGTTTGAAGTAGGCGACGCTGGCCCGCTGCCGGCAGATGACTTCGGCCGTGCCAGAAGGCACGGTCAGGACATTGGGGAGGAGGTCGCGGGCGGTCGGCCGGTTACGCATTGTCTTCTCGGAGGCGGCAAACCGGGCGCGGCGGCGGACGAGCGCGGAGAGCCAGTCGGCGTCGGGGCGGCGGGCGGCCCGGACGGCCACCGGCAGCAGCCTGACGATCCAGCCATTTACGCCATCGCCGCTAGCCATCAACGCCTCCGCAGGATATAGTTCATTATCCGACTGACCAACTATATAACTAACCAGTGGAATAGTCAAGCCGATGCCGCCCCACCTTACGGACGACGTGTTGGAGCTGATGGCCGGGAAGTTTCGGATGTTGTCGGATCCGACGCGGCTGGCCATTTTGCGGTGTTTGATGGCGGGCGAGCGGAACGTGGGGCAAGTGGTGGCCGAGACGGGCCGCGGGCAGGCGAATGTGTCGAAGCACTTGCGGATGCTGGCCGATGCGGGTTTGATCCGGCGTCGCAAGGCGGGCTTGCAGGTGTACTACGCGATCGCTGACCCGTTGATCGAGAAGCTGTGCCACCTGGTCTGCGACACGATCCAGGCCGATCTGAGCCGGGAGGTGGAGCGGAAGCAGGCGATGCTGTCGGAATGGCGGATTGCGGATCGCGGCTGAAGCGCCCGGCGGAGCGGGTTGGCGTCGGCGGGGAAGCCGGGAAGCCGACGAATCACCCCGCGCGACGAGCTTAGGCGGACGGGACGTGATGACCGGGGAGCCGAGGCGGGGCCGACGGTCCGGTCTGGACGGGTCAGAGTGGCCGCGCGAGTGGCGTTTGCGTGGGGAGCCGTTTCGACGGGCCAAGGGCCGGGGATCAACGGGATGTCGTGGATGGCCAGCGGGGCGCAAGGCGGCCGGCCTTAACGATGCCGCCCTGCATGACGGCGACGAGGCGGGAGCGGTCCTCGAGGACGCGGATGTCGGCGAGGACGTCGCCGTCGACGATGAGGAGATCGGCGAGCTTGCCGGGTTCGAGGGTGCCGAACTCGGACTCGCGGCCCATGATGCGGGCGCCGTTGCGGGTGCCGCAGACGATCGCTTCCATCGGGGAGAAGCCGACGTAGTGGACGAAGAAGGAGAGCTCTTTGGCGTAGTCGCCGTGGGGGTTCCAGGCGAAGCCGTAGTCGCCGCCCATGCCGAGGCAGCCGCCGGCCTTGAGGATCCGGCGGGCACTTTCAGCGCCGGCTTCGAGGGTTTCTTTGTGGCCATCGACGACGGCCTGGGACATGCCGAACTGGGGTCCGTACTCGATGCTGGCCCACTCGAACTGAAGCGCGGGGACGCAGGGAACGTTGCGCTCGAGCAGGAGGTCGAGGCCCTCGTTGTCGAGGAAGGTGCCGTGCTCGATGCAGTCGAAGCCGGCCTTGAGGGCGTTGGTGATCCCCTCGGTGGCGCGGCAGAGGCCAGTGACCTTTTTTCGATAGTTGTGCGCCTCGTGGACGACGGCGGCCATTTCGTCGAAGGTCATGCAGAGGGTGTGGTGGTCGGCGGCGTCGGGTGCGGCGGCGTCGCCGGTGGGGTAGGTTTTGATCCACTCCACGCCGTCCTTGACGAGCTTGCGGACGGCCTTTCGGCCTTCGTCGGGGCCGTTGATGAGGAGGATCAGGCCCTCCATGCCGAGCTGCCAGTGGTCGGGGTTCCAGTCCATCAGCCCTCCGGCCCCGCAAATTTCGCGCCCGAGGCGGCCAGGCGCGGGCCGGGGATGAGGTCGTCCTCGATCGCCTTCTTGAGCCAGACGTCGATGTTGTGCAGGCTGCCGCCGCTGCGAGCGGCGGTGTAGCCGCACTCGAGGGCGAGCCGGGCGTTGCACGACGCAAGGATCGTGACATATTCAACCGGATACTTGATGTCGAGATCGGCGAGTTCGGCGACGTTGAAGTAGGTGGGATGGAAGTGGGCCTCGACCAGGCCGGGCATGATCGTGCCGCCGGCGGCATCGATGCGGGTGGCATCGGGCGGGATCTGGGCGAGGGCGTCGGCCGGCCCGACGGCATGGATGCGGCCGTCGCGGATGACGACGCGGGCGTTGGGGATGGGAGGGGCTCCCGTGCCGTCGATGAGGGTGCCGTTGTCGATCACGGTGCAGCCGAGGGCGGTCTTCATGGGAAAGGCTCCGAGGTTTGAGGCGAACGGCGCAGGACAAGTGATGGGAGGCGTGAGGCCAGGGGCGGGGATGGTTGGGGTCAGGGGTGGGTATGGTTGGCGGTGAGGATGGCGGCTAAGAAGGCGAGCAGGGGGCGGAGCATGGCTTCGGTGGCGGAGCTGTGGATGTTGTGGCCGATGCGGGGCAGTCGAACGCGGGTGACGTCAAGGATGAGGCTGGCGAGGCGTTCGGCGTAATCTTCCGGCAGGGCGCCACCGGCGGCGTATTCGCCGTGGAGGAGGAGGGTGGGGCAGGCGATCAGGCCGAGGGTGGCGTCGATGTCGTAGTCGTCCATCCAGTGGCCGTCGAGGACGGAGGTGAGGACGTTGGGGTCGAGTTGTTTGAGGCATTCGGCGAGGAAGCGGAGGCTGGCGGCGTCGCGGGTGGCCGAGAGGGGGAGTTTGGGTCCGCCGGGAGCGCCGACCAAGGCCCGGCCCAGCGCGCGGGCGACTTCGTCGGTGGGGCGGTGGGATCCGACGTGGGGCAAGTAGGCGTGGAAGAGGTCGGGGAAGGAGGTTTCGTGGAGGCGGGCACCGGTCATTTCGAAGGTGGGGTCTTCGAGCACAAGGGCCTGGACGCGGGCAGGCAGTGCGGCGGCGACGCCGGCGGCGACCATCGCGCCGAGCGAGTGGCCGATCAGGATGGCTGGCGCGTCGAGGGCGGCGACGTAGGCGGTGGCGTCTTCGACGTAGTCGCGGACCCGGTAGGCGCCGAGGCCTTTTTGGGAATGGCCGTGCCCGCGCTGGTCGAGGGCGTGGATCGAGCCGAGCAGGCTGAGGTGGGGAATGAGGGGGAGCCAGTCGAGGCCGCAGCGGGATACGCCGTGGAGGAGGACCAGGGGCGGGCCGTCGCTGGTGGTTCTGTGGACGCGCAGGCGAACGGAGCCGACCGTCAGATCACGGGCCTGGAGCATGTTGGAGTTCCCCGGCGATTGGGATCCGTCCCTTCAGGTTATGCTGCCGAATTGGCCGCTGGGGGGCTAGGGCGTGGTGGTGGAGGCGGGGAGACCCCCCTGCCCTGGCGTCCGGCGAGGCGTTAGGCTCAGGCGGGAGAGGAAGTTGACCAGGGAGCGGAGCGACTGCCATGGCGATCACCGACCATCGGGCGTGGGCTGCGCTAGTGTCTCATGCGGAGCGGATGCGCGGGGTGCATTTGCGGGAGCTGCTGGCTGATGGTCAGCGGTGTGCGGCGATGAGGGCCGAGCTGGACGGTCTGGTGTTGGACTATGCGCGGCAGAATGCGACCGGGGAGACGATGAAGCTGCTGTTTGAGTTGGCGCGGGAGGCTCGGTTGGCGGAGAAGATCGCGGCGATGTTTGCCGGCCAACGGATCAACACGACGGAGGACCGGGCGGTTCTTCATGTGGCGTTGCGGCTGCCGGCGGGGTCGTCGCTGGTGGTCGACGGGGTCGATGTGGTGCCCGAGGTCCAGGGCGTGCTGGAGCGGATTGGGAGGTTTGCGGAGGCGGTGCGTTCGGGGGAGTATCGGGGCGCGACCGGGGAGCGGTTGACCGATGTGGTAGCGATCGGGATTGGCGGTTCGTACTTGGGTCCGGAGTGTGTGGCCGAGGCGTGGCGGACCGAGCCGGGGTGTGCGGCGGCGGCCGAGGGCCGGCGGCTGCGGTTTCTGGCCAATGTCGACCCGATCGACGTAGCGCGGGCGCTGGAGGGTCTGGAGCCGGCGCGGACGCTGGTGGTTGTGATCTCGAAGACGTTCACGACGGCCGAGACGATGCTCAATGCGCGGACGGTGCGGTCGTGGCTGATCGAGCGGTCGGGCCCGGAGGCGGTGCTGGCGCAGATGATCGCCGTTTCGACCAATTTGGAGAAGGTGGCCGAGTTTGGGATTGATCCGGCGCATGCGTTTGGATTCTGGGATTGGGTCGGAGGGCGGTACAGCGTCTGGAGCGCGGTGGGGGCGGTTCCGCTGATGCTCCAGTACGGGGAGCGGCCGTTCCGCGAATTTCTCGCGGGTGGGCACGAGATCGATGAGCATTTCCGGACGGCGCCTCTGGAACGTAATCTGCCGGTGATCCTGGGGTTGCTCGGGGTCTGGAATACGAGCGTTTTGGGGTATGGGGCACGGGCGTTGCTGCCGTATTGCCAGGCGTTGTGGAAGCTAGCGCCCCATATTCAGCAGGTGGATATGGAGTCGAATGGGAAGCGGGTGGGGCTGGACGGTCGGGTGTTGCCGATCGATGCCGGGCCGGTCGATTTTGGCGAGCCGGGCACGAATGGGCAGCACAGTTTTTATCAGCTATTGCACCAGGGGCGGGTTGTGCCGGCCGACTTTATCGGGTTCCGGCGGAGCCAGCGTCCGATCCGGCTCGAGGGGGAACTGGTCTCGAACCACGACGAGCTGATGGCCAACTTTTTTGCCCAGCCGGATGCGCTGGCGGTGGGCAAGACGGCCGAGGAAGTCCGCGCTGAGGGGACGCCCGAGGCCCTGGTTCCGCATCGGGTTTTTCCGGGAAATCGGCCGTCGAACGTGTTGATGTTTGAGGAACTGACGCCGCGGACGACCGGGCAATTGCTGGCGCTCTATGAACACCGGACGGCGGTCGAGGGTTTTCTCTATGACATCAACTCGTTCGATCAGTGGGGGGTTGAGCTGGGCAAGAAGCTGGCGTTGACGGTACGGCGGTATCTGGCCGATGCGCGGCAGGGCAAAGCGGCGGGTGCGGACGGGTTCAACCCTTCGACCCGCGATCTGTTGCGGCGCTATCTGGGCCAACGCGAGGACTAGCGCGATCCCCGATTGACGAGGTGAATCGGCAGCGGGGCCAGCGGTTGGAGCTGGATCGAGAGGGAAGGATCCGGAAGCTGATATGGCGACGGCGGAGCCTGAACGACGGCGGTTTGGGTTATACGACGCGCGCTGGGAGCCGGCGTGGAACCGAAGCGGGGAGGGATATTACCACTTGTCGATGGGTCCGGCGGGCACGGGGATGCGGGGGTCGGCGTGGCCGGGGAGTGGGGCGGTTGGGCCGGCGGCCTCGACCCGCGCGAGGACCTCGTCGAACACGGAGGCCTGGCTGAGGTTGATCAGTTCGAGGTAGAGCGGTTTGGGCATCCGGGTGAAGTGGGCGTACCACTTCAAGGTTTTGCGGAACTGGAGGCAGGCGTAGAATTCGCCCCGGCGAAGTAGGAGGCCGTGGAAGTGACGGCGCATCATGTCGAGGCGTTCGGCGAAGGAAGGGTCGGGTCCGGGGTCGCCGGTGCGTGCCCAGCGGTCGAGCTGGCGGGGAAAGAACGGGTTGGCGAGAATGCCGCGGCCGATAGAGACGGCCGCGCAGCCCGTTTCGCGGAACATCCGGTCGGCGTCGGCGAGGGTGCGGATGTCGCCGTTGCCGATGACAGGAATCGAGCGGACGGCCTCGACGACGGCGCGAATTCCGTCGCGATTGACCGTTCCGCTGAAGCCCTGGGCGCGGGTGCGGCCGTGGATGATGACGGCGGCCGCACCGACCGATTCAAACGCGGCGGCGAGCTGGGGAGCGGTCAGGCTCTGGGCGTCCCAGCCCAGCCGCATCTTGACCGTCACGGGGACCGGCTCAACGGCCAAGACGATCGCGGCGACGAGCCGGGTGGCTGCCTCGGCCTCGCACATGAGCCGGGAGCCGCCCCCCGAGCGGACGACCTTGCGCACGGGACATCCCATGTTGATATCGATCAGTGTGGCTCCCTGATCGACCATGCGACGGGCGGCCTCAGTCATCTCGGCGATGACGTGCCCGTAGAGCTGGATGGCGATGGGGCGGTCTTCGGGGCAGGTCTCCGACAGTTCGGCGGCGCGGCGGCGGCCTTCGAGGATCGAGCGGGCGTTGACCAGGTCGGTGGTGGCCAGGCCCAGACCCCCGTTTTGGCGGACGCAGAGGCGGAAGGCGAGGCTGGTGTAGCCAGCCATCGGCGCTAGGAAGAAGCGAGAGGGAATTGGTATCCCACCGATGGCCAGAGGCTCGCGGGCGATGGGCGGAGGGACCGGGACCGGGAGGGCGGCTTGGATCATCGGCGAGGTGGATAAGAGGATCGGAGGCCGGTCTGGCTGGGGGGATCGGCCGATCTACGGCGAATTTTCTATGGTAACGATCGACGGCACGCAGAGGCCACCGGAGGCAGAGGGGGCGGATTGGCTCGCGGCGGAATATGCCGTGCTGACGACGCCGGAGGGGATGCAGTTGCTGGGAGCGGTGGAGGCGGCGCCGGTGATCGGCCCGGCGGAGATTGAGCGGTGGAGGGCGATCTATCCGATGGAGCAGGTCGCGGCGGCGGTGCGACTGGTCGAGGCGCGGCGGCGGGCGCGGGTCAAACTCGAAGAGGTGGATCGGCTGTGGCTGGAGCGTGTCGGGGTCGAGCAGGCGACGGCCTCGGCGGTCGCCCGGCACAAGGCAGCCCGGTTTGTGGGTTGTGGGGCGCGGCAGGTTTGGGACCTATGTTGTGGGCTTGGCTTCGACACGCTGGCGTTGGCCGAGGCGGGTCTGGTCGTCGTGGCTGTGGATCGGAGTCAGGCAGCCTGCCGGCGGCTGGCGTGGAATGTCCGGGTTTGCGGGCTGGGGGAGCGTGTGGTCGTGGTGCGGGGCTGTGCGGAGGCGATGGGATTGAGGCCCGGGGACTGGGTGCATATCGACCCAGATCGACGTGATGGTCCCAGCCGGAGCCGGCAGGAGCGGGCGGACGAGTTGGCCGGCTATCGACCCGGTCTGGGGTTTCTGAGGAAGCTGGTTCGCTCGGGGGCGTCGGGGTCGATCAAGCTCGGTCCAGCGAGCGACTTTGAGCAGGCGTTCGGAGCTGAGGGGGTCGAGATCGAGCTTGTCAGCCTGAATGGGGAGTGCAAGGAGGCGACGGTCTGGTTTGGGGCGGCGCGGACGTGCCAACGGCGGGCCACCTGTCTGCCGGCCGGGGCGACATGGTCGGACCGGGATGGGCCTGGGGTTGCGGCCCAAGTGGTTGGGAGGCCGCTCGGCTGGATCTTCGACCCGGATCCGGCGCTGATCCGCTCGCGGCTGGTTGACCGGTACGCGGCGGCCCACGGACTGGCGCGGCTCGGCCTCGGACTGGACTGGCTGACCGGTGAGGAACCGATCGTCTCGGGGTTTGTTCAGACGTTCGAGGTCATCGGGGAGGTGCCAGCGGATCGGCGACGGCTTCGGGCGTTGCTGCGATCGCTGGGAGCCGGACCACTCGACGTTCGGACCCGAGGCATCCGGCGATCGCCGGATGCCATCCGCCGCGAACTGAGGCTCGAAGGGGATCGGCCGCTGACGCTGTTTTTGCACGCGGGGGATGGCCGAAAGGGCGGGCGGGCGATCGTGGCCCGCCGGCTGGAGGGTCCGGAGCGGGTGTCGGTTGCAGTTCCCGAGACCGACTCCGATAATCGCACCCGGCGTTGACCGTCTGCGGGAAGAGAGTCGCGGGGGGCTGAGCGATGGACATAGGTGGATTGACGAAAGCCGGGGCGCTGCTGGTGGGATTGTGCGGAGTCAGTCTGGCGGCAGGCTCCGATGTCGCGCTCCGGTGGAAGCTCGAGAAGGGTCAGCGGCTGGGGTACGAGTTTACGCAGCGTAATGCGATTGAGGTTGAGCTGGAGAATCAGGAGATCAAGAGCAGCACGACGCTTCAGTTCGGGCTGATCTGGGACGTGGAATCGGTCGAGGCCGACGGGTCGGCGCGGCTGAAGCAGACGGTCGACTATGTGCGTGTCGAGGTGGAGTCGGGGATGCAGGAACCGCTGGTGTACGACAGCCGCCAGGGTGGAGATCCCCCCGGGCCGCTGGCTCCGCTCAAGGCGCTGTACGCGTCGGTGACTGCGGCGCCGTATGAGCTGACGCTCGATGCACGCGGGCAGGTACGAGATGTCAAGGTGCCCGAGGATGTGATTCGGGCCGCGCAGGGGTCGCCGGCGGCGATGCTGGCGGATGGAGGGAGCCTGCTCTCGGCCAAGGGTGTGGAGCGGCTGCTGGCTCAGGTGATCCCGCCATTGCCCGAGGGTAGCGCGTCGCAAGGCGCGACCTGGGACCTGAAGCTGGAGCTGCCCGCCGGGCCGCTCCAGATGGCGATCACGAATACGTATTCGCTGGATCAGGCCACCACACCCGAGGCGCTCGTGACGGCTCAGATTGACACGGCGATCAAGCCAGCGTCCGGGTCACCGCTGGAGGTGGAAGTGTCGAAGCAGAGCGGTACGGGGCGGTATCGGTTCGAGGTCGAGAAGGGCCGGTTGCGTGATACCGACGTGACCCAGGACATTCGGCTGATTTTGAAGGTGATGGGCCGGGAGATCCCCCAACACTTCGTGATCCAGGCGGCGCTGCGATACCGGGACGATCTGAAGTAGCGCGGCGGACGGCGGACGGTCAGCGAGCCTTCCCCGCGGGCAGAGCCGCTGGCGGGGAAGGCTCAAGCCAGACCATGTTTTTTGAGCCGGCTAAAGAAGGTTGAGCGAGGCAGCCCGAGCAGCCGGGCCGCCTCGCTCTTATTGCCGCGGGCTTCGGTCAGAGCATCGATCAGGCGGTGACGCTCGTAGTCGGCCCATTCAGGGTCGAGGGCGTCGACGGCCGAGCGCCCAGGCTGAGCGACGACGGCAGCGGCGATCGGTTCGGGAGCCCGGGCGGAGGCGGGGGTTCTCCGGGGGCGGCCGCGACGTGCACCAGCGGCCACCTGGGCGGGGAGATCGTCGCGGGTGATCTCTGGGCCGTCGGCCAGAACGACGGCCCGTTCGATGGCGTTTTCCAGTTCGCGGACGTTGCCGGGCCAGTCGTGGGCCAGGATCGCCTCGATGGCGTCGTCGGCGAACCGGGTGACGGCCTTGCCGGTCCGACGAGCCGACTCGGTCAGGAAATGCAGCGCCAGTTCGAAGAGGTCTTCTCGGCGCTGGCTCAGAGGGGGGACAACGATCGTGACGACGTTCAGGCGATAAAAGAGATCCTCGCGAAAACGGCCGGCGCGAATCAGGGCCTCGAGGTCCTGGTGGGTGGCCGTGATCAACCGGACGTCGACCCGGATCGTCTGCGAGCTGCCGACCTTTTCGAACGACATTTCTTGGAGCACGCGGAGCAGTTTGGTCTGGATGTCGAGGCTGATGTCGCCGATTTCGTCGAGGAATAGCGTTCCGCCGTCGGCCTGCTGGAAGCGTCCGACGCGGTCGGAGCGGGCGTCGGTGAAGGCGCCCTTGACGTGGCCGAACAGTTCGCTTTCGAGCAGTCCCGGGGCCAGCGCCGCGCAGTGGACCTTCACGAACGGCCGGGACGCGCGTGGGCTGGCCGCGTGGATGGCTTCGGCCAGCCGCTCCTTGCCGGCGCCGGAGGGTCCGCGGATGAGGACGGCCGCGGAGCTGCCGGCCACCTTGCGAGCCAGGTGGATGGTCCGTTGTAAGGCGGGGCTGGAGCCTTTGAGGGCGTCGAAAGGATCGGCGCCGGGCGGCTCCGGGTCAGCGGGCTGGCTCTCGGTCGGGGCGGCGGACGGTTGGGCTGGCGTCGAGCTGGGGTCGGGGGCATCGAGGGTGAAGGTCTCGACCGGCCGGCCGCGCGCCCGACTGAGGCTCAGTTGCTCCTGGAGGATCAGGATCCGCCGCTGCTGCTCGGCGATCTTGTCGACCTTTTCGGCCAGCTCATGGTTGAGGGTTTCGAGCGTTTTCTGGATGTCGGCCGAACGCAGCGCCAGGGTGGCGACCGACCCGAGCGCGCTGAGGAACGCCAGCTCCTCCTCCTCGTAGGGCATGCCGGAGCGCTTGGGACCCAGGATCAGCAGACCGGCCAGACCAGTGTGAGCCTCCAGGGGAGTCGCGACCTCGCCGCCCAGGGCGATCATGGCGTCGGTGGCCGGGTCGGGCTGGGAGAGCAAGGCCATGGCATGAGGAACGCGAAGGGTGTCGCTGCGGTTTTTGAAATGAAGGACGAGCGGGTTGTCCGGTTCGAGGACGACCTCGTCCGGCTCAGGTCCGAGGGCTGCGGCCAGGGTGAGGCGGCTGGAGTCGGCCCCGGCCAGATAGAGCGCTCCCCAGTCGACGCGGAGCACCTCGCCGGCCGCTTCGAGCAGTCCCCGGGCCAGGGTCGGACGATCGACCAGTTGCCCCACGGCCGTACTCATCCGCCGCATGGCCTGATCGAACTTGTACTTTTCCCGGTGAAACCGGCGATCGATGGCCTTCTGAAACCGCTGCCGGGCCGCGCCCGAGAGGATCATGATGACCAGGGCCGTGACACAGGCGACCACGGTGCCGAGGGTGGCCTCGTGGCTGAGCAGCCGCTCGCCGACGATCAAAGCGCCCAGGACCAGACCGGCCGAATAGAGGATGCCGGCCGTGACGCTGACGGCGACGTAAATGACGCCCCGGTTGTACAGCTCCTCGGCCTGGAGCAGCTTGTATCGCGTGATGCTAAAGGCATAAGCGACCGTGTAGAGCATCGAGACGATCGACATCGGCCAGACTGAGCGCGACATCCCCCAGCGTGCGGGGTCGATCGAGGCGTCGTAAACTAGCCAGGCGATCGGCGGCACCGAAAGGACCGTGGCCAGGAGGATCCAGCGGACCTGATTGCGCTCCGCGCGGGTGGAGGCCAGGCGATAGGCGTCGATCAGGAAAGCCAGGCAGACCAGGAAGACAAGGATCGAAAGGCCGATGTAGGCAAGGCTGACGGCGCGGAGCAGTCCGAGAGCCTGTTCGACGTGAAGCTGGTTTTGGCCCCAACGCGACCAGCTCATGAGGACCCAGAGGACGGTGGCGGTCAGGGTGGGCAGGCCGTAGATCAGGGCCAGGAGCGGTCGGCGGTGGCGCGCGAAGAAGGGGTGAATGCGGGGGAAGATCAGGTAGAAGTGGAGGCTGACGGGGGGGACGAAGACGACCAAGGCGGCGAACGGGAAGATCAGCGGCATTTCGGTCGCGATCTGGGACCAGTGGTAACCCCCCATGAAGGCGACGACTGTGACGACGCAGAGCCAGAAGAAGACGCGGGCGGAAGCATCGGTTGGGCGCCGCCAGAAGACCCGAGCGCCGATGCCGAAGATGACCATCTCCTGCAAGAACCAGAGGAGCGACCAGAGGTAGCTAGACAGGGGCGGGCGCTCGACGCGGACGTGGCCGAATCGGGGCCCGGAAGGCGACTCCCAGCGGACTTCGACGTACTCGCCGATTCGATCGCGGATCTTGCGGGTGGCCTGGACGAAGTCGGAGTAATTTTCGATGGGAATTCCGGCCAGCATGGTGAGCCGGTCGCCCTGACGGCCCGCGTGAGGCGGTTGGCTGCTCCAGACCGCGCTGGGTGGAGGCTCCGGCCCGCGGAGATCCGGGGCCACAGCGACCGGTATCGGGCTCCAGCGGTTGACACCGACTTCGCGGACCCGCGGTCCGAAGACGCAGCGCAAACCGGTATCGCCGGCGGTCGCTACGAACCACAAGACCGAGACCGAGTAGACGATCACGCCGACCATCGCGAGGCCGATCGTCCACCGCCGGGCGGTCGTCTCCCCGGGGGGAAGCGAGGGCTGCGCTGAGGGGTCGGTCCGCCGCGGGTGCTCGATCATGGACTCGGTCGCTGGGGTGACCGCGCCGTGCAGAGCACGGCTTGGAATCATCACGTTACCACGGGCGCAGCGGGAAGCGAAAGGCGTGCTCGGCGCCGATTCGGCGCCGATTCGGCGCTCAATCGCGACCAGCGGTACGAGTTCTTCGGATCAGCGCTTGGACCGATCGGCGCCGAGCCGGGACGACTGGGTTGCCGATCGGCGGCGTCGGAGGGGCAGCGCCGAAGTCGGCACGCGTGTTCAAACCGCTGATCTGCACGCAACTTGGGTTGCTGGGCGAGTCAGCGCGAGGGGCCTCAGGGGGGGAGTAGCTGGCCATTTGGGTCAGCGTGGGATGGTTTTTGGGAACGTCGAAAGCAATCGGGGTGACCTTGGAACGAGAGGTGCTAACTAGGGTTTTGGGTTATGGAGACGGGACAACCGAGTGGTTGACGAGCGAGGGTCGGTGATGAGAATCGCCCCGGGACGTAGGAAGCGGTTAGGGTTGATTCCCGATCTGGGTGTCTCGCGGATGGAGGCGTTGTTGACCCGGACGGGTCGGGTGGAGGTGGTTCGGATAGGTCGGGGCGATCCGTTGGTTTTGTTGCCGGGACTGGCTGGAGGTTGGCGGTTGCTGGTGCCGCTGGCGCGGCGGTTGGCGCGGACGCATGAAGTGGTGATGGTGGGGTTGCGGGGCGATCGGGGTTTGTTGGATGGGGGCGGCGGGCTGACGCCGCGGGATCATGCCGAGGAGGTGGGGCGGATCCTAGATGGTCTCCGACTGGAACGGCCCTGGCTGATCGGGGTTTCGTTTGGCGGGGCGGTTGCCTTGGAAGTGGCGCTCGCTCGGGGTCGGCAGGTGGGGGGGCTGGTGCTGACGGGGACAGCGGCCCGGTATCGCGGCGGTTTGTTTTCGACGATCGCGCAAGGGGTTCTGGCGCGATTTCCGCTGCCGTCGGACAATCAGTTCGTCAATCAGTTTTTCAACCTGCTCCATGGCGGGCGTCCGGATTCGCCGCGGCTGGCGCAGTTTGTGGTGGAGCGATGTTGGGAGACGGACCAGGGTGTGATTCTGGGTCGAATGCGTCGGCTGAATGGGTTTGATGTGACGGATCGGCTGGGTCAATTGTCGTTGCCGACGCTGGTGCTGGCGGGGATGCGGGATGTGGTGGTGGATCCGCGGGACCAATTGGCGTTGGCCGAAGCGGTTCCGGCGGGGCGCCGGGTGTGTTTGGAAGGGGCGGGTCACATTGGTTTTTTGACGCATCGCGACGAATTTGCGCGGCGGATTGACGGGTTTGTGCGGTCGCGGGGGATGGTTCGGCGGTGAGCGAATGGTTGTTTTCGCCGTTGCTGGAGCGGGCGTTGCGTTGGGCGGCCCGCGCGCACCGGGATCAGACGCGTAAGGGGACCGATGAACCATACCTTGAGCATCCGGTGGGAGTGGCTTTGATTTTGGCCCGGCTCGGTTATCCGGAGGCGGTCTTGGCCGGGGCGTTGTTGCATGATGTGGTTGAGGATACCGCGGTGACGCTGGAGGCGATTCGGGACACCTTTGGGGCGGAGGTGGCCAATCTGGTCGATTGGTGCACGGAGCGCAAGTGGGATTCGGAGGGGCGGCTACGACCGTGGGCGGAGCGTAAGGCCGAGCAGCTCGAGCGGTTGGGCGCTGCGCCGATGGAGGCGCGGGCGGTGGCGTTGGCGGATCGGCTGCACAATCTGACGAGCATCGCCGTGGATCTGGCGGCGGGGTGTACGGTCTGGGAGCGATTTCGTGCGCCACGGACCGAATGGATCAGACAGTGTCGGCAGGCGGTGGAGCGGCTGATGCGGCCGGGCGACGCTCGGCTTGAGCAGATGGGGCGGGCGTGTCTGGCGTTGTTGGATCGGTGGGAGCCGTCGACCGGCTGAGTTCGGCTTGGGTGTAGACCCGATCGGGGTCGAAAACTGGGGATTGGTCGGAGATCCATTGATCGCCGACGGCCAGGCGGAAGAAGCAGGAGAGGTAGCCCTCGTGGCAGGCTCCGCCGTGCTGGCGGACCTGGATGAGCAGGGTGTCGGCGTCGCAATCGACACGAATCTGCTCGATGTGCTGGGTATGGCCGGAGGTGGCGCCCTTGTGCCAGAGGGCGCGGCGGGATCGGGAGTAGAAGTGAGTCTGGCCGGTCTGGAGCGAGCGGATGAGTGCCTCGCGGTTCATCCAAGCGAGCATCAGGACGCTGCCGGTGGAGGCGTCTTGGACGATAGCTGGGATCAGGCCGTCGTCGGACCAGCGCATGCGGTCGATCCAGGTCGGCGGGGGAGAGGAGTCTGGGAGGTTCATGGCGAAGGGTCTCGGGGGGGGCGGCCGAGCGCGTCCCAGAGACGGGCTGCGGCCGCGAGGTTGCCGGCGCGATCGGCGGTGTGGAGGCCGCGTTGGAGGGCCTGGTGGGCGGTCTCGTGGGCGCCGAGTTCGCGCAGCAGATCTGCGGTGCGGATCAGGGTGTCGGGGTCGATCGACGGGCGGGCAGCGGCCGCGTTGAGCCAGGCGATGGCGGCGTCTTCGTCGCCAAAGCCTTCGAGCGCCAACTCGGCCTGAAGCTGGTCGAGGAAGGCGTGGGCTGAGTCATCCCGAGCGGCGGCGCGCCAGCGTTCGATCCGGCGGAGGGCAGCCTCCGGGCCGTCGGCCTCCAGGGTCTGCTGCAACGCGAGCCGGGCCGTTGCTCGCAGAGCCGGTCCAGTCAATTGATCGGGGAAGCGGCGCTCGAGGGCGTCGAGCAAACGGGCGACTGTGCTGGGGCGGATCGCGGTGCGGAAGCCGGTGATCAGGTCGGAGGCGGTCAGGGCGTCGGGGTCGAGAGCCTCAAGCGCGTCCGGGTCAAGGCGATCGACGGGCAGAGAGCGGCCTTGGGGATCGGCGACGGATGCGTGCTCCAGTCCTAGAAGGCGGCGCAGGCTGTCGAGATCGAGGGGTCCGAGCGCCTCGCGGAAGGCGGGGCGGTTGGCCAGTTCCTCCCGGAGGCGGATGATGCCTTCGAGCCGATGCCGTGCCGACGGGTCGGTCCCGATCAGCGCGTTGCGGGCGGCCTGCCGGGGGCTGAGGGCGGCAGCGGAGGATTGGCCCGGCAAGGGACCCAGGCCCAAGCGAGGCCGATCGACCCAGCGGTGGAGGTAGTGATGCTCGAAGGCGCGGCGGGTCAGGTCGATCCGCTGCGCGGGGTCGAGTCCGTCGGGGAGTCGGAACTGCCAGGCGGCGGAGTCGAGCAGGTTGATCGGCAGGGGTTCGGTGCGGCGATCGCGGGGTCGGAAGTCGCGTCCCAGGAGGTAGTGAATTTGCCGTTCCAGGTCGACGAGGACGGCTGGGTCGAGGGCGTGGAAAACGATTACGCCGGGCTGTTCGATCGAAGTGGCGCGAACGCTGGGCAGCTCGGCGGGGTCAAGCTCGGGACGGCCTGGCTCGGGGAACGGGCGGTCGAGCCATTCGACCCGCCGTCCGAGGTCAGCGGTGACGTCGTGAGGGGTGTCGAGCGGCAGGCGGTAGGGTCCCAACGGGGCGAGGCGTGCGATGGGATCTCCGAGAGCATCTGGCCAGTCGAGCACCAGAGCGCAGCGGACGTCGTCGGCCAGGTGTTCGGCGCCTGATCCGTGGCGGAGGACTTCGGCCAGGGTGACGGCCTCGGCCGCATGTTCGCCGCGACCGGCGGCCGAATCGAGTTGGGCGGCGCGGAGCAGCGCGGCGACGGCTTCGGCGTTGCGGTCGGTCCAGGCGGAGCAGAGGCCGAGGTTGTAGTGGGCGGCGGCATCGTCGGGCCGCTCGGCGGCCAGTCTGGCGAAGCATTGGCGCGCGCGTTCGGCGTCTGCCCCATCGGCGGCGCGGAGGAGGGCGTCCCAGGCAGGTCGGGCGTCGGGTTCGGGCGACCGGAGACGATAGACGCGGCGGGCGGCGGGTGGCAGGTCGGTGGCCGCCGCCAGCCGATCGAGTGCTTCGCGGGCGGCCGGTTGGTCGGGGTCGATCCGCAGCGCTTCCTGCCAGGCCGCCCAGGCAGCCAGGGGGGACTGGCGGCGAAGCCGGTTCCAGCCCTCGCGGACCAAGGCCAGGGCAGCCGCTTCGCTGGATGGCGAGTCGGAAGGCATGAGATTTGGGCGGGCAGACGGCCGGTTCGGGGGAATGGTCACTTATTCGGTGAGCGACGGGGCGGATCAGGTTGATTGCCCAGGCTGAGGCAGCATCCTGGTCGGGCGGCTGGGGTGTGCCGCGGGACCGATGGCCGGTCAGTGCCCGGGGATGATGAGGCGGGGTTTGTCGGCGGCCGGGCCGTGGGCGGACGAAGTCGTCGGTTGACCGGGGGTCCAGATGCCGCCGGTCGAGCCGCTGCTGGTCTCGCTGCCGGGGGTCCAGATCGGCGAGCGTGTGGCGGAGATGCCCAGTTCGCCCCGGGCGGTGGTAATGCGGGGGCCGTATCGGGCGAGCAGTTCTTGGAGCGGTCGGGTGTCGATGAGCAGTTCGCCGGGGCGGTCGGGGCTGGGCATGGTTCGGACCAGTCCGAGTCCGACGAGGCTGAGGAAGATGGTGCGTTGGGTCTCTTCCTGGTCGCGGTAACGGTCGAGGGTGGCGGCCAGCAGGGGGACCCAGCGGTCGGGCGGTTCGGTGGCGGCGCGGGCGCGGATTTCGAGCAGCTCCCAGTGGACGAGGTTGGCCTCGCGCTGGGGTCCGAGATCGCCGCGGCGGCCTTTCTCAATCCAGGCGATGGCGTCGTCGGGACGGCGCTGCTCCAGGGCGATCGAGCAGAGAGCCTGATAGACCTGGACGCGAGAGACGCCGCCCTCGACGTCCAAGAGCTCGGGCCGTTGATCAAGAATCCGGGCGGCCTGCTCCAAGGCCGCCGTCAGAGCATAGCGGTAGGCGCGGTGGAAGTATTGGACGAGCTTGGGGTTGGTCAGTTGGGAGGGGTCGAGCAGGTGGAGCCGACCGATGTGGACGGCGTCGATCTCGGTGTCGGCCGGAATGGGAGGCTCGGGGGGAATGCCTAGCTCGGCGCGGAGATTGGGAGGGTTGGAGTCGCCGGGGTGAGCGGTGGATTCGAGCAGTACGAGGGCGGCGCGCAGCGGGACGCGGAGGGCTGGATCCGAGGCGGCCTGGCGTGGGGTCAGACCGTTGAGGGCTGGGTGAGGCAAGTTGGGCCAGATTTCCTCTAGGATGCGGCGGCGCTGGCGTTGCGAGAGGGCTTCGGCCTCTGGCCCGGAGAGTTTTTCGGGCAGCAGCCACTCGCTGCGCATGGCGAGGGCGTGGCGGCTCGCGGAGCCGAGCACCTTGGTGCGCGGGTGTGCGGGCGGCAAGGCATCTCCGGCGAAGCTGCGCAGCCACTCGGCCAGGCGGTCGAGCCGTCCGTCGTCGTACGCTTCGAGAGCGACGATTTCCTGGCCGACCAGGAGCCGGCCCTCGACCCGGGGAATCGAGTCGGGTTCGACGGAGGAATCGGCGGGAGCGGGAGGCCGGTCCAGAAGGAGGAACTGTTCGACCTGGAACGAGGCGGGGTCGCTGGGGTCGATCGGGGTCGTGCCGGCGGCAAAGACGCGAGGCTCGGCCTGGAGTGCCTGGAGGAGGCGGTCGCGGTGGCGGAGCGACCAGATCCATTGGATCAGTTCGACTCTGTCGTTCTCCCGAACCGGTTCGATCAACTGGCAGAGGGCTTCGAGGTCGACGTTGGCCTCGGATTCTCCGACCCAGCGGGTGTAGCGGCGGAGGGCCTGGACGGCGCCGGAATGGTCGAAGAGCCAGAGGCGGCAGAGACCGAGGTTGCGGTCCGATTCGGGGGTGGACTCGGCGGAAAGGGTGTCGAAGGCGGCAGCGGCGGACGCCCAAAGTCCTTCCTCGGCCCACTTGAGGGCCTGTTCGAAGCGGGCCTGGCGGGTGGGATCCAAGCCAGGGGGGACCGGAGAGAGGCGATAGGGATTGCGCAGCCAGGGCGAGGTTTCGGCGTCGCGTTCGAGCTCGCGAATGGCCCAAGACGAGGAGGGGGCGGCCTCGGGATCGAGGCGGGTAGACAACTGGAAGTGCGCGATAGCAGCGGGGACGGCGCCCAGCTCGGCCAGTGCTTCGGCGACCTCGGAGGCCACGCGGGCGAAGCCGCGTCGACGGTCGGCGGGAAGGGCCGTGAGGGCTTGCTGCAAGTAGCCGGCCGCGTTTCGGGGGCCTTCGGAAATCAGCGCCAGCTTGACCAGCAGTTCGAGGGCGCCCAAGTGACGCGGCCGCCGGGCGATCAATTTGCGGAGCAGGTCCTTAGCGGGGTCGATCTCGTTGCGGCGGGCCAGGAGCACGGCCTTGCGAAGCGTCAGCCAGGGGCTGTCGGGGTGCTGGCGGAGGCCTTCGGTGAGGATTTTGAGAGCGGCATCAGGCTGGCCGCTCTCGGTCATCCGCGCTTCGCGTTCGGCGATTGCCTCGACCTTTTGGCAGCACCATTTGTATTTCTCGCCGCTACCGCAGGGGCATTCAGCGTAAGGATCGAAGGCGGGCATGAGCGCAAAACCTTGGCGAGCGGCCACGAAAGGGAGGTTTAGGGGTCCGTTCGGGAGACGGGCCGGGCAAACTGTTGACAGTATCAGACCGAGCTAGTCACCGTCTACGTGGTCCGAGGCCGGGCTGGCAGGGGCCGGATGCCTTGGAGTCAGGGTTGGGAGGGCTGCTCCCGGGGGAGCGAGCCGGCCGAATCGTGGGGATTCGAGTCACGTGAGCGATGCCTGATACCGGGCCGGCGGCCGAAACGTTGGGTGGTCTGCGATGGATCCGTCTGCGGCGTCAGATGGCGCTGCTGGTGGGCGAGTGGCGGGAGATGTTCCGGCCACGTTATCTACCGTCGGACGTGATGGCGGCGGTGGCCGTTGCGCTCGTGGCGCTGCCGCTTTCGTTAGCGATTGCGAATGCCTCGGGAGTCCGTCCCGAGGTGGGTCTGACGACGGCCATCGTGGGCGGGATCGTGGTGGCGCTGTTTGGAGGCAGCCGGCTCCAGGTTTCGGGGCCGGCGGCCGCGATGACGTTTCTGGTCTATGAGATCCTGACCAAGTACCGTCCCGAGGGTCTGATCGCGGCGACCTTGCTGGCCGGAATCCTCCAGGTGGCGACTGGGTTGTCGGGTCTGGGCCGGGTCATGCAGTTTGTGCCGCGGCCCGTGGTGGCGGGGTTTCTGACGGGGATCGGTCTGACGATCCTGTGCACCCAGTTGCCGGTGATCCTGGGGTATGACGTCGGCCACGATGAGGAGGGAGGAGCGGTTGGCTTACTGATTCAGACGGTTCGCGGAGTGGGGCGGACCGATGTGCGTGCGTTGGCCGTTGGCGTGGGCGCGGTGCTATTGATGGTCGGTTTGCCTCGACTGGACCGGCGGCTGCCGGCTCCGTTGCTGGCGGTGCTTGGATCGACGGCCCTGGCCTGGAGCCTGGGCTGGGCGCATGAGGGGGCTGGTTCGATTGGTCTGCTGGGCGAACTGCCGGGCGAACTGCCCAGACCCCGCTGGCCGGAGATTCCGTGGGATGAGTTCAACGAGTTGGTCGTGGCGGGAATGGCGCTGTTTGTGCTGGCGTCGATCGAGTCGCTGCTGTCGGCGTCGGTGGTGGAGACGATGGCCCGGGATGTGCCTCGGGTCGATCACGACCAGGAGTTGATCGGTCAGGGTCTGGGAAATCTGGCGTCGGCCATGTTTGGGGGGATTCCGGTAACGGGGGTGATCGCGCGGTCAGCGACCAACGTTCAGTCGGGTGCACGGACCCGACTGGCGGCGATTCTGCATGCGTTGCTGATTCTGGTGATGATGATGGTGTTGGCCCGGCCGGTGGGTTGGATTCCGCTGGCGACGCTGGCTGGTGTGCTGGTGGCCGTGGCGTTGCGGATGATCGAGGTTCGGTTGCTCTGGGTTCTCTGGCAGGCGAGCCGGGCGGAGGCTGCGGTCTTTCTGGTGACGACGGCGACGATTCTGGTGACCGACTTGATTGTGGGGGTGCCGGTCGGCCTGATGGCAGCGTTGTTGTATGTGATCTGGGAAATGTCGGCGCTGCGGGTTCGAACCGCCACGGGCGACGAGGTGGAGCGCATGCCGGCGGCCCAGTGTCCGGCGGTCCGAGTGATCGAGGTCGACGGCCCGCTGTTCTTCGGGTCGGGCTATCCGTTTCGGAACCTGATGGCCGGCCAGGAGGAGGGCGTGCGTTATCTGATCCTGGACCTACATCTGGTGCCGTTGCTGGACGTGACGGGTGCGGTCTTGCTGGAAGAACTGATCGAGCGGCTGTCGGAGCGGGGCGTCGTGGTGCATCTAGCCCGGCCCCGCGGACGGGTCCGGCGGCGGCTGGCATTGTTGCGAACTGCCGCGTTTGAGACGCTGCGGAAGGTATCGGTGCACGAGACGATCGACGAGGCGCTGGAGTCGGTTGGGGCGGAGTTGGCTGCGGTGGGGGGCTGCGGGGTCTGTCCGCAGCGCGGGGGATGCGGGTTGATGGGGGACCTGGGCCAGCAGGTCTGGGGCCGTGAACGTGGCTGACCTGCGTGGGGCGAGTGGGTTGGTCGGGGCGTTGGCCGTCGGGGTGGTGCTGGCGCCGCTGTGGCTGGGGTATCGACCGGTCGGGGGCGATCCGGATCGGCTGTTCTGCCCGATCAAGGGTGAGCTGGCGCGGGCGTTTCAGGAAGGACGGCTGCCGTTCTGGAGCGATCGGCTGGGTCTGGGTTTTCCGCTGTTGGCCGAGAGCCATGCGGCCGCCCTCTATCCACCGAATTGGGTTCTGTATCGAGCGCTGGCGGTGGACGACGCGTATGCGGTGGCGATGTGGGGGCACACTGTGGGGTTGGCGGTGGTGGTGGCGGCGTATGCGCGGCGGTTGGGAATGGGTGCGGGGGGAGCGGCGTTGGCGTCACTGGCCGTTTCGCTGAGCGGTTTTCTGAGTATTCACGCGAGCCATGAGTGGGCGTATCACGGGTTGTTTTATGGCGTACTGACGCTGTGGGCGGCCGATGGGGTGGCGACCAGCGGGCGACTGGTGTGGGTGGCGGCGGTTGCGCTGGCCAGTGGGATGGGGTGGTTGGTGGGTCATTTTCAGATTCAGGCCTGGGCGCTTCCGATCGTGATGATAGCGTCGGCGGGGCGGCTGACGGGGCGGACCGGATGGGCCAAGCTGCGGCGTCTGGCGGGGGTCGGGCTGGGAATCGCCTGGGGCGGGGCGATCGCGGCGGCGCAACTGGCGCTGTCGTGGGAGCTGGCGCGGTGGACTGGGTCGGCGGACCGAGACCGAATCTTCTACGGCTATCCGCCGGCGCACGCGTTTGAGCTGGCCTGGCCGTCGCTGTTTCGGGCGATCGCTCCGGAGGACGGGTACTGGTTTGCGCTGGGGACGACCGGTTACGAGGCATGTCTGTTTGTGGGAATCCCGGCGCTGGTGCTGGCGTGCGTGGGAGCGGTGGGGTGGCGGCGTCCGGCCCGCGTCTGGGTTGTGCTGACCGCAATGAGCTTTGCTCTGGCGACGATGCCGAGTTGGTGGCCCGCAGGCTATGCGTTGGTGACGCACGTACCGCTTCTGGGTCTGTTTCGATGCCCAGCGCGCTGGACGGCGTTTACGAGCCTAGGGCTTGGGTTGCTGGCGGGATTTGGGTGGGATGAGACCAGGAGCCGGAGGCGCTGGGTGGCGGGGGTGCTAGGGGCGGTGGGGTTTGCCGGCGTGGGGCTTTTGGGGCGGCGACTCGATCCGGGCGTGGCGGCGAGCGCGGTCGTTTGGGGGCTGACCCTACTTCTGATCCTCGTAGGACGCCGTGATTCCCGAGCGAGGCCGGCGTTGCTGGCGCTGGCGGCCGGTGAGCTGGGCTGGTGGTACTACCATGCCACGACCGTCTGGGGGCGTGGCGTGGAGTTGCCCGCTGCGAGTCCGGTGCTATCCAGGCTGAGTCAGGAGCCGACGATCGGTCTGGTGGCGGGTCCGCTCGACGATCTGCCGCTGCGGGTGGGTTGGGGGACGGCGGAACCGTATGTCGGCTTCCGGCTCGATCCGGTCAACGGGCTGCTCCGCCAGGTTTCGGAGCGGGACCAGTGGCTGGCCGATCCTGGTCTGGTCGACTGGCTGAAGCGGCGCGGTGTGACGCATCGAGTGGTGGAGGGTGATGGCCGCGCTCCGCCTGGCGTGTTGCTCTACGACGGGGCGGACCCGGCGCTGGATCGGCTGGCGCGGTCGCCGCGACCGGGCAAGCGATGGCGACTCTATCGGACGGGGGACCGTCGACCGGGGGCTGCGTGGGTTCAGGAGGTGCGGTTAGCGGCGACCCGGCCGGAGGCGCTAGCTCTGGCGGTGCGAGGGATCACGGCGGTCACGGCCGAGGCCGCCGATCTGGCCGGACGCCGCTTCGCGCCGGGGCGGATCGTGGACTGGGATGCGGGAGGTGGTCGGGTCGCGCATGAGGGGCCGGGGGTGGTGCGTTTGGATCGGATTGCGTATCCCGGCTGGAGCTACCGGGTTAATGGAGGGAGCTGGCAGCGGCCGCGGGAGTTGGAGGGTGGGCTTCAAGGGCTGGTGGTTGAGGGCGCTGGACAGAGTCGGATTGACGTACGTTACGAGCCGACGGATTGGGGTTGGGCGTCGGGTCTGAGCCTGGGGGCGGGTCTATTGGCGCTGGGCGTTGTGGGTCTCGGGCTGCGAAGGCCCGTCCGGTCGATCCCAGGGCCAGAGGCCGACTAAGGAGCGCCGAGTCTCAGGTTGATGGCTGGGCTCAGGGAGTCGAGTTGTCGGCTGAGAGCGTGGAGCGGTTGGGTCGGTTCTGGGGCTGGGGCGGAAGGAGGTGAGGCGGCGGGAGGTGGGCGGCGGTGGACTCGGCGCTCGCCGATGGTTTCGGTTCGAGCGTTGTGGTCTGCCGGGGCCACGGGACTTCGTCGGCGGCGAGGAAGAGCAGATAGAACGAGCAGGCCAGTTCTCCGAAGACGGGGATGTTGACCGTCAGGAGGATTGCGGCGTGGAAGGTGAGACCGGCGGCGATCATCCACGGGCGGGTGGGTCGGAACCAAATCAGGAGCGGGAGGGCCAGTTGGAGGATGAGGGTGGCGAAGGTCAGGGCATTGATCCACTCGGGCTGGTCGAGCAAGCCGAGGGTCCAGCGTCGAAGCTCGCGGTTGCTGAGCACGTCGTGGAGGGCCACGCCCGAAGTCCAGGACTGGCCGGCGGCCTTGCTCAGCGCGGTTCCGAGATAGACGATGACGAGCTGGAGCTGGAGCATCCGCTGCGGCCAGGGGACGATCAGCGGCTCGGCGAGGAGGTTGCGGCGTCGTGAGCTGCGGCGTGCGTCGAGCGAAAGGGTGGCCCCGGCGGGGCTGAGCATGAGCCAGAAGGCGGCGATCAGCAGCAAAGTATCGGCGCCGCTGACGGTCAGCAGGTTGCGGTGGTGGATGGCGAGCAGGCCGGCGTAGAGGGCGACTGAGGCCAGTCGGGTCCGCCAGCCCAGGATCACGGCGACCGCCGCTAGCGCGGTGGCGGCCAGGCAGAGGTGGACGATGGTCGGAGTCTGCCACCACTGAAGCGGCGACCAGCGAAATGGCCCGGCCAGTTCGCGTGCCTCACCGCCGACGAGATAGCCGGCGTCGCTGAGCCAGAGCGTCGCCTCGGGCGCGAGCAGGGCCAGGTGTTCCAGGCAGATCAGTCCGAAGGCGACCCGGAAGAGGGCCAGCGGGCGAGCCGAGATCGGCGCGAACCAGAACCGGCACCAGGCGCGCCAGGGGTTGAGCGTCGCGCCGTTCACGGCCAGATGTCCTCCGCAGTGGGGAACCGGTAGGCCTGGAGCATGACGATCAGGGGCTCGGACTGGGGATCGGCCGGAGGCTCGCCCAACCGGGCGCTGGGCCAGACCTTGTGATACAAGTCGAGGTCAACGGGAAAGGCCTCGGGCGGCAGCCGCCACGACCGCAGGGCGTGGCGCGCCAGGAATTCGCGGTAGGCGACGGCCTCGGGCGCGGCGAGGTTGTAGGTAAGCTTGGAGTGGCGGTAGCCCCAGGCGGCCTCAAGCACGGGTTTGTCGGCCATGCGGGGGAATTGGTACTGATGGATTCGCCCCCAGGCGTCGCGGGCCATGATTTCGGTGGCCAAGGTATCCCGCGCCGGATCGGGCGCGAACATGCCCCAGTGTTGCCACTGCCCGGTGGCGAGGAGATAGGGTCCGACGAGCGGGGCGATCCGGTCGCGGAGCGCACAGGGGGGCATCAGCCAGGCGAGGACCGCGATCAGGTGGGCGGTCAGCAGGATCGATAGCGCGATGCGGGGAATCGTCAGACGCACGACGTCTTGAGTGCCTCCATGCCAGCGCGTCTAGGTTGGGGCGGCTCCGGAGCGGGCGATCCGCGCGGAGCGCGGTGGGGCAGAGACGAGGGCACGGGTCTGCCCAGTCTGGCATGAGACGGTAGGCCGACGTGTCCGATCGGTCAAGATCAGCGGGTGATCGGGGTAGGTTTAGGTGAGCCCGGCTAACGGTTGCGGGCGCGGACCGGGTCGAGTTGCGGCGCGTCGATCGGTGTGGGGCCGGCGAGGGTCCGCAAGCCACGATCCAGACTCAGGACGAAGTCCCGGAAGGCGAAGACTGAGGCGGGGTCGTCGCGGCGAAGCTGCTCGATGGCCGGGTTGGCGTAGTTGACCAGGCTGCGGATGGCCGAGGTGATGGTGGCGACGCTGGCTCGACCGGTGGCGCGGAAGTTGGAGAGAGCCAGGCGGATCGCGTCGTCGGCGGCCTGGCGCTTTTCGGCGAGGTCGCCGGCGGTGGGTGCGGCCTCGGGCCAGATCACCCGGCCATCGCGGGTGGTCAGATCGACCAGTCGAGGCCCGGTTGCCGCGGCGCCAGCGCGTGCCGACCGGAGCGGGAACCGAGGCAGGGCGCCGGCTCGGGCCGCCTCGGGTTGATCGGCAAGCAGCGAGCGCAGCGAGCGGGCGCCGATCATGCCGCTGGCGGTCGCCGCTGTGGAGGCTTCCATGGAGCTGAGATCGTAGGTTGGCTCAGCCAGTCCGTAGCCGGCCAGCGCGCCCGGGTAGGCTCCGAAAGGAGCGTAGTCGTAGCCGAAGCCGGCCACGGGATAGAAATTGACGGCCGGAAAGTTGACCGCGCCGAAGTTGACCGCGCCAAAATCGACCGCCCCGAAATTGACGGCCCCGAATCCGACGGGCGGAAAATAGGTGGCAAAACCGTTCAGGGGATAGGTCGTCCCGAAGGTGTTGAAGAGCGGACTGGGGAAGGCCGGGGCATAGACCTGGGCCGTTGCGGGCAACGCCCACGCGGTCAGCAGACCAAGAGCGATCCACGGTTGGGAACGCATTGTGGCGACCTCTCGCCCCCGGGGCTGTCGCGACCTGGAAGAGGAACCAGTCCGGGCCAGGGATCGTCGGCTCAGGCTGTTCTGGGATTTTCGACCGGCACGTCGTGGGCCGTCAACGGGCGGCTCGCGCGCGGGCGCACCTTTGTTGGCTTGTTCGGCGCGTGGGGACTGGCCTATAATCCCGGCCAGGACGGGCAGATATCTTGACGCCGAGGAAGCAGGGAACTTGGCGGCCCTTGGCGCCCCCGCCTGTCCGAGAATCGCTCCTCCCACCCGACCCGCGTTGCGGGCAGCGACGACGAGAGCACCGTGCCCGGACGCACCCTGAACGTGGCAATTCTCGGGTCGACCGGATCGATCGGCCGCAGCACGCTGGATGTGATCGAGCAGATGCCCGGCGGGTTGCTCCGTGCCTACGGTCTGGCGGCGGGGTCGCGATGCCGAGCCGTGGTGGAGCAGGCCCTGATTCACCGTCCGCGGTATGTGGCGCTGGCCGACGGCGCGGCCGCCGAGCGGGTTGCCGAGGCCCTGCGTGGAACGGGCGTGGAAGTGTTGTGCGGGCCGGAGGGGATCGAGCGGCTGGCCGCCGATCCTGAGGTGGACCGGGTCGTCTCGGCGATTGTCGGCGTAGCCGGGCTTCGCGGGACCTGGGCCGCCCTCCAGGCCGGCAAAACGGTGGCTCTGGCGAACAAGGAGACGCTGGTCGTGGCCGGGTCGCTGGTCACGGGGCTGGCGGCCCGGACCGGGGCACGGCTGCTGCCGGTCGATAGCGAACATTCAGCGATCTTTCAGGCGATGCGAGCCGGAGGATCGCGTGAAATCAAGCGGGTGGTGCTGACCAGCTCGGGCGGTCCGTTTCGCGGCCGCTCGCGCCGCGATCTTCAGCGCGTCACGCCCGACGATGCGTTGCGCCACCCGACCTGGTCGATGGGTCCGAAGATCACGATTGACTCGGCCACGCTGATGAACAAAGCGCTGGAGGTGATCGAGGCACACTGGCTTTTCGGCTTGCCAGCGGAGCGGATCGAAGTGGTCATTCATCCGGAAAGCATTGTGCACTCGCTGGTGGAGTTTGTGGACGGGAGCATCGTCGCGCAGCTTTCGCCTCCCGATATGCGGCTTCCGATTCAGTATGCGCTGACTTATCCGGAGCGGTGGTCCAGTCCGGCGCGGCGTCTGGACTGGACCATGCCGTTCCAACTCCATTTTGAGCCACCCGATCGGACCACGTTTCCCGCCCTGGACCTGGGCTACGAGGTGATCCGGCGGGGCGGAACCGCCGGCGCGGCCTTAAACGCCGCCAACGAGGCGGCCGTGGCGCGGTTCCTAGAAGGCTCGCTGCCGTTTCTCGATATCGTTCGCGCCTGTCAGAGCGTGCTCGAAGACCATCCGTACGACCCACGGCCCTCGCTCGAGACCCTCTGGGACGTCGATGCCTGGGCCCGGCAGGAGGTTCGGCGTTGGAACTCCTAAATAACGGCATGGCCGTTTTGATGGTTGTGTTGGGGCTGGGCTTTGTCATTTTTATCCACGAGCTGGGGCATTTTCTGCTCGCGAAGTGGAATGGGGTCAAGGTCGAGAAGTTTGCGATTGGCTTTGATCCGTATGGGCTGAGGCTCTGGCAGAAGCAGGTCGGCGAGACGACCTACGTCGTCGGTGCGCTGCCGCTGGGCGGCTACGTCAAGATGCTCGGTGAGGAGCCGTCCGAGGCCAGTCAGACGGCGGCCGACCCACGGGCCTATCACAACAAGCCGGTCGGCGCGCGGATGGCGATCATCTCGGCCGGCGTGCTGATGAATATTTTGTTTGGCGTCGTTTGTTTTACCTATGTGCATATGCGCGGGCGTCCCGAGATGCCGCCGGTGGTGGGCGCGGTTCTGGCGGGGATGCCGGCCTATGATGCCGGGTTGCGACCGGGGGATCGGGTGGTCCGGGTGGATGGCCGGGCGATTGCGGCGTATTCCGAACTTCAGAAGTCGATGATCTTCAGTGGCAAGGATCAGCGGGTGCGGCTGGAGGTGGAGCGGCCGGGGGCGGAGGAGCGGCTTGAGTTTACGCTGACGCCTCGGCTGCGGCCGGGTGCGATGGGGCCGACGATTGGGATTGGTCCGGCGCTGGATCTGGAGTTGTCGCCGCGGTTGCCGTTTCTGGCCCCTGCCGGATTGGGAGGGGAGGCGGAGGCCATTGCCCGGGCGCTGGCCGGCGGGGGGAAAGTGGTTGCGGTGGGGCTGGAGGGTCAGGAGCCGGAGCCGGTCGGGTCGAAGCTGGAGCTGGATCGGTTTCTGGCGCTGCATGCCGACCAGCCGATCGACCTGGAGCTGCGTGACGTGGACGCGGCCGGTCGGCTCCGGGAGTCGGCCGGTACGCGGCGGGTGGGAGTGCCGCCCGTGCCGATGGTTGATCTGGGGCTGGTGATGGAGGCTGGTCCGGTGGTTGGCCTGCGTCCGGACTCGCCAGCCCGGTCCGCAGGGCTTCGGCTTGGCGACCGGATCGTGGCCGTGGACGGTCAGGAGGCCTACGATCCGATGCGGCTGCCCGACCTAGCGTATCGCCGAGCGCGTGCGGGCGAAGAGCTCAGGCTGACCGTGGTCCGAGATTCGGGCGGATCTGTGCCGCCGGAGCAGCTCGAGCTTACGGTGGCTCCTGCTCCAGAGCCGCCGGGGCTGGAGGCCGTCTTTTTGGACGAGGCGCTCGATGTGCCGGCCTTGGGTGTGGCGTTGGAGGTGATGCCCAAGGTTGTGGCGGTGCGGCCGCAGTCACCGGCCGAGCGTGCTGGCGTGAAGCCCGGCGACGAGATCCGCTTTGTGGAATTGAGCCGGCCGGCCCTGCCCGGTCCGGCCGAGGGGGGTGCCGAGCCGGAGACGATCCGCCTGGTGCTGGACGGGAAGCGAACGCACAAGCAGGACGAGCTGGCAAGCTGGGTGGGGGCCTTCGATCAAATCCAGGCGCTGCCGCGTCATGAGCTGAGCCTGACGCTGGTCGGCGGCGGTCGCCCGGTTCGGCTGACCCCCGAGCCGGCCGATGACTGGTTTTATCCCCGGCGGGGCCTGCGGTTCGTGCTCCAGATGCAGCCGACGCCGCCGCTGGACCTTGGCTCCGCGGTGGTGAAGGCCTGGGGTGATACGCTGGAAAACGCGGCATCGGTCTATTACATGATCCGCGGACTGTTTCAGCGGACGTTGCCAGCCGATTCCGTCGGCGGCCCGATCAAGATTGCCGACTGGGCCTACACGACGGCCCGCGCAGGCCTGGATGCGTTCATTCCGTTCCTGGGCATGCTGAGCATCAATCTTGCGGTGGTCAATTTTTTGCCGATTCCACCGCTGGACGGAGGCCAGATGCTGTTTTTGATCGCCGAGAAGATTCGCGGCCGGCCGCTCCCGGAACGACTGGCAGGCCCGGTGATGATTGCCGGATTGCTGTTGATTCTGCTGCTGTTTGTGGTGGTCAACGTCAACGACGTGATGAGCCTGCTTGGGCCGGGCCGCTGAACGTCGCTGCCTCGACCCGACTTGCGGACGCTTGCATTCGGACAGCTCGCGTGGAACGATAGGCATGAGAGATGTCCGGATGGCGAGGGTTGGCATCTGCCGGCTTCGCGTCGTGATGGCATCCTTCACGTCTTATTGGTCGCGCCCCTACATGTGAGCATGATGGACGGCCTGGACCGGCCTGGGGTGGTCTGCCGCCGGCGCTCGGACAGGTCGGTGCCTCCGCGGAGGTGGAGGGGGTACACGTGTCGACCGAGATCGACCTTGCGTCTTCGGGCTTGAGCGCGGCTGGGACGGCGTCGTTCGTGATCAACGAGCAGCGGTCGACCGATCGCGTGATGCAAACGGCCGACGACCGGCCCAGCCCGAGCCAAGACAGCCTTCCGGCCATGCCCGATCCGGCCGTGGATCACCGCGAAGCAGGGCTCGCCCAGCGGCGCGCCGATATCGAGGAAAAGCATCGTCGCGTGATCGCGTGGATGGATGCGGCGGGCCTCGACGCGGTGATCTTGAGCCGGGCCGATTCGCTGGCCTGGTTCAGCTCAGGCGGGGAGCTGGGGGAGGACTATACCAGCGGGCGAGGCGCGGTGCAGATTTATGTCAATCACAATTGCCGCGCCGTCGTCTGCGACAATGCGCACAGCCCGCGTATCTTCGAGGAGGAGTTGGCGGGACTGGGCTTCCAGCTCAAGGAGCATCCGTGGCATACGCCGCCGACTGGTCTTCTCACTGACCTGGCGCGGAATCGGCGGGTGGCGACCGATGGCGGGCTCCCGGAGCTGGGGCTGCCCGATGCTCGGGAGGCTCTGGCCCAGCTCCGATATCCGCTGACGCCGTTTGAACGGCAACGGTTGCGGGAACTGGGCCGGACGCTGGCGCTGGCGCTGGAAGCGACGTGCCGCAACTTTGAGCCGGGGGAGACCGAGTCGGACCTGGCCGGCCACCTGGCCCACCGCCTGCTCCGCGAGGGGGTGCATCCGGTTGATCTTCGGGTGGCCGGCGACGATCGGCCGGCGCGCTACCGGGTCCCCGGTTTCAAGGCCGCGGCGATTGAGCGGCGTGCGATGATCTCGGCCGTTGGCCGGCGCCACGGTCTGTGTGCGGGCGCAACCCGCATGGTCAGCTTCGGGCCGGTCGATCCGGAAGTACGCCAGGCCCATGCGCTGGCGGCGATGGTCGACGCGACGTGCATCTATTTTTCCCGGCCGGGGGAGACGATTGGGGGCGTATTCCGCCGCGCCCGCCGGATTTACGAAAAGTTTGGGCATCCCGACGAGTGGACCCTCAGCCCGCAGGGCCATCTGATTGCCTACGATCCGCGCGAGGCGCCGCTGCTGCCCGAAAGCACGCGGACGCTGGCGCACGGCGTGGCGGTGCGCTGGAGCCCGAGCGTTGGCGCGGCGCGATCCGAGGACACGGTCGTCGTCGATCAGCGTGGCTACGAGGTGGTTACCGAGGCGCAGCGCTGGCCCAAGCTGGAGGTTGCCGTTCGCGGATTTACGATCCTCAGGCCGGGGATCCTGGAACGCTGAACGGAGTCGTCAGACGCCGATTGACGGGGGTGGCGTTCCGCGGCGCGGTCGTGGAACGGGTCAAGGGGCCGGCTCGACGCGAGCTGGCCGGTCCGCGCCAGCCGGATTGTTCCGAACTGGGCCAGGTCGGCCGACGAATAGAATGTGGGACGGTGGCTCAGGGTCTGCTTAAGGCGGCGTCGCTAGTCGGCGTCAGGTCTGGGGGATGATCGCGTGTTTGGTTCAACGCCCCTGGGTCGGGTGGCGGGGATTGAGTTGGAGATCCACCCGACGTTTTGGATTTTGTTGGCCTACGTGCTGCTCTTTGGGGGAGGGTGGCTGGGGGTCGTCTGGGTGAGTACGGCGTTCGGATGTGTCGTGCTGCATGAGCTGGGGCATGCGCTGGCGGCGCGGTTTTATGGGATCGGGACGCGGCGGATCCGGTTGTATCCGTTGGGCGGCGTGGCCCAGTTGGAGCGGATGCCGAGGCGGACGGGACCAGAGTTGTTGATCGCCACGGCGGGTCCGGCGGTCAACTTCGCGTTGGCGGGGGTGTTGGCGTTGGTGCTGGGAGCCGGGGTGGCGTGGGATCCGGGGGCGGATCGGTCCGAGGTCGCCGGAGCGGTCCGGATACTGATCGCGATCAATCTGGCGCTTGGGCTGTTCAACCTGATTCCGGCGTTTCCGATGGACGGCGGACGGATGCTCCGAGCGCTGCTTTCGGGGTGGCTGGGGCGGTTGCGCGCGACGGAGGTGGCGGTCGCGGTCAGTCAGGGCTTGGCGCTGGGTGTTCCGCTGTTGTTGCTGGTTTATGGGCAGCTCTCGCTCTGGCACTTGCTTCTGGCCGGCTTTGTGTATCTGGCGGCTCGCTCGGAGTACGTAGCCGAGCGGTGGTCGGCCGGGCAGGCGTCGGGCCGGCGTTGGGTCGACCCCGCTCGGATTTGGTCCAGGCCGGCGGGGGTTGAGTCCCGTGCGCCTGCCGGGTATCGGTGGGTTCGCCGGGGGCCTGGTCTGTGGCAGTTGGTTTCGATCGCTGGGGATGAGGTTTCATGAGCGGGAGGATGCGGCGGCGGATCCTCGAACTTGGGGTCGACGAGGCGTATGCGTTGCTGGAGCAGTCGGGCCACGGCGAGGGTCTGCCTCCGCTCGCCGCGATCGAAAACGAGGACTGGGGCCGGGACTATCTGTTGAGCCGGCTGTCGGCGCTGGACGATCGGACGCTGGATCGTCTGGGGCTAGAGCGGGGCGGTGATGCCGATCGAGGCAACTTCGGAGCGTGAGCTGGAGTCGGCTGAGAGGCGGCCGTCGGCTCAGATGTTCTGGAAGACGAGAGGACCCGGGCGGCGTAGGTTGGCGTAAAGCACCCGCTGCAGGGGTTGGGAGATTGTGGGGAAGAGGGGATCGATCAGGGCGAGCCGTGCGGCGTCTTGCCGGTTAGCGCTGGGCGGCAGGTCGGCGCTTTTGAGGAGCACCAGGGTGCTTGCTCCGGCGGCAACGCTCAGTTGGGCCGCGATGGAGTCGCTGGTGAGGTTCCAGGATTGCGGCAAGGGGGTCCCGGAGCGTCGTTCCAGGCGTCCCAGTTCGCGGCGCGGGGCCAGGACGGGGACTTCACCGGCGGCCCAGCGGTCGGCTGCCTGGCGGAGGCTCTCGACGACCCGAAGCCGGGCGGAGCGGCCGATTCGAGCCAGGAGCCGAGCCGTCAGGTCGAGCGTCTGGAGAGCTAGGGCGTGGGCCGTGGCTTCTCCGAAGCGGTGGATTGCGTCGAGGTGGCGGATGACGTCCACCATCGCTCCTCCGCCGGCAATCACGAGCGGACGTGTGGGGGCGATTGTGGGGTGGGCCAGCAGCGCGACGAGTTGGTGGGGCAGGTCAGCCCAATCGAGCAGGCTGCCGCCGACCTTGATGACGGTAAGCGGACGGGTCATGGCAGCGGCTCCGCGACCAGCTCGAGCAGGGCTTGAGCACAGGCTGCGGCGGACCCAGCCGCCGACCAAACCGCCGAGAGGGGCTGAATCGGACCGGGCCGAGCGTCGTGGCGGGCCTCGATCTGAAGGCGTTCGGCGAGCCGCCGAGCCAGGAATTCGCCCGAGCCGGAGATGACGAACTCGACGGGTGCGCCGCGGGCGTCTTGGATGCGGGCGGCCGCAGAGGCCAGCCGGTCGAGCAAGGCGGTGTCGGCCGCATCGGCCAGGTGGCGGGCGTCGGTTTCGTCGAAGGTCTGGCGGTCGGCGCCGATGGTACGGGCCAGGCGGTCGCGTGCGGCGGCGCGGGTCGCTGGGCGGCTGTCGGCGGTGTCGGTGTCGTGAGGATTTTCGGCGATCTCGCCGCGGATCAGGTAGACGTCGAGGGTGGTGGCGAACCACTCGGCGGCCAGACCGATGGTGCGGCCGCGCCAGGGCAACTCGGCGGCCAGGGCGCAGACGGGCGTGCGGCGGACGCCGGCATAGACGAGCGTGCCGCTCTGGAGCCGCTCGGTATCGGTGCGTCCGAGGGGCTGGGGCTGACCGTGGGCGAGCGGGATCAGGTCGGTGGTGGTCGATCCGATGTCGATCAAGAGCGCGGGGCCGGGCTGGGTGGTCCGTCGGGCGGCGACGGTGGCCAGGGCGAGCCAGTTGGCGGCCGCGGCCAGCTCGGTTCGTTCCCAGGCTTCGTCGAAGGAGTGGAACCGGCCGTCGAGACCCCAGACGTGGATGGTGTGGCGGGGGGCGATGTGTTGGGCGGCCTCCAAGATGGATCGGACCCCGTGGGCCTTGGTTTCGAAGCAGTCGCAAAGCTCGCCAGTCATGGTCAGGGCCAGGCGGTCGTAGGCCGGGAACGATCGGACCAGGTCGCAGAGCTGTACGGCGAGCTGCTGGGGCTGGCGCCAGAGCGGAAACGGCACGGAGAGCGCGCGACCCGAGGAATGGGCGGCCTTGAGGTTGGCTCCGCCGATATCCAGGGCGAGGTCATTCCGACGGGTCATCAGCGTGTCGCTTCCGATTGATGCGACCATCGGCCGCGAAGGGGACCGGGGTCGAGGTCTGGAGGGATCGTCGGCCGGGCTTGGGTCCCAGCCCGGCCTGGTGGAGCCAGGAGGCGGCGATCCACTCGCCCCAGCGCGCCCGGTGCCCCAGGTACGAGGTGGTCAGCCGAGGGTTTATCTCGAGAACGGCGGCCTGACGGCGCGTGGGGTCCCAGATGTAATCAATTCCCACCCAGCCTGCCAACCCTGGCCAGGCCCGGAGCGCGGGGGTCAGGACGCGGCGGAGCGACTGCGGGAACCGGCCGGGCACGAGACCGCCGCAGTAGTGGAAGCGCTGGCCGATGATCGTGACGGTCTGGGTCGCGGCGCCGATCCAGCAGATCGGTCCGGATGGTGGGACCAAGGCGGCAACACTCATGGGCAGCCCACACTGGTAAGGTTGGACGATGGCGGCGGTGTTGAGATTGGGCCAGGGTTTGCCGGCTGGAACGAGCCAGGTGTCGATCGAGCCGGCGCCGTCCCGAGGTTTGACGACGGCCGGATGGGATGGTGGCGTCGCCTGAGGCTGGAACTCCCGGGTTGGTACGACGGGGACGTTCCAGGCGGCCAAACGTTGGGCTGCGAGCAGCTTGTCGGCTGCCAGGTGTATGGCATCCGGCTCGGAGCCAAGCGAGGGGACGCCCAGGCGTCGGATCAAGCGTTCCCGGGATTCGAGGACGCCGGCCGTTTCTGGGGCGATCAGGAGCACGGCATCGACTTGCAGGCTCAGTTCGGCCAGCCGCTCCCACTCTTCGTTGGGGCCGATCGCGTGGCTGCGAGGCCGTTGAGGGAAGCGGGCGTCGAGCGTGAACTGGACGTCGAGACCGGGCAGACGGGTGAAGTCGGAGACCAGGGCGCGTCGCATGGCTGCGCCCTCTTGGGCCCAGGATGGGGGCAGCTCTTGCCCGGCCAGGCCCCCGCCGGTCACGTATTCATGGATCAGCAGTCGGAGACGGCCAGGCATGATTCGAATCATACCGGTCATCGACATCCGGGGTGGTCAGGTGGTGGCCGCCGAGGGCGGCCAGCGCTGGAGGTATCGACCGGTCGAGCTCGCGTGGTGTGCGCGGTCCGAACCCGTCGCGGTGGTTGAGGCCATGCGGCGCCGGTATCGCGTCGATACGGTTTACGTGGCAGATCTGGACGCGATCGAAGGCCGGCGCGCCGCGATCGACCCGACGGGGCTGGGCCGTCCGCTCTGGTTCGATGCCGGTGTACGCACAATCGACCAACTGAGGGATTGGGAGAAGGCATGGCCGGAAGGCGTGACGCTCGTGGCCGGACTGGAGACGCTGGCGTGTCAGGCGGCGCTGGGGGAACTGACGCGGCGTTTTGGCCCGGACCGGCTGGTCTTGAGCCTCGACCTGCGGGGGGGCAGGCCGGTCGCTGCCGCCGGCTCGGACTGGCCGTCGGAGCCGTTGGCGATTGTCCGGGCGGCGGTCGCGCTCGGCATCCGTCAGATCTTGGTGTTGGATCTGGGGGCCGTGGGTCGGGGTGGTGGGTTGGCCTGCTGGGCGGTTCCCTTGCTGGAGCGATTCCGGGGGGCGGGTCTCGCGGCGGAATGGTTTGTGGGCGGCGGGCTGCACAGCGTGGCCGAGATCGAGCCGCTCGAGGCGGCTGGGTATGCGGGCGTACTGGTCGGATCGGCGCTGCGGCGTGGCGATTTCGATTCCCTGCTGGGGCGTTAGGGGCGGTCTCCAGAAAAATCAGCCGGCGGATGGGGGTCGGTTAGCTCCGCTGGTTGGGGTTGGGGCGTCGGCGATTCGTTGAGCAGCCAGGCGGTCCATCTTGCCCCGTCGAAGTCGAGGGCGTTGATGGCGGCGCAATCGATGCCGAAGCGTTCCCAGTCTGCGGGGGTGGCGTCCTGCAGCAGGCTGGTCAGGAGGACGCGGATGACAACGCCGTGGGCGACCACGACGACGGCCGCCCCCGGGTGGCGCTGGGCAATTTCCAGGAAGGTTGGGATCACGCGGGCGGCGATGGCGCGGTAGGACTCGCCGCCGGGATGGGTTGCGTCCAGATCGCCGGCCATCCAGCGGTTGCGGGTTTCGGCATAGATGGACCAGCCTTCGGATCGTGGCCGCCCGCTTAGACTGGCCATGCGGCGTTCGTGAAGAGATGGGAGGGGGATGGGATCGGGGAGGCCGAGCATCTGGGAGACGATGGCCGCGGTCTGGCGGGCGCGGCGCATGGTGGAGCAGTAAACGGCTTGGGGAGCGTGGGTGCGGAGCCAGACAGCGGCGTGGGCAGCTTGGAGGCGTCCGGCCGGGCCGAGTTCGACGTCGGATTCGGCGCCGTGAAACAGGTCGGGCCGGGTCGTCTCGCCATGACGCATCAGAAAGACGCGGCAGCCGAGGTGGGGGATCGGGCCAGGTATTGGCAAACTCGTCAGCTCGCAACGGTCGGTACGATCGCCATGGGTCGTCAAACTTAACGCAGAAGGCATGCAGCGCAAAGTCGCTGGCATGATCTCGAGGGAAACGACCGCCAGGGCCGTGGTCGGGGGATAGACTGGTCTTGGTCCGGTGTCCGGTGCACGGAGTTGGTCGGAGCCGGTCCCCGGAGGATGGAGCCAGCCATGAATCGTTCAAAGCGCGGCCTGGTCGGGTTGATCCTGGCCACGACCTTGATGGTGGGATGCCACAAGCATGGGATCCGGGGTGGTTCGCTCGTGCCGACGGCGCTTGAGCCGGAAGGCGTTGTGATGGAGGAGGGCGTGGTTCTGGGGGGGGCTCCGCGGACGAGTTTCGTCGACCGTCATCCCCTGCTCTTCAAACCGCGCAACGTCTACCACAAGACGGGCCACCATGCGGTTGTGAAGGTTTTGGCGGCGACCGCGGTGGGGGTGCCGGTGGGGCTGGTCTGCGAGGTTGCTCAGATCGTCAACGGATGCGAACGCTGCTTCTAGTGAACCGGCTGCGTTGTGGCTGGGACTCGGCGGCGGGCAACGGGGAGCGTCCAAGCCAGAACCGATTCGGACGCCTGGGCCAGGCCGCGCTGGTTCTGGCTTCAAGCCAGCCTCGGAGCGTTGCGCGGGGGGGATCAGCCTCCGCAGGGGAATCCCCAAGAAAGGGCTGAATCCATTCGGAAGGGCGGAGCGCGGCCGTTTTTTTGACGGCCGCGTCCGGTCCTGACAGGGCGATGGCTGGCTGGTTTGGCCGCGTTGATGTGGTGGCCTAGGGGCAACTCATCCGATTGTTGGCTTGATCGACCGGGGTGTTCCCGGAGGAGGCGCGGCGACTTAGCACCGGCGGGGGATTTGTACTGAGGGTGCCGGAGATGTTTGCGGACTGCGTTCGCGCCGGGTTGTGCGTGGAGCCAAGTGGGGTGGTGTTGCGGATCGTTTCGTCGTTGACGGACGACGCGAGGCGGACCTAGAGTACCTGACTGGCCTGTTCCGCGGGTCCGACTGAATTGGACCCGGTTCTGACTCCTAGCTTCCTGATGTCTCAACGTCCCGAGCGGATCGAGCTTGCGCTGGCCGAGGATCCGAGGGACGCGGTGCACGAGGCCGTCGCCGTCCTGGCTCGGGGCGGGGTCGTTGCCGTGCCGACTGAGCTTGGCTATCGTCTGGCCTGTTCGGCGCTGCAGGCGCAGGCGGTGGTCCGGCTACGGGCGTTGACGCGTGGGACGGGAGCGTCGGCTGCGACGGTGGCGTTGCGTCATTCGGTCGAGTTGCCGGACTGGGTGCCGGGTACGGGCGCGGTCGGGCGACGGCTGGCCCGAAGGCTCTGGCCAGGCCCGATGACCTTGGTGTTCCGGGCTGGATACAGCGGGGGGTTGGCGGAACGACTGCCTGAGCCAGCGCGGGGGTTGGTGATTGGGGAGGCTGGGCTGGCCTTACAGGTTCCGGGGCATGAATGGGTGGGCGAAGTCGTCCACCTGACGACGGGGCCGGTCTTGCTGGGTGTTCCGACGGCAGGAACGCCGGACGATGCGCCGGCGGAGTTGGCACATCTGCTGAATCGACCGGGGGTTGATCTGGTGCTGGACGACGGACCGGGCCGGTTCGGAGCGGGGACGGTGGTTGAGGTGGAAGGCGATCGCTGGTGGGTCCGCGAACCGGGCGGATTGAGCGTGGAGGACGTGCGGCGGATGGCTGCGGTTTTGATTCTGTTTGTCTGCACGGGCAATACGTGTCGAAGCCCGATGGCGGAGGCGTTGGCCAAGTTGGTGCTGGCGCGGCGGCTGGGGTGCCGGGTGGAGGAGCTGGAGGCGAAGGGTTACTGGATCGCCTCGGCGGGGCTGTCGGCGTTACGGGGTGGACGGGCGGCGGCGGATGCTCAGGAGGTGGTGCGGGAACGGGGGGGGGATTTGAGTCAACACAGCAGCCAGCCGCTGACCCTGGAGCTGGCCGAGCGTGCCGACTGGCTGATACCGATGACGCATGGCCACCTGGAAGCGATTTTGGACGAGCAGCCGGAATTGGCGCCCCGGCTTCGGCTGCTGGACCCCGAGGGCGGGGACATCGAGGATCCGATTGGGGCTGGCCGGGATGTGTATCGGCGGACGGCCGATCGGATCGAGCGGGGGTTGCATGCGCTGTTTGACTCGATGGGGATCGGCGGGCCTGGAGGGGGCCGCGGAGTCGAGGGGCGTTGACGGAGATTGGGGGCAGTTTGCGTTTTAGGGGGCTGTGGCGGGTGGTGTACTCAATTGGGGACGCTGGGAAAAGCGGCAAATTTGGATTTGACAGTTTAGGAGTCATGTCGTAGATCTGAGACTTTGAAGGGATTCATGGATTGAGCAGCCGGGAACTGCATCGCCCGTTGTTCGAGCGATTGATTTCGGTGACGGTGGCTGGATCAAGGCATGGTCGGCCGAGCCGAGCCGGGTCGGTGCCTTAGGAGCAACACCGGATGGAACGCAGCGAGCGCTTTCGTGGTCGCCTGATGGCGGGCGACAAGGTGGTTTTGGAAGAGATTGAGGGATTACTCCGGAGCCACAAGCGTCCGGGTGGGGCGGTGGGGGAGTGGACGGGGCATTTCGAGCTTCCCGAGCAGGCCGAGAATCTGGTGATCGAGGGGAATCGGTATCGGATTGTGCTGATCGACGGCCGCAGTGGAACCGTTTCGGTACGGATTCGGGCGGATGATTCCGCGCTGCGGCGGATTGTCCAGTTTCATGGGACGGGGATGGTCCGGGGCTAGAGGGTCGGACGATCAGGAGGGCGTTGGGTCGGTGGGCGCGACCGAGGCAGATGGAAGCCGCTCGACGCGGACGCGGCGGATGCGGGTCGGGTCGGCCTGGAGGACGGTGAGGCGATAGCCGTCGACGTCGACGGTGTCACCGGCTCGGGCCAAGCGTCCCAGCCGATCGAGGATGAGGCCGCCGGTGGTGTCGGCTTCCGACTCGGGCCGTTCGATGCCGAGCAGCTCGGCCAGGCGGTCGAGCGGCAGGCCGGCGTCGGCTTCGTAGACGCCTTCGGCGAGGGTGACGATCGGAGGCGGTTCGCGGTCGAACTCGTCCTGGATCGGCCCGACCAGCTCCTCCAGGACGTTTTCGAGGGTGACCATCCCCGTGATCCGGCCGAATTCGTCGATGAGCATCGCCAGGTGGACCTGGTTGCGTTGAAACTCGACCAGGAGCTGATCCAGATGGAGGGTTTCCGGAAGGAAGGGGACGGAGCGCGCGAGCTTGCGGAGGTCGGGTCGGCCGTCTGACCAGCCGGCGCGGAAGAGGTCTTTGACGTGGACGAATCCGAGGACCTGGGTGAGGTCCTCCTCGCAGAGCGGGAAGCGGGTGTGGCCGGTCTGGCGAGCCAGCCGCAGGTTTTCTTCGAGCGGGCGACTGAGGCTCAGATAGGTGATGTCAGGTCGAGGGACCATGATCCGGCGAGCGGTTTTCTCCTCGAGGCTGAGCACGTTCTCGATGAGGATCCGCTCGGTGCGGGACAGGTGGCCGCCCGCGGTGCTCTCGGCGAGGATATGGCGCAACTCTTCCTCGGAGTGGGACAGTTCGGCCATGGAGGCCGCGTTGCCCAGCCCAATCAGCCTCAAGGTCACTCGACTGGCCGAGTTCAACAGCCAGATGACCGGCCAGAAGAGGTAATGGAATAGGACGAGCGGTGGTGCGGTGAGCAGGGCGAGCGTCCGCGCGGACCGGATGGCCAGGCTCTTGGGTGCCTGCTCGCCGAGGGCCATGTGGAGGAAGGTTCCGATCGACAGGGCCAAGGTTGGGACCAGGCCGACGGCCAGGGTGCCCGAGGAGTCGACCGGCAGATGGAGTCGGCTCAGGAGGGCGTGGATCGGCGGTTCGATGGCATGCTCGATCGACTTGCCCAGGGCGAGGCTGGCGACAGTGATTCCGAGCTGGCAGGCCGAGAGGTAGGCATCGAGATGATCCAAGGCCCGCTTTGTGAGCCGCGCGGCCCAGTTTCCCTGTTCGACCAGTTCCTCGATCTGGCCGATACGCACCTTGACCAGAGCGAACTCGGCGGCGACGAAAAACGCATTGGCCAGCAACAATCCGCCGATCGTCAGGACGTTGGCCAAAGCCATGGGCGGTCACGTTCGCTAAGCCCGCGGGTGGGTCGCGGTTTCGAGCCGTTGGGGCACCCGTTCGAATCGACGCCGTGTATGGTAGTCGATCGGGACTGGCGAGCGGCAGCGGTCCGGGAAGGAGCAGGCTCGGCGGCAGCCGTCCGCGAACCCGGCGCCTGGCTCCTGACGGACGTGGAGCCTCTGGACTAGAATGCGGGGCGTGACGGACCAGCCCACGCTCGGAACCTGGCACTATGAGCTCGCAACCGCTGGCGATCACTCCCCTGAACGGCTGGCATGCCTCGCACGGAGGCCGGCTGGTCGAGTTTGCCGGCTGGTCGATGCCGGTCCAGTACAGCTCGATCAGCGATGAGCATCAGGCGGTTCGGAACCGGGTCGGGCTGTTCGACATCAGCCATATGGGACGACTGGAGTGCGATGGACCGGACGCTCTGGAGGCGCTGGAACGGGCGACCACGAACCATGTGGCGCGGCTGGCTCCCGGTCAGGTCCAGTATTCCTTGATCTGCAACGAGCGTGGCGGCATCCGGGACGACGTCCTGGTTTATCGGCTTCCGGGCGGTCGATTCCTGATGGTCTGCAACGCGTCGAACCGGGCCAAGGTGATCGAGCATCTGAAGTCGATCGGCGGGACTGGATCAGCGGGGCTGCGTGACGCAACCGAGGCGACGGCGATGATCGCCGTGCAGGGACCGTCGGCCGCAGAGGTGATCGGCCGGGTGATCCCGGGCGGCGGGGCCGCGGATCTGGACAGATATCACAGCGCAGAGGTGGCGGTGCTGGACGGAACGCCGGTCTGGATCAGCCGCACTGGGTACACCGGCGAGGATGGGTTTGAGCTCATTGTTCCGGCGGATATGGCGGTCCGGCTCTGGGAGGAGCTGCTCGAACAGGGGGCAAGCTACGGGATCCAGCCCTGCGGCCTCGGCGCGCGGGACACGCTTCGGCTGGAGGCGGGCCTGCCCCTCTACGGTCATGAGCTTGACGAGTCGATCCATCCGTACGAGGCGGGTTTGGGGTGGGCCGTCAAGCTGGGCAAAGGCCCGTTCGTGGGCCGCGAGGCTCTGGAGCGGCTTCGGTCGTCGCCAGGACGGATCCGCGTGGGCCTCGTTCTCGAGGGCAAGCGGATCGCGCGCCAAGGCGCGGAGGTTCGAACGGCCCGGGGCGAGCCGATCGGGGTGGTGACCTCGGGCACGTTTTCGCCGACGCTGCAGCGGTCGATCGCCATGGCTTACGTCGAGTCGGGCACGACAGGTCCGCTGCGTGTCGAGATCCGTGGGACCGAGACCACAGCGGAACTGGTGCCCCTGCCGTTCTACCGCCGCCGGCCGCAGCGTGCGCCGGATTGACGGCTCGGCGTGGGTGAGTAGGTTCAGCCCTGGGCGGATGGGCCGGCTCAGTCCGCGTCGGAGCGTTTTCCCCTCTCGGAGGCCGAGTGATGATCGACGAGCGAACGTTGAAGTACAGCCCGACGCACGAATGGGTCTACGTCGAGGGTGATGTGGCGACGGTCGGGATTTCGCGGTTTGCCGTGGAGCAGCTCACCGACTTAATCGTGATCGACCTACCGAAGACGGGAACCCGGGTGGAGGCCGGAAAGAGTTTTGGGGAGATCGAGAGCGTCAAGGCGGTCAGCGACCTTTACGCGCCGGTGGATGGAGAGGTGGTGGCAACCAACGAGGCCGTGGCGCGGGACGTGACGATTCTGTCCGAGGATCCCTACACCCGGGGCTGGCTCGTTAAGATCCGCATGAGTAAACCGGAACAGGTGGAGGGTTTGCTGGAGTATCCGGCTTATCAGGAGAAGATCAAAGACGGAGCGCACTGAGGTCTAGCGAGGTGGGGACGGAGGGAGTGGGCTGGAAGGGGGCGAACCGGTTGTCGCGGTTCGTTGTTTGACGAGCCGGCTGATGGTCTTGAACGCCGGGTGGTCGCTGGATTCAGTCCATTCGAAGAGGATTGCCTCGCAGGTCGAGACGACGGCGCCGGCGCGTTCCAGGCGACGGAGGGCGAATTGCCAGTCGATCGGGTGTCGACTGCCGACGGCGTCGGCGGCGACCTGAACAACAAAGCCTTGCGCGAGGAGGTCGAGGGCCGTCTGGGCGACGCAGACGTGGGCCTCGATGCCGGCCAGGGTCACATGGCGGACGCTGCGTCCATGCAGTTGCTCGAGGAGTTCGGGAACGCCGCAGCAAGAAAAGCTGCTTTTCTCGGCCCGGTGCGGAACCCGCTGGGCGATGGGGGCGACGGTCGGCCCCAGGCCGCGGGGATATTGCTCGGTCGCCAGAACCGGAAGTTCAAGAGCCTGGGCGGCGTCGAGCAGCAAGCAAGCATTCTGGACCAATTCGGCGTGTCCGTCGATGTGCGGGAGCAGCCGCTCCTGAATGTCGATCAGAAGCAGGGTGCCGTCTCGGGCGGTCAGCCGTGTGGTGACGGACATGAGAAGACCTCGGGAGTCGAAGCGGATGGTGGGTCGCTTGCTGGTGGGGTGATGCTAGGACGCGGGAGTCGGAGGCGTCAACACGTGATCGCCTCGGGACGATCCGGCCTCTGGATTCCGACCCGAGCGGCCGCCTAAAATCGGCCGAGAATTAAGAGAATCTCACGCCGATGGGCAGAGGGCGTACGCCGACGTTTTGCGTCGGGATTGGTGAGCCGAGCAGGCGAGGGGTTCGATGGGCTTCCGCGGAGTGTTTCTGGGCGTCACGTTGGCGACGGCCCTCGTGGTTGCCGCCTTTCTGATCAACCGGGCTCGTCCGCGGGTGGAGGTGGATCGAGCCAACGTGCAGTTGGTGAAGGCCGAGGGCAAATGTGCCGAGTGTCATCGCCGTGAGACCTCGGCGATCGTTCATGAATACGAGATGAGCCGGCATGCCCAGAAGGGAGTCAATTGCCTCGACTGCCACAAGGTCGAAGCCGGCCAGGAATCGCTCGACCACCGTGGATTTACGATCACCAAGGAAGTGACCGCCGCCAATTGCAAGACCTGCCACGCGACCGAGTATGACCAGTTTTTGCGCAGCCGCCACGCCGCGCCGGCCTGGGCGGCGGTTCGCGGCCGCGAGGACTTCACGGCCCAACAGGTAGCCCACGCCGAGCGGTTTCATCCCGGGGCGGTCCGGCGCAAGCCGAACGTTCTGGGCGAGGTGCAGGGCGTTGAGTTCGGATCGGCCGAGGCGGCTCAACGGGGTTGCACGTCGTGCCACGACATCGGCAAGCCGAACCGGGATGGCACGATCGGCACGTGCACGAAGTGCCATGCGCGGCATGTGGCATCGGTCGAACTCGCCCGATTGCCCGAGACCTGCGGGCAGTGCCACATGGGTCCGGACCATTCCCAGCTTGAGATTTTTCACGAGTCGAAGCATGGCGTGTTGTTCGGGGCGCAGCGGCATCTGATGAATCTAGCGGCCCGACCCAAGCAGCTCACCACGGCCGACATGCCGGTGCCTACATGCAGCACCTGCCACATGAGCGGGCTAGAGGGCGCTGGGGTAACGCATGACACGACGGAACGGCTTTCCTATTTTCTGTTCGCCGAAACCAGCCAGAAGCGTCCCACGGCGACACAGGGGCAGTTGGCCATGAAGGCGATCTGCTTGAACTGCCACACCGGTCCCAAGATCGAGGCGTTTTACAAGGACGCAGAGGAGGTCTTGGTCTCGACCAATAACGCCGTCCAGGCGGCGAGCGATCTGATGGCCGAGCTGCGGTCCGAGGGACTGTTGACGCGGGATCCGTTTGATGAACCGATCGAGTTTGCGTATTTCGACCTCTGGCACTACTACGGGCGGACGGCCAAGCACGGGGCGTTTATGGGTGGTGCCGACTTTGTGCAGTGGCACGGCGTTTACGAATTGCTAAAGAAGACGATTGAGATTCAGAGGATGGCGGAGGAACTGCGTCAGGGTCGGACCCGCACATCGCAGGCCACAACGCCGGAGAGCCAGCCCGATGACTCGGCCAACTCCCGAGGCTCGGTCTCAGTCGGAGACGGCGAGCCCGGACCGTGAGCCTGAGGCCCAGACGCGTAGGCGGACGGACTCGGCCTGGGTGGATCCACTGACCTGGGTCGAGTTGTTTGCGTGGGCCAATCTGGCGTTTCTGGCGGTCGACGTCTTGCTGGCTCATGCGGTCAACGAGTTCGCCCACCCGGCGGAGTGGCTGCCGATCCAGTTTTCGGTTGTGGGATCGATCGTGCTGGCGGTGGCGATGGTGCTCGGAGGAGTCAGGCCGGCGGTCTCGGCAGGCCCGGAGGTCTCGCGGCGGCGGCGGATGGCCCGCTCGGCAGGTTTGTTAGTCGGCTGGGGTGCGATCCTGGTCGGGGTGGCGGGTTTGTTGTTCCATCTCGGTAGTCAGTTCTTTGAGCTGAGGACGCTCAAGAGTCTGGTTTACTCGGCGCCGGTGGTTGCGCCGCTGGCCTATACCGGGCTGGGTCTGTTGCTGATCCTCAATCGCACGATTCCCGCCCGAGATCCGGAATGGGCGCGGTGGGTCTTGGTGCTGGCGTTGGGCGGCTGTCTGGGCAATTTTCTGCTGAGTCTGCTCGACCATGCGCAGAATGGCTTCTGGTATCCGACGGAGTGGATTGGGGTGGTGGGGGCGGCGCTGGCGGTCGGCGGTCTGCTGGGCGTGCTGATCGATCCGGCGGAACGGGCCGCACGGCGATTTGCCTGGTGTGCGTTGGTCGTTCAGATGGTGGTTGGGCTGCTGGGGTTCTGGCTGCATACCCAGGCCAATCTCCACGCTCCGTCGGCGAGCCTGCGCGATCGGTTTCTGTATGGAGCGCCGGTGTTTGCTCCGCTGTTGTTCAACGATATGGCGATTTTGGGTGGGTTGGGGCTTTGGGGGCTGGGTCGAGCGGAAGGCGGTCTCGGCGGTTGGCCCTCACCGCCCGCGGAGGAATGATACGAGCTGCGGGACGCGGCACTCTAGGGGACGGACCTCCGGAACGGAGCTTGTCCGCTCTCGATCGCCGCGGTTATGCTTTGAGAATGGCATGGCCAGGGATATGCTATGAGGGATGAGGGCGCGTCCGAGGAACCGACTCTGGGCGAGAGGCCGACGCGCGTTGCGAGCGAGACCGGAGCCGATGCCCAGATGCCCGAGCATCCGCGGTTGCTGGTAATCGGACGCGAGGGTCGCTCCGACCCCAGCTTGCTGGCTCCGCTGGCCGACCACTACGAGCTGGTGCATGCCCCGACGATGGCGCACGCGCTCGCGCTGTTGCGTCAGCAAACGTTCGCCGGAGTGTTGGTTGAGAACAGCCAACTGGCGGCGGTGCGGAACGCGGGCCTGCTGCTGCAATCGGATGAGATCCTGGACGCGATCGCCGATGGCGTCGCGGTGGTCGACGTGGAGGGGCGGATCCTCTGGTGTAATCCGGAATTCCGGCGCATGACCGGCAGCGATCAGGATCCGGTGGATCTGCGATTGATGCGGGCGTTGGGGCATCCGGAGCTGCTGGAGTCGGATGGGGACCCGCTCGAAGCGGCGGTCAGGACGGGCCGATCCACGTCGGCGTTGCTGCGTGTGGAGGCCAATCGGTATCTCCAACTGACCGTGACGCCGGTTCTGGACTCGAGCGGCAAGATCTGCCAACTGATTACGCTGACTCGCGATGTGACGGCCGAGGAGCTGCAACGCCAGAAACTCGACGCGATCCACAAAGCCGGTGAAGAGCTGGCTGACCTGACCCCGGCCGAGCTTCTGGAACTGAGTGTCGAGGAGCGGGTCGATCTGCTCAAGCTGAATATTGTCCGGCATATGAAGGATCTGCTTGGGCTGGATTTTATCGAGATCCGGCTGATCGACCGGGCAACGGGCCGGCTGGTGCCACTGGTCTCCGAGGGGATGACGCCGCTAGCGGCCAACCGCGAGCTTTACGCCCGCCGGGAAGGCAACGGCGTGACCGGGTTTGTGGCCGTGACCGGCAAGAGCTACTTGTGTCGTGACACCTCGTCTGATCCGCTCTACCTGGAAGGGGCGCCGGAGGCGCGAAGCTCGTTGACGGTGCCGCTGATGTTTCACGGAACGGTGATTGGGACACTCAACGTCGAGAATCAGCTTCCCAACGCCTTTGACGAGCGGGATCGTCAGTTTCTGGAGATCTATGGCCGAAGCGTGGCCTTGGCGCTCAATACCCTGGAATTGCTTCAGACGGAAAAGTCGGTGGCGACCAGCGCGTCGGTCGAGGCGATCAGCCGCGCCCTGGCTTTGCCGATCGACGACATTCTGAACGACGCGATGATTGTCCTGGATCGCTACGCGGGCCACGACGAGGACATTTTGGCACGGCTGCGGCATTTGATCAGCCGGGGTCAGGAGATTCGCAATCTGGTGCAACAGGTTGGGGTGTCGATGGTGCCTGAAGCGACGCAGGCCAAGCCGCCCGCGCCGCTAGCGGGGGTTCGGCTGCTCGTGGTCGATGCCGAGGAAGCGATTCGCAAGGCGGCCCACAGCGTGCTGGGCGATCAAGGGGCGCAGGTCGATACGGCACGTGAGGCCAGCGAGGCGCTGGCGCGGGCGCGGCTGATTCCGTATTCGATCGCCCTGACCGATATCCGTCTGCCGGATATGAACGGGTACGAGATCTACCACAAGCTGCGGGAGATCCGGCCGGAGATGCCGGTGATCCTGATGACGGGCTTTGGGTACGACCCGACCCATTCGATCGTCAAGGCGCGTCAGGAAGGGCTACAGACGGTTCTCTACAAGCCGTTTCGTCCAGATCGGCTGATCGAGGCCGTCGAGCAGACGCTGCGGCGTCCGCGGACTGAGGCGGAGACAGCGGCTCGGCCCGCGCCGGAGCGGGTCGAGACTGTTGATCCGAGGCAACCTGACCAAGACACTCCGGCCTCGATCGCGTAGGGTTATTGCGCCTGCGTGGCCACGGAGGGCGCGACGCGGGCGGCGGACCGGGCCGCTCCCCGGGGCGAGGCCGTTACTGCTTATGGCTACGCCGGTTGCGTGGATCTGGTTGATCGGGGCTGGGGTTGGTCATCTTTGCCTCGTGGTTCTGGCGGTCAATGTGTTGCATTCGTTGGGGTGGCGGAGCCACTGGATCGAGTCGGCGACGCTGGCTGGGCTCGGACTGGTTGGCCTGGCGAGCCTGGGGATTGCCGTCTGGGCGCTGGGGGTTGGCCCCGAGGGCTGGGGCGGACCGCTCGGGGCCTATGGGGCGCTGGCGGGGGTGGTTGGATGGGTAGGGTTGCCGATCGTCACGGTATGGCGGTTGTGCCGGCGTCCGCCGGTTGGGTTGCGGCGGGTCTCGGTCCCGTTGCCGATGGCTGGGGAGCCGCGGTCGTGTTACATCGGAGATGGTCCCGGCAGTCGTATTCTGCGGTTGCCGGGAAACCAGTCGCTCGAGCCGCGGCTGGACGAGCTGAGCGTCGTCGTCGAGCGGTTGCCGCGGGGTTTGGATGGGTTGTCGATCATTCACCTGACGGACTTGCATCTGGCGCCGTGCTATGACCGGCGATTTTTCGAAGAGGTGATGGACCTGGCGGCGGGCTTGGAACCCGACTTGGTGCTGGTGACGGGCGATATCGTCGAGCACGACGATGCGGTGAGCTGGATTGCGCCGGTGTTGGGGCGGCTTCGGGGCCGGCTTGGGCAATACGCGATTGTGGGCAACCACGACTTTCGCCACGGTGAAGCGGCGGTCCGCCGGGGGATTGCGGCAGCCGGTTATGTGGACGTGGACGGTCTCTGGCACACGATCGAGACTCCGGCCGGGCGGATTGCGGTGGGCGGCACGTCGGCTCCCTGGGGGCCGGATTTGACGCGCCAGGGCATGCCGAAGGCGGGATTGCGGATCGTCCTCAGTCACTCGCCCGATCCATTCCCGCGGATTGCGCGCTGGAACGCGGTCGATCTGATGCTCTGCGGGCATAACCATGGGGGACAGATTCGGGTGCCGGTGCTGGGTTCGATTCTGGTACCGAGCCGTTATTCCCGGCGGTTCGACCAGGGGCAATTCCGACGGGGGCGGACGCTGATGCATGTCGGGCGCGGGCTGGGCGCCAAGCATCCGCTCCGGTGGAACTGTCCGCCGGAACTGACCCGGATCGTCCTCCGATCGCCGGTGGCGATGGGCAGCGCTGGCTCGGTGGGATCCGGCCACGCCGCCGCGGCCGAACCGCTCTGGGCTGGGTACGGAGGTCGCGGGCTGTGGCCGCGGACGGTTTTCGGGTAATTGGCTGAATCCCGGCGGCGGTGGGACGAATCCTCTCTGACGCGAGGGACTCGAACCGAAGTCGAGGCCTGCCGCGACGCAACCCCCCGAGCAGGGCGGCGATGGAGAGAGACTGCCGAGCGACGTAGGGGGCGAACGACGAGTCCGCGGTCCGGATTCGATCCGGCATGGGAGCAAGTGCCATGATCAACCCGATTGCATTTCTGGCGTTTTTCCTGATCGAGGCGCTGACCGTCGCGCTGGCGGTCTGGCTTCGCGGCGCCGGCGAAGCCGTGGTTGCGGCGATTCTTGGTGTCGGAACGCTCGTCGCGATTCTCGTAGCTACGGCCATACGCCTGGCGGCGCAGTGGGAGCGCGGGGTCGTTTTCCGACTGGGCAAGTATCGGGACACGAGAGGTCCGGGTCTGTTCGTCGTGATCCCGTTCATCGACCAGGTGCGGATGGTGGATACCCGGGTGCTGGCCGTCAACGTGCCGAAACAGCAGGTGATCACGCGTGACAACGTGCCCGTGACGATCGACGGGGTCCTGTTCTTCCGGGTCAAGAACGCCGCCGAGGCGATCATTTCGGTCCAGGACTACCGTTACGTGATCTCAAACTACGCCCAGACTTCGCTCCGCGACGTCATCGGCCAGATGAACCTCGATCAGCTTCTGACCGAACGCGAGCAGATCGCCAAGCTGATCGAACAGCACGTGGAAAACGATACGAAGGGATGGGGTCTCGAAGTCACGGGGCTACGGATTCAGGACATCGACATGCCCGAGGAACTCAAAAAGATGATGTCGCGGCAGGCCTCGGCCGAGCGAGAGAAGCGCGCCAATATCACCAAGGCGGAAGGCGACCGCGACGCCGCCATCAATCTGGCCGAGGCCGCACGGACGATGCGCGAAAGCCCCGGCGCGATGCAGCTTCGGACGCTCCAGACGATCGACGGTCTCGGTCCGACCTCCTCGAATACGGTCGTCCTGGCCGTACCGGTCGAGCTGATGGAATTGGTGAGCAGGACCGCGGACCGCTGGTCGGCCAGAGCTACGACCCTCAACGACGCCACCGGCTCCTGAACAATCGGGGCGGCGACCCGACGACCACACTCCCAGGACGTTGCTAGGCAACCCCGCTCCCGCTTGCCACGCGGACGATGGAGGGATTACTTTTGTCAGAGTTGAACGTGCAACCGGGAGGGGGGGCCGCGATGGGAGAGATCGAGCGTCGGCTCCGACAAGCGCGGCGTCGGCTGTTGATGCAGCAATTCCTGGCCACGTGGGTTTGGACTCTGAGCGTGGCGTTGGTGGTGGCCGCGGCCGTCGTCGGGTTGCGAACGTTGGGTATCAGGGTCTGGGCGGAAGTTGGGGGCGGGATGGTGGCCGCCGGGGCGGTGGTCGTTTCGTTGCTGGCCGCGGTCGGATGGGTTGTCTGGCGGGGTCCGTCGCGGCTGGAGGTCGCGCGGACGCTGGATCGGCTGTTCGGGCTTGAGGAGCGGCTGAGTACGGTGGTTGGCCTGCCGGCGGCGGTATGCGAAACCCCGGCGGGCCGCGCGGTGGTGCGTGATGCGGCCCGGCGGGTGGCGGAACTCGAGGTCCGGGAGCGGCTGCGGCTCGCGCGGCCGCCGCGCCTGTGGCTGCCGATCGGAGCGGCTGTGGTCTTTGGGGTCGTGAGTCTGCTTCCGGAGCGGCTCTTGGCCCGGCGAACGGCTGAGGCTGCGGCCTCCGAGCTTTCGCCGGAGCAACGCGAGCGAGCCGAACGCGTGATTCGCAAGGTCGGGCAGTCCGTGGCCGAGAAGCGCACGCAGCAGCTCGCCCAACCCGAGGGGCAGACGGGCCGGGTGCTGGCCGAGCTGGAACGTGCGCTGGACCGACTGGCCCAATCGCCGCCAGCCGACAAGCAGCAGGCCCTGGTGGCGCTGAATCAACTGGCCAGCACGATCCAGGACCGGCGTCAGCAGGTCGGGGGGCTGGAGCAGCTCAGCCGGCAACTGGAGCAACTCAAGGAGATGGCCGGCGGTCCGGCCGGGCAATTTGGTCGGGAGCTGGCTCGGGGAAATTATTCGGCGGCCGCGCAGCAACTCCAGACACTGCGAGAGAAATTAAACTCGGGCGAAATGAGCGCAAGCCAGCAGCAAGAGCTTGCGCGACAGCTCGACGCGCTCAGGAAACAGATCGAGCGGATGGCCGACCTGGAGCAGCAACGCAAGCTGTTGGAAGACGCGCGCAAGAATGGCCTGATCACCGAGCAGCAATACCAGGAGCAGAAGGCGCGGCTCGATCAGCAGGCCGAGGATTTGCGAGCGTTACAGGATCTCGCTCGGCGGCTCGGGAAGGCCCAGCAAGAGCTTGCGGCCGGTCAGATGCGTCAGGCCGCTCAGACGCTTTCCTCGCTCCAAGAGCAGCTTGAGGAGATGGCGGCCACGGCCCAGGAGATCGAGGCCCTGGACGGTGCACTGGCCGATCTTCAGGATGCCAAGCAAGCGCTGGCTGATGACAGCCTGAATCAAATCGGTCAGACGCTGGAGGGGGTCATCGGCCAGGGGCTAGGCAATCAATTCGGACGGGGAGTGGGTCTGAGCCGCGGCCGTGGTCAGGGCGATCGCCCCGAGGCTCCCGACGATACGTCCGCCTACAACACCAAGGTCAGACAGCAAGTGACGAAGGGCAAGGCGTTTTCCGCAGGATTTACCGACCCGTCGCGCCAGGTCCGCGGCCAGAGCATCCTCGAGAGCCAGGAAGCCGTGGAAGCGGCCGCCAGCCAGGCAGCCGAGGCCCTGGTCGATCAACGCATTCCGCAGTCCATGCGCAAGCACGTGCAACATTACTTCGACCGGGTGAGGACAGGCCCGTAGCTTCGCCGAGAGGGAACGCCCGGTCGCAGGTCCCCGAGTTGGACGGACTGCCGAAGGCGTCGGCCCCGACTGGGATCATTGGCGATCCTGAGAGGCGGGCGGTGGGTTCAGGTGGTTTTGAAGGGTCAAGAGAGGAGCGGACCGGGTAAGGGCTGACGCCGCGCCGATCTGGTCCGAGGCGTCGGGTAGGGCGTTCGATCGCGTGAGAGATTGACCCGGCGAGGGGGTGAAGCCGGGGGTTCGGGTTGGCGGGGGATCTGCGTGGGCCTACTCGGGTAGCGGTTTTCCCTTGGTCTCCGGGGCGAAAGGCAAGGCGAGCAGCCCGACCAAGAAGACGGCGCACATGGTCATCCCGGCGTAACGGATCGCCCGCTCTGGCCCAGCCGCGGCGTAGACCCGACTGGTCAGCAGGCCAAGCATCGTCGGCCCGGCTGCGGCGATCAGACGGCCCACGTTGTAACAGACGCTGGTACCGGTGCTTCGGAGCCGGGTCGGGAACAGTTCGGGGAAATAGATGGCGTAACCGCCAAAGATCGCGAGCTGGCAAAACCCCATGATCGGGATCAGGACGAAGATCTGCCAGAAGGCCTGAAGCTGCCAGAAGACGATGAACGTCGCCGCCGCGGCTAGGACGAAGGCGATCGCAAAGGCGGGCCGGCGTCCGGTCCGCTGCGCCACCAGCGCAAACGAATAGACCCCGAAGAAGGCTCCGGCGTTTTGTACCAGCGAGGTGATGCCTTTCCAGAACGTCAAGCGGCCGTTGACTTCTTGCGGCGAGAGGCCCTGCCGCTCGAAATGCGGGCGCATCACAGTGTCGATCAGGTCGAAGCTAAAGAAGCCGATTCCCCACAGCCCGACCACTCCCGCCAGGGCCAACACCAGTCCGACCAGGGCATGGGGCCTCCAACGGGGATCGGCGAACAGCTCGGCGATGGGGTCGAAGATGGTGTGGAACAGGTCGGCCAGGAAGCCGCGGCGTGTGGTGGGCTGCCGCGCTTTGACGGCCTCGACCCATTTCTCCGGCTCGCGGAGCCGCGTCATGATCGGGATGGCGAGCACGGCCGGAGCCAGTCCGATGAAAAACATGGCCCGCCAGGCCTGACCGACGGCTCCGCTCTCCTCGAGCCGGCCCAGGAGCATGCTGGTCAGGGCCGCGAGCATGTTGCCGACGGCCGAGAGCGCTTGGAGCATACCCAAGGCATAGGGCCGTGAGCGGTCGGGCATTGTCTCGGCGACTAGGGCGACGCCAACGGCGAATTGCCCACCCACGCCCAGCCCGGTCAGAAAGCGATAGACGCAGAAGTCGATGACGCCGACGGCCAGGCCGCTCAGGCCGGTGAACGCCGAATAGGTCAGAACGGTCATGAGCATGGTGCGTGCCCGGCCCAGCTTGTCGCCGAGCGCGCCGAACAAAATCCCGCCCAAGGCCCAGCCGATCATGAAGATCGTGGTCGAATAGCCGGCGATTTCGCTGATCTGCCCGGCGCGAGAGGTATCGGCGGGGGTGACTCCGAGCAAGGTACGGACCGCCGAGACCCGCGCCAGGTTGAAGAGCTGTTGATCCATGGTGTCGAATAGCCAGCCCAGGGTGGCCACGGCAAAGACGAACCATTGATACCCCGACAGCCCTCGATACCAGGGTAAGCTGGACGCTGGGGAGGCAGAGGGTGTTGGGGCGGGGTGCATGATCGTTTGTTCCGAGAGGCTTTGGAGGCGTCTGCGGGTGCGCTGGCTGGCCCGCGTGTCGATCAGACCATCTCGAGCGGTCGTGGGCAATCGCGGACTGGTCGGGACGCCGGTCTCGCCGAAGCGACGGCGGGCCGCTAACTTCTCCAGGCATGATCAATCGGGTGCGATGGGCACGTCCAGTCCTCTTGATCGCCTCAGCGGCGTTGACGGCGGTCTTTTTGCTGGGTCTGTACGGAGAGTGGTTTCCGCTGGGGGTGGTCGGTGAATGGACCTGGAGCCGGCTGCCGAAGGGGATCGGTGTGACGCCGGAGGCAGTTGCGCTGGGGGTGGCGGCGCTGCTCGGGTTTGCCGGTTTTTCGGTGGCTGGTTTTTGGGTTGTCGATCGAGGCCGGCCGTGGCACCGAGCGGTGTGGGTCGCGGGTCTGGTTCCTCTGGCGGTTGGGGTTGGGCTGATGCTGCAATCGGCGGCGCCGGCCGGTTTTGGGCTAGCCAAGTGGGTCTTCGCGCAGCATGCGCCTGGCTCGAGCGGATACTACACGGTCGCGCGCTCGGCGGAGATGGATGATTGGGTGGGGTTTGTGCGTCGCTATGCTGATTGGGTGGCGGGGCGTGATGTGCTTCATATCGGGACGCATCCGCCGGGGCTATTTGTGTTGTGGCGGGTGGTGCTTGAGGCGTACCGGGTTGGGCCGGCGGCCGCGCGGATGGTGGTTCAGATCCAGCCGGAGGAGGTTCGGGCGGCGCTGCGCACGCTCGGGGCGCGGGATCCGATTCCGCTGGCCGACCAGGCGGCGCTGGTCAGTGTCGGCTGGCTGGTTTTGTTGGCCGCGGCGGCGACGGGGCCGCTTGTTTATGCGTTGGCGCGACGGCTCGACCGTCCCCGGCGCGAAGCGTGGACGGCGGCTGCGCTCTGGCCGGTTGTGCCGTCCGTTTTGCTGTTCCAGCCGACGAGCGACGTGGCGTTCGTGCTGCCGGCTACGGCCGCGTTGGTCTGTGCGGCACGCGGGCGGGTCGTGGGTGGTTTTGCGGCCGGAGCGGTGCTGGCGTTGGGAATGCAGTTCAGCCTCGTCTTTCTGGGGGTTGGCTTGGTGGTCGGCCTGATGCTGGCGATGCAGTCGGGCCGATCCTGGGGCGAACGGCTCCGGGCGATCTTGGCGACCGGACTCGGGTTCCTGGTCTTGACCGGTCTGATCAGCGTGGTGAGCGGAGCCAGTCCCTGGGCAATCTGGTGGGCCAATCAGCGGAACCATGCCCGGTTTTATGTCGAGTATCCGCGGTCGTGGGGTGTCTGGCAGTTCGCGAACGCGGCCGAGGTGGCGGTCGGGATCGGGGTGCCGCTCTGCCCCTGGATCGTTCTGGGCCTGTGGCGTCGTCCGCCTTGCCGTGGGGTGCTGGCGACGGTCGCGGTGCTGGCGGTTCTGCAGCTTTCCGGACGGAGTCTGAGCGAGGTGGCGCGGCTCTGGATCCCGTTTTTCCCGGGTCTGTTGCTGGCTGCGGCTGCAGGGCTGGCATGGACTGGGGCGGGGGCGATCTCCCTGGGCGGGCTGATTCTGTTGCAGGGGGTGCAGGTGCTGGCCCTTCAGGGCGCGATTCAGGTGGTCTATTCGCTCGCCGAAGCGGAGTCGGGCGCTTGGCACCGGCCGGTCGCGTGGCCGGTGTCCGGGGCGGGCGGGCGTCCCTCGGGGAGCGATTGCCCCGGCCTAGACGCCGGTGGGCGGATGGCCGGCCTGCTCGACAGCGCGAAAGATCTGGTCTGGGGTGTAGGGCTTGGTCACGATCAGGCTGGCCCCGGCGCGGAGGCACTCGTCGCGGCAGTGATCCAAGTGACGGGCCGTGACGACGATCACGGGAATCCGTTGCCATTGGGGCGAGGTCTTCAACCTCCGACACAGTTCAACCCCGGATTCGTCGGGCAGCATCAGATCGAGGAGGACCAGATCGGGCGGCTGTTGGCTGATCAGGCGAACGGCCGTGGCGGCGTCGGGGGCAATCTGGGTGGCGAAGCCGCGCAGGGCCACGACGCGAGCCAGCAAGTGTGCGGCCTGGGGTTCGTCGTCGATGATCAACGCGGTCGGCATCTCTGAGAGAGACTCCCGCCGGCGCCAGCGTTTCGCCAGAAGCCGGTTTGTACCCAGACGACGCAGGGGGATCCGGAGCCTCAGGACTGGCGTTCCGGGTTTCGCACTAGCCCCTCTGGCTTGATTCTACCAGCGAGCGTTCGAGCGGACGCGGTCCGCGTGGCAGATGGACGGTGATCGTTGTGCCCTGGCCGGGAGAACTGGCGGCCTCGACCGATCCGGCGTGCAGCTCTACGAACCGTCGGACCAGACTTAGCCCGAGGCCCAAGCCGCGTTTCCGGAAGCCGAAATCGCCTGACGAATGAGTCGAGGCGTCGAACTCGGTGAAGAACGGCTGGAAGAGGTTTTCCAGAGATCGCGGATCGAGTCCGATTCCGTGATCGGCCACGATCAGCCGAGCGCCGTCGGTGTCGAGGTCGCGGCCCAGCTCGAGGCGGATTTGCTCGCCGTCGGGGGTGAATTTGATCGCGTTGGAGAGCAGGTTGGCGACAACGTCGCGAATCTTGTCGGGGTCGATCCAGAACTCGCCCAACTCGTGGTCGATGAAGCGTTCGAGACGGAGGCGGCGGTGATCGACGATCGGCTGAAGCTGGTCGGCCACGGATTCGCACAAGCCGGCCAGGTCGGTGGGCTCGCATCTTAGGGGGTTGCGGAAATCGTTGGCGTGAGAAAGCTTGAGCATGGTTCCGACGAGCCGGGACAACTGCCGAGCCGAGGCGGCGATTTGTTCGATCGATTGGCGATCGGCGTCGGGCCGGTGGGGGTTTTCAAGGAGCAGCAGGTCGGCCAGTCCCAGGATGATGGTGATCGGGGTGTTTAGTTCGTGGCTGGCGACCTCGAGGAAGGCCGTTTTGAGGGCGTCGGCTTCGGCCAGTTCGGCGTTGGCGGCCCGCAGTTTTTCGTTGGCTGCGTGGAGCTGTTCGAGCAGGATCCGCCGCTCCCGGATCAGGCTGTGGTGTTCGACGGCCTGGGCGACGATCTCTTCCAGCTCGGCGGAATCCCAGGGTTTGGGGACGTAGCGGAAGATGCCGGCGTCGTTGATGGCGCGCTGGACGGCCTGGATATCGGCGTAGCCGGTCAGGAGGATGCGAACCGCCTCGGGTCGCAGGGCGCGGGCCTCGACCAGCAGCCGGTCTCCGGTGATGCCGGGCATCCGTTGGTCGCAGAGAATTACCTGGATGTCTTCGCGTTGGAGCACGTCCCGCGCTTCGTTCGCGCTGGAGGCGGTCAGGACGCGATAGCGGCGGCGGAGGAGGTATTCGAGCGTGGCGACGACATCTGGCTCGTCGTCGACGATGAGAATCCGGGGGCGTTGGGGGGGAGAGGGGGGAGAGGTTTGGCTCATCGGTCCGTCGGGTTCGAGGAGAGGTGGGCCGATTGCGTCGCTCAGGCCGGGTCGGGCGGGGAAGCCCGAAGCCGACGCACCTCAGCTTCCAACTGATCGACCCGAGCGCGGAGTGCCTCCAGTTCCCGGCGTAAGCGTTCGGTCTGGGCCCGGGCCTCTTGGCGCGCGGCTCCCTCGGCGGCCGCGCGGCGTACTGCGTCGAGCAGTTCTTCGGGTCGCCATGGTTTGCGGAGAAACTCGAAGACCTGGCATTGATTGATCGCCGCCACAATCGAGTCTAGGTCAGCAAAGCCGCTGAACATGAGCCGGATGACTTCGGGATTGGTCCGCCGGGCCGCGGAGAGCAGTTCCAGGCCATTTCCGCGCGGCATGCGCAGATCGGTGAGCAGGACATCGACCTTGCGCTCGGCGAGCAGGCGACAGCCCTGTTCAGCGTCGGTTGCGGTCAAGACCTCGAACTCCCGCCGCAAGAGGTCGCGGACGGAGTGGCAGACGCTCGGCTCGTCGTCGACGACGAGAACACAGGGGCGGTCGGGCATGGCGGTGGCCATCCGCGCAAAGTCCTATCCGGTGTCGAAGGGAGACCCCGTCACTGGAACTTATTGTCGGCTCTGGTGGCGGCCAACTCAATCGCGGCCCGCTCCATTTGTGGGCAGGGCGGGCAATGCCACCCGAAACCGGGCGCCAGAGCCGGGCGTGCTCTCGACCTCGATCGTGCCGCCGTGGGCGGTGACGACGCCGTGGGCGACGGCCAGGCCGAGTCCGGTTCCCTCTCCAACCGGCTTGGTGGTGAAGAACGGGTCGAAGAGCCGCGGCAGGTTCTCCGGTTCGATCCCGATCCCGTTGTCGGAGATCTCGATCACCTGGCGGTCGGCGTGGGCCTCGATGCGGACGTCGATCCGGTTGCCCTCGGGCCGGCCGAGCGACTCGATGGCTTGCACGGCGTTCAGCAGCAGGTTGAGGACGACTTGGGTGATCTGGGCCGGGACCACAGGAATCTTAGGCAGGGAGGGCAGATGCGTGTGCAGCTCGATTGCGGACTGGCTCATCCGCGGCCGCACCATGTCGAGGGCCGACTCGACCAGATCTGACAGGGCCGCCGGCTCGAGCTGGGCTGGTCCGGTGCGTGACAGGCTCCGCAGGTTGGCCACAATCTGTGAGATGCGACGCACGCCCTGACGGGTGCGGCGCACTAGGTCGGGCAAATGGTCGCGGAGGTAGGGCCAATCGGTTGCCTCGGCGAGGGCCTCGGCCTGAGCGCGAAGCTCCCGGCACGCGGGGTCATGGCTGGCTTGTGCGGCGGCCTGCCAGGCTTCGACCAGGCTGTGCAGGCTCTTCAGGTCGCGTTCGAGCATCGCCAGGTCGTTGGCCACGAAGGCCAGCGGGTTGTTGATCTCGTGGGCCAGACCGGCCGAGAGCAAGCCGATCGAGGCCAGCTTTTCAGAGCGGAGAATGAGGGCGCGGAGCCGGTTCCGTTCGGTCAGGTCGCGCATCGAGGCGACGAATTCGGTGGCCCCGCTCAGTTCCACGGCGCCGACTGAAACCTCGAGAGGGATCGCTCGACCGTCTTGGTGGCGACCTCGGGTTTCGGTCGTCTGGCCGATGATCCGGGGGTCCCGTTGGCGAAGGCCGCGGGGAATCCCGTCGGACTCGAGCAGGAGATCGAGCGGCTGGCCAATGGCCTCGCGGGCGGCCCTGCCGAAGATGCGCTCGGTGGCGGGGTTGAGCAGGGTGATGCGAGCCTCGGCGTCAGTGACGACGATGGCATCGAGCAGCGACTCGGCCAGCCGTCTCAACCGCGATTCGCTGCGGCGAGCCGCTTCCTGGGCTGCCTTGAGCGGGCCGACATCGGTCACAAAGGCATAGTAGCCCCGGATCTGACCGTCTGGCTCGCGGTCGTAGTCGGTGGAGACGACGACCGGCACGCGATGGCCGTCGCGATGCCAGTATTCCTTCTCGTAGCGCTGGGGATCCGATCCGCTCTGAAGCCGATCCAGGGCTTGGGCCGTGATGGCCCGCGACTCCTCGGGGGTGATGGCGTCGATCTCGACGCCGACCAGCGCGCCTTCGTCGTAGCCGAGTAACTGCTCGAAGGCCCGGTTGGCGTGGGTGATCCGGCGGTCGAGGCCGAGGATCACCAACGCCTGGCTGGTCCGATCTAGCAGCCGGGCCAGGCGGAGATGAATCGGCGTCGGCACCGTCGCACGCTCGTTGGGCATGGCATCATCCGGCCGTCTCGCCGCAAGGTCCGACAGGAGGATCGATCCGGAGCGGAAGAAAGCGACCCGGACACCGTATTATAGGGGGGAGGTTGTGACCACGAGCCTGAATCGTCCTGAGGAAGCGGGGAAGCCCGGCGATGAGCCTGGAGGTCTGGAATACGATCGAACAGACCCGCGCTGCGGTTGCCGCGGCGCGTGCGAGCCGGCTCTCCGTCGGGCTGGTTCCCACGATGGGCGCGCTCCATGAGGGTCACGCCGCCCTGATCCGCGAGGCCGCTCAGCGCACGGGCTTCGTTGTTGTCTCGGTTTTTGTCAATCCGACCCAGTTTGGTCCGAACGAAGACTTCGACCGCTATCCCCGCAGCCTCGAGGCTGATTGCGAGCTTGCCGAGTCCGCCGGTGCGGCAGGTGTCTTCGCCCCAACGGTTGCCGAACTCTATCCGCGCGGGGGCCTGAGCACCGCGGTCGACGTGCTCGGGCTTTCCGAATGTCTCGAGGGGCCGATCCGACCGGGGCACTTCCGGGGGGTCGCCACGATTGTGCTCAAGCTGCTCCACATCGTCAGCCCGGACGTCGCCGTTTTTGGCGAGAAAGACTACCAGCAGCTTCAGATCGTTCGGCGGATGGTGGCCGATCTGGATCTTGCGGTCGAGATTGCCGCGGTGGCGACGGTCCGCGAACCCGACGGCCTGGCCTTGAGCAGCCGGAATCGGTACCTTTCGCCGTCGCAGCGGGTTGACGCCCGTGCGCTGTGGCGGGCCTTGGAGGCGGCGATCCGCTCCGTTCGAGCTGGCCAGACCAGTGCGACCCGGGTTCGACAGACGATGCTCGAATCGCTAGAATCCGTTCCCGGCCTGGAATTGGACTACGCGGCGATCGTGGATGCCGAGACGCTCAGCCCGGTCGAGCATCTGGATCGCGGGCGTCCGGCGCGTGCGCTGGTCGCGGCTCGGATCGGGTCGACCCGCCTGATCGACAACGCCCCCCTGCCCTTGCCCACCGGCTCCGACTGACTCGAACCGGATTCCTCGACGCCGATCACCGAGGCCCATCGGGCATGCAGCTCAAGCTCCTCCGCAGCAAACTCCACCTGGCGACGATCACCGGCAGCGACCTTCACTATCACGGCAGTTTGACGGTCGATCCTGACCTGATGGACGCCGTTGGGCTGCTGCCGTATGAGGCGATCGTCGTTTCCAACATTGCCACGGGTCATCGTGCCGAGACGTACATTCTGCCTGGGGTACGAGGGTCGGGCCAGGTTGAGCTGAACGGCGCGATGGCCCGGCTGGGCGCCGTGGGCGACCGAATCATCGTCATGGCCTTCGCCTGGCTCGAACCGGCCGAAGTGGAAGGCCATCAGGCCCGCGTGGTTGCCCTCGATACCCACAATCGGATCGTCGAGCGGCTCGATTACTCGCCGATCGCGGCTCCCGACTGAGGCCCTCATGCACCCGGTCTTATTTCAGGTGCCCAATACGCCGCTCCGGATCCATTCGTTCGGCGTGATGCTTTGTCTGGCCTTCGCCGCGGCGATCAGCATGGCGGTTTGGCGCGCCCGCCGCCAGCAGCTCGACCCCGAGGCGATCCTCGACCTGGCGTTGTGGGCCGTTCTCGGCGGCCTGGTCGGCGCCCGTGCCTTCTACGTCGTCGAGTACTGGGGCAAAGGAAGCATTCGGTCTTGGCCGGACGTGTTCAAGATCTGGGAAGGCGGGATCGTGTTCTACGGAGGGCTTTTCGGGGGCGCGTTGGCCTGCCTGGCTTATGCCGTTTATCGCCGTCTTCCGATTTTGCGGCTTGGGGATGTGATCGCGCCGTCGCTGGCGCTGGGTCTGGCGATCGGCCGCATTGGGTGCTTTCTGAATGGGTGTTGCTATGGCGATACCTGTTCCCTGCCCTGGGCGGTGCGCTTTCCCGCAGGATCGGCCGTGTGGTGGAATCAGGCGCTGGAGTCGGTTGAGAATCCGGGTCAGCCACTCATTCCGGGATTGACCGAAACGCAGCTTGAAGCGGCCCGCTCCGGTGCGTTTGCCGGTCTGCCCCGTTCGGCGCCGGTCCACCCGACGCAGCTCTACTCGGCCATTGATGGCTTGATCCTCTGCCTGGTCTTGAACGCCTTTTTTCCGGTCCGAGGACGTGATGGTCGGGTTCTGGCTTTGTTCTTGTTGCTCTACCCGATTTCGCGCAGCTTGATCGAGTACCTGCGGAACGACGAGCCGGCTGTCTGGCTCGGACTGACGATTTCGCAGGTCGTCAGCCTGGGGATCTTTCTGAGCGGTTGTCTGCTCTGGGTGCTGGCTCCGTCGACGGAGGCGGGGCCCTCCGAGCCGGCGTCCTAAGATCAGGGCACCGGGACACGATCCAGAATCTGGCCGATCAGGTCGTCGGGCGTCAGATCGTGTGCTTCGGCCTCGTAGGTCAGGATCAGTCGGTGCCGCAGGACGTCCGGGGCGATGGATTTGACGTCGTCGGGGGTCGCGTAGGTGCGCCCCTCGATCCGTGCGTAAGCCCGAGCGCAGGCCAGCAAGGCTTGCGACCCGCGGGGACTGGCTCCAAGCTCGATCCACTGGGCCAACTCGGGCAATCCGGCGGCCTTGGGATCGCGGGTTGCGCGCACGAGGTCGACGACATATGCGCGCAAGGCGGGCGCGGTGTGGATCGACGCGGCTTGCTGACGCCAGGCCAGAACCTCGGCTGGCCCGGCCAGGGGTCCGGGGCGCGGGGCGGTGGCCGGTTCGATCGGCAGGTCCAGCATGGCCAGCTCGGCCTCGCGGGACGGGTAGCGCACCAGCAGCTTCATCAAGAACCGATCGAGCTGAGCCTCCGGCAGCGGGTAGGTCCCTTCCTGTTCGATGGGGTTCTGGGTGGCCAGCACGAAGAATGGTTCGGGTAGTCGAAGCGTTGTTTCGCCGATAGTCACTTGATGCTCTTGCATTGCCTCGAGCAAGGCACTCTGCACCTTGGCCGGTGCGCGGTTGATCTCGTCGGCCAGCAGGACGGACGTCACAATCGGTCCCGGGCGGGGCTCGAACGTACCCTGCTCGGGCCGGTAGACCTGCGAGCCGGTCAGGTCAGCCGGGAGCAGGTCTGGCGTAAACTGAATTCGCCGGAACGACAAACCCAACGCAGCGGCCAACGCCCGCACGGCCCGGGTCTTCGCCAGACCCGGCACGCCCTCAATCAGAACGTGCCCACCGGCTAGCAAGCAGACAATCAGCCGCACGAGCAGCGGCCGCTGACCGAAAACCTCTTCCTCGAGCCGGGACAAAAGCCGATCGAGGCGGACTTCGGGTCGAGCCTCACACGGGTCGGCGTCCACCGGAATTACGCCGGATCAACGTGGAGCTCGGCGCCGTTCGAGCATCTTTTTGAGGATTTCGCTGGCGGCCTGGCTCGAGTCCTGATAGACGGGCTTGGCCGGCTTGTCCGACGCCGAGGACCCGGCTTTCGCGGCCGCCTTCTTGGCGGCATAGAACGGGTTCGACTCGTCCATGAACGCCTCGTCGGGATCGGGTTCCTGCTCCTCTTCGGTGCTCTCCTCGGCGGACTCATCGTCGGCCGTCGCCGCGGCGGTCGAGGCCTCGTCGCCTTGGCCCTCGGGAAGTCGCTCGATGCTCTCCAGAATCGCGTCGAACGGGGAGGCTTCTTCCGGATCGACCCCCGCTCCCGGATCCGAAGCCGCCTTCGATTCCGCCGGGGAGGACGCGGCCGCCTCAGGCGATGACGGGGCGGAGGCTGCGGGCATGGCTGGCACCGAGCCTGACGATCCTGACTGGCGGGCCCGGGTCACGACTTCCTTGTAGGATTCCAGCGTCAGGGTGTCGCCGTCGTAGACGCCCGACGGCCGCTCCGGGGTCGGCTTGGAGTGATCGGCCACCAGCCAGGCTTCGATCTTTTCGGGGGGAACATCGTCCAGAGAAGCTCCGGGACGCACACCGGCCCCGACGGCTTCCGGTGTCGGCCGCGCCTCTTCGACCTCGGCCGGAACACCCTGAATCGCAATGGCGAAGGTCAACGGGCCAATCTGAAGCAATTCGCCGCTTTTGAGTTTATGAGGACCGGTCAGCAGCTTGCCATTGACCCGCGTGCCATTGCGGCTTCCCAAGTCGCGCACGATCGCCTCGGTCTTGGTCAAGACGATCTCGGCATGGTTGCGGCTCACCTCTTCGCTATTGGGGCGGAGGTGGCAGTCCAGGGCGCGACCGATCCGGAAGGTCGGACCCACAACGGGGATGGTCTTGCCCTCCGGTTTCCCTTGAACCACGATCAGGAGCAACTTCAGCATATCGCCCACCCCGAGCCAGCCGGCCGCGACCTGGCAACCAGCGAATTGCTCACGTGATGATGCCCGGAATCACATCTTCTGGAGACTGCCTGAGACGGGCGGCACGCCAGCGACCGTCGATCACGATCACCGTCAGCCTATGAAGTTATTCTGAACCAACGTCCCGGTTCTGGTAAAGAACCGAGACCGCATTTTTTTGGGCCCTGCCGCACGGCCTGGTGCTTTCAGACCTGGATGGCGGTGCGCCTTATCCCTAAGGATCGACCGACGTAGCCGTCGGACTGTAGCCGTGGGGCGAGGTCCTTATCGCCGGTGAGTCCATGCAGGCATCGAGAAGGTTTCCCGGGCGTACCGTCTGGCTCCCAGTTGCTCCTGGGGGGTCAAGTTGAAGGAGGGGTTGGTGGTGGTGGTCAGGCGGTCGTTCAGGCCCCAAGCTGTGATCAGCCGCTCGGCCATTCCGCGGGCCAGGGCTGTGGGCTCAATGGAGCCGTGGAGGCGGTCTAGCCCGATCAGTTCGGGCGTCCGCTCGGAGGTGCGTACCAGAATCGATCCGTGCTGGAGGACGGCGCGGGGGCGTCGCCGCTGTGCGCTGCCGACGATTTTGTGGCCGCCGCAGACCAGGTCGTCGGGGTCGTGATCCAGGAAGCAGAGGAAGGGTTTGGATGGGGGCTGGGGGGTGTGAGGGGGGGCGTCTCCCCGGCGTCGGACAGGCACGCCCCACCGGCGCAGCTCGGCCTCCCAGACAGTGTGGACCGATCGGTAGAGTTGCCGCGGATGGGCAGTTGCCGGATGCGAGCGGGGCACGATTACCGCATAGGTCAGGTCGCCGTCGTGCCAGATGGCTCCGCCTCCGGTAGGGCGTCGGATCAGGGGAACGTGGTTCCAACGTGGATCCTGGGCCGCTTCGGCGTAGCGTTGGAAGTAACCGAGGCTGAGCGTTGGCTCTGCCCACTGGTAGAAGCGCAGGACCACAAATGAGGGGTCGGCGTCGACAGCGTCGAGCAGGGCGAGATCCAGTCCCATATTCCAGGGGCCGTCGGCGCTCTGAGGCTCCAGGATACGGATGGGGAACATCGCCGCGGCGGCTCACGCTGTACGATCAACCGACGGGAACCGAGGTCGGACTGGTGCCCGAGGCGAGGCGGCTGCGTGGGCCGGAGGCGGGATCGGGGGAGCGGCCGGCCGCCGCCGGATCCTCCGCGTCGGCGCGCCAGCGGAGGATCGGCGTGCGTGCGGCAGCCACCTCGTCCGGGCGGCTAATGGGGGTTGTATGCGGCGCTTCGTGGAGGACTGCCGGATCCTCGGTGGCGATCGCCCGCAGCGCTTCGGCGAACCGGTCCAATGTGGCGCGACTTTCGGACTCGGTCGGCTCGATCATCAGCGCCTCGGGAACGATCAGCGGGAAGTAGACCGTCGGAGCGTGCAGGTTGTGATCGAGCAGCCGTTTGGCGATGTCGGTGGCCCGAATCCCCTTCTCCCGCGCGAGTTGGCGCGCGGAGGCGACAAACTCGTGCATGCAGGGCGTGGCGTCGTGGGGGACCGGATAGATCCCGCGTAGCCGCGCCCGCAGGTAATTGGCGTTGAGCACGGCGTGGCGGGCCACGTCGCGGAGTCCGTCCGGGCCCAGGGTTCGGATGTAGCAATAGGCTCGGACCAGGACGCCGACGTTTCCGAAGCAGGCCCGAACCCGCCCGATCGACTTGGGCCGATCATGATCCAGGGCGTAGCGGCCGTCCTCACGGCGAATCACAATCGGCGCTGGCAGAAACGGGGCCAGCGAAGCACGGACTGCGATCGGTCCAGCGCCCGGCCCGCCTCCACCGTGCGGGCCGGAGAAGGTCTTGTGCGGGTTATAGTGCATCAGGTCGACGCCCATGTCGCCGGGGCGCACCACACCCAGAATGGCATTCATGTTGGCCCCGTCGAGGTAAAGCAAGGCGCCCCGGGACCGGACCAGTTCAGAGATGGTGGCGATCTGCGGATCGAACAGCCCCAGCGTGTTGGGGTTGGTCATCATGAACACGGCGGTCTGCTCGTTGAGCCTGGCGTTCAGGTCGTCCAGATCGACCAGGCCCGCGGCGTTGCTCTTGATCTCGACCGCCTCGAACCCAGCCAGATGAGCCGATGCGGGATTGGTTCCGTGAGCGCTGTCGGGGATCAGGACCTGGGTACGGCGTTCGCCCCGATCCCGGAAATAGGCGGCGGCCATCAGCAACGCGGTCAGCTCGCCTTGGGCACCGGCCGCCGGTTGCAGACTGACCGCGTCCAGTCCCGCAATCTCGGCCAGATCGGTCTGCAACTCGTACAAGAGCGCAAGCATTCCCTGAATGGAGTCTTCGTCCTGATAGGGATGCAGAGCGAGTAAGCCTGGCAGCGACGCCAGCCGCTCGTTGCGCTTGGGGTTGTACTTCATCGTGCAGGAGCCGAGGGGGTAGAAGTTGGCGTCGATGGCCATGTTGAGGGTCGAAAGGCTCGTGTAATGCCGGACGACGTCCAGTTCCCCCAGCTCGGGCAGCGGGGGCGGGGAATCGGCCAGCAGGTGGGCCGGGATGAGCGATTCGAGCGGTCGCGGCGGTAGGTCGGCAGCCTGTTCGAAGATGGCCGTTCGGCGGCCGGGACGGCTGGTTTCAAACAGGAGTGGGGGTGGGTCGAGCTTGAACATGGCGTGCCTGTGACTGAAGCCAGGTGTTGAGCGGAATGAGGGGAGGTCGATTGCGTTCGGAGCGGGTCGAAGTTCGCTGAAGCTGCTCCGGGGGTTGCCCGGTTGCGGTTCAGGACGGGGGTGTGCCGGTAACCAGGGCGGACCGGTAGGCCTCGACCAGTCCCTCGATTTCGTGGCGGGTTCGCTTTTCGGTGACGGCGATCAGGATGGCGTCGTCGAGATCGGCTGCCCAGCCCTTGAGGGCGATTCCGCCGTGGAAGCCGCGGTCGCGGACCGAGGCCAGGAGCTGGCGGGGTTCGGCGGGCACCTGGATGACGAATTCCTTGAAGAACGGAGCCGTGAACCGGAGCCGGACACCCGGGATTCTGGTCAGGAGCTCGGCCGTCTCGTGGGCTTTGCGGGTCGAGAGCTCAGCCGCCTGGCGCAGGCCGACGGGGCCGACGGTCGCCAGGTAGATGCTGGCTCTGAGGGCGAGCAATCCCTGATTGGTGCAGATGTTCGAGGTGGCCTTGGAGCGGCGGATGTGCTGCTCGCGGGTTTGCAGGGTCAGGACCCAGCAGCGCCGGCCGCGGCGATCGGTCGTCTGGCCGACGAGCCGGCCGGGGAGCTTGCGGACGAACGCCTCCCGGCACGCTAGGATTCCGAGATACGGGCCGCCGAAGGCGAGCGGGTTGCCCAAGGACTGTCCCTCGGCGACGACAATGTCGGCGCCATAGTCGCCCGGCCGCTTGAGCAGGCCCAGGCTGATCGGGTCCACGCTGACGATGGCCAGAGCGCCGGCCTGGCGTGCCACGTTGACCAGGGTCTCGATCTCCTCAAGCACCCCCCAGACGTTGGGCTGCTGGAGGATCACGGCCGCGGTGGGTTGACGCAGGCTCTCGGCCAGTCGGTCCGGAGAAATTCTTCCTGTCGAATCCATACCGACTTCGACGATTTCGACACCCAGGTTGGCGGTGTAGGTGGCCAGGACCTGGCGATGTTCGGGATGGACCGTACCAGCTACGACGATCCGCTGTCCCCGGTCGGACGACGCCAAGGCCATCAAGGCGGCCTCCGCGACCGCCGACCCGCCGTCGTAGAGGCTCGCGTTGGCGACGTCCATGCCGGTGAGCTGGCAGATCAGCGTTTGATATTCGAAGATGGCTTGGAGCGTTCCCTGGCTGGCCTCGGCCTGGTAAGGGGTATAGGCGGTGTAAAATTCTCCGCGTTGGGCCAACTGGTCGACGACGGCGGGGATGAAATGGTCGTAGGCTCCCCCTCCCAAGAAACAGGGCCGGGTGTCGGTGGCCTGATTCCGCGCGGCCAGAGCGTTCAGGTGGTTGGTCAGGGCGTGCTCGGGCAAGGCCGGGGGGAGCCGAAGCGGGCGTTTGAGTCGAAGCGTGTCCGGGATCGTTGCGAACAGCTCGTCGATGGACTCCACGCCGATCGTCTCGAGCATTGCGCGGACGTCGTCGTCGGTGTTTAGGATGTAGGCCATGCGGGTCGGTCTCGGGGGATTTGCCAAGGAGCGCGGAGAAGCCGCGTTGAGGTTAGTCTAGGAATCCGCGGGTCGCTTGCACAGGGTCGCTCGCTCGTCCGAGGAACGGGAGGCGTGGGCGGTCGAGGCGATACGTCGCGGGTTTGACCCGACTCCGGGGGCTGGGATAAGCTCCGAGGTGTCGACGGCCGAGCCTAAGCGTGTCCTGGGAGCTTACAGAGGTGGCCCACGAGACTGTATCCGAGCGTCTTTCGGCCTGGGCTCCTTCGCCCCGGACCCTTCTCGGACCTGGACCCAGCGAGGTCCATCCTCGCGTTCTGGCGGCATTGGGTTTGCCGCTACTTGGCCATCTGGATCCCGAGTTCATCGCCCTGATGGACCAGACTCAGGCGATGCTGCGCCAGGTTTTCCGCACCCAGAACCCGCTGACCCTGGCCGTTTCGGGAACCGGTTCGGCTGGCATGGAGACGGTGATCGTCAATCTGATTGAACCGGGCGACCGGATGGTTGTTGGGGTCAACGGCGTCTTTGGCGGACGGATGGTGGACGTTGCCCAACGCGCCGGCGCCGAGGTGACGGTGGTGGAGCGGCCGTTTGGAGAGGCGTTTGCACCGGAGGAGTTTGAGTCCGCGGTTCGCCGCGTTCGCCCCAAGCTGGTGGGTCTGGTCCATGCGGAAACCTCGACCGGGGTCTGCCAGCCGGTCGAGACGATCGCCCGGATCTGTCATGAGCATGGCGTACTGCTGGCGCTGGATACGGTCACCAGTCTGGGCGGCATTCCCGTCGAGGTGGACGCCTGGGAGATCGACGCGGTCTATTCTGGTACTCAGAAATGCCTGAGCTGTCCGCCGGGCCTGGCGCCGGTCACGTTCGGCCCCCGGGCCGTCGAGGTCATCCAGCGGCGCAAGACCAAGATTCAGAGCTGGTATCTCGACCTGACGATGATCATGAAGTATTGGGGTGCGTCGGACGGCGGAGCACGGTTTTACCACCACACGGCGCCGATCAACATGAACTATGCGCTGCGTGAAGCGCTGGCTTTGGTGCTCGAAGAGGGTCTTGAAGCCCGGTTTGCGCGCCACCGGCTGAACCACGAAGCGCTCAAGGCGGGGCTCAGCGCTCTGGGGATCGAGTACATTCCCGCCGAGGGGTATCGGCTGCCGCAGCTCAACTGCGTGGCGATTCCGCCGGGCGTCGATGATGGGGCTGTCCGCCGGCGGCTGCTCCAGCAGTGGGGCATCGAGATTGGCGGTGGCCTCGGCCCGCTGGCCGGTAAGGCCTGGCGCATCGGTCTGATGGGCTACTCGTGCCGACCGGCCAACGTCACCCTCGTTCTCTCCGCCTTGGAGACCTGCCTGCGTGATGCCGGGCTGCCCGTCCAACCGGGCGCTGCGCTGGATGCGGCTTCGCGGGTCTACCGCGAGGCGTCGGCGGGTCAGGCGGCGCGAGTCTGAGGGACGTGATCTGAGGATCCGCTCCGCGGTGGTCGGAACGATCCTCGGTCTGGAGTCGCTCGGCGGCTAACGACCGGGAACGGGCCCTGACCGTGGTACGCCTCCCGGACCTGGGCCGAGGTTGTTGATCTCCGGGAGAGGGTTCGGCCCGCCGTCCGGAGCCGCGGGCGGCCGCTCGGGTTCGGGGGTCTCGTTGCGGGGAGTGAACGGTCCCGTGTTTGGCAGCGGCAGCGGCAATCCGCCTTCATCCGGAATGCTGGGCGGCGGGGCTTCCTCGATCCGGTCTAGACCTTCGAGGCGGTTGGGGTCGACGGGCCGGGCACCGGGGACGGGCGGAGGTTCGGCGGGTGCGTTGGGGCCGGTCGCGAGTGCTGCAAGATCCGACGGGACGGCGTCTAGGCCGATCGCGGCCCGATATTCGGCGATCGCCGCCAGATACTTCGCCTCACTCTCGATCCGCTTGATGACGGCGTCCAAGGTTGCCTGCTCGCGGATCACCACGTTGAGCACGTTGCTCTGATTGAGCTGCAATCGCTCGTACTCGGCCCGCTCGAGCTTGGCCGTTCGCTGCTCGAACTCACGAAACAGGACGAGCTGGCTGTAGGCGGCATCGACGGCGGTCAGCGCCTCCTGCACGTCGGCGCGGATCCGATCGGCCGCGAACCGCGTCTCCAGAGCGATCTGGCGGAGTCGCGCGTCGGCCGCCTGGATCCGCCCGCGTGCAAACCGCCGCTGGATCGGCACGTCGAACAGCAAGGAGCTTTCGAGGATGAACGGCCGGAAATCGCCTTGCAACATTTCAATCCTCGACGCGCCCACATTCTGTTCGGTGTAAACGTAGGCTGTCAGCGAGGGCAGCATCTGGTTTTGGGCATACTGCCGCTCGATCTGCATCTTGCGTGCGGCCAGCCGCAGCGCGAAGATCTCCGGCCTGAGCCGCAAGGCCACTTGCACATCCTCTTCCAGCCGCGCCGCGTCGGGCGGTACGACCGCAGGAAAGGTCAACGGCAGCCGCGATTCCTCGGCGATCAGCGGCAGGCCAGCCGGGTCTCTCAGGAATAACGAGAGTTCGATCGCCGCGGCTTGCAGCCGCCGCCGTGCATCGACGAGTTGGGCCTGACGGGTCACCACCGAGAGACGGAACGTCTCCAGGTCGATGGGGCTGACCAGGTTGCGCTCGACCAATTCCCGCAGCCCTTCGTAGCGGACTTCGGCGAGCCGGGCCAGGCGATTGGCGACGAGGTAAGACTGGCCGGAACCGACCCAGTACCAGTAGGTCTTGGCGGCATCTTTGCGGAGTTTGATGCGTTCCTTGAGGATGGTCGGCTCGACTTTGCGCCGCTCGATCTCGCTCTGGAAGAGTTTGGCGCGCCGCGCGTCGATGTCGCGGTTCTTGAGCAGGGGAACTTTAAAGCCGGCGACGAACGCACCGCTGCCCCGTGTGTTCAGGTAGTTGTAGTAAGAGGGCCATTTGCCGGTCGCTAGCCGGTAGCCTCCAAACAGTTCCCCGCCCAGATCGAACAAGGGGAGTTCGAGGAAGACGTCCTGGAGCGTGCGGTTGTAGAACCCGAGGGGATAGTTTCGGCTGTCGGCGTTCAGGTTGAGGTCGAACGACCCCAGGGCCGAGAGGATATCGGCGTCAGCGCCGGCTCGATCCTGCAAGACCGCCAGAAAGAGCGGATAAGTTCTCTCAGCAGTGATCAAGACTTCGTCCAAGAGCAGGGGCGGGCCGGTGATCGCGCGGAGTTCCGGCGGAACTGGGCGGAACATGCCTTGGGGAAGCTCTTCGGGCGGCACTGCCCCCACGCCCTCTCCTCCCAGGCCGCCGAGGAACAACGGCAACGCCGTCGATCGGGCCGGTGAACCACCGAACGCCGCCCAGGGGGACAGGATCGAGGTCCCACCCATTTGGGCACCGGTCGTGAATGAGGGGAAGAGCGGATAGAACGGCGAGATCGGGGGCGCCTCGCCCATCGCGCGTGGCGGTGTGCCGGGCTGGCTTCCGATCAGGGTCGAAGGCGGCTGGCTGAAGCCCCGGGGCAACTCGCCCATGGCCCGCGGCGGTCCGCTCAACTGGTCCGGAGGAACCGCGAACGGCAGTTCGGTCATCGGGTTGACCGGCGGAGTGATCGAGAAATCCTGAGCCGCTGCCGCTCCACCCCCCAGCGCGATCGCCACAACGGCTCGTGCGACCCTCATCCTGAGGCGCATCGGGCACTCCCCTCCTCCTGAGGTATCCGAGCCGATCGGGGCAGAACGCGGCCGCACGACCTCCCGTCGTGCCCGGGCCTGCCCTCCGTTCCCAACTTGATTGGAGATCGGCTCACTTGGGCCGCTTGGCCTTGACCTTCTCCTCCTTGTCCTTGGCCGACTCCGGAACCTCGGCCTGGGCCTTCCAACCTTTGACGACGGACGGCTCCTCTGGCGCCACGATCGGCGGGAATGCGTTCAGACGACGCCAGAGCTCATAGCCGAGCGGAACTTCGCGGAGCAGGACCCAGCCGCGAGCCTGGACGCCCTGACGAAGGTATCGGTTCGAAGGCCACGGCTCTTCTTCCGTCGGGACGATCAGGATCCGGAATTTCCCCGTGCCGGTTACGGCTGGATCGATCAGGTAGACTTTGCCGGCGAAGGTGCCCACGGCGACGCTCGGCCATCCGGGGAATTGCACGGCCGGCCAGCCTTCAAACTGGAGGCGGACCGGGTCGCCGACATGCACCAACGGCGTATCGTTCCCGTCGAGGTACAACTCCACGGCCAGATTGGGCGATTGCGGGGTCAGAATGGCGATCGGGTCCGTATCCTTGAGCTGTTGAACCCCTTCGTTGACCAGAAGACGCTTGATCACGCCATCCCGCGGAGCGCGGACTTGCTGGGTCGCCTGACCCCGGATCTTCGACTCGAGCTCCAGCTTTTCCTTCTCGTACTCGGCGACCTTTTGATTGGCGGACTGGACATCGGCCTTCATCTTGGCGATATCGGCCTCGGTCTTGGCTTTGATCTCCTTGAGCTTGGTCCGCTTGATCGCGACATCCAGCTCGGCTTGCGCGACCTCGATCTCCGCCTTTTGGAGCTTTTGCAAAGCGGCTCGATATTTCCGCTCGGCCTCCAGTTTCTGAAGCCCGGTAATCAGCCCCTTCCGCTGCGCCTCCTGAAACTGATTGTATTGAAACTCCTCGAACTCCTTCTCCACCCGCGCAATTTCCCGCTCGTTCTTGACCTGGCTGACCTTCTGTTCGCCGATCCGGATGTCGGCCTCGGCGTTCTGAATCATTTGCTCTTGCAGATCGATGAGGGCCTCGACCGTATTGGTGTATTCTTGCGCCTGGATCCTTGCGTTGGCGAGCTTATCGACGACGGCACGCAGCGCCGCTTCCAAGGTCGGCAGATACTCGGGGTCGTTGTTGGTCAGGTCCGCGATCAGATCGCCGGGCACCTCGCGGCCGTCCTCGATCCTCGGTCCGCGGACAAACGACCCTTCGCTGACGTACCACTTCTTGACCCGCCCGTAGATCGGGCTCTCGACGGTGAATTCGCGGTCCAGAGGCGAAAGCCCGACGACGCGGCCGGCTCCCTCGACGCTCTGACGCCAGGGCACAAAGATCAAGGCCAAGGGCAGCACGACCAGCAACACCCAAAGCCCTCCGGCGATCCGTCGTGCCCACCGCGAGGGGCGGACCAGCCCCAGCGTCGGCATCGGCTCCGGACCCCGCGCGACGCGGCGGTACCGCTGCCCGGCATCCCGTGCCCCATCCGGTAAAACCCGGGGGATTCCCGGTGCAGAAACCGCCGATCGGCTCATTGCCCGACCTCCTTCAGCCAGTCTGTCAGATGCTTCTTATGACCATTTTGCATCGACAGATCATGGTCGGCCTTGCCGTCCACGATCGCCACCGCACGGTCACACCGAGATGCGACCTCCTGCGAGTGGGTGACCACAATCACCGTCCAGTTACGCCCCGGGCCCAGCACGGCATCAAAGACGGCCTCGCGGCTGTCCAGGTCCAGGCCATCCAGCGCCTCGTCGAGCACGAGCAGGTTGGGCCGGCCGGCAATCGCCCGCGCCAGCATCAACCGCCGTGCCTGACCGAGCGAAAGCGGCGCCCCGGTCGGGAAGAGTCGGGTATGCAGGCCATCGGGCAGCGCGGCCACCTCATCGGCGAGCTGGACCGCGGTCAGCGCGTCGTAAACCTCCTTGAGGCCGAGGTGGTGGCGCCCCATCCGCACGTTTTCGAGGATGGTATCGTCCACGACGTCCAAACCTTTGACGAGGGCCACTTCCTCGCGAACGGCAACCAAGCTCAAATCCCGCAGATTGATTCCATCGTAGGTGACGTAGCCATGCGTCGGTTCGCGTAGGCCGTACAGGATGTCCGCCAGGGTGCTCTTGCCCGAGCCAGACGGCCCGACCAGGGCGATCCGCTCCCCGGACCGAATTTCCAGATCCAAGCCGCGCAGCACTTCGGTATGCCCATAGGAATACGAGACATGGTGGGCCTCAACCGTCGTTCCCACCGGCTCGAAGCTCGGATCCTCGCCATTGCGACGCTCGAGCGGCAGATCGATTAGATGCCCGAGCTTCTCCACGGCAGCCATCAGGTCGTACCAACCTTCCAGGTGTTTGCCCAACTTGGCGAACGAGCCGATGACCGTCGCCACAATCAGCTCGGCGGCTACAAGCTGCCCGAGCGTCAACTGGTAGTTGATCACGAGCCACCCGCCCAGGCCCAGCATGCCCGCCGTTGCGACCGCCTGGAAGCCTAGCGCGAAGACGATCTGGCGCATCAGGATCCGGAAATGGCGCCGTCGCGCATCGAGGTAAAACCGCGACAAGCGATCGGCCCGATCGATCGCGTATTCGGGTCCCTGGCCCATCTTGTAGGCCACCGGCGCCCGCGCCATCTCCTCCAGACAACCGGCCACGGCATACTTGGCCCGCGATTCTTGGATGCTTGTCCGAACGGCCCCGCGGCCCAGTAGAAAGACCGTAAAGGTTAGCGCCGCCAGGATGATCAGATCAAAGCCCAGCAGGTAGGGGCTGTACGAAGCCAGGACAATCAATCCGAACCCCGCGCCCAGAACAATCGCGATCCCATCGAGCAAGAGCAAGGCGCCGACTTTCTGCACGGTCAGAATATCGAAGAACCGGTTGACCAGCTCCGGCCCATCGTGCCGATCCCAGGCCTCGACCCGTACCTTGGGCAGGCGGTAGGCCAGATCGGCAGCGACCCGCACAAACAGCCGCCGCTGGATCAACTCGACCACATAGGTCTGCAGTGCCTGCAAAATGGCGGCGACGGCCAGACACGCGAAGAGCACCAACGAAATGACAAGCAACTGCTGAGCGAGCTGGTTCAGGGCGACGGTCGATACCAGGACCTCGATGGCCAGCGGCGCCGCCAGGGACAGGATGCCCACCGCCACCGCGTACCCCAACACCACCCGGATGTCCCGCCACTCCGGCTTCATCAAGCCCAGCAAGCGTTCAAAGGGCGGCACCGCGGGTTCCGCGTGGCCAGGCTCATGGGCGTGCGTGGGGATGTCGTGGCTCGGCAACTGGTCGAGATGCTGGTCCCGGTGCAATCCCTCGCACGGCGCGATCGCCGCCAGGATCACGACGTCGATCGGTTCCTTTACCGACCGAATCCCGAGCTGACGCGCCAACTGACCCGGTGTGATCGGCTCCTGATACCCCAACGCCGAAGTCACCAGCAACCGCCGACCGTGACTGCCCACCACCAGCGCTCCATCGAGCTGATCGTCGACAGTCTCGGACCCGGTGCCGCGGGCTGGCACGAAGATTGGGTGATCCGGCTCCACCAGCCGCGCGACTTCATCGAGCGGAACTCGGGCCGGCGTCGTCCGCATCCCAAGGCCTTTGGCGATCCAGGCCAGGCGCTCGGACCAGGTTTCCGCCAGCGGTCCGGGATACATCCGCCGCGCTTCCTGGTCGAGCTGGGCCACCAGACCGGAGTCGAACTCCAGACCGGTCGCCTGGCACGCCAGATCCAATGTTTCGGGCAGGGAAAAGTTTGCCATGATTTTTGGTGATCCGGTTCCCCCGAGAGTTCACCACCTCCCACGACCGCGACATTCAACCCTGCCTGACCGACGACGCCGAGCCGCGCCCCGACCGCCGCCCGCTCGCCGTACCCCAGCCCCGCTTCCACTCCCGCTGACGTTCCAGCAAACGCAAGGTCCGATCGAGGGCCCGAGTGACCGCCTCGGGCCAGCTCCAGTCGGATTCCTCCACCGTGAGCGACGGCTGCCCGACCCACTCGACGACAATTCGGCAGGAATGATCCGTGGGATCCACCCCGACCGCCCGAGCCGCCTCGGTGCGCCGATCCAATCCCACCCGCACCTGCCGCGGCCCAAATCGACTCAAGCCCAGCCGAACCCGAAATTCCAACGAATCCCGCTCCGCCTCGCTCAGCCCTCCCCCACGAATGATCACACGCATGCAATCGATCCCCATTCTATCTCCAATGTTTTGTCGATAGGCCCACCCCCTTGTACGACTAAAGCTGCCCCCAGACAAATAGATTATACGCCACGCCCGATTCGTTTTTTTCGATGGAGACGGGATCCTGTGGACTGGCTCAACTACCACCATTTGCTTTACTTCTGGACGGTGGCTCGGGAGGGGAGCATTACGAAGGCTTGCGAGCGGCTTCATCTGGCCCAGCCGACGATCAGCGCTCAGATCCGATCGTTGGAGAAGTCGCTGGGCGAGCCATTGTTCGAGCGTCAGGGTCGCCGCTTGGTTTTGACCGAGGTGGGGCGGTTGGTCTACCGCTATGCCGACGAGATATTCACGCTGGGCCGCGAACTCCGGGATACGATCAAGGGGCGGCCGAGCGGAGGGCGTCCGCTCCGCCTCCGCGTGGGTGTGGCCGATGCGTTGCCCAAGCAGGTGGTCTACCGGCTCCTGGAACCGGCGCTTCGGCTCGATCAATCGCTTCAGATCATCTGTTACGAGGGCAAGCCCGAACCGCTCGTGGCTGAGCTGGCCCTTCATGCGCTGGATATTGTTCTTTCCGATACGCCGCTGGGTCCTGGGGCCAAAGTGCGGGCCTTCAGCCACCAACTCGGCGAATGCGGGATCACGATCATGGGGACGCCGAAGCTGATCGCTCAGCTCTCGGGGCCGTTTCCCGACTGCCTCCACGACGCTCCGATGCTGCTGCCGACCGACAACACCACGCTGCGGCATTCGCTCGAACCCTGGTTTGATTCGCTGGGCATCCGCCCTCGCGTGGTCGCCGAGTTCGAAGATACGGCGTTGCTTAAGGTGTTCGGTCAAGCGGGTCTGGGCCTGTTTGTGATTCCTTCGGTGATCGAGACCGAGGTCTGCCGCCAGTACGGCGTGGAGGTGGTCGGCCGGACCGAGGCCCTCCGCGAGCGGTTTTATGCGATCTCGATCGAGCGCAAGCTAAAACATCCGGCCGTCGTGGCGATCTCCGAAGCGGCGCGGCGGGAGCTGTTTGCCTGACCCGGGGGGCTAGCCTGGCCTACGACCGCCGGACTCGTGCCTCGCAGGCCGCCAGCACCGCTGCCAGACCGGCCAGTCCGGCACCAACCAGATAGACCCAGGCCGTCGCCCCCATGGCCTGGCCGAGGCCAACCCGTTCGCTCGCCGAACCGATGACCCAGGGCGCCAGGCTCGCTCCCAGCCAGCCCACGGTGTTCATGACGCCGGCCGCTGCTCCACGAACGGAAGGCGCGACACGATCATATAAGGATGCAAAGATGTTGGCGTCGTACAGCCCCTTGCCCAGACCGATCCCGACCAGGGCGGCGGCGGCCAGGGGGAGCCAGTCCGTCCTCCCGACGACGAAGACGCACGGAGCACCGAGCACCAGTCCGCCTGCCTGAACCCACATCCGACCCCCGGCGTACCGTCGTGCCAGTGCATCGGCGAGGCGTCCGCCCACCAGCGCGCCCACGAGATTCGCCGTCGGCAGAAACAGCGACGCCACGGCCGCCGACCCCGTCAGATTCAGCCCGAATCGGCGGTGCACATGATCCGGCATCCAGGATAAGAGCGCCATCGCCACAAAATTGGCGGCCGCGAACGCCGCCATCAAGGCCACGGCCGACGGCGTTCGGACCATGGCGACGAGGCCAGCCCGCCAACTCGCGTGGTGGTCGGACCCGGCCACGCCGGCCGGTTTCGGCTCCGCCAGCCGTCCTGGCAGCCAAGCGGCGTAGACCAGACCCGTGAGGCCCAGGACCCAGAACGGCGCCCGCCAGCCGGCGTGCTGGCCCAGCCAGCCGGCCAGCAAACCGCCTAGCGCCGTTCCCGCGTAGACGCTGGTCTGATGGAGGCTCATCGCCCGCGATCGCGTCCCCGGTCCGTGATACGCCGAGATCAACGACATCGATGCCGGAAAATAGAACGACTCGCCCAGTCCCTCCGCGGCGCGATAAAACAGCAGCCCGAAGAATCCCTGGGCAGTGCCCGTCAGGACGCAAATCAGACTCCAGACGGCCAGTCCTCCCGCCACCAGCCAACGCCGCGAGAACCGGTCGACTACCGCCCCCGCAAACGGCGACATGCCTGCGTAGACGACCATGAACGCCGAGCCGATCATCCCCTTGGCCTGGTCGTCCAGCCCGAACTCCGCCTGGAGTGCCGGAAAGACCGAGAAGATCGCTTGCCGGTCGGCGTAGTTGAAGAAGCCGCAGAACCAGAGCAACGCGACCAGCCGCCAGGCCGCGCGGTCCGGCTCCGATCCACCCAGACGGGTCATGGTTCCCCGGTCGCGGGGTCCCCCGCCTCGATCCACGCCTCCGTGAACGCGGCGTACTGGATGGTCGACCCGGCTTCCGTGCGGCGGGTGTAGGTCAGGTGGATCGTCCCATCTCTCCCCTGAATCAGCGACGGATAGTGGAAGGCGTCCTCGCCGGGTTGGCTCCGCTCGACGTGGCGACGTCTGGTCCAGGTTCGGCCCTCGTCATCGGACAGCGCAAGCGCCAGCGAGTGCCGCCCCCGGACTGTGTCGTTGTACGCCAGACACCAGCGCCCGGATGTCAGGCGGATCGCCTCAATGCCAGCGCCCGGATTGGGCAAGGCGGTCTCTTCGACCGGGCCCCACGATTGCCCCTGGTCGGTCGAGGTCGACTGCCGGATCCGCAGCCGCGGGCCGTTCTCGCGCATCAGGGCCACGATCGTCCCATCCTCACGACGTACCAGACTGGGCTGGATGTTCCCGAAGCCGATCAGCGGGGTGCTAAAGCTCCAGGTCCGACCCGCGTCGTCACTGATCGCGATCAGCGAACACGAAAACGTATCCGAATAGAGCGGAAGCAGCCAACGTCCCCCGGGCAGGACCAACGGATGCACCCGCGGCATCCACCCCAGCCGCTGATACAGTTCGTCTTTCGATCGCGTGCGAATCTCTTCGAAGTACGTCTCGGCGATTTTGAGCACCGCTCCGTTCAAGCCCGCCAGCGCGACCTCCATCGCCTCGGCAAACCGCTGCGGGGTGACGTGAAACACGCCGCCGCTATCCCACGGCGGCGGGCCCTCCGTCCCAGGCCGGCTGGCCCGGAGATATTTCAGGAGCGCCCCTTCCCAGCGATGGTCCAGAATCGTCGGCCACCACATCCAGACCGCGCCATCGGGTGCGGCGAACAAGACCGGGTTGCAGTCGGGATAGCCTGGGGTGTCCGCCATCACAAACGGCTGCTCCCACGCTGTGCCGCGATCCCGCTTCCGCGAACCCATGATCACCACATCGTCGGCCTGGCGCTCACCCGAGCCCCGGTACCAGGCCACCAGTAACGACCCGTCGGCCAGCTCCACCACGCACGAGGCGTGATTGTGCAGCGCCTCGGGCGTAAAGATCGCCTCGGTCGCAAACTCCGGCTCCTCGCCCACCGTCAAAACCGCCAAGACCAGCGCAACCGACAACATCGATCCGATTCCCCCCATGCGACCAGCCGGAACCGGCCAACCCAGGCCACGCACCTGCGATCATACGCAACCGATTCCTCCGTTCTAGTGCCCGTGCCCCGCCCGGACCATTTCGCGCCGCTATTTTTACCCGATGGCGGCGCCTCAAAATTGCCGCGGAGCAGCGATCCTGGCCGCGATGCAGCCGCCGGAACCCACGTCGTGGCTTCGGGGACGTTCCCGGTCCCCCCCGCTTGGCATGGTCAGCCCCCCGCTGGCGGCGGGGTGGTTCGCTCGAGCGCGCTCGGAACCGATCCGCCTGTCCGGGCGTGGCTGGGCCGCCGATTCGGAAACGGTCTGGAGCGAAGCCAAGATCGGGCGATCGCCCCGGTTCCCGCAGGTTTGCCGGCGCGGACTCACTCGGCTCGCCTCTTCGCGGAAGGCGTGCTCACGGTCGGCGGTCGGCTTGGACGCGGCGCCGTGCGTCGGTCGCCGCCGGGGTCCGCCGCCCGTTGACCGTGCCGGCTTCGACGCGGTAGCGCGTCGCGCCGTGAACCTGTACGTGCAGCTCTCCGGGATCCCGCGAACGCCGATCGCCGATCGTCCATCCCGGGTCTGAGGTCAGGTCATCCAGTGTTCCCGTCCAATACACGCGGCCCACGTTCGACTTGACCGGCTCTCCGTGTTCGACCGCCAGCCAGGACGGCTGAGCGCACGCCTCCGCGCGATTCTCACGGATCTCGATCCCGAGGATCGGCGCGTGGGACCAGCCCCAAAAAACCGGCTGCTCGGTCGGAAACGCTGTGATCTTGAACGCCTGCGCACAACGACGGACCCGATTGCCACGGACCAGCGTACCGTAGTGATGGCCGACCAGGACAAACCCGGTCGCCCGGGATTGCTCCCCGCCGTCGATTTCGTTCTGCTCGAATCGGCAATTGACAAACCCCCCTGCCCCCAGCGACACCGCCGGCAACTCAGCCGCGTCGGCCGTGGGCAACGGCTCGTCCAGCAGGTAGCTGAATCGGTCAATCCGTTGCACCACCCGCCGATACGTACCGGCATGGCGCCCGGCCACCACCGCCAGCACATCCCCCGGCTCGCCTGGGTCGCCCTGCGGTTCGGGGATGACAATCACCGACCCGCCCCCGGCAACCGCCACCGGCCGACCTTCGAACCGGAGCCGGTACGCCTCGGTCAGAATGATCTCGGGCGCGTTTTCGTCGACCCGATCGCCGGCCCGTGGTCCGACGTCGCGAACGGTATTCTCACGCACCTCCACGTTTGAGGCCCGCTGCGTCAGAACCAGAAACCGCCAAACCTTGCCCGACGGTCCAACGGCCCTGGCCCGGTTTCGCGCGATGGTCAGATCATGAACATACTTTGCGGAAATGATCGCATAGGCAAATGTTTGGGGCGGCGTTCCCAGGTGTTCGTTGTCGACCACCTGCCAGGGACCTCCCGTCAGTTCGATCGAGCCTCCGCGAATCCGGCAGCCCCGGACCTCGCCCGAAGCCGCCGTCATCAACCGCATGGCGTGCGGCGCCAGTTCCCAGTCCGACGCAGCGGGCGGCGACTCGATCTCCAGGCGAATCAGGCCGATGCCGGCCCGGATGTTCCCCCAGTGTCGGGGGGCCTGGTCGGCGGGCGTTCCAATGATCGCGGGCCCGTGCGGCACGTTCCAGTCCCACCGAACCGGTCCGGCGAACCGGATCGCGACTCCCTCCAATCGGGTGTTTCCCGCCTCGATCTGGATTGCCTCGGTCCAGGCAGGTGCGGCCTGGTCCTGGTGAAATTCGAGGATGGCGCCCGGCTGGCCGACGATCGCGATCGGCTGCTCGAGCACCAGCGGCCGATCGAGCCGGTAGATTCCGGGATTGAGCCGGAGAGTGCCGCCGTGGCGGACCAGCTCGCTCAGATCGTCGCCGGGAGCGGCGGTCGCCTGATTCGCTCCCGGACGCGGTGCGCGTTGGGCCGGGTCGCAGGCTGGGCCGTCCAGCTCGGCCACCGAGTGGCTGCCATCGGCGTGGATCAATCGCAAGGAGAGCGGCGACGACTCCTCATTGCGAATCGGGGCGAAGCCGAGCACGGCCGATCGGCCATCGCCGGAGCTTTGCCAGTCAAGCGGCCGGAGGTCGCTTCCCCCGTCGCGCAGGTCGTCCGCACGCGACGACCAGCCCCAGACGGCCCCGACCCGATTGGCGAGCACCGCCGCCGTGACTGGCCGGGTGATCCCGGAGACGGCCAGCCGGACCAGGCCGGGCTGCGGCCCTTCCGGGCCGTCTTGGCCCAGGCTGCGTGTGGTCAGCCGGATCGGATCGACCCGCGGCACCTTGGGCTTCGACGCCGCGAGCCTCGGATCGAATGGGCCGACCCGAACGCGAGCGGTGTCGTGGGTCTTGTTGCCGTAGAGGACGCGCAGATCGATCGCTGCCCCGGGCTCTAATCCGATCGGTGCCAGGAAGACCCAGGCCTTGGACCGGTTGTTGGCGTCTCGGACTAATTCCGCGGATGCGACGGCCCACGGATTGGTTCCCACCGCCCACCGGTTTGTTCCGGAGATCATCTCGATGGCCTGGATCTCTTCGCCGGACGTCAGATTGTCCAGTTCCAGGATCAGATCCGCCCAGCCGTCGGGACCGACCGCCGCGGTGGGGCCGACGCGGTCGCGGCCATCCTGGCCCAGCCACCGGGCCGCCAGTTTCGCTCCCGGCATCCGGCGGGTTGGGTCGGCGGCCCCCCCCTGCACATAAAGAACGGCTGAGCGGCCGTCCTTGAGCGTCAGCGTGATCTCGAACGAGCGGCCCGTCTCGACCCGGGTCGGCTCGATGTAGAGGTTGGCGCGGGTGCTGCCAGGCTGACGTTCGAGATGTGCCCGGTAGCTTGACCCGGCGTTGTACTGCCACTCGTCGCCCCCATGTCCGCGGACCAGGATCGACCCGATCTCTTCACCGGCCGGCAGGCCGACTAGCTCGATCCGCACGTCCTGGATGCCGCTCGGCTTCGCTTCGGACGACGGCCCGACGTAGTCGTGACCATCCTGACCGATCCAGCGGCCTGCGAGCCGTTCTCCGCCACGACTCCGCTGGGACGCCGGATCCACCGGCCCGGTCCAGGCCTCGACTCCGATCGTCAGCATCAGCACCATAGCGAGCATCGGCAGTCATCCTCTCTGCGGGCCTCCGCGCTTCGATCCGAGATTGGAGACGATTCCGGTCGGCGAAACGCCGTTGATCGGACAGCCTGGCCACGATCCACCCGTTGAACCTACCGGAATGGCTTAGAAGCGGAATGATCCGGGACCGATGAAGACGACAATCGCCACCAAAACCCAGAGGATCAGCAGGAGCTGAAGTCCAGGCGTCGGCCCGCGCCAGCGCCGGGCTTGTCCGCTCAGGCGGCGCTCGGCGACGGCGGGGCAAAGGTGCGAGCGCCAGCGGGTCAATCGCCCGCTTCCACCGCAGTCGAGGCAATGGTAGCGCAACCCCCGCAAGCCGAGCACGAAGCCGATCATGAGAACGGCAACTCCCAGGGCGAACTTGCTCCCGCCTGCCCAGGGCAGCCGCCCGATCAGTCGTAGGGACCAGAGGGTCAGCAGCACGACGGCGATAGCCAGGAACGGATTGGCGACCAGTCGCAGATAGGATTCCTCCGCGCCGGTCGCGTTGGGTGCGGATCGCGGCACCGGGTCGAAATCCGGGTCGCGAGCCCTCGGTGTGGTTGGTATTTGGCTCACAGGCTGATCCTGACCCGGCCAGCGTTTGCCGGCAAGGGATCTTACCGCCGCCAAATTCGGTAATCGGCCACCTCAGCCACCTGACGATACCCCAGGGCTTCCAATGGCTCGTCGAGGCCCGGCACCCGATCGGCAACGTGGCGCGGCGTCACCACCTCGCGGACCGGACCGTCGGTCAGCGCCGCGCGCAACCAGCGTTGCCGCGGCTCGGCTTCCCCGATCTGCTCGAAGGCCCCGTAGAGCCAATCGTCGTGGATCAGATCCGGCCGTCCATACAGCCGGTTCCATTCCTGATGCGCCACAAAATAACGCGCCTCGGGCAGCACCGGGTTGCTCGCGATGAGCCGGGCCACGGTTCGATCCCGCGTTCGTAAGGACTCGGCCTGAATGGTCCAGCGTGCTCCGGAGCCTAAAAGCACGAGCGCACTGCCCAGGATCCCCAGGGAACCCCAGCGCCCCAGCCATCCGGCGGGGGGCGACTCCATCAGCCGGTCCAAGAGGCGGGCAACGAGCACTGACCCGAAGACCACCGCCTGCAACGCATAATTGGATGCTGCCCCGGCGTTGTAGAGGCAGAGCGGAACCAGCGCGGCAAGTTCGACGACCAGACAAAGCCCGTAAAACCGATCGGTCCGCAACCACGCGGCCCGGCCCACCATTAGAGCTCCCAGCAACCCCATCCCGATCAGACCAACTGCCCGCCGGGCTACGATGTCGAAGACCGACGCCACGTGAACCCATCCCGCATAGTTGATGTGACGAAACGGTCCGCCGGGGTACTCGAAGACTGTCCGGCCCATCCGTCCTTCGGTCAGAAACGCTTCAACGGCGATCAGACCAACCACCGTCCCGACCCAGGCAGAGGCGGCCAGGGCGACCTCTCGCGCTGAGATCACGCCGCGGATCCAGGCGCGAGCGACGAGCAGCGTCAGAATCGACGCGACCGTCAGATGATGCTGCTTGAGCAGGAACGCCAGACCCGCCAACACTGCCGCGGCGACCAACGCCCTGCGGCGGTTCGCCCTCGGCTCCGATTCCTCGATGGCCCGCAGCCCCAGCCATGCCGCCCCGGTCTGCGCGGCCACTCCGAGCGAATCGGGTCGCACCATGACCATCAGATTGGCAAAGAGCGGCGAGCCTGCCAGCAATCCCACTGCCAGCCACCCCGCCCGAGCACACAAGCCGTCTCGACGCGCGAGCCTCCAGGTCAGCATCAAGAGCAGGGCCGACCCCAGCGCTGCCATTGCGCGGCCCGCTCCCAAGGCGCAGCCAAGTGGATCTAGACCGGCCGCGACCCACGGCCAGGCGACCAGAGCGGTCAGCCGGTAATACAGGGGTGCGTGCATCAGCACGGACGGATGATCGGCTCCATAGGGTCCGTAGAACCGCCCGGGGCCTACCCCTGGCTCAAAATGGCTGGCCACCGCCCGGGCCAGCACGGTCTCAAACGGCCCGACATCCTCGGCCCGAAACGCGAGCTCCAGGGCGTAGGCCAAATGGATCGCTGCCGTGGTTGCGACCACCGCCGGCACCCAGCGCAGCGGCGTGCCTGCTCGCTGTAAGGTCCTCATCACGGTTGCGGCCTCATGCCTCTTCTGCGGGCTGCCCAATCCGTGGGGTCATTTCCCGGACTTTACAGCCGTTGGCTCGATCCGCACAATGTCATTTTTACGCTCGGCTACGGGTGGTCATCGGTCGGACCGGATCCAGGCTTCCGGAGTGAGGTCGGGTTGGAAGAAGCGATTCGCAAGGCGGATGTCCTGATCGAGGCGTTAGGCTACATTCGCAAATTCGCCGGCCGATTCACAGTGATCAAGCTGGGCGGTTCGGTGATGGAGCATCCCGACGCCCTTCGTGCGCTCTTGGTCGATGTCGTCTTCATGCAGACGGTCGGCCTGCGGCCGGTGATCGTCCATGGAGGCGGCAAGGCAATCTCGGCCGCAATGGCGCGCTCGGGTCTGGAGCCTCGATTTGTCCAGGGCCGCCGGTATACCGACGCGGCCACGCTCGAGATCGTCGCCCGGGTCCTGGCCGAGGAAGTCAACGCCGACATTGTCCGGCATATCAACAAATTTGGCGGACGTGCGGCCGGCCTCCATCACAAAGCCAACCAGCAGTGCCTCTACGGCCGGCCGATCACCCTGACCGGTCCCGACGGCCAGCCGATCGACCTGGGCCGCGTGGGCGAGGTCACCGAGGTGGACACCCCTCCCATTGAGAGCATGTGCCTCGGTGGTGTCGTTCCCGTCCTGCCCTGTCTGGCCGAGGATGACGATGGCGGCCTGCTCAACGTCAACGCCGACACCGCAGCGGCGGCCGTCGCCCAAGCGCTTCAAGCCGAAAAACTCGTCTTCCTGACCGACATGCCGGGGATCCTCCGCGACCGTTCCGACCCGGAGTCCCTGATTCGAGGTCTCACCCCGGACCAGTGCCGAAGCCTGATCGCCGATGGCACCATCGACTCGGGTATGATCCCCAAGATCGAAGCCTGTCTGGCCTGCCTCGAGGCCGGGGTTCGCAAAATCCACATCATCGACGGACGGCTCAAGCATGCCCTGCTGCTGGAGATCTTCACCGAACGCGGGATTGGGACCGAGATCGCCTACGACCCCGGAACCTCGTCGGCCGAGGCGTTCTCGACCCGCCGCCGCGTCGGTTGAGTCCGAGCACTCTGGCCTCGGATCAACCCGAGCCCATTCCGGCCGAACCGCCTCCGGTGATGAGATTACCCGCCACGACGTGATCGCCCATCGGGCCCGAGACCCTCGAGTAACCGACCGTGACCCAGCTTGCTCAGCCCAGCTCCGCCGAGACGATCGCCCTGTTCGAGCGATACGTGGTCCCCAATTACCGCCGCTATCCGGTCTGCCTCGTGCGGGGCCAGGGATCCTACGTCTGGGACGCTGAGGGGAACCGCTATCTCGACTTTTTCCCGGGTTGGGGCTGCAATCTGATCGGCCATTGCCCGCCGCGGGTGGTCGAGGCCGTCCGCGACCAGGTTGCCCAACTGATCCACGTCCCCAACACCTGGTATATGGAACCCCAGGGCCAGTTTGCCCGCTTGCTCTCGGAGCGTTCGTTCGGCGGCCAGGCCTTTTTCTGCAACAGCGGCGCCGAGGCCAACGAGGCCGCAATCAAACTGGCCCGCGCCGTCGGACACGCCGCGGGCCGGTTCAAGATCGTCACGGCCCAGGGCGGGTTCCATGGCCGGACCTACGCGGCTCTGACCGCCACCGCTCAGCCCCAGTACCATGCCGGGTTTGAGCCGATGGTTCCCGGGTTTGCCTACATGCCCTACGACGACCTCGGCGCGGCCGACCGCCTCATCGACCAGACGACTGCCGCCGTCCTAGTCGAACCGATCCAGGGCGAGGGCGGTATCGTCATTCCGTCCGATTCCTACTTGGCCGGCCTCCGTCGCCTCTGCGACGACCGGGGCGCCTTGCTCATCCTCGACGAGGTCCAGACCGGGATGGGCCGCACCGGCTGCTGGTTTGCTTACCAGCACGCCGGCGTCGTCCCTGACATCCTCACCTGCGCCAAGGCTCTGGCCGGCGGGATCGCTTGCGGCGTGATGCTAGCCCGCCCGGAATACGCCGCCCAGCTCCGGCCCGGCATGCACGCTTCGACCTTCGGCGGAAACCCGATTGCCTGCCGCGCCGGCATCGCCACGATCGAAACCATTGAGTCCGACGCCCTCCTCGAACGCGCCCAGGCCATCGGCAGCCGCTTCGCCCAGCACTTGGGTTCCTTCCGCGACCAGCGCCCTGACCTCGTCCGCGATATTCGCGTCCGCGGTACCATGATCGGCCTGGAGCTGACCGTTGAGGCCTCCCCGATCGTCGCCGCGTGCCTCGGCCGCCGGCTGCTGATCAACGCCACCCACGGTCATGTCGTCCGGCTCCTGCCTGCCCTGACCATCTCCGACTCCGAAATCGACGAGGGCTGCGCCATCCTCGGCGACATCCTGCTTGGCTTGCCCCCTGCTGCCTCGACCCACTGATCGCCCCGACCGGTTCCCGCCATCAATCAGCTCCTCCGCGTTCCCGATCCATGCTCCGCCACTTTCTCGACCTCTTCGACCTGACCCCGTCCGAGGCCCAAAGCCTGCTGAAACAGGCCCTGGATCTCAAAGCACGCAGCACAGGCGGTCAGGCCGCCGCTCTGCTTCGCGGCAAGACGCTCGGCCTGCTCTTCGAAAAGCCGTCGCTCCGCACTCGGGTCAGCTTCGAGGCCGCGGTCCAGCAACTCGGCGGCTCGGCCATTTTCCTCCAGGCTCAGGAGGTCGGGCTGGGCGTTCGTGAGTCGATTCCAGATATTGCCCGGGTTCTCAGCCAGTATCTCCACGCGCTTGCCGTCCGCAGCTTTTCCCAGTCGACGATCGACCAGCTTGCCCAGCACGCCACCATTCCGGTCATCAACGCCCTTTCCGACTCGGCCCACCCCTGCCAAGCGATGGCCGACCTGATGACCATTCGCGAGGTCGTCGGGCGCACCCAGGGCGTCCGCATCGTTTTTGTGGGCGATGGCAACAATGTGGCCCGCTCGCTGGCCGTCGCCGCGGCGCTGCTCGGCGCGCATCTGACGCTCTGCGGCCCCCCGGCCTACCATTTTCCCGCCGAGTTTGTGGACCGCTTCGTTCAGACATTCCCCGACTCCCCGCTGGAACAGACCGACGACCCCGCCGCCGCGCTGGCCGACGCCGACGTGGTCTATACCGACGTCTGGACCAGCATGGGCCAGGAGCAAGAGGCCGCGACCCGGCGAGCCGTCTTCGAGCCGTTCCGCGTCGACGAGGCTCTGATGGCCCGGGCTAGGCCCTCGGCAATTTTTCTCCACTGCCTGCCCGCCCACCGCGGCGAAGAGGTCTCCGACGCAGTCCTCGACGGCCCCCGCAGCCGCGTCGTCCCCCAGGCCGCCAACCGCCTCCACTTTCAGAAGGCCTTGCTGCTGTGGCTGATGGATCGACCGGCTGTCCGGTTGCCGCGTCGCTCCACAACCCCGATTCCGCGGCGCCGCAAACGGACCGGCTAAGAGATCCCCACCTGGTCTGGAACCAACCGCCATGCCCCGTCACGACGGCCGCCAGAACGACCAGCTCCGCCCGGTCTCGATCGAGCGTGGGTTTCAGTCGACCAGCCCAGGCAGTGTCCTGTACCGTGCCGGCCGCACGATGCTGCTGGTCTCGGCGCAGATCGTCGACACAGTCCCGCCCTTTCTCGAAGGCAAAGGCACCGGCTGGCTGACGGCCGAATACGCCATGCTTCCCGGCAGCACCCCGGGCCGTAAGGAGCGTCGGCCCGACGGCCGCTCCACCGAGATCCAACGCCTGATCGGCCGCAGCCTCCGCAGCGTCGTCGATCTGGCCGCGTTAGGCCCCGCGACCATTTATATTGACGCCGATGTTCTGGAGGCCGACGGCGGCACCCGCACCGCCGCCATCACCGCCGCGTTCGTCGCTCTGGTCGACGCCCTCCGGACGCGCTACGGCGACGCCGTTGGCTCGATCCTCAAGGATGCCGTCGCCGCCGTCAGCGTCGGGATCGCCGCGGGCCAGACACTCCTGGACCTCGACTACGCCGAAGACTCTCAGGCCGAGGTCGACTTCAACGTCGTCCGCCTCGCCTCGGGGCCGCTGGTCGAAGTTCAAGGGACTGGCGAGGGTGGAACCTTCACGCGCACCCAGCTCCGCGCGCTGCTTGACCTGGCCGACGTCGGCATCGACCGACTGATCCAAACTCAGCGTCAGGCCCTCGGCGACGCCTGGCCCTTCGACTCGCTCACACCTCAGACCCCCACCGAATAGGCCTCCTCCGGCCGCTTCGCTCCCACAGACCCTGCGGCCGCAAACTCGTCTTCGCGACGTTCGGCGTTTCTGCTAAAGTCCGCCCCCGATCGGACCGGTCCCGGCTCTTACGCGCGTCCTCCGGTCCTCTCCGACTGCGAATTCAGCACGGACGAGGGATTCGCCATGCAGCGCCTGCACGCCACGATGGCCCTAAGCATCAGCCTAGCCCTGGCCGGGTCAGCTCCCAGCCTTGCTCAATCCCAGCGCCGGCTCGCCCCGCGACTGGTGCCGACGCCGCCTTCGAGCAACCCCACGGCCCCGACCGCTTCGGACACGGCCAATCCCCCGGCCTCGGACACCCGCGTCACCCGCACGGTCGAGGTTCCCCCCGAACCGATCCCCATCGAAGACCTGGGTAAGCCCGAAATCGCCCTGCCCGACGGACCGATTGAGCCGTACCTGCTACGCAAGGAACACGGCCCGTTCATGATCATGGCCCACACATTCCGCGGACCCGAGGCGACGCGCTACGCCCTGGCGCTGGCCATGGAACTCCAGTCCGCCCATGGCTTGCCGGCCTATATCTTCCACCTCAAGATCCAGCCCGGCGGCTCCAACATCCGCAACGTCCAGCCGACCGCGGCCCGCGACGTTGAGAATGCCCAGATCGACGGTCCGGAGAAGTATCGTGTCTTTGACGAGGCGGCTGTTCTTGTGGGCCATTGCAAGTCGATCGACGAGGCCGAGAAGCTGCTCAAAAGAGTCAAAAAGATCAAGCCCCAGTGTCTCGACGCCCTGCCCTCGATCTGGGGTCACCGCAAGGGACAAGGCCTCTATCGTGCTCACATCACGGCCAACCCGCTCCAGCCCGCCCAGGTGCTCTACCCCGGCCGCAACCCCAACGGCCACCACCTCCACGGTAATGCCCTGCCCACCCAGCCGGGTCAGGCCTTCGATCCTTATGTTGCCGCCGCCGCCTTCGAACGGATGCCCAAGCCCGATCCGCTGATCAAGCGGATCAACGGCGGCCCCCGGAGCCTCTTCAACTGCCCGGGCCCCTACACCCTCCAGGTTGCTGAATTTGCGGGCCGTAGCTCGGCCGACGCCAATGATCCCAAATTTGGCTCCGAGTCGTTCCTCAAGAAAAGCCCGCTGATGACCGCCGCCGACGATGCGGAGCGACTGGCCGAAGCGCTCCAGAAGTGCAAATCCCTCGACCCGGCCTTCAAACCCTACGTCTACCACGACCGCACCCGCAGCATCGTCACCATCGGTCATTTCACGGGTCCCGACGACCCCAATCTGAAACGGCTCCGCGACGCCATGCCCTCGATCATTGGCGAACTGCTTCAGCGCCGATTCACCCAACTGCCGCTAGCGCCGGCGGCCGACCTCATGCCCGTTCCCCGGTGATTGGTGATGGCACCGGCGCGGCGCCGCACCCCTCCGCCTCCCGGCGCGCCAAATCCTGCTCCTCGGACCGATCGTCGCCTTGGATCGTGAGGCGGCGGCCTTCGGGGCAGCATCGGTCGCACTCGGCACCTAGCCGACTTCGTCCCCGTCGCCAGAACCGGAGGAACCGGCTACGATCTCGTGCATCCGCGAAAACCGATGCATGAGACTTCGTCGACCATGTCTGCGCCGCCCGCACTCGTCATCGCCACGCGTAATCCCAAAAAAGCCCGCGAGATGCAGACGCTCTTGGTCCCGCCCTGGGAGCCTGATCCGGTCTTGGCGCGTCTGGAGGTTTTGTCGCTCGATCACCTGAAGCCAGTTCCTGAAGTGGTCGAGGACGGAGACAGCTTCGCTGCCAACGCGCGCAAGAAAGCCGCCCAGACGGCCCAGCACCTTGGCCGCTGGGTGGTTGCCGACGATTCCGGACTGGCCGTCGATGCCCTCGCTGGCGCACCGGGGGTCTACTCCGCCCGTTACGCCGGCACTCATGGCGACGACGCCGCGAACAATCGCAAACTGCTCGAAGCGCTCGCTGAGGTCCCCGATGAGCAGCGCGGCGCGGCCTTTGTCTGCGCTCTGGCCGTGGCCGATCCGGATGGGTCGATCGTCGCCGAGGTCGAGGCCCAGTGTCGCGGTCGGATCACGCGGGAGCTGCGCGGAACCGGAGGCTTTGGTTACGATCCTCTATTTTTGATCCCCGAATACCACAAGACGTTTGGCGAGCTGAGCCCGCTGGTCAAGAACCAGATCAGCCATCGGGCGCGGGCCTTTGCGCGGCTGCGGCCGATCGTGCGCCGGCTCGTGGCCGAGGGGCGGCTCGGCTAGACCGCAGCGCGGAGGGCCAATTCGTTACCCGACCCCGGCCATCGTCGCATCGTCCATCGTGCCCAGCTTGGGCAATCGCCGCAGGCTCAGGCCCAGCATGATGTCGAACCACCCGTGGAAGATCATGTCGATTCCCAGGAACAGCCCAATGACCCAGAGGCTGGACTCAGGAAAATCGTTCCAGATCATCAGCCCCAATGCCAGACTGATGCCGCCGCTGACCACGACCCAGATCCACTGCGGGAATCGCAGAGTGACCGCCGCCACAATCTTCACCACCCCTCCGACCATCAGCAACGACGCGATGAGCGCCGTCAACGCGGTTGCGGCCAGCCCCGGCTTGCGCACGAAGATCAGCCCCAGGACCACGTAGAGCACGCCCATCAGCAGGCTCACCAGAAAACCGCTCCAGTCGCGCGACCAAAAGGCCCCCACGGCGGTCGCGATCCCGGCGGCCATCAGCAGCACGCCGAAGGTCAGCACCGCCGCTCCGGTCGCAACCCACGGCGTCAGCAAGGCGATCGTGCCCAGCACGACCATCACGATGCCCAGCGCGACAAACCAGCCCCATCGCGCCCGAATCGCCTCCAGCTCATGGCGAACGACCCGACGCAACTCGGTCCGCAGAGGGCTGCCCGGTTCGAGCACGCTCATCGGCTCCTCCAGAATCGGAGAGGGAATCCAACGTCCCTGGGTCGGCCTCGATCCATCTCCAATCTCAGAGGCGCCGTCGGTCGGGTCAACGCATCTCCGCCCGAAAAGCGAAACAAAGTAGCCCCCGGAGGCATGTCGCTCCGGGGGCCTTGAGAGTCAGGGGCCAGGATCACGCGAGCCGTCGGCCGGGTCTACCAGATCGCCTTGCGCTTCGCGCGAACGAGCAAGCCGTGCTTGACTTCACCGCAGCAGTCCAGCGGCGGGGTCAGGCTCAACGAGCCGAGAGCGTTCTGGGGCGTCGCCAGCACGCTTTGGGGCGAGGGAGCCGGAGCCGCCGACTGCGCCGAGGGCATCACCGCGACGGGGTCGCAGTAGGACGCCACGGCGACTTTGCGAACCCCGCAAACGGGAACCTGGCGAGTGATGGTCTTGGGAACGCACACGGTTCGGCACTCCTTGACCGTCCGGCTCACGGTGACGGGCACGCACCGCGTGGTCGTTACCGGAATCTGCTTGCAAACGGTGTACGGCACTCGGCGGACGCAGGTCTGCGGCACCAGTTCGCAGACGGTCGTCGGCACCACTTTGACGCATTCGACCGGGACCATCTCGCAAATCGTCTGCGGGACGCTCCGGGTTCGGACCTCGGAAACCAGCCGGCAGGTGGTAAACGTCACCGGTTTCTGAATGACCTCAGAGACCAGTCGGCAGGTTCGGACGGGGATCGTTTTGGTCCGGGTTTCCGGGATCAACCGGCAAGTGGTGACTGGGATCGTCCGCGTCACCTGTTGCGGTACCATCCGGGTGACCGTGCAGGGGACCAGCTTGGTCGAGGTTTCCTTGACCAGACGGGTCACAGTGTAAGGCACCTGGCGGCAGACCCGCTCCGGAACGTTCACCGTCACCGTGTAGGGGACCGACTGGAAGCAGGTCTTGGCGACCATCTTGGTCACGGTCGTCGGCACGCACCGCGTGGTCGTCCGGGGGACCAGCTCGGTGTAGGTGTACGGCACGGTCTTCATGCGGGTCTCGGTGACGATCCGGCAGGTCGTCACCGGGACCTGCCTGGTGCAGGTTTGGGGCACCAATTCGCAGATCGTCGTGGGTACTTGCTTGGTCATGGTCTCGCAGACGATCCGGCAGGTTGTCACGGGCACCTGCCGAACGACTTCCTGAGCCACCATCGTGCAGGTGGTCACCGGGACCTGGCGGGTCACCACCTCGGGCACGACCCGGCAGACCGTCACCGGCACTTGCTTACGGACCACCTGAGGCTCGTAGACCGTGCAGTTGACCGTTTCGACCACCTGCCGGGGCTGCCAGACCCGGCACTCGACGATCGTCGGCGGCGCCTGCACCCAGCAGCCGTTCTTGCGATACCACTTGCCCGGCCGGCAGCGCCGTTCGATCACCCACTCGCCGCAGTCGCGCACGACCTGCCTGGCGACGGTCCGGGGCACGCAGACCGTCTCCCAGACCTCGCGGAGCTGCGTCTCGGTCACTGTCCGACAGATCGTTTCGCTGACGGTCCGGTAGCTGGTCGTCTGAACGGGACGGCAGACCGTGTAGCGACACTCCTTCATGACCGTTTCCCGCACCGGCCGCTGCACCGTGTACGACACGGTCTGCATGACCGTCCGGCGCACTGGCCGCTGCACGGTGTAGGAAACCGTCTGGAACGAGGTCTCCCGGACCGGCCGCTGCACGGTGTAGGGAACCTGCTTGTAACCACACCGCTTCACCGGCACGGTCGTCGTCACCGGCACCCGCTGCATCACCGTCGTCGTGACTGGCACCTGAACCGTGTAGGGCACCTTCTTGTAGCAGGTCTTCGGGACCGGGCGATGCACGATCATCGTCACCGTCTTGTAACGGGTCTCGGTGACGGGTCGGCATACGGTCGTGGGTACCGCCTTCATGAAGGTTTCCCGGACCGGCCGGCAAATCGTGTGGACCGTCGTCTTGTAGCTTGTCTCCCGGACCGGCCGCATGACGGTGTAGGTCTTGGTCCGATAGCTCGTCTCCCAGACCGGCCGCTGGACGGTATAGGTCTTGATCGTGGTCTGCGTCTCGGTCACCGGACGATGGACGGTGTACGCCACCTCCTTCCAGATCGTCCGGCTGACCGGCTTCTGCACCGTGTACCGCACCTCGCGCGGGACGGTGCGGTAGACTGGCTTTTGAACCGTGTACGTCTCTTGCCGATACTGCGTTTCGGCGACGGTCTTGAGCGTCGTGACCGTCTGAGGCTGGAGCACCGTTTCGGTCACCACCCGCTCTTGGACGACCGGGCGCGCCTCGTAGACCGTCTCCTGGACCGTTCGCACCGTGGTAAACGGCTCCCAAACATACTGGACGTGCCCACCACATTCCTGCTCCACCGGACACATCCGATACGAAGCCGCTCCGCCGTGACTGGCCGCCACCGCCGATCGAGGCGCGGTTCCCACGGCCCCCACCAGGAGCGCCGCGAGCGCGACCGTGACACGCTTACGCATGGCCATTGACTCCCGTTGGCTCGTCTCCGCTGAGCCCATCCGCGTTGCGTCGAGAACGTCCCCCGCCGCATCCTCTCGGCGCAGTAGACGCCTACTCAAGGCCTTCCATCGGCCCGTTCCCGGAACGAACTTCAGCTACATTGCCAGTTTTTTCCAGTTTCACCAAAGTCACTATCGACCTGATTTTCCTACATTGTGCAACCGCTACACATTTCTCCTGCGTGATCGTTCGTTTCGATGCAACTGGTCATTTCCTCCCGAGTTTCGCTGAGCTGCGCGGTCGCGCTAACCCGCCGGATCGGACCGCCGGCTCTGGCCGTCCGACTTCGTATCGGGTAAGGTCCGGGGTGTTGGGCGAGGGGTCATGGGCGGCGGCGGTGACTGGACTGGCCCGGGGGATCAAGGAGGCTATCTCCATGAACGTGCTCGACCGGTTTCGCCTTGATGGGCGGGTTGCCCTGGTGACCGGCGGCGCTCGGGGCCTGGGTCGCGTGATGGCCGAAAGTCTTGCGCAGGTCGGGGCTTCGGTAGCGCTGACATCGCGCCGGATCGAGGCCGCTGAGTCGGCGGCTCGCCAGGTGGCCGATTCGACGGCGGCCGCGACCCTGGGTCTCGGCGTGGACGTTCTTCAGCCCGGTCAAATCCGCGCGGCGGTGGCCCAGGTCCTCGAGCGGTTTGGTCGCCTCGATATCCTGGTCAACAATGCCGGGATCAACATCCGCGGGCCGATCGAAGCGTTGACCGAGGCCGACTGGGATGCGGTGCTTGATACCAACCTGAAGGCGCCCTGGTTGTTTTGTCAGGCGGTCGCTCCCGCCATGAAGGCCCAGCGTTGGGGTCGCGTCATTAATGTTTCGAGCATGCTTGGTGAGGTCGGTCTCCCGGAGCGATCCGCGTATACGGCCAGCAAGGGGGGGTTGACTCTGCTGACCCGGACGCTCGCCCTGGAGTGGGCGCCGTACGGGATCAACGTCAATACGCTGTGTCCAGGGCCGTTTGCCACAGAGATCAACGCTCCGCTGCTGGCGGATCCGGCTCGCGCGGCGCCGATCATGGACCATGTTCCCCTGGCCCGCTGGGGCGACCCGGCTGAGCTTGGCCCGGCGGTCGTGTTTCTCGCCTCGGAAGCCTCCAGCTATATGACCGGCGCGGTTCTGCTGGTCGATGGCGGCTTCACCGCGCGTTGAGGTTGACCGGATCGACCGAACCGAAGCGAGGGGCCTGGCTCGGTCCCGATTTTCGGACCGCTGATGGTCCGACTTCGGGTTGTTCGTCGCTGTTAGACAGAACAGAGGATGCTGTGGTCAGAGTCGCCGGCCGGGACCGTCGCTCGTCGGTCACTGGCGCTAGAGGTCGTCGGCGCGGCAGGTTCGGGTTGCAGGTGACACCTTATGTTTGCCGTCCGACGATCGGTCAACGTCCTCCGTCTCACGGTTTTGTTGCTGCTCGGGGGTGTGGGGCTGGCTTGGTGGGTAGGACGCGGAATTGGCTCGCCTCCGGCTCCCAGCCGACCGGTCGACCCGTCTGTAGTCGATGCTCCAGATTACCCCGAAGCGACCGACGCCCAGGTCCAACAAACCTGCGGCGCGTGCCACCCGACGCCCCAGCCCGACCTGTTCATTCGCCAGGAATGGCCATCGGAAGTGGTGCGCGGATATAACTTTCTGCGCGAGTCGGGCTTGGAGATCGACGCGCCGCCGGCCGTTCACGTCGTGCGCTACTACCGCAACCGGGCACCCAAATCCCTCAAGAAGCCGTCCCGGATCGCGCTGGGTTCGGCAGAGCGATTTTCATGGACGCCGGTCCCGTTGGTTCCGCCGGCCGAGGGACCGCCGGCGATCTCGCATGTTCGGATCGCCCGCTTGGGCGTCGATCGTGACCCGGTGATCCTGGCCTGCGACGTCGAAGCTCATCGCCTATTGGCCTTCCGCGCCGAGCAGCCCGAGGCGTCTCCGATCGTACTGGCCGAGGGCCTCCAGGCGCCGGCACATGCGGAAGTGGTCGATCTCGACCAGGACGGTGTGCTAGACATTTTGGTCGCGTGTCTAGGGGAGCTTTACCCGACCGACGCCCGGAGCGGCAGCGTCGTCTGGCTACGGGGTCAGCCCGATGGCACGTACGAGGCCCGGACCCTGATCGATCAGCTCGGTCGCACTAGCGACGTTCAGGCTGCCGATTTCGACTCCGACGGCGACCTGGATCTCGTCGTCGCGGTCTTCGGCTATAACCGCACTGGCGAATTGCTGCTGCTTGAAAACCGGTCGCAGCCGGGCGGCTCCTGGGAGTTTGCGCCCCGCGTCGTTGATCCTCGCCATGGTGCGGTCCATATCGGGATTGGCGACCTCGACGCTGACGGCTCGCTCGATCTAGCGGTCGTGTACGGTCAGGAGCACGAGTGCGTTGAGGCGTATTTGAATCGCGGCGACGCCCACTTCGAACGCCGGACGATCTTCACGGCTCCCCATCCCGCCTTTAGTTCCAACGGCCTCCAGCTAGCGGACCTGGACGGCGACGGTGACCTCGACGTCCTCTACACCCACGGCGACGCCCTGGACAACCAGCGGCTCAGCCCCGACCACGGCATCCACTGGCTCGAGAATCGAGGCTCGTTCCCCTTCGTTCCCCACCTGGTCGATCATCTTTACGGCATCCAGCGGGCGGTCGCCGCCGACTTCGACGCCGATGGCGACCTCGATATCGCCGCCACCTCCTTCCTGCCCGGCGAGTATTACCTCCGCTACCGTCCCAAGGATCTCGACGCCCTGGTCGTCTATGAGCAAACCGAGCCGGGCCAGTTTGTTCGCCACCCGGTGGTCCTAGGCACCTGCGACTTTCCGAGCTGCGACGTGGGCGACTGGAACGGAGACGGCCGGCCGGATCTGGCCGTCGCCGTCTGCGAGATCGGGCTTCAGCCCGGGAGCATGCTCTCCTACAACCGAGCGCGGCCGGGCGTGGTGCTTTTCCGCAACGACCGACGAGCCCCGAACGCGGCCCCAAGGTCGCCGCAAGCCGATGCGGCTTCGGCACCGAATCGCCTGAAGCCGGATGACCCGAGGCCGTTCGATCGAGCGTTCTCGACACCCGCCCCGGTCCCGATCCCTGCTCCCGAGCCGTTAAGCTTGGTAAACTGAACGCCTTCCTTGGCGAGGCGCTCAGGACCCGCGGACGAGCGGCTCTGCCTGGCGTGTGGGGTAAACTGTTTATGACCGATTTGTCCGGTCGCGATCTGCCCGAAGGCTTTACGGCTGCGGGGGTTGCGTGCGGGATTAAGGCCTCGGGGAATCTCGATCTGGCGCTGCTGGTGGCCGATCGCCGCTGCGCCGCCGCCGGGACGTTTACGCAGAACCGCGTTGCCGCGGCGCCGGTTCAGTGGTGCCGGGGGTTGGTCCCCTCCGACCGAATCCGTGCCGTGGTCGTCAACGCCGGCAACGCCAACGCCGCCACCGGCGCCGAGGGGCTGGCCGACGCGCGGCGGATGGCACAGCGCGTGGCCGACCGCCTGCTCTGCGAGCCGGAACAAGTGCTGGTGGCCTCGACGGGCGTGATCGGCCGCCGGCTGCCTATGGATCGGATCGAGGCTGGCATCGCCGCCGCATTCCCCTTGCTCGACCACTCCGTCAGTGCCGTCGAGAATGCGTCGCGGGCGATCCTGACGACCGATACCCGGCCCAAGGTTGTCGGTCGCCGCCTCGATTTCGGAGACGACGGCCAGGCCTCCATTCTGGGCATCGCCAAAGGCGCGGCGATGATCGGCCCCAACATGGCCACTATGCTGGCATTCCTCCTGACCGACGCCCGGCTCAGCCCGGGGCTGCTCCAGGGGATCTTGACCTCGGCTGTGGACGATTCGTTCAACTGCATCTCGGTCGAGGGGCACACCAGCACCAACGACACCGTCTTGCTCCTCTCCCGCCAGGATGGGCCGTACCTTTCGGGTGAGGCGCTCAAGGTCTTTTCCCAGGCGGTTGCCGAGGTCTGCCGAGAACTGGCCCAGGCCATCGTCGACGACGCTGAGGGGGCCACCCACGCGATCGAGATCCTGGTTTCCGGCTGCCGCGATCGCGACGAAGCGAAGGCGATCGCCTCCACGGTGGCCAACAGCCCGCTGGTCAAAACGGCGATCCACGGCGCCGATCCCAACTGGGGCCGCATCGTCTCGGCCGCGGGTTACGCCGGCGTTCCTTTCGACGAAGCCGAGCTTTCGCTCAGCCTCAACGGCATCACGCTCTATCAGGCCGGCACGCCCGTACCGTTCGACGTCGAGCAGGCCTCGCAAAGCCTCCGCCAAAACCGCCGCGTCTCGCTCCACCTCCAACTGACGCGCGGCGAGGCCTCACTCCGGTTCTGGACCGCGGACCTGACGGCCGAATACGTTCGGCTCAACGCCGATTACACGACCTGAACCCGTCCCGCAACGAAAACCAGCCGCCAGCGGTCGGTCACTGCCCAGAGGCGCGGCCCAGGGCGTCGGCCTGTCAACTGCCGTTGCTTGGTGCGGCCGGTCAACTGCCGTCGCTTTTTTTGGACGCAGCGGCCAACGGCCGAAGGATTGCCAGGATCGTGTTCAGGTGAGCCAGCCGCGGCCCGAAGCGATCGACAAAGTCGCTGAGGGTAAAATCCCCCTCCGCTAGGTTTTCGTGGTTCTCCTCGACGTACTCGGTCAGCTCCCGCATGAGGTTGGCGTGAACGCCCTCGAGCCGCGCTAGGGTCTGTTTGCAGTCGTCCAGAACTGACTCATGGCCGGCCTGCCAGCGTTCGAGATCAGCCGCCTGGCGTGCTCGCTGTTCCCGCGCCAGTTGCGTCGTCTCCCGGACCAGCTCGAGCTGCTGTCGCTGCATCTCATGCATTTGCCGCACAAGCTCATACTGCTGGCCCATGATCTGGACCAGAGCGTTCAGCAGCGCGATCGGATCCTGAATCGGCGCCGAGGGGATCACGGCCGGAGGTTGGCCGGCCGCGGTCACTTGGGCCTGGTACGTCCACGGAGCCGACGCCGGGTTCTCGCGGGACACTCTGTTTTCCTCCCTCACTCCGCGGGTCGCGGCGAGGCGTGCCGCAGCCTGGGTGCGATCGGGTCACCCCGGCCCGGCGGTACGCTCGCGCCGGACCGGTTCTTGACTTCAGTCTAACTCCCAGACTGGTTCCGGCACAGTCCGACTCGGTTGCGATTCCTCCGAGTCGATCCGAATCCGGTCCCGGACCTCAATCCGATTCCGCCGAGTACAGGAACGCATCCGGCAGGGCATCGACGATGTCCCCGGCGATCAGGCCCACCTCACCCGACTGATCTCGGGCGATATCTCCCGCCAGGCCATGAACATACGCGCCGAGGCAAGCCGCCTCGAATCCCGCGAGTCCCTGTCCCAGGAGTGCGGCGATGACCCCGGTCAGGCAGTCGCCGGCACCGCCGGTGGCCATACCCGGATTTCCCGTTGTGTTGACGTAAAACCGCCGGCCCTCGGTGACGACGGTTTGGTGGCCTTTGAGCACGACGACCAGCGACCCTGCCGGTGAACGTTGCGCGAGGTCAACGGCCAGCTCGATCCGCCGGGCCTGGACCTCCCCGGTCGGCCATCCGGTCAATCGCGCAAATTCGCCCGGATGGGGCGTGATGACAGTCGGAGCCAGGCGCTGGGTCAAGGCAGCCACTTCGGCGGCCAGGGCGTTCAAGCCGTCGGCGTCGACGACCGCAGGGCCGTTGAATTCGGAGAGCGTCCAGTTCACCAGTTCGCCGATGGACCCGCCCTGCCCCAGCCCCGGGCCGATGGCCAGGACGTCGGCCTCGCTCATAAGCCGCCGGAGCGGCTCGCGGCCTGCGCGGAAGTCGATCCGCCCGGCTTCGTCCTGAGGCAACGGCCAAGTCATGTAGGACGGCTCGAAGGAGGCGACCGTCGGTTGCACTTCGAGGGGAGAAGCCACCCGCACTAGTCCCGCGCCGGACCGCAACGCCGATGCGCCGACCAGGGCCGCTGCACCGGCCATGCCCCGGCTCCCCGCGACGACCAGGATCCGTCCAAACTGGCCCTTGTGGGCGTCGGCGCTCCGTGCCGGCAACCGCGGAACCGACTCGACCCGCTCGCATCCCTCAATCATTCGGCCGCGCCCTTTCCGCCTGGAGCCGCGCCAGGCCTGCCCGCCGAGCGATCAGACCGGCAACGTGTCCCCCGTTGAAGCCCGCGTCGATGTTGGTCACCACCACGTTCGACGCACAACTGTTCAACATTCCAAGTAGCGAAGTAAGTCCGTGGAAGTGTGCCCCGTAGCCGATGCTGGTCGGGACGGCGATGATCGGGCAGTCGACCAACCCGCCGACGACCGACGGAAGCGCCGCTTCCATCCCGGCGACGACGACCAGGCAATCGGCGCCGTGCAGTTGATCGAGCTTTCCAAACAGGCGGTGGATACCGGCCACGCCGACATCCGAGATCAGCGAGACGTCGCAGTGCCAGGCGTCGGCCGTGGCCCGCGCCTCTTCGGCGACGGGCAGATCACTGGTCCCGGCCGTCACGATCACGACCCGCCCGACGCGTGGCCCGGGATCCTGCGCCGGGGGAATCCGAAACGTCCGGCCGATCCGGTTGTAGTGGCCCTCCGGATATGCTCGCTCCAGGGCCGCGGCGGTCTCCGGGCCGACCCGCGTAGCCAAGGCCCCCTCGCCGTGTTTCCGCAGAGTCCCCAAGATCGCAACCAATTGCTCGGTCGTCTTCCCCAAACCGAAGACCACCTCGGGGAACCCGCACCGAAGCCGCCGGTGGGTATCGACGATCGCGTAGTCGCCGGTCTCCTCGAACGGTACGGCCGTCTGCAGCCGCCGGACCACCTCCTCGGTCTGAAATGCCCCGCCGCGATACGCTTCGAGCAACTGCCTCAGTTCATGGGCATCCATCGAGTCAAGTCCTTCGGGTCGTCTGGTCCGACGGACGGCACACCGCTCTAGACCGTCTCCCTTGTAGCCCGCCGGCGCGTTGGCAGGCAACCGATCGCCGCAGATCGGCCCTGCCAAGGGACCGCCGGCTCGCTAGAATGAGTCGAGGCCGATCTCGATCCGATCGTGGCCTGCGTCTTCATGCCGCTGACCGAGTCGCCGCGCCATGCCAGAGCCCCGCGGGTCCGGTTCCTGGGAATCGATCCCGCCCGTTATCTCCGAACCGGCCCCGGGAATCTCCGCGCCGGAGCCTGTGACGTCCCCGGAGCGCCTGGCCTCGCCCATTCTTGCACCGGCGACCACGTCAGCGGGATCGGCTCCGACCCGAGCCGGCCGCTTACGCTTGGTGCTCCGCCCCGACCCGGAACCAACCGAAGAACTCTTCACCCCTGACAAAATCAAGAGTTGGTCCAGTTCCCTGGCGTTTCATCTCGCGCTGCTCCTTCTTCTGGGCTTCACGGCGCTCTCGCGACCGTCGCGACCAATCACGACGCTGGAGACCAGACTTCCCGCGGGCGACCCGGCTGGCTCCGATCTCGGCCAGCAACTGACCGGCGGTCTGGGGATCGACGAACCGCTGGCCATGCCCTTCGCCCCGATCGAATCCCAGGCTGACCCGATCCCGACGCTGGCTACTCCCGAGCTGGTGGCCCCGCTCAGCGAGTCGAACAGCCCGCTCCGGCTCCTGGAGCCGGATTCGGAGGCATCGGCCCGCGGCGGTGGCCTGACACTCGAGGGCAGCGGTCAGGCGGGTCGCGGGGATGGTTTCGGTGTCGCCAAGTTCGGCCTCGGTGGTCGGGAGTTGATCAACGACGTCGAGGTCAAGGTCGGCAACCCGCAGTTCACCTTGATCTGGAACACCTCGGCCGATATCGACCTGCACGTCCTCGAACCGGGCGGCTCCCATATCTACTGGGAACGTCGCCGAGGCGCCGGCGGCGGCGAACTCGACGTCGACGACGTGGACGGCTACGGGCCGGAAAACATTTATTGGGGCGGCGGTCTGAACCGGGGCAATGGTCCTCCCGGCGAATATAAGTGGTATGTCCACTACTACGGCGGCCGCGAGGGCAACCTCCCGACCCGCTGGAAGGTGCGCCTCAAGCACAACGGCACTTACAAGATCTTCGAAGGCCGCCTGAGCGCGATCGGCCAGCGGAGCAAAATCTACTCGTTCGTCATCGACGAGAGCAGCTCGGACGCTCAGCCGGCCCAGTCGTTGCCTCCCGAAGACAACGTCCCTGGTTCCTCCTCACCCGATCGATCCGCCAAGGCCCCCGACGAGCCCGATCGACCGGCCCCCGGATCCGGCCGCCCGGGTTTTGATGCCAGTCCACGCCCGCAGCCCACGGCGCCCCCTCGTCCAAGCGGACCACCCCGCGACGCCAGCGGCTGGGTCATCGTCCAACCGGCCGACGTCGGCTTCCAGGCCCTGTTCCCCGCCGAGCCATTCGAGGAGATGCGTACCCTCGAAGACCGTCCTGGCCAACCCGAGCTACACACCTGGCGGCTCGACCGCGGTGAGGGTGGACTGGCCATCTCCTACCTCGAACTCCCTCCCGGGGTCCGCGGCACTCCGGTCGAAACCCTGCTCGAGAACGAGGCACAGGCCCTGGCCCGGGAACTCGAAACCATCCGCGCCGAGATCCGATCGATCACCATCGGATCGGTCACCGCGCGGGAGATCCGGGGTGCGGTTCCCGACCGGCTGGTGGCCGGAGGCGGGCGGATCCACGCCCGCCTGGTGGTCCGAAACGGCCGGCTGTTCCGGATCGAAGCGATCGGTACGCCCGAGTTCATGGCCCGCCCTGAAGTCGCTCGCTTCCTGGACGCCTTCCGTCTTCCGGATTAGATCCTCAATGTCTTGGTGAATTAGGGGGTTGCGCGAGAGGAAAGCCGTCGGTCGGAGGGAGCCGCAGAACCCGCTCCGGTCCAGACAGCCGTACAGCCTGAAAAAAGGCTGCCGAGGCCGTCGGCTCGAGCCAGGCTCTCGGCTTTCGACGCCTATCCCTTCGGTTACAATTCTGATGGTTCGAGTACGAATTCGGTATCGGAGCGTTCTAGCCCGCATCCCTGGGCGATCCAGGGTCCGGCGGGAACCTGTCGGACGGAAACCCCGCGCCTCGTGCCTGGCGGTCTGAGCGGAGGCAAGCGTCGATGTCGGCCCACGCCCACGAAACGCCTTCCGTTGAAGCGATGCCTCCCCCACGCTCTCTGAAAGATGAATTGTCCGCGTTGCGGATTGATCGCGAGCGCAAGCGGTTTAGCGGTACGCAAAGGTCTTCCTCCGGCGTGCGGCCGGCTCCCGACTCCCTCGAGCCGATCTCCCCACGCCGCGACCCGCTGGTCCGCCCCCGCCGCACCGCCGACGCCGGTTCGCTGGGTCTGCGAGTGCTCTCACTGCTGCTCTGGCTGATTCCGCTGGGATTGATCGGCGGGGGCAGCTATTTTGCCTACGTCCAGTATTCCAAGGCTCAGCCCAAGCTCGTCGTCAATCTCGAGACCGTCAGTGCGATGACCAGCGGCGAGGCGGGCCGGATCCTGACAGCCAAGGGGTATATCCGCTCGTTCCAGCAAGCCAAGATCGGTGTCAAGACGCCGGGCCGGATCGCCAAACTGTTCGTCAAGGAGGGGATGCGAGTCCAGGAGGGCGATCCCCTGGCCGAACTGGAGCACACGGAGCTGGACGCGCAGCTCGCCTCACGCCGGTTGATGCTCGCGCGCTCCGAGGCCGAGCTGGCCGAAGCTGAGGTGGATTATGAGTTCAAGGCGGCCAAGGCCCGTCGCGCCGAACGGCTGCGTGCGTTGAATCAAATGTCAATTGACGAAGCGGAGCAGGCCATTTCGGCGGCCCAGATTGCCGCGCGCCGGATCGAATCGCTCAAGGCCGCCATCGAATACCAGAAGGCACAGATCCACGAGATCGAGGTGGCCATCGCCGACATGATTATCCGGGCTCCGTTCTCCGGCACGGTCACCGAGAAAGCCGCTGAGGTCGGCGAAACGGTCATGATTGGCGGGCTGGGAGGCAATAGCGGCCGCGGCGCGGTCGTCTCGCTGGCCAACCTGGACGACCTGGAGGTTGAAACCGACATCGAGGAGCGTGCCCTCGGGCTGCTCAAAGACCCCAAACTGTATCCCGACCAGCCTCAGGAGGCCGAGATTCAGGTTCTGGCCTTCCCGGAAATGCGTTACCGGGGCGTCCTGGATCGGGTCGTTCCGCTCGGCGACCGCGCGCGGGGTACCGTCAAGGTTTACGTCAAAATCAAGAACCCCGACGCGCGGCTGTTTCCCGAGCTGGTCGCCAACGTCTCGTTCCTCCGCGAGGGGTCGCAGGCTGCGGCCGGCACGGTACAGACCTCGCTGTACATCTCTCCGGCGTCGGTCGTCGAGCGAGATGGCCGAACGTACGCGTGGGTGGTCGACGGTGAAAATGTCGCACATGAACGTCTCATTGAGGGCCGCCGCGATGGCGAACGATTTCTGGTCGTGAGCGGGTTGCGGGCCAACGAGCGGGTCATCGTCAACCCGGATCTGTCTAAACTGAGGGACGGTCAGCCGGTCTCCCCGGCCAGCTAAGCCCGCAGCCTGAGGCCCGCCGTCGACGCGGGCGTCGAACCGAACCCGTCCTGGCCGCCGCGGCAACGGGACGAGCGGTTCAATCTCCCCCCTGCCCCGGAGCCTAGGACCCCATGGGACGCCCCCCGGCCATCATTCTTCGCCAGGTCTCCAAGGAATACCGCCGCGACCAGATCCGCATCCCCGTGCTCAGCCGACTGGACCTGACGGTCGCCGAGGGCGAGTTTCTAGCCTTGATGGGTCCCTCCGGCTCGGGCAAGACGACGCTGCTCAACCTGATCGCGGGCCTGGACCGCCCCACCTCCGGCGAGATTATCGTCCACGACCTGGACCTGACGCGCCTCTCCGACAGTCAGATCAGCCGCTGGCGATCCGACCATGTCGGCTTCATTTTTCAAACCTACAACTTGATTCCCGTGCTGCGGGCCGACGAGAACGTCGAGCTGCCGCTCTTGCTCACCAAACTGTCGCGGCGGGAGCGTCGCCAGCGGGCCCGCACGGCGCTGCGGATTGTCGGCCTCGAGGGCCGCGAAGACCACTACCCCCGCCAGCTCTCCGGCGGTCAGGAGCAACGGGTGGCGATCGCCCGCGCGATCGTGACCGACCCCTATTTGCTCGTCGCCGACGAACCGACCGGCGACCTGGACCGTCAGAGCGCCGAGGAGATTCTGAACCTGATGGAGCAACTGAACCGAGAGTTCGAGAAGACGATCGTGATGGTGACCCACGACCCCAACGCGGCCAAGCGGGCTACCCGCATCCTCCATCTGGATAAGGGACAACTGGTCGACGATGTGACCCGCGCCGAACCCAGCCCGCCGAAGGTCGCCGAATCCGCCGCCAGCGGCGACCCGCCCTACGTTGCCGACCTCGACACCGCGCGACGTCAGGAGGCCCGGTTATGAAATTTCTCGGCTACATCCTGCGCAACGCGCGTCGAAACCCAGTCCGCTCGCTGCTGACCATCGGCTCGATCGCCGTGTGCGGCTTTCTGACCGTGGCGATGCTGAGCCTGTTCTCCTCAGCCGACCAACTTCGCGAGGAGGTCAAGGGCTACGACCGCGTCATCGTCATGAGTTCGCAGGGTTTTGCGCAGCCGGTTCCGATCGCTCTTAAGAACGAAATCATCGCCCTGGATCAAGCCCGAGGGCTGAACGCCATTGCGCGGCGCGCCGCCGACGGCAAGCCGCTGATTTCCCCATTCTCCTGGTTCGGTGGGAAATATAAGGACGAACAGCTCTCCCTGTTTGCCCAGTTTGGCATCGATCCGGACGTCTTTTTCGATATCTACACCGAGTTGACTCTGCCGGCCGATCAATTGGCCGCGTTCAAGGCGCGACCGGATGCCGTGGTCGTGGGCCGCAAACTGGCCGCGGACAAAAAAATCGCTGTTGGCGATAAATTTCCTCTGAAAGGTGAGATTTACAATTACGACCTGGACCTGACCGTCGTCGGCATTTTCGACGGTCCGGAGAACCGCGATCTCCGCTCGTGCTATTTCAACTGGGACTACCTGAATGAGGGGTTGCTGAGCAAGGCCAGTGGCGTCGGCGCCAACAATGCGGGCACGATCCTGATCAAGTGTGCCAGTACGGCGTTGATTCCTCCGCTCTGTCAGGCGATCGACCAGGCGACCGCCAATAGCGACCGGGCCACCAAATCGCAAACCGAGGATGCGTTTATCGGTCAGTTTGCCGAGTTCACCAAAGATCTGCAGACCTACATCAATCTTCTGGGCGTTGCGGTGGCCTTTGCGCTGCTGATCATTTGTGGTGTCGCGATGGCGATGAGCATGCGTGAGCGGACCCGCGAAGTCGCCGTGCTGCGGGCGATTGGCTTCCGCAAGCCTCAGATTCTTGGCATGGTTCTGGCCGAGGCGGTGCTGATTGCCGGCTTGGGCGGTCTGATTGGGACGGGAACGGCGTTGCTGTTGTCGAAGAACTGGGATGCGATCGCCCCGTTGACGATGGGCTTTTTCCCATATCTCCGCATCCCGCCCCAGGTGGCGTTGGCTGGGATCGCTGGCTCGCTGCTGATCGGATTGATCGGCGGCTACTGGCCGGCGCTCCGCGCGGCGTCGATTCCGGTCGTCGATGGCTTACGCAAGGTAGTCTGATCATGGCTCTGGTCCCGCTGCGCTACAATCTCCGCAACCTGGCGGTTCGCTGGCCGACGACGCTGCTGACGGTTCTGGTGGTGGCGATCGTCGTGGCCTGTACGTGTGTGCTGTTTGGCCTGGTCGATGGGCTGGAGCATTCCAACGCCATCTCGGGCGACCCGCAGACCCTGGTCGTCCTGGGCAAGCGTGCCGACAACGAGACCTCAAGCTATTTCGACGTCGACAAAGCGCAGACGATCGCCACCCTCGACGGGATTGCCACCGGTCCGCCCCGCACCGACGCCCAGGCCGCCGCCGGCTGGCCCGACGTGGAGGGCCGCCCACTGGCCGCCGGCGAGATTGTCCATATTCCGATCATGACCCGGACGGATGGCTCGCGCGTCAATTTGACGATTCGGGGCGTCGATGCCGCCTCGCCCTATTTGCGGCCGGATTTTCAGATCGTGGCCGGGCGTTACTTACGCCCGGGGACCCGCGAATGCATTCTCTCGCCGGGCATGAGCCGCCGCTTTACCGGGGCACAGCTTGGGAGCGAACTGGTCGTCACCGACAAAGAAACGTATCGGGTCGTGGGCCTGTTCACCGCGGGCGGCTCGGTCGCCGAGAGCGAGGTCTGGACCGGCCGCGATGATGTCGCCGCCGCCACCAACCGGACCGGCTCGGTCTCCTCGATGCGGATCCGCGCGGCGAGCCCGGACGCGGCCGTTGCGCTGATTGACACGCTTTCGAACGACAATCGCTTTGTGCTCAAACCCATCCGCGAATCCAAGTATTACGCCGACCAGAACTTGACAGCCCTGTTCCTCACGTTCCTGGGGTCGCTGATCGCGGTTCTGCTGACCATCGGCGCCCTGTTTGCAGCCGCCAACACGATGTTCGCGGCCGTCAAGAGCCGCACCCGCGAGATCGGTACGCTTCGCGCTCTGGGCTTCAGCCGCCCGGCCATCCTCTTTTCCTTCCTTCTGGAAGCGATTCTGATCACCACTCTGGGCGGCCTGCTCGGCGCCTTGCTCAGCCTGATCGCTTCCCGCTGGTCGTTCGGGATCAGCGACTTCAACACATTCACCGAACGGATGATCCAGATCCGCATCGGGCTGGTGCCGCTGGCTGTGGCCATCGCCATGACGCTGGCGATGGGCATCTTCGGCGGCTTGTTCCCGGCGATCCGCGCGGTCCGGCTGGACGTGATCAAGGCGCTCCGCGAGCTGTAGATTGCTGGCTTGGCAAACCGTCGAGCCATCGAAGCGCGTCAGGGTCGCCGGTGCAGCTAACCGTCAAAGCCGTAGGTGCTCCGAGCGATCGACGGCGCCAATATCTGCCTTGCTTGGCTTTGTCTGCTGGGCGCCGGGGAGTCGGCGGCGGCTGTCCGCCTCACGCGGCGGGTTGGCTCGGTGGGGTGTGGTCCGCCTCGGCGAGCTGTCGGCCCGGCTGGAGCCGAACGATGGTCGGCTCGGGCGGGAGGGTCGCCGGCGTCAGCTCGATGGCAGGCCCGCCCGGCTCGATCACGGGCCACCCCAGCGCGGCCACGGCCTCCAGAAACTCCCGGACGGGGCGGATCGGCAAGCTCAGGCCGGGCACCTTGTAATGGACGGGGATGACCACCCGGGGCCTCAACTGGCGGAGCAACGCCTCGGCCTCAGCCAGCGCGATCGTCGGCGTTCCGCCGGCTGGCACCAGCACGACGTCGGCCCCGCGGATCGGAGCCAACTCGGTCTCCGATAAAAGGTGCCCCAGATCCCCCAGGTGAACCAGGTGAAGCCCCTCGACTCGGAGATGAACGATGGCCACCTCGTCCCCCGGGCGCCGTTGTGGTGTCTCAAAAACGGTGACGGCCTGGAACCGCACGCCGCGGACCTCCACCCCGTCGGTGCCGATCTCCAGCGCACGCACCACGTCGAACGGACCCCGGATTTGCCCCAGGTGGCTGTGATACCGATCGTTCTCGTGGCTGCAAACGACCACGTCGGCCGGCTCATCGATGGCGGCATAACCGCCGACATCCGGCCAGCGGTAGGGGTCGAAAATCACGCGCAGGTCGCCCGTCTCGAGCAAGACGGCCGCGTGTCCGTAGTAGGTCAGACGCATCGTTCAATCCTGGTCGGAACCGAACCGCCTGCCGCGGCCCAACCCGCCGAGCGGTCTGGTTCGCTCGGCTCCTGTCCCGCTCCGCCATCGGGTAAGATGAAACGAGGGGTCGAGGACGATGTTTTTGGCCGTGAGTGGTCGGTATGGGCCGGATTCGAACCTTGCCGCCGTCGGTTGTCAATCAGATTGCTGCCGGCGAGGTTGTCGAACGACCGGCCTCGGTCGTCAAGGAGTTGCTTGAGAACGCGATCGACGCGGGCGCGTCGCGGATCGAGTTGTGGGTGGAACGCGGGGGAAAAGACTTGATCCGCGTGGCCGACGACGGGACCGGAATCGCCCGCGAGGACTTGCTCCTGGCCTTCACGCCGCACTCGACCAGCAAGCTTCAGTCGGCCGACGACCTGCATCAGGTACGCACGCTCGGCTTTCGCGGCGAGGCTCTGGCGGCGATCGCCGAGATCTCGCGGATCCGCTGCGTGACGCGGACCTTGGATGAGCCGGTCGGCTCCGAGATTCAGATCGAAGGCGGCTCGGCGGGTCCGATCCGCGACGCGGCTTCACCGACGGGAACGGTCATCGAGGTCCGCAATCTGTTTTTCAACACACCGGTCCGCCGCGGCTTTCTCAAGTCGGACGCCACCGAAGCCGCCCACGTCGCGGAGATGTTCACGCGGGTCGCGTTGGCCTTCCCCTCGGTGCACCTGACTTTGCGTTCGGGAAATCGCATCCTCCACGACCTGCCGGCCAGCCAGGGTCTGAACCAGCGAATCGCCGCCCTGCTCGGACGCGAGCTGGCCGAACGATTGCTCTGGATCGAAAGCCGGATCGGCTCGATCCACCTCCGCGGCTACGTCGGCCATCCGTCGCAGAGCCGGTCGAGCACCAAGGGGCAGTATTTGTTTGTCGGGGGCCGGTATGTCCGTGACCGGGCGCTCTCTCACGCGTTGGCTGAAGCGTATCGCGGCTTGCTGATGGTGGGACGCCAGCCCGTGGCCATTTTGTTTCTCGACCTGCCGGCCGAAGACGTCGACGTCAATGTTCACCCGATGAAGATCGAGGTTCGCTTCCGCGATAGCCATCGCGTCTACAGCCAGCTTCTGGCGACCATCCGTCAGACCTTTCTGGCCAGCGACCTCCACACCCAGCTTCAGCTCGGCTCCGATCCGAGCCAGGCCGAGCGGTCAACTGCGTCAGGGTCAAGCTCCAGGGCGACCGTCCCGGTCGACTCGGTAAGCCCGGCGGTTAGGGCGGTCGCCGTCGATCGCGAGGACGTCGCCCGCTGGTTTTCCCCGTCGGAGGTTTCCTTCTCGACGGCTCAGGCATGGAGCCATCGTCGACCTGCCTCCGAACCCGACTGGGCCCGCAATCTGCCCCCGGCCCCGGTTCCGGATCGCGCCGGCCCGTTCGACGAGTTTGAGCCGTCGGCTCGCCCCACCGCGGCGACCCAGGCTGCCGCCCGCAGCGAGCCGGTCTTGCCGCCGGTAGGGTCCGACTCTCCCGCGGCCCCCCCGCGCGCCATTCAGCTTCACAACAGTTACCTGATCGCTGAAACCGAGGAAGGCATCGCCGTCTTCGACCAACACGCGCTCCACGAGCGTATCCTGTTTGAAGAACTCCGCGAACGGCTGGTCCACGGTGGACTGGAGGCCCAGCGGCTGCTGACTCCCGAGCCGGTCGAATTGCCCCCGGCCGACGCCGCTGCCCTGTTGGAACAGCGCGAGCTGCTGGCCCGGCTTGGGATTGAGGTGGAGTCGTTCGGGGGCAGCACCCTGCTGGTATCGAGTCAGCCGGCGATGCTCGGTCCGCTGCCGATCGATCGGCTGGTCCGCGACATCGCCGATCAGCTACGCTCCTCGACCCTGCCTCCGTCGGCGGAAGCCCTGACCGAAAGCATCCTCAGTCGCATGGCCTGTAAGGCGGCCGTCAAAGCGGGCGACCGGCTCAGCCCCGAAGAAATCACGGCCTTGCTCGGCCGCCGCCACCTGGCCGCCAACACCCACCACTGTCCCCACGGCCGGCCCGCCGCGCTGGTCTTCACCAGGTCTGAGCTTGACCGCCAGTTTGGCCGTACCTGAGATCGGCGAATGCCGCGCTCTGGGCCTGGGGCAAACCCGCGTCAGGTTGGGTTTCAGGATCTCGATCCCCCCCGTTGACATTCGTCGGCCAAGCCCCGAAAACCTAAGGCATGGTTGCATGTTCCGAAAGGTAACTCGATGATCTGCGTGATCCTGGGACGCGGCCGGCACAAATCCCTGATCAGCGAGTGGAAGCAGGCCAGCGAGGCCGGGGTTCAACTGGTCGAACTCCGGATCGACTGCCTCCGCCGTGAACCCGATCTGAAGCGGCTGCTCGCCGAGCGCTACACCCCGGTCGTACTGACGATACGCCGGGGCGCCGACGGCGGTCTCTATCGGGGCGACGAAGCGCACCGCGAACGACTCCTCCGGGAGGCGATCGTGCTGGGCGTGGACTACGTCGACCTGGAGATGGACACCGCCGCCCGCATTCCCCGTCCCAAGTTCGGTCATACCAAGCGGATCATCAGCTACCACAATTTTAAGGGCACACCGGACGATCTCGACGACATCGCCCAGAAAATGCGCGAGTTGGACGCCGATATCATCAAGATTGCGACCCTGGCCAAGTCGGTCGGCGACGCGTCGCGGATGCTCGATTTCGTCGCCCACTCGAACAAGACCATCCCCACGATTGGGATCGCGATGGGCGACTTCGGCGTCTTCACCCGGATTCTCGGCCGTAAGTTCGGTTCGCCGTTTACCTACGCGGGGTTCAATCCGGATCGGATCTTCGCCCCGGGGCTGCTTCGCTTCAGCGAGCTTCAGCGCGACTATTTTTACGATCAGATCGACGCCGCGACGGAGCTGTACGCGGTGATCGGCGACCCGATTGCCCATAGCCTCAGTCCGGCGGTCCACAACACGGCCTTTCGGGCCTTGGGGCTGAACAAGGTCCTGGTTCCGATCCGGATTCCCGCCGGTACCTTGGCCGATTCGCTGAGTGTGCTTGAATGGCTCGATTTGAAGGGGCTGAGCATCACCATCCCCCACAAGGAAGCCATATTGCCGCTGCTCCAGAGTATGGACCCGGAAGTGGAACGCTTAGGGGCCTGCAACACCGCCGTGCGGACCGAGCGCGGCTGGGTGGGCCACAATACCGACGCCAAGGCGGCCATGGACTGCCTCGAAGAGGTCCTTGGGGGCAGCATCGGCACGTCGGTCAGCCCGCTGATGGACAAGCAGGTCCTGATTCTGGGCTCGGGCGGAGTGGCCCGTACGATCGCAGCGGGTTGCCTTCGTCGGGGCGCGGGCGTCACGATTTGCAGCCGCAACGAGGAAAAGGCGAGCAAGCTTGCCGAGGAACTCGGTTGCCGTTCGGTGCCTTGGTCGATGCGTGCCGGCACACTTTGCGACGTCATGATCAACGGCACGCCGGTCGGGATGCATCCGGACGTGGACAGCTCGCCGGTTCCCGCGGCGGCCTTCCGGCCGGGGATGCTGGTTTTTGATACGGTCTACCACCCGGAAAATACCTTGTTCCTAAAACTGGCCCGCGACCACGAGTGCGCCACCCTGACCGGGGTGGACATGTTTGTCCGCCAGGCGGCTCTCCAGTTCCGCTATTACACGGGCCTGAACGCCCCCGAAGACCTGATGTACCAGACCGTCAAGAACCGTCTCAATCCGGCTGCCGTATGAACGAAGCCGGCCTGGTGCTGATCGGATATCGGGGCGCCGGCAAGTCGACCCTGGGGCCACGCTTGGCCGCGCGGCTGGGCCGCCCGTTTCTCGATCTCGATCGTGAAATCGAGCATTCGGCGGGCCGTACGATCGCTGAGATCTTCGCCGTGGAGGGCGAACCGGCGTTCCGTGATCTTGAGGCCAAGGTCCTGGAGGCTTTGGCCTCGGAGCGTCCCGGCTGCGTTCTGGCCACGGGTGGGGGCGCGGTGCTTCGGTCGAGCAATCGCCGGGTGCTTCGCGGCTATGGACTGGTCGTTTGGCTCCGCGCCGAGCCTGGGACCCTGACGGCCCGGCTGGCTGCCGATCCGGGCGACCGCCCAAGCCTGACGGGTCTGAGCCTGGCCGAGGAGGTTGGCCGGGTGGTCGCGGAGCGGGAGCCGATCTACCGGCAACTGTCCGACTTCGAAATTGAAACCGATCGGGTTACGCCGGAAGAGGCGTGCGACCGGATTGCCGCGGCCTGGTCCGCTCGGTTCCACCCATGACGTTCGATCCGTTGATGCTGTTTCACCTGGGGGCCGCGCTGGTCTGTTTTGTGCTGGGCGCGGTGGTCGGCAGCTTTGTCAATGTCTGCATTTACCGCCTGCCCTGGCAAAAGAGCATCCTCTGGCCTGGGTCGCATTGTCCGCGGTGTCTGAGGCCGATCGCCGCGCGGGACAATCTGCCGATTGTGGGCTGGATCGCCCTGGGCGGTAAGTGCCGCGGCTGCGGGTTGTCGATCTCGCCCCGTTACCCGCTGATTGAAGCGCTCGTGGGGGCGTTGTTCGCCCTGGCCTACAGCAGCTTTGTGGTATATGGCGGCTATCGGCTGCTCGAACCGGCGGCCTTCCTGCGTGCGGGCTACCACGCCATCTTGATCGTTCTGCTCGTGATCGCCACGTTCATTGATTATGACTATTACCTGATTCCCGACTCCGTCACGGTGACGGGCATGGTGCTTGGTCTGGGTCTGGGGACGCTCTTTCCGGGGGTACGGCCTGAGCCGGTCGGGGCCGCCACGGCGCTGGAGGGGCTGACGCAGGGCTTGCTCGGTTGGGCGGTTGGCGGCGGGGTGGTCTGGGTCGTGCGTTGGCTGGGCGGTCTGGTCTTCCGCCGCGAGGCGATGGGCTTCGGCGATGTGACGCTGCTGGCCATGATTGGTTCGTTCCTGGGGTGGCAAGCGGCGCTGCTCACCTTTTTCCTGGCCCCGTTCTTCGGACTGGCGCACGTGCTGGTCCGTTTGTGCCGTCTGGCGGCCCAGCGGCTGCTCCGCCGTCCACCGACGGGCGCGGACCGCGAGATTCCGTTTGGTCCTTACCTGAGCCTGGCGGCCCTGACCTTGATGCTGGGCTGGCCCTGGATTTGGCCGGGCTGGGCGAAACGATTGTTCCAGATGCTCGGGGAAATCTCCGGTATATTCAGTTGATGCAGAGGCCCGCAGCAACCGAGTATTCCCGATGCGCTGACGCCGAGCCGGTCTGCTGGGTGTTCCCTGTCCGCTCCCTGGTTGCCGCCATGGGTGATCCCCACTTCGCCAATCGTCCTCGCCACTGGCTCCAGCGGCTTTGGATCTCGCGCCGCCTGGTCGGTGCCGCGTTTTTGGTGGGCATTCTGCTCTGGTTTATCCTGATCAACAGCCAGACCGTCCGCGTTCACTTCCCCTTCGGACTGGGCAATCCCGAAGCCCCGATCGGGTTGATCGTTCTCTTGAGCGCGGGTGCGGGATCGCTGGTCACGGCGCTGATCTTGACGCTGGTTCGGGCCTTGGGCCGTTACCGACCGGCCGCGCGCCCCACCGATTCGACCTCCGCCCTGCCCGACGACCGCCCCCCGCCCGACTATGCAGCCCGAACGCCGGAAGGTTTTTCCGACGCCCGCTGGTCTGCGCGTTAAGCTTGATCTATGAGCGTATCTTGGCTCGGCCACCAACCAGCGACCGCCACCCTGGGGCTACTCGGGCTCGCCCTGACCCTGGCGAGCGGCTGCTCGCAGCCAAACGTTTTTTCCCGCCAAAACGCTCAAGTCGCCGCACTCCGCGAAAACGTCAATCAGCTTGAGATCGAAAAAGATCGCCTGGAGCGCCAACTCGCGGATCTGACGGCCGAAAACCGTCAACTTGAGGATCGCCTGGTTCGGGAGGAGGCACGCAGCGCCCAGTTGGCTCGCCGGCTCGAGGACGCCCGTCGCCACGGCTCGTCGCGGCTGGCTGACGACCCCGAGGATCCGACGACCGCCCGCCGCGACGGCGCCTTCGCCCCCGACGGCGCCTCGGCTCAGCCCTCCGGACCGTCGCGCCGGCGTCGCCTTCCGGTCGCCCAGATCCCCGGCGAAATCGAGCCCTGGACCGATTCTCGCCCCGCCGACGACTTTGCCCCCCGCGGCCGCTTCACACCCCTCGAGGACGAGCCGGCTGAAGCCGACCTCTTCCCCTCATCGCTTGACCTCGGTGCCCGCAGCGACGACCCCGATCGCGGCCGTTGGTTGCCCGTCGCCGGCCGCCCCGGATCCCCGCGCCGCTGATCGCCCCGATCCTGTAGCGCCGCGTGCGGGCGGAACCTTGCCGTACGGGCCCCGCATGATGTTGACGATTCGACCAGCCTCGGCGGCCAAGTCGCCTTCGATCGCCTAAGCCCCAGGCGGACGTAAGCCTGATCCGCACGCCGGCCAGACCGCTTGTCCCTGGATCAGCGGGGATCGAGGTGGACGAAATGGGCCCACGTTCGCGGCTCGACCCCCCGGCCTTGGCCTGGAGCGGCGGTCCCGGGGGGCAATCGACCCCGTGCGCTGGGTGCCGCGGCGCACCGGCTCAGCCTCGGAGGCCAGGATCGAAACCCGCTGCCGCGTCGACTGCGTGGCTCGGTGACGGAGTTGTTCAGAAGGATCAGGAAGACCAGCAGTCCTGGCCGTATCGGCGCGTTGCCGCTAGGATTGTAGGGACCGATGGATCCGTCGATTCTGGATTGGCCTGGCCCGGACGGAGAGAGGCGCGCCCGATGCGCCACCCGATCACGATCATCGACTACGGAATGGGCAACCTCCGCAGTGTTCAGAAAGCGTTCGAGGCGGTCGGCCACACTGCACTGGTCACCGGCGACCCCGATCTCGTTGCCCGAGCCGAGCGGGTGGTTCTTCCCGGCGTGGGAGCGTTTGGCGACGCGATCTCCACGCTTCGATCGACCGGGCTTGGGGAAGCGTTCCGCGAGGTTGTGCAGGCCGGTCGACCCTGCCTGGGGGTCTGTCTGGGCCTTCAACTGCTGTTCGACGAGAGCGAGGAAGACGGCCTCCATGCGGGCCTTGGGCTGTTGCCAGGGCGGATCGTGCGATTCAACGCGGCGCCCGGCTCGGGGCTGAAAGTTCCTCATATGGGCTGGAACAGCCTGACGATCCATCGGTCGAACCCGCTGCTCGACGGCATCGGCGCGAACCCCTTCGTGTATTTCGTCCACTCCTACTTTGCCCAGCCGTCCCGGTCGGATCTGGTCGTCGCCACCGCCGAGTATCCCGATCCGTTCCCGGCGATTGTCGCCCATGACAACCTGATTGCCTGCCAGTTTCACCCGGAGAAGAGCCAGCGGGTCGGCCTTGCCATGTATGCGAACTTTGCCAAGATGCCCTGATTCCAGGGGGCGTCCACCAGCCACCCGGCAGGCCCCCAGAGCCACCTTGCCATGACCGCTCCGCGTCGATCCGCTGCTTCCGAGACATCGTCTCTGCCCGTCGCTTCGGCGCGGCGGCCAGATCGACCTCGGTTTGAAGATCTGCTGGCCCAGCGGATCCTGATCCTCGATGGCGCCATGGGCACGATGATCCAGGCCCAGCGGCTCGAGGAGGAGGATTATCGCGGTTCCCGGTTTGCCGACCATCCCAAGCCGCTCAAAGGCTGTAATGACTTACTGGTTCTGACCCGCCCGGAGCTGATAGCCGGAATCCACCGCGCCTACCTCGAAGCCGGGGCCGACATCATCGAGACCAACACGTTTGTCGCCAATCGCCTGACGATGGCCAATTACGGTCTCGAAGACGCGTGTGAGGAGATCAACCGCGCCGCGGCGGTCTTGGCCCGAGAGGTCGCTGACGAGTTTACGCGTCGCGACCCCAGCCGCCCCCGATTCGTCGCCGGTTCCATTGGTCCGACCGACAAGACGGCCTCGATCTCGCCCAACGTCAACGACCCGGGATTCCGCGCCGTGACGTTCGATGAGCTGGTCGCGGCCTACACCGAACAGATCGAAGGGCTGGTGGCCGGAGGCGTGGATCTGCTTTTCCCAGAAACCAGCTTCGATACCCTGAACCTGAAAGCCTGTCTTTACGCGATCTCGACCTATTTTGAGCGGACAGGCACGCAACTGCCGGTCATGGTTTCGGGCACGATCACGGACCGGAGCGGCCGCACGCTGTCAGGTCAGACCATCGAGGCCTTCTGGTACTCGGTCGCTCACTTTCCGCTGGTTTCGGTCGGGATCAACTGTGCGTTGGGGGCTGCCGAGCTGCGTCCTCATTTGGAGGCGTTGGCGGGCGTAGCGACCTGCGCCATCAGTTGCCATCCCAACGCTGGCATGCCCGATGGGTTTGGCAATTTCGACGACCCGCCGGAACACATGGCCCAGGTGGTCGCCGAGTTTGCCCGCAACGGGTGGGTCAACATTGTCGGTGGCTGCTGCGGGACGACCCCGGAATACATCCGCCAGATTGCGCAGGGCGTCGAGGGGCTTGCGCCTCGGCCTCGACCCCGGCGGGTCACGATCTCGGCCTACAGCGGCCTGGAACCACTGGTGATCCGCCCCGAGACCAACTTTTTGATGATCGGCGAGCGGACCAATATCACAGGCTCCCGCAAATTTGCCCGCCTGATTCGCGAGGAGCGGTACGACGACGCCGTCGCCATCGCCCGCGAGCAGGTCCAGAATGGTGCCAATATTCTTGATGTGAACATGGATGAGGGCTTGATCGACGGCCCCCGGGCCATGACGCGCTTCCTCAACCTGCTGGCCGCCGAGCCGGACATTGCGCGCGTTCCGATCATGATCGACAGCTCGAACTGGGAGGTGATTGAGGCCGGGCTCCGCTGCGTCCAGGGCAAGTCGATCGTCAACTCAATCAGCCTGAAAGGCGGCGAGGATCTGTTTCTTTCCCAGGCTCGGATGGCCCGCCGATTCGGTGCGGCCGTGGTGGTCATGGCGTTCGACGAGGTCGGTCAGGCCGTCGAACGGGGTCACAAGATCGCCATCGCCGAACGCGCGTATCGGCTCTTGACCGAGCGTTTGGACTTCAACCCCGGCGACATCATCTTCGACTTGAACATTCTCACCGTCGGCACCGGGATCGAAGAGCACGCCAATTACGCGGTCGAATTTCTTGAGGCCGTCCGCGAGGTCAAGCGCCGGCTGCCTGGGGTGCGAACCTCCGGCGGGGTCTCCAACGTCTCGTTTGCTTTTCGGGGCAACCAGATCGTACGCGAGGCGATCAACTCGGCGTTTCTCTACCACGCGATCCAGGCTGGGCTTGACATGGGAATCGTCAACCCGGGCCAGCTTGTCGTTTACGACGAGATTCCGGAGGAGCTGCGAGAGCGCGTCGAGGATGTTTTGCTGAACCGGCGCCCCGACGCCACCGACCGTCTGACCGAATTCTCCGAGACGCTCAAACGGAGCGGAACGCAGAAGGCGGCCGCCACCGATCTCTCATGGCGGAACGGGCCGGTTGAGGATCGGCTCAAGCACGCGCTGATTCATGGGATCACTGACTATATCGAGACGGACGTTGAGGAAGCCCGCCGGCAACTCGGCCGTCCACTGGCGGTCATCGAAGGCCCGCTGATGGACGGCATGAATGTCGTCGGCGACCTGTTCGGCGACGGCAAGATGTTTCTCCCGCAGGTGGTCAAAAGCGCCCGGGTCATGAAAAAGGCCGTCGCCTATTTGCAGCCGTTCATGGAGGCCGAGCGTCAGGCCCGCGGCGACCGGAGCGCTCCAACCACGCGGGGCAAGATCCTTCTGGCCACGGTCAAGGGCGATGTTCACGACATCGGTAAGAACATTGTCGGCGTGGTCCTGGGCTGCAATGATTTCGAGGTCATTGATCTGGGCGTGATGGTGCCCTGCGAGACCATTCTGGAGACGGCGCTGCGGGAATCGGTCCAGATCATCGGTTTATCGGGACTGATCACGCCCAGCCTGGACGAGATGGTCCACGTCGCCCGCGAGATGCAGCGGGAGGGGTTGACGATTCCGCTCTTGATCGGCGGTGCGACGACCAGCGCCAAGCACACAGCCGTTAAGATCGCGCCGGTCTATCAAGGGCCGGTCATCTACGTCAAAGACGCCTCACGGACCGTTCCGGTGGTCGAGCGGCTCATCCGTCCTGAGTCCCGGGCGGAGCTCGACGCCGAAAACCGCTCGTCTCAGGAACGCGAACGCGCGGCCTATGCCCGCACTCAGCAGCGCAACCTCGTCCCCTACACGACCGCGCTGGCCCAGCGGTTTGCCCCGGACTGGTCGTCGTACGATCCCCCCCGACCAGCCTTTCTGGGTACACGGCTGGTCGAATCGGTCACGATTGCGGATCTCCGCCCGTTTATCGACTGGTCACCGTTTTTCCTGAGCTGGGAGCTCAAGGGCAAGTATCCCCGGATCCTGGACGACCCGCGGCTCGGCCCCGAGGCGCGCCGGCTTTTCGACGATGCCCAACGCATATTGGATCGTCTGGCTGCCGATCAGTCGCTCGGCCTCCGCGGCGTGTATGGGTTTTTCCCAGCGGCTTCCGACTCCGACGACATCATCATCTACACCGACGAGTCCCGAACCACCGAGCAGGTTCGGTTGCACATGCTCCGCCAGCAATGGGAACGGGTCGGCCAGAAGCATTTTCGCAGCCTTGCCGACTATGTGGCCCCCGCCTCGACGGGGCTGCGAGACTATGTGGGAGCCTTCGCTGTCACCGCCGGCCACGGGGCCTTCGAACTCGCCCAGGCCCGCAAGGCCGACCACGACGACTACGAGGCGATCCTCATCGAGGCTCTCGCTGACCGGCTCGCCGAAGCCTTCGCCGAAATGCTCCACCAGCGCGCCCGCCGCGACTGGGGCTATGGCGCGACTGAGTCGCTCTCGCTCGACGATCTGATCGCTGAGAACTATCGCGGCATCCGCCCGGCGCCTGGCTATCCGGCCTGTCCGGATCACACGGAGAAGGCCACCCTCTGGAGCCTTCTGGACGCCGAATCGGCCACCGGCATCCGCCTGACCGAGTCGTTCGCCATGTGGCCGGCGGCTTCCGTCAGCGGCTGGTACTTTGCCCACCCCGAGGCACGTTATTTCGCCGTGGACCTGATCGGCCGCGACCAGCTCGTCGACTATGCCCAGCGCAAGGGCTGGACGCTCGACGAGGCCAAGCGCTGGCTGGCGCCCCAGATCGGCCACGCCCCCGACCCCTGATCGGTCCAGGCGCGAGACGAACGCCCCTCGACCTGCGGTGATCATCCCTCGGCCGCTCCGGCTCAGAGCTGGTCGTCGGGCACGCTAAACGTGTCGCCCTGGTTCATGTCACCTGTTTCGAGCCCTTTCATGAACCAGCGGACCCGCTGCTCGGACGTACCGTGGGTGAACGAATCGGGCACGACGTAACCCATCTGCCGCCGCTGGATGGCGTCGTCGCCGATTGCCGCCGCACACCGCATCGCCTCTTCGATATCCCCACGCTCTAGAAACTTCTTTTGCTTCTGGCCGTGGTGCGCCCAGACTCCCGCCAGAAAGTCGGCCTGCAATTCCAGCCGCACCGAATACCGGTTGTACTGCTCCTTGCTCATCCGGGACTGGAGCCGCTGCACCTTGTCGGTGATTCCCAGCACATTCTGCACATGATGGCCGACTTCGTGCGCGATCACGTAGGCCTGGGCGAAGTCGCCCTTCGCTCCGAACTTGTCGCGCAGCTCGTCATAAAAGCTGAGATCGATGTAGACCTTCTGATCCAGGGGGCAGTAAAACGGTCCCATGCCGGCATTGGCCGGTCCGCAGCCGGAACGGGTGGCCCCAGAGAACATGACCAGCGTCGGATCCGGGTAGTCCAGCCCCGCCGCCTGAAACAGCGGATTCCAGACATCCTCCGTGTCCTTGAGGACGACGGCGACGAATTGCTTCAGCTCTTCCTGCTCCGGATCGGCGGCCGCTGCCTGAGGGGCTCCCACTCTCAGCCCGCCGCGTTCGGCTTCTTGCAGGAGCTGCATCGGGTTGGCCCCAAAGAGCAACGCCAGAGCCAAAATGATCAGCATCCCAAGACCGCCGCCGGCAAGAGCGCCTTGGGGCGCTAGGCTGCGGCGATCTTCGATGTTTGAGCTAGCCTCGCGCCCCTTCCATCGCATGGTTACGGCACTCCGGGGACTTGGATGAACCAACGAGAACGTTATCGTCGGCCCGATCGTCCGTGAGGGTCAAGTCTGAGGGACGCGTCGCGGCGTCCTTCTTTGAGCACGCCGAGGATGCTGTCAGGGCGTGTCTGCCGCGGTCGGAATCCCCGCTGCCTGGTAGCGGTGCTCCTTGAGGAACGTCAGCAAATCGGCCATCTCGTCCGGGCTGACGTCCGTTTCGACGCCTTCGGGCATCAACGAGCGACCCGTCGATGCCAGCTCCTCCAGCTCGGACCGGCACACGGTCTGCTCCCGTCCTTCGGCCTCCCGCAGCCGGATTGCCTCGGCGGACTCGCCGACCAGGAGACCTGTCAAGACCCGGCCATCCCGCGTCGCGGCCCGGTAGACTAGATAATCGGCGTCGATCGCTGCGTTGGGGTTGAGGATGTCATGGAGCAATTGCTCCCGGCTCTTGCCCAGGGTGTCGGCGATGTCAGGCCCGACCGGCGTTCCGAGGCCGCCGACCTTGTGGCAGGCCGCGCACGCCCGCGCGAAGACCGTGCGCCCGCGTTCCACATCGCCCCGGATCGTCGCTGCCATGCGATAGCGCGCAAGAACCTCCGAACGGTCGGCCGGCAGCCACTCGGCCAGGATGCGCCGCGCCCGTGACCGCAATGGCTCCGGCGCATCGACCGTGAGCGAACGGATCACGACCAGGTCTAAGTCGCCGGCTGAGACCGACCCGGCCTCGACGGCGTCGAGCAGCCGATCCGCACGATCGGCGCGGGCCGCCAGCAAAACGCCTAGCTCCCGACGGAGCACCCGAGGCGCTCCGGTCCAGGCCCTGAGCAACTCCTCCGCCACATCGGCATCCGAAAACGTCGCCGCCAACACCCGCGCTGCCTGGAGACGCTCGGATGGCTCGGCCTGGCCCTGAACAAGCGCGACCAACGCTCTTCGAGCCTCGTCCGGAGGCAACAGTCCGAGGAGGCCGATTCCCGCCAGCCGCTCTTCGGCGTCCAGTCCGAAATCGGCGGTCGGCTCGGTCAGCTCGCGGACCAGTCCCTGCACCCACCGGAGTGCTCGGCGTGCCTCGTCCTGGTTCAACGCCGGGTCGCGTACGACCTGGTCGAGCGTCTGGCCATGCGAGGCGAGGCCCTCGACCAGACCAGTCAGGCCCCGCAGCCGCCAGGCGTTGGGAATCGCCTGGTCGCGGAGGATCTCGATCGCGGCGAGCACAGGTTGAGGCGCACCGCAAGCGGCGACGAGCCGGGCTGCCTCCCGCCACAGCGTGCGGTGGCCGGGATCCTCGGACGCAAAAAAAACCGTCGCTCTGGGCTAGTCGGGAAAGCAGTTCAGGCTCATCGCCCCGGACTGCGTGGAAGACTGCCCGGCGGGTCCATAAATCGTCGCTTCCTCGGATGGCGGCCTCCGTCAGGGCGGAGAGCTTTGCGGGATCGTTCGACCAGCTCAAGCCCAGCGCGGCCAGGTACCGCACCCGGGGATCCGGATCCCGGGCCAGTCTCCGGAGGATCGGCGCTGCGTCGGCGGTCGCCGCGGCGCCGCGGGCCACGAGACACGCGGGGGCCTGTTCCCGCACCCGAGCGTCCGGGTCGCCAGCCAGCCACGCCGCCACTTCCAGAAGCCTTGGGTCCGGGGAATCAGTCAGTAACCACGCGGCCCGGCTCCGCGACTCGGGCGTTCGTCCGTTCCGGACCATCGCCTTGAGCCGGTCCTCCAATCCCGAGATTCCCCGCTCCCGCAGCAGCCGCGATGCCGTCGATCGGTGCCAGCCGCTCGGAGACTCTAAAAGGCCGATCAGTTCGACGGGAGCGAGCTCCGCCAGCGAGCGGGGATGCGGGCTGCCGTCCCAACGCTCGGGCACAATCCGCCAGATACGGCCGAGCTCGGCGCCGGCGTGCAGGTCGGGCCGATTTTTCAGTTCTGGGGGCATCCATCCGGGATGTTCGATGACCGCCCGATACATGTCCACGACGTAGAGCGCTCCGTCCGGGCCGTGGGCCAGAAAGACGGGACGAAACCAGTCGTCGGACGATGCGAGGAATTCGCGGTCGAGCTCGACGTGGCGACCGCGCCAGCCGGCCCCCTCGGGGGTCAGCGACTCGCGGTGGACGAGGTTGCCGGTGGGGTCACACGTCAAGATCGCGTGGAGATATTCCGGACCGAGCGCGTCGCCCAGATAGATCGTGATTCCGCAGGCTGCCGAAAACGAGCCGGCATGCTGTCCGGAGGTCGTGAAGTTGCGGCTGATCGGAAAAATGGCGGCGGCGCCCCCAGGTCCCTGATTGTCGGTTTGCAGGGGGCGCGGCGGCACTGCCGGATTGGCCCGGACCAGGTGGGTTGGCTCCAGGATCGGGATCAGATGGTTGCGGTTGGTGCAGACAAAGCGTCGGCCAAAATCATCGGTTGTGTTGCCAAACTGGCCCATGCCGGCCGTCAGCTCGTACTGGTCCGGATCGAGGGGATTGAACCGGAAGTCGTGCGTGCCCAACTCGACCTCCGGTCCCCCACCGGCGCGGCGCACCCGGCCCCCCCGCAGGCCGTTGGCGACGGTTACCCAACCATCCACTCCCAGCGTCGGGTGCGAGACTCTGAGCTGGGGATTTTCGGCGGCGAATCCCTCAAACCAGACGTCCCGCTGATCGGCCCGACCATCGCCGTCGGTGTCCTTCAGATAGAGGATCTGCGGGGCGGCCGTGACGATCAGGCCCCCGCGCCAGGGGAGCAGCCCGTTGGCGAAAAGCAACCCCTCGGCAAAGGTGACCGCATGCTCAAAGAACCCATCCCGATCGCGATCCTCGAGCCGTTGAATTCGGCCCTGCGGGTCTTGGCCCGGACCAGGACCGTTGGGATAGTCACGCATCTCGACGACATAGAGCCTCCCGGCCTCGTCAAACGCCATCGCGACCGGGCTTTGGATCTGCGGCTCACTGGCCACCAGCTCCACCGTCAGGCCCGGGTTGAGCGCAAAGGTCTGCCGTTCGGCCTCCGGGGTCCGGGGCGAGTCCGCCCAGACGACCGTCGCCCATACGATCATCCAAGCCCCGAGCCCCATCTCTGGCCACCGCATGGAACAAGCCTCATCGCAAAACAGATCGCCAGGGTTGGCCTTGAACTCATTCCGGGCAGGTGGCAGCCACCAACCAACTGAGCGACGATTCACCCAATCCTGGTTCCAAGCTCAGTTTACCCCGAGCGGCCATGATCTCCGGCGGGTTCGACCTGACGCATCTAGACTACCGGACCATATTGTTCTCTGAGGAGCCTGATGGGTTCCTCGATGGCACGAATTGAACCCGCTTGGGAGAGTCGGATCCCGATGGCCAAAGTCGATCTGTTCTATATGCGTCCTGGCTGCGTCTCGTGTCAAAAAACGTCCGCCCTGCTCGAAGCGGGCAAAGCCGTGGTGGCCCAACAGCGCCAGTCGAAGAAGGAACCCATGAGCGACGCCGACGCTCAGGCCTTGTTGCAATCGGTCTCGAAAGTGATCATCGCCCGTGGCAAGTCCACGGAAACGCTCAAGGCCGCCGACGCGACGCTCGACCATCTCCGCGGCCCCACCGGCAACTTCCGGGCCCCCATGCTGAAAGTCGGCAAGACGCTGCTTGTCGGCTTTCATGCCGACACGATCAAGACGCTGGTCGGAGGCTGAGTCCGCCTGGCCTCAGGCCGGCTCCCGCCGGGAAAGTGTTCGGTGCGGGCTGCTAACCCGCACCGAACGTCCGACGAGGCGAGTCGCGGCACTGGCGGAACGGAAAGGGGGCCTTCGGGGTTTTTCGAAGGGGCGATCGCCGCCGCCGAAACCGTCGCTGGCGAAGCGATCATTCCTCCTCGAGTTGCCCACGGGATTTGAGGTAGCGGTCGACGATTTCCTTCTGGATGTGTGCCGGCACGGGTTCGTAGCTCTTGAACTCCATCGAGAAGGAACCCTGTCCTCCGGTCAGGCTCTTGAGTTGTGAGCCGTAGGTGAGCACCTCGGCCAGCGGCACGTCGGCCTTGATCACCTGCAGGTTTCCGCCGAGCGAATCCATCCCGGTGACATGGCCGCGGCGGGTCGACAGATCGGCCGTGATGTCGCCGAATTTGTCGCTGGGGACGGTGACTTCAATCGAGACGATTGGCTCGAGCAGCACCGGCCGCGCCGCCTCGAACGCTTTGCGAAATGCGGCGGCCGAGGCCGTCTTGAAGGCCTGCTCCGAGCTATCCACGTCGTGATACTTGCCGAAGTAGACTTCGACTTCGACGTCGACGACATGGTTGCCCGAAATGACGCCCTTCTCCATCTGTTCGCGGCAGCCCTTCTCGACCGCAGGGATGAAGTTGTTCGGGATCACGCCGCCCTTGACGGCGTCGATGAAGTGAAAGCCAGCCCCACGTTCTCGGGGACGCAAGCGAAGGTGCACTTCGGCGAATTGTCCGCGCCCGCCGGTCTGCTTTTTGTGCCGGTGGTTGGCCTCGCTGGGCGTGGTGATCGTCTCCAGGTAGGGGACTTGGGGGGTATGGGTGTTCATGTCCAGCTTGTAGCGGTTTTTGAGCCGCTGCTGGATGACGTCCAGATGAAGATCCGACATCCCAGAGATGACCAGCTCGTGGGTCTGCGGGTCGCGGCGGACGGAGAAGGTGGGATCTTCGTCGGCGATCTTGGCCAGACCGGCCGATATTTTCGCCTCATCCTCCCGCGCCTTGGGTTCGACGGCCCGCGGCACCATCGGGATCGGGAACTTGATCGGCTGTAGCCGCAGCATCTGGGCACCACCGAGGTTGGAGACGGTGTCCGAGACGTGCAGGTCGTCAAACTTGGCGATGGCCACGATGTCGCCGGCAATGGCTTCGGCGACCTCCTCATTTTGCTTCCCTTGGGGCATGTAGATGTGCCCGGCCTTGGCCGTCTTCCCACTCCGGAGGTTGACGAGCGTTGTATCCGAGGTGATCCGGCCCGTCAGGATCCGCAGGTAGCTCAATTTGCCCATGAACGGATCGATCGAGGTCTTGAAGACCTGTGCCACCAGGGTCCCCTCCTCCTGAGGGATGATCTCCTCGTCCGGGGCGTCGTCGCCCTCGCCTCGTTTGCCGAAGCGGTGGATGTCGTCTGGCGAAAGCCCGCACTCGGCGATCAGATCCAACAACTCCTTGAGGCCGAGATCCTTCTTCGTGCAAATGCAGAGCACGGGAACGAGCTGGCCAGCGGCGATCGCGTCGTGGGCCGCCTTACGCAGTTCATCGGGGCCGATCGCCTCCCCCTCCAGGTACCGGCTCATCAGTTCTTCGTCGGACTCGACGACCTGCTCGACGAGCATCTGGTAGGCCTCGGCCGGGGCGAGCGGGCAATCTGGAACCGCGGTTTCATGCTCGGCGATGACGTCGATCACGCCGCGGAACGACGCCCCTTGGCCGATCGGCACGTTGAACGGCACGCACGAGAGTCCGAACGCCTCACGAATCGCGTTGAGGTCCCGGACGTAGTCGGTGTTCTCGGCGTCCATCTTGGTGATGGCGATCAGCCGGCCCAGCCCGAGCCGGGTGGCTTCCTGAAACATGCGGCGGGTGTTGACCTCGATGCCGGTGGGACCGGAGACGGCGATCACCACGTTTTCGACGGCGGCCAGACCTTCCAGGGCACTGCCGATAAAATCGGGGTATCCGGGCGTGTCGAGCAGATGGATTTGTTTGCCCTTCCACTCCAGATGCCCCAGATGGCAATCAATCGTGAAATGCCGTCGTTTCTCCTCGTCGTCGGTGTCCAGGACCGAGGTCCCGTCGTCCGGAGAGCCCTTGCGAGCCGTCACGCCGCCGAGAAACAGCAGAGCGTCGGCCAGGCTGGTCTTGCCTGAGGCTCCGTGCCCAGCCAGGGCCACATTGCGGATATCGGAGACATGATAGCGGGTTGTCATCGGGCCTCTCCGGATCGTCAAAGGAGAACCAAATGGGGGCGGACCGCCCGCCAGGCCGCAACGGTCGCTTCCATCGAAGGCTCAGGACCCATCGCAACGCACGGCAGCAATTGCCTCGGCCAGCGTGAACCGACCTTCGTAAAGCGCCCGGCCCACGATGCACCCGGCGATTTCGCGGTAGCCGGCCAGCCGCCTTAGATCGTCTAGGGAGCCGACACCACCTGAGGCGATCACCGGCAGTCGCAGGGATCGGCCCAGAGCGGCGGTGGTCTCCAGATCAGGCCCATCGAGCATCCCATCGCGGCCGATGTCGGTGTAGATCACGGCGGCCAGGGGCAAGCCTTCGAAACGGCGGGCCAGGGTCAGGGCGTCCACTTCGGTCGTCTCGAGCCATCCGCGGGTCGCCACCTTGCCGGCACGGGCATCCAGTCCGAGGACAACCCGGCCCGGATACCGCTCGGCCAGGCCCGCCAGCCAGTCCGGCCGCTCGAGCGCCGCGGTGCCCACGATGACCCGATCGACGCCGGCTTCCAACCACAATTGAGCCGAGGCGTCGTCGCGCACCCCGCCCCCGAGCTGGCAGGGAATCGCCACCGTCTTGAGGATGGCCCGAACGGCGTCCACGTTGACCGGTGTGCCGGCTCGCGCCCCGTCGAGATCGACCAGGTGGAGCCGACCGGCTCCGCCCCGCTCCCAGGTCGCGGCGGTCTCGGCCGGATCGTCGCCATAGACCGTCTCTCGGCTGTAATCTCCCTGACGCAGCCGTACGCAGCGGCCGCCGCGTAGATCGATGGCGGGGATGACGTCCATAACCACCGGGGGCCGATCCGAGACCAGGAACATGCGCAGCACGCCCACTTGTTTGGCACGATAGCCCGGTCGGCGTAGGCTCGCAAGCCAGTCGCACTGCCCCGCGCCTCCTCTCCCGCGACTGGCCGGCGACGGCGGCCGATCGGTTCCTGGAACGATTTCGCGGCCGTCGTTAGGTGACGCGATCTGGCGGCCGCCTCTCTCCTCGTCGCCAGAACCGGAGCCGCGGGCCTTGAGACGCCGTTGGGGCCGCGTTAGGATCTTTGATTGATGCGGGGTGTCGTGCCGTGAGAGGCAGGCGCCGGCTTGCGGCCGAGCGGCCTCGCTTTCCCCTTCCGCCTGATCCTGCGACCACGACTCGGGCCTGACACGTGCGCTCTGGTGATCGCCCGCCGATCGCCCTGGCGAGCAGCAGCGGCCCCACCGGCTCGCGGGGGGGCGTTTGTCGCCGTGTTGGACAACGGGAGGAAACGGGCGTGATCTCGTCCTGGATCCGCCGGGTGGGAGCCGCTGGGCTGCTCCTGCTAGGCGCCGGTTGTGGCCAGCTCGAAGGGCCGCTGCCGCTGACCTATTCCACCAGCATTCAGGCCCAAGAAAGCCTGGCCGACAAGCCGCTCCTCCGCGCGACGATCCAGCAACGACTCACCGAACTGTTTGGCCCAAGCCCGGACGTGATGCGCGTCCCGCCCGGAGCTCCGCTACCCGAAGGCGGCGCCCGCCTGGCCGCGTTTGCCATCCTGGGCGACGAGAGCGCCGAGGCGCGGCCCCGACGCGTCGCCTTCCGGACCGCCGACGGTCAGGACGAGCCGATCCGCGGCGGCTACGCCATCTATCGCGAGCAGTGTATGCACTGCCACGGCGCCTCCGGCGACGGCAACGGTCCCACGGCGCCGTTTCTCTGGCCCGCGCCGCGAGACTACCGCCCCGGCATTTACAAATTCACCTCGACGGCCGGTTCCGGCCCGGACAGCAAGCCGACCCGCGACGATCTGCGCCGAACCATCCGCCTGGGAATCGCCAACAGCTCAATGCCGGCCTTCGAGTCGCTCCTGACGCCCAACGAGATCGAACAAGTCATCGATTATGTGATGTTTCTCAGCATGCGCGGCGAGGTCGAGGGTGGCTTGCTCTTTCTGGCCCAGGACCTCGAGGATGCGGACGCCGAGACCGAACTGAGTCCCGAGGCCGTCGCGGAGGTGGCCGAACTGGTCTTCGAACGCTGGCGGTCGGCCGAATCGAACGTCCTAAACCCGAAGGTTCCCCGCCCCGAGCCGACCCGTGAGAGCATCGAGCGCGGTCGGCGGCTCTTCCTCGGTGAGAAGGGGTTGCAGTGTTACGGCTGCCACGGCCTGGACGGCAAGGGCAACGGCGAGAGTTTCATCGACTACCGAAGCTTCGTCAGAGCTGTTTTCGAGGGCAACCCCAGCCGCGAGAAGATCCTGGCGCTTAAGGAAGAGGCCGAAAAAGCCAATAAGAAATGGGGCGACGATTGGGGGAATCCGATCCGGCCGGGCAACCTGACCACCGGCCAGTACAAAGGCGGCCGCCGGCCGATCGACATCTACTGGCGGATCGCCAAGGGGATCAACGGCACCCCCATGCCGGTCCACCTCGGTAGCCAGTTGACCAGCGATGAGGAAGTCTGGGATCTGGTCAATTTCGTACTCGCCTTGCCCTACCAACCTGACTTGCTTGAAGACGCCCAGCCGGTCGCACCCGGCGAGGCGACGGCGGGGGTCGCGATTGGTTCGGCCGGTTCCGCGGGGCATTGAGGATCCAGGCTCGTGTCGACAGAGCAACCAACCAACCGGGAGTGAGGCGGAGCCGTGCGTTACTGGAGCCTGCTCTTTCTGGTGACCGCCGTGCTGGTGGTGGCAGCCTTTGGAGTCGGAGCGTTCGACCCGTCCTGGTGGCTGCCCGAGAATGTCTCGCTCCACGGCCCGCTGCATATCGGAGCCGAAGTTGACCACCTGTTCATTCTGATCCTGGTGATTACGGGCCTGGTGTTCATTGGCACCCAAGCGGCCCTGGTTTGGACGCTCTGGCGCTATCCCCGCGAGTTTCAACCCAAGGCCACCTATCAACACGGGAGCCAGCGGCTCGAGGTCGTCTGGACCATCATCCCGGCGGCCATCCTCGTCTTTATTGCCCTCTACCAACTCGGGGCCTGGACCGACATCAAGTTCCGCTCGGCGCAGCCGAAGGTTCCGCCGATTGCTGAGGTGACCGCGCGACAGTTTCAGTGGCTAATCCGCTACCCGGGTCCGGACGGCCGAATCGGCACCCCGGATGACCTGCACACGATCAACGATCTGCACTTTGTCAAGAACGAGCCGACCGTCATTCACCTCAAGACCCGGGACGTTCTGCACTCGTTCTTCCTGCCCGCGATGCGGATCAAGCAGGACGCGGTTCCGGGACTGACGATCCCGGTCTGGTTCGATGCCGACCGAGCCGGAACCTACGATCTGGTCTGCGCGGAGCTGTGCGGTTGGGGTCATTACAAGATGCGTGGGGTGGTGACCGTCCACGAGACGCGCCGCGACTTCGAGGAGTGGGCCAGTCGAGCGCTCGAAGAACAGAATCGCTCGCAGTTGGCGACGATCGGAGGGACCGTGGCAACGGCATCGGCGGCAACGGCCGACGCGGGGGGGAATTGAAGCGCCATGAGCACCAACAGCCTGGGTTCCGCGGACGGGAACATCGAGCCGGTCAGCGAGGCCACGCGAGCCGAAGCGCGAGCTGCCTCCGAGGGAGGCGGTCACGGCGATCACGGTGGGCACGGCCACGGCCACGACGATCACGTCCACCCCGCGCCGTCGAATTTTCTGACCCGCTACATCTTCTCCACCGACCACAAGATCATCGGCATCCAGTTTCTGTTCTCGGGGCTGCTCTTTTTCATTCTGGGCGGTTTGCTGGCCCTGGCCGTCCGTTGGCAACTGGCCTGGCCGTGGAGCCGGGTGCCGATCCTCTCGACGATCATGGAAGGCGAGTGGAAAACCGGCGGACAGATGCCGCCCGAGTTCTACAACAAGTTGTTCACGATGCACGCGACGGTGATGATCTTCTTCGTGATCATCCCGCTGCTGACGGGAGCCTTTGGCAATTTTCTGATCCCGCTGATGATCGGCGCCCGCGACATGGCCTTCCCCAAGCTCAACATGCTGAGCTACTGGTTCATGTGGCCGGCGTTCATCCTGATGCTCCAATCATTCGTCGTCGAAGGCGGCGCGGCCGAAGCCGGCTGGACCAGTTACCCGCTGCTGGCCCTGTTCCGCTGGGCCACCCCCGGATCCCTCAACGGACAGACGCTCTGGCTGATGTCGCTGCTCTTTGCCGGCGTCTCGTCGATGATGGGATCAATCAATTACATCACCACGATTCTGATGCTTCGCGCGCCCGGCATGAAGCTGTTCCGGATGCCGATGACGGTCTGGGCGCTTTTCATCACCGCCTTGCTCCAAGCATTTGCCCTGCCGGTCCTGACCAGCGCCCTGGTCATGCAGCTTTTGGATCGGACCGTGGGCACCAACTTCTTCACGCCGGTGGCCTGGAGCGTGGCCAATCAGCCGGGGCCGGTCGGCGGCGGCCAGACGATCCTCTGGCAGCACTTGTTCTGGTTCTACAGTCATCCGGCCGTCTACATCATGATTTTGCCGGCGATGGGGATCGTTTCGGACGTGATCTCGACCTTCAGCCGCAAGCCGCTCTTTGGCTACAAGCCGATGGTCTTCGCGATCGCCGGTATTGCCTTCCTCGGATTTATCGTTTGGGGTCACCACATGTTCCAGTCGGGCATGAACCCGGCGCTGGGTGCGACGTTCATGCTCTCGACAATGATGATCGCGCTGCCCTCGGCGATTAAGACGTTCAACTGGATCGGCACCTTATGGAGCGGCTCGATTCATTTCACCACGCCGATGCTGTTTGCCATCGGCTTCGTTTCGATGTTCGTCATCGGCGGCCTTTCGGGGATCTTCATGGCGGCCACCCCGGTCGACATGCACATCCACGACACCTACTTCATCGTCGGACATATCCATTACGTCCTCTTTGGCGGCAGCACGTTCGGCATCTTCGCCGCCATTTATTACTGGTTCCCCAAGATGTTCGGCCGCATGATGGATGAGCGGCTCGGCAAGATTCACTTCGTGCTGACGTTCATCTTCTTCAATGGAACCTTTTTCCTGATGCACATCATTGGGATGCACGGGCACCCGCGGCGGATCGCCACGCCGTACGAATACGAGTTCCTGAACCGCCCAGGCATTCATTTCATGAATGAGTTTATGACGGTCAATGCGTTGCTGTTGGGGGCGTCCCAGTTGATTGTTGTCTACAATTTTGTGGTCAGCCTGTTCGCCGGGCCGCGGGCCAGCGAAAACCCCTGGCGCGCCAACACTCTGGAATGGGCGACCGCCTCTCCCCCGCCGCATTACAATTTCCTCAAAATCCCCACGGTCTACCACGCCGCTTACGAATACAGCGTGCCGGGCGTGGAGGAGGATTACCTGCCCCAGACTCGACCCCTCCCGCCGGCCAGTCAGCAGATGGTTCTGGAACCGGCCCGCGGCTGACCCACGGCAGATACGCCCGGCCCCTCCGCCTTTGGCTGGCTGCGTTGTGAATCTCTGGAACGCCAAAGCTCTGGCAAGCCGGACGGTCTCGGATCGCGTGGGCCGAACCAAGCGTTCATTCCGCGAGGGTCTGCCGAGAACCGATGCCGCAACGCCGCGCGGCTGTTCCGAACACGGGCCTGCGGGGCACGGTCGCAGGGTCGGCCCAACGAGCTTGCACGGAATTCGGCCGCATTGAGCCCCACGCCATGAGCCGCATGATCGAATCGACCGCCGGTTCTAACACGATCGCCAATCAAGACGCCGCCCCACGCGGTTCGGGTACGGCGCGTGTGACGCATGCGCTGGCTCTGGCGGCGGCGGTCTTCACCTGGCCGCTGCTGCTAGTGGGTGGGACCGTGACGGTCCATCGCGTCGGCATGGCGGTCCCGGACTGGCCGACGACCTTTGGCGTCAACATGTTTTACTACAACATGTTTGAGGCGCCTTGGGGCGTCTTTGCCGAACACAGCCACCGGCTCTATGGTTCGGCGGTCGGGTTGGCGTGTTTGGGGCTTGTCGGGGTTTTCAGTCTGGCGCGGCTGGGCGTTCGGGGATTGATCCCGCTCGGCGTTGCACTGCTGGCGGCGGGCGTGGCCATGGTCAATCCCCGGGGCGACGTGGGCGTGCTGGGCTGGTCGATGCCGCGGGGGCTGGCGGGCCTGGCGGTCTTGGGGCTGGTCGGCGTGGTGATGAGCGGCTGGAGTGCGGTCGTCCGCCGCGATCGAATTCTTGCTCTGGCCTGGCTGGCGTTGGCGGCGGTCGTGGGACAGGGCGTCCTGGGCGGTTTCCGGGTGCGACTCAACTCGACGGCTCTAGCGTTTGTACACGGCTGGACCGGTCAGTTCTTTTTTGCGTTGCTGGTCGTCTTGTGGGAGGTGACGTCGCGGCGGTGGTCCGAAGCAGGCCGAAGCCCGGCGATTGACGCCCCCCTGCTCCGCAAGGCGAGCGTGCTGCTCGGGCTGGTTGCCGCTCAGGTGATCGTAGGCGGCTGGGTGCGTCATTATGGTTCGGTGGTCGGGCTTGGGGTGCACGGGCTGATCGCGTTGGGGGTCCTGGCGCATGTGGTGTTGGTGGCTCGTTCGATCGGACCCGGCAACGTCGCGCTTCTGAGACCGTTGGGAGTGGTCAGCGCGGCCAATTGGGTGCTCGTCTGGTCGCTGGCTCAATGGGGCCTCGGCCTGGCCGCCACGATGGTGCTCTGGCCCTTCGATGGCGTGCCCCGGGAGGTGAGCGCCGGGCCAGCGCTGGTACGGGTTGGGCATCATGGAGTGGGGGCCTTGCTGCTGGCGTCGGCGACGGTTTTGGCGGTACGCTGCTGGCGTCATCGAGCAAGCGAGTTTGGCCAGCGTGTCGAGCGATCGGCCGCGGCGGGTTTGAACGGGCTGGAGGTGGCGTCGTGAGTCTCGAGATTCTGGCGGCGCCGGCACCGCGGGCCATCGTCGACGACCCGGGCTTGGGGCCTGACGCCCGGTCGCTGCGGGCCCAGGCCAGTGATTACCTGGCCTTGACCAAGCCCCGGATTGTGCTCCTAGTGGTCCTGACGACCGCGGCTGGCTTCTGGCTCGGGGCGCGGGCTTCGGGGCGACCCGAGGACTGGCTCTGGACCCTGCTGGGCACGGCTCTGGTCGCGGCTGGCGCCAGCGCCTGGAACCACGCCCTGGAATGGCGGCGGGACGCCCGGATGCGGCGGACAGCGCGTCGGCCGGTTCCGCAGGGGCGGATCGGCGCGGTTCAGGCGCTGGTCTTTGGGTCGGTGCTCGCGCTTGTGGGCGTCATCCTGTTGGCGGCAGTCCGCCCTCTGGCGGCTGGCGTGGCTGGCCTGACGTTTCTGCTCTACGTCGCGGTCTATACGCCGCTCAAACCGGTGACGACGCTGAATACGGCCATTGGCGCGGTGCCGGGAGCCTTGCCCCCGGTGATCGGCTGGTCGGCTGCCACGGGCAGCCTGGGGATGGAAGCTTGGTCGCTGTTTCTGATCGTCTTCCTCTGGCAGTTTCCCCACTTTTTGTCGATCGCCTGGGTCCACCGGCAGGATTACGCCCGCGGCGGACACCGGATGCTGCCGCTGATCGATCCGGAAGGCCGGCGCACCGGGCAGCAGTCGGCCGTCTATGCCTTGATCCTGGTTCCGGGGGCGTTGCTGCCGGCGGTCGTGGGGCTGGCTGGGCCTGTCTATTTCGCCGGAGCTTTGGTGCTGAGTCTGTACTATCTGGCGATGGCCTGGCGGTTTTGGTGGGATGTCAGGGATCAAACCGCCCGAGCGCTGATGCGCGCTTCGTTCATCTATCTGCCGGCCGTATTTCTACTTCTGGTCCTCAATCCGCTGCCAGCCTGAGGGAGGGCACCGCGACGACTATGGCCCACGAGACCGCCACGGCACTCGCACCCGATGCCCCGGCTTCGCCACGTTCGGCCAAGCCGCTCCAGGGGCATTCGCCGGTCACGCCCGGCAAGGTGGCGATGTGGTTTTTTCTGGCCACGGAGGTGATGTTTTTCACCGGACTGATCGGGACCTACATCGTTCTTCGCGCCGGAAGTCCTCCGACGGCCTACAGCAACCTGTTTCCCCCGGCGTCAGCCAAGGCTGAGCGACCGGGCCTGGTCGGGCTACGGATCGAGCAGCCAGGCGATGTGGAGGCAGTGGCCCGGCTGATTCGTCCTCTTTATGAGGCTCATGGGGCGTACTACGAGGGGCACGACCTGGAGCATCTGATCGAGCAGGGGCACGCCATCACCCCGGGGCTGGAGCCCGAGAAGACCGAAGCCCTGGCCGCCCAGTTGCGTTCCCTGGGAGCGACGGTTGAGGAGGAGTCGCTCCACACGTACGCCTGGCCGCTGCCTTACGACACCCATACCAACCCGCTGTCGATCGACCTGACGGCCGTCAACACCTTCATTCTGATTTGCTCCTCGGTCACGATGGTGCTCGCTCTAGCCGCCATTCAACGGGGGGATGCGAGCCGAATGCGGCTCTGGCTGTTGGCGACGATTGTCATTGGCAGCGTCTTCCTGGGCGTTCAGGTCTATGAGTATCGGGAGCTGATGTTCGGGCACGTTTACCCGCCCGGAATCAGCGCCGACGGTCATTTCCGGCCCAGTTCAAGCCTGTTTGCCTCGTGCTTCTTCACGATGACCGGCTTCCACGGAGCGCACGTGGCCGGCGGGATCATCAGCCTGTTGATCCTGTTTCTCACCGCTCTGAAACCGGGCCGCTACACCCAGGCTCACCATAGCCCGATCGAGCTAGTCGGCCTGTACTGGCACTTTGTGGATCTGGTCTGGATCATCCTGTTTACCGTGGTGTATCTGATCTGATCGGAGCGGCGAGCCGATCGAGCGGAGGAGGGGCGAGACGATGGCCGTGACGTATGCGACTCACGAAGAGCAGGAAGCGGCCGAGGCCCATGCGCCCTACATCAAGGTCTGGGTGGTGCTGTTGGTGTTGACGGTACTGGAGTACTTTTACGCCAAGCTGATGGCGGGAAACATGACGGCGCTCGTGCTTGGCCTGTTGATCCTGGCTGGTATCAAGGCGGCACTGGTCGCCCTCTACTTCATGCACGTCAAGTTTGAAGGGCGGTGGGTTTACGCGATCATGGTTCCGGCAGGAATCTTGGCGGCGATTCTGGTGCTAGCCCTGATGCCCGATATCGGCACGGCGCCGGAGAATCCGGACGTTGAAGAAACCGTCTGGTCGGCGCCAAACGCGCCGCTCGGGCGGGACGAACCGGGCGTCCGTGTCTAAACTAAGGGCATCTGGTACCAGCAGGGCCGCGTGGAGACGGCTCTGGTCAAGTGGACCTGAGAGCCTGCGATGTTCCGCTTATCCCACTACCGGCCGGGATCGTTGGCCGTGCTGCTGACGGTCGGCATTTCGTGGCTGATTTGCGTGCTGACGGTCGGGGCCACGCCAGCCGGCACGCGACGGGCGGCTAACGATCTCTCAGCGGCGCCGTTGCCGTTGGGGTCGTTTGAATGGACCGAGCGTTCCGGAGCTACGATTTCCCAAGATCAGCTCGGGGATCAGGTCTGGATCGCCTCGTTCATCTTCACGCGGTGCCGGGCCTCCTGCCCACGCATCACCGCGGTGAACAAGGGCCTGCAAGCCAAGCTTCAGGGAAGCGGCGTGCGGCTGGTGAGCATCACGGTGGACCCGGACCACGATACACCGGACGTCTTGGCACGTTATGCCGAAGGGTTTGGGGCCGACCCGGAGCGTTGGCTGTTCCTGACCGGCCCGAAGGCCGCCTTGCACCGCTGGATCGTCGATCATTTTAAGCTACCCGCCCGAGATTCCTCGCCCGATGAAGTGGCAGCCGGCGCTGAGGAGGTGGCCCATAGCTCCAAGTTGGCGCTCGTCGATCGGGGCAATCGAGTCGTCGGGTTCTACAACGCGGATGACCCGGCAGAAGTCGAGGCGCTTGCGACCCGGGCCCGGCGGCTGGATTCGAGCCTGGCGGCGTGGCTCCCGGGCTGGAATGCTACGCTCAATGCCTTGTGCGCGGTGGTGTTGCTAGCCGGCTGGATCCAGATCCGGTCCGGGCGTGTCCGGGCCCACGCGACCTGCATGATCACGGCGCTGGTGCTCGCGGCCCTCTTTCTCGTCAGCTACCTCTACTACCACTTCGGCGTGGTTCACGGAAGCGTCGCCTTTCAGGGCCAGGGACGCGGACTGCGCGTGACGTATTTCACGATCTTGCTGTCTCACACCATTCTGGCGGCCGTGATGGTCCCGCTGGTGGTCCGGGCTGTCTGGTTTGCCTGGCGGCGGCGGTTTGAGGCCCACGCTCAGATGGCCCGACTCGTCTTTCCGATTTGGCTGTATGTGTCGGTCACCGGCGTGATAGTCTATTGGATGCTGTACCGCATGCCCGTATCGGGTCCGCTGGGAATGGGAGTTTGAGCAACCGCCCAGAACGGGGAGGCCGGCGATGCTTGGTTTCGAGCACGCCCTGTTCCTGATTCCGTTCTTCTTCATCCCGGTCGTGATCTGGGTCTGGCGGAAGCGGAGGACGATCCTATGATCCGACGTCTGGCCGCGGCTGCGTTGCTTGGGCTGGCCTTGCTCGGCCCGGCCGGGCCATTGTCCGCCTGTCCGGCCTGTAAGGAAGCGATGGCCGCTCAGCGACCCGACGAGGCAACCCGTCTCAGGACAGGATACTTTTACAGCATCATCCTGATGGTCTCGATGCCGCTGGTGCTGGCCGGCGTCGGAATTGCGGCCGTGGCACGGGCCGTCAAGCGGGGCACGATGCCGGAGCTGTGAGCCGGCCGCATCGGCCCAGGTGGGCTGGAGACGTCCAGCGTCCTACCAGCGTGCACGGGCATTCCGCTGGCGTGCCCGAGCGCGATTGGGCCTGATCCGGTTCAAGGCCGGGTCGCCCGGAGACGCCCGGCGGGCGTGTCGGCGGCAAGCTCATCAGCCATTTCGGCCACGGCGTCTTCGACCGCGCGTTGCCAGTTTGGGCCATGGCGCGCGCTTAGGTCAGGCCGGAGGTGGGCGAATGCCAGCCCGCGGGAGCTGCTGACCAGGGCTCCGAGGCCGGCATCGTCAAAGGCCGCAGCGACGTCGCGGGCCGAACCGCCTTGTGCCCCATAGCCGGGGACCAAAAACAGGATTCCCGGAAGGACCTCACGCAATTCGGCGAGCTGTTGGGGGTAAGTGGCTCCCACGACGGCGCCGAGCAGGCTATAGCCCGAGTCGTCGCGGTCCGGCGCCGCCCATTGGGCCAGACGATCGGCGACGTGGCGGTAAAGCGGCAGGCCCGCAGCGACCAGATCCTGCAACTGGCCGGCCGAGGGGTTGCTGGTGCGGACGAGCGCGAAAACGCCGTTGCCCGTTGCGCGTGCCGCATTCAGGAATGGCTGAACACCGTCGAAACCAAGGTAGGCGTTGATGGTCAGCGCGTCGGCGGGCCAAGGGGCGGTCTGGGCAGAGTGCGGATCGTCGGCCCGTGCGCTGAGATACCCCTCGGCATAGGCCTCCGCCGTGGACCCGATGTCGTTACGCTTGCCGTCGAGAATGACGATCAGCCCCGCAGCGCGGGCATAGGCCAGTCCATCGCGTAGCGCGGCCATCCCCTCCAACCCCAACGCCTCGTAAAACGCGGCTTGAAACTTGACCGCCACGACTCGGCCGGCGACCACGTCGATCAGCTCGCGTGCAAACCGGCGAAACACCGCCGCTTGACCGCCACGGTCCTTCGACTCCGACGCGCGAAGAGCCGTCGGGATCATCTCAATGCGCGGATCAATCCCAACCACGATGGGGTTGCCAACCGCCCGGCAACCGGCGAGCACGCGAGAAGCAAACGTCACGGGGCGAAGTTCCTGGTCGGTCGGAGGATTCGTTGACAGAACTGGGCCAAACCCTAGAATACACGAACCGATCGGCACGTCCGATTGGTGGACGGGCCGTAGCGCAGCCTGGCTAGCGCGCTTGCTTGGGGTGCAAGAGGTCAGGGGTTCAAATCCCCTCGGCCCGATGGATCAGCGGTCAGCCCCACAAGGATTCCGAGCAACCCCGCCGGAGGATCCGCTCCGTCGGCGGGGTCGTTCGTTGATCCCAAACGGCCTCACACACTCACAGCCCAGCGCGTCGATTCGGGAGCGGTCATGATGAGGTCCCTGCGTCTGAGCCTCTTCGGAGCAGCCTGGTGGAGCCTGGTGGGTCTGGCGGCCGGCCAGGAGCTTCCCCGGGCCTGGATCGACGGCGACGGCCCCGGCTGGAAGGCGCTGGGAGCCGAAGACTTTGTCATGGTCAACGGCGCCGACGATACCTGGACCTGGAACGAATCGGGCGTGCGTTGCTCCGGCCAGCCCGTGGGAGTGACCCGGTCGGTCAAGCCCTACCGCAACTTCGAGCTGGTGGCCGAGTGGCGGCATCTGAAGCCGGCGGGCAACTCGGGCATCTTCATCTGGGCACCCGAAGAAGCTCTGGCCGATCTGAAACCCGGCCAACTGCCCCGCGGTGGGATCGAGTGCCAGGTTCTCGATCACGGTTACACCGAGCAGTACCGCAGCGAAACCGGCAAGCCGGCCGACTGGTTCACCACCCACGGGGATGTCTTCCCCGTCGGGACCTCACGGATGAAGCCGTTTCCGCCGACCTCACCCGATGGCTCCCGGAGCTTCCCACGGAAACGATTGAGCAAGGGAGTCAACGAATGGAATCATTATTATATCCGAGCGATTAACGGCGAGGTCCGGCTCTGGGTCAACGGCGAAGAGGTCTCGGGCGGGAACGGCTGTGAACCGGCTTTCGGCTACCTGTGCCTGGAGTCAGAAGGGTCGCCGGTTGAGTTTCGCCATCTGCGGATTCGGGAACTGCCCTGAGCCGACCCCTCCGCCGACCTCGACCCGCTCCGCAATGTCTGCTCTGCCGTGTTCCTCGGTCCGAGCGATGCCGTCGTGGATGGCTTGGCCGGGAGTTGGCCTCATCGAGAGGTCGCAATAACGGCCCTCGCGACAGGCAAAGCGAGCGCAGCGACCGTCATCCCCAAACCACCAGACTTTGGACCGTGCCAACCCGATCGTCAGGCTGATGTTCAGGCCGGCCGACGGCAGGGTGGGTCGGTCGGGGCTGTCACGCGCCGAGGCACGTCGGCGTTCCCAGTCCAGAAACCCGTCGATCGAGTCGAACCACAGGCGCTTTGTCCGCTTCGTGCAGCCTCAACGCTGGATTGAAACGCTGCTCCGAACGAAGCGACCGATCAGTGGTGTGCCGGTCGTCCGCATGGGGGGCGATCACGGTCGAATCGCTGAAGCCAGAGTTGTTCTGCCAAGCTCGCTCAACCAAAGGCCGATCGAAGATCATCCTCGGCTTAATCTGCGCCATGTCCGCAATTCCGCCACAAATCAACCCGCCGGTGCGGACTCTTGACCCGAAATGACGTCCCCCGCCTCCGCTGGGAGACTCGGCGCCTCCGCCAAACGTCGATCGGCCCGACCGAGCCGAAGGACTTTAATAAGTATTAAACAATCGTCTTGCAGCTCCGATGCGGGTGGGATAGATTTTCCGTGGTTTAAAGGGTGTGTGACGATCACCGGGCTTTCTCCGGGGGCGGAGTCATGCTTGCGTTCCAGCCGTTGAGCCGTCGTTGTTGTCAGGGGATCAGCCGACGGGCGTTGTTGCGGGTGGGCGCTCTGGGGCTTGGGGGCATGACGCTCGCCGATCTGCTCTCGGCCAAGGCGGCGGCGGGAAATGGGGTCGCGCGTGATGACATCTCGGTGATCCTGGTCTGGCTCGATGGGGGACCGCCGCAGCATGAGACCTACGATCCGAAGCCGGATCAGCCGGCCGAAGTGCGTGGGCCGCTCGGCGCGATGGCGACGAAAGTGCCTGGGATTCTGGTCAGCGAGTTGCTGCCTGAGCATGCCCGGGTGATGGACCGGATGGCGATTCTGCGGTCGGTGCATCACGACAACGACGATCATTTTGCGGCAGCGCATTGGATGCTGACGGGATATCTGGGGTCGAATGCAGTCAATCTGGCGCCCCAGTACCCGTCGATGGGCTCCGTGGTGGCGAAACTGAAGGGTCCCCGACGCGCCGGGCTGCCGCCGTACGTTGGCCTGCCCAACACGCACTCGGTGGGTTTGTCGCCGGGCTATCACGGCGGCGCCTATCTCGGACGTGCCTATGACCCGTTTCGGGCCGACGGCGACCCGAACCAGCCCGGCTACGGGGCGGCCGACTTGCAGCTACCGGCCGACCTGACGATCGCCCGGCTCGAGGATCGTCGGCTCTTGTTGCGGGCCTTCGACCAAGTGGAGCGACAGGTCGAGGCCCACGCCGAGGAGCGCGACGCGTTCGCGCACGAAGCGTTCCGACTGCTGACGAGCCAGGAGGCGAAGCGGGCCTTCCAGGTGGATCGGGAGGAGCCGCGGCTGCGAGACCGCTATGGCCGGCACACCTGGGGTCAGAGCTGCCTGGTAGCGCGTCGACTGGTCGAGGCGGGCGTGCGGTTTGTCACCGTCACCTTCAGCGGTTGGGACTGGCATTCGAGCCTGGAAAAGGGGATGCGCAACGTCTTGCCGGTGTTGGACAGGGCCGTCGCGACCCTGGTCGACGACCTCGACCAGCGGGGGATGCTTTCCACGACGCTGGTCATCGTCATGGGCGAATTTGGCAGGACACCGCGGATGAATACCGCTGGAGTTCCTGGGCAGGATCCCATACCCGGCCGAGACCACTGGGGCCGCCTGATGAGCGTCTTGATGGCTGGGGGCGGCGTCGTGGGTGGGCAGACGATCGGCTCGTCCGATCCGCGGGGTGCCTCGCCTCGCGAACTCCCAATCACACCCAAGGATCTCGTGGCCTCGATCTATCAGCGGCTCGGGATCGACGCCGAGACATCCTTCTACGATCGGCTGATGCGGCCGATAACAGTCGTGGCTCAGGGTGGCCGACCCATTCCCGGCCTGTTCGCCTGAAGCCGAACGGCTGAGGCGTTCTCTGGCCCAACCACGGCAGTCATGTCCGCATCAGGTTTGAGCTGTCGTCCCGCTTCGTCAAAGTTGACGCGGCCAAGCCCGGGCGGGATCTTTCAAACGGAGAGGGCGGGATTCGAACCCGCGGTGGCTGTGACACCACACGGCATTTCCAGTGCCGCACCTTCGGCCTCTCGGTCACCTCTCCTGAAACGGGAACGGGTTGCAGACGCCCCAACGCCCTAAGTTAGATTAGCGGGCGACGTTGGATTCGGCAACCGCTCGAGCCCCGACCGGATCAAGCCTCAGCCGAGCAGATCGACCATCCGCTTGACGTTATCGGCCCCATGATGGGCGATCAGCCGCTTGACGGCTTCAAGGTCTGTCAGCAGCGCGACCCGCGCGTCGGGAGACGTCGTCGATCGGGCAACAACCAGCCTGCGACGCGGACCTCCACTTCGGCGAGACAGCGCACTCTCCGACTTCTTGAGCCGACTCTTGATCGATGAAAAATACTGGCGCCCAATCTCGATGCCAAATTGCTTGCGAATGTAATTCACTCCGGCATCGGGTTTATCAGCGCCAGCAGCAATCGCCAAGCGGATGGCGCCCACTTTGGTCAACGCCGGGCCCTCTCCGGAAACCTCCTGAGTCTCGAGGATTTCCATCGGTTCAGGACTCGACTTTTTGGATGATCGAGTTCGTGCCATAGCGGTCTCTTGATCTGGGTGACATTTCATGTCCGACTGTAAGTCTAGAGATATCCGACTCGTATTGCAAGTCATCGCCGTGCATCCGTTTTGAGTGATTGCGCGCAATGTTGTCTCCGTTCCAACTCGTGCGCATGATGCAGTTCCCAGCGACCCCACCGGTTCGATCGCGGCTGCTCAACCGATCCTTTAGCGCTGTCGAGGCTGGGCTTCGGACAACTCGGAATCGACAGTGACTGGCCAATCTCGCGCGGCTCCTTAGTCCCCGGGTGATGCAATCCTGTCGGCCCGGCTGACGACGCGCGGCCTCCTAGCGGGGTGATCGGCTGTCCGTGGTCAGGTGAGAAGAGGACAGCGCCTGAGACCAGCGCATGAGGGCCGGCCGCTCTCAAGCGGTGATCGCGGACTCGGCAGGCTCCCCCGGCGCTTTCCGGCCGCCGAACGGGGGAGGCATGCCCGGCTCTTGCCGAGTCCTCGGCAAGGAACAGCCAGGACAGGCTCGATCCCCTCTCGACCGAGCTGCGATGCTGCCGTGCAACCGACGCCGATCGAGGGCCGGGCCGGGCGAGGCAAGCGCCGCTGCGTTCTTGACCGTCGCCGTCCCAGCCGATCGAATCCGCCTCGCGCCTTGCGGTGGATCGAGACGGAACCGGACGGGCCTGAACCCGAGCGGCCGCGTGACCACAGATTCCCGGCTCAAACCCTACGTGCGGTCCGTTGCGCGGGGTTCGGACTGGTCTGGGTCGAGGAAGCCGCAGGCGCGGAGATAGCCCACGCTTCGGCGGACGCGATCCTGTCGAGCTTCGAGGCCAGGCTCCGGTTCGCCGCCGATGCCTTCGATCTCGATCGTGTAGGCCGCGGCGTATCCGACCGCGTCGAGTGTCTGGCGAACGGCGGCAAAATCGACTCCGCCGCCATCGCCCAGCGCCGGGAAGAACCAATCCTCGTAACGGCCCCGGTTATCCTTCAGGTGCACGTTGGCGACATAGTGAGCGACGCGACGGAGTTCAGCGACAGGGTCGGCGTCGCGGTTGTAGTAGGCGATGTTGCCCGTGTCAAAGTTGAGCCGCACACGAGGGTGATCGATGGCTTCCATCAGCGCGAGCATCGCGTCGGCATTTTGGGTCGGGCCTTGGTGGGTCTCCAGCGCCAGGGTCATTCCCAGTTCCCCGGCCAGGTCGCCGAGGCGGCGTAGCTGGTCGTAGAGCCGCTGAGTCTGGGACGCGTCCCGCGGTTGCCCGGCTCCAGAGATCGCGACCGGGCATCGAAACCACCGGTGGGCACAGCGGAGCCGCCGTTCGGCAAGCTCCAGACCTTCGGGCATGGTCAGGTCGGCTCCGCCGATGTTGCAACCGCTCAGTTGAACGCCGTGAGCGGCCAGATGCTCGGCGAACCGCGCGGCGGTGGCCTCGTCGGTCCGTTCCGTCAAAACGGCTGACTCCGGAATGACCAGACCGCCGAGGCTGTGCGGCCGAAGCGCAAGTTCCGCATATCGAAGGCCCGCTTCGCGGATCCGAGAGATCGCCTCCCAGACTCCCGCCGCGCCATAACAGTTGGTGTAACAGGACAGAATCGGGCTCATCGTGTTCCGTTCCGCGGGGTGTCGGCCGGTTCGATCGCAAGCGGCATCTCAGACTCCAGATCCGCGACTCGCAGACAACTCTTCCCGGAGAGAACATCCAGGAGCCGATCGCCGGCGATCTGAGCACGCCAGCCCTGAGCCAGGATCGGCACCGAATCGGCAGGCCGCCCCGCTCGTTCCCAGCGGATCAGATCTTTGAGGTCGGCGACCGTAGCGACCAGACCCGCTGCGATGCGGTGCTCGGCGCAGCAACGGTTCAGCACCGCGGACAGGAGGCTGGCGATCATCGACATGCCACGCGGTTCATCGAGCCGCTCCGCATGTTCGGGCAAGTCGGAATCGGGAACACGCTGCGCCTCACGGATGCACTGGAGCAGCGTCGAGATGCGATCGCGGGGCCATCCGCGGGGGACGTCGCGCAGTTGATCCAGTTCGGCGGGTGTCGTCGGCATCTTCTTGGCGATGGTGATCAGGATGTCGTCGCGCAGGATGGAGCGCACCGGGCGGTTAAGCTGACGCGCTAGCTCGCGACGCCAGAGCCAGAGCCGGTGGGCCGCCTCCAGGCCGCGGCGGTTCAGCCCTCCCAGCCCCGGCAACCGCCGCCAGCGCTCCGGACCATCGCGCAAGGCCACCGAGTCCAACAGCTCTCGGTACTCGGCCTCAACCCAGGTTCGACGCCCCATCCGATCCAACTCGTCGTCGATCCGTTCGGCGACTTCGAGCAGGTACCGCACGTCGTTGAGCGCGTAGTGCAACTGGGACTCGGCCAGCGGTCGGCGCAGCCAGTCGGTCCGGGTGTCACCGTTGGGCAGTGTCAGGCCCAGGCTCTGCCTGACTAAGTGTCCGAGCGACAGCGGGTAGCCATAGCCGACAAACCCAGCGGCGATCTGCAAGTCGACGACCCGAGCGGGCAGACGTCCCGACCGAAGCTGGATAATCCAGAGATCCTCGCTCCCCGCGTGCATCACGACCTCGACGTTCGGATCGTGGAGCACTCCCCATAATGGACCCAGGTCGCCCACAGCAAGCGGGTCGATCAGGGCCAGGACCTCACGCGTCGCGATCTGAATCAACCCGAGCTGCGGCTCATAGGTCGACTCGGACACAAACTCCGTATCAAAACCAAACCGTCCAACTTCGCGCAGATGAGCAACGAAGTCGGCAAGCTGCGTTGCGGTCGTGATCCAGGCGAACGGGTTCGGCTCAGCCATCAGCGCGGTTCCCGCCTTGCGACCCGGATTATGGGCGGTCATGACCGCAGCGGGCAAGTCGGGGATTCAGCTCGCGAGGAACTCACCGATCACCCGGGACGTGACTTCGGGTTGCTCGATGGGCAGAAGATGGCCCGCCTTGGGGACCACGACCAGTCGTCCTCTTGGCAACGCGGCGGCCATGTGTTGCCCCTCGTCGGGGGAGGCGATCGGGTCCTCCGCGCCGGCTAGCACCAGGGTCGGCATCGGAAGCTGTGGCAAAAGCGCCACGCGATCCGGCCGGGCGACCATCCCACGGAGGCACCCGGCCACCGCCGCCGGGCTGGTCCGGAGCATCATGCGGCGCGTCCGCTCCACCAGCTCCGGACGCTCAGCCTGACTCGTGGCCCCCAGAACCCGAGGCAGAAAGGCGTCCACGACGGGGGTGATGTCGCCGCTGCGCTCGACCTCGGCGGCCAGCCGGAGCCGATTGGCGGCGGCCTCGGGCGTGTCGGCCGCGGCACGAGTGGCGATCAGCAGCAGCCGGGTGATTCGATCAGGCACGCGCGATGCCAGAGCCAGCGCGATGTAGCCGCCCATCGACAGCCCACCGAGCACAAACGGCCCATCAATGCCCCGGTCAGCCAGAAGGTCCAGAACATCGGCGGCCTGCGCCTCCATCGAATAGTCATCGCCAGCGGGCGGCGTCTCACCGTGGCCTCGCAGATCGGGTGCCAGAACCCGATACTCCGAAGCCAGCGCCTCGACCTGCGCCTCCCAGAGCGTGCGGTCGAGCGGGAATCCGTGAAGCAGAACAATCGGTGGGCCAGAACCGCGGTCCGTGGTGATGAGAGTCGTCATCGAGGTCGCCCAACAGGTCCGAAAAGGAGACAGAGTTGGATCACGGCGACGCGAATCGATTCCGGGAATGCTAAAATCACTCCGGTCGATTCGATCGAGGAAGCGTCGCGGACCAGCGAGGCCGAGCGTGAAGCATTGGCTCATTCTAACCGGGCTGGTCGGATTCGCCGGAATCGTCGCCGCCGACGACTTTGATCGGCTCGAAGGAGAGGCTTTGAAGCAGGCCGCTGCCTCCGAGGAGCTTCGCCTCACGCTCGATCAGGACGAACTGGCACGCCTGCCGCGCGTCTTTCCAGGAGTGCGGTCGACGGTCCTGATCGCCCGCACCAACGAAGGGAATCTGGCTCGCCTCCTCGTGATCCCCGCGCGTCGTATCGGAGAAGATGGGCGCGAAGCCCCTGTACTGCTGATCGAGCAGTACGCGACCTTCGCGTCGCCCGGATATCGGCAACGCCTGGCGCGCGGACGCGACGTGATGCTCTTCGACGGCTGGCGGTTCGACCTCGACTCCGGCCAACTCGTGCCCGACCAATTTGGCGGCGACCTCCGGCTCACCGTGACCGCGGACACCCGGCTTCGCCTGGAGGCCGAGCCGGGGGCAGGACTGATCGGATTGCAGCGCTCGCCTCTGAACGGCCAGGTCCAGGAGGGACGCCCCACCCCCGGCCCCCGGGTCCAGGCCGAGGATCATCAGGGCCGCTTTCGGTTGATCGTGGCGGGCCGATGGAGCGGTCCCCTGGAACTCAAGGTGGACGGGGCCGGCCAGGTCTCCGGTTCCTTTCGTTCCGATCAGACAGGGGCCGTCTATCGCGTGCGGGGCGAGGTCGTGCGAGGCGGTACGCCGCGGCTCGACCTGACGATTGACTTCCCCCGCTCGCAGATGAAACTGACCGGCTACCTTTGGCCCGAGGGCAAGCATGCCATCGCCGGGTTCGCGCAGTTGATGGAACAGGAGTACGGGTTCGTGGCGGTTCGCGCCGGTCGGTCGCCGGAGCCGCCCGGACTGGAGTGGGAGGCCGAGGCGATCCCGCCGGACGGCCTGGTGGTCCGATTGGCGGCCGACGGGACCCTCTGGCGCGAGGGTCAGGTCGTCGAACCAGCGCGGCTGGCCGAAGACCTCCAAGCCGAGCCTGGTCGCTCGATCCAGGTCGTCGCGGATCGGTCGACTCCGGTCGGGGTCCTGGATCGCGTCTCGGAGCAGCTTCGAGCCGCCGGATTCGCTTCGGTGCTTCTCGTCGTTGCGGAGGATGGACGTGATGACTGACGCGGTCACGCCCGTGCTCGCAGCCGAGCGGGCGTTGGAGTGGATCGAGCCGGGCATGGTCATTGGCCTGGGAACCGGCCGCGCGGCCGTGGCCTTCATCGAAGCCCTGGCCCGGTCGCACCGCGAGCGCGGCTTGAAGGTGCTCACCGTGTCGTCGTCGCTGGCCACCGCTGCGCTGGCACGACGGCTCGGCTTGCCGGAGGCCGACCTCCGCGACCTCGAAAACCTCGATCTGACTGTGGATGGAGCCGATGAAGTGGACCCGGACCGGAACCTGATCAAAGGCCTCGGCGGCGCATTGCTCCGCGAAAAGGTCCTGGCCTCCATCTCCCGGCGGTGGCTGATTTGCGTCGGCGCAGAAAAATGCGTCACCAGGCTTGGAGCACGCGGAGTGCTGCCGGTTGAGGTGGTGCCGTTCGCCGAATCTGTGTGTGTGCGCGCTCTGGACCGGCTGGGACTACCGGCCCAGGTGCGCCAGTCCGGGGGCGCGCGGTTCGTCACCGACAATGGCAACCATGTGCTCGACTGCCGAATCGCCCCCACCCTCGACCACGCCCGGCTCGCCGCAGCGATTCGAGCGATCCCCGGCGTGGTCGAGACCGGCTACTTCCTCGATATGAGTCCGACTGTCCTCGTCCAGCACAACCACCAGGTCGAGGTCCTAGGTGGGTGAGGCCAACGTCGGGGCACGGCCGGGTCAGGCACCGGGCTCGGGGTAGCGCTGGCGGAGCGTTTCGAGCAGCGCCGAGCATCCCTGGCGTCGCGCCAGCTCGCGGAGCGCGCTGAGGTGCTCCTCGACAGACACTCCATCAAGCGCTCCGGATTGCCCCAGCTCGAGCAGTTCGACCAGGCTTTGCAGGCCGAGCCGAGGATCGGCCTGACCGTCGGGCCCCTTGACGGCGTTGATGGCCGATCCGGCCAGGAACAGAATGTTAGGTGTCAGGCCGCGACGACGGGCGTCCTGGATGTTGAGCAGGATATTGCCCTGATCAAGTCCTCCGGCACGCGCGATCATCGTCGGGCGGATCCCATCCCGCGGCTGGCTGAGAACCCGCTCCGAGGCGCGCCACTCGGCTCCGTAGGGACGGAGGAACGGCGCACCGGCCTTGACCGGTGCGGTCTGGCGAAAGTCGATGCCATCGAGCCGTGCCAGTTCGTCAATCACCTCGCGCCAGATGGCACGTGTACGCGTTCCGATCCCCGCGTTGTGCCCGTAGATGACCGGGGGCGTGGCGAGCGACCTGGTGGCCTCACGAACCATCCGAACGGCGCCGCCGGCAAACGTCTCGCTCAGCATCACCCCCGTCGCCCCAGCGTCCAGGACCGCGTGAACGTGGTCCAGCAGCTCATGGGGGGCAGCCGTCAGATGCGGGGCAAAGATCAGCCCCTTGCCGCCGCGTGCCTCGCGGACCCGCGCTATGGCTTCCACCGCGCGGCGCGTGCGCTCAGCCACCGGCGAATAATCCAAATCCGGGTAAAGATCCTCGTCCTCTTTGATGAACATCAGAAGGGGATGATCGGCCATCTGGCCGACCAGCCGCTCGACGTCGGCGGCCGTGATACCAGCCGTCGGCTTCAGGATCGTTCCGAAGACCGGCTCGTCCACGCTGTAGCCGCAACGCTCGCGGAGAGCGAACGGCCCATACGCGGGGCCGGGGAACGTAGCCATCACCTTCGGCGGCAGCGTCAGGCGCAACAGGCGGGCGTCTTGGTTCTCGAAAACATCGAAAATGATCGCGGCCGAGGTGGTGTGGAGGATATCAGTCGACGTCAGGTGGCCGTCGGGGTGGAGCATCATCTTGAGCGGAAACGCGATGTGGAGCAGACCGATCCGGCCCGTGGCGTCGAATCGGTCCACGCCCGCAGGACGGGCCGAGCAGGCCGCCAGCAGCGATCCAGGCGGCGGGTTCTTCACCCCGCTGGTGGCGTGATAGCTGATCTCCTGAACCGCGTGTTCGAGCGACTGGGTGCGGAAGGCAAAAAAATAGGTGGCGACCAGGTGGTCATCCATCTGGGGTGGGGGTGTCGCGTCGAGCCGTTCCTCGACGACCGCACGAAGCAGATCCTCCCGAGCATCGAAGTCAAACCAAAGCGATTCGAGAGTGCGGGCAGGAAGGGCGGACATGGTCGATTCTCGAGCGTGATGAGCACCGATCCGCTCACCGCGACGTACGGTCTCCTGGGCGAATCGGACGATCGGGAGCAAACCAACGGGTCAAGTCACCGGCGAGTCTCTCGCGATGTGGTCCCGCCACGATTGCGTGGAGAGGATCTCGTCGATGGCCCCGATCGCGGCGTCCAGTTCGTCGTCCCGGTTGTAGAAATGAGGCGAGAGTCGGATCCCGACGCCGGGCCGGTAATCGCAAAGGATATCACGGGCCTTGAGCGCCCGGGAGACGGGCAAGCCGTTCGGCACCCCCAGAGCGACCGTGCCGCCGCGGCGGTCGGGGTCGCGCGGCGTCGGCGTCGGCCAGCCGCGGGCATCGGCCAGGGCCAGCAAATGGCCGGTCTGGCGAAGCGATTTGGCGCGGATGGCGTCGAGGCCGATCCCGGCGATCCGCTCCAGCGCCGGGCGGGCTGCATAAAGCGCCGCGATGTTGGGCGTGCCGTGGAGAAGCCGCCCAGCGCCGTCGCGGCGGTCCAGGGTTCGCTCAAACGCAAACGGACGCCGATGAGCCATCCACCCGGTCAGCGCGGGCCGCAACTCCATAAGCCGTTCCGGGGCAACCCATACAAACGCATTGCCCGGACCTCCGCAGAGCCATTTCAGGCACCCGCCAATGTACACGTCGATGCCCAGGCGGCCGACGTCAACCGGAATCGATCCGACAGCCTGATATCCGTCGATGATCGAGTAGGCTCCGCAAGCCCGCGCCTGACGGGCGATCGCGGCGACGTCAACGATCTCCGAGCTGCGGAACTGAACGTGGCAGGCTAGCGCCGCGGCCGTCCGACCGTCGATCGCGGCCAGGAACCGATCCAGGTCGAACGACCCATCCGATCGGCCCGGAATCACCACGACCTCAAAGCCCCGGCGAGCCTGCTCGCCGACCAGATAAAGGATCGAGGGGAAATGGCCTTCGTCGATCACCAACCGACTACGGCCAGCGCTTGGTTCAAACACGCTGAGAACCACCGCATGGGCGATGGTCACGCACGGCTGAAAGACGACTTGCCCGGGACCGGCAGCGATCAAGGGGGCAACGAGATCGCCGGTCGTCTCGACCAGCTCCCACCAGCCTTCTTCCCAGGCCCGGACGCCCCGGCTCGCCCAGATCTCGTAGAACTCGGCGAGCGCCAGCGCGGCTTCACGCGGGACAGCACCAAGAGAGTTCGAGATCAGGTAGTTGGTCTGCTCGAGGATCGCAAAATGCGGGCGATGGATCAGCAGCGGGTCGTCGGTCATGGCGTTGGGCGACTGAGAGGCCGGAGCACCGCACGGACCGGACTGGCATCAAAACCGACCAGACGCAGCGGCAAGGCAATCAGTTCGTAGCACCCGGTCGGAACGTCCCGAAGCATCAGGCCCTCGAGGATCATCACCCGCCGCTCGACACAGGCATGGTGGGCATCAAGGGTCTTCGAATCGAACGGATCGATGCTCGGCGTGTCGATGCCGACCAGCGTCACGCCGCGATCGGCCAGGGCGTGCACCGTTTCGGGGCACAGAGCAGCGAAGTCCGTCGAACCGTCGAAGGTGCCAGTCCGAAACAGGATCCGCGGGTGCTCGATCTGCCGGGGGAGCTGTTCGGGGGTGATCCGCCGCCCAGCCACCGTCTCAACGGCGATGACCTGACAGGGGCCGACATAGGGATCGAGCGCGTGAGCCTCGATCGAGCAACCACCAGCGGCGACGTGGCTCCAGGCGTCGGCATGGGCGCCCAAGTGGACCGTGGCCGTGAGCGTCGATAGCGTCAACGAATCGCCACGTGCACGGTCCAGGAGAACGCGCCGTTCGAGGGGCGTATCGCCCGGCCAGACCCAAGTCGCGGAGTCCAGCGTCGGGGAGATGTCGATCAGATCGGTCATCCCCGGCCGCCTTCGCAACAGGTTTCGCACACCGTGCGACAGGTGCGGCAGACCAGTTTCATGCGAATCTCAAGGAGCGGGCCGCCGCAGGCCGGACAGGCCGGGCGCAACGGGGCCTGTTCGTTCGTGGTCCGGCGGTCCAGCCCCGACGACCGGAGCGGGTCAGATTCGCGGGCCGGAGTAGCAGTCTGATCGAATCCAGTTCGGGTCATCGCCGATGCTTCCACTCCTCAAATAACGCCAGGCAGGCGTCACGGAGCCGCCCGCCTTCGACCCGGATGGGCCGCGGGGCGGCATGGGCGACGGTCGTCGCGGCCAGGCGGATCTGCGAGAAGCCGGCGGCTTCGGCATCACCGATCGAGGCTCCGAAGACGACGGCCTCAATGCCCGCCCACACTGCGGCAGCTAGACACATCGGGCACGGCTCGCACGTCGAAACCAGGATGCACCCGCCCAAGTCGGTCGTGCCCATCGCCCGGGCGGCCACCCTGAGCGCATTGACCTCGGCGTGGGCGGTCGGGTCCGTATCACGGCGGACCGAATTGTGTGCGGCTGCGATTTCTCGACCCTGGCAGAGCACAACAGCCCCAAACGGAGCCTGCCCGGACTCCACGCCCTCACGGCCAATCGCCAGAGCCCGGCGCATCGCGGCATCGAGATCCATCTGACAGCTCCCGCATCTTGGGGAATCTCAACTCTAGGTCTGGCTCGAGCCGCCTGGCAATGGCCGACCTGCCAGCCCCACGCTCCCGAGGGCCCTGAGGATGGCCGCTACGTCGTAGACGCATCCGCCCCAGGTGCCTCCCCCGACCGCCTGTAATGCAGCCCAGAGCCGCGTATCGTCGGGACATTCCGGGTCGGGTGCCAGGCCCGGGTGGGGCGCACGCGCAGCGAGCACGGCAGCAGCCTCCTGGGGATCGAGGCTCCGCTCGCCGTCGCCGATCAAGTCGACCGAACCGACCAAATTTACCCGATCGACGATGATCCGAATCCGATCCCCGTCGCGGACCCGGCCGATCGGTCCTCCGGCCAGGGCTTCGGGGCCGATGTGACCAATGCACGCGCCGGTCGAGACCCCGGAGAAGCGGGCGTCGGTCAGTACGGCGACGTGTTTCCCGAAAGGCAGGTAACGAAGCGCTGAGGTGATCTGGTAAATCTCCTCCATACCCGCACCCATCGGTCCGCGGCCGATTAGAACCAGCACATCGCCGGCTCGAATGGGTCGATCGCTCTGGCCCTTGATCGCCGCGATGGCGTCGCGCTCGCGGGTAAAGACGCGGGCCGGGCCGATTTTGCGGTAGACGCCGTCGGGATCGACGACCGAGGGGTCGATCGCCGTGCTCTTGATCACCGATCCCTCGGGAGCCAGATTGCCCCGGGGGAAGGCTACGGTGCTGGTCAACCCGGCCTCCCGGGCCTGGGCCGGGGGCAGAATGACCTGATCCGGGTCGACTCCGTCTTCGGTCATCAGCCGGTCGCGGATGCGCTGACGCCGCTCAGACTTCTCCCACCAATCCAGTGTCCGGGCCAACGGTTCTCCGGTCACGGTCAAGACCCGATCGTCAATCAGGCCGAGCTGACGCAGATGGATCAAAACCTCGGGAACTCCGCCGGCCAGATAGACCCGGATCGTCGGATGATACCAGGGGCCGTTGGGAAGCACGCTGACCAGCCGAGGAACTCGGCGGTTGACCTCCTCCCACTCGGCGACGCTCGGTCGCTCCCGTCCGGCCGCATGCGCGATCGCCGGAATGTGGAGCAGCAAATTGGTGGAGCCGCCAAACGCGGCGTGAACGACCATCGCATTGCGAATGGCCGCATCGGTCACAATCTGCCGGGTCCCCACACCCTGTGTTGCCAGCGCGGCAACCGCGCGCGCCGAACGCCGCGCAATATCGAGCCAGATCGGTTGGCCCGACGGAGCCAACGCGGCGTGCGGGACCGTCCACCCCAGCGCCTCGCCGACGACCTGCGACGTCGCCGCGGTGCCCAAAAACTGACAGCCTCCGCCCGGCGACGCACAGGCGCGGCAGCCAAGCTCACTGGCTTGCTCGAGCGTCAACTCGCCGTGAACGTAGCGGGCGCCGATCGTCTGGATCTTGCCCGCGTCCTCGCCGTTGCGGGGCGGAAGCGTCACTCCGCCGGGAACAAACACCGTCGGAATCGCGCCGCTGCCGGCCAAGGCCATCATCATCGCCGGCGCACCTTTGTCGCAGGTGGCGATCCCAATAACGCCCCGCCGTCGCGGCAGCGACCGGATCAGACGCCGAAGGACGATCGCCGCATCATTGCGATACGGCAGGCTGTCCATCATGCCCGGTGTGCCCTGCGTCCGACCATCGCAGGGATCGGAGACGGCCCCGGCAAACGGTAGCGCTCCCAACTCTCGGAGGGTACGAGCGGCCTCCCGCACCAGGAGGCCTACCTCGTAGTGTCCGGTATGGAAGCCCAGGGCCTGTGGCTGGCCGTCGTCGCCCCGCAGGCCACCCTGCGTGCTCAGGATCAGGAAGTTCTCGCGATCGACCTCGGCCGGATCCCAGCCCATCCCTGCGTTCTGGGTCAGACCAAACAGGTCGCCCGAGGGCCAGAACCTGAGTTGCTGATCCGTCAGAGGCAGAGCGCCGGCCGGACCGTCGGCTTTGGTCTGAACCTCGAAGATGCTCCGGTCGTCGCTGTCGACCAGGGCGTCAAATGCAGCGACGCGCGGCGGACGGGGCATGGTCCAGGACTCCGTAGGACAATCAGGGTGGAACGAACGGGGCAGCCTTCGGTCGGCTTGCCTTTCAGAACGGCCAGGCCGTCCGAAGCGAACGGTGTCGCGTCTCAGAGGAGTAATTCGGTGATTGGACCTTCAGAACCGACCAGTCGGATCGGCTGATTCTCGGCGGTGAGGAGCTGCGTCTGGGGGTCAATTCCCAGAGCCGTGAACACCGTGGCGGCCAGGGCGCCAGGGGTGACCGGCCGGTCGAGCACCCGATCGGCCCGCTCATCGGTCGCGCCCACAACCTGTCCTACCCGAATGCGCCCGCCGGCCAGCAACGCCGCGTGGGCATGGGGGTGGTGGTCGCGGCCCGCGTTCGGGTTGACCTTCGGTGTTCGGCCAAACTCCCCGAGAACGAGAACCAGCGTCGTCTCGAGCATCCCCCGGCTTTCCAGGTCGTCCAGCAAAGCCGTTATTGCCTGATCGAGCGGAGGAGCCAACCGCTCGCGCAGAGCCGCGAAATTACCGGCGTGGGTATCCCAGCCCAGAGGCCCTCCGCCGAGGTCATTGACGGTCACAAACAAAACCCCGCGTTCGACCAGCCGGCGTGCCAGCAGGCAGGACTGGCCAAGGCTGGTGCGGCCATAACGGTCGCGGATTGCATCCGACTCTTCTTCCAAAGCGAAAGCCCGCGCGGCGGCTTCTGACGTCAGCAACTCGAAGGCACGCTGGGAAAAGCGATCCCGGGCCAGGGTCAGGTTCGTGGACGTCATCTCCGCGGCGAAGGCGTCGAGATCGGCAACCATCGCGCGGCGGCGTTCGAGGCGAGCCAGGCCCACGCGGTCCGGCGGTGTCAGGTGACGCACGCGGAAGCCGGGTCGCCCGGGATCGCTCTCAACGGCAAACGGATCGTAGGCCCGCGTCAGATAGCCACCCCCCCCAAACGGGGGCGTCTGAGGAATCGCCACGTAGGAGGGCAGGCCAACGGCGTCAACCGGCTCGCCCAGCTTGCTCACGGCGCTGCCGAGACTCGGGTAAACCAGCGACGGCGAGGGGCGGTAGCCCGTCAGCATATGATGCGAGGCGCGGTCGTGATCGGCCTCGGGCGAGGTCAGGCTTCGAACCAGCGCGAATCGGTCCAGACGTGCCGCCAGCCCGGGCAACAACTCGCTCAAGAAGACGCCCGGGACCCGGGTCTGGATCGCGGCGAATTCTCCACGAATCTCGGCGGGTGCGTCGGGTTTAGGGTCGAACGTGTCGATGTGCGACGGCCCGCCCCCTAGCCACACCAGGATGCACGCCTCCGCTCGACGCGCCGGCCCGACCGACGCCGGGGCCGCGAGACCACGCAATCGAAGGATCTCGGCCAGGCTCAGGCCCATCGGCCCCAGCAGACCCGCCCGCAACCAGCCGCGGCGGCTCATCGGCTCGCGCCGCCCGGCGCTGATCTGAGTCGCATTCATGGACTCTCCCCATCAATTCGGGCCCGTTTGCCAACCCGCCCTAGTGATTGAACGCAAATTCACGGCAATTGAGTAACGCCCAAAAGAGGTCTTCGGCGATGTCGCGTCGCGAGGATCCCGCCTCCAGCAACCTCGTCCAGTGCGAGCGCTCGGCATCGGTCGGCGGCCGACACAACGCCCGAAGGTAGAGAAATTCGACCAACTCCCCTGCCTCAGGTTCTTCTTCCAGAGCGTGGGCCAGGTAGCCGTTGATATGGGCGACGCGGCCCTCGACGACATCGCCGCCAATGAGCATCAGCGCCTGGTTCAAACTAACCTCCGGCGCACCAATCGGCGAACACGTTTCCAGGCGGCTACAGCGCCCAAAGGCGTCGAGCAACATGCTCGGCGTCGCCGGGTCGAACACCTCGATCGCCCGGGGCTGGATTCGCTGGCCTGGCTTGAAAATATGAGGAACCTGTGTCGCCCGGGCCAAGGCATCGGCGAGCTGGTGGGCCGTGAGCGGTCGGGGCAAGTGGTGCGAAAACAGCCGATCGTCCCATTCGTTGCCCGGAACCGGCTGCGAGCTACGCCCATATGTATCCGAGCGGACGATTTCGCGGATCAGCCAACGCAGGTCGAACCCCTGCTCGGCAAATTGCCGCGCCAGTGCCTCGAGCACGTCCGGATGTGACGGCGGATTGGCCGCACTCAGGTCGTCGGGCGGATCGACCAGGCCCCGCCCAAACAGTTGCGCCCAGGCCCAGTTGACCGCCGCCCGCGCTACGAGGAGATGCTCGGCCGATGTCATCCACTCGGCCAGAATCCGCCGCGGGTCAACGCCTTCGGGAATCAAGGCCTCGGTCCCGTCGAGAAACCGCGGCCTGACCGGCTGACCGGTACGCGGGTGGGTCACGGCACCGCCGGGATTGAGCACGACACGCCGCCGCACCGAACCTCCGGCAAGCCCGCCTGACGGACGCTCAACCCAGGCAAAAAAAGCGGCCAGCCCGTAGTAATCCTCCTGGGTCCATACGTCGAACGGGTGGTCGTGGCACTGCGCGCACCGCAGACGCAGCCCAAGAAAGCGACGCGCCGCAAGCTCGGCTTGTTCCGCGGGCGTCGCGCCGTCGAGTGCGTAGTTGACCGGTCCGCCCTCAACCGGGTCCAACGGATCGCCCAGCGCGGTGAGCAGCTCACGCACCAGGACATCCCACCCGGCATTCTCCCGGAGCCGCGTCTGAAGCCAGCGATGATAGGCCCCGGCCCCATCTCCCAGACGGTTGCGGCTGATCTGAAGCAGGTCCCCCAACTTGAGCACCCAGAAGTCCACAAATTCGCGGCGGCCCATCAACTCATCGATCTTGCGGAGACGCTTGTCGGTCGCCGGGTCTGCCAAAAACGCTTGAATCTCGTCGGGCTCGGGCGTCTGACCGGTCAGATCGAGGCTAACGCGTCGCAGAAACGCCGCGTCGGACGCCGGCGGGCTGACTGGAATGTTCAGACGCGCCAGCCGCTCGATGATCGGCCGGTCGATCCATCGCTGCCCCGACACGTCGGGATCCACCGCCGGCGGTCCAGGCCGCCGTAGGGAAACCCGCGTCGTGGTCAACGCCGGACCAAAGCGAACCACGATGTCGGCCTGCCCGGGCGACCGAAGATCCACCCGTCCGCGCGGATCGACCGAGGCGACCCGCTCGTCGAGCGTCCGGTAAATGGCCCAGCGGGTCACGTCCCGCATCCGGCCCTCAGGAGATCGGGCCAGCACCCGAAGTTGGACCGGACCTGGTGAACTTTGCCAGAGCTCTGCCGGAGAAACGGTGATCTGGAGCCGCGGCGGCGTCGCCGTAATCGGCTCCGACGGCCCGGGCGCACCTGCGGCGATCCACCGGATCAGTTGCTGCTCGGCCTCCGAGCCAGGCTCCAACGGGCGGCCGCCGCCGTGGGGCAGACGCCCCGTCGCTTTGCGGATCAAGAGGCTCGAACCAGGATCAAACGAGTCGATGCGGCGACCGCCATCGTGCCGCGTCAGCGCGTGATAATCTCCCCACGCGTCATACCCATAGAGCGACAGATAAAAGCCATTCTGCCCGCCTAGGCGGCCATGGCATCCCCCCGCGTTGCAGCCCAAAAGGGTCAGAATCGGCAGGATCTGGCCCCGGAAATCGGGGGCCTCCCCGCTGGCCTCGCGAATCCGAATCGGTCGGGTAGCAGTTCCCGAAGCTCCCGAGACCACGATGCGCGCTGGCCCCGGCCGAACCGGCACAACGTAGCCCGTCCGATCCACTCGCGCCCGGTCCTCAGGTTCGATCCTCCAGACGAGCCGATGCGTCTGGTCGACCCGCGCCGGATCGTAGGCGCGATACTGGGAACCAGGCTCTCCGACGGCGATCTCATCCTCGCCCTCGATCTGATAGGGCGGCGGCGAATCGACCCCTGCGGGCGCCGGTTCGGCCGGCCCCCGTCCGGCGACGCCGGAACTCGGCCGCGTCGGCTCGCTCGACACCCCACACCCCATCGTGTAGGACAAAAGTAAAAGCAGCGGACCGAAGGAGAGGCCGCCGCGGGGGGCGGGCGGTTCCATGGTCGGGATCTCCTCGGAACGCTGGAGCCGGCCGGTCGAGTTCATGGTTATCCTAAAGGGGGATGGGTCGACGGGGCAAGTGAAGCCGACGCTGGAATCGGCCGCGGCCGCTGCCTCCCAACCGATTTCGTTTGGTCCCGTGATCGGCTTGCAGCCAGGATGAGTCAGACGTGACGCTCACGCCGATGGTCCGGCAGTTTGTGCTCCATTGGGGGCAGATGGGTCATGCCTGGGGGATCAACCGGACCATGGCGCAGGTGCATGCCTTGCTGTTTGTGACCGCCGAGCCTCTAGATGCCGAGGCCATCAGCCAGGCGCTCGAGGTCAGCCGGTCGAATGTCTCGACCAGTCTCCGCGAGCTGATCGAGTGGGGCGTGGTGGCCCGGGTGCATACAATCGGGGATCGGCGGGATCGGTTCGTGGCTTTGAAGGACGTCCTGGAAACGTTTCGGCGGATCGTGGCCGAGCGTAAGCGCCGGGAGGTCGATCCAACGATCGGGCTGCTCGAGCGTTGCCTGGCTCAGGAGGTCGATCCCGAGGACCGCTTCGCGCGCGAGCAACTGGCGCGGCTGCTCGAGTTTATGCGACTGGTCTCGGACTGGCATGCACAGATCGAGCGGCTGCCAACGGGAGCGATCCTGCGACTCTTACGCGGTGGATCCGCGCTCATGAAGCTGGTCAGTCCCGGAGGGCCGCCGCCCGCCGGTGAGGGCGTCGAGCCGTCCGAGCCGGATCGAAGCGGGCCGGACCAGCCCGGCCGAGAGGACCGCAATCACCGCAACAGCGCGGACCAATCCTCAAGCTGACAGCCGCTCCGCTCCGTCGGTCTCCGCAGGAAGACGCACAGGATCTGCGTCGTGATGGGCCGACTCGGCCGGGCGGGACGGCATCCCGGCCTCGAGCGGCCGGAAGGAATCGAGAAACAGCTCCGCCGACCGCGCCCGGACCTGCGCCTCGGTTCCTTGGATCGAGACGGTGTAAAAACGGGCGCCCACGACCAGGGCACGATTGCGCGAGAAGGTCCGGAATTCGCCTTCTCGGGCGGCGGGTACCTCGATTTCGACCTCCCGGCCAGGGAAGCCCCCGGGGGCAATCGGGCGTTCAGCGATGACCTTGCTCTTGGGCAGGGCCGAAAGAAACATCGCCCGGGCCGAGTCGAGCGCCTTGGAGATTTGCGATTCCCGGGTCGGCGGCTTGTCGTAGTCGAAGTAGGTGATCGTGTACAGACCCTGCTCGGGGTGTTCAAACGTCAGGATCTGCTGGGTCACCTTAGCGCCGGTCGTCAGCGTCAATTCGCGGGTTGAGCTGGTGGGGGTCAGTCCGGGTGGCAGGGCTAGACGGAACGAGCGGTCGGGGGCCAGATATTCGACCAGACCAGCCCGCGCTTCGTCTTGCGAGGCGTTCGAGGCCGAGTTGATGGCCATCCGCGCCAGCACCGACTCTTCACGTTCCGTCGGCAACGTACGCGCACGCGCTTTTTCGGGCGGGGCGGTGGCGGCGTAGCGGTCGTAGGCATCGGCGTAGGCGGCGAAAGCGTCGTCGTCGATGTAACGCTCGATCAGCGCCGTCGTCTCGTTGAGCATGCTCTGGGCCGTGCGGGTCAGCACGATCCGCCTGGTCTGCTGCTGGGTTTCGAGAGCCTCGGTGCGGAGGGCTTCCAGCGCCGCCTCCAGTTCCGCCCGCTTCGGGAGCTGTTCATACTGATCGAGCAGATAGCGGACTTCGTCCCAGTTCTCGGCCTCGGCTCGCGGTTTGAGCAACGCCTCCAGCCGGCCCCGTTCCAGCGCCTGGTCGATCAGCAGGTCGCGGAGTGCGGTCAGACGTGCTTCCAGCGTGACGGCCTCGACCCGGGGGTCGACGACGACGACACGTTCGTCGGTCTGCTCACCGGGCATGATCGGAAACTCGTCGAGCGGCTCCGTCCCGCCCGCGACCAGCCGGACCATGGCCAGTCCACGAATGAACTTGGGTTCGAGGACGACCCGACCCTCACGGTCAGTCGTGCCCACGACCCGAAGCGGTCCCCGCGGCGCCAACCGGGCCATCACCGTGTAGCCGGCGGCAGGCCGGCTGTCCGGCGGCGTGGTGATGAAACGCAGCCGGGTCGGAAGGGCGGTGGGTTTGACCCCAACGGCAACAACCTTGTATCGGCCGCGCACCAGCCGCGTCAGCGGGTCGCGCAGCTTGCTGATGATCTCGCAACGAGCCTGGGGACCTTCCAGGCTGGACACCCGCAGATAGGTGCGCGGGATCACGGTCAACTGGCGGACCGAGCCGTCGGGATTGTAAATCACCCGCGCCGCGCGGAACACCGAACCGACCGAGACCACCTGCCCGATCGAACTGGCCGGTGGAATCGAAGCTCCTTGGACGCGGACGTAAACCCCCCCTTCGGACTGGGCCCCGATCTCCGCCGTCGGCGAAAACATCTCAAGGCAAAGGGAGAAAAGCCCGCGGGCGGCATCGTCGATCGAGCGAACCGGCTCGCTAAAGACCAGCCCAACCTGACCCGTGGCCGCGTCGAACTCCCGACCCGTAAACGTGACTCCGTCGGTCCCCGTCAACCGCTGGGCCTCGATGACCCAGGCCTTGTCGAAGCCCGGCGCCAGGGGGGCGATCGAATCCGGAGTCAGCTCTTTGAGGGATGCACCACGCAGCGGCCCGTCACCGTCGGCCATTTCGAGCTGCCAGGCCGCTCCCACGAATCGCTCGATCAGGCGGCGCCAGCCAGCGATCAAGCGGTCGCGGCCACGCCGATCCAGCGGCGTGCCCGGAGCCACCGAAACCCAGGCCCGGATTCGGTACGGGCGCTGATCGATGCTCGGCCCCTTGTCCTTCTTGGCGGAGGCGGAACGCGACGGGGTGGTGGCTGGACGGTCGGGTCCGGTCGAATCCTGGCCGGCCCCGCCGGCGACACTCAGAGCGGCCAGTCCGGCAATCAGGGCTCGTCGCGCACGAACCACGGCGTGATCTCCCAGGTCTCGATGGCCTGATAGAGGTGGTCGGCCACCTCGGGCAGCCCGACAAGGTGCGGCCGGCGGGCAAAGTGGCGCTCGAGTTGCCAAAGGGGGAGGATCGGCAGTTCGTCGCGACATTCGCGGTCGATTTGCCTCACCAAATCCCGCGCCGCGTTCCAGTCCGTAGCCTGTTCAAGCTGGAGCAGCCGCTGCCGGATGAGGTCGCTGGCCAGTGCGCCCAAGCCGTCCGATTCGGGCGCGGCATCGTAGCCCGGACAGATCAGCCCGCCGGCCTCGCGGAGCGGCTCGTCACAGGTCAGAACCCGGTACGCCAACTGAAACCGCCGACCACCTCGAAGCTGCTCTTCGAGCTCCGATTCCGAACGCTGACTCACCTGAATCACCAGACCGAGCGCTCGCAGCATCTCGGCGATCCGCGGGACGGCCGCTCGCGCCTCCGGCCGGTCCGGGTACTCGAGCGTCAGTTCGATCTTGGGCAGCGCCAGCTCACGGCGAACCCCAGCCACCAACATCCGTGCCGTCATCAGGTCGTATTCCAGCGGGGGGACGTCCGGTGCGTTGGCGTAGCTGTTCAAGGCGAATGGACCATCAGCGGGCCGGTTCGCATCGTCGATCGGCCGCTTCAAAACCGATTCCTCGAGGATCACCCGTCGATCCAAAGCATACGACAACGCCCGACGCAAATTGCGATTGCGCAGCAGCGGCTCTCGCCCATCCAGCGCAATCAGATGAATCTCAGGCAGTCGGTATCGGCCGACCACAACCTCCGGGTCGCGGCTCAGCGTGGGAACCCGATCGACAGGCACGTGTTCCAGCAGGTCGATCTCACCCTGACTGAACGCCGCTAGGGCCGAGCCGGCTTCGGGCAGCCGGCGTTCCATGATGCGGACGATCCGCGGAATCGGGACGACCGTCGGGTCGCTAGCCGTGCCCTCGCGTGTGGCGGCCACGTACCGCGCTTCCTGCTCGGTTTGCCGTTCAAAGACATAAGGTCCATTGCCCACCGGGAGCCGTCCGGCCGCCGTCGCCACACGGCCATCCCAGGCCGCGTGCGCCGGCCCGATCGGCACGGTTAGCCAACTGATCGGGTCGAGCGGTGTGCGGCGTAGACGGACAATCACCCGGTCCACGTCCAAGGTCTCGATCCGATCCAGCAAATTCGCCCAACGGGCCTGGTACGCCGGAGACCGCGGCTGGGCTCGATCGGACAACGCACGAACGACGTCGATCGCACTGACGCGGCGGGAGCCGTCGGACCAGTAAACGTCGCGCTGGAGCGTCAGGTCGATCCGGCGCCCCAGCTCGCCAAGCTCGACATTGGCGGCAAGCTGACCCGCGACTCGGCCAATCTGAGCCTCCTCGCTCTCGTCGGCGAGAATCGGCAGATACAGCAACGGGACCACCCGCGCCGACGCCGGACTACGAACCCAGGGGGCAATCGGCCGGGGCAGATCGACCACCCCGACACGGACCGTCGGATGCGCACGAAACGCTTCCTCAAACGGCGCCACCGCCTCCTCCAGCGCAGGCCAGATCTGCAGCGCTTCACGCAACGCGTCCAGACGCTCACCCCCCTCGGCCCTCAGGCCCCGGTTGTAGGACTCGCGCGCTCGTTGCACAAATCGCGTGGTCAGATCGACGGCCACCAGACTGCTCGGATCAATTTCGCGCAGTTGCCGCAGAATCCGGCGGCCCACGGCATACTGCCCCCGACTGATCGCCTCCTGCGCCCGAAACCCGTAGGCTTCGGCCAGCCGCTGCCGCACACCAGGATATTCCGGATTGCGATCAAACAATTCGCGCAGTAGACGCAGACCCCGGTCCCGGTCATTGCCGGCCAACGCCCAGGTCGCCTCCTCAAACAGGAGCGTATCGACCGTCTCGCGCAGCCCTTTCCAGTTGGGGTTCCGGGTCTGAACGGCCAGAATGTACTCAAACGCCTTGGCGTAATTCCGGGCCTGCATGAATCGACGCGCTTCGGCCAGCAGCATGTCTTCGAAATATTCGATCGATTTGATGTTCGATCGCTTGACCTTGAAGTCGCGCTGAGGCCCCTCCAGCAGGTGGATAATCACCTCGTCGATGTTCTCGTCCGGCGGAGCCTGGGCGCCGTCGTTGGCGTCGGCGTTTCGGGCGGCGCCTTTGGGGCGGGCCGGTTCATAAGCCGGAAGCGGGCGGGGGCTGATCGGTTCGATTTCAAACGTGGTGTTGTCGACCAGCGTGAGCCGATCGAACGGAAACCGCTGGAGCAATTCCAGCGGGGGCGGCGCGGTCGCGGAATCCTGCGCGACCGGGCCAGCCCCAACCAGCATCAGGACCCCCGCCACGGCGATCATCGCAACCGAGCCTCGACCGACCGGTGGCATCACGGCGCGTCCTCCGAGACCAGCTCAGGCCGAAGGCGGCAGAGCGTCCCTGGCCCGGTCGCGAGGATCAGATCGCTGCCGGTGCTCCAGAGTCCGCCGGTCGGATGGATGTTCAGGACGAGACGGTCGCGTACCGAGCCGTCCTCGGCGGCCCGGCGGTGAAGCACCCCATCGCGGCTCAGAATCCACAACGAGTCGCCCAGCAGAAGCGCCGGGCCGACGGGAGGCTCGTCCTCAAGCTCGATCGCCCAAAGGCGACCCCCGTCCGGGCCGAAAAAGAGCACTCCGCCCGACTTGTCGAACACGATCCCATGACCGCCGGCCAGCGCCAGCGGGCCTAAAGCCCGGGGAACTTCAAGCGTCCAGACGCCCAGAGCGCTTAGGTCTCGGATCGACAGCGATCGCAGCCGACCATCCCTGGTACTAACGAGGATCGCTTCCCGAGTCACGACCGGAGGCGCGTCCAGCTCTGCCTTGAGATCCTCCGGATCCCCCTCCAGGGCCAGACGCAGCCGCGGCGATGTCTGTCGCTTCAACCGCCGGAGAACCCCTTCTTGCGAGGCCAGCAGGAGTGTCTCGTCCGGCAGCCGCGACGGAGCGAGCCAGCGGGTTGGACGGGAGGCGTCGAAGGTCGGGACGTAAGGCTCCGCTCGGGGCGCGCCTGTGGCCGGATCGACCAGATACGCGCGGCCGTCCAGCCCAGGAACCAGCAGGTCCGAATCCCAGAACAGCGGCGGAGCGCCCAGCGGCGCCGGTAGGTCAATCCGGCGAAACTCTCCCGACGATCCCTCCCGCACCAGCAGATGGTCGGCCTCCGGCGCGGGAATCAGAACGGTCAGCCCCTCCCGCTCCAGCCGTTGTAGCGGCCCGGCCGGCAGGTTGAAGTAGCCGGGCCGACGCAGCGGCATCTCAACAAATCCGCCTCCTTCCAGCAGCGAATTCGTAATGACGACCTCGGGGCCGTCGGTGGCAAGGGTCGTCAGCGTCGAGCCGTCGGACGAGAGCGAGGGCTCGAGCGGCCAGGGCGCGCCCAGTACCGTCTTCCAGACCACCCGCCCCGTTGCCGGGTCGACCCCCCAGAGCGCCACGCCCGGCCCTTCCTCGAACTGGTGCGTGAAAACCGCCAGCCGCCCCGCCGTTTGAATCGGCGCCAGCGACGGCCCCGCGCGTTCGATCGTCCAGGTGGCGGTCATGCTGCCGCGTTCGGCATCCAGGTCGTAGCGCCCCAGCCGCGAGCCGGAGATCCAAATCTCGCGATCGCTCCGCGCGCGGGCGTAACCAGGGCCGGTGGGACGAGCATCGGCCACCGTCGTCGTAATCACCCGAAGCGGTTCCGCCGAGCCTTGCGGCGCCAGCCCAAAGGCCGTGATCGCGTTGCGGTCGGTCAGGGACCACAGATACGTCCCCTGTGAGATCGGCGTCTGCCAGGTCCAGCCGGGAATTGAAACCGACTGAAGTCGTCGCAGCGACTCGCCTCCGTCTTCGAGTTCCAGAATCGTCCAGCGGCCCTGCCAGAGATCGTCGTTGATCGGGACGATCAGGTAATCCGCCAGACGCGCCGGCGCCGCCTGGATCGATCCCGGCTTGTGCCCCAAATACGCCACCCCCACGCATTCGACAGGCTCGCGCTGCACGACAAAGAGGCAGTCCCGGTCGGCCGGGACATACAGGAACTGCCCCGATTCGTCCGTGGCCGGCGTCGCGGCCAGCGCGCGGCCGAACTCGAGCGTTCCCATCACGGCGCCGTCCCGTAGCCCGAGGATCAAGAGCTTGCCGGACGGCGTGGCCTGGAAGATCTGATTGCCCAGGACCAGCGGAGGCGCGGCGACCGGTTCGCCCAGACTCTGCCGCCACACCAAAGCCCCCGAGCGGGCGTCCAGTCGCACCAATTCGTCGAACCGCGCATCGTAGGCCAGGATCGTCGCCGGCTGGCCGGCAATCGGAATCGGCGCAAACGGGCTGGTCAGGCCCAACGGCTGATGCCAGACCGCGGCCCCGGTTGAGCCATCCACCGCATACAGGTAACCGTACGCCAGGGCATAGACCAGCGGCCCATCCGCCGTGGCCGCCGCAGCGCTGCCGCCGGGCGGAACCAGACGCAGGACGAGCGAAACCGGAGGACCGAGCGGATCGGGATGCGGCTCGGTCTCGCCCGGGCGGCCCGAGGGATCAAACCGCACGGCCTTTCGAACCAGCTCGCTGGCCGCGTCCAGCCGTGCCACGAGTTCCTTGTCCTCGGCCAGGTCGGGGTAGCGCGCGACCAACTGGTCGCGCGCCTGGAACACCGCATCCGGCTGGCCAGCCTCAAGCTGCTCCGACATCTGCGCCAGCGTCTGCCGGCGAATCTGGGCCTTCTCGACCGCGGCTTCCGCGGCCGCAATCAGTTCGGGAATCCGGGCCTTTTCCCGCAACGTCTTCGAGGGTGGCCCAACAATCTCATCATAAAGGGCCAGGGCCTTCCGCGCCTCCTCCAACGACTTCGCGTCCGCCGAGCGTGCCGTGGCCTGCAGAATGCCGGACGCCGCCTTCAAGACCTCCGCGGCAAGGTCCATCTTGGCGTCGGGATAGTACGCTTCGTCGCGTGTCGTTTCGTACATCTGGCGCGCCGCCTCGATCGCCGAATTCCAGGCGCCGGCGTTCGCCGCGCTGAATTGACGAACATTGGCCAGCTCGCGGAGCACGCGGGCGCGACTGCGGCGTACATCCGAAGGATGGTCTCGGAGAAATTCGTCAAAGGCGGCAACCGCTCCCTTATAGTCGCGTTCGTCGTACGCGGCGTTGGCAAGGTTGTACTGGCGATTGGCGTGGTTGCGAGTAACTACGCTCCAAAGCCCAAGGCCGATCAGCGTGAGCATCCCCAGGATCAGCAACAACGCAAGCACCAGCGGCGAGCGTTCCAGCCGCTCTTCACCGGGCTTGGCCCCCGCATTCAAGTTGCGGAGCACGCGCCGCCACCACGGGGGGCGAGCCACTGGCCGGGCCGCGACCAGTTCCTCCTCGGCCGGCAGCGACGACGCCGGAGCTTGACGGCCCCGACGCCCAGATGCTGCCGCTGGAGCGCTGGAATCCGCCTCACCCCGCTCCTCGAGCCAGTCCAGCCCCCCACCGGCCCGCGGCTTCGGTCGGCTCGAAGGAGCCTCGACGTCGCGACGGGCCTGGGTGGCCACCGCCGCCTGCGAGTCCGCCAGCAGAAACAGCCGATACGAGCCAATCTGCACCTCGTCTCCCTGCCTCACCCGGGCCGCCGCAACGCTGCGGCCATTCAGCGCGACCGAACGGGCATCGGGGAAGACCTCGATCTTCAGGCCGCCATCGGATGCCGTGCGGATCCGTGCATGATACGGACGCGCCAGGGGATCGTGGACCACGACGTCGCACGACGGGTCGGCCCCGATGATCGTTGGTCGGGACCGGTCCAGTTCGAGCTGAAAGACGCGGCCGCGTCCGTCATGAACCTCGAGTATCGCCATCCCCTACTCCCTGGTTATCCGACGCCGCCAGTTCGGCGCTCAACGGAGCGGCGTCTGCTCGATGACCTTGAATTGATAGCCATTGCCGGCGGCGACGACCGTAAATCGGGTGCTGGCGATCTCGATCGGCTGGCGCCCCGCGAACTGAACCTCGAGCTGGGCCAGTTGGTCCTCGACGTCCTTCGGGTAAAACTGAAAGATCGGCTTATTTCCCACGGCAACCCCGGCTCGCTGGAGCAGATCCATGTCGGCCTCCTTGCGATTGCCGCCTTGCCAGAGGAAATACAGACGACCATCCGAACGCGCGACTGCCGACCGCCGTACCGGACTGCCCGTCGAAAACCGGCTCACATACTCCAGACTGTTCGATCCGGTCGGAACCGCCAGCTCGATCCCAAAAAAGTCCAGTTGCCGCGCGTACTCATCCACGGTTTGGCCTGGCGGGTAAACGATTGACCAGCGATTCTCCCTCGCCACACCTCCCTCCCCGACACCGCCGCCAAAACCATATCCCACCGCCGCGTTGCCAATCTTCGATGCCCGCACCCCACTGGCCACCGCGACGGCGCCGGGGATCTCCTCGGCCATGTCCAGGTTGACGACCTCCTCGGGTACCGTCTCGATGAATGCGTCAATGACCGCCTCGGTCGTCAGTTCGACGGCCGGATCCTCAAACTCGCTGGCGTCTTCCATGTTGTTGGAAGCCTGCTTTTCCGGGTCCCCGCCAGCGATGTTGATCTGTTGGATTGACGCCGGATCCACGTCAGGAGAGCCGCCGCCACCACCAAGCACCTCGATGATTTCAATCTTGGCCGGCGGACGGGCCGCGTAGGCTTGCTGGGTGATATACATAATCCCCAACCAGCCGACCGCTAGACTCACGCTCACGATGAACGACAGCAGCAGCGACGAGACCTTGTCGATCTTCGACTCACCGTAAAGCTTCAGCTCAAACGGCTGCTCCGGCGCAGCGGCGGCCAGTTGGGCGGCGGGCTCCGACGGAGGCGAGGCTGGCGGCGGATCGCCCGATGCCGTCGGGACCGTAACGGCAGGGTCGGAGGTTGGGTTCATGGGCGATGATCCTGGCGTCGAGCGGCAGCGGCCGCCCGCTCAAGGGCCACGTCGTCGAGCGGCTCCAGAGCCGGGGGCCGGATCGTTTCATACCAGTCTCGCCAGCGCCGGGCGGCGGCCAGCTTCTCCTCGGGGCTTGCTCCCCGCGGTGGACCCAGTCCCTGCACCTTGCGGCTGAGCAGTTCCAGCCCCACTCGGGCCTCAACGCTCACCGCGTCATCCGGGTCGAGCAACGCAAGGATGAGATCGGGTGCCGAATCGAGGTCCCCGATCCGGGCCAGGGCCCAGCAGGCGACCCGTCGGATTCCAGGATCGCGATCCCGGAGCAGCTTCCCGAACCGATCCTTGAACGGCCGAAGGCTGGACGGGCCCTCCCGCGTATACCGATCGACCAGACCCGCCAGAGCCGAATCCGCGTTGGTCGCTCGCGGATCTTCGAGAACCGCGATCATACTATCGACCGCGCCGCTCATCGGCTTGGGTACGATCCGACCCTGCGCGATCGTCAAATTGGTCATGTCGGAGGGCAGACCCCGGCCGCCCAGCAATGTGCCCGCGCCCAGCCGGCGAATCTCAATCTTGCGCGCCGAAGCCGCTGTCGAACGGGTCAGAAACAGAATCGCCCAGCAGGTGTTGGACGCGACCCCGTGCGCCGCGTCGGTGCCCGACCAGCTTCCGTCGGCCTTCTGATTCCGTAGGATGTGGGCCATCCCCTTCTCGAACCAGTTGGCCAGCGGCCCGAGTGTCTCTTTCTCGGCCAGCGCGGCCACGCGCTCGATCCCGTACATCCCATAATAGGTCGATGGACCCATGATCGAGCCTTCGGGCTGAAAATTCAGACCCAGGAATTCAATTCCCCGGCGAATTGCGTAATTGACGCCCGCCACCGTGCTGACCGGCTTGTAACGGGCCTCGAGTGAGCCTTCCACCACCAGCGGCGTCAGCAGCGGGTGAACCGTTTCGGTCCCCTTGCGGTACGGAGCCAGTTGCCGCTGGCAGATCAACAGACTCCCCGCCCCCGCCGCGGTCATCGACACGGTTGGAAGATAGTTCGGCTGGTCCGGGTGATAGTTCCAGGCCCCATTGGGAAACTGAACACGCGCATACCACAGCGCCGCGTTGTCCCAGACGGCCGGCGGTATCGCCACTCCAATACCGTCCGCCTCCCACAGCCCCAGCAACGCATACTGCGAAATCGAGCTATCGCCGGCCGTTCGGCCGTCATAATCCCACGAACCGTTGCCTTTCTGCTTCGAGATCAAATACTGGGCCACGGCCTGAACCTGCGGTTTGAACCCAACCGGGTCGATATTGGCCAGCGCCATGGCCACCACGGCCGCCTCGTACAGATCGTGGCCCCCGCGCCGCTCGGGCACGTAGCCCTGCTCCGTGAATCGCTCGAGGATTCTCTGAACCAGAGCCTGGAGCGTTGGATCCGAGTTGGGGACGTCCGCTTTGTGCATCGCGAGGGCGGTCAACGCCGACTGCCCCACGTCCAGTCCAGAGGCCTGAGAACGCAAATACCGCAAACCACTCTGGATGGCAGGCTCAGCCTCGCCGCGTCCCTGGCCGTAAGCCAGAACCGGAACGCCCAAAACCATCAGTAGCCCAAGCGGCGCCACTCGCGCGTTCATCACAGACCGGTCGCCCATCGCCTCAGCGGAGGAGGTCAGAGTCCAAAGACGTGCACCCTTATTCTACCGATCAACGATCCCAGAATCGACACGGGCCGTGCCGGCACGCGACCCCTCGAAACAAAACGACCGCCGGCCCTGTCGCGCTGAGGTCGGACGAGCCGGGGTGCCGATTCAACCGGCGATCGGTCGGTCGGTTCATAGTTCGATCCAGGTCCCTCGCTGGCCGGTCGCTCAAGTTCGCTGGCGGTGAATCTCGCCGCCGAGCCGCCGACAAGCGGCCTCGACGCGTTCCAGAATCGCTTCCGACGGACAACCCAGGACCACGATCATCCCCCGCTGCTGGGGCATACGCTCCGGAGGCGTGACTCCGATCCGGTCACCGGGAACCCCGAGTTGACCGGCCAGTTGAATCGCGGCATTACCCAGCGAGGCGTCGCGGAAGAATGCGACGACCTTAGGGAGCGGCTCCCGGCCGCGGACCTTGCCGGGTCGGATTTGGGGCATCTCCATGAATCGCGTTGCTCCGGGAGTGCGGCTGCGGCGCGAACCACCGGCTTAGGTGTTCATCACTCTGCCAGCGCGGTTCTCAACTGGCAAGCACCCGGTCGCGCGGCTGTTCTCAGCACGTTCGACCAGCCTACGATACAACAATCGCTCAACGTTTACGGAGGCTGCGAGGCGTGGCGTCGTCGTCCGAAGTCCTAATCGTGGGGGGAGGGGTGGTCGGATTGTCGATCGCCTGGGAACTGGCCAATCGGGGTGTTCAGGTCGACCTGTTCGAGGGCCAGGCCGGCACCCCATCGGCTTCGTGGGCTGGGGCGGGTATGATCGCGCCGGTGCCGACGCGGCGGCCCGCCGATGCCTGGGGGGCGTTTCGCGCCGCCAGCCTGAACCTTCACGCCACCTGGGCCGAACGGCTCCACGCCGAGACCGGCATCGACACCGGATATCGCCGGTGCGGTGGGATCGACGTGGCCATCGACGCCGCCGATGTGGACCGGCTCAACCAGCGGCGACCGTTATGGGAGGCCGAGGGCATCGAGGCCGAGTGGCTGACCCCAGCTCAAGCGCGACAGCTCGAACCCGAACTGACTGGGGACATTTGCGGCGCTTACCTCTTCCCAGGCCGAGCACAACTCCGCAACCCCTGGCACCTCCGCGCATTGGCCGAAGCATCTCGCCGCCGCGGGGTGAGGATCCACTCCGGAATCTCAGTCGAAGCCTTGGAACCGGACGGAGCTCGAGTGGCCTCGGTTCGGACCACCAAGGGACGCTGGGCGTGCGGCACGCTCGTCGTGGCGGCCGGCCCCTGGACCGAGCGACTGCTCGCGCCTCTGGGAGTCGAGGCGCCGACTCCGCCCCTGCGTGGCCAGATCGCCCTGGTTCGCTGGGATGCCCCGCGGCTTTTGCGGATCGTGGAATGCGGTCCGCGCTACCTCGTTCCGCGCGACGATGGGCGGGTTCTGATCGGCTCGACCGAGGAGTGGGCCGGCTACGACCCCAGACCCACGACCGCCGGTATCGCCGAATTGTTGGCCTTCGCCCTGCGACTCTGCCCCGGTCTGGGGCAGGCCACCCTCGAACGCGCCTGGGCCGCGCTCAGGCCTGCCAGCCGCGACGGCCTCCCCTACATCGGTCGGGTGACCCCCTTCGATAACCTGCTCCTCGCCGCAGGCCACCGCCGGACCGGCGTTCAACTGGCTCCTGCAACGGCGGTCCTCGTCGCCGACCTCGTGACCGGCACCCAGCCAACCTGGGAGCCCACGCTCTTCGGCCTCGACCGGCCGGCTGTTCCGATCAACCTGGCCTTCGATTCCTGACCCAACCTAACCATCGGCGTCGGTCGCTTCGACCAGGATTTTCTCAGCAACCTCGTGGCCCAGGGCCAGGCTCTGGCAGCCGGCTTCCACCACCAGCGCTGAAGCCTCGGGGCGGTTCTCGACCAGACGCCCCGTCGAACCGAGATCCAGCCCGCACTCGGACAAATAGCGGAGAAACGCCGGATCCTGGTCCACAACCCGGACCAGACGAAAACCTTGGCCGCGGCTCAACTGGGACAACGGTATCCCCACCGGCTCCGGTACGGAACCGTCGGCCCGCGGAATCGGGTCGCCATGGGGATCGACATCCGGATGGCCTAGGAACGCGTCAATCCGGTCGATCAACTGGTCCGAGGCGGCATGTTCCAGATGCTCGGCCTCTTCATGGACCTCATCCCACGGCATATTCAGCGTCTGGACCAGAAATTTCTCCAACAACCGGTGCCGGCGCAGAACCGCGAGCGCGAGCCGCTCTCCGGCGGGCGTCAGACGCGCGCCTTCGTAGGGTGTATACGTCGCCAGTTCCGCTTCCGAGAGCGTCTTGAGCATCCCGGTCACGGTTCCCGGTGAGACCGACATTGCTTGGGCAAGCTCGCCGGTCGGAATGTTACGGCCAGCCGGCGCACGCTGAGCCAACTGGTAGATCGTCTTCACGTAGTTCTCAACGGTGAGGCTCGGCACGGCGCAAGGTCCCCCGGGACTCCTGTGCGGCGATGGCCATCGTAGACGTTGCAGCCCTCTCCTCGGAAGTACAGCTCGAGCCAGCTCGGATCAATTCACGCCTGGCCGGTCTCTGACTCACCCACAATCAGCCAAAGCGCCTTCAGATACGCCGTCTCGGGGATCTCCAGCGAAACCGGATGGTCCGGTGCTGCGCCCGTCTCGGCGATTAGCCGAACCGGGCGGCCCACGGCGCGGGCCGCCGCCCGGACCACCCCTCGAAACTCATCGGCCCCAATCAGCCCCGAACACGAGCAGGTGAGCAACAGTCCACCCGGCTCGACGACCCGCAACGCCAGCGCATTCAGGTCGTAATACTTCTTCTTGGCCGCTCCCAGTTCGTCGCGGTGAGTCGCCAGCTTGGGCGGATCGAGCACCACCACCCCATACCGGCGCCCGTTGGCGTCCATCTGACGCAAATAGCCGAACCCATCGGCATGAACCAGATGCGTGCGCACCTGGTTGAGATGGGCGTTTTCGCGCGCTAGCGCAAGCGCTTGTTCATCCAGGTCGACCCCGGTCACCTCCCGCGCGCGACCGCGGATCAACGCATTCAGATGAAACCCCCCCGTGTAGCAGCAAACGTCGAGAACCGCGCGTCCTGCACAATACGCCGCAAGCCGGTCCCGGTTGTCGCGTTGATCGCAAAAAAACCCCGTTTTGTGCGCGGCGTCGAATCGGATCCGGTAGCGGATTCCGTGCTCCTGGATCGTGATCGACCCCGGAGCGTCCGGGCTGACGAGCGGCTCGGCCGTGAAATCTTCCTGAAGCTGGACCCGCTCGTCGACCCGAACCCGGTAATGAGCTAGCCCCATCCGCTTTCGCAGCAGCTCGGCCAGCGCCCTCGCCCGCCGGTAAATTCCCAGGCTGAAACACTCAATCGATAGCACCTCCCCCAGGCGATCGGCAATCAGGCCGCTCAGACCATCGGCCTCGGCGTGAACCACTCGGTAGGCATTCGTAACCGCATCCAGGCCCAGACACTCTGTGCGAAGCCGAACGGCGTCCTCGATCCGCGCACTCCAGAATTCGCTCGACGGCGGCCGGTCTCCGCGGGTGAGAGTCCGCACGGCGATCTGCGAGCGCGGATTCCAAAGCCCGTAGCCGAGAACGGAGCCGCCCGCGTCGTTGATCCGCACGATCTCCCCCCGCGCCGGCGGACGGCCCGGCTCTGGACCCTGAACCATCTTGCGATACACAAATGGCGGCAAGCCCGGGGTCCGAACCACCACGGAGCCAATCGCGGCGAGATCCAGATCCAGCGACCGATCCGGCCTCATCATCGGCCGACGGCCTGCCGTCGCGCGGCGATCTTGAGGCCCCGACCTCTTCGGCCGAGGCCGGCTGCGACGAACCTCACTCATCAAACGCCTCTTCGGCCTCTTCGCCGTCAGCCGTTTCGGTTCGGAGCAGACGCCGAAGCCGGACCAGCAGCGCCGTGGCATACCGCTGAACCTGAAGCTGGCGGAGCATCACCGCCTCGTCCGCAGCCCCGAGCGGGATCGAACCCAGCAGCCGGTGCGTCGCCTGCAGCGCCTCCCAGCCCAGGCCCAGCGCCCTCTGCCGGTCCACACCCCCAGCCCGAGCCTCCTGGACCACTTGCCGGACCTTGCGCAACGCCGCCTGCTGCTGGTCCAGTTGCCGTAGGATCTGTCCGGGCGTGGGCGATGGCATGGGCGGCCTAGAGGTGCGTCTTTGCGGCAGGACGCTTGGAACCCGAATCGACGTCTCGCCGCAACGTCCGCTCTGATGGTAATCTAAAATATGGCTACGGACCAGTTTCGGCCGCGCGTGGGAGCCAGCGCGTCGGCATGAATTCGGGTGCGCGACTCCATGACCGATCAAGACTCCGCCGCAGCCGTTGCGCTGCCTGTCCAGGAGACTCAGACCGAACCGTCGGCACAAACCCGCAAGCTGCCGCCCTACAACGTGATCATCGTCAACGACGAGGAGCACACCTTCGACTACGTCATCGAAATGCTCTGCAAACTCTTCCGCCACGACCTCGACACCGCCAAGCGCATGACTTGGCTGATTCACACCACCGGGCGCTGCATCGTCTTCACCACCCACAAGGAAATGGCGGAGCTGAAGCGGGATCAGGTCCTGGCTTATGGACCCGATCCGCGGCTCCGCCAGTCGCGCGGGTCGATGCGCTGTTACATCGAGCCGGCGCCGGGGGCCTGACGCTCGGCCGCGATCGCCGCCGGGATCCCCTCTTCAATCGTCGGGTAGAGCAGCTCACGCACAAGCGCCTTCCGGAGCAACCGGTTCCGAACCCGGCGGTTGGGCTCCGTCCCCGAAGTCTCCGGGATCCAGGCCGGCGGCGGCAGCCCCAGAGACCGGGCGGTCGCCTCGACGCATTCGCGGCGGCGTACTGGGCGATCGTCGCAGACGTTGACAATCGGTGGCGCCCTCTCCGCGTCGAGGGCCGCCACCACCGCCCGCGCCGCATCTTCGACGTGAATGAGATTCAACCAACGCTCCGGTTGGCCACGTAGCGGCTGGCCCAAACCGACCGCCTCCCGGTGAATGATCCGCCCCGGTCCGTAGAGGCCCCCGAGCCGGAGATGGACCCCGTCCGGCACGACCGCGCGGAGCACTGCCTCGGCCTCAACCTGGATCCGCCCCGCCTCGTCGCCTGGCTCTGGAGGCGTGGCCTCATCCACCCAGCCCCCCTCGGCCGTACCATACACCGAAACCGAGCCGGTGTAGACCAGACGTCTGATCCCGCTCTGAGCCAGCCGGCGTGCGACCCGTTCCAGACCGACCACCCCCACGTCCTGGCGGCGCACGCCCGATCGGCGATCGTAGCCAACGCAGAGAACCGCCGCGTCCACAGCCGGCAGACCATCGATCGTTCGAGGCTCAAGCAGGTCCAGCCGCAGCGGCTCGATTCCCTGCGACGCAAGCGCCGCGGCCCGTTGATCGGACCGGGTCGTCCCGACCACCCCCCGGCCGCCTTCGAGCACGAGCCGCGCGACCCGAAGCCCCAGATAGCCACAGCCGACAATCAGCACGCGGCTCATGGCTCATCAATCAGACTGCCGCCCACAGCCGGAGCCTCAGGGCAGCCAGCGTCAAGGTAATCCTGTAGCAGGATCTGGGCGGCCACCATGTCCACACGATGCTTACGTGCCGAGGCTTTCAGTCCCGCTTCCCGCAGCCGCGCCTCGGCCTCGCGCGACGTGAACCGCTCGTCGAAAAAGACGACCGGTACGCCACACGCCGCCTCCAGCCGCTTGCCCCATCCCCGCGCTTGGGTCGAAAGCGTGCTCTCGCCTCCGTGGTTATGAATCGGCAGGCCAATGACGATCCGCTCGATCCGCTCCTCGTCAACCAACCGCCGATAGTGGCGCCACTCGGCGGCCTCGCTCGTTCGTTCGTAAACCTCCAGCGGCGTAGCGATCTTTCGGTCGCCGTCGCTTACCGCGGCACCGATCCGCCGGGTGCCGTAGTCGAGCGCGAGGATACGGCCCATCACGGTCTCCGGCCCAACTCAGAGATACCCCTCATAACCCGCCTCGCGCAGGCCCTCGACGAGGCTCTTCAACTGGTCAAGACGGTCCTTGCGGGCCACCAGGGTGGCTCCGCCCGATTGCACGACCACCAGGTCGTCGACGCCCAACGTGGCGATCAGCCGGCCCTCGTCGGCAATCACCACACAGCCCCGGCTGTCCACAATCCGCGTCGGTCCCTCTGCCGCGTTACCCGCCGCGTCGTGCCCCAGATACTCGGCTAGCGTCCGCCAGTCGCCGACATCGCTCCATTCATACGTGACGTCGATGACCTTGACGTTCGGGTAATGTTCCATCACCGCCTTGTCGATCGGAACCCGCTCAAGCGTCGGATACACCCGCGCTAAAGCGTCCGCCTGAGAGGGAGTCCCCAGCTCCGCCCGGATCCGGTCCAACCCTTCGGCCAACCGTGGCCGGAACCGGCCAATCGCATCCAGAATTGCCTGCGCGTTCCAGACAAAGACCCCCGAGTTCCAGACAAACCGCCCATGAGCCAGAAACTGCTCGGCTGTACCCCGGTCCGGCTTCTCGCAAAACTGCCGAACCTGGTAAACCCGAAATCCCAGCCGTTCCCCCAAGCTCTCGCCCTGCTCAATGTAGCCATAGCCCGTCTCAGGGCGGGTGGGTCGAACCCCCAGCGTCACGAACGTCGTCGGGTCTTCGGCGACCAGTTGGGTCGCCGCTCGAATCGTCTGGCGAAAGGTATCCGACGGCCGGACGACATGATCGGCTGGCAGCATCAACAACGTGGCGTCCGGCTCGCGGGCCGCCACCAACGCCGCCGCCAAACCCACGCACGCCGCCGTGTCCCGCGGACATGGCTCGGCAACAATATGATCTTCCGGCAATTCGGGCAGCTCGCGCCGCGTCGCCGCCGCTTGGTCCGCCCCCGTCACCACCCAGGTCTGGTCCGCCGCGGCCAAACCGGCCACGCGATCGACCGTCTGGCGCAGCATCGTCGCTTCACCCACGAGCCGCAGCAATTGCTTGGGCCGATCCCGACGGCTCTTGGGCCAGAACCGCGTCCCGCTGCCGCCCGCCATGATCACCGCGTGAAGCATCGCTTCCCATTCCCCTCCCTGGTCGATTTCGTCAGCGCAAATAAAGCGGCTGCTCGATCCACGTATTCTCCGGGATCCGCCCTTTGAGTTCCGAACTCTCCAACGCATACAGCGGGCTGATCTCAATACCGAACGGGACCGATCCGTCCGAACGCCGCAGCACCCGAGCCCCGGCCGACTCCAGCCAATCGGCAAACAGATCGCTCATGCGCTGACGGACCGTTGCCGGCGAATCCGCCCCCGTGGCATTCTTTAGCGGCTCAAACTCAATCCGACGGTCGGTCTCCACGATCGCGGACCGCGCTGCCAGCGGCAGGGTGTCGAAGATGAACCGCTCAAACTTCACCGCATTCGGCTCGTCCGGCTCAACCAGGCGACCCTCTTCGTCCATGTAGGCCATTTTCTTGATCGCCCGATGGTACGGCAGCTCCGCCTGCCCGACGATCCGCTCGATAAAGCTCCGTTCAAATAGATGGATCGCAATGCTGCCCGCCGCCAGCGCCAGTGAGCCATCCGGTTCCCGTCGCTCCGCGAGTTCGGCCGGCAGGTCGGAATACTCGATCACCGTCGGCCGGCCCTCCAACTCCACCACCACCCCCACCCGTTCCGCCGGGTCGACCTTCTCAACGACCTTGAACGACACCTCGGCCTCGGCCTCCCGGTGCAGACCCACAAACGCCGGGTCGGCAATCTGCACCAGCGGATTATCCACCTGAAAATAAAAAACCGTGCGGACGCCCCGCTCGCGCATCTCCTCCAGACAACTCGGCTGACCCTCCGGACCCGGTGCGGCCAGCGCATCCAGCGTGCCGCCATGGCCGTCCGGACTCAGCGCCAGGTGGTCTTTTCCGGCCAGCAGCAGCCGCCCGGTCCGACGATCCACCGCGGGCATCTGACCCTGGGTGAACAACCGAAGGTGTTCCAGTCCAAAGCGGCCGTTGGCCTCAAAAAACGCCGCCGTCGCCGCGTGATTCTCCGGACTGGTCATCACATAAAACGGCAACGCCCGCCCATAGCGGCGGCTGAGCGCGACGATCTTCTCGGAATGAATCTGAAACAGGCTCGCCCCCGAGACCGGGCCAATCGGATACGTCCCCTTCGGACCATCAAAACCCAGCCGCGTTCCCTGCCCCCCCGCGACCAGAACCACCGCGACCTCGCCTTGGGCCACCGCGGCCTCACCCACCCGCGCGGCCCGGCGACGAGCCGCCCGTTCGCCATCCGTGCGGGGCAGCCGATGAATCGGCACCGGCCGAATCCCAGCCGGGTCGATCGGCACCACCGGCTCGGCTCGAACCAGCTCCCGAACCAGCCGGTCGATCCGCTCGAGATCAACCCGCTCAAGCTCCCCGATCAGCCGTTGCCGACCCTCGGCGTCCAGCTCGTCCCAATACCGCAGAACGTGAGCCTGCCCGTATTCCTCGTAACGCCTGCGTAACGCCTCCGGAATCACCATCCCAACTCGTACTCCGGGTCGTGTCCGGTTTCAATAAATCCTAACGCCGACAGGCGTTCATCCTAGGGCAGTCCCGGCGTGGCCGGCAAGGGCCGCCACCGAGTCGCGCCCCCCCTTCCCTTCCTGCCCGCCATCTCACGCGATCCAGCCTCCGCCGGCTCGGGCCTGTCCGCTCAAAACTCAATCCGCAGACCGTCGTACGCGAGCCGAACCCCCGCCGGCAGTTGGGCCTCGGTCGTCGCATGATCAAACCCATGGGAAAGGTGGGTCAGATAGGCCTGACGGGGACGAAGCCGTCCAATCACCTCCAACGCCTCCGCCAGGCAGAAATGCGTGGGATGCGGGTCATATCGCAGGGCGTCGAGAATCAGAACCTCCAGATCCTCAAGCTGGGCCAGGCTCTCTTCCGGAATTGCCGAGACATCCGTGCAATAAGCCAGCGGACCGATCCGAAACCCCAGTACCCGAAACCGGCCATGGTGCAGCCGGATCGGCAGCACTTCCGCTCCGAGCGCAACAAACCGACGAAGCGGCTCAATCGGCTGAAACTCCAGCCGGGGCACCCCCCCCTGAGGCATCCGGGCGGCATGGTCATCAAACGCATACGAAAAGACCCGCCGAATCGCTTCTTCGACCTCAAGCTCGCAAAACACCGGCACCGGCCCGCCAATCCACCGCGGAAACAACCGCGCATCATCCAACCCAAACAGATGATCGGCGTGCGCGTGCGTGAAAGCGATCGCATGAACCTGGCCAATCCCCTCCCGCAAAAGTTGAATCCGCATCTCCGGCGTCGTATCAATCAGCAAATTGCCTCCCGGTAACTGCACCAGGACACTGGGCCGGGTCCGACGATTGAGCGGATCGTCCGACCGGCAGACCGCGCAGTCGCACCCCAGAACCGGAACCCCCGTCGAGGTTCCACTCCCTAAGACCACAAGCCGACGACGAGCACCCGTTGCGCCCAAGACCCTGGTACTTCCCTAGACCCCAATAACGATCGCCCCCGCCCCATTCTAACCACCACCACCGCCCGATCCGATCAGCCTAGCGATCCAGACCCAGACCGCCGTCCGTATTAACTACCAGGCAGTGACCCCCGGTCCCACCCCCACGGGCCGACGTTGACCGGAGCGGTGGATCTGCTATAAACTTTTTTTTGATTGTGGTTTACAACGGATTTGACCCCGGGTCGCGGGGCGGAACAGGATGGCCATGCAGGAACTGCTGACCGAACTCTGGGACCGGACCACCAACGGACTGAACGCCTTTTCAGAGGCCGTCTCGGAAGGCCTGGTCAAGGTCTTCGGCAGCGCCAACGAACGGACCGTGCGGCGGATGCGCCCCCTGGTCGCGGCCATCAACGAGCTTGAGCCGCGGATGGAGGCGCTTGACGACTCTCAGCTCCGCGAGAAAACCACCGAGTTCCGTCGCCGCCTGGCGGACGGTCAGACGCTCGACGACCTCCTGGTCGAGGCCTTCGCAGCCTGCCGAGAGGCCGGCAAGCGCTACCTCAAAATGCGCCACTACGACGTCCAGCTTATGGGCGGCATGGTGCTTCACTCCGGCAAGATCGCCGAAATGGTCACCGGCGAGGGCAAAACCCTCGTCGCGACCCTGGCCGCCTACCTCAACGCCCTCGAAGGCCAAGGCGTCCATGTGGTGACCGTCAACGACTACCTGGCCCGCCGCGACGCCGAATGGATGAGCCCGCTCTATCAGGGCCTCGGCCTGACCGTCGGCGCCATCCAGGCCGACATGGACTCCCACCAGCGCAAGGCGATCTACCAACGCGACATCACCTACGGCACCAACAACGAGTTCGGCTTCGACTACCTACGCGACAATATGAAGCCGACTCGGGAGCTTCAATGCCAGCGGTCCCTCCACTACGCCATCATCGACGAGGTCGACAGCATCCTCATCGACGAGGCCCGGACCCCACTGATCATCTCCGGACCAGCCTTCGACGACGTCCGTAAGTATGCCGAGGCCGACCGCATCGCCCGGCTGCTCAAGCCCGGCAAACATTTCGAAATCAAGGAAAAGGAAAAAACCGCCCATCTGACCGACGAGGGCGTGCGCGAGGCCGAGCGGCTGGTCGGCGTCGAGAGCTTCTACACTCCGGGAAACATGGAGTGGCCGCACCTGATCGACAACGCCCTCAAAGCCCACTACCTCTACCGCCGCGACCGCGAGTATATCGTCAACGATGCCGGCGAAATCGTCATCGTCGACGAGTTTACCGGCCGGCTCATGACCGGTCGGCAGTGGTCCGACGGGTTGCACCAGGCCGTTGAGGCCAAGGAGCGAGTTCGCATCAAGGAGGAAAACCAGACCCTGGCCACCATCACCCTCCAAAACTACTTCAAGCTCTACAAAAAACTCTGCGGCATGACCGGCACGGCGATGACCGAGGCCACCGAGTTCAACAAAGTCTACGGCCTCGACGTGGTGGCCATTCCGACCAACCGCCCCTTGAGCCGTGTCAACCATCCCGACGTCATCTATCTGACCGAGGCCGAAAAATATCGCGCCGTGATCGAGGAAATCCGCGAGGTGCACGCCCAGGGACGCCCGATCCTGGTCGGCACGACCTCCATCGAAAAGTCCGAGCGCATCTCGGAGATGCTACGGCGCTATGGGATCGAGCATCAGGTCCTGAACGCCAAATATCACGAGCGGGAGGCCGAGATCGTCGCCCAGGCCGGCCGCAAGGGCATGGTCACAATCGCCACCAACATGGCCGGCCGCGGCACCGACATCATCCTCGGCGGCAACCCCGAATTCATGGCCTGGGCCGACCTCAAGCGCGAGGTGGACGCCGACGGCCGCCCCAAATACCCCACCCGCCTCGAAGTGCCGCCCGACGTCTGGCGCGCCGCAGTCGAGAAGTACGAACCGGCCATGAAGGCCGAGGGGCGCGAGGTCGCCCAGCTCGGCGGCCTGCACATCATCGGCACCGAGCGGCACGAATCACGGCGGATCGACAACCAGCTCCGCGGCCGATCGGGCCGACAAGGCGACCCGGGCAGCTCCCGGTTCTTCCTGGCCCTCGAAGACGACTTGATGCGCAAGTTCGCCGGCGAGTGGGTCAGTTCGGTCCTCCAGCGGCTGGGCATGAAGGAAAACGAGGCCATCGAGAGCAAAATGGTCTCGCGGCGCATCGAAGCCGCCCAGAAAAAAGTCGAGGAGCGCAACTTCGACATCCGCAAAAACCTCCTCGAATACGACGAGGTCATGGACGAGCAGCGGAAACGGGTCTACTCGTTCCGCCAGCGGCTTCTCGACGGCGCCCCGACTAAGGACATCATCCTCGATATGCTCGACGCCCAGGTGCGCCGAGCCGTCGACCAATACCTGGCCGAAGACTACGGAGCCGGGACCTTCGCCGCCGAGGCCGGCGCTCGGCTCGGCGTCGAGCTCAATCCCAAGGACTATCGGGGCGCCTCCATCGAGGATGCCATCGAGGCCGCCCGACGCGACGCCGAAGGCCAGGCCTTCGACCTGATCTCCGACGCCATCGAGGAAAACCTCCCCGGAGAGGCTGATCCCGCCGAATGGAATTGGCTGGCCCTGACCGCCTGGGCCAACAACCGCTTCGGCCTCAACCTCAAAGACCGTGACCTCAAACAGTTCGCCGACGGCAAAGGCTCCGACCAGACGGTCGACCGCCGCGCCCTCCAAGACTTCCTCGTCGAAAAGGCCAACGCCTCGATCGCCGCCGTCGACCTGGCCCCCCTGGCACCCGCCCTGGCACCGGACTTCGGCCGACGCACCCTCGCCGAGTGGGCCCGCCTCAAGTTCGGCCTCGCCCTCGACCCCAGCGGTTGGACCGGCCTCTCCTCCAACGAGATCGCCCAGCGGATCCAAACCGAGCTACGCACCCTCTACGCCCGCAAGGAAGCCGAGTTCCCCGTCCAGATCGCCCTCGATCGCTACCTCGGCCTTCGGTCCGCAACCCAGCCGGTCCGCTTCGACCGCGAGGGACTGGCAGCCTGGTTCACCGCCCGCTACGGGACCTTCATCGACCCCGAAGAACTCCGCCCCTTGCTCCGTCCCGAGATCGAGTCGTTGCTCAAGGACCAGGCCCGAAAGGTCTACCGCGGAAGCCTGCTCTGGGACGCCCTGGAAGAGCGGATCGCCGCCGCTTACGGACCCGAGGCTCCGTCGGCTCGCAAAGACCGCCCAGCCCCCGCTCCCAATCCGGCCGCTCTCGAAGAGCTGGTCCGCTGGGCCAGGGAGGAACTCGGAGTCGAGGCCACACCCGACGAATTCCAGTCCGCCTCCCGCTCCGAAATCCGATCCCGGCTGGCCGCCGCGCTCGATGCCCGGCACCGCCCCGAGATGCGCGAACTCGAAAAAGTCCTCGTGCTCCAAATCCTCGACTCAAGCTGGATGGAGCACCTCCGCGCGATGGACCACTTGCGAAGCTCGGTCGGACTCCGCGGCTATGCCCAGGTCGATCCCAAGATCGAATACAAACGCGAAGGCATGAAAGTCTTCGAGGAAATGTGGATCGGCCTGGGCGACAAAGTCACCGACCTGATCTTCCGCATGGAACAACTCGACCCGGAATTCCTGCACTACATCGGCGCGCGTTGGCAACTGGACCGGGCCCGAACGATCCACGAATCCCCCACCGACCCGGCCTCTTCGGATCATTCCGCCAATTCAGGCCCAGCCGGACGCATCCGCCAGCAGCAAGAAGCCGCCATCGCCGCCAGCCAGAAGGGCGACAAGAAGCCCGAACCAGTCCGCCATACCGGTCGCCGCGTCGGACGCAACGACCCCTGCCCCTGCGGCTCCGGCCGCAAATACAAAGCCTGCTGCCTGCGTAAGCAAGCCACCACCGGCGACCCCTTTTGAAACCCTTACCACCACTCCACCCCCCTCATAACCACCCAAATTCCCAACTTCAACCGGTCTCTGACAGCTTGGGCAATTTAGGCAAGGCTCTTCCGGCTGGCATCGGGTTTGCTGCGAGTGGGTGGGCCGATCGGCTCCACCGACCGGCCGAGCGGAGAAATCGGCCGAGGGAAACGGCCCAGTCCTGGTGTGGGAAGGGATGCCCGGGCGATGCGGTACGTGCGTGACGTTGCTTACCTCGTCCTCTTGCTGCTGGCCGCTCCGGTTCTATTGTTCAAGGCGTGGAAGCAGGGCAAGTATCGCGAGGGCTGGTCCGCCAAACTCTGGGGCAAGGCGCCGCGGCGGCTCGGCCAGCGGCCCTGTCTCTGGTTCCACGCGGTCAGCGTCGGCGAAGTCAAGCTCCTGGGACCCTTGATCGAACAGTGGCAACGGCGGCATCCGGACTGGGACGTCGTCGTTTCAACGACGACGGCGACTGGCCTGGAGTTGGCCCGCCGCGCCTATCCCGACCTGATCACCTTCTACGCCCCCCTGGACTTCTCATGGGCGGTGCGTCGCGCCGTCGAGCGGATCCGCCCGAGCATCCTGGCTCTCGTCGAACTCGAACTCTGGCCCAATCTGATCGAGGCGGCCGCTCGCGCGCAGGCACGCGTGGCGATCGTCAACGCCCGGCTCAGCGCTGCCAGCTTCCGCGGCTACCGACGGCTCGGTCCCCTCCTCCGCTCCACCCTGCGCCGCCTCGACCTGGTCGCCGCTCAGTCCCAGGACTACGCGGACCGGTTCCTGGCCCTGGGCGTCGAGCGCAACCGTGTCCTCACCACCGGTTCGATCAAATACGACGGCCTGGAGTCCGATCGCGGCAATCCACAGACCATCGCCCTGCGCCAAGCGTTGGGTCTGAAGACCTCCGAGATCGTCTTTGTCGCCGGCAGCACGATGGAGGGCGAGGAAGCCGCCGCGCTGGATGCCTATCAGGCCCTCCGCCGCCAACACCCCGGCCTGCGGCTGGTTCTGGTCCCCCGGCATCCGGATCGCTTCGACGCGGTGGCCGCCCTGATCGACGCCAAAGGCGAACCAGGCTGGAGGCGGAGCCACGGAGTCCCCGCCCCTCGCGGCGCGGAGCCGCCACCGGTCCTCCTGGTTGACACCCTCGGCGAACTCTCCGCCGTCTGGGGACTGGCCGACATCGCCTACGTGGGCGGAAGTCTCCGCCCCGGCCGGGGAGGACAAAACGTCATGGAACCGGCCGCCTACGCCGCTTCGGTGATCTTCGGCCCCTATACGGAAAACTTTCGAGAAGCCACCGATCGACTCCTGGCGTCCCACGCTGCTCGGCGGGTCTCCTCCGCCGACCAACTCCGCGAAGCTCTCCGCGCCGATCTGGAAGATCCCGAAGCTGCCCACGAGCGCGGACAAGCCGCCCGTCGGATCGTTCTGGCCCAGCAAGGCGCCGCCGCCCGCACCGCCGCCGCCCTCGACGAATTGATCGCTCCGCCCCGCTCCACCCCGATTCCGATCCCAGGCAGACCGCTCACCGTCGCAGTCTGACGCTCCCGACGCCCCCCGAGCCGATCAGGTCGGGCTTGATCGGCCGGCCCACTTGGGGCAGACTGACGCCTCGTGCTTCTCCGCTGCGCGCAGGCCTGGGCCACGGCTGGCGCCACGGGTATCGTGAGTTCATCCTGACGCCCCCCGAAGGAGCCGGGTTCTCCGGATTTCGCATGAGCGACGCCGAATCGGGCGGTTCCGCCCAGCCGCAGCAGGCGATGCCTGAAGTCGTCGTCGACGACTCGGGCACCATGCCCTCTTACTCCAACTTCTGCCGCGTGACCGCCACCCCCGAAGAAGTGATCCTCGACTTCGGTCTCAACCCCCAGCCCTTCGCCCAAGGCCGCCAGGACGTCAAAGCCAACCAGCGCCTGGTCATGAACTTCTTCACGGCCAAACGGCTGCTGACCGCCCTGCACATGACCATTCAGCGCCACGAGAGCATGTTCGGTCCCATCGAACTCGACGTCCGCAACCGCGCCCGCGGCGCCATGCCACCCCAGGGCCCCCAGATCCCACGACCCGGCGGTGGCCCCCAGGCCTCCGACGTGGTTCAGTGACCCCCTAAATCCCCTTCTCACCTCTCTCTCGCACCTGACTCCCAGCAGCGGCGTGCCTCGACGGCGGGCACGCCGCCTGACATTTTCCGATCTCCCGAGCATTCGCCCGCAGTTGTCCCAGTTTGCCTCACTTCTCATTCGCTCGATTCGGGGACGGGTCGGGGAACGCGCACGGGTTATTCCGGTCGGGCTTATCCTGACTGTCGGGCGGATTCTGTGAACTCACCGGGGCAGGCTGGCCGATCTGCCCATTGATTCAAGTCCGGTCTCGGCGACCCGGGTCGCGCGGTGGAACCGCGTCACCGGGGGTGGCGTCCGGGCGTTGCGTTCAAACGCGACGCCGATGTCAGCCGATATCGTGGACACAGAGTGCCGCCAGAGTGCCGGCCTCGCCAGGACGGACGTGTTCCGCTCAAGGAGATGAAGGAATGTCTCAGCCCTCCCGACCGCAGGAGCGTCGCCCGGCCCGGCGCCAGAATCGCCGGGTCCACCTGGGCATTCAGAGGCTGGAAGAGCGGCAGGTTCTGGCTCCAATCGTGACCGCCAACACCCCGACGGTCACTCTGACCGACGTGGTCACGACCACCGTCGGCGATCTCGAGACCACGACCGGCAACATCACGCTGACCTTCGATCCCAACCCCAACAGCGCCGCACCGTTCACCTCGGTCGCGCAACTGACCTCGCTCCGCGCCTTCGGCGGCGATATGGTCCGGATTCAGGCCGGGCCGGGGGGTGATTTCGGCAAGGGCGTCTACGCCATCTCGCGCGGCGCCGGAGCCAACGCCGACCCCAACTTCCGCGACCCGAGCCTGCCTACCCCCATCAACCGGCCAGGAGTGATCTACCGCGTCGACCCGGCCACCGGCCGCGCCTCGGTCTTCTTCGACCTCAACACCGTCCTCAACCAGATCGACCCCGGCGCACCTCCCGGCAACGGAACCGTGCCCGGAAGCGGCCTGGTCAATTGGTACGACATCGCCTTCGACCCCGAGGGCATCTTCGACGGCAAGCCCTCGATGTTCGTCACCTCGCTGAGCAACAGCGACCCCCAGAAAAACGTCGTCTACCGCATCGGGCCCGACGGCTCCTTCCTCGGCCTCTACATGCCGTTCCCGATCAACCCAGCCACCGGCGAGCCGACGGTCCAGCCCAGCGCCATCCTGGTGCCCCCCGTCGAGCAGCAGGGCTTCCTCCGCGGCGTCCTGATCGGCAACGCCAACGACTCGACCCAAGGCGGCAACGGCGCCGTGCTCTTCTTCGACGCCAATCTCTACCGACCCGGAACCCCCGTCGTCGGCCCCAACGCCCCCCAAGGCGTCAGCACCACCAGCATGACCTTCAATCCCCAGGTCGGCATCTCCAACGCCAACGCCATCTACGCCTCACCCGCCTACTCGGTCTTCACCAACTTCGGCGTTCCTCCCAGCCCGATCACTCCGCCTGTGCCCGGCCTCAGCGGCGTCCAAGGACTCCAGGGCGATATCCTGATCGGCAACAGCCTGGTGCCCCAACCCAACGTGCTCGGGGTCAGCACCTTCCAGCGTCCCGACGGTCAGTACGAATACTTCACCGAAGATACCGACGCCGCCGCCCCCGACACCAACGGCGTCATCCCGACCCCCTTCCGACGCTTCCAGGACATCGCCTTCGATAGCTACAGCTTCTTCTCCTACGGCGCCACGCTCGATACGGTCGACGGCGTCCCCACCGCAACGCCGATCCCGCCCACCTACGCCGGCAGCCTCTTCGTCGCCGACCTGGCCACAGGCCTGTCGGCCAACCTGACCGGCGGCGACCGCAGCATCTTCGTCCCCGTCCAGGGTTCTGGCAGCTTCAGCATCACCGTCGATACAGCGGTCACGCCTAACCCGATCGTCAACCTCCAGGTCTCCACCGGCAACCTTGGCGGCCGCATCGTCCGGATCGGTCCCGACGGCGTCGTCACCCCGTTCGCCAGCAACTTCCGTACGCCCGGAAGCCTCGAGGCCGACAGCTTCATCAACGGTACCCTCAGTCTGACCTTCTCGGCCGACGGCACCACCCTCTACGTCGCCGACATGGACGGTATCTGGCAGTTCAAGACCGTCACCAGCCTGGCCGGCTCCACCACCGGCTCGCTCATCGGTCTAAACGACCTGCGCAGCTTCGGCGTGCCCTACGAAGGCCAGGATCTGGCCGTGGCCATCGTCGATACGGGTGTCGACGCCGGCAACCCCTTCTTCCGGGGCCGCGTCGCTCCCGGCAAAAACTTGATCACCAACGGCCGGGGCGACGACGACACGGCCGGCATCGTCCAGGGCCACGGCACCGCCGCCGCCGGCGTGGTCACCCAGTTCGTCCCACAGGCCACGCTCGTCCCCGTCAACGTCTTCACCCCCAACACCGGATCTCCCTCGCCCATCCCCGGCGGCACCACCGCCCAGATCCTCTGGAACGGCCTCAAGTACATCACCCAAAACCCCTTCGTTAAGGATCCAGTACGGCCCAACGCCGTCGACCGCACCGTCGCGGCCACCTTCGGCTTCGGTACGGTCACCGCCTTCCAGACCGAGGGCGAGGCCTACCGCGTCAGCCCGCAGGTGGTCCTGGCGCTCAAGAATCAATTCAATCGGTTCCGCCGGCTCGGCATCGCCCCGATCGCCGCCGCCGGCCAGTTCGGAACCGACCCGGGCGGGACCGCCAACACCACCAACGGCGAAGCTCTGCCCGCCGCCCTCAACGAAGTGATCTCGGTCTCCGGCACCTACTCGTTCCCATTCGCCAGCGACGCCCGCAGCCTCCCGACCGACCCCAGCGTCGGTGCGCTGCCCCGCCCGCTCGGCCCTGTGCTCGTGACCGACACGACCGGAGCGATCGTCGGAGCCGACCTGATTACCCTCACGGCCGGTGATCCGGTGATCTTCAGTGATCGCGTCCTGGCCAACGCCAATCGCAGCATCCTCACGGACTTCGTCGCTCCCGCGCTCAACATCCCCACCTATTCCCGGGTCGTCACCGGCGTGACCGGAACGAACGTCGGCGACGCCGGCCTGATGCTCTTCCAGGAAGGCGGAACCTCGCTCTCGTCGGCCATCGTGACCGGCTCGTTCTCCGTCGTCGCCTCCGCCCTGCAATACTGGGTCAACATCGCCCGCAGCGGCGGCGTCACCGTCGACGGCTATCTGACCACCCCGGTCGGCGTCAATCAGCTCAACTTCGGTCCGCACCAGATCGGCGATCTCTCGACGTACCTGACCCCCGATGGCGTCAACTCCATCTTGCAATGGACCGCCGTCCCCGTCCGCGACGAGCCGACCACGCTCGACGTCGTCGCCCCGCCCCAGCTCTTCCCCAACGCGGGCGGGCCATGGCCGCAGCGGTCGCGGGTCGACGTCGGCAACGCCATCGCCGCCATCGAGGGCACGATCGCCCTCAACTACCTGATCCGCAACGGCTACCTCGACATCATCGACGCCAACAAGAACGGCCTCATCACCGCCCAGGAGATCCAGACCTTCGTCGATGCCGCAGCAACCAGCGGCATGGCCGAGGCCGGTGCCTTGGCCCGGTTCCTCGGCGGCACCGCCCGGCTCGATCCGATCCTGGTCCAGCCCACCGGCGTCCTCGAAAACCCCGAGCAGAACGACGTCCTCCAGCGACGGTACAACTTCTTCGACTACGCCGCCGACGGCAATCTCGACGGCGTGATCTCCATCGACCAGTACCGGATGTTGGCCCGAAATCTGCTGCCCGCTCCGGATGCCTTCGTGATCGTCGATCGCCAGCGCTCCTCGGGCAACGGCTATCTGCTCGATCCCCGCAAGGAACGCAACTACGTCGCCTTGCAATACACCAAGCCCAAGTTCGCGTTCGTCCCGGCGGGGATCGTGCGTCGGTTCCGCAACGTCTCCCCGCAGCGCTTTGGGGTCGGTCTGCGGCAACTGCCCGCCGCCGCCGGTCCCCAGTTCACCCTCTTCGCGCCCAAGGACGCCCGGAGCAACCGGCTCACGCCGCGGCCGGGTTACGTCCCGCCCTCCAAGCCCGCTCCCGCCAGCGCCACGACCAACCCCCCGACAACGACCCAGCCGGCCGCCAATCGGCCGACCACCAGCCAGCCCGAAACCACGCCTTCCAACCCCGCCAACTCCGGCGGCTCCTATCAGCAGCAAGCCGTCGACTCCTTCCTCGATCGTCTCCGGCAGGCCCTCGGCGGCACACGCTCGGCGTCCACCAACAAGACTACCCTGCCGCCCTCGACGCCGAAGTGACCCGATCCATCTATCACGCCTGGCCACGACGGGTCGCATCCTCCGCCCCGGGGGATGCGACCCGTCGCCACGTTGGGGCCGCATCGAGCCCACGGGGGACTTCGCCATCCGGCCGCCGTATCATCAAATCCGCGGGAACGCCTGGGGTGGCCGAGTCCGCCACCCGCCAGCCCCGCGGAGGTTTTTGCGTACCATGTCCACCTGCTGGTCTTGGGCCAGTCGGTTCGCGCCGGCTGCCCTGCTTGCCTGCGTCACCGCCGCCTACTCAGCCGACGACGACGGTCCCTGGATTCGGGTCAACCAGGTCGGCTATCGGACCAACGATCCCAAGATCGCCATCCTCTCGAGTGCAACCCCGCTCAGCGGCGAGTTCAGCGTGGGCGAGCTCCACGCTCCGATCGGCGAGGACCAAGGCGCCTGGGGTCCGTTTGCGCACAACTACCGGCTCGACTTCACGGCCCTCGCCACCCCAGGCCGCTACCGGGTCCGCTTCGGTGCCACCGAATCCCCCGAGTTCGCCATCGGAGACGATCTCTACCGGCTCGAGGTGGTCCCGGCCCTGCTCGACTTCCTCAAACTCCAGCGCTGCGGCTTCAACCCCGTGACCGGCCAGCCCTGTCACCAGCAGGACGGTATCGACACCGTGACCGGAGAACGGATGGATGGGGTCGGCGGCTGGCACGACGCGGCCGACCGTCTCAAGCACATGATCACCACCACCTACTGCGCCGCGGCCCTGATGCTTTGTGAAGATCCCAACGCCCGCCAGGAGGGTTTTTACGGCGCCGACCTGGTGCGTAAGCTCCATCCCCGACCGGATGTCATTTACATCCAGATCGGCGACGACCGCGACCACCGCCCGCCCCATACCCTCTGGCACGACGACCAGAGCGATTACGGGCACGGCAAGGGTGGGCCGCGGTCGGCTTGGCCGGCCACCGGCGCCCCCATGGGCCCGAAATACCAGAACGAATCGACCGGCGTCTCGAGCATCGCCGGCCGCGCCGCCGCCGTGATGGCGATCGCCGGCGATCTGCTCACGGCTCGGTCCATGTACCGCCTCGCCAAACAGCGCATCGGCTACGCCCAGTCCATCCCCGTCCTCGCTCCCTACTATTACATGGAAAAAACCTACTGGGACGACCTTGAGTGGGCCGCCGTCGAACTCTATCGCGCCACCCGGGAACCGCAGTTCCTCGAGGAAGCCATCCGCTGGGCGGACCAGGCTGGCGACAATGTCTGGATGGGCCAGGACCGCCACGGCCACTACGAATTCTTCCCTTACGTCAACTTGGCGCACTGGCGGCTCTACCCGCTCGTCGACCAGGCCGTCCAAGCACGCCTGGCCGGGTACTACCGGGCCGGCCTGGAACGGCTCGAAGCCCGCGCCCTAACCAACGCCTACCGCTTCGCCACGCCGCTGGTCTGGTGCTCGACCAACGACGTGATCGCGCTGGCCACCCAGGCTCGGCTCTACGAGCAGATGACCGGAGATCCCCGGTTCCGCACCTTGGCGACCGAGGCCAGGGACTGGATCTTTGGACGTAACCCCTGGGGCTATAGCTTCGTCTGCGGCGTCCCAGACCAAGGACGGTCCCCGAGTCGCCCCCACCACCTGTTCTGGAAGCTCGCCGGACGGCTGCCTCGCGGCGGGCTGGTCGACGGCCCGCAAGCCCCCGACATCAACAAGGCTCTCCAATACCAAACCTTCGGCGCCGACGACTTGGCCCGATTCCAATCCGATGTCGCCGTCTACCACGACATGTTCGAGGATTTCGGAACCAACGAACCGATCCTCGATGGAACGGTCTCGCTGCTGTTCTTGATCGAGCACTGGTGACCGGCCGCGGGTTCGCCTCCGCACCTCGGCGGTGACGCGCCCCGCCGATTCCGTCCAATCGGCTCGTTCGTCCAAAGCTATGATGAGTTATGGGACTTGCGACCTAGGCCCAGTGCGTCCGGCCAGCGCTGCCTCGATCGGCCGTCGCTCGGCTTGGAAGCCTGCTCTTCAGATCCGCGCGCCTTGCTGAGGGCCCTCTGACGGTCGGGTGGCCGACTGGCGTTCCGCTCAGAGAGTGAAATGAAACGTCTTCATCAACGTGCGAACGATCCAACCTCCGAGACTCATGCTGCCCGCGTCGATCCGGGCCTTGCCGCGCATGCCCGGCTGGAGGATCCCGTCGCGGTTGTCGATCGGGATGGCGGCTTCGAAGACCGCCGACATCGGCTTGACGGCGCCGGTCTGCTCGTCGGCCTTGGCCGGGACCTCGCCTCCGCCGAGGGTGCTCAGCTCCGGCGGGAGGTCTTCGCGACTGCGCCGTGAGAGCTTGTCCAGCCGGCTGACAATCGTGTGGCTGCCTTTGCCGTAGACCTTCAGCCAGGCGCGGGGCTTCTGCGGTTCGGTGGAGCCTTCGGCAGGCCGCGAGACCTCTCGAACCAGGTCGACGTCGGTCTGGTCCAGGAGCATGACCGCCTTCAACCGGGTCGGGTCTACCACCTCGCAGAGCGGCTTGCCGTCGCCCGGCTGAAGCAGCATCCCGATCGTTTCAGGCGGCGGCATCTTCTGGACCACCCCGGACCGCGGCGCGTAGAGCGTCAACCGGGCGATCTGCTCGGTCACCTTCTCGAGCGCTGGCTCCAGCTCGTCGGCCAGCCGCCGATGCGATTCGGCGATGTTGTGCAAATTGGGGTCGGCACTGACCAGGTAAATGTCGGCCTTGGCCCGGTTCATGTCGATCTGCTGCTGGTACTGGACCCGTTCCCGCTGCTTGTCGAGGTTGGACAGTTCGGCGATCGGGTCGCCTCGCTCGACCCGGTCTCCATCGCGGACATAGTAGCGAACCACTCGACCCGGGACCTCGGCGTAAACCGGGGCTGGATCCTCCGCCGCGATCACAAACGGCCCCGAAATTTGCAGCGGGACCGGAATCAACAGAATGGCCGACACCGCGGCCAGGAACGCCGCGAAGCAGGCCGCCGCGCGTGCCTTCTTCACCTTTCGCATCCTCCCGGGCTGGCCGACAAACTTGAACATCTGATAACTGGGCACCACCACCAGCGGGATCAGCGAGCCGATCGCCAGCATCGCGCTGATCGACCCCAGCTTGTACGGCTTCAGAAACTGATACAGGAAGAACAGAATGCTGAAGGTAACCACCCAGCGATACAAGTAGCTGGCAACCGCATAGGTCACAAACAATGCCCGCCGTGACCGCGGCATGTAGTGCTGGGGCGGAACTTCCAGACCCAGGACCTTCTCCTGGAGCAGATGCTGGAAAAACTGGCTGCTCTTGATCCGCAAGTTGGGAATCTCGAGCCAGTCGGCCAGCACATAGTAGCCGTCGTACCGCAACAGCGGATTCGCATTGAACAGGATCGTGTTCACCGAACAGATGAACATCGTCGCCAGCATCAGGCTCTTCAACACGCCCGGCTCGGTGTTCCACCAGATGAAGGTGGCCACCGCCGCTAAAAAACACTCGACGTAAATCCCAGCCGCCGAAATCCAGATCCGCTTCCACTTGCTCGGCAGCATCCAGCTATCGGTCACGTCGCAGTAGAGTGCCGGCGTCAGGACGAGGAACAGAATCCCCATCTCATGCACTTCACCGCCAAAGTGCTTGGCCGTCAGGCCGTGGCCGAATTCATGGATGATCTTGACGACGGCCAGGCTGATCCAGAAATAGACGATCGTCTGCCAGCTAAAAAACTTGTCCCAGCTCGGCAGGTTGGCGGTGAACGAACTCCAGTTGGCCAGCACCGAGATCAGCGCCGCCGCCATCATCAGAAGGCTGATCGTCACAAACGTCCGGGTGTAGATCCACCGGAAGTAGGGATACATCCAGGTGAGCAAACGCTCGGGATCGACGATCGGAATCTTGATGTAGAGGATGTTGGCGAAGAACTGCCAGATCCGCTTCCACCGGTTCTTGCGACGGCGACGGATCAGCGCTTGGGCCTGCTCGGCCGTCTCCACCTGGACCAGCCCCGCCTCATGAAGCTGGGAGACAAACCGTAACAAATCCTCGATCGTGATCGTCTGCGGACGATACTGCCGCTCAAACTCCTTCTTCACGTCGCTGAGCGTCTTCTGCCCGTCAAACTGCTGAAGCAGAAAGTATTCCTCGACCTTGAACCGGTAGAACTTCTGCGCGATCGGTTCCTTGACCACATAATGGGTCATGCCCTCGTAAAACTGCGGGACCACGATCAGATCGCGGCGCAGCTTCGGACTGAGATGCTCGGCAGCCTGACCAGCCGGCAAAGCGGGTGCCAGAGTGGGGGCAGAACTCATCGCGTCGAAATCCCGTCGGGCCGTAGGTTCGGACCACTCGGTCAGTCAGGCCGCCCTCACTAACGCGCCGACGCGGACCGCAGATCGGACCCATCGACCGGACGCGTCGCGCTCGCGTTCCCGCCCGCAACGCCCGATCCCGGTCGGAGAATCCGCAGCTCGCCGCGCATTCCCTGGATCAGCTCCAGTTCCGGCTGCGCCTCGTTGGCCGGGTTATTAATCTCCGCCAGAACGCTGACCTCGGAACCCCCCACGGTCGAGGCCTCACGGTTCACGGCCATGATCTTTCCGTCGAAGACGCGCTTCTCGATCGGCAGGTCGGCGTCCGGCTCCACCGGCCGGAACTCCACCACATCCCCGACCCGGATCCGTTGACTCACCTCCAGCGGAACCCACCCCACAAACTTGAATCGATCCGTCTTGCCAATCCGCAGCAACGGCTCGTTGGCCCGCACCGACTCGCCCGGGTTCTTCATCCGATCCAGAACGTAGCCCGTGATCGGCGAAACGATCGTGTGCTGCCGCAGGATCGCTTCAGCCAGTTCGGCTTCCTTGGCGTCCACCAGCCGCTTCTCCATCGCCTCTTGGCGCAGCGCGTCGGCGTAGTTGACGTCGGCCGTGTCCTTGTCAATCTCCTCCCGTGAAATCGCCCCCGGGCTCCGCTTATTGATCTCCAGATCCCGCGCCAGTTTGGCAGCCGCCTGGTCAAACTGGGCCTTGGCTTTGGCAATCCCGGCCGTGCTTTCGGCAATCAGCCGCGCCTTCTCAGCATTGAGCCGCGCAATTTCGTCGTGGAGCTGCCCGATCTCCTGCCCCTCCACCACCCGCGAGCCAACCTGCGGCTCCAACCACTTGACGTTGCCCTCCTGCAACGCGGACAACTGCGCGACCTCAAGCCACTCCAGCGTCCCGAACACAACAATCGAACCATCCTCAGCCGTCGCGGCCGTCGTTCGCAGGCTCCGCCGCGGGCCGCTCTGCTGGGCCGGGGCAATCATGGCGATCACGGCAACCAGACTGGCTCCGGTCGCCAGAGTCATGGCCGGTCGATTCATCGTCTGTTTCTCTCCAGGCTGGTTGTGCGGTCCGCCCCCGGGCCGTAAAACCCGGGCACCCGGGTTACGGAAGGAACGGCCAGCGGAACGTCACATTCTCATGCCAGAAATGAACCACGTCGCGCATCAACGCATAGGCCATGTTGGCATCGCCGCAATTGATCCGCGCCCGCACTTCCGCTCCCGGGCGCAACGCCTGGTTGCGGGACAGAAATTCCCGCCGCACGGCCTCGCTGAACCCCACTGTGACCTTGGTCGAGTGCTGCTGCTCCTTGGTCTCGGCCGTGGTCGCGATCCGACGCACGTAGCCAGGGTAACGATGCTGTGGGTCGGTGGCCGAGACAAAGTAGGCCGAGAGCGTGCTGGCCCGGTCCAGGGCCTGGTCCAGCCCGGCCTTCGCTTCCCGAGCGGCCGCCGGATCCCCGCCGCCGTCGAGCAGCCGCGCCACCGCCTTGGCAAAGCCCGTCAAGGCGTCCAGGGCCGGCCCCACTTCGGTCAGATCCCGCGCCGGAGACTTCTGGACCTGCCGCAACGCGTCCCGCAACGCATCCAGGGCATCCTCGATCGCCGCGGCCGAGCCGCTGTCGATCCCCGGACGGCAGGCCTCCTCCAGCCGCTCTCGGGCCGCCGCCACCGGGGCCAGAGCCGCCCGCAACCGCGCCTGGGCCGCCAGAACCGGACCCATGTCATGGTCCGGCACCTGCACCTCCAATACCCACTCGCCGTCGGTCGCCGCAACCTGGACCAGCTCCTGTCCCATCTCGACCGGGCGATTCAAAAAGTTACGCCGGACCTCCCAGGTCGTCACGATCCCATCGCAGGGCGCGTGTATCTCCATCATCGCCAGTTGGTCTTCGATGATCGCAATCTGCTCCTCGGCCCCCAACAGCTTGATCTCCGCCTGCTTGAATTCTCCGATCAGACGCGGCCGGTCCTCGGGCCGTGTTGACGAACTGTTGATCTGAGCCCGCAAGCTGGCCATCTGGCTCATCGCGTCCGACTTCTCGGCGAGCATCTTCTTCAGCTCGGCTTCCAACTCCTTGCTCTCAATCTTCAGCAACAGGTCGCCCGGCTGAGGCTCTCCATCCGAGTCCACACGCGGCCCGCGTACTGTGTCCCCATGGTCGAAGTAGGTCGCGGTGATCACGCCCTTGGCCGGCGCGTAGGTGTTATGGCGGATCTCGGGCAGGATCGAACCTCGACCCTCCACCGTCAAGCGCCAGGGCCAGAACGCCATCGCCAAAATCGTCCCCAGAATCAGCCCCAACACCGCCAGGATCTTGGCCAGCGTCCGCCCCCGAAACACCCGCCACGGCTCGCCCAGCGCCTTCAGCACCGGCGCTGCGAAAATCTTGTGATGCTCCTGAGCATTCCAGAGGGCCGTCGAGGCATGCCGCGCAATCACCTCGCACCGCGCATGCATGTCAGTCGGCGCCATCTCGTCGCCGATCTGCTCAGCCACCAGACACCCAAACGGCGTCCGCTCCTTGTTCGTCTCCGTCTCCGGACGATGCAACAGCGTCACCGCGATCGCCTTCGACCCGCTCTCATCGACGTAGATCTCCAGCGCCTCGCGAATCTCGGGCGGAAAATTCTCCGTGTGCCCGCTGTAAACCAGATCCTCACCCGATTGGATCACGACCTTGCACAGCCGCGTCAACTCCCGCACCAGATTCGATTTTTGTTCGACAACCTCCTGGCCGCTCACCGCCTCGATCAGCACCCGCGCCGCCGCGTTCAGCTTCAGCGCCACGCTTAATCGGTCGCAGCCGACCAGCCGCTTGCCCTCATTGGCCACCGCATAACAGGTCTCCTTCAGGTCCAGCGACTGATGCGCCGCGTGCGTGAACGCCTCCAACTGATTCCACATCCGCTGCTGCGAAACCAGTTGGCGGACCTGCCGGTTCTTCAAATAATGCGAGGCGACATCGCATAATCCCGCCAAAAACCGCTTCGTACTGTTCTGGGTCAGCGCCTTGCGGCCCGGATCCATCAATAGCTCGACCAGCCCCACCACCCGTTTGTCCAGCTCGACCGGCGCCAGAATCAGGGCAAACGACGTCGGATTACCCGCGTTCGGTACCCCCTCGACCGTCGCCCCCGGCGGAATCACCTCGGGCGCGGCGGCCTGAAGCATCAACCCCAAAAGCGCATCGTGCGCCCCAGCCCGCTGCCGATTACCCAGCAGGCCCGACTGCTGAAACTCAATCTGATGCTGGAGCTTCAGCGCCCCCCGCGGATCCAGCATCCACAACGCGCCACCATTGGCCGCCGTCGCCGCCACCACCCGACTCAAAAACTCGGCGTAAAACTCCTGCGGCTGAATGTCCGACTCGGCCAGCTCATTGACCTCGTCGACCAGCTTCTGAATCTGGTTCCGGGTCTCCTTGAGCAGGTTTTCGTCCACCGTCGTCTCTTGTGCCATGGCTGCACCCGACTCGTCGAAGATCGCCCGGATCCCTCAGATCCCCGCGACGGACCACCCTTCGGCACGCGCGGACCATACGACATCGAACCGGACACCGGCCTCCACCACCTTCCCGACCATTTTTCCCCGACAACCTCCCAGCCCGCCTCCGCGGCCCCCCCAGCCCACCCGCCTTGAGCCTCGCCACCCTCCCGGATAGAGTCATTCCCGGCTCTTGTATTGCCCGAATCATCCAAATTATCTACTTTGACATCTGATATGCCGGAATCCGTCTCTCTGGTCACCGGGGCGACAGGCCTGCTGGGAAGTCACCTCGCCGAACAACTGGTGGCCCGCGGCCACTCCGTGCGGGCCTTGGTCCGCCCGACCAGCCAGACCGGCTTCCTCCAACGGCTGGGCGTCGAACTGGTGCTCGGCGACCTCACTGACGTAGATGCCTGCCGCCGGGCCGTTCGGGGCGTTCGCCTTGTGTTCCACGCCGCCGCCAAAGTCGGAGACTGGGGCCGCTGGGAGGAATTCCAACGCGACTGCCTCGAGGCCACCGAACGGCTGGCGCAAGCGGCCTGCGACGCCGGCATTGAACGCTTTGTTCACATCAGTTCGACCAGCGCCTACGGACACCCACCTGAGGGCGGCCCACCGCTAGACGAAACCGCCCCCCTCGGCCAGAACCTCTGGCCCGTCTGGGACGACTACACACGCAGCAAGGTCCTCTGCGAACAAATCCTCTGGCGCATGGCCCAGCGCGACGGCCTGCCGCTTACCGTCCTGCGGCCGAGCTGGCTGTACGGCGAACGCGACCGAACCACCACCGCACGCCTGGTCCGCCGTCTCCGCCGGGGTGGAATCCCCCTGATCGGCCCCGGCGACAACCCCCTCAGCGCGATCTACGCCGGCTGCGTCGCCGACGCCGCCATCTCCGCCGCCACCCACCCCGCCGCACGCGGCCAGGCCTACAACGTCACCGACCAGGGCCCGATTACTCAGCTCGCCTTCTTCGACCTCTGGGCCCGCGCTCTGGGCGTGCAACCCTCGCGGCGGCGCTTCTCCTATCCCCTCGTCTTCGCCGCCGCCTGGGCCTTAGAGGCCACCGCTCGTCTCACACGCAGCCGCCACCCCCCGACCATCACCCGCTACGCAACCTGGCTCATGGGCCGCAACCTCGCCTACAGCTCCGCCAAAATACGAAACCAGCTCGGGTGGACCCACCAAATCGAATACCCCGAAAGCATTGCCCGTACCGTCGCCTGGTTCACCCAACAGAACGGTTCACGATCTTGACGAACGAATGGGCCAGGCCATCCGCCCGGCCCACCGCCTCGGGTCCGCTCCCGAGCCAGCGGCGCAGAACCTCTCGATGCCGGTCACACCGACGCGCGACGGCTTCGCGGCGACCCGACCTTATCCCGAGCGGGCCTTCTTAATCTCGACGGCGGCCGCTTCCAACGCCGCCTCAATTTCACCGATCGCTTCGCTGTCCAGCCGCCGTGCGGTTTCACGCAGCATCTTGACAAAGTGCGCAATCTCATGCGGCTCCAGCGGGTAGCCAACATTACTACGCGGATCCTCCGGTTCGGCAAACGACGTAAACAGCGTTCGACCATCGGGCCCCAAAACCGCCCACCACGGGATTCCCGAATCCGTGGCGTGAGGGAACCGGGCCAGGACCTCCCGGGCCCGCCGCATCCGCTCCAAGTCGAGCTTCAGCTCGATGTAATCGCGACCCAGCCGGTCGGCGATCTCGGGCCGCTCCAGAAACGCATCAAGCCGGTGACACCAGCCGCACCACTCCGCGCCAAAATGCAGCAGCACCCGCTTGTCCTCGCGGCGTGCCTCGGCCAACGCACGATCCAGCAGCTCGAACGCATCGACCGGCTCGGCTCGGTGTTCGTCCAGAAACGCGGCAACCTTGGCCGAATCGAACTGCTGGCCCGCTTCAAAGGCCGCTGCCTCCTGCCGAACAACCACCGCCCCCTGATCATCGAGCACCACCAGAAACAGCGCACCCCCCGGACGATCAAGCCCCCACGCCTTGATCCACACGCCGGCATCGGCGGCCGCCGGATCAACCCGAACCACGTGATACTCGCCAGCTAGCTTCTCACGCACCTTCGGGTCGGTCCGCAACAGCGCTGGGAGTCTCTCGCCCCAACCGCTCCCCTCGCCCCCCACCATCACCAGCACCCGATTGTGATCCCGAGCGGCCCGACGTACCGCCGCCGCGACCAACCCCCGAGCGTCCGCTCGCACGTCGTCAACCGCCGACTCCGGAAGCGATTCACCCGGCGAACGTGCTTCGCTCGGCACCGCTCCCAGGACCATCGCTAGACCCATACAGCACAGCCCGATCCAAGTCGCCTCGCTTTTGCCCATCGGTCCCCCCCCCTCGCAACTGAGCCGCTTGTCCGCGATACGACTAATGTCGTAGGCTAAGTGAGCCGGTCGGCATCTGTCAACGACACGATCGATCGGTCGGAGCGATTGGCGCGCTCGTCGTTCCCCTGTGATCGTCCGGTTCGGTTCCTTCGTTGCAACCGGTCGAGTCGTTGCAGGCGGAGACCCCCTCGGAACGAATCGGCCGCCGGACCTTGTGCACGGCGGCCGAGTTTGATGAGGATAGAACCTGCGCCAATCGAAGGGACTTTTTCGTTCGAGCCGTCGGTCCGATCTGGTCACCGCCCGCCGCATCTCGGAACGGAACTGGCTCGGAGGTGTGCCGGTGATGCCCAACCCCATCGTGAGCAGCATCATGAGACGTGTTTGCCTCGCCCACGCGGCCCTTTGCATCGTGCTGCCGCTCTCGGCCGCGGCGGCGCAAGTTCCCGTCGATCCCACCGGGGAAGCTCCTGCCCCCACCGCGGCCGACGCGACCATTGATGTCGGCGCCATGCTGGCCCCCGCCCGCCCCAACAACCCCACCTCGCCAGTCGACACCGACAAAAAGTTTCGCGATTTCGCCGAAGTGACCCGAGGCGCCGAGAAACTCGACGGCTTCTTCACCCTCTACAAAAAGGACGACCAACTCTTCCTCGAAATCAAACCCAATCAGTTTGAGCAGCCGTTCCTCGCCCCGATCACGATCGCCCGCGGCCTGGCCCAAGCGGGTGTCCCCCTCACCCGTGAGGACGAAATGGTCCTGCTCTTCCGCCGCCGCGGCGACCGGGTCCAACTCGTCCGACGCAACGTCAAATACAAGGCTCCCTCGGGAACCCCCGTCGAGAAGGCCGTTCAGCAGAACTACACCGACTCGGTCCTGATGTCTCTCCCCATCCAGACCCTCAATCCCCAGGCCGGCCAGGCTCCGCTGATCAACCTGAACGATATCTTCCTGACCGACTTCGCCCAGCTCGGCCTCGGGCAATTCGATCGCTCTCGCTCATCGTGGTCCAAAATCAAAGCCTTCCCCAACAACCTCGAGCTTCAGGTCGAGGCAACCTACAACGGCGGATCAAGCGGCCGGGGCCTGGGCGGCGACAGCGGCATCGCCGACCCCCGGGGAATCACCGTCGTTCTCCATTACAGCCTGATGAAGCTGCCCGATCCCGGCTACAAGCCTCGCTACGCCGATCAGCGGGTCGGCCACTTCCTCAGCGCCGTCAAGGACTTCGGCAATAGCGACAAAGAGACTCCCTTCGTCCGGATGATCAACCGCTGGCGGCTGGAAAAAGCCGACCCCAAGGCCAAGCTCTCCGCGCCGAAAAAGCAAATCGTCTTCTACGTCGAGGATAACGTCCCCTACGAATACCGCCCCTATGTCGAGGAAGGTATTCGCGAGTGGAACAAGGCCTTCGAGAAGATCGGATTCCGCGACGCCATCGCCGTACGCTGGCAGCAGCCCGGCGAGGTCTTCGACCCCGAGGACACCAACTACAACACCTTCCGCTGGATCACCACCAACTCGACCTACGCCATGTCCTGCCTTCGGGCCAACCCCTTGACCGGCGAAATGATCGACGGCGACGTCATCTTCGACGCCTCCTGGATCCAGGCCTGGAAGGATGACTACGCACTTCTGACCGGCGTTCCGCTTCCCGCCGCCGGCTCAACCAGCCTGACGCTCCCTCAGACCCTCGCCGAGGGCGAGATCCTCAGCCCCATCGCCGCCGCCCGCCATGGCTTCGGCATGCCGGGCGGACTGCTCCTCAGCGCCGACCGTCTGGATCGCGCGGAGCAGCGGCTCAGCCTGGTCCCGGCCGATTGGAACCCGATTCACGACCTGATCGCCCAGCGGCACGCCGGCCAGGGCGCCTCCACCTGCCACTTCGCCGCCGGCATCCGCATGGAGATGAGCCTGGCAGCTCTGGCCATCGCCCAGCAATCATCCTCCACCGACAAGGATAAGCCCGCAGAAATCAAGCTTCCCGAGGAACTGATCGGCCAGGGCATCAAGGAAGTCACCATGCACGAAATCGGCCATTCGCTCGGCCTGCGGCACAACTTCCGCGCCAGTGCGATGCTCTCGGCCGAACAGCTCAACGACAAGTCGATCACGAGCGTCAAGGGCAACACCGGCAGCGTGATGGACTACACGCCGATCAACCTCGCCCCGCGCGGCCAGTCTCAGGGCGACTACTTCAGCACGACCATCGGTCCCTACGACTACTGGGCCATCGAATACGCCTACAAGCCCATCGAGGGCGACGAAACCAAGGAGCTCCAAAAAATCGCCTCCCGCGCTCCCGAGCCGGACCTCGCCTTCGCCACCGACGAGGATCTGCGGCTGAACAACGACCCGCTGGTCAACGCTTACGACCTCGGGTCCGACCCCTGCCGGTTCGCCCGCGACCGCATCACCCTGGCCCGTGAACTCATCCAGGATCTCGACGAAAAGGTCGTCAAGGACGGCGAATCCTGGAAACGCGTTCGCCAGGCCTTCAGCTTCCTGCTCGCCCAATGGGGCAACGCCGCCGAACTGGCCGGCCAGCACATCGGCGGCCAGTATGTCCACCGCCATCACAAGGCCGACAAGGACGCACGCGACCCGGTCGAGCCTGTCCCCGGCCCCAAACAACGCGAAGCCCTCTCCCTGCTCGTCGACGAAATCTTTAGCGACAAAATCGGCGGCTTCTCGCCACGTACCCTCCGCCGGCTCGGCTTCGAACGCTGGTATCACTGGGGCGCAGGCTCCTCCGGAACCGTCGATTACCCGGTCTACGACCGCATCCTCCAGATCCAACGCATCGCCCTGGACAACTGTCTCCGGAACGACGTGCTCACTCGGCTCCAGAACCAGGAGCTCCAGTCCGAGCCGGACGCGAACCCCCTGACGCTTGCCGAGCTCTTCCGCACCCTCGCCCAGTCCATCTGGAGCGAACTGGACAGTGCCGCCGATGCCGAGCTGAAGATCTCCACGGTCCGCCGCAACCTCCAACGCGAGCACTTGCGGCGATTGGCCGGTCTGGTCCTCGGCAGCGCTCGCACCTCCCCCAACGACCTGGTCAGCTTCGTCATCTTCGGCAGCGGCGGCTCTGCCCCAGCCGACGCCCGCTCCCTGGCCCGGATGCACCTCCGCCAGCTTGCCGCCAAAATCGAAGCGGCACTCAAGCGCGAGGACTCCAAGATCGACGACACCACCCGCGCCCACCTCGAGGAGTCCCAGGATCGAATCGCCAAGATCCTGTCGGCCGAGCTGGCCTCCAACGAACCCTGATCCAACCCACCTCAGCGACCGGCGACGCCCTACCGTCGCCGGTCGCCCCCCCCTTTTTTTCCTTGACCGACGCCAGTCAGGTCTCGATAATCTATTCATGTAGTCCATCGAGCGATTTTCTCAATGAATCGCCCTGTCCTGTTTGGGACAGGGCGTCTTCGTTTGGGTGGACGGGGATTCTCTTGTGGTACCGACCTCGATCTGGCCCTGGGCCGGGCCACGGATCGCCTGGCCAGGCTTGCTCTGCGGCCTCTGCCAGATCGCGGCAGGAAGAGGATTTGTGCCTCGATGATTTGGGTCTACTGCTGGATGGTCGCGCTCTCGACGCAGGCGGCGAATCCGGGCGGCCCGACCGACCATCTGCGACCGCCTGGCTGGCAGGGCAACCCCTGGGGCCCTCAGGCCACCGAGGCGCGCCGCGCGGGTCTGATCCCGCCGATCCCCATGACCCCGGCTATGGCCAAGTGGGAGCGGTGGGGGAAGCGGGTGCTCCGAGATGGGGATATCGTCTTCCGTCTCGACGACGCCCGCGCCTTGCTCGGCTACTTCCCGTTTAGCCGCTTCATCGCCCAGGCCACCGCGAGTCCGTTCTCGCACACGGGGATTGTCGCCATCGAAGAGGGCCGGCCGTTCGTTTACGACACCAGCGCCGGCGGGGTCCGCCGCCAACCCTTCTGTGTCTGGGTCCTCGACAATATCGGACCGTTCGGCGTTCGGCGTCTCCGCTCCGACCTTCAATCGTATGCCCCCGGCGCTGTCGCCTACTGTCGCCGCGTCTTTGAGGAGCAGCCCCCCTTCGACTTCGAATTCGACCCCGACGACCGCAAACTCTACTGCGCCGAGATGACCGAGAAAGCCTTCCGCTCCCAGGGGCTCGAGCTGTCCGAACCCATCCGCATCGGGGATTGGGAAAACCTGGGCCGCTACCCGGTCTTCTCCTGGCTGATCCGCCATCTCTCCCGGATCCTGCTCGAACAGCCCATCTCGCTCGACCAGCACGTCTGGGTTCCCGGCAATAACCAGTGCGGGATCTGGGCCTCCGCGCTCCTGGAAACCGTCCACGCTCCCCCCCAGCTCGCGGGTCCCGACCCTGCACTCACCCGCTTGCCCGGCCAGGAACTCAAACGCGACCTGGGTCTATTCCGATTCGTCCAGGCCCAGATCCGGCGCTCGCTGGCCGATGCGGCCGTGCGCCTGGCCTTAGGCGACCGCCTCGGCTTCTTCCTGGAACGGGCGCGGCCCTGGTGGTGAGCCTTCCCCGCCGCTTGTCCCGGCGCGGCCTCGGCCCAATCCGCCATCCGGGCGTCTACACCTTGCGATGCTCGGTCGTCACGGCCTGCCCGCCCTCGGGCAGGTCGATGACCTGATAGTCGCCGAACAGATGCGGACTCTCGGCCCGGAGCACGCCGAGCACCGCCAAGGCCACCTTGCGGATCTCGGCATCCGCCGCCGCGTCCCCACGCATTTCGATAAAGTGCCGCAACGCCCGCGCGTTGCCCGTGACGAAGATCTTCGTCTCGGTCGCATTCGGCAGAACGCTCCGCGCCGCCTCCCGCGCCCGCTTGCGCCGCAGCGTCCGATCGGGGATCTGGGCAAACCGCTCCATCAACGCCTCGGCTAGCCGCCGGTACGCGTCCTGGCACGCCGAGATCGCCTCGAGCCAGACGGCGTGCAGCTCCGGGTCCTCGGCGATCACGTCGGGCTCGACGAACTCAGCTTCGCTCTCGTCGACGAAGCGCTGGCTGAGTTGGCTGTAGCCAAACCCCGCGCGATGGCGCACCAGTTCATGCGTCATCGCCCGGCTCACGCCCGTCAGAATCAAATTGTAGACCGCGTGCTCCAGAACCGAGCCGTGGCCCACTTCGAGCAGATGACTGATGTAGGCCCGGTTTCCGCCCGGTCGCGGCCGGGCAAATGACATGTAACAAAGCCGACCCGCCGTCTCGACGAGTTTCTCCCCGCCCACTTCAGTGTCGGTCACCCAGGTGCTGACCTCGTGGTCATTCAGAAATCGCTCCAGTTCCGTCTCATCGACCGTCTGCCGGCCGACCAGATAAACCCTCGGCTCACGCACAATCCGGATCGTCGGACTTGGACTGCCTTCGGATTCGGGCATCATGGGCAACTCACTCGAGGCCGAGTCTTGGGTCTTCGGAAAAGCTGGCATGATAGCGTATCATCCTCTAGGGTAACCCGTCTCAGTCCGGCTCGTTGGCCTCGATGCGCAAAATACGGCTGGCTCAGACCCGACGGCATGACTTGTGGGACCGCCTCAGCGCTGATCTCAACCCAGCGCAACTGGCCGCTGCCACCGCGCCTGACGGCTTCAATCTGATCCTGGCCGGCCCCGGTTCCGGAAAGACCCGGGTCATCACCTACCGGGTGGCCCACCTGATCGCCACCGGCGTCCCCGCCGAGTCGATCCTCCTAGTCACCTTCACCCGCCGGGCCGCTCGCGAAATGATCGCCCGGCTCGAAACCCTGGTCGGTTCGTCCGCCGCGCGGGTCTGGGCTGGAACATTTCATCATATCGGCAACCGCCTGCTCCGAGACTACGCCGAGATTCTCGGAATTCGCCCCAATTTCTCGATCCTCGATCGTGAGGATCAGCTTGACCTGGTCAAACTGGCCATGCACGACGCGGGTCTGACCAGCTCCTCGGCCTTCAGGCCCCAGCCCGAGAGCCTTCGCGACCTGCTCTCCGCGGCCTTCAACCTCAGTCTGCCGCTCGACCAAGTGGTCCGAGAGATCTACCCGGGGCTGATCGAATGGCTGCCCCGGCTCGAAGCCACCGCAACCCACTACGCCGCCCGGAAGCGACAGGCTAACTGCCTCGACTTCGACGACCTGCTCGCCGAGTGGGTGCGGCTGATCCAGGATTTCCCGGAACCACGAACCGCCATGGCTCGCCAGTTCCGCCATATCCTGGTCGACGAGCTTCAAGACACCAACCGTCCCCAGATCCAGATCGTCGAGCGGCTCGCCCGCGCTGGCCACGGCAACCTGACGGCCGTCGGTGACGATGCCCAGTCCATCTACCGCTTCCGCGGCGCCGACTACGACAACATTCTGCGGTTCCCCGAGCGCAACCCGGACGCGCGAATCTTCTCGCTCGACCTCAATTACCGCTCCACTCCCCAGATCGTCGCCTTCGCCGCCGCCGTCATCGCCGCCAACCAGACCGGTTTTCCCAAACACCTCCGCGCCACTCGGCCCGATGGCCCTCGGCCGGCCCTGGTCGCCGCGGCCGACACCTTCGAGGAGGCCGAGATCGTCTGCCAACTCGTCCTTGATGCCCTCGATCAGGGCGTCGAACTTCGCCGCCAGGCCGTCCTCTTCCGAAACCACCAGGATAGCGCTCTTCTTCAGGCCGAGCTGCTCGCGCGCAAAATCCCCTACGAGGTCCGCAGCGGACTCCGCTTCTTCGAACAAGCCCACATCAAGGACGTCCTGGCCTACCTCCGCATCCACGTCAACCCCCGCGACGAAATAGCCTGGCGACGGCTCCTGTTGATGATCCCTGGCGTCGGAACCACCACCGCAGGCGCTCTGTTCGCCATCCTCAGCCGTGCCCCGGATCCGCTTCGGGCCATCGAAGCCGAAACCACGATGGCCGCCGTCCCTGCTCGCAGCCGTGGCCTCTTCGCCGCCTTCGTCGCCGATCTGCGAAAGATCCGCAAAACCAAGCCCGACTCAAATCCCGCCGACGCCATCCACGCCATCCTCGCCAGCGGCTACGCCAACTACCTCCGCGGTCGCTACGACCGGCCCGACAACCGCATCGAAGACCTCGGCCAGCTCGCGCTACTGGCCAGCCGCTACAACTCGCTCGAACGCTTCATCGCCGACGTCCTGCTAGCCGGCGACGTCTACGCCGCCGATCGGATCGACCCAGACGACCCCTCCGATGCCCTGGTCCTGAGCACCATCCATCAGGCCAAGGGCCTGGAATGGAGCCGCGTCTACATCATCCGCCTGGTCGAAGACAGCTTCCCCCACGCCCGATCCCTCCAAGAACCCGGCGGCCTGGAGGAAGAACGCCGCCTGCTCTACGTCGCCGCCTCACGCGCCCAGGACGAACTGACGCTCCTCTATCCCCAATTGCTCGACCGCCGCCGGCGAATCTCCATCCAACTGGCAACCCCTAGCCGCTTCCTCACCGAACTCGATCCCACGCTCTACGACCCCGTCCCAATCGAACGCGCCGGCGACATCGCCTGGACCGACGGCCCACCCCTTCCCTGAACACGCGGAGCCCAGCCCCTCGATCGAGAGGCTGGGCTCCCCGGTCGTAACCCGGCTCACTCCCAAGAGGCCGTCGAAACGGCACTCCGAACCGCTCTCAGGTCGGCTCGTAGCAGGACCGCTCGCGGTTGCAGCATCCGTCCCGGTCGACCAGGTCGTCGTCCGGCCCGAAGCTCTTCATCGTCTTCAGACACCAGAAGATCGTATTGTCGTACCCCTCATGCGTCTCACTGCCAAGCCCGTCGGTGTAGACGTACATCCCCTTGTGGCGGAGATGGCGGCAGGCCACCTGCGGCACCGGCTCGTTGTGCGTCTGGCTCATCGGTGTCAGCCCTCCCAGTATCGCTGCCCGACCGCGGCAAGCAGCGCCCGCTTCACGGCCGTGCGGGTCAGGGTCACCTTGTAGCCATTCATCGACAGCGGCTTGGCCCCTTCGACGGCCGCTTGACCAGCCGCCTCGGCCGTCTCGGTTGAGACCACATGGCCGGTGATCGCCCGCTCGGCCGCTTCAGCCCGATAGGGAATCGGCGCCACCGAACCCAGCACCACCGACGCCTTGCTCACCCGGTCCCCATCCATCGTCAGCGCCACCGAGCAGAGCACCAGCGGCCAGTCGTGCGACTGCTTCTGTCGCACCTCATAAGTCGCGTTCCGCGGCCCCGCCGTGAACCGGACTTGCGTCAACAACTCCCCGGGCCGCAGCGTCAACTCGCTCTCGCCGGCCGACTGCGGGATCCGATACAACTCGGCAACGGGAACCGTGCGCTCGCCGTCCGGACCGACCAGCGTTGCCGTCGCTCCCAAGGCAATCAGCGGCGGTGCCAGGCTCGACGAGTGCGCATAAAGCGCATCGCCATCGGTCATAAAGATCGCCGCGTATCGGTTGTCACCGTCGCGCACCAGGTGAGCAGTTTCCTCAACATCGATCGGGGCATACTCTCCCTCAAGCTCGCGGACCAGGTTACGGCCCTGCTTGCGACCCCCCAACAGCCCAAATCCATTGCGGAAATACCAGTCGCAGGGCCGCTGGCACAGATTGCCGCCCAGCGTCGCCATGTTGCGAATCTGGGGGCTGCCGACTTCCAGAGCCGCCTGCCGGACCGCGGGGGCCAGCTCGGCCAGCGCCGCATGCTGAACCAGATCGACAAGCCGCGTCGCCGCACCGAGCGTCACCACGCTCCCCTCGACCCGGATCCCGCTCAGCTCGGGAATCCCTTTGACGTAAACCACACGCGCCGGCCGGACAATATCGTCCTTCATCCGGCTGATCAGATCCGTGCCCCCGGCCAGCGCCGCGCTCGATCCGCTTCCGCCCAGCGCCTTCACCGCGTCGGCAATGCTGGTCGGGCTGGCATACTCAAAGGCTCTCATGGCTCTCTCAGCCCTCCCGTTCTTAAGAAACTTGGGCCAGCGCGTTCAGGACATTCATGGGCGTCATCGGCCACCGCGGCACGCGGACGCCTATGGCATTGGAAACCGCATTGCCGATCGCCGCCGCGGTGCTGATCGTCGGGGGCTCGCCCACCCCGATCACCCCGCGCGCTCGCATCTCCGGCGTGTGGTAGGCAATCACCTCGATTTCAGGGATGTCGCTGGCACCGGCCAGCTTGTACAGCTCCATGTCCGGGTTCAGGAACAACCCGGTCGTCGGGTCCATCACCCGCTCCTCAAACAGCGCATAATTCAGGCCGCCGATCACCCCGCCATACACCTGGCTTCGCCAGGTCAGCATGTCGAGGATCAGCCCCGAATCCTGCACCGCCACAATCTTCTTGACCCGGACCACGCCGGTCTCAAGATCCACCTCAACCTCGGCAAACTGGCAGCCGCCGACGCCACTTGAGGTCAGACCCTCACTGAACCCGGCCGTCACGCTGATCGGCATCATGCCCAGCTTCCGACAAGCCTCGGCAAACGACATCGCCTCCTTGCCGTTGATCAGCAACTTGCCACCGGCAAGACTCATCCCGGCCGGGTCCTCGTTGATCGCCCGCCCGACTCGCCGAAACAGCTCGTCACGCGCCTGGGTCGCCGCATTCAGCGCCGGCGGGGCCATCGAAGGAGTCGTGGTCGAACCGCCGGATGCCTGCCCGGGCGGAAACGACGAATTCCCAATGTTGGAATGAATCTGGTCGACTTCCAGCCCCAACACCTCCGCGGCGATGATCGCCAAAATCGTCCGCGCGCCGGTGCCGATGTCCTGCGTCGCGCTGCGGAGCTCGACCGATCCATCGGGATTGATGATGCAACTGACCTGCTTGTCCTGCGCTCCGCCGCCACCCCAGGTGTGCAGCCCCATGCCATACCCGATCCGAATCGGACCGCGGCCCTCGGCCTGGCCTCGCGGCTTCCGCTTCGACCAGCCGATCGCCTCCGCCCCAAGCCGGATCTCCGCTTCGTAGATCGGCGTCTTGAAGTCGCCCTCGGGCAGATTCTTCAGCCGCATCTCAAGCGGATCGACGCCCAGCTTCTCGGCCAGGTCATCCATCGCGGCTTCCATCAGGCAACAGCCTTCCGGGTGGCCCGGCGCACGCATCGCCCGCGCGTTGCCACCATTCAGAAACACGTCCGAATGTTCCCGCCGGCTATGGGGCACGGCGTACACGTACGGCAGTGGGAAGCCCGCCCCACGGGCCACGCCCCCCGTTCCGTGCGTCTGAGCGATCATGGCGACCAGCTTCCCATCCTTGGCCGCGCCCAGCCGAATCTTGCCCGTCGCGCTGGGCCGGTTGCCCGCGGCCATATGCTCCTGCGCTCGATCCAGGAACAGCCGCACCGGTTTGCCGGTCTTCTTGGCCAGCTCGGCCGCCGCAATCCCCCAGCTATCGGCCGAAAACTTGGAGCCAAACCCGCCGCCCATCACCTCGGTCAACGTCGTCACATTCGTCGGCGGAATGTTGAATGCTCCGCCCAACTCCTGCGAGACCCCCATCACGTTCTGGGTGCTCGACCACGCCGTGATCGTCCGGTCGCTGTCCCACCGAACCGTCAGCCCGTGAGTCTCCAGGCAGACGTGGGTGATCACCGGAACCGAATACTCTCCCTCGATCACCGCGTCGGCTGTCTCGATCGCCGCATCCGGGTCGCCGTTGATCTGGGCCCGACCCTTCTGGACGTTGCCCCGCGGGTTGACGCGCGGCGCTCCCTCGGCCATCGCCTGGGACTCCGTCGCCACGTGCGGCAACACCTCGTATTCCACCTCAATCGCGCGCACACCGTCCCGCGCAATCTCCTCCGTGTCCGCAGCCACCGCCGCAATATCGTCACCCTGATACCGCAGCGTCGCACCCTCCTGGGCCAGCAGGTGAATCGCCCGGACTCCCGGGATCCGCTCCGCTCGCGACGTGTCGATCTTCTTGATCCGGGCATGCGCATGCGGACTGTACAACATCGCCGCAAACAACATCCCCTCCGGATGCACGTCCGAGGGATACTTCGTCCGTCCAGACGCCTTACCCAGACCATCCACCCGAGGGATCTCTGTGCTGATCAGGCGCGGGTTCTGGGGCCACTCGGCCATGGCTCACGCCTCCTTCCTCAGGGCCTTGGCCGCATCCAGTGCAGCCTGAAGAACCCCTACATACGTGCCACACCGGCAGATGTTTCCGTCCAGCCCCCGCCGGACGTCCTCCAACGTCGGATTTGGGTTCTTGTCCAGCAGCGCCTTGCAGGCGGTGACAAACCCCGGCGTGCAATAGCCGCACATCAACGCGTCGTTCCGGTGGAAAGCCGCGGGCACGATCTCGGGGTCGAAACTCTCGAGCGTCTCGATCGCATGGCCCTGACACGACACCGCCAGTGTCGTGCAGGCATAGATCGGGTCGCCGTCCAGTATCACCGTGCACGCGCCGCAACTGCCGCGGTCGCAGACCCGCTTCGGACCCGTCACATCCAGCCGGTTGCGGAGCGTATCCAGCAACGTCGATCGCGGCTCAACCACAACCTCACGCGCCTGGCCGTTGACCTGAAGCGTGATCGTCGTATCCCCGGAAAGAACCGGCGGGCCTTGCGCCAGCTCCGCGGCCCGAGCCTCGTCCAGCGCGTCCACGGCCGGGGCCGTCAGAACCGCCGTCGCGGCCGCGACCCCTGAACCCCGCAGGAAGTCGCGGCGACTCGGACCGCTTCGGCCCCTCGGATCTTGTGATGGCATCGTATTGGGCTCCTCGCGGATGCCGTCCCCTATCCCCGACTCGCCGCGCCCGCCCCGAACGAGCCAGACGCGTCGGTCAGCTCCCGTCACAATGACCTCAGCCCCTGTACTATGGCCTCGCACTCAGCGGTCCGCAAGAGCCGCTCCCCATTTGTCGCCCCCCTCGGCACCCAGCGGTCCGCAAGAGCCGCTCCCCATGTGTCGTCCGACGCTTAACGAGACCCTCGATCGAGATACCCCAAGTCCGCTAGCCACTCCGCCAACCGCCCCGGCCAACCCCGAACCGACACCCGCTCCGATCGCTTGCCCATGTTGAACGCATGACCTCCCCCAGCCAGAATATGGGCCTCCACTGGCCGATCCGCCGCTCGATACTTCGCCAGTAACGACATCACAGACCGGGCCGCGCCTCGATCATCATTGGCGACAAGCAAAAACGCCGGAGGCGCCTCCGGAGGCAACGCCTCCGGTATCCCCAGCGGTCCCGGATAAATCCAGATCCCAAAATCGGGCCGGCCATTGAGCCGATCCACCGGGTCCGAAGCCTCAAGCTCGGCCGCCTCGCTTCCCAGGGCAACCATCGACACCACCTCGCCACCGGCCGAAAACCCCATCAGCCCCACCCGCGCCGGGTCGATCCCCCACTCCGCCGCACGCGACCGCACCAGCCGCACCGCCCGCAACCCATCCGCGCGTGCGTGAACGTCAATCTGATAGGGCGAACCCTCCTCCCGACCCAGCCGATATTTTAAGACAAACGCCGCAACCCCTAGCTCGTTGAGAAACCGCGCCGCCTCCACACCCTCGGCGTTGTACACCAGGAGACGATGCCCACCACCCGGGCAGATCACCACCGCCGTTCCGGTCGCCTTCTCCGGCGGCGGCAGAAAAACCGTCAGCGACGGATGGTGAATATTCTTGACCCAATAATCCTGCGCCTGTTCGGGCTCGTCCCGCCGGGCCTCAAAGCCAGGCGGCCCGCCTTCCCAAAGCCGCACGACCATCGGCTCCTCGACCGACGGCAAAACCAGCGCGCACACGCCGACCACGAGCGCCGTCATCGTTCCGACTCCCACGACGCCAGGCAACGATCACAGATCCGTCAGCCGACCGGTCGAGTCGCCGAACCGCTCCAGCCCATCCAGACCCATCCGATCGGCCAGACTCAAAAACAGATTCGTCATCGGCGTCGAGCGGTACCGCACGTATCGTCCCGTCGTGAGCGTGCCCCCTCCGCCGCCGGCCAGGATCACCGGCAGATTGTCATGAGTGTGGCGGTTGCCGTCCGCATTGCCGCTCCCGTAGACGATCATCGCGTTGTCGAGCAGCGTCCGCCCGTCCACGTCCGGTGTCGCTGCGAGCTTCTGGAGGAACTTGGAAAACTGGGCGACATACCAGCGATCAATGTCGCTCAGCTTCTCGATCCACTCCGGGCGGTTCTGATGATGGCTCAAGTCATGATGACCTTCCGTGATGCCGATCTGTTCAAACGAGCGGTTGCTCCCATCATGAGCTAGCAAGAACGTAGCCACCCGCGTCGAATCGGTCTGGAAGGCCAGGACCAGCAGGTCGAACATCACACCCAGGTAATCGCCGTAATCGGCGGGGATCCCGCTCGGGGTCTCGATGCCCGGGTCCTCCGGCTCGCCAAACCGCTCCGCGGCCTCGATCCGCGCTTCAACCTCGCGCACTCCGCTTAGGTACTGATCCAGTTTCTCACGGTCCCGCGCGCTCAGCCGCCGCTTCATCGCGCGCGCATCCTCGAGGACGTAATCCAGCACCGAACGCTGCTCCTCACGCCGGCGGCGGAGATTGGCCGCACGCTGGCCGGGCGGGCCTTCGCCGAACAGCCGCTCAAAGGCCAGCCGGGGATTCGACTCGGCCGCCATCGGCGTCGTCGGCGTCCGCCACGACAGGTTGAATTGATACGCGCAGGCATAACCCGAATCGCACGCCCCCGACCGCCGCGCCGGATCGCACGACAGCTCGAGCGACGGAAACCGGGTCTGCGTCCCGATCGCCCGCGCCATCACCTGGTCGATCGACACGCCCGCCCGAATGTCAGTCGCGCTCTTCTTGAGCCGGACCCCCGTCAGGAAGGTCCCATTACCCCGCGCATGATCGCCCGCGCCATCCGGCCCAGCCTCCGCGGCCTCGTGCTTCAGGCCGCCCAGAACCTGAATCCGATCCCGTACCGGCGCCAGCGGCTCTAGCGTCCGGCTGAGCGCGAAATCCGCGCCCGGCTGCTCCGGCCACCAGGTCCGCGGAATCGCCCCATTCGGAAAAAACAGAAACGCCGCTCGCAACGGCGCACCGGTCGCCGTGGTGGCGACCGGTTGGCTACCCGCCACGGCCGCCGCCGCCGGCCGCCCCAACCCGAGCGACTCCAGCGCCGGCAACGCCACACACGCCCCCAGTCCACGCAGAAACGCCCGCCGGCTCCGCTCCCGTTCGCTCCGAGTCGCGTTCATCGGTGTTCTTCTCCCGGTTGGATGGGGGTAACCCGTTGGGTCAACGCCGGTCCGGCCGGCTCCTCGCGCCGGCGCCGCTGAAACGGCGCTGAGTGAATCACGCCGCGGATCAGTAGATCGGCCCGGCCTCCCTCGGATTCCAGCCGCGCCACGAGATCATCGACCGTGCCCACGTCATTCTCGTCCAGACCTCGGCCCAACGCATACGTCAGCAGCTTCTCTACCACGCACCGATAAAAATCGCGGCGGCGATCGTTGGCCAAAACCCGCTTCAGCTCCCGGAACGACGCAAACGACTCGCCCGTGATCAGCGACCCCGACGGGTCGATCGGCTGGCCCCGCTCGGCCTCACGCCATCGGCCCACGGCATTGAAATTCTCGAACGCCAGCCCGAGCGGATCCATCCGATCATGGCACGACGCACAGGCCGGCTTGGCTCGATGCACGGCCAACGCCTCCCGCAGCGTCGGTGGCGGCCCCGGACGGCCCCGCGCCGAATCCTCGAGCGCCGGAATATCCGGCGGCGGTGGTGGCGGTGGCGTTCCTAGCAGATTCTCAAGAATGTACAACCCGCGCTTGACCGGCGAGGTCCGGTCCGGGTTCGACGTCACCACCAGAAACGTCCCCTGGGTCAGCAACCCGCCCCGCGGATTCTCCGGAGGTAGTTTCACCAACCGCATCTGGTCGCCTTCGACCCCCTCAATCTCATAGTGCCGCGCCAGCCGTTCGTTGAGATAGGTGTAGTCGGCGTCGATCAGTTCGTGCAGCGGCCGCCCTTCCCGAAAGATCCGCTCGACGAGCAGTTCGGTCTCGCGCCGCATCGCCCGCCGCAGCTCGCCGGTCAGCTCCGTGGCCTCAAACCGCCGCCGGCTCTCAGCAAACGCCTTCTGGATCGCCTGAAGTTCGGCCTTTTCCTCTTCGGTCAACTGCTCCGGTTCCTTGCGCCGTAAAGCCCGAAACCGCTCCCGACGGCGATCCGCTTCCGGGTCCGGCTTCTGGTCGCGCAGCGCAACCGCAAACGCATTGATCGTCACACCGTCCAGATCCCGCGTCTGGAGCCACTGACCAACAAACTGCCGCACCAGTTGCTCCGAACGCCGATCGGCCAGCATCCGGTCGATCTGTGCGTCGAGCTCTGCACGCAGCCGGCCCTCGCCCGCCAGCCGAAACAGCTCCTCGTCCGGCATCGTCGACCAGAGGAAATATGACAGCCGCGAAGCCAGCGCATATTCGTCGATCAGCGGGTGCCGCGCCTGATCGTCCTCCACAATTCCTTCCTCGCGGAACAGAAACCGTGGGGATGCCAGAACCGCCGTCATCGCCTCCGCCACGCCGGCTTCGAACGTCCCGCCCTCCTGGCTCCAGATTCGCTCCGCCAGATCCACCAGCCGGCCGACCGTCGCCTCGTCCACCGGACGCCGATACGCCCGCGTCGCAAACCGCCCCAGCAACTGCGCCGCCAGGTCGCGCCGGCCCGCCGCGTCGTTCGGAATCGACTCCGGAAAGAAACGCTCATACCCCGGCGGCTTGACCCAATACTCGCGGGCCAACGGACCCACCACGTCCACCCCATCGACCCGAACCGCCAACCAACGCGGCGACTCCAACTCCGGCGTCAAACTCTCGACCTCGACGGTTAGCCGATGCCGACCCGCTTCCCAATCCCTCTCCGTGACCACCTCAAACCGCCGATTCTCTTGCCGACCCAGTTCGCGGCGCTCGACCTCCTGATCGTCAACCCCGACCACCAGGCGGCACCGGCTGTAATCGTTCACGCCATCTACATAGCGTTCCGTGGCCGTCAACTCAAAGCGGATCCGATACCGCCCCTCATGCGGCGCCTCAAACCAAGCCGAAACCCGCCCACCCTCGCGATACGTCAGCACCGCCGGACGATCCCGCCCGGACTCCTCCAAACCCTCCGGCTTGAACCGATACCCAGGAACCCGCGCCGTCGCCGGGACACCCGAATCCCGCGGCACCGCTTGCCGCACAATCGCCCGCGCCGCGTCCAAATACTTCTCCAGCAGAAGCGGCGAAACCGTCAACACCTCGCCAACCGTATCAAACCCATGCCCCGTATCGTCGGCCGGAAACTCAGCCTGAGTATCGTAATCTACCCCCATCAAATCCCGAATCGTGTTGCGATACTCGACCCGATTCAACCGTCGCACCACCACCCGTCCCGGATCCGGCTCCGCCGGATTGAGTCCAAAGGCCTCCGACTTAATCCAGTCCTCCAACTGTCGGATCTCGTCAGCCTCGAGCCGCGGCTCGCCAGGCGGCGGCATCACCCCCGCGCGCACATTCTTGAGCACCGCCAACCACAATCGCCGATCCCCACGCAGAGCCTCGTCGCTCTCATAACCATCAAACGCCACTCCACCCTTCTTTCCACCCAGCCCATGACAGGCGTAACAATGATCCTCCAGAATCGGACGCACCACCTCATCAAGCCGATCCCCCGCCTCCCCCACGCGGAGCAGACTCAACACCATCCACAGACCCGTCAGCCAACCCAATCGCTTCATCCAATCGACCCTCTTCCAAACTGGTTTAGCTATTGTTAAACACCAGTGCCGCGCGCAGATCAATCCCTTATCCAGACGATTCCTCTTTTACGTAGAAGCGTCGAGCGATTCGGGTTCGGCCCCCGTTTTCCGAGGCTCGGCACCCGATTCGGCCGGCAGGTCCAACCGGGCGCCCCACTCGTTCCATGAACCGTCGTAGAGCGCCAGCCGCGGAAAACCGAGCCGGTGCAGGTGGAACAGTGGCACCGTCGCGGCGACTCCGCCGTTGCAGTAGGCAATGACCGTGCCCGTTGACGCGACCCCGGCCGCCTCGACCCGCCGAGCGATCTCCTCAAGCGGTCGAAAGCCTCCCTCCGACGCGAAAAATGCATCACGCGGTAAGTGGATCGCGCCGGGAATATGACCGCCTCGGGGCCCTCGTCGTCGCTGCCCGGTATATTGAGCCGCGTCCCGAGCATCGACCAGTTGAATCCCCCCCTGGCCGGCTTCCTTCAAGACCTGCTCAGCGGTGCGCCGCCACTCCGGGCGGACCCGGGGCACAAAGCGAGCCCTCGGAACCCGCACCGGGCCTGTCTCAATCGGCCGCCCCTCGGCCACCCACTGGTTCCAGCCCCCGTCCAGGACCGACACCCGGTCGTGTCCATAATAAGTCAGCGCCCACCAAAGCCGGGTCGCAAACTGTCCCCCGGCATGGTCGTAGACGACCACATCGGTTTCCTCTCCAATTCCGCGCTCGGCCATCGCCTCGGCGAACCGCTCCGCCGGCGCAATCTGCACGGGCACCCGATCTTCGGGGTCGACAATATCCGTAGTCCAGTCGACATAAACCGCACCCGGGATATGGCCCGCCCGATATTCGTCGAGCGCCCCCTCGTAGATCGCTTCCTCCACATCGTCGGCGACCGCACGGGTCCGCACATAGCCCCGGATGTCGACGATCCGCACTCCCGGATCTCCCAACCGCGCAGCCAGCCACTCGGTCCTCACCAGCGGGTCGACGGTCATGGCGCCCTGGTCCTCGGGTGGATGACGATCAACGGTCCCGAGCCTTTATGATAGGCCAACCTGCCAGACGGTTCCTCCTTCTCGACCCAATTCAGGCCCGCTTCCTAGACACCCAGCCACCACCCCTCCCCCCTATGCCCATGAAAGCCATCGTTTTTGATCGCTTTGGCGAACCGGCCGACGTGCTCACCGTGCGTGATGTCCCGATCCCCGAACCCGGCCCTGGTCAGGTCCGCATCCGAATGATCGCCAGCCCGATCAATCCCTCTGACCTGCTCGTGACCCGGGGACGCTACGGTGTCCTGCCCACGCTGCCGGCCACACCTGGCTTCGAGGGCGTCGGCATCGTCGAAAAGCTCGGCCCCGGGCTGAACCCCCTGGGGCGGCTGGTCCTCGGCAAGCGGGTGGCCGTCATCAACGGCGACGGTGGAAACTGGGCCGAGTATGTCGTCATTCCTAGCCGGCAGGCTCGACCCGTCCCCGCCGACTTGAGCGACGACGACGCCGCGACCATCTTCGTCAACCCGGCGACCGTTCTGGCGATGGTCCGCCACACGCTCCGCGTTCCGCGTGGGAGCTGGGTGCTCCAGTCCGCCGCTGGCAGCGAACTTGGTCGCATGATCATCCGTCTAGCACGCCACGACGGCTTCCGTACGCTCAACGTGGTCCGCCGCCCCGAAGCCCGTGACGAGCTGCTCGCCCTTGGCGCCGATCGCGTGATCTGTTCCTCCGACGGACCCATCGACCAGCAGGTCCACGCCTTCCTCGGTTCCGAGCCGGTCCGATACGCCCTCGACCCCGTCGGGGGCGAAACCGGCTCCCAGCTCTTCCGCGCTCTGGCACCAGACGGCCGCCTCCTGGTCTACGGCTCGCTCTCCAACCAACCGCTTCAGATCGAATCCCGCGCCCTGATCGCCGGCAACCGTGTCCTCCAAGGCTTCTGGCTCGGACACTGGATGCGCTCGCGCAACATCCCCCAGTCGCTCTCCCTCTTCGCCGAAATCGCCCGCTTAATCCGCGCCGGGATTCTCCGCACTCGCGTCGGCTCGCGCTTCCCCCTCGACCGAATCGCCGAGGCGGCCCGCCTGGCTGAAACCAGCGGCCGACCTGGCAAAGTCCTCCTCACGATGAATCCGTCGCCACACGTGAACCCTTCCCCCACCTCCCCAATTTTTTGACCAGATTTTTGTTCGCGTTGACCCTGCCCCATCGCTACAATCTTCATCGATGTCTCATGAGATCTGGCCCATCGCCAGGCCCAGCTCTCGTGACGACCTATCTTACGGGGTAAGTTCGACGTCCGGATCGGCTCGCCGGAGACGCTCCTTTTCCAGTGCGTCTCGCGGTCTCCTTCCGGCCGGGTGTGGTACTTTCCTCGGCCGCCCCGCGCTTTTGCTGCGCACTGGGGTCCCCTCCGATTGTCTCTGGACGATTCTTGCTGACCTTCAACAACTGCCAAGTCCCAACGGCTTCCGGGGTCCGTTCGCCGGGCTTCTGGCGGTCGGCGGGCGAGGATCTCGCAACGATGTCTGCTACGGGTGCATCCTCTGGGGCTCAAGATTGGCGTGCCGTCGCTTGCCTGGCTCCAGGCGGCGAGCGGCTTCTTTGCTTCGGCGATTCGTCGGCTCAAGTCCGTGCCTCTTACGCCGGCGCGTGGGGCGAAGTGATCCGTGACGAGGATCGGCCGACCGTCAAGGCCATCTCCTTGCAGAAATGGACGGGGCTGGCCTGGTCCGGTCAGTGGGAGCACCAAACCTACCTCGATGTCCCCCCCTACAAAAACGGCAAGACCAACGGAGCCGCCAACAAGGCCAACGCATAGGCCGCTGCCCCCCACCCCCGCTCGTCGGCACGCCCGGTCCTGCCGGGCGTGCCGACTGCGTTTTCAGGCCGAGCGAAGCGGGTCGGCCTCAACCCGACTGGCCCATGAGGCGACCCCGTCCAACTCCCTGGCCAGGCGCGCCGCCAGCACTTCCATCGCTGGACGCTCCGTGGCGTCATGGCCGGCCAAAATCAACCCCAGGCCCAGCGACTCGGCCGCAAGCGCCCGGTGGTAACGCGCCTCGCCGGTCACGAACGCGTCCGCCCCTCGCTGCGCTGCCGCCGCGATCAGCTCATCCCCGGCCCCGCAGACAATCGCCAACCGCTCCACGTGTCGCTCCGGGTCGCCCGCATAGTCCACTCTGCGGGCCTTGAGCCGCTCTCCGACGCGCCGGGCCAGCTCCGCCAGCGTCAACGGCTCGCTCAGTCGCCCCAGCCGCCCCACCCCTGCCCGGACTTCTCCCGGATGAAGCGGATACACATCGATCGCTGGCTCTTCGTAACAATGCGCCCGTCGGATCGCCTCGACCACTGCCGCCAGTGCCGCCTGCTCGCAGAGCAGCTCCACCCGCCACTCGCGCACCGTCTCGCGCCGGCCGGCCTGACCGATCGCCGGCTTCGACGTCTCATCCCCGCGAAACGTCCCCACCCCCACACCCGAGTAGGAACACTCCGTGTAGGCCCCAATCCGCCCCGCTCCCGCCTCAAAGGCCGCGGCTAAGACCCCTTCCCGAACCTCCCGCGGGCAAAACACCACCACCTTGTAGGCGGCCGCGCCCGGCCGCTCTTGCAGCGGACCGACCTGCTCCAGACCCAGCCGTTCGGCGAGCTGATCGTTGATCCCCCCCGGGGCGTTGTCGTAGGCGGTATGAGCGCTGTAGACGGCCACCCCGGCCCGCGCCAGCATCCAGACGGCCTCCGTCTCGCTCCAATCGGCACGCAGCCGTTGCACCGGTCGAAACAAGATCGGGTGATGAGCGACCACCAGCGTTGCCTCTCCGGCGATCGCCTCCTCGGCCACCCTTCGCGTTAGCGTCAGACAGGTCATCACCCGCGGGCACTCGACCGCCGGATCGCCCATCAACAACCCCACATTGTCCCACGATTCGGCCAGCCGGATCGGAGCGATCGACTCGAGCCACGCAGCCACATCGCCAACCGTCTTCATCGCTTCGCCTCCTCGGCCAGCCAGCCCTCAATCTCACTCTGAAGCCTTCGCGTGATCGGGCCCGGCGCCGGACGGATCCGTCCTTCGCAGCTCCAGACAGGAATCACTCCCCGCACCGCATTCGTCAAAAACACCTCCTCTCCATCGAGATCCCTCAGATCCGTCTCCTGGACCGGGATCCCTGCCTCCGCCGCCCGCTCGATCACCAGCCCACGCATCACGCCCGGCAAGACCGGCCCCTCCAGCGTCGGTGTTTCGACCACCCCCCCGCGGACCACAAACAGGTTGGCCCAAATCGCCTCCCAGATCCGGCCATCTGACGTCACGCCGATCCGCTCATCGACCCCAACCGCCCGACACGACTCCATCAACCGCCGCCGCCGCCACTGATTGAGCGTCTTATGACGCGCCATCTCATCATCGTCGGCCAGACAGAACCGGCCCTCGATCCGAACCCCGCCCGGACCCACCTCCGGCATCGCCCGCCACATAAGCCAACTCACCGGCGCCCGGCTCTCAAAGCCACCCGAGACCGTTAGCCGGACCACTCCGGTCTCTAGCCCGTTGGTCCGCAAAAAAACGCCCAACTCCTCCCGGCTCGGCAGCCGCGCCCCCGCCACGTCCAGCCCCAACGCCACCCCCGACCGTCTCAACCGCGCCAAATGCCGCTCCCACAGCGGCACCGCCCCGCCGATCACCCGCATCGTCTCGAACAGCCCGACTCCATGCTGAAGCGCCGCGTCGACAACCGGGATCCGCGCGCGGTCGGCCGTTACCAGCTCGCCGTCCAGCCAGATCATCAACATCCTCCGGCTGCCTCCAGCGCCTCCCGCAAGCCCCGACCCTTGTGCAGCGTTTCCTCGTACTCGGCCTCCGGATCGCTGTCGGCCACAATTCCCCCCCCAACCTGGTAGCTCACCACCTCCCCTTCCACCAGCAGCGTCCGGATCGCAATGCTAAAACCCGACGCCCCCCGGCTGTAATACCCGATCGCTCCGGTATACAGACTCCGCCGCGACCGCTCCAATTCGTCGATGATCTCCATGGCGCGAATCTTGGGCGCCCCGGTGATCGAACCCCCTGGAAACATCGCCGCGACCACCTCAACCGGACCAATCCCCGCCCGCAGCGTTCCGCCGATCGTCGCCACCAGATGATGCACCTGCTCGTAGCTCTCTACCGTATACGGTGCGACCACTTCGATCGAACCCACTTCGCAGACCCGCCCCAGATCGTTCCGCTCCAGGTCAATGATCATCGTCAACTCGGCTCGATCTTTGGGGCTGTTGGCCAGCTCGGCCAGCAACGCCGCATCGCGTTGCGGCGTCGCTCCCCTCGGTCGCGTTCCCTTGATCGGCCGCGTCACAATCGATCGTCCCCGCGTCTGATAAAACCATTCCGGGCTGGCCGACACCACGGCACGGTCGCCCCACCGCAAATACGCCGCGAACGGCGCCGGGCTGCAGGCCACCAGCGACTCATATAGCGCCAGCGGGTCGCACTGCTCCAGCCGTGCGGCGAATCGCTGCGACAAATTGGCCTGAAAAATATCGCCCGCGCGGATGTACTCGATCGCTCGAGCCACCGCCGCCTGATACTCCTCCCGGCTGAAGTCAGACCGAAGCGGCTCGGCCAGCCGCACCGACCCCCGCTCGGGCTCTCTCCCGTCCACAACCCGAACCAGCCGATCCAGCCGAGCCCGCGTCGCCGCACACCCCTCACCGATCAGGTCGACCGCATATCCAGCAGCCGTCTTCGCCCCATGATCGATAACGACGAACGTGTCATACAGCCCGAACCTCAGATCCGGGATTTGGCTCGTTCGTGGCAGCCGCCGCGGCAACCGCTCCAGCCGCGGCGCTAGGTCGTATCCGATCAGCCCAATCAGACCTCCGCGAAACGGCGGCTCGTTCGGCCCCGGCCCGTCGTCTTCCTCATCCAACTGAAGCGCGCCCAACAAAAGCCTCAAACCTCCCAGCGGATCACCTCCCTGCCGCGGCAACCCCGCTAGAACTCCCGGCTCCGCCACGATCCGCCATCGCGCCTCCACCGCCTCAAAGACCAACCGCGGCCACGCCGCCAGAACACTCCATCGCGCTGCCTCGCCCACACCCGCCGCGCTCTCCAGAATCGCCGGCTCCTCCTGCCGGCCCATCCGCCGCGCAAGCGCTCGCGGCTCATATCCCAGCTCGCGGCGGAGTACCAGTGCTCGATCCCCGATCAACGCGGTCTCCCCTGGCGGCACCCACCCGCCCACAGTTTCAATGGACAGGGGGAAAGCCGAACAGCATCCGGCCTCCCCTCCGCCTCACCGATTCTGGCCATCCCCACCACGCAGCGCCAATTCGCGGCGCCATCCTCCCCGAGATTCGCTCCGTTGGTCCCATGATCCGCTCACCGATCGCCCTGCGTCTGGCGGAAGACCCCTCCCGATCCCTCCGCGACTCGTTCCGCGAAGCCGCCGGGCTCGGCGTCCGCGGCTTGGTCCTCGACGCCGCCGGAACCCTCGCTCCCCGCAACCTCGGCGAAACCGCCCGCCGCGATGTCCGCCAAACCCTCCGCACCCTCGACCTCGCCCTCACCGCCCTCCATCTGCCCACCCGCCGACCGTTCGACACCCTCGATCAGCTCGAAGACCGCCTGGCCCGCGCCGACCAGGCCTTCGAGCTGGCCTACTCCCTCGGCTCGCGACTCGTTCTGCTCCATCCCGGCCCGATACCGCCTGACCCGGCTGACCCCCGACGCATCTGGCTCTCCCAAGCCCTCGCCGAACTGGGACGCCGCGCCGATCGCCGCGGCGTCCGCCTCGCCCTCGAGGCCAGCGGCCATCCGGCCCAGCCTCTCGCCGAACTGCTCGACTCCCTCGCCATCCCCGCCCTGGCCGCCAGCCTCGATCCCGCCGCCCTGCTCGCCCAAGGCGCTGACCCGACCTCATCGGTCGTTGCCCTCGGCCGCCACCTGGCCCACGCCTACGCCACCGACGGCGCCGCCCGCTCCTTCTCCCCCTCCGCCGGCCTCCGCCACCCCGCCGGCTTCGGGTTCCATCCCACGACCCTCGACTGGGAAAACTATCTCGGCGCCCTCGAAGAAATCGACTACCGCGGTTTCCTCACCATCTGGCCCGACCCAAGCCAACCCATAGCGCCCGAGGTCCGCCGCGTCCTGAACCTCCTCCAGCAATTCTGACCTCAAACCTGCAGCTAGCCCAACCGATTGAGCCTGCTCGACCCTCCCCCTACCATATCGCTCCTGCTGCTTCGCTCCAAACCCTGACCGATGGCCCACCTCGCCTGCGTTGATCGCCACCCGGGAGATCCGAGCCGTGCCTTCTGCAACCATGCCGACGCCCCGCCTCAACCGATCACCCCATGCCGTCGCCCGAGAGTCCAGCACCGCGATCCCTACCGCCGCCGACCCGATCGCCGGTCTCCCATTGAGTTGCGCTGAAGCTCCACCATGCGCGCTAACCCTCACTGTCGCGCTGGCCGATTCCAGCGATCGGTTCTACCATCCAAGCGAGGTCGACCGTCCATGAGTCAGCCTGTTGCGGAACGCTCCTGGGGGCCGCTCTCGCCCATCGAACGCCGCGTCCTCGGCGTCTTGATCGAAAAGCAGAAGACCACACCTGACTCCTACCCCATGACCGTCAACGCCGTCACCACCGCCTGCAACCAGAAGTCCAACCGCGATCCGCTCACCGCCTACGACGCCGCCGATGTCGAGGACGCCCTGCTCGAACTCCGCAAAAAGGGTGCGGCTGTCCTGGTCGACGCCGGCGGGCGTGTCCTGCGATGGAAGCACCAGGCCTACGACTGGCTCGGGCTGAAGGGCCGGCCTACCGAAATGGCCATCCTCGCCGAACTCCTGCTTCGCGGCCCCCAGACCGAGGGCGAACTCCGCCAGCGCGCCAGCCGCATGGACCTGATCCCCGATCTGGCAACCCTCCAGACCATGGTCGCTTACCTCAACGAGCTGGGCCTCGTCGTCTACCTCACTCCCCCGGGCCAGAAGCGCGGCGTCGTGGTCTGCCACGGCCTCTATCCACCCGACGAACTGGAGCGGCTGCGCGAGCAGGCCAGCCATGCCGCCCTCCGCGAGCCAGGCGATTTCAGCCCGGTCCCCTCCGAATTGCCCGAGCTGCGGAGCGAAATCGCCCAGCTCCGCGACGATCTCGACCAGCTTCGCGCCCAATTGTCCGCCCTCTCGACCGCCTTCGAGGACCTGAAGCGTTCGCTGGGCGCTTGAGGTCGTTACCTGCTATGCCCGATCAGCCGCTTTGGGTGGTGCTTGTGCCTGACCTGGCAAGTGCGCCGCCCGCCTCGATTCAAGGCCCGCTCGCGGCGGCCTGCCACGTCGCCGCCTCTGCGGTCTGGCACCCCGCTTTGATCGCCCACGCACAGAAGCTCCCCCGCTACGAATCGCTCGACCGGCCGCCGGCTCCCGGCCCTGGCCAAGTGCAGGTCATTCCCGCCGGCTGCGAACCGCTGCTCGCCTCCGGACACCGCACCCAGGCTGCCGACTCGGGCGCCGCCTGGCTCACCGCCGGACCGGACCGCCGCGTGACGCTCGACTCCTGGCCCCAGCTCCTCCCCGATCTGGAGCCTCTGGCCTCCAGCGATCCGACCGTCTCCGACTTCTTCGCCCTCGGCACCGCAACCTGGCTGCTCGAAAACCTGGCCCGCGCCATGGGCTACCCCGACGCGCTCGACCGCGATCTGTTGGCCCAGGAAACCGTCGCCGCCGCCCGTGCCTGGCTCGGCGGCGATCCCGCCACCTCCGCCGGCCGCCTGCGGGCCGCCTTCGAGCTGCTCACCCAAGCTCGGGAAAAGTTCTATCCGGTCGAGGACCACTTCCTCGATGTCGTCTTGCTCGACCCGGCAACCCCAGCCGCCGACCTCCTCGACCTCCTGGCCCTCAACGTCCCGTTCACCCTGCTCGCCTCGGGCCGCGCGATCGAGGCCCTGGCCGCCTCCGACCCGGAAATCCTGCAACGCCTCCGCGCCGCGGTCAGCGACGACTCGGCCGACGTCGTCGGCGGTACCTACGACGAACCCGACGAATCTCACCTTCCCATCGAGTCCGTCCTCTGGCACTACCGCCGCGGCGCCGACGCCTACGCCCGCCACTTCGACGGCCGGGGCGTCGAAACCTGGGCTCGCCGCCGCTTCGGCCTCCACCCAATGATCCCCCAACTGGCCCGCCGCCACGGCATCCGCTTCGCCTGGCACGCCGCCTTCGACTCCGGACGCTTCCCCGTCCCCGCCGACACCAAACGACTCTGGGAATCTCCCGACGGCGCTACCCTCGAAACCCTCTTCCGACCCCCCCTCGCCGCCGACGACCCCGCCTCGGTCCTCCGCTTGCCGTCCACCCTGGCCCGTTCGCTCAAAACCGACCACGTCGCCACCCTCCCCCTGCTCCACTGGCCCCGCCCCGTCGCCGACTGGTATCTCGACCTGCGCCGCTCGGCCTCGTTCTCCCCGGTCCTGGGCCGCTGGACCACTCTGGGCCGCTTCTTCGAACTGACCGACCGCCCCTGGGACCTCTTCCGGCCTACCCCCGACGACTACCACCCCCCCTACACCGCCGACGCTCTCCGCACCGGTCAACCGGACCCCATCTCCCGCCCAGCACGCCACGCCCGCCTCCGCGCCCGGCTCGATGCGCTCACCACCCTTCACGCCTGCGCCGCCATCCTCGACGCCCGCCTCCAACCGCCCTCCCCTCCACCCCCTACCGACCCCCCACCCTTCGACCACACCCCCCCACCCCTCGACACCGCGGAATCCGCCCTCGAAGTCGGCGCCACCCCGTCCGCCGAAACCCTGCTCGATCAAGCTCAAGCCCAACTCCTCGAACGCTTGGCCCTTCAGCTCGCTCCGCCGCCTCCCGACACCCCGGCCGACTCGGCGGGCTACTTCATCTTCAATCCCATCGGCTGCTCACGCCGCGCCGTCGTCGTCCTGCCCGACGCTCCGCTCGACCAAATCCCCGTCGGACCCCTCCGCGCCGCCCAGTTCACGGATCAGGGCGTCGCCGGTGTCGTCGATCTGCCTCCCTTCGGCTTCGTCTGGATTCCCTCCCTCCGGCCCTCGCCCTCCCTGACCCCCCCCGATCCTCCCCCCCTCCGCGCCTCCGGCCAGACCCTCGCTAACCAATGGATCGAGGCCACCTTCGACGAGCGCACCGGCGGACTCCGTTCCATCCGACGCCCCGGAGAGCCGACACCCCGCCTCGCCCAACAACTCGTCGCCACCGGCCTGCCCGAGCCGTCCACCATGACGGCCTCCTCCATCGAAGTCGACTTCGCCGGACCGGCCCTCGCCCAGATCGTCAGCCGCGGCACCCTCGGCCTCCCCAGCGATCCCGCAACACCCCTAGCCCGTTTTCGCCAGACCGTCCGCCTCTGGGCCGGCCGGCCCATCCTTGAACTGACCATCGAGCTGGAAGACATCTCCCCCGCGCTCCGGAACTCCGACCCCACCACCGACCCGCCCGTCCTCGCCTGCCGATGGGCCTGGGCCGACGCCGCGGCCACCGTTCGCCGCTCCTGGTTCGGGCAGCTCGAAACCACCCGCTCGCCCGACGCCGACACACCCGAAGCCCTCCTCATCGACTCGCGCAACCAGCTCTCAGCCATCCTCTTCGGGGGCCTGGCCCGACATCGTCGCCACGGCCCCCGGATGCTCGATACCTGGCTGATCGCCGGCGCCGAGGCCTCAACCACCCTCAACCTGGCCGTCGTCCTCGACCACGACCAGCCCGCGCGGGCACTCACAGACTGGTTGACTCCCGCCCTCGTCCAGCCCTTGGCTCACAACCCGCCCGCCGGACGCGATGCCGGCTGGCTCTTCCGGATCGACCACCGCGGCATTCTCATCACCCGGATCGCCTTCGCCCCCGCCACCGCCGACGGCCGCGGCTGGGGCCTCACCCTCCATCTGCTCGAAACCCTCGGACAGCCCGCGCGCTGCCAACTTCGACTCTTCCTCGACCCCATCGGCGCTCGCCTTGTTGACTTCCTCGGCGACCTCATCATGGACCTCCGCGTCGAGGGCGACTCCATCTCCATCGACCTCACCCCCCACGAGCTGGCCTGCGTCGAGATCACCCTCGGACTCTATCCCTAAAGCGGGCAACCAACTCCGCCCCACAATGGGATCCTTACTTGACGCCTCGTCCTGACCGTCGCTGCCGCTCCACCCGCTCCGCGCCCCACACCTTCCCTCAGGGCGCTTCGAACCGATCCAGATCGTGCGGCTCCCAGTCCGCCAGATCCTCATCCGTGTTGGCGACGTACACCCACCAGTTGTTGTAGCCGTATCGCGTTGCCCCCGGACCTTTGGGCAGCCGCTCCATCCACCACTTCTGGTAGCCGAAGGCATTCCCTCCCCAGGCCGCCGCCGAAATCGACCGCGCAGGCCCGCGAACGTCCGGATACCGCCACCAGTTCCACGCAAACGACTCCACCCGTCGTGGATTGCCGTAGTCGTAACCCTGCTGCCCATTCGGCGGCACGTGCACATTCCCCACCTGCGACGCTCGCCCTGGCCGATCCAGCTCCACCCGCGAAAACACGTTCCACGGATCGTCCCGAGCCCAGCTATCCCAGATCCCCTCCCCCACAGCCAACGCCGCCATGCTCTCCACGCGATGGTTATAACTATGCAGCGCGTTGTCGACACCGACCTCGACGTTGAAGCCCATCACCCAGGTCGTCCGACCCAACTCCTCCGGTATGTCATACGGCCGATACAACCATGGATTGTCGGTCGGCCCGAATCGGCCGTAGCGGTTGGGGATATACCCAGCAAACTCGTCCAGGTGAAAGCCATCCGCCCCCCAGACCCACAGCTCCGTGATCCCCTCCTGCCGGAACCGGTCAAGCAAACCCGTCTCCGTGAACATCGCTCGATACGACGCCGGCGACGGCTGCCACCGCTGCGCCTCCCGCGCCGCTAGATAACTTGCCTCGTCATACCGGAATCCATCCACCTTGCGGGGAAACGCGTCGAGCCGAATCACATCCACAATCTCATACGTGATATAACCCCAGCTCGCTTCCCGAACCACATCCGCCAGAATCCGCGACGCCTCTTCTGGATCCGTCCCCTTCAGCCATTCAACCAGCCGCACTCCTCCCCGCGACTTCAAAATCGGATCATAGATCAGCACGACCACCTTCGCCCGCTTCCGCCCGCTCGCCACCCGCGGATCGTACCGCACTGCAGGCCGGGTCCACTCGACCGCCTTCCGGTCCGCCACCACGTAACTGCCGGTGTGGCTCCGTTCCCCCGTCGGCTCAACCACCGGAAGCTCTTTCCACGACCCGACCACCTGACTCACCAAGCCTGCCACGATCGCCGCCCGCATCATATCGGTCCGCCCTTCCCCCTCCGGCCTTCCAGTTGCCGTTGCCAGCCAACCGCCCCTCGGTTACACCATGTCCCGGCTGGCGACCCCATGATCGTCCACAACCCCCACCCGTCCCGCAACCGCCGCCCCATCCTCCGGGAGCGATCGACCCATGCCCGACGCCGACTGGGTCCGCTACAAGCAAATCCGGGGCGACGACCTGCCCCAACTCGGCCGCTGGCTTGGATCCTCCTATCAGCTCGAGCGTGTGCTCAAACGCGACTTCTACGCCATCGTCGGCCTCTATCGTAAGCAGCCGGACTCGGCCGCCTCCGACGCTCCCGACCTCCTCCTGCTCAAGGTCTACCACACCGACCCCCTCGGCCCGATCCCTCTCGGTTGGCTGGGCCGCTGGCTCTGCCAGCGCGAGGCCCGCTTCCTGGAACAGCTCGGCGACCTGCCCGGCATCCCGCCCCTGCTCGGACGCTGGGGGCCCTCAGGCTACCTCCGCGCCTACCTGCCCGGCCACAACCTCCGCGAGTTCCGCAAATCCGCCCGCCCCGACCCCGCGTTCTTCCCCGAGCTGAGGCGCATCCTCGACCGCGTCCACCAACGCGGCGTCGCCCACTGCGACCTGAGCAAACCCGAAAACGTCCTCGTCCTCCACGACGGCCGCCCCGCCCTCATCGACTTCCAGATCGCCTTCGCCCCACGCTGCCTCAACTGGCCCCTGGTCGGCCCCCTCGCAGCGGCCCTGCTCCGCTACCTCCAGCAGGTCGACCGCTACCATCTGACCAAACTCCACCGCCGCAGCCGCCCCGACGATTTCTCCCCAAACGCCATCGCCGCCGCGCGTCGTAAGGGAATCCTCCTCCACCTCCACGGCCACCTGCTCCGCAGACCCTACCGCGCCGTCCGCCACGCCGTGCTCAAGCGCTTCCTCACCGACGACCCCCTCCTTTGAACCCACCGCTCCCCTTAAAGCTCAGCCGCCTCGGGACACTCCGGCTTCCCGAGCCCTCCGCCCCGACTGAGCGACTCCCCATCCGGGTTCATCCCCATCCGGATCAACGCGATCCGCTCGTTGTGCCTCAAAACGGCCTTAACCACTTCAGCCAGGCTGCCACTGACAATCGCTACGATCGCAATCCACCCGAACCACGGAATCGAGACCAGGATCCGCTCCCACACCGGCATCCCCGACTTCCCCGCGGACGCGACCGCCTGGGCCAGCACCGGAACCAGCTCCGTCATGGCAACCCTCCCCCCAGTTTCTCGAACCTGATGAGCTATTCGCTCCGCCGGTCCGGTTCTTGGCTCGAAACCGCATCCCGCGGCGCCACCACCCAATCCAACCCCTGCAACACCAGCCGGGCCAACCCGGGATGCTCCAGCGGATCGGGGCGATCCGGCCCAAAGTCGCGATGGCCGAGCGGCGTGTGAAACACCCGGCCAAGCCCAAACCGCCGCGTCCAGGCAACCGGCCAGTCCACGCCCTCGTGCCGGATCGTCGCCAGCGGCTCGACCCCCGGCTCCATTTGCATCTGATAATAAAGCTCGTCCTCCAGGTCGAAGTCGTTCAGCCCTGCCGTGATCGGATGATCCGTCTGCCGAATCTCCACCCGATAGCGGCCCTTGCGAACCTTGCCGTCGGGTCGCCCACCCCGCGTATCATGCGAGAAGACCCCGCCAAGCATCTCCCGGAACCGCGGGTCCCAATCTGACGCCGCATTGTTGCCCGCATGAAGGGAGACCAGGCCGCCGTCACGCCTCCGCTCGACGTAGCTCAGCAGCGCACGCTGTTGCCCCTCGCTGAACCGGAATTCCGGGTCGCGACGGTCGGCCAGCAAAATGACCGCCCGATACCGCTCCAGCGCCGGCGTCTCCAGAATCGCGGCGTCCTCGACGATCGTCACCCGATACCGCCCCGATTCCTCCAACATCCGCGACAGCCCAACGGCCTGCTCCCGATACCCGTGATGCTCACGCTGCCCCCCCGAGAGCAGCAAGACGGGCACCCCATCGGGATTCTTCCGCTGCCAGGTAACCAGCGTCGATGCCGCTGCCACCACCACCAGTCCGACTCTGATCCCGCCCATCACGGCATCTGCCCTCGTCTCCGAATCGAGCTATAATCGATCCATTGTCTCCCGATCATAAAAAGCGGCTTGCTGGCTCTCAATCGCGCCGGCCGCTCGGGATCTGACCCATCCCTGACCCCCACTCGGAGACCCGACCAATGCCTGGGACTCACCCGCTCGCCGCTTTGGGCGTCGCCTGCGGCCTGGTTCTCTCCGCCGCCGCGGCCTCTCAGGACCCGCCGTCCGACTTCCGCACCATCCGCTCCGCCGGCCTCAGCTTCGACATCCCCGCCACCTGGAAGCAGGTCGCTCCCAGCAACCAGATGCGCAAGGCCCAGATCCAGATCGCTCCCGTGGACGGCGACTCCGAGCCTGCCGAGCTGGTCCTCTCCGTCTTCCCCGGTGGCGCCGGCGGCGTCGAGGCCAACGTCCAGCGCTGGCAACGCCAGTTCGCCGACCCCAACGGCTCCCCGCCCCAGGTCGACTCAACCAAGGTCAAGGGCCAGAACGTCGAAATCACCCGCGTCGAATTGTCGGGCACCTACACCGACCCCTTCAGCGGATCCGGCCCCCAGAAAAACTACCGCCTCCTCGGCGCGATCGTCCCCACCGCCGACGCCGCCTACTTCTTCAAACTCGTCGGCCCCAACCAGACCGTGCTCTCGGCTCGCCCCGGCTTCGACGCCATGCTCAAATCCGTTCGCCTCGAATAATCCGACCCGCACCCGTTCACACTCCACGGGCGCGATTCCCACCAGTTCCGAACCCCACTCGCTTCCGGCTGTCGTATCATGGAATTGTCAAGCTCGGCGGGCCGAGCGATGGTCGTGGCCGCCGTCTCAGGATGCCTCTCGCGATGACAACCTTCGCGATCAGTTGTCCACGCTGCGACAGCTCAAACCACTCCACCGACCGATTCTGCGCCCTCTGCGGACTGCCGTTGGGCACCCCCTCGGCGGATCCCGACCCCGCCACCAGCCTCTTTGATCATTGCGAGCCTCCCGACCCGTCCGACCGCCCGGTTCGCCTCACCCTCCGCGACTTCGTCGCACGCAGCGGTCTGCCCGCCAGTCCGGCGGGCGTCGGCTGGCGGGTCGTCGTCCCCCTCGACTCCGGCCGCCGCCAGGCCGTCCATCTTGCCCACGTCGGCTCCGACCCCGACGATCGGCCCCTCCTGGCGCTCGCCTCCATCGTCGGACCCGCCAACGCCCGCGACCTCCGCGACCTGCTCCGCCTCAATGCTCGTGTCGTCGAAGGCCACTTCGCCATCTGTCTGCTTCGCGGCGAAGAATACTTTATCGTCATCCACAACCTCCCCGCGGATCGCGCCGCTGTCTACGACCCGGCCGCCCTGATCCGCCGGGTCGCGGAAACGGCCGACCGCCTCGAACAGCGGCTTTCCCGCGGCCATGACCGCTACTAAATCACGCCTCACCTCTCCCCGGGATGCCTGCCATGAGTCACTCCCACTCCTCTCTGCCCTGGCTCGACCGCCTCGCCGCCAGCCTGCCGGGTTACTCCGGATATCGCACCGCCGCCTCACGCCGTCAGGCCGACCAGACCCTCCGTCAGGCGGTCGCTCACCGACTCGAACGCGCCGCCGAAAACCTTCGAAACCTCCGCAATCGCTCCCCCCAGCGCGACACCCTCGCCCTCGACCGGCTCCTCGACCATATCGAACGGGTCCGCCAACGCGTCCTTTCCGCCTCAGCCGGCGTCTCCTCCTTCTTCGAAGCTCGCGACTTCCGCGACTCCAAGGCCGACGCGCTCCACGCCATCGACCACGCCATGCTCGAAGTCGCCCGCGAATTCGAAGACCTCACCACCAGCGAGAAATATCCCGACCACGATTGGCTCGTCCACGCCGAACGCGAACTGGTCGACCTCGAACACAAGCTCGACGCCCGTGCCCAACTCCATCTCATGGCCGCTCAGGGCGACGCCAGCAAGACCTGATTCAGTCTACCCTCGCCTCACTCCGCCACCACGTCTTCCCTTCGATACACCGCGATCGTCCGATCGCCCGTCCACGCCACCGGCTCGATCTCCCTGAGCCTCTCAAAAACTCCCTCCGGTCCCCACGGCCCCCAGATAAGCGAACTCGAAACCCCCACATACGCCGTCTCGGCCTCGATCCGCCTGGGCATGCCAGACGGATCGCTGCTCGCGTCGATCACGATCCGACGACCCTGAACCCCATAATCCCCTGGATCACCCTGGCCGAAATAATACGTCGTCAAATCCGCCAGTTCTGGCCGCTGGCGCTGCAGCCGTGCAAGCTCCGGGGCCCCTTGACCCCAGTCCAGATTCGAGTCGGCCAGGATCCACCGCCCCCCCGCCGGCCCCCCAGCCAGCCGATTGAAAAACGTCAACTCATGCGGATGGATCCCCATCGTCGCCAGACCCGTCATCGTCAGCCCCAAGCCGCAGACGACCCGACCCCCCCAACCCGCCCTCACGAGTCCCGCCATCCACACCACCATCGCCGGCGCCGCCGGCAGCAAATACCGGACCCCATAATTCCGCGTCGATCCAATCGACGCCAACCCCAACAGCCCAAGCGGGATCACCAGCAGCAACCCATCCGCCGGCCGCCCCCTCGCGACCCGTCGGTCCCACACCGCCCGCGCCCCCATCATCATCAACACCCCCAGCGGCAGCTTCACCGCCAACGCCACTAGGTAATAGTGGAACCATCCCCGCGGCCGACGCTCCCCCAGCAAGTAGCTCGGCCCCCCCGAGGCCTGATGCTGCATCTGCCGCACGAACGCTACAAAATCCTGCGGCCAGCGTTGCTCCAAAAAACCTCCCAGCACGCGGCTCAGCTCCGGTCCTACCCACGCCTCGAGCGCGGGATGCTCCCCCCGCGTCTCGCTCAGCGGAATCGCCGCTCCCCCCGTAATCACACCATCGACCGCCGCCATCACCACCAGATACCCAACCCCACACCCCACCACCCGCGGCACGACCTCAGCCCAGAACCGGTTCCCCCGACGCATCAGCACCCACGCCTGCCCCACCCCGATCAATGGAACAAAAGCTAGTATCGTAAACTTGCACGACAGCCCCACCCCCGCCGCCACCGCCGACAGCCACCAGCCACCCCGCCACCCTCGATCCAGCCAGATCCACGCCCCCAGCCCGCTCACCGCCGCGCAGGCCGTCACCGGCGCCTCCATCGTGATCAGCGTTCCATGCGCCACCAGATTCGGTCCGAACGCAAACAGCCCCGCCGCCACCGCCCGCGCGGCCGGCCCGTACACCATCCCCGCCCAGACCGCCGTCGCCACGAGACCCACGACCCAGATCCAGACCGCCCCCCGCCTCACCACCGGCAACAACCACGCCCGATTCGGTTCCGGGTGGTCGATCCAGCCCCCCCGACCGCTGGCATCCAGCCACGCCAACACCGCCGCCTGCTGCAGCTTCCAAAACGTTAGCGGCGAGCCCATCCGCGCGATCGACTCTTGCCGGCCCGTACGCCACCACTCCGCCGCCACATTCAAATACGTCACTTCGTCGTACGTCGATCCCACCCGACCTGCCGCGTCCCAGATCAACCCCACCCCCACCCCCGCCGCGACCAGCACGGCCAACCAGCTCGCAGCCTCCCTTCCCCTCCGCCCTCCAGCGGTCTCCTGGCGCGGACTCATCCGCCGGCTCCTTCCTTCACACCCGCCCGTTCCCGCTCCGACCCTCGCCCCTCAATCGATCCACCAACCGACAAACCGACACCACATCCCGCATCGTTGGCGCCAACGACGCCTCGCCGCGGACCAACCGGGCAAATTGAACCGCCAGTCGCTCCCCCACACTCGGCTCCATCGGCAGCCGCTCTTCATGAACCCCCGTCGCGTCGCTCCACTGAATCCGGTCCGGCATCTCCAGCCAGGCCGCTCCCCGCTCCGCATACACCTGAATGCCCGGCTGCGGCAAAAACCGGCCCGCCTCTCCCCAGGCCTGCGCATGGTGCCGCATCATCAGCAACGCCGCCACTTTTCCTCCCGTAAACCGCAAGAATACCTGCTGACAATCCGGACCCCAATCCCGTTCGCCCGTCGGCATCAGCTCCGACGCCTCCCCCCACACCTCCGTCGGTTCCTCCCCCACCATAAACCGACACCAGTCAATCAAGTTGCAGCCCGGATCCACCAGCAGCGACCCCGGCGCCAACTGCCGCGACGGCCCCGGCTCTCCATACCGATCAAATCCGTGCAACCGCACCTGCCCGACAATCAGCCGCGGCTCGCCCAGCCGCGTCGCCAACAACTCTCTCAGACGCAGCGTCACCGGGTAAAACCGCCGCGGCATCTCCGCCATGAACGGCACCCCCGACTCCTCCACCTTCACCGCCAGCCGCTCCACCTCCCCCAAGTCCGCCATCCACGGAAACGCCAAGTAGATCGCCTTGCCCGCCCCCACGCACAACTCCAACGCGTGCAGTCCAAACCATTGCGGCGCCAACAACAGTACGGCATCAACCCGCTTCATCTCCAACAGCTCAACCAGACCATACGCCGCCACACACCCTAACTGCCGTGCCTCGATCTCCGCCCGCCGACCCACTTGGTCATACACCGAAACCACTTCGTACCGATCCCGCAGCCGCGCCAGCGCCGGCTTGTGGCGCGACTCCCACAGTCGTCCCAGCCCGACCACTCCCACCCGGATGCATCCGTCCTCGGATCGGCCCAACCTCACCCTCTCAACTCAACCAGCCAACCTTCCCACTCACCCACCCCCAGAACACACAAGATTTTATCCTATCCCTGGCCACCACCGGCCCGCCAGCCAGGCCGCCCGGTCCGACTCCCCAAGTCCAGCCTTTACTCCCCGCCCCCGCTCATGGCCTAATGACGCTCTGGACCCCTGGCCCCGCCCTTCCCCATCCTGGCCCCCCCTGGCCGCCTACTTCACGGTCTTCACCCATGTCCTTAGGCGACCAGCCCATCGAGTCCATCGAGGCCGAACCCGTCACGCCTCGCGAGATCGTCGCCTTCGAAACCTCGCAACGCCAACGTGCCATCCCTCTGCGCGGTCCCGACCTCCTCCGATCCCTGGCCAACGCTCCCGACCTCTCCCCAGCCGAACGACTCCTCTGGTATCGCTTCGCTCGCCTGCTCGCCGCCCTGCTCCACCACCAGTTCTTTGAGTTTGCCCAAGACCTGCTCGACTCCTACGCGCCGCTCGACCCCGACCGCGACACCGCCCGCATCCCCGGCGCAACCCCAGATCGCACCGAATCCAGCGACGAGCAATTCCTCCAACGCCTCGACCTCGCCCTCCAACGCGCCAACTTCTCACAGCTCGAACTATCCGCCGTCGAGGCCGCCATCCGCTCCCCCAACGAGCTGGGACTGACCTACATCCCCAACATCGAACTGTTCGAACACCTCCGCGTCTACGTCCGCGGCCGCACTCAGGTCCGCCGGCTTTTCCGAAGCTGGCGCACCGGTTTCCGCCGCCGCTCCACCCTTCTGGACGCCTTCCAGCGGATGATCGTCGTCCTCAAATTCCGCGAGGGCCGCAGCCTCGACGAACACGCCCGCACCGATGTGCTTTACCTCCGCCTGTTCAAAAATGTGCCCTTCGTCGACATGGAAATGCACCTGCCCGAACAGGCAACCCGTGTCCGCATGCGCGTCATCGACAAGGCCCAAATCGCCTCCCCCTTGATCGTCGGCCTCCCTCTGTTCGCCTTCAAACTCCTGACCGCTTCGCTGGTCTCCCCCATGGCCATCGGTGGCATCCTGGCCGGTCCGATCTCCGCCGGTGTCAAATCCTTCTTCGGATTCCAGAATGCCAAGCAACGCCACATGCACCGCATGATCCGCAGCCTTTACTACCTCACCCTCGCCACCAACAGCAGCGTCATCCACTGGATCAGCGACGCCGCCGAGGACGAAGACTTCAAGGAAGTCGCCCTGGCCTACTTTCTCCTCTGGCGCGCCCAGGCCCACGCCCAGCTCTGGGATCGCGACCAGCTCGACGCCGAAGCCGAACGCTGGCTCCAACGAATCAGCGGCCGGGACGTCGATTTCGACGCCCACGACGCCCTCAACAAACTCCTCCGCCTCGGCCTGATCCAGCAGCTTCCGGCCGGCCTCCACGTGCTCCCGATCGAACACGCCATCGCCAGCCTCTCCCAACAATGGGATCACCAGTTCCGCCCACCTCAAGCCGAACCGACGCCCAGCCTCCCCACCGCCCACCCAACAAGCGGCCGGGAACCCAGCGGACCAGGACTGGTTGGAACCCCGACCGCCGGATAAAATCCGATAAACCGGTCCAAGCCGGCGAAGCCGGTCCGCGACCAATTCCCGCCCCAACCCCCCGCCCGCGGCCCCCGCCCCTCGCGCCGCTCCCACTTAGTCACGCTCGAGCCTGCCCTCAATCATGGCGACCGCACGGACCAAACTGCCGCCGGCGACCCCCAAGCCCGCCCCCGCTTCAGCCCCCGACCCCTGGGTCCTCCGGCTGCTCGACTCCGTCTTCCGCTTCTTGGCCTCCCTCAAGCTCGCCATCATCCTCCTGATGACACTAGCGGGCGTGCTCGCCATCGGCACCTTCTACGAACGCGAGCACGGCATGCAGGCCGTCCAGCTCGATATGTACCAAAGCACTTGGTTCGCTCTGCTGCTGGCCCTGCTTGCGATCAACGTCCTCTGCGCCGCCTTAATCCGCTTCCCCTGGAAAAAACGTCAGACCGGTTTCGTCATCACCCACAGTGGCATCATCATCCTGCTGATTGGCTCCTACCTAAGCGTCCACTTCACCCGCGAGGGCCGCGTCGGCCTGGCTGAGGGCGAAACGACCAGCCGCTTCGTCCTGACCGACCGCCCCGTCCTCCGCCTCCGCCAGCTCGACCCCGAGACCGGCTCGCCCACCCGCGCCTTCACCATATCGTTCCAGCCCGGCGCATCGGCCTGGAACTCTGAGCGACTGGCCCGCGAGGCTGCCCTCCCCGGCTACACCGCCCGCCGCCAACTCGAACGCGCTGGTCTGACTGCCCTCGGCCTCGGCCTGATCGTCGCCGGCTTCGCCAGCGGCCGCTGGACCCGCCACTGGCACCGCTTCCTGGAGGCACTCACCCAGGGAAGCCTCGTCACCGCCGGCTTGTTCCTGATCGGCTCGGCCTGGTCCCAACCGATCGGACCACGCCGCGAGCTTCTCTCCGACCCCGATTCTCCCTTCCGCCTGGTCCTGACCGACTACCTCCCCTCCGCCACCGAATTGATCCCCCGCCACGAGCCGGCCGATCGCGGCGTCGCCATGCTCCGCGCCGCCTTGCTGATCAAGCCGCCTCGAGAAACCGAGTTCCGCGACGGGCTGGACGGCCGCGGCTGGCTCGTCGCTAGCCCGACCCTGGGCCGCGGCACCCTCGACGTCGGTCCCGCCACCCTTCTGTTCCACGACCTCCGCGGTGAACGCGGCCGCCGCCCCCTGGCCGACTTCCTCGAACCGCCCGCCGACCCCTCCCAGCCCCGCGCACGCATCCATTACATCGACCGCTCCGGTCGCCCACGCCACTACGACTGGATCATCCGCGACGAAGACCAGACCCAACTCCAGAACGGTCAGGTCACTCGCCCGGGACGCTCCGAAACCCTGCCCGATAGCGACCTGACCGCCACCCTCGTCGGCACCATCCCGCTACCCACCCGCGACCGCTCCCTGCTCCGCGGCCTTGACCCGTCCGTCCTGAAACTCCTGGCCGAAATGGGCGAGGCCACCGACCAGGCTTCCGTGCCCGCTGTCGTCTTCAAAGTCCGCCGCGGTGACGGACCCGAAATCTCCCACTTCGGTTGGGCCGGCTTCCCCCTGGCGCCCAGTGTCGTCCCACTGGCCGGCGGCGATTCCCCCGATTCGCCCCTGGTCGCCATTGACTACTTCGACCCGCCCGAACTCGGCGCCGGCCCCGATTCCATGCGCTCCCGCCTCGCCCAGATCGAAATCGCCCTGGCCGATGGCGACCGCCTCTACGTCCGCGCCTTTGGACGCGACGGAATCCGCGGTCCAGCCGAAGCCCGACTCGGCGAATCCATCCCCCTCTTCGGCGGCGAGCAGATGCCCATGCAACTCGCCCTCCGCCTCGACGAACTGCTCCCCTCCGGCCGCATCCGCATGGTCTGCGAACCCCTCCCCCTGCCCGCCAACCAACTCGCCGACCGCGCCATCCCCGCCGTCGAACTCGAACTGACCGTCGGTAACGACTCCCGCCGCTTCTGGCTCCCGCGCTCCACCACCTTCGAACCTCAATACGAATGGGTCGAATTGGCCAGCGGCCCCTGGCAAGTCTCCTTCGACTTCGACACCGCCCCCCTCGACTGCCAGATCAAACTCCTCGACTTCGACCCGAAAAACGACCCAGGCTCCAAGGCCCGCATGGAGTTCCGAAGCGACGTTGTCGTCCTCGAACCCGACGACAAACTCCCCCGGCCCACCTCCTTCGGCCAGCTCCGACCCGGCGATTACTTCCACTTCCTCAGCCGACCCCGCGAATCGTTCGTCAAAACCGACGACCAGCGCTATCAGCCCTTCGACGGCGGACCCGCCGAAACCATCGCCGACACCTCCGCCCAGGTCCAACCCATCCCCCGACCGATCAAGATCTACATGAATCATCCGCTGGAGCGCAATAACTGGAAGTTCTTCCAGGCCAGCTACCAGCCCCAGTTGGACCGCAACCGCCAGCCAACCGGCTCCTACATCTCCTACTTCTCGGTTCGGTACGACCCGACCTGGCCAGTCGTCTATGCCGGTTGCGCCATCATCTGTCTCGGGATCTTCGTCCAGTTTTACATGCGGGCTGGCGTCTTCACCGACCACGGCAAACGCGAACGCGAGCGGGCCGCCGCCAAAGCCACCCGCTCGGGCAGTCTTGCCCAATCCCGCTCCCCCCACAGTCACCCCGAACCTGCCGTGACTCACGAGGATCTTTGATCTGCTGATCCACCCCGTGGGCAGCCCGCCCGCGGCCTCTGGCCCGAGGTGCTCTCCGATGAATTCCCGGTTCTCCACCCGATTCCTCTGCCTGCTCGCGCTGCTCTCGACGCAGCCCGCCCTGGCTTTTGCCGCCGGAGTGAGCGAATCGTTTGGCGACTCAGCCGGCTATCGCATCCTCGGCGAAATCCCCGTCCTCGACGGCGGTCGGGTCAAACCGCTCGACACCTCGGCACGCATTCACCTCAAAGAGATCTACGGCCGCGACAGCCTGACCCTGACCACTCCCGATGGCCGGACCGAACGCTGGACCGCCCTGGCCGCCCTGCTCGATTGGCCTCTCCGCCCCGCCCACTGGGACGCCCAGGAGCTGCTCCTGATCGACATGTTCGACTACCGCGGCTTCAAGCAACTGCTGCTCGCCTCATCCATCAAAGACTCCCTGCGCAAGGCCGCCACCCGCGACGGCTCCTCCCCGGAGGCCAAGGCCGCTCTCGAACGCCTCGCCGCTCAGGAATTCATCACCGAACGCGACCTCAAAAACCTGCTCGCCCAGAACCTGGTCACCCACCCCGACGACCTCAAGTCCCTCCAATCCTGGGCCTACAAGCTCGGCGAGGGCCGCAAATGGATCGCTCCGGCCGACCTCGAGGCCGCCGTCGTCGACGACCCCGAGCACGGCCACTCCCACGCCTTCATGGACTGGTTCGCCGAACTTTCCGAACGTAACAATTCCGCCCGACGCTCCGGCGCCGAGCCTCGCTTCACGCCCCGCGAACGACGCGTTATCGACCTCGGCGAACGCTTGATCCGCTACCAGGCCTTCCGCGACCGCAACGATCGCGCCATCCCCGAACTCGAAATCGCCATCATTCCGCGCCCCGCCAGCGACGCCTACCTGGCCTACACCGGCTCCGTCGTCGAACGCCTCCTCGCCGGCGACCACTCCGACTCGGACCCTTCCGGTCTCGATGCCGATGTCTTCAACACCCTCGGCGCCTACCTCGAAGACGTCAAATCGATCAGCCGCTTCGTCGCCGACATCCGCGCCGGCAAGCAAAAACTTCCCGGTCAGGACCCCGACTTCGACCCCGGCTTCCGCAAATGGATCCGCGAAACCGCCCGCTGGATCCCCTTGCGCATCCTCACCACCGCCGAACCCGACCGGCTCGAACAGGCCGGACTCGATCGCTCGCTCCTCGATCAGTTCCGCACCGCCTACGCCCAGTTCGAACAGGCAGCCCGCTCCTCTCCGGGCCATATCGACGAATCCCCCGCCCGCGCTCTGGCCGACGCCGCCCGCGCCCTCGGCCAATCGACCAACCCCGACAAATACCCCTCGCCTGAGGCCATGGCCCGCGAGACTCAGTTCAACCGCCTCGCCCCCTTCGCCAAGGCCCCTTGGGCCTACGGCGCGGCGCTGGTCCTCCTGCTCCTCGCGCTCGGAATCGACGCCCGTCCAGGCTCCTGGATCGACCGCGTCGGTAAACTCCTCTACGGCCTCGGTTGGGTCGCCTTCCTGGCGGGTGTCGCCCTCGAAGTCGTCGGCTTCTACTATCGCGTCGCCATCTCCGGCTGGGCGCCCGTCACCAACATGTACGAAACGGTGATCTGGGTCGCCCTCGGCGCCGCTGTCCTCGGCCTCGTGCTCGAAGCCATCCATCGCCGCAAATACGCCATCACCGCCGCCGCCGGCGTTGCCCTGCTGGCCACCATGCTGGCCGCCAACGTCCCGCTGCTCGACCCCAACATCGGCCAGCTCCAACCCGTCCTCCGCGACAACTATTGGCTCACTGTCCACGTTCTGACGATCGTCTCCAGCTACGCCGCATTCGCCCTGGCCATGGGCCTCGGTCTGCTCGGCATCGGTTACTACCTCTCGGCGACCTACCGGCAAGACGTCCCCTACCACCGGGCTGCTCAGCCGCTCGCCCTCGGGCTGCCGATTCTCGCCCTCGGTCTGATCGCCACGTTCGCCGCCGGCGGGGGTTTGGGCCGCTGGCCTAGCCTCGACCAAGGCGCGCTGGGATATATCCTCTCCGGCCTGGGCGTGCTCTTGTCGGCCGCCGGCCTCTGGGCCGTACTCGGCGAGTTCTCCAACCGCCGACCTCAGGCCGCCGTTCTCACCGGCGTACTCGTCGCCGCTTCTGGCATCACCGCCGCGGCGCTCTACTACGACCGCGTTGCACCCTCCTGGTGGCCTTCCGAGGAACTGCCCCTCTGGTTCCCCGCCGCTCTGGTCGGCATCTCCGGCCTCGGCCTGGCCGCCCTCGGCCTGATCGGGTCCGGAAGCCGCCGCGTCCTCAACGAATCCCTGGCCGCCGCCCAAGCGGACGACTCCGCCCCTCTCGACGCCGAGGCCGATTCCCTCACCGCTCCGCCCAGCAGCCGGGCTCGCAAACGCCCCTCGGTCGCCCAGATCCTCGAACGTGCCGCTCAGCCCAAATCCCTCGACCCCCGCGGCGCCGCCATCCAGCACACCGTCGCCAAGGTCAAGCCCCTCTCCAACTTCCTCTATCGCGCTATGCAGGTCGGCGTCCTGCTTGTCGCCGCTGGAACGATCCTGGGCGGCGTCTGGGCCGACGTCTCCTGGGGCCGCTTCTGGGGCTGGGACCCCAAGGAAGTCTGGGCCTTGATCACCTTGCTCGTCTACCTCGTGCCACTCCATGGCCGATTCGCCGGCTGGGTCAGCACCTTCGGCCTGATCGCTGCCTCCGTCTTCTGCTTCGGCTCTGTCTTGATGGCCTGGTACGGCGTCAACTTCGTCCTCGGCGTCGGTCTCCACAGCTACGGCTTTACCGAGGGCGGCGGACAAGGCGTCGTCATCTTCACCACCCTGCTGGTCATGTCTTTGGTGCTCGCCGCCGCCTGGAGGCGTCGCCTCGGCTCCACCAAGCCTGCCAGCCCCTCCCCGACTCCAGCAAATCGCCCCTCCCGCGCTGTCGAAACCGCCGTCGCCTCTCGCTAACCGCGCTTCCCATCACTCCGGCCTCAGCGGCTCGGCAAATACCCGTACGACCGCCGCCTCCCGCGGCGCCTCGCACAGGGGCGGATGACTGGCCAGTTCCTCCACCCATCGCCGCAACCGCCCCAGTTCAAGCCCCAGCAGCCGCGGCCCAGCCTCCACCTCGACCGCCCTCAAACCGCTCGCCGCCCGCGTCAAGTGCGTCACCACCCCGCCCACCCGGCCTTCACGCGCTTTCACCCCCGCCGCCGCCAGCTTAATTAGCGCCTTGAGCAATTCCGCGACCGCGCCCCGCCGACCCTCCGCATTCCAAAGCCGCTCCCAAACCTCATGCGCCTCCCAGTAATATCCCGCATTGAACAAAGCAATCCCTTCGGCGTATTCGGCCGATTCCCTCCATCGGTCCGGGTCGATCGGTCGTGTCGGCGGCCAGACCCGGCCGTACGAATGCCCCGCCGGCGACGCCACCGGGTGCGGCCACGGTCCACCCGGCACGTAGCTATACGCCGGCCAGTTCGGTCCCGCCTTTGTGTCCATCGCCCCTGTCCCTCCTTGAGCGTCTCCTCTCCATATGATCCCATTATCCACACCCTGTATCCCTCCTCGACCTCTCCTCCCTCCAAACCGTGCAACCACTGGTTCTGATCAACGCCGTCGGCCTGACCCCACGCCTGCTCGCCTACGCTCCACGTCTCCGCGCCCTGGCCGACCGCGGCTGGGTCCGGCCCCTGCACGACGTCGTTCCCGCCGTTACCTGCACCGCCCAGGCGACCCTGCTCACCGGCGTCACCGCCTCGGTCCACGGCATCGTCGGCAACGGCTGGTTTTTCCGCGAGACCGGGGAGGTTCGCTTCTGGCAACAGGCCAATGCCCTGCTTCAGGCCGAACCCCTCTACGCAACCGCCCACCGCCGCGCCGCCCATCGCGGCCGCTCGCTCTCGATCGCCAAGCTCTTCTGGTGGTTCAACCAGGGCGCCGACGTCGACCTCAGCCTCACCCCCAAACCCTTCTACGCCGCCGACGGCAATAAAGCCTTCGCCATCCACGGCACCCCCGCCGGGCTCACCGACCAGCTCGAACGCGCCCTCGGACCCTTCCCCTTTCCCGCCTTCTGGGGACCGAACGCCGGCCTGCCCTCCACCGCTTGGATCGCCCAGGCCGCCGCTCAACTGATCGCCACCCACCACCCCGACCTCACCCTCGTCTACCTCCCCCACCTCGACTACGACCCCCAGCGCTTCGGCCCCTCCGGCTGCAATCTCCCTCGCCTCGTCGGCGAACTCGACAACGCCTGCGAACCCCTGCTCGACGCCGCTGGCGCAGCCGGCTCTTCGGTCTGGGTCCTCAGCGAGTACGGCCACGTCGACGTCTCTCAACCCGTCCTGATCAACCGCTCCCTCTGCTCCGCCGGCTGGCTCGCCGTACGCCCCGGACCCTTCGGCGAAGTCTTCGATCCCTTCAACAGCCGCGCCTTCGCCGTCTGCGACCATCAAGTCGCCCACGTCTACGTCCAACGCGCGCAGGACATCCCCCGCGTCCGCGACCACCTCGCCGAGCTCGACGGGATCGCCCACCTCCTCTCCGGACCCGAACGCCAGACCCTCGACCTCGACCACCCCCGTAGCGGCCAGATCGTCGCCCTCAGCCGACCCGACGCCTGGTTCGCCTACCCCTTCTGGCTCGACGACCGCTCCGCCCCCGACTACGCCCGCACCGTCGACATCCACCGCAAACCTGGCTACGACCCCTGCGAATTGTTCTTCGACCCCAAGCGCCGATTCCCCCGCCTTCACGCTGCCCGCCGCCTGATCCAGAAAAAACTCGGTTTCCGAACCCTCTTCGACCTCATCCCCCTCGACCCCAGCCTCGTCCGCGGCAGCCACGGCCTCCCTGCCTCCACGCCCGACGACGGCCCCCTCTTGCTCGCCACCGGCCCCGAACCCACCTCCCCGGTCCTGCCCATGACCGCCCTCCGCGACCACCTGCTCGCCCACTTCGACCTCGCCGACGAGGCCTGAACCTCATCCCCCTCGACCCCAGTTACCCTCCCCGAACGCCACCCCGACTCATCCCAGCCCGGCCCACTCACGCGCCCGCCTCCCGAATCACCCCAGCTCACCTCCTCCGCCCCGCGCCTACGACTCTCTCGCCCCGACCCGGCCTGTCCCCTCGCCACCCTCCTGACTCACTTCCTCTCGCTGCTCCCTTCTCCTTCCCCGGTTTCATACGGCTCCAACGCGTCGAGAAATGCCGCTGCCTCGCGCCGGATCGACGCGCGTTCCTCGGCCCCCACATGCCTCAGCCCAAGCACATTCGGCCCCAGCCGCGGACTAGCTCGCAACCGCTCCTCGTGCGTCAACAAGAAATTCCAGTACAGCGTGTTGAACGGGCACGCCCCATCCCCGCTCCGGACCTTCGGGTCGAAGCGACACCCCTTACAAAAATCACTCATCCGGTTCACATACGCGGCCGAGGCGATGTACGGCTTCGTCGCCGTGATCCCCCCGTCCGCGTTCAACCCCATCCCAATCACGTTCGGCAACACCACCCAGTCGTGCGAGTCCACGTAAAACGTCAGAAACCAGTCGGCGACCTCCGCCGGATTCACCCCCGCCATCAGGCAAAAGTTGCAGACCAGCATCAGCCGCTCGATGTGGTGCGTATATCCCGTCTCGATTAATCTCCGAACCACCGTCGCCAGACACCGCATCTCCGTCGCCCCGTTCCAAAAGAGCGCCGGCATCGGTCGCTCTGCCTCCCAGGCATTGGCCCGCCTCAGCCCCGGCATCTGACGGTGATACTGCCAGTAAATAAACTCCCGCCAGCCGACGATCTGACGAATAAATCCCTCGACCGAGTTCAATGGCGCCCGCCCGGCTCGATATTCCGCCTCCGCCGCCTCGCACATCGCCAGCGGCTCCAGCAACCCCAGATTCATCTGCGGCGAAAGCATCGAGTGCCACAACACCCCATGCTGCGCACTCATCGCATCCTCGTACGGCCCGAACTGCGGTAGCCGATTCGCCAGAAAATCTCCAAACGCCTCCGCCGCCTCCTCCCGCGTGACCGCCAGATCAAAACCCTCCGTGCTCCCCACCCCATGCCCGGCCGCCTCCACCTCACGCATCACCGCTCGGGTGAGTCGATCCGGCTCAAATCGGCGAACCGGCGGCGGCTCTGACCCCTCCGGCAGCGGGCGCCGATTCTCCGCGTCATAATTCCAAGTCCCCCCGGTCGGCGTTCCGTCGGGCTCCATCAGCAGCCGGAAGCGCCGCCGCATCGCCCGATAGAAATGCTCCAAAACCACCCGCTGGCCCGCCCGCGCCTTCGGAAACGGCGGATACCGCTCCACCAGAAACATCGTGTTCGGCAGAGTCTCCACCGGTACGCCCAGATCCTGGCTCGCTCGCTCGGCCTGCCAGCGCCGAACCGCGTACTCCGTCGCCGCCATCCCATGCACACTCGTGGCCCGATGCCGCCTGACCGCCGCCCGCAGCCCTGTCGGCGTGTCGTCCGCCGCCACCACTTCCACCTCATAGCCACGCCGAACCAGCTCCTCAGCGTAGTGCCGACCCGCACTCAAGATCAGCACCTGCCTCTTCTTGTGGTACGGCAGCCGGCGCAACGCCGCCCGGCTCTCGATCAGAACGACTCGGACCCGTTCCGCTGCCCGCTCCGCTGCCGTGACCGCCAGCGCATCGGCTGCCAGTTGATCGGGCAAAATCCAGGCTAGCGCCGTCGCCTTCGCCATCACAAACGCCACCCGATCGCCGCCCACCGGCTCTCCCACATCCCGGTTTGTAGGCACCGCGCCATCGATCGTCCACGCGCGCTCAACTCGTCCACGCGCGCTCAACGCCGACGATCGACACGCCGAATCCCCAGGGTGAACGCCGCCGCCGGATTCCGTCGGGTCAACTGCTCGACCTCACCCTCTGTCCACCCGGCCGCGCGCAACGCCGGCACAAACGCATCCACCAGAGTCTCATAACCGCGAAACGGGCCCCCCTCCGGCTCGCCGACGTGATACCAGCCCCCATCATGCGACACCAGAACGCGTTCTAGGTGTCCCGCCCTTCGCAGCGAGTCGACTAGCGCCACATGGTCCGCGACGGTCCCAGGGCCCAAGCCGTCGAACTCAACCCAGGCGCCTCGCTCCGCCGCCTCGCGGTGCAGCCGGCCGTCCGCCTCCACCTGCGCATGGACCCAGATCCAGGCCGACGCCGCGATCCCCTCCGCCGCCAGGATGTCCAACTGCTCCATCGCGGCCCGCCCATCCCCCGTATGGGCCGCAATCGTCAATCCAGTCGCCCGATGCGTCCGCGCCGCCGCCTCGATCAACTTACGCCCCATCGCGTCCAGCGGCCCCGCATCCACTCCGATTTTGATAAACCCAGGCCGGATCCCCGTTTCCCCAATCCCCTCCCGTGCCTCGCCAATCCAACGCCGCGCCAACGCGTCCGCCCCCTCCGTATGCGCGTGCGCCGGCAGGTGCTTGCCGCCGTTGGCCGCGTAATAACCCGTGTTGGTCACCAGCTTCAGACCGCTTGCCTCGGCCAGCCGCCTCAGCAACACCGGGTCACGCCCCAGATACGCCGGCGTGCACTCAAAGAGCGTCCCCACGCCCCGCTCACGAGCCTGCCGCAAATAGGGCACCACCACCCGGACCACCTCGCCGCGATCATAGCGATCCGGGCTTGCCTGTTCCGCCCCAATAAAATCAACGAGCACATGTTCATGCGGCAACACCAAACCCAGCTCGTCGGCCCGGCAAGGCCCCATCACTGTCTCGATCCATCGCTCCTGGCCGGCCCGGAGCCGCCTCCCGGCCGCCCACATCGCCCGCGCCCCCATCGCCCCGACTAGCCACTCCCGCCGTGTCGTCACCATCCAAGCAGCTCATCCATCCGCCGCGCCAGGTCCCGGTACTCCTCCAACGTCCGGGCCGGCACCTCCGCCGTGATCCAGCCCTCGTACCCCACATCCCTCAGCGCCTGACGCACTTCCTTCCAATCCACCTCACCCTCCCCCAGCCGATAATCAAACCGCTTCGCCTTCCCATACTCCTTCACATGCACCTTGACGATCCGCGGCCCCAACTCGCGAATCCACTCCTGGGGATAGCCATACTCGACCACGTTTCCCACGTCGAAATACGCCCGCACCCACGGACTCTCAAACGAGTCGATATAGGCCGCAAACTCCGGCGCACTCAAAAGAAACCGATTCCAGACCTCCTCAATCGCCAGAATCACCCCCGCTGCGGCCGCTTGATCCACCAACGACTCGCGGATCACCCGCCTCGACCGCTCCTCAACCTGCCGATGACTGACCCGCGGCGTCACCACCCCCGGCACCACCAGCACCGTCGTCCCCCCATACGCCCGGCAATCCTCCACCTCCTGCAAAATCGCCTCAACCCCTTGAGTCACCACCGCCGGATCCGGATCCGAAAGCGGCTTGGCCCAATGCAGCGCTCCCGATACCCCGTGGATCTCCAGCCCCGTCTCATCCCGCGCTCGAAGCACACTCCCCCGCTCCAGCCGATTTGGGCTGATCAACTCCACACCCTCAAAACCCGCCTCCCGCAACGCCTCGAACGCCGGCCGAAGATCCCCCTCAACCTGCCCCAGCATGAACGCCTTACGCCACCGCCGGCCCGACGCCGTGTTCACTTCGCTCCGACCACCGCTCCCGGCCAACACCGCCGCACCGCCCACCACCGTCCCCACAAATTCCCGCCGCGTCCACATCGCCCCCCCCTCCTTCATCCCGAACCGCCGGGCTCACTCGCCAACCGCGCTTCCAGCAATTCGCCCACCAGCACCGCGTCCGCTTTCCCTCCCGTCGCCTTCATCACCTGACCACGCAGCCAACCCTTCACCGCTTCCGGCTTCTTCTTGCCGTTCTTCAGATCCTCCAGCGCCTTCGGGTTGGCCGCCAAAATCTCCTCGATCGTCTTCGCCAACGCCCCCCGGTCCGTCACCATCCCATACCCGCCCGCCGCAATGATCGCCTCCAGCGTCCCCTCTCCCTCCACCAGCTTGCTCAGAATCTCCCTCCCCTGGTTCGTGTTCACCTGCCGGGTTCGCACCCGGTGCAATAGCTCCGCCAGCACCTCCGCGGCGACCGGAAACTGTCCGATCTCAAGCTTACGTTCCTTGGCAATCCGCAATACGTCTTGCGTCACCCAGTTCGCCGCCAGCTTACGCACCTCGCCCGGCGCCGACCCATCCCGCGCCAGCAACGCCTCACCGACCGCCTCATAATAATCCGCCACCTCCTTGCCCTGCTCGACCAGGACACCGGCATCGTACGCCGAGAGCTGATGCTCCCGCTCAAACCGCTCCCGACGCGCCCGCGGCAACTCCCCAATCGACCCCCTCACCCGCTCCAACCACGCCGCGTCCACCACCACCGGCACCAGGTCCGGCTCTGGGAAGTACCGATAGTCGGCCGCCGTCTCCTTCTCTCGTTGCGGCTTCGTCACTCCTTCCTCATCGTCCCACCCACGCGTCTGCTTCGGCGCGTCCTTGATCGTCAGCCCATCAGCCAGCCAGGCCCGATATTGCCGTTGCCCCTCATACTCGATCGCTCGCTCAACCGATCGAAAACTGTTCAAATTCTTGATCTCGACAATCGGCGTCGCGATCGTTTTGCCTTCCCGCTCAATGTGAATGTTCACATTCGCATCGCACCTCAGCGACCCTTCCTGCATCTCGCAATCCGAAACCCCTAGATACCGCAGCGTCAACCGCAGCTCCTCCAGACAAGCCCGCGCATCCTGCGCCGACCGCAAGTCCGGCTCGGTCACAATCTCCAAAAGCGGAATCCCCGCCCGGTTCAGGTCCACCTCCGACCAGCCCCCGTTGCCGTGAATCAACTTCCCCGTGTCTTCCTCCAAGTGCACCCGGACTAGCCGACACCTCCCGCCCCCCGTCCCATCCTTGCGCGGCGGTACCTCGAGCCAACCCCCTCGGCTGAACGGCAAGTCGTACTGGCTGATCTGATAATTCTTCGGCAAGTCCGGATAGTAGTAATTCTTCCGGTCCCACTTCGTGAACGGCGCGATCTCCGCGTTCAACGCCACCGCCGTCTTCAACGCCAACTCAAACGCTCTGCGATTCATCACCGGCAGCGTTCCCGGCAGCCCCAACGACACCGGGTCCGTCTGCGTGTTCGGCGGCAACCCAAAATCGGTCCCTGACGCCGAAAACATCTTGCTCTCCGTCTGGAGCTGCACATGAATCTCCAGACCAATAATCAACGTATAATCCATCGCTTGCCGAACCTCACCTGTTCCCAGACGCCGATCACAATCCCACCCGCTTGACCGCCCAACCCCGGTCCGACCTGCCAACGCCCTCGACGACTGCCTCCCCCGCTCCTGACACCCCTCTTCGATCGCCTACACCAGCCCTCCCTCCAACCACCCGCCTCCCGCGATCCCCTTCATCATTCAAATCGACTGACGCCGCCCACCCTCCGCCCATCCGCGAACACAGCACGACGCGAGTCTACATCCGCTGCCTGACCGCCGACAATCGCTCCCCTGGCTCCACCCAACCGCTCGAACTCGTCACACCCCCTCCAACAAGCCTCCCGCCGGCCTGGACTCCAGCATCCCGACGACCCGCCTGCGCCAACCATTCATACGGACCGCCGCCGATCGCGTTCTCCCGGCAACCTCTCAGCCACCCACTCCGCTTGCCCGGTTTCCCCGTTTTGAACCCCCACCCGAACCACCCCCACCCGCCCGACCATCTCGGCCCTGACCCCTCAACCCTCCGCGATCCCATCCTTGCCGGCCGCTCCCGATCCGCCGCTCGCGCCCAATTTCCCCCGCGCTCCAGACCCACGGCCGCGAACAGCGCGTCGCTCCGATGGCTTCACGACGCGAGGTTCGGCCGGCGCTGATGCCAGTCGGTCGCCCGCTCAAACACCCGCGCCGTCCTCAGCAACCGCTCCTCGGCAAACGCCGGCGCCAAGAGCTGCAACCCGATCGGCAACTGGGCCCGCGTCAGCCCGCACGGGATGCTGATCCCCGCAATCCCGGCCAGGTTCGTCGTCACCGTATAAATGTCCGACAGATACATCGCCAGCGGATCCGAAGCCTTCTCGCCAAACCGAAACGCCGGCGTCGGCGACGTCGGCCCCACCAATACATCAACCTCGCGAAACGCCGCGTCAAAATCATTACGAATCAGCCGACGGACCTTGAGCGCCTGGTTGTAATACTGATCCGCATAACCCGCTGACAACGCAAACGTCCCCAACATGATCCGCCGCTTCACCTCCGACCCAAATCCCTCCGACCGGCTGGCCATCATCATCCGGATCAGCGGCGGTATCGACTCCTCTTCGGCCGTCCGCGGCTCGTAGTTCTCCGCCCGGTGGCCGAAGATCGTCCCGTCATATCGGGCCAGATTGCTGGAACATTCTGCCGGCGCTACGATGTAGTACGCCGGAATCCCATACCGCGAGTGCGGGAGCGACACGTCCTTGACGACCGCCCCTGCCGACTCATACACCCGGACCGCCTCCCGCACCGCCGCTTCCACCTCTGCATCCAGCCCCTCTCCAAAAAACTCCCGCACCAGACCCAGCCGAAGCCCCTCCGGCGCCTCGTCCAATCGCGCAAGGTAGTCCGGCACCGGCTCGTCCACGCTCGTCGCGTCCGCCGCGTCCCGCCCCGCAATCACCCCCAGTAACAGCGCCGTGTCCCGCACGTCGTGCCCAAACGGCCCAATCTGATCCAGCGAGCTGGCAAACGCCACCAACCCGTACCGACTCACCCGCCCATAGGTCGGCTTCAAACCCACGATCCCACACAGCGCCGCCGGCTGGCGAATCGAACCTCCCGTGTCCGATCCCACCGCCAACGGCGCCAGATCCGCCGCTACCGCCGCCGCTGAACCCCCCGACGAACCCCCCGGCGTCCGCTCCAGATCCCACGGATTACGACTCGCCCCGAAAGCGCTATTCTCCGTCGACGAACCCATCGCAAACTCGTCCAGATTCGTCTTCCCGATCAAAATCGCGTCCGCCGCCCGGAGCTTGCCAATCACCGTCGCCTCAAACGGCGGCCGGTAATTCGCCAGCATCCGGCTCCCACACGTCGTCAGCTCCCCACGCGTGCACAGATTGTCCTTGATCGCGACCGGTATTCCTGCCAACGCCCCCACCCGTTCCCCGGCCCGTCGCCGTCGATCCACCGCCCGCGCCGCCGCCAACGCCGCATCCGCATCCACGCGCAAAAAGGCCTTCACCTGTCCATCAAGCCTCTCGATCCGTTCCAGATACGCCCGGCAGATCTCCTCCGCAGTCACACGCCCCGCTTCCTGCTCGGCTAGCAACGACGATGCCGTCGCCCGCGTCGGATCGATCATCGCTCTTGTCCCTCGCCTCGTTCCCCGTTCGCTTCACTCCAGAACCACCGGCACCAAAAACGCCTCGTCATTACGCCGCGGCGCATTGGCCAAAGCCTCCTCCCGATCGAGCGCCGGCTCCCGCTCGTCCTCCCGAAACACATTCCTCACCTCAATCCCATGCGCGAGCGGCTCCACGCCCGTCGTGTCCAGCTCCTGGAGCTGCGCCACAAACTCGACAATGGCGTTCAACTGCCCCGTGAATCGCTCCAGTTCTTCCGGCTCTAGCCGGAGCCGCGCCAGGTACGCAACCTTGGCAACGTCCGCTCGCGTCAACGCCATGGCAACTCCCCAACACCTCCCAAGCCTCAATTTTCGGGTCCAGGACGGCTCAGTCTGACAGATCCCCCCCTACGCCTTCAAGCCACGCCTCTCCCTTTGACCCGCCGCGCAGACCCCCCGTAAGATCTCTCCACCAGCTTCGATTCCACGCAAGGAGCAGACCGGTCCGATGCAGGCTCCGATCGCCATCATCCTCGCCGCCGGCCACGGCAAACGCATGCTCTCCGACACCGCCAAAGTCCTCCACGAAGTCTGCGGCCGCCCCATGATCTCCTACGTCGTCGAGGCCGCTCGCCAGGCTGGATGCCGATCCATCCTCGTCGTCGTCGGACATGGCGCCGATCAGGTCCGCTCTCTGCTCGCCCCCGAGCCAGACATCCATTTCGCCGAACAATCCGCTCAACTCGGCACCGGCGACGCCGTCAAAGCCTGCAAACCCCTGCTCCGCGACTACCACGGTCCCGCCCTAGTCCTCGTCGGCGACGAACCCCTGCTTCGCCCCGAACCCCTCGCCGAATTGCTCAAACGCCAACACGACGAACACGCCGCCTGCCTCCTCGGCACCGCACTCGTCGACGACCCAACCGGCTTCGGCCGCATCCTCCGCGACTCCGCTGGCCGCTTCCTCCGCATCGTCGAACAACGCGACTGCACCCCCGAAGAAGCCGCCATCCGCGAAGTTAACCCAAGCTGCTACGTCTTCGACCTCCCCGGCCTCTGGGACGCCCTCGACCAGCTCCAAACCAACAACGCCCAAGGCGAATACTACCTCACCGACGCCCCCGCCCTCCTTCAATCGCTCGGCCGCAAGGTCCTCGCCATCCCCTGCCTCCCTCCCGAAGACATCCTCGGCGTCAACACCCGACTCCACCTCGCCCAGGCCAACGCCCTCATGCAATCCCGCATCCAAAACCAGCTCATGACCGCCGGCGTCACCATCGTCGATCCCCGCAATACCTACATCGACGGCCGCGCTCAGATCGGCCGCGACACCATCATCTGGCCCTTCACCGTCATCTCCGGCACCGCCCGCATCGGCCAACGCTGCCGCATCGGTCCCTTCACCCACATCCGCGATGGCACCACCCTCGCCGACGACGTCGAACTCGGCGCCTTCGTCGAGGTCAGCCGCAGCCACCTCGAACCCTACGCCCGCGCCCGACACCTCGCCTACATCGGCGATGCCCACGTCGGTCCCGCCGCCAACTTCGGCGCCGGCGCCGTCATCGCCAACTTCGACGGCGTCGCCAAATCCCGCACCCTCATCGAGGCCGAGGCCTTCATTGGCGCCGGCTCGGTCCTGATCGCACCAACCCAAATCGGCTCCGGTGCCACCGTCGGCGCCGGCGCCGTCGTCACCCGCAACCAGTTCGTTCCCCCCGGCACCACCGTCGTCGGCGTCCCGGCACGCCCCCTCAAACCCACCTCCTCCGCGTCGCCCTGACCTCGTCCCCCTTCACAAAAACTCCCACCGCCCCGTTCCCAATACGATCGCTCCCAACGTCGCATTCGCCGCCGCGTGGCTCACCACGCACACCAGGACACTCCGCGTCCACGCCAGCAACCACGCCCACAGCAGCCCCGTGATCAGCGCCGGCAGCCATTCCGGATGGCCCAGCGCAAACAACGCCGACGTCCCCGCCGCCGCCCCCAGCGTCACCCGCCCGATCGGCACCTCCCAAAATTCCGGCTTGATCAGCCATCGGATCAAAAACGACCGCCAAAACAGCTCCTCGATCAACGGCACCACCACCACCAGCCCCAAGCCGCGCACCACAAGAAAGACCCCTCGCTCGACCACCCCCAGCCCCGTCGGATCGTACGCCGACCGCTCCCCCAACCACGCAAACCGCGGATAATACGGATCCAGCCCAACCCAGAACACTCCCACCAAGACCCCCAGCACCACCCCCCACACCACCGCCGCCGGCTTCTCCGGCCAGGCCAGATCACGCCACGTTCCACGACACATCCACGCCACCACCCCCACCACCCCAATCTTGGCCGCGTAAATCCAAGGATAAAGCTGCCGACCCGACTCCGTCGTCGTCGGCGCTATCTGCCCCTCGAGCGCCGTCAACACCCCAAACACCCCCATCGGCGCCACGTACGGCAACCACCGCCAACCCGCCGCCCCCTCGCCCTCAACACGCATCAGCCACCCCCGGCGAATCACTGCGTCGTTCCACCCCGACTTCCCCAGAGCCGCGGCCGCCCAAGCCGACCCTCAAACCTCAGCCCCGAGCCTCACAGCCTCCCCACTCCGCCATCACTCCGGCCGCCGCGACCGCCCGGCCGGCTCACCCATCCCAGGCCCACGCGGCCGCTGCGGAATCAGCTCGTCCAAGCCCACTTCCCACTGCATGGCCCCGATGGCCACCAACACCATCCGCCGCCGGAGATCAACCTTCACCACCCGCCCAGGCCGGTCATAACCAAACCGAGGCACCACCACCCGATCCCCAGGCTCCAGATGCTGCCGTGCCTCGGCCATCCGCGCCTCGTGCTCCGCCTGCTCATGCAAATCCGCCAGCTTCTGGGCCAGCGCCTCGCGCACCCGCCGCGCCTCGGCTTCCTCGGCGACCGCCGCCTCGCGCGCCGCTTCGGCCTCCCGCCTCAACCGCTGCACGACATCCCACTCCGCCATTTCCGGACCCCGCGACCGCTCCATGTACCTCACCGCCCGGTCCACCACGTGCTCCGGCAACGCCAGCCGCCGCGCAATCGCCAGCGCGTTCGACTGACCCACATCCCCCTGCCTCAACCGGTACAACGGCCGCAAACTCTCCAGATCAAACTCGACCGCCGCATTCTCCGCCCGCGGGTTGTGAAACGCATACGACTTCAGATCGCCCAGGTGCGTCGTCACCACCGCCAGACACCCAATCGAATCCAGCTCATCGAGCAGCGACCGACCCAATGCCGCCCCCTCCACCGGATCGGTCCCCGCCCCTAGCTCATCGATCAACACCAGAGACCGCGCCGTCGCCCGACCCAAGATCTCCACCATCCGCTTCACATGCGCCGAAAACGTCGACAACGACTGCTCGATCGACTGCTCGTCCCCAATGTCCGCCATCACGTCATCGAAGATCGGTAGCCGCGACCCCGCCCGCGCCGGCACGTGCAAGCCCGACTGAGCCATCGCCGCCAACAATCCAATCGTCTTCAACGCGACCGTCTTCCCGCCCGTATTCGGCCCCGTCACGATCAGCATCGACACTGGTTCCCCCAACCGGACGTCGATCGGCACCACCTCACCCCGCTCCTTGGTTTCGCCCAAATCTCCTCCTTCCGCGGCCCGCCCCGCCCGCGCTCGAAACAGTTCTTCGAGCAGCGGATGCCGTGCCTCTCGCAGCACGAGCCCGCCCCCCACCCCGACCTCCGGCTCACTCATCCCATAATCCACACTCCACCTCGCCCGCGCCTGAATCAGATCCAACCGACCAACTGCCTCCAGACTCGCCAACAACCCCGTCGCTTCCTGACCCACCTGCGCGCTCAGCCACCGCAAAATCCGCCGGACCTCCTTCTGCTCGCGCGACCTCTGGTAAACAAGCTGCGCCGATTGATCGGCGATCGCCTGCGGCTCCACATAGACCGTCTCCTGGCTGGCGCTCGTCCGGTGCACCGAGCCAGCCATCTCTCCGCGAAACTCCCGCGCGACCGGCAACACATAGTGATGCCCGACCATCGTGAAATTCGCATACCGCAAGATCCGCCGAACCTCCGGCGATCGCAGCATCTGCCGCAGCGTCTCCTGGATCCGCGACTCGATCCGCACAATCTCTCGGCGAATCTCCATCAGCCGCCGACTCGCCGAATCCAGAACCTGGCCCCGCGCATCCAGACAACCCTCGATCGCCTGCACCAGCCCCGTATACTCCCAGATCTCCCCGGCCAAGCCACCCAGCCGCGGAAACTGCTCCCCAACCCGATCCAACCACCGCCGCACATCTCCCAAGCTACGCAAGACAACCGCCAACTCCGCCAGTTCCTCCGCCTCCAGCACTCCACCGATCGCCGCCCGCCTTACCTCCGGACGCACATCCGCCAACCCCCCCAGCGGCGGACCCAGCCCCGACCGCAGCGCCTCGACCATCTCCGTCGTCAACGCCTGCTCGGCCCGAACCCACCCCAGATCCGTCTGCGGCTCAATCAGCCCCGCCGCCCATCGCCCCAACGCCGACACCGCATACCGCGCCACCAGCGCGCGCACTTTGGAAAACTCGATCAGCTCCAGCGTGTGGCTGTCCATCAACCCACCGCCACTTGGCGGACCACCCATCCCAATCTCACAGCTTCATCCCCCCGCACCTTCCCCGCTCAGGAGCGCGCCGCGCGGCCGTCGCTCCCATTCTCGCCCCACCGGCAAGCCCCCTCCCCGCTGCTCATCCCCCTGAGCCGTTCGGCGCGGATTCTCCAACCGCTCTTCTCAGCTCCTCCGGACTCGCCCCACGCTCGGCCGCCTTCGCCCCCACCAGCTCCCGCCACGGCCCCGCCTCGGGTCCCAGATCCTTCCCGATCAACCGCTGCAACGACTGATACGACGCCAACCGTATCCCAGGATCCGGATTCTCCATCCCGTCCACCAACACTTCGAGAATCCGAACGTCCTCGATCGGCATCGACCCCAACGCCTCAATCGCCGCAATCCGCGTATCGCTGTCGCTATCCGCGGCCATCACCCGCGCCAACACCAACGCGTCCGACGGATCGCCAATCTTCCCTAAGGCCCGACACGCCGCCGCCCGAATCAACGGCTCAGCCTCGTCGCACGCCTTACGCAGCGCCTCGCGTCCCTCCGGTCGCCTCAGTTCCCCCAGCGTCCGGCAAATGACCGCCCGCGTCACCAGCGGCTCCTTACGGGCCACCAACCGCGCCGCCAGCTCCCGCGCCGCCTCCGCCTTCTGCCCCTCATCGTCGTAACAGTTCGGATCCGCCAGTCGCGCATACGCCGCGTGCCGCACATTCGGGTCGTTGCTCTCCCGAACCCTCAATAGAAAGCTCGATGCCGTCGTCCCGATCCCCCCCGCGCAGCCATTGAGCCCAATCACCAGCCCACACGCCACAACCCCCACCCCAAGCACTCGCGCCATGCCCACGTCCATGCCAGGCCCTTTCCCATCTGCGCTCTGTCGCCACCTGCCCCACCGCGAGCCGATCATAGCCCAGCCCGCCCTGGCTGCGAAGTCCAACAGCCAGCTCCACTGCCTCGTGGAGCCTGCCCGCGGACCCCGCTATCCTCGTCCCCAGCAACTCCCTCCCGGACCCACCGGAGCCTGACCCCATGCCCCCCTCGATCCATCGCCGCCAGTTCCTCGCTGCCACCGCCTCGGCCTCGGTTCTCCTAGGCGCCGCACCACGCCGTCCCCCCGGCCCCGGCCAGCCCATCGTCATCGCCAGCGCCAACGGCCTACGCTGCGTCGAGGAAGCCATGCGTCAGCTTCAGAACGGCGCCGATCCACTCGACGCCGCCATCGCCGGCGTCGCCATTGTCGAGGCCGACCCCTCCGACCACACCGTCGGTCTCGGCGGCATCCCCAACGAAGACGGCGTCGTCGAACTCGACGCCGCCGTCATGCACGGCCCCACCCACTCCGGCGGCGCCGTCGCCGCCCTCCGCAACATCCTCCACCCCGCCGCCGTCGCCCGCCTCGTCATGCAACGCACCGACCATTGCCTCCTCGTCGGCGACGGCGCCTACCGATTCGCCAAAATGCACGGCTTCCCCGACACCAACCTCCTCACCGACGAGGCCCGCCAAATCTGGCTCTACTGGAAAGAAACCCAGAGCCGAAACGACGACCGCATCCCTCCCCCTCCCGACCAACTCCCCCCCTTCATCAAAGCCTTCTTCGGTCCTAACTACATCCGCGAGCATGGCACCATCCACTGCTCCGCCCTGGACTCCCACGGCGACCTCGGCTGCACCACCACGACCTCCGGACTCTTCTTCAAAATCCCCGGACGCGTCGGCGACTCCCCCATCCTCGGCGCCGGTCTCTGGCTCGACAACCAACTCGGCTCCGCCGGCTCGACCGGCCGCGGCGAAGCCAACCTCCTCAACCTCTCCTCCCACACCATCATCGAAGCGCTCCGCCAGGGCAAACACCCCCAGGACGCCACCCTCGAAGCCTGCCGACGCATCGTCGCCACCAACCACCTCAAACGACTCCAAGACCCCAAGGGCCGCCCCAATTTCGACGTTCGCTTCTATTGCCTCACCAAAGACGGCCGCTTCGCCGGCTCCAGCCTCTGGGCCGGCGCCAAAATGGCCGTCCACGACGGCCACTCCGCCCGCCTCGTCGACTGCGCCCCGCTTTTCGACGAACCCCCTCCCCCCGACGCCTGATCCCTTCAACCACCTCTTGCCTCAACCCATCCTCCGAACCTTCCTCCCCTCCAAAACCAACACGCCCCCTGGAGCGCTCCAGGGGGCGTTCCTCCACTCTCCGCTCGGCCTCAGCTCAGCTTCACGAAGTCCCCAAGGCAACGACCCTCTTCGACGCCGCCTTCGTCACGACAGTCTGCCTCGCTCCGGCGATCCTCGAACCGTCTCTGACTCCCGACGCCTCCACCAACCCTTCACCCCCTAAACCAACACGCCCCCTGGAGCGCTCCAGGGGGCGTGCCTCAAGTCCCCGCTGGGCCCAAGCTCAGCCTCACGATGTCTTCTTGGCAACGGTCTTCTTCGGTGCCGCCTTCTTCACGGCGGTCTTCTTCGGCGCGGCCTTCTTCACGCTGCTCTTCTTAGGAGCAGCCTTCTTCGGCGCGGCCTTCTTCGGTGTGGCCTTCTTCGGTACGGCTTTCTTGGGTGCGGCTTTCTTGGCCATCGTCTCCAACCCTCAGGGACGGGAACCTCTCAGGACCGACGCCAGCGCGTCGATAACCTATTACGTTCTTACCGGAATATATCACGATAGGGAAGAGGGAAAAGGTACTCGTTCGCAGTTTTTCTCAAAAGATCGCGCATGAGTTCGTATCCGTTCGCCTCTCCACTCTCCGCTCCTCGCGCGCTCTCTCCATTCCGCCTTCAACACGAAGCTCCCATCGCCGCTCGCCTCGTCTGTATTCCCGATCTCCGCGCCGCTAAAGTGATGCTTCTCCATTCCGCGGCTGTCCGCGCTCGGATCGACCTTACTACCACGGACTCGGAGTCTCGACTGACCTATGGAAGCACCTGAACCCACCACAACGCCAGCGGCCCGCTCCCATCTCGACGACCCAATCCTTGCCCATCGCCAGGCCACCGATCGCCTGATCCAACTCATTGGCGAGCCACTCGCCCATCGCCTCGGCATCTACCGCATCCCGGACAACCTCGTCCTCTCCGTCGTCATCCCCGTCTACAACGAACTCCGCTTCCTTCCCGAAATCCTCCGCCGCGTTCAGGCCGTCCCCATCCCCATGCAGATCATCCTCGTCGACGACTGCTCCACCGACGGCACCCGCGAACTCCTCCGAGACTGGGTCCACTCCCGGCCCGAACTGACCATCATCTTCCACGACGTCAACCAGGGCAAAGGCGCCGCCCTCCGCACCGGCTTCAAGCACGCCACCGGCGACATCGTCATCGTTCAGGACGCCGACCTCGAATACGACCCCGCCGAATACCCCGAACTGATCCAGCCCATCATCGAAGGCAAGGCCGACGTCGTCTTCGGCTCCCGCTTCATCGGCGAAAAACACCGCGTCCTCAACTTCTGGCACTCCGTCGCCAACAAGGGTCTCACCCTCCTGTCCAACATGTTCACCAACCTCAACCTCACCGACATGGAGGTCTGCTACAAAGTCTTCCGCCGCGAAGTCATCCAGGGCATCACCCTCAAAAGCAACCGCTTCGGCTTCGAACCTGAAGTCACCGCCAAGGTCGCCCGCTTCCGCATGCCCGCCATCCCCGGCCGCAACCCCGAACGCAAGTGCCGCATCTACGAAATCCCCGTCTCCTACGACGGCCGCGACTTCTCCGAGGGCAAGAAAATCCGCCCCCTCCGCGACGGCACCCAAGCCCTCTGGTGCATCCTCCGCTACGCCTTCGCCGACTAGCCCTCCAGCGCCTGCCAGCACTCAATCGCTTCGGCGGTGCCGCCTCTCTGATCAACGCCCAGCCTGGTCCAATTCACCCAACGCCCTGACGCTCAGCTCAGCCCTCTGGCTCGCCGCTGCGCCCTCACGCCCGACGCGGCTCACACCATCGGCATCGTCTCCCCTTCCTCGCGCAACCCCTGCGCTCCGATACCTCTGCCCTACGCCTCCAACTCAATCCCCTCGCCTCCGCCACACGCTACCTGCTCGCCTTGCTCGCCCCCCAGCCCTGAGTCATAATCCCAGTCGTTTTTTGCGTTTTGTCGACCGGGGTCGAAAGCCTCCCCATGATCTCCCAGATCCGCGGCATTCTCCGCACCGTCCACGAAGATGCCCTCATTCTTCAGATCGACCCTGTCGAGCTCGTCGTCCTCATCCCCGAAAACGCCCGTCGCCAACTCCAACATCAACTCGGTCAGCCCATCACGCTCCATACCCTTCTCGACATCGAAGGCAACCAGATGTCCGGGCGGATGTGGCCCCGCCTGATCGGCTTCCTCTCCCCCATCGACCGCGAGTTCTTCGAACTCTTCTGCTCCGTCGACGGCCTCGGCGTCCGCAAAGCCCTCCGGGCCATGATCCGCCCGGTTCGCGAAATCGCGCGCACCATCCAGGACCAGGACCTCAAGACTCTGGCCACCTATCCCGGCATCGGCGAGGCCACCGCCGAACGCATCGTCGCCAAACTGCGCCGCAAAGTCGGCAAATTCGCCCTCATCGTCGCCACCGACCCCACCGCCGATTCCCCCGCCTCCAACGGCGAGCCGCCCCAGGCCGAACCCGACGTCATCCGCGACACCTTCGCCGCTCTCCTCTCCGTCGGTCACACCGAAAGTCAGGCCCGCCAACTCATCGACCGCGTCCTCGCCGGACGCCGCAAGTTCAAGAATGTCGCCGACATGATCGATGCCATCTACGAGCAGGACCGGCATCCCCGCTAATTCTTCGCCGACCCCCGCGCTCCTCCGCCCCTCCAGAACCCAACGGATCACCCGGTCATGACCCGCCAACCAACTCTTCGCACTCCTGCCTCTCCCGTCGCCCAGCCCTCAACCTCAGCGCCACTACCTCCGACTGCCGATCATCCCGACGACAAGCTGCGCCCCCAATCCCTCGCCGAAATCATCGGCCAACGCGCGGTCGCCGAACGCCTCTCCGTCGCCCTCCACGCCGCTCGCCTCCGCGGCGAACCCTTGCCCCACATCCTCTTCGATGGCCCCCCCGGCCTCGGCAAAACCACCTTCGCCACCGTTCTCCACAACGAACTCGGCGTCGACCTGGCCATCACCTCCGGCGCCGCACTCGACAAAAAAGCCGACATCCTCCCCTTCCTCACCAACGCCGCCGAAGGCTCTATCCTCTTCATCGACGAAATCCACCGCCTCCCTCGCACCGTCGAAGAATTCCTCTACCCGGTCATGGAAGACTTCCGCGTGGATATCGTCCTCGGTGAGGGCCTCGCTGCCCGCACCATCAACCTCCCCCTCAAACGCTTCACCATCATCGGCGCCACCACCCGCAGCGGCATGCTCTCGGGACCACTCCGCGACCGCTTCCACATGCACGAACACCTCGAGTTCTACGACGTCGACGACCTCGCCCGCATCATCACCACCAATGCCGCCAAACTTCGCGTCACCATCGACCCCGCCGCCGCCCGCGAACTCGCCCGACGCAGCCGTGGCACTCCCCGCCTGGCCAACTCCCGTCTCCGCTGGGTCCGCGACTTCGCCCTCGCCCGCGCCAATGGACACATCTCCCAGACCATCGCCGCCGACGCCCTCGACATGCAAGAAATCGACACCGAAGGCCTCGACAAACAAGACCGCCGCTACCTCGACACCCTCATCCGCCTCTTCAAAGGCGGACCCACCGGTATCGACGCCCTCTCGGCGACCCTCCAAATCGCCGTCGACACCATCGAGGAAGAAGTGGAACCCTACCTCCTTCGCCGCGAACTGATCGTCCGCACCCCCCGCGGACGCAAGGCAACCCCTGCTGCCTACACCCACCTCGGCCTCCCCCAGCCCGAACCCGAGCCGTCCCTGCCCCCGTTCGACCAACCCCGTCTCTTTGACTAACCGCTCTCCGCAGCCTCAACACCCCTCTTTCCGCCGCCTCACCCCCGCACGTCCCCACATCCCAGCGCGACCGCCCCCCGCCATCAGCCCTACCCGCCTCACCTCGCGCCCGCATCACCGCAACGACCGCCCCCGCCCCCCAAACCCGAACCGCTCACCCGCCGGGACGCCCGCCACAGCCGGTCCCGCACCGCCCGCCACCGTTCATCGCCCAGCTCCGGAAGCACCACATCGACTCGCTCCACACCTCGCTCGTCCCACTCCCGCAACGTCGCGTACAACTCCCGCGCTGCGACGACCGGATCGCGCCAGCACACCACCTCCCCATACCCTCTCCCCCCTACCTCCATCGGCCTCCCCACCACCAGCAACGCCGCTCGCGACCCCTCCACCTCCGCCTCTGCCCCCACCGCCTCCGGATCAATCAGCCTCACCTCCGCCCTCGGCGCATAATGCACCTCCATCTGTCCCGGACTGGTCATTGGCCCCTCATCCCCCACGCCTCCCCGCCGAGCCTCCACGACCTCCACCTCCACCCCCAAAACTTCCCCAATCCAATCCGCCCCAATCACCCCCGGACGCAAGATCCTCGGCAACCTCCCCGTCACATCCACCACCGTCGACTCGATCCCCACCGCCGTCCGCCCCGCATCCAGCACCAGATCCACCCGCCCCTCCAGATCCGCCAGCACGTGCTCCGCCGCCGTCGGCGAAACCCCCGTCGATCGGTTCGCACTCGGCGCCGCGATCGGCCGCCCCAGGGTCCGCAACAGCGCCAACGCCACCCGATGATCCGGTACCCGCACCCCCACCGTCCCCAACCCCGCCGTCACCTCCTCCGCAACCCGTTCCGACCGTGGCAAGACCAGCGTCAACGGCCCCGGCCAGAATTGCGCCGCCAGCCGCCCCGCCCACTCCGGCCACTCCGCCACCGCCCACCTCACCGCGGCCTCGTCCGCTCCATGCACAATCAGCGGATTCGTCGCCGGCCGACCCTTCGCCTCGAAAATCTCGCGCACCGCGCTGGGGTTCGTCGCATCCGCCCCAAGCCCATAGACCGTCTCGGTCGGAAACGCAACCAGACCCCCCCGCCGCAAGACCTCCGCCGCCTCGCCAATCGCCGCCGCGTCGGCGAGGTCCTCACCGCTTCGCCCGACCCGTAGCACCCGCGTCCGACCGTCCACCATGCGTACCCGCCTTGCCACCCTTCTTCACCCGCGACGCCATCCCCCGACGCACCCCCTTCAACCTCTCCCGCCTCAGATACGCCGCGCGCAGCCCCTCGTACAGCTCCGGCAACCGATCAAACAACCGTTTGAGCGGCCGCGGTTCCCGCCGCGCCAACGCATACGCCGTGATCAATGGCAACGCAATCGTACTATCCGTATAACACGTCACCGAATCCGGCAGCTTGTCCGGATCGACCTTCCCCCAGGTCATCGCCTCGTGCGCCGTCGCCCCCGACAACCCACCCGTATCCGGCCGCGCATCAGTCACCTGCAAAAAATAATCGTGACCACTCTCCTCCAGCCCCAACACCTCCTGAATCTGCGGCTCGGTCTGCAGAATAAAATTCTTGGGACTGCCCCCCCCCAGAATCAACACCCCCGACGTTCCGCCCCCCCGCTTGGCCGCATACACAATCGCCGCCGTCTCATTCACATCCCGTAGCGGATCAATCTCCAGCCGGCCCCCTGCCAACGCCTGCGCCGCCAGATTCATCCCAATCGAGCTGTCCCCTGGACTCGACGTGTAGATCGGAACCCCGCATTCATACGCCGCCGCCAGCAAGCTGTTCTCCGGCGTCCCCCCCAACGCCCTCGACCTCCCATGCAGATACTTCCCCACCAGATAATGAAACTCGGCCGTCCCCATCGGCCGCGCAAAGACCTCGTCCTGAATCAACTGCCGGTAAAACGCATCCGTGTCCAGGAGCGTCGAATAATCAAACACAATATCATAAATCCTTATGATATCATGTTCACGCAACTTGTAGTCATCCAGCCCCGGCCCGCTCTGGTGCAACGGCAGATTCAGCGCATAATGCGTGTCGTGATATAAGTTCGCTCCCGTCGAAACGATCCAGTCCACAAACCCGGCCCGGATCAGCGGGATCAGACAACTCATCCCCAACCCCGCCGGCGTCAACGCCCCGCTCACCGCCAGCCCCACCGTGCAGCCCGGCTCCAGCATCCGTCGCGTGTAGACCTGGCACAGCTCCCGCAGCCGGCCGCCGTTGTAACTCAAAAACGCCCCATCGATCAGATCCGCCGCCCGCTCCGTCCCCGTCACGCCCGGCGGCGCAATCCGCTGCCGGCTGATCGTCTCCAGAAACCGTTGCCGCGATCCACGCTTTCGGTCCGCTCCCTCGGCCCGATCCCGCGCTCGCTTCGACTCCGCCGGCCGCCGCTCCGGTCGCGTCATGGCAACAACACCGCCGCGGCAATCACCGTCGTCCAAAGCCCATCCTTGTTCCCCACCGCCGACTGCGTCACCTCACGCGTATGCGTGATCACATCCGCAATCTTCCACTGCTCACGCTTTTCATCCCACGCGCTGTCCGGGTTGAACTCCACCCCCAGGACCGTCGCCAGCATCTCTGCCGCCAGATCCTCCGCATAATCCCCTGCCTTCTTCTCCGTCTCCCCATACGAATGATGTTCCGACAAATATCCAAACGTGTTCGGATCCTTCGGAATCGCCACCCCCACGCTGGCCGCAATCAGCCGATTCGGCTCCGCCGTCGCACTCTCACTCATCACCACATGCACAATCTGACCCGGCTGCAACTCCTTCAACCCCTCCTTGATCCCGATGATCTTGCACCTCGGCGGATAGATGCTCGAAACCCGCACCAGGTTGTAACAGGCGATATTCGCGTTCCGCAGCGCCATCTCGAAGCTCGTCAGCTTCTCGCGGTGCACCCCCACTCCCTTGGTAAAGAACAACTTCGTCGGTACGTACATGGATGGCCGCTTCCCTCCCATGCGCTCAAGCCCCACTCGTTCAGCCCCACAGCCGAGCCAAAAGATTACGTCTTTCGGCCGCTCCCCTCAAGAGACGCTCCTGGCCCCATCGCCAGACCCCTCTCCCCCGCCGACTCTCGAGCGGCTCACAACCCCCTAAAGCGAGGATGACGGGGCTCGAACCCGCAACCTCCGGCGTGACAGGCCGGTGCTCTAACCAATTGAGCTACATCCCCAAATCCGATCAAAACATCTTAAAGCCACCGCCCGCCTTGTCAAGAACCTCGCCCCCATCACCCCCCACCGGCCCGGCTCACCCCTCGCATAATCCCGCCAGATCCCGCATCGCCGCCTCCGCTACCGGCCGCGGGCACGACCAGACCAGAAAAAACAACGCCTGCCGCGCCCACCGCTGCGCCGGGTCCGACCGCAAAAACCCCGAACCCTTCCGCGCCGTCAGTGCCGCCTGCGTCGCTCCCAAAACGAGCGCGTTCGCTCGCCGCCGCAACTCGCCCCCCGTCCACCCCGTCTCCTCGCCCGCCGCCGCCCGCACCAGCCGACCTGCGATCATCTCCCACTGCACGCACAACCTCTGAAACGCCTCCGGCTCTTCCTGACGCTCCCTCAGTTCCTCCTCTAGCTTCACCAGCGCCGCTCGCGCCTGACCCAACGCCAGCGCTGACGTCTCCAAACCCCCCGTCCCCGCCATCCCCGGCACCCCCACCACATCCTCCGCCGGACCGCTCAGCCAATCGGCTTCATCCACCTCCACCCCGTCACACCGCACCTCCGACGTACACGAACCCTGCAACGCCGCCAGCCGATACGCCGGTCCCACCCACACTCCGGGCCGATTCGTCCCGACGCACACCAAAACCTGCTTCCCCTCCGGCGTCACCGCCCCAGCCACAATCCAACGCGCCCGCTCCGCACCCGTTACCCACGGCATCACCCCATCCAACCGATAACCCCCTCCCGGCCGCGGGGTCGCCCTCAATGCCGCCTCCCCCGCTCGCCGCGACGTCGTCAACTGCGAAATCCCCACCGTCGCCACCGCCCCGCCCGACCCCACTTCCCGCAGCCGCTCCGCGATCGAAGCCCGCTCCCGATGCGGAACCATCCGCCTGACCGCCGCATCCTGCTGCGACACGATAAACGCAACCGTCAAACTCCCCTCCGCCAGACGACCATACCGCCGCACCAACTCAGCGCGGTCACACCCCTCCCCTCCCACATCTTTCGGCAACACCCACCGCGGCACCCCCGCCTCAACAACCTCCCTCCACGCCTCCTCCGGCCAGACCCCCGCCTCGTCAATCGCCCCGTCCCACTCCCCCAGCCGGCTCGCCAACGCCCGATCCCCGCCATCGCGCGGATCCCGCTCCGCGCCTGGCCAGTCCGGTACCCCCTGGTGCCATGCCCCGCAATCCACCACCCATCCCTCCCCGTCCCACTCCGCCCGTTCTGCAACTCCTCAGCCATAATAGTATGCCGTTCACTCCTCATTCCTCCCCCTGCACGCTCTCCCCGACCCAGGGTCTCCCCCTCATGCCGGCTCGCTACGTCTACGACCACCCGCGGCCAGCCCTGACCGTCGACCTCGCCCTCTTCGCCTTCGACGGCCACCACCTGCGCCTGCTTCTGATCCGCCGTAAATCCGAACCCTTCGCCGGCGACTGGGCCTTGCCCGGCGGCTTCGTCAATATCGACGAGGAACTCCACGACGCCGCCCTCCGCGAGCTGGCCGAGGAAACCGGCATCCGCCGCGTCGCCGCCCTCCATCAGATCGGAACCTTCGCCGCTGTCGACCGCGACCCTCGCGGCCGCACCATCAGCGTCGCCTTTGCCGCCGTCTGCCGATGGCCCGTCAACCCCCACGCCGGCGACGACGCCGCCCTCGCCGCCTGGGTCCCCGTCGACCAGATCCACCACCTCGCCTTCGACCACGACCAGATCCTCGCCCAGGCCCGGGCATGGCTCCACCAGGCCGTCCTCGACGGACCCGCCGGCCTGGCGCTCCTTCCGACCTCATTCGACCTGGCCTTGGTCCGCCAGCTCTTTCACGCCGTCGGGATCTCATCCCGCCGTGCTCTGCCCTGGACCGAACGCCTGATCGCCTCCGGCGCCCTCCGCCGCCACCCCAACCAGCCCGGAACCCTCCGCTCTGCCTCCAACCTCTCCGCCTGACTCTTCCCCTCCCAGACCGACTCTTCCTTCCCCACCACCTATCACTTCGACTTCGCTCACGCCCCTCCCAGATCGGCTTCGCACAAGATCTCAAAGCCCTTATCCCGCAAGGTCGCCGACGCCGCCTCAATATTGTCCACATGCAACGCCAGCGCCGACCGCCCCAGCGGATGCACAATCAGTGGATAGGCATAGTGAATATTGATCTCCGCCTGCAACAACCCCGAGCAAATCTCAACCAGCGACTGCGGCCCATGCGGCAGCTCCACGACCACCAGATCGTTCTCCGCGAAGGGCAGCTCGGCCAGTTCCAGTAACTCCCGACCCTGCTCCGGATGACTCAGCACCAGCCGCACAATGCAACAATCCGCCGCGTCCGCGATCGACAATCCCACAATCTTCACCTTCGAACCGTGGAACGACCGCACCAGCTCTAGCAACTGCCCGACCCGATTCTCCAAAAACACCGAAAATTGCGTAATCGAAGGCCAGTTCCGACCCTCGAGCGTCTCAAATTCCAGCTCGCTGCCGCCACCCTCGCCCAGACTCATGCAACCTCCCGCCCCACACCAGACACCCCGTCCTGAGGCGTTTCCAACGCGTTTGAGTCTACAACTCCCTCTCCGCCACGGTCAATCAAAACCCCATACCCTGCAACGGTCTCTCCCTGGGAAGTCCGTCCTGCCTACCCGGCCGCGCAACCTCGTCGTATTCCCTCGCGCCCCCCTAAGAGATCCGACCACCTCATCCCGCTTTCTGACCTTCACTCCCGAATCCCAGACTCTTCCACCAACCGGCCCCGGAAACGGTGCCCCAACCTACCGCGGCTCGGGCTTTCGCGGTCCCCGCCGTACTCAACGCGGCCGCTCAACGGAGCCGCAACGTCCCCCTCTCCTGGTCCTGCTGATACAGCTCAAGCCTCCGCTCCAAGATCTCGGGCGTCTGGAGCGCGGGGATGACCCGCCCGCTCAAGACTCGGGGCCGCTCTCGGACCAGCCACGCCACCATCTCCGTGGCCACCGACGGAGATACTTCCTTCCCCTCGGCAAACGCTTCCCCGAATTGCGGCAGCCATCGCCTCGCCTCCCCGCTGAGCAACCGTTCCATAAACGGTGTTAGCGTCACGCCCGGATACACCGCATAAACCCCCACCTCAGTCCATTCCCGCTCCCGCGCCAGACTCTCCACCATCCGGACCAGCCCTGCCTGCCCCGCTGCGTACCAGCCCGCGTAGGCCAGCGGCCCATTGTATCCCGGCCCAACCAGCACCACGATCGATCCCTGCCCGGCTCGCAACCACTCCCCCACCGCACACGCCGTATTCGCAAATCCTCGCAGGCTCGTCTCCACGTCCGCCCAACCCGTGCTCCCCGCCACCTCCTCCAGCGGCCCCACCCCGTCCAGGACTCCAGCCGCATAGATCACTGCGTCCAGTCGGCCTGTTCCGGCCACCAGCTCAGCCACCACCCGCCGGACCGCTCCCTCATCCCGGACGTCCCCGATCCCGCTCCCGACTACCTCCACCCCCTCCTCCCCCAACGCCGCCTGCGCCTCCTCCAACCGGACTCGATCCCGACCCATCAGCCCCACCCGCCAGCCCCCGCTCCCCAGCCGCGCCGCGACCGCTCGCCCCAGGCCCCCACTCCCCCCCACCACGAAAACCACTCGCCCGCATGGCTCCATCGCTCGCCTCCCCATCCCACCCAAGATTTCCCGCTCTCAAACCATTGTGCTCGCCCCGGACATCCCTCCCCGACCCCCGCTCCCACCATTCCGGCCGTTTCCCTCAAGGATTCGACCACGTCTCCGCCGATCTTTTCCATGATGCCCGTTCGAATAAACGGGACGGCGGCCGCGTCTGCCACGCAACCGGCTCAACCTTTGCCTCTGCCGGCGGGTTCGTGGACAATCCGACCGCTCGAACCACTTCTCCCCCGGGAACCTCCAGGCCTGGACGTCCCGGGCATTTCCTCCGGCGTTTCTCTCTTCCCCTCCGCGAAAGGTTACGCCCAATGTCGACTAGCTCCCGACCGGCCCGGGTCGCGGCCGCCCTGGCCCTGGGCGTGCTCCTGATCGGCCCCGCCGCCCACGCCCAATCCGACCTCACCAACATCCTCGACGCCCAACGCGACGGCTCCATCCAGGTCCTCGTCCGAGGCCACGGGCCGGACCGCGTCCACTTCACCCTGACAAACCATTCCCCCGAACGCCTCCAGATCCTCCTGCCCCCCGGATTAGTCGCCGCCGCCGCCACCGGGCAGGGCTTCCAGAGCATGGGCCTCGGTCTTCCCACCGACCAGCCCGGCCGATTCGCCGGCCTGACCCACGCCCGCGCCGATGCCGAGGGCTTCCGATCCGTCCCCGCCGACGCCATTCCCCCCTCCATCGCCATCGCCCCCGCCCAGACCATCGAGTTCACGGTCCCCTCGGTCTGCCTCAACTTCGGCTTGCCAACCCCGACCCCCCGCGATCAGTTCGTCCTCCTCGACGTCGCCGACTACACCCCCGACCCCCGTGCCCAAAAGGCTCTCCGCAGCCTGGCCACCCTCGGCACCAGCCACGGCGTTGCTCAGGCCGTCGCCTGGAACGTCTTCAACCACATCAGCTTCCAGCAATTGGCCAAACAGGCCAATCGGGAACTCAATCCAGCCGAACTGAGCGTCGCCGCGCGGTTTGTCGCCGCGCTGGATGCTTCCGGCGACCACCCCCTCGTCGACCCGGCCTATTTCCGCGACGGCCGGATCCTTGTCCGCCTCAACGCCGAACCTAGCCTCGCCGCCGAAACCGCTCGCCTCCGCCGCGAACTGTCCGACCAGACTCTGCTCGGCCTGCCCGTCCAGGTCGTCGACGAACTTCAGGACGAGCAGTCGCTTCCGTCCTCGCTCCTGATCGAGCTGACGCTCGCCCCCGGCACCCGCACCGGCCAGACCCAAGCCCGCGCCCTGGTCCGGCACCACAGCGTCCTCGGCGGCTGGACCCGCCTCGAAACCCTCAACTTCACCATCCAAGGCTCTCCGGCTGTCCTCGACGGCCGCCACGTGGCCCGCTCCCTCGATCAAGCCGTCGCTCGCTCCTTTGTCTCCATCACGCCCGCTCGCAAGGCCCCGGGCCTGGTCACCTACCGGGTCGTCAACCGTCTCCCCCTGACCGCCCACTCCCTCGTCATCCGCGCCGGCCGCTCCGACGGCGCCCCGGTCACCTCCCTCACGGCCGTCGACATCGGTCCCGGACGCTCCTCCCTTATCACCCTGCCCACCCCGACCGCTGTCCTCGAACGCGTCGAACTCAGCGGTCTCTGATCTCCCCCCGTCTCGGACTAGTTGCCCTCAACCACCCAGACGCCAGGCCTACCCTCAAGCCTGGCGTCTGCTCATTTCCTCCCACACAACCCGCCTGCTTCCCTTGCTTGCCAACAGGACCCGGACCGAACCTTCAACCCTCCTCCCGCGTACCACGTCCGTATTCCATACCTCCCTTGTCTCCACTTCTTATTCCTTTTTAAAGTAGTTCGATCCAACGTGTCCCAACGCCTCCAAGACCTTCAACGCACCCCCTCCACCATGACCGAGGCCTCGCGACGTTGGCTCTTCTACGGGCGAGTCCAGGGCGTCGGCTTCCGGGCAACCACCTGCCAGATCGCCTCGCAACACAAAGAAATCCGCGGCTACGTCCGGAACCTCCCGGCTGGATCGGTCGAAGTCGTCGCGGCCGGCCCGCCCGCCTCACTCCGACCCTTCCGGATCGCCATCGAATCCGCCCTCGGCCACTACATCTCCGACATCATCGAAGACCCCGGGCCTGACCCAGCCGACATCCCCCCCGGCTTCGTCATCCGTCCCTAATCCCAGATTCCCCCAACCGGCCGCTTGCTCCCATGAAAACCCTTGTGATCGCCCTCTCGACCGCCAAGGAAGCCATCCGCCAACCCGCCTTCTGGGCCTTGGCCATCCTCGCCACCCTGATCCTCATCATCTCCATCTTCGTCCCCTACTTCACCTTCAACGAAGATATTAAGATGTACAAGGATACAGGTCTGGCGATCATTCTTCTCTTCAGTTTGATCCTAGCGCTGCTGACGGCCAGCTCCACCGTCGCCGAGGAAATCGAGGGTAAGACCGCCGTCACCATGCTCTCCAAACCGATCAACCGTCGCCAATTCATCTTCGGTAAATACCTCGGCATCGAGCTGGCCGTCCTCGCCCTTTTCTTGATCCTGGGTGCCGTCTTCGCCTGGGGCGTCTATTACAAAGCCGGCTACGACCTGGCCGAGGCCGCCGGCCAGATCGACGAACTCAAACGCGGCTGGCCCCACGTCTTTCAGATCCTGCCCGGCCTGGTTCTGGCCTTCTTCGAGGTCTCCGTCCTGGCGGCCATCAGCGTTGCCATCTCCACCCGCATGCCGATGATCGCCAACCTGGTCATCTGCCTCTCCATCTTCTTCATCGGCCACCTGACCCCCGTCCTCGTCGAGGCCACCCAGCAACCCGACCAGCCGGCTAACGAACTGGTCAAATTCATGGCCCGACTCTTCTCCTGGGCGTTCCCCTCCCTCGAATTCTTCAACGCCGGCCCGGCCATCTCCACCGGCGCGGTCGTCCCCTGGAACGCCTACGTCCTCCCCGCCCTCGGCTACTGTGTAATGTATAGTGGAGCAGCCTTGCTCTTCGCATTCCTCCTGTTCGAAAACCGCGACGTGGCCTGACCGAGCGGACCCGGCAGCCCGGCCCGATCCCTCCTCACCCCGCGGCCACGCTGCCCTCCGGGCGTCCGGCTGGAAATGGTGCTCGTATGGACCGGGATGCCCTTCGCCGCGCCTACCGGGCCCTTGGGGCCGACCCCAAGACCCAGGCCCTCCTCCACACCCTCGCCGCGCTCCAAGCCCTCCTCGCCCTCTCCTTCGGCTTGATTCTGAGCCTCCTGCTCGCACTGGCCAGCACCCGCGGCATCACTCGCATCGATCCGCAGCCGCTCGGCCCGGAGTCCCCCTCCTCGATCCCCACCTGGCTCCGCGACCGGCTCCCCATCCCCGACCCCTCATCCCCCCCCTCCGCCGCCCCAACCCTCCTTCCCGATACCGGCCTCTACCCCCTCGTCCCCTCCGGTCTGGATAGTCCGAACCCCATCCATCGCGCCCTTGCCCACGGCCTGAACCTCGCCCTCTCCCTGCTCCGTCCCCTCCGCGACAACCGCAGCGCCCTCGTCGCCCTGGTCATGCTCGGCCTCCTGGTGCTCCTGGCCTGGTATGTCGTCGCACGCGCTCGCCGCCGCCTGACGATCGCCGCCGTCACCACCGCCACCGAGGGCGTCCGGGGCCAGCTCCACCGGCAAATGTACCGCCTCGGCCAATCCTACCTCCCCGCCGAAGGCATCGGCCCGGTCCTCAACATCTTCACCCGCGACGTCAACGAACTCCGCGACGGCCTTCTCGTCGACCTCCTGCACCGCGTCTATTCTCCCGTCCTGGCCGCCGGCCTCCTCCTGCTGGCTCTGGCCGTCAGCCCCTCCTTGACCGCCTTCTGTCTCTCCCTCGGCGTCCTGGTCGCCTATGGCATCGATCGACTCTCCCAGATCCGCCGCCAACAGGCCACCACCGCCGCCCGCGCCTCGGCCATCCACCTGCTCCAGCTCCACGAAGACCTCTCCATGCTCCGCACCGTCCGCGTCTTCGGCATGGAACCCATCGACACCCGCCGCTTCGAGGAACACCTCACCCTCTTTCACCAGGCCGAACGCCGCCGCCTAGACGACGAAGGCCCCGCCCACCCCGCCACCCGCCTCATGATCGGCGCCGGCGTCCTCCTGATCGCCGCCATGCTCACCCACGCCGTCCTCTCCTCCCGAACCTCCCTCCACGGCGCGCTGATCCTCGCCGCCTCCCTCGCCGCGCTGATCTGGCCCATCCGTCGCTGGGTCGAACGCCACAACGCTCTCCAAGCCGCCTCCCGCGCCGCCGCCAGCATCGAAGACTACCTCGACCGCCGCCCCGAACTCCAAATGACCGTCGACGCCCGCTTCCTCCAGCCCATTCGCGACCAAATCTCCTTCGAACACGTCAGCCTCGACGGCCCCGGCGGCCAACCCCTCCTCTCCCAGGTCTCGTTCTCCATCCCCGCCCGCGCTCGCACCTCCATCCTCAGCCTCGACGAAGACGCTCGCCATGCCGTCGCCTGCCTCATCCCCCGCCTGATCGACCCCAAGTCCGGCCACGTCCGCATCGACGGCGTCGACCTCCGCGAAGTCACCTTCGAATCCCTCCGCGCCCAGGTCGCCCTCCTCCTCCAGGCCGACTACGTCTTCAGCGACTCGGTCATCAACAACATCGGCCTCGGCGACCCCAGCTATGGGCTGCCTCGCATCATCGAGGCCGCCAAGGCCGCCCACGCCCACCACTTCATCCAGCAACTACCCCAGGGCTACGACACCGTCATCGGACCCCTCGGCTTCACCCTCACCCTCGAAGACCAGTACCGCATCGCCCTGGCACGCGCCTTCCTCCACGACCCCTCCATCGTCATCATCGAAGAACCCGACACCACCCTCGACGACGACATCAAACACCTCATCGACGACGCCATCGACCGCCTCGCCAAGGGCCGCACCCTCATCTTCCTCCCGCACCGCCTCTCCACCATCCGCCGCTGCGACCACGTCGTCGTCCTCCACAACGGCAAGGTCGAAGCCTCCGGCCCACCCCGCGAAGTCCACGGCCAATCCAAACTCTACCGCCACATCCAATACCTTGAGTTCAACCGCTTCGCCACCGGCGACGTCGAACCCTCCCCCTCCGGCTCCGTCTAATTCCCTCCTCCGACCTCCCTGCCAGCGCCTCCACTCAAAACCACTCATCCACCGTCGGCGTCATCACAAGCTCCGGCACATTCGCTCGCGCCGGCAACTCCACCACAAACCGCACCGCCGCCGCCACATCCTCCGGCTGCAAGATCGCCGCCCGACGCTCCGCCGGCACCGCCACCGGACGCCGATCCAGAATCGGCGTGTTGATCTCACCCGGATAGATCACCGTCGAGCGGATCCCGTGCACCCGCTCCTCCCGCCCCAAGCAAATCCCCAACGCCGCCTGACCAAACTTCGACGCCGAATACCCCACCCCTCCCAACACACTCGCACGCTTCCCCGAGATTGAACATATCTGCACCACCAACCCCGATCGCCGCCGCCTCATCCCCGGCAGCACCGCCCTCACCAAATAAAACGCCCCCGTCAAGTTGGTCCGCAGCATCCGATCCCAATCCGCCGGCTCCAGCTCCGCCAGCGCCCGCTTCGGCACGTTTACCCCCGCGTTGCACACCAGTACGTCAATCGTCCCAAAACCCTCCTCAATCCGACCCACCGCCTGCTCGACCCCCTCCCGGTCCCCCACATCAACCGCCTCCATCCATACCCGCGACGGCTCCCCACCGATCAGCGCCGCCGTCTCCTCCAGCTTCCCTCGATCCCGCCCCATCAAGCCCACCCGCATCCCCAGCTTCGCCAGCTCCACCGCAACCGCCCGACCCACCCCGCTGCCAGCGCCCGTCACCACCGCCGCGCCTTTGCCTCGGTCGTCCACGTCCGCCTCGCTCCCTTCCAGAAACCACTTCTCATCGACTCGATCGGCTCAGTCTATCCCACCACCCGTCCGCTGGCACCCCTGCCGCTTCTCTCGACCGCAGGCTCCGCGAACCGGATCCACCCACTCCGTCCCACCGGCTGCGCAACCAAGGCCAACCTCCGCCGTGAGAGCCGCCAACGCAGTCCAAGCCGCGACCGCCGCTCACTTGCCCGACCACCGACCCGGTTCGCCGCAAACCGGCCCGACAACTCCAGACCTCCCGCGCCAGCCCCGACGCCCGTCCGCGGCGTCCCCCCTCCCCCCTCGGCCTTACCCCCCGCCCCTTCTCCGGCAGGACCCGCTGTCGGCAGCCCCGCTTGTGGCTCTCCCGGCTTCGCCCCTGGCGTTGCCGGAATCAGACGCGCCGACCTCTCCACGTTCAACCGCCCAATCGTCAACCCGCTCCCATCCCGAATCGGATCCGCTCCTCGCTGCAGCCAGTCCAGCAACTCCTCCACCCGCGGCAACACACCAAACCGACTCCGATAGATCTCCTGAAGCAACAGAATCGCTCCCGTCACCAGCGGGGCCGCGAAGCTCGTCCCCTCGACCCGGCCGTAACCGGCCGACTCGACCGTCGTCAGCAGCCCCGTTGCCGGCGCCCCCAGATCCGTCGCCGACTCCCCTCCCCGCTCCCGACTCAACCGCTGCGCCCCAGACCACAACCGGTCCCCCTCCGTCCCCGTCACACTAATCGTCCCGGGCAAAATCGCCGTGAACCCGACCCCCTCCTGCCCCCGATACCCGTTGCCCGTCGCCGCCACCACCGGAATCCGCAGCCTGGCCAGCTCCTCGACCAGACCAGCAATCCGCTCCCCGACCCCTCCGTCCTTCGACCACAAATCATGCACATAATTACGGTTGTCCGAGATCGACAGATTCACCACCGTGATCCCATACTCCTCGTGGCGATCCACGACCCACTGCAACGCATCGGCGATCCGCTCAAAGCTCCCCCGGTTGTCATTCCCGAAGACCCGCAACGCCACCAGCCCCGCCCCCGGCGCGACGCCACCTCGCCCGTTCAGGTCCCGCGACGCAATCAGCCCCGCCACCATCGTCCCGTGCGACCACGTCTCGGCCAGCGGGTCCTCATCCTCCATCGCCAGGTCATATCCCCCCACCACCACCGCCCCAGGCCCCAACCTCCCGCCCAGCGCCGGGTGTCGATAATCAATCCCCGTATCAATCACCGCGGCCGCAAGCCCCGCCCCATCCACCGCGTACTGCTGCCGTGCCGCCGCCGCCCGAATCCAGTCGTCATAACTGGCATTCGGCAAAGCCGATGCGCTCATCAGACCGCGCATCTCCAGGCTCTCCACCACTGGGCAACGCCGCCGTCTCCCTCCCATCGATCGACTCAATCCCATTGCTGTCTCCGTCGCCGACCAGCGGGCCTCGACCAGCCCGCGGCTCCCCCGCCGCCCCGATCCGGGCCTTCTAGCCCCTCCCGACCCCGCCGCTTCACCCCGCTCGATCCGTCCCGGAGCCGCTCCGTCCAAGCCGCGCGAGGCGCTCGCTCGGCTCGCGGCTCCCGAGCGCTCCCAGGCCTTCCTCGTCGCAGCCCATCCTGCGGACGCGGTTCGATGACCGCGCCGCTCTCTCCCCAGCGGCCTCAACTCCTTCGAGACCACCGGCCCAGACCCGGACTCGCCTTGCCGCATTCCGCAGCCGCGTTACAGTGACCAGCCCTGGCGGCCGACCACCGATCCCACACGCGACGCCCAAGGCGCCGGCCCCGGCTCCCCCTCTATCGGCCAGTTCCGACGATCAGTCTCGGCTCTCCTATGGAAATCCTCGGCGTCATCCCCGCTCGATTCGCCTCGACCCGCCTTCCCGGCAAACCCCTCCTTCGCGCCACCGGCAAAACCCTCATCCAACACGTTTTCGAAGCCGCCTCCCAGGCCCGCCTCATCTCCCGGCTCCTCGTCGCCACTGACGACCCACGCATCGCCGCCGCCGTCCACGACTTCGGGGGGACCGCACTCCTGACTCGCCCCGACCACCCCTCCGGCACCGACCGCGTCGCCGAAGTCGCCGCCGCCTCCCCTTCCGCCGACCTGATCGTCAACATCCAAGGCGACGAACCAGAACTCTCCCCTCACAGCCTCGACCTCGCTATCCACACCCTCCTCCACAACCCCCACGCCGCCATCTCAACCCTCGCAACCCCCATCCACGACCCCTCCCTCTTCCAAGATCCGTCTTGCGTCAAAGTCGTCACCGACTCCCTCGGCCACGCTCTCTACTTCTCCCGCGCGCCGATCCCCTTCCATCGCGACGGGCCTCCTCCCAATTCCCCCCTCGGCCTGCTCCACCTCGGCCTCTACGCCTACCGTCGCTCCGCCCTGCTCCAACTGGCCTCCCTGCCCCCTTCCCCCCTCGAACGCGCCGAACGCCTCGAACAACTCCGCGCCCTCCAGGCTCGCCTCCCCATTGCCGTCGCCCTCGTCGACGAACCCTCCGTCGGCATCGACACCCCCGACGACTACCGCCGCTTCGTCGATCGCTGGACCGCACGCCAGGCCCCTCCTCACTAACGGCGACGTCGTTCGCATCGATCGCTCGACCCGCCCCCCAGGCCTCCGATGATCGACCTCCGACCCACCCTCCCGTCTCCCCGACCCCCCGGACGCACTCTCCTCCTCCTTCTGGCCCTCGGCTTCCTGCTCCGAACTCTCCGCTTCCTCCAGGATTGGCCCCTCTGGTGGAACGAGGCCTTCTTGGCCGTCAACCTCTTCGAACGCGACCTCCCCGACCTCCTCCAACCCCTCGCCTACCGCCAGGTCTGCCCCATTGGCTTCCTCGCCACGGTAAAAGGGGCGATCAACCTCCTCGGGCCCTCCACCTGGTCCCTGCGTCTCATCCCCTGGCTGGCCAGCCTCGCTGCCCTGGCCGTCGTCGCGTCCGCCACGCGTTACATCCCCAACCCGCGGGCCGGCCTCATCGGCCTGGCCCTGCTGACCGTCGCCTACCACCCCGTCCAGCTCGGCTCCGAACTCAAACCCTACTCGACCGACTTGCTGGCCTCCTCCATCATCCTCCATCGCGCCCTGGCCTGGCACGCCAACCCGGCTCAACCCACTCCCTTGATCCACCTCGCCCTGCTCTCACTCCCGCTGATGCTCGTCTCCTACCCCGCCGCCCTGGTCCTCGCCGCGATGGCCGCCGCATCCAGCCTCCGCCTCCGCCAGATCCCGCCCTCAAGCCGCCGCGCCTGGTTTGAATGGTCCGGGATCCTCGCCCTCAGCGCTCTGCTGGTTCGGCACCTCGCATCACCCCAGGCCGCCGCTGCCACCGCCGACCCCCTCAACGAATACCTCCACGACGGCTTCCCCGCCTCCCTCCACCCCCACCACCTCGGCCACTGGCTCCTCCAGCTCGCGACCGGCCGCCTCCTCGCCTTCCCCTTTGGCGACCCCGGCCTCACCTCCCTCGCTGGCCTCGGCCTCGCCCTGGTCGGCCTCGCGACTCTTCTTCGCCACGACCGCCCTCTCGCCACCCTCCTGGCCGCACCCTTTGCGGCCAGCCTCGCCGCCGGTTTGCTTCGCCTCTACCCCCTCGGCGGTCATCCCCGCGTCTCGCAACACCTGCTTCCCTGCCTGGCCTTCATCCTCGGTTACGGCCTCGACCGCCTTTTCGCCTGCCTCCCTGTCTCAAGGCTCCAGCGTCCACGCCTGGCCTGGCTCATCCTGATCACCATCGGTCTTGCCCCCCTGATCCGCAACTACGCGCAACCTTTCCACACCCCGCGCGATCAGGCCGCCCGCCACTTCGCCCAGTCCTTCTGGCCTCGATTCGGTCCGGATGCCCGCGTCCTCTGCCTTCGACGCGACCTACGCCTCTTTCCCATCGAGGACCCCAATCCCGACGTCGCCCTCTACCTCGCTAACCGCAGCCTCTACGCCCCACCAGCTCGACGCCGCCCGCCCCATTCCCTCTGGCTCGTCCACTACGACGCCCCGGGGCTCGCCCCCGACGACCTCCCCACACCCCCCAACGCGCCTCCCCTCCAACTGGCCGCCACCCACCTCCTCCCCCACCACGGCCGCCGCGGTGCCCGCGTCCGCGTCTTTCAGCCGCTCGCCCACTCCCTCCCTGGGACTCCCCGCCCTCAATCCTTACAATCGACGGTTCAACGCTGATCCGCCATTCCTCCCCTCTCCGGACTCCCCCGGACCATCCCCCATGCACCACCCCTGGATCGAATCCCTCCAACCCGACGACCGCGCCCGCGTCGATCAACTCATCGCCGTCCTTCGATCCTTGGGTTGCCCCGACCCCGAAGCCTGGGCACGCCGCGAACTCCGCGACAACTGGCCGCAACTGGCCCGCTACGCCCTCCTCCACCACCTCTGGTCCGAATCCATCAACGCCTGGTCCGATTCCCTCCTCTGGATCGACAACCTTCGCGACGACCCTCGCGACTCCCCCCACTCCCCCGCTCCCGAAGCCGCCCGCGCCCTCGACCACATGCTCCGCGCCGGCGTCTCCCGCCACGACATCGCCCGCCTCGCCCGCTTCATCGCCTACGAAACCGTCTTCTCCGTCGTTCACACCCTCGACGAAGGCTTCGACCCCGAACGCGAGGATCGCTCGCCCGGCTGGGCACTCATGGAGCTGGACCCCCTCGGACAAGTCACCAACCGCCCCCTCACTCACCTCCACGAGGACCTTCCCAGACTCGCCGCCCGGCCGCCTCGCTCCTGACACCTCCACCCCAATTCGACTAAAATCCTTATCATTTCGATCCTGCTCAACCGTCCCTGCGGAGCCAACGCCTTGGCCGTCTCCCAGCCCACCACGACCGACCCTCGCATCAACCCAAGCTACCCCCAGCGCGTCCACCTCCACGAACGCCCCGCCCTCGAAGCCCTGCTCCGCTCTTGGGACGAACGCATTGCCGCCGCCCGCGCCCAGCTCCCCCACCACCCCAACCGCCCCGCCGCCGAACGGCTCCTCATCCAAATGGAAGGCGCCCGCGACCAAATCGCCGAATCCGTCCGCCGCCTCCCTACCGAGGTCGGTGACCTCTACGCCGAGGACCGGCACCGCCTCGAGGAAGCCGTCCACGCCCTCGAGCGCCTCTTTGACCGCTGGTAGTGCGACCTATCGGACCGCCGGCCTCTCTCACCGTCGCGCCTCGACCCGCGCCGCCTCCAACACGTCCCGCACCTTCACCGGAACCCCACCACGCCGCCGGCTCTCGTCCGCCGCCTCCATCACCGCAAACATCTCCAGCGTCTCCGCCGCACTCACCGGCGCACGCCCGGTCCGGAAAAATCGGCAAATCTCCAACACCAACGGACCATAGCCCGTAAACCCTTCCGCCCGACCAATCCCCTTCGTCCCAAATACGGTCGCCCCAAAATCCGCCCGCCCCGCCCGGATCCCCCGAAACGTCCCGATCCGCCCATCCCCCCAGGTCCCTACCACCACGTCCGTCCCCTCCGTGTGCGCCCGCACCACCGTCTCACAACCCATCCCCATCACCGCGTACAACGCCTCCACCCCATGCACCCCATACCAGAATAAGTCGGGATGGTGCGGCTCCAACTCACACGGCCCATACGTGTCGCAACCCACCACCTCTCCCACCCGATCGCGTAACTCGACAATTCCCGGCTCAAATCGCAACGCCGAACTCGTAAAACACGGCGTCCCCGTCGCTTCGGCCAGCTCATAGATCGCCACCGCATCCGCCAGCGAACCCGCCACCGGCTTATCTATAAACACCGGCTTACGCGCCCTCAACACCGGCTCGGCCTGCGCCCGGTGCGGCCGACCGTCCACACTCTCTAGCAACACCACGTCACACTTCGCCAGCACCTCCTTGATGGACTCGACAATCTCCACCCCGTGCTTTTCCCGCAACGTCTGAACATATCCTCCAACCCGCTCCCGACTCGATGCAATGTCCTCGCTCCCTCCCGGGTACGCCACCACCACCCGGAACCCCGCCCGTTCCCCCTCCGCCTTCGGATCATGCAAAATCTCGGTAAACGCCACCGCGTGCGACGTGTCGCACCCGATGATCCCCACCCGGATCGGCTCTTCGCCAACCGCCGCCCTCCAACTCAGACAGACGACCAGCACGCCCACCAGCCGGCTCACCATCTCACCGTTCATCGGCCGCTACGCTCCTCGATCGACGGGATCCCGATCCACCGCTCATCCTAACCGCTCCCTCCACCCGGAACGAGTCCGCCGGCCGACATCCACCCCTCCCCTACATGGATTCCGCTCCCTCCCCGCACGTCCAATTCCCCAACTTGCCCGGCCAGTCTCCTCTCCCTCCACGTACCTCGACTGACTCCTCCCAGCTCAGCCGACCCCTTCCTCCTTCCCGTTCACTCCACGGGGCCGCTTAGAGCCGCTCCGCCAACCCCTTAACCCCGTTCAGGCCAGCCCCTCCCCAAAACGGGAGACGGACGTTCGTCCTCCGGCACCTTCCCATCCCACGACTCAACCCGCACCCCCAACGCCATCAGCCGGTTCCCTTCCGCGACCAGCGGGTCAACCTCAATCCGCCGGATCCACCGCTGTTCCTCCACCAGCCGGCTGAATCGAACCAGGAACCGCTCGATCTCCCCCACATCCACCGCCCCCACCCCCACACCCTCCAGGAGCGCCCGCCCAACCCGCGTCTCCCCAATCATCCGCCGCGCTTCAGCCAGACTCAGCGGCGGCAAACCCAACGCTCGGTCGCCATAGATCCGGCCCAGCCCTCCCCCAAGCCCAAAGGACAGCACCGGACCATAGACCGGATCCACGTGGCTCGATACCGCCAGCTCCACCCCACGCCGATCCCACACCGGCCAGACGCTCACCCCCAAAAAACTCCCTGCCCCGGCCTCCCGCGCAACCCTCCTCTGGAGCGCCTCATACGCGCTCCGCAACGCCTCATCATCCTCCAGCTCACCCCCCAGCCGCCACGACTCTCCAAGCGGCTCCTTCGTCAACGGCTTCAACCTTACCGGATACCCCAACTCACCCGCCCGCCGCACTGCCTCCTCAAGATCCCGCGCAAAGGTCGGCACGCTCGGCAGCCCATACGCCGCCAGCAACGCACGCGCTTCCGCTTCGTCCAGCACCGACCGCCCCGTCACCCGCAGCGATCGGACGACCGGCGCATGCTCCGGCCCTCCGGCCTCATCCCATGACCCAATGGAAGACCCCCCTTCGCACAGCCGCTCCCGATTCCTCCTCGACCTCCACATCGAACAAAACGCCCGCGCCGCCGTGTCCGGATGCGAAAACGTCGTGATCCCCGCCCGATTGAGCAACTCCGTCCCCGCCAGCACCCCGACGCCCCCCATCCAACTGGCCAGAATCGGCTTTTCACTCGCCCCCAGCCGCCGAACCCGCGACGCCACGCACGTCGGATCCGCCATCCCGCTCGGCGTCAAAATCACGAGCACTCCGTCCACCCCGGGATCCGCCGCCACCAACTCCGCCGCCCGTCCCACCCGCTCCGGATCCGCGTCATCCAACACATCCACCGGATTGGTCCGACTCCATCGCGCCGGCAGCAGGCTATCCAACGCCGCCACCGTCTCCGCTGACAACCGCGCAAGCTCCCCTCCTCCCTCCCGCAACGCATCCGCCGCGATCCGCCCCGGTCCCGCCGCATTCGTCAAAATCGCCAACCGCGGCCCCCGCGGCCACGCCTGCTTCCCCAAGACCTCCGCCATCGCAAACAACTCCGACAACCGATGCACCCGCAACACCCCACACCGGCTCAAGAGACAATCCAACACCTCATCCTCACTCCACGGCACCTCCCAACCACCCTCCACCGGACCACGCTCCCCCTCCCGCCCCGACTTCAACACCAGGATCGGCTTGCTCAACGCCACCCGGCTCGCGGCCTCCGCAAACCTCCGGGCGTCGCCCAACGTTTCCAGGTCGATCACAATGCTCCGCGTCTCCGGGTCCGAGCCTAAATAGTCGATCAGGTCCCCCCAGCCCACATCGACCATCGACCCCACCGACACCAGCGCGCTGAGCCCCACCCGCTCCCGCAGGCTCCAATCCAGGATCGCCTGGCACATCCCCGCACTCTGGCTCAAAAATGCCACGCTTCCCGGCCGCGCCATCATCGCCGACGGCGTCGCATTCAGCCCGCTATACGGATTCATCACCCCAAAACTATTCGGCCCGATCACCCGCATCCCCCCCTGCCGCACCTCCACCTCAATCCAACGCGCCAGCTCCAGCCCCTCCGGACTGCCCGCCCAGATCCCGGTCGCCGCAATCACCGCCGTCTTCACACCGGCGTCCACACACTCCCCAACCAACTCCGGCACCGCCGTCGCCCGACCCGTGATAATCGCCAGATCAATCGGCTCCGGAACCTCGCCCACTCGCCGGTACGTCCGCATCCCACGCACCAACGCCGGGGCCGGGCTGACCGCGTAGACCTCCCCCACAAACGGCCGCGACACCAAACTCTGCAAATACGCCCCGGCCAACCCCCCGGGATCACCCCCACTGTCGACCACCGCCACCACCCCTGGCCGAAACAGCGGATCGAGCGGATGCCAGCTCCGGTCTGCCCTCAACGCATCCATACCTCCCGCCGGATTCCCCTTCGTGCCCAGCATCGTTGATCCCTCCCGCGGCTCGTTCCCCTCAGACCGCCCACCGCCGACACCCACCATCCCCGTCTCGAATCGCCTCCCCAACCTCCATCACCCGCCGCGCAAACCCACCCGCGATCCCTCCCGGCCACAACGCAGCCAGGCGGCCCCACACGCCCCAGGCTCCGCCGGCCAGCGACATCGGCCCAAATCCACGTTCTTCAAGCGTCGGGAAATCAAAAAACGCCGATCCAATTCTCACCAGGGCCGTCACGACCCCGACGCCAAGCCCGACGCGAGCCTGCCATCTCTCCCCTCAGATTCCGTCAGCCCTGCCCCCCTGTCAAGCACCGTTTCGATGCGATTTCAGCGCGTTCCAACCCCTAGGCGGCAAGCACGAATCCGCCCAACCCAAGCCTCTCTCTGACCGACCCAATTCCTCTCGTCGGCCTGCCCTCGGCCGACCCGCCCTCGCCTCGTCTCGCGCCCCGCCACCGTCCGCCCGCGTCTCCTTCTGCTCGCCCCCACTTCCATCCAGCCTCGTCAGTTTCCGTGCTCGGTCCTCAGCCAGCGAATCGTCCCCGAGCGCGACCGCATGAACACCGAGTGCGTCACCGCTCCCCGTTCCGTGAAACGAATCCCCCGAAGCAACGAACCACTCGTGATCCCCGTCGCCACGAATACGCAGTCGCCCCGCACCAGATCATCGGCCATGTAGATCCGCCCCGGCCGCGGCCGACCTTCGTCATCGGCCAACTGGGTCTGAATATTACCCCCCAGACACTTCATCGCACACGCCGCCAGCACACTCTCCGGCGTCCCTCCCACCCCATACAACAAGTCCACCCCCGAATCCGGCAGACACGTCGCCACCGCTCCGGAAAGGTCGCAGTCCTGGATCAATTTGATCCGTACACCCAGCCGACGCAACTGCTGGATATACTCGGCATGCCGCGGTCGGTCCAAAATGCACACCACCATCCGATCCACCGACTTGCCCAGCGCCTTCGACGCCTGGCACACAATCTCCGACAACGGCGCATCAACCCGAATGTCCGAATACTTCGCAATCCGCGGTCCATACGCCAGCTTCAACGAATAAAACGTCTGGGACGGCAAGATCGCTTCTGCAAAACTCGCCACCCCCAGGACGCTCAACGCCTCCGGCCCCGAACTGACCACCGGCCGCGTCCCCTCAATCGGGTCGACGCAGATCTCATAGATCGACGTCGACCCGTGCAACACCTCCTCCCGCCGGGCCCCCACCACCTCGCCCCAATACAACCCGTAACTCTTGTCCTTCTGACCCTCCCCAATCACCACCCGCGCCGCGAAATCAATCCGATTCAAACGGTCCCGCATCGCCTCCGTCGCCGCCCGATCCGCTTCCTCCTTCTGACCCGTCCCAATCCACGCCGACGCCGCGATTGCCGCGGCCTCCGTGACCCGGACCAGGTCCATACTCAGCTCCTTCATCGTCTCCTCTCCCGGCAGCCTCCCGACTGCCCATCACCTCCTCCCGCACCCTCCGAATCACCCCTCCACGCCCCCACCACGACCTCCCGCGACCCTCACCCGACCACCACCCCCAACTCCCATGTCCCGCAGTCCCCTCTCGCCCCGCCCCGCCCCCCTCCCGCCGCTCGACCTGGACCTCAGGCCGTCGGATGCCAGCCTGCATCCGCCCACAGTTCCCCGCTCACCGCCGAATTGCAAATCAGAAAGTAAATCGCGTCGGCAATCTCCTCCGGTCGGATCAGCCGCTTCAATTGCGTGTGCGGCAAAATATTTTCATTGATATACTTCTCACCGAGCGCTCGCACCATCGGCGTATCCGTGAACCCCGGATGGATCACCGCCGCGCGGACCCCGTAGTAGATCGCCTCCTTGGCCAGCGTCGCCGCCACCCCCTCCAGCCCCGCCTTGGTTGCCGAATACGCCACCTGACCCGGAATCCCCTGCGACGAGATCGACCCAATGAAAATGATCGTCCCCTGAATCTCCTCGCTCGGCGACCATTTCTTCAGCCCCGCCCGGGCCCGCTCCTCGGCGATCCGACCAATCATCTCCAGCGCCCAATACGTCGGCGCCACCAGATTCACCTGCAACACCTCCTCGAACAACTCCAGCGGATAAATGTCCGCACGCCCCGTTTCCTTGTCCAGCTTCACCGCCAGCCGGTCCCGCGTGATCCCTGCCGCTGGTACGCAAATCCGCGGCGTCCCGTACCGCGCTTCCACCTGATCGAAAACCCGCCGTCGGAACCCGGCGTCCGTCACATCTCCGATAAATGCGTCCGCCACCCGCTCCCCCACCTGATCGTTGATCATGTCGGCCGTCCGGATCACCGCATCGCTGCGGTCAACCAGCGCGAGCGCCTTCACCTCACGCTCGGCCAGCTCCGCGGCCACCGCCTGCCCGATCCCACTGGCCGCCCCGGTGATCACCGCAATCTTGTCTCGTACCTTCATGGCCCTGACTCCTTCGGTCGATGCGGACGCCCCCGTGATCCGACCACGAATGCCGGTCCCCCCGACACCTCAACCCCCACGCCTCCCCCCTCGCAAAACCGCTTCCCGCGATCCTCCCGCTACCACCGTCGATCGCTCCGCAACCCACGCCGTCGCCTGGGGCCAGAAAGCCTTGTGCGCCTTGGCGCTGACCGCCAACCCCACATGGCCCGCATCAATCTCCATCACCTCCGTTTCCTTCGATCCAACATGCGGCAGAATCCCCAGCGTCTGCGACGGCGGCACCAGATGATCCCCCTTCGCGGCCAGCAGCAGCAGCGGGCATGTGATCCGCTTCAAATCCACCGGCTCCTCCCCCATGTCGAACCGATACTCCCCACGCACCAGCTCATTCCGCTGGTAAAAGCACTTCACAAACTCCCGAAACGTCTCCCCCGCCACCGGGATGTTGTCGTTAGTCCACTTCTCCATCGCAAAAAAATTCTCGACAAATCGATCATCGTGCATTTTCTCATAGAAACTTGCGTACTTCCCGTAATAGTTCTGCACCGGTTTCATCAGTTGAAACGCATACTGCAAAAACGGCGCCGGGCAGTTCCCGAACGCATCCACCAACGCATCGACATCAAAATACTTCTCGTCGGTCCAGACTTGCAACAGCGACTCCTTCGTCGAAAAGTCGATCGGCGCCGCCATCAGCGTCAGCGTGTTCACCAGCTCGGGAAACGTCGCCGTGAACAACGCCGACATCGTCCCCCCCATGCAATACCCCAGCAAATTCACCCGCGCCGCCTTGCTCCGCCGGATCAGATAATCGGTCACATTCTTCATCTGATCGCAAACATAGTCCTTGAGGGTCAGACTCCGGTCCGCCGCCGTCGCAATCCCCCAGTCGATCAGATACACCTCAAACCCCCGCGTCAAATACTGCCGAACCACGCTCCGCGGAGGCTGTAAATCCAGAATGTACGGCCGATTCACCAGCGCATAACAGATCAACATCGGCTCAACATAGGAGGCCCGATCCTCGCGCCGATACCTCAGCAACCGAAGCTGGCCCTCCTCATACACCACCTCATGCGGCGTCATCAAAACCTGGTTGTTCCGCGCATGCTCGACCACCCGCGGCACACTCAACATCCGCCGCCAGGCCGTCATCGCCTGATCCATCGCCGCCTTCTGCTGCTCCAGCATCAATTCCCACATCGTCCCGTTCATCGCCCGCCCCTCCTCTCTCACTCTTAGCCAGATCGGGCGGCCACCAGGCTCCGGCCCGCGTCCTGCCTCGCCTCAACCCAATGGCCGCCCTGTCCCGGCAGGCCTCTCACATCGAAAGGCCCCCGTTGATGTCCAGCACCGCCCCCGTCACAAAGCCCGCACTCGGCGAAACCAGATACACCACCCCTGCCGCAACCTCCACCGGCTCCCCCAACCGACCCACCGGCGTCATCCCCAATACCTGCTCCAACGCCTTCTCCGGGATCGGCTCCGTCATCCGCGTCCGAATAAACCCCGGCGCCACCGCATTCACCGTCACCCCCTTCCGCGCATACTCCCGCGCCAGCGTCTTCGTCAAACCAATCAAACCCGCCTTCGCCGCCGCGTAATTCGCCTGCCCAAAATTCCCAATCTCTCCCACCACACTGCTCATATTCACCACCCGCCCCCATCCTCGCTCGGCCATCTCATCAATAAATTGCTTCGTCACCAGAAACACACTCGTCAGATCCGTATTGATCACCTCGTCCCACGCCTCCTTCGTCAGTTTCTTGAAGCTCCGGTCCCGGGTGATCCCCGCATTGTTCACCAGAATGTCGATCGCCCCGAAGTCCCGCTTCACCTCCGCACACATCGCCTCGACTTCGGACTCCAGCGCCACGTTGTGCGCGTAATACGCTGCCTTACGCCCCATCCCCCGAATCAACTCCACCACCTCCTCGGCCGCTGCTCCCCCCGTGTTGCAACTGATCGCCACATCCGCCCCCGCCCAGGCCAGACCCAACGCAATCGAACGCCCGATCCCCCGCGAACTGCCCGTCACGAACGCCGTCCGCCCGTCCAGGCGATAATTCGGCAACTCCCCTTCCAGCAGCCCGCTCCGCTCCCCTGCGCTCATCGCAACCCTCCTTCCTCGCTCGCGGACCCCTTATCCGCTCCCACACCCGAACACCCAACAAACTCACCGCCGACCCGACCTCTTCACCCGACCCCGCTTCGGCTTCGCTCCCCCCTCCGCCGACCCGCCAGCCCCCTCCACTCCCAGCTTCTCCCCCAACGCTTCCACCCGCGCCTCGACCGCCTCCAACCGCACCATCAGCGCCCGCTCAAGCGCCGCCATCCGCTCAAACAAACCATGAATGTCGCTGGCCAGCGGAAACCCCACCGCACGCGCCATCTCTTCCAACGCCTTGTCCTGCGCCTTCTTCAGGTCCGTCACCGTCTTCAGGTTCTGCCGCATCATCTCCAAAAACGCCGGACTCCTCAGAAAATCCTCAAAACTCTCAGCCATCAGCTCCATCCACCGCTGTTGCAGCTTCTGAGGATCCATCAACGTATGAAGACCCTCAAAAAACGCCTTCGACTGCTCCCCCGTCCGCGTAAAGTAATCGGTCCAGAACGCCAGAACCGGATTCGAGACGTCCTCGCGGCCCGACTCGGTGCCGTTCCGCATCACACGCTCGTCGGCCATCGCTCAACCTCCCTCCGTCTTCGTCCCCGCGATCCCAACATCCCCCTGGTCCACGCTCAGACCCGCTCCACGGCCAGCGCCACCGCCTCTCCACCCCCAATGCACAACGCCGCCACCCCACGCCGCCCGCCCGTCTTCTCCAACGCATTCAGAAGCGTCACCACCAGCCGCGCCCCACTGCAGCCAATCGGATGACCCAACGCCACCGCACCCCCAAACACGTTCACCTTATCACCCGGAATCGACAGCTCCCGCTCCGCCACCATCGTCACCGCCGCAAACGCCTCGTTGATCTCAAACAGATCGGTCGTCTCCACCGTCCACCCCACCCGCTCCAGCAACCGCCGGATCGCTCCCACCGGCGCCGTCGTGAACCACTCCGGCTCCTGGCTGAACGTCGCCGCCCCCACCACCCGCGCCTTCGGCTTCAGCTTCAGCTCCGCACACGCCGCCTCCGACGCCACCACCACCGCCGCCGCCCCATCATTGATGCTCGACGCATTCCCCGCCGTCACCGTCCCCTCCGCCCCAAACGCCGGCTTGAGCGCACGCAGCTTCGCCTCGTCAAACCGCGATGGCCCCTCATCCTCTCGCACCACCGTCACCTTCCCCTTGACCGTCACCTCCACCGGCACAATCTCATCGGCGAAATACCCCAACTCCATCGCCCGACGCGCCCGCGTGTGCGACCGGACCGCAAAATCATCCTGCTCCTCCCGCGTCAATCGATATCGCGCCGCACACCGGTCCCCGTACGTCCCCATGTGCTGGCCGCCATACACATCCCACAGACCATCATGAATCAATGCGTCAATCAGCTCCCCATGCCCGAGCCGATACCCTTCCCGCGCCTTCGTCAACAGATACGGCGCACGGCTCATGCTCTCCATCCCGCCCGCGATCACCACCGACGCCTCCCCGAGCCGGATCGCCTGGTCGGCCAACATCACCGCCTTCAATCCCGATCCACACACCTTGTTCACCGTCGTCGCACCCACCGACGCCGGCAACCCTCCATAAATCGCCGCCTGCCGCGCCGGGTTCTGACCCAACCCCGCCGCCACCACATTCCCAAAGATCACTTCATCGACCCGCGAACCCGGTATCCCTGTTCGCTCCACCAACGCCCGCACGCATCCCGCTCCAAGCTGCGCCGCGGTCACACCCGCCAGCGCCCCGCCCATCATTCCCACCGGCGTCCTTACCCCCGCCACAATCCACGTCTCCGCTCGCGCCATGACCAACCCCTCCTTCCTCTGCCGCTAACCCTCGATCCTGCCGTCCGCCTGCACCGGCCCGCCCGGCGCTTAGCTTCGACCCGTCGCGACCCCCGAAACGGCCTCCAGCCACTTGCGGCCTGCGGCCTCCAGCTCCCGCATCTGTTCCTCTGCCACCCGCTTCAACGCCTGGAAACTCTGCGTCCAGAGCGTCTCGGTCAACCGCCGCAATTGCTCCAGATCCCGCGCTTCCCCCAACCGGAACGCATCCTCGATCGTCCGCAGCCCCGCGTCATACTGCGCATCCAGCGTCTCCCGATGCTTCCGCAGCAAATCGAGCACCGCCGCCGACCACTGCTTCTGAAACGCCTGGAACTGATCCCCCCACGGCACCTGCGCCGCTGCCGATCCTGCCTGCGGCATCTGCCCCCATTGCCGCGTCCATGCCTCCAGCATCTGCTGCTGCAAACGCATCGTCGCTTCCATCGCCCGCCGATACTCATCCATCAGTTGGTCAAACATGGTCCGGCCCTCCGCTGGTGCTCCCCCTCGATCCACCTGACATCTCGGCCTCCCCACTCCTTGGCCCGACCTTCCGAACCGCTACCGTTGGCTCCTTCCTCCGTAGCTCCTCTTATCCGACTCTCCCGCGCCCTACCCCCACCGTCAAGAACAAAATGCTGCAAACACAAAAAATTTTCGAACCCGCTTCTCACCCTGAAATTCCCGCTATTCCCAACCATGGCGGAATCCCGGACAGACCGTTATGATGCATCCGCACAACCCCGTCTGGAGCCTTCCTCCATGCCCGCCGATCCCCCGATTCGCATCCGCCGCTACCCCAACCGCCGCTTTTACGACCGTAGCCGCGGCCGCTACGTCACTCTCCAGGAAATCGAGCAGCTTGTCCTCGACGGCCACCTCATCGAGGTCACCGACAGCCGCGACGGCTCCGACATCACCCGCCAGATCCTCACCCAGATCCTCTCCGAACGCCACCCCCGCAAGCTCGACATGTTCCCCGTCGCCATGCTCCACAGCATCATCCGCGCGAACGACCTCGTCTTCGAGTTCTGGCAGAGCCATTTCCGCGCTCTGCTAAACCTCATGGACTCCTTCCCTCAACCCCTCCCCTTTTCCTCCCCCCTGAACTGGTTCCCGAGCCCTCTCCCCGCCCCGCCTTCACCCAATCCCGCCGACACCACCGCCCGCCGCGTCGCCGAGCTTGAAGAACGCCTACGCCGCCTCGAATCCCAGTCCACCCCCCCTCCCAAACCGCGGCCATCAACCCCCAAGCCCCCCCGCCCGTCCGCCCGCCGGAAACGCCGCTCAACCTGATCCCACGATTCCCTTCCCTCTACCGAATCAACAGCACCTCCGCCGCTAGCCCCGGCCCAAACCCCAACGCCACGCACGGCCGCTCGGCCCCGATCCGCCTCAGCTCTCGCAAAATAAACAACACCGTCGCCGACGACATGTTCCCCTGATCCCGCAACACCTGCCGCGAGATCGCCAGCCGTTCCGGTCCCAGACCCAAAACCCCCTCCAACTCGCTCAAGATCCGCGGCCCTCCCGGATGCACCGCCCACGACCCCACCTCCTCCACCCCCAAACCCTCCCGCCCCAGCCACTCATCCAACCACGGCCGCAGGTGTCGGCCAATCAACCCCGGCACCTTCGTCGACAACGTCATCTCAAATCCCCGGTCCCCCACCTCCCATCCCATCGCCGCCTCGCTCTCCGGAAACAGGCACGCCCCGCTCGCCACATGCCGCCACTCCCCGTGATCCACCCCATTCACGCCCCGGACCACCACCGCCGCCGCCCCATCGGCAAACAACGCATTGCCCACCATCCGCCGCGGATCCCAACCATAGTGATAGTGAATGCTGCACAACTCCACCGCACACACCAACACCACCGCCCGCCGCTCCGCCGCCACCAACCCCCGCGCCACCCGCAGCCCATTCAACGCCCCATGACACCCCATAAACCCCACATGCGTTCGCTCCACCGTCGCCCTCATCCCCAATCCCTTGATCAACCCCACATCAAACCCAGGCGCCGAAAACCCCGTGCACGAGACCGTCACCAGATGCGTCACCCCGCCCGCCTCCACCCCCGATTCCCGCAACGCCTCCGCCGAGGCCTCCAACGCCAGCGGCGTCGCATACTCCCGATACCGCTCCATCCGCTCCGCCGTCGTCGGCCCCCCATACCCCTTTCCCCGTGGCATAAACGGCGTCTCGCACCTCCCCACACCCCGCACCACCCAATCCACCTCCGCCGCCGTAAACGCCACATTCCTCCCTTCGATCCCCGTCTGCCGATACAACGACCCCAACATCTCTTCATGTTCACGCGTTTCAGCGCACATCGCCGCCGCGGCCCGGATCGACTCGGCCTGACTGACCCGCGACCGTGGCACCGCCGTCCCAAATCCCACCAACGCCGACGGCATCCACTCCCTCCCCCCTCGGTTCAGGCCCCAGGCACCGTGTGCAACCGGCCCATCACCAGCTCCGCCAGTACCGGCATCCGTCCCAACACCCCCACCCCCACCCGCGCCAGCCTCGCGCGCCGCAACACCGCCGCCACCTGCCGGCATATCACCTGCCGCGACCCAATCTCACGCCGATACGCCCGCTCCCACGCCCCCTCCGCGTCAAACCCCCGTTCCCGCAACCCCCTCGCCACAATCGGCGCAAGCACCCTCGCCCCCTCGATCGCCCACGCAATCCCCTCTCCCGTAAACGGCTCAACATAACCCGCCGCATCGCCGACCCGATAAACCCGCCCCTCCGCGACCCGATCCACACGTCGCGTCAGCCGCGGCGTCCCCCGCCACCCCAACCGATCCACTCCCGGAATCTCCGGCAGCCCGGCCTTCTCCAAAATCCCCGCCACCGCCCGCCCGACTCCGCCCGCCCGACGCACCACCTCCGGATCCAGCGCCGCCGCCAGATCCAGCCGCCCATCCTCCAGCACAACCGCACCCACATACCCTCCCTCGCCGCACGCCATCTCGACCCGTCCCGGCTCATACCCACGCGGAGCGTTCTCCACCCACGCACCCGCCCCAATCCTCGACCCACCTCGGATGTGCCAACGACCCACTCCCCCGCCCGCCTCGACTAGCCCCGTCGCCACCACCACCCGCCTCGCCCTCTCCTCCCGCCTCCCCTCAGCCCCCTCCAGCTCAACCCGTACCGGATCACCCCCCGCCACCACCGCCCGCACCCCCTCCTCCAAGCGCACTCCCGCCCCCACCGCCGCTTCGACCAACCCCAAATCCAGCGCCTCCCGCGATAAGCTCACCCCTAGCCCCCGCCGCACCACCGCGGACCGCCCGCCGCTCGCCACCCGCCACTCTCTCAGCCCCACCCCACGCCCCACCAGCTCCTCCAACCCCAACCGCCGCAACGCCGCCACCGCGCGCGGATTGACACAACACCCACAAACCTTCGACCGCGGAAACCGCGACCGCTCCACCAACACCACATCCAAACCCCGCCGCGCCAGCTCCAGCGCGGTCACCGATCCGGCCGGCCCCGCCCCCACCACCACGCAATCCCAAATCCGCTCGCTCATCGAGGACGCCCAACCATCAAATACCGCGCCGGCCAGTGCCGCCTCAGCTCCACTTCCAGCCAACCAGCCGACCGCGCAAGCCCCACCGCTTCGATCCCCGTCCAGGCGCCCTCCACCGACTTCAACGCATCCCCATGCACCACCGGCGACCGCGACAACACCCGCGAGCCCAACCACGCCAACACCCAACCCCACCAGCCCCGCTCCAGATCATCCACCACGACCAACCCCGCCCCCGATCCCCACATCGACCTCAACAACCCCCACGCCTCCTCCTCCCCCAGGTGATGCAAAAACAACGTACTCATCACCACATCGTAGTTCTCCGGCACCCCATCGGCGATCACATCCCGCTCCTCAAATCCCACCTCCGCCCCAACCCGCGCCGCTTCCGACCTCCCCACCTCCACCGCCACCCGACTCCGATCACACCCCACCACCTCCAGCCGCCACCCCTCCACCCGAGCCTGCCGCCACAACCCAATCGCCACATCCCCTCCCCCGCACGCCACATCCAAAACCCGAACCGCCCGCCCCCCGTGCCTCCGACACTCCTCACGGATCGGCCCCCAAACCGCCCCCACCGTCCCGCTCCAGGCATTGATCCGTCGCAACCCAGCCAACGCCCGGCGATGCTCCCCAACCTCCAGCCCCGGATCGTCCATCCGCTCCGCCTGCAAACGCCGCACCCGCAAATCACCCCACAACACCCTCGCCTCCACGATTCCAATTCCCTTCCGTTCCCCCCTACCCGACCGGCTACGATCCAGCCATCTACCCTAATCCCCCACCAGACCCTCCGCACATGCCCAGACCTCGGGTCGCCCTCGGGCGCTTCGATTCCCTCGAACAAGCCCAAGCCGCCCAACAACGCCTCGCCGCCGCCGGCCTCTACGCCGACATCGCCTCCACACGCACCCACCCCGACCACCCGCCCTCCGGCTTCACCCTCCTGATCGACCCCGCCGATACACCCCGCGCCTCCCCCTTGCTCCTCCCCCACGAACACACCCCGAACCCCATCCTTGGCCAGGGCGAAACCACCCTCCGCATCGCCCTAGCCATCCTCGCCTTCCTCTTTGCCCTCGGCCTGATCCTCGGCTCCTGGCTTCACTAACCACCGCCCCCCGCTCCCCTCTGTGACACAACCACCTCACCCCCGCGCCCGGCACCGACGCCCTCACTCCGCATTGACACCCAATTGCCCCTGGCCTATCGTCCCCAGCTCGGAACCCAGCGCCTCCGTCGCTCCGGAGCGAATTCGCATGGACGCCCTCTGGTCCGAACCCGAACGCCTCGCTTACGAAGACGCCCTCGCCTTCGCCCGCGAACACCTCGCCTTCGACCCCCGCGACCACGACCGCGCCGGCAAGCTCTGGCGCGAGGGCTACCTCACCTGCGGCTCCCGCCTCTTCCCCGGCCTCTGCATCCCCACCCAATTCGGCGGCCGCGGCCTCTCCTACCCCGAAACCCTGGCTGCTATGGAAGGCCTCGGATACGGCTGCCCCGATACCGGCCTCCTCTTCGCCCTCAACGCCTCCCTGTGGACCGTCGCCATGCCGATCGCCCAGTTCGGCACCGACGCCCAACGCCAACGCTGGCTCCCCGGCCTCTCCAACGGCTCACTCCTCGGCGCCAACGCCGCCAGCGAACCCAACGCCGGCTCCGACATCTTCAGCCTCCAAACCCAAGCCACTCGCGACGCCGACTCCTGGATCCTCAACGGCCGCAAAACCTGGATCACCGCCGCCCCCGCCGCTGACCTCTTCCTCCTCTTCGCCACGACCGACCCCTCCCGCGGTCCCCTCGGCATCTCCGCCTTCCTCATCCCCGCCAATACCCCCGGCTTCCAGGTCGTCCGCACCATCCCCAAACTCGGCATGCGCACCGCTCCCATGGGCGAAATCCTCCTCAACAACTGCCGACTTCCCGCCGAGTCCCTCCTCGGCCGCGAGGGCCGCGGCGCTCGTATCTTCCAGTTCGCCCTCGAATGGGAACGGGGCGCCATCCTCGCCCCCATGCTCGGCACCCTCCGCCGTCAGCTCGACCGCTGCCTCGACTTCGCCCGCTCCCGCAAACAATTCGGCCAACCCATCGCCAAATTCCAGGCCGTCTCCCATCGCCTCGTCGATATGGCCATCCGCCTCGAATCCTGCCGGCCCTTCCTCCTCGCCTTTGCCCGCACCAAAGCCGCCGGCCGCGACGCCCTCGCCCTCGCCTCGATGGCCAAAATCCACCTCTCCGAAGCCTTCCTCCAAAACTCCCTCGACGCCATCCGCACCCTCGGCGCCTACGGCTACTCCGAAGACGCCGGCATCGAACGCGACCTCCGCGATTCCGTCGGCGGCGTCCTCTTCTCCGGCACCAACGACATCCAACGCAACATCATCGCCCAGTCCCTCCGCCTCTGACCCACTCCCCGCCCCCAACCCCCTGCCACACGCCGCCCTCCTGTGGTCCAATCGACCACATGAACACCCTTATCCTCCTCCTCGCTCTGCTCCAAGCCGAATCCCCACGGCCCCTGCCGCCTCGACCGAACCTCGCCATCGGCTCCTCCGCCTCCGGCACCCTCGGCGCCGTCTCTGCCGGTGGCGCCGAGGCCGTCGAGGCCGGCATGACCCTCCTCCGCAACGGCGGCAACGCCGCCGACGCCGCAGCCGCCACCCTCCTCGCCCTCAGCGTCACCGACGCCCACCTCTTCTGCCTGGGCGGCGAAGTCCCCATCCTCGTCTTCAACGCCCAACGCCAAACCACCGAAGTCCTCGCCGGCCAGGGCGCCGCCCCCTCCCTGGCCACTCCCGCCCACCTCGCCCCCAACGGCTCAATCCCAACCCGTGGCCTCCTCCCCGCCGCCGTCCCCGCTGCACCCGACGCCATCCTGACCCTCCTCGAACGCCACGGCACGCGCCGCTTCGCCGACGTCGTCGCTCCCACCCTAGACCTCCTCGACCGCCACGCCCTCCCCTGGCACGCCCAACTGGCCCAAACCCTCCGCGCCCTGGTCCAGGCCGAATCCTCCACCCCCGACCGCATCCTCGGCCTCCGCCGCGCCGCCGACTACTTCTACCGCGGTCCCATCGCCGACCAGATCGACGCTTGGTCCCGCGCCCAGGGCGGCCTCCTCCGCCGCCACGACCTCGCCACCCACCTGACCCGCATCGAAGAACCCATCGCCCTCGACTACCACGGCCACACCATCCTCAAATGCGGTCCCTGGACCCAAGGCCCCGCCCTCCTCCAGGCCCTCCTGATCCTCCAAAACGACCCCCTCGACGACTCCGACCCGGCCGCCGACATCCACCTGATCATCGAAGCCCTCAAACTCGCCCTCGCCGACCGCGACTCCTTCTACGCCGACCCCCTCTTCGCCAAAGTCCCCCTCTCGACCCTCCTCGACCCCAACTACGCCCGCCAACGCCGCGCTCTGATCGACCCCAACCACGCCTCCACCGAACTCCGTCCCGCCCAACCCCTCCAGCCTGGCCAACTCGACCACGCCCACGACACCACGACTTGCCTCGTCGCCGACCGCTGGGGCAACGTCGTCGCCGCCACGCCCAGCGGCTGGTCCGGTACCCTCGCCGGCCAGACCGGCCTCTGGCTCGGTACGCGCCTTCAGAGCTTCCGCGTCGAACCCGACCACCCCAACTCCATCCAGCCCGGCAAACGCCCTCGCATCACCCTCTCGCCCACCCTTGTCCTCCGCGACGGCCAACCCGTCCTCGCCATCTCCGTCGCCGGCGGCGACCTCCAAGATCAGGTCACCCTCCAACTGCTCATCGACCTGATCAACCGCCGCCGCGACCCCATCACCGCCGTTGCCGCCCCGCGCGTCTCCACCGCTCACCACATCGGCTCGTTCGCCCAGTCCCCGCCCCGCCTCGCCAGCCTCACCCTCGACGACCGAATCCCCCCCTCCATCGCCGAAGCGCTTCAAGCCCTCGGCCACCAGATCGACCGCTCACGCAATCCCATCGGCGCACCGTCGATCCTGGTCCGCGATCCCCGCTCCGGCCGCCTCACCGCCGCCGGTGACCCCCGCGCCGGTCGCCACGCCGCCGCCGATTAGCCCAAACCCTCTTCCGCCTCCTTCTGCTTTTTCCCGATATCCAAACCGCGCCTCCCCGACCATCCCTTTCGGTGCCACCTTCCCTCCACGGCCACACCGAAAGAGGATCACCGATGTCAGCCTCCTCTCGCCGCCAGAAAGAGCTGCAACGGCTCGCCCGCCGTCTCCGCTCCCCACGGCCTGACCTCCCCATCCTCCGCACCGCCGAACGCACTCAGACCCAGGCCCTGGCCGCTCCGACTCCTCACCCCGCAAGCCCGGCCCTCACGACCCCACCCTCCCCCCTCGCCGATCCCTCCGCCCCAAGCCTCCAGGCTCCAGACCCCCAACCACCCGACTCGATCCTTCCTGCCTGGACCCGCATCCTCCCCCTTCCCCCGGGCCTCTCCCCCGAGTTTCGCTCCTGGCTCTTCCGCTACATCGAGGACACCATCGCTCCCGCCGACTCCACCGAGCACTACCTCGCCGCCCGCATCGCCCAGGCCATCGCTCGCCAACATCTCTCGGCCGCGCGCGAACCGCTCCAACCCAACGCCCTCTGGCTCCGCTACGAGACCCTCGCCACCCGCGAACACCGTGCCGCGGTCCGCGCCCTCCAGGCCCATCGCGCCGCTCGTCGGGCGGCCCCTCCACAAACCCCAACATCCACCGACGCGCAGACTTCCCCCAGCCCGCACAACCCGAACTTCGTCATCCCAACTGCCCCTGCGCACGCGCCAGAAGCGAGCTCACCCCCAAGCCTGCCTCGACCCACCGACACCCTGCCCGAGCCAGCCGACAACCTCAGTCCACAGGCCAACAACCCACCGCCGATTGCGGCCCAACCCCAACCGCTGGAAACCGCGACACCGTCAAGCCCCGGCTCGCCGACATTCACCGCGGCTCCGTCGCCGCAACGTCAGACCGTTCCAATGGGCGATGCAGGATTCGAACCTGCGACCTCATGCGTGTCGAGCATGCGCTCTAGCCAACTGAGCTAATCGCCCGGATCTGAGAAAACTATCGGTCGCGTCTGCCGCCTGTCAAGGGTGGCGATCCGCTCTGAGCCCGATCACGCGTTGCGTTGGGTGGCGATCTCCGTCCCGGACCGTTACCCTCGAATCAGGGCGCAGGTCCTCTCGCGCCGCGCTCAGACCTCGCTGGCCCAACCGGAGCCTCCCAACCATGTCCACCCGCGTTCGCTGGCTCGGTCACTCCGCCATCCACATCGAAACCGACGGCGTCCACCTCCTCATCGACCCCTTCCTCACCGGCAACCCCACCGCCGCCGCCAAGCCCGACGAACTCCCTGCCCACTTCATCCTCGTCTCCCACGGCCACGCCGACCACGTCGGCGACACCATCCCCATCGCCCAACGCACCGGCGCCACCGTCATCGCCAACTTCGAAATCTCCCAATGGCTCCAAAAGCACGGCCTCGATAAAGTCCACCCCATGCACCTCGGCGGCGGCCACGACTTCCCCTTCGGACGCCTCAAACTGACCATCGCCCACCACGGCTCCGTCCTCCCCGACGGCTCCTACGGCGGCAACCCCGCCGGCTTCCACCTCTTCCTCAAAGACGGCTCCAAAATCTACGACGCCGCCGACACCGCCCTCTTCTCCGACATGCGCCTCATTGGCGAAGAAGGCATCGACCTCGCGCTGCTCCCCATCGGCGACAACTTCACCATGGGGCCTGACGACTCCCTCCGCGCCCTCAATTTCCTCACCCCTCGTCAGGCCATCCCCATCCACTACAACACCTGGCCCCTGATCGCCCAGGACCCCCAGGCCTGGGCCTCGCGCGTCCGCGAAACCACCCGCACCACGCCCGTCGTCCTCGACCCCGGCGGCAGTATCCAGCTCCGCTAACCCTGACCCCGAACTCCTCGTCCCGCCGCCCTCAGCTTCGAACCAGCCACCATCCCCAACGCCGCCGACGGCAACCCCACCAACCCAAACCCCACCACCACCATCGGATCCAGCCTCCGCCCCCAAACCACCACATCCACAACCGCCGCAAACACAACCTGAAGCAGCCCGACGATCGCCAGGCTCGCTGGCCGCCCCAACGCGTACGCCCGCGTCAGACAGTACTGACCCCCCGTCCCACTGACCGCTACCCCCAGCAACAACCCCAGCGTCGTCCCATCCGGCACCCCACGGGGCAGCACCCCCGGAACCCACGCCATCACCCCCAAACAGACCAGACTCGCCACCCCCGCAAAGTGTGCTACCACCGCCCGCGGATCCACATCTCGCAGCCGATGCAGACCCAACAGCGCCACCGACGTCGACGCCGCTCCCAGCAACGCCACCCCGATCGCCAGCCGCTCTCCACCCCAGTGCGGCTGCTCGATCAACACCACGCCCGCCATCCCGCTCCCCAACGCCCCCAGCTCAATCCGCCGCGGCCACTGACCCAGCAACACCAGCGCCAGCACCACAATCCACAGCGGATACGTATTCGTCAACGTCAGCGCCTCGGCCACTGGCAACCGCGTCAACGCATAAAAATTGCAAATCAAACTCAGACTCCCCGCCAGACTCCGTACCCACAGCGTCCCTGGCCTCCACACCGCCAGCCGTACTCCACCCGCCACCGCCAGCCCCGCCGTCACCACAAACATCACCACCGCACGCACCAACGCCGTCAGCAGCCAGTGGCACCGCGGCCCCAACGCATGCGTCAACGCCCCCATCGCCGCAAAACACACCGCCCCGGCCACCATCCAGAGCATCGCCGCCCGGCCGCTCCGCACTCGTTCCGCCGCCATCATGGGGCACACCCGAACCGTCGCCCTGGGCCTGCCCGTCCGGTGCCCCACGCGAGACCTTCCTCCGGCAAGCTCCTCTCGCCCCCAATGATCCCCCGTCAACCCAGTCAGCGCGAAGTCCTCTCTTCTTTCTCCGCTCCCGGTCCACGACCCATCACAGTCTCGTTCCCACCACCCGTCCGAGACCACCTCCGCCACCCACCACCCCGGCGGACCAGTCGATCCTCTGTCGCCCTTGGCTCCCGCCTGGCCCTTCCACGGATAACCAAGGCTTCTCCTCCCGATCATCACTTCTCAGACCGCGAGCACGAGCACCTCCGCCGGCGAACCGCGGCCTGCTCTCCGCTCCCTGACCGCCTCCACGCCTCGCTATCGACCTCTTCCCCCCGACCCTTGCCAGCCCTGGGCTATGGCCTCTGACCTCTGGGATGTCGCGGTTCTCGGCGCTGGTGCCGCCGGCCTGCTCGCCGCAATCCGTGCCGCAGAGCTCGGCGCGCGCGTCCTCATCCTCGAAAAAAACCGCCGTCCCGGCGTCAAAATCCTCATGTCCGGCGGCACCCGCTGCAACCTCACCAACGCCCGCGGCCTGCGCAACCTCCGCGCCGTCTCTGGTCCGATCGACCCGGCCTACGACCCCCGCCTCAGCCGCGGCACAGCCGCCATCGTCGAGGCCTTCGGCCCCAACGGCGCGTTCCTCCGTCCTGCCCTCAAGGCCTTCTCCGTCGATGCCACCGTCGCCTTCTTCGAGGCCAACGGCCTCTCCACCAAAATCGAGGCCCAAGGCAAAATCTTCCCAACATCCGACCGCGCCCTCGACGTCCTCAACGTTCTGCTCCGCCGTCTCGATCGCTCCGGCGCTACCGTCCGCACCTTTGCCCCGGTCATTGCCCTCGAACCGATCCACGACCACGGACCGCCCGCCTTCCGCATCCACACCCGCGGCGACTCCTTCCTCGCCCGCACCGCCATCCTCGCCGTCGGCGGCCAGTCCTACCCGGGCTGCGGCACCTCCGGCGACGGCTACGAACTGGCCCGTCGCCTGGGCCATTCCCTCGTCGAGCCTCGGCCTGCCCTAGTGCCGCTCCGCGTCGATCAGGACTGGGTCGCCTCCCTCAGCGGAGTCTCCGTCCCCGACGTCCAAGCTCAGATCCTCGACCCCGCCGGCCATCGGCTCGACCATCGTCGCGAGGCCATTCTGCTAACCCACACCGGCCTGAGCGGACCGGCGATCCTCGACGTCAGCCGCATCCCCGCCCGTCGCGACGAACCCCTCCAGCTCGAGCTCGACTGGCTTCCCGACCTCCCCCGTCCGCGGCTCGATCACGATTTAGCCACGGCCGCCCGCTCCGGCCGGGCCCGCGTTGCCAACCTCATCCCGCCGGCCATCCCCCGCCGCCTCGCCGACGCCCTGCTTCTCCACGCCGCCATCCCCCCCGACCGCGTCGGACCCGAGCTCTCCCGCGACGAACGCCAACGCCTCGTCACCGCCCTGAAGGCCCTTCGCCTGAACATCACCGGCACCCTCGGATTTGCCAAGGCCGAAGTCACCAGCGGCGGCATCCCCCTGCCCGAAATCAACCCCGCCACCCTCGAGAGCCGGATCCAGCCCGGCCTCTTTCTCTGTGGCGAAATCCTCGACCTCGACGGCCGCATCGGCGGCTACAACTTCCAGGCCGCCTGGAGCACCGGCTGGCTCGCCGGCCAGCACGCCGCCACCGTCAGCCGGCTGGCCCAATCCGCTCCCAGCCTATAGAACGAGCCTCAGGCCCGATCATCCCAGTTGTCAGTCCCTGCACATCCCAGCCCCAACCGACAAGACCCGCCCCCCGCCTCGATCTTTCCTGCCGACACCCGCGCACACGCCCGACCGTCTTCTCCCGCCCGTTTGCCGCTTGACTGACTTCGCCTCTCGCTCGCGTCGTCCGACCCCCTCATCCCAACTCCGTCTGCCCATGCGCTTCGGGATGGATAAACTCATAAAACGTTCGATCCATCAACAATCCTGAAACACCGCTGCGCGTGCTGAACCAGACATGCTGGGCGTTGTATCGAAACGAGTCCGGAACCAGTTCGCCGGCCTGGTCCACCTGATACCAGCCCAGCACATCTTCGGGCTCCGGATCCTCGTCCTCGGCGACATCCGCCCTTGGATCGACCACGTACAGCCGTTCCCCCGGAATCTCCCGCGCACCCTGACGCAACGGCTCCGACCGCGCCGGCTGAAGATTCATAAACCGAATCACCGCGTCGACAAACTCCGGGTTGACCGTGAAACTCCCCGGGTCAAAATCCCCCGACGGCCCGGGCGTAAACTCACCGACCATCGCATGCGAGACCAGCCCGATCGCCCCGGCCAGCACCGGGTCCATGAAACCCACCAGATGCCGCGTCCCCCCGCGCTGCTCATCCTCAACTTCATAGACATTCAGCAGCGGCAACTCCCCCGCCTCGTCCCGCATCGGGTCTTCGCCACTCATCGCGTCCTCGCTTTCCTCAAATCCGGGCAGACCATCTGCCCCCCCGGCACGCCCGCTCTTCTAAAGGATATACCGACTCAAATCCTCATCCCTCGACAACGACTCCAGCCGCTGCCGAACATACTCGGCGTCAATCGTCACCCGCTTTTCCTCGAGTTCCGGCGCCTCGAAACTGATCTCCTCGACCAGCCGCTCCAAGACCGTGTGCAACCGCCGCGCCCCGATGTTCTGTGTCGATCGATTCACGCGATCCGCAATATCGGCCAGCAGCTCGATCGCCTCGTCGGTCACCGTCACCTCCAGCCCCTCGGTCCCCAACAACGCCTGATACTGCTTCAGCAGCGACGCCCGCGGCTCCCGCAAAATCCGCACAAAATCATCACGCGTCAGATCCTTCAACTCGACCCGGATCGGAAACCGCCCCTGCAGCTCCGGCATCAGATCCGACGGCTTCGCCTTGTGAAACGCCCCGGCCGCAATGAACAACACATGGTCGGTCCGCACCGGGCCGTACCGCGTATTGACCGTCGTCCCCTCCACGATCGGCAACAGATCGCGCTGAACGCCCTGACGCGAGACATCCGGACCCCGCCCACTACCACCGCCATCCTCGCCCGCGATCTTGTCCAGTTCGTCCAAAAAAATAATTCCCGACTCCTCGGCCAGCGCAATCGCCTCCCGGTTCACCCGCTCCGGATCAATCAGCGCTTCGGTCTCCTGCGCTCGCAACAGCGGCCGGGCCTCCCGCACCTTCAGCCGCCGCTGCTGCGCCGGCTTGGGCAGAATCTTCTCAAACATCGACTGGAGCTCCATCTCCATCTGCTCCAGATTGACACCCCCCAAGATCGACACCGGCGCGGCCGTCCGACCCGGAATCGTCAACTCGACCTCCCGCTCCTCCAGTTCCCCCGCCTCAAGCTGCAGCCGGATCTTCTCCCGCGTCCGCCGTCGCCGCTCCAACTCCTCTTCGCTCTCCCCTCGGCCCGCCGAAGCCAGCCATCCCGACGGCGTCGGGCTGACCGGCGGCGGTACCAGCAAGTCCAGCAGCCGCTCGGTCACCCGCCGCTCCGCCTCCGCCGCAACCCGCTCTCGCTCCCGCTCCCGCACCAACTGGACCGCCGCCTCCACCAGATCCCGCACCATGCTCTCCACATCCCGACCCACATACCCGACTTCCGTATACTTGGTCGCCTCCACCTTCAAAAACGGCGCCCCAACCAACCGCGCCAGCCGCCGCGCAATCTCAGTCTTGCCCACACCCGTCGATCCAATCATCAAGATATTCTTCGGCATCACCTGCGCCCGCAGTTCCTCCGGCAACTGCCGACGCCGCCATCGATTCCGCAACGCCACCGCGACGGCACGCTTGGCTTCCGTCTGGCCCACAATATCCCGATCCAGTTCGGCCACGATCTGCCGCGGAGTCAGCTCGGACACGGCAAACTCTCAATCGTCAAATGAGAATTTGTATAAACATCAATGCTAGCAGCAATCGTCAGCGCCGCCTCGACAACCGCCCGGGCGCCCAGCCCCGTGTGCTGGCACAACGCGCGCGCCGCTGCCAACGCATACGAACCCCCCGATCCCGCCGCCAGAATCCCATCACTGGGCTGGATCACATCGCCCGACCCCGAAATCAACAGACTGTGCCGGGCATCGGCCACGACCAGCAACGCATCCAGCCGCCGCAACGCCCGATCAGTCCGCCACTGCTTGGCCAGCTCGATCGCCGCCCGCAGCATGTTGGCATTCTGGGATTTCAATTGCCCCTCAAACCGCTCCAGCAACGCCAGCCCATCGGCCGCGCTGCCCGCAATCCCCGTCAACACCTGGCCATCGAGCAGCCTCCGAACCTTGACCGCGTCGGCCTTCATCACCGTCGAGCCGAGCGAGACCTGGCCGTCGCCGCCGAGCGCCACCTCATCTCCCCGGCGCACCGACAAAATCGTCGTCCCTCGCCAGATCCTGGTCTTCGCCACCGGCTCCTCCTTACCGCTCGCTCTCCCGTCGGCTCCCAGCCGCTCGCCGCACCACCGCCTCCCCTGCTCAGAATGGGACACCCTCCCAGCCCGGTCTCGCCCGGCCCCGGTTCAGGGTCGCGGAGCCTCGATCTGGATGATCCGCGTTCGAGCCTGACCCTGCTCCTCCCGCTCAAACTGGATCGTATGCTCCCCGGGAACCGCCAGCCGAGCACGAAACGCCTCCGCATCCCCCACCGGCTCACCGTCCAACGCCTCGATCAAATCGCCCGGCTGCACGATCGTCGCCAGCGGCGCTTCAGGATCCACCTCCCTCACAAGCAATCCGCGGACTGGCTCGGCCAGCCCATACCGCCGCGCCGCCGCCGGACCATCGATCTCCACCAAACTCAGTCCCACCCCCAACCCACCGCGCGCCTCCCCTTCGGCCCCAGCCGGATCACCTTCCGCCTCATCTGCCGGCTCCGGCCGACGCAGAAATCCCCCCGGACCGACCCGCGGACGCCCTCCCGGCGATCCACCCTGAACGATCGTCCCCCGGTCCGCCACAACCACGTCCAGCTCCAGCCGCCGCCCCGCCCGCCAGACCACCAGCCGCGCCCCGCGGCCGATCGGTGTCAGCGAAACCAGATTGATCAAATGATTGTGGTCGACCACCTCAACCCCGTCGTATTCCACGATGACGTCGCCCGCAACCAATCCAGCCCGTTCGGCCGGCGACCCCGCCGTGACCGCATTGATCCGCGCCCCACGCGGCCGCTCCAACCCGATCGCCTGCGCCATCTCCGCCGTCAACACGTCCAGCGCAACCCCAATCGCCCCCCGACGCACCCGCCCGTGTTCCACCAGTTGGTTCAGCACCCACCGCGCCAAATTGATCGGGATACTAAAGCCAACCCCCTCGCTGCCCCCTCCATTCGACGCAATCGCCGTGTTCAGCCCGACCACCTCACCCTTCAAATTGACCAACGGGCCGCCCGAATTGCCCGGATTGATCGCCGCATCGGTCTGAAGAAAATCCTGATTCTCAACCCCATCGTCTTCCAGCTCCGCCTCGTGACGGCCCCGCGCGCTAATGATCCCCTGACTGATCGAATGGGTCAGCCCAAACGGGCTGCCAACCGCCAGGACCCACGTCCCCACCGCGACCCGATCGCTGTCTCCGAGCCGGGCAGTCGGCAGATCGGAACGCCCCAGCTTGAGCACCGCCACGTCGGCCTTCTGATCCGACCAGATCCGCTCCGGGCGCAGCACCCGCCCGTCATGCAAGTAAATCGCCGTATCGGCTGGCGTCGCCCCGTGGACGACATGGTGATTGGTCAGAACATAACGGCCACGACCGCCATCGGCCTCCGCCGCTACGATTACCCCCGAACCCGTCTCCTCAAACCGCGCCGCGGTCCCATCGTCTCGGACCCCTTGCTTCCGCGCCACGATGTGCACGACGGCCGGCGACACCACCCGCGCAACCAGCTCAAACGTCCGATCAACGCCTTGAAACTCGGCATACTGACGATTCAGTTGGTCGTAAAGATCGCCACCGGCCTCGAACCCTGCCGGCGGTGTCTGAGCGGTCAGAGCCGGAAGCGTGACCCGGGACACCATCGCTCCCAGGACTGTGCCGATTGCCAGGCTGACCAGGCAGGCGGGAATCAGGCGGATTCTCATGCCGCTACAACGCCCTCCCCGAAGGTCCGAGACGGTCCCAGACCCTCCCAGCACGTCCTCGCCAATCTACGCCGAGGCCGGCCCCCTGTCAAAACCGCCAGCCAGCGACTCCCTACAAAACAAGGCCGCTGGCAACTGCCAGCGGCCTGTCCGATCAGTCGACACGAAGCGTCCGGCGTTCGCCCGGATCGAAATGTCCTAGCGGCCGCTCTCGGTCAAGTCGATCTCAAACTCGCTAATATTGATCTCGGCCTCGCGATCCGAATCATCGAGCCGCTTGTCGTCGAGCTTGTCCCAGCGGGGGATGTAGCCTCCGCGCGCCCGCTCCAGCGCGCTCAGGCCGGTTCGCTCCGCCTCACGCTGGCACTCGATGCACGTGCTGGTATACGGCAGCGCATTGAGACGGGCCTCGCCGATCTTGCCGCCGCAGATCTCGCACCGACCGTAGACGCCTTTCTCAATGCGTCGCAGCGCATGCTCAATCTGCTCCAACTCGCGGCTCTCCAGCTCGGCCAATTGGGAGCTGATCTCGTCGTTCGCGGTGTCGATCGCCGCATCGGCCGAATCGCCGACCTCGAAGGTCGACGCATACTCACGCAGGGAATCCAGGTCCCCGGTCAGGGCCTTACGCAGCGCATCACGCCGCTTGACGAGGCGGGTGTGAAGCCGGACCAGGGCATCTTTGCGAGCCAAGGGTCACCTCCAAGGGGGGGCCGACGCGTCGTCGATCGCGAATCACGCCACAGGGGCGGAAATCCCCGTCCTGTCCCATCGCAACGCGCTTCGGACTTACCAGACCGGACGGAGAAGAGTCACAGGGACGCGACGGAACTCAGGAATCATCCCAGGGCGAGCCAGTCCGAGCACATTATGCACCATAGACAAGGCAGGACATCCGGGATGGCACTTCAAAATCACTCTACGTCCCGATTCGGAAAAGGTTTGCCGAATCCCGAGGAAATCCGGCCGCCACGCCTGGTGGGTTGGACAGGTTGCCATGTTGGGAGCGACGATGCAACGGCCCGGTGGCACTTTTGCGGAAGGGTGGCGGCTGACTCACGGCGTCGTGTACCGCCCAATGACCGTGGGCGGAGCCCCCGGACGACGTTGGAAGTTGACGTACTGGGTACTCCGCTGGCCGGCGCCGTAGATCCACTGAATCCGAACGTCGCCCTGGGTTACGATCTGCGAACGGCGGTCGGGGGTGCCGAGCTGGGCCTCAACTTCTTCCGGCGTCAGGCCCAGCAGGGGGTCGTCGCCGGCGGTGGCGGCCGAGGCGGCGGTCGTCGGCGTGGCGGTCTGAGACTCGACCCATTGCCCGTCGCGGAGCTGAAACCCAAGTCTCCGGAACTGCTCTCGCGCGGAGGGAAGATTCGGGTCGAGGGCCAGGGCTTCCTGGAGCAGGGTGATGGCGGTCGGGCGGTCCTTGAGGACGTTCAGATAGTCTTCGGCCAGGGCGGCCCGGCCGTCGGCGTCGCCGGGGGCCAGCCGCTGGGTGCGGTAGTGGTCCAGCCACTGCCGCCGGACCTGGTTGGCCAGGGCGGCTTGGCCGTTCTGCTCCAGCGAGCGGGCCAAGTCGAACGCCTCCAGCCGGCGGAGCCGCGTCACATTGTTGACCGAGGCTTCCAGGCCACGGGTCCGCAGCGCGTCGGCCAGGGCCGGGCGGTCGGGCAGAAGGGCCACCGCACGTTCGGCAAGATCCAGCCCCGAAGCCGGGTCTTGAGCCAGCCGGGTCTCCAGCTCGGCCTGGATCAGGTCGGCGTAGAGCAGCCGGTTGAGGGCAGGGAGCAGTTCGGCGGGAGCGTCGCGGTAGGCGGCTTCCCCGGACTGGCGATAGCGCGCAGCCCAATCGTCGAACCCGGCTGGTGGCTTCGGGATCGGGGTTTTGGCGTCGGGGAAAAACTCGGCGACTTGCTGGGCGAGTCGGGCCAGCTCGTCGGCCGTGGTTGCCTGGCGTCGGAGGGCCAGGAAGGCGCGGTGGGCCAGGGTGGAGGGAACCGGTTCGAGCAGTTGGGCCTCGCGTCCACGGCGGGCCAGTTCGAGGGTCGCTTCGGGGGAGCGGGCGGCGGGGCGTTCTGCCTCGCTCCAGAGAATCTCGGTCTGGACCTGGCGGGCGCGGTCGAGCAGTTCGGGGTCGTTGTAGAGCCGGGCGCGGTGCTCGGCCCAGGCGGCCCAAGCGCGGCGGCGGGTCAGTTCGCCGGGCGGGAGGGCGGCCAGTCCGGTCTCCAGCCGCTGGCGGTCCTCGGGGAGCAGTTGCAGTGATTGGACCTCCAGGATCAGCCGATCGCCGTCGCGCCGGAGGATCCCCTCGGCGCGGACAACCCGCTGGCTCGGCGCCTGGCGAAATCGAAGCTCGGTCGGGAGGCGGAGCACGACGTCGGACCGCTTCAGCAGGATCTCGTCAAATCCTCGGCCGGGATGGAACTGGTAGAGGGCAACACGCCCATCGACGGCGACGGCTTTTCCGATTAGGTCGGGTCGGCGGGCGAGGTCGGGAGGATCGATTTCGAGGGCTTTTTGGGTCAGGAGGCCGAGGCTGAGCAGGACGAGGGTCGGGATCATCGGGGTTGGCCAAAGGGGCGAGGAGAGTCAGGTTCGAGACGAGGGGTGGCGGGGTTGGCTCGGGCCGATTGGAGGGAATCCCAGTCGGTGCGCTGGAGGGCGTCGCTGCGGGTGATGAGGACGCCGCTGTCCGGTTCAAGGCCGATCAGCCACTCGGTGTCTTGGAGGCGAATCGAGGCCAGCCGGGCGCCGAAGAGGACGGGGTCGCCGGGGGCGAGCTTCTGGTCCTCGAAGAGATGGAAGCCGTTGAGGTCGAGCCGGCCAACGCGTGCCGGTCGGGGTCCGCGTCCGGAGAGGACGCGATAGGCGAGGCCGTAGGCGCCGGGAGAAGCGCCCGGCGGCGGCAGGCCCTCGATGGTGGTGTCGATGATCAGGGAGCGGCCTTTGTAGAGGGTTTCGAAGCGGCTGGTCCAGCGGTCGAAGTTGTCTTGGCGGGCGGCTTCGTCGAGGAGTTCTTCGAGCGAGACGTTGATCAGGTCGGCGAGGATCGCGGCCTCGCGCGCCAATTGGCGGGCTTCGGGGGTGCGGGGGTCGCTGCCTCCGAGCCGTTCGAAGGCGGAAGCTGCGCGGCCTAGGTGTTGGCGGGCAGCGTCGAAGTTGCCAGATTCGAGAGCCGCAAGGCCCGCGGACCAGTTTTCTTGGGCCTCGCCGGGGAGTCGTTCGAGGCGTGCCTGCCAGAGTCGAAGGAAGACCGTCGATCCGGCGAGCACGAGGACGCCTGTGATCACCCAAGCGGGGTGGAGTCGGCGGCGGGCCGGGCCGGGCAGTTCCACCAGGCGAGACGAGGGTTCGACGGCCGGCGATGTGCGTCGGCGAGTGCGGGGCGGGGTGCTGGGGAGAGTCGGGGGCTGCGCTGGTTGGGTCGCGGCCCGTCGCGTGGGGGCGGTGGGGCGTGGCGGGTCGGAACGAGCGTCGGCGGGGGGCGCCGGCGGGCTAGGCGGCACCGGCTGGGATCGAAGAGGCTCGGGGCTGCGCGGACTGCGATATTCTTCCGGAAGTTCGTGATCTTCAGGGGTAAGGGGAGTGGGAGGTAGCTCGTCGTCCCAGATGATCTCGGCGGCATCGGTGGCTTCGACGTGGACGGGGGCGGTGCGATACTCGATCGGCTCGTCGGGAGGCGTGGGCGCGGGCTCGGCGTCGGGCGAACGGCGGGGGCGTCGGGTCGGAGGCGGCGGATCAGGCAGCGGGCTGCGTGGGAGCACGAAGACGCCGTTGCCGCATTCGGGGCAACGCAGGGCTTGATAAGTCGCCGAGCGCTGGCCGCGGAGCAGATGGCCGTCGGGGCAAACGACCTGATAGTACTGCGGGGCAGCAACGAGGCTCTCCCGCGACCGATCTGGGAAGGAACGGCGGCGCCGAAGCAAATCAGTCGGCTCCCCGTGATTGGGAGAGGATCGGGATGTGCGTCCCGAATTATCAGGGTGGGGCTGAGGTGCGTCAATGACGCTCGTCGGACACGTGTCGCGGATCGATCAGGCCCAGAGAGCGGGTTTGACGCAGGAGGGCTAGGGTCGATAAAGTCTATGGTTCGCCGTGGTGGCGAAGCGGATCGGTAACCGTGAGCACGGCCGCCCTGGGCACGTCGCCTGGGGACGCTCGGCCGAGACGAGGATGGACCAGGCCCGCCAGGGGCGAGGAGAGGGACGTTGGCACTCACCGTTAAGGAATTGATCGACGCCGGGGTGCACTTCGGACATCGTGCCAGCCGCTGGAATCCGAAGATGAAGCCGTACATTTACGGCAAGCGCAATTTGATTCACATCATCGATTTGAAGGAAACGGTGCGGGGGCTGCTGCGTGCGACCAAATACTTTCAGCGGGTGGCGGCGGCCAACGGGCTGATCTTGTTTGTAGGGACCAAGCGACAGGCGGCCGAGGTGCTCAACGAGGAGTGCCGGCGGGGGGGGATGCCCTACGTGACCGAGCGTTGGCTGGGAGGAACGCTGACCAATTTCCGGACCATTCGCAGTCGGCTTGAGCGGCTGGCGGAGTTGGAAACGATTCTGGATGGGGAGCAGGCGCTCAGCTACTCGAAGAAGATGGTGTCGACGCTGACGCGGGAGCGGCGGAAGATTCAGCGTAACTTGGAGGGTATCCGGAACATGAACCGGCTGCCCGAGGCAATTTTTGTGATCGATCCCCACCGCGAAAAAATTGCCGTGCGGGAAGCGCGCAAGCTGGGGATCAAGGTGGTGGCGTTGATGGATACGGATTGTGACCCGGACGAAGTCGATTTGCCGATTCCGGGCAATGACGACAGCATGCGGTCGATCGAGCTGGTGGTGAAGCGGCTGATGGACGCGATCATTGAGGGTCGGGCCGCGGCGCCGCCCGAACCGTCCGGGCCGGCCGAAAATGGCGAACGGGGTGGTCGGCGGGATCGCCGGGGCGCATTGGGCGGGCGAGGTGGAACGGGCCGGAGCAGCCGGGCGGCGGAGACCGAAGCGGCGACCATGGTGGCCGAGGCTCCGGCACCAGAAGCTGCAGAGTCGGCCGAGCCGAAGCCTGCTTCGTCCGAACCCGAGACGGCGGATTCGGCCGCGGTCGAGTCTGACTCGAACGCAAGCAACCAGTAGACCGGTTCGAACCCAATTGGCTGGAGTGGGAGCCAGATCAAGCCCCGCTCGGGCAGGATCACGGACCCGGCGGGGCGAGCCGATCGAGCACCGACCCGAGCGGAACGACCTATCCGAAACCAAAACGCAGAGACTCTTCAAAGCCAACCGGGGAGGCAGACATGGCGGAGATCACCGCAGCGAAGGTCAACGAGCTGCGTAAGTTGACCGGCCTGGGACTGATGGAGTGCAAGGGGCTGTTGACCAAGGCCGAAGGAGACCTGGAGCGAGCCTTGACGCTGGCCAAGGAGCAGGGTCTGAAGCACGCCGAGAAGCGAGCCGGACGGGCGGCCAAGGCGGGGCGTGTCGAGGTCGCGCTAGGGGGATCGGACCGCGGCGCGATGGTCGAGCTGAATAGCGAGACCGATTTCGTGGCGCGGAATGAGGAGTTCCGCCAGATGGCCAAGGCGCTGGCCGAGCATGTCCTGGCGCTGGGCAGCTCGGAACTGAGCGCGGTGTTGGAGTCGAAGTGGGACGGGAAGACGGTCCGCGAGGCTCTGACCGAACTCAACGCGCGGACCGGCGAGAATGTCGGCTTGGCGCGGGTGGTGCAGTTCGCAGGCGAGGGTCAGGTCGACTATTACATTCATCATGATGGAATGAAGGGTGCGCTGGTGCAGATGTCGGGCCCGTGCGATCCGGGGCTGGTTAAGGATCTGGCGATGCACATTGTGGCGACGCCGATCAAGCCACTGGCCGTGCGGCGCGAGGAGATGCCCGAGGCGGTCGTGGCCGAGCAGAAGCGAATCTTTCTGACCCAGATCGCGACCCAGATGGCCGACAAGCCGGAGCCGGTGCGGGAGAAGATCGCGGGAGGAAAGATGGACGCGTGGTACAAGGAGACGGTGCTGCTCGAACAGGAATTTGTGAAGGACCCGTCGAAGCGGATTCGAGAAGTGCTGGCAGCGGCGGGCAAGGATCTGACGGTCAGCCGTTTTGCGCGGTTTTTTGTGGGCGAATCCGGCGAGGGTGGCACAGCGGGCTGATCGATGCCGGGCCGAGCTGGCCGAGGCTGGGTCGGCACAGGGCGACGGTCGAAACGACCGATCAGAACCGCGCTCAGGGGGGAGATGGAATGGAGACGGGAGCGCCGTTGGGACCTCCAGTATTCAGGCGGGTGTTGCTCAAGCTGTCGGGGGAGAGTTTTTGCCGACCTGGGGAAGGCGGCTTGAGTGTGGAGGAGATCGCGGCGGTCGCGCGGCAGACGGCGGCAGTAGCGCGGAGCGGCGTGCGGCTGGCGGTCGTGGTCGGGGGGGGGAATATCCTACGCGGCAGCACGCTCTCGAAAGGGCAGACGCTGATCAAGGAATCGACTGCGCACTACATGGGGATGATGGCGACGGTGATCAACGGCCTGGCGTTGCAGGATGCGCTGGAGAGCGAGGGGGTCGAGACGCGGTTGATGACCAAGATTCACGTCAACGACGTGGCCGAGCCGTTTATCCGGCGGCGAGCGTTGAAGCATTTGGACAACGGGCGGGTGGTGATTCTGGCGACGGGGACGGGCAGTCCGTTTGTGACGACCGACACGGCGGCGGCGGTCCTGGGGATGGAGCTTGGCGTCGAGGTCTTGCTGAAGGCGACGCGGGTGGACGGCGTCTACTCGGCCGATCCGGAGAAGAATCCGCACGCGGTTCGGTATGAGAGTCTGACGTACGAGCAGGTCTTGCGTGATGGGTTGAAGGTAATGGATATGACGGCCATCGGGATGTGTCTGGACAACCGGCTGCCGATTCTGGTTTTCAACTTCAAGCGGCCAGGTAACATCGAGCGAGCGATCGCGGGCGAGCCGATCGGGACGTGGGTCGGAGCCACGGAACGTCCGCTGCGGCGTTGGCAGGCTTGAGCGGGAAGCGGTTGAGCGCGGCGGCCAGGTGGGCGTAGTCTGAAAGGGACTCGAGGCCGGGCAGAGCCTGGATGATGGGGGTGGCCGTCATGAGCAGCATTGAAGAGATTTGCCTGGAAGCCGAAGAGCGGATGGAGAAGTCGGTGCTGTTGCTGGCCGACCAGTTGAAGGGGGTCCGGACAGGGCGGGCACACACGGGGCTGGTCGATTCGATCCGAGTGGAATATTACGGCTCGCCGACACCCCTAAAGCAATTGGCGCGATTGAGCACCCCGGAGCCCCAGCAGATTCTCATCCAACCGTTCGATCAGACGGCCATTGGCGAGATCGTCAAGGCGATCCAGACCAGTCCGCTGGGACTGACACCGATGTCGGACAACAAGGTGATCCGGCTCAATGTGCCGACGCTCTCGGTTGAGCAGCGGCGCAAGCTGGAAGCGCGGGTCAAGGAGCTGGCCGAGGAGGCGCGGGTCTCGATCCGCAACATTCGACGCGATGCCAACAAGCAAGCCGATCAGGCGATGGCTGAACGGTTGCTGACCGAGGATGAAAACGCGAAATGCAAGGAGGAGATCCAGGCTCTGACGAAGCAGTACGAGGGGAAAGTCAACGAGCTCGCCGAGAAGAAGGCGGCCGAGATCCTGGAGGATTGAGGCGGCGCAAAGACGGGGTGGGGCCGAGAGTGGAAGGAAGCCGAGGCGCGAGGCGGATCGGTGCGTGAGGTGCTGGCGGGACTGATGGCCGGGGCCTCGCTGGACGAGGATCAGGCTGCCGGCGCGGTCGGGCTGGTGCTCGACGGAGTGGCCAGCGAGGCGGAGGTCGCGGCGTTTCTGACGCTGGTGCAGGCACGCGGGGTAACTTCGACGCTATTGGCCGGGGCGGCGCGGGCGGTTCGGTCGCGGATGCGGACGCTTGAGGTGCCGGAGCACCTACGTCCGCTGCTGGATACCTGCGGGACGGGCGGAGACGGGGCGGAGACGTTGAATGTCTCGACGGCGGCGGCGGTGGTGGCGGCGGCCTGCGGGGTTCGGGTGGCCAAGCACGGGAATCGGGCGGCGACCGGACGGTCGGGCAGTTCCGATGTCTTGGAAGAGTTGGGGATATCGATCCAGACAACGACGGCGGGACTGATCCGTTGCTTGGAAGAGGTAGGGATTGGGTACGTGCATGCCCCAGCGTATCACCCGGCGCTCAAGGCGGTGGCGGCGGTGCGGGCACGGTTGCCGTATCCGACGCTGTTCAACCTGATCGGGCCTCTGGTCAATCCAGCGCGGCCGGAGTTGCAATTGATCGGAACGCCGGATCGGTCACGCCACGAGCTGATGGTGGCGTGTCTGGGGCATAGTGGTGCAAGCGGGCCAAAGCGTGCGCTGGTGGTGCACGCCGAGGACGGACTGGACGAGATTTCGCTGGGGGCGGCGACACAGGCGACGTGGCTGGATCCGGGAGGCGAGCGTCGGCGGGAGCGGATCGAACCGTCGGCGTTTGGGCTGAGTCGGGTCGATGCGAGGCAACTTCGGGTCGAAGGTCCGCGCGAGAGTGCGTCGCGGATTCGAGCGATCTTGTCTGGGGAAGCCGACCCGGCGCGGGGCGTGGTGGTGGCCAACGCGGCGGCGGCGCTTGTGCTGGCCGGGGTCGCGGCGGGCCTGGTCGAGGCGGCGGAGCGCGCCGACCGCGCAATCGCCGAGGGGCTGGCCCGGCGGACGCTGGAGGAGTGGTCGCGGGTCAGCCGCCTGGGGGAGTGAGGCGGTCGGTCCAAAGTTGTTCAAAGACGTGGTAGCGGGCGGGGGCGAAGCCGAGGGCCTGGTAGGTGGCCATGGCGGGGAGATTCTGATCTTCGACGTAGAGGCGGAGGCCAATGACGTCGGGCTGGGAGCGAGCGGCGGCTTGGATGGCGGAGATCAAGGCGCGGCAGAGGCCCTGGCGACGATGGGCGGGCAGGACGTACACACTTTGGAGCCACCAGAGCCAGCCGTTGCGCCAGTCGCTCCACTCGCGGGTGATGGCGGCCTGGGCGGCGATGGTCGAGTTGATGTGGGCAACCCAGTAGCGGAGGCGATCGGGGTCGCGGAGGGCGGCCTCGACGCCGCGGGCCAGGATGGCAGGATCGAGGAGCTTGCCTTCGGTTTCGTGGGCGAGCCGGGCGTTAAGCTGGGCAATGGCCGGGGCGTCGTCGGGCCGAGCCTCGCGGATGACGAGGCCGGAGGGCGGAGAGGTCATGAGGGAGAGCCTCGGCGTTGGCGGGCGCGCCGGCTGGCTTCGTCGAGGACACGGCGTTCGGCCTCGTTGAGGGCGTCGCGTCCTTCGCGGGCGATCTTGGCGAGGACCAGGTCGAGCTGGGCGTCGAGCTGTTCCTGGGTGAGGAGGGAGGATGCCGGTTCGCGGCTCTGGCGAGCGGATTCGGGGCGGTGCAATGAGGAGACGGCACGGGGGCGGACCGGCTCGCGCCGATCGGGGACGATGACGCGGAGTCGAGGCCGGAACCGCGGCCAGCGAAGATGTTGGAGGCGGATGCCGGATTGTTTGTAGAGGAAACCGCAGGCGGCGCCGGTCAGGTGGGCGGCGAAGGCGCGGCCGGAGCCGGGAGCGCCTTGGATCTGGGCCAGGAGGGCGAAGGCGTCGTTGCCGAGATAGAGGACCAGGAACGCCCACAGGGGCATCGGGAAAATGAAGAAGAGGAGGATTTTGCGATTGGGGAAGAGCAAGGTGATGACCACGGCGACGGCGGTGACTGCGCCCGAGGCGCCGATCATGACACTGCGGCTATCGCCCAAGGCGGCGTCGATGAGGGCCCAGCCGAGGGTGCTCAGGACAGCGGAGGCGAGGTAGAAGAGGGTGAATTCGCGGGAGCCGAGCAGGGATTCCAGCTCGGAGCCGAACCACCAGAGGAAGAGCATGTTCCAAATAATGTGGAAGACGTCGCGAGGGGAGTGGAGGAAGGAGGCGGTGACCAGTTCGTAGAGGCGGAACTCGCGGAGGATGCCGGAACTGGTAGCGCCGAGCCATTCTTGCAACGGAAGACGAAAGAGGATTTGCAAGAGATAGATAGCGACGTTCAGAGCGATCAGCGTGCGGGTGGCGGGAGCCGGGCCGGCAAACCACTGCCAGGGTCCGCTGCCGTCGCGGTAGTATTCGCGGTCGTAGATGCCCATGCGGGAGTCCGCGGTGGGTTTGGGAGCGGAGACGGTGATGATCAGGGGCGGCTCGGGCGTCGTCGGAGCGGTGCGCCGTTGCTCGACACCCTCATCTTTGGTCGCAGAGCGATGGCTGTCAACGAGTGGAGCGAGGAAGGGGTTTTTGGGGGTGAACGGCACGAACCGCCGAGGCTGCGTCGGTTGAGCGGAGAGGGCAATCTGGCGGAGCTGAGGGGTGGGGGGCGTGGTTACTACGGGGAGGGTCAGCTAGTCGTCGATCAGGGCCGCGATGGCCTCGGGGACGGAGTCGTAGAGCGGCCAGATGGTGTCGAAGCGCGTGATTTTGAGGAGGTTGAGAACGTCGGGCGAGGAGCCGGCCAGGGCGAGGGTCCCGCCGCGGTTGCTGATGCGTTTCCAGCAGCGGATCAAGAGGGCCAGGAAGGCGGTTCCGAAGACGGGCAAGTGGGTCAGGTCGACGACCACCAGGGGAGCTTTGATGCCGTCGAGGGCGTCCAGGATCAGGGTGGCGGTGGCGTCGGCGTGGGCGGTATCGATGGACCGGAGCGCCGGGGAGGGCGAGACGACCAGAACCTCGCCATGACGAGCGATGGTCAGGGCATCGTCGCAATTGGGCGGCTTCATGAACGAGAGCCCCGGGAAGTGCGGGAGGCGGTCCGGAAGAGCGGACCGGAGAGAAAGTCCCGCAAGAGTCACTCTCAGGTTAGTCGGTGAGCGCCGGGGGTTCAATCCGTGGGGAGGGGTGGGGTCGGCGCAAGATCAAGCGGAGGGTCGGTAATTGGCAAATGCGCGGACGACCTCGTAGAGGTCAGGCGAGACCAAGACGGTGTCGTCAGCGAAGTCGTCGAGCCAGGTGAAGTTGTCGCGGTGGGCCTGGGCGAGTAGGGGGTAGAGGTCGTTGAGGCGGATGGCGATCGACGGGGAAGGCGACTCGTCGCGGTCGTCCTGGTCGGGCCGCGGGAAGATCCGCAAGCGTGCGGTGGCCATCGAATCCCTCCTACCTGGAGCCGAACCCCGGACCCGGGCGACACGGGAAACGGTCGCCGATCGGGTTGGACGGAATCCTGCGGGTTGCCGTGCGTCCGCTCGACCGAGACGGATCACGTCGGGCGGAGAGTCAGGCTCTAATGGGATCGGCAACCTGGTTCGGTGACTTTGGCCGAATGCGACGCCGGTTCGGGTTCATCCGAGACGGAGATCGGCAAAAGGCGGCTTGGCCCTTGCGGATGTTTGCCCGAACTGCCCAGATTAGCTGTGCTGTGTGGTTTGGGGATTCGGGGTATTGAGGGATGAGGGGGGGGCGGATCGATGGATGGCAAGGGGTTGGGAGGGGTTGTGCCGCCGTTACCGACGCCGATGACCGAGGATCGGAGAGATGTGGATCTGGATGCCTTGGTGGATCTGGTGGAGTGGCTTTTGGGGGCGGGGGTTCATGGGTTGTGGGTGTTGGGGACAACGGCGCGGTTTGACTTGCTGAGCGACGAAGCGCAGCGGGCAGTGGCGGAGGCGGTGGCCCGGCAAGTCGGGGGACGGGTGCCGTTGGTTTTAAATGTGAGTGATTTGGGGACGATCCGGACTTTGGCGCGGGGTCGGATGTTTGCGGATTTGCCGTATGACTATTACGCGGTGTTGCCGCCGTGGTATCAGCGGATGACGGAGGCGGAGGTCCGCGACTACTTTGTGAGGCTGGGAGACGAGCTGCCGCGGCCATTGGTGATTTACAACGCGCCTTGGGTTTGCAATGAGCTGAGTTTTGAGTTGTTACGGGAGCTCGGTGAGCATCCTCGGGTGGTGGGCTGCAAGGATGTGACTGGGGTGATGGGACGTGGTGAGGTGTGGAGTCGGGCGGAGCGGGAGGTGGCGGGATTTCGGTATTTGCACGGTTCGGATCGGATTGCGGAATCAGCGGTGTTGGGAGCGGATGGGTTTGTGTCGGCGTTGTCGGATGTGGTGCCGGAGCTGGCGGTGGCCGTTTGGGAGGCGGCCGTGCGCGGGGATCAGGCGCGAGCGGCACGGATCCAGGTTCAATATACGCGGCTGGGGATGGGATTGAGTTTTGGGCCGATGCTGGCGTGTCTGGACGCAGTCGGCCGGCACCGAGGGCTGTTTCGTTCGATGTTGCCGCCGCCGTTGCGGCCGTTGGATGAGGGGGCGGCTCGGCGCGTCGTCGATTGGTTTGAGGCGGTGGGCTGGGAGCCAGATCGGCCGGTGCGGCCGGAGCCTTCGTGGGTGCGAGCCTGAGGCGAGGGGGCCAGGGAGTCTTGAGGGGGTTGGCCGGTGGGGGGTGGATCGGTGGCCGTTGGGGGAAGCTGAAGACCGGGGGCGACAGGTTGGGGGAGATTTGCTAAAGTCCGGACCGCTGGCGGCCGAAGGCGCCGGCCACCGTGGGGAACGCGGTGCGAGAGAGCGGCTCAGGGAGGAGCACCCGCATGGATGCGCGGAGCTTACGGGGCTGGATCGGGGTGGTGGTGGTGGGGGGGCTGGTCTCCGCTGGGGCGCGGGAGGCCGAAGCGGGGCGGGCGCGGACGCGCAATTTTGTGGTGGATGCGCCGACGCAGCCGGCGGCAGAGGCGGTCGCCCGGCACGCGGAAGCCTTGCGGAAGACGATTGCGCGGGCGTGGTTGGGTCGGGAGCTGCCGGATTGGCCGAAGCCGTGTCCGGTGTACGTCAAGCTGACCGGCGGGGAACCGGGCGGCGTGACGACGTTTGATTTTGCCGAAGGGGGCGGGGTGACGCATCAGGAGATCCGGGTGGAGGGGCGGTTGGAGCGCATTTTGGCGTCGGCGCTGCCGCACGAAATCACGCATACGATCTTCGCGGCGTATTTTGGGGGGCCCATGCCGCGCTGGGCCGACGAGGGGGCGTCGTTGTTGAGCGAGGATGAACGAGAGTTGGCGATCCATGATCGGATTGTGCTGGAGTTGTTGGCGCGTCGGGGCGAGCTTCCGTTGGCGCAGTTGTTCGAAGTCGAGGAGTATCCGAAGGATTTGCTGGGGTTTTATGGGCAGGGGTATTCGGTGTCGCGGTTTCTGGTCGAGATTGGTGGGCGGCCGCGATTCCTGCAGTTCGTCAAGGAGGGGATGGGCGGCGGGTGGGACGCGGCGGCCCGCAAGCATTATGGTTTGAGCAATTGCCGGGAATTGGACCGGGCGTGGCGGGCCTGGCACAAAGTGACGCTGGCCTCAGGGAAGCCGAGCAAACCTCCGCTGATCGTGCGTGCGCAGTCGGCGGATGAGGGGATGGAAGCGCGGTCGGCTCCGGTTGAGGCGGTGGGAATGGCGTCTGAGGAGCGGCGTGGGCGGAGCGTCTCGGTCACGCAGTGAGTGCTAACGGCCGGGACGGTTGGAAGGAACACGAGGGGAATCGACGCGACCGTTCGGGTCGGGATGTCGGCAGAGACGGATCGCTCAGCGGCGCCGGAGCAGAAGGAGGCCGACGGTCTCGCATGGAGCGGCGCCGGCGGAAACCCCTTGGTCGCATGACGGAGGTGCGTCGAGATTGCCAGCGCGCGTGGGGAGCGCGAACAGGAGAGGCGGTTCGCTAATGGTTTGTGTGGTGCTGGCTTGCCTGTCAGAATGAGGACGAAACGGAGCGGGTTGGCGGGCGGTTGGTGGAAAGGCCCGCCGACCCGGAGCCGGCGTGACGGTCACAGACCGGCATCCGCGATTGAATCAACGGTTGCGGCTTGGGATCGACGTTCGGAGCGTGAGCCAATCGGTCGGCGAACGATACCGGAGTGATCCTGGGACGCTCAAGCCAGGGGCTTTGGGAGGGCTTGAAGATGAGACCGGTAGGGGCGAACCGTCGGACGTTTTTGATGGGTACGGCGGCGACGGTGGCGGCTAGCGGCGGTCTGGGCCTGGATGCGGCGCTGGCCGGTCATGTTTGGGGGAGCGATCGGATTCGGGTGGGGTTGGTCGGGTGCGGCGGCCGCGGTACCGGTGCGGCCGAGCAGGCGTTAACGGCCGACGAGGGGACGGTTCTGGTCGCGATGGGGGATGCGTTTCGCGATCCGATCGAGTCGAGCCTGTCGGCGCTGAAGGCGTCGGCGGTGGGATCGCGGCTGGAGGTGCCCGAAGAGCATCGCTTCGTGGGGTTTGATGCCTACCAAAAGGTGATCGACGCGGTCGATGTGGTGCTGCTGGCGACGCCGCCCGGATTCCGGCCGATTCACTTCGCGTATGCGGTGGAGAAGGGTCGGCACGCGTTTATTGAGAAGCCGATGGCGGTGGACGGGCCGGGCTTGAGGACGTATCTGGCGGCGGCGCGGGCGTCGAAGGAGAAGGGACTTTCGGCGGTGCATGGGTTCTGCTGGCGATATCACCACCCGCGGCGTGAGACGATGAAGCGCGTGCACGATGGGGCGATCGGCGAGATCCGGGCGATCGAGACGACGTACAACAGCCAGGGAGTCTGGGATCCACGGCGGACCCGGGAACAGTGCCAGAGCGAGATGGAGTACCAGATGAGGAACTGGTACTACTACGACTGGCTGAGCGGGGACCATATCGTCGAACAGGCCGTGCACGCGATCGACACGATGGCCTGGGCGATGGGCGACATCTTGCCGGAGCGGTGCTGGGCGGTCGGAGGCCGCCAGGCGCGGACGGAAGCCAAGTATGGAAATATCTGGGACCATTTTTCCGTGGTCTATGAGTATCCGAATGAGGTGCGCGGGTATCACCACTGCCGGCATTGGCCGAACACGCCGACGCATGTGAAGGATTACATCCTGGGGAGCAAGGGGGTTGCCGATGTGTTTGGCAATCGGATCCGGGGGACAGAGTCGTGGCGGTTCCGGGGTGAAGGGAACAACATGTATCAGACCGAGCATGACGAGATGTACGCGGGGCTGCGGTCGGGCCAGCCGGTCAATAACGCCGAGCAGGCGGGGTTGAGCACGCTGCTGGCGATCATGGGCCGGGATGCGGCGTATACCGGGCAGGTGGTGACGCCGGAGATGATTCTGGAATCGACCCGGGCGCTGGTGCCGACGGAGTTCGCCTGGGGAGATGCGCCGCGGCGGCCGGTTCCGGTGCCGGGAGTGAACACGGTCGTTTGAGGATGGATGGGAGCCGAGCAGGAGTGAGGACCATGCGGTGGGCGTGGGTGGTCGTCGTCGCGGTTGGGGTCTGGGGGGACGGCGCGTGGGGGCAGTCGTCCGGGGAAGGCTGGATCTGCTTGACGGACGGCGAGGGGTTGGCGGCCTGGCGTCTGCCGCATGGTCAGTGGGCGAGTGTGGCGGGGGTGCGGGTCCGGGAGTCGGACCCGCGCTATCTCGAGGCCGAGCCTGGTCGGGGGCCAGTGCTGTACAACGGGCCGCGGGGTCGGACGCCGAATCTGATCAGCCGGGAGTGGTTTGGGGATGTGGCGTTGCGGTGTCAGTTTCTGATCCCCAAGGGGTCGAATTCGGGGATCAAGTTTGCGGGGTTGTATGAGATTCAGATCGCCGACAGCTACGGGAAGGCGGTGGCGACGGCGAGTGACTGTGGGGGGATCTATCCGCGGGCGGAGTTGTTTCCGAGATACCGGCACATCGACGCGGGGATTCCGCCGCGGGAGAACGCCTGTGGTGAGCCGGGGACGTGGCAGAGCTTGGAGGTAGTGTTTCGTGCGCCGAGGTTTGACCAAGCAGGGAAGAAGGTGCGGAGGGCGCGGTTTGAGCGGGTCGTGCTCAACGGCAAGGTGATCCACGAAGGGGTGGAGCTTGCCTATCCGACCGGCCATGCCTGGCAGAAGGCGGAGGTGCCCGAGGGGCCGATCCTGCTTCAGGGGGATCATGGGCCGGTGGCGTTTCGGGGCTTGGAGGTTCGGCGGCTGGAGCCCGAGCCAGCGCAGGCGACACGGGAGGGAGGAATCAACCGGCCGTTTGAGGCGGCAGATTTGAAGGTGGAGGAATTTGTCGAGCGGTTTGAGAGCGAGGATCGGGAGATTTACGCCAAGCGGCAAGAGATCGTGGAGTTTGTCGGCTTGAAGCCGGGAGAGTCGGTGGCGGACGTGGGCGCTGGAACCGGGCTGTTTACGCGGCTCTTTGCCGAAAAGGTGGGGCCGGAGGGGCGGGTCTACGCGGTCGATATCGCCAAACCGTTTCTCGAACACATCGAGAGGTCTGCGCGGGAGCGGGGGTGGAGGCACGTACGGACGGTGCTCGGGGATCAGGAATCGACGCACTTGCCGGAAGAGTCGCTCGATGTTGTGTTCATTTGTGATACGTATCATCATTTTGAGAAACCGGATCGGGTGATGGCCTCAATCCATCGAGCGCTTAAGCCCGGGGGGCGGCTGGTGCTGGTGGAGTTTGATCGCCGGGAGGGGGTTTCGAGCGCGTTTGTGTTGAACCACATCCGGGCCAGCCGGGGGGAGTTTGAGGCGGAGATCGAAGCGGCCGGGTTTGAGAAGCAGGATGCGGGAGAGCCGCCCAGTCTGCGGGAGAATTTTGTGACGGTGTTTCGCAAGGTCGAGCGTCCGGCGGCGGGTGGTCGATGAGCCAGGCGGCGGTGAAGCCGGCCGCGCCTCCGCGGCGGTTTGGGGTGGCGACGGCGAGTTTTGTGGTGATCTCGAGCATGGTGGGCACGGGGGTGCTGACGACCTCCGGGTACACGATGCTGGCGGTCGGCTCGAACCAGATGATGTTGTGGCTGTGGGTGATCGGTGGGGTGATCGCCGGGTGTGGGGCGTTGTGTGTGGCGGAGTTGTCGGCGATGCTGCCGGAGTCCGGGGGTGATTATGTGTTTTTGCGTGAGGCGTATGGGCCATTTTTTGGATTTTTGTCGGGCTGGGTGTCGTTCCTGCTGGGATTTGGGGGGCCGATCGCGTCGTCAGCGTATGGTGCGGCCAGTTATCTGACGGCGCCTTTGGGGTTGGCCGAAGAGGTGGCGCGGGGGGTCAATCTGGGCCTGGGGACGGCGGCGATCGTCGGGTTTGCAGCGATCCACATGTTGGGGCAGGCGGAGTCGGCGCGGGCTCAGACGGCGGTGACGTTGATCAAGCTCGGCGTGCTGGCGGGCCTGGGGGTGGCGGGAGTCGCGGCGGGGTGGGGCCGGTGGTCGAACGTGCTGGATCGACCGGAGTGGTCGCCCGGTTTGTTGGGAGCTGCGCTGTTTTCGTTGGTCTATATCGCCTACGCGTACACAGGCTGGAACGCGGCGGGGTATATCGGGGGAGAAGTGGTCGATGCGAAGCGGGTGTTGCCGCGGGCGATTGGGATTGGGATGGGCACGGTGATTGGGTTGTATCTGGTGCTCAATCTGTTTTACGCGCTGGCGCTGGGGATCGGCGACGTGCGGGCGATCGCCGGGGAGCGGGGCCAAAACAGCGGAGCGCTGGCGCCGATCGCGGAGTTGGCGGCGACGCGGCTGTTTGGGCCGGGAATCGGCGGAGCGCTCTCGGTGGCGATTGGATTGACGTTGCTGGCGTCGTTGAGCGCGTTTGTGATGACCGGGGGGCGGGTGGTCTACGCGATGGCGGCGGCGGGGCAGTTTCCCCGGCAGGCCGGTTGGCTCGACCCGAAGCGGCAAACGCCGGTTGTGGCGCTAGCCTTGCAGGCGGGCTGGGCGATCGTCGTGCTCTGGACGGGGACGTTTGAGCAGATCTTTGTTTATTCGAGTGTGGGGCTGTCTTTGTTGTCGATGTTGACGATAACGGCGGTGGTCGTGCTGCGGCGGCGACGGCCCGAGGCGGAGCGGCCGTTCCGCGTGCCCTGGTATCCGGCGCCGGCGGTGGCGTTTCTGGTCGGGACCGGGCTGCTGACGGGGGCGGCGTTCTGGCAGCGGCCCGTGGAATCGGGGTTGTCGCTCGGGAGCATTGTGCTGGCTGGGCCGGTCTATTGGCTTTTGGGGCGGGGCAAGCGCCCGAGCGGGCCGACGGTCTGAAGCCGATGTGGAGTTGGAAGCCCGGGACGCTTTGACCGGGTGGAGGAAGAAGGGCGCGGTCAATACGGACGTGGAGGGATCGGGAGTGAAGAGCCGGACGGGCTGGGTGCGGGGGTCGGAAGTCTGGCAGCCGCCGCGGGCTAGCGTCTGAGGGACGGGCTGGGTGCTTTGAGGTTATTTGTTTTCGGATTCAGCCGGCTTGGCTTCGGGGGCGGGGTTGGCCGGCGGTGCGGAACGGACGATCTGAAGCTCGGGGCGGGCGTCCTGGAGTTTTTTGACGCCGTCGTCGGTGACTTGGGTGGCGTCGAGGAAGACGATCTTGAGGGCGGGGTAGGCCCTGAGGTGTTCGAGGCCGGCGTCGGTGATGGGTGTGCCGACGAGGCTGACAAGCTGAAGTGCGGGCAACGACTTGAGTTTTTCGAGGCCGGCGTCGGTGATTTTGGTATCGACGAGGTAAAGTTTTTCAAGCGAGGGGATGGCGGCGATGATGTCGAGGGCGGGGTCGCCGATGGGGGTGCTGTTGAGCATCAGTTTTTTGAGCTTGGGGAGAGTCTTGAGCGGCTCGAGATCGGCGTCGCTGGCTTTGGTGGCGCCGAGGTTGACCTGGTCGACGGGTTTTTCGGGGGTGGATTCGTCGCGGTAGACGCGGCCGCCGAGCTTCTGGATGGCGTCGATGGTGGCGGATTCGTCCTGGAAGGGGGTCATGGAGGTGGCTCCGAACGAGGATGGCCGGCGGTGGGAGGGAGGCCGTCGGCGCTCAGATTGATCTATACCAGAGAGGAGGCTGAGGATCACGGGTTCAGCCGGGGGACCGGAGCAGCAGGTAGATGCCGCGTTCGGGGAGGGGGGAGTGCTGGACGAAGAAGTGGGTGGCTGAATAGCCGCGGTCGAAGAGGGAGAGGAAGGCGTGGCGGACGGCGAGAGTCCAGCGGAGGGCGGATTGAGGTTGAGACTGGCGGAGGGGGGTGATTGAGGCGGGGATTTCGATGGCGAGGGCTGGGGCGTCGGCGGGTGGGGTGTGCGGGGCGGGTTCGGGGATGGGCAGAGAGGAGGTCTGGAGGGAGAGGGCGCGGGGGATGGAGGCGAGGGTGGCGGGATCGATCGGGGGGCGAGGGGGGCAGGAGACTTCCCACTGGGCCAGCAGGCGGTCGGTGGGGGTTCCGCGGTTGAGGGAGTCGAGGCGGGGGCCGTAGAAGTCAGGGTAGTAGTGGGTGCAGGAGGCGCCGAGCCGGGCGATGTTGAAGTGAGCGTTGCCGGCTTGGAGGGGGTCGAAGGCCCAGGCGATCAGGTCGATGCCTTGGCTGAGGGCGAAGTCGCGTTGGGCGAGCTTGAGTTTGGTTCCGAGGCCGCGGTTCTGGTAGCCGGGAAGGATGCCGGTCAGTTGGGAGTAGAGGCCGAGGCGGCCGTGGATTTTGGCGAGGAAGGCGAATGAGAATCCGACGGGGGTTGCGTCGCCGCGGAAGGCGCCGAGGACGAGTCCGCCGTGTTTGTCGGCGCCGATGAGGGTGGCGACGGGGACGATGTAAGAATCGTCGTCGATGCCCCAGGCGGCGCGTTGGACATCCTGGAGAGAGCGGTACTCGGCGGGGGACTGGGGCCGCCGGATGGTGATGGGGTCGTCAGGGTCGGGGGAGGTCATGGCCGAGCCGTTGGGTTCATCAGAGTCCAGGAAGAGGGTCGAGGGCGAAGAGTAGGCCAAGCAGGGCCGCGCGGGGGGCGAGGGCGTCGATCTGGATGTGTTCGTGGGTGGCGTGAGCGCCGTCGCCGTCGCAGCCGAGGCCGTCGAGGGTTGGGCAGCCGACGGCCGAGGCGAAGTTGCCGTCGGAGGCGCCGCCGGTGGCGCCCTCGCCGAGTTCGAGGCCGAGGAGGCGGGCCAGGTCGCGGGTGCGATGGAACAGGGCGACGGTGGCTGGGGTGCGTTCCATGGGTGGCCGGTTAAGCTGGCCGGTGAGCTGGATGCGGGTGCGGGGATCGACGACCTGGAGGCGGCGGAGATCGGCATCGAGGCGGTCGAACTCCGCCAGGGTGGAGATGCGGACGTTGATCTCAGCGTGGGCTTCGGCGGGGACGACGTTGACGGCGGAGCCGCCGGCGATGAGGCCGATGTTGATTGTGGTTCCCAGGTCGGGCCGGGCGAGGCTTTGGATGGCGAGGATTTGGCGAGCGAGTTCGAGGATGGCGCTGGCGCCTTTGTCGGGTTCGACGCCGGAATGGGCGGCCTGGCCGTAGACGTCGAGGCGGTAGCAGGCGACGCCCTTGCGAGCGGTCTTGAGAGCGCGGTTGGCCAGCGGGGCCTCGAGGACCAGCGTGCAGTGGGCCTGTCGTGCCTCGGCCTCGATCAGGCTGCGGGAGGTGGGGCTGCCGATTTCCTCGTCGGAGGTGGCCAGTAGGACGACGGGTCGGGCCAGGGGGACCGAAGCGGCCTGGAGGGCGGAGAGGGCGGCCTCGGCGAGGATGAGGCTGGCCTTCATGTCGTAGATGCCGGGGCCGGTCGCGCGGCCGTCGCGGATCTGAGCGGGCATGGTCTGGAGGGTGCCGAGGGGCCAAACGGTGTCGTAGTGGGTCAGGACGAGGATTGGTTTGGCGTCGGGATGGGAGGGGGCAGTCCAGGTGGCGCGGAGGTGATCTCCGCCGTCGGGGTTGGGGAGTCGCTGAACCTGAGCGCCGGCGGCTGCGAAGCGAGCCGAGAGCAGGTCGGCGAGAGAGTCAAGGGCGGGTTTATGGCGGCTCGGCGACTCGTGCTCGACGAGCGCCAGCAGGGCGTCGAGCCAGGCGTCGCGGCGCGGTTCGAGTTGGGCGAGCAGCCGGCGGGCCAGTTCGTTTGGCGAAAGGCCTGTGTCGGGGAGAGGCTCGGGGGGAATCATCTCTTGGTTGGCTCGTGGGTGGGGTGCGGGACGTCCGGATCTGAAGAATTGGCTTCGTTGAGTGGCGGGGAGGGGTTCGGAGCGTTTCAGACCTTGAGGGAGGACCAATGGCGTCGGGAAGCGGCCTGGATGCGTTCGGTCGAGGGTTGGTGGCCGAGGCCCGGGGTGTCGGGGACGGGGATCTGGCCGTTCGAGGCGAGGATCGGGGGTTCGACCAGGTCCTGAGCGTAATACTTGTCCGAGCCGGAGACATCGCCGGGGAGGGTGAAGCCGGGCAGGCTGGCCAGGGCGAGGTTGACGGCGCGGCCGATGCCGAATTCGTGCATGCCACCGCACCAGACGGGCACGCCCCGGCGAAGGCAGAGGTCGTGGATGGCGCGGGCTTCGATCAGGCCGCCGACGCGGCCAGGCTTGATGTTGACGATACGGCAGGCGTCGATCTCGAGGGCGTGGCGTACGTCGGCGAGGCTGCGGAGGCTTTCGTCGAGGCAAATGGCGGTCTGGAGGCGAGCCTGGAGGCGGGCGTGGTCGACGATGTCGTCGTGCGCGAGCGGTTGTTCGATGAGGAGAAGGTTGAAGGCGTCGAGCTGGGCGAGGTGGTCGGCGTCTTCGAGCGAGTAGGCCGAGTTGGCGTCGACCTGGAGGGGGAGGTCGGGATAGCGTCGGCGGACGTGGCGGACGACGTCGATGTCGTGGCCGGGGGCGATTTTGAGTTTGACGCGGCGGTAGCCCTGGGCGAGGTGTTCGGCGATCAGGTCGGTAAGGCGCCCGAGGTCGTCTTCGATCCCGAGGCTGACGCCGGACTGGATCAGCGAGCGGGTGCCGCCGAGCCAGCGTGCGAGGCTCAGGCCAGCACGGGCAGCCTCGGCCACGCAGACGGCCGACTCGAGGCCGGCCTTGGCGAAGCGGTTGCCCTTGACGCGGCTGTAGAGAGCGCGGAAGTCGTCGATGCAGGACCAGTCGCGGTTGAGGACGGCCGGGATCAGAAACTCGGTCAGGATGAGCCAGCAGGTGCCGGTGGTTTCCTCGCAGTAGTAGGGGTCGATGGGAGCCACGCATTCGCCCCAGCCGGGAATGCCGTCGACCTCGACGCGGACTACGATGTGGCTGATCGCAGCGCGCTGGCTGGAGCTGGTCCGGAAGGGCCGGATCAGCGGAAGGCGGACTTCCCAGAGGTCGACGCGGTCGACGCGCATGGCTCCGAGCGAACGAAAGACCGATATCGAAAACGGATCGTCATGATCGTACCGGAACCCGAACGGCGCGGCGCGGGGCGAGGGTTTTTCACGACGTGAGGTTCCATGCCGATACCGGTCGACGCATGGAGTGGGCGTTCTCGACCGCCGGAAGAGATGGGGTTAAGATAATTTTAAACCAGCCCACGACGTCGAACGGATTCGGCACCCCCCCCCTGCCCCGGCGTCCTGCCGTTTCAAGCCCACCTGAGGTTTAGGACGCCTGTGGAGACGCAAGCGCGATGTCTGTCTGGCTGCGAGTCTTGGGGCTTCTGATTTGCGCGGAAGTTCCGGTGGCGGCTCAGGACCGGGCCGTGGATTATGCGCGGGAGATCGAGCCACTGTTGGCGGCGCGGTGTTTTCCGTGTCATGCGGCCGAGGAGCATAAGGGTGGTTTGAGGCTGGACACACGGGAGCATCTGTTGATCGGAGGGGACAGTGGGCCGGCGATCGAGGTGGGTGACAGCGGGTCGAGCTATCTGATTGAGAAAGTTTCCGGAGAAGACCCGTCGCCGATGCCGCCGCGGGGGAAGGGAGAGCCGCTGACGAAGGCCGAGGTGGACCGGCTCCGGGCGTGGATTGACCAGGGGGCGCCGTGGGATGGTCCTGCGCTGACGACGGAGCGAGCGGCGGAGGTGGTCGGACGACAGCACTGGGCCTTTCGGGCGCCGGAGCGGCCAGCGGTGCCGGCGGTCGGGCGGCGAGACTGGGCGCGTAACGCGATTGATCGGTTCATCTTGGCGCGGTTGGAGTCGGAGGGGATGGCGCCGGCGGCGGAGGCCGACCGGGCGACGCTGATTCGGCGGTTGAGCCTGGATTTGCTGGGTTTGCCGCCGACGCCGGAGGCAGTCGATGCGTTCGTGGCCGACCCCCGGCCCGATGCCTATGAGCGGCTGGTCGATCGTCTGCTGGCCGATCCGGCGTATGGCGAGCGGTGGGGCCGGCGCTGGCTCGACCTGGCACGGTATGCGGACACGAACGGGTATGAGAAAGACCGGGAGCGGTCGATCTGGCCGTACCGGGACTGGGTGATTCGAGCGATCAACGCCGATCTGCCATTTGACCAGTTCACGGTGGAGCAGATTGCCGGAGACCTGCTTCCCGGGGCGACATTGGATCAGCGAATCGCCACCGGTTTTCACCGGAACACGATGATCAACGAGGAAGGGGGGATCGACGTCGAGGAGTTTCGCTTCGCGGCGCTGGTGGATCGGGTGGCGACGACGGGGACGGTCTGGCTGGGGCTAACCTTGGGGTGTGCGCAGTGCCACACGCACAAGTATGACCCGATCACGCAGAAGGATTACTACCGGTTGATGGCGATGATGGACAACGCCGACGAGCCGGAGATCGACGTGCCGGATCCGGAGATCGAGCGGCGGCGGAGGGAGCTGCTGGCGGAGATCGAGGAACGGGAGAGCCGGCTGGCGGAGCGGTTTCCCTTGCCCGATCCGGCCGGACCGTGGCGAGTCGTGCGGCCGTTGGACGCTGTGGTCCTGGGCGAGGGAGAGAAGGTTGAAATGGGTCTGGAGGTACGGGGCGATGGATCGGTCGTGGCGCTGGGGCCGGCTCCGGAGCGAGTGACGTATGCGGTGCGGCTGGAGGAACACCCGGAAGAGGTGGCGCAGGTGCGGTTGGAGGCGCTGCCGGATGAGTCGCTGCCGCGGACCGGGCCGGGTCGGGCGCCAAACGGAAACTATGTGGTGACAGGCGTACGACTCGCATTGGAGACGGCCGACGGGAGATCGGTCAGCGTGGTGCCGATCGAGTCGGTCGAGGCGGATTATTGTCAGGACGGATTTACGCCGGCGGGGGTGCTCGATGCCGACCGAGCGACAGGCTGGGCGATTGACGATGGTTCGGGACGGTTGAATCGGCGGCGGGTCTTGACGCTTGCGTTGCGTGAGCCGATACCGGCGGGGGCCGGTCGGTTGCACGTGGTGCTCGAACAGAATTATGGGGGCCGGCACACGCTGGGGCGTTTTCGAATGAGTGTGCGGGGGCGGCCGAAGCCGGTTGATCCGGGGTTATCGGAGGCTCGGTTGCGAGCGCGTCATCTGGAGGAGAGGCAGCGGGAATGGGAGGCTTCGCTGACGACGGCCGACTGGGTTGCGCTGGCACCGACCAAGGTGCTTTCGCGCAAGCATGCGACGATGGAAGTGATGGAGGATGCGTCGGTTCTGGTCTCGGGGGATAAGCCGAACAACGATGTCTACGAGCTGGAGGTGGAGATACCGGCTGGTGCCGAGCCGGTGACGGGGCTGAGGATTGAGGCGTTGACGCATCCGAGCCATCCGGAGGGTGGACCAGGCCGGGCGCCGCTCTTTTCGGTGGGGGATTTCATTTTGACGGAGGTGGAGGCGCGGGTTCGGGGCGGTCAGGCGATCCGGTTTGCGCATGCGTCGCATGATTATGCCGAGCCGGGGAAGTCGGCGGCGTTGGCCATCGACGGCCAGCCGGATACGGGGTGGTCGATCCGAGGGGGGGTGGGTCGGCCGCATCATGTGGTGCTGGAGCTGGCTGAGCCGCTCGGTCGGGAGCAGCCGCTGAGGTTGGAGCTGGTGCTTCACCAGTTTGGGATCCACCAGATGACGCTGGGGCGGTTTCGGGTGTCATACACGACGACGGCCGGACCGTTGCGGTCGTCGGGGGTTCCGGCGGAGGTGGAGGCGGCTTTGCGGGTGGCGGAGGCCGAGCGCGACGACGCTCAGCGTGAGCTGATTCGACGGGCGTTTCTGGCGGGTTGCGAGGAGTTGGAGGAGGCGCGGGGTGAGATTGAGGCGTTGCGTCGCCGGCTGCCTCGGCATCCGACGACGCTGGTGATGCAAGAGCGACGTCCGGAGCATCGACGGGTAACGCGGGTGCGTGAGCGGGGAGAGTTTTTGCGGGCAGCCGAGCGGGTTGAACCGGGCGTGCCGGCCGCGTTGCATCGGTTGCCGGCGGGGGTGGCGGCGGATCGGCTGGGGCTGGCGCGGTGGCTGGTTTCGCGGGACAATCCGCTGGTGGCGCGGGTGGTGGTCAACCGGGACTGGCTGGCGTTTTTCGGGCGGGGGCTGGTGACGACGGTGGAGGATTTTGGGTCGCGGGGCGAGCGGCCGACGCATCCGGAATTGCTGGACTGGCTGGCCGTCGAGTTCATGGATCGGGGTTGGAGCCGCAAGCAGTTGCACCGGTTGATCGTGACCAGCGCGACGTACCGTCAGGACTCGCGGGTGAGTGCCGAAGCGCTGGCGCGTGATCCGAAGAATGCGTTGTATGCGCGGGGCGCTCGGCTGCGGTTTGAGGCCGAGGTGGTGCGGGACGTAGCGCTCGCGGCCGCGGGGTTGCTGGACCGGCGGATCGGCGGGCCGAGCGTCTATCCGCCCCAGCCGGAAGGGGTGACGTCGCTGGCGTATGGCGGACCGGGCTGGCCGACGAGCACGGGGCCGGATCGGTATCGGCGGGGCCTGTACACGTTCACGAAGCGGACGGCGCCGTATGCGATGTTCAGCACGTTCGACATGCCCACTTCGGAGGCGACCTGCGCGCGGCGAGAGCGATCGAATACGCCGTTGCAGTCGTTGACCTTGTTGAACGATCTGGTGTTCCTGGAGGCGGCGCGTGCCTTGGCGGCGCGGGTGATGCGGGAGGCGGCTGATCTCGACGCCCGCATCGATCGCATGGCGATGCTGGTTCTGGGCCGGCACAGCCGGGAGCTGAAGGGATTCGCCGAGCGGGTCAGGGAGTTTTCCGAGCGGCAGCGTCAGCGATTGGAGGCCGGGGAGCTGGTCGCGAAGGAATTGGCGGCGGAGACGCCCACAGGTCTGGACCCGGTCGAACATGCGATGTGGACGGCGGTGGCGCGGGTGGTTTTGAATCTGGATCGGGCGATCACCCGGGACTGAGAGGGCCAGGGCGATGAATTGCCAGGTGAGGCGGTGGCAGGGGAAGGATCGGCTGGCGGTGACGCGTCGGCATTTTTTCCGGGACTGTGGGGTGGGGGTCGGGAAGATTGCGTTGGCGTCGATGCTGGCGGCTCGGCGGGGATGGGCGGACGAGGCGACTGGTCCGATGGCGGTCAAACCTCCGCACTTCGCGCCGCGCGCGAAGCATGTGATCTACTTGTTCATGGCCGGAGCGCCGAGCCAGTTGGATTTGTTTGATCCGAAGCCGGCGCTGGTCAAGTACGATGGGCAGCCGGTTCCGGCGTCGGTGGTCAAGGACCAGCGGTATGCGTTCATCCGGCCCGATTCGCAATTGATGTCGGCGCGGTATCGGTTTGCGAAGTATGGGCAAAGCGGGGCGGAGCTGTCGGAGATTATTCCGCACCTGGCGACGGTTGTGGATGAGATCGCCATCATCAAGTCGGTATACACAAATCAATTTAATCATGCACCAGCGCAAATATTTGTGAATACGGGTTCGCCGCTGCCGGGTCGGCCCAGCATGGGGTCGTGGGTAACGTATGGGCTGGGGAGCGAGTCGGAGGATTTGCCGGGGTTTGTGGTGTTGTCGTCGGGGGCGGGGATCAGCGGCGGCGCGGCAAATTGGTCGAGCGGATTTTTGCCGACGGCATATCAGGGGGTGGTGTTCCGGTCGCAGGGGGATCCGATTTTGAATGTGTCGAATCCGGCGGGGGTGGATGCGCGGTTGCAGCGGGAGAGCTTGGATCTGATCGGGGAGTTGAATCGGCGGCACTGGGCGGAGGTCGGGGATCCGGAAATTGAGACGCGGATCGCGGCCTATGAGATGGCCTACCGAATGCAGTCGAGCGCTCCGGAGTTGATGGACTTGAGCGGCGAGAGCGACGAGACGCTCGAGCTGTATGGGGTGGAGCGTGGCAAGCCGTCGTTTGCAGCCAATTGCCTGCTGGCGCGGCGGCTGGTGGAGCGCGGGGTCCGGTTTATCAATCTCTATCATGAGGGTTGGGATCACCATAGCGACGTCAAGGGGGGACTCAAGGCACTGTGTGGTCAGACGGACCGGGCCAGTGCGGCGCTGGTGTTGGATCTCAAACGGCGGGGTCTGCTGGACGAGACGCTGGTGGTCTGGGGCGGGGAATTTGGCCGGACGCCGATGGTGGAGTCAAACGCGGCGCTGGGGCGGAGCATGGGTCGGGACCATCATCCGCAGGCGTTCACGATGTGGCTGGCCGGTGGCGGCATCCGCCTGGGGATCACGCTGGGCGCAACCGACGAACTGGGGTTCCACGTGGTGGAAGATCCCGTTCACGTTCATGACCTGCAGGCGACGATTTTGCACCTGTTGGGACTGGACCATACACGGTTGACGTACCGATTCCAGGGTCGGGACTACCGGTTGACGGATGTGCATGGGGAGGTTGTTCGCAAGCTGCTGGCTTGACGGCCAGCCCAAGACGGGTCGGAAGGAGCAGCCCGGTTTGGGGGTGGGATGGCGATCAGGCGAGCCGTGGACCTCAGGCCGCACGGTTTGACCGAAGGCGTTGGGTGTGCTTGAATAGGGTCAAGGTCGATCGCGGCTAGCCGGTACCGGAGCGGTGAGTCCGGTTGGTGAGTATGTTCCCTTCGGCATGGAGGGGCTTTGAAGGCCTCGCGGAGGTCATGGTAGCGTATGGGGTTGCGCTGCTGATGAGTCACGACGAGATGGCATGATCCGTTTGAAGAGCAATGAACCACCCGACCGCCTGCCCCTCATCCGCAGCGATCCGCCGGTTTCTCGGGGGTCATTACACGGGGTCCGAGGCGGATTTGGTGGCCGAGCATTTGATTGGCTGCGAAGCGTGCCGCGAGGCGGCGGTGGCGATGTCGTCGCCGTCGGCGGTGGTGGAGGCGATCCGGTCGTGGTCGATGCGGCCGCGCGGCGAAGCGGTTGACGACGGGGGCCTGAGGACAGGCACGCCTCCGGCGGCGAGCCACCCGGTGACGGTCCGGCCGGCCGGGCCTGGTGCGTCGGGGGTCGGGTCGGGGCTTGGCTCGGCGGCGGCTGGGGTGTCGGGGTTGAGGGAGAGTCGGTTCGATACGGGTCCGACGCGGCTGGACGATCGGTGCGTGCTTGAGCCGGCGGTGGAGCCGGAAGAGTTGGGCCGGCTGGGTCCGTACCGGGTGCTGGAACTGTTGGGCGAAGGGGGAATGGGGCTGGTGTACCGGGCGCTGGACACCCGGCTGCAACGTCCGGTGGCGCTGAAGGTGATGCGGCCGTCGGTAGCGCAGTCGGCTGCGGCGCGGAGCCGATTTGATCGCGAGGCGCGGGCGATTGCGGCGATCGAGCACGACAATATTGTGACGATCTATCAGGTGGGCGAGGCCAACGGGCTGCCGTATCTGGCGATGCCGCTGTTGCAGGGCGAGACCCTGGACAAGCGGTTGCGGGCGGTGAAGCGGCTGCCGGTTCGGGAGGCGTTGCGGATCGCACGGCAGATCGCCGAAGGACTAGAGGCGGCCCATGCGCGGGGGTTGGTACATCGGGATATCAAGCCGGGCAATATCTGGCTGGAGACCAGCAAGGGGCGGGTGAAGATTCTCGATTTTGGGCTGGCGCAGGAGACCGGAGGGGAGCAGGAACTGACGCAGACCGGGATCATCATCGGAACGCCGGCCTACATGGCGCCGGAGCAGGCCGCCAACGAACCGGTCGATGCCCGTACGGATCTGTTCAGCCTGGGGTCGGTGCTGTATCGAATGCTGACGGGGGTCCCGCCGTTTCAGGGGTCGAACTCGCTGGCGATTATCCGGTCATTGGCGGTCGCGCAGCCCAAGCCGCCGCACGAGCTGGTACCAGAAATTCCCCTGGCGGTCAGCCGGCTGGTGTTGCGGTTGCTCGCCAAGGATCCGGAAGGCCGGCCCCAAACCGCGCAGGAGGTTGTCAGCGAATTGGCGAAACTGGAACGGGAGGTGGCCGGCCTGAACCAGGTGGCGGATTCGCCAGCGATGTCCGCGATCCAGCGGGCCCTGTTGGACGAGATCGGACTGGCGGAAGATGGTACGGACGTTCAGGTTCCGGCGCTGAAAAGCACGGCGCCGGGAGTGGTTCCGGCGTCGAGATCGGCGGTCGGACCCGCGCCGCCGAGCCCGAGCGGCGGGTCATCGGGGATCGCCCCAAGGCCGGCCGGAGCGTCGGGAATCCGGGGAGAGGGGCAGACAGGGCGATCGGGAGCCGCCGGCGACTCAACGGTTCCACGGTCTAGATCTGGGATGCCGGCGGAGCGTGGACCAAACCGGTTCGAACGGGCCGGCTCGGCGGCGGTGGAGCCCGATGTTTTGCTTCGCGGGATCGACACGTCGTTCTTGGACGAAGAGTCGAACTTGCCGTCGTCGCTCCTCGAGGAAGACGATCGGAAACGACCGCGACGGCCGATTCCCTGGCCGCTGGTTCTCTCGCTTGGATTGCTGTTGTTCATGGCGACGCTGGCGCTGCTGATCGTTCTGAACCGCAAGGGTTGAGCGCACAGAGGTTTGGGCAGCAGGGCGGGGACCAGGACATCATCGTCGATGATTGAGGAACGCCCTCGGACCGGGCGTGCCGGGAGGGTTTCGGCGGTGGCGGTCGCGTCGAGGTGATCCAGCGGCACAGATGGTCAAAGGCTCAGGGCCGAACGAACCCCGTGGATCCATGGATGGAGTGAATTGGCCGTAGAAACATGGCTACGGCGACAGCGAGCGCGCCGACCGTTCCGTGCTTCGATGAGACGTAAAGCTAATGATATTATATAGTGTATGGCGAATGAGGCCTGGACGGCCAGTTCCGAGAGGCAAATCCGAACGGTTCGAGCGCCTTCGAGTGGCGAGGCGTTCAGAAGTGATCTATTCTATTGTATCAGGATAGTTTAGAGCACAAGGAACGTTGTGGGCGAGTTCGGTTCTTTATAAAGCGCAAAAACGGCATAGTTTTGTTGACAAGGTGTGAATTGGCTCGTAGGTTTCGGTTGGGTTGATGTTTCGGCTCGACGCCGAGAGGGGAGGTTACAACGATGAGTCTGGCGCGGCGCATTCGGGATTGCCGTTATGCAAAGGGCTGGGGCCCGGATGAATTGGCGACGCGGGCGCAAATCTCACGGACGGCGTTGTACCAGATCGAGTGTGGCAAGACGGAGACGCCGCGTGCGGGCACGATCAACCGCATTGCGCGGGCGTTGGGGGTGAGCGTCGACGACCTGATGAGCAGCGAGCGTCCCTGGGCGGGTGACGGCGCAGCGACCCGGGACGTTTCGACGGTTGGGGTTACGGAGGGAGCCGGAGACATTGGGATGACGCGGCCACGGCTGGCCTCGTGGGCCGCCCCGCGTGAGGAGGAGTTGGAGCACAAGTTTCAAGAGCTTTTGCGGTCGCCCCTGCGCGAAGGGGTGATCCGGCTGGTGGAGGCCTCGTACCGATTGCTCTCGACAGAATCGGAACGATCGGCAATCTGAGTGATTGGGGAAGATCAAAGAAGATGAATTTGCCGGCGTTGGATAGGAAATTGGGTTAGATTTTCTCAAGAGTCAGGGCAGGCCCGTTTTTCTAGTCTGGGTCTGCCGACGGCAAATCCGCACTCCGACTGCTTCTTCGATGAGTGTGCACCATGATGGCCAGCCCGCGGGTGTGGTGGGTGGGGGGTGTTGTCGCGGTGGTGGGATTGAGTCTGGGAGAAGGGGCTTCGGCTCAGACGTTGGCGGGTTGGTCCCAAGGAGCGCTAGGTCGGGTGGATGACCCACGGGGAGGGCAGTTGGGGACGTTCTACCCGACTCCGTACATGACGGTCGGTGGCAACGGAGAGGCGGGATTTACGCCGTTGCAGCAGTATGGGTCGGGGACTCTGTCGCTGTATGGTCCGTTTTCGGCGTTGCGGCCGGTGGCTGCGCCGGCGCGGGTGGTGACGCGCGGGTATCAGGGCGTTCGCGAACTGAGGCCGGCGATCGTGGTCAGCTATCCGTTCTTGCCGGGGGTCGGGGTGCCGAGCTATCCGCGGCGGGCTCAGGTGCGTGGGGCGGGTCCAGTCCAGACGACGCCGCCGTGGTGGGATACGGGTCATTATTGGGTGGATTACGACTGAGCGTGGTTTGCTTGATTGATGTCAGTCGCCCGGCTCGGCCAGATGATGGGATGTGGGTCTGAGGCGGACGGTTTGGGCGGGTTGGATACGGCGCGGGCTGGGGGGAGGCTCGAGCACGCTGGAGCGCATCGGGGGGTGCTTATCCGGCAGGCGGTCGGCTCGACAACGACCGGTCCGGTCGCGCGAGGTCGGATCCGGAGCGTGGGCACCCGATGGCGAGGTGATGGAGTGCGTTGAGGGCGGGATTGCGGGCGGACGGACGGTGGTCCAGCTCGGAGCGGAGTTGGGGGGAACCGGGCAAGGATTGCCGAAGAAGGGCGTTGCCAACGGCTGTGCAGCGCAGCCCGATCGGAGGAATCTGGAGAGATGAATTGGAGAAATGTGGCTGGGGAGTTTGGAGGCTAACCGCTGGGCGGGAGGAGGCGAGCAAAGGGGCGTAGGAGGTCGCCGAGGCGGAAACGCTGGGTGCGGGGCGGGCGGCTGGACCCAGGAGGCGGAGCGTGGTCCGGGAGTCGGCGGGGGTGAGGGCTTTGGAGGCGGACGGTTTCATGTGCTGAAGGGGTGGAGGCGGTGTGGGAGGCGCGGATCAGGTTGCGGATGTGGGCGAGCAGAGCGCGGTTCGGGTCGTCGATTTCGGTGGCGATTCGCTCTGACAGAGGGGTGACCGAGTCCGGCGAGGCAGAGCGTAGTTCGTGGAGGTATGAGGCGAGCAGCAGGCGTCGGGCTGGGGAGCCGGTGGCGAGGAAGTGGACCCAGGCCCAGGCCTCGCGGTAGTCGCGTGGGGTCATGGAGCGGACGTCGTGGATGGATTCGAGGCGTGGGAGGTCGGGCCGCCAGCGGCGGATCTCGTCGGCGAGGCGCTGGAGGTGGTCAGGGTTGGTGCCAGGGGTGGGCGCGCGGTCTTCGAAGAATTCGGCGAGACCCTCGTCGATCCAGAGAGGCAGCTCGGGGATCAGGCAGTGGAGCAGGGCGTGGGTGGCTTCGTGGCGGAGGTCTTCGGTGAGGCGGTCGCCGAGGAAGGTGTAGATGACGCGGCGGTCGCCCTGGGCGAGGAAGAAGGCGCGGCGGTGGGGCAGCTCGTTGTAGTAGGTGTTAAGGAAGTGAGCGAAGGTCCGGGAGTCGTCGAGGATATAGACTTCGATGGAGCCGGGGCCAGGGTCGATGGAGGTGGCCAAGACGGATTCGATCTCGCGGCGTAGTTGGGTCAGCTCGACGACGGCTGGGGCGTTGTCGGGGAGCGGGAAGTTGGAGTGGATGACGTAAGGGCCGACCTCGACGCGGTGGGCGGTCGGGATCAGGGTATGGTCTCGGAGAGGGATGGCCGAGCAGCCGGAGAGAAGCCCGGCGATCAGGGCGGCGGCGGTGGAAGAGGGGAGACGGGGCATAGGGCCGGCTCGGATGCGGACAGGTGGTCGGTTCAGCTCAGGATCCGGCCGCGGCGGAGGTTTTGGCGGCGTTTGGCCTGAGCGAGGCGGGCGATGCGGCGCCAAGTGGCCTTCCAAAGGCGCTGGTTGGGGTGACGGACGGGGAGGTAAGCCCGGAGGAAGCGGAGGAAGTCGGTTCGTGAGGGGTGGCAGGCTTCGGCGAGGCTGACAGCGAGGCGGGCGAGATTCTGAAGGCGGCGGCGGCGTGGCAGTGGGTGGCGGAGTTCGACGCCGACGAGGTCGATCAGGGTGAGGGCGGGCGGGTCGGCCAGCGGGTTTCCCTCGACGAGGATGTTGGCGGCCTTGAGGTCGCGGTGGGAGAGGGAGCGATCGTGGAGGAAGCGGAGGAGCTGGGCCAGGGCGCGGGTGTAGCGGCGACGCAGGGCGCGCTGGGTGGAGGCGTCAAGCGAAGGCAGGAGGTGGCGGGCGACCGTGTCGAGGCTGAGGGCTGGTTCGGCCTTGATGGTGGCGAGGTATTCGGTGCCGGTGAGCCAGCGAAGCAGTCGGCCGCGCGCGGGGCGGTAGGGGGTGCGGATATAGACCAGGTTGGCGGGGGTGGGCACGCCGCGGCTGGCCAGGTGCTGAGCGGCCTGCCAGGCGCGCCAGGCGCGCGAGGGACGGACCAAGGCGAGCCAGGGATCGAGTCGTTTCTTGGTGGGAAACCGTTTGTAGATGACCGGAGTGGGCACCTGGTCGACGGGCAGCACAATTTGGGCGACGGTGGCCGAAGGCGAGTGTTTGAGGATCGGGGTGGACGGGAGCTGGAATGGGGCGTCGGGATTCTCCAGGAGCCGGAGGACGGCCTCGGGCGGCAGCCGGCGGGAGGCGATGGCGTCGTTTCGCTTATTGGAAAGCTCGTAGAAGTATTTGTTGGTTGATCGACAACGGCGGCCCCAGCGGGTCCAGAGCCGTTCGGCCCAAGCGCGGGTGGCGCGTTCGATGGAGCGTGCGAAGTGAGAAGGGTTGAGCCCGGCGGGTCTCAAGGCGTCGAGGTAGGCGGACAGGAAGCGGAGCCGGTCGGTGCGGGAGGAGCGGCTCCAGAAGTAATGATTGAGCAGGGCGAGGTTAGCCTGGGCGTGGCGGCGGGTGAGGCGGCGGCGGTGGCGAAGGGCGTCGGTGTCGATCATGGCCAGGCGGATCTGGTCGTTGTGATCGAGGCGGACCAGAAGGTTGCCGGGGTGGAAGTCCTGGTGGAGGAACCCGGCGGCGTGGAGGCGAGCGGTGAGGCGGCCGACCTCGCGGGCCAGGGCATGGCGGAGGCGGGAGCGGCGGGGTTCGGGGAGGTTGGGCAGGAGTTGTTCGACGACGAGGTCGAGGGGCGTGGTGCCGGGAATCTCGGGGCTGACCAGGTAGTTTTCGAAGAGGAAGCCGAAACGGCGTTGTTCGCCGAGGGCGATGGGGGTGATGGTGGTGATGCCGAGCCGGGCGAGTTGGAGGGCACGACGGGCTTCGTTGCGGCCTTTGCCGCGGCGAAACCATTGGCGGAGGATCTCGCGCCAGGTGGGGACCTTGTAGTGTTTGACGTAAGCGGCTGAGCCGGGCAACTGGATGCGGTAGACGGCGCGGTTGGGGCCGTTTTTGATGGTCTGGAGACAGCCGGCGGCCTTCCATTCGTCGAGGCGGAGGCCGCACGGGCCGAGGAGTCGGTCGCGCCAGGCGGGCAGGATCCACCAGCCGATCGTTCCAAACCGGGCGTAGACCCAACCGGGCTGACGGAAGAGCGGGGTTGGGATGGAGTCGGGGACGGGGCGAGGGTGGGCGCGAGGGGAGTGTCCGAAGGGATCCGGGCGCACGGAGGCAGGGGGTAGGCTCAGGCGGGTCATGGGCGGTCCCCCGCAGGGATAGGACCCGGCGTCGAGGCGGCAATGGCGTGGGGTCTTAGTGGGAGGGGCCTGGAAGCGGTCAGGGCATCGAGGAAGGTCGATTCCCAGGCGCGGAGGTCGTAGTGGCGTTCGACGAAGCGGCGGGCGTTCAGGCCGAGGCGCTGGCGGGCGTCGGGGTGGGCGGTCAGTTCGACGAGGAGGTTGATCCAGTCGTCGTCGGAGTGGGCGAGGAAGCCGTTCTGGCCATGAGTGATCAGGGAGGTTTGGACGCCGACGGAGTTGGCGACGACGGGCAGTCCGGCGGCCATGTATTGAAGAAGTTTGAGGCCGCATTTGCCGCGGCTCCAGAGGTCGTCGGGGAGCCAGGAGATACCGACGTCGGCGGAGGCGACTGCGGCGGCCTCGATGGCTTCGGACCAGGGGATCGGCTCGACCGGGAGGGGGTCGAAGCGGCAGAAGCGATCGCAGACCAGTCGGAGGCGGACACCGGGGACTTCGCGGCCGATGCGGCGCCAGAGCGGAGCGCTCGTCTCCAGGCCTTGGAGGGTGCTGGAAGAGCCGATCCAGACGAGGGTCAACGGGGTGGAGCTGGGGGCTGATTTGGGGTGGTAGCGATGGCAGTCGATGCAGGTGGGAATGAGGGTCAGGCGCGGGGCAGGCAGACCGTGATCGACGGCGAGCTGGCCGAGGAAGGGGTTGCCGGCCAGGACGGCATCGACTGAGCGCATCAGGGCGGCGAAGCGGCGCCGGCGTCGTGGGCAGTGGGGGCCGCGGGGGTCGAAGGAATCACGGTAGAGAATGGCGTCGTCGAAGTCGAAGACGAGTCGCCGAGCGGCGCGGCGGAGGAGGGCCAGTTGCCAGCGTGGCAGCAGTTTGCGTTGCAGGAGGACGATGTCGTAACGAGCGGCGTCGCGGAGTTGGGCGATTCGGCGGACTGGATTGGTTGAGAGGGACTGAATCTGGAGCGAGAGGCCGCGACGGATCAGGGCAGGACGGAAGGCGAGCACGCGGTAACGTGCGCAGACGTGGTGGGGCGACTCGACCAGGGCCAGGACGTTCATCCGTCCTCCGTGACGGCGGATGGGTCAGAGTGCGAGGGACGGGCACTGTAACCGCGCCTGGGAAATCGACCAAGACCAAGCGGCGGGGGTTGGCGGAAGGCCGAGAACCGATCTTGCCTGGATCGAGGCGATGGGCTATGAGCAGCGTCGTCGTCAGTTCGCGTTGGCCGGCCCGCGGGGCGGGACGGCGGCTGGTGGGGCAGGGAGGCTCCGAGCCTGAACGCGACCATGCGGCGGCCGGCTGATTCATGAAGAACTTCATCCGCCTCGTCCGATTCGCTTGGCCCTACCGTCTGCGATTTGGGCTATCGCTGGGCTGCGCGCTGATGGTTGCGGTGCTGTGGTTTTTGAACATCAGCGCGGTCTATCCGCTGCTTCAGATCTTGTTTTATCACCAGAACTGCCAGCGGTGGATTGGCGAGCAGATCGCGGAGTCGGAAACGACGATCGCGTCGCTCGAAGCGCGGATCGGTGAAGTGCGGGCCGTGCAGGAGGTTTCGGCGTTGCCGCGTGCGGAGGCCGTGGCCACGTTGCGGGAGCGGTATCGGGAGAAGCAGGCGGGAGCGGATGCCCGGCTGGCGGCGTTGCGGGAGGCGCAGCGTCGGCTTCAAGAAGAGAATCCGGCGCCGGTCGCCGGATTTGAGCGGGCGGTTCCCAATGCGGCGCTGGGGCCGCTGCGGCAGGCGCACGCCGTGGCGATGGCGGCGGTCGATGAACTGGATAGCGCGATGAACCGGTATCGCCGAGGGGAGATTGAGTCGTTACGGCAACGGGAGGAGTCGTTGCGTCGGGAGCTGGGCAAGGCGCGGAAGAACGACAGCCGGTTGCGGTGGCTGGAGCCGTTCATCCTGAGGTTTCTGCCGAGCGATGGATTTCGGACGCTGGTCCTGCTGCTGGCGGTGGTGCTGGCAGGGGTGGCGCTGAAGGGGGTGTTTCAGTTTGCCCAGGATGTGTTGGTGGCCGATGTGACCCAACTGAGCTTGTTCGACATTCGCAACCTGTTTTTCCGGCGGACGATGGCGCTGGACCTGGCGAGTTTCTCGGAGCAGGGATCGGCCGAGTTGATGGCGCGGTTTACCAACGATATTGATTCGGTCTCGCAGGGGTATAACACGCTGCTGAGCAAGATGGTGCGCGAGCCGTTGCGGATCATCACGTGCCTGGGCGGGGCGTTGTGGCTGAACTGGCGGTTGACGTGTCTGACGCTCGTGATTGTGCCGATCTCGGCGCTGACGACGGTCCACGTGGGCAAGATTCTCAAGCGGGCGGTGCGACGGTCGCTGGAGAGCATGTCCACGATTTACAAGATTCTGCAGGAGTGTTTTCAGGGGATACGGGTCGTCAAGGCCTACACGACAGAGCGGCAGGAGCGGCGGCGGTTTTTCCGCGAGACCAAGACGCTGTATCGGAAGAGCCTGCGGGTGGCCAAGATCGACGCGATCAGCGATCCGGTGCTCGAGCTGTTGTCGCTGATGACGGTGGCGATAGCGTTGCTGGCTGGGTCGTATTTGGTTCTGTACCAAACGACGACGCTCAATCTGGGGTTTGTGAAGCTGCCGCTGGCGTCGCAGCCGATGATGATCGAAGACTTGTTGACGCTGTACACGATGCTGGCCGGGATGTCGGACCCGATTCGCAAGCTGTCGAACGTGCATTCCAAGATTCAGCGGGCGGCGGCGGCCTCGGATCGGATTTGCGCGATGATGGACCGGCGACCGGTGGTGGTGGACAAGCCGCGGGCGACGACGCTGCCACGGCATCGGCGGTCGATCGAGTTTGACGATGTTCACTTTGGCTATTCGGGTCGGGAGCCGGTGTTGCGGGGGGTGAACCTGTCGGTCGCGCATGGGGAACGGGTGGCGGTCGTGGGGCCAAATGGCTGCGGGAAGTCGACGTTGTTGAACTTGCTGGTCCGGTTCTGGGATGTGGATGCGGGGGCAGTGCGGATCGACGGCTACGACGTGCGCGAGGTGCGGTTGAGGAGTTTGCGGGCACAGGTCGGGTATGTGACGCAGGAGACGATTCTGTTTGAAGGGACGGTGCTGGAGAACATCCGGTACGGCTCTCCCCACGCGACGCGCGCGCAGGTGGAGGAGGCGGCGCGGCGGGCCTATGCCCACGCCTTCATCGAGAAGTTGCCACAGGGGTACGACACGCTGTTGAGCGAGCGGGGGATGTCGCTTTCGGGCGGTCAGAGGCAGCGGCTGGCGCTGGCTCGAGCGTTTTTGCGCGATCCGGCGATCCTTCTGCTGGATGAAGCGACCAGTGCGATTGACATTCAGGACGAGGCCCTGATTCGACGCGCGATCGAGCAGTACGCCCGGGGCCGGACGACGATCCTGGTGACGCATAGTCTGGCGACGCTTCAGCATGTCGACCGGATCGTCTTGATGAACGGCGGGCGAGTCGAGGCAATCGGGACCGACGCCGAATTGCGGCGAACCTCCGCCTTGTATCGACGGCTCTATGAGGCGTACAGCCACCGCGAGAGTGCCTGAGGCGACCCCGGGCCTGGGGTAACGAGCAACCCGGGGCGGCGGCTGGAAAGGGCGGGCAGGCCGTTTCGTTCGCAGGGCGGATGTGGGGCGTTGGCTCCGCGGAGCCGCCTACCGCGTTGACGAGGCGGTCCAGAGCCGGCCGCTCCCCGCACGGGGCGAAGCGCGCGATATCGGCCGCGCCTTGAGCAACGGGATCAATCCGCCCGGCGGGTCAGCCGACCCATGCCAAGGAAGCCGAAGATGAGCTGGCCCATTCAGGCCAGCTTTCGGGAGTTCCTCGGAACCCGTGCGCGAACAGGCTGCGCTAGGGGATTGAGTTGGGCGGTTGACCGAAGCGCTGACTGGACCGCTGAAAGCAGGAGGGAAAGACCGACGGCGCGTTCCTGACGCCGGAAGAGTCGAGGATCAAGGACGCGGGCTGATCTGCGTGACCGGCTCGTTCCACGCGCGTCGCTCTCGCTGGAAGAGTCGAGAAGACCGGATGCGGGGGCTGGCGCCTGGAACGATGACGTGGAGAGAGGCAATCGCGCATCAGGAAACGGTTCGGGCGGAGCAACGGCAGGCGGAGGAGTACGGCGCTGTCAGGGGAGGACGCTGTCACGGAGAGGAGAAACCGGCGTAATAGACATTGGCTCTGGGCTGACAATGTTGAAAAAACGGCTCGTTGACGGCTGATGTGGGCGGCCCTAAGCTTCGAGGGGGGGGAAGTGGGCGGAGGGCCGGCACCCTGCGGGGGGGGCTGGATCAGCGCGTGCTCGGATTGCCGAGGGTCGGCGATGAGGAAGCCAGCAGCGTATGGCCTGGTGGTTTCGGGATTGATTGTCGTGGCGTCGGCCTGGGGTCAAGAGCCGGCCGAGTCGCCGGGCGGGTCGGTTCTGCCGTCGTTTGCGGCGGGCGAGGTTCCCTCGCGGCTGGAGTATATCGATGAACTGCTGAGGGCGGCCTGGGAGGAGGCGGGGATCAAGCCGTCGCCGATCTGCACTGACGCGGAGTTTTTGCGTCGGGCATATCTGGATCTTCTGGGCCGAATCCCCAACGTGGAGGAGGCCCGGGCGTTTTTGGGCGGGGGGAAAGAGCGCGATCCGGGACGGCGGGCGAAGCTGATCGAGAATCTGCTGGCGCATCCGGATTATGCCAAGAATATGGCGACAATTTTCGCCAACACGCTGGTGGGGCGTCGGCCGCGGGGCGATCAAGTGGATCGGGAAGCGCTGGTCGGTTGGCTGCGGACGCAGTTTGCGACCAACCGGTCGTGGAAGGACGTGGCCTGGGATCTGCTAACGGCTACCGGGTCGAACCGGGAGCAGGGCGCGGTCAACTTTGCGCTGGCGCACTTCGCGGACGAGAAAGTCAACCTAACGGCGGCAACAACGCGGGTTTTTCTCGGGCTCCAGATCCAGTGCACTCAGTGCCATGACCATCCGTCGAACGACTGGAAGCAGCAGGATTTTTGGGGGATCAACGCGTTTTTCCGGGGAACGCGGTCGCGGCCGGTCGAGGTGATCGACGCCAGCGGGGCGGTGGTTCGTAATGGGACAGAGGTCTACGACGAGCCGACCGATGCCTGGGCGCGGTTTGAGAAGCGGAATGCGGTGGTTGGTGTGGTGCCGCCGACGTATCTCGACGGGAGGCGGATCGACCCGGGTCCGGAGGTGGTGCGGCGGGTCGAGCTGGCCAAGCTGATTACCGAGCCGACGAATGATCAGTTTGCCAAGGCGTTTGTCAACCGGATCTGGGGCCACCTGCTGGGGCGGGGGATCGTGCACCCGGTGGATGATTTTGGGGATCACAACCCGCCGAGTCATCCGGAACTGATCGAGCGGCTGGCGGTGGATTTTCGGGCCTCGGGCTACGACGTCAAGGCGCTGATTCGGTGGATCACGGCGAGCGAGGCGTACCACGTTTCGAGCCGGATGACGAAATCGAACGAGAAGGACGACGTCCTGTTCAGCCACTATCCGCTCAAGCCGATGAGCCCCGAACAGCTCTTTGACTCGCTGATCACGGCGACGGCGGCGCATCGGACGGCTGGGGGCGATTCGGAGCGGCGGCGGAGCGAGTGGTTACGGCAGTTTGTGGTGACGTTCGACAATGATGAAGCAGGCGAGACGTCGAGCTTTCAGGGGACGATTCCGCAAGCGTTGATGATGATGAACGGCGAGTTGATGGCCAAGGCCGTCAGTGGAGAGCCGGGGAGCTTTCTTGCGCACGTGCTCGATGAGTCGCGGCTTCAGCGGCGGGTGCCGCCGGTGCGGTATGCGGTGGAGATGTTGTATCTGGCGTCGCTGTCGCGGTTGCCGACGCCGCAGGAGCTGCGGTGGGCCTCGAATCTGTTTGCCACGAATCCGGATACGCTTGCAGTGCTCCAGGATTTGTTCTGGGCGCTGTTGAATTCGAATGAGTTTGTGCTCAACAAGTGAGCCAGGTCTGAGGGCCGTGCGGTCTGTGTGATCAGGTGTCGGACCAAGAATGAGGCGAGCCATGAACCAGCGATGGCGGCAGCCAGACGGAATGAGCCGACGGCACTTTCTGAGCCATCTGGCGGCGGCGACCATGGCCGGACCGGCCGCGCAGTTGGTGGGGGCCTTGGAGGCGCAAGCGGCGGCAGGAATCCGTCCGCCCAAGCGCTGCATCATGCTGTGGATGGGTGGGGGGCCCAGCCACCTCGATACCTGGGATCTGAAGCCCGAGAGTGAGAAGAACGGCGGTGAGTTTCGGCCGATTGAAACGAGTGTGCCGGGGATTCAGATTTGCGAGCATCTGCCGACGGTGGCGCGGCAGATGAAGCATTTGAGCATTGTGCGGTCGCTCAATTCGCGGGAAGGGAATCATGACCGGGGCACCTACGTGATGCATACCGGCTACATGCCGACGCCGACGATTGTGCATCCGAGTTTTGGTTCGATCTGTTCGTACGAGCTAGGGTACAAGGCGGGCGAGGACTTTCCGCTGCCGCATTTCATTTCGATCAACGGACCGGGCGAGGGAGCCGGTTTCCTGGGGATGGCCCATGCGCCGTTTTATGTGCAGAATCCGACCGCGCCGATTGCCAACCTGCGTCCGCCGGGTGGGATTGAGGAGTTCAGGCTGGGGCGTCGGCTGGGGATGCTGGGCGTGCTGGAGGACAACTTCCGGTTGCAGAATCGCGGTCAGGCGGCGGCGGACCACAAGGCGGTCTATCAGAAGACCGTCAAGATGATGAACTCGCAGTATACCCAGGCGTTCAACCTGGAGAGCGAGCCGCCCGCGGTGCGCGATGCGTATGGGCGTCATTCGTTTGGGCAGGGCTGCCTGATGGCGCGGAAGCTGGTGGAGATGGGAGTGACCTTTGTGGAGGTTCACCTGAACGGGTGGGACAACCACAACGATATTTTCGACACGTTGCGAACCGGCAACCTGCCGCAACTGGACCAAGGTTTGGGCACGCTGATCGAAGACCTGGCCGTCCGCGGGTTGCTGGATACGACGCTGGTTGTCTGGATGGGCGAATTTGGACGCACGCCGCGGATCAACCAGAATGCCGGGCGAGACCACTGGCCGAATGGGTGGTCGGTGGTGCTGGGCGGCGCGGGTTTGAAGGGCGGCCGGGTGGTGGGGGCGACGGATCGGGACGGCGTCGAGATCGTGGATCGTGAACTGCACGTCCCAGACCTGATCGCCACGATGGCACACGCGATGGGGATTGACCTTTCGACCCAGTACACGACGCCCAATGGACGGCCGTTCAAGATTGTGGATGGGGGCCAACCCATCGCGGAGTTGATCTGAGGCGTCGCGAAGCTGGCTTAGGCGGGCCAGACGAGCAGGGTCAGGGCCGTCAAGGTTGCGATGACCGCCGCCGAGCGAGCCAATCTCCCGGTCCGGCTTGCCGCGAGGGCGATGGCGACGAGCAGGCTGGCGAAACTGGATCGGGGGGCGTCCCAGGTTGGTTGAGGGCGGGTTGCCGACCGGGCCGCCAGAATCAGGCGTGGCGGTTCGGCTGCGCTAATTCCTCGGAACCAACTCGGGGTGCCGAAGAGCGGAAGGCGGGGTGGGAGGGCGTCTGACTCTGAGGGTGTCTGGGCGGTCCCCGGGGGAGGCAGACTCAAGCCGGCATCCCGGAGGGCTGACTGAAGACGCGCGCGGGCCGCGTCGGCCAAGGCGAGGCGGGTGGTGGTGGGGACGGGAGTCGAGGCGGCGGCAGCGTCGGCAAGCTCGCCGCGGAGGTGGTCCAGTTGCTCGATCGCCGCGGCGAGGTCTGCCAGGGCATCCGGGTCGGAACGGTCGAGAGTGGGCAGACGTGCCTCCAGGGTGCGAGCTTCTAGCTCAATCGTCTCGACGAGGAGGGTTGCCCGCTCGGCAGGGGCGAGGCCGTCGGCTTCGGTCGGAACGGTGCGTGAGGCGATCGGGTCGCGCAGCTCGACGTGGAGCGGGACGCCGGGCTGGTCGGGGACGGGCAGCTCGATGCCGATTGATCCGGGGGTCGCCGGAGTGACCCAGTAGACGGCGACGACGCGGGTCGAGCCGGGTGGCACGAGCAGCCTGCCAGAGCGGGTGCGGTAGCAGGGGAGGAACCGGAGGCCGTCATGTGCGCCGAGGATCTGGGCCGAGGCGGGAAAGCGGAAGTTCAGGGAGTGGCCGGGTGGGGAGGCGAGGTGGCAGAGCAAGCGACCGGCAATGCGGCCGTCAAGGCCCGCCTGAAGCTGGATCAGGGCGTGGGTGATGTGGGGGACGTCCGGCTCAGGATCTGGGCGGCCGGGGCGGAGCCGAAGCGACCAATCCGAGCGCAGGATGCGGTAGACGCGACGGGTTGGGCGTTCCTCGAGGTTCAGTTCGGAAGAGGGGAATCGGGCGCGTTCGACTTCGCGGACTCCGGCCGAGCCTTCGGCGGCATACCGCCGGCCGGAGGCGTCGAACCAGGCCAGATACGATTCGACGCGGCCGAGGCCGAGGGGAACCAGGTTGGGAAATTCGACGGGTCCGGGCTGGGTTGGGGTGACGGAGCGGACGATGACGCGGGGTTCGTCCCAGGTGGGTGTTTCGAAGCGGACTTCGAGGCGGGTGGTGTCGCCCATGGGGAGACGGCGAATCTCGCTGGGGGAAGGCTCGACCTGGACGTCGAGTTGGGCCGCGAAGGCGGCGGGTAGGTCGAGGCGGAGCTCGCGATAAGGACCGCCGCGGACGCGGTAGCGGGCCGAGGCGCGCCATTCGATGGAATCGGGCTGAAACTCGAGGTGGCTGAGGACGCGGACATCGGCGGCGGGGCCCTCGAGCCGGTAGCGGAGGTGGGCATCGGCGGCGTTTGGCTCGACCCGAAAGGCGGCCCGGACCGGAACTGGACCGGACGAACCGCTAGCCGGGATCGAGCGGGACCAGCCGGAGGGTTCCTCTAGGTCGAGGGCCACTTCGGGGGCGGCGGCCAGCCTCAATTCGGTCGGCTCGACGATTTCCGCCTGCCAGCGGGGGATCGACAGGACCAGCTCGCGCGACAGCCCCTCGAGCGGAGCTGCAGGCCCGTCGGAGTCGAGCCAGCCGAGGATCGCAAGGCGCTGAGGCGGCCCGCGCTGGCTGTCCCAGTGAAGGACAAGTTGATGGGAGTCGCCGGAAAGGTGCCAGCTCAGAACGCCCTCGCCGCTCACGTCGATGAGCCGGAGCCTGTGCGGTAATTGGACGGAGAGCGCGGGGAGCGAGGGGTCCGCGGCGACGATCTCGACCTCAGCCTGGACGCGGACCCTCTGGCCGTCGATGGTGCAATCCAGACGCGGCCGCAGGTGCGTGGGGGAAACGGAGGTGCGGACCAGGAGGCTCAAGGGGTTTGAGTCGCGGGCATCCCAGGCGGCCGTGGGCCGCTGGTCTGCGGGGATCGGTTCACCCCAGGCCGCCAGAAACTCACTGATCGGTAGCCGAGCGTCGCCACCGATCAAAGGATCAGACGGCTGGAGCGACCAGCCGGCGCGGGGTCGAACAGCCACGGCGTGGGTGCGGATTTCGGCGTCGCCGGAGATGACCGGCGGCGGCAGCGAGCGCGGGGATCGCAGGCCCTGAGCGGCCGGGCGCCAGGCCAGGAGTCGGGTCTCTTCGCCCGGGGCCAGCGCGGGCATCAACGCGATGGACCAGCGGTCCGGGTTCGAAGGGGGGGAATCCGGGTGGACGCGGTCGCGCCGACCCTCGATCGGGATGGGGAGGATGCGCGCGTCGCGGGTTGGCAATTGGAGCGATAAGGTGTCCAGAGGCTCGGTTCCGGCGTTCTGGAGGCGGAGTTCGAGCAGATCGCCGAGGGGGCCGGCCTCCCAGAGGGTCTGGAGATCAAGAACCGGGCGCGAAGCCGGCGGATCGGTGGCGAGGTCGAGATCGAGGCGGTCGACGGGTCCGATCGGCTGGGGAGCGGGACCGACTGAGTCGACAGTTGATTCGCGGATCGCGAGCGCAACGGGGACGATCCGCGGGTGTACCGAGGTTTGGGCCAAGCCGGTTGCCTCGACCCGGAGTTCGTGCGAGCCTGGCCCACGGATGCGGACCCGACCGACGCCGAGGTCAGGGTCGAGCGTGATCGGGGCCTCCTGGTCGTCGACCCAGACGGTCACGCCCAGCCAGCCATCGAGGGGGATTGGCCACAGGCTGCCCTCGGGATCGGCGCCGACAACTTGGTATGTGGATCGAAGGAGAAGCTGGTCGTCGGACTGTTGGAGGGAGTGGCGCGCCTCGCGAGCACCGAAGCCGTCGGACCGCTCGCGCTGCTGACGGGCGCGTTGTTGCTCGGTCTCGCGGACGAGCCGCTCGAGCCGTTCCAGATCGGCGAGCCGGACGACAGCTCGGGCCGGAGGGGCGGCAGCGTCCTCGGCGGTGTCGAAGGGCAGAAGAATCAGGATCGGCTCGGGCGCGGATTCGTCCGGCACGCGCTGACCGGCCGTTGCCGAGGCGACCAGAGCGTGGAAGGCGTAAGCGAGCAGCAGTGTACTGGCGCCGCGGAGGGTTGCCGTCGAGGCGGCGGCGTTCGGAGGCAGGTTGACTGGCTCGACCGGCCGGAGCCAGCGTGCGGCCGCGATCACAACCCCGGCAACGACCGATGGGGCGATCCAGGGAGCGAGCTGCGGGAGTACCAGAATGAGGCCGGCCAGCAGGGCATAGCCGAGCACCAGCAAGCGGGACGCCAGAGTGGGCTGGCGACGGCTCGGCCAACCTAGCGCAAGCACGAGGGCGGCCACGAACCATGCCTCGGTTCTCCAGCCCGTCTGCGTGCGTGACTCGAGGCGGACCTGGGCGCCATCGGGGATGAGGTGCGGCGGGAGCACGCGATCGGACGCTGGCGGTGGCGGGTTGGTCCGCCAACGCCAGAGGGTCAAAAAGCGATGGGAGGGATCCTGACCGTCGCGGGCGGCTTCGAGGATGCGGGCCGGCCGGTCGAGCCGGGCGGCGGCGCTTGGTGTGGTCAAGAGCAGCGCTGCTTCGAGGGGAACGACGGTTAGCCCCAGTGCCTCCAAGGCCCGGGAGACCGAGGCGTCGGAGTTCTGAGGAAACGGCGATTCAGGGCGAGCGGCGGCGGTGGCCAGGGCCTCCGAGTCGATGATCCAGGTGATGCCGCGGCGGGCCTGGCTCTCGAGCCAGGCGATCAAGGTGGAGCCGGGAGCCGGCAGCTCCAGGTCGGCTTGGAACGTGCTGCTCGGGCGGATCGTACGGCCGGGGGCTGGAGTGGACGATCGGGCGAGCGCGGCCCCAGGGCTGACCGCGATGCGGTCGCTGGCGCGGACGATGGTGTTCAGGACGGGCAGACTCAGGCGGGGAAACCGCGGCGCAGCGGGATCGAGGCCGGGGGGTTCCTGGTAGACCAGCTCGAGGCGGTGAGCGGATCGCCCCGGCCCGATTCCGCGGGGAATGGCCAGCCAGCCGTCGGACGTGGTGGGGTCGAAGGCAACGGCGTCGAGCCAGGCGGCGACTGGCCGTGCCCCGTCGGGCAGGCGTGCTTTGAGGTCCGGATAGGACGGACACGTGAACTCGGCGACGAGGCGGCAGGTTCGGCCGGATTCGGTGGGCGGCCCAGGAGTCCATTCGGCTAGGGCGATCAGTCCTGGGGTTGAGAGTTGCTCGCGTTGCGTGATCCGCAAACGGGGTTCGGGGCCGCGGCCCGAGACGCGGTAGGCGATGCGGTTGGAGCGGAGCGAGCGGGGGTCGAGGTCGAGGGCGGGGATGGTTTGGTGGGCCGAGTCGAATTCAAGCCGAGGGTCGAGGCGGCTCAGGCCGACGCCGCTCAGTTCGAAGCCGAATTGTTCGCTGGCGGCGACTAAGAGGCGTTGGTCGGGGTGCTGGTCGCCGTTGAGGGCGAAGGTTGGCAGGGGGCCGCCGTCAGGACCAAGCTGAGAGTGGGCGTGGAGCAGGATTCGGCCGGACTCCCAGCGTCGGGCAGGGAGTTTGAGGGTCTGGGCCAGGCGTGGAGCCGAGCCGGGTTCGGCGGGGGGAACGGTGTGAACGGCCAGGACGGGCAGGGGCTGGTCCACGCCTTCACGAACCAAGGCCCAGGACCAGGCGACGTCGGCGGAGTGCTCGATGACGAGGCGATCCAGCTCCGACGGAGGCAGATCAATGGAGAGGTAGGCGTCGAGGTCGAAGGAGTCGCCGGCTGGGCAGACAAGCAGGCGGCTGATCGCCGTGGGGCGGAGCCGTGTGGGGGTCAAGTCGAAGTCGAGCCTGGCGTGACGGTCGCGCCACCGCCAGGCGAAGCGGGGAGTGTCGTCGAAGCCATCGGTTCGGGTTCGCAGGGGGTCGAGCCATTCGACGCTCTGAGCTGAGAGCGGGCGGATGCTGATTCGGTCGTCGGCGATCAGGCTCCAGAGTTCGTCGCTGGTATAGCCGGGGCGCGGCTGGGGGCGTGGAACGGCCAGGCGCGATGTCGAGATCAAGGAACGGAAGGCCCGAAAGCGAACGATCACGGGGGTGGCGGGATCGCGGGCTTGGGGGGGGATGACGGTGGCGACGTGGCCGACGTCCGGCTCAAAGGCGGAGGACCAGAGGGTGGGTTCGTCGAGACTGACGATCTGGACTGAGTCCCAGGTCCACTCGGTCGGCAGGGCAATGGAGAGGGTCGGCGGTCGGGGACCGGGAAAGTTCCAGGTGGCTTCGGCGTCGAGGTATGCCCGATCGGACTCGAGCCGCAAGGCGGCGCGGAGGTCGACCCGGGGCGACAGGTCTGGCTCGCCCAGCTCGAGTTCGGCTGGTGGCCCATCGGCGGTGGCGTCGAAGGCCAGCCAGGAGCCGCCTCGGGCCAGCGAGTCGGGCGGGACCGGGACGCGTTCGGCGGCAATCCGGCGGGTGTTGAGCACAATCCACTCAGGCCCAAGGTGAACCAGGGTGCGCTCGCCGAGGAGCAGCGAGCCGGGCAGTCGGACCCGCGGGATTTTCCAGCGGCCGCTGGTCGGGGGGCGGACGCGGCCCTCGAGATGCAGCGTTTGTCGGGGCGCAGCGCCTTCGGCCAGCCGGATGAGCACCTGGGTTTCGGGACCGGTACCGGGCAGCACCTCAAAGCCATCGACGCCCGGACCCAGGATCGTGGTGGCCTCGAGGGGAGACTCCCAGACGGTGATGAGCGAGCGGGGCGGCGGGGTCGGCAAGCGGAGGTCCCACTCGGCCTCGAAGCGAGGGCCGTCGGCGGTGATCTCGAACTGGTGGCGGGCGGACAGCCAGGGCGGGTCGGGCGGCGGCGCGATTCCGTCCCGGCGGCGGATCGTCGCCACGATCCGGCCAGAGGCGCCGTCGATTCGAAGGAGGGTTCGACCGGGCTCGGCCAAGAGGTGGCGGATCCGGTTCGGCGTGGAAGTGTCGAAGTCGAGACGGTCGGGCAGGTCGATCGTCAACGCCGAGAGCGCGCAGTCGGGGAGTTCGAGGCTGAGATCGGCCGAGTCGGCATCGAGCCTGACGGGCAACTGCCAGGGGATGACGATCGTGGAGACGCCGGGCTGGGTGATCCAGGCGATCAGGCGGCCATCGGGGCGGGTGCGGAGGTCGGGCAAGCCAGCGCTGGGGGTGATCGGGAGGTTCCAGGGGACTAGCGGGACGGCGGCGGGAGGATCTGGACCGATTTCGACGGTCAGGGTGCTGCGGCCCTCGAGGACGTCGCCATCCATCCAGCGTGCCTGGTGCTCGGCCCGGATCAGACGAGGCGGATGAGGCATGGGGTCGTTGAGGCTGCGACGGACGGTGTCGAGATAGCGTTCCAGGTCGGCCAGGTTCAGGCTGCGGACGGGAGTATCGGCACCGAAGAGGCGAACGATTTCCTGGGAAGGGATGCGAAGGCGGCGAATGGGGGGCAACTCGCCGGGGTGGGAGGCGGGGTTGACGGCAGCGAACCAGGCCGCGGTCAGGGCCAGGCGGAGAAGCGCCGGGCGGCTCATGATGCGTAGTCCCCGGGATCGTCGGGACGGACCGCCGAACCGCGGGATGCGGTGGACGGGGCGCGGCGACGCACGATCGTCGAATCCTCGGGGCCGTGGACAACTTCGACGGGGCGTGCTCCGTCGAGATGGCTGGGTCGCAGGCTTGAAGCTGGCCCGGATGTTTGCAACTTGCGCCGCCAGAGGGTTGCGACGAGGATTCCCAGGCCGACGCCGGCGAGGCCCGATTGGAGCACCTGTCCGACCAGGATTCCGAAGCGCGAGGTGGCCAGGACCCCGGCCGCGAGCCAGAAGGCGGCAATCATTCCGGGCCAGCGTTGCCATCCGGCGAGGGTCAGCAGGGTGACGGCCAGGGCCGCCAGACTGCTGCTGGCCAGCAGATAGGGGCGGGAGACGATCCAGAGGCTCACCTGGTTGGGGTTCCCCGAGCGGCCGAAGAGGTAGTTATGGGTGGACGCGGGAGAGGAGCGGGGCGCGTCGGAGAGCAACCCGAGGGCGGACCGCTGGGGCTGACGGCGCCAGAAGTAGCCGCTCCAGGCCCATTCATTCAGGTCGTCCCAGCCGGTCGGTGCTCCGAGCAGGGCGTAGCTGTGCGGGAGGCGCACTTCCCAGAGCAGGGCGCCGACGGCCGCCTGGTCCGAAAAGCGAGGACCCCACCAGCGTCCCCGTTCGGAAGCTCGAGGGATCACGTAGCTGAGTTCGACCAGAGACTCGCCCTGGTTGGGCGGCAGGCGTAGGCGGAATGTCCCGGGCGGCTCAAGGGCCTCGATCTCCTCGATGGATTGGGCGCCGACCCGCGCGCCGATCCACTCGGAGCCGTTTGGCAGTTCGACGACGAGCTGACCCTCGTGGCGCGCGACCTGAACGCGACACTCGACGCTGACCGAGGCATCGGGCATCCAGGTGGTCGCAACGACAGCCCGGCGAATGAACAGCGGCGGCAGAGTTGCGCGACGCGGCAGGCGGAGCCGGGCGTGCAGACGGGGGGGATCCTGGTGATCGCGGCGGGTCCAAGCCGAGCTGGGGTCGCCCGGGTCGGAGGGCAGCCAGGCGTCTCCCTCGGGTTCTAGCTCAAGGCCGGCCTCGGCTGAGAGGGAGACGACGCGGCTGGCGGCGGGAATGCCGACTAGCCCGAATTCGGGGATTTCGATTCGGCGCTGGGAGCCGGGCGCGATGGGTTCTGCGAAGGCGACTCGACCGCGCAGGCGAAGGCTGCTGCGGACGTCGATCGGTCGAGCCAGCTCCAGGAGGACGCGCTGAGGAGATTCGGGGGCCGCGGACAGAAAGCGCCGGCGTCGGACGTCGACGCCCAGGAGCTGCCAGTCAGGCTCGATACCGGCGGGGAGCTGAAGTTCGAGGGAATCCAACTGGCCGTGTTCGAGGAGAAGCTCGATCTCCTGGCGGAGGTCGATCCCGAGGCGGTCCAGGGTTAGTTCGACTCGATGGCGGGTCGCGACCTGGCGTTGCAGGGATTCGACCTCAAGGACCAGGCGCTGATCGGCGTTCTGCCAGGGGATCCAGGCGATGCGCGGGGATCGCAGGTCGGGCCGCTCGGCAGGCCAGGTCCAGGCTGAGGGGGCAGGGCCGAACGACCGCGGCGATCCGTCCGGATGGAGGGCCTGGAGGGCAATGTCGCGTGTATCGACCAGTGCAAGCAGGCCGGACGTCCCGTCGACGTCGCGGGGAGCAGGCAGCGCGACGGCCACGGGGGCCCCCGGAGTGATCGGGAGGGAGCCGATCAGCCGAATCGAGAATTGGCCAGAGGCGGAGGCCGAGTCGGCAAGCCTGAGAACGAGCTGCCGCGAGGAGTCGGAGGTCGGCGAGCGAGCCGTCGCGGCGCTCGAAGCGATCGACTCGGGGGGACCGACGTCGAGAATCTGGAAGTCGTTGGGAACGTCGAAGGCGACCCGTGCCAGCCGGCCACGGGGGCCGCGAAAGTCGAACCAGGACTCAATGCGCAGACTTTGTCCGTCGTCGGACCAGAGGGTTGAGCGGGTGCGGCAGGAGAGCCAGGGTCGAGAGGGATCGGTGCGCAGTTCGAGCTGAAACGGTTGAGTGAGCAGCCGGTAGGCGAGGATGACCGACGGTCGGGCGCGGAGGGTTGGGGAGAGTTCGGTACGGGGGTCGATCGGGCGGAGGCCCGGTCCGGTGCGTCCGGTGACGACCAGATCGTCGCTGGCGGAGATGGCCAGCAGCCCGGTTTGCACGGGGGTATCGACGATCGGGATTCCGCGGAAGAGCCAGGTGGCCGACTCGTCGCGGGGGAGCGGCCGGCGGGCGCGGATGGTTAGCTCCAGGGTTTTCTGCGCGTTCAGGGGTCGCGGGATCCAGACACGGCCGGCGACGGTGGGATCGGCCCTGAGCCGTCGGGGGTCGAACGGCTGGGCGTCGATGAGGTATTCGACGTCCTCGAAGCTCGGGTCGAGATCGAGACCGAGTTCGCTGGCCGACCCTCGCTCGGCGCGCAGGGTGGCGGTTGACTGGATGCGTGCCGAGCCGGACTCGATGGTGATGGCCAGTTCGACCTGGGCCGAGAGGACCGGCCGGGGAGGTTCGGCCTCGCTGGTCTGGGTCGACCAATCCAGTTCCAGGCGAGGCCGCGGGGGGATCAGGCCGGCGATGGTGGCCTGACCGGCCTGGTCGCGGAGGATCGTGAGCGATTCGCCCGTGCGGAGAGCAGCCTGGAGCAGGCCGGGAGGAGCGGTCAGTTCGAGACGGGTCATCGGAGCCTCGGCCAGGGGTAGGTCGAGGCGCCGTTGCTGGCCGAGGACCCGGACCGGGACCGACAGGCGGACGCGGAGCACCTGCCGACCGGAGCCCTGAAGTTCGGCCGTCCAGCCGGAACCGGGGACAACCGAGACGGGAATCGGCTGGCCGTCGCGCGTGACTTCGGAGAGAACCAGGCCGTCGAGCCGCAAGGGGGCGAGAACGGCCTGATCGCCTTCGACGAGGAACTCGAAGCGGAGGTCGAGATCGGCCTGGTCGTCGCCGAGCCGCCCGGAAACGAGCACGGAGCGGAGTGAAGCGGTGGGAGTCTGGGGAGCCGACTGGCTGGCCGAGCGGTCAAGCAGGGCCTGGTAACGGGAGCCGTCGAGGAGGACGAAGTCGGGGTTGGCGAAGCGGGAGAGCAGGGCGTTGAGGTCGGCGGGCATGCCGAGAATGACAAAGAGCGGGTCGGACGAGGGAGCGGGCGACGCGGCCGGCTGGCTCACCGTGGGCCGCTCGGTCTGTTGCGCCCCGACCGGGATGACGGTCAACGCGAACAAGGACATTGCCGCGAGGATGGGCCGGCACAAGGGGTGCGGTTCCGTGGGGTGTCAGCGCTGAGCCAGGCCTTCACAAGGAGGCGAGCGATCACGAGCGGATCGTCGGAGGCGAAGGCCGGATAGTGAAGTGTACAGGACACAGAGAGTTTACCGCCTAGGCGGTCGGTGCGGGAATCGGTTGAGCCGTTGGCTTTCTACGGAGTCTAGCGGTTTTGCGGCCAGGCGGCGGCCAAAGCCCGACGCGCGGCGTCGTGGACCCGGCCATTGGTGGCGAGGATCCCGCCGTGTTCGAGATGGAACGGGGAACCGTCGAGGGCGGTGACGCGGCCGCCGGCCTCCTCGATCAACAGGGCGCCGGCGGCGGCATCCCAGGGGTGCATGCCCGAGGCGTAGCAGATGTCGAAGGCGCCGGCGGCGACCATGGCCAGGTTCCAGGCGGAGGAGCCGCTGCGCCGGACGCCGTGGGTTCGGGTGCTGAGGGCTCGGAACCAGGCGATCTGGCGGTCGGCGTCGGCCTCGAAGTTGGTCGGGAAGCCGGTGGCGATCAGGGATCGTTCGAGAGAATCTGTGGAGCTGACGGCAAGGCGTTGCCCGTTGCGCCAGGAGCCGAGACCGCGAGCGGCCGTGAAGAGTTCGTCGCTCAACGGGACGTAGATGACGCCGACAAGCCGTTGATCGTTCCAGGACAAGCCGATCGAGACGCACCAAGGCTGGACGCCGTGGGCGAAGTTGACGGTGCCGTCGAGGGGATCGACGATCCAGCGCCCGGGGCGAGTAGGGTCGGCCCGTAGGCCTTCCTCCTCGGCCAGGATCGTGTGGTCGGGAAAGGCCTGGTTCAGGATGGCGACGATGGTCTGCTGGCTTTCGAGGTCGGCTTCGGTCAGCAGGTCGAACGGGGCTTTTTCGCGGTAGGAAAGGGAGCGATCGTAGCGCATCAGCACCGCGCCGCCGGCGCGGGCGGCTCGTTCGGCGACGGCCAGACATTCGGCCAGAGGAGGAGGGTTGGACAAGACGTTTTCTCCCGGGTTGACGGCACAGGTCCGTTACCAAAAAGCGGATCGAAGGGTCGAAGCGACGCAGTCACGGAGGCGACTTCGTAAGTCAAAGGCGAGGGGTGAGGGACGGTGCCGACGGGCAGTGGTCGGCGGGCTTGGGGCGGATTTAGCGATTACGGGACCGGGGAGGGAGCAGGTCGCGCCAGGCTTTGAGGCCCCGTGGGGTGGGTTCTTCGGGGTCGTAACCCATCGAATCGCCGCGGCGGGTAATTCGGATCAGGTTGTCGAGGGCGAGTTCTCGGATGGCGAGGTCTGGGTGTTCGAGGGCAGCGAGCAGCTGGGAACGGATCGTCTCGTCGGCAAGGTCTTCGGGGCTGTAGCCGCGGAGTAAGGCGGCAGCCAGCGAACCCCAGGATGGGTCGCGTTGGGCGCGTTGGAGATCCTGGAGGAGGCGGTTGGAGGCAGACTCGCCGCGGGTGAGGGCCTGGCGTAGGGCGTCGATGGCGGCGCGGCGGGTTTCGGGCTGGCGGGGGGTCTGGAGGGCGTCGATCAAGAGGGGAAATTGATTCAAGAGGCTCAGGGCTTGGAAGGCCAGGCGGCGGATGCTGGGCGACTCGGCGTTGATGGCCTCGACCAGGCTGGTGATGGGAGGCTTTTCGGGTTTGAAGAAGCTGAGGAGCTGGCGGCCGGCCTCGTCGCGGTCGACGGGCGGCGTGGGCTCGAGCACCCAGGCCGGGGAAGGCTCGACGATTTGTTCGCGGAGTTCGCCGGTGGGCGAGAAGGCTAGGCGAACCGGCCCGCGCACGGTCTGATCCTGGCCGGCGTGGCGAAAGGAGAGTTCGGCCTCGGGGAGGTAAATAACTAGGCCAGGTTCGGGGGTCCGGGATTGTCCGGGTTGCCATTGCCGGGTTCGCTCCAGACCGACGGGTACATCCGTCGGGAGGGTTAGGGCGAGGGTCGCCTCGGGGAGGGCGATGTTCAGACGCGCGGCGGCGGCGTCGGCTCGGGCGATAAGCCGGCCCTCGTCGAGAGCAATCGATGGCGAATTTTCCGCGGTCGGTTCGAGGAGGCGGATCTGGGTGGCGTCGATCAGTTGGATCGAGAGGGAGTCGATCCGCAGGGTGGAGCGGAACGGGTCGAGGTTGAGCAGCGGCTCTCCGGGGTTGAGGGCAGCGCCGGCGGAGAGGCGTCGCCATGCGCCGCCGGCTTCGGCCCGGGTGAGCAGGACGCCCGATTCGGATTCGAGGGTAGCGATCGGTTTGGCGGCCGGGGGAGCGGGTTCGGGCTGGGGCATCGCCTCGGGCGGTGCAGCCTCTTCGCCGGGAGCGTCGGCGGGGCGGAGCGGATCGGCACGCTCAACGTTGGCCAGGGCGGGAGGCGGCATGGGCCGTTCGGCGACGGGTGGGACGACTCCGAGATTGGGCTGGGCGATGGCCGGCTCCTTGGGCTGGGCTGGGACGTTCTGGGCCACGGCCGCAGGTTGGCCGGCGGGAGCGGGAGGGGGGGCGGAGGCGATCGGGGTTGAGTCCGCGGGCCGAGGCCGCGGCCGGAGGTTGTCCCAGGTGGACCAGCCCAGGAGGAGCGCCGCGAGGGTGATGGCGACGGCGGTTCGCCGCGCGTTGGCGCTGGGCTGGGTGGTCGGCTCCGGCCGCCAGGTGGGGACCTCGGCGGCGACTGGATCGGGTTTGACTGGGGCAGCCGATCGGCGGGCTCGTTCGCCGAGTGCCTCGCGTCCCTTGACCAGGTGATACATACGATAACGGGCATCGGGAGGGACTTTGGCCTTCTGGCCGAGGAGGCTGAGAATCTGGTGCGCGCTGGCGACCTCGGCCAGGTGGACGTCGGACTTGAGGCAGAGGCGTTCGTACTCGGCGACCTTGTCGGCCGGCAACGTGTTGTCCAGGTAGTCGGCGACGAGGTTGGGATCGGTAGCCTCCGGTCCCGAGGATGGAGGAACAGAGAGTCGGCGTTGCCGGGTGACCTTGCGGATTCGCTCGACCAGTTCGCGGGCGTAGGCGCTTTCGTGGACTTGCTGGCCGATGGCGCGGACCTCGGCGGCGGGCAGAGTGTCGTCGAGCCAGCAGAGGAGGGTTCGCAGGGTGAGTCGCATGGTCGAGCCGTGGGCCAGGGGTGGGGACGTTCGATGCCTCTCCGATATTAGTGCATTTTGCGACGGCGATCCGTAGGAGCGTGTTCGGCGACCACGGCGTAGATCCGAAGGTGGCGGTCGGCGTGGAGCAGGCGGAACTGGTCGGGGCGGCTGTCGGCCCAGGTCCGCTCGATGGGGAAAAAGTCGTTGTCGTAGGGGTTGAGACGGCCGCGGAGCGGGTCGGCGCGGGCGACGACGAGGAGCCGGATGGCGTGACGGCGGAGGTTGGCAAGCCAGGCGTCGGGATCGGGCCAGAGCCGCTCCCAGCTCGGGCGAGGGTCAGGCCAGGTGGGCGGGAGGCCGCGGCGGATGGCCTCGCGATGGTAGTCGTGGGGCAGCCAGTCGTCGTGGCCGTCGATGTTGACGTACCGGACGTCGTTGCGCATCCGACCGGCGAACAGGTAATACGGGATGTCGGTCCCGGCGTAGGCGACCCGAGTGCCCTGGACGGGTGAGGCGGTTTCGAGCACGGCCCAGCCGGGCAGGTAGTCGGGGAAATCGGCCGGATAGATTCGCCGCAGGGCCTGTGAGGTCAGTTCGTGCCAGCCCACGCCGCCGAGGAGGACCAAAAGCGTCGCGCCGAGGGCCGTCAGGCGGTGCCATCGCGAGGGTTGGCCCCAGAGCCAGATGGCGGCCAGCCCAAGCCCGACGGCGAGCCAGGCGATGCCGTACCCGCTCCAGCGGATAGGGCCGGGGAGGGAGGCATGGGGTGTCTCGATCAGGGGGAGGATGGCCGTCAGAGGCTGCGGGATTCGATCGGTCAGCGACCACAAGGCGCGGCTGCCGTAAGTTGTGGTGGGCCAGCCTGGCCCGGTGAGCAGATGGACGACGACCAGACTGGCGGCTGCCACGACCCGCCAGGGACGGTCTAGAAGACGGGCCAGGGCGATCGCCGCTAGACCGAAGCTATGCAGCATGAACCGCTGCTGGGTGCGGTAGGGGATCAGGATCCAATAAAGCATGAGGTTGAGCAGGGCGAGGGCCGAGAGTGTCCAGACCCAGCGGTCGGTGGGCTGGCGAATACGGCCGAGGCGCCAAAACCCCGCCAGAGCCAGACACCAGAGCGGGATCAGCCGGACGTCGAGGACGGCGGACAGGATGTCAACGAAGGCTGCCAGATCGGTCACGGGCAGGTAGTAGGGGCTGTTGGCCATCGCGGCAGGCTGGTACCAGCCGGTCAGCCAGGTTCGGCCCGCGAATTCGAGGTGAGCCGGATAGAGCGGGTTGCCGGTTCGGAGCAGGTTGGATGCGAACCAGTAGGAGACCGGGCAGAGCGTGGCCGCCAAGAAGAGGAGGGCCGAGCCGAGGCCATGGTGGGGGATGAGAGAGAGAACGACGAGCGCGGCCAGTGGGCCGACGAAGATTGTCCCGGTGGGCTTGCAGCCCCAGGCCAGGCCAAGGGCCAGGCCGGCCAGAGCGAGCGTGCCCAGGTTGCGTCGGCCCCGGTCGAACCGGATGAGACCGTAGACGCCCGCCAGGTAGGCGGCCGTGAAGAGGGTGTCGACGTTGGCTTCGAACGAGAAGAGCAACAGCGGCAGAATGGTGGTGAATGCGCAGGCGGCGACGATGGCCGCCGAGCGGGTTGCGCCCAGATCGCGCGCCATGCGAACGACCAGCCAGCCCGCGGCCAGCAGCGCCGGTGCTTGGCCGACCCGAGCAAGGCGGTCGCCTCCCCAACCGATCATCAACCAGGCAAACCAGAGATCGCCGTTGGCGGGAAAGTAGGGTGCGGCGGACTCTCCGAACGGGACCGGGACAAGCCCCAGCGCGTGGGCTTTCCACCAGCGGGCTGCGAAATAAAGGTGATAGATCGGCCCGTCGCTGACGACCTTGACCGGATAGGCCAACGAGTGCACGCACAGCATCAAGGCCGCGGCGAGCGTGGCTCCCAGGGCGAACCAGGCGGCCAGACGCTCGGCCCATCCCTCGACGATGCCAGAGCCGACCGGCGGCGCGTCGTCGGCGTCGTCGGGGCAGCGACCGCGGGCAAGGACTCCGGCGATCAGCAGGCCCAGAAGGGTCCAGGCCAGCAACGGCCCGCGGCCAAGCAGGCTCAGACTGCCCAATAGCTGCATCCCCAGGACCAGCCAGGTGGCGGCCAGGATCGCGGCAGCCCAGATGCGACCGGGGCGGTCCCGCGGCGGCTCAAGCCGCGAAGCAGCCAACCAGCCAGCCAGAGCCAAGAGGCCATTGAGCGTGAGGGTCCAAACGACGGCCAAGAAGCATAACCCGTAGGGAGGTGGGACCTGTTCCCAAGTGATCGTTATTGTACGCTGAAAGTCGACGCTGGCGCGGACGCCTTGGCGGCGAGACTTCGGGCGTCGGTGCCGGCTACACGCTTACGAGTCTAGGGCCCATTTCATTGAGTGGACGAAGTCCGACTGAGTGGTTGGGGCGATCCGATTTGTCCCGGATACCGAGGCCCGCTCGATGGATGCCCGAGTGCCTGGGAGGTACAGGCCGACGGTGCCGGTCGTTTCGCAGCGCGAGGGAGGGGGTTCGACTGGGATCCGCTTGACGTCTGAGGGCCCAGGCCGCGTCGATCGGGGCGATGGTCCGTTGGTTCGTGCGCGTGCGACTGCCACGCCGCGATTCGGATTCGGCGCGGAACTCAGTGAGCTGGAGCGGATGGCGGCTGACTACGGAACGATGAGAACAGCAGCTCCGTTGGCCGCCGTTGATCCCGCGCTGACCAGAACCCGAGCCAGCCCCTTCACGGGCCAGATCGAGCCGACCGCCGCGTGTCCGATCCTGACGATCGTCGCTCAGAGTCTTCAGGTCCGGTCCGCTTAAGATGGCATGCTTGCTGCGGCTTTAGGCGCGATGGGTCGAGCCACGCCGTCCTGCGGTTGTTGGGCTGGGGATTATCTTGTTGCGGTCCGGAGCGTGAACTGGGCCAAGCTGGATGGAGGGGTTGTGAGGGTCGATCAACGGATCGATCAGATAAGGGCAATTTGATCCGGATGGAGGAGCAGAGTGGCGGTGCCGTTGATGCTCGGGGTTGAGATTGGGGGGACCAAGCTCCAGCTTGGCTTGGGGCGGGGTGATGGACGGATTTTAGGCTTGCGCAGGCTGGAGATTCGACCCGAGGGAGGGGCCGAGTCGATTTTGGAATCGCTTTCCCAAGCGATCGAGCCGCTCGTGATGGCGTGTGGCCAAGGCTGGCCGGTCGCGGCTGGAATCGGCTTTGGGGGGCCGGTTGATCCGGCCGCTGGTGTGATTCTCCGGTCGAACCACGTCGCGGGGTGGAGTGGGTTTCCGATTGTGCGCTACGTTTCGCGGACGTTGCGAATTCCGCTGGTTGTGCTCCAGAACGACTCGGATGTGGCGGCGTTGGCCGAGGCGCGACTGGGCGCCGGGCGGGGGCACTCTCCGGTCTTGTACGTCAACAGTGGAAGCGGAGTGGGAGGGGGATTGGTCATAGATGGGGTGATTTATCGAGGATCGGGATCGGGAGCCGTCGAGATCGGGCACGTCGTGCTGAGCGACCCCGAGGAGGGGGCGTGGCAGACGGTCGAAGAGCGTGCGTCGGGTTGGGCGATTGGTCGGGCTGGTCGTGAGTTGGTTTCCTCTGGTCAGGCCGCGCCGGATGGGCCGCTGATGCGTGGGTGCGGAGGCGATCCGGAGCGGGTCACCGGCGAGCTGGTGGGGCGGGCGGCGATTGAGGGTGACCCGGCGGCGCTGTTGATTGTGGAACGTGCCGCTCGAGCCTTGGGGGCGGGGATCGCCATGGCCGCGAACCTGTTGGCCCCCTCGCGGGTCATCCTCGGTGGAGGGGTTTCCCAACTGCCTCCGCTGCTCTGGCTCGAACCGATCCGTCGCGTCGCCCGCCAGCGCACTTACGAACCGATCCGGCTCGAGATTGTCACGGCCGAGCTGGGACAAGACGTTGTCGTCCAGGGAGCGCTTTTGGTGGCGGCCGAAGCCTGGACAAAGCTGGCCAGCGGGTGATGACCAGGATCGTTGCATCGGGCCTAGATTTCGGGCACACGCTCGGGGGGGACTGATCTTGGCGGAAGGACGGTCTGATCCCATAATTCCCACGGGTGCCCGAGAGAGAGAGCAGAGCGGCGGAGAAAATGATCGGCAGTGGTCCGCGGTTTGCGAGTGAGGATAGACGGGACGTGCGTCGCGGGCGGTTTGTACCGGTCGATGCGAGAAAAAAAGCCGCGGTGGCGATCAAATGGGTTGGTTCCGACGAATATGTTTGTGGAGGGAAGCGAAGCGAACATGGAGATCGGCGGATTCTGATGCATTGTCGCACGCTTCTGTCACAACGGGGTTCGATTTGAGAACGCATTAGAGGAAGGGGAAGCTCGTCGCAAGGCAGGGAATCGCTGGGGCCCTTAACCCTGAAAGGGGGGTCGACGTCATGAGCGCGAAGCTGGCCGAAACCCAACACTGGCAGCGCAACCTGGCCTCATTGATCCGGTCGGGGCTGTTTGTGCGTGCCGAGACCGGCAGGGCGAACGGCCTCTTCACGGTGGTCGGGATTTATGGCGACGGCTCCCACTCGGCCCCGCTGGCGAAGTATTCGGACGAGCGGCGTGCGGTGGACGCGTGCGACCTGGTCAATATGCTCGCGCGGAGCGGGTTTTCAATCGAGGACAATTAGGAGGCGGGAGCCGTCGTCCGATCACGGGGAATCATGTGGACCCGCCGTTCCGGTTCGTTCCGGGGCGGCGGGTTCTGCGTTGAATCGGCTCGGGCAGTGGTCCGCCGTCCCACCAGCCGATTTCGCGCGCGGTGAGGGGGTCGATTCGGAGGCGGGTCAGCGATTCGTATCCCAAGAACATGATGTCATGTGGGGTCAGTTGGCCGCGTGGGTAGCGTTGCAGCGAGCGTCCGTATTTGTCGGTCGCGCCGAAGAGGTGAAGAAGCTCGTGGAGGAAGGTGATCGGGTCGGCGAAGACCGGTCCGTCGTGGGGTCCGTGGGGCGTCCCCTCGCGCGCATAGCAGACGGCCAGGCGGAGTCCTGGGATTCCGGTGTGCTGGTCTTCGAGCGCGAATGACTGTCCTCGGCTGAGGCTGTGGAGAAACCAGACGACGGTGTCCGAGTTGGCCCGGGCTGAAAGCGCGGCGATGAGCGAGGGGAGGTCGGGGTAGCCGTTCTGGATCGCTCCGGCTGAGGCTGCGCGGAGGAGAGCGAGCCACTCGGCGGTGTCTGAGATTTGGTCGAAGTGTTCCTGGGCGTCCGGGCCGAGAGGGTGGGGAGGGCGGGGCGAGTCATCGAGGGCCACGACTTCGATCGGGCTGCGTTCGACGTGGAGCGGGATGCCCCAGTCGGCGGCCTCGCGGTTGAGCCAGTCGGCCGCGCGATCGAGCGCGCGGCGGGTGTGCTCGATTTCGGTCGGGGACCAGCGGCGGCCGTCGCGGCCCTGGAAGTAGGACGCCAGAGCGACGCGGCCGGAGAGCGGTGAGCGGACAGGCGGGACGGGCCGCCGATGAACCAGTCGGTAGACTTCGATGGAAGCGCCGATCACGGCGACGGCCGCCAGGCACCCCGCCAGCGCGAGTTCGCGGTGGGGTCCGGCCGGCAGGAGGACGGCGATCAGGCCGACGGCGGCGATCAGAATGGCCCAGGCGTAACCTCGAGCGGACATGGGCGTCGGGTGGATCGGGTCGATCACGAGGCCTGCCGGCGGAGCCCCGTCCGGCTCGGGGATTCGGGGACCGCTCGCGGTGGTTGCTCCGCGCGCAGCCGCCCGTAGGTTTCGGCCAGCATACGCAGTCGAGCCCGGGGCGCGGGGTCGGCCAGGTGCTGGGGCTGACACCGCCAGAGCCAGTTTCCGGTCGGCGTTCCCGGGATGTTCATGCGGGCTTCCGAGCCGAGGCCGAGGACGTCCTGGAGTGGGACGATGGCCAGGCAGGCGACCGAGGCATACGCAGCCCGGATCAGATCCCAGTGGATCTCGGCGCCGTCGGAGTTGAGATACCGGAGCAAATAGCCTGGTTCGGAGGATGGGTCCGGGGTGGGCCGTGGGTCCTTGGCCGTGAGGCTCTGGAACCAGCCGAGGGAGGTATCATTGTCGTGGGTGCCGGTGTAGACGACGCAGTTGGCAGGATAGTTGTGGGGCAAGTGGGGGTTGGAGGGCCCACTGCCGAAGGCGAATTGAAGGACTTTCATGCCGGGCAAGCCGAAGCGGTCGCGGAGCCTGAGGACGGCGGGCGTGATTTCGCCGAGGTCTTCGGCGATCAGCGGCAGGCCGCCGAGGGCCGAGCGGAGTGCGCGGAAGAATGGAGCGCCTGGACCTGGGCGCCAGCGGCCCGAGGCGGCGGTGGGTGCGTCGGCCGGGACCTCCCAGTAGGCTTCGAAGCCGCGGAAGTGGTCGAGGCGGATTCGGTCGACCCGCCGCAGGGTTTGCCTCAGGCGTGCGATCCACCAGGCGTAGCCTTCGGCGCGGTGGGCGGGCCAGTGATAGAGCGGGTTGCCCCAGAGCTGGCCGTCGGCGGAGAAGTAGTCGGGCGGGACGCCGGCCACGCCGGTGGGATGGCCGTGGGCATCGAGGGCGAACAGCTCGGGCCGTGCCCAGACGTCGGCGCTGTCGAGCGAGACGAAGATGGGCACGTCGCCGATGAACTGGATTCGGCGGGCGGCAGCCGCGGCGCGGAGTTGGGACCATTGGCGCTCGAAAGCATACTGTGCGAACTCGTGGAAGGCGATTTCCGGACCGAGCGCGCGGCGGGCTTGGCGGATCGCCCGAGGATCGCGGCGTCGGAGGCCCTCGGGCCATCGCCACCACGGTTCTTGATTTTGTTGGGTCCGGATCGCTTCAAAGAGCGCGTAGTCGGCCAGCCAGAAGGACTCGGCGTTGCGGAATCGGCGGAAGTCGGGGTCGTTGCGGTCGAAGCCTGCCGCGGCCTGGCGGAGCCAGCCGAGTCGGGCCGCAACCGCCGGGCCGATTGAGTCCGGGCTGCCGTCCAGACGTGGACCGCGCCGCAATGCGGATCGAGGGAGCCAGCCGGCCTCGACCAGACCGGCCGGGCTGACCAAGAGCGGGTTGCCGGCGAACGAGGAGGACGATTGGTACGGGGAGTACGATTCCCCGACTGGGCCGAGCGGCAGGAATTGCCACCAGGACTGTCCGGCCTCGACCAGGTAATCGAGGAAGGCGTGGGCCTCGGCGCCCAAGTCGCCGAGTCCGAAAGGACCGGGTAGAGAGGTCAGGTGTAGCAGCAAGCCGCAGGAACGTGGAAAGGTCATGAGCGTGGGGGTGAGACAGAGAGCCGAATGGTTCGAGTTGGAGGACGCGATTGGGAGGATTGGACCGGCCAGGCGTTGAGTCGAAAGCGATGGAGGCGACGATCGAGCGAATCGCGGCCCTGGATCATTTCGACGGTCCGGGAGCCTGTCCAGCGGTTGGCTCGTCCGCGGATCACGACGCGGATGGTGCGCGGGGGCGACGGGCCGGTGAGCAGGCTGCGGGCGATGCCCAATGTAGTGCGGACCTGGGGATAGGGCGGAGCGCCGCGGGTGGCGCGCGACCAGGCCATCAGGTCGAGCCGGCGCCAGACCGGATCGCCGACATCACGAAGAAAGGGTCGAAGCGTGGTGGGCCAGAGGTCGCGGTCGTCGGTGTGGAGGTCAATCTCGGCGCGTTCGTTGTGGCTTGCGTAGACGGCGAACGAAGGCCAGGTGTCCCACACGCCAAGGCGTTCGGTCAGGGGCATCAGGGCCACGGTGCCGAAGAGCAGGCGCACGGGGACGGCCAGGCGAACTGGCTCGGGGTCGGGTGGTGGCAAGGGGGTCGCGAAGAGGATCCACTCCTCGGCCAGGAGAGCCAGGTTCCAGACGAGCACCGTCGCGCCGTGGTTCAGGCCCCAGGGGCCGAGCACGGCCAGGATCCCCAGATGGAGCACGATCGCCAGGGCGAGACCGTAGACGCGAGTTCGTGGAAGCAGCAGGAACGCGGCGAGCACGACCTCCAGTGCCGGCAGCGACAGAGCCAGGGCGTCGAGTATGGGTGCCGGGAGTGTGGAGATGTCGAGCGCCAAGACCCGGGCGGGCACGGAGAGGAAGGCACGGCCCAGTTCGCGGGCGAAGCTGTGGTCCAGCTTGGACAGTCCGGAATGGAAATACATGAGGGCGTGGAAGCCGCGGGCGAGCCGGATCGCCGCGGCGTCAGGGGTAGCGGCCAGGGCGGTACCGACGACGAGAAACTGATAGACCCAGGGTTGCAATCGGTCCTGGTCGCCCAGGACGCTCCAGGCGGTCAAACAGAGGGCCGGCATGAGGGCCACGGGTCGCCGGAGTAAAGCCGCGGCCAGCAAGAGGCTGAGGACGATCGCAAAGGGCAAGGCGGCGTGGGTGGGTGCGTTGCGGATGAACGGAACGCGCGGATAGGGGCGATCGTCGAGCCAAAGCGGCCAGCACAGGAGGATCAGCGTGAGGGTGGCCAGGCAGATCGCGCGGGTGTAGAGCGCGCGGGTTCCGATCCGGCCGGTCGAGAGCGCGGGGATCATGACGGGGCCAGGCCGTCGAGAAACCGATCAATGGCCAAGCGGAAGCCGAGGTTGTCTTCGATGTGGGGCAGGTGTCCGACGCCTGGCAGGACCTCGAGACGAGCGTTGGCGATGCGGCGGGCCAGCGCCTGGGCCACGCGGGGCGGGTTGACGATATCGTGCTCGCCGACGAGGACTAGAACGGGCCGGTCGAGGTCGTAGAGGCGGTCGCGGGTATCATGATCGAGGACGGCGGCCGCCTGGCGAGCAAACGCCTCGGGGTCCTGGGGATGTGGGTGCCGTTCGGCGAAGCGGATCAGGCCCTCGACCTGGGCGGGGGAGCGGGCGTAGAACTCGGGACCGACGAGCCAGGGGAGCGTGGCACGGCTAAACTCGGCGGGGCTGGTCCGGCGGCGCAGCAAGACCCAGGATTCGACCACGGCGCGGCGCCAGGGTTCAGCGCCGGTGTGGGTGGAGGCCAGTACCAGGGATCGCACCCGGCTGGGGTAGCGGAGCGCAAGCTCCTGGGCGATCAGCCCACCGAGAGAGTGGCCGAGGACATGAGCGGCGGGCAGGTCGAGGGCCTCGAGCAGCCGGGCCACGTCGTCGGCCATGTCGGCGGTCGAGTACGCGACCGGTGTCCGCGAAGAACGGCCGACGTCGCGGTTGTCGAGACAAAGGACGCGAAACCGCGCGGCGAAGTGGCGCGCGGTCACGATGAAGGCGTTGTGATCGCCGCCCAGACCGCTGAGCAGGAGAAGCGGAGTCCCGGCACCCTCGTCGGTGTAGAAGAGCGATCGATCGCGGAGGTCGAGTTGGGGCATGGGGGCCGCTTGACAGGCGAAATAGAGGGGCAAATAATACGCCTACCTTGCCCCCATCGTCTAGTGGCCCAGGATACTAGGTTCTCAGCCTAGGGACCGGGGTTCGAATCCCCGTGGGGGTGCCTGACGAAGCCGCGCGGTCCATCCCGTGCGGCTTTCGCTTTGCGCGGTCCGCCCCGAGGCCTAGCGCTGTGCCTATAATCAAGAAATAATCAGGCGACCAGGCGGCGCTGCGCACGGCGAGCGTAGCCTGGAGTCACAAAGCCGGACGATGGGAGGGTTCCCAGGATGACGACTGCGGTTGCCGAGCCAACGGGCCTGGCCCCCCTGCCCTTTGAGACGTACCGGACGCTCGATCCGGCGGAGCTGGACGCACGAATTCGGGCGGTCAAGCAGGCGATGGGTCCGGAGCTACTGATCCTGGGCCATCACTACCAGCAGGACGAGGTGATTCAGTTTGCCGACCTGCGGGGCGACAGCTATAAGCTTGCGCAGCAGGCCGCGGCCAGCCGGGAGTGCCGCTGGATCGTCTTTTGCGGGGTCCACTTCATGGCCGAGACGGCCGACGTGCTGACTGGGCCGGACGTGCGGGTGATCCTGCCCGACATGGCGGCCGGTTGCAGCATGGCCGACATGGCTGACATCGACGCGGTCGAGACGGCCTGGGCCGAACTCGGAGAGCTGATCGACACCGCCGACGTCATGCCCGTGACCTACATCAATTCGGCGGCGGACCTGAAGGCGTTTTGCGGGCGACACGGGGGGATTGTGTGCACCAGCTCAAACGCCCGGGCAGTGCTGGACTGGTCCTTCCGACAGCGGAGCCGAGTGCTCTTTTTCCCGGATCAGCACCTGGGCCGCAACACAGCGCGGGCGATGGGGGTGCCGCTCGATCAAATGCCGGTCTGGGATCCCAAGTTGCCGATGGGCGGAAATCCGGCGGAAGCGATCGAGCGAAGCCGGGTGATCCTCTGGCGGGGCCATTGCTCGGTCCACCAAATGTTCCGGCCGGAGCATGTCGCGCAGTTTCGAGCGAAATATCCGGGGATCAAGATCCTGGTCCACCCGGAATGCACGATGAAAGTGGTGGACGCGGCGGACCTGGTCGGATCGACCGAGTTTATCATCCGCACGATCGAGCAGGCTCCACCGGGCAGCCTCTGGGCGGTGGGAACCGAGCTCCATCTAGTCAATCGCCTGGCGCAGGAACATCCGGACAAGACGGTGATGTTCCTGTCGCCGATGGTCTGTATGTGCGCGACGATGTACCGCATTGATCGGCCGCATCTGGCCTGGGCGCTGGAGAATTTGGCGCGCGGGACGCCGGTCAACGTGATCACGGTCCCGGCGGAGACGGCGCGTTGGGCTCGGGTGGCGTTAGAGCGGATGCTTGAGGTCCGCTGAGACGGGTATGAACCGGGAGAGCGGCCGGTGGGTGGAATCGGCTGCCGTGCGGGTCGCAGCCACCGTCGGCCGTTCGGAAGACGGATCAGCGGGGGCCTTCGTGTTCCCGCCGGATTCACGTTGGCAGGGAAACAGCGGCCGCGGCCTCGGACCGAACGGACGGGATCACTGCGGCCGCCGAGCCAGTGGATGGTTCTGGTCGCGGGGACGCGCAGGCCGATCCACGCGGGCGGAGTCGGCGGCGAAGCTGCGCAGCGGGCGCGGGGGATGCGTGGTCGTCAAGGGCTTGTCAACGTCGAACGATTGCGGGGAAATGAATGTATGCACGAGGTCCAGCAGGCCGCATCGCGGCCGAGGCCTCGACCCGGTTGGATGGTTCGATCCACGATGCGCGTGAGGCGTATGACGTCATGGCTTCCACGATCTACGCGACGCCGACGTACCTGAATCCTGGCGAACTGGAGCTGCTGATTCATTCGGCACACTGGGATCCGTTTGCGGTGCTGGGGATTCACCCGGTGAGCGTGGACGGCCGGCGGGCGATGCTGGTGCGCGCGTTCCTGCCGGAGGCGCGACGGGCCTGGGTCGTCGATCTGGCGCGCGGGGAGCCGGCCGAACGCGTCGACATGAACCGGATCCATCCCGATGGGGTCTTCGAAGCCGTGTTTCTGGACCGGCATGCGCCGTTCCGGTACCAGCTTGGGGTCGAGAACCACGAGGGCTACCGCTGGGAGTTTGAGGATCCGTATCGCTTCAGTCCGGTGCTGACCGATTTCGACCTGCACTTGCTGGGCGAGGGAACCCATCTGCACAACTACGAGAAGATGGGCGCGCATCTGATGACCCATGAGGGGATATCGGGGGTCCATTTTGCCGTGTGGGCGCCCAACGCGCTGCGGGTGAGCGTGGTCGGCAATTTCAATCATTGGGACGGGCGGCGGCACCCGATGCGCAACCGCGGACCGTCCGGCATTTGGGAGATTTTCATCCCCGGGCTGACTCAAGGTGAGCTTTACAAGTTCGAGATCAAGAGCCGGTATCATGGATACATGGTTACAAAGACGGATCCTTATGGATTTTTCCACGAGCTGCGGCCGCGGACGGCGTCCGTGGTCTGGGATTTGAACCGGTATCGCTGGGAGGACTCGGAGTGGCTGGCGCGGCGGAGCAAGACACAGGCGCTGGATGCGCCGCTGTCGGTCTACGAGGTTCATTTGGGATCGTGGCGACGCAAGCCCGAGGCGGGCAACGCGTGGCTGAACTACCGTGAGCTGGCCGATGAGCTGGTTCGCTACCTGGATGGGATGGGGTTTACGCACGTCGAGCTCTTGCCAGTCAGCGAACATCCGTTCGACGGAAGCTGGGGGTATCAGACGACGGGTTACTTTGCGCCGACGTCGCGGTATGGGACGCCGGACGATTTCATGTACTTCGTGGACACGCTGCATCGGCACGGATACGGCGTCTTGTTGGACTGGGTGCCGGCCCACTTTCCGCGTGATGAGCACGGCCTGGCGTATTTTGATGGAACCCACCTCTACGAGCACGAGGATCCAAGGCTTGGCGAGCATCGCGACTGGGGGACGAAGATCTTCAACTATGGCCGGGTCGAGGTCCGCAACTTCCTGCTCGGCAATGCACTGTTCTGGCTGGAGCGCTACCACATCGACGGGTTGCGGGTGGATGCGGTGGCGTCGATGCTCTACCTCGACTACTCGCGTAAGCCGGGAGAGTGGATTCCGAACCGATTTGGCGGCAATGAGAATCTGGAGGCGATCGACTTCCTGAAACGATTCAATGAAACGCTCCACCTGAACCATCCGGGTGTGCTGACGATCGCCGAGGAATCGACCGCGTTCGGCGGCGTCTCGCGGCCGACCTATCTGGGGGGCCTGGGTTTCAGTCTCAAGTGGAATATGGGCTGGATGAACGACACGCTGAGGTATTTCAGTAAAGATCCGATCTACCGCAAATATGAGCATGGTTCGCTGACATTTAGTCTGATCTACGCTTTTACCGAGAATTTTATGCTTCCGCTGTCGCACGATGAGGTGGTGCACGGCAAGGGGAGCCTGCTCGACAAGATGCCGGGCGATCTCTGGCAGCGGTTTGCCAACTTGCGGTTGTTGTATGGCTACATGTGGGGGCACCCGGGCAAGAAGCTGCTGTTCATGGGCGGGGAAATCGCGCAGTGGCGGGAATGGTCGCACGACGAGAGCCTGGATTGGCACCTGCTCCAGTGGGAGAGCCATCAGGGCGTGCAGCGGCTGGTTGGCGACCTGAACCGGCTGTACCGCGCCGAGCCGGCGTTGCATCAGGTCGATTTCGACTGGACGGGGTTTGAGTGGCTGGAGCTGCACGATTGGGAGAACAGCGTGCTGGCGTTTTTGCGGCGGGGCAAGAAGCCGGCCGATGAGGTGGTCGTGGTCTGCAACTTCACGCCGGTGGTGCGGCGCGATTATCGGATCGGGGTTCCGAGGGCGGGTTTTTATCGCGAGCTGCTGAATACCGATGCCGGATATTATGGAGGCTCGAACGTGGGGAACGCGGGGGGCGTCTGGTCGATCCCCGAACCGCACGCCGGCCGTCCGCACCAGCTTCGGCTGACCCTACCCCCGCTGGCGGCGGTCTTCTTGAAGCCAACCGAAACGGAGCCTTGAGCCGGGGACAACAGGCTGGTGCGGAGGGTTCAGTACGGCTGCGGGCGGCGCCGACTACCGGCAACCGCCTAATGAGCGGGCGCTGGCAGATTGGGCTGAGTTTGGGTCTGCGACGTGACCCGGCGTAGAGAGTCCCGGCGAACCGGCTGCTGGGCGGGGGTGTCCGGAGGGGGGGAGCTTGTGGGCCCGTGCGAATGCGGACGAGGCAGGGCTTGGTCTTGAGGCCGCTCGGTTGGGCGGCGGGGTCAACAATCGGCGTTCTGGGACGAACCGCCTGAAGGGAAATGGTTGTTCTCTTGAGGGTCGCCGGACGGCTACGCTCGGGATGGGGTGCGTGTGGGCCTGAGGGGTGTTCGTCAGGGAGTCGGCGACGATGAGTCGGGACGAGCCGGAGGCGACCCGCGGTGAGGGAAAGCGGCCCGTCACCTCTCGGCACGAGGAGACGACCGTCGATTTTGAGCGAGGCCAGGCGCCAGCGGTGTCCCATCGGGGGGAGTATCCGTTTCTCGAGCCCTCGCGTGGAGGCGGGGAGCTGGGCTGGTTGGCCCATTATCGGGTGCGGCGGCTGATTGGCTCGGGCGGGATGGGACTGGTCTTTCTAGCCGATGACACGCTGTTGAATCGGCCGGTGGCGTTGAAGGTGATTCGGCCCGAGCTAGCGGGGGTTCCGCAGGCAGTGGTCCGGTTTGCTCGGGAGGCGCGGGCGGCCGCGGCGATCCGCCATGACAACGTCGTGACGATCTATCAGGTCGGGGAGGCTGGAGGTGTGGCCTTCATCGCGATGGAGTATCTCCAGGGAACGTCGCTCCAACGCTGGCTCGAGCGGGGCAAGCGGCCGTCGGTCGAGTTGCTGATCCGTCTGGCACGGGAGATCACGGCCGGGCTGAACGCGGCGCACCGGATGGGGATGGTTCACCGCGATATCAAGCCCGGCAACATCTGGCTCGAAGCGCCTCAGGGGCGGGTCAAGATCCTTGACTTCGGCCAGGCTCGAGCCGAACGCGAGGACGTTCAGATCACCCAGTCGGGGGCGATTCTCGGGACTCCGGCGTTTATGAGCCCGGAGCAGGCGGCCGGTGAGCCAGTGGAGGCGTCGAGCGATTTGTTCAGTCTCGGCTGCGTGCTCTATCGCCTGGCGACCGGGCAGCTACCGTTTCCGGGTCGTACGATCATTGCCGTTTTGCACGCGTTGTCGAATCAGACGCCGACCCGTCCGCGGCAGCTCAACCCGAAATTGCCGAGGGCGCTGGACGAGCTGATCATGAGGCTGCTCGAGAAGGCCCCGGAGCGGCGGCCGGCGTCGGCACTGGCGGTTCTGGAAGCGTTGGACGAGATTGAACGGCAACTGGCGGCCGCGCGCCAGGCCCGTGAGTTGGGGCTTTTGGGGGAGGTCGATCGGGAGCCGCTGGAGGTGGTTGCGACGCTCCCAGAGGAGGAGGCGGTTCGGTCGGAGCAGACCCGCCGTCGGCGCGTTGCCGGGCTGGACGGACGGCTTGCGGCTGGGGTTTTTGGGATCGGCGGCGTGGTGTTGGCGGTGTTTTTGGCCTGGCCCTGGAAGCCGGCTGAGCGCGAACCGCTAGCGCGGGCCACCGAAGATCCGCCGAAGGTCCCCATTCAGCCACAGCCTGGAGTTGAAGACCCGACGCCGGCCGAGCCGGGCGAATCGGAGCCAAAGCGAGAGGCTCCGCTGCCCGGGCCGGTGATTCGAGATGAGGGGCGGGTCGCGATGGAGCCGGTGCCAGCTCGTCCCGTGGGGCTGGTCGGTTCGACGCTGCGCGGCGAATTCATTGACCCGGATCGGGACTGCGCCTTTCGCTTGAACGCAGAGGGCGATGGGGCCACGATCGCGGTTCCGGGCACGGCGCACCTGTTGAGCATCGAACGCGGGTGGATCAACGCTCCGCGGTTGCTCAGGTCAGTCGCGAGCGATTTTGATGTGACGGTGCGTGTGGGTGGGATTGAGCCGCCGGGCCGTAAGGCGTCCACGCCGCTTTATCCGGCCTATCACGGGGCTGGATTACTGATCTGGCAGGATGAGCGGAACTATTTTCGGTTCGAGCTGGCGGAAGGGTATCTGGAGGGACGCCCGCGGCGGTTTTTGAATTACGAGTATCGGCAGGATGGCCAGCTTGTCGCGTCTCATGGTCGCGTTCTAGACCGGGATCGGGATCAGCTCTATCTGCGGCTGACCCGGCGCGGTTCAACACTGATGGCCGCGTATGGGCCTGACGGCATCACCTGGACCGATGCCAATCCGCTGCTTACGACGTTTGCGGAGACGGTGAGCGTTGGCCTGGTGGCGATCAATTCGTCACTCCGCCCGCTCGAAGCGAGCTTCTCGGAGTACAAGCTGGACGAGCCGGATCAAGCAGCACCCATGTTGGGGGTCCAGGTGCGACTGACGCCGGCGCGGGCGAGCTTTGGGGTCGACGAGGCGGTGGAAGTGGGCATCGAGATCGTCAATCAGACGTCGGCTCCGGTGGCGGTGCCGGGTGACCGAGGAGGCGAGCAACGCTATCGGTTGCTGGTCACGGATGTGGACGGGAGGCCGCGAGCGCGGAGCCGTGACGAGCCGTTCGGGGAGACTCTGGGGCCGGTCACGGTCCTCCCCGCCGCGGGCAAGCTCAGCGACCGGATCGTGATCAAGCCCGAGGGCGACCAGTGGAAGCCCGGCCCCTACACGATCCGGATCGATGTCGTGCTGCTGGGGGTGGATGGGCGGCCGATCGGCATGGCCAGTTCCCAGCCGGCCGAGTTTCGGATCGAGGCCGGCGAACGACCCAGCCCCTGAAGCTCCGTCCAGCTAAAACAGCACAATCAGGTCGACCGCCAGGGTGAGTTGGGCGGTTCGCGTCCCGTCGTCATACGGCCGAGCGCCTGGGGCCCAGTCCCAGCGAATCTCCGGACGAAGCCAGAGGTTCGGAGAGGGTTTGTAAATCAGACCATGGGTCATCTCGTAGTAGGTGGCCGGCGCAGGGAGAACGAACCCGTAGGGGTCGGCGAAGACCTCGATGCGGGAGACGCCGGAGAGGCGGGGGTTGAACTCGACGATCAGCCAGTGGGCGCCGCCGTAGTAGGAGATCCGGCCCGGTTGTCCCTCGGGTCCGAAGCCGATGACGTTGCCCTGGGTGACCAGGAACGCTTCGACGGCCTGTTTCCAGCGGCGTTGACGACCCCAGAGGTAGCTTGCGACGGTCGAGTGGTAGACGAGCGTGCTCCGCGAATAGAGCGGATTGCGACGATTCTGGAGCGTCGGGCTGGTGTAGGCGCCGACCGGAAGAGTCGGAAAATCAACCGCGGGGAAGAACGGAAGCTGGTTGGGACCAACCAGGACCAGCGAGGTCAGCGAAGCCCGGCCAGAGCGCGAGGTCCAGCCTAGCCCGCCCAGGAAGCTGAATTGGTAGTGGGCGTTGAACCAGCGATCGCCACCGTTGACGGCGCCCTGGAAGAGCGTCAGGCGGTCACCCAGCTCCAGTCGGCTCAAGGCTCCGAGATAAGTAAACGGTGTGAAGTTCAGAAGATAGGGGACCGAAAGCAACGGGCGGTAGACGGCCATGGGCGACTCGAAGCCAGCCGGCGAGTAGAACCGGCCGCCCTGGAGATGGAGCCGCAGGTTGGGTCGAAGAGGCAGCGACAGTTCGGCGAAGAGCTGGGGGAAGTCCACTCCGGCGAAGCCGCCAGGCGTGAACGCGCCGTCGAAGAGGCCAAACGATTTGGTGAACAGCCAGTCGTTACCGAAGAGGATATCCCAGCGCAGACCGAGGTCGGCGGCGCTGGCTTCACGAGTCGCCTTGCGGACGACCAGGTAGTACTGATTGCCTTGCCAGGCGTTGGCCAGCCGGTTGGGGAAGACGGTGACGGTGCTGCCATCGGCCGGTTCGAAGCCGGGAGTGGCGGTGTAGCTGTTCTGGATCCAGCCAAAGAGGTCGATCGGCGAGTCGTCGAGGTCGAGCCAGGCGTCGAGCGTGCCGAACTGCGGAGGCGCAAGCGGCCCGGCGGGGCTTACTGAGTCGGAGAGCGGGACGTCGGTCGCGTCGTAGGGGGGCGGGGTCGCAGGCGTGACGTGGGCCTCCTGCTGAGCCTGAGCCGCGGCGCAGCAGGCCAGGAGGAGCCAGAACCAGGCGCGGCGGCCTCTGAGTGTCAACCGCATGCACTCCCGGGAGGCGACGGCCTGAGCGGTTTTTCCGATCGTTTTGGATATATCGTCAGATGCGCCGGGGCTTCATCAGCCGGAATCGGTCAGGAGCGTCCGCGGGACTCGAGCAGGAAAGTGACAGGTCCGTCGTTGACCAGGGAGACTTCCATGTGGGCTTGGAACACGCCGCGTTCGACGCGCGGACCGTGCCCGGCCAGGGAGTTGCAGAAGCGTTCGTAGAGCGGCGCAGCCTGGTCGGGGGGAGCGGCGTCGCTGAAGCTCGGCCGGCGGCCTTTTCGGCAATCGGCCAGGAGCGTGAACTGGCTGACGACCAGGACCGAGCCGCCGACCTCGGTCACGTCGCGGTCGAAGCGGCCGTCCTCGGCGGCAAAGCCACGCAGGCCGGCGACCTTGGCGGCAAGCCAGTCGGCGTCGGCCTCTGAGTCGCCTTGAGCCACGCCGAGCAGAACCAGCCAGCCCTGTTCGATGGCGCTGACGATTTGGCCGTCGACAGACACGGAGGCCCGGCGGACCCGCTGGATCACGGCGCGCATGACACGGTCGGCTCAGGCAACGGCCGCTTCGGGGGTGGGTTCCAGGTCGCGGGTTTTGTACTGAGTCGGAGTGCGGTTGCCGGCAAACTCCGGCGCGGTCCAGGTCGGCAGTTCGCAGAGTCCGCCGCCGAGAAACAGATGGTGCCAGAGTTGGGTGGCGACGACGCTGGTCAGCCCCATGTCATAGATGAAGCGGCGTGGGGTCAGCTTGGGCAGGCGGCGGTGCCACTTGACCTCGCGGAGGACGGCCTCGGGCTGGAAGTATCCGGCTTTGCGTAGCGATTCGGGCGAAAGCAATTGATCGACCCAGGCGGGGCGGTGCGAGCCGAGGAAGGTCGCCCCGCGGTGCGCCTGGAACATCGTCTTGGGACGGTTGGCAATCTGCGGCGGGAGCGTGCGGGCGGCGACCTGGCGGAGCAGCCATTTGTCGGTGCGGCCGCGGAGCTTGTACTCCGGCGCGATCCGGCTGCAAAACTGGATGACGTCGTCGTCCAGGAACGGGTAGCGGGTCTCGACCGAGCTGTGCATGGCGATCCGGTCGCCCTTGGAGAGCATCAGCAGACCGGCGAGCATCAGCTTGTAGCCGACGTAGAGCGACTGGTTGAGAGGTGCCCAGCGGGTGAACCGGTCGTTGGTCAGGTCCAGATCGTCGAACGGCGAGACATCGCCGATCCCCTGCCAGAGCTGTTCGGTAAAGAGGACCGGACGGACTTGAGCCAGCAGTTCATAGAGGTCCTGCTGCGCGGTGCGGACACCCTTGAAGGCCTCGGAGGGAAAGCGCCGGGAGCGACCTCCGCCCAGGGAGTCGAGCACCAGACCGAACAAAGCGCGGGGCAGACCGGGTCCGATGCGTTGGATGATCCGATGGCGGGTCTGGGCGGTCTTGAACCAGATGTAGCCGGCCAGGGCTTCGTCGGCGCCTTCGCCGGTTAGGGAAACTTTGTAGCCCTGGGAGTGAACTTCGCCAGCCAGCCGCATCAGAGCGGCGCAGGAGGTGTCCAGGACCGGTCCTTCGGCGGCCACGATCAGTTCCGGGTAGGCGTGGGCCAGCCGGGCCCGGTCCATGGTGACGACCGACAAGGGCGAACCGAGCGCCTCGGCAGCCTCGGTGGCCGAGCTGCGCTCGTCAGGCCCGGCCCGATCGAAGCTGATCGTGAACGACGGAACCGGCCGACCCATCTGGCGGGTGGCCAAGCCCAGGACGACCGTCGAATCCAGGCCGCCGGAAATGTAGCTGACGACCGGCACATCACCCCGCAGTCGGCGCTCGACCGAACGCTGAAGCAGGTGCTGAAGCTCGTCGACCAGCGGCGTTGGGTCGTCCAGGCGAAGTTCTTCGCCCCGGTCCGGAAAGTCGAGATCCCAGTAGACCCGTTTCTCGATCCGCCCGTCGCGAATTCGCAAAAATTGGCCCGGCGGCAACGAGCGGATGCCTCGGAAAAAGGTTCGCGAGGTGCCCGCGCAGAAGAACGTGAACAAGTGATCAATGCCGCGGGGGTCGGCCTCGGGCTGGACCAGGCCGGAGGCGAGCAAGGCTTTGATCTCCGAGGCCCAGAGCAGCCAGCCATCGACTTCGGTGTAGTAGAGTGGACAGATTCCGACGCGGTCCCGACCGAGTACCAGCGTCCGTTCGCGGCGATCCCAGAGTGAGACCGCGAACTGGCCGCGCGCCTTGTCGAACATGCCCAGGCCGCGGTCTTCGTAGAGGTGGACCCAGGCCTCGGTATCGCAGCGCGTCGCCAAGCGATGGCCGCGACCGAGCAGTTCAGCGCGAAGCTCGGGATACTCGAACAACTCGCCGTTGAAGGCGACCCAGATCGAGCCATCTTCGTTGGAGAGCGGCTGACGGCCGCCGGCCAGGTCGATGATCGACAGCCGCCGGGCGCCCAAGGCGACGCCGGGTTCTTGGTGGATGTGCTCGTCGTCCGGGCCGCGATGGGCGATCGTTCCGGTCATGGCCCGAAGCCGATCGGTCGGAAACCATCGGGTTCCGGTCAGATCCAATGCCCCGACGATGCCACACATGCAGGTCTTACCTCGACGCGAGAATCCACCCGGTCATACGGCCGCGGCGACGCGGGTCGGGACACAGGCCGTCGGAAAGCGGATTAGGTGGTAGGGATCCGCCTCCATTGGCTTGGGCACCGAAGAGCCCTGGCATATCGCCCGGAACGGCTGGGGAGCCGATGGGCCGCGGCGTCGCAGCGACGCCGTCGGGATTATACCCGACAAAGGGCGTCGATTCGGAGGAGATTGCGGACGCGGCTGGGCGATCGGGGGGGCCGGCAGGGCTATCGGGGGGCCGAGAGCCGGCGGCCGGGGCCGGCTCAGGCATCGCCGCGCCAGCCCCAGTTGGGCAGGCCACGGCGGCGACACGCCCGCCAGTAGGCAAACGAGCCGACGACCGTGTAGAGCGCGCTGCCAAGGCGAAAGATCAGGCCGCGTGGCCCGACCGGGACATAAAATGGCACGACTTGACTCCTTGAGGCTCGGGGATTCGAACCGCAGACAGTAGGATTTCTTCGTCGGTACCGGCCCGGATCGGGGCTGATTCGCGGCCGTCGCAGATGCTACTCTGGCCGGCGAACCGATCCGGAAGATGCTCGGCGATGAGCATGCCGAGCAAGGGTATGGTGGTGTGGGTGGGGCCGCATTGGTTGGCGAAGACGACAGGGATGCCGAGGTCGTCGGCGACCTTGGCGGGGATTTCGGCGGACATTGGGCCGACGTGCCCCATGAGCCAGTGGCGGCGCCCGGTGTGGCGGTTGGCGAAATCGGGCCAGGCGGCCGCGACGATGGCTAGGTCAATCCGCCGGCGATAGTCGTCCCAGACGCGGCGGTAGATCATATCGGCGCAGATGGCCAGTCCCAGGTTTCCGAATCGGGTAGGGACGATCAGGGGCGAGCGGCCAGGGCGGAAGCGAAACCGTTCCCAGAAGACCAGGTGGCGTTTGCGGTACACCTGCACGGAGCCATCGGGCTGGCACAAGGCGATAGAGTCGTAGAGGTGGCGGCCCTCGCGTTCGACGATGCCGGCGGCGATCGTCATACCCCAGAGCTGGCTCCGGCGGCGGAGATGGGTCAGGGTCCGTCCTTCGAGGGTCTCGGCGTAGGGGGCGTAGTCAGGCAGGAAGCCGTAGCCGGTATTGAACATTTCGGGCAGGACGGCCAGCCGGGCACCGCCGAGGTGTGCCTCGCGGAGCAGATGATCGGCCCGTTCCAGGTTCTCCTCGACGGCCAACAACCGGGCGGACATCTGAACCGAAGCGACGACCACTTTCACAGCACGAGACCTCCGCATCCCTGGGAGGCGACGGCAGGGAGAACCGAACCGGGCAATGGGGTGGGCGTAAGCCGACCGGGTCGTGTGCCGTCCGTTGGGTGTTATCGACGGGGCGTCACGACTTCCTGATTCGGAGCAGGCCATTCCGATTGCCGGGACCGGTCTGGTCGTCGTGACCGGAACGGTCCGCACAGATTGGCCGAGTCTGAGGATGGCGACAGTAGCCGACCGGAGTGATCCTGAACAGGCCAATTCAGGGGTTGCGGTCGGATCGACGGCCGATCCAGTCGAGGAGGCCCTTGCGTCGAGGTGGAGGAGGAGTCTGGGCCTGGGCGCGGAGGTTCTCGGCCCGTTGGATCAGGTCGCCGGTGGGCGGGTTGGTCGCGGGAGCCATTTCGTAGTAGAACTCGCGCTCGTCGCGGATCGTCAGGGGGAGGAGGTTTTCGGTGAAAAACTCGGTGAGGAGGTTGTCGTACCAGGGGGCTTTGATCGGCTGGATGATGCGCTGGGTCTGATAGCCGTCGGCGATCAGGACGATCTCACGGGGGCCGTAGTAGGTAAAGCTGCGAGACTGGGGAGCGGGGCCGAGCTCTTCGCCGTTGACCCAGACCTGGGCATGGGGCGGGTTGGTGCGGATCGTATAGCGGCGCTCGACGCAGCCGCAGCTCGCGAGCAGGGCGGCCAGGACCAGGGCGGCCCGCCGGTCAGGCCAGAAGGGGCGGATTGCGTCCATCGGGTTCACATACTCCCGGCCCGCCGTGGGGGAACCTGGGTTCGATCGCCGGCGATCCGGCCAGGTGGTTGCGGGACAGGGCGCTACGTCGCGGAGCGGACCGGCCGGACGAAACGGAAACTTGATCGTTCCCGAGCGGGGGAGAACCTACGCCGGAGGCCGGTCGGCGCCAAGACGGAATCGGCTCCGGGTGCGAAGGTCAGGAGGTCGTCTCGATCGGCTGCCAGGGCAGATCGCGATTTTCGCGGGCAGCCATGCGGCTGAGGTGGCGGCGCTCGGCCAGGCGGTTCTCGAGCTGGAATTCCAGGCGCGTGCTGTTGACGTGGACGACTTCGAGAATCTCCATCACTTCGGCACGCTCGCGATCGTCGTTGATCGACCAGATGATGTTGAGGTTTTCCTCGCCGTTGAGGAGCCGGTCCAGAATCGGGCGGAGCAGTTTGGAATCCTGGAATTTGCGGCGGAGGATTCCGAAGTCAACCTGGTCCAGCTCGATCCAGAATTTGCGTCCGTAGAGGTGTTCGACCCACTTATGCCTCAGGAAGCGGTTCCAGTAGTGGCGAACCCACTCCCGGATAGCTTGTTCGCCGAGGTCGTAACCGACTTCCTCGCTGCGATACCACTTGTAACGGTCGGCCTCTTTTTGGCCCTCGACGTAGACGCTGTACTTTTCGTCGGGGGAATCGAGGTCGATGCTGGTGACAACGTCGGTACACATCGAGCTCATTCCTGAGCGGGGATACCCGTCCTTGGGCTTTACGACAGGAGCACCGTCTGCGGGCAGGTTGCAGACGGACAACTCAACGCGCGATCCGGCAGAAGCAGGACAGCGCCGTAAGCCCCGGCTTTTGTGCACACAAAGTTTATGCAAATCAGGAGCCGAGACCAAGTCCGATCGTGCGAAAAAGCGCGAAAGCGGCGCGATGTGATGATTATTGGGAATGGGATCGGGGCGGGAGCGTCAGCCGGGGTTGGTCGGAAACCATTGCAGATTGGTTCCTTGCATCGCGGCGACGCCGCTAGGCGCAGCCGCCAGGGGGCGGAAGGGTCCGGAGCCGACGGCGCGCCACTCGACGCGGCCATCGAAGCCGATACAGGCCAGTTGGGCGTCGCGGGCCACCAGTTTTCTGAGCGAGCCGGTCGGGTTGCTGATGAGGAGGGAACTGCCGGACTCGGGTCCGGACTGGAGTTGGAGGAAGCCGCGGGGGTCATAAGCGAGAGCGCGGCCGTCGGGGGCGGTGACGACCAGGAGCTGGCCAATGCGCTGGAGCTGCCAGGCTTCCCAGGGGGTGGGGGTTTCCCAAAGGACGGTGGCGTCGGGGGCGTGGCCGCGGAGGATCTGGGCGTGGCGGGCCAGGCTGACCCAGGTGGGAGCGCCGGGTGTCTCGGGTCCGTCGACCACCAGCAAAGGTTCGGGGGGATCTGCCTGGAACTGGCCGGCGGGTTCGCCGGCGGCGTCGATGATCTGGAGCAAGCCGTCGTCGGTGGTGTAGGCGGTCAGGCCGAGGGGGCCGACGGCCAATTCTTCGACCCCGGTGCGGACGTCGCGGCGCCAGACCCAGCGGCCGGCGAGGGTGGCGCGGCCGATCCGGTCGCGTTCCTGGACGATGGCCAGACCGTAGCGGTCGGGCCGAGCAATGAGGTGGGAGATCTGGACCAAGTCCAGGTCGGGGTGATCGAAGCGGTCAGCGCGGGAGTTGTAGAGGATCAGGTCGCGGTCGGTGCTCAGGAGGATCCAGCCGGGGGCGGTCCGGACGAAGCGGCCGATTCCGCGTAGTCCGGGAGACTGGGCGATGAGCTGACCGGAGGCGTCGAAGATCCGGAGCCGGTTGTCGCGGAGGGCGACGCCGATGCGGGTCGGGTCGTCGATGACGCCGAGGACGGCGGCCTGGCCTTCGTCGTCGTCGCGGGCTAGGGGGAGCGACCAGGCGGGGCGGCGGAGGAACTCGGCCAGGGGTGTCGGCCCGGAGCGGCCGGAGCGGATCCGGTCGGCGATGGCTCCCTCGAAGTCGAGGCAGGCCAGTTCGCCGGTTTCCAGGCCATAGATTAGGAATCGTCCGAGGGGGTCGAATTCGAGGGCGACGGGTGGTCGGCTCAGACGGGTGCGCCAACGGATGTGGCCGGCGCGATTGAGCAGGACCAGGTCGGCTTCTTGGGTCGCCGCGGCGATCAATCGGCCGGGGAAGTCGGGGACGGCGTGGATGGCGGTCCCTCCGAGGTGGTAGGAGCCTTCGTTGTGGCCGTTGGCGTCGTAGCGCTGGATGCCGACGTTGAAGCAACTGGCGAGGATGACCTGGCCGTCGCCGGTCGTTTCAAGGCGGCCGAGGTTGGTTAGGAGGCGCTCGTCCCAGAGGGGGTCGAGGTCGACGCGGGTCGGCGAGGGTCCTGGGGAGAGGTGGAAGGCCTGGATCATGCCGTATCCGGCAGCCCCGATCAGGACCGGCTGGGCGGGGACGAAGCGGAGCAGAGGAAACGGCTGGCGTGCGACGGTGCGGCCGACCTGGCGGCCGTCGGCGGTCAGGAGAACGATTTCGCCGGAACGGGTGGTGACGGCGACGAAGCGGCCGTGAGGATCGAGGTCGAGGGTCAAGGCGCCGGCCGGAGCGGGGCGGTCTTCGACCAGTTCGAGGGACTGGTCCAGGAACAGAAGTCGGGGGCCGCCGACAAGCAGAACGACGCGCTGGGCGTTGTCGGCCAGGCGTGCGGCGAGGATCGGCGCGGGGCAGCGGGCGTGGTGGAGTCGGCGGCCGTCGAGGTCGTAAAGATCCAGGAACGGACCGTCGTCCCAGGCGAGCAGCCGGCGGGCTTCGCGTGCGAGCTGGAGGCCTCGGAGGGGGGCGTCGGTGAGGGCAGTCCAGCACAGCTCGGCGGCCAGGCGGGAGCCGGAGGGGGGCGGTGCGCTCATGATCGCTTCAGGCTAACGGTTGGAGGCCGGCGGCGTCAGTGGGCGACCGAGAGCACGCGGCGGGCCTGAGCGAGGGCGCGCTGGAGGACGGTGTCGGTGGCGGGGTCGCCGAAGGAGGAGGGAAGCGGGTCGGACGCTGAGTCGGTGGCGGGCCGGGCTGCGGTCCGGACCGCGACGTCGGGCAGGACTCCCTGCTCGGAATAGGACTGGTTGGTGGGCGAATAAAATCGGGCGGTGGTGAGCTTGAGGCCGGCCGGAGCGGTGCGGAGGGGGAAGATGCTCTGAACCGAGCCTTTGCCGTAGCTTTTTTCGCCGATGACCAGAGCGCGGCGGTTTTCTTTCAAAGCGCCGGCGAGGATCTCGCCGGCGCTGGCGGTGTCGTGGTCGACGAGGACGGCGACGGGGAGCCGCCAGGAGACGCCGGGGCGAGCGCGATAGACGGCGTTCTGGCTTCCAGCGCGGCCGCGGGTCGAAACAATGATGCCGGAGTCGAGGAACTCGTCGGCGATTTCGACGGAGACGTCGAGCAGCCCGCCGGGGTTTCCCCGAAGGTCGAGCAGCAGGAACCGCATGCCCGCTTGCTCGAGGGCGGACAGGGCGCGGCGGAGTTCTTCGGTCGAGCCTTTTTGGAAGCCGGTCAGTTGGATGTAGCCGATGCCGAGCACTGGATCGAGGATGCGGGCTTGGGAGACGCTGAGGACTTCGATCGGTCGGCGGACCAGGCGGAGGGTTTGGCGGGAGCCGTCGGGGGCGAGGATTGAGATTTCGACGGCCGATCCTTCGGGGCCTTGGAGCAGGGCGGCCGCTTCATCGAGGGCTAGACCGCGGATTTCCCGGCCGTCGATGGCGACGATCCGCTGGCCGACGGTCAGGCCGGCCGCAGCGGCCGGACCGCCGGGAATGATTCCGACGAGGAGCAAGCCAGCCGGATCGCTCTTTAGTTCGACACCGAGGCCGACGAAGTTGCCGTCGATGACCGAGTACAGGTCGTCGAGTTTGTCGGGCGAGAGGTAGGCCGAGTAGTCGTCCAGCGCGTCGCAGGCGCCGTAGACGAATTCGAGGATTAGGGCTGTGGGTTCGAGCTGAATGGCGCGGCGACCCAGCTCGACGGCCTCGCTGACGAAACGGCGTGCCTCTTCGCGTGAGTGAACCAGGAGCCTGTGGCGGCGGTTCTGGAGGGTCTGGCGTAGCCAGAGCACGCGGGCGGGGTCTGCGCCCGGAGCGTTGGTGTCGAGGAAGAGCGGTTCGCGGAGGGCGACTTCCAGGTTGTCCAGGCCGCGGCGTACCAGAGGCAGGGGCGAGACGGGGTCGACGTAGTGGGTTTCGATGCGTTCGAGGACTTCGTCAAAGAGGTCCAAAGCCTGATTGGCGGGCATCCGCAGGAGGATCTGGCGGAAGCTGGGATCCTGATAGCGGCGGGCGAGGCGGATGTGGGCTTCGCAGAGTCGGAGCCGGTGACGCAGCTCGACGCGGGCGGGCCAGCGCTCCAAAGCCCGCTCGTAGACGCGGATGGCGTCGGCCCACTGGCGGCGGCGCTCGAGCGAGAGGGCTTCGGAGAGGGCCTGTTCGGGGTCGGCCGGGTCAGGGGATGAGGCGGCCGGCGGTGTGGCGGGCGTGGCCGGCAGGCTGGGGACGACCTGGGCAGACAGTCGGGACGTCAGCGCTAGCAGCAGAGCCAGGAGGGGTGGGACGATTCTGAAGCGGCATCCGGCGAACGTCTCGACGGTCATCGCGGGCGGACCCCCGCACCAACAGGCGCGGCGGAAGGTCCTGGCGGGAGATCGCCCTGCGATTCCCGATCCGGCGCCGGGGGGATCCGAACCGACCCACTCAAGGGGGGTGCGGGTCGGGGGTCACGAGGCGACCGGCCGGTGGACCGTCCGCACGCCGCTCCCTGGGTGCTTCTACTCGAGGTGAGAGACGTAGCTGGCGAGCGCGACGGCGGGCCACCGCGGAACAGGCGACGGGAACCCGAGTCGGCCGAGAGCCGGAGGTGCCATCCGTGGAATCCCCCGTCTCCGCTGCGATTATAGCATATGGATTCAAGCCCACGCCTGACGGCGCCGATCCAAGGCTGGTTTGCAATAGGTATGGAGGCCGACCTCGATCAGCTCTTCTTCCAGTTCGTCGAGGCTGGGGTGGTCGAGGGTGTCTTGAACGATCCGAAGCAGCCGATCTTCGAACTCGCGGCGGGCTAGGTGCAAGAGGCGGCGAAACTGGGATTCGCTGATCGGTTCGCCAGTTTGGGACGTGAAGGCCTCGGCCAGTTGGCGGCTACGCGCTTCGGGATGCCGCAGCCGCAGGTCAAGCGCTGTGTGGTAGCGCAGGTTTTTGCGTTGCTCGAGTTCCTGAAGCTCATCGAATGCGGCGTGGAGCAGTTCGGTGCGCCAGATGTGGAGGAACTGGAGATCGGATTCGGAGGGAGGCGGGACGATGGGCTGGGCTGGTTCGGGGAGATCATCGAGGCAGAGATGGGCGCGTGCGGCCGAGGACTTGCGGTGTGAGGAGACGAGGTGGATGAGCGTTGTCTTCAAGTAGCTGCGAAACTTACCGCGCCCGGGGTTGGCATGGCGCAGACCGCCTTCGATGAAGCTGCGAGCGAAGTTTTGGAAGAGTTCGGCCGCGGACTCGGGGTCGCGGGTCAGCGCAAGCAAGTAGCGAAGGATGGCGGGGCCGTAGCGGCGGAGGAGCCGATCTTGAGCTTCGCGGGCGGACGGGCCATCGCCGCTGGCCTGGAAGACTTCGGTCCAGTTGGTCGGGATTTCGCGGAGGCGAGTCGGAGGACTGCTCTGGGGATCGGATGTCACGGCAGGCAAGCCCAGGGCCGAGCAGGTGGGGGTTGGCCCTTCTCAGTTTACTCAACAGCGGACGCAGTCGGGGCGAGGGCGTGGACCGATTCGACGGACCTCGGGGTGGGTGGGCTGATGACCCCTGCAGCCTCGTCGACCGTCAGGGTCCGATCGACGTCGAGCTGTTCGAGGTGGGTGGTTGCGCCGGATGGCCAGCGGATTTCGAGGGAATCGACGCGGTCGGCGGTGCCCAGGCCGAAGGTGAGCGGGAACTCAACGGAGGAGAGGTAGCTCTTGGCCGGGAATAGCTGGCGGCGTTGGGTGACGCCGCCGGCGCGGAGTGTGACGCGGGCGCCGATGGCGTCGCGGTTGGACTGGCGCCCAATGAGGCGGAGGCGGAGCCAGTGGTGGCCGGTGCCGCCATCGTTGCGGAGCAAGCGGGCTGGGCCGCCGTTATCGGTTAGGCAGACGTCGAGGTCGCCGTCGCCGTCGATGTCGGCGTAGGCCGAGCCGCGGCCGACGATCGGCTGGAGCAGGTCCGGGCCGCACTTGTCCGCGGGAACGAGCGTGAAGAGGGTGGGGCCGCGGCGGCCGCTGTTCCAGAACAGTTGAGCGGGCTGGCGGTAGGTCATCGACTGTTGGGTTTTTTCGATGTCGTTTTCGAGGTGGCCGTTGACGCTGAGCAGGTCGGGGCGGCCGTCGAGGTCGTAGTCGAAGAAGAAGAGGCCGAATTTGAGGGGGTTTTGGGTGGGAGCGCCGAGGCCGAAGAGGTGGGCCTGGTCGGAGAAGAGCATCCGGGTGGGGTCTTCGCTGACGTAGAGGGCGGTCATTTCGTTGGCGAAGTTGCCGATGGCCAGGGCCAGGCTGTCGTCGTTGACGAAGTGGGCCCAGTCGATGCCCATGGCGCCGCGGGCCGCGCCGGCGAGGTCGAAGGCGACGCCCGAGGTGGTCGCGATTTCCTCGAACTTGCCGTCGCCGAGGTTGTGGAACAGGAAGTTGGGAACGGTGTCGTTGGCGATGGCTAGATCGACCAGGCCGTCGCCGTCGATGTCCCAAGGGGCGATGCCGAGGCTTTTGGCCATCGGTTGTTTGAGGTCGAGGGTCCGGACCCGGATGCCGGATTCCTCGCTGACGTCGGTGAAGGTGCCGCCGTCGTTACGGAGCAAGGTGCAGAAAGATCCTTCGAAGGCGGTGGGCGGGCCGTATCCGCGACCGACGCCGGCTAGGGGGAAGGACTGGGCGCGATCGAATTCGGCCGACCAGGAGACATAGCGGCAGAGGAACAGGTCGAGGTCGCCGTCGTTTTCCAAGTCGAAGAAGGCGGCGCTGGTGAGCCAGCCGCCGCCTCCGCCGGCGTTGGCCGCCTCGGTGACGTCGACAAATCGGCCGGAGTCATTGCGGAAGAGCCGTCCGCCGTCGAGGGTGGTCAGGTAGAGATCGGGGTCGCCGTCGTTGTCGTAGTCGCCGACGGCCACGCCCATCCCGAAGAGCGAGACGGCCAGCCCGGAGGACTCGGTGACGTCGGTGAACTGGCCGTGGCCATCGTTCTGGTAGAGGGCCTGGACCGGAAGCCGGGCGCCCGGTTCGGTTTGGTCGGGCCAGGGAATTCCGTTGACAAGGAGCAGATCCTGGTCGCCGTCGCCGTCATAGTCGAAAAAGGCGCAGCCGGAGCCCATGGTCTCGGGGAGCAGCTTTTCGCCGGCCATGGCGTTTTCGTGGACGAACTGGATGCCGGACTGGTGGGTGATGTCGGTGAACCGGACGTTGGGGATCAGGGCTGGCTCGGTCCGCTTGGGCGTGACCGGGGCTTGGGCCTTGGGGACAACCGGGGCGGGTGTTGCCGGGCTGCAGGCCGGGAGCAGGGCGAGGCCAGCCACCGCGCCGGCGGCGCGGAGGAGATGGAATGGGGTCATCGCAGGTCCTCCGCGGTAGACGGAGCCAGGGAAACGGGGGTAGAGCGAGAGACGGGGCTGTCGGAGTCGACCTTGAGGGCGGCGTGGCCGTCGAGGCCGGGGGCGTCGGGGCGGTGCAGGTCGTGAATGACGATCGAGTTGGCGTTGAGGTTGGCGGCCGGGTTTTCCTGGCGGGCGATTTTTTGGGCGATCCCCTCGGCGGTTTCGTCGGGGCGGTAGAGGGAATGGAGGGTCGAGTGAACGGTTGCCAGGGCGCTGGCCAGCGATCGGCGGATGTCCGGATCGGCCTGGTCGCGGCAGACGTCGGCGATGCGATCCATGACGCCGAGGAGCGTATTGGTCCGGGAGCCGAATTCGGGCCGGGGACCGCGGACGAACTGGCGGACCGAGAGGCTGAGGGTCCGGGCCAGGTCGGGGGCGTCGGCCGGGGAACCGGCTAGGCGATCGGCCAGACTGAGCAACTGTTCGGGCGCGACCGGCTCGGGCGGAGCCGTGGCGGTGTTGGGAGCGCTTGGGCCGGGATCGGCCGCCAGGACGCGGGCCAGCTCGGCGTAGGCCAGGCCGAGGCCGTAGTGGGCGTCGACGTTTTCGCTGTCGACCTTGAGCGACTCGCGGAAGGTGGCGATCGTTTCGTTGAGCAGAGTCAGCCGCGCCGGGCTGTCGGGATCTTCCTGGAAGTATCGTCCCCAGAGAGCTCGCCCGAGTGCGTTGCGGACCTCGAAGTCGACGCTGAAGTCGAACTTGCGTGCCGGGATCTTGGTTTCGAGGACCGAGCGATATTTGGCGATAGCCTCGTCGAGCAAGCCGTTGCGTTCGTCGACCTGAGCGGCCAGCCAGTTGATGACCCAGGGGGCCGGATGATCCAATTCGGTCGCGCGGGCCAGGGCGGCCAGGGCGTCGTCGTTGCGGCCCTCCTTGAGGTAGACGCGGGCGAGGTTGACCCAGCCGTCGGACTTGCCCATCTCGGCGACGGCCTTGAAGGCGACCTCAGCCTGCTTTAGTTCGCCTTTTTGGGCGCCCTTGGTACCGCCCTCGAGAAGCAGGCCGATGCCGTAGTCGTTCCAGCGTTGCCAGAGCTGGTCCTCGGGGATGTCGGGGAGTTTGTTCTCGACGATGCTGGTGGAGCCGGCGACCGGCAGAGTCAGGGAGTCGGAGGCCATGACGACGACCGGCAGCTCAGGTCCACCGCCCTTGCCGAAGATGTAGTCCATGTAGGTGCGGTCGAACTTGCGGTAGTTGACCTTGGCCTCGAGGGTGATCGGTTCGGTCAGTCCGTTGGGGACCTCGAGCGCGAAATGGACGACCTGGGCAGCTCCGGGCGGGATTTGCTTGTTGTAGAGCGGTACGAAGATATCTTGGGGGTTGCGGCGGTCGATCCGTTTGCCGTGGCGGTCGAGCATGTAGATGTTGATGAAGTGGGCGTAGGGATCGACCTGGCCGTCCGGTCCGATGCCGCCGGAGCGACCGATCACCCGGTCGCCGACGCGGGCGATCAGCTCAACCCAGATTTCGTTGGAGTCGGCGGTTCCCTGGCTGAAGGGATGGCCGATATTGAGCGTGCGGACGACGGTCTCGACCAGGTAGCGCTGGCCAGGTTGGAGCGTGGGGACCTCGGGCCGAAGGGGGGCGAAGAGCGAACCGTCGATCGTTCCGCCGGTCTTGAGTCCGAAGATATCGATCCGAACTTTTTTGTCGGCGAGGAACCGGGCGTGTTGTTCGGCGACGTCGGCGCGGCCGCGAATGGTGGCCAGGCCGGTGTTGGCTGCGATGAAGAGATGGTTGTGGACCTCGGTGCCACCCTTGCCGTCGAAGTCCTGGGCGCCGAATTCCCGCGATGGGAGGAGCGGCATGTGGCAATCGTTGCAACTGGTCTTGGCGACCTCGGGGTAGTAGAAGCTCTTGGCGTTGCCACCGGCGACGCCGGAGAGAACGAACGTGTCCCAATGGTTTTGGCCGCGAAGGAAGTCCTTGTAATGATTCAGAGCGAAGGGGAGCGAGACCTTGTGGCAGGTTGAGCAGAATTCGGGGTTGCGGTGGACTTCCGGCTTGAGGAACGTCCGCTTGTGCATCTCAGGCTTGGCCTTGACCAATGTGTTGTTGACCCACTGGAGGAACGGGTTGTTGCTGTAGGCGAATGGGTAGTGTTGGGGTTCCTCGATGGTGTAGTCGGCGTTGCCGCGGGTGCTGCCGATGTGGGTGATGGCGTGGCAGGCGGTGCAGGTGATGCCGGCCTGGCTGCTGGGGGTGTTGACGTCGTCGTAATTGGGGTCGTCGAACGCGCCGGAGAAGAACGGGACGGGGTCGTGGCAGCCCGCGCACCAGCGGGCTGCTCGGGGGGAGCCGTCGCGTGCGATGGAGACCTGCCGGGTCTCACGGACGCTCTGCAAATAGGCCTTGTTGTTGAAGGAGCTGAAATGATGGGCTGAGTGAAACCAGCCGTTGTAGCTATCTTGATGACATTTGAGGCAGTACTCATCCATCATCAGGGCTTGTTCGGGGATGAGCTTGCCGCCGGCCAGTTTGACCTCGGAGGGGAAGGTGTAGGTCGGGTCGTTGGGCTTACGGCCGGCCCGAGGGTCGTGGGAGTGAAAGACGGCCATCAAGGCGATGAATGAGCCGACGCAGGCGACCCAGACTTTGGCCCATCGCCACTGGATCCTCGGACCCATGACGCGGTGGTAGTAGTAGAGGCCGATGGCGGCCAGCGGCGTCAGCACATGGAGCCAGTAGATGACGTTTCGGATGCGGCGATCGCGGATGTCGATGAACTCGCGCCAGAGGCCGAAGCCGGTGACCAGAAGGATCGTGGCGCAGGCCAGCAGGAGCAGACCGTAGCGGATGGCGCGCTTGTTGGGCCGGTTTCGGGCGGTGATCCAGTGGACCAGCCCGAAGACGACGAAGGGCACGACGAGGACGACCCCGAGTGCGATATGGACGACCAGCATCAGGAGCGAGAAATAGGTGTGCTGGACGTCCTTTTTAAGCCAGCCCATGAAGGTTACGCTGGCCAGGTAGGCGCCGTTGGCCGCCAGGAGGGCGAAACCGACCAGCACCGCCCAGAGCCAGGGCTTGAGGCGCGGTCCGATGGCGGGCTGGTAGACGAAGCCGCGCCGGTCTTTCATCGGGGCGGGATTCGACATCGAAGAGGACCTCCCCCGGGTCGGAAATCGGGCACGCCAGCAGGCCGGAGCCGTGTCTTCCGCAAGTGCCTGGAGATTGAGGAGCGAAGATGAAGACCGGTTTGGGATCGCACGGTCAACCGGCGAGGCGTGACCTCAAGGCAGCATGCCGACCCGGGCAGACTCGGCATGCTGGGCATCGATTCGGATTGAGGACAGAGGCTTGGTTTCAAGGGGCGGCGGTGGCCGCAGACCGGGAGGGGTCGGGGTTCCAGCCGCGGACGATTTGCTCGACGACCGGGCCAAGGCGAGCGTGGACCGCGTCGGGGTAGTGGGCGACGAGCCAGACGGTTTGGGTTGGGCCGGGGTAGCCGGCGGTGAGCTGCCGCGTCGGGATCGGCGGCGTGCCGGAGTCGAGCCGCGGCTGTCCCAGCCCGCTTGGGGCTAGCCGGGAGCCGTCACCGGGCGCGACGACTTCGACCAAGGCGAACGCGCCAGCCGGGCCGTTGTGTGTCTCGGTTCTCAACACCCGAGCCTCGGGAAGATTGGTCAAGCGATTGGCCAGCTCGAGGCCGAGCGCCACGGGGTCTGGATCGGGGATGGCCAGCGTTCGGTAGAGGACCAGCGAGGCACCCTCCGGCCCAGTCCAGGACCCAAGGCGGACGCCGGGAACCTCAGGACCCATGGCTGTCGGCGACCAGCCTTCGGGGACGGGCACGCCCGCAACCAGGGCTGTTGTACTGTACCCCGAACGCGGCAGGCAGCCGGTTGCAAGCGACACCAGCAGCCCAGACCCAGCAATGGAAAGCAACCGACGGACGCTCTGCATCAGCGACCCCGGCAACCTGGAGAGGCAGGTCTCAAATCGGGCCGCGCAAATCAAGCGGTTTGGCGATCCGTGAGACGCTAGGGGCGGGACCTTGTACGATCAGACGGCGATCGAGGGTCGCGGAGGCCGGCACAGGCGAGGGGCGAGCGGACTTTCGTAGCGGGTCAAGGGCAAAGGAAGCGGGACGCCGATCGGCTCCGGGGGCTGGAGCGGATCGACGTCGGCATTCAGGCAGGCGGACTGGCTGGCGTGCCCCGGCGCCGCGTCGCGTGGAGCCGGCGTCGAACAGGGGCGATGGGTCAGGCGAAACGGGTCGGCTTGGGGAAGCGGCCGAGTCGGCTCGAGGAGGGGATCGAACCCGGTGGCGTCGATCCAGAGGGCTTGAAACTGATCGACGATCGGTCGGTCGCCACGATGACACCCCGCGGCATAGCCGGCGCGCGGCGAGCTTGCCGCTAGCAGCAGCCCAATCCAGGCCAGAGTTCGGGGGATCGTCGGAACGACGGAACGGAGCACGCGACCGAGGCTCCTTGGGCTTCGGGTGGAGAGGCCCGAGGCGGAATGGCTCTACGTAATATACGAACTGAAGCGGGCGGGTCGTCAAGCGGCGAAACCGGCCAGGCGTTGATGGGATCCTACCGCGCGGGGGCCGGCGGCGTTACACTCAAGGGGTCTGCCTGGCTGGGTGGCAAGATCGATTTCGCGGCTGGGCGGTAAGTTGGGAGAGATTGAGTCGGCCGAGGGCTGGACGGGGAGGTTGTCGTTGTTCGCGGGTCCGATTATTGCGCGGGAGTTTCTGACGGCTCCTCGACCGGCACGGTTTTACATCACGCGGGCGGCGTTTGCCTCGGTGATGTTTCTGCTGATGTGGACGGCCTGGCAGTCGCTGATCGGCTGGCGCCAGGTTCAAGATTTTGGGGTCCTGGCGCGGTTTGGGGGTGTCCTCTATCTGCTGTTTGCCCTGCTTCAGCTTACGCTGTTGCTGTTTTTCGCTCCGCTGAGCGCGGCGACGTCGATCTCGCACGAGAAGGACCGGCGGACGTTTGTGCTTTTGCTCATGACCGATCTGAGCGACCTGGAGATCGTTCTGGGCAAGCTGGTGGCCAGCTTTATCCAGATTATGACCGTACTGGTGGCTGGGCTGCCGGTTTTGTGCTTGTGCGCGCTCCTGGGGGGAATCTCGTTTGGCCAGGTGGGCAATTTGTTCGCCGTCACGGCGGCGTCGGGGCTGTCGGGCGGAGCGCTCGGGTTGCTGATCGCGCTGTGGCGGGATCGGACCTTTCAGTCGGTTTCGTTGACGATCTTGATGGTCGTGGTCTCGGTGGTCGCGGTTGAGGCGATTGCGTTTTGGCTGCCGGATCTGAGTCTGTTCGGGGTCCCGCTCGTCGAGGCGCTCAATCCGTATCGGGCGACGCTGGCGGTCTTGTATCCGTCGCCCGAGCAGACTTCGGCCTGGCGCACCTCGAGTTTTGTGTATGTGACGATCCGGCTGATGTTTGCCGCGGCGATTCTGGCCGTCGGCACGATCATGCTGCGGAAGTGGAATCCGGGCAAAAGCGAGCCGCGCGAGCAGCGAGAGGAGGTGCTCGAGGAGCGGCTTGAGGTGATCGACGAAGTGGAGGAGGTTTCGGGCCGGGATTTGCTGCAGATTGCTCGGCAGGCCGACGTCCGATCGGCGGCCGAGCGGGTCGGTGAGCTATCGACCGTGGCCGGCGAGACGACGGGTCTCCACGTTCCGCGGCGCGCCCACCGGCGGATCGCGGGACCGCCGCGGCCTTACCGCCAGGCGTGGGACAATCCGGTTTTGTGGCGTGAGCTGATGACCCGGGCCTATGGAACCAAGCCCCTGATTATCAAGGCGATCTATGTGGGGCTCTTTGCGCTGGGAGCCTACGCGTTTCACGCTTTGGCGGCCGGCGTGGACGTTCCGTTTGCCAGTAATCTGGCGTTGATCCCGATCGCTGTGGCGATTCTGAGCCTGATGATCATCAACGCGCAGGGCGTGACGGCGCTGACCAGCGAGCGCGACTCGGGAGCGCTGGATCTGCTGCTGGTGACCGAGTTGACCCCGGCTCAATTCATCTTCGGTAAGCTTTATGGCGCCCTGTACAACTGCAAAGAAATGGTGATCTTGCCGGTTGCGTGGGTGGTGGTGATGGCGGCGATGCGGCTGATGTCGGTCGAAAACGCGGTGCTGGCGATCGTAGGCTTTTTGCTGCTCTGCCATTTTGCGGCGATGCTCGGCCTGCACGCGGCGATCACCTACGTCAATAGCCGGACGGCGGTTGCCCATAGCTTGGGGACGCTGTTTTTCCTGATGGCGGGCATCGGCGTCTGCGCCTTCCTGATCATCCTGAGTGACCGGGAATTTGGCCGCCAGTTGCTCAGCTTCATGATCTTTATCGGCGCGGGTAGCGTGGCGTTGTTTGTCTCGCTTGGTGCGCGGAACCCGTCGCAGGCGATCGCCCTGGTGTCGATCCTGACGCCGTTCTGGACCTTCTACTGCGTGATCGCGCTGATCAACGGCGAGTTCATGGGGGCGTTTCTGTTTGGGTCGGCCCTGTATGGATTCTTTCTGCTCGCGATGCTGGTTCCGGCGGTCAGCGACTTTGACATCGCCCTGGGGCGGACCAACGCGATCCAGGGTTAGCGCGTTGAGGCCCCGAGACCGGGAGGCGCGATCGGCGATGCGGTGGGGTCGAACGGTTGCGGTCGGACTGGCAGCGAGAGCCGTCATTTTCGTCTCGGTGGCGCTGGCCCAGACTGAGGACCTAGATCGAGAGTTGCCCCGGCTTCAGCCGACCGAAGCCGCTTCCGCCCTGGAGACGATTCGGGTTCGACCCGGACTACGCGTTCGGCTCCGCGCGGCGGAGCCGGTGGTCGCCGACCCGGTTGCCGCGGCGTACGACGCCGACGGACGGTTGTTTGTCGTCGAGATGGGCGACTATCCGTTTGCCGAGGATCGGCCGGATGGTCGGGTTCGCGAGCTGATCGACGCCGATGGGGACGGCCGGTTCGAGTCGTCGCGGGTTTTCCTGGACGGTCTGGCCTGGCCGACGGGGCTGGCCCCGTACCGTGGCGGTTGGTTTGTGGTGGCTGCTCCCGATCTGATCTACGCCCGGGATCAGGATGGGGATGGGGTGGCGGACCTCAAGCGGACCGTTTTCACCGGCTTCGGCACTCAAAATGTCCAGGCCCTCGCCAACAACTTGACCTGGGGACCGGATGGATGGATCCACGGGGCGTCGGGCGGAAATGGCGGGGAGATCATCCGGCCCGATCGTCCGGACCGGACGCCGGTCAGACTAGGGCCCGGGGCCGACTTCCGGTTCCATCCGGAGACGCTCGAACTGGAGGCGACCACCGGCGGCGGGCAATTTGGGCTGAGCTTTGACGATTGGGGGAACAAATTCGTCTGTTCCAATAGCCAGCATGCGCGTCAGGTGGTCTGGGACCGCCAGGTGATCGAGCGCAACCCGGCCGCCCGGCAGGGAGAAGCGACGGTCGATATTGCCGCGGAAGGTCCGGCCGCGCCGGTCTATCGCATGAGCGAGCCGGAGCCGTGGCGGGTGGTGCGCACCCGTCGCCGCGCGGCCGACCCGGCGATGGTTCGGCGCATCCCGGCCACCGAGCTGGCGGTGACGGGTTACTTTACGTCGGCCACCGGGATCACCGTTTATCGCGGCACGGCTTTGGGTCCGGAGCGGGAGGGCGGACTCTGGATCGGTGATGTGGGTGGAAACCTCGTCCACTGCAAACGGCTGGTTTACGAAGGAGCGATTGGACGAGCCGAGCGGCTCGAAGATGGGGTCGAAACGGTGGCCTCGACGGACAATTGGTTTCGCCCGGTCAACTTCGCCAACACACCGGATGGGACCCTGCTGATCCTCGACATGTATCGCGAGGCGATCGAGCATCCGGCGTCGATCCCCGACGACATCAAGGCCCGGCTCGACCTGAGGAGCGGACGAGACCGGGGGCGGATCTACGAGCTGGTGCCCGAGGGATCGGTGGACCGCCGAAGGCCCCAGCTATCGGGAGCACCCATCCGAACCTTGGTCGCGACGCTCGGCGACCGGGAGGGCTGGTGGCGCGACACGGCGCGGCGGTTGCTGCTCGAACGTCGGTCGCCGGAAGCCGCCGAGTTGATCCGGGAGTTGCTCCGTGCGACGCAAGAACCGCACGCAGTGGCTGCGGGGCTGATGACGCTCGCCGGTTTGGGGGAACTGGCGGCAGCCGATCTGAGACCTTCGTTGGAGCATTCGGATGACCGGGTCCGGATGCTGTCAGCCCGGCTGGCCGAGGGTTTCGTCGTCCGGGATCCGACGCTGATCGAGGCGCTGGCAAACCGGGCGAGCGAGGGTTCGGCGGCCGTGGCCTTCCGGGCGGCGGTGGCGCTGGGCGGCTCCGCCGAGGCGCAAGCGCTGGAGGCGTTAGCGCGGTTCGGCGAGCGGGGACAGGCCGACCCGTGGATCCGCCGCGCCGTGGCGACCGGACTCAAGGGTCGAAGTCTCGAGTATGCCCGGCGATTGGCGGACCGGGGCCTGCTCCACGGGCCGGAGGCGCGAGGCTGGATTGCGACGCTTGGAGAGCTGATCGGCTACGAGGGCACGCACGAACAGATTACCGATTTTCTGGATCTGCTGGCCGCCGGGGCGGATCGGGGCGATGTGAGAGCCGGAGTGATGGCGCTGGTCGAGGGCCGGCAGCGGTCAGGGACCGCGGCTCGGGCCGGTCGCGACGATCCGCTGGCCGAGGCGCTTGCGGAACTGGCGGCCGAAGCCCGCCAGGTCGCCCGCGACCGCGAGGCGGCGGTGACGCAGCGGGTGGAAGCGATCCGGCTCATCGCCTTAGCGGGGTCGGGCTCGTGGCTGGAGGAACTATCCGAACGGCTGACCGCTGAGGAGCCGCCGGCGGTGCAAGTTGCCGCGATCCGAGCGCTGGTCCCACGCGGGGGCGACGAGGGTCGGAGGCGGTTGCTCGATCACTGGGGGGATCTGAGCGTGACGGCGCGGCGCGAGGCGTTGGAAGTGCTTGCCAGCCGCGCTGAGGGATTGGGAATGCTGCTGGATGCCCTCGAAGGGGGCACGATCGCCCCGGGCGAATTGGATCGGATCCGCCGTGCTCAGTTGATGGGATCAGACGACCCGGCGATCCGCCGGCGGGCCGAGGCGTTGCTGGCCGTCTCCCCGGACCGAAGCGCGATTCTGAACCGCTACCGAGAGGCGATGCCACCCGGCGGCTCTCCGGAGCGCGGCCGCGAGCTGATCCGAGCCCACTGCGCAAGCTGTCACGAACCGCAGGGCGGCCTACCGGCGGTCGGTCCTGACCTGAAGTCGGTGGCCGGCCGTTCGCGCGACGATTTGCTGCTACATATTTTGGAACCGAATCGCGAGGTTGCGCCGGCCTATACGGTCGTGCAGGTTGCGACCCGGGATGGGCGGGTGGTCTCGGGGATTCTGGAGCGGGAGACCGATTCGCTGCTCGTCTTGCGGCGGGCAGAAGGAGGCGTGGAAGAGGTCCGCCGAAGCGAGGTGGAGCGTGTCCAGTCGACGGGACTTTCGCTCATGCCCGAGGGGCTGGAGAGCGAGTTGGACCCGGTGGCGATGGCCGATCTGATTGCCGCGCTAAAGAATCCGTAAACCGAACAGGGGCCGGGAGAGTCGAGCGATGATTGTTGCCGCCGCTGTTTTGATTTGTGTGCAAACGGAAGAGTTGCCGGTCGTCTTCGAGACCGATTTTCGTGATCGGAGTCTGGCCGGATGGACGTTTACGGACCCGTCGGCCTGGCGGATCGAGGAGGAAGAGGGGCGGCCGGTGCTGGCCCAGTTTGCGCCGAGTCGGTACGAGCCGAAGGTTCGTTCGCCGCTCAACCGGGCGTTGTTGCCGACGCCGCCGCTGGGGGATCTGGAGCTCGAGGTCGAGGTTCGCTCGACGGCCCGCGATTATGGTCATCGGGACGTCTGCCTATTTCTGGGGTACCAGGACGCGGAGCATTTTTATTACGTCCATCTGGCCAAGGAGGCGGACGACCACGCCAACAGCATTTTTCTGGTGAATGGCGCGCCTCGGGTTTCGATTGCCGAGAGCCGCACATCGGGGACCGCCTGGGACGATGGCTGGCACCGGGTACGGGTGGTCCGAACAATCTCGGATGGGATGATCCGGGTCTATTTCGATGCAATGGACCGGCCGGTGATGACCGCGCGGGATTCGACGCTGCGCGGTCCGGGCCGGGTCGGCGTGGGGACGTTCGACGATACGGCTCAGTTTCGCCGGATCAGGGTTCGCGGTCGGTCAGTGGAGCCGTGATTGGCGCCGAGGGCGTGTCGGCCGCGGGCAGGGGCGGGGTTCGCAGCACGAAGCCGTCGGGGAGAGGGGATTCGGGCGTCGGAAGCCCGTCGCGGTTGGCACGCCACAGCTCGAAGGCCCACGAGGGGTCGCCATAGACGCGGTCGGCCACCCGAGAGAGAGTCTCGCCAGTCCGAACGCGGGTAAAGGGAGCCGACGGTCGCCGGGCTTGGCGCGGCCGGTCGGTCGAACGGGGGATAACGCCAGACGGCTCAGACCGGCCCAAGTCGGACCGCGCAGTCAGGGCCGAAAACGGGTCGTTCTCGGGATCGGGGGTTGGATCCGAGCGCGCGGGGGTTGGCGGATCAGGACTCTTGGAGGGCTTTTCGGTCGCCAAGCCAGCGCGTTCGACCCGGACCGGAGAGAGATTCGTTGGCCGCCTCAGAACCAACGCGGCGATCGCAACGAATAAGTAACAGAGAGCAAATGTGAGGATCGGGCGACGAACCATAGTCCGGACGCGTGGAGCAGCCCTGGCCGCTAGCTCTCTGGTAACACCAGTTCGCTATCGACCAGGCCGGGGGAGCCGCTAGAGCCGTTCTTAGTGAAAAAGAAGCCCGAGTGGATCCCCAGCGACGATCATGGAGCCGCCGGGCTTTCATCTCTCGACTTGTTCGACGGCGGTGAGCGGACTATGATTCCGGTGATCCGCCCGGGGTCGCGCTGGACGACTTCCCAACCCCGAGTACCGAAGAGCAAACCCATGCCGCGAAAAGACTACCGACGAACGACGGGCTTTCTGGCCCTGGCCGGCGTTCTGGGGCTCTGTGGGCTGATTGTCGGGGCGCAGGCGCCGGCGGTGAAGGAATCGCTGCTGGATCAGGCGACAGCTCAGATTGTGGCGGCTCTGCTCGAGCGGAATCATTTGGCGAAGCCCAAGATTGATGATGAGGTTTCCAAGCGTTGGATTCGCAATTACTTCGAGGCGCTTGATCCCCTGAAGTATTACTTCCTGAAAGCGGACATTGATGAGTTTATGGTCGAGGAGACCCGGCTGGACGACCTGATCCAGACCGGCGATTTGTCGTTTGCGAAGAAGGTGTTCGCGCGGCTGCTGGAGCGGGCCGACGAGCGTTACGCTGATGCGCTGGAAATTCTCAAGCAGGTGCCCGATTTTACGATCGACGAGTCGATCATCGACGATCCGAAGCGTCTGGATTGGGCGGAGACGGCCGAGGAAGCTCGCGATCGGCTACGCAAGCTGATCAAGCTCGAACTGCTCCAGAAGAAGCTCGAGGGCGAGGATCTGGAGAAGGCGATGAACCAGTTGCGGATTCGCTACAAGGACCGCAACCGCTACTTCCATCAATTCGACATGACGGACCTGCTTGAGGTTTATCTGACGGCGATGACCTCAGCAGTTGATCCGCACTCGGCCTATTGGGGGCCCAAGACCCATGAAGATTTGATGGGCTTGGGCATTCAGCTTTCGCTGGAGGGAATCGGCGCGTCGCTGATGACCGAGGATGGCTACCCGGTCGTCAAGGAAGTCGTTCCCGGCGGTGCGGCCGATAAGGATGGTCGCCTCCAGGAAGAGGATCGGATCGTCGGGATTATCAAGGAGGACGGGACCCGCGAAGATTTTGTCGAGAAGAAGCTGAACGACGTGGTGCGTAAGATCCGGGGACCCAAAGGTACGAAGGTCAAGCTGATCGTCAGGCCGGCCGGGTCGAACGAGGAGCGGATCTACGAACTGACGCGCGAGAAGATCGAGCTTCAAGACGAACACGCGCAGGCCAAGGTGATCGAGGTTCCGACCGATCTCCGTGACCAGCCGGTCAAGGTCGGGGTCATCCAAATCCCCGGATTCTATGGGGACATGCTGGCCGTCGAGCGTGGCGATCCCAACGCGGTGAGCCTGACCAAGGATGTGCGGCGGATGTTGGATGATTTCAAGAAAGAGGGAGTCGAGGCGGTCCTGTTGGATGTTCGGGGCAACCCGGGCGGGTTGCTTCTGGAAGCCCAGACGCTGTCGGGTTTGTTTATCGACCAGGGACCGATCGTCCAGGTGCGTGAGGCGAACAACCGCCGCCACCTCGACGACGACGACGCGGGAACAGCCTGGGACGGCCCAGTCGTGGTGGCGATCGACAAAGGGAGCGCCAGCGCCGCCGAAATTCTGGCTGGGGTCATCAAGGATTACGGCCGGGGCTTGATTGTCGGCGACTCGAGCACCTACGGCAAAGGGACCGTGCAGTCGATCATCCCCTTAAACGAGCAGATTTCTCGCGGCAATAAGCTTCCGAACCTGGGCGCCTTGAAGCTGACGATCCAGCAGTTTTATCGACCGAACGGCGAGAGCACCCAGATCGAAGGCGTCAAGAGCGACATTCACATTCCCTCGGCTCGGGATCATGCCGACTTTGGTGAAGGCCGTAACGACTCGGCTGTGGGTTTTGACAAAGTCGCGGCGCTTGCGCACGACATGTACAACCGAGTTCCGCCCCAGCTTGTAGCCAAGCTGATCGAGCGGAGCGAGGCGCGGCGCAAGGAAGATCCCAAGTTCCGTGAGGACGAGGAGTTCATCGCGCGGCTGATTGAGCGCAAGAAGCGGCACGAAATCTCGTTGAACGAGCAGAAATTCCGCGAAGAGTCGCGCCGCGACGAGCAGGCCGACGAAGAGTCCAAGGCGAAAGCTCGGGGTCGCAAGCGCCGTGGCCAGGTTGAAGCCTGGGACGAGAAGGATCATTACAACCAGGAGCTGGCGCGGATTGTGGCGGACTATGTGGTGCTCGGCCGGCAGGTTTTGCTGGCGGCCCCGACGCGTGCAGAGAATGCGGGCGAGGATCTTCCGACGCGGGTCCCGTGAGGCCGGCCGCTCTCTGTTAACCGTGTCGAGTGCGGGGATGTGCCGGGGGACGCCTCGAGCCGCATCCCCGCCTTGTTGAAGCGGCCCGGCCAGCGCAGCCGGTCAGACCGGGCCTGGCTAAACGCTGCTGCGGAAGTAGACGATGTCGCCGTCTTGGACGACGTAGTCTTTGCCTTCGAGGCGCAGGAGATTGGCGGCCTTGACCTCGCGCATCGAGCCGAGCCGTTTCAGGTCGTCGAAGGCGGTGACTTCGGCCCGGATGAAGCCGCGGGCCAGGTCGGTGTGGATTTTGCCGGCGGCCTCGACAGCGGTTCCGCCGCGTTCCAGATTCCAGCCCCGGACCTCAGGTTCGCCGGCCGTGAAGAAGGTCAGGATTCCGACGGCGTGATAGGCGGCGCGGATGATCCGATCGCGGCTCAGCTCGGTGATGCCCAGCTCGTTTTGGAACGAGGCGCGTTCGTCGGGCGTCATTTGCTCAAGTTCCAGCTCGAGCTGGGCGTCGACGGCGATGGCCGCCGGCGCCAAGGCGAGCAAGTTCGGGGGGACCTCGCTCCCTTGAGTCGTATTGAGGATGACGACGGTCGGCTTCTCGGTCAGCAGCCCGAACGAGCGCATCGGCTTTTTCTGTTCGGCCGAGAGATTCAGGGAGGCGACGTCCCGGCCGTTCTCAAGAGCGTCTTGAACACGGCGCAGGAGATCGAGTTCCTGGAGCATCGCCTCGCGTTCGGGGCGGGGCTTCTTGACATCGGTCTCAAGCCGCTGAACCCGATTGGCAACGACAGCCAGGTCGGCGAACAGCGCTTCCTCCCGGAAGGCGGTTAGCTCGCGCGCCGGATCGCCTCCCGAGAAGCCGCCGAGCACGACCAGCAGCGCGTCGGCCTGGCGAATCAGGGCGAGCCGTTGGGGGTTGTCGCCGTGGGAACCAGGCATCAGGCCCGGGGTGTCGAGCAGTTCGACGGTGGCCGGCGTGACCTTCTTGGGCCGGTACAACTCGGCGAGGAACTCGAGCCGAGGATCGCGAACGATCGCCATGCCGACCTGGCCCGTGTGGACCTTTCCCGGGTCGGGCACGACACCGGTCAGCAGTTGGAAGAGCGTGCTTTTCCCCGTGCCGACGAAACCGACCAGACCCGCTCTCATGAGACGTGCGGCTGCCTCCAGGAACCCGTCGCAGGCGTCACCCCGCGGAGAATCGACCCACGATAACGAACGCTCGTGGGGCCCGACAAGCTTCGTGATGAGTCCGAGGAGGCGGCTTCAGCGCGCGGCTTCGAGGCTGCGTTCGAGTGCGTCGAGGCGGGATTCGAGCCAAGCGATCGACTCGGAGTCGAGCGGGCGATGGCCGAAGCGGACGCGGTAATAGGCGTCGACGACCTGGTCGGGGACGGCCGCAAGCCCCTCGCTCGAGGGAGGTCGAGCGGCCAGGAAGGTCGCAGCCCGATGGGCGAATTCGCGGTGGGTCTCGGCGGGCGCTCGTTCCAGGCCGGTTTGTGAGAGGAGCCGGACCAACCGCAAGAAGAAGGCGATTTCCGGGGTGCGGCCCGCGGTGCTGGAGTCGTGAGGGCGGAGTCGGCGCACGAGCAGGCCGATCAGGGTGCGTCCCAACAGGAATGCGCCGAGGCCGAGCAGCATGATGGTGACCGAAGCGATGAAGCCCCGCACGCTGAAAAACTCGCCGGCGCTGCGGAAGACGAAGAGGCGGGCCAGGATTCTGCCTCCGAATTGATAGAGAAAGACAAATCCGCGGCGCGCCTCGGTCAGAAACTGGCGGATCGGTCCGTAGATGAGCCGCTCTTGGGTCTCCCCGTTGAACCCGACGACGTTGAAGACCCAGATGTGGCGGAGGGCGTCGAAGAGGGTCCGGAATTGGGGGTTGGGACCGACCTGGGCAACGACCTGAGCGCGTTGGCCGCTGGGTGTCGGATCGAGGGTCAGCCAGATCGGGTGGGTGATGGTACGCCTTCCATAGGATTGGCGCTGGACGCCGACCAGCGCCTCGACCCAACTATGCGCGTGTTTCTCACGGACGAGCCAGGCACGCACCAGGGGGTTCCAGTCACCCCCTTTGAAACCGTTGACGACCCGAGCGGGAATGCCCTGCGCGCGGAGCATCAAGGCCAGCGCGCTGGCGAAATATTCGCAGTGTCCTTCCTTGCGGTTGAGCAGAAAGTCGAGGACTGGGTCGATCGATGGGTCGACGCGGGTTTGCCGCAGCGAGTAGCTGAAGAGCCCGGAATCCCTAAAGTGGGATTCGAAGGCCCGCGCGATCCGGACTGGGATACGCTCGGTCAGCTTATCGACAATCGGCTGGTTGTACGCGACCAGCGATTCGCGGATGGTGTCAGGGACTTCCAGCAGGCGTTCCTGGCGCTGGCGGTTGGGGGCCACCTCGAAGGGAGAGGGCAGGCCCTGGTTGCCGAGGATTGAGACAGTTTCGTACTCGTAGGCGCTGCGGGGGCGTCGCGACGAAGGCTCCTGGGATTCGTCGAGAGTGCGTAGGGCGCGGCTCGTCAGGGTGCCGTCGAAGCGGCTGATCTCCAGTTCACGCGATCGCTGACCAGCGGCCCACGCGACCGGGCGAACGGCGAACAGAAAGTCGTTGTGGTTCGGCTCGAGCCGAATCCGCTGGCGCGACAAGTTGAGGCCGTCGAGCGGCATCGAGCCGGCGGCTGGCTGGGCCAGTTGGGTCGTCGATTCTCGAGTCCAGCGTCCGTCCTGGTAGGCGACCAGGGTGACGCCGCCCCAGAGCGGCGGAGCGTCCGGGTTGCCGTCGAGGGTCCGGCCGGCCTCGTCGAGCTGCTCGACCGTCATAACGAGGCTGTCGCTCTCGAGGATCTCACCCATCTGCCCGAGGCGGACCTGATCGCTGAAGCCCGTCAGATGGCGGGGAGCACCGGGGACGACCGGAGACGCATTCCCGCTGCCCCAGCGCGGCATCAGCAGGAAGATCAAACCGCCGAGCAGAATCGTCGAGGCCGTGACCAGCGCGCCCGAAATCAGGAAGCCGGCGTGGAACAGCCCGGGGTAGGGGTGAGCCGGATCGGGCGCGGGGCGGAGCCGCGAGCCGTCGGAATTGCCAAACCGTTCGGTTTCGCGGCGGAGATAGAACAGGCCGAGCGCGGCGAGCGAGACCACGACCCAGAGCAGCAAGAGACCACCGATCTGGTCGCTCTGACCGAGGAACGAACCGACGACAACCTGAAAGACGCTCAGGAGGAAGAGGAACCAGTCGTCCTCGTTGGTCTTGGGTAAGTACATCTTGACCAGTTGGAGGTATACCAACCAGTGGCCTAGGGCGACGACCAGGCCGTCGGGGTTGGCCGCGTATTCGGCGAACGCCAATAGCCCCGAGCCGAGACCGAGGAAATTGGCCAGGTCGCGGCTCAAGCCGAGCCGGGGGTCGCGGTCGACGGTCAGGTAGGCGCCGACGGCCGCCAGGCCGACCCCGAGCGGATACAACATCGCGAATCGGTTGTAGCTGCCGGCATCGACGCTCAGAACCAGCGTCGCCAGGACGAGCATGGCATAGACGGCGATGCGATGGAGCCGATGGACGTTCATGACCCAACAGGTTCAATCGTGGCGGCGACCGGTTCCGGGGTCGTCGCCGGGTGGTCGACGACTGGAGCGGCTTCGTCGTCGAAGGGCGGGGAGGCGTCGAACGTGATGTAAGGGTCGAGGTCGCCGCGGTGGACCTCGAGGATCACGAGTCGGGAAGCCAGACTGCGGGCCGCGGTTTCAGTGAGCCGGGTCACCCGTGCCGCCTCTTCGGCGAGGTTGACCGGCCGGGTCGTGACGACGACGATCAGCGCGTCGCGGAGCACAGCCGGCGGGAGTGCGTCGAAGAGCGAGGAGAGGTGGCCCTCGCTCTGGGCGCGGTGGACCGCCAGGGTCTGAAGCAGCTCGTGCGTCAGCCGGGGCCCGGCCGGTCCCTGACGGACACCGGGCGTTGGACCGGTCCAGCCCAGAACGAGCCGGCGGCCGATCGACCGGCTGACGTTCAGGCAGACGCTGGCGGCGAACCGGATGGCAAGCTCGACGGCCTCTCGTTGTTCAGGCGAAGGGCGAGAACGGGGTAGCCAGGCGTCGAGCAGGATGGCGATCTCCTGATCGTTCTCCTGTTCGAATTCCTTGACCATCAACCGTCCCACCCGCGCCGAAGTGCGCCAGTGGAGCCACCGCGGGCTGTCGCCGGAGCGATAGTCACGCAGGCCATGATATTCCTGTTGCTGGGCGGTGCGGTCGTGGCGGTGGCCCCGACGGCTCTGGGTGCTTTCGCGCCAGAGTTGGTTCCAGCGCCGGGTGAGCGACCCGATTCGGGGATAGACGATCAGCGAAGCTGGGGCATCGACGGTCAGTCTGCGTTCGATCAAGCCGAATGGCGCCCGGGTGATGATCTCCAGCCGACCCAATTCATAGCGGCCGCGCACTGGGCTTGGGGCCTCCCAGCGGATTCGGACACGGTCGCGGGGTCCGACGCGTTCGAAGACCGCGCGGGGACGCAGCCGAGCCGCGTGGGGAATGGACCGATCGCTGGGGTTGAGTTCGTCTTGAATCTCGACGGCCAGGGCGGCGGTGAGCAGGCGGCGGTTTTCGGCCAGGTAGTCGATCGAGAGGGTCTTGCCTTCGAAGACGTGGTCGGGCAACCGACGTTCGACCCGCAACCGCCGGAGCATGAACAGACTCATCATCAGCGACGCGACTAGAGGTCCGGCGGCCATGCCGGCGGTCAGCAGAATCAAGTTGTTTTGCTGTTGCAGGCCGGCTAACAACAGGATGAGCCAGACGCCCAGATAACCGCTGCCGGCGCGGGTGAGCCGAAGCCGTCCGTCGACCGTCCGACGCAGGATCCGTGACCACGGGGCCCGTGACATCACGCCTCTTGTTCCGGGAGATCAGGGGGCGTCAGGAGGGGACGCGAAGCCGATCCACGAGATCGCGGATGATGGCCTCGGCCGCTGCGAACTGTCCGGCTTGGAGGAACGACTTGCCCAGTACGCGATGGGCCAGCACGGGGGCGGCCAGGGTCTTGATGTCATCGGGCACGACATAGTCGCGCCCCGAGACGAGCGCTAGACTTTGCGCCGCGCGGTACAACGCCAGACCGCCGCGCGTGCTCACGCCGACGTGCAGGTCGGGGGAGTCCCGCGTGGCCTGGACCAGGTCGAGCAGATAGTCGGCAATCGAATCATCCACCCGCACGGTCCGAACGAGGCGTTGAAGCTCGACGACTTGAGCCGCCGAAAGCACCGGACGGAGCGAATCGACCGGCTCGCCGGCCCGATGGGTGTTGAGAATCCGCCGCTCCTCGGACCGGACCGGATAGCCCATCTTGAGCCGGATCAAAAACCGGTCGAGCTGGCTTTCCGGGAGCACGTAGGTGCCTTCGAACTCGAATGGATTTTGGGTGGCCAGCACGAGGAAGGGAGCCGGCAGGGGGTGGGTTTGACCCTCGACGGAGACCTGGCGCTCGCTCATGGCCTCCAAGAGGGCGCTCTGGGTGCGAGGAGTGGTTCGGTTGATTTCGTCGGCCAGGATGACGTTGGCGAAGATCGGACCGGGTTTGAACAGGAAGTCGCCGGTCGACGGCTGGTAGACGCTGGCTCCCAGGATGTCTGAGGGCAGCAGGTCCGGGGTGAACTGGAGTCGATGGAACGAGCAGTCGATGCTCGCCGCGATCGCGCGGGCGAGGAGGGTCTTGCCGACTCCCGGGACGTCCTCGATCAGGATGTGTCCCTCCGCCAGCAGCGCCACGACGGCCAACCGGATCACGTCCGGCTTGCCCAGAACGACCGATCCGATGTTCTCTTGGAGCCGGTCGAGCGAGGCAGACACCGCGGCCCGTTCCAGGACCGGGGGCTCGGCGATCTGGAAGGAGCTCATGCGGTAAAGCGGCTGATGCGGGAGCCTCAGGCGGGATCAATGCCGGCGGTTTGCCGGTATCACGGAGCAGCAGTATAGCAAGAGCCCCGGTTGGTTGGGAACTCGTTGGCCGGCTCCCCGGCCGCCGCCTCAGTCCCCTGGGCAGGCCCGGTCACGATCAGCGGGCCGGACGAGGTTGTGAAGCCATCTCGTACCGCTTCAGACCGCAGAGGAACTCGTAGTACGACAGCAGCAGGCAAAATGACAGCCCAGCGCGGCCATCGAGAAATCCGAGCCGAATCACGTAGCTGTACAGGAAGCGTAGCAACGGCCGGCAGGGCAGGCGGAGGAAGAGCTTCTTAAGCCGGCGTTTAAATCGCTTGCCGGCGCCAATGCCCGCCGGGACCGGTTCGCGGAGGAATCGTTCGTAGTTCTCGGCTTCCCAGGTCGCGTACCGGTTGTGCTTCTCGACGAAGGCGGTGACGGTGGGGTAAGCGTAGTGCTCCAGCTCGTGCTTGAGCCGGAGGACGCGTCCGACCAGCTCGACGTGTTCGTGGGCCTCGTTGTCGCCGGCGGTCGAGCCGGGCGCCGCGGGGATCGCCTCGTAGCGCCCCAGGGCGTGGCGAAAGAGCCGCAGGTTCCAGCATTCGCTGTAGCCGCAATGGCGGATCCGCCGACCCAGGAAATAGTACTTCATGTTCAAGTAGTAGCCGTCGGCTTCGTCGAGGGCGATGCGGCGGCGGATTTCCTCGGCCAGTTCCGGCGGTACGACCTCGTCGGCGTCCACGATCAGAACCCAGTCGTTGCGGAGCGGTAGGTTGTCGAGCGCCCAGTTCTTCTTTTTGGGGTAGTGGCCGTTGAAGTAAAACTGGACCACGCAGGCGCCATGCTCGGCCGCCACCTCGGCCGTTGCGTCGTCGCTCTGACTGTCGACGACGAAGACCTCGTCGGCCCAGGCCAGTGACGGCAGGCAGCGACGCAGATTCTCAGCTTCATTCTTGACCGGCACAATCACACTCACCGGCGCGGGCCGGCCTTGGGGCTGGTGCACACCCGACTTGTCTGCTCCCGACGGCTCATGGACCGGTCGGCTCGTCGATCGGCACGCTTGAGACACAGGCCGAGCCTTCCCACGCTCCACCACGCACTCCGGGGCTGGCCCTCCGCCGATCAGCCAGCGATAGACCTCCTGGAGCCGGGCGGCCTGGTGGTCCCAGGTGTAGTGTTGCTCGATCAATCGCCGCCCGCGAGCGGCCATCGCGGCGCGTTCCGCGGGGGTCATCTCCAAGAGCTGGCGAAGTCCGGCCGTGACCGACTCGGGGTCGGGTTCGACGACCAAGCCACCGCCGTGGCGGGCCAGCTCGCCGAAATGGCAGGCCGTCGTGATCACCGTTGGCTTGCGCGCTGCCAGGGCCTCGAGCACGGCCATGCTGAAGCCTTCGCTGTAGCTGGGAAGGATGAAGGCGTCGGCAGCCCCCCAGGCCTCTCGCGCTGACTCGCCCGAAACGTGATCGAGCCAGGTGATCCGATCGGCCAGACCGGCGGCCTCCGCGCGACTGGCCAGGTCGATCCGCGCTCCCTCGTCGCGCCCGGCGACCAGCAAGTGAAGTTCGGGAAACCGCGGCGCCAATGCCGCGAACGCTTCGCCCAACAGGTCAAGCCCCTTCTTGCGATGCAGCCGCCCAAGAAACAGGACGACCAGCCGACCGGCCAACTCGGGGTGACGCTGCTCCAGGCGGAGGCGATCGGGCAGGTGGTCGAACGGTCTTAGATCGACCCCGTTGGGGACCAGAGCGATCGGGGTCTGAGGCGCCAGGGTCCGAAGATGGCCAACCTCCGGCTCGGCCAGAGCGTGAAGGCAGGACGCTCCGCGCAGGTTGCGGCCCTCGACCAGCCAACTGTAGACCGCCTTCTTCCAGGCCTTGTGCCGAAGCGCCCAGGGGTCGGCCATGCCGTGCGCGGCGATCAGATACGGAATCCCTTGGCGGTGGGCTGTCGGGGCACCCCGACGGGAGTGGGCCTGCCACAGGCCGTGGATGTGGACCAGATCGGCCTTGGCGATCCAGTCCGCAAAATCAGGGTCGGGGCCAATCAACTCCACACCCGGCGGGACCTCCGAGGGCTCGAGCCTCGAGGGCGTCGGCGTCACGATGGTGACGGTCTCACCCGCCCGAGCCAGTCCGCCCGTGAATCCGAGAATGCTGGGCACCATCCCCCCGTCGCGCTTCGGGTCGAGACCGTTGCAGAGATGGAGGACGCCCAGGGCCGAACAGCCGGGGCGGGTCGTGCGGTCTGAGCGGATGGTCGAGATTCGTGTCATCGTTGAGGCACTCCCCTGCCCCGACCTCGGGCCGTATTGGTCCGAGCCCGCTCGATAGCGGCTAGCATCCCGGCCGCGAAGCGATCGGGCCCCCATGCGGCGACCAGGCTTTGTGCTCGTTGTCCCATCCGACGCCGCAGCTCCGGCGGTGCTGAGGCCATCCAGGCCAGGCGCTCGCGGAGGGCGGCCTCATCTCGCGGATCGACGCGGAACCCCGACCGTTCCGGGCCATCCTCCGGCACGAGGGTTTCGACGCAGCCGCAGCGGTCGCTGACGATCAGCGGCAGACCGCACACGGCGGCCTCGTTGACGACCAAGCCCCAAGGCTCCATCAGACTGGGATGCACCAGCGCGCCGGCGTGCGCGTACCAGGGGATCAGATCCGGCTCTCGCAAAAACCCCGGGAGGTGGACGCACCGGCGCAGATCGAGGCGGTCGAGCTCCGCCTCGACCCGGGAGCGGAGCGGCCCGTCACCACACAGCGCCAGATCCCATGCTGTCGATGGCTCGGCCGTCCTCCGATACGCGGAGTAGGCGCGGATCAGCCGGATCAAGTTTTTTTCCGGGACGAACCGGCTGACGGTCAAGAAGTACGGCCGGTTGGGCAGTTCCGCGGGGCGGGAGGCGCGCGCCAAGGTCGCTAGCTGTTCGATCCGCGGGTTATCGACGGCGTTGTAACCCAGCGCGATCCGGTCGGCCGGCATCCCCAGGGTCACCAGGTAATCCCGATGCCGCGGCCCCCCGACCAGCGCGGCCGAGAATCGCTGCACGCGGCGTGCCTTGACCGCCTCCTTCCACCAGACCCGCGGTTTGTCGATGGCCTGACTCTCGGAGAGCAGAATTGCCGTTCGTCGTCGTGACTTGCACCATCGCAACGCGGCCATGCACTCCGGCCGGCTGTAGCCGACGATACCGAACACGTCGGGGCGCGCCGCCTCGGACCAGTCGAGGATCGCCCGGCGGCACTCCGCGCCCGAGATCGTTTCCAGGACACGCCCGGGGAAGAGCCGGACCCAGTCGAACGGTTCCTCGCCAGCCGCGACCGACCAGGGATAGCGTTCCTCTCGCCCAGCGACCTCAACGGCGCTCAAACGGCTGCCTCGCTCCTGGAGCAGTTGGCCCAAGGCGCGGAGCCGGGCGAGATGGTACGGGCCGAAATTGGTAAAGCAAACGGCGAGGTGCACGGGTTGGGCCTCCCTTGCCTCGAGAATCACGCCAGGGCGACCTGGTGGCTCCCGGAATGGGACCGTTCGGGGCCGGCCAGGCGGAACCAGATCCAGAGAGCGGCCATGGGCGGCAGGGTGGTGTGGCCGTAGATGTAGTAGAACCAAACCAGCGGATCATCGTTGACCGTCATCAGCCAGGCGTTGTAGTAGGTCAGCGACCACCAGACCTGCGCCCAGGGCGCGTCGGCGTGGTATCGGAAGTAGTCGTAGGCGATTCGCAGTCCGAGGGCCGCCAGGGTCATGACGATGACGGTTGCAAGTGCGCCGCCGTTGAGCTGTGCGGCTCCGAGAATCGAGATCGCCGGTCCGGTGAACGACTCATCGCGGCGGAACTCCGAGCCGGCGATCCAGGCATTGATCCAGGCCTCGCGCCCGTAGATCGGCTTATCGGGCCAGACCAGCCGGGGAATGAAGGTCGAGAATACGCGCAGATAGTTGGCCCCGTAGTCGTAGTCCGAAAGCTCGGGCACCGTGTGCATCATCAGCAGAAAGCCGCCGTATTCTTCGGTCTCCTTGCTGGGTTGCTCGGGGAGGGAGGCGGTTGGGTCGCTGTCGTCCTTGAGGTTCAGGTTGACCAGGATGCGCGACGGGTCGAATTCGCTGAGGTACTGGAGGAAGCCAGATGCCGACCGCTCGTACCGCGGGTTGTTCCGAAAGCCCAGCGCCAAGCTCACGACCGCCGCGCAGGCGATCGCCGTCAAGACCATGATCGGCAGCCGAGGGCGGCGCAAGCGCGGCAAATACCAGGCCGCAACGCCGGTCAGGATGCCGATGACCGCATGCGACCTCCGTCCGTTGAACATCCAGATAAACGCGTAGGCCAAGCAGACCAGGACGCCGGCCAGCGTATACATCGGCCGGGGTGCATCCGGGCGGCGGCCAGTCACCGTGAGCATCACGCCGGCGGCCAACATCAGGATCGGAAACTGACGCAATAGATTCTCTTCCTGAGCGACGTCGTCGGAGCGGAGGACCAGTCCCGCACAGGCCAGGCCCCACAGAATCATCGGCGGCGCGAGCAAACCAACCAGCGACGCCGACCAGGCCTGAGGAGCCTTAGGCAGCCGCGCCGCAATCCGCCGGGCAATCCCCAAGTGATAGACGACGAGAAAGAGCACAATCGCCCACAACGCGCGGATGTTGGCCTGGAGGACTAGCTCGGCTCCGCGCGCCCGAATCGCATACTCCCGATACATCCACGCTTGGATGACGTAAACCTGGAAGTATCCCGCCAGAAACAGCCAGACCGGCGCGAAGGGGTCAAAATCCCGGCGGATCGCGCGCCACAGCACCAGCCCCGCAATCAGCCCACCCGTCACACAGGTTACCTGCATATCTGGCGGCATCGGAATCCCCGCTCCTACCCATCCCGTTCAGCGTCCGACGAGGCTCATGATGGAAGCCACCACTTCGGAATGGTAGCGCGACCAGGTGAACGACTCGGCGCGCCGTCGTGCGGCCCGCGCCAGCTTCTGGCGCAAGGCCGGATCGTCGCCAAGCCGTCGCAGCGCGACTGCCAGCGCCTCGACGTTGGCGGCCGGCACCACCAGTCCCTCGACCCCATCGCGCGCCACTGAGCCGGCCTCGGACGTGACGATCAGCGGCAGTCCGCAGGCCAGGGCTTCATAGGTCACGACCGCCGATCCCTCAAACAGCGAGGGAAAGACGAAAACGTCTGCATCGGCCAGCAGATCCGGCATTTGGGCGTGACCAACGCGGCCGACCAGTTCCACCCCGGGTTGCTTGAGCCAGCCGGCAAGCGGCCCTAAGCGTCGGGGCAGTTCACCCACCAGCCGCAGCCTCCAGCCTTCGCGCCGCGCGACCGACCAGGCCTCCAGCAAATAGGATATACCCTTGCGTTGGGTGATCCCGCCGGCAAAGACGAAGACACACGAGCCGGACTCTGGCTGGCGCGGTCGGGGCCGAAACCGTTCCGGATCGGCGGCATACGGCACGACCCGAATCCGTTCGGCGGCGATTCCCCGCTCACGCAACCGCCTGGCGATGTGGTCGGAGGGAACCAGCAGCCGATCGGCCAGGTGCGCTTCGCGTCGGCGTCGGTCGTGGAGCCAGTCAAGCTCGCGCTCGTCGAGCTGGCCATCCCCGAGGTAGAGCGGAAAAAACGCCGGCGACTCGACCCGCAGACGGTCGATCAACGCGCGCTCTTCGTCGATATCCCCGTGAACGACCGACAGGATCGATGGAATTCCCAGACCGCGGCAGCGATCAAGCGTCGCCACCGACCCGACGTCCGAGAACAGGAAGACGACGTCCGGTCGCGTCCGGTTCAAGTGTCCGGCTACGGCCCGGTCGAACCGGCGGGTTCGAGTGCGCGCCACGAACCGCCTGAGCCGCCCTGACCGTAGGCGGTTCTCAACGGCCAAGCAGAGATCGACCGAGGCGCGCGCGGCCACCGCAGTCGCCGGAATCCCCGGATGATTCCGCCGAGCCAACCGCCGAACCCACGCCGCCCCGCGCGGCAGGTGCCGCAGCAGCGTGTCTAGCCGGCCTTCGGAGTCGTGATAATAGGCCGTGACCAACGAATCCAGGAGGCCGGCGGCCGCCAGACCCGCAGCGGCCTCGTAGGCTGGCGGGCGGGCATCCGAGCACGCCACGCAGACGCGGGGCCGTTCGCCATCGCCTTGATTTATCGCCAAACGCGACCCGAGGGGCCGTTGGGTCGGAGCGAGCACGCGATCGTCCCTGATGCGTAGACCTTGGTGCGATCCATCGCTTCAGAAGCTAGCCGGTCTGGCCGGGGGCTGTCAATCGCGACCGCTTCTGGGGCGTCCCAGCCGCAACTCAGGCCGGCTGGTAATCCAGTGAATGCCGCTCGCGGCGGGCCAGTTCCAGGTCGTGTTCGACCATCATCCGGACCAGGCCGGGGAAGTCGACCTCGGGGCGCCAGCCCAGCTTCTCACGGGCTTTGGTCGGATCGCCCAGCAAGACGTCCACTTCCGAGGGGCGGGTATATCGGGCGTCGAACTCGACGAAGTTGCGCCAGTCGAGGTCGAGTTGGCCGAAGGCAAGCTCGAGAAACTCACGGACCGAGTGGGTCTCCCCCATGGCCACGACGTAGTCATCGGGCTGATCCTGTTGGAGCATCAGCCACATGGCCTTGACGTAGTCGCCGGCGAAGCCCCAATCGCGGCAGGCGTCGAGGTTGCCGAGGACGAGCTTACGCTGAAGGCCGAGCTTGATCCGGCTTGCGCCGAGGGTGATCTTGCGGGTCACGAACGATTCGCCCCGGCGGGGGCTTTCGTGGTTGAACAGGACGCCGGAGCAGGCGTAAAGGCCGTAGGCCTCGCGGTAGTTGATCGTCTGCCAATGGGCGTAGAGCTTGGCGCAGGCGTACGGGCTGCGGGGGTGAAACGGAGTCTCGAGCGACTGCGGAGGGGGCGCGGCGCCAAACATCTCGGAACTGGAGGCCTGGTAGAACCGCACCGGCTTGGTCCGCGCCAGCATCCGAACCGCTTCGAGCAGCCGCAGCGTCCCTAAGCCGACCACGTCGGCCGTGTACAGCGGCTGATCGAACGACACTCGGACATGGCTCTGCGCTCCGAGGTTGTAAACCTCGTCGGGACGAATCTGGTCGATGAGGGTGGCCAGGCTCGACGCATCCGACAGGTCCGAATAGTGCAAATGAAATCGCTCGCGGAATTCGGGATTGGCCGTGATGTGGTCGATGCGGGACCGGTTCAGCGTGCTCGATCGCCGCACCATGCCATGCACGACGTACTCAGGCTTGCTCAAAAGAAACTCGGCCAGATACGAGCCGTCCTGTCCGGTGACGCCAGTGATCAGGGCATGCTTCATCGCGGTGCACGCTCCGTGCGAGGATCGGTTTCAGGGCACATGATAGGCGACACCCCCCGGCGGTAACAGCGGCTCGAGCGCGGTCAGCAGCTCGCCGACAAACGAAATCAATGTCTCACCATCCGGGTCGAATTCGCCAGGGAAAAACAACTCGACCGTCAAGCCCGAGCCCCGAGTCGTCCGACCGTGGCTGCTCCGGCTGGCAATCGGCAAGGTGCGTGCAAATCGCTCCAGCGGTCCTTCGCCGAAAATGTAGTACCAGAAACCAATACCCTGGGTCACATCCGACTGGCAATACATCAGCCGGGTGATCCAGAGCTCGCCGCCGGGCGCCTGGGCCTTCAGCACTCGCGTCTGCGACTCCACCTTGGTCCAGCCCCCCGAGGGCAGGCAGACCTCCGGCGAATGCCGCAGATTGAGCCCGTGGCGCGAATAATTCATCCAGACCTTGATCGCTCGGCCCGGCCGGCGGGTGTCCTCGTAAACGCGATTCAAATAGTCGTCGGCCTGAGCGCGTTCGACGATTTCGGGATCCATTGGCTCGTCGCGTCCGACCCAACTACCCAACCGCTTCGGCAGGCTCGCCAGCGGGGCCTTCAGTTCGGGGCGAGGCGTCCGATAACCGGCTTCGAGCGCGGACTGGATCCCCAGGCCAAGCACGAGAATTCCGACCACTAGGCCCACCCGGACTCGAATTTCGCGGTTCATCGCACGGTCTCCCACCGAGGCCGACTGTTGGGCCGCGCCACCGCGTCCCGGGACTCGATCAGGCTGTTGAGAACCGCACACTCGAACGCCAGAGCGGCCAGGCCGACCCCCATCATCACCAGGCCCTCAAACGTGTGGAGCGGCCCTTTGACGGCGGCCGGATCGACCGTATGGGCTAGCCAGGCCGTCGCTGCCACCCGGAGCACATTGGCCGAAATCGCAATCGGCACGCTCGACACGATCAGAATCATTCGATACCAGGCCGGCTTCGCTCCAAGATATGCCACGGCCGTCGTGAGCGCCAGAAAGCCGGTCAATTGCCTCATCCCGCTGCAGGCCTCGGCCACGAACAGGTGGACATCGCCCGGCAGGGTCATCATGTTGCCCTGAGTGAGGACCGGAATCCCGATCGCGTTAAGCAGAGTGGCCCCCATGCGCGAGACAAGCCGTTGCAACGGGGAAGCAATCGCCGAGTACAGCGCGATCGGCAGCGGGACCATGAAGATCAGAAAAAAGAGGGCAAACCCGTATCGCCGCAGGGCGGCCGTGCCCGCCAGGGTAGCGACGATTCCGGCCAACCCCATCAAAAACGAAAGATCGGCCAATACGCCGATCGGCACGATCAGCGTCAGCGCCCGGCCCAACAGACAGGCCGCCAGCAGACACGTTCCGAGTCCGATGCCGCCCGTTCGCGGCACGGGGCCGCGCCGCGCTGCTTCGTTGGCGAAGTAGAGCGAAAGTAGCGGAACCAGAAAGCCGTGGCTGTAGTTTTCGTCGGTCGACCATGTGTAAACCAGATGATTCAGGCTGGGCCAGAAGAGCACCGCCAGCAGTCCCAGGGCCGCCGCACCGCCCAGCAGCGAGAGCCGGTCGCCGGTGCTCCAGAGCGCGCCGAGTTGTTCGATCAGCGGATAGGCGGCACGTCTCGGCTCGGTCACCCCCGAGCGAGCCGTTGGCGTTGCCACCTTTGGTACTTCCGCTGCGGTCATCCCTGAACTCATGATCGCCATCCTTGCGCCGTCGAGTGGACAAGAATGAGGCCGGGCTAGCGGCTGGAGGAAATGCGGATCGGCCCATCGCCCTCGAGCGTTTCGTGCAACTGCCGGGCCTGCTCGCGAGGCCGATCCGGCAGGGCCGCGGCCAGCTGGCGCGAGGTGCGCCGGGCCTGCCGCGCCGCGTCGGCTTCTCCGAGCCGGGCCAGGATGTCGCCCAGGTTGAACCAGACGACGCTGGCCAGCAACGGCCCCGGCTTCAGCTCGAGGCTTTCGCGATAGGCTGAAGCGGCGTCGGACCATTTCCCGGCTGCCGCCAAGGCCTCGGCCCGTGCGGCTCGATGCCAGGCCAGGTCCCCCGAGTCGGGATAGGCCGGCAACGACGCGATCCGCTCGAGGATCGACCGCGCCTCCGATCGCGCATGCGACCGGCTCCACCGATACAACGCCAGCCACGGCCCAGCATGGTCTGGCATCACCTCCTCCCAGTCGAGCTTGCCCCTCGTGATCTGGGAGCCGACGGCTCGAAGCAGTCGGTTCACGACATCTTCCTGGGGCAGTTCCAGGCGTAACCCGTTGGCCTCCCGGTCCAGCGCCGGATATTCGGCAATTTCTGGCTCAAGCCGCGCGCTCAGGGCCAGGGCGTCCCGGAGCCGATCGATCGCGGCCGACCGCTGCCCGGCCGCCAGGCCGCGGACCGCCGCCAAGCCCAGCGAGGCCACATCCTGGCTGGCGACGCTCGTCGGCGCCCCCTGCGGACGTTTGCCGCCCGAAGCCTGACGCGCGAACCGAACGCCGGGATGAGTCGGCGAGGCCGCCGCGGCCAGGTCGAGCATCGTCCGCTGATCTTCGCGATCGAGGGCGTCTTGGGCGGTCGCGGCCACGCTGGCCGCGTGCAGGACCAACGCGTCGGCCGTAGTCGCCCACCAGGCCAGATTCGGAGGTTGGGCAAACCGGGCAATCGCCCCGGTGACGTCGCCGGAAGTCCAGTAATTGGCCACCGGACCGGCGACCCGCGCATCGTCCGCCCAGGACCAGCTCAGCCCGATCGCGCCTCCCCCCACAACGAGAGCGGCCGCCAGCAGGGCTGGAACGGCAATCCAGACCGGCGGCCGCCACAGCTCAGGTCCGCGAATCGCCGTGGCCGACGGAACGAATGCCTCGCGGCGCGACCGGCTGTCGCCACGCTCCGCCGTCGTTCCAATCGCCGGCCGCCAGATCGAACGAATCGAAGGCCAATGCTCGCTCTCCGGCTCGCACCGCCCTGGCTCGGAATCCACCGGGCCAGGCCCTTCGGGTCTGGGCATCCCGCCCGTTGCATGCTCATCGGGGCGGCTGAATTGCCAGGCCCGCGACGCATCCGGCTTCCCCGTCGTCGACGGCTGGCTGGCCGACGCTCCCGTCCGGCCAGCCTCCAGGTCTGCGTCCGCGGCGATCCGGTCGGATCGAGCCAGCCGGTCGAAATCCTCGGGAAGGTCGAAGTCGATTGCGACTGAGGACTCACCCGCCTCGACAGAGGGTGCCGCGGCGGGGCACTCCGGCTTGTTCGCATGCTCGGCCCCCAGCGGCGGCATCTGGAGGGCGTCCGGTTCCGCGGCGGGTGGCTCGTGTTTTGTTTCGTGGACCGAGGGCTGCGGAGGGGTTTGGGGCAGGTCGTTTGGGCGAGGCTCGTCGTCGATCTTCGGATCGGGGACCGCCGGCGCTCGTTTGCGAGGCGGCACGGTCCGCATCTCGGGCATCGGGACGACCGTCGGCGCTGAGGTCCATCGGGAGTAGTCGCAGACCGGTGGTCTGACCGCCTGAGGAGGCGCTGGGACCCAAGCTGGTTCCTGGGTCCAAGGCGAGCGGTCCTCGGCCCGACGGCGCAAATCGCGTCGCGATTCCAACCAGGACCGCGTCCGATCGTCCCCGGATTGCCAGGCTGGTTCGAGCGCGACCGAGCGGCCAGGCTTCGAAACCACTTTTGTCTCCGGCCGCGATGGCCGGGAGGGCCGAGGCTCAGGCTGGGGAATGGGCGGCTCAGGTCGAGTGAGTGACGCTTTCGCCTCGCCGCGCAAGCTCATCTGCGGAAGCTCCGCGGCACGCGGTGTGGCCGGCCATGCGGTTCCGAGGGTGATAGGCCGCGAGAACGAGCCGGGTTGGACGGCTGCGTCGTCGGGGTTCATAAGCACGAGTTTGAGGCGATGGCCGCCTAGCTCCAGTACGCTGCCCGGCTGTAGCCGCACGGTTTCCAGGAGCGGCTCGCCGTCGAGGCGAACCGAGCGTGGACCACCCAGCGGCTTGACGCTCCAGTATTCGCCGCGACGCTTGAGAACCAGATGGACAGCCGCGACGTCGCTCGCGTCGATCTGGACCTCGCAGAGCGGACCGCGCCCGACCCGCACTTCGTCACCCGCAAGCGCCACGGCACGTACGGCGCGGTCGCCCGAGCGATGGATGTGGAGAAACGTCGCGACGGCCATTCCAGCTCGATCCTCAATCCGTGCGTGCTCTGAGTCCCGGGTTCAGTTCCCGAAGCGCTCCAGATAAGACGTCGTAGCCGACCGATTCGACGAACAAATCCGTACCGCCGGCGAGCCAGCGATGGGCCGTCCCGAACACCGCGGCCGCGGCCAGCGAGATCGCCAGCCCCTGAACCGTCCAGTGCAACGCCGAGAACCCGGCGAAGGCCACCAGCGCGCCGATCAATCCCGCGGCCAAGGCCCGGTCAGCCTGACCCACCCGCCGCCACGCCCCGGCCAGCGCCATGCCCACCCAGACGACCCCAGCCAGCAGAATAGCCAGACCGGCTAGACCCGTTTCCGCCCACCACTGGAGCAAGGCGCTCGACGCGGTCTCGCTCGCAGCGTCGAACAACTTGATCTGAGGAATCAGCGCGCCAAACGCCCCAAGCCCGACCCCCAGCCAGCGATATTCCCAGCCCGTCTTCCAGGCGCCCTTCCACAATTCGGCGAGTTCCTCCCGATGCCGTCCCACCGCCAACCAGGGCGAACCCGGTGGCCGGCCAAGCCAGGAACCCAGCGCCAAGCCAACCCCAAGCGCCAGCAGCCCCGCCCCGCCTAGAATTAGCGCCGCACGCGCATTACCCGTCCGCCAGCTTGACCCTCCGGCGACCAGGGCCAACCCGAGAGCCACCGGGATCGCCAGCAACGCCCCGCCGAGATAACCCTGCAGCCCGGCTCCCGCCAAATAGAATGGGATCGCCAGCCCGATCCACGGTCCCGATCCGTCTTGACGCACCCGCACGACCAGCGGCTCACGGCTTCCGCGAGGCGCCAGGGCCTGCGCCACCAGCGCTAGCACGAGCGGCAGCGCCAGGCTCCCCAACGCCAGTTGGCCGCCCGGACCCGCCACATGCGGCCCGATCGCGTAGGCCGGCTCGATCCGCGGAACCATCTGCTCCGACTCTGGCCGTCCGGCCGGCGCCAGCGCGCGCCAGCGGGCAACGTGCGGACCGGCAAGCCGCTCGTTCATCGACGGTCCCCACCATGGGCCCGATTCCGGCGCCACGATTCCGTAGACACCCGGCGCATGGGCCGCGAGCTGCAGCAGTCCCGAGAGCGTACCCACCCCAAACCCGGCGATCACCGCGCCCCAGACCAGCCGCAGCCGACCGGCCCGATCCACGTGGTGAGCGACCACGACCGCCAACACGACGCACGTCAAAGCGGCCAGCGTCCACCGCAACGTCGCCGGCCGGTCAAGACTCACGACCCAGGGCTGAGCTGAGGAGGCCTCCGGATCCGCCGCGATCGAGCTTCGCGGACTGAGCCAGGCTAACCGCCCCGGCAGCGGCAGATTCTGGACGATTCCCAGCCCGACGATCAGCAGCCCTAGGGCTGTCAGCGGGCTGCGGAGAAAACCTATTCCGCCGGCCAGCGCCGATCGGACGAGCCAGACCACCACCGCCGCCGTCGCCAAGGTGGCGAGCACCGGAGGATACCACCAGACCTGTCCCCCAAACGCGACGATCGTTCCACCGACCATCGCCACGACGATCCCGCTGAGGATCTGATCTAGTCGCTCGATGCCTTGCTCTCGTCGATTCACCGATCCGATCTCCCGGCGTGATCCTCGGCCTGACTCTACTGCGCAGCGGTCCCCGGAGCGGGCGCAGCCAGCCGCCGCCGTACCGGTGGTTTGAGCCGCGGCGGCTCGGTGCGACGCATCGAGTAATCGCACGACCAGTGATGAAAATCCTCGCAGAGATCGTTGAAGACGACCCCCGCGATTTTGGCGCGTGATTGCTCCAAATACTCCTTGGCCCGCCGAAGCGGCAGCAGCTCATGGCTGCCAGCGCGGACGACCAGAACCGTTGCATCGGCCAGGCGGCCCAGGATGCGCCCATCAGCCAGACCCAACACCGCCGGGGCGTCCAGGATGACCCGATGGTAGTCGCGCGCCAGCCGCCCCAGCAGGTCGCGAAGCTCGCGGCTGCCGAGGACCTCGATGGGAACCCCTCCCAACTCCCCGGCCGGCAGGACATCCAGATTATCCAACTCCGGATCGGCCCCGATGGCGTGGTCCAGCGGTAGCTCACCGCGAAGCACGTCGACCAGCCCAACATTGGGCTCGCCGGGCAAGAGCCCCACCACCGACGGTCGTCGCAGATCGCAATCGACCAGGATCGTCCGCTCGCCGGCACGCGCGCAGGCGGCCGCGAGGTTGAGCGCGACGGTGCTCTTGCCGTCACCCGCCTTGGGGCTGGTCACCAGGATCGTCACCAGAGGCCGGTCGCTCCACTCCAACCCGAGCAGCCCGGCCCTTACGTTGCGGAAGGCGTCGGCCTCGAGCGAATCCGGAATCCCCGGCGTCCAGAGGTGAATCCCCCGGCAGACCCCCGCATGCCGGCGAATTCGCGGAATAACGCCCAGAATCGGCAACGCCAGTCCCGCGCTCAATTGCTCCGGCGCCTTGATGGCCCGGTCGCAACTCTCCAGGGCAATCACCAACCCCACTCCCGCCACCAACGCGAACAAGGCGGCCAACCCAAACCCCAGGACGCGATTCGGCCGGGCCGGCTTGAGCGGCGTGATGGCCCGCTGCGTAATCTCGATCGGCCGCTTCAACGTCGCCGCGACTTGCTTGAACTTGACCAGATTTTCGCGCAGATGACCAATCAGCAGCTCGAGCTCCTCGCGGTTTTTCATCAACCCCAAGTAGGTTTGAAACTGTGGCGCCGCCCGGCGCAACTCGACTTGCTGGCGCGCAAGCTGCTCCTCCAGCTCGCGAATTTCCTCCGTGGCGCGGTGAATCTGCATGCCGGCCAGATCGGGCAATCGCCCGGCGAAATCCTGGCTCGCCTGGAGCGCTTCGATCTGATCGAGCACGTCGCCGAGCCGTTGCGAGAGCAGTTTGACGTACGGGTCGTTCCGAAACGAGCGAACCGTCCGGCGCAGATATTCAAGCTGGTACTCGAGCTGATCCTTGAGCTGATAGAGCTGAGCGAGCGTGCCCGCGGCCGGATGGTCCGATCGCGCGGTGCCAGTGCGCAAATGAGGCCAGAGCTGCGCCAGGCGCTGCTCATGAACCAGATCGTCGAGCCGGACCTTCTTTTGAAGCAAGACCGACTTCAACCCGAGTACCTCGTCTTCGAGGAAGTTCCGTCCGTTGGCGGCCAGGTAGGGGGCCTCGACCAGCAGCTTCGACTGTGCCTGGTTGACCTGCTCCACCTGACGCTCCAGCTCCCGCAGCGTTTCCTCAGCCTTGGTGATCGAGGCGTTGACCCCCCGCGCCCCTTCCTCGTAGGCCCGATTGGCGGCGGCGGTCAGCAACGTGTTGAGCAACCGCGCGACCCGGTCCTGGTCGCGGCTGTCGAGCGTCACGACGAACAGGCTGGTCCCCGGAATCCGCTTCGAAGTCAGCCCGGTGCTGATCTCGGCGGCCAGCGCGGCGGCAGCAGCCGGGTCGCTCGGCTCGAATTGCCGCACCACCTCATCGATCAGCGTTTTGTTCCGAAGCTGCGCCACCTTGTTCAGGACGAACTGCTCCGAGTTGTCCCGATTCAGGTGGGCCGGCGTCTCCACAATCACCGAAAGCTGGCCATCGAACTGGGGCGGGACCACCTCGATCTCGGCCACTGCCTGGTAGATCGACGGCAGTTTCAACACCAGCACCATCCCCAGCCCGCCCACCGCGACCGCGACCATGAGCGCAAGCCACCATCGCCGCCTCAAGGCGCGGACGTAATCCAGGCCCGTCTTGGGGGGCACGCCGACGATCGCGGATGTGCGCGCGGGTGTCGGGCTGTGCGGAGCACCGTAGGCCGCGATGATCCGATCCATGAATCACCCCCTGGTCCGTGGGGAGGCTTCGACGAGTCCATCCGGATCTATTAATCTGCCGGTCCCGAGGCCGCGGCCGCAAGCCCCCAGCCGCTGGCTTCCAACGTTCGGCCTCGCGGATACGCAGCGGGGGTCAATGCAGGATCCTCTCTCTCGACGACGCCCTGGGACGTTCCGTCCGATGCGGGATCGAGGACGCGAAATCGTTGGGCCGCGGCCTGCGCCAGCCGCTGCACAGCGCGGAGCGCGATATCGGCGTCGATCGCCGAATCGAGCGGATGATCGAGCCGAATCTGCAGCCGGTCTGCGTCGCAGCCGATCGAGAATTGAACCCGGACCGGCTTCCCGGGCAGGTGTGCTGCAAGCCGCTGGTCGTATTCCCACGGGTCAACGCCGGGCCGCTCGCGGACTAGCTCCAGCCGCCATGCGCCGACCGCTAGCGCCGCTTCGGCGACCAGCTCCGCGACGCCGTCGGGGTCGCTGGCCAGCTCGATCCGTTGAATCGTCTCCCAGGTGATCCGGGCGGCCATCCGCTCCTGCCGTCGCCGCCGCCGCCGCTCCCGCAGATCGACGACGAGCTGACTCAATTCATCCCGCCGGCTGGTCAAGACCAGCAGGAATGCCGCGCAGCCGCTGGTCCCCAGCAAAAGCGCCAGCATCTCGTTCCGCCAGGCGACGCCCAGGAGCACGATCCCACACAGACCGGCCGTGAAGAAGTACAGGACGACGGCCGCTTGGCGTGGCGTCAGTCCCAGCCCGATCAGCAGGTGGTGAATGTGCCGTCGGTCGGCCGCGCTGAGCGGCAGATCACGCACCCAGCGGCGAAAGATCGCCATGGCCGTATCCGTGATGGGCAGGCCCATGGCCAGGACCGGAAACAAGAGCGCGACGGCCGTCGTCCCCTTGAGCGAGCCGAGCACCCCGATCACGCCGATCGTCAGTCCCATCAACAGACTGCCGCAGTCGCCCAGGAAGATGCAGGCCGGGTGCCAGTTGTAGAGCAGGAAGCCCGCCAGACTCCCGCCCAGAGCCGCCGCCAATAGCGCCGAGCCAAGGTTGTCGTGGTAGATCGCCACCAGGAGCAATGTCCCGCAGACCAGTAGCCCGACTCCCGAGGCCAGACCATCCATCCCATCGATCAGGTTCCAGACGTTCATACACCCCAGAAACCAGAGCAGGGTCACGGTCAGACTTGGGGCGTCGATCGTCAAGGCAAAGCCTAGTCCCGGCAACGGCAGCGCTACCGAATAACTCAGCGGAATCGAATACCCGAGAAACTCGATCCCGGCGATGCGGATGCCGCCCGCGTAAAGCACCAACACCGACACCGTTTGGCCGAGCAGCTTGGTCCGCGGACTGAGGCCCCGCGTATCGTCCACCACCCCGATCAAGAGAATCAGCAGCGCTGATCCGGCCAGGGCAAGGTGCCGCGATGAGATTCCCGGAATCGGATTGCCGGCGTCGATCGCCCAGAGACTGGCCAGCCCCAGGCCGCAAGCCAGCCCACAGGCCAGCCCTAGGCCTCCGAGCCTCGGAATCGAGCCGCGGTGGATCCGGCGAAACTGGTCCGGGCGGTCGATCGCGTTGAGCCAGCCGGCCAGTCGCGTCACCACGGGGATCGCCAGCACGCAGCCCATGAACGCCAGCGCGAAGACGACCAGATACGGATTGGAGCTCATCGCGGCGGCCATCCCGGTTGCCGTAAGAGTCTGGCTGGGATCGCCGCGGTGTTGCCGAACCGTTCGCGCCCTAGAGCCACCCGAAGGCCCGTCCCGAAGAGCCTAAACGCGCCGGGGTCCGTGAGGTCTCTGGCCAGCGGTGCGAGTCGTTCGTTCCGTCGGCGATCCAGCAGCCATGCACCACGCGGTTGCGGAGAAGGACATCCTGATCCCTCGATCGCGGACACCACGACCGCGGCATGGCTCGATCCCGGTCGCAACGCGCACAACCGCCACCGCCGGGATCGGGAGTCGGAGTATCACCGCCCCTGCCCCTTCGGTCAAGTCCGAAGCCTACGCCGTAGCTCGTTTCGTCTGTTGGACCGATTTGATTCCGGTTACGCTTGCAAGTGGCATTGCCGCGGATCCATCCGCGGCGAGCGGTGATTCGGTTGAGACTTCCATGCCACCGCTTCGCGACCTCGTGATCGGTTCGGCCGGCCACATCGACCACGGCAAGACCTCGCTCGTGCGTGCCTTGACGGGGATCGACACCGACAGGCTTCCCGCCGAGAAGCAGCGAGGCATCACGATCGACCTGGGCTTCGCTGCGCTCGAGCTCGGTCGATTCCGCCTGGCGATCGTCGACGTTCCGGGCCACGAGCGGTTCATTCGCAACATGGTTGCCGGCGCCAGCGGGCTGGACCTTGCCTTGCTGGCTGTCGCCGCCGACGATTCGGTGATGCCTCAAACCCGCGAACACCTGGAGATCCTCGGTTTCCTCAATCTGCGGGGCGGGGTGATTGCGCTGACCAAATGCGACCTGGTCGATCACGCCTGGTTGGATCTGGTCGAGGATGAGGTCCGCCAGCTTGTCGCCGGGACGTTCCTGGCCCAGGCGCCGATCGTCCGGACCTCCGCATCGACCGGGTTGGGCCTCGATGCCCTGCGATCCGCCCTAGCCGATGCCTGTCAGCGGGTGCCCGATTCGGACGACCCTGGCCATTTTCGCATGCCCATTGATCGCAGTTTTACTCTGGCCGGTCATGGCACGATCGTCACGGGCACCGTCGCTTCCGGCTCGATCGCAGTCGGCGATCCGGTCGAGTGGTGGCCGGCCGGGCGCCGGCTTCGGGTCCGCGGGCTTCATCGCCACGATCGGCCGGTCGAGCGGGTCGCGCGCGGCATGCGGGCGGCGATCAACTTGACCGGCGTCCACCACTCCGAGATTGGACGAGGCCACGAACTGGCCGAACCGGGCTACTTGGCCGCGACGTCGATCCTCTCGGTCGAGCTGGCCGTCACCCGCGATGCGGCTCGTCCGCTCCGGCACCGGCGCCGTTACACGCTGCACATCGGCACCGCCGAGGTCACCGCGTCGCTCGCCCTGTTCGACACGAGCGAAGCCCGCCCCGGTTCCATTCAGCGGGCGCAGCTCCTGCTGGCCAGGCCGGTTGTCGCCGTCTGGGGCGAACCATTTGTGCTCCGCGAGCAAAGCCCCCCCGCCACGGTCGGCGGCGGCCGCGTCGTGGAGCCGACCGCCAGCCGGATCCGGCCCCGCGATCGCGTCGCTCTCGACCGACTCGAACGCCGCACTGACGGCGATCCCCCCGTTCGCGTGCTGGCCGCGCTCGAGCGCCTTGGGCTGGAGCCTCCCGACTTTCGGTCGCTCAGTCGCGAGAGCGGGCTGCCCGACTCCCAGCTCCCGAACATCCTGACTAAGCTCCACGCCACCGGCGCCCTGGTCGAGATTCCTCTGGCCCCACAGCGAACGACCTTCGCCCCCTCCAGCCGTGTGGCGGAGCTTGAGGATCGAATTCTCCGCGTCGTCCAGCGCGGCCATGCCGCCCGCCCGCGTCTCTCCGCCCTGCGCCGGGGTGAGGTGGTCGCCGCCCTGTCCAATCTCGGCCCCGAGCCGCTGGTCTGCGGGTTGATCGATCGCCTCAGCGCAGCGGGACGACTCACGGCCGACCGCCACAGCCTGGCCCTGCCCGATCATGTCCCCCGACTGACTCAGGCCGAGCGTAAATTGAAGGATGAACTGGCAGCGGCCATTTGTTCGGGCGGCCTGGCGCCCCCCGATCTGTCGCAGTTGACGGCCCTGGCTGGGCCCCGCGCCGCCAGTGTGCCTGATCTGCTGGAGCTGCTCGTCATCGAAGGGCGGATCGTCGAGATCGGCGGCGGACTCTGGATCGATCGCCAGATCGAGCAGGCCGTTCGCGCTCAGGTCAGCCAGCGCCTCCTCAACTCCGGCAGCGAGGGGCTGACCATGGCGGGCCTCCGCGACCTGCTCGCGACCACCCGCAAATACGCGGTCCCGCTCGGGGAATATCTGGACCGGCAGGGCATCACCCGTCGCGAGGGCGACCTACGCTTCGCCGGTCCGGCGCTCGCTCGGGATTCCCTCGCGGAGCCGACTCAGCCATGAAATTCCTGGGACTGCTGAGAACCCATGGAACGCCGGTCTGCATCGCGCGGAGCGACTCCCTGGCCGACTGGGATGGCTGGGACCCCCACCTGCTCGAGGGCGACGAACTGGTCTCGACGGTCGTCGCCGGCGACGGCGCACGGTTCGCGCTGATGCGGCCGGCCAGCGATCGCGTGGCCGTCTTTGCCGACCATGAGGGATTCGCCCTCCTGGAAGATCCCTACGGCGGAGAGGACTACAACCTGCACGACGCCCTGTTTGCCCTAGAGTCGCTCGAAATCGAGCCGGACGTGCTCCGGCTCGCCCGGTTTGGGGGCCCGGTCGCGTTGTTTCCGGCCGAAGTGCCCGGCCGTTCGATCCCCAGTCCGGGTCCGTCCGCGCTTGGAACGAGCCCGGCCACCATCGCCGACGCGGCCTGGCTTCAACTGATCGAAGGCTACTGGACCGTGTCCCAGTTCACCTTCGAGGATGAACGGCTCGCCGTCCGCGGCGTCTGGTTCGAAGCCGTGGAGGCCCAGCCGGCGCGATGAGCGACGTTCGACGCGGTTTGCCGCCCGTCCATGCGGTTCTCGACGACCCCGGGCTGTCGGTCTGGATCGAACGGCGAGGCCGAGAGGTCGTCGTCGAACAGGTTCGCGAGACCCTGGCCCAGCTTCGCGCTCAGGGGCGTGCGGCCGGCATCGCCGAGGTGGTCGCCCGTGTCGCCGCGGCCTTGGAATCCGACCGAGCCGGCCTACGCCGGGTCATCAACGCCACCGGCATCCTGATTCACACCGGGCTGGGCCGGGCACCCCTGGGAGCCGAGATCGCGCGTCAGGTCGCCGAGGCTGCCGAGCGCTACTGCGCCCTGGAGTTCGATCTCGACTCAGGGACCCGCGGCCGCCGGGCGACCCACGTCGCCCAACTGCTGGCCGACCTGACCGGTGCCGAGGCGGCCGTCGTCGTTAACAACAACGCCGCCGCCACGCTGCTGACCCTACGTGTGCTGGCCGCCGGCCGCGAAGTTATCGTCAGCCGTGGCCAGTTGATCGAGATTGGGGGCAGCTACCGGCTGCCGGACGTCTTCGAGGCTTCCGGTGCACGACTTCGGGAGGTCGGCACAACCAACAAGACCCGGCTTTCGGACTACAGCGACGCGATTCAGCCCTCGACGGCCGGGCTGCTCCGGGTCCACGCCAGCAACTTCCGGATCGTCGGCTTCACCGAGGAGGTTGCCATTGGCGCTCTGGCCGCTCTGGCCCACGACCGAGGTCTCTGGTGCGTCGACGACATCGGCTCCGGTGCGCTCGCGCCTGGGCTCCCCCCCGGGATCGGTCCCCGCGAACCGACCATCCGCGGCAGCCTGGCCGCCGGCGCCGATCTCGTGCTCTGCTCCGGCGACAAGCTGCTGGGCGGCCCCCAGTGCGGCCTGATCCTGGGTCGCGCTGACCTGATCGCCCAGATCAGTGTCGATCCGATGATGCGGGCGTTGCGAGTCGACAAGCTGACACTGGCCGCGCTCGAGGCCGTGCTCCGCCTGGCCCGTTCACGCTCCCAGGCCGTAAAAGCGATCCCCCTTTGGTCGCTCCTGGCCACGCCCGTCGAACAGCTCGATCACCGCGGCCAACGTCTGGCCGCCCGCTGGAACGCCCAAAACGTCTCGGCACTGGTTACCTCGAGTGAGGCCTACCTCGGCGGCGGAACGACGCCCGATCAGGCCCTTCCCTCCCGAGCTGTCCGCCTCGACCCCCCCTTCCCCGGCCGATTCCCCACGGCCGACCACCTCGCCCGTGCCCTGCGTCTGGGAGAACCGCCCGTCGTCGCCCGGGTCCACGGTGGATCGGTCTGGCTCGACCTCCGCTCGGTCTTCCCGGACGAGGACGTCATCCTGGAGAGGGCAGTCCTCGCCCAACTCGGCGACGATCGGCCCTCGACCGGTTAGAATGACCGCCCAGGCCGTTCCTCCACTCTGGAAGCTCAGCCCATGCGCCTTTGCCGGTTCCGGCTCGATGACCTGACCCTGACCGGTTTCTACCTCGACCACGCCGTGATCCCCATCGACCAGGCTTCGGAGATCGCGGCCGAGACCGCGCGGATCCGCCCGCCCGCGATCGCGGGCTCGGATTGTGTGCTCGACTACCTGCCTCCCGACGGAGCGGCCTGCGAACATGCCGCCTTGCTCTGGGGTTGGATTCAAACGCTCGCCGCCGACTCCCGGGCCGAGTTGGAGATCCCCCTTGAGGAAGTCGAGCTGCTGGTTCCCCTGCCCACCCCGCCCAAGCTGCTGCTGCTTGCCGGCAACTACCCGAAGCACGTCGAAGAACGAGGCGGACGGGCCGCTGAGCGCGAGGCAACCTTTCCCTATGTTTTCTGGAAACCCCCGACGACGACCATGATCGGTCCAGGCGCTCCGATCGTTCTGCCGGCGGCCTCGCCCGATCACATCGACTGGGAAGGCGAGCTGGGCGTCATCATCGGCCGTGGCGGACGCGCCATCCCGGAGTCCCAGGCTCTGGAACACGTCGCCGGCTACACGATCGTCAACGATGTGAGCGATCGGCGGTTCCGGCCCAACCCGGGGCGTACCCCTCGGCCGCGGGACGAGCATTTCGACTGGCTTCACGGCAAGTGGCACGACACGTTCTGCCCTTGCGGTCCGTGCATCCTCGCCGCGGGAAGCGATGTCGATCCGCAAGATCTGCGGATCCGATTGACCGTCAACGGCGCAACGAGGCAGGACGGCCACACCGGCGACATGATCTTTCCCGTCGCCGCCATCATCGCTTTCCTCTCCTCGTTCATGACTCTCGAGCCTGGCGACCTGATTGCAACCGGCACACCGGCCGGTGTCGGCTCAGCCCGCGGCGAGTACCTGCGGCATGGCGATCGGGTCGTCGTTTCGATCGACGGCATCGGGCGTCTGGAAAACCCGGTTGTCGATCCGCGGATGCAGCAGTCATGAGCGTGGCCATCGGCTGGATTCTGGCTCTGGCACTCCTGGCCGATCGGCCGACTGTCGCCGCCCGCGCGGCGGCCAGCTCCACCCTCGAAGGCTGCTCCGTCAACGGTCCGCTCGACGGCGACCGCTTGGGCACAAAGGCGGACACCCTCTGGAAAGGCCAGCCGGCCCAATCTCCGTGGTGGTGGGAGGTGCGGTTCGAGGAACCGACGACCGTCGGAGCCATCCTTCAGGTGGTTGGCTCCGATCCGGAGGAGTTCCGCGACGCCCCCCTGCGATCGGTCTGGCAAGCCTCCGAGGACGGCTCTACCTGGTTCGATCTGGTCGAGACCCGAAACCTCGGTTCGCAACGCCTCTTCCGGGTGTTTCGACTCGGCGAAGCGCGTCGCGTGTTGGGATTGCGGCTGGTGGTGACCGAGTGCCTCGGCGACGCGCCGACGCTCCGGGCCGTGGAGTTTTACGAGCGACCCGACTCCGCGATCGCGTTCCCCGAGTGGATCCTGGCCGTCAGCACGCTCGAAGAACGGGACACTCGCCACGCGGCGTCGGCGTTTGTCCGGCTTGCGCGTCGAACGCCCGGGTTCGAGACGATCGTCGCGCAGCGGGCGTGGATGGGTGAAGTCGATCTGGAGCTAGCCACCGCCGAGCCGCGTCCGCTCGCCATCTTCTTGTCCGGCAATCACAGCGACTGGTGTCAGAAAGACCGGGCGGCCTGGAAGGGGCTGGAAGCGGTGCTTCGCGAAGGTTCGACGCCGCTCTGGGGTTCGTGCGGCGGCGGTCAGGGCTTGGCGATTCTGGCTGAGACCGGCACCGACGCTCCCTGGGACTGCCCGCGGTGCCGGGACCCGCAACGGCCCAAGTTGCCGATCTACACGCACATCGGCCACACCGGCCCCAGCCCGTGCGGAGTCTACGAACACAACCTCGCGGAGCGGGGGCCGACGGCGCTGCGGATCGTGCGGAACGACCCGGTCTTGAGCGGTTTGCCGGAAGTTTTTCTGGCCATGGAGAGCCACGTTGGCCAGATCGAATATCCGCCGGCCGGCTGGAGCCTGCTCGTCACGGCCGGACCAGGAGCGCTGACGCCGGTCCAACTGATCCGACTCGACGATCGGCCGATCTATGCGGCTCAGTTTCACATCGAGATGGAGGGGACGCCCGAAAGCTCGCTCGTGCTGATGCGCGGCTTTCTGACCGAAGCGCGGCGGTGGCGGGCGGCGGGCTCAGGAGCGGGCGGCCGGGGCTCCCCCGAGTGCGGCGGGTGCGGCCGGAACCGCTGAAGGAGGAGCCTTCGGCGCCGGCGCCGGCGAGGGAGTACCCAACGACACTCCCGCCGTGAACACGGTGAGGACCAGACCCACCAGCCCGATCCCCGCGATCACCAGCGCGACGGTCCCAAACGCCCGATTCAAGCTCCTGAGCGCTTGGATGAGCAACGGCAGGTCTTGCGACTCGCTCTCGACGATCTCTTGAAACAATCCGCCCGACTCGCGTAGCGACCAGAAGATCCAAAGCAGGGCCAGGGCACCGATGATCGCCGATCCCGCCTCGGCGGCAGCGCTCCAGGATTGGGTACCGATCGCCTGGAGTAGCGGCATCCCGAATCGCGCCACAAGCGCGATGGCGATCAACAGGAATAGCCAGGCGACCGTCTTCAGATTACCGCCCAACTCCTTCAGAAGCGCGTCTTGCTCGAAGCTGAATTCAAAGGTTCCCGTGCCGCGAAGCCCAACCGTCGGCCGGGCGGGCTGTCCGGTTGCCGCCGCGGCCCCGGGGGGACGGTTGGGGGTCGGGGGCTTGGCAGCGCCCGGAGGTGGCTGGTAGCTCGGCCGGCCAGAGGCCCCAGGACCTGACTGAGGCGGCGGGTTCGTGGGTTTGGCGGCCCCAGGCGGCGGCGTGTAGGGCCGAGGCTTAGGCTTTTGCGGACCCGTGGGCGGAGGTTCGCCGGTCGACATGGCGGACGGTCTCTCGTGAAGCGGCACCGTGCAACTGGCCTGACGCAACTATGGCACGGACGAGCCAGCCAGGCAACCCAACCGGCTCAGCCCTCCGTGTCCGGCGGGATGATCGAGGGCAGCTCCAGACGTCCGCTGCCACCCGGCCCCTTGAGCATCTGGTGCTTCGCCTGGGTCGTCTGCATCAGGCCGTGGATCTTGATAAAGCCCTGTGCTGCGGTGGCGTCGTACTGGTCGCCCTTCTCGTAGGTGGCCAGCTCATGCCGATACAGACTGTATTCGCTCCGCCGGCCCACCACCTGACAATGCCCCTTGTACAGCTTGAGCCGGACCTCGCCCGTGACATACTGCTGGTTCGACACCACAAACGCCATCAAATCCTGATGGAACGCGCTAAACCAAAGCCCATTGTAGATCAGGTCGGCGTAGGCCTGGCTGACATAGGTCTTGAAGCGCAGCGCGTCTTTCGAAAGTGTCAGGAACTCAAGCTCGCGATGAGCCTCGTGGAGCACGACCGCCGCCGGCGCTTCGTACAGCTCCCGGCTCTTGATGCCCACCAGCCGGTTTTCCACATGGTCGATCCGCCCGACCCCGTGCTCCCCGGCCAACCGATTGAGCCGCTCCAGCAACGGCACTCCGTCCAGCGGTTGGCCATCCAGCGCGACCGGCTTGCCCCGCTCAAAGCCGATCGTCACATAGACCGGCTCGTCCGGCGCTTGGCGGGGATCGACCGTCCACTCAAACGCCTCGGCCGGTGGCTCCACCCACGGATCTTCGAGAACACCCGACTCGACCGACCGACCGAAAATGTTCTGGTCGACCGAGTAGATTTTTTCGGAGGCAGCCTCGAGCGGGATCCCATGCTGGCGGGCGAAGGCCAGTTGTTCGCTCCGCGTCCACTTCCATTCCCGCACCGGGGCGATGATCCGAAGATCCGGCGCTAGGGTTTGGAATGTGACGTCGAAGCGGACCTGGTCATTCCCCTTGCCGGTGCATCCATGCGCGACGGCCGTCGCGCCCTGCTCGCGCGCGTAGTGGACCATCCGCTGCGCGATCAGCGGCCGACCCAGCGCCGTCGCCATCGGATATTTGCCCTCGTAAAGAGCGCCGGCCATCAGCGACGGAAAGACGAAATAATCGAGAAACAGGTTACGGACGTCTTCGGCGATCGCGTGGACTGCCCCGGTCCGCAGCGCCTTTTGCCGGATCGCCTCGATATCCTGGCCCTGGCCGAGGTCGCACGTATAGGTCACCACGTCCAGGCCATAGGTTTCGTTGATCCACTTAACGGCTACCGAGGTGTCGAGGCCGCCGGAGTAGGCAAGAATCACACGATCGCGTGACACGTTCTGCATCCCGAATGGAGCAAGGAAGACCAGGTTGTCCGGCGGCGGGCCGCCCCCGAGCTGAACACCTTAGCGGGATCCCGTCGCAGCCGGAAGGCCGGCGGATTGGGATCTCGCCGGGCCAGAGCGTCGTCCGCTAGGATACCGATTTTGGATCCCAGTGCGCCAGGGCGCCCGACCCGCCCGCGGCCGGTTTGCCTCGAAAGGACGACGAAAGCCCGCCCATGAGTCTTCCGGACCTGACCGCCCCAGGCCACCCAGTCGCCGCCCCCCGCAACGCCGTCGCCGCGCCGCCCTTCCGTAAACTGCTCGTCGCCAACCGGGGCGAGATCGCGATCCGGGTCTGCCGATCCGCTCACGAGCTTGGCATCCGCACGGTCGCGATCTACTCCCACGAAGACCGCTTCGCCATGCACCGCCTCAAGGCCGACGAGGCCTACGAGGTCGGCCGCCGAGGCGAACCGATCCGCAGCTATCTCGACATTCCGGGGATCGTCGAGCTGGCGCGGAGCAAGGACGTTGAGGCCATCCATCCCGGCTACGGCTTTCTCTCTGAGAATGCCGAATTTGCCCGCGCCTGTGCTGCCGCGGGGATTTGCTTCGTCGGCCCGCGCCCTGAGCTTCTGGATCTGCTGGGCGACAAGACGGCCGCGCGGCGGGTGGCCGAGCAGGCCGGGGTCCCAGTCTTACCCGGCAGCGCCGAGCCAATCGCCCCGGGGGCCGAGGCCGTCGAGCTAGCGGCCCGGCTGGGCTACCCGGTCATCGTCAAGGCGGCTCACGGCGGCGGCGGCCGGGGCATGCGGGTCGTCGAAAACCCCGATCAGCTCGATCAGGCCCTCGATCAGGCACGCCGCGAAGCCCAAACTGCCTTCGGAAGTCCGGCCGTCTTTCTCGAAAAGTTTATCCGTAAGGCCAAACATATCGAGGTTCAGATCCTGGGCGATGCCCACGGCCACCTGATTCACCTCTACGAACGCGATTGCTCGATCCAGCGCCGCCACCAGAAGGTCATCGAGATCGCCCCCGCGGTCAACCTCGACCCCCAGCTCCGCGACCGGATCTGCGCGGCGGCCGTGGCCATCGGACGCCAGGTCAACTACGACAATGCCGGCACCGTCGAGTTTCTGGTCGACGTCGATACCGGCCAGTTCTATTTCATCGAGGTCAACCCCCGGATCCAGGTCGAGCATACCGTCACCGAGATGATCACCGGCATCGACCTGGTCAAGTGCCAGATCCTGGTCGCGGCGGGCCGGCCGCTTTCCGACCCAGAGATCGGCCTGCCCGACCAATCGGCGGTGCACGTCGCCGGCTTCGCCTTCCAGTGCCGGATCACCACTGAGGATCCCGAAAACAAATTCACGCCCGACTACGGACGAATCACCCACTACCGCTCGCCCGGCGGCCTGGGAATCCGCCTCGACGGCGGCACGGCCATGACCGGCGCGATCGTCACCCCGTTCTACGACAGCCTGCTCGTCAAAGTCTCGGCGCAGGCGCGGCGATTCGACCACGCCGTCGATCGCATGGAACGCGCGCTCCAGGAGTTCCGAATCCGCGGCGTCAAAACCAATATCCCCTTCCTGCTCAACGTCATCAATCACCCAACCTTCCGCGCCGGCGAGTGCACCACCCGGTTTATCGACGAAACCCCCGAATTGTTCCGGTTCCCCAAACGCCAGGACCGCGCGACTCGGTTGCTGACCTACCTGGCCGAGGTGACCGTCAATGGCTTCCCGGGCATTCCCCGTCAACGACCGCCGGCGCTGGTCGGCTGCGGAGAGCCCGAGCCACCGGCCTGTAACCTGGCCACCCCCCCTCCCCCGGGCACACGCCAGCGGCTCCAGGAACTCGGCCCCGAGCGATTCGTCGCCTGGATCCGTGAACAAAAGCAGCTTCTCCTGACCGACACGACCTTCCGCGACGCCCACCAATCCCTGCTCGCCACCCGCCTGCGGACCCGCGACATGGTCCGCGTCGCCGACGCCTACGCCCGCCTCGCCCCCGGCCTCTTCTCGATCGAAATGTGGGGCGGGGCGACCTTCGACGCCAGCATGCGCTTCCTCAAGGAAGATCCCTGGGAGCGGCTGGCCTTGCTTCGCGAGCGGATCCCCAACCTCCTGTTCCAGATGCTCCTTCGCGGCGCCAACGCCGTCGGCTACACCAGCTACCCCGACAACGTCGTCCAGGCCTTCGTACGCGAAGCAACCTCCGCCGGGATCGACCTGTTCCGCGTGTTCGACTCGCTCAACTGGGTCCCCAACATGACCCCCGCGCTCGAGGCGGTGCGCGAAGCCGGCGCCTTGTGCGAGGCCGCCATCTGCTACACCGGCGATATCCTCGACCCCTCCCGGCCTAAGTACAACCTGAAATATTACGTCTCGATGGCCCGCGAGCTGGAAAAACGCGGCGCCCACCTGATCGCCATCAAGGACATGGCCGGGCTTTGCAAACCCTACGCCGCCGAGCAACTGGTCCGCGCCCTCCGTCAGGAAGTCGGCATTCCGATCCACTTCCATACCCACGACATCGGCGGTGCCCAGGCCGCCAGCGTCCTCAAAGCCGCCGAGGTCGGCCTCGAGATCGCCGACGGCGCCATCGCCAGCATGTCCGCCTTGACCAGCCAGCCCAGCCTCAACGCCATCGTCGAGAGCCTGCGCCATACGCCCCGTCAATCCAGCCTCGATCCCTCGGCCCTGATCCAACTGAGCCGATACTGGGAAGCCGTCCGCCGCCAGTACCAGGCCTTCGAATCCGGGCTTCAGGCCCCTTCGGCCGACCTCTACGCCTACGAAATGCCCGGCGGGCAATACACAAACCTATTCCAGCAGGCCAAGGCCCTGGGCCTTGAGCCGCGCTGGGTCGAGGTCTGCGACGCCTACGCCGAGGTCAATCGGCTCTTCGGCGATATCGTCAAAGTGACGCCGTCGTCCAAGGTGGTCGGCGACATGGCGCTGTTCATGGTCGCCAACAACCTCAAACCCGAAGACATCCTCGACCCGTCCCGTGAACTGGCCTTCCCCGAGAGCGTCGTCGAGTTCATGGAAGGCCGGCTTGGGCACCCGCCCGGCGGATTCCCCGAGGCCGTCCAGAAACGCATCCTCAAGGGCCGCCCGCCACTGGCCGACCGTCCCGGCGCTAACCTGCCTCCCGAAGATCTCGAGGCCACCCGCCAAAAAGTCGAGAACCTCACCGGCCAGCCCGCTACCCTCCGCGACGCGCTGAGCTACTTGATGTACCCCCGCGTCTTCCCGGATCTGGCCGCCCATCTCCGGCTCTATGGCGATACCTCCGTTCTGCCGACCACCCTCTTTTTCTACGGTCCCGAGCCGGGCGTCGAGCATCTGGTCGAACTCGAACCCGGCAAGACCCTGATCGTCAAGCTGCTCACCGTCGGCGAGCCTCACCTCGACGGCAAGCGGACCGTCTTCTTCGAACTCAACGGCCAGCCCCGCGAAATCACCGTCCCGGACCGTTCGCTGGCCTCGGCCGTCCGCGAAGTGCCCAAAGCCGATCCGGCCGACCCCTCCCAGATTGCCGCACCCCTGCCCGGACTCGTCGTCGGCGTGGCCGTCAAGGAAGGCGACCCGGTTCGCAAAGGCCAAAAGCTCGTTTCCCTCGAAGCCATGAAGATGGAAACAACCCTCTATGCCGAGCGTCCGGGGCGGATCACCGAAGTGCTGGTCCAGGTCGGCCAGCAGGTCGAAACCGGCGAATTGATCCTCCGCCTCGTGCCGGAGTAATCGGCCTTGCTCGCTGCGCTCCAGCCGCTCCTGGCAGACCCGGCCCGCATCATCCGCCTCCAGACCGTCGATTCGACCAATTGCGAAGCCAAACGCCGGCTCCTGCACGAACCCCCGATTCCCCCCCTGCCGCCGTTCCTCATCACCACCCAATGCCAGACCGCCGGCCGCGGCCGAGGCTCCAACCGCTGGTATTCCGACACCGGTAGTCTGATCGAAACCTACGCCTTCGACCCCGCCGCCTGCGGCCTCACACCCGACCGCGAACCCCTGGTCACGCTGGCCTTCGCCGTCTGCCTGATCCGTCGCCTTGAGCAGGTCCTGGCCGGCCAACTCCAGCTCCCCTTGGGGATTCGCTGGCCCAACGATCTTGAAGCCGGCGGGCGGAAATGGGGTGGCCTGCTCCTCGAACGGGTCCAGACGGCTCAGCGGGCCAGCCTCGTGCTCGGCGTCGGATTGAATCTCAGCATCGACCTGAGCCGCGCACCGCGCGACGTGGCCCGTCAGGCCACCACGCTCGAGGCCCTCTGCGGAGGGCAGGGGTTGGCTCGCTGGGACGATCGACTCGCCCAGACCACCCTCTGGGCCCTCAACGACGCCCTGGTTCGGCTGGCTCAAGGCGACCCCAGCCTCGCCCAGGACTGGGCTGCTCGCGACACCCTCCGCGACCAGCCGGTTCAGGCTCAGCTCTTTGGGCGGATCGTCTCCGGCATTGGCGCCGGCATCGACGCCACGGGACGGCTCCGCATCGCCACTTCGACCGGCGTCGTGGCTCTTGCCGGCGGCGTGATCCTCCGCGAACCGATTCCGGTGCGTTAGCTCGCCGCCAGGCTCACCTCGGGCAACCCGAACGCTTGCCGCAGACAGGCCAGCCCCGACGGCCCCGACGCCAGATCGGTCAGCACGTTGATCCGGACCTCGCTGGTCGAGATCAGCGCGATGTTGATCCCCTGCTGGGCCAGGGCGCCAAACATCCGGGTGGCAACCCCGGTGTGCGTCCGCATCCCCACCCCGATCACCGAGAGCTTCGACAGCTCCGGCTGCACCGCGACCCGGCACCGCGGCTCAGCGCGTGAAGCTGCGGCCGCTGCATTATCGACCATCACTCGCGGAACGGTGAACGACAAATGCGTGTTGCCCGCCTGGGCCGCATTCTGCACGATCATGTCGACGAAAACCCCCGCATCGGCGATCTCCTGAAACACCCGCGCCGCGTAACCCGGGCGATCCGGCAGATCGAGCAGCGTGACTCGGGCCTGCGAGGTATCGAGCTCGACCCCGGCAATGACCAGATCCTCCATTCCGGGATCAACCGGACCCTGGCCATCCTCTGGGGTGACGATCCCGAGTGCCGGCGAGGCGAGCCGCCGCGGCCGGAAATCGGCGATCCGGACGCTCGCGAGTTCTTCCAGACCAAACGCCTTGTGCACCGCCCGCAGCGCTGGGACCGCCGCCGCCCGCTCCACCAAGACGCTAATCTTGATTTCGCTGGTCGTGATCATCTGAATGTTGATCCCGGCCTCGGCCAGCGCCCGGAACATGATCGTCGCGACGCCCGTATGTGTCCGCATTCCCAGACCCACGATCGAAACCTTGGCCACCTCGGGGTCGTGATCCACGCCCGCCGCTCCAATGAAACGCGCGGCTTCTTCGGCGACCCGCAGCGTCTGCGGCAGATCGCCCGCGGCCACCGTGAAGCTGACCTCGGTCGTCCCGTCCGTGGCCACGTTCTGCACGATCATGTCCACGACGATGGCCGCACGGCCGATCCGACGAAACAGCTCGTGAACCACCCCCGGACGGTCCGGTACCCCCAGAACGGTGACCCGGGCCTCGTCCTTCTGGAGCGCCGCGCCGGTCACGGAAACACCCACCAGCCGCGCATCGGCCTCGCCCACGATCCAGGTCCCCTCGGCGTCGGAAAAGCTCGATCGGACGTGGATCGGAACGCCATACTTCTTGGCAAACTCGATCGACCGGGAGTGCATCACCCCAGCGCCCAGGCTCGCTAGCTCCAACATCTCGTCGTAGCTGATCCGGTCGATCTTGCGGGCTTCGGCCACGAGCCGCGGATCGGTCGTATAGACCCCATCGACATCGGTGTAAATCTCGCAGGCGTCGGCTCCCAGCACGGCCGCCAGGGCCACGGCCGTCGTGTCTGAACCGCCTCGACCCAGGGTCGTGATGTTGGCGTTCTGGTCGATTCCCTGAAAACCCGCCACGATCACAATCTGGCCACGATCCAGAGCCGAGCGAATCCGCTCGGTCGAGATGTCGCGGATCCGGGCCCGGGTGTGGAAGCTGTCGGTCACCAGCCCGATCTGCGCCCCGGTGAAGCTGATCGCCGGCACACCCAGCGACTGCACGGCCATCGCCATCAACGCCACGCTCACCTGCTCGCCCGTCGAGAGCAGCATGTCCAGCTCCCGCGCCGGCGGCTGATCGGTGATCTCCCGGGCCAGCGCGATTAGCTCATCGGTCGTATGACCTCGCGCCGAGACCACCACCACCACCTGGTCGCCCCGCAGATGCGCCTGAATCGCCCGTCGCGCCGCCGCCAGGATCTTGCCACTATCGGCAACACTCGTGCCGCCAAATTTCTGAACAATCAGTGCCACGGCTGTTCGATCCCTGGACACGGACCCGGATCAGGCCGCCACACGGTCGGTGCGCGGTTCCTGGTCCGCTGATCCAAAGCCGACAGTGTACCGACTGATCCGGCGTGCCGTCATTCGTCTGCCCGCCCCAGAAACCGCGCCATCAGCCGCCAGCCCGGATCGAGCAGCGGCCCCCCGCCCTCGAGGGCCGAGCGTTCGTCATACGCCAGACCGCTGCCGGCCAGCCCGGTTCCACACATCGCCCAGGGCACCGGCGCGCGATCATGGGCCCGGGTTCGCAGCAGCGTCGCATGGTCCGGACAAATGAGAATGCGGTACGCCCCCTGCACGCGCAAGGCTTCGTGCAACGGCGCCACAATCGCCTCGTCGATCCGCTCCAGCGCCTCGACCTTGGCCTCCGGGCGTCCCTCGTGGCTGGCCTCATCGGGCGCTTCGATGTGGACGCACACCAGGTCATGCGTGCGCAGGGCTTCGATCGCGTATCGGCCCTTGGCCGCGTAATCCGTATCCAGATACCCGGTGGCCCCGGGGACGTCGATTCGTGTCCAGCCGGCGAGCATCCCCGTCCCGCGGACCAGATCCACCGCTGATATGATCGCGCCCCGCAGCCCATGAAGTTCGCTAAACCGCGGCACGCTCGGCGCTCGGCCCTGTCCCCATAACCAGATCGCGTTGGCCGGCCGCTGCCCCGCTTCGACCCGCGCGCGGTTGACTGGGTGTTCAGCCAGGATCGACTCGGCCTCCCGCATCACCTCCCGCAGCAGCCGCGCCCCGGTCCCCTCCGGAAGATGATCTGCGGCCGGCTGATCGGGCACGTCGTGCGGAGGCGTGGTCCGCGTCGACTCATCAAACGGCGCGACAGCTCCCGCCTGGCCCCGAACAATCATCGCGTTTCGGTAACTCACCCCGGCATGAAACTCGATCCCCGGAAACCGGGCCGGCAGCTCTGCCTGCAAGGCCGCTATCAATGCGGCCCCCTCCTCGCTCCGGATGTGCCCGGCCGTAAAGTCTGCGATTCGCCCCTCGACGATCGTCATCAGATTACACCGAACCGCCCAGTCGTCCGGCCCCAGCGGCACCCCCATCGCCACCACTTCCAGCGGCGCACGTCCCGTGTAGTACCGCTCCGGGTCATAGCCGAACAGGCTCAGTGTCGCCACGTCGCTGGCCGGCAGAAACCGATCCGGCACATGCCGAGCCCGGCCCAAAACTCCCTCCCGGGCAATCGCATCCATCGCGGGCAGCCGCGCTGCCTGCAGCGGTGTTCGCCCCCCCAGCGCTGCGCACGGCTCGTCCGCCGCTCCGTCCGGAATCACAATCCCGTACTTCATCGCTCATTCCTCGACCGCGTAGGAAACCGTCGGCCGGCGAATCACCTCCAGTCGATCCGCCTCCGCAAGCGCCGAACGCAACGCCACCGAATCGGCCTGGTGCGTCATCAGAATCAGCGGCACCGGCGACTCAGGACCATCCGTCTCACCCGGGTCGTGCTGAATCACGCTGGCAATACTGATCCCGTGGCGTCCTAGCACCGCGGCGATCTGCCCCAGCGCCCCCGGCCGATCCAGAATCATAAAACGGAGATAATACCGGCAAAACGCCGGTCCCGGCCGGACCGCTGGCTGATTCCCCGCACGCTCCGGCCACAATCCCAACACCGCAAACGAACGCGCCGCTCGCCCACAGGCCACATCCACCAGATCGCCCAGTACCGAAGAGGCCGTCGGCATCGCCCCGGCTCCCAGCCCATAAAACAGCGTGTCCCCCACCACGTCGCCGACCACCCGAATCGCGTTGTACGCGCCCTGAACGTCCGCCAGCGGCGTGCCCAGTCGAACCAGCCGCGGCGCCACCCCCAACTCCACCACCCCATCCCCGGCCAGCCGCGCCGTCGCCAGCAGCTTCACCGCATACCCCAGCTCTGAAGCAAACTTCAGATCGAGCGTCTCCAGCCGGTCGATCCCCACCCGCGGAATATCCGCCGTCGTGACCGTCACCCCAAAGGCAAGCTGCACCAACAACGCGAGCTTGTGCGCCGTGTCCGTCCCATCCACGTCGAGCGTCGGATCGGACTCGGCGTAGCCCAGCTCCTGCGCCTGCCTCAGCGCGGATTCATAGGACAGCTCGCGGCCGGTCATCGCCGTAAGTATGAAGTTGCACGTGCCATTGACGATCGCCGCCAGGGCCTCGATCCGATTCGCCGCCAGCCCGCACGACAACGCCTGAATGATCGGAATCCCCCCCGCCACCGCCGCCTCAAAGGCAACCACCCGCCCACTGCGCCGCGCCGCAGCGAAAATCTCCGTCCCATGCTCGGCCAGCAACGCCTTATTCGCCGTCACCACATCCTTGCCCGCCTCCAATGCCGCCAGAACCACCTCCCGCGCCGGCGTCAGACCCCCCAGCAACTCAACGACCACCTCCACCCGCGGATCAGCCACCACCGCCCGCCAGTCCGCCGTCAACCGTTCACCATGCAACCCCCCGGGCCGCGGTCGCGAAGGATCCCGCACCACCCCTCGAACGACCTCCAAGGGCCGACCCGCCCGGAGCGAGAGCCGCCGCCCCTCGGTCTCCAACAAATGCGCAACCGTTCCCCCCACCGTCCCCACCCCGACCAGGCCAATTCCAAGCGGTCGACCATCCATTTGCCGCTCTCCAACTTTCCGAATCCACCCGACTCGCCAACATTACCGGAGGACTCCGCTCCCGGACAACCCAACCAACGGTCCCCCAACCACCCCCTACCACCTCGATCACCCAAACCGTGCGGCTTCGAAGTTGCCACGCCCAGCCAAGTTGATTACATTGGTTGTTAAACAATCCTCCTACGACCGGCCTGCCTCAGCCCTCCATCGCGTCGTAGGACTCTCCCCTGCGTTTCCCTCCGGGCCTCTGATGGCCCCCTCAGGAGCCGGTTCCCAGAACCGCCTCCCCCTCCGACCTGACGCCGACCCGACTGAGGCGGACGGCGACGCGCGACCTCGGACTCCCCACCAGGCGATGTCCCCGCGCGGATCGACAAAACGACTGAGGATCACCGCCCATGTCCCCGAGCACTCATTCCAGGATTCGCGCCTTCCTGGTTCCCTCCGCTGCTCTGGGCATCGTCGCGGCCGCCCTGGTCTGGGGCGGCCGACTCTGGGGAAGCCACTCCCGCCTCGACCTCCAGCGGCTTCCGATCATCCCCGTCGAACGGACCGATTTGCACACCCGGATCGTGGCCGCCGGTGAAGTTGATAGCGCCGAGAAGACGCTCGTGGAATGCGAGCTGGAGAGCCTCAGCATTTACTCCGACGGCCGTAGTTTCTCCGCCGCCGGGTCCTCCCGTATCATCGAGCTGATCCCCGAGGGCAGCCTGGTCAAGAAAGGGGATGTGCTCTGCCGTCTCGATTCCTCGGACTTCGAGGAAATGGTCCGCCAGCAAGAAATTAAGGTGCTTCAGGCCCGCGCCGACTTCGAACGGGCACGCTACGAACTCGATGCGGCCGAAATGGCCTTGCTCGAGTATCGCGAAGGGCTTCTCGAACAAGAAAAACAGCAGATCGAGGCCCAACGCCGCATGGCCCAGGCCGACATCCAGCGCGCCCGGGATCGCCTCGAATGGTCCCGACGGATGCTCAGCCAGGGCTTCATCTCCGAAGGCCAGGTCCTCCGCGAGGAAACCAATCTGCTCCGCGCCGATATCAACCTCCAACGCCTCAACGCCCAAGAACGCACCCTCCTGCGCTACGAAGCACCGGCCACCATCACGCGCCTCGAAATCCAGCGTGATCGCGCACGCAACGAGCTTCGCTTCCAGCAGTTACGACTGACGCGGCGCGAAGAGCAGCTCGCCCGATTCCGCAAACAGGTCGAGAACTGCACGATTCGGGCACCGCACGACGGCATGCTGATCTACGCCAACGAACGCGACAGAGACCCCCGCATCGAGGTCGGCGCCACCGTCTATCAAAAGATGGATCTGTTCTACCTGCCCGATTTCAGCAACATGGAAGTCTTGACCGTGATCAACGAAACCCGCGTCTCGGCCATCGAGCCCGGGATGCCGGCTCTGATCCGGGTCGAAACCCTGGCGGACCAGGAACTTGAAGGCCATGTGATCTCTGTCTCGCCGATGCCGATCCAACCGAAAAACTGGCGAGCCCAAAACAACGTCCGAAACTATCTGGCACGCATCAAAATCCATCATGTCCCGCCCGAGCTTCGGCCTGGCATGTCGGCCCAGGTCGAGGTCATCACAGCGCACCATCCCCAGGCGCTGGTGATTCCAACGACAGCTGTCGCCGTCGAAAACGGTTCCGAATATTGCTACGTCCCCGTCGCCGGGGGGCTGGAACGCCGCCCGATTTTGGTCGAGCCGGGGACGACCGACTATGTGCGGGTCGTTCAGGGTCTGAGCGAAGGCGAGCCGGTCGTGGCCGACTCGAGCCTGGTCGCCCCGGAAATGCCAGTCCTTGCCTCCACGAGCGTTGTTCCGACGCCCGCTTCGCTGCCGGATTGGTCGGACACCGCGCCGGACTCGCCGATTCAGGCCGCTCTGGCGCACTGATCCCAACGACCGCTACAACGCGCCTTCGGCTTCGAGGGATCGTCTGAATCGACGTCCCGGCGCCGAGCGATTCTCCTCTTGAGGCCCCGGCGCCTCGATCGAGATCGCCCCTCCGCTTCCCTCGGAATCCGCCATGTCTGCCGGTTCTCCGAACTCGTTGCCTCAATCCCGCGGCAACGCATCCTCGACGGCCCTGGGCAACGCCGCGATCATCACCATCGCCCTGGCGCTCGGCCTGTGGACCCTGGTCCACCGCCGGCAGCTCGACTGGCCCCCCTCCCGCCTGTTCGCCGCCGCCACCACCTTGACCGGCTACCTGGCCCTGGCCGGCCCCCTCGTGCTGGGGCGACGAACTGTCCATGCTGCCGGGCTTGGCGACGTGGTCTGGCTGACCGTCGGCCTGCTTTTCTGGCTCTACAACGCCGCCTCCTTCCTCCGCGGGCGATTCGACCTCGATCAACTGCACAACCCAATCAGTCCGGTCGGACTGGGTCTCGCCGTCGCTGCCGTTGCGCTCGCCTCTTGGCGCCTGCACGGTCCGGGCCGGCTCTGGACCTGGACGAACGTCACCGGCTGGCTCCTCGGCCTCTTCTGGATCACCGCCGGCGCCGCCGCCTTGATCCCAACGACCCGCTGACTCCAAGCCTTGACCTTTCGGCGAATCGGCGAATATTCTCTCTATACCACTATATTTGAGCTTGTCGATCGTCCGGCGAGCCACCCGGGAGTCCTTCTACCGTGGCGATCGAATCGCATGCGGCTTCCCCCTCGACCGAGGCCGACCTGACCCCGGCCGTCGAGAATGAATTACCCGCCTATCGCGCCATTTCCTCCCTGGCCGTAGCCAGCCTTTTTTTCGGCCTCCTGGCCTTACTCTGCTTCGCCTCGCAGACGTTTCAGTTCGCCAGCGTTGCTGCGGTCGTCCTGGGCGCCCTATCGCTTCGCAAGATTCAGGCCCGCCCGGACGAGCTGACAGGTCGGGGTCTGGCCCAGCTCGGAATCACCCTGGGCCTGATTTGCGGACTTTCCTCGGGGACGCTCTCGATCGTTCAGGACATTCAGTTGCGGAGCAAAGCCGAACAGTTCGTCCGCGGCGAGTTGGTGCCGATCCTGGCTGACCGCGATCTCGACGGCGCGCTTTGGTACAAAGCCCCCCCCGAGCGTCGGCGGTCGATGACCCCCGAACAAGTTCGCAAGGCCATGGACGATCCCAACGCTCCCGGAACCGCGTATCTCCGCGTCCAGGCTGGCGGTCTCGTTCAATTGATCGACGAGTTGAAGAGTCATCCTCAAGCCAGTCTCGAATTCGCCGGCATCGAAAACACGGGTCAGGATGAATTGACACCCATGGTCGTCGCCCGGATCGCCGTCCAGTGGCCCGACGGAGCGGACGGCCATGAAGACGGCGATCACGACCACGCCGGCCACCTCCACGATCACGATCCCAACAAATTCGGCCAGTTCGTCGGCCTGATTCTGAAATGCCAGCGCCAGGGACGCTCGCTGGCCTGGTGGGTCGATGACTACATGTATCCCTACCAGCCCGCCAGTTACAAGCCAAAGGCCAAGATCGCCGACCACGGCCACGACCACTAGACGCTACGCCGCATCAAGCGCAGCGGCTTGTCGCTGACCTTTTCGATGAGGCCGGTAGGATCTGCGAGCTACTCGCGTTCGGCGGTCGGACGTTCCGTCGACCTCCCCGGCTCGCGGTAGATCGCCGAACAGTTGTCGGTCTCCCAGAGAATCACTTCGACGACCGGAAGACCCGATTCCCGCGTTCGCTCGTAAATCAACCGCGCGATGTTTTCGGCGGTTGGGTTCTCCTCCATGACAAAGATCCGTTCGCCACGTTCAAGCAAGACCGGCAGGAGCGGATCCTCTCGGCATAAGAGCATGTTGTGATCGAGATTCTCGTCGATCCATCGCTGAATCGCGCGCTTCATGTCCGAAAAATCGACCAGCATGCCCCGCTCATCGAGCCGATCCCCCTCCAGGACCACCCGAGCCAGCCCATTGTGCCCATGCAGGTGGCGGCATTTGCCCGCATAGTTCAGCAGCCGGTGCCCATAACAAAATGGGATGTCGCGCGTGACCCGATACATTCCGCAGTCTCCCGCCCTCACGGACCCTCAACCCCGCTACCCGTTCGAGTCAGCGGCCGACTGACAACTGTCCGAGCATCCGCTGGCCCACTTTGCGGAAATCGAACCTCCTGGTTAGGATACCTACTTTTGCGGAAGGTTCACGAGTCCGCGCGATCGAAAACCTGGTGAGTCTCAGCGATGACCGAATTGATGACGACCGATGTCCGCGTTTTGATTGATCGTGAGCCGTTCGACGCCGCCGCGATGGCCGACCTGATCGAAGTCCTTGGCCGCGACCCCTCCCGCTACGTCATCCTCCGCGACGCCGCCCAAGCCATCGCCGAGCGGGAGAAGGGAAAGATGAAGCCCTCGACCCATCTCCGCCTCGGCGTGGCCGACTGCCTGCTCGGCCGCTACAAATCGGCCCTCGAACACCTGAGCAAAGCCGGCGACTCGGGTCTGGCCTCCTTCTACCAGGGTGTCGCACTCGAAAACCTCCAGCGCTGGGCCGAGGCCGGCGAAGCCTACGCCGCGGCCGCACAGGCCGGATACGACCCCAAACGCTCCGAACTGAAGCGGGTCGGAACCCTCCGCCGCCAGGGACGCCTGGACGAGGCACGCCAGCTCCTCGAAAAGCTGGCCGGCCAGTCCGGCTCGGTCGCCGAATACCACTACCAACGCGGCAGCATGCTCGCCGCCGCCGGCGATCTCCTACCCGCGGCCGAGGCCTTCGAAAAAGCCCTCGAAATCGATCCGACCCACACCGGCGCCCTCTTCGAACTGGCCTACATCAACGACCTCTACGACAACGACGATCGGGCCATCGAGCTTTACCAGCAGTGCACCAGCCGCCCCCCCGTCCCGGTCGCCGCCCTGATCAATCTGGGCATCCTCTACGAAGACCAGCACCGCTACAAGGAAGCCGAAGAGTGCTACCGCCGGGTCCTCCAGACCTATCCGACCCACCCCCGGGCTCGGCTCTTCGCCAAGGACGTCGCAGCCAGCAAGGATATGTACTACGACGAGGACAACGAGCGCATCAGCGACCAGATGCGGAAGCTCATGGAGATCCCGGTGACCGACTTCGAACTCTCCGTTCGCAGCCGTAACTGCCTCAAGAAGATGAATATTCGAACGCTCGGCGACCTGACCCGGACGACCGAGGCCGCCTTGCTGGCCAGCAAAAATTTCGGCGAAACCTCGCTGACCGAAATCAAGGAAATGATGCGCTCCAAGGGTCTCGAACTGGGCATGGCCCTCGGAGGCGGCGAGCGCGGCGGCCTGCCCGGCTCCGGCCCGGCCGCGGCACCCGCCTACGAGGACGTCTCCCCCGAAGAACGTGCCCTGCTGGCTAAGCCGATCACCGACCTGGCGCTCTCGGTCCGGGCCCGCAAGTGCATGACCCGGCTCAACATTCAGACCGTCGGCCAGTTGATCCAGCGAACCGGCGACGAATTGCTGGAGATTAAGAACTTCGGCGTGACCTCGCTCAACGAGGTCCGCGATAAACTGGCCCAACTCGGCCTCAAGCTCAAGGGCGACTGACCGGCCCGGCGGTCGTCGCCACGACCAGCCCGGACGCGAGCCAGGTCCCGGCCTCCCCATCCGCTGGACCGCGCCCCAGGACCAGTCCCTGCCCTCCCTCAGCGGCCATGCCCTCTCCCGTCCGGTTTACGCTCCTCGCCGCCGATCCCTCGACCCAAGCCCGAGCCGGCCTGCTCACGACGCCTCATGGCTCCGTCGAGACCCCGGCCTTCATGCCGGTCGGCACCCAGGCGACCGTGAAGGGCCTCTTGCCCGACCAACTGGTCGCCATCGGGACCCGCATGGTCCTGGCCAACGCCTATCATCTGACCTTGCGTCCGGGCGAGTCCGTCATCCAGCAACTCGGCGGCTTGCACCGCTTCATGGGGTGGGACGGCCCGATCCTGACCGACTCCGGCGGCTTCCAGGTCTTCAGCCTCGCCGAACGCCGTCAGGTGACCGAACGCGGCGTCTCCTTCCGGTCCCACCTCGATGGGTCGGCCATCGAGCTCACCCCCGAATCGGCCATCACCATCCAGGAAGCCCTCGGCGCCGATGTGGCGATGTGCTTCGATCACTGCCCCGCCTTGCCGGCCGACAAGCAGACCATCGCCGACGCAACCGCACGCACCGTGCGCTGGGCCATCCGCTGCCGCGACGCTCACCGCCGCCCCGACCAGGCCCTCTTCGGGATCGTCCAGGGCGGCGCCCACGAGGACCTCCGCGCCCAGTGCGTCGAGCAGTTGCTCGCCCTTGACTTCCCCGGCTATGCCATCGGAGGCGTCAGCGTCGGAGAGAGCCGCGCGGAGGTCCTCCGCGCCATCGAGGCCACCGCCCCGCGGCTGCCCACCGACCGGCCCCGCTACCTGATGGGAGTCGGCCGCCCCCAGGACCTCCTCGAGGCCATTGCCCGCGGCGTCGATCTCTTCGATTGCGTCCTCCCCACCCGCAACGGTCGCAACGCCACGTGCCTGACGGCAACCGGGCTCGTCAAGCTCCGCAACGCCGTCCACAAGACGGACTCCCGACCCATCGAGGAAAACTGCCCCTGCCCGGCCTGCCGACGCTTCAGCCGAAGCTACCTTCGCCACCTCTTCCTCGCCGGCGAAATGCTCGGCCCGATCCTAGCCTCGTTGCACAACCTGGCGTTTCTCCACCGTCTGACCGCTGCCGCGCGCCAGGCCATCCAGGCGGGAACCTTCGCCGCCTACCTCAACGGAACCCTTGAACTTCTAGGCCCTTGAGGGTACAAAAATTTGGTTCTTGTGGAGGCCGGTGGCCGTTCGCCGCCGCTGTTGTGTCGTCACCCCACTACACCCCGCGTCTCCTTCTGCTCGGATCTCCGAATGCCTGGCTCGCTCGAATTGAGTTGCTTGATCCTAGCTCAAGTCGCCGAGAAAGCCCCGCCCGCTCAGCCGGCGGCCCCTGGCGCCGATCCTTTGCTGCTGGTCATCCAGTTCCTGCCGATCCTGCTTTTGTTCTACTTTTTAATGATTCGGCCGCAGCAGCAACAAGAGAAGCGCCGTCGGGCGATGCTTGAGGCCCTGAAGAAGAACGATCGGGTGGTCACCTCCGGCGGGATCTACGGAACAGTCGTCTCGATCGACGCCGACCACGATCGGGCCGTTCTGCGGGTCGACGACGAGAAAGGCGTGCGCCTAACCATCAGCCGATCCAGCATCGTTCGTGTCTTGGGGGATCCCGAGCGCGTTGCCGATAAGCCGATTGCCGAAAAGTCGGCTGCCAGCACCCATGCGAGCTGACCGTCGGATCAACCGATTCGGTGGCGTGGAACCGCCGAATCCTGCACTGGTTCACTTCACGAGATCGGGATAGGCCCTCGTTCGGCCGGCGTCGCCTCCCGACGCGACCGCCGGACCCGGAAAGTCGCCATGAAGCACTTCGGACGTCCGTTCGCGCTGATCGCTCTAGCGACGGCGCTCGCCCTGCTCGCCATCTATCCGCCCCGCGAGAAGATCAAGCTCGGAATCGACCTCTCCGGCGGGACGATCCTCGTCTACCAGGCCAAAGACGCCGACCGCCCCGAGTTCGACATCAACGAACTGGTCGCCGCGCTCAAGCGTCGGATCAACCCGGACGGCACCCAGGACATCATCATCCGCGAGGTCGGCCAAGATCGCGTCGAGATCATCCTCCCCAAGGCTTCCGAGGAGGAGGTCGAAGAAGTCAAGCGGAAGATGACGGCCGTCGGCGCCATGCAATTCCGCGTGCTGGCCGATCGCCGCGACCAGGAAGACGCCCCCCGCATCGAGCGGGCGATGGCCGAAGGCGGCCTCTCCAACCCCCCTCCCCGTTACGCCTGGGCCAAACTGGCCGAGATCGTCACCGCCAAGAAGCCGGCCGGTGCCAGCTCGGATTGGGTCCGCATCGAGGGCAACCGCTTCATCGACCCGTCACGCAACTGGGAGCGCGACCGCTACGTCGGCGCTGGTCTGACCCTGATCGACGAAGAACCGGGCGGCACCACCCGCCGCATCACGTTCCCGGTCATCGCCAGCGACGCCAACAGCCTGATCCTCGACCCCCAGCGCGCCCAGGTTCGCGAAGGTAACCGTCTGGTCAACCGCAAATTCGCCCGCGTCTCCGACGCTGTGCGCGACGTCGACCAGTACCAACTCGTCCTCAACCCCAGCCGGATCCTCGACGACCCGTATCTGGCCATCCGCTCGGTCGACCGCGGCAACGGCGTCGAAGAACGCTACGTTCTCTACAAGGCCGAGGCCCAGCCCGTGACCGGCGACATGCTCGAGCGGGTCTACCCCACCGAGGATTCACGCCTCCAGCCGGCCGTCGGCTTCGTCTTCCGGCCCCAGGGCGCCAACCGCTTCGGGCGTCTGACCCGCGAGTATTCGCCCGGCCAGCGCGGCGGCGACTTCCAGTACCACCTGGCCATCCTGCTCGACGACCTGGTGATGTCGGCCCCGGTCATTCGCCAGGAGATCCGCGACAACGGCATCATCGAGGGCATGACGCCCCGCCAGCGCGACGAACTGATCGACATCCTCCGCGCCGGCAAGCTGCCCGCCAGCATCGACCCCATCCCCCTCCAGCAGGAAAGCATCGGTCCGACGCTCGGCCGCGACACCATCGAGAAGGGCCTCCGCGCCATCCTGGTCTCGATGTGCGTCGTGCCCCTCTTCATGATCGCCTACTACCGGTTCGCCGGCGTTATTGCGGTCATCGCGCTGGTGCTCAACACCCTGCTGCTGGTCGGCTCGATGGCCTGGACCCGCAGCTCCTTTACCCTGCCGGGCCTGGCCGGGCTGGCTCTGACCATCGGCATGGCCGTCGATGCCAACGTCCTGATCTTCGAGCGGATGCGCGAGGAGAAGGCCCGCGGCGCCAACCTCGGAACTCAGATCCGCAACGGCTTCGGACGTGCCTGGTCCGCCATCCTCGACTCAAACCTGACAACCGTCCTGACCGCCGCCATCCTCTGGGCCATTGGGACTGAGGAGATTAAGGGCTTCGCCACCACGCTTACCATCGGGCTGGTCTGGAACCTCTTCACCGCCGTCTACGTTTCCCGCGTTCTCTTCGAGTTCTGCTACCAGAAAGGCTGGCTCAAACGCCTCAACTTCGCTCAGATTCTGGGCAAGACCGAGATCAACTTCGTGCGGCCTCGGCGTATCTTCCAACTGATTTCACTGATCCTGATTGTGCTGGGCGTTGCCTCGTTCGTCTCCCAGGGCGGCCGCAACTTCAACATCGACTTCACTGGCGGCACGCTCGTCACGATCGCTCTCGACCCGAACCATCCCGACGTCGCCGGTAAGACCGAGGCTCAGCGGCTGGCCTGGGTCCGCCAGCAAGCCTCGCAGGCCAGACTGCCCGATGGCTCTCCTCTGCCCAACATCACCGTCGAGAGCCTGACGGTCACCGGCGAAAAGGTTGCCTCTCGATTCAACATTCGCACCAGTTACACTGACCAGGAGCTTTCGGCCTCCGCCACCGGCGGCGAACGCCGTAACGCCGCCCTCGAAGTCCAGCAGGCCATCCTCGATCAATTCGGCGACGCGCTGGCGCGCTTGAGTCTTCGAATCGGCGATCCGGTTCCAATCCCCAAGGTCGAGGGGACCACGCCGGATCGGTTCGCCGGAGGCCTTGAGTTCCCCATCGAACTCAACCGACCGGTCAATCCCGAACGCATTCAGCAAGAGCTGGTCGATGCCCTCTCAAAGGAGCGAATCGACGCGCCGGCTTCTCACGTCGAGGTTGTGCGTGCTCCCCGTTCTTCCTCCGAGTCGGATTCGGAAACGCAGCATCGCCTCTTGGTCCGCACCGACCTCGAGCGTGACGTCGTTGCCAAGGCCCTTGAATCGGCCAGAGATCGCCTGCTGGCCGACCGTGCTCTGATGCTTGAGCGTCGCGAGAGCTTCGGCGCGGCCGTCGCTCGCGACACCCAGACTCTGGCCCTGGTCGCCATCGTCCTGAGCTGGCTTGCCATCATCGCCTACGTCTGGATCCGGTTCAAATCAATCGGCTTCGGGCTGGCAGCGGTGCTCGCCCTGGTCCACGACGTGCTCATCGCGCTCGGCGCCGTCGCCATCTCCCCCTACAAGATCGACCTGCCCATGATCGCCGCCTTCCTGACGATCATCGGCTTTTCGGTCAACGACACCATCGTCATCTTCGACCGGATTCGCGAGATCCGCGGCAAGAGTCCCCACCTGACCGAGGGCATCGTCAACGCCGCCTTGAATCAGACCTTGAGCCGGACGATCCTGACCTCGTTGACTGCCCTGGTCGTCGTCGCCATCCTCTACGCCTTCGGCGGCGAAAGCCTCAAGGGCTTCTCGTTCTGCCTGCTCGCGGGCATGATCTCCGGTGTTTACAGCACCGTCTACATCGCCAGTCCATTCCTGATCGACTGGTACAAAGCCCGAGGGTCGGCCCGGCCCCAGACCCCGGCTCCGGCCGCCGCCTCCCGTTAATCCAATGCGTCGGCAAACGCGCGTCTCAGCCGTTCTGCCCGAAGCCTCTGCCCCAGCCGAGCATCACTTGTGCTGGTGCGCCTCGACCCAGCGTAGCGCGTCCTCGCGCGTAGCCAACCTTCCGTTGAGCTGCTCCCTCCGAACCGCGTCAAGCAGCTCCCGATAAATTGGGCCCGGCTCGATCCCCAACCCCCGCAAATCAGCCCCCGTGATCAGCGGCTCTGGCTCCAGCGGCCCCTCGGGCAGCTCCCGCAGGTAGCGACAGGCCGCCTCGGCAACGTCGGGCTCACGCCCCTCGGCCAGACAGCGCGCCCGCGACAAGCGAATCAGATCCTCAGAACCGGCATGAGCCAGCAGTTCCTTACGGGCCGCCGGCGTGCTCCCCCAGACCCGCCCCAACGCGTCCTGATGCCGAACCAGCCAGGCGACCCGCTCCTGCTCCGCATTCGAGATCCGTAACCGCCCCAACACCCCCCGCACCCGCCCAACCGGCCACAGCCCCGTGGCGTCGGCTGGCCCCTCCTGGATCGGAACGCCTTGCAACAACGCCGCCAACGCGAGCGGAAACGATGGCGGTGGTTCCTCCTCCAGCGCCGCCAGCGTCCCTAACGTCCGCCGCCACACCTCCAGATCTCCAGCTACCCGGACGTCCTCCACCTCGGGCAGGATCTCTCCGAGCAAACGCGTTTCCGCCAGCAACTCCACCCCCCGACGCCGCGATCTGTCGACCAGCAGACGCCGCAGCTCTTGCGCGATCCGCTCCGCCGCGACCACCGTGACCTGGGCCGCCAGCGCTACGATTGCCGCGTGCGTCTCGGCCTCGATCGAAAAGCCGAACCGGGCCGCGAACCGAACCGCACGCACCAGCCTCAACTTGTCCTCGCGGAACCGCGCACGGGGATCACCGATCGCGCGAATCACGCCGCGTTCCAGGTCGGCCCGCCCCCCGACGTAGTCGATCACCTCGTCCCGGATCGGGTCGTAAAACATCCCGTTGATCGTAAAGTCGCGCCGCAACGCGTCTTCCTCGGCGCGGCCAAACCGCACACTCTCCGGCCTTCGGCCGTCGAGGTACTGGCCATCACTCCGAAATGTCGCCACCTCCACCTGGCCGGCCCCAGGCGGCCCCAGCACTCGCACCACCCCAAAACTCACCCCGACCGGCACCGTCCGTCGAAACAACCTCATCACGTGTTCCGGCGTCGCATCGGTCGCAACGTCATAGTCGGTCGGCGCCTGCCCCAGCACCAGATCCCGGACACATCCCCCTGCCCAAAGCGCCTGGAATCCTGCTGTCCGTAGTCGCTCGACCACCTCGTACGCAAATCGCCGCTTCGGTTCGTCGCTTGCCTGCGTGTTCACGGCACCTCATCCGGCTCGGCATCCGGGCATTCCACCTTCTCCAACCGTTCGGGCTTGCGCTCGCCGATCGCAACCAGCGTGCCCCCATAACGCCTGAGATCCCAATCCAGCTGCTCTGGCAGCAGGCTCCGATCCAATCGTTCCGGAGCCTCTAGGACGACAAACGACCCCGACGTGATCCCCTCGGCCAGCCCGGCCAGCAACCCCGCCAGCCGCGGACCCATCCGTTCATAATCGCGGTATGGCGGATCCAGAAAAACCACGACCGGCCCCTGGTCGCGGACGTCGAACCCCTTGCCCCACCGATAGACATCCACGCCGATCGCATGGGCTCGATCCTCGTATCGCAAATGAGCCACGTTGCGACGGATCACAGCCAGATTGCCGCGGTCCTTCTCCAGGAAAATCGCGCGTCGTGCCCCCCGGCTCAGGGCCTCTAGCCCCAAGGCTCCCGTCCCTGCGAACAGGTCGAACACGACCCGGTCCTCAACCACTTCACCCAAGATGTTGAAGATCGACTCGCGAACCATGTCGCTGGTCGGCCTCGTCGTCGGGACGTCCGGACCTTCGATCTTATGCCCCCGCCGCTGACCGGCGATGATTCGCAACGTTTTCATGCCCGGTTTTCCGTTCAAACCTGCTGCGGCTCTTCCGCGTCAAACTTTCAGTATACCGCCGCTCGGCAAGCCCACGGCGCGTGACTCGCGTTGACCTCGGGCCGCTCCTGAGGCATACTCCGCCCGCTCCATGAGGCGCCGATCCGGCCCTGGCTCGGATCGCCGCCTCTCGTTTCAGGACGGTCCGACCTTCGACGATCCGAATGGCAGGGACGCCCATGCACCGCATGCTCCAGGCTGCTGTGTGCCTCACCCTGCTGGTGCTCCCCGCAACTGGCTGGCAGACCAGCCGCCACGTCACCACACCCGAACTGATCGACGCCGCCCATCAATGGCTGGCTCGCGGCGACGCCCGCAAAGCCGTCCGACTGCTCGAGCTGGCCCTGGCTCAGGCCGATTCGACCGCCGACCGCACCGCCTGCCGCGACGCGCTTCGGCGCGCCTATCCCCTAGCCGCCGAACAAGCCTCCCAAGCCGGCCTGACCACCGAGGCCGAGCAATTCCGCGTCAATCTCCAGATCCTCGAACTCCGCAACCCCGCTCCCTCCACTGGACCACCGGCTCCGCCTCCCGCAGCCGACGAACCCTCAAACCCGCCCCAGCCCAGCGAGCTTCCGCCGGCTACCGCCACACCCTGGCTCGCCGAGCCGCCCGCCCTCCTGCCCCGTCCCGAAGTTGACCTGGGCCAACAGACCCCCGCCCAGTCAGGTTCGACGGCCCTCGCTCCGCCTGCGACCCCGTCCCGCCGGCCCTCCTCAGCCGCCACAGCCGCGACCAACCCGCCCCCCTCGCCCGCGACCGACAACCACGTGCAACGGGTCTCGGAATCGAACCCGCAACCCGCCGAAGGCTCAAGCCTGCCGCCCTCGGTCGAATCGTCTGAGCCTGCCCGCCCTGACTCCCCAGCCCCGCCTCCACCTGATCCGGAACCCGACAACGCCGCCCGGCTGGCCGAGGCCGACGACGCCTTCCGCGCCCAACGGTATGCCGACGCCGGCGCCATTTACGCACAGCTCTACGCCGACGGTCGCCTGCCCAAGGCACGCTACGATGCCTTCGCCTACTGCCGCCGCTACGACGTCGTCCGCCGGATCAACGACAAACCCCGCCACCGCGACGAGTGGAAGACCATCCGCGACGAAATTCAGGCCATCCGCCGACTCACTCCCGATCACTGGTACGACGAATACCTGCTCAACCTCGTCGATGAGCTATCCAGCCGCGCCCAGGCCGCCCCGCGAGCCGACCGCCAGACCCGACCCGCCTCCCACCCCTCGCCGCCCATCTCTCGCTACGCCCGGCCTGCGGCAGACATCCCCTCAACCGCCCCCCCACAGCTCGCGGCCTCGCCCCAGGCTACTCCCCGACCTCCCCTTGTGGACGGCGATTCCGATAAATGGCAGGTCCTCAAAACAGCCAACTTCCTGATCTACCACGCCGACCCTGATCTGGCGCGAAAAGTCGCCGAGGCCGCCGAGGCCGCCCGACTGGCTGCCTGGAACCGCTGGGCCGACCACCGCCCCCTGGCCCCCTGGAACCCACCCTGCTACCTCTACCTCTTTCCCGACGCCGGCATCTTCGCCGCCGTCACCGGCCAGCCCGCCGATTCGCCCGGTTTCTCGACCGTCGGCTTCCTCGGCGGACACGTCACCGCCCGGCGGATCAACCTCCGCGCCGGCCATCCCAAACTCGTTGATGCCGTCCTCCCCCACGAAGTGACGCACGTCGTCCTCGCTGAGATTCTCGGCGAAGTCCCCATCCCGCGCTGGGCTGACGAAGGCATCGCCGCCCTCTCCGAGCCAGACGCCGAGCAAGCCCTCCGCGCCGGCGAATTGGCTGACCAGATCGACTCCCCTCAACTCTTCCCCATCCGCGACCTGCTCCTGATGGACTACCCCGACGAACACCGCTGGCCCCTCTACTATGCTCAGAGCATCTCTCTGACCCGCTTCCTCGTCCAGCTCAAGGGCGAGCGGATCTTCCTCCAATTCCTCCGCGATGCTGCACGCCACGGCTACGACGTCGAACTAGCTCGCGTCTATGGCTTCGCCAGCATCGACGACCTCGAATACGCCTGGAAATCCCGCGTCGCCACCGCCCTGGCCGGCCACGACCGCTCCAGCGGGTCGTCGGTCCGCTAGCCGCCCAAGATCGGACCCGGGCAGACGACGCCTCTAGCTCGACCGTAGCCTCAAGGCCTCCCACAGCGCGTCGATGCGTTGCGGGTCGATCCGTACGCTCCAACGCTGCTCGTTGCACGCGGTCGATCCGAGTACCACGAGCCGGCTTTCCACCACCGGAGTCAATCCGACTGCCTCCACGGCCAACACGGCCCGGAGCTGATCGCTGGCCAACCCCTCGTCGTTGCCCTCTCCCTCGGCAACATGGACCAGATGCCATCCCGCCGCGTCACGCACCGCCCACTCGGTCCGCCCCAGGAATAAGGTCTCCCGCCAGCGTGCCTGCCACTCCAGGCCCGTTCGGATCTCCTCGGCCTCGGTCAGATCGATCAGCCCCGACCAAGACCCAAGCCGCCTCGCTGCCTCCATCACGACCCGCGGCCCCGGTTCCGGCACGACCCGCGGCGCCACCCGCTCGATCACCGCTTGCCAGTCCGGCCGATCGCTCCCCACCCACGGGCTGGTCTCGAAGACTCGCCGCAGCAGCGCACGCAGCCCAGCCCCCATCGGCGAGCTTGCTCCTGCCACCAGGTCCACCAGCCTAGGCTTCCCCCGAAGGCTCTCGGCCCGCTCGGCTTCTTGAGCCGGCGACGCAATCGCCCGCTCCAGTTCCCGCGCAATCCAAAGCAATCGCGATTTGGGCCGCTGGGACCTGGCCCGACCCGCATGAGGACCCGGCGTGACGTCCACCTGGACCACCTCAATGCCCGCGCAGTCCCGGTGCGGATCGCCGGGCCGCGGCTCCAGAGCCTTGCCGGTGCAGGTGTCAAACCGCTCCCAAAGCAGCCGCAGCGCCGGCGCATCGACCTCCTCATCAACCGGCCGCGACGACGACAGGATCAACGCATCCCGCGCACGCGTCACCGCCACATAGAAGATCCGTAACTCTTCCTCCCGCTCCCCTAACGCCCGCCACTGCCGAGCAAACCAGTCGATCGGGTTGCCCACCTCATCCTCGGTTTCCTCGTCTCCTTCCCCACCAACCCCGTGCACGATCGGACCAAAATCGTCCAGATACGAGACACGGTCACGCCTTCGTTGAGCTTCCCGATCTAGGCTCGGCACCACCACGATCGGGAACTCCAGCCCCTTGGCCTGGTGAATCGTCATGATCCGCACGGCGTCGCCGAGTTCGTCGGCGGTTGCTTCCTGGCTCTCACGCGGCGGATCCTCATAGTCGGCACGCAACCGCTCGACAAAATCGGCGACGCTCAGCCCCCCAAAGGCGTCGAAACTCCGGGCCACTCGAACCAGCTTGCGACAGTTGGCACGCATCCTCTCGCCATGGCGCTCCGCCAGCAGCGCGACCTCATAGCCCGATTCGTCGAGCGCCCCTTCGAGCAGCCGATGAATCGGGACCCGATCCTTGCGAGACCGCCAGCGACGAAGCAGCCTTTCGGCCCGCTCGACCCGCTGCCGATCCACCGCCATCAAACCCGCACGGACCGATGCGTCCGACAAGCCTCCCGCCAACGTGCCGCTCGGCGAACGCGAGAGCCAATACAACGCCTCGTCACTGACGCCGAAGATTGGGCTTCGCAGCAAACCGACCAACGCCACTTCGTCCGTCGGATCCTCGATCGCCGTCAACAGATTGATCAGATCCAGAACTTCCGGTTGCGAGTAAAACGTCCCGCCGCCCGCGACGTGATAATCAAATCCCTCTTCGACCAGCGCCCGTTCTAGCGCTGGCGCCTGTGCGTGGGCGCGCAATAGGAAGACGACGTCGCCCGGCCCCGCCCGGCGTGGCCGACCATTCCCGGGATCGGCAATGGTCCAGCCCGCTTCCAATCGACTCCGGATCAGCCGGGCAAGCGCCACCGCCTCTGCGAGCTTCCGTCGGGCTCCGCTCGGCTTCGAGCCGTCCGCCGGAGTCGCTGGGCTGACGAATGTCACCGGTGGAAATTCGCGCCGTGGAAGTTCTGCCCGAGAGGCCCTCAACCGATCCTCAGGCCGATCGAACACCCCTCCAAAGAGCATGTTCGCGAACCGGATCAGTTCTGGTGTACTCCGGAAATTCTCGGTCAGTTGCAACCGCCCCGGGGCCGGAAACCGCTCTCGAAACGCCCCGAGCAGTTCCGGAGCCGCGCCCCGAAATCGGTAGATCGACTGCTTCACATCGCCCACCAGGAATAACCGTCCCCCGGCCAGCTCGTCCCCGGCCAGCCGCTCCAGAATCTCGGCCTGGACCGGATCCGTATCCTGGAATTCATCCACGAGGATGAGCCGAACTCCGCGGCGGATCGCCTCAACAGCCGCGTTCGGACCATCGCGCAAAAGCCTGAGAACCCCCGCCTGCAGATCGTCGTAATCGAGCGATCCCTGTTCCCGCTTGCGCGCCGCGTACCGCTCGATCGCGTCGCTGGCCAGACGGCACAAGGCCCAGGTCTCCACCGCCATCCGTCGCGCAATCGGCGCGTCCCAACGCAGCAGCCGATCCGCCTTGGCGACCAACTTCGGGAGTTTGCTCCACGCTTGCCGGACCCGGTTTTTCACGTCCTCCGAGGGCCAGTCCGCCGAACGCATCCTCGCCGGAGGCTGGCACCATTCCACAAGTGCTCCGAGGTCGACCAGATCCCCCCCAGCCATCCGCTCAAACCACGTCCGCAGCGCCTCGAGATTCGCACGCAATGCCTCGTTTGAGCACTCCTCAGGTCGAATCCGCCGCCAGCAAGCCGCCGCGGTCGATGCGACCAACCTGCTCACGATCGGCCGCCCCTGCAAGGTCACATAATGCCGCCAGCGTTCGGCGATCTGGTCGGGATCTTGTACGCACCAGGCCGCATAGTCCCGCCCGGCCCGCTGCTCTAGTAGCTCGCCGACCAAGTCCCGCGTTTCCTGCAAACCCAGACGCAAGACAAGCGCCTGAACCGCCGGTTCGCCCTCGATCAGGCGACGCCTCAACGCTTCATCGACCGTCTGCCGGCGCATCACCCCCGCCAGCGACTCATCAACGATCCGAAACCCGGGTTCGACCCCCGCCTCGATCGGAAAGGTCCGCAGCACCTGCGCACAAAAGCCGTGAAACGTGCTGATCGGCGCCGCCTCCAGACCACGACGCACCGCCTGCCACAATTTCGACTCCGGGTCCCGCGCCAGCCGCTCCCGACTCAACCGCCGCACCCGATCGCGCAACTCCCGCGCAGCCTTCTCCGTGAACGTCAACGCCACCACGCAAGGCAGCGGTATCCCCTCCTGGCCGACCACCGCCCTTAAATAGCGGTCGGACAAGACCCGCGTCTTCCCACACCCGGCCCCGGAGACCAGCGCCACGCTGACACCCTCGGCCTGCAGCGCCGCTCGTTGTTCGGGCGTCGGCTCGCTCACGATGGCTGCTCCGGTTTCGGCTCCCAGCTCGGCCGTCGCTCCCAACTCTTGTCCCGCTGCCCAAGCTGTCGGATCCGGCAGGCCGTCCGATACTCGCAGTTCCGCTCACACTCCTCGATCGACGGCGCTACCGGAAACTCACCCGAACGGATTCGATCGACCAGATCAAACACAAACCGCTCCAGCCGCTCGGCAAATCCCGCCCAACCCTCCGCCGCCTCGGAGATCGACACCTGACGCCGACCCTCCGGATACAAGCGACGGTACCCACCGCCCTTCTTCAGACCCCAGTACCCCAATTCCGCCGGAACCACCGACCCATCCCCAAAGGCAAGCCGCTCCACCGCCAACGCATACAACGGCAACTGCAACGCCCGCCCCGCTCTCAGATCCCTGGCCGTCGGAACCTTCCCCGACTTGTAGTCAATCACTCGGAAATAACTCCGCTCCACCCCCTCGATCAGATCCAACCGATCCACCACCCCCTGCAGCAGGATCGTCCGCCCCAACCGATCCGGCCCGAGCCGAAGTGGCGGGAGGCCCACGTCCCGGCCAAACGCCAGCTCAAACGCGTGCGGCACCGCTCTCGGATCTTTCTCCGAATAGTGGAACCACTGCTCCACGTAACTCCGGCAACACTCCTCGAGCCGCTGCCGATCCAACGCCCGCAAAGACTCCTCAAACTCGCCCGCGACGCGTTCACCCTCCGCCACCTGCTCCTCGATCAACTCCACGATCCAGCCCAGCAGCCTGTCCCGTTCCAGCTCGATTCCCGTTCCCTCAGCCCGCAACCGCCGATGAAACCGCTCAAGGACTCGATGCAACCGCCGCCCCCGCTCGGTCAGATCCTCGCGTAGCTCCTCCACTTCACAGGTTTCCACCCCCACGACATAGCGCAAGTAATACCGAAACGGGCACAACGCATAGGTTTCGAGCTGGCTCGGACTGAGCGCCGCCGCGCGCTCGTCAAACTCGCGGGCAATCTCCCGGATCGTGCGGTCGCCGCCGATCACGCCGTCGTAGTGGCTGAACCGCTCCCGACTGCGAAAATGAATCACCCGGAGCGCTGTGGCGACTCCCTCGAGCGCTTCGGCCTGATCTGCGCGACGGGCCAGCCTCACGATCCGACCCGGCGAACCTTCCAACGCCTCCGCCAACCCAATAACTCGCTGCTCCCGCGCTCCGTACGCGAGCGTCCCTTCCAGTACTGGCCGCAACACGCGCAGCTCGCCCACCACGGACCGCTGCGCCCCGGCCGAAAACAATCCCACCAGTTCATCCACAAAGCCGGCCCGCAGAAGCGGCTGCCCCTTTTCGTCCGTGGAGCCGTGAACGATCGTCAACCCGTTCCGTGTCGAGGCCGCCAAATCCAGAAACCGCCGCATCTCCCGTGCTAGCGTCAGCTCTTCGAGCCAAGCTCCATCCCCCTCCGGCTCGCTCCAGGTGGAGCGCACGACCTGCGGCGTCGGAAACGTCTTCTCCGAGGCTCCCACCACCACCCGCCAGCCCACCTCCGCTCCCCACGCCTCTTCGACCGTGCTGATCCGGACCGTCCCCTCCCGGTACGGCTCCGCCGGAAGCGTCAGTTCCTGAGCGATGCCGCGAAGCTCGCCGACAAACCGATCCCAGGTCCACGCTTCGTCCGAATCTCCGATCGCGGTCAGCAGCCTTCCCTGCTCGGCCACCGTCGCCCGCAACACCTCGACCGCTTCCGTGTCATCGGTCTCACTCAGTCCCAGACCCTCGATGATCCGGTCCAGCCGGGCGACACAATCGCCCCAGTTCATCGGCTCGTCGCCGAAGAGTCGTCCCAGTTCGCTCAGGACCGCGAAACCCAGCCGGGCTCGCACCCGCGCGCGCTCCTCCGCCTGTCGCGCCCGCTGCACGCCTTCGGGTGACCGGCCGCACCGCTCCAACGCGGCCAGCAGCCGCTCTATATCCCGGAAGCCCCGGCACTCAATCAACGCCCGCGCCGCCTGCGCGAGCGTTTCGGAGTCCTGCGGTGCCGCCCACTTCGGCGCCAGCCGACCATGCCGCAGAACGCTCGCAACCCGACGTGCCTCCCAACGCTCCCGCGGCAGACTCGCCACCGCCAGCACACACGCTACGCCCGGATCACGCGCTAGCGGAACCGGCGGGCCGCCCGAACACCCGATTCCCCACTCCCGGAGCACGGTCGATGCCAGACTCGCCAGCTCCGACCAGTGCGGTACCAATACCACCACATCATCGGGGCTGGCCCCCGTCGCCAACGCCTGCCGCACCGCCCGCGCGGCCCCGAGCGCCTCGCCAACTCCCTCCGGCATCGCCTCGACTCGCACGCCCTGACCGCCCTCTGCCAACCCCGCACCCACCCGAAACAACGACCGCCGTACTGCGTCCAACCCCGCCGGCCTCTGCTCCTCCGGTCCGGGCACCAGCTCGAACCCCAACAGCCGGAGCCGCTCCCAGATCGGCTCCAGCCCCTGGCTCAAAAGTTCCCGCCCCGGCTCCGCCTCCCCGGCAACGCTGACCACAATCGCCTCAAGCTCCTCGCAGAGGGTTCTCAGCACCCTCCAGCCTCCGCGCCCCAGCCGCGTCACGTCGGCCACGGCCGCCGCGGCCACCCCCGACCGCCTCAGATAACGCCGAACCCGACCCGGCCGACTCGCCCACCGCTCGAGCCCCGCCTCATCGCTCACCCCAGCCTGTGCCTTCAGCCTCCTTACCTCGCAAAAGACCGCCCACTGGTCCTCCGTCGCCCCGCTCGGCGGCTCCGTGCTCCCGCGTTCCCAACTCCTCGACCAGGTCTCGAGCTTCGACCCCAGCCAGCGCCGAAAGCCACCCGTTCGAACCAGGTCGCCGGCCTCCGCAAATCGTCCCTCCCGGACGCAGGTCTCAATCGCCCGTTCCAGAATCAGCCGCTGGCCCGCCGCGCCCAGAACCCGAGGGCCAATCGTCGCCTCGGCCCGGATCTCCGTCCAGAGATCCGGCCAACTCCGGACCCGGGGGATCCGACCCTCACCACTCCGCCGCGCCAGCTCCACCTGCCACAACTCCCGACTCGTCGCGGTCGGGACCAACACCAACACCCGCTCCGGATCCCACTGCCGGCTCCATGACTCCAGCCCCCCAGACGGCATGCCCCCATGCGGCGTTTGCCACGCCACCCGCCTCGCCGTCACGCTCATGGACCGCCCTGCGCCCGTGGAGCAAGAATCGCCAGAATCACCGTCCCCAATGCGATCAAGTATACAGAAAAATACCAGAGCTTTCCCGATCGAACCGCGCGCACCAGCCACAAGATCGCCACGTAGCCGACCGCTCCGGCCACCACCGTCGCCGCCACGATTTGACCGATCCTCAGCGGAGTCAGCGCGCTCCATTGCGCCCCCTTCAGCTCGTAGGCCGCCGCGCACAGAATCGTCGGTACCGCCAGCATCAAGCTGAACCCAACCGCCCAGGTCTTCGTAAAACCGCGCGCCAGCGCCATCGCCACCGTCATCCCACTCCGGCTGACCCCCGGCAACGGCGCCAACGCCTGCGCTGCTCCGATCAGCAGCGCATCAAGCCAGTTCATCTCCCGCGGCCCCTTCTCTCCACCACGTAGCCGCGACGTCACCAGCAACACCACCGCCGTCACCAGAAACCCCCAGCCCACCGCCGTCAGGCTCTCAAACAACTCAGCAATCTGCTTGCGAAACAGCACGACCGGTAGCAGCGGCAACATCGCCACGATGGTCAACACCCCCAGACGGATGAGCGCCGGCCGTCGGTAGCCCTCGGCCACCCCCTCCTTGCCCAGCAGACCCAATACTCCCGCTCGCACCTGATTCCGGCAACTCCAGACAATCGCCGCCGTCGTTCCCAAATGCAGCATCACATCAAAAAAAATATGTTCCGACCCGGTTTGTTCCAGACCCAGCCAGCCATTGGTCAGGATCTGAAACAACGCCAGATGACCATCGCTTGAAATCGGTAAAAACTCCGTCAATCCCTGGACCAGACCCAGAAACAACACCCGGATCCACTCACCCATCGTGAGCCGTTTCCTTCCTTTAGCGTCCCAGAACTCAACCGCGGACCGTCACGGTCGGACGCCGGATCCTCGCAGCATCGGCAGTGCCGCCCGGACATAGACCCCGCCACTGTAAAGCGTCAGCAGGATCGCCGACCAGAGCAGCACATCTCGGGCCAGGGTCGCCACACCGCTCGTCCCAACGTGCTCGCACAGCAACACCGCGACGATCGCTAGGCACTGCACCAGCGTCTTCGCCTTGCCCGCCCACCGCGCGCTAAATGCCTGGCCCTGGCCTTCCACCAGGCTCCGCACCGCCTGCACCACCAACTCCCGCGCCACGACCGCCGCCACCATCCAGGCCGCGACCCCGCTCCCTTCCCGCGGCACCAGAAAAATCAACGTCGAGCAAACCAACACCTTGTCCACCAGCGGATCGAGCTGCCGACCCAAGGCCGACGTTTGCCCCAACGCTCGTGCCACATAGCCGTCTAGCGCGTCGGTCAGCGCCGCGATCACAAACCCCAAGAGCGCCACGAAATCCCAACCCAACGCGATCGCCCCGCAGACCAACACCGTCAGCGGTAGCCGCGCCAGCGTTAGCAAGTTGGCGACCGTCCCCAGCGACTCACCGTGCGCGCTCGCCGGCTCCATCAGCCTATCCCACGATCGGTAACGACGTCCCGCCCCGCGATCGGCCGACCCCGGCACGCCGGCGACGTAGCTGTCGAGGCCGCGCCGGCCGTGCCACCAGATCATATTCGAGCGCCTCGACCACCTCGCACCGCAGCAAATCTCCCGGCCTCAAATCGTCCGCGGCCACGTACACCTGCCCATCCACCTCAGGCGCATCGGCATACGACCGGCCCGCCCATATCCCCTCGCCTCCCGGCTCGCTCCGATCAATCAACACATCCAACGTCCGTCCCACCAAACTCCGGTTGAACCGCTCCGCGATCCCCCGCTGCACCTCCATCAGCCGATCCCGCCGCGCCTGCTTCTCCTCCTCCGGCAGATGCCCACCCAGCCGCGCACTCGGCGTCCCCTCCTCGTACGAATACGCGAAGACCCCCACCCGCTCAAACCGCGCTTCCTCCACAAACGACCGCAATTCCTCAAACTCCTCCTCCGTCTCGCCCGGAAACCCCACAATAAACGTGGTCCGCAGCACCAGACCAGGAATCCCGGCCCTCAGCCTCTGCACCAGCTCCATCGTCTCCGGCTTCGTATGCCGTCGATTCATGAGCTTCAGGATCCGGTCGTTGATGTGCTGCAACGGCATATCCACATACGGCACGATCCGCTTCGACGCCGCGATCGTCTCGATCAGCTCATCGGTCACATATTGCGGGTAAACATACAGGATCCGGATCCAGTCCAATTCTTCGATCCGGTCCAATTCACGCAGCAAATCCGCCAGTCGCGGCCTTCCGTACAGGTCGACTCCGTAATACGTCATATCTTGGGCGACCAAATTCAGCTCACGCACTCCGTCCCGCGCCAGCTCCCGCGCCTCGCGGACCACGTCCTCGATCGGCTTGGTCACATGCTTACCCCGCATCGACGGAATCGCACAAAACGTGCACAGCCGGTCGCACCCCTCCGACACCTTCAAGTACGCCAAATGCCGGGGCGTGATTCGCAATCGCGCCGTGTCCGGCAACGCCCGAATCGCCGCCGGCCGGAACAGCGTTCGCTGCTCCTCAACCCCGCCGACGATCCGTTCGGCAACCCGGGCAATCTCTTCCCGCCCAAAAACCCCCACCACCTGATCGATCCCGGGCACCTCCTCCAGCAGCGATTCCTTCTCCCGCTCCGCCAGACATCCCGCCACCACCACCCCCTTCAGCTCCCCCCGCCGCTTACGCTCGACCATCTCCCGGATTACCGCCAGCGACTCCTCCCTGGCCGCGTCGATAAATCCACACGTATTGACCACCACAAAATCCGCCGGCCCACCCTCGGAAACCAGGTGGTAACCATCCTGCGCCAGCAACCCCAGCATCCGCTCCGAATCCACGAGATTCTTCGGACACCCCAGGCTCACGAAGCTATAGGTCGCTTTGGCTCGCTGATACTGCGACATGAGTCGACGTTTCCTGCAACAAAAACCAACCCGCTCGTTCTCAACCGCTCGGGCAAGGCTCAGGCCGCATCAACCTACTCTTCAGTGTACGGCCTTCAGCTCCGGATTCGAACGGCTCCACAGGACTTGAGCATCCGCGCGATCCCCGCGTCGCAGTTCACCGCCCCAGGCTCGCCCGGCCGCTTCCCCCATTCGACGCGGCCCGTTATCATAATATTGTGTCTTACTCGAACGCCTTAGGCACCCGTAGCTCAATCGGATAGAGCATCAGTCTTCGGAACTGAGGGTTAGAGGTTCGAGTCCTCTCGGGTGCGCTCTCCCATTGCTCGACCGTGTCCGCGTCAACCGGCCCACCGCCGTTTGTTCAGTTTTTCATCCAGGTCAATTCAACCCCGGCCCACTCCGCTCAGCCAGCCTCGGCGCCTGTGTCGCCGCGCGGTGTGGCTTCGCCACCTCGACCGCTCACTCGATGGCCACTACCACCTTCCCCACCACCTGACCCGCTCCGCCCAGCGTACTGGCTTCCAGGAATCGGTGTGCCTCGGCCGTCTGCTCGAGCGGAAACACCTTCCCGACCACCGGCTTGAGCTGGCCTTGGGCGGCCCACTGGTTCATCGCTTCGGCACACCGCCGTTGTGTCTCTGGAGCAAACTGAAACATCGCAAATCCCAGAAGCGACAAGTTACGGGTGTAAAACGGGCCGGCCGGCAGCACCGGCCGCGCCGCCCGGCCGGCCATCAAAATCATTCGCCCGTTCTTACGCATCAACGAGACCATCCGTTCCAGGTTGGGTTCGCGCTGGGTTTCAAACCAGAGGTCGACGCCCTCCGGCGCAAGCGCTCGCAACCGCTCCTCCAGATCCTCGGTCCGATAGTTGATCACCGCATCGGCTCCCAGCTTACGGCACAGTTCGGCCTTCTCCGCCGTGCTGGCCGTCGTGATCACCCGCGCACCGGCCGCGCGGGCCATCTGGATCACCATCGTGCCGACTCCGCCGCTGCCCCCGCTCACATAGACCGTCTCGCCCGACTCCAACCGCCCCCGGTCAAACAACCCCAGATGGGCCGTGATTCCGACCAGCGCCATCGCCGCCGCCTGCACGTCGTTCAGATTCGCCGGCGTCGGATAGAGCCACTCCTCTCCCACAACCGCCCGGGTGCACGTCACACCCTGCCGACCCAGGAGGCCCTGGTTCGACCCCCAGACCCGATCCCCGGCCTGAAACCGAGTCACCCCCGGACCCACCTCTTCGACCGTCCCCGCCAGATCGCAGCCCACAATAAACGGGTACGAGAGCGGCATCGCGACCGTCCCGGCCCTGATGTACAGGTCGATCGGATTGACCGCCGCTGCACCGACCCGCACCGCCACTTCGCCGACCCCCGGCCGACGGTCCGGCAGCTCGCCAATCCGGATCACTTCAGGTCCACCGGTCGCCTCGATGTAGGCTGCTCGCATCTCCGGGCTCCTCGCTCCCGATTCCTGGGCTACCCGTCCGCGTCAGCGAACCTGCACTTGGATTTCGTCCCCCTCGACCCGCACCGGATACGTCGCCACCCGACACCGCGACCCTTCCAGATGCTTACCCGTCTCCAGGCTGAACCGCCAGCCATGCCAGGTGCACGTCACCGACTTATCGAACACGATCCCATCGCTCAACGGCGCTCCCTGGTGCGGACACGCGTCGTCGATCGCATAATACTTTCCCTCATCGAGGAAAACCGCGATCAGCCTCCCCCCCACTTCATAGACCCGTCCCTGCCCCTCCGGGATCTCGCCGACCTTCGCCACCGTCTGATACCCGTCGCTCGCCACGGTCTGAAACCCCTGCCTGGAACACGCCCTCCGCGCGCCGGTTACGGGACATCGCGTCGTCGGCCGCGTAGGATGATTTCATCTTAGCCGACACGCCCCAAACCTGACGACCCGCTATGCCATCACCACGCGCCATCGGGCTTTTTTGTGGCTCTCGCACCGGAACCAACCCCCGATTCCTCCAGGCTGCCGAAGCCGCCGCCACGGCCATCGCCCGCCGCGGCCTGGAACTGGTCTACGGCGGGGGGCGGGTCGGCCTGATGGGCGTCGCCGCCGACGCCGCCCTTGCCGCCGGTGCCCGCGTCGTCGGCGTCATCCCCGAGGCCCTTGCCCGTGAGGAAATCGCTCACGACGGACTCTCCGAACTCCACATCGTCGCCGGCATGCACGAGCGCAAGGCTCTCATGAACGCCCGCTCCGATGCCTTCCTGGTCCTCCCCGGCGGCATCGGTACTTTCGAGGAATTCTTCGAAATCCTTTCCTGGGCCCTCCTCGGCCTCCATGGCAAACCGACCGGGATCCTCAACGTCGACGGCTATTTCGACCCTCTCCTGGCCCTGATCCAGCACGCCGTCGACCAGGATCTGGCCAACCCCCGCGTTCTCGACCTGTTGCTTCACGACCACGACGCCGACGCCCTCCTCCACCGCCTCCTCAGCCTCGCCGCCCGAACCCGCCCCGAACCTTCACCGCCGCGGCCCATCATGCCCTGAAACAAACCGGGCCTGAACGCGCCTTGCCCGACGCGCTCAGGCCCGCCGCCGTCGAACGACGTTTACATTCTGATCAGTTCTGACCTCCCGCCGCGGCCGCGCGCGTCTCCGGCTCGCTGCCCGATTCCGACCCGGCCGGCTTCACCACGAACGGCACCGGCTTTCGCGGAAACCGCTCGTCGGCCATCGCCGCCTGATAGACCATCGCCGCCATAATCACCGACGCCTGCTTCAGATCCTCGGCCTGAATCCGGTCGAACACATCCTGATTCGAATGATGCGTCCTCGGCTCATACTCGATCGGGTCCTGGATGAACTGGAAGCCCGGCAGCCCCACCGCGTCGAAGGCCTGGTGATCGGTTCCGAACGTCGGCGAGATCGTCAGCGTCGCCGCCCCCATGTCCCGGAATGGGTTTAACCAGGTCCGGAACAACGGCCGCGCGGCCTCATTCCCTTCCATGTAGACTCCCCGGATTTTGCCCGTCCCGTTATCCAGATTGAAATAAACGCTCAGCTTTTCATACTCCGGGGTTGCCAGAAACGGCCGGCCGCTCCCTGCCCCAAACAAGGCCGCCATCCAGTTGCCCGGATCGGCGTTCGGGTCCGGCTCGAACTGCCCGAAATGCTGCCGGACATACGTTCGCGACCCAAACAATCCCTGCTCCTCCCCACTCCAGAGCGCGACGCGGATCGTCCGCCTCGGCTTCAGATCCAACGCCTTGATGATCCGCGCAGCCTCCATCACCACCGCGCAACCAGCCCCGTTGTCCGTCGCCCCGGTGCCCGAGTGCCAGGAATCCAGGTGGCCGCCCATCATCACCACCTCGTCCTTCAAATCCGTCCCCGGAATCTCGGCCGTCGTGTTGTATCCCATCAAGTCATCGTCATGAAAGGCGACCTCCAGCGTCATCGCTACCTTCAACGGCTCGCCCGCTGCCAGCATCCGCACCATCCGGTTGAAGTGCTCAATCGAACAAACCACCTGCGGAACCACCCGCGGCACCTCCACGTCCCACGCATTGATCCGCTTGCCCGGCTCGCTCGGAATACTCGCCGACTGCACAAACAGCGTCCCTCCGTCACCCCGGAAGCTCGGCTCGATCGTCACGACGGCCCCTTCGTCCAGCAGAAACTGCGCCCGCTTCTGGAGAAAGGTCGGCGCCGCCGGACCTGCCCCCTCACGCCGAGGCCGCGGCCCCCGCGGCACCCGCGGCTGCGGCGGGCTCGCATTCGCCATCCCCAACAACTGCGTATCCGTAAACCGCTCACCCGGCGCGGTCATCCACGCCTTCACCTCCCGCGGCCGACCCAACAGCACCACCGCTCCCTTCAACTTGCCCTTGTACTTTTCCAAACCCGCCTCATCGGTCGCGTCCAGATGCACCACCGGCCCGACAACCGGTCCGTCCAGCCCCGGCGTCCACGCCTTCGGATACGCAATTAACGGGATGCACTGCGGCTCGACCACCTGGGCCGTGAACGACTTGAGCGTCCAGCCACGCCCAAACGGCCCCCACGCTTCCAGCTTCCCATTCTCCAACCCCCACTCCATCATCTTGTCCCGCGTCCACTCGTTCGCTCGCTTTATCCCCGGCGACGCCGTCAGCCGCGGACCGATCACATCGGTCAAGTACTCCAACGTCTCCATCACCTTCGACCGGTTCTGTCCCTCCTCCTTGATCTTCGAGATCGCCTCGGCCAACGCCTTGGCCCGCTCCTCCGCCTCACGCTCCGCAGCCGTCTTCGTCTCCGTGCGCGACTCCGGAGCCTCTTGCCAGGCCCCCGCCCGACCCGTCCACCCCCACACCAGCCCAACAGCCACCAGCCACCGCAGATGCCGAATCATCGCAATCTCCACGGGAATCTCCCACTGGCTCGCATCGGAAGAGGCCCATTCACGATAAACCCGCCGCCTTCTCCCTGTCACGAACTTCATATTTCGATACAATTCGAAATATCTCCGCCTCGATCCCGGGGCGAGGTCACCGGAAGGCGACTCGGATGAATCGGGTCTTCAAGGCCTTGGCCGATCCCACCCGCCGCCGCATCCTTCGGCTCCTGGCAGGCGGTGAGAAGACGGCCGGCCTGATCGCCTCGGCCTTCCCGCTCGGCAAACCGGCCATTTCCCACCACCTGGCCATCCTTAAGCAGGCTGGTCTGATCCGCTGCCGTCGCTCCGGCCAGCAGCTCCACTACTCGCTCAACACGACGGTCCTCCAGGATGTCGCCGTCTGGGCGTTGGATCTGGTATCTCGTCCCGACTCGAATCCGGAGTCTGACTCATGAATACGCGCTTTTGCCTGGCAACCATCGCGGCTCTGATCGCCCTGGCGATTCTGGTCTCCGCCTGGCTTTACCCCCGGCTGCCCGACACGATCCCTATCCACTGGAACCTACGCGGCGAGGCCGATGGCTTCGGCTCTAAATCCTGGGCCGTCTGGGTGATGCCCGCCACGATGGCCGGCCTAACCCTGCTCCTCTATCTCGTCCTGCCTGCGGTTTCCCCGCGGTCGTTCCAGGTCGACTCCTTCCGCGACGTCTACAACCTCATCATCGTCTTCGTCACCCTGTTCCTGTTCGTGATCCACCTGATCACGCTCCGGCTATCGCTTGACGACCAGTTCGACGCCAGCCGCTCGATCCTGGTCGCGTTCTTTGCGTTCCTGGTCTTAATCGGCAATCTGATGGGCAAGCTGCGCCGCAACCTCTGGATGGGAATCCGCGTCCCTTGGACCCTCGCCAGCGAGCGCGTCTGGATCGACACCCATCGCCTGGCCGCGTGGATCTGGGTCGCCGCCGGACTCCTCGGCGCTCTGCTGGCCTGGGCGGACCAGACGCTCCTGGCACTCGTTCCCCTGACCCTGGCGATTCTGACCCCCATCCTTTACTCCTACCTCCACTACCGCGACCTGCTCCGCCGCGGCGAACTCGATCTCGATCCAACCGCTTGAGTCGCTCCACCGCGTGGACCCCAAGCCCGCCGCGCGCGATGATGCCCTTTTGCAGCGCATCCCAGATCGTCCGGCCCGGGGCCTCTGCCACCATGAACCTCATCTCCACCCTCTCCGGCTCCCTGATGGAAGGCTTTCTCCCCAAGGGGTGGGACCTGGCCCGCATCGACGCCTGCGCCACTCATCCCCCTGCTGCCATCACCGAACGCCAACCTTGGTGGCACCCAGGGTTCGAACCGATCCCCTGCGCCTCGGTCGAGGATTTCGACGTCATGATGGGCCACCAGATCGCCCGCACGATCCAGGCCGCACGGCTCCAGGGCCGCCCGCTCGCCCTCATCCTCCCGGTCGGACCCATGGGCATGTACCGCTGGGCCGTCTACTTCCTCAAGGAATGGGACGTCGCTTGCGACCACGTCCACGGCTTCAACATGGACGAATGGAGCGACCGCGACGGCAACACTCTCCCCCCTTCCAACCCCGGCGCCTTCCAGAACGCCATGGAGTCCGCCTTCTACGGACCCCTCGGCTCCTTGACCATCCCCACCCCGCAACGCTGGTTCGCCACCGCCGACCGGCTCCCCCACTACGCCGAACGCATCGCCGAGCTCAAACAACAAGGCGCCGAGCTGGTCGTTCTTTTCGGCATCGGCCGCGTCTGCCACATCGCTTTCTGGGAACCCCACTTCGCCGCCGAATTCCCCAACCTCGACCAATGGAAGGCCGCCACCCACCGCCTCGGCGCCCCACTCCACCCGCTCACCATCGAACAAAACGCACTGACCAGCTTCCGCAGCCGGACCACCCTCGTCCCCGCCTTCGCCAACACCATCGGCCCCGGCCTCTTCCTCCAGGCCGACCAGATCATCGGCGGCGCCGAGGGCGTCTTCGGCCGCGGCATGCAATGGCAAGGCCTCAGCCTCTGGATGACCCTCCGCTACGGCCCCGATCCCTGGGTGCCCAGCTCCTTCATGCCGACCCTCCCCGGCCGCCTCTTCTTCCACTCCGAACTCGCCGGACCCCTCACCCCCGAACTCAACTAGCCCCAAGCTCAACCCATCCCCAAATTCTCCCCTGTTCCTCTCTCATCATGATTGCTAAACTTCGGTTGAATAGTTCCTCAACCGGCCCCCACTCATCATGCCAACCAATCGCTTCTGTGATGGCCGCTCCCGGCGTTCCTTCCTTCGGGTTGGAGCACTCGGCTTCGGCACTGTGACGCTCGGCCTGCCCAACCTGCTCCGAGCGGCCGATCCTTCCCGGCGCCACAAATCGGTCATCGTCGTCTACCTCTCCGGCGGTCTGTCCCACCACGACACCTTCGACCTCAAACCCCAAGCCCCTGCCGAAATCCGCGGCGAATTCCAACCCATCGAGACCACCGTCCCCGGCATCTACCTCGGCGAACACCTGCCTCGACTGGCCGCCTGCGCCGACAAACTGGCGATCGTCCGTTCCCTGGTCGGCCAGCGCGACGAGCATTCCAGCTTCCAGTCGATGACCGGCACGTTGATGGCCGTCGCCGAACGCGAAGGCCGGCCCCATTTCGGCTCCGTCGTCTCCCGAATCCAGGGTTCGGTCGATCCGGTCGTTCCTCCGTTTATCGACCTGTTCCCGACGATGCAGCATCGGCCCTACAACAGCCCCGGTCCCGGACGGCTCGGCGCCGCCTACCGCGCCGCCCGGCTCAGCGGCGACGACGTCGAACTAATCCGCCCCACCCACGTCCCAGCCGACGCCGTTGCCCGCCGCCATGCACTTCTCGGTCAATTCGACGCCTGGCGCCGCTCGGTCGAGTCAGCCGCCGTGGACGGCATGGACTCCACCATGACCCGCGCCTTCCAAGTCCTCTGCTCGACCAAGGTCGCCGACGCCCTCGACCTCGACCGCGAAGATCCCCGCCTCCGAGACCGTTACGGCCACGGCTCTCCCACCCACCTCGGCGACGGCGCCCCCCTGTGGAACGACCAGCTTCTCATCGCGCGCCGCCTGGTCGAGGCGGGCGCCCGCGTCGTCACCGTCGCCTACGGCTTCTGGGACACCCACGGCCACAACTTCGCCCACCTCCGCCGCCATCTACCGACCTTCGACCAGGGCCTCTCCGCTCTGGTCGAAGACCTCCACCACCGCGGCCTCGACCGTGACGTGGCCGTCGTCGTCTGGGGCGAATTCGGCCGCACTCCCAAGATCAATAAGGACGCCGGCCGCGACCACTGGGCTCCCGTCAACTTCGCCCTCTTTGCCGGCGGCGGCTTCCGCACCGGCCAGACCATCGGCTCCACGGACCGCTCGGGCGCCTACGCCGTCGCCAACCCCATCCCCTACGTCGACGTGCTCGCCACCATCTACTACCACCTCGGCATCGATCCGGCCACGATCCTCGAGGATCGCACCGGCCGCCCCGCCTTCATCCTGCCACCGACCGCCCGCCCCATCCCTCAACTGATCTGAATCGGCAAGCTCCCCACCTCGCCCCGAACCCTCCCCTCGTTTTCGAAAGCGTCCCCTCTCCCCCCGGGCCATCGGCTCAAACCGCGCGTCGTCCCCAGCGGACGCCCTTCTCCTTGCTCGGGTCGCCTCCGTTCTCGGTCCCACGACCGCAGGATTGGATGTCCCTCCTCTGGGGACGCAAGCGCGTGGATCAGAACGCTCCGGCCACCCTGCCGGACCACGCACGCCCAGATGCGCCGGGTCCGGCTGCCTGACACTGGCCGGACCCGGCTGCAACTCTCGGCTCGTTGCCTCATTCGGACGGCTGCGGGGCAGGTTCCGGCCCCAGCACCTCCAGGGTCAGGTTGCGGAACCGGACCTCGGTCGGCCCGCCGCTATGAAGCTGAAGGCCGAAGACCCCCCGCCTGAGGCCCGCCGGGTCGTCCAGATCAACACAGGTCTGGCCATTGATCCGGGTCACGATCCGCGATCCCTGCGCGATGATCTCGTAATCGTTCCAATCGCCCGGCCGGACGTGAGCCTCGCCTGAACGGTCCCACAACAGTGCGCGGCCATTCTCCTCGTAGAGCTTGCCCCACCATCCCGGCCCGATGTCAGCCTGGTAACCGCGCATCTCTCCGTCCGGCAACGCTTCGCTGCGGAACTGCACACCGCTGTTGCCCTCGTTGCCCACCAGCTTCACCTGAAACCGCAGCCGGAAATCGGCCGCCGCCAAATCGCTCACGAGGAACGCGTTGCGCTCCAGGCCCTGCGTCCGGCCCACAATCTCGCCATCCTCGACCGTCCACAGCTCCGGGTCGCCCTGCCAGCCGCTCAAATCCTTACCGTTATAGAACGTCACCGCATTGTCCGGCGTCGCCAGCATCGGCACCTGCTGCGGGCTGGCCAGATAGGCCACCAGCGACCGGATTTCATGCGCCGACAGGTTCGCCCACTGATCCTCTGGCATCAGCGACTGCTCGGTCAGCTTGCGCTCCTCGATCTCCGACTTCGGAATGACGATCGTCTCATTCTGCATCACCAGCGTCACGGAATCCGGGTCTTCCGCCTGAACGATGCCGGTCAACGTCCGTCCGTCGGCCGTCGCAATCACTGTCGCCTGGTAATCCTTGCCCACCAGCGCCGATGGATCGACCACGTTGGCCAGGATGTATTCCAGATCTGCCCGGTTCGATCCGGTCAGGTCGGGACCGATCTTCGGCCCGATCCCAAACAGCATGTGGCACTGACCACAGGTCCGCGCCCACACCGCCCGGCCCAACATCGGATCGGGCGGGTCGCTGTAACCTCGATAGACGATCTCCCGGTATTGCTCGATCAGCCTCGCCTTCTCTGCCGGTGTCTCCCGCGCTTGCCCCCAGACCTCGGCAATCCGCTGATCAACCACCTCATCCTTCAAATTACGCAGGTTGCGGATCAAATCGGCCGTCAGATCTGCTGCCGGAACCCGCCCCGAACCGACCGCATCCAGCAACGCCACTGCCGACGAGACCCGCGCCGCCAGCGTTGTCAACGCGTCCCGCTTCTCGGCCGGCGTCAGCCCCGGGTAGACCTCGAGCACCGCCCCCGGGGTCCCCTCGTCGTCAAACGCCGCCAACCCTCGCAACGCCGGCTGCCGCAGCGGACCCGGTTCCCGAATCAGCTCCCGCAGCACCCCCGGCAGCCTCGGGTCGCGCGCCTTCAGAAGCGACGCCAACGCCGCCGTCCGACGCTCCACGCCCGCCTGCGCATCAACCAGCGTCGCCCGCACCGCGTCCAACGCCCGCTGATCGCCAAACGTCGTCCCCAACGCCACTGCTAGCGCCCGGACCCCCTCATCTGCATCCGTCATCAGCCCCGGACCCACTGTAGCCCAGACCGCCGGCGCTTCCACCTGCCGACGACCCTGCAGACCCTCCTGGATCGCACCCAGCATCACCCGCCGCCGCCCTGCATCCCCCTCCCGACCTAACCGCTCCACCACTAACGCCAACGCTTCTGGCGTCCCCAAAGCCACCACCCGCCGCGTCATCCACGGCAGCAACTGGGGCAGCTTCGCCCCTGCGGCCAACGCCAACGCCCGACTCGCATCCTCCTCCGCCAGCGGCTCCGCCCCATACCAGACCATCCAGGGCAGATTCGGATCCTCAGCATCCTCCCCATGACCGCTCAGCCCTTCCAGAATCGCCCATTTCGCCGACCCATACTCCGAACCCAACCGCTGCACCGCGCTGGCCAAATACAGCCGGACCACCGGCGAGGGATCCTCGCCGGCCATCTCCACCATCCGCTTCACCACCGCCTCCGAAGGCCGCCGCTGCTCGCACGCCAACTGGATCGTCCAGGCGCGCACCACCTCGGACGGATCGCCCAGCAACGGCCCGATCCACGCCTCCTCCAGCCCCCCCGTCCCATGCAACGCCCACAGCCCGCGCAGCCGGACCGGCGTCGTCCATCCTCCGCCACGAACCCCCTCGTACAACCGACGCCGCTCCGCGGCCGACAAGCCCCGCTCCCGAATCAACCTCAGCGCCAACCGCGCGACCGCTTCATCCGCTTCAACGACGACCCGCACCAACTCCTCGGCCGACATCCCCACCAGATCCGGAACCGCCCGCGGCTCCCCATAGCTCAACCGGAAAACCCGTCCATTGCTCCGATCGTGCAACTCCGGCTCCGTCCGGTGGCACTGGTTCTTGTCATACCAGTCGATCAGGTACACCGCCCCGTCCGGACCCTCGCGCAACGCCACAATCTGCGACCAGGCGTCATTGGTCAGCACAAAGTCCGGCCGGTGCGACCCGACAAACCCCGACCCCTTCCTCACCACCACATCATGATTCAACCGGGCGCCATGAATGTTGTTCATGAACAGCCCACCCCGGTACTCCGCCGGCCACAAACTGCCGTTGTAAATCATCAACCCTGCATGCGCATGGCCGCCCCCAGCGCTGTCCGAACGCCCATTGCCCCCATGCGGATTCGCCCCGACATAGTGCCGATGATCGGCAATGGTCTTGATATCATCATACGTATACGGATTGAAATGTGAGCCAGCCTGCCGCTCGTACCGCCCGCCTTGCACCATGTGGTATAGATGCGGGATCACGCACGCCTCGATGAAGCACTGCCCCTCAGCGTCGAAGTCGACGCCCCAGGGATTGCTCGTCCCGTGTGCGAAGACCTCAAACTCATGCCGGGTCGGGTGATACCGCCAGACTCCCGCGTTGATCGGAACCCGTTCCGCGTCCGGCGTCCCCGGCTTGCCGACCCGGCTATGCGTGAACACCCCATGGCAGCCGTAGAGCCATCCGTCCGGCCCCCAGATAAACGAGTTAAGCGTCTCGTGCGTATCCTCCAGGCCCCAACCGTCGAGCAGAATCTGCGCCGGCCCGTCCGGCCGGTCGTCTCGATCTCGGTCCGGGAAAAACATCAAATACGGCGCCGCACCGACCCAGACGCCTCCATGCCCAACCTCCAGTCCGCTGACCAGATTGAGCCGCTCCGCGAAGACCGTCCGCTTATCAAAACGCCCATCCCGGTCCTGGTCCTCCAAGATCACGATCCGATCCCGCGCCTGATCGTCGGCCACCCGGATCGGATAGCTGTACGCCTCCGCCACCCAGACCCGCCCCCGCTCATCGATCGTCATCGCAATCGGCTGCACCACGTCCGGCTCGCCGGCGAACAGCCTCACCTCAAAGCCTGGCGGCACCGTCATCGCCCGCGCTGCCTCCTCGGGCGATAGCCCCGCATGTGCGTAAACGTCCGGACCCGGCAGAACCGTTCGCTGGGGAACCGGGGGCCGCTCGTCATGCAGCCGGAAATCGTCGAAATTGATGTGGCCCCACCCATCCGACCGTCCATCCACCAGCCGTATGAAGACCTCTCGCCCCTGGTGCTCATTCAAATCGACCGCCACCCGCTTCAAATCCTCCTGGTCCTCTCCACTGGTCCGATAAAAAACCTTCCCCGTATCGGCCCGCACCAGCTCGACGCACGTCTCCGCATGCCGGCCCCCGCCCACCAGAAAACTTCCCCACCGCTTGGTCACCACAAATGGCGCCGAGGTCAGCGTCCCCTGCGGCCGGTCGCCTGCCCGCTCAAACGTCCCCACCCAATACCGACCCTGATGCCGGCTCTTCATATCCGACCGCCGCGCGGCCACCGTATCCCCCGCGATCGGCTGACCCCCAAACGCATCACCCTCAGCGCGCCAATCCGCCAGGGTCCCTGTCTCAAAGTCCAGGTTCAGCTCTCGACCCGATCGGTCCGTCGGCCGGACTCCGTCATCCGCACCCGCCAGGCCCGCCAGCATCCCCGCCCACACCAATCCCCCCCACAACGCGTATCGCCTCATCGTGACCTGACTCCTCGTTCCGTCCTCGCCAACATCGATTACGTCATCATATCAAGCGCACGATCACTCCGCGCCTTCCCCGTCACGCGCCACTGATCCCCTCCGACGGGCAGCACGCTCGGCTCGACCACCAGCGGCACGCTCGGACCGCTTGCCTCCCGCTCCCAGCTCTCAACCCATGTCTTCCAAAGAATCGGCCGCCAAGAGAACCGCAGTCGTTCGGCCAGGCTCGATCCGTCTCCGGCCTCACCGTCCAACTCCACCTCGGCCCGCAATCCACCCCTCCGACTCGGCCACCAGACCACCGGTCGCCTCCCGTCCCAGACCCATTCCCCGGGAACCAAGTGCCGCGCCTGATCGGTCGCAAAATCCACCCCCGCCCGCGCGTACAGGCCCGCCAGCCCATTGGCCGCCACCAACCGCGCCTCCCCATCCAACCGATCCAGCCAGCCGGGCCTCGAACCGACGACCTCCGCCACCAGCCACCCCTCACGCTCCGTCAACCCAACTTCCAACGGCTCGCCCGGATAGCCTTCGTGCTCGATCCCGACCTCGATTCGCCGAGGCCCCAACCTCACCCCTCCCACCCGCAGCGCCTCGTCGCCCAACCGCCGGCTTGCACCCAGCAGCGCTAGCAACTCCCGCTCAACAAACCGGCTCACTTCTCGCTCCACCTCGTGCAGCGACTCCCATACACGATGCCGACCCCGCTCCTCACCACGCAGCCGCTGATAGGCCTTGGCGACCGTCCCCGAATGAAACCCCGGCCGCAGCAGCCGCACCACCGTCTCGCCGTGACTCCCCACGATTGCCGCCCCCAGCGCTCGGGGTCGATTCGCCTCGTACAGCTTCCAATTCTCCTTCAGCTCCCACACCAGGAACCCGAAGACCCCAGGCAACAGCAATTGCAGGAAAAACGCCAGCCCATACGCCGCGTCCCACCCCATCCCCAGTGTTCGAGCAAAAAACGGCGTCAGCCCCAGAATCAGCGGCAACGTCACCTTGTGCGCCACGGTCACAACGGGGAAATGCTTGATCGGATTGACCTGCGGCTCCACAAGCGTCGCCACCCCCAGCCGCACGACGTACCGAACCCCGCCCCACAGCGTCCCTCCCACCGCCTTCAGCCCGATCGCCCACCGCCGATCTCCCCGCCGGAATCGAAAGAATTCATCCACCGCAAACAGCAACTGATCCAACCGCTCCAGCCCACGGCGAAAAAAACGCAGCGTGGCCCGCACCAGCCCCGGGACCAGATCGTGACCGACCCATCTCACCCACTGCTCCCAGCCCGCCATCAACGTCTCCCCCAGCCACCGCCCGACACGCGTCTGCACCAGACCGACCGTCACCCCGTAACCGCCCAGTCCGATCAACCAACCTCCCACTCCCCTGGCTCCCAATCTCAACCCCACCCCCGCGCAGCCCATCCCGACAAGCCCGGGAACGACGACCCACCCCGCCAGCCTCCTCACCCACACCTTCTGCCACAACTCCACTAGACCCAACCGCGCCGCCAGCCAGCCTGGCAGCTCGCCGACCACGACCCCCAACCCCCGGCCCACCGACCGCACCACTCGCGCCACCCCCCGGCGTAATCGGGCCGAGCGCATCAAACCCAGCACCACCAGCCCCAAGACTACGACATTCAGCCCCGTCATGAGATGGATCGACGGCTCGGCCCACTTCTCCCAGGCCCGATCCACGCTCGCGCTGACCGGGCCAATCGCCGACACCCCCAGCGATCCCACCTGACCGAGCCTCACCGCCGCCCCTGCCAGGTCCGAGTGCCCGGCCCGGCTCACTAGCCCCACCACCGGCTCCACCAGGTGCTGCAATCCCTCCAAAACCACAAACGCGCCGCCGAATGGCAACACCACGTTCCAGGTCAACCACCGCCCCGGCCGCGTGCCGAAAACGACCGAGCTTCCCTTTTGCAACCCCCGCAAATAAATCTCCGCGCCCCGGTAGACCCCCTCCAGGTGCCTCGCCAAGGCCCGGTCCGTCCGTAGCAAGCGATCCCCGTAGATCCACTCGACCATCCCCGGATCCGGCAGCTTGACCACATTCCGCGCGATCGCATCTCGCAGCTCGCCGGCGGTGATGAAGCCCTGGGCCACCGCCCGATCCAGCAACTCCTCCACAAGCTTCGACTCCCCGACTCGCTCCACCACCCCCTTCGGCTCCAGCCCGCCTTCCCGCAGGCTCGCCTCGATCTGTGGTCCGAAGACGTGCCGCAACTCCTCCTCGGCTCGCTCCAACGATTCTTCGATCCTCCTGGCCAGCCGTTGCCGCGCCCCCGCCTCGATCCCTACACCCCGCAGCCGCTCGGCCGCTTCTTTCAAGTGCCGCAACCGCTGCACCTGCCACTCGTCCGGCACCTCCCGCTTCAATGGCCGACGCCCGCCCGTGACCAGCCACCCGACCAGGTCCAGACGCCCCGCCGGTCGCTCTCGATCCACACACGCCTTCTGAAGGCTGAACAGTACCCGACCGGCCCGCGATCGAACCCCCGCGACCGCCGCCGCCCGCAACGGCTCCAGGACGCGCTGCCAGTCCGACGCCCTCGACCCGTCCTCCAGCGTCCGTTCCAACCGCCCCGCCAACATGGCCAACGCCGACCTCGACCGGCCCTCGCATACCCCTTGCTGTCCGGCTCCCGCGCTCCGCGCCGCTCGCTCCCAAAGAATCAGCGCCCGCACATGGTTTCCCCGTTCCGCCGCGCGCACCGCGCGTCGTACCAGCCCCCGCTCCTCCTTCTGAGCACCATCCCACAGAACCGCTCCGTCCTCCGGCTCCCAGTCCTCGTCGTCCTCCGCTTCTGACTCCAACCCCTCCACCATCCCGGCCGGAGTCTCTGGTTCTGGCTCCGCCCCCGGCGGCCGCGTCTGCTCTACCAGCCGCTCCAACTCCAAGCCCTGTCTCAAGACCGCCGCCACCCGTTCTGGATCCTCGATCGCCGTAAAGTGCGCGCTGACCATCCCCGGTTCGACCGCCCAGAGCGCAAGGAACCGACCGCAGACCGCCCCGTACGCCGCCGTCCCAGCTTCCCCCGCCCTGAGCCAGCCGTCTTCGCGCATCACCCAGACGGCCTCGTCGTAGGCCGTGCGCCCGATCACGTCCAACCGATCCTCAAGCTCACTCTCGCTCAGCCGCAAACCCGTTACCGCTCGCTCGACCGCCGCCGCCAGTACGACCTTCCACAGCCGCCGGAGCGCTCCCGCCTCGCTGAGCTTCCGCCAGGTCGAGTCGATCGGAACCACCCAGATCGTCCCGGCCCGCTCACTACTGCCCGGCTCACGCTCCGCCCAGCCCGACCCTTCGACGCCCACGTCCAGCCCGACCGGCACCGCCCGCGGCCAACCCCGCCGCGCCGCGTGCCGGCCCACCCAGCGGCGATACTCCCGCTCGCTGACCAGCCGCATCGTCGGATCGAGCGACGCCAACAGCCGGCATAGCCTCTCCCGATCCATCCCCTTCGCCCGCCACGGCCTCATACACTCCCCTCCGACTCTGTCACGCCGATCATCCACCACCGGCTGCTCGCTCGCCACCGGTTCCACCGGTCGCCGCCTTCCAACCCGGCCACGCATCGGTCAAGATCACTCTCAGTCCGCCCCGCCGAGAATCCCCTCATGAGCGACCCCAACTTCACGGAATCCCCGCTCGACCTGATCGCCGTCGGCGCTCACCCGGACGACGTCGAGATCACCTGTGGCGGCACCCTCGCCCACCTGGCCCGCCGCGGCTACCGCGTCGGAATCGTCGACCTGACCGACGGCGAACCCACCCCCCTGTCGCCCGGACCCGACATCCGCCTGGCCGAGGCCCGCCAGGCTGCCGACATCCTCGGCGTCCAGGTCCGCGTCAACCTCAATCTCCCCAACCGCCGGCTCTTCGACGGCTTCGAAGCCCGACTCGCCCTCGCGCGCGTCTTCCGACGCTACCGACCCCGCATCGTCCTCGGCTTCGGCGGCAAGACCGTCATGGCCTCCCCAGACCACTACCAGGCCATGCTCATCACCGACGCCGCCGTCTTCTACAGCCGCCTGACCAAATGGGACGAACACTTCGACAACCTCCCCCCTCACGCCATCGACGTCCAGCTCGGCTTCCCCGTCGGCCTCCATTCCTTCGATATCCCCGAAGCCGCCGGCTGCCTGGTCGCCGATATCTCCGAGACCCTGAACGTCAAACTCGACGCCATCCGTGCCTACCGCTCTCAGTTCCCCGCCGCCAAGGCCCGCATCTTCACGGCCATCGAGGCCATGAATCGCTACCACGGATCCACAGCCGGGTTTGCCGCCGGCGAGCTGTTTCTCACGTACCGCACCATCGGTGTTGACGACCTTGTCGCCTGGGCCGCCTCCCGCCACTCCCGCGCCTCGTCCTGATCCCCCCTCCTCCCCACCCCGCTTTTCTCGATCCTGAAGACTTCCTTCAACCTCCAATCTGGTTAAACTTCCTGAAGAGTTGCGTCCGACTTTCGGATCGGGCAAAGCCTGCGTGGCCTCGGTCGATTCCCCGCAACGCAAAGGCGGGCACGGTGGGTCTTCACTCTTGGTGGCAAAGTCTTTGGGGCACTAAGCGTACCACGCCGTCCCGCAACGCGCATCGCGACGCCATCACCCCGCACAGTTCCGAACAGACCGCCGATTTTCAAACCCCTCCCCCCCTCACGATCTCCATCCCTGGATTCGAACTCCGTTACGGCGTCCAGTCCACCCGCGGCAACGTTCGTCCCCGCAACGAGGACAACTTCTACGTCCCCGGCCGCCCCTCGCTTCAAAACATCTCCACCACCGGTTCGACCCCCGCCTCCCCAATCACCTCCGCGCACCCGATCGACCCGTCCCTTCCGCTGTTCATCGTGGCCGACGGCATGGGCGGTCAGCTCGCCGGTGAAAAAGCCAGCCAGTTAGCCGTCGAACTCGTCCCCGCCTACCTCAGCCAGCAACTGGCTACTGCCCACGACGACGACGCCATTCGCTCCGCTATCATCCAAGCGATCGACAAGGCCAACGAAGAGCTGCTCTCCCAGTCCACCCTCCAGCCCGAACTGGCGAACATGGGAACCACGATCGCGCTGGCCCTGTTTGCCAATCGCCACGCCTTTGTCACCGGCCTGGGCGACTCCCGCGTCTACCACCTCACCTCCAACGGTCTCCGCCAACTGACCCGCGACCATTCCCTGGCCCACGCGCTCGGCGAAGTCGGAACCATCTCCCCCGCCGAGGTCGAAACCCACAAATTCAAAAATATCCTCTACCTGTTCCTCGGCTCTCGCGACGTCCACGAACGCCCCGAGCCGGTCCACATCGTCGAGATCGCTTCCGGCGACCTGTTCCTGCTGGCCTCCGACGGCCTGACCGGCGTGGTGCGCGACGACGCCATCCTCGAAATTCTCCGCTCGACCGACGACCCTCAACGCGCTGCCCAACTGTTGGTCAACTGCGCTCTCGACAACAAATCCAAGGACAACGTCACGGTCGTCGTCGTCCGGGTCATCTGAGATGCCGCGCGACCCCCGACCCCCTGACCACTCCCCCGGCGCGTCTTCGTCTTTCCCCCTCCCCTCCCCGGTCGAGCAGTTCCTGGTTAACCTCGACCGCAGCGGACTCCTCGCTCGCTCCCAGGCCCTCGCCTACCTCCACGGCCCCGCCGACCCCGCCGCCCAAAGCCCCACTCTCCTGGCCCGCCGACTCGTCGACCTCGGCCACCTGACCGCCTACCAGGCCCGTAAACTCCTCGCCGGCGCCACCCGCGGCTTCTTCCTCGGCGGCTACCGCATCCTCCAGGTCCTCGGCGAAGGCGGCATGGGCAAAGTCTTCCTCGCCCAACACATCCAATCCCGCCAACACGTCGCCCTCAAAGTCCTCCCTCCCCGCAAAGCCTTCGAAGACCCCCACGCCCTGGCACGCTTCCGCCGCGAAACCGAGCTTTCCCGCCGCATCCGCCACCCCTACGTCGCCCAAACCCTCGACGTCGGCACCGATGCCGGCGTCTCCTTCATGGTCCTCGAGTTCGTTCCCGGTCGCAGCCTTCACCAAATGGTCGCCTCCCCCACCGGCGGACCCTGGCGCGTCCCCGACGCTGCCCGCTACTTCGCCAAAGTCCTTGAGGGTCTTCAGGCCGCCCACGACGCCGGCCTCGTCCACCGCGACATCAAACCCTCAAACCTCATGGTTACCCCCACCGGCGACCCCCGCATCCTCGACCTCGGACTGGCCCGCGCTCTGGGCGAAATCGACTCCGACGCCACCCGCCTGACCCACCCCAACGCCATCATTGGAACCCTCGACTACGCCAGCCCCGAACAACTCGCCGACGCCTCTTCCGTCGACCCCCGGTCCGACCTCTACTCCGTCGGCTGCTCGCTCTACTTCACCCTCGCCGGCTTCCCACCCTTCCCGGGCGGCGACGTCATCAACAAAATCTACCGCCAACGTATGGAAGACCCCCGAAACCTCGAATCGGTCAGCCCCGCCGTCCCCGCCAGCTTCGCCGCGCTAGTCCGCAAACTGATGGCCAAAAACCCCGACCACCGCTACCAGTCCGCCGCCGAGGCCCGCGCCGACCTGCTCCGCTGGACCGACCCCGACCGCGTCCGCGCTCTCCTGGCCACCCACCCCCAGTCCGCTCGCGCCTTCCGCCCTCCGCCCCCCGAGCTTGACGACGACGACCTCCGCTTCCTCGACCCCACCGCCGCCGGACCCGCCAGCGCTGCCACCCTCCGCCACCTCGGCGACCCCGCCCCCGCCCCCGCTCCCCGCTCCCGCCCAATCCCCTCGGCCCGATCCTCCATCCCCCCCTTCACTTTCCCCAGCACCCCCCCCAGCCCCGAACCTCTCCCCGCCTGGATTGTCTGGACCATCGCCGCCCTCGCCTGCATCCTGGCGGTGGTCGTCCTCCTCCTGGTCGCCCTCCACCCCGTTCCTTAATTGGCACACTTTGTGCTGTCAGTCTTCGAGACCCAACGCCCTGGCCCACCTCGGGCCTCGCATCGGACCCCCGAAATGTCCGCCACCCAAACCCGCTTCGAAATTCCCTTCCAACCGACCACCGAGATCACGGAAGTCTCCCTGCTGCTCTCCACCCGCCGCCTCGAGGCCCTCATGGCGATCTCACGCCAACGCGGCCAGACCGTCGGCCAGTTCCTCCGCCACCTCATTGACCAGGCCCTCGAAGAGCAAACCCCCGCCCAATCTTGACCCCTCTCCCCTGCTACTATTCTCTTGTCCAGGTTGACTCTTGCCGGAGCTAGCCCTTCCGGGGCACAATTTTCAACATTTGGCACCCCGCCCCGGCCTGCTCTCGCTTGAGGACCTGTCCTCGTGGGCGTCGACGCCCCCTCCGACCCAGCGGCTCGCGATCCCCTCGACCTCTTCCTCGAACCCGTCGCCGCCTGGTTCCGCAACCGCTTTGCCTCGCTCACTCCACCCCAACGCCTGGGATGGCCGTCGATCGTTCGCGGCGAACATACGCTGATCGTCGCCCCGACCGGATCCGGCAAAACCCTTGCCGCCTTCCTGGCCTGTCTCAACCACCTCTGGGCGCACCCCCCGGGCTCTGCCCAGCCGCGCGGCACCGAGCTGCTCTATCTCTCGCCACTCAAGGCCCTCAATGTCGACGTCGCCCGCAACCTCGTCGAACCGCTCGAGGGCATCCAGGCCACCGCCCAGGCCCTCGGCGCCCCGATCCGCCCCCTCCGCCTCGGGGTTCGCACCGGCGATACCCCACCCGCCCAGCGCGCCTGCATGATCCGCCGCCCCCCCAACCTCCTGATCACCACCCCCGAATCCCTCCACCTGCTCCTGACAAGTCGTGCTCGCCAGACCCTCAGCGCCGTCCGATTCGTCATCGTCGACGAAATTCACGCCTTGGCCGGTAACAAACGCGGCGTCTTCTTGAGCCTCCTGCTCGAGCGGCTCCAGGCCCTCCAATCCGCCGAATTCCTCCGAATCGGCCTCTCCGCAACCCAGCGCCCGCTCGACGAGGTCGCCCGCTTCCTGGGCGGTCGACGCAAACGCTCCGGTCACGGTCTCACCGCATGCTACGAACCGCGCCCCGTCACCATCGTTGATGCCGGCATCCGCAAGGAACTCGACCTGCTGGTCCATGCCCCCCGGCCGGCTTCCCCAGGCGGTTCGGTCTGGCCGGAAATCGAAGCCGACCTGCTGGCCCAAATTGGCCAGCACCGCTCCACGCTCATCTTTGCCAACAACCGCCGGGTCGTCGAACGCCTCGCAGCCGCTCTCAATCAGCGCGCCGCCGAATCCGACGCCGATCCGGTTGACCTCCTCGCCCGTCCTCATCACGGAAGCCTCAGTCCCGAGGTTCGCCGCGCTACCGAATCGGCCTTAAAGGACGGGCGGCTACGGGCCGTCGTCGCCACCGCGTCGCTCGAACTCGGGATCGACATGGCCGCCGTCGACCTGGTCTGCCAGGTCGAGTCGCCCGGCTCTGTCGCCCGCGCGCTGCAGCGCGTCGGCCGTGCCGGCCATGTCGTCGGTTCGGTCAGCCGCGGCCGTATCTACGCCAAGTCCCTTGCCGATTTGCTGGAATCGGCCGCACTGGTCCGCGCAATGCGCCGCGGCGAGGTCGAACAGCTCCGCGTCCCGACCAACTGCCTCGACGTCCTGGCCCAACAGGTCGTCTCCTGCGTGGCTCAAGGCCCGACCGACGTCCTGGCGCTCTACGACCTCGTTCGCTCGGCCTACCCCTATGCCCAGCTCCCGCTCGTCGCCTTCGAAGACGTCCTCCGTATGGTCTCCGGCCGGTTCGGTCTGGAGACGTTTCGCGACCTTCGCCCCCGCATCAGTTGGGATCGCGTCCATCAGCGCCTGCTCCCCTTGCCCGGCACCGCCGCGCTCGCGCTGACCGGCGGCGGCACCATCCCCGACTCCGGCCAGTTCCCCCTGGTCCTCGGAGACAACGGACCTCGCCTCGGCGAACTCGACGAAGAGTTCGTCCTCGAGCGTCGGATCGGCGAAACGTTTCGTCTCGGCCACGGCACCTGGCGGATCGAGGCCATCGAACCGCATCGCGTCGTCGTCTCCCCGGCCGCGGGCCACGCCGCCTTGCTTCCGTTTTGGCGCGGCGAGGCTGCCGGCCGCTCCCCCGAACTCGGTCAGGCTGTCGCTGAGTTGGCCCGTCTGATCCGCGAAGACCTGCACGACGGCCGCGACCCGACGTCTTGGCTCGCTTCCGACTGCGGCCTCGATCTCCACGCCGCCCGTCGTCTGACGCGTTTCGTGGCCCGTCAGATCGCCTCCGCCGGCGCTGTCCCCGACGACCGCACCATCCTGGTCGAGTCCTTCCCCGACCCCGCCGGCGGTCTCGGCCTGGCCATCCTCACTCCCTACGGCCACCGCTTCCACCACGCCCTCAAGCTCGCCCTCCTGCCGCGCCTCCGCCAGCGCCTCGGTCTCGAGCTGGCTGCCCTCCACGCCGACGATGGCTTGCTCTTCCGACTCCCCGATATTGACACGCCCCCTCTCGACGTCCTCGCCGCCCTCACCCCCGACCTCGCCGAGCAAGCCATTCGCGAGGAACTCGGCCACAGCTCCCTCTTCGGGCTCCGCTTCCGCCAGAATGCCGCCCGTGCGCTGCTGATGCCCCGACCCGACCCGACCCGCCGCACCCCCCTCTGGCTCCAGCGCCTCCGCGCCCGCGACCTCCTCCAGACCGTTCGCCGCCACCCCGATTTCCCGGTCGTCCTCGAAACTTACCGCGAATGCCTCGTCTCCGACCTCGACCTCCCCTGTCTCCGTCGCCTTCTCGAGTCGATCCAGGACGGATCGACCCGCGTCGTCACCCGCAACGGCCACCAGCCCTCCCCCTTCGCCGCCGAACTCATCTTCCAATTCACCCAAAAATATCTTTACGAATGGGATGAACCACGCCGCGACCAGCGCCCCGTCTCCCACGAACCCGACCACGACCGCCTGAACGCCATCCTCGACGGCGGCTGGCCCGGCTTCCGCCTCGACCTCGACCCGGCCGCTGTCGACCACCTCAACCGTCGCCTCCGCGGCCAGCGTCTGCCGCGCTCTCTCGTCGAACTGGCCGAATGGCTCCGCCAGCTTGGCGACCTCGCCCCGTCCGAACTCCCCCCCAGCCTTGCCACCTGGCTCGACAGCCTGATCGCCGAGGGCCGCATCACTCGGTTCTCGATCTCGGGGGCCTCGGAGCCCGAGCTTTGGATCTCGTCCGAAGACGCCCCCCTCTACGCCGCCGCCTTTGCCGCGCAGCCTGACATCCACGCGCGCGCGACCATCCTCCAACGCTTCGCTGCCAGCCGCGCTCTGGTCAGTGCTGACGAAGCCGCACGCCGTTACGGCCTCGAACTCAGCCAGGTTGCCGCTCTCCTCGAGTCGCTAACCGAGGCCGGACAACTGGCCCGGCTCGATCCTCAACCCCAACAGCCCACCCGCTGGGCCGACCGCCGCAACCTCGCCGAGCTGCGCCGCACGACCCTCGCCCTCCGCCGCCGCGACTCTCTGGCCGTCACCCCGGAAACCTTCGTTGACTTCCTCCTCCGCGACCACCAGCTCACACCGCCTCGTTCGCCCCAAGGCGCCTCAGCGCTGGCCGCCGCGCTGCTTCGCCTCGAAGGCTTCGCCGCGCCGCTCGAATTCTGGGAATCCGAATTGTTGCCACGCCGCCTTCCGGACTTCCAGCCCGCCTGGCTCGCCGCCGCCGTCCGCGACGGCATCTTCCTACCCCGCGGCCGACCCGGCCCGCGCGACGCCCCGCTCCTGGCCTTCTTTCACACCGCCGAACCCTTTACCGGCTCGTGGCCCCAACCTCCCAACGACCCCCTCACCGCGCACGATTCGGTCGTTCTCCAGACCCTGCAAAACCGTGGCGCTTGCCTGGTCGACGACCTGCTGGCCGCCGCGGGCCTGAAACACTCGGAGCTACGGTCCTCACTGCTCCGCCTCTTCGGCCACGGCTTGGTCACGCTCGACCATCTCGATGCTCTTCGCTCACCATCCGCGGCTGCCCTTCGCCCCCTGACAGCCGCGCGGACGGCATCCCTCGCCGCCCAACGACCCCGCCTCGGCCGCCGCCGCGCGACCGCCTCGCCCCCACCTCAGCCCCGCTGGAGGCTCTGGCCCGCCTCCCTCCCACCGCCCGACGACCCCGACACTCCCCTTCTGGCCTGGGCCGAACGCCTCCTCGATCGCTACGCCATCCTCTGCCGAGAAACCGTCGCCCTCGACCCGGCCGCTCCCCCGTGGCGCGACCTGGTCGACCCCCTCGAGCGCGCCGAGCTGCGCGGTGAACTCCGACGCGGCTACTTCGTCGAAGGCCTTTCCGGCGTTCAGTACACCCTCCCCGAAACCGCCGACGCGCTGGCGCGCCACCAGCCCAACTCCCCGCCCACCCTCATCAATACACTCGACCCAGCCAACCTCTATGGCTCGGGCGCACCGTTTGACATCCCCCTGCTCGACAACGCGACTGCCCGCCTCCCACGCTCTCCGGCCAACTTCCTCGTCCTCGCTTCCGGCCGGCCGATCCTGATCATCGAAGCCTATGGCCGCCGACTGACCGGCCTTCCTTCGGCCTCTGACTCCGAACTTCAAGCTGCCCTCAGCCTCCTCCCCGCGCTGGCCAGACCCCCGCGCCGGACCCTCAAGATCGAAACATATAACTCGACCCCCGCCCTCTCCAGCCCCGCCGCAGCTTGGCTTGCCGACCTCGGCTTCGTCCGCCATCCGCCTGGGATGGCCTTCTACGCAAAATGGTAAACTAATTGTCTGGTTGTGCCGTTGATCGGCCGGACACGCCCGGCAATCCCGGCCCGGTCCGCCGGCATCTCTGTCTTTCTCGCCGATGCCCCATGCTGATTGATCGACCCGGCGACGGCCCACCCGAATACGACTGCATCGTCATCAGCGACCTGCATCTCGGAAGCGCCGTCTGCCAGGTCAAACTCCTCGAGGAATTCTTAGTCTGGGCCTGCCAGAACAGCCGCATGCTCGTCATCAACGGCGATATCTTCGACGACCTGAACTTTAAGCGGCTCTCCCGCCGCCACTTCGCCTGCCTCAAAATCATCCGCCGCAACTCCGACCGGCCCGACTTCCGCCTCATCTGGATCCGCGGCAACCACGACGGCCCGGCCGATATCGTCAGCCATCTCGTGGGCGTCGACATCCACGACGAATTCATCTACGAATCCGCCCAGATCCGCCTCATGATCCTCCACGGCGACCAGTTCGACAACGTCGTCACCAAACACCCCCTCCTGACCGCATTCGGCAGCTTTCTCTTCGGCATCATCCAGAAGATTGCTCCCCACAACGCCGCTCGCTGGATCCGCAGCGTCTCCAAGCGCTGGCAACGCAACGGACCCAAAGTCGAACGCGGCGCCGTCGAACACGCCCGCTCCAACGGCTGCGAATTCGTCACCTGCGGCCACACCCACCAGGCCAAATCCTCCGTCGTCGACGGCATTCACTACTTCAACACCGGCACCTGGACCGAAAAATCCCCCTGCCCCTTCCTCGGCGTCCGCGGGCACCACATCGAACTCGAATTCTGGCCCCTCCCCACAGCCCAGCCACCGGCACCGCCCGCTGACGCCGCCTCCTCAATCCCGGCCTCCCCTCCCTCGCCCTCTACTCCCGGTTGACCCGCCTTGCTCCCCCGTTTCGCCACGGCCTACGATAGCATCTTGCTTGGGCACAAACCCCCACGGGTTCCCTAACCGGCCCGGCCTCCCTCCGAGAGTCAACCTCCGTGGCAACCACCCGCACCGAACGCGACTCGATGGGTTCCGTCCAAGTCCCCGCCGATGCCTACTACGGCGCCCAGACCCGGCGTGCTCAACTCAATTTCCAGATCAGCCCCCTGCGCCTCCCCCGCGGCCTGATCCGCGCCCTGGGCCTGATCAAACAGGCGGCCGCCCACGTCAACCTCGACCTCGGATTGCTTGACCCGACCCGCGCCCAGGCCATCATCGCCGCCGCCACCGAAGTCGCCGACGGCCAACTCGACGACCAGTTCGTCGTCGACCTCTTCCAGACTGGCTCCGGCACCTCGTCCAACATGAACGTCAACGAGGTCGTCGCCAGCCGCGCCAACGAACTCCTCGGCCAGGCCCGCGGCGGCAAATCACCCGTCCACCCCAACGACCACGTCAACCTCGGGCAATCCTCCAACGACGTCTTCCCCACCGCCATCCACGTCGCCGCCGTCGAGGCGATCTCAAACTCCCTGATCCCCTCCCTGCGCTCCCTCCACGAAGCCCTCCAGTCCAAGGCCGAGGCCTTCGACTCCATCGTCAAGATCGGCCGCACCCACCTCCAGGATGCCGTTCCCATCCGCCTCGGTCAGGAATTCGCCGGCTACGCCGCCCAAATCCAGCACGGCCTGCGCCGGCTCGATGTCGCCCTCAACGCCCTGGCCGAACTGCCCATCGGCGGCACCGCCATCGGCACCGGCATCAATACCCACACCGAGTTCCCCGCCCGCATGGCCGCCCAGCTCTCCCGCGCCACCGGCCTGGTCTTCAAACATGCCGAGGGCGGACACTGCTTCGAATCCATCGCCGCGCGCGACGCCGCCGTCGAAGCCTCCGGCCTGATCCGCACCGTCGCCATCTCCCTCGGCATCATCGCCAACAACATCCGCTGGCTCGCCTCCGGACCACGCTGCGGCCTCGGCGAACTGCTCATCCCCGAGCTTCAACCCGGCAGCTCGATCATGCCTGCCAAGGTCAACCCCGTCATCCCCGAAGCCGTCCTCATGGTCACCGCCCAGATCGTTGGCAACGACGCCACCATCGCCTGGGCCAACGCGACGCTGTCCAACTTCCAGCTCAACGTCGGCATGCCGGTTATCGCCTACAACCTCTTGCAGTCGATCGAACTGCTGGCCGCTGCCGCCGACCACCTCCGGACCCGCTGCCTCGACGCCCGCGACTTCTTCCAGGCCCACGCCATCGACCCGCCCGGCGTCACCGCCCTCCAACCCTCCCCACAAATCAGCAACACCGTCGAACGCAGCCTCGCCATGTGCACGGTGCTCGCTCCCGAGATCGGCTACGACGCCGCGGCCGCCATCGCCAAACATGCCTACCACCACGGCCTCAACGTCCGCGACGTCGTCCTGAGCCTGGCCGGCAAGTCCGCCGCCGAGGCCGCCCAGGCCCTCCATCTCAATCAACCCCTCAGCCGCGATATCCCCGACGCCGAGCGCCTCCACCAACTCCTCGACCCCTATACCCAGACGATTCGCGGTACCGGCCTCGGCCGCGCCGCCGGTGGCTAAGCCTGGCACCTGACCCGTGGACGCCTTCTTTACCCAACCCCCGAACGCTCCTCCTCCGCCCTCCGGCGCCACCCCCGATCCACACCCAGGGCCGGACCGCCCCGCTCCGTCCCTGATCGAGCAACTTTCCGACGACCCGATCCTCGCCCCCGACCCCCTGCCCAGCCATCCCCAGGTTCTCGTCCTGCCCGAACGACGGACCAACCGCCTCGCCTCGATCTTCCTGATCCCCTCCATCGCCATTTCCGCCGCCCTGCTGATCTCCTCAAAACCCTGGAGCCGCCCCAACGGAACCGACCAGCCCCGAACGGCCCTCCCCCCCGCGGGTTCTACCGTATTGACCGATCCCCGGCCGCTACCGCCCCATCCCGCAGTCGCCGATCCGAGCGCTTCGGCTGCAGATCTCGTCGTGATCCTCCCCACCGACCCGCCCTCCGCCCCAACGGAACCGAACCAGACCACCCAGCTTCTGACGCCCCTGGTCGCCACAACGCCTCCGTCACCCCCACACGCCCCGGCCCCGGCTCCTGCTGGGGAGGAAGTTTCCGCCAACACGGTCGACCCGACCGCCCGCGCGTGGGCCGAGATCGAGGATCAAGCCGGTCGCCTCGCCGCGGAACGCGACCAGCTCGACCGCCTCAAGCCCGCCCTGCTCGAGCAAGAGGTTCTTGAACGCCAGCGCCAAGACCTCAACCGACGGCTTGCCTTTCTCGACCAGCTTCGGCACGCGGCCACCCACGACCCCGCGGCTCTTCACCGGCTGGCCGAGCACTCCGATCCCCCTCCGGCTCTGCGCAGCGACGCATCAGCCCGACTCGACGAGCTGGCTCGCTCCCGCTCGCTCCGCGCTGCCTGGATCTCCCGGCTGCGCGGCCTGGGCTACTCCGAACCGGCCATCCTTGACGAAATCGCCCGCGCCTGGGCTCGCAATCGCACGACCCGCAACGGTCCCCAGACCCGCACGGAAGCCCTACGCCGCGCTGCCGCCGAACTCATCGCCGTTCCTCTCGCCGCTTCGCCCAATCCAAAACCTCCCGCGGCCAGCCGCTCGGTTCGCTCTGGCAAGCCCGCCGCCCACGGCCCGAACTCCACCAGCCCGTTCGGCCTCTCCCTGCGCCGACGCCTCACCCCTCAGCCCCCATCCGCCCCCTTCCCGTAACCACGGCGGTTCCCTGCTGCTGTCCTCCGGAGCGATCCCCCATGCCGGCCTGGTTTCTCGTCGCGCTCACCCTCTTCGCCCAGGCTCCCTCTCCCCCCGACAACGCGCCGGCTTCTAGCCTCGAGGCCGGCCTTCAACTGCTTCGCGAGGGCGATGAACTGGCCGACGCCGGCAAAACCACCGACGCCGAAATCCGCTACCAACAGGCCATGGAACTCCTGCTCCCACGCCTCCGCGGCCTCCCCTTCAAACACCCCGTCCGCCGCGACGTCACCCCCCGCGACCAGATCCGCTCCTACCTCCTCAAGAAACTCGAGGAAGACGCCACCCCCGAAGAACGCCGCGCCGAGGAACTGTCCCTCAAAGCCTTCGGCCTCATCCCCCGCGACCTCAACTACGAAGAGCTGCTCCTCCGCGTTTACACCGACGAAGTCGGCGCCTTCTACGACCCCAAGACCGACACGATGCACCTGATCCTCGAACCCGAAGGCGGCCGCAAACCCGGCTTGCTTGAAGCCTTGCTCGGCCGCAAGCCCGGCTTCGACAAGGAGGAATCCAAAACCATCATCGCCCACGAACTGACCCACGCCTTGGCCGACCAGCACTACCAGCTCGAACGCTTCATGGACGCCGTCAACCACGACGACGACCGTGCCCTGGCCCTCAGCGCCCTCATCGAAGGCGAAGCTACCCTCGTCATGCTCGGCGCATCGTCTGGCGACTGGAGCGGTAAGGAAACCGCCAAACTGCCCGCTGAGGCCCTCGGTCGCGTCTTCTCCTTGCTCGCTCCCTTCCTGCCCATCGCCGGCAGCGCTTCGTTACGCACTGCGCCCCCTATCATCCGCGACAGCCTCCTGTTCCCCTACCTCCGCGGTGTCGTCTTCTGCGCCCGTCAGGTCAACGCCCACGGCTGGCCAGCGCTCGACCAGGCCTACGCCTCGCCCCCCCTCTCCACGGAGCAAATCCTCCACCCCGACAAATACGGACCCGACGGGGATCCCCCCACCGACTTCGACCTCGGGACCCTCGATCCCGGGCCGGAGTGGACCGAACTCGAACGCGACGTCCTCGGCGAATTCCAGATCGCCATCCTGCTCCGCTCCCACGACGGCAAAAACGCCGCCGCTGGCTGGGACGGCGACCGCTATGCCACTTACGAAAACGCCCACGGTCAACTCGGCCTCGTCTGGATCACCACCTGGGACTCTCCCGACGAGGCCCGCCAGTTCGCCCGCGCTCTCGGCCAGTATCAGGCCCGCCGCAACCCCGACGACCGCGGCGACTACCTGATCCTCGACTCTGGCCCCGACGTCGCCCTCGTCCAAGGTTTCGACCCCGAAACCAACCACCGCCTCGCCGAGCGCATCCTCCAGTCGCCTCGTTTCGAGAAGCAATTCACCCCACCCAACGCCCCCTAACCCCCCACGAGCTCGCGCCCCGACAAACCTACATCCCCCGGACCGGCTCTCCCCGTCGGCCCCCCCGTTTTCACCCCTTCGCAGCCCACGCGTTCCCCCCAATAACGTCCTGATGCACTCGAATCACCTCAACAGCAGCGCCGGTTTTGGTGCGACCTCATCTCAGGCAAGGAGCCATGACTGATGGACGTCGGCGAGCCCCTGACCCTCTCCCAACGTGTTGCTCGGCTCGAGTCCGAGAATCGACGGATTCGCCGGCTTGCCGCCTGCGCGTTGTTGATCCTTGCGGCCTGCGGCATTTACCTGGCGAACCGCAACGACTCGCTCCGGCAGATTCAGGCCAATCGCCTCCTGATCACTGATGCTCACGGCATCCCCCGCGGCTCCTTCGGGGTTTCTCCCTCCGGCCAAGCCGAATTGATTCTGCGCGATGAATCCGGCCGCGAACAATTCGCCCTCCGGGCCGACCCCAACGGTTCGGCCAATCTCGAGATCCTTCGTCAAGGCCGGCTGCTGGCCTCGCTCGGCGGTTCTGGCCTCGGACCGGCCCTTCAGCTCTTCGACCAGGCCGGCTACATCGCTGCCAGCCTGTACTCCTGGAGCAACGGCCTCTCTGGTCTCGCGCTGAATCGCGCCCAGGGCGGCCTACAGCTCACCCTTGCCAAGGATAGCTCGGCCTCCCTCCGCTTCAACGACCCCGACGGCGCCCTCCGCAGCGGCTGGTCCTTCAGTCCCGACGGTCGCACCCTCGCTCACCACGACGCCGAAGCCGACGACCGTCCCGCGGCTTCCGCCGCCACGCTCTCGACCGAAGACTTCCCCCTCCGCCTCAAGACGGATCGCCCCCACCATTCCTCCCCGGACAACCCCACCCTCTAAACCCCGCTCCTCCAGACGCCCCCCCCCGCCAGTCCAGGCCACCGCTGAGACCCTCCCACCAAGGTCTCGGGACGTGCTTCGCCGCCTGCGCGGGATACGCCGGCGGCGATCCCCTGAGCACCAAGCACACGTTTTGACCGGCCCTCGGCCTGATCGGCCACTTGGCTCGCCTTCGGTCTCTCGACAGCCCGGTTCCATTCGCCCGATTTCTGAGCCGTGGTCGCGCGGTCTCGAACGGCCCGATCAGCCCAATCCGACCGCTTCCAGCCAGTTCACCAAATCCCGGACATAGCGATCCGGTTCCGGCTCAAAATCGAGCGTGTGGTGTGCCTCGGGGTATTCGATGACCGTCTTCGCTCTCGAGCCGAGGCCCTCGAAGTAGGCCCGCGTGCGTGCGTTGTCCACGATCCGATCCCGTCCTGCAAGCATCAGCAGCGCCGGACAGCGCACCTGGCGCTGCGCCCGCCGCACCATCCGATCCAACACCCGGCTGGCGAACAGCAGCGCCGCTGTACCGAATCTGAGGCTCAACGGATCTCCCGCGATAAACTGCCGTGCGTCCGGATTGTCCGTAAATAGCGCCGGATCAGCCAGCGGGATCGGAAAGAGCCGACGCGCCGCTTGTCCCGTCGCCAACGCCCCGGCGACACCTAGCTTCTCCCTCAGACCCACGCCGACCCGCGGCTCCAGCCCGGGGCAGATCAAGACCAGACCATCCACCTCCTCCGGCCCCAGCGCCGAAGCCACCACCGCCAGCTTCGCGCCCCAGCTAATCCCGCCCAAAACCACTCGGCCGCCGCCTCGCCGGATCGCACCCACCACCTCCGCCACGTCTTCTACCAGCCGCTCCGCCGAGGGCGCATGCCCTCGCGCCTCGGGGTTCGCTCCCGATCCGCGCCGATCCGGAAAATGCACGCTAAAGCCCGCCGCCGCCAACCGCCGTCCCAGCCCGTGATACCAACCCGCGTGGCTCTGCACTCCATGCAGAATCACCAAATCTGACCGCGACTGCCCCAAGCCCGGCCAGCTCAAGACCCCAAGCCGATAACCATCCGATACTTGGAGCCACCAGCCCCGCGAACGGATCGCGCTCTCTTGCTCGGTCAAACCACTCGCGGCAAAAACCGCTTCCGGCGGCCAGTTCGGCTCGTCCACTCCCACTCGCCACCTCCCCGGCCGCTCGGGCTAATGTTCCAGCTTCCCGCCGTCGCGGAAAGCCCCTTAGCCATAATCCACTTCCTCGCGCCGCTGGCTCAACCGCTCCAGCCGGCCCTCATCCACCGTCACACCCAGCCCGGGACCTGGCAACGGTCGCGACCATCCGCCGTAGCCGAACGTCACATCCTCCCGAATCAGGTTCTCGGCCAGAACGTGCCGGTCGTACGACCCCTCCACGTAACGCAACCCCCGGACGTTCGCCGCCAAATGCCGGCCCGCCGCCGACAACAACCCGGTCTCGCCCGGATGACACCCCAACTGCGCTCCCAGCCCCTCCCGCCACGCCAGATCCAGCAGCCTCAACGTCGGGATCAACCCGCCGCATTTCGATAGCCGGACGTTGAACAGATCGCACAATCCTTCCCGAACCGCGCGCTGGCCGTCCGGCCAACCGCACATTGACTCATCCAACATCACCGCCACCCCCAACCGCCCCCTCCACTCCGCCAGCCGGCCGACCTCCCGATGCGGCACCGGCTGCTCCAGCACTGATGGACCAAACTGGCGCAATGGCCCCACGCGCTCGCTCAACTCCTCCGCCCGCCAGCCCTCGTTGGCGTCGAGACGAATATCCCGCCTCCGCCCCATGATCCGGCGGAAAACCGCAAGCCGCTCCACATCATCCTGGCCCGGCACGGCCACCTTCACCTTGACATCCCGAAACCCATACAGCCGCATCTTCCACGCCGAGACCCGTTCCCGACCCGGTTCCGACGCTGTAATCGCTCCGCTATAACGCACCGCGCCTGGTTCCGGCCGCACCCAGTTCCGCCCCCACCGGCAGACTCGGACCGCCTCACCCACCCCCACCCCAAACCGTCGCCCGCACGCATCCAGAATCGCCAGCTCCAAGGCGCATCGCGCCGCATTCGCCGCCATCCCCCGCGAATCTTCCAAATTTTCCGGCAGCTCGAGCGATTCCAATGCCTGAACCACCCCGACCCAATCGCTCGGACTGCCCAGCGCGGCCGCCGCGTCAAACCCACTCAGACTCTTCAGGCACGTCTGGACCGTCTCCCCCGTCACATACTCCCGCGGAACCCCCTCCCCATACCCGATCGTTCCATCATCCAGCGTCGCCCGCACCACCAGATTGTCACTCGCCCGACGTTCGTGCGACGCATGCGCGATCTTCGTCCGGAGCGGGACCACGACGTGATAGAGATCCAGCCGCCTAAGCCTGATTCCCAACGCCCCAACTCCCGCCCCACATCCTCTGGGGGTCCCCGCTACCAACCGTGTTCCTGCCGCGTCAGACCCCCCCACACTACCCCCACCGCTCAGCCGGGACCACGCCTTGCCGGCTCGTGCCTTCCCAAGCCACATACCCGATGCCGGCCAGAGCCGCACCGCACCGGCGCCCTCTCCAGTCCCGCCTCGTACGCCTCAGCCCCGTACGCCAGCCCAGCCGTATCTGCTCACACCCCGACACCCAACCGGATCAGGCTGGCATCTCCCCCGACCGTGGCGCGTAAAACTTGGCCAACGCCCGGCTGACCACGTAAATCAACACATCCTTGCTCACCGGCTTGGCCACCACCGTAAAGGCCCGCGCCTGCAACGCTCGCCGCATCAACTCTTCATCGTGGTCGGCCGAGATCAAGATCGCCGGCAACGCCCTGTCCAACTGACGCAAGACCTCCAAAACTTCTAGCCCCGTCAGCCCAGGCATGTACATATCCATCAACGCCAGATGGAGCGTCCGCTCCCGCCGCACCACCTCCACTGCTTCCTGGCCATCCCGCGCCAAGACCGTCTGATAGCCGGCCGGCTCCAGCACATCACGAAAGGTCTCCAGAGCCGCACGGTCGTCGTCGGCAATCAATAACCGATACGGAGCCGCTTTGTCCTGAGATGTCATCATCGGGGCCGTCACCTCAGCCCAGTTCCAAAAAGCCTCTTAGCAATTCGCGGGCCAGCCCCGTTCAGATCCTTCTGTTTTCTTCCCGGCTCTTTTCTAAGTGAAGGAAATATAGAGGGTTTGCGCCGCCCGTCAAGATCCGCGCCGGGGGCGCTCGACACCTCGGGCGACGCGCCGCTCGGCGGTTTTGGCAGGCTTAGCGTGCCGTTCGTTCCGCTTCGCCGCCGGTCTCCAATCCGCGCGCCAGCCGTCCCAGCAAGCCGCCGCTCCCCCACCGCGCATCAGGATCGAACGCCCCGGGCTGGCTCAACTCGGCCACCTCGGTCCGAACGTCCAGAAACCGGTACCGCTCCAACAATTGCCCCCGCCCATCCGTGCCGCAAACATAGATCGGCAAGAGCGTCTCCGCATCCAGGCCGACGACCCACGTCTCCCCGTCCTCACGCACCTCTGTGATCCGGTGGCAGTCCCGGCCGACTTCAGCCACCTTCACCGGACCCTCCCAGCTCAGCCGGCTTCGCCCCTGGCCGGTCTCCACTCCCCGCACCGTCCGCTCCAGGTTCCTCAGAAGCTCATCAAAACCCGCCTCCGTGATCGGATGCCGGCTGTTGGCCCGCACCAGCGGGCTGTCCACCGCCAGCGCGACCCGCGGAACTAGCGAACCTGGTTGCCGGATCTGCATCTTCCCGTCGGTCTCGACCACCGAATAGAGAACTTCGCGGCCCTCGTTGGCCGTCCCCGCCGGCCACTCGAGACGAACCGCAAACGGTTCCCGCCGCACACTCAAAATCAGCTCCTCTTCAGGCTGCAAGGTCTCCCCGACCCGTTCCTGCCGCACCACCCGCGCCTGATACGTCCGGATCTCCGCCAGCCGCGCCTGCGCCTGCTGGATCAAGGCCCGGATCTCGCTGACTCGTCCCCCGGCCTCCGTTCCCGGATCACCGTTCGACGCAAGTTGTGAATCGAGCTTCGGTTCTGTGCGGTCACTCACCAATCCGGCCGGCAACGACCCGCCGGCTCCAACCTCGATCGGCCCCGGTCCAACCCTCGATTCCCCAAGACTTGGCCCCGGTGCTGCCACCTCAACCGGCAAAACCGGCGGCTCCGGCAGCGGTCGGACCGAATCCACGTTCCTAAGCTCTTCGACCGCTCCCCGCCCACGCCCACTCCAGACAATCGCCCCTTCCTCTCCCCCAGGCCGCGTCACCTGCGACTCCGCCCCCTTCGACGGACGTCGCCCCAACCGCCGCGCATCCTGCGTTCGCACCGTCGCTCCCGACGCCTCAGGCAACGACAGCCCAACCGGCGTCGACGGCAGCCGCATCTCCCCACGGCGATGCGCACACCCAACAACCAACCCCACCGCCATCAACCCCACCGCCATCCTCAGACCCGGCCATCGCCTCGCCCCGACCCGTCCCGGATCCGCCACGCTAGCGACTCCCTCAGGCCCTAAACAACGGCCACCCTTGACCATCCGGCAAACGGCTCGAGACCAGGCAGGCCCAGCCCATCCTGTCTGCGATTCCATGGCTCAGGCCTCCCTGCCCCACCCCTTTTCCTGCCGGTGCCCGGTTGGGGGGTCGTCCGCCGCCGGACACCGCCGACCCCTCCACGCAACGCCGCCATACCCCATTCGGCCCAATCCGGCAAGGCGGATCCGCCCCGGCGCTACCACTGCGTCAGCCATCAGACCCCGGCGGCCTTCCACCACGCCGGCCCGGACGGTCGGCGGCACGGTCGCCCCCCTCCGTCAAACCTTAGCGGCCTTTAACTTGCTCCGACGGGCCATCGACGGCCGTAAACTGCTCCAAGGCCTCCAGGTCCGGCAGCAAGCAGGGCTGCTTGTACTGTTCGGCTGTCCCGCCGCTGCGGGCCAGTCGCCGCCGCTGAAATTCGGTCCAGGAGCCGGGGGCAATGCGGCGGGTAGCGATTGGGCCGAGTCGGCGGGTAGCTCGCCGGTCCTCATACTCCCGATTCTGCTGACAGAGCTGCCGATCCACCTCCGCGGCCAGCCGCTGGCCCTCCACAGTGTCTGCCAGGTCGTCCGCCTCGATCAGCAGCTCGTACGACGGCGGCTCCCCCCACTTGGGCAGCAGCAAATACCCCTTTGGCTTCAATCCCACCAGCTCCGCGGCCCGATTCACCGCCGCCACAACCTGAAACTCCGACAGCTTCTCACCCGCCAGGCTCGAAAAATGGCTCCCTTTGCTCAAAAAGATGAGCATCGGCGCCCGGCCATAAAACCCCGCGCAACGCACCAAATCGTAAATGTGATACCGGTACAGTCCGCCGGCCGTGGTCGGGACCAAATAGTAATTCCGGCCCTCGACGAGGTCCGCCGCCTCGACCGTCTCCGGCTCCTCCCGGTCGACCTGGTCCTCGGGAATAAATTCATAGTAATGGTGGCGGAAGTCGATCACCCCGGCCGGCGTCCCACTCTCGATCGGGATCGTGAACCGCCCCTCCGAGGCGATCAGCCCGATATCCCGCACCGGGACTTCGCCAAACTGCTCCGGAAACCGCTTCAGATAGGCTCCCATCGTCCCGCCGGTCCAGACCCCCACGAAATCCAGGTTGGGCCAGATCGCCCGCCCGCTGAGCCTCCCCTCCCGTTCGAGCGCTTCCTCGAGCCGTCGCGCGGTTCGCGGCCGCTTGCGGGCAATCCGCCACCGCAGCGCCGCCCGCACCGGTCCCGGAACCGCGAACCGCTCATCCAGCGTCCCGTTCCGGAGGTCCCGGATGAGACACTCAGCCTCCCGCTCCCCCAACCGCGCCATCCCCAGTAACGTCGCCGGATTGGCCGCAAAGATCGCCCCCAGATCCTGATAGGCCGACAACCGCAGCGCCGTGTAATACTTCGCCTCAACGTCCTTGATCCCCATGGTCGCCGCCGGCATGCAATACGCGACCCGCACCAGCGGGTTCTGCATCGCCGCCGTCAGCCCCGTGATCGCCCCACACGGAATCCCGCCGGCGGTCGTCTGCTCCTTCCAGTCGCTGACCAACTGCAAGATCGGCCGCAACCCCCGCTGGATCATCCTGGGATAGGCCTCGAAGGCCAGCATGCCCCAAATCTTCCACGACTCCCGATACGCCCGCAGCGATTCCCGCGTCACTGGGATCGTCTTCGGCCGCGCCGTGGTCCCGGACGTCATCGCAAACATCAACACCTCGGTCCCCGGGCCAAACAGCGCCCCGGTCTGCCCCTCCCGGACCTGCGCGATGTACGGCTCGTGCCCCTCGTAGCCGCGGATCGGGACCCGCCGCCGATAATCGGCCGCCGTGCGGATCTCGTCGAAGCGATGATCCCTCCCAAACCCGCTGGATGCATGACGCCGCACCAGCTCCAGCAGCCGGGCGCGCTGAATCTCCGGCGCCCGCACCGCGTCCGCTAGAAACGCCCGCGCCAGCCGCCGTGTCCGCACCACCAGCGGGATCCCGACCAACTTCTTGCCGATCCAGATCATGACCCCGCGCCCAATCCCTGCCGCCCCAATCAGCCCCGCGCGGCCACCGCCTCGACCTCTGGCCGACCGCTCTCGGCCACCGCCGAACCGGCCACCTCTGTTGCGTCCTCCACAATCCTCCGCGGCGCCGCCGATCGCAGAAACTCCGCCACCCGCCGCCGATATTCCTCCCCGGCTACCTCCCGACACTGATTATGCTTGGCCCCGGCGACCAGCCAGACCGTCACTGACCCCGCCCCGTCGGCCGCCCGCACCAACTCCTCCAACACCCCAGGCTCAATATACCCGTCCGACCCGCCGTGGATCGCCAGCCACGGCCGCGGCGGGATCCGCTTTACCGCACGCTCGATCGACGGAAACCGCCGCCCTAACTGCCGCTCCAGCCGTCGCCGTACCGACCAGACCACATACTCAAACGCCACCCGCGGCATCAGCCGCGCCGTCACCTCATGGATCAGAATCACCGCCCGACGCCGGATGTGATGCAGCATCGTGATCGCCGTCGGAAACGCTCCATCGGTCACGACCGCCCAGACCGTCGGATCCTCTCCCGCCACGCACAGCGCCGTCCCTCCGCCCCGGCTCACCCCAAACAACGCCACTCCCGCCGGATCCCGGTCCGGACGACTCCGCAGGTACGCCAGCGCCGCACGCAGGTCCCGCACCTCCCGATCCGACACCCAATGAATCACCTCATACCCTGGCTCCGCATCGCTGTCCCCATGATTGCGGCTATCGTAGGCAAACAGGTCGAATCCCTCCTCGCGCAGCGCCCCGACATATTCGTACGCCCCATGCCGATCGCCCAAAAATTCGTGGCAAAAAACGACCACCCCACGCCGCCGGTCTGTCAGCGCCCGGTAATACGTCCCTGCCAATTGCAAACCATCCTCGGTTCGGAAGCGGACCTCCTCACCCCCCGGGTCGGGTTCGCCCCGCAGCGGCCGGAAGACCGGCGCCTGCCGGAGCATCCGTGCCACCTCAGCGCTGTACCGCCACTCAATCAACCCCACATACACCGCCACAACGACGATCACCAGGACGAGCAGCAGCACCATCGCCCCTGCGACCGTCTGCGCCAGCATCAATGGCGGTAGTTCCAGCGTCACGTCTGCCTCGGTGCACGACTTAGGATTGCTCGTCAGGCTTCAGGCGACGAACCGGCCGGTGTCGGACTCGCGATCCCATCCAGAGGCCGGACCTCCGATCCTCATCCTAGCCTGAAAGATAACACGTTCTCCGGCCCCTCGGCGAGAGGACTCGCCAGCGCACCAGGCCCCGCCGCGCAACCTCGGCTCCACCCGGCCCTACTCATTCCGAGTAACGACGCAAAATGAGCGCGATATTCTGCCCGCCAAACCCAAAACTATTCGACAACGCCACATCCACGCGGCCTTCCCGCGCCACGTGCGGGATATAGTCCAAGTCGCAATCCGCATCCGGGTGATCCAGGTTGATCGTCGGCGGCATCACCGAATCGCGGATCGCCAACAGGCAGACGATCGCCTCCACGCTGCCCGCCGCCGCGATGAGATGCCCCATCATGCTTTTTGTACTCGAGACGGGGATTCGATACGCGGCCTCGCCCAGCGAACGCTTGATCGCCAGTGTCTCGATCGAGTCGTTGACCTGCGTGCTTGTCCCGTGCGCATTGATATAGTCAATTTCCTCGGGATTGATGCCCGCGTCGGCCAGCGCCTCCCGAACCGCCGCAATCGCCCCCCGACCCTCATCGTGCGTATCCGTCAGACGGAATGCATCGGCCGTCGACCCATAGCCGGCCACCTCGCCATAAATCTTCGCACCCCGCCGCTTGGCATGTTCCAGCTCTTCGAGCACCAGCATCCCGGCGCCCTCTCCGAGGATGAATCCATCCCGGTCGCGGTCAAACGGCCGGCTGGCTCGCTCCGGCTCATCGTTCCGGGTCGACAAGGCTGTCAGCAAGTTGAAGCCCGTCACCCCGAACGGATGAATCATGCTGTGCGTGCCGCCTGACAGGATGACATCGGCATCTCCTCGGCGAATCCATTCGGTCGCTTCCCCGATCGCCTGGCTGCTCGCCGCGCAGGCCGTCAGACAGTTGGCGTTCGGCCCCTGAGCTCCCAGCAGTGTTGCCAGGTGCGCCGCCGGCGTCCCCGGCTCCTGTTCCGACTCCCGGATCGGATGTAACACCTTGACCCCTTGCCGGATGAACGTCGCCGCATCCACCTTGCCGCCCGGCATCCCCTGGCTACTGCGATACAGCAACCCAACAAACGGCAAAAAATCGTGCTGACCTTCGCCCGACCCGAGATAAATCCCCAGCCGCCGGCGATCGATTGCCGCATCGAAAAGCCCCGCGTCGTCGGCCGCCATCTTCCCCGCCGCGAGCGCAAAGACCGTGTTGCGGCTATGTTCCCGCCACCGCTCGGCGTCGCTCAGATACCGTCCTAGCTCAAACCCCCGCACCTCCGCCGCAATCTGCGTCGGAAAACTCGACGCGTCAAACAGACTGATCCGCCCCACTCCGCTCCGACCCGCGACCAGCGACCGCCAGCTCGACTCCACATCAAGCCCCACCGGGGTCACCATCCCAATCCCTGTGACCACCACGCGCCGCCTCATGATCCGCTCGCCTCTCGGTGCGCCCGCACCACCAACGCTGCCGCCTGACCATGCCGCGTCCACGTCGTTTTGACAAAAATCGGATTGTCGGTCGCCCGCGGTGATCCGGTCACCACGTCCAGCTCCAACGCTGGATCCGGGTCAGTGCAGTTGCGGGTCGGCGGAATCTGCCCCCGCGCCAAGCACAACAGGCTCCCGATCAACTCAATTGCGCCACTGCCCGACGCCGTATTCCCCAACGCCCCCTTCAGCCCCGTCACCGGCACCCCCCGCGGGCCAAAGATTCGGGCATAGGCCCGCGCCTCGGCCTGATCCGACGCAACCGTCGCTGCCCCATGCGCATTGACGTGCCCGACCTGCCCGGGCTCCAATCCCGCATCCCGCAACGCGGCCCGAACCGCAACCTCGATCCCTCGGCCCTCCGGATCCATCCCACCCCCGGGAACCGCATCACAGCCTGACCCAAACCCAATCACCTCGCCATAAATCCGCGCTCCCCGGCGCTCGGCATGCTCGGCCCGCTCCAGAATGACGATCCCCGCACCCTCGCCCGGTACCCAGCCGGTTCGCCGCCGGTCAAACGGCCGACAGGCCTCCGCCGGATCTCCTTCCCACCGCGACCCCTGGTCAAACAACGCCATCCGGACCAGACTCAGCGGATGAATCTTTGAATCCGCACCCCCAGAAATCATTACGTCGGCTCGGCCTCGCTCCAGAATCCGCCGCGCCTCGCCCAACGCCACGCTCGAGGCACTCTCCGCCTCCGTGATCGAATTACTCGGCCCCTGGCAATCCCAGATGATCGAGATGTGGCAGGCCAGCATATTGGGCAGATACTTGAGCAGCCAGATCGGTGGGATCGTCGCGATCCCCTCGCGCCCATAGGCACCGAAATCAAAAACCCCTCCCTCCCGCATCGCCACCTGAACCGCGGGCGCCAGCTCGTCCAGATCGGACGAAATCAACCCGGCTCCCAAATCCAGCCCGATCCGCGTCGGATCCACTCCCCCCTCGGCCAGACCGGCGTCCGACATCGCCAGTTCCGCGCCCGCCACCGCGAGCTGGATGTCGCGTGCCATGTACTTCAGACTCTTGGTCAGCGTCTTGCGATGCTTCGGCAAGGCCAACGTCCGCAGGTCAAACCCCGGAACCTCGGCCCCGCCCCGGCACGGCACCCCATCCACGTCAAACGCCCGCAGCGGACCCACCCCCGTCCGGCCTTCCAGCAGCCCAGACACCAGCGCAGCCCCGCCGATGCCGAGCGGCGTCAGCACACCCACACCGGTGATCACCACGCGTCGATCCGTGTCAGCCATGGGGCAAAGACTCTGGGGCCGGTGTGCGGACGCCTCGTTTCCGCCCTGCGCCGGGGCAACTGCCCCGCACCCTCTCTCCTTACAAGGTCGCCTCACCAGGAGCCGGATCGTGAACCTGACCGTTGGCCGTCGCCTCGTCTCCCGCCCCGGCCCCCCCGCCCGATCGCTCTCGGGCTCGCGCCAGATCCAACACCGTCATCAGTTGCTGCGTGAACACAAAATTCTTCGGCCCAAACATTTGATTCGACCGCGAATTGTCCAGATGCGCAAAGACGATCTCGCAATCAGCCAGAAGTTGACCATCGAGATACGCCTTGGCGTCCACCACCGCCCCCTCGGGCCGGAGATCTGTCAGTGTCACCTCATAAACCAGTTGATCCCCGGCACAAGCTATCCCGTGAAACTCCGCCCGCGGAATCTTCGCCAGCACGACTTTCTCGGCAAACTGGCTGGCCTCCCCCACTAGAATCCCGCCGGTCTGGGCCAGTCCCTCGATGATCAACGACGCCGGCATCACCGGATAACCCGGATAATGGTCGTGCAAATGTTCCTCGGCCAGCGTCAAATTCTTGATCGCCCGGGCAAACTGCCCACTCCGGAACTCCACAAACTTGTCAATCCAGATCCAGCGCATGAGCCTTTAATGTCCGGAGGTGCCTTCACCCAGCGCCCGGCGGGCATGAACCGCCAGAGCCACTCACCCCAGCCGCCCAAACAACCCAGCCCCGGGCGCCATCTCCCCGACCCATCCCCTCCCTTACTCCTTCACTCCCAGCTTGTTCGCCACATATTGCACCAGCGTATCCACCGTATACAAATCGAACAGCTTCTCCACGTCCGGATCCTGCTCAAACTCCGTCAAATCCGCAAACGGCATCTTCTCCCGAATCTCCTGCAATCCCTTGGCCGTCAATTTGCCGTCAGCGACCATCTCGGGATCCGAGACATTTTCCGGAAACAGCTCCCCCCGCGGAATCTTGATGCCGAAGTTACGTTCCAGACGGAACACAATATCCAGCAGGTCGATCGATTCGGCGCCCAGATCCTTGAACAACGTCGCGTCGGGACGAACGTCCTCCTCGTCGACCCCCAACGCATCCACCAGCGTCGACTGAACCTTCTCGAATATTTCCGCTTGGGTCGGCATATCTTCCTCGAAATTCGCAAGTTGTTGGGCCCGTCACCCGGCCAGACCATTCCGGCCGGTCCGGAGCGGCATCCGGATTCTCCGCCCGACAGCCCGTTCGCTTCGCCACCGATCTCCCCGGCGGACGCCTCCGGCTGGACCCGTTGTGACGCCCCGGATTGTCCGGTGGCCATGATCGGACCAATTGTGACGGATCGCCCCCACCCTTGCAACATACATCGGCCAGCCGCCTCCGTCTCTGGAGCCGACCGCCCTCCTCACCCCCCACCCGTCACGCCCCAACCGACGGCGCCGCCACGACAGCCGCGCCGGCCGGACGTGCCATCGCTTTCGCACCCACCGATCCCTTCCGCAAGGTCGCATACAGCTCCCGCAGACTCTCAACCAGCAGCCGGTCGGTCGCGTGCAACGCCGGATTTCTCTCACGCAAATTCGATCGGGTCAAGGTGAACCGCCCCCGGACGATGACTTGGTCCTCCACCCGACCCTCGCCCTTAAAGACTGCATCCCGTGGCCCAAACTCCTGCATCTCCACGTGCAACAGCAATTGCCGGCCCGGTTCCAAAAAACTCTGATATTTGATCGTTCGCGCACTCTTCAACAAGATCAGGCTATGTGCGAAATCCTCGTGGTCCCGGATCAGCCACGCCGCCGCCTGCGTCAATGCCTCCAGCATCAACACCCCAGGCATCACCGGAAAGCCCGGAAAATGGTCCGCCAGATACTCCTCACCCAGCGTCAGGTTCTTCAACGCCAAAAGGCTCCGACCGGGTTCGATATCCACTATCCGGTCGATCAGCACAAAGCGCATAGTCAGCCTGGCTCCCGCCCGCTTCGAACGGGCTCCCGCGGCGGAGCGAGACCGGTCTGGCCCCGCCCCGCCCGAATCTCAATCGCGACATCGTAGGGTTGCCGTCCGAATCCACGCAAGGGTCCAACCAGCCGGTTCTTGGGCTCCCCACCCTTACAACCATTCCGCCCGATTCTCTTCCGACTCTCCCGCTCGCCTCGTCCAGCACGCCCGCCGCCGGTCCCCTCGACCGTCCCTCCGCCGCCATTCCGAGGCCCATCCGTCCGCCCTATACTCAATCAATCCCAGTGAGCGTCGATCGGCGCCCCCGGAGTTCCACAACCCATGCGCATCGGGTTCCTTGGCGTGGCTCTCGCCGTGGCCCTGGCCCTTGCCCAACGATCGTCCTCGGCCCAGCCGAGTCCCTGGTCGCCCGACGGCTCCTGGATCGCCTACGTTCTCACGGCCAGTCCCCCTCCCGCCTCTCCGGATGACCCAGTTGGCTGGTTCTTCTTTGCGCCGTCCGTCGGGTCGGCCGATTCCCCGCCTCCGGCCGCTCCCCACGAAACCCTCTGGGCCACCCACCCCACCAGCGGCGACTCGGTCGTTCTCGACCAGGTCGGCGGTATGCTCACCGATCCCGCCTGGACCACCGATGGCCGCGGTCTTGTCTACGGCCGCCTTCTGGTCTCGGACGACCTCCGCACCGCCCGCTTCGAGCTGATCCTCAAACAATCGCTCGACTCGGAACGGATCCTGGCCGCCTGGCCCTGGCGCCGTCGAACCCCGACCTTAGATGAGCAGGCCCGCCGTTGCGTCGCCATCAGCTCGAGCGGGAGTTGGGTTGTGGCCCCTGACCCGGACGCCCCCGGCCTGGTCCTCATCGAACGACCCTCCGGCCGCGTCGCCCGTCACCTGGACAACGCCTGCCGGCCCTCCTGGTCTCCCGAAACCGACTGGCTCGCCTTCGTCCGCGACTCCGACCCGCCCCGGGTCGAACTGCTCGACCCTGCCGCGTCGGAACCCCTCGTCCTGGCGACCCTCCCCGGTCTCGGCCCGAGCGGCTTTCCTTCCCCGTTCTGGTCTCCGGACGAATCGTCCGTCTCCCTGCTGGTTCCCGCCGGCCCACCCGACGGGCCCTTCGCCCTGCGCCTCGAACGCTTCCGAGTTGATCCTCCCGGTCCCGAACCTGCCTGGCTGCTCAACGAGCCGCCGGCACCCTCCCTCGCCCCCGACGCCGCGGCCGGACTGGCTTTCCTCGACGACAACCAGCTCTTCCTGAGCCTTCATGGCCACGGCCGATCCAGCCAGATCGCCTGGCTTCGCGGCCAGCGCGGCGAGGTTTTCAAGCGCTTCCATCCCTTGTTCGACACCTCGGCCCTCCACCGCCTCGACCTCAACCCTCGTCCCGGTCCGCCGCTTCTGGCCGTGCGGCTTGGCGCCTTAGCACGCGCCCTGCCCCCGGCGCTCTGCCGTCCCGACGACGAATCCCTCATCCCCCTCGTCCCCGACGCCGACGCCCGCTTGGCCTGGCAACGCCAGCTCCACCAGACCCTGACCGCCCTACTCTCGACGCTCGAACGTCCGGTTCCCGGCGATCGGTCCCCCCCGCCGCAAGCCCCTTCCCGCCTTCCGTTACCGGTCCAAGCCGCCGAGCAAGATTCGGCCTGGCGGCGGATGCGCCGAATCGCTCAGATTGGCGACTCCTTGCTTCCCGCCGATCCCCCTCCGCCCAGCCTTCCGGACCCCCAGCGCCTGGCTCTGCTGGTCGATCGCGTGCTCTACCCCGGCCTGCTTGGCCGAACGGCCGAAGCCCTCCAGGCCCTCGACCGCCTCGATCCCCACGTCGATGACCCCGACGCACGCCTGCGCCTGATCGGCCTCCGCGCTCAACTCACCCTCACCGCGGGTCAGTCCGACCGCGCCCAGGCCATCCTGACCTACGTCGACGACGAAACCTCCCGCTCCGGCTGGCTGCTGCTGGAGCGGCCCGGCCAACCTCCCCGTGCTGGCGACCCATATCCGGGCCGCCCGGCCTGGGTCGACCAGCTCCGAGCCTGGTTCAAAGGCGTCCAACTCGCCGCCCCAGCCCCTCCCACCGACCCACTCTCGCCGGGTGGCGCCGTGCCGTCAGCGCCGACGCCAAACGCCGCGCTGGTCCCCCTCGACCCGGAGTGACGGCCCCCACCGCGCCAACCGGACGTGCTGCGCCGCTCCCGGCCCGATTCGACCACCTCACAAGATCGTGTAAAGGACCAGCTGTGCGTTGGTCACCATCCGCTGCCGCTCCTCGGCGGTCAGTCCCCCCCGCTCCATCGCTGCCTCCAAGTCCCTGATTTGGGCCTCGAGCCAGATCCGCTGCAACGGCCTCAGACCAATCGCATCGCCTCGTTCCAGAAGCCGCCGAAGCACATCCCGCACCACTTCCGCTTCTTCCAGGCCGTGCTCGGGAGGCTCGACCCATCCAGGCACCTCGTCCGAATCGGCCGCCCGCCGCGTCACCCGCTCGATCAGCGTGCAGGCCGCCTCCAGCTTGCCGTAGTCGATCGTCTCGGCCCGATCTTCGGGTGTGTGATAGGCGGGGCTCTCGCCGGTCGTAAAAAATAGATACGGTAACTGACGCCTGCGAAACGGCCCGTAATCGCTCCGATCCACGAGCAAGAGGTCCGAACCGATCAGCCCCGCTCGAATCGGCAACCCCTCGGCCGACTCCCGAATCCAGGGCCGAAGCCCCGGCACGGATTCACTCCCGACCACAAAGAGATGCTCCGTACAGACCTCTCCCAGTGAACGCCCCAGCATGTCCGCCACCACCATCAGCCGCATCCGTTCCAGCGGCCGGGGCGGATGCTCGACAAAGAAACGCGACCCCCACAACCCATCTTCTTCCCGGTCAAACGCCACGAACGCCACACTCCGGCGCGGCCGATCGCCGTAGCTGAACGACCCGGCCAGTTCGAGCAGCATCGCCACCCCGCTCGCATTGTCGTCGGCTCCCGGAAACAACACCCCACCCTGCACGCCGAGGTGGTCGAAATGGGCCGCCACCAACACCCACTCGTCTCGCCGCTGCGGATCCGCCCCTTCCAGCCACCCGCCCACGTTACGCCCGACCTCCGGGCCGCCCTCCCGCCTCCCGAAGGGCTGCTCATAGGCCGTCCCAAATAGCGGCTGCAAACCGAGCTCCTCGAACCGACGGACCAACCACGCCGCCGTCCGCGCCGCCGCCGGACCCCGCCGGCCACCAAACTCCGCCGACGCCAGCGTCCGCACCACCCGTTCCACCCGCACCCGCCGCGCCGAGACCCCAGCCGGCTCCTCCCCGACCGCCTCCGCAGCCCCCAGCACCCCACCAACCCACCCTACCCACAGAATCACACCTCCGAACTTCCGCACCCCCGTCAGCCTCGTCATCCTCGGCCGCGCTCGCGCCACCCCCAACCCGTGCACCCTCGGCGCAACCGGCTCCCATACCCGCGCAAACACGGCCCGACCCCTGCGATTCCACCTTGTCTCGGGCGATAACACTTGAGGTTCGGAGCTTCTTAACGACATGGAGGTGTCCCGTGGCTCCCCATTCCCGACTACGCCGCGTAGGTTTCGCGGCCGCTCTCTTCCTGCTCGCCGCCGCCGCGAGCCCCGCCCGCGCCCAGGATTGGACCGACTACTTGCACTGGCCCTACACGCCGCCCCAGGTCCCCGGCAGCGGAATTCAGGAAACCCCGATCTACGACGGCTGGTACGTCTACCCCCGCCACATGCGCATCGTGCCCCAAATCCAGGGGCCCTACTACCGCAACTTCTACGGCGGCAAGCGCATCCTCGGCATGCGGTTCCCGCACGGCTGGTTCCATGACTGGAACAAGAAGAAGTGGTACCAGGGCAATCACTTCCAGCTCGACGTCTTCTGAGCCTGCCTGGCCCGGTCGCCGCGTCCCCGGGAACCGCCCGGGGCGCGGCTCCGCCACCTCCCGCAGACTTCACTCGGACGCCTCCGTCGGCGGATCGCCAAACTCTTCCGCCGCAATTTCCCCATTCACCTCCGGTTCATACGTGATCGTCGTCTCCGTGCGGCTCCCCTGCCGCGACGACCGCTGCACCACTTTTCGCACCAGCATCGTCTCGGCGTCCAAATAGGCCTCGGTCTCCGCGCCGTCGTACGACCCGGTGAATTTACGGCACGGACGGCCATCCACTTCCACCGTCTCCTCGCTCAACTCGGGAAGCTCCATCCGGTCCAGCGTTCGCCGATGTCCGGGTGCGATCTCCTTGATCAGCAGCCGTGGCACCACCTTCGCCAGCGGATCGGTCAGCGACAGGCCGTCCAACATCGTCGTCTCCCGACGCTCCGGCGGATTCCCCGCGACGACGATCAACGTCCCCGGACCCGAGTCCGTCCAGTACACCTCGCGCTCGACCGGCTCGCCGTCCGGCCCCAACCGCTCAATCTCCAGCCGAAACCGGTCCGGCCGCTGATACAAAGTCTGGAACCGCCTCCGCGTCTCCTGGGTCCGATCGCCGGCCACCTCCACCTCCACCACCGTACCCCGATCGCGGTAGGTCTTCGCGTCCGCGTAAACCTTGACCACCTGATCCAGATACGCGTTGATCTTCGGATCCGTCGTCGGCCGCTTCGGAGGAAGCTGCGGCAGCGGCTGCGTGCCCATGGCCCCGTCGCTGAGCTCCGGCTCGGTCGAGCCGCCACAGCCGGCCCACACCATCCAGCCTAAACCCGCCAAAACCCATCCAGCCCATCGGTTCATCGCGTTACCCCCAGGGTCGACGCCGCCGGGCCGGCTCCAGACGCCAGGCTCTCCGGCAACCGCAACACCAGCTCATAGTAAACCTCGACAGCCGCCTCAACCTCCCCCAGATCCACCCATTCGTCCCGGGTGTGTGCCTGGGCGATGTCGCCTGGCCCCAGCACCACGCACGGCACGCCCGCCTGCCCCAATGGCCCCGCGTCCGTCCCGAACGGCACCCCCCCCACCGCGGGACGCCTTCCCGTCTTCGCCTCAACCACCTCCCCAATCAACGCCAGAACCTCCGGCCCGACGCCCTCCCGCAGCGCTGGCATCTGCACCCACGGCCGCTCGATCCGCAACGCCTCAAAATCCGCTGGATCCAATGCCGACCGCAGCCACCGCGTCACCTCCTCCTGGGCCGACTCGGGTGTCTCCCCCGGCACCACCCGCCGATCAATCTCCACCCGGCATCCGTCGGGAACCACATTCGCCGCCACCCCGCCCTCAATCCGACCGACCGAAAGCGTCGGCGGCCCGAGCACCGGATCACCTGGCCCCGACTCCAACTCCCCCGCATACGCCTCCAGGGCCGACACCACCCGCGCCATCCGATAGATCGCATTGTCCCCCAGCCTCGGCGTCGAGCTGTGACAAGCCCGCCCCGTCGCCGTGATTCCCCATCGAACCGCCCCTTTGTGCCGCGTGATCACGTCGAACCGCGTCGGCTCGGCCACCACCGCAAGCCCGATCCCCATCCCTCCGGCCACCTCCGCGAGCCTCGAACTGCCTGTGTGCGTGTATTCCTCGTCGACCGTGCACGCCAGCACGACCGCCGCCGCCCCCTGCGGCCGCTCCCGAGCCAGCCGCTCAACGGCCAGCAGCATCGCCGCCAGACTCCCCTTCACATCGCAGGCCCCACGCCCGTAAAGCCGGCCCGCCTCCACCTGTGCCCCAAACGGCTCGACCGACATCCCGTCCGCGGGCACCGTATCCTGATGCACATCAAACAACACCCGACACCGTGCACCCGGCGGCTCCACCCACGCCAGCAAGTTGTCCCGCCCCGCCCCAACCGGCTGCCGCTCGGTCCGTATCCCCCGTGCGTTCAGCCAATTCTCCAGGTAGGCGGTCAGCCGCCCCTCGTAATACCCTGCCCCCGCATCGACGCCCAACCGCCCCATCGGATTCTGGCTGGGGATGGCCACCAGCTCAGCCAGTAGCCGCGTACTCTCCGAACCGACGATCATCACCACCCCCAGTTACCCCCCAAACCACGCCACCACCACCCCCTCCTCCCTCCGCTCATGCCCGCGCACGACCGCCTTGACACCCTCTCGCCACGCCACCCTCCCCCTCCCAGCCGTTCAGCCCGACGGCTAGCCTCTCCCCCCCGGTCTGCTCCGCCTGAGGGCGACCCGGAAACCATCTCGCTCTCCGCCGACCTCCGGCCTCCGCCTCAGACCCGGCTCACATACTCGCCGCTCCGTGTGTCGATTCGAACCTTATCGCCCGGCTCGACAAACGGTGGAACCATCACCTTCAGACCGGTCTCCGTTGTCGCCTCCTTGTACTGATTGGTCGCCGTCGCCCCCTTGATCGATGGGGGCGTGTCAGTCACCGTCAGGTCCACCGTCGCCGGCAACTCGATCGAGGTCGGCTTCTGATCGATGTATGTGACCTGCACCCGGCTGTTGGGCAGCAGATACGGCATCGAGTCGCCCACCATGTCCGATCCCAGATGAATCTGGTCATACGTCTCGACATCCATGAATACATGCTCATCATCCGACGAATACAGATATTCAAACTCCCGATGCTCGACAAACGGCACTTCAATCGGTTCATCCGACCGAAACCGCTTCTCCACCTGGGAATTGTTGGACAGATTCCGCAGCTTGGCCTGGACAAATGCGCGGAGGTTGCCCGGGGTCCGGTGTGCGAAGTCCATCACCAGATAATTCGTGCCGTCGATCGTCACAATCTGCCCGCGGCGGATATCGGACGCCTTGATATTCATGATCGTAGACTCATTCACTCAGCATCGGCTCGTTCGTGCGGGTCCTGCCCCTGTCCCGCCCGGTCGGGAGCCTCCATCTCGAAAAGAAGACCATACTCCATCATCCCTTGCTTCGCCAACGACCCGCCTCCGGCTGGTCTCGACGCGGTCGGTTCGCGGGCTGCCGACCCGCGCCGGTGCGGATGCCGGCAACGCTGCGTCGGGTGCCCCCATCCGACCCGTGGACGGATCCACCCAAGCCGGACTGGCTTCGGCTACGTACCGGTTCAAGCCGGGCATCGAGTCAGCGGCGTGGTCCGAATTTGGCTCGACCGTGCGGACCGACGCGGCCGGACGCCGACCGCCCGCTTAGGCCCACCACCCTGAGACCCACATCAAGGCCACACCCAGCAGCAGCGTCGACGAGAGCGCCAGGCGATCGTGCTTATGAAATCGCAGCTCGGGTAGCAAGTCGCTTAGCGCCAGGCACAAAAAAGTCCCCGCCGAAAACGAGAGCACGGCGGCCGCAAACGGCCCCGCCTGGCCGGCTCCCTCCTCGACCAGCCGTTTCGACACGTAAAAAACCACGACCCCCAGCGGCAGCAATGACGCAAATGCCAGATTGGCCCCGTGGGCCCACAGCCGCGGCACCCCGGCGCGCAGCATCAGGCTGACAATCGTCAATGAGTCGGCCGGCTTGTGCACGAGCGTCGCCACCAGAACGCCCAAGGCCGTCGCCCGCCCCGCCTCACCCGTCCCCACGTCAAATGCGCTGGCCAACGCAAACCCGCCGACCAGCGTGTGCACCGCCAGCCCGAACGACGCCACCCCCCAATGCAACCCGGCCGCCGCCCGACCGCCACCCGGCTCCTCGGTCCCGCCTTCACCGGAGCCGTCTGGTCCCAGCTCCGCTTCGTGATGATGAAACGTGAAGAACCGCTCCAGATAGAATAGCCCTAGCAGCCCCGCCATCGCCCAGGTCAACACCCCGGGATCGCTCGCCTCGACCGCGTCCGGCAGCATGTGGAAAAACACCGCGCCCAGCATCGCGCCCGCCGAAAAGCTCAAATAAAGCTGAAGCCGCGTATGTGTCAGCCCCGACGCCAGCGGCAGCAGCCCACCCAGCAGGCTCGCTCCCACAATCAGCAGACTTGCGACCGCCAGCGCCATGTTCATCCGCGTGCATCACCCCGCACAATCGGTTCCGTCAACCGTCAGGGTACCTTGCCCGAGCGCCCTTCCGGCGGGATACTAAACGATGGTTTGACACGACCCCAACGCACCACCAGCCGCGGGGCCAACCCCATGCCCAAGCTCAGCGAGTCCCAGATCCTCGACCGCCTGCCTCAGCTCAACCCACGCTGGCAACGCCTCGGCGACATGCTCGTCCGCACCTGGCAGTTCGCCTCACCTCAGCACGCCGTCGACTTCGTCAACCGCGTCGCCGAGGTCGCCGCCCGACGCAATCACCACCCCGACATCACCCTCCGCTTTCGCGAAGTCCGCGTCGAATTGGCCACCCACGCCGAGGGCGGCCTGACCGAGGCGGATTTCGAAACCGCCCGCGAAATCGACGCCATCCCCAGCCCCAACCGCTGACGGCCAGAGCCCTGATCTGCGACCGCTCTTCACCCCCTCTTTGCCTCGGGCCGCTTCGGTCCCGAATAACCTGGCGGCAAGGTGCGATACTTCGTTTTAGGCAGATTGTAAACGCCCTGCTCCGGCGTCCACTTCTCATCGAGCTGCAAGGCGGCGAGCCGCTCCGCCCGCGTCATAACATTACGCGACCGCGCCAGTCCGCTGCCCTTTCGCAAACTCTTGTCCATCGACATCGTCGCTCGCCTCTCCTCGTCCCGGACCGCAACGGTCTGACCGCAATCAGCTTTAAAGTCCACGTTGTGCCTTGGCAAGACGTGCAGAAGTGAAGAATCCTAGCAACAACCCACCCAACTCTCAAGTCGGACGCGTTCTGCCTTGTCGCAATCCCGGCCCCCGCTAAGATGAAAAACTCTCTCTTGGCAGATCAACGGGAGTGTTCCTGCGCGTTGGATACTTTGCTTTCGACCCATCTCGACCGCTGGCCGCTCCGCCGCGGCAAGGTCCGCGATATCTACGATTTGGGCGACCGCCTGCTCCTGGTCGCGACCGACCGGATCTCGGCCTTCGACTGGGTACTGCCCACCGGCATCCCCGACAAGGGACGCATCCTGACAGCGTTGAGCGTCTGGTGGTTCAACCAGTTGGACGTCCCCAACCACCTGCTCTCAGCCGACCTGGCCGAACTGGCCGACCAACTCCCGCCCGACGCTCTGGCCCCCCTGACCGGCCGCTCGCTGATTGTCCGTAAAACCCAGGTCATCCCCTTCGAATGCGTCGTCCGCGGCTACCTCGCTGGCAGCGGTTGGACCGAATACCAGAAAACCGGAGCCCTCTGCGGCCAGCCTCTCCCGGCCGGCCTTCGTAACGCCGACCGCCTCCCTGAACCGCTTTTCACCCCCGCGACCAAGGCCACCGACGGCCACGACGAAAACATTTCCCTGGACCGTCTCACCGCCGCTCTGGGGCGCGATCGGGCCGCCGAACTTCAGCGTCGCAGCTTGGAACTCTATGCGAAGGCCTCGGCCATCGCCGGCCGCGCCGGCTTGATTCTCGCCGATACCAAGTTCGAATGGGGCCTTGTACCGGGTACCGACGCGCTCCTGCTGATCGACGAAGTGCTGACCCCTGACAGCTCGCGCTACTGGGATGCCGCATCTTACCGGCCCGGCGGCCCTCAACCCTCCTTCGACAAGCAGTTCGTCCGCGACTGGCTTGACGGCTCCGGCTGGGATAAGGCCAGCCCGCCGCCAGCCTTGCCCCCCGAAATCGTCGACCGCACCCGGGCCAAGTACGTCGAGTGTTTCGAACGGCTCACGCAGTCCCCCTTCCCCACCGCCTGAAACCCGCCATGCTCCGCTTCCTGACCGCCGGCGAGTCCCACGGCCCAGCCCTGACGGCCATCGTCGACGGTTTTCCCGCCGGCATCCCGCTCGACACCGCCCTGATCGACGCCGAGCTAAAGCGCCGCCAGGGCGGCTACGGCCGCGGGAAACGCCAGACGCTCGAGGACGATCGTATCCAAGTCGATTCCGGTATCTATCGCGGTCGCACCACCGGTGCGCCCATCACCCTCCGCCTCTTGAACCGCGACGCCAAGCTCGAACGCCTACAGGAACCGGTCTCACCCCGCGGCGGCCACATTGACCTGGCCGGGTCGCTGAGCTACCTGGTTGGCATCCGACCCGTGCTCGAACGCGCTAGCGCCCGCGAAACCGCCCTCCGAGTCGCCGTCGGCGCCCTGGCCAAGCTTCTGCTCCAGGAGCTGAATATCGACGTCTTCGGCTACGTCGTCGAGATCGGCGGTCATCCGGCTCCGCCCCGCAGCTTCGACCGCACGATCCGCGACTCCAGCCCCGTCTACTCCCTCAACCCCGAGGCCGATCCGGTCCTGGTCGCCGCGATCGACGCCGCGCGCGAGGCCGGCGACACCCTCGGCGGCGTCGTCGAAACCCGGGTCGTCGGCTGCCCGATCGGCCTGGGCAGCCATGTCCAGTGGGACCGCAAGCTCGACGCTCGGCTCGCCGCCGCCGTCATGAGTATCCAGGCCATCAAGGCGGTCGAGATCGGTCTAGGCTTCGAGGCCGCGCGACGCCCCGGCTCCCAGGTCATGGACCCAATCACCTACAGCGCCGAGGCGCCGGCCGACGATCGCCGCCTGGGCTTCCGCCGGCCCACCAACAACGCCGGCGGCATTGAGGGCGGCACCTCCAACGGTGAACCGATCCTGATCCGTGCAGCCAAAAAGCCGATTAGCACCCTAGCCGCTCGCGGCCCCTCGGTTCACCTCGGCTCGCGCCAGCCTCACCCCGCCACCTACGAACGCTCCGACGTCACCGCCGTACCCGCCGCTAGCGTCATCGTCGAAAACGTCGTCGCCTTCGAGATCGCCGCGGCCCTGATCGAGCGCCACGACGGCCGCAGCCTCGCCTCGCTCCGACGCTCCGTCGAATCCCATCGCGAGCTGGCCGCCCGCCACCTCCAGGAATTCTGGTCCCAATCCCCACCGGCTTCGTGACCGCGGTTTCCGGTCCTCGTCCCGAATCAGGAGACACGGATGTCGCCTCTTCGCCGACCCGCCCGCCAGATTGCCGCCACCGCCCTGGTCGTCGCCGGCCTGATCCTCCCGACCCTCGGCGTCATCGTCCACGCCTGGCGGATCAACCAGCCCAGCCACGTCGTCGATCACGAAAAGGCCCTCTCCGGGCTGCTTGGCCTCCATGTCTCGATCACCCGCGTCGAATACCCCAGACCGGGCGAATCCGTCTTTCACGACCTCGTTCTTCGCCGCGAGGAAGGCACTGGCCCGACCAGCCGACTGGCCGAGTTGGCCCGACTGCCGCGCGTCCGGCTGATCACCGAGGACCACGCCGCCCACCTCCACACCGATGAGCTGACCCTAACGATCTCCTCCCCATCCGAACTGGCCGACCTGCTCGCCTCGCTGGCGCCGCGGGCCGTTGCCGGCGTCGCCCGCATCAACCTGATCGCCGGAGAGGTTCAGTTCGCCCCCAATCTCCCCACCGACACCCCCGTCGCTAGCCTCCGCGACCTCGCCGCCACCCTTCAGGCCCACCCCGGCTCCACCACCCTCTCAGCCAGTAGCCGCTGGGGTGACCAACCCGACGCCCCACGTCTCGAACTGGTCGCCTCCCGTTCTCCCACCCCCGAGGGAACTCTCACCGACATCCAGTTCCAGATCGACGACGACGAGGCCCCCGTCGCCGTTCTCCAACCCTGGGTCGACCCCCACGCCTGGTTCGGCTCCGAGGCCACCGTGCGCGGCCTAGCTCGCTTCGAACGAACCGATCGCGAACCCTGGCGCGCCCGCTTCTCCGGGGTCATCCGCTCGATCGACCTTCAACAACTCGTCGCCGGCCGGTTCCCCAACGCTGCGCTCTCCGGCCGCGCCGACCTGACTCTGACCGAAGCCCTCTGGGCGAGCCTCCCCCGCGGCCAGGGCTTCGGCTGGACCACCGCCCGCGGACGCCTCGAAGCCCGCGACGGCTCAATCAGCGGTTCTCTGCTCCAAGCCTTGATCACTCATCTCCAGTTCCGCCCGACCGACGCCATCGACCTCGATGCCGACTCCGTCCCCTATGCCCGCCTCGGCCTCGACTTCGAGCTTGACCACAACGGCCAACTCCGCCTGCTGGGCAGCGTTTCGGCCGCGCCCACGCCCAACACTGTCGCCCTGGCCTCCAACGGCTCGTCCCCCCTGCTGCTTGCTCCGCCGGCCGCCGCCAGCGTCCGCGGCCTCTGGAAAACCCTCTTCCCCACCCCCACCGACACGCTCATCCCCGCCACCGCCGAAAGCGGTGGTTTGCTCCGCCATCTCCCCCTCCCCCCCGCTGGCTCCACCCCCGTCCGCGCCAATTGATCGGCCACCGCTCCGCCGGACTCGGCCATCCCGCCCTGTTCCCCCAACACGCCCTCACGAGCCGGCAATTGACAGCGCAGCTTTCAGAGCCGAAAGTTTAGTCATCGAGATCGCGAACGTCCGTCACTCGATCCCGTCACGCCCCTGTCGCCGCCCCCGCTCCGGAGCCGTCCGCCGATGAGCTCGTTCGACCTGGACCCGCGCCACGCCAGCCGTCCGCGGCGCGTCGCTCTCCTGCTCGCCGCCGTCTGGGTCCTCTGGCTCTTCGCCGCCACCACCTACGCCCAGGATGGCGAGGCCGCTGAGCCCGCCCCGCTCCCCGAAGCGACCACCGCGGCGCCCAAAATCTCGATGCTCCAATACCTCCTCAAGGCCCACTCCGACCCCCTCGCCGCTTTCATTGGTCTGCTCCTGCTCGGTTTGTCCGTCTACTTCTTCGCTCAAGTCATCCGCTTTTTCATGGAGTTCCGCATCGAAGAGGCCGTCCCTCCAGCCCTGATCGAAAAGGTCGAGGCCGCGATCCGGGAAAAGCGCATCCAGGAGGCCTACGAGGCCTGCCGCGACGATAACAGCTTCGTCGCCCGACTGATCCGGACCGGCATCGCCAACCTTCAGTACGGCCGCTCTGAAGCCAAGGAAGCCATGAACGTCGCCGCCGAAGAGACCGTCGTCACCCTCGAGTCCCGAATCAGCTACTTGGCCACGATCGGCACCCTCGGCCCCATGATCGGCCTGGTCGGAACCATCTGGGGCATGATCCATAGCTTCCAGGAAATCGCCACGGCCGGCGGCCGCCAGCCCCGCGCCGATCAGGTGGCCGGCGGCATCGCGACCGCTCTGTTTATCACGCTCGAAGGCGTCTCCCTGTCCGTTCCCGCCATCTTCTTCTTCGCCTTCTTCCGCAACCGCATCGCACAGATGGCCATGGAAGCCACCAAGGTCGCCGACCGCACGATTAACGCCATCTGGACCGCCGCCAAACAACCTCAACCGGCGGCCACCACCACTGCCGCCGCCAAACCCTGAACTTCTCCCTCTCCTCTCCGGTTTCAAAACCTTGCAACTATGGCCGGCAGCGTCACCAACGAAATCCGGGCCGAGCCGAATCTGACGCCCCTGCTCGACGTCGTCTTCCAGCTCATCACCTTCTTCATGCTCGTCTTCAAAATCAGCGGCGCCGACTTCGATCAGCGCGTGCGGTTGCCGGTGGCTGGCTCGGCTATGCCCGTCGAAGGCTCGGTAGTCGACCAGGACCGCCTGATCCTCAACATCGACGCCGATGGTCGCCTGCTCTGGTCCGGACAGGTCCTCGACGTCGAGTCCGCCATCAAAAAAATCCGCGACCAGGCCGAGTTGGCCCGCCTCAACCTCAAGGTCGGCGGGAAGGAACTCGCCGCCGGCGACCCCCTACCCACCATCATCATCCTCCGCGCCGACCGCTCCGTTCCCTTCTCGCAAATCTACCGCTACATCCAGGCCTGTCAGGCCAACGGCTTCACACGCTTTGCGCTCAAAGCCATGAATGCCGAAGGGTGACCCCCGCCATGCGCCGCTCCAAACAGCACGAAGTCGAAATCCAGATCACTCCGATGCTCGACATGGCGTTCCAGTTGCTCACCTTCTTCATCCTGACCTACCAGCCCGCACCGGTCGAAGGCCAGTTTTCCATGAACCTCCTGCCCGCCGCGCCCGCCGTCAGCCTCGACGCCGAAGCCCCCGCCGCCGACCAGTCCCAACCCGCCGAGCTGCCCGCGGCCCTGCGCACTCTGACCACCAGTATTTTCGCTGCCCCCGACGGCCAGATCGGCCACATCACTGTCGGCGAAAACGAGTACGCTACCCTCGAACAACTCAAAGCCCGCCTCGTCGAAATCGTCTCTGACAAAACCCTTCCCTTCGACCAGGCGATCATCCAGGCCGACCCCCGACTCTCCTGGGACGCCCTCATGAAGGTCGTCGACGTCTTCGCGGGCAAAGACGTCAACCTCACCAAACTCAGCTTCGCTCCGCTCGAATCCGAACCGGCGCTGTGACCATGCCCCCCCGTAGCAACGGTTTTTTTCGCGGTTCCGAGCTGCCCCGCCTCATATTCCTGATCGGATTGCTTGTCGTCGGCTCCGCCCTGGTCTACCGAATTCTCTCCCAGCAGCCCTCCCGCCAACCCGCTCGTCCCGTCCCGGTCGCCCAACGCACCCCGCTGCCTCCCCCGGACGACTCCTTCGAACTTTCCGGCGTCATCGACCGCCAACCGCTCAACCCCCGCGAAAACCCCGGCTACCTCTTGCTCCTGGAGCGGGTCCGCCAGACCCCGCCCGAAGCCCTGGCTCGGGCCGCACGCCGCGATGTCCTCTTCAGCCAACTCGTCACCAACCCTGCACGATACCGCGGCCTCCCCATCCGCGTCGAAGGCACCCTGCTCCGCCTCCTCGAGCAGCACCCGATCGACTCCCAGCTCTTCCCCGACGGCCGTTTCTACGAAGGGTGGACCATCACACCGGACAGCCAGGATTACCCCTGGATCCTCGTCTTTGAAAACGCCCCGCCCAATCTGCCGGTGGGCGACGATCTTCGGGCCTACATCTCCTTCGACGGCTATTTCTTCAAGCTCATGGCCTACGTCGCCGGCGACACAACCCGCTTTGCGCCCCTGCTGATCGGACGCCTCCGCTTCGTCGATCCCGAACCCACGGCCTCCGAGCCGGCCACCCTCCCCAGCCTCCCCTGGTGGGCCCCCTTGCTGGCGGTCCTCGCCCTCTACGGCCTGGTCCGCTGGTTACTCTTCCTCCGCCAACTCACGCGCCCGTCTCCCTCACGCCGCTACTTCTCCGCCGTCGACGACCAGATCGACCCCAAACTCCTGACCGATTGGCTCAACTCCAGCTCCGACACCCGCGTCGTCACCGAGCCGACTCCCTCCGACCAAGGTTCGACCCGCTCACCCGAGTCCACCTGCTAGTCCACGAGCGCCGGTTGCCCCCTCTTGGCGGCGGCCATTGTCGTCCACGGACTCAACCCGCGCCGGCTCTGTTTCGGCCCACTCACGCGATTGACTCTCGCGGTCGCGCCCCTTACGGTCTCACCATTAACCGTAAAGACCCAATCCCACGGCCCGCCCCAGCCGGCGTTGCGATGCACCGCGAGCACCAGATCGACGATCTCCGCACGCCAGGCCGCCCCGGCCCGATCGCCCTAACGGTCCTGCTAGCCGTTCTGCTTGGGGCCGAGCTGCTGCTGGGCCTACTCTGGCCTGCCGACGCCCCGCGCCCGGCGTGGCTGGCGCCGGCCTGGGTCGCGGCGGTCGTGGGATCGCTCCACGTCACCTACCAGGTCCTCGAAGAATTGCTCGCTGGCCGCGTCGGGGTCAACCTGGCCCTGGCTCAGGCCGCCATCGCCTCCCTCATCCTGCGGGAACCGATTGTCGTCGCCGAAGTCGTGCTGATCTCGGCGCTGGGCGAAGTCCTCGAGGCCCTCACTGCCCAACGCGCTTACCGCGCCATCGGACGCCTCTTCGACTCGGTACCCCGCACCGCCCGCGTTCGCCGCGACTCTCTTTGGATCGAACTGCCGATCGATCAGGTCCAACCCGGCGACCTCGTCCAGATCGCCGCCGGCGAGCGAATCCCCGTCGATGGTACGGTCCTGTCCGGCCGCTCCACCGTCGACCAATCCTCGCTCACTGGCGAACCCATCCCCGCCGACGTCGGCCCGGACGACCCGGTCTACGCCGGCACCCTCAACCAGTTCGGTACCCTCGAATGCCGCGCCGAACGCATCGGTGCCCACTCGACGCTCGGCCAGGTCGCCCAGCTCGTCGAACAGGCCGCCGCCCGCAAGGCCCCGATCCAACGCACCGCCGACACCTACGCCCGCTGGTTTCTCCCCGTCGTACAAGTCGCCGCGCTGCTGACCCTCTTGCTCGGCTGGGCCTTCGGCTGGCCCGACACGGGACGCCGCGCCGTCAGCGTCTTGGTCGTCGCCTGCCCCTGCGCGCTGGTCCTGGCAACCCCCGCGGCTATCCTCGCCTGCCTCGCCTGGCTCGCGCGCCACGGCGTGATCGTCAAGGGCGGCCGCGCCATCGAACGCCTGGCCCGCTGCGACACCTTCGCCTTCGACAAAACCGGCTCACTGACCACCGGCCGACCCCGCCTCGGCTCCATCATCGGCCTAGGCCAGCTCTCCGAGGCCGAGCTGCTAGCCCTGGCCGCCAGCCTCGAACTCCAAAGCCGCCACCCCCGTCGCCCAGGCCATCACCGAGGCCGCCGCCTCACGCGCTTTGAATCCCCTGCCGGTCGCCGACCTGACCACCTCGGCCGGCCTCGGGCTCACAGCCCTCGTCCACCTCCGGCCCGACAGGCCCAGCTCCGTAGCCCTTGGCAGCCGCCGATTCCTTGAATCGTTGGGCATCCCCATCGACTCATCCGCCCACGACTGCCTCGCCCGCCTCGAAGACCGCGGCGAAACCCCCGTCCTGCTCGCCCTCGACGGCCAACTTATCGGCTTGCTCGGACTCCACGACCCAGTCCGCCCTGAGGCCCACGACGTTATCCACGAGCTGAAGCACCTCGGCTTCTCCCGACTGGCCATCCTCACCGGCGACCGCCCGGCTCCTGCCCGCATCGCCGCCCAACGCGTCCACATCGCCGAAGTCCACGCCGAGCTGCTTCCCACCGAAAAGGCCGACTGGGTCGCGCAACGCCAAGCCGAGGGCCGCCGGGTCGCCCTGATCGGCGACGGCATCAACGACGCCCCCGCCTTGGCCCGCGCCGATGTCGGCATCGCCGTCGGTCGCACCGGCTCGGACCTCGCCGCCGAAGCCGGCGATATCGTCCTGCTCGGATCACCCCTCAGCCCCCTACCCGACCTGGTCCGCATCGCCCGCGCCACCCTCCGCATCATCCAGATCAATATCCTTGGCTTCGCCTTCGGGCTGAATGCCGTCGCCATGCTCGCCGCCATCGCGGGCTGGCTCGGTCCCGTCCCCGCCGCCATTCTCCACCAGCTCGGCTCTCTGCTGGTCTTGCTCAACGCCGTCCGTCTGCTCGGCTTCGAGCCGGGCGGCGCGCTGCCCCCGCTGTCCTGGCTCTCCCGAATCCCCTCCCTGGCTCACCGCCTCGATGCCGCCGTTCCCGCGCTGGCCGTCTCCAAACCTCCGCTTCGGCTTGCCCTTCCGCTGGCCGCTCTGGCCTTGGTCGTTCTGACATTCGGTTCGGCCATTCAGACGGTTCCTCTCGGGGAGCAGGCCATCGTTTCCCGCCTCGGACGTCCTGTGGCTTTGCTCGGCCCAGGTCTCCACCTCCGTTGGCCGTTTCCGATCGAAACCCTCCGCCGCCTCCGTCCCGCCGAGGTTCGGAGCCTCGCCCTCGGTCTCCAGGACGCAGCTCCGGCGCTCGCCCAGGACCAATCGGCCCTCTTGCTCCTGACGGCTGATCGCCAGCTCGCCGAACTCCGCGCCGTCGTCGAGTACCGCTTACCCGACGACCCCGCCCAACTTCTTCACCACGCTTTCCGCGTGGCCCGACCCGACCCGACGCTCCAGGCCCTCGCCGAAGAGGCCCTGCGTTGGGAAACCGCCCGCCGGCCGCTCGAGGAGCTACTGACGTCTGGTCGCCGCTCGTTGGAACAGGCCGCGTTGGATCGCCTCCGCCGACGTTCGCAGTCGCTCGGCCTGGCCTTCGACGTCCTCGGTCTGCGCCTGGTCGAGCTCCGGCCGCCTCGGCCTGTCCTCGACGCTTACCGCGACGTCTCCCGCGCCTCGACCGAGCGCCACTCCCGCCGCAACATCGCCACCACCCGTTCAATCATCCTGGCCGCGCAGTCCCAGCGCGAGTCCGACTCTCGCCTCCGCACCGCCGAGGCCAACGCCCAGGCCGCTACGCTGGCCGCCCAGGCCCAGGCCCAGGCCTTTCAGACCCTTCGACCCGCCCTCGACGACCCCAGCGGCCTCGGCCGCGCTGAGCACTATTACGCCTCCCTCCTCCCGGCCTGGGCCAGCAAATCCAAGCTCATCCTCGACCAGGATCCCAACCGCCCGACTCAAACTCTTCTCCTGCCCGACCTGCGCCGCAATCCCGCCGACTGGTGGCGCACCCTGATCCCCGGCCGAGATCCCTCCCCATGACCCGCCAACCCTGGCTTCGCCCCGTACTCTTCCTCACCGTGTTGGCAATTCTGGCCGGCCTGGCCGGACGCTGCCTGACGATCGTCGATGCCACCCAATTCGCCCTCGTCACCGAATTCGGCCGCCCGCTCCAGGTCCTCGGCGACGACCCCGCCGAGGCCGGACCCCACTGGATCGCTCCCTGGCAGTCCGTCCTCCGCGTCGACCGTCGCATCCAGTTCGCCGACTCCGCCCCCCGCGAGCTGCTCAGCGCCGACAAGAAGGACCTCGAAATCTGGCCGTTCTTCGCCTGGAGGGTCATCGACCCCACCCGCTTCCTGCGCGCCGCTGGCACCCTTCAAGCCGCCGAGGCCCGCCTCGACGAACGGCTCGCCGCCGCCCTGGCCGCCGCCGTGGCCCAAACTCCCTTTGCGACCCCCAGCCTCACCCCGGACGATGCACCGATCGATCCTCTCTCCGACCAGCTTCCCTCGATCCTCGACGAACTGAACCGCGCCGCCACCGCCGAGCTTGGCGTCGAACTGGTCGACCTCGGCCTGCGCCGGATCAGCTATCCGCTCGAAGTCCGCCCCGCCATCTTTGAACTGATCCGCAGCGAACGCCGCCAGGCCGCCGAGTCGATCCGCGCCGCCGCCGAGGCCGAGTACCAGTCCCGCGTTAGCCACGCCGAGCGCGACCGCCGCATCACGCTCGCCCAGGCCGAGGCCCAGGCCCGCCAGATCGAAGCCGCCGCCGAAGCCGAAGCCCTCGCGTTGCTCAACTCCGCCCACGCCGAAAACCCTGACCTCTACTCCTTCCTCCAGACCCTTGAAACCTACCGCTCCCTGCTCAACGGCCAGGCCACGCTCGTCCTTTCCACTTCCAGCCCCCTGTTCCGCCTCCTCCGGGAAGGGCCCGACGCCCCGCCGCCTCCGCCGGCCTCCGAGGCGGATCGCGCTGCCAGGCTCTCCCCCCCCGCGTCTCGCACGACCCCATGAACCTCCTGCGACTGCTCGTTTCGCTCGCCGTCGTTGCCTTACTCGTCGCCTGGTTGGCCACCGCGCTCTGCGCTGTCCCGCCCGGCGAGGTGGTCGTCGTCCGCCGCCTCGGCCAGCCCCTCACCCCGGCTTGGGGTCCCGGCCTGCATCTCGGCTGGCCCGCCCCGTTCGAGCAGCGCGACCGTCTCCGTCTCGATCAGATCCGCCGCCTGGCCGTCGGCCCCCTCGTTGATGCCGGCGAGTCGATGGGCGACCTCGGCGAATTCCTCACCGCCGACCACAACCTCCTCGTCGCCCGCGCCGCCGTCCAATACCGCATCCGCGACCCCTTCGCTTTCCTCCTGACCAGCTCCGACCCGGACCGCGCCCTGTCGCGACTGGCCGAATCCGCCCTAGTCGCCGCTCTGGCCGGCTTCCCCGCCGAAATCCTGCTCCGCGACGGCCGCTCCGCCGCCGAAGCGGCGCTCCGAAACCGCCTGGCCTCCGACGCCGACCGATTCGCCCTCGGCCTCGAAATCCTCTCCGTTCAGCTCGAAACCCTGCGCCCACCCCCCGAAGTCGCCGCCGACTTCGCCGCCGCCCAGGCCGCAAGCACCGACCGCCAGCGCCGCGTGCGCGAGGCCGAAATCGAGGCCGAGCGCCGCCTCGCCGACGCCCAGGCCCGCGCCGCCGCTCAGCTCGACTCCGCGCGCGCTCGCGCCGCCGACCGCCTCGCTGAGGCCCAGGCCCGAGCCGCCCGCTTCCGCGCCGTGCTCGCCTCCTACCAGCCCCAACCGTCCCTCACACGCCGCCGCCTCTACCTCGAAACCCTCACCGACATCCTTCGCTCCCTCCGACGCAAGCTCATCCTCCCCCCCGACGCCCCCATCGACCTCGGCCTCTCGACCCCCGACTAAGGCTCGACCGCCGCGCCGCCCGCGGGCCGCCCTCCCGGCCCCCAAGCGGTCGCTCGTCGATCCGATCCAGCTCGGCCGCAGCCCGCGTCGTCTCAAAATCCGGCGGCGGCAGCCGCCCCGCCGCGTCCCAGTCCACCTGCTCGCGCCTGCGCCCGATCCCCCGTCCAATCCACAACCCACGCAGTCGAGCGACGATCTCCCGCCGCGTCCGCCCCTCCGGCGCATCCGGCCACGGCCCCACCTGCTCCTCAAATTCAAAAAACACCGGCGCAACCCGGCAGATGTACGCCCAATACGCCGGCTCGTCGGTCTGCACCACGAACCGCCCACCAGGCGCCAACACCCGATGCACCTGCCTCAGAAACTCCGGACCAATCAGCCGCCGCCGCCACTGCCGACGATCATGGTACGGCTGCGGATGATACACATGAACTTCCCAGACCGACTCCGGCCCCAAATAATCCCGGACGAAGCTCTCTGCGTCCTTCACCGCAAACCGCACATTCGTCAACCCTCGCTGATTGGCCCGCCGCGTGGCATACCGGATCACGACCGGCAACACATCGACCCCCAAATGGTCGAGCTCGGGCCGCTCGATCGCGCTCTGGAGCAAGTACCGTCCATTCCCACACCCCAGCTCGACCACCACCGGGGCTTCGCGCCCGTAAATCGCTCGCCAGTCCAGCGGACCCGGCGGTGGCAGCCGCTTGATCCCGGTCCGCGTCCACTGATCCCGGGGCCGAATCACCCCGGGGATCGGAACTCCAAACTCCCGTTCAACACCGCCAGCCTGTTCGGCCTCGCCGCCGCTCATCTCCGCTCGTCCTCAGCCCCTTGCGTTCCCTTTCGACCGGCCTCCATCATCCTAATCGCATTGAAACCCGTCTCGACGGATCTGATACGCTCATGAACGCCACTCCGCCCGAGTCCATCCTCGCCCGCCTCGAAGCAATCATCGCCGCCCGCCGCGCTCTGCCCCCGGGCAGCAGTTCCTACGTCCGCCGCCTGCTCGATGGCGGCGTCCCCGCCATCGCGGCCAAAATCTCTGAAGAAGCCAACGAAACCGTAGCCGCCGCCGTCGAGCCTGACCCCGCCGGCCGCCACCACCTCATCCACGAGGCCGCCGACCTGACGTTCCACCTGCTCGTCCTGCTCGCCTCCCGCGATATCGCTTGGGCCGATGTCGAGGCCGAGCTCATCCGCCGCTTCGGTACCAGCGGCCTCGTCGAAAAAGCCAGCCGTTCGCAGACCCAGCCCCCAAACCCACCCGATCCGCCCACTCCGGCGGACCCCTGAGCCACCCCCTCGCTCCGTTCAGGGCTCCGCTGCCGATCGATTCTCCCCTACCGTCCGCGCCAACACCCGCACCGTGCCCCGACCATCCTCAAACGCGCGAATCCGCTCAATCGCGGGCGCCGACTCCGGCCAGTGCTCCGCCTCCGCCGCCAGCAGCAATACATAGTGCGGCCCCGGCGCATCCAGATACTCCAGCCAGGCCGGGGCCACCAACCGCCGCACCCGCCGACCCAACGCCGCCATCAACGCCGGCCGCTCGTCGTGAAACACATACACCGTCTCCCGAGGCGGCACCCACTGTCCAATCGCCCGTCCCCACGGCCCCTGCCCCAACCGATACGCCCGCTCCGGCGCATAAATCCCCGCATACGCCAGCACGATCCCCAAACTCACCCCCGCCAATCCAGCGGCCACCCACGCCGATCGCCGAGTCCACGCACCCACCGCCGCATACGCCATCCCCACCGTCGCCAGACCCGCCACCAGGAGCGCCAGTTCCCGGTAATACGCCACCCGCACCGCCAGAACCACCATCACCGGCAACGCTCCCACCACCCACACCAGACACAATCCCGCCCCCAGCCACCGCGCCCACGCTCCAACCTTCCCCCATTGCCCCAATCCTTTCCCCACCCCCACTACACCCAGAACCACCAGCGCCACCCATAGCCACGACGTGCCCGCCACGGCAAAACCCGGCAGCAGCGTCCCCCCCAGCGCCGCAACGCCCGCCGCCTGAGCCCAACCTGCCACAAGCTGCCTCTGCCCCTCACTCCAAGCACCCCCGGCCCGCTGCCCAGCCGCCAACACCGCCAGCGGCGACCACGGCAACCCAAGCCCCAACGCCGCCACGACCGTCCACCAGCCCATCGGTTCCCGCAATGGCGCCAACAGCGCGACCGCCCACGCCTGACCTGGTACCGTCGCCAGCGCCCAGCCGCTCCACAACCCCAACGCCAGCAACGAGGGGACGACCAGCGCCCCGCTGAGATATGCCCCCTTACGGCCCAGTAGCACCACCCAGACCAGTCCCAACACCACCACCGGCAATCCACCCCAAACAAACCCCACCGCCAGCCACAACCCCGCAGCCCACCCCGACCCACTCCGCAGCAACTGATCAGTAAACAAGCCCAGCGCCATGGCCGTCCCCACGTCCAGACCCAGCTCCGGGCTTCGACTCACCCCACCCAGACAACCCAGCAACCCCCAACCCACCGCCCAGCCCATCCCCTTCCCAAAAACCCGTCCCACCCCGCACCCTACTCCTAACGCCAGCACCACCATCGCCACCAGCCGCGGCAGCCAGACCACACCTGGCCACCCCGCACCCTCCCACCCGACCAGCCCCACGACCGCCGCCGAAGCCCCCAGCGGCCCGACCCGCACCGTCGGATCCCAACCGCCCATTACCTTGCCCAACGCCGCCAGCCCTTCGGCCGCTGCCAGCGCCAGGCGACTATCGCCGTCGCCCAGATCCAGCCCCAAGCCCACCCACGACGTCCACCCCAGCACCAAGATCCCAATCCCAATCCCAATCGCCAACGGATCGCGCAACCGGCCCTGGGTCCGCAACCCCAGCCGATCGCGCCGCCACTGCGCCCCCGAAGCGGCCTCGCGCGCCCGAACCTCACTCGCCATCCTGACTCTCCGCCCGGATCCGATTTCGGTCCAGAACCGCTTGCGGCTCATAGAGCTCGGCAAACGGCCGGTCCTTCACCATTTGGTAGACGTAGCCGGCCAGCCACCCCTGCCGGTACGTCTGCCGCCGCATCTCCGAAGCCACGTCCTCCACCGTCCAGCCATCGCGCTCATACCGATACAACGCGACCGCCGCCCCGGTCCGACACGTCCCCCGGGCACAATGCACCAGCACCGGCCGCCGCTCCGGGTCGTCCACTGCCTCCAGGGCCGCCCGAAACTGCTCCTCCCGCCCAAACCCATCCCCCGGCATCGGCAGATGCAGGAAATCCACTCCCAGCCGCCGCGCCAGCTCCCGCTCCCGCTCCACCTCCGCCCCCGACCGCAGAAAATTGACAATTGTCTTGATCCCAAACCGCCCCACGGCCGCTTCCAGTTGCGCGCCGGTCAGTTGGCCGCTCCGATACAGAACCCCCGGCTTCACCACGTCGAAATGATCCCAGGCCCACTCCTCCCACCGCCACACCACCGCCCCTGCGACACCCACTCCGACCATCACGACGATCAACCAGGCCGCCAAATGGGGCCCCAGCCACCGAAATACCCCGCTCCGAGTCACTGCCAACCCCCCGTTCGCGCCGGCTTCGGCCCCGACCGGACCCAAGCGGTCCGGACTCTAGGTCCGACCCCGCCGGCGGTCAATCCCGACCGACCCGCCCGCCCGTCCGATTGTCCCCCTCGAACCCGAGGGCTAGGATAAAACGAGTCTGGTTGTTCAAACTCCGGATCACGACTCGCTCGGCTGAACGCGCCCCGCCGACCGGGTTCCGACGCCGTCACTCGTGATGGGAGCGTGCCGATCCATGCCTGCCGCCCTGCCAGCCACTCCCCGCTTCACCGGTCCAGCCACCCTGATCGCCCTGCTCGCACTGGCCGTGGCCTGCCCCGCGCAGGAGCCGAAGCCCAAGCGCCGCGACTCCCGCGTCAAACCCCCTGAGGTCACCTACCAGACCCGCATCGAACCGGCCACCGCCAAACCCGGTGACACCGTCACTCTGTCGGTCACTGTCAAGGTTGCGCCCCCCTGGCATATTTACGCACACGCCCCCACCCAGCCCGTCGAAGGCCCCCGCGCCACTCAATTCGACCTCTTCGACCCCGCCGGACTCGTGCCATCCAATACCTGGACCCCCGACTCCCCCCCTCTCCGCAAAAAAGAACCGGCCTTCCCTGACCTCGACGTCGTCGAATTCCACGAAGAACAAGTCACCTGGAGCACCACGCTCAAAGTACCCGCCGACGCCCAACCTGGCCGCCGCTCCATCAAAGCACAGATTTACTTCCAGATTTGCGACGAGACGGCCTGCAAACCGCCCACCTACGCCACCTTGCCCGAGGCGACCCTCGAGATCCTCGCCCCCAACGCCGCGGGAGGCGGCGCGGCCCGGACGGGCCGCCCCTTTCGCCCCGAGGCCGTCCTCGCCGCGCTGACCGTTGCCCTCCAGGATCCGCCGGCCGCGATCTCCGCACCCGAGGCCTCCTCCGCCTCTACCGCCCCGGCGACGTCCGAATCCAGTCAGGCCGAGTCAAAAATCCGCGAGGGTCTGGTCCCCTTCCTCCTCTTCGCCGCCCTCAACGGCCTGCTCGCGCTGTTGATGCCTTGCGTCTGGCCGATGGTCCCGATCACCGTCAACTTCTTCCTCAAACGCAGCCAGTCAAGCGGCGGCCGCCCGATCGGCCTGGCCCTGACCTACTGTCTGGCCATTATCGGCATCTTCACCGGCATCGGCCTGTTCTTCTCCATCGTTTTCGGCGCCGCCTCCACCACGGCCCTGGGCAACAACGCCTGGCTCAACCTTCTCTTCGGCCTGGCCTTCATCGCCATGGGTCTCAGCCTCCTCGGCCTCTTTGAATTCCGCCTCCCTTCGGCCTGGCTCAACAAATCCGCCGCCCTCGAATCCAAGGGCGGGCTGATCGGCGTCGTCTTCATGGCCGTCACCCTGACGATCACCTCCTTCACCTGCACCGCCCCGCTCGTTGGCCAGCTTCTGTTCCTCGCCTCACGCGGCCATTACCTCTACCCGACCCTCGGCTTGCTGACCTTCGCCACCGTTTTGGCTCTGCCGTTTTTCGTCCTCGCGCTGGTTCCCTCGCTGCTACAGTCGGTCCCGCGCAGCGGCGACTGGATGAACTCGGTCAAGGTCGTCGGGGGCCTGCTCGAGATCGCCGCCGCCTTCAAGTTCCTGAACACCGCCGAAACCAGCTTCCGGGGCGGTCAAGCCTCGGAGGCCATCCTCGACGCCCAAGTGGTCCTCTCGATCTGGGTCGTCAGCGCCCTGGTGGCCGGGCTGTACCTGCTCGGCCTGTTTCGGACCGACCACGACCTCGAAACCCCTAAAGTCGGCCCCATCCGCTTGGTCAGCGGCACGCTCTTCCTCGCCCTGGCTCTCTACCTGACCCCCGCCCTCTTCGGCAATCCCCCCGAGAGCGAGCTTTATCGCTCCATTGCAGGGATCTTCCCCCAGGACTCGCTCCAGGAGTTCGACTCCGCCGGCCGGATCCGTGGCTACGTCAAACGGGACCTTAACACCGTCTTCGCCCAATTGAATCAAGACCCAAGCGCCCCGGTCGCTTCTCCCGCCGATCGTGGAGGCGGCTCTCCGACCCTCGAGGTCGCCGTCGAGGCCACCTCGTCCGACCCGCAACTCGCTATCCGCCAGCACCGCGAGCTGATCGGCGACCTGAGCTGGGGCTACAGCTATGATGCCGCCCTCGAGGAAGCCCAGAAGACTCAGCGGCCGATCCTCATCGACTTCACCGGCGTCAACTGCGCCAACTGCCGGACCATGGAAGCCAAGGTCATGCCTGCGCCGGCCGTCGAGGAACTGATGCGTCAGTTCATCCGAGTCCGGCTCCATACCGACTTCGTCCCCATCCCGACCCTCACCGAAGACCAACGCCTCGACCTCGGCGAGGACAACCTCGACCTCGAACTCCGGCTCGTCAACCAGAGCACCAGCCCGTATTACGTCATCCTCGACCCCTCCGGCTCCGTGCTCGCCCAGCAAGCCTTCGACCCCAACGTCGCCCCCTTTGTCGCCTTCCTCCAAAACGGCCTAAGCCGCTTTCAGGCCAACGGTGGCAAGGTCGCCCTCCAGTGACCGCGACCGCAGCGGCTTCGCACGCTCATCCCGACGCCCTGCCTACGCGTCGTCGTAAGCCACGTCGATCTCCCGATCTGTGAACCGGACCCCGCGCCGCCCAGGCACGACCTCGCCGATCACCCAGGCCGGCACCTCGGCTTCCTTGCGGAGCGTCCGCACCACCGCGTCGGCGTAATATTCGGCCACTACCAGAATCAGCCCAATCCCCATGTTGAAGACCCGGAACATCTCGACGTCCGGCAGGCCGCTCAATCCTTGCAGCCACTCAAAGACCGGCGGCACTTCCCAGCTCCGCGTCAACCGGAATGCCAGTCCCCGCGGCAGGATTCGCGGCGGATTCTCGATCAGTCCCCCGCCCGTGATGTGCGCGATGCCGTGCACGATCCGTTTGACCCGATAATGCCGATATACCGCCTTGAGCGCTCGAGTATAGATCCGCGTCGGTTCCAGAAACTCCTCGGCCACCGTTCGCCCCAAGGCGTCCACTCGGCTCGTCGGCTCCAGCCCCGCCACCTCAAACGCCAGCTTGCGCGCCAGGCTATAACCATTCGAATGCAAACCGCTCGACGCCAGACCGATCACCCGGTCGCCCGCCCGAATCTCTTGGCCCGATAGCCATCGCTTCCGCTCCACGACGCCCACGCAAAATCCAGCCAGGTCATACTCACCCGGCGCATAAAAGTCGGGCAGGATCGCCGTCTCTCCCCCCAGCAACGCCACCTCGGCCTCGCGGCATCCATCCGAGATTCCCTGCACGATCGCTGCCGTCAACTCCGGATCGTCTCGGCTCATCGCCAGGTAATCGAGGAAAAACAGCGGCTCGGCCCCCGCGCACAAGCAATCGTTGACCGACATCGCCACCAGGTCGATGCCGACCGTCTCATGCCGTCCGACCGCCATCGCCACCTTGAGCTTCGTCCCCACCCCATCCGTCGCCGACACCAACACTGGATCCCGATACGTCCGCGACAACAGCCCGATGTTGTCGTTCAGACGAAACAACCCGGCAAAGCCATCCGGCCATTCCAGAACCCGCGGCGTGTAGGTCCGCCGCATCAGCGGCGGCAGCCGCCGCATCGTCTCCGCGTAAACGTCCAGGTCCACGCCGGCCGCGCGATAATCGATCGGTTGCGCCATTTCCGTTCCAGCCACGGCCCCACCGCATTCCCATCGTTGTTCCTGGCCCGCCCAGTCGTTCCAGTTTACCCGATCCCGGGCATCGGCCGCTCTTGATGCCTGTCAGCCATCCGCCGCCGTCTTCTCTGCCCAACCCGATATCCCGCCCGGCTCGCTCGATCGGCGGCCTCGACACGCGGCCGGCCGGGCCGAATGCTTGCAAGCCGGCCGCCGCCTCGCTTACTCTGACAATCCCCGATCCGGCCGGCTGCCCGGGCACGCCTTAAGCCCCGGATCTCTTCCCTCCGCAATGCGTTCCTACCCTTAGTGCGTGTCCCACATCAGGAGTTGCCTTATGACCTCATCCAAGGTGCGAGCCTTGTTCATCGCCGGCTTGGCGACCTTCGTTATGGGCTTGGGCTATGCGGCTATGGCCTCCCCCCGACCCGACGATTCTCCGCTCCATGAGCTGATGGAAAAAGTCCAGGCCAACAACGCCGTGATCCTCAAGGGCGTCCGCACCGAGGCCAACTTCCGTAAAAGCAAGGACGACGTCGTCAAGGCCGCCCAGGATCTGATCGAACTCGGCAAGGAAGCCCGCAAGGCCACCGAACCCGCCCAGAAGGAAAAGCAGCCCCAGTCCCGCTGGGAAGAGCTGACCGACGCCATGATCAAGGAGTCCGAGAAGTTTGCCTCCGCCGTCGCCAAGCCCGACATCAAGCAGGCCGACGCCAAAAACGCCTACAAAGCCGTTCAGCGTAGCTGCACCGATTGCCACGACGTGTTCCGTAAGGATGAGTAGTCAGCCGCCCGCCCGCTTCTCCGTCAACCTTCGGCTCCAACCCGTCGGCCCGGCCCGCACAGAAACCCGCGCGGCGCCGGGCCGTGTTTCGTCATGCTCTCGGACGCCTTATGCCCTTATTGCCCCCCGGCCCAGTCTACCTCTGCGACCACACCTCGCCCGACATCCATGAAAACCTGGCTCTCGATGAAGCCCTGCTCGAACAGGCTGAAGCCGAGGCGATCGCACCCACCCTCCGCTTCTGGCAACACCCGTCTTTGGCCGTCGTCCTCGGCGCCTCCTGCCGACTCCGCCACGACGTCTTGATCCCCGCCTGCCAAGCCGACTCCATCCCGATCGCCCGACGCTCTAGCGGCGGCGGGACCGTCCTGATCGGCCCCGGCGCGCTCTGCGTCGCGGTCATCCTGCCCATTTCCGCCCACCCCAGCCTCTCCTCCGTCCCCTCCGCCCAACGCCACGTACTCCAGGCGGCCGCCGACGCCCTCAGCCCCCTCGTCTCACCCCTCCAACTCCTCGGCCACGCCGACCTGACTCTCCACAACCGCAAAATCGCCGGCAGTGCCCAGCGCCGGCTCCGATCCCACCTCCTCGTCCACTTCACCCTCCTCTGCACCTTCCCGATCGACGCCATTGCCCGCTACCTCTCCATTCCGGCCCGCCAACCCGCCTACCGCGCCGGCCGGTCCCACGCCGAGTTCCTCGCCAACCTCAACATTCCCCCCCAAACCATCTCCCACCACCTTCTCGCATACTGGACATCCGAACACACACTGATCCCCATCCCGCCCCCACAATCACGGATCGACCGGATCCTTGCCGATAAAATGCATTGTGCCGGTTGGATCGATCGTTTCTAAACCCCAGCGGCCCCCTCCCGGTCGGCTCGGTCGGGGTTTTCCCGGTCAGGCCATGCCAGAATTCCTCCCGTCTTCCTATACTGAAGTCAGGACGCGCGTCCGATTGGGACTGTTCGGCCGTAGATCGGTCCAAGACACGGCATCGGTGGAGGATCGCCGGGTGTCGATCCTCCCCTGAACAGTCCTCGACCCCACGCGTCGCCCTCCGCGCGGGCGCGCTTGTAAGGATCGCCTCTTATGTCTGGCTCGACGGTCGGCAGTCGATGGAACCTTGATCTGATCGACGAGTACTACAACCGCTGGAAACACGATCCCTCCAGCGTCGACCCTTCCTGGCAACACTTCTTCGAGGGCTTCGAGGTCGGCGCTTCCCGCAACGGACGCCTCGCCCCCACGCCCGCCTCTGCCCCACCCTCCTCCTCACCGACCATCCACCCGGGCATCCCCCGCCTGATCGACGCCTACCGCGAAATCGGCCACTACCTGGCTCTCCTCGACCCCTTACGCCTCACTCCCCGCCGCACCCAGCACGAAGCCCTGGAACTGTCCGAATTCGGCCTATCTGAATCCGACCTCGACCTCGTCGTCGAAACCGGACTGCCACACTTGCCTCAGGCGACCATCCGCCAACTGATCGCCGACCTCCGCAAAACCTACTGCGAAACCGTCGGCGTCGAATACATGCACATCGCCGACCGCAAGGTCCGCCGCTGGCTCCAGGAACGCATGGAGCCAATCCACAACCGCCCCCCCCTTCGACCTCCAGCGCAAACGCCGCATCCTGCTCAAACTTTACGCGACCACCCTCTTCGAAACCTTCCTGCACAACCACTACGTCGGCCAGAAGCGGTTCTCGCTCGAAGGCGGCGAGATGTTGATCCCCCTGCTCGACACCCTCGTCGAACGCGCCGGTGTTTGGAAGGTCCAGGAGATCGTGATGGGCATGCCCCATCGGGGCCGCCTCAACGTTCTCGCTAACATTCTCAACAAGCCCTACGGCCTGATCTTCAACGAATTCGAAGGCAATCTCCCCAAAACCGTTCAGGGCGACGGCGACGTCAAATACCACCTCGGCTTCTCCTCCGACCATACCTGCCTCAACGGTCACGTCATCCACCTCTCGCTCACCCCCAACCCGAGCCACCTCGAAGCCGTCAACCCGGTCGTCGAGGGCCGCGCCCGCGCCAAACAACGTCGCCGCGGCGACACCGAACGCAAACTCGTCGTCCCGCTGCTTATCCACGGCGACGCCGCCTTCGCCGGCCAAGGCCTCGTCGCCGAAACCCTCAACCTCTCGCAGCTCCACGGCTACCGCACCGGCGGCACCGTTCACATCGTCGTCAACAACCAGATCGGCTTCACCACCAACCCGATCGACGCACGCTCGACCAGCTACTGCACCGACGTCGCCAAGATGGTCGACGCCCCGATCTTCCACGTCAACGGCGAGGACCCCGAGGCCTGCGTGCACGTCGCCGAGCTGGCCCTCGACTACCGCCAGACGTTCGGCCGCGACGTTGTCATCGACATGGTTTGCTTCCGCCGCCACGGCCATAACGAAGGCGACGAGCCCGGCTTCACCCAGCCGCTGATGTACGCCAAGATTCGCGAGCGTCCCTCGATCACCGAGCTTTATACCGAACACCTGATCCTCACCGGCGACCTGACGACCGCCGAGGCCGAAACCATCACCGAAACCTTCCAGGAGAAACTGAAGGCCGTTTACGACGAAGTCCGCCAATCCCACGTCGAGCCTCGACCTGCTCCCCAGCCCTTCCAGCACGCCTGGGCCGGCTACACCTCCACATATTCGTTCACACCGGTCGAGACCGGCGTCCCGCTCGACCTGCTCCGCCGCGTTACGGAGGCCATGGCCTCGGTCCCGCCCGGCTTCCATCGCAATCCCAAACTGGATCGGATCCTCAACGGCCGCCTCCGGATCATCGAACAACTTGGCGGCATCGACTGGGCGTTCGCCGAGGGTCTTGCTTTCGGCTCACTCTTGGTCGAGGGCACCCCGCTTCGCCTCAGCGGCCAGGACAGCCGCCGCGGCACCTTCAGCCAGCGCCACGCTGTGCTCGTCGACACCATCACCGGCGAACGCTACACCCCGTTGAACCACATCGCCGAGGGCCAGGCCCACTTCTGCGTCTACGACAGCCTCCTGTCCGAAGCCGCCGTTCTCGGTTTCGACTACGGTTACTCGCTTGACGAACCTTCGATGCTCATCATGTGGGAGGCCCAGTTCGGCGACTTCGCCAATGGCGCCCAGGTCATCATCGACCAGTTTATCGCCTCGGCCGAGAGTAAGTGGTCTCGCGCCTCCGGCATCGTCATGCTCTTGCCCCACGGCTACGAGGGCCAGGGCCCCGAACACTCCAGCGCCCGCCTCGAACGCTTCCTCCAGCTCTGCGCCGAGGAAAACATCCAGGTCGTCTACCCCTCCACCCCAGCCCAATATTTCCACCTGCTCCGCCGCCAGGTCCGTCGTCCCTTCCGGAAGCCCCTGATCGTCATGACCCCCAAGAGCCTGCTCCGTCTCAAGGAGGCGGTCTCCCCGGTCGACCAGTTTGTCCACGGGCACTTCCACGACGTCCTCGACGACACCATTCCCGTCGACTCCGTGCGCCGTGTCGTCTTCTGCTCCGGCAAGCTCTATTACGACCTCGCCCGCCGCCGCGCCGAGGCCGGCAAGGATGCCGAAGTCGCCCTGATCCGCCTCGAACAGCTCTATCCCTGGCCGGCCGACGAGCTTCGCCAGATCATCTCCCGCTATCAGCCCCACGACGTCGAATGGGTCTGGGCCCAGGAAGAATCCCAAAACATGGGCGCCTGGACCTTCGTCGCCCCCCGGCTCCACGATCTCCTCGGCGAAGAGATCCAGTACGTCGGCCGCGGCGCCAGCGCCAGCCCCGCCACGGGCTCCCACGCCATCCACGAACGCGAACAACACGAACTCGTCGAAGCCGCCATCGACGCCGCCGTCCCCCACCTCGTCTGAGGCTCTCTTCGCCGCGATCGGTGCGGCCACCGCTGCACCCACCGCTACGCAGAGATCCCCCTCGTGGGGTATGGTTGTTCCATCTCTGGCCGGCACCGGCCCTACCGCCGGGGCCTGACATCCGAACGCTTCTCCCCAGGTCGCCCCATGCCGAACGTCCCGATCCGTGTCCCCGGCGTCGGGGAATCGATCACCGAAGGCATCCTCGCCCGCTGGCTCAAGCCCGAAGGCTCGTTCGTCAAGGCCGGCGAGCCGCTCTTCGAACTCGAAACCGATAAGGCCAGCAACGTCGTCCCCGCCCCCGCCGACGGCATTCTCAAAATCACCGCCGTCGAAGGAACCACCGTCCCCATCGGCAGCGTCGTCGGCGAACTCGATCCCTCCGGCAAACCCTCCGCCCCGGCAGCCTCGGCGCCGTCCCGGCCCACCCCGCCACCGGCCGCCTCCTCCGCTTCAGCCGGAGACGGCGCCTCGGCCGCCGAGCTTCCCCTGAGCCCTGCCGCCCGTCGCCTCGCCGCCGAATCCGGCATCGACCCAGCCCAAGTCCGGCCCACCGGCCCTGGCGGTCTGATCACCAAAGAGGATGTCGCTGCCCATCGCGCGGCTGCTCCCTCTCCGACCGCCCCCTCCACGTCCTCGACGCCTCCTAAGCCCGAGCACGCCCCGCCCCCCGCCCCGGCTGCCCCCTCACCGGGCCCGCGGTCGGTCACCCGCCAGCGCATGACCGGTATCCGCCAGAAAATCGCCGCCCGCCTGGTCGAGGCCCAGCAAACGGCCGCCATCCTCACCACCTTCAACGAGGCCGACCTCTCCCGCGTCATCGACCTCCGAAACCGCTACAAAGAGCCGTTCCAGAAAAAACACGGCGTCGGACTCGGTTTCATGTCGTTCTTCGTCAAAGCCTCCATCGAAGCCCTCCGCGCCTTCCCCACCGTCAACGGCCGCATCGAAGGCACCGAAATCGTCATTCCCCAGTATTACGACATCGGCGTCGCCGTCTCGACCGACCGCGGCCTGATGGTCCCCGTCCTCCGCGACGCCGACCGCCTCTCCTTCGCCGCCATCGAGCGCACGATCGCCGAGTTCGCCCGCAAGGCCCGCGAAAACAGCATCTCGGTTGACGACCTCCAGGGCGGCACCTTCACCATCACCAACGGAGGCGTCTTCGGCTCGCTCCTCTCAACCCCCATCCTCAACCCGCCCCAATCAGCCATCCTCGGCATGCACGCCATCCAGAAGCGGCCCGTCGTCGTCGACGACCAGATCGTCATCCGACCCATGATGTATCTGGCCCTCTCCTACGACCATCGCCTGATCGATGGCCGCGAGGCCGTCTCCTTCCTCGTCCGCATCAAGGAGTGCATCGAAAACCCCGAACGCCTCCTGCTCGAGGTCTGACCCCCCTCCACGTCGAAGTCGAACCCCCGGACTCGGACCGGGCCCATTCATCCTCCACCCACTTCCCCAGAACGCCCCCCAACCGTAACCCACTGCCCGAGACCATGCACTACGACCTGATCGTCATTGGCGGCGGACCCGGCGGCTACGTCGCCGCGATTCGTGCCTCCCAGCTTGGCATGAAGGTCGCCTGCGTCGAAAAACGTCCGGCGCTGGGTGGAACCTGCCTCAACATCGGCTGTATCCCCAGCAAGGCCCTGCTCGACTCCAGCGAACTGTTCCACCTGGCCCAGACCCGCTTCGCCGCTCACGGCATCCAGACCGGCCCCATCTCCCTCGACTTAGCCGCCATGATGGCCCGTAAGGAACAAGTCGTCGCCAGCCTCACCGGCGGTGTCCAGTTTCTTTTTAAGAAGAACAAAATTGACTGGCTCCAGGGCTTCGGCCGCCTCGCGTCGCCCTCCTCGGTCGCCGTGTCCTCCGGCGATGGCTCCGAGCAAATCCATCACGCCCGGGCCATCCTCTTGGCCACCGGCAGCGTCCCCATCGAACTGCCCTTCCTGCCCTTCGACGGTCAGACGGTCGTCAGCTCGACCGAAGCGCTGGCCTTTGACCGCGTCCCCGAACACCTAGTGGTCGTCGGCGGCGGGTACATCGGCCTCGAACTCGGCTCCGTGTGGAAACGCCTCGGCTCCCGCGTCACCGTCATCGAATTCCTGCCCCGCATCGTCCCCATGGCTGACGCCGAAATCGGCCAGGCTCTGTTCCGATCCCTCCAGAAGCTCGGCCTCGAATTCCACCTCGAAACCAAAGTCACCGGCTTCCAGCTCGGAAGCCCCAAGGGCCACATCACCGCCGAAAAGAAATCCGGCGAGACGCTCGTCCTGCCCTGCGACAAAGTCCTCGTCAGTGTCGGCCGCAAGGGCTTTCTCGACGGCCTCGGACTCGACGCCGTCGGCGTTGCCCACGACCCAAAGACCGGCAAGGTTCAGACCGATGAGCAGTTCCGGACCAACGTGCCCGGCATCTACGCCATCGGCGACATCATCGCTGGCCCGATGCTCGCCCACAAAGCTGAAGACGAAGGCGTCGCCGTCGCCGAGATCCTTGCAGGCAAACCCGGTCACGTGAACTATCAGGCCATCCCCAGCGTGATTTACACCTGGCCCGAAATGGCCAGCGTCGGCCTCACCGAAGAACAGGCCCAGGAACGAAATCTGCCTTACAAGGTCGGCAAATTCCCCTTCCTGGCCAACGGCCGCGCCAAAGCCCTCGACGAAACCGAGGGTCTGGTCAAGGTGATCGCTCATGCCCAGACCGATCGCCTGCTCGGCGTCCACATTCTCGGCCCCCGTGCCTCGGACCTGATCGCCGAAGCCGTCGCCGCCATCGAATTCCACGGCACCAGCGAAGACATCGCTCGCATCTGCCACGCCCACCCCACCCTCTCCGAGGCCGTCAAGGAAGCCGCCCTGGCCGTCGAGGGCCGCGCCCTGCATAGCTGAACCCCCTCACCCCGAGCTTCCCAACCCTTTGAGGCTATAGGGGTCTGGGTATTCCCCCACGCGCCCACCTCCGCTCAAGTCGGTTCATCCCCCGTTCTGAACCGAAGTCGCCCCCCTCTGCTCCGTCCCTTCATGGCCCGCCGCTCGGCGGAACCCGCCTTGGTACACTGCCCCGACCGCTCCCGCCGCTCTCAGCGAAGATCCCTTCGACTCCCAGTCCGTGCGGCCCTGCACAAACCGATTGACGCCCTCCCCCTTCTCGGATCTTTGGCGATCCCCTAAACTGACGGTCCGACGGAGTCTGCGACTCGCGCTATCAAGCTGGTGACGCAACATGGATGGTTGGCACCCCGCCGCGCGTCTGATTTTGCTCGCCTCGGCCTTCGCCCTTGCCGCCGCCAGCTTATCTTGGGGAATGAGCCAGGCCCTGGTCGATAGCGCTGACCTGCTTCGCCGTGTCGAGGAGGTGCGGCTATTCCTTGAACGGGTCAATCCGTACCAGGATCCCGACCTGACCTATCCGCCCTCCGCCCTGCCGATCTTTGCGTTGCTGCTCGGGCCGATCCCGTCTCCGCTGGAACCGGTCGTCTGGCTCCTGGTCAATCTCGCGGCCTTGCTGGCCCTGGGCTTTGTCCTCCGCACGGTCTGGCCCGATCGCCTCGGCCTGATGGCGTCGATGCTCGTGGTCTGCTGGGTCGCCGCCGCGCGGCCCACCCGCGCCGGTTTGGCGCTCGGCCAGTTCCACCTGATCCCGACGGCCCTGGCCGTCGCCACCATTCCCCTCCTGGCTTCCGGCCGAGACCGGCTAGCTGGCGTCCTACTGGGCCTCTCCCTGGTCAAACCGACGATGACGGCCCCGCTCTGGCTCGTCTGGATCGTCCGTGGCCAACGAACCCCCGCGCTGGCGGCCCTGATCGTCCAAGCGGGTCTGTTTCTCCTGGCAGCCGTCTGGTTGTCCCAGACCCCCTGGCATCTGACCGCCGACTTCTTCGCCAACGCCCGAAGCCAGTCCACCGCCGGAAGCCTCGACTTGCCCAGCCTCCAGGCCCGCGTCGGCGTGCCGCAGAACGCCACGTTGGCGGCCAGCTTCGCCCTTCTGGTGCTAAGCCTGACCGTGGTCCGCCGGTGTAACCACGCCCGCTCCGCGACCACCACCGCCCTGGCGCTGGCCTGCGCCGCCGTCGTTACCTACCATCGCCATTACGACCTCGTCCTGCTCATGCCCGCCGTCGTCGTCCTGCTCTCGGCCGGTGGCTCGCGATCCACCCTCGCCATGGCTGCCGGTTCGCTCCAGGTCGTGCCGACGCACCCCGCCTGGATCCGCCCGCTCGCGCCCCTGCTCGATGCCGCCGTCGCCATCTCCGCTTACCTGCTCTGGGCGGCTCTGCTCTTCCAGACCGCGGAAGAGCACTCCCGCGCGGCTCACTGCCCCGCCCCGGCTTCACGCAACAAGGCCCAGCCATCCCACGCTCAGCAGGACGACCAGGCCTTGGTCCTCGAATGCTAACCAGCCCGTCGCTCAAACGCGCTGGTTGATCGCCGTTCCGACCCACGCGGTCGACGGGGCCATTTTCATGTCGTAGCGACTATAGACCAGGAACAGCAGCAAGCAGGCCAGCAGCAAGGCACCCAGGCTGATCCCCAGCAACGTCACATAGACGTCGCTCTTCGGGGACTGCACATAAACACCCCGAGCCTTGGCCGGCGCCGGCTTGGATGGCTTGGTAACCTTGGCCGATTTGGCCGGCTTGGCCGGCTTGGCGGGCTTAGCCCCGCGGCCGGATCGTGGTGGAGACAATGTCCCCCTCCTGAATTTTCTTGCCTTGGGGAGTTGTTCCGATCAGCGTCACAACCGCCCGATCGGAGTCCACGATCGAGACCCTCACCTTGCCGAGATACTCGGGTCGCGGCTCGAGTCGATAGACGTAAAGCTCATGCCCGGATACCAGACCATCGTCGGACCCAATGCTGATCTGGAATCGTCCCTTGACCGCGTCCGCCAGCAACACCTCGCCCTCGACCTCCGGAGGCAACGCGAGCTTCTGATACCGCGCCGGGTCAGCCTCCAGATTGTTCGCCTTCAACACATTCTGAACCGTCACCAATTGATCCCGCAGATAGCGGTTGTTCGACTTGGCCTGCTCGAGTTCCCGCTCCAGAATCCGGATCTGGTCGTTCAACTCCGTCTGTTGGATCTTGTACTGATTGGCCTCGTTCTGGACCGCCCGTAGCTGTTCGAGCGCCAGGTTGCGATCCCGCGCCTTCGCGTCCGCATCCTGCTGCGCGCTTCTCAGATTTTCCTGCGCGGTCTCCACGGCCTTGCGGAGCTGGGTCGTCTCGTCGGTGTATCGCGCGAGCTCGCCATCCTTTTGCGTCAGCACGTCCCGGAGATTCTTAATCGCTCCCTCGGCCTCCTTCTGCGTGACGGTCAGGTCGTTCTCCAGCTTGGCCTTCTCTTCCGTCAACGCATTGTTCTTCTTCTGAACCTCGCTCAACTGATTCTTGAGCTTGTCAACCTCGTCCTTCCAGTTCTTCTCCGTGGTGAAGACGACGGTCGAAAGCGTCAAGAACGCCAGCGACAGGACCATTATTAGGATCACGAGGATCTTGCCGACGTACGTCATGGCCTCACCCTGCGCTATAGTTCCGAGACGTTCGACGGCCTCTCCGGCCTCGGCGATCGCGGCCCCCGCACCTTGCGGCCCCCACGACCACCCGTACCGACGCCAGACTCCCTTCCTCGCCGCCCACCGGCATTATCCTAAGGGTCCGCCCGATTCACCGACAAGAGACGCCACAACCGGAGCATCCCTAGCCCGGTCGCCGCCCTCCCGTCTTCCCAGGCCGACCCAACTCGACGCAACTTTACATCACGTCCCGCGACCCGGCAAGCAACCCAATCCCACGTTTCGCAGGTAAGGGCCGCTTCGACCGCAAAACGCCAACAAAAGCCGAATTTTAACCGCCACAATTGCCCCAATCAGACAAACCTGCCCCAGCAAATCTCCAATTTCCGCGTACAGGCTCGACCTGCCGTCCAGCGGCAGCCGGGCGACCAGAGTGCCTTCGGTCCGCTTCGGCTGGATCGCCACGATCCGGCCGTTGCCGTCAATCGCGGCCGAATACCCCATGTTGACCGCCCGCACCAGCGGTGCCCGCAGTTCCACACACCGAAAGACCGCACTGGCAAGATGCAGATCGTGCTCCGCTGTCCCGTCAAACCAGCCGTCGTTCGACTGGTCCACGATCACATCCGGCACCTTCCCATCCGGCATTTCCCGAAAAAACCGCCTCGTCAGATGGGGCAGCGTATCCTCAAAACAAATCGTCGGCGCGTACCGGATGCCCCGGTAGTCAAACCACCGCGGCCCATCCCCGGCAACCAGCCGCGGCGTCGTCGTCTCGTCATACGGCGCGAGCCGTCGAATCCAGGGCAAAATATCCAAAAGCGGGATATATTCCCCAAACGGCACCAGATGCAGCTTCCGGTAAATCCGCGGATTCTCCTGGCCCGGCTCCAGCCACAACGCCACGTTGGTTCGCGTCGCTCCGCGCGACGTCAGCTCGAAGAAGAGCGTCCCGACCAGCATCGGGCTGCCCACCACATCCACCCACGTCCTTAATTGCTCCCGCACAAACCGCTCTCGCTCGACCCACTGCGCCAAGGTCGACGTCGGGTTGAGCTGCCGGGCCGCCCGCTCCCCCGCTTCCCCCGACAGCCCCGGTTCGATCCACACGTACCCATACGGGAACGACGTTTCCGGCCAGACGTACAGGTCAATCGCTTCGCCACGCGCCTCGGCCCGCCGATGCGCCTCCGTGATCAAGCCCGCGAAGATCTCCAGGATCTTCTCGGCGTCCAACGACTGCTTCAGCTCCTGCTTCAAGTTTGATTGCAAGAGCGCCACCCGCGCCCCCGGCTCAAATGACGCCGACCCCAACCGCCACCACCCATAACCCAAGCTCGCGGCCACCAGTCCCGCCGCCACCGCCGGCGTCCGGAGCCGACGCCCCACCACCCCCCAACCCGACCCGATCCCCCGAATCGCCTCCAGCCCACGCAACACCCCGACCTGAGCCACCACAATCAACCCCGTGACCACCCAGGCCCCCCCCAGATCGGCCACCTGGATCAGCGGCAGATTCGCGTACTGCGCATGCGCCAGGTAATACCATGGAAAACCACTCAGCAAATGAGCCTGGATGTAGTCAACGCCCACCCACGCCACCGGCGCAGCGACGACCAGAGGCAGCACAAACACACGCCGAATCGCCCGGGCCGCTCCTAGAAAGACCGGCCAGAACAGCGATTGATACACCCCTAGCACCACCCACCCCAACCACGCGCTAGGATGCAGTTCCCAGATCCAGACCAGCGAGCCCACCCAGAACACCAATCCCCCCGCCCACGCCGACCCATACCGCACCCACCAGGGCAACCCTGCCCACTCCACCAGTGCCAACAGCGGCACGAGTGCCACCCAAACCAGCGCTGCCACCCCGACCGGCGGAAACGACGCATACAGCATCGCCCCGGCCAACGCCCCACAACCCAACGCCTTCAGCCCCGGAGCGAAACCGACACCGCTCCGTTCACCGCTCTGCCCCGCCACCAGCGCGCGACGACCCCCCAGCCCTGGCTTCGTCGTCTCGACCTCAAGACTCACGATCCTGTCCCCCTCCAGGCGCACACTGACGCGGCCCGGCACCCCCAGCCGCCCCCTCCATCCCCTCGCCCGTTACTACGCCTCCCCCGCACCCCACGTCGAAGGCCACGCCACGAACAACACCTCCGCCCCGGGAGCGTAGTCACAGTCCCCGGCCTCAAACACCACAAAACCATCCGCCTCGGAAACCGTCCGCAAGTCCGCCGATCCCATCCACTTCAGCGGCTCGACCAGCCCCTCCGACAACCGTCTTGCCGGATGATACGTGATCCGCGGTCCACGGTGGCGGTAGGGCGACGCCAGGATTCGAAGCTCGGTCCTTGGCCGCCAGCCCGGCCGCCCCGCCAGAACCGCTAGCGCTGGTGCCACAAAGAGCAGGACCGAAACAATCCCGCTGACCGGGTTTCCCGGAAGCCCAAAGACCAGCGTCGGCGGCCGACCCTCTCGCTCCGACCCCACCCCAAACCAGAGCGGCTTGCCCGGCTTGACCCTGACCTTGTGAAAGATGCGCTGAACCCCGAGCTCCTCGAGCACGCGCGGTACCAGGTCGCGGCGCCCCGCCGACACCCCGCCGCTGACCAGCACGACGTCAGCCTCGCTCCCGCCGTGAGCCGTTTCACCCCTTGGCCCTGCTAGGAGGGCACCTAATCCCTCCCGGAGCCGGTCCTCTTGATCCGGCAGTCGCTCAACGGCGACTAGCTCGCTGCCCAGTTGCCTCACCAGCGAGCCGAGCACCACCCCGTTCGAATCCCGGATTTGACCTGGGCCGGGCACCTGGTCAGGGCCGACCAGCTCATCGCCGGTGGTCACGACCGCGACTCGGGGCCTCTGCACCACCCGAACCGCCACCTGGCCGACCGCGGCCAGGACCCCCAATCGGGGCGGCGTCAAAACCGTTCCCGCCGTCATCAGCTCCGCGCCGGCTCGATACTCAACGCCGCGTTCCAGGCGATTCAGACCCGGCCGAACCGGTCCACCTAGGCGGACCCGATTGCCGGTTCGCTCCGCATCTTCCAGCATCACAACAGCGTCCGCCCCCAGCGGCAGCGGCGCTCCGGTCATCACCAAGGCCGCCTCTCCCGGCCCAAGCTCCCCCCGCGGCACCCGGCCTGCATCAATCTCATCCACCACAGCAAACTCGACTTGCCCCGCAACCTCCAGGTCGCTCGACCGTACCGCGTACCCATCGACCAGCGCCTTGTCGAAGGGCGGCATGTCGCGATCGGCCCGCACCGTCTCGTCCAGGGTCCGCCCCAACCCATCGGCAAGCCCGACCACCTCCCCCGGCAGCCGCCGGCTCACCTTCAAAACCGCCTCCCTCGCGGATTGGACCGTCTCCATCAATTCCCGCACCCCTGCCGGTTTCCCTCAGCCCCACCCCACTCTCCGCCGACGCGCTGATCCCGAAGCCACCTCCCCACTGCCGGCAGACCCCTCTTCTCCCCGAAGCCTCATCCCATTCGCACAAAATTCCGAAGCAGATCAATCCCACACGAGGTCAAAAAGCTCTCGGGGTGGTACTGCACCCCCTCCAGCGGCCAGCTCTCGTGGCGGATTCCCATGATCTCCCCCTCGTCGGTCCAGGCCACCACCTTGAATTCCGGCGGCAGCGTGCCCGGTCGGATCACCAGACTGTGATACCGCGTCGCCTCAAACGGATTGGGCAGCCCGCGGTAGACCCCGGCTCCGTCGTGGTGAATCCACGACGTTTTGCCGTGCATGATCCGATCCGCCCGGACCACCTCCGCCCCAAACGTGTGCCCAATGCACTGATGACCCAGGCAAACCCCCAGCACCGGCACCCGCGGCGCAAACGCTGCGATCACTGCGTTCGAAACCCCAGCCTCTCGCGGTGTGCACGGCCCCGGCGAGATGATGATATGACTCGGCTTGAGACGCTCGACCGCCTCCACGTCGATCCGGTCGTTGCGAAACACACGCACATCCAGCCCAGCGTCGATCTCCCCCAACCGTTGGACCAGGTTGTAAGTAAACGAATCGTAATTGTCGATCAGCAGAATCATCCGGGTACACAAGCCAGCTTGCGGAGACCCGTCAGCCCACTCTGACGAATATTTGCATCGTAACGATCCGACCGTTCGTTCGGAAGCGCATCGGTCCGCACCGCCAGCCCAAGACCAGCACCCGGCCCGCCCTGTCCGATCACCTCTTCCAGAACGATCAGCTACCTGACGCCCTCTGCCGCCGCTCGGACCCTCCCTCTCCACCAGCCACTCGGAGATGACCATGTTCAGGACGCTCGGCACCCTGATCTGGCTGGCGACCGGCGCAACGACCCCCGAGACGCCCACCCTCCCGCCGCCCCCCTACCCCGCGCCGGCGACCTGCACGGCGGGCCATCCCGTCCATCACCACCATCACGGCCTCTGCATCGGCCACGGCCAGATTACACCCCCAGGTCCTGGCTTCGGCTGGGGCTTCCCTAACGGCGCGGCCGACGGCTACGGTTGGTGGGATCCCGGTACCACCCTGCCACTCGGCCCCAACCGCACCTCCGAACTCTACTTCCGCCGCAAATTCGCTCTCCCCGCCGCCCAGTGTTTCTTCCCCAGCTACTACAACCCCTACATCACCCGCGGGCAGCGCTATCTGCCCTTCGCCGGCGATGGCGGCGATCATCCGGCAGGCGGTGCCCCCACCGGTTCGGCGCGGCTGTCTCTGACTCCGTACCAGGATTTCCTCCGCAGCCGGGGACCCGAAGTCGCGGTGCCCCGGTTTTCCGGCCGGGCCGAAGCCGAACCGATCCCATCCGGCACGAGCGGTCTGCTCCCCTGACCCTTCCCACCCCTTGGCCATACCCAGCTTGTCGCGGCGGTCGATGGTTTCTTACCATCGTTCCTGTTGAGCCGTATCCGACGCGCTCTCGGGCGCTCCGGGTCATGGATACCGGCTGCCCAGGCGGCGGGTCGCGCCCGACCCGTCGACCGAACCTTTAGCCCGTCTGGCTCGTAGCGGGTCTTGCAGGGGGTCCCATTCTCGTGCGTCTTCTTCGGAGACCTGACCAGGACCCACGCCTGCCGCAGCCCGAGCCGTCATCTGGCCATCGGTCGTCGTCGCCACACCGGATCGTTTCGCCGCCGCAGACATTCCCCGGCTCGTCTCCCAGGCCCTCGAGGGGTGGTCTTCCATGAGTCGTGAAATCGTCATCGAAACCCGGAACCTGACCAAGATTTACCGGGATTTCTGGGGCCGCCCCAAAGTCCTCGCCCTCAAGGCTCTCGACCTGCAGGTCGAACGCGGCGAAATCTTTGGCCTGCTCGGACCCAACGGCTCGGGTAAGACGACCACCATCAAACTCCTGCTCGGCTTGCTCTTTCCCACCGAGGGCGATGCGCTGGTCTTCAATCAACCGGCCACCGATGTGGTGAAAAACGAACGCATCGGCTATCTCCCCGAAGAATCCTACCTTTACAAATTCCTCAACGCCGAGGAAACGCTTCATTTCTACGGCCGCCTCTTCAAAATCCCGCCCCGCGAGCGCACCAAGCGGGTCAATCGCCTGATTGACCTGGTCGAACTCGGCGGTGCCAAGCATCGCCAGCTCCGCGAATACTCCAAAGGCATGCAGCGCCGGATCGGGCTGGCTCAGGCGTTGATCAACGAGCCGGAGCTGATCCTGCTCGACGAACCGACCTCCGGCCTCGACCCGATCGGTACCGCCAAGATCAAGGAACTGATCCGCGACCTCCGGGATAAGCAAGGAAAGACGATCGTTCTCTCCGGTCACCTGTTGGCCGACATGCAGGACATTTGCGACCGGATCGCCATCCTCCATCGCGGCGAGCTGAAGGAGATTGGGCAGGTTTCCGAGTTGCTGACCGTCCAGGACATCACCCAGATCAAGGTCCGCGACCTCCCGGCTGAGGCCCTTCCCGAAATTCGCCAAGTCGTCGAACGCTACAACGGCACGGTCGTCGACGTCGATCATCCGACCACCACCCTCGAGGAACTCTTCCTCCGCATCGTCCACGAGAGCGACAAGCATCCCGGCCGCCGTCGGGTGGCGGTCGACCAGAAACCGCGGCCCGTCACTGCCGCCCCCACGGCCGACTCCCGACCTCAGAGCTAAATGCCTCGTCTCGGGCTGATCTTCCGGAGCCTTTTGCGCTATGCCGTTTCTCGGGATTTGGGCTCAGGCCGCCACCGGCGAGCCGTCAACTCTCCTCAAATGGTTGGTTCTGCTGGGCGACCCCCAGGTCACCACTAGTAGTTGGATCGGCGGACCGCTGACCTGGGCCAAATTCCTCGGTCTGCTCTGCCTGCTGAGCTGGATTCTCGTCCAGCTTTATTACGCGCTGCGAGGCCCCGACCGCCTCGATGTCGCCCGCCGCGGACCCGGGCCTGCTGCTTACGGCCTCCTCGTTCTACTCGGCCTCAGCGTGGCCACCGCCCTCGTCTCCGTACTTGAGCAAAACCGCCGGCTGGTTCTGCCGCCGATTGGCCCGCTAAACCTTGCCGGCTACAGCGTCGGGCCATTCACGGTCACCGACTTGCTGCTGGCCGCCCTCGGCCTGGTCGGCCTCGTTGTGCTCGAGATCGCCCTTTGGTCGTCGCTGGCGCGCGGTTCGCGGGGCGGTCGCGCCCTGCTGGTTCTGCTGCTCCACGGAGCCATCGCCGCAGGCGTCGCCGTCTACTATTTCGTCCAACTGGCCTACCGCCAGTCCCGCGGCCTCAGCCCCGTGCTCGAATCTGCCGACCTGCTGGCCGTCCTCCTCAATGGCATCCGCTATGGCGCCACGTATGCCGGGCTGATCTGCCTGGTGTTCTACGCTGGTTCGTTTCTTGGCGAAGCCCGTCATGTCCGCTGGCGCCGCCTGGCCGCAATTGCCTGGCACACGATCGTCGAATCCTTCCGTCGCACCCGTGCTCCCTGGGCGGTGCTGGCCCTCTTCGTCGTCGTCCTGGCTTTCACCAATTGGTTTCTCGGCCGCGGGCGCGTGGCCGAGCTGGCCCGCATCTTCGTGAGCACGCTCTCGGTCATCACCACCTTCCTGCTGATGATCATGATCGTGCTTATGGCGCCGATCAGCATCCCGAACGATATCCGCCAGCAGACCATTTATACCGTCGTGTCCAAGCCCGTCCGCCGCCTCGAACTGATCTGGGGCAGGCTGATCGGCTACATGGCCGTCGTCACCTTCCTGCTGGCGATCCTGGGCGGCGTCAGCCTGCTTTACCTCAACGGCGTCGTCGGCGGCCGGGTCCGCACCACCCGCGAAGCCGCCCTGGCAGCACTCAACCAGGGGCGGGTCGAGGAGGCCCGCCGCCTCGACGAGGCTGCCACCCAACTGTCCAATCGCCTCTCAGCCCGTCTACCTCTCTACGGCTCGCTGCTTTTTTACGATTCCCGCGATCGTCCCCGCATGCGGGGCGTTGACGTCGGCTCCGAGGAACGTCGCCGCAGCCACGTCGAGGGCGCCACTCCGGCCCGTGCCATCTGGCGCTACGACATCGTGCCCGATCCGGCCAACCCCTCCCGTCCCGTCGACCGCCGTCTGCCCGTCAACCAACTCCTCCGCCCCGGTTCGCTCGAGGCCCTCGAAAACCGTATCGTCGAACTCCAGCTCGAGGCCCAGAACATCGAGCGCCGGCTGACCCTGCCCGACACCAAACCCGCTGAGGCCCGCCGGCTGAACGAACGCCGCCAGGCCATCAACGCCGAGCTCAACAGCCTCACCCCGCAGTTCGAAGAACGCCGCCGCCAGGAGCAAGACCTGATCGCCAAGGCTCGCCAGGCCGAAGCGGCCGGCAACCGCCAGGAGGCCGCCCGGCTCCGGGAGCAGGCCGCCGCGATGCACTCGCCCGACATCCCCGTTGAAATGACCTTCAGCGTCTTCCGCACCACCAAGGGCGTCCTGGGCGAGGCCGTCAACGCCTCGTTGGTCGTGCGCAACGTCAACCGTCCCGAGGTCCCCGAGTCCCGCAAGCTCTTCCCGGTCCAGGAATACTACACCCGCCGCGAGTCCTTCCCGGCGCGCCTGCTGGTCGGCTCTGCGGGCCGGATCCATATGATCGTTCAGTGCCAGTCACCGACTCAGTTCCTCGGTATGGCCGAAAACGACCTCTACGTCCTGGCCAATCAAGGTCCGTTCTGGACCAACTACCTCCGCGGCCTCTCCGGAATCTGGCTCCAGGCGTTGGTCATGACCGCGGTCGGCCTCTTTGCGGGCACCTTCCTGAGCTGGCCGGTCGCCCTGCTGCTGACCCTGGCCGCCTATCTCGGGGGTCAGGTCGCCTTCGGCTTCCTTGACCTATTTGCCCGCGGCCAGGTTGCCGGCGGCGGACCCTTCGAATCGCTGCTCCGCCTGCTCGGCCACGAAAATCTCTCGACCGACCTTGCGCCGACCGCCAGCGTTGTTGCCGCCCAGACCCTCGACCGCTTCTTCACCCCGATCATGTCCAGCCTCGTCTACGTCGTCCCCAACCTCAACGCCCTCGACGTCAGCGATACTGTCGCCTCTGGCTTTGCCGTCACCGGGCGCACTCTGCTCGAACAGGGCCTGCTCGGCCTCGGTTACGCGCTGCCGTTCACCGTCGCAGCCTTTTACATCCTCAAGAATCGAGAGGTGGCCGCATGACGACCATCGCTGCGCCGGTCTCCTCGGCTCCCCAGGGGGCCCGCAACCGGCAAATCCTCTATGCCATCGCCATCGTCGCCCTCTTTGGCGCCATGTGGCCTTACTCTGAGTGGCTCCAGCGGCTCAAGACGGAGGCCGACCTCGGTGAGGCCACCATCGGCCAGATCGACGGCTCCAGCTTCCTCCAAAAACTGGCCGTCATTGGCGGACTCCGCGGCGTCGCTACCCATAGCCTCTGGAGCCAGGCCCTCGAGCTTCAAAAGCAACACGAGTGGGACAAACTCAAAGTCGCCGTCGATTTCATCACCAAGCTTCAGCCTCACTTCCTGTCGGTCTGGACTTTCCAGGGCTGGAACCTTGCGTACAACGTCTCGGTCGAGTGGGACGCACCCGAAGATAAGTACGTGTGGATCAAAAATGGCATCAACTATCTCCGCGAGGGAGTCGCCAAAAACCGCCGCAGCCCCGACCTGATTTGGGACACCGCCTGGACTTACTACCACAAGCTCGGCTTTGCCGACGAGGCGATCATCCTTCGCCGACTCTTTTACGACGACCCTGACGAAGAAGGCACTCAGTTTAAGATCGACCCGATCTCCCTCGATACTCGCCACGACAACTTCCAGGTTGCCCGCGGCTGGTTCCTCCGTGCCATCGGTCTGGTCGACCAGGGCGCCGAGCGGGCCGAGACCGGCGTGACCAGCAAGGTCGTCTACATCGACCGCATGCCCGATCGCAAAGGCCGCCCCGGCGACCTCAACTTCCGGGCCATGCCCGCCCATGCCCAGACCCGCTATGCGATCGGCATGGAGAAAATGTCCAAGAAGGATATCGAACCGCTCTTTGGCCAGTTCGCCATCGCCGAATGGGACCAGGCCTACAAGGACTGGCTGACCTTCGGCAAGTATCCCTTCCCAGCCCACAACAACCCCGAGGAAAAAATCTTCCTCGACGACATCACCAACCCCGAACGCTACTACAGCGCTGAATTGTCTGACAACCAGCGGTACTGGACCAACCGCTGGGCCGACCAGATGAATTATCGCTACTGGAAGGACCGCTGCGACGCCGAACGCGAGGAACAGGGCGTCAACGCGCGCCGATTCTTCTACGAGGGTACGCGCGCCCTTCGATTGGGCGAGTTCGCCACCGCCCGCGATAAGTTCAAGGCCGGGCTGTCGCTCTGGAAGGAACTGCTCGACCGCCACCCCACGTACCGCGACGATGAGCTGAACCAGAAAGACACTGGCGAGCTGGCCCGCCGCTATGCGTTCGCCCTCAAGCAGCTCGGCGAGGATATCCCCGAGGATATGCCTTTCAAGGACATCTACGAACTGGTCAAGAACGAGCCGTTCCGCGATCCGTTCGACCAGCTCGACCAGATGCGCGTTGGCGAGACGACCACTGAGCCGAATCCACCCAGCCCGCCCGCGGCCCGCTAGGCGACCGCGCCAGTCTCAGCCGGACGTCCCCCGAGGCCCACGGCTCCGCTCCGCGGGCCTCCTTATTTTTGAGGACCACGTTGCCCGGTCCCCGCGCATCCCACATTGAGCGATTATCAGGTTTCGTCCTCGACCCCGATCCGCCCGACCCTCGCCGATCGACTTGGAACAAACCCCCATGCCCCCAGCGCCCGCTCCCCAGACCGTCCTCCGCGTCGGCCACAGCCCCGACTCCGACGACGCCTTCATGTTCTACGCGCTGACGCACGGCCGGATCGACACCGGCCCGCTCCAGTTCGTCCACCAACTCGAGGATATCGAGACGCTCAATCAGCGCGCCCTTCGCGGCGAACTCGAAATATCGGCTGTCAGCATCCACGCCTACGCCTACCTAGCCGACCGCTATGCCCTGCTCGGCTCCGGGTGCAGCATGGGCGACCAGTACGGCCCCAAGGTCGTCACCCGCGACGCCTACTCGCTGGACGAGCTGCGCGCATGCACCATCGCCATCCCCGGCGAGCGGACGACTGCGGCGCTTGCACTCAAGCTCTGCCTCGGCCCCGACCTCAAGACGCAGGTGATCCCCTTCGATCAGATCATCCCGGCGGTGTTGGACGGCCGCGTCGACGCCGGGCTGATCATCCACGAAGGCCAGCTCTACTACCCCGACCGTGGCCTGCGTCAGGTCGTCGATCTGGGCGTCTGGTGGCAGGAAACCACCGGCTTGCCCCTGCCGCTGGGCGGCAACGTCGTCCGCCGCGACCTGGGCGAGGATCGGATCCGCGACATCGCCCGCCTGCTCAAGGCGTCGATCCAGTACGCCCTGGACCATCGCCAGGAAGCCCTCGCCTACGCCCTGACCTACGCCCGCGGTCTCGACGCGGCCTTGGCCGATCGCTTCGTCGGCATGTATGTCAACGCCTGGACCCTCGACTACGGACCGCGCGGCCGTCAGGCCGTGCGCACCCTGTTGGGCCGCGCCGCCGCCGCGGGCCTGGTCCCGACCGTCGACGTCCAGTTCGTCGGCGAGTCGGACCAGTCCGAGTAAGGCCACCCCAGACGCCGCCCGTCGCGTCCCGGCTCACGCCTCATTATCATAACATTTTGTGATTGAGCCGCCTGATCCCGAAAGGTTTGCCCGATGCCGAACGATTCCGCGCAAAACCTCCAAGTCGGTTCCCGTTCCTATCGATACTTCAGCCTGGCCAGTCTCAGCGCCGAGGGTATCGACCTGTCCCGGCTCCCCTACTCGCTCAAGATCCTCCTCGAGAATCTGATCCGCCACGAGGATGGCCGCACTGTCACCCGCAACGACATCCTCAGCCTGGCCCGCTGGGACCCAAAGGCCGAGCCGGACCACGAGATCGCCTTCCGCCCCGCCCGCGTGCTGCTCCAGGATTTCACCGGGGTCCCGGCCGTTGTTGACCTGGCCGCGATGCGCGAGGCCATGAAACAGCTCGGCGGCGACCCGACCCGCATCAACCCGCTCCAACCGGTCGACCTGGTCATCGACCACTCGGTCCAAGTCGACGAGGCCGGCACCCCCCTGGCCCTGCTCCACAACACTCAGCTCGAATACCAGAGGAACCGCGAGCGGTACGAATTCCTTCGCTGGGGTCAGGGCGCGTTCCGCAACTTCCGCGTTGTGCCTCCCGGAACCGGAATTGTCCATCAGGTCAACCTCGAATACCTAGCCTCGGTCGTCTTCCTCTCCGAAGGCGACGGCCCAGCAACGGCCTACCCGGACACCCTTGTCGGGACCGACTCCCACACGACCATGATCAACGGCCTGGGGGTTCTCGGCTGGGGCGTCGGCGGTATCGAGGCCGAAGCCGCGATGCTTGGCCAACCGGTCTCGATGCTCGTGCCCCAGGTCGTCGGCTTTCGCCTCAGCGGCAAGCTGCCTGAGGGCGCCACCGCCACCGACCTGGTCCTCACGGTCACCGAAATGCTTCGCAAGAGGGGGGTCGTCGGCAAGTTTGTCGAGTTTTTCGGTCCCGGTCTGGCGTCGATGCCCCTGGCTGACCGCGCGACCATCGCCAACATGGCCCCCGAATACGGCGCCACCTGCGGGATCTTCCCGGTCGACGCGGAAACGCTCCGCTACCTCCGCATGACCGGCCGACCCGACGAGCAGGTCGCCCTGGTCGAGGCCTACTGCCGCGCTCAGGGCCTCTTCCACGACGCCAGCACACCCCAGGCTGAATACTCTGACATCCTCGAGCTGGACCTTGGTATGGTCGTTCCCAGTCTGGCTGGCCCCCGCCGCCCCCAGGACCGCGTCCCCCTAGACCAGGCCAAGGCCTCGTTCCGCTCGGCGCTGCCGTCGCTGGTCGCCTCCAAGCATCAGGAGCCGGTCGAACCGACACCACCCAACGGCTCGATCGGCCATGGCTCGGTCGTGATCGCCGCCATCACCAGTTGCACAAACACGTCCAACCCTTCGGTGATGATCGCCGCGGGGCTGCTGGCCCGTAACGCCGTCCAGAGGGGCCTCCGGTCCAAACCGTGGGTCAAAACCAGTCTGGCGCCTGGCTCCAAGGTGGTCACCGCCTATCTCGAAGACTCGGGCCTGAGCACCTATTTGGACGCGCTTCGCTTCCACACCGTCGGCTACGGCTGCACGACCTGTATTGGCAACTCCGGCCCCCTGCCCCCGGAAATCTCTCAGGCGATCAAGGATCGCGAGCTGGTTGCCGTCGCCGTTCTTTCCGGTAATCGCAATTTCGAGGGCCGCATCAACCCGTACGTTCGGGCCAACTACCTGGCCTCGCCCCCGCTGGTCGTCGCCTACGCCCTGGCCGGCACGATCGACATCGACCTGTTCCACGAACCGATGGGCACCGATCCCCAGGGCCAGCCGGTCTACCTCCGCGACATCTGGCCCTCGCAACACGAAATTCAGGAGACGATCCTCCGCTCGGTCCGCTCCGAGATGTTTCGCGCCAAGTACGCGCAGGTCTTCGAGGGCGACCAGACCTGGCGCGACCTGCCGGCCCCCAGCGGCGAGCTGTTTGCCTGGTCGGAGTCCTCGACCTACGTCAGACGGCCGCCCTATTTCGACGGCATGACCCTCGACCCCCCACCGCTTCCGGCGCTGACCGGAGCGCGCGTGTTGGCCGTGCTCGGGGACAGCATCACGACCGACCACATTTCGCCCGCCGGTTCGATCAAACCCCAAAGCCCGGCCGGCCAGTACCTCCTTGCACACGGGGTTGCCCCGGCCGATTTCAACTCCTACGGCTCCCGCCGCGGGAACCACGAGGTCATGGTCCGGGGCACCTTCGCCAACGTGCGGCTCCGCAACCGCCTGGCCCCGGGCACCGAGGGCGGCTTCACTCGGCTCCTGCCCGATGGCCCGATCACCACGATCTACGAGGCCTCCCAGGCTTATCAGGCCGCCGGCATCCCGCTGATGATCCTCGCCGGGAAAGAGTATGGCTCGGGTTCGTCGCGTGACTGGGCCGCCAAAGGCCCGCGGCTGCTCGGCGTTCGAGCCGTTCTTGCCGAGAGCTTTGAGCGGATCCACCGATCGAATCTGGTCGGCATGGGCATCCTGCCTCTGCAATTCATGCCAGGCCAGAGTGTCGACGCGCTGGGTTTGACGGGTGAGGAAGTCTACGACATCGAGGGTCTGGAGCCGATCCTGGCGTCCGAATTCGCCCACGGCCGCGACGTGACGGTGGTCGCCACCGCCCCGGATGGGACCCGCCGCTCATTCCCGGCGCGGGTCCGGATCGACACGCCGCAGGAGATCCGCTACTACCAGCATGGCGGGATTTTGCCGTACGTCTTGCGGCAGTTGCTGGCCACCTCCGCGTAATCGGGGTCTGAGGCGGAGCATCCGCTCCCCCCGCCGGCGATCGCCGTGCACCCGACCGCCGATCTTTGCGGATGGCGGCCCGTGGTTTAGAATCATCCCAACGCTCTCCCCGGCGGCTCCCTGCTGCCGCCGCATCGACTGACGACCCGGACCCTGCGGCACGCCGCAGTTCCCGAGAGCCAGGACGGCCTCGGCCCTCCCCGACCCCGAGGGCCGACGCCGTCCGCCCCAGGACAGGAGCCGCCCTCGATGGCGCATGCAGAGACCGACGCCAAGCCGATCACCACCCGCCACCAGGCTCTGGGCTGGCTCCGCCAGATGCTGCTGATCCGCCGCTTCGAGGAGCGGTCGGCGATGCTCTATCAACAGGGCAAGATCGGCGGCTTCTGCCACCTTTACAGTGGACAGGAGGCAGTGGCCGTCGGTTCGATTGGGGTGCTCCGCGAAGACGACTACGTGATCACGGCCTACCGCGACCACGGCCACGCCCTGGCCCGCGGCATGGACCCCGAGGCCGGCATGGCCGAGATGCTCGGCAAGGCGGCCGGCTGCTCCAAGGGCAAAGGCGGGTCGATGCACTTCTTCGACGCCGAGAAGGGTTTCCTCGGCGGCCATGCGATTGTCGGCAGCCACATTCCGCTAGCCGCCGGCGTCGCCTTCGCCATCAAATATCGCGGCGGCGACCAGGTTTGCCTCTGCTTCTTCGGCGATGGGGCCATGGACCAGGGATCGCTCCACGAGACGTTCAACATGGCCTCGCTCTGGAAACTGCCGGTCATATATATTGTCGAAAACAATTATATGTCCATGGGGACGCAGTTGCATCGCCACTCCTGTCTGCTGGATCTGACGATCCGAGGTGGTACGGCATATGGGATTCCGGGCGTGGCCGTTGATGGGAACGATGTCGAGGCCGTCGCCGCCACGACTCGCGAGGCGATCGCCCGTGCCCGCAGCGGAGACGGTCCGACCTTCATCGAGGCTCGCACCTACCGCTTCCGCGGCCATTCGATGTCCGACCCGATGAAATATCGCACCCGGGAGGAAGCCGAGAAAGCGCGTGAGCGTGATCCGATCATTTTGTACGAGAGCCAGCTCAAGGAGCGTGGCTGGATTGACGAGCCGGGGATCGAACAGATGCACGAGGCGGTCAAGGCCGAGATTGACGAGGCGATCGAGTTTGCGATCCAGGCGCCTGAACCGCCGGTCGAGGACCTCTACGAAGACATCACGGTGGCCCCCCATATTCCCCAGGAGTGAGACAGCGTCGTCATGCCCGTCATTCAGTATCGCGAAGCGCTCAATCAGGCCATGAGCGAGGAGATGGAGCGCGACGACCGGGTCTTCCTCATGGGCGAGGAGGTCGCCGAGTACAACGGAGCTTACAAGGTCAGCCAGGGGATGCTGGACCGGTTTGGTCCGCGACGGATCATCGATACGCCGATTTCTGAAGAGGGATTTGCGGGCATCGGCATCGGGGCGGCGATGGTCGGATTGCGGCCGATCATCGAGTTTATGACCTTCAGCTTTTCGCTGGTCGCCTTTGATCAGATTGTGAACAACGCCGCCAATATTCGGTATATGTCGGGCGGACAGTTTTCGTTGCCGATCGTCTTCCGCGGCAATTCGGGGATGGCCGGGAGTCTGGCAGCGACGCACTCGCACCGTCCCGAGGCCTGGTATGCGCACGTCCCGGGTCTGACGGTCGTGATGCCCGCGACGCCGGCTGACGCCAAGGGGTTGCTCAAGTCGTCGATCCGCTCGGACGACCCGATCGTTTTCATCGAGCACGAGAATCTGCTGGGCGAGCGTGGCGAGGTTCCCGACGATCCAGAGTTTTTGATTCCCATCGGTCAGGCCGAGATCAAGCGTCCTGGCTCGGACGTGACGATCATCACCTATTCGCGGTCGCTGCTGACGTCGCTGAAGGCGGCCGAGAAGCTGGCCGATGAGGGGATTGACTGTGAGGTGGTCGATCTGCGGACGATTCGGCCGCTGGACATGGAGACTCTGGTGGCCTCGGTCACGAAGACCCACCGGGCGGTGATTGTTGAGGAAAATTGGCCGTACTGCGGGATCGGGGCTGGGATCGCGGATCGGCTGTACCGCTCGATTTTTGATGAGCTGGATGCGCCGATTGGCCGGGTTTTCACGAAGGATGCCCCGGTGCCGTACAACCGGACGATGGAACTGGCGATGCTTCCGTCGGTTGAGGGCGTGGTCGCCGAGGTCAAGAGCCTGCTTAATCGCTAGCAGATCGGCAGAGGCCTGACGATGATGGCCTTGTCGCTGCTTGGGCCAGGCGTTTGCCCGCTTTGACACTGGATCAGGAGAGCTGCCTCGATGCCGATTGAAGTGACGCTCGCCAAGCTCAGCCCGACGATGGAGAGCGGTCAGCTCGTCAAGTGGAACGTGAAGGTTGGGGACAAGGTCAAGGAGGGCGACACCCTGGCCGAGGTCCAGACCGACAAGGCCGTGATGCCGATGGAGTCGTTCGAGGAGGGCGTTGTGGCCCACCTAGACGTTCAGGAGGGGGATGAGATCGCGCTGGGCCAGCGGGTTTTGGTTCTGGCGCGTAAGGGCGAAGATCCGGCCGAGGTGGCGCGATCGGTCGCCGGTTCGGCGGGGTCGGCAAGCGGGTCGAAGGCAGCGGCGGGTTCCAAGCCGGCGGCTGCGTCTGAGCCGGCTCAGCCGTCTGGGTCGTCGGACACGAATGGCCAGGAGCCGGAATCGGTCGCCAGCGAGTCGGCCGTGGCGGCGACCGGGCGGATCAAGGCCAGTCCGTTGGCGCGGAGGATTGCCCGAAGCGCTGGCGTGGATTTGAGCCAGATTCGCGGCACGGGTCCAGGCGGCCGGATTGTTCGGGACGACGTGGAGGCGTTTTTGAAGTCGGGAGGTTCGCAGGCCGAGGCGCCCCGGCCTGCGGCGGCTGCGCCGGCTCCGCGTCGGGGGGGCTCCGACGGCCAGACGCGTCGCGTTCCCCATTCGCGGATGCGTCAAACGATTGCCCAGCGGATGCAGCAGGCCAAGCAAACCGCGCCCGAGATCCATCTGACGATCGACGTCCGGCTCGACCGGGTGATGTCGCTCCGCGAGGCGCTCAACAAGAATCTGGCCAGCGAGGGGGTCAAGCTGTCGGTCGGAGACTTTATCACCAAGGCCGTGGCGGTCGCGCTTCGCCGCCACCCGGCGCTCAATGCTTCGTATGAGGCCGATGCGATCGTCGAGCACGGCGAGGTCAACATCGGGATCGCTGTCGCCCTGGAAGGCGGCCTGATCGTGCCGGTTCTGCACGCGGCCGACCGCCTTTCGCTCCGCGAGATCCGCCAAGGCACCGAGGCGCTGGCGACCGCGGCCCGGCAGAACAAGCTGACGCCCAAGCAAATGATGGGGGCGACCTTCACGATTTCGAATCTGGGCATGTACGGGATCAAGCAATTTGACGCCATTTTGAATCTTCCCGAGGTCGGCATTTTGGCGGTCGGAGCGGCCGAGCAGCGACCGGTCGTGCAGGATGGTCAGCTTGCCGTGGGCTGGGTCATGACGGCCACGCTGACGGCCGACCATCGGGCGGTCGACGGAGCCACGGCGGCGGAGTTTCTCCGCACGCTCAAGAGCTTGCTCGAAGAACCCGCCTTGATGCTGGCCTGAGACTCCGGCACCCTGAAGATCCCAACGCCCCCGTTCAACGGATCACCCATGGCCCACGACTACGATTTGATTGTCATCGGCGGCGGACCCGCCGGATACGCGGCGGCGATTCGCGGCGCCCAGTTGGGCAAGAAGACGCTGTGCATCGAGAAGGATCGGCTAGGGGGGATCTGCCTGAACTGGGGCTGCATCCCGACCAAGGCCCTGCTGACCAACGCCCACCTCGTGGAGTTGGTGGAGGACCACGGGGCGGCGTTCGGCTACTCCGGGACGCCGAAGTGGGATTTCGGGAAAATGATCGAGCGCAGCCGGGAGGTTGCGGGCAAGCTGAATAAAGGGATCGAGGGTCTGTTTCGCAAGTATAAGGTGGCCCACCGCGCGGGGCAGGCGCGGGTGGTCGCGCCGGGAACGGTCGAGGTTGGTTCGGAGCGGCTGACGGCGCCGGCGATCATCGTCGCAACCGGAGCGCGGCCGCGTTCGCTGCCGGGAGCGGAGTTCGACGGAGAGAAGATCATTAGTTACAAGGAGGCGATGGTTCTGAAGCGTCAGCCGCGGTCGATGATCATCGTCGGAGCTGGGCCGATCGGGCTGGAGTTTGGCTATTTTTATGGGTCGATCGGGACAAAGGTGACGGTCATTGAGATGCTTGAGCGGGTCTTGCCCGGCGAGGATGCCGAGGTGTCCGCCGCGTTGGAGAAGAGCCTGACGAAGCGGGGCCTGGAGATTCTGACGTCGTCGAAGACGGGCAAGGTGACCAAGACGGCCGGCGGCGTCCGGGTGGAGGTGGAGACGCCCAAGGGTCCCCAGTCGCTGGAGGCCGAGGTGCTTCTGGTGGCGATTGGCGTGGTGGGCAATGTCGAGGACGTGCTCGACCCGAAATTGGGTGTCGAACTGGTGAAGAATCACATCAAGGTCGACCCGGAGAAGGGATATCGGACGAAGGTTGAGGGGTTGTATGCGGTCGGGGACGTGATCGGGCCGCCCTGGCTGGCGCACGTCGCCCATCACGAGGCGCTCTGTTGCGTGGAATGGATCGCCGGGCATGCGCGGCGAACGGTCGACTATGGGAATATTCCGGGCTGCACGTACACGAATCCGGGGGTGGCGTCGGTCGGTCTAACCGAGCAAGCAGCGCGGGAGAAAGGGTACAAGGTGAAGGTGGGTCGGTTTCCGTTTTTGGCGAGCGGTCGTGCCCTGGCCGCCGACGAGACGGAGGGGTTCGTCAAGCTGGTCTACGACGAGACCCATGGCGAGATTCTGGGCGCGCATCTGATCGGCGCGCAGGCGACGGAGCTGATCGCCGAGATCGTGATGGCACGCAAGCTCGAAGCGACGATCGACGATCTGATTCACGCCATGCACCCGCACCCGACGTACTCGGAGGCGATCATGGAAGCAGCCGGCCAGGGTCAGGGCGAGTCGGTTCATATTTGAGCGGGTGGTTGGTTGCGGCCGGTGGTGTGGCGTTCATAGGATCAGGATCGCGGACGATTGCCCGGCCGTTCGTGAGAGAATGCCATGACCATTCGACCGGTTTTTGTTGCGGTGGCCGCGCTGGGGATTGTCGTGACCAGCGTGGCTCAGGTTGTCACTCAGCGGAGCCGCGGGGAGTTTATGCGGCAAAAGCTCGAGTTTGCGAAGAATGTGCTGGAGGGTCTAACGGTCGAGAATTTTGATCTGGTCGAGAAGAACGCGCGTTCGCTGAAGCGGCTGAGTATGGCCGCCGAGTGGGAGGTCCCGGAGATTCCGCACGTTGAGGAGTATCTGCCGAGGACGGCGGAGTTCCAGCGGCTGTGCGACCAAATCGTGGCCGCGGCGCGGGCGCGCAATCTCGACGGCGCGACGCTTGGCTACGTCGGTCTAACGACCAGTTGCGTCAACTGCCACAAGTACGTCCGAGGCGCTGGTGCTCGATGAGACTCGCCACACGCGGGTTTTTAGCCGCGCCGGTCAGCCCTCCGCACCGGAGGGGCCTCGGGGGCATGGCCACGCGTTGATCGGCGGGCCTGCGTCGAAAGCCTGACGATGAGGATTCGGCGAACTTTTCTGCTTTTTCCTTGCTAACGAGGAACGAAGAAGTTCTGATCATTGCGGATTTGTTCACGAATCCGCGGTCTGCACGCTTCCGCCCTGAACCAGTCGAACGACGAAACGTTCGTGGTTGTGTGATCACGATCGCAGTCGGCCGGTGACACGAGCCGTACCGACCGCCGTCCAACGAGCCACGACCTTGGAGGAGGACGCGATGATGCGGCACTTCTGGTATGGAATTTTCGTCTCCGTCGCGCTGGTCGCGCCAGCACTGGGACAGACCAAACCACCACCACAGTCGAATGCCTTTGGGGCGTCGCTGGGCGAGTGGCTGAAGCTGTACTTCACATGGGCGCTGGGCGGTGATCAGGCTGACCGTGTCGGTCAGGTCCGGTTCCTGCCGATCCCGGAGGGCGAGTATGTCGAGGGCGACTTCACCTTCGAGAACCCTGGACTGCTCCGGGGGCAGGCGAGCGTCAGCTACCCGACGGGCAGCAAGTTCATCCTCCCGATCGTCGTCTGGTACGGCGAGGCGTACCTCCCGGATGCGGACGTCCCGGTGAACCCCGATCCCCCGGTGCCGCGGGAATTCTTCGAGCTATCGATCGTCGAGGTTGCTCTTGACGGAAAGCCGCTGGTGACCGAGGCAAACAAGATGCGGTGGTATGTCGCACCGCAGGAGTTCGACTCGCCGATCGTCTATGACGAGCCGACGGACTACGGATCGATCGCCGCCCTCTTCGTCCAGGGGTTCATCACGCGGTTCGGACCGCTGACACCTGGCACGCATACGCTGACCCTCCGGTCGTCCCTCTCTCTGCCTCCAGGGGGCTACCCGAATGTCCCCGACGGCCTCGGGGTCATCTTCGAGAACACCTGGACCATCCAGATTGTTCCCGGAGGCAAGTAGAGGTCTGCCCGGATGGCCGGTCCGTGCCCGGATCGGTCCCAAGCGCTCGCGGTCGCCCCGGCCATGCCGGGGCGACACGTTCGCTCTGTCGGTGACGCCTCGACCGGTTGGACTGGCGGATTCCGGGTCCCAAGTCGACCTGCTCTGGTCGCTGATTGGGCCATTTTCCCTCGGGGAGCCGACGTGGTCCTGTGCTATCATCCGTCCATGCGCCGTTCCGTCCACGACACCGCCCACGACCCAAGGAATCGCCTCGCCATGAGCACCGATGCGCCGTTCCGTTCCGACCGTCGAGCCTTCCTCCAGGCTGGCGCGCTGGCCGCCGGGGCCGCGTTGACCGCGCCTGGCGTCGCACAGGAGGCCGCCGCTCCGCGGCCGCCGCTGCCTCGGCGGAAGCTGGGCCGGACAGGTGTGGAGGTCACCATGCTCGACCAGGGGACGGTGCGCGGGCCGGGATATGCGCGGCTGCTCCGGCTGGGCTACGGGCTGGGCGTGCGGATGTTTGACACGGCCCGCGTCTACGGGACGGAGCCGGTCTTGCGGCAATGGTTCGAGCAGCAGCCGGAGGTGCGTAAGGAGATTTTCTTGATAACGAAGGATACGCCGAAGCGGCCGAAGGATCTGATCGCGCAGCTCGATCGGCGGCTGGAAGCGTTGGGGACCGACTACATCGACCTGTTCTTCATTCACGGCTTGGGCGACGACCACTCGCTCGACGACGCGATCGGGATGGTGGCGTCGAAGGAGGCGAAGGAGACGTTTGAGGCGATCCGGCGATCGGGCAAGGCGAGGTTTGTCGGCTTTTCGTCGCACCACAAGGACCGGGCGACGATGATCTCGGCGGCGGCGAAGGCGGGGTATGTGGATGCGATCATGCTTCAGTATCGACCCTGGCTGGCGCCCGATAGTGCGTTGAACCGGGCGCTTGATGAGGCCCACGCTGCGGGAATCGGGCTGATCTCGATGAAGCAGATCGCGGGGAATGTTTTTGGCGATCGTCCGACGGGGGATATCCTCCAAGAGGTCCAGGAGCGGGTGCCGGTCTTGAAGGAGCGTAATCTGACGCCGTTTCAGGGTTTGTTGCACGCGATCTGGAGCGATGAACGGATCAGCGCCTGCTGCGTGTCGATGCGCAATACGGACCAGCTTCGGGAGAATTGCGATGCGGCGCGGCGGTTTGAGCCGTTGAAGGAGGCGGACATCCGCACGCTCGGCGAGGTTTCGGTGGCGATGGGGCAGACGCTGTGCGCGGACTGCGACGGGCGATGCGCCGATGCGGCCGGAACCCAAGCAGCGCTGGGCGATCTGACGCGGCTTCTGACGTATTACGAACAGCATGGGGATCGTTCGATCGCGCGGGCGGAGTATGCCCGGCTACCGGAGTCGGCGCGGGATTGGAGCGGCGCGGATCTGGAAGCAGCGCGGGCGGTCTGCCCGGCGCGACTGGATTTTGCCCGGCTGTTGCCGAGGGTCGATCGGCGGCTGGCCTGAGGAGGCCCTCTCGCCAGCGGGAGCCGGGCGTTCGGGGGTGTCTGCGCTTCTTGAGCCGAGCCGCGTCGGGGTCAGGTCCTCCCGGCTTGGTTGGCGGCGATGTGGATAGCCGCGGTGCGCGTCAACATTGGCAGGTGCCGCGGAATTGGGGTGCTTGTCGCTCCGCGGTCCGGTTGGTTAGGTGTGATCAAGTGAATGACCGTCCGGCGGCGATGGGGCGAACGCATCGGGTGGGGGTTGAGGACCTCGGGGCAGTGTCAGACCTGTGGCGGTCGCGCGCGATGGCGACAAACCCGCGACGGCCAGCAGATGCACTTGGTTAAAATGGAGCTGCAATCGCCACGAAGAGGAAGCCGGAGCGGAGGAGGAAACGCTTCGGACCAAATGAGGAGGCACGATCATGATGGGGAGCGTGCTGGGTTGGGTTCTGGGGGCGCTGGTGGGGGCGACGGCCGGCGGGGCGATCGGGGAACCGGTTCGGTTCGGGGACGCGGAGAGTTGGGGAGGCGTCGGGTTAGGGCAGGAGGCCGCGGCGGAGGCGGACGGGTCGCGCGAGCGTCGGGAGCTGAACGATGCGGCGAGCGCAGAAGTGAGGCTGCGGGTTGCTGAACGGCTGCTCGAGCGTGCGGGGGAGCTTCTGGAGCGGGGAGAACCGAAGCGAGCGATGGCGATGATTGCCCTGGCGCGGCGAGTTCTTCGCATGGAGGCCGCGTCGACTGAGGGTCAGATGGCGGACGCTCCGAGCCTGGAGGTGGGAGCTGGGGCCAACGCGGACCGGCCGGCAGCGCCGCAGCGGCGGGGAACGCTTCGCGTTGAGATCCGGCAGCGGACCCGCAACCCGGATGGGACGGTGAACGATCAGGTCGTGGTCCGGGAGTATGCGATTGGGCCAGGCGGCCTAACGCGGATTGAACCGCAGCCCGATCCAGCGCCATCGCGGGCAGGTCGAGGACAGGCTGGTTTGCTCTCGGCGATTCGCCAGTTGGAGCGGTTGACCAGGGGACTGGAAGGAGTTGAGAAGCCTCAGGAACAGATCAAGCCGGAGGCTGCAGAGCCGGAGCAGGAGCGGGGGGCAGAGGCCGGAGCGGAAAGCGGCTCGAGCCAAGAATCGACCGAGCGGTCGGGAGGGAATGTTGTTGGAATCGGATTGTTGCTCGAGAAGCAGGAGGGCGGATTTGTCGTGCGCGGAGTGCTGGAGGGAAGCCCGGCAGCGCGTGAGGGGTCGATCCGAGAGGGGGATCGGCTGGTGGGGATCGTGGACGAGGATGGATCCGAGGTACGGCTTGAGGATCAGTCGCTGGAGGAGGTCGTGAAAATGATCCGCGGGGAGCCGGGGACGACGGTCCGACTGATCGTTCAGGCCGAAGGCTCGGACGAGCGGCGCGAGGTCGTGCTCGAGCGGCAGGAACTGAGGCTGCCGTAAGAGAACGCTTGGGGGGGCGAGGAGCGGGGGATCGCCTCAGAAGGCGTTGGGGGAGACCGAGCAGGATAAGGCGCGCCTGGTCTATGAACCGGATGAGTGACGGGCGGGGACGCGGGCGGATAAGGTGGTGACGTGAGGTTGCCGGGCGAGCGGAGCGAAAACCGCCCAGACCCGCGACCGGGGGAATTTCGACAGGGAGGCCGAATCAGGCGCGCGTATCATGCCCGAGTTGCGTAAGGATCCGATCGTCGGTCGCTGGGTGATTATTGCCCATGAGCGCGCGAAGCGCCCGAGCGATTATCCCAGCAATGGTCAGACGCACGCCGTGACGGGCACCTGCCCGTTCTGCGTGGGCAACGAGGCGCAGACGCCGCCGGAGATCCTGGCGTATCGGGAGCGAGGCAGCCACGCGGATGGCCCGGGCTGGCGGGTTCGGGTGGTCCCCAACAAATATCCGGCGTTGAAGATCGAGGGGACGCTGAACAAGCGAGGCGACGGCATCTACGACCGGATGGCGGGCGTGGGCGCGCACGAGGTGATCATCGAGAGCCCGGAGCACCTGGTCAGCATGACGCAAATGAGCGAGCAGCAGATCTGTGAGGTGCTCTGGGTGTATCGGGATCGGCTGGTGGATCTCAAGAAGGATTCGCGCCTGGTGCACGGGATGTTGTTCAAGAACGTAGGTCAGGCGGCGGGGGCGAGCCTCGAGCACACGCATAGCCAGTTGATCGTGACGCCGATTGTGCCGATCTCGGTGTGGGAGGAGATGACCGGCGCGCTGGAGTTTTACAATTACCGGGGTCGGTGCATTTACTGCGACATGGTGCAGCAGGAGCTGGAGACAGGGAGCCGGGTGGTGCTGGAGACGCCGCACTTTGCGGCGTTTTGTCCGTATGCGAGCCGGTTTCCCTTTGAGACGTGGATCTTGCCCAAGGCGCATTCGAGCCAATACGAGAATATTCCGAAGCCCTCGGTGGATGACTTGGGGGGGGTATTGCGGCAGGTGTTGGGGAGGTTGGAGCGGGCATTGGATCGGCCGCCATATAATTACATTTTGCACACGGCGCCGTTCGACCATCAGGAGATGCCGCATTACCACTGGCATATCGAGGTGATCCCGCGACTGACGAACGTGGCGGGCTTTGAGTGGGGGACGGGCTTTTACATCAATCCCGTGCCTCCGGAGGAGGCGGCTGGATATCTCAGGGAGGTGGAGATGGAAGAGACGGGGGTGCGGTGACGAGTCCGGAGCGCCGAGAGGCTAGGAGCTGAGGTTTGGAGGGCCTGAAGGGGGAGGAGGCGGGAATCGGGCGACAGCCTAGGTGGCAAGCCGAGTGCGTAAAGACGATCATGCAGCGTGGAGAAGGAACGCCGGCCGGGACATGACCGGCCTGGGAGCCAGTGAGGGGGGAAGATGGCCGAGGTGCGTTTGATTCTGGCTTTGCACATCCATCAGCCCGTGGGAAATTTCGACGGGGTGTTTGAGTCAGCGTATCGGGACAGCTACGAGCCGTTTCTCGAGGTCGCGGCGGAGTATCCCGAAGTGCCGTTTGTGTTGCACATCTCGGGGCCATTGCTGGAATGGCTGGCGGCGAAGCGGCCGGAGTATGTGGAACGGGTGAAGCGGTGGGTCGCTGCGGGTCGGGTGGAGATTCTGGGGGGTCCGTATTACGAGCCGATCCTGCCCCACATTCCGCATCGCGACCGGGTGGGGCAGATGCGTGCATATGCGCGGCGGCTGGAGATGGAGTTTGGAACCAGGCCGCGAGGAATCTGGCTGCCGGAGCGGGTTTGGGAGCAGAGTCTGGTGGGGTCGTTGGTGGAGTCGGGAGTCGAGTACACGGTCCTGGACGATTTTCACTTTGAGCGGGCGGGGCTGGTGGCGGAGCAGCTCCGCGGGTTTTACCTGACGGAGGATGAGGGACGGCTCTTGAAGCTGTTTCCGAATAGCGAGCGGCTGCGGTATCTGACGCCGTGGCAAGAGCCGCATGAGTCGTATGAGTATTTGCGGCAAGTGGCGCGGGAAAGCCCTGGGGCGGTTCTGGTGTGCGCCGATGATGGCGAGAAGTTTGGCGGATGGCCTCAAACGCACGATCATGTGTTTGTTCGGGGGTGGTTGCGGCGTTTTTTTGACATGCTGCGGGGGAATCGGGAGTGGCTGAAGTGCACGACGTTTGCGGAGGCGGTGGAGAGAACACTGCCGAGGGGCAAGGTGTATGTTCCGGATGGGTCATATCGAGAGATGACCGAGTGGGCGATGGCGCCGGAGCGGTACGAGGAGTTGCGAGCCGCGCGAGCGGAGCTGGAGGAGAGGTGGCCGCCGGAGGTGGTTCGGCGGTTGCTGGCCGGAGGGGGCAGTTGGCGGCAGTTTCGGATGAAGTATCGGGAGAGTGATGAGATGTCGTCGCGGATGCTGGCGGTCTCGCGGCGGCTCGCGGAATTGGAGCGGCGGGGAGCGGATCGGGGGGCGTTAGAGCGGGCGCGGGAGAGTCTGTATCGCGGGCAGTGCAATTGTCCGTACTGGCATGGGGCCTTTGGGGGGTTGTATCTGCCGCACCTGAGGAATGCGATTTACGGAAACCTGATTGAGGCGGACCGGGCGCTCGACGAGGCGGAGGGTAAGACGGGGAGTTGGGTGGAGGCGTTGGTTGAGGATTACAACGTGGATGCGCGGAATGAGGTGCGGTTGGGGAATGAGGCGTTGACGGCCTGGGTGGAGCCGGCCTGTGGGGGGCGTTTGTATGAGTTGGATGTGAGGCAGGCGCGGGTCAATTTGCTGGCAACTTTAGATCGGCGGCCGGAGGCCTATCATCGGACGATCCGCGAGGCGGCGTTGGGGGCCTCGACGGGCGATGGTCCGCCGAGCGCCTTGCCGGAGGTTTTATTCAAGCGTCCGGAGTTGGAGCGGTTGCTGGTCTATGATCGGTATCCGCGTAAGGCGTTTGTGGATCACTTTATGGCCTGGGATGCGCGGTGGGAGGATGCGGTCGCGTGCCGGGATCTGGAGCGGGGAGACTTCGTGCTGGGGGCGTATCTGGGGCGTGTGGAGCGCGAGCCGGGGGCGGTGGTTTTGGATCTTGAGCGGGGCGGGATGGCCGAGGGCTGGCGTGTTCATGTGCGGAAGCGATATCGGCTGGTGGCGGGGCAGCCGGTCTTGGAGGTGAGTTATCGGCTCTCGGAGTTGCCGCCGGAAGCACGGTTGCGGTTTGGCGTTGAGCTGAATGTGGCGTCGCTGGCCGGCGCGGCAGAGGATCGTTATTACGAGGGGTTAGGGGGTGAGCGGTTGGGATCGTTGTCGGCGGGGCTGGATCTGCACGAGACGGGAGGGATTCGGCTGGTCGATGAGTGGCTGCCGTTGACGGTGGAGCTGACGTGGACGCGGCCGGGGGGGGTGTGGTGTTTCCCGGTGGAGACGGTCAGCCAGAGTGAGGGGGGATTTGAGGGGGTTTATCAGAGCAGTGTGATCTGGCCGCATTGGGCGGTGGCGGCGGATGCCGAAGGCGGGTGGGGGGTGACGATCCGCTGGGAGGCCAGGACGGGGGTGGGAGCTCGGGCTGGTCGGGCGGGGGCGGTTGCCGGAGAAGTGGCGGCCGTCGGGGGTGGATGAACGGGTCGGCGCGGCGACTGGCGCGGTTGCTTCGAGGCCGGGCGGCGGGGGTTCTGGCTGGGGCGTATGCGTCGGCGCGGCCGGGGCTGGGTCTGGCGTTTGCCGAGCTACGGCCATATGTGCTGGGTGATGACGTGCGGGCGATCGACTGGCGGGCGACGGCACGGCAGGGTCGGCCGATTGTGCGGGTCTACGAGGCGGAGCGTTCGCAGCCGGTATGGCTGGTGCTGGATACGAGCGCGCGGCTGCAGGCGGGAGTTCCTGGGCGTACGGTGGGGGACTGGGTACGGGAGGCGGCCTTGTGGCTGGCGGCGGCGGCCTGGTTGCGAGGCGACCGGGTGGGGCTGGTGGGTGCCGGCGTGCCGGGTCTGTTCTTCAGACCGGGCGGCGGGAGGCGGCATAGGGGCCGGCTGGCGAGGGCGTTGGATCAGGTCGTCTTCGAGGCGCGGGGGGTGGATTTGAGTGAGGCGGTGGAGCGGCTCGCCAAGGCGCCACGGCGCGGGCTGGTGTTTGTCCTGAGCGATTTTCGGCGGTTGCCGGACGAGCGGGCGTGGCGGTGTATGGGTCGGCGCCATGAGGTTTGGCCGATCCGGGTCGTGGATCGTTGGGAGGCGGAACCACCGGCGGCGGGACTGGTGGCGGTGGTGGACCCGGAGACGGGTCGGCGGGGCTGGATCGACCTGGGAGACGATCGGGTGCGTACTCAGATCCGAGAGCGGACCAGTCGCCTGAATGACGCGTTTCGGGACTGGTGTCGGCGAATGGGGACCAGAGGGGCGGTTGTGGGTGCCGGAGATCAGGTTCTGAGCGCTCTCGAGAGGGTGCTCCGGGCGGGCCAACGGGGGAGTCGGCGTGTTGGTCGGGGTCGACTCTGAACGGCTGGTTCTGCCGCGACCGAATCCGGGGCCACTGCCGCTGCCAGAGTCCGACGGGTGGGGAGTCGTATGGCCCTGGCTGGGGGTCTTGGCGCTGGTCGCGGCGGTGGGCGTGACGGCAGGGTGGCTCAGGAGAGCGAGCAGCCGGCGCAAGCGTGAATTTGGAAGCGTTACCGGGGAACGGTCGGAACTGGGGTCGGAGCCTCCGGAGGCGGACGCAGTGGCTGCCTGGTGCGGACTGGTCCGGGAAACGCTGGCGGCCCGCTGGGGCGAGCGGGGGCGAGCGATGACGACAGCCGAGTTGCTCAAGGCGGCCGACCACGAGGCGTTTCTGCGCGATGATCAGCGAGCTGCGCTGGCGCGGGTCCTAGGGGAGGGCGAACGGCGCGTCTACGGTCCGCCGACAGAAGAGCAGCCGGCGGGTTGGCCGGAGCGGGAGATTCTGGAGGACCTGCTGTCGGCTCTGAGGCTCCGGAACCCAGAAGCACGAGCCGGGATGGGTGACGAGGCGGCTTCGAGGAGGGTTCGTCCCGGTTGAAACAGACTTGGACGAGCGTTCGACGGGTCGGCGAGGCAGTTTAACGCTAAGGCGAAGAGCCTTCACCTACGGGGACGTCGGCCGAGGAAAATTCGATTCCGATCAACGCGGTGCGATTGGTGGTTGAGCGGACGCGGAGCCTCCAGAGCATACGGGGGGAGAGGCGGTGGCGGGCTTGCGGCTCGGAGACGAGCCACACGTCGGCTTCCTCGCCGGGTTGGAGCTGGGGGAAGTGCTGGCCGTCAATCGTCCATTCGCTAGAGACGGCCAGGGGGAAGACGAGAAGGGGGGCGCGGTCGGTCTGAATCAGAGAGTCGGGATAGCCCTGGTCGGGGTGGCGAATGAACTCGGGATCGATGGGGGTCAGAGGCGTGGTTTCGGAGAGGTTACGGAGGCGGAGGCGGAGCCAAAGGGCGTCGGGGCCGCCGTCGCGTTGTTGGCCGGGATCGAGCTGGTTGACGAGCCTCACCGGCGCGAGGCGGAGTTCGGAGGGAAGGACTTCGAGATCTGCCAGGCGGAGGGTAGAACCGAGGGCAACGACGTGGGAGGGGAGGATGGCCGGCAAGGGAGCGGATCCGAGGCTGGGGATCTCGGGTGGGGGCGTGGCCGGACGAGGAGTGGGACGCAGCGTGACGCGGCCGGTGGCGAGCATCCAGAACAGGGCGAGGGTCAGGGCGCTGGCGTAGCTGGGGAGCAGCCAGCGAAACGGGTTACGAGGGGATGGTGGGGCGGTGGGTCGGTGTGGGCCGTCGGCGGGTGCGGGGGCCGGACGAGGTTGGGCGGCAAGGGACGGCAGTGGTTGATCCTCAGAGTGGGTCGAGCCGGGCAAGTCTACGACCGGGACGAATTCGAAGACCATGCTGCCCGGATCGGGCAGTGAGGAGGCGTGCTGAGCGGAATCGGGCTGCGGTTGGCCGGTAGGCAACGGCATTCCGCAGTGGGGGCAGGCGAGAGGTCGAGTCTCCTGGCTCATCGCGGGGGTTGGGCGGAGTTGAGGCCGATGGGGAGGCGTGGAGGGCGGGCGAGGCTTTGCCAGTCGAAGGGCTGGAGGGGATCTGGCGAGGCCTGGCCGTGGGGATTGTAGTCGAGCTCGGCGAGGATGCCGATGCCAGGCAGAAGGCGTGCGAGCTCGTGGCGGTTGGTGGCTGGCGATGGGTCGGATGGGGAGGGAGGCTCGGCTTGATTGAGGACGATGCCGGCGATGCGGAGGCCGCGGCGGGTGGCGACCTCGACGGTGCAGAGGGTGTGGTTGAGGGTTCCGAGGGCGCGGCGGGCGACGATAAGCAGGGGGTAATCGAGATCGACGGCGAGTCGGACGAGGGTGGCATCCTCGGCGATCGGGCAATGCAGGCCGCCGATACCTTCGAGCAGGATGAGTTCGCAGCGGGGTTCCCACCAGGCGATGGTGTCGAGGGTGCGTGCGTAGAGTTCGGCGTAGTCGAGGCGGCGGCCTTCGAGGCGCGCGGCGACGGGCGGGGCCAGCGGAGCGGCGAAGAGCAGCGGTACGACGCGGGAAGCGGGCGGGTGGAGGCCGGCAGTGGCGAGTGCCGCCGCGAGGCTGCGGCCGTCGTCGCCCAGGCGGTCGTCGGGGCAGGTGGATCCGGTGGCGACGGGCTTGAAGGCACCAACGCGGCGACCTTGGGCGGCGAGGAGATGGATGAGCGAGGTGGTGAGGCGGGTTTTGCCAACCCCGGTATCGGTGGCGACGATGAATAGGCCTGGAGGCCGGGTCATGGGAGAGCCTCCAGTTCGTCGTGGAGGGCGTGTTCGAGGGCGGAGCAGAGTTGCTCGAGTTCGGCTTCGGAGATGACCAGGGGCGGCATGAGGACGAGCACGTCGCCCAGCGGGCGGAGGATCGCGCCGTAGTGGCGGGCGCGGAGGCAGACGCGGGCGCCCAAGCGGAGGCTGGGATCGAAGGGGGTGCGGGTGGAGCGGTCGCGGACTAGTTCGATGCCGGCGATCAGGCCGGCCTGACGGGCCTCGGCGACGTGGGGGTGGGAGCGGAGCCGATCGAGCCAGCGGCGAAGCTGGTCGATGCGTGGGGGCAGGCGTTCGAGGATGTGTTCGCGGAGAAGGGTGTCGAGCGTCGCCAGGGCGACGGCGGCGCCGAGCGGGTTCCCGCAGTAGGTGTGGCCGTGGTAGAAAGTGGGGTCGGGCGTGGCGGCGTGGGGACGGGTGAAGGCGGCGTGGATTGCGTCGGTGGTGAGGGTGGCGGCCAGGGGGAGGTAGCCGCCAGTGAGGCCCTTGGCCAGGCAGAGGAAGTCCGGGGAGACGCCTTCACGCTGGCAGGCGAAGAGGGTTCCGGTTCGGCCCATGCCGACGGCGACCTCGTCGAGGATCAGCAGGGTGTTGTGTTGGCGAACCAGTTGGGCCAGTTGAGCCAGGAAGCCGTCGGGGTGGACCCGAATGCCGGCAGCGCACTGAACGATCGGCTCAAGGACAACGGCGGCAACCTGGCCGGGATGCTCGCGCAGCAAGCGGTCGATGGTCTGGAGGGATTCGGTCGGATTTTGGGCAGACGGGCTGGGAGCGCGGAGGGTGGGGAACAGGAGGGGGCCAAACATGGCGTGGAAGCGGGGAACGCCGCCGAGGCTGACATCGCCGAGGGTATCGCCGTGGTAGGCGCCGTCGAGGGCGAGGAAGAGGCGGCGTTGGGGTTCGGGGGGATTTTTTTGGCGCCAGTATTGGAAGGCGAGTTTGAGGGCCACTTCGACGGCGGTGGCTCCCGAGTCGGAGAAGAAGACACGGGTCAGCCCGGGTGGAGCAAGCTCGGCAAGCCGGCGGGCGAGGCGGACGGCCGGTTCGTGGGTCAGGCCCAAGAGGGTGGAGTGGGCGATCCGGTCGAGCTGACCGCGGAGGGCAGCGTCGAGCGCGGGGTGGCGGTGGCCGAGGAGGTTGCACCAGAGGGAGGAGACGCCATCAATGTAGCGGCGTCCAGCGAGATCGATGAGAAAGACACCCTCGGCGCGGTCGATAAACAGGGGTTCGGAGGCGAGCCAGTCGGCCTGGTCGGTGAACGGGTGCCAGACGTGGTCGTGGTCCCAGGCGGTGAGGGTCGTGAGGTCGACGGCCTGGGGGGAAGCGAGGGCGTTGCTCACGCGGTCCTCGAGCGGTGAAACCAGACGGTGGTGCCGGGGCCGGCGGCAAGCTGACGGCCGGCGTCGCCATTGACGACGGCGATCTCGATCCAACCCATGCTATTGATCAGAGCGACGACTTGACCGGGAGGACGATCGGCGTAGGTGCGGACCAGACCGGCAATGCGATGGCCGGCGATTTCGATCGACCAGGCGTCGGGCGGAATCTGCTGGACCTGGGAGATGTGGAGGTTGGTAACGAGGTTGCCGAAGGCGTCGCGGAAGATGATTTCGGCAACGTAACCATCGTGGGTAGGCCGAGGCTCGAAGTTTGCCAGGCAGAGGACCTTGGGCAGGGGAGGGCCGAAGGCGGCGGGATCGCCGCCGCCGAGGATGTGGGCCGCGGCCGGAGCCAGAATGTCGCGGCCGTGGAACGTGTGGGAGACTGTCGCGCGTCGGAGGGCGGGGTTGGCGATTTCCCAGATACCCTCGACGGTGCGTCCGCGGACGACGCCGCCGAGCAGGCCGTTGTCGGGCCCGAGCACCCACTGGCCGGCAACCCGGAGAGCAGCCAGTTTGCGGTCGGTGCCGACGCCGGGGTCAATGACGCCAAGGTGGACGGTGCCCGGGGGGAAGGCGTCGAAGATGGAGGCCAGGACGAAGGCTCCCTCGAGGATGTTTTGAGGGGCGATGCGATGGGTGACGTCGACGATCTGAGTTCCAGGGACTAGACCGAGCACGATGCCCTTGAGGGCGGCGACATAGGGGCCGTCGGGGCCGAAGTCGGTCGTGAGGGTCAGGAGGGGATGGCTCATGGGGCGGAGGGGTGGGTGGAGAGCGATCCGGAGCCTGATGAACCGGCGGGTACCGGAGCGGAGGATTCGTAGCGGGCAGTGATCCGCGAGCTGATCCCACCGCGCGGGGTGAATGAGCCGACGACGATCATCCGCCGGGGTGCGCACGCGGCGACGAAGTCGTCGAGCATCGCGTTGATGGCAGCTTCGTAGAAGATGCCGCGCTGGCGGTAGCCGAAGAGGTAAAGTTTGAGGCTTTTCAGTTCGATGCAGGAGCGGTCGGGGACGTAGGTGATCGTGATCGTACCGAAATCGGGCTGGCCGGTCTTGGGGCAGACTGAGGTGAACTCCGGGCAGGTGATTTCGATCTCGTAGTCGCGTTCCGGGGCGGGGTTGGGGAAGGTTTCGATCAGGTCAGGCATCGTGGTGGCAGGGGCCAACGGGTGCGGCGGGAAAACAGCATCAGTCAAGCTAGCGGAGGGTGATCCCAGGGGTCAACCGTCGGTGAGGGTGGGCCAGAATCACGGAGCGGTCGGCTCGAGGCGGAGCCACTGGCGGAGCGAGCCATCGGCTGGGTCGAGCTGGTTGGTGAGCGTCAGGGTGTCGAGGCCGGCCAGGGAGTCGAGCAGGTCGTCGAGCTGACGGGCCGCCTGGTCGGAGGAGATCTGGCGGTCACGGGAGAGCCGGTCGGCCAGCGAACGACGATGAGCGTCGATCCAGCGGTGAAGTGCGTCGCCCTGGATCTGGAGGAATTGATCAGCGCGATCGGGGACGAGCCAAGCGGGCCGACCAGGCACAGCGCCGGGATCAGATTTGAGCAGAGCGAGCAGACGAGCGGGATCGGTCGAGGCGGCAAACAGTCCGGGGCCGACGTGAACGGCCAAGGTCAGGCCGGTCTGGCGGTAGACGAGCAAGGTATGGCCGTCGTGCTCGAGGATCTGGAGCCGAGAACCGGCGGCGCGCTGCTGGGGGTCGAGGGCGGCTAGTGCCATGACGGTACGAGTCGCCGTTTCGATACGGGAGCGGAGCAAAGGGGAGTCGGCGAATTCGACGAGGAGTAAGAGAACGGGGACCGGCGAGGGTCTGGGTTCGGGGGAGCTGGCGTCGGGAAGCCAGGCCAGCAGTGCACCGGGACCGAGATGGGACAGGACGTCGCGATCGAGGTTGTCGGTGCCGAGCAGGCCGGCCAGGGCGGTTTCGAGGAGCGGGCGGGCGTCGGGGTCGCGTTCGGTCACCAAGTGAAGCAGTTGATTGGAAAGCTGGGGCAGGTCGAGGGATCCGGCAGCCAAGGCGATGGGCCGATCGGGGAGGCGCGCTGCTAGGCGCGGGCCGGCCTGGGTGTCGGGGGCAGTCCAGTCTTGGGGCCGGGTGAGGCGCTCGACGGCGTGGAGTTCGACGCGACTGCCGAAAGTGAACGCGCATCCGGCGGATTGGAATCGCGAGAGGAGGGGAAGCAGGCGTTGGAAGTCGCTGCCAAGGCGGTCCGAGAGAGCCGTCAGACGGGAGATGTTGAGGTAAGCCGAAAGGAGCGCTGGGGTGGGCAGACGGCGGCGGAGCCAGTCCATCCAGGGAGCGATGGGGGGACTGGGGAGTTGGGAGCGTGCGAGGACGTCCTGAAGAAGCGACGGCGAATTCGACCAGGCGAAGGCGTGGTCGGGGAGGTAGGCGTAGAAATCGGCGGGGCGGTCGCCGCGGAAGCGGCGGGTGATCCAGGGGCCGGCTTGCCCCCCCTGCTCTTCCAGGCGAAGCAGGGAACCGGAAGCACGTTCGACGGCGTTGAGCGAATCGAGCGCGCGGCGGAGGCGTTCGGGCTTGGGGGGTTTGAGCAGGAGTAGGCCGCGGGGTTCACCGCCGGGGTCGGAGATGTCGAGGGCCAGGACGACGCAATCTCCGAGGATGTCGTGTTGGAAGTCGCTGAGGGTCAGGCCGAGAACGGCTTCGAGCTGGGACAGCGATTGGACCAGGCGGGCGTGGTCATCGGATTGGAGCCAGCGGCGAATCGGCGGGAGGGAGGTGAGAGCGGAGTTGGTCTGGGCGTCGCGGTAGGTTTGAAGCTGGTCGAGGACGATCACCAGGGGCGTGGAGGGGGGAACCAGAGCGAGCAGTTGATCGGCAGTACGCTGTGGGATCGGATCTGGCTGAGAGGGGAGCAGGAGGGCGAGCAGGGCAGCGGCGATCACGTCAGTTGGGATTCCGATCGAGAGCCGAGAGCCGGGAGTGAGACCGGATCAGGCACCCGAGGTGATACGCGCGGGGGAGGGAACCAGGAAGTCGAAGGCGCGGATGGCGGTACGGGCGAGGGGGCGGACACTTTGATCGAGGCCGCGGCTGACGGCTTCAACCAGATGGGCCGGTTCGAGAGGCGGCGGGGTGGGTGAAGGTGGAGCGACCGGGCGGAGCGCAGTGAGCAAGTCGAGACCCAGACGGGACGCGTTTTCGGAGGCGAGCCGGGCCAGTTCCCAGGAGGCCGAGGAGGCGTCGGCAACGGTTTCGGGGATAGGACGCAGCGGCGGCGTTGGGACGGGCGGTGTCGGACGGCCGGAAGGCAGCGGATTGGTGAAGACGGCGGTGAGCAGGGCCGCCGCCGCGGCGACGGGAGTGAGCCGGGAGAGTCGGGACGACGCCGGCGTTAGCCGGCGCGAGGGCTGCTCGAGGTCAAGGGAGAGGGATGGAGCGACGGGCTCTTGAGGCGGGCGGGCGGCTAGGGCGCGCTCGAGCAAGCGGAAGCGTTGATCGAGGGAGCGACAAGATGGGCAGACGGCGAGGTGGCCGGACCAGTCCGGGTGGTCGCCGGGTGGGGCAGAGTGGAAGGACTGGTCGTCGAACCGCTGCTGCCAGGCCAGTTCGAAGCGGCGGCATGCGGTCATGGGGCGTCTCCGGACACAGACGGTGGGGATTCGAGGTGGCCGTTGCGGGCCAGTTGGGCAGCCAGTTCGGCGCGGGCGCGGTGGAGCCAGGTCTTGATGGTGCCGGCGGGTCGACCGAGCGATAGGGCGATCTGGTCGTAGGGCAAGCCGCGTTCGTGGAAGAGGCGGAAGACGGTCTGGTATTCCGGGCGGAGCTGGTTGAGAGCGGCCTGGAGAGTGCCAAGCAGGTCGTCGGGATCGTGGAGACCGGACCGGCCGTCGGCGTGATCGTCGAGTAATCCAATCGGGGCGGCGTGGCGGGCGGAACGAGCGCGCCAGCTCCGGCAGCGGTTGACGGCGATGCGGATCAGCCAAGGCCTGAGGGGGCGGCGGAGGTCGAACCGGCCGATGGCGCGAAGGGCGCGGAGGAAGGTCTCCTGGACGACGTCCTCGGCATCCTGACGATGACCGAGCAGCCGGGAGCAGATGCCAAGCAGGAGGGCTTCGTAGCGATCGAGCAGCAGGCGGACGGCATCGGGGCGACCGGACTGGAGCGCCAGGGCCAGGGCCGCGTCGTCGCCGGGGTCGATAGGGGTCGTCGATCTCGTGGTGGGATGGCGACTCACGGAAGGGATACTCCCGGCGGAGGCGGTTCGTTTCAGAAAGAAGCCCATCCAAGGTGTATCGTGCGCGAGTGTGCCGGGAAACGCGAGAGGGGGCAGATGGCAAAGGGGGATGAGTTCAGGCCCCCTCTCGCGGCGGGAGTTGCGTGGGCCGAGGTGCGACGTCAGGCCGGAAGGCTGGCGAAGGTGGTCAGTTCCTCGGGGGTAGATTCCTCGAAGCGGCGGCCGGTGCGGCGGAGCCAGGCTTCGAGGCGTTGGGCGATGGATTCCAGTTCGGGCGAGTCGATGCGGAGAGCCAGCGCGCGAAGCTCGGAGGGATCGAGTTCACCAAGGGAGCGTCCCATCCGTTCGAGCTCGGTCTCGAGGCGGAGCATGGTTTCGAGGAGCGTTTGGCGGGTTTTTTCGGAACCACCGATGACCAGGCATTCCTCGCCGCGGATGATCTGGAGGGGCCGAATCGGCCCGTCGAGGCCGAGGCCGATGATGGCCGCGCGAAGCCGACGGGGATGGTCTTGGCCGGAGGTAGGCATCGACATAGTGGAGGGTCGCCTCAGGACGTGGTGGAGGGCCAGCCAGGGTGATGCGTCGGGAGGAGACCGATCGATCCCGACGCCAGGCCACGCGAGTTTTATCGGCGAGTCGGCGACGGGGATGAAGAGCCGGGCCGCCGGAAACCGGCCACTCAGCCGGCACGGACGGTCGTGGGTCTCACGATCCGCCCAGGCAGTCTTTCACGACGTTTCGTGCGACCCGGTAGGCCGTCCGCACGGTCATGGCGCGGGCTTCGATCTGTTCTTCGCTGAAGAGCCGGCCCTCGCTGGGAGGCAGGCCGGCCAGGGCGAGCGTCAGCGGCATCAGGTCGATGAATTGCCGGTATTTCTGCTGGAGGTCGGCGGGGGGCGAGGGTGCGTCGGCCATCGCGATGCTCCGCGGATGAGGCGTTTGGGAACTTTGACCGGTTGCGTCCCTTACTGTATCATAACGTGAACGTTACCAAGAGGATTAGGATCGGACGCGGGACCGTGTGGGTCCTGATGCTAAATGGCGCGTGCAGGAGGATTCCTTGTCTGAGACGTCTGAGTTGAGAGGATTTGCGGCGCTTGGGTTGAGCCGCGAGCGATTGGCCGCGGTGAAGGCGGCCGGATATATCGAGCCGTCACCGATTCAGGCGGCATTTATCCCGGTGGCTCTGGAGGGTCATGACGTGATCGGCCAGGCCAAGACGGGGACAGGAAAGACGGCGGCGTTCAGCTTGCCGCTCCTCGAGATGATGGAGGAGCCGACCGGCAGCCCACAGGCGTTGGTGCTGGCGCCGACGCGGGAGCTGGTGCAGCAGATTGAGGCCGAGATCCGCAAGCTTGCCCGGGGGAGTCGGACGCGGATTTGCGCGATTTATGGGGGGGAGCCGATCCAGCGGCAGCTACGGGCGTTGGAGCGCGGGGTTGAGATCGTGGTGGGAACGCCGGGGCGGGTGATCGACCATATCGAGCGACGGACGCTGCGGCTTGGGGAGATTTGGCATGTGGTCCTGGATGAAGCGGACCGAATGCTGGACATTGGCTTTCGGCCAGACATTGAGCGGATCTTGAGGCGGGTTCCCGACCCCCATCAGACGATGCTGCTGTCGGCGACGATCAGCCCGGACGTGAGGAAGCTGGCGGATCGTTATATGTATCGGCCGGTGGAGCTCAACTTGTCGCGGGACGAGCCGTCGGTCGAGTCGATCCGACAGTGCACGATCACGGTGGATCAAGATCGCAAGTTTGAGTTGCTCGTGCGGCTGCTCGAGCAGGAGAAGCCGCGGCAGTGCATTGTCTTTACGCGCACCAAGAAGGGAGCCGAGCGGCTGGCGGAGCGACTGGCGCGGACGATCGCGGGCGTCGCGACGATTCATGGGGATCTGCCCCAGTCGGCCCGGAATCGGGTGATGCAGGGGTTTCGGGAGGCTACGATCCCGATCCTGGTGGCGACCGACGTGGTTGGGCGCGGAATCGACGTGGAGGGGATCAGCCACGTCATCAATTACGACATACCCGATGATCCGGAGAATTATGTGCACCGGATCGGCCGGACGGGTCGGATGGGTAAGGACGGGGTAGCGATCACGTTTGTCTGTCCGGATCAGGGGCAGCCGTTGACGGCAATCGAGATGTTGATCAACCGACCGATCGAGAGCGTCCGGATCGAGGGATTCGAAGCGTTTCGGAAGGAGTCAGCGTCGACGCCGAGTTTTCGCGAGATTTGGAGCTCAGTCAGCCGAAGCAAGCTGGTTGGGTCGAGCTAGTCGGTCAGCCGAGAGCCGGTTGTGTGGGCGATCCGCTCGAGCCACCGGGCGAAGGCGGCCTGAAGCTGGTGGTCGGCTGGCTGATCGGCGGATTGAGGTGCGAAAAGGGCAAACTCGCAGTCGGCCAGAAGGGAGCGGGTGGCATCGGCCAACTCGGGCTGGTGGGCGAGGGCTTGGGCGGCCTCGGACGGAGTGGGCCAGGCCGGCAGCCCGACGCCGCTGGAGCGGAGGATCTGCGAGACGTGCCGGACGATGCCGCGGGGCACCTGGGAGTCACGCGGACCCGAGGCGAGCCAGTTGCGCGCCTGCTGGATCAGAGCCGCTGGGCCGGCTGTTGCGACGGTGGCGCGTCGGATGCGGCGTAAGGCCAGTACGCCGATCAAAACCACCAGAAGTGCGACAGCCGAAATGGCTCCGGCGATCCCGGCGAGGTGGCCGAGTCGGCTTGGCTCCTGGGACGACAGTGCCGCGTCGGCGTCGAAGCGCGGCGGGGGTTCGACGTCGAGGGTCAGGCCGGGAGCGGTCGCGGTCTGGAATCGTCTCGAGACCGGGTCGAAGGTCGAGACCCGCAGCGGGGGAAATCGGAGGGGTCCGGGCTGGTTCGGGCGGATTCGGAAGCGGACCGTGCGACGGGGCGGATCGGGGGTGACCGCCACGCTGGATTCGACCAACACGGCAAGGGAGCGATCGGGTAGCCAGCCCAGGCCCGAGGGCGGGGGGCTGGTGGCCAGCGCACCGGGGCCGTCGAGGGTGATTTCGACGGTCAGTTCCTGGCCGACGCGGATTCGGTCGGGGACGAGACGGCGGGAGAGGCCGACGGTGCCGACTCCGCCGAGGAAGTCAGGGCCTCGGCCGATGGCGGGCACGGGACGGACCGTGACGCGGACGGGGCGGGTCCGGCCGGTCCAATCGCCACGATGCGTGCTCAGGCTGGGGAACAGGAATGTGCCGGACTGGCGGGGGATGATCCAGGCGCGGGCTGGTTCGATGGGGAGGCAATCAGCCCAGGGGAGCTGAGGCCAGTCAACGGTCAGGCGTGCTTGGGGGTGGTTGGGGTCGCGGACGTGGGCGTCGAGGGGCTGGCCGACGTAGGCCGAGTCGGGCAGGGCGAGTTGGGGCGGCGCGTCGCCGGCGAGGGCGAGGATCAGAGCGGCTTGGAGGATCAGCATGAGGCGTGGGAAGCCTTACCAGTCGGGGCGCGCGGGGTTCAGAGGACGTTGGGGGAGATCCAGCAAACGGCGGGCGCGGGAGTGCTGGATCTGCTGGATTGCGGCGGCGAGCCGCTCTTCGGCCGGCGGGCTGGAGGGCGTGGGTCGGCTGGTTTGCTCGGACGGGGGTGAGTCGGGGGACTCGGCGGAAGGCTGGTCGGAGGAGGGGTCATGAGGGCGGTCAGGGTCGGAGTGGGTCTGGCGGCGTGACGAAGGAAGCGAGGTTGAGGATCGGCCGAGGGCATCAAGGACGGCGGCGCGGTTGGATCGGGCGTCGTTCTGGATGGACTGGATCAAAGGTTTTGTGGGTGGGTGGGCCAGGCAGGCATCGAAGGCGGCGACGGCCTGGTCGAATCGGCCGAGCGCGGCCTGGGTGTTGCCGAGCGCGAAGTCGATCAGCGGGAGCAAGTCGGCCGGGGCCGTGGTCCGGGCGCGTTGATAGTGGTCGAGGGCCTCCTCGAAGCGTCCGAGTTGGAACAGGCAGGCGGCGGCGTTGATGTGGGGGATGGGGTGATGGGGTTGGCGGGTGATGGACTGGTTGTAGAGGGCCAGGGCGGCGTCGTAAGCACCGTCTTGGTAGAGCTGGAGGGGGTCGGACTGGGGCGATGCGGGAACCAAGAGGAAGGCCAACAGGGGCGCGGCGGCGACCGGGTGGAAGCGGCGGAGGCAAGCCCGGAGCGACCGGCCCAAGGAGCGGATCAATCGAGTGATCGTTACCTGATCACATATTGCGAGTAAAAAAGTGCACAACAGGAGAAGCGCCGGGGGGGAGGCGGTTGGGCGGGTGATTTGGGCTTCGAGGCGGGAGCGGATCATGGGTTCGATGCGTTGGACGTAAAGGGGGCCGAGGTCGACGCGTGCGATGCCGACGGGCAGAAAGAGTCCGCCGGTGGTCTGAGCGATGGCCTGAAGGTGGTGGTCGCGGCGGTAGGTGAGGATGGGCCTGGAGGAGCTGGACTGAGGGATGGGGCTACCGCGGTCGTCGCCGAGGGCGATGGTGTGGACGGGGATGTGGCGGCGTCGGCAGTCCTGGGCTGGCTGGTTCCAGGCAGGGGCGTGATCTTCGCCGTCGGAGAAGAGGATCAGGGCACGGCTGGGGTTGGCGTTGGGATCTAGGTCAAAGAGGGCTAGGGCAGTTTCCAGGGCGGAGCCGAGGTTGGAGCCACCGGGTTGGAGGGAGTCGGGGCGGAGGCGTTGGAGGGATTCGGCGACGGCGCCGAGGTTGTCGGTGAGGGGGCAGACAGGGACCGCGCGGCCGGCGAAGGCGACGACGCCGACCTGGTCGCCGTCGTGGCGGGCTAGGGTTGCCACGAGGCTGTGTGCGGCGGTGATGGCGGCCTCGAGCCGGCTGGGCCAGACGTCGGTGGCGGCCATGCTTCGGCTGACGTCGAGGATCAGGATGAGTTGGCGTCCGGCCGCATCGTGGGGTAGGGAGCGAAGGCCGGGAAGGAACAGGGCGACGGCCGCGGTGAGCAGGGCCAGGGCCAGGGTGGTTGTGAACAGCCGGCGGGGAGGGCCGGAGAAGCCGAGATTCCGCCAGCGGTTGGCTCGCGACATCGGGTTGGCTGGGGGAAAACGGAAGCGGGGGGCTTCGATGGGGTGAGTCTAGGGGAATTGTACGGGAGGTTCAGGGTAGAGCGCCGAGTCTGGCGGCCAGCCAGGCCAGAACCAGGCAGGCCAGGGCGGCGGAGAGGGGGATGGGCCAAAGCTCCTGGTACCGGGTTTGGATCAGGGCGGTGAGGGGTGAGGGCTCGAGCTGGTCGAGAGCCTGAAGCACGGGGCTGAGCTGTTCGGGGGACTCGGCCAGGAGGAACTGACCGCCGCCGGCCGCGGCGAGTGCGGCTAAGAGGGGTTGGTCGAGGTCGGCGTCGGGGGTCTGGACGCCGATCGTGTGGACGATCAGGCCGAGTTCGCGAGCGAGGCTCGCGGCGGCGAGGGGGTCGAGTGGATTAGGGACGGAGGAGCGATCGGGCTGGTGGCGGCCGTCGGTCACGAGGATCAGGACGCGGCGAGAGGCGGGGGTGGCAAGGGCAAGGTGGGAGGCCCAGGCGATCGCGTCGCCGAGGTTGGTGCCGTCCTCAGCGCGGGTGGCGGGAGTCACGGAGCGGAGAGCCAGACGGAGGACGGCGTGGTCGAGGGTCGGGGGGCATAGGGTATCGGGCCAGTTGGCGAAGGCGACCAGGCCGATCAAGTCGTGGGGACGGCGGGCGACGAAGTCGTCGAGGACGCGGATGGCGGTTTGGAGGGGGGTGGGGCCGGAGGAGTCGGGGTGGGGGCGGCTCATGCTGGCCGAGCGATCGAGGGTCAGGACGAGAGCCAGGCCGCTGGAGCGCTCAATGTGGCTTCCCAAGGGGCGTTGGGGGCGGGACAGGGCGAGCAGGACGAGCCAGGCGGCCAGGAGGCGGAGCAGAGCGGGAAGGTTTGCCCGAAGCCAGGTGGTGGGGTTTCGGCGACCGAAGCCATCGCTGCCGAGGGCGGGCCAGGTCAAGGCGGGGCGTCCCAGCCACCAGGGCGCCAGGGTCAGGGGTGTCAGGATGAGCCAGGCAGGTTCGGCGAGACGGATCGGCCAGGCGGGCATGATGATTTGTGGGGCTGAAGGGCAGCGCGAGCGGCGCGGGCGCGGGCCTCGGCGGCGAGGGGGTCGGCGTCGAGGATCGTCAGGTGGCCCATTTTGCGCCGGGGTTTGGCAGAGGATTTGCCGTAGAGGTGGATGGAAACGGCCGAGTCGGCAGCGAGGGCAGCATCCCAGCGGGGGGGGTGAGGGAACCAGAGGTCGCCGAGGAGGTTGGCCATGGCGGCGGGTCCCCGGAGGTTGGCCGAGCCGAGCGGGAGGCCGCAGAGGGCCCGGACTTGCTGGGAGAATTGGGAGGTTTCGGCGGCCTCGATGGTGAGGTGGCCGGAGTTGTGGGGTCGAGGGGCTAGTTCATTGACGAGCAGATCACCCGAGGGGGTGACGAAGAATTCGACGGTCAGGAGACCGACGATCTGAAGGGCCGCGGCGATCCGCCGGGCGATCTGGCGGGCCGTGGCGGCGACGATCGGCCCGATCGGGGCGGGGCAGACGGTGACGTCGAGGATGTGGTGGCGGTGTTGGTTCCAGAAGACCGGATAAACGGCCGAATGACCTTGAGGATTGCGCGCGACGATGCAGGAGATTTCCAGCGCGAAGGGGACGACGCGCTCGACGATGCAGGGAGCGCGATTGAGGGAGCTCCAGGCTGGGTCGAGTTCGTGCGGGTGGTCGAGGCGGATCTGGCCGCGGCCGTCGTAGCCGGAGGCGGCGGTTTTGAGGATCAGCGGGCCGGGGAGCTCGAGGGCGCGGTGGAGGTCGGCTTGGGTGCGGATGGGGCGCCAGTCGGGGACGGGGAAGCCGTGGCGGGAGAGGAAGGATTTTTCGCGGATGCGGTTCTGGGCGATCCAGACGGCGTGCCAACCAGGACGGACCGGAAGCCGTCGGCCGAGCCAGCGGACGCCGGGGGCGTGGACGTTCTCGAATTCGATGGTGACGGCGTCGCAACGCTCGGCAAAGGTACGGAGCGATTCGAGGTCGGCGCCGGGGTGGCAGTCCGGTGGGGCGAGAACAACATCGTGGGCGATCTGGGCGGCGGGATCGTCGGGGGAGGAGGTGAGGGTGACGGTGCGATAGCCGAGGTCGTGGGCGGCCTGGACGAACATACGGCCGAGCTGGCCGCCGCCGAGTACGCCGAGGCGGGCCGGCGGATGAATCGGATCGAGCGGGGCGGTCATGCGGGGCGCTCCGGGACCGCGGCGGTCTGTTCGCGGCGGAAGCGATCGAGGGCTTCGCGGATGGCGGGGTCGGAGCGGGCGAGGATGGCGGCGGCCAGCAGTGCAGCATTGGCGGCACCCGCCGGACCGATGGCGAGAGTTCCGACCGGAATTCCGCGGGGCATCTGAACGATCGAAAGGAGCGAGTCGAAACCGCGGAGGGCATGGCTTTCGACGGGAACGCCCAGGACCGGCAGGAGAGTCATCGAGGCCAACATACCAGGCAGGTGGGCCGCGCCGCCGGCGCCGGCGATCAGGATCTGAAGGCCGCGAGCCTCGGCTTCGCGGGCAAAGGCGTAAAGACGTTCGGGGGTGCGATGAGCCGAGACAACCCGATCCTCGTGGGCAATGCCAAGCTGATCGAGCACTTCGGCCGCGTGGCGCATCGTCTCCCAGTCGGAACGGCTGCCCATGACCAGGGCGACTGGGGGGCGGGAATTCAACCCCGACATCCGCAGTAATCTCCCGGAGTGAGTCAATGTGCGAGCGAGAATTGGGTCATCATACAAAAAGCCCGCCAAGAAAACGGAATCCAGGCTTAAGCTTAAGTTTCGAGTCAAAACAAAAGCCTGTGCTCAGGTTTCTGCGGCCAAAGTCCCTCTCCTCTCAAGCAGTTCGGCCCATCAATAGCAAGGCTTATGACAAAAAAAGGCGCCTGATTGGTTTTAATTGACCGTGAGGTCGTCGCCGAAGGATAATGTTTCTCATGCTCCTTTGAGCCATGACCGAAGCGGCTGAGACTCACCGTAAATCCGGAGACTGATCGTGAGCAGGGCAGTCAGCAGAAAATCTCGGCGGTCGAGACGGTATGTCCCCGCACCGCCTTGCAACCGAACGATGGAGTCGCAGCTCGAGGCACGTCTGCTAACGCGCCCGGCGATTTTCCGAAAGCCTCATGCCCCGGCCTGGGTGAGCGCATTCGCCACGAACGGCCTCGAATTGATCAATGATGCTTCCGCAGGGGTCGGAAGCCAAATCGAGGCAGTTTTCGCGCCGCCGTGGCCCTGGTTGCCTGTGGTCGTTTATCGCCAGCAGGGCCTAGTCACGAGTCAAATCGTCGATTCGAATGTCCCGACCACGGGCGTGTTCGGGATCTCCGCGAACCTCACGCACGACCACACTTTATCCGTGGGAAGCAACGTGTCTGGGGTCGCCCCACCTCTCGGTTTCCGGTATAGTACGACAGCGCAGGGTGTGCGTCGTCTTCTTCTGGCTGACGAAGGAACTCTCCCGCCGATCCAGCAGACTACGACGCTTGTGGAAACCCTCGACTTTACTCTGACTCAGGCCGGAAATGCTGGGTATACCATCACTGGTGGCCTGCATTTCAGAGGGATGGGCTTCGCGGTCGCGGCAGTTTATCCAGCTATGCCGCAAGTGACCGAGGTCGACCCGGGAACAAGTGTTGGATGGAACACGAGCCATAGTGGAGGTCTTGCGACTTTTCGCCTGACTGCCACCACGCTCTTCCCGGACGGCCTCCCATTGTTCCCAACCGGAGTGGAGACGCAGCTTATCTACGGCTCCACTCTCACTACAGAGATGGGTCCAGCAAGCGACGCGAACTCCCAAATCACGATTTCGGTTCACTACGAAGCGTATTTCTTCGTCTGAGAGAGTCCGAACTAGCCTTGCATTGCTCGTTGATCGGCACGATTGGCTCTCCACGTCGAATGCGCTGCGATTACACCGCGTCAAGGAGGTGGGCTTAATGCAAATACGCCCGCCCCATGAGCCCCTCCAGAACCTTTGGCTTACGACGCAGGTCTGATGTCCGCAGGTCAGCTCCGTTTCCCTTTCCTGCGTGGGTTGGTCGATAGGACCACACCCCCGCAGGCTTAGCAGCAGGCCGCGAGTACGGCGTGAGTGGCGGGGCGGTGGGACGACGAGCGGCTTTGGCGGCAATCGCTCGAGGCAGAGCCGGGCCATCCGACTGAACCGGCTGCCTGTCGGGCGGTACTACCGGGTGGTGGAGGGGACGGGTCGGGCCGAGCCGGTTGCCGGAAGTGGGCCGTTCGGGGAGAGGTGACGCGGCGGTCCGAACTGGGTTAGGCTGATGAGAAGGAAATGTTTTTCAGCCTGCCGGGTGATGCACTGCCATGACGAATCGAACGGATCAAGCCCGGCGCGTCGGGTTGATGTTGGTGTTGGGGCTGGCTGTGGCACTGCCGGGCCGAGGGCAGGAGGCCGAAGATCCGCAACAGCCTGCCTCGGAGACCAATCCGGCAGTGCCGGCCGCGGGGCATTCGATCCACGGCGAGGCCTTTGATGAAGGCCCACGGCAAGCGGCACGGCTATTGCCGGGGATGGGCGAAGTGCGGTTTCCGGTCACGACGCAGAGCGCCGAGGCGCAGGCGTTTGTGACGCAAGGGGTCGCGCAACTGCATACGTTCTACTACCTGGAGGCAGAGCGTTCGTTCCGTCAGGCGGCGTGGCTCGACCCTGGCTGCGCAATGGCGTACTGGGGGATGGCGATGGCCAATGTCAACAACCAGCGGCGGGCCAAAGGTTTCCTGAAGGAGCTGGAGACGCGGGCAGGCGAGGGGCTGACACGTCGGGAGCGGTTGTACATCGAGGCGATCCAGGCGCTGTATGCCGAGGGGAAGGATGAGAAGCAGCGGCGCCTGGGTTACACGCGGGGGCTGGAGACGATCGTCCAAGAGTTTCCGGAGGATCTGGAGGCTCGGGCGTTTTTGGCGCTGGCGGCGTGGCAGAACGGTCAGAAGGACGGGTTCAACAGTCGGCAGGCGATTGAGGAGTTGCTGCAGACGATCGAGCGTTCGGCGCCGATGCATCCGGGGATGCACCATTACCGGATCCACCTCTGGGATGGAGCGAAGCCAGAGCGGGCAGAGCGATCGGCGGGGCTGTACGCCCAGGCGGCGCCGGGGATTGCGCACGCCTGGCATATGCCGGGGCATACCTACGACGGGCTGAAGCGGTATGCCGAGGCGGCGCGGCAGCAGGAAGGTTCGGCGCGGGTGGATCACGCGGCGATGGCGCGGGACCGAATTCTTCCGTTCGAGATTCACAATTACGCGCACAACAACCAGTGGCTGGCGACCAGCCTGGGGCGGGTGGGCCGGGCGCGGGAGGCGATTGCCGTGGCGCGTAATCTGGTAGAGCAGCCGCACGATCCGGAGAAGAACCAGCCGAGCGACGGCGGGTCGTGCCAGCGGAGCGGGCGGGCGCGGTGGGTGGAGACACTGGTCAAGTTCGAGCTCTGGGACGAGCTGATCGACGCGGCCGATTCGGGGGCGCTCGACTGGTCGGATCTGCCGATCGAGCAGAAGGACCGGGCGCGGGCGCTAGGACTCGCGTATGGCCATCTGGGGCGAGCGAATGATTTGAGGCTTCAGATTGAGGCCCTCAAGGCGCTTCAGCCCCAGGAGAAGCCGGAGGGCGAGAAGGAGGGTCGGCGGGAGCGTTCGGTGCCCGGCCTGGATGCGGCGATCGCGGAGCTGGAGGCGTATCTGGCGGCGCTCGAGGGGCGGGACGAGGACGCGGTGCGGTGGCTGGAGAAGGCACGGCCGCGTGCCGAGGAGCGGGCGCGGTTGCTGCTTCGGCTCGGGCGTAAGCAAAAGGCGGAGGCCGCGGCTCGGGACGCGGTGGGCGAGCAGGAGAACCAGTATGTGCCGCTGGCGACGTTGGTCGAGGTGCTGGCTGCGGTCGGCAAGGAGGACGAAGCGCGGGAGCAACTGGCCAAGTTGTACGCAACGTTCCCCGACGCCGACCGTGAATTGCCGATTGCGCGACGGCTCGAAGCGCTGGCGTCGAGCTGGGGGGTAGCGAGAGCCGCGACGGCCGAGGACGCGTTGCCAAGGGACGGCTTAGAGCATCTTGGGCCGCTGCTCTGGTCGCCGTGTGCGGCCGAGCCGCTTCAGCTCGAAGACACGGAGGGTCAGGTTTGGGATTTGGGGGATCATCGGGGCCGGAACGTCGTGGTGCTGTTTTTCCTGGGCGGAAAATGTGCCCACTGCATGCAGCAACTCCGGCTCTTCGGCGACGAGATCGATGCGCTCGCTGCGTTGGACGCGGATCTGGTGGCGGTCAGTACGGATGATCGGGAGGCATCGCGTCAACTGAAGGCGAATGGCGAGGGGGTTGAGTTTCCGATGCCGTTGCTGGCTGATCCTGAACTGGAGGTGTTTCGGCAGTATCGCTGTTACGACGATTTTGAGCAGACGCCGCTCCACGGGACGTTCTTGATCGATCGGCACGGCCAGGTCTGGTGGCGGCGGTTTTCGGCCGATCCGTTTCTGGATGTTGAATTTGTCAAGCGCGAGCTGGAGCGGATGAATCGTCTGTGCCGGACGGGGGCAACGAAGTCATGAGGGTGTCGATCGAGGACGGGGTCTGGGCGCGGCGGCTGCGGGTCCTCGAGCCGCGGTTGCCTGGGACGCTGGTGGTTCACGAGGTCTACCGGAGCCTTCAGGGCGAAGGGACGCGGGCGGGGCTGCCGTGCGTCTTCGTGCGGCTGGCGGGCTGTCCGATGCGGTGTGTCTATTGCGACACGCCGCATGCGTTTCATCAGGGTGTAGCGCGGAGGCTGGAAGAACTGATCGACGAGGTCCTGGGTTACGGCGATCGGCTCGTGCAAATCACCGGCGGAGAGCCGCTGGTCCAGGAGGAGGTCTATCCGCTGATGGAACGGCTGGCCGATGCCGGTCGTACGGTTCTGCTAGAGACCGGCGGCGGCGTGGAAACGTCGCGGGTGGATCCGCGGGTGTGCGTGATTCTGGACGTCAAGACACCCGGGTCGGGCGAGGTGGCGGCGAATGTCTGGGGGAATCTGGACCGGCTGCGGGCACAGGATGAGGTCAAGTTTGTGGTGTGCGACGAGGCCGATTTTCGCTGGTCGCTGGAGGTGATTGACCGGTATCGGCTGGTCGAACGGGTCCCGGTGTTAATCAGTCCGGCGTTTGGGCGGGTGGGGCTGGAGGAGCTGGCCGGTTGGATTCTGGACTCGCGGTTGCCGCTCCGGATGCAGGTGCAACTGCACAAGGTGATCTGGGGGCCGGACCGGCGCGGGGTGTGAGGGCGGGAGTACGGCCTGGTTAGCCGACAACCGGGAAGCGAGCGACAGGCTGGCGACCGTGAGAGGTCGAGGGGCGGCGAGTCGGGAAGGATGCAGGGCGAGGGCGGGGCTGGGGGCGTCGAAGCGAACGGATCGGCTTGGAGTCGGAGATCCAAGCAGATCGTTCAGGCCGAACTGGGGGCGAGGGGGTCTGGTGGATCGGCGAGGGAGTCGGCGGGGTCAAGGGCGAAGAGCCGCTGGGCGTTGCGGGTGGTGATCTGGGCCAGTTCGGTAGGGGCGAGATCGCGGAGGGCGGCGATTCGCTCGGCGGTGTGAATGAGCCGGGCCGGTTCGTTGGGGAAACGGCCGCGGAGGGGGTGGGGGCTGAGGTAGGGGCTGTCGGTCTCGATGAGGAGGCGGTCGTCCGGGATGCGCCGCGCGACCTCGCGGAGAGGGTCGTTTTTGCGGCCGGGGAAGGTGACCATCCCGGCAAACGAGATGTGGAGTCCCAAGGCGAGGAACTCCTCGGCATCGGCGGCGGTGCCGGTGAAGGAGTGGAGGACGCCGCGGACGGGCCGGCCCAGGCGGGAGAGCTGGGCGACGATCTCGGATTCGCAGTTGCGGCAGTGGATGACCAGGGGGAGATCGAGTTGCTCGGCCAGTTCAATGTGGCGGTCGAAAAAGACGCGTTGCTGGTCGAAGGGGGTGTGGTCCCAGTAGCGGTCGAGACCGGTTTCGCCGAGGGCGCGGACGCGGGGTTGGAGCGCCAGGCGGGTGATGGTGTTCCAGTCGTCGGGCGCAGACTGGGCGACGAGGTTGGGTTGGATGCCGACGGAGGCGAACAGACCCCGGTGGCGGGAGGCGAGGTCAAGGGCGTCGGCCGAGTCGGCGGCGGTGGTGGCAACGGTGAGGATCTGGCGGACGCCCGCGGCCGCGGCATTCCGGAGGATCGCATCGAGCTCGAACCGAAGCGATGCGTCGGCCAGGTGGGCGTGGGTGTCGACCAGGCAGGGTTGAAGCATGGGTCGTGGTCGGGAACGTGAAGGGTTGCGGAGATCAACGGCCGGCTTGACAGACGCAGGGATGGGACTGACAATCCTATGCGACGGAATTGTCCCCGGTCTCGGGTCTGGAGAGGGGGCGTCGGGTCGTGCCCCGCGAGATTGGCGGCGGTGGATCCTGGGCCGCCCTGAGGGGTGATTCCGCGAGGTCGAAGCGCAGGGGCTGAGAATTTGGTTGGATGCGCTTCGGCACAATCCCCGAGGGGGCGTTGCGCAGAACCTCGCGTCGTGGCGAGAGCGTGACACCGGGGCTGAGCGAGGCCTCCTCGAGGAGGCACTCGAAGGATCCCGACGCGCCCTGGTCGTTCGAGCTGGGGCCCACCGCTTCGTGAAGGACAGGCTGAAGATGAGCGTGGACCTGGTCCGGATTGTCGACAGCATTCATCGCGACAAGAACATCCCCAAGGAAGTCCTGTTCGAGGGGATTGAGTCGGCTCTGGCCACGGCCGCGAAGAAGCATTTTCCGGAAGCGACCGATATTCAGGTGACGATTGATCAGGAAACGGGCAAGGCGACGACGATCGCCGATGGGCAGGTGGTGGAGCCGCCCGATTTTGGGCGGATCGCGGCGCAGACGGCCAAGCAAGTGATCATTCAGAAGATCCGGGAGGCCGAGCGCGACAGCCTTTACGAGGAATTCGGCGCGCAGCGGGGAGAGTTGATCACGGGGACGGTCCAGCGGTTCGAGAGCGGGGCGGTGACGGTCAACCTGGGTAAGACGGATGCGATTTTGCCGCGGGGCGATCAGATTCCGGGTGATGATCTGCATCCGGGGGAGCGGGTCCGCGCGATCATCAAGGAGGTGAAGAAAGCCGGACAGCGGGTCAAGATCATCCTGAGCCGGACGCATCCGGATTTTGTGCGGCGGCTGTTTGAGCTGGAGATTCCGGAGATCGCCGACGGGGTGATTCAGATTCGGGCGCTAGCGCGAGAGGCGGGGTTCCGGTCGAAGGTGGCTGTGACCTCGCTGGATTCGAAGGTCGACGCGGTGGGGGCGTGCGTCGGGGTGCGGGGTACCCGGATCAAGAACATTGTGGACGAATTGGGCGGAGAGCGCATCGACATTGTGCGCTGGAATGATTCGTACCAGGTCTTGATACCGAACGCGTTGCAGCCAGCGACGGTCGAAGAGGTAATGTTGTGCAACCTGTTGGGCCGGGCGATCGTGCTCGTGAGCGAGGATCAGCTCTCGCTGGCGATCGGGCGTCGGGGCCAGAATGTGCGGCTGGCGTCGAAGCTGGTCGGGTACGACATCGAAATCATGACGGCCGAGGATCTCGACGCGGCGATCGACCGAGCGGTGGTGGCGTTCACGCAGATCGAGGGGATGACGCCGGAGCTGGCCGAGCGGCTGGTCGAGCACGGGGTGCTGAGCTACGACGATTTGTCGGTGATGGAACCGGAAATCCTGGTGGAGACGATCGACGGCCTGGATCTGGAACTGGCCGAGTCGATCATCGCGCAGGCCGACGCGCTGTCGGAGCAGCAGACGGAGGAGACACCGCGTCGCAAGCCGCGGCTGACGGTCGTCGAGGCGGATCGCGAGGCCGACGGGGATGGCGAGTCGGCCGAGGCGGCCGCGGAGTCGGAAGAGTCGGCCGGTGATTCGGAGGTGATCGAAGGTGCGGTGGAGTCGGAAGGCGAGAGCCACGAGCTGAGAGACCTGGAACTGGCCGAGGAGTCGTCGGGCCTGGGTGGGCATGAGGTCACCTTTCCGCCGCCGGAGGATGATCAGAACGCGACCGAACGGATCGTGACGGAGGCGGTGGCCGGTTACGACCGGGAGGAGACCCGGGAGGAATCGGGCGAGTCGGAGTGAGAGGGGTCGGAGTCGAGGAAAAGTCTCGTCAATCTCCGGCTCGATTTCGTACTATGAGCAAGATCGCGGCGGGGACGTGCAAGGTTTGAGTTTAGTCGGGAGTCGAGGAGGGTTGCCTTCGTCTATGCGTGTTCATGAGCTGGCCAAGAAGTTGGGCGTCAAGACGCCGGATTTGATTGAGCGCCTGCGGGAACTCGGTCTGGAGGCGAAGTCAAGCCCCTTGGCCGGCCTCGATGAGAGCACGGTGGAGCGGATCGAGCGACTGTACCGCGGACAGGAGGCTGAGACCCGGGAACCGCAGGTGGCGGTTGACGCGACGCCCGCGGCCGAGGAGAAGGCGAGGCCGGCGGCGGCCGTGAAGCCGGCGGCCACAAGCCGGCCGGCGGTAGCGGCGCGGGCAGAGGCCCCGGAGTCGGGTCCCGCTCTGGGGACCGGGGCGGCGGGATCGGAAGCGGTGACCGCGGCGGCGGGTCCGGCCGCGGCGAGTGCTGGTGCTGCGCCTTCGACAGCGCCGACGTCAGGATCTGCGGGCGCCGCTGCGGCAGGACCGGCGGGCGCAGTGACCGGTGCTGCGCCCTCGAAAGCGCCGGCGGCGAGTCCGGCGGGGTCAGGTCCGGGCGCTGGAGCATCGAAACCGTCGCCGGTGGGGTCAGGTCCGGGTGCTGGAGCATCGAAACCGTCCCCGGCGGCGCCGGCGGTGGGTTCTGGGGTGAATGTGCCGGCAGCGGGGAGGCCCGGGCCGACTGGAGGCGGGGCGACAGGTCCGTTGTCGGGATTTCGATCAGGCCCGCGGCCGGCGGGGCCGCTGGCTGCGCACACACCGCATCGGGGGACCTTTGGCGGGGCCTCGGGCGGCTCGGGTGGGACCAGTGCGCCGCCTCGACCGACCGGGCCGTTGCAGCGTAGCGACTACATTTCACCGACGGGGACGCGTGGGGCCGTACCGACGGATCGGCGGCCGGTGACGTTGCCGAGTCAGCAGCCGAAGCCTGCGGGCGCGGGGCCGGAGGGACGTCGGGAGTCGGGGGGTGGTCCCCGGGGAGGGAACCGGCCGCTGCCGGTGGTGGCGCCGCCGCCGGCGCCGGCGAGCGGGGCTCGGCCGGCGGCGTCGCGGCCGTCGGGTCCAATACCGGGGGCGTTGAAACCGGATAAGAAGTTTACGGTTGAGGAATATCGGCGGATGGTTAGCAGTGGGGCGGCGGCGGGTCCGCGGCCTGCTGCGCCGGGGTCGCCGCCTCGGCCGGCGGGGCCAGCGCCGACGCGGCCTCCGGTCGTGCCGCCGGCGGCGTTGGGCGAGGTTGTCCGAGGTCCGGTATTGCCGGTTTCGGATGAGGAGGAGCGGCGGGGCGGTTCGCGTAAAGGTGGACCGGTTGAGCGGGAGCGGGTCCGGCCGGGGTTGAAGAAGCGGCCGGAGGACCGAGCGACGACGTTTGCGACCACCTCGGCGATTCCGGTCGAGGTGATCATGAACGAGGAGGATCGACCCGGCGGTCGGCGGTTCACTCCGTCGCGGAGCGGGAGTCGGCGGAGCGGGCGGCGGAGCGGCGGGGCGGCGGTGATTGCGCCCCGTAAGACCTCGGCGGAGATTGAGCCGCCGATTACGGTGCGGGCGTTGTCGGAGGCGCTGGGAGTCAAGGCCAATCAGATCATCCGCAAGCTTTGGGATACGGTCGGGCCGGCGGTGACGATCAACTCGGTGCTCGACGACGAGACAGCGATGGAGATTGCACTCGAGCTGGGGGTGGAGCTGACGATTGCGGCGCCGGCCGACGTCGAGCAGCAACTGCTCGAAGGTTCGGAGGACGAAGGTCAGGATGAGGCGGCGCGGCAGCCGCGTCCGCCGATCATCACGGTGCTGGGGCACGTCGATCACGGCAAGACGTCGCTGCTGGACCGGATCCGGAAGACGAATGTGGTGGCCGGGGAGTCGGGCGGGATTACGCAGCACATTGGCGCGTATCAAATTGAGCACAACGGGAAGCGGATCACGTTTGTCGATACGCCCGGGCACGAGGCGTTTACGGCGATGCGTGCCCGGGGAGCGAACGTGACCGATATTGTGGTCTTGGTGGTGGCGGCCGATGACGGCGTGATGCCCCAGACCGTGGAAGCGATTGCCCACGCCAAGGCGGCGGAGGTGCCGGTGGTGGTGGCGCTGAACAAAATCGACCTGCCGAATGCAGAGGCGCAGCAGAATATCACCAAGATTTACGGGGAGCTGGCCCAGCAGGGATTGAATCCGACCGAGTGGGGCGGAGACACGGAGGTGATTCGGACCTCGACGGTGACGGGTCGAGGCATAAGCGAGTTGCTTTCGACGCTGGAGACGCTGGCCGAATTGCTGGAGTTGAAGGCCAATCCGAATCGGGCGGCGCGGGGGACGTGTCTGGAGTCGTCGATTTCGGAGGGACGGGGGGTGGTGGCGACGATGCTGGTCCAAGACGGGACGTTGCGGGTGGGGGATGTGCTGGTTTGTGGCGAGAGTTATGGTCGGGTCCGAGCGTTGTATGACGATCAGGGGAGGTCGGTGGAGGCGGCGCCGCCGTCGATGCCGGTGGAGGTGACGGGTCTGGATTCGGTGCCGCCGGCTGGGGATCGGTTCTACGTGGTAGGCGATATAACGCAGGCGCGTGAGATTGCCGAGTCGCGGCGTGAGCGTGGGCGAGGGGCGACTCTGACGGAACGCGCGCCGATCACGCTTGAGAATATTTTCTCGAGGATGGCCGAGCAGAAGGTTAAGTCGTTGAACTTAATTTTGAAGGCGGATGTGCAGGGTTCGTTGGAGGCGTTGACCAAGGAGTTGGAGAAGCTCAAGAACGACGAGGTGCCGGTGCGGGTGTTGCTCAAGGGGGTGGGAGGGATCACCGAGAGCGACATTTCGCTGGCCGAGGCCAGCGACGCGATTGTGATCGGCTTCAGGGTGGCGCCGGAGGATCGGGCCGTAGCGGCCGCCGAGGAGAAGAAGATCGACATTCGGCGGTATGACATCATTTACCAGGTCACCGACGAGATCAAAAAGGCGATTGAGGGTCTGCTGGTGCCCGAGGTCAAGGAAGTGCACCTCGGGCGAGCGACGGTGCGGCAGGTCTTCAAGATTTCGAAGGTGGGGACGGTGGCGGGTTGTTTTGTCACGCAGGGAACGATCGAGCGATCGGCCAAAGCGCGAATCATCCGGGAAGGGCGGGAGATTTACAAGGGGACGATCGAGGCGCTCAAGCGGTTCAAGGAGGATGTGCGGGAGGTGCGGGAGAATTTTGAGTGCGGGATCAAGATTTCGAACTTTGATGATATCAAGGTGGACGATACGATCGAGGCGTACCGGGTTGACGTGATTCGCCGGACCTTGTGATCTGGGCGAGTTCTGCCGGGCGCAGCCCCATGCATGTGCAATGCCTGACGGTTCGGCTGAACCTGGAGGGGTGTGGGGGGGCGGGGGAGCGGGACGCCCGACTGGCGGCGTTGGCGGGCCGGTTGCGAGGGCATTTGAATGTGGCGGCCGCGTATGGCGGGGTACCGGGGACGCAGGCAGAGGGCTGGTTGACGCTGGTGACGGTTGCGGCCAAGCCGCGTGAGGCGCGGCGGACTCTGGAGGAAGCGGCCGAAGCGCTCGCGGCACATCCCGATTGCCGGCTCACGGCTCCGCCTGAGTGGATTCGACTCTGAGGGGACTGATCACAGGTCGAGAGAGAAAGCGAGGACGTCGACGCCCATGCCGTCGCACCGCCCGGAACGAGTGGCCGAGGCGATCCGTGAAGTGGTTGCCGAGTCGGTCCTGTTTGAATTGAATGACCCGCGAATCCGTGGGGTGACGGTGTTGCGGGCGGAGGTGGCGCGCGACTTGCGGTCGGCGGTCGTGTATGTCACGGTGATGGGGTCGGAGGGGGAGCGTCGGCGGGCGTTGCATGCGTTGCAGCACGCGGCTGGGCATCTCCAATCCCGGGTGGCGCGACGGCTACAGACGCGGTTTACGCCGATCTTGCGATTTGAGCTCGACGAAGGCGTACGGCATTCGGTGGAGATGTCGCGGTTGATCGCCGAAGCGTTGGCCGAGGACGCAGCGCGACATCCGCCGACGGCGCCGGCCCCCAACGCCGCCCCCCCTGCCCTGCCCCAATCGGACGGCGCTCGCGGCGAATCGGCCGCGCCAGAGGAAGCCGGCGGATCTTGATCCGCGAGCCGGGGCGTTCACCCGGCGGCCGTGCGACAACCGGCGTCCGGTCGGGATCCGGAGATGTTTCGGGTTTGAATCGAAACCACCAGAGTGCAGAAGACGATTGATCTATGGCTGCATCCAGCAAGACCCAATTGCTCGAGACGATTTACAACCTCCTCAAGAAGCGCTACAAGCTGGAACCGCGAGCGGGCCGGATGAGCGTGCTGGAGGCGGTTCTTTACGGGATCTGCCACGAGGGCACGACCCGCGAGAACGCGAACCAGGCGCTGTCGCGGTTCAAGGATGCGTATTACGACTGGAACGAGGTCCGGGTCAGTCCGTTGCACGAGCTTCAGGAGACGCTCGTTGGGATTCCGCGGCGTCATGAGCGTGCCGAGGCGTTGCGACGGTTCCTACGGCAACTGTTTGAGAAAACGTACAGTTTCACACTCGATGAATTGATGAAGAAGCCGCTCAAGGAGGCGGTGAAGGTTCTCCAGGAGTATGAGGCGCTGCGTTCGGATTTCGTGTTGGCGACGGTGATTCAGAAGGCGCTGGGTGGGCATGCCTTGCCGATTGACGGTCGGGTTCGCCTGGCCCTGGAGCGGCTGGGCGTGGCGGACTCAGAGGTGGAAACGACGGCGTTGCGGGCCGCGCTTGAGCGGGCTATCCCAAAGAACCGCGGCGAGGATTTTATCGACTTACTCGAGGAGCTGTGTCACGACACCTGTCTGGAAACTCTTCCGGAGTGTGGCCGGTGTGAGCTGAGAAAGCTGTGCCCGACGGGGATCAAACGGTCGGAGGAAGAGCGGGAGGCGTTGAAGGCGGCCCGCAAAGCGCCGCCGAAGGCGGCGGGTGCTGGTCGAGCCAAGGGATCGACGGAGAAGGCCGGCGGGAAGAAGCCGTCGGAGGGTCATTCGGCGAGCCGCAAGACCGCAGGGCGCGGAGGGGCGGCCACGCCGAAACGGCGCGGCAGCCATTAGACCGAGGCGCAACGCTCCGCATCGGTCCGCGGCGTAAGGGCCACGCTGGGTAGAGCGGCGGGCCAACGCGAAATCGGGGCGGGCGTCTCCTCGACGCAGAGCCGACGCCTCCGGTCCGCAGGGTCAGTCAAATCTGTCCTTGACTCGATCCCGTGAAGAGAGTCCGGCGGGGTCGCGCCTGCGGACAAGAGAGGCTGGGAGAGATAGGCGAGCTTTGAGCCGGTCGGCGTCGGGACAATCCGCCGGGCCGGAACCGATCACGCAACCACGGCCGCATGGGCCTGGCGATCGAGGCTCGGCTCGGCGGTTGGGGCGTCAGCGGGGGTGTCTCAGTTTTTTTGTGAAAATCTTTCCGCTCTGGGATCGGCGCCTACACTACGGCACGACAGGATGGCTCTCGGCACGCGTGGGCGTGACGAACCATCGTGGTTCCGTACTGGGGGATACACCTATGCGTCGCTTCTATGGTTTGGTTGCCGCGTTGGCGATGGCTGTTCCGGCGTCGGCGTCGGACAAGACGATCGTGGAGATTGCGGCGAGCAACGCCGATTTCGAGACTCTGGTGGCGGCGGTCAAGGCTGCCGGTCTGGTTGAGACGCTCAGTGGCGAAGGGCCATTCACGGTTCTGGCACCGACCGACGAGGCCTTCGCCAAGCTGCCGGCTGGCACGCTGGAGTCGCTGCTGAAGCCCGAGAACAAGGAGAAGTTGGTCTCGATTCTGAAGTATCACGTGATTCCGGGTCGAGTGATGGCCAAGGACGTAGTCGGCCTGTCGGGTAAGGAGGCGGGTACGGCCCTGGCCGGAAGCAAGTTGGGCATCAAGGTCGATGGCGGCAAGGTCTGCTTCATGGGCAAGACCTCGGCCAACGTCATCAAAACGGACATCGAAGCGTCGAATGGCGTGATTCACGTCATCGACACGGTCCTGCTTCCGCCGGATCAGTGATCAAAGTTGGTGGTGAGTCATCGAGTGCTATAGTTTGAGACCACGTTGAAGAGGGTTGGACCCACCCTGGCCGTGTGCCAGGGTGGGTTTTTTGTTGCAGACAAGAAGATGTCGCAGGCCGGAGGTTGGCTGGGTGTCAACGCGGGCCGGATTGGCCTAAAATGAAAGGACGTGTGTTTTTCGACCTCAGGCGATGGTTCCCGACCATGGACGTAGTGCGGCGGATGCTCGTCGGTTTGGGGCGATGGACTGGCTTGCTGGTCGTCGCGATCTGGCCGGGCGTGGGGTTTGGTCGCCAGGAGCCGGCCGCGGAACGAGCGGTGGTGGGGCCGGTGGAGTCGCTGTTGGAGGGGATACCGGAGTCGCTGACGCCGCGTCCGACGGATTCCCAGCGTGAGTTGATTGAGCTTTTCACCGAGGCGCGATCGCTGGAGGACCGGCGGCGACTGCGCGAGGCGGCGGATTTGCTGCGACGGGCCGAGCGGCTGGCACCGGACAATCCGGAGGTGCTTCGGCGTTTGTGCCGGCTGAGCTTTGGTCTGGGGCAGGTCGAGGAGGCGGTCCGTTACGGGGAACGCGCCCTGGAAGCTGACCCGACGGATAGCGCGACGCTGGGGATGGTCCTGGCGATCCGGCTGGAACGGCAGCAGGATCGAGCAGCGGCCCAGGCGGTGCTCAAGCGGGTGTTGGAGCATCCGGACCTGCCCAAGGATTCCCCCGCGCGGTTAGTGGCGTTGCGGTTTTTGGGCGATCTTGAGTACGAGATCGAAGGGCGACCGGAGCGGGCAGCGGATGCGTATGAAGCGATCGTCGCCGGGCTGGACGAGCGGCGTGCGGTGGGGATCTCGGAGCGAGAGGCGCGGCGGATTCTGCGAGGCGGAGAAGCGAACTCGTATCTGCGGTTCGGCGAGGCGTTGATGAAGGCGGGTCGATACGACCGCGCGCTCGTCGCGTTTCAACGGGGGCTGGCATACGAACCGGACCATGCGCAAATTCCGCGGCTGCTGGCCGAGGCCCAGTTTCGGTCGGGCGACCAGACGGCGGCCCTGGAGACGCTGGAGGCCTATCTGAGGCGGCAGCCGCAGGGTCGGGAGCCGTACGAGCTGCTCGGTCAGTTGCTGAAGGCCGCGGGCCGGGGGGCCGAGTTTCTGCCGCGGTTAGAGGAGGCAGCGCGGAACGATCCCAAGAATCTGTCGCTTCAATTTTTGCTCGCGGACGCCTACCGGGAGGCGGGGCGAGCGGCGGAAGCGGAGGGGTTGCTGAAGCGGCTGCTGGAGACTGAGGGCGATGTGCAGATTTACGGGCCGCTGCTGGCGTCGCTGATCCGGGACCGCCGGGTGCCGGAGTTGGTCACCGTCCTGGGCCAGGCGGTGGGCAAGCCGGGTGGGCTGGAGGTTGTCGAGCCGCAGATTCGGGCTCTGATTGGAGATCGGGAGCTGGCCGCGGCGGTTCTGGATCAAGGGATCGCGTGGCTCAAAGAGGAACCGCAGCGTGTCAGTGATCCGACGCGGAGAGTGCTGGCACTGATCGCGAGCCAGTCGGGCCAGGGGGACAAGCTGATCGAGATGGACCGAATCGCGCTGGAGCGCAATCCGAGCGTCGAGCGGTATCGGGAGTTGTTTACGGACCTCAACGCGCTGGGGCGGCACGGGGAGGCGGCCCAGACGCTCGAAGAGTTGATCGAGCGTTACCCGAGTGAGCGTAATCCGATCGTTCTGTACGCCCTAGCTCGAAGCCGGTTGCTCGCCGGAGAGGTCGAGCGGGCGCTGGAGGCGGCGCAGGAAGCCGAGCGGATCGAGCCGGGCGAGCGTGAGATTCAGTTCCTGATCGGATACCTGCTGGGGCGATTGGGACGGTCGGAGCAGGCGATCGAGCACTACCAACGACTGCTCGAGTCGCAGGGTTCGGACGCGGATGTGGAGATGCGTGCCCGGGCGGGGCTCTCGACTGTTTACACGCAGGCCGGCGACATGGAGAAGGCCGAGAACGAGCTCGAGATATTGCTGGAGAAATACCCGGACGATGCCGGGGTGAACAATGATTTGGGGTATTTGTATGCCGACCAGGGCAAGCATCTGGACCGGGCCGAGGCGATGATCCGCAAGGCGCTGGCACAGGATCCGGAGAATTCGTCGTTTCTTGACAGTCTGGGTTGGGTTCTCTACAAACGGGGCCAAACGACCGCAGCATTAGACTATCTGGAGCGAGCGGCGCGGAATCCGAATGCCTCGGCGACGATTCACGACCACCTGGGTGACGCCTATTATCGCCTGAAGCGTTATGACGAGGCCGATCGGGCCTGGGCTCGTGCGGAAGAGCTGGCCGGGCGGAGCAAACCCCCGGAGCCATTGCTCGAGTCGGTCCGGGCCAAGCGGCAGGCCCTCCAAGCGCTCCGCGACGCGGAGCCGGACGGCCGCCCCCACGATCCCTGACCGGGCCCAGATTGCCCGACCGCCGGCGAGAGCTAGGCGGGGCACGGGGGGGGAATGACGATTCGGAAAGAGCGGTTCGGCGAGCATGCCAGGCGCCGCGATCCCTTTTGGATTTTTTCACGAACAGACGGAGACAGGATGACACCATGGCTGGACACTCCCATGCCGCCAACGTGATGCACCGCAAGGGGGCCGTCGACGCCAAGCGGGGCAAGCTCTTCAGCAAACTCTGCCGCGCGATCTACGTCGCGGCCAAGAACGGAGGCCCGGACCCGGCGGCCAACATCCGGCTACGCTACGCGATCGACAAGGCGCGGTCGGTGAGCGTGCCCAAGGAGAATATCGAGCGATCGATCAAGAAGGCGACCGGCGAGGTCGGCGGCGAGAACTACGAAGAGCTGATGTACGAAGGCTACGGCCCGAATGGGGTGGCCGTCCTGTGCAGTGTCATGACCGACAACCGGAATCGGACCGCGGGCGAACTCCGGCGGATCTTCGAGTTGTGCGGCGGGAATCTGGGAGCGACGGGGTGCGTCAGCTATCTGTTCACATATAAGGGACTGTTCCTGGTCCCGGTCAAGCATGTCGCCGAAGACAAGCTGATGGAGGTCGTTTTGGAGACTGGTGCCGACGACATGGAGAAGCTGGGCGACTATTACGAGATCACCTGCGACCCGAAGATTTTCGAGAGCGTCAAGGCCGCGCTCGAGGCGCATCGGATTCCCTGCGAGAGCGCCGAGACGACCTACATTGCCACCAACTACGTCGAACTGGATGCCGAGGCAGCGAAGAAGATGATGAAGCTGCGGGACCTGCTCGAAGACAACGACGACGTGCAGGAGATCTATTCCAACGAGGAACTGCCAGAGGGAGTCGGGTCGGTGTGAGCGGGCGGGTCGCCATCGGTTCCGCGGTTGAGCCGTCCGGCAAAAGGCTTGTGGGTGTTACCGTTCCGGCGGAATGTTGCCAGGCCGAGACCATCCGTCGGTCCGAACCGATGCGATTCTGGACCGGATGCTGATCGTTGAGTCCGAGATGATCGGGAGCCTCTGAGATGAGCCGACCACGAGTCTGAGTATGAGTGTATGAGTGACGAGCCGAGCCGGGCGGCTCCGGGGCCACGGGTTTTGGGCGAGCTGCTCCGGGTCTTTTTGCGGTTGGGACTGGTCTCGTTCGGCGGACCGGCTGCGCATCTGGCGTTGATGGAAGAGGAGCTGGTACGGCGGCGGCGCTGGCTGACCCACGAGCGGTTTATGGATCTGGTCAGTGCGGCGAATCTGGTTCCGGGGCCGAACTCGACGGAGGTGGCGATTCACGTCGGCTGGCTACGCGGAGGCTGGCCTGGGTTGGTGGTTGCGGGGTGTGCGTTCATCCTGCCGGCGGCGGTGCTGGTGAGTGTGTTGGCGGTGGTCTACGTACGATATGGTTCCGTTCCGGCGGCTCGCGGGATGCTGGGCGGCATCGAGCCGGTGGTGGTGGCGATCGTGGCGCACGCCGCCTGGAAGCTGGCTCGGGCGGCGATCCGAAGCCCGTCGCAGGCAGCGGTCGCGGTGTTGACCATCGTGGCGGTTCTGGGTGGGGCCGGCCCGCTTTCTGTGCTGATCGCAGCCGGTTTGCTAGGGATGATGCTCCGGGGGCGGGCACGGCCGACGACGCTGGTGCCGCTCCTGGTCGCGCCACCGGGGCTGGCTGCGCCGGCGGCGGGTATCGGGCTGATGCCGTTGTTTCTGGTCTTCGTGAAGATTGGTTCCCTGATTTACGGCAGTGGCTACGTCCTGCTGGCGTTCCTGAGGTCCGAACTGGTCGAGGCGCGGGGCTGGTTGGACTCTACGCAGCTCATCGACGCGGTCGCGGTCGGGCAATTGACCCCGGGGCCGCTCTTTACCACGGCGACGTTCATTGGCTATCTCCTGGCGGGGCTGCCAGGAGCGGTGGTGGCCACAGTCGGCATTTTTCTTCCGGCTTTTGTCTTCGTAGCGGTGAGCGGTCCGCTGGTGCCGAGGCTGAGGCGAAGCGCGTCGGCCTCGGCGTTTCTCGACGGTGTGAACGCCGCGTCGTGGGCCTTGATCGTCGTCGTGGTCGGCGAGCTTGGGCGGGAGGCGATCGTGGATCTGCCGACCCTCGTCCTAACGCTCGGGACCGCCGTCGGGCTGGTGACGACGCGGATCAACTCGGCTTGGTGGATCGCCGCTGGCGCGCTGTTAGGTTGGCTCGGCGTTGGAAACACCTAGGAACGGCCCGCACCAGTTCAGCGGGAACGCGGGGCGATGCGCAGGGAACCCTGAGCTACCGGAGAGGAGGGGCCTGGTAAAGGAACGGGGCGTTCGACCAGGACCAGAGGTCGGCGTCGTGGTCGGTGACGAAGTTCCAGTGACCGGCGTTGGCGGTGATGGCGGGCATGTGGGTCAGAGCAGCCAGCAGGCCGATTCCGGCCAGAAGGCCGATTCCCCAACGGCTCCCGAGCAGTATCTGGATCGGGGGGACACACAACAGAGCGATCAGCGGGAGGATGTCGGTCAGGAGGCGTGATCCCCAGCAGAAGCCGCCGGACCAGTCGCGCCAGGAGGCGATCAGGTAGATGTGGGTCAAGCTGGCGAGGGCAGCGAAGCTGGCCCAACCGCGTGGCTCGCTGCGGGTCGGGAAGCGGGATCGAAGGACGGGGATGAGCCAGCCGGCGGCGAGCAGGGTCCAGGGTTGGTACACGAAGAGTCCGCGGGCGGGGGTGATGAGGACGCCGGCCATCGTCGCCGGGCGGAAGAAGTCCCAGTTTTGGGAGCCGGCGTTGGCGTTGACGCAGGCTGGCCCGAGGAGGTTGTCGTAAAGGGCCAGGTGAAGCCACAGCCAGGGGAGATAGGCCAGCGCGGAGATCAGGGCCAGGCGGATGGCTCGGGTCGGGCACCGGGCGGCGACCCAAAGCCCGAAACCGCCGACCAGCAAGGCCGCCGTCGGACGGCAGGCAAGCATCCAGCCCAGCGCGAGGCCCTGAATGCCGGTGGCGCGGAGGTTTGGCCGGCCGCTGGTCGTCCACTCAATCAGCAAAGCGGCAAGCAGGCAGGTCGTCACGCCGCCGTGTTGCCAGAGGGCGAGGCCGACGGTAGTGAGGATCCCCGAACCGGTCGCCATGAAGGCGGTCGCCACGCCGGCAGCGGCCGGGCTACCGATGCGCAGAGCCGTGAGAAAGAAGAGGGTCAGGGTGATCGAGGCGACCAGGGCGGCAGTGAGCTTCTCCAGGCGGCGGTGAACGGGGCGGCTGTCCAGGTCAGCCCCCAGCCAGTGCGCAGGGGCGACAACGGCCACCGCAAACGGCGTCATGCCCAGCGGGAACGAGGAGAAGACGCGATCGCCTCGAGCCTGGAAGCATTTGAACAGCGAGCCATCAGGGGCGGTCAGGAGGTTGCCAACGGCGGCATGGGCGAGTTCGGCAACGTCCCAGTCGCCGTCGCGGACGAGGCTCACGGCGGTCGGAATAACGGGCCGGGTGTCGATTGCGCCCAGCCAAGTGCCGTGGGCCATGTCGAAGAGAAAGAAGGGCAGGCCGACGAAGGCGATCGCCGCAGTCCAGGGAATCGGGCCGCCGTGGGTAGAGAACCGCCGGCAGGCCTCGGCCCAGCGCCGAGCCCGCTCTAGCCCGTGCTGGCGCTGGCGACGGCTTGTGGCGACGGGTAGAAGGGCAAGCGCCACCCCGACGACGAGCCAGCGTTCGCTGTAGCGACCGGCGCGCAGGGCCATGACAACGCCGAGGACGGCAAGGACCCCGGCCGCTAACGATACCAGGCGATCCCTCCGGCGATCGGGCGATGGGCCTGCAGGATGGAAACGGCCGGCGCAGCGGTGGGCCGGCTGTCGCTGGTGCCCCGGCGGGAGGGATGGGATGATCATGAGGGTCGGCGTTGGGTTTGCGTGCCCCGGAACGGGTTTGGGGAGCGTAGCCGGAGAGCGGGATCGGCTCAAGGCGAGGAGAGCGGCTGGATGACGGGCTGGATGGCGGTCGCTGGGGCGCTTTGCCTGGCGGGAGCGATCGGGTCAGAGGGCGGCGTGGTGAGGGGCCGGGTCGTTTACGATGGACCGATCCCTAAGCCGGTCGCGAACCCGGAAAGCGGGATACCGCGGGCGATTGTGACGGTCGACGGCGAGGGCGGGCTGAGCGAGGCGGTTGTTTGGCTGGATGGCGTGGCCGAAACGACCGAGCGGCCGCAGGGGCCGATACCACCCGCGGTGATGGACCAGGTGGACTTTGCGTTTGTGCCGCATGTGCTAGCGGTGGAGGCCGGCCGCGAGGTCGAGTTTCGCAACAGCGACCTGGCGAATCATGGGGTGCGGGCCGTTTCACTCGAGCCGGCTAATGAATTTCAGGTAACGACACCGCCAGGCGGCACGTATCGGCATCGGTTTGTGGCGTCGCGGTTTCCAGTGGCAATCGGCTGCCCGCTGCATCCGGCGATGGCCGCCTGGGTCTTTGTGTTCAAACACCCGTTCCACGCGGTGACGGATGAGTCGGGCCGGTTTCGGATCGAGGGCGTGCCGCCGGGTCGATACCGGTTGGAGGTCCGGCATCCGTCGGGCGGAATGCGGTCCGCGCGGGAGGTGGAGGTGACGGCCGATGGGGGAGATCCGATCCGCGTTGAGTTTCACGCGGAGGATCTGAAGGCGGGCCAGGGCGGGGCTAAAGCGCCGCTTACGAACAAGTGAACGACCGCCCAGGCGAGGAGGGTTGGAGGGCCTCGCGTGGGCGGTCGTGACGCCATCCTGGCGATCCCGCGTCGTCCTTGAGTCGGGTTTTTACGCGAGCGAGAGAAGAGCGAACCGCTGAGGGCGATCGGTCAGGAGCAGGAAGGCCATCCCTGGTGCGTAAGGTAGAGGAAGAGCGGCTGCGGCGGTCTCCGCCTTGATCCACGCCGACAGCCGCTGAATTGTACGGAGAAGGACCTCACCCAGCCTTGGCCAGTTGAAGGACGGGCATGGCCTGCTTGGAGCCATTCCACTTGGCACAGGCGACGACGAAGGTCTCCATGAGTTGCATGTCGAGCGAGATATTGCCCTCGTTTTGGGGATGCCACTGGACGCCGACGGCGAACCAGTCGTTGGTTTTCCATTCGATGGCCTCGATCAGACCGTCGGGAGCATGGGCGGCGGCCCGGAAGCCGGGTGGGAGCTTGCGGATGCCCTGATGGTGGGCGCTGATGACGGGGATCTCCTCGTCGCCGTAGATTTTTTCCATCAGGGAGTTGCGGGCCATTTTGACAACGTGGCGGTGAAGACCGCCGTGCGGGTCGCGGTGGGGGATCGATTTGGGGAGATCCTCGGGCAGGTGCTGGTAGATACCGCCGCCGAAGCAGACGGCCATCTGTTGCATGCCCAGCCCGATGCCCAGGATGGGCATGCGACGGGCCTGCGCGACTTTGCAGATGATCCGGTCGGCCAGTTCACGACGCTCGTGAATCGTCTTGATCGAGGGATGGGGCGCTAGACCCATCTTGCGGGGGTCCATGTCGTCGCCCTCGGTCAGAACGACACCGTCGAGTTTTTCAAGGATGGGGGCGAGGTCGTACTCCTTGTGCAACGGCGGGAGGATGATTGGGAGTCCGCCCGCCAGCAGGATGCTGTCGTAGTACCCGCTGTGCACAACGGTGAAAGGGGCACGACCCCGCGTGGCAACCTGATAATCCGCGTTGATCCCGATCAGAGGCCGATCCTTGGACATGGCGTTCGTACCTCCCGTCCGTGTTGAGGATCCGAAAGAACGTCCTTGTCATCCGCCACGCCGCCCTAGGCCCGCGCAAGGCCCGGACGGCGAACGAACCGAAGGCGGAACGAACACTGTGGTCGCCCAACCTCAGGTTCTTCGAGATGTGCTGCGTCTCTTGAAAAAGGGTTCGAGAAACGGTAGCGGCTCGCCGTGATCGTCCAGACCAGACGAACCGATCCACCCGGACAGGCCCAGGGGAGCATCCCCCGGAGCCTGCTGCGTTGCCTCGTTTCCGAGGCGAGGGCGAGTCTAGTACTTCGCAGGAGCCTCAGACAAGAGAAAACCCAGCTCGCAGGTGGAAAAAATCGGCCAGCTCGGGCCAACCGCCCGAAATGGGAACTCGGACGACTATCGGAATGGGAAGCTGGCCGACAATCGGTCCCCCTTTTCCCTCGGCTCCGAACCGGTTCGAACGCGACGAACGAGACAGAGGATCCAGGGCGGTTCACGTTGGGTCCGACGGGGGTGTGGGCCGGAGGCGGTTCGGGGAGCGGGAGCCGGTACGGTTGGGCCGGGTGGGGATATGGGCCGGGGGTGGCCAGATGGTAGGGGGCGGTCAGACAGCGAATTGGTGGGCGCGAATCCGGCCGCGGGATGGGCTGCCGGGGGCAGTTGTTCGCAGCTTGGGAAGCGGTCCAGCGAAGGATTGGGAGCAGGTCGGGGGGGTGGAACGGCGCGTTGAGTCCGGGGCTGGGGTGGAGGCCACTTAAACGCGGCCTCCCGATCGTCCTTCGCGCGTCGAGTCAGGGGGTGGGCTGGCGGCCCGGCTCGGCGTCGCTGGAGGCGGTTTGGGGATGGTCGGGCGGGATGTAGTCGCCGCGGAGGTAGCGGATGAGGGCGTGGAGGCCGGCGTCGGTCAGCTTGCCGGCGAAGGAGGGCATGCGGTCGGATTCGTCGAGGAAGCCGTAGAAGTGAGGGGCCTGGGGGCGGAGGATCATGCGACGGGTCCACCAGGCTGAACCCCAACCATAGAGGTTGGGCGCTTCCTCGTTGGGGAAGACCCAGTCGGCGTGGCAAGTGGCGCATTCGCCACCCTCGGCGAAGTGACGATAGGCCGGATGGGCTTGGACCTCGGGCTGGTCGATCCATTCAGAGGCGGGAAGATCCTCGGGAATGGTCGAAACGTGGCGAGCGAAGAAGTCGACGATCTGGTCGAGTTCTTCGGCGGTCAATTTGGAGTTCTTCTTCCAACGGCGCATGCCGCCGGCGGCCTGGACCTTGCCGAAGTAGCGGTCGTCGGAGGGGTTCTCAAGCAGTCCGCGGAGCCAGGCCGAGGTTCCGAAGCCGGCCAGGTCGGAGGCGGTTTGCCGGCTGGAGGTTTGGGCTTCGACCCAGCGGCCGTCGCTCGAGACGTCGACGAGGACCGATTCCCCGAGTTGGTTGACCCCCTCGACGCGGAGCCAGTTCGGGCGTGAAGGAGTCGGATTGGCGGAGGCGGAAGTGGGTCGGAAGGTGGGCAGGGCGGCGGCGAGGGCGCGGCGGGCGTCGTCGGTCAGTCCGTCGATAGCGGGGGGGTCGGGGATTTGGTCGCGTTGGGCGGGGGAGGTTTCGTGGCGGGTGGTCGTAAGCAGGCCCTGGCCGTTGTGGACATGGCATCCCAGGCAGTGGGAGGACAGCTCGGAGTGGCCGCGGGTCAGGGGGTCGTCGCGGAGCAGGGAGCTGGCGCCTTGGGGGGGGATGCCGGACGTGGAGGCGAGCTGCTGGGCACGGCGACCGGCCTCGGCGGCGCGGGCGCGGGCCTGAGCGAAGGCCGGATCGGCGGCATCGGTGGCCAGGGCCTGCCAGGTCAGATGGAGGGCGCCGCCGGCCAGGGCGAAGAGGAATCCGACGGCCAGGAAATGAGCCAGGCGACGGGGGAAGAGTCGATCCAGAAACGGCAGCAGCACCAGAATGAGCAGGATGGTGCCGGGGATGACAACCGTTCCGAGCACCTCGATCTGGCTGGCCGAGAGGCTGAAGCCCTGGAGCCATAGGGGGAGTTGGTTGAGCAGTTGAAAAAGGGAGAGGAAGTACCACTCGGGCCGGGCGGGATAGTCGCTGCTGGCCGGGTCGGCCGGGGCGTCAAGCGGGATGCCGTGGCCGCGGAATTGCTCCCAGAGGGTCAGGCCGGCAACGATGGCTACGACGAGCGTGATGGCAACGGTGTCGAAGAAGACCTGTTTGGGCCAGAAGCGGTCGATGAGGTCGCGGGTCTGAGGCGGATGGGTCACGCCGTGCTTGCGGAACAAGGCGATATGAATGACGAGCAGGCCGACCAGCAGGGCCGGCAGAACGGCGACGTGGAGGGTGTAGAAGCGAGTAAGGGTCTGATTGCCGTACTCACTTCCGCCGACGAGCAGTTTTTGGAGAGTGGGACCGATCAGGGGGGCGTTGCCCATGATGTTGGTGGCGACCTTGGTAGCCCAATATCCCTTCTGGTCCCAGGGCAGGAGGTAGCCGGTAAGGCCCAGACCCATCGTGACGAAGAGGAGGGCCAAGCCGAACCACCAGTTGAATTCGCGGGGGGAGCGGTAGGCGCCGGCGAGGACGACCTGGGCCAGATGGAGTCCGAGCAGAACGACCATGGCCTGAGCGCCGAAGTGGTGCAGGCCACGGACGAACCAGCCGAAGTCCATCACGTGGGTGATGTAGTAGACGCTGCCCCAGGCGGTGGTGGCCGAGGGGCTGTAGGTGGTCATCATCAGGACGCCGGTGAGGGCCTGGATGAGAAAGGCGGCCGTCAGGCACGAGCCGAAGACGTAACGCCAGCGGGCGCCGCCCGGGATCGGCTCGTCGAGAGCCTCGTGGACGATGCGGCGATAGCCGGTCCGCTCCTCGATCCAGTCAGAGAGCCGCTTAAGCAAGGGGAATCTTCTCCTCGGAACCGGTCCGGAACCGCTCGAATTTGACGCGGATGGGAGTCTGGGTGGAGGCGATCGATTCAGGGTCAACTTCGAGCTGGTCGAGGGGTCGGGGGGGGATTTCGTTGAGCCGCTGGCCGTCGAGCCGGAAGGCGCTGGCGTGACAGGGGCAGATGAAAGTCTGGCCATCGGCGGCGAGGTTAACAGCGCAGCCGAGGTGGGGGCACTCGGCGGAGAAGGCGACCAGGGGCGGCTGACTGCCCTCGGACTGACGCACGAGCCAGACCGACCCGACCGGCTCGGGCGGGTATTTGACCCAGGCGTCGGTGCGAACCTCAACGATGGGAACCTGCCGGGGCACTCCGACTTCGAGTTCGGCGAGGGTCAAAGGCAGGGTGCGGAAGCCGCCCTGATCCTGGCGGCGTCCGAGGGGATCCAAAAGGAACCGAACGCCCGGAATGCCGACCAGAAGCGCAATCAGGCCGCCCAGGAGGTTGGTGGCGAGGGCGTAGAATCGGCGGCGGCTGGGCGGGTCGGGTTGAAGCGGCGACAGTGGCGGGGAACTGGAGGCGGGAGCGGTCATGCGGGAGTTCCCGGGTTTTGAGCCAGTTGGGAGCGGACGGCGTCGAGAACAGCGGGCAGGCTGGCCTGGAGCGGGTCGGGCAGAGGCGCGCCGGCGGCCGCGCGATGGCCACCCCCGCCGAACCGGGCGGCAAGCCGGGCGCAGTCGAAGTCGGACCGCGCACGGAGGCTGAGCTTGATTCCGCCCTTGAGCTGTTCGATGAAGAGCAGGCCGACCTCGACGCCGGCAATGCTGACCGTGTAATCGACCAGATCTTCGGTTTCGGGGGGGATGGCACCCGATTGTTCGAAGTCAGCGCGTTCGACGGTGGTGTAGGCGATCCGGCCGTCGGCATCCAGGCGGAGCCGGGATAACGCAGTACCGATCAGGCGAAGCCGTCCAGGGGTGTTTTGCTCGTAGAGCTGGCGATAGAGGGTGTGCGCGTCGGCGCCCGCCTCGAGCAGGCGCGCGGCGGCTCGGAAAGTGGCCGGGGTGACCGAGGCGTGTCGAAACCAGCCGGTATCCATGGCCAGGGCGGTCAGGAGCGCGGTTGCCATCGACGGCGAGATGGGGACGCCGAGGGCCTCGGCGGCTTCGAGCACCAGGGCGCCGGTGGCCTCGGCGGTGGGATCTTTGAGAACGATGGCTCCGAGGTCGTCGGCGCTCTGATGGTGGTCGATGATCAGCCGGGTTCCGGAGAAGTCACGGACCCAGGGGGCCATCTCGCCTAACTGAGACCAGCTCGAGAGGTCGAGAATCAACAGGGCGTCGAAGTCGCGCAGCTCGTCGGCAGTCGCGCCGGGATCGCCGAATCGGGCGAAGCGGCGGTCCGGATCGAGGAAGGCGTACCTTGGCGGCACGGCGCTCGGCATAACCAGACGGGCTGTCTTGCCCCGGGCCTCGATCAATTCGGCCATGCCCTGGGCCGAGCCAAGGGCGTCGCCATCGGGCCGGACGTGGGTCGTCACGAGAAATCGGGAGTGACGATCCAACACCTCGGCCAGCGGGGTCCAGTCGATGGGCATGAGCTGCGGTAGCCGCGGAGGGGGGAGGGAATTTGAGGCGGGCAGGAAGCCGGCGGACCCTCACTATAAGGCCCGGGCCGGTGTGCCGGCAACCGAGTGCCCGGGGAGCGAGACGGGCTTACGTGGTGTAGTGGCCGACGCGGAAAAGGTGCAGGTTGTCGCGGACCCAGGCGATGGTTTGGGTCAGTCCATCGTCGAGGCTATAGCGCGGCGCCCACCCCCATAGCTGGCGTGCGCGGTCGGTCCTGGCCAAGAGGCGGCCGACCTCGCTGGCGGCAGGCCGGACGCGTTGAGGATCGAGCTGAACCTGGAGGGGGCGACCGAGAAGGCGCCCGATGCGCTCGACCAGCTCGCCGATTGAGATATCTTCGCCGCTGCCGATGTTGACAACCTGGCCGATGGCGGCGTCGCAACCGGCGATGGCCGCGAAGCCGGCCGCGGTGTCCTTGACGTAGGTCAAGTCGCGGCGCGGTTCGAGACTGCCGAGGCGAACCAGGCCGTTGGCCAGGGCTTGAGAGATGATCGTCGGGATGACCGCCCGAGCCGACTGGCGAGGGCCGAAGGTGTTGAACGGGCGGAGGATGGTAACGGGCAAACCGAACGCGCGATGGTAACTGAGCCCGAGGGCGTCGGCGGCGATCTTGGTGGCCGCGTAGGGCGACTGGGCCTGGAGGGGATGCTCTTCGTCGATCGGCGTATAGCGGGCCGTGCCGTACACTTCGGAGGTCGAGGTCAGGACCAGCCGCTCCAACGTCGGACTGTCGCGGCAGGCATCCAAGACGTGGGTCGTGCCCTCGATGTTGGTCTGCACGACGTCGAGCGGGTTCTGATAGGAATAGGGAATCGCGATCAACGCGCCGAGATGCAAAACCCACTGCTGGCCGACGACGGCCCGGCGCACGGCGACGGGATCCTTCAGATCGCCGCGATGGACCTCCACAGCGGCCTGCACCGCGGCCGGCAATCGATCCAGATGCCCCCGATCGTCGCGGCCGTTGTAACGCACGAAGGCCCGTACCTGATGCCCCTCGGCCACCAGATGCTCGACCAGATGGCTTCCAATAAAGCCGCTGGCACCGGTGACCAGCACCGCCTTTCCCATCGCTGGACTCCTTCCGCGGGTCGGGCCATGAGCGACCGGGGCAAGCAACCCGGTCCGGCAAGATACGCAATCCGTACCGCCAGGCAACCGGAAAAGCCCATGCTCACAGAGAACCCAGCAGCTTCTGTTTTCACAACCGGCTCATTTTCTCCAATACACCTAAAGGCCCCCAATACCCCCGACGATAATGTTTAACAAATCGGTGGACTCTGTGTGCAAGGCGGGGTCCACGACGGGGCACGTCGGGGCGAGGCCTGGCGGCCGAAGCGGATTCACAACGTGGGGAGACCCTCCATGGCGCTGCGTATGCTGCTGGTTGGGGTGGTGGCTGGGCTGGGTCTGAGTCAGCCGCGGCTGGGATTGACGCAATGGGGGCCGACGGTGGCGACCGCGGGGGCTGGTGTGTTGGGGGTGTTGGTTCCAGGCGAACCGGCGGAGGGTCCACAGGAGGCGTTGACGCCGGTGGGGGTGACTGAGGGTCGATCGTGGGTCGCCGGTCTGGCGATCAAGGAGTTGCTCTTGGACTGGGGGCGGGTGTGGAAGGCGCGCGCGGATGCGGTGGCCAGGCATGCGCGGAGGCTGGCCTTGGCCGCAGCGCTGGAGCAGGCCCGGGCGGAGGAGGCTATGGAGGAGGTTATTACGGCGGAGTCGTATTCGTGTGTGGGGGCAGGCCTAGGGTCGAGTCCGTCGCCGCGGATTGTCGAGGTGGAGCTGATCGAGCCGGCGGGGGAGGCAAAGCTGGCCGAGACGGTTTCGGATGCCGGATTTCTGGTGGCGTTGGAGGAAGTGGTGTCAGCCTTTGCGGCCGATCGGGAAATGGCCGCCGGATGGGAGGATCTGCCGCCTGCGCCGGAGGCGGTCGGTTTGGCCGGGGGTCCCGAGGCGGGCGAGCTGGTTGCCGAAATCGACCCGGAGCCGCTCTATCCGGGGATTGCCTACGCCCTGAATGAGGATCACGACGGGATCGATGATCCGATGACGGCGCCGCGGGCTGGGGTGGATGCGCGGCCGGTGGGCGAGAGTCGCCTGGAGCGGCTGGCGACGGCGGTGAGGTTGACGGGCCAGGCGATCCAGGCCTGGACCCGGATCTTCGTGCAGACCGGTCCGGTGGGACGTTGAGGAGAGAATGCTGGGGGTGGCTTGAGCCGGCGCCTGGGTTGGCTCGAGGGGCCGAGCGGTATCAGGCGCCGGCGGCGGGGGCGGTCGTGCGGTGGCGAGTTCGGGGAGCAGGTCTAGCGTCGGGTCTTGATCTTGATCTCGAAGCCTGGTTTGCACTTGCGGTAGCCGAGTTCGCGTGCAACCTGGAGCACTTCGGCATAGGTGGGGAAGGGTCGGCCGGTGCGGAGTTTGAAGGCCTGCATGGCGTTCATGAAGTCGAGTTCTTCGGGGGTGTATTGGCGTTCGAAGGTGGTGGGGTCGACGTGCCGTCGGCGTTCGACCTTGGAGCGTCGCTCGACGGGAGGTGGCGGGAGGGTGTCGGGGCGAGCAGAGCGGGAGCGGCGGTCGCCACCCTGACGGCGGTCGTGGAAGCAGGTTTCGGGGGGGTAGGCGTCAAAGTCGAATACCGGGGCCGGTTCTGGCGTCTTAGACTCGGCGGACATGGGGGGCTGCTCCCAGGAGGCGGTCGGAGGATTGAGGAACCTAGAGGCGAGCGCGGATCGGGGATCTGGTCCCTATCGTGAGGCTTCAAAGGTTCTCTAGAACGAGTTGGCACGAACGTCCATGAAATGGCGCGCGAAACTCCGACCCAACCCTGTTTGGAACGCCCCAGAGAGTATGCCATAATTGCAGGAGCGAACGGCTGACGGTCGGGACCGTTGGGACGTTCGGTTTTGGATCGAGGTGGGATTGCCGGCTCAACGAGCGACCGATTGTTGGCGGCGCTGCATCCGGCGGACTAGCTGCCCCTTGCTTGGAGCGACCGAAATGACCCGAACGACGCGTCGGTTGAGAGGCGTCGGACTGTTGGCCCTGGCTGGGCTGGTGGCGGCCGGCAGTGTGGTCGTCGCCGACGAGCCGCCCTTGGCGGAGCAATTGATTGGTCTGGGCCGCGACGCTCTCGCTCAGGGTGATACGGATCGGGCCGTTGGTTTTTTGCGTAAGGCGCTCGAGCTGGATCCGGCCAATGCGACGGCTCGCGATCTGCTGAGCGAATCGAGAGTGGTGCGGCTGGCCCTGCAGGATGTTCCGCCACCGGTGCCGTCGGACGTGGAAGAGCCGGAGACCTCGGCGACGCTGGAGGCGCAAGCGCAGGCCGAGCGCGTTGAGGTTCAGCGGTTAACCAACGACATTCGGGAGCGGCAGCAACAGGCTCGCAATTATTTGAATGCGGGCGATCCGCAGTCGGCGCTCAATATTTTGCGGTTGGGGATCAGCGCGTTGCAGACCGCCGATCGGGTGCCCGAATCGGTGCGCCGCCAGTTGACCCGTGAGCTCCAGGCGCAAATTCAGGCGACGGTGCGGCGGGAGGAGGAACTGGAGCTGCGACGCGTCGAGCAACTTCGGGTGCAGGGCGCGGCCGAGCAACGGACCCGCGATCTGGCTGATGCGGAGCGGGTTGAAGAGACGGTCAAAGCGCTGATGGATCAGTACGACGCGCTGATGAGCAAGGGGGTCTACAACGTCTTGTTCAACGGCGGGACGGGGGACATTGCGGCGGCAACCGCTCCGTTCTACGACGCCCGACTGGTGGCCCAGCAAGCCCGAGCCCTCGACCCGCTGGCCCTAGCGCCCTGGGCCGGGCTGCTCAAGGCCCAGTTCGAGGGTTTTCTCGCTCAGGAGCTTCAGTTCGAGGCGTTGAAAGAATACCGGTTCATGCTGACGCTCCAGGACGTGGACCGAGCGGCGGTTCCGTTCCCGGACACGATCGTCATCGAATATCCGCCGGCCGATCACTGGCGGCGGATTTCGGAGGAGCGGATCCGGCGGTATGAGTCGGTTTCGCTTGAGGCGCGTGATGCGCGAACTCAGGCGATCTACGACCGGCTCCGGGAGCCGCTTTCGATGCCGTTTGCCCAGGAGACGCCGCTGGAGGATGTGCTCAAGTATATCCAATCGGCCACCCAGAGTCCGGAACTTCCCGGCGGGATCCCGATCTACGTCGACCCGGCCGGCTTGCTCGAAGCGGAGAAGACGCTTCAGTCGCCGGTCACAATCAACCTGGAGGGAGTGCCCCTGCGGCAGACGCTGCGGCTGCTGCTGCGGCAGCTCGACCTGAACTACACGGTCAAAGACGGGCTGATGACGATTACCTACGTGGCCTCGCGTGACCAGCCGACCGAGATCCGGGTCTACCCGGTAGCCGACCTGGCCATGATTCCCATCTCACTGATCGGCGGTGGCATGGGCGGCATGGGTATGGGCGGCATGGGTGGCATGGGCGGTATGGGCATGGGCGGCATGGGTGGCATGGGCATGGGCGGCATGGGTGGTATGGGCGGTATGGGCATGGGCGGCATGGGCGGCATGGGCGGCATGGGTGGATTCATGTCGATACCCGTCGAACCGTCCCAGGAGCCGCCGGGGATCTCGGGAGGGTTTTTGGAAAAAAAAAGCAACTGAGAGCGGGCGGGACGGCTCCGGTTTCGGAGCGGGCCGTCCCCTCGGCCGCTGAGCCTAAGCTTCCGAGACGGGGTCAGGACACCGTGGGTGGTGTTGCTGGCCCCGCTGGCGTTTCGGGCGCGGCGGCGGGATTGCGGCCGAGCCTGCCCGATGGCCGGTTGTTGGACTACGACGCCCATTACCGGACGCACGACGTCAGTGCGGCCCAGCTTTGGGTAGATGTCCGGTTTCTCCGGGAATTGAATCGTTTTCCGGAAGTGGAGCAGGCGTTGATCGCGTTTTTGAAGCACCATCCGAAGAAGGCCGAGCCGTGGATGTATTTGTTGTTGGCGATCGCTTATGAGATCGACGGGCGTGATCCGGCCGAGGCCCGCAAGGCAATTGCTTGGGCGGGCTATCTGGCGCGTCAGCAGGGAGATCCGTACACGTTGATCCAGGTGGCCGATGTGATGCTGCTGCGTGGGCTTGACGAGGTGGTTGTTCCGCGGGCGGGGGTCGAGCCGATCCGGGCCGGAGCGCTGCTGGACGCGGCCTACGACAAGGCGCCGCATCGGGCCGAGCCGCTATGGATGTCGGTGTTGCTGGCCGAGCGGAGCCGCGACCCGGAGCGGATGGGCGAGACGGCCGAGCGATTGCTGGCCCTGGGTTGGCCGGGGACCGACGCACAGTGGCGGCAAGAGTTGCGCCGGCGGGTGGAGGCGATGGCCCGGGAGCTGGAGAGCGAAGGCCGCGGGCAGGAGGCCAATCGGTTGCTGGAGCGGCTGGAAGCGGCCTGGACGCGTGATCTGGTCGTTCGGCTGACGTGGAAGGGGGATGCCGGCCTTGATTTGAGGGTGACCGAGCCGCTCGGGGCGGTGGCCACAGTGACCGAACCGCGTACGGTCTTTGGTGGAGCGGTGGTGATGAGTGGGCGAGGGAAGCGGGCTGAAAGTCTGTATGTGTGTCCGCGGGCGTTTTCCGGTACCTATCAGGTGGAAGTTGATGTGTTGTACAACGCGGAAGAGGACCCGGCGCGGGAGGTCGTGCTCGAAGTGATCCAGCACGAAGGGACGGCGGAGGAGGCGCGGCAGTCGTATGCGATCGACTTGGACAAGCCGAAGCCTATCACCGTCGCTCTGGAGCGGGGGCGGCGGACCCGGGTGTTGCCGTTCACGGCGCCGACGCGGATTCGGGTGACCCCGGAATTGGCCGAAGAGACGCCGCGTGAAGCTGGAGCGGTCGGAACGCAACGGGCGGCGGAGTTGCTGCGCGCTCCAGATGCGTCGACTGGGGTTGGAGCGGGGACAGCGCCGCGGCGATAGCGGGCGGGGATGGGAATCTGGTTTGGGGGATCGGTCTGGTATAAGGGAATGATGAGCGTCGAGGCGGGAGGGAAGGAGTCCGAGCGGGTCGGGGCGCCACGCCTTGCTTGGCTGCGCCTGGTGCCGGCGATGGAGCCGGATGGGCTGGCCGAGGCCGTGGGCCAGTCGGGCGTTCGGCTGGAGGCGTACGAGGAGCCTTATGAGCTGCTGGACCGGTTGCAGGGGAGGCCTGCGCCGGAGGTGGTGGTGATCGACCGGCAGCGGTGTGATGGGTCGTGTCGGGGGGTGGTTCTGGGGGTGCGGGCGCTGGCGGCGGAGGTGGTGATCGTGGTCCGGCTCGGCGAGCCGGATGAGGCGGGGGCGTGGTGGCTGATTGAGCAAGGGGTCGAGGAGGTCTTGAGCCTTGGGGAAGGTCCTGGGGCAATCAGGCGGCGGCTGGAGCGGTGGCTGGAGCGGGGGGGCGGTACGAGGCGTGGAGTCTGGGCGGGACTGGGAGCGGCGCACTGGGGGAATGGGTGGGCAGGGAGCTGGTCGGGTCTGACGGTGGCGGCCGGGGCGTCGCGGCGGCCGTTGTTGATTGTCGGCGAGCGGGGGTCGGGCAAGACGTGCCTGGCGCGGCGGCTTCACGAAGGGGGTGGAGCGGGAGGCCCGCTGATTGAGTTTCGGACCGAGGGGCTGCCCGAGTCAGCGCTCGAGGCGATGTTGTTCCGGCGGGAGGGTCGGTCGCGGGAGGCGGCTCCGGGTGCCCTGGAGCAAGCGCGGGGGGGGACGCTGCTCATCGAGGAGGTGGCAGGCTTGCCGCGTGCCGTGCAGACCGGGTTGCTGGAGCGGCTGGGCGAAGGTGCGTTGGGATGTCGGTTGATGGCGACGACATCGGTGGAGCTGGAGCCGCTGGTTCGAGCGCGCAAGCTCTCCGGTGAGCTTTACGGGCTACTAGCAGCGATGCGGATCGAGGTGCCGCCGCTGCGAGATCGTCGGCATGAGATACCGGGCCTGGTGGCGGGGATTTTGGGTAGGCTGCGGACAGTGAGTGTGCCGCCGGTCGAGCGGGTCGCGCCGGAGGCGCTGCGGGCGTTGATGGCGTATGCGTGGCCGGGCAACGTGCGGGAGCTGGAGGAGGTGATTCGTCGGGCGGTGGGGCTGACGCGCGAGCCGGCGATTACGCTGGAGTCGTTACCGGAGTCGATCGCGTGTCTGGAAGGCGGGTCGAGGGGGCGGGATGTGGTGGAGTCGGGCACGATGAGCCGGGCGTTGAAGCCGCAGCTCGAGGCGTACCGGGTGCGGGCCGAGCGGAGTTATCTGGAGCGGCTGCTCACGGAACATCGGGGCCAGTTGGACGAGTGCGTGAAGCGGTCGGGGATGACCCGCCGGCGGTTGATTCAGTGTTTGCGGCGGCACGGCCTGGACGCGGCAGCCTATCGCGTGGGAGGGGCGATGGGAGGGGACCGGCAACTGGTGCTCAAGTTTTCCGAGCCGCTGGCAGCGGAGGGCTGAGCGCGGGCGGGCCGGAGGGTCTAGGTACGGATGTGGCCGTCGCCGTAGACAACCCATTTCGTGGTGGTCAGTTCGCGGAGGCCGCATGGGCCGCGGGCGTGGAACTTGTCGGTACTGATGCCGATCTCGGCGCCGAGGCCGAGTTCGCCGCCGTCGTTGAAGCGGGTGCTGGCGTTGACGAGGACGCAGGCGCTATCGACGGCCTCGACGAACCGGCGGGCGGCGGAGAGGCAGCGGGTAAGGATCGCGTCGGTGTGGCGGGAGCCGTGGCGATTGATGTGGTCGATGGCCTGGTCGAGTGAGTCGACGATGGCCACGGCGAGGATCAGGTCAAGGTATTCGGTGTCCCAATCGGCGTCGGTGGCGGGGGTCATGTCGGGGACGATCTGGCGGGCGGCCGGATCGCCGCGGAGTTCGACGCCGGCAGCGCGGAGGGCCGCGGCCAAGGGCGGAAGGATCTGGGGGGCGATGGTTTGATGGATCAGGAGGGTTTCGGCGGCGTTGCAGACGCCGGGGCGTTGGACTTTGGCGTTGAGGACGACGCGGCGGGCAACGTCGGGGTCAGCGCTGGCGTCGATGTAGACGTGACAGTTGCCGGCGTAGTGTTTGAGGACGGGCATCGTGGCTTCGGCGACGACGCGGCGGATGAGGGCCTCGCCACCGCGGGGGATGACCAGGTCGATCCGGTCAGGTCGTTGGAGGAGTCGACCGACGGCGGCGCGGTCGGTGGTGGGGACGAGTTGAACGGCGTCGGGGGGAAGCTGGGCGTCTCTGAGCGTCGCGGAGATCAGGGACTGGAGGGCGGCGTTTGAGTGGAAGGCTTCCTTGCCGCCACGGAGGATGACGGCGTTGCCGCTTTTGAGGCAGAGGGCGGCGGCGTCGATCGTGACGTTGGGTCGGCTTTCGTAGAGAAAGAGGATGACGCCGATGGGGACGCGGATCTGCTGGACCTGGAGGCCGTTGGGGCGGCGGCTGGAGCGGACGACCTCGCCGATCGGGTCGTCGAGGGCAGCGACCTGCTCGACGGTTTGGGCCATGGATTCGATGCGTTTGGGGTTGAGGGTGAGGCGGTCGATGGCGGCGGCGTTGAGGCCGAACTGAGGTGCGGCGGCCAGGTCGCGCGCGTTGGCCTCGATCAAGTCGGCAGCCTGGGCGCGGAGGGCGGCGGCGAGGCGTCGGAGCCAGTCGTTTCTGGCTCCGCCGGGGAGGGTGGCCAGAGTCCGCGCGGCGGCCTGAGCGCGGTCGGCCAGGTCGTTGCAGAGGGTTTCGAGCGCTGGGTTGAGTTCTGTGGCGGGGGTGGTCATCGGAGCGGTTCCGTGGGCTGGAGGGCGTGCCATGTCTGAAGGGCGTCGCGGGTTGCGGCGACGTCGTGAACGCGAACGATCGAGGCGCCACGGGCCAGGGCAGCGAGGGCTGAGACGACGCTGGGCACGAGCCGATCGGGCAGATCGCGGCCGGTCAATTCACCCAGGAACCGTTTGCGCGAGGTGCCAACGAGGATGGCACAGCCGATGGGGGCCAGGGCGTCGAGCTGACGAATCAACGCGAGGTTGTGGGCCGTGGTCTTTCCGAAGCCGATGCCGGGGTCGATAGCGAGGTGGGTTCGCGGGATGCCGGCGGCGACCGCCTGTTCGACCTGGTGTTGGAGCCAGTCGCGGACCTCGGTGACGACGTCGTTGTAGTGCGGGTTGCGTTGCATGATCTCGGGGTCGCCCTGCATGTGCATGACGACGGCGCTGGCTTGGGTCTCGGCGACGAGGGTGCGGAGGGCGGGATCGCGGAGTCCGCGGACGTCGTTGATGATCTGGGCGCCGGCGGCCAGCGCGTGCCGGGCCACCAGCGGATCCGAGGTATCGACCGAGATGGGAACTCCGAGGCGGACGCTGGCCTCGATGACCGGGAGGATGCGGCGGAGTTGCTCGGCGGCGGCCACGGGGAGGCTGCCGGGGCGAGTCGATTCACCACCAACATCCAGCAGGTCGGCGCCCTCGGCGACGAGGCGGTGGGCGCGGTCGATGGCTGCGGACGGGTCGAGGTAGCGGCCGCCGTCGGAGAAGCTGTCCGGAGTGACGTTGAGGATGCCCATGATCCGAGGCATCCCGTCACCGGCGAGAGCGCGACCGTTGACCATCCAGCGGGGCATCGAACAGTGGGGTTGGAAGCCGATGGGTCGATGGATTGAGTTTAGCGACGGATACGGCTGGAGGTCGAATCGGCAGGGTCGGCCGCGGCGGCGATCGAGTCGGGTTCGTCGCTGAGATACTCTTCGCCCCAGGGTTCTTCCATCATGTTGACGATGTCGCGGACGATCTCCTTCATGGCCTTTTCGAAGCCGGCCTGAGCCGGCTCGCCGATTTCGGGGTAGAAGGGGGCGGACTCGGTAACGACGGCGGCGGGGATCGACTTGCTGCGGCTGGAGCCGGAGCGGTTGTCGGTGAAGGTGACGTTGACGGTCAGGGTGCCAAGGATGTGGCGGGGCAGGTTGTTGGGGTTTTCGACCATGACGTTTTTGTCGTCGAAGATGACGGTTCCTTCGAGGCGGGCATCGGCGCCTTCGGGGTTGGCGACGACGCGGTAGGGGGTTCGGGTGACGATCTCGGCGCGGAGCAGTTCGGTCAGTTGGATGTTGAGGTCGCGTCGGAAGCGGAACGACTGGAAGACGGGCAGGTAGACGGTGCGGATGGCGGGGTTGTAGGGGGGGCGGATCGAGTAGCCACAGCCAACGACCAGAAGCAGAGGAGCGAGCGTCAGGATCATGGCGACCGCGACGCGAACGAGGGGCAGACGGATGAACATGGCCGAACCTCCGGCCGAGGGTATGGGCGGGTCAGGAGAGTCAGCGGCCGCCAGCGCCAACGGGCAGGCCGCCCAGACCAGCTCCCAGCCCGGGCAGGGGTGCGGCGCCGCTCAAGGGGTCGGCCGCGCCGGGCGGGGTCATGATTTTGCTGGGTTCGACGGTCTTGCGGGGCTTGCGGGCGATTTCCTCAAGGCGCTGGGACGATCGAGAGGCCCAGGGGGAACGGGGCCAGCGGGTCCGAACCTCGCCGTAACAGAGTTCGGCGGCGCCGGGGTAGCCGGTCTGGCGATAGAATTCGCCGCGGCGGAAGAGGATTTCGGCTTGCTGGTCCTCAATCAGGTCGAGGGCGTGGCTGAGGGCGTCGGTGGTGGAGGCGGTGCGCTCCGGGAAGAGGGTCATCGCCTGATGAATCTGGTCCCTGGCGGCGTCGAGGCCGGAGACGTCATAGCTGGGGCCCATGTAGGCTTTGAGTTTGGCGTCAATCGTGCGGAGGTAGGCGGTCTGGAGCAGCGGGCTTTTTGGGTACTCCTGGATCAGTTCGTCGTATTTGGCGGCGGCGTCCTCGAATTCGCCGGCCGCGTAGTGGTGGTCGGCGATCCGGAGGGCGGCATCGTCGGCCAGTTCGCCGTCGACGTCGTGGTGGCGGACGTGCTCGAGGACTTGCAGGGCGTTGCCGGCGACGTCGACCAGGGGGAGGCGGCCGTTGAAGCGGTCGCCGAACCGCTCGCGTTTCTCGGGCGGAGCGTGGGGGTCGATGGCCTCGAGCCAGGCGACGGCGATCTCGTATTCGCGGCGGGCAACCTGCTCGGCGTAGCGATTGGCCGGATAGGTCGTCATCAGCTTGACGTAGGTGTCGTTGGCGGCGACAAGCTTGCCCTGAGCGAATTGGGATTCGGCTAAGAGAAAGAGGGCCTTCTGACCCCAAGCGGCGCGGCGAGCGCGGCGGCCAGAGGGGGTAACGAGGGTCGCATCGTCGGCCTTGGCCTCGTCCTGAAAGAACTTGCCGAGGACGCCTTGCTCACTTTTGCGATCGAGGCGGACGAGGATCTTTTCGGCGTCGCCGTGGCGGCCGGCCTGCATCAGTTGCTCGGCGGTGCGGAACTCGGCTTCGACGGCGGGATCGGTGGGCGTGGATGACGAGGCGGTCCGGGCAAGCTGGTCGTCGAACTTGATGCCGCGCTGGGGGATGCCGGCTGGGTCGAGCAATTGGGCGAGCGGGCCGCGGGTGTCGCCGGCCTCCTCGGCGGTCGGAGGAGGAGCGAGGGCGTGGTCGCGGACGGTCCGCCAGCGGGCGAGCACGCCGGTGCTCCCCTGGCAACCGGCAAAGATGAGCAACAGCAGGCACAGTCCGACCACGCAAGTGCGGCGCGGGCGGGGAAAAGAGGTGCGGGGGTCGGCATCCATGCTCAAACCCTTGGCGACAGAACGCGGACGCCCGTGCGCAAGCATCCGGCGACCGACGGAAGCTAGCCGTGGCGGACTCTGTCTGAACCGGCCAGCGCGCTATTCCTACCAAGAAACCACCGATCGTACAGCACCAAAAAATGGGCTAAGAATTATGGTTTTTCCAGCTTGCCCAGATTCTCTGAGTGCAGGGTGTGTTCGATGGAGTCGAGGAGGCGGGGGCGGCGGCCGAGGTTGTGGCAGATCAGGGCGCTGAGGGTTTGGCGGACGGAGGTCCAGGTGGAGGGGGGTGGGTTGAGGCGGCGCCAGAGGTCGCCGGGTTCGGCCAGGGCGCGGAGGGTGGAGAGGGTGTGGGGGGAGAGGGAGAGAGTGTACGGATGGTGGGGGCGGCAGGTGGGGCAGAGTCGACCGCCGGCGGCAGGGTTGAAGTCGATGGGGGTTGAGATTGTCTCGACCGGGGCACCGCAGCCGGCACAGTGATCCCAGGAGGGCAGTTGGCCGAATTCGCGGAGGCAGGCCAGTTCAAAGCGCATGAGGCGGCGGGGCCGGAGGGATGGATCGCCGAGGTGGCGGAGGGTGATGACGGCGGCGTCGTGAAGTCGGGGGTGGGGGGCGAGGTGCTCGGAGAAACCGTCGAGCAGTTCGACGATGTAATAGGCGGCGTGGAGAGTGGCCAGGTCGCGGCGGAGGGCGTCGAAGCGTTCAACCAGGTCGGCCTCGGTGAGCAGGTCGAGGGCTTCGGTTCCCTTATGGAGCAGGACGACGTCGCAGAGGCTCAGGGTGTCGAGCGAGGATCGGAACGGGGAGCGGAGACGGCGAGCGCCTTTGGCCAGGGCGGAGATTTTGCCAAGCTCGCGGCTGTAGAAGGTCAGGACGCGGCTGGTTTCGAAGACGTCGACCGACCGAAGCACAAGCGCGCGGGTGCGAACCAGGGGCATGGGGCAGTGGTGATGGGCGCAGGGTCGAGGTCTCTCGGGGGAATCGCGGCGGCGGGGCGTGGCTCAGCCGGCCAGGGGAGCTTCGACCGGGGGGCGGATTTCGACGCGGAGGCGGCGGACGGCGTGGTTTTCAACGCGCAGGACGGTGAACCGGACGTCGCCGACCTGGAACGAGGCGCCTTCCTCGGGGATACGGCCAAGGGTGTCGAAGGCAAGGCCGCCGAGGGTGTGGTAGTCGCCTTCGCTGGGTAGGGGCAGATGAAGCCCGAGCCGATCGTTGAGTTCCTCGAGGGTCAGGCCGGCGTCGACGTCGTAGCGGCCCCCGCCCAACTCGCGGATGCCCTCGTCGGGGGCGGGGTCGTGCTCGTCGTGGATCGGGCCGACGATCTGTTCGAGCAGGTCCTCGAGGGTGATCAGGCCAGAGAGCGAGCCGTACTCGTCGACGATCAGGGCGATCTGGACGCGGCGGCTGCGGAGTTCGTCAAGCAGGGCGGAGGCGGATTTGGTTTCGGGGACGAGGAGGGCTTCGCGGGCGAGGCGTCGAGGCGAGAGGCAGAGGCTGGGGTCGGCCAGGGCGGGCAGAAGATCCTTGGCGTAGAGGATGCCGACTAGGTCGTCACGATTTTCGCCGTAGAGGGGGATTCGGCTCAGGCCAGTGCGGACGAAGGTCAGGGCAGCTTCGTTGAGGCTGACCGAGGCGGGCAAGGCCACGACGTCGAGCCGAGGGGTCATCAACTCCACGACGGTTCGTTGTTCGAAGGCGATGACACGTTCGAGCCGCTGACGGGTGGAGGCGGAGAGTTCGGGGTCGTGGTGTTCTTCGGGTTCTTCGCCGGAACGGATGGGGATTTCCAGCTCGACGCTGGCGGGCCGGACCAGTGGCGGTCGGCCGGCAGGCCGCCACTGCGAGAGCCAGGACTCCAGAAGGCGAATCAGCCCGACCAGCGGTTCGAGAGGCCAGTGGAGGGCTTCGGCCAGAGGCCAGAACTGATCGAGCAGCCATTCGGCCCGGGCCCGGCCCAGGAAGCCGGCGGCCAGGTGGACGATCGCGGCGAGACCCAGCAGGAGGGCCAGGACGCCGGTCGGAAGTTCGAGGCCCACGGTTGGTCTGAGGCTGAGGCCACAGGCGACGATCCCGACCGTGGTCAGGACGACCGTCAGTTCGATCGTCCGTTCGACACGCTCAGCCTGGGCGGAGATGCGGTGTGCGCGATCGGGTCGGCCGCGGTTGGCGCAGATCTCCTTGAGAACCGAGAGCGAATAGACCCGAAGCGCCGCACCCACCGCGGTGGCCGCCAGATGAACGACGGCCAGGACCACCAGCGCCAACAGAACGACGACCTGAAGCGTCCCGTTCATGGCGAGGCCTCCGCCGGTTGCGGGACTTGAGCCAGGAGCAGGCGTTGGCGGGCGTCCATCGCGCGGCGATCGGCCGGGTCGCGGTCGTCATAACCGCAGAGATGGAGCAGCCCGTGAACCAGGTAGAGTCGGAGTTCGTCGGTCGGATCGAGACCGCGGCAGGCGGCCTCGCGGACGGCCGTTTCAACGGAAATGACAATCTCGCCGGCCAATGGCTCGGAATGGGGTGCGGAGAGGGGGAAGGTGATGACGTCAGTCGGGCCGAGGTGATTCAGATAGGCGGCGTTGAGAGCGGCGATGGCGGCATCATCGACGAGGCTGATCGAAAGATCGGCCTGGTGGACTCCCTCGGCGTCGAGGACCTGGCGGGCGAGCTGACGCAGCGCGGCCGGATCGAGCGGTAGACGCGATTGCATCGAGTTGATCTCGATCCGCAGTCGTTCGCCAGCAGCAGCGGCGCGGTTCATGGGGGGTGGCGGGGCGTGGAGCAAGGGAGGGAGGAACTCAGGCGGTGCGCTGCTCGGGGTATTTGATTCGGCCGTGGTAGATGCCGATCAGGGACTTGACGAGACTGTCGCGGATTTCAGCGATTTCCCGAAGGGTGAGGCCGCACTCGTCGAATTGGCCGTCTTCGAGCCGTTTGCGGACGAGGTCAGAGACCAGCCCTTCGATCCGGGCGGGGGTTGGTTCGGAGAGGGTTCGGCTGGCGCTCTCGACGGCGTCAGCGACCATCAGGATCCCGGCCTCGCGGCTTTGCGGCTTGGGGCCGGGGTAGCGAAAGGCGCTTTCGGGGATCGAGCCGCCGGCGTCGTTGCGTCGGGCGGCCTCGCGGTAGAAATATTCGACCAGGGTGGTGCCGTGGTGTTGTTCGATCAGGTCGAGGATCGGGCGGGGTAGATGGTGCTGGCGGGCCAGGTCGGCGCCGTCTTTGACGTGGCCAATGATCAGCAGGGTGCTCATGGCGGGGTTGAGGCCGTCGTGGCGGTTGCCGCCGCCGGCCTGGTTTTCCACGAAGTAGTGGGGTTTGAGCATTTTGCCGATGTCGTGGAAGTAGGAGCCGATGCGGACCAGCAGGCCGTTGGCGCCGATGCGTTCGGCGGCGGCCTCGGCGATGGTTCCGACGGTGACCGAGTGGTTGTACGTGCCGGGTGCGCGGCGGACCAGCTCCTGGAGCAGCGGATGATTGATGTCGCCGAGTTCGAGGAGGCTGATGCCGGTGACGATGCCGAAGCCGCGTTCGATGAAGGGGAGTAATCCGCCGAGGAAGAAGCCGGCCATCAGGCCCCAGCCGGCGCGCCAGAGGCTGTCCTGGGCGACCAGCTCGACGGCCTGGTTCTGGAACAGGCCGGTGGCCCAGGTGAGGACGAAGTAACCGAGGGCGGCGTAGAGGCCGACGACGATCGGCTTCGTGCGGGTGCGGACCTCGCGGAGCGGCAAGACGCCGGCGGCGGTTCCGCCCATCAGGACCAGGAAGTGGCCCAGTCCGGCTCCGAGAGCGACGCTGGTCAGCAGAGCCACGCCGAAGGTGACCATCAACGCCAGCTCGGGGGTGTAGGCGATGGCCAGTATCATGCCGGCCAAGGCGACGGGGATGAGTTCGGCGTCCCAGGGTTGGATGGCCAGCAGCCGGGCGATGGCCAAGGTGGCGACGACGACGGCCAACAGCACGCCGAGGCGAGGGGTAGAGTTGGCCAGCTCGGGCGCGGTCCGGACGAGGGTGTAGCCGGCCAGGGCGTAGAGCGAGGCCACCAGGACCAGGACAGCCAGAAGCCGCTGGACCCGCTGGGCGAGGGGTCGGGCGGAGTTGGCGGCCTCGTGCTCGAGGCGGAGGACGGCCAGGTGGTCGTCGGTGATCCGCTCGTCCTGGTCGACCAGGACTTCGCCCTTGATGTAGTCGCGATAGGCCTCGGCAACGGAGTTATAGGCGGCTTCGCGTTCGAGGCGGGTCTGCCGGTCGTTGAATTGGAGGGTGGGGGTACCGACGAGTTTTTCGGCAACGAGGCGGAAGAGGCCTTGGCCGAGGGTCGTGTTGCTGAAGGCGCGGGCGAAGGTCTGGGCGACCGGGCCGTCGGGCTTAAGGATTCGCTCGGGGACGACCAGATCGCGTTCGATGGTGCGGGGCGGGGCCTCTTCGCCGGCAAGACGGACGCGGAGTTGGGCGTGGGACTGTTCCTGCCGGGGCAGGGTGTCGGGACCGAGGATGCCGTTGGCCTCGAGGGGGGCGAAGGCCTCGGTGATCTGGCGCCGCAGGGCCTCGCGGCGCTCGGGGCTGTCGGCGGCGTCCCGAATGTCGAGGAAGGTCCGCTCGTCGAGACCCCAATCGGCACGGGTTTTGGGGTCGAGGAGGCTGAAGGTCCCGGCGCGGGCAACAGCGTCGACGAGGTCGATCAATTGCTCGCGGAGTTCCCGGATTGGGGCTGGGTCGTTTTCGAGCAGCGGGGTGACGGCCTCGGCCTTGGCCCGTTTTTCGGCGTTGGTGCGGACCGGGTCGAAGCGTCGGAACGATTCGACGCTGGAGAGGACGGGTCGGGCCGGGCGCTGGCCGACCCGGAAGGTGAAGGGCGGCCCGGTGCCGTGGACGAGAAGGGCGGTGGCGAGCGTCGCCAGGATGGCCAGGGACCAGCGGGTCCAGCGGCCGCGGCGTTCGGCGCGCCGCGAATCGCCTGGATCGAGGGGTTGGGCCGGCCGCCACTGGACGCGGGCTGCCTTGGTTCGGCGTCGGCCAGTGCTCATGGATGGATTACCTGGACACGGCCGGGGCGGGCCAGCGCAGCGGCTGGGCCGCAGCCGCCCCAGCCAGCGCGGCCGACGCGAGCGGCCCGGCGAGGGACAGTTCGCCCGGTCAGCGGAGTAGCTGACGGGGTTCTCATGGCCGGGGCTCCTCGCACGGGGGAGTCAGGCCCGGGTCGATGAGCGTGGGGCTGGTCCCCGCAGCCGGCGCAGGTTCCACGGTTTCGTAGGCGTCGACGATGGCTTGCACGAGGGGATGGCGGACGATATCCGCCTTTTGCAAAGTTACGATTCCCACGCCTGGTACGTTCCTGAGCCGCTCGACGGCATCGGCCAACCCACTGGACGTTCCCGGGGGCAGGTCGACCTGGGTGGTGTCGCCGGTGACGACGATTCGCGCATTTTGGCCCATGCGCGTCAAGAACATCTTCATCTGGGGGATGGTGGCGTTCTGGCCCTCGTCGAGGATGATGATGGCGTCGTTGAGGGTCCGGCCGCGCATGTAGGCCAGCGGGGCAATTTCGATCAGGTCGTGAGCCATGTAGCGACGTAACTGGTTATATTCCATAAGGTCATGGAGCGCGTCCAGGAGCGGACGGAGGTAGGGATTGATCTTGGCTTCGAGGTCGCCGGGGAGGAAGCCGAGGCGTTCACCGGCCTCGACGGCGGGGCGGACCAGAACGATTTTTTTGATCTGGGCGCGGCGGAGCAGGGAGACCGCGGCGGCGACGGCCAAGTAGGTTTTGCCGGTTCCGGCCGGTCCGATGGCAAAGACCAGAGCGTGGTCGCGGAGGGCCTGGAGGTAGCGAGTCTGGCCGGGGCTTCGGGGGCGGACGACGCGGTTGTTCTCACGGATTTCGAGTTCGGAATGAGACGTCGAGGCGGTCGCGGCGTCGATCAAGGCGGCGACGTCGCCGGGGCCGAGCTGGTGGTGCCGCCGGTGAAGTTTGCGCATTTCCTCGAAGATCTGCCGCGCCTGTTCGATAGACTCGGCGTCGCCTTCGAGGCGGACTTCGCCCCGGCGGGCGGTGACTTTGATGCGGAGGGCGTCACGTACCTGGCGAAGCAGGATGTCACGAGCGCCTAGGATGGCCAGTTCTTCCTCCGGGTTGTCCAGGCTGATCGTCACTTCCGGCATCGAAGGCCCTTTGCCAACGTCGCGGGGATGCGGCGTCAGCCCTGCCCGTCCGATCGAGCGGGTGATCGGTTTTCCGTAATGAATTATGACCGGGACTAGGGCCGCAAGGCAATTGGCCGGGCGAGGGGTGAGGCCGAAGTTCGGCGCGGGTCGTTGTCGTTAGGGGCCGAGGAGGAGCCAGTAGGCGTAGGCGACCGGTCCGGCAAACAGGAGCGAGTCGATGACATCGAGGACGCCGCCGAAGCCAGGCAGGGTGTCGGAGGCGTCTTTTTGTTGGCAATCGCGTTTGATCATCGATTCCATCAGGTCGCCGAGTTGGGCGAAGACGCCGACCAGCAGGCCGTAGCCGATGGCCGCCGGCTGGTCGAGTGAAGGGAGGCCGAGCCGTCGGCCCAAGGCGGCGATGAGCACAGCGGCGAGGACGGCCAGGATCAGGCCACCGGCGGCGCCTTCGACGGTCTTGTTCGGGCTGAGGCGGGGCCAGAGTTTATGGCGGCCGGCGAGGCGTCCGAGGGTGTAGGCGCCGATGTCGGCGCCCTTGGCGGTGGCGACCAGCATCAGGACGGGAATGGGGCTGGTCCGAGGTGCGGCCAGCCAGCGTGCCTGGATGACGAAGCTGCCGAGCAGGCCGACGTAGGTGATGGCCAGGATCGAGCCGGAGAGGGTGGCCATGGCGCCGCCGGGACGGGTGAACTGGATCGACTCGATGAGAAAGGCGGTCATCACGACGCCGACGAAAGCAATCAGGGGCCAAGCCAGGACGTCGAGCGGGGCGGCGGCGTCGAAGTTCATGCCGCCGGCCTGGGCGGAGGTTCCGAGCTGGGCGAGGGCGTGGGGGGCAACGTTGGCGGCGACTAGGGCCAGGACGCCGCTGATGACGATCGCGCTGGCGGGGCGGGCGCTCGTGTGCTCGAGCAGGCGGGCCAGCTCCCGTGCGGCTTCGCCGAGGATCAGAGTCGCGGCGGTCATCCAGAGCGGGTACCAGGGGGCCAGCCAACGCTCGTCCACGAGCAGGATGGCCAGGAACAGACCTGTGAGGGTCAGACCGGTCGCCAGGCGATGGGTGAGCATAGGCAGAACGAGGTGGCAGACCTGGGCCGGAAGGCGACCGGTGCCGAAGGGGGGTCAGGAGGGCAAATCAAGTCTATCGTACGCCGACCGGAGCCGACTCCGGCAGGGCGCCGAACTTGCGTTGCCGCAGCGCGAAGGAGCGGAGAGCCTGGTGGAGGTCGGGGGGTCGGAAGTCGGGCCAGAGGACGTCGGTGATCCAGATTTCGGCGTAAGAAATTTGCCAGAGGAGAAAATTGGAGACGCGAAACTCGCCGGCGGTGCGGATGAGTAGGTCGGGGTCGGCCATGCCGGCGGTATTGAGGGCCGAGGCGAAGCGGTCCTCGTCGATGGCGTCCGGTTCGAGGCTGCCGTTCTGAACTTGTTCGGCCAGGCGTCGGGCGGCTTCGAGGATTTCGGTTCGGCCGCCGTAGTTGATGGCGAGGCAGAGGGTCAGCCCGGTGTTGTGGGCGGTCAGCTCGATGGTGCGGTCGAGGGCTTCGAGGACGAAGTCGGGCAAGCCGGGGCGGCCACCGATCATGGTGAGTCGGACGTTTTGCTCGGCTAGTTCCCGGCGCTCGGCGACCAGGAAGTGGCGGAGCAACTTCATCAGGAACTCGAGCTCGCGAGCCGGTCGTTTCCAGTTTTCGACCGACAGGCAATAGAGGGTTAGCTGCTCAAGACCAAGCCGGCAGGCTTCCTCGACGACGGAGCGGACGCTGCGGATGCCGGCGCGGTGGCCAAGGATGCGGGGTTTGCCGCGACGTTCGGCCCAGCGGCCGTTTCCATCCATGATGATGGCAACATGGCGGGGAAGTTGCTCGGGTCGCAGTCCGAGGCGGGCGAGGATCTGAAGGCCCTCGGTGCTGATCGGGGGACGAGCGTCGGATCCGGCTCCGGAACGGGACATGGTGATGGACCTCAGGCGACGGGCAGGGTGGCCTGCCGATCAGGCCCGACCGAGACGATGGAGATGGGGACGCCGATCTGTTCGGCGATGAAACAGACGTAGTCGCGCGCGGCCTGGGGCAGGTCGGACCAGCGTCGGGCGGTGGAAATGTCGTCGGACCAGCCGGGCAACGTGGCATAGACCGGCCGGCACCGCTCCAGATCGGCAACGTGGGCGGGAAAGCCCGAGAGAGTCCGGCCGTCGGGGGTTTCGTAGGCGACGGCGATGCGAAGCTCGTCGAGACCAGTCAGGACGTCGAGCAGCATCAGGGCGACCTCCGTGACGCCGCAAAGCCGGGCGGAGTGGCGGACGGCCACGGCGTCGAACCAGCCGCAGCGGCGGGGCCGACCGGTGACAGTCCCGAACTCGCGGCCGACGCGGCGGATTCGGTCGCCAATCGAGTCGAGCAATTCGGTGGGGAATGGTCCGCCGCCGACCCGGGTGGTGTAGGCCTTGACGACGCCGATCCAGCGGTCAATCAGCCGGGGCGGCAATCCGGCTCCCGGGCCGATGCCGGCGGCACTCGAGTTGGAACTGGTGACGTAGGGATAGGTGCCGTGGTCGACGTCGAGCAGGGAGCCTTGGGCGCCTTCGAACAGCAGACGGGAGCCGCGAGCTAGCGCGTCGTGGAGCCAGCCGCCCGTGTCGGTGACGAAGGGGCGGAGGGATTCGGCGTAGGAGAGATAGTCGGAGGCGACCCGTTCGGGGTCGAAAGGCACGAAGTCGGGCAGGACGGCCGAGAGAATGCGATTCTTAAAGGCGATGGCCCGGCCCAGCCGCTCGCGAAAGTAGCCGGGGTGGTAGAGATCGCCGACCCGGATGCCGTGGACGCGGCCGACTTTGTCGCGGTAGCAGGGACCGATGCCGCGGCGGGTGGTCCCGATATGGTCGGCGGCGGCGGCGGAATCTTCGGTGAGTCGTTCTTCCTCGAGGTGGTAGGGCAGGATCAGGTGAGCGCGGTCGCTGATGTGGAGGCGGCCCTGAAAATCAATGCCCTGATTCTGAAGGGTGGTGATTTCCTGAAGTAGCGCCGGGGGGTGGATGACGACGCCGTTGCCGATGACACCATGGACCCCGGGGCGGAGCAGGCCGGTCGGGACCAGGGAGAGTTTGTAGGTCACGCCGGCGACGACGACTGTATGACCGGCGTTGGCTCCGCCCTGATAACGGACGACGACGTCGTGCTGGTCGCAGAGCAGGTCAACGATCTTACCTTTGGCCTCGTCACCCCACTGGAGGCCCACGACACACGTCGACGCCACCGAGCCATCCCCTGCCGACGCACGTCGGCTTTGCCGTACAAAGGAAAAAAAAGACTCTATCGGCCCCTCGTGGGGGGCGTCAATCGGGCCGGAGGTGGAGCGCCGGAGACGAGTTAGCGTGGGGCGACGGATTGCCGGGGTGGGCTGGTCCGGGCGGAGCGGGGTGGACCGATCAGATTGCGGAATTCGTCGAAGAGGTAGTTGCTGTCGTGGGGGCCGGCGGAGGCTTCGGGGTGGTACTGGACGGCGAAGATCGGAAGACGGCGGTGGCGGAGACCTTCGAGGGTGCCGTCGTTGAGGTTGATGTGGCTCGGTTCGACGTCGGGCGGCAGGCTGGTAGGATCGACCGCGAAGCCGTGGTTCTGGGTGGTGATTTCGACGCGTCCGGTGCGCTGGTTGCGGACGGGATGGTTGGCGCCGCGGTGTCCGAATTTGAGTTTGTAGGTGCGGCCACCGAGGGCGAGGCTCAGGAGTTGGTGACCGAGGCAGATTCCGAACAGGGGGATGCCCTGGGCGTCGGCGGCCAGGTCGATCAGGCGTCTCAGTTCGGCGATAGGGCCGCACAACGCGGCCGGATCGCCGGGGCCATTGGAGATGAAGATGCCGTCGGGCTGGAGATCGAGGACCTCCTCGGCCGATGCCGAGCCGGGCAGGACGGTAACCCGGCAGCCGGTCTCAACCAGATGTCTGGGAATGTTCCATTTCATGCCGAAGTCGAGGGCGACGATGTGGGGGGCGGGTTCGAGCGGGTGGGTCGTGTGGCGGCGGGTTTGGAGGGGGCTTTCGAAGCCGGGAGTCCAAGGGCGGGGCCGGTCGGGCATGACTTCGGAGGCGAGGTCGCGGCCGACAAGGCCCGGGCTGGAGCGAGCGCGTTCGACGAGGGTGGCGTCGTCGATGTCGCCCTGGGCGATGACGCCGCGCATGGCGCCGTGGATGCGAGTCACTCGGACCAAGGCCCGGGTGTCGATGCCGGCGATGCCGGGAATCCCGTGTTCACGGAGGTAGGCGTCGAGACTGCCGCGAGCGCGGTAGTTGCTGGCCAGCGGGCTTAAGGAGCGGACGACGAAGCCGCGGACCCAGGGACGGCCGCTTTCGACGTCTTCGGGGGTGACGCCGTAGTTGCCGATCTCGGGGTAGGTCATGGCAACGATCTGACCGTGGTAGGACGGATCGGTCAGGATCTCCTGGTAGCCGGTCATGCTGGTGTTGAAGACGACTTCGCCGTCGGAATCGACGGCAGCGCCGAAGCTCCGACCGGTGAAGACATGACCATCTTCGAGAGCCAGTTTGGCGATGGACATCAGGGTTTGAACCACTTAGGAGGCGAACCACGGCTTCAGAATCAACGGATTGTACGGGAATGGGTCTGTACGGGCGAGGGTCGAGTCGGGGCGGGCGGGGTGTCGGGCGTTGGCCAGGCGCCGAACCAGGCGAGGGGCAGGCCGGCCAGGCGGAGGCTGAGGGCCAGCGCGGCCATAACGAGGGCGGAGGGGGAGGCCAGTTGGGGAGGGCCGCCGAGGGCCAGGCAACCGATCAACAGCGTTCCGAGCCCGCCGCTGGAGGCGCCGAGGGCGGAGGTGAGCGGCAGGATCGTCGTGTCGAGCAGGGCCCAACCGGTGATGGCTACCCCGATTTGGACCAGACGTGGGGCAGCGGGCTGTCCGGTGAAGTGCCACCATCGCAGGAGCGCGGGAACACCCAGGATGGTTTCGGTCTCGGGCAGGTGGGTTGCCGGGCGGACCGCGCCGCCGAGGAGAGAGTGGGCTAAAGGGAGGGTGATGACCAGAGGAGCGAGGATCGGCTGGACGGGGGTCAGGGCGATGGCGGCCGCGAGGCCAGGGACGAGGCTGATCCCTCGCAGATCCCAGAGTCGAGCCCGCGCTGGCTGGATCCAGCCCGCGGCCAGCAGAACGGTGACCACCATAAGGGTCAGACCGGCGCTGGTGAGCAAGCCGGAGAGGGCCTCGGCTTCGCCTGGCCGGAGGGGCAGGGACCGTAGGGACTCGAGGGTTGTTCGAAACTGTTCAGCAAGGGTTGGAGCGGATTGGCCGGAGGCTTTCAGAGCCGAAAGAGTCTGGGCGCCGAGGAGTACCAGAGGAGTCCACCAGATGAGGGCGCAGGCGAGTAACCCGAGCGCATCGGCCGCGAGGCGTCCCGGACGGGGATGGGGTGAGGGAGGCGGTTGTCGGGAGTGAGGGACGGTGGCGGGACGGCCGCCGAGCCAGCGAGCCAGGAACAGAACGCCCCAGCCGGCGGCGAGCGTGGTCAGGGTGAGAGCGGAGACGAGGGGGCCTGGGGCCGAGAGGGCCTCCTGGAAGAGTCGAGGTGCGGCCAGGTTTTGGATTTCGAGGGCCAGGGGAGCGCCAGGTTCGAACAGGCAGAGGAGGAAGACGACGGCGATGGCGCGGGCCATGGGCGGGCGGATGCAGGGAGCGACGGCTGTGCACCAGGCACGGGCGGTGCCGAGGCGGCCACCGTAGAGCCGGCCGCGCTCGCGCCAGCCCTGGCCGATGGCGCGCCGAACCGGCAGGATCGAGGCGGCGGCCAGCGGGGCGGCCCAGAGCAGGCAGACGTAGGCCAGCGCGAGCCTTCGGTAGGGGATTCCAGGCCACGCAGACTGATTGACCAGTTGGCGGAGGCCGAGGGCCAGAGCCGCAGGGGGGACGACGGCCGGGAGCGTGGCGGCGGCCAGCCAGGTGGCGAAGGGCGGGCAGCGGCGGGCGCACCATTCCGCGCCGAGGGTCCCCAGGCCGGCAGCCAGGAGGCTGACGCAGGCGGCAAAGCCGAGGCTGTCGACAAGGAGGCGGCGGCACGCGGGATCGAAGCCGATCAGACCCCAGGCCAGAGGGCTGAAGGCCCGAAGGCGTGGCGGCCAGACCGATGCGAGGCCGAATGAAGCCGAGAGGGCCAGCAGCAACGGGGTTGCCACGGCGGGCGCCCAGGCCGCGGCCATCACGGCCCGACTGAGGATCGTGAAGGCTCGGCGTGCGGTTCGGGATCGCTCAGGCACTGAAGACCACCACCCATTCGGAGGGTACGCAGAGGGTCAGGGACTGTCCTTCACGGAGACTGAGCCCAACGGGGGGCAGGACGATGGTCGTGCCGCTAGCGGCTCCCGGGGCCTCCCACTCCAACCGGCAGTATGAGCCGAAGAAGACGCGGCGGCGCAGGACGACCGAAAAGCGATTGCTCGAGAGGGCAGCCGTGGGCCCGACGGTGAAGACCTCGGGGCGGATGAAGACCACAGCGGCATCGCCGACGGCAAGCAAGCCGATACGCGAACGGCCTAGCAGGCGCCCGACCGCGGTCCGGACGACGACGGTCCCACGTGGGTCGACCGATTCAACCTGACCGGGCAGCAGGTTACCGGTGGAGAGCTGCTGGGCCACCTCGAGAGTTGCCGGGCGGGAGTAGACCTCGAACGGAGTTCCGACCTGAGCGACCCGGCCGGCGCAGAGGACGGCCAGGCGGTCGGAGATGGCGATGATCTGGGGGAGACGGCGGGAGAGGACCAGGCTCGTCACGCGAAGTTCGTCGTGAGCGTGGCGAAGGAGCTGGCGGGCCTGGTCACGGTCGCGGTCGGTCAGCCGATCGAACGGCTCGTCGACGATGAGCAGTTCGGGCTCGAGGCAGAGGGCGCGGCCGAGGCAAACGGCCCAGCGTTGAACGGGGGTGAGCGAACCGGCGGGAAGACGATCCAGACCGTCCAGGCCTAAGACCGTCAGGATCTCGGGGATCCGCAACCGCCTGGCTCGGGCCGGCACGCCCCGGCAGCGTAAGGCCCAGTCGATATTGTCGTAGACCGAGCGATCGGGCCAGGGTTCGTCGTCGTCCCAGACCAGGGCGACGCCGCGGCGAGCCGGCGGGGTGGAGTCGAGCAGGCGGCCTCCCAGGCGGATCTGGCCCTCGTCGGGCGTGTCGAGGCCGACGATCAGGCGGGCCAAGGTGGTTTTGCCGGAGCCGGACGGGCCGGCGACGCCGAACAATTCACCGGATTCGATCGTCAAGGGGTTTGAGCGGCCGAGGTCGAACCAGGTCAGCCCGCCGCGCCGCAGTTGGAGGTCGGCCAGCTCGAGGCGACTCACGAGAGATCCCCCTGGCCCAGAGCCAGGCGACGGGCGCGGCGGTAGCGCTGACGACACCAGGCGGTCCACTCAGCGCGGAGCCAGGCGGCGAAGAACGGGCGGTCGGTCCAGTGGATCGCATCGAGGAGGGCGGCATCGAGGGGCCGCGGTTCGCGGAGCCATTCCTGGGCCAGAGCGCGGCGTTCGACGGCGGTCGGGACCAGGTGGGAGATCAGGTCGTCGACAAGCCGATCGCCGTCGCGGCGAAGGCGGAGAGCCGTGACCGAGGCGGGCGGCCAAGGTGGTGGCTGGGCCAGCCAGGATTGAGCGCGTTGGGCGGCCCGGGGTCGGTGGGTCTGGGCGTGGTCGAGGGCGACGAACGCGGCGCGAAGCTCCGCGTGGGGTTCGACGCAGGCCGCACGGATCAGGCCGGCAAGCCGACGAACACGGAGTGCTTGCGGGGCGGCAAGCGAGGGATCGGACGATTCGGGCGTGGCGGTGGGATTGAATCGGAGATTTAAGCGGAGCGCGCGGGCAGCGGGGGAGTCGCGCTCGATGCGAACGGCTTCGGCCCCGCGCAGGCCGCTTTGAAGCGGAAGGAAGCGTTCGTCGGGATCGAGCCAGTCTGGGCGGACTCCGAGGGTGGCCGCGACCTCGCCGCGCAGGAGTCGGCCAGGCCCGGCCAGCAGGCCAGCCACGGGCCGGCGGGCGTAGGCGAAAGCCCGCAAGACCGTCAGGTAGTTTTGGGAGGACCAGCCCTGGCCAAGGAATTCGGCCAGGGCCAGGGCCGGACCACGCGCGACCGTCGGATCGTCCAGGGCGAGCTGATCGGGTGCGGCGACCTCGGCCATGGATGGCCAGGTCGCCGCAGGCGTGTCGCGCAAGGGGTCGATCCAAAGCCCGACCTGGTAGGTGAAGCGTTCCGAGTCGGGAGCCGGGGGACCGCCCAGGATGATCCAGTCGGAGCGGGGCTCAGGCTGAGGAAGATGCTGATAGCCGTGAACGACGCAGGCCCCGCGGAGCAGCCATCCGGGCAAGCCGGCCAATTGCTCGAGGGGCCAGTTGGTGGCCAGGCGGACGGTCTGGGAGGGGAGGGACCGAGGGGGGGCGCAGCCGGCGAAGCCGAGGCTGCCCAGCGCCGAAGTGAGCCAGGTCCGTCGGCTCACGGATCGGCCAGGCAGTTCGGGGAACATCGCTCGGAGCTCTCCCGTGGCAGTGCTCGGCGCGAGGGGGCCAGGTTGAGCGGCGGGGTGGAATCGGCCGAGCGTGGGAATCAGTTTTGCTGGGTGCGGCTGGATGCCGGGCGGCTGCCCAGCACGGCTTTGAGGGTGAGCTTCTGGCCATCGCGCACGACGACGACCTCGACCTCGTCGCCAGGTTTCTTGGAGCCGAGGGCGACCATGTAGCTCTCGACATCCTTAACGGGCAGGCCGCCGAACGAGACGATCACATCGCCTCCCTTGAGACCGGCCTTGTCGGCGGGGCTGTCGGCGGTCACGCCCTCGAGCTTGACGCCCTCGACGTTTTCGCCGTAGGCCGGGCGGGAGCCGAAGTAGGCGCCGTTGCCGCGAAGGGCGACGGGGGTCGCGAGGCGGAGCGGCCGGCAGGCGGGTGAATTCGGGCCGGGTCGGGCGACGCGCCCAGTCGAGGAGGATCAGTTCGCAGAGATCGGCGATCTGGGCCATGCCTTTGGGGTTGATCAGGGGGGTATCGTCGGTGGGGCGGTGATATTGGGCATGGGTACCGGTGAAGAGGAAGAGGACGGGGATGTCCTTTTTGTAGAACGACGAGTGATCGCTGTTGGAGAAGCCGTCGCTCGTGCCCTGGGCGAATTTGGGGTTCAAACCGCGGGAGCGGGCCAGGGTCTCGACCAGAGCCTCCCAGCCGGGCGACGTGCCGGCGCCGTAGACGATCAGGCCCTTGGAGTCTTCGTAGCGGCCGACCATGTCGAGGTTGAGCATGGCGACGATCTGGTTGAGCGGGACGACGGGGTGGTTGACGAAGTGATCGGAGCCGAGCAGACCCCGTTCCTCGGCAGAGAACAGGGCGAAGACAACGCGGCGGGGTAGCGGATCGCGGCGCGCGGCCAGGCGACGGGCCAGTTCGAGGACGACGGCGGTCCCGGAGGCGTTGTCATCGGCGCCGTTGTGGATTTCGGTGGAACCGGGGGCCAGCGAGCCGACCTCGCCGCGACCGAGATGGTCGTAGTGCGCGCCGACGACGATCGTTTCCTCGGCCAGCGGCCCGGTCCCCTCGAGCACGCCGATCACGTTGCGGGCGGGGTAAGTGACGCGTTCCAGCGTCACCTCGTAGCTGGCCGTGATCCCGGGCAGTTCGCGGGATTGAGGGGTCAGGGTGGAGTTGATGGCCTCTTCGAGCGCGTCGAGGCCGGGGGTGCCGGCGTCCTTGAGGATGCGGTCGGCTAGGGAGCGGGGGATCATGCCGAAGGGGATGGTGCCGCCGCGTGGGGTGGCGTTGAAGTCGAGCAGGGTGTCGGCGTGGGCGGCGGAGGAGGCGTCGTTAACCATCAGGACAGCCTGGGCGCCGTGGGCGGTGGCGTTGGCGACCTTGGCGGTGAAGGTGGCGAAGGGGGTAGGCTCCTCGCCGGCGAAGGGAGAGTTGCTCCCGGCCGGCGGGTTGGGCTCCCGGCGGAGGATCAAGACGACTTTGCCTTGGACGTCGATGCCGGCGTAATCGTCGTAATCTAGCCCGGCGGTCTGGTCCTTGGCGGTGATGCCATAACCGGCGAAGACGACAGGGCGGTTCTCGCCCTGGCCCGCCGACCCGATGGCCAGAGGAACGAAGGTTTCGCCGGTTTGGAGGGAGAGCGTGCCGGTAGGGGTGGTGATGGCGAGGGTGGTTGGCTCGGCGATCCGAGTCTCGCCCCGAACGGTGAAGGGCTGGAAGAAGCCGTCGAGGCCCGGAGCGGGTTTGAGCCCGATTTCGCGGAAGGCGAAGCCGAGAAAGTCGGCGGCTTCGTCGATCCCTTGGGTGGCCAGGCCCCGGCCCTCGCGGCGGTCGTCGGCAAGATAGGAGACGTCGGCCAGCAGGCGGGTCTCGGCGGGGCTGAGGGCGTGGTGAGGGGTGGCGGCCTCCGGCGCCTGCGCGAGGGAGAGGACGAGGAGGGCGGCGATCATGGTTCGGTCCAGAAAAGGCGAGGGAGGCGGCCGGCGAAGGTTGGGCGGGAAGGCAGGCCGCTGCAAGCGAATTGAAGCATTTTCCAGCGGATTTGGGAGCAGGGTCAAGCGTCCGACGCCGGGGACGGCTGAGGCCGGGTGATGAGCATGGGGATTTCGAGTCCGTGGCGGACCCGGTCCACCGTCTGACCAAAGAGCAGGTCGCTGAGGGCGCCATGGCCGTGGGATCCGACGACGAGCAAATCGACCGGCTGGCGGCGGAGGCGGTTGACGATTTCGGCAGCGGGGTCTGGCCCGCGGAGCAAGACAGGCTCGGCGCGATAACCGCGCTGGGCCAGGCCGCGGGCGACTTCATCGAGATAGTGGTCGTCGGAGTCGGTATGGCGATCGGCCGCATCGGCGCCGAGCAGGCCGGTGACGGGCGAGTCGGCGACGTGGAGCAAGATCAAACGGGTCTGGCCGGGCCGGGCCAGAGCCAGGGCGCGATTGAGGATTTCGGTATCGGCGGCGTTGTGCTCCAGGGCAACGGCGATCGAGGCCAGGGGACGAGGCTGGAGGGCGTCGGCCCAGTCGATCGAGGCGACGGCTCGGGCGGTTCGTGACCAGGCGACGGAGGGTCGGACCCAGGGTTTGATGAGGACCCAAATCAGCAGCACAGCCGCGCCGCCGAGAAGCAGAGCGAGGCCGATCAGGGCCAGGCCGGCCAGAACCGGAGAGGCCCCCCCCTGCCCTGCCCCGGCGAGGAGCGAGGAGGTCCAGGCCCGAGTCTCGTCGAGGACCAGCCAACCGTTGAGGCCGACGATGATTCCAGCGCTGAGCCAGGCCAGCGCTTGGGCCCAGCGCGGGGGAGTCAGGGCACCCATGTTGCGGGGGTTGGAGGTGAAATGGATCAGCGGGATGACGGCAAAGGAGAGCTGGAGGCTGAGGATCACCTGACTGAGGACGAGCAATTGCTGGGTGGCCGTCTCGCCGACGGTGGCGATGACCACGACGGCTGGCAGTAATGCGATCAACCGGGTCAGCAACCGCCGGAGCCAGGGCCTGAGGCGAATTTGCAGGAAGCCTTCCATGACGATCTGGCCGGCCAGGGTGCCGGTCAGGGTCGAGCTTTGGCCGGCGCAGAGCAGAGCGATCCCGAAGAGCCAGGGAGCGAGGGGGCCGAGGAACCGTGGGAGCAGTTCGTGGGCCCGCTCGATCGAATCGACCGGCTCGCCGGCGGAGTAGAAGGTGGTTCCGGCAAGCACCAGGATGGCGAGATTGACGAAGAAGGCTGCGTTGAGGGCAACGGCCGAGTCGATCAGGTTGTAACGGCAAGCGCGGCGTTTGCTATCGTCGTCGGAGCCGATCCGGCGGGACTGGACCAGGGCGGAATGGAGATAGAGGTTGTGGGGCATGACGGTCGCGCCGAGGATGCCAATGGCGACAAAGAGGCTCGATCCTTCGGCGTCGCGTGGCAGAGTCGGCCAGAAGCCCCGGGCGACTTGGCCTAGGTCGGGGCGTGCCCAGAAGATCTGGATCAGGAAGCAGGCCCCCATGGTGGCCACAAGGGCGAGGATGAACGCCTCCAGCTTGCGGATTCCCAATCGCTGGAGCCAGAGGAGCAAGAGGGTGTCGAGGGCGGTAATCAGGCAGCCCCAGAGCAGCGGAAGCTGAAAGAGGAGCTTGAGGGCGATGATCGTGCCGAGGACCTCGGCTAGGTCGGTCGCCGCGATGGCGACCTCGGCCAGCAGCCACAAGGCCCAGTTGACCGGGCGGCTGTACTCGGCGCGGCAGGCCTGCGCCAGGTCGTGCCCGGTGACGACGCCTAAGCGCGCTGCCAGGGACTGGAGCAGAACGGCCATCGCGTTCGACATGAGCAGGACCCAGGCCAGCGCGTAGCCGAAGCGGGCGCCACCTTCCAGGTCAGTCGCCCAGTTGCCGGGGTCCATATAGCCGACGCTGACCATGTAGGCCGGCCCGAGAAACGCGAATAGACGCTTCCATCCGCTGGCTTCCTGGCCGGGGACCCGCACGGTCCCATGCACGTCGTCCAAGGATCGCGGGCGGCGTGCAAGCACGGAACTGGCATCTTCCGGAGCCATGAGTCATCCTCAGCGGCATCCCGGCCCACCAGGGCGCACACGCCGAGGTCAACCCGATCCTTGGGGCCGAGATTTTGGTCATCGACGTCGCAACTTTTTCGAGTCTAACGAACTTTTTTGAGTAGGCAAAATATTTTTCCTGCCATCTGGGAGGTCTTGAGAGCATAGACTGAGATCAGGGACGGCGGATCCGCTTCGAGGCGAGCTTGGGCATGGGAGCAGGCCAATGGGTTCGGCACGAGCGGTCGGGGGTTGGTCGAGGGGTTTGGGTGTCTGGCTGGTGATCGGGGTGGGGCTGGTTCAGGGGCAGGAGGTGCGACGGGGCGTTGGGCGGGAGCCGGGGATGTGGGTGCCCTATCCCAGGACGTGGAACGTCCCGGAGCCGGCGGTGGCGGCTCCGCGATCGGCCCGGATTGTGGTACCTGTGCCGCGTCGAAGTCAGCCACCGGCGCCATATCGAGCCTATCTGCCGGAGCCAACGCCTCGGGTGGCGGTACCGCCTCCGCTGACGACCGGGGCGGAGCGAGCGGCGGTGATGGGGCTTGAGTCGGGCGCTGGCCTGAACGTCCCGCCGTACTACTTTGGAACCTACGGCTATTCGCCTTACTTTTACGCGCCGACGCAGCCCTCCTATGCGGCCTACCCGGCACCGGGACCGCAACCGGCCGGTTCGGGGACGCCGGTCTACCAGATTCGCTATGGCGAACTACCGGGCGCGCCGACGTTGACGCAGGGTTCGTCCGGTGCGTTGGGGTTTGTGACGCCGGGAACATTTGGAAACCCGACGTACGTCAACAACCGGGCGTTTTTCGGGCAGGGACTGAACGTTCTGAACGTGCCGGGGCAGATTTCTTACGGCCAGAGCACGCAGTCGACGCTCACACCGCCGGGTTATTTCGGGAATATCCTGCCGACGAACCCGTGACGGGTCGGCGCGTGGGGTGTTTAAGGGGAATACTTCTATTCTGTCGGGAAGCCTAAACCGGGTCGACGGAATGGGAGCGGGATGCGATGCGTGCCGTGAGCCTTCGGATGGCAGCGTGGGCGTTGGGGATGGGGCTGGGGGCTGAGGCCTCGGCGCAGGACGGGGAGTTGTCCCGGGTGTACCGAGCGCCGGGGTTTTATGGGACGGTCTGGGGGAACGCCAGTTATGGGCAGGCGCGGGCGGAGTCGGACTATGCGTCGCCGTTTGGGGTGAATTATGGGCTGGGGATCGGCCCCTACCGGGTCTTGCCGGGTCCGTATGGCCGGGGGCTTTGGTCGGAGGCGTTGGGAATCGCGACGACCGGCGACGGCAGCGGCGGCTGGCTGGGGTACCGCACCTTTGCGCACCCGCCGACGCCGGGAGAGCCGTTGCCGGGGATCGGCCACTACGCGCCCGTACTTGGCCCTCCTTACGCGGGAACAGAACGACGCCGGTGAGGATCGGCCGCTGGCACGGGTTGCATGCGACCTAGACTCTTGGTTATCGTACAAATGTCGTAGCCCGAGCAGGGGGGGTGGTGGACTGATGGTTAAGGGCGTGTGTGTCTGGGTGTTGTGGAGTGGGCTGGGGTGGCTTGCTGGGGGAGCTACGGTCTCGGTGCCGCAGGAGGTGGAGAAGACGGCGGGGGTGGCCGAAGCGTCGCGGGTGACGATCGAGGGCCAGGGGATTCGGTTGCTGGATGCGTTGGGTCAGCTTCAGCGGCAGTCGGGCAATGTCATCACGGATCTGAGGGAGGTTTACGGGGGCGAGGCGACCAATCCGCCGCTGGATCTGACTGTGAGGGAGCGGACGTTTTTCGAGGCGTTGGAAGAGATAGCGCGGCAGGCGGAGGTGGGGTTGACGTTTTACACGGGGGATGGGTCGATCGGGGTGGTGCCGCGGGGGATGGAGTTGGGGGAGGTTGATGGGGCGGGCGGGGCCTCGCGGGCGCCGGTGGAGTTGGTCGGGCCGTTTCGGGTGGTGTTGCGGCGGATTGCGACGGTACGGGATCTGGCGACGGGGCAAGCACGGGGGTCGGCGACTCTGGAGCTGGCCTGGGAGCCGCGGTTGCGGCCGATGTTATTGGCGTTGCGGGCTGATGGGTTAAGGATTGTCGATGATCAGGGTCGGGTGGTGGAACCGGAGGTGGCCGAGGAGAGTCTGAGCACGGTCTTGCGGCCGGAGAATCCGATCGCGGAGATTCATGTGACAATGGCGGCGCCGGAAAGGTCGGCACGCACGCTGCGTGAGCTGAGCGTGCGGGGCGAGGTGACGCTGCCGGCCGATCTGCGGCGCTTTCGGTTTGAGCGGCTCGACGTTGAGAATGCGAGTCAGGAGCAGGGGGCGACGCGTGTGACGCTGGTCTCGACGGAGGTCGAGGAGAACGTGTGGAAGGTGAACGTCCGGTTGGAGATGGCCGGGGAAGGGCCGGTTTTCGAGTCGTTTCAGCAGGGGCTGTTCAACAACCGGCTCTGGCTTCAGAAGGGGGATGGATCGCGGTTTGAGCACAATGGGGGGTTTTCGACGACGGAATCGGGTGGTGGGGTTTTTGGATTTGAATACTTGTTTGTGAATGTACCTGGCATGCCGGGCGACTGGCAATTTGTGTACGAGGCACCGGGTCGGGTGGTGAGGGCGCCGTTTGAGGTGACGTTTCGGGACGTGCCGTTGCCTTAGGGTGTGGGACGGGGTTGGGCTGGCTGGAGCTGTTCGGCGCGGCGGAGCAGGGTCAGGAACGAAGCGCGGTGGCCTCCGGGGTCGGAGTCGAGCGCCGACTTGGCGATTTCGACAATCGCGTCGAGCGTCGGGATGTTGGGTTCGCTGGGGTACTTCACGAACATGCCGAAGAGGGCGACGGCCGACGCGAAGCGGGTGTCGTCGCTGGCGGCGGCGAATGGGACGGGCGGAGCGGCTGCTGAGGTTTGCCACTTACGGACAGCGTCGCGGTCGGGGGTTTTGACAGAGACCGTCACGTGGACCGCCGGCTCGGGGGGGCGACGATCCTCGGGGGCATGGCGCGCGTTGGGTGGGGCTTCGGGCTGGGAGGGCGATAGCGGATGGGCCGGGACGAGTTCGATCAACGCCGTCAGGGACGAGCCAGCGCGGACGGTGCCGGCCGGTCGAGCAGCCGCGGGGGGATCGTGAGGTGCAAGGGGAGCCGGCTGGTAACCGATCAGCCGATAGGCGCGGATCGAGGCTGGGTTGAAATCGACGTCGATCGTGGCATTCGTGGCGATCGGGGGCTGAGTGCCGGCGAGGAGCTCGGGCAGGACCAGATGTGCCGTACGCGGTGAATCGAGGTCGTGGTAGGTTCCGTTGACTCGCTCGGCGATCTGTTTGAGGCGGGCAGATCGGAGCTGCGTTGGGGTGAGGCCGAGGACAGTCAGAGGAACTCCGGTCTGGACCTTGGACTGGGCTAGCCGAGTGATTGCTTCGAGGGCCGAGGGATCGGCCAGAAGGCTACCGTCGGTGGCCAAGACGACCCGGCGGACGCGGGTGGGGGGGGGACGCTTCGGCGGCAAGCCGGAAGGCGCGTTCGATGCTGCGGTGGGGGTTGACGGAACCGCCTGGCTGAAGCCGGCCGATCGCGGTGATGAACTGGGACTTATCAGCGCCCGCGGTGGGGGTGAGCAGGACCGGCTCGGGCGCGGACGTGCTGAGGATGCTAACCGTATCAGAGTGGCCCAGGTTGTCCGCGAGAGAAAGCAGACCGCCTTTGAACAGGGAGAGAGGCTCGCTGGACTGGGGAGACTCGGCCAGGTCGACCACAAAGACGAGGTAGGTCGGAGGGTGTCCCTCGGGCGGGAGGGAGCGCGCCCGGAGGCCGATTCGGAGCAACCAGTGGCGAGGGTTCCAGGGGGCTTCGGTTAGCTCGCAGGCAATGGCCAGCGGATCAGTGGTTGGGGGCGGGGGGTTGAGGTAGGGGATGGCGTTGATCAGTTCCTCGAGGCGGATCGCGTCGGGCGGTGGCCAGCGGCCCTCGGACAACGACTGGACGAGCTGAGCATAGGACTGGGTTCCGACGTCGGTGGAGAGCGTGAGGACGGTCTGGTCGGGCCGGACCGAGGTGAAGCCTGGTCTGCCGGACGAGAACTCGGGCGCGGGGACGACGAAGGGAGGGGTTCGGCTGGTGCTGGAGGAGTCAGGGGGTCGACCCGCCGCGACCGCGGCAACGTGCCCGAGGCGCGCCGCGGACGGCGCGAGAATGGGGTTGTCGGGGCCGGTGGGGGCTTTGGGGGCGGTGGTCAGATCGGCGGTGGCTGGAAGCTGCGAGAGGGTGTGGGCGGAAGGTGCGCCGGGAGGCGATGAGGCGGACTCGGCGGTCGCGCGGCCGCGACGGAAGCCGAGGTCGGAACGTGGCGCGGCGTGGCCGGCGCGGGCGTTCTCACGCTCCAGACTTCGGGCAAACATCTCATCGTTGGAGGGAGCCGAATGAGAGGCATCGAGCGGGGGAGTTGAATCCCGGTCGATGGGATCGGGGGCGGTGGTTGGGTGGTCGGGAAGGATCGCAGCGGCAGACTCGGCCCGATGGGGAGATTCTCGGGAGAACGGGGAGTGGGCCGGACCGGCAGCGCTCCGATCGACGGGTTCGGAAAGGCGAGGTGGTAAGCTCAGCGAAGTTGGGGAATCCGCGGCGGGAGCCTCGGCGGCGGCCCCAGCGGCGGCGAAGGGGGCGGGTGGGCCGTTATCGGAAGAGGGGGCGGAGAATGCCGGGGACTCGGCAGCAGGCGCCATGATCGGGGGTGCGGAGATCGGGCTGCTCGGGGCTATGGCTTGAGGATGGGCCGGAGCGGGCGGTTCTTGGGCGACGGGTCCGTACTTGGCATGCCAGAGCGAGTACGTCCCGACCCCGAGGGCGAGCAGGGCTGCCGCAGCCAGGGCACGGCCCGGCCAGGAGGCGACCGGTCGAGGGAAACGGGGCACGGCGGGCGAGGCGGGTGCGTGGGCGGCGGCCTGCTCGATCGCCCAGCGCTGGGAGTCGGTCAGGCTGGACTGGAGTGGCTCGGATCGGAGTTGGCTGCCGAGGATATGGGCCAGTTGCTGGGTGAGTTCGACGAACTGGCGGGCGTCGGGGTCGCGTTCGAGGAGCGATTCGATCGCCGCGCGTTCCGGGCCCTCAAGCTCGCCGAGCGCGAAGGCGGTGAGGCGGGGATCGTCGGGGTCGAAGGTCATCGCGATCACTCTCCTCGGAGACGGGCCGACGGGTCAGGGGCGGGGGCAAGGGGCAGCCGATCCTCAGGATTCGGCCGCCATCTGGTCTGCGCTCGCCAGGCGTGAGCGCAGCGATTTGAGGCCGACGTGGATCAGGAAGCCGACGTTGGAGACGCTGTGGCCGCTGATGCGGCTGATTTCTCGATAGCTGAAGCCGTGCTGGAACTTGAGGCGGATGACTTCGCGTTGATTGGAGGGGAGGGTGTCGAGGATTTCGAGGGCGCGAGCGGCGGCGTCCTTAAGCTCGCAGGCGTCGGCCGGGCCAGGGCCGGCGTGGACTTGACCGTTTTGCTGCTCATCGCTCAGGAGGCTGATTCGACGTTCCTTGCGCATGACGTCCAAAGCCCGGTTGCGACAGACGGTGAAGAGCCACTCGGCCAGGCGATCGCGGAGGCTGGCCGGATCCTGCTGGCAGAGTTTGAGGAAGGTGTCCTGCACGACGTCGCGGGCCCGCTCCGGGTCGCCGAGCAGACGCGCGGCATACTGGATCAGCGGACGTTCGAAGCGGTCGACCGCCGCCAGCACCCAGGGGCGATCGGTCTGACCGGCCCCAGCCCCCCCCTGTTGAGCCATCACCCTGGATCCTCCAGCCACGTGGCCGCGCCTCAACCATATAACGGATCAAGCCCGCTGGTTCTTAGACGCCGTGCCAGCCGTCCGGTTACCGAAGCGGGAGCGGAATGGTGCCATCAAAAAACTATTTGACATCCATTAAACATGGTCCGTTGAGGTTGTCGGGGAAGGGTTGTTGGATTTGACTACGCGAGGTCGGGGCAGGGAAAGGGTGGATCGAGGAGGCCGGCCAGGAGCGGTCGGGGTGGAGCCGATGGGGGCGGAAGCCGGAGGACGGCGGCGGTTGCGGTGGTCGGTGTTGGAGGAGCTGGAGGCGAAGCGGCTCTGCGCTGGGCGGGTGGATGGTGGGTTGGAGCGGCTGGAGCTGGTGGATGTGGATCGAGTACAGGTCACGGTCACGATCGAGGCCGGGCTGGGTCAGGGGCCGGAGCGCTGGGGGCTTGCGCTGTACCGGTCTGCGGACGAAATGCTGGATGAGGGGGATGTCGAGCTTGGGCGGTGGGAGATCACGGTCCGCGAGGGGTCGGGCGAGCTGAGCGATGGACGGACGATCCGTCGCGTGGAGATGCTCAGGCTTGAGGAACCGTTCCGGATTGTGCCGCGGCGGCCGTATGTGCTGGCGGCTTTGGATCCGGAGCAGGCGGTGGACGAGGCCGATGAGACCAACAACGTGGCGGCGGCGCGGCGGTATTCGGTCGTGATCGTCACCCACGGCGGATTTCAGGAGACGAGGGATGGGGACGTCCCGTGGTGGCAGAAGCGGCTGGGGCGCGAACTGGCGGAGCAAGGGTATGACGACGTGCTGCTGTACAACTGGGTGGGTGAGAGCAAGATCGCCGGGGCGTTGCGCTGGCAGCCAGCGCGGCTGATCCATCGGCTGGGAAAGCGGCTGCGGGAGGTGCCCGACGGACAGCCGGTCGATACGCATTGGATTGGTCACAGCCAGGGGGCGGTGATCAATGGGCTGGCGCTGGAGCGGCTGGAGCGGCAGCCGCTGGAGGGGATGCGAGGCGGAGTGATCCAGGCGACGCTGCTGGACCCGCACGCAGCCAGCAACGCAGCGCCGTTGCGACAGTACAGCGTCCGTCCGAGCGTGATGGGGCGCCTGGCCCGCTTGCTGATCAACGATTACCAAGGTCGAGCGCGCGACCCAGCAGCGCGGGTTCCGGGGAATGTAGACGAAGCAGTCGTCTATTACCAGCTCACGTACTACGCCTTTGCGGAGCACGAAGATCAACGGTTATTTAATCTTTGGGGTCAGGTACCGGTCCGAGGTGCGGCGCGTTATGTGGACATCACGGGTCCGGGCATCAGCCACAGCGGCCCCTACAGTGTGGTGGATTGGTATCGGGAACACATTGTGCCGGGTCTGGGAGAGGGAGTCGGCGAAGCGCCGCCGATTTTGACCGCGGGGTTGGCGGCGGGGGCTGGGCGGATTGAACGGAGGGACCCGCCGCAGGGCCACTTGGGCGAAACGCTCTGGATGCGGACGACAGTGGCCGCGCCGCGGTTTGAGGGACTGAGCTGGCCGGGCGCGCGAGTGCGGCTGACCGCAGCGCCGGTGGGGGTGGTGACGGATCGGCCGATCGTCCTGGGGATGGCGATGGCCGACGGGCAGGGACAGTGGTCGTTTACGACGCGGCCGCTGCCGGAAGGTCGTTACACGGTTATCGCCTCGGCGGTGGTGGACGCGAGCGCGGCGTATCCGCGGATCAAGATGACTCCGCGAATTCGAGTGGGGAAGCTCTGGGTGGAGCCGGCAGGTTCGCCGGACGTGGGGGAGGCCGAACAGGGAGCCGGTTGGCCCTGGAGGCGGGGGCTGGCTCTTCCCCGCGGTCGTCCGGGGCGCTAGACTCTCGGGGCGAAAGGAGGGGGGTGGAGTGATGAATGTACCGGCGTCACAGACCCATTCGCAGTTGCCGCGGGTGCTGGGGCCGGTGGCGGCGCTGAGTACGATCGTGGGCTCAGTGATCGGGTCGGGGATCTTCATTGTGCCAGCGCGGGTGGCTCGGGAGCTGGAGCATTTTGGGTTGATCGCGCTGGCATGGGTTGTGGGTGGGCTGTTCAGCCTGGCCGGTGCACTGACGTTGTCGGAGCTGGCGGCGATGTTCCCGCGAGCCGGCGGGCCGTATGTCTACTTGCGCGAGGCGTATGGGCGTGTGCCTGCGTTTTTGTTTGGGTGGACCGAGTTTTTGGTAGTGCGGTCGGGGTCGATGGCGACGCTGGCGGCGGCGTTTGCGCTCTATGCGTCGCAGCTTGACGTGCTGCGGCCACCGACGGGCTGGAACCCCGCGGTGTGGCTATCGGGGCTGGCGTGCCTGGCAATGGTGGTGGTGGCGGCGGTCAACGTGGTCGGGACGCGGTGGGGGGGAGCGCTTCAGGTGCTCGGCACGGTTCTGAAGGTCGGGGCCTTGCTGGCGATGATCGGGCTGGCCTTTACGAGCGGGCAGGCTGAACTGAGCCGGGTGACCGAGGGGATGTGGCCCGAAGGGAAGCAGGCTTGGTGGCTGAATCCGACGATGTTTCGCCATTTCATGGTGGCGATGGTGGGGATCTTGTGGGCGTACGACGGGTGGGTCAACACGGCGAATCTGGCCGAGGAGATTCGGGAGCCGAGCCGCAATTTGCCGCGTGCGTTGATCCTGGGGACGCTCGTATTGATCGGGCTCTATCTGGGGACGACCCTGGCCTATCACCTGGTTCTGCCGACGGAGGCGATGGCCGGAGCGTCGACGGAGAAGGGGTCGAGCCAGGCGGTCTCGGCGGTGTATATGAGAGAGGTCTTGGGCAGTCCGGGGGTGGCGATCATCGCGGGGATTGTGATGATCTCGACGTTCATCTCGCTGAACGGGAATGTGCTGTCGGGCCCGCGGGCGTATTTTGCCCTGGCGCGCGATGGACTGTTTCCGCGTGGTCTGGCTGCGATCCATCCACGCTACCTGACCCCGGCGCGAGCGATCGTGGCCCAGACGGCCTGGGCGATTACGCTGACAATAGCCGGGACGCTGCCAATGGTGTTTCGCGCTGCCGAGGGGGCGACGGGAGTGCTCGGAGGGTGGCGGCGACTTGGAGAAACCCCTTTGTATGACATTTTGTATACATATGTTATTTTTGGTGCAACGCTGTTTTACGCACTGGCGATCGGGAGCGTCTTTGTGTTGCGGCGGAAGCGTCCGGAGCTGGAGCGGCCGTATCGGACGTTTGGGTATCCGGTCATGCCGATGGTGTTTCTGGTGGGCGCGGGGATTTTGCTGGGCAGCATGCTGGTGCAGCAGCCGGTTGAGTCCCTGGCGGGACTGGGAATTGTGGCGGCGGGACTGCCGGTCTATGGGCGGCTGGTGCGTCCGGGGAGGAGGGTGGGCGATGCCTGATCGACGCCGGTTCCTGGCTGGTTCGCTGGCGGTAGGGGTGGGGCCGTGGACCGGATGGGCGCGAGCGCAGGGGGTGGAGCCGCGCGGGGAGGACGATGTTGCCGCGGAGGTTGAGGCGCGGATGGCGTGGATTCTGGGACGCTATGGTGATCGGCTGGATGAAGCGGCGCGGGGTGCGGTGCGTCGGGACGTGGAGGCGCAGGTGCGGCGGGCTCGGAGGCTGCGGGCGTTTCGGCTCGGCAATGGAGATGGTCCGGGGGTCATCTGGGTTCCGTATCGTGCGGCAGCCGATTCGGCTTGACGGAGTGAGGTTGGCGATGACCGAGGATGCGTTGGCGTTTGCCCCCCTGCCTGTGCTGGGTTCAGCGCTGCGTTCGGGCAGTGTGACGTCGGCGGAGTTGACACGGCTGTTTCTGGATCGGCTGGAGCGTTGGGGCAAGCCGTTGAATTGTGTGGTGACGGTGACACGTGAGCTGGGGCTGGATCAGGCGCGGCGGGCGGATGCGGAGCTGGCTGCGGGAGTCGACCGCGGACCGTTGCATGGGATTCCGTATGGGGTCAAGGATTTGCTGGCGACGCCCGGGATTGTGACGTCCTGGGGGGCGGCGCCGTATCGGGACCGGGTGATCGAGGAAGAGGCGACGGTCGTAGCGCGGCTCCGGGAGGCGGGGGCGGTCCTGGTGGCGAAGCTGGCGATGGTGGAGCTGGCCGGAGGGATGGGATATCGGCAGCCGAACGCGAGTTTCACGGGTCCGGGTTTGAATCCGTGGGATCGGACGCGTTGGTCGGGAGGGAGTTCCTCGGGTTCGGGGGCGGCGGTTGCGGCGGGGCTGGTCCCGTTTGCGATCGGGACCGAGACCTGGGGCAGTATCACGACGCCGTCGAGTTACTGCGGGGTGACGGGGCTGCGGCCGACGTATGGCCGGGTTTCGCGGGCGGGTGCGATGGCGCTGGCCTGGACCCACGACAAGATTGGGCCGATTGCGCGGACGGCACACGATTGTGGACTGGTTCTGTGCGCGATCGCGGGACCGGACCGGGCTGATCGCTCGGCCGCCGACCGTCCGTATCGGTATCCGCCGGCCGATGCGCCGGGGCGTCCGTTTCGGCTGGGGGTGGTGCGGGGGGCGGTTGAGAAGGCTCACCCCGATGTTCGCCGTCATTTTGAGCGGGCACTGGGGGTTCTGCGTGGGTTGGGGACGGTGGAGGAGGTGGATCTGCCGGAGGGGCCTTGGGCCGACGTGGCGGTGACGATCATCTCGGCCGAGAATGCCGCGGCGCACGAAGAGTTGATCGATTCGGGGCGGGTGGCAGAGCTGACCGCACCGGAGGATCGGATTGGCGGGTATGGGGACACGGTGATCCTGGCGACGGAGTATTTGCGCGCCTTGCGAATCCGAGAGATTCTGGCCCGACGGCTGGATGCGTTTTACGCGCCGTTTGATGCGGTGGTGTCGGTACCGACTCCGGGTCCGGCCACGCCGGCCGATGCCAGCCATGCGGATCGGTACGAGGCGCCGAGTCTGGGCGCGCATGGCAATCTGTGCGGCACACCCGCAGTCTGTGTGCCGACGGGGCGTACCGAGGATGGGCTGCCAACGGCCATGCAGTTGGATGGTCGGGCCTGGTCGGAGAATCGGTTGCTGGCGGTGGCCATCGCGTTTCAGCAGCAGACGGGCTGGCATCTGGACCACCCGGTGCTGAGCTAGGAGCGGAGCGGCTCAGGTCCAACGCGATGCGGCCTCCTCGATCGGGGGGCGATGCAGCTCGGGGAGGATCTGGGACAGGCGGAGGCTGCACAGCGAGACGTCGGCGGGGCGGGGTTCGGGGGAAGGGAGGTCGGCGAGGCGGCCAGGCTGGACCAGGTTGGCGTCGTAGCCTAGGACGGGGGCGAGCCGGCGGAAGAGTTCGAATCGGCTCACGCGTTCGGGACCGGCCAGGTGGAGGGTTCCGGCCACGTCGGAGTGGGCCAGGTCGATCAAGGCGCGAGCGGCGGTGGGGAGGTCGAGCGGGGTCCGGAATTCGTCGGCGAAGAAGGCGCGTGGTCGCCCCTGGCGGAGGTCGGCCAGGGCTTGGTCGAAGAATGTCGGGGGGCCGCCGAGGGAGGGTCCGTAGAGGAGGCAGACGCGAGCGACGAGGCCGCCGGGCGTATCGCGGACGAGGGCTTCGGCGGCGAGTTTGGTCCGGGCGTATTCGACGATGGGCGAGGGTGAGGCGTCCTCGGAGTAGTTGCCGCGTTGGCCGTCGAAGACGAGGTCAGTCGAGGTCAGGAGGATACGGCGGTTGTGGTGGCGGCACCAGAGGGCGAGCAGGCTGGTGCCACGGACATTGACGTGCCAGGCGAGGGCGGGGTCGCGGCGGGCGGCCTCGGGCTTGCTGATGGCGGCGGCGTGGAGGATCAGGTCGGGGTTGGACTGATCGAGAGCGAGTTGGACCTGTGCGGCGTCGGTCAGGTCGAGGGCTAGACAGGGGTGGGGGCCGAGGGTGCCGCCGCGGGAGTTTGTGGGGATGAGCGTGCCGTCGTCAGGGCGCCAGCAGTGGACGATCCAGCGACCGAGCAGCCCGGTCGCGCCGGTGAGTAGGACCCTCACGAGCGGCGTCCTAGGAGGATCCGGATGGAGAGGTTGTGGGTTTGGCGCCGAGTCTGCGGGCGTGACGCGTACATGGGTGGAGAATTTGCCAAACGGGAGGAGTCAGGCGGTCGATGTTAGCTGCGGCAGAGAGAACCAGGCAAGGACGCCGCGCTGAATCCCTCAACCGCTCCGCGCCAGCAAGGGGCGTCCACGATGAAATTCCGCGATTTGCCGGTTGATGATCTGGTGCTTGATCCGCGATTGAATCTGCGGGATCGGCTCGACCAAGACACGGTTGAGCGGTACATGGATTCGTGGGATCGGCTGCCGCCGGTGACGGTTTACGAGGTGGAAGGCCGGTGGCTGCTGGCCGACGGGATTCATCGCCATGCCGCGGCGGTGACGCTGGGCAAGCGCACGATCCGAGCCGAGGTGATCAAGGGTACGTTCGAGGAGGCGCTCGATTTCGTCGCCGGGGCGAATCTGCATCACGGGCTGCCGCTGACCCGGGCCGAGCGACGGCGGGCGATTGAGATCAAGCTGCGGCTGCACCATGAATGGTCGGATCGGCATCTGGCGGAGGAGTTGGGGGTCGGGCGAGAGCTGGTGGCGAAGGTTCGCCGCCAGTTGGTCGAGGCCAGCCAGATTCCCCATGGAGCGGTTCGGGTTGGTTCGGATGGAAAAAAGTATCCGGCGTTGCCCAAGGATCCGAACGAGCGTCGGCCGCGGACCAATGTGGAAGGCGGAGCCGATCCGGACGCTCCGCGCGGGAAGCGGGGATCAGGCAAGGATGCTCCGTGGGACGATACGACCGCGCCGATCGCGCCGGCGGGCAAGCGACCTCGATCGCAGCCGGCTCCCTGGGATGCCGAGGCGCCGGACGCTCGGGCGTTGGCGGAGGCTCCACCGATCCGACCGTCGGCTCCAACGATCGACGAGATGCTGACGCTGATGGCCAACCGGGTGGTCGAGCTGGTTAATTGGACGAATGCCGAAGGCTTTGTCGAAAGCTACAAATCGGCCAGTGCCAATGCGCGGGGGCTGTTTCAGTCGGCGGTGATCAAGCTCGCGGCGCGGGCAGACCAGCTACGCAAGCTCTGAGGACGGTCGGGCCGCCTCAGAGCAGATCGGCCATCACGGTATCGGCTAGGAAGAGTCCGGCACGACTGAGGCGGACACGGCGGTGGTCGTCGACGATGAGTCCGGCCTGGCGATGCCGTTCCAGGGCGGGTCCGCAAAGGTCGTCGAGCTGGAAACCGGTGCGCGCAGTGAACTCAGCGCGGTCAATGCCGAGACGCGTGCGCCGGAGGTTGAGGATGGCGGTTTCGCGGGCGCGGGCCTCGGGAGGTAGTTGCTCGGAAGGACCGGTGGGGACGAGGCCGGATTCGAGCCTCCGCAGGTAGGCGGAAAGGTCGCGGGTATTGCTGGCGCGGACGTGGTCGAGGTAACGCGCGGCGCCGAGGCCGAATCCGAAGTAGGGTTCGTTGGCCCAGTAGACCAGGTTGTGCCGGCATTCGGCGCCTGGGCGCGCGAAGTTGGAGATCTCGTACATGGCCAGGCCGGCGGCCTCAAGCCGGTCGATGGTGGCCTCGTACATGGTGCGTTCGAGATCCTCGTCGAGGGGCTGGACCTGACCGCGGACCAGGCTTTTCCACAGAGGAGTCCCTTTTTCGTAGACCAGCCCGTAGCAGGACAGATGCGCAGGGGCCAGAGCCAGGGCCGCGTCGAGGTCGCTCAGCCAGCTCGAGAGCGAGGAGCCTGGGACGCCGAAGATCAGGTCGAGAGACCAGGATCGGAACCGGCGTGTGATGAGTTCGACGGCACGCGAGACGTCACCCGGGTGGTGGTTGCGTTCGAGGACTTTGAGTGCGTTGGGGTCGAACGACTGTGCCCCGAGGCTGATGCGACCGACGCCGGCGTCGGCGAGGATCCCGACTTTGGTGGCATCAAGGGTGTTGGGGTTGGCTTCGACGGTCCATTCGCCGCCCGGCGAGAGGGGGAGCCAGCGTCGAAGCAGGGTCATGAGCCGTTCGAGCAGGCGCGGCTCAAGCTGGGTAGGGGTCCCACCGCCGACAAAAAGCGTATCGACCGACTGCGGCTCCGCGAGGCGAAGGCTGAGTTCGCGTTCGAGGGCCGATAGGTATCGGCCGGCCAGGGAATCGAGTCCGGCGACCGAGGCGAAGTCGCAATAACCGCACTTGTGGGCGCAGAACGGGATGTGGACGTAGGCGGCGCGGGGACGGTTCACGGAACCAACTCGACCAGGCGGATCTCGGGAACCTCGGCACGGACGGCCTGGTCCAGCATCAGGATCAGCGGCTGGAGCGTGGATGGGCAACTGGCACAGGGTCCGCGGAGACGAACCAGAGCGACGCCCTGAGGATCGACCTCGACCAGTTCGACCAGATCCGCCTCGCCCAGCAAACCCTCGGCACCGGCCACAGCCCGGGCCAGGGCAGCGCGAACCTGAGCTTCGAGCGGAGAGCGGACCACGGGCGCGGCTCCGACGTGGTTGGAAAGTCGCAGGACGACGGTGGCTACGTCCATGTGATTTTCTGCCGGAAGCTGCAAGAGTCAATCCTGTCTGGACCTTCGGCCTGAGGAGGGGCAGCGGCGTTGCTTGACCCTTGCGCCGGGCGGTCACTAGAATCCTGCAGGAATAGGTGATCGAGACCGGTTCGGTCGGCGGATCGACGATCTGGTTCGGAGAATTGAGCGTCCGGTGCGGCCCGCCGCGGAGTCCTGTTGATGCGACGCTGGATCGTGCTTTCGGTGGCGATCGTGGCGGTCTCGGGCATTGTTCCGATCGTGCTGTCGAACCTGCCGGAAGAGGAACCGACGCCGATCCGGTTCCCGGTGGCCGAGTCGACCAAAGCGAATCCCGGCAAGGTCCTCATCGAGGAGGATCGTCGCCACGACTTTGGCAAGCAGTCGACCTTCACGAAGGGCGAGCGGGAGTGGGTGGTGAAGAACGTGGGCAGCGGCGACCTCATTTTGCGGTCGGGATCGTCGAGCTGCTATTGCACGGTGGCCAATTTCACCCAGCCGGATGGGACGGTGAATCGAGAGGCGTCGCTGACCCTCAAGCCTGGGGAATCGACGCCGATACGGGTCAGTTGGGATACGAAGGACAAGCCGGGAAAGTTTTCGCAGCGGGTGACAGTGCTGACCTCGGACCCGGGTCAGCCCGAGATCGAGTTTACGATCACGGGGATGATTTACCCCCCGATCGTGACGGTTCCAGAGGATCCGATTTTTGACTTCGGCTCGGTGGATAATAGCGAGCCGGCGCTGGGGCGGCTGGCGTTGACGTCGTACGACCAGCCCGACCTGGCGATCACCGAGGTCGTTGCTAGCAACCCCGAGGCGTTGACGACCGAGATTCAGCCGCTGACGGAGGACGAGCGCAAGAAGGTGGGGTTCGCGAGCGGGCTGCGGGTGGACGTGACGCTCAAACCGAGCGATGCGTTGGGCGAGATTGCCGAACAGGTGACGCTTAAGACGAATCATCCAAAAATGCCGGAACTGGTTGTGCCGATCCGGGGGAAGCGGGTTGGTCCGATCAGCGTGGCGCCGGAGCGGGTCCGCCTAACGGCCAGCTCGGGTCGGGGTGGGCGGATGAATCTGGTGCTCTTGGTTCGGGATCAGGAGTCGACCCATTTTGAGGTGACGCACAAGCCCGAGCAGGTCCAGGTGTCGATCGAGCCGATGGAGGAGCCTGGAGCGGAAACGGCCCGGATCCGGCGCTATCGGCTCCGGGTCGAGGTTCCTCCGGGAACGCCTGCGGGAGCCACGGACCCGACGCAGCCCGAGGCGATCGTTCTGACAACGGATCATCCCAAGGCGCGGACCGTGTCGATTCCAGTGACACTGGTAATCTTGAGCGAGTGAGAGGGATGAGGCGAGGGTCCTGAGCGGGAGGGGGACCTAGCTCGGGCTGGGGAGAACCCACGGATGAACCGTCTGCGGGTCTGGAGCACTGCGGTCGGTCTGGCGTTGTCGACGCTGGTGCTTGTGGTCGTCGGCTGCGGTCGGACAGCCCCGCAGCCCTCGGCGGAGGTCGAAAAACCGTCGGCTGAGCCAAGCTCGGCGGCGAGTGGGGGGGACAACGCGGCGTTGCATGGGGCCGAAGTGACTGGTGGGGATCGAGGCTCGGCCGTGCTGCTGGCGGATTGGACCCGCGACGATCCCGATTTTGTGGGCGCGCTGATTCTCAGCGGCCAGATGCTCGGTTATCACGAGCCGTGCGGATGCGCAGCGAAGCAGAAGGGGGGCCTGGTGCGTCGGGCCGTGATTGTCGAGCGGTTGAGGCGCCAGGGTTGGAAGCTCGCGCTGGCCGATCTCGGCTCGCTGGCGGGAGATCCGTACCGGGATCGAGGGGGGCCTGACCAGGTACGGATTCGGCTGACGCACACGTTACGCGCGTTGGGGGAACTAGGCTATTCGGCGGTCGGGCTGTCGGCCGACGACTTGCGGCTGGGCACAACTGAAACCCTGCTTCAGATTGACAATACGCTGAGTGCGGCGGGGGCAGGGCTGGTGTTTGTCTCGGCCAATGCGATTCCGGCGGAGGGTTTTGAGCTGGAGAAGACGTTGCGGCCGGCGGTGCGGGCGGAGGTTGGCCCGCGGAGGCTGGGGATTACGTCGGTGTTGGACCCGTCGGCGTTCGCAGCGCTGAAGGATCCGGACAAGGAGTCGATGCTGACGGTGATCGATCCGGCCGAGGCGCTCGGGCCGGTCCTGGCTGAGCTGGAGGCCGATACCGACACACAGGTGTTGCTGGTCCAAGGTCCGGTGGAGATGGCGCGCGAGTTGGCGGAGCGGTTTGCGGGCTTCGAGATTGTCGTATCGACCTCGGACACGTCGGATGCGCCCGCCGAGCCGGAGCTACTCAACGAAGGACGGACCCGCCTGATTCAGGTCGGGACCAAGGGAATGTACTTGGGGGTCGTCGGTTTGTCGAAGGATCCGGCGCATCCGCCCCGCTATCGCCGACTCGAGATCAACGACCGTTACGATCGGGACCGAGAGCTTGCAGGCCGAGTCCGGACGATTCTGGGCGACGAACTCCAGGCCGCGTATCGAAATGCCAATACCTTGGCGTCGTATCCGCGGCGGCCGTATGCCGACTTCACGACCCCGCCGGGGGCGACCTACGTGGGGGTCGAGACCTGCCGGTCCTGCCACCCAAAGACGGTCGCCAAATGGGAGTCCACGAAGCATGCGCACGCCTACGAGCCTTTGATCCGTGATCCTCGCGACGAAGGCCGTAACCGCGAGCATGACGCCTCCTGCGTGAGCTGCCATACGACGGGGTTTGAGTATCACGGAGGATTTGTGACTCTGGCCGAGACGCCGTTTCTGAAGGGCAATCAGTGCGAGAACTGCCACGGGCCCGGTTCGAAGCATGCGTCGGATCCGGCCAACGCGGAATGGCGGGCGGCGATGGCCCGGAGTCGGGACGACTTCGAGCGGAATCGGCGGTGCGTGCGTTGTCATGATGAGGACAACGACCCCAAGTTCAACTTCGCCACCTACTGGCCGCAGATTATGCACAACGACTTGGACACCTACGACGATCCGCGAGTCCGAACTGGCGCGGCGGTGGGTGAGTCGGCGGGCGGCGAGCCTGGCTCCGGTGAGCGCTGAGGGCAGCCCATGGTTGAGCGCCGGAGCGGAGCGTAAGCTGAATGAACGGGTGAGTTTGCTAAAACGGAAAGGAATTCCGATGGGCGCTGCACCGACGTCGCGGTTTGAGCAGATCGTGGCCACGTATCGCCGCGATCATCGGCATCCGGTGAACCATTTTTTGCATGTCGGGGTTGGGTGGCCGATGGTGGCCGCGGCGTTGCTGGTGTTGCCGTTTCGACCGTGGTGGTCGCTGGGGCTCTTTGTGGGTGGATATGCTTTTATGTGGATGGGACACTTTGTCTTCGAACGCAATTTACCGACGATCTGGAAGTATCCGGCGACTCCGTTGGTGATGGCCGTTGCCGTGGTCAAGTCGATGGGGGCGGGTTTGGGGCGGCTGCTGGGCGGGAGGCAAGGCCGGGTGTAGGTCTTGCAGGTCGGCTCAGACTGAGCGGTTGAAGTGGTGCCCGAGAGAGAGGGAAGGAAAGGTCGGCCCGCGTGTCCAAGAGTGACGCAAGGCGCGTGCTTCTCGCGGGGAGGAGTGCTCGCTAGGATAAGGGCCTGATGCCTGATTGTGGTGAGCGTGAGCCGATCTTCCATGGCCGATCTCATATCGTATGCCGAGTTTGCGAAAGTCGATTTACGAGTGGCGCGGGTCTTGGAGGCGCGTCCGCACCCGAACGCCGACAAGTTGTTGCTGCTGCGGATCGAGTTGTCGGAGGGTGAGACGCGACAGATTGTCGCCGGAATCCGCCAGCATTATGAGCCCGAGTCATTGGTGGGACGGCGGATCGTGGTGGTGGCCAATCTGGAGCCAACGATGATCCGGGGAGAGACCTCACAGGGGATGCTGCTGGCGGCGACCAGCGGTGAGCGGGTGGTTTTGCTCCAGCCGGATGATCCGGAATGTCTCCCAGGAGCGAAGGTGAAGTGAGATGACCAATCGCCGCACCTTTCTGGCGGGCGGGCTTGCCGCGACGGTTTTCGGCGGGGCGACGCGGAGCGATGGAGCGAGGGAAGCGGAGCCGCGCCGCGTGATTCTAGTCACCTTGGACGGCCTTCGCTGGCAGGAGGTCTTCCGGGGGGCGGATGCGGAGCTGATGGAACGGACGGGAGGCAACGCGGCGGCGGCGGAGTCGATCCGTGCGACGTTCTGGAACGACAGTCCCGAGCAGCGGCGGCGGATTCTGATGCCGTTTGTCTGGGAGGTGGTGGCCCGGCGTGGTCAGTTGCTCGGGGACCGGGACCGGGGCGACGAGGTGGTTTTGACCAACGGGCTCAAGTTTTCGTATCCCGGTTACAACGAGATGTTGACGGGCGCGGCGGACCCGCGGATCAACTCGAATCAGAAGATTCCGAATCCGAATCGGAATGTCCTGGAGTGGCTTCATGGCCGGCCGGGACTGACAGGTCGGGTGGCGGCGTTCTGTAGCTGGGATGTTTTTCCGTTCATTCTGAATCGTGAGCGGAGTGGGCTGCCGGTGCAGGCCGGTTGGGAGCCGATAGCCGGCGAGCCGGTCGATCCGCGGCGGGCGACGATCAATGCGTTGTACGAGGGGCTGCATCGCGAGTGGGACAATAATGTTTACGATGCGCTGACCTTCGAATCGGCGCTAGCCCACCTGGAAGCCGAGGATCCGCGGGTGATCTACGTGGCGGTGGGCGAGACCGATGAACACGCCCACCACGATCGTTACGACTTCTACCTCCGGGCCGCGCGCCGAGCCGATGCGCAGATCCGGCGGCTGTGGGAGGCCTCGGAGGCGAACCCGGCATGGCGTGGCCGGACCAGCCTGATCCTGACGACCGATCACGGGCGGGGCGAGGGACGGCTGTGGACCAGCCACGGGCAGAATATCGAAGGCGCCGAGTTTATCTGGATCGGCCTGCTGGGACCGGGGATCGAACCTCGGGGAGCCGACGCGCCCGCGGTCCGCGCGACCCAGGCGCAGATCGCAGCGACCGTGGCTGCGCTGGCCGGAGAAGACCTGCGGTCGGACGTGCCGCAGGCGGCGCCGCCGTTGGTGGAGGCGGTGGGGGCTGCTCGCTGAAGACGATCGGGAAGCGGTAAGCATGGCCCTGGGAACGATTCAGTATTACAGTCGCGCGCTCCGGAAGGCCTCGGCCTTCCAAGTGATGTTTCCGGACGACCCGGAGATCAGGCGGCCGTGGTCAACGCTCTACGTGCTTCACGGGCTGTCCGACGACCACACAATTTGGGGCCGGCGGACTAGCCTCGAACGGTACGTGGAAGGGCTGCCGCTGGTTGTGGTCATGCCCGACGGAGGGCGCGGCTGGTACACCAATGCGCGCATCGGATCTGCCTATGAGGACGATTTGATTCACGACCTGGTCCCGCTGATCGACCGAACGTTTCCGGTTCGGGCCGAGCGGTCGGGCCGAGCGATCGGCGGGCTGTCGATGGGCGGCTTCGGCGCGATCAAGAACGCGTTGAAGCACAGCGATCTATTCTGTTCGGCACATTCGCATTCCGGCGCGTTGGGCGTCTGCCGGGATCCGGAGTCAGCAGAGCGGCTTGGTCCGGAGTTTACGCGGATTTTTGGAGAGGCACCGGCCGATGGTCCGGAGGACCCGTTTGCGCTGGTGATGCAGATGGATCACGGGCGGATTCCGCGGTTGCGGTTGGATTGCGGACGCGAGGATTTTCTGCTTGAGCAGAATCGGGCCTTTCATGCGCACCTGGATTCGCTCCACATTGCGCACGAATATGAGGAGTACGACGGAGGCCACGACTGGGCGTACTGGGACCTCCACGTTTGGGAGGCCATCGCCTTTCATCGCCGCAATCTGGGACTGGTCTGAGGCGACGACGGTGCTGCGTGAGCTGTCGGTCCAGAATCTGGCGACGATTGAGGATGTCCGGGTCGAGTTTGAGCCGGGGCTGGTCGTCTGGACCGGCCAGACCGGAGCGGGCAAGAGTTTGTTATTGACGGCGCTGGGGTTGCTGTTGGGAGGGAAAGCGTCTGGGGAGCTGGTTCGGGCGGGGAAGCAGGAAGCTCGGGTTTCGGCGGTGTTTGAGCTGAACGATTCGGAGACCCGCAGCGAGATTGAGGCGATCCTGGGTGGTCCGCTCGAGGAGCCGGAGCTGATTCTGACGCGACGGGTGAGCGTTGCGGGCCGGGGGCAGTCACACGCCAATGGGATGCCTGTGACGACGGCGATGCTGCGTCAGATAGGTTCGCGGCTAGTTGAGATCCATGGGCAGTCCGAGGGGCGGACGCTGTTGGAACCGGAGACCCAGCGTGGTTTGCTGGATGCGTATGCGCGGCTGGATGCAGTGGTGGCGTCGTATCGGGCAGCGCGGTTTCGCTACGAGGAGCTGCGGCGGCGACGGGCCGAGCTGGCTGAAGCTGCGGAGCGGCGTCGCCGAGAGCTTCAGATGCTGACGTTTGAGCGGGACGAGCTGGCGACGGCGGACGTGCGAGCGGGGGAGTATCAGGAACTGGCGCGGCAGTCCCACCGGCTGGCGCACGCCGCGGAGTTTCGGGCCGCGACTCTGGCCGGATACGAGCTTTTGTACGAAGCCGATGGATCGGTCCAAGAGCTTCTGGAGAAGGTGGCTCGGCGCATCAGCGCGGTTGGGGAAGGCGACGCAGAGCTGACGGCCGTGGTCCAGGAATTGGAGCGGATGGCCGAGCAGGCGCGGGAACTGGCTCGGCAACTGAGGCGTTATGCGGGCGACGTGGATGACGATCCGGAGCGGTTGGAGGAGATCGAATCCCGGCTGGCGCTTTATCGGAAGCTGGCGGGTCGGTATCGGTGCGATCCGGATGAACTGCCGGCACGGTTGGCGGAGGTCGAGGAGCGTTTGGCGGCGCTCGAGCGGGATGAATCGGACCTGGCGGAGCTTGACAAGCCGCTCGGTGAGGCGTGGGCGGCGCTGAGGTCGGCGGGGGAGGCGTTGTCCGAGGGTCGCCGGCGGGCCGCACGCCGGTTCGCCGAGGCCGTGAGCGAGCCGCTGGCCGCCTTACAGCTTGACAAGGCCCGGGTTTCGGTGGCGATGGAGACGATCCGGTTGTCGGAGGAGCCATCGGCCGCGCCGCCCGAGCATGGTCTGGACACGGTCGAGTATGTTTTTGCTCCGAACCCGGGGGAGCCGGAACGTCCGCTGCGTAAAATTGCCTCGGGCGGGGAGTTGTCGCGGGTGGCGCTGGCGGTCAAAACGGTTCTGGCCGAGGTGGATCGGGTGACGACGCTGGTCTTGGACGAGGCGGATAGCGGGGTCGGCGGGCGGCTCGGCGAGACGATCGGGCGGATGTTGCAGCGGATTGCCCGTGACCGACAGGTGGTCTGTGTGACGCACTTGCCGCAAGTGGCCAGTCATGCCGACCATCATTTCGTGATTGCGAAGTCGGTTGTGGACGGTCGGACCCGGACGACGATCCGCCGGCTGGATGACCGTCAGCGGGTGGCCGAGCTGGCTGCGATGCTCCGCGGCGACAACGCGGGTGAGTCCACGCGGCGCGAGGCGCGCTCGATGTTGTCGGCCGCGCGTGCGAGGCGATGAGCCCGGCCAGGCCTCGTCGCTGGCTGGCCGGTCTGGCCGCGCTTGGTGTGGGTTTGACACTCACAGGGTTGCCGGCGTGGCTCTACTGGCCCTGGTATGCCTATCCGTCGCTGCGTGGCGACGACTTTGCGTTCCTGGCCGATTGCCGATCGGGAGCCGAGCCATTCCGGTCGCTCTGGACGCCGCACAATGCGCATGTGGTTCCGCTGTTTCGGCTGGCGACGGCGGGGCTGGCGCGTCTGGCGGGATCCCTGAGCGCCGTTCCCGAGATGCTCACGCGGGCCAGTCTGGGTCTGCTGATTGGCTGCTCGCTGCTGGCTGGTCATATCGTCGCCTGGCAGACCGGTCGGCTGGTGTTGGGGCTAGCGGCGATCGTGGGGGTTGGACTGTCGACCGTGCTCCAGTCGGCAGCGACCTGGTATTCGGCGTCCCAGACACTGATGGCCGGGCTGCTGGTGCTTGCGGGGTTGGCGGCTGCCCAGCGCGCGGTTGTGACGCAGAGGCGGATCTGGATCATTCCGGCGGCTGTGGCGGCGTGGGCGGCCCCGCTGGCCTGGAGCGGCGGGGCCGCGGCTGGCCCGACCGCCGCGGTTTATCTGGCCTTGAGTCGCGACCAATCGCTGCGGCGGTGGGCTTGGCTTCCACTGATCGGCTCGGGACTGGCGGTGTTGATGATCGGCGCGATGGCCGGCGGCTCGCTTGCCGAGCAGGTCGGATCGGCCGTGGCGGAGGCGGCTCAACCGGCGTCGCCGATTCGTCCGATCACCCACACAGCACAGGCGGTCGTCGAGTCGCTCGTGATGGGAAATCTGGGCATGCCGACGGCCTCGGAGCCCATTCAGGCCGTGGTGCTGGTCGTCGGGTTGCTGGTGGTTTTTTGGCGAGCGCGTCGGGGTTCGGAGGGGTGGCCCAACCCGCTTGAAGCAGCCGGTTTGGTGCTGATCGCGGTCGGATATGGGATGGCGTTTACGCTTCGGTCTGGATTTGATTATGCGAATTTGCGGGAATTGGGCTGGTATCACACCCTGCCGCAGTTGGGCGCGGTTTTGTTTGGGTTTGGGTGGCTGGCGGGTCGGAGCGGGTTATCTCCGAATCGACCGCGGTTGCCCGCTCTGGTCGAATACTTGGGGCTGGGAGGATGGGTGGTCTTGGCGGCGATGGTCCACCAGCCCCGGGCCGAGGCGCTTCGAATCGCGGACGCGCCGCCGATGCTCCCGTCCGAGGTGCGTCAATTCCTGATCCCAGAGTTGAAATATGGCCGAGCGATCGTCTATGCCGAGCTCCGGTCGGGCCGACAGCGGCGGGCATTGACGCGGCTCCAGCGGGCGGCGGAGCAGGCGCGGGTTTTGGGGCTGGACAGGTCGGCGATCCGGGCTGTGTTGGGGCCGGTGCGGGTGCCGGGCTGGCCGGTTCACGTGACGTCGATCGACGCGCTCGACCTGGTCAGGCTGCCTGAGTCGGGCCGCGAGGTGCCGGCGGCGGCGGTCGCGGCGGCTTTGGGGCCGTTGCTGGCTCCTGAGCCGTTGCCTCGGCTGCCCTGGAGCGACGCGGGCGATCCCTGGCCGCCGACCGATTGGGCGACGGTCCCATGAGCCGTGGATTGAGCCGAATCGGAGTGTATCTCCGTCAGCCGCTGGGGCGGGCCGGCTGGCTCGGATTGATCCTGCTGGTGCTCCTGGTGCCGGCGGGGATGTTCCGGGTCGCGCTCTGGGATTACCGGCTTCATAGCGACGATTTTGAATATCTTGCTGCCTCACGGACCTTTGGCCGGGCTTGGGCAAACCTGTATCGGCCACACAACACGCACGTGGTCCCGGCCTGGCGGCTCTTGACGGCTGGGGTGATGCAGGCGGCGGGGCGGTTGCCGCGGCTCCAGGAGACGCTGGCGGTGGCGACCTACGGAGCCTTGGCAGCACTGATGCTGGCCGTGGGCTGGTGCATCAGCCGTGAAACGGGGCGTCCGGGGTTGGGCGTGGGCGCGGCGATTGCGACGGGAACGACCTCGGTGCTGTTTTCGTCGGGGACGTGGTATTCGTCGGGTCAGACGGTCTGGGCGGCGTTGGGGATTGTCGGGATGCTGCTGGCGCTGCAATCGTGGCGGCGGACGTCGGCACCCGGGGCGCTGCTTTTGGCCGCCGGGGCGAGTTGGCTGGCCGGTTCGATGTGGACGATCGGGCACGCAGCGGGGCCGGTGGGTTGCGTTTACCTGCTGGGGCATCGTCGGCCTCTGGCGGCGTTGCTTCCGATCGGTGCGACCCTGGCGGCGGTGGTCCTGGCCTGGTCGCTGGGTGGCCGACAGATTGACGCGCGCATCAGTTTTCATGGCCGGACTCAGGCGGAAGCCGCCGATCCGGTCGCAGGCTGGGCGCACACGGTCCAGGCGATTCCGGAGCAACTGGTAGGCGAGAACCTGGGGCTCGAACCCGAGACGACGGTGGTCCAAGGCGCGGCTTTGACGGTGGCCATCGCTCTTGTCTGGTTGATCACGTGGCGGCGAGCGCGGCCGACGCCGCTGGAACTGGCCGGCGCGACGCTGGTCTTGCTCGCTTACTATGTCGAATGGACGTTTCGCGGCTATTTGCCGTTTTCTAGCCTGCGCACGGTGGTTCCGTGGTATGACACGATTCCCCACGTCGGCGCGGTGCTGTTCGGAGCTGGTTGGATGGCGCGGTTGGCGCGGGAACAGCCCGATCGGCTGACGCGGGGAGCGGCGTTGGGGCTGGTCGGGTTGTCGGTTGGACTGGCGCTGGTGCATCAGCCTCGGGTCGAGGCGCTGCTGATCGCCGGCGTCCCGCGTCCCGACGCCGGCGAACCGGCGCTGCCGCCGACGCGGGAGTTCCAGTTGGCGCGGGCGCTTTATCTTTGGAGCGCGTATCACGAGGCCCAGCGAGTCGACCTAGCGCGGCTGGAGCAGGTCCAGGCCCTGGCCCGGCGGCTGGGGATTGGCCGCGACGCGATTGAGCGGGTTTTCGGTCGGGTCGAATTGCTCGAACTGCCACCCGTGTACGACGCTCTGGGGCTGCTCGACCTGCCGGAGCGAGGACGCGAGCAGGATGATGCGCGGGTTCGGGCGGCATTGGCGGATCTGATGCGGCCCACCCCAGCGCCGCGGTTTCGGCTGCCGGCTCCGCCGGCTAGCGTCGAATTGCCGGCCAGACGCTGATCACGGCGAAGGCGAAGATCATCGCCAGAGCGAGAGCGGCCAAGCTGCGGAGGGTCAAATGGCGCAGGCTGAGGCGGGCCCCACGGAGCAAGACCGCGTCGCTTATGGGGTCCACACGAGACACGACCCACCAGGATCCGTAGGCGAGCGTCGCGCCCAGGAGCGCTCCGGCCATCCGACGGTCCAGCCGCGTGCCCGCCAGAAGCAGCCCCACGTAGAGGACCAAGAGCAACAGTTGGCGCAGACGGATCCGACGCGGTCGGTTCGGCGGCGCAGGCCAGGGCGCGTTCGGAAGCTCGCTCACCAGCCAGGAAAGGAGACCCTGGATGCACAGCGCGTGGGCAATCCGACCGTTGCGAATCCAGCGCGGGATCGCCGCGGCTGGCACCAGCTCGACTTCTAGCAGCTCGCCGGGATCGCGATGGGGGGGAGCGACGGGGCGGACGTTATCGACAAAAATCGTTGTGATCTTTGACGTCAGGAGTGACGGATTGGCCCAGCATTGGCTGACAAAGTGGGGCGGGTCGCCGGCGTAGCCGGTTTCTTCGAGCAGCTCCCGAACGCCGGCTTGCAGCGGATCTTCGCCGGGATCGACCAGGCCGCCGGGGGTTTCGTAACCGTCCGAACCCGAACCGGCGCGGAACTGGCGGACCAGGACCAGCCGGTGATCGGGAGTTCGGGCGATCACGTGGACGGCATCGGCCAGTTCGATGACGTAGAAGTCATGTTCCTGGCCTTCGCGGCGGGAGCGATAGCGTTGGCGCCTGAGCTGAAAGAGCCAGTTTTGCTCGATTGTTTCCGCAGGGGTTGGGAGCGGTTCCCAGCTCGCTTCGTTCATGACGAGTTCCTGAGGCCGGCGTATCGAGCGCCGAAGTCAGCCGCGTCAACGGCAAAGGCCAAGTACGAAGTTGGCCAGGGCGGTATCCGGTTGATCGGGGAGGACGAAGTCTGCCACCTCGCGGACCTCGGGCGGGGCGTGGGGCATGGCCACCCCGCAGCCGGCTGCGGCGATCATGGGCCGGTCGTTGACATCATCCCCAATGGCGCAGATTTCCCCGGGGAGGATACCCCAACGCTGAGCGATCTGGCACAGGGCGGACCATTTTCCGGCGTCGGCGCGGAGCAATTCGCACATCCAGGCGTGATACCGCGGACTTCGCTGGACGAAGCAGAGGATTTCACCGGGAAGGTTCGCGGTCAGGTGGTGGGCCAACCGGAGCATGCGCGGACGGTCGCCGAGGGCGCAGACATGAAAGTGCGTGCGGCCGAGGCCTTGGATGGCGCGAGCGACCCACCCGGGTTCAATGGCGGCGTGGTCGCGGTTGGCGGCGACATAGTCGTCGAAGTCGGGGTCGCCGGTAGGGTAGGCTTCGATGGTGAAGTCCGGACCAGATGGGCCGTGATCGACGAAGCTCAAGGGTTGTTTGCCTTCGTGGACGATGAGCCGAAGCAGACGGGCGACCGTTTCGGGGTGCAGGTCGGCGCGCCAGAGGGTGGAGTGAGAGCGGGGGTCTTTGACGATCGCCCCGGAATTACAAACCAGCGGAGCATCGAGGCCGAACCGCTCGGCGGCGGCCGCGGCGCGTCGATAGCGGCGGCCGGTGCAGAGGATCAGCCTCAGGCCGCGATCCTGGGCCGCCTGGAGAGCCGCGGCGAGACCGGGCCGTGGTTCGCCGGCGTCCCCGAGCAGGGTGCCGTCCACATCCAAGGCGAGGAGCCGAATACGCCGATCGGGTTTCAAGCCTGGTCCTCCAAAGCGACTGACGGTGGGTCCGCCGGGAAACCCGACCGCCGCGGCGCGGCTTATCAGACCGGCCGGATGGTGTTTATGATAGAGAAAATGTATAAGACGCCCACCCGGGGTAGCGACGTTGCCATGACGCCTTATCGACTGCATTGGTTGCCGGGATTGCTGGTATTGGGAGCGGTTGTCGGCTGTGGCGACCCGGTGAGCGTGCCGCCGGTCGACTCGGGTTCGATTTTTAAGCAGGCGGTCTCGGAGCAAACTGGTACCGATGTTCCAACAGTCGGGCTGGTGATTCCGGACGGTCAGGATCTGGACGCCAATACCTGGGAGCAGTCATTCCGAATCCGGGCGGCGGATCGGCGAGTCTTTGTCGAGGTGGTCCGCACTCCAGAGGGTAAGCAGGCGGAGGATCTGCCCGCGTTGGCCGCGCGGGGTGTGGCGGTGGCCGTGATCGTTCCGGATCGGACCGATGAAGGGCTGGCTCCGGCGATTCAGTCGCTGATTGATCGGCAGGTTCCGGTGATCTTGCTGGATCGGGGTGTTGAGGGGTTGAATCCCGCGCCGCCGGTGGTTCGTTACTCGCCGGTGGAAGACGATGCGCGGGCGCTGGTCGCGGCGGCGGTGGAGGATGCGAGGCGGGCGGGATTTGCCGATGATGCGGAGGCGGTCGTTGTGACCAATGGGCCGTTCGATGCGGCGGGTCGCGCTCGCCTGGCGGCCCTGGAGGAAGCCTTGGCCCAGACGTCGCTGACGGCGTTGCCGACCGTCCGCTTCGAGGGCTATATCGAGGCTGCGCGACAGGCCCTGGAGCCGGTCATCAAAGAGCATCCGAATCTGGCGGTGATCCTGGCCGAGGAGGAACAGGGAGCGACGGCGCTGGTCGACGGCCGCAATGTTCTTTACGGCGAGCAGCCGGATCGGAAGCCCTACGTGATCGCAGCGATGGGGCACAGTATCAGCCTTCGCCGGATGGCCGAAACGAATCAATTCGCGGCGCTGGCGATTCGGGATCCCGACCGGTTAGCGCGGCGTGCCTTCGACATGGCGACGGCGATCGCCCGGGGCGAATCCGCAAACTTTGACCCAGTGGTGAAGACTGAGATCATTCGGGCCACGGATGTCCCTGATCGATCCGAGTTCGAAGCGATGCGGGCGTTGGAGAAACTCCAGCCAGTGACCGGAGGCGCACCCGGGGAAGGATTGGACGGCCCGCTCCGCCGCAAGGTCAATCCTTAGGAGCACGGAGGCGACGTCGGGCCCGGACGCTGTCGGGAAACATCCGCTCCTGATCGAGCGAGCCATCCTCGAGGAAGGGGATCGGCTGGTAGTCGGTCCTGAGGCGGAGGCGGGGGTTTTGTCGAGTTTCCTGGTCAAGGGCGGGGCTGATCCACAAGGTTTTGAGTTCCAGGGTGTTGGGGATGACAACCAGACGGGCGTCGGCCGGATCGAGCCGCCAGCAGGTCTCCAGCGCAACGCGGAAGACGTCGCGATCGGTCGGCAGGGTGATCGGGATCCGCGCCCGTTCCAGGAAACATGAGGTGAGAACGTTGATGCGGAAGGGTTCGGGGTCGAGGGCGGCGACGAGTCGATCGGTGGTCAGGTCGGCGAAGCCGACGCCGACGATGTTGCCGTGGCTTTCCGGGGAGACGTCGAGCACGGCCAGCCGGGTGATTATGGGCCGGTCGAAGTCGGGCTGGGTTTCGACCAGCAGGCGACCGATGACATTGGGATCCATGCCCGCGCCGGAGTAATTTTTGCCCAGCTCGCCGACGATCAGGACGTCGATCTGGTCGTAGGGGAGCCGGCCCATGAGCGCGCGAGCCCGTTCAAGAAGCTGCGGCTCCCGCTCGAAAAGGGTCTCCGGCTCGATGGCGACGATTTCGGCGGGCTGGTCCTCGGCGTTTTCGAGAATGGCCAGGCCGAGAGCAAACGGCGTTCGTTCGACCAGGATCCGTCCGACGGCGGGCAGGACCTCGGTCATCCCTCGAAGGCCGAGCCGATGGATCTGCTCGGCACCCTGCCGCTTGCCCAGCCCGATGACGAGCATTTTGAGGATGCCGGACTCGTGGACACCCCGGAAGTCGGTGTGGGGCTTGACCCGGTTGATCAGGACGATGCCGTCGGCATGCAAGGCGTTGCGATCGAAGTAGATCGGGAGTCCGACTGGGCTGGTCCCGACGACTTCGGTTTCCATCTCAGTGCGGATTTCGACGCCGAGGCTCTCTTCAGTCAGGCCCTTGTCGGCCAATTGTTGGCGTTGCCCATCGGCGGTCGCGCCGCCGTGGCTGCCCATCGCGGCGACAACGAACGGTCGATATCCGATCTGCTTCAAGGTGGTGATGGCCGCACGGGCGACCACGTCAATGGCCAGGATGCCCCGGCTACCGAGACCGACCGCAACCCGACCGCCGGGCTTGACCCGTTGCGCAAGGCGGCTGGACCGAATCGCCGCCTCGACGGCTGCCGGGAGGTTGTCGAGGCGGGGTCCGTCGAATTCTTGATCGACGCGGGCAAGCGGCGGAAAGGTCATGGCGGGGTCGTCGTCGTCTTTTCTGTATGGGGCCAATTGAGGTTCATCTTATCAGCTTGATGAACCGTTCGTTGACCCTTCGGCTCACCGATTCCTAGAATGCGAGCCGAGCGACGAGCTGTGGAATCGGCGGCTGCGGTGGCACGATGGCCGTTTCTTACTTCAAGCGGTTCCGGATGGAAATCGACCTGGAAGGGAACACGACCCCGGTCGCGCTGCCTGAGGGCTATCGCTGGGTCGCCTGGAGCGATCAACTGCTCGACCTGCATGCAGAGCTGAAATACCTGAGCTTTCGGAATGAATTGGACAGCCTGATTTTTCCGTGTTTGGGGGAGCGTGAGGGGTGTCGGCGGCTGATGGGTGAGATCCGCCGCAAGCCTGGGTTTTTGCCGTCGGCGACGTGGGCGATCGCCGCGCCGGAGGGCTGCGTGGCGACGATCCAAGGGGTGGTCGACCAGGGGCCGATCGGGGCGATCCAGAATGTAGGGGTGATACCGGGCTATCGAGGACTGGGGCTGGGCCGTGCCTTGGTCCGGCAAGCCTTGGGCGGCTTTGCCGCAGCGGGGTTGCGTCGGGCGTATTTGGAAGTTACCGCCGACAATCATCTTGCGGTACGGCTTTACCGGTCGTTGGGATTTCGACGCTCACGGACTTTGTACAAGGCGATCGACTACGATCTGGAGCTTTGAGCGATCTTGGCTGGGACGGCCCAGTTTGGCCCGTCAGGGGCTCGCTCGGGGCGAACGGTCCCACTGCCTGGAAAGGCAATTCCTTGTCCACCACCGAATCGTATCAGCACCGGTTTCCGAATGGCTTGACCGTGGTCGGCGAGCGGATGCCTTCGGTCAAGTCGGCCGCGTTTAGCCTGCTGTTGCCGGCCGGGGCGATTTACGATCCGCCGGAGCGGCTGGGGACGGCCGGCGTGCTAGCCGAGTGGATGTTGCGCGGTGCGGGCGACCGGGATTCTCGCTCGTTGATCGAGGCGCTCGATCGGTTGGGTGCGACGTACCGCGTTTCCGCGCAGTCGGTTCACCTTGGGCTGACGGCGGCGACCCTGGGACGTCATCTGATCGCCGTGCTGAGAATTCTGGTCGATGTTGTCCGACGGCCCCATTTGCGCGATGACGACTTTGAGTCGGTCCGGGCGCTAGCTGCGCAATCGCTCCGCAGCCTGGAGGACGATCCCGGAGCGAAGCTGATGGTGGAGCTCCGGCGCCGTCACTTCCGGGATCCGTGGGGGCGCCACCCGCTGGGAACGCCGGAGGGGGTCGCGGCCCTGACGCCGGAGTCGGTGCGTCAATTCCACGGCGCCCATGTTCATTCGAGCGGCGCAATTCTGGCGGCCGCGGGCGACATCGACTGGACGGCCTTGGTGGATGCGGTGGCGGAGCTCTTGGGCGACGCCCCCCCCTGCCCCGAGCCGACCCTCAGGCCCGGCCCGGCTGGCCCGGCGCGTGACCACATCGCCAAGGCCACCGAGCAAGTCCAGATTGGTCTGGCCCTGCCGATGGTTCCGCTGCCGCATCCGGACTCGTATCAGGCGCGGGCTGCGGCGGCAATTCTCGGCGGGTACTCGTCGGCTCGTCTGTTCACCGAGGTTCGAGAAAAACGTGGGCTGTGTTATTCGGTGGCGGCGGCCTACGAGAGTTTCCGCGACGAGGCCGCACTGGTTTGTCACGCGGGCACGTCGAGTGACCGTGCGCAGCAGACGTTGGACGTGATGCTGGCCGAGCTGAACCGGCTCTGCGACCGGGGCGTGGCCGCCGACGAGCTGGAGACGATGCGCGCGGGGCTGAAATCGTCTTGGATCATGCAGCAGGAGTCGAGCTTGGCGCGATCGAGCCAGATTGCGTCGGACCTGTACTACCTGGGCCGGGTCCGTACTCTGGATGAGATTTCCGCGGCGCTGGACGCGCTGACGCCGCAGTCGGTCTCGCGATACTGCGGCAGCCTGCGCCGCGATCAGATGACGATCCTGAGCCTTGGCCCCCGGGCCCTGGTCTGCCCGGAGTGAGAACCGCGACCTCCACCCCCCCTGCTCTACCCATGCCGTTTCACCACGCGATCTTGCCTAACGGACTGACGGTCATCGGCGAACTCGACGACCAGACTCATTCGGTGGCCTTCGGGTTTTTCGTCCGCGCTGGTTCGCGTGATGAGCCGCCGGAGCTTTCCGGGATCTCGCATTTTCTTGAACACATGTGTTTCAAGGGGTCGGAGCGGCGCGACAGTCTGGCCGTCAACCGCGAGTTGGACCGCATCGGCGCCAAGCACAACGCCCAGACCTCGGAAGAGGACACGGTCTACTACCTCTGCTGCCTCCCCGAACACACGGCTCAGGCGTTTGAGATCATGGCGGACATCTTGCGGCCCAGCCTCCGCAAAGCGGATTTCGAAACCGAGAAGCAGGTGATCCTCGAAGAGATCCAGATGTATGCCGACGATCCGATGTCGGTGGCGTTTGAGGATGCCAAGGCCCTCCACTTCGGGGCGCATCCGCTGGGGCGAAGCGTGCTCGGGACTGAGCAGACCGTGGGGAGTCTGCGGGTCGAGCAGATGCGTGACTACTTCCAGCGATACTATGGCGCGGGGAATATGACGCTTGCGGTTGCGGGCCGGGCCGACTGGGGCGAGGTGCTGGCCCTGGCTGAGCGTCATTGCGGGAGCTGGAGGGGCGAGCCGGCTCTTCGTGAGGTCCTGCCGGCGCGTGGATCGCATCAGTTTCGAACCAGGCTTCGATCCGACGATCAGCAAGAGACGCTGGTTGCCGTCGCGGACGCGCCGCCGAGCGAGAGTCTCGATCGCTACCCGGCGGCGCTGCTGGCCACCATCATGGGAGACCACACAGGCTCCCGGCTGTACTGGGCGCTGATCGATCCCGGGCACGCCGACGCCGCCGAGGTCTCGTATCAACCGTTCGACGGGGCGGGATGTGCCTTCACCTTCGTCAGTTGCGACCCCGAGCACGCTCCGGCCAATCTGACCCGTCTGCGGAACGAACTGCAGCGGCTCCAGGCCGAAGGCCCTTCCCCCGATGAGCTGGAGCAGGCCAAGAACAAGACGATGGCGCGGATTGTTCTGAGGAACGAACGCACGCTGTTTCGTCTGATGAGCCTGGGGTATTACTGGAGCCACCACCGGCAGTATCTGTCTCAGGAGGAGGAGCTTCAGGCGTTGGCCAGCGTCACGCTCGACGATGTCGCCCGCGTGCTCCGCGCCTATCCGATCTGGCCGGAGACTGTGTACGCTCTCGGGCCGCGGACCGACCTCCAGCCGCCGGGGTGAGGAGCGGGGCGGGACGATGCGGACTGGCTGGGTTGGCTCGGATCGGGGGTGACCCGTGATGCGGATCGTGTCCCTGCTGCCCTCGCTGACCGAATTGGTCGCCGCGTTGGGGCGTGAGGAGGAGTTGGTCGGCATCAGCCACGAGTGCGACGCTCCGCCGGGGATTTGGGATCGCCCGCGGCTGACCCGGAGCCGCATTGATGCTCAGGCGCCGGCGGCGGCAATCGACGCCCAGGTCGCGGCCCAGGGTGGCTCACTCTACGAGCTGGATCGGGCCGCGCTTGCGGCGACCCGGCCGACGCTGATCCTGACCCAAGCGCAGTGCGACGTTTGTGCGGTCAACGAAGCGACGGTTCGGGACGTCGCTGCCGGGCTTCCGGGTCCGCCGCAGGTTCTGAGCGTCAATCCGACCGACCTCGAAGGCGTTTTCACGATGTTTCGCCAGGTGGCTCAGGCTCTCGGTGGAGACGCCCCAGCGCGGGCCGAGCGGCTCATCGCAGATTTTGAGACGACCGCGCGGGCGATCGCTCGGCGGACGGCGGGGGTGGTTCGGCCGCGGGTGCTGTTTCTGGAATGGCCGGACCCGCCCTACTGCGCCGGTCATTGGATTCCCGAATTGATCGCGCTGGGCGGAGGAGTCTCGGCACTGGGGCGTGCGGGGGTGGCGTCGCGGCGGGTGAGCTGGGAGGAGGTGTCGGGCACCCACGCAGAGGTGGCCGTGGTTGCTCCGTGCGGATTTTCCTTGGAGCAAGCCCGACGCGAAGCGGAGCGGCTGGCCGAGCGTCCGGCCTGGCAGGGCTTGCCCGCGGTGCGGACCGACCGCGTGGTTTTGGCCGACGGGAACCAATACTTTTCCCGGCCAGGACCACGCCTGGAGGCGAGCCTGCGGATCGTGGCCGCGGCGGTTGATCCGGAGCGATGCGGAGCGCTGGCCGCCGACCTACCGGACTGGACCTGGTCAATGCGCTGAGGGATCAGTGTGAGGATAAACCCCACCGCGCCCGGAGAACGCGGTACCGGGCTGGTCTTGAAACCGGACGCAGACCTGGGCATACTCATGCTTTCGCAACGGATCAGGCCCCCGGCGGCCGTGCGCGGCCGCTGAATCACCGAGTGACCCTCCGTCGAGCGCGCCGGGGCCGGCGAACCGCGGAGTTGAGGGAGTCGTCGCGGCCGGCAACGCTGCCCGGTCCGGCGTGACCGTTATGGCTGAGTGCATCACAATCCAGGTCGAGCCCCGCGACGCGGTCAAGAACAAGGGAACCGGTAGTCGGGTCGCGCGCCGGCTCCGCGCCCGCGGCTTGATTCCCGCGATCGTCTACGGCCACAAGCAGACCAACCTGCCGGTGGCCGTCAGCCGCGATCAGGTTTGGTCGTTGATTAAGAAGGGATCGCACCTGGCCCAGCTTCAGATAGGCAACGGCGGCTCGGAGATGGTGCTGGTCCGCGACGTTCAGTGGGACCATCTGGGCAAGGAGATCATCCACCTGGACTTCGTGCGGGTCTCGGCCAACGAGCGGGTCACGACCGAGGTTCCGCTGGTGCTCCACGGCACCCCGGTCGGGTTGTCCGAGGGCGGAGCCTTGGAGCAGCCGATTCATAGCCTCGAGATCACGGCCGAGGTGACCGCCATTCCCGACCAGATTCGTGTCGACGTCGATCACTTGCATCTGCATCAGATGATCTACGTCCGCGACTTGAAGCTGCCGCCGGGAGTGACGGCGGTCTCGGACCCGGATCAGGTGGTTGTGCACGTGGCGGCAAAGAAGTCGGCGGCGGAGCCGACCACGGTGGCCGAGACTGCCGCGGCCGAGCCCGAGCTGATCGGCCGCAAGGAGAAGAAGGAGGAGGAGGCAGAGTCCAAGAAGTGATCGCCCGCTTCGGCTGATCCCCACGTGGCGCGACCGGGATGAGAAAGCTCGTCGTAGGCCTGGGCAACCCCGGCGCGAAGTACGAGGGGACGCGCCACAACGTGGGGTTCGAGCTGGTCGATCGGCTCGCGGCGGCTCCTCCCGGCGTCCGGTTCCAGCGGCGCTTTGACGGCCTACTGGCCGAGACCGAAATCGATCATCGCCGGGTTCTTCTTTTCAAACCCCAAACGTATATGAATCTGAGTGGGCGACCTGTTCAGTCCTGCGTCCAGTTTTACAAGATCGAGCCGGCCGATCTGCTGATCGTCTGCGACGATCTCAGCCTGCCGCTGGGCAAGCTCCGGATTCGCCGCGGCGGCTCCGACGGAGGCCAGAAGGGTCTCCGCGATATTATTGCCCAGCTTGGTAGCTCCGATATTCCTCGGCTCCGAATCGGGATCGGTGAGCCGGGCCACCAGGACGCCGCCGACTTCGTGCTCACCCGGTTCCGCAGCTCAGAGCGGCCGATCATCGACGACGCCTTGATCCTCGCCTCTCAGGCTGTCGCGGTTTGGGTCACCCAGGGAATCGACGCGGCGATGAACCGCTTCAACGGCCCGGCCGTCTCCTGACCCGACCGCGTTGCTTAGACCTCGAAGAAATTTTCGCTCTCGTTTCGTTTCTCCAGGACCCCCCCGCCATGCCGGTAAACACCTACGAAGGCATGTTTCTGCTCGATAGCACGAAGACAGCCTTGAACTGGGACGAGTCGGTCCAGCAGATCCACGCGATCCTGGCCAAACACAACGCGGAGATTATCGCCTCGCGACAGTGGGACGAGCGCCGGCTGGCCTACCCGATCAAGGGCCATAAAAAGGGCGCTTATCTGCTCACCTTCTTTCGTGCCGATGGATCGGCGATCCAGGGCATTCAGGACGACTGCCGGCTCAACGAGCTGATCCTGCGGGACCTGATTCAAAAGATCGAACCGAAGCTGGTCGATCAACTGGTTAGCCAGGCCATGAGTTCGACGCCGAGCGTCGAGGCCGAGGAAGCCCGAGCGCGGGACGAAGACAGCGACGAACGGCCGCGCCGGCGTCGCCGCCCTGAGGAGTGAACCGGCCGGTCGCCACGTGGTCCACACGGCCAGGAAAACGGTCTTGCGAACTCTTGTTCCAAGGGCCGACCAGTGGTAATTTAGGGGACAGTTGTTTAGTGAGTCAGGACTCGTCGTGGCTCACTCCGCGACGGTCGCGGGCCAGGCCGGGCAGGGTTCCAATCCTCGGGAGTGCGGGCCATGGCGGACTTGAACAAGGTGTTTCTGATTGGTCGGCTGACCCAGGATCCCGAACTTCGATACACGCCTAACGGCGCGCCGGTGACCGACCTGCGGATTGCCACCAGCCGCCCGCTCGGAGGACCCAACGAGGAGGGCGGCGAGCGTCGCGAGGAGACCCTCTACATCGATGTGACGGTCTGGAACCGCCAGGCCGAGAACTGTTGCCAATATTTGACCAAGGGGCGGGCTGTCCACGTTGAGGGCTACCTCAAGATGGACACCTGGGAGGATCGCAATACCGGCGATAAGCGGTCCAAGATCAAGGTTGTGGCCGAGCGCGTCCAGTTTCTGGACGGGCGGCGGGACAACGAATCAGCCCCACGCCCGGAACACTCCACCCCCCGCGCTGCCGATACGAACGAGCCGCGGGGCGACCAGGGAACCAGTCGAGGGACACCTTCTCCCCGGCGGGCCAGCAACCCCCCGCCGCCACCCGCCGACGACGATATCCCCTTCTGAGCCACATTCCGCTAGATTGTTTGCTTTGCCGAACAGAGAAGTGAGAGAGAGATCCGTCATGGCCAAGTCCCCTGCCAAGCCCACGGCCGCCAAGTCCAAACCTAAGGCCAAAACCGGTCCGAAGCCGGCCCCCGTGATCCCCCGGCAACCCGGCGTCGAGCGACGCAAGAATCACCCCCTCCGCGCCCAGAACGGCTACATGCGGGTCATCCTGACCCACAAGGTTGACAAATTGGGAGGTCCGGGCGATCTGGTCAAAGTTCGTCCAGGTTATGCGCGAAACTATCTGATTCCTCAAGGGTTGGCGACATTTGCCACGCCGCACAATGTTCGGATGGTGGAGAAGCATCGGGAACGGTTGCGGCAGTTGGAGGAGGCCAAGCGGGCGGACTTGCAGAATCTGGCCGCGCAGATTGCCCAGCGTTCGATTTCAATCGAAGCCAACGCCAACGCCGAGGGCCATCTCTACGGTTCGGTGACGGCGGCGATGATCGCCACCGCGCTGCGTGCTGAAAACTTGCCGGTCGAGGAAGAGAATGTGCGCATGGAAGCACCGATTCGCGAGCTGGGCCTCTACACAATCCCGCTTTCACTGGGTCTCGAAGTCACGACCGAGATCAAGCTGTGGGTCGTGCCCACCCACACGGACGAGGTTCCGGCCAGCTAGGTAGAGGTGTGTGCCGATTACGGTTTTTCCTGGTCTCGGTCTTCGGTTGATCGATCGGAGCGGCTGCGGGACCGCGCACGGTTTGGCGTGGGCATGCTTGGCTTTGAGTTGGACCGACCCGGCAGCCGCTGCCGATGAGATTCGCGAGCGGAGCTGCTCTTCTTGTCCGCGGTCGGGATAGGAGCGATTTTTTTGGGGAGGTGGAAGCAGTCATGGCCAACGGATCGGCCGATTCGACCCGTCGCCCGTCGGCTCTGGCTGAAGAGCGTCTTCCTCCCCAGAACCTGGATGCCGAGCGGGGCGTGCTGGCTGGGCTAATTCTTGATAACGCCACGCAGCACGAGGTGATGCCGATCCTGCGGGCCGAGGATTTCTACCGCGACAGTCACCAGATTATTTTCCGCGCCATCCGGGATCTGTACGAACTGCGCCGGCCGGTCGATGCGATCATCCTGACCGATGAGCTGCATCGTCGCCAGGAGTACGAGCGCGTCGGGGGCGACGAGGCGATCGACGCGATCCTGGCCAGCGTGCCTCATGCGGCCAACACGCGTGAGTACGCGGCGATCGTGTTGGAGAAGTCGATTACGCGGCAGTTGATCGAGGGGGCGAACCAGATCCTTCGGGACAGTTACTCCAACACCCGGTCGGCCGAGGAGTTGCTCGAAACGGCCGAGCGATTGATCTACCGGATCGCCGAGGAGCGGGCCGTCGGAGATACGGTCGAGCTACGCGAGATCGTTCACAAGGCGATGGAGCGGATTGCGCATCGCTCCGAGGAACGGCACCACCTGTCTGGTCTACCCAGCGGACTGTACGACCTGGACGATATCACCGGGGGGTTTCAAGACTCTCAGCTCATTATCCTTGCGGCCCGCCCCAGCATGGGGAAGACGGCGCTGGCGTTGAACATCTGCGACCATGTGGCCGTTGAGCAGGGGGCCGGGGTGTTATTTGTCAGCCTGGAGATGGCCCAGCTCGAATTGGCCGAACGGCTGCTCTGCTCGCGTTCCCGGATCGATGGCGACAAGCTCCGCAAGGGAAAAGCGCTCGGCACGCGGGAGATGGCCCAGTTGAGCCAGGCCTACGACGTGCTCCACGGAGCCCCGCTGTTCATCGACGATACGCCGGCGCGGAACATGCTCCAGATCACGGCCAACGCGCGTCGGCTCTCGATGCGGAACAAGATCGGGCTGATCGTGGTCGACTACATTCAGTTGATCGAGCCGGAGAGCCACGAGTCGCGCGAGAGCCGCCAGGAACAGATTGCCAAGATCAGCCGTCGTCTCAAGTCGCTGGCCCGGGAGTTGAAGGTTCCGGTCCTGGCTCTGTCGCAGTTGAACCGGGCGGTCGAAAATCGCGAGGATCGCCGGCCCCGCATGGCAGACCTCCGGGAGTCGGGCGCGATCGAGCAGGACGCCGATATCGTGCTCCTGCTCCATCGCCCTGAGTACTATGATCCCAACGACCAGCCAGGGATCGCCGAGTTGATCGTCGCCAAGAATCGAAGCGGGCGAACCGATTCGGTCAAACTGACATTCCTGAAGAACTACATGAAGTTTGAAAACCTGGCGACGGTTGCCGAGCCGATCGACGCCGCGACGTTCTGACGGCCCGGTAGAGGGAACCCCCGCGATCATCTAGGGGCGATCCCTTGTGCTGCTGGATCCTCGGTTGGCCGCAATCGGAAACATCGCGGCGCATTGGTTTGCGCCGCGTGGCGGTCCCTCGAGAGTCGGGAACATGCGGCTCGAACGATCTCTCGACTGATGCTGGTGCCAGGCCCGATCGACCACCCAGGTTTCGGGTGTCGGGCCGAGGCTACGGCGACAACGACGGCGCCGAGGGGGCCGTGGCCCGTCGAATCAAGGTCAGTTGAGGTTTGAGGGCAGGGTCGGCGTCGAAGATGAGCTCGACCCCGCCGTCGGTCGAGTCCACAGGAATCCATACGTAACGGCATGAGGTGGGAACGGCGCTCCAGGACAGATGCTGGCCGGGATCGAGCCGTTCGAACCGTGGGCACTCGGCCGCGAGGGCCTGGGAGGTTGCCCAACCGCGAAACAGTTCGTCGAACGACACCCCGAAGGTCGCCTCCAAGTTGGCGACGCCCGACCGAGGCGCCATGACCAGGGCATCGAGCGCGTCCGGTCCGCCCTGGGCCACACACCAGCGAAGGAACAGATACGCCGCGCCACGGTGTCCGTGGCTGCGAAACAGACCCCGGCCATAATAGTCGTCGACGACGAGGGAAAAGGCTGAGGGGTCGGCCAGGTAGGCCTGCACCCGATGCAGCACGTTGGATCGCGACAGCCCCAGCTCGTCCTCGACCAGATGGGCCAGTGCTTCGTCGATCCAGCCCTCCTCTTCGACGCCGGCCCCCAGGATCACCCGCCGCGTGACGAGAATCGCGTGGGCGTATTCGTGGGCCAGCACAGTTCGCAGGTGGGGACCGGCCGTCAGGCGTGGGTGGAGGCAGACCATGTCGGCCTGATTACCTAAGGGGGGAGCAATTCGCCGGTCGAAATCGGCCGGACGGGTGTAGCCGTCGACCGGATCGGTCGCCGACGCCACGCAGCCGACTGCCCGAGAGAAGAGCACGGTGAGCCGTTCGTCGTGATCGACATCGGCGGCCGAGCCAAAGCGGGAAGCCAGCGCTGGCCAGATCACCGAGTCGAAGGTTCGAACGACGTCCTGGAGGGTTGGGCTGGCCACGGCGTCCAGGTCGTCCTGGTCAACGTAGACCTGAACCCGCTGGCCTAAGGCTCGGAGCTGCGCGGAGCGGGATTCGTAGTTGGCGGGGCTGGCCGGATCTCCGGGACGGGCCAGGAGGTAAAAGACGCGGTGGTTCGGTGGTCGGGAGACGGCCGGTTCGGGCAGCCGCACCGGCTCGGCCTCCGCGCCGTGAAGTGTCACGGTGAGAGGCTCGGAGGCGAGCGGCTCGGGCGGAGTCTGGGTGTCGGCGGCGGCTCGGACTTCCAAACGGACCCGGCCGGTTCGCGTTTGCCGAGCGGCCAGTGAGACGACGGCCAGATAGCCCGATTCGGCAGACCCTGCCGGCAAGTGAATCCGTGCCTGCCCGTCCTCGACCCGAACCGGGATAACACGGTCCGAGGGAGGGCCGGCGTCAGATCCCGGGGTGGTGATGTTCGGCAGACTGGAAGCGGCCGCGATCCAGACCAGGGCCGCCATCGCCCGCGCCATGACCAGCCCTCTGCGCGTTCGGCGACCCGAGGCCGCGGACAACGCCTCCGCCGCCTCGACCCGCTCTCCACCGAACCCGACCTAGAGATCGGCCGAGCCGCCCGGCCAACTTCAAACGACCCGGCCGGTCAGGCAGAGTCTTAGGATGATCGCGGTTGCGACGGCCGGTCGCGCAAGAGCCGATCGCGTCCCTTGTTCTCGTTGGTTCGCGGGGGTATGATTCTCCATCCACGGTCTCGCCGGTGCGACGTTAACGCCTTGCCGGCTGGACCATTGCGATGGCGATCGCCGGAGTGGCGGAATTGGCAGACGCGCTAGCTTGAGGGGCTAGTGGGCTAACCATGCCCGTGCAGGTTCAAGTCCTGTCTCCGGCATCTTGAGTCCAACGTGAGCCGTTCCGCGCCCACGCTGGCAATTCCGCTGGCATCGGACGCCTAGCGCTTAGGACGAGAGCAAAACCTCGATCGCCTCCAGGGCGGCGCGTGCCCCGATTGGCAAGGCGATGTGGGTCGGGTCCGGGACTTCCGGCTCGCGGGGATTGATCCGGATGAGCGTGCCCTGGAATTGGCGGACGGCTCGCTCGGAGATGAGGCGGATCGTCGGGATGGCCAGCCCGGCGCCACATTCGATGATTACCAGGCGCGCTGATCGGATCTCGTTGAGCCAGCGGCTCAGATGAGCCTCTTGAGCCGCGGTCCGGGCTGGATCCCAGCCGGCGTCGCCAAACATCAGGATGTTGGGGCGTTGGAGTGATCCGCACCGCGGGCATCGCGGCAGAGGTTCGCGGGCACGCAAGGTATCCAAGTCGATCTCGATCGTGGTCGAATCGGCTCTCACGATTCCAATCCCGCAGCCGTCGAGACATTGGAGGTGATGGATCGAGCCGTGGACCTCGACGATCCGCTGTGGTTCGAATCCGGCCGCCTCGAACTGCCCATCGACGTTGGACGTGACGACAAAGTGGCCGAGCGGCATCCGGGTCGCCCAGGACCGTAGCAGGGCATAGCCGGCATGGGGCCGCGCGGCGCGGTAGAGATGGAGCCGGTGGCCGTAAAAGCCCCAGGCCAGGCTCGGGTCGGCGCGAAACCATCGCGGGTTGGCCAGCGACGGGAAATCCAGGCCGAGCCGGGCCAGCGGTGGGTAGGCCTTCCAGAAGCCGTCGCGACCTCGGAAATCGGGCAAACCAGAATCGACGCCCATGCCCGCGCCGGCGGTGATGAGCAAGGCGTCGGCCTGGCGAATCGCCCCAGCGGCCCGCTCGAGATCGGCGCGGCGGCGGGCATCGTTCATGGCGTCAGGCGTCTCCGATCAATCCACCTCGAAGAGGGTTCCTTGAGTCTCGACCCCGGGCCGGCGAAAGGCGAGCGTCGAGAGCGTCGGCGATCGCTGGTTCAGACCCGCGCGGAGGCAGGCCACCCGGAACATGGTGGCGATGGCCTCGGCGATCGGTCCGTCGCCGCGCATCCGGTGGCCGAAGCGGGGATCGTTGAGCGCGCCGCCTCGCATGGCCCGCAGGCGTTGCAAAACCCTGGGCTTGCGCGCCGGCAGGTGGCGGTCCAGCCAATCCTCGAACAGACCCGCGACAGCGCCGGGCAGCCGAAGCAGGACCGAGTGAGCGCAGGTGGCTCCCGCCTGAGCGGCGGCTGCGACGATCGCCGGGATTTCCGAATCCGTTAGTCCCGGGATGACCGGTGCGAGCATCAGTCCGGTCGGAATGCCGGCGCGAGCCAGGTCGGCCATCGCCGCCAGCCGCTGCCGGGGTAGCGAGGCGCGGGGTTCGAGGGCCCGGGCCAGCCGGGGATCGAGCGTCGTGATCGAAAGAAAGACGATCACGGCGCGATGCTCGGCCAGACGCGCCAAGAGGTCGATATCGCGGGTGATGAGCTGGCTCTTGGTGACGATGCCGACCGGATTGCGGAACTCGACGAGAACCTCCAGACAGCGCCGCGTGATCTGCAACTCGCGCTCGAGCGGCTGATAGGGATCGGTCACCCCGCTCAAGGCCAGCGGCCGCGGCACCCAGCTCCGAGATTCGAGCGCCCGCCGCAGCAGTGTCGGGGCGTCGGGCTTAGCGAGGATCCGCGATTCAAAATCCAGGCCGGCCGAGTATCCCAGATATTCATGAGTCGGCCGGGCGTAACAGTAGATGCAGCCGTGCTCGCAGCCGCGATACGGATTGAGGCTAGCATCAAAGCCCACGTCGGGACTCTCGTTGGTCGCAATGATCGACCGCGTCCGATCGGCGATCCACTCGGTGACCAGTCGCGGCGGTTCGTCGTCCGGGTCGAGAGGCAACGGTTCGTGTTCGTGCCTGATCCGGTCGAAACGGCTGGGCGGGTTCGAGTCCGCCCCCCGACCCACCAGCCTGACGGGACGACTCATCGATCCCCCCCTCCGAAGTGGCGAAGCCCGGTCCTCGATCATGGTACACATGAACAGTATACCGAGGCTGGCTGGCGGTGTGGTGCGGCCGACGGGGCTCAGGTCAGGATTTCGGTCAGGATGCGGCCGGAGACGTCGGTGAGTCGGAAGTCGCGGCCCTGGAAGCGGTAGGTGAGCCGGGTGTGGTCAATGCCCATAAGGTGGAGCAGCGTGGCGTGGAGGTCGTGGACCGAGACGGGGTTTTCGACGGCCTGGTAGCCGAGTTCATCGGTAGCGCCGAGGCTCGATCCGCCGCGGATCCCAGCGCCGGCCAGCCAGATGGAGAAGCCCTGGATGTGGTGGTCGCGGCCGTCGCCCTGGGCCATGGGGGTGCGGCCGAATTCGCCGCCCCAGAGGACCAGAGTATCGTCGAGCAGGCCGCGCTGTTTGAGGTCGATCAGCAGGGCGGCCGAGGCGCGATCGACCTCGCGGGCCGTGCCGGCGATGTGTTCCTTGATAGCGCCGTGATGGTCCCAGTCGCGGTGGTAAAGCTGGATGAAGCGGACGCCGCGTTCGGCGAGCCGTCGCGCGAGCAGGCAATTGGCGGCGAAGGATCCGTCGTTGCCCTCCGTGCCGTAGAGCTGGCGGATGTGCCGTGGCTCGCCGGAGATGTCCATCAGGTCGGGGACGCTGGTCTGCATTCGGAAGGCGGTCTCGTAGGCGTTGATCCGGGTGGTGATCTCGGGGTCGTCGAGCTCGAGGTCGGCCAGGGCATTCAGGCGGCTGATCGTTTCGACCAAGTCGTGCTGGCGGGACGGGTTGACGCCCGGTGGGTTGGCCAAGTAGAGCACCGGATCGCCCTTGGAGCGGAATTCGACGCCCTGGAACCGGCTGGGCAGGAAGCCGCTGTGCCATTGGCGGGCGGCGATGGGCTGGGCTTGGCCGAACTGACCGGTGGAGGTGAGGACGACGAAGCCGGGCAGGTCGTCGGTTTCGCTGCCGAGGCCATAGAGGAGCCAGGACCCCAGTGCGGGGCGCCCGGAGATGGTAGTCCCCGTATTCATAAAGGTGTGGGCGGGATCGTGGTTGATCGCCTCGGTGGTCATCGACCGGATGATGCAAAGCTCGTCGGCAACTCGGACCAGCTCCGGAAAGATGGCCGCGATCCGCTGCCCGGACTGACCACATCGGATGAACGGATGCTGAGGGGCAAAGCATTTGAGCTCCGCCCCTTGAAGTTGAGCGATGGGTTTGCCCTGGGTGAAAGATTCGGGCATGGGCTGGCCGTGCATCCGAGCCAGGGTGGGTTTTTCGTCGAAGGTTTCGAGGTGGCTGGGGCCTCCGGCCATGTAGAGCTGGATGATCCGTCTGGCCCTGGGTGGGACGTGGGGCGTGCGGACCACGCCGGGCCAGCGGCGGGCGGAGTCGCCGCCGAGGGTGGGCCGCGTAAGCAGATCGACGAGAGCCATTGAGCCGATGCCGTAAGCCGTCCCCCGGCGCAGGAAGGCGCGCCGGCCGATCCGCCGGAGGTGATCGACCGGATCGAGGGGATTGCCCGGGGGAGGCCCAAGCATGATCAATACCTCATGAGCGACTCGTGGAGATTGAGGACGGCCCGCATGACCGACGTGGTCGCGGCCAGATCGTCGGCAGGCAGGTCGGACGGCGTGGGCCACTGGCCGACGCCGAGCAGAGCGGCCGCCGCACCCGGGTCGGCTGCATAGGCGGAGCGATGGCGTTCGTATAGAGCCGTCAGGGTGGCCAACTCCTGGGGCCGAGGAGAGCGGGTCAGAACCAGTTCGTAGGCTCGCGCGATCCGGGTGGGGATCTCTGGGCCGGCTTCCCGCATGACCCGTTCGGCCAGTGCTCGGGCCAGTTCGACGTAGATGGGGTCGTTGAGTAGGACCAGGGCCTGCATGGGGGTGTTAGACCGGGGACGTTGGGCGGTGCATTCCTCGCGCGTCGGGGCATCGAAGGCCAGCAGGCTGGGATGGAGGAACGTCCGGCACCAGTAGGTGTACAGGCCTCGGCGATAGAGGTTCGGGCCGCTATCGGGTTGGTACTCGCGAGGGGGGAAGTTGAGGTAGGACCAGTAGCCGGCGGGCTGATACGGCTTGACGCTGGGGCCGCCGAGTTGTTCGACCAACAGGCCACTGGCGGCCAGCGCCTGGTCGCGGATGGTTTCGGCGTCGAGACGAATCTGTCCCTGGCGCGCTAGCCAGATGTTGTCCGGGTCGAGCTGGCGTTGCGCGGGGCTGGTCCGGGAGGATTGTCGGTAGGTCGAACTGGTCACGATCAGCCGCCAGAGCCGTTTGACGTCCCAGCCGTTCGACTGAAAGTCGGAGGCGAGCCAGTCGAGCAATCCGGGGTGGCTGGGGGGAGCACCCTGAGCGCCGAAGTCGTCGGGTGTGGCGACCAGGCCGCGGCCGAACGCTCGACTCCAGATCCGATTGACGAAGACCCGGGCGACCAGCGGGTTCGAGCCGTCACAGAGCCAACGGGCCAGGTCGAGGCGGCTGAGACGCCGGTCGGACCGGACCGAGCCAGCCAAGAACGCCGGCGGCGCTGGCTCAACGACTTCGCCCGACTCATCGAGCCAGTTGCCCCGCGGCAGAATCCGAACGACACGCGGACGCGGCAGCGCCTCCGAGACCAGCGTGAGCGGCAGGCCCTCCTCGATCTGTTGCCGCTGGGCACGCAAGGCGACCAGAGCGGAGCGGGCGGCTGCCAGCTCGGGAGCGACAGCGCGATAGTAGGCCACCAACGACTCGCGCTGGGCCGGATCGCGGCGATCCGGCTCGATTTCCAGGATCGCCTCGATTTCATCGGGCAAGGGACGTTCGACGTCGAGGGTTCCTGGTTCATCGGTGACGTCGAACCGGAGGCGGAGCGACGCGCCAGGGGCAGCGTGCTCGAAATGCAAGGAGAGGCTCAACGGTCTGGCGAGCGAGACGTCGATGGGTCGATCGAGCTGAAGCACAAGTTCGACGGGGCGGGCATTCGCCGGGATCAGCCACGAGGTCTGGGGATTGCCGTCGAGGGCCGCTTCGGGCGAACCGTTGCGCCGTGAGGGCGTGGCGGCTGCCCGAGCGATCGCCACTGGGTGGCCGATATCGGCCACCTGGACTTCCACGAGCCGATTCCCGGTCGCTGCTGCGGACGGATTGTCGAGTTCGGCGGTCAACCGCAGCCCGGTGATGGACTCGAGATCCGAGGCCAGGGTGAGGCGGTAGGTGGCGCGACCGGGACGCTGGGGCGAGGGTACCACAGTATCCGTTCCGTCGATTGAGGCGTCGCCATCGATACCGCATAGAACGGCGCTCCGCCAGCGCCGCAGCCGCATCCGCCGCTTTGCCTCCCACTGTTGCAGGGACGCTTGAAGCGCCGGGGTCCAGGTCTGGGTTTGACGCTGAACGGCGTCGAGAAGATGATCAAGACGGGCCAGTTGAGCGGCCTGGTCGTCATTGGGGATGCGGGTCGGCTGCTGCTCGCCGACGGCCGTCTCTTTCAAGTCGGCGAAGAAGGCCGCCATCGCGTAAAAGTCGCGAGTGGTGTAGGGATCGTACTTGTGGTCGTGGCACTGGGCACAGCCAAGCGTGGCGCCAAGCCAGACGCTGGAGACGTTGCGGACCCGGTCGGCGGCGTACTTCGCCTCGTACTCCTTGGCCTGAGCCCCGCCTTCGCGGGTGGTCATGAGCAACCGGTTGTAGCCGGAGGCGACACGGGTCCTCGGGTTAGCCTCAGGCAGCAAATCTCCCGCAAGCTGCTCCGCCGTAAAGCGGTCGAAGGGAAGCCCGCTATTGAATGCCTCGATCACGTAGTCGCGGTAAAGCCAGATGTCCTGGTGGTTGTCGCCGTGGTAGCCGATCGTGTCGGCATATCGGACCAGGTCGAGCCAGTACTGGGCCATGCGCTCGCCGAAGCGAGGTGAGGCAAGCAGCCGATCGACCTGGCGCTCGTAGGCAAACGGGCGCGAGTCGTCGAGGAACTGGCGCAGCTCGGCCGGTGTTGGGGGCAAGCCGGTCAGGTCGAGGCTGAGCCGACGAAGCAAGGTGGCACGGTCGGCCTCGGGCGCGGGCTTGAGTCCGCGCTGGGTGTGGGCCGCGGCAATGAACGCATCGATGGGCTGGCGCGCCCAAGATCCGGAGGGCGGCGGCTCGGGGCAAGCCGGCGGCTCGTAAGCCCAGTGGCCGCGGGTCGTTGCCCCTTGGGCGATCCAGCGTCGAATCACGTCCAGTTGCTCGGGGCTGAGCGACTTGCGACTCTCCGGGGGCGGCATCCGCAGCTCAGGCTCGGCGCTGGTCAACCGCTCGATCACCAGGCTTTGCTCAGGGTGGCCGGGAACGACGGGCCTACCCGAGCCGCGTTCGGCGAGGAGATCGTCGGTCGTGTCGAGCCTCAGCCGGGCCTTGCGGGTGGCGGGGTCGGGTCCATGGCAGGGATAGCAAGCGTCGGAGAGGATCGGCACGACATCGCGGCGATAGTCGACGCGTTCGTCCCCGGCCCAGACTGCTGGAGGTCCGAGAACCGTCAGGATGGCGGACAGTTTCAGGATGGCGCGACGGTTCACGACGGGAAGCTCAACGGGTCTGTCGCAGCCTGAGGCGTCTGGGTCATGGTATCGCCCAGACGCCTTGAAAAAAAACCCGATGCGCGAGGCCTCGGACCTATCGGGTCGCTCGGTCGCGGTTTCGGTAAGCCCGGTGGCATTCGACGCAAGAGCGCGCGACAGCCTCTCGCTCGGCGGCAGCCGGCTGACGGTCGCGCCAGGCCGCCTCCACGGCGAAGGCGGCCTTCGCGGCGGTCTCCAGGGAGCGGATCAGATCCGGGCCGTACCGACGCGATTCCTCCCGTCGCGCGGACTCGCGAAACTGTTCGCCAAGCTGGCGAGCGAGGGCGGGCTCCCCGACGGCATCAGGAGCGATTTCCTTCAGCTCCATCCAAAGGGCGTCAATTTCCACCATCCGTTCGACCAGATCGGGCACAGGGGCGCGGTCGGGCAAAAGGGCGGGGTCGATGGCGTCGAGCGTAGCTCGGTCGGGTTTGACCGGTTCGATCGCGGATGCGTACAGGTCGGGGTATTCCTCGGGGATCAGGCCGGCCTGGCTCAGCCATGCGGCAACTCGTTCTCTGGGCCAGGCTTCCAGCACGCCCGCCGTCTGAGCCGCAGCCGCTGGGCCGCGGTACTTTCCGTGATGGCAATGGATATAAACTGGACCGGGAGCCGCCTCCACCGCGCGGATGAGTCGGGCGGTCTGGTCGGTTTCGATCGACCCGTAATCGAGCGGTATGTGGATATAACGCAGACCGGCTGTCCGGGCTGCGTCGACGTCGGGCGGAATGCCGTCGACGCTGACAATCCAGTGGATGCCGAGCCGGGCGAGTTCCGCGAAGTCCTCAGCCGTAGATGGCCGGGAGCCGCAGTAGAGCCGGGGGGAGAGCTGGTAGATTCGCTCGATCGAGCCGCAGCGGACGGCGGAGACCGTTTCGGACTTGTCCTGAGCTAGGGCGACAACCGCCAAGCCGGAGCAAAATACAGCGATGGTGACTCCCCTGCTGATCGCTACGATCCACATATCCCGGGGCCGCCCGGGTGCGATCAGTCGACTCATCGTAAGACGAATCGGAAGGAAAGGTTGTGGTTCGCGGCGCGAAGTCGGAAAAGCACAGGACCCGACCGGTAAGGGTCGGGTCGGCATCGTCGATTGACAAGTTGCGCCGGTAGGAATCGAACCTACGACCTCCAGGTTATGAGCCTGGCGAGCTAGCCGCTGCTCCACGGCGCACTATAAGTTTACAGACCGTCCCGGCCCGGATCAAGTCTTCGGCGGCAGGTCTGCGCCCGAGCTGGACTCGCCACCGGATGCACGGGATGCCCGGGTCCGTGCGGAGGCAGGAGTTCGGGGGCGTGGGTGAGGGTAGCCGGCCGGGTAAATCTCAGTTGGAGTCGAACCGAGCTGGCTCGCGGACCCCCGCGCCGCGGAGATTGCGGGCCGAGTCACCCAGGTCGGCACGAGCGGCGTCGGCGATCCGCTCAAGCGTGGCGACGATGTCGGGATGTGCATTGGCGAGATTGCGCGACTCGGCCGGGTCGGTTTCCAGGTCGAAGAGCGAGAGCGGGATCCGCGCTGTGGTCATCTCGGCCGGCTGGCCGCCGGTGCCGCCCGGGCCGCGGAGGGTCCGGTACTCATGGGGGAAATGGAGTTTCCAGCGTCCGTCGCGGATCGCCTGGAGTTCGTTGACCCAGTAGAAAAAGAGGGGTGCGCCCCGCGTAGCTCCAGGATCGCCGCGAAGCAGAGGGGTCAGGTCGCGGCCGTCAACGCCCGGGCTGGGGTCGCCGCCCGCGGCGCGGACGATCGTGGGGAACCAGTCGAGCGCCATCGCCGGCTGGCGGCAAATCGAGCCGGGACGGACCACGCCAGGCCAGCGAACCAGACAGGGAACCCGCACACCGCCCTCGAAGGTGGTCGCCTTGCCCTCGCGCAGACCGCCGGCTGATCCCGCGTGGTCGCCGTAGGCAAGCCACGGGCCGTTGTCCGAAAGGAAGACGACAATCGTTTGGTCGCGGAGACCCGCGTCGTCGATCGCGGCCAGGATCGAGCCGACCGAGGCGTCGAGCTCAGCGAGGACGTCGGCGTACAGCCCCCGGCCGGTGACGCCGTCGTATCGCTCCGAGACGTGCAGCGGCACGTGGGGCATGCTGTAGGGGACGTAGAGAAAGAAGGGCTGGTCGCGGTGGTCCGCGATGAACTGGACGGCCCCGCGGGTGGACCACTCGGTCAGACGCCGTTGATCGGGATTGCGGGCGATGATGGCGGTGCCGTCGATCAGGGGCAGGTCGGGAAAGCGATGGGTCGGATGCCGCGGCCACATGTCGTTGGAGTAGGGTAAGCCGAAGTACGCGTCGAAACCGTGATGAAACGGCAGCGACGGTCGGCGGTGACCCAGGTGCCACTTCCCGTAGATGGCCGTCGCGTAGCCGAGGGCGCGCAGGGCCTCGGCCAGCGTCGTCTCCCTGGGATGGAGCGCGACCGGTGAGAGCGGTCCCAAGGCTCCGGTGATCCCGATCCGATGCGGATAGCACCCGGTCAGCAACGCTGCCCGCGACGCCGAGCAGACTGCTTGAGCCACGTAGAAATCGGTAAACCTCAGCCCGTCGCTAGCTAGGCGGTCGAGGTGGGGCGTCGAGTTCGGGCCGCCGTAGCAGCCCAAATCGCCGTAGCCCAGGTCATCGGCCATCAGCAGGACGACGTTCGGGGGTTGCTCTGGCTGTCCGCAGGCAACGGAAGCCAGCATTACGATAAAGACGGCCACATCCGGCGCTCCGCTCAATCGTTGACCGTCAGGCTCTGGTTGCGTCGATGACGAACCGGCCTAAACCCCGCGCAGGAAAAGACCCGGCCGCGGAGGTCGGGCCGGGTCATCAGTTTAACCCACAAAAACGCCGAGGCCGAACACACCCTCGGCACGGGCGGGATCGATTCCTAGTGCTGGGCCGCCGCCTTAGCCGGAGCGGCCGGCGCCTGGCCCGAAGCCTCGCCGCCCTTATGGGGCGCCGACAGCCCCTGGTCACTCGGAGCCGCCTTCGACGGAGCCTGGGGAGCGGCCTTCGACGGAGCCTGCGGAGCCGCCTTCGACGGAGCCTGGGGTGCGGCCTTCGACGGGGCCTGCGGAGCCGCCTTCGACGGAGCCTGGGGAGCCGCCTTCGACGGAGCTTCGGGCGCCTGCGGAGCGGCCTTCGACGGAGCCTGCGGAGCGGCCTTCGACGGAGCCTGCGGAGCCGCCTTCGACGGAGCCTCAGCCGCCTGTGGCGTGCCCTTACCGGGAGCGCTCATGTGCTGGCCACTGGCGACCGGAGCGTCTTTACCAGGCGCTTGTGCCGACTGGGAGAAGGCACCCGTTGCGGCGGAGAGAAGCACGGCTGGAATCGAGAGCGCCTTCAGAAGCCCATACTTCATGGGAACATTCTCCTCGAGGAAAACCGACCTCGACGTTCACGGGATCGGGGGGAACGGAGACGAGCCGAGGTTGTTGAAAATATACACGATCTGGGGGGCATGCGCAAGAAAAACTTACAAACTTCAGGAATAATGGAGAAAAAGACCTCGCTCAGTAAAAAGGAGATGTTGATATCGGTTTGGTTGGGATTAACGATTGCGGTGAGTTTGCTGTGAGGCTCGGCTTACTGGGATGGTGGACCGGAGGGCTGGAGCAAGTTCCGAGAATTGAAGCCGAGCCAGAGGGTGCCCGGCGGAGGGCCGGGGCGGGCCGAGGAGTTGAGGAACGGCCGGCGGGCGCAGAAGAAACCCGGCCCGAGGGGAGAGGGACCGGGTGGAAGGCCGTTGAATGGGGGGGTTAACGGCTGGAGACGATTTAGTTGGTCCAGATCGCTTCCTCGAAGACCAGACCGTACTTCTTCATCTTCTTGTACAGGGTTGTCCGGTTGATATCGAGGACGCGGGCGGTTTCCTGCCGGTTCCAGTTGAGCGCCCGGAGCGCTTCGAGGATGAGCTTCCGCTCGGGTTCTTCGAGCGATTCCTTGAGCGGCCGAATCGCCTGACGGCCGGGGTCGAGCGAGGATCCAGAACGTCGGGCGGTGGTGCCAGCGGGACGAGGATCGAGGTCGAGATGGTTTGGCTCGATCCAGTGGCCGCGGCAGCGTGCCACCGCGCGTTGAATGACGGACTTCAGTTCGGAGATATTGTTGGGCCAGTCGTGGCCGGTGAGGCGGCGGGCCGCTTCCGCGCTGATGCCAACGATGGGCTTGCCGGCCTCGCGGGCAAACCGTTCTCGGAAGTGTTCGGCGAGTTTGAGGATGTCGCCGACCCGGTGGCGTAGCGGCGGTATTTTGAGCGTGACGGCGCTGAGGGCGTAGAACAAATCGCTGCGGAATTGGCCTTGTTCGACCAGATCGGCCAGCTCCTCGGAGCTGCCGAGGATCAGGCGGCAGTCCAAGGGGTAGACGCGGGGCGATTGGACCGGGCAGTAATCACCGTCTCGAAGGACGCGGAGCAACTGGGTTTGGAGGGCCGGGGCGAGGTCCTGCAGGTTGTCGAGGAAGAGGGTTCCGCCCGAGGCGCGGGCCAGCAGCCCCGGTTCGTCCTGGGTGGGATCCTCGGGGTTGACCCGACCGAGCAGGGTTTCGACCTCCTGCAAGGTCTCCTGGCCGTTTGCATTGTCGGCCGAGCAGGAGACGACCAGGAACGGCCCATCGCGCCAGGGGCTTTTGGCGTGGAGGGTCCGGGCCAGGAATCGCCGGCCGCTGCCTCGCTCGCCGGAGATCAGGAACGGAGAACGCTTCAGCGCCAGGGCCTCGGCCAGGTCGAGGATTTGCCGAAAGGTGGAGTCCTCGCACACGGTGGCGAGCGAACTCTGCGTGCCGTGGACGGCGCGGGCTGAGCCGTCGGCCTCGATCGGACGAAGGGGAACCGGCGTCAGTTGTGGAGAGCCGGAGTTCCGAGGCCAGGACGACGGAGTCTCGGGCAGGGCCTGGGCGACTGCGGCGCGGAGCTGGTTGGCCGGCATCGGAAACCGCAGGCAACCGGCGGCACCGCGCATCGCGAGCTCGCGGTTCCAATCGGGGCGGGGAGTTTCGCAGAGCAGAAGGGTGCGGGTGGAGGGGGAACGGCGGCGGATCTGGTCGATCAAATCCAAGGCAGGTCCGACCTCGTCGGCCACGCCGATCAGGGCAAGCTGCGCTGGCTGGGATTCGATATAGCGAAGTGCGGCCGCCGGGGTGTCAGCCTCCTCGATGCGGTGGCCGAGGTTCTGAAGCATCGAGTAAATCAAAGATCTGGCCGAGGGGTCCGGATGGACGATCAAGAGGCGATGCGGCATGGTAGGGTGCAATCCTGTTCGCGGGACCGCTCGTCGGGAGGGATCGGCGGGGTCCGTTCATCCCTGGGACTGAGAGATGGCCGCTCCAGAGTTGGGCGGCGGGCCAGGAGACGTGCGGATCGGGGAGGATAACGTTTTGATGTGCCGGCCTGGAGCGGACGGCGGATGGAGGGGTCTAGAGTCGCATCACAGCGGGACCGTTTCCTGAGTAACCCGCCGTTCCGAGCTGCGGGCCCCGATTCCGGGTAGACAACCGGTCGTCCCGACCGACTCAAGCGCGTGGATGAGAGCCTTCATAGACTTCGATGAGGCGATCCCGGGTGACGTGGGTGTAAATCTGAGTGGTGGTTAAGCGACGGTGGCCCAGCAGTTCTTGGACGCTCCGGAGGTCTGCTCCTCGTTCGAGCAGATGCGTGGCGAAGCTGTGGCGGAGCAGATGGGGACTGATCCGGCGGGTGGAAGGTCCGTAGCGCTGCCAGGACCGATCGAGCAGGCGGGCGACGCTCCGCACCGAGATTCGCGTTCCGAACCGATTGAGGAAGACGGCCGGATCGCCCGAGCGACGAGGCCGCCTTGTCCATAACCATAGCTCAAGCCAACGACTGGCTTCAGGTCCGATCGGGGTCAGACGTTCGCGACGGCCCTTGCCCTGGACCCGGACCAGACCTTCGGTCAGCATCAGGTCCTGGAGATCCAGCGCCACCAGTTCACTCACCCGGAGCCCCCCGCCGTAGAGGACTTCAAACATGGCCCGGTCGCGACAGCCAAGCGGTCCGTCGGTCGGGATCGCGGCCAGGAACTGGCACACCTCGTGGTCGGCAAGCTGGCGGGGCAGACGCTTGGGTTGTTTGGGATTACGCAATCCGGCCGCCGGGTCGGTCTCCACCAGTCCTCGTCTGCGGAGAAATCGATAGAAGGCCCGAACGCACGCCAGCCGACGGGCCACCGTGGCAGGGGAATCGCCACGGCGATTCAGCCATGCCGAGAAACCCCGCAATCGGCGGGCGTCGACCCGCGTCGGGTCGGCCCGATCGCCCTCGGTCTCGGTCAAATAGGCACTGAGGATGCGCAGATCGAGTTCATATGAGCGCCGCGTATGGGCGGCGGATCCCTTACGCTGAAGATCCTCGAGATATGCCGTCATGGCCGGGTGCAACATCCGCCAACCTCATCCAAGCTGGTCAACAGAACGTGGAATCGACACCCGCTGAGGTTCAATATCGCCAAAACCGCCGAGAGATCAGTTTGGCCAGGTTGCAAGGAGACGCCGCCAAGATGGCTTGAAGTTTCCTCGAAACCTAAGTTCATCACACCTACCATACTGGCGTGTTGACTCCGCGTGACAGGGCTTAATTGCGAGTTTTTAGTTCCATGCTCGCAATGATTTGGGTTTGGTCGACGGCTCTCAGATCGGGGTCAGATGGGGTGGAATTTGTTGCGGCGGAGCAACAGCGGCTCGCCTTACTATGCGGGATCGGCGGGAGCGGCTTAGGTTTGCTGGCTGATCGAACACGCGTCGTTGGTTCGGGGGCTTCAATGAGGTCTAGAAGGGGACTAGCATGGCCTGCGCCGCTCAGGGCGCGAAATGGATGAAGGAGAACAGGGCCGATGGCGGACGCGGTTCAGGAGACCTTGACCCACCGGCTGGTCTTGCCGCGGGACGCCAACCACCACGGCACGCTCTACGCAGGTTCGCTGCTGACGCTTGCCTTGGAGGCGGGGTATGCGACGGCGTACCGAGTGGCCGGGGCCCGGGCCAATCTGGTGCTGAAACGGGTACTCGATCTTCGTTGCTACACCCCGGTTCCGGTGGGAAGTGTGATTGCGATCAGAGGTTGCGAAGTGCATCGGGCCCGGGCTCAGGTGGTGGTGGCGTTGTATGGGGAGCCGCTGGCTGGGCGCATCCGGCCGTGGATGGACGGACTGATGCAATTTGTGCAGGTCGATGCGCGGGGGTTACCTGAGCCGCTGGACAGTCCCGAACCGGGCGGTGCGGAGGGCGAGCTGGCGGCGCCTTGGTCTGAGTTGCGGGAACGGGCGCGGCGGCTACTTCGGATCCGCGGCTGAGGGGTGCCTACCGGGGTCCAGTGGGTTCACGAGCTGCTCGTCAGCCGGGCAGGGTCTGCCTCGGGATGAGGCGAATCGGAGTCTGGCTGATGCAGGGGCAGGCGGAGGGTGAAGCGCGAGCCGGCGCCGGGGCTGGATTCGACCTCGATGTCGCCGCCGTGTTCGCGGAGGATTTTGCGTGAGACCGGCAGGCCGAGGCCGGTTCCGGCCGTTCCCTTGGTCGACGCGAAGATGCGGAAGAGCTTTTCGAGCTCGTCGCCGGCGATGCCGATTCCGTTGTCTGCGACCCGGACCCAGGCGGTGGGGGGATCGGCTTGCCAGCCGGTGCTGACGTCCACGACGGGGTTCGGCATCTCGGCGCAGGCGTCGATGGCGTTGGAGATCACGTTGAGGACCGCGCGTTGCATGGCTTCGGGGTCGAGGGCGACGGTCGGGAGGCTCGGGTCGGGAGTCCAGCGGAGGGAGATCTGGGCCTCGGCGGCGCGGCCCTGGCAGAGCTCGACGACCTCGGCGACCACCTGGTTGAGGTCGGCCGGTTCGACGTTTGGCTCGCGATCCTTGGAATAGGCAAGCATGTCGAGGACGAGGTGGTACACCTTGTCCTGGTTTTTCTGGACGATCGACCAGCCGCGCTGGATGAGCGACTCGTCGTGGCCCTGGAGGCCGAGTTCGATCAAGGAGCTGCCGCTTCGGAGCCCCTGGAGGATGTTTTTGACGTGGTGGGCCAGGGTGGCGATGGCCTCGCCGACGGCCGCCAGTCGTTCAGCCTGGAGTTTCTCGCGGAGCAGTCGGTTGTTTTCGATAGCCAAGCCGGCGAGGTGGCCGATGGCCACGGCGAGGTTGAGGTGGTCCTGGGTGAAGCGGGGCCGGTGGGGAGTGGACTGGTCGGAGCTGGCCGTGCCGAGGGCATCGGCGTAGAGAACGCCCAGAGGTTGGGTGCGGCCCTGGATCGGGGTGCAGATGGCCTCGCGGATGGACAGTCCGGCGATCGAGTCCGAGGGACCAAAGCGGAGGTCGGCGGGTGCGTCCGAGGTGACGACGGCCTGGCCGGTCTGGTAGACGCGTTCGACGATCGTGTGCGAGATGCTGAGCCGCTCCTCGGGCGGTGCGGCCTGGCGCCAGCGGACGGCTTCGGGGCGGAGGATTCCGTCGGGATCGGCCAGCAGGATGGCCCCGCGGTCGGCACCGATGGTTTCGAAGACCAGTTCGAGGATGCGGGGCAGGAGTTGGTCGAGGTCGGTCACGTGGCTAACGGCACGGGTCGATTGGTAGAGGACGGCGAGGTGGGCCAGCCGGGCCCGGAGCCAATCGCTGGCACCGGTTGGGTCGGTCAGCAGGCGTGAGCCCTCGGCGCGGTCGGCGGTGCGGATAATTGCGGAGCGGTCCCCGGGGGGGCTGGGGACCAGAAGGTCGACCCGCGCGGTCAACTCGGCCGTTTCGCGGGAATCCTCGGCGTAGAGGAGAGTGGTTCGGCCGATCTGGAGCAGATCGCCGGGGCGTAAGGGCGCCTCGTCCACCAGCTCGCCGTTGACGTAGGTTCCGTTGGCGGAACCGAGATCGACGATCCGGTAGCGACCAGGGCCGTCGGGTCTGAGTTCGGCGTGCCGGCGCGAGACTTCGCCGTCGATCAGGCGGAGGGAGTTCGCCGGGTCGCGGCCCACAGTGACCGGCGTACCGCGGAGCTGGAGGCGTTTACCCTGGTCGGCCCCCTGAATGACGAGCAAGGATGGCACGACGAGGAAATCCTCGGAAAGGGGGATCTCGGGACCAATCGCGAGCCTTTCTTCTGAGCCTAAGGCGGCTCACGGCGAGCCGTCAACGCTTGACGGTCCGCGGCACAAGCCGATGTGATGGGGGCCGGGAACCAATGTTCGAGATGCCATGCGGGAAGAACCGACGATGTCTCAATACATCCGGTTGGCTAAGGTCCAGGATGTCCGGGCCCGCGGCGCGCTTGAGTGCGAGTGGGAGGGCCGGATCGTGGCCTTGTTTGCCGACGGAGACCGGATTTGGGCAATGGACGGCATGTGTCCTCACCAGGGGGGGCCGTTGGCCGAGGGCGAGCGGCGGGGACGGGTGGTGACCTGCCCCTGGCATGGCTGGCAGTTCGACCTGGAGACAGGACGGTGTCTGACTGGCCGGGCGGTCCAACAACCGGTTTATCCGGTGCGGATCGAAGGTGAGGATGTGCTGGTCTTGGTCGGGTGACCGCGGCACAATGGAGAGTCGTGCCACGCGACGCGCGATCGGGAATGGTTTCGCGACGGCACGTTGGGCGCGACGCCCGATGCCTCGGAACCCGACGGCCAGTGATCTGCACGCGTGCCTACCGTAATGGCGACTCACCGGCGCTGGCTGAGCTGTGGAGCCGGTGTCTTCAGGCCCGGCCCTCGACGCGTCCGCTGACCGCGCACGAATTTGACGCCCTGGTGCCGGGCAAGCTCGGTTTTGAGCGGCAGGGGCTGATCGTGGCCGAGCAAGGCGAGCGGCTCGTCGGCTTCACCCATGCGGGATTCGGACCAGTGGATCCGAATGGGCCAAGCCATGCGCGGGATTATCGGCTGGGAGCGGTGCTGGTTCTGGTCGTCGATGAGGCGGTGGCCGAACCAGGCGTCGCCGACGCGCTGATGAGCGCGGCGATGTCGTATCTCCGGGAGCGCGGGGCGGTGGTGGTCTATGCCGGCGGCCAGTACCCGATCAACCCGTTTTACTGGGGGCTGTACGGGGGTAGTGAACTGTCTGGGATTGTTGCCAGCGACCGGCCGTTTCTGGACGCCGCCCGGGCCGCCGGATTTGAGCCGGTGGCCGAGTCGGTTGTCCTGGAGGCAAATCTCTCCGGCCCCGAGCCACGGGATCCTCGGATGGTGTTGGCCCGGCGCCAGTATCGGGTCGAGATCGAGCCGGATGCGGCCTTGCCGTCGTGGTGGGATGCGCTGGCGCTTGGGCTGTTTCGTCCGACCCGTTTTTGGCTAGTCGATCGGGCCTCAGGCGCGGTGCCCGCCCAGCTTTGGACCTGGGAGAGCCTGACTGAGCTGCACGCCGGGCATCGCCGGTTGACGACCGGCCTGATTCGGCTCGAGGTCGAGCCGGCGTATCGCCGCAAGGGGCTGGCACGGTTGCTGGTCAGCGAAGCCTGGAAGGCGGCCCGCTCCCAGTTGTCGGATCTGCTGGCCGTGCAGACCTCGGCAACCAACGAGCCGGCGCTGGCCCTGTATCGTTCGATGGGCTTCGAGGAAGTCACGCGGGCGGTTGTGTTCCGGCTGCCAGGCCGCTAGGAATGCGAGATGCCGGTAGGCGCCGGGGACGTGGTGGATAAGATAGGGTTTCAAGTCAGAGTCGGAGGAGACCCGGAGTCGACTGGCCCGTCGGTCGGTTGACCGCCGGGTTGTGCCGCTTCGAGACGACCGATGGGCAAGCCGGGACGCAGCCTGAGGGAGCTTCGCGCTGAATATGAGGCGGCTGTGGCGCGGGGCTTGATTCCCGAGGAGCCACCCAAACGGACGCGAGACAGCTACGCACGGCCGGCGACTCGGCGCTCCGAAGCTCCGGCCGGCAACCGCCGCCAAAAGATTGTCTGGGTCGTCTGCGACGTCGGCGGACGCCCCATTGCCCAGTTTGCTTACACGGAAAAACCGGAAGCCGAAGCGCTCGCCGCAGGGTTAAAGGCGCAGGGTCGGGGGACTCATTTCGTCCGGGCTGAAAAAGTTCCGTTCGAAGCCTGAGATCGCAGGCGGTGTGCGGCCAATCGAAGCCTGAGGTCGCAGGCGGTGTGCGGCAAAGTGGGGCGACGGGCGCGAACCGGTGTGAGAACAATTGTGACAGAATGGACAAATATCGTATGGTTTTATGGTCTCAATCCCAACCTGTCGGGTGGGATCGGTTTCGTTGAGACGCCTCACGCGGAGTCTGTTGACGTGGCCACGACCCAGTCTGCTGATCTTGCATCCTCAACGGCCTGGATTCCTCGAACGGGTGCCGAGGTGTTGGTGGCCTGCCTGGTCCGGCATGGGGTCGAGGTAGTCTTCGCCTACCCGGGTGGGGCGAGCATGCCGATGCACCAAGCGTTGACGCGGGTCCGCGACCGGATTCGGACGATCTTGCCGCGTCATGAACAGGGGGGGATCTTTGCGGCCGAAGGGTATGCGCGGGTCACGGGCAAGCCTGGGGTGGTGATGGCGACGTCGGGTCCGGGGGCGTTGAATCTGGTCACCGGGCTGGCCGACGCCAAGATGGACAGCGTTCCGCTGGTGGCCGTGACCGGCCAGGTGCCGACCAAGGTGATCGGCACCGACGCCTTCCAGGAAACCCCGATGGTCGAGGTGTGCCGGGCGATCACCAAGCATCATTATTTGGTTCAGCATGCCCGAGATATTCCGCGGATCGTCAAAGAGGCGTTTCACATCGCCAGTACGGGGCGACCGGGTCCGGTTTTGATCGACGTTCCCAAGGACATCCAGAATACGTTGGTTCCGGATCCGGATTATGATCCGCCGATGGATCTGCCAGGTTATCGGCTGCCGTCTCCGCCGTCGGCCGAAGCGGTGGCGGAGACCGTTCGCGCGATCCGGGAGAGTCGGCGGCCGATCATCTACTGTGGCGGCGGGGTGATCACGGCCGGCGCGGCGGAGCTGGTTCGGGAGTTGGCTGAGCGGGCCCGTATTCCGGTTGCGATGACCTTGCAGGGACTTGGGGCGATTCCCAGCGATCACTATCTGTCGCTGGGGATGCTCGGAATGCATGGGACAGTTTACGCCAACTATGCGATCAATGAAGCCGACTTGCTGCTGGCGCTGGGTGTCCGGTTTGACGATCGGGTGACCGGGAAGTTGTCGGAGTTCGCCAAGCACGGCCGGATTGTGCATGTCGAGATCGACGCCTCGGAGATCAACAAAAACAAGACGGCGCATCTGGGGATTTGCACCGATGTAGCGGCGTTTCTGCGGGCGTTGCTGCCGAAACTCGAGCCCGGCGACTACGGAGACTGGCACCGGCAGATCGACGCCTGGCGTGCCGCCGACCCGATGAGTTACGACGCCCGGGATGACGTCATTCTGCCCCAGTATGTGATCGACACGTTTTCGAAGCTGACTCGGGGTGCGTTCTTGATGTCGACCGGAGTCGGCCAGCACCAGATGTGGGCGGCGCAGTGGACCAATTTCCAGAAACCGCGGACCTGGGTGACGTCGGGCGGTCTGGGGTCGATGGGTTATGGGTTGCCGGCGGCGCTGGGGATGCAGGCGGCGTTTCCGAATGCTCTGGTTGTGGATATTGACGGCGACGGCAGCTTCGTCATGAACATCCAGGAGCTGGCCACAGCCTATTGCGAAAAGCTGCCGGTGAAGGTGATTTTGCTGAATAATCAGCACCTCGGGATGGTGGTTCAGTGGGAGGATCGGTTTTTCGCCAGCAATCGGGCGCATACGTATCTGGGCCCGGTGGACCACCCGGAGGCTGTGGGGCAGGGATCGGGTGAGTTGCCCGAGGTGACCTATCCCGACTTTGTGGCAATCGCCCGGGGATTTGGAGTGGCGGCTCGGCAGATCCGCCATAAGCACGAGGTCGAAGGCGCTCTGCGGGAGATGATTGCCCACGACGGCCCCTACGTGCTCGACATCCTGGTTCCCTATCAGGAGCATGTGCTGCCGATGATCCCGGCCGGCATGTCGGTCAAGGAGATTATCAAGAGCTGACTGGGCGGGAGCGGCTGGGTGCCAGGGGGACTCGAGGTGTTGTCGGGGCCGGAAGGGATCGCGGCCAGGCTGCGCGGACGGACCGGGCGGATGGCCGCCGGTTGGATGCCGTGACGCGCGTGGACCGGTCACGGCTGGGTCTGGACGCCTATTCGTCGCTGCGTCTGCCGAGTTTCAGGCGGCTCCTCGTGGGAGCGATGCTGGCGACGATCGCGGCCGAGATGCAGAATGTTGCGCTGGGCTGGGAGCTGTACGAGCGAACGCGTGATCCGTTGTCGCTGGGGCTAATCGGGCTGGTGATTGTGGTACCGGCGGTGGTGCTGGCGCTGCCGGCCGGGCAGTTGGCCGACCGGTTCTCGCGGAAACGGATTATTTTGGGGTGTCAGCTCGGGTTGGCGTCTGCCTCGGCCCTGTTGGCCTGGATCAGTTGGCATCGAGGCCCCGTCTCCGCGCTGTATGCGGCGCTGATGGTCACGGGGACGTCGCTGGCCTTGGCCTTGCCGGCGCGGACGGCGATCCTGCCGCAGATTGTTCCAGGCGAATGTCTGGCGAACGCGGTCGCCTGGCGAACGAGTAGCTGGCAACTGGCCGCAGTTTTGGGGCCGGCGATCGGGGGACTGGGACTGGCCTGGACGAAGGGTGCGGCGGCTCCGATCTTTGTGGCCGGATCGGCGATCAACGTTCTCGTGTTCCTAATCCTTTCGGGGATCCGGCCTCGACCGACGGAGCGGACCGGCGAGCGGCTCTCGCTGGCGAGTCTGCTGGCCGGGGTCCGTTTTGTTGCGGGCAATGACCTGATCCTGGCGGCGATCACGCTCGACCTGTTTGCCGTGCTGTTCGGCGGGGCGACGTTTCTGCTGCCGATCTATGCGCGGGATTTGTTGAGAATTGGGCCGGAGGGGCTGGGGTGGCTCCGGGCCGCGCCGTCGATTGGGGCGACGGTGACCGCGTTTTGGATCGCCCATCGGCCGCCGTTTCGACGGGCTGGTCGGGCGTTGTTGCTGGCGGTGGCGGGGTTTGGGCTGGCGACGATCGTCTTCGGGCTTTCGCGCAATGCGTATCTTTCGTTTGCGATGCTTCTGGTGATGGGCTCGTTGGACAACGTCAGCGTGGTCATCCGCCAGACGCTGTTGCAACTCATGACGCCGGACGCGATGCGGGGCCGAGTCTCAGCGGTCAATTCGGTCTTTGTCCAGCTTTCGAACGAGCTGGGCGGGTTCGAGTCGGGTTTGACGGCGCGTTGGTGGGGGCCGACGCGGGCGGTCGTGGTCGGTGGTCTGGGGTGCCTGATGGTGGTTGCGGCCTGCGCGTGGCGCTGGCCGCGGCTGCGGCGGCTGGGGCCGTTGACCGGAGTGGGTCACCGGGGAACGGAGGCGAGTCGGGCCGATCGGTCGGAGGAGATCAGCCCAGCCCAACGGGGCGAGTGATTGCTCCCTCGCTGGCGCTGGAGACCAGGGCGGCGTATTTGGCGAGAACGCCGGTGCGGTAGCGAGGCGGGGGGGCAATCCAGGCGCGGAGTCGGCGGTCGATCTCGGCCTGGTCGATGAGCAGATCAAGTCGTCGGGCCTTGATGTCGAACCGGATCCGGTCGCCCTCGTGGACGATGGCGATGGGACCGCCGCGCTGGGCCTCGGGGGCGACGTGGCCGGCCATCAGCCCGCGGGTGGCGCCGCTGAAGCGACCGTCGGTCAGGAGGGCGACCGAATCGCCCAGCCCGGCGCCGACCAGGGCGGCCGTAACGCCGAGCATCTCCCGCATCCCTGGTCCGCCAGCCGGACCCTCGTAGCGGATGACGACCACGTCGCCGGGTTGGATCGTGCCGGCGGTGACGGCGGCCATGGCGGCCTCTTCGCCGTCGAAGACGCGCGCTGGGCCTTCGTGGACGTAGCGTTCGTGGCCGACCAGCTTGACCACGCAGCCCTCGGGGGCCAAATTGCCTCGGAGGATGGCCAGTCCGCCGGTTGGCTTGAGAGGCTTGTCGATCGGGTGGACGACTTCCTGCCCCGGCGCCTCGACCGCCGTGGCGGTTTCCTCGGCGAGGGTACGGCCGGTCGGCGTCAATTGACTGCCGTCGAGCTTGCCAGCGGCGATCAGGCGCGAAGCGACGAGCCGGGTCCCACCGGCACGATCGAGGTCGGTGGCCACAAATCGGCCGGCCGGTTTGAGGTCGGCTAGAACGGGCGTACGCTCGCAGACCGAATCGAAGTCGTCGATCGAGAGCGGAATTCCGCACTCACGGGCCAGGGCCAGGAGATGCAAGACGGCGTTGGTCGAACCGCCGGTCGCCGCGACGCCGGCGATGGCGTTTTCGAAGGCCAGCCGGGTGAGGATTTGTTTGGGCAGCAGTCCGCGGCGCAGTTGATCGACGACCAGCTTGCCGGCTTCGAAGGCCGCCTGTCGCTTGCGGTCGTCGGTCGCCGGCGGGCTGGCCGAACCCATCGGAGAAAGGCCGAGGAACTCCAGTGCCAGGGCCATCGTGTTGGCGGTGAACTGCCCCCCGCAAGCGCCGGGCCCCGGACAGGCGACGTCTTCTAGCTCCTTGAGGTCGGCGTCGGAGAGCGTGCCTCGGGCATGGGCGCCGACGGCTTCGAAGACATCCTGAATAGTGACATCCTTGCCGCGGAACTTGCCCGGCGCGATCGAGCCACCGTAAAGCACCAGCCCGGGCACATCGAGACGGATTAGCCCCATAGCACAGCCGGGGATGGTCTTGTCGCAGGCCGAGAGGCAAAGCAACGCATCGAAGTAGTAGGCGCGACCCATCAATTCGATTGAGTCGGCGATCACCTCACGGCTGACCAGGCTTGTTTTCATTCCTTCGGTGCCCATGGTGATGCCGTCGCTGACGGCGATCGTGTTGAACTCCATGGGGGTCCCGCCGGCAGCGCGGATGCCGGCCTTGGCGTGCTCGGCCAGGTCGCGGAGGTGGTAGTTGCAGGGCATCGCCTCGATCCAGGTGTTGGCGATGCCGATGATGGGCCGCTGGAGGGCCTCGTCGTCGAATCCGATTGCCTTAAAGTAGGATCGGGCCGGAGCACGGCTGGGTCCGTCGATCAAGTGGCGGCTGCGGTGGCGGACGTCGAACGGCATGGGCAAGGTTCCGCAGAGTGTGAGCTGAACGCCGGGCGGCTCCTTATGGGAAGGAGTCGATTCGAGCTGCCGCGCCCCGCGGCAGGGCGGCCGAGACCGTTGGGACGGACTCGGGGCTGACGTCGGAAGCGTCGGCCGTTTGCTTGATCCTAACCCTGCCGCGTGGCGGTTGCCAGCACGGCCCGCGGCTAGTCTGCGAACGATCTTGATAATTGTTGACCGGACCTGACGCGCGCGCTAGTTTCATTGCCGTCCAGGGCGTGCGACCCCCATCAGTTCGGGGGCGCGGCGAGCGTCCTTGGCGCCCGTCCTTCTCTCTCTCCGGAGGTCTAAACGATGAAGCCGCGAACCATGCTGCCCGGCCTGGGGCTGGCCGCGATGATCCTGTCCCTGGCGGGTTGCAGCACTGAACCGTCCGGGGGCAAGTTGCCGCCTAAGCCTCCCGAAGTCTCGGCTGAACAGGCAGCCGCAGAAGCCAACAAACAGGCGCAAGAGATGTATAAGATGATGGGTGCCCAGGGGAACGCCGGGCCTCGTCCTCCCCAGTGAATCGGTCAGTTGCCTCGACGATCCAAACACACAGGGCCGCGGCTCACTCGATCACGGGCGAGCCGCAGCCCTGCGTTGTTGGAGAGGCAGCTCGAGGCGTCGGCTCGGTCTGGTCGAACCGACGCCTCAAATATCCGCTTAGTTGTTGTACTCAGACTGGCTGACGGTCTCGCCGCCGCGCGACGTGTTGATCGCCCACCAAGTTTGCAGGTTGATCGTGTCCTTGATGAATCGGACCGAGCCGTCGACCATCAGGACATTGACGCCACCGGGATGCTCTGACCGAGGCGTGAAGTAGCCGATGGCCGTGCCCCAGGGCGAGCAATCGCGGTGGACGTTGTTGGGGGTCAGGACGGCGTTGTAGATCGTCTGGCCGTAGAGACCCGCACCCCAGTACGCCCCGCCCCAGTCGAAGGTCGACTGGTTCCGTAGCGCCAACTGGTCACAGGCAGGGAAGATGATCGTCTGCAACGCTTGCTGGGCCTGCGGATGACGCATGTCGTACTGGGTCACGTTGGGGTCAACCGCGCCCCAGATCGAGCCGCTGATGTAGATGTCACCCAATGACTTAGCGGCGCCGTCGCCGTCGCCGCGTGAGCGCTCGGCGTAGGCGATCGTGTTGGTCGTTCCGTCCTTAATCGTCTCGATGCGATTGTGGGGACGGCCGCCGGGCAGGAACGGATTGGGGCCGGCGTCGGTCCAGACGGCGCTGGGCCGGCTCAACGCGCCGGCGAAGCCCGGACGCGACCACCAGTCCCAGTTGGTACCGTTGCTGGCGGCGTAATTGTTCTGGCCGACCAGGCTGCTGTCACTCGGGCAAAGGAACGAGACGATTTTGACGACAATGGCGGTCCGGTTGTACGGGTCGTTCTGGACGCCGCCAATATCCATCCAGTTCGCGCCCCAGTCAAAATTAATCGAATTGAAGAGCGGTTGTTGCTCCATGTTGGGGAGCATCAAGGCCAACGAGCTCCAGGACATCGGCTCGTGAGCAAAATTGTTGGGGTCCGCCCAGAAACGATGGGTGGTTCCCTGCGTCCAGGGGAGGCAGCCGAACTGGGACTGATAGTTGTTCAGCGCCAGTCCGATTTGCTTCATATTGTTGGTGCACTGGGCCCGTCGAGCCGCCTCGCGAGCCGACTGAACGGCCGGCAGCAAGAGGGCGATAAGGACGCCAATGATGGCGATGACGACAAGCAACTCGATCAGCGTAAAGCCGCTTGCGCGACTCCGATAACGACGCATGCAAGACCCCTTTCATGAAGGCCGCACCCACCACCGCCGGACCCCGACGCGAGGTCCGCGGTCAGGTTGCTCACCGCTGAAAAGAATTGAGCGGAAGAGGCCAACTACCACCAATATCGCGTCCCGCGCCGATTGCAATAAAATTGTTTCGCATTTTGGCGACAACGATGGAGTCGTTTTGAGCAAACCACGGAACGGTCCGCGCTGACCGGTTTCCCCGGAAAACTCCTATTGAGCCGCCCGGGCGATAGAATGGTGAAGGGTTGCCCTGTTTTTAGACGGAGCCTTGCCCATGCAGGGGAAGGAGCAGGCGACTCTGGCAAGCCGCGAAGCTGGACTGGGCTGGCTCGGTCGGCTCGGGCTGGGTGTGATCGTGCTCGTTCTAGTTGCGGGGGTGGCGTGGCTGGTGGTCCGAGGGCGTCGAGCCGAAGCCCTCTGGAACCAGGCGCGAGCCGCCTCGGTACGGGAAGACTGGGCAAAAGTTCATGAGTCGCTGGTTGAGTTGCGGCGTTTGCAGCCGCTGGATCGAGATCAGAATCGGTTGCGGGTCCAGGCCGCCCTGCGGCTGCGCGACGCCGATGCGGCGCTGGCGGCTCTGGCCGAAGTGCGGCCCGACGATTCTGAATACGAACGGGCTCTGATGACCCGTGGTCGGCTGCTCATGGAGCAATTCCGCTATCGTGAGGCCGAGGCCGTTTTTCGCCGCTGCCTGGCGCTCAATCCGCGGCTCGAAGAGGCACACGTTCAATTGGTGATTCTGACGGGCATGAAACGCCGAGCCGAGGACTTCGAACGCCAGCTTTGGGACTACTACGAGAAGGCCGAGTGGAAGATCGCGGCGCTGCGGATGCTCTCGCGGGGGATTCCGTTCCTGCCGTCGCGGACCACGGTTGATCCGGCACACGACGAAGGCTACCTGCTCGAGCAAGGGCTGGCTGCGGACCCATCCGATCCCGAAATCCGGCCCGCCCTGGCGCGCTACTACCTGAACCGGGGCGAGGTGGACCGTGCCTTTGTGCTCCTCGAAGCCTGGCTGGAGATGTATCCCGACGACGCCTCGGCGCGGCTGGAGTGGGTGGCCTGCCAACTGGAGCTGGGGCGGTCCGAGGCGGTGGGAGCGTATCTGGAGCCGGGGACCGATCGCCCGACGCAGTCCGCTCGGTTTTGGGGGTTGCGGGGAGAGTATCTGAAGCGTCTGGGCGATTTCGAGGGGGCTGTCGAGGCGTTTGGTCATGCCGTCCGCCTGGAACCGCGTAATCCCGAATGGCGGTTTCGGCTGGGGCAGGCGCTCCGCGCCGCGGGCAGGCCCACCGAAGCCGAGAGCCACCTGAGCTGGGTTCAGAAGGCCAACCAGTTGGTGGCCCTGATGAAGAACGCCCACGATACCGGCGCTGATCCGAGGCTGCTGGTCCAGGCGGGCGATTTGTGCCGTGAGATGGGACGGGTTCGCGAGGCGCGCGGCTGGTATGAGGCGGCCCTTAAGGCCGATCCCCAGAACGCCGACTACCAGCAGCGTCTGGCCCAACTGTCCCAACCGTGAACGACGACCCCGAGCACGTGCTGACCCATGACCCGGCTGATGACCGTATTGGTAGCCCTCCTGGTGTTGGCCGGCTTGTTGGGCTACGCCTTGGTTCGCCGGGCGGAGCGAGGCGCGCGGCCCGAGGTGCGGAGCGTGCCCCGGACGGCTAGCCGGGCGCCCCGGTCCGAACCCACCCCCGAGGCGGCTTCGCCAATCCGCTTCCGGGACGTGGCCGCGGGTGCGGGGGTCGATCTGCCGCCGTTTCACGCTGCGCTGGGCCGTTTCCGTCTGGTGGAGACGATGGGCAGCGGCCTGGCCTTAATCGACGCTGACGGCGATGGCTGGCTCGACGTCGTGGTCGGACAGGGTGCGTTGCTCCCCGAGGATAAGGCTCCCGAACCTCGGCCGACGACGCTTTACCGGAACCTGGGCGGAGGGCAGTTTGAGGATGTGACCGAAACGGCCGGGCTGCGGTTCCGGGAGTTTTCCCAGGGTATGGCCGTGGGAGACTACGACGGCGATGGTCGCGACGATCTCTTTTTGGCGGGTTTTGGCCGCTCGGCCCTCTACCGCAACCTGGGCGATGGACGGTTCGCGGATGTGACCGATTCGGCCGGGGTGGCGGGCTACGGCTGGCCGAGTAGCTGCGCGTTTGCCGACCTGGACGGCGACGGCGACCTGGATCTGTACGTCGTGCACTACCTGGCCGATACGGTTGACGCGTTTGGCCGAGCGACAGTGCGGTGCAACGCGGTGGAGGGTCGGGTCGGATACTGCCCGCCTCAGGCCCATCGTCCCGAGGCTGATGTGCTGTATCGCAACAATGGGGATGGGACGTTTACGGACGTTTCGGTCGAAGCAGGCCTGGCGTCAGCGCCGGCGCCGGGCCTGGGGCTGGCCATCGCCGACCTGGACGGCGATGGTCGGCTCGATGTCTTCATCGCCAACGATCAGGCGCCCAATCAAGCCTGGCGCAACTTGGGCGGACTGCGGTTCGAGGATCGGGCATCGGACTGGGGTCTGGCGCTGGGCGAGACCGGAGAGACCCGAGCAGGCATGGGGGTCGCCGCCGGGGATTACGACGAGGACGGTCGGCTCGACCTGCTGGTGACCAATTTTTACGAGGAGCCGGACACGTTGTTCCGCCAGGTGGCGCCGGGGCTGTTTCAGCCGGTCTCGGCCGAAGCCCGGCTGGCGGTGCCGAGCCGGACGACGCTCAGTTTCGGGACGGCCTTTCTTGACGCCGACTCCGATGGTCGGCTCGACCTGTTCGTCGCCAATGGCCACATCAACGACGTCCGCCCCTTGGGGATACCCTACGCCCAGCCGCCCCAGTTGTTTTGGAACCGGGGTGGCGGTCGATTCGAGGAAGTCACGCGTGCCTCGGGCGAATACTTTGTAGGGTCGTATCTCGCGCGGGCGGCCGCCGTGGGCGACCTGGACAACGATGGCGACGTGGATCTGATCGTCAACCACCTGGATCGTCCGCCGGCCGTGCTACTCAACGAGACGCCCCGCATCGGAGGAACGCTCACGCTCCGACTCCGCGCCGCGACACTCTCTCGAAGCCCGATTGGTGCTCGGGTCCGTGTCGGAGCCTTGGGCCGTACGATCCACCGCGACGTGGTCGCCGGCACCAGTTATCTGGCCAGCCATGACCCACGGCTCCACGTCGGACTCGGGGCCGCCCGAACCGCCGACTGGGTCGAGGTCGACTGGCCATCGGGCCGCCGCGAACGCTGGAGTGAACTGCCCGAGTCGGACGCAATCGAGCTCGTCGAAGGCACAGCGCCCCAGGCCGTCTCGACACAAGTCAACCGTTGACAACCTGCACGTAACCCGATCAGGTTAAACAAGTCTCCATCGCCGCCTCGAATGCTCCCGAGGACTCGGTTATGCCCCGTCGGTTGCTCACGACGCTGGTGCTATGCGTTTGGCTTTTCGGTTCGTTGCCGGCTTGGGCCGATGAGTTCTTCGAGGCCGTTCGCCCCCTGCTGACCGGTCGATGCCTCGCCTGCCACGACTCGGAGACACGCAAGGGTGGTCTCGACCTGACCCGCCGCGCCACGTTGCTCTCGGGCGGAGACTCGGGACCGGCCTTCGAGTCCGCCGACCCAGCCGCCAGCCTTCTGCTCGAAAAGCTCGAGGCCGGCCAGATGCCCCCGAAGAATCCACTCTCCCCCGAGCAGGTCGCTGCGTTCCGCCGCTGGATCGCGGCCGGCGCCGTTTATGCCGTTGAACCTCTAGCGCCCGCCCGCGCAGGCCTCGACTGGTGGTCGTTCCAGCCGATCGCTCGGCCGACGCCCCCTGCTCTTTCGTCCGACTGGCTCCGCACGCCCATCGACGCCTTCGTCCTGGATCGCCTCCGGGCGGAAGGCTTGACACCCAACCCCGAGGCCGACCGCCGCACCCTGATCCGCCGGGTCACCTTCGACCTCACCGGTCTGCCCCCCACGCCGGATGACGTCGCGGCCTTCGAGTCCGACCCGCGTCCCGACGCCTACGAACGCGTTGTCGACCGCCTGCTGGCCAGCCCGGCCTACGGCGAGCGCTGGGCGCGGCACTGGCTCGATGTCGTGCACTATGCCGACACACACGGTTATGACAAGGACAAGCGCCGCGACCATGCGTGGCCCTACCGGGATTACGTGATCCGGTCGCTGAATGCGGGCAAGCCTTACAGCCGGTTTGTGCGGGAGCAGATCGCCGGGGATGTGCTCGACCCGTCCAACCCCGACGCCGTCGTCGCCACCGGCTTTGTCGCGGCCGGCCCCTGGGACTTTGTCGGCCATGTTGAACTGGGCGAGGACACCATCGAGAAGCGGAAGACCCGCGCTCTGGATCGCGACGACATGGTCGCCAACACGATGTCCACCTTCACGAGCCTGACGGTCCACTGCGCCCGCTGCCACGACCACAAGTTCGACCCCATTCCAACCCGCGACTATTACCGCCTCCAGGCCGTCTTCGCCGGCGTCGATCGCGGTGACCGATTGTACGCCAGCCCGGAGGCCGCCGCCCGCCACGCCGAGCTTTTAGCCCGCCGCGAGGCGGCCTTCGAGCGGCTCAAGGCTGTCAACCAGCGGATCGCATCGCTGACAAGCCCCGAGCTCCGCGACCTCGACGCCGAGATCGCCTCCCTGCGTGACGAACTGGGCCGGCTGCCGGAGTTCACGGGCCCTGCCAGCCCGACCAATGGCTACCACTCGGCCATCCACTCCACCCCCGACGCGACCGCTTGGGTCCAGCTCGACCTAGGCCGGTCGCTCCCCATTCAGGAGATCCGCCTGTTCCCCGCGCGGCCTACCGACTTCCCGGATACGCCCGGCTTCGGCTTTCCCAAGCACTTTCGGGTCGAGGTCTCCGACGATGCCGAGTTCCACCGCCCGACTCTGATCCACCGGGAGTCCCGCCCTGACGGTCTGGAACAGGGCGACGAGCCTCTGGTGCTCCGCCCGGAGGAAATCACCGCCCGCTTTGTGCGGATCACGGCGACGCGCCTCTGGAAGCGGACCGGGGACTATGTGTTTGCCCTCGCGGAGTGCGAGGTGCTCTCCGATGGCGAGAACGTGGCGCGTCATGCGGCGATCACGGCCTTCGACACGATCGACGCCGGCCGCTGGCACACCCGCCACCTAGTCGATGGATTCGACAGCCGAACGGCCTTGCCCCCCGCAGCCGATCCGACCGCCGTACGTCGCTACGACCTGCTGGCCCGCATCCGCACGCTCGAGCCGCACCGAGCGGCGATTGCTGCCGCGCTGATGCCCGCCGACCTGCGCATCGAGGCAGCCCAAGCCCGGGACGACTTCAATCAGGCCGAGGCCGCCCTGGCCGCGCAGCCGCCGATCGATCAGGTCTACGCCCTTCTGAGCCACCAGCCGCGGACGATCCATGTCCTGAACCGCGGCGAAGTCGACCAGCCGCGTGAAGAGGCGACACCCGGAGCATTGACCGTCCTCGCCAACCTCGACCCCGACTTCTCGTCCACGGCATCCGGTCCCGAAGGCGCCCGTCGCGCGGCCTTAGCCGCATGGATCAGCCACCCGGACAACCCCCTGACCTGGCGTTCGATCGTCAACCGAGTCTGGCAGTATCACTTCGGCCGAGGACTCGTCGACACCCCGAACGACTTCGGCCGCAACGGCTCTCAGCCGACCCATCCCGAGTTGCTCGACTGGCTGGCCGTCGAACTGCGCGACGGCGATCAATCGCTCAAGTCGCTGCATCGGCTAATTGTGACCAGCGCGGTCTATCGGCAGAGCAGCGCACACAACGAACAGGCCGCAGCCGTCGACGCCGAGAATCGTTGGCTCTGGCGCCAGAATCGCCGCCGCCTCGAGGCCGAGGAGATCCGCGATGCGATGCTGGCCGTTTCGGGCTTACTTCGGCGTACGATGTATGGTCCCGGATTCGAAGTCTTCCGTTTCAAGGACGACCATTCGCCGACCTACGACCACGAGGACCGCGAGGCTAGCCTCCGCCCCACGGGGCACCGCCGCGCTGTCTACCGTTTCATCGTCCGAAGCGTCCCCAACCCTTGGATCGAATGCCTCGACGGCGCTGACCCCAATACGAGCGTCCCAACGCGGAATACCACGCTCACCGCGCTGCAGGCCCTGACGCTCCTCAACGACGCCTTCACGCTCCAGCAGGCCGAGGCGATGGCCGCATCGTTGGGCCCGGATTCGGTCCCGCTACAGGAGCGGATCGAGCGCGCGGTGATGCGGGCGCTGGGACGCCGACCCACCTCGACCGAGCACGCCGCGCTTACTCAATATGCAGAAACGCACGGTCTCCCGGCGGCCTGCCGGATCTTGTTCAATTTGAACGAGTTTTTATTTGTTGACTAATGCGGCCCGGACAGTGGTCAGGTGGTGCGATGATGCCCGAGCGAACCAACGTGCGGCTGATCCCTCGGCGGGAGGCGTTATGGCAACTGGGCGGCGGACTAGGTGGCATCGCGCTGGCCCATCTGCTCGGCACGGAGGGACTGCTCGCTGACGACGCTGTGCCGCGTCCTCGGGCCGACCTCAACGGCGGCCTGCATCACCGGGCGCGGGCGACGCGCGTCGTCCAGCTCTTCATGTCTGGTGCCGCCAGTCAGTGCGATACGTTTGACTATAAGCCGCTACTGATCCGCAAGCACGGCGAACCGTTCGACCCTGGCGGCACGGTCGAGCTATTCCAAAGCAAACCCGGCGCCGTCATGAAAAGTCCCTGGGCCTGGCGCCAGCACGGCGAGTGTGGAAAGTGGGTGAGTGAGCTGTTGCCGCATCTGGCTGGCTGCGTCGATGAGATGGCGTTCCTGCCGGCGATGGTTTCGAAGTCGAACGTGCACGGACCGGCGACCTTCCTTCAGACCTGCGGCTTTGTCCGTCCCGGCTTCCCGTCGGTGGGGGCCTGGGTTGCGTATGGGCTGGGGTCGCTCAATGAGAATCTCCCAACGTTTGTGGTCCTTCCCGATTCTCGGGGTTTTGCGCCCAATGGTCCGGCGAATTGGGGATCGGCGTTTTTGCCGGCTTCGACCCAGGGGACGATGATCAAGGCGACGGCCGACAATCCGATCTACGATCTGCATCCGCCGTCGGACAGTTTTGTGACGGCCGCCGCCGACCGCGACGGTCGTGCCCTGCTGGCCAAACTCAACCGCGAGCACGCCGAAGATCGGCCCGGGGATTCGCGGCTCGAGGCCCGGATCGCCGCGTATGAATTGGCGGCTCGGCTCCAGACCAGCGCGCCGGAAGTGCTCGATTTGCGGGGCGAGTCGGCCGCGACCCGCGCTCTGTATGGGCTGGATGATCCGATCACGGCCGACTTTGGCCGCAACTGCCTGATCGCCCGACGGCTTCTGGAGCGGGGCGTTCGGTTCGTGCAGGTCTGGTCGGGGGCCGACAACGGGTTCCCGCGGCGTAATTGGGATAGCCACGAGGATCTGGCCCGCGACCACGGTGAGATGGGCCGGAGCATGGACAAGCCCGCCGCCGCCTTAATCCGCGACCTGAAGGCCCGCGGCCTGCTCGACGAGACGATCGTGCTCTGGACGACCGAGTTTGGCCGGATGCCGTGCAGCCAGGGCGGCGCCGGCCGCGACCACAACCCCGACGCCTTCACCAACTGGCTCGCCGGCGGCGGCATCAAGGGCGGCGTCACCCACGGCGCTAGCGACGAATGGTCGTTCCGCGCCGTCGAGAACATCACCTATGGCTACGACGTGCACGCGACCATTCTGCACCTTCTCGGCATCGACCACGAGCGGCTGACCTACCGCCACGACGGCATCGGCCGCCGGCTGACCGACGTGCATGGACGGGTGATCCGCGAGATCTTGGCGTAGCTGCCTGAGGGCGAGGAACAGCGCTGGGCGGATGGCGATCCTTGACCACGATGGGCGGAGTCGCCAAGCGGGATCGCCGGTCCGAATCGGCCGGTCTGAGGGATTGTGGCGGCTGGGGCCGGTCCGAGTGAGGCCAGCGTCGCCCCTGAACCGGCGGTGCCGGGCGGTGTCCGATCTGATATTCTGGGGCGACGTGATTCTTGTGGTGTTGGACTGGAACCGCCGCATCGATGATTGATCCTCGTGTCGCCAGTGGATTGCGCGACCTGACGCCGGCCCAGGCGTTGCGTCGTGAGCGGATGCTTGCCCGGTTTCGGGACGTTTTTGCGCGGTATGGCTACTTGCCAATCGAAACGCCCCATATCGAGCGGATGGAGGTTTTGACGGGCAAGGGTGCGGGGTCGGAGGAGGTGTTGCGTCAGATCTTCGAGGTGACCAACAAGGGGGGGACGCCCGGCGAGCTGGCGTTGCGGTTTGATCTGACCGTGCCGCTGGCGCGGTTTGTCGCGCGGCACGTGGAGCAGCTCGGAACGCCGTTTAAGCGGTACGCGATGGGGGCGGTTTTTCGGGGCGAGCGCCCTGCGAAGGGTCGGTTTCGCGAGTTCACTCAGTGCGATTTTGACACGGTCGGCTCGGAGAGTGTTGTGGCCGACGCCGAGACCGTTCAGGTCGTTCACGACGCTCTGGCGGCGATCGACGCGCCAGCCTTCACGATCCACCTGAACGATCGGCGAATCCTGGACGGGCTTTTGGAGACCCTGGGAATCAGTGATCGCAAGGCGGCTGTGCTCCGAGCGCTGGACAAGCTGTCTAAGGCGGGGCGCGAAGCGGTCGCCTCGGAACTGGGCCAGGCGACCGGCGCCGGGCTGTCGGCCGAAGCGATCGGGCGGGTGTTGGAGGTCGCCGAACGGGGCCGCGGCGAACCGGATGAAGTGCTCGGGCGAGCCGGGGAATGGTTCGGCTCAAGTCCGACCGCAGCGCAGGGGCTATCGCAACTGCGTCGGGTCGTCGATCTGGTCGCGGCCGGAGGCGTCGAGCGGGCGCGGATCCGGCTCGATCTTGGGCTGGCGCGAGGTCTCGACTATTACACCGGGATCGTGCTTGAGACGACGATCGACGGACTGGAGCGGATGGGTAGCGTGGCCTCAGGCGGGCGATACGACAATCTGGCCAGTCTCTTTACCAGCCGCCGGCTTCCGGGCGTTGGGGCCTCGATCGGTCTGGACCGGCTGCTGGCAGTGCTCGAGGAGGCGGGAGCGACGCCGGCGGCGGATGGGACCGTTCCGGTGCTCGTGACTTTATTTCCGGGCGTCGAGCCGGAGATCGCCCTTCGGCTGGCGGCACGGTTGCGGTCGGCCGGCATCGGCGCGGAGGTTTTCCCGGACCCGATCACGGTCGGCAAGCAGTTGGCCTATGGCTCGAACCGGGGCCATCGGTTGGGCGTCATTGTCGGGCCCGATGAGCGGGAGCGTCAGGTCTTCAACCTGAGGGATCTGACGACACGGGTGGAGCGGCGGGGACTGGCTTGGGAGGCGGTCGTGTCCGAGGTTCGGGCCGCGTTGGACGCGGGGGCAGTGCGGCCATGAGCCTTGAAAGCCGCATCGAAACCGTGCGGGGGACCCGGGACTGGCTGGTCGAGGAGTACGCCCGGCTGCGCGAGGTCGAGTCGCGGCTGCTCGAACACTTCGCGGCGGCGGGCTACCGGCCGGTGCGAACGCCGGTGCTCGAGTACGCGGCGCTCCACGAGCGTAAGAGCGGCGCGGGGATTGTCGCCAAGCTCGACGAGCTGAGCGATGATCGGGCGGGACGGATCTGCCTGCGACCGGAACTGACCGCCGGGATCGTTCGGGCCTATGCGGCGGCGCCGGAGTGTCCGCCGCTGCCGTGGCGCGTCAGTGCTTCGGGGGTGGTCTTCCGCCACGAATCGCCCCGACCCGGATTTGACCGCGAGTTTACCCAGGTCGGGGTGGAACGGATCGGGGACGGCGGGCCGGAGGCAGATGCGGAGCTGATCTGGCTGGCCGACTCCGCAGTGCGGATGCTGGGCGTTCGGGGGGCCTCGTTGCGCGTCGGACACGTGGGGCTGCTCCTGGAGATGCTCGAGCGATCGGGGCTGCCTGAGAGCATCCGGGTGGCGCTGGTCGACGTGATCAGCGAGGCGGCTGCCGAAGGACGTGACGTCGACGCGGTCGAGACGGCCATCGAGCGGCTGTCGGCCTGGCTGCTTGGCGTCGCGGGCAGGGACGGCGCGGGTGTGCCGCCTCCGGCCGAGGCGTTTGATCGGCTGTACCGCCACCTGGTGGCCGACGTGACCGGCCGGAGGAGCGCCGAAGAGATCGTGGCGCGACTTCGTCGCAAGTGGGAGCTTTCGCTGGGACTACGCGAGGTCCTGGCGCGGCTCAGCGCCCGCGTGCACGAATTGGCCGGATTGCGGGGGCCGGCGGTCACGGTCGCCGATCGGCTGCGAGCGGATTTTGATGATTTGGCACCGCATTCGGTCAGCGAGCTGGTGGAAATGCTCTCGCTTTTGGATGATCGCGGGGTCGATTTGTCGCGTTTGCGGCTGGATATGGGGTTTGGGCGAGGGTTGGGGTTTTACACCCAGATGATCTTCGAAATCCAAGTGTCCGGACGGACCGGTCCGATCGACGTCGGCGGCGGCGGGCGTTACGACGGATTGGCGCGGGTTTATGGAAGCGACCGGGACGATCGGGGGGCCGGTTTTGCGCTGGGGCTAGAACGGTTGGTGGCTTATCTCAGCTCGTGATTATGAACCGCGTCGACACAATCCGCCTGGCGCTGCCGTCGAAGGGCCATCTCTCGCAAGGGAGTCTGGAGTTGCTCCAGGCGGCCGGATACCGGGTTCGCCGGGCCAGCGAGCGGCACTATGAGGCGTCGATCACCGGGCATCCGCGGTTTCATGTCGTTTTTATGCGCCCGGGGGATATTGTCGTTCAGGTTCAGGAAGGGCGTTGCCAGCTCGGCATGACGGGCCTGGACGTCTACGCCGAGCATGACGACGGGGCGGGCCGGACCGTGGTGGTGGCCCCCGACCTGGGCTATGGCGGCTGTCGTCTTGTGGTGGCTGTTCCGGAAAGCTGGGTGGACATCGATCATTTGCTGGATCTGGTCGATCTGACGGCGGAGTTCAAGGCGGCGGGGCGGACCTTGCGGGTCTCGACCAAGTATCCCAATCTGGTGCGGAGTCATTTTCGGCGTTGGGGGATCTACTATTACGAAATCGTGGCCAGCGACGGAGCGCTGGAGCTTCATCCGAGCCTGGGGATCGCGGATCTGATCGTCGATCTGACCAGTTCGGGGACGACGCTCAAGGAGCATCGCTTGAGGGAGATCGAGGCGGGCACGGTGCTGGAATCGGCGGCCTGCCTGGTGGGGCACCGGGCCAGCCTGGATGCCCTGGTTCGCGAGGGGGAGGCCAATCCGCTGGCGCGGTTGCTCGATGCGCTTGATGGGGTGCGGTCGGCGGAGGGGTGGTCGCATCTGGAGGTGGTCGGTCACCTGCGGGATCCGGGGAGGTCGGCCGCGGAGGTGGCCGAGTGTGTTCGGCGTGGGGGTGGGCAGCATGTCTGCCATGGCGAAGTCTGGGGTGAAGGGGGTCGCCCGGGATGGCGTGTGACGGCGCTCGTACCCGCGCAGGAGGTCGCCGCCCTGCGGCGGCCGCTGCTGGCTCTGGGAGCGACCCGGATCGTCGCGCTTCCGCCCCAGTCCCTCTTTGACACCGATGAACCGTCGACCTACGACCGGCTGAAGGAGACGCTGGCCGGTTCCTAGGACGGGAGGCCGCGATGGAGGTCATCGAGGCGCGCAACGTGGTGGTCGGGGCCGGGGTCGTGGGAGCCGCAGCGGCCTATCATCTGGCACGCCGTGGGGAGGCGGTCTTGCTGGTCGAACAATTCGGCCTAGGACACACGCGGGGCAGCTCGCACGGCGCGACTCGGATCATCCGCCATTCGTACGCCGACCCGAACTACGCCCGGCTCATGCCACGGGTTTACCAACTTTGGCACGCGCTTGAGGCTCAGTCGGCCACGCCGCTGCTGACCCGGACCGGAGGGATCAGCGTCTCGCCGCCGGGCGTTCCCTACGCCGAGCTTGTTGAGGCAGCGCTCGTCGAGCTTGGAGTTCCCGCCCAGCGGCTGAGCGCCGAGGCCTGGAATCAGCGCCACCCGCGATTTGCCGTGCCTAGCGGCAGTACGGTCGTTTTCGAGCCTGATGTGGGGATTCTGGCTGCGGGGCGTTGTGTTCACGTCCTGCTCCACGAGGCGGAGCGTCACGGGGCTTGCATCCAACCCAACACGCCGATCGACCGGATCGAGCTGGAGACGTCGGGAGTGGCCCTTCTTGGGAAAGGGCTGCGCATTCAGGCGGATCGCGCGATCGTCGCGGCCGGCTCCTGGATCCCGATCCTCCTGCCAGCCTTGGCGCAGGTCCTGACGCCGACACGTCAGCGTGTGGTCTATCTTGGGACGGCTGATCCGGGCTACGGTGTCGGCCGCTTGCCGGTCTTCATCTGGATCGGCGCCCGGGAGGAGCAGGCGTATTACGGGATGCCGGACCTGGACGGGCGGGGAGTCAAGATGGGCCGGCATCACGGCCCGGCCACCAATCCCAACCAGGCCGACGAACGGGTGGACGAGGCCTACGTCGACGAGCTCCGCGGATTCCTCCGCGGCTTTCTTCCGGAATTGGCGGAGGCGCCGTTGGCAGCGACCGAGACCTGCCTGTACACGATGGCTCCAGGTGAGGAATTCCTGGTTGGGGCCTGGCCGGGGCGATCCGACCTGTTGGTCGCCGCGGCGTGCAGCGGGCACGGTTTCAAATTCGGAATCCTGGTCGGTGAGGTCCTGGCCGATCTGGCGACTGGCCAGACACCGATGGCCGGAACGGAGCGCTGGGGAGCCACACTGGCGGGATTCCTTCAGGGCTGATTCAAACACCTCGCATAGATCACGGCCGGGCCGTTAGGAGAGCTCGGTCGCGCGATCGTATAAAAGCCGCTTTTTAATCATATGTTCGTAACATGTATCACGTCGGCATGGTAAAGAGTTTGAAGCGACGAGTGACGGCCGGAAGGCTCGCCGACTGGCCTGGTCGAGTCAGCGGGGCGACCTGGGATTTGGGCTGGCTCCTGGCTGCAGGCCGCTGGGGAGTGGCGGTGGGGGGATCAGGTCCTGAGCTCGAGCGGTCGGATCGGCACGTTGCCGATGCGGTGGAGGCGAGCGGCTGAAGGCTGGGATTGAGGGTTCGGCAGGTCCGATTTGACTGGCGTGAGCGGGAGGAGGGCCGGATGGGAGATCTGCTCCGAAGCGATGATCGCGCAACTGCGATTGACAGACGTGCGGGGCTTGCTGATAGTGTTCGTTCGCTGCGGGCGGCATGCCGGTCTGAGGAACGGGGCATGACGGCCCGCGGGCGCTACGCTGGTCGCGGCCGCACGGAAGGGGCCTGACAGCAGGTGACCCTTGCCGCAAGAGAGACGGTCGAGGCCGACGTCGCGCGGTGTGGAGTTGGATCACCCGGTTTCAAGAGACCGCAGGCGGACCAGAGCGTACCGCGTGAGCGGTTTCAGCACCACGGACGGACACCTCAGCCATGCGTATTCTGGTCACCGGCGGGGCCGGTTATGTCGGCTCGACGTTGGTTCCCATGCTCCTGGAGCAGGGCCACAAGGTTCGGGTCATCGACATGCTCAAGTTTGGCGGCCACGGGCTGTTGCCGTGCTGCCAGCATCGGGGGTTTGAGCTGATCAAGGCCGACATCAACGACGAGGCGGCACTTTCCAAGGCGCTCGAGGGCGTCGAGGCCATCGTCCACCTGGCGGCCATCGTCGGCTACCCGGCCTGCAAGAAGGAGCCCCAGTTGGCCACGGCGACCAACGTCGAGGGCACCCGGACCTTGCTGAGGCTGCGTCGTCGCGACCAGCGCGTCCTCTACGCCTCGACCGGCTCGATCTACGGATCGGTGCCCGATTATGTCTGCAACGAGAACACGCCCCGCGCGCCGATCACCCTCTACGGCGAGACCAAGGGCCAGGCTGAGGAGATGGTGCTAGATGCCGGCAATTCGATCGCCTATCGGTTTGCCACGGCCTTTGGCGTGTCCAACCGGATGCGGCTTGACCTGATGCCCAACGACTTCACCTACCAGGCCGTCAGGAATCGCAACCTGATCGTCTACGAGGGAGGCTTCAAGCGGACCTTCGTTCACGTTCGAGACATGGCCCGCTCATTCTTGTTCGCATTGGAGCGGTGGGACACAGTCAAGGACGACGTCTACAACGTCGGCCACGAGAGCATGAACTTCACCAAGGAGGATGTGGCGCGTAAGATTCTTCAATTTGTCGATTACTATCTCCACTTTGCCGAGGTCGGCAGCGACGCCGATCAGCGCAACTACGAAGTCAGTTATCAGAAGATCCGCGAGAAGGGCTTTGAGACGACGATCGACCTGGATCGTGGGATCGAAGAACTGGTCCGGGCCGCGCGGTTGATCGAATTCCAGAATCCGTTTGCCAACGTTTGATCGGTCGGGCGATCGCGCGCCGGGCTCGGAGGCGGCCGAACGCTGACTCCGGACCGGCGATCGTCACGATGCAAAGCGGCGGACGGCCGATCGGCGGTGACGGTTCGGCCTACTTACCCCCAACGGCGATCGAGGATGCACCATGCAAGGCTTCTGGAGCGGCAAGCGAGTCACCGTGACCGGCGGCGCTGGTTTTCTGGGGCAGCACGTCGTCCGGCGGTTGAGAAGCTACGGCGCGGAGGTGTACGTCCCCCGCAAACGGGACTACGACCTGACAACGCTCGATGCCGCGTTGCGATGTTTGCTGGAGCATCCCTGCGACATGCTCATTCACGCCGCGGCCTATTACGGGGGGATCGGCATTAACGTCCACGAACCGGGGCGGCTCTATTACCAGAATCTCGTGATGGGCGCGAACCTGATGGAGGCGGCGCGGCTGGCCAAGGTTGCCAAGGTGGTCAACATTGGCACGGCATGCAGCTATCCGGGCTATCTGGAGGGCCATCTCAGGGAGGAAGACCTCTGGGCCGGACCGTGTCATGCCAGCGTCGTCAACTACGGGCTGACGAAGAAAATGCTGGCCGTCCAGGGCCTTGCCTACAAGAAGCAATACGGCCTCGACTCGATTCACCTGATCCTGACAAACCTGTACGGTCCCGGTGATAGCTACAACCCGGAGCGTTCGCACGTCGTCGCGGCCTTGATTCGCAAATGGGTCGAGGCCGAGCTGGCTCGAGCGCCGTCGATTGAGGTCTGGGGCACGGGCAAGCCGATCCGCGAGTTCCTTTACGTCGAGGATTGCGCGGATGCGATCGTACTGGCTGCCGAGCGTTATCAGGACACGGCCATGCCGCTCAACATCGGAACCGGGAAGGGCACGTCGATCCGCGAGCTGGTCGAGACGATCAACGATCTGACCGGCTATGCGGGCACGATCACCTGGAACACCGACAAGCCCGACGGTGCGGCCATGAAGGTGCTGGATGTGAGCCGGATGAAGGCCGCGCTGGACGGCTGGACGCCCCCGACCGACCTGCGCCAGGGCCTGGCCAAGACCATCGCCTGGTACCGGGCCCACAAGGCCGAGGCCGACGCCAAATGGTGATCGCATCCCGGAGTCGCCAAGGAACGGCCCGCTCATGAGCGTAGGATCCCAAGGCACTCGGCGCGGGCGTCGGATCCTGCTGATCAATCAGCATTACTGGCCCGATCACGCCTCGACGGCGCAACACCTGACCGACCTGGCTGAAGCGCTGGTCGAGCAGGGTCATGAGGTCCATGTCATTTGCAGCCGCGCTGGCTCGCGGCCGGGAAGTCCGCCCCGGCTTCGCCGCGAGGTTCGCCATGGTGTGGCCATTCAGCGCGTGGGTGCGACCGGGTTCGGCCGCGCCTCGACACTGCGTCGGATGGCCGATTATGTCAGCTTCCACCTGCTGGCCTTGATCGCGGCGCTGCGGTTGCCTCGGTTTGACGTGGTTGTCACGCTGACCACCCCGCCGCTCATCGCGATTGTCGGCTGTCTGCTCCGACGGCTCCGGGGAACCCGGCATATTCTTTGGAGCATGGATCTTCATCCGGATGCCAGTCTGGCGCTGGGTCGGATGACCATCCGCAACCCGCTGCATCGAGCCTTGGCCGCCTTGAGTGATGCGCTCTACCGCGAAGCCGATCGGGTTGTGGCTCTGGGCCACTACATGGCCGAACGGGTGGCGCGGAAGGGGGTTCGACCGGAGCGGATCGCGACCATACCGGTCTGGAGCCGGCGTGACGAGGTTTATCCGCTGCCGCGACTGGGCCACCCGCTCCGCGAGGCGCTGGGGCTGGAAGGCTCGTTCGTGGTCATGTATTCGGGCAACCACGGCCTAGCGCACACGTTCGACGCTTTGCTGGATGCCGCGCGTCGGCTCCGGGATCGCCCCGATATCGTTTTCCTTTTTGTCGGGGACGGACCGCGGCGAACGGAAGTGACGCTCGCCCGAGAAGGCGGCCGGTTGACAAATGTCCGTCTGCTCGACTTTTTCCCACGCGAGCACCTTTTCGCCTCGTTGTCGCTGGCGGATTTGCACGTCGTCTCGCTGCGACCGGAGATGGTCGGGATCTGCGTGCCGGGCAAGCTCTATGGAGCGATGGCGTCGGGTCGCCCGGTGCTGTTCGTCGGACCGCCGCGCTGTGAGGTGGCCGATACGGTTCGGGAGCACGGCTGCGGCGAAGTCGTCAGCCCCCACGACGGGGCGACGGTTGCACGGATCATCGAGCGGCTGGCGGACGACCCGGAACGGGCCGAGCGGCTCGGCGAAGCCGGGCTTGCCGCCTTTCTCCAGTTTTATGAGCGCGAACCGTGCTGCGCGGCCTGGTGTTGGCTGATCGAGGAGCTGTGGGACGACACCTGCTCACCCCTGGAAACGCCACAAACCGCCGCAATCACCCGGCCCGATCGGGCGTCCCACATGCGGATTGAGACCTGACGAGGCGCTCGCTTCGGAGCAACTGTCCGATGCCGTTCCCTGCGATCGTTTGCTTGGCCGTCGCGATCGGTCTGGTGGTGTCCGACGATCGGCGTGATTCGGTTCAGGCGATTCGTGATCGCCATGACCGCGCTCTGATCGCCGAGCTTCGCGCCTACCTCGAGGCGAACCCCCAGGCGCCGGATCGCGACGCCGGTTATCTCAAGATCTTTGAGACGGCGATCGACCACGACTGGTTCCTCGACGTGGAACCGTTGGCTCAAGCCCTTCTAGAGTCGGAGCCAGAGGGCGGCGTCGCTCCGATGGCGCGGATCGTCGTCACGATGGCCCGCGCCCACGCTGGCGACTTCGTCAAAGCCCGCGAGGGATTCCGCCACCTGATGACGAGCCTGGACGACGAGCGGCAGATCGCATTCGCCGCGGATTTCACCCAGTCCGTGGCGGCCGAGGCCATCGCAGCGGGACGGACCGATGTCGCCGCCGATCTCTACCGCGGGTTGCTCGAACGGTTCGGCGCCGACACCGACCTTCGCGCCGACGTGTCACGCTGGCAGGCCCGGCTCGAGCTGGTCGGTCAGCCGGCCCCGGACTTCGAGGCGGCCGACCTAGACGGTGCCCGGTTTCGGCTCGCAGACTGGAAGGGCAAGGGGAAATATATCCTGCTCGAATTCTGGGCGAGTTGGTGCGCCCCGGCTTTGGCCGACCGGCCCGCCTTACTCTCCACCTACCAGGCGCATCATCGCGATCGGTTGGAGGTCGTCTCGGTCAGTCTCGACGACGACCCCGAAGCCGCCCGCCGCGTGATCCGGCAAGGAGCGTGGCCTTGGCGCCAGCTCCACGCCGGCAGCTCCGGCATCGACCTGCTCGAACTCTACCGGGTCGAACAGATTCCGGCCTCGGTCCTGATCGGCCCGGACGGCCGGATCGAGCGTCTGGATATACGTGCCGCGGCCCTCGACGCCCTCTTGAGCAACCTTCCTCAGCCGGCCTCGCCGCGCACCAGCGGAGGCGCAGCGCCAGGACGATAAGGCATTCGGCTGCGGCCTGCCGCTCAAGCCGATCACCACGGGCCGACTCGATGACACCGACCGCCCTGCCCCGTTCCGAGCCGACCCGGCGGGTGGAGCCGAACGGCTAGCCTGAGGCGCCGGGCGGATCGTCGCCGTGCGTGAGGGCGTACGAGGTGGAGTATGTCCTCCCTTTACTGCTCGCCTTCAAGATCCTGGCGTATCAGGGCGAGGAAGTCGTCGTCGCTGAGCTGATTTGCGCTGGTCTCGGCGGCGGGGGCCGGCTTGTTAACCTGCGGATCGGCGGCCTGAGGGTCGGGTGGAGCGACGGGACGCTGGTCGCCGCTATCCTTCTTGATCCGGCGGTAGGAAGAGCTCTCGCGGTCGGTGCCGATGCCGGCCATTTCCATCAGGGAGCGGCGGCGGTTGCCGGCCATCTCCTCCTCGAGCATCAGGTTGGCGTCGATCAGCGAGGTCGGGGCCACCGGGTCGTAGTCGATCATGTAAATGTGACCGGCGATCGACAGCTCGTCGTCGGGCATCAGGCCGTGCTCGCTGAAGATTTTCTGGCCGTTGACCATGGTGCCATTGGTGCTATTCAGGTCGCGAACGTGCCAGACTCCGTTGACGAACCTCAGCTCGCAATGGCGACCCGAAACATTCTCGAAGTCGAGACGGATGTCGGCGGTAGGCCGACGCCCCACGATCAGGGTTTCCCTACGCAGCGGGATCGGGTCACCGCCGCCGACCGGGCGCATCACGCCGAGCTCTTTTGGATGGGTGTTCATGCCAAGTATCCCTCTGGCGGCTCGAGCCAGCTCGACCCGAGGCCCTCCAGGCCCAGCCGAGGCGAGAATGCCGTTGCGAGGCCCAGTCACCCCGAGATCAAATCAAACATACGCTTCAAGTCCCATTTAGTGACAGCGTTTTCGCGGGCGGGTCTGGTCCCCCCAAAATGAGGGGGCCGGCCCTGGCCTGGAACTCTCGGGCCGACTAGCCTCAAGTCGGATGGCTTATCCTTGTCCGCAGGAGTTGGACTCCCATGTCTGGTCTGCCCACCACCCGACGTCAATGGCTCCAAGGCGCCCTGGCTGTCGCGCCTTCTGGCTGGCTGATCCACGCGGCCTCCTCCGCCGCCGGTCCTCGCCCCGAGGATCCGTTTCGTCTGGGTCTTCAGAGCTACAGCCTCCGAGCCTTCTCGTTCCGCGAAGCGCTCGCTAAAACGGCGGCCCTGGGCCTGTCGTACTGGGAATCCTTCTCCGCCCACATCCCGCCCGATCCAGCCCGAGCGGCCGAACACCGCCGCATCGCCCAGGACGCAGGCATCACGGTCAACGGCTTCGGCGTCGTCGCGTTCACGGCCGACCACGATGCCAACCGCCGGTTGTTCGACTTCGGAAAGGCCCTCGGAATCGCCTATTTCTCAGCGGACCCAAGCCGCGACGCGTTCGACAGTCTCGATAAGCTCGTCGAGGAGTACGATATCCCCGTCGGGATCCACAACCACGGCCCGGGCCACCAATACGCCTCGATCGCGTCGATCCGCGACGCCATCCGCGACCACGATCGCCGGATCGGTTGCTGCATCGACACCGGACATTTCCTCCGTGCCCAGGAAGATCCGGTCGAGGCCGCAAAGACTTTCGAGGGGCGGATCTACGGCGTCCACCTCAAAGACGTCAAAGACGGTAAGGTGTTCGTGGTCCTTGGGCAAGGCGACCTGGACACCCGTTCCTTGCTGGCCGAGTTGGCCCGGCAGAAATATGGCTTCTGTCTGGCCTTGGAGTATGAGGAAAATCCCGAGGACCCGATGGCCGATCTGGAGGCCTGCCTGACGGCGTATCGGCAGGCACTACCGGCCCAGTGAACGGGGGATCCGATCCGACCGGGGCGGGCCTCGGACCGGCCGTGGGCGGCTGGTTTCTTGAAGGTGTCGGCCCCGGTCGGGGTCTGGCGAGATTTTGGGGGGCCAATGCGTAGGATGACGACTGGCTGCCTACCCGAATCTTCGATTTCAGCCCGACAGGTATCCGAGAGATGATTTGCTCGATGCTGCCCCGCGTGCTCGAACCCGAGGTCATGGACGGTCCTGAGGAAGCTCGCGACTATGACGCGATGGACCACACGGAGGTCAATGCACGGTTCGTCGCCGACTTTCTGGCGGTTCATGGGCCCTGCCGCGGTGGGCTGATTCTGGATCTGGGGACCGGCACAGCGCGGATTCCGATCGAATTGTGCCGGCGCGATCCGGCGGCCCGGGTGGTGGGTGTGGACCTGGCCGAGGCGATGCTCGAACTGGCGCGGGGCCACGTCGAGGCAGCGGGGCTGGCCGAGCGGATCACGTTGCGACGGGCCGACGCCAAGCACGCCGAGGCTCCTGACCGCCGATGCTACGAGGCCGTGTTGTCCAACTCAATCGTCCATCATATCGCCGAGCCCGGCTCGGTGCTGGCCGCGATGCTCGCCGCCGTGGCGCCGGGGGGAACGGTTTTTGTGCGGGATCTGGCGCGGCCCGGTTCGCGTAGCGAACTCGATCGCCTCGTCGAACGCTACGCCGGTCAGGAGCCCGAACCAGCTCGCTTGCTCTTCGCGGCCTCGCTCCAGGCGGCTCTGACGGTCGACGAAATGTGCAGCCAGCTCCGATCGTTGGGCATTCGCGACCCTGATGTTCGAATGACATCCGACCGCCATTGGACCTGGACCTGGAAGGCGCCGGCCACGTGACGCAGGTCTTCGCCGAGTGTCTGGAAACGCCCGGACAGCCTCGCCTTCATCTGGAACAGTGGCGCAACCCAAAACCGGGCGGAGTTCTGGTCGTGATGCCGGGGCTCGGCGACCATTGTGGTCGCTATGCCCACCTCGCCAGACGCCTGGCCGGAGAGGCTGGGTTGGTGGACGTCATCGGGTTTGACCCCCGGGGGCATGGCCGGAGCGAGGGTCGCCGCGGAGTCGTCCGGGCGTACGACGAACTCATCGACGACCTGGTTCGGGTCGTGCGGTGGGCTTCGGAGCGGTTGCCCACGCTGCCCACGTTTCTCCTGGGCCACTCCAACGGCGGGCTGGCGGTTCTGGCTGCTTTGCTCGATCGCCGCGTCGAGGCGGCCGGGGTGATCCTGACCGCCCCGGCTCTAGCCCTCAAAGTGCGCGTCCCATGGTGGAAGCTGACGGCCGGACGGGTGTTGGAGTGGGTTGCCCCCTGGGCCACGCTGGGAGGCCGACTTCCGAGCGAGCACCTTTCGCGGGATCCGGCGATGGTCGCCGCGCGGAGCGCGGATCCACTCGTCCATTGCCGGCTCAGCCCACCGCTTTTTTTCGGGTTGCGGAAGACGGGGGCCAGGGTGTTCGCCGGCGCAAGCCAGATTCGCGCTCCGACGCTGATCATCGTCGGAGAGCGCGACCCGGTGATCGACACCCTGTCGACGCTTCAGTTCGCCAGCCGCCTGGGCAGCTCCGACGTAACGGTCGAGGTCGTGGCCGAGGGGGTTCACGAGCCGCTCCACGATCTGGGCTGGGCAGAACGGATCGAAACGATCGCCGGCTGGCTCCGTCAGCGACTCGGGACTCGGCCTGATGACGCCAATCAACCGCCGGGATCGTGGCCCTTGAATCGGGGCCGAACCGAAGCATAGTATTTAGAAGCTGTTGCATCCATGCACACCATCGAAAATGCATCCCGATGAGGGGATTTGAATGACCGGAGGGGGTGGACCGTGACCCGGGCGACTGGCCCCTGGCGGCCATGGTCGGGAGTGTGCCTGATCGGTCTGCTCGTGTGGACGGATTCCGCGAACGCCGACTTGCAAGTAACCGAGTTTCGTCCGTTGCCGTTCGGTTCCGTCAGCATCGCCTACGGAATTAATGAGAGCGGGACGGTGGTGGGCGAGTCGAGTCAGGTTTTTGGAGGCAACCGGGCGATTCGAGCCAGCGTGGGATCCGACCCGATCTCGCTCGGAACGCTTCAGGGGGGCTGGAGTAGCGTTGCGTTGGGGATCAACGCGTTGGGGCATGTGGTCGGCCGGAGTCAGACGTTTGTGACGGGTCTGGGCATGACCACTCGGGCGTTTCGCACGGTCGACGATGGGAGCCTGATTGACCTAGGGACGCTGGCCGGCGCGACCTCGAGCGAGGCGCGTGCGATCAGCAACACAGGATTTGTGGTGGGGACGTCGTACGACCGGATGGGGCAGTCGCGGGCGGTGCGTTGGAACCCGGACGGGACGATCCGGGCGATTGTCGGGCTGAGTCTGGGAACCAGTGCCGCGTTCGACGTGAATGACCGGGGCGATGTGGTCGGCTGGGCGGTGAATGCCGAGGGAATTCGGCGGGCCTTTCTGGCGGACGGCGCAGGTGTCGAACCGGGTCGGGCTGTCGACCTCGGTGCGTTGGTCCCGAACGGCTGGAGCGAGGCCTATGGCATCAACGCCTCCGGGGCCATCACAGGGGCCGCCCAGTCGGCAAGCGGTCAGTCCCACGCATTCTACTATAGCGCGGGCGGCGGCATGCTCGATATCCACGACTCCAGCCTGGGGATCTCGAGCTACGGCTTCGACATCAATATCCGCGGAGAGGTCGTCGGCCGGATCGAGACCAGCCAGGGCTCGCGAGCGTTCTTTTGGAGTCCGGATGCAGGGATGGTGGACCTCAATCGTCTGATCGCTCCGGATTCCGGCTGGATCCTTCACGCCGCCTACGGAATTAACAGTCTGGGCCAGGTCGTGGGCCTCGGAACGTATCAGGGTCGGACGCGTGGCTTCATCCTCCGTGTCCGAACGGGATCGGGAGGTCAGTCAGCCGTACCCGAGCCTTCGACCGCGTTGCTCGCGGTCACGGGGGTGGTTCTGCTGGCTGGCCTGAGCCGAAGCCGGGTGGCGCGACGCCATGAAAACGGCCTCGGGACCGTGGGCGGATCGCCGTACGTCGAACGAGGAGCCGTTCCCGGATCGGGGTCGGCCCGGTTATCCTAATGCTTCGCAGAGCGGGTTCCGGCGGGGCTGTCGCGCTTCCTTGGGTTCCAATATTTCGTCGGCGCGACCGAAGGACCGTCGGGAGGAACGACCATGTCCTACGCTGGCGGCGGCGAAACCGAAGGCATCCAAGTGACGTTCCTGGATCAGACGGGGGCGAAGTCGGTGCGTGCGGTGATCGCGCCATCGGTTCCGGTGAGCCGGATTTTGCCGAATATCATCACCCGCATGAATCTGCCGACGACCAGCCCGGACGGTCAGCCGATGAGCTATTCGCTCGACCACAAGGAAGGTGGCCGGCGTCTGGCCGAGCACCTGACCTTGGTCGAGGCTGGGGTTCGGAACGGTGATGTGCTGATTGTCTACCCCGAAGTGGTGGCCGGCGGACGTTGATCCGACCGTGTCGGAGTCGGAACCTGGCCGTGTGGAACAATCACGACTCGCCCCGGATGCGACGGCTCCGATCGGACGAGGCGGCGATGCGCCTGCTGCTTGAGGAAAGCTCAGTGGTGCGCTGGAAGGCATCCGGCCGGCCTGCGCAGGCTTACCAGATCGAGTTTCTGGGGCGCAGCCTGACTCGCGAGTCGGGTCGGATCGGGATCCGCTCGCAGCATCGGGTCGAGATTCGCCTGGGGTCGTCGTATCCCTTGACGGCTCCGGAAATTCGCTGGCTGACGCCGATTTTTCACCCGAATATCTCGGAGATCGGAATGGTCTGCCTGGGTGGTTTTGGCAGCCACTGGGTTCCCAGCTTGCGTCTGGACGCGCTGGTGTCGATGCTCTGGGATATGGCACGCTATCACAATTATGACATTCGCAGCCCGTACAACCGGGACGCCGCGCTCTGGGCAGCCCGACAAACCTCGTTTGCGTTCCCGATCGATCCCAGGCCGCTGCGCGATCGCAGGGTCGAGCAGGGACGGGTCGAGGTAGCACCGGCGTCGGTCGGCTCCGACCCCGCTCCCGCGCAGCAATCGTCCGACTCGGTTGATGGGGAGATCCTCTTCATCCTCGACTGAGCCACTCGGGGGAGACGCCTGTTCCGCCGTCCCATGAACCCATCGCAGCCCATCCCGGGCGACTCTCCCCTTCTGGTGATTGATGAGGCCGACCGTTATAGCCGGCTGCGGTTAATTCCCTGGTGGCGTCAGGAGCGGCTCGCCGCGGCTCGGGTGTTGGTCGTGGGAGCCGGGGCGCTGGGCAACGAGGTCTTGAAGAACCTGGCGCTGCTCGGGGTGGGTCAGATCCACATCGTCGATTTTGATCGGGTCGAGCCCTCGAATCTGACTCGTTCAGTTTTGTTTCGTAGCGAGGACGCGGGCCGCCCCAAGGCCGAGGTGGCCGCGGTTCGGACCCGCGATCTCAACCCCGACGTCCACGTCGTTTCGCTTCAGGCGGACGTGATCCACGAGGTCGGCCTCGGGCTGTTTCTGGATGCGGACCTGGTGATCGGCTGCCTCGACAACCGCGAGGCCCGCCTCTGGGTCAATCGGCAGTGCTGGAAGACCCGAACGCCGTGGATTGATGCCGGGATTCAGGAGATTCAGGGTGTTGTCAAAGTCTTTGTTCCTCCTGACTCGGCCTGCTACGAATGTGCGATGACTCGTCGCGACTTCGAGCTGCTCAACCTTCGCTACAGTTGCCCTCTGCTCCGTCGGGACGATCTTCAGCAAGGCAAAGTGCCGACGACTCCGACGATCGCCTCGATGATCGCTGCGCTTCAGGTCCAGGAGGCCCTCAAGCTGCTTCATGGTATGCCGGTCGCCGCCGGTTCGGCCCACGTCTACAACGGTGTCGCCAACCGCTTCTACACGACGGCGCTGCCGCGGCGGGACGACTGTCTCAGCCACGAAGAGTATCCGGAGCCGCTGGCGTTGCCCTTGAGTCACCAGGCGACTGCGGCCGAGCTGCTCGAGGCGGCCGGAACAACTCTCGAAGGCCCGTTGTGGCTTCACCTGGAGCGCGACCTGATCGTCGCCTGGGCGTGCCCGGCGTGCGGGTCGCGCCATCGGGTGATGCGGCCGAGGTCGCAACTGCGCCAGGCGGAGGCGGTCTGCCCGGATTGCGGCGGACCAGCGGTCCCGGACTCGTGCTCCGGGCTCGACCAGGACGATCCGATGGTTGCAACGGCCAGGCTGGCTGAGCTTGGCGTGCCGGCCTATGACATCGTTCGCGTCGACGGCCGCGACGCCACGGGCTTCTTCCTGCTGGCCGGCGACCGCGACGCCGTTGGGGGCCGCAATTCGGGCGGCCCGCAAGATCGTCATCCCCAGAGGGACGCTTCGCCGTGAGCCCCGCCGACGAGATGATCTTCGGCGACCTCCAGTTCAGGCAGCCGGCCCGGTTGCCCCGGCCCGACCGCGACCTGGAGCGGGCTTGGATCGTCTGCGGCAATCCGGCTCCGGACGACCTGCCGATCTTCGTCGATGACCAGACCGCCGACGCCATCGAACGGCACGCCTACAGCGACCGCTCGGTCGAACTCGGCGGCATCCTGCTCGGCAAGGAATGCGTCGATCCCGAATCCGGCCAGCCCTTTGTCTGGATCACCCGGTCACTCGAAGCGCAGCATTACGAAAACTCGAGCGCCAGTTTCACCTATACGCACGAGGCCTGGGAGCAAATCACGCGCGAGCGCGAGCGTCGGTTCCCAGATCTCGACATCGTCGGTTGGTACCACACTCACCCGGATTTCGGGATCTTCCTGTCGGGCCATGATGAGTTTCTACATCGGCATTTTTTCTCGCAGCCGCTCCAGGTGGCCTATGTCGTTGATCCGGTGCGCCATGCTCGAGGCTTTTTTCGCTGGCGAGATGGAAGGCTCGATCCGGTCGGTGGTTTCTATCTGATCGGCGCCCGAGCCGAGCGGGTTGCTCTAGCGCGTCTGGCCAACCAGCTTGAGGGCCTTCCCACCGCCGAGGGTTCTGTGGGACTGGCGCCGCGTCTTGAGGCGGAGCTTATCGCCATGATCAAGCGACCCCAAACACCGAGCGGGATGGAGCGAAGCAGTGGCTACGGTCCGCTGGTGGCGATCCTAAGCCTGCTCCTCGGAGCCGTGCTGACCGCTCTGGCCGTCTGGCTTCAGGTGGCAGGCTCTGAGCTTCGGGAACAGTCCCGCTCGCTGCGGAGGCTCGCCGAGGCCATCCCCTCGGCCGGGGCCTCTCCCCCTGCCCTGCTCGAAGTTGAGGCCAAACGCCGGGTGCTCGAGGCCTTGCTCGGAGAGCTTCGCATAGGGGAGCCGCCCGAGGCGGTGGCGACCCGTCTGCAGCGGGTCTTCGAAACGATCGACGCCGAGCGCCGCCGCGACAGCCGTCTGGCCATCGAAAACGAGGCACTGGCCCGACTCGCCGAAGACCGGCAACGCGAACTGGTGCGGCTGAGCGGAGAGGTCGAGCGGCTTCGCCAGCGTGCCGAGCAGCTTGAGGCCGAGGCCCGCGCGACCGACCGCGCGCGAGCATCGCTGCAGCCCGGCCCGCAGACGGCGATGTCCGCCTCGGCGAACTCCTTCTGGCTGGCGTGGGCTGCGATCGCAGGTTGGGCAGCATTTTTCGGTGCCGTGGTCTTGCTGGTTCAGCGCTGGCTGGCCGACCGCCGCGAGCCGAACGAACCTTCGCTGGCCACGCAGACCTCCCCGGACCGGCTCGACCCCGCATCGTCTCAGATGAACCGGTGAGGAGTCTCGATGCGGCGTGCTCGAGTGATCGCCATCTGGCTGATCCTAATGGGGGCTGGACTGATCCAGGCGGCCGCGGCGTCCGACCGACCGGACCCGGCGCCTGATGCTTCGGTGGCCGTGCCCGAGCCAACGCCGCGGGCGGTTCATTATTACTACACGGGTCTAGGCCTATGGGTCGCTCGCAAGCTGTGGGCGTTTGCCGTGCCTGTGGTGTGGATTGTCGGCGGCGCCGCGGCGGCTTTGGGTCGCAAGGTCCGGCGCCTCCCGTATCTGGCGGCTGTGTTTGCGTTTACCGGCGGCTATGAATTGATCACGGCGCTGCTCAATCTCCCCTGGACGATCTATCTCGGTTTTCTCCGTCCTCGTGACTACGGCCTGGGGACTCAGCCGCTCGGCGATTTCCTGGCCGATCAGCTCAAATCGCTCGCGCTGGGACTGGTGCTTACGTGGGCCGCTGTCGGCGGTGTCTATTTCTTGCTGAGGCGTTACCCGCGTCGATGGTGGATCTGGGCTGGTCTGGCCGTGGTGCCGATCAGCCTGGGATTGACCTTCGTGGTTCCGATCTGGATCGACCCGCTGTTTCATGAATATGGACCGCTTGCCGACCGCAAGCTCGAAGCTCAGATCCTCGAACTGGCCGCCCGTGTCGGAGCCGGTGATGCCGAAGTCTACCAGGTCGACATGAGCCGCGAGACCCGCGCCGTCAACGCCTACGTGACGGGGCTGCTGGGCACCAAACGGATCGTCCTTTGGGACACTCTACTTGAACGGCTGGCACCGGATGAGGTGTTGGCCGTCGTCGGTCACGAACTGGGCCATTATGTGCTCAACCACGTTCCGTTGGGCGTGCTGGTTGGGTCGGGGCTGACGTTTATCGGGCTAGGGGCTGTCGCGACGATGGCGCGGCGTGTCGTTCCCACGCTGACCGCCCGTTACGGCATCACGCGCCTCGATGAGCCGGCGTCGCTGCCGGTTCTGCTGCTGCTGGCGCAGGCGGTCAGTTTTTTGCTGATGCCGATCGGATACGCGGTGAGCCGGCGGATCGAACATGAAGCCGATCGCTTTGCGCTCGAACTAACCCACGATAACAACGCGGCGGCGCGAGCCTTTGTGGCCTTGCAGCAAACCAATCTGGGCTACCCCAGACCCGGCCTGCTCTCCACGCTGCTACGCTCAAGCCATCCCAGCCTGGCCGACCGGATCGAGTTCTGCAACCGGTATCGCCCCTGGAGCGAGGGCCGCCCGCTGGCCTACGAGCGGTTCTTGAACCGATCGGGTCAGACGCCCTCGTCGGACTCGGCCGCGCCCCGATAAAGCCGGCGGTTGAGCGTCGGGTTGAAGGCGGTCCATCCGGCCCCGGCGGGGGTCTCGCGCAGCTCACGTAGGACCGCGTGGAGCTTCGAATCGAGCGTATCGATGTAATGAAGCGCGATCGCCTCAGGGGTCATCGGAACCTTGGGACTGCCCTGTTCAAGCGAGCCGTGGTGGCTGACGATCAGGTGTTCGAGCCGGAGCCGCAGTTCATGGGGAAAGGGTTCACCCAGAAGTTCCTCCGCCCGGGTCACCTTTTCTCGGAGCAGGCCGACCCCGAGCACCAAGTGCCCGACCAGTTGACCGGGGTCGGTGTAGCCGAAGGTGTGCGCGTAGCTGAGTTCTTCGAGCTTGCCGATATCGTGGAGGAAGACGCCCGCGATCAACAAGTCGCGACTCAAACCGGCATAGAGCGGGGCAATCCGATCGGCGATCTCCAGCATCGTGACGACGTGCTCGAGCAGACCGCCCCGGTAGGCATGATGCACGCGAATTCCGGCGGGAGCCTGTCGAAACGCGGCCATCAGTTCCTCGTCGATCAGAAAACACTCCATCAGGCCGCGCAGGAGCGGATTCTTCAGACCGATGAGGAACTCCCGCAGCCGGGCGAACAAGACGTCAGTGTTCTCGATGCCGGGCGGCAGATAGTCGGTGGCGTTGACCGTCGCCGGATCAACCGGTTCGATGGCAGTGACGATCAGTTGGTTGCCGCCTTGGAACGCCTGGACCTTACCTTTGGTCAGGACGAAATCGCCGGGGTCGAAGCGACGCGCCAGCTCTTCACCGACATTCCAGAAACGACCCTCGATCGAGCCGGTCCGGTCGCGAAGTTCGAGCTGAAGGTATGGAGCGCCCTGGCGGTTGAGCCGAACTTGACAGCCCGTGAGCAAAAGAACCTGTTCGACAGAATCGCCCGGGGCGAGCTGCTCGACGCGATGTGTTGTCATGGGGCGAATTCTAGGGACGGCCGGCGCGGGGGGTCAAGCACTCCGACGCGCCGGCACCCCAGGGAACTTCGGAGCTTCAGCTCCGGGTCGTCAGGCGAGGAGGTGTCAGCCCAATGAGTCGGACGAGGCTGGGCCGGTTGGCCAACCGCCCTGCCCCGGCGAGAGCTTGAGCCGGTCGACGTGGAACGCTGCGGGTCGGAGTTACCGTCCGCGTACTGGTTGTGAGCACCGCCGGGCCGCCAAATTCAGACGGGGGGAAGAACGGCGAGGTGATCAGACCGTAGGCCGGAGTGGGGAACAGATTGTCGGCCGGCGCGGGCGTTGTCGTGGTTGTCGCGGGGGGCAGACCGTGAATCGGCGGCCCGACCGGTCGCAGCCCCTCCAGGATCGGCGACCGACGGCCCCGAAGATCCCGGATCTGACGGATCTGCCTCAGGGGATCAACGATCAGTCCAATGAAGTAACTTTCCGGAGCCGACGGCAGAACCACCACCTGTCCCCCGACGGTCCGAGTGTTCGGGGGGGCATCGAGCGTGACATCGCCAAGCACGGTTCGAGCGAACGACGGCGAGGACGAAAGTGGCGGAATGTTGGGGATCGTGTAGGTCGCCAGAACCACATCAGACGGATCGAACACCCGGTCGCTCGAAGCCACGAGTTGGACGGTCACCGGAGCCTGAAGCATGGTCGCCGCCGTCCCGTAGTTGGCGATCCGGAAACTGGGCGCGATCGAATCACCCGGGCTGAGAATCGGCGGGACTTCCAGCGCCTCGATCTGCAACTCGGGAAGCCCGACGACCAGGCGCATCGGTTGCGAACCAACAGCCAGATTGTTGGTCAGGTCCAGTTCCTGAACCGAGCGGTCGTCATTGGCGCGGAAGAGGACGAAGACGTCGCCTCCGTTGGGGGGCAGCCGACGGGGGCGCGTCGCCGGCATATTGAGCGTCTGGACGAGGTTGAGCGTCGAGTTTTGGCGGATGGGCGGTACGTCGATCGTGCCGATTTTGACGGCCTGACGCGTCAGGCGGTGCGGATTGGTTGAGAGGTAGACGCCGAGCGTGCTGGCCGGAGCGTCGGCCTGGCTGATAGCTCCCGGCTCGAGCGCGGTGGGCTCGACCAGCGAGCTATGCCCGATGTTGGAGATATCTGCGGTGATCGTGATGGTGCCGCCGTAGGCGGCGACTGGGGGTGTGGCACCGCGTACGGTCAGATCCGGTAAGGAGTAACCGAGCGGCGTGTAATTGAGGACGGTTCGGTTCTCGAGTGATTCCAGATTCCCAGGCGCGCGTCGCCGGTCGACGCGCGGCGATCGGCCCGAACGGCCCATTTCGCGTCCCATCCGCATGATCGTCTCCCCCGCTCCCGGGGCGCCGGGCGCGCTGTGGTATCCATCCGTCGCGCGTGCCCCGGGCTTGATCGATCAGAGCCCGAGCCGAACGCGCGATCGCGGAGCGGATCCGCTTCGCCCTAGGAATTCGTCCGGAGGAAGCGGCTGGCTTCGGGTGGATTTGGGGACGGCCGAGCTCCTGGTTCGCGTCGTGCCGACCGCTCCGAAGGCGCCCGATCGCGCGATCCGAACGCCTGTCCCGCCTGTGCCGGACGCTGGTTTTGTCTGGTAGACTAGTAGGGCTATCCCGTCCACGGTCCCCCGTTCAATGCCCGGCCGTTCGGCCCAGGTCTCAGGAGTCCGCTGTGCGCTGGTCGCAATCGCTGATCCCGACCCTCAAGGAATCTCCGGCCGACGCGGTTGCGTCCAGCCACATCCTGTTGCAGCGATCGGGCATGATCCGCCAGCTCGGCGCAGGGGCCTACACCTACTTGCCCCTCGGGTTCCGCGCGCTTCAAAAGGCGGTCGCGATCATCCGGGAAGAGATGGACGCTGCTGGGGCGATCGAGCTGCTGATGCCGGCGGTCCAGCCGGTCGAATTGTGGCAGGAATCCGGCCGTTATCATGCGATGGGCGGCATCCTGATGGAACTGCGGCTCGGCGGCGATAAGCACGCCGTTCTCGGTCCGACCCACGAGGAAGTGGTCACCGACATCGCCCGGGACCTCATCAAATCGTATCGCCAGCTTCCGATCGTCCTGTATCAGATTCAGACGAAATTCCGGGACGAGCCGCGTCCTCGGTTCGGGATTCTCCGAACCCGCGAGTTCTTGATGAAGGATGCGTACAGCTTCGGCACCGATCTGGAACAGCTCAACCGTGCCTACGACGCGATGTTCGAGGCCTATTGCCGGATCTTCGATCGGTGTGGTCTGCCCTACGTCGTCGTCGAAGCGGAGAGCGGTCCAATCGGCGGCGACAGTTCGCACGAGTTCATGGTTCCCTGCGACATCGGCGAGGATGCCGTGATTCAATGTGCGGCCTGCGGTTATGCGGCCAACCGTGAGCGTGCCGAGGTCGGCACCGAACCGAGCCCAATTCCGCCGCCCGACCCCTCAGCGCCAGCGCCGACGGCCGTTGAGACCCCCAACCGTCGGACCATCGACGAACTCTGCCAGTTTCTCCAGGTCCGGCCCGAGGAGACCGCAAAGCTGCTGGTCTTTCTGGCCGACGGCCAGCCGGTTGCCGTCTTGGTCCGTGGCGATCACGAAGCCAACGAGGCCAAAGTGCGTCGCATGTTGGGCGCCACAATCCTCGAACCGGCCGACGCCGAGACCATCGAGCGGGTCGCTGGTGCCCCGATGGGTTTTCTGGGACCGGTTGGGATCCGGATTCCCCTGGTCGTGGACCGGGCCGTTGCGCGGGTGCCACGGCTGGTTGTCGGGGGCAATGCCCTGGACGTTCACCTCACCGGCGTGATTCCCGGCCGGGATTTTCCCATCGACCGCCTGGCCGACCTCCGCAATGCCGAGCCAGGCGACCCGTGCCCGCGCTGTGGCTCACCGCTGGCGGTCCGCCAAGGGATCGAGATCGGCCACGTCTTCAAGCTGGGGACGAAGTACTCCTGCGCGATGGGCGCCGAGTTTCTCGACGAGCACGGACAGGCCCATCCGATGATCATGGGCTGCTACGGGATTGGGGTGAATCGCATCCTAGCGGCAGCGGTCGAGACCGGCCACGACAAGGACGGCATCGTCTGGCCGCTCAGCCTAGCGCCCTACGAAGTGGTCCTGGTGCCGCTTCAAGTTCACAATGAAGCGGTGCTCGACCTGACGGCGACGCTCGAGCGTCACTTGACGGCGGCCGGCCATGACGTCCTGGTCGACGATCGTGATCTTCGCCCGGGCGTCAAATTCAAGGATGCCGACCTAATCGGAATTCCCCTCCGAGTCGTTTTGAGTGAGCGTGGCCTCAAGGAGGGCACGATCGAGCTGAAGTGGCGAAACGAATCGGCACCGCGGACGGTGGCAGCCGAGGAAGCCGTCGCCGCCGTCTTGGGCGAACTCAAATCGGCACACGAGGCCCATCGGTCCCGCTGCGAGCAGCGTCGCCATGCTCGGGCTGCGGCTCAGAGTGGCTAAGGGGGGCAGCCCGATGCCAACATCCTCTGGCCTGGAACCGGCTGCTCCGAGCCAGGGTTCCCGCTGGTCCTGGGTGCTGCTGGCCGTGATGACGGTCAGCTCGTTTGGCGGTCCGTTTCTCATTGCCTGGGTGCTGGGTGGCGGGGATCAGCCTGATTGGCCGCCCGACCGGCTCATCGAGTGGGTTGTCTTCAGTGCGGTCGTTGCCCTGGTTCTGACGCTTGTGACCTTCGCCGTGGTGCTCGGTTGGGTCCATCGCCACCGGCTAGCGGCGGTTCGACGGGCTGGCTCGTCGCACCTCGGTTCCCGGTCCAAGGTTCCATGACTTACCCGGCTCTGCGTTTCCCCGACGGACCCTGGACGTTGACTCTGGCCGCCGTGGCCCTGGCCTCGACGGCGTTCGCGCTCAGTCTTGGGCTAGGTGCAGTGGTGCGGCAGCTTGCACCGCGGTTCGGTCTCGTTGATCAACCCGGTGGACGTAAGGTTCATCGCGCGGCAACGCCGCTGGGCGGGGGGGTGGCCATTTGGGCGAGCGTCATCGCTGTCGTCGCTCTGGCGATCGGTCTGGCCGCCCTCTTCCAATCTGCTCTGCCAGAGAGCTGGCGACCCTACTTGGAAGGCGCGTCGTCGCGCCTGGGGCAGTTATTCCTCCTGCTGGCCCTAGCCAGTGTGATTATGTTCATGGGACTGGCTGACGACCGGTTTCGACTCGGTTGGAAGCCGCGTCTGGCCATTCAATTCGTGGTGGCCGGGCTCTACGTCTATCTGGGCGAGCAAGCCACGTTCTTCAATGCCAACCGCTGGCTCACCGGCGCGGTGACCGTCTTTTGGATTGTCGGGCTGACCAATGCCTTCAATTTTCTCGACAATATGGATGGTCTTGCCGCGGGAGTGGGCTTGATCGCCTGCCTGCTCTTTGCCGGGGCGCAGGTCGCGGTCGGCTCGTTGTTTGTGCCGGCGTTGCTGGTGGTTCTCGCCGGTGCCCTGGCTGGATTCCTGATCCACAACCGGCCGCCTGCGCGATTGTTCATGGGCGATGCCGGCAGCAATTTTCTCGGTTTCTTACTGGGAACGCTCACCGTCGCCGGCACGTTCACCCGCGAGGGTTACAGCCCGCTGGGGGTTCTGGCTCCGCTGATGGTGATGGCTGTTCCGCTCTACGACACGGTTTCGGTGATCGTGATCCGGATCCGCCAGGGTCGTAGTCCGTTTCAGCCGGACCGCTCGCACTTCTCGCACCGCCTGGTCGAGCGGGGTCTGACGCCGCCGCGTGCGGTGGCCACGATCTGCCTGGTGACACTTGCCTCGGGCCTGGGCGCGTTGTTGCTCCATCGGGTCACGAACCTCGCGGAAGCCGCGGTCCTGCTGGGACAGACCGTCTGCCTGATCGGCGTGGTGGTCATGCTGGAGCTGGGAACATTGCGTCGGGATCAATGCCATGAGCCATCCTCGCCGACGAGCACGCCGGCCAACCGCAACCCCGGTCAGCCGGCGACAGTCAACCGCGACCCTTGAGACCGCACCTAAGACGGGATGTGAGATCCTTCGCCGCACTGGGCTGGGGCTGGCGGGCGCGGCGCTGGTCGCCCGCTCGACCTGGCCCGGCGAGGCTCACGACGAGATCGGCTCGGGACAGGGGGTCGGCTGGTCGATGCTGGTCCTCGCCGGTCTGATCCTGGGCGGTCTGAGCGGCTTGCTGGCCCGTCGCGTCGGGATTCGGTGGTGTCGGGTCGACCTGGCGGTGGTAGCGCTCTTTGCCCTGGTGGCGGTCTCGGCGGGTCATGCCGCGGATGGTCGAGTCGCGCTCAACCTGGCGTGGGAATGGGTCGGCGTGGGCCTGTGCTACCTGGCCGTCCGCTGGCTGACGGCCGACGCCGCCGAGACGCGCGACTGGCTGGCCGCGATTCTTGCGATCGGCTTCGCTCTGTCGCTCTATGGCATGTATCAAGTCCTGATCGTTCACCCCGAGATGCGTCGGGAGTATCTGGCCGATCCGGCGGCGGCGCTGCGTCAGGCCGGAATTCCCGACGACCCGATCGCGCGCCGCCAGTTCGAGGATCGGATTCTTGGCTCCCGCGAGCCGATGGCAACGTTCGGTCTGGCCAATTCTCTGGCCGTGGTGTTGCTGGTTCCGTTGATCTGCGTCGCCGCGGGGATGCTGGCTCCAGCCCGACGTCGCTGGGTGGGGTCTGCGATCGCACTAGGCAGTGCCATGCTGCCCGTCTTCGTCCTGACCAAGGGGCGGGCGGCCTACGTGGGGCTGGCCATCGGTCTCGTTCTGCTGGCCAAAGGTTTGCTACGCAGAGGACGGCAACTGGCGGTTGCGGCACTGGTTCTGTCGGTTTTGCTCGCCTCGGTGGGTCTTGCGTTGCACCTGCTCGGTCGAGTCGATCCGCTCGTCTGGAACCGAGAGGTCTTGTCCGAGTCGGTCAAATCGCTTCAGTACCGAGGGGAATATTTCGCCGGGACCTGGAGGATCCTGACGCGCGAGCCAGGCGTTTGGTGGACGGGCCTGGGTCCCGGCAATTTTTCCGGGCCGTATCTCCGCCATAAGCTCGAAACCGCCAGCGAGGCGATCTCCGACCCGCACAACCTGTTCCTCGAGGTCTGGACCACGGCCGGATTACCGGCGCTGGTCGCTCTCTCGGCTGCGTTGATCCTGGGCCTGCACACGCTGTTTAAGGCCGTGCCCTGCCCTACGGCGGCCCCACCCGAACCGGCTCCCCGCACCTTCACGCGCCTGGCCGTTTGGGGTGCGGGCGGTCTGGTCGGGGCGGTGCTGCTTCGGCCAGACCTGGGTCCATTCGCGGTTTCGGCCAACCCGCTAGAGGGCGACTTCGTTCGTTGGGCTTTGCTGGGCCTGGGCTGGTTGGGCGGAGCGTGGCTTGCGGCCCGGATCGTCCACGTGCTTGAGGAGCGGGTCCTGAGGCTCGCCTTGGGGGCGGGCTTAGTTGCGATGCTGACCGCTCTGCTGATCTCGGGCGGTATTGGTTACGCGCCGGTCGCGAGCGTGTTTTGGACTACGCTGGCCGTCGGGCTCAACCTGTGCGGCGAGGGCCGTTGCGGTCAGGTGCGCGAATGTAGCGGCCGGTGGATGCCCGCTCTCGGACTGTTCGGCTTCGCAGCGATCGCTGGGTGGTTTGCTGGAACGATGATCCCGCATGGCCGGGCTGTGGAGGCGGTCGATCGCGCTGAGCGGGCGATCGCCCAGGCCCGACAGATCATGCGGTCGCCGGTGGCCGATCCGTATCGTCGCGCCGAGCCTTACTATCGCGCCGCCGCCGAGCAACTTCGCGCCGCGACCCGGCTCGACCGGCTGGCCGCCTATCCCTGGATTCGCTGGGCCTGGCTCGAACTCGAGAACTGGGAGGCCAGCGGCCGGCCGACGGACTTCTCCCATTTGATCTGGCACCGCATCGAAGACCAGATGACCCAAGCGATGACCCGTCCCCGCAACCCCAACAACGCGGCTGTGGCCTCGACGGCCGTCCAAATGGCGACCCGGCTACTGGCGACCCCGGGCTGGCCGGAGTCGGAGCGTGTCCGGATTCGTTGGGATCGGCTTGCGTTTGCGCGTCAGGCGGCCCGGCTCAACCCAACGAGCGCGCTGGCCCACGCCGTCCATGCCGAGGCGGCCTGGTCGCTCGTTCCAGCGACTGGCCTCAAAGCCGAGGGCGACGCCGCCGCAGAAACCGCCTTGCGGCTCGACCGCCAGACGCCGCACATCGACAAGAAGCTTCCGCGTGACCTTCGCGCCCGGCTCCAGCAAATGCTCGAGCCAGCCAGGCCCGAGGCCTAAGGTTGGACCGAGCGCGTCTGATAGGTTCTGAGATAGGCCTCGTATTCAGGGTCGCGCGGCCGTTCGCCCTCAGGACCGAACGGGTAGTGATCCGGCATCCCCCGCCAGGGAAGCGGCCCGACCGTATCACTGCCGGCGGTAAAGGGGTCGGCGTCCTTGCAATAGCCATAGGCCCGCAAGACGTAGCTCCGGGTCCAGCCCTCGGGAAGCTCGGGTAAGCCGGTGGCGTCGAACGTGATCTCGACCACATCGCCGGGGCCGACGACGCAGAGCTGGTCGTCGTCGGCCGTGAGCAGGGGCGTCACATCACCGTACCGCGTCAGCATTCCACCGAGCCGCGCCAACGGCGCCGGATCGACATAATCCCAATCGTAGATCAACGGGGGCCGTCCGTCGGGCGATATCTCGCGAGTGTAGCCGCGGTAGCCCAGCCGGGCCGTCTGGACGCCGCGCTGGGTGACGCGAAGCTCGGGCCGGGATTCCAGGATCGCTATGAAGGCCTGGTCCCAATAGCACTCCATATTGGTTCGCAGCCGCAGCACGCACAGCGGACCCGTGAGCTTTCCGGTCAACTCCAGCGTCGTCAGCCGCGGTAGTCCAGCCGGATAACCCGGATCCGGCTCAATCACGTCCCAGCCACCGTCGGCCCTAAGCCGCTCCAAAACCGGCGGCTGGAGCGCGATGCCCGCCGTCGCGGCCGCATAGTTGGTCTGCGAGTAAGGGTATTCGACCCAGCCGGCTAGGCAGAGCACCAGGCGATCGTCGGGACCGAAACCCGAGAGCCGGTCTCCGAAATCGAGCACAATCCCATGCTCCTCGGCATAGCCGATCCATCCCCGCAACCGGCGAAACTCGTCCACCGTTGATCGATCCCAGAATCGCAACCGCTCGGTCACATCCCGTCCGTTCAGGTCCGTCGCGCGAACCGGTTCGATCGTCTGACGCCACGCCAGTAGTTGGCCCGTCGGACGATTGCCCCCCGGCGCGAACCGCTCGTCCGGCTCGACCCGCAATTCCGCAGGCCGATCAATCACTTCCAGGATCAGGTGGTCGAGATAGGCCACCTCGTCCATTGGCTCCGTGATAGCCAGCCGGAACGTTCCTCCGACGGGCCGGAGCTGATCGCCGCGGATGGCCATTGCCTCGTCGCGGTCAGGCGTGCCGTAAACGCCGGGCGCCACCAGATATCCCAGACCCCCGCCGCCCAGAAAGTCTCCCAGGCAGACGTAGCGGCGGCCGTCGTAGGTGAAGAGCACCGGACAGCTTCCGGTCTTGCGGTTGTTCTCGGCCAGCTTGAGCACCTGATCGGCATCGACGTTCAGCTCGGCTTGCATCACACCGTCGGGCCAGCGCAAGCGGATGAGCGGAACCGCCCCGTTTGATCCCAAGCCGAAGATCACCGGTCCTTGCGACTGCCCCAAGGTCGCGCCGCCGGCACCGATCGTAAACGGGATGTCCAGGCCGGTTCCCTGCAAGGCAATCTTGGTCCCCAAGCCGTGAGGATTGGTCCGCATGAAGTCGAAACCAAACTTCCAGCGGCCGGCCAACTCGAGTCCTAACCAGTGATTCCCGTTGCCTCGGTTGACGGCCAGCACCGGTCCGACACCCTCGCGCACCAGGAGCAGATCGGGCAGCGGATCTCCGGCGAAGTCCGCCCAGTCGAGCGCGACCGGCTCGGCGGGTTCATCAGGGCCGGTCAGCAGGGAGGCCGTTGCCAGACGACTCCCCTCGTTGCGTGCCCATTGCGCGACCGGAGCGGTCTGATCGACTCGCCGGGGCAGCCCCAGCAGATCGGTGAAGGAATCGAGATCGACGTCGGCGGCAAGGCCAGCCCGCCAGGTCCGCGCGTCCATCGGCCAGGATTCGAAGGCGAAATCCGCCGGGCCGTCGGCGCTGGGTCTCCGGGCATTGCGCCAGGCAGTCAAGCGGCCCTCGGGCGTCACCAGAACCAGGTCGGCCCTCCCATCCTTATCCAGGTCGGCCACCAACGGTCCGTTGATCGGGCCTTCGAGCGCCAGGTCGTTCAGCGGCCGGCTTTCGAATCGCCCCAGTCGGTCGTTGCGAATGAAGCTGGGCGGCGCGTCATCGGCGGTGACGATCAGGTCGAGGTCGCGATCCTCGTCGAAGTCGGCGAAGGCAACACCCGTGTGCCGACGCTGTCCATCGCCGAGTGCCTCAACCCCGGTCCAGGGCGTCAGCGCGATCGACAGTCCGCTGGTGACTCCGAGGTCGTCGGGGGCCGTCGCCGCAGGCGTGTAGTTCTGCGCGGTCAGGTTCTCGATCCTGGGGGGAACGCCGTCGTTGCGATACGCCTGATTGGCCGCTCCGGCCGGCGGCATGTCGCCGAAGGCCCGCGCGGCGTCCTCGGCCGCACAATAAGCCACGACGAACAGATCCAGGTCGCCATCCTGGTCCAGGTCGAGCCAGCGTGCCGTCAAGGCGACGACCTCGTGCCGTTCCGGGCCGAGAGCCTCGGAGAGGTCGGACATCCGCTGGCCTTCGTTGCGATAGAGCCGAACGCCGTCGAGGCCGGTCAAGGTCAAGTCGATCCGTCCGTCGGCGTCAAAGTCCGCGGCCGCCACACCCAGGCTCGCGTGATCGAGCGGCAGACCATAGGCGGCCGTGACATCCTCAAACGACCCGTCTCCCAGGTTGCGCAGCAGGACGTCGCGGATTCCCTGCTCACCCTTGACCGCGGCTGCCAGAAACAAATCAAGCCTGCCATCACCATCCAGATCGAAGTGGACCACGGCTGTCCCAAACCGCTGGCGGGCCCGGCCGAGCGCGGCCCAAGGTTCGGCCTCGAAGTCGGCCTGAACGGCCCAGCGCTCTCCTGTGCCGAGAGTGACCCGAATCGGAGACGGCGGCTCGAACCGCGGCGGTCGGACGTCGGAGGCGCGCCGGGTCTGAGTCCCAAACGGATCGATGATCGTCGCGTACTTGCCGGTTTCGCCGTAGGCAACCTTGCTCGGGTCGCCGGATGCTGTTGGCGAATTCTGAGGATCGAGTTGCAGCCAGAGCTTGTTGAGCGCCTCACGCTTAGCGCGGGCCTCCGCATCCCGCCGCGTCACGGCTACCCAGTTGTAGGCCTCCTGGAGCTTGAACAAGGCGAGGACGAGGTTGGGGTTGCGTCGCAGAGCCTTCTCGTAGATCTCGACTAGTTTTTCGGCCGATTCGAGACTGGCTGGGAACCCTGGCCGCTCCGGGTTGGGCAGGGTCATGCCAAACTTGAGCCAGGCGTTGGCATCGGACGGATCGCCCTCGACGACCGCTGCGAAATCCTGATGCGCCTTGTCGGTTTCCCCGATGTATTCGAGGATCAGCCCCCGGCAGTATCGCGCCGGCAGGTGGGTCGGCTCCGCGGCGATCACCTCGTCGAGCAGCCGCAGCGCCTCGTCGAAATTCGCTGGCACGGCCGTGCCATCGCGGCCCTGCTTCGACTCCTCGGATCGCGTCCCGGTGTCATTCAACAGGGCGATGGCGAGGTTGACCTTCGCAGCCGCCAGATCGGGCGCGAGCTTCAGCGCCTCGCGGAACGCCTCGGCCGCCTTGCCGTACTCGTACCGCTCCATGTGGCCCAGGCCCCGATGATGGGCCTCGGTGAAGGCCGCCAGTTGGTTGGGGTCGGTGGGCAGCCCGCTGGTCCGGCCGCTGATCGGTGGGACGACGCCGCGGCTCTCCGCGGGCACATCGTCGGGATTCGATCGACCACATCCCGGAACCCAGAGTCCGAGCCATGCCGAGAGCACGACGAGACCTCGAATCCGTGGACCCGACATGCCGAATCTCCTCGCGGGCCGATGGTGGGCGAAAGGGTGGAACTCGCCTTCCCGCTGTCTCGGGAATCCCACCTAAGTATAGGCAGACTCAAGCGGTGGCGACCAACGCGAGCGGCTCCGAAGGGGAGCCGATCGCTTGGTCTGCGCGCGGGGTGGGGCGTTCACATCCGAGCGCCGCACTTACCGCAGAATTGGTCAGTCTCGTCGTTGAGCGATTGGCAAGAACGGCACCGCACCAGAGTAACCGGTTCGGTGGGGACGTCCGCGTCCAGGGAGGCGTTCTTGAAGGTTTCCCGGACGGTTTTCATCTGTGAAAACGCCTCGTCAGTCAGTCGACCCGAGAGCCGCGCCCACCCAGACAGCGGCCCCGCAACGCGCTGGGGATCGAGATGCCACAAGGCGCTAGCTAGCCCCGTTCCGCCCAGCCAGACCGAGAGCTGACCGGCCACGATCAGCACAAACCCGGCGACGAACTGCAAGGCCAGCCGCTGGCCGCGCGCCTCGAAGTCGTGGAAATCCCCGAAATGGAGCGCAAACTCGACAATCGTTCCGAGAATCAGCAAGGCTCCGAGCATCAGACCGATCAGCCCCGCCCGAACCGCCCAGACGCGTCCTCGCGCGATTGGACTGGGGCCCTTCTCGGACGGCTCGATCACATCATCGGGCCGGTTCATGGCGTCACCTCCTGGGAGGCATTCGCGGCGGAAGACGTATTCTTATCCCGAGGCCTTTCCGCCACCCGGAAAGATCGTCTGCTGGTAGAGGCGTTGATACGCCTCGGAGCGGATGTGACCCAGCAGATTATGCCCACTCCGCCGCTGACGCTCGGCACGCTGGGCCGCCAGATCGACTGGACCAACCACAATCTTCTCGCCCGAGCCCGGATCGGCCTGAGCCAGAACACGGCCGTCGAAATCGACGATCATGCTCCCCCCCGGCCAGGAAAACGGTGGATAATTCGCTAGACTCGCCCCCTGGTTGCAGGCGACCACATGCGCGACGTTTTCGGCCGCACGCGCTCGGTTGAACAGTGTCCACCAATCCATCGGGGGCGTTGAACCCCAGGGGTCCATGTAGGCCGAGACGCGGATCAGCACCTCCGCCCCTCCGAGCGCTAGCGCCCGAATCGCCTCCGGGAACAGCCAGTCGTAGCAAATGGCCACACCCAGCCGCCCAATTTCTGTCTCGACGACCGGGAACAACGGCTCGTCATACCCGCGGGAGAGCAAGTCGTGAGGGCTGGCATGCAGCTCCCAAGGCAGCCACGGGTTGACTTTGCGGTATTTGGCAAGCAAGCCGTCCGGTCCGATCAAACATGTGGTATTGAAGACGACGTCTGGCCAGCGCGGGTCGGTCTCCAGGAAGGTCCCGGTCTGAATGTAGATGCCGAGTTCGCGGGCCTTGCGGACGTAACGGTCTGTCTCCTCATTGGGCAGAACGACGGCCAGCCGATCGCGAAGCTCCTCGAGCGACGGGTAGATCGGGGCGGCATGCGCAAATTCGGGGAAGACGACCAGCCGCACGTCGAAGAACGGGCGATACCCGACGACAGCGTGGTCGATCATCCGGATCAGGGTCCCAACCCGATCGGGCAGCTCCTCCCGGCTCCGCGGGCAAGGCAAGTCGATCTGGCAACAGGCGGCGTAGTAGCGGTCGGCCACGGTTCGGCTCGCGATGCCGGGAACTGGGGCGGATCGCTAGAGCCTAAGACGGGCTCGATCCCAAGGACAACCCCCCGGGTTCGAAACCCTCCGATCGAAGTCCTGGCCCCAGCGCCGCCGGTCGGACTCGAAACTGGCGTGGCATTTCGTCCCTGAAGTACTATGCTAACCCTGGCAACTGGCCGGCTCCTCCGGCCCCGCCGGTCCTGACGCGCGGACTCCGCCCGAGGCGGACACGTTCGATCGCCGCGCCTCAGTTGCCCATCACGCACCGCGGACTACACCATCCGAAGGGTCGTTTCATGGCAGGACAAGACCAGCTCGCCACGCGTCTTCGTAAGCTGGCGCGCAACCTCTGGTGGACCTGGCAACCCAACGTCATCAACATCTTCCGTGACCTCGATCCGGCCCTGTGGCGCGCCACCGACCACAATCCGATCGAGGTCCTCAAGAAGATCACTCCCGAACAGCTCGCTCGACGTGCCGACGAGGCCGCCCTCGAATTCCGTGTCGATAGCGCGTTTCGCCGCCTGACCGATTATCTCCGCAACGACGAATCCTGGGGTGCGGTCCACGCCACCACCCTCCGCAGCCGCCCGGTCGCCTATTTCTCCATGGAGTTTGGCCTCCACGAGAGCCTGCCCATCTACTCGGGCGGCCTGGGCGTGCTGGCCGGCGACCACCTCAAAAGCGCTAGCGACCTGGGCATCCCTTTGGTCGGTGTCGGGCTGCTCTACGACCAGGGCTACTTTCGGCAGTGGATCGACTCCCAAGGCTGGCAACAGGAGACCTACCTGCCGGCCAACCCCGACCTGCTCCCGATCGCCGAGACCATCGGACCGGACGGTCAGCCGCTGCGGATCTCGATCGACACGCGGGTCGGCACACTCCACGCCCGGATTTGGAAAGTCGCTGTCGGCCGCACTACGCTCTATCTGCTCGATTCGAACGTCCCCGAGAACAGCGACTCGGACCGCGCCCTGACCGCCCGACTCTACGGCGGCGATGCCCAGGTCCGAATCCGCCAGGAATTGCTGCTCGGCGTCGGCGGCGTGCGTGCTCTGCACGCTCTCGGCTACCATCCCTCGGTCATTCATATGAACGAAGGTCATAGCGCCTTCGCGGTTCTCGAAATGATCCGCTCGGAGATGGAGGCGGAAGGGACTTCGTTTGGCGAAACCGTTCGGGATATCGCGGCGATGAGTGTTTTTACCACTCATACGCCGGTCGCCGCTGGACACGACCGGTTCCCGGCCGAATTGGTCGAACAGCACCTGGGCATGCTCCGCGAAGCGCTCCACCTCTCGCACGACGACTTCATGGGCTTGGGCCGCGTCTATCCGCAAGATCACAACGAGCCGTTTTGCATGACGGTGCTCGCGCTCAAGCTTTCGCGCCACGCCAACGGCGTCAGCGCGCTGCATGGATCGGTCTCGCGGCGGATGTGGCAGCCGCTTTATCCGTCGAAGACCGAGGAAGAGGTCCCGATCGGCCATATCACGAATGGGGTTCACGTGCCCAGTTGGCTGGCTCCCCAGATGGCCGAGCTGTACGATCGCTATTTGGGCGCTGACTGGCCGAGCCGGCAACGCCATCCCGAGACCTGGCTCAACATTGAACGGATCCCCGACGGCGAGCTTTGGGAAACTCGTCAGGTCCTCAAGGCGCGGCTGATCGACTTCGTGCGCCGCCGCCTGGTGATTCAGGCCCGCCGCCGCGGTGAGGACGACGCCGCTCTGGCCGCCGCCGCGCGGGTGCTGGACCTCAATGTTCTGACCGTGGGGTTCGCGCGGCGGTTCGCCACCTACAAGCGGGCCAATCTGGTGCTCCGCGAGCCGGAGCGCCTGGCCGAGCTGCTCCTGGCCAACCGCCCGATCCAGTTCATCTTCGCCGGCAAAGCCCACCCAGAAGATCGCTTCGGCAAGGAATTGATCCACAACATCATCCAGGTCACGCGCGACCCGCGGTTTACGGGGCGCATCGTCTTCGTCGAAGACTACGACATGAATGTGGCACGCCACCTGGTTCAGGGCGTCGACCTTTGGCTCAACAATCCACGCCGCCCCCAGGAAGCCAGTGGGACGTCTGGGCAGAAGGTCCTGCTCAACGGAGGGCTGAACCTTTCGATCCTCGACGGCTGGTGGGCCGAGGCGTACGACGGATCAAACGGATTTGCGATCGGGCAAGGCCGGACTCACGCCTCACCGGCCGTCCAGGACGAACGCGACCATCGCGACCTGCTCGACGTCTTGTTCCATCAAGTCATCCCGCTCTACTACGAGCGCGATGCCGAAGACCTGCCCCGCGCTTGGATCGATCGCCAGAAGGCCGCGATGCGCAGTCTCGGCTGGCGATTCAATGCCGACCGGATGGTGGTCGACTACGTCCGCTACAGTTATCTGCCCGCCGCCGGGGGCCTCTCGTGCTCGATGCCCCGCTAGGACCACCGACCGATTCTTGCGGGGGTTTCGCCGGCTGGACGTGAATCCCCGGCCGGCGAAGTTAAAAAACGGGCCCGAACGGCCGGGTCGACCGTGGGCGGAGGGCCGCTCGGAGACGTATGATACGTTCAATCCGCCGGCACACCCGATCGCCGACCGACCGCCGGCGGACCCTTCGGCCTGTCGCTGCGGACCCTATGAGCGAAACCCTCGTCGGCCAGCAACTCGGCTCGTTCCGAATCGAAGGCGAACTCGGCGCCGGTGCCATGGGCGTTGTGTATCGCGCCACTTATCTAAAGACCAACCAGCCGGCCGCCGTCAAAGTCATCCACCTCGGCCAGCTCGGACGCGGCAATGCGGATCAGCGGTTCGATCGCGAGGCCGAGATCCTCAAGCAGTTCCGCCACCCCAACATCGTCCGGCTGCTGGCGTATGGGCGTTCCAAGGGGACCCCATACATCGGCATGGAGTTTATCGACGGCCGGACACTGGAGGCCATCCTGCTCCGAGAGGAGATCATCGACTGGGTTGACGTGATTCGCTACGGCATCCAGATCTGCGAGGCGCTGCAGTACGCCCACGAGCGAGGCGTCGTGCACCGGGACCTCAAACCGTCCAACTTGATGATCACCTCGAGCGGGCAGGTCAAGCTGACCGACTTCGGCATTGCCAAGGATCTGGACGCCACGGCGCTGACCGCCACCAATCGCACCCTCGGAACCGCCGCCTACATGGCGCCGGAGCAGATTCGTGGCCACCGTGAGATCACGCACAAGACAGACCTTTATGCGCTGGGCTGCGTGCTCTATCAGATGCTCACCGGGAAGCCGCCTTTTCAAGGCTCCGGGACCATTGCTCTGATGAATGCCCACCTCAATGCGCCGCCGCCGCGACCCAGCGAAAAGATGCCGCGCATTCCCCGCGCGCTCGATGATCTGGTCGTCTCGCTGATGGCCAAATCGGTCACCGAACGGCCGTGGGATGCCCAGGCGGTCGCCCAGACGCTCAAGTCGATCGAGGACCAGCTCCGCCGAGGCGAACCGATCAAGATGGTGTTCGGGCCGCCCTACGTGGCCGACGAAGTTCAGCCCACCCTGCTGACGGATTCGGACACGCCGGCGTCACTGGCCAACGCTTCCACCCTGACCAGTTCCCCAGCCACGCCTGGCCCACGCCCGGCTCTGCCCTCGTTCGAGGCGACCGCCGGAAGCCCCACGGTCATAAAGAAGAAACGCAAGAAGAAGCGAAAACCCGCCGAGCGACGCCCACTGTCCCTGGGCACCTTGGGGCTGGCCGGCGGCCTGGTCGCGGTCCTCGCGCTGATCGTCTGGCTCGCCTGGCCTCCCAGCGCCGAGCAACTGGTTGAACGGGCCCGGCCCCTGATGGCCACCGACGACCCCGCTCGTTGGGACGACGCCGAACGGCTCTACCTCCGCGAACTCGACCGCCGATTCCCCGAACACGCCTACCGCGACGAGGTCCAGGCCTTCCGCGACAAAGTCCTGCTGACCCGGACCCGAACCCGCGCTCAGCGCCTGCTCCGAGGCCGCCTCGACCCCCGTAATGATCTGGAGGAGCTTTACCTCCGCGTCGCCAAGGTCGCTGAGGCCGCCACCGAGTCTGGCTTGGACGATCAGGCCGTCCGTCAATGGAAAGAGGCCGCCGCCCAGTTCCAGGCCGACACCGACCCCGATGCCCGCGGCTGGGCTCTTCTGGCCGCAGCCCACGCCACCGAGGCGCAGCAACGCATTGAACGCCACCGAACCGAGGCAACCACGTTGCTCAGCCGCGCTAAACAGTCCGAGGCCGAAGCCGCCGCCGCGATCTCCGAGGACGAAGCCAACCAGAAACGCGAAATGAGCATCCGCCTGCTCCGGCAAGTGCTCACCGACTACGGCCGCTTCCCCTATCTAGCCGAAATCCTGGCCGCGGCCCGCGCGGCCCTGGCCGATGCCGGCGAGCCGATCCCCGAGGCGGAAAACCCCCCGATCGCCCCCGAGTCCCAGCCCTAACAGACGCCAGCGGACGTCCCACCCCGAGCGATCTCCAACAATCCCCACCTGCCCATCCGCGGCACGCCCGCCAAATCTGCGCGCCCGCATCCGCGGCTCGACGCCGAGACTGGCGTTGGCACCCCTCTTTCGATCGTTCAGCTCGTTCATCCCGGCTCCAGCGCCCAACCCCTCGCGCAAACCGACGGCTGACGCGGCTCAACGCCCCCCAGCAATGCAGCCGCACGCTGGCGGCCCTGATCTCCATTCCGACGAACGACCACCATTGACGCGTTCCGGCTCCAGCGTTAATTTCTTGTTGAGCATTTCTCCGGGTCGCTTCGACCCAATGGTGGCCCGTTCGCGGCCGGTTTTCTTCTCTGAGAGACCTGACATGTCCCAGTCATCCGTGCGCTTTATTGGCAGTCGGGAGCTTCACCGAGACCTTCCCAAAGTTCTGGAGAATCTCGAATCGCCGGACGTCCGCTACATCTTGACGATCCATTGCAAGCCTAAGGCTGTTCTTCTGGGCACGGACGCGTTTCTGGCCCTGCTGCGCGGTCAGACGGCGGCCGATCGGCTGCTGGCTCTTCAGCTCGGGGCCGTCGTTCAGGGCCTCGAGACCGGACCGGTGCCTGGATCCGAGCCCGAAAAGGCCGCCGAGACGATCACGCTGAACGAGCTGGCCGCTGTCGCCGGCTAAGTCGGCCCAGGCCTTGTTTCAAGCGCGACTGGTATTTCGGGCGGTGTGGCCTGCCTCGATACGCCGCCGCGGCTGGAGCGAGCCGAGACGGCTAAGGTAGACTCCGGTGAATCCCCACGGTTCTGGTTCCGGGAGTCTCCATGGCCGGTTCGTCTCGCCCCTTCGTTCACCTCCACTGCCACACTCACTACAGCCTGCTCGACGGCGCGAGCAAGATTCCCCAGCTCGTCGCCAAGGTACGCGCAGCGGGCATGCCCGCCCTGGCGATCACCGACCACGGCAACCTCTACGGTGCCATGGAATTCCTGCGCGAGGCCAAAGCCGCCGGGATCAAGCCGATCGTCGGAATCGAGGCGTATGTGGCGCCGGGGCACCGCTGGGATCGGAGCGGTGGTGGACGGTCTGGGCAGGAGTATGCGTTTCATCTGACGCTCCTGGCCCGAACCGGCGAGGGATTCCGCAACCTGATGCGGCTCTCGTCGAAGGCGTTCCTCGAGGGATTTTACTACCGTCCGCGGATCGACAAGCAGATCCTTGAAAACCATGCCGAAGGTCTGATTTGCCTGTCGGGCTGTGCGGCTTCTGAGTTTTCGGATCTGCTGCTCCGCGGTCAACGCACCAAGGCGGAGGAGCTGGCGGCCTGGTTCGCCCGGGTTTTCGGACCGGAGAATTTTTACATTGAAATTCAGAACAACGGGGTCGCCATCCAGCGTCAGTGCCAGGAATTAGCGGTCGATCTGGCGCGTCGCATGGGCATGCCGTTGGTGGCCACCAGCGACGCCCATTACCTTAACCGAGAGGACGCCTCACCCCACGACATCTTGCTCTGCATCAGCACCGGCAAGACGATCGACGACCCGAATCGGCTGCGGTTCGAGAACGACCAGTTTCATGTCCGGACCGCGGATGAGATGTACGAGGCGTTTCCCGGCTACGAAGAAGCGCTGGCCGCTTCGGCCGGGATCGCCGATCGGGTTGAGGACAACTACTCCAGCCTCGAACTGGGCAAGCGCCTCTTCCCTTCGTTTCAGACTCCCGAAGGGGTGACGGCCGAGGACTATCTGAGAACGCTCTGCCTGACCGGGCTCCGCGAGCGCTATGGCGAACGCCCGCCTGCCGAGGCGCTGCCGCGGCTCGAGCACGAATTGGCCGTCATCAACCGCATGGGGTTTGCGTCGTATTTTCTGATCGTCTGGGATTTCGTCCGGTTTGCGCGCGAACACGGGATTCCCAGCTCGGCCCGCGGTTCGGCCTGCGGGGCGTTGGTGAGCTATCTGCTCTACCTGAGCCATGTCGATCCGCTCCAATACGACTTGCTGTTTGAACGGTTTCTCGATCCCAACCGCAACGAGGCGCCCGATATCGATATCGACCTGTGTAAGCAGGGCCGCTACCAGGTCATCGAGTATGTTCGCTCCAAGTATGGGGAAGCGAACGTGGCCCAGATCGGCACATTTGGCACCCTCGGCGCCAAGGCTGCGCTGAAGGACGTCGGCCGAGCCTTGAACATCCCTCTAGCCCGCGTCGATCAGGTCACCCGGCTGATCCCGCAGCGGCTCAATATCACGCTCGATGAAGCGCTTCAGGAGGAGCCGCAGTTGCGTCGCCTGGTTGCCGATGATCCCGAGATCCAACGGCTGATGGACCTAGCCCGTGCCCTGGAGGGGACCGTCCGCAACGTGAGCACACACGCGGCGGGCGTCGTGATCGCGGATCGTCCGCTCGATTCGCTCGTCCCGCTGCAGAAATTCCCCAATAAGGACAAGGACAAAGAGGTCGTCTCGACCCAGTGGGAGATGGGCGATGTCGAGCGGGCGGGCCTGCTCAAGATGGACTTCCTCGGCCTCCGCAACCTGACCAGTCTGGCCGCCGCCGAGCGCCTGGTCGCCAAGTCAACCGGCAAGCCCCTCGATCTGGCCGCCATCCCACTGGACGACCCGGCCACCTTCGAGCTTCTGCAACGCGGCGACGCCAAGGGCGTCTTCCAACTCGACGGCGCCGGCATCCGCGACCTGCTGGTCAAGATGAAGCCCGACCGCTTTCAGGATCTGATCGCCCTGCTGGCGCTCTACCGCCCGGGACCGCTCAACGGCGGCATGGTCGATGCCTACGTCAATCGTAAGCACGGCCGCGAGCAGCCCATTTACGAGCACACTGTGATGCGCGAGGTCCTCGAGGAAACCTACGGCGTGATGGTCTACCAGGAACAGGTCATGCGGATTCTCAACCGCCTCGGCGGGATCGAACTCTCGCAGGCCTACGCCACCATCAAAGCGATCTCCAAGAAGAAGGCGGACGTGATCGCGCAGGGTCGCAAGCAGTTTATCGAAGGAGCCGTCGAACGCGGTCTCGAGCGGGAGAAGGCCACCCGCATCTTCGATCTGATCGAATTCTTCGGCGGCTACGGTTTCAACAAGTCGCACGCCACAGCCTACGCCTTGCTCGCCTACCAGACGGCCTTTCTCAAAGCCCATTATCCGACCGAATTCATGGCCGCCCTGCTCTCCAGCGAAATGGACGGAGCGGAACGCGAAAAGTACTTCGTCGAGCACGTCGAGGATTGCCGCCGCATGGGCATCGAGTTGCTCCCCCCCGACGTCAACTCGAGCGAGCTGGAATTCATACCCGAGGGTCCGAACCGCATCCGCTTCGGTCTCGGGGCCATCAAGGGAGTGGGACTCAAGGCCGTCGAGGAGCTTCTCCGGGCTCGATCCGCCGGCGGACCGTTCCGCAGCCTGCTCGACTTCACCGACCGAGTCTCTGCCCGCCATTGTTCGCAGGCCTGCATCGAGACCCTGATCAAGGCCGGGGCGTTCGATTCGCTCGGTGCCCGCCGCAACCAGCTCTTGGCGATCTTGCCCCGCGTCGTCCAGGAAGGTCAGACCCGACAGGGAGACCGGCGCCGCGGACAGCTCAGCCTGTTCGACACCCCGGAAACCTTCGACTCGGGTGGCCACGACATGGCGCTGCCCGACCTGCCCCCCCAACCCGAGGCCGAACGGTTGGCCGACGAGAAGAAGGCTCTCGGCTTTTACATGTCGGCCCATCCTCTGACACGCCACGCCTCCCTGCTGGCGGCGTTCTCGACCCACCGAATCGCTGATCTGGCCGAACTGCCCGAGCGCGTCGAGGTGACCGTCGGAGGCATGGTTGGTGGGTTAACCATCCGCAACGTCTCCAAGAGCCGATCGGGCCTGACCCGCATGGCCAAGTTCAGCTTCGAGGATCTGACCGGATCGGTGGCCGCGATGCTCTGGCCCGAGGAATTCGCCAAATTCGAGTCCGAGCTGTGCGACGACGCCATCGTCTTCCTCCGCGGCACGATGAACCGCGTCCGCGAGCCGGCCGAACTGGTGGTCACCAAGGTCATCCCCCTCGAACGCGCCGCGGCCGAGCTGACCCGCGGTGTCGTCGTGACCCTACGCAAGGGTGTTCATGAATTCGCCCAGCTCGAGCGGCTCCAGCGCGCCGTCCGGTCCCACCCGGGAAATCTTGACCTGTATTTGGAAGTGACCGGACTGCCCGGCTATCGCCGGGCTTTGATCCGGGTCGGAGCGGCGCTGCGAATCCGGCACGACGACCAACTCCTGCCCGACCTGGAAGCCGTGGTGGGCCAAGGCAACGTCCGCCTGCTCGGTTCTCGAGGCTCAACCGCGCGGCTCGACCTGGTTGCGGCTCGCTCCAGCTCACCGGTCGCCCCCCCATCCGACGACGAGCTACTGCCCGATCCCGAGGACTAGGAGCACCTTCGGCTCCCGCACAAGGCCACGGCCGTTCCGATTCGCCAATCAGGGGGACAGAGCGGTCCTCCAACGAATTGACAAGCAATCTTCATCGCGTCTACTTCGAGACTCCCTAATCTTCACTGGTTCCGCTCCATGAAGTTTTGCCACTGAACCGCGCATGCCCATCCGCCTCAACTGCCCAAAGTGCGCTGCCGAGGTGCCCACGATTTGGCGGGAGGCGAATCAAATCTTCGAATGCCCGTCGTGCAAGACGGAGTTCGTCGTCTCCGAGACGGGCCAGTATCGAGTCGTCCGTCGTGGCCTCTGGGCAAGCTCGTCCGATCACCCTCCGACTCCGGCTCGACCGATGTCGTCGGCCGATTACGAGAAGTCCGAGGCGCTGTGGCGATATCTGGTGACGCATCGTTGGTTCTTTCTGACGCTGGGTGTGCTTCTGCTGGCGACCGTCGCCGTCGTCTGGAGTCTGATCCACCGCGGACCGGCCCTGCCATCGCTCCTCTCCGAACGCGCGGAGGTGGCCACGGAAGCTTTCCTGGAAGCCGACCTCCGAACATTGTCCGCCTTGGCGGACCCGGCGGCGCGTCGCTCGGTCGCGGAGTGGGTGGTCAAGCAACGGCCCGCGGCCTGGAATGCCTCGCCTCGCCCTCCGGTGATTCGCGGCACGACTCGGCTCTATCTGAGCGAACAAACCAAAACAGCCGGTTTCCTCGCCCAATATCGCTATCCGGTCCAAAACACTCTCCCCGCGTCAATCACCCCGGATCCGATGGGCCAATCGAACGGCGACGGGCAGCCAACGCCCGGCTCAACGGTCAATTACGAGGTACTGCTGCACTGGAAACTCGACCCCAACGGTGAGTGGTACCTCGACCTCAGCCGCATGCTCCGCGAGCAACGCTCCCAGACGATCGTTCGCTAGCCGATGTTCCTTGGACCCGGCACCCGAGCCAAAACATCGACCCAGTTCGATCCCAAGTCCGAGCCGTCGGAGCCGTTCCTGCCAGAATAGTCTTCGCAACTCTAAGACTTTAAACTCCGGTCCTGGGCTTACTCACACAGTTTTCACAGTCTCTACACTCCGGTAACATTCAGCCCTTTTAACGTGTTTGTGCCCTCATTGGTTCCTGGCGGATCGGGTACCCACGGTTTGGGACCCGATTCCAATTGTGCCAGTCTGACCTTGAGCGTTTGAGGATCTTCGAGAATGCGTCAAAAGCAGTTCCGCCCCCGGGCGTTCACCTTGATCGAGCTGCTGGTGGTCATCGCGATCATCGGCGTTCTGGTCGCACTGCTGCTGCCGGCGATCGCTGCCGCCCGAGAGGCCGGTCGCAACGTGGCCTGCAAAAACAATCTTCGTCAGTTTGGCGTCGGTATGAATGTCTACGCCGACAACAATGGCGGTTACTTTTGTTCGGGCGCCTGGGACTGGAGGCGAGACGGTGCCATGACCGAGGTTGGCTGGGTGGCAGACCTGGTCAACCAGGGCATCCCGGTCGGCAAGATGCTCTGCCCGACCAACAACCTCAAGTCGAATGAGAAAGTTGGCGACCTGCTGGGTCTGACCGCCTCATCGGACGGGGTGATCTGCGGAATCAACATCGCTGGCCGTCCGCCCTATCAAAATCCGGACGGAAGCGTCACGGTCGGACCGTGCTGGCTGATCGTCAACGATCCCACGACCTATGCTCCCGGCTCCGAAGCCCGGCGCAAGCTCATCGAGGAAGAGGTCATTAAGAAGAACTACAACACGAACTACTCGTCGAGCTGGTTCCTCTCCCGCTCGGCGGTCAAGCTCGACGCCAATGGCAACCTGAGCCCCCAGATCCCGGGCTGCAAGAGCTCGGTGAAGGAGCGGATCAACACTGTCGGACCGCTCAACCGGCGTCGGAGCGACGCGGGTCTTCAACCGACCAGCAATATCGCCCTCCTCGGCGACGCCTCGCCCGGCGACGTCGTCGAAGCCGTGCTTCAGCAGCGTCTGGGCGACATCGAGGCCGGCGAACGGCTCGCGGAGACGATGTGCGACGGCCCGGTGCTTAACTCCACCATGCTCCATCCGGTCTTCCCCGTCGGTACGCCCTTCCAAGGCCCGAATGGGTGGTTGGCCACCTGGAATTCGACCCTTCAGGACACCCGCGACTTCCAGGCCGTCCACGGCGGCGGCAAGGGTACTGCGACGATCAACATTCTGATGGCCGATTCGAGCGTCAAGGTCTTCACCGACCGGAACGGCGATGGCTTCCTCAACCCCGGTTTCGACCCCTTGAAATTCACCGGTCAGGGGATCATCGGCTACCAGGACGCCGAAGTCGAACTACCCCCGTCCGAGTTCTTCGCTGGCTGGTCGCTCGACAAGTCCCAGAAGGGCAACCTGGACCGTCAATGATCGCTTGAGCGCAGCGTTGCTCGAGTCGGCTGCGTAAAGTGCTTGCAAAGTCAAGGGCCGCCGGGGCAACCACCCGGCGGCCTTTTTGTTGACGCCCCGCCTGCCTTCGACACCGCATTCCTCCCACGTGGGGTCCACCCCGGAACGCGGTGCCTCTCAAACCTCCGCGGAAAGGATCAGCGACTGCGCCGGGCTTCCGCATCCCGCGCAGCCAGTGACGCAGTGCTCAGATAACACCGCAGCGTCTGGGGCCTGGCTCCGCCGCCACCCGATAGTCGAAGCCCCCGCAAGAAGGTCCGCGGCGGCTGACCCGGCTCCCGGATCGTGATCTTGAACGAGCAATCGCGATCAGCGCCCGTGCTGGTCGCCTCGATCGGGATGGTGTCCAGCCGCACCACCGCTCCCACCCCGACCGACTCCACCGTCCGACGCACCGACTCGAACCGGCAGCCGGGATGCCCCGGGACCACCTCGATCTCACAGCCCTCACGCCCGAGTCCACTGATCTGGAGCTGAAGGTTGACCCGGTTCGTGACGCTCATCCGCGGACCGCTTTGACTCTGCCCCAGCGCCGCCGCTGAGGCAACGCCGAGCCATATCGCCAGAACGGCCATCCCTGACCGGCCCCGCATGGCACCCTCCCTGGCTCGGGATCGTCAACTCCCAAGACCCATCGACCGTCCTCATGCCCCTCGGGCCCGACCCTTCTGCCACCTCGCCTTCTGAGCCGGACCGAATCCCTGGCCCGATTGAGAGCGCGTGGGGCAAACCGACCCAAGCCCGTACTTCCCCTCGGGTCCCGAGTCACCCGGGGCCATCCAGCCGTCCACCCGATGCCATGCGACGTTGCTCAGACGACCGACCACCCCAAGCCTCGCAGCCTCGGCCGCGAAAGCCCGAAGGCCGACGAAGCCTATCGTCGGCTCGCCGTTTCGGCAAGCTCAACCCACCCATCCGGCTCCGCCGCCGGCCCCTGCTCTGCCGCCACCGCCTGGTCGGCAACCTCCACCGCCCGCACCGTCGGCGCGTTGGCCACATCCGTCACCATCCGCTCTACCGACGGACTGGCCCAGGACAAAATCGCCTGCGGAAAGATCCCCATCACCACCGTCAAGACCACCAGCGGCGCAGCGATCACCAGCTCCCGGCGATCCATGTCCGGCAGCCCCTTCCAGTGATCGTTGCGCCCCAGCCACACCCGCTGAATCGTCCAGAGGATATACCCAGCCGTCAACACAACCGCCAGGGCCGCCACCACCGCCAGCAGGCGATTGAAATGAAACGCCGACAAGACGACAAACACCTCCGCAATGAACCCGCACAGCCCCGGCAACCCCATCGACCCGAAGAAGATCACCAGCCCGATCGCCCCATAAATCGGCATCACGTTCCACAGCCCACCGAGCTTGGCCAGGTCGCGCGTGTGCGCCCGGTCGTAAATCACCCCCACCAAGAAGAACATCCCGGCTGAGGTGATCCCATGGGCCAGCATCATATAGAGCGCGCCATTCACGCCATACGCATAGTAACGGGGATCGATCGACCCATCCCGCCCAAACAACCCCATCGCCGCCATCCCCAGAGTCACATACCCCATGTGACTGACCGAACTGTAGGCGACCAACTTCTTGAAGTCGGTCTGGGCCATCGCCGCCAGCGCGCCATAGACGATGCTGAAGACCCCTAGCGCCGCCACGAAGCCGCTCCAGGCATAGGCTCCGGCCGGAGCCAGCGGCCAAGCCAACCGCACCAAGCCATATCCGCCGATCTTGAGCAGCACACCGGCCAGAATCATGCTGATCGGCGTCGGCGCTTGTACATGGGCATCCGGCAACCAGGTGTGAAACGGGAACGACGGCAGCTTCACTAGAAAACCGGCCAGCAGCAGGCCGAAAACCACCGTCTGCACCGGCACCCCGTAGAACGACGTCGTACTCGCTGCCTCGGCCACGTGCATCATGTCAAAGGAGTGGGCCGCAAACGGTTGACCGCGCACCGAGGCCGTCGCATCCCCACCCCAGAAGTAAAGCACCAGAATTCCGACCAGAATCAGCGCCGACCCGAACAGCGTGTACAACAGAAACTTGATCGCCGCATACTCCCGATTCTCTCCCCCCCAGATGGCGATCAAAAAGTACATCGGCAGCAACATCACCTCAAAAAAGACGAAAAATAAAAACATATCCAGGGCCAAAAAGACCCCCATCATGCTGGCCAGCAGCAACAGAAACAGAGAAAAGTATCCCTTCACCTGTTTATCAATCGTCCACGAGGCCAGACAGGCCAGCACGCTGATCAGCCCGGTCAGCAGCAGCAGGCTCAGACTGATCCCGTCGACTCCAAGCAGATACTCAATATTGAAAAGCGGGATCCAGGGATGCCGGACCACCAGGTCACCCGGGACGTCCGTCACCTGCCAGGCACCGCCCACTTGATCGGCCTCGGCGATCCGGTTCGCCGCCGCCCGGTCTCGAAGTGCGCTGACGGCCGGCGGGTTGGCCCCGCCCACATACAACCCAAAGACCCAGATCGCCAGTCCCAGGGTCAGCACGCTCACGCCCAGCGCAAAGCTCTTCACCAGGCGGTCGTCGCGCGGCAGCCCCAGGATAAGCAGCGAGCCACCCAGTGGAACCACCCAGAGCAGGCTTAGAATCAGGTCGTCGCTCATTGTGGTCTGACCCCGCTTACCGCACCCAGGCGTACATCCCCACAAATAGGCCGATCACCGCCAAGGCCAGCAAGGCCAGATAAGCCCGAACCTGGCCCGTCTGAAGACTCCGCACCACCAGCCCCAATCCACCCAGCACCAGCGCCACGGCATGTACTGCTCCATCGACGACGTAGCGGTCGAACAACCCTCCGAGGTCGCTCACACGTCGCGTCACCCAGGCCATGCCGTTGACCACGCCATCAATGACCCGCAGATCGAAATCCCGAATCGAACGACCGAGGGCAAGCGTCGGGCGCACCAGAACCAGCTCGTACAGCTCGTCGAAATACCACTTACGCGTGAAGAACTCATAAAGTGGTGCCAGCCCACGCCGTGCTGATGCGGGGTCGAAGATGCGCCACCGCGAATAGAAGCCTGCTGCAGCGCCGATCCCGACCGCCGCGATCACGATCGACGCGGCCAGAGCCAACCATTTTGTCTCGCTGACGTCCAGAGCCGGCAGCGGCTCAGCCGACTCAATCGCACGCTCCAGTACCGGGGTCGTCCATTCCGCCCCAAGTCCCGGGAGGGGCAGCAGGCTCAAGGGATAACCAACGACGATCGACAGCGCGGCCAAAATCAGCAGCGGGATGGTCATCGTCGGCGGGCTTTCGTGGGCGTGCTCGACCGGATTGTGGTGGCCTGAATGGTCAGCCCCATGCGCGGCGGCTCCCGAGTCCGCGGTTCCGGGTTCGGCATCCACGCCGCTCGCAACGCCACTGTGGGCTGTATGGACCTCGGCATGGCCCTGGCCCGCTTCGCCTCGGGGGTCGCCATCAAAGATCAGAAACCACATCCGAAACATGTAGAACGCTGTCAGCACCGCGCCCACGGCCGGCACCACAAAGAGCAGAAATTGCCCCGGATACTCCCGCACGAAGGCCAGGGAACTGGCCAAGATCGCGTCCTTGGAATAAAACCCGCTCAGAAGCGGAACCCCCGAAATCGCCAGGGTCCCGATCAGCATACAGAGCGCCGTCCGAGGCATCTTGGAGCGCAAGCCCCCTAGGACCGGCATCTCGTAGGTATGCACGCTGTGGTAGACCGAGCCGGCGCTTAAGAACAGCAGGGCCTTGAAGAAGGCGTGGGTGATCAGGTGGAACAGTCCAGCCGCCCAACCGCCGACTCCCAAGCCCAGCATCATGAATCCAAGCTGGCTCACCGTCGAATACGCCAGGACTTTCTTATAGTCGGTCTGCACCAGGGCGATCGTCGCCCCGATCAACAGCGTGATGCCGCCGGTGTAGGCGATGTAGAGCAAGACCTCATGGGTGAACAACGGATAAAACCGCCCAACCAGATACACGCCCGCCGCCACCATCGTCGCCGCGTGGATCAGAGCCGAGACCGGCGTCGGCCCCGCCATCGCGTCCGGCAACCAGACATGGAGCGGAAACTGAGCACTTTTGCCGACGCAGCCGGCAAAGATCCCCAGGCCGGCGATCACCAACAGCCCGTACGGGATCTGCACCGGGCGTGGCGTCGGCTCGTCCCCGTCGAGGCTCGTTTCGCTCAGTTGAAGCGTCAGCTCGTCGCCGGCGACCACCCGTGTCAGACGATGCTGCTCATCACGGAGCGACGAATCGGCCAAGGCTCGATTCAAATCGGCAATCGTGAAGGTCCCAAACACGCTCCACAGGATCCCCAGTCCCACGAGCATGCCGACATCGCCCACGCGATTCACGATGAATGCCTTGTTGGCCGCATCCGTGTTCTTCTTCTCTTCGTACCAAAACCCGATCAACAGATACGAACAGACCCCCACCAGTTCCCAGAACATGAACACCATGAACACGTTGGCCGACGCCACCAATCCCAGCATCGAGAAGCAGAACAAAGACAAGTAGGTAAAGAACCGCGGATATCGCGGGTCGTCCCGCATGTATTCCATCGAGTAGACGTGGATCAGCGTCGCCACGAGGCTGACCATCGCGAACATGATGACGGCCAGACCGTCGATGTGTATCCCCAACGGAATGACCAGCGGCGGCAGCCCACGATCGGCCCGACCCGGCATCTCCGGCCCGACTCCCATCGGCCCAATCACCACCCAGGGCACCGACCCACGCCAGGCGTACGGCTCGGCATGCCCGGCCCCATGCTCCGAGGCCGCCTGGTGCTCCGCCGCATGATGGCTCGCGGCTTCAGCGCCGGCGTGGGTCGTCCCAAAGTGCGGTAAGAAGAGGACCAGCCCGACCAGGCTGAGCACGCAACTGGTCCCGATCGCGGCTGTCGCGAGATAGGCGTTGAACCGCTTGAGCCAACGACCGAACAACGCCTCGACAACAAAGGCACCCAACGGAATCAACACCGAGGCCACATAGAGCCAGCCCGGCCACTCGCTCATGGCACCTCGCCCCTCGCCGACCTCGGAGGCGGATCGTTTCCCGCGTCGCAGACAAACACGAACCGGACGCCGCGCCGTTCAAATCCAGGTCCAACCCGGATCGAACGGCCGCCGATTGCTTCGGACTATGGCATACCGGTTCGCCCTTCGCAAGGGCCCGCCCCACCGCCCACCACTCTCCGCCTTCGCATCTCACGCCTCCCATCCTCGCTCAACGCCGCCACCAAATTCTGTGACGGCGACGACCCCCTTCCATCTTGGGACCGCCGGCTGGGATCCTCTAGAGCGCTTGGGGACGGCCCCTCGACTCCCTGGCCTCTCCCCGCTTCGCAACCGATCTCCTATCCTTCCAAGACCCGACCCCGGATGGCGGCCTAGCGATTCTGACCGCAATCCCGTCAAAGCGCTCACTAGAACTTGCTCAGTCAGGGAACGCTTTCCTCGCGTCGTTCTCCAGATGGAGCATCCTCAATCATGACCACCTTCACTCTGGTCGCGGCCGCGCTCCTGGGCCATCCGGGCATCGACGAGTCTCCGCCGGCCATCCGCATCGTGGCAGCCCAGCCTGCCGAACAGTTGGTCCGCATACTCTCGCTCTTCGATCAGACGCCAGTTTCCAGTCCGGCTGAGTGGTTGGCCCGTTGGCGAGCGGCCACGGCCAACCCCGACCTGCTCTCCAAGGCTGCTCAGGCCCTGATCGCCGCGCTCAACCCGGAGATGATCCCAGAGGCGGCAATTCTGGACGGCGCCACCTTCCAACTCGAAACCTCTGCGGAGGGCAGCCTCGTCTGGTCCCTTCTGATTCCAGACGACGACGGGAGCTACGCAGCCCTGGCCACGGCGATGGCTCTGACCGACGGAGCCGCTGAACCGGCTCTGGCCTCGGGCATCCCCGTCGATCGCCTCGACCCCAACGGACGGATCCTGACAGCGCGGTCCGGACCACGGCTGGCATTTGCCAGCAGCCGCGACGCCCTCGAGCGTGCCTTACTCCTCCCCGACCCATCCAAGCTCAACGGCCCGCCCGGGCTGCTTCTTCACCTGGAGCCGGCACAGCTCGCCTCCGCCACCCTCGACCCGCTGGCCCGCCTTGGCCGATCTCTTCGCGAGGCCGGGGTGGCCGTCATTGATGCCCGCCTCGTCCTCGAAGCCGACGCCCTGGCCTGCGAGATCCGGGCCACGCGCTCCGGTCGCACACCTTCCTCGGCTCTAGACCCAGCCTGGCTCGCAGCGCTACCGGCCGACGCCCCGCTTGCCTTCTCCCTGACACTTGACACAGACGCCATCGACCTGCTGACCGGCCTGGCTGCCGGGCTTCTACCCGAGGCTAGCTCCTCCCCGCGTGCCCGTTTCGCCGCGTTGGCACTCGCCACCGGTGTCGTCCCCGAAGTCGAACTCTGGCCTAATCTTCGCGGCCTTTCGGGCTACCTCCAGCTCGATGCACGAGGCCAGCCGCAAGCCGGTTGTCTGCTCCTTCATGCCCGCGACGAACGCGCCGCCCAACGCCTGGCCGACCGCGTCCTGCCCCGTCTCGCCCAGCCGTTTCGATCCCGCCTACGGAATCTAGGCGCCCCGTTGCCTCCGCCGCGGGCCGGGGCGAACCAAGGCCTTCGAGCCGCCGAGTTCAACGCGTTTGGCATCGAACACCAAGGCGCTGATGTGCGTCTGACCTGGGGAGTTCAGGCCGGGGCGTTCACCGGCCGATCCCTCCACGAGTCGACCCAACTCCCCGACCTCACTGGTCTCGATCATTTGATCGTGTTTCAACCCAGCCCCCTGCTGCTTGCCCTGGGCCTCGGACCAGAATCCCCGGCTGCGATCGCCGCGCGCACAGCACCGCCCGTGCTGATTTACGGCAGGCGACAGCCAGATGCTCTGATCAGCTCGGCCCGCTGGATCGGCCTGAGCCAGACTGTCGGCCGTCTGGTGGCCGCGACCCCCCAACGTCCCGCTGACGAGCCGCTGCCGTGACTCCTCCCCGCCTGATCGACCTGCGCATCGACTGGCTGGCCCAGTACCGGGGAGAGTGGGTCGGCTCCGAAGCCCCGCTGCCGCCCGATCGCCTGGCTCGGCTCGATGGCTATCTGAGCGAAACCCAGGCGGCGTTTCTGATCGACAGCCGAGCCAGCGGCGTGGCCTTGACCGTCGACGACTGGCTGGCCCGCATCCACGCCGAATTCCCAGGCCGGATCCTGGCCGATCCCGACGACCTGAGACGCTGGCGCGCCGAGCCACAATCACTGTGCTGGGCGGTCCTGGTCCTCGGACCTGGATTCGCCGCCGACGCCTCCCTGTTCTCGGCCGCCCGCCTCGATGACCTGATTGGGCGCGGCGTTCGGGTCTTCCCGGTCCGGGACCTGTCAACTCTCGACTGCCTGGATCAGGCCGCCGTCCGCGCCAACCGGACCCTCGCCATCGACTTGGCCGACCTACCCTCCGAAATGTTCTCTGGCATCGTGGGCCAGTTCGCCGCTCGTCCCGAACGGGCCGACCGGCTGATCCCGATCCTGACCCGGGCAAACCGCTTCGATCCAGTCCAGATCGCTGCGGTCGCCGCCCTTAACGGCCTGGTTGGCCTGACGCTACCCACGCTGCGATCGGCCTTGCCCGAACTTGTCCTGGAACACCCTGCCCTGCTGCGGTCGATTGCCGTGGCCACAGACTTCCCTGCTAACGAGGATCCCTCGCCGGCCGAGGCGATCCGCCGCGAGCTGATGACCCAACCCGCGATCTTGGCCGACAACGCCGCCCGACTCATCGAGCGGCTCACAGCCGGGGCTTCCTCGCCGGCCAGTCAGCAGCGCTCTGTGTCCACCTCAATGCGCTCGGGCGACTCGCGCTCATGACTCGGAGCAGCCCCGGCCTTGCTCAGCGACACCGCTTGACCGGCCCATGCAACAACTGAATCAGGCGATCCGGGTGGAGATGCCGCCGCGCCGCACGCCGGACGTCCCGGGGCGTGACCGCTCGGAGCTGATCCGGCCAGCTCAGTGGTTCGTCCAGCGCCAGCCCCCAGCGCTGAATCTCCAGCAGTCGCTCGGCCCGCTGCCCGACCGAGACATAATCCATCACCCAGGCTCCTCCGAGGTGCTGCTGCACTTCGTGGACCTCGTCGTCGCAGAACTCGCCGCGATGCAGCGCCTCAAGGACCTCCCGGGCCGCTGCCACGGCCCGATCGGCGTCGTCGGCCCCGGTTCCGACATAGATCTTCAAGGCCCCGGGCACGAGATCCGACGAGTCGGCAATCCCTCCGCTCACGGCGTAGGCCAGTCCCATCTGATCTCGCAGAATGCGCCCCAGATGACTGGTCAGCCCAGCCCCGCCGCCGAGCAGATGATCGAGAATCACCAGCGCGGCGTAGTCCTTATGGCACCGCGGAATCCCCAGATGGCCCAGGAAGACGTGCACCTGCTCACCCGAGGCGACGATCCGGCGCCGCCGGGGCTGCCGGGATGTTCGGGGCTGGGGCACCCGCCCCAGCCGCCGCCCACTCGGCTCCCAAGCGTCGAAATGGCGCCGCACCAAGCGCAGCAACTGCCCAGGCTCATAATCACCCACCACCGTCATGAACCCGCGATCCGGGACGAAGAATCGCTGATGATGGGCCAGCAAATCCTCCAGGCCCAATCGCGCAATCTCCGAGGGTGTGCCCCGATGGTCCCGACCGTAGGGATGATCGCCATAGACCAGCTTCTGGAAGGCCAACCCCGCCCGGTACGCCGGATCCTCGCGCTCGGCCCGCAACTCGGCCTGCACCTTCTTTCGCACCCAGGTCAACGCATCCGCCGGAAACGCAGGCCGAAGCGTCAGGTCGGCTGCCAGTTCCAGGGCGTCGGACAAATCCTCGGCCCGGCACTTCAGGCTCAGGCCGGTCGGATGCACCTCCAATTGCGCGCCGAGATCCTCAACCGCCTCGGCAATATCTTCCGACGACCGCGTGAGCGTCCCCTCCTCCCGGAGCCGCGCTGTCAGATTCGCGACCCCCGGCTTCGCCTCCCGCAAACACCCCGCGTCACAGTACAGCTCGATTGCCACCACGCCGGTCCCGGGGCGCCGCTCTGAGATCAGCGTCAGCCCGTTGGGCAGCACAATCCTCCGGGGCGCAAACGTGCCGCAACGCGCCGGCCGGCCGCCCAGCTTCCGGGCAAGCTGGAGCGAAAGCCCCGTCGCTTCGTGCCCCGCCCAACGGAGGCTACCGGTCAGTCCGCTCACCAGCGACTCGGACTCGGACGGCGACGCCACCCGCGCTACAAGCGGCGGAATCAGATGCGTCGTCCGCGACCGCTTCCGGAGGTGAGCTCCCAGCCAGCCGACCGTCAGCCCCGCCTCCCCCAGATAGAGCTGCGCCACCCGCCGTACGTCGGCCACCGTCACCGCCATCGCGGCGGCGTGCTCCACTGCGTAATCAGTCCAGTGGCCGTGCAACTCTGCCTGGCCCAAGGCGGCGGCCAGTCCCGTCGCATCCTCGCGATCCCACCTCCAGGTCGCTTCCAACCGCGCGCGCGACCGCGACAGCTCGGCCTCCGTCGGACCCAGGTGCATGATCCGGGTCAACTCATCCAGGATGGCCCGCTCGAGGCGATCGACCCGCGCTCCGGGCAGCCCCTCCACGGCGATTTGAAACACCCCCGCCAATCGCGCGGCATCGTGCCAGGCGTCGATCCAGCCAGCTAGCCGATCCCGCTCGACCAGCCGTCCCCAGAGCCGCGACTTCCTTCCGCATGCCAACACATCGGCCAGGACATCCAGCGCCGCTGCATCCGGATGGGAACGGGGAACCGTATGCCAGCCCAGCAGGCCACGCACCAGTTCGCCTGGCTCCCTCAAATGAAAGGTCCGCCGACCCCGCTGCGGCGGCTCGGCCGGAGGGTCCACCCGCCTGAGCCGCGGACCCGCCGCCAGTCGCCCCAGCCGCGACTCGGCACGCCGGATCGCCCGCCCCACTTCCACCGGCCCGACAACCACCAGGACCGCCGCCCCAGGCCGATAGTGCCTCCGGTAAAACGCCTCGAGGTCCGCCACCCCGATCCGCTCGCATTCCTCCGGCCACCCCAAGATCGGATTCCGATACGGATGCTTCTGATAACAAACCGACAAGTGCGCCTGGTCGAGCCGCGAGGCTGGCAACTCCAGCTCCCGGGCCCGCTCTTCACGAATCACCCGACGCTCCGCCTCGACCTCCTCCGGATCGAAGGCCGCGCGGGCCATCCGCTCCGCCTCAATATCCAGAGCCACTTCCCAACGATCCGCCGGGAACACACTCCAATAGTGGGTGTCATCCTGCGACGTCTCGGCATTGGCGATCCCACCGGCCAGAAACACCAGCCGGTCAATCTGGCCGCGTGGAAGCCGCGCCGTCGCCTTGAACAACATGTGCTCGACAAAATGCGCCAGCCCGCTCGCCCCGGCTGGATCATCCACCGAACCGACCCGATAAAACACGTCGCAGACCACGACCGGTGAGGCCGAAATCGGCAAAACGAGCATCCGCAGACCATTACTCAACGTCGTCTCGACGACGCTCAGGTCCGCCGGCATCCTCGCGGTCAGTTGTCGTCGTGTCCGCGCCGCCATCGCCCCTCCACCGGTTGACCCTAGCGGCCGCTGCCGCCGCCGCGGGGCCCTTATTCTCTGAGAACCGCCCGCGAGCCGAAAAGAGGGTCGAATCCCGCTCTTGATTCGGAGACACGACGACGGAGACTCTGGAGCAACCATGGCCTACCGTCTTGCCAGGTCAACCCACCTTACCGATAATGAATTCGATCTTCAGGTCACGACGTCCCTTACACCGACTCACCCACGCCCTCATCGTCCCACACCGAATCCGACTGTCTCTCATAACCGGTTGTGGGCCAGAATGTTGAGCTTGTCTGACCGAGGGGATCTGGGAGAGTCGGGGGGGGCCCGTGCGATGGACACTTGTGAACCTGGTCAGGGCGGGAACGCAGCAGCCATAAGCAACGTGTTCATGCGCGCGGGATGTCCTCCCCGGCTCTCCCAGCTCCCTTCGCTGGGCGTTGGATGACCGTTTGACCAGTTGGCTCTCCCGGTCAGTCTGGTCCACTCGCTACGATTTTTTCTGACTGGGGCTGTGTGGCCCAGCCGGGTTATTCAAAGCAACCTCGGCTCCCATGAGCCTCGACGCTGCGGAGTGATCGCCTTGCCCGTCCGTGGTGCTGCGACATCGTCGGAAGCGAGTGCCAGCCTAGCTCCGAGCGATTCACCGTACACGGTCGTCGCGCGTCGGTATCGCCCTCAGCGCTTCGAAGACGTGGTGGGTCAGGACCATGTGGTCCAGGCGCTTCGGAATGCGATCCTGCTGGGCCGGGTCACTCATGCCTATTTGTTCAGTGGAACCCGAGGTGTCGGCAAAACATCGGTCGCGCGGATCTTCGCCAAGTGCCTCAACTGCCAGTCCGGCCCGACGGTCGAACCCTGCAATCGCTGCGACATCTGTCAGGCGATCGCCGCGGGGCAGGACGTCGATGTGATCGAAATCGACGGCGCGAGCAACAACGGCGTCGAGCAAGTCCGGGAGCTTCGTCAGAACGCCTCGCTACGTCCCAGCCGTGCCCGGTACAAGATCTACTACATCGACGAGGTCCACATGCTCTCGACCGGGGCCTTCAACGCCCTGTTGAAGACCCTGGAAGAGCCTCCCGAGCACGTTAAGTTCTTCTTTGCGACCACCGAGCCGGGCAAAATTCCCATCACCGTTCTGTCCCGGTGCCAACGTTACGATTTTGCGGGGATCCGGCCTGCCGAGATGGCCGCTGCGCTGGCTGCGATCTGTCAGCAAGAAGGGGTTGCCGCCGATCCGGCCGCTCTGGCGCTGATTGCCCGCCGTGGGGCCGGTTCGCTCCGCGACGCCCAGTCGCTTCTGGAGCAGTTGCTCTCCGCGGGTCAGCCCCGCCTCACCGAGCAGTTGGTCTATGAGACGCTTGGCCTGGCCCCTGCCGACACGGTGCTCGACCTGCTCGAAGCCCTGGCGCGGCGTGATCCAGCCGCGGCTCTTCGGATTCTGGATCGGAGCATTGCCTCGGGGATTCAACCGGCCGACCTCCTGGCCAACCTGCTCGATTTCTTCCGCGATCTGATGATTCTGGCAGCCGAAGCGGATGTGGAATGTCTGGCGGCCCCCACAACGGCGCGCGATCGGCTCCAGGTGATCGCCCGGTCGTGGAACCTGGATACGGTCCTGGCCGCCCTTCAGATCCTCGCTGAGGCCCGGGGCCGGCTCCGCGGTAGCCCTCACGGCCGCCTGTTGGTCGAACTGGCCCTGTGCCGGGTGGCGCGGCTCGACCAGTTCGAAGACCTGGCCACGCTCCTCCATCGCCTCGAAGGCAGCCCGGAAAGCTCCGAACCGGTCTCAAAAAAAAAACGCCTGAATCCCCCGCCACCGGCTCCGCTGTCGCCGTCGGACGCAGTGGCAACGGCCCCGGCTCGGCTGCCCGGTCAGCCGATTCCTGAGCCGGCTCCCCTCCCTTCCGATCCCCCGCCTCCACCCGTTTCGAACAATTTTCGTGACCGGCCGTTAACCGTCGAAACCCTTCGTGAGGCCTGGCCGGCGATCGCGCATGCGCTCGGAACCCAGGGCAAGCATCTGCTTAGGCTCGAGCCTGCGGCGGTCGCCAAACCCAATACGGTGCGAATCGGAGTCCCGCCGACCTCCCGCTGGGTCGCCGACCTTCTAGCCAATGACCCCAAACTGAGGGCGAACTTGGAGGCTGCCTTTGCCCAGGTTCTGGGCCGGCCGGTTGCTCTGGAACTCGACCGCGGCGGCCAGACCCGGCAGCCCCAACCCGATCCCGACCAGCCCGAGTCCTCCGCGTCGCGGACTCCCGCCCGTGGCCGTCAAACCCCAGTGGACACCGATCCGTTCGTTCAGGAAATCCTCAATCTCTTTGATGCGCGGCTGATTCGCCTCGACCCCGAGGACGAACCCGACCTCGGTTGAGTTCTCGCCCACGTAGAATACTCTTACGAACCAGAATCGGCTCGCTCGGGACCGGTCATTGTCCTCAACCTAAAGGACTCGCTCGTGATTCCTCACCTCGGAAACCTGGCGGACCTGATGCGGAACGCCTCGCGGATCCGCGAACTGATGGAGAAGGCCAGCGAGGAGGCCGCACGGCTGCGTGTCGAGGGAACGGCCGCCGGCGGTGCCGTGACCGCGACTGCAACCGGCCGACTCGAACTGGCCAGCATCCGGATCGACCCCAAGCTCCTGGCTGACGGCGATCGAGAATTGCTCGAAGATCTGATCGTCGCCGCCGTCAATCAGGCTCTCTCCAAGGCACGCGAGGCCACGGCCCAATCCCTGGGCGCAGGGCTCAACCTTCCACCCGAGTTCGGCAACCTGCTCCGACCCGGCTCCTGATCGTCCCGACCAATCCGGCGCGAGAGCTCGTCACCCAGTCAGACAGCCTCATGACTCCCTCAGGCCAGTTCGGCGATCGCGATGACTTCACCACCTTCCGGCGTCATGAACAGCCTGATCGACCGGCTGATCAGCGCCTTCGGTCGGCTGCCCGGCATCGGCGCCCGCTCTGCCGAGCGGCTGGCCCACCACATCCTCAAAGCCCCCGAGGCCGAGGCTCTCGAACTGGCCGACGCGATCCGCCTGGCCAAACAACGAATCCGCCACTGCACAACCTGCTTCCACCTGACCGAGGCTGATGAGCCAGTCTGCGCCATTTGCCGGGACCCGCGCCGCGACTCCAGCCTGATCTGCGTCGTGGAGCAGCCCCGCGACTTGATCGCACTGGAGGCTTCGGGCAGCTACGGCGGCGTCTACCATGTCCTGCTCGGGCGACTGGCGCCGTTGCAGGGGATCGGACCCGACCAGCTCACCCTCGAGGCCCTGGTCCGCCGTGTCGAATCGGGACCCGTCCAGGAGATCATCCTGGCCACCAACCCCAACCTCGAGGGCGACAGTACCGCGCTGCTCGTCGCTCAGCGGCTCTCCGCTAGCGGTGTCCGAATCACCCGCCTGGCCCGCGGCTTAGCCTCGGGCAGTCAGCTCGAATTCGCCAACAAGGAGATGCTGGCCGACGCCCTCTCCGGCCGCCAGCCCTGGAACCGCTAAGCCCAGCAGCTTGACGACAGATCCTGGATTTGGCATAAAAATTGCACTCAGTCTGTTTCTCTGGTGGTTTGACCGATTGGGTTCGTGCAGCGCGGCTGGGTGGGTGAGAATCGGAGTCGTTGGAATCTCCGGGGGACGGAACTGGATCATGCGGCTTGATACCTCTCAGCAGATGCGGACCGAAATGCGGCTCCGAATGGCGCCGCGGATGATCCAGTCAATGGAGATCCTTCAACTGCCGATCTTGGCTCTTCAGGAACGGATCGAGCAGGAGCTGACCGAAAACCCGTTGTTGGTCGATCTTCGGGACGCGGCGCCCCGCTCCAGCGACGACGTTCCGGCCGAGCCGGCTGCCGAACCGGAGCCGGCTCCCGAACCATTCGATGGCTACAACGAGTGGGCGGAGTCGCTGAGCGAAATGCATCGGCCGAGCCGGGCCGCCCGCCTGGAAGAGTCCGACCGCAAGCAGGATGCCATGCTCAACATGGCCAGCCGGCCGGCTTCGTTCCGCGAAGATCTGGCCCACCAGCTTGGGTTCTTTGAGCTTAGCCCCGAGATTCGCTCCCTGGCCGAGTACATCATCTACAACCTCGACGACTCGGGGTATCTGCCCAGTTCGCTCGAGGAGATCGTCAGGGACTTTGGCCACAACGTCACTCTGGCTCAGGCGGAGGAGGCTCTCCGGGTGGTTCAGCGGCTCGATCCTCCCGGCGTCGGGGCCCGCAACCTGGCCGAGTGCCTGCTGCTCCAGTTGACGCCCGACACGCCGCACCGCGACCTGCTGGCCACGCTGATCCGCGACCATTTGGACGATCTTCGCCAGAACCGGCTACCCGCGCTCGAGAAGAAGCTGGGCGTTCCGATGGCCACGCTCAAGCAGGCCATCGAGCAGCTTCGCCGCCTCGACCCCCGCCCGGGGGCCCGTGGCGGCGACGATCGCTCCAACTACGTCGTCCCGGATCTGGTCGTCGAGCCGGAGGCTGATGGAACTTACCGCGTGCGCCTGCTCGACGAACGCACCCCTCACCTGGCCATCTCCCGCCGTTATCAGCGGCTGCTCAAGAACGGCCACGCCGACCCAGCCACCCGAACCTTCCTTCACAAGAAACTTCAATCCGCCCGCTGGCTGATCGAGTCGATCGAGCAGCGGCGCAACACGTTGCTCAAGGTTGCCCAGGCTATCGTCAACCACCAGAAGGCATTCCTCGATCACGGCCCGGAATCGCTCGAGCCGCTCAAAATGCAGCAGATTGCCGACGAAGTCGGGGTCCACGTCACGACCGTGAGCCGGGCCGTCGACGACAAGTGGATTCAAACCCCGCGCGGGATCTTCCCGTTGAAGCGATTCTTCGGCGGCGGCACCAAGACTGCCGACGGCGACGACGTGGCTTGGGAGACGATCAAACAACGCCTGCTCGAGATCATCGCCAAGGAAGATAAGAGTCGGCCGCTCTCCGACGAGGAAATCGTCGAAGCGCTGGCTCAACAGGGCTTCCCGGTTGCGCGGCGAACCGTCACGAAGTACCGCAAAGCGCTCAAGATTCCGTCGAGCCGCCAGCGGCGCAAATTCTGAGAACCAGACTGCGGCCGCGGCCCTCAGGCCAGGCTGGCTCGCGGTGGACCCGACCGCGCGGCCGCGCGCGCGGCGTCGTCAGGCTCGACGACCGGCTTACTTGTGTCCAGGCCGAGCAGCCGCCGCGTCGCTACCTCGTAGCCCAGATCGAGCGCCGTCTCCAGGATCCGCCGCGCCTGGCGTGGTCCAAGCTCCCGCACCAGCTCCAGAATCTCCCGCTCGGTGGGCCCCAGGCCCTCGCCGGCTCGCACCGGTTCCTGCTCCATCTGATCATCGGCCAGATAATCAAGCGAAACCCCCAGCGCCTTCGCGATCCGAAACGCATACTCCAGGCTGGGACTCGACTTGCCCCGCAACACCCGCGACACCTCGGAGTCGCTGACCGACGAGAGCTTGGCCAGCCGTTGCTGGTTCAAGCCCTGACGAACCATCTGTCGGTAAACCTTCTCGGCGAATGTCATGTCGGGAGTATAAAGGTCGATCCCGTCGATGGGAACAAAATTCCCGAAAACAGAATCAGGGCCACGAATCCGGGACAGACATCCCGTCGGCCGATCTCCACTCGGCCGCTCATCGTTTGCCTGAACCTATTTCTAGGCAAACCCCTCATGCGAACGCATCAGGACGACCGGAACCGTCGTGATGCGATCCAATTCCCGCCGCGCCGAGGTGGGACTCCCCGGCTTGGGAGGACCGGGGGTTCAAATGGCCCGGCGGACGACGCATTGGGCGATCTGGTCCAGGTGGTCGCGGGCGACCGAGGGTGGCAACTGGGCCAGGCAGGAGCGGGCCACGGCGATCGACCGATCGGCATAGCCCCATGCTTCCTCCAAGACACCGGTCTGCTCGAGCAAGGGACGGAGTTGACGTCGGGTGTCGGCCCCGGGCTGGCTCAGGATGGAGCGGACCCGGGCAGCCAGATCCGAGTCGCTGCTACGCAGGAGCCGAATCAGAGGTAGCGTTAGCTTCTGCTTTTGCAAGTCGGTTCCCATGGTCTTGCCACTGGTCGCCTCATCGCCGAGCAGGTCGAGCACGTCGTCGGCGATCTGGAAGGCGACCCCCAGTTCCCGGCCATACCGGTCCATGGCCGCGACCGTCGCCTCGTCTCCCCCGGCGTAGTGAACGCCGAGCCGGCAGGAGACCGCCGTCAACTCGGCGGTCTTGCCCCGGATGATCTCGAAGTAGTCGGACTCGCTCAGGTCGAGGTTGCCGCGGTTGTGGACCTGCATCATCTCGCCCTCGCAGACGAGGTTGGTTGCCCGGCCGATCCAACGGCAGGCGAGCGTAGAGTCCAGCGAAGCGGCCAGAAAGAAGGCGTGGCTAAACAGGTAATCGCCGAGCAGAACGGCCGTCTCGTTGCTCCACTCGGCGTTAACCGTGGCCGCATGGCGACGCACCAAAGCCTCGTCCAGAACATCGTCGTGGACCAGGGTGGCCGTGTGGATCATCTCAACGACGGCCGCCAGAACTCGATGCGCCGGCTTGACCGAGCCGCAGGCCTGCGCCGTCAAAAACAGCAGAGCAGGCCGCAACCGTTTGCCCCGGAGTCGCGCCGCGTGCTCCACGACCTCCTGGACGAACGCATGGTGACTGCGCAGTTCGGCGGCGAAAATACGCTCGGCCTCGGCCAGGTCGGCCGCGATCGGCGCATACAAGCGGGCCAGCGTGACGCGGGTTTGTTCGGCTCCGGGCAAGAGCGTCGTGGTCATGGTTGGCCTCCGCCCAACGTCCCCGGTTGATCGGTAACATCGCGCCGAAACGAGCCTGACCGCCCTCCGTGTTTCTCCTCCAGCCGCACCCGCTCGATGACCAGCTCTCGATCGACAGACTTGCACATGTCGTAGATCGTGAGCGACGCCACCGCGACCGCCGTCAACGCCTCCATCTCGACCCCCGTCCGACCGTGGCACCGCACCCGAGCCTCCACCCGCAACAGACCCGGGTCGTCGGCATCCCACTCGAATCCCACCTCCACCGCGTCCAAAGGTACCGAATGGCAAAGCGGGATTAGTTCGTCGGTCCGTTTCGCCGCCTGAATCCCCGCCAGCCGCGCCACCTCCAAAACATCCCCCTTGGACAGAGCCCGATCGGCAATCAGCCGACGCGTCTCTGGGCGCATCCGAACCAGCCCTGAGGCCCGCGCTTCCCGCTCCGTGACCGCTTTGCCGGATACGTCCACCATCCGACTCCCACCGGCCTGATCAAAGTGCGTCAAAGCGCTCATGATTCGCCCATCGTTCAATTCATTCTGAAATCATTGTATTCGGGAGAACGGGCACCTTCAATTCATTGTGGGCCGCTTTTCGGGGCTGGTTGTTCCCAGATTCCGGCCAGCCAGACCCCCTGTCGCGATTGGGCGGCGAGGGCCGGGCCGGACTCGACCAAGCGACGGATCCCGGTCGTCCAGTAGGCGGTGCGTCGATGAACGAGGATCCATCGGGACGTTGCCACCGCTTCCTGGTCGCCGAGGAGCAATTCCCGCCGCGCCATGGCGGGCGTCGTCAGGGCCAGGCCCTGCTGGGGCGCCAGGCTGGGTGCCAGCGCGCACCGCTCGCCCGGGGCCGCCGCCTCCACCAGCCGCTCCAGGAGCGGCTCGTCCACGACATCCGTCCAATAGGTCAGCTCCAGGCCCAGCCGTTCCGCTCCTTTAAGCCCGCCGACCAGCGCGTTGTAGTAACTCAATTGGTAGGGATGGAGTCCGATCACGCCCGCCGCCTGCGACAACAGCAGAACGCCCAGAGCGAGGCGGGCCAGGCGGCCTTGAAAACGGTCCCAGATCGCTCCGAAGCCCAGGCCGATCCCCAGCGCCAGCAGCGGAAAAACCGGTAGGAACAACCGCTCCCCGTCGTAGATGGCGACCCGAGTGCTAAACAGCGTCAGCCAGCCAGCCATGACGCCGACGAGCATCACCGCCTGCGGTCGGATCCACGGCCTGCTCAGTCCGGCCACCAGACCCACCGCGGCCAGCCCCAACAGCCCCACCGGCACCGTCGCCAGCGTGTAAAACCAGGGATAGTGCCAGGGAACGTCCACGTCGCGGTAGACGGTTCCGAAGTATTGGGTGAGGATCGGGACTCGTTCGTAACCAGTCCGAAAGAAGGCCATCAAACGGGGTCCAGTGTCATACCAAAGCCACGGCCAGCCGAGAAAAAACACCGACAGACCGGACGCCACCCAGACGGCCGCGCCCAGGACCGCCCGCCGCCACGGCAGTTGCCAACCGATCCAGATCAACCCGGCAGGCAGAAGCAGCCAGCCGTGGATCTTGGTCAGCAAGGCCAATCCCCAGAGCGCACCCGCCCCGCCCAGCGCCCGGAGCGGCCGCGGGGCTCGGGTCGCGCGCATCACTGCCAACAGCCCAACCGTCCAGAACAACCCCACGAAGGTATCGAGCGCCCCGAGGTGCGCATGACCGAAAAGCCGGGGCATCAGCAGGAGCCCAGCCCCAGCGCCCAGGCCCGAGGCCCAGCCGCCCCAGCGTCCGCCTTCCAACGCCACGCGCCCAACGAGCAGCCCAAACGCCAGCGCCGGCGCCACTCGCCCCGAGCGGACAAACAGGCCAGTCGGATCGCCGCCACGGACGATCGCCTCAATCGGCTCGAACGCCGTGGACGCCAGGCCCAGCAACCACCGCCCCAGGGGCGGATGCTCCGCATTGTCCCGGTAGATCCGTTCTACGGCCACCGGCTTAAACGCCCCCCCGCCCAACCGGAGCAGACTCGTGACGTAGACCCGGCCGGGACGCACATCCAGCGGCTCGTCGATCGTGATCCCCGGGTCGCCCAGAGTGAGCAACACCGCCAGGCTGGCCAGCACGCCCAGCACCCACGCCAGGCGACAACCTGTCCGACCCGCCAGCTCCGGTGTGACCCGCGATTCTTGCATGGAGGCACAGTATCTCGGGCGGTGGGGCACCCCGGCAACCGGGCGGTCGGACGAACGCAGCGGCCGACCCTGGACTGCGGTCCCGGCGGCACGGATGACGTGACGGGTCTTTGGATGGCGCCGATGGTCGAACCGGTTGTTTGGCTCAGACCTGATGAGGATGGGGGGAGATGAGAGGAACGAAGAAAGCCCGGAACCGGCCTCGTTCCCCGCAATCCTTGGGGGAAAGAGGCCGAATCCGGGCGTGCCGAACGGGAGGCATGATCCTGGGCGAACGGGTCGCGCCGGGTTCGGTCCGCCCGCTCAGGGTTCCTCGGCCTTCTTCTGCGTCACCAGACGCTTGATTCGCTCGGCCAGAAGCGCCGCGTCAAACGGCTTTTTGAAGGCGTCATTGAAACCCAGGTTGAAGAGTTCCTCACCGGGCTCCTCGCTGGTCAGAGCGATGAGGATCGTCGCGGCGTGATCGGCGCTTTTGCGCAGGTTTTGAGCAATCTGCCCGGCTTCGATACGGCCCAGGGCCATATCGATGATCACGCAGTCCGGGTGGAAGCTTTCGGCGCGGATGCCCGCTTCAAAACCGCTGGCCGCGGTCTCGATGCGGAAGTCCTCGCTCTCGCGCAACTGTTCGCGCAACGCCGCTTGGAGGGGGGCGTCGACGCCAATGACCAGCACCTTGTTGTAAACCTCTGCTTCCAGTTCGCCCAAAGGCATTCCATGCTCTTTGAGGAACCGGACCAGGTGCTCGCGCGGGATTCGCCGATCCTGGGAACCCGGGATGCGGTATCCGCGCAAGCGGCCCGAGTCGAACCACTTGCTCACGGTCCGGGGCGCGACCTTGCAGATCTTAGCCACCTGGCCCGTGGTGAACACCTTTCTCATTTCGAGGACTCCACTCGCATGTCCGTTCGGCGCGAGACCGCGGGGGTCGTAACAACCCCTCCGGCCGGGATGGTTCGCGGCTCCGGTACGGATCCCAGCCAGGTTGCTCCACGACCGGGGGCAACCCCGACGCCGGCCACTCTGGGGCCGGCCAATCCAATCCGGAACGCGAACGATCCCGTTGAGACGGGCGACGCACCGGCTCGGGCATCCGCCCGGCGGGACGTCGGCGTGCTGGGCGGCCCAGTGCGAGGGTTCTCCACCCCCCCCGCTGTCCACGGACCCCCCGAACGCCCTCACGCAAGGGGCGGACGAGAGGCGGCCGAGGGGTTGAGACCCTCCGGCGTCCCGTGGCGAACCTGACCGTCACGACTATTTTTCGATCCGCACGGCGCACGACTTTAGCAACGAAGGCTCGCTTCGCCGCGATCTGTCAAATCATTCGGGTCGGTCCGGCCGCGCTCAAGATCCCGATCGAGCCATCCGCCCCAGTCGCGCCTGCCGTACTCAAGGCTCCATGCGCACCGTCCGGCCCGCAGCCAGACCGTCGCTTATTTGGCCTTCCGGTTGAGCCCGCCCTTGGGCCAGATCCGCTCAAAGAATCGCGGCCGCCGCACGGGCCCCTCTCCCGACGCGCGGCCGACCGACTCATCCTTCTTCGGCTCCTCCAAGGCCAGTTGCGCGCGCTCGTATCCGGGGTCCGCTGCCGGCAGGGCGTCAACGACCAGCGTGCCCTCGAGATTCTTCAACCGCTCGGCCGACCGCAACAGCTCGACGACCTGCGGATACGTCGCGCCGAGCTGCGCCGCCTTGCGAATCACTTCGCCCAGTTCCAGGCGGCTCACGGTGCGGCGGTCCACCGCATCCGGCCCGGCAGCCACCCGGGTCAGCTGCGCTTCGTCGTCCTCGGGGCCGGCGTTGACCAGTACGCCGTTCGGGTCGCCCAGGACCAGCGGCGGGAGCAGACGCTGCCGCCGGCCAAAGACGACGATCTCACTCCGGCGACTGTTGGAGACATGGACCAGCGGCGGACCTTCGCTGTCGACCAAATAAAGGTGGAACGGTTCCGCCGGACGATTCCGCAACGCCTTGATCGCCGCGATCCGCAAGGCCATCGTATCGCCTTGCCAATCGTCTTCGTCGAACGCCAGCCGCTCAGGTTCGAAGACCGAGACCTTGCCGAGAAATGGGTCGTTTTCATCGAGCGTTCGAAGGGCGTTGAACGCCCCGTAGCGGACCTCCGTCTCAGGGTGGCTGAGCAGCTCGCGCAGCCGGGCGATCGCCCCGCCCTGGTCGCTGGCGGCGAGTGCGGCCAGGGCGAACGCGCGAAACTCGGGCCGCTCGACCGCCGCGGCCGCCAGCACATCCGCGCCCGAGGCATCGTTCAAATATCCCAAGGCTTCCGCCGCGAAGAACCGCACGTTCGGATCGGGACTCTCCAGCCCGGTCTTCAGAGTCGGAATGGCGTTACGCCCCAGCCCCTCCAGCTTGAGGGCCGCGACGCCGGCCTTGGACGGATCGAGCAGCTCCGCCTTCCACTGCTCCAGTCGCTGCGCCCGCAGCTCCGGGGTGTCCACGACAGGCAGCAATTGCAAGACCTGGAAATACCGAGCCTGGTTCTGGTGGTAGACCTTGGGCACATGCAAGACCAGGTACTGGTCGGTTTTGGCCTCGGCCAGCCCCTTCTGGTCGACACCCTCGAGGCGGAAAAACCGCCGTCCCACAACCGTTTGCAAGAGCGCGGCGGTTTTAATGCTCTTGCGGTTGTCCTTGATGATCAGGGCGTATGGGATGTCGGCTCGGACCCGTGTTCCCCCCAAAACGCGGCCGACTTTGACGTTGGTCGGTGCCTCTCGGGTCCCCGTGACGATGGGACCAGCCGCCCAGGCCAGAACCTTTCCCTCCAGCTCCCGCCCCTGGGCATAAGCCACCTGGGTCAGTTCCGCCTTGAGCAGGACGCCACCCTCGAGGCTCGTTGTCGTCGACGCCGGGGTGAGCTCGATGTCGGCATCAAACCGATCCTCCCGAGTCACCCCAACCGGCAAGGTCGCCTTGACCAGGACCAGCGACGTCGCCTTGCTGGCGAGCACACGTTCGGGCTGAGGCACCATCGCCGCCCGCATCTGGCCCAGGATCTTGTCGCGGTAGAGACCTGGCTCGGGGTCGCTGCCGGTCCCATCCAGTCCGACGACCAGGCCCACGCCTTCGACCCGGACGGTCCCCTGGGCACGCACGTAGGCCAGGTCGCCGACCGTCTCGTCGATCTTCAGCGGCGGATCCTTCTTGGCCAGCGGACCCTTACCTCGAGGGAGATCCGCGCCGCCGAGCCAGGCCACGGCCGCGGCCGAGCTGCCCATTACCAGGACCTGCCTGCGGTTCGGTTCTCGCATGTCGCGTCCGAGCCTCCCTGCTCGACCTCGCCCGACGGCCGCGCGCCACAAACCGCGCCACGGTCCCGCCGGTGGCCCGCACTCTAACCGCTTGCACCGGACTGTCAATCCGACCCGGCCGCCAGCCCCGGGGACCACGCACACCGGAACCCGACATGCGACAGCCCCGTATCCGGCGCGCAACCGTGCCGCGCGCTGGGCCGGTACCGGGAGCAGTACGAATCATGGCAGAGAAACGAACCGCCTCGTTGAACCTTCAACGGCGTATAGGGTTGTGTCGGATCGTAGGTACGCGACGGCCCTTGGGGATTGACGACCGGACGGCCAGCGCGGCGACGGTACAGGTCGCGGTCATACCAATCCGAGCACCACTCCCAGACGTTGCCGGCCATGTCGAACAGGCCGTAGCCGTTGGGGGGGAACGATCCGACCGGTGCGGTCCGCTCGTAGCCGTCGCGCAGCGTATTCTGATCGGGGAAGCGGCCCTGCCAGAGGTTGGCGTAGATTCGGTTGTCGCCGGGAGGATCGGAGCCCCAGACGTACGGTTGAGCCTCCAGCCCGCCCCGAGCCGCGCATTCCCACTCGGCCTCGGTCGGTAACCGCTTGCCGGCCCATTGCGCGTAGGCTGCGGCGTCTTCCCAGGAGACTAAAACCACCGGATGGTCATCCATGCCTTCGATCGAGCTGCCCGGGCCGGTCGGGTGGCGCCAGTTGGCGCCTGGGGTCCAGCGCCACCATTGTCCGACGTCGTCGAGCCGAACCGGGTGCTCCGGTGGCGTGAAGACCAGCGCGCCCGGGACCAGCAGTTCGGCCGGCGGCGGTGAGGTCCCCGGAGGAGATTGCGCCAGAATCTCTTCGACACTCGGCGCTCGCTCGGCCGTGGTCCGGTATCCGGTCGCCTCGACAAAGCGTCGGAACTGGGCATTGGTCACTTCGTAGGCGTCGATCCAGAACGGATCGACGGTCACTCGGTGAGCGGGCCGCTCGTCGGGCCAGGCGTCCTCGGCGTCGATCCCCATCCAGAATGTGCCGCCAGGGATTCGGACCATGCCCGGCGGGGGTTCGATCGCCTTGGTCACCGACTCAGAGCTTGCCGCAGCCGGCTGGTGTCGCAAGTCTTGCAGCGAGGAGCCGGACGCGATTCGCCACCGGATCACCCAGACGACCACGGCAAGACCGGCGATCCCCGCCAGGACCAGAGCTCCGATCCCGGGCCGCACCCATTCCCGAAAGCCGGAGTGTTCTGGGACGGACCGGGGCGCATCGACCATCGTTCACTCCGTCGCCGGCCAGTGGGCGATGACGGACTCGAACCGCCGACCATCCGCGTGTAAGGCGGACGCTCTACCAACTGAGCTAATCGCCCGCGTCCTGATTGTAAGGCGAGCCGGAACCGCCCGACAATCGTTCGGGCTGAGGCGCCTGGGCCGGCTCGTCGTAGACCTGATGCTGGGCGTACAACCGCCGGGTCCACCGAGCCAGGCCGGCCCGCACCAGCGCCGGCATGAGCCGATCGGCCATCAGCAGGAGGCGGCCCGACGCGGTCAGGGTGATCTCGGCTCGGCGGCGATCCAACGCGCGGAGCGTCGCCCGGGTAACCTGCTCGGGGGTCATTGACCGACGATGCTCGGCTTTGACAAATGCGGTATCGACGATCAGGTGGCGCTCAAAGCTCGTCCGCGTAAACCCCGGATTGACTAGTAGGAGATGAATGCCGGCACCGGCCCACTCGCAGCGGACGGCGTCAACCCAGGCCGCCAGAGCGTGCTTGCTGGCCGAGTATTCGGACCGACCCGGCAAGGCCCTTCGGGCTACAATCGAACCGATGATCACCATCGCCGGCCGACGACCAGCGCGTAAGAGGGGGAACAGCTCGCGGGCCAGCTCGGCCACGGCGATGAAGTTGACGTCCAAGAGCCGCCGCAACACGTCGGGATGGTGGCTGAGGAACCGGCCATAAGCCCCCACGCCCGCCGCCTGGATCACCAGGTCCAGCCGGCCATCGAACCGCTCGGCCGTGGCCTCGACCACCCGCCGCCGAGCGTCGGCCTCGGTCAGATCCGCCACAACCGTCCGAGGCGGTGCTCCCCCCGCGGCCTCAACCAACCGGCATGTTTCCGCCAGCCGCGTCTCCGATCTCCCGGTCAGGACCTGCTCGGCCCCACGCTGAGCCAGGGCAACCGAAAAGGCGCGTCCCAAACCCGACGACGCACCGGTCACCAGGGCCCTCAATCTTGGCTGGTCTGCTTGGCCCATCACCGTCCATCACCAGCCCGGCCAGGCCGAACGCGCGAGATCGGACCGCCGACCTCGTGATCCTCAGCACTTGGGCTGATCAAGAAGTGGCTAGCGTACCAGCTCGTCGTCGAGCGAGCCAGTGACGCGGGTCGTTGCCATGCTTTCGGCCGAACGACGCCGCCATCGGTCCGAGGCCGCGGAGCCGCTGCCCTCGGAGAGGATCACCGGAGGCGGCGATCCGGACCGGGTGATCACCGGCCGGGCGCCGCGGAGCTGGGGGGTCGAGGAAATGATCACGGGCTCGCTTCCGGCGATCGTCGGGACGTCGCAATAGGTGCCTGAGATGATGGCCGTCCCGGCTTTGCGCGGTTTGGATGCGACGACCGCCGGCGTCGAGCTGACGAGCGTCGGCGCCGAAGCGACCGACTCGAAGCCAGGGCCATAGTAGTAGTGATTGTGGGTGCAGCCCACGCCGGCCAGCGCAGCCGCCAGGGCAAGCGATCCCAGGATCGTCCGGCGGTGGCTCATAGCGGGGTCCCTCCCACCCGGGACCGGATCGGTGCGGCCCCGGCTGTCTCCATCTGGTCGGTTGGCGAACCGGCGGCGACTTTAGCGAATCTGCTCGAAATCGCCAACGTCAATTGGGCAGGCCGCGCCGGGCGCGGAGATCGCGTCGGAGATCGGCCTGTGCCCTCGCCACGCTGGTGCGGAGGGCTTCGGTCAGCTCGGCGAGGACTTGTTCGCTATCCAGGCCCGCCAGGCGTTCGGGCGGGATGGGCTGTCCGTAGTGGACCCGGATGGCTCGTGGTCGCGGCACTCGTCTAGACCTCGGCCAAGCCTCGAAGGTTCCGGCCAGGCCGGTTGGAACGATCGGGACCCCGGCGCGGGACGCCAGGGCCGCGATTCCCGGCTTGAGGGTCTGGAGCGAGCCGTCGTGACTGCGGGTTCCCTCCGGAAAAAACGTCACGATTTCGCCAGACCGCAGCCGACGCAGGGTCTCCCGAAATCCCTGTGCTCCCGAACCGTCACGTTGAATCGGGAACCCGCCGACCGATCGGATCAAGGGGCCGAGTACGGGCTTGAAGAGCGACGAACGCGCCACGTAATTCAAGCGGCGGCGCAGCAGCAGACCCAACACGAAGACATCGAGATGGCTCAGGTGGTTGGCGATCAGGAGAACGCCGCCGCTGGCCGGGATGTTGTCCCGTCCCGTAGCACGCAGGCCGCCCGTGGAGGCCATCAGGTGGAGTACGACCTGCTGAACCAGCCGATACCAGGCGCGTTCCGGAAGCGACCGCTGGCCGGGCGCGGGGTTGTTGATCCGCTTGGGCCGATTGGCGCTCATTGCGGTCAACCCCCAGCCGAGCTTCGGACGACGTACGGCTCCGCGCAGAGTTGGGCGGCCCGAGCCGCATCCTCGACGGTCCGCCCGATGGCCACCAACCGCGACTGGTCCAGCGTCCAGGCCTGTGCAAGCCGATCGAGTGCCGGGGCGGCCGAACTCGCCAACACTCGTTCGGCCAGCAAACTGATGACCTCCTCGACGGGTAAGCCCGTGGTGTCGACGATCAGGGCATCCGGGGCGGGTCGCAGGGGTCCGACGGCGCGTTGGGCGTCTTGGTCGTCGCGTTGGCGGAGTTCGCGGAGGACCTGGTTCGGGTCGACGGCCGTTCCCCGCGCGGCCAGCTCGGCGGCTCGCCGTGCGGCTCGTTCCTCTGGGCTGGCGGTCAGGAAGAATTTGTGTTGAGCCTCGGGGAAGACGACCGTGCCCTGGTCGCGGCCCTCGGTCACCGTTGGCCCTTCTTGGGCCAATTGTCGCTGCCGATCAACGAGCTTGGCCCGCACCGACGGACAGCGAGCGACCAGGCTGGATGCGGTGGCGACCTCAGGATTTCGGATCGCCAGGCTGACATCGTCGCCGTCGAGCCAGACGGTCGTGCCGGCAAGCCGGATCTGCCGATCCGCGGCCAACCGAGCCAGGGCGAGATCGTCCTGGAGATCGACCCGCTGGCGCAACGCGGCCAGCGCGAGGGCGCGATACATGGCGCCGGTATCGAGAAATCGCCAGTTGAGCCGCTCGGCCAGCCGTCGGGCGACGGTGCTCTTGCCCGCGCCGGCCGGTCCGTCGATGGTGACGACCTGGATGCTCACGGCCGGCCGCCGATCAGGTGGGTTGGGGCGCAGCCGTCCGACCGGGGATCGGCTTGCGCCCAGCGTAGCCGCTGTGGAGTTCGTGCCAGTAGGCGACCTCGGGTTCACCGAGCCTCCAGCAGAGGTAGACCTCGCGGCCGTCGAGCAGGCTGGGAAAGTCGCACAAGCCGTCCATGCCCTTCAACTCGACGCCGAGCGCCTGCAATTCCTCAATATACTCGGCCAGCCGGGCACGCTCGGCCTCGAGCGTCTCCTGGCTCCGCCGGACTTCCTCGTCGTAGAGGTCGTCGGGGCGTGGCCGCCGGCTTCCCCGATTCGGGCCGACGACGGCCAACCGCTGCTCCAGTTCGTTGACTATCTCCCACTGACGCACGACGTCGCTCACAATCCGGCGGACCAGAGGCAGGGTGCGATTGGCATCCTCAACGGTAAAGTAACGCTTGCGAGACTGCACCGGCGTGGAGGTCATGGTCGAAGCAACTCCGCATCAGGAGAACACAGACCGACATCGCGGAGGGCGGAGATCATGGCCGGTGGGTCCTGGGAGCCAGTGGCTCCTGCGCGAGCGTTCCACCTGCCTTTGACATTATAGGGGCGACCCCCTGTCCCGCAAGGCGACCCGATCGGGCCAGGCTTGGCCAGCCTGGCCCATCAGGGTCGAGACGACGCTTTGCCGGCGGCCAGGGCCGCGGCGACCTGACGCGCAGGGCGGGTGTTGAAGACGTCGGCGCTGGTCAACCAGGCGCGCCGAGCGACGTCGACGCCGAACTGGAGGTTGGCAAGGCCTGCCGTCGCATGGGCATCCGGGTTAATCACGATCGTGACGCCCGCCTGGCGCGCAGCCCGTGCGTGGAGAGCGTCCAGGTCGAGCCGATGGGGATCCGCATTGATCTCGATCATGGTCCCATGCCGCGCGCAGACGGCGATGACCTCGTTGAGGTCGACCTCGTAGCCCGCGCGGGCCAAGATCAGCCGCCCGGTGGGATGTCCGAGCATGGTCACGCGAGGATGCGCAGCGGCCCGGCAAATCCGAGCCGTCATGTCTTGCCGACTTAGGCGAAAGTTTGAATGGACGCTGGCCACGACATAATCGAAGCCGGCAAGCACTTCATCCGGATAATCGAGCGAGCCGTCGGCCAGGATATCGCACTCGATTCCCTGGAACACCCGAATCGCTGGCCCGAGGCTCTGGTTCAACCGGTCGATGGCGGACCGCTGCTCCCGAACCCGCTCGATCGACAGACCACCGGCGTAAGCGGCCGAGCGCGAATGATCGGCGATGCCCAGATATTCCAAGCCCAGGCTTCGCGCGGCCTCGACCATGGCCTCGAGCGAATCGAGTCCGTCGCTCCAGTCGGTGTGGCAGTGGAATGTGCCTTTTAAGTGCGCGTATTCCAGCAGCTTGGGAAGCGATCCTGACTCGGCGGCCTCGATTTCTCCCTGATCTTCGCGAAGCTCGGGTGGGATATAGGACAGCCCGAGTGCCCGGTACAAGGCGGCCTCGTCGCGGCAGGCGATCGCTCCACGCGGACCTTCCAGGGCATACTCGCTGAGCTTTAGGCCCCGTTCCTGAGCCCTTCGGCGTAGATGTATGTTGTGGGCCTTGGAGCCAGTGAAGTAATTCAACGCAAACGCATATTGCGAAGGCAGAACGCCTCGAACATCCAGTTGCGGCCCTTCCGATAAACGCACGCTCAACCGAGTGGATCCCTGGGCCAGGACCGATTCGACCTCGGGCCACCCAGCACAGGCGGCCAGCACTGGCGCCGGATCGTCGGCGGCGAAGAGCAGGTCCAGGTCGCCGATCGTCTCAGCCCGACGGCGGAGGCTGCCCCCCCAGTCGGCCTGCGCAACGCCCGGAGTGGTTCGGAGCCGCTCGAGAAGCGGCAACGCTAGCCGCGTGGCCGTGTCCAACCGGATCCGCTCGCTGGATGACTCGAGGAAGCTGATCCCCTCGGCGATCCGCGCCGCCGTTTTTTCGCCGAATCCTTTGATCGCCGCGACTTTGCCCGCCCGCAGGGCCGCCTTCAAATCCTCCAGTGAGCGGATTCCCAACGCCTCATGGAGCGCTCGCACTTTTTTCGGTCCAAGCCCGGGGACTCGCACCAGCGCGATTAAGCCCGAGGGAGTCTCGCGCCGCAGCGCCTCGTATTCCTCGAGCCGCCCAGTAGTGGCAAGCCGGGTGATCTTGTCACGCATCGACGCGCCGATCCCCGGGATCTGTTCTAGGCGTCCGGAGGCGATCAGGTCGGTCAGATCCTCGGTCAGTCCGCGTAGGGCCTGCGCCGCAGTGTGATACGCCCGACAGCGAAACGGATTCTCGCCACGAATCTCGAGCAAGATCCCCAGCTCCTCCAAGGTCCGCGCTACGGCCTCGGTATCCATCGCGAAACGGCCCTCCCCGAGATTCCGGCCACGGGCCAGCCAACCCGCGGTTGGTTTCTCGTCATCATACGGGGTCAGACCGATCGGTTCCGGCCTCGCTAGCCTGCGTGACAACCTCCCGAATACCGGCCACCCCCTGCCCTGCTCCCCCCGATCCGTTGTTTGTGGTATTTTTAACAAACCATCAACAAATCGCGTTCTCCTTCGGGGGGGCTGGCTCGGAGTGACTTCGTTGGTCGACGTCGAGGCGATTCGGATCCTCCGCGGTCGTAATGAATGGTCTTCCGAGTCCGTGCTGGAATCGATCCTGACGGTGGCGATCGCGCCCGAGACGCCCGCGTCTCGAGTACCTGGAGTGAGCGAGTTGGCGGCGCGGTTGCCGGATGCTCGCCCGACCGAACCCGCGGAGCGGGTGGCAGCGGCGCGGCTGGCTTTGCTCCGTTCGGGCGATCTGCCGTTTGGTATGGTGCCGGAGGCGTTGGGGCTGGTGATTCTCGGGCTGACCGGCTCGTTCCAGACCTTCGCGGCCACGCGTCTCGTCTCGGGTGGGCGGATTCGGGTTGCGTTTGGTCTTGATGATGAAGCGGTGGACCGCAGGTGCGTTCGGGCGGCGTGGGGTCTGCTCTCATCGGCGCTCGATGGCCGACTGCCCGATGTGGCCACGCTCGTCGACGATTTAATTCGGTGGGCCGACGAGGACCGGCTGGGGCCGAGCACCCGGGCGCTGGTTGCTGCGGCGCGGGACCGGGGGATTCCCACATTGCGGATCCAGTCCGGTTATTCGTTGATGCAGTATGGCTGGGGTTCCCGTCAGCGCCGCTGCTGGACCACCCAGACCGATCGGACCCCGGCGCTCGGCGCCGAGATCGCCAGCAATAAGCAGGCAGCGCGGGAGTTCCTAGGCCGAGCCGGCCTGCCGGTTCCGCCTGGGCGGGTGGTTCGCTCGCCGGAAGAGGCCTGGGCCGCTGCGTTGGAGCTCGGAAGGCCGGTTGTGGTAAAGCCCCGCGACGCCAATCGTGGTCGCGGCGTCTCGACGGGACTGACCACCCAGGAACAGGTGGCTGAGGCGTTCGATCTTGCGGCTCGGGTCCGGCTCCCCGAACCGGCCGACGTCCTTGTTGAACGTCAGGTCGAGGGGGCCGAGCATCGCTTGCTCGTGGTAGGCGACCGGATGATCGCCGCGTATCGCTGCGAGCCGCCCACCGTGATCGGCGATGGGCGGCGGTCAATCGCTGAGCTCGTCGCCGAACTGAACCGGGACCCCCGCCGCGGAGTCGGATGGCGGGCCCGGCTTCCCCGGCTGGAACTCGATGAACAGGCGCGTCTTTTTCTGGCCACGCGGGGGCTGGATGTGGACACGATCGTCCCCGAGGGACAGCGCGTCGCCGTACGCCGCGCGGCCGACCTGTGCCTTGACGTGACCGATGAGGTTCACCCGGCGGTCGCCGACCGAGCCATCGCGGCGGCCGCCCTGCTCGGGCTCGATGTGGCTGGCATCGACGTGATCGCCCGCGACATTGGCCGGCCTCTCGAGTCCCAAGACGGCGCCCTGGTCGAGGTAAACACTGGGCCCTGTCTGACCGGCCACCTCGACCCCGATGTGGGCAAGCCCCGGGATGTTGCCAAGGCCATCCTCGCCGCCCTGATCCCCGAGCCTGACGACCTTCGCATCCCAACGATCGCGGTCGCCGGCGGACGCGACCGCCCGCGTATCGCAGCACAGATTGCCCAGACCATCGCCGACCGGGGGCTACGCGTGGGTCTAGCAGCCCACGGCGGGCGCCGCTCCGGCGGATGTCCCCGGCGCGGCTCGGTATTCATGGCCAACGAGGTGGAGACCCTGTTGCGCCATCCTCAGATCGACGCGGTGGTTCTTGACGTAAGCGCTGGCGGGGTTCGCGAGCAGGGCCTGGGCTTGGATCGGTGCGGACTGCTGGTCTGGACCGGCGATGATCCCACCGAGCAACCGGTCCTTGGCCTGCTGGCCCCGGCCAGTCTGGCCGTCTATCACTGGCCGTCCGACGACGCCCCCCTCCCGGCCATGCTGCTCGACCAACTGATCGGAACGGCACCAAAGCCTGTCGGAACGGCACTGAAGCCTGACTCGGTCGTCCAGCGCGAGACGCCGGCGGCGGATCCGGTTGCGTCCATTTCGGTCGCGTCGCCAGAGCAAGTCGGTTAAGTCGCGTTGACGGGCTCCGACGGTTGCGATACCCTTCGCGGCCGACCTGGACAGGGCAGAAACCGTTTCGGCCTGCACGGGTCTTGCTTCACTCATGGAGGAGGTGGTTCGCGGCGCGGATACGAGAGGGTTCGGGCGGACCGAAACCCGATGATCGACACCCAGGCGAAGCACCGCGACGCGGACCGGAGGTTGTTTTTATGGACAGGATGCAACCGCGTATCGTCGGCTTCGGTCTGATGGCCGTGCTCGGCGTCCTCGGCTTGACGGCCACACCCGCCTCCGCCTCGCTCCTGCGGCCCGGGGCGGGACGCGCGTATCCCGATATCGCGGGCGACATCAATGGCAAGGTGACGTACAGCTACGATCCCGCCACCCAGACCGGCATCTTCCACGTCACCAACACTCCGTACCTGGTTGCCGGTGGAAGCAGTTCGTCGCTTGAGTATCTGGTCGCCCCCAACGCCGATACCGGAATCCGCTCCCAGGAAATCAAGCTTTTGCTGGACCGCAACGGCCAGCTTCTGGCCAGCGACCAGAATCTCTATGAGCTGTACGGCACGATCGTGGCCAACGGGTATACGTACAGCGGGTTGCTGCTCAAGGGGGTGCCCACGGCGTTTGGGGCCCAGGATCTGGGCGGGGTGGGCGTGACGGGGGCGGATCTATTCGACGTGACGGTCGACATCACGGGGGGCGCGCTGGCCGATCATTTCGGCTCGGAAGCCTACATTCGGATTGCGCCGGAGCTGGCCAGCACGTTCCAGGGTCGCTTTGACGAGGATTTCTCGGCCGCCAAGGCGACCAGCAACACCCGGACGTACAATGCGCCCATTCCGTTCCCGATTCCTGAGCCGAGCGCGCTGGCTCTGATTGCGCTGGGCCTGAGTGGAACTGCGTTGAGCCACCACCGTCGCCGGCGCAGCCGTTGACCGGCCGGTCTGCGTTGACGAACCGGACCCGGACTTCGCTGCGCGTTGGCCCGCGAGCGGAAGGCCGGGTCCGGGCTTTTTGCCTGCGCGAGATCGGCTCAGAAAGAGAGTGGTGCCGACGGGCGGTCGGCGCGGGGGCGTCGGTATGGTCAGTCTGAGGCCAAAGCGGCCGAGAGCTTCCCGAGTGCTTCGCTTTCGATCTGTCGGACGCGCTCCCGGGTCAGTCCGAGCGACTCGCCGATCTCCTTGAGGGTTTTGGGCGGGGTATCGTTCAGCCCGAACCGCATGCGGAGCACGGTCGCCTCCCGCGCATCCATGGCCTCGAGGCGGTCCAGGACGAGGCGGAGGTTGTCCTCCTCGACCATCTCCACGTCGGGCGCTCGGGTCCGTTCGTCCATGAGCATCTCACCGAGACTCCAGCCGGCCTCCGGCTGGTCGGTTTGCGGAACAAGGTTGTAGACCTTGATCGCCTTCTTGACGATGGCCAGCTTCTTCTTGGGCAACTGGAGATATCGGCCGATCTCGTCGAAGGTCGGCGTGCGTCCGAGTTCCTCCTGCAACTCAGCGGAAGCCCGGCGCCACTTGCACAACAGCTCCATCATGTAGGCCGGGATGCGAATCGGTTTGGCCGTGTTGACTAGAGCCCGCTTGATCGACTGCTTGATCCAGTAGCTGGCGTAGGTGCTGAAGCGGGTCCCGATCGACGGGTCGAATCCCTCGACGGCCCGCAACAAGCCCAGGTTTCCCTCCTCGATCAGATCTTGCAGCGACAGGCCCTTACCGACATATCCGCGGGCAATATTGACCACGAGCCGTAAGTTGGCCCGGATCATCCGATCCCGAGCGGCCATGTCTCCCCGAGCCACTCCCTGGGCAAGCATCTTCTCCTCTTCGGCGGTCAACAGCGCGACCTCGTTGATCTCGCGCAAATAAGTCTCCAGGGGGCTTTGAACCACGTCTCGGCGATGACGGCGGATGCGGGCCATGCGGTTCCTCGTCGGATCGTACGGGCGCGACTTCGGTGGGTGGGTCCGAGCGTCGGGCGATGAGCCGCTCGCCCGGTTCGCTGTCGCGGAACGCGCCTCGGACGTTCCCTCCCCGCGGCTGACGGTGGCATCCCAGCCGGACCTGGCACCTTGCCTCGCTGGCGCCAAGCCTGCCCCTCCTGCGGCAGTCCGCGTCACGGGAAAGCCCGCCCAGGCTCGACCGATCACCCTCTGGGGAATCGGCCTCGGGGTTGAGCAGGCTTCGCCCACACAACCCGGCGCGACCCGCGTCTCGTGGGAATGTATCGACTGAATGAGATTAGATAAATTAGGAAATCTGGAAAATATGGGATGTGTAAAGGCTGTATCGCGTTTGCGGATTATAGGGACTCAGCGTAATTCGGAGTCTGAGAACAAGACGGAGATTTTAGGGGATCAGCCTCTTTTCTGATGCAGGCCGACCGTGTACGACGGACCGGGTTCTCGGGGATGCGGTCAGAGGGCCGTGTCGCCGAGGTGTGGTCCTTGGGGGTCAGTCAGAAAGGGATCGGGTGATGAGCAGACGCTGGGCTGGGCTGGTGGCGGGTTCTGTCGTGACGGTTGCGGTGGCCGGCCTGGTCCCGGCCGGCGCCCTGGAGGGGCCGACGATCAAGGAGGTGATGAAGGTGGCGATGAAGGGGGGCCTGGCCAAGAAGGTCGCGTCGGGGCAGGCGTCGGCTGAGCAACAGCGGGAGCTGGTTCGGCTGATGGAGGCGTTGGCGGCGAACAAACCGCCTCGAGGGGAGGCTTCGAGCTGGGAATCCAAGACGGCAGCGCTGATCGATGCGTCACGCGGTGTGCTGGAAGGCAAGCCGGACGCCGCCGAGGCCTTGAAGCGAGCCATCAACTGCAAGGCCTGCCACGACGCTCACAAGGGCGAGTGAGATCGGCTCGGCCCAGTTTGGGATCCCCGCGCACCGAGTTTTGGCAACGCCTTGGGCGGTCGGCCCGGCTGGAGTGCCCACGGAAAGGTTGGGTGCGGCGGAGGGACGCCGATCGAGCGGGCGTTGATGATCGCGATGGAGGTTGCGCTGGAACCTACTGATCCCGGCCGCTCTGCGAGGCGGAGCGGCCGGGCCACGGTTCCGTGGACGGGAATGAGGGGTCAGACCAACCGGGGCATCACTCGGGTGAGCTGCCGCCCAGGTCGCCGAACAGGGGTCCGCCGCCGCCGAGGCCGCCCTTCAGCTCGCGTTGCTCGGGCCGAGGCGGGGTGGGAGAGTCTTGGGCCTCCTCGTCTTCTTCCTCGCCGGGTTCCCAGCCGGCCTTCTTGCGGGAGAGGCCGATTTTGCGCTCGGCGCCATCGACGCGGAGGACCTTGACCTCGATCTCGTCGCCGACCTTGACGATCTCTTCTGGGCTGTCCACTTTGTGGTCGGCTAGCTCCGAGATATGGAGCAGGCCTTCCAGCCCGGGTTCGAGTTCGACGAAGACGCCAAAGTTGGTCAGTTTGGTCACCTTGCCGATGACGGTGTCGCCGGGGTGGTAGCGACCCGGGATGTCGGTTTCCCAGGGATCTTGCTTCAGTTGCTTGAGGCCAAGGGCGATCCTCTTTCGCTCCTGGTCCACGTTGAGGACCTGGCAGATGACCTTCTGGCCTTTTTCGAGAAGCTCGTTGGGATGGCCGATCTTGCGGGTCCAGCTCATGTCGGAGATGTGGAGCAGACCGTCGATCCCCTCCTCGATCTCGACGAAGGCGCCGTAGTTGGTCAGGTTGCGGACGGTGCCCTCGACGGTCGTACCGGGCGGGTATTTCTGGGCCACCTGGTCCCAGGGGTTGGCCTGGGTCTGCTTCATGCCGAGGCTGATCTCTTGTTTTTCCTTGTTGATATTGAGAACGACGACGTCGATCTGGTCGCCGATCTGGACCAGTTCGCTGGGGTGGTTGATCCGCTTGGTCCAGCTCATTTCGGAGATATGGACCAGTCCTTCGATGCCTTCTTCCAGCTTGACGAAGGCGCCGTAGCTCATCACGTTGACGACCTCGCCGCGGACCCGGGTTCCGACCGGGTACTTGCGCTCGACTTCGAGCCAGGGGCTGGGCTGCTTTTGCTTCAGGCCGAGGGCAATCTTCTCGCGCTCCTTGTCGACCGAAAGGACCATGACCTCGATCTGGTCGTCGATTTTGACCATATCGCTGGGGTGGTTGATCCGCCCGTAGCTCATGTCGGTGATGTGGAGCAGCCCGTCGATGCCGCCCAGATCGACGAAGGCGCCGAAGTCGGCGATGTTCTTGACCGTACCCGTTCGGATCTGGCCGGGCTCGATTTCGGCCAGCAGTTTCTTCTTTTGCTCTTCGCGGATCGTCTCGATCAGTTTGCGTCGGCTGACGACGATGTTGCGGCGACTTTCGTCGATTTTGAGGATGACGCACTCGATTTCGCGGTCGATGTAGTCGCCGATATCGGCGGGTCGGCGGATGTCGACCTGGCTGGCGGGCAAGAAGACGTTGACGCCGATATCGACCAGCAAACCGCCTTTGATTTTCTTGGTGACCTTGCCTTTGACGACATCGCCCTCGTGGTGCCGGGAGATCACGTTTTCCCAGGCACGCATGCGGTGGGCTTTCTTGCGTGAGAGGACAATTTCACCCGACTGGTCGTCCATCCCCTCCAGCAGGACTTCGACCTCGTCGCCGGGCTGAGGCGGGGCGGGCGCATCGTCCCACTCGTCGAGCTTAACCAAGCCCTCGGATTTGTAGCCGACGTCGACGACGACCTGGTCGCCCACGACCTCGATCACTTTGCCCTTGACGATCGAGCCGATGACGAAGTCCTGGCCATGGACCAGGTATTCGCGCATCGGGTCGTCGCCTTCGACTTGCAGGGCCGAATTCAGCTCCGACTCGTCGATATCAAATTCGCGGAGGAGAGTACGATCAACCATAGGAAATCTTGGCCACGCCGAGGAGGGATGCACCACTCGGTGACTCACGCGACAGCCCGGGCGCGTCGCCTCGGCTGGCCGGGCAGGGCGGAGTCGGCTCGTTGGGAGGAAGGGAACCGGGTGCGATTCGAGAACACAGCCGACGCGCCCTGGCCATGATCTCGCAAGTATCGAATTTTACCGGATCTCTGGTCGGATGGATAGTCCGATGCTGGAGGCTCTGGGGTCCGGCACGGGCGTTCGGGTCTGGCATTGACCCGATTTGACGTCTGAAGTAGCGTTCGGTGCCGTTCTGGTGGAGCGAAGTCTGGCCCGGGCTCGTAGCCCCTCAGGAGCACGCCTCGATGCGACGGATCGCAACAGCCCTGGCCGTCTGCGCCGCCCCGGTCGTGTTCACCGGCTGCGGCCAGCATCGTTACACCCGTCCTTCCTACGTTACGGCCGGCAACCAGGTCACGCTCCAACCTCCGACCCGGATTGAGGGCGCGATCGACCCGGAATTGCGTCTCGCGGAGGACGAACGACCGATCTTAGGCGACGTTGAGGAACCGCCAGCCCCGAGCCGGGTTCCCGACTCAGTCATGCTCCGAGGGGTGGTCGAGCCTGGGTATCGTGATTCCCTCTCGCCGGATTACTAGTTCGGTTCGTCCGGGCGCACTGGGACGTGAGCCAATCGGCGCCACACCAAACGGCCCCGTGAATCAAGAAGCTGACGCGAGCTTCAGCGAATCGACCGCGGCATCGGACGGCGAGGCAAAAACCTATCGACCAGAACGAACCGGCGTCGCTCGTCCGCCGGGACGAGGACGCCGATTCGATGGTGCCAGGGCGGTGTGGAGTGCATTTCGGCAGCGGCTGGTCAACCGCCGGCCGATCAGAGTCCGCTGAGGTTGGCGGCGTAGGCGCGTACGCCGGACTTCAGGCCTAGCCGTTCGACCGCATCCGGCGAGGCCGGTACCTCCAGGCTACGCCGCGGCGAGATCGCCACTCCCAACAGGGTGGCCGGCGTCGCTCCCTCTCGCGTTCCCACAATCGTCAGCCCGTGCAGCACCAGAGGGCTGGCATTGTCAATCCGCACCCGGAAATTCATCACGTTGCGGCCCCGCTCATCCCGGCTCAAATCCTTCCGAATCGACACCTTCACCAGCCGGTCCAGAAGCCCAGCCGCTAACCCATCGGCCACCCGGTCAGCCGAGACACGACCGCTCGAATCGGCCTCAAGCGGAAGCGTAAATCGACCAGAATCCAGCCACTTACGACCCGTCGGATCCGAAACCGACACCACCACCTCGGCTTCCGGCTGGACGCCGCTCCCCATCAGCTCCACCCGGCAGGCCACCGAAGGACCATCCGGCAGCGCAGGAATGCCCGACTCGGCCCGCAGCCCCAACACCCACGCATCCTTCAAAACCGAACGCAACTGCCCCGCCAGCTCATCCGTCGCCGGCGTCGCCGAGTCAACTTCAACCCGAAGCACCCCCGTCTCGGCAATCGCCGAGAGATCCCGTTCCTGGAGCCGATCGACAAACTGACGCGCCAACGCCAATTCACTCGGATTGGCCCAGGCCTTGGACAGTCGGGCAATCGCCGACCAGTCCATCCCCGTCCCAACCCGCCAGAGCACCAACTGAGCCACCACATCCGGCGCTTTCTCAACCGAAAGCAGCCGCAAGGCTTTCTGCACCAACTCGCTGGCCCCCAAATCGGCGATATCAGCCAGTTCCAACTGCTCGCCTCGACCCGGCACAAGGACCCGAGCCCGAGCCACCGGCCCCGAGAGACTGACCAGCCGAGTCGCCAGCCGCCGCGTCTGACCCGGCGCGACGACGGCGCTGGGCAGATCGGTCGCCGGAACCGAGCGGAAGCCACCCATACCGCCCATGCCACCCATGCCCATGCCACCCATGCCGCCCATTCCACCCATACCGCCCATGCCACCCATGCCACCCATACCCATCCCGCCCATGCCGCCAAATCCAGTCGAGAATGACAATGCCTGTGCCTGCTGGTCCCAGGAATCGAACTCACCGGTCAGGTGAACGATGATCCCCGCGATCAGCCTCATTCCCATCATCGGGGGCAGGGTCCCGGCTCCCATCATCCCCATGCCGCCCATACCCATGCCACCCATGCCCATACCGCCCATCCCCATACCACCCATGCCCATGCCACCCATACCACCCATACCACCCATGCCGCCCATGCCCATACCACCCATACCCATACCGCCCATGCCCATGCCGCCGCCGAAGCCGCCGCCGCCGAAGCCACCGCCGCCGAATTGGCCGGTTGCGCCCGAGGCGACGAGGCCGGGGGGGAGAACGACCCGGAGAGCCCGATCGGTTTGATTTGTGATGGATATGAGCATCCGACCGTCGCCTAAACCTTCTGCTTGGGCGGCAATTTCACCGCTGCGCACCCCATCGAGTAGGTTGATCTCGCTGGGAACTGCGGTCACGACGGTTGGGTCCTCCTGGCGACCGTCGGTCGTACCCTGCTGCGCGTAAACCAGCGGGCAACGGTTGAAACACAGCAAGGCTCCAAGTATCAAAATCCTGATCGAACGATAGGTTGGGGTCATTGTGATGAGCTCCCGTCAGGCAGCGCCGATGTTGAGAAACGCTCCCGGGGGTGCGGCCCGCCGGGTGCACCTTAGATTGGGGTTGGCGCGAGCAGCCGTTGCACGCTGACAAGCCGGAGCCTCGTGAACTGCTCAGGCAAGTCCGATCGGCGTGGACAAATCCGAGGTCCCGATATCAACGTCGCCTGCCGTGGGGCACAGCAGGGACTTTTCGCCGAAGAACGACGGCTCGTAAGTCCACGCCAGCTCAGAGATTCGAATCTTGCTCAACAACGCAAGATCACGATGCATCGGATCCGTTCGAAACACCCTCCGCCAACAGGGTGCTGCCTGTTGAGTACGAAAGCTTTTTGGTCCAAATCCTTGAACCGAGAGGCCAGAAGCCGACCATCGCCTTCTGGCTTACGATCTTCATCATCGCTGTCGGTAACCGACAGGGCCGGAGGTGTCGCATCCCGATCGGAGGCAGGCCGTCTGTGGTTCGGCAAGCTCTGCCGAGTCAGGAATCCGCAACCGTGGGAGCCACTCTTGTGCCCAATCGACCCGAGAGTCTGAACGGTTAATGAACCGATGTTCTGGTAGGCCCAGGGAGAATCTCCCTGGGCCTGAGATTGAATGAGAACACCAATTAGGAACAACCCCACCATGGAGCCGATCCTTGCCGACAATAGCAGCCTTCTCGCGAGCGTGATAACGAAGTCTATCCCTTTATAACCCACCACGCAAGGAAATCGTCCGAGATCGGCAAGCCGCGGGCCGGCGTCGGTGAAGCGGGTCGTCACCAACGATCCCGGCCCGGCGCACGCGACTCAGTCTCGAGGTTGGTGCTTCATCTAAATGAGGTTTCCTGAGGATGAAGAAAGCCCTCGGAACGGGTCAGAACGACTCAGAGTCCGCTGAGGTTGGCGGCGTAGGCGCGTACGCCGGACTTCAGGCCTAGCCGTTCGACCGCATCCGGCGAGGCCGGTACCTCCAGGCTACGCCGCGGCGAGATCGCCACTCCCAACAGGGTGGCCGGCGTCGCTCCCTCTCGCGTTCCCACAATCGTCAGCCCGTGCAGCACCAGAGGGCTGGCATTGTCAATCCGCACCCGGAAATTCATCACGTTGCGGCCCCGCTCATCCCGGCTCAAATCCTTCCGAATCGACACCTTCACCAGCCGGTCCAGAAGCCCAGCCGCTAACCCATCGGCCACCCGGTCAGCCGAGACACGACCGCTCGAATCGGCCTCAAGCGGAAGCGTAAATCGACCAGAATCCAGCCACTTACGACCCGTCGGATCCGAAACCGACACCACCACCTCGGCTTCCGGCTGGACGCCGCTCCCCATCAGCTCCACCCGGCAGGCCACCGAAGGACCATCCGGCAGCGCAGGAATGCCCGACTCGGCCCGCAGCCCCAACACCCACGCATCCTTCAAAACCGAACGCAACTGCCCCGCCAGCTCATCCGTCGCCGGCGTCGCCGAGTCAACTTCAACCCGAAGCACCCCCGTCTCGGCAATCGCCGAGAGATCCCGTTCCTGGAGCCGATCGACAAACTGACGCGCCAACGCCAATTCACTCGGATTGGCCCAGGCCTTGGACAGTCGGGCAATCGCCGACCAGTCCATCCCCGTCCCAACCCGCCAGAGCACCAACTGAGCCACCACATCCGGCGCTTTCTCAACCGAAAGCAGCCGCAAGGCTTTCTGCACCAACTCGCTGGCCCCCAAATCGGCGATATCAGCCAGTTCCAACTGCTCGCCTCGACCCGGCACAAGGACCCGAGCCCGAGCCACCGGCCCCGAGAGACTGACCAGCCGAGTCGCCAGCCGCCGCGTCTGACCCGGCGCGACGACGGCGCTGGGCAGATCGGTCGCCGGAACCGAGCGGAAGCCACCCATACCGCCCATGCCACCCATGCCCATGCCACCCATGCCGCCCATTCCACCCATACCGCCCATGCCACCCATGCCACCCATACCCATCCCGCCCATGCCGCCAAATCCAGTCGAGAATGACAATGCCTGTGCCTGCTGGTCCCAGGAATCGAACTCACCGGTCAGGTGAACGATGATCCCCGCGATCAGCCTCATTCCCATCATCGGGGGCAGGGTCCCGGCTCCCATCATCCCCATGCCGCCCATACCCATGCCACCCATGCCCATACCGCCCATCCCCATACCACCCATGCCCATGCCACCCATACCACCCATACCACCCATACCGCCCATGCCCATACCACCCATACCCATACCGCCCATGCCCATGCCGCCGCCGAAGCCACCGCCGCCGAAGCCGCCGCCACCAAACTGGCCGGTTGCGCCCGAGGCGACGAGGCCGGGGGGGGAGAACGACCCGGAGAGCCCGGTCGGCGCGATTCGTGACGGAGACCAGCATACGGTTGTCGCCCAAGCCCTCGGCCTGCACATCCAACGTGCCGTTTCGCAGGCCGTCGAGCAGGTTGACAACGGAAGGAGCCTCGCTCGCTGAAGGAGTTGGGACGCCGTCGTCAGCCCGGACCCCCGCCGAGGCAAGCAGGGCGGAAGCCCAAACCAGACCCCAGATACGCCAACTGGTGAGGCTTGTGGCTCGCATGGCTCAGTTACCTTCTGAAGAAATGCCGGATGGGGCGAGGATCGTTCTCGTCCGCAGCGGCCGGTCTTCGCCGAAATGGTCGATCGACGGGCAGGGACCGGTTCAAGTCGGGAGGTTGGAGCCCCGCCACAGAAGAGGGCGGCGATCCCGACCAGACAACCACACTTTTAGACGACGCACGAAGCTGGCGGCGTATTCGATTCGCAGTTCGACGATTTGGAGGGGGGATACAGGTGGGGGTATCGAACAATCTGGACCGCGCGGTGGAGGTTGACGTGATCGATGGCCGGTGGGGGGGATCCCAAGAGGCTATTGGAATCTCCTTCGACTACGTGCAGGGAGCATCTTTGGAAGCTTGCAGGGTTCGGACCGAGGGCGGATCGAGGCGATCGTTGTGCTGAGCGGTGGGGTCAACCGCCGACGAATCGGGACAAAGGCTGGGAAACCTCGACGAGGGGTATGCGAGGATCGACGAACTGAGAGCCTGTTTGGTGTTGTTTGTGCCGTAAGAAGCCCACCGCTTTGCGGTTGGGAGTGGTCGAGGCCATCCATGTCTGGGAGTCTGCGGGTTGTGACGCGGCAGATTCAGGCGGATCGCCGGCGCGCCGCTCGTCGCGGACGGAGGTGGAATCGGGGTGGCTGGGGTCGATTCAGGCGGGGTCGGCCGTAGCGGCTCGGCGTTTGATCTGCCGGGCGGCCTCGAAGCCGGCGACGGCCACCGCGACGGCCAGGTTGAGGCAACGCGCATCCGGGAGGATGGGAATCCGTACGGACTGGTCCGGGACTGTGGCGAGCAGTTCGGGACTCAGACCCCGGCTTTCTGGGCCGAAGACCAGGGCATCACCGGGCTGATACTCGACTTCGTCGTAGGGTTGACGGGCTTTCGAGCTGAAATACCACGTACGGGAGCGGTGAATTCCTGCGAGGGCCTGGTCTAGGGAGTCGGCCAGGTGGAGGTCGAGGTGATCCCAGTAATCAAGCCCAGCGCGTCGGCGGTGGCGCTCGCCGAGGTGGAACCCCAGGGGACGTACCAGCCAGAGTGAGGCCCCCAGGGCCACGCAGGTACGGCCGACCGAGCCGGTGTTGGCGGCGATTTCAGGGTGGACCAGGACGATCCGGAGACGGGAACCGTGGGCCAAAGCCGTTAGCCTGATCGACGAGTGAGTCAGCGGGTGTGAAGGGGACGGCGCCCGGACGACCCGGAAGAATTGGCCGAGGGCTGCCCGTCGGTCAGGAGCTGCAAGGCGCGTTTGGGGTTGGAGGTGTGAAAGACGCCGAGCGAGCGGCCGGGCGCGGACGCTCCGGAGACATAGGCGTATTCGATGTTGATGTGTTCGGAGGCCAGGCGCTCCAGGATGCGGGTCAGTGCGCCAGGTCGATTTTCCATCTCGACGGCCAGAACCTCGGCGACCTCATGCTCGGTTCCCAGGCCGGTCAGGACGCGCCGAGCGGGCTCGACCTGATCGACGACCATTCGCAGGACGCTGCGTTCGCCGGCGTCCATGACCGACAGGGCGCGGATGTTGATCTTCTCGTGGGCCAGGGCCTCGCAGATTTTGGCGAGTCGGCCGGGTTTATTCTCGAGCCGGGCGGTGATCTCACGAACGAATTCCATCGCAGCGCCTCCGCGGGAAGATGAAGGAGTGCTGGATTGCCTCGGGGACGAATCAGTCGGGTGCCGTGGCCGCGGCTCCGCCACTGGCCGGAGGAGCGATTTCGGGTCTGAGCCCGGAGCGGCGACCACCGGCCGGGCCTGATGGAGTTCCGGACGGGCGTCCCGTGGGTGGGGCGGCCTCAGGGGTGAGACCGCCACGGCGGCTGCCCGGGGTCGCGGGGACCGGCCTGCCGGTCGGCGGCGTCATCGGTTCGGGACGCAAGCCGCCGCGGCGGCCGCCCGATGGCGGTTCGGGCAGGTTGCCGGGAGGTACCTCCTCAGCTCCGGGCGTCGGCGCCTGGCCTCCGAGGGTGGCCCGTTCAGGTTGATTCAGAGGCAGCGGTCCGACTGAACCGACTGGCGCCTGCGCCAGCCCGTTGAGTACGGCGGTGATTGTCGTGATGTCAAAGAACGAGTCGCGCAGGACCAGCGAGATTCCGGATTTCTGAACCGAGAGAGCGATCGCCCCGGGGAACAGATACGGTTCGATCTCGCTCGACTTGGGGAGTTTGTCGGGAGGGATGACAATCTGGAGCGTCGGGGGCGGGGGAACGGGCGGCTGGCCAGGGACGTCGGACGGAGGAGGCATGCGCCCGGCCGAGATGGAGGCTGCCGCCTTGTTGATGGCCGAGGGTAGCTCGTCGATGGCTTTGGGGAGGGTCTGCCGGGTGTCGGTCAGTTGGAGGTAGATCAAGTCGTCGCTCAGGCCAGAGAGGGCATCGCTGAACTCGGCAGGGGGCGTCCAGGCGAGGTCGGGCTGCTCGTCGCCCTTGACGGCGTCGGCCGCCAGGTCGGGGGCGGTGGCGATCACCAGGTGGCGGGAACCGAGCGTCAGTGTGGGTTTTGCCTGGAAGAGGGCAGCAAACTGTGCTGGCAACTGCAACTGATAAGTGAGCGGTTTGGTGGAGGTCATTTTGAACTCGAAGCGGTTGGCCTTAGCGGCGGCTGTAGCACCGGCGCCGGCCGGCGGAGGCGTGGAGCCTGCGGCAGGGGCGGGTGTTTCGAGCTGGGCCAGTTGCTTATTGGCGAAGGAAATAAGCTGGGTGATCGAGGCGTGAAGGGCCTTCGGGTTGGGCGCGTCGATCCGGATGGCCATGCGCGGCAGTTGGAAGCCGGCCAGAGGGTTGAAGCTGTTGAGCGCCGCCAGTCCATTTCGTTTCTGGGGAACGGTATAGCTGAGGATTTTCGGTCCTAAGTGGGCAAGGAGATCCTGGCGGAGATCGAGCCGGGTGGATCGCTTGAATTCGGTCTCAAGCGCTCTCAGCTCGTCGGAGGCATTGGGAATGCCGGACTGAGCGATCAGTTCGGTCAGGCGCTCGAGGGTTTTGGCCAGGTCCAGGGAGAGAATCGAGAGGCTATCGACCTGGTCGGGGATGGGCGGGATGCTGGAGATGCTGAAGGTTGGCTGCTCGAAGAGGGCCAGCAGGCCTTGCCGTGGAGGGGGGACCTGGAGGTGGACCTCAGTGCGCAGGGCGCGGTTCTCGGCGCCCCAGCGGAACTCCAAGGCGGAGACCGCGTCGAGGCCGAGCTGGGCTGCCTCCTCGGGCAGAGGTGGCGCCTCCTGGAAATCGAGATAACCCCAGGCGAGCGGCCGGAAGGCGCCGGACGGCGCCGCCAGAGCCTGGCGACGGGGCACGGACGTGGCGTTCGGACTCTTTGACTGCAGGGTGCTGAGGATGCGATCCACGTGTTCGGGCGGGGTGACGATGACGATGTCGCGGCGATCTTCGACCCACCAGGCCACGGGTTGGCCGTTGCTCTTGAGCCGCGTGACGGCGACCCGTCGATTTCCGGGTTTATCAAACAGCTCGGGTTTGACCTCGGGCTGCATCTGGTTGAGCAATTGACGGGCGAACGGTTCCTTGATGCCGGCCGTGAAGGCGTCGCGAAGGACCAACACGGTTCCGCCGGCCGATGGCTGCTGGCGGCCGGCGGTCACGCCCAAGATGAGACCCCGACGGATCAGGTGGCGCAACATGGCCACCTCCTCGGCGCTGGTGACCGAGGACGGACCGGCGACGGCGACCAGTTGGGCGTGCAACTGGGTCAAGATCTCCTCGAGCATGGGACCGGTTTGGGTTTCGGTCAGGATTTTCGCGGCGGAGGTTGCGTTCCAGGCGTTGGTGTCGGCGTCGAGACCGGGGAATTCAATGAGCAGGGCGAGGTTTTCGCCGGGAACGTAACGGGCCAAGGCGTCGGGGTCGGGAGTGGGCAGATCGGGGGTTGGCGTAGGCGGAGCAACGGAGCGGGCCGGGCTTTCCGAGGTGGCGGGGGTGGAGGGTTGTTGGGTTGGGGGGGTCCCGGGCGAGGGCGTTGGTGAGAGCGTTTGGGCGGCGGCTTGGGATGTGAGCCAGACTAGCGCTGCCGGAAGGATCCATGGGGGCCGATTGCGGGATGGGCGGCTCACGAATGTCGTCCTCATGGTCAGGCTCGGGACCAGCGGCGGTCCTTCCAAATTGGGAAGGTTGACTCGACGACCATACCGGATCGTACGCCCCACTTCGGGCGGCGCCAATTGCCGGCGTGAGACGACCTGGCCCGTAAGAGGCGGGACGGGCGGTGGTGTCGGACAGACAGGACGAACCGGTCCGATCGGATACGGAGTTCAGGCAGGCTTGGGGGGGGGACGTTTATGGGCGAGCAGGCTCTTGAGAGGCGGCGGTGGCGAGGCGGCGCTGGAGCCGCCGGAGGGCCTGGGCCGGGGACTCGAATCGCAAGGCGTCGGTCGAGGCGGCCGGGTCGATCCAGGCGGCGGCGACTGGTGAGGGGGCTTGAAGGTGGCGGACGCGGGCTGGTCCGCGAGACTCGAGCCACCGGAGAGCGCCAGGGGTATCGAGGAGGTCCTCAAAGACCTCGCGCTGGGTTTCACGGAGTAAGGGATGTGCGGGGCAGGCGGCCTGGACCAAAGGGAACAACCGCTGGCTCACCCAGGCCTGGCCGCCGACGCGTCGGGGGCGGCCCTCGGGCCGACTGAGAATCATGAGCCCAGTCGCGGCGACCTGGCGGAATCGCCGCGCCAGGAGCTGCCCGCGCTGGAGCGCCTCGAAAAGATCGGCCTCAAAATGGCAGCGATCTAGGAGGCGGTCGACGTCGGTTGAGTCAATCGGGGTGGGGGTTGGGAGGGCGAGAGAGACGCCCAAGTCGGCCACCTTCAGGCTCAGGTTGAGGCCGAACCGACGCCCAAGGCGGGTGGCAACCACGCGGCCCAGGGCTTCGCAAGCAGCCCGGCTCAAGGGGGCGTGGAGAGCGATGGTCGATCCCTCGTCGGTAGGCCACTGCTCGATGAGGACACCGGTTGCGGGCGGGATTTCGCTCAAGGTTGCCTGGGCCATGAGGAGTTCGGCGAGGACTGCCGAGGCGTGGCGGGGCAGCTTGTATTCATCCTTGAGCCAGGCCACGAGCGGATCGCGGCCGTGGGCGATCAGGCGGCGTGTCGCCTCCTCGCGGAAGTGAGCGAGTTGTTGGGCTAGTTCGGGGGACAGCGAGGGGCGATCGCTGGTCCATCGGGGCAGGCCTGGTTCTCCGGCGGCCGGTTGTGCCGCGATCGAATCGTCGCGGAGGCAGGTGACTTGGAGCGGCCTACCGTCGAGCAGGAAACGATCGCCGGGCTGGAGCCGTTCTGCGTACGATGATTCCAGAGTTCCGAGGGTCTGGCCGTCGACCTCGACACGAAGGGTTTCTTCGGAAGCGATGGTTCCGACGTTCATCCAGAGCCAACGGCGGACGCGCCCGCTCCGCAGACCGAACTGACCACGGGTTTTCCAGAGGCGTGGTGCGGTCCAGGCCATGCCGCCGGGGACCTGGGCGTCCCGGGCGCCGGCGGGGGCGGGCAGATCACCGGCAAGGTAGCGGAGGCAGTCATCGAAGTCGTGGCGGGAAAGGGATTGGTAGGGCGCGGCTCGACGCACGAGGGCGAAGGTGGCTTCGGCGTCCTGATCGGCGAGGCAGGCCATTCCGATCAGTTGCTGGGCGAGCACGTCGAGCGGAGCGTTGAGCCAGCGGATTGGCTCGATGGCGCCACGGCGGGCGGCGTCGGCCGTGACGGCCGCGGCGGCGATCTCGGCCGCGGTGGATGCCAGGATCAGACCACGGCGGGTGGAGCCGCGGGTTCGGCCTGAGCGTCCTACCCGTTGCAGGCAGCGAGCGGCGCTGCCTGGTGGTCCGACCAGGATGGCGAGGTCGGCTGTGCCGATGTCGACGCCGAGTTCGAGGCTTGTGCTGGTCACGATCGCCTGGAGTTGACCGGAGCGCATGGCCGATTCGACCTGGCGTCGCCGCGCGGCGTCGAGGGCTGAGTGGTGTGCGGCGCATTGGTCCGCGTGGGTGGGGCGGTGGCGGCGCAGGTCGTGGGTGAGCTTTTCGGCAAGCGCGCGGGTGTTGGCGAAGATGACGGCGGTTCGCTCCGCTTTAAGCCGAGAGGTGAGTCGGCGGAGCAGGCGGCGGTAGGTTAATCGGTGATCCGGGGCTTCGTCGGGACGAACGAGGGAGTCGACGCGGAGCTCGAGGGGTCCGTCGTCGGCCGGTCCACCGGTTTCGAGGGAATCGACGTCGCGACCGACGCCGCCGAGAAACCGGGCGACCCGATCCAGAGGTCGGCAGGTTGCTGAGAGTCCGATGCGTTGAGGGTCGCGGGAGCAGGCGGCGGAGAGGCGCTCGAGCGAGAGCGCCAGGTCGGCCCCGCGTTTGGTCGGCATCAGGGCGTGAATTTCATCGACGATGATTTGTTCGACGGACTGCCAGGCGAGGCGCCAGGCGGGCTGGGAGAGCAGCAGGGCGAGGCTCTCGGGAGTGGTGATCAGAATGTGGGGCGGCCGTCGCCGAAGCTGTTGCCGGAGGTAGGAAGAGGTGTCGCCGGTGCGGACTCCGACCCGAACCGGAGTGGCGGGCCAGCCGGCCTCGGCAGCGATTTGGCGAAGGGGCGTCGTCAGATTGGCCTCGATGTCGTAGCCCAGGCTGCGTAGGGGCGTGACGTAGACGCAACGCAGCGAGTCGCCAAGAGGGCTGGCCGCGTGTTCGAGATGGAGCCGATCGATCAGGGCCAGGAATGCGGCGAGGGTTTTACCGGTGCCCGTGGGCGCGGCGAGCACAACGTGTCGGCCTGTCTGAATGAGGGGCCAGGCCTGGACCTGGGCCGGGGTCGGCCCTTGAGGAAACCGCCGGCGGAACCAGAGGCGTAGCGGCTCGAATTGAAGGGCGTCCATCCCCAAGTTGGTTACGTCTCCTGGGCCGCGGGTCGGAAGACGCCCGGCGGACTGACGTACGACCCGGCCGCTTAGGTCGATAGTTTAGTGGACTCGGGGGGTTCGGAACACCCGCTTCAGTCGAAGCGGAGGATGTCGGCCGCGGGAGTGGATCGACGCGGAGCGGTTGGGTGCGCTAGGCCGAGCGTAATTCGGCGTCCTGTCAGGTGGGCTTACCGGCGCCGGGGACCTCGCCGGGCAGTTCGCGGAAGCTATCCAGGCAGCGCCGCAATTCAGGGAGCAACGGCTCGAAGTGAGGGCTTTCGATTGTGAATTTGATCTCGTAGTCGAAGCGTTCGCCGGCGAACCGGCGTTCGAGTACCGTGATGGAGAACGGTCCGCGCTGGGTTCGGACGATGGTTTCGAGAGCTTGGCGTGAACCGTGCGGCACGATCGAGCATTGCAGGATTTCGCAATCTGGCTCTTCGGCGCGGAGTTGGTCGGGAAGCTCGCGGGCCAGGCGAGCGAGCTCCTCTGCCCGGTGGGGCCGGGCCAGGACGAGGACGTTGTCGGACCAGATTTCCCGGGCCGGAGCGGTAGCATAGAGCAGGGCGATTTCGGCGGGCGCCAGGGCGGGCTTCCAACCGGTGGGCAGGTCGAGGGCAAACCGGTACTCCTGTTGTTGCCAGCGGTGGGCGGCCCCTGGAACCGGGGCGCAGCCGGTTTCGGGCGGTGAGAAGACTGCGGAGCCGAGAATCGCCTTGTAAGCGTCGAGTACGCGCTGGTAATGAGCGGCATCAACGCGGATCAGGAAGGTATAGAGCTGGCGGTTGGCGACGATGCGTGTCGCGTGCTCGAGCCAGGCCTGATCGTCCGGCAGGCGGTATTCCCAGATCGTTTCGAGCTGGGGTCCGGCCGGACCCTGAACGACCTCGTTGCGGACCAGAGTGGCCGGTCGCCGCCCGAGCTGAGCGGTGCGGTCGATGCGCGTCCGCCAGGCGTCTAGGGACTCAGGCGCCAGCCCGAGCTCGCAGGCCAACAGGGCGGGCCGGCTCGGATCCGGGCTGGCGAGCCGAGCGATCAGAATCCGATCCTCGCGCTCCCGCTCAAGGATCTCGCAGCCGGGAGGCAAGGTCAGACGCAGGCCGTAGCGTTTCGAGACGAAATCGGTCAGACCTGCCGGAGCCTGAGCCGATCCCAGCCCGATCAGCAGGATCATGCAGACGCTTGTCACGATCGTTCGCTCCCCGTCCGACTTGCTGGCAGTTGAAGGATTGATGATCTGGCCAGGTGGGTTCCTCAACGGTATGATCCGCCGCAGATTTGGGACCGATCCAGCAAACCGCCGGAGCACCTGGAAGGAGACCCGCATGATTCGAGGGGCATTTGCCGTCGTCTTTTTGAGCGTTTCGGTATCGAGCGCCAGCGACCTAGACAAATTGAAGGGCAAGTGGACCGCCAAGGTTGGTGCGAACCAGGACGTGGAGATCACCGTTGAATTTCAGGACCGGCTGATCCTCGTCACGGTTCCCGATGGCAACGGAGGTGAGATCCAGCTCGAGGGCGAGTATATCTTGGATGACAAAGCGTCGCCCAAGAAGATCGATCTGATCCGGTTTACGTCCCCAGACGGACAGCCGATTGACGATAACTTGGGGATTTACGAGATCAACGAAGCGGGCGATGAGTTGAAGCTCTGCACGGGAGGACCTGGCCAGGATCGGCCTGACGCGTTTGTTCCGGCCGGGAACGACGGCCGGGGTACGGTCGTCCTTCGGAAGAAGAAGTGAGAAGCGGATAGCCGGGGGGCTGCGGCTGAGTGCTCCGCCGGAACGGGCCGTGGGCTGCCCCCGGGCCGGTATGTGCAGGAGGGTGGGAATAGGAAATGCGAGAGGCGGGAGTCGAACCCGCACGCCTTGCGGCACGGGAACCTAAATCCCGCGCGTCTGCCAGTTCCGCCACTCTCGCTGGTCGCAGACTTGGGTAATTGTAGACGAGGTGATGCGTCGAGGGCGAGTCCATGCGTCGCCGTCGGTTCAATCGTCAACTGGCTGGCGCTTACTTGACCTATCTTCTGGCCCCGCTGCGTGGGAACGGGCCGGAGATGGGCGCGCGTGAGCTGTCGTGCGACGTGGCGATTGTGGGTGGAGGGTTGGGAGGGTGTGCGGCGGCCCTTGCGGCGTTGCGGGCAGGCCGGTCGGTCGTCCTGACCGAGCCGACCGACTGGATTGGCGGCCAGCTCACCAGTCAGGCCGTGCCTCCGGATGAACATCCCTGGATCGAGCAGTTTGGATGCAATGCCTCGTACCGCCGGCTGCGGAACGCGATTCGGGCCTACTACCGCGACCACTACCCGCTGACTGCGTCGGCCCACCGCAACCTGCACCTCAATCCTGGCAACGGCAATGTGTCGCGTCTCTGCCACGAGCCGAAGGTGGCGTTGGCGGTTTTGACGGCGATGCTCGCGCCTTACGCCTCGGCCGGACGACTGCTGGTCCTTCACGAATGCGACCCTGTGGGCGCTGAGCTGGACGGTGACCGCATTCGCTCGGTGGCGGTTCGGTGCCGCCGCAGCGGGGACGAGCGTTCGCTCGTCGCCTCCTATTTTCTCGATGCCACGGAGTTGGGCGAGTTGCTTCCGTTGGTTGGGGCAGAGTTTGTGATGGGGGCGGAGTCGCGCGCCGAGACTCAGGAACCTCACGCTCCCGCGACAGCACAGCCGCTCAACCAGCAGGCCTTTACCGTCTGCTTCGCGGTGGAGCATCGGCCCGGGGAGGATCATACGATCGATCGCCCCGCGGCGTACCCATTCTGGCGTGACTATGTGCCGCGGCTGGTCCCGCCCTGGCCGGACAAGCTGCTGTCCTGGGAGACGACCCAGCCGATCACCCGCGAGCCGGTCAATCTGGGATTTGACCCGAGCGGGGCGGGCAAGGGATTTTGGGTGTATCGACGGATTCAGGATCCGAGGAACTTTGTGCCCGGATCGTATGGCGGCAGCGATGGGGTAACGCTGGTCAATTGGCCGCAAAATGATTACTGGCTCGGTCCGCTCGTCGGAGTCTCGGCCGAAGAGGCGGAGCGGCACATCGAGCGAGCGCGGCAGTTGAGTCTGAGTTTGTTGTACTGGATGCAGACGGAGGCTCCGCGTCCGGACGGGGGAACTGGCTGGCCGGGACTCAGGTTGCGGGGGGACCTGGTGGGCGAGACGCCCGACGGACTGGCCAAAGCGCCGTACGTGCGGGAATCGCGACGGATCCGCGCCGAGCTGACCATCGTCGAAGATCACGTCGGGACCGAGGCCAGGCGTCGACGGACAGGGCGTGAGGAGGTCGAGGCGGAGCGGTTTGAGGATTCGGTCGGTGTCGGATCCTATCGGATCGATTTGCACCCGAGCACAGGTGGTGACAACTATATAGATATTTCGAGCCTTCCCTTTCAGATCCCCTTGGGCGCGCTTATCCCGGTGCGCCTAGAGAACCTGTTGCCGGCCTGCAAGAACATCGGCACGACGCACATCACGAATGGGTGTTATCGGTTGCACCCGGTCGAATGGGCCATCGGCGAGGCGGCCGGTGCGCTGGCAGCCTTCTGCCTGGAACGTCGGACCATCCCTCGGGCGGTCCGCAACCAGCCGAAGCAGCGGACCGAGTTTCAGGCAGCGCTGCGTGCCCAGGGGGTTGAGCTCGATTGGCCGAGGCTCAGCCCACGCTAGTCTCCGAGCCGGTCGCGATCCGTGCAGTTCGGATTGGGCCGAGCGGAGCATCGCGGTGAGGTCCAGAGACCTAGGCATGGAGTCGTCGCAGCGGCCGCGGTGCGAGCGCCGGCTCCCACACGGCGGCCGCTGGACTGAGCCGCTTGCGCCACCAAGGAAGGGCTTGAGTTAGAGAGCGGGTCCGAGCAGGTCTTTCACTGCGTCGCGCTCGGTCTCCAGCTCACGGGCTGAGGCCATGATTTTGTCGCGTAGGGGGGCGTCGACCTGGAAGTCGGAGGCGACGTTCCAACCCCAGCCGTCGGCCGTGCGGAGGGGGAAGCTGAAGATCAAGCCAGTGGGAACGCCATAATCTCCACGGGACCAGACGCCGGCGGAGAAGCAATCGTCGCGGGCGGTGGGATGGGTCAGGGAGCGGATGCTGTCGATGGCGGCGTTGGCGGCGGATGCCGCGGAGCTGGCGCCGCGTGCTTTGATGACGGCCGCGCCTCGTTTGGCGACGGTGGGGATGAATTCGGATTCGAGCCAGGCATGGTCGGTGATCACCTCGGTCACAGGGCGGCCGCCGATGCGGGCATTCTGATAGTCGGGCACCTGGGTATCGGAATGATTGCCCCAGATGGCCAAGCGGGAGACCTGCTCGACCGGGACCCCGGCCTTCTTGGCGAGCTGGGAGGCTGCGCGGTTCTGATCGAGACGGGTCATGGCGAACCAGTTTTCGGGGGGGATATCGGGTGCGTGGCTCTTGGCGATCAGAGCGTTGGTGTTGCAGGGGTTGGCGACGGTCAGGACGCGGACGCTCGGCCTGGCGACGTCGTTGATCGCCTTGCCCTGAGCGGTGAAGATCGGGCCGTTGGCGCGGATCAGGTCCGCGCGGCTCATCCCGTCCTTGCGAGGCAGGCCGCCGACGAGGATCACCCAGTCGGCTGCGGCGAAGGCTTCTTCGGGTTTGTCGGTTGCGGTCGCGTCGGCCAAGAGGGGGAAGGCACAGTCTTCCAGCTCCATCAGGGTCCCGGTCAGAGCGGGTAGAGCGGGCGTGATTTCAAGCAGACGGAGCGCGACTTTCTGGTTCGGTCCAAAGATGGCGCCGGAGGCGATGCGGAAGATCAGGGCGTAGCCAATCTGACCGCCGGCACCGGTGACCGCGATTTGGATCGGTTTTGGTTCGTTCATGTGTGTTACAACCCTTTCGGGAGCCAGAAACTTTGAACGGAGCGGCAAGACCTTCTCATTATGGTGGACCGACCGCTCGTGGGGCAGTAGGGAGGCGGGTCGACGGTTCGAGCCATCGCGGTCGGCTCTGGGGTGGTTAAGATAGGTTGGCAGGGCGGAGGCTTCTCCAGATGCGGCGGCCGAGGGGCCGGTCGTTAGGGTCAGGGAATCTCGCCGCGTGACTTGAGTTCCTCGCGTGCCAACTCGTACTGGAGGCGGGCGCGCATCAGGGCCATTTCCCGGGGCAGGTGACGCACCCCGGCCAGAAGGACGATGGCTCCCAGTAGCACCGCGGGGACCACCACAAGCATACCGGCGCCGAGGTTGCGCCATTGGCCGTCGAAGCGGACCGGCACGAAGCCGAGTCGAGCCAGAAGTTGCCCGGGGGGAGTTTGCATGACTGAAAGCCGGCCAAAGTAGTCCGAGACCGCACCCATCAAGAGCGGCGACCAGACGTCGCCCAGAAAGTGGATGCAGAAGGTGTTGATGGCGTAAGCCGTCGCCCGCATGTTGGGCAGCACGACCGCGGCGATCACCGCGTTGCTTGGGCCGGCGTTGGCGAAGAGGAGAAATTGAGCCAAGAACATCCAAGTGCCGATAGCGACCGGCTCAGTGGCGAGCAGACCAGCCAGGATGCACGGCACGGCCAGGAGCATCGAGGAGCCGGAGACGAGCAGAAGTGCGCCGGGCAGGCGGCGCTGGAGCCGGTCGGCCAGCCAGCCGCCGCCGATCATGCCCAGAATGGCCGCCAGGAAGCCGGTCGAGGCGACGAGGGTGCCGGCATATCCCTTATCGAAACCGCGGACTCGAACCAGGAACGACTCGAGCCAGAAGGCCAGTCCGCCGAAGGCGAAGGTGTAGGCGGCCAGGCCAAAGACGGTGTAGGTGAAGGACGAATTGACCATGAGGTCCTTGTAATCCTGTTTCGACGGTCGAAAGGCCTGATGACGACGCAAGGCTTCGGGGTCCAATCCCTCGCTCAGGCCGCGGATCGGCTCAGGAAGGAGCAGGGCCGACAGGGCGGCCACAAAGCCGGGCGTACCGGCGACGAAGAACGCAATCCGCCAGTCGCCGAACGTCTCCGCGATCCAGCCGCCGAGCTTGATCCCCAGGGCGTAGCCGAGCGGCATCCCGAGCAGGAAGAGGGAGAGCATGCGTGCCCGTCGGGTCCTCGGAAACAGGTCGGTCAGGATCGACGGGGCCAGGACTCCATAGGTGGCCTCTCCGATTCCCAGGATGCTCCGCGCCAGCCGCAGTTCGAAGAGGTTGTTGGCCAACCCGGTCCCGACTGTCGCCATGCTCCAGACGGCGACCCCGAGAGCCAGCAAGCGGGTCCGCTGGACACGATCCCCCAGCCAACCCATAAGCGGAGCGACGACGCTGTAGGCGATCAGAAAGAAGCTGTTGAGCGACCCGGCTTCGGCATCGCTGAGCTTGAGGTCGGCTTGCAATAGGGTCAGCACGCCGGCAAGCGTCCAGCGGTCATAGAAATCGAGCAGGCTCATGGTGAACAGGACGAAGAACGTCGTGTACGCCCCGCGCGGGATGGGTGGATCGGGCGTTCCAGGCCCTGGTGCTGAATCCAGGCTCGGTGATGCGGTCAACGGCGTTTGCCCTTTCTTGGCGTTGCCAGGGCTGGCAAGCCTTGGCCTGTCGACCCGGGTGGAGCGTCGTGGGCCTGAGAGTCGTCCGGACTGCCCGGATCACCGACGCGGCCGTGTTGCCCGCACACGCTTATTTCCCCGAATCACTGTGGAGTTGGTTCGAGCCGTGGAAGAGGTCCCGGCTGGACGACCGCGAGCCGGTGGGGAGAGCTTAGCGGCCGTGGTCGCCGGACGTTTCCGCGGGGATATCGGACAAGGAGGCGAGGTAGGCGATCAGGTCCGCAAACTCCTCCTGGGTCAGTCCCTCGGCCAGGCCGCTCGGCATGAGCGAGACATCGGACTGCCGACGCTCGTCGATCTGGTCGTGCGGGATATCGATGGTTTGAGCCTCCGCGTCGATCAAGGTCAGGGTCTTGCCATCGTCGGTCCGCACCAGGCCGGTGAGGATCTGGCCGTCGATGGTCGCGATCACCCAGGGTTCATAGCCAGAGAAGATTTTGGCGGAAGGGTAGAGGACCGATTCGATCAGTTGGGGACGAGTGTAGCGGCCGCCGATACCGGTCAGATCGGGACCGACCTGGCCTCCCTCGTTGCCAACCCTGTGGCATTTGAGGCAGGCAAGGCCCATCGGATCGGTGAAAAGCGTTCGGCCTCGCTCCGGATCACCGGCATGGGACAAGGCATAATCGCGATAAGCCTCGGGGTCGTAGGCAGCGCCAGCGGGCGCTCGCAGGAAGGGATAGTCGGGAGTCGTTGCGACAGCGACGGCGAACTGCCAGCCGCCGCTGCGGTTGCCACAGCGAACGACCAGGTCGTTGGAACCGGCGCGCAGCTCGACGGTCGCTCGCCCCTGTTCGGGGGCGAAGCCGCGTTCGCCGGCGAAGTCGTAAACCTGCTGACCGTTGACCCAGACGGTGAGCGTGTCGTCCGAGCCCATGACCAGTTCCACGGTGCGCGGTTCGGTGGATTCGATCCGGGTCAGGGCGAAGGCGAGCCGATGTTGGCCGCCGAAACGGCGGCCCAGGTCAACCCAGTGGTGCCGGCCCTCGGTTTGGGCGTCTGTCCAGCGGACCGTGGTCTGGTCGGCTCCAGGGTAGACGGCGTCGAGGTCGATGGCGATCGTGGGGTCCAGAGGCTGAGGCTGATCGTCCCGGAACGGTCCGAGAATCTTCCAGGATTGAATGGGTCTGGGCTCGGAGTAAATCGTGCGGAGCTCGCTGAGGACCGAGGTGGGCAACTCGTGACGCTCGGCCAGCGTGTTGAGCGCAGGCACGACCAAGTCGCGGATTTGCCGAATCGCGCGCGCGCAGGCGTTACGCAACTCTGGACTGCGTTGGCTCAGCCCCCAGAGATAAGCGCGAAGCGCGGAGGGGTCGGGCATGCGAGCCAGGGCCAGCGCCGCCGCGTTCTGGGTCGATTCCCCATCGAAGGCGTTGAGGGGCAGGGGAATGGCGTCTCGATCGCGAACAGCCCCGAGGGCCTCAACGGTCGCGATCCGAACCGTGGGGTCGGGGTCATCTAGCGCGGTTCTGAGAGCTGGACCGACGGTCTCTTTGGTGCCGGCCCGGCCGAGGGCAGCGGCCGCAGCGCCCCGGGTCGCCGGGGAGGGGCTGGTCAGTTTGGTGAGCAGGACCGGCACAGCCTCGGAGGCGCGGGACTTGCCCAACGCATTGATCAGATCCGGCTGGAGCGACTCCTGCAAGCCGGGATCTGCGAGGAGGCGGACCAAGGGTTCGATGGCCGGGGCGCCAATCGCCTGGAGGGCGTCGAGGGCAGCCGAGCGGATCTGCGGATCGGTCTGAACGTCGCGGATGGCTTCGATCAGCACCGGCACGGCCGGGGCATATCGCAGGCGACCGAAGGCTTGGGCCAGCTCGCGGCGAATTTCCGGGTCGCATTCCATCGTGAATCGTGCCATGAGCTGGGCCGCGGCGTCGCGGTGCTCATTGCGGACGACGCCCGCAATCGCCGCGCGGCGGACAGACGGCTCGGGGTCGTCGATCGCGGCTTGGATGAACTGGAGGAGGCGTGGGGTTTCCTCCCAATCCTCGGAATGTGGGGGCCGGCCGGCCGCGGCCGGGCGGGTTCCCCACCACGAGCCATCCCAGGGGCGGGGGCGTCGGGCCAGTTCGGCCGCGATCTGAAGAGCGCGGGAGCGATCGCCAGCAGGTCGATCATGCTCGCGCAATATCCGGATCAGGATATCGGCGACTCGGGGGTGGTACTGGCCGTCGAGGACGTCGATCAGGGCCAGTCGGAGGGTCGGGTCGGTGTGCTGGAGTTGATCGGCGAGAGCGTCCCAATTGGCGATCCGGCGAAGCGCTACCCGAGCGGCAAAGGCGACGTAGGAATCCGGGTCATTCAATCGCGCGGCGAGTGCCGGCACGGCTTGAAGGTCACCGATCCGGCCCAGCGCGATGGCCGCTTCGAGACGGACTTCGGCCGATGCGTCGTCGAGGAGCCGGCTCAAGGCATCGGTCGCCAGGGGCACTTGACGCTGACCAAGCGCGCGGGCGGCCTCGCGGCGGAGCAGGACGTGGTGGTTGTCGAGGAGGCGGATCAGGGGCATCGACGCGGCGGGCGATCTACCGGCAATTCCATCCAAGATCCAGACCAGGTGAGGCAAGGAACGCTCAGAGCCGGCGGCCCCAGCGGACCGCCGTTCCAGCTCGATCTGGACCGGTTCGAGAGCTTCACCGCCGCGTCGAATCAGTTCGGCCTGAGCGCGCATCCGCTCGGCGTAGGCCGGGTGGTCCAGGGCAGCGATCAGGTCAGGGATGGGGTCGGAGTCGGTTCCACGGGGTGGTTCGTCAGCCGGTGTCTCGACCTCGATAGCCCAGATGCGACCGACCTTGCGGGCATCGCCCCAGCCGCCGAGGTTCCAGTCGGCGACGAAGAGGGTGCGGCCATCGTGCGAGAGGGCGAGGTCGATCGGGCGGAAGTCGGCCACTTGATCGGGTATTGCGAAGTCGATCACCTCGGCGACTTCGAACGAGGCGCCTCGGGGCCGGAATCGGAACGCCTGGACTTTGCCCTTGCCCCATTCGGCCCACAACCCGAGGCCGTGGTAGGCTTCGGGCCAGGCGGCTTCGCGGTAGAAGACGGCGCCACACGGTGAGCCTCCGCCGTATTCGGCCAGGCAGGGCAGGAAGCGATCAGGCCGATCGTGATAATCGTAGGGGTAGCCGAAGTAGCCGCCGTCGATGTGGTGGGAGAGGCGGGTCCACCATCCGAGGCCGTCGTCGGTGTTGTCGTAGGTGAAGACGCGGTCGAGTGCATCGAGGTTGGCTTCGAGATGGTTGCGGGTTCCGGAGGAGTAGACCTCCAGGCCGGTGCCATCGGGTCGGCAGCGGAGCACACCGCCGCCTTGGAGTTGGACCCTTAAACCGTCCTCAGGGCGGGTCGCGCCGGGGACTCCTTTGTCGCCTACCGAGATGTATAGCCAGCCGTCCATCCCAAATTGAACGCCCGAGACGATGTGATCATTCAGTCCGCGGTTGTTGGTGGGGCCGAGGTCGCGGAACAGGTCTTGGCGCTCTTCGGCCGCGCCGTCGCCGTCGCCGTCGCGGAGGACGCTGAGAAATGGCATGTGGCTGACGTAGAGGGCTCCGTTGTACCAGGCCATTCCCTGGATGGCTCGTAAGCCGGTGGCGAAGACAGTCGGCTCGCCGCCGTTGCCGCCATTCGGGAATCGGAGGATACGTCCATCGGCGGCCTCGTAGGGGCCGCGTTGATCCATTGGGTCCTCGGCGACGAAGAGCGAGCCATCCGGGGCGGTGGCGACCTGACACGGAAACTCGACGGCAGGTACGCTGGCCACGAGTCGGGATCGGAATCCCTCAGGGACCTTCAATGACTCAGCCCGATCTGGGCTTACCCATCCGAGGAGGACCAGGCCGGTCACGAAGAATCGCCACATGCGTCGGATCCCCGAAAGCGATGGCTGCCGTTGAGCAACACGAGTTTAGCGAGGCGACCAGGTGTGCTCAATTCCGGCCGGGTGAGCGCCTTTCACGTGGTCTTTCCTTGAATGTCGAGGGCTTGGCTGCGATGCTCCTAGAAGGCGCGGGATGAGCCGCGTTGGAGGCGAACAACCGCAGAATGGAATGATGGTTGATGGTCGGGATGATCCGCCAGGGTTACGAATCGACGGGACGATCGAGCCGCTGATCCCGGTGGACGAGGCAGGCCGGTGAGGAACGGGAATAGGGTTTCGATTTTTGAGCGAGCTTGAGAGATCCGATTCGATGAGATCGATCGAGCGACTGCGACCTCTGCATCGACTCCTGGAGGATCCGCACGCGCTGGCTGCGTTGCTGGAAGAGATTCCGATCGCGGTCTGGATTTATGGGGCGGATGGTCGGCCGATCACGATGAATCGGCATGCGGTGCGTGTCATCGGGGGTGGGGTCGAGGATGCGCATCAGGTCGTGATCCGGAACGATCCGGGACCGAACGTGGAGTTGTTCCGGCCTGACGGGACGCCGTATCGATTCGATGAATACCCCGTGGTGCGGGCCTTGCGAGGGGAGACGGTTCGCGATGAACAGGTGATTGTCGTGACGCGGTGGCGCGCGGGGATTTACCTGGTGAACACCAGCCCGCTCTGGGATGAGGGCGGGCGGATCCTCGGTTCGGTGTCAACGGCGCAGGATATTCGGGTGCAGAAGCAGCTCGAGGCCGAGCTGGCGCGAGGCCGTCAGGCGGCGTTGGAGGCGTCGCGGTCCAAGTCGCGGATGCTGTACGCGTTGTCGCACGATCTCCGCTTGCCGCTGAACTCGATCGCATTGTCCGTCGAGCTGCTCTTGAGCCAAGTGCGAGATGGCCAGGACCGGGAGGTTTGTGACGCAGCGGAGCGGATCCGGCGTTCCTTGGGAGCGATCACCGAGCTTTTGGATGATGGGTTGCGGCTCGCGCGGATCGAAGCCGGGGTGGAGCCGCTCCATCCGACTCAGTTTAGGCTCGGCGAACTTGTCACGGAGTGTCTGGCGAGCGTTGAGCCGGAGGCCGGGCTAAAAGGGCTGGAGTTACGCTTTGAGGATCCAGCCCAGGCGGCGGCGCTGGAGGTGACAACGGATCGGAGCAAGCTTCGGCAGATCATCCTCAATTTGCTGGGCAACGCGGTGAGGTACACCGAACAGGGGTGGGTGTCGGTTCGGGCGTGGGCTGCACCCGACGGAATCCGGATTGCTGTGGCGGATACGGGTCCGGGGATCGCCCCCGAGGATCGGGAGCGGGTCTTTCACGAATACACACGGCTGGAATCCGGGCGGCGGGCCGCGATTCGGGGCAGCGGTCTGGGGTTGGCGATCGCGCAGCGATTGGCGGGTCTGCTCTCAGGCCGGATCGAGCTGGAGAGCACGGTCGGAGCCGGGAGCCGGTTTACGCTGGTCTTGCCGAGGTCGAATGGAGAAGGCAAGGCCGACTCAGCGGGGGACGACGCAGACAAGGCCCAGAGCGGCGAGGGCGATCAGTGCGATTGCGATGATGGCCAACCGGACCGGTCGGAGGCGAGCGGCCAGCCGCAGGATGGTGCCGAGGATCCGCAAGCCGTCCCGGGCGGGTTGGAGCTTGCTGGTGGTTCCGGCGGTGCGCGGCAGGTACGGCACCTCGACCTCGAGGACGCGAAACCGGCCCGCGACGGCCGCTCCTGTCAGTTCGGTCTCGATCTCGAAGCCCGATGAGCGGGGCGACACGGTGGTGAGGAATCGGGGTCCGAAGGCGCGATAGCCGGAGAGCAGGTCGCCGGGTCCTTGTCCGATGAATGCGTGGAAGGCGAGCCGGATCAGCGTGTTTCCGAGGCCGCGTAGGGGGGCCATCGACGGCTGGCCCTCGGACGGGACCGGGCGGCGGGCGGCGACGACCATGTCCGCTTGATCGGCAAGAATTGGAGCCAGAAGCTGGGGGGCGGCCTCGGGGGGGTAGGTGCCGTCGCCGTCGGTCAGGATGACGGCCGGACGGTCGCGTAGCGTGGTGAAAATCGCCTGGACGGCGAATCCCTTGCCCTGGCGCGGGACCGGGACGACGTTGGCTCCGGCGGCGGCGGCGAGGGCGGCCGTGGCGTCGGTGGAATTGTTGTCGAAGACGAAGATTTCCGCCTCGGGCAGCACCCGGCGCCAAGCCCGGACCAAATCGCCGATGGCCGCGGCTTCGTTGTAGCAGGGGATAGCGACGGCAGGCGACGATGAGGAGGGCACCGAAGGTTGGATTCCAGCCAAAGAAGGTACAACAAGTTGTCGCGAAGCGAGCAGGCGGGGCAACGACGAATCGAGACCGCTCTGCTGGCCGAGGAAAGGTCAGGGGTTCGGGCTGAAGGAGACGGGCTGTTCGGCGACGATCGTGAGGACGACGCCCGCGGGGGCATCGACGGCAACGTCGAGTTCCAGGATCGCGGATCCGGCCTCCAGTCCTAGGCGGTAGGAGCGGTCGTCGGGGTTGGGGCTGAGGAGCTGACCGTTGAGTCGGACCTGGACCTGGCCTGGGGTGTCCACAACCAGGCGGGCCGACTGGGCGCGGGCCGACTGAACGGGGACTCGAAGTCGATAGGAGCCGGGCTCGGGGAGGACGACGCGGCCTTCGGCGTCGGCGGTCGCACGGCGGTAGACCAACGTTTGCCCGGTGGCGGGCGGAGCGTTCCAGGGACCCGCAAGCTCGACCTGGCCGATCACGCTGACCGGCGTGCGGAGCGTGGTCAAATAGGCCAGCAGGTCGACGAGATCGTCTTCGCTCAGCGCTTCGGTGAGGCCTTCGGGCATGAGGGAGACGTCGGAGAGGGTCCGCTCCTCGATTTCAGCGAGGGGGACGGTCGTGCGCTGGCCGTCGGGGAATTTGAGGGTCAGATGCTGAGGCGTCTCCTCGACGAGCAGACCGGTGAGGATTCTGCCGTCGCGCATGGCCAGCTTGAGAGCGCGGAAGTTGTAGCCAATGGCGGCGTTTGGATTGAGGATCGAGCGGAGCAGTTCGTCCTTGCCGTATTTGAGACCGATGGTTGAGAGGTCGGGACCGACCCAATCGCCTTCGCCCTGGACCCGGTGGCAACGAGAACAGGCCGATGAGCCGCTCGGTGGTGGGCGGAAAAAGACCTGTCGGCCCCGGGTGGGGTCACCCTCGCGGCGGAGCAACTCGCTGAGCGGCGGGAGAGGCTTGCCTCCCAGGGTCACGATCGGAAAAAGCTCCAACGCTTGATCTCGGATGGCGCGTTCGGGATGGGTCCTTAAGGTCGTCGCGGCCTCGGTTCGGAGCGTTGATGGGAGCGTGGCGTCGCGGGCCATGGCGAGCAGGGCCTCGGCCCCCTCGCGGCGTTGGACGAACCCACGGAGGGCCTCGCGGCGGAGGGCCAACGGCAGCGCCTCATCGGTGAGCAGGGAGCGGAGCCGCCCAGGCTTGGCACGCAAGGCCGGCAAGGCGCGCACCGCGGCTTCGGCCGCCGGGGTTGAGGCCTGGTTGGCGCGGGCCTGATCGATCAGGCGATCGACCAGGGCCGCCAGCCCCGGGGCGTTGGACGCGGCGAGGGCGTCGACGGCTGCCGCGCGAAGCTCAGGCGGGGCGGCCGCAGAGTCAGCCAGTTCAAGCAGTCGGGGCGCGAAACGAGGGTCGCCCGTTGCGCCGGCCAGCGCGACTCCCTCGGCGTGCGTGGCGGGGTCGGCCAGACAGGCCTCGACGAGGGACACGACAGCGGGGTCGTTGGCGGCGGGCCGCCACGCGCCCGACATTTTGCGCGTCAGCGTGGCCAGCAGGGTTCGGCGGTGGTCGAGGTCGGATTCCTGGCTGGCCTGACGGGCCAGGAGGACGGCACCGGACGGATCCTGGATCTGCGCGATCACGTCGTCCGCGGCCTGACGCAGGGCGGGAGCGGAGAGAGCCGGAATCCAGGAGACGAGCCGAGGGAGCGCCTCGACACGCTTCAAGGCCCACATCAAGCCGAGGTTTTTTGCGAGCGTGGAGGCGGGCGGCAGGTGGTCGTTGGTTCCCAGATAGGCCTCGTTCCGATCGACGGGGAAATAGGGCGGGAGTGCAACCGAGCCATTCTCGAAATCGGCGGGGTCGATCGGACCGTAGAGAGATCCATCGAGCAGCGAGGCGAGCCATTCGGATTCGCGATGGCGAAGTGCAAGCCCGAGTGCCTCGAGATACCACCGATCTTGGCCATCCCAGGAGGCCGCGAGCCGTCGCAGCGCTTCGCGTATCTCGGGGGTGGACGGAGCGTCGCGGAGTGCGAGGATCAGCTCGCGGCGGACGCCCGGGTCGCTCTCGTCCGCCAGACCGGCCCAAACCGACCAGTCGAGGGCGCTAAGCCCATTCAGTCCGCTCTGCGCATGCAAGCGGATGACGACTTCGCGGAATTCGGGCGGGGCCGCCCGCCAGCCTGGACCGCGGCGTACCAACTCCGCGCGGATCCACTCCATCATGGAAGAGTCTTTCAGGCGAGCGGCGACCCAGGTGACGCGGGCCAGTGTCCTCGGATCGCCCTGCGAGCGAGCGGACGAGAGACGCATCGCCTGGTCGGCGATGGGGTCACCGACGCCACGTTCGATGAGCAGGCGTTGGGCGACGTCCCGAGTCGGCAGGTTGGGTGAGGCGAAGGCGGCGGCGAGCCCCTCAGCGGTGCCGAACCGGGGGGAGTCGATCGCCGTCCCCGACCCAACGCGGGCCACTCGATAGATGCGTCCGGTCTGCTGGTCGGTGAAGGCGTGACCGCCGACTCCGGCGTCGTACCAGTCAGCAACGAAGAGCGACCCATCGGGCGCGGCCGCGACATCGACCGGACGAAAGTAGGGATCGTCGCCCGCGAGCAAAACCTTTGGTTCGGTCCGAAAGGAAGCTCCTGCTCGGGTCAAGGCAAACCAGTTGATCTGGCGCGTTCCGGCGTCGGCTTCGAAGAGGCTGCCGCGGAAGGCTGGTCCCAGGGCGTCGCCCTCGTAGACCATGATGCCGCAAGGGCTGCCGTTGCCGGTTCCGACCAATTTGGGGATGTTGCCCGGCACATCCTCGCCCCAGTGCCGCGGGCTGCCGGGCGTGCGATAGCCGTAGACGCCGCCCTCCAAGATCCAGACGACCCGGCAGCCGCGCTGGCCGTCATCGTCGTTGTCGCTGACGAAAATGTTGCCGAAGGAATCGACGGCGCACTCGTAGTCGTTGCGGAGGCGGGTCGCGAGGATTTCCAGGTTGGAGCCGTCGCGGTCGCAGCGAAGAACGGTGCCGAGTTGGTCGGTCGTGACCCGGCGACCAGATCGGTCGACCACGTCGAAATTTTGGGGACGTTCGGATTGGTCTGGCTGGACCGAGCAGCAACCGTCGCCGTGGGTGAAATAGAGTTTACCATCGGGGCCGAAGGTCAGGCCGTGGACACCGTGATCGCTGTCGACGCCCCCAAAACCGGTCAGGAGCGGGTAGCGTTGATCGGCCTGGTCGTCGCCGTCTAGATCCTCGAGCACGAGGAGATTCGGGCTGTTGCCAACATAGACTTTGCAGCCTTGATAGGTTCCGTCGAGCGACCAGCGTTCCTCGATGGCCAGGCCCATGGGAACCGGGTCGATTCGATCGGCGAAGACTTTGACGGAGTCGGCGCGGCCGTCGCCATCGGTGTCCGTCAGGATCTTGATTCGATCCGCGCCGTCGATGCGCTGGAATCGACGATTGCCGGCTCGAGTCAGGCGATAATTTAACCCTTCGGCGACCCAGACCCGGCCCCGGCTATCGACCTCGATGCTCGTTGGGTTGACGACCAGAGGCTCGGAAGCCCAGAGCCTCGCCTCCAGGCCGGGGGCCGCCCTGAGGCTTCGCGCGGTCTCCTCGGGGTCGCGCTGGGCGAGGGCGTTCGAGGGGCAGAAAGCCGGGACCGCAAGAGCAACATATAAAATAAGACAACGAACCATGAGCAGGTCCCAACCCAACGTGACCGAATTGAAGTCGCCAGTATTCTGCCGGCGTGATCCAGTCAAGTCCATGAGGAACGGGCGGAGGCCTGCGGTTGCACGGTTGGCCCGACGGGGCGACTGCTCTCGACAGGGCGGCCGGCCGCTCGGAAGATGAGAGGTGAAGACCAAGATTCGGGAACCGCGACTGGAACGCGGTGAGAGCGATGGCTGTGAGAATCGGCTCGGTACGAGCAGGCACCGGCTGGGATGGAGACGGCGCGATCATGAACCGCTGGCTGACTCCGATCGTGACGCTGTTGCTCGGGATGGCGTTGATGGCCTTGTGGCTGGAATCTCGGGGAGGGGGGCCTCGAATTCGCGAGCGTACTGCGTTTTACGTGCCGCCTGCGACCGCGGCGCCGGAGATCCCCGCGGAGGTCCTGGCGCAGGTCGATGCGGATGAGCAAGTCAACATCCGTGTGTATGAGGCGGCCAACCCGGGGGTCGTCAACATCGAGTCGGTCGCCGTGGGCGGTTTTTTCGGGATGGAGCTGGAGCGAAGCGGCGGCTCAGGTTTTGTGATCGACAAGCTAGGGCATATTCTGACCAATTATCACGTCGTCGCCGACGCGGAGGCGTTGCAGGTCACGCTCTTCGACGGATCGAGCTACCCGGGGCAATTGATCGGCACCGACCCGAATAATGACGTGGCGGTTGTACGGATCGCCGCACCACCTGACAAGCTGGTTCCGTTGCCGTTTGGCGAGAGCGGCAACTTGAAGGTGGGTCAAAAGGTCTTGGCGGTCGGCAACCCCTTTGGCCTGGAGCGGACGCTGACCACGGGGATCATCAGCAGTCTGGATCGATCGATTCGGGCCAAGAACGGCCGGACCATCAAGGGGATCATCCAGACCGACGCGGCGATCAACCCGGGTAATTCCGGCGGGCCGTTGCTCGACACGCGGGGGCGCGTCATCGGGATCAACACGGCGATTGTCAGTTCGGTCGGACAATCGGCTGGGATCGGCTTCGCGGTGCCGATCAATGCCATCACGCGCATTTTGAAACCGCTCATTGAGCAGGGACGGGTCATTCGCGGCGATCTGGGAATTCGCCGGGTTTTCGCGACGCGGGACGGCCTGTTTATCATCGACATGGACGAAAATGGACCAGCAGCACGGGCCGGTCTACGTCCGATTGAGATTGTGATCGAGCGGTTTGGACGATTCTACCGCCAGCGGCCTGACCCGGACTCGGCGGACCGGATCATCGCCATCAATGGGGTGCGGGTGCGAACGGTCGAAGATCTCTTGAGCGAGGTGGAATCGCATGCGCCTGGTGAGGAGATCGTGATCACGACGATCCGGGAAGGACGTCGCCGCGACGTGCGGGTGCGGCTGGGCGCTTCCGAGTGACTGCATTTGGCGAACGTTGCACTCGGCCGTGCATGGCTCCACCTCGGGGATCCTCGACGCGGATCGGGCCGAGGCGAGGGTTCGCATTCGACCCCGGAGCCTGGCGATCGCCGACGCCGGGAGCGCCGGCTGGGGAGTCTTCACACCCTGCGGACGCCTTCCGACGCGGTGTTCGAACCCAGTCGGCGACAGTCCCGAGTCGGAGCCGGCTGGGGTGCTTCCAGAGCGAATCGACCGAGGAGTTATGCCGGGATGGATGATTCGGAGTCGCTGGCACGCGGGTCGAGGCCGCTTGTTCCGCCGCGTAGGCAGAGGTATAAGCGAGGCTGGTTTAACGAGGGAGGACCGAGCATGCGTTGCCGTCGGGTCGTAGTCGTGCTGGGGTTGGCCGGTTGGCTGGGGATCTGCGCCCGAGGCAAGGCGGGCGATCACCCCGTCTATGAACTTCGGATTTACACCGCAAGCCCGGGCAAACTCGACGCCCTGCAGGCCCGATTCCGCGAGCATACGACTCGGCTGTTCGAGAAGCACGGGATGACGAACATCGGCTACTTCATTCCTGCGGATGAGCAGCACGGCCGAGACTCCACCTTGATCTATCTGCTTCAGCACTCCAGCCCGGCGGCCGCCGAGGCCTCATGGCAGGCCTTTCGTGAGGACCCGGCCTGGAAGGCCGTCAAGGCCGCGAGCGAGTCGGACGGTGTGCCGCTAGCGGCCAAGGTCGAGTCGATCTTCTTGGACCCAGTGGATTACAGCCCGGACCTCAACACGGTACGGGACAAGATCGGCGCGTGCGTTTACGAGCTTCGGACTTACCGGGCCAGTCCAGGAAAATTGCCAAACCTGCATGCGCGATTTCGTGAACACACGACGAAACTCTTTGAAAAGCATGGCATGATTAATGTTCTCTATGCGACACCGCGCCGACCGGATCAGGGTCGGGATGACACGTTGATCTATCTGCTCGCCTTCCCGAGTCGGGAGGCAGCCAGACAGGCGTGGAAGGCGTTTGGGGAGGACCCGGAGTGGAAGGCCGTCAAAGCGGCCAGTGAGCCAGATGGAGTGCCGCTGGCGGCGAAGGTGGAATCGCTGTTTCTCGAGCCGACGGATTACAGTCCCTTGAAGTGAGCAGTGCCTCGTGGAGATCGCGATTGGGCCGGAGGCGATCGAAGAAGCGGCGCAGCGGATTGCGCCCTATGCCCACATCACTCCGGTTTTGCGGTGCGCGACGTTGGATCGGATTGTGGGAGGCTCGCTGCTTTTCAAGTGTGAGAACTTTCAGAAAGGGGGGGCGTTCAAGTTTCGCGGGGCGTGCAATGCGGTGATGCAGTTGTCCGAGGAGGAGCGGCGGCGGGGTGTGATCACGCATTCCTCGGGCAATCATGCGCAGGCGTTGGCCCTGGCGGGGCGTTTGTTGGGGATACCGGTCTGTGTGGTGATGCCGACCACCGCGCCGCATGTCAAGCGAGCGGCGACCGAAGGGTATGGCGCCCGGGTTGTCTCGTGCGAGCCGACGCTGGCCGCGCGGGAGGAGGCGGTCGAGCGCGAGGTCGCGGCTCATGGTTATGTATTGGTGCATCCCTACGATGACTGGCGGGTGATTGCCGGTCAGGGGACCGCGGCCTGGGAGTTGGTCGATCAGGTGGGTCCGGTGGATGCGATCGTGACGCCGTGCGGGGGAGGCGGTTTGCTGGCGGGCTCGGCGCTGGCAGCGTCGCGGAAGGCACCCGGAGCGGAGGTCATCGGCGTCGAGCCAAGTCAGGCGGATGATGGGCGGCGGTCGCTGGCGGCAGGAACGATCGTACCTTCAGGAGATCCGCGGACGGTGGCCGATGGATTGCGGACCTCGCTAGGCGAGCGTCCCTTCGCGGTTATCCGGCGGCATGTATCTCGGATCGCGACGGCGACCGAGGCGGAGATCATCGACGCGCTGCAGCTAGTCTGGGAGCGGATGAAGCTGGTGATCGAACCGTCGTGTGCGGTTCCGCTTGCGGCCATTCTCAACGGCCAGATCGAAGTTAGTGGCCGGAGGGTGGGAGTGATCTTGAGCGGCGGCAATGTCGATCTGGGAGAGTTCTTCGCGGCGTTGCGTTGTCGGTGGGTTGGCTGAGCCCGGGCGAGGCAAAGGGGCGGCAGGCGAGATTGATGTCCGTGGTTGCGGTGGCCGCGGGTTGGGCGGATTGGGATCTCTGATGCTCTGGTCGGCGTTAGAGGAAGGTGAATTCGACGATGGAGAAGTCGTCTTCCCAGTGATCCTGGCCGGAAAGTGCCCGGGTGTGCTCCATGAGCCGGTCCATGACCGGCTCGCCGTCTTTGAGGGAGGTCATGAAGCGGAGGAATTCCTCGAAGGGCCAGCTTCGGTTGTCGGGCAGTTTGATCTCGTAGCAGCCATCGCTGAAGAGATAGAACTTAGCATATTTATCGACGACGATGGACTTGGTCTCGTAGGGGAAGTCTTCGAGGACGCCGATGACCATCTGGTCGCCCTCGAGGACCGAGAGGGTCCGGTCTTGGGAGGAGGGGCCGGTCTGAAGCAACGCGTAGGGGTGGGAGCCGGCGGCGTAGCGAAGCTCCCGGCTGGGCACATGGTAGACGCCGTACCAGGCGGTGAAGTTTTTCTCGCCTTGCTGCTCCATGGGAAACCGGTTGTTGAGGGCTGAGATTACCTGGCCGGGATCGAGAAAATCGACACCCGGCAGGCTTTGGGACCGCAGCGCATTGAGGACTGAGACCGAAAGCAAGGCGGCACCGACGCCGTGGCCGGCCACGTCGAGCAGATAGGCTGCGAAATGGTCCTGGTCGAGCCATTGGTAGCCGAAGGTATCGCCCGAGAGGCCGACCGAGGGGATGTAGCGCCAGTCGGTACGGACCGGTCCCTCGGTGATGGTTTCGGGCAGGAGTCGGCGGACGTAGCGGGCCGCGCTGGCCACTTCGTCGGCGAGGAGTTTCTGGCTGGCGGCCAGTTCGCGGTAGGCCTGGTTGCGCTGGAGTACGGCGAGGTAGCCGCGGGAGTGGTAGCGGATCCGAGCCAGTACCTCGAGCCGATCGGGGAGTTTGACCATGTAGTCGTTCGCGCCGATCGCGAAGGCCTCGGCCTTGGTTTTGGGGTCTTCCTCGGCCGAGAGGACCACCATGGGAATCTCTCGGGTCTCGTCCAGTTCGCGAAACTGACGAACCAGCTCGAGGCCGTCGATCTGAGGCATGACGAGATCCTGAAGGATCAAAGTGGGTCGGATCTCACGGGCCTTGTCCAGGGCTTTCGTTGGGTCGTTGAGGTAGTGGTAGTCGACGTCTGGCTCGTTGGCGACCATCCTTCTGACGACCTCGCCTATCATGGGCTGGTCGTCGATCAGCAGGACGGTGTGGCGATCGAGGGTCGGCAGGGGAGCGACCGGGTCGGAGGCGTGGGAGCCGCTCATGGTTGGTTCGTCCGACAGGCAGAGGACTGGGGGTCTCGGAGAGCGGTCAGGATGGTCGGAACCATGAGTTGGGGGGGAAGGACGTGGCAGGCGGCGCCGGAGTCGATGGCCGCTTTGGGCATTCCCCAGACGACACTGGACGCTTGATCTTGGGCCAGCGTGATCCACCCAGCGCGGCGGAGGGCGAGCAGGCCGTCGGCGCCGTCCCGGCCCATGCCGGTCAGGAGGACGGCGACGCCAGGAATCAGGACGTTACGCGCGGCCGAGAGGAACAGGACATCGATCGAGGGTCGATAGGAACCGTCGGGTTGAGAGATATAGCGGAGGCGGCGATCGGGACCCAGGCTGAGGTGTCGTTTGGAGTCTGCCAGGTAGACGTGGCCGATGCGAGGCGTGGTGGCGTCGGCGGGGAGTTCGACGGGTAAGGGCGAGCGTTCGCCGAGCCAACGGGCCAGGCCGGGTGCGTAGGCTTCGTCGACGTGCTGGGCGATGACGATTGCGGCCGGAAAGGAACGCGGGAGGGCGGCCAGGATGGTGGCGAGGGCGGCGGGTCCGCCCGTCGAGGCGCCGATCAGGAGCAGCCGGGTTTCGGCCGAGGGATCGACCTGGACGGGCTGGCCGGTGGTGCTGCGTGGGCGGGGGTCCGATGCGGCAGGGTTTGGCCTTTGGATAAGTTTTTCGATTTGGGAGATCTTCTCGAGCAGGGCCGAACCGCCCCGAAGCTGGCCATTGGAAGCGAGGGTGGGGGTCTCGACGGCATCCAGAGCGCCATGGCCCATGGCCTCATAGACTTTGGTGATGTTGCCCGAGACGGTGGAGGTGACGACGAGGATTGGGCACGGGGATTCGAGCATGATCCGTCGGGTGGCTTCGACGCCGTCGATGCCGGGCATAATCAGGTCCATGAGGATCAGGTCGGGCCGATCGCGGCGAGCCAGTTCGATGGCCTGTTCGCCGTTGAGCGCGGTCCAGGCGATCGAGTGGCGTGGCTCGGCGGCCAGAGCCTGGCTGAGTGCCACGCAGGCCAGTCGCAAGTCGTTGACGATGGCGATCCTCATGAGTCGGAGTCGCCGATCAGGTCGGCGATGGCTTGGAGAAAGGTCTGGTCGTGGAAGCTGCTCTTGGTGAGGTAGCAGCTTGCGCCGGCGTCGAGGCCGCGGAGGCGGTCTTCCTCGCGGTCCTTATAGGAGACGATCACGATGGGGAGGGTTTTGAGACGGGGGTCGCGGCGGATCTGGGTAACGAGCTGGATACCGTCCATTCGGGGCATGTCGATATCCGAAACCACCAGATCGTAGCGAGTGCTGCGGACGGCGTTCCAGCCGTCCATACCGTCGATGGCCACGTCGACCGCGTAGCCGTGGCTCTCGAGGAGCTGGCGTTCAAGTTCGCGGACGGTGATCGAGTCGTCGACGACCAGCACGCGCTTGGCCGATTGTTGGGTCGACGCGGGCGACTTGGGATCGAGCAGCTTGAAGCGGCGGCCATGGATCAGGTTGTCGATCGAGCGGACAAGGTCTTCGACGTCGAGGATCAGGACGGGCCAGCCATCCTCGAGAATTGACGCACTGTTGATGTCGGGCACCTTACCGAGCCGGGGATCGAGGGGTCGGACGTCGAGGTCGCGTTCGCCGAGGATCTGGTCGACCACGACACCGAAGCGGTGGCCGCGATCGCTCACGACGGCGATCGGCAGGGCCGCCTCCGAGGGTGGGGAGGCCGGGATTTCCAGAATCTCGGCCGCGTTGACCAGACCGACCGCCTGGCCGTCGAGGGTAAAAAACGGGCGGCCTTCGATCGTCTCGACCAGTTCGACCGGGATCCGCTGGATGCTTTCGAGGCGTGAGAGGGGGAAGGCGTAGGGCTGGCCGGCGATACGGACGATCAAGGCCCGGATGACCGACATTGTGATCGGCAGTTGGAGGGTGAAGGTCGTGCCGAGACCGACCCGAGTTGAGACGCGGACCGAACCGCCGACGGATTGAACCATGGACTGGACGACGTCCAGGCCGACGCCCCGTCCCGACAGAGAAGAGACTTCTGTCTTGGTAGAGAAGCCGGGCAGGAAGAGGAACTCGAGAAGCTCGGACTCGCTCATTTGGGCCGCCATCGCGGCCGACGCCAGGTTGCGCTCGATGACTCGGGCGCGGACGGACTCAACAGGAATGCCAGCGCCATCATCGGAGAGATGGATCTGGAGCATGCCCGCGACGTGGCGGCCCTCCAGACGGATCGTGGCTGTGGGGTCTTTACCGGCGGCGAGCCGGGCATCGGGCGGTTCGATGCCGTGGTCGAGGGCATTGCGAATCAGGTGGTTGAGCGGCGCTTCAAGCTTTTCGAGGATGTCGCGATCGACACCCGTCTGCTCGCCCACCACCTCGAAGCGAACCTGCTTACCGAGTTGCCGCGCGGTGTCGCGGACCAGCCGGGGAAATCCTCGGACGCCATCGGCCAGCGGGCGGAGTCGGCTGGAGATGACCTCGTGGTGGAGGCGTTCGGCCAGGTCTTCGCCACGGCGGGCGTGATCCTCGATCCGCTCGGTGCGTTCGCTGAGGACTTCCATCAGCCGGGCGGCCTGCTGACGGGCCGAGGCCAGTTGCTCACGGGTGGTCGGAGCGTAGCGCCCTACGGTGGTTCCGAGCTGGTCGTCGAGCGCCTGGAGTACCTTGGCAAGGCCATCATGAATCGTCTTAAGTTGGCGCAGGGAATCGACCAGGGGGCGCAGTTGACGGGCCTGGACCAACGATTCGCCGGCCAGGCCCATGAGTCGGTTGAGGTTTTCGGCGGTGACGCGCACGACGCGATCGGGAGTGTCGGCCGCGGCGGCGGATCCGGCCGCAGCGGCGGATGGAGTCGGGGCGGCCGCCGGAGCTGTGGCGGGCTGGGCCCCAGGCTTAGGGTGGACAGGGGGATCAACCGTGGGCACGGGATTGGCCGGAGGTTCCGATCGCTGACGCGGCTTGCGCCGAGAACTGCGTGAGGCCCTGCGTTGGTCCGCGGCCTGGGCGGCAGGTACTGAGGCGGCCGCGGTTCTTGAGGGATCGCTCGCGCTGGGACTGAGAGAGTCGCTCGCCTCGCGACCGGCTGGGCTGGTCGTGGCCGATGGGTTGGCGGGGGCGGAGGGGGGCTGCTCGACGTCCGCCGTGGCCGTTGACCTGGTGGTCTGGGCTGGAGTTGGGGGCGTCCAGGTGCCTGCTTCGATCGCCTTCAAATCGTTGATCCGCTGGTCCAGCTCGGTCTGGTGGGCGGCAAGCCAGGCGTCACCCTCCCCTTCGTTGAGCCGGGCGATCGTGGCCAGCAGATCGACGTCGGCCAGGAGCCGATCGATGTGGACCGGCTCGAGCCGGATCTGCCCCTTCTGAGCGGCGACGAAAACGTCTTCCAGCGCGTGGGCCAGGCGCTCGGCGGCGGTCAGACCGACGATCCGGGCGGCTCCCTTGAGCGAGTGGGCAGCGCGCATGATCGGCTCGACGACCGCGGCCGGATCAGCCGCAGACTCAAGAGCAAGCAGCCCGTCGGTCAACTGGGCGATCTGGCCCTCTGCCTCGGAGCGAAACAGGTCGTGGAGCGAAAAGCCGCTCAGATCACCGCTCATGTGCAGGCACTCCTCAGGGCGGCGCTGAGGCGAATCTCGTCGAGATAGCCGGCCGTCTGGTCGAAGTGGGAGAAGACAGCTCGGCTGAAGCTGGACGCTTTGCCGAAGGTCGCCGGAACCTCTCGAAGCTCGGAGTCAGCAGGGCGGACAATGCCGACCACTTCCTCAACGGGGAAGACCCAGTGGTCGTTCTGAATCAGGACGATCAGCATGCGGCTGGAAGGATCAACGACCTCGGGCGAGGGCGCAAGGCTCGCATTCGGCAGCTCGCGACTCTCGACGCCGAGCAGGGCGTGCAGGGAGGCGCACAGCCGAAGTTGGCCGCGGATGTTCACCAGTCCGAGCAGGACACCGCTCGTGCGGTGGGGGATGGCATGAATCGGCCGGGGAGGCGAGACTTCGACGAGCCAGCGCGTTTCCAGAGCGAGCAGTTCGCTGCTGAGGCGGAACAGGATCAGGCTTCGCTGGCTCAGGATCTCCGATCGCTCCCGGTTGGCGAGGCGTTCGGACCACTCCTGGAGATAGTCGGGCGGGGGGGGCCGGTCAAAGAACCGCCGGGCTGCGGCGGCCAGCCTCTTGTCCGTCTCGACCCGCTCGTCGAGCGTCATGGTTTTTGGTTCCTCTGATGGGCCCGACGAGCGCGGGATCTGTAGCGAGAGGCGGCGAGCGGATCCCCGTTGCGTTGAGCGATGAGTGCAAGGATCAGCAGGGCGTCCTCATAGTCAGGTTTCAGGTAGACGGCATGTTCGAGCGCCTGGCGGGCTTCGGGGAGTCGACCGAGGGCGCTGAGAATCGCGCCAAGGACGTAGTACGTCTGCGCCTGCGGTCCTGTGCGCGAGAGGGATTCGCGGCAAACGGCGATCGCCTCGTCGAACCGCTTCTGGTTGGCCAGCTCAAGGGCGGCAGTGAGCGAAGCGGGCAAGGTGTCGGCAGGGACAGGTGGGTGGAGCCGGGAACCATCGGCCAACTCTGGACCAGATGGGGACGGCTGCGCGAGCTGCGATTTTAAGGGGGCCGAACGAGGCGTCCGACGGGAAGCCGCTGCTGGCGGGATCGCCTGAGGCGGTGAGCCTGGCGGCGAAGAGTTAGGTCGAATGGCTGATTCTGCAAGCTCGGCGGTCGCGGATCGCTTTGCGCGCCGTCGAAAGGCGAAGGCACCGCGGTGGGGCACGGGAACGAAGTCGGTCTCCAGTTGGGGGAGCATTTCGGCGTGGCCCACAAAGAGCAGGCCTTCCGGTGCCAGGGCGTCACGGACCTGAACGATCAGCTTCTGCCGCGCGGCTTGGGTCTGGTAGATCAGCAGATTGCGGCAAAATACGACGTCGTAGGGGCCGACAAGGCCCGAACGGGCTAAAGCCAGACCATTGGCGCACAGGAAGCGGATCGAGCTTTTGAGGATGGGGCGAACGCTCCAGGTGGTTCCGTTTTGGCTGAAGTATCGCTTGCGGAGCGGTTCGGAAACGCCGCGCAGGGCTCGAGAGGTGTAAACGCCGGCACGAGCGCGGTCGATGGCCGCCTGGCTGACATCGGCAGCGTCGATCTCGAACCGATCTGCGGGCATCCCGGCTTCCAGAAGAGTGAGGGCGATCGAATAAGGTTCCTCGCCGCCGGCGCAGGGGATGCTCAGGACCCGGAACGGAGCCGAGCGTCGCGACGCGAGCTGAGCGCGTGCAGACGCCTGGAGCATGGTGAACGCCTGGGGATGGCGGAGGAACCAGCTTTCGTGAACGACCAGTTCCTCGATCAAGGCTTGAAGTTCAGCCGGAGTGTGTTGGAGCTGGTTGAGGTAGGCTTCGAGGCTGAGTTGGCCCAGGGAGGTGCGGCGGCGATCGATCGCGCTGCGAAAGACGGTAGCGCCGAGGGTCGCAGGATCGAGGCCGACGGCCGCCTCTAGACGACGTTCAAGCTCGCTCAGATCCATGGGAATCGCCCAGAACGACGTCGATCATCCAGGCGAGCTCCGCCGGGGTAAGAACCCGGTCGACGTCAATCCATTGGACCAACTCGGTTCCAATCCGCAAGACGGGGCCGAGGCAGTCGAGCCCCGCGGGTGCGTCTTTGGCCGGTCGGGAACAGAATTCGCCGGGCAGCTCGGCCAGTTCGGTCACCTGCTCGGCGATTAGCCCCAGGGGGACCTCGCGTCCCTCATATCGGGCGTTGGTCACGATGATGCGGGTGCTGAGGTGTTCCGACGGGGTGGGAGGTCCTCCAAGACGGACGCTCAGATCAACCACGGGCATAACGATTCCGCCGCGGTCGAGCAGGCCGGCCAGGGCAGGGCCGACTCCCGGCAGAGGTCGTAGGGGAACTCGGGGGACGACCTGGACGATGCGCAAGGCGTCGAGTGCCAGGCGGGTTGGTCCGATGGAGACGAGGAGGACCAGCATGGAGGGCGAGCGTGGAACCGGGGTCTTCGCGGAGCGGGGTGGGGGATCCGTTGGGCTTGGAGGCGGTCAGGGTTCGGATCAGGGATCGGCTCGTGGTAAACGGGGCGAGGTCAGATCCGGAACTTGGAGATATCGTTTTTGAGGTTGTTGATCGAGTCGCGGAGGTTTTCGGTGGCTCGGTGGAATTCGCGGATTGTTTCGCTGGTGCGGGCCGCACCTTCGCTGAGGTGGGACATTGCCTCGCGAATCTGATCGGCGCCCTGAGACTGTGCGGCCATACCTTCGTTGACCTGATGGAACTGGGGTAGGAGATCCTGGACGGCGTGGATGACGTCGCCGAGTTGCCGCTCGATCTGGCCGACCTCATCGACCCCGCGACGCACCTGTTCGTTGAACTTGTCCATTTCCATCACACCGGCGGTGACCGAATGCTGCATCTCTTTGACGATCCGCTCAATCTCGAGCGTTGCGGCAGCGGTCTGGTCGGCGAGCCGGCGGATTTCGCGGGCGACGACCAGGAAGCCGCGGCCCGCTTCGCCCGCCTTTTCGGCCTCGATGGCCGCGTTAATCGACAAGAGGTTGGTCTGATCGGCGACCTTGGTGATCGTGGTGACGGCCAAGTTGATGTTATGGGCCCGTTCGCTGATCACCGACAAGCGGGAGCTGATCGAGCTGGTCGACTCGGAAAGGCTGTCCATCGCGTTGTGCATGCCGTTGAGCGCCAGTTGACCGCGCGCTGCCAGTTCGCCGGCCTGCGAGGCCGAAGCCTGGACCGTGCCCATCGTGCGGAGCAATTCCTGGCTGGTCGCCGAGATCTCATTGACGGCGGCGGCAACCTCCATGGTGGAGCTGCCGTGCTCTTGGATGGTCTGTTCCTGCTGGCGAGCGACGGCCGCGATTTCGTTGGAGGTGGACATGACGCTGACGATCGATTCCTGAATATGTTTCATCAGGCCTCGGAGGTCGTCGGTCATGTCGGCAACCGATGACTGAAGCGAGCCGATTTCGCCGGGAGCCGGCTGGGCCGTGACCAGAGCTTTGACGTTCTCGGACAGGTCGCCATCGGCGATCCCCTTGATGGCCTGAATCGCCCGGCCCAGGGGGCGGGAGAAGCTTCGGGCCACCAGGAACGCGACCGGGATGGCCAGCAAGGCGGTCAGCAGGAGCAAGGTGAGACTGAAGTTTCGCAGATGGATCAGAGGATCGAAGGCCTCGTTCTCGTCAATCTTGGCAACGATGCCGACGTCGAGGCTCGGCGCGTAGCCCCAGGCCGCCAGCACGGGCAGTCCCCGCCAATCGGTCGCACGCCCCACGCCTTCCTGTTTCTGAACCGCCAGTTGGACGGCCGAGGCGACGTTGGTCCCCAGATCAAGCCGGCGATTCTTGAGCTGCCAGGATGGATCGTCGCGAAGCTGGTTAAGAACCATGAACTGGCGGCCATAAAGTCTGGCAAGCTTCGTCTCGCCGGTCTGGCCCAGCCCAGTGAAGTCGTTGAACAATTCGAGAAGCGAGGAATTGTCGGGTTCGATCACAACAATGCCCAAGGTTTGCCCGTTCTCGACCACGGTTTGGGTGGTGAAGTAGCGAAACTGATCGCCGCCCAGCGTCGGGTAGAAGTCGGGCGGAGCAATCACCCCAGGCACCTGGGTTAGACACTGGCGAAGCGCCTGGGCCAAGCTTGAATTCGCGATCGGGCCGTCGATCAGGTTCTCGCCGACCTCAAATCCCGGTCGATACCGATAGACGACCTTGGCTTTGGGCGTCAGCAGATAAAAATTGGAAAAGCCCAGGGTTTTCTGAAACCCGTCAACCGAACGCTCGAGGCGGTCCAGAGTCGCGCGGAGGGTAGCCGGTTCGGCGCTGGCCTCCTCGAGACTTCCCAGCTCGCGCATCGTCGTCACGAGTAAGGGAGTCGTGGCAATCAGTTCGGTCTCGCGGAGCCGATTAACGGCGAGGGACTCCACCTGATTGATACGATTGCGGAGCAGGAGACTCAAGTTGCGAAGAATCAGCTCCTCATAGCCCTGCTTGGCGATCATGAATTGGATGAGGATCAAGGCGATGCAGGGTAACAGGGCAATCAAGAGAAACCAGAGCGTCAGTCGACCCGCGATCGACCGCGGCAAAAGCCGTTGCAGGGCATTCATGAGTGCAGGTGTCCGGGTGCGAAGAGCGAGGTAGCGGGCAAGGACGGCGCCGGCATACTTTCTCTATCTTGCCACGACCCGTCATCCGATCGAAAGAAACATGATGTGAGCGGGGATTGCCTTTTGCGGGTTTTTCCGAATTTGAGGTCTGAACGGGTCAGGGGTAGGCGGCTATGATCCTACCGCCCACCGGTTGCAACCGGTTGAGCGGGGCATTGGGCCGAGCGTTCGAACGGAAAGGGCGGGGCCGACGTGCGGATCCTGGTCGTTTCGGACATCCATGCGAATTGGCCGGCGCTGGCGGCGATCGAGGAGCCCCACGACTTGTGTCTCTGCCTGGGGGATCTGGTCGATTATGGACCGGAGCCAGCGGCCTGCGTGGAATGGGCGATGGCTCATGCTGACCACGCAATCCGGGGCAATCATGATCACGGCGTCGCACATGGAGTCCCGGTGGTCGGAGATCATGGGTTTCGCTATCTGACCCGCGTGAGCCGGCCGCTGCAGTGGGCGGCCCTCAGTCCGGAGCAGCGGCTGTATCTGGTCCGGCTGCCACTGACCAAGCGGCTGGTCGTCGATGGAATGAGGCTCTATCTCGTTCACGGCACGCCACGAGACCCACTAGACGAGTATCTGATGCCCGATCCCGAGGCATGGGCGCGGCGGCTGCAGGGGATCGAGGCGGATGTCGTCTGTGTGGGTCATACCCATCAGCAGTATCAGCTTCGGGTGGGTGAGACGCTGGTGGTCAATCCGGGAAGCGTCGGGCTGCCGCGGGACGGGGACCCACGTGCCGGATATGCGGTCATTGAAAACGGCCAGGTCGAGCTGAAGCGGATTTCGTATCCGGTGGAGGAAACCGTGGAGCGGGTGCGTTCGACGTCGATGCCCGACCGGGCCAAAGAGCTATTAATCGAGTGTTTGCGTAAAGGGCGGGTTCAATTCAACGGAGGCGGTGTGGCCTCGATTCCGTAAATGCTCCGCGACCGGAGCCGGGCCGCAGGAATAGCCTCGTCGGATCGCTGATTGCCGAGAGCCCGCCGGTCGAACCGAGCGCGGCCCTATTGTGACCGGAGCGAGGACCGGCCGAGCCGATCCCGCGTCCGCCGGAATCTCAGTCTTCGTCGATCGGTTGCTGGTAATAGAGCTTCAGATAGCTCTCGTAGCGTGACAGGTGAATCTGGTCGTGGCGAACGGCGGCTTTGACCGCGCAGTCGTGCTCGTGAGTGTGGGAGCAGTCGGGAAAACGGCAGCCGGGCAGGTATGGGCGGAACTCGGGGAAGTAGCCTTCGAGTTCGCGAGGTTCGATGCCCCAAAGCTCGAATTGCCGCAGACCCGGGGTGTCGACAACGTAGCCGCCGCTGTCCAGGCGAATCAGCTCCGCGGTGGTCGTGGTGTGCCGGCCCTTGCGCGTCCAGTCCGAGACTTCTCCGACGCGGAGTTTGAGGCCGGGTTGGATGGCATTCAGGAGCGAGCTTTTGCCAACACCGGATTGACCGGACAAGCCCGTACAGCCTGAGGCCAAAAGCTCGCGAAGCCGGTCGAGCCCGAGGCCCGTTCGCACGGAGGTGACCAGAACCTCATAGCCGAGTTGGCTGTAGAGTCCGACGACCCATTGGTATTGCGCCAGGGGTGCCAGGTCGGCTTTGTTGAGGACGATGATCGGGCGGACTCCGCCGGTCTCGGCGGAGATGAGATAGCGATCAATCAGGGGCAGCTTTAAACCCGGCTCTTCGAACGCCGACACGATCAAGATCTGATCCACGTTGGCGACGAGCGTGTGCCGCGTGCCGCGGTAGCCACGGGAAATCGTGCCCGAGCGTGGCTCGACCTTCTCGATCAGCCCCTGATCGTCTCCCGAGGGACGGACCCAGACACGATCGCCCACCGTAATGACGTGTCGCTCGTCGATGGCCAGGGTTTTCAGCAGCCTGCGGACCCCGCAGCGGAGGGTCCGGCCATCGTCGGCCTGGACGATCGACTCTAGGCCATGAACCCGGACAACACGTCCGGGCAGACATTCGGACAGATCGACGGCGACAAGGCTCGGGGCCGGTTGCTGGGAATCCGGATCCGTTTCCGCAATGATGGTGCGATGACGAGAAAGATCGCCCTTGGCGCGAACCCGCTCGGTGCCGGAGATCTGATCGGATGCTGGGTCATCGGGGCTGAAGCGGCGGGTCAGATCGTTGGCCCGGGTCCGCTTGGCGCGGTTCTTGCGAAACTCGACCCGGATCTTACGCTTCTTGGCCACGCCCGATTCCCTCAGGGACCTGATCGAACTCGTCATTGCTAGTTTACCGGACGGTCAAAGCCGATGTGTCATCGCTGAAGCCGGGGGGGGAAGCGGGGGGGGGAAGCCGGCGGCGTTCCAGGCCATCCGGGCTGTACGGGGGACGGAGGACGAGGAGGCGCCACGATGGCGGCGTCGGGAAGGGTTGACGGCGGGCTTTGGGTCGACGGGTCGGAACCGGAAGGCTGGTGGATGGTGCCCGAAGGAGGCCTCGTCCACGTCAGCGAGCGGGTCGCGGTGGTCGCCGATGTCCACCTGGGTTATGACTGGGCGCGGGCGCGGCTCGGGGACGTGCTTCCACCGCACACACTGACGGAGACCATGGCCCGGTTGGAGTCGTTGCTGGAGCGGGCCGAGGTCCGGCGGCTGATCGTGGCGGGCGATTTGGTGGAGGCGACACGATCGTGCGCGGCGACGGCTTCAGATGTGGAGGCCCTTCGGCGCTGGCTCGATTCTCGCGGGGTGAGGCTAGAACGGGTTGCCGGAAATCATGATCCTCCCCCGATGTGCGGTGGTCCGTGGGCCGTTGAGGTGGGTGGTTGGACCGTCGCGCATGGTCATCGGGAGATGGCGGCGCGGAGGCTGATTGTCGGTCATTGGCATCCGATGGTTCGGTTGGCCGGCCAAGCGGTGCCGTGTTTTCTTGTCGAACGCCATCGGGTGGTGTTGCCGGCATTTTCGGACAATGCGGCGGGAGTGGACGTGATTGGTCGGGGGGCGCCGGTGGTCGCCTCGCCTGATGCGCGATGTGTGGCGATCGCCGACGGAGAGCTGTTCGACTTCGGAAGGTTGGGGTCGCTCGCGCGGGCGGTTCACGGCGGCGACCGTTCGGCTTCGAGGCGATAGAAATTGGCGAGGCCCGGGTTGTTGGCGGAAGCGTAGTGATCGGCGAGAAGCCGGGCCGCCTGGGCGCGGCCGCCGGGCATGGAGAACGCGCGGAGTGCGAGAACCAGTGCCTCGTCGGTCTGGCCGTGGTCAAACAGCCAGCGTGCAGCGGCCAGGGCGGGGGCCGGGTCGTGGGGAGCACGGAGAAGTTGGCGACGGAGGTTGTGGAGCGACTGCTGCTCGGTGGCGAGGCGATCGGCCTGGGCGCGGGCAGCCGCGGCTTCGTCGGCGCGTCCCAGGCGGGACAGGCAGGTGGCACGGAGGACGTGGAGGCCGGGGTCGTAGGGCGCGACCTCGATGGCGCGATCGATCCAGGTGAGGGCCTCGTCTGGGCCGCCGCCGGTGTGGAGCGCGATCCGGGCCAGGGATTCGAAGGCGCGGGGATCGGTGGAGCCAGCGTGGATGGCGCGTTCGAGCCAGCGGCGGGCGCGGTCGGTCTGGCCATCGTCGAAGGCGATGCGGCCGGCGAGCGAAAGGGCCGCAGGGTCGTCGGGGTGGCGTGAGAGATATTCCTCGCAGAGTTGAAGGGCCTCGGCGGTCTCACCCTCGGCGGGAAGGACTTCGGCAAGGCGGAGGCGGGCCTCGTCGCAGTTTGGGTCGCGCTGGAGCGCCGCGCGGTAGGCGGCAGGGAGACGACGGGTGTTGCCGTTGGTACGGTGCATCTCGGCCAGCCACAGGTAGGGCCGGGGATCATGCGGCGCGGCCTTGGCCCAGCGCTCGATCTGAGCGGCAGCCTCGCTCAAGCGAAACTGGCCGAGATACAGGCGAATGAGGGCTTCGTCGCGCGGAGGGTCAGGCTTGGGGTCGGTCGCGACACTGCGAACGAGCCGCTGCTCGGCTTCGACCAGACGCCCCGCGCGGGCGTACAGAATGCCCAGATCGCGGTCGAGTCGCGGCGGCGGAGCGCCCAGTCTCCGAGCCTGCTCGAGCGCTTGAAGGGCTTCGGCTGGCCGGTTCTCGGCGATCAGGACGCGGGCTTCCGCGATCCGAGCGATCGGATCTACCGGCGCGCGAGCCAGCCAGGCATCGAGCAACGATCGCGCGCGGGAGACTTGGTTCTGGTTCAGGGCCAGGTCAATCTCATTCAGGAGCCGTTCTGGTCGGGAGGTGGTCTGAACCAGCCAGGTCAGGGCCAGGGCAGTCACCCCTACCACAGCGGCGGCGAGCAACCAGACAACACCCCGACGGCGTTTGGGAGGGATTTCGGCTTGCGGAGGCATGGCGGATTTTGATCATACGGAAGCCATCCGAAGGCAACCAGCGGCAGCTTGAGTCAGCGCGCCGTCGACACGGTCGGGGATAGTTCGGGCCCGTCGAGCACGCTGCGATCGCCGGGGAGGCTCGTTTGGGTATTCGACGACGGCCCTCTCCGTTCGGCAGAGCCGCCGAGCGAAACCGCTCCGCCCACAGGGTCGCCAGTCGCCGCCGACGTGGCCAACTATCAGTCAATCCTTATGGTATCCGACCCCGGCGATCCGACCGGTCCGAAGAGAACCCCAGGAGACAGACGCTCCATCGGGTCAAACACAAGGCCGACGCCACCTGCCGAGGGGAGGCAGATGGCGTCGGCCAGGAGGATGGGGGTAATCCGGCGAGCGGGCTAGTCGCAGGTCGCACAGGCCGGGATGGCAACCGGAACGTAGGTGCAGATTTGGGTGGGCACATGCCGGACCACCTGACGTGCCACGGTCTGCTGGATCGTGACCGGCACTTGCTCACGCACCTGGACGGGCACCTGACGTTCGGCGGTCTCGACGACCATACGGCAGGTGCGGACCGGGATTTGCTCGACGCGCTCCTCGGCGACCATCTGGCAGGTCGTCACCGGAATCTGCTCAACCTTCTCCTCGCGAACCATCTCGCAGACTTGCACGGTGTACGGCTCGACGCGCTCCTCGGCGACCATCTGGCACGTCGTCACCGGAATCTGCTCAACCTTCTCCTCGCGAACCATCTCGCAGACTTGCACGGTGTACGGCTCGACGCGCTCCTCGGCGACCATCTGACAGGTCGTCACCGGAATCTGCTCAACCTTCTCCTCGCTGACCCAGCGGCAGGTGCGAACCGGGATCTGCTCGACGCGCTCCTCGGCAACCATCTGGCAAGTCGTCACCGGGATCTGCTCGACGCGCTCCTCTGGGACATAGGTGCAGGTTTGCACGGGGACCTGACGGGCCACAGTTTCCCGGACGTAGCGGGTCTCGGTGACCTGACGGACCACTGGCCGGGAGACAAAGACGCGCTGCGTCTTGATCCGGGGTGGGCACTGGACGGTGACGGTGGTGTAACACGTCTCTTTATGAAGCAACTTGTCGATCAGGCCACAACCACAACCGCCGACCTTGATGCGGCGGGTTTTAATCGGCCCGGGAACCTCGACCTGCTGGGTTTCCCAATAACCGCACTCCTGGACGACTTCGCGGGTGGTCGTGACGGGGCGGCAGACGGTGTAGGTCTGCTCGATCATTTGGGTCTGGATGACCGGCCGCGTCACCGTGTATCGCCGTTCACGCATCGAGGTCTGGTAAACGGGCCGCATGACGGTGTAGCGACGCTCACGCATCGAGGTTTCGTAAACCGGCCGCTGGACGGTGTAACGACGCTCGCGCATGGAGGTCTGATAGACGGGCCGCATGACGGTGTAGCGACGCTCACGCTGTTCGGTCCGCAAAACCGGGCGCTGAACGGTGTAACGCCGTTCACGCATGGAGGTCTGATAGACGGGCCGCATGACGGTGTAGCGACGCTCACGCTGTTCGGTCCGCAAAACCGGGCGCTGAACGGTGTAACGCCGCTCGCGCATGGAGGTCTGATAGACGGGCCGCATGACGGTGTAGCGACGCTCCCGCATCGAGGTTTCCCAGACGGGGCGCTGGACCTGGTAAGTCTCGGTCCGCATCTCGGTGCGATATCGAGTCTCGAAGACCGTGACAGGGACCGTCTCGTAGACGGTCTCGAGGACCGGCCGCAGGACCGTCTGGACTTGCGGCACCATCTGGACGGTGGCGACCGGAGTCGAAACGACGACTTCGGTCGGGCAACAGCGGAGGCTGGCCGCTCCACAGTAAGTAGCCCAGGCCTGGCCGGTCCCGGAGAGCAGCAGGGCGACGGCAGTCAGGCTGGGAAGGTTTTTCAAGAAGCGACTCATGGATTCCTCAACCCTACTTGACCGGCCGAAGTGAAGGAGAGCGTTGAGCGCTCTTCCGTGGCGCTACGCCAGGCCGCAGAGTGATAGAAACGGAACCAGTCTGGATGCCCGTCCCTGGATAGGACTGATCCCAACGTCGGATGTCGACTTTGACGGAGGGCCAATGCAGTCCTCGGAACGACTCGACATGAGGTCGGGACGACGCTCGAGGGGCCAACCACATCTTCACTATAACATCGTGCCTTGAGCGGAAAATCGGCGTGGATCGGGATTGTGTGGCGATGGATCAGGTTGTATCGGTTGTGCCGGGCATAAGGATCAGAACGCGAGACTTTGGTTAAAGCTCGGATTGAACCGGGTGCAGCTTATGTGCCGAACTGCCCGGTTTGCCGGCCTGCGCCACCCAAGTCGAGAGTAGATGGGTCGTTTCGACGCAAGCGGGGAGAGCGTCGGAGGCAGCCCCGGTGGTCATTTTTTCAAAAGAGCGCGGGCTTCGATCTGAATCGAGCGGGGGGAGGGAGCCTGGGACAGTTCGAGCAGCAGCGGCCGGAGGGCTTCGACGAGGTGGTCGCGAGCGGAGGGGGGCGCCGACTGGAGCGATAGGAGGGCTTCGGTTTGGATGGCCTCGGCGCGGCCGGCTGCCTCGGAGGCTCGCTCGGGATTGTCGGCCTTCAAGGCCGCCAGAAGGTCGGGGGTGGACAAGACTTCTCGGAGGACGTCGATAGCGGCTGGATCCCCTAGCCGAGCCAAGGCGGCGGCAGCGTTGTATCGGACAAAGCGGTTGGGGTCGGCACTGGCTCGGATCAGGGCTTCTCGTCCCCGGGGGTCGTCGAAATAACCCAAGGCGTAGGCGGCGTTCTGGCGGAGGGCCGGATCGGGGTCGGCGGTGGCCGCAGCCAGCGCAGGGGCGATCCGCGAGGCGTCGAGCGGACGCGGGCTGCGAGCCGCCAAGCGGGACAGTCCCTGCGCGGCGGCGGTTCGGACCGGCGGAGGTGCTGAATCGTCGAGCGCTTCGAGCAGAACCGACACTGGATCGACCGAAGCGGCCGCCAAGACTTCCGGGATGGGATCGAAAGATCCCAGGGCAAGGGCCAAGTATTGGGCCACTTCGGTCGATTTGCGGTTCACCGGTTTTTGGAGTTCGTCATGGAGCAAGCCGCCCAGGCTGCTGAGCAGAGCGGAGTCGCGAGCCAGTTTTGGTTCGTTGTAAATCAGACTGGCCAGTTCGTAGGCAGCGCGCCAGCGGCGGTTCTCGTTTTCGGAGCGGATGGCCTGAACCAGGGGGAGGGCGTCGCGGCCTCCGGTCGCCAGGCGTCCGAACAGGCCGTAGACGATTAGCAGCAAGCACACCAGAATGACGACGACGACGAAGGGAATCACAAAGAGCTGCAGGATGAAACGGGCCGAGGGGGGATCGACCGGAGGCAGCTCATCGGGCGTGGTTGGGCGAGGAGTGGGTTCAGACATCATGACTCGGAAGCGTCGAGATCGGAGCGGGCGGGCACGAGGGTCGCCAAAGCCCGGCGGAGGGCTCGGAAAGCCGCCGGTCTGGAACGGCACGCCGCACTTTCTACGAGGATCGTAGCCCGGAGGATCGAGCGGGAGGAACCCCTCGGCGGACCGCCAGGGGATGACCCGAGGCGTGGGACAGCCGACCACCGGGTTCTGACAGTGTGGACGTCAGGATGCGGATCGAGCGAAGGCTCTCGACGTCCGAGTCCCGATCCATGACGACGAGGTGCTCACAGTGGCAAGGGCTGTGGCGGTCGACCTGGACGATCCCCGGATTCGTGTGTACCGCGACTTGAAGCAATCCCAAGAAGCGCGGCGGCGTGGGTGGTTTGTCCTGGAGGGACAGAAACTGCTCGACCGGCTCCTAGCCAGCGAGCAGTTTCCGATAGCCTCAGCACTTGTCACGGAGCGTCATGTCGAGCGAGTGGCCGAAAAGCTGCCCGAGGAGGTTCCGCTCTACGTCGTCACCGAAGAGCAGATCCGGCAGGTCGCCGGCTACGCGTTTCATTTGGGCGTTCTGGCCTGCGGGGTTCGGAGGCCGTGGCCGTCGCCCCGGGTGCTGGCCCAACGCGCATTAGCGAAATCGGGGCGGCTGACCATCGTCGTCTGCCCCGCCGTGCACAATCCGGAAAACCTGGGAGCGATCGTTCGCCTAGCGGACGTGTTCGGGGTCGACATGGTTCTGGCCGGTCGAGAATGTCCGGACCCGCTCTCGCGCCGTGTCTTGCGCGTCTCGATGGGGACGGTTATGAGAGTCCCGGTGATTGTCGACCCCGAATTGGAGCGGACGGTGGCCGAACTGGAGCGTGATCAGGCAGTCGTTCCGGTGGCGACCGTGACCGACCAGACAGCCGAGCGGCTGAACCAATTCAAAAGACCGGACCGGATGGCGCTGGTTCTGGGCAACGAGGCACACGGGCTGACCGATGCGTGGATTGGTCGATGTTCACGACGATTGACGATCCCGATGCGAACCGGAGCCGAGTCGCTCAACGTGGCCGTCGCGGCCGGGATCATGCTTTACATGTTGATGTGCGAACCCGATTCGCCACCGCGTCGGCCGCTTCAGGCCGCGGACGAGCCATGAGTATGGCCATCCGGCAGGCGGAGACCGAGCAAGCGGGGGATGAAATTCGCGCTTGACAGGGGTCGAGCGGCCCAAGTAGGTTCGATCTCATGAGCTGCTCGCGAAGGGCGGCTTGCGATCGGCTAAGAGAGCCCCGCGTCGTTCCGTTCACGGAACGGCGTGGGGTTTTTTGTTGCCAACGCGGGTCGATGCTTCTGGGTCCGGCATCGCACTGGCCCCGGGAAGGTCGAGACGGTGAGGAGCTCGCTGTCAGGCTAAAACATCCAGCCGGCCGGAACGATCGGGGAGTTGAATTCAAGGGACTGAGAGTCTGCTTTAGCCGAGGAGAGCCATCGGCGCAAAACGATCTCTGAATGGTCACGATGCGTCGATCGAAACCGAGTGCGGTCCGGCCGGTCAGAAGAACACGTGGGAGAGACAGCGGCAAGAGTGAGTCAGCGGAATCGAGTTTCGCCGAATCTTCTTAGGAACGGTGACGGACGCGAACAACAAGTCCGAGCGGACGGAGGGTGGTCGTGGAGAGGTCTCTGGTCACAGTCGATGGGAACGAGGCTGCCGCTTATATCGCGCATCTGGCCAACGAGGTGATTGCGATCTACCCGATCACACCGGCCTCGCCGATGGGTGAGCTGGCCGACGCCTGGTCGGCCGCGGGACGACCCAACATCTTTGGCACTGTGCCCACGGTCATCGAGATGCAAAGCGAGGCTGGAGCCGCCGGCGCCGTGCACGGCGCGCTCCAGACTGGCGCCCTGACGACCACGTTCACGGCCAGTCAGGGTCTGCTCCTGATGATTCCCAACATGTACAAGATCGCCGGCGAGCTGATGCCGACCGTCTTTCACATCGCTGCGCGGACGGTGGCCACCCATGCGCTGTCGATCTTTTGTGATCACAGCGATGTGATGACGGTCCGGATGTGTGGATGGGCGATGCTCTGCTCGTCGGACGTCCAGGAGGTGCAGGATTTTGCCCTGATCGCGCAAGCGGCAACGCTGGCTTCCCGGGTACCGTTTTTGCATTTTTTCGACGGTTTTCGGACATCGCACGAGGTCAACAAGATCGAACAACTGACGCCCGACGATGTGCGGGCTATGATCGATCTGGAATGGGTTCGAGCGCACCGATCCCGGGCGTTGACGCCCGACCGGCCGGCGATTCGCGGCACGGCCCAGAATCCGGACGTATTCTTCCAGGCTCGCGAGGCCTGCAACCCGTTTTATTCGGCTGTGCCAGAGCTTCTCAAACAGACGATGGATCGATTCGCCGATTTGTTCGGTCGGCGCTACGATTTATTCGAATATGTGGGTCCACCGGACGCCGATCGGGTCGTGGTCTTGATGGGGTCGGCGTGCGGGACGGTGGAAGAGACGATCGAGGCGCTGGCGGCCGCGGGCGAGAAGGTTGGGATGGTGAAGGTGCGCCTGTTCCGACCGTTTGTGGCGGAGCGATTCGTGGCGGCGTTGCCGAAAACGGTTCGGGCGATTGCGGTGCTCGATCGGACCAAGGAACCAGGGGCGCTGGGCGAGCCGTTGTATCAGGATGTGCTGACGGCGCTGATCCATGCCTGGTCCGGTGCTGGGGAACGGGGTCCCCTACCGCGGGTGATTGGTGGAAGGTATGGGCTCTCGTCGAAGGAATTCACGCCGGCGATGGTCAAGGCGGTTTTCGACGAGCTTAAGCAACCGCAGCCGAAGAATCCGTTTACCGTTGGGATCGTCGACGATGTCACCCATCTGAGCCTGAGTTACGACCCGTCGTTCTCGACCGAGCGGGAGGATGTCGTCCGGGCGATCTTTTACGGGCTTGGTTCCGACGGGACGGTCGGGGCCAACAAGAACTCGGTCAAGATCATCGGCGAAAACACGCCGCTTCATGCTCAAGGCTATTTTGTCTACGACTCGAAGAAGTCGGGTTCGATCACGATTTCGCACTTGCGGTTCGGCCCGCGGCCGATCCGGTCCAGCTATCTGATCAGCCGGGCCAATTTCGTGGCCTGCCACCAGTTTCATTTCGTGGACCGGTTGGAGATGCTGGCGGCCGCGGAGCCAGGGGCGACATTTTTGCTCAACAGCCCTTATGGGCCGGACGAAGTCTGGGATCGGCTTCCGGTCGAGGTGCAGGAGCAACTGATCTCGAAGCGGATCCGGTTTTACGTCGTGGACGCGGTCAAGGTCGCGCAGGAGTCGGGGCTGGGCGGTCGGATCAATACAGTGATGCAGACCTGTTTTTTTGCGTTAGCCAACATTCTTCCCCGAGAGCAGGCGATTGCTGAGATCAAGGATGCGATCAAGAAGACCTACGGCAAGCGTGGGGAGACCGTTCTCAAGCGCAATTTCCAAGCGGTCGATGCGGCGCTGGCGGCGCTGCACGAGGTGAACGTTCCCGAGACGGTGACGGCGACACATCGCCGGGTCGGCGTCCAGATTGACGTAGACGACGATTTCGTCAAGCGGGTGACGGCGCGGATGATCGAGGGGCAAGGCGACCTGCTTCCGGTCAGCGACTTGCCGGTCGACGGTACGTTTCCGACGGGGACGACCCGCTTCGAAAAACGATCGATCGCCCTGGAAATACCGATCTGGGATCCCAAAATTTGCATCCAATGCGGCTTGTGCGCGCTGGTCTGTCCCCACGCGACGATCCGCTCGAAGATCTACGACCCGGCGGTGCTGAGCAATGCACCCGAAGGCTTCTTGTCGCGGCCCTATACAGGCAAGGAGCACCCGGGGATGGCGATGACGATTCAGGTGGCGCCGGATGACTGCACTGGATGCGGAATCTGCGTCGACGTCTGCCCAGCGGTGAGCAAGGAGGTCGCAAAGCACAAAGCGATCAACATGACGCCCAAGGATGAGGCGCTACTTGAGCGGGAGCGGCCCTGCTGGGACTTTTTCCGGACGATTCCGGAGGTGGATCGGTCTGTGGTCAAGATCGAGACAGTCAAGGGTTCGCAGCTCTTGCAGCCATTATTTGAGTTTTCGGGCGCGTGCGCTGGGTGTGGAGAGACGCCGTATATCAAATTGATGACCCAGTTGTTTGGGGATCGGCTGGTGATCGCCAATGCGACGGGTTGCTCGTCGATTTACGGTGGCAATCTGCCGACGACGCCGTACAGTCAGGACCCGCAGGGGCGCGGGCCGACGTGGGCCAACTCGCTGTTCGAAGATAACGCCGAGTTTGGTTTGGGGATGAGACTGTCGCTGGACGCACAGTACGAATACGCGGCTCGACTGGTCGAGGCGTTGGCTGGCGAGCTCGGAGATGTGCTGGTGCGGGGGTTGCTGGAGTCGCCTCAGGAGACCGAAGCGGAGATTGCCGAACAGCGTGCTCGGGTGGCCGAGCTGAGGCGGCGGCTGGCGGAGATCGACCGTCCAGAGGCGCGGCAACTGGTCACGGTGGCCGACTGCTTGGTGCGGAAGAGCGTCTGGATCGTGGGCGGCGATGGCTGGGCCTACGACATCGGCTTTGGCGGGTTGGACCACGTGCTGGCCTCGGGCCGTGATGTGAACATCCTGGTCTTGGACACCGAGGTCTATTCCAACACGGGCGGCCAGGCGTCGAAGGCGACACCGCGCGCGGCGGTCGCCAAGTTTGCTGCGAACGGCAAGGCGATCGGCAAGAAGGATCTGGGAATGATCGCCGTCGACTACGGCAACGTTTACGTGGCTCAGGTGGCCATGGGGGCCCAACCGCTCCAGACGATCAAGGCCTTCCAGGAGGCAGAATCGTACCGGGGAACCTCGCTGATCCTGGCCTACAGCCACTGCATCGCGCACGGGATCGACATGACGACGGCCATGAACCATCAAAAGGAAGCGATGACCAGCGGCTACTGGCCTCTCTTCCGGTACGACCCGCGGACTGGTGGCGAAGGCCAGCGCCCGTTCAAGCTCGACAGCCGCAAGCCGACGCTCCCGTTCAAGGAATTCGCGATGAAGGAGGCGCGGTACGCCATGCTGACGCGCACCAATCCCGAGCACGCCGAGCGGTTGCTCGGGCTGGCGCAAAAGGATATCGACGAGCGATGGCGGTTTTACGAACAGATGGCAGGTGTCGAGCGTTCGGTTCCCGACCTGCTTCAGGAGTTCCGGGCATGAGCGTCGATCTAAGCACCCAATATCTTGGACTTGAGCTGAAGAACCCGCTGGTCGTCTCGGCCTGCTCGCTCGGGGGCAAGCTGGACAATCTGCTTCGCTTCGAAGACGCGGGTGCCGCAGCCGTCGTGCTGCCATCGCTCTTCGAGGAGCAGATCGAGCACGACGAGATGGCGATCCACAATTTTTATGAGTTCACCTCAGAAAAATATCCGGAGGCCTTGTCGTTCTTCCCCGAACTCGGGGACTACAACACGGGAGCCGAGAGTTATCTGCGCCTGGTGGAGGAGGCAAAGGCGTCGCTCCGCATCCCGGTCATTGGAAGCCTGAACGGTACTTCCGTAGGTGGCTGGACCGATTATGCGCGGCGAATCGAAGGAGCCGGCGCTGACGCGCTGGAGCTAAATATCTACTACGTGGTCACCGATCCGGAGATGACGGCCACGGACGTCGAAGAACGCTACCTGGATCTCGTGCACGCCGTGCGGGAGTCGATCTCGATTCCCCTGGCCGTCAAGATTGGCGCGGCCTTCAGCGCGTTGCCCAATATGGCGCGTAAGTTCGCCAATGCAGGTGCCGATGGTCTGGTGCTCTTCAATCGGTTTCTCCAGCCTGATATTGATCTGGAATCGCTCCGCGTCCATCCGCACCTGGTGCTTTCGACGAGCGAAGAATTGCGGCTCCCACTCCGCTGGATTGCCATTCTGCGGCCGCAGTTGGAAATTTCGTTGGCCGCAACAACGGGCGTGCACACCGCTGCGGATGTGGCCAAACTCCTGCTGGCGGGCGCGGATGCGACGATGATCGCATCAGCCCTCTACAAACACGGGCCGGGACACCTGACCACTCTGCTCGATGGCCTAACGGCCTGGTTGACCGAAAAGGAATACGAGTCGGTGGATCAAATGCGCGGCAGCCTCAGTCAGATCAATGCGCCGGATCCAGACGCTTTCGAACGGGCCAACTACATCAAGACGCTCATTCATTTCGGCGACTTTGGAGCCACGACATGAGCAAGCAGACACCCCAGGGAGGACCAGCCGGCGAGCCGGAGGCGGGGGCGTCGCGGGCAAGCTCGGTGCTCGCCCGGCTCCGCGCGAACCGGTCGGCCGGAGGCGCTAACGCCGGCGGGTCCGCGACGACCGCCCAGGCGCCGGCCGGTTCGAGGCCGGCCGCGGCCCAGTCCGCAGCCAAAGACGCCCCCCACCCCAGCGGCGACAACCGGTTCAAGCTGCTCGACGCCGCTATGAAAAAGCATCGGTTCGCGGCCGATTCCCTGATCGAAGTGCTCCACACGGCTCAAGAGGTCTTTGGCTATCTCAAACCGGACCTGCTGCTCTATATCGCCCACGGCCTGAAACTGCCGCCCAGCCGCGTCTATGGCGTTGCCACGTTTTATCATTTCTTCACGTTCAAACCAAAGGGCGACCATACTTGCGTGATCTGTATGGGGACAGCCTGTTACGTGAAGGGGGCCGAAGGCGTGCAGGCAGCCATCGCCGGTTTTGCCCAGCACCATCCCGAATGCGGGACGATTTCGGTCGAGACGGCGCGATGTGTCGGCGCGTGTGGTCTGGCCCCGGTCGTGGTTTTCGACGGTGAGGTGGTCGGCAATCTGACCGCGGAGCTGGCGATCGAGCGGATGAAAGGTTGGACTCCCAATGGATCTCAATGAGCTGATCGAGTTGGCCGAGAAGGAAATTCTTGGCCGCAAGCCGCTGCGGATCCGCATCTGTACGGCCGCCGGTTGCCTGTCGTCAGGCGCTAAGGCGGTCAAGCAAGCGATGGACGCAGCGGTCCAGGCCGCCGGCCTAGGGGAACAGATGGAAGTGTCCGAGGTCGGCTGCATGCGGCTCTGCTGCGAAGGGCCGCTCGTCGCCGTCGACCCGGAGAACACCCTCTATCAGCGGGTCTCGGGCGACCAGGCGGCCTCGATTGTCGCGAGCCTGAACGGTGGCGGTCCGCCGTCCGCAACCAAGGGGGACTTCTCGCAACCATTCTTCACCCGGCAAAAGGCCATCGTGCTCGAGAACTCGGGCCTGGTCGAACCGGAGCGGATCGAGTCGTACCTGGCTGTTGGGGGCTATCAGGCGCTCTACAAATGCTTGCGTGAGCTGACGCCGGCGCACGTCGTTGAGGAAATCACGGCCAGCGGCCTCCGAGGTCGGGGCGGCGCGGGTTATCCGACGGGCGTCAAGTGGGGCATGGTGGCCAAGATGCCCGCGGAGCGTAAGTTCGTTGTCTGCAACGCGGACGAAGGGGACCCCGGGGCGTTTATGGATCGGTCAGTGCTGGAGAGCGATCCCCACCGGGTTCTGGAAGGGATGGCGATCGCGGCCTATGCAATCGGCGCAAGCCAGGGTTACATCTACGTCCGGGGCGAATATCCGCTGGCGATCCGCCGCTTGGAAACCGGGATCCGGCAAGCCAAGCGGCTCGGGCTTCTGGGGAGTCAGATCTTCGAATCGTCGTTCGATTTCAAGATCGATCTGCGGATCGGCGCCGGCGCCTTCGTGTGCGGCGAAGAGACCGCCCTGATCCATTCGATCGAGGGACAACGGGGAGTACCGCGGCCCCGCCCCCCCTACCCTGCCGAGAGTGGGCTTTGGGGGTGTCCGACGTTGATCAACAATGTCGAGACGTTTGCGAACGTACCAGCAATCATCCGCGAGGGAGCCAGTTGGTTCGCGTCGATCGGAACCGAGAAAAGCAAGGGCACCAAGGTGTTCGCCCTGGCCGGGAAGATCAAGAACACCGGGCTGGTCGAGGTGCCGATGGGTACTTCGCTCCGTGAGATCGTTGAGACGATTGGGGGCGGCGCTCCCGATGGTGGCACCATCAAGGCGGTCCAGACCGGGGGGCCCTCCGGCGGCTGCATACCGGCCAGCCTGTTGGATACCCCAGTGGACTACGAATCCTTGGCCCGGCTGGGTTCGATCATGGGCTCGGGCGGCATGATCGTCATGGATCAGACGACCGACATGGTCGATGTGGCTAAGTTTTTCATGGAGTTCTGCATGGATGAGTCGTGCGGCAAGTGTATTCCGTGCCGAGCGGGGACCGTGCAGCTCCATCGTCTGCTGTCGAAAATTGGCAGCGGCCAGGGAACCAGTCATGATCTGGCAACCCTGGAATCGCTTTGCGAGATGGTCAAGCACGCCAGTCTGTGCGGACTCGGCCAGTCAGCGCCCAATCCGGTTTTAAGCACGCTCGCCTACTTCCGCGAGGAATATGTCGCCAGACTGCGCGACCACGCCGAGGGCAACGGACGGGCCTCGGCGGCTCAGTCGGCCGCACTTTGACTCGACCCGGTTTTCCAGCCGGCGACGCTGGCATCCGAAGCGACTCTGGTTGCTCCGTGAACCCTCGAGACGCAAAGCGAAAATAGGGAGCAGAGGATCAATGGCAGTCAAGACTCTGACGATTGATGGGACCTTATTAAGCGCGCGGGAAGAACAGACCGTGCTCCAGGCAGCGCGGGACGCCGGAATCGCGATACCGACGCTCTGCCAGCTTGATGGGCTATCGACGGTCGGAGCGTGTCGGATGTGCCTGGTTGACATCGAGGGAACCGGACGTCTGTTGCCGGCTTGCACCACGCGAGTCGCCGAAGGCATGGTCATCCACACCAAGACCGAACGGCTGCAATCGTACCGCCGGATGATCGTCGAGCTGCTGTTTGCCGAACGGAACCACATCTGTGCGGTGTGCGTGGCCAACGGCGCCTGCGAGCTTCAAGACCTGGCGATCGAGGTGGGCATGGACCATGTCCGATTCGATTATCTGCATCCGGAATGCAGCGTCGATATTAGCCACAAGCGGTTCGGACTGGACCACAATCGCTGCGTGCTCTGCACGCGGTGCGTGCGAGCATGCGACGAAGTCGAGGGAGCGCACACCTGGGACGTCGCGGGTCGGGGGACGGCAGCGCGGGTCATCACCGACATGGCGCAGCCCTGGGGCACGTCGGAAACTTGCACCTCGTGCGGCAAGTGCGTTCAGGCATGCCCGACTGGTGCGTTGTTCATTAAGGGGATGACGGTGGCCGAGAGCCGCAAGGACCGGAGCGAGATCGGGTTCCTTGTGACCGCGCGGGAGAAGAAGCAATGGGTCGTCTGAAGTTCGCGACGGTCTGGCTCGGTGGGTGCTCGGGCTGCCACATGTCGTTTCTCGATCTGGACGAGTTTCTCTTCGATCTGGCAGCCCGTGCCGACGTGGTGTACAGCCCGGTGGGCTCCGATATCAAGGAATATCCCGAGGGAGTCGACGTCTGTCTGATCGAAGGTGCTGTCAATAACGACGAAAACCTGGAAGCGGCCAAGACCGTGCGCGACCGGACCCGACTGGTGGTGTCGTTTGGCGATTGTGCGGTCAGCGGCAATGTGACCGCGTTGCGAAACACGATTCCCGACGGAGCGCGGATGGTGGCCAGCCGGTCGTATCTCGAGCAGGCGGACCTCAACCCGATGATTCCGCAGGCCGAAGGAATCGTGCCGACGCTTTTGCCGCTTGCGCTGCCGGTGCATGCGGTGATTCCCGTTGACGTTTATATCCCGGGCTGCCCACCGCCGGCCGACCGGATCAAGGCCGTCGTGCAACAGATCCTCGAGCACGGTACCGCCCATCTCGAAGGGCGCCAGCTCAAGATGGGTTGATCGTTCGACTCAGGGACTCGAAGGCCATCCGTCACGCCCGGCCGTCGTCCATCACACTGTCCAGAGAACGAGGCGAACATGGGCCAGCGCATCACCATCGACCCGGTCACGAGAATCGAGGGCCACGCCAAGATCACCATCCACCTGGACGATGCCGGGCAGGTGGCCGACGCCCGGTTCCACGTCGTCGAGTTTCGCGGTTTCGAGAAATTCTGCGAGGGTCGCCCGTTCTGGGAGATGCCGGGAATCACGGCGCGGGTCTGTGGCATCTGCCCGGTCAGCCACCTGTTGGCCTCGGCGAAAACCGGCGACGCGATCCTCGCGGTTAAGATTCCGCCCCCGGCCGAAAAACTGCGACGGCTGATGAACCTGGCCCAGATCATTCAATCCCACGCGCTTTCGTTCTTTCATCTCAGCGGGCCAGATTTGTTTCTAGGCATGGACTATGACCCCAAGAAGAGGAACATCTTCGGCTTGATTGAAGCCGACCCCGATCTGGCTCGGAAGGGGATCCGCTTGCGGCAGTTCGGTCAGCAGGTGATCGCGCTGCTCGGCAAGCAGAAGATTCATCCGGCGTGGTCGGTTCCCGGCGGGGTTCGCGACCCTCTGTCCGACGAGGGACGGAGTTGGATCCGAGACCGGCTGCCGGAGTCGAAGGCGACGGTCATCGAGGCCCTCGGCCGACTCAAGGCGGTGCTCGATCAGTTCACTGAGGAACAACTGAGCTTTGGAGCGTTTCCTTCTCTGTTCATGGGCCTGGTGACGCCTGAGGGCGGCTGGGAACACTACGACGGCCATCTGCGGTTCACCGATTCGGAAGGGCGGGTCGTCGCCGACCGCCTTCACGAGCGGGACTACCGCAGCTTCATCGGTGAAGCCGTGCAGCCAGACAGCTACCTGAAGTCGCCCTACTATCGGCCCTTGGGCTCCCCGGACGGAATGTATCGCGTAGGCCCGCTTGCACGATTGAACATCTGCACCCACATGGGGACGCCCCGAGCAGATCAGGAATTGTGGGAATTCCGGGACCGGTTCACGCGCACGGTGACCGGCTCCTTCCATTACCACTACGCGCGGTTGATCGAGATTTTGTGCTGCGTCGAAAAGATCGAGTCGATGATCGACGACCCCGACCTCCGAAGCACGCACCTCCGCGCCGAAGCCGGAGTGAACAACCTGGAGGGGGTGGGGGTCAGCGAGGCGCCCCGGGGAACGCTCTTCCACCACTACGTCGTCGATGAAAATGGCTTGATCCGATCGGTCAATCTGATCATCGCCACCGGGCAGAACAACCTGGCCATGAACCGGTCGATGAAGCAGATCGCCCAACACTTCATCAAGGATACGAAAGCGATTCCCGAGGGGATCTTGAACCGGTTGGAAGCGGGGATTCGGGCCTTCGACCCGTGCCTGAGCTGCTCGACCCATGCGCTCGGCCAGATGCCGTTGCGGGTGCAGTTCGTGGGTCCTGATGGAACGGTTTATGACGAGATCAAGCGGGACTGAGCAGCGTGGTGAACCAGGCTGCGTCTTGGTGATCGGCTATGGCAATACGCTGCGAAGCGATGATGCCATCGGAGTTCGGGCGGCCGAGGCGATCGCCCGGAGAGCGATCCCCGGCGTCTGCGTCGATGTGGTGCCTCAGCTCCTTCCCGAACAGGCTGAATCCATCGCCCGAGCCGAGCGGGTGATCTTCGTGGATGCGCGGGTCAACGACCGACACCGGGGGGTCGACGTTCAACGGCTCACCATGAACCAGTTGGATCCGCTCGCGAGCGTCGATTGGAGCCATCGGACCAGCGCTTCGGTGCTCCTGCATCTGGCCAAACATCTTTACGGCCGGCAGCCGAAAGGCTGGATCGTTTCGATCCCGGCCTGGGATCTGAGCCACGGAGAGGCTCTCAGCGAGCCTGGTTCTCAGGCCCTGAGCCAGGCGATCGAGCGGATTGCGGAGTTAATCGAGGAGAACGGTTGATGCGATGACGCAGCGTTTGGGTCGGGTCGCTAGAACAATCGTGGTGCGGGGCCTGGTTCAAGGAGTCGGGTTCCGGCCGTTTGTGACCCGGCTGGCTCAGCGACTCGAACTGAGTGGCTGGGTCCGCAACGAGCCTCGGGGTGTCGTCATTCAGGTAGAGGGATCGGAGCAGTCGCTGGATCGGTTCGAGCAAGGTTTGCTCAGCGAGGCACCGCCGGCGGCGCGGATCGAGGCGCTCGAGGCCGCGGCCTCCGAACCCACCGGCGCTCATACATTCACCATCGAACTGAGCGAGCCGCCGTCAACACCCGGCGTGCGAGTGCCGCGGGATCTGGCGACTTGCCGGCATTGTGTGGCCGAGGTGTTGGATCCCAAGAATCGCCGTTCCGGATATCCGTTCACCAACTGCACGGACTGCGGCCCCCGATTCACGATCCTCGACGCGTTGCCCTACGATCGGCCCCGGACGACCATGGACCGATTCCCGCTCTGTCCGGATTGCGCGAAGGAGTATTCCGATCCGGCCAACCGCCGCTATCACGCGGAACCGATCGCCTGCTCTGCTTGCGGGCCTCAACTTGAACTCTGGGATCGGACCGGTGCGGCATGCGACCGGGGTAGGGCAGCGCTCGAGGGTGCGCTGGCCGCGCTCGACCGGGGCGAGATCGTCGCCATTAAAGGCCTCGGTGGATATCAGTTGCTGGTTCGAGCCGATGATGAGCACGCGGTCGGCAGGCTGCGACGGGCCAAGCGGCGGCCCACCAAGCCGCTAGCCGTCATGGTGGCCGAGCTCGGCGACGTCGACCGGCTGGCCCGATGCTCCGAGGACGAGCGTCGGGAGCTCAGCTCCGCCGACAATCCCATCGTCCTGGTCCGCAAGCGGGAGGATGCTCGGTGGCCGTTGGCTGACGCGGTCGCTCCTCGCCTCAGGACAGTCGGCCTGTTTTTGCCCACCACCCCCCTGCATCACCTGATCCTCAGACGCCAGCGGTCGCCACTCGTCGCCACCAGCGGAAACCGGGGCGACGAACCCATCGTGACCGACGAGTCCTGCCTCTTGAGCAGGCTGGAAGGCATTGCCGACTGGTATCTGGTCCACGACCGGCCGATCGCTCGCCGCGCGGACGATTCGGTCGTGCAGGTCGTCGGCCACAGTCGGCAGGTGCTCCGACTGGCGCGGGGCTTGGCACCGTGGCCCCTCGAACATCTGGAACGGTGGATTGCGCGGCGGGGGGGGGCCGATCCAACTCTGGCCGCAGGCGGCCAGCAGAAGGTGGCGCTCGCCCTCTGGAGCGGCGAGCAAGCGATCCTGGCACCCCATCTGGGAGACCTCGATACCTGGGAGGCACGAGTCGATCTCGAGCTTCAGTCGCAGCGTCTCACGAGCTTGTACCGTTTTGTGCCGAAGCGGCTGGCGTGTGACATGCACCCGGATTACGTGACGACCCGCTGGGCCGAGTCGCAAGCCCTGCCGACGATCGCCGTCCAGCATCATCACGCGCACGCCGTCGCGGCGATGGTCGAGCACAATCTCATCGAGCGATCAGTCTTCGCGCTGACCTGGGATGGGACCGGCTTCGGTACTGATGGAACGGTCTGGGGTGCCGAACTGCTGCGCGCCCGAGTCGATCATTTCCAACGGCTGGCCTCCCTGTGGCCGATCCCGCTGCTGGGCGGCGAGCGGGCCATCCGAGAGCCGTGGCGTCAGGCGGTCGGCGTCATCACACTGGCCCTAGGCCCGGATTCAGCCCATGACCCTTGGCTGGCAAGCCGGCTGGGTGTCCCGGTGACTCACCTCAAACGCCTCAGCGGACTGCTCGAGCGGTCGGGCCACTGGCACACCTGGTCGTCGGCGATGGGCCGACTGTTCGACGCGGTTGCCGCGTTGGCCCTCGGCATCGTCGAGGTCTCCCACGAGGGGGAAGCCGCAGCCTGGCTCGAAGCCGTGGCCGATCCGGAGACCGACACTTCGTATCCTCTCCCCATCGTGGAAGAAGAACCTCCGGCCGGTGAACGTCTGCCCCGGGGCGATTGGCGTCCGATGATCCGAGCGATCGTCGCGGATCTCAAAGCGGAACGATCGCCTACGGTGGTCGCAGCGCGATTTCACAACGCGCTGGCGCAATGGGCCGTCAACCTGGTCGAACGCAACCAAGGAGCGCCAGTCGTCCTAGGAGGTGGATGCTGGGTCAACCGGCGGCTAGCCGAGTCGGTCGTCAAGGCGCTTGCGGAACGGGGCCATTCGGTTCATCTGGCGTCGGCCATCCCACCGAACGACGGTGGACTGGCCGTCGGGCAGTTGGCTGTGTCGCTAGCGATGCAACGGCGTGGGCCGGCATAATAAATGGGTGGTAGTCTCGTCAGGTAACGCGACCAAGGCGCTGCGCCATGTGTCTAGGAGTACCGGGGCTAATTGTGGAGCGGGAACCGGCAGACCTGCCGATGCCGTCGGCGGTGGTCGAGTTCGCCGGAGTGAGGCGGACGGTCTGCGTGGCGTGCGTGCCGGAAGCATCGGTAGGAGACTATGTGATCGTCCACGCGGGCCTCGCCATCAGCCGGCTCGACACCGAGGAAGCCGAACGCCTGCTCGAATGCCTCCGATCCTTGGGCGAAGACGAGGGCTGGCAGAGCGCGCCGACACCGCCGGCCGAAAGGGACCCCTCGCCATGAAGTTCGTGGACGAATATCGCGATCCGGAGCTAGCCCACAGATTGCTCGGAGAATTGGCGCGCGTCGCGACCCGTCCGTGGTCGATCATGGAAGTCTGCGGTGGCCAGACGCACACGTTGCTCCGTCACGGAATCGACCAACTGGTCAAACCACTTGTGAAGCTCGTCCACGGACCGGGCTGCCCGGTTTGCGTCACGCCGCTGGAATTGATCGACAAAGCCCTGGCAATCGCCCAACGTCCTGAAGTGATCTTTACGTCGTTTGGCGACATGCTCCGCGTGCCTGGATCGGGCGATGATCTGCTGCGGGTCCGAGCCCGAGGGGGGGACGTCCGTATCGTCTATTCGCCTCTCGACGCCGTGACGATCGCGGCGGAGAACCCGGCTCGCCAAGTGGTTTTCTTTGCCGTTGGCTTTGAAACGACCGCGCCGGCAACGGCCCTCGCGGTCGCCGAGGCGGCACGCCGCCGGTTGACGAACTTCTCGATGCTTGTTTCACACGTGCTGGTCCCGCCCGCGATCGAAGCGATTCTTGCTTCACCGACGAACCGGATTCAGGGTTTTCTGGCGGCTGGCCATGTCTGCACGGTGGTCGGTTTTGAGGATTACTTCCGTCTGGCTGAGCGTTACCGGGTGCCGATCGTGGTGACCGGATTCGAGCCGGTTGATCTGCTCGAGGGCATCCTGATGGTCGTTCGCCAGTTGGAGACTGGCCGTTGTGACGTCGAGAACCAGTATGCGCGCTCGGTCAAACGCGAGGGGAATACTCGCGCGCAGGCCATCGTCCACGAGGTCTACGAGGTCTGCGACCGCCCGTGGCGGGGGATCGGCATTCTGCCGCGAAGCGGACTGCGGCTACGGTCAGCGTATCACGCTTACGACGCCGAGCGGCGCTTTGCCGTGGAATCGATCCGCCCAATCGAACCCGCGGAGTGCCGTAGTGGTGAGGTGCTGCAAGGGCTGATCGCGCCGGATGAATGTCCGGAGTTCGGCCGGCGGTGCACGCCGGATCGGCCATTGGGTGCCCCGATGGTTTCGAGCGAAGGGGCGTGTGCCGCCTACTATCGCTATGGGCGAGCGCAGGCGGCGAAGCCCGTGGGGCTGGTGCCGACATGAACAGCCAGGGGGATTGGAACACCTGCCCGCTTCCTCTCGGGATCAATGGTGAGACGCTGTTGCTCGCTCACGGCGAGGGCGCTCGGGCAACCCGGCGATTGATCCGGGAACTGTTGGTTCAGCCGCTGAGCAACGAGTTCCTTGCGCCACTCGACGACGCCGCGGTCCTGCCCGATCCAGGTCGACCGATAGTCCTATCAACTGATTCTTATGTCGTCAGTCCTCTCTTTTTCCCGGGCGGTGATATCGGCAGACTGGCGGTGCACGGAACCATCAATGATCTGGCGGTCTGTGGCGCGGAGCCGCTCTACTTATCGATGGCGATCATTGCCGAGGAAGGCCTGGCGATCGATACGCTGCGGCGGGTGGTCGAGAGCGTCCGCGACGCCGCGCGCGATTGTGGGGTCTGGATCGTCACCGGGGATACCAAGGTTGTGCCCCGTGGGGCGGCCGACGGCGTGTTCCTGAACACGACGGGGCTGGGACGCCTGCGACCTGGTGTCCGACTCGGGGCCGAACGCGTTCAGCCTGGCGACCGGATCCTCGTCAGCGGGACCATCGGCGATCATGGGCTGGCGATCCTGGCAGCCCGGGAACGATTCGATCTGGGCGAGGCGCTCGTCTCAGACACAGCGCCGTTGCATCGCCTGGTCGCACGGCTGTTGGATTCGGGTGCAGACGTCAAGTTTCTCCGCGATCCGACCCGAGGTGGCGTATCGGCCGCCTGCCATGAGCTGTCCGAGGCCACCGGCCACGCAATCCGTCTCGACGAGTCATCTACGCCCGTCAGCGAGGCCGTGCGGGGTGCCTGCGAGTTGCTCGGCCTCGACCCATTCTATGTGGCCAACGAGGGGAAGCTGTTGGCCGTGGTCGCTGAGCCGGATGTGGATCGGGCTTTAGAGGCCCTCCGTAGCGAGGCGATCGGCCGGAACGCGGCCGCGATCGGGCAGGTGATTGCTGACCCCGGCCCCCTTGTCTTGGTCCGCGGGCAGCTCGGATTCGACCGAATCCTTGATGAACCGACCGGCGCACCGTTACCAAGAATCTGTTGATCGAGTCACCACGCTCATGAGTCACGCAATCCTGATCGCAACGCTGGCTCTGACCTGGTTCGCGTCCCACCCCATGGAGCGCGTCGAACGAAAACCCCAAGGCGGCTTTCGTCTGGCCGTGTCTGGGCGATCCTTCGAGCCTCGCGGATTCAACTACGATCACGACGAACGCGGGCGGTTGATCGAAGACTACTGGGAGCAGGAGTGGTCAAAGGTCGAGCAGGATTTCGCCGAGATGCGTGACCTGGGCGCCAACGTGATCCGGGTTCACTTGCAGTTTGGGCGGTTTTGTCCTCGGCCGGGAGAGGTGAACGCGGTCGCCCTGGAGCGGCTGGGCCGGTTGCTCGCTCTGGCCGAGCGTTTAAATCTCTACCTGGACCTGACCGGACTGGGCTGCTATCACAAAGCGGATGTGCCCGCCTGGTACGACGCTCTCGACGAGACTAGCCGATGGGACGCTCAGGCCCTGTTCTGGTCGGCGGTAGCCCGACAGTGCCGGGAGAGTCCGGCCGTTTTTTGCTACGACCTGATGAACGAGCCGGTGGTACCAGGCAGCACGCGTGAGAAGGGGGACTGGTTGGGACCGGCATTTGCCGGCAAGCATTTCGTTCAGCTCATCTCCCTCGATCCCCAGGGGCGGCCCCGGCCTGAGATCGCTCGGACTTGGCTCCGCCGGCTCGTCCGTGCCATTCGTGCGGTCGATCCCGATCGCCTAATTACCGTCGGGTTGGTCGACTGGAGCCTCGATCGGCCAGGACTGACTTCGGGGTTCATCCCGTCGATGGTTGCCGGTGAAGTGGACTTCATCGCGGTGCACCTCTACCCCGAAAGCGGCAAGGTCGATGAGGCGATTGACACCCTGGCCGCGTTCGCAGAAGCCGCCGCGGGCAAACCCGTGATCATCGAGGAAACCTTTCCGCTCAAGGCTAGTGGCGAGGAGTTTGCCGAGTTTCTTCGGCGCTCACGCCCATATGCCAAGGGCTGGATCGGGTTCTATTGGGGCGCGACCCCCGAAGAATTGCGCAAGGATCGGTCGATTGGCTCGGCGCTGATGCTCGAGTGGCTGGAACGCTTCCGCATGGGTTGGTAGCAACGCAAGGCCGCATCACGACTGACGAGGGAGCCTCCGACCGGTTTGGGCCGTAGCCGAACTAGCGTGCGGCTTGCCTCCCTCCCCGTTTAGGCTCGGCATCGCCCAGGCTGCCGTCGATGTTGACGGCTCGAATCAAGGCCGAGCTTCATCAGATCTTCGTTTGCCTGGACGCCTCTCGTTGTGGTCTTTTCTTTCATTCATTCTTCCTGCGGCAGGGCCGCGAACGCCGATCGAACGAGGTTGTGATGAGACTGTCCCGCATACATGGAGCCGGGATTGGGTTGTTGGCGGTCTGGTTGGGGCTGGGGCTGCAACAGCCCACGGATCTGCCCGAGTGGACGTATCCGGATGCCGATCTCTCGAAGCTCGCCGTGGAGTACCGAACCCAGGACTGGACCGTCCGCCCGCCGCTGGATTCCGAGTATCGCCGCAAGGAAACGCAGAACGAAATCCAGGTGAGCTGGACGATCAAGCGAGGCAGTGAGGTGGTCGCCGACCTCAGCGTGATCACGCTGGCGTTGCGATCGGATCGGAACAAGGCGGAGTCGGTGGTGAACACTCTCTTGAACCGACTGCGCCGTGGAGCGAAGGGAAAGACGCTGGAGGCGGAACCTCCCGAACATGGGAAGCTGAACGGCAACCGCTTCGTTCGAGTTCGCTACCGCGTGCGTGACAAAGACGGTGCGGAGTCGGAGGGATTTCTGTACGTCACCGACGACACGCTCCACATCACGGCCTTGGGCGGTTTTGCTTCTCCGGAATGGAATCAGGCGATTCAGAGCGCCCTCTTTACGTTTGACGTCATCGACTGACGCGAGGAGCTTCAGCGGCTATCGGCTAGCTTCCGCATCTGAATGGAATCTACTTCCTTCTGCCTTCACCTGCCGAGATCGGTTTCTCGACTCGCTGGTCTTGCGTGGCGACGGGCGATGCCTCGTCGGATCGGAGGAGGATCTGGACCCGACCATTTGCGCCCTCCGCCTCCTGAAACGGCTCCATAGGACAAGCGTCAGGAACAGCGCAGCAACCCAGCGGTACCATCTCATCGCATAGCGGTGCTCGCCTGACTGGACGCGGCTGGCACGGTGGTCAATCGATCGGCTCGAGCGATTCGACACACTCCCAAGCGTCCAGGTCCCAGCAGGAAGACAGCGCTGCCGATGAACCCCTGAATTGGGCAGGCGTAGGCAACACACCCGTCCAGTTCCTTACCTCGACGGTGCGGGCGTGGGCTCGCGGGCTGATCCACGAAATGCCGCCGGGAGCAAAACCCGCACGCTTAAACGGGTTGGCTCAAGAGGTTCGCTTGGGCGTCTGCCTGGCTCTCTCGATGGGAGCGGGCGAGGAGTCAAGCCCGTCTTCGACTCAGGGAGGAGGCCCGAAGCGGGTCGCTTCAAGCCACGTCCTCGATGCTCCGGATGATCTGGTCGATCACGGCATCGTCAGTGCGGGGATTGAAAAAGACGGCCTTCCAGGCTGGCAGGTCGTGGCCTCCCGGCCGGTAGCCCATCGACGTCGTGAACGAGAGTTTGGCGTCGCGGGCGGGGTCGAGGATTGCCTCCCGTTTTTCGAACAGGCGCTTGACCTCGCCGAAGGTGCGGTGGGCGAGCTCCTCGTCGAGTGTTCCGGCCTCGAGCGCGGCGAAGATCGCCTTGGCGTCTCGGCCCCGCGGCAAGACCCACCAGCAGACCGACGGTCCAATCGTTTCCGGATTAAGAACCTTGCAGAATTCGAGTTCTTCGATCCGGCGCTTGAGCTTGGTGGCCAGTTCGATCGCGTTCGCCACCAGCATCTGGTAGCCGATCAGACCGATTCCATTGAGGCTGGCCATGACCGAATAGGGGCCGATCGCCGGCCGTGAGCATTCGAGCGTGAACAGCGCTGGGTCGCGGCGGTAATCGGCCTCGCTGAAGTAGGGCATGTCGCTCGGCTGGCGCGCTAGGAATCGGAGGTCGTCGCGGCGATTGACAATGAACGCGCTCGAGGGGTAATGCCCCCAACCCAGTTTGTGAAAATCGAGGGTCACCGAATCGGCGAATCGGAACATCTGGCAGGCTCGCTGCGCAGCGGCCACGCACGGGCGCATCTCGTCAGTCAGCTTGAGCGGGTTTGACTCGAGGTCGTACTCGACGAGAAAACAGAGCGCCCAGCCAACCGCCGCATCGACGTGGAGCTGCGGCGCGGGAACTCCATGGCGCCGGCTGAAGTCATCGAGCAGGTGGCGGATTCCGGCCAGGTCGTCGATGCCAAATGCATCGGTGGAACCGAATGTCGCAATCACAAAAGCAACCGCACGGCCGGACGCGTGAAGCTGCTCCAGTCTGGCTTCGAGCAGATCGAGGCGGATGCTGAGATTCCGGTCCGTCGGTATGGCGTGAAGGTGGTCGATACCCAGTCCAAGCCAGCCGGCCAGGGTCGCATTCGAATAGTGAGCGGCTTCCGAGACGATCCCGGCCAGAGGACGGCCTGCCAGCCCCTGACGCATCGCCCCCGGCGCGACTTTCTCGATCCCAATCTTGCCGCCGTACAAATTGGAGATCGTTCCGCCCATGGTGAAAACGCCCCATGGGCTTTCAGTGTGATAGAAAATCAGGTTGGCCAGAGCGGTGATCGCCTTCAGTTCCAGCTCGTTCGAGCGCTGGCTGTACGTGTCGACACACAAATTGGGGTTCTTGAGCAAACAGGCAATCGCCCCAATGAGCGACGCATAGTTGGCCGGACCCTTGACGTTCTCCAGATGCAGTTTCGAGGCCCAACCGTCCGTACCCCAGAAGTAAGGAAAAATCGCGTCGCGTGCGTCCTTGAGATTTCCCGGTAGGGTATGAATCTCGGGATTCTCCTGCGCGGTCTCGTAGTTGCGTGACATCAAGATCCCGGGCGGGAGCGACTGCTCAGCCTGAAGGCTCGCCAGCAGTTCTCGAATGATCTGCACAATCGGGCGGGGGTCGCACTCGAAGAAGTTGCGGATCACCTGATCCAGTCGATCACGGTCCATCAGCGGTGCGACTCAAGATCTCTAGGCGACTCGTCGACCCGGTGTTCCGCCAGACTAACGCAACGGCCCGATCAAACCGAAAACAAAAGCCCACCCGGAAATCTCTCCGCCAGGATGCCACCACGCGACCCGGTCGGAAAAACCGTTTGAAACGACCACGGGTTCGGCTATCCTTCTGTTGTTAAACAAGTGGTGTTCCAGAGCGGATCACCGCCTTACCCCGCCTCGGCTGCCTCGTCGCGGCCTCCTCCGTCGCGCCAGCTTCAAACCGTTGGGCGACTCCCCCCCGCCTCATCCGCCGAATGCCCGCCGGCTTGAGTTTGCCAGGAGCTTGTTCCCGATGGTGTCGCGTCCTCTCCTGTGGCTCTCCGCGGTCTTGCTGTTGTACGGCTTGCCGGCTCAGATTCCGGCATCCGCACCCGACGACGACCCCAGCGCTCCATCCGCCGACCAACCCGTTAGCTTCCACAAGCAAATCAGGCCGATCTTGCAGGCCAACTGTCTGGGCTGCCATCAACCAGCCAAGGCAGGCGGCGGTTACGTGATGACCGATTACGAGCGCTTGCTCCAGGGCGGTGAGTCAGGCGAACCGGCGGTCGTACCCGGCCAGCCCGACGAAAGTCAGATCCTGGCGCAGGTCATGCCCGACTCTCAGGGCCAGGCTCTCATGCCCAAGGATAAGCCCGCGCTGGGTGCGGCCGAGATCGACCTGCTCCGCCGCTGGATCGCCGAAGGGGCCAAGGACGACACCCCCGCCAACGCCCTGGCCCGATTCGATCAGGATCATCCACCTGTGTACACCCGACCACCGGTCCTGGGTGCCCTTGACTTTTCGCCCGATGGGTCGCTGCTGGCGATCGCCGGATTCCACGAGGTGCTGCTGTGGAGTTCCGACGGGAGCGAGCTGGTCGGGCGGTTGATCGGCTTGTCGGAACGGATCGAAAGCTTGGCCTTTTCGCCGGATGGGACGAAGCTGGCGGTCACGGGGGGACTGCCCGGCCGAGTCGGCGAGGTGCAGGTCTGGGACGTCGCCTCTCGTAAACTCTTGCTTTCGGTGCCGGTAACGTACGACACGATTTACGGCGCCAGTTGGTCGCCTGATGGCTCCAAGATCGCCTTCGGCTGCGCCGACAACAGCGTGCGTGCGATTGACGCGACCACGGGCCAGCAAGTGCTCTTTATGGGCTCGCACAACGACTGGGCGCTGGACACGGTCTGGTCGGTCGATGGGTCGCATCTGGTCTCCGCCGGTCGGGACATGACAGCGAAATTGACGGAAGTCGCGACTCAGCGGTTTGTGGACAATATTACGTCGATCACGCCGGGCGCGCTGAAGGGCGGACTGAGCGCTGTCGCCCGGCACCCGCAGCGGGATGAGATCGTCGTGGGCGGCTCGGACGGCGTCCCGCGCGTCTATCGCATGTTTCGCCAAGTCCAACGCGTGATCGGTGACGACTCGAACCTGATCCGCGAACTGCCGGCCATGACCGGCCGGATCTTCGGGGTTGCGGTCAGCCCGGACGGGAAGCGGATCGCCGCGGTGGCCAGCCTCGATGGCCAGGGAAGCGTCCAGATCTATGGCTACGAGTTCGACACCGCCTTGCCCGACGAAATCAAGGCGATCATGGCCAAAGTGGCCGACAGCCGCAGCTCCGAGGAGCGACAGAAGCTCCACGCCTATCACACCGAGGGTGTCCGCCTGGTGGCTAGTACGGCGATTCCGTCGGCTTCGATCTACGCGGTGGCGTTCCGACCCGACGGCCAGGCACTGGCGGTTGGGGGATCGGACGGGATCGTGCGCCTGATCGACGCGGAAACCGGCTCGATCATCCGCGAGTTCCAACCCGCGACCGTCAGTGCCGAGGCGGAGGTGGTCGGTCTGCAACGCCCCGATCTGCCTCGGCACGAAGAGACCCTCTCCTCCGAGAGCCTGCCCCCCGGAGCCGAGGTGACGGCACTCGAAATCGAACCGAAGACGATCGACCTGAACGGCAAATATGCGTATGTTCAGATGTTGGTCACCGCTGTACTGGCCAGTGGTGATCGGCTTGACGCCACCCGGTTGGTCGAACATGAGCTTTCGGCCGATGTGGTGTCGGTCAGTCCCTTGGGTCTGGTAACGCCTCGGGCCGACGGCTCGGCGACGCTGACGCTCCGGCTCGGCGGTCGGACAGCCGAGGTTCCGGTTCGCGTCGAGGGATTTTCAAGCCCGCTTGAGGTCGACTATGTGCGCGACGTGACGCCGGTGCTATCGCGACTCGGATGCAACGCGGGGACATGCCACGGCTCGGCTCAGGGCAAGAACGGCTTCAAGCTGTCGCTCCGGGGCTACGACCCAATCTTCGACGTCCGGGCACTGACCGACGACCACGCCTCACGCCGCGTCAATCTGGCTTCTCCCGACGATAGTCTGATGCTGTTGAAACCGACGGGCGCCGTGCCTCACGTCGGTGGAGTGCTGATGAAACCCGGAGAACCGGCCTACGAGGTCATTCGGGCTTGGATTGCCCACGGCGCCCGGCTGGATCTAACCACCCCACGCGTCGTCCGGATTGACGTTCTCCCCCATAACCCGATCATCCCCGCTGAGGGCGGCCGGCAGCAGTTCCGAGTGGTGGCGACCTACGCCGATGGCGGCACCCGCGACGTGAGCCGGGAGGCGTTTATCGAGAGCGGTAATATCGAGGTGGCGACCGTCGGCAAGACCGGCGTCGCGACCGCCTTGCGACGGGGTGAAGCTGCGATGCTCGCCCGCTACGAGGGCGCCTATGCCGCCACTACGGTGACCGTCATGGGTGATCGGACGGGCTTTGTCTGGACCCCGCCCGAAACCTGGGGGCGCATCGACGAGTTGGTCGCCGCCAAGTGGGAGCGGCTCAAAATCCAGCCTTCGGATCTCTGCACCGATGCCGAGTTTATTCGCAGGGTTTCACTCGATCTGACCGGTCTGCCGCCAACGGCCGACCAGGTGCGCCAGTTCCTCGCTGATACCCGGCCGACACGCCTGAAGCGTGAAGAACTGGTCGATCGGCTGATCGGCAGTCCGGAGTTTGTCGAGTACTGGACCAACAAATGGGCGGATCTGTTGCAGGTCAACCGTAAGTTTCTGGGAGTCGAAGGGGCCGTCGCGTTCCGCGGCTGGATCCGCCAACAAATCGAACAGAACGTTCCCTACGACCAGTTTGTGCGGTCGATCCTGACGGCGAGCGGATCGAACCGGGAAAATCCGGCCGCCTCGTACTACAAAATCCTGCGTGAGCCGACCGCCATCATGGAAAACACGACCCAACTTTTCTTAGCGGTCCGGTTCAACTGCAACAAATGCCACGACCATCCCTTCGAGCGTTGGACCCAGGACCAGTATTACGAGACCGCCGCTTACTTCGCGCAAGTCGGTTTAGAGCCGGACCCGGCCAGTGAGGGAAAGACGATCGGGGGAACCGCCGTCGAAGGGGCCAAACCGCTCTTCGAGAAGGTCTCCGATCGAACCGAGGGCGAGGTCGTCCATGATCGGACCCGAAAGGTCACGGCGCCGCGCTTTCCCTACGAAACTCCGGATGCGGACGTATCGGGTGGAACCCGTCGCGAGCAACTCGCCGCGTGGTTGACCGCTCCCGGAAATCAATACTTCGCTCGGAGCTACGTCAACCGCCTGTGGGGATATTTGCTCGGAGTCGGGATCATCGAACCGCTCGACGACATCCGCGCGGGGAACCCGCCGAGCAACCCCGAGCTTCTGGACTACCTGACCGAGCAGTTCGTTCAGAGCGGATTCAATGTACGGCATGTGATGCGATTGATCACGACGTCGCGAACCTATCAACTCTCGGTTGCCACCAACCGGTTCAATGCCGACGACCGCACCAACTACTCGCACGCGTTGGCGCGACGGCTTCCGGCCGAGGTGCTCTACGACAGCATCCATCGGGTCACCGGGTCGATCTCCAAGATTCCCGGAGTGCCCCCCGGAACCCGCGCGGCCGAGCTTCCCGACAGTGAAGTTGAGCTTCCCAGCGGGTTTTTCACCACCTTCGGCCGCCCGGCGCGGGAGAGTGCCTGCGAGTGCGAGCGAACCAGCGGCCTTCAGCTCGGGCCGGTCATGGCGCTGGTAAGCGGTCCGACTCTTGCCGAGGCAATCGCGGATCCGGACTCGGAACTCTCGCGGCTGGTCACCGCCCAGCCCGACGACCGGGCTTTGATCAATGAGCTATTCCTGCGAATTCTGAACCGACCAGCCACCGAGTCCGAGATTGCGGCCTGTCTGTCCAGCTTTGAGTCGGTCGACGAGGATCATCGTCGGCTTGCCGAGGAGCTCGCGAAGCGTGAGCTGGAATTTGCGCTGAAGCGCCCTCAACTCGAACGCGACCGCGAGGCGGCGATCGCTGCCGCGCAGGCTGCGCTTGACGCCTATCAGCAAGAACTCACGCCCCGACTGGCCGAGGCTGAAAAGCAGCGTGCCGAAACACTGGCTCAGCGCGAGCGTGAACTGGCTGAGTACGAGGCGGGTCCACTGGCCCAGAAAATGGCCGAATGGGAGCAGGCTCAGAGCACCCAGGTACGCTGGTCGATCCTCACCATGCTCGAAGGCAAAGCCACCAGCGGAGCGGCCCTCGAGTCTCAGGCCGACGGCTCGATTCTTGTCTCTGGACCGAACAAGAACGGGACCGTGACGATCGTTGCCGAGACCGAGCTGGAAGGAATCACCGGTTTGCGGCTGGAGGTTCTCTCCGACGAGCGATTGCCCAACCACGGGCCGGGCCGGGCCGGCGATGGCAACTTCGTTCTGAACGAATTCGAGGTCTCGGCCGCGCCTCGGGCCAATCCCGAGGATCTCAAGCCCGTCAAGCTCGTCAATCCCCTGGCCGACTTCAGCCAGACCAACTTGAACATTTCCCAAGCGATCGATGGCGAGGCCAACAACCCCGGCAACGGCTGGGCGGTTCACCCGGCTACCGGGACAACCCATTGGGCGACGTTCGAGACGGCCGAACCGGTCGGGCACACCGGAGGAACCCGTCTGGTGATCCGCCTCCATCACCGTTACAACGACGCTTGGACCATCGGCCGATTCCGGGTCTCCGTCACACGGCTTCCCAAGCCGCTGGGTCTCGGCCTCCCCGAGGATTTCCGAGCGATTCTCGCCACGGCCCCGGAGCTGCGGACAGCCGCCCAGATCGAGGCCTTGCGGACCTATCACCGTAAGATCGATTCCGAATGGCAGGCCAAGCAGAACGCCGTAAACATCGCCCGCGCCCCGCTGCCCGAGGATCCCCGGCTCAAAGAGCTGAAAACGGCTCTGGAGGCAGCCCGGCAACCGGTTCCGGTCGATCCACGATTGGCCCAGCTTCGGCTCGATCTCGACCAGAGCGTCCGTCAGGCCGCGCAACGGCGGCACACGGCCGCGCAAGATATCGCCTGGGCATTGATCAACAGCCCGGCGTTTCTGTTCAACCGCTAGGCGATTCGATCGGAGCCGTTCGTCTACCCAGAGCGAATCGAAACCCGACCACCTCCTGACCCCTGGAGCTGACGGCCATGCTGATGATTCCTGGACAACCGGGCAAGGATCTTTGCGACGCCCATCTCGGCGTAACCCGGCGCGCGTTGCTCCGCATCGGCGGTACGGGACTGTTCGGACTGAGCCTGCCCAGTATGTTACGGCTGCAGGCGGCTGCGGCCCAGGAAAGCCAGGGGGGCGGACCGGGCTGGGGCCGGGCCAAGAGCATCATCCTGGTCTACCTCCAGGGTGGACCGAGCCATCTGGACCTCTGGGATCCCAAGACGGACGTGCCCGATAACGTCCGATCCGCCTTCAAGCCGATCGACACTCGGGTTCCCGGCATCCAGGTGATGGAGACGCTGCCCAAACTGGCGACGGTGACCGACAAGTTCACCTTCATCCGCTCGATGAGCTACACGCCCAATGGGCTGTTCAACCATACCGCCGCCATCTATCAGATGATGACCGGCTATACGACCGACAAAGTCAGTCCCTCGGGCCAGCTTGAGCCGCCCAACGCCAAGGATTTCCCCAACTTCGGCTCGAACATCATCCGGCTCAAGCCGCCCACCGAGCCGATGCTCCCCTTCGTCCAGCTCCCGCGCCCGTTGCAGGAGTCCAACGTCGTGGGCAAGGGCGGCACGGCCGGATTTTTGGGCAAGGCCTACGACCCGTACACCCTCTTCCCCGAGGGTGACGATATGGACATGAACAAGATGGATCGGATCAAGGTCGACGACCTCCAGCTCCGTCCCGAGGTCTTCGGCCTTCGGCTCGAGCGCCGCGCCCGGCTTCGGGCGGCCATCGACGCAGGCATGCCCGAAATCGAGCAGGCCGTCAGTGAGTACAACCTGGACTCCTATTACGACAAGGCCCTGAGCCTCGTCATCTCCGGCCGCGCTCGAGAAGCCTTCAACCTCCAAGCCGAGCCGGACAAGATCCGCGACCTCTACGGCCGGAACACCTTTGGCCAGAGCTGTCTCCTGGCGCGGCGCCTGGTCGAGGCGGGAACTCGCGTCGTCGAGGTGATCTGGCCCAAGGTTGCCAATAGCGATAACCACTCCTGGGACCATCACGTCGATCTGACCAACCGCATGAAGAATCAGAGTGCCCCGATGCTCGACCAGGGCTTATACGGCCTGTTGACCGACATGGATCAGCGCGGCCTGCTGGAGGAGACTCTGGTCGTGGCCGTCGGCGAATTCGGCCGCAGCCCCCAGAAGGGGGTCAGCACCTCAGGCAATGGCAACTCGGCCGACGGCCGCGATCACTGGCCCTACTGCTACACGGCCGTCATCGCCGGCGCCGGCATCCGCCGCGGCCACATCCACGGCAAAAGCGACAAGACCGGCTCGGCACCGCTCGAGGATCCGGTCCACCCGGGCCAGTTGCTGGCGACCATCTACCACGCCTTCGGCATCAACCCGACCACGATCGTCTACAACCACCTGAATCAGCCGCGTGAACTGGTCAAGGCGGAGGCCGAAACCCGGCTGTTCGCCTGAGATTGAGGCGAGTCTCTTCGTACGACTCGGCTCCGGCGGCCGGTTAACGAGCCGTCGGAGCCGAGTCGTACCGCTGACAATGCGTGCGCCAAGCGGCTTCGAGTCGCTCCCAGTCGGTCCCGAGCACGTCACCCAGATGCGGCTCGATATTGGTGGACCCAACGCGACGAAAGGCGTCGATCAGTTCGGGCAGACGGGCACGAAAGCCGGCGTCGGCCAGCAGTAAATCGACAACGGTGGCCGCCTGCCAGTAGCGGTCCGCCGGTATCGGCTCGCCGGAGAGCAGTCGCCGGAGGGGCAGATGGCGCGCCGGGTCGGCGATCCCGGTGCGGACGATCTCGACAAAGTTCCTCTGGGGATGAAAGCGAAGCTGGTAACGCGACGCGACACCCTCCTGAATCCATTCGTTCCGGTTGCCGAGGTCCGCCGAGCGCTCCAACAGCGCATGGACGAACTCGTGTGTGTAGACCGGGCGGAGCGAGCCTTGACGGGCATCCCACGTCGAGGTCGCAAGACCCTGAACCGTGTAGCCAGCCGAACGAGGCGCTGGGGCCTTCGCGTTCAGGCGTTCACCGAGTGCCGGCGGGAACGCCCGGTACCGCTCCGGCGTGGCGAAGACGATGACCACCGGAGGACTGGCCGGGCGCTCGAGCCAAGGGAAATCAGCGCGGACGGCGGCGGCGACCCTAGCCAGGTGGGCGGCCAAAGCGTCGAGGTCGAGTTCTTCGGCGTCGGTCAGGAGGACGACCTCGCGATCGCTGCGGCTTCGGACGAGGCGTGGATCCTGGTCCGGAAACGCCAACGCCCGAAGGTCGTCGAGGGTCCACTCCGCGGCGCGGGGGGAGAAGCCGGGGCGTAAAGCGATCGTGTCGATCCAGAGACGTGCCGGCTCACGAAATCGAAACTCGATCCGATCGACGCGATCCCAGCGGGCCAGCCGACCCGGACCCTGCCGGAACCATTTCAGGGGCAAGGCGACACGCTGCCAGCCTTGGTGATCGAGGTCGACGCGCCGCCAGTACCAGGCGATGCCATCGCGTTCGGAAGCCAGGATCTCAAACGTCACTTGGGGGTCGCGGGCCAGTTCGTCCGAAGGGCGGTAAACCCAGAACTGAAGCTCTTCGTACCCCAGCCAGTTGGCCGGGACGCTGGCCGACGGGACCGCAAGGCGTCCGCGGGCCTCGGTCTCGACCAGGAGCGCCCGTCCGGCGGGCGTCAGGCCGTCGTTGTCGGCCGTCTCCGGCGGTTCGGCAGCACGGATCCGGACTCCGCCGGCTCGATCCCAGACCTGAGCCGATTCCTTCTCGAAGTCGAAGAGGACCAGCGGTTCGGACGATCCCTGCTGCGCCGCAGCCCCGTCCCACCCCCATGCGACCCCGGCCAGAAGAAACCACTTCATGAGGTGGCGAGCCAGCAACCGGGTCCGCACAACGACCTCCCCTCATGTTGAACTTCCGCGCACGGCCGCCTCGCGATCGATCACGATAACGGCCAGCCCCGTCACGATCATAACCGAGCGGGCGGCTTCGTTTCCGTGCACCACTGGCCCCGTAAGCGCTTGCGCTCATCGAGCAGTTCAAAAAATGGGAACGGCCCGACCTAAAGTCCAGGCGGAGCGATCGGGATTCATCCGACCGCAACCGATCAGGCTCTCGCCGGAGTCGCGTCTTCGGCCGACGAGCCTAGCAGCGCTCGATCCATCGGTTGTACCAGATCTGGAACATCAGCAGGGTCCAGAGCGGTTTGCGGTGATCGTGGCTGCCGGCGCGATGCTGGGCAATCAGGCGGGCAACGGCATCAGGCCGGAAGATGGCCTGCGACCGGAGCCGCTCGGGGCTGAGCAGGTCGTCGATCAAGGGCCCGAGCGGTCCCCGCAACCAGCGCGCAACCGGAATTCCAAATCCCTTCTTGCCTCGCCGGAGGATCTCGGGAGGCAGCTTGCCGGCGGCGGCACGCTTCAAAATCCGCTTTGATTGTCCGCCTCCGCGCTTGTAACTCGGAGGAAACGCAATCATCCGCTCGGCCAACTGCGCATCGAGCAGCGGAGCGCGAACTTCAAGCCCGCAGGCCATGCTGGCGCGGTCCACCTTGTAAAGAATATCTTCCGCAAGATACGTGTCCTGGTAGAGCCGGAGCGACTCCTCCAGAGGAGCCAGACGGGTCCGGGCGAGCAGGTGATGCGCACGCTCCAGGTGCTCGCGTTCGACGTCGATCAAGGGCGGTTCGATCAACAGATCCGCAATCTCACGGCCCGAGAACGAGCCGAGCCAAAGCTGATGCGCCAGCGGCAATTCCTCGTCCGCTCCACGCACAAATTGCTTGAGCTTGAAATCGAGGCTGAAGTTGCGATGGTCGACCGGAAGCCGCTGAATCAGGGATCGAACCAGCGTTCGGCTCGTTTTGGGGAATCGCGCGTAGATCCGGGCCGCACGCTCGACCGAGAAGGTCGGATAGCCGGCCAGAATCTCATCCGCCCCATCCCCCCCCAACACGACCTTCACATGCTCCCGGGCAAACCGGCTGAGCAAGTGAGTCGGCAAGACCGAGGCATCACCAAACGGCTCATCGAGCCATCCAGCCACCTCGGGCAACAGTTCGTACACACTCGCCGCGGAGAAAATCCGCTCGTGATGTTCGGTGCCCAAATGCTCGGCGACTCGCCGCGCGTACCGTGACTCATCGAAACTGGGATCCTCAAATCCGATGGAAAACGTCCGCACCCGCTGCGCCGGTTCGATCTCACAGAGGGCGGCTGCCACGCTCGACGAATCGATCCCACCTGAGAGGAATACCCCGATCGGCACGTCGGACCGGCGATGGCGATCGACCGCCTCCCGCAAATCCGACCAGAACTGGGCGGCCGTCGACTCCAGACGTGACAATGGCAGATCGCTGCCCACCTCCGGCGGACACCAGTATCGGCGCGTCGTCGCACGACCATCACGCCAGACGAGCTGCTCGGCGGGCCTCAGCTTCCGAATTCCACGCCAGATGCAATGCGGCGCGGGCAAATATTCGTAGAACAGATAGCGGACCAGCCCGGCCGGATCGAGCGATCGCGAAACGCCCGGATGCTCAAGCAGGGCCTTCGGCTCGGAGGCGAAGGCCAGACCACCACCCGGCAGGTCAGCCACGTAGAGCGGTTTCTGCCCCATCCGATCCCGTGCCAGAACCAGTGTCTGCGACCGCGCGTCCCAAATCGCCAGGGCGAACATTCCGTTGAGCCGTGCCGCGAAGTCCTCACCTTCCTCCTCGTAGAGATGCACCAGTGTTTCCGTATCGCTCTGAGTGCGATAGCGATGACCCTTCGCCTCGAGTTCCTCACGCAGAGCCGGCTCGTTGTAAAGTTCGCCGTTGTAGGTGATCCATACCGACCCATCCTCGTTGGGCATCGGCTGAGCGCCCCCGGCCAGATCAATGATGGCCAGCCGCCGATGACCCAAGGCGATCGGTCCGTCCAAATACAACCCACTCCCGTCGGGACCCCGGTGCGTCAGTCGCGCGGTCATCCGCTCCAGAATCGCGCAATCGGCCACATGGCCCTTGCCTTCGACGAAGCCGGCAATTCCACACATAGGGAAAAACGTGCGGCGGGAGATGGCTGGCAGGCTGGAGAGGCAAAATTATTTTATCGACCCGAGGCAGGAAGGCTCCAGTTGGCTACGCTTCCAGAACCCGGCACACGGCTTCTAGCAAGAAAAAATCTCCCCACATAACCGACTCATCCACACCCAGTTTTTTATGCATATGATAGACGCCGTGCTTGAGGATCCCCTCCCAATCCGGGTCGCGGCCGGAAAGATACCGGTCCGTGCAGAGCGCATCGAGGATCGTGAGGGTCGCCGTGCGGTAGCGATCGGACCGCTGCGGGTCATCCACCAGGTCGGCGAGCTGCCACAGCCCTGACGCGGCAATCGCCGAAGCCGACGAGTCGTCCAGCCGGTCTGGACCCTCGGGTGCGTCGAAATCCCAGGGAGCCACCCCCGACGCCGGCAATCGCTCGAGAAAATGGTCTGCATTGCGGACAGCCACATGTCGGTCGGCCGGGTCTTGTGTGTACCGGAACACCGTTCCGAAGCCATAGAGCGACCAGGCCAGGCCGCGCGACCAATCGCTCTCCGCGCTCAAGCCCTGGTGGGTGCTCTGACCGATAAATCGTCCGGTCTCGGCGTCGAAGAGCCCCTCGTGGGCCGTGCCCCCGTCAGGCCGAACCAGGGTACGCTCGGTTGTTCGGCAATGGGTTTGCGCAATTGTGAGCAACGCCTCGTCGCCTGTTTCGCGCGCGGCGTAAAAGACGATCGGCACGTTCATCATGATGTCGATGAACAGACTTTGCGGGCCGATAAATGAGGCGATGTAGCCACCCTTGGGCTGATAGCGTCCGCTCAGGGTCCGTCCCGCCGTGATCAGCACCTCTTGAAGCCGCGCATCTCCAGTCCGCTCATACCACGGAAGATATGAGTTCAAAAAGATGAAACCCAGGTCATGCACCGTCTGGTCGTGCTTCTTGTGTTCGATCAGCCGGCAATGGTTCTCGGCCTGTTCGCGCCAGAACTGGTTCCCGGTTTGCCGGTAGAGCAGCCACTGCAGGCCAACCAGAAAGCCAGCGCACCAATCGGTCCAGGTCTCGCCGGAGTGGCGCCACTTGCCCGCCTTCGTGTACATCGGGAAATAGCCCGGGTCGCGCTCGATCAGGCCGCGTACCTTGCTGTCGGCCAGCGCCACCACTGCTTCGAGGCGCGGCCGCATTGCTTCCGCAGCCGATTTCCACAAATCGCTCATATCGGCATCCACAATCATCAAGGCCGCGACGTGCGGCCAACCTTCAGGCGATCACGCGAAGTTCCTGACCCTGGCGAGAGATCGGCTCCCACCAAAGTCCATCGGTCTTGGTCCGGTAAAGCTCTCCGGTGCTCAGGGCGACCAGGGCGGTGTCGGGGTCGGCTTCGTCGTAGCGGATCGCCACGATCCGCGCTTCACCCAGATGGCTGGGAAAACCACGGGCGACGCGAGTCCACGTCTGGCCCGCATCCTTCGACTCATAGAGTCCTGGGCCATCCCCGCTCGGACCGATCCCTGCCCAGAGATGTTTCGGATCCCCCGGCCGAGCCGCCAGCGCCGTGATCGTCCGGCCCTGGAGGTTTCCCTGCGGAGTCCATCCCCGGCCGTCTCGACTAGTCCAGACACCGTCGTCGGTGCCAGCAAGCAGGCAATCCCCCGTGTCGATCAGGCAGTAGACCTGATCGGGCAGCCCCTCGACCTTATCCCACCGCGATCCCCGTTCGCTGCCGAGAACAATCCCCGCTCCCAGAACGCCAGCAAACCAGATCCCTGGCTCGCGTCCTGGCTCCAACAGCGTCAGTCCTGCCAGATCGCCAACCCGATCTACTGGCGGTGCTCCGAGCCTCGACCAGCCGCGCCGCTGCGTCTCGGTCTCGGGATCGAGCACCGCCGTGGCAAGCTCCGACTCGCCGATCCGCCGCAGCCGTGCGATCCATTCCTGGGCGCGCCGCATCGCCGTCGGCGGTCGGCGGGGCGTCGGCTCGGAGCGGAGCGAACGCTCGTACAACCGCAGCGGGCCGGCGGTCGCCAGCACCAGATTCCCCGAGCTTGGATCGAACCGGACATGCGTCGGTCGCCCTGTCCCGCCGGGACCGGCCATTTCTTCCCAGGTCAGTCCCCGATCGTGGCTGACCACCACCCGCCCCGTACCGTCGAGCGCGGCCATCAAACCACCGGGCCCCGCTCTCAAGTCGACAATGACGCGATCCTGTAAGGCGTGAAACACCGGCCAGGGCAATCCACTATACCAGCGATAAAGCCCCCGATTCGTGCCGATGTAGATCATGATCGTACGACCCTGCGGCGCCTGGCCGACCAACCCAGCCGAAAATGAAAATAGGGCCGCCGGTCTCGGCTCGCAAGGCACTCGCGCGTTTGCTAGCTCACTCGGGCCGCATCAGAATAGAATCCAGGATTCTCAACGCGGCTGGTCTTGTGCGAGCAGCTTCGATGTCCGAGCCAAACCCGACGCCCCGGGACCTTAGGCTGCCGATCGAAGGCATGACCTGCAGCCACTGCGCCGCTACCGTCGAACGCGCGCTTCGCGGCGTGCCCGGCGTGGCCGAGGCGCAGGTCGATCTCGGCTCGTGCCAGGCCACCCTGCGATTGCGGCCCGATGCCCAAGTGGCAAGAGAGCAGCTCGCCGAAGCCGTAGCCAGCGCTGGCTATCGCGTGCCGGACACCGCCGAATCTGGCGTCACTACCAACGTCGATTCCTCGCTCGTCCAGCTCGGCACACTCCGACCCGGGGCGCGACTCGAAACGGCGCGTCCCAAAAGCGAGCCGCCGCACCAACCGAGACGGGCTTCCCAGCCGACCGTCCTCGATCTTGAGATCGGCGGAATGCATTGCGGAAGCTGTGTGGCTCGCGTCGAATCGGCCCTCCGAAGCGTCCCCGGCGTCCGCGAGGCCAACGTCAGTCTCGCCAGCCAGCGGGCGCGGGTTGTCGCCAGCGGGCCGGCCGTCGATGTCTCGGCACTCCAAACCGCCGTCGCCGCCGCTGGATATACAGCGGCGCCCGCTGCTGATTGGTCCGACGATCCAGCAGCCGCCGTGGCCGCTCTACGTTCGGCACGCGCCGCGGAGGTGGCCTCCTGGGCTCGGCGACTGCAGATCGGCGTCATCCTGACGCTACCGCTTCTCGTGCTGGGCATCGGTCCGATGCTCGTCCCGTCGTGGTCCGGCTGGTCTCATTCCCCGACCGTAGCGCTAACAGCGTTCGCGCTGGCCACCCTCGTGCAGCTCAATCTGGGATGGCCCTACATCCTGGGAGCGTGGCAACGCGCTCGCCGCCGGTCCGCGAACATGGATACCCTAATCGCTCTAGGCACGACGACCGCCTATAGCTACAGCCTATATCACCTGATCCGCGGCGATCTCCATCAGACCCATTACTTTCTCGACGCGGCCCTGATCCTTACCTTGATCACTCTGGGAAAGTGGCTCGAAGCACGGTCGCGCGGACTTGCGGCAGAGGCCATCGAACGCCTCCTCGACCTCGCCCCCAAGACCGCCCGGCGGCTCGATGCATCCGGCGAGTTTGAGGACGTCCCGATCTCCGCCCTCCGCATCGGGGACCGGGTGCAAGTCCGGCCCGGCGAATCCATCCCCGTCGATGGCGTCGTCCTCGAGGGTGAGTCAACCGTCGACGAATCGATGCTGACCGGCGAGTCGATTCCCGTCACCAGGCGGGTCGGCGATCGAGTCACCGGCGCGACTCTCAACGGCGACGGAACCCTGATCATCGAGGCTCAACGCCTGGGACAGGAATCCGTCCTCCAGAATCTCATCCGCCTGGTTCGCGAGACCTTGGCCTCCAAAGCCGCCGTCCAACGCCTGGTCGATCGGGTGGCCGAAGTCTTCGTCCCCGTCGTCCTTGCGATCGCGGGGATCACCCTGCTCGGCCACGGCCTGATTCGCAAGCAGTGGGAACCCGCCGTCCTCAACGCCGCCGCCGTGCTGATCATCGCCTGCCCCTGCGCGCTGGGACTTGCGACACCCATGGCCGTCGCCGTGGCCACAGGCGTCGGCGCACGCCACGGACTGCTGGTGCGCAACGCCTCCGTCTTCGAACGATTCGCCCAACTTCGCCTAGTCGTCTTCGACAAAACGGGCACGTTGACCCGCGGCCGTCCCGAGGTGGTCGACACCTTGGCTCTGGACCCGTTTTCTCGCGACTCCCTCCTCCAACTTGCTGGGTCGGCCGAACAACCCAGCGAACACCCCCTCGCCCGCGCGCTGGCCGCCTACGCTGGCTCGGCCACCGCCGAAGATTTTCGCGCCGCCCGCGGCTTGGGTGTCAGCGCTCGGGTCTCCGGCCGCACCGTCCTGGTCGGCTCCGAAACCTGGCTCCACCACGCCGGAATCTCGACGGACGCCCTCCGCGAAGTCGCCCTCGACTGGGAGCAGAGCGCGCGCACCGTCCTGTTTGTCGCGATCGACGGCCAACCCGCCGGCCTGATCGCCCTGGCCGACCAGCCAAAGCCCGAAGCACCGGAAGCGATCCGGCTTTTGCGCCACCGCGGCCTGCGCGTGGCGATGATCAGCGGCGACAATCGGCCTACGGCCGAAGCTGTCGCCCTCCAGGTCGGCATCGAAACCACGAACGTCTACGCTCCCGTCCAACCCGATGAAAAACTCACCCGCATCGCTGAGCTTCGACGCGAGGCCGGCGGCCGTGTTGCGATGGTTGGTGACGGATTGAACGACGCACCCGCTCTGGCCGGCGCCGATGTCGGCATCGCTCTGGGTACCGGAACCGACCTCGCCAAGGCAACCGCCGACGTCGTGGTCACGACCGACGACCTCCGAGCCATCCCCCGCGCGATCCGGCTTGGCCAGGCCGCACTCAACACGATCCGGGATAACCTGATCTGGGCTTTTCTCTATAACATTATAGGAATACCTGTCGCGGCTTTTGGTCTCTTTGGACAATTCGGTCCCTTGGTAGCCGCGTTGGCGATGTCGCTCAGCTCGGTCAGCGTGGTCGCGCGTTCCGCCTGGCTTCAGCGAATCAATCTCGACCACTACTGACCAGACGACCGCCCCGGGGCAGTCCATCGACAATCCCCCCCTGCCCTGCTCGATCTCACAGCCTCCGGATTAACCCATGCAGGTCAGGATCGCCCAGGCTCTGGACGATCCGGTGGGCCGCGGTCAGACCTTCTGCTGGGCTGAACGCGTGGGGCACAGCCACCACGTAAGCTCCGGCGGCTCGTCCCGCCGCGACTCCGGTTGCCGTATCCTCCAGTACGAGCAACTCCGCTGGTTCGACGCCAAACCGCTCGGCCGCCCTCCGATAAATCTCCGGATCTGGCTTGTGCCGCTCGACATCCTCACTTCCTAACACAAAGGCGAAGCGTGCCGTCAATTCGTGACGATCGAGCAACCGGAACGCATAGTCCCGGCGCGAGGACGTCGTCACCGCTCGGGGCAATTCGGCCCGTTCCACATGGTCCAGCAGACCAAGCAGACCGGGCATCGGTTGCACCTCATGATCCATGCGAGGAAGAAACCGGCTGCGGGCTTCGGTTAGCAATTCGTCGGTCGACTCGTTCAAGTCCGCCATCCGCTTCAAGGCGGGCCCCGCGACCGCCCAGTTCCGACCGATCATCGCCGCCATCATCTCATGTGTGAATCGTTTGCCGCGTTGAGCCAGCATCTCTTCGGCCACGCGAAAAAACAGCGCCTCGGTATCAAACATCAAGCCGTCCAGATCAAAGGCAACGGCCCGAATCCGGGGAAGATCGCTTTCAAACATCGTACGCCGGTTTCCTTGGCTTGAGCATCCGCGTCGAGCCTGGTTCCCACCATCTCGAAACGGACGCATCCACCAACCCCGATTTCCTCGCCCATCCCCCAACCGCCACCCACTTCGATCGTAGCCCGCAACCCCTCATCGTCGTGCCCTCCGTCCCTGCGTACTCTCGGGAAAAAGCGTCGGTTGATCCACGCGTCCATCCCCGTCGAAAGGGATGGGCAGCGGAACAGAGTCGACCTCGACATCTCCCTCCAACTCATCCCGCAGCGCCGGCGTGACCCAGAGCGTCTCCAGCTCGAGCGTATTCGGAATGAGAGCCATGCGGGCCTCGGACCAGTTGGCTCGCCAGCACGTATCGAGCGCCGCTTCCAACACTGCTCGATCGCTCTCCAGAGCCAGCGGAATCCGACATCGGGTCAGAAAATTGCTCGTCAGGCTGTTGACCCGCATCGGCTCCGGGTCAATTGCGTCACGGAGCCGGATCGTAATCAGGTCCGCCAGCCCCACCCCTAACGCATTGCCACGGGTCTCCGGCGACAGGTCGAGAACGACCAGTCGGGTCACCTGGGGCCGGTCCAGATCGGGCATCGTCTCGACACGCTGCCGACCAATGACGTTCGGGTCGAGTCCCGTTCCGCTGTAATTCTTGCCCAGTTCGCCCACCACCAAGACATCGGCGTGCCGAAACGGCAGTCGACCGATCAGCCTACGCGCCTCCTCAAGCAAAAGCGGCTCACCTTCGAGCAGCTCTTCCGGTTCCAACGCGACGATCCGCGCCGTCCGCTCCCGGGCATTTTCCAAAATCGCCAGCCCCAGCGCCACCGGCGTCTTTTCCAGCAGCGACCGTCCCACTTCGGGAATGAGACGCTCAAGCCCCGGCAGTCCCAATTTGTGAACCTGCGCCGCGCCCTGCCGCTTCCCTAGGCCGACCACCAACATCTTGATCAGCCCGCTCTCATATCGCCCTCGAAACGATGTGTGCGGCTTGACCCGGTTGAGCAACACGATCCCATCCGCATCGTAGGCGCTGGCATCAAAATGGATCGGCAGCCCAAAGGAATTGCGGCCCAGAACCACCGTTTCCATCGACGACTGAATCGGGCATCCCACCGTCGCCTCGGTCACCCCTAGCTCGGCAAGCAGCGCGCGCTGGCCTTCCGCCGTGCCTCCGCCGTGGCTGCCCATCGCCGCCACGACAAACGGCCGGAATCCCAAATACCGAATGGCCCCCACGGCGCTCCGGACAATCGTCGCCAGACCGGCGATGCCCCGGCTCCCCACCGTGATGGCCACCCGCCCCCCGCGCGTCACCCGACCCGACAGGTGACTTTGAAGGATTGCCCGCTCGACTTCCCCGGCGACATCAGTCAGTTCCGGCTGCCCCTCAAAGCGCTGACGGACCCGAACGATCGGCGGTAGCGGACGCATCATCTTCGGCCACGATGCTGGGCTCGGCGAAACAAGCAGATCACATAGTTTAGATTACGCCGCTCATCCACGCCCAGGTACGCACTCCAGAGACCTTATCCGGTTGATTCTGATAAACCCGAGCCGGAGCCGCGAAGGTCCAGCTTCGGCTCACAAGCTGCTCTCACGACAAAACTCGACCGCGCGTTCCGGATTTGTGACCTAGAGAACTCTCGAGAGCGCATCAACGGCCACCATCGCAGCGGCTCGCAGCAGCGAGCCTGCTCCTGCGCCTCCTCCAACTCATGCAACCGGTTCGAAGCGGGAGCTTCGCGCTCCGCGCTCCGGGATGTTCCACGGAGCTGGCTCGAGCTGTCGACAGGGAGCGACTCCCATGCCTCTGTCACATGCCTTCACCTCAATCCGCCTGGCATCCCGCCGACGTACAACCTCAACACGTAAGCCCGCGATCGAACTCCTCGAAGCTCGTGCCTTACTCGCCGCGCCAACAGCCCACGAGCAGGAAATGCTCGAATGGATCAACCGCCTGCGTACCGACCCGGCCGGCGAGTTCGATCGACTGATCTGGTCAACCTCCCCCGTGATATCACCGATTCCCGGAGTGGCCCTCGCGATCAATTACTTCGGCGTCGATCTCTCCAGGCTTCGTGCCGAACTGTCCGCCCTGACCCCAGCGCCTCCGCTCGCCTGGAATTCGGCTCTCAACGATGCCGCCCAGAGCCATAACGCCGCCATGATCGCCGCCGATCTCCAGTCCCACCAGGTGCCCGGCGAACCCGACCTCGGCCAACGCATCGCCTCCGCGGGCTACTCGGCCTTCACCCGGGTGGCCGAGAACGTGTACGCCTACGCCGAGTCGGTGGCCTATGCTCACGCCGGCTTCGTCATCGACTGGGGCCCAGGCTCCTTTGGGATGCAGGATCCCCGGGGGCATCGCGACACCCTGATGAACCCAGCGCTCCGCGAAGTCGGCATCGCCCTGACCGCCGAATCCAACCCGGCGACTCGGGTCGGACCGCTCGTCGTCACTCAGAATTTCGGCGCCCGCGCCAACCAGCCCCATGCCTTCCTCCTCGGTGTCGCCTTCCAGGACACCGATCGCGACTCCTTCTACGACGCCGGAGAAGGCCTCGGCGGATTGACCGTCCGAGCCGTCGGGACCGCAGGCACCTTCGTCACCACCACCACCGACGCCGGTGGTTACCAAATGCCCCTTCCTCCCGGGTCGTACACCGTCACCTTCGCCGGCAGCACGCTCCCATCGCCCGTCGTCCGCTCCATCACCGTCGGAAGCCAGAACGTCAAGCTCGACCTGAGACAACCCGCCGGCGATCCTCAACCCCCACCCACACTCGTCCGATTCGAATCCTCGAGCCTGACGATCACCGAGGGCGGTGTGTTCCCACTAGTTCTGATTCGAGAGGGCGATCTGTCGGCGACCTTGACCGTTCGCCTGTCCGCGTCCTTCGAATCCGCGTCCGCCGCCGATCTGGCCAGCTTGCCGCCGACCATCGTCACCTTTGCCGCCGGTCAGGCCCGCGCTACGATCACCTTGGCCACCAGCGACGATCGCCTGGCCGAACCGGCCGAACGCTTCACCGTCCGGCTCGAGCCGGATCCCGGTTATGCGATGGGAAGTGTTGCTGAGACAGTTCTCACGATCCTCGACAACGACGCACCCCCGGAGAATCCCCCGATCCTGGTCGACGCCCGGGTCGTCCGAGCCTTGCGACGCCGCGTCGAAATCCGGCTCACGTTCGCCGGCGATCTCGACTCGGACGCCGCCGGTCAGCCCACGGCATATACGCTCCACCAGGCTGGCCGCGACCGCCGATTCGGAACACGCGACGATATCCGCCTCTCACCGACGCGCGTTCAGTTCGACCCACAACGCCGCCAGGTCTTCCTCAGCTTCGCAACGGTCATCCGCCCGCGCGAACCCGCCCAGATCCAAACACGCCCAGACCTTCTTCGAAGCCCGCTCAGACTGCTGCTGATCGCGCGGCCTAACCGCCTCCTTCGGGCAGCGGCACGCCGTTGACAACCGCCCGCTTCCCCACCTAAGATCTTACGCGCTGACGACGCCGGTGCGCCATGCTCGCCCGTTTCGACGGCCGATCTCGGCGCTGGGAATCCGGTGTAAATCCGGAGCGGCCCCGCCGCTGTAACCGGGCGCTCGACGGCACCCCACGTCTGCAGGCCATTCCCGTCGCTCGATTCACCTGTTCGAGCCGGGGAGAAGGTCGGGGTGGTCCCGAGCCCGGGAGTCAGAAGACCGACCGGCGTCCCCAGGATTTTTGAACCGCCCCTTGCGAGGGACAGAGGCGGTTCGCGTCGTTGGACAGCGTGATCCGACGTCCGCGCTTAGCTGCGTGGATTGTTCCAACGCTGCTCGCGGCGGCTTATATCGCGGCGGCGCTGCGCCTCCGGATCGACTTGGCGAGGTTACGGACCTTGGACCACTCTCCGCCCTGCTGGCGCACGCGCGCCGGCCTGACGCTCATCGAGCTGTTGGTGGTCATCGGTGTGATCGCCCTGCTCATCGCGTTGCTCCTGCCGGCTGTCGTTGCAGCGCGCGAGGCGGCTCGTCGCGCCCAGTGCCTCAGCAACCTCCGACAGATCGGAATCGCCCTGACCCACTACGAGACGGCCGTCGGCCGCTTCCCGCCCGGTGGATGGGAATGGCGGCCCCCACGCAACACTCGGCAGCGACAGATCGCCTGGTCCGCCCTCATTCTCCCCTATCTCGAACAAGGCCCGCTCTACGCCGCCCTGAACCTCAACACGGCCTTCGACAGCCCTCAGAATTCCACCGCCGCCGCCACAATCATCACCACGTACCTCTGCCCCAGCGCTCGCGCGACCGGCGAGCGACGCATCGACGGCCGCGCTGCCTGCGACTACGGCGGACTCAATGGCCAACGCATCACCCGCCCCAACAACCCACCCAACGGCTGCATGCTCTACGACGTCGCACTCCGCGCCAGCGAAATTCGCGACGGCCTGAGCCAGACCATCATTGTCGGCGAAGACGCGGGCTTCCCCGATGGTCAATGGATCAACGGGCTGAACCTCTTCGACCAGGCCTTCCCCATCAACCGCGCTCCCGCCTTCGAGAACGACCTCCGCAGCGACCACCCCGGCGGCGCCCACGTGGCCCTGGCCGATGGCTCGGCGCGTTTCCTCAAGGAAACCCTAGCTCTGCCCACTCTCGCCGCCCTCTGCACCCGTTCCGGCGGCGAAATCATCGACTCTAACGCCTGGTGATTTTCCCTCATCCAGCGAGTCGGCTCACCGGCTCGCGTCCGGACCTCCCTTCCTACGTTTTCCAGTCCCCTGACCCGAAAGGTTCGACTCGGATGCGCCACGTGATGTGCTGGCTCCTGCTGATCGCCCCGACCCTCGTTCGCGGCGACCTGATCGTCGATTTCGAGGATCTTGGCTTGCCCGCCGAGTCCTTCTACAACGGCTCCGACGGCGCCGGCGGATTCACCAGCCGCGGGGTCTTCTTCCGCAACCAGTACAACCCCACCTACGGCTCCTGGTCCGGCATCGCCGCTTCGACCATGACCGATACGACCAACCCCTTCTTCACCAATCAATTCAGCGCTTGGCCTGGTTCGGGTGCGGGCGGGTCGCGGACCTTCGCCGTCAGCTTCGGCTTTTTCCCCAACGCCTTCGACCTCGACTACTACGAGTCCTTCGTCAACCTCCCAGACAACCATCAGGTCGTGTCGCTCGACGTTGCCAACACGACCTACGCTGCCCTCACCATCCGCGATGGCGACCCGTACGGCTTCTCCAAAAAGTTCGGCGGCCCCACCGGTAACGACCCCGACTTGTTCCGCCTCGTGATCCTAGGCTTCGACTCCGCCTTCTCCGACGACGGGACCAATTCCGGCAACCTCGTTGGGACCGTCATGGTCGACCTGGCCGACTATCGGTTCACCGACAACCGCCTCGATTACATCCTGGATCGCTGGCTGACGGTCGACCTCTCTGGACTGGCCGCGGCTCGGGCTCTCGGCTTCCGTCTCGAAACCACCGACGTCGGACCCTTCGGACCGAATACTCCCACCTACTTCGCCTTCGACAATCTCCGTCTCCGTTCCAACTCAACCGTCGTCCCCGAACCAGCAACCCTGATCCTCGCTCTGACCGGCCTGGGCACGCTCGCCCTACGCTGTGACCGCCGCAAGTAGGACCGCCTAGCACGCTGCTCCCGCGGCATGATAGCCCGGGAGCAGCCACTCCACCCCGATCGGTCAGACATCCCACTCGTCCCCTTCGCGAGCCTATTCTCAAGAATCGCCAACCGCGGGACATTGGCTCAAGGGTGTTGCGATTCGTGGGCCTCCCGATCGAGGCAGGGACGCCAGGGCCAAAAACCCGGTTCGGTTGCGCCTCGTCCCCTCATGCCACCTTCCACCGCGCCTACGTTTCCCCCAAGAGGCGCTCCGTCAGGCCGCGACCGACGCCCCGCCCCACCATCGCCGCCCTCGCCCTTCGCTCGCGGGAATCGCTCAACTCGCTGCCTCGCCGACGCGACGCTTCTACGTGCCGGTTCCCCCCACGCTCAGGCCCTATCTCGGCCCGTGCCCCTGAGCAGACCCCGCCAATCTCCTTCCCACTCCGCGCCCCCCCGCCAACTCGTCTCGGCGACCAGATCCCAGGGCCCCTCGGCCGGATCGGAATAACGCACGCCGTCTCTCTGATCCCTCAGCAGAAATCAGCCCCACCGGTCCGCTCGCTCACCGCTCACCATGCCGGTCAATTCCCCGCGAGCGAGCCGAATATCTAAGGCTCGCGGTGAGATTTTGCCTCATCAAAAAATTGTTTTGTCGTACCAGAGACTTTGCGGTTATGCTAAGAAACAGTTGTTCTTTTGCGGGAGACCTCCATGAGACGCCGTGGGTTTACGTTAATCGAGCTCTTGGTGGTGATCGCCGTCATTGGTGTGCTCATTGCCCTCTTGCTGCCGGCGGTTCAGGCAGCCAGAGAGTCGGCCCGCCGTGCCCAGTGCACCAACAACCTCAAGCAGATCGGGCTGGCGCTTCAGAATTACGAGACCAGCCACCGTTGTTTCCCCGGAGGCTACTACGCCTCGCGTCACGGCGGTGGGATTCACGGCCTACCCGATCCAGCGACCCGCGACACCGGACCCGGCTGGGCCTACGGCACCCAAATCCTTCCCTACTTGGAAAACGCTCCCATCCACGCAGCGCTCAATTTCGACCTGCCTTGTTGGCTCCCCGCAAACACCACGGCAGCCGGCGTCGTCCTGACCACCTTCCTCTGCCCCTCGGTCTCGGAGATTACCGGTTCGACCTTTGACATCATCGACCCGGCCGGGACGGTCCTCGCCCGTTTCTCCCACGCCCATTACGTCCTCAATGCGGGTCGGCTTGGTGTCTGGGGCTACACCATCGATAATCAGCAGGACCTGGCCGATGGTCCGTTCTTTCGCAATTCTGCGACCCGCGTCGCCGTGATCCGCGACGGCTTGTCCAACACCGTCTTCATGGGTGAACACACACCGCTGCTGAGCGACAAAACCTGGGTCGGGGTCGTCCCTGGCGCGGCCGTCTGCCCCAAGCCACGCTTTGCGTTCGGGGGCTGCGACTTCGCCGGTAACCTCGTCCTGAGCCACAGTGGGCCTGACCCCGCCGAGACCCCAACCGTCATCCACCCACCCAACTCACGCATGGCTCACGTCGATCAGCAAATGTCCGAGCATCCGGGAGGCGCCAATGTCCTCTTCGGTGATGGATCCGTCCGATTCATCAAGGAAACGATCGACCAGTTCACATGGGCCGGTCTCTGCACCATCGCCGGCGGGGAGCCGATCACCGGTGACGCGCTCTGATTGCCTCCGCAAGCCTCTCCTTGGGTTGGTCGCCGGTCTCTTCATCTTCTCGGTTCCTGGCTGCGGCCAGCCTCAGGTCGAGCCTCAGCATCGCCGGCTCATCCTTGGTTTGGCTACCGCCACCTCCGCCCAGAAATCAGACTGGCTTGAACAGACCGCCTCGGAGATCGACGCCGCACGCAAGTCGGGACAATTGTCCGAAACGACCGACCGGGTCTTCACCCAGATCGTTCAACTGGCTCGAGCGGGCGACTGGCAGCGGGCGCGAGAGCTGGCTTACGCCTTGCGCGACGCCCAGCGTCCGACCCCCGAGGATATTCAACGGGTCCAGCAGCGGCAGATGCCCGAACCGAAGCTCCCACCCCGGCGCCCCTTCCCCCAACGGCCATGAACCTTCGCGGTTCAGTCGCCACGCCCCCGCGAGGGCCGCGCCGCCCAGCGTAGCAACTGAAGCAGCGCATAGCCTGCCAGCAATGGCAGCGTCGACCAGGCCACGATTGCCGAACCCGGTATTTCCAGCGCTCTCATGATTTGGGCCAGCACAAATAACGTCAGAACCATCAAGATCACGCCGCAGCCCAGCGAGGTCATGACCGCCTTGAAACTGCCCAGCTCGCTGATCTCATCCTGGTGCAGTTCAAAGGTTCGTCCGCGTGCCCGGCTACGCTCGACGGCCTCGCCGATCTCCATCGCGAGAATCGCCTCACGCAATCCGGGCCGACCCTCTTGGCCCTGACACTGGGCTTTCAGACTCGCCAGCAAGGCCGCTCGTCGATCGACTTCGCCGATTTCAATCACCTCGGTCTGCTGACCCCGCTGGATTCGGACCGTGGCTGGGCTGGTCAGCCAGGCATCGCCGACCCAGACGACGGATCCCCGCTCGCCGACCACCTCCAGCCGCGCTTCGGTCGTGGCGGCCAGCCCCCGCGTAATCCGCAACTCCGCATCGCCGCCGTTGCTACCCCGAAGTTGAACAATACGGCGCTCGATCGGCTCATCAGTCCCCGTCGCCGTTACGGCTTCAACCGAACCGAGCAGCGGAACCAGTGCCGATCCGACCCCACCGGCATAAGCTGCCGCGCTGACCTCGGGTCTTCGTCGGCCCAGTTCCGCCTGAAATTGGATGGAAACGGTTTCGCCCACCTCGCCCCGTTCGACACGTTCTCGCACCAACACCCATCCCGGGTCGGTCAACCAGGGCAATTCCGGCACCAATGCCGGCGCCTGATCACGCGGCAAGACCGCCACCTGATACAACGCATCGGGATCCAGACCAGCTGGATGAAGAACGATCAAGGCGACCCCCAGCTCGGCCCCGCGCCGGATCGGCTCGTTTCGGCTCTCCAGTGCTCCTCCGACAACGACGGCCTCGGGCGTCCCGTCGAGCAACGGAGCCTCCAGCCCGCTGGCATTTCCGTCCCGATCGTCGAGCAACTCCTCGTGCTCACAGGCCCGGAGCCAGTCCCGCCATCCAGCCTCCTCTTCCCCTTGCCCCAGCACCCGCCACCGCATCACGCCGGCCCCCGTCTCAGGAGACCTCAGCATAACCACCGATCGGCCTCGATTGACCGTCCCTATGCCCCCGGCTGATAATTCCGTTCCTCAGGGCGACCGCTCTCTGTCGTGTCGCCCCTCGACCAGGGCAGAATCCCTCACGTGCTCGAGATCGCTGAATTCACCCCGATCGACGAAAGCTGGCGCAAGGCATATCTGGCGGTCGGCAATTTCGACGGCGTCCATCGCGGACATCAAGCGCTGGTCGCTCGGCTACGCGAACGGGCTGTCCAGGCAGGCCGCCCGGCGCTGGTGCTGACGTTCGACCCTCGACCCGTCGAAATCCTCCGCCCCGCCCAGGCTCCGCCCCCGCTGAGCTGGATCGAACGGCGGATCGAACTGCTCCTCCGGGCCGGGGCCGATGAGGTCGGCGTCTTCCGGACCGGTCCCTGGCTGCTCAACCTCACTGCCCGCGAATTCTTTGATCGCGTCATCCGCAGCCAATTCGACGCCCAGGGTATGGTCGAAGGCCCCACCTTTGGCTTCGGCCGCGACCGCGGGGGCGATGCCACGCTTCTGGCCCGCTGGTGCCAGGAGGCAGGCATGAGTTTCGAGGTCGTCCCTCCCGTCGAGGTCGACGGCCTGCTCGTCTCGTCCACCCAAATCCGCGAGGCTCTCGCCCAGGGCCGCGTCGAACAGGCCGCCCGACTCCTCGGACAACCCCACCGCATCCGCGGCACAGTCGTTCCCGGTGCCCGCCGCGGGGCAACCCTCGGCTTCCCAACCGCCAACCTCACCGGCATTGCTCAGGTCCTGCCCCGCCACGGCGTCTACGCCGGCCACGCCTACCTGCCCGACGGCCAGACACGCCCCGCCGCCATCCATATCGGTCCCAACGCCACCTTCGACGCCACCGAACCAACCGTCGAGGCCCACTTGCTGGACTTCTCCGGAAACCTCTACGGACTGCCTCTCCAACTCGACTTCCTCCGAGCCCTCCGCCCAACCCGGCGCTTCGACTCCGTCCCCGAACTGCTCGCCCAGATCTCGGCTGACGTCGCCCAGGTCCGCCAGCTCCTCTAATGTCGCACGAGCGCCAGCACAATCTCCATCGCGATCAGCACAATCACCACCACCTCCAGAAATTCGAGCCGACGCACACTCGCCTGCTGGGTCAGCAGGTCGAAGACGTCGCCCACGGTCTCCAGCTTGCGCCGAACCGACTGCTCCCAGCCGCCCAGGTGAAACCGCGTCGAGGCCAGCGCATAAACCCGCGAGAGATACTGATCGCCGATCAGCTTCAGTGCATTATCCACCCGCTCGATGACGCTGGTCGCTTCGAGTTCGAGTTCGCGGACCTCGCGCAGCGCTGCGGCCGCCCCGGAATCCCGGAGCCAATCGAGCGCTCCCCGCCGCCGATCGGGACGCATCCGCCGGTACGCGGCCTCGAGCCGGTCGTCCAGCCGGTCGTCAATCAGGCGAAACTCGAGCAACTGGACATTGGCAAACTCGATGACCTGCAAGATGTCCGCGCCATCCCGATCAGCCACCAACGCCGCCGGCCAGTCCACCACGATCAAGTCGCCAGGCCCATAGCTCAGATGCAGCCGCGTGGCCTCTTCCACCTCCGCCACGCATAGCCGCTCGGCTTCCAGCCGCACCAACCGCGCCACCTGATCCACCGACCGGCTCAGCCAGCCCGGCTCCACCTCCCCAATCTCGAAGACGACATACTCCTCGCTCAACTCACTCCAATCGAAGCCCGTCACCACCGGCCGCATCCGCTCCACCCACGGCGCCAACGCCAACCGGGCCGCCGCCACCAGCGGAGCCGATTCCGCCAGCCGGTCCCCCAGTTCCACCAGCTCCTCCAGCGTGCCTCGAATCCGGTGCTGGAGATGCAGCGAGACTGCCCCAAAGTCGAACAACGCCAACTCCGCCCGCGCAGGCCCAACCTGGGGCAGGTCTCCGGGAAGGGTCAGGCCGCCCGCATCGACCGACACGCGCAGCGGAGCAGGCCGATACCGCATTGACTCCGGCGTCCGTCGCCGGCGAATCAGACCGGGAGCCTCGCCCGGCAACAATCCCCGGCCTCGCTCCAGATCAATCTCGTAACCGACATCAAAGGCAAACAGCAGATGAACCACCACATCCTGCTGGGCGTGACTCATTGGGGCAATCGCTCCCCTCCCCTCGCGGCCAATGTCGCCGCAACCTTCCGCTCCCCGGTCGCCTCCGCAGCCAACACCTTCTCCCACCAGGCGCGCGCGGCCTCCTGTCCCCAGTCCCCCGCGCACTGGCAGGCCCCCAGCGCTAGCTCCAGCGCCTCGGCCGACTCGTAACGATCCCCAGGATTCTTCGCCAGGCAACGCAACACCACCGCTTCCAAATCCGCCGGGATCCCCGCGACCAGCCCCGACGGCGGCTCCACCGCATCCCGCGCATGCGCGATCACCACCTGCATCACTGTCCGCCCCCCAAACGGCGGCCGCCCCGTCAACAAGTAATACCCGACCGCGCCCAACGCATAGACATCGGCTCGCTGATCCGGCTCATGTTCCCCCGACGCCTGCTCCGGCGCCATGAACAGCGGCGACCCCGCCACCGTCCCTTCTTGGCTCAAATCCACCTCACCCCCCAAGAGCGGCTTGACCAGCCCAAAATCCAGCAGCTTCACAAAATCATGCAGGCCGCCTCGCACTGATGCAAAGATATTGGCCGGCTTGATGTCCCGATGCACCAGACCAGCCGCGTGCGCTTCAGCCAACGCCGAGCAGGCCTGTCGGAGCAGATAAATCACGCGAGCCGGTGGCAGCGGGCCAAACCGCTCCACCAACTCAGCCAGATTGAATCCGCTCAGATATTCCATCGCATAATAGAATGTTCCATCGTCTGTTCGCCCATAGTCGTAGATCTCAATCGTGTTGGGATGCGTTAGCCGCGCAGTCACCTGAACCTCGCGCTCAAATCGGGCCATGGCCCGCGGATCGGCTGCCCGCGCTGGCGAGATCAGCTTGATCGCCGTCGGACGCTTAAGCAACTGATGCTCGGCCAGATACACCTCACCCATCCCACCCGATCCCAGCCGATCCCCCAGCCGGTACGGCCCTAACTGCCGCGCCTGCTGCGCCTCGACCCGCAACCGGTGAATCACATGGGCCCCATAAATCGCCACGACCGCGCTCATCGACAAAAACAACAGATTGTCCGTGACGAGCTCAAAGGTCAGAAGATGCGAGGTGTGCAGACGCGTTTTAGGGTTCACCAGCCGCAGCAAAATCGTCGACACTAGCGGCGGTATCGTCAGCCCCACGACCACAAACGCCGCCCGCCGCCAAGTGTTGGGAATAAATAGCCCATACGTGACGATCAGCATCACCAGAAAAAGCATCGTGTCTTTGCCGGTCGCCAGCATCTGGAGCATGTCGTCCCGCGCGGCGTGCCGCATCACGAGCCGAAAATGGGCGAAGGCAAAAAACACCGCCTGGCTGCCGAACAAGGCCAGCTCGATCGCCCGCAACGATGTCGCCGATCGATCTCGCTGGGGCGTCAGAATCAGCAGAGTGATCACGATCCAAGCCGTCGTCGCGACTTGGGCCGCTCCCACCCACGGCTCAGGATCCCGAATCAGTAACGCCCGCCCCAGATACGCCAAATGCCCGATCAAATAAATGCTCGCCACCGCACGTAGCCGTGACCGCAACAGAGCCTGCGTCTCGGCCGACTGGACCGTCGCACCCCCGAGCACGAACGCCATGCCCTGGCTGAGCGGGTCGCTCGAGGCCCCCCGCTTCGCTGCCACGCCCGGTGAGGACCCTCGTCCCGGGGAGTACTCGATCGTCGATTGGTCGTCGATCACACGCCCACCCCCTGCCTCACCTTCAGGCCCACGCCGGACGTCATTCCCGGGCCTTCTCCAGAATACCGGACGGCCTCCTCCGAAACTCGGGGGCCCAACCCGGTTCGAGACCCCGGCCCTCACTCGACCACGGCCCCCGCACCGTAGTCGACGCCTCCCTCGGGCTTCTCGAGTCGTCGCCCGCCGTGTGTTGATCCCACCCGGTCAGATGGTCCCGGCTCATTGCCGGATCACCCCGCGATCGGGTAAGACGATCGTCGGCTCTCTGAGGTTTGAGCTAGATCCCATGAAAATCGACCAGTTCCTCGAACACCACGGAATCACACTCGACCCCTTCAGCGAGGAAGACGCTCAAACCGACACCGTTTTCAAGCGCGGCTGCCTGCGAACCATTCACCACCCCGCCTGGACCAAATTCTTCGGTAGTCCCAGCGATCCGTCCACGGCCATCGTCTTCGGCGAAAAGGGGAGCGGCAAAACGGCTCTCCGACTCCAAGTCATCGCCGAAATCGAGCGCTTCAACCAACACCACCCCGACTCCCGCGTCTTCGTCATTTCCTACGACGACTTCAACCCACTGCTCGACCACCTCAAAGTCGCCACCAACTCCCGCTCCTCCGAACAAACCCTGGCCCGCGTCCGCCTCGCCGACCACATGGACGCCATTCTCTCTCTCGGCGTAACCCGGCTCATCGACCTGCTCCGAATCGAAAAGCCCAACCTCAGCCAGCTTCCCCCCGAGCTCAAGCGCGACGCTCTGCTTCTGGCCGCGCTCTACGATCAGTCAACCGGCGAACCGCTCCAACGCCGCTGGAACTGGCTTCGGCGCCAAACCCGATTCCGTCCGGCCTGGCAGCGTCCCGATCGTTGGATCGCAGCCGGCGGAATCATAGCTCTGTTCACTCTGCTAGCGCTCGTTCCTGCCGTCCGCGACGGTCAATGGCTCCGCTGGCTACTGCTCGCCACGGCTGCTGCCTGCGTTCCTCTGACCTTCCGCTGGGCTCGTTCTCACTGGCAGGCTCGCTCACTCCGGACCGCCCTCCGCGTACTCAATCGCGACCCCGCCGCCCTCCGTCACGCCCTGGTCTGGTTCAACCCCAACGAACTGGCCGGTCAACCGCTGCCCGACGAACGCCGTGGCGGCGTCGAGGAACGCTATGAGCTGCTCCGCAAGTTCCAATCTCTGCTGGCTGCGCTCGGTTATACCGGCGTCATCGTCGTGATTGATCGCGTCGACGAACCTCAGCTCATCGAGGGCGACCCTCGCCGCATGCGCGCCCTGGTCTGGCCCCTGCTCGACCACAAGTTCCTCCGCCATCCCGGCCTCGGCGTCAAGCTGCTCCTGCCGATCGAGATGGCCTACTACCTCGAGAAAGAAGACAAAGCCTTCTACGACCGCGCCCGTCCCGACAAACTCAACCTCATTAAGCCGCTCCGCTGGAGCGGCGCATCGCTCTACGACCTCGCCGGCGACCGCCTCCGCGTCTGCGCCGGGCGGCCACCCGACGACGCCAACCCTCCCCGACTTCGCCAATTCCTCGACGCATCCATCTCCGACGATGCGATCACCGACGCACTCCACCAACTCCGCACGCCCCGCCAGCTCTTCAAATTTCTCAACCGCCTGCTCCAGGAACACTGCCACCGCCACACCGAGGATAAGCCCCGCTGGACCATCGACGCCGACACCTTCCGCTCCGTCTTTCAGTCCCACCTGCGCGACCTCGAGGCCTTCGACCGCGGCTTCGGCCACGGCTGAGTCATCCCGCGGATCTCTTCTCCTCGCCTGCCCTCCGAGCCAGTCGCCCTGTGACGTTCTCCCGCCTCTGCGCCTTTGCAGAACCGCGACGCCTGAACTTCGACTGGCCACCCCAGCCCTCTTCTCGGCGATGGTTTCCTCTTGGATGTGCCCGACGCCGAGCGGTTGAACCGTCTCTCACTCAGTGAGCTTCCCCCCTCCGGCAAACCGAAAACTCTCTCCTCGCCGGCGCCTGCCCCACCGCAGTTCGCCAACGTCGCCCCGGGTCTTTTTCTCCCGAGGCTCAACGCCTCCATCCGAACCGCGTCCCTCATCAGGGCCTTCCCCCAAAACGACCGCGGACCCAGCTAGCATGCCCAAACCCGACATGCTAAACTTCTATACACTTGGTCACGACATATGCGCCACCCCGGCCAGGGCCGCACCATCACCGCCACTGTATTGCGCTCGCTGACGTCCGTTCAGCCCTGCGCTCGGATCGAAGGGGCTGACAACCTGACGGGCTGCCGCCCGCTGCCTCCGGCCTTGCTGACTCTCGGTGGGTTGAAGCATTGGCCCATGCCGGTCTGCGGCCGTCCGGGACGGAATCCCCGCCCATGAGCGCCGCCAGCCCCCCCATCGAAACGACTGAGCCAGTCCGCCTTCGTTTCGACGCGGGCACGATTCTGGTCGAGGATCTTGCACCCGATCGGGACCTCGGCTTGCCTGGCCTCCAGTTCGACCCCCGCATCAAGGCGCTCCGCGCCGAGGCCCTCTGGTACCGCCCCCTCGTCGAAGAATTACGCCGCTGCCAGATCCGCTACACCGACAACGCCCGCGCTTACCAACCCACCGCCTGGTCGATCCGCATCGACAAGACCGCCTTCCCCCACCAGCAAGAAGCGCTCGACCAGTGGTGGGCCGCCGGCGGACGCGGCATCGTCGTCTTGCCGACCGGGACCGGCAAAACTCACCTCGCCAACCTCGCCATTGAGAAAGCCGGTCGCCCTACCCTCGTCATTACCCCCACCATCGACCTGATGAATCAGTGGTTCGACGAGCTGTCGCTCTGCTTCGAGACCGACGTCGGGATGCTTGGCGGCGGCTCCAATGAAATCCAACCCCTGACTGTCTCGACCTACGACTCCGCCTCCATCCATATGGAACGAATCGGCAACCGCTTCGGTTTGATTGTCTTCGACGAGTGCCACCACCTGCCTGGACCCAGCTACTCGCTGGCCGCCCGCTGCGCCCTTGCCCCCTTCCGCCTCGGCCTGACCGCAACCCCCGAACGCTCCGACAACGCTCATATGATGCTCGACCAACTCATCGGCCCGATCGTCTACCGCCGGGAAATCCATCAGCTCGCCGGGCGGTTTCTCGCCGATTACACGGTCGAAACCCTCTACGTCAACCTCAGCGAGGACGAGCGACTCCGCTACGAACGCAACCGCGAAATCTATCGCAACTTCCTCCGGGACAATGCCATCGACCTCAGCCAGCCCGACGCCTGGGCCCGCTTCCTTGCGCTCGCATTCCGCTCCCCCGAGGGCCGCATCGCCTACCAGGCCTATCGCGATCAACGCACCCTGGCCCTCGCCGCCCCCGCCAAGCTCGCCCTCCTGGGACGCCTGCTCGATATGCACCGCGGCGACCGGGTCCTGATCTTCACCCACGACAACGCCACCGTGTACGAAATCGCCCGCCGATTCCTCGTCCCCGTCATCACCCACCAGACCAAGGCCAAGGAACGCCGCGACGTCCTTCAAAAGTTCAACTCCGGCGCCTACCCCATCGTCGCCACCTCACGCGTCTTGAACGAGGGCGTCAACGTCCCCGAGGCCAATATCGCCATCATCCTCTCAGGCACCGGCTCCGTTCGCGAACACGTCCAGCGCCTCGGCCGCATCCTCCGCAAAAAAGGCAACAAACAGGCCATCCTGTACGAAGTCGTCACCCGCGGCACCGTCGAGGAATTCACCTCCATCCGCCGCCGCCAGCATACCGCCTACGGCGGCTTGCTCTGAAAAAGGCTGCCCAGCCCAAGCTCACCCCCATCCAGACGCGCGCCCTCAAACCCGTCCGAGATGCCAGCCGGGGCGCGTTCGGCCGCGAGTCTCCCCTGGCCGAGCGAGCCGATCCCGCCCATCCTTGAATCCCGACGATCCAGCCAACTGCCAGCCCCATCTCCGTCTCGCTGGCCCGTAAGTCCTCAAAAGCCGCCAGCGCGCAATTCGGGCGGACCGGGCCACCCGCGAGCGCCGCGACCACCGCGCGTCGGAACGTCGAGCCGATCCCGATATCCAGACTCGGGCCACAACTTTCGCTACAGCGGTTCGAGGCCGGCTCGACCTGCCTGGCCTTCTCGGGCCGGCTCTGGAGACCTTCGCACTAAACCATAACAATCGAGTCCACACCGGCAAACCACCCTTCCAGACCGCCGCGCCCTATGCTCACCGGCAATCTCGTCCTCACGCGTACCCAACAGCATCGGATCATCCCGCGCTACCTAAACCCGGAACGCGGCCCCTGGATCGAGGTCGCTGCGCAACTGATCGACATCTTCTCCCGCAACGTCGGCAACACCCGCGGTCAGATCGAGGAAGAAATTGAAGAGTTCGCCCGCGCCGAGGCTGGCAGCTCTGCCCTGGTCTACCGCGGCCTGGCCAAGGTCCTCGAGGATCGGGCCGAGTTTGAGGTTGTTGCCGACGTTCCTCCGGAAACTCTTCGCGAAAAGGTTTTCGCGGCCGCGGCCGCCGAGCGACAACGTCTCCACCAGGCCGAACGCCGCGCTGCTTTCCAGCCAGCGGCGGTGCTGGCCCGCATTGCTGCCGAACTCAACCTCACGCCGTCCCAGATCACCGCCAGCCTCTTCGCCGACCTCAAGGATGAAAACCGCCTGCTCGGCTTTGAACCAATCGAGCCGCGCAGCCTCATCGACCGCTACAACGTCGCCCTGGCTCAGGCCGTCCTCTTGCGCTGCGTTCGCATGCGACTGATGATCCGCAATCAGACCTCCGCCGAATACCGCCAGTTCTTCCGCTGGCTCAAGTTCCACCGCTTGCTGCACCGCGCCGAGGGCACCGCCGCCGAGGGCTACCGCCTCGAGATCGACGGCCCATTGAGCCTCTTCAGCTCGACCACGAAGTACGGCCTTCAGTTCGCCCTGTTCCTGCCGGCGATCCTACTCTGCCGCCGCTTCCGGCTCGAAGCCGAGCTGGCCTGGGGCCAACGCCGTGAACCCCGCTCATTCTATCTCGACTCCGACGCCGGCCTGGTCTCCCACTACCAGCCCCGCGGCCTCTATGTGCCCGCTGAAATCGAGGCCTTCCTCGAGCGCTTCAAACAAATCGCCCCAGCCTGGGCGGTCGAGCCGGCCGCCGACGTCGTCGAACTCGGCCGCGAGGGCGTCTGGGTTCCCGACTACCGCTTCGTCCACCGCGCCACCGGCCTCGACGTCCACGTCGAACTTCACGGTTTCTGGAAGCGATCGAGCCTCGACCGCCTGCTCCGCCTCCTTCCGCTCCACGGGCCGCCCCGCTATCTTCTGGCCGTCTCCGATAGACTCAAGGTCGACGAAGGAGCCGCCGGCGAGCTGCCCGCCTCGATCGTCCGCTTCAAGGAAATCCCCAACGCAACCGAGGTCCTGGCGCGGCTCGAACGCTTGATCGCGGAGGCGCGGTGAACGGCTTCTGGCTCTACGCGATCGACTGGCTGATCCGGCTGGGGCTTTCGGCCCGTGTCATTATGCGCCGCCGACCCGTCGGTGTCACCCTGGCCTGGCTCGTGATCGTGCTGGCCGCGCCGGTCGTCGGTGCGTTGGTTTACCTGCTCGTCGGCGAGCTGCGCCTCGGCCGCGACCGCGCCGCCCGCGCTCGCTGGATCCACGAGCCGTACGCGCGCTGGCTCCGGGGTCTGCCCGATCGCTACCCCCTCCCTATCGACCCCGACCGCCCCGAACCCGCCCTGGCCCGCTTGATCCAGGCCGGCATCGACATCCCGGTCCTCCCCGGAAACGAACTCACGCTCCTGAGCACGACCGATGCCATCTTCGAACGCCTGATCGCCGACATCGACGCCACGACCCAGACCTGCCACCTGGCCTTCTACATCTGGCAGCCAGGCGGCTGGGGCGACCGGATCGCCGACGCAGTCCAGCGCGCCGCCGGCCGCGGCGTCGACTGCCGCGTCCTTCTCGATGCCATCGGCTCGGCCGCGTTCTTCAAAAGCACGCTCGTACCACGCCTACGCGCCGCTGGCGTTGAGGTCGTCGCTGCCCTGCCCGCCAGACCTTGGCGGTTTCTCTTCGAGCGCTTGGACCTCCGGCTCCACCGCAAGATCGCTGTCTTCGACAATCAGGTGGCCTACACCGGCAGCATGAACCTCGTCGATCCCCGGCTCTTCAAGCAGGGGGCCGGGGTCGGCCACTGGATCGACGCTATGGCTCGCCTCCGAGGCCCAGCCGTCGAAGCCCTGACCGTCACCTTCATCGAGGACTGGGAACTGGAGACCGGGTCCGTCTGCGGCACCATCGACCGCAAGCCCAACTCGGCCCCACAGCCCCTCGCCGGCGCATCGTTCGTCCAGGTCGTCCCCTCGGGTCCCACCTCCCATCCCGCGCTCATGAAGGCCGTCCTACTCCAGACCATCTACGAGGCCCGTCAGGAACTCATCCTCACCACACCGTACTTCGTTCCCGACGAGGCCCTGGTGACCGCCCTGGCCTCGGCCGCGCTCCGCGGCGTCGCCGTCCACCTGGTCGTTCCCGCGAAGAACGACTCCAAGCTCGTCGATCTGGCCAGCCGCGCCTTCGAGGGCGACCTGGCCGAGGCCGGCGTCAAAATCCACCTCTTCGAAGGCGGCTTGCTCCACACCAAATCGATTACCGCCGACGGCCAGATGTCTCTCTTCGGCTCGCTCAACCTCGACCCCCGCAGCCTCGCCCTCAACTTCGAAATCACCTTGGCCGTCTACGACCCCGACTTCACCGCGAGGCTGTGCGCCCTCCAGCGCTCCTACATCGCCGACTCGCGTGACTTCGACCTCACCGCCTGGAGGACACGCCCCTGGGGTACTCGATTCGCCGAGAACACCGCTCGGCTCGCTGGGCCGTTGCTCTGAGCCGCATCTCAGCCGCGTGGACCTCCATGCGGTCGCTAGAGGCCCACGGGCGGATCATCGGCACCTCGCACAAACGTCAGTCACGCGAGGGAATCTGCCCCAGGGCCAGCGCCGTGTTATAAGTCCCGCCGCTCGGAACGTGGTAGGGGATGCTCGTCATCCAATAAGGAATCGCTCGGAGATGATATCCCGTGGTCTTTTCTTGATACTGGGTCCGCGATCAGATCGTTGAGACTTGGATTCGACCAGGTCGTCGTCGTCATGCTCCAGACCAAAGATGGTGGCGGATTGTATTCATATGAATTGATCATTGCCTCCGACTGATCCAGGATCACCCCTCTGCCCGCGGCGCGTTTGGCCCTGAAAAATAGGCGAGTGCGACGACGCTCCGGTCGGCAACCCACTCGGGAGCCGTCACGGAAGCTCGGCCACCATAGCCGATCGGCGATCCCACGGCGAATCCCGAATTCGCTGTGGGAGATATGAACTCAATCGCGATGCCCGCAATCGCGGGGCTGGCCCTCAGGGCCTACGCGACGGCGATCAACATCGACTTCGCGCGGGCTCGCATCATCATCAGTGACCACGTTAAGGGCTGTAAAAGATCCGAGCCCGGCCCGTACCCATCGGACCATCCGTGTGCTTGTCGCCGGACGGGGACCGTGCCCGATCGAACCGGTTCCGTCACGCCATCTGTGGTCAGTTGCGCTCGACGACCTCGCCGCCGCTCCGGCTCGCGATCGCCCTCCAGATGGCTGTTTGGATCGACTCTCTGACGAATTCGACGTGTCCGTCCGCGAAGCCGCAGTGCACCCCGCCGGGATGGTCGCTCCCGGCCGTCCACGCGCCGATCTGGTATCCCGTGCCGTTCAGGCACGACGGATGATTCGGCGTCAGCGCGTGGTTGTACAGCGTGTGGCCCAGGTCCCCCCAGGTCCAGTCCTGGCCCTTGGGCGTACCCCCGACTCGCGCCGCGTGGATGTCGATGTCCCGACACGCCGCCGCGAACCGGTCGAGCTCGTCGGGCGCATCGAGCCGCTCGGGCGTGTGGAAGAGCGTCCGCCTCGGATCGCGACGCCCCTCGTCGAACGTGCCGAGGCACCACTCCGTCAGGGCCGCCGTCCGGCTCAGCCCGTCGGTGATCGACGCCGGCCGCACCAGAGACCGGGCCGTGCCGACGATGCCGTTATAACCGAACCTCTGCACCCCGCTGCCATGGTTCGCAGCATAGCTGGTCCAGGTGACCCAGCAGCCCGGAGCCGGCTCGGTCTCCGGGCGCGGAGAGGACGGGCAGAGATAGACGCCGAGTTGAGGCGCCTGTGCCGTCGCATGTCGGGTCAGGAGTTCGTAGAGGGGTGCCTGCTCCAAGTACGGCAGCAGGGCCACATGGACCGCGCTGCGCGGCTCGCCCGTCTGCGACGGGTAGGCGTCATACATGGTCGCGTATTGGTTCAACGCCAGGACCACCTGGCGAAGTTGGTCTGAAGCGGAGCGTCGGCGGTCCGCCAAGGTCGCCAGATCCCGGAGGCGGGCGGCCCTCAGCGCACGGAACTCGGGGCATCGACGCTCCCGGTCCGCACGCTCGGATCCAGCCCGATAATCCGCGCCCGCGGACGCGCCCGATCGACGACAATCGGCGACGTTTCAGCCACGCCCCGATGCCCCAAAGTGTCGTCCACCTCGACCCGCACCCGGAACTTCGGCGGAACCCCCGGCGGCACCACCCAGATGTACTGACCGTCGTTGGGTATCGGACCCACGATCCGTGTCCACGGCCCATCACTCCCATCCGCGCGATACAGCAGCGAAACCGGCCGCGCGCCCAGATGCGGATCACTCGCACGCCAGGTAATCAAGACCTTGCCCGCGCTGCGGCCCGTACCTACCCGCGGCGGATCAACCTGCACCACCGGCGGCGTGCTGTCCACCTCCACCCAAATCTGAGGCCGATCCCCCGGCGCCGGCGGCGGGTCGCCCAGACCCGACAAACCCTGCACCGCCAGCCACAACCCAAACGTCCCCTCACCACCCAGATCCACCGGATACGGCGTCACCTTGTCCGGATCCTCCGGCTGGGGATACCAAGTCCGACCTCCATCGTGCGTCACCCACAACTGCACCTTCGCCACCCCCGCAGGCCCCGCGTCCGCGACTTCATATTGCAGCGGAAACCGCGGACTCCCGACCAACAAGGTCTGGTCCGACGCCGAGCCACGCCCACGCCCCAGCAAATCGTCTTCCCCGACCGGCACGAAACCTCCCCCCGTTCCGCCATCACCCTCTTCGACCGCCCGAAACGACTCGCGGGCCGAGACCCGTCGGTCCCGACCCCGCACCGACCCGAACGGGTCCTCCTCCCACGTCCGATCCGCCCCCCCGCTCCGCGAGCCAAGCGGCGCCACCCGCGGTGGCGGCTCTTCCCAACCGCCCCGGACCCCCGACACCGCCCCCGGAGCCGCGGCTAGCCCATCATCCACCACAACCTCAACCTGCCGCGTATTTTTCGCCCGGTCACTGACCTGCGCCCGCACACGAATCGCCTCGGATGTCCCCGCGTCCCAGGTCTTCGCTCCCGTCAGCTTCAAATCCGAATCCTGGAGCGGAACGCTCCGCCACTCCAACGGTCCGGCCCCCTCCGCCTGATACTCCAAGATCAGCGACCGCAACACCAAATTCTCATCTTGAACGTCCCACCTCACCGACACCTGGCTCCCTCGCCGACCATTGGACTCCAAAACCAGCGTCGGCGGCGCCGTGTCCACCACCACCCGCAGATTCGGCGCGACCGGTCGATCATCCGAAGGATAGACCTTCCCCTGCACGTCCACCGTCTGGATCGCAAACCAGTATTCCGCATCACGCGGCGCTCGGAACGGAAACTCCGGCCGCTCCGGAGAGGCCTGCCCAAACTCCTTCCACCGCATCCCATAATCGTCCGAGACCCACAACCGCACCTCCCGCACCAGACCCCGAACCTCCTCCGGAATCGTCACCGGTATCCGAAACGCCCGACTATTGTAATAGATCACCTTCGCCTGTGCACCCTCGGCATCCCGAGGCTCCAACTGAGCCAGAGACACCCCACCCCCGCACGCCAGGGCCAGCAGCGCGCCGAGCATCCCGCTCCGCAGGCGTCCTGCTCCGCCCCAGCCCATCGGCACCGCCTCCCGAACGCCCCGCCGAGCCGTTCCCGCCGCAGAACCCCGTCCCGGGACGTCCCCAGCGCACAACCCGACGGCTTGTCTCTCGTCTATCGACCACTCCACTCCTAACGCTTGAGCCGAATAATCCTAAACTTACGTCTGGGTTGCTTGAACAGATCAGGAAAACGAGCGAAACTCTGCTTCCCGTCCCCCGGCGATCCCCACTCGCATTCCGCGGACGTCCCGACGTCCATGCCCCAGCCCGCCTTCACCTCCCATTCGCCCCGCGCAAAGATCCCAACTTACCCGGACCCCGCACCAGGCCGCTCCGTTCGGCCAGACTCAGCCCGCCCATCCCGCCCCGCGCGGCTCCGATCCCGCCCCGCGGCCGGCTCGACGACCGATCCCAGCACGCCTCCGGACACATGACCTGCATGCATACATCGGGCAACGATCCGCGTCGAGAAGATCGATCGCCGCGCCGGGGCATCTGCCCGCAAACCTGACATCGGTCTCAGATTCAGCCCCGACGCTGGTTTTCCCGCGTCCGCCGGACGATGCCGACATACTCCGCCGCCAGGGCCTTCAGTCCCTCGAAGTCGCCCATCGCCACCTTCTGCGGCTGAACCAGCGACGAGCCGACGCCCAGGCAGACCGCCCCGGCCTTGAGGAACGCCTCGGCCGTGTCGAGATCCACGCCGCCCGTCGGCATCAGCTTGACCTGCGGCAACGGCCCACGGATCGCCTTCAGGTACGATGGACCTCCGACGTCGGCCGGGAAGACCTTCACCACGTCGGCCCCAGCCTCCCACGCCGTCAGGATCTCCGTCGGCGTAAACGCCCCGGGCATCACCGGCACGTCGTAGCGGTGCGCCAGCCGAATCAGCTCGAGATTCAACGTCGGCGCCACCAAGAACTGGGCTCCGGCTAGGATCGCCGCCCGACCCGTTTCCGCATCGAGCACCGTCCCGGCACCCAGCACGATCCGATCGCCCAGCGCCCGCCGCGCCTGCCGGATCACTCCGACCGCGTCCGGCACCGTAAAGGTGATCTCGGCCGCGGTCAGCCCTCCATCGGCCAGCGCGGCGACGACCTCCACCAGCCGCTCCGGCTCCTCCGAGCGAACGACGGCAACCACACCCCCCTCGACGATACGCGCCAAGATCGCCTCGCGGCTCATCTCAAACCTCCGGTTCGGTCGACGACGCGCCCCGCGGTCCAAACAACCAGGCAGGCAACAGCGGCTCGTCCGGCTCCGTCGCCGCCGCCGGCAGCTCAGGCAGCGGCATCTCCGCGATCCGCCGCAACGTCTCGGCAATCACAAACGCCGCATCCGGTCGCGCCAGCCTCAACGCATTCTCCCGCATCCGCGCCAGCCGGACCGGATCGTCCAACAGCGTGTCGATCTTGTAGGGCAAGGTCGGCAGGTTGTTGCACTTGATCGCGCAGCCTTCCTCCAGCAGATGATCGCTGTTTCGTTCCTCCTGGCCGGGAATCGGATTGACGACCACCCAAACCAGCCCGCTGGCCAGCGCCTCGCACATCGTCATCCCGCCCGGCTTGCCCACGATCAGATCACTGGCACCCATCAGCTCATGCATCTCATTGGTATAGCCGACCACCTTGAGCCTCACCCGCGGATCCCGATCCTGAGAGGCGGCCACCTGGTCGAGCCGGGCGCGCAGCTCCTCGTTCTTCCCGCACACGGCGATCACCTGAGCCTCGTGCCGCAGCCGCAGGAGCAGCGATAAAACCGTCTCAACCCGCCCCACCCCATACCCGCCGGCTGAGATCAAGAGCGTCGTTCGCTCCGGATCCAGCCCGTGCTTGCGGCGCAGCTCCGCCCGATCTCGCCGCTCCCGAAATCGCGGATCCACCGGAATCCCCGAAACCGTGATCTTCTCGGCCGGCACGCCCAGCTCCTCCAGATGCACCCGCGTCTCCGGCAACGCCACGAAATAATGCTCATAATGCGGACAGAGCCACAACGCATGAACGTCGAAGTCCGTAATCACAATCGCCTGCCGAATCACCATCGGCTTACGCGGCCGCGACCGCAACCACGAAATGATCTCCGCCGGCAGCGAATGGGTGCAAAAGACCACGTCTGGCCGTTGCCGCTCCAGCAACCGCACAAATGGCCCCACATGCAGCTTGTCGAACGCCAGCTTCCGATCCTTGCCCTTCCAGGGCTTGTCCAGTTGATCGTACAGCCAACCCAACACCTCCGGCATCTTCGTCATCATATCAATGTACATCTTTGAATACACCGTTTTAAACAAGGGATTGGTATAATCCAAGATGTCGATATGATGAACATCCCAATCCATTCCAAGCGTAGCGCAGGCCTGCTCGACCGCTTGCCCGCAGCGAAAATGCCCATGCCCGGCCGAGGCCGACAAGATCAGCAATCGCTTCCGACCACCCGGCCCCTCCGACGAAGACATCACACCCTCCGGTCCGGTTGCCGGTCCGGCTCCGGTTCGCTTACGGGACGACGCCATCTCAACCGACCTCCCGTTCCAAGGCCTCTCCCAGCCGCCGCAGCCGCTCCATGAGGCGATCAAAACTCCCAAAGTCGAGCGACTGCGCGCCGTCCGAAATCGCCTGTGCTGGCTCCGGGTGCACCTCGACCATCAACCCATCCGCCCCAGCCGCCAAGGCGGCCAACGCCATCGGCATCACGTAGGCCGCCTTGCCCGTGCCGTGGCTGGGATCGACCACCACTGGCAGATGGCACTGCTGCTTGACCGGCGGGATCACCGACAGGTCGAGTGTATTACGCGTATGGTCCGCAAACGTCCGGACCCCCCGCTCGCAGAGCACCACCTGCCGGTTCCCCTCCGACAGGACGTACTCGGCCGCCATCAGCCACTCCTCCAGGGTCGCCGACATCCCGCGTTTGAGCAAAACCGGCTTCGCGGCCCGTCCCACCCGCCGCAGCAGACTGTAGTTCTGCATATTACGGGTCCCAACCTGGAGCACATCGGCCACCTCCTCGACCGCTCCCGCCGTCTCCGTGTCTAAGACCTCGGTCACGATCCCGATTCCCGTCTCACGCCGGGCCTTGGCGAGAATTTCCAGGCCTTTTCGCCCCAGACCCTGAAACGCATAAGGGCTGGTCCGCGGTTTGAAGGCCCCGCCCCGAAGCAGTTTCACCCCACGGGCCACTAAATACTCGGCCGTCCGCAACAGCATCGTCTCGTTCTCGACCGAGCACGGGCCCGCGATCACCGTAAACCCACCCGCGCCGATCTCGGTCTGCGGCGTCCGGACAATCGTGTCGTCCGGGTGCATCTCCCGGCTGGCGAGCTTGTACGGCCGCGTCACCCGGATCAGCTCACGCACTCCCGGCAGAATCTCGAGCGTCCTCGGGTCCACGGCCACCACGTTGCCCGTGATGCCAATCGCTGTCCGGGTCGGCCCCGCCATCGGGTGCGCCGTCAATCCCATGGCGCGAATCGCGCCAACCACCGCGGCGATCTGATCCGCCGTGGCGTCGCTCTGCATGACCACTAACATGACGGCTCCCAGCCCTCCTCGAGGCCGCTTCGCCCGCCCACCCCCTCACGCAACCGGCCAACTCCCCGAATCGATCCTATCGCCGGCCGACCGCGACCGCACCCGTCTTCACCAAGCGAAAGATCACCGGAAAGTGATCCGAGTAGCCCCGCGCTCCCACATGCCCCGGTCCGCCGAAACGCCAGGGCCGGCGATCCGTCCGTTTCGGCTCCCGAAGCGGCGGTCCGTCCACGACGTCGGCCGACCCAGGCTCGACGCGCCATCCCAGCCCCGCAACGGCCGACCGGGTGGCCCAAACATGGTCGTAGCCATAGCCGCGACCCTGGTATACTAACGTGGGCTGGCGATGCGGCTCAACGCTCGCAAGCAGGTCGATCAATCCCGCGCCGTCGGTCAGCAGCCGCAGGACCGGCGTACCCGCCTCCTCGTTGAAATCTCCGGCCAGCACGACCGCAACATTCGGGTCCCTTGACCGAAGCTCATCGAGCCGTAATCTCAACTCCCGCGCATACCCGGCGCGTTGCTCGCCCGACCGGGCCTGTCGCCGGCTCGTCCAGTGGCTCAACAAAAGGTGAATCGGCTGCTGGGGGTCCAGTTCCAGCACCGCTTCGACGATCCGCCGCGATCCCCCCCGCCTCCGGGCGCCCGGTGACCCCGGACGAATCGGTACCCGCGCCAACCAGGCCGGCTCAATCCGGCGCCCGGTCCGAAGATCCCGGTGCACCAGCCACTCGTACCGTTCGCCTCCGCTCCGCCCCTCGTTCAGAGCCGCCCGAGCCAGTTCCAACGCGCGCCGATTCTCGACTTCCATGAGCCCGATCAGATCCGGACCCCTCCCGCCGCCCAGCAGCCGCAACGCCTCGGCCACTCGCCGCGCTTTCTCCTCGACCCATCGCGGCTCCCGCGCCATCCAGTCCTCAATCTCGTCCTCGAGCGCTAGGTCATCTTGGTCGTCGAACAGGTTCTCCACATTCCAGATACAGACCAGCAGGCTCTCCCCCGACCGCAGCGAATCGGCTCGCTGAGTCCCGGGCAAATAGCGCCAGACCAGAGCGGCCAACACGAGCACCGTGGCCAGAGCGCCGGGCACGCGCAAGCCCCGGCGCCCACTCATAGCATGCCCGAGTCGTCGGCTTGAGAGCCTGGGATCCCACGATGGTCGCGGCGAAAGCAATCCCCCTCGCCCGTCAGCAACCAGTGCGGGTCCGCATCGGTCAACTGAATGAATCGGAGCAACTGCTCGGCGGGAATCTCCTGGCCAGCCTCGAATTCAAGCCAACGCCGCAACGGGATCCCCAGTTCGGAGGCCAACAGAGGGGCGCCATGGACCCCGAACAGCTCCTCACGAATCCGTCGCACCCGCTCCCCCAAGCAGGAGCGCAGCCCTTCCCAGTCTGACATCGGAGTCACTCCGTCCTCCATCCAGGCTGTCCCCGGGAAGCTATGCCGCCAGACCGACTTGGTATCCCCACCCAGCGACACCACGTCCGAGCGGATCTACAAACCGTCTCGGGATCTAAAGATCTTAGCCATCCCTCTCGCCGATCGTCCAGATCGAGCGCTTCGGTTCCCCACGGGCCATCCACGGCCTCGGTTCATCGAACCGAAATCCAGAGGCCGTTTCCACACACGTTTAACGTTTGTTGACGCGCGTTTCATTTTTTTTGGGCTGACTGTCGCAATTCCAAACCAATCTCGGTTCCAGCTAGCGGACGGTTCCGCTTGCCGCCTGGGCGATCGTCCCGGGCTGCTTTGCCTGGGCAACTCCGTTCCCGCCACCCTTCGATCAAGTTCGCTGGTTTCGCTTACTCTTTCTGCAACGAGGCCGACGTGCTCCTCACACCACGTACGATCGAGCTGGTCGCGGATCGCATTGAGCGGGCTTATCTTCGCCGCAGTCCTTCCCTGGCGCCCTTTATCGGTAACGCCCGCGTTTGGACCATCGCCGCCCAGGCCTTGCTCGAGGCGCACCATCGTCATGCGTGGCTCCCCCTGGACCCGGAACTCTTCGTCGCGGCTCAGGCTTCCCAAACCCCGATGAGCGACCCCTGGAGCGACCTCGCCCCGCCGACCGCTCTTCGCCGCTACCGCCGACAGGTTCTCCAGATCATACAAGGCCTGCGCCGCGAACTACGCGCCGAGATCCGCCGGGCCGAACGCCTCGTTCGCCGTGGCCAGGATCCGCGAAAACTCCTGGCCGAACCGCGCCGCTGGCTTTCGCCCCTCGGAGCCTACGTCGCCGCCTACCGGCTCCAACTCCCCGACCTGATGGAGCAATGGCGCCCCAGAGCCCGCGATCAGCACGACGCATGCCCCTTGTATCGCCTGGCCTGTCGAGGCTTCTTACCTTCCTGTGCTTACCCAGTCAGCGAGCTTTTGCCCGGACTTCATCTGACGCCTCGCATCGGCCCACGATTCACCTCGTTCTCAAAGAACTGAGAGACATTTCCCTCGATCCCCTCCTCTGACCTTTCAGCCGGACCTAGTCGCGTTCGGCCACTGATCCACGGCCGTCGTCCGACGCCCAGCTCGATTGCTGAGCATCCGCAAACAATTTCTGAGGGAGGCGCCGGCAGGAAGCTGGCCCTCTCTCCTTTAAATTGGTATCAGGCGACCGGCCCAGCCTGGGCATCCGTCCGACCCGGGTAACGCGTTCAGGCCTCCGCTCCGGCACGATCAGAATCTCCCGAAACTTCCGAACTCTTGCGAGCCACCCACGCATCAAGGTAAAAAAGATCGGCTAGACATTTTCCGATCGTGAATGGATCTGAGCGTGAACTTACGGATGGGGAATTGCAATCTCTCGTAAGCAACGCTATTTTGGTAATCAGGTGAATCCGGAGTCCGCCGGGAGGGCTTCCGAATGAACGCCTCACCGGGTTATGGTCCGTCGCTGTCGCCGGACGATCTCAACGGCTTGCTTCCACGCATGCGCGGAGGCGACGAACACGCCTGGCGGCTCATGTTCGAGGCATGCTATCCCAAGGTCCAACGGGCCATTCGGGCCCGCATGACTTCCCGGGCCATGCGTTCGCTCTACGACTCTACGGATCTGGCCAACGACGTCTGGAAGAGCCTGGCCGGCAACTGGAATCGATACCACTTCGAGTCGGTCGACGCCCTGATGTCGTTCCTTCTCAAGGAGGCCGACTGCAAGCTCAAGGACGCCTCCCGCCGTCACCATACCCGGAAGCGCGACTGTACCCGCGAGCAGCCCCTGACCTCCTTCGAGCGGGAGGGACAGCACTTTTGGGAGCCGACATCCGACGAGCCGACCGCCAGCCAGGTCGTTGCCGCCGATGAAACCCGTCAGCAACTGCTCGCTCGACTCGATCCTGATGAACGCATGGTCGTCGAACTCCGCGGCCACGGCTATTCGACCGAGGAAATCGCCGAACGCGTCGGTTGGCATGTCCGCAAGGTTCAGCGACTCCTGCAGAGCTTGGAACGGCACTGGAGACGGCACGGGGGAGGCTCTGCGGCATGAGCCCAATCGCCCGACCCGATCGGCAGGCTCTCCACGGCACAGCCCCAGTCCACCCGCCCTGGGTCGGTTTCGGGCATCCCAGCAGTCATTTTCCCCCGCTGCCGGGCGCCAACTCGGCCCTGGTAGAACTGACCCGTAAGCTCAAGGACGAACTCGCCCGCCGATACGAACAAGGCGAACGGCCCAGCGCGGCCGAATACCTGGACCGCTATCCCGAGCTGGCTGCCGACCGCGACCGCGCGGTAAGCCTGATCTACGAGGAATATTGCCTCCGCGAAGAACACGACGCCGCCCCCGCGCCCGAGGAATTCTGCCGGCGTTACGACGCCTGGCGCGACTCGCTCGCCTCTCAACTCCGCTACCACCGGCTGCTCAGCTCGGTTCTCCAACCCCAGCCCCTTCCCCGCTATCCCATCCCCGGCGAGACCTTCGCCGGTCGCTACGTGCTCCGTGATCTGCTGGGAGAAGGCGGAACCTCGCGGGTCTATCTGGCCGAGCAGCCCGAGGTCGGCCACCGTCGCGTCGCCCTCAAGATCACCGCCTCGACCGGCCGCGAGCCGGCCATCCTCGGTCGCCTCGACCACGACCATATCATCCCCATCTGGTCCATCGAGCACGATCCCGAGACCGGCCTCCGCGGACTGTGCATGCCGTACCGCGCTGGCTTGCCTCTGGATCGGATCCTGAAACGCATCGACCCCTTAGCCCCTCACGCCCGGGCCATCGCCTTCTGGAAAGCCATCCAGCATCCGACCGACGAAACCGAGCCTGACCCAAGCCATCGTGCCGGCTGGCGCGGGTTTCCCACGCGTGGCAGCCACTCCGACGCCGCCGCCTGGATCACCTTGGTTGTCGCCCGTGCCCTGGCCTATGCCCATAACCGGGGCGTCCTCCACCGCGACATCAAGCCGGCAAACATCCTGTTGACCACGGCCGGACCTCAACTGCTCGACTTCAATTTGGCCGACACCGACCAGGACGATCCGGCCAACGCCCAAAAAGCTCTCCAGGGCGGCACCCTCCCCTACATGGCTCCCGAGCAACTGCACGCCTTCCTGGATCCGACCCGCTGGAAGGAAGTCGGTCCCCCAGCCGACGTGTATTCGCTGGGACTGGTCCTCCGCGAGCTCCTCACCGCTCAACGGCCGCCTTGTCCTCCCTCTGGAGGCGTCTCAACCCCGCGGCTCATCAACGACCTGCTCGACCTGAGAGCCCGGCCGCATCGCTCCACCCGGCTCGACAATCCAGCGGTCCCCCACGCCCTGGCCGCTATTGTTGCCCGCTGCACCGCCCACTCAATCGCCGACCGCTACCCCTCCGCCGAAACCCTCGCCGAAGACCTGGAACGCTACCTGAGTCGGTGTCCGCTCCGTTGGGCGAGCAACCCGGACTGGGCCGAACGCCTCAAAAACCATCTTTGGCGTAATCGGGTTCGTCTGGCGGCCTCAATTCTGATGATCGGCCTCGCGGGCGTCGGCGTTCTGGCGTTTCAGTCGATCCGTGCTGCCGACCTGCGCGTCGCCCAGAGTGTCCAAGTGATCGCTTCAGCAATCGCTCAAAACTCGCAGGCGGAGCGTAAGCTGGCCGAACGCTGGCTCGACGAAAACGAGAAAGACTCCCTCAACGTCCTCAAAGATCCCGTCCGTAAGGCTCGGCTTAAACAGATCCGAGAACTCTTCGAGCGGGACGCCGCAGCCGATCCCACGGACTACTCGGCCTTTCTCAACCTCGCACACATCGACCAGACCTACCCGGACCCGAACTGGTCGGACCAGGAACGACTCGAGCGGCCGTTGGCTCACTACAACCGCGCTCTCCAGATCATTCAACAGCGTACCGATATTCGTCCCAAATATCGCGCCGAGGCGTTCCTGAATCGTGGAGTGATGCTCGTCCTCCAGGGGATGCTCTTCGAGCAAACCGCTCGTCACGATCAGGCAATTCGCCAATTTCGGGCGGCCATCAACGATCTCGAGCAAGCCCGCCGCGATCAGGCGTTTCTCGATAGCTTCCGCCGCGTCCGGCTGCTCTACTCGTCAGCCTCGGCCCATGCCCAATTGGCACGCTTGCTCTTAATCCACGGCGAGTCGATAAAGGGAGAAGCCGCTCGCGTCCAGGCCATCGCCGAGTTGGATCAACTCGATCGACTCCTGCGAACCCTCGCCGACACACCTGTCAGCCTCGACCTCCTCGACCGATCTCTAATCGACAAATTCCAAATCCAAGCGATCAAACTGCGGTCCGACGTCGAACAATATCAGGGCATGAGTCCCCCGGACCAGCCCATACCATTCGACCGGCTTGACCGCTTCGACTCAGCTCACTCGTGAGTGCAGACCGGCGACGTCGACAGCAGCTCGCTTCCGCCCGTGCTCGTGCTCGTCACGACCGGAGACGTCGTCAACAGCGAAGTGTCGACCGTAATCGGTGGATACTTATACGCAATGCTCACTGGCGCAATCCGTTGTTCGAAGCAATCCCAGGTGGGGCAGAAGCTCGGACGATTCCTGCGACGGGTGAACATGGCCTAGTTCTCCAATGTGCTCGCAGACACCTAGAAGGCGCAACACTAGCGGTATGCTGACGCCCTCCAGTCCGATCGCAGCCGTTCTTCGGGGAGATGAGTAGCCGGGAGGATTCCCGGCTCAGAGACAGGAGTTCGGTCGTCGCTTCGTTCGAGGTCACCTCGAAGGAACCAAACGACATTTCGAGAACCGTAAACCAATCCCAACCGCGACACGGATCGGGAATTTTTTTCGTCGATTCGGCATAACCATATTCGATCCGAACAGTTACATGAATCCCGAATTCCCCCAACGGAGCCCGATCGAGGCGGGCACCCCTCCGGTCGCCTCCGAACGCGTGCGCGATCATTTGGCCAACGAGCGGACGTTTCTGGCCTGGATACGGACAGCTCTGGCCACCCTCGGATTTGGCTTCGTCCTGGCACGCGTCGGACTGTTCCTTCGAGAACTGCCCAGCCTGGTTCAATCTCCAGCCACGCCAGCTCCCAGTCGGTTGGAGCCGGCCGGCGAGTTCGTCCTGGCCGGGGTTGTCTTTCTCGGGGTCGGGACGATCGTGGCCGGCTGGGCCGCCTGGCACTACGAACGCAATCGCCGGCTGTTGCTTCGCGACGTGTTCATGCCAGCTCGGATCTCGCCTCGGATGGTCGCATCGCTGGTCTTCATCTCCGGGCTAATCTTGATCGGGATGGTGATCGGTCACGGTCTCGTGATCAATCCCTGGGCGCGGCCGGTAGCCCCTCGACCCTAGGGTTGGCCCACTCCGCCCCCTCGAGTCGCTCCTACCCAGGCCACCCACTGCCAGCTCGCCACCAGCGCATGGCACGTCCAAAGCCCCGTGCGGCACCAATTCGAGGCGACCAGCATGGCGTGGCAGCGGGCGTCAAACCCCCTGGCCAGGCAAGCATGGAGCGGAACCTGGATCAACGACGTACACCCCCAGACGGCCAGCACCAGCCCGAAGCCCAGCCACGAGATCACGACGGGAAAGCCCGGCTCGGGCCGCACCACCAGCCAGCCCGCCGCCGCCAACTCCACCAGCATCGGGAGGGCAACCACCCAGGTCGTCCAGCGCGTATGGGCCGCATGATAGACCGGAAACCGCTCGGGGTCGACCTCCGCAAAGAGAGGATAGTGAACCACCTGCACGAACCAGATCAGCCCGGTCATAAACCAGGAACTCGCCCACGCCGCCAATAACGCAATCGGGATTGACATCGCCGCGATTTCCTCGATCCACCGCCCCCCCAGCGTCCGTCTCCTCCCATGTTCTAGACTCCCTGGAAAGGGGGCGCGATCGGATCAGTGACCCTAGCATCGAACGGCCACGTCCATGAACGAAATGATCGAACGGCTCTGGGAAGGCCTACGCGACGCCGGGCTCCCAGAAGTCATGCTCTACCTGCCCGATGGCACCGCCAGCCGCTGCCACTGGGAAGAAACGGCGCTGATCGGGTCGACCCGAGTGGCGCTGCTCGCTGACCAGGAGCGCGGCATCGTCCGGATCGTTCCACTGGCCGCCTGCACGGGGATCGGCATCGCTAGTCCGAAAGGGACCGATCCCCGGGGCTATCGGGCCTCGATCCAGTCCCGGCTTGAGGGCATTCTCACGTGAACGGCGCGGCTGGTTCTCTCAGGCGGCGCCCGGCCGCCCCCGGGGATGAAACCGTCGATGGACCTCGACTAACCGACTCACCTCAACCCGAGTATAAATCTGGGTAGTCGCAATTGAGGCGTGGCCCAATAACTCCTGCACGACCCGCAGGTCCGCTCCACCGGCTAGCATGTGGGTCGCAAAGCTGTGCCTGAGGGTGTGCGGACTGACCTTCCCGGCCAACCCCGCGCGCCGCGCCTGTCGGGTGACGGCCCGCCACAGCCCCACTCGGGAGACGGGACGCCCGCGGCGACCCAAAAAGACCGCCTCGCCAGACACCCCCGCACGCCACCGCACCGGTCGATCCTTCTCCAAATAGGCGATCAACGCCTCCCGCGCGCGCTGACCAAACGGAACCACCCGCTGCTTATTCCCCTTCCCAATGCACCGGAGCGTACCCCGGTCGAGGTCAAGGTCCGACAGCTCCAGCCCGACCACCTCGGACGCCCGGCACCCCGTGGCGTACAAGACCTCCAAGAGGGCGCGATGGAGCCGCCCGTCTGGCTCAGCCGGGTCGGGCGACTCAAGCAGCCGGGTCACCGCCTCGGGGCCGAGCACCATCGGCAGCCGATCCCAGAGCGTCGGTGGCTCCAAGACCCGGGCCAGATTCTCTCGCGCACGCCCCTCGAGGACCAAGTATCGATAAAACGTCGAAAGACTAGCCAGGTGCCTGCTGATCGTCGCCGGTGCCAATCCCTCGGCCGCCAGCGAGTCGAGGTAGCGACCCAACCCGTCCGCATCAATCCGTCCCAGCAGACCTGCGCCTGACTCTCGTCGCCAACGGGCAAACCGCATCAGGTCTGAACGATAGGCCGCCAGCGTGTGGGGCGAGACCCCACACTCAGCCATCAAGTAGTGCAGGAACGGACCGATCGGATCCACGTCCGCCCGAGGTCGATACCGCCGGTGATCCGCCGGTCCGTTACCCATCGCCGACCCATCGAAGCAGCTTATTGATCCCAGGGACCCGCGTCCGTACTGGTCACTGGATCCGCCGCTTCTATCTGGTTCGGCTCTCCGCTGGCTCTTTCCTCATTCCAAAAAAAAGCGCCGGGGAACACCTACGAGTCCAACGGCAGGACGTCGATCAACCCGCTGTCCCGAGCGACCGTACGGAGCTTCTCCAAAGCGCGATCCTGGATCTGACGAACCCGCTCCTTGGAGACTTCCATCACCTTACCGACCTGGCTAAGCGACAGCCGCGGCTCGCCCCGCAGCCCAAACCGGAGCGTGATGACTTCCTGCTCGCGGGGCCGCAGCGACGCCAACAGCCGGGTGATCGTCTCATCCAGGTCGATCTCCGCCGTCTGATCCGTGTCGCGCTCACCCATCACGTCCAGAAGGTTGAAATCCGACTCATGCGAAAGCTCAGCGTCCAGGGACAGCGTCGGTCGGGTGGCCGTATGGATCCGCTGAATGACCTCGGAAGAGACGCCTCGGGCTTCTTCGGTTTCGGCGTCGCCATCGGCCGGCTCCGACGCTGCCATGGCGTCCAGCTCCGCCTGATTCTGTGCAAGCTGACGAAGATGGCGGGGACTGAGGCGGACCGGATAGGCTCCAGCCGCCACCGCGCGCTGAATCGCCTGCCGGATCCACCAAGTCGCATAGGTCGCCAGCTTAGTGTCGTGCGACAGATCAAACCGGTCGATCGCCTCGAGCAGCCCCAAAAAACCCTCCTGGAGCAGGTCGTTGTAGGAAATGCCCCGGTCCCGAAAACGCTTGGCCACGTGCGCCACCAACCGCATGTTGGCCATCGCCAGCCGGCTCCGGATCTCGTTGTAACGACGAAAGACTGCCCCGAGCCTCGCCTGAGCGCTCGATTCTTGCGACAGCCGGGCATAAAACTCGCTGATCGACTGGCTCAGCGCCTGCGGCGTATCCCCGCCCCGTCCCCCCTCATATCCGGGGACCTTCGCCAAAGCTTCGGAAAGAATCCGTCGGCATTTGGACAGCTCAATCAGCAACGCCCGCTCCTCCTGGGGCTTCAAGAGCCGGCTCGACATCATCTCGGCCAGAATCGCATGGTCGCGATCGCGAGTTCGCAACGTCTTGGTGGCCATGAGCTTCCCTTTCCAGAGATCGGCGACGTGTGAAGCCCTCAACACTCAGTCCGCACGATTCGCGGGATCGGCCGCGGAAGGCGGTGGCGGAGCCAGCAACCGCGCCAAATCAACCAATTGAGCCAGCCGCTCCCCAAAGCTCGCACAGCGAAGCTGAGCCCGCAGGCCCGCCTCCAGCGCTTTGCCGCCCAAAATCACGGCGGTCCCATGACGCTCGGCCGTCGGGTAAAAGCGGCGATAGTCCTCCAGAAACGCCCGGGGATTCTCCAGGTGGCTGACACTCAGCCACGCCAGCCGGGGACGATGAGCATCGACGGCGCGACTCAGCGAACCCAGCGGCAGATTCGACCCCAGATTCATCACCTCCCAGCCCTGCTCCCGCAAAACCAACTCGCAGAGCAACCCCGGCAACGTATACGGGTCGTCCTCAGGCGCAGCCCCGATCGCGAGCGGACCTCGTACCCCTCGCCGTGCATTGACTTGCTGCATCCGCCAGTTCAAGTCGATCAGCAGATGCTCGACCAAACGCGTCGCGCGGTGCTCCTGAAAAACATCCAGATCTCCCACACTCCAGGCATCGCCGACACGCTCCATCGCCGGGCGGATCAATTCATCTCCCAACGCCAACCCACCACCGCACTCCTCGTAAACCCGATAGCCCAGCGCCTTGGCTTCATCATGCCGACCCCGCCGCAACGCCCGCTCAAAACTATCGACCATCTCGGGGGTGACCCGCTGCTGACCACTTTGAACCAGCGGCCAATCAACCCGTTGCAGCTCGGCCAGATACCGCTCAATCGGCCCAACCGGCAACCCCTGCTCCCGCGCATAAGCCAGCACCACTTCCGGGTCATAGAGACGATGCCGGCCCGCCGTCCGCACCGCCGGAAGAATCCCATCGTCCGAAAGTCGCTTGACCGTGCTCACACTCAGGCCGAGCAGGCTCGCCACCTGACTGACCTTCAGCAGCATGGTCCGTTCGACAGCCATCTGACTCTCAACCGCCGCGACAACCTGAGTTCAACCCGTGAACGATTTGAACGATTTGATTCTAGCAAACCGCCCTCGTCCTGGCCAATCTTTTCCCCGCGAATCGACCCCAAGCTCTCGCTGACAATCCATAAAATGTTTAGCTGCAATATATTGCGACATGATAAATACGAGATCGTTTTGAACGATTTTTTTCGATCCCAGTCCCTGACTCGGGCTGGTCGGCGGGAATCGTCGGCGTTAGGCTAGCATTCAGACTTCGGGTCGTCGTCGAACCGGCCTGGCGTCGCCCCAATCCAGCCGGATCCGACAAGCCTTCGTGTGGAACCAGAACGTATGGCCGGTCTCTTCGATCGCGACCGTTTGATCTCCCTCCTGAAGCGCGACGCCCTCCGATTCGGCCAATTCCTGCTGGCCAGCGGCAAGACTTCCCACTTTTACGTCGATGGACGTCGTGTGACGCTCTCGGCCGAAGGCGCTCGATTGATCGGCGAGGGGATTCTCGACATCCTCCGCAGCCGCCCTGAAGTGGAGGCCATCGGCGGGCTGACCCTGGGAGCCGACCCGATCGTCGGGGCCGTCCTGGCCCTCGCCCCAGCACGCCAGCGGGAGGGCCTGCGCGGCTTTCTGGTTCGCAAGGAATCCAAGGCCCACGGAACGGGACGGCTGGTCGAAGGCCCGCTCGAACCGGGCATGGTGGTGGCCATCGTCGACGATGTGGCCACGACCGGCGGCTCGTCACTCAAAGCCGTCGAGGCCGTCGAGGCCATCGGTTGCCGGGTCGCGTGTGTCATCGCCGTGCTGGATCGGCTCGAAGGCGCCGCCGAAACCTTCCGCGCCCGCAGCCTGGACTTCTTTGCCCTAGCCACAATCGACGAACTCGGCGTCCACGACCACCCCGGCGAGGTTGAGCCAGGCCAAACGCCGCTGGCCGACGTCGGCTAGGCATCCGCTCGCCCAGGAGGGGCACAGCCGAGTCATGGAGACCTCGCTCCACCGCCAGCTCAAGCAGCATTACGCCGGTGGTCCCGCGGGACGCTGCGAGGTGACCATCGGCGGCCTACGCGTCGATGCCATCAGCCCAGACGGCCAACTCATCGAGGTTCAATCGGGACCGCTCGGTCCGTTGAAGAGCAAGCTCACGCGGCTCCTGGCCAGCGGACACCGGGTCCGAGTCGTCAAGCCTGTGGTCCTGACCCGCCGGATCGTACGCCTTCAATCACCCCAAGGGCCGATCCTGGACACCCGCCGCAGCCCCTGGCGCGGCGCTCTCCTGAACGTCTTCGACGACCTGCCCGGCCTGGCTGGACTGATGCGTCGCAGCCCCGCCTGCCTGGAGATCCTTGGCGTCGCCATCGACGAACATCGCGTCGCTCGTCGCCGCTGGCCGGGATATCGGGTACTCGATCGCGTCCTGGTCGACGTCCTCACCGCTCGGACCGTCGAGTGTCCCGACGATCTTTGGTCGCTGCTGGCGGTCAACCTCCCAGACCCCTTCACCACCCGCGACCTCGCGGCCGCACTGGGTCGCCCGCTCGGCTTTGCCCAACGCGTGGCCTATTCCCTGCGGGAGTCCGGAGCCTCCCGGCTGGTGGGCAAACGCCACAACTTGCGGCTCTACTCCCGCCAACCCGCACGCCGTTCCCTCCGAGGCTCATCCTGGACAGCATGCCGCGGCTAACTTCCGCCGCGGCAAACCAACCTATGCTTCCCCGCCATCTCACTTAAGCCGACGCCCAGCTCCGCAGCATCAAGAGCGGGCGACACCCCCCGTCAACGGCCTCCCTGGCCGCCCATCTCAGGCCAACGCTCCCGACACGGCCGCGGCGGACGCAGTAGCGGTCGATTAGCCCCGCACGCAGCAGCCCCGCGGCCCACCCCAAACCCGGAGGCCGATCAATCCCCGTGCAGCTCCCGCAGCCGGGCTGAAAGCCGCAGCAGGAGCTGCGCCCGCTCAAATTCGACCAGCCACTCGGCAATCACCGCGCCCAGCAGACGATCCTCGGGAGCCACCAACCCCGTCGGACAACTGGGGCCAAGCTGCGTCGCGGCCATCCGGCGGTAAGTGCTAATCGTCCGATCACCGTAGCGAGCCACCTCCTGAAAATCCTCGCTCAAAAAGACGACCACCGGCACCCGATGCCCGCCATTGATCTTGAGCGCCTCGCGAAGTTCGGGCTGGGCATCCCGGTCGAAGTAACGCACCTCGAAGGCCGGAGCGGCTCGGTCGAAATGATCGAAGATCGGCACCTGGTTGATGCAGTCGCCACACCAGGCCCCATTGAGCACAAAGACCGGCATCCGCCGCACAAACCCACCGAGCAGCGCCTTCTGCTCGGGAGTCAGAACGATGCGGGCGTGCATCGCATCCCACCGCCGCCGTTGCTCCGGCGTGGCGTAACGATCAAGAAACACCTCGTACGACAGCGCCTCGGCGAACCATCGAGCCCAATCCGGCATAGCCATGGCCCTACCCAAGTCAACGCTCTCCAGACCTACCAGGTCGAGACACTGGTTCCCGTTTCCGCCTCCGGAACCGGCGACGTCCCAGCGGCATCCTCGGCCGTTGCCTGCCCGGCCGAGGGGTCATCCTGCCACTCGATCCGATACCCGTTCTCGGCGGCGAACCGCTCAATCTCCGAAACCGTCTGCGGAATCGGCACCCCCACCGTCTGGCGATACCACCCGCTGCCCGATCGCGCCCACTCCACCTCCGACCCAAACCACTGATTACCAGCCCGGTACACCATCAGACATTTCAGCGGCGGCATGTCTCAGGCAACTCCCGCACCCTTCGGCCCGCATGTGTGAAACGTGAGTCTATCCGCACCGCCGCCAATCATCAAAGGCTGCCTCGAGTCCGCAACCAGCGCAGCCTCGCATCTTCCACCCAGCCGCCAATCTATCCGCCAGGGAACGGATCTCGAACCAAGATCTGTCCGTCAGAAGCCGAACAGAGTGCGCAAACCCCGGCCCGGCCGAGGCGGTCGCGTCCCATAGTGCGGCTGCGGACCACGCCGCCGCTCTTCTTCCTCCTCGATCGACTCCGGCGTTCTTCCTTTCTCACCTCCGAAGAAGACCCCAAGTTCCGCGACCAGACCGGATTCCTCCATGTCAAAGTCGTTGGGGATCTTATAACCGACGACGACGATCAGGTCCCCCCGGTGGTAAGTCAAACCGGGGATCAAGGCCGCAAGCTGGTGATGGCCCGAAAACCATTCACCCGTAAACGACAGGTGCTTGGTCAGGGGCAGTTCCGCGCCGGCCAGCGCGCTGGTTTCGCTCGACCCAAACAGATTACGCGATCCCCAGGCCACCCCCCCGAGCAGCCTCAGATCGGTACGCGGAATCTCAAACGTCATGTGCGTGTAGGTGAAGTATCCCAACGCCTCAGACCCAGGCTGAAGGGAAATCGGCGTCATGTGGCCGACCGTCCAGCGCGGCCGAACCTCCGGCAAGGCCTCCTCAAAAACGTCAAAGGCCGACTTGAACCCAAACCCCAGCGCCATCAATGGCGAGCCCGCACTATCGACGTTGTAAAGCGTCAGCGCTAACTCCGTATGATCGGTCAGTCCATATGTGTAAAAGTTCGTTGTCTGGAAAATCTCACGCCCCTTACCCGGCAAAATCTGGGTTTCATGAAGGAAAAAACTCCGTCCCCGCGGCGTCTGGGCATCCGAGGGAACGTTGACAATCGTCTGTTGGGCCGAGACTCCGGGAATCCAAACGCAGCCCGCCCATAATGCAACCAGGACCGGCAGCCACCGACAACGTCGGTCCTGACTGATTCGCTGCTCAAAATCGTTCATCAACCGACTGGTTCGCAAAGAGGCAACGGGGGCGGGTCCCGTCCGCACAGCGAGTTCTATCGATCCGCCACGCCCCCCAACTTGAATCGCCGACTCTGACGATCGCTCAGCCGCTCAGTTCGCACGCGATCCGCCGCCGCATGGCCTCCAGTTCGCCATCGGCGTAGGTCAGGGGACGCCACGGCCAGGCGATCCCATCCTGAAACCGGCGGGGAATCACGTGCCAGTGAACATGCTCAACCGATTGACCCGCCACTGCACCCGTGTTGCTCAGCACGTTTAGCCCTTCGGCACCCGTCGCTGCCACGACCGCTCGACAAACCCGCGGCAGCACCGCGCCCAGGGCAGCGGCGACCTCATCAGGCAGCGTTGGTAGATTGGTGTAATGGGCCTTGGGAATCACCAGCGTGTGCCCCGGCGCAAGCGGGCCAATGTCCAAAAAGGCCAGCACCTCACCCGTTTCCAACACCCGCGCCGCGGGCAGCGTCCCCGCGACAATCTTGCAAAAGACACAGTTCGCCTCGGGATGGCTCATTCCAGATGCTCCGCATCACTTGCCCCGGGCTTGCTTCGACAAATCCGTGTCGATCTTAGCCCGCTTCAGCCACCACTGTCGATCGGCGCTGCGCCCTCGGCAAGACACCCGGGACCGGACGCCTGATCCGCACAACCCATTAGCGCCGGTCACCCTCCGTGAACGACCCTCCATCGGCTGCCCGGCCCTGGTCGATTCCACCCTCGGACAGTCGCTACGACGCGAGGAAACCGGCGTCAGGCGGCTCGGCCCCCGCCGAACCCGCCGAGCGCCCTTCGCCGTGCGTCCGTACCGCGGCGTTGCTCCAGCCGACCTGAATAGGCCGCTCCTCCGGAAGCGCCTGCGCTTCGAGAGTTTCCCGACTGTGCCGAATCATCAGCCCGTTCAGATTCTCCCGCGCGTCGTTGATCTGCATCAGAAACGCCGTCAAGAACTCGACGCTCTCGGTCTCCGAAGCCACCAACCGTTCGACGGCCTCTGTCTTCAGGCGGGCCAGTTCCTGCTGGAGCTGGATCAAGCGCGGCATGTTTGGTTCCGCTGACGACCCCAGATCCAGCGCCGCCCGCTCGATCTCCGCGACCTTATGCATGTAGTGATCAAATCCTTCATCCCGGACTCGGCGTATCCGCTTCTGAATCCACTGCCAGATCACAAAACCCGCTCCCAGCACCGCCCCCGCGATGCTGAACTCTTTCTCGAGCAAATCCAGAAATTCCTCCGCAATCAACGGGCGGTTGCGATTCCGGAACGCCACCGCCCCCGGATGCCAGTCCAGCTCCGGCACGTCCCACAGCCGCGACACCTCGAGCGGCGGCTCGTCATATCGCGCAAACGGCGATTCCAAAACCACTTCCAGCAGCCGCTCGACCACATCCGAGGACAAATCCGCCCGCGCGACCAGCAGCGTCCGAGTCGAGAGCGTCGTCAGAGGCCGATCCGGCACCGGCGGATCCCGGTCATACGTCAACGCCGGAATCACCATCGACCGCACATTGCGATGAATCACCCCCTTGTACACCCGGGGCGGTGGCCGCCAGAGCATAAACGCGTCCGCGAACGGCAGCGAAACCAGGCGGTAGCCGCGTTCGTCGACCAACCGCGTGATCGCCCGCGCAGGCAGCAACGCGACCTGGAACGAGGCATCCGGCAATTGATCGGCCGGCATCTCGACCAGATCCGATGCATCGAGCGTCCGCTCCTCGTAATCGTCGCGAGTCAGTCCGGCAAACGACAAAACCTCCCGCGCCATCCGAGCCGTGCCTGAGCCGTCGACTCCGACGGCAATCGAGCGACCTCGGAGCACGTCCAACCCGTCGGCCTCGACCCGACGCGCTAGCTCCTCACCCCGAACAATCAAGTGCAACCCCTCATCCTGCAAGCTCATCACCTGACGCAGCCGGGCGTGGTGATCCGCCTCCACCTCCAGCCCTCCCTGAACCAGCGCCAGGTCCAGCCTGGACCCCGGTTCGGCCAGCACCAGCAGCGCGTCTTCCGACCCCCGGGTCTCCACCACGTCGAGATACAGACCACGCAGTCGACACTCCGCCACCAACGCCCTCAACAACCGCCCACGCTCCGAGCCGAGTCGACCGGCCGTGATCGTCAACCGAACCGGCGGCGGCGCCTGCTCCCCCCGCCAGTGCGAATACAAAATCGCCAGCACGGCGACCGCAACCACCACCAGCAACCAGTCCCGGGCTCGGATCCAGAACCTAAGCCGCGGCTGCATGACCCCAACGTCTCCCGGGCACCACTCCGCCCGGCTTCAGTCTAGCCCAAGACGAACCACCGCCCCACCCTCCTGCTTCTTCGGAGGACGGGGCGGCCCAGGTTCTTCCAACGGCGCGGTCAGTGCTGCTCGGAGGGCGGTAACGCTTGCGAACTCGGCGCCGCTTGCTCGCTGGGAAGGCTGCCTAAGGCCGCCGCCGCGATCATCGGGCCAACCCCCACCGGCGTCGCGCACACCGGAACCATCCGCTTGACCTTCTTGTACCGAGTCACCGGTACCGTCTCGCAGACCTTACGCTTGACGTACCGCGTCACAACCTTCGGCACGCACCGGTAGCCGCACACCACCGGAACCCGATCCACGACCACCTCGCGCACCATCCGACAATGCGTCACGGGAACATTCTCCGTGACGACCTCCTGGACCATCCGCATCGTGCGGACCGGAACCTGACGCGTCACAACCTCCTGAACCATACGGGTCTCGACCACCTCGCGGCTCACCACGGTCGGACGATAGCAGGTCTGCACCACCTCCACGCACCCAGCCGGCGTCAGCCCGCCACATCGGCCATGATGCCGCTTGCCGCAAAGCAGCCCCAGTCCACAGCCTCCCGTCCGCGCATACGCCGGTACCACCATCGTCCGCGTATACGGCTCCATCACGCACTCGGAAACCAGCCGCGTCTCTTGCACCGGCCGGCACACGACCTCCTGCTGCGTCACATACGTCGTGTCATAAACCGGCCGGCACACGACCCGCTGCCGCTGAACGTACGAGGTCTCATAGACCGGACGACACACAACCCGCTGCCGCTCCACCAGTTGGGTGATCGGCTCCTTGACCATGACGGTCTCCTGGACCGGCACCCGCTCCACCCGCACCCGTTGCTTCATCACCGTGTAGGGAACCAATTCCGTCACGCACTCGTAAGCCGGCTCCACCACCTTGACGCACGGCGTCTGATGGCACGTCGGGCACGCCTTCGCCCATCCTCCGCTCAGCCCCATGACCCCCAGGGCCACGCCAATGAATCGCATCATGCCACGCATCGATCGGTTGCTCCCCAGAGCTTGCCCTCGCAACGGTTTCCCCACAGCCCGGACCTCGGACCGTTGAAGCCACCTTTCGAGTATACAAGATGGATAATCTGCATTGAGAAAAACGATCACGAAAAACGTAACGATTCAGCTTGCTGCTCCTATTGTCGGAACGTAAGTCAAACCACCGGAGGGAAAAAGGGCGATCTGACGGGGATCGCGGCCGAGCCGGCTGCGGGCCGTCCGCCACAGTGTCGGCAGATCTCCGCACAGATGCACAGGTCCCAGCCTCCGACCCAACCGTTCCGACAGCACCGGGGCGTAGACCAGCACCGGCCGGTCGGCGACAAGCTCACGCGCCCACCGGAGCATGAATCGGCTCCCACTCGGCAGCACCGAGCCAAGCCGATCGGCGGTTCGCAACCCCCGCCGGATCATCCAACCGCCGATGCCGCCAGTGGCCGCGATCAGCCGGAGAGCGCCCAGCGGAAACGAACGGTCAATCTCGTCAGGATCGGTCCAGAACAAGCCCACCAGGACGCCGTCGGTCCCAGCCGCCGCGCGATGGTTGAGCAAAACCTTAAAACTTTGCATCGGATCGCCCGGCCACGGGTGGTTGCCCACCACGACCATGTCCGCCGGCAGGCCTGGTTGAATGCAAAACCGCCTCCGCACTTCGTCCGAGAGCCGTTCTTGGACCGGCTCGACCGGACCGGCCGCGATGGCCAGGATCCGCCCAGGTGGGCCAAGCACGTGGCTGATCGAATAAAACGCCCCACCGAGGCACCCCGCGGCGTGACGAATGGCGCGACGCATCGGGTTGCTGGCCGGGTCGCTGCCCAGCAGCCGGGCCGCAGCCTCCGGGCCGTGGCCCAGCCCCTGCCGGTGCAGCGCGCCCAGCGTGCTCCGGTGGCTGCACCCCGGAAACACCAGTTTGTAGCCGCCTCCAAAGCCGGCTTGCATGTGCGGCAGAACCGAGCCGATCAGGACCCTCAGGTCGGCCTCGGCCACCGCCCGAAATACCCGTACCGGCACTCCCTCTGGCGTCGTCCCCCGATCCACGTACTGGCTGAGATCATCCACCGGCGGACTGTAGCTGGCGTAGCGGTCGACGACCTCATCGCCGAGCCGTCGCCGCAGCCCGGCCTGATCCAGAGCCTGGTGGCGTCCCACTCCCACGCAGACCGACACGTCCCCAGGCGCCACCCCTGCCCTGTGCAGCCGTTCCAGAACAACCGGCAACGCCTCCCGCACCGGAGTCCAGCGCGACGGATCGTCGACCACAATCGCCACCCGGCAACCGGGTCGGGCAAGCTGTTCGAGCCGCTGGCCTTCGAGCGGCGAGTCGAGCGCCTCCCGCAGTCGATCCGGATAGGCGCTGGAATCAAACCCCCCGGAAAGATCAGGCGCCCCAACGGCCGGCGCTGGCCACTCATCCGGCCAGGCCAGCTCGAGTCGGCAATCCAGACCCCAAGGAACCTCCGGCTTCGGTACACTAGACATTGACGAATCTTCCTTCGACTTGGCTCACCGGTTCGCCCGATACGGCTCCGGGTCGAGCCATCTTCAGAACCCAACTCCAGGGATGCAACAACGGGAGCCTGCGGCTCCGCTCCACTTTGAGGAGGCAGCCAACCATGTTCAGTCCGACCTTCGCCACTCAGATTGTGCTCAGCCTGCTGCTGGCCGCCCCGCCGGCCAGCCCGTCCGCGCCGGCCCCGACCGCTTCGGGCGACGACGAAGCCATGCGGATCGCCCAGGAAGTGACCACGACCGGTGCCAAGCTGTTCGCTGCTAAAGACGCCCAGGGTCTGGCCGACACCTACATCGACAGCGGCCGAATCGTCCTGATCTCCCGCGACGAAGCGGCCGGCGGCCTGAAACGCGACGTCCGCGAAGGCCGCTCGGCCGTCCTCGAAGCCTACAAGGACCTCTTCCAAACTCCCGACCCAATCTCGGCCGTCAACCGCGTGGAGTACGCGCGGCTGCTCGGTCCCGAGATCCTCGAAATCAGCGGAACCCTCGTCCTGACCGACTCCAACGGCATGCACCGCTTCCCCTTCACCCAGTTGCGGGTCCGGGAGGGCGGCTTCTGGCGGATCGCCGAGGTCCAGATCTTCCTCGCCCCCGAATCCTAAAGTCTCTTTCCCGTCAGGACGCCCGGAACGAGCGATGTGCGGCATCTGTGGCGCGGCCTGGACCGATTCCGGGCGTCCCCTTGAGGATGCGGCCCTCGGCCGCATGATGGAGACGCTTCGCCCTCGTGGACCCGACGACGCCGGCACCTACCGCGACACCCACGCCGCACTCGGCTTCCGGCGGCTCTCGATCCTCGACCTGGCCGGCGGGCATCAGCCGCTGGCCAACGAGGATGGCTCGGTCCAGGTCGTCTTCAACGGCGAAATCTACAACTTCCCCGAGCTACGACGCCGCCTCGAAGCTCGCGGTCACTCGCTCCGTTCCTCCGGCGATACCGAAGTCCTGGTCCACCTCTACGAAGACCTGCGCGAGCAGATGCTTCCTCTGCTCCGCGGCATGTTCGCCCTGGCCATTTGGGACGCGGCGCGGCGGCGGCTCCTGCTGGCCCGCGACCGCCTAGGCCAGAAGCCCCTGCTCTACCGGGTCGAACCCGACCGCATCCTCTTCGCCAGCGAGCTGAAGGCTCTGCTGGCCCTCCCCGAAGCCGACGTGCCGCGCCGGCTCGATCCGATCGCCCTCGATCACTACCTCGCCTACGGCTACGTCCCCCATCCCCGGACCATTCTCCAGACGGTTCATAAACTCCCGCCCGCCCACTACGCCATCTGGCAGCAAGGCCGCCTGAGCCTCGACCGCTACTGGACCCCCGACTGGAACGTCGAACTCCGCCGGTCCGAGGCCGACGACGCCGAGGCGCTCCGCTCCACCCTCGACGACGCCGTCCGCGAGCAAATGGTCGCCGACGTACCCCTCGGAGCGTTCCTCTCCGGCGGGATCGACTCCACGATCATCGTCGGGCTGATGCAGCGGCACAGCCACCAGCCCGTCAAAACCTTCTCCATCGGATTCGACGATCCCAGCTTCGACGAATCGCGCTACGCCGAACTGGCAGCCCGCCACCTGGGCACCGAGCACCACGCCTTCCGAGTCGAGCCTCGGGCCTGGGAAACCCTGCCCGCCCTGGCCGGAGCCTTCGACGAGCCATTCGCCGACAGCTCGGCCTTGCCCACCTGGTTCGTGGCCCGCCAGACACGCCAGCATGTCACCGTCGCGCTGACCGGCGACGCTGGCGACGAATTGTTCGGCGGCTATGACCGCTATCGCGCGCTGGCCTTGACCAATCAGCTCGGCCGACTGCCCGGCGGCGCTCGCCGGATCCTGGGAACCGCCGTGGCGCGGGCCATTCCTGCCTCGGCGCGGGCCAAAACCCGGCTCCGCGCGGCGCGTCGCCTGCTCGAAGGCCTCCACGACCCCGCCCCGCTGCGCTACCTGCGCTGGATGACACTCACCGACGAGTCCGCGCGGCTTGCCCTCTATTCGCCCGAATGGCTCGACCTGCTCTCCCGCGAGGCCGAATCCGCCCCCGACGCGGACCCCGCCTCGATCCTCCAACGCGCCTGGGACGCTGCGCCGCTCCGCGACGACCTGACTCGCGCCATGATCGCCGACATCCTCACCTACCTGCCCGGCGACCTGCTCCACAAGGTCGACATGGCCAGTATGGCCCACTCGCTCGAATGCCGCAGCCCATTCCTCGACCACCGCCTGGTCGAGCTCGCCCTGGCCATGCCCGTCGAGCGCAAACTCAGGCTTCGCCGCGGCCGCTCCAAGGTCATCCTCAAACGCGCGTTCGCCGACCTGCTCCCCCCAGCCATCCGCACCCGTGCCAAAATGGGCTTCGGCGTGCCGATCGACCGCTGGTTTCGCGGCCCGCTTCGCCACGAGCTTCGAGCCGTGCTGCTCGACAACCGCTCAGTCGATCGCGGACTGTTTCGGCGCGCCGCCGTCGAAAAGCTCCTGGCCGATCACGAAGCCGGCCGCCGCGACCACGCCTACCGCCTCTGGTCCTTACTGGTTCTTGAACTCTGGTTCCGCCACCAGGTCGAACGCTGAGCCTCCAGCCCGCCCCCGGCTCTGCGAGCAGCGTAACCCTTTCCAACACCCGTCCAGCGCCGACGCCACCCCGCCCCAGCCCGGGACGCCTGCCGCACCGTTGGCCTGAGACGGCCGCTTCGACCATAATCCAGGTCACCTCTCATCCGCCGACACACGCCAGCCTACACCAGGAGAACCCGATGACACGGTGGGCCCATTGGACGGCCGCCGCAGCCTTGGTGGTCACACCCACCCACGGCGGCGACCTCAAGTCTGGCATCAATCCCTCATTCTTCGATACGACGGTCCGGCCCCAGGACGATTTCTATCGCTACGTCAACGGCGGCTGGCTCAAAACCGCCGAAATCCCACCCGATCGCCCCGCCGATGGCGCCTTCTACAAACTCCGCGACGAGGCCGAGGAAAACCTCCGACGCATCATCGAAGAGACGGTCCAGGCCGACCACCCCGAAGGCTCCGAACCCCGCAAAATCGCCGATCTCTACCGCAGCTTCATGGACGAAGAACGCGTCGAACGGCTCGGGCTTGAGCCGGTGCGCGGCGAACTCGCGGCCATCGACGCGATCACCGACTCCTCCGAACTGCCCCGCGCCTTCGGCGAACTGGCCCGTCGCGGCGTCGGCGGCCCGTTCGCTCTGTTCGTCATGCCGGACGCCAAACAGTCCGACACCATGATCGTCTACCTCAATCAGGCCGGCCTGGGGCTGCCCGACGAAGCGTTCTACCGCGAGCCGAAATACGCTCCCATCCGCGACGAGTACGTCAAACACATCGCCCGGTCGTTCGAAATCGCCGGCCTGCCCGATCCCCAAGGCTCGGCCCAGCGGATTATGGCCCTCGAAACCCGGCTGGCCGCAAGCCATCTGGACCGCGTCCGAAACCGCGACCGCGACCGCACTTATAACAAAATGTCCGTCGACCAACTCCAGGATCTGACCCCCGGGTTCGACTGGGCCGCCTACGGCGCTGCGCTCCAGGCCCCGACCGACTTGATCCACGACGTCATCGTCCGCCAACCGGACTACCTGGTCGCCATGGCCAAGGCCGTCGTCGAGCTGCCCCTGGAAGACTGGAAGTTGAAGCTCAAGTGGGGCGTGCTCCGCTCGGCCGCTCCCTACCTCAATCAGGCCATGTCCGACGAGAACTTCCGCTTCTACAGCCAGGTTCTCAACGGTGTCCCCGAGCAGCGGCCGCGGTGGAAACGGGGCGTCGCCCTGGTCGAGGCCGCGCTGGGCGAGGCCCTCGGAAAACTCTACGTCGAACGCCACTTCCCCCCCGAAGCCAAGGCACGGATGCAGGAACTGGTCCACAACCTCGTCGAAGCCTACCGCCAGTCCATCACCGACCTCGACTGGATGAGCCAGGAGACCAAATCCAAGGCCCTAGCCAAGCTCGACAAGTTCACCCCCAAAATCGGCTATCCCGACAAGTGGCGCGACTACTCCGGCCTGGAGATCAAGGCCGACGACCTGGTCGGCAACGTCCGCCGCTCCGACGCCTTCGACCTCGACTACAACCTCTCCAAGCTGGGCAAGCCCGTCGACCGCGACGAGTGGCACATGACCCCGCAGACCGTCAACGCCTACTACAACGCGACTCTGAACGAGATCGTCTTCCCGGCCGCGATTCTCCAGCCTCCCTTCTTCGACCTCCAGGCCGACGACGCCGTCAACTACGGTGGCATCGGCGCTGTCATCGGCCACGAAATCGGCCACGGCTTCGATGACCAAGGCTCCAAGTCCGACGGCGACGGCAATCTAGTCAACTGGTGGACCGAGTCGGACCGCAAGGAATTCGAAAAACGAACCGCTATGCTCATCGAGCAATACAACCAGTTCGAACCGGCTCAGCTCCCCGGCGAAAAGGTCAATGGAGCACTGACCGTCGGCGAGAACATCGGCGACCTCGGCGGCCTGACCATCGCCTACAAAGCTTATTTGCGATCCCTCAATGGCCAGGAACCGCCGGTCCTCGACGGCCTGACCGGCCCTCAGCGGTTCTTCGTCGGCTTTGCTCAGATCTGGCGAGCCAAATTCCGCGACGCCGCCTTGCGGCAGCGGCTCGCCACCGACCCCCACTCCCCCGCCGAATTCCGCTGCAACGGCCCGCTCTCCAACTTCGACGCCTTCTACGAAGCCTTCGGCGTCCAAGAGGGCGACAAACTCTACCTCCCACCCGAGAAACGTGTCCGGATCTGGTAAACTGACCTGCTCGTGGGGCCGCCTCGCTCAGACGCGGCGGCCTCGGCCGAATCGCGCCACCCACCGGGCTTTTGCTGCCCCTAGAAGTAGATTTGGACCCGCACCCAGAACAGGTCGTTGGTCCGCGATCGGCGCAGCGGTTCTAGGTCGTAGGCCACCGGACGCCCAAAGTCCGCATGCTGCCAGTCCAGCACAACCTTCACAAACCGGTTCAGGTACCAATTCACCCCCAGGTTCGTCACCCAGGCCTCGTGTGACCAAAGGTCCGGGTCGGTCAGTTGGGGGTTGAGGATGTCCCGATCGAAGTTGAGCATGCTGTAGCGGCCAACCAGCTCCCAGGCCCCCAGCCCAAACCGACCCCGGCGGAGATCGAAGTCACGCCGCGGCTCGATGATCGTTCGCCGCTCGACCTCCTCGCCCGTCAGAAAATAGCCCGCAGCCACCGAGAAACCGTGCGTTGGGATCACAAACGAGGACGGCGCCTCATTGGACGGCGCATACCGCAAAATCGCCCCATTATAATCGGCAAGCACCGACAATTGCTTATAAAAATACGCCACGTGCGCCGACCAGAAGGCTCGATCGCCTCGCTCCTCGACCCCTCGGTCGAAGATGTAAAACGGCGGAGCCGCGCGGTCGGCAGTTCCGGCATTCGAGGCATTGCTCGCCACCCGCCAGGACGCTGGAACCAGCGGATTGTCCTGCATCCCATACGTGAACGAACCACCTATGTTCAGAAACTCAACCGCCGAGCCATCCCAGTTCTGAAACGGGCGAATGTTCACATAGGCCATGACGTCCTTGGCATCGTTGAAATCTTCGAACGAGTTACGCGGCCCATCGAACACCCCCACCGCATAGTCAAGCCGTTTGTCGAACAGGAAACCCCACATCTGCGCGCCCAACATCCGGTTCAGGCCAAGGTTCGCCGTGAACAATGACCTCTCGGGCGCGATCAGCCACAGGTTCTGAATCGCGAACTGCTCGTAATTGAACGGCGTCATGAATCGACCGAACTTGAACTGAATCCGGTCGTCGGGGCGGTAGTTCACCCAGGCGTCCAGAACCGCAAAGTTGTTCGCAAACCCCTGGTTCAGGGCAAACATGTATTCCCATGGCTTGGTGACCCGGCCGGTAAACAGGATGCGCGCACGGGGCAGATAAAAGGCCGACCTCGCAAATTCCTCGCCCGTCGGGTCGAACGCCCGGTAATCCAGTTGCGTCTCTTCGTGAATCTGAAGCGTGAACTCCCCATCCTCGGTCTGAAACTCAAACCCCTGGTCAAAGCTTCCCCGGAGCGACCGTCGTGGCTCGCCGGCCGGCGGAGTGCTCACCTCCCGGTACGACGGCACAGCGCCGGCTCGTATCGCGGCCGGCGACGCTGGCGAACCGGCCGTCACCGAATCCCCCTCGGTCGCCGCCCCAGATCCCGCACCCGGCGGACTCGCCGTCCTCCCCCGCAACGCCTCAAGCTGTTCCAGCACCGCCTGCATCTGCTGCTGATGCCTGGCTTCGGCGGCTTCGAGCTGCGCGGCCAGGCGACGATTCAACTCCTCGAGCGTTCGGACTCGTTCATGCAAATCCCCCGATCCCGGGCTGCCAGCCGCCACCGGCACGTTCGCTTCCGGGGGCGTCGGCATGGCCGGTTCCTGGGCTCCCCAGCTTGTCAGCGGCAATCCCAAACCAAGCACAAAACTCCCAATCCGCAACCCTTGGCGCTTCTTTAGACCGCCGCCCATCCCACGGCATCCTTTCGCTCCCGATGCGCGCACGGTTCCGATCCCGGCTGACCGCCCTTGCCTGCTCCGAGCATCAACTCCCAGCGCCGACGACCTCCGTTAGAATCGTCATAACCCGACCATCAACTTGATTTCCACTCCGCTCACGGGCTGACACCCAACGCTCCCTCCCGTGATTCCGGTCCTCGGGCCGCTCCCGCCAACGCCTCCGGGTCATCAATCACCAGATAATGGCCGTGGTCGGAGGTCACGATCAGCACCGACTCATCCCAGTCGCTGTGCCGCCCGACCCAGTCAAGGATCACCCGAATAGCCTCCTCGCCGCTGATCATTGAGCCGATCGCGTTGTCGAGGTTGTTGTCGTGGAGCGCGAAGTCCACATCGCCGGCTTCGACAAAAAGCGCAAACGGCCGCCGGGGTTCGGCCCCAAGCACCTCCAGGGCCGCCGCGGTCATCTCGGCCAAGGTCGGATTCTCGCGCAAATCCTCCGGACTGTAGCGCTCGGCAACGCCACGGATTCCCGCAACCGGCCGGTAGTCCCCGTTGGCCGTCCGGTACGGCAGGTGGCCTGCGGCCGTCCCAAAATAGCCAAACAGCCGCAACCGATCCCGCGCCGCTGCCTCGGCGGCATCCGCCAAAACCTCACGCCCGGAACGGCCCGCCGTTCGCTCCGCGACGACATACGGACCACCGTTGCGGACGTCGATCGCCTCCCGATCCGCGTCCGCCAGATACACATCCCCAGGCTGCAGGTTGGCGCCCTGCTGCGCTCGATCCCGAATTCGGACCCGAACCCCCTTCCCCGTCCCGATCACCACATCCAGCCCCGGCCGCGACGGACCACGCCCCGTCGTCTGGATCACCGACGGCAAACCCAGCATCTCCCGGGCCAGATCCTGATAGTCATCGCGGCTGACGTTGTGCGCGTAGAGGGCGGCCGGCGAGGCATGGCAAAACGGTACGCTCGTCACCGTCCCCACCCGCCAACCCTCCGCCTGAAGCTGGTTGTAGAGCGTCTCGACGATCGAGCCGTCGTCGGCAATATTGATGATTCCATTGGATTGTTTCACGCCACTGGCGTACGCAGCCGCACTCGGTGCGCTATCCGTGTAGGCGTGAACCGAGCCTCCGGCTTCCGCGATCCGCCGCCGGCCCTCCGCCCGCGCCGACTGCCCCATCAGATATTCCGGCGCACGCGAGAGCAGCGGACCCGGCTCCCAGGGCATCCAGCCGCCAAATCGCGGGTCGTATCCTCCACCCAGCAGGTCGGACAGATCGCCCAGCGTCTGCTGATCCACGTCGTAAAGCGTCGGCGGCGGATCCACGTGCCGCGGACTGGTCACCACCGCCGCAAACTGAACCGGTGTGCCCGCGAACCCCTCAAAGAACGGGCCAGCCCCGGCCCCGGTGGCCGGTTCACGCCCCGTCCGGGCCAACACCGTCGCCCGGATGACCTCCCAATCCATCCCGTCAAACCAGAGCGTAAACAGGTAACGAGCGCCCCGGCGGACCGCCTCCCGCTGAATCCGGTATAGATCGCTCTGGTCGAGATACTCGGCATTGGCATCGACCGTATGCTCCGGCACCCGCCCGTAAATGGCCTTCAGGCGTTCCGGGTCGCGGTAGGCGCTGTTGGCGCCCACGTACGGCTCGAGGTCAACCGTGCTCCCCAGAAAATAGGCCGGGACCAGGCGGTTGGTATGGCTCGTGTGGGTCGAAAAAATCCCGCATCGACCTTGTGGCCCAAAATGGTAGGCCCGGACCCGTGGTTCGTTCCGTTCGGCGATCGCCTCCGCCTGCATCCGGGCCAGCGGGTCGTCGGGCGGCGCCTGACCACGCCCAGCCGGGACCAGGCTCAGCCACGCGACCAGAAGACTCACAGCGATTCCTACGGACCTCATTCCCCAACCCTCCGGAGCTGTCGGACAGGCGGATACCCTGGGCCGCTCGCCGTGATTCTGACAACCAACCGCCGGACCTGCCAGGCCATCTCGACCTGCACGCTCACACCGTCGGAATCGGTCGTGCCGATCGTGGGGTCGAGCACCCCGAGATTTCCCTAGAGAGCCGCGGATTCCACCGCTCCGGTGGCCGATAGAGCCAAACAACTCGGGCGTGGCTGCCAGGCGTAAGCAGGCGCGGCCTGCGCGAGGGGCAAGGACGCACATCGCGTACGGACCAAGGATGGACGTCAACTGGTCTGAGTCCCACGGAAGACGACCCATGCTCCGCATCGTTACTCCCCGACGGTTGGCCGTCGCCGCCTTCGTCTCCAGTCTGGTCTTCGCAGGCCAGGCTCGGGCTCAAAGCGCGCAGTCGTACGGCTCGCCTCAGGGCGCCTTCCCGTCGGCCCAGGTGGCCTACGAGGCCGCCCCGGCCATCGGCTGTGGCGAGGCAGTCGGTCACGGCTGCTTGAAACTGCCGAAGTTCCACCTCCCTCGGCTGGGCCACACGGTCTGCCGAGTTCCCGCAGGCACGATCTGCGAGCCGGTGTGCGACACCGGCTGCGGCTTCAAGATGCCCAAGGTCTGCCTGCCCAAGATCCATATGCCCAAGATCTGCCTGCCTAAGGTCCGCATGCCCAAACTCTGCCACAAGAAGGCGTGCGACACCGGCTGCGGCTGCGACGGCTGGGCCGCTCCCGCGGTCTATCCCAGCGCTCAGGACTGGGCCAGCCCCCAAGGCGTCGCCAGCCCCCAAAGCTAACCGCCGACACCCCTCCGACCCGGAGGATGTCTGATTCCCAAGCCACGCAACGCCCCCCCATCGCGACCCCGCCCGCCAAGCGGGGTCGATGGGCGGGGCGCGACCCATTTCCGCCCCGCAGCCCCCTCAGCCCGAGACCGCCGTCGCCAACCTTGTCAAATCCTCTCCCTTCGGTACAACCGTCACCCCACCCTCCGACACGGTCAGGCCTCGGGCCCGATCCCGCTCTGGATCCCCACCCAGCTCCAACCCAGCCGGCACATGAACTCCCTTGTCGATGATCGCTCGCCGGATGTGCGCACCCCGGCCAATGTCCACCCCTTCAAAGAGCAGCGAATCCTCCACCACGGCATAACTGTTGATCCGCACGTTGGGTGAGAGAATGCTCCGGCTGACCCGCCCACCGGACAAGATCGACCCTTGACAGACAATCGAATTCAACGCCAGCCCACGCCGGCCCGGTGCATCATGAACAAACTTGGGCGGCGGCCAGGGCGGCTGATACGTGTGAATCGGCCAGTCCCGATCATACAGATTCAAGATCGGATCAATGGCGATCAGATCCATGCTCGTCTGGAAATACGCATCGATCGTCCCCACGTCACGCCAGTACGGCGGAGCCTCGTGCCGCCGATTCTCGTCCCGAAACGGATACGCATACACCCGCGAATCGCAGAGCATGCTCGGAATGATATCCCGACCAAAGTCATGGGCGCTCCGATCCTTGCGGGCCGCGTCCTGAAACAAGAGCTCGAACATCGTCTCCGTCTTGAAGACGTAAATCCCCATCGAGGCCAGCGCCCAGTCCGGCCGGTCGGGCATCCCCGGTGGATCCGCCGGCTTTTCCACAAACCGGATGATCCGCCCATCCGCGGCCACGTCCATCACCCCAAAGCCCCGCGCCTCCAGCCGCGGCACCGGCAAACAGGCGACCGTCAGGTCCGCCTGCATGTCCCGGTGAAACGCAATCATCGCCGCATAGTTCATCTTGTAAATATGATCGCCCGCCAGAATGAGCGTATCGCGGGGCGCCGCCTTTTCGATCGTGTAGATGTTCTGGTAAATCGCGTCGGCCGTCCCCTGATACCAGGCATCGGTCACCCGCTGCTGGGGCGGCAGAACCTCGATGTACTCATCCAGCTCCCGGCAGAGGAATTTCCATCCCTGGTCAATGTGCCGCGCCAGGCTGACCGCCTTGTACTGCGTCAGCACTAGAATCTTGCGAATATCGCTGTTGATGCAATTCGAGAGCGTAAAGTCGATGATCCGGTAAATCCCCCCGAACGGCACGGCCGGCTTGGCCCGATCGCGTGTCAGCGGCTCCAGACGCGTGCCGCGGCCTCCCGCTAGAACGATTGCCAACACATCGCGAATCACGGGCCAGCAGGCTCCCAGAGAGCATGCGGGGCCAGCCCGGCCCCACCATGGCATCGCGGTCGCTCCGACCACGCCTCCACTAATCTATTCTGACGCGCGCCATCGGCCGAACCAACCAGGTCGCAGCAACCCACCGAAGCCCGCTCAGCCCCCTACCCTCTTCCGCAACAGCCCGCTCCTCCACCGGGCTACACCCGACCCTTCGCCCGGACCAGGTCCTCATACAAGCAGGCGAACGCATCGATCATCGCCGCAACCGGAAACCGCTCGGCCACCACCTCACGGCCCGCCTCGCCCAGTCGTCGTCGCTCCGCCGGGTTGCGAGCCAGATCCCGCATCGCCCGACACAGCCCACGCACATCGCCGACCGGCACCAGCACGCCGGTTCGACCCGCTTCGACCGCCTCGGTCGTCCCCGGCGCCGCCGTTGCGATCACCGGCTTACCCGCCGCCATCGCCTCGAGAACCACATTCGGCAGCCCCTCGTATGCGCTGGGCAGAACCAGGGCATCCGCCGCGGCCAACAGGCTGGGCACGTCCTCTCGATGCCCCAGAAACCGCACCCGACCCGACCCAAGCAGCGTAAAGGCGGCCGCCCGCTCCTCAAGCGCCCGCCGTAGCGGGCCGTCACCGGCAATCAACGTCACGGCCGACGGCTCGACGTGCTGGAGCAAGTCGGCCGCATCCAACAAATCCGCAACCCGCTTCTGATCCGCCAGACGTCCGGCATACAAAAACACGGGCGCCTCAGCGTCCACTCCCAACGCCGCGCGCATCGCCGCCGGATCGACCGCCGCGACCCCGTCCAGGTTAATCCCCGAGTAGATCCGCACCAGCTTCGCCGGCTCAATCCCCGCCTGCCGGTAAAAGTCGACCACCGCATCCGAATTCCCCACCACCCGATCCGTCCATCCCGCCAGCCAACGATCCAGCCGCAACTGGCCGGGCCGCTTCCAGAGATCGACGGCCATCTCTGACGTCACCACCACCGGAACCCGCGCCCACCGCGCAGCCATCCTCCCATACACATTCGCCGCGAAAATCCAGGTATGCACCACGTCGAACCGCCGCTCCGCGACCCATCGCGCCAGCCGTGCCAACGCTACCACGTCGGCCTTCAACCGCTTGGAGAACAAGGTCACCGGAATCCCCGCACTGCTCAGTTCAGACTCCAGAGGCCCCAGGCGGGTCAGTACGGCCACCTCCACCTCAAACCGATCTCGCGGCAACCCCCGCGCCAACATCACCATCTGCTTCTCGGCCCCGGATCGATCCAGGGTCGGAATCACCTGCAACACGCGAAGCCTCACCGCCACAAGCCCTCCCCGCCTCCCGGCCTGCCTGATCCCAAGACCCATTCATCCTCCCTCATCGACGCCATCGCCGACAAACCTGACCCATCCCCTCATCCCCCCGCCGCCACCGGACCCACCTCCCTCACCCAATCTGCTTCCATGCATGGATGTTGAATCATCGAGGTGCGAAGAAAACTTCTTGAAATCTTCGATTGTTGCCGTCGGGATGTTGTTTCAGAATCCCTGCACGCTGTCTGCGGGCGTCTAAGTCGCCGCCTAGTGCGCGGGATCGCCGCAGCCCATTCAAATCCAACTTCATCCTCGACGCGGGAGGTTCTGACGATGGCATCGATCGCGCCCGAGCGCCCAGAAATGACCGCGACTAACCAGCAGGTCGAGGCGCTGATTCGCCAGTGCGACTCGCTCCGCTCGGCCTTATCCCAGGGACAGGCCATCCGTTGGCTGCTGTTCCTGGGGCTGCTCGCCTTCACCCTCGGTTTTGGCTATCTCTTCTGGCAATTGGCTCAACGGCTCAACGGCGAAGCGTTTCGCAATCAATTGATCGCCACCGCGGAAAAACGGCTCGGCGAACGCTCCGACCAGTATCTCAGCGAAGTGCGCACCCTGATCGACAACACCAGCCCCGCGGTGGCCGAGGCCTTCTCGGCGCGGATCAACGAGGACATGCCGGTCGTCATGCAAGCGCTTCAAAAGGAAGGCGACGCCCTCGTCGCCGACCTCACGTCCCAGGTCCGCCGAACCGTCGAAAATCACCTCAAGTCCACCCTCGATCAGTATCAGAAACAGATGATCGAAGAGATCCCGGCTCTCGAGGATGAGCAGCTCCGCGAACGTCTCAGCGCCAACCTGGTCCGAGCCGCCGAAAAGGCCTCGGAAACCTACTTCATCAACGAGCTCGAATCCCGGGTCCGGACGCTCTACGACACCTGGGACCGCTTCCCCGCAGCCGACCCCGAAGTGACCCAGGGGCAACGCACCGCCGACCTGATCATCGGCGAGCTGTTCGAGCTGACCAAGCAACTGATGCTCGAGGAAGAACGGGCTGCGGCCGGGCAGTGATTGCCCTCAATCGCGCCCCGCTCCTCGCATCGCTGACCGCCCGGACCACCCCGGCCCGGCTCCGGCGCTCGGGAACCAATCCTCCCAGCTTTGGCCCTCGCTCCGGACGATTCGGGTTCGAGCTTCCCGTCCAGACGATTCATTCCCCCGACTTCATCCCCCTCATCCCCTGCGGAGCTTGATTCCATGTCGACGATGGATGCCTCGGGAGCCTCGCTCGCCGCTCGCCTCGAACGAGCTGAGCGCGAGATGCGCACTCTGGCCGGCCGCGCCCACCGCGGCAACTGGTTGACCCTGCTGCTCGGCCTGGCCGTGCTCGCTGCGCTGACAACCTACTTCTGGTTCGGCTACAACGAGCTGAACCGCTTCCTCCAGCCTGACGAACTCGTGGGCGTCGCCCAGGGCCTGCTCGATGAGCAAATCCCCCAAGTCCGCTCCGAGTTGGAGACCCAAGTCAAAGCCTCCGCCCCCGAACTGGCCAAAAACCTCAGCCAGCAGCTCCTGGCTGCCATCCCCCAGGGCCGCGTCTGGCTGGCCGAAACCGTCGTTTCCCAAATCCAGGAGGGGCTCGACCAGAGCGCGCTCATCACGCTCGAACAACTCCGCGACTTCCTCCGCCGCAACAAGGATCTCATCGAACGCGACCTGAGAACCCTCTCCACTAGCCCCACCCTCGCCGAGGCCGAATTGGACGAGATGGTCAAACTGCTCGAAGCCGAGCTTGGCGAAAACTTCCGCAACCGGGCCTTCGACTTGTACGAAACAGCCAACGGCATCCAGGAGCATCTCGATCAGCTCGCCTCCGGCTCCAACCTCAGCGAACGCGATCGCACCATTCGACGAATTCTCAGCTACCTACGGCTATACCAGATCGAAGCCACCGGAGACCGTCCCTTGCCCCGGCCCGGGGAATCCGCCCCACGACTGGCCGTGCCCGCTCTCCCACAGCCCGCGGTCGCCCCACCATCCAGCCCAACCGAAACGACCTCGTCCGAGAACGCCTCATCCCCTAGCCAGGATCAGCCGGCTCCGGCCCCAACCCAGCCGGCCCCGTAACTCCCCGGTCTGCCCCGCTGTCGGCCTAGCCCCGACCGCAGAGCCGCTCGAACAGTTCCAAGTGCGCCCGGGCCACCGCGGCGATCGAATACTTCTGACTCACCAGCGACCGGGCCGCGCGGCCCATATGGATCGCGCGGTCCAGGTCGGACCATTGATCGAGGATCGCTCCCGCGAGCGCCTCCGGGTCGTCCGGCGGCACCAATCGCCCGTGCTTGTAATCGACAACCAGCCGTCGGTTCCCCGCGATCGACGTCGCCACCACCGGCACCCCCAATGCCATCGCTTCCAGCAACGCCACGCTCATCCCTTCCTCGCGCGAGGGCAGGATAAACAGATCAGCCTCCCTCAGCCGGGCCTCGACCTGCTCGGTCCCGCCACCAAGCCGGACCCAGCTTCCTAGCCCCAACTCCTCGATCAGCCGCTCGAGCGCTGGGCGTTCAGGCCCTTCGCCATAGAGCCAGAGCGTCGCCCGCGGATGCCGCTCCCGCACCGCCGGCCATGCCCGGATCAGGACATCCAACCCCTTCTCACGCGCCAGCCGCCCCACCGTCACCGCCCGCGGCTCGGCCCGCCAGCCCGCTCGCCGATTCCAGGGCGTCGCCGGCACCGGAACCCCATTCGGCAAGTCGTAGATCCGATCCGGCGGATACCCCGCCTGCTCCAGCTCGCGTCGGACCGCCGAACTGATCGCCACAAACCCATCCGCCTGCCGGCACCGCGCCCCGATCGCCGAGCCGAATCGACCCCACTTCTGCCAGGCCAGATCGCCCGTGGCCCCCGCTCCCTCGGGTCGCAGCACCACCGGAAACCCATGACGCCGTCCCACTCCCACCGCCACATACGCATCGTGCTTGAGCATCGAAACATAGGCGATGTCCGGCCGCATCCTCTCGAGCGCTCGCCTCAGCCCCCTCATGTAGCGCCAGGTCCCCCAAAACCGCAACCGCGACGTCCCCACCCTCCGGACTTCGACCGACCCACGCCCCGTCACCTCCCGCTCGACTGCAGCCCGCGCCGGATCCAGCCGCGAGGTCAAAACCGTCACCTCGGCCCCCGCCTCACCCAACGCCTGGGCCAGGTAACGCATCATCGCCTCGGCCCCGCCAACCAGCGGCGGATATCGACGCGTCACCAGCGCCACCCGCAAACCTCGACCCGGCTCACGCATCGCCCCGATCACTGCCCTCGACCATCTAGCACGGCGATGTACGGCAGGTGCCGGTAATCGTCGTCAAAATCCAGCCCATAGCCCACCACAAACGCATCCGGGATCTCAAAGCCCACATAATCCGGCTCAATCGGGACGACCTGCCGACCCAGCTTACGCAGCAGAACCGCCACCCGCACGCTCGCCGCCCCTTGCTCGCGCAACCCCGTCGCCAGCGTTCCCAGCGTCCGACCCGTGTCCAGGATGTCGTCCAGCAACAGCACGTCCCGGCCCGCGACGTCCGGCTGAAACCGTCGATCGATCCTCAGCTCCGGCCCTGGCTCGGTCACAGCTCCCGCATAACTCGAGGCCAGATATAACCCCACCCGGTGCGGAATCCGGATCTGCCGCATCAGGTCGGCCAGAAAGACCAGGCTCCCAGTCAACACGGCCACGATCGTCAACTGTCGATCGCGGTACTCATCCTCGATCGCGCGGCCCAATTCCACCACGCGCGCTCGAATCGCCTCTTCGCTGATCAGAATCTCCACCGCTGCATGACTCAGAGCCGGAGTCACGGTCCCGGCCGGATCTGCCCCCAAATCCTCGACCAGACCGCCTGTTCACCCATCTTGACCGGCCGGGCCACCCTCCGCCAACCCTTCGCCGGGCTTAGCCGACACGCCGCCGTGGCCCCCGCCCGACGCGCCACAGCGCCCATCCCGAGAGCACGCCCCAAAACGCCCACGGTCCCGGTTCCGGAATCTGGCTGACCGGCGGCATCGGCTCAGACGGTGGCGGCGGGTCCGCCGTCGGACCGCCGGCCAGCGGCTCGTCTCGGGCCAAATCCTGAAGCACAAGCCCGGCCGCGGCTTCGGGCAAGACCAGGTCGAAGACCGACATTTTGTCGGAATCCACACTCAACGCAAATTCAAGCACCGACCCCGGATCGAACTGGCCCTTGGGTCTCCCGTCCAGGCCCGTGATCGGAGCAAACGTCACATTCCCCGCCGAATCCACCGTCTGCGTCTGCCCAAACAACAACCGCAGCGCTTGGACACCCGGCCGCTCACCCAGGGCCACCGACAGCAGCGTCGCATCAAAGCCCGAGGTCCCGACCAAAACCGTCAGCGGACTGCCATAGATCGGCTCGCCAGTCTCCGGATCATGCCCCGTGACCGGCGGCACCACCGCCCCGGGTGGCACAATGTTCAGATCCAACCGCCCAATCGACTGCGTCCCCTGATTCGACAAGCGAAACCGGAGCAGCGACGCAGCCACGGCTGGCTGGGGCGTTGCCTGGCTCAACACAACCACAGCGATCAGGCTGACCAGCGTTCGGTGCGTCATGGCGAGCGATCCCACTCTCGAGGTCGAGAGCCTGGCCTGCAGCACTCTCGTGGGGCGGGTCCTTCCTTGTGGCCCGATCCCGTCGGCGCCGGCCCGATCCGGAGAGGGAGTCGGTGTTGCCGTCTCGTCGAGGGGCAGTTGTCGTCTCGCGGGGGCAATCATCTGATCGGACGGGCCGCACTATGCCGGCAGCCCCGCTTCCGGTCAAGCTCAACCCCGCCCTCGCGGTTGGGCAAATCCCCGCCCCAACGCGTAAAATCGGAAAAGCATCGGCCCCTACGGCCCGCCCGCTCGTCCGGTACAACCCGAACCGCCGATGAATAAATGGCAACGGTGCGCCGTCTTATGTCTCGAAGGGGTTGCCATGCCCGAGACTGATGCGGACGTCGCTACGGCGCCCGACGACGATCAGCTCCTGCTCCAAGTCCGACGCGGCGACCGCTCAGCCCGCGAGGAACTGTTTCGCCGCCATTTCGGGGTCGCCTACCGCGTGGCGCATCGCCTGCTCGGTCATGACCACGACGCCCTCGACGCCGTCCAGGACGGATTTCTCAAAGCCGTGGCCCACTTGGCCGAGTTCGACCGTCGCTGCGAGTTTCGGACCTGGTTGTTGAGAATCGTGACCAATGCCGCACTCGATCTGGGCCGACGCCGACGCCGACGCCCCACCCTCTCGCTGGACGATCGGTCCGCGCTCGACCCGGACAACGCCCAGCCCAGCTCGGCCGACGTCGTCGGCCCGCCGGTCGATCCCGCCCTCAACCTCCACCGGTCCGACCTCCGCCGCCAGCTCGACGCGGCGTTGGCCACCCTCAGCCCCGCCACCCGCGCCACCTTCGTCCTGTTTGCCGAAGCCGAATTATCGTACAAGGAAATCGCCGCCTGTCAGCGCGTCCCGATCGGAACCGTCATGAGCCGGCTTCACTACGCCCGCCTCAAACTCCAGGAGCTTCTCAAACAGACAACCCTCGACGCTTAAGCGCCGAATTCCAATCTCCCGTCCAGGTCCTGCCCAGAATGAAACCCTGCGACAAAATCACCCGATCCCTCTCGGCCGGCGCGGATCCCGCCGGTCCAGAGCTGGCTCCCCACCTGGCCGCCTGCGAGCGTTGCGCTGACTGGGCCGAGTCGATCACCGCACTCGACGCCGCCTGGTCGGCGACCCGCCCGGCAGAACCTCCCGCCCAACTCTTTGACCAAATCTGGTCCCGGATCGACGCCCAGCCGACCCGCCTCCCCTTCCCCGCCGGCCCCTCCCGGGCCGCTCTCCGCCGGCTCGCGGCAGCGGCCTCGATCCTGGTTGGCCTAGGTTTGGCCTGGCTCTGGGGACTCAGCCGCGCCAACCCTCGGCAGCCTGATCCTCGCACCTCCCCACCGCTGGCAACCACCCCGGCCGTCGCCTACCAGTTTGAGGCCGAACCCGGCGAGACTCTGTTCCTCCACATCACGCCCGACGGCCGGGTCGAGGCCGACATACGCGACCCGGCCACGACCTCCGAAACCATCACCGTCGCCGCCGAATTCGAAATCCTCAACTTCATGGAGTCACAGGCTGCCGACGCGCTCTAATTTTCTCTTCCCGGGCGCCAGCCGTCGCCAGGCCCCGCCCCATTCCTACCGATGAAATTCCTCCGTTTGCTTTACTCCGCGTTGCTCCTGGTGGCCGGCTTCGGTCCACCTCGGGTCGCCGCACAACTCAGCCCGGTCGCTCCACCGCCTCCCCCGGCCAACGCAACCCGTCAGGTCACCGTCTTCGGAATCCTCGCCACCCCAAGTGACGACGCCCTCGATCCCAAGCTCGAGCCGATCGCCGAACAGCTCCGCGTCCTCTTTCCCGGCCACGGCTTCCGACTCCTGGGAACCGAAACCCGCCGCCTCCGCGTCCAGGGCGACCTGACCTGCGACCTCGGACTCGGTTACGCCGCGCACGCCCGCCTGATCAATCCCCTGGACTCCAACGGCAAGGTCCAACTCCGCTTCGAGCTAGACCGCTACGGCCAGCTTGAATTCGCCACCCTGGTGACCACCCCGCTCAATCAACTCTTCTTCTGCGACCGTCGATTCCCCGACGGAACCCGGCTCGTGCTCGGCATCGGCGTGCGGCCTTAGCCCAGCCGCGAACGGACAAATTCGCAAACGACGCTCAGCTCATCGGTCGCCGGTACCCCCCTCGGGCAGGCCGGGAATCTGATCGCGCGACTTGAGATACCCGATCACCGGCCGGCCGTAGCGAGCCGCAAGCCGAACCTCGGTACCTGTCCCCGCTCCACCCGGCAGCGCAATGACGACGTCGGCCGTCAGCACGATCAAATGATTGCGCGACATCGGCTCGGTACCACGATCCCCGCTGAGCGGCAGATGAGTACGAATCGGGATCTCCACCCACGGGTTCGGATAACCCGGCCTGGATCGGGTCGGGTCGTTCTGGTCCGCCGGCAGGATCCCCAAAACACTCCCCCGACGTTCCTCCACCCCGGCAAACGCCGCCGAAACCTCCGCCATCACGCCACCGCCACCACCGGTGAGCAGATGAACCCCGCAACCCGCCAGCCAACGGCCCAGCGGCTCGGCCCGATCCCGGTGCGATTCGGTACCGGATCCGACAACCGCGACGATCGGTATCCGCATCGTCCCCGCTCCCCCGGGTTCGACTTATCCCGCTTCGCCGACATCAACCACTGGCGGACCGAGCACGTCCTCGCGGGGCCTAATCCCCAGGCCCGGCTCTCTCGACGCGGCCATCCGGCCTCCAACCCGACGGGGCGCGCCCTCCGCCGTGCTCACCGTCACGTAGCTATTGAAATCCGTCGCCGCATACAGCCACTCCGGCGGCGTGCTATGGGCCAGATGTGCAATCGCGGCCGTCGCGATGTCCCCGCCCCAACTGTCTTCGATCGTCATCGCAAAACCCAGCTCGACGCACAGGTCCCGCATCTGATGCGCCCGGGTCAAACCGCCCAGCTTGCTGATCTTCAGATTGACCGCGTCCGCCGCCTGATCGCCGTAGGCCCGCAGCAGCGGCCCCATCCCGTCGATCACCTCATCCAGAACCAGCGGATGATTTGTCCGACGCCGGACGCTCAAGCACTCCTCGTAGGTCGCGCACGGTTGCTCGATCAAAACGTCCAGATCCCGAATCGCGCGCGCAACCCGCAGCGCATCATGCATCCTCCAGCCCGTGTTGGCGTCGGCGACCAGGCGATCGCCCGGCTCAAGCACTGCTGCCACCGCCCGGATCCGTGCGACGTCCTCTTCCGGGTCGCCGCCGACCTTCAACTGGAACCGCCGATATCCCTCGGCCCGATAGGCCGCGACCCGCTCGGCCATCACCTCAGGCCGTTCCTGGGAAATCGCCCGATAGAGCAGAAAGTCGTCCCCAAACCGCCCGCCCAAGAGAGCACAGACTGGCAGGCCGGCCGCCTGGCCCAGGATGTCCCAGCACGCCATGTCGATCCCGCTCTTGACGTAGGGGTGGCCCTTGAGCGCCAGGTCCATCCGGCGATTGAGCGCTCCCAGCTCGGTCGGGTCGTGCCCGATCAATTCCGGCGCCAGGACCCGCAGCCCGGCGCGAACCCCGTCGGCATACGCCGGCAGATAGGACGGCCCCAAGGGGCATACCTCACCATGCCCGGCCAGTCCCGCGTCGGTCTCGACTCGCACGATCGTGCTGTCGAAGACCGTCACCATCTTGCCGCCCGACCACTTGTAGCTCCCCTCTTTCAGAGGCAGCTCCACCCGATATGCCGCGATCCGTGTGATCTTCATGACGCCTAGCCTAGCCGGCCAGACCCATCCGCTCCACGACCCAGCGCCCAAGCCCCGCGCCGGCACGACGCCCCGGTACATCCCCGAGGCCGCTCAATCTGTCGGTCACCTGGGTTGAACCTGCCATAACGCGGCCGGCCGGCCGAATCGGTGACCGGGGATCCTCGATTGAGGCCCCTGGCCAACGAATCGACCGGCCGGCCGGGAATCGCATCCGACGGCTCGCCTGCCGGCAGCCACCCAGCACCGCGATCCCAAAAACCGCGGGCCGACCTTGTGCCAGGTCCCCGGGCCTGGCGCCGAATGCGTCGGGGTGATCCCGTCTATTTCTCTCGCTCCCGGCCGAACGCCCCCACGCGGACCGAATCCTCCGGCCTCTGCCCCCCCACCAGGGCGGTCGAGCCATCCCTGGCCTGACCACCCCGACCGCTATCACAACGCCCCAATGGATCGGTCCGCGCCGCCCCGTGGCTTCAGTCTTCCTCAGACGCTCCGCACGCCCAAAGCCCGGCCCTCTTGCGCAATCGCCAAAGCAACCCCAAAGCGATCCGGCATGTCAACCGATAGAGACAAACAGGCCGTCTCAGCGGCCGACCGTTCCCTCCGGCTTACCGCTCTGTCCGGCCCACGTTGACGCTCCGACAGCCTTGGGCTATGGTTCGGCTCAACCCCTCGGACCCGGGACGGTCCCAGGCGGCCGGGGCAAGTGGTCCGTCGCGTTGTGCAGGGAGGCACCCGATGGCCGTGCAAGCCGAGACGGTCCGGACCACAGTCCAGGAGACCGACGCCCTCGAGTTCGTCCGTTCGGTCCTCCGAATCGAGGCCGCCGCCATCGAGCGAGTCCGCGACCGGATCGACGCCAACATCATCCGCGCCGCGGAACTGATCTACCGGACCCGCGGCAGCGTCATCGTCACCGGCATGGGCAAAGCCGGACTGGTCGGTCAGAAGCTCGCCGCAACGCTCGCCTCCACAGGCACCCGCGCCTTCCCCCTCCATCCCTCGGAGGCCGTCCACGGAGACCTCGGCCGGATCCGATCCGGTGACGTCGTGCTGGCTCTCTCTCAGAGCGGAGAAACCGAGGAAGTCGTCCGCCTGATTCCCGCCCTGCGACGCCTCGGCGCCCTCCTGATTGCCATCACCGAGCGGCCGACCTCGACCCTCGGACGCCATTCCGACCTGACGATCGCCCTCGGCCCGATCGAGGAGGCTTGCCCCCTCGGCCTCGCCCCCTCGGCCAGCACCACTGCGCTGATGGCCGTCGGCGACGCCTTGGCACTGCTCGTCAGCCGGATGCGCGATTTCAGGGCCGAGGATTTCGCCCTCTACCACCCCGCCGGAAGCCTGGGCCGGAAGCTGGCCCGGGTCGAGGACCTGATGCGCACCGGCAACCAGTTCCGGATCGCCCACGTCGACGAGACCGTCCGCTCGGTCCTGGTTCGCCTGGCCGGACCGCGGCGGAGAACCGGCGCCATCGTCGTCATCGACGACGCCGAGCGACTGGTCGGCATCTTCACCGACAGCGACCTGGCCCGGCTCTTCGAAACCCGACGCGAGGCCCTCATCGACCGGCCCATCGGCGACGTCATGACCCGCGACCCGGTCCGGATCACGGTCGGCGCCTCCGTGGCCGAGGCGATCGAGTCCCTCCGGTCCCGCAAGCTCAGCGAGTTGCCCGTCGTCGACCGCGGAGGACGCCCCGTCGGCCTGATCGACGTCACCGATCTGATCGGCCTGGTTCCCGAACCTCTCGACGCGGAGGATGCCGCCTAAGATGCCCGGTCCCCAGTCCGCCCCTCACGGAGAACCGGCCCGCCGCGCCCAGGAGATCACGCTCCTGGTGCTCGACGTCGATGGCGTCATGACCGATGGCGCCATCCTGCTCGACGACCACGGCGTCGAGGGCCGCCATTTTTACGTCCGGGACGGCATCGCCATGAACCTCTGGCGCCGGGCCGGACACCGGGCGGCGATCCTCTCGGGCCGGTCGGCTCCGGTCGTCACCCGCCGCGCCGCCGAGCTCCGCATCCACCCCGTCCTCCAGGGCGTCAGCGACAAGGCCGCGGCGTTCCGGACGATCCTCAGCCAATTGTCCGTCTCCCCGGAACACGCCTGCTTCATGGGCGACGACCTCGTCGACCTGCCCGCTCTTCGACTCGCCGGACTCTCCGCCTGCCCGGCCGATGCCGTCGCCGAAGTGCGCCAGGCCGTCGATCTGGTCGTCGACTCGCCCGGCGGTCGCGGGGCCGTCCGCGATCTGGTCGAGTGGATCCTCCGCCAGCAGGGCCGGTTCGAGGCCGCCGCCGCCGACTACCTGGTCAACCCCATCCGACCCGGGGAATCGTAACGGTCGCGCTGGTCGAAACAGAGATCCAGACCAACCGATCCGATCCGAAGGCACGCTTCCTGCTCGATTCAGATTCAGGGGGGCGGCAGGTGGCACCGATCGACCCATCCGACCGGAGACCGGAGGCGGCGTGATCAGGAAGCTGGTACGGATCGTGACAATGCTGACGCTGCTCGGCGCCGGATATCTCGGCTACGGGCAGGCGTTCGAGTGGCTCGCGCGCCGGCTCGATCGCGCGCCAAGCGTCCCGCTGCTTCCGTTCGACCCGTCGCCCTCCCGCTCCGCACGCGAAGCCCAAACCCTGGCCGTGACGGCCTTCGGTCCCGGCCACTGGGCCACCCGCGCCCGCATCCGTTACTACGACAGCTACAAAGGCTACTGGATCTTCGCCGACGACTACCGCCGGCTCGACGAGGGCAAGCGCTACGAATTCCGCCCCTTCGCGCTGATTTGGCGCGAACGCGCCGGCCAAGCGCTCAAGACCGTGACCAGCCAGCGAGCCGCCGCCATCTTCAATCAAGCACCCGACATGGCACGGGGAGCGGCCGCCGAGCAAACCCGGGTGGTACGAGCACGCATCGAGGGCGACGTCCAGCTCCGCGACGACAAGGCCACCCCGCTCGACCCGTCCGACGACCTGACCATCGCCCTGACTGACCTCGACTACGACGAGGCCACCGAAACCATCTCCAGCCAATCCCGCGTCGTCATCCGCGACCGCGACGCCTTCGGCTCCGGCGAAGGCCTGGTGATCGAACTCCGCCCCACCCCGGCTTCGCTCGCCGCCGGTTCCGCGACCGGCTACGCCGGTGCCCGCGCAGTCCGCCTCTTACGCCAGGTCCGGATCCACGTCGCCGATGTCGGCCAGACCGGGCTGATCCCCGGTGCCGCCGCTCAACCTCCGCCCGCCGACCCAGCCACCCCTCGGTCCCCCCGACCCGGCGAAATCACCTGCGAGGGCGAACTCCGGATCGACCTGCCCGAGCCACGCGCCACTCCGCCCGTCGGACCTCCCCCACCCCAAGGACCGACCTTCGCTCACTTCGCCCGGAACGTCCGGATCCGCCAGGGCGATCCGGCCAACCCCGAGCAGATCGACTGCGACCGCCTCCACCTGACCCTCCGCCCCGGCCAGCGGCCCTCAAAACCTCAGCCCGCCTCCTCACCCTCCCCGCCGACTCAGACCCAAGCCACCACCCAGACCTCCGCGACCGAGGATTCGTCCCGCCCGATCCACGGGGGCCCCGTTTCGGATCTGGTTCTCGAATCGGCCCGCGCCACTGGCCACGCCGTCTGGTTGCAGTCGCCGACCAACCGCTTGATTGCCCGCGGCAACGAACTGGTCTACCGCCACGACCCAGCCTCGGGCACGGCCACCACCTACCTCCGTGGCGACCGCGAAACCGAAATCCGCAAGGAAAACCCCGCCCAGGAAACCCTCGATGTGATCCGCACCGTCGACGTCACCCTCTACCACAGCGGGCCAACAGCCGACGCCGCGGCCATCGTCGCCCGCGGCCCCGGCTGGCTCGAGACCCGTGAGCTGGCCGAACAATCCATCCTCCGGACCGCCCGTTGGCACGACCAGGTCATCGTCCAGCCGGTCGACGGCGATCCCTCCCGACGCCAGCTCACCCTGCTCGGCGACCCCGAGATCCGCGATCTCGAACGGGGCACCATGACCGCGCGCGGCAAGATCGTCGCCTCGTTGGTCTCCAAACCCAAAGGCTCGGACACGTCGACCCCCCCGGCCGCTACTCCGCCAGCACCCGCCACCGCCGCTGCCGGCGGCGCCTTTCGAATCGAGCTGCTTCAGGCCTGGGACGACGTGACCCTCATTGCCAACGCACCCGAGGGACAGCCGCCAGGACCGCGCCAGGCCATCACAGCGCGGGAGTGGCTCGGCGTCGTCTTCGAGGAGCCTTCCAACCCCTCGGAAACCGACTACCCAACCCCCCCTGCCTCCACCCCTGCCGATTCGTCCACTCCGCCCGCCCCGACGCCGACGCCCGCCCAACCCGTCCCGCCCACCAACCAGGCACCTCCGCCTCCGCCCATCCAGGTCGAGGCCAACCGAATCTGGGCCTGGATTGGTCAGGCCGACTCCGCCAAGCCAGTCTCCGATTCCTCTCCCAACCAACCCTGGGCACCCTCGGCCTGGGAAGTCCGCCAGGTCCGGCTCCGTGGCAGCGTGCTCGTGCATCAGGACCCGCCGCCCCAGAAACGTCGCGGCCTGGATGTCTCCGGCGAGGAGGTCGACCTGATCCACCTCGGCTCCCAACACTACGAAGTCCGCGCCTACGGAACGTCGACCCGTCCGGCCCGTGCCCGCACCGACGGTTTCCAGATCGAGGGACCCGTGCTCGGCCTCGACCAGGAAAAGCACTACGCCTGCGTCATTGGTCCCGGCAAGCTCATCCAGGAAAACGCCGGCGGTGGAATCCTCGGCACGCCCCCTGACTCCGAGAGCCTCCTGCCAACCCGCTTCGATCCCGAACAACCACCACCCAACCCGCCGCCCGCAAAAACCCGTGGCCCGCTCACCATCGCCTGGGGCCGCGACCCCCTCGGCCAGATCCTCCGCGACGAACAGGGCCAGCCCATCGAGGCCTGGATGAAATTCTACGGCAAACCCATCGACGAACGGGGTCAGCCCGGCCCCGCCAAAGTTCAGTTCCACAACGGCGTCCGAGCCTGGACCAACGAAGCCATCCTGACCGCCGGCCAGATGTGGGCCTACCTCGATCGTCCGGTCGACTTCCAGAACTCAGCCCGCTCCCAAACCCCGCTCACGGCCCAAGCGTCGCCCACGGCGCAAATCGACCGGGTGGTCTGCGAGCGCGACGTCACCATCGTAACCCGAACCTTCGACCCGACCGGAAATCTCACCGAAAAACGCCGCGTCGAGGGTCAGCGGATCTCCTACGAGCGGGTCACCAATCGCTTTCAGGTCGAGTCGGCCGGTGTGGTTCACCTCTACGATCGGGGCCAGGGGTTCGGGCTGTCGCTCCCCGACGGTCCCAGGCGGGCCGAGCCAATGGCCACCCCCGGCCGCGACTCGGTTCGACCAGTCGCCTTCTCCACGCCTCCACTCCGGGACGACAACGCCGGAGGCCTCCCGCCGCTCAAGTTGACCAGCATTTGGTTTGACGAGCAGATGGTCGGCCAGCTTGCTTCGACCCCCCAGGCTGGACGTCGGGTTGCCGGCCAGGCCGAGTTCTTTGGCAACCCCCGCGTCATGCACGGTGTCGTGGCCGACGAGGATTCGCTGCTCGACCCGGATCGTCCCCCGCGCGACTACCTTTACGCGGTCTCGCGGACCTTGCGCGTTATCAGCGAGCCGCCGGATTCGGCCGCACCAGCGGGGACCCCGGATCGCATCCTGATCCAAGCCTGGGGTGACGTCTTCACCCTGGCCGGACGGGGCGGCCGCGAGACCGCCATCCAAGCCAGCGACCACCTCGACTACAACTCGGAAACCGGCCTGGCCTACATCTACGGCGGCGAAACCGGAGTCACCATCGTCGACCAGACCGGCACCGGTCAACCCGCCAGCTACGGCCGCGGCTCTACCGTCGTCTACAACCACCGCACCGGCCAGCACCGTCTGCTCGACGCCCGGACGATCCAACTGGTCGACCCACGCAGCGGAGTCCGCACCGGCGTCCCACCCGCCCCACCCGCCACCCGGCCCAGGCGGCCCCAGCGCGATCCGTTCCCTCGCCCCAGTGGAGCTGACAAGGAGCGGCGTAACTTCATCGGTCGTTGACCCTCCCGCTCCCTGAACTACCCCGGCCAGGCCCTCACACTGCCCGCAGCCGGCCCGTCCCGTCCACCACGTCACGCAGAAAAAATTGGGCCGTCCGCCGATCCCTTCGTCGGCCAGGACGGAGTATCTTGATCTTGACGGCTCCGCAAAACACGCCGAGCCCCTCGGGCGGGCTCGCCTCACCAGCTCAGGACTCGATCCGATGCGCAGGACCCTGTTCGGACCGGCCGCTCTGGCCTTGATCGCCTTCACGGCGCCCTTCGCTCACGCCCAGTGGGGCTATCCGTTCGGTTACGGCGGATTCGGCTGGGGAGGCTTCAGCCCGGCCGTCGGCTACGGCATCCAGGCCGCCGGATTGGGAATGATGGCGTCCGGAATCGGCAACTACAACCTCCAGACCGCAGAAGCCGCACGAATTAATGTCAATACCGTCATGAATCTCAATGAATATATGTATGAAAGCCTGCGGCAGATGAACCGGGAACGTATGCAGGCCCGCCTTCAACGCCAGCAAAACCTCAATCAGGCCATGCGGGAGACCCAGGAGCGGCTGCGATCCAACCCAACCCAGCAAGATATCTACAGCGGCGACGCCCTCAACGTCTTGCTCACCGAATTGTCCGACCCACGCTATGCCGCCATCGTCGAGCAGTACGCCGCGCGGATCAAGATTCCGGGTAGCCTGATCCGAGGAATCCCCTTCAATTACGCCCGTGCTGCCGTCACCTTCGGGCTTGACAAGCTAACCAACGCTCAGCCTGGACCGATTCTTTCCAGACCCGAATTCGCCGACGATCTGGCCGAATACCGGCGGCTGGGAGCGTTACTGCGCGAGCAGGCCAAGGATGACGACAAGGTCGACCCCGAGACCGTCAACCAGTTCCAGGCCGTGATCCAGCGCGCCGCCGATAAGCTCAAGACCCTGACCGGCGTCGATGAGGCCCAGCGGATGCAGGCCCAGGTCCGGATCAAGGCCCTGCTCGGTCTGTCCCACATGCTCGAAGGTCCCTCGCTCGACATCTTTCTGGCCGAACTACGGCCCGACCAGGAGGTTGGCCTCGACCGTCTCCTAGCGTTTATGCGTTCCTTCAACCTCCGGTTCGGCACCGCCTCCAACGCCAATCAACGCCAGACCTACGACCAGCTCTGGCCCAAGCTGGTCGAACTTCGCGACGAAGTCTTCGGCGCCGGCACCGGAACCCTGCCCACCGATCCGCCCCGCGCCGTCAGCGAAAAGGCCCTCGAGGATTTCTACTCCGGCATGCACCCCGACGAGCTGCATCCCGACAAAAAGCCCGGCCCGCCCCCGCCGCCTCAGCCCGCCGAGTCGTGACCTCGCAGCCTGGCGCCCGCCGCCGGAACACCCGGCGCGGGCCGCCGGGTCAGCCTTGCCGCCGTCGAAGACCGAGCCTCACTCGTCGGCCACCGCCCGCCGCCGACCTTTCGTCACCCGACGCTGTGCCTTCTCCTCCAACCGCCGCCGCACTGAGGCCCGCGTCGGCCGAGTCGGCCTCCGCGGCACCGGCGGTTCGGAGGCCCGGTCGATCCATTCAACCAGCCGCTCGACCGCCGCCCGTCGGTTCGCTTCCTGCGTCCGGTGCTCCCGCGCCACGACCGTGAGCACCCCGGTCTCATCGGCCCGCTTGCCCACGAGGCGAAGCAGCCGATCGCGCACCTCCGGCGGCAGCGACGGCGAGTTCCGCGCATCGAACCGCAGCCGAACCGACGTCGCTAGCTTGTTGACGTTCTGACCACCCGGTCCGCCGGCACGCACAAATTCGAACGACAACTCGCCCGCGTCAAGCTGAATCCGATCGTTCACCACGATCATCATGGCCCGATCCGCCCCCCCACACGCAGCGGCACGGGACGAGCATCAGTAGACCTCCCCAGGCCGAAACGCCGTCCCGCCTTCGGCTCCACCTGCGGCGCGGGCGTACGGGGCATAGCGGAGTTGCCAGCCCTCGGCCGGCCGGATCGACTCCAGCTCCTCCCGGCTCAGGCCATACCGGGCGAACCACGGCGTGGCCCGCTCCCGAACCAACGCGTCGACCTCGGCAACCCGCTCCCGCCCCGTCGTGGCCGCAAATCGGATTCGACTCGCACGATCCGGCTGCTGAAAATATTCCTTCCAGAAGGCGCGGCCGCCGAGAACCCCCGAAGCGCCCGCATCCACCGCCATCCGCACCTGGCGCAGATACTGGTCATAATCCACACCCGCCGAAAGCAAGACCCACGGCCGCTCGCTCGACTCGGACAGGGCATGAAGATTGTCCATCAATTGCTCGTCCGACTCGACGCCGAACGTCCCGGGAAACTCGGCCTTGTACAGGTCGCACCATCGGCTGATCTGCCGCGCTGTCTCGATAACCGTCTCGGCCTTGCGCCGCAGATACGCCGGGTCCAACTTGGTCTCGCCGCCATAAGGATACGAGATCGGCTCGAGGAGCATCAGTAGATCATATTTGCGACATTCCTCGTATACGCCTTGCAGAAACCCCAACTGATGCTCGGCGCTCGAGCGTTCCCAAGGCTCGAACTGAGCAAGCAACTTGAGCGCGTCGCCCCCCATCAGCTTGATCTTCTCAACCGACCAGCCCGGCTCGACCACGCCGAGATATCCCCCCGCCGCATTCTTGGGAGTCCCCGACCGCTCCAGTCGGATCAATAGACCCTTATCGGCGGGCAAGGCAAAGCTCGCCACCGCCGGCCAGGCGCCGTAGTAGGCGTCGAGCAGCACCGCGGAGGCCGGCGGGCTGAGGTGGCGGCACAGGTCCAGCTTCGCCTCGACGATCTCATCGTACGTCGGCGGCCGATCCAGCCCCGCTGCTCGGAGCGCCTTTGCGGCCAGCTCGATCATCGAGCTGTTCTGGTCCAGCGCCAGCATTGTCAGCGTTCCGTTGGGATTGCTGATCCGCTGCAGTCCGCGGAGCTTCCCCGGTGTCAAACCGCGCGCCGTCAGAACCGTCGCGCCCAGAGGCCGGCCGTTGGTCGTCTCAGTCGTCATCGTCGATCCCAGAAAAACACCGGTCCAGTTGCCCGTCGGACCGGCACGACAGTATACCGGCCTAATCCGCCGGGGCCGAACCACTCGCCCCCCGGTTTCATACCCCCCGATTACCCATCCCCCGCCGCTCACGGCCGGCGGCCGATCCTCACCACTCCCCGTCCTGCCCTCGAGGAATCAGCCGCTCCCGCCGGGCAACCAGGTACGCGGCAGCCTGCCCCGGCCGCCCCGCGCCTGGCTCCCGGACATGAATCGTGCCGACGGATCAGGCGACCGTGATGCTCGGGTCGAGATACACGTCCTGAATCGCGTGAAGCAGTTTGACGCCCTCGTCCATCGGCCGTTGAAACGCCTTGCGGCCGGAAATCAAACCCATCCCGCCCGCACGCTTGTTGATCACCGCGGTCTTGACCGCTTCGGCCAGGTCATTCTTGCCGCTGGCCCCACCCGAATTGATCAGCCCAGCGCGGCCCATGTAACAATTGGCGACCTGATACCGGCACAAGTCGATCGGATGATCGCTCGTCAACTCCGTGTACATCCGCTCGTCGAGCTTCCCGTAACTGGAGCCGCCCATGTTGAGCGCTTTGAAGCCGCCGTTGTTCTCCGGAAGCTTCTGCTTGATGATGTCCGCCTCGATGGTGACGCCCAAGTGATTGGCCTGGCCGGTCAGGTCGGCCGCAACGTGATAGTCAACCCCGTCCTTCTTGAACGCGCTGTTGCGCAGGTAACACCAGAGCACCGTGGCCATCCCCAGCTCGTGCGCCATCGCAAACGCCTGGCTGACCTCGACAATCTGGCGCGTGCTCTCGGGCGAGCCGAAGTAGATCGTCGCCCCCACCGCCACCGCCCCCATCTCATACGCCTGCTTGATCGTGCCGAAGAAGACCTGATCAAACTTGTTGGGGTAGGTCAGCAGTTCATTATGGTTGAACTTGACCAGGAACGGAATCTTATGAGCATATTTGCGGGCCACCATGCCAAGCACGCCGAAGGTGCTCGCGACCGCGTTGCACCCGCCCTCAATCGCCAGCTTGACGATGTTCTCCGGGTCGAAATACGCCGGATTCTTGGCAAACGAGGCCCCGGCCGAATGCTCGATCCCCTGGTCAACCGGCAGGATCGACAAGTATCCGGTTCGCCGCAGCCGACCCGCGTTGAAAATCCAGGCCAGGCTGTGCAAGACCCGGTTGTTGCGGTCGCTGGGACCGAAGATCCGGTCCACGAAGTCCGGCCCGGGCAGATGAAGGTGTTCCTTGGGGATGGTTTTGCAGACGTGCCCCAGCAGGCTGTCGGCCTCGGGGCCGAGCAGCTCGACAATTGGAGTACTCATGGTCGCTCAGTCCTTGACAAGGAGAAATTCCACAGAAACGCGCCACGCCGACGGGCTTCTCGGATCCTGATCCGGCCCGCTCCGGGCCGGCCCAACTCGTTCCCTCGATCGTTCAGAGCAGGCCACGCAACCCGCCCGGGATCCCCTTCCGGGGTAGCCCCCGGCGCGTCGTCTCTTAAGTCACTAAATTCACCCAACTCGATTCTAAAGAACGTCTCCCCCTGCCCGCAATTCAGTCCGGCCGCCAACCGCGGCCTTTGTCATCTCTGGGAAAAAGTTTTCTCAAACCCGAGAATCAGCCGGTTTGTCGCGTCCCCTCCGTCGGCGGTCGCGGATCGGCCAGCCCGGACGGCGTCGCCCTATCTGTCCCTGACACGACGCACAACGGCGATTCCGCAGCGCCGTGAGGCCCCGGCCCCAGCCGACCCCAGCCGACCGGTTCGGTTTCTCAATTCTGAAGGCACCCGCTCCAGCCCAGATGCGGGGGCTTGAGCCGCCCGATTGCCCTCACTAGAGTGCTAGCGGCCGGTTCTGCCTCCGCCGCGCCCCGCTCTGGAATTTCTTTCGATGGCTCAGATCTTTCATCGCAGCGCCAATGCCATCGCCCGGGCGAGCATCTATGGCTTCGCCTTCATTGTCGCCGGTGCTCTCCTCACGGGCTATTTGCTGGCTCGCTCACCGTATCGTACCGCCGAGGAAGTCATCCGCGACCAGCCGGTCGCCTTCAGCCATGAACATCACGTCTCAGGCCTCGGTATCGACTGCCGCTACTGCCACACCACGGTCGAATACGCCGCCTCGGCCGGCATGCCGCCCACGTACACCTGCATGAGCTGCCACTCCCAGATCTGGAACCAGTCGCCGGCCCTCGCCGAGGTCCGCCAGAGCCTCGAACAAGGTCGGCCGATTGCCTGGACCCGCGTCCACGACACCCCCGACTTCGTCTATTTCCACCACGGAATCCACGTCCAGAAGGGTGTCGGCTGCGTCGAATGCCACGGCCGCGTCGACAAAATGCCTCTGGCCTGGAAAGCCGAATCGATGACCATGGAATGGTGTCTCGACTGCCACCGCAACCCCGCTCCCCGGCTTCGTAAACAGGAAGATATCTTCAATCTTGCTTCACCTCGGCTCAGCGAGTCGGAAGGTCAGCAACTGGTTCAGGCCCACAATATCCCCGTCGACCGCCTCATGAACTGCTCGGTATGCCACCGATGATCGACCGCACCCGCCACCACCCCGATGAGCCTGAGATCGCCGCTCTCCGCTCCCGGCTCGAGGGGCTGACCGGCCCTCAATACTGGCGCAGCCTTGAGGAATTGGCCGCCACGCCGGAATTCGAGCACTACCTCCATCGCGAATTCCCCGAACAGGCCTCCGAGTGGCTCGACCCAGTCGGCCGCCGCCGGTTTCTCCAACTGATGGGCGCTTCGATCTCTCTGGCGGGCATCTCCGGCTGCGTCTTCCAGCCCGAGGAAGCCATCGTTCCCTACGTCCGCGCTCCCGAGCACATCGTCCCCGGCCGGCCCCTGTTCTTCGCTACTGCCGCCGTCCACGACGGATTTGGCCTGGGCGTCCTCGCCGAAAGCCATATGGGCCGCCCCACCAAGCTCGAGGGCAACCCTGATCACCCCGCCAGCCTCGGCGCCACCGACGCCATCACCCAGGCCTCGGTCCTCACCCTCTACGACCCCGACCGCTCCCAGGTCGTCACCCAAAACGGTCGGGTCTCCACGTTCGACAATTTCCTCAACCGTCTGATCGGTCTCCGGACCGAATTGCTCGCCTCCAAGGGCGCCCGACTGCGGCTGCTTTCCGGCAGCTTCACGTCGCCAACCCTGGCCCGGCTGATGTCTGCATTGTTCGCGCCCGAACTCTTCCCCGACGCCCGTTGGCACTTCCACGATCCGGTCGGCCACGAATCAAGCCGACTGGGCAGCCAACGCGCCTTTGGACGCGAACTGGCAACGCTCCAGCACCTCGACAAGGCCGACGTCGTAGTGGCCCTCGATGCCGACCTGTTTGGCTGGGGCCCGCAAAAACTGGTCCACGCCCGCGCCTGGGCTGACCGTCGCGAAGCTGCCGCCAGCGACCCGACCGCCGCCAACCGGCTCTATGTTCTCGAACCGTGCCCGACCGTGACCGGCGCTGCCGCCGACCATCGGCTGCCCCTGCCGGCCTCCCAGATCGCCGCCTTCACGCTCGCGCTGGCCCATGCCCTGGGCATCCAGGGGCTGCCACCCGCTCCCAGCGGCTCGTTCGAGGCCCTGTCGGCGATCGCCGACGATCTCAAGGCCCACCGGGGCCGATCGCTGGTCGTCGCCGGCGAAGCCCAGCCGCCGGAGGTTCACGCGCTGGTCCACGCCATCAACCAGTCACTCGGCAACGTCGGCCAGACGGTCACCTACCACGAGCCGATCCTGGTCCGCCCAGCCGCCGATCGCGCTGGCACCCTCGGCGAGCTTGTGAATGATATGAACGCCGGGGCCGTCGATGTCCTGGTCATCCTCGGCGCCAACCCGGTCTACGATGCCCCGGCGGACCTCAGGTTCCGCGACGCCTACCAGAACGTCCCGCACCGGATCCATCTCGGGCTTTACCTCGACGAAACCGCCGCCGTGTCGACCTGGCATATCCCCGAAGCGCACCCCCTGGAAGCCTGGGGCGACGTGCGATCCTTCGACGGCACCCCCACGATCATCCAGCCGCTGATCGCCCCGCTCTACAACGGCCGGACCGCGATCGAGCTGATCTCTGCCCTGGTCGAGGGCAATCCGCGAACCCCCCGCGATTTGGTCCAGGAGACTTGGCGCTCCGGTCGCGAGTCGACCTTCGACGCCTTCTGGACCGATGCCCTGGTCCGCGGTGTGGCCGGCGAGCCAGCCCCGGCCGTCGCCGCCGAGCTCAGACCTCTGAACGACCTCTCCATCCCTGCCCAGTCAGACGGCCTGGAACTCAGCTTACGGCCTGACCCCTCGGTCTGGGACGGCCATCTGGCCAACAACGGCTGGCTCCAGGAACTCCCCCGGCCCATCACCAAACTGGTTTGGGACAATGCGCTGCAACTGAGCGTCGCCACGGCCGCCCGGCTCGGCCTCAAAACCGGCGACCTGGTCGAACTGACCGCCAACGGCCAAACCCTGCCGCGCGTCGCCATCCTGCCCGTCCCCGGCCACGCCGACGACGCCTTGACCCTGACGCTCGGCTACGGGCGAACGGAGGCCGGCCGGGTCGGCACCGGTGTCGGTTTCAACGCCTACCTGGTTCGTACCACGGACGCCCCCTGGGTTGTTTCTGGCGTCACGCTTCGCCCCCTCGGCGAACGCTACGAGCTCGCAACCACCCAGATGCACTTCAACATCCCCAATCCGAACGTCGAGGCTGAACGCCGCGGCTTGATCCGGGTCGCCACTCTCGACCAGTTCGCCCGCGATCCCCATTTCGCCTCGGGCGACCACGGATCGCCCGGTCACGGAGACGACCAACACGACGCGGCGGACCACAACGGCGCGGACCATCCCGACGAATCGGCCTTCCGCCGCACGCGCACCAAGGGCAAGCTCGGCGGCCACCATCCCGACGACCGCCTGATCCTCTTCGAATATCCCGAGCCAATGGCCCGCCGCAACAACGGCGAGGGCAACGCCTGGGGGATGTCGATCAACCTCAACACCTGCATCGGGTGCAACGCCTGTATCGTCGCCTGCCAAGCCGAGAACAATATCCCGATCGTGGGCAAACGCGAGGTTCTCCGCGGTCGGGAAATGCACTGGCTGCGTATCGACCGTTATTACGCGTCCCGTCCCGGAACCAGCCCGACGGCCAATCCCAAGATCCACTTCCAACCGGTCCTCTGCATGCACTGCGAGACGGCGCCCTGCGAGGTCGTCTGCCCCGTGGCCGCCACCACCCACAGCGCCGAGGGCCTCAACGAAATGACCTACAACCGCTGCGTCGGCACCCGCTACTGTTCGAACAACTGCCCCTACAAGGTCCGCCGCTTCAATTTCTTCACCTACGCCGACCACGAAACCACCTCCCTGAAGCTCCAGCGCAACCCCGACGTCAGCGTCCGCGTCCGCGGCGTCATGGAGAAGTGCACCTACTGCGTGCAGCGCATCTCCGCCGCACGCATCGCCTCCGAGATCGCCGGCGAGCCGCGCGTTCCCGGTAACGCCGTCGTCACCGCCTGCCAGCAGGTCTGCCCGACCCGGGCCATCGTCTTCGGCAACCTCAACGACCCCTCGGCCGACGTGGTCCGGCTCAAGGCCGACCCCCGCGACTACGGCCTGCTGACCGAACTCAACACCCGCCCCCGAACCACCTACTTGGCCAAGCTGACCAACCCCAACCCCGCGATCGAGGCCTGATCCGATGGCGCAGGCGACCCTCCGCCACGACGAAACCGGCGACGTCCCCGTACTCGGCCCCGGCCATACCTACGGCACCGTCACCGACAAGATCTCGTCGATCGTCCTGACCGAGCCGCCCCGGCCGGGCTGGATCTTCGGCTTCGCGGTTTCGTTTGTCCTGTTGCTGATGTTCCTGTTCGCCGTGCTCAACCTGCTGGTGCGCGGAATCGGGATCTGGGGCGTTAACGTTCCCATCGGCTGGGGCTTCGATATCGTCAACTTCGTCTGGTGGATCGGCATCGGTCACGCCGGCACCCTGATCTCGGCCATCCTCCTGCTGCTGAGGCAGGATTGGCGTACCTCAATCAACCGGTTTGCCGAGGCGATGACGCTCTTCGCCGTGAGCTGCGCCGGCCTCTATCCATTGCTCCACCTGGGCCGGCCCTGGCTCTTCTACTGGTTGCTGCCCTACCCGAACACAATGGCCCTCTGGCCGCAATGGCGCAGCCCGCTGATCTTCGACGTGTTCGCCGTCTCGACGTATGCGACCGTCTCGCTGCTCTTCTGGTACGTCGGGCTGATCCCAGACCTGGCCACCCTCCGCGATCGAGCCAAAAGCCGGATCGGCAAGGTCATCTACGGATTCTTGGCCATGGGTTGGCGCGGCTCGGCCCGCCACTGGCACCGCTATCGCACGGCCTACCTGCTCCTGGCCGGTCTGGCCACCCCATTGGTCGTCTCAGTCCATACGATCGTCGCCCTCGACTTCACCGTCGGCATCATCCCCGGCTGGCACACCACCATCTTCCCGCCCTACTTCGTCGCCGGGGCCATCTACTCCGGCTTCGCGATGGTGCTCACGCTGTCGATCCCCCTGCGTAGCTACTACGGTCTGAAAGACTTCATCACCGATAAACACCTCGACAACATGGCCAAGGTGATGCTCGTCACCGGCCTGATCGTTACCTACGGCTATCTGATGGAAGCCTTCATGGCCTGGTACGGCGGCAATCCTTACGAGGAGTTCATGATCCTCAAGGACCGCCCAACTGGTCCCTACGCCCACACCTGGTGGCTGCTGCTGCTCTGCAACTGCACGATCGTCCAGCTCTTTTGGTTTAGGTATTTCCGCACTCACCCGATCTGGCTCTGGGTCATCTCGATCGTCATCAACATCGGCATGTGGCTCGAACGCTACGTAATCGTGGTCACCAGTCTCCACGCCGATTTCTTGCCCTCGTCATGGGGCATGTACCACGGCACCATCTGGGACTACATGACCTACTACGGGTCGATCGGTCTGTTCCTGACCCTGCTGTTTCTGTTCATTCGCGTGCTGCCGGTCATCTCGATCACCGAGATGCGCGAGCTGGTCCACGAGGTTCACGAGCGGGGCCATGCCCGCGGCGGACCGGCGGTCACCCCCGGGACGGCCCACCCATGAGCAGCGAGTCAATCTATCAGACCCACACCCGCGATGCCCTGCCGCCCTCGGCGGTGCCGCGCATCTACGGCCTGATGGCCGAGTTTCTCCAGCCGGATCAGGTCGTCCAGGCGGCCAAGGCCGCCTACGCCGCCGGCTACCGCCAAATGGACGCCTTTTCACCCATGCCTGTCGAGGGCCTGGCCGAGGCGATCGGCTTTCGCCGCAACCGGCTCCCCCTGGTCGTCCTGATCGGCGGCTTGACCGGAGCCGTGACCGCCCTCTTCCTGCAGTGGTTTAGCGCCGTGGTCCACTACCCGATCATCGTCGGCGGCCGCCCGTTCGCGAGCTGGCCCGCCTTCATTCCGGTCACCTTCGAACTGACCGTTCTGTTCGCGGCATTTGGGGCTGTCTTCGGCCTGCTGGCGCTCAATGGGCTACCGCGTCCCCATCACCCGGTTTTCAATTCGCCCAACTTCGCTCTCGCCTCCCGAAGCCGCTTTTTCCTCTGCATCCAGGCCAACGACCGCCACTTCGACCTCGACAAAACCGAACAATTCCTCCGCGCGCTCAACCCCCGCGAAATCACTGTCGTCGAGGCCTGAGCCGACCGGCCCCAGGCCTCCCCCTCCCAGAAACGCTCCTTCGGTCCCTCACGGCTCTGCGAGCATGATCGCCTCCCCCCTCCGATCCCGTCCCGGTCAAGGCCGCTCGGCCTGGTTTGCGCTCCTGCTGCTGGCTATCTCAGCCGGTTGCCGCAACGCCGCGACCGAGATGTACGACCAGCCTCGCTTCGAAGCCTACGAGGCCACCTCGTTCTTCCCGGACGGCCTCTCGTCTCGCCCCCTGGTCGAGGGGACGATCCCCCGTCCTGAGCCGGTTCTGGGTGGGCTGGTCACCGACCTGCGGACCTATCAAACGGGCCGGGATGCCTCGGGGGCATTTATCGACGAGCTACCCTTTCCCGTCGATCGTGCCGTGCTCGACCGCGGCCACGACCGTTACCGAATCTTCTGCGCTCCCTGCCACGGGGTCGATGGGTCCGGCCAAGGCCCGATCGTACTCCGGGGCTTTACCCCCGCCGCCCCGACTCTACGATCCAGCCGTCGTCAATCAGCCTCTCGGTTACTACTTCGACGTCATCACCAACGGCCACGGCGCCATGTATGGCTACGCCGCGCGGATCCCCGTTCGCGACCGCTGGACGATCGCCGCGTTCCTCCGCGGGTTGCAGACAAGCCGCGCGGCCGATCCCGAGCTGCTTGACGACACCGACCGGGCCGAATTGAGCCGCGCTGCCGCCGCTCAGCCAGACCCCGCCCCCGCCTCGAACTCCGCGGAGGCCCACTGACCCATGTCCCAGCCCACGCCCCCACCAGCTCCTGGCTCCTCAGACCGGATCGCACCGTTGGCCACCGCTCGCAGCTTGGCCATGGCCATCGGTCCGCCCGCCTTGGCCCTCTGCATCATTCTGATGCTCATCCCGCCCACGCGCACCGTAATCTACCCGGCCTACCTGGTCGGCTATGTCTTCTGGTTCGGAATTGCGCTGGGTGGAGCGTCCCTGACGATGCTCCACCACCTGACCGGTGGCACCTGGGGCCTGTTGATCCGCCGGCCCCTCGAGGCCGCCGCCCTGACGATCATCCCCCTGGCCATCCTCTTCGTCCCCCTGCTCTTTGGCCTCGACGTCCTCTACCCCTGGGCACGCGCCGGCGGAGCCGACGAACCGCTCATCGCCCACAAGGCCGGTTATCTGAACCCGACCGCCTTCGCGCTCCGCGCCGCCTTCTATTTCGGGCTCTGGATCCTCCTGGCCTGGCTGATCAACCGCGGTACCGATCGCCAGGATCAGACCAGCGACCGCGCTCCTAGCCGCAGCTTGGCCCGGATCTCCGCCCCAGGCCTCGGCCTGGTCTTCCTGACGGCCACCTTCGCCGCCATCGACTGGATGATGTCCCTCGAACCCGACTGGTACTCCTCGATCTATGGCGCCATGCTGATCACCGGCTGGGGACTGGCCACCTTCGCCGCCATGACCTTGGTTGCCGCCGCACTCCGCTCCCAGCCCGAACTCCGCCCCGTGGCCCGGCCCCGAGTCTTCCAGGATCTGGCCAGCCTCATGCTCGCCTTCGTCATGCTCTGGGCCTACACCTCGTTCATGCAGTATCTGATCATCTGGAGCGGCAACCTGAGCGAGGAAATCCCTTGGTATCTGCGACGCAGCCGCGGCGGCTGGCAACTCTTCGTCGCCATTTTGATCCTCTTCCACTTCCTCGCCCCGTTCCTGCTCCTGCTGATGCGCGACCTGAAGCGCCGCGCTGACTGGCTGCTCGGCTTCTCGGCGGCCATCCTCGGCCTGCACCTGATTGACACCATCTGGCTGATTCTCCCCGCTCAGGTTCGCGACCCGCTCAGTCCTCAGGTCGGCCTCCCCATCCTCCAACTCCTGCTCGTCCTGGTGGCCACGGCCGGGATTGGCGGGCTGTGTGTCAGCTTCTTCCTGGATCGTCTGGCTCGCCGCCCACTCATGCCCCTCCACGACCCCGCCGTCGACGGCCTGGCCCACCTCCGCGACGACGAGACCGACGACCAGACTGAAGCCTACCCCGCTCCGGCCCCCACGCCCCGAGCCTGAGAGACCGACGACCATGCCCCCCCCGCGACCTGATCCCCCAAAGCGGTCTCAACCCCCAGTTCCGCCCCGGCTATCACGCCATCGACGACGTTCCGATCGGCTCGATCGTCGGGTTCTCGGTCGCACTGGTCGCCTTCGCCGCCCTCTCGGCTGCCGCCCTGGCGCTGGTGATGCGGCTGGCCCAGGTCGGCGAAGACCTCGAACAAGCCCGCCGACCTCCGCTCTTCTCCGACAACTCGGGTCTCTACGCCGAGGCCGGCCCCGACGTCTTCAAAGAAAACCCGGTCCGCGACAATGCCCGCGAGCTAGCCGAGCAGGCCGAACGCCTCAACCGCTACGGCTATGCCGACCCCGCAACCGGCCGCCAGCCTCAAATCCCGCTCGATCGGGCCTTGGACATCGTCGCCCGCCGCGGACTGCCCAAGGCACGCCCGGCCGACACCGAGCCGACCCCCGCCGACGCCGTCCGCCGCGCACGCGAGAACCCGCCCTCTCCTCCCCCACCCGCCCCGTCCGCACCACCACAACCGCCTTCCCCCGCCCCCGATCCCGAAAACGCTGACCCCGCTTCCGCCAACCGCCCCGAGGCCGCCGACCTCGCCCCATCGGTCCCTTGAATCTTAACGCCCCAGGAGTTCTCCACGACCGACTAACTCCGCACGAGCTTCCGACTCCTGCCCGTTTGCCTACAATACCGCCGTCCTCAAAGGTCAACCTCTAGGTTCATGCGATGCGTCACCGCCCCGCACTTCCTCTGATCTGGCTGAGCCTCGCCTTGGCGTCGGTCCGGCCGATTGGCGCCCAGCAGGAAGCCCTGCGCGGGAACTACGACCTGACCCGCCCATCCGTTCCCCAGCCCGGCGAGGTCTTCACCGACGTTGGCTTCGACCAGAAACTCGGCCAGCGCGTTCCCCTCGATGCCCCGGTCCAGGACGAGTCGGGCCGGACCGTCCCACTTGGCACCTTCTTCGGCAAACGGCCCGTCATCTTCGCCCTGATCTACTACCGCTGCCCCATGCTCTGCGGCCAGACGCTCAACAGCCTAACCCGATCCATGCGAGCCTTGACCGCAACGGCCGGCGATACCTACGAACTGGTCACCGTCAGCTTCGACCCCAAGGACAACCCCGAACGCGCTGCGCGTAAGAAGCAGGCTCTGCTCGAAACCTACGGCCGTGCCCGCGCCGATCGCGGAATCCACTTCCTCACCGCAGCGCCCGAAGTCGTCGATCGGCTCAAGGAGGCCGTCGGCTTCCGCACCCGCTACAACCCGGCCACCGACGAATACGCCCACCCCGCCGGCATCCTCATCCTCGCACCCGACGGCACGATCACCCGCTACTTTTTCGGCATCGACTATCCGCCCAAGGAGCTTCAGGCCGCCCTCGATCAGGCCAGCGCTGGGCGTGTCGGCTCGCCCGTGGCGCGGTTACTGATGCTCTGCTACGACTACGACCCCCAGAGCGGCCGCTACACGCTGGCCGTCGTGCGGTTGCTTCAGCTCCTCGGCTCGGCGACCGCCCTGCTGTTGTTCGGCTACGTCGGCTTCCAGTTGATCCGCGATCGCCGCCGCCAAGCCGCTCCTCCAGCCACCTGATCACGACCTCTGCCCCGATCCATCGGTACCATAACTCTACCGCCCCGTCCCTGGGCATCCGAAGCGATCATGTGGAACTTCCCCATTCTCCCCGAAAGTGCCTCCTCGGTCGCCCCGGACTACGACTTCGCCTTCTGGTACGAAGTCGCTGTCGGCGTCTTCTTCACCCTGTTCGTCCTGGTGCTCGTCCTCGGTCTGGCCAACCGCTACCGGCGCGGCCGCCAGGTCGACCGCTCCCACCCGCCGACGCACAGCCTCAAACTCGAAGCCCTCTGGATCGGCGTTCCCCTGGTCATCGCCATGTCGATGTTCGGCATCTCGGCGGTCCTTTACATCAAACAGTTCTCTCCCCCGGGCGACGCCGTCGAAATCCCGGTCGTCGGCAAACAATGGATGTGGAAGCTGCAACACCCCGAGGGCAAAAAGGAGATCAACGAGCTGCATCTGCCTGTCGGCCAGGCGGTCCGGCTTAAGATGATCTCCCAGGACGTGATCCACAGCTTTTTCATCCCCGCCTTCCGGGTTAAGCAGGATGTTCTCCCCGGTCGTTATACCGAAATGTGGTTCCGCCCAACCAAGATCGGTCGCTACCGCCTCTTTTGCACCGAGTATTGCGGGACCGACCACTCGGTCATGGGCGGCTGGGTGGAGGTGATGAGCCAGGCCGACTACGAACGCTGGCTCGCCACCGAACAGGCCGGCGAATCGCTGGTCGAAGAGGGCCGCCGCCTCTTCGTCCTCAACCACTGCGCCGGCTGTCATGGCGAGAATGCAACCGTCCAGGCCCCCCGTCTCGAAGGCGTCTACGGCCGTCCCGTACCCATCCAGGTCGGCGACCGCGTGGAATTCGTCCAAGCCGATGATCGCTACATCCGCGACTCCATCCTGCTGCCCAAGAGCCAGGTCGTCGCCGGCTACCAGCCGATCATGCCCTCCTACCAGGGCCAACTGAGCGAGGAAGACCTGCTCAAGATCATCGCCTACATCAAGGCCATCGGAAACCGCCCCGCCCCCGGCCCTGCCGCCCAACCCCAATACGACGCCGATCGCGGCATTCAGCCGGCCGTCGAAGTTCCTGGGTACGACGTCGATAAGCCCCCCGGCGCGACCCTTCTCCCGGAGCAGACGCGATGAGCGACCATCCTCACACCCACCCGGCCGGACCGGCCAGCGGCGGCTTCGCCCCGGTTCCCCCAGCCCTCTCCCAAACCCGTCGCGCACCGATCAATTACCTCAACGCCGCTTACTCGGTTCGCTCCTGGCTGCTGACGCTCGACCATAAACGGATCGGCCTGCTCTACTTGATCGGCGTCACCTTCTTCTTCTTCGTCGGTGGCGTCGCGGCCACCGTGCTCCGCCTCGAGCTAATGACCCCCGGTGGCGACGTCCTCCACTCACCCGACGCCTACAACCGCCTGTTCACCATGCACGGCGTCATTATGATCTTCTTTTTCCTCGTGCCCGCCATCCCCGGCGTGCTCGGGAATTTCCTCCTCCCGTTGATGATTGGCGCCCGCGATCTGGCCTTTCCCCGTCTCAACCTGCTGAGCTGGTACATCTATATGTTCGGGGGCACCGCCGCTCTGATCCTTCTGATCTTCGGAGGCATCGACACCGGCTGGACCTTCTACGCCCCGTTCTCAACCACCTTCTCCAACACAATGGTCCTGCCAGCCGGTATCGCCGTCTTCATCACCGGCTTCTCGTCGATTCTGACCGGCCTGAACTTCATCGTCACGACCCACACAATGCGCGCCCCGGGCATGACCTGGGGCCGCCTGCCCCTGTTCGTCTGGGCCCACTATGCCACCAGCCTCATCATGATCCTAGGCACTCCCGTCCTGGCCATCGCCGTCCTTTTGATCGGACTGGAGCGGCTCTTCGGCATCGGCATCTTCGACCCGGCCCTCGGCGGCGACCCAATCCTCTTCCAACACCTGTTCTGGTTCTACAGCCACCCGGCCGTCTACATCATGCTCCTGCCGGGCATGGCCGTGGTCAATGAAATCGTCCCCTGCTTCACCCGCCGACCGATCTTCGGCTACAAGTTCATGGCCGGAGCCTTACTGGCCATCGCCGTCCTTGGTTTCCTGGTCTGGGGCCACCACATGTTCGTCTCCGGCCAGTCAATGTACGCCGGCTTGATCTTCTCGTTCCTGACCTTCTTCGTCGCGGTTCCTTCGGCCGTCAAGGTCTTCAACTGGTGCGCGACGATGTACAAAGGCTCGGTCCGCTTCGAAACCCCGATGCTCTACGCCCTGGGGTTCATTGGCCTGTTCACGATCGGCGGCGTCACCGGCTTGATGCTCGGCTCGCTCGGGATCGACGTCCACCTCCACGACACCTACTTCGTCGTCGCTCACTTCCACTACATCATGGTCGGTGGTTCGATCATGGCCTTCCTCGGCGGCATCCATTTCTGGTGGCCCAAAATCTCCGGCCGCATGTACCCGGAGTTGTGGGGCAAGCTGGGAGCCCTGGTCATCTTCGTCGGCTTCAACCTGACCTTCTTCCCCCAATTTCTGCTCGGCTACCTCGGGATGCCCCGCCGCTACTACGAATACCCCGGCGAATTCCAAGTCCTGAACGTCATGAGCACCGCCGGCGCTTCGATCCTCGCCGTCGGCTATATCATCCCGCTCATCTACTTCATCGATTCGCTCCGCAAGCCCGCCAACGCCGGCCGCAACCCCTGGCGCGCTACGGGCCTGGAGTGGCAGACCGCCTCGCCCCCGCCCACCGAAAACTTCGCCGTCGCCCCGGTCGTCACCACCCCACCTTACAATTACGACCCGGCCGAGGCCGAGCAGACCCCCTGGAACCCGTTCCAGCCCGAGCAGGAGCCTGTTCATGTCGGTTGAGTCGCCCGCCCACGCCGCCGCCCACGGCGCGGTCGGTCACGAGCCGTCCCAGCCTCACGGCAACGGCCACGGCCTGGTCGCCCACCAGTTCGAGGATGCCCCGCAACAACGCGAAGCTGCTCTGCTGGGTATGTGGTCCTTTCTGGCCACCGAAGTCCTCTTCTTCGGCGGGCTGATCACGGCCTACGTCGTTTACCGCTGGAAGGCCCCCGTTCAGGTGGCCGTCGCCAGCCACCACCTCAACGTCGCGCTGGGTTGCATCAACACCTGCGTCCTGCTCGTCTCCAGCTTCCTGGTCGCCCTGGCCGTTGCTGAGGCCCACCGCGGCAACGCCCGCAAGGTCGTCCAGCTCCTGATCGGAACCATCGTCCTCGGCGTCGCCTTCCTTGGCATCAAGGCCGTCGAATGGACCGCCGACTACCACGAGGGCCTGATCCCCTTCGCCGCCAACTGGCAAATCCCCAGCCACGACCTCGAAATCCTCGCCCAGCGCGGCATCGACGCCGATCAGTTCGGCCTCTACAAACTCTTCTGGGTCCTCTACTTCTTCATGACCGGTCTGCACGGCATCCACGTCCTGGTCGGCCTGGGCGTCTTCGCCGTCGTGGCCGCTCTGGTCTGGCAACGCCGACGTTCCAAAAACTTCGCCAACCTCGTCGAAGTCACCGGCCTTTATTGGCACTTCGTCGATATCGTCTGGGTCTTCCTCTATCCGCTGCTCTACCTGATCGACCGCCACGGCCCCGGCCACTGACAGACACGACCCAGCGTCCCGGGCCCAAGCCAGATCCCGGAACGCATCCCACCCTGAACGTCAAGGTTCACCCGATGGTCCACTCCGCCGACGCCCACGAACCGCACATCATCCCGTTCCGAACCAATCTGGCGGTCTTCATCGCCCTGATGGTGCTCCTGTTCGTCACCGTCGGCGTCGCCTACCTCGACCTTGGCCCCCTGGGCCTGCCCGTCGCCCTGGCGATCGCCACCATCAAGGCCGCGCTCATCCTGCTCTATTTCATGCACATCCGCTACGCCAGCCGCCTCCAGTGGATCTTCTCGAGCGCTGCCTTCCTCTGGCTCGGCATCATGATCCTGATCACTATGAGCGACTACCTCTCCCGCGGCTGGCTGAACGTCGACGGCAAATAGTTGCCTCACCGCCGACCCCTCCGCCCGGCACACCTTGCTTGAAAAGCCATCCCATCCAATCCGCTCGATTTCCGCAACTCCGCCCTGCTCCCATCCCCGATCAGCCCTGCCCCTCTAGCCGGTTCTGGATCAGAGACTGCCCGCGCTCTGTCCCGGCTTTGACCTAAGGTATCTTCAAATAGGAGCGCCGCGTCGGCGCCTCCGGATCCCTTGGGTCCTCCCCGCCATGTCTCGGTCCGATTCCGCCGCTTCCTCTCTAGGGCCTCCCGACGATTCCAGTCGGATTCCTCCCCTCGATGCCGATTCCCTGCTCAGGCTCCTCGATCAGCTCGCCGAGGGCCTCTGCATCGTCGATCCCGGTGGCCGGATCATCCACTGGAGCAGCGGCGCGGAATCCATCACCGGCTACACGGCCGAACAGCTCACCGGTCGATCCTGCCACCACAGCCCCCTCTGCGACACCGCCTGCGGCGCCGGCGACCTCTCGGCCTGCCCGATCCTTCGCGCTCTGAACGCCGGCACTCCCAGCGTCGCTCGCCTCTTCCGCCACCACCAGACCGGCCGCACCCTGGTCCTCGAGGTCCAGATCCTCCCCTTGCTCGACTCCCACGGCCGAGGCCAAGGCGCCGTCGCCTTCTTCCGCGATACCTCCGCCACCGCCGAGCTGGAAATGGCCTGCGGACACCTCCGCGCCCTGGCCGAGACCGACCCCCTCACGGGCCTGGCCAACCGCCGACACCTCGACGCCGCTATCCAAGGCCAGCTCGACCAGCTCGACCACTGCCCCGGCTACCGCTTCAGCGTCATCCTCGCCGACCTCGATCACTTCAAACAAATCAATGATACCTGGGGCCACGGCATCGGCGACCAGGTCCTCCAGTCCTTCGCCCGCGCCCTCAAGGCCCAATGCCGACCCGGCGACACCGTCGGCCGGTTCGGCGGCGAGGAATTTCTAATCATCCTCCCCGGCGTCCGCCTGGCCGACGCCCTCGAGATCGCCGAACGTATGCGAGCCATCACCCCCCTGACCGCTCCCCCCGGCCTGCTCGCCCTCCGGCCCAGCGCCAGCTTTGGCGTCGCCGAGGCACGCCCCACCGACACCCCCGGTCACCTGCTCCGCCGCGTCGACGCCGCCCTCTACCGCGCCAAACGCCAGGGCCGCCAACGCGTCGAACCCCAGTCCGGAGAACAAAGCCCCCCCGCCGCCTGAACCTCGCCTTCCCACACCACCCCACCACACCTCGACCTCGACCCACCTCAACGCACCGCAATCGGCCGCATCGCAAACCCCGCTGTCGCCCCCTTGATTCGATTGGTCAACGCAATGTAGCAAAACGTATAAACGCGATCCCGACTCAATTCCTCCAGGTTGTGCAACTCTCCCAGGTGAACCCCCTGCTCCACGAGCAGGTATTCGTGCACCGTCTTCGTACCAGGCGGCGCCGGTCCTTCATAGCCCGAGGTGTCCGAGCCTACCAGGATCGCGCCGTGCTCCTCCACCAGCCACCGCGTGGCCTCCAGACCCGGACCCGACGAGTCGCTCGCGGCGATCGCCGCATGATCGGCCCCGTCCTCCCCCCAATTCCGCCCCGACCCGGTCCGCACCAGCACCACATCCCCCGGCTCCAGCTCGACGCCCTCCCAGGCGAGGGTCGCCTTCAGATCCTCGGTCGTGATCAGCGTCCCGCCCGGCAAGACGTCCACCCCTTTCCACGCCGCAACGTCGATCAGCACGCCCCGCGCAATGATCGGTGGAATCGAGTCGGCGTCGCACTTCCTCACCCCAAAATCGCTCCCCCAATCCGCCTCCCGAAATCCGTTGTACCAATGGTGGTCCTCGCCCATCACGATGTGCGCCAGACCGTCCAATTGGGTCGCCACGTTGTCGCTCAAAAACAGCGCGTTGGAGTGCCAGAAAAAGGCCGGCCGCTCCGCCCCACCCGGTTGCCGGCTCTCACGCTCCAACCCCTCCGGCGAACGAAAACTCATGATCTCGCCCGGACTGTGTCCGGGAAACTTGTAGCTCCGCCGGCTGTAGGGCAGCCCCAGGTCGTACACCTTGCCCTCCCTGACCCCACGCAAGGCCGCCAGCCGGGTGGCGTCGGTCATCGCGTTCAGACTCCCCACCTCGTCCTCGGCTCCCCAGATCCAGCCCCAGCCGCGTCCCTTCTCCCAGCCCCGGATCTCCGGCCGGCTCGGCCGCGCCGAGATTCCCACCACCACGCCCGCCCCGACCAACATGACCGCCGCCACAACCCGCATCCTCCACCTCCTCTCGCCCCCAAGCAACGACACCGGCCCATCCCAAACTGTCGGCCTTCAACGACCTCCCACCATCGCCCACCTGCCCCCACCGTGCAACCGCCCTCCAGTTCCCGACAGGAGTCGAGCCGGCTTCAGATCGCCGCGTCCGATCAACTCGGCCTTTCCACACATGGTGGCGACGACGACGACACCACCGAACGCATCCATCGAGCCGAGTCCCCTGGTCTGAGACCTCACGAGGCTCGCGCCGGCGACCACCACGTCCGTTGAGCCAGGTCACGCCTCAACCGAGGCGAACCGCGTTCCGCGTGCACGGCTGCCCGGAACCGCCAAGCCCCTCGCTCTATTCAGGCGATCGTCGCCGTGATCTGCTCCAGCGCCTGCACCAGGGCCTCAATCTCGTCGATCGTATTGAACGGCCCGGGGCTGATCCGGATCGTGCCGTCGGGAAATGTTCCTAGCCGCCGGTGGATGTAAGGCGCGCAGTGCAATCCGGGCCGCACCGCGATCTCGAAACTTGTGTCCAGAATCGTCGCCAGCTCCTGCGGCAGGTCGGGCACCTCGCCCAGCCCCGGCGGAATCAACGACAGCGCGCCGACGTGCGTGGCCGGATCCCAGCGGCCCGCCACCCGCCAGCCATCGCCGGAACCGTCGACCCAATCGACCACCCGTTGCAGCAACCCTACCTCGTGCACGCGGTTGGTCTCAGCGCCGCGCTCCGCGACCCAGGCGAGCCCTGCCGCCAGCCCCGCGATCCCGAGCACGTTGGGCGTCCCGCCCTCCAGCCGATACGGCAGCTCCTCCGGCTGCACCTCGCTCTTCGAGTCGCCCCCCGTCCCCCCCTCGCGCCAGCACCGCAACACGGCCCGCGGCCCGACGTAGAGACATCCCGTCCCCGTCGGGCCATAAAGTCCCTTATGCCCTGGAAACGCCAGCAGGTCGACCGGCAGGGCTTTCAGGTCGATCTCCACCACGCCCGCCGTTTGCGCCGCGTCGACTAGCATCAACGCGTCCGCGTCGCGGGCTAGCGCGCCGATCTCCCCGATCGGCTGCACCGTCCCCAACGCATTGGCCGCGTGCGTCATCGCGATCAGCCGCGTCCTCGGCGTCAACGCCGCCCGAATCGCCTCCGGCGCGACATAGCCCGCCTCCGACTCGACCCGCGTCAGCGTAATGACTCCCGCCTTTTCCAACGCACGCAGCGGCCGGCTGACCGAGTTGTGCTCCAAGTCCGTCGTAATCACATGGTCGCCGGGTCCAACGACCCCCTTGATCGCCATATTCAGCGCATCGGTCCCATTGAGCGTAAAAATCCACCGCTCCGGCCCCGCGCCGCCGAAAAACCGGTTGAAGGCATTTCGCGCCTGATCGACGGCCCGCTCGGCTTCCTTCGCCATCCGGTGGCTCGAACGCCCCGGGTTAGCCAACGCCGTGCGAGCAAATGCGTCAAGTGTGCGATAAACCGGTTCTGGCTTCGGAAAACTGGTCGCCGCGTTATCGAGATAGATCATCTAGGTCGCCAACTGGTGATCCCAGCCCCCCCATCCAACACGATAGAAGTAGCTTACCCGCCCCACGACCGGCGACGCCACCGGCTCATCGCGCTCCAGACCCCTGCGTCAAACAACCGACCCCCAAAAGAACCGCGGGGACAGGCTCAGGCCGATCGTTCCGTCTGGATCGCTTGCTCCCCAGAGCATGGCGACGGCGAACTGCGGTCGTCAGCCCTCCAGCCGAACGAGCACGGCGGCTGGCTGCCGCGGACCTTGTGGCTCCGCCCCAATCGCCATGCTGCCACTTTTCGATCGGTTCGTCCTCGATCACACGCTCCACGTCCTCAGCCCCCCCATCGCTTCACTTCCGGTCACATCGCGCGACGGAGCGATCGGGTCGCTCTCCGGCTCCCGACGCACCCCCTGAGAAAAACGTCTCGCCGCCGAACAACCTCCGCCCATGCTCCGACGACCTCGACGCTGCCGCCCCCCCGGATCGGGTGATGCACGATGGCAAACTCCCGCCGCCAGTCGCCACCCCAGCGGCAAGACCTTCCGGTCCGTCGACGTCAGCGCCCAGTTCGTCAGAGTGGCCCCTTTGCACCGACATCCAGGATGCCGCCCCCATCTGCCCGTACTGCGTGGCTGTCGGCCGGGTCTTCGTCAACCACGCCGCGCGTCGTTCAGCCGGCAACTCAATTGCCCACGTACTGCGCGTACAGCGTCCGCGCCTTCGCGACGTCGTTTGTCCCTTTGATGATCGCCCGGCCGTCGGGAAAGACCGTGAACTCATAGCCGTCGGCCGCAAACCGGAGCATAAACGCATTGTGCCGAACCTCGCCCGCCCCGCTCAGCCGCGCGGCCAGCTCGGCGAAGTCAAGCCGATGACCCCGTGGCGCGGCCACCTGCACCGCGTTACGTCCGCAAAGCGTCGTCGTGTGCGAACCCTGCTTCCCATCCAGCCACTCAAACGTACGATGCTTGCACGTCGGGCAGTCCACCCGGTCCTTCAAAGCCGCAATCTTCAACCGCCGGAAGGCCCAATCCCACACGTCGATCATGATCAGCTCGGTGTTCAACGCCTCGAGCTTGCCAGCCAAGAGCTTGATCGCCTCGACGGCCTCGAAGCTCGCCACCACCGCTACCGCCGGCCCGAGCACCCCGGCCGTCTCACACGTGGGCGTCATGCCCGGCGGCGGGCTGGTCTCGATGACACACCGCAAGCACGGAGTCAGGCCCGGCCGGATCGTCATCGTCTGACCTTCGCTCCCGATCACTCCCCCAAAAATCCACGGTTTGCCCAGTTTGACCGCCGCATCATTAATCAGATACCGCGTCTCGAAGTTGTCCGTACCATCGAGAATCAGATCCACGTCACTTACAAGTTCCAAAATGTTTGTATGATCAATATCTGCGACAACCGCCTCAACCACAACCTCCGAATTGATCGCCCGTAGCTTGCGCGCCGCCGCCTCCGCCTTGGGGAGGTTTGAAGCCACATCCTCCTCGTCGAAGAGAATCTGCCGTTGCAGGTTGTGGGTCTCGATGAAGTCGCGGTCCACGACCCGGACAAAACCGACCCCGGCACGCACCAGGTGATTAGCCAGCACGGTCCCCAGCGCACCACAGCCGCAGATCGTCACCCGGCTCGATCGGAGCCGCCGCTGACCTTCTTCCCCCAGCGGCCCAAACCGCATCTGCCGGGAATAACGCTCCAACGGATCCCGACCATCGTCTGCAAACGGCATTGCTTCGCTCACTCAATCGCTCTTAGTGCCACCTCAGCGGCAGGTCACGACGGGCGACTCCCAACCCGTGCCGTCCACCCCCGTTCACCACGCCTCGACGATCCCCCAACCGGCTCCCATCCCCGGCTCCAGCCGCGAACCCCAACGCGCCTGTTCCACCAGAACTCCCCGCTCGCGTGTTCCCCAGCCGCGCCCGGCTACCCTCCCGCGATCGCCGGAATGATGCTGATCTCATCGCGCTCGCCCACCGGCGTCTCCAGATCCTCCAGAAACCGTATGTCTTCATTGTTCACGTAAACATTCACAAATCGTCGCAGCTCCCCGCCCTCGAACAGCCGCTCCCGGAGCGCTGGGTGTTTCGAGACGACGGCTTCGAGCACGGCGCCCACCGTCGCGCCCTCCGCCTCCACAACATCCAGCCCCCCGGCATGCGGCCGGAGCGGCGTCGGTATCTGTACGGTCGGCATACGACCCTCCCAAAAACCCCACTTTCCCCAGAGCCGCCGCTGGTGGGCAATCCTGCGCCCGCTCCCCGGGGTGCGGCGCCCTGCCTCGAATCCAACCGGAACCTCTCCTAAGCGCCAGCCGGGACCAGATCCGCCGCGGGCGATCCCACCAGCGCCTCAAATTCCTCGATCGTCGGCCGGATCACCACCGGCCGCGCCACCCGGTCCGCCACCGCTTCCTGGGTCTTCAACCCATTGCCCGTGATGCACAAGACGGTCGTTCCGTCGGCATCGAGCCGCCCCTGCTCGATCAGCTTACGCGCCACCGCCACCGTCACCCCCCCGGCCGTCTCAGTGAAAATCCCTTCGGTCTCGGCCAGCAGCATCATCCCCTCGACAATCGCGTCGTCATCCACGTCCTCACCCCAGCCGCCGGTCTCACGCAGCAGCCGCGACGCAAAAAACCCGTCCGCCGGATCCCCAATCGCCAGACTCTTGGCAATCGTCGCCGGCTGACGCACCGGACGAACCTTGGCCGCATCGGTCTTGACCGCCTGCGTGATCGGGTTGCATCCACTGGCCTGCGCCCCAAACATCCGAGGCGCCGCCGACTCAATCAGACCCAACTGCTTCAACTCAACAAACGCCTTGTGCAGCTTGCCCACCAGACTGCCCCCCGCCATCGGAGCCACCACCTGGTCCGGCGCCCGCCACCCCAGATCCTCGGCAATCTCAAACCCCATCGACTTCGAACCTTCCGCATAAAACGGCCGCAAATTGACATTCACAAACCCCCAGCCATACCGAAACGCGATCTGCGAACACAATCGGTTCACATGATCATAGTTGCCCGCTATGGCAACCACCCGCGCCCCGTATACCGAACACCCAATCACCTTGCCCTGCTCCAGCCCATCCGGAATCAGGATATACGCCTCCAGCCCCGCCGCCGCCGCATTCGCCGCCACACTCCCAGCCAGATTCCCCGTCGACGCACACCCCACCGTCCGAAAACCCAACTCCACCGCCTTCGACAGCGCCACGGCCACCACCCGATCTTTGAACGACAAGGTCGGATGATTCACCGCGTCGTTTTTGACATACAGCGGCCCGCGATGCCCCAACGCCCGCGCCAGCCGATCCGCACGCACCAGCGGCGTTCCCCCCACCTGCACCCCCACCGCCGGCTCTCCGTCGAGCGGCAACAGCTCCCGATACCGCCACATCGTCCGCGGCCGCGACTCGATCGCCTGACGGCTCAACCCCGACCGAGCCACAGCCACGTAGTCATACTCCACCTCCAGCGGCCCAAAATCCTCGGTACAGAAATTGAGCGCCTGCTTCGGATACCGCCGCCCGCAGAGCCGGCACTTCAACCCCCGAACCCGCCCCGCACCCTGCGTTTCCCCATGGATGCTCACCGCAACCGCTCCCCTCAATCCCGACTCTGACCGCAACCACGCATCCCATCCGCCCCGGTCGCGGCACCCGGAACACAAACATTCCGAGGCCGCCCGGCCACCCGGCCAGGCGTCTTTGAGAGAGGGGAGCAAACGGCAACAGCACTATGACAGGCCAGCAACTCGCTGACCCTTCCGTTCATCTCATCTCTCCCACATCCGCCCCGACGCCCCTCTTCGGTGCGTCCAAGACGGCTGGGCAGGAGTTAGCACCAGCGCCTGCGCCAATCCGCAGACCGGTTGCTGTGGCGTCATCGGGCCCGTCCCTCAGCCACTCTGGATAAGATGCGTGCCAAATTGAGAATGACACCCTGATCCTATCCCGCCCTTGCAACTCCCGTCAAGCTCGCCCCCCGCCCGTTTCACCGCCCCAGTCCCTCCTCCCGCCCTCCTCGCCCAACTCCCCCAGCCGGCTTCGCCCAGAAACGCGCTTCCCCGCCACCGACGGCTACGCGCTCCGCCTCCCGCTCCTACAATGCCTATTGAGAAAACCCCGAAGCCCGCCGCGCCACGGTGCCGCACCACCCATGAGCCTCGCCGTGCTCGAACAGCGCACCCAGCAGATCGGCCGTATCCTCTTCGACCGGATCGGCCGCGGTCCCCGCATTTGGCAACGCGCCTGGTGGGACGACCAGGCGATGGCCCTCACCAGTGCCGACCCCATCACCAAAATCCAACTCTTCCGCTTCATCGACGCTCTCCCTACCCTCCGTTCCGACGCCTCCGTCCGCCGCCACCTGACCGAGTATCTCGACGAAGCCGGCCCGTCTGTCCCCCTGCTCCTGAGCCTGCCGGTGCGTCTAGCACCTCCAGGCCGCCTGGGCGACCGCCTGATCGCACGACTGGCCCGCTGGTCGGCCACCCGCATGGCCCGTCGCTTCATCGCCGGCGCCAACCCCGCCGAGGCGCTCCAAACCGTCCTCGAACTCCGCCGCCGCCGACTTGCCTTCACCGCCGACCTGCTCGGCGAAGCCGTCATCTCCGACCGCGAAGCCGACGTCTACCAACACACCTGCATCGAACTGCTCAACGGCTTGGCTCCCGTCCTGGCCCGCCAGCCGACTATCCCCCTGATCGACCACGACCACCTCGGCCCCATCCCCCGGGCAAACCTCTCCCTGAAGCTAACCAGCCTCTGCGCCCGCTTCGACCCGATCCACGCCGACTCGACTCGCCGCGAGGTCGCCCATCGCCTCCGCCCGATTTTACGCCGCGCGCGCGAGCTCGACGCCTACGTCCACATAGACATGGAGCAATACGCCTTCAAGGATCTCAGCCTGTCCATCTTCCGCGACCTTCTCTCCGAGCCCGAGTTCCGCGACTGGCCCCACGTGGGCATCGTCGTCCAGTCCTACCTGCCCGACGCCCTCGACGACCTCAACCAGCTCCGCGATTGGGTCCAGCGCCGCGGCACCCCCATCACCATCCGCCTCGTCAAGGGCGCCTACTGGGACTACGAAGTCACCGTCGCCCGCCAACACGGCTGGCCGGTCCCTGTTTTCCAACAGAAGTGGCAAAGCGACCTTCAGTTCGAACGCGGTACCCAATTCCTGATGCGCCACCACCGTTGGCTCCAACCGGCCCTGGGCAGCCACAATCTCCGTAGTCTGGCCCACGCCATCGCCGCCGCCGAACAGGCCGGCGTGCCGACCTCCGGCTTCGAGTGCCAGGTCCTGGCCGGCATGGGCGAGCCGATTGCCGATGCCCTGGCCGAACTCGGCATCCGCTGCCGCGTCTACACCCCCTACGGCGCCATGCTCCCTGGAATGGCGTATCTGGTCCGCCGCCTTCTCGAAAACACCTCCAATGAATCCTTCCTCCTGGCCAGCGCAGGCGACCGCCCGATCGCTGAGCTGCTCCGCAACCCCGAGGAGATCGGCATGTCCCGCGCCGCCACCCGGATCCGGCCCGCCCCGGCCGGCCCGCTCCCTCCCTTCCGCAACGAGCCTCCCACCGACTTCGCCCGCGCGGCCAACCGCGACGCCTTCCAGGCCGCCCTCGTCGACGTCCGCTCCCGCCTCGGTCTAGATTGCCCGCTCCTAATCGACGGCCGTCCCGTCCCCACCCCCCAGACCCTCGAATCCCGCGACCCCTCCGACACCTCCCGGCTCGTTGCCCGAGCCGCTTGCGCCACCGCCGATCACGCCCGCGCCGCCCTCCAAGCCGCCCACGCCGCCTTCCCCGCTTGGGCCGACACCCCGCCCGCCGAACGGGCCGCCATCCTCCTCCGTACCGCCGCCCGCCTCCGCCACTGCAAACACGAACTGGCCGCCTGGGAAGTCTACGAGTGCGCCAAACCCTGGCGCGAGGCCGACGCCGACATCGCCGAAGCCATCGACTTCTGCGAATTCTACGCCCGCGAAATGCTCCGCCTGGCCGCACCCCAACACCGCGACGTCCCCGGCGAGTCCAACACTCTCGGCTACCTCCCTCGCGGCGTCGCCGTCGTCATCCCCCCCTGGAACTTCCCCCTGGCCATCCCCTGCGGCATGACCGTCGCCGCTCTCGTGACCGGCAACACCGTCGTCCTCAAGCCCGCCGAACAGGCCCCCGCTATGGCCTGGCACCTGACCCAGATCCTCCACGAGGCCGGCCTCCCCCCCGGCGTCCTCAACTACCTGCCCGGCATCGGCGAAGAGGTTGGCCCCACGCTCGTCCACGATCCCCGGGTCGCCCTGATCGCTTTCACCGGCTCCCGCGACGTCGGCCTGCTGATCAACGCCCAGGCCGCCCAGACCCCCCCCGGCCAGGACCACGTCAAACGCGTCATCGCCGAAATGGGCGGCAAAAACGCCATCATCGTCGACGACGACGCCGACCTCGACGAAGCCACCCTCGGCGTCCTCCACTCCGCCTTCGGCTACGCCGGCCAGAAATGCTCGGCGTGCTCCCGCGCCATCGTCCTCGACGACGTTTACGACAGCTTCCTCCTGCGCCTCACCGAAGCCGCCCAGGCCCTGCCCGTCGGCCCCGCCGAAGACCCCAACACCGCCATCCCCCCCGTCATCGACGCCGAGGCCAAGGACCGCATCCTCACCTACCAGCAGACCGCCTCCACCGCTGGCCGCATCGTCTTCCGCGGCCAGACCGGCCCCCACGCCAGCCGCGGCCACTACGTTCCCCCCTTGATCGTTGCCGACGTCGACCCCGCCTCCCCCCTGGCCCAGGAAGAAATCTTCGGCCCGGTCCTGGCGGTCATCCGCGCCCGCGACCTCGACGACGCCATCCGCATCGCCAACAGTACCCGCTACGCCCTCACCGCCGGCCTCTACAGCCGCAGCCCCAATCACATCGACCGCTTCCGCCGCCGCACCCTCGCCGGCAACCTCTACATCAACCGCCCGATCACCGGCGCACTGGTCAACCGCCAACCCTTCGGCGGCTTCAAACTCTCCGGCATCGGAACCAAGGCCGGCGGCCCCGACTACCTCCGCGAGTTCCTCATCCCCCAAACCATCTCCGAAAACACCATGCGCCGCGGCTTCGCGCCCGAGGTCGATATCACCGCCCCCGAAACCCAGCCGGCCACCGTCGCCTGATCCCGATTCCCCCCCTATCCGCGTCGCTTCGGACGACCTCGTGCCGCAAGCCGATCCCCCTTCGCCCCAACCAACCGGACGCAACAACTCCATCCGACGACGCAGGCCAGCAAGTCGCGGTCTCCCGTCCGCACAGTCAGCCTCTTCCCGCCATTAACCCGCTCGGTAGTGCAACCGCCGCCGCGCCGGCTGAATCACCTGGCCAATCCGCGCCACCAACGGATTCTCCAGCGCCAGGTAATCCCGTCCCCGGATCCGGACGCCCTCGTGCCGTGTATTTCCGCCGGCCACGATCTCCCGCAACTGCGCAAGCGCCGCATCGACCACCACAGGCAGCCCATACGGCCGCCCAAACGGCGGAACCGCCCCCAACTCACAATCACCAAAAACCCCGGCCACCTCCTCCTCTGTTGCCAGCGCCAGGCTCCCTACCCCCAACGCCTCCGCCAACAGCCGCTCGTCCACCCGGTGCGTCGCCGGCACCACCGCCAGCACATATCCGCCCGATGCCCGAAACAAAACCGCCTTCGCAACCCGAAAACCCGTCACATGCACACTTTGAGCCAGCCGCGCGGCCGACACCGCGGGCCGGTGCAGCAACACCACAAACGGGACCTGTCGCTCCCGTAAATACGCGCGGATACTCATCGGCGAGCCTCACCCACGGTGCATTCAATCGCGAGGTATAGGCAATATACACGATTTAGATAATCTGGGCTGTCTTTGTCATCGTTTTTAGCTGGTGCGACTCAGCCATCAGGGCTGTTTCATTCTTCTGCTCAAGTTGCCACAAGTTTCATGGCCTTTGTGACATGGAACCTCAGATCTCTGACGACGTCGGCGATTCCTCGTTTCGTCCGTCTGGCTTGCTGTCCCAGCAGAAACAACGCCACGTTGCGGAGGCTTGCAGCGACCTGCGCGGCGGTCCCGGTCCTCACTCGGCTGGCATCCTCGCCCAAGGTCCAATCCCGCACGCCAAACAACTGGTTCTCGATCGCCCAGTGCGAACGGATCAGCGTCAGGAGCTTGGCGGGCGACGCCTTCTCGGGCCTCAGACTGGTGATACCGTACACGTCCTCGACGGTCGTCACTCCCCGGAGGGTGCGTTCACGCCGCAGATGAAAAACCTGCCCCACGGCCGGCCAGTCCAGGAAGCTGTTCAGCCAGGTCGTGGTCCGAATCGTCCGCCGCTCACGTCGCCCATGCCCCTTGTGAATCATGCAGGCCTGGCGGATGCTCTCGGCGTGGAGTCGTCTCTGCCGGGGGGGAAAGCCCCGCTGGCGGGGCGTCCAAAACACTTCGGATGTCCGCCAGGAGCATCGCCTGATTTTCCTTGGCTGGTAGCACATAATCGCCGCCACGCCGCACAATCTCCGAGCAGACGTCTCGGTGAGTAAACATGGCATCACCCGTGACAACCTTGCCAGAGAGTGGCAGAATTCCGAGCAATTCCAGGGCCGCCTTGTGCTCATTGGTTTTGGCATCGACCCGCAATTGGGTCAGGACCGCCCTCATCTCGGAGGCATAGGCAGCCAGCAGATGCACCGCGGGCAAATTCTCGCCCCGAGACCCACGCGCCGTCTTGCCGTCGATCGCGATGTGTTCGAAGCATCGGGTCCCGAGACGGGCCTGGATCCACTCGCTGATCAACTGCTCGAAGACCGCGACGTCAATCCCGCGAAAGACACGGCTGAGAGTGGCCTCGCTGGGGGCCTTGGATCGGGTGCAGCCGAGGAGCTTCCGGAACTCGCGACCGAAGGCATTGCCGAACTGGACGACGCCCCGCCGCGAGGTGATGCCCGTGAGCATGGCTACGGCCGTCAAGGCCAGAATCGAAGGCAAAGGGTGCCGCAGGCCCTGGGCCCTGCGACGGTCCATAAGCTTCGGTGAACGAAAGACTTCCAGAAGAGATCGCGCGGCGTCCATGCCAAGACCTCCAGGTGTGGATCAAACGGTGACTACTGGCATAACATCATTGCAGCCGATCGGATAGATCAGAACGGAATAGCCCTGACTCAGCCATGCTTCGGGCTGGCCCGGACCGAGCCTTGGCCATATAATGAATAAGGTGGAGGCGCGGTGGGTGTGGGATCGCTCCGCCGACGACACCTGTACGTGTGGTTTGCGGAGAGGAAAGTCCGGACTCCAGCGGGCCGCGATGGTGGGTAACGCCCACCACCCGTAAGGGTCGGGAAAGTGCCACAGAAAACAGACCGCCTCCGGTTGGCCTTTCCGGCCAGTCGGCGGTAAGGGTGAAACGGTGAGGTAAGAGCTCACCAGCGGGCCGGGCGACCGGCTCGGCTTGGCAAACCCCATCGGGAGCAAGGCCAAATAAGGGAGAAGTCGGCGGGCCTCATCCGAGGACCCACGCGCGGGTTGGCCCGACCCGTCATCACTCCCGGGTAGGCCGCTTGAGCTGCGGGGCAACCCGTGGCCCAGACAAATGATCCCCCGCGGGCTTCGCTCCGCGAACAGAATCCGGCTTACGGCCCACCGCCGCCTCCCCCCCTTCTTTCACCGACCGAATCCCTCTCCCCGGATATCCGACACCAGCTACCCGCCTTCCTGCGAATCTTCCAGGGTCTCAGAGCCTGACTTCTCGCCTTCGGATTTCCCAAATTAATCTTGCCGGCAACCGGTCAATCCATTATGTTCTCGTTGGATGCATGGAGGCGGTCCATCGATGTCCGAGGATCTGCTCCCCCTGAGCCGGACAATGCTGGGAGCCGGCGTATGCCGTCGTTGACGATACGCGGATCAATCATCGATTCCTGGGTCGAGTGGCCCGGTATGTCCAGCTCGGCCCGTCGAGTGGTGCTACAGGTTGCTCCCCAGGAGCGTCCCCGCGACCTGGTTATCGTCGAAGCACCCTCGTCGCTCTTGCCCGACCTTGGTTGGCTTGAGGATTTGGGGTCCAACCTTTGCCACGGCAGCCCGGTAGCCGCCGTCGGCCGTCTCGATCCCCGCCGCGGCTGCCTGACCGCTAGCGAGCTGATCCTCGAACGCTGAGTATCGTCGCTCCAGTCGTCAGGCCACTCTTCCAGTGGTCTCGAATCGGGCTACGTCCATACCGTCAGCCCGATCGCCCTGCCTTCGCGCTCCGAGGATCGCCTCGAGCCCGACCCGATCCGCTCAATCCCCCCACGTCTCCCTCCCCAGGCCGAGCTGGCGGCCGAGCGGCCGCCGCCCACGACGCAGTGCTGGTGTGCTGACCTGTGCGGACCATCCCCCCAAACGGATCCCCTGCCCAGCCCGGTTTGGCCGGCGTCGGCCGGGCCGAAGCGACGCTCAGGGCCGTGTCGACCCTCGTCCGCAGAGTCCGATTGGCTGACGCGCCCCTTGACCGCCTTGACGCCAAACCCTACAAGAAACCTATCAAGCCCGGCGCCGCCTTGGCGGGCCCGACGCCGCGACTCCGCTCACCTGATTCTTGCCGCCCCGCCCAGTCTCTGCACGCGGGTTGATCCCCCCCTCATGTCCACCACCGTACGCGCCCCCAAGGCCTATCGGCCTGGTCTTTTCACCAGGCTCGCCGATGGTCTACGTTCCTCCTACGGCATCGGCCAGTGGTCCTGGCTCATCCATCGGGTGACCGGCCTCGGCATCCTCCTGTTTCTGGTTGTTCACATCATCGACACTTTTTTCGTCGTGGCCTATCCGGGTCTCTACGACCACACGGTGAGCCTCTACGGAGGCCGCGTCCCCTGGATCCTCGACGCCCAGGGCAACCCCGTTTACTTCGCTCCGCTCCGCTGGGCTTTCCGCCTTTCGGAGTTGGCCCTGATTGCCTGCGTCCTCTTTCACTCGCTGAACGGCGTACGGGTCGCGCTCGTCGACCTGACCCCTCGGGGCGCCCTGTTCCAGAAACAGATGTTCGGCTGGGTGCTGGGGCTTTTCATCGTCATCATGCTGATTGTCTGCTACTTCGTCCTGGTTCCGCTCTTCCATCCGCCGGTTTTCTGGAATTTCCCGACCGAAGCGGTCGGTCCGCCTCCCTCGGCTCCCTGACGTCCCCCGATAACCCGGGCCAGCATCGATCCTTCCCCCTGACTCTCCATCGTGGTTGACTCATGTCCTCACGCCGAATCAAGCCTGCTTCCGGCTTCGAACTATGGTGGTGGTACTTCATGCGAGTTTCGGGCCTGGTGCTCGTCTTCCTCGCTTTAGGTCACCTCTGCATCACCCACATCCTCAACAACGTCGAGGTGATCAACTACGCCTTCGTGGCCGAGCGCTGGGCCAACCCCCGCACCGGCGTGCTCTGGAGGCTCTGGGATCTGACGATGATCAACCTGGCCGTGCTCCATGGCTTTAACGGCCTGCGTCAGATCCTCTACGAATGGATCGTCCGCCCGGGTGCCCGCAAGCTCGTTGGAACTTTGATCTGGTCGGCCTGCATCGGGCTGATCGGCATCGGTTCGTACGCAATTCTCAACTTCCGCAAAGACGAAGACTACCTCCGCCGCTTCCGCGAGGCCAACCCTCCCGCCGTCACCGAACCCAGCCTCGTCGACACAACCATCCCCGCCCCGCCCGCTCTCGCTACGATCCCATCCCTCGTCCCATGAACAACTATCACCGTTTTGATTGCGTCATCGTCGGCGCCGGCGGTGCCGGCATGATGGCCGCCCTCGAGGCCAGCCAACGCGTCGGTACGGCCGTCGTCAGCAAGCTCTATCCCACCCGCTCCCACACCGGCGCCGCCCAGGGCGGCATCGCCGCTGCGCTGGCCAACCTCGAAGACGATAGCTGGGAAAACCACGCCTACGACACCATCAAGGGCGGCGACTTCCTGGTCGATCAGACCGCCGCCGAAATCCTCGCCCGCGACGCCGTCGAGTGCATCTACCAGCTCGAACATTGGGGCTTGCCCTTCGATCGCACTCCCGCCGGCAAAATTTCCCAACGCCGCTTCGGCGGCCACACCAAGCCCAACCCCGACTACGACCCCTCAGCTCCCCCTGGCTCGCCCAACGCCCGCCCCCGTGTCCCGGTCATGCGCTCGTGCCACTCCGCCGACCGCACCGGCCACATGATCCTCCAGACCCTCTACCAGCAGTGCATCAAGCAGGGCGTCACGTTCTTCGATGAGTTCCACATGACGGATCTCATCCTCGTCGATGGCGAGTGCCGCGGCATCGTCGCCCTCGAAATCGCCACCGGCCAGCTTCACGTCTTCCATGCCAAAAGCGTGCTACTGGCCACCGGCGGCTTCGGGCGGATGTTCAAGGTCTCGTCCAACGCCTACGCCCTAACCGGCGACGGGCCGGCTATCGCCTACCAGCACGGCTTGCCCCTCGAGGATATGGAATTCTTCCAGTTCCACCCGACCGGCATCTACCGCCTCGGTATCCTCCTGTCCGAGGCCTGCCGCGGCGATGGCGGCGTCATGATCAACGACCAGGGCGAGCGCTTCATGGAACGCTACGCCCCCAATCTCAAGGACCTGGCCAGCCGCGACGTCTGCTCTCGTTCCATCTACCAGGAAGTCCGCGCGGGCCGGGGCATCGGCGGCAAGGATTATGTCTACCTCGACATCCGTGCCGAGACGATCAACCGCTTCGGCACCAGCCCCACCGGCAAACCCGTCGACCACCGCTGGGTCGAAAGCCGCCTGCCTGACATCATCGACTTCTCCCGGACCTACCTCGGCGTCGACCCGATTCGAGAGCCAGTCCCCATCCAGCCAACCGCCCACTATGCCATGGGCGGCCTGCCCACCGATATCGACGGCCGCGTCCTCCGCGACGAAACCGGCGCAATCGTCCCCGGTCTCTACGCCGCCGGCGAAAGCGCCTGCGTCTCGGTCCATGGTGCCAATCGCCTCGGTACCAACAGCCTCGTGGACCTGGTCGTCTTCGGCCGCCGCTCCGGGCGCGACATGGCCCGCTACGCCCGCGACCACGACTTCAAACCCCTCCCGCCCAAGCCCGAAGCCGCCTCGCACGCCAAAATCCGCGGCTTCCTCGAACGACCCCGCAACTACCCCTGGGTCAAGCTCCGCGACCGCCTCCAGCACGTCATGATGGACGACTGCGGCGTCTACCGCACCGGCGAGGGCCTCGAACGCGCCCGCCGCGAGGTCGCCAGCCTCAAAGAGCAGTACGCCACCCTCGGCGTTCAGGACAAAGGCTCCGTCTTCAACACCGGCCTGCTCGAAGTCCTCGAATTCGGCAACTTGCTCGACCTCGCCGAGGCCACCGTCGCGAGCGCCCTGGCCCGCACCGAAAGCCGTGGCGCCCACTCCCGCGAGGATTTCCCCGACCGCGACGACTCCCGCTTCTTCGCCCACTCCTTCGCCTTCCGCGATGGACCCGACTCCGTCCGCCTCGCCTACCGCGACGTCGACGTCATCTACATCGAAAAAGACGGTCAGCGGCAGCCCAAATATCCGCTCGAAATTCGCAAATATTGATCCACCGACCAGGCGACCCTTCCTGCCCCATCCCACGAACTCCCGTTCACACCACCTACCCCCATGGCCGAGACCACCCGCCACCTCACCGTTCGGATCAAACGGTTCGACCCGGAGACCGACTCCGCCCCCCACTGGGAGGAATACCAGGTCGAGGCCGAACCCTGGGACCGCGTCCTCGACGTCATCCAGAAGGTCAAGTGGACCATCGACGACGGTCTGGCCCTGCGCCGGAGCTGTGCCCATGGCGTCTGCGGCTCCGACGCCATGCGGATCAATGGCCGCAATCAGCTCGCCTGCAAAGTCCTCGTCAAAAACCTCCCCGACAACACCATCCGCGTCGAACCGATCCTCGGCCTGCCCGTCATCAAGGACCTGGTGGTCGATATGAAGCCCTTCTTCGACCACTACAAATCAGTCATGCCGTTCCTGGTCAACGACGAACCTCCTCCCACCACCGAACGCCTTCAGTCCATCGCCGCCCGCGCCCGCTTCGACGACACGACCAAGTGCATCCTCTGCGCCTGCTGCACCACCGCCTGCCCCCCCTTCTGGGGCGACCGCAAATATGTCGGCCCGGCCGCCATCGTCAACGCCCACCGCTTCATCTTCGATAGCCGCGACCGCGCTGCCGCCGAACGCCTCGAAATCCTCAACGACGCCGAGGGCGTCTGGCGCTGCCGTACCGTCTTCAACTGCACCGAAGTCTGCCCCCGCGAGATCAAGGTCACCCAGGCCATCTCCGAGGTCAAACGCGCTCTGCTCACCGGCGACGTCGGTGAGATCGATGCCTCCGCGGAAACCGCCGCCGCCGCCTCCTAAACTACCCTCAGCCACCCCCGCCAAGATCGCAATACTCTCGTGGACCGGCGTTCGGGCGGGCCTTGCGCCTTGATGGCACCAATCTAGATCGCCGCTCCCGAAGCGTCCCCAGCTCAGTCGCTCCCGCGGCTTGTGAATCCATTGGGCCTACATCGGCGAATTTCCGATCTCCACGCGCCGGTTGAAGCTCGTGGCCTCGACGTCTCCAAGAAAAACCGAAGGGGCTAGCCCCGTCGCCGGGACCAGCCCCCCCGGAGCACCGTCTCGCTCGGCTCGGCGTCACAGCCCAAGCGCTTGCATCTCGCATCCGGCCCGATCCGGCGGCTCTCCGCAAGAGCACGCACTCGGTCCTCTGCCGGCGCGAATCTCTCCTCCCTCACGGGAGTCAGATCCGCCTCGAACGACACCGGACATCAGTTCTCACCATCATCATCCTTGTCATCGCCGCGTGCTCTTTCGTTGCGGAGGGCGCGGATCTCCTCGAGGAGCGTGTCGAACTTCTGTTCGAGCCGTTCCATCCGACGCTCCAGCTCCTCGGAACGAGGCCCCGCAGGACCCGGCCCAAACATCAACATCGGTCCACTGCCAGGCCTGCTAGGTCCCATCCGACCCATCGGCATCCTGAACTCGTTAGGCTGCCCGGGAATCCGGGGCGGGCTAACCGGCCCCGCGCCCGGACCCACTCTGGCCTCTCTCCCTGGCCGAGCCGGCAGCTCGGGCGGCTGCGGCGCCTCTGGCCCCGACTCGGCGTCCGGCCGCCCTTCACGATCCCCTCGCATCGCCCGCCGCGCTCTTCGAACTTCCTCCAACGCTCGCTCCATTTCCCGTTCAACCCGACCCCGAACCTCCGGCCCCAGCCGCTCCAACTGCTCCCGAAGCTCCGGGCCAAGCTCCCTCAGCTCGATCTCCAGACGCTCCCGAATCTGCGGCGTCAGATTCTCCAGCTCCTTGAGAATTCCCGTCATCTCCTCCCGCAGTCCTTCCAACTCCGGCGGCACGACGGGGCGCTCCCCGCGAACTTCACCGGCTTCGGCCTCCGCCCTCTCCTCGGCCTCAACCCGCTCCATCTCCTCCCGCATCCGTTCCTGGAGCTCCTCCAGACGCCTCCTCATTTCGGCCTGCGCTCGCTCCATCTCGGCCCGGGCGCGTTCCATCTCGGCGCGGATTTGCTCCCGCCGATCCCGGAGCCGGGCACGTCGCTCCTGCCGTTCCCGTTGCCGTGCCTCGGACTTCTCCGCCTCCGGCCGCTCCGGCCGGCCTTCATCCTGCGCCAGCCCCCAGCCGGGCACTGCCACCAGGAGCATCAGCCCCACGGCCAGCCTACCCTTCCACGGCAATTGGCCGACCCCCTTGCCTCGCACGATCATCTTCAGCCTCCTCTCAAACAGCCGGCTCGCACCCCCGCGCCCCAGACCCATCACCGGAACGAACCCCAGAGGCCGCGCCGACCGTCCTCGCAACGTGCACACCTCCAACAACGCTTCCGCATACTCCCGCCGCGACCCACCCGACACGCCAACCGCCAGCGCATCGCAGGCCAGCTCCGCCTCGGACTCGATCCGACCTCGCACCCACCAGTACAACGGACACCACCACCAAAACCACTCCGCCACCAACAACAACCAGCCCACCAGCGGATCGCCACGCTTCACATGCCCCAACTCATGCGCCACAATCCCCTCCCACCGCGGCCTCGGCAGTCGCTCAAGCAACTCCGCCGGTACCACCAACACCGGCCGCCCCAGACACCACACCAACGGCGTCTCCACCCCCGCCACCACCCACACCTTCGGCACCCCCACCCTCATCCGACTCGCCACCTCCTCCACCTCTTTGCGCAACCACTCCGGCGCCTCCACGCCACGCTTCAACCACCTCGCAAACCAAACCATCGAGACCAACTGCCGCAGCCCAACCACAACCGCCCCCAAGAGCACCACCCAGACCAGCCCATCCATCACGCGCCCTCCCGCGTCGCTCCAGCCGACCGCCTGCGTCGACTGAATTCCGAGATCAGCCTCTCCACCCGGCCCCAGCCCGCTCCGTTCCACGGACGCCGTCCCCGTCTCCCCGTCGTCCTCCTCCAGGACGACCACATCAGCCCCCGCCTCCCCCTTCTCCATGGACCGGACCGACCCCGGCTCCCACGTCAGCCCGAACGACGGCCACCGCACCCCCGTCACCGGCGTCACCATCTTCACCAAGACCACAACCCACAACGCATGCCGGACCGCCGGGCCTAAACGCATCCCCCGCCCCATCACCTCGCACACCACCGCCAAGACCATCGCCGCGATCAGCGTCTCGCCGTACCAGCCCAGCATCCCCATTGCACCCCCTCCCCCACGTCATCCGCCGCTTCCTCCCGAGGCTATTCGCTCCCCTGCCTCGGTTCTCCGTCCTCCATCGCATCCAATAGCCGGCGAAACTCCGCAATCTGCTGCTCCGTGAACCGCTCCCCCTTGACCAGCGCCAGCAACAGCGGCATACGCTCCCCCCCACAGGTCTGCTCGGCCAGCGTCCCCAATCGATCCTTCAACCAGTCCTCACGACTCGCCACCGCCCGAAACACATGGGCCGGCCCCCCTGTCTCACTCCGCACCCACCCCTTGGCCTGCAACCGCTGCAACAACGTCAGAACCGTCGTATACGCCCACCGCCGCCCTAACTCCGCCAGCCGCTCATTCACCTGACGGACCGTCCCCGCTCCCTCCCGCCACAAGACCTTCATCACCTCCAGCTCGGAATCACTCAGCCCCGGACGCCCCATCACACCTCTCCCCCCCCCACCTCCTCGATCACCGGTCCTACTACACAACGTCGTAGACATTGTTACTACGGTTTGTAGGAGACGTCAAGACGCTCTCTGGCGATTCGGTCGTTATTGGTGTTTGGGACGGAGAAGTGCGGCTGCCGGGCCGCGTCCTCGCCGCGGTTCAGACCGGCGGCGGGTTGCGCTCCTTGAATCCGCGTTGATGCCAGTAGGGGTACGCCGGTGTCTGGGCGCTGACGGCGTCGAGCCGGGCCACCTGCTCGGCCGACAAGCTCCAGCCCACGGCTCCCAGATTCTCCCGGAGCTGGGCTTCGTTGCGCGCTCCGATGATCACGGTCGCCACGGTCGGCCGTCGCAGCAGCCAGTTGATCGCCACCTGGGGAACCGTCTTGCCGCATTCGGCGGCCACGGCGTCCAGTTCATCGACCACCCGATAAACGCGCTCAGCATCGACCGGCGGCCCAATATCGACGTTGAGCTGGCTCCGCAGCCGGCTCACCTCCGGCAGCGGCTGACCTCGCCGGATCTTGCCTGTCAGCCGACCCCAGCCCAGCGGGCTCCAGACCACCGTCCCGACCCCCTGATCCAGACCCAGGGGCATCAACTCCCACTCAAAATCCCGGCCAATCAGCGAATAGTAGGCCTGATGCGCCACGAACCGCGTCAGCCCATACCGGTCTGAGGCCGCCAGCGACTTCATCAGGTGCCAGCCGGAGTAGTTCGAGCAGCCGATGTAGAGAATCTTGCCAGCCCGGACCAGGTCGTCGAGTGCCCGAAGCGTCTCCTCGACCGGCGTCGCCGCGTCAAATCCGTGGAGCTGGTAGAGGTCGATCCAGTCTGTGCCCAACCGCCGCAGACTCCCCTCGACGGCCCGCGTGATGTGATATCGCGACGACCCCACATCGTTCGGCCCCGACCCCGAACGAAACGTCCCTTTGGTGCTAATAATCACCTGATCCCGCCGACCCTTGATCGCTGCCCCCAAAATCTCCTCGGCCGCTCCCGCCGAGTAGATATCCGCCGAGTCGAACATCGTCAGCCCTGCCTCGAGGCAGATATCGACGAGCCGGGTCGCCTCGGCGACGTCGGTCGCGCCCCAGGCTCCGAACAGCTCCCCCTTGCCTCCAAAGGTCCCCGTCCCCAGACACAGCTCCGGAACCCGGAATCCTGACCGGCCCAGCCATCGAAACTCCACGTTCGACCTCCTTACGACAGCGCCCGTCGATCCACCTCTGTCTGAGAACGCAAACCCGATCCCACCTCGGGCCTGCCCCTACGAGCCGCCGCGATCGCCCCGGCCGCCGGCCCAGCCCACCGCGGCCCGAGCACATCGACGATTGCTGGCCGCCGCCCGTCCCCCCGAAACAGCCCCCCACACTCCACCACGGCCGCCGCATAACGCGGGTCTTCCTGCCGCAACCATTCATGGAGCTCCCGCAACCGGTAATGCGGCACCCCCGGATACAAATGATGCGTCAAATGAATGTCCTGCCCGTACACAAAGACGGCCCACCGCAGCAACCGGCCCGGCCTGAACACCCGCGAATTGGTCAGCCGCCCGGCATCAGCATTGGTGTGCTGAAACAAGTCCCTCAGCAGCATGCAATACGCAAACGACGTCCCCAACGGAACCAACCACAGCCATAAGCCATACCAGACCACCCGCCCACCCGTCACCCCCCGCGCACTGGCCATTCCCGTTAAGACCACCAGGTAATACGCCACTCGCAGAAACCCGCCCACACGCGGACCATACGCCTGCTCAAACGGCGACCGAAACAACCACCGCTCCGGCACCCACGCCATCCCCACCCCAGCCACCACCAGCCCCACGCCTAAGGCCGCCAGCAACCACTCTCCCAGCCCCACTCGATTCATAACCCCCAGCACCACCCCATACCCCACCACTCCCAGGATCCCCAAGACCGTCCCCAGCCGCGGCCGCGGATCATCCACATCGCTCCCCTCCAGGCCCCGTAACAGCGGATTTCCCCCCTTGCCTAACGTATTGATATAAAAATAATCCATCTGATACCGCACCATCGACCACGGATTGGTCAGCCACCGCAGCAGTTGCGTCACCACAAACCGCCGCCGGTCCATCGGAAACCTCTCCACCTGCTTCGATCGCCCCAACACCACCAGGTCCGGGTCCCGCTCCGGGTCGTTGGTAAACCGATGATGCGCCGCGTGAAACAACCGATACGTGTGCACCGACGCAAAGAGCGGAAACAGGCAGAGCAGATCCCCCACCAGATCGTTCATCAGCCGGTTTCGAAACAAAATCTCATGCGACGCCTCATGCCCCAGGCCCGCCAGTCGGTGCTGGATCGCTCCGATCAACAGGATCGCCACCGCGAAGACCGGGACGTTCCACCACCACTCAAGCCCCGCCGCCGCCACCCACTCCGCAACCGTCACCGACCCGCCGATCACAGCCACCAGGCATCCATACTCCCAGAGGATCCACCTCCAATTCGTCCAATTGTCGGTGCGTTTCAACTCCGCCAGCCGCTCGTCCGAACCCCGCAAGCTCACGCTCTCCTCCCATCTGCCGCTGTCCGACCGCACCCGACCTGCTCCCTCCAACCCTCCCAACCCCGAACCTCCAGCCCGGACCCTCCAGGCTCCTTCAAAGGCTCGATGCCGAAGCCAATCCGTTTCGAACCCTCATGGTACTAGTCTCAGTAACCGAGCCGGCAGCCTGCAAGCCTTGCCCAGTCTGCGCCAACCCTCAGATCAGGTTGACCGACGCTCTCGGAGTCATGACCCGTGCCGCCTCCGTGCTGACCGCCCGCCTCGCAACCCCTCAGCTCCGCTCCCACCTCCTCTCCCCGCGCAACGTTTCCTGTCGCAACGAATCGTCGCCCCGCCCTCCCGCGAAGCGCTGTCCGGCCATGCTCCCACTGCCGGTCTGCTCGGGGGTTCTCCCGCCTCTTGGCCACCCGCCCGCGGCGTGCTATCGTGACCCAAAACGGCCGGACCCGGGCCAGGCCGCCCATTGCCGTCTTGCAGAAAACGACCCGAGGACCGACATGCGCCACCTCAACATCGCCCTCATCGGTGAGGGCTTCATGGGCCGCGCCCACTCCAACGCTTGGACCCAAGTGACGCGGTTCTTCAAGCCCCCCGTCTGGCCCGTCCTCCACACCACCTGCGGCCGCCGCGCCGAGTCGTCTCAGTCCTTTGCCAAGACCTGGGGTTGGCAGCACTCCACCACCAACTGGCGCGACGCGGTCGCCTCTCCCGAAATCGACCTGGTCGATATCGTCACCCCTAACGACCAGCATGCCGAAATGGCCCTAGCGGCCATCGCCGCCGGCAAGCACGTCGCCTGCGAAAAGCCGATCGCCGGCTCTCTCCAGGAAGCGCGCTCGATGGTCGAGGCCGCCCGCAACGCCGGCGTCCAGACCTTCGTCTGGTACAACTACCGCCGCGTCCCGGCCGTCGCCCTGGCCCACCGCCTCGTCAAGGAAGGTGCCCTCGGCCAGATCCGCCACGTCCGCGCCGTCTATCTTCAGGACTGGGCCGACGAGTCCGTCCCCCTGATCTGGCGATTCCAGAAAGAACGCGCCGGCTCCGGCTCCCACGGCGACCTCAACGCCCACATCATCGACATGACCCGCTTCGTCACCGGAGAGGAGATCACCGAAGTCGCCGGCGCCCTCAGCGCCACCTTCATCACCGAGCGGACTATCCCCTCCGGCGGCGCCGCCGGTGGCATCGCCGCCGGCATCGGCGCCGGCTCCGGAAAAGGACCGGTCACCGTCGACGACGCCGTCCTGTTCCTCGCTCGCTTCTCCGGCGGCGCCGTCGCCAGCTTCGAAGCCGCCCGCCAGGCCACCGGCAACCAGAACCGTAACGGCTTCGAAATCAACGGCTCCAAAGGCGCCCTCCGATTCAACTTCGAACGCATGAACGAACTCGAATTCTACGACGCCACCCGCCCCCGCGCCGTCCAAGGCTGGACCACCATCATGTGCACCCACGGCGGCGACCACCCCTACGCCGAATTCTGGTGGCCCGACGCCCACATCATCGGCTACGAACACGGCTTCACCAACATGGCCTACGACATCCTCCTGGCCCTCGCCAACCAACCCCCCACCGTCCCACTGCCCGACTTCGAAGACGCCTACCAGACTCAGCGCGTCCTCGAAGCCGCCCTCATCTCCGCCTCCGAACGTCGCCCCGTCTCACTCCACGAAGTCCCGTGAACCGCCCGGACCCCTCCCCCTCGTCCCGCTCCGGCCACCCCGGCCGCCCCGGCCGCCGCCCCGCTCGAACCCCGCTCGTCCGCTTCAGCGTCGCCATCGGCGGCGACCTGCTCCGCCGCTTCGACCGCTTCCGCGCCCGCCACCAACTCCCCAACCGCTCCGAGGCCGTCCGCACCCTGATGCGATCGGCCCTGATCGAGGACACGGTCGCCCGCGATCACACCGACTCCGTCGGCGTCCTCACACTCGTCTACGACCACCACGCCCCCGGCCTCTCCGACCAGCTCACCCAAATCCAGCACGACGCCCTCCGCCACGTCGTCTCCACCACCCACATCCACCTCGATCCCCGCCGCTGCCTCGAAGTCATCCTCCTCCGCGGCCCCGCCCGCATTGTCCGATCCCTGGCCGACCGCCTCCTCGCCACCAAGGGCATCGAAACCGGCCGCCTGGTCCTCACCGCCGCCGAACCCGTCACCGTCGACCACGATCCCACCCACCACCCGGCAGGTCACACCCACGTCCACCCAACCCCGCCAGCTCCCCCTCTTCCTTAAGAGTCAACCCACGACCCCCATCCTCCTCGCGTGCCGGTTGATTTCGGCAGCAAGTCGATCGTCCGCCTCGGTGCCCCGATCGCAGCACAGGGTCACAGTTCCCCCCCCCACCCCACAGACCCGACGGCCTGGCTCCCCGGAGATGCCCGGCACCAACTCTGTCGGTTCCACTCGGCCCGACCTCCGACCAACCACCGCCGGTTGAATCTAGTTCCAGCCCTGCCTAGGCTGACTCTGAATCGTCACGCCACCCTGCGGCCTCCGCGGATCCCCTGCGATGTCCGAATTCGGCTTCGACCCGGCTGACCCCATCGACCCCCTCGGCCCACCGCCTCGCCCCGCCACCCCCCCCGTTCGGCTCGGTTTCTTGTGGATCCTGACCGGGCTGGCTGGCGCCGCAGCCGCCATCTACGCCATCCCCTACTTCGCCTTCCGGATCGGTTACGCCTACGAGTCCGGCCGCGCCAAAGCCGCCGAGGAAAGCCTGGCTCGCCTCGGCCAGTCTGGCGCTGTCGAGCAAGCCAATAGTCTCTTCCGCACCGCCGCCACCGCCGTCCTGCCCGCCGTCGTCAACATCCAATGCCTTCGCGCCGTCCCCGCCGAGGCCCATCAGGGCGTCCCTCTCCCCCCCGGCATGGCCATTCCGAGCTCCTTCGGCTCCGGCGTCGTCATCGACAAGCAGCGCGGCTACATCGTCACCAACGGCCACGTCGTCCAGGGCGCCGACGAAATCCTGGTCCGCATCGGCCGCGGCCGCGATTACCCGGCCCGCCTCGTCGGAGCCGACTCCAAAACCGACCTGGCCGTCCTCCAGATCAACGCGCCCCTCGAAGCCGAAGCCTCCTGGGGGAACGTCGACGAGCTGGACATCGGCGACTGGGTCCTCGCCATCGGCAGCCCTTTCACCCTCGACCACACCGTCACCGTCGGCATCGTCTCGGCCATCGGCCGCCGCAACCTCCGCATCATCCCCGAATTCGGCGGCTACGAAGACTTCATCCAGACCGACGCCGCTATCAACCCCGGCAACTCCGGCGGGCCCCTGATCGACCTCAACGGCAAAATCGTCGGCATCAACACCGCCATCTACTCCCCCAACGCAGGCGGACCTGAACTCGAAGGCCGCGGCGGCAACGTCGGCATCGGCTTTGCCATCTCCGCCAGCCTGGCCCGCACCGTCGTCGACCAGATCATCGAAAACGGCCGCGTCATCCGCGGCTACCTCGGCGTCGTCCTCTCCGAGGTCGAACCCCGCCTGGCCCGCCAACTCAACCTCAACGGCTCGGGCGCCCAGGTCCGCGACGTCGAACCCAACAGCCCCGCCGCCGCCGCCGGACTCGCCCCCAACGACGTCCTCATCGAACTCGACGGCCAACCCGTCCGCGACGTCCCCGACCTCCGCAACCGCATCGCACGCCTGCCGGTCGGCTCCCGCGTCAACATCGCCTTCCTCCGCGACGGCCAACGCCAAACCACCACACTGACCGTCGCCGCCCTCCCCCTGCTCCGATCCCTCGGCGCCCGGGTCCAATCCGACGAAAACACCCCCCCAGGCCTCCCCCCACTCCGCATCGACTCGGTCGACCCCGGCTCCGCCGCCGCCCGCTCCGGTCTCCGCCCCGGCCAACGACTCCTCGCCATCGGCAACCGCACCGTCTCCTCACCCGACGAACTCGAAACCATCCTCGGCCGCTTCGACCCCACTCAGCCTATCCCCCTCCGCATCCTCTCTCCCGACGGCTCCCTCTCCACCATCCGCCTCAACCCCTCCTCCACCTCTCCATAAAAACCATCCAGCTTCCTCAACCCAACAACTCTTCCTCAACGAACACCCCTGACCTCCATTCCCCTTTCCCCCTACGTCTCCTACCATCACCTTCGCCCGCTATAAGGTAGATTTCGTACGACGTCGTGCGACGGCTCCCAGATCCGCCGAGCGGCTCGCAGCACACTCTCTCGCCCGCGGATGGACCAGACCACTTGACTTGGACACCTGGTCTGCGGGACATTATCAGACAATCGAGACCCACCATGAAGACTCGATGGCGACCTGATGAACCTCGGATGCTCCCCTCAGCCGGTGATCATCCGTAGATGCAACCGACCGGACCGGCCCCGACCAGGTTCTCCCCCGATCACCCCAAACCCAGCCGTCCACTGACCTTGGAACTCGCCGCGTGCGCCCCCCCGGCTCGCTCCGTTGCTTGACCGACCCGAGGGCCTCAGTATAATTCCGACGCCGCGCAACCCAAGGGCAGGGTCGCCCCCTCCGCCGGCGGTCTCGTCCATCCGCCCCGCGAGTGATTTCCGCGACCATGGACCCGGGCCTGACTCCCCGATCCAGGAGGCCCAGGTGCCCCGCCAACTCGAAGACACGGTCACGGCGATCAAACAGGCGGTTGACCTCGTGACGCTCGTCGGCGAATATCTCCCCCTCCACCGGGCCGGTTCCAAATTCAAGGCCCTCTGCCCGTTCCACGACGATCACAACCCCTCCCTCGAGATCAACCCCGAACGCCAATCCTTCAAATGTTGGGCTTGCGGCGCCGGGGGCGACATCTTCGACTTCGTCCAACGCCACGAACGCGTCGATTTCCCCGAGGCTCTCCGCATGTTGGCCGAGCGTGCCGGCATCCCGCTCCGCTCCCCCCGCCAGGCACCGGCGCCCGATGTCCCCAGCCGCGCCGATCTGCTCGCCGCCTCAGCCTGGGCCGAAGCCCAATTCTCCGCCGCCCTGGCCCACGCCACCGACGCCCTCGACTACCTCCACTCCCGCGGCATCGGACCTCAGGCCATCAGCCGCTTCCGCCTCGGCTTCGCCCCCGACCAACGCGACTGGCTCTTGGTCCGCAGCCGCCGCGACGGGATCCCAGCCCGCCTGCTCGAACAACTCGGCTTGATCACCCGACCTGCCGACGGCGGCCCCCCGCGCGACCGGTTTCGCGGCCGCCTGATTTTCCCGATTCACGACTGGCAGGGCCGGCCCATCGCATTCGGCGGCCGGCTGCTCCCCTCGGTCGAAGCCCGCTGGGCCGAGTCCGACTTCAAAACCGCTAAATACATCAACTCCCCCGAACATCCGCTCTTTCAAAAACGTCGCGCCCTCTACGCCACCCACCTGGCTCGCGAGGCCGCTCGCGCCGCCGGCCAGATCGCCGTCGTCGAAGGCTACACCGACGTCATCGCCGCCCACCAGGCGGGGCTAGCCGCCGTCGTCGGCACCCTCGGAACTGCCCTCGGCGACGACCATATCCGCCTGCTCCGCCGCCTGGCCGATCGCGTCATCCTCGTCTTCGATGGCGATCAGGCCGGCCAGTCCGCCGCCGAACGGGCCCTCGAAATCTTCCTCGGCCACGAGATCGACGTCCGCGTCCTGACTCTCCCGCCTGGCCTCGACCCCTGCGACTTCCTCGTCCAGCACGGAGCCGGCCCATTCCGCGACCTGCTCCAGACCGCCGCCGACCCCCTCGACTTTGCCTTCGAGCGCGCCGCTCAACGGTTTCGGCTCGAATCGGCCGAGGGCACCCGCCAGGCCGCCGAATGGCTGCTCGGCCTCCTGGCCCGCATCCCCCGCATCAGCCGCGTCGGCCTCGAGCTCAAACTGGCCAAGTCGCTCGATACCCTCGCTGACCGCCTTGGCCTGCCCATCGAAACCCTTCAACGTCGCCTCCGCGACGTGCGCCGTCCTCGCCCAACTCCGGTCTCCGACCCATCCCCTCCTCCCCATGGCACCGACGCCACTCCCATCGACCCATCCTCCCTCGACCCGCTCGACCGCGAATTGGTGCGGCTGCTGCTGACCGACCCCACCCTCGTCTCCCGCGTCCGCTTCCAGATTTCCCCCGACGACCTTACCTCGCCTCCCCTGCGGCAGATCCTCTCCCAGTGCTACGCCCTGCTCGACGACCAGCAAACGCCCAGCTTCGACCTCCTGGCCCCGCGGCTCGGACCGGCCGAGCGGGCCTTGGCCGCCAGCCTTCTGGCGGGCTTCGATTCTCAACCCACCTCCAATTGGGTCCGTACCGGCCAGGCCTCCGACAAACTCGCCGACAACCTCGCCGCTTACGAACAGCGTCGCCTGGCCCGGCAACTCCAGGCCATCCGGTCCCAGCGGCTCCGTCTCGACCCGATCGCCGACGCCGAACGCTGGGCCGCCCTCCGCCGCGAGGAACTTCGCCTCCTACACCTTCAATCACGCGCTCGGCGGCCGGCCCCGGCCTCCGCTTCGCGCCCCGACGTCTTCGCTGCTCAACCCACCGCCGAAACCCCTTGAAGAAAGAGTCTGCCGACGTGTCCACCGCACGAGCCGACGGAGTGCTGTCCATGGACCAGTGGGACGAGGGCTTCAAGGCCCTCCTCGAGCTCGGCAAACGCCGAGGCTTCATCACCTTCGACCAGCTCAACGAGCACCTCCCGGACGACGCCTCCAACACCGACAAAATCCAGTCTATCCTGGAAGCCATCGACGAACTCGGCATCGAACTGGTCAACGAGCAGGAAGCTGAAGCCCGGCTCCTGGCCTCCGGCGATCTCGACGAGGAACCCGATGACGAAACCCTCGACGACGCCGACCTCTCCGACGATTCGCCCGAACTGTCCCCCGAAGACCTCGACGAAATCTCCCGCCGGATCGACGACCCGGTCCGGATGTATCTGACCCAGATGGGGGAAATCCCCCTACTGACCCGCGAGCAAGAAATCGCTCTGGCCAAAAAGATCGAAATCACCCGCAAAAAATTCCGCCGCCGCGTCTTGGGCTGCCACCTCGCCCTCCGCGCCGTCGTCGATAACCTCAAACGGGTCAACACCGGCGAACTGCCCTTCGACCGCACCATCAAGGTCTCCGTCACCGAAAACCTCGAAAAAGACCAGATTCTCGGCCGGATGCCCCACAACCTGGCCACCCTCGAATACCTGATGAGCCACAACGAGGCCGACTTCCGCGCCTACGTGGCCGCCAAGCACGACAAGGCCGCCCGCCGCGAGATCCGCTCCCGCCTGACCCTGCGCCGCTTCAAGGCCGTCAACCTCGTCGAGGAACTCTCCATCCGCACCCAGAAGGTCCAACCTCTGGTCAAGCGCCTCGAGCAGATCTCGGCCCGGATGCAGGAACTCAAGCAACTGATCCGCGACGCCCGCCGCCCCCGCGGCAACAAGGACGAACTGGCCAACTACCTCAAAGAACTCAAAGACCTGATGCGGATGACCCTCGAAACCCCCGAGAGCCTCCGCCGCCGCGTCGAACGGGTCCTGGATCGCTTCCGCGAATACGAACAGGCCAAACGCGATCTGTCCGGCGGCAACCTCCGCCTGGTCGTCTCGATCGCCAAGAAATATCGCAACCGCGGCCTCTCCTTCCTCGACCTGATCCAGGAAGGCAACACCGGCCTGATGCGCGCCGTCGACAAATACGAATATCGCCGCGGCTACAAATTCTCCACCTACGCCACCTGGTGGATCCGCCAGGCGATCACCCGCGCCATCGCCGACCAGGCCCGCACCATCCGCATCCCCGTCCACATGATCGAGACGATGTCCAAACTCCGCAACGTCTCCAAGAAACTCCTCCAGGAAAAAGGCCGCGAGCCCACCATCGAGGAAACCGCCCGCGCCGCCAACATCTCCGTCGAGGAAACCCGCCGGGTGATGAAAATCTCGCGCCACCCCATCTCCCTCGACCGCCCCGTCGGCGAAAGCGAAGACTCCTACTTCGGCGACTTCATCGAAGACGAATCGGCCGAAAACCCCATCAACTCCGCCACCCAGGAAATGCTCAAGGAAAAAATCGACTCGGTCCTCAAAACCCTCACCTACCGCGAACGCGAAATCATCAAGCTCCGCTACGGCCTCGGCGACGGCTACACCTACACCCTCGAGGAAGTCGGCCGCATCTTCAAAGTCACCCGCGAACGCGTCCGCCAGATCGAGGCCAAAGCCGTCCGCAAACTTCAACACCCCGTCCGCTCCCGACAGCTCGAGGGCTTCCTCGAAAGCACCGGTTGACCCGCCCCTCAAACCGCCGGCCTCTCAGGCCGGCGGTTTTTTTTTTCCTCCGCCCCAGCCCCCAACCCGAATCGCCCACGACAAATCGGCCGCCCCGCACCCGCATCAACCCCCGCTCCTCGACACCCCACGCCTCCACACCTTCGATCCCAGGGGACCCAAGCCATGGCCGCCACCGCCGAAAACCTCCGCGAACTCCATGCCCTCCACCTCCGCGCTAAGGCCATCCGCGATCGCCTCGCCTCCGGTCCCAAAACCCTCGCCGCCCGCCGAGCCGCCCTCGCCCAGCGACAGGCCGAACTGGCCGCCGCTCGCGAGGCCATCAAACGCGCTCGCGCCGAAATCAAAAACAAGGAAGTCCAGGCCGTCGCCATGCACGCCCGCTCCGACGACCTCCGCGCCAAACTCAACACCATCAAAAAACAAGCCGAATACGACGCCCTCCGCAACGAAATCGCCCACAACAACCTCGCCGTCTCCAAACTCGAGGAGGAAATCCTCGACCTGATGCAAAAGCTCGAAACCGACGAGGCCGCCCTCGGCTCCCTCGAACACGACGTCGCCCAGCTCACCCAAGACGTCGCCCGCCTCGAGTCCACCATCCAATCCCAGTCCGCCGAGGCCCAGGCCCAACTCGCCGAACTCGAGGCCGCCATCACCGCCGCCGAGGCCATCATCCCCGACGACCTCCGCGACCGCTACCGCCGCGTCCTCAAACAACGCGGCGCCGATGCCATGGCCCCCGTCGAAGACGGCGCCTGCCACGGCTGCTTCGTAGCCATCACCGCCCAGGCCCAAAACGACCTGATCAACGCCGAAACCCTCGTCTTCTGCCAGATCTGCGGCCGCATCCTCTACAGCGCCGAACAACCCCAAAACGTCCGCACCCGCGTCACCACCTGACCCCCTCGACTACCTCACGCCACCACCTCCCCATCCCACCTCACCTCCCTGTCCTCGACCTACTCCTCCGCCAACCACTCGAAAACGTCGAAGAGCGCCTCCTGAACCACCGCCAGGTGCTCAATCCCCTCATACTCCCGATACCGGATCGACCCCACCCCCGCCGCCTCCAGAGCCGCTCGCAACCCCCGCGCACCCCGCAACGCAAAGTCTTCGGTTCCAACCCCCACAAAAAAACGCACCGCTCGCAACCCCTCACTCACCCGCAACCTCCCCCCTCCCCCCAGCGCAGCCACCGCCGCATACCACTCCGGCCGCCGCGACGCCTCCCCAACCGCCGCCATCGCCCCCATCGAATGGCCAACCAGGTAAACCCGTCCTCGATCCACCGGATACCGCGCCGCCAACGCCTCAACCACCTCCTCCACACGCCCCGCCCCCCGCGGCGCCACCAGCAGCCAGCCCCGCTCCCCACACAACCGCACAATCTTCCCATCACCATAACTATCGAAAAACATATTCTCACTTCCGCCGGCCCCATGCAGTGCCACCACCAGCGGCCGTAGCCCGTCCAGTCGCCCCGATTCGACCTGCCCGGCTCCCGCGCCCGGTGAGCCGTTCCCCGCCCGGTCGCCCCGACTCAAAGCCACAGCGCGTGCCAGCCCCCTCTCCGGCACCGCCAACCGCGCCGCCACCTCCCGACCCTCCCCCACCGGAATCCGGATCCAGAAATCCCCGGTCCGTTCTGCCTTGTAGTAGATCGGCCCGTCGGCCACCGCCACGATCAACGCCTCTAGCTCCCGCAGCCGACGCGCCGCCGGAACGTCCGTTTCCAGCACCTCCCCATCGGCCAGCTCCCGCAACTGTTCCAGCAGCCCCCGCGCTGTCGCCGTCTCGATCGTCTCCTGTTCCCTTTCCCAGGCTCCGACCGCCGCCTGCGCCGCCTCGAGCCGCTCCCGCAACCCCTCCGCCAGGGATACCCCCACCTCGATCTCCTGGCCGACCGGATGTCCCGCCTCGTCCACGACCACCACCGTCAGCCGATAGTCCCCTTCCTCCAGACCCTCCCACTTCACGCGCAACTCCCCTCGCAGCAAACCCTCTGGCTTCGTCCCGGCCCAGTCCGCCTCCGCAACCATTCGCCGGGCCCGATGATCTCCCTCTGGTCTCAGCCACGCCTGCAACCGCAGCGCATTGCCGGCCCTGACGCCCACTCCGGCTTCGTAGAACGGTTCGATCCGGACCGACAGCTCTCGCTCCGCGGCGTCGACCAGCCGCCGCCCCGGTCGGACCCACAGGGCCGCGACCAGCCGCTCCCGCTCGCTCGGCTCCCGGCCCTGCACCGCCCAGGTCGCCTCCGCCACCGCCCGCCCTGCCTCCTTCAGACGCATCCCAAAGAAACTCTGCACCGCCCGGCTCAGCGCCGGCGACGCAGCTCGTCGCGCCTCAGGTGATGCGACCTCCCAGGCCCGCTCCATCACCCGCACCCGGCGCCCCAGCTCATACCGGATCTCTTGTGCCCAACCTGCGACCCCCAATCCCAAAACCATCACAACCACCATCGCCCCGTCTCGAACCTGCATGGCGCCGCCTCCTCGGCTCAAAGCCCACTCTGGCCCTCTTGGGTATAATCCATTGGAAACCTCGGTACGACTGCCTGCCCGCTTTTCCCCGGTTGAGCCGCCTTCCACGAGCCATCTCCCTCCATGAACTGGCTCCGCCGCCTCCTCGGCACGATGCCTCGCCGGCTGAAGCCCCCACCGGCCGCCTCCGTCGACCCCCAGGCCAGGTCCGCCCTCCAACTCTTTGGCGACCTCCGCGACGGCCGCCCCTACATCCTCAAAAAACAGGGCCGCTCGGTCCGGGTCGTCGACCGCCTCCGGCTCGACTACGAACGCGGACGCCGCCGCGGCACCGACCCCCAGCAGGCCGACCTCGACGCCCTCCTGCTCCGCATCGACCGCGTCCGCGTCCTCGACGGCGGCCTCTACCCCGACGAGCCGATCGGAACCAACGTCCTGGCCGATACCTCCGACCCCGAACTGCTCGACACCCTCCGCGCCGCTCTCCAGATCCACGACGACCCGTCCGCCTTCGACCACGCCCCATCCCTCGGCGGACCAACCCTCGAACTGTACGCCGCCGGTGAACGACTCGCCGCGCTCGCCCTCCTGCCCGGCGGCCGACTCCGCTGGCTCCGCTGGCGGCACGACGCCCCCGTGCGCACCCCCGACCGCCTCCGGACCGCTCTGGCCCGCCTGGGCGTCGACGCCTCGGTCCCCGGCCCATTTGCCCAGGACGACCCACTCCAGCTCGGCCTACTCGCCCTCTCGCCTGCCCTGCGCCACGCCCTCCGCGGCTTGAGCCACCTCCGCCGCGGCCACATCGACCGCGCCTCCCGCGAGGCCGACCTCGCCTTCGACCTCGACCCCCACTGCGAACAAGCCCACATCCTCCGCGGCCTGATCCAAATCGAGCGCAATCAGCCCGCCGAAGCCGAGGCCTTCCTCTCCCGCTCCATCGACGCCGGCATCCGCAGCCCTGACTCCTACCGCGTGCGCGCGATCGCCCGCCACCGCCTCGGCCGCCTCGACGACGCCCTCTCCGACTGCGGCCAGGCCCTCGCCCTCAAAGCCGACCACGCCCCCACCCACCACTCCCGCGCCCACATCCTTGTCGACCTGGGCCGCCTCGACGACGCCTACGCCTCCATCTCCGAAGCCGTCCGCCTCGTCCCCGACAGCACCGAAAGCCGCTGGCTCCGCGCCCTGATCGAGCTGAGCCGGGGCAACCCCCGCGAGGCGATTGCCGATTTCGACCGCCTCCTGACCTTGCTCGATTCCAACAGCGCCGCCTGCCTCGAACCGGCCTTCCTCGCCGAACGCCTCGCCGTCCCCCCCGGAAAAGGCCACCGTCTGGTCGGACCCGACCGCTGCGGCCTGCTCGTCAGCCGCGGCCGCGCCTACGCCCAACTCGGTGACCACGACCACGCCCTGGCCGACTTCGAAGCCGCCTGCCTGGCCGACCCCCAAAGCGTCCCCGCCCTCGAAGCCCGCGCCGCCCTCCACCTCCAACGCGACGAATTCCGCCAGGCTCTGGACCTTTACGACCAGATTATCGACCTTCTGCCCGACAGCTCCGCCTACCTCGCACGCTCCCAGGCCCACTGGCACGCCCACAACGTCGACGGCGCTCTCGACGACGCCGAAGCCGCCCTCGCCCTCGCCGACGACCCCCACGACCTGCTCGGTCTCAAAGCCGAACTGCTCCTCCAGGCCGGACGCCTCGAAGACGCCCGCGACGACATCGACCGCTTCATCGCCGCACGCCCCCACGACCCCCGAGGCTACCTCCTGCGCGCCCAATGCTGGCGCGGCCTCGGCCTCCCCGCCGAACAACGCACCGACCTCGAACTAGCCCTCGCCCGCGACCCCGACAACCACCAACTCCTCAACAGCCTCGCCTGGTTCCTGGCCACCACCGCCGACGACTCCGTACGCGACGGCGCCCGCGCCGTCGTCCTCGCCCGCAAAGCCGCCGAACTGACCCACTACCTCGACCCCAACATCCTCGACACCCTCGCCGCCGCGCTGGCCGAGGACGGCCAGTTCGGCGAGGCCGTCGAAACCCAACGCCGCGCCATCGCCCGCTTCAAGATGCTCCCCTTCCCCGTCGACCTCGAACGCTACCGCCACCGCCTCGCCCAATTCGAAGCCGGACTCCCCCTCCGCGAGGAATCCTGAATCCCCACCTTCTGATCTGATCGTTTTATCTTATAGATTCACTATAATCATCTGTTGATGCACCGTCCGCCCGGCCTTGCGTGGCAGGCTCTTGGTCTGGCCTGTTCCACAGCCCGAGTTCGTTCGTGACTCGGCCGCCCTCGGTGCCGACCACACCGTGTCCAAAAGTTCAGCGCAGTTTGCTCAGTCAAGCAGACGTTTCCACCGCGCCCGTCGCCAGCAACGACGACCAGCTCTCGCCACCACCGGAACCAGACCAACACTCCTCGACGGCGACCAAGGCGCCCGCCTGGGTCTTCTAAACAACGTGGCCGCCTTTCCCCGGCGGTCTCGCTCCCGGGTACGCCGATGCTTGGCGACCGCCGCTCGCCGCCGCAGCCAAACTGGACCGGTCCAGGATCACTTGACCGCTGATGCCCGAGGTCTCAAGCCCCACCGGCGCATCCCAACACCGGCAACGGTTGTTTACTCCGCGGCCTCTGAGGCATCTTCGAGGCTTCCACTTGGAGGAACGGGCGCACCCCGAACGGGACGGGCCGCGCGGCCCCGGGGACCGCGCGGCCGGTTTGTTCCGACGCCCGTTCAACGCCCGGAATCGGCAAACTCGTCCGGATAGCGGGCATAGGCCGGGCCTTTCTCGGCCATCGCCGCCAACGCCGCCTGGTTGATCCTCACCTCGGCCTCCTGATGGGTCTTGAACCCCGTGCCGGCCGGCACCAGGTGGCCCAGGATCACATTCTCTTTGAGGCCCACCAGATAATCGACCTTGCCGGCCAGCGCCGCCTCGGTCAACACCTTGGTCGTCTCCTGGAAGCTCGCCGCCGAGATGAAGCTGTCCGACTGCACGGCCGCCTTGGTGATCCCCAGCAACTGCGTGCTCGCCGAAGCCGGCTTCGGCCGCGTCCATTCGGCTTTCTTACCGCCCTGCGCCTCAACCCGCAGATTCTCGGCCTCAAAGTGCTCCCGGGTCACAATCTCGCCCTGCGTCAGATCGGTGTCCCCCGGATCCTTGACCTTCACGCAGTTCATCAACTCCTGATTGACCCGGCGGAACTCAAACTTGTCGATCACCGCCCCGGGCAGCAAGTTGGTGTCGCCCACGCTCTCGACCTTCACCTTGCGCAACATCTGCGCCACGATGATCTCCAGGTGCTTGTCGTCGATCTCCACCCGCTGGCTGCGATACACATTCTGGATCTCTCGCAGCAAATACCGCTGCACCGCCTCCTCACCCGAGATCCTGAGAATGTCGTGGGGCACCATCGGGCCTTCGATCAGCGGGTCGCCGGCCTTGACCCGGTCGCCGCCATGAACCCGCAAATACCGCCCGTGCGGAACCAGATGCTCCCGCTCAATTCCGTTCTCGTTCCGTACGATGATCGTCCGACGCCCGCGCCGCTTCTCTTCCTTGAGCTCGACCCGTCCGTCGATCTCGGCAATGACCGCCGGCTCCTTGGGCCGCCGCGCCTCGAACAACTCGGTCACCCGCGGCAGACCGCCTGTAATATCCTGTGTGCCTCCCACCTCCCGGGGCGTCTTGGCCAGCAAGACGCCCGCCATCACCACGTCCCCCTCGTTGACTTCAATCGAGGCCCGTTCCGGAATGTAGTAAAAGTCCAGAATCTTGCCCTCGGCATCCTCGATGATGATCTGCGGATGCAAGTCCCCCTTGTGCTCGATGATCGTCCGCCGCTTGTGACCCGCCGCGTCGATCTCGACCTTCATCGTCTCGCCTTCGACGATATCCTCAAACCGCACCTTGCCGCCGACCTCGGTCAGGATCGGCGTGTTGTGCGGATCCCACTCGCAGAGGACGGTCCCCTTGGTCACATGCTGACCATCCTCAACCTTCATCTCGGCTCCGTTCGGAACGTCATACTTCTCCAGCTCCCGACCCTTGGCATCGACGATGTGAACCTCGCCCGACCGCGATAGCGCAATCCGCTTGCCTTCGTCGGCCGTCACCAGATTCACCCCCACGAGCTTCACAAACCCATCCTTCTTGGCCTTGACGTCCTTCTCCTCAACCAGCCGCATCGCCGCCCCACCGATGTGGAACGTCCGCATCGTCAACTGCGTTCCCGGCTCACCGATCGACTGGGCCGCGATGATCCCCACCGCCATCCCCTCCTCGACCAGTTGCCCCGTCGACAAATCCATGCCGTAGCAAAGCTGGCACACCCCCAACGCCGCCTCGCACGTCATCGGACTGCGGACCTGAATCTTCTCGATCTGCATCTCCTCCAGTTTGCGGGCCTTCTCCACCGTGATCATCTCGTTCTCGCGAACGATCATCTCGTCCGAAACCGGGTTCATGATATTCACCCGGCTGACGCGGCCTCGGATCGACTGGCTCAGACTGATCTCAACCTTCTCGCCGCGATAGACCACCCCCTTGGTGATCCCCTGCGTCGTCCCGCAGTCGTGCATCGTGATCACGACGTTCTGCGCCACGTCGGCCAACTTACGCGTCAGATAGCCCGAGTCGGCCGTCTTCAGCGCGGTGTCGGCCAGCCCCTTCCGCGCTCCATGCGTCGAGCTGAAATACTCGAGCACGCTCAACCCTTCGCGGAAATTGGCCTTGATCGGCGTCTCAATGATCTTCCCGGACGGCTTGGCCATCAAACCACGCATCCCGGCCAGCTGCCGGATCTGCTCCACACCGCCGCGCGCACCCGACTCCGCCATCAAAAAGATCGGATTCAGATACAACCCGCCATCCCGGACATCATTGCGCAGCTCCTCCATCATCTCGTTGGTGATCCGCTCACGCGCATGCGTCCAGGCATCCAAAACCTTGTTGTAGCGCTCCATCTCCGTGATCACCCCGCGATGGTAGTTCCGCATCGCCTTGGTGACCTCGCGCTCCGCCTCGGCCAGGATCGCATCCTTGCTCGACGGCGTCTTCAAATCATCGGTCGCAAACGACAAGCCCGACCGCGTCGACTCCCGGAACCCGATATCCTTCATGTCGTCGAGCAGTTGGATCGTCTCCCGCCGGCCCAGCAATTGGTAACAGTCGGCGATGATCGACTGCAACTGCTTCTGACCCAACGTCATGTTGTAGAACGGCATCTTCGGATTCAGGATGTCGTTGAAAATCACCCGCCCCACGGTCGTCTGAATCCGCATCCCGGCCACATATTCCTTCTCGCCATCGCCCTTGAGCCGCTTGAGCGCCGGCAGCCGCAGCCGAATCGGCGTGTGCACCCGCAGCTTCCCTTGCGAATACGCCAAAAACACCTCATTCGGCGTCGCAAACGTCGGCATCTCTGCCCCATCGGCTTGCGGCCGCGCCACCGTCAGATAGTAGCAGCCCATGACGATGTCCTGCGTCGGGCTGATGATCGGCGCGCCGTTGGCCGGGCTGAAGATATTGTTCGTCGACATCATCAGCACGCTGGCCTCGACCTGCGCCTCGATCGAAAGCGGCAGGTGGACCGCCATCTGGTCGCCGTCAAAATCCGCGTTGAACCCCTTGCAAACCAGCGGATGAATCCGGATTGCGTTGCCCTCCACCAGCACCGGCTCAAACGCCTGAATCCCCATCCGGTGCAATGTCGGCGCCCGATTCAACAACACCGGGTGATTCCGGATCACCTCCTCCAGGATGTCCCAGACTTCCTCGCTCCGCCGCTCCAGCATCTTCTTGGCCGCCTTGATCGTGTCGGCGTAGCCCAGCTCCTTGAGCCGCCGGATGATAAACGGCTGGAACAACTCCAACGCGATCTTCTTGGGCAAGCCGCACTGGTGCAGCTTCAGGTCCGGCCCAACCACAATCACCGAACGCGCCGAATAATCGACCCGCTTGCCCAGCAGATTCTCCCGGAATCGACCCTGCTTGCCCTTGATCATGTCGGTCAGCGACTTCAGCGGCCGATTCGAGCTGCCCAACACCGGCCGCTTGCACCGGTTGTTGTCAAACAGCGCATCGACCGCCTGCTGCAGCATCCGCTTCTCATTGCGGATGATCACCTCCGGCGCGTTCAAATCCACCAGCTTCTTCAGCCGGTTGTTCCGATTGATGATCCGCCGATACAGGTCATTCAAATCGCTGGTCGCAAAATTCCCACTATCCAGCAACACCAGCGGACGCAAATCCGGCGGAATCACCGGAATGCACTCCAAGACCATCCACTCCGGACGGTTCTCGCTATCTCGCAACGCCTCCACCACCTTCAGCCGCTTGGTCAAATCCTTGATCCGCTGCTTGCTGGTCGTCTGCTGCAGCTCCTCCCGCAACTGCTTCGACAAACTGACCAGATCCAGCCGCATCAACAGCTTGCGGACCGCCTCAGCCCCCATGTCCGCCTGAAAACTCCCCTCCCCATACGCCTCCCGCGCCTTGCGAAACTCCTCTTCGGTCAGCAACTGCCGCTCCCGCAGCGGCGTATCCCCCGGATCCACAACCACATAATCTTGAAAATAAATAATCCGCTCCAGACTCGTCGTCTTCATGTCGAGCAGCGTGCCCAGCCGGCTCGGCATCGCCTTGAAAAACCAGATGTGCACCACCGGCGCCGCCAGCTCAATGTGCCCCATCCGCTTCCGCCGCACCCGACTGTGCGTCACTTTCACCCCGCAGCGGTCGCAGATCATCCCCTTGTACTTCATCCCCCGATACTTGCCGCACGCACACTCCCAGTCCTTCTCGGGTCCAAAAATCCGCTCGCAAAACAGCCCGTCCTTCTCCGGTCGATACGTCCGGTAATTGATCGTCTCCGGCTTCTTCACCTCCCCAAACGACCAGCTCCGGATGTCGTACGGCGAGGCCAGCCCAATCTTCACCGCACCATAGTCATTGATCCGATCGTAGGCCGATTCACCCATGCTCACGTGTCGTTCTCCTCTCTGATTCAATGTCGCTCGGGGCACATCCCACTCGTCAAGGCTCTCATTTCCACCCGTCACCGCGTCGCGGCCTCGGCCCCAGTCACTCCCTTGCAGGCCCACACCCGACGCGGCACGGCGCCCGTTCCGCTTTCCCCCTCACCCGTCTTGTCGGCGGCATCCCACAACCCCCGCCGCCAACTCAGCAGCCATCCCCTGTCCAGCAGCCACCCCCGCGGCAGACCATTCCCGATCTGCCACCTTCACCCCACCCCTCAAACCCCATCCAGCCCCGCCTTCAACCTCCAGACCTCGCCCCAGATGCCCGCCCCAGACAACACCCCCCCCACGACGATACGACCACCTCGGCCCGCCTGACGCGGGTCGGCCACAAAACATCATCCAGATCACGTTGCGCGTTGCCCCAGGCTGCCGTGCGATCCGAGCATGCTCCACGTAATGTTACCCCAACCGCCTCCCTCCGGCCAAGACCTCCTCCCGAGCTTTTCCCGGTAAAACACATAACTAATTACCAACAAACGTCTTATATCCGATCTTGAGGGTTAGGGTTGCCCGCCTCGGTCGGCGACGGTCTGCCGCCCTCCGCGGCCCGCCTTGCCCTAACCTCGCCTGGTCCGTTCCGACCGGGCTTTAGGACGACCCGCTCTTCGGTCCGGTTCGACCTCCAGCCAACCACTCGCTTCCACCCGACTGCCTCGCCCCGCTCCACGCCCCGCGCTGCGGGTCGGGCTTCGCCAACCCCCTCCGCGGGCTGCCCCTCTGTCGGCAACCGTCGCTCCCGACTATATTGACATTTCATTCCTGCCCTTCCTTGGTTCGACCTCACGGGTCGCAGGATCGCTTCTGCTCGAATCACATGTGGCGTTTCGCCTGGCGTAACCTCCTGACGCGTCCGGTCCGCACAGCGTTGGCCTTGATCGGCTTGTCGATCCCGATCCTCGGCGTCATCGGTCTCTTCAGCCTTTCGAACGGTCTTCGCCAGCTCGTTGGCGATACGCTTGGGCGGATTCAGGGCATCATCGTTGTCCGCGAGGGTGCTTTCAGCCCCGTCTTCAGCGACCTCAAGGCCGACCTCGAGCCAACCCTGCGCTCCTTGCCCGGCGTTCGGCTCGTCACCCCCGAACTCTGGAAACTCGCCCCCTCGGTCGAGGGTCGGACCCCGATCGGTCAGGTCGCCCGGACGATGGCCGGAAGCCTGCTCCGCGGCGGCTCCAGCGGTGCCGACTCCAACAAAATCCAGGGGCTGCTTGACCAGCCGGTCATTGTCGGCCAGGACCCGACCAAACGCGCCGGGATTCGCAGCGACATTTTCGTCAAGGCCCTCCTGCCCGGTCCCGACGGCGGCCGCTACCTCAACACCGGCGACATCAACGCCAACCGCATCGTCATCAGTCGCAAAATCGCCCGCGACTACCCGGACCCCGAAACGGGCCAGCCTCGCCGGGTCGGTCAATCGCTCGACATCGGCGGCCAGCCGTTCGAGATCGTCGGCATCTACGACACCGGCTCGATGTTTCTCGACGTCGTCATCATCATGGACATGACGACCGCCCGCCGCTTGCTCCAGGTCGCCGACGACACCGTTTCGACCTTCTACATCGAGGGCACCGACCCGGCTCGCAACGACGAACTGACCCTCGAAATCGAACGCGCCCTGCCCGGTACCGACGCCCGCAGCCCCAACGAAATCTCCACCAACTTCACCCAACTGATGAACCAGCTCGACCTGTTCCTCCTCGCCACCGTCTTGCTCGCCCTGATCGTCGGCGTCGTCGGCATCGTCAATACCATGCTCATGAGCACCACCGAGCGCTTCGCCGAGTTTGGCGTTCTCCGAACCAACGGCTGGTCCCGCCGCCACGTCCTCGCCCTCGTCTCCGCCGAAAGTGCCTTCCTCGGCCTGCTGGCCGGCCTGGTCGGCTACGTCCTCGCGCTGCTGTTCACCCTCATCGCCAACCAATTCCTCGCCTCGACCGGCCTGAGCCTCTCGATCACCCCGCTCAACGCCGCCCGCGGCCTGCTCCTGGCCGTCGTCATGGGCATGCTCGGCGGCCTCTACCCCGCTTGGAAAGCCTCTCGAATGGCCCCCATGGCCGCCATCCGCGTCGGCGCTCACTGACCCGGCTTCTCCTCAGCCCTCCTGGCTCTCTATCATCGAAAACACAAGTCCCTGGATTCCTCTCCCCCGTGCCACGAGCCGTCGCCCCAAAGCCCCAGGACTCCTTCCACCCTCCCACTGCCTCCGCCTGACCACCATGCCCGCCCCGACGCTCAACGGCCAGGACCCCATGATCGCCGTCGCCAATCTGCGCAAAAGCTTCCGCAGCGGCGACCGCACCGTCGAGGCCCTCCGAGGCGTCACCTGCACGATCGACCGCGGTCGCTGCGCCTTCGTCGTCGGACCCTCCGGCTCCGGCAAATCAACTCTCCTCTACCTCCTCGGCGCCCTCGATACCCCCACCTCCGGTTCAATCCGCGTCGACGGCCTCGACCTCGGCTCCATGTCCGAATCCCAAGCCAACGCCTACCGCCGCGACCAGGTCGGCTTCATTTTCCAATCCTTCAACCTGATCGCTAACCTCACCGCCGTCGAAAACGTCCTGATCCCCTTCTTCCCCCTCGGCGTCACCGCCGAACACCGCGCCCGCGCCATCCACTTGCTCGAACAGGTCGGCCTCGGCCACCGCCTCGACCACCGCCCCCGCGCCCTCTCCGGCGGCGAGCAACAACGCGTCGCCATCGCCCGCGCCCTGGTCAAACAACCCAAACTCCTCCTCGCCGACGAACCCACCGGCGAACTCGACAGCCGCACCGGCGACGAAATCTACCGCATCCTCCGCCGCCTCCAGGCCGAACGCCAGACCACCCTCGTCGTCGTCACCCACGACCGCCGCTTCATCACCCCCAACGACCAGGTACTCGAAATCCAGGACGGCCAACTCGTCGCCGACCTGCCCGTCCAGCCCGACTCCTCCCTCGCGAAGACGCGCTAGCCCCACCTTCCCTCCCCGTCACAAGCGCTCCCGCCGGCCACGCGCTCAAATTCGGACCACGACCCGGCCAAATCCCTCGTTCGAGGCCATCCGTGCCACCGCTTCGCGGATCTGGTCCAGCTCGTACACCGCATCCACAACCGGCCGCACCACCCCACGTTCCAGCCACGGCACCACCCGCTCGGCAAACGCTCGCGTCGCCATGATCTTCTCCTCCAACGGCCGCGCCCGCAGCACTGTCCCCACCACCGTCGCCCGCCGATCCATCAAGGCGCGCAAATCACAAGAAACCTTTACTCCACCCAGAAGCCCCACCACGACCACCCGCCCCAGCATCGCCAGGCACCGCAGATTCCCCTCCCACGCCGACGCCCCGACATGGTCGATCACCACATCGACCCCTCGCCCCCCCGTCGCCTCCACCACCTCCTCCGGCCAGTCCCCCTGAGTGGGATCCACCGCCCGATCCACGTAACCCTCCCGGACCAGATGCTCCCGCTTGGCCGCCGTCCGCGACGTCCCCACCACGTAACAACCCATTGCCCGGGCCAGCCCCGCCGCCGCCAGCCCCACGCCGCCAGCCGCCGCATGCACCAGCACCCGCTCCCCCGGCCGCACCCGACCACGCTCCACAAGCGCGTCGTGCGCCGTCAGAAACGCCTCGGGCACCGCCCCGGCCTCCTCCCAACGAAGCCGGTCCGGCACCCGCACCGCCATCCCCTCGGGCACCACCACCTTCTCCGCCAGTCCCCCGCCCCCCACAATCCCGAACACCCGATCCCCAACCCGCCACCCACCCGTACACTCTGCCCCGACCCGCTCCACCTCTCCCGCAAACTCCAGCCCCGGCACGTCCGCCGGCGCCCCCACCGGCGCGGGATACCGCCCCAGCGCCTGCATGAGATCGGCCCGATTCACCCCCGCTGCCCGTACCCGCACTCGCACCCGATCGCCCACCGCCTCTGGCTCCGGCACCTCACGCACAAACAGTGACTCCATCCCCCTCGTCCCCTCGATCACAACCGCTCGCATGGCCGTTACCCCCTCGCCTCAGATCCGTACATAAATCCCCCGCCGCTCCAGACCCCGGACCAGCACCCAACAAATCCCCAAATACACCATCGCCGCAACCGCCACATACCACCCCGGCGCATCCCGCGGCGCATACCGAATCACCGCCTCCGCCACCATCCCATGCAACACGTACGCCGCGAGCGCGTTCGACCCGAATGTGCGGAACACCGGCACCTCCCAGCCTCGACCCTCCCCAGCCCACACAAAACCCGCCAGCACCACCAGCGACCACCCCGCCGAAAACGTCATGTACGAGATCGACACCGTCCGCTGACTCATCGTCCACAGACCCACCTCCCGTCCGGCCTCCGGCTCCACAAACGGCAACGGCGCAAAACCCGCCCCACTCAGCCCCGTCATCGCCTGCCCCAACACCATCAGCCCCACCCCGCCAGCCAGCAACCACCCCACCGACCGCCGCCCCCCAACCCTCATCACCACGTCATACGCCAGCATCCCAACGATCGTTGGCACCGCCCACCCCATAAACCCCAGCGGCCCCCCGTCGATCACCGGTCGATTCCACGCATAATCGAAATAAAATCCCTTCAACATGACCACATACAGCGTCGCCGACGCCGCCCCGTACCCCAGCACCCACGGCCACGACGCGCCCGCCACCGGCGTCACCCAGAGCGCCGTCAGACCGATGTGCACCAGGGCCTGGAACGGGTCGCGCCCAAACGCCTGCCCAAGCGCCCCGACCAGCCCCAACCGCTCAAGCTCCTCCCAGGTTGCAGCCCGACCACCTACCCCGTGATAAACCACCCCCAACAACACCAGCCCGAACGCTCGCCAGACCGCACGCCCATACGCCGCCCCCAGGCCGTCTCGCGCGAGCCGCCTCGCAAACGTCAACCGCAACGCCAACCCCACGGCCACAAAAAATTGTGGCATAATCGTATCCGCATAGCTGCAATACGTATTGTGATGCTTCAGGATCGCCGGCACCACGTCGAACTCCCCGAGGAAGTTCACCGCCAGCATCCCCACCACGGTATACCCGCGAAACTGATCCAGCGCGCCCAGCCGCTCCACGCCCGCGGTCTTCACTCCCGGACGGCAGACCCGCGGCCCCAGCGCACGCTCAACCCCTTCCGGCCGCTTCGTCCCTTCGGTCCCCATCCCCCAACCCGCACTGACGGCTCCGGAGACTCAATCCTGCGACCGGTTCCAGTAGACCACCACGTTGTGTGTCGCCCGCCCGCCCGCAATAATCTCCGGCCGGCCGTCCCCGTCCAGGTCAGCCGCCAGAGCGTCCTCGCACGCCATCCCCCCGTCGTCGACGACCCACTTCTCGATCCCCGAATCGTGCCCGCCCATCAACCACGACTCAAGGTCGTAAACAAAGACGCCCGGTCCCTTCGGCGTCACCGTGTCCGTACGCGGGTCCCGCTGGCCGATGATTAACTCTTGCGAAGGGTCCTCATCCACGTTCGCGAACCAGACTGCGTGCCCCCACTTCACACCCGTATCGACCTCCCTGCGCACCCACTTCGACTCGATCTCGCGGACATAGACGACGACCCGATCCCCGTGCCATGGTTCGATCGTCGCCAGACAATCCCGCGCCTGATCTCCGACTTTGCCCAGCTTGATTTCGCTGGCGCCGCGATGGGGCAGATCGCCGCCCTGATAGCCGTCGCCGAGCTTCGTCCGCGTCCACCGACCGTCGTCCAGCCGGTCCAGCCGGAACACCCCCTCCCACGCCGCAACGATCAGTTCCTCGGCCGGGTCGTCATCCAATGACACGGCCTCAAAATTGTGTGCCGTGTGCAACGTATCGTCAGCCAGTTCCGACGCCCAGACCCGCGCCGTCGGGTCCTCAGGCACTCGCAACACCCAAATCCGCACCCCCTTCCCCGCTCCCCAGTCCGGCCCCATCGTCCCCCGCCCCTGCAACGGCACTATTACCAGCTCAGTCACCCCATCCCCATCCACATCCGCCCACCGCATCCGATGAATCGACGGTTCTTCATATTCAATTATGTGTATTTTCCATTGGCCTGCACCATCCCGACCCAGCCATTGCAGCGTTCCCGGCGTCACGGTATCCGGAGGCTTCCAGCCGGCCCCCAGAGCGAAGTCGATCTGTCCGTCGCCATCAATATCCCGCGCCGCGATGCAGACGTTGTCCCGCGCCGTCGCTCCCTCGACGACCACCCGCTTCCGCCAGCTCGGGTTTTCGTACCAGAGCACTGCATCTTCAGTCACGGCAACCACGTCGAGCCGCCTGTCCCCGTTGACGTCCGCAACGGTCACCGCATAGACCACCTCGCCCGCTCGCGGGTCAATCTCCTGCCGGACCCAGATCGGCCCTCCCGCCGTCAGCCCACAGCCCACGACGCCCGTTGCCCACAAAATCAGTCCAGCCATCATCTCCGCCCTCGATCCACACGTCCGAACCCGAGCCGGCCATCGATCCCCAACGCCCCGGCCCAGCTTACCGCAATTCCGCCACGACCGAACCGCCAAACTCCGATCCGACTCGATCTTCGGCCACCCCCGGCCCCAGGGTCAATCCGCGCCTGGCTTGGGCCGATCCTACCCGCCTCCGTCCTGGCTCGCCTCGGCCGGCACACCAAGACGCTGATCCGCTCAGCCCTGTTCATCTCCGCCGACCATCAGCGGCATCGGGCAATCCAACGCCGCGCTGATCGCCCGCAGCAACTCTTCTTCCTCCACGGTCACCCGCCCATCCTGCTCAACGGCGGCCGCACACGCCTTCAGCACCGAACGCTTCCACCGCGGCCGCGCGCATGAGAGCGTATTGAGCGCCAGGTCAATCTCCCTCAAGCCCACCTCCGAGGCCGGCGGCAGCGGCGGATACCGCGCCGGCCACCCTAGCGCCTCCAGCCCCCGGGCATACGCCGTCGCCGCGTCCCGGCCGCCCGCGTGCGCCAGCCCCGCCAAAACCACCGCCACCGACTCGACCAGCGGTTCCCATCCCTCGATCGTCTCCGGCGGCCGCGGCGACCACCCAAACTCAGGCCCCAACGCCCGCATCAACACCCGCCGCAACGCATACTCAAACAACGTCACCCGTCGATCCGCCTCCATCAGCCCGCGCAGCACTTCCAGAAATTCCCGAAACCGTATCGCGTTCAACCGCTTCAGCGCCGGAATCGCCAGCTCCACCAGCGGAAACCGCCACCCGACATCCAGCGCCGCCACCGGCCCCGCCACCCGCTCCAACGTCTCGCTCACCTCCCGCGGCACCATCCGGACCAGCCGTTCCCACTGCCGCGCTCGGATCGCCTCATCCCGCGGGTCCAGCAGCAGACTGTAAATCACCGCCGTCGCACCCAGCGGATCGTGGACCGCCTGCAACACCTCCGCTGGCAGTTCCCCGAGCATCCGCGCCGCCGATCTCAGCCCATCCGGCTCAATCGTCCCCAGCCGAGCGATCGGAAGCTCCGGCGAAAACGCCATCGTCCGCCCATCCAGCGGACCCCGCGGCGACGGCCCCGCCCCAACCTTCGCCGCCGTCACCTCCCGCCAGTGAATCTCCTCCTCATCCCGCGGCGACCGCGTCGGCGCCAGCTCAATCACCGTAAAATCCCCGTCAAACGTCGGATCCAACCGGCGAATCCGCTCCACCAGCGGCGGATGCGTCGCCAGCGGATTCCAACCTGACAGCCCCAGCGCCTCCCCAAAAAACAGGTGGCTCGCCTCCTCCGCGTGCGGATTGACGATCCGCGACCCCCCCTCGAGCGCCCCGATCTTCTTCAACGCCCCGGCCAGACCCAGCGGATTACGCGTAAACTGCACCGCGGCCGCATCCGCCAGATACTCCCGCTGCCGCGACACCCCCGCCTTGATCAATCGGCCCACAAAAACCCCAACATATCCCAACAGCCACAAACCAAGCCCGATCAGCGGCAGCGGGTTCACCCCCTCCCGTCGATCACCCCCCCGCGTCCGATACGTCATGCTCAGACTCTGCGTGCTCCGAAAAATCGTCCAGCCCGTCACACTGATCAACAAGATCCCAAACAACAACCCCATCAGCCGCACATTCAACCGCATATCCCCATTGAGAATGTGGCTGAACTCGTGCGCAATCACCCCCTGAAGCTCGTCCCGCGACAGCCGCTCCAGCGTCCCCCGCGTCACCCCAATCACCGCATTGTTCGGATCATCGCCCGCCGCAAACGCATTGATCCCCGGCTCCTGATCGAGCAGATAAACCGGCGGCACCGGACAACCCGACGCCAACGCCATCTCCTCCACCACATTCAACAGCCGCCGCTCATCCGGGTCACGCGTCCGCGGGTCCACCAGCCGCCCACCCAGCAACTCCGCCACATGCTGCCCGCCACCTGCAAGTGACGCCGTCCGATACGCACTCCCGCCCCCCACCAAAATCCCGGTCCCCAGCGCCACCACCCCAAACAACGAAGGATCCCACAGCGATTCCCCCTGCGACCCATGCACCGCCAACGCGATCACCAAATAGACCGCCCCCACAAGCCCCGCCACCGCCACCAAAAACAACACAATCAGCCACGCCGTATTCCGCCGGGCCGTCTCCTGTCGCGAAAAAAAATCGGTCGCTACCGCCACCGTCACCTACCCCCCAACCCCCACCCAGCGGCCTCCGACCTCGACGGACCCCGAACCCGGAGGTCCACCCCAACCCCCTCACCGCAGGTCGCCTTCGCCCCAACTCACGAAAAACTCACACGCGGAGCTTCCCGCTCCTTCGGGCTTTCCACCTCAAACGGCTCCGCCGCCGCAAACCCCGTCAGATTCGCCACCACGTTGTTCGGAAACTGCTCCCGCTGCGTGTTGTAAACCATCACGGCGTCATTAAACGCCTGCCTCGCAAAGGCAATCTTGTTCTCCGTACTTGTCAGCTCCTCTTGCAAGGCCAGCATATTTTGATTCGCCTTCAGATCCGGATAGGCTTCCGCCAACGCAAACAGCCGCCCCAAAACGCCCCCGAGCTGACCCTCAGCCACGTTTAACGCCGCCATCGCCGACGGATCCCCCGGGCTGGCCGCCACCCTCTGGCTCGCCGTGACGGCCGCATTCCGCGCCTGGATCACGGCCTCCAGCGTCTCCCGCTCGTGCTGCATGTAACCCTTCACGGTCTCAACCAGATTCGGTATCAAGTCGTATCGCCGCTTCAATTGCACATCAATCTGGCTATACGCATTCTTGTACCGATTGCGCAACGCCACCAGCGTGTTATAGACCCCGATGCCAAACAAGATCGGCAACAAAACCACCAGGCCGACGCCGATCAAAATCGGCACAAGGCTCGAGCCTGCTTGGGCCACGAACAACGGCGAGGTCATCGGGGCGCTCACCCACATCGAGACGCGGCATCCATCACGCCGCGGGACTGTCCGGCCGCCAAACCCAATCGGCGACACCATCCTGTCGGTAACAACTTCGCCCGCCGCCCCCAATTCTTCAAGGGCCGACCCAAACCCTCCTCCTCCATTATCCCCCCCCCCGCCCCGCTCGCTCACCCCGCCTCCAACCCTCGGCTCCGCTCCCCAGACCCCCTCACCACCCAATCATCCCCACACCGCCGCCAACCGGCCCGCCCGATCCGCTCCGCCCGATCAACGCAATCCGCCTGCACCCCAACCCCTGGGGGTACAGGCGGATCGACGCTCAGCACCGGCTCAAGCTCAACGCCGCTCCTGAAGCTTCGACAGCAGCCGCAAAATCTCGATGTACAGCCAGACCAGCGTGACCATGAGGCCAAACGCCGCATACCATTCCAGATACTTCGGCGCGCCACGCTCCGACTGACCCTCGATGTAGTCGAAGTCCAGCAACAGATTCATCGCCGCCAGACCAATCGCCACTGCGCTGACCAGCAGCCCCAGCGGACTGGCGTCATGCAAGTACGGCATCGGCACCCCGAATAGCCGCAACACAAACGACAGCACGTACACCAGCAGCAACGCCCCAGTCGCCGCGATCACAAACCGCTGAAACCCCGGCGTGACCCGCACCACCCTCGTCGTGTACAGCATCAACATCGCCAGCGTGGTCGCAAACGTCAGCCCCACCGCCTGCAACGCAATCCCCGGATACCGCGCATCGATCAGCCGCGAAATCGCCCCCAAGGCCACCCCCTGCGCCGCCGAATACAGCGACCCCGTCAACCACGCCCACTTCGGCATAAACACCGTCACCAACGCCAGAACCAGCCCCGCAATCGACGCGCCCATCACCAGTCCGCCAAACGACGGACCCATCGCCACTTCACGCCACGCATACGCCGCTCCGGCCAGGCAAATCGCCAAGAACACCAGCGCCTTCGACGCCGTGCCGGCCACCGTCATCGTCGTCCCACGCACATCCTGCCGCGCCCACTCGTCAAAAACCGTCCCGCCCATGGTGAACGCGGGATTGCCCGTCTGAAGGTGTCCCAGCGAACTCATCGCTCCCTCTCCTTTCTTCCAACGCCCGAATCCGGGCAGCCTCGGTTCACTCCACCGCCCCCGAGCCGTCCCACAAGACAGCCTCTCACGCGGCGCTCCGCCTCAGCAGTCGCTCACTTCGCATATTCTACGACCTCACCCCCCATTTGGCCCGAGTTTCCCCCCTCTCAACTTCGTTTTTCTCCAACGACCGTTCGCTCTGTTCGAAAATTTCGAAGCCCTTTTTCGTTGCGTTCGATCTCGCCCGGCGGCCGCTCCGGCAACGCTTCTCCGGCGGCCCGTACCACCTTCCTCCAGGCCCGTGCCGGTCCCGGTTCTCCGACCGGCTCAAACCAACGCCTCGTCACCGCCTCAACCGCCTCATCTCGGCCCCAGATCACCAGCCCATCTATCTCCGAGCCGTAGCGCTCCAGCACCCGCGACCAAAGCGCCACGCGCTCCCCCTGTTCCTCCGGCGCATCGAGCCGCGACACCCATTCAAACACCTCCGCCGGCGGATGCTTCACACCCCGTCGTATCCTGACCGGAAAGTAATAGTGTCCACTCTCATAATTGCTCCAAACCACCCGGCCGGTGCCCACCCCGAGAAGCGTGTCCGCATGCCACAACCCGTTGGCCCGAAACGCCGACACCCCATTGAGCACCAGCCCCGCAATCCGCCTCTCCGCCTCCAGCCGTTCCCCGGCCGCCAGATACGCGCCAACCCGTCGATCCGTCTCCACGCCATATTCGACGACCGTGATCGCTTGCAGCAGACCCGCCACCCCCAATGCGATCCCTCCCGCTCGCACCCACCACGCCCCCCGCCGGACCTCCGCCCCCGCAACCCCCACCAAGATGCCCAGCAAACCTGCCCACGCCACCCGCTGCCCCAAATAATTCCCATGCCCCGGACCGACCGTGTCCGGCGCCGCCAGCCCCGAAGCCAACAACACCCCTCCGAAGACCAGCCATGCCAACCCCGGCGTCCCACGCCTCGGCTGCCGACCGATCACCACCGCCCCCAAACCCAATCCCAGCCACACCACGGGCGCCAACAACCCCGCCCAGTTCCCCGTCCAACCCAATCCGGGCACCCGATCCCGCTTCGCCACCGAGATCGGATCGATCCAGATCACCTGATTCAGCACCGCGGCCAGCCACGTCTCACCCTGCAGATTCGCCCAGATCGGTCGAATTTCTCCCCCCCCCGTCATCAACGCCCGGTACACCAACCCCAGCGGACCCAGCGGCAGCAACCCGACGACCGTCCACAGCAAGCGACGCCCTCGACCCTCCGCACCCCCCAACACCCCAACCACCAACAGCCCCATCGCCATCAACCCCAAACTCACCGGGTGGCACCCATACCCCACGACCACCCACCCTGCGAGCCCCGCCGCCCACCCCCAGCCCATCCGCCCGCTCGACCAGCCCCGCCAGGCATGCGACCACGTCGCCAGCATCACGGCCACACCCAGCAAAAAACTGTAAAACCCCAATAGCCACAGAAAGTTTAACGCCAGCGCGGCCGCCCCCAACCCAATCTCAGCCCCCGGTTCCCGGCCAAACACCCGCCGGCATAGCCTCAGCACCATCCAGACCGGCAGCACCAGCGTCGCCGTCATCAGCACCCGGTCCGCCACCCGCGCCGGTCCCACCGTCATCAGCCCCATCAACGCCAGATGCCCGGCCCAGTTCGGCAGCGGCTGCCAACGCGCCTCATACGCCCACGCATACGGCGAGGCCTCCCCACGCTGCGCCAGATCCAGCAACACATGCGCGTTGTAAACGTGCGCCGGCCCGTCTTGCGTCACAAACCACGGCAAAACCCAGATCGCCACCACCACCGGCGCCAGGACCAGCCCCGCGGCCCCCACCGCAGCCCAACGCGTCGGTCGCGCTTGGCCCGCCACCCGCTCCGGCACTGGTCCTCCGGTCCCCATCGACGCGACGGCCCCCTCGGCCTCCTCCGGGCTCGCCCCAACCAACGGGTGGCCCGGCTCCGACGACCTCCGCCGCCAGAGCCGGGCTCGGGAGCGTAACACACGGACGGACGCCCGCCTAGGTCACCGCAGCCGCTCGCAATCGCGCCGCAGCCCTCCTCGGTCCCGCGGGTCGCAGCCGCACGCTGTCGCGGCAAGGTCCTCAATCACGCACCAACCACCGCACCGGGCATCAACGGCCCGGTCTCGTGTTACACCCATCATACACCATCCCCCCACGCCCCGCCCTCGATTTCATTCCTCCCTAGGCACCCGCTCTCACCCGGCCGACCCCCGCGCGCCCCCGAGCGACTCCGCGATCCGCCACGCCGCTCGGCCATCGCCATAGGGATTGCGTCCCGTAAACCGCTCCCCCGCCTCCAACACCCGCACCCCTTCCTCCACAATCCGCGCCGGATCCACACCCACCAGCCGCGAGCACCCAGCCTCGACCGCCTCGGGACGCTCCGTCACCGTCCGCAACACCAGCACCGGCACCCCAAACGTCGGCGCCTCCTCCTGCACCCCCCCCGAGTCGGTCAGCACCAACGCGCTCGCCTCCAACGCCCCCACCATCGCCCGATACCCGATCGGCTCCACCAACCGCAGATTTCTCGGCCCTCCCCCAAGCTCCGCCCCCACCACCCGCCGCACTTCCGGATTGGGATGCACCGGGAACACAAACCGATCTCCGGGAAACCGCCGCGCCAGCTCGCCAATCGCCCGGCACACCCCCCGCATCGCCTCCCCAAAATGCTCCCGCCGATGCAGCGTGATCAACACCAGCCGCCCCTCCCCCCCCACCACCCAATCCGGCAATCCCTTCCCGCCTTCCTCCCTCAGTCGGGTCCGCATCCACTCCAACGCATCAATCCCCGTGTTCCCCGTCACCACAATCGACGACCCGCAGACCCCCTCCGACCTCAGATTCGCCGCCGCCCGCTCCGTGGGCGCGTAATGCCAGCGCGCCAGCCGCGCGATCATCTGCCGATGCGCCTCCTCCGGCCAAGGCGCTCTCAGATCGCCCGTCCTCAACCCCGCCTCCACATGCCCCAGATCAATCACCCGATAAAACGCCGCCAACGCCCCACACAACGCCGTCGTCGTGTCCCCCTGCACCAGCACCACATCCGGCCGCCCCGCCGCAAAGACCCGATCCAGCTCCTCCACCCCCCGCGCCGCCAGCTCCGCCAGCCCCTGCCCCGGCCGCATCAAACCCAGCTCAACATCCGCCTTCAACCCAAAATCCGCAAGCGCCCGCTCCAGCAACTCCCGATGCTGCCCCGCCGCCACCACCCGACACCTCACCCCCACCCTCTCCCGCAACGCCCGCACCACCGGCGCCAGCTTGATCGCCTCCGGCCGCGTCCCCATCACCACATCCACCCGCATCGCAGTCTCCCACCCGCTCCACGCCGCCCCGTTCCCTCACCGTATCCGCGCTTTGCTCGATAAACCCACCCGGCCCCCGCGATGTTCCCGAATGAGACTCCACCATCACCGAGGCCCGCCTCCCATGTCCACCTCAGAGCCTGCCTGGACCCGACGCCTCCCCTGGCCCGACCACCTCGACGACGAATTCCGCGCCTGGCTCATCGCCTACATCCAGGCCGCCCACCCACCCACCGACCCCATCACCGAGCTGCTCGCCGCTCGCATCGCCCAGGCCATCGCCCGCCTCCACGCCTCCGCCCTCCGCGAAACCGACAACCCGCCCCCCAACTGGATCCGCTACGAAGCCCTCGCCGACCGCCAATTCCGCAAAGCTCTCGCCGACTGGGACAAACACCAACGCCGCCTCTCCCTCTCCCCTTCGACCGCCTTCCAGGCCCTCACCCGGCTGCTGGCCGCGTCCCCCTCGCCCGAACCAACTCCCAATCCTCAGCCCGGCCCCCTCCCCTCCGCTGCCCCCGCCGGCCATAATCCGGCATGCTCCTCCCCGAACGACTCCGCCGGGAGCCTCCCCCCATGCCCCAGCCCCGCCTCCCCAGAGCCACCCTCATCCTCACCCTCGCCGCCGCCTTTGCCTCCGCGCTCCGCCCAGCCCCAGCCTCTGACGACGGCCTCTTCGACCCGTCCAACCTCGTCGCCTGGTGCATCGTCCCCTTCGACGCCCAGAAGCGTTCCCCCGAGGACCGCGCCGCCATGCTCGCGCGCCTCGGCATCCGCCGCTTCGCCTACGACTGGCGCGCCGAACACCTGCCCACCTTCGACCGCGAGCTGGACGCCCTGGCCCGCCACGGGATCGAGTTGACCGCCGTCTGGTTCCCCACCACCCTCGACGACGACGCCCGCTTCCTCCTCAACCGCCTCAAGGCCCGCGGCCTCACACCCCAACTCTGGGTCACCGGCGGCGGCGAGCCGACCAAGACCCCCGAGGAGCAGGCCGCCCGCGTCGCCGCCGAACTCGAACGCCTCCGCCCCATCGTCCAGGCCGCCAAGGCCCAGGGCTCCACCGTCGCCCTCTACAACCACGGCGGCTGGTTCGGCGAGCCGGAAAACCAGATCGCCCTGATCGAAGCCCTCCGCGCCGAGGGCCTCGACAACGTCGGCCTGGTCTACAACCTCCATCACGGCCACAACCACCTCGACCGCTTCGCCTCCCTGCTCGCCCAAATGAAACCCTACCTCCTCGCGCTCAACCTCAACGGCATGACCCGCGACGGCGAGTCCCGCGGCAAGAAAATCCTCGTCATCGGCCAGGGCGAACTCGACGCCCAACTCCTCCAGACCATCCGCGACTCCGGCTGGGTCGGACCCATCGGCATCCTCAACCACACCGACGAAGACGCCGAAACCCGCCTCAAGGCCAACCTCAACGGCCTCCAGTCCCTCCTCGATTCCCTCCCTCCCCCCGCCCGAAAGTGACCGCCCCAGCACGCCCCCCAGCTCGCATCCCCAGCCGACCCCTTGCATCCGCGGTCCCGACACCCCATCATCCCCCTCAACCACACCTCGGCACGCGACGGAGCACCCACCGATGCGCCCCCTCCTCTCCGCTCTCCTGCTCCTGCTGGCCCCAACGTACGCCACCGCCGACGACCCCACGCCCCTGCCCATCGGCAGCCCCGCCCCCGACTTCCGCCTCCCCGGCGTCGACGGCAAAACCTACTCCTTGGCCGACTTCCAGGACGCCAAGGTCCTCGTCGTCCTCTTCACTTGCAACCACTGCCCCACCGCCCAAGCCTACGAAGAACGCATCGCCCGCCTCCACGCCGACTACAAAGACCGCGGCGTCGCCCTCGTCGCTATCTCCCCCAACGACCCCCTGGCCGTCCGCCTCGACGAACTCGGCTACACCGACCTCGGCGACTCATTCGAGGACATGAAGATCCGGGCGCGCGATCATCAATTTGCCTATCCTTACCTCTACGACGGCGAAACCCAGGCCACCTCCCGCGCCTACGGCGTCCTGGCCACCCCCCACGTCTTCATCTTCGACGCCGACCGCAAACTCCGCTATCAGGGCCGCATCGACGACCAGGAAGTCAAGCCGCCCACGAAGCACGACGCCATCAACGCCATCGAGGCCCTGCTCGCCGGCCAGCCCGTCCCCGTCGAGACCACCCGCGTTTTCGGCTGCTCGACCAAGTGGGCCGATAAACGGGAATCGGCAAAAGAAGCCCTGGCCCGCTGGGACGCCGAGCCGGTCTCCCTCGAACCGATCGACGCCGACCAAGTCGCCCGACTCGCCCGCAACGACTCCAACCGCCTGCTCGTCATCAACCTCTGGGCCACCTGGTGCGGCCCCTGCGTTCAGGAACTGCCCGAACTGGTCACCATCAACCGCATGTACCGCGGCCGCCCCTTCGAGCTTGTCACCATCAGCCTCGACGAACCATCCCAACGCGACGAAGCCCTCCGCGTCCTCCAGCAAAACAAGGTCGCCATGAAAAACTACCTCTTCACCGGCGACGACAAGGACGCCCTGGCCGCCGCCCTCGACAAGGACTGGCCCGGACCCATCCCCTACACCCTCGTCATCGCCCCCGGCGGCAAAGTCCTCTACCGCAAGCTCGGCGCCTTCGACCCGCTCGAACTCAAGCGCGCGATCGTCGGTTACCTCGGCCGCACCTACTGAGCCAGTCGCGGGACCCATCCTGGACATGCGGCAGCCCAGCATCGCTTTGGCCACCGTCCGCGCAGCTCCGCTCATGACGCACCGGATCGGTCGCGATCTTCCAAGATATGCCCTCGCTCCCGCCAGCAAGCGACACCTCAGACTGATCGCCAGAACGCCCGACAGGCCCGAATGCCCCGGCTCGACGTTCCCCATTCCGCGAAGGCCTCACGCGAGCGCCAAGGAGCGTCCGGCCGCAGCACCCCCCGGACCCAGCTTCGGACCCCGCGGCGGTCCGGTTTTCCGACGTTCCTCCAAACCCCCATTTTTTTCTTGACAAGCCTCGGGGGGGGGGGGGGAGTAAATTAACAAATGGTGGTTCAGCGAGGGACACAGTACTGGGTCGCCCAAGCAGGAGCCACACCGGGGGATCTCGTCATGAAGCGCGTATGGATCGACGGGCTGATCGCGCTGGTCGTCAGCGGTTGGTCAGCAGTGACAGCCGGTGTCGTCTGTTTGACCATCAGCCCAAGCGCCAGCGCCGACAACGTGTATGTCTCCGGTTGTGCCAACTCGGTTCCCTGCCCAGAAGTTCAGGGCTTCTGCCACTGTCCCGCAGGTCCAACCGTTGGGACCTGTATGGGCTGGGGCTTCTTTTGCCTTGCCAAGACCTTCAAATGCCCCGGAACCATTTCGGCAACCGGCGCCTTTTGCACTTGCGCCTCGGGTTGCTAAACCTTGTGCGACGGTCATCTGACCTGGCTTCCGAACTCCAGCTCTGGGATTCAAAGCGGACTCTTCCTTACGCTCGGCGTCCCGACCCTGCCGCCTCGACCCGCGAGGCCTCTCGGCGACTCGATCAAAGCCCTTATGAACTCACGCCGCTCGTGGCCGACCCGTCCCCAGCAGAGGATTGAGGCGTGAGCCGGAAGATTTCAGGCGGATTCGGGTTCTGGCGATGTCCCTCATCTCCCTGATCGCTCTCCTCGGATTCTCCGGGCATTCGTTTGAGCCGATGTCGCTCAACCGTCTCCTGGAGGCACATCAGCATTACGTCGATCGAATCCAATCGCTCGAGGCCACCTGGGAAACCTACGAGAGCCGTGATGGCGGCTCGACCTGGACCATGTCGTCTCAAGACCATTGGTGGAAAGACGGCCCCCGCGAGCGTTACACCAGCAGAGCAAAAGGGTTCTTCGACCTCAGCGGTTCATTCCACAGCTCCGAAATCCACATCGAATCCTCGTTCAGCCCGGACGAGACCCGTTATCTCAGCGGATGGAACCGTGAGCGGCCCCCATCATCCCTTCCATCTCCGGTCAATGGCTACCACATGGCGGACGCATCCATTGGTGGGCCAACGGGCTCGGGATCGGTGAGCGGCCGGCCCCCGTACTTGATGATGTTGGCTGCGACCCTCGAAGACTATTTACCAGACGCCGTTCGGAAGGGAGCCTCAGCGAGTGTCAGACAAATCCCGGGCGGTTTGTGGGAGATCACCTTCGAGGCCACGCTCGGTACCACCCCACTGAGCATGGGAGTTGCGCTCGACCCTCGACGCGGATTTGCGCTGGCTCGGAGAGAGGTCAGACCAAAAGAGCCTTCACAGCCAAGGGGTGTTTGGGAAATCACCGAGTATCAGGAAGTCGCGCCAGGCTTGTTCATCCCGACCCGCATCCGGATCCAGTCGCCGGACCAACCCGGTCATCTGCGGGAAATCCGCGTCACCACGTTGAAAGTCAACAAGCCCCTTCCGGCCGAGTCTCTGACGCTCGAATTCCCGGAAGGTATGAAAGTCCATGACACCCGCTCCGGTGCCTTCCACATCTGGGGCTCCAACGGGCCGCGTCAGACCTTCCCCTCCCGCGAGGAGTTCCTCCAATACGAGCGGGCATTCTTCAAACGCAAGCCCCCATCCACGCCCCTCGGGATCTACGCCGGAGCCAGCCTGGCGCTGGCGGCAACCCTCGGGTGGCTCGTGTGGTTGAGGCGCCGGCTGGCCCTCCGCGGCCCCGCCGCCTGATTCCAGCTCCGGAGACCCCCACGCCCAGACTCCGCCGCCACTCCTGACAACCGTACGAGGGATTCATGAAGCCGACGCCTTCGGCCGCATCCTCCAACCTCCCAGCTCGTCCCCCGCCCCTCCTCGGTTCCGATTCGGCAAAACCGGAGACCCCGCGGCGGTCCGGTTCTCCGACGTTCCTCCAAACCCCCCATGTTTTTCTTGACAAGCCTCGGGGGGGGGGGGAGTAAATTGACAGATGGTGGTTCAGCGAGGGACACAGCACTGGGTCGCCCAAGCAGGAGCCACCCCGGGGGATCCCGTCATGAAGCGCGTATGGATCGACGGGCGGATCGCGCTGGTCGTCAGCGCCCAAACGGCGGGCTTCGTCCTCTCCGCCATGTCGATCGAGGCGAAGGGGAGTTGATTCATCCTCTGCAAGGATGCCAGGGGCAGGTCCCCTGCCCCGAGGTCGGCGGGAACTGCGGCTGCGTCACAGCGAGAACGGTCGGGCAGTGCGGCGGGCTGGGCCTCTTCTGCGTGCACGAGACCATTCGTTGCCCTGGCACGGACCTCGATACGATGGAGCCCTGCGGTTGCGCCTCGGGCTGCGGCACGAACTAAACCCTCGGTCGCCCAATTTTTCGCAAGGGGCCCAAGTGATGCTGTTGAAGCTGCCCCTTCTGTTCCTAATGTCCTCGCCACTGCAGGACCCGATGTCGCTTGAGCGCGTGCTGGAGGCGCATCGCAGCTACCTGGAGCGTATTCATTCGCTCGAGGCTGAGATCGAAGGATGGAAGAGCGTGGATGGGGGCGCCAACTGGACGCTGACATCGCGCAACCGATGGCGGAAGGACGGCCCGCGCGAGCGGCACTCGTCCTGGGCCAACGGCGCCTACGATGTCGACGGCACGTTCCGCCCGTCAGAGCTGCTGTTCGACTATGCCTATTCGCCCGACGAGACGCGATCCCTGCAGGGATGGGACTGGGCGAACCCGCCGTCTACGCCTCCGTCCCCGGCGAATCACTATCACATGACATCGGCGATCCTCTCGGGTCCGACGCGAACGGGCTCGGTGAGCGGGATACCCCCGTTCCTAATGATGCTGGCGCCGACGCTAGACGACTATCTCCCCGACGCCGTCCGGCACGGCACCGCGACGTCGCTCCAGCGCATCGAGGGCGATCGCGGGCACCGCTGGGAGGTGTCGTTCGAGACCACCCACGGCGTGCCCGCGGCGATCCGCGTCACCCTCGATCCGGGCCGCGGCTATGCCCCGATCCGCAGGGAAATCCGGACTCGGGGATCGAAGCCCGCCCACAGCGTCGCGGAAGTCATGGAGTATCAGGAGGTCGAGCCGTCACTCTTCATCCCGACGCGCATCCAACATCGGACGACCAGTCAGCCCGGGATCTTGCGTGAGGTACGTGTCAAGGGACTGAGCTTCAATAAGCCGGTGTCGGCGGATGCCCTGACCTTCGACTTCCCCGAAGGAATCCGCGTCCATGACACCCGCTCCGGTGCCTTCCACATCTGGGGCTCCAACGGGCCGCGTCAGACCTTCCCCTCCCGCGAAGAGTTCCTCCAATACGAGCGGACATTCTTTCAGCGCAAGCCCCCATCCACGCCTCCTTGGATCTACGCCGGAGCCAGCCTGGCGCTGGCGGCAACCCTCGGGTGGCTCATGTGGTTGAGGCGCCGGCTGGCCCTCCGCGGCCCCGCCGCCTGATTCCAGCTCCGGAGACCCCCACGCTCAGACTCCGCCGCCACTCCTGACAACCGTACGAGGGATTCATGAAGCCGACGCCTTCGGCCGCATCCTCCAACCTCCCAGCCTGCCCCCCGCCCCTCCTGGTTCTCGTCACGGTCTCGGGAATTCTGGGGCTTTGCCTCGGGACCTGGGTCGTGCGAACCCGCGAGAGCCGACGCCCGCCCAGCCTACTCCTCGAACCGGCGGTCATCGACCTGACGGGTCAGCGACACTCCGACCGCGACCTACTCCGCGCCGACTTCACCCTCCGCAACCCTTCGTCGGAGACAATCACGATCACGGATATCACGCCCTCGTGCACCTGCACGACCACCCTGCCCGCCGGTCAGCGGCAGCCACCCTTCGAGCTGGCCCCGGGTGAAGAGATGAAGATCGGGCTGGTTACCAATCCGGCGTCGCGATACGGTCCGCAGAGCTACACGCTCTTGGTCTCCTCCAAAGCCAGGGGTCGGCCGTTACCCTCGGTCGAGGGCCGCGTCGATGTCGTGATCGACTCCCCGCTGCTGCCCTACCCGCCCAGACTCGAGGTCGGCCGGGTCGCCGAGGGGAACTCCGTGACGCGCTCTGTGGTGCTCGCAGACACTCTAGTCTCGAACGAAGCGACCATCGTCGACGTCTCGACTTCGGACGAATCGGCCCTCTCCACGACCATCCGGCCGGTCGACGACGTCCTGGAGCGCGGCCAGGGATACCGGCTCCAAGGACGCTTCGCCGTCGACGTGACGATCCGGGCCGACGGCTCTGCCCCGCGTCGTCACGAACTGGTCCGAATCCGCCTTAGCGACGGCCGGCTCCTTTCCGTGCCCGTCTCCTGGACGGTCGACCAGGCCGTGCAGATTACGCCACGCCAAGTGCTCATCACGGGCGTGCCTCCCGGCCAGCATGTCGAGCGCGACGTGTTCGTGACTCTGACCGATGAAGGATCAACCGCGCCTCGCGTCGTCGCGACCGACGACCGTGTGGCAACGCGGATCGAGCCGTTTGGGCCAAATCGTTGGCGTCTGCGGATCGCGTTCACCACGCCCCCGCCCCGCGATGAGCCTTGGGCGAAGGTGGTCCTGGCCGCCGGGCACAATGAGCGCACGGCGGTGATACCGATCCGGGCTCTGGGCGATAATTGAAGTGTGACGTCACGTTTCGTCGCGGGAGACGACAATCATGGCGACTCGATCAGTCAGTCACGGGGGACCAAGGGGCATGACACTGATCGAATTGCTCGTCGTCGTAGGCGTCATCGGCTTGCTCGTGGGCCTCTTGCTTCCTGCCGTCCAGACTGCCCGAGAAGCCGCCCGCCGCGCTCAGTGCGCCAACAACCTCCGCCAGATCGGCCTAGGGCTTTACCAGTACCACGAAGGGCACGGAAGCTTGCCGATCGGCCTGATGCCGGCGTCCGACCCCCGCTATTTCGCGTTCACGCCGCCGTGCGTGCCCGAGGCACTCGATCGGAGCTGCCTGATCGCGCTGCTCCCCCACCTCGAGCAGGCCCCGCTCTACCACGCGATCAATACCGACCTGAACATTGCGTCGCGCGAGAACCGGACGTGCTTCCGCGTCGCGACGGGCGTCTATGCGTGCCCCAGCGACCCCGGGTCGCGCTGGCCCCGCGCAATCGCGATGCCGCTGATGGTCGCCGCTGGCTTGGCCGATCCCAGCGAGCGCCTTGAGGCCTCCTACACGAGCTACGTCGCCTGCCACGGCACGTTCCCGGTCTACGCCCTGCCCAGGGCGGCCACCGGCTGCCGGGTCGACCCGCGCACGGCCGCCCAGGCCGACGGCTGCTTCATCCATCCCTCCGCGATGCCGATGTCCGCGGTGCGCGACGGGCTCTCGCACACGCTGTTCTTCGCCGAGCGGGCGACCACCGACTGGCGTGACTTCGAGCAGTTCTACGACGACTGGGGCTGGTATTTCTCGAGCAACTGGGGCGATACGCTGTTCGCGACGTTCGCCCCGCCCAACGCCCAGCGGCGCTCGGACCTGCCGCTCGCCTTCGGTACGTCGAGCCGGCACCCGGGCGGGTTGAATGCCCTGCTGGGCGATGGGTCGGTCCGATTCATCGTGGATTCGATCGATTCCTGGGCCTTCGACCACCGCGAGGGCGTGGCCGCTTCCTTCACGATCCAGCCGGAAGGCTGGTGGAAGGGAACCGCCCGCCCGGGCGTCTGGCAGGCACTAGGCACCCGGGCGGGCGGGGAAATCCTGAGCGACTAATCGGTGGCCGCCGGACCCCTCAATCCCGCTTCTTCTCAAGCTGCATGTTAAGCCCGAGGCCGCGGATCTCGTTGGTCAGCACGTCGAAGCTCGCCGGAGTGCCGGCCTCGAGCGTATTCTCACCCTTGACCATGCTCTCGTAGATCTTGGTCCGGCCCTCAACGTCGTCGCTCTTGACGGTCAAAAGCTCCTGAAGGATGTAGGCCGCGCCATACGCCTCCAGGGCCCAGACTTCCATCTCGCCAAACCGCTGCCCGCCAAACCGGGCCTTGCCGCCCAGCGGCTGCTGGGTGATCAAACTGTAGGGACCGGTCGCCCGGGCATGGATCTTGTCGTCGACCAGATGATGCAGTTTGAGCATATAAATATACCCAACGGTCGTCTTCTGGTCGAACGGCTCGCCGGTGCGGCCGTCGTAGAGCGTCGCCTTGCCGTTGGCCGGCAGCCCGGCCTGGACCAGCATCTCGTGAATCTGGGCCTCGTCGGCGCCGTCGAAGACCGGGCAGACCGCCTGGAAGCCCAGCCGCGCCGCCGCCCAGCCCAGGTGGGTCTCCAGAATCTGGCCCACGTTCATCCGACTCGGCACGCCCAGCGGATTGAGCAGGATCTCGACCGGCGTGCCGTCCTCCAGGAACGGCATGTCCTCCTCGGGCAGAATCTTGGCGATGACGCCCTTGTTGCCGTGGCGGCCGGCCATCTTGTCGCCGACCGAGATGACCCGCTTGGTGGCGATGTAGACCTTGACCATCTGGAGCACGCCCGAGGGCAGCTCGTCGCCCCGCTTCATGCTGTTCAAGCGGCGGTCGCGGTCGTCCCGCAGCGCCTCGAGCCGGGGCCGGTGCACATTCAGCAGGCCGCGCAGCGCTTCGGCCGCCTTGCCCCGCACGTCGAGCTTCGCCGAGCCTTGGCCGGTCGCCGTCTTGATGAACGCGTCGCTTTCCTCGGCCAGCTTCAGGACGTCCTTCTCCTTGCCGAACGGCTTGCCCGTGTCGGGATTGATCAGCGGCCCGCCGACGACCTGTTCGGCGGCCGCCAGCAGCGCGCGATACTCGTCGGCGATCTTCTGCGCTTCCTCCAGTTCGGCCTCTTTCAGCTCCTTGTCGAAGGCCTTCTTGTCTTCTTCGGAGAGGCTCATCCGCCGGCTGAACCGCTGGGTGTTGATCACGATCCCCTCAACACCCGAGGGCACTTCCAGGCTGTCGTTTTTGACGTCCTCGCCCGCGCGGCCGAAGATCGCGTGCAGCAGCTTCTCCTCGGGCGTCAATTCGCTCTTGGACTTGGGCGCGACCTTGCCGACCAGGATATCCCCCGGCTTGACGTAGGTCCCCACCCGCACGATCCCGTTGGCATCCAGATTCCGCAATGCTTTGTCCGAGACGTTGGGGATGTCGCGGGTGAACTCCTCGCGGCCCAGCTTGGTCTCGCGGATCTCGATCTCAAACTCCTCGATGTGGATCGACGTATACACGTCCTGCTTGACCAGCTTCTCGCTAATGATGATCGCGTCCTCGAAGTTGTAGCCATCCCAGGCCATGAACGCGACCAGCACGTTGCGGCCCAGCGCCAGCTCGCCCTTGTAGGTGGCCGCGCCGTCGGCGATCACATCGCCCTTCTTGACCTTCTGGCCCAGCGTGACAATCGGCTTCTGGTTCAGACAGGTCCGCTCGTTGAGGCCCACATACTTGCGAAGCTTGTAGACATGAACATCGTCGATGACGATCCGGGTGGCATCGACAAACGTGACCGTGCCGTCCTGTTCGGCCCGGACCAACATGCCGCTGTTGGTGGCCACCGCCCGCTCAAGCCCGGTGGCGACGATCGGCGGTTCGGTCACCAGTAACGGGACCGCCTGCCGCTGCATGTTCGAGCCCATCAGCGCGCGGTTGGCGTCGTCGTGTTCCAGGAACGGGATCAGACCGGCCGAGACGCCGACCATCTGCTTCGGGCTGATGTCGATGTACTCGACCTGCTCGACCGGAACCATCACGAAGTCGGACTGGTACCGGGCGATGATGTTCGGACCCTTGAGGTGGCCATCCTCGGTCCGCGGGGCGTCGGCCGGAGCGACATGGTATTCGGCCTCTTCGTCGGCGCGGAGCAGCTTCACTTCCTTGGTGGGCTTGCCATGGACGACCTTGCGGTAGGGGGTGACCAGGAAGCCGTAGTCGTCGACGCTTCCATAAATGCCCAGCGAGCTGATCAATCCGATGTTCGTGCCCTCGGGCGTCTCGATCGGGCAGATCCGCCCGTAGTGGGAGATGTGGACGTCGCGGACCTCGAAGCCCGCGCGCTTGCGGTTCAGCCCGCCTGGCCCCAGGGCCGAAAGCCGCCGCTCGTGCGTCAACTGGGCCAGCGGGTTGGTCTGGTCGACGACCTGCGACAGCTCCCCGCGGCCAAAGAAGTATTCGATCGCCGCCGAGATCGACTTGGGGTTGATCAGCGAGCGCGGGCTGATTCCCTCGGCGTCCTTCAGACTCATCCGCTCCTGCACGGTGCGGCGGAGCTTGAGGAAGCCCTTGCGAAGCTCGTCGGCAGCCAGCTCGTCGATCGTGCGCAGCCGGCGGTTGCCCAGGTGGTCGATGTCGTCGATCATCCCCTCGCCGCGGCGGAGGCTGAGGATGTAGCGGATCGCGTTGACGTAGTCGATCGGCTCGAGCGTCATCCGGTCTTCGGGCACGTTCTGATTGAACTTGCGATTGATCCGGAAGCGGCCGACCCGGCCCAGCCGGTAGCGGTTGGTGTCGAAGAACTTCTCATTGAACAGCTCGCGGGCTTTTTCCAGTTGGGGCGGGTTGCCAGGTCGGAGCCGCTGGTAGATCCGCAGCAGAGCGCTTTCGTGGTCGGTGGTCGGGTCAGCCTGAAGCGAGGCCAGGATGAGCTGGTCCTTGACGTCCTTGAGGACCTTGACCGGACCGACATTGTTGTCGGCCAGAATCTGGGCCATCGTCTTGCTGATGACCGTGCCGCTTTCGACCAGGACTTCGCCGGTGGCCGGATCGACGATGTCGCCGCAGGCGATCTTGCCCTCGAGCGCCGCGGCGGCCCGTGCGGTGCCGGTCTTGACCGTCTCGGTGTCGTAAAACGCTTCGAAGATCGCCTCGTCGGTCGAATACTGCGGGCTCATGGCGCGGAGCAGCGTCATGGCCGAGAACTTGCCCGACTGGTCGATGCGGACGTCGAGGGTCTCCTTCTTGGTGACCTGAAGCTCGATCCAGCTCCCACGCTCGGGGATGATCCGGCAGGCGTGCATTTTCTTATCGCCGCTTTCGACCTCGACGACGAAGTCGACGCCGGGAGAGCGGTGGAGCTGGCTGACGACGACCCGCTCAGCGCCGTTGATGATGAACTCGCCGCCGCCGATCATGATCGGCATGTCGCCCAGGTAGACCGATTCCTCGATCACCTCCTTCTCGGGCTTGTGCAGACGGAGCCAGACGTGGAGCGGGCGGCCGTAGGTGAGCCGCAGTTGGCGGCATTCGTCGGGGTCGTAGCGGGGTTTGCCCAGGTCGTAGCGGATGTATTCGAGCTTGAGGGTCTTGTCGTAGCTCTCGATCGGGAAGATTTCGCGGAAGACCGATTCAAGGCCGGTGTCGGTCCGCGCTTCGGGCGGGGTGTCCAGTTGGAGGAAGCGGGCGTAGGAGGCGGTTTGGATTTCGGTCAGGTCGGGGATGGGCCACTCGTCGCGGATGCGGCCGAGGTTGCGTGGGGGCAGAGGTGTGATCCGACGGACGGCGCGGGAGAGGGATTGGGCGGCGAGGTTGTCGTGAGTCGGGGTGGTCGGGCTGGGCATGGATCGACGCGCTCCTTCGTGGTGCGGGGCCGGTTCGCGGGGCGGTGAGGTGCGGGGCCGGCTCAGGCGCGGTCAGTTATCGCGAGAGGGGAGTCCGGATGGCCGCGTGCGGGCTGAGCTGGCCGTTGGGGCGGGGTCCGGAGCCGGGGGGGCAGGGAGGAGCCCAGAGTGAGGTTGACGATTGGGGTTGAGAGCGGGAACGAGGGGGATTGCGGGCGTGGCCCGGCCGCGCCGACGGCCCAGAACCGGGAGCGGGGCTGGGGGAGCCGGCGCGGCCGTTAATCCGAGGGGTGGGCCGATCACTTGACGGCGACGGTGGCGCCGGCGGCTTCGAGTTCCTTCTTGAGTTTTTCGGCGTCGTCCTTGGAGACGCCGGTCTTGATCGGCTTGGGGGCGCTGTCGACCAGGTCCTTGGCCTCCTTGAGGCCCAGACCGGTGGCCGCGCGGACGACCTTGATGACATTGATCTTCTGGGCGCCGGCCGATTCGAGGATGACGTCGAATTCGGTCTTGGCGGCGGCGGCCTCGGCCGGTGCCGCGCCGGCGGCGGCGGCGGGAGCCGCCACGGCCACGGCGGCGGCGGCCGCCTTGATGCCGTGGACTTGCTCAAGGTAGTCGCCGAGGGCCTTGGCCTCGAGGACCGTCAGCTTGACGATCGAGTCGCCGAGGGCCTTGATGTTGTCGGCGAAGCTGGGGGCGGCGGTGTCGGTCGACATGGATTGGGTCCTTTCGGTGCAAAAGGGCTGAGAGTGGAGGAGGGGTCGGAGGCGTTTTGGGCGAGGCCGTCAGGGGGCCGGCTGCGCCGCGGCTGGCTCGTTGGGTGCCGGAGTTTCGCCGGCGCCGGAGTCTGCCTCGGCGATTGTCTGGAGCTGAGCGGCGAGGTTGGCCGCCGGGGCGTTGGCCAGGCTGATGATCCGCTGGGCCGGGGCCAGAGCCAGGCCGATGACGCGGGCGATGAGCGCCTCGCGGCTGGGGAGTTTGGTGATCTCCTCGATCTGGGCCGGGCCGACGGGCACGCCGTCGACGGTGCCGCCCTTGATCTGGGGTTTCTTGAGCTTTTTGACCTGATCGGAGATCTCCTTGGCCAGTTCGGCGACGCCGTCGCCGCCCCAGGCGGCGACGCTGGGGCCGGTCAGCAGGGGGTCGAGGCCGTGCAGTCCGAGCTGGCTGAAGACCTGTCGCGCTAGGGTGTTTTTGAGGGCGCGGAGGCGGATGTTCTTTTTGCGGAGGTCGAGCCGGAGCCGGTTTTCGGAGACGGCGTCGAGACCTTTGAGGTCGAGGATCAGGACCGAGCGGTGGCCGTTCAGTTCGGCCTTGAGCTGGTCCATCTGGAGTTCTTTGACGTATTTGGACATGGCGTCTCGGTCCTCTCCCTAGGCCTGGACCCGGATGCCCGGGCTCATGGTGGCGGAGATCGTCACGGACCGGATGTAGGTCCCCTTGGCGGCGGCCGGCTTCAGGCTTCGGAGGTGGTTGAGGAAGGCCTGGACATTTTCGACCAGTTGTTCCTCAGAGAAGTGGAGCTTGCCGACCGGGGCGGCGACGTTACCGCCCTTGTCGTTGCGAAACTCGATCTTGCCGGCCTTGAATTCCTTGACAGCGGCGGCGACGTCGGTGGTGACGGTGCCGGAGCGGGGCGAGGGCATCAGGCCGCGGGGTCCAAGAACCCGGCCGAGCGGGCCGACGATCCCCATCATGTCGGGGGTGGCCAGGGCGACGTCGAAGTCCATCTGCCCGGCCTTGACCTGCTGGGCCAGATCCTCGGCGCCGACGATGTCGGCACCGGCAGCGCGGGCTTTATCGGCATTTTCGCCCTGGGCGAAGACGGCCACGCGGACCGTCTTGCCGATGCCGTGGGGCAGGCTCACCGAGCCGCGGACGTTCTGGTCGCTCTGGCGGGGGTCGATCCCCAGGTGGGTGGAGACCTCGACGGTCTGGTCGAACTTGGTCGTCGCGAACGTCTTGAGCTGCCGGACGGCTTCGGTCAAGGGGAGCGGGTCGGGTTTGAGCTTTTGGGCCAAGGCCCGGTAACGCTTAGAACGATAACGCATGGTCTCCTTTCGCTCCCGGATCGGGTGCCGGGGGCTCCCGCCTGCGGACAGCCCGCCGGGTCCCGGCGGGCGGTGGCGCCGGGGCGGGCAAGTGGAATGGGTTGACGTCTGCGGGTGATCGGTTCAGGTTTGAACTGGAGGCTGAGACGAGGGGTGCCGAATCAGGGCTTGACCTCGACGCCCATACTGCGGGCGGTGCCGGCGATGATACGGCAGGCATGGTCGAGGTCGCGGGCGTTGAGATCCTGGAATTTGGTTTCGGCGATCTTGCGAATCTGGTCCATGCCGATGGTGCCGACTTTCTCCTTGCCGGGCGACTTGGCGGCGGAGGCCAGGCCGAGAGCCTGTTTGATCAGCACGGCCGCGGGGGGGCTCTTGGTAATAAACTCGAAGGAACGGTCGCTATAAATCGTGATTTCGACGGGGATGGTGGTCCCCTTCATGTCCTTGGTGCGGTCGTTGAATTGGGTGACGAACTGGCCGATGTTGACGCCGTGCTGGCCGAGCGCAGGACCGACCGGGGGGGCGGGGGTGGCCTGTCCGCCGGGGCATTGCAGCTTGACTTTGGCAACCATGACTTTGGCCATAGGGGCAGCCCTTCCAGAGAAGAGGAGTGATCGCTAGGGGGGTCGAGCTCGCCAGGGGGTCCGGCGGGGTGGCTGGATCAGACGCGTTCGACTTGCCAGTATTCGAGGTCGACGGGTGTCGGGCGGTTGAAGATGATGAGCATCACTTTGACCAGACCGCGCTGTTCGACGACTTCTTCGACCGTGCCTTCGAAGTTTTCGAAGGGGCCGTCCTTGATTTTGACGCGGTCGCCCTTGCTGACGTCGATTTTGACGGCCGGGGGTTTTTCGTCCTTGGCGGTTTCGCGGCCGAGCATTTTGTTGACTTCTTCGTCGCGCATGGGGGCCGGTTGGCCGTGGGCTCCGACGAAGTCGCCGACGCCGGGGGTCTCGCGGACGACGAACCAGGTTTTTTCGTTGAGCTCCATTTCGACCATGATGTAGCCGGGGTAGCTTTTGCGTTCGACGACCCGTTTTTTGTTGTTGCGGATTTCGGTGATTTTCTCGGTGGGGACCACGATCCGGCCGAAGTAGCGCTGCAGGCCGTGGATTTTGACGCGGCGTTCGAGGGCGTCGCGGATGGTGTCTTCGCGGCCGGACTGGACTTTGAGGACATACCAGACGAGTTGAGGGGGGGCCTCGTCCTCGCCGCCCGCTGAGCCGGTCGGTTGGGCTGGAGCCGAAGGGGAGTCGGCTGGGGGCGGAGCGGTGGGTTCGGGGGCCGCGGCATCAGGGGGCTGGGCGGCGGCGGGGGGCTGAGGCGCCGGCGCACCGTCGGGGGTCAGCTCGTCGACCTCGAGGCCCGGCGGCTGGTCGGGGGCGGGGGCGGGGAGGTTGATGGAGGGGTCGTCGTGCGGGGCAGTCATCGCGCGTCGTGGGGAGGGAGAATAGGAGTTCTTATCATGGGCAAGCCGGCTGCCGCTGCGTGCGGGGGTCGAATCAGCCGACCTGAGAGCCGAAGGCGCCACCGCCGCTGACCTGGAGTACGCCGAGCAGGTTGAGGATGAATTGCCAGAGCCAATCGACGGCGAAGAGGAAAATCGAGAGGATCAGGACGGTGGTCAGCACGACGGTCGTGGCTCGCTGAAGCTCCTCCCGGGAAATCCAGGAGACCTTGTTCATCTCGCCTTCGGTGGCGATCAGAAAGTCGACAAACGGCGGGAACTGGACAATCCGCCAAACGACCCAGGCGAGCACGGCGGCGATCGCCAAGGGGATGGCAAAGCGGGGAACGATCGGCAGGTCGTCGAGGTAGCGTTGCTGATAGGTGTAGAGGCCCGAGACGAGGATCAGGCCCAGGCCGATGGCCGTCCATAGCCGCGCCCATTTGCCCTGATGGGGTTTATACGTGTCGGTCCGCAAAAGGTTTTGGAAAAACTGAGCCCAGCGCCCGGGGTTGCTGCGCGCGGAGGTGGCGGCCTTGGGGGACGCCGATTTGGGCGTCGGAGAGGAGGCCGGGGCGTTGTCGCGAACTTTGCCCATGGGGGGGTGTCTCGGGTCGAGCGTTCCGGGACGGCAAGCCGATTCGAACGAGGGCGGCGGTCGGTCCAAAACCGGGTAGGCCCGTGGACCGATCCGCCGAAGCTGGCCAGAAAAGACGAGCACGAGCGGAGGGAATCGAACCCCCAACCTGCGGTTTTGGAGACCGCTGCTCTACCAGTTGAGCTACGCTCGTGTGGTGGGGAGAGTCGGGGCGGCTCTCAGGCGACGATCGGCCCAACGGGAGCCAGCCGGAACGAACCGGCGGCCCCGCGCGGGCGGTCACTTTTTGCGCGACTCCTTATGGGGTGTATGCTTGCGCTCGCGTTTGCAGTATTTGTTGAGTTCGAGACGTTCGCTCCCGCGGGTTTCCTTGGGGGTGCGGTAGTTGCGGTCGCCGCAGGAGGTGCACTCGAGCCAGACGTATTCTCGCATGGTGGTATGGAGGATCCAAGGGGTCGAGGGGCGAGGGCGGGCTGGGGGGGGCGGGGTTGATGGGGGGGTTGCCCCGCAGCGCCGGCCCTGCAGCCCCTCGAGCGGTTACTGGAGGATCTTGGTGACGACGCCGGCTCCAACGGTCTTGCCGCCCTCCCGGATGGCGAACCGGAGTTTTTCTTCCATGGCGATCGGGGTGAGCAGCTCGACGGTCATCTTAATGTTGTCGCCGGGCATGCACATCTCGGCCTCGGTGCCGTCCTCGCTCTTGAGGTTGAGCACGGTCCCGGTGACGTCGGTGGTGCGGAAATAGAACTGGGGCCGGTAGTTCTTGAAGAAGGGGGTATGGCGGCCGCCCTCCTCCTTGGAGAGGACGTAGACCTCGCACTCGAACTTGGTGTGCGGGGTGATCGAGCCTGGCTTGCAGACCACCTGGCCGCGTTCGAGCTCGTTCTTCTCGACGCCGCGGAGGAGGATCCCAACGTTGTCGCCGGCGATCCCCTCGTCGAGCGTTTTCTGGAACATTTCGACGCCGGTGACGACCGAGGACTTGTTGCGGTCGAAGCCGACGATTTCGACCGGGTCGCCGACCTTGACCTTGCCGCGTTCGATGCGGCCGGTGCCGACCGTGCCGCGGCCCTTGATGGAGAAGACGTCCTCAATGGGCATGAGGAACGGCTTGTCGATCTCGCGGACCGGTTCGGGGATATACTCGTCCATGGCCTTGACCAGGTCGAGGATGGGCTTGGAGGCGACCGGGTCGGACGGGTTGTCGTAGGCCGGCTTGGAGGAGCCGCGGATGATCGGGATTTCTTCGCCGGGGAAGCCGTAGTGCGAGAGGAGCTCGCGTAGCTCCATTTCGACGACGTCCAGCAGTTCGGGGTCGTCGACCAGGTCGATCTTGTTCATGAAGACGACCAGGGCGGGCACGCCGACTTGGCGGGCCAGGAGGATGTGTTCGCGGGTTTGGGGCATGGGGCCGTCGTAGGCGGAGACGACCAGGATAGCGCCGTCCATTTGGGCCGCGCCGGTGATCATGTTTTTGATGTAGTCGGCGTGGCCGGGGCAGTCGATGTGGGCGTAGTGGCGCTTTTCGGATTCGTATTCGACGTGGGAGACGGCGATCGTGACGGTCTTGGTGGCGTCGCGAACGGTTCCGCCCTTGGCAATGTCGGCGTAAGACTTCGTGGTCGTATGTTCGGCCCACGGTTGCTTGGCGAGAACGGCCAGGAGGGCGGCCGTGAGGGTGGTCTTGCCGTGGTCGATGTGGCCGATGGTGCCGACGTTGACGTGGGGCTTTTTCCGTTGAAAGGTGTCCTTGGCCATCGGAACTCCTAGGCGTGTGGGCTCGAGGACTAAGACTTGGGGAAGGCTACGGGGCCTGAGCCACAAGGATCGGCCCGCGTGGCATCAGGAAACGAATGGGACACGACCCGGCGTCGGCGACCTGACCGCGGAAGCGGCGGGGGCCGCCCACCCGAGAGCTGCCGCTGGGATTTGAACCCAGGACCTCGTCCTTACCAAGGACGCGCTCTACCGACTGAGCCACGGCAGCGACGTTGGAGTCAGGGATTGGGCCGAGCCTGGAGACCTCCGGAGGAGCCGGCGGGGCGGTCGCGGCGAAGTCGCCCGAAGCGGGTGATGGGAATCGAACCCACACGGCCAGCTTGGAAGGCTGGGGCTCTACCATTGAGCTACACCCGCAGGTCAGACCTGGCAAGCCCGCTCCGGGTGCGGACTGCCGAGGCATGAGACGCTCACCGAGGTGGCGCCGGGCTTCGCGGATCGGGCGGTCGAGACTCGGCGTTGCTTGGGGGATGAAACCTCCTGCGAACGGATGGCCCCCGGGGCGAGGGCCGGCCCCGGTCTGGGCTGAGAGCTTGAGGATCTTGGGATCGAACAGGGTAATGGTTGAGGGTCGGGATGGGTGGTGCAGGATTCGAACCTGCGAAGGCGTAGCCACCTGATTTACAGTCAGGCCCCTTTGGCCGCTCGGGCAACCACCCGGGTGTTTGGGGATGGGGGGCGGGTCGCTCGCTGGGGGCAGAGCTGGCGGTGAGAGTCGAACTCACAACCGACGGTTTACAAAACCGTTGCTCTGCCAATTGAGCTACGCCAGCCTGCGCAGGCCATGAAAATCCAAAATATACGGGTCGGTCGCGGTAGATGCAAGGGGGGATTTTCCACCAACGGCGTGGTGTGGAACCGGGAGCAAACGTTCAAAGGCGGGCCGTTTGGGGTGGGCCGGATGGCTTGGGGCTGCTGGCCGGCCGAGGGGGCCGGGAGGGTCCAAGAGCGTGGTGGCAGGGCTGTTTCATTCTTCTGCTCAAGTTGCCACAAGTTTCATGGCCTTTGTGACATGGAACCTCAGATCTCTGACGACGTCGGCGATTCCTCGTTTCGTCCGTCTGGCTTGCTGTCCCAGCAGAAACAACGCCACGTTGCGGAGGCTTGCAGCGACCTGCGCGGCGGTCCCGGTCCTCACTCGGCTGGCATCCTCGCCCAAGGTCCAATCCCGCACGCCAAACAACTGGTTCTCGATCGCCCAGTGCGAACGGATCAGCGTCAGGAGCTTGGCGGGCGACGCCTTCTCGGGCCTCAGACTGGTGATACCGTACACGTCCTCGACGGTCGTCACTCCCCGGAGGGTGCGTTCACGCCGCAGATGAAAAACCTGCCCCACGGCCGGCCAGTCCAGGAAGCTGTTCAGCCAGGTCGTGGTCCGAATCGTCCGCCGCTCACGTCGCCCATGCCCCTTGTGAATCATGCAGGCCTGGCGGATGCTCTCGGCGTGGAGTCGTCTCTGCCGGGGGGGAAAGCCCCGCTGGCGGGGCGTCCAAAACACTTCGGATGTCCGCCAGGAGCATCGCCTGATTTTCCTTGGCTGGTAGCACATAATCGCCGCCACGCCGCACAATCTCCGAGCAGACGTCTCGGTGAGTAAACATGGCATCACCCGTGACAACCTTGCCAGAGAGTGGCAGAATTCCGAGCAATTCCAGGGCCGCCTTGTGCTCATTGGTTTTGGCATCGACCCGCAATTGGGTCAGGACCGCCCTCATCTCGGAGGCATAGGCAGCCAGCAGATGCACCGCGGGCAAATTCTCGCCCCGAGACCCACGCGCCGTCTTGCCGTCGATCGCGATGTGTTCGAAGCATCGGGTCCCGAGACGGGCCTGGATCCACTCGCTGATCAACTGCTCGAAGACCGCGACGTCAATCCCGCGAAAGACACGGCTGAGAGTGGCCTCGCTGGGGGCCTTGGATCGGGTGCAGCCGAGGAGCTTCCGGAACTCGCGACCGAAGGCATTGCCGAACTGGACGACGCCCCGCCGCGAGGTGATGCCCGTGAGCATGGCTACGGCCGTCAAGGCCAGAATCGAAGGCAAAGGGTGCCGCAGGCCCTGGGCCCTGCGACGGTCCATAAGCTTCGGTGAACGAAAGACTTCCAGAAGAGATCGCGCGGCGTCCATGCCAAGACCTCCAGGTGTGGATCAAACGGTGACTACTGGCATAACATCATTGCAGCCGATCGGATAGATCAGAACGGAATAGCCCTGAGCGTGGGGGTCCGTGAGGATGGTTTTATCATCATCATACACATGAGGGAAAGCGGGGCCTACCCAAGGGAGGGGCTGGGTCTGTCGGGAAGGCCGGCGGGGTGTCATTCCTTGGTCTGACCGTTCGATGGCCGCGGTGAGACCTGGGGAAGCTGCGGGTCTGACGGGGCTGGCGATCTTGGATTCAGGTCGGAGGAGTCGGTCGGGTTAGGTTCGCCTGGAATGGGGGCCGGGAGGCCGGCTGCGGGGGAAGAGGGTGAAGGTTGGCTGGGCGGTGAGGAAGCGAACGGCCCAGGGAGGTTGGAGGGGATGGGGAAGGGCGCTGGAGGTGGTTGGTCCGGAGTCGGGTTGTCGGCGTTGAGCGGGTCGTCGGGGGCGGGGGTGGGCTCGTGGTGGAGGAAGGGGTTTGGTCCGAAGGGGTTTGCGAACGTGGAGGGGTGGTTCTCGGGGATGATGCCGCGGAGGGAGGCGCGGAGGGCGTGGGAGAAGCGGGGCGAATTGAAATGGAAGGCCGAGAGGCGTTTGGAGTCGGGTTTGCTCAGCCCTAGCTCGGCGTTGGGGATGGGATCGAGAAGCTGGGAGCGATCGGCGCTGCGGAGCAGCGCTCCGCCGCCGAGGGCCTGGTAGGCGCGGACGAAGGCGGTGAGTTGGAGTTCCTTGGTGTCGATCAGGGCGGTTCGGGCATCGCGGAGATCGCGTTGGGCGGTCAGGACGTCGAGGTATTCGGTGCGCGCGAACTGGAAGAGCTGGTTGGCGACGTCCACGGCCTGTTCGAGGGCAAGGAGCTGGGCGCGCTTGATCTCGACGCTTTGGGTGTAGTTGCGGACTTCGGTGAGTCGATTGACGACCTCGGTGAAGGCCTTGAGGATGGTGAGCTGGTAGGAGTAGACGGCTTGTTTCTGGCGGGCGTCGCTGGCCAGGAATTCGGCGCGGATGGCGCGGCGGTTGACGAGCGGGCCGATGAAGTTGGCGATGACGTTGCCGGCAACGGCCTGAGGCATGAACAGGTAAGAGATGTTGAAGGCTTGGAGGCCGACTCCGGCGTCGAGGATCAGTTGGGGGTAGAAGTTGGCACGGGCGACTTCGACGTCGAGGCCGGCGGCTTGGAGTTGACGTTCTGCCTGACGGATGTCGGGACGGTATTGGAGCAGGTCGGAGGGGATGCCGACGTCGAGGGAGTGGATCACCAGGTCGTAGAAGGCGGCGGAGTTGCGGGGAACGGGTTGGGGGTAGCGGTAGGCCAGGAGGTTGATGCGGTTTTCGACCTCGATGATGGACTGGTTGATGATGAGCTTTTCGCTCTGATTTCTGCGAACTTCGGCTTCGAACCGGAGGACGGCTAGTTCGGTATCGCGGGCGGCTTCCTTGCGGGCCTGAGCGACCTGGAGGCTTTGTTCGAGGAAGGCGATGATTTGGTCGAGGTTTTCGATGCGTTTGTCGAGGGCCATGAGGCGGTAGTAGTTTTCGGCGATCTCGGCGACGAGGTTGATGAGGAAGTCGTTGCGGCGCTCGATGGCGGCGACGTAGCGTTGGGCGGCGGCGTCGCGGGCGTTGCGGAGCTGGCGATAGATGTCGAGTTGCCAGGTGAGGTTGGTTCCGATCTGGTAGACGCCGTGGGGGTTGGAGAACAGTTTGCCGGGGACGTACTCGTCGAACTTCAGGGCGGCGCCGTCGATGGTGCGGTTGCTGGGTCGATCCAATCCAAGGACCGGTCCGGCGGTCATGAACGGCAGATAGGCGCCCGAGCGTGCCAGGATCTCGGTGCTGGCGATCTGGACTTCCTCATTGAGGATCTTCAGTTCGCGGTTGTTGGCCAGGGCGTGTTCGATCAGGCTGAGCAGATAGGGGTCCTGGTAGAACTCTTCGACGCCAAGCTCGGCGGAGTTGGTGGGGGCGGTTTCGCCGACGAAGCTGGCGGGCAAGGGTGGCATCGGCTGAGGCCTGCGGAGGGGCGGAATGGCGCAGCCAGACAGGGCGAGCAAGGCCAGGCAGGCATTTAGGGCCCGGATCGGAACGGGCGGCGGAACCGGTTTGCAGGAGGATTTGGCCGATGGGTCCATTTGCATCGCCTCGGCGAGGAACGGGATCCAGGATCGGCCGTCTCAGGGGGCCCGTTGGGGGAGCTTGGGGCCAGCGCGGCGGACGAGGCGAGACGTGCGCGAAGCAGTTCGTGCCGCGTGATTGTGCCGATTCACTCGAAGAATCGGACGGTATCGATCCTAGGCTTGAGCCCGTGGATGCAGATTGTGCGGATGAGGAGGGGCGGGCTGGCGGTGGAGGGTCTTGGAGCGCGCGGATGGAGCGCGGGGGGGGGGTGGGATGAGCGCGGTGGTGCGGCCGGCCGCTGGCTCTAGACGGCGACCTGGTCGGAGGTGGATTCAACAGGGTGTTCGAAGATTTCGCTGACGGGTTCGGTCGTGGTGTCCTGGAGCAGGGCCCGGCCGTCGTCGAGTTTGCCGAAGATATAGTAGAGGCCAGGAATGACCAGGACGCCGAAGACGGTCCCGATGAGCATGCCGCCGGCGCCGGTGGTTCCGATGGTGCGGTTGCCGATGGCACCAGCGCCGGTGGCGACGACGAGGGGAAGGAGGCCGGCGACGAAGGCGAAGGAGGTCATGAGGATGGGGCGGAAGCGGATGCGTCCGGCGTCGATGGCGGCTTGGACCAGGGAATGGCCTTCGCGGCGTTTCTGGACGGCGAACTCGACGATCAGGATCGCGTTTTTGCCGAGCAGGCCGACGAGCATGATCAGGCCGATCTGGGCGTAGACGTCGTTGGAGAGCCCCATCAGTTTGAGGCAGAGGAAGGAGCCGAAGACGCCGATGGGCAGGGAGATGATGACGGCCAGGGGGAGGATGAAGCTCTCGTACTGGCCGACCAGGACGAGGTATACGAAGGCGACGACGATGAGGAAGATATACAGGGACTCGTTGCCTTTACGCGACTCGTCGTAAGAGAGGCCGACCCATCCCAGGCCGTATCCGCGGGGGAGGGATTTGGCGACTTCCTGGATGGCCTGGAGGGCCTGGCCGCTGCTGTAGCCCGCGGCTGGGGCGGCCTGGATGATGGCCGAGGGATAGAGGTTGTAGCGGGTGATTTCGTTGAGTCCCTGTTTGGGGCGGATTTTCATGAACGAGGAGTAGGGGACCATTTCGCCGCTGTCGTTTTTGACGAAGAGGTTGTCGAGGTCGGCCGGGTAGCGGCGGGCCTCGGGTTCGGCCTGGACGAAGACCTTGAAGAACTGGTTGAAGAGGATGAAGCCCTGCTCGTAGGTGCTGCCGATGAGGATGTTCAGGGAGTCGAGGGCCTTGCCGATCGAGACACCCTTTTGCATGGCGACGTCGTTGTCGATGAGCAGTTCGTACTGGGGGTAGTTGGCGGCGAAGAAGGTGAAGAGGTTGCTCAGTTCCTTGCGTTGACGGAGTTGGTCCATGAATTGGTTGGTGACCTCGCCGAGTTTGGCGTAGTTGTTGGTATTGGTTTTGTCGAGGAGGACGACCGAGACGCCGCCGGCCGCGCCGAAGCCGGGGACGGCGGGGGGTTCGAAGAATTCGAGTTTGACGTCGCTGATCGCGCGGCAGCGTTCTTCGAGGTCGGCAATGATCTGGCGGGCGCTGCGTTTGCGGTCGGACCAGTTTTTGAGATTGATGATGCAGGTGCCGGCGTTGGAGCCTCGGCCTTCGGTGAGGACTTCGTAGCCAGCCAGGGCGGTGACGGAGGTGACTTCGTCGATCTCCTTGGCGATTTTTTCGAGTTGGCGGGATTTGGAGTTGGTGTATTCGAGGGTGGAGCCGGGGGGGGTTTGGAGGACGGCGTAGATGATGCCTTGGTCTTCGCCGGGGATGAAGCCGGCAGGCAGTTGGCTGTTGACCAGGACAATACCGAATGCGAAGGCGGCGATGAGCAGGATCGTGAGGATGCGTCGGGGGGCGATCCCGCGGAGGAGGGCGGCGTAGCCGGAGGTGAGCTTTTCGATGCCGCGATCGAAGGGGCGGCGGACCAGGGGCAAGAGCAGGAAGAGAAAGCCGACCGGACCCCAGAGTTCGTAGGCCAGGTAGGTAACACCGCTGAGGATGATGAGGCCGCCGAGGCCGACGATCAGAATGCGTTTGAGGGTCCAGGAGCGTTTGTTGGGAAGTGGGGAGCCGTTGGGGTGGGGCTGGCCGTTGTGGCCTGAGGGAGCGTGGGGTTTGAGGATCATGGCGCAGAGGACGGGGGTGAGCGTCAGCGCGACGACGCCGGAGAGGATGATCGAGGTGGCCATGGTGATCCCGAACTGCCGGTAGAAGGTGCCGACGGGTCCGGGGACGAAGGTGACGGGGACAAAGACGGAGGTCATGACCAGGGTGATCGCGATGATGGCGCCGGAGATTTCCTTGAGGACTTCGCGGGTGGCCTGGTAGGGCGAGAGGTGTTTTTCGGCCATTTTGGCGTGGACGGCTTCGACGACGACGATGGCGTCGTCGACAACCACGCCGATGGCCAGGACCATGGCGAACAGAGTGATCAGATTGATGGAGAGGCCAAACAGTTTGAGGATGAAGAAGGTGCCGACGAGGGAGACGGGGACGGCCAGGGTGGGGATAAGGGTGGAGCGCAGGTCGCCAAGAAACATGAAGACCACGAGGGAGACCAGGATGAAGGCCTCAATCAGAGTATGGAGGACTTTTTCGACGGAGGCGTCGACGAATTTGGAGACGTCGTAGGCGATTTCGTAATCCATGCCGGGGGGGAAGCTTTCTTTCTTGATCTGTTCGAGTTCGCGCTTGACCTCTTCGATGACGGCGGCGGCGTTGGAGCCGGGGGCCTGTTTGAGGATGATCGAGGCGGCGGGGTGGCCGTCGACGTCGGAGTAGATGTCGAAGAACTGGGACCCCAGTTCGATGGTTGCGATGTCCTTGAGGCGGAGGATTTCGCCGTTGGGGTTCGCACGGAGGATGATGTTTTCATATTGTTCGGGTTTGTTATAACGGCCGATCCAGGTCAGGACGTATTCGCGGGACTGGGAGAGTTTGCCGGTAGCCTGACCGAGGCGGCCGGGGGAGCCGATGACGCTCTGCTCGGCCAGGGCCTTCATGACGTCTTCGGTGGAGATGCTGTAGGCGCGCATGCGTTCCGGTTTGAGCCAGACGCGCATGGCAAAGACGCGGTTGCCCAAGTTGCGGGGAATGCCCATGCCCTGGATCCGTTTGATCACGGGCATGACGTTGACGTTGGCGAAGTTGAAGAGGTCTTTCTGGTCGGCGTTGGGGTCGGTGCTGTAGATGTTGACATACATCAGCATACTCGGCACGACCTGCTGGACCAGGATGCCTTCGCGGACCACCAGGGGGGGAAGGCGGCTGAGCATCACGTTGACGCGGTTCTGGACGTTGACCACGTTGATGTCGGGGTTGGTGCCGGGTTCGAAATAGATGAGAATCGTTGCCTCGCCGGCGCTGCTGGCCGACGAGATCATGTAGCGCATGTCCTGGACGCCGTTGATGGATTGCTCCAGGGGGATCAGCACCGAGTCGACCAGCACATCGGCGCTGGCCCCGGGATAGCTGATCGAGACCTGGACGGTGGGCGGCGCGATGTCGGGGAACTGGGCGATTGGAAGCGTGACAATTCCGAGGACGCCTAGGAAGAGCAGAATGATCGAGATGACGATCGCGAGGGCGGGGCGGTGGAGGATTTTGGTAAACATGGGCCGATGGAGAGCTAGAAGAGGGAGGAAGGATCAGGCAGGGGCACGGCCAAACCGGGGGGGTTATTCGGCGTGGAATTTGAGGTGGGCCAGGACCTCATCCGGGTCCTGGAGGGTGTACTCGACGGGTTCACCGTCGTGGACATGGTTGATTCCTTCGAGGACGAATCGCTCGTCGGGTTTGAGGCCGTTGCTGATCAGGAAGATGTCGTCTTTCTCGTTTTCGACCCGGATGAGGCGCTGGTGCGCGACGGACTGATCGTCGATGACATAGACATACGTCTTATCGAGGATTTCGAAGGTGGCCCGCTGGGGGATGACCAGGGCGTTTTCCCGGATGCGGTTGATCAGGACGGTGCCGGTCTGGCCGTGTCGGAGCAGGCCGTCGGGGTTGGGGAAGTCAGCGCGGAAGGGGATGTTGCCGGTCTGGTTGTTGAATTTGGCCTCGATGGCGGCGATTTTGCCGGGATGAGCAAAGAGGCTGCCGTCGGCAAGTTTCAGAAGAACCTCCTGATGGGCCTTGTGTTGGTTCTCGTCGGCCATGTATTGGAGGTACTGCGCCTCGGGGACGTTGAAGTAGACCCACATGACGCTGTTGTCGGAGAGGGTCGTCAGCACATCGCCCTCGGTGATCAAGCTGCCGATCTGTTCCTGAAGGCGGTCGACGATGCCGTCGAAGGGGGCGACGACGTTGGTGAAGTTGAGCTCGGCCTGGGCCAGGTCGACGCGGGCTTTGGCCTTGGCCAGTTTGGCGGCGAGCAGCTTGACTTCGTTTTCGGAGACGGCGTTCTTGGCGGCCAAGGTTTTGGTGTAGTTGTACTCAAGCTCGGCCAGTTGGGCTTCGGCTTTTTCGGCGTCGAGCTTGGCCTGATAGATCACGGGGAGGATTTTGAACAGGGTGTCTCCCTTCTTAACGGCCTGTCCTTCCTGGATCAGGATCTCTTGCAGGTAGCCGCTGACCATGGCGCGGATTTCGATGTGGCGGCGGGCGTGGATCTGGCAGACGTAGGGCTGGGGAAGAACGACGTCCATGACCTTGGGGGTCGTGGCCAAGATCGTGAACTGTTCCGAGTGGCTCGACTCGGAGTGTGCTTCGGCTGACGCTGGGGACTGGGAATGGGAATGGCTGGTCAGTTGTTCGAACCAGGCGGTCAGCCGGCTCGCGTCAACATCCGAAGGGACTTCGATGCCCGAGGCGCTCAAGGCCCAGAAACCGCCGGCGCCCAGAGCGGCGATGAGCAGGAGCAAGATGAGCAGTCGCCGAATGATTTTTCCAGACCGAGCCATGGAGTCTTTCCCTCGAAATACGTGCCAAGGGGGTGTTGGGCGGGGGCGTGGTCGCGGGAGAGCGGAGCGACCTTAGATCTGTGGCGATTCGCCGGCCGGGCGCAAGCTCCGGGAAGGCGCCGAAGCGCATGAGTTAGAGGAGCGCAGCGGCGTGGGGGGGGAGCTGCGGGGTGAGCGTCACGGCTGCCGGAGGCGCCGAACCTTTACGACCAACCGCGCAGACATCGCGGGGAGAGACCGCAAGGACGAGTGCGCAAGAGACGCGCGGGGTGCCGTCATTTTGCTTCAGCAGCGAAGCGGCACGGGGCAGATCGCCCCAGTGTTGAGTCGGGCCCGTTGGGAAAGCGGCTGATCCAGGCTCAACGCCCGATCCCCAAGAGTTCGGCTCGTTGAGTCGGGCAGGACGATCGACTGGTCAAACTCGGTTTCTTCGAGTTCGGCCGATTCGGCATCGATCGCCAGGGCCAAGCCGAGGGTATGGGTCGGAAGACGGTCGAGGTGACCGGCCCGGTCGGGACGATCGGCGGCTTGATGGTGGCTGTGGCAGGCGGCCCCGGTCGCCGGAGGCAGACCGATCAGACCGATCCCGATCGACAGGATCAGGGTCGCGGCAAGCCGGCGGTCACATTGGGTCCGGGACCGGGAGACCATGCTACACATTCCAAATCACTTTTTACGCAAATCCATCTATTAAGTTTCGGCGTGTGGCGATTGGAGGTCAAGGCGAAAGTTTCGGAATTAGAGAGCAGCCTTGGGGGGCGTGGGCATGGTCTCGGTTGACAGAGTTGGAGGAAAAGGGGATCGTTCGCACGATGCGTTGAGGAAGCCGAGGGTATTGAGGGGATCGAGGGCGACCCAGGAAGGGAAGAGACCATGGCGCGGCGAGTCGGGGCGGCGGTGCGGTCGGGCGTCGTGGGTCTGGTGCTGGTGGGTCTCGGTGCCGGGACGGCCGCGGCGCAGCGGGAGCCGTTCATCGTGGAGAGCAGTTCGGCGCTCTTGATGGCGATGCTCCACGACCCCAACACGGGGGTTCCTCCCGAATTCATAGCGAGTGCCCAGGGGCTGATCGTCTTTCCGAACATGCTCCAGGGCGGCTTTTTGATCGGGGCCAAACACGGCCGGGGGATTGTCGTGGTGCGGCGGGCGGATGGGAGCTGGTCGAATCCGTTTTTTATCCGGTCGACGGGCGGAGAGGTGGGTTTGCTGGCAGGTGGTCAGGCGACGGAGCTGGTGCTGGTCTTTCGGAACCAGGCGACCATTCAGCGATTTCTGATGGGTCGGGGCAAGTTGACTTTTGGCGTGGATGCAAGTGTGGCGGCCGGTCCGCTGGGGGCCGGCGTGGGCGCCAAGACCGATCCTCGGTTCCAAGCGGACATTTTGGCGTTCAGTCGGAATCGGGGGTTGTTTGCGGGTGCGGCCATTGGGGGGACGGTAGCCCGGGTCGATGCGCGGGCCAACTGGGCGTTTTATGGGATGGCGGTCAGTCCGGCGGAGATCGTCAACGATGTGGAGGGGTTGGACGTACCGGTATCGGTGGCCCGGCTGCATCGGGTGCTGGATGCGTATGTGCGGGCGGGGACGCCGCCGGTGGTGGCGCCGGCGGCGGAACGGCGGGGTTCCGCGGTGCCGGGTGAGGGCGAGGTGATTATCGAGACGCCCGCAGCGGTTCCCGGGTTCGAGGACGAACTGCCTTGAGCGTTGGGGAGTCCGGTGCGGGGGCATCGAGCAGCGAGGGCTGCGCCGGTGGGGTGAGGGTCTGGGAGGCGCGGAGCTGGAAGGACTCCCGGGATCGGGGGGCGTAGGCGAGCATGGCGGAGACGTCGAGCCGGCCGCCGGTCGCGACCATGCCGGAGAGGGACGGAGTGGGGGCGGCGGTGGCGAGCAGGGCCTCGCGGATCTGGGGGGCTGAGGCGTCGGGGTAGGCGGCGGCGTAGAGGGCGATGGCGCCGGTGACGAAGGGGGCGGTCATCGACGTGCCGTTGCGGGAGGCGTAGCTCGGTGTGCCATCTTTGGCTGGCAGTGTGGAGACGATGCCGGACCCGGGGGCGGCCTGGTCGACGGTGGCGGGGCCGAAGTTGGAGTAGGAGGCCAGTCGGCCGCCGCTGGTCAGCGCGGCGACGGAGATGACCGAGTCGTAGCCGGCGGTGGCCAGGGTGGAGTCGTTGGCCGGGTAGGTGGGCCGAAGGTCGTTGTTGGAGCCGACGTTGCCCGGTCCGTTGCCGGCGTTATCGAGGCCATCGGGGGGGGGTCGAAGGGGTTGGACCAGATGTTGGGGACGAGGTCGGGGTGGGACCGCAGAATACCTTCGTCGAGGACGGCGACGACGACCGAGCGGCTGCCAGTGTGGCCGGCGGCCCAGGTCTCCTCGGCCTGGCTGCCGAAGAGGTTGGGCTTGATGGTGGGGGAGATGGCGCGATCGTCGCCGTACGTTCCCCAGAGCTAGCCGGAGGTGGAGTAGGGGTCGTCGGCGGTTTGGGCCGGGCTCAAGAGAGCGTTCGGGGTGATCGAGGCGACAGCGCGGAGACGGCGGAGCCGGTTGAGGCTCAGGGGGTCGGCCGGGACCAGGAGGGTTCGCCCGTCGCTGGTCAGGGGAACCGCCCAGGCGAGCGGGCGAGGACGGGCCTGGCGGGGGCGGATCTGGACGATAAATTCACCTGGGATGGCGTTGTGGCGAGCCTCAAGCGCGGCCTCGAGAGCGGCCAGCCGGGAAGCGGTCAGGAGCTGGCGGGACTCGAGCGATTCGGCGGTGGGGACGAGGCGTTTTTGCCTGAAATCCTGGTGCGCATGGTGAACGGCCCCTCCCAAAGTCAGGGTTCAGAATGACGCAGGCTGAGAGATCTGCCGGAGCCAAAGGGGTCCGGAGCGGGCGATCCCTGCTCGCAGGCTTACGCCTTCTCAGGCGACCTGACGACGTGGGCCGTTGGGTTGAGATTGAGAATTGACGATTTTTGGGGGGGAGCGAGAGGGAGGAGCGGAGAGGACTAGCGCTGGGTGGCGAGGGACGGCTCGGGGGTGTCAGGGTCGGCGTCGGTGTAGAAGTCGAAAAACCCTTGGCCAGCGAAGTAGTCGGCCATGGCTTTGCGGACCGAGCGGAGCTGGTCGGCAAAGCGAGCGTACTGGCGGATCAGTTGGCGGCGGCGTTCGGGGGGAAGTTGGGCGATGTCGTGGTAGAAACGGTCGCCAGTGTGAGGGTCGCGAATCGACCAGAGTCGTTTGACGCGGAAGCCGGTTTCTTCGTCGTCGTAAAGGAGTTGGCGGGCAAATTGGCGAGCGCGCATCTTTTTGGCGTAAGCAACCAGGGCCGAAGTGGATTCGTAGCCGCCGTGGTGTTCGATCCAGCGGACGATCCGCTCGGTCGAGAGCCTTGGGCCCTCGGCCTCGCAGAGTTCCTTGAGGCTGGCGACGATTTCGGCAGGTCCCATGGCCATGACCGATCTCCCCCCGTCGCGATGCGGACGGCCGAGCGCACGCGGCCGGCACGCGCACCCGGCCCGACCGCCAACTTCCGTGATAGATCTGGCGGATTGTACACCAGGCGCACAGACGTGTCGATGGACGGACGTACCGAGAAAGCGTTGGCTCGGGATTCGGGACGGGATCGGGAGGTGGAGGCAGGGGCTTGGGGGCGGGGGACGGACGGGCGAGAATGGGGATTCGTGTTGATCGGGTCAAGCGGGATGATGCGGAGGGAGGTTGAAGCGATGGCGTGGCGATGGGTTGGGCTGGTGGTTGTGGTGGCGGGCGGCTGGGGTCATGCCAGCGGGCAGGAGGCAGGGCGGGTTGAGGTTTTGTTTGATGGGACGACACTCGACGCCTGGGTGGTACCCGACGGCGATGGGGGGCACTGGCGAATTGTGGAGCAGGATGGGGAGCGGGTGATTGACTACGATGCGCGGAGCGAGGCGCCGGGCGACAAGAATCTGGTGAGCAGGAAGGAGTATGGCGATTTTGTGTTGAGCCTGGATTGGCGGATCAAGGAGACGCCCTACATCAATCCGAACGTCGCATATGTCTTGCCCGATGGGACGCATGCGCGGGGGGTGGATGGCAAGCCGCTGGCGCTGGCGTTGCCGGACTCGGACTCGGGGATTTATCTGCGAGATCGGAACGGGAAGAGCCAGGTGAACATCTGGTGCTGGCCGATCGGGTCGGGCGAGGTGTATGGGTATCGGATGGACCGGTCGATGCCGGCGGAGGTACGGGCAGCGGTGACGCCTCGGCATCAAGCGGATCGTCCGGTTGGCCAGTGGAATCATTTCGACATCACGCTCCGGGGAGACCGGCTGACGGTGGTTCTCAACGGCGTCACGGTGATCGAAAACGCTCAACTGCCGGGAATCCCGGCGCGAGGGCCGATTTGTTTGCAGCACCATGGGGGCTACGACGAGGCGTCGGGTCGTTATACCGGTCCGCCCAGTCTGGTGCAGTTCAAGAATATCGTGATCCGGGAGTTGTAGGCCGCGGGGGGGCGGTCGGTGGGCGGCGGGCGTTTGCGGTCGGGGCATCGGCGCCTAGAATCCCGGAGAGCGTGTAGCCGGAGGCTCAGGCCGGGAGGCGAGGGACGTGCGCGGGTGGATGGTGGGGATTGGGTTGGTGGCGGGGTTCGCGATGGGGGTGACGGCGGGATCGGCCTGCTGGCGGCCGGTCGGGGGTGGAGTGCCTTGCGAGGCGCCAGCCGAGGCTGGGTTGGAGGAATGCGGATGGGAGGATCAAGCGGGGGAGGGGTTGGCGGGATCGATGGGCGAGGGGGCCGCGGAGCGGGGGCGGCTGGCAATCACGCGAGGGAGTTTCTTGCCGCCGGCGTGGAAGCTGTCGGCGTACGAGGCAGCGCGGGTGTTTCTCGGGCCCGATGCGCCGGATCCCGCGGAGGATCCCGAGGGGTATGCGCGGGCGTTTGCGGCGCACTATGGTTTGCACCCGGCGCCGTATCCCAATGATGGGCTGCCGATGGGGCTGAAGCGGGCGACGTCGCGGGATGGGTCCGAGGTCGGAATTCACATCGACTGCCTGGTGTGCCACGGAGGTTCGATCGGCGGGGTCAGCTATGTGGGTCTGGGCAACACCCAGTTGGACCTCGAAGCGCTCTTAAAGGAGCTGACGCGGGCCGACGGGCGGCGGCCACCGGTCTCGCACTTTACGATCAACAGCACGCGCGGGACCAACAACGCGGGGATGATCGACGTGGCCCTGCTGTCGATGCGGGAGCCGGACTTGTCCATGCGGCGGTTTCCGCTGCTGACCGGGGCAAACCTGCCTGAGCTGGATACGCCCCCGTGGTGGCATCTCCGCAAGAAGCGGACCAAGTATTACGACGGGCGGACGCCCGCCGAGGCGACCCGGTCGAACATGCAATTCCTGCTCGGCGATCTCAACCGGGAGGAATTCGAGGCGCTGGAGCCGACGTTTGAAGATATCGACGCCTATTTTCGTAGCTTACGTCCGCCGGCCTGGCCGTTCGGAGTCGATGACGAGCGGGCGGAACGGGGGCGGGCGGTCTTCGCCGACCATTGCGCGGAGTGCCATGGGACTTACGGCGCGTCATGGACGTATCCCAATGCGATTATCCCATTGGATCGGATCGGGACCGATCCGGCGCGGGCGGTGGGGCTGTCGGACCGGTTCGTGGCGCACTACAACGCGAGCTGGTTTGGGGCGAAGCACAAGGTCAGCGAGGGCGTGGTCGGGTATCAGGCGCCGCCACTGGATGGAATCTGGGCGACGGCGCCCTACCTGCATAACGGGAGCGTGCCAACGCTCTGGCACCTGCTCAAGTCGGCGGAGCGGCCGGCGCGGTTTACACGGCCACGGTCCACGTCGTTCGACGAATACGATCGGGAGCGAGTCGGCTGGAGATTCGAGGATCTGGACGCACCCGGGGCGTGCGAGCCGGCAGACCGGAAGCGGGTCGTCGATACGTCGCGGTTTGGGCTGGGCCATCAAGGGCACACGTTTGGAGACGTCCTCGACGACGAAGAACGCTGGGATCTGATCGAATACTTGAAAACCTTGTAGTTGGCCTGTTCGCGTGAACAGACGTCGTTACGCCACGTCCGGTGGAAGGCAGAGCGTCGGCTCGGCTCCGCGCCGAGGAGTATCGGAAGCGGAGTCTGGGAGGCGATCAAGGAGTTGTGGTTGTCGGGCTAGAGGCGGCCGTGTGGCGAGCGGGGGTTTAGCGGGAGGTTGCCTGGCGGAGCACGCGGAGGATATTGCCGCCGAGGATTTTTTTGAGGTCGGCCTCAGAGTAGCCGCGGCGGAGCAGCTCGGCGGTGAGGTTCGGGTAACAGGAGACATCCTCAAGCCCGGACGGTGTTGAGCTGATGCCGTCGAAGTCGGAGCCGATGCCGACGTGGTCGATGCCGGCGAGCTGCACGATGTGGTCGATGTGGTCGGCGACGTCGGCGACCGTGCCGCGGGGGAGCTTCGGGGCCTCGGTCTCGAACCAGGCGTCGAGGGCAGCGGCGTAGGCGGCGGGGTCGTCGGGATGCTCGGCGCGGAGGCGGCGGCGGGCATCAACCAGAGCGGTCGCCGTTTCCTTGACGACGAAGCCGGGGAAGAAGTTGACCATGACGACGCCGCCGTTGGCCGGAAGGCGGCGGAGGATCTCGTCGGGGACGTTGCGTGGGTGGGGAGCGATCGCGTAGGCGCTGGAGTGGCTGAAGATGACCGGCGCGGTGCTGATCCGCAGGACGTCGTCCATGACGGCGGGGCTGACGTGGGAGAGGTCGACGAGCATGCCGAGGCGGTTCATCTCGCGGACGACCTCTTCGCCGAACGGGGAGAGGCCGTCGTGGCGCGGCTCGTCGGTGGCGGCGTCGGCCCAGTCGAGGGTCTGGTTGTGAGTCAAGGTCATGTAGCGCGCACCCAGGCGGTGGAAGGCGCGGAGCATGGGGAGGCTGTTTTCGATGGCGACGCCGCCCTCGATGCCGATCAAGCCGGCGATTTTGCCGGAGGCGGCGATCCGCTCGACATCGTCTGCCGTCAGGGCCAGTTCGAAGACGTCCGAATATTTGTCGATCATTCGATAGACAAGGTCGATCTGCTCGATGACGGTGCGGGCGGGGTGGGGGTGGTCGCCGGGGATGTAGACGGACCAGAACTGGGCCTTGAGGCCGCCTTCGCGGAGGCGGGGGATGTCGGTGTGGCCGTCGGGCAGGCGCTGAGAGAGGTCGGTCCGGGTGAGGTCGAAGTCGTGGAGCTCGTCGCGGAGGCGCCAGGGGAGGTCGTTGTGGCCGTCGAAGAGGAGGGCCTCCGCGTGGAGGGCGCGGGCGCGGCCGAAGAGGGGGTCGTCGGGCTGAGCGGCGAGCAGCAGAGCGAGCAGTGCGTGGGGCATGGTGAGGGGTGGAAAAGCGGATAGGGGGACATGAATAGACAACGGTGCGATGCACGCAAGATCCGTATCCGATCCGATCGGCTCTTGACAAGGGACGCCGTTCGACGTAACCGTGAATTTCAGAAGAATCCGCAACGCGAGGCGGAGGAAGCCATGGCGATGCCACGGAAGGGACTCACGCTGATCGAATTGGTCGTGGTGGTCGCCATCGTCGGCCTGCTGGTTGGGCTGCTGCTTCCCGCGATTCATGCAGCTCGCGAGGCTGGGCGGCGAGCCCAGTGTAAGAACAATTTGAAGCAGATTGGAATTGCTCTCAACACCTATGAGGTCGCACACGGATCTTTTCCGACGCTCGCGCCTCTCTCGCCGCATTCGATGCTGCTGCCCTTCATGGATTACATGCCAATTTACAATGCACTCAATACAAATGTTTCGCTTGCAGAGCTGACCCTCACTAACTGGACTGTGAAGGTTGTTTCCATCGGAGGGTTTCTCTGCCCCAGCGACGGCACAGGGGGATCGAATTGGACGAATTACGCGGCCAACTGCGGGATTGGAATACAGAAATATGGATACAACGGATTGGTAGGCGAATCTGCTGTGGGGCATCAAGCCATTCATGATGGTGCCAGCCACACGGCGGCCTACGCAGAGTTTGTGGCGGGTCGGTCCAAGTCGCTTGATCCCCGTCGTGTTGTGTATGCGACGCCGGAATTGTTGATACGTCCCGACCAATTCGATGAGTTCACTGCACTCTGCCGAAACCTCAATCCCACCCCGGATTTCATCAAACTAGACGAGAGAGGGGCGACTTGGATCGAGACGGGTTTCCACTCCACCCTGTACAACCACACTAATCCTATCAACGGGAGGAGTTGCACGAATGGACCACTGATGCCCTGGGGGGCTTGGAGCGCCGGCAGCTTGCACGCCGGTGGAGCGAACGTGCTATTCGTTGACGGCCACGTTCGGTTCTTAGGTCAATCGCTCTCCGTCGACATTTGGCGAGCCCTGGGAAGTCGCAACCTCGGGGAGACGGTAAGCTTCGATTGAGGCTCAATACCACGCCGTGCTGCGTGCGGCTGTGTCGACCCGTTCGCAGGCTGAGTCGCACCAAGACGCTGCATCCAAGAGGAAGCACCCATGTTGCAGCGAAGCTGCGTCCTCGTGTGCCTGATGGTCCTCGCTGGTGGAGTGCCCCCCGCGAGTGCACAAGATGATCCAAATTACGGACCGCCCGTGTTCGAGAACCCGGGCGATACGGTGCCAATTGGTCAACGCTTCCGGATTTCGGGGCATTTTCCGAAGACGTTTTACGGTCTCAAGTCCGACCGTGTCGTGATCACGGTGACAAAGGTCGGCCAGGTGAACCCCATCTTCTCGGACAACACCTGCATGACGGATAATGGGGCTCCACCCAAGACGAAGGTTAAGTTCGATACGGACGTCTTGGGTGTCATCAAGCAGCCCATCATCGGCGAAGCTGGCGCCTGCGTCATCACGGTGACCGCGGAACGTAAAGACAACAATGACGTCTTTATCCCTATCGAAACTGGGTCGAAGACCATCACCGCGCAGTGACGTGGACATGACATGCAAGAACAAGTGCGTACGGAGACATGCTCGGCGGCTTGGGGGCCCACGGCAGCGTCGATCTTGGGACCGTGTTCCAGGCGCAGCCCCAACCGCCGGGGGAGGTGCGAGACAATGATGCTCATGCTCCTGTTGTCCGGCATCGCGATGGCATCGATTGCGGTGGCGGTCGCGCCCGAAGATCTGCGCTATCCCGCGGCGCCCCGGTCGGCGACGGTGGACGAGTATCACGGCGAGAAGGTGGCCGACCCGTACCGGCCGCTCGAGGATCTGGACGCGTTAGCGACGCGGGCGTGGATCGAGGCCCAGAATGCGCTGACAAACGCGTACCTGGAAGGCGCGCCGCGGCGGCCGGCGATCCGCGAGCGGCTGACAGCGCTCTGGAATTACGAGCGGTACACGACCCCGTTCCAGGAGGGTGGGCGATACTTCTACGGGTACAACTCGGGGCTGCAGAATCAGAACGTGGTGTATACGACGGAGTCGATCGCCGAGCCGGGCAAGGTGCTGATCGACCCGAATGCGCTGTCGGAGGATGGGACCGTGGCGTTGGCGGGGCTGGCGCCGTCGAAGGACGGCAAGCGGGTGGCGTATGCGATCGCCGACGCGGGCTCGGACTGGATCACCTGGAAAGTGCGGGATGTGGAGACGGGGACGGACTTGCCGGACGAGATCCGGTGGAGCAAGTTTTCCGGCGCGGAGTGGGCGCCGGATGGGAGCGGCTTTTTCTACGGGCGGTTCCCCGAGCCGCGGGAAGGGGACGACCTGAAGGCGGCCAATTATTACCAGAAGGTGTATTACCACAGACTGGGAACGCCGCAGTCGGAGGATCGGCTGGTCTGGAAGGACGACCAGCACAAGGACTGGCGGGCGGACGCGACGGTGACGGACGACGGGGCCTACCTGATCCTGACTCTGGGCAAGGGGACGGACGAGAAGTATCGGATTCTTTGGCGGCCGCTGGGCGACGAGGCGGCCGAGCCGCGGCACCTGGTGGGCGACTTCGACTACGACTACACGTTCATCGATAACGAGGGGCCGTGGCTCTACTTCCGGACCGACCGAGGCGCAGCGCGGAAGCGGGTGATCGCGATCAACGTGAACCACCCCGAAGAGACAGCCTGGCGTGAAATCATTCCCGAGGCGGCCGAAACGCTCGAAGAGGTCAGTCGGGTCGGGTCGAAGCTGATCGCGACCTACCTGAAGGACGCCTACACGCAGGTGAAGGTGTTCGACCTCGACGGGAAGCTGGAGCGAACGGTGGAGTTGCCGGGGATCGGGACGGCCAGCGGCTTCCGGGGCGATCGGAAGAGCACGGAGACGTTTTATGCGTTCACGTCGTTCACCCGGCCGACGACGATCTATCGGTATGACCTGGCGACCGGGGAGTCGACGGTATTTAAGGCGCCTCAAGTCGGCTTCGACCCGGAGGCGTTTGAAACGCGGCAGGTCTTCTACCACAGCAAGGACGGGACCCGGGTGCCGATGTTCCTAGTGCACAAGAAGGGATTGAAGACCGGCAAGGAGACGCCGTGTCTGTTGTACGGATATGGGGGGTTCAATATCCCGATCACGCCGAGCTTCAGCGTGGCGAATCTGGTCTGGCTGGAGATGGGCGGGGTGCTGGCGGTGGCGAATCTCAGGGGCGGGGGTGAGTACGGCAAGGAGTGGCACTACGCCGGAACCAAGCTGCGGAAACAGAACGTCTTTGACGACTTCATCGCGGCGGCGGAGTGGCTGATCTCAAACGGCGTGACATCGACGCCGAAGCTGGCGATCGAGGGCCGGTCGAACGGCGGCCTACTGGTCGGCGCTTGTATGACGCAGCGACCGGAGCTATTTGGGGCAGCACTGCCGGGGGTGGGCGTGCTGGACATGCTGCGGTTTCACAAGTTTACGATTGGCTGGGCGTGGATTGACGATTACGGGTCGTCAGACGATCCGGAGGAATATCGGGCGCTGAGGGCGTACAGTCCACTGCACAATGTCCGGCCGACGTGCTATCCACCGACCTTGATCACGACGGCCGATCATGATGATCGGGTCTATCCGGCGCACAGTTTCAAGTTCGCGGCGGCGTTGCAAGCGGCGCAGCGGTGCGACAATCCAATTCTGATCCGGGTGGAGACCCGCGCCGGGCATGGGGCGGGAAAGCCGACGGCCAAGATCATCGAGGAGGCGGCGGACAAGTTGGCGTTCCTGACGCGTGCGTTGGAGATGGAGCCAGCCGGTCCGTAGTGCCTGGAAAAGGGATGCCGCGGGACTGCCCGAAGCGGGCAGACCCGCGGGATCGCAGAGGGAGATGGCAACGGTCAAGTTGGCTGGGTGGCAGGTTTCAGCGAAACCGCCGGTGCCGCGCCAGACCGAGAAGGCCGACGGCGCCGCAACTGAGCAAGAGAACCGAGGACGGCTCAGGGACGGGCGTGACGAGGATCACGTCCTGACCGAACCGGCGTGTACCCGCCGGCGGGTAGTCGACCATGATCCCCTCCCGGGTGCGGTAGCGTTGGGAGGTGGCGTTCCAGGCCGCGGTCAGGTAGTTGATGGCCAGGGCGGTAACGGTCGCGTTGGACGTAGGCTGGACGGCGAAGAGGCCCGTGGCGAGGGCGGTGGTGGCGTCCACGTAGGCGCCCAGGGGTGTGCTGGCGCCGTAGTCGTAGTCGTAGATGGCTTCCCAGATGGCCAGTTGGAGGGCGGCGTGCTGGTCGGCCGTGGTGGCGACGATATTGGCGCTGAGCCAGGCGGCCGCGCCGATCAGGCGGGGGTAGACGTCGTTGCGTTGACCGGTCGGGAGCACGACGCCGCTGGTCGTGACCAGGGTGACCGGGGTTTGATCGGTTCGGAGCCGCTCGGTCAGGTCGACGCAGTAGCTCGGGGCCGTCAGGATGACTAGGCTATCGTCGAAGACCGTGGTCTCGAAGAGGCCGGCGGCGACGGTGCTATTGACGCCGTCGAAAGTGATGCGGACCGTACGGTGAAACGGTGTTGTTGAGCTGACAGCGGTGATTAAGCCGGCTCGAGCCTCACCGGCGGCAGCCAAGCAGGCCACCAGGCAGGTCAGACCGAGCTTTGGGACAGTGAGTTTCACTCATGACCTCCTTAATGAGCAAAGGATCAGCCGGCCGGGACACCATCTAACGATGTCCCTGGAGCCGGGGACTGGCTCGCGGGAGATTTACTGACGGGTCCGGCTAGCGAGGATCGGGGGCTGACGGGAATCGACGCCGAGGAGGCGGATGTTGTCGAGGGGCAACGGAAGCGATCCTCGGACAACACGGCGCGGCGTGAGGCCGACAGAGGCCGACGGCGAGCGGCGGGCGCCGGGACGCGACTGGCCCAACGGATGGGATTTGGGTAAGAATATTTGCCTTGAAGCGAGTCAGACGCGTTGAGGCTTTTCGGAGAAGCGAGTGATGGCCCTTCGTCCGCGTAAAAAGGAACGGCGACGCACCAAGTTCACGCGGTGTAAGCGGTGCGGCGGACAGGTCCGGCGGAACCTGGCGCGATGCAAGAAATGCAACGAGGCGGCCTGAGGGCCGCCTCGCGGGCAATCGATTGCTGGATAAACGCGGTTTTGCCGAGGTAGTCAGTCTTCGGGACGTGGTCCGGCGGGCAGCCCGGTGGCGCTCGATGTGCGGAGGACGCGGACCGACAGATCGGACTGAACGCGGATCTGGCAGGAGAGACGGACGTTCGGCTCCAGGCCGGTTTCGCGGGCGAGGCGTTCCTGTTCGGCCGGGAGCATAGGTCCGGGATCGCCGTCGAGGATGACGACGCGACAGGTGGTGCAACGGGCGTTGCCGCCGCAGCGGTGGAGGATATCGACGCCGGCGTCCTCGATGGCGAGCACGAGTTTCTTGCCGGCGGGGATCTCGACGGGCGGATGGTTTTCGATGGTCAAACGCGGCATGGGGCGGGAATCCTGGTGCGAGGCGTCCAAGCGCGGCTGACCGGCCGGGACGTCGGGACGAAGACAGATTCAAGTTAGGAGGCGGGAGCGGATTCGGCAAGGCGATGGGGGGAGTCCGCCTTGCGGCCGCAAGCCAGCCGGGAGAGACTGCCGGGAGAAAGCGGGGCCAGAGGGAGCGTGGGAATGTTTGACCTGACGGCGATCCAGGCTGCGGTGCGGGGAGCGGGTCTCGACGGCTGGTTGCTCTACGACTTCAGGGGAAGCAACGTGCTGGCGCGGCGGGTGTTGGATCTGGAGGGGCGGCCGGCGGGTTCGCGGCGGTTTTTTTATCTGGTGCCGGCCGAAGGAGAGCCAACGCGGATTGTCCATCGGATCGAGCCGGCCGTGCTGGACCACCTGCCGGGCCGAACCCGGGTCTATCTGCGTTGGCAGGAACTGGAGGCGGCGTTGGCCGAGGCGCTCTCGGGGCTGGGGCGGGTGGCGATGGAGTACGCGCCGGGGCTGTCGAATCCCTACATCAGCCGGGTGGATGGGGGAACGGTCGAGGCGGTGCGTCGGCATGTGGGCGAGGTGGTCAGCTCGGGAGATTTGATCCAGCAGTTTGAGGCGACGTGGGACGACGAGCAGTGGGCCATGCACCTGGAAGCGGATCGGCATACGCGAGCGGCGTTCGAGCTGGCCTGGGGGCTGATCGCGGACCGAGTCCTGGCCGGGCAAACGGTGACCGAATGTGAAGTTCAGCGGGCGATTCTCGAGCATTTCGATCGGCACGGGTTGACGACATATAGCCCGCCGATCGTGGGCGTCAATGCGCACGGTGCGGACCCGCACTTTGAGAACAGCCCGGCCAACGACACGGCGATCCGGGAGGGAGATTTCGTCCTGCTGGACTTGTGGGCCAAGCTGGATCGGCCGCGGGCCGTCTATAGCGATCTGACGCGAGTGGCGTATGTGGGGGACACGGTTCCGGAGCGGTACGAGTCGGTTTTTGCGGTGGTGGCGGCGGCGCGGGATGCGGCGATCGAGCATGTGCGGACGGCGTTCGCGGCGGGGCGGCGGTTGCCGGCCTGGGAGGTGGACGACGCGGCGCGGCGGGTGATCGAGGCGGCCGGCTACGGGGACCGGTTCGTGCACCGCACAGGGCACAATATCGGACAGGAGGTGCACGGCAACGGGGCGGCGATCGACAATCTGGAGACGCACGAAGAGCGTCTGATTCTGCCGCGCACCTGTTTCTCGATCGAGCCGGGTATCTATCTGGATGATTTTGGCGTGCGGAGCGAGGTGGACGTGTTCGTGGACGCACAGGGTCAGGTTCACGTGACGGGTGGTCCGCCCCAACAGCGCGTCGTGGCGCTCCTGCGGGAATATGGTTCGAGACACCGGTCATGAACAACCGGAACGAACGCCCGGACGCGCGGCGGCCGGTGCCGAGGGGATGGGGAGGGGTTGGGGCGTCGCGGCGGCGGGAGCGCCGGCGGGTCCGTGGGCAGGATGGCGCGTGATGGACCGGCGGGAATGGCTGGCCCGGCTGGGATTGGATCGGCCCGAGGCGCGGGCCTGGGCGATGTACGACTGGGCCAACTCGGCGATGGTGACGACGATCGTCGCGGCGATTTTTCCGATTTACTACGGGCAGGTGGCCAGCGCGGGCTTGCCAGCCGAGGAAGGCACGCGGCGGTTTGCCTGGGTGAGCGTCGTCAGCCTGGCGATCGTGGCGGTGCTGGCGCCGGTGCTGGGGACCCTGGCGGACACGCGGCCGATCAAGAAAGCGATGCTGGGGGGATTTCTGGCGCTTGGTGTCGCGTCGGTCGGGGCGATGTTCTTCATCGCGCCGGGAGATTGGGTGCTGGCCTCGGTGCTGTTTGTGCTGGCCAACGTGGGGGCGAACGGGAGCTTCGTATTTTACGACGCGCTGCTGCCGCATGTGGCGCGGGAGGACGAGCTGGACCGGCTGTCGGCGTCCGGATACGCGTTGGGGTATCTGGGAGGGGGACTGCTGCTGGCGCTTCAGTTGACCTGGATTCAGAAGCCAGAGTGGTTCGGGCTGCCGTCCGGACCCGGGCTGACGGCGGCCGAGCGGACGCTCCCGGCGCGGCTGGCGTTTGTGTCGGTGGCAGTCTGGTGGGCGCTGTTCGCGGTGCCGCTGTTTCGCCGGGTTCGGGAGCCAGCGGTGGCGGCCACAGCTCGGGAGCAAGCCCATCCGCTGCGAGCGACCTTCAGCCGGCTACGGCAGACCTACGCGGAACTGCGGCGCTATCCGCAGGCAGCGGCGATGCTGCTGGCCTTTTTGATCTACAACGACGGGATCGGAACGATCATCCGAATGGCGACCAAATACGGCGAGGAGCTGGGGATCGGCACGTCAACGATGATCGCAGCGCTCGTGCTCACGCAGTTTGTGGGGATCCCGTTCGCGTTTGGATTCGGAGCGCTGGCACGGCGGATTTCGGCAAAGCGGATGATCCTGGTCGCATTGATCATTTATATATTTATATGCATACTCGGTCATTTTATGAGAAGCGGGCAAGATTTTGTGATGCTGGCGGTGCTGGTGGCGATGGTTCAGGGAGGAAGCCAGGCGCTGAGCCGGTCGCTGTTTGCGTCGCTGATTCCGGCGGAGCGATCGGGTGAGTTCTTCGGCCTGTTTGCGGTGTTTGAGAAGTTTGCGGGCTTGTTTGGCCCGTTGCTGTTTGCGGTGGGGTTGAGCGTGCTGGGGTCGACGCGGGCGGCGATCTTGACGCTGATTCCGTTTTTTGTGGTGGGCGGCTGGTTGCTGGGTCGGGTGGATGTGGAGCGGGGCCGCCGCGACGCTCGGTCGGGCTTGCCCGGAACGGGGACGAGGGGAGGATCCGATTGAGCGATCCAGTCGGGGAGTATCGGCGTCGTCGGGATGCCGCGGTGCGGCGGCGAGAGGAGTTGGAACGGCGTGAGCGGCGGCTGGCGCATGCGCGGCTGGTCGTGTTTGGTCTGATGGGGGTGCTGGGTGTCTGGGGGCTAGCCGAGGCGAGCTTCCCGTTGGCGCTGCTGACGGTTCCGCTGGCGGTGTTTGTGGGTCTGGTCTATTGGTTTGACCGGGTGACGTCGCGGCGTGAGCAGGCCGAGCGGTTGATCGGCTATTACGAGCGAGGGCTGGCGCGGTTGGAGGATCGCTGGCCGGGTGGGGCTGAGACTGGGGAGCGGTTCCAGGACCCGGAGCATTTGTACGCCGAGGACCTGGATCTGTTTGGGGTTGGGTCGCTGTTTGAGCGGATCACGACGGCGCAGACGGCGGCCGGTGAGGAGACCCTGGCGCGGTGGCTGCTGAGGCCGGCGCCGCCGTCGGTGGTGCGTGAGCGGCAGGCGGCGGTGGCCGAGCTGCGGGAACGCCTGGACCTGAGGGAGGACCTCGTCGTGCTGGGCGGCGGAGTGGGTGCGAGCGGGGCGTTTGGAGGTTTGGCGGCGTGGGGGGCCGGTCCCCGGCGGCTGGATCATCCGCTGATTCGGGGCGTTGCGCTCGTGCTGGCGGTGCTGACACCGCCGGCGCTGGTCGGGTGGCTCTGGCTGGGGTGGCCGGCGTGGCCGTTCCTGGCGTTGGGGGCGGCCGAGCTGGTGCTAGCGGGTTGGTTTTTCGGTCAGGTGCGGGCGGCGCTGGGCCACGTTGACGAGCGGGCCGATGAATTGGCGAGGCTGAGCGGGCTGCTGGAGCGGCTGGAGCGGGAGCGGTTCACGGCGGCGTTGCTAGAGCGGTTGCGAGCAGCGCTGTTTGTGGACGGAGCGCCCGCGTCACGCGAGATCCGGCGACTGGTCCGGATCGTGGCGACCCTCGAGGCGCGGCGCAATCTGATGCTGGCGCCGATCAGTCCGTTGCTGCTGTGGGGGACGCAATGCGCCTTTGCGATCGAGGCCTGGCGAGGGCGGGCTGGCCCGGCCATCGCTGGCTGGCTGGCGGCCTTGGGCGAGATCGAGGCGCTGGCGTCGCTGGCCGCCTTCGCGTTCGAGAATCCGGAGGATGGGTTCCCCGAGCTGATCGAGGGGGCGGGCGGGGAGGCATCGGATGGAGTCTGCGCGGCGCAGTTCGAGGCGGCCGGTCTGGCGCATCCGCTGTTGCCGGCGGCCAAGGCGGTGCGGAATGACGTGAGCCTGGGCGGCGAGGGGAGGCCGCGGGTGTTGCTCGTCAGCGGTTCGAATATGTCAGGCAAGAGCACGTTGCTGCGTGCCGTCGGGCTGGCGGTGGTGCTGGCGCAGGCGGGCGGGACGGTGCGTGCGCGGGCGCTGCGGCTGACGCCGCTTGCCGTCGGCGCGAGCTTGCGGGTGCAGGACTCGCTCCAGGCGGGGCGGTCGCGGTTCTACGCGGAGATCCTCCGATTGCGGACGATGCTGGACCGCGCGGGCGGCTGCCCTCCCCTGCTCTTCCTCCTCGACGAAGTGTTGGCGGGGACCAACTCCCACGATCGCCGGATTGGGGCCGAGGCGGTGATCCGCGGGCTGATGGCGCGGGGGGCCATCGGGCTGGTCACGACCCATGACTTGAGTCTGACCGAGATCGCGGATCAGCGACCGGGAGAAATCGCCAACGTCCACTTCGCGGATCGGTTTGAGAACGGCCGCCTGGTGTTCGACTATCGGATGCGCCCCGGCGTGGTCGATCACTCCAATGCGCTAGCCTTAATGCGATCGATCGGTCTGGACGTCTGAAGGTGGCGGAAAGCCGTAAGCAAGCCCGAGCCAGGCTGGGTCGGATGCGTTTGGGGGAGATTGGGGGGGGTCGACGATCGGGCTGATGGGCGTACAAAAAGCGAGTGGAGAGTGTGTGGAGTCGGAGTTGGTGGAGAGGTCGAGACGAGGGTCTGATGCGACCGAAGCGGATTGAGCCAGGACCAGGGCAGGAGTCGGTCTGGGATTATCCTCGGCCGCCTCGGGTGGAGGCGAGCCAGCGGCGGATTCGGATCGAGTTTGGGGGGCAGGTGATCGCCGAGACCGAGCGTGCGATCCGTGTGCTCGAGACGTCGCACCCGCCGGTGTACTACATTCCTCCTGGAGACTTTCGGCCCGGGGTTTTGCAACCGCAGGCGCGGGGGTCGTTCTGCGAGTGGAAGGGACGCGCCCGCTATTTTGATGTGGTCGCGGGCTCGCGGCGAGCCGAGGCGGCGGCCTGGTCGTACCCGGCGCCCAAGTCGGGATTTGAGGCGATTCGGGATTACGTGGCGGTCTATGCCGGTCGGATGGATGCTTGTTATGTGGACGAGGAACGGGTGACGCCGCAGCCTGGGGGGTTTTACGGTGGGTGGATCACGGCCGACGTGGTGGGGCCGTTTAAGGGCGAGCCGGGTTCGGCAGGTTGGTAAGCGCGCCGGGGGACGATGGCAGCCGGAGGCGCGTGAGGTGGAACGGGCGGTCCCCGAGTGGGAGAATGCGGTCGATCCGTGGCTGTGGTCGATGCGAGGGGCGTGGCTTGACGCCGGCGGAGTACGGCGAGCATGCTTTCGGCTGACGGTGGGGCGGGGTGGAGGGCGTGTCGAGGCGGCCTGAGTCTCTCATTCACGGATCAGAAGAACGGCGGTGGGACGATGACGGAACGGACCATCGGGGTCGAGGGGCTGGAGCCGGCGCAAGCCGTTCACTTCAACCTGCCGCTCGCGATGCTGGTCGAGCATGCGTTGCGGCGCGGCGAGGGACAACTGACGGATCAGGGAGCTTTGGTCTTTCGGACGGGAAAGTATACGGGCCGCTCGCCGCGGGACCGGTTTCTGGTGCGTGAGCCGTCGGTGGAGGCGGAGATTGACTGGGGGCCGGTGAATCAGCCGTTTGAGCCGTCGGGCTACGAGGCGTTGGAAGCGCGGGTGATCCGGCACCTGTCAGAGCGGGAATTGTTTGTGGAGGATGCGTTCGCGGGGACGGATCCGGAGCATCGGCTGCCGATCCGGGTGATTTGTGAGCGGGCGTACCATGCGTTGTTTGCGCGGCAGTTGTTTGTCGAGCCGACGCGTGAGGAACTGACAGAGCACCGGCCGCGGTTGACGATCCTGGCAGCGCCGGATTTTGCGGCGATTCCAGAGCGTGACGGGACTCGGAGCGAGGTCTTCATCATCGCCAACTTTGCACGCGGGCGGGTGCTGATTGGCGGGACGTTGTATGCGGGCGAAATCAAAAAGAGTGTCTTCAGTGTGTTGAACACCTGGCTGCCGCGGGTGGGTGTGCTGCCGATGCACTGTTCGGCGAATGTGGGGGTGCGTGGCGATGTGGCGGTTTTCTTTGGATTGTCGGGGACGGGGAAGACGACGCTATCGGCCGATCCTCTGCGGCATCTGATTGGCGACGACGAGCATGGGTGGGGCGCAAACGGGGTGTTCAACTTCGAGGGCGGTTGTTATGCGAAGTGCATCCGCCTGAATCGGCTCAACGAGCCGGAGATCTATCAGGCGATCCGGTTTGGGACGGTGCTCGAGAATGTGGTGGTGGACGAGAAGACCCGGACGCCCGATTTTGCCGACGCATCGCTGACCGAGAATACGCGGGCGGCATATCCAATCGAGTTTATTCCGAATTTTGTTCCCGGCTCGCGGGGTGGGCATCCGGAGCAGATTGTTTTTCTGACCTGCGATGCGTTTGGGGTGCTGCCGCCGGTTGCCCGGTTGCGGCCGGAGCAGGCGATGTACCATTTCCTTTCGGGCTACACGGCACGGGTGGCCGGGACCGAGCGGGGATTGGGGGCGGACCCGGAGGCGGTCTTTAGTGCGTGCTTTGGAGCGCCGTTTATGACGCTGCCACCACAGCGTTACGCCGAGATGCTCGGCCAGAAGATGCGGCAACACCAGACCGGGGCCTGGCTCGTCAACACCGGTTGGGTGGGCGGCCCGTATGGGGTGGGGCAGCGGATCAGTCTGAGTTATAGCCGAACGCTGGTTGAGGCGATTCTGTCCGGAGAATTGCGGAACGCGCCGTACGCGCGGGATCCGATCTTCAGACTTGAGTATCCGACGCGGTGCCCAAACGTGCCGGACTGGCTCCTCGATGCCCGGGGGATGTGGCGCGACCCGGAGGCTTACGACGCCAGGGTGCGGGAGTTGGCCCGCCGGTTTCGGGAGAACTTCGAGCGGTTTGGATCGGTGGATGCGACGATTCGTGAGGCAGGTCCGCGGGTCTGATCCTCGAGTTCGTCGAAGACGGTCAGCAGGGCTTGAGCGGCGGCCGACCAGGTGAACCGCTGGGCGCGAGCCAGGGCACGGCCTGCCAGCTCGGCACGGAGCGGCCGATCGGTCAGCAGGCGATTCAGCGCGGCCGCGATCTGGCTCACCGAAGCGGGGTCGAAACCCAGGCCGGCCTCTCCGACCACCTCGGGCAGCGAGGCCGTGTCGGCGTAGGCAACCGGCGTTCCGCAGGCCATGGCCTCGATGGCCGGCAGTCCGAATCCCTCGATCAGCGAGGGCAGGACCAAGGCGCAGGCCCGGGCGTAGAGGATGCGGAGGTCGTCGTCGGCGACATAGCCGGTCCAGATGACGCGGGGGCCGAGGTTCCAGCGCTCGACCCGCGCGCGGAGTTCGGGGACGTGGGTGTTGAAGACGTCGTGGAGGTCGCCGACCAGGACCAGGGGTGCCGTGGGATCATCGAGCTGCGCAAAGGCGTCGATGAGGCGCAGAAGATTCTTATGGGGGCTGAAGCCGCCGACGTAGAGCAGGAACGGTCCGTCGGCGGGGATGCCGTAGCGGGACAGGACGGCCGGGGCTTGGGCGTGATCGGCCGGGTCGAGCGGCCGGAAGACCGGGGAGGCGGCCTCGGGGATAACGCGAAGCCGTTCGTTGCGTATATGATAATATTTGATGATATCTCGACGTGAAGCGTGCGACAGAGTGACCACGCGGCGAGCGCGGTGAACGGCGTAGGCTTCCTTGATCCGCCAGGCCAGGCGACCGCGGCCGTGGCGGAAGATCAGCTCGGGATGCGACAGGGGCATGGTATCGTGGACGGTGACGACCAGGTGTCGGACGTTCCAGACGGGGAAGGCGGTGTAGGTGGACGGGAGATAGAGGCAGTCGAGCCGGGCGGCGGCGGCGGCGCGGCTGAAGGCGAAGAGGTCGGCCAGCGAACGGCGGCCTTCGGCCGAGGCCGCCTGAGTCGGGGCCTGGCGTACCGGAACGACCAAGGGGTCGAAACCGTCAGGGACGGCGGCCTGACCGGAGGCCAGCGCGTGGCTGTCGACGAGGATGGTGAAGCGGTGGCGGGAGCGGATTCTGCTGAGTGCGGCGAGCAGCTCACGGGTGAAGCGCCCAAAGCCGCGCCGGTTGGCCAGGCAGGCCCCGTCGATTCCGATGTGCATCGGTTCTGCCATCCGTGGGGACTGGGACAAGGATTTGGAAGTCCGTACGGGCGGAGCGGGCGGGGCCGGGTGGAGTACGTTCAGGGGGTCGAGGTGGACCGTGCTCCAGGGCGGTGGAGGCGGTCCCGGAGCAGATGGGATCGGAGCGCCGTCCGGACGATGGGCTGCTCGATGGCCTCGTGGACTTCGAACGGAAGGTTTTTCAGCGGTTTAACTGCGGACGCGACCTGACTGACCGCGGCGGCGTCGGTGCCGGCGATGATGCGGCGGTGGCGCGTGGGGTAGGCGTCGATCAGATAAAACGCCGGCAGGGGCAGAGCCGGGAGCGGAGCGCCCGGGTGGACCAGGAGGACGCGGCAGACATCCGTTGGGGAGTGGGACTGAGCGAGGTGGCGGCGGTCGATGAGTCGGACGGGGCGGCCCCAGGTTTCAGCGGCATAGAGGCGTTGGGCGTGGTCGTGGGAGTCGGCCAGGACGTCGATCTGCTCAGCGCCGGCGGCGAGCAGGGCGTCGAAGGTGGCTGAGAGGGTGTCGGGGTGGGTGGGCTGGCGGCGATGGCTGGTGGTATGGATCAGGGCGGTGGGGCGCATGGCCGCGGCGAGGTGCGGAGCGAGCACGGCCCAGGCCTGGGCGACGGCGCCGCGGCGGCGATGATGGCGGGCGACGACGACGGGTGCGGAGCTTAGCGATTGCGGGTCCATCGGCGGCGACTCCGCAGCAGCGACTTGGGGGGAGGGACGCGCGGGTGTGCGGAATGAACGGAAGGTTCGGGCAGCACGAGCTGGAGGATGCAAGCAGCGATCACCGAGATACCGCAGCAGATGAAATAGGTCCAGTGCAAGGGGATCGAGGCCAGGGCGAAGCCGGGGCCGCGGCGCGTGGCCAGGAAGTGGTAAAACGGGGCGTTGAGCAGGATGGCGAGGATCAGGCAGGCGAAGACGGCGGGGACCGTTTGGGAGGTGAAGGGGCTGGCCATGGCGGCCAGGAGCGCCAGACCGATGGCCAGGACACTGGCGCGCTGAATGGGGGAGACGTTGAGATCGGTTTCGCGGATGTGGGTCCGGAGGATCAGGAGCATCCAGGGGATGCCACGGTGGAGCAGGTCGGTGCGGACCATCGAGGTAAAGGTCCAGCGTTTGAGGTGAGTGACCTGAACGTCGCGGGCCAGCGCGATCCGGTAGCCGGCGCGGGTGAGCCGGTAGCCGAGCTCGATGTCTTCGATGGCCGGCTGACGATAGAGACGGGGGTCGAAGCCGCCCAAGGCCAGGAAGGTGTCGCGGCGGATGGCGCCGCAGCCGGTCCAGAAGGTGTGGGCGGGGCGTGCGTCGGTGACGAAGTGGCCGGACTGATGGACGTAGTGGTGTAGGAGGTTTCGGAACTGACTGACGAGACCGGGGGCGGCGGGGGTGTCGTCGTAAGAGCCGAAGAGTGCGGTCAGGTCGGGGTTAGCGGCGAAGTGGGCCAGGAGGCGGGTGATGGTGTCGGGGTGGACGAGGACGTCGGCGTCGAGGAAGAACAGCAAGGGAGCAGAGGCGGCGCGGGCTCCGGCGTTGCGGGAGGCGGCCGGACCGAGGGGGCGGTCGTGGCGGATGACCAGGGCGCCGTGACGTGCGGCGATGGCCGCGGAATCGTCCTGGGAGCCGTCGTCGACGACGACCAGTTCGAGATCGGTCGGGCTGAAGGCGCGGAGGCCCCGGAGGACCCGCTCGAAGTCAGCGCCGCCGTTGCGAACGGGGATGATGACCGAGAGCGAGGGCATCCGGGGCCCCGGGCTCGCCGGACCGGCGGGGTGATCGTCCATGACTGCCCCTCGCCCGTCGACAGGCGCGGCCGCCGGAATGCAAGGCCCCGTCCGTGGGGCCGCCCGCGCGGACGCGAGGATCGCCAGCCGACTGCCCGGCGCGGCAGCGGAACCGATACGGCGGGCGTGGGGGTGTCGTCTCGTAGGGGCGGTTTCAGACCGCCGCGCGGGTCTGCCTGGGCGTCGAGGCCGCGGCTGACGATCGCGACGTGCGGGCGGGACTTTAGCCGTAGCCGGTGGGCCTGTCAACGCGGGATCGGCCGCCCCGGACCGACGCGGGGATGGGCCGTCGAGTGGGCCGCGTCAGGGTGCCCGCCGAGGGGGAAGCCGTGAGCGGGACGGGGCGGATCGCCCTGGCGACAGGGTAGACCGGAGGTGCGGAGAGGCGCGGCTTGGCCCGTTCAGGAGGCTGTTCGGTTGAGGTCGTCGGCGGGGAGGAGGTGGCCGAGCTTATCGCGTTTGGCGGCCAGGTAGCGGCGGCGGTCGGCCTCGGCGGGAGCGATCAGGGGGACTTGCTCGACGACCTGAAGATCGTAGCCGTCGTAGACGAAGGCATCCGTCTTCTTGGGGTTGTTGGTGAGCAGCCGGACCTGGGACAGGCCGAGGTCTTTGAGGATCTGGAGGCCGATCCCGTAGTCGCGCAGATCGGCGCGGAAGCCGAGGGCCAGGTTGGCTTCGACGGTGTCCAGGCCTTCGTCCTGAAGACGGTAGGCGCGGATCTTTTCGATCAGTCCGATCCCGCGGCCCTCCTGGGGCAGGTAGATCAAGGCGCCGACGCCCTCAAGTCCGATTTTGTCGAGGGCCAGATGGAGCTGGTCGCCGCAGTCGCAGCGGAGCGATTCGAGCAGGTCGCCGGTGAAGCAGGACGAGTGGATTCGGACCAGCGGGGCCGGGACACTGGCCAGGTCGCCCATGACGAAGGCGATCGGATTGTGGCCTGGCTCGTGGTCGACGGCGTAGGCGATGATCCGACCGCGGCCGTAGCGGGTAGGCAGGTTGGCCTCGGCCAGGCGATGGACGAGCCGCTCGCGGCGGCGGCGATAGCGGATCAGGGCCTCGATCGAGAGGATCGGGAGGCCAAATTCGGCGGACATGGCCTGGAGCCGCTGACGGCTGGCGCGGCCGGTTCCCTCCAGGATTTCGCAGAGGACACCGGCGGGTTTAAGGCCGGCAAGGCGGCAGAGGTCGACGGTGGCCTCCGTGTGGCCTGCGCGGCGGAGGACGCCGCCTTCCTTGGCCACGAGCGGGAAGACGTGGCCGGGCCGGACCAGGTCTGTGGGTTTGGTCGCAGGGTCGATGATGGCGCGGATGGTCCGGGCTCGCTCTTCGGCGGTGATGCCCGTCTTGCAGTCGCGGTGGTCGACGGGAACGGTAAAGGGAGTCTGATGGGGAGCGGTGTTCTGGTCGACCATCATGGTCAGGCCGAGGCGGTTGGCCAGCTCGGGCATCAGCGCCAGGCAGACCAGGCCGCGGCCGTGGGTGATCATAAATTCGACCATTTCGGGCGTGATCGCCTCGGCGGCCGCGACGAAGTCGCCTTCGTTCTCGCGTTCCTCGTCATCGACGACGATGACCATCCGGCCGGCCGCGAGCGCTTCCAAACCCTCCTCGACTTTCGAAAATGCCTCACGCATGAACGCCTCTGCGATTCGACGGGCGGATCGAGCACAATCGGCATTGTACGCCCAGTCCGCCCCGCGCGGCGATGCGCGGCGGAGCAACACAGGACAGGCATGGCCCGGCGGGGGGGAGGAGCGGCCTGGCCCTCGCCGACCGGTCGGTGGCTGCGGTAAGCTCGGGGAAGTCTGGAGCGAGCAACCCCACGGGTGCGGTGATCGGATGGAACAGTTCGTCCTGGCCGGCTTCCCGGCGCAACGTCTTCGTCGTCTGCGGGGTCATGCCGCGCTACGGGACCTGGTGCGTGAGCACACTCTGACGATCCATGACCTGGTCTACCCGATCTTCGTGTATCACGGCCGCAACCTGGAGCGGGAGATCGGGTCGATGCCCGGACAGTATCAGTATTCGCTCGATCGGCTGACGGTGGCGATCGACCGGGTCGTCGAGGCGGGGATTCGCGCGGTGCTCCTGTTCGGGATTCCGGAGTGCAAGGATCCGGAGGGGCGAGTGGCGCTGGACGACCAGGGGATTGTTCAGGAGGCGGTGCGGGCGATCCGCCGGCGTGCACCGGGGTTGCTGGTGATTACAGATCTCTGTTTCTGCGAATATACGGATCACGGCCACTGCGGGCCGCTGCGTGACGAGGGTGGGCGGCGGGACGTGGACAATGACGCGACGCTTGCGCTGCTGGGCCAACAGGCGGTCAGCCATGCGCGGGCCGGGGCGGATGTGATCGCGCCGTCAGGGATGATGGACGGGATGGTGGGCGCGATCCGCCGGGCGTTGGACGCGGCGGGCTATGCGTCGCTGCCGATCCTCTCGTATGCGGCCAAGTACGCCAGCGCGTTTTACGGGCCGTTTCGGGAAGCGGCCGAAAGTGCGCCAGCATTCGGAGATCGACGCGGCTATCAGATGGATCCGGCGAACTCAGACGAGGCCCTGCGCGAAGTTGCCCTGGATCTGGCTGAGGGGGCGGATCTGGTGATGGTCAAGCCGGCAATGGCCTACCTGGACGTGGCCCGGCGGATCAAGGAGCGGTTTGGCGTACCGCTGGCGGCGTACAACGTCTCGGGGGAGTACGCGATGGTCAAGGCGGCCGCCGAGCGGGGGTGGATCGACGAGCGGCGAGTGGTCCTTGAGCTCCTGACGGGGATGAAGCGTGCCGGGGTCGACCTGATCTTGACATACCACGCGCTGGATGCGGCGGCCTGGTTGCGTGCAGGCTGATTCGGGCGCGGGTGATCCGAGCGTAGGCCGGCGGCGGATCGGCGTGGGACTGGGTTGGAGACTCGCCCAGCGGGGGTCGGTGGTCAACGATGCGCGACGGCTGGCAAACGGCGGTTTGACACTCAGCGTGGCTCGAGAATGCCAGCACCTGGAGCGGGGCGGCAGACGTAGAGGCGTGGCTCCGGCCCGCCCCGGCGGAGCACGCCGTCGCGGACAGCGGAAGCGAAGTCAGCGGCGGCCGCGGCTTGGACCAGATTGACGGTGCAACCGGCCCAGCCAGCGCCGGAGAGTTTGCCACCGAGGAATCCGGGGGCCTCGCGGGCCGCCTCGATCAGGCGATCGAGGCCCTCGCTGCTGTTCTCGAAGTCCAGCCGGCTGGACTCGTGGGATTCGGACATCAAGCGGCCGAACGTTTTCAGGTCGGCGCGCTGCAGGGCGTCCCTGCCGGCCTCGACCCGTTGATTTTCGGTCAGGACGTGGCGTGCTCGCCGCCGGCCCACCGGGTCGAGCGCTAGCCAGTCGCGTTCCAGGTCTTCGAGGCGGAGATCGCGCAGCCAGCGCAACGAGTTGCCGCGGAGTTGGCGGTAGTGGTCGAGCACGGTCTCGCATTCGGTTCGGCGACGGTTGTACATGCCGTCTGCCAGGCGGCGGCTGGTGCGCGAGTCGCAGACGACGATGGCCGGGGCCAAGCCTTGGTCATCGACCAGCGGCAGCCGCTCCCAGTGGCCGTTGGCGCAGTCGAGCATCAAGGCCGAATCGGCGGCGGCAAAAAGGGTCGAAAACTGGTCGAGCAGGCCGCAGGCGACACCGACGTAGACGTTCTCAGCCCGCTGGAGCGTCCGGGCCAGGTCCATGCGGGTCGAGTCGTTGATCGGTAGGTCAATCAGGCCCAGGCCGAGGCAGGCCCAGGCCAGGGCGGCCTCAAGGCTGGCCGAACTCGACAAGCCGGCTCCTTGGGGGACGTCGCCGAGGATCACGGCGTTGAAGCCCGAGCGTAACGGCCCGAACCGCTCCCGCAAGGCCCAGACGACGCCGCGCGGGTAGCGGGTCCAGGCCGCGTCGAAGCTGGCCTGATGATCGACGTGGAACTGGTCGCGCGCAGCGAGGTCGAGGCTGAACAGGCAGGCGAGCCGATCGGTTCGCGGGCCTGCGGCGACCACCGTGTGGCGGTCGATGCCCGCGCTCAGGACCAGGCCGCCGTTATAGTCCGTGTGATTGCCCAGCAGTTCGACCCGCCCGGGTGCTTGTGCGACCCGGTGCGGGGGGCCGCCATATTCCTCGACGTAAGCTGCCGACGCGCGATCCACCAAGTCCATGCGACACTCCTGGCCCGGCGACTCAAGCCGCAAGTGTACACGGAGCCGCAGCGCGGTGCCCACGTCGTGCGCCGGAGCGTGGTTAGTCCTCGGGCAGGAGCCGAGTCCGGCATGGCTTGCGCCGGGCTTGGCTACTGGGGCGATTCATCGGGGGCAAGGCGTTTGCCGACGGAGGTGGGATCGGCTGAGGGCGCAGGCCAGAGCAGCTCAGCGCGGGTCGGCGGCGGCCAGTCCGGCGAGTTGTTCGTCGTCGAGCTGGAGCTGCTCGACCAGCGGCTCCAATTGCTGGAGGACGTCGTAGGGGCTGGGCGGCCGTCGGGGCGCGTGGCGATGGAGGCAAGAGACGACCAGATTGCCGAGCGTGGGTGGGATCTTGGGGTTGAGCGCGGCGGGGTTGGGCATCTTGAGCGCCTCGTCCTCGCCGGACTTGGTCTTGGGAGAAGCGAACGGCTTGCCGGTCAGAATCTGGTACAGGATGGCGCCCAGGCTATAGACGTCCGAGGCTTCGAGGAACCGATTCTCGCGAACCACTTCGGGCGCAGCGTAGGCCCGCGCGGGAGCCGGTCGGAGATCCGGGGCCACACCCGGCAGACCGTAGTTGAGAAGTTTGACCTGGCCGGTGCGGGAGAGCAGGACGTGGCCGGGCTGGAGGTCGCCGTGGAGGACTTTGCGGCGGTGCATGTGAGCCAGGGCGTGGGCGATCTGGCGAGTGATCAGAATCGCCGGCCCGACCGCCAGACCCGGGAGCTGATCGAGCGGCTTCCCCTCGACGTACTCCATCAGCAGTTCGCCGCGGACTAGCTTGAAGAAGTGTTTGACGGGCCGATAGTCGTGATATCGCAGGGCACCTGGGTGATTCAGTCGAGCTGAGGCCTCGACGGCCGCCTGGGCCCGGGCCAGCAGGCCGTCGGCCTTGGGGTCGTCGCGTTTGATGACTTTGACGACGTATCGCTTGCTCAGCGACTTGGGGTCACTGACCAGCATGACGGTCGATGGACCTGTGCTGTGGACGATCGCCTCGACCTGATAGTTCATGCCCGCCAGCTTCGGCGCGCCGGTTTCAGTGTTCATGATCGGCCTTTCGGGCCGAGGGCGGGTCAGCGGGAGCCGATTGGTTTGGGGATACCTGATCGCCGGCGGCGGTTGCGTTCCCCGAGCCGCCCGGACCAGCCTGTGGCCGGGCCGACACGCGGGAATCAGTCGGCTTGGGAGCCGGGAACGGCTGTAGCTTGAGAGCCACGGAGTTGATGCAGAAGCGAAGCCCAGTTGGCGGAGGGCCGTCGGGGAAGACGTGGCCGAGATGGGCATCGCAGCGCGCACACAAGACCTCGACCCGATACTCCGGTCCGGTATAGTCCGGGGCGGTGGCCAGGGCATCCGGACGGACCGGCTGCCAGAAACTGGGCCAGCCCGTGCCCGACTCAAACTTGTGCGTCGAGCTGAAGAGCGGAGCGTCGCAGCCGACGCAGTGAAAGATCCCCTTGTGGCGGCCGCGAGAATACTTTCCGGTCCAGGGCTGCTCGGTCCCCTTCTGGCGGGTGACCCAATATTGGATTGGCGTCAGGCGCCGGCGCCATTCGGCGTCGCTGAGGATCAGCTTGTCGCCGGCAGCGGGAGTCTGGGACGAGACCGAGGCGTCGGAGGCAGCCGCGCTGCCGGGACGATCGGGCTCCGGTCGCGGTTCCTGAGCGCTGGCAGCCGTGGTCACGGCAATGATCCCCCCTGACAAGGCCCAAGCAGCGATCCGAGCGTACATGACCGCGGCCTCCCGCGAGCAAGGTCGACGGATCGCGACCAGTCGCCGCCGGTCGCACACCTCTATGATTGTATTCTAGGCAGGCGGTGCGGCCAGGTGGAAAGGATCTTCGCGCGGCATCGCCTCCGCGCAGCGGCCCGGGCATCGAGCAGCGATCCGGCGGTTGCTCCGCGAAGGGTCGCGGAGGGTACGCCTCAGGCCACCGCGGTCAGGCGAGCGGCGCGGCGGAGCACGTCGGCCTTGTCGGTTTGTTCCCAGGGGAAGCCGGCGTCGGAACGGCCGAAGTGGCCGCCGGCCGCCGTGGGTCGGTAAATCGGCCGACGCAGTCCCAGATAGTCGATAATCCCGGACGGGGTGAGCGGGAAGTGCTCGCGCACCAGCTCACCGATGAGCGCATCGGGAACGACGCCCGTGCCGAAGGTGTTGACCAAGACGCTGGTCGGCTCGGCGACGCCGATCGCGTAGCTGACCTGGACCTCGACCTGGCGCGCCAGCCCGGCAGCGACCAGGTTTTTGGCGACGTAGCGGGCCATATAGGCGGCGGACCGATCGACCTTGGTCGGATCCTTGCCGCTGAAGGCGCCGCCACCATGACGGCCCCGGCCGCCATACGTGTCGACAATAATTTTGCGACCGGTCAGACCGCAGTCGCCATGAGGTCCGCCGGTCAGGAAGCAGCCGGTCGGGTTGATGAAGCAGCGGGTGTCGTCGGGGCCGAAGTCCCGGTAGGGATCCTCGGGCGTTACCAGCACGAGCTTGCCGCGGACCAGGTCGCCGCGGGCAGCCTCGAGCGTGGGGCGGATCAGCCGCTCGATCAGCTCGCGGCGGGCCTCGTCGCGAAACCATTCCCGACCTCCGGACTCGGTGACCACGGACCGGTCGTGCTGGGTCGAGAGGACGATCGTATGAATTCGGTGAGGGGAACCGTCGGGCGTATACTCGACGGTGACCTGGCTCTTGGCATCAGGCCGGAGAAACCCGATCGCGCCCGATTGCCGCAGCCGAGCATGCTCAAGGACCAGACGATGCGCCAGGTCGATCGGCAACGGCATCAGGTCAGGGGTTTCGTCGCAGGCAAAGCCGAACATCATGCCCTGGTCGCCCGCGCCGCCGACGTCGACGCCCATCGCAATATGAGGCGACTGGGTGTGAATCCGGCAGTCGATCTGGCAGGTGTCGGCCGCGAAGCCGATCTCCGGGTCGGTGTATCCGATCTCGCGGATGACTTCCCGCACCAGGGTATCGACCGCCCGGCGCGTCAGCGGAGCCTGGGTCGTGATCTCGCCGGCCACAATCGCCAGGTCGGTCGTGACGAGGGTCTCGCAGGCCACGCGGCTCGTCGGGTCGTGGGTCAGGCAGAAGTCCAGCACCGCATCGCTGATCTGATCGGCCACCTTGTCCGGGTGGCCCATCGATACCGACTCGCTGGTGAACAGGTAGCGATCTTCACCCACGGCTCTCGGCTCCGTCGTGAGGAATGCGTGACCGCGGAACGCCCGGCAGCGTAGCCGCGCTCGATCGGCCCTCGGCCGAGGACCTGAATGTTTCAAACTACTCTAGAAAGTTGGCATGGGACCGTAAAGGTGAACCGAAGCGCCGGATGATGCTTGGGGGCCACGCCCCGAGCAGACCCAACACCGGCGTCCGATCACTCATAGGGCCCGGACCAGGACACGCGCAACGAGTCTCGTACCTGCCCGCCCATCCCGAGCCGAACCCCTCGGGACCCGGCGATCCGCCGGCAGACCGCCCAGGCCGCTCGGCCCACGCTCGACCGCCCCGCGACATCCGCTCAAGCGGGCAACGGCCAGGTCCTGGCCCCCGGCCGAGGTCCCCCGCTCGCGCCAAGTCGCGGCGCGACCTTGCGATTTCGGAAAGATTTCTCTTGCCAGGGCCAACCGCTTGGGGCATGCTTCAGACGCGGATATCTGATCGTTTGTATAGATTTCCTTCTCGTAAAGGAGAGCGGTGATGCGGCCAGTTCGCGTCGGCGGGCGTGGGGCGGGTTGGTTGTGGGTGGTCTTGGCGACTTGGGTTCCAACGGCCTCAGCGCAGGAGATGGAGCTGCCCCGGCCAACGCCGGAGCACGGGCTGCTCAAGAAGGATCTGGGCACCTGGGATGCGACGATCAAAGTGTGGATGGGTCCCGGCGATCCGGTTGAGTCCAAGGGCGTTGAGACCAACACAATGCTCGGCGATCTGTGGTTGATCTCGGCGTTTGAGGGGGAGGTGGGGGGACTGCCGTTCAAGGGTCATGGCCAGTACGGGTACGACCCGCTCAAGCGGCGGTTTGTGATCACCTGGGTCGATACGTTCACGACCTCGCCGACGATCCTCGAAGGGACCCATGACGAGAAGTCCGGCGAGCTGACCTTGACCGGCGAGACGACCGGGCCGGACGGGACCAAGGCGCAGATGAAGAACGTCTCGAAGCACAACCCGGACGGCACTCGAGTGACCACCTTTTACATGAAGGGTGAGATGACCGGCGGGGAGTGGGTCAAGTCGATGGAGATTCACTATCGACCCCGGCGGGCGGCCGAGCGTTGAGTTGACGGGCGTCGGCAGAGTGGCGGGCCAGCGGCGTCGGCATGGGATCCATAATGGCATGCGGGCGTCGCTGGCGCGTCTATGTTGAAAAGATGGGCTTCCGCGCCGCGGACCGCGGAGCAGGGCGTGGGTTGCCGCCTGCCGTTTGCGGGAGCACGGGATGAACGAGGGGGACCGGCTGCTCTGGTTTTGTTTTTCGCGCCGGTTGCGGCGGTGCGGTGGAAAGATCTCCGGGTTAGGGTTCAGGAGTCCCCAGCGCGTTTGGCGCGGAGGTCTTCGTCGCGGTCGCGGCGATACCAGCGCCACAAGAGGCGGACTAAGGCGTCGTCGAGCAAGGCCTGGGATGAGCTGAAGGTGTACTCTTCGGCCGGGCGGCCCTCGCGGAAGGCACGGGTTGAGGGCGCGAGCGAGGCCGTCTGGGCGTGGGTGCAGAGGTCGTCGAGCAAGAGCGGAAAATTCTCCGAAGCCGAGGGCCGCAAGCGGTCGCCGAGGTAGGCGTAGTTGAGGGCGTTTTCGACGAGCCGGAAGGCGCGGGTGGGGTCGCGGCGGACCAGGACGATTTCGCCGACCGGGTCGCGCACGATCCGGATCGACCGCTCGCGGCGGGCGATCAGGCTGGGCCGTCGCAAGAGGGCGTTGAGACCGTTGCGGAGCGCGGTGACCCAGCCGGGGGGAACGATGGCGCGGAGTTCGTCGGGCTGGGTGATCAGGCCGGCGTCGATGACCTCGACTTTGTCCCAGGGGATCCAGTGAGTCGGCTCGCCGCGGAGGCCGCTAATCAGAAAGCCCTGATCCCGGCAGGCGATGGTGTGGGGCACGACGGCTGGGGCGAGGCTGGGAAGGTTGTCCTCGCGGCGGGCCTCGGCGGCGATTTCAAGTTCGTAGAGGCCGTCGATCAGGTCGCGGGCGGTTCGTTCGTCGAGCCGGAGCTCAGAGACGCCGGGCATGCGGGCGACCCAGCGGGCGGCGTCGGTCGGGTGCAGGGCGAAATTCCGGACGAGCCATTCGCGGACCGGTTCGGGGTTGTCGATGGTGTCGAAAACCACGATGCGGTATGCCGGCTCGCGAGCGGCCATCGCTCCCCCAGGTCCCGGAGTACTTCGGAGCGGCTCTGACGGCAGACTCATGCTAGCACTCGGAAGCGCCCGGAAGCTATCGGCTGATGCCGGTTGGCAACCGGATCGCTTCGGGGATAAGATTCGACGCATGGTTTTGTCCGAAGGTGGTGGATTAACCCTGGACGAGGTGCAGCGGCGGATTCGCGCGACGTATGGAGCCAAGGACGCCGCCCGGGGCGAGACGGCGACGTTTCTTTGGTTCAGTGCCGAGGTGGGCGAGCTGGCCGCGGCCCTCCGATCGGGCGACGACGCAGAGCTAGCCGCGGAAATGGCCGATGTACTGGCCTGGCTGGCGACGCTGGCCAACCTCCGGGGCATCGACCTGGGGTCCGCCTTTGAGCGCAAGTATGGAGGCGGCTGCCCGGGTTGCGAACGGACCCCCTGTCTCTGCGACCTTTCGGAGAAACCCTGATCTTCTGCCGAGCCCTCTCCGGCCTGGCCGCGGCCGACCGGTCTCTCTGCCCCCGCCGATTTCTCATGCTGCCGACTGTTGAGCGCGTCTGGACCCGAGTGATCCGAAGGCTGGCGGCCGTCGTGGTGGGGCTGGTGGTTGTGCCCGAAGCCCTGGCTCAAGCGGAACGGCCGACGATCCGGGAGGTGGTGGCCGGGTTTCCGATCGGCGATCGACCGGTCCTGGCATCGGGCGCGGGAACCGAGCCGGTGGTTCGGCGGCGGGTTCGGCTTGGCTCCTGGGCGCCGGTGTGGGTTCGGCTGGAAGGGGGAAGGCAAGCGTTCCGCGGCCTGCTCGAAGTGGCCTGCCCGGACGACGACGATCTACCGATCGCCAGTCGGATTCCGGTGGATTTGCCGGCTGGGGCGACGAGGGAGGTGGGGGCGTTTGTCCGTCCCGGTTCGTCGCGTCCGGGGCTTGAGGTCCGCTTGCTGGATGAGGCGGGGCGGCTGGTCGGCCGGCCGCTGGCGGTCGCGCTTGAGCCGCCGCTGGAGGCGTCGCAGCGGGTTGTCCTGGCGGCTGGTCGTGCGCCGGGGCTGGCCGAGCTGGCCGGTCTGTTCAAGTTTCAGTCGGAAGGGGCGGGGGTCTCGGTGGGCCGCCTCGACTCGATGCCGAGCCAATGGTTCGGCATGGATGGGGTCGAGGTGGTCGTGTTGATGACGGCCGATCCCGAAGCCGCCGCGTGGATGCGGCCGGAGGCGGTCACCGTGCTTCGGACCTGGGTGGCGCAAGGCGGCCACCTGGTCGTGGTGTTGGGGGCCAACTGGCGGGAGACGGCGGCGGCGCTGGGCGACCTGTTGCCGGCCCGGCCAGTGGGGAGGCTGAGGTTGGCGGAGGTTGCGGACCTTGGGGCGTTGGAGAGTTTCGCGGGGACGGTCTCGCGGCCGATTCCGCCGCCGCTGGAGGTGGTCCGGCTCGAGCTGGCCGATGCGACCGCGGTGCCGCTGGCAGCAGTCGCCGCGACGCCCCTGGTGGTCCGCGGTGGCTATGGCTTCGGACGGGTGACGATCCTCGGTCTGGACGCGGCGCGGCCGCCGATTGCCGACTGGCCGGACCGTACGCTGGTCTGGGATCGACTGGTGGATCTGCGGGGCCGCTCCGCCGAATCGACCGGGACGCTGGTCGGAGGCGGCCGGGGGGCGATTATCCAGCAAGCCGATCCCGATCTGGGAGCTCGGCTCCATCAGGCGCTGGGGATCTTTCCGGGGGTTCGGCTGGTTCCGTTTGGATTGGTGGCGTCGCTGATTTTCGTGTATCTGATCGTGATCGGGCCGCTCGACTATCTGCTGCTCCGGCGGCTGCTGCGGCGGATGGAGTGGACCTGGCTGACGTTTCCGCTGGTGGTTGTTGCGACGAGTGTGGCGGCGTTTGCGGCGGCCCGCCATCTGAAGGGCGACCGGCTCCGGGTCAACGCCATCGAGCTGCTCGACCTGGATCAAGCCCGGGGGATTGTGCGCGGCGGAGCCTGGACGACGGCCTTCAGCCCGGGCAATCTCGACTACCGGGTCACAGTGCATCCACGGGCGTTGGAATGGGCCTCCGGAGACGAGCCGAGCTGGCAGTCGGCAACCGTGAGCTGGTTTGGGCCGCCCGATGCCAGCCTGGCCGGAGTGGGCCGGGTGGCGCTCGGCAATCGCCGGGCAGCGTACGAGACGCCAGGCCGGCTCGATCGCCTCGGGTCAATCCGGATCCCGATCTGGAGCACCAAGAGCCTGACGGCACGCTGGGCCGGCCTGGCCCCGGATGCGCGGTTGATCGACGCCGACCTGCGGCCCGTCGCCGGCGACCGCGTGGCCGGCTCGGTCCGCAACCTGCTGGACCACACGCTGGTCAATGCACGCCTGTTCTACGGCCGCAATGCGTACGACCTGGGAACGATCCGCCCGCGGGGCATCGCCCGGGTGGATCCGACCCGTTCGGAGGCCGCCTCGCGCTATTTGTCGCGGCTGGTCCAGGCCGCCGAACGGCGTGGTCCACAGACCGAAGAGCCGGAGCCGCTCCGCCGAGAGCTGCTGCGCACGGCCCTGTTCCGCGACGCGCTCGGTTCCCGCGCTGAGGCGATCCCCAACACGTTGCTGCGGAGCTTCGACCTGACCACCCACGCCAACGAGCTGCGGCGTCCGATTCTGGTCGCCGAGATCGACGCCCCGACCGCCGAGCTGACGCTGGAAGGCGTCGCGGGCGAGCCGCTCTGGACTCGATCCACCCTGATTCGTGTGATCCTCCCGCTCGAGGCCGATCCGGCGTCGGCCTACTAAGCACGGCCCATCAGCCCCTTGCCCGCCATGATCGAAACGGTTCGCCTGACCAAGATGTACGGCCAGCTTTATGCCCTCAAGGAGCTGACCCTCAAGCTCGTCGAGGGCGACGTGTACGGCTTCATCGGGCCGAACGGGGCCGGCAAGACGACCACGATGCGGATCCTGGCCACGCTGCTCAACCCGACGTACGGCGAAGCCTACGTCTGCGGCCAGTCGATCTACAACGGCGCGCAGGAGATCCGCCGGGTGGTCGGCTACATGCCCGACTTCTTCGGGGTCTACGATGACATGAAAGTCATCGAATATCTTGAGTTTTTTGCCTCGGCCTACCGGATCAAAGGCCCGGCGCGGAAGAAAATTTGCGAGGAAGTGCTGGAACTGGTCGACCTGACCTACAAGCGCGACGCGCTGGTCACGAGCCTCTCCCGGGGAATGACCCAGCGGCTCGGGCTAGCGCGGACACTGCTGCACAGTCCCAAGGTCCTCTTGCTCGACGAGCCGGCCAGCGGCCTCGACCCCCGCGCCCGCATCGAGATGCGCAGCTTGCTCAAGGAGCTGCGCTCGATGGGCAAGACGATCATGGTCTCAAGCCACATCCTGCCCGAGCTGGCCGATATCTGCAACAAGATCGGGATCATCGAGCAGGGGCAACTGATCGTCAACGGCGACGTCGCCGAGGTGATGAAGCAGGTCCGGGCCGAAGTGGTGCTGAACATCACGGTCGCCGAACGCCAGCGCGAGGCGGGCGACTTTCTGGAGAAGCAGCCCGAGGTGGCCTCGGTCCAGGACCGCAAGGGGGTGCTGGTCGTCAAGCTCAAGGACGGCGTTCATCGCCACGGGCCGATCGCCGCGCGGCTGGTCGCCGAGGGTTTCGAGCTGACGATGTTCAAGGAAGACGAGATCAACCTCGAAACGGCCTTCATGCACCTGACCAAGGGGATCACCTCCTAGGCTGACTGCCGCCGGGTCGGCCCGACCGGCCAAGCTCAGCGGCGGCCGGCGGCGGCTCTCGCGGTGTGCCCGAGCCGGCCCGCTCAGGCCGCTTGACGCTCCCCGGGGCCGTTTGACTACGCTCAAAACCTCGGTCCCCGACCAACCGGCCCGGAATCGGTCCGAGGCGACCCGTCGGACGAGCCGCGCCGATCCCGGCTTCAAGAGTCGCGGCGTTGGGATTCGGGTCGGACGGGGACAACAAGCGCCGGAGACGCGTGCCGGGAGGCCTGAATGGAGCACCTGGGAGAGCGGTTCGGGTTTGGACCGGCCGAGCAGGCATGCGCGGAGCGACTGATCGAGCTGGCCATGGCCGAGGACCTCGGCGAGCGGGGCGACATCACGGCGCGGGCGGTCATTCCCGCGACAGCCGAGGGAGCCGGGCGGATGGTCGCGCGGGCTGGCGGGGTATTATCGGGCATGCCGGTGGTGGCGGCTCTGGCAAGCTGGTTTTCGGGACGTATCGTGCTCGAGGATTGCCTCGGCGACGGGGCGACTGTGGTGCCGGGGATGACCCTGGCGCGGGTTTCGGGGTTGGTGCGCAGCCTGCTTGCCTTCGAGCGAACGGCGCTCAATTTTCTGCAGCGGCTTTCGGGGATCGCGACCCTGACGGCGCGGTATGTCGAGGCAGTCCGCGGAACCCGCGCCGTGATCCTGGACACCCGCAAAACCACGCCGGGCTGGCGGGCGCTGGAGAAGTACGCGGTGCGGTGTGGTGGCGGGCGGAACCATCGCCTCGGCTTGTACGACGCGGTGTTGATCAAGGACAATCATCTAGCGTGGCTGGCTGGCAGCGGTGATCCAATCCCCAACGCGGTGGCGGCGGCGCGGGCGGCTGTCCCACCGGGGACCATGATTGAGATTGAGGTCGACGGCCTCGATCAGCTCGATCAGGCGCTGCGTTGCCGGCCGGATGTGGTTTTACTCGACAACTTCCCGATCGCGCTGCTGGCCGAGGCGGTGCGCCGCCGCGATCGGTCGGCGCCGGGCGTCCTGTTGGAAGTCTCGGGCGGCGTTGTCCTGGAGTCGGTCTGGTCGATTGCCAGTTCGGGCGTGGATCGGATCAGCGTGGGCGCTCTGACCCATTCGGCCCCCGCGCTGGACGTCGCTCTGGATCTGTTGTGACGGTCCCCGTGAGCACGCAACCGGCTCTGAACATCCGGCTGTTGGAGAAACTGCGGTCGGCCGCCGGTCCGCAAGCGGTCGGCGAACTGGGAGCCAACCGGGATCGGGTCCTGGCCGACCTTCGGACGCTTCAGGCGTTTGGGTTCGGGCTGACCTGGCTGGACGGAGACCGTGTCGCCTATGTCGGGCCGGCGTCCCGGTTGTGCCCGGATCAGATCGAGCACGAGCTGGGCACGGTGATCATTGGCCGCCGGATTGTGGTCTGGAACCGTCTGACAAGCACCAACGACCTCGCTGCCCGCCTGGGGGCGACGTCTGGGAACGAGGGCCTGGTCGTGCTGGCCGAGGAGCAAACGGCCGGACGGGGCCGGCGCGGCCGCTCCTGGTCGGCCCCGGTGGCGCGGTCAATCCTGATGTCGGTGGCCCTGCGGCCGCCGTCCCGTCTGGCGGACCTGCCTTGGCTGACGGCTCTGGGCGCGGTGGCGGTTGCCGAGGTCGTCGCCGCCGCGGGGGTCGAACCTGGCCGAGTCCGGATCAAGTGGCCCAACGACGTCCTGGTCGGGTCGCGGAAGGTCGCCGGGGTCCTGGTCGAGCGGGGAGCGGTCGTCGTCGTTGGCATCGGCCTGAATGTCTGCCAGCAGCCCGACGAATTCCCATCCGCGATCCGCTCCACGGCCACATCGCTAGCGCTAGAGACCGGCCGGGATCCGCTGGATCGTTCGGAGCTTGCGCGGGCGCTGATCCAGGCGCTGGATCGTCACTATCTTCGCGCGCTCCAGCAGGGACCGGGGGCGCTCAATGAGGCCTGGAGGAGCCGGCTGTCGGCGTTGGGTCGGCTGGTCCGGCTCCAGACCCCGGCTGGAACCCTGGCCGGACGCCTCGCCGATGCCGACCTGGGTGCGGGACTGATCATCGAGTCGGCCGACGGGACAACCCAGCGGGTGCCGACCCTGTCAGTCTTGGATCTCGACCCGGTCTGAGAAACGGCCGTGGTCTCAGCCCAGGTTTTGACAGCCGCGGGGTTTGAGCCTAGGTTCCTGTTGGAACGGGCCCATTGGTCGGTGGGCGAAGCCGCCCGACGGCCAACGCCCTGCGACACAGATCCTGAGCGGCGAGCCATCGCCTTGGGGAGGGGCGATGGTCCCGGTCGGAGGCGGGGACCGGATGCTGGGAGCATTCGGGAGGGCCCCGCCTCCGGCTTTTGTTTGCCTACGGCGTCGGATTGTTGCCTGGCGGCGACGCCGGGCGGCGGCCTGCTTGGTCGCCGACGCGGGCTGGAATAGACTAATCGTTCGACGGGCTGCCGCGATCTCCACCGGGACGGTGGATCCCTGTCTTCGGACCATGGGGTTGACTGTCGGGGTTCGCGAGGCGGGAGCCGTATGGCATGATGCGATCGCATTTACGGGCCGGCTGGATTGCTGGCTGGACTGCTTTCCTGACGACTCCAATCGGGCTCGGCGCGGTCTCTCCGGCCGAGGACCGGCAGGGAGGTTGTGTCGCAATGCACGAGCCCGCCACGTCGCCGCTTTTGGTGGCCTACCTGGAACAGTTCCTGCAGGATCGCGATGACGAGGCGTTTCGCCGCCGGGTGGCCGCCCGCTACTCGGAGGCAACGCTGGCGCGGTTGGTGGCCACAGGCTCGGATGACGCGCGTCGGGCGGCCGTCGTGGCGCTGGGGCTGATCGGCTCGTTTGAGGTCAACCCGGTGCTCAGCCGGGCGCTGCGCGACCGCGACCCAATCGTGCGCCGGTTGGCTCAGAGCGCCCTCTGGGCGGTCTGGTTCCGGGCCGATTCACCGGAGAATGTCGCGGCCCTGCACCAGATTGCGCGGCTGCTGGACGACGACCAGGCGGCCGAGGCGATCCGCCGGGCCGATGAGCTGGTGGCGCGTTCGCCCCGGTTCGCCGAGGCCTACAACCAGCGAGCGATCGCCTACTTCAACCTCGGCCGCTACGAAGAAGCCGCCGCCGACTGCTGCCGGACGCTCGAACACAATCCGTTCCACACCGGCGCCCTGGCCGGTCTGGCCAAGTGCTATCTGGAACTCGGACGCATGGCCGAGGCCCTCCAGACCTTCCGCCGGGCCTACGAGCTGCAACCCTACGACGAGTCGCTCCGCGAAACGATCGACGTCCTGGAGCGGGTCAGTCGTTGAAAACCGGGCACAGCCCGTCACAGCCGCCGACACGTCGCCGTTCCCATCAATAGAGGCGGCCGGCCCCGGGCCGGCGCGGTCCCGCTGACCCACCTGGCGGCTTGCGGCTGGACTCGGAGGATGCCGTGGTGGGCCGCCCGCCGGGCAGTGTCAGCCGCCTGGGCGGGATCGAGGTGATGGCGTCCGGTCCGCCGCCGCGTCGCTCACCCGGACCGCCTGTTGCCATTCAAGATCGCTGATTGAATAATAAACTTTTATTGGAGGCGCTGCCTTTGTTGTCGGTGCCAATCTCGGTCCGCCGGGAGTCGGGACGCGTGACCGAATCGCACGATTCTTTCCGTGGCCTGACTCTCGATGCCTTGCGCGAAGCGGTGGCCATCTATCTCCGGCATGCCTATCCGGACGGCCGGTTGCCCGAAGCCGTCCAGCGGCGGCTTCATTGGGCCGTCGAGCGAGGGATTCCGGGTTTGCTGACCGTGCCGCCCTTCGAGACGATTCCCCCGGCCGGGGATGACCGCCGTGCGCCGATTTACGCCCTTCGGCTCGGCAACCAGCGCTATCCCCATATGAAGTTGCAGATCCAGTCGTGGCGGACCCGCGTCGGCTATCTTCTGACGGTCAATACCCACGATCAGGTCGAGCGCCTGGATCCGGGGACCCCGGGTGCGGCCGAGTTTCAGGCCTTGCAGGTCTACAACCGGGAAGTCAAGGAAGCGATTGAGCGCGATTGGGACGCTCACGGGTTTCCCAATTTCCACCGGTATCTGACGGATTATTTGAGCCAGGTTCAGGATTAGAGCCGGCCCAGCGGTAGCGGCCAGCCGAGCTCGCCCGAGGACGCGCAGGCTCTCTCTAATCTTCGAAGGATCGCCGGCGGCGATCAGCTTAGCTCACCAGACGACCTCCTGCGGGACGGTCGGGCGAGGATGTTCGCGCGGCATCACCACGGAGAAGGTCGAACCTTCTCCGGGCCGGCTGGCGACGTCGATCCGCCCGCCGTGCAGGTCGACGAAGCGTTTGACCAGACAGAGGCCGAGGCCGATACCGCGTTTGCCGAACTCAAAGTCGCCCGAGGAATGGCGATGGGTGTCGTAGCCGGTGAAAAACGGCTCGAAGAGGTGGGGAATCGCCTCGGCCGGGATCCCGATCCCAGTATCGGTGACCGAAAAGCGGACGGCGGCCGGTCCCTCGGCCTCGGCGCGAATTCGAATCGTTCCGCCGTCGGGCGTAAACCGGACGGCGTTGACCACCAGATTGGTCAAAATGTCCGCGACCTTGGTGGGATCGACCTCGGCCGACCCGAGGTCCGGCCCGACCTCGACGTGGACGGCCAGCCGGCGTCCCTCCAAAAACGGCCGGACTTCCTCGACAGCCGAGCGGACCAGCGGTTCGAGCTCGGTCGGTTCGACGCTCAGCGGTTGCTGGAGCCGCTCGGCATGGAGCAACTGGAACATTCGCTCGACGGTCCGGGCCAGCCGCATCGCCGCCCGCCGGATCCGGCCGATCCGGCCCCGCTCGGCGGTGTCCGAGGAGTTGGCTTGTTGCATCGACCAAAGCTCGACCAGGCCCAAAATCACGGCCACAGGCGTATTCAGCTCATGGCTGGCGACCTCGATAAACGCCGACTTGAGGCGGTCCGATGCCAGCAGCCGCGCGTTGGAGGCCTGAAGATCGGCGATCAGCTTACGCCGCTCCACCAGCAGCGCATTGCGTTCAAAGGCCTGCCGGACCGTAAGGACCAGCTCGTCCGGGTCCCAGGGCTTGGAAATGTACCGGAAGACGTGCCCCTGGTTGATGGCCGCGATGACCGTCTGGAGGTCGGTGTACGCCGTGAACAACAGCCGGGTCGCTTCCGGCCAGCGCTGCCTGACCTCGCGGAGAAACTCGACGCCGGTCATACCCGGCATCTGCTGGTCGGTCATCACTACCTGCGGCTCAAGCTCCTCGAGCGTCGCCAGGGCGTCCTTGGCTCGGTTGAACGTTTCGACCCGATACTCCCGCCGGAACAAGTCGCGCAACGAACGGAGGTTGTCTACTTCGTCGTCGACGATCAGGAGCAGAGGGCGAGGCTCGGCCATCTCAGGGTGCCCCCGGGCTACGCCGGGGCCTCCGTGTCGAGACGCATGACGAGCGTCGCCTCCGAACCCCCATCGCCGTGGCGAAGCTCGTCGACCAATCGCCGGGCGATCAGCAGTCCAAATCCGCCTTCGCGCAGCCCCATCCGCTCCCGCCGCTCGAGATGGGCCAAGGGATCGATCCCATCGCAGGCATGGGGCAGGTCGTCCGGGTCGAAGCCCTCGCCCTGGTCGCGTACGCTCAGCTCGAGGCGATCGTCGTAGATCCGCATGACCCCGGCCACCAGCCGCGACGGCACCAGGCGATTGCCCCACTCGATGGCATTCGAGGCAATCTCCAGGAAGGCCTGACGCAACCGCGTCAGCCGACCCGGCCCGAGCCTCACCGACCGGCTCAGCGTCTCGAGGATCTGATCGGCTTCGAACAACGACTCGCTGCGGCTGTCAAACTCGAACCGGACCTCGGCGCGTACTCCCTGCCGGTCCCAGCGCGTCCGCCAGCGCTTCGCTCGCCGGACCGCTCGGACCAGATCAGCCGTCGTGAACGGCCGCGGCACGACAACGTCGGCACAAACCCGGACGCCACGCGGCCGACACGTCTCGCTGCCGGGCACCCGCGACATCACGATCGGAACGCCCATCGTCGCTGGATCGGTCCGCAGCCCTCGGCAAATCTCCCAGCCATCGCGGTCGGGCAAATCGAGTCGAACGACAACCACGTCCGGGACCGTGGCCCGGGCCAACGCCAAGCCCGTCTCGCCACTCCGCGCCCACCGCCACTGCCACAACCTCGACGGCCTCAACCGCAGCAGCCGGACCCAGAGGCGCAGATCGTCGTCGATAACCAAAACCCGAACCGGCGCGGCCGTCGCCGCCGTGGGGCGACCCCCATCTCGCCGCGGTCCGACTCTCTGCCCGTAACGACCCAACACCCAGCCGCCTCCCAGGTCCTGCCACCTAATGACTATGCAGCTCGACCACATCCCCGTCGTGCAGCCGATGGTCTCGACCAACCGACTGACCCTCGAACGCCGATTGTCCCCAGACCCGAGCGTACTTCAGGCCCCGCTCCAGGTCGTTGTGGATCGACCGGGCCAGGTCAGCCACAGTCGCCCCCTCGGGCAACGTGTAGGGATGGGACCGATCGGCCGGACGTCCCGGAACCTTCGTATAGACCCGGATCACCCCTAGCCTCCGGTAGAGCGTTTCGCGCAACTGGTCCAGCCCCGCCCCGGTCACCGCCGAGACCGCCAGAATCGGATACCGGTCCCCGTAATATTCGCGCACCAGTGCCAGCCGGTCGCTGGCACCGGCGGCGTCGAGCTTATTGGCGGCCATCACGGTCGGCAGATGGCGGACCGCCTCATCGCCGCCGTCGTCGGGCAACTGGCCGACCAGCTCAGTATGCAACCTGGCCAGCCGGGCCAGGACCGCCTCGGTCGTTTCGAGCAGATCCTCGTCCGCCAGGTCAGCGACCAGCACCGCCCCGTCGGCCGAGCGAATGATATTCACGGCCCAGGGTTCCACAAACTCCGCCGTGACGGCCGGCAGATCCACCAATTGCACGGCCACATCCTCCCAGGCCATCATCCCGGGCTGTGGCAGACGGGTCGTGAACGGGTAGGCGGCCACCTCCGGCCGGGCCCGAGTCAACGCCCCCAGCAAGGCGCTCTTGCCCGCATTGGGCGGGCCGACGAGCGCATACTGCCCAGCCCCCTCATGGGGCACCCGATAGGAAATCCCCCCCTTCTTGCCGGCGTGGCGGGCCTGCTCGATCTCGTCCCGGAGCCGGCTGATCCGCTGCTTCAGGTCCGACTGAAGTTTTTCGGTCCCCTTGTGCTTGGGAAGCAAGCGGTACATCTCGCGCACCGCTTCCAGACGGGCCGCCGGTGTGCTCGCAGCTCGATACTGCTCCTCGGCCTTCGCATACTGGGGCGGCAAGTTGGCCGGCATCGTGGATCCAGACTCCGCCGAGACCGTGCGGCTCCGAGCCGCAACGGCTTCAACCTAATCGGCTTCACCTCGGGTTCCAACCCAAAAACCGGCCTGGGTCGACAGCACGCCTCGGGCCTCGAACCGATCGGCGGGCCTCGACATCCCGGCAACAGTCCGGGATCCGGCATTGGGGCTGATGACGTTCAACGGCAGCGCACCCTCGTAATCCTGAGCGAATCGGTGCCGGGCCGGTCGCCCGAGCGCATCGGGACGGCCCGGCTCAGGGACGACCCAGGCGTAGCGTTTTGAGGACTTCCTCGACCAACGCGCGAAACGCCTGGACTTCATCGGTCGAAGTGGTCAGCGCCATGGCCTGAAACGCGGCTGACCCGCTGGTGAGCAGCACGTAGCCGTCCAGGTGGGTGCGGGGCAGGGTCGCGGCCTCGGCCGGGGGGCTAATCACGGCCTCGACCCGATAGGCCTTCATTCCAGGCCATTCCTCCTCAGGCAACGCGCGGGGGTCGAGCGGCAAGACCTCGAAACCCGCTTCCTTGTAGCGGTCGAACGCCCCGCGGAAGGCGTCGTCAGGCTTGGGCTGGCGGTCCGGCAGAAAGTCCAGGACGAGCAGGTCGGGCGTCTGACCCCGGGACTGCACCAAGGTAATCCGGTCGCCGTTGGAGGCCGCGGCGTCCCATTGCAGGATCTGGGGATGGCGGAGGTGGAACCGCCCCTGGGGGTCGGCCAGGATCAGCCACGAGTTGCGGTCGTCCGCGCTCGGCGGGGCCGCCGGAACGGAGGGAACCGCCGCTTGGGGCGGCCAGCGGCGCCGCAGCACCAATTCGCGGCGTTGCTCAAAGCCCGGGATCCCCTGTTCGGGGTCGGCCGCGCTACTGGTGACTTGCGCGTGGCGGATCGAAACGATCCCGCCGACGGCGACCAGCGCGGTGTCACGCGAGGTTCCGGAAGCCAGTTCGCTCCCCGCCGACGGCAGGAGACGAAAGGCAAACTCGACCCGAGCCCGCGCAGCGGTCGGGCCGCTTCGGGTCTGCACCTGTCCTTCGATGTCCAGCACGGCCGTCTCGTCGCTGGCGGCGGCCTCGGGCAGCCCCTCGGGCCGGATCTCGGCCAGCTTGCCGGTCAGCGTGCCTCCTTGAACCGGTTCGCCCAGCAGCGCCGCGGCGCCGGTCTGGCTGATGGCCCAGGTGTCGCCCAGCCGCAACGGCCGCTCGGGCAGCAGCGCCGCCAGGACCGGCACGGCCGGATTGCCCAGCGCGAAGCGGTACTCGTGCTCCCAGAGCGCCCGCTCGGGCGTCAGCACAATCAGCCGCGGGCTGGCTGAGCCGAGTCCGACCAGATACAGATCCAGCCCCGACATCAACGGCGGAGCGCCGGTCGCGGTCCAGGGATCCGGGGTCACGGCCGCTTCCTCGTAGCGACGCACAACCGCGCTAACCGTGCGTCCATCAAGCGGAGCGACAGCAGCCACCCGCTCCCCAAACCGGCCCGACCGCCGCACTTCCTCGACCCGCGGCGCCGCCTGCGCCGTCTCAACCATCACCTTGACCGTCTCCCGGTACGCCACCTCGTACGAGGTCAGCAGATCGGGGCCTTCCTCGACCGCATACCGCTCCACCAGCCGGTAGCGTGTCGTCAGGTCGCGGTCTTCGCCCGTCGGGCCAGGCAGCGCGGGTGTTTGAGGCGGAGGCACGGCTCCAGCCGCGGCGGCCGCTTGGACCAGCAGCAGCACCCCAGCAATCCACCCGCAGGCCCCCCCTGCCCGGCTGGCTCTGGCGTTCATCGCATCACCCACTCCAGAGTCGCCATCATTCGCTCGTCCTGATCGGCGAACGCAGCCGCGCTGGCGCGACTCAGGGTGAAGATGGCGACTAGCTGATCACCCTGCGGCGACGCCGCTAAATGATAGTACCAGATCGGCACGTCGCCATGAGTTTGCTCGCGCCCCTCGAGGCTGACTTTGTACCGATACCCGGCGCGGGGCGGCCCCTCAACCTCGCCGAACCCGAGGAGCTGGCCCACCGCCGCACCCAGGGCCTGTTCCGCGTCGGCCCGAAACTGGTCCGGATCCTGGTGGCGGCCCGGGCCGGCGTTGGGACCCGCCACCAGATCGCACCGCGCGATCAGATCCTGGCCCACCACCCGCCGGAGCACCACCCGCCCAGCTTCGCTAGCCGTCACATGCCAGGCCCGGTCATGCAACAGCCGGGCACGGCCCCCGGGCGCGCCCAAGACCAGCAACAGCCGCGGCTCGTCCAGTTCCAGCGGCAATTCAGCGAGCGTCGCCTCGTCCAGCTCGCGCGGCGGCTCGATCGCCTCGATCTTCAACTCCAGGGTGCTCCGCACGTCCAGCGCCGACTCGACGTGCCCCTGGCTCCGCTTCTCGGTGCGTTCCAGCCGGAGCTGACGAACCTGCTGACCAACGCGATCATAGATCAACTCGCCGCGGGCCTGGACCGTCCCCCGCGCTCCCCGAACCTGACCTTGGACTTGCCCGCTCAGCTCAATCCGCGCGGCTCGGTCGTCAAGGGCCGCCAGCCGCGCCCTCAACGTGTTCGCGTCAATCCGCTCATACTCGGAAATCGACCGCGCGGCCGTCTCGGGCAACTCCCAGCGATCCCCGACATCGACGGCCCGCGCCGGCAACATCTCCGCCAGAAGCAAGGGATCGCAGGCCCCCTGGACCAGATCGAGCTCCTCACGGGTCAGCGGCCCCCCCGCTGAGGCCACCACCACCTCAGCCCCCCGCCGCACGGCCAGCAGCAGGCCCACTTCCTCACGGACGCCGACCCGGGCCGTCTGACCCAACCCGCGAAACGCCTCGACCTGACCGTCGGCCTGCTCCAGCCGCCGAGCTACAGCCTCGACCCGGCCCGACTGGTCCACCTGCCGCACCCGCTCAACCCACCTCAGCCGCGAACGAAACCCAAACGGAAGCGACTCCTCAGGCGGGACCGCCGCCGCCGCGTGCCCCGGATCCGGCCGACGCACGGGCATCCCCGGCCGCGTCCCCTGAACCTCGAGAGTCGCCTCAACCCGCCGCGCCTCGCCAACCCGCAGCCGCTCGGCCAGCCGCTCCCCCGCCCCCCAAACCTCCACGGCCCACCCCAAGACCCCCGCCACGGCAAAACCGACACACCACCGACTCATCCCCGGCCTCCGCTGCACCTAAAGGCAACTCCGTCGAACGTCCTGTTGCACCGACGTAACTCTAGAAGCCATCAGTCGCTGCGTCAATGACGAACGGTTTTCTGGTCACACCGGCGACGGCCGTCACGTACAGTTGCTCCCAGGACTGCGAGCCGACGTGTTCCCGCCCAAGCCTGGTATGGGATTTGCCGGAGCGATTTGTGCGAACCAAACCGATCCGCTGAACGTCTAAACAGAACACCAGAGCGGTCGCAGGTCGTCGATCGATTCCGCAGTAAACATCGGCGGCGCAGTGGCGAATTCTCCCGGGGCGAGTGCCGACTAGTCCGGCGGATCGACGGGCTTGTGACCAGGGGTGGACCCGCGATGACCAACTCGACCTATCGCTGCCCCGCACTCAAGCAACTCGCGCGGTTCGCACCCCGCGACCGCAAGATCCAGCAGTTGGATCGCGCCGAGGCTCTCTATCGCGAAATCCAGACCAGTAAAGAATATCCGTTCGATTATCTGTGCTATCGGGTCACCGGGTTCCGACCCGAGGTGGATACCGACCTGGTGCTCGACGGCGACGACGTTAAGCACGATTTGCGGCTCTTGATCGACGACTTATCGCGCGGGGTGGTGATTGGCCCGGAGGATCAGGCCGAGCCGATTTTGACCGTCGAGGCCGTCAGCCGGCGGTACAACGTCTCGACCCGGACGGTCAATCGCTGGCGGCGGCAGGGGTTATTTGCACGCCGATATCTAATCGCCGGCCGTCCCAAAGTGGGCTTCACGGTCTCGAGCGTGCAGCGGTTTGTCGCCGACCACCAGGCCCAGGTCGAGCGTGGGTCCCAGTTTCGCCATCTGACTGAACAGGAAAAAGAGGAAATCATCCGCCGGGCCCGCCGCATGGCCCAAGCGGCTGATGGCTGCCGACTAACCGAGGTCGCTCGAAGGATCGCTCAGAAAATGGATCGCTCGCCGGAAACGATCCGCTTGACGCTCAAGGCCTACGACCGCGAGCATCCCGACCGCGCCATCTTCAGCCCCAAGCCCGGTCCGCTCGACGACGAGGCCAAGGCCCGCATTTACCGGCTGCATCGGCTGGGCGTTCCAGTGGACAGCCTGGCCCGGCAGTTCAGCCGCACCCGGTCCAGCATTTACCGGATCATCAACGAGACCCGGGCCCGCCGGCTGCTGGAGGTCAAGCTCGACTACATCGACCATCCCAGCTTCGAGGATCCGGCCGCCGAGGCCGAGATTCTGGCTCCCCTGCCCCAGCCGGCCGACCCCAAGGCCCTCCGCAAAACCAAACCTCCCAAAGGCTTGCCCCCGTACCTGGCCAGCCTGTACGAGGTTCCCTTGCTGACGCGCGAGCAGGAAGCCCACCTGTTCCGCAAGATGAACTATCTCAAGTCGCGGGCGGCCAAGCTCCGGGCCAAGCTCGATCCGGTCCGCGCCCGCAGCGCCGACCTCGACGAGATCGAGCGGCTCCAGGAAGAGGCCCTAGCCGTCAAGAATCAGATTATCCGGGCCAATCTGCGGCTGGTCGTCTCGATCGCCAAGCGGCACGTCGGCCCCAACAACAACTTCTTCGAGCTGGTCTCCGACGGCAACATGTCACTGATTCGCGCCGTCGAAAAGTTCGACTTCTCCCGCGGTAACAAATTCTCCACCTACGCAAGCTGGGCGATCATGAAAAACTTCGCCCGCTCGATCCCGGAGGAGAACTATCGCCGCGACCGGTTCGTCACCGGTCACGAGGAGATGTTCGAGTCCGCCGCCGACACCCGCGCCGACGAACACGAATACGAAAGCTCGCTCAAGCGGATGCAGGAGGCGATTCAAGGGATGCTCGGCCGTCTGGACGAGCGGGAGCGGCGGATCATCATCTCCCGTTTCGGCCTGGGCGGCGCGGTCGAGCAGACCCTGGAGCAACTGGGACGCGAGCTGGGGATCACCAAGGAACGCGTCCGCCAGATCGAGAACCGCGCGCAGCTCAAACTCAAGAAGATCGCCGGCGAGCAGAAGCTCGACCTGCCGATTTGACTGGGACCGGCCCCGGCGGACCAACCGCCCGGCCTTGTCCCCACCAAGACGATCGCCGCGGACCTGGCCACCACGTCCCCCTCGGGGTAGCCAGGCCGCGGCGTTTCTCTTTCGACCGCCGGGCTGCTCCCGTGTCGGCCATTCCGCGATGCGATTACACTCTTCAGAACGCAGACCGCGGCGCAGGGACTGGGCGATGGGTGGCCGTCGCGACCATGCGGGCGGGATAGAGATCGCATGACCCAGCTCGATCTGTTCGACGCCGCCGAGCCGCCGCTGATGCCGCAGGCCGCCCGCCTGGCACCGCGGCTCCGCGCGCTGGCCGAGCGCGGCGTTTACTTCGGCACCAGCTCCTGGAAGTACCCAGGCTGGCTGGGGACGATCTACACGCCCGAGCGGTACCAGACCCGGGGCAAGTTCAACCAGAAGCTGTTCGACGCGACCTGCCTTGAGGAGTACGCGCGGGTTTTTCCGCTTGTCGGCGGCGATTTCTCGTTCTATCAGTTTCCGTCGCGGGAATACTGGGCACGGCTCTTTGGGCAGACGCCCGAGACGCTGCTCTTTGCGCTCAAGGTGCCGGAGGAGATCACCGTCCCGGTCTGGCCCCGCCACGCGCGCTACGGCGAGCGAGCCGGCAAGGCCAACGAACATTTCCTCGACGTGGGACTGTACCGGCGGCTCTTTGCCGACCTGCTGAAGCCCCACGCGCACCGAGTGGCCGTGCTCATCTTCGAATTCGGCACCTACGCCAAGCGGACGTTCGCGACGCCGGACGCCTTCCTCGACGAGTTGGCGCCGTTCCTGGCCGGGTTGCCGGACGGGTTTCGCCACGCGGTCGAAGTCCGCAACCCGGAACTGCTCCGCGAGCGCCGCTATTTTGACACGCTGGCGGCGAGCGAGGTCGCTCACGTCTTCAACGCCTGGACCCGGATGCCGGCGCTCAGCGACCAGGTGGCGATCCCCGAGGCCGATACGGCCGACTTCCTCGTAGCGCGGGCGCTGCTGCGAAAAGGGCGGTCGTATGAGCAGGCCGTCGAGCTGTTCGAGCCCTACGAGCGGATCCAGGAGCCGGACCCGGCGGGCCGTCAGGCCTTGGCCGACCTCGCCAAGCGAGCGCTCGAACGCAAGAAGCCAGCCTTCCTGCTCGTCAACAACCGCTACGAGGGCAACGCGCCCTCGACAATCGAGGCGATCGTCGACGCCTTCGAGCTGTGAGCGGCCGAACGGCTGGAAGCACGGGTCCGAGTCCGGGGGTGCGGGCTTGTGGACTGCCCGGCCGTGCGGCGATCCTTTAAAGTGCGAACCCGGCGCAGGGCCGGTCCCAGCATCGCCTCAAGCGCGGGGTGATCAGATGATCGCGCACGGAGTGGTACCGATCCTCAATGTGACGGATCTGGCCGCGAGCTACGCCTGGTTTGAGCGGCTGGGCTGGAGGAAGCTCTGGGACTACGGAGACCCGCCGCGGTTTGGCGCGGTCGGGGCCGGCGCTTGCGAGATCTTCCTCTGCCAGGGCGGCCATGGCGGGCGCGGATACGGCGGGGCGGGTGTCTCGACCGGGCCTGACGGCGACCAGACAGCCGACACGGGTGTCTGGATGACCGTTTGGGTCGACGACGTCGACGAGGTATCCCGGCGCTGCGTGGCGCAGGGCCTGGAGGTGTCGCTCGCACCAGCCGACATGCCGTGGGGGGTCCGCGAGACGCATGTTCGGCACCCGGACGGGCACGTCTTCCGATTCAGCCGGGCAGTCCAGCCGGAGCCGCGCGCCTGAGCGCCACGGGACAGAATGCCCGGAGCAGGCTGACCCCGGCCGGACACTTCGGCGGTTTCCTCGGGACAAGGGGAGGCGATCGTCATGGGCGGACGGATAAGGGCGGCCGTGGCGGCCTGGCTCGTGTTGACGACGACGGCGGCGTGGGGCGGCGATCGGCCCAACATCCTCGTCTTCTTCTCGGATGATCATGCCTACCAGGCGATCAGTGCCTATGGCGACCCGCGGCGGCTGGTCGAGACGCCCAACATCGACCGCATCGCGCGCCAGGGGATGCGGTTCGACCGCTGCCTGGTGCCGAACTCGATCTGCGGGCCCAGCCGCGCGGCGCTGCTGACCGGCACCTACAGCCACCGCAACGGCTTCTACAACAACACAAACAGCCGCTTCGACGGCACCCAGCAGACCTTCCCAAAACGGTTGCAAGCGGCCGGCTACCAGACAGCGCTCGTCGGCAAGTGGCACCTGGTAAGCGACCCGACCGGATTCGACCACTGGCATATCCTGCCGGGCCAGGGGGCCTACTACAACCCGCCGATGATCCGCGACGGCCAGCGCGTGAGCTACCAGGGCTACGTCACCGACATCATCACGGATCTGGCCCTCAAGTGGCTCGACGCGCGCGACCACAATCGGCCGTTCCTGCTGATGGTCCAGCACAAGGCACCGCATCGTTCCTGGGAGCCGGCGCTGCGCCACCTCGGGCACGACGCCGACCTCGACTACGCCCTGCCCCCAACCCTCTTCGACGATTACACAGGCCGCGGCCTGGCGGTGCGCGACCAGGACATGACGATCGACCGCACGATGACGGCGCAGGACCTCAAGCTCGTGCCGCCGGCACGTCTGACGCCGGACCAGCGGCGCGTCTGGGACGCCTACTACAATCCCCGCAACGAGGCCCTACGCAAGGCGGGCCTTCAGGGCGAGGCCCTGCTCCGCTGGAAGTACAACCGCTATCTGCACGACTACCTGGGATGCGTCAAGGCAGTCGACGAGAGCGTCGGGCGGATCCTGGACTACCTCGACGCGCACGGGCTGGCCCATAACACGCTCGTCGTCTACGCCTCGGACCAGGGGTTCTACCTGGGCGAGCACGGCTGGTTCGACAAGCGGTGGATCTTCGAGGAGTCGCTGCGGACACCGCTCTTGGTGCGCTGGCCGGGTCGGGTCAAGGCCGGGTCGGTGAACGCCGACCTGACCTCGGTCATCGACCTAGCCCCCACGTTCCTGGAGGCGGCCGGTGTCGCCGTGCCCGAGGGTGTCCAGGGCCGCAGCCTGCTGCCGATCCTGAGCGGCTCGACGCCCGATGACTGGCGTCAAAGTTTCTACTACGAATACTACGAATACCCCCAACCGCACCATGTCCGCCCGCACCACGGCGTTGTGACCGAGCGTTACAAGCTCGTCCGCTTCGACGGACCGGACGTCGATTACTGGGAACTCTATGACCGCCAGACCGACCCGCACGAGCTGCGGAGCGTGGCCGACGACCCGGCCTACGCCGACATCCGCCGCAACTTGGAACGGGAACTGGAGCGGCTACGACGCGAGCTGGGCGTGCCCGACCAGCCCCCGGCCGAAGCCTACGGCGTGGTGCGGGACGCGAAGGCCGGTGAATGAGGGATGCCCCCCTGTCGGATGATCCGGCGTCGAGGTTCCTGAACGACGACCGCAAATCCCAAAGACGAAGTCTCGCACGAACGGCTCACGAGGCGATCAGCCAACCCATCATCGGCACGCCCCGATCGAGCCATCCTTCGCACCAGGTCACTCACAACGCGGACGACTGGTTGGAATCCTCGGCCGTCGGCGGGGATCAAAACCAGATCCGACCGCGCTTCCACCCCCGTGACAACACACATCGTCCCGATGCCAACATCCTCAACGACCGATGCGCAGAGATCTGGACTCGCATCGCGATCGCAGCGTCTCCGAATCACGGTCACTGAGTGACTCCGCATCCTGCAGCCGGTGCCGGCGTCGCCGCCACGCCCAATCAGCCGAGCAGGTCCTTCACGTCGAGGCGAGCGTATTCGCCCCGGCCTGGGACGATGCGAGGCTCGCTGTGGACGACAATCCGGCGGCCGGCGAGGTCAACAACCCAGTAGGCAGGGATACCGGCGCGGGCGTCGTGCTCCGGGGCGGTGTTTCGGTCGTCGCGGAGGCTGGTGATGGACTCCTCGATTACGAGGCCGACGTCGGCGGCGGTGGGTTCGCGATCCGGGTTGCGGCCGTCGCTTGGGTGGCCGCGGATGAGGGCGAGGTCGGGAAGCGGGGCGTTGGTGGGATCGAGAACAATTGTGCCCTTGGGTCAGAGCCCCCAACCGGCGGGCAGTTGACCGACAAGGGTCGTCGTGACGATGGCCCCGACAGAGCCCTACCCTTTGCTCTTGGCCATCCTCTCGTACCGTCTCCCGTCCTGGAGGTAGATACGGCGATCCTGGGGGAGCATGCCGGCTTCGGCCATCTGGGAGACAAGTGCCGACTACGATCCGCGCCAGGTGGCCGCGGGAACCGAGGGCGGTCGAGTCGCTACTGCCGCTTGGCTCGCCCGCGTGCCTTGGCCTTCTGGCGAGCCGAGACTCCTTGCGGCGTCGCGCGGGGGCGGGCTGCTCCGCCCATCTGGCCCTTGAGCTCCAAAATCCGATCGCGGAGCGCCGCAGCGCGTTCGAATTCGAGGTTTTCGGCGGCCTTGAGCATCTCGGCCTCGAGTTCGTTGAGATAGTCGGCGGTCACCTCGGCCGTTTCGTCGAGTCCGGCGGCACCGCGCTCGATCGCCTTGGCCTGGATCTCTTCCTCGATCCCGCGGCGGATCGCCTTCTTGATCGTCTCGGGCGTGATCCCGTGAGCGGCGTTGTACTCGAGCTGCAACCGCCGCCGCCGCGCCGTCTCGTCGATCGCTCGCTGCATCGACTTCGTGACGGTGTCGGCGTAAAGCACCACCTCGGCATTCACGTTCCGCGCGCACCGGCCGATGGTCTGAATCAGCGACGTCTCGCTGCGGAGAAAACCCTCCTTGTCGGCGTCGAGGATGCAGACCAGCGAAACCTCTGGTAGGTCGATCCCCTCGCGGAGCAGGTTGACCCCGATCACCACGTCAAAGGCGCCTTCGCGTAGCTCCCGGAGGATCGTCACCCGCTCGAAGGCGTCGAGTTCACTATGAATCCACTTGCAGCGCAGGCCCTGTTCTTTCAGATACCGCGCCAGATCCTCGGCCAGCCGCTTGGTCAGGGTCGTGAGGATGACTCGCTCGCCGTTCTCCGCGCGGCGCTTGCACTCCGCGATCAGCGCTTGAACCTGCCCCCGTGCCGGCTCGACACGCACGACCGGATCAACCAGACCGGTTGGCCGGATCACCTGCTCGACCACCTCGCCCCCGGCCATGCCCAGCTCATAATCGCCGGGCGTCGCCGAGACGTAGATCCGCGGCCCCAGCTTGGTCTCCCACTCGTCAAACCGCAGCGGCCGATTGTCCAGCGCGCTGGGCAGCCGGAACCCATGCTCGACCAGCGTCGACTTACGGCTGTAATCGCCCGCAAACATCCCCCGCACCTGGGGGATGGTCACATGCGATTCGTCGATAAACATCAGGGCATCCGGCGGGAAAAAGTCGAGCAGCGTATTCGGCGTCGAACCAGGCGGGCGGCCCGACAGATGTCGCGCATAGTTTTCGATGCCCTGGCAATAGCCGACTTCCAGAAGCATCTCAATATCGTACCGGGTCCGCGCCGCAAGCCGCTGCGCTTCGAGCAGTTTGCCCTGATCTTTCAGTTGCTTGAGCCGCTCGTCCAGCTCCTCGCGGATCGACGCCACCGCCGCCTCAATCCGCTCCTCCGGCAAAACGAAGTGTCTGGCCGGATAGACGACCAGTTCCTCCCGCCGTTCCAGCACCTGGCCGGTCAGCGGGTCGATGACCGACAGCGCCTCCACCTCGTCCCCGAACAGTTCGATCCGTACCCCCACTTCCTCATAGGCCGGCCAGAGTTCGACCACATCGCCACGGACCCGGAATTTGCCACGCTCGAAGCTGACGTCGTTGCGGTCGTACTGGATGTCGACAAACCGCAGCAACATCTCGTCGCGGTCCAGGATCTGCCCCAGCTTGAGCGGCACCATCATCTTGCGATAGTCCTCGGGCGAACCGAGGCCATAGATGCACGAGACGCTGGCCACGACGATCACATCCCGCCGGCTCACCAGCGCGCTGGTGCAGGCCAGCCGGAGCCGCTCAATCTCCTGATTGATCGACGCATCTTTTTCGATATAAATATCTCTTTGGGGAATGTAGGCCTCGGGCTGGTAGTAGTCGTAGTACGAAACAAAGTAGCGGACGGCGTTGTGGGGGAAGAATTCGCGAAACTCGGCGTAGAGCTGCGCCGCGAGCGTCTTGTTGTGCGAGAGCACCAGCGCCGGCCGGTTCATCCGGGCGATCACGTTGGCCATCGTGAACGTCTTGCCCGACCCGGTGACGCCCAGCAGCACCTGGTGGCCCTTGCCCTGCTGCAAACCCGCCACCAGGGCCTCGATCGCCTGGGGCTGATCGCCGGCCGGCTGAAACGGACTGACCAGCTCAAAACGGCTCATGGCCGGACCTCTCCGTCTCCCGGGGCGGCCTCCGCTCCGAAGTGGCCGTAGGGCGACCATGCCGCAACCGACTTCGGGCCGACGCCGGGCACCCGTCGCTCCAGGTCGGACCAGTCAGCATAGGGCCGATGCTGGACCAGGGCGCGGGCTCGGGCTTCGCCGACTTCGGGCAGTGCCAACAGCGCCTCGACCGGCGCGCGGTTCCAATCCAGGCGCAAGACGGGCGGCGGCACCTCGGTTTGCGAGCCTCGCCGGGCCGACCAGAGGGCCAGAGCCGCCCCTGCGACCGCCAGCGCGATCCAGCCAATCCACCCGTCCCCGGTTCTCCGGCACATCCTGGCCAATCTCCCGCTGCCTCGGAGCGTTGCTGGTGAGCTCTCGGTCGGTATCTGAATTGTGTTCGATCGCTCTCAGTTCCGGCCAGTCCCCCCACGGGCTCGGCACCGCTCCGCCGTGGGTCGATCTGCCAGCCTCCGCCAGACGGTCCGCGGCCTGCAGGAGCGCATCCCCTGGATCTGCCAGCGGCCGCCAGACGTTTCGCGGCCGGCTGGGCCGGGACGTTCGGTCCAGAAACCCGCGTCGCCAGGGTTTCGGCCGATCTGGCCTGGCCCGGTCTCGACGCTCGACCTGGCCCTGCCCGGGCGCCTTTTGCTCGATTCGGTGCGATTGCTCCGCCCTCCTGGCCCGGTTACGGTTGATGGAAGGAAGGATCGGCGCTGCGGTGGCACGCCATCGCGGCCCACCACCAGAGGCTCGCGGAGGCCCGGCGCGATGGACCAGACGCCCCGATTCCGCGATCGAGCCGACGCCGGCGCTCGCCTCGGCGAAGCGCTGGCTCAAAAGGGCCTGGCCGATCGCGACAACCTGATCGTCCTGGGCCTGCCGCGGGGCGGAGTCGCGGTTGCCGCCGAGGTGGCCCGACGCCTCCAGGCCCCCCTGGACGTTCTGGTGGTACGCAAGCTGGGCGTTCCAGGACACGAAGAGCTCGCCATGGGCGCGATCGCCAGCGGCGGCTCGGTCGTGCGGAACGACGAGGTCATCGACAATCTGGCCATCCCCGACGAGGTGTTCGCCGAAGTCGTGGCCCGCGAGGCCGAGGAACTAGCCCGCCGGGAACGCCTCTTTCGCGGCGACCGCCCTCCGCTCGACGTCCGAGACAAGGTCGTGGTCGTCGTCGACGACGGCCTGGCCACCGGCTCGACGATGCGTGCGGCGCTGCGGGCCTTGCGTCCGCTCGGCCCGCAGGCCCGGATCGTCGCGGTTCCGGTCGCCGCCGTCTCCTCCTGCGAGTCGCTGCGGGACGAGTGCGACGCCTGCGCCTGCCTGATCACACCGGAGCCGTTTCGCGCCGTTGGCCTCTGGTACGCCGACTTCACCCAGACCAGCGACGACGAGGTCCGCGAGCTGCTTCGCGCCAGTCAGCCCCCACCGCATCGGCCATCCGCGGCCGACGACCGGCCGCTTCCCCCTGCAACCGAAACCGAGGTCGCTTTTCAGGCTGGCTCGCGGTGGGTCCGCGGTTTTCTGGAGCGACCGGCCAATCTTCAGCCGGCCTCCGGCCTGGTCGTCTTTGCCCACGGCAGCGGCAGCGGTCGGCTCAGCCCCCGCAACCAGTTTGTCGCCGCCGAGCTTCGCCGCCACGGTCTGGCCACGCTGCTGATCGACCTGCTGGAACCCGACGAGGCCGAAGACCGCTCCAAGGTCTTCGACATCACGCTTCTGGCCGAACGCGTCCTGGCCGCGATCGCCGGGGTCCGGGCCAGTTGGCACGGTACCGAACCCCGTATCGGCCTCTTCGGCGCGAGCACCGGCGCCGCCGCCGCCCTTCAAGCGGCCGCGGCCCGGCCCGACTGGATCGCCGCAGTCGTCTCCCGCGGCGGCCGCCCCGACCTGGCCTGGGACTGCCTCGGCCAGGTCCGCGCCCCGACTTTGCTGATCGTCGGCGAGCAGGACCCAATCGTCCTGGACCTCAACCGCCACGCCCTCGAGCGCCTCACGTCGGCCCCGGCCAAATTGGTCGTCATCCCCGGGGCAACCCACCTCTTTCCAGAGCCAGGTGCGTTGGAGACGGTCGCCCGCCTAGCCGCTGAATGGTTCACCCGCTGGCTCGGCTGATCGCCGGTCCGCCTAGGCTCGACGCCTCGCCCCGCTTCGGCCCGGTCACCGCCAGCCGCGGCTGGCCAACCGCCCGGCCCCCAGGCTAACATCCAGATAAACCTGACGACCGGCCCGGATCGCGTCCCCCGGCATCATCCGAGTTCACGATCCTGAGCGTTGAGAGGAGACCCCCATGACCGGCACCTCATCTGGCTGGACCCGGCGCGGTTTTGTGGGAACGCTTGGTGCGGTCACCGCCGCGGCTGCTTCGTCAGCCGCGCAGCCGCTCTGGGCCGGTGCGATCGCCGCCCGCAACGCCAACGACAAGATCCGCCTCGGCCTGATCGGCGCAGGTAGCCGCGGCAATCAGTTGCTCGACGCCTTCTTCGCCCGCGACGACGTCATCTGGACCGCCGTGGCCGACGTCGACGACCACCACGCCGAGGAGACGGCAGCTCGGATCAAGGACAGGACGGGCCTGACCGATGTCGCAACCATGCGCGACTACCGCGCCATGCTCGACGGCGACACCGTCGACGCCGTCGTCATCGCCACCCCCGACCATTGGCACGCCCAGCCCACGATCCACGCCTGCCAGGCCGGCAAGGACGTCTATGTCGAAAAACCAGTCGCCCACAACGTCAAGGAAGGCCAGGCGATGATCGCCGCCGGCCAAAAGTACAACCGCCGCATCGCCGTCGGAACCCAGCAACGCTCCAGCGAAAACTTCCAAAAGGCCGTCCAGGCCGTCCAATCCGGCGCTCTTGGCAAGGTCTTCTGGGTCCAGACTTGGAACTTCGAAAATATCAGCCCGACCGGCATGGGCGTCGACAGCGATACCGATCCCCCGCCGCATGTCGACTACGACCGCTGGCTCGGCCCCGCGCCGCTCCGCCCGTTCAATCGCAACCGCTTCCACCTCCTGTTCCGCTGGTTCTTCGACTACGCCGGCGGCATGATGAGCGACTGGGGCGTCCACCTCAACGACATCGTCCTCTGGGCCCTCGAAAAAGACGGCCCCGTCACCGTCAGTTGCCACGGCGGCATCCTCACTACCGAAGACGACCGCGACACCCCCGACACCATGCAGGTCGTCTACACCTTCGACAGCGGCGAAGTCCTCACCTACTCCATGCGCAAAGGCAACGGCCTCAAATTCAACGGCAAGAGCTATGGCATCCTCTTCTGCGGTACCGACGGCAGCCTCATGCTCGATCGCGACGGCCACCAGATCATCCCCGACCAGACGATCCTGCCTTACGGAATCAAGCTCGTGAAGGGCGACCGCCCCACCCGGACGATCACCCTCGAGGCCTCGGAGTTCAAGGCCAAGGACGACGGCCTGCCCGATCACATCGACAACTTCCTGGCTTGCCTCCGCGACCGCGATACGCCGCTGGCCGCCGACATCGTAACCATCCACCGCTCGACCAACACCACCCACCTCGGCAACATCGCCTACAAGCTCGGCCGCACCCTCCACTACGACCCCAAGACCGAAACCTTCCCTGGCGACGATCAAGCCAACGCGCTGCTCGGTCGCTCCTACCGCAAAGGCTGGGAACTCCCAGAAGTCTGACCTTGTCCCCTTACCAACTGGGGCTGATCCTGCGGCTGGTCGGTCCCGCCATCCAGCTCGTCGGGATCGTCCTGTTTCTGACCAGCGATCCGACCGCCCAGATGGCCGGGATCTCCACCCGCGTCGTGGGCTTGAGCCTGATTGCCGTCGGCCTGTTGCCGGTCATCGTCGGCATCCTGCTTTCAGCGCGCCGGCCCGCTCGACCCCGGCCCTACGCCGGCCTCCGCCTCGACGACGACGAGACCAAAACCGGCCATCCATGACACTCCCGTCCCCGCCGCCCGAACCCTCCGCCGCCCCGACTGCCCACCACGCCACCCGCGAGCCTTATCGCTACTACGAGTTCATCCTCGCGGCCTTCGTCACCGTCCTGCTCTGCACGAACCTGATCTCCGCCTCGAAACAAGTCTCGGTCTTCGGCCGAGTCGTTGGGGCGGGGGTTTTATTCTTCCCGATCAGCTACCTGTTCGGCGACATCCTCACCGAAGTCTACGGCTACGCCCGATCCCGCCGTGTCGTCTGGTGCGGCTTTGCCGCCCTGGCGTTCGCCGCTCTGGTGACCCAGGTCGTCCTCGGCCTACCGCCGGCGCCGGGCTGGCAGTTTATGGCGACGACGACCGACGGTTCGCCGGTCTCGCTTCCCCGCCAGGCGGCCTGGGAGACCGTCTTCGGCTCCACCTGGCGGATCGTCATCGCCTCGATGCTCGGATTCTTCGCCGGCGAATTTGCGAACTCCTACACCCTCGCCAAAATGAAGCTGGCGACTCGGGGCCGCTGGCTCTGGACCCGGACGATCGGCTCGACCATCGTCGGTGAGGCCGTCGACTCGCTGCTCTTCTACCCGATCGCCTTCCTGGGCGTCTGGACCACCGAGCGGGTGATCGAAATCATGGCCAGCAATTACCTGCTCAAGGTCGGCTGGGAGGTTCTGGCCACCCCGCTGACCTACCGCGTCGTCCGGTTTCTCAAAACGGCCGAAGGCGTCGACCACTTCGACGACCAGACCAACTTCACCCCCTTCTCGCTCGAGACCTGACGCCCTCCATGCCCCGCGGAATTCCCGACTCCGGCAAGCGCCATCGCCCGAAGACCGCCGTCAAAGGCCGGCGCTACCTCTGCGCCGGCTGCCGCAAGCGCAGTCCACGACCGGTCAAGACCCCCGCCCCCTGGTATTGTCCCAAGTGCTGGGCGGCCCTCGGCGGCTCGCGTCACGGCTCGAACCCTGCGGCCGCCGATCCCGAGCACCCCATCCCACCCCCTAGGCCCCCTCGTGGTGGATGACCGGATGGCGACGCGCCTCGATCAACTGGTGGCCCAACGCTTCGGGCTGTCGCGCTCGGCCGCGCGGGAGGCTATCCGAAACGGCCGCGTCGACCTTGACGGCGAACGCTGCGACCAGCCCGGTCGCCTGGTTCCGCCCGACGCCGCCCTGCGCTACAACCCCCATCGGCCCAAGGCCCGCCGGGTCGTCGGCGTCCCGCTTCAGGTCCTCTACGAAGACCGCGAGATCCTCATCGTCGCCAAACCTCCCGGCCTGCTCACGCTGCCGACCGCGCTCCACGAACCCGATACGCTCTTGGCCCGCGTGTCGCGCTACCTGGCCCTGCGCCACGGCGGCACCCCCTACGTCGGCGTCGTTCACCGCCTCGACCGCGACACCTCCGGCGCCTTGCTTTTTGCCAAATCGCCCCGTGCCCTGGCCGCCTTCCAACCCCTGTTTCGCCGCCACGCCATCGAACGCCAATACCTGGCCATCGTCGAAGGCGCTCTGACCCGCCAGCAGGGCACCATCCGCCGTCCGGTGGTAATCAACCCCGACCGGCCCCGCCACCGCGTCGCCCGCCCAGGCGATACCGAAGCCCTTGACGCTATCACCCACTTCCGCGTCGTCGAGCGTTTCGGCACGGTCGCCACCGGACTGACCGTCTGGCTCGAGACCGGGCGCACTCACCAGATCCGCGTCCACCTGGCCTCGATCGGTCATCCGGTCGTCGGCGATGCCCGCTATCGCTCGCCTCATCAACGAGGCTCCCGGATCCGCTTCAAACGACAGGCGCTGCACGCGCAGCGGCTCGGCTTCGACCACCCGCTGACCGGCCGAACCGTCTCGGTCGAGGCCGAGCCTCCGGCCGACCTGCTCGCCTTAATCCGCGACCTACGCCTCCGCTACGGCCTGACGAACTCCGGCGGTTGACCCGAACGCCAGACGCCGCCTCCGCTCGACAGCCTCCACCGGCGACCGGCTCCGCCAGTCCCCGGCGCGATCTCCACCCCCAGGGTCGGTTCGGCGACCTTCAGGAATGGATGCGGCGGGCCGGCCCGACGGCCCGCGGCGGCCGACCCAGGGCGATCGCCCAGCCAGCATTGGCCGGATCAGTCCGAAGTCCCCTCCGCCCGCAGTTCGTAGCCGGGATCGTCGCCGCAGCCGCGCACGTCAACCCCCAGCGATGGCTCCTTGAGCCGCTTCGGCTCGAAGTGCAGTAACCCCAGCCGGTCGGCACAGCGGAGGCAGAGCTTGATATCGCCCTGCTGCAAGTGAAGCTCCCCGTCCGAAAGCCGGTGGTAGTGCCCCGCGCCCGGTTCGGCCAGATAGCAGAAGACCCGCTCGCTGCCTTCCTTGATCCGGGCCGACCAGCCGGGCTCACGCACGTAGAGCCGCGGCGTCACCGGCTCGCGCTGGGGCAGACGGGCCAACGGGTCATCCCACGCTTCAGCCGAGGATCGGCGCCCGGGACGTGTCGCCATGGTTGCAGACCCCTTCTGCCGAATGCCGCAGCCAAACGCCCAAGTTAAATCGTGGGTGTTCGCGATCGGGCCTTGGGCAACCAAGCCGCGGCGATCTTCTCATCAGTCTAGGGCCGCGATCGACGCCCGACCAGCCGTCCCGCCGCGTCCAGCCACTCCGGCCTGACAAACGCCAGATTCCCCGCAATCATCGCCAGCGAAAACTCGGTCAGCCCCATCGCCACCGCAATCCCCAGGTGCATCGCCACCGCCCCACCTAGCAGCCACGGCCGCCAGCCCCGAAACCAGATGAGGACCGGGTACAGGATCTCCAGCCAGACGGTTGCGTGGGTCGCCAGCTCCAGCCAGCGGGGATGATCGGCCAGGAAGCTGAGGTCGAACGGCCGAAACTCGCTATTGCCCAGCAGCATCCCCACGGCCGTCCCGTCCCACCACGGCCGGCCTTGGAGCTTCGCCAGCCCTGCCGAGGCATAGATCAGGCAAAGGTGCAACTGAATCAGCCTCAAGGCCAGATTGGCCGCCACACTCGGACTCCGCCCCGCCGGCCGCACCGCCCAGACCTGCCCGCCGCCTCCGCCGATGGCCAGATAGAGCAGCCACGTCGCAATCACGTGATCGAAGCCAAAGAGCATCACCGGCGCGCGGCGCATCGTCGAAACCACCAGAACCCAGCTCAACGGCGCCATCCACCGCGCCCCCAGCCCACAGGTCAACGCCCCCAACGCCACCAACCCCACCCCCCAAACGGCCTCCAGCCACGCATCCGGAACCGCAAACCAGATCGACCACCCCCCAACCGGCAACCGGGCCTGCGCCGCCGCCGGGTCCGCCCAGCCGTCGCTGCCCAGCGTCGCCCGCAAATCCGCTCCCAACCAAAGCCAGCTCCAGAGCAACAAGCCGCCCACCACGATCCGAATCAACGCCAAGGGCCGCGGATCGGCCGGCGTAAAGAAAAACCCATCCCAGGCCGCGACGACCCCGGGACGTCTCGGTGTCTCTGCGATCGTGTTCATGAGCCAGGCCGAGCAAATGGTGAAACCCTGACCGCCGGTACCGGCGGCGGCAAGCTGCCCGCGTCCTCGTCCGCCTCAGACGGTGGGCCATCCTCTTCGGGATACCTCACAACCACCTCCGGAACCGTATAGAACTGCTCGTCATCCGGGTCGATCGGCCCCTCGCCCCGCAACCGCACCAGATCCGGCACAAGGTGCTGTTGCACCCAGAGCGTGACCGAAACCCCGCCCGGCGTCCGCGCCAGCAGGTGCCGCGCATACGACGGCCCCCAGATCCCCCGCCGCCCCGCGCTGGCCGCCAACTGATGATCGGCAAACAGGTGGTAGGCTAGGGCCAGCTCCCGCTGATACCGCAGCCGCGGCCGCGTCGCCCGATCCGGCAACCGCCGCCGCGCGACGACTCGCCCCTCCGCATCCCGCACCTCGGCCGTCACGATCGGCGTCGGCGGCGGCACCGGCGCATAGTAGCGATGCGTGTGACCCTGATGAATCAACTCCGCATAGGGCGCAAACGGCTCAGCCAGCGCTGCCTCCAAGGTCGATGCAGGCCGCCCCGCCAACGCAATCGCTACCATCGCCGCCAGATGAAAAACCAGCCCAACCGAAACCACTGCCCGCACCCAGACCGGCCATCCCCCGAGCGCCGATGGTCCCTCACCGCTCATTCCACCCGCTCCTTTCCACCCCCTCGGTGGTATCGGCACCCCACACCCCTTCAAGTCACCTCCACGCAAAAATCTTTCCTATCTCAATTTCCTTTCTCATTTTGACTAGCTTCTTGCCACTCCCGACTTCGTGGTTTAAGCTTTCCCGGACAGTTCAAGGTAGAGGGTCGCTTCGTTTGGATGGGCACGCCCGCATGTTTTTGGTGGTCCGGTGGGCGTGATTCCGACGGTGGCGACAATCGGACAGCGTCAGGCGGTCTCTGGCCAGGACGGCCGCAGACCCTATTGCACGGCTTTGCCTGATTCCACCTGGGAGGCATGGATTCCATGCAAGGTACGGTCCTGATCCTGATGGCGCTCTCGGGCGTGGGCTGCCATCACAAGGCGTGTGTCGGTTACGCTCCGGCTCTGACCGGATGCTACGCCGGCTACGAGGCAGCGTGCTACGCCTCTTATGCGCCGGCGTGCTACGCCGAGCCGGTCGTTCTCGATGGCTGCTATGGCGCGGCCTGCTACACGGGCTGTTACGGGGCGGCCTGCTACACGGGCGGCTATGGCCCCGCGGCGATGACCGCCTGCTACGGCGGGATCATCGACGAGGCCTGCTATGCAGCGCCGGCCTGTTACGGCGGCTTCCGGAAGCACCGCCACGGCCTGTTCGGCTGCTTCAAGCGGAAGCGGTGCGCTCTGTGCCATGGCGGCTACGTCTACGACGGCTGCTACGGCAGCCCAGTCTTCGGCACCTATCCGCCCGTGGTCTATGGCTACGGGCCGACCGTGATGGGTTCGAGTCAGATCTACAGCAGCGGTCAGATGACCGGCGCGGCGCCGATGAGCGCCGAGCCGACCCCGAGCGCCGACTCGGTTCCGGCCCCGACGACCGAATCGGCCGCGCCCACGCCTCCAACCCCTGAGGCGACGGCCCCGGCCGCGGAGCCAGAGCCGCCGACGCCCGGCGAGGCGGTCGACTCGCTGCGCGAAGCCGTTCCTCCAGCCCCGGCGCCAGAGGCGGCGCCGGCCCCGGCGCCCGAGGCGGCCCCGGTCGCCCCGCCGACGCCCGGCGGCTTCTGAGCCTGTCGTTCCACCCAACCCGAAAATCGCAGGGCGGGCGCCCTGGCCTTCGAGAGGGTCAGGGCGTCCGCCCCTTCGTTTTTTGAGGGCCACCCATTCAACGCGGTCCGCCGATTTGTCGTAATGAGAAACGCAAGCGGTCACCTGGCCGCGTTCGAGCCACCTTGGCTCGTCGGCTCTGTTCTGCCAGACCGCCCATCTTCGATTCTCCCCCCTTTGAGGAGCTTGGTGGTGATGATTCTCCGCTCATGGTTCCGGCTGCTGCCGGCGGTCGCCCTGGCGGCCTTGGTTGGCTGTGGCGACGAGGCGAATACGGTTGCCGACAAGGTCGGCGACACGGCCAACGCGGCGGCCGAGGGTGCCAAGGATGCCGCCTCCGGCGCCATGAAGGCCGCCGGCGATGCCGCCGATCGTACCGGTGAGGCGCTCCAGGGTGCCGCCGACAAGGCGGGCGATGCCGTCGGTGCGGCCACCGACGCGGTCGGCGATGCCGTCAAGGGTGCGGCCGACGCCGCCTCCGGTGCTGCCGAAGCCGTCACCGACGCCACCGGCAAAGCCGTCGAAAAGGCCGGCGAGGCCCTCGAAAAGGCGGGCGAGGCGATTTCCGGCGCCGATACCCCCAAGTGATCGCACCAGGCCACGTCGAAACCGCCTTGTTCCCCAGGCCGAGCCTTCCCAGGCTCGGCCGGTTTCGTTTGGACCCCAAGCCGGACGACCTCGGAGTAAGTCGCGGCCGCCGGAGAAAACCTTAACGCCAGGCCCAGCCGTCGCCGCCGGCAAGCCGGAGCCTGGCCTCTGGCCGCGCCAGCCTGACCGTCCGCAGAACCGAGCCACGGGCGATCGACTGGCTCCCCGCCGTCGTTCGGCTGGCATACGATAGCGACGTGGCCTATCGTGTTGCGGTACGATCCGAACGTGCCCGGGGGGCTTATGCCGATGTTCCTGGTTCGTTCTCCGGCGTCGATCGCGCTACTGGTCCTGACGACCTGGAGCTCCGGCCCCCTGCTGGCCGTTCAGGCTCCCGACCCGGCCGAGCCAGCCGGATCGTCCCGATCGACGGTCCAGCGGCCAAAGACTCCCCCCGCGGCCGACCCCCATGCTCCTTGGGGCCGCAACGTCGTCCGCGGAACCTACCGGGGACGCCCGATCGCCCCGGTGATGTCGTACCTGGGCGCCGACTGGCTGATTCGCCCCGAGCGCGAGCTTGAAGAACAGCCGGAACGGATGCTCGACGCACTTCAGATCCGGCCCGGGATGGTGGTCGCCGATGTCGGGGCCGGTGTCGGTTACACGAGCGTCCGCATCGCGCGGCGGGTGGTTCCTGGCGGCAAAGTGCTGGCCACCGACGTCCAGCCCGAGATGATCGCCATCCTCCGCGACAATATCCGCACCCTTGGCCTACAGAACGTCATCACGCCGATCCGCTGCACGCCGACTGACCCGAAGCTCCCGGCCGGTCAGGTCGATCTGGCGATTCTCGTCGACGTCTATCACGAATGCACCCACCCGGAAGAGACGCTTCGGGGTCTCTACCAAGCGCTCAAGCCCGACGGCCGGCTGGTTCTCGTCGAATTCCGCGCCGAGGACCCGGAGGTCCCGATCAAGCCCGAACACAAAATGAGCGTGGCCCAGATCCTCAAGGAACTCGAGCCGCAGGGGTTTCGCCTCAAGGAACGACACGACTTTCTCCCCTGGCAGCATCTTCTCGTTTTCGAGAAGAAGCCCGTCCCCGGCGATCCCTCGAACCCAGAGACCCCGCTTTCCCCGACTGGCCCCGGCGACTCGCCTGACAGGGCAAGCGCTGGACCACGGAGGCAGCCATGAAGCAGTTGGGGTACTTCGCCTTTGGGAGCAACCTTTTGAGGAAGCAGATGGAGGAACGCATCGCTCCCGAGCAAATGATCGAAGAGGGACGAGCTCGCCTCAGCGACTACCGGATCGCATTCAACAAGGAACGTAAAAATGATGGCACAGGAAAGGCAAACATTGTCCCGGATCCAAAGGGAACCGTCTGGGGCGTAGCGTACCGTATCTCTGAAGCTGCCCTCGTTAAAATGGACCGGTGGGAGGGAGTTTCTGGAGGGCATGACGTCCGGAAGATAGTGAAGGTCCTAGACGACGAGGTTGAATTGGAAGCCGTCACGTATGTCGCTGGCGACACGTTCATCAATAACTCGCTCCGCCCCTCTCCGAAATACCTCGAAACCATCCTCACTGGGGCACAAGAACATGGCCTTCCGGAAGAATACATCGAGAGTCTCAAGGCATTCGGATCCCCCAGGAGTGAGGCACCAGCGTCCGGTCTGAGGTGCTGCTCCCGTCGACCGGCTTCGCCCGCGGCTGAGCCGTATGGCCTCATTCCGCAACGCTGGTCTTGATTCGCTCTGCTCCGGGCTGACTCCCCCTCGCTCCCAGGCCCCCCGATGACAAGCCTCGCCGACGACCTTGAGTTTGCCAAAGCCCTGGCCGCCGAGGCCGCCGCGGTTGCCCTCGAACGCCAATCCCAACTCTCGACCCAGGAAAAGAAAAACCGGAGCTTTGTCACCGACCTCGACATCGACCTCGAACGGTTCATCCGCCAACGGATCGCCGCGCGCTTCCCCGACGACTCGCTGACGGGTGAGGAGCTGGCAACCAGCGGCGGCGGCGGTCCTCGCCGCTGGTGCATCGACCCGATCGACGGCACCGGCAACCTCGTCCACGGCTTCCCACTCTGGTCGATTTCGATCGGCCTGATCGACGGCGGCGAACCAGTCCTGGGCGTGATCGCCATCCCCCCGCTTCACGAAATCTACTGGGCCACCAAGGGCGGCGGCGCCTGGTGCAACGGCCATCCCTTGTCCGCCCTCGACGCCGACGACTTCCACGACCACGACAACGTCTGCGCTTCGACCAACGCCCTCCGCACGATCGACCCCCGCTCCATCCCAGGCCGGATCCGCGACATCGGCTCGGCCTGCTGCGAGCTGGCCTTCGTCACCTCCGGCCGCGTCCGCGCCTGCGTCTTCCTCGGCGAGCAGACCCACGACCTGGCCGCCGGCGCCGTCATGGCCGCCGAGGCCGGTTGCTGGTTTGCCCGACTCAACGGCGAAATGCTCACCCTCGGCGGCTTTGTCGCAAGCACCCCGATCCGGATTCCCACCCTGATCGCTCCCCCACGCCGCCTCGAGCGCCTGCTGCGAACCCTCAAGCCCCTCCCCTCGGCCAGCGCCGCCTCGCCGGCGTTTCCCCGTCCCTTCCACCCCGAGGCCTGAGATCCGCTCCCAGCCGGCAGCCGACGCCCACGCACCGTCTCGGATCCACATGAGCCCAGGGTTTGGCGCGTGGGAACTCCTGGTCCGCAGCCTCTTCCAGGTGTACGCTATCCTCCGACATTGTGAGCGCGGGTCTGTGACTGAATCCCGATCCTCTGGCTTTCCTTCCCGCCGATGGGCTACTGGGGCGTTCGCAGCTACGAGCACGACGACGCGCACGACGCTCTCGACGCCGGCTTCGAAGCCGCCTGGGGCGCCGAGTATGAACGCCTGATGGACGACCGCAACCCGCTCACCTTCGAGCAGGTCCAGCAACGCCTCGCCAACCGCCAGACGCTCGAGGCAGCCCTGGCCTGGCTCACCGGCCAGTTCGGCGACGACTTCGAAACCTGGGACGACGAAGCCCGCTTGGCCTATGTCGGCGTCGTCGTGCGTCACGTCGAACTCGGTGTCCCCGTGGCGGGCCCCATGCTCGAGCGAGCCTGCGCCTGGCTCGACGCCGAAACGCTCGACTGGGAGCGCGACCAGACCCGCCGCGACCTCCGCCGCCGGCACGAGCGTCGGCTCCTGAACGATGCCCAAACCGCCTCCGGGCCACCAGCTGCGAGCCAGACCAGCCCAATCAAACAACCTCAGCCTTCCGACCCAAACCGCCCCTGACCGCCAGCGAACGACCAGACCGCCCGCCCGCCGCCCCCTGCCCCATCCCAGTCGCTTGCTTGACAGCGGCCGTCGGCGGCGGTCAGATTAGCCTATATCTCCCTTCTTAAAACCCCATCCGGCGCGCCCCGAGCGGCCCAGGCGCTCCCATGGACTCCACCGACGAGCAAATCACCGCGCCCCCGCCGGATACCGAGCACCAACACCTCTCACGGCTCGAAACCAGTTGGACCCAGATCCGTTCGGCGCACGCCACCGGCCCCGCCGGCAAGGCCGCCATGCGCGAGCTGATCGGCCGCTACCACGACGCCGTCGAGCGCTACATCCGCCTCAAAATTCGCGACCCCAACCTCGCCGACGAAGTCATCCAGGACTTCTGGACCAAACTGCTCAACCACAAACTCGCCGGCGCCGACGAGTCCAAGGGGCGGTTCCGCGACTACCTCCGCACTGTCATCCACCGGCTGATCATCGACCATTACCGCAGCCGCAAACCCCAGCCGCTGCCTCCCGGCGACCTGGTCGACCCGTCCGAACCCGACCTCGACTACGACCGCATCTGGCGCGAAGCCGTCATCCAACGCGTCTGGGCTCGGCTCGACACCTTCGAAGCCACCACCCCCAACAACCGCTACGCCTCCGTCCTCCGACTCCGCGTCAGCTCGCCCGACGCCTCCGTCGAGTCGCTCGCCGCCAAACTCGCCCAGCAAACCCGCAAGCGCTGCACCCCCGAGGGATTTCGCAAAACCCTCCAACGCGCCCGCGAAAAATACCTGGAACTGCTCATCGAGGAACTCAAAGTCACCATCCACCCCGCCACCAAGGAAGACATCGAGGCCGAAATCTACGACCTCGGCCTCGGCCCCCTCTACCGGCGCTACTCCGGAAACCAAACCTAAGCCGCCCCCCCATCGCCACCTGCGTCATCCGCATCCAGCGCGGCACGTGTTCGGCGCACCCCCACTCCGACGCGGCGCATCGCCGCCCAACAGCCCCCGGTCCCTTGCCTGGCTTCCACAACTCCCCACTTCCCGGTCAGCTTTCCCGGATCGTCGGCCCCGTCGCCCCACCCCCGGGCGGGCCCCCCGCGCGCAATTCTCGCGTTCGGTCGCTTGACGCGAACCCTTCTCACGTTACAGTTACGTTGGACCTGCTGCGCTGACCGTGCACCCAACGATTGACTGAACTTGCGTTCAGAAGGGCGGGCGTCGCACAGGCTTCCTCGCTCCTGGAAGGACTCCGGCGATGCTTGTTCTTTCGCGTAAGAAGAACGAGAGCATCATCATCAACGACAATATCACGATCACGGTGGTCGAGATCCGTGGAGACAAGGTCCGCCTCGGTATCGAGGCGCCCAAGGAAGTCTCAGTCCACCGCCGCGAGGTCTACGAGGCGATCCGCAACCAGATTCAGCGGACCGAAGGCTGATCCAGCCCCGTCCTCGGTTTGACTTCAGCGGGTGATGTCGTGCTCTCGTATTCTGTCTGGGCTTGGGTGATTTTCCTCCTCTACTCTGCCTGAGATCGCGTCGTGGTCCGGCTCACAGATTGAGCCGTTGCCGGACAAGGCGGACGAACTGCCCCATCCAGGGGGCATTATCCGGCCAACCGCGGACCGTGACGATCGTACCGTCGACCACAAACGGGCGATTGACGAACTCCGCGCCTGCGATCCGCAGGTCGGGCTCAAGCTCGGGGTAGCAGGTGAGGGTCCGGCCTGACATCCCGCCGGCGGCCAGCAGCAGGAGCGGCCCGTGGCAGTTGGCGGCGATCGGCTTGCCGGTCTCGACGAAGTGGCGGACGATCGCCACCGCTTTGGGCCGGTTCCTCAAATACTCGGGGGCTCGGCCACCGGGCAGCACCAGCCCATCAAACTCCGTCGGATCGACGTCGTTGAGTCCCAGGTCGGCCTCGACCCGATAGCCAGGCCGCTCGACGTAGGTGTCGAAGCCCGGTTCAAAGTCGTGCACGACCGAGTGAAACACCCGACGCTCGGGCGCGACGATCACCGCCTGCCAGCCCTCTTCCTCGATCCGAAACTTGGCGTAGTAGATCTCCTGCGCCTCGCCTGCGTCGCCGGTCAGGATCAGGATTCGCGTCATCTGGGTCAGGTCCTGGCGATGAGTCGAGCCACCGATTACCGATCACCCTAACAGCGGGTCGTCCAGCTTGCAAGATCCGTCCACCTGAACCGGCCCCGGCTCGGGTTTGGCCGGCTTGACCAGACCCCCCTGGAGCGCCTAAAGTTTGTTCCTGGATCGATTCTGAAGGCCCCGTCGTCTAGCCAGGTCTAGGACACGACCCTTTCAAGGTCGCGACACGGGTTCAAATCCCGTCGGGGTCACTGATGGCCGGGTCGTCCTCGCCCTGTGGAGGGTCGAGGCGATCCAGGAGCGCGGCCAGCAAGATGTCGCTGGTGACGTTCGTGGCCGCCCGCGCACGGCCCAGAATCCAATCGACTGTCAGTAGCAAGGGGACGACCAGCGCGACCTGCTCCTCCGGGATCACCCGGACTGTCCGCAGGACCACAACGAGCGAAATCAAGCCCGCCTCCGGCACTCCCGAGATCCCGATTCCAGCGATCAGGCAGCAGCCCGCCGCCAGCAGTTGACTGCCGAGGTCCAGGTTGACCCCGCACGCCTGCGCGACGAACAGGACCGCCATCGCTTCATAGAGCAGAATCCCGTCGTTATTCAAGTTCGTACCGACGCACGCGGCCAGCCGCGCGGAGCGCGGTGAGACTCCCATGCCGCTCAACGAGCGGAGCGTCACCGGCAGCGTCGCCAGGCTGCTGCCGGTTCCCATGGCGTGGATCACCGCCTCGCTCGCCCCGCGCCAAAACCACCTCAGCGGCCGCCGCAACACTCCGACGATCCACGCCTGATAGACCACGCCCACCTGAATCAGCAACCCGAGCAGCCCTACCCCCAGGTAAACGGCCAGCCCACGCACCGGCTCCAGCCCAAATCGCCCGACCGTCGCGGCCACCACCCCCAGGATCGCTAGCGGAACCGCCTGCACCACCCAGCCGATCATCACCTCGCTGGCTCGGTAGGCCGTCGCAATCGCACCCTCGACCGCCTGATAACCGGTCTCGCCCCGGGCCTGCTGCTCCGCCTTGACCCGCCTCAACGCCGCTCCACCCAGGACCGCCAGCCCAACGATCGACAGAAGCTGATTCTCCACAAACGGACGCCCTACCGAACCCGGCACCAGCCGCAGCAATTCGTCCCAGAAGTCGATCCGCCGATCTGGTTCCAAATGCCGACCCAGCCGTTCCAGCTCCCCCCGGGCCTGGACGTACGCCTCATCGGTCTCCAGCCGCAACCACCGCCCCGGTTGCAACCCGTTGGCGAGCGCCAGCCCGATTCCAAGAGCCAGCGCAGCGTTGCAGGCCGCCAGCGCGATCAACAACCCGCCCTGCCGCGCCCGCACCTCGGTCCGCAAAAACGCATCCAGAATCGCAAATAAGATCAGCGGTGCCGCCAACGCCCGGATCAGATCAAGGATGACCGAACCCAGCCGCGCCAGCGGCGCCGTCCGCTCCCCGAAGACCAGCCCAGCGACCAGCCCCAGGCCCAGGCCGATCAGAATCCGCGCCCCAAACGGAATCCCGAAATACCCCCGCGGTTGCCTCATCACACTCCACACCGTCGAGGGCCCCGAGATCAGAACCCTGGACCGACGATTCCGCGCGCCTCTCGGACCTCCGACTCCCCCTGTCCAGACCGACCCGGTTGCATCCTGCCCGCCGCCGGACTTGGCGATCCAATCAACCCGGTCGTGCGCAGCGGTTCTTAGTGACCCACATCGCCGACCGCACCTAACGCCTCCAGGTGGGCCGTCACGCATGCGGCCAGCGCCTCGGTGTGGTAGCCTCCTTCAAGGACGCTGACCAGCCGGCCTGCGCAGTAGCTCCGGGCCACGTGCATCAGCTCCTGGCTGATGGCCACGTAATCCTCGACCTCCAGGCCCAGATTGCCCACCGGGTCGAGCCGGTGGGCGTCGAACCCCGCCGAGACGAGCATCAGTTCCGGCCGGACCTTGCTGGCCAGCTCGCCGAGGGCGGCCCGGAACTGCCCAAGCTGGTCCTCGACCGGCGTCCCGAAGGCGATCGGCAGATTGCGGATCAAGCCCAGCGCTCGACCCGTCCCCGTCTCGTCGGCCGCTCCCGTCCCTGGGTAGAACGGGTAGCGGTGGATCGAGAGAAATCCGACTCGCCCGTCGGCGTAGAAGATCTCCTGAGTGCCGTTGCCGTGATGCACGTCGAAGTCGACGATCAGGACGCGCGCCAGGCCGAGCGCCTCCAGGGCGTGGGCTGCCGCCGCCGCGACCGTACTGAACAGACAAAAGCCCATCGCCGCGGCCGGCCGCGCATGATGGCCGGGGGGGCGGACCGCGCAGAAGGCCTGATTGGCCTGCCCGCCGACGACCGCCGTCACTGCCTCGATCGCCGAACCGGCAGCCAGCCGCGCCGCCCGCTCCGAGCCGGGCGACATCCAGGTATCGGCCTCGACCGGCCCGCCGCCCATCGCCTCCCAGGTGTGGACCTGATCCAGATAGCTGCGTGCGTGGATTCGACCGAGTTCCTCATCGGTCGCCTCACGCACCTGGCCCGCCGGACAGGTAAAGAGCAACCCCTCGCGCTTCAGCCGCTGGACGATCGCCGAAAGCCGCTCGGGGCGCTCCGGATGCCCCGGCGGCGGCCGGTGCTCCAGCATCCGCGCATCCCAGTACAGCAGCGGGCCAGACACGCCGCACCCCTTCCCTCTCAACGACCGCTTCGTAGCACCTTAGGGGCCGCGCCAGCGCCCGTCAATTCGCCTGTCCCACGGCCGCCGGGCCGCTAAGCCCCGAGGGCGTGTTCCAGCGAGGCCACCACGTCGGCGATCGTCTCGAACCCCGGCAAACTCGCGCGCTGGCTGGCCTCGGCCAGCCAGCCGGCGACTTTCCTCTCGGCGGCAATCACCGTCGAATGGTTCCGTCCTCCAAAATAGCGGCCGATCTCGCTGTACGAGGCCCCGGTGTGTTTCCGTGCCAGATACATGGCCACCATCCGGGGCTGCGCGGCCGAACGGGCCCGCGAATCGGACCGCAACACCTCCGGCTCGACCTGAAACAGCCGGCAGACGGCGCGCTCCACGTCGCGCAAGCCGATCATCTGCGCGCTCAGCCGGATCGTCTCGCGGAGCACCGATCGCGCCAGATCCAGATCGAGCCGCCGACCGGTCAACGCCGCCGTGGCCAGGACCCCATGCAGCGCCCCTTCCAGCTCGCGGACGCTGCCCCGCACCTGCTCGGCCAGATAGGCGGCCACCGCGTCGGGCAGCCGCACACCCCGCGCCGCCGCCTTGGCCTGCACGATGGCGCGTCGGGTGGCCGGGTCCGGCGCTTCCAGTTTGACGACCATGCCCCCCAAAAATCGCGTGGCTAGCTCGTCGGTCAACCGGTCGATTCGCCGCGGATGCTGGTCCAGAGCCAGCACCATCGGGCGGCCCGCCTGGGCCAGGGCGTTGAACGTGTGCAGAAACTCATCCTGAGTCGCCCGCTTGGCCGCGAGAAAATGGACGTCGTCGAGCACCAGCGCGTCGGCCTGCCGATACCGCGCCCGGAACGACCCCAGCGCCCCTTGCCGCATCGCCTCCAGAAACGCATTGGTAAACGCCTCGGCCGTGGCGTACACCACCTTCGCCCCCGGCCGCCGGCCGCGTAGACCCGCCGCAACCCCATCGAGCAAGTGGCTCTTGCCCAGCCCGATCCCCCCGTGGATCACGAGCGGATTGAACGATCCCCCCCAGGCCGAAACCATCTCCACCGCGGCCGCATGCGCCAGTCGATTGCTCGGCCCCACCACAAAATCGTCGAGCCGGCGCCCGGTCCGCGGCGGCGGCACGGTCCGCGCCGTCTCGGCCCGCTGCGACCACCCTGGAAAGACCGGCGGATGCGGCACCACCGGCGGCGGCAGTGCTGGCTCCGGCTCTGGCTCCGGATCCGCCACCCCCCCTGCCCCGCCCGGAATCGCCCGCGGCGCGTCCTCCGGCGCTCGAGGCGGCGGCCCCACCACGTCCCCCAGCGGCGGCTCCCCTTCGGCCCGAATCTCAAACTCCAGCCGCAACGGCCGACCGGCGACCGCCTCCGCCGCCTCCAGCAGGCTCCCCGCATAATGCGCCTGGATCCAGTCCCGGAAAAACCCCCCGGGAACACCGACCCGCAACGTATCCCCATCCACTCCCAGCCGCGTGCCCTCCCCCAACCAAAGCTCATACCGCGCACGCCCCAGCCGCTCGGCCACCGCCGCACGCAACGCCGCCTCCGTCACCTCCGACGGCCGCGAACCCCGAGTTGTTTCCTCGTCAAACCGCATCGCCGTTGCGCCAACGTCCCGGTGCTCAATCGCGCAGCCCAGACCACCCCGCGCACGGCGGGCTGATCGCCCGACGGAACGGCTCGCACGCCCGCTCCGCCTCTGTTTCCCGATATGCCCCGCGGCGCAAGCTCTGTCAAAGACGCAGACCAGGTAAGCCGCGTCATTGCGTCGGGTCGTGACAAAGGCAACGATTTCAGCGATCCGCCGGGCCGGTCTGGACGTTCTGGGCCACCACTGTCCGCAACGCCTCGTCCAACCGCGACACCTCGACCGGCTTGGCCAGGTGGGCGGCGAAGCCAGCCTCTCGGCTCCGCAGCCGATCCTCCGGGGCGTCGTAACCACTCAAGGCAATCGCCGGCGGGAGGTCGGCGCACCCGCCCTGCCGCAACGCATCCAGAAGCTCGTAACCGGTGCCATCCTCCAGTTCCAGATCGCTGATCAGGACGTCGAACCGCCCGGACCGCAGCGCCTGTAGCGCGGCTGCCTGATCGCCGGCGACGGTCACCCGGTGCCCGCGCATCTCCAGCAGCCGCGCCAACCCGCGTCGGATATCCTCATTGTCGTCGACCAGCAGAATCGCCAGCCGCCGCGGCGGCGGTGGCGGCTGGCGATGGTCGTCCGGGGCGACGATCGGATTGGGGTTCGGGTCCGGTTTGGGAGCCGAGACGCGAACCAACTCGAGCCGGAAGGTGCTGCCCCGGCCGGCGCCTTCGCTCTCCGCGATCAGCCGCCCGCCGTGCGCTACGGCGATCGCCCGGCTGATGGCCAGCCCCAAGCCCAGCCCCTCGCCCCAGAGCCGGCGGGTCGTTTCCCCTTGCCGGAAGGGATCGAAGATCCGGTCCAGCTCGGCCGGTTCAATGCCGACGCCGGTGTCTGAAATCTCCACCACCAGCAACCCCTGGTTCGGTACCGGCGTCTGGGGCGATCGCCCCGGCCGCGGCGGTGGCGTCTCTCCGGTCACCCCCGGGAGAGGAACCATCGGACCGGCCTCCCCATCTGCCGGGTTGTCCGATCCCGGGTCGGGCAACCCCGAGCTCGCCGCTGCAGGTTCGGTCACGTAGGTCGCGACCCGAATCAGGCCCTCGGCGGGTGTGAACTTGGTCGCGTTGCGTAACAGATTGAGCAGCACCTGCTGCAATCGCGCCGGATCCACGAAGGCATAGGGCGGGTCGGCAGACAGATCCAGCTCCAACCGTTGCCGGCGCTGCTGGATCTCTGGCCAAAGGCTCTGGACCGCGGCCCGAATCTCCTCGTGCACATCCACGGGCCGGGCGTCGAGGCGAAGCGATCGCCGCTCGCCGCGGATGTAGTCGATCATGTCTTCCAGCAGTCGCGTTTCCAGCTCGGCGTTGCGCCGGATCGTGGCCACCAGTTCGCGTTGCGGCCAACTGAGGTGATCGGCCTCGAGCGCCTGAGCGGCTCCGGCGATGGCCATCATCGGGGTCCGCAATTCATGGCCGGCCAAGGCCAGAAATTGGGCCTTGGCTTCCCGCGCTTCCTGCGCCGCCCGTTTCAACCGACCGCCCAGCTTCAGGTAATTCGAAAGATCGATGCCGATGACCAGCCGCAGCAGCCGGCCGCCTAGCTCGAACCGACTCGAAATGACCTCGAACTCGCCCGTCGATCCATCGGCCCGCCGGATTGTCCAGCGGATCTGGCGAATCGGTTTCTCGGCCGTGGCCTTCAGGTAGTTGTGCATGCGGGGCACTTCCTCGGGCGTCACCAGCCGATCGATCGTCATCCCCCGCAATTCGGCGACCGGATACCCCAAATACGCCCGAGCCGCCGGATTGGCCCGCACGATCCGCAGCGTCGCCGGATCGTAGAGGATCGCGGTCAACGGAATCGCATCGAAAATGGCCAATTCCTGATCGCTCAGTGAGCGCCGGCTCGCCCAGACCGCCCCCGCCACCGCGCCGAGCGATCCGGACGCCAGCCAGATCACCGGCCCCAGGAGCGAAGGCGCGGACCCCGCCAGCAACCGCCCAACAACCCCAGCAACCACCGCCAGCAGCCCACCACCCAGCCCCCGCCACCGGCCCATCCCGACGGCGGCACCAAACAATCCGGCCGCTATCAACCCGTCTCCAAACCCCAGCATCCCCGCCGAAATGCCGATCGCCGCCCCCGACGCGACCGCGGCCAGCTCCGGCCCGATTCTTCGGATCGCCTCGAACACCATGACCACCTTGGCCTTGCGCCTCACCTGCGAATCGCTGCAACAACGCCAAGCCGTCCCGAGACCCTCGGGGCGTGCGGCTCTCCGCAGCAACGGCATCATCCCTGTTCGGCTCACGTCGGCCCGGCTGTGCCGACTCTGGGGCACGATCATCCCTTGCGAATCTTAGCGACCCCCCCCAACCTGGACAACGCGGCATCGTCCCGCCCTGCCGTCGCGATGCCCCCCAGCCAGAGCGGACGGCCCGCTCTCGCGTCGAGGCCCGACCCCCAAAACACAAGGAACGGGACATCGAAGGTCGCGGCTCACCCTTTGGGTCGCCGCGTCCATCGGATCGCTCCGGGAGGAATGGTAAAGGCAACCGGACCGCGCCCCACCGGTGGCGCTTGGCTGGGCCGGTCAGGTTCGCCCTTGACGACGACGCTCTGGCACACCGGCGCTCGGCTCGGGTGCACGGTTGCCGATCGGTTTGCGCGGCGTATGATGGCGGCCAGCGATTCGGTCCTCTCCCGCCGGAGCGTGAGGCGACGACCATTCCGCTCCCGCGACCGCCTGAGCTTCCTCCCATGGCGATTTCCACCAGCGATTATCTGGCCCTTGACCTCGGCGCCGAGAGCGGCCGCGGCTTGCTCGGCCGCTTCGACGGGCAACGGCTCGAACTCGAAGAGCTGCACCGCTTCCCCAACGGAGCCGTCCGCCTGGCCAACACCCTTTACTGGGACCTGCCCCGTCTGTTTGCCGAGTGCACCGTCGCGCTTGGGAAGGCGGCCGCTGGGCGTCGCTTGGATGGCATCGGGATCGACACCTGGGGCGTCGACTTCGGCCTGATTGGCCGCGGCGAAACGCTCCTGGGCAACCCGGTGCACTACCGCGATTCCCGGACCGAAGGTCTGATCGAGGTGGCGCTGGAGCGGATTCCCAAGCGGCGGATTTACGAAATCACCGGCCTGCAATTCCTGCCGATCAACACCGCCTACCAGTTGCTGGCGATGGTTCGCCAAGGCTCGCCGTTGCTCGAGGTCGCCGAAACCCTGTTGATGATGCCCGACCTGGTGGCCTGGCTGTTCACCGGCTCGCGGGTCGCCGAGCGGACCGATGCCTCGACGACCCAGTTGATGGACGCCCAGACCCAGTCCTGGTCCGACGAACTCTGCGCGGCGCTGGGGTTGCCCCGCGCGATCCTGCCCGAGCTAGTCCCCGCCGGGACCGACCTCGGCCCGATCCGATCCAGCATCGCCGCCGACCTCGGCATCGAGCCGGTCCACGTTCTGGCCACGGCCGGCCACGACACGGCCGCCGCCGTGGCTGCCGTGCCCGCTGCGGGAACGGCCTCGGTCGGCCCCGACGGCTGGTGCTACATCAGCTCCGGAACCTGGAGTCTGATGGGCGTCGAATCGCCGCGACCGATTATTAGCGACTCGACATATCGATACAACTTTACAAACGAAGCCGGCATCTGCGGCACCTCCCGCGTGCTTAAGAACATCATGGGTCTGTGGCTGGTTCAGGAGTGCCGCCGAACCTGGGCTCGCGGCGGCCGTGACTACGAGTATTTCGAGCTGGTCCCGCGGGCCGAGGCGGCCCCGCCGTTTGCGGCCCTGGTCGATCCCGACGACCCGTCGTTCCTCGCGCCGGGCGACATGCCCGCTCGGATCGCCGCTTACTGTCAGAGGACAGGCCAGCCGACCCCCGGCGACGAGGGCGGGTTTGTGCGTTGCTGCCTGGAGAGTTTGGCGCTGAAGTACCGCTGGTGTGTGGAGCGGCTGGAGGAGCTGACCGGCGGCCGTATCCGGACGATTCACATCGTCGGGGGCGGTTCCAAGAATGTGCTGCTCAACCAGTTCACGGCCGACGCCACCGGGCGGCCGGTTCACGCCGGGCCGATCGAGGCGACGGCCATCGGCAACATCTTGGTTCAGGCCATGGGCCGTGGCCGGCTGGGGTCGCTCGAAGAGCTTCGCTCGGTGGTCGCCCGGTCGTTCCCGGTGACGATCTACGAACCGCGGGACACCCGGGCCTGGGACGACGCCTGGCCGCGGTTTGCACGCCTGGTTGGCTGAAGCGGTGCGGACCGCGGACGGCATTTGAGCAATCCGCGTGCCGACTACCCTTGTCGGTAGCGGTTGGGGATGTAGAATCCTGCGCGGTGGTGTGCGGGCAAGGCTCGACCGCGTTGACCAATGGAGGGGTCAGGGGGATGAAGCAGCCGGGCACGCGTCGGGTGGTCTTTTGGGTGGCGGCGGTCGCCACAGCGGCGGTGGTTGCCGGCGGGGTGGGGACCTCGGCCTGGTTTGCGGCGGATGCGAGGGCGGCGGGTCGGCCGTTGGACGGTCGGCTCGATGGTGGCAGTCTGGTCCTGGTCGGTGGAGGCGAGCTGCCCCGCGACATCCGCGATCGGTTTGTCGAGCTGGCCGGCGGCGCGTTCGGCCCATATTGTGGTGATCGACCCGTATAGTTGGCGTCACCCGGCGGCGCGCGATGTCGCCTTGCGGACTCCCTGGCTCGAGGGGGGAGCGTCGCGGGTCTCGGTGCTCCGGCTGACCGATCGGGCCGCGGCCGACGATCCCGAACGCCTCCGTCTGCTTGACGAGGCAACTGGGGTCTGGATCGGCGGCGGCGACCAGGAAGGCCACGCCGCCAAGTTCGTCGATACTCGGTTCGAGGAACGGCTCCGGGCGGTGCTCGATCGCCGCGGCGTGGTCGGTGGCACGTCGGCTGGCGCGGCGGTGCTCTGCCGAACGATGATCGCTGGCGGCCGCGACCCCCGCGAGGGCCGTGGGCTGGACCTGGCGTCCGGGGTCGTCATCGACCAGCACCTGCTTCGGCGCAACCGTCTCGGCCGACTGCTACGAATGCTCGGACGCTATCCGGGGCTGGTCGGTCTCGGGCTTGACGAAGACACGGGTGTTGTTATCGACCGCCAGCGCGGTTTGGCGAGCGTCGTCGGCGACTCGTACGTCGTCGTCTGCGCGGTCGTCGAGGGGCAGTCCTGGCCGCGGATCGAGGTGCTGCGCCGCGGCGACTCGGTGGCGTTGACGCAGATCAACGACCCGGAAACCCGAATCGTCCGCGCACGCGATCGTCAACGACGGAGCGATCTGCTCGACGATTGAGGGGTGGCTCCTCCGAGCCGGTTGAAGGGGACAAGGCCGTCTTCCCTCCCGGGATCGCCGCGTTGATCGGCCGCGCCCAAGACGGCGGTCCGGTTACAATGCCACGCATGACTGCCTCCCGCCGCGAGCTTGGGCTGGTCGCGCTGGCGACTCTGGTCGGTCTGGCCCTCCGCGGCTGGAACCTGAGTCAGCTCGGGCTGGATCATTTCGATGCCGGGATCTATGCGCTGGGCGGCCTTTGGGTCACGAGCCCCCGCGGTCTGGCAGCGCTCGATCCCGGCTTGATTCCCTACGCGCCGCCGTTGCAGCCGATCGGGATCGGGCTGGCTTACCTGCTGCTGGGGATCTCGGACACTTCGGCGCTGCTGGTTTCGATCGTGGCCGGGGCGGCGGCGATTCCGGTGGCGGCCTGGCTAGCGTGGCGGGCGTTCGGAGCCGGCGCGGGGGCCGCCGCGGCCTGGCTGCTGGCGTTGAATGGGCCGCACATCGCGTTCAGCCGCTCGGGGCTGACCGATCCGCTGGCGGCGCTGACGCTGCTGGGAGCGCTGGTGCTAGGAGCGTCGTTTTTGGAGCGGCCGCGATGGGTCGGCTCGGTCCTGTTGGGCCTTGCGGTGGGCCTGGCCCAGAACGCCAAGTACAGCGGCTTTCTGGCTGGTGTGATCGTCGCGCTGGCCTGGCTGGTCGGTTTGGTGCGGGAGGGCGGAGGCCGCGGCGGGGCGGAGTCGGCGCGTGTCGCGGGGCGGGTTGCGCCGGGTGTTGAGCGGCTGCCGTCAGCCGGATCTCCCCTGCGAACCCTGGTTCTCGGGTTACTGGCCGCGCTGGTGGCGGGGATTTGTTACGCGCCCTGGTTTGGCTTTGTGCAGAGCCAGCCGGGGGGCTATGGAGCGCTGTTGAAGCACCACGCCGGCTACGTCAGCGGTTGGGCGGGCTGGCCTGGAGCCTGGCAGCTTCAACTGAGCCAGGCGATCGCGTTGTCGGGCCGGCTGGTTGGGCCGTTGTCCTGGGCAGGGCTGGCCTGGGTGGCCGCGGGGCTTGCTGCGGTGATCGTGAGAATGGGGCTGACCTCTCCGCCGGTCGCGACGATGAGTCGCTGGGTTGGCCTGGCGGCCGGAGCGATCGGGCTGGCCGCTGCGCCCAATCTGGCCTGGTGGTCTGCCCTGGCACTGAGCCTCGGCCGGTTGCTCAATCCGAGACCGGCCGGGCGGCTCGTCGCGATCGGCTGGGCGACGTTATCGCTGCTCACGCCGCTGTATCAACCCTACGCGCGGCTTTGGCTGCCGATCGAGGCACTGAGCCTGGTTCTGCTCTCCGGGCTGGTGGCTGGTGGGCGGGAAGGCTCCCCGCTGGAGACGGCTGAGCCGAAGAGCCGGGGGCGGCTGGTTGCGGTCTGGGTTGGCTGTGCGCTGCTGGGGCTAGGGCAACGCGCGAGGGTGGCCGATCCGCTGCCGGGGGTTTTGGGGCCATCGGACTCGGTTCGCGCGGCGGTCGTGGGTTGGGAGGCGGATCGGGCTGGTCGGCCGCTGCGGGTTCTGGCCCGTCCGCCGGTTTGGTTTTACCTTGCGAGCCGTGGTCTGCCGTTTGTGCGGCTGGAATCGGTGGCGAGCCTGGCGGTTCCGGCCCGAGCGGGCGATCGCGCGGTGGTCGACACCGAGCTGTTGGAACGTGGCCCGGACGACGGCTGGCAGAAGCTGAGTTTGTTCTGGACGATCCGGTCGTCGGCCGCGTTGCGGTTGAGCCTCCCGGCAGCCCTGGACGCCAACCCGACGCAGGCCCATCGAGGCGCCACGGCGGGCACGGCGCCTGAGGCTCGTTTGCTCTTCCTCGACGCGCGGGAATCGACTCCACGATGAACGAATGCACGACGCCCCTGTGGCCCGATCCGAGCGCCCTAGGCCCGGTGACGGACCTGTATCAACTGACGATGATGGCCGGGTACGCGGCCGAGGGGATCGACGGCAAGCCGGCGGTCTTCGAGCTGTTCGTCCGCCGGCTCAACCCGAATCGTTCCTACCTGGTGTTCGCCGGGCTGGAGCAGGCGCTGGGGGACCTGACCCGACTGCGTTTCAGTCCCGAGCAGGCCGACTGGCTCCGCCGCCAGCCGGCATTTCGCCATATCGACCGGCGTTGGTTCGATGCCCTGCCCGAGTTTCGCTTCCGAGGCGACGTGTGGGCGATGCCCGAAGGGACGATCTGTTTTCCGGGTGAGACGCTGTTGCGGGTCGAGGCGGCGCTGGCCGAGGCTCAATGGGTCGAGACGTTTTTGCTGGCCTCGCTGGCCTATCCGACGATGGTGGCGTCGAAGGCGGCGCGGGTGGTGGAGGCGGCTCGAGGGCGTCCGCTGTACGACTTCGGGGCGCGGCGTGGGCATGGTCCGCAGGCGGGCCTTCTTTGCGCCCGAGCGGCTTATCTGGCCGGGTTCGCCGGAACCAGCCACGTCGAGGCAGCCCGGCGGTTGGGCATCCCCTGCGTGGGGACGATGGCCCATGCGTGGGTTCAATCGTTTGACGACGAGCCAGCCGCGTTCGCGGCCTTCGCCCGCCACTTTCCCGATTCGACGACCCTACTGGTCGACACCTACGACACGCTGGAAGGCGCTCGGGCCGCCGCACGAATCGAGCCGCCGCCCCGCGCCGTCCGGCTCGACTCGGGCGACCTCGGCACGCTGGCCGGTCAGGTTCGCGCGATTCTGGACGAAGCAGGCCGCTCGGCAGTCCAGATTCTGGCCAGCGGCGACCTGGATGAATGGAAGATCGCCGAGTTGGTGGAGTCCGGGGCGCCGATCGATGCGTTTGGGGTCGGCACCGAGCTGATCACGGTGCGCGACGCGCCGGCGCTGGCGATGGTCTACAAACTCGTCATGCTCGATGGGGTCGGCCGGGTCAAGAACGCTCCCGGCAAGCGGACCTACCCCCTGGCGAAACAGGTTTGGCGGCGATACGACGACGCGGGCCGAATGATCGGCGACATGGTCACCGCGGCCGATGAGCACGCCGACGGCGAGCCTCTGCTCCATCCGCAGATTGTCGGCGGCCAATGGGTCCAGCCGCCGCCGCCGCTGGACCAGGTTCGCGACGCATGCCGACGCCAGCGCGCTGCGCTGCCGGATTCGCTTCGGCTGCTGGACGGAACCGGGGCCTACCCGATCGCCTATAGCGCCCGCCTCGAAGCCGAAGCCCGGCGGCTCGGCCTCTGAGCAGCCCGCCCCCACAAACCTGCCTGGTGGATGCTCATGCGGGGAGGGTCGGTGGTCGAGACGTCGAGCGTCTGCGTTCGGCGGCTACGCGAGGCCCGCCCGCTACCGGGCGTGGGTGCGCCGATCGGGATGTGTCGTTGGATCGAGCGATGAGGCGTCAAACGTCGGCTCCGAAGCCGCGGCCCGGAGCCACGTTTCACGTGAAACCTTCCGAGATTCTGGAGCCTGCCTTCGGCGGTGGCCGACGGGTGCCCCGTTTCACGTGAAACGTCCCGGGGCCGGGGCGGGCTTTAGTCCGTGGTCTGGACAGCCGATGACACAGTGGTAGAGTCTGGCTGATTCGGGTGGAACCCGAAACACGTGGCGGGTGGGGCAGCGTCGACCGGTTGGGATGGTGGTGACGGGCAGGAGGACGGCATCCCGCGTCTGGGGTCTGGGTCCAGCTCGTCGCGATCGGGTCGGTCGCGTCGTTCTGCCGCGCCGGTAGAGGACATGAGGTCCAGACGGCCGTGGCCAAGATCATCAGCGTGGCCAATCAGAAGGGTGGCGTCGGCAAGACGACGACCGCTATCAATCTTGCGGCCGGCCTGGCCAAGGCGGGCCGCTCGGCGCTGGTTGTCGATGTGGACCCCCAGTGCAACGCGACCAGCGGTCTCGGCGTGGAGCCAGCGCCGCGGCATCCGCTCTTGGCGGGCCGGCCATTGGCCGAGTCGATCGTCGAGACGGCGCAGGCTGGTCTGAGCGTCTTGCCCGGTTCGCAGAGCCTGGCTGACGCCGATGCCCTGTCGGCCTCGAATCGCCAACGAGCGGCCGCGTTGCGGAACCAGCTCCAGGCGGAGCTGTCCCGGTTTGAGTATGTGCTGATTGATTGCCCGCCATCGTTGGGGCAATTGACGCGCGCGGCTCTGGCGGCATCGCAGGAGATATTGATCCCGATCCAGTGCGAGTATTTCGCTATGGAGGGACTGTCGCAGATGATCGACCTGGCGCGTCAGACCAAAGCTCGGAACAATCCCCGGCTCGAGATCGGCGGCCTGGTGATGACGATGTACGACCCGGCGCTGGAGCTAGCCAACGAGGTCGTCGCCGAGGTGCGAGGCTACTTTGACGAGGCCGTGTTCCGCACGTTGATCCCCCGCGACGTTCAGATCAGCGAGGCGCCCAGCCACGGGCTGAGCGTGCTCGACTATGCCCCGCGGGCCCGGGGGGCCCGCGCTTACGCCGAACTTGTCCTGGAGGTGCTCGACCGTGAATAAGCGACGCCTGGGCCGCGGCCTGGCCGCGCTGTTGGGGACCGAGGAAGGCGGCTTCGAAGCCGGCGCCCTCGAGGCGGCCGAGCTTATCCTGGTCGCCGTCGATCAAATCGACCCGAACCCATTCCAGCCACGCCGCGACTTCGACCCGCTGGAAATCACCGCGCTAGCCGACAGCCTCCGCCAGCATGGGATGCTCCAGCCCGTCCTGGTCCGGCCGGTCGACGATCGATACCAGCTCGTGGCCGGGGAGCGCCGCCTTCGCGCCGCGATCGAGGCCCACCTCCACGAAATCCCGGCCCGGGTGATGGAACTGGACGACCAGCGCGTCTTCGACGTGGCCCTGGTCGAAAACCTCCAGCGCGAGGATCTCAACGCGATCGAGAAAGCGGTCGCCTTCCGCGGATACCTGGAACGGTTCGGCATCAGCCAGGAAGAACTGGCCCATCGACTCGGGCTGGACCGCTCGACGGTCTCCAACCTCCTGCGGCTGCTCGACCTGCCCGCCGAGGCGCAGGAAGCCGTCCGCACCGGCAAGATCACTGCGGGCCACGCCCGCGCGTTGCTGTCGCTGGGAGATGCGGGGGCGATCCTGGAAGCGTTGCCCTTGATCTGTGACGGCGGACTATCGGTCCGCGAGACCGAGACGCTGGTCGCCGGCATCCGTCCATCGCGGGTTCGGACCGACGGCGGACGACCACCCATCGAGAAGCCGCCTCACTTCGTCGAGCTGGAAGAACAGCTCCGCGGACGCTTCGCCACCAACGTCTTGATCCGGCCCCGCGGCAAGCAGAAGGGCCAGATCCTCATCGAATACAACACGCTGGAGGACTTCGAGCGGATCACTGCGCTGATCCGGGGCTGAAACCGCGGAGAACCTGGCCCCGGGCCCGGAGGGCCGATGCGGGCGGATCGGCTACCGCTCCCGCGGGACCGGTACTCCAACCGCAGCCACTAGGGCCTCAGGGGGGTTCGGAGCGGATGGGCCGGACGCCACGGGTCGGCTTCGGAACGGACGGGCCGACTCGGCGCGACCCGGGCTTGATCCGGGTCGGGCGTGGCTCCATCGGCGGGACGTTTCACGTGAAACGCCCCGCCGCGCTTGACCGCTCGGCGGCCTCCGCGCTAGGATCATCGCAACTGGACGGGGCGTAGCTCAGCCTGGCTAGAGCGCCAGCTTTGGGAGCTGGATGTCGGAGGTTCGAATCCTCTCGCCCCGATTGCCTGAGCCGGACGATGGTCGCGGCCGTCAGCTTCCCGGCGCGGCGTGGGGCCGGGGCGGCTCGGGCGGTCGCTTCAGGGACAGGTTCGGCCGGAAGGTGAGCAGCAGGAGCAGCGGCACGTAGAGCGTGGCGTGCGTGCCGCCCTGGTCGAGGTACCAGAACTCGCTGGCGATCAGGAGTAAGGCCGACTGCGCGATCAGTTGGCCGAGATTCTTTTCGGCCGGCCAGACCGCTGACAAGGCGACGACGCACAGGTGGAGCACGAGGACCGGCAAGCGGTAGGCCGGCTCGACGTCATTCCAGAAGCTGCCCGCGGCCGGCGATTCGCTGGATGGGAGCAGGCCGACCTCGTTGAGGGTGCGGGCCCCGCATTCGACGGCCAGGCGCGAGGCGGCCGGCACGGTGCTCGCCAGAAGCCAGGCGGCGACTAGAACCGGCACAGCCACGGCGACAAACCGCCGCACCCCCCGGCCCCAGTAAAAGCCGGCCCAGGCCGGGATCAGGCCGGCCACCGGAGGCATCCAGGCGCCGGCTACGGCCAGGGCCAGACCGGCGGTCGCGGGCCGTCGATAAGCGGCAATCGCCAGCACGACCAGGGCCGCGGCGACCAACTGGCCGCTGTCGATGAGCGCGATCCGGGTATACGGCAGGATCAGGAACGCGACGGCCATGCCCAGGCCGATCGTGGGCCGCTGGAAGATGCGGGACCCGATGCCGACCAGGCCCAGGCTGATCCCCACATGACCAAGCGCGGCCATCAGCCGCTTCAGCTCCGAAGGGGCGACCCGTCCGAACGCGCGGCGGAGCGTCGCGTCGGATGCCGGGGTGGGCACCTCGGTCTTCACCGAATGCGGATCGCCGGGGTTGCGCTCCACTCCGGCGTCGATCGGCACGGTGATCGCCTCGATGGCGACCAGGGCCAGCAACCCGGCCATCAGGCAGCCAAGGCCGGCGGAGTCCAGGTTGGGTTCGAGGACAGGCCGACGGGTCAAGGCCAGGTCGAGGACGCAGCGGACCAGCCAAATGCCTAGCCCGACAAACAGCAGGGCGAACGCCGACGCGGGGCGATCGTCGCGGGTGGTCAGGTGGAGCAACGCAGGCAACTGGGCCAGCATCAGGACCAGGTCGAGGTTGCGAATGCTCCAGAACCGGTGAAACTTAAAGAACAGCGCGAACCAGAACAGCAGCGTCAGGAAAAGCCAGACGCCAAACGGCAAGCCGAGCGACTCCAGCGGAGTGGCCGGGACGGCGGCGGATTGGTTCACGCGGCACCCCGCACGACCAGCGAATCGAGCTTCGAAACGGTGACGGCGGCGGACGGCATGGGCGGCGGAGGTTGAAGGTTTAGTCAGCCGGGAACGGTGGCGGGTTGCCGGCCAGTTCGCTCAGCGCGTTGCGTGCGGCGCGTTGTTCGGCGTCTTTTTTGTTGGGGCCCCAGGCGGGGGCGTACCGCCGCGGGCCGATCTGGGCGGCCACCTTGAAACTCTTGGAGTGGTCCGGGCCTTGTTCGTCGAGCAGCAGATACGTGGGCGTCTCGCCGAACTGCCGTTGGGCGGCCTGCTGGAGGCTGCTCTTGTGGTTTTCGCCGGCCTGGTCGAGCGCGGCGGCCTCCAGCTCGGGGCGCAGGTGGCGCTCGATGAACGCGCGGGCGGCGGCCATGCCGCCATCGAGGTAGAGGGCTCCGATCAGCGCCTCGAAGACCGCCGCCAGCACGGATTCGGGAGTCTGGGCCGCCGGACCGAGCCCTTTGCCGAGGACCAGGTAATCCTGAAGCCGCAGCCGGCGGGCCACCCGCGCGCAGGTCCGCCGCGAGACGACCACCGACTTGACCCGCGTCAAGGCTCCCTCGTGCCAGTCCGGATAGGCTTCGTAGAGCCAGGAGCAGACGATCGCGCCGAGGATGGCGTCGCCCAGAAATTCCAGACGCTCGTTGGAGGCCAGCCGATGATCGGCCCCCGAGGCGTGGGTCAAGGCCGCGCGCAGCAGCGATGGCTGGCGGAATCGATAGTCAAGCAAGCGTTGGCAGCGTGCCAGGAGTTCGTCATCCTCGGCACGCGGCGACGGGTCGGGCATCCGGCGTGCCCCGGTGGGCATACGTCAATCTGCTCAAGAAGCTATCCGCGAGCCGTACGGCTGTCAATCGCCGGGTTGGGTCGGCCTCGTTTAGGATATGAGATGGATATGGAATGAGTGCGTCCGACTGACCCGCGTTCTGGGAGGAAGCCCCTGGTGGTCCCGGCCAAGGATTTCAAGCGGCGAATGGTCGTCGAGCTCGACGGCGTTCCGCACATGATCGAGCAGATTCACGTTCAGACCCCGTCGGCCCGTGGCGCGGCGACGCTGTACAAGGTCCGCGCCCGCAACCTCAAGACCCGTGCTCGGCTGGAGCGGACGTTCAAGGGGCAGGATGCGCTGCCCGAAGTCCAGTTCGAGCGCCGGCCGGTCCAGTTCCTCTATCGCGACCCGGACGGATTCCATTTCATGGACGCCGAGGACTTCAATCAGTTCACGCTGACGGCCGACGACCTCGGCGACCAGGCCGACTACATTCACGACGGGATCGCCGACGTGACCGCGCTGATGGTCAATGGGCAGGTGTTGGCCGTCGAGCTGCCCGACACGGTCGCCCTGGAGATCAGCGAGGCGGCGCCAGGCGTGCGGGGCAACTCAGCCACCGGCCGCACCAAGCCCGCCACGCTCTCAACCGGCCTGGTGATCCAGGTTCCCGAACATCTGGAGCCGGGGACGTTGGTCCGGGTCGATACCCGAACGGGTGAGTATCTGGGCCGGGTCAATTGACCAGTTTCAGCCGCCAGAGCGGGAAATCGGGTCTTCAGACCCGGCGAAAACGCGGCCGCTGAACGGCGGCCTGCGCGCATCGACTCCGCCCTCGTCAGCCCGGGCCGATACTCACCGGAGGAACCGCAGTCCGGCGGCGGCCCTGCACCAGTCGGCGGAGCAGCGGCGTGCGGCTGCGATTGAGCAGCCACTGGCCACACGGAACCAGAACCGGGCGGACCAGCAGGGCGTCGGTGGCGATCCCCACGACCAGGGCGAAGCCCAATTGGCGGATCGAGGCCAGGGGGCTGGTCAGGAACGAGGCGAACGAACAGGCTGTGATCGCGGCGGCCGAGCTGATCAACCGGCCCGTCTGACCGATGGCCGCGGCAATACCCGGGCGCGGGCCTTGCTCGCGCACGGCCTGGGTCAGGCGGCTCATCAAGAAGATGTTGTAGTCGACGCCGACGGCGATCAGCAGGACAAACAGGAAAAGGGGGACCTTCCAATCGAGGCCGGGCGCTCCGCCCCAGACGACAAAGACCAGATGGGTCAGCCCAAGTGAAAACAGGTACGTCAGGACCATCGTTCCGACCAGGTTGGCGCAGGTCAGCGGGTGGCGCAGGGCGATCAGCAGGATCAGGAAGACGCCGATCGGAACGACGAACCAGGTCTGATAAAGGTCGCGCTGGGTGACGGCCCAGATGTCGGCCGACTCGGCGTTGGCTCCGGCGATGCCGAAGCCGGTGATGGGCAAGTCATCCTGATGGTTGAGGAAATCCCGGACCGTGGTGCGGAGGACGCCGACGTGCGTCATGGCCTCGGGGGAGAAGAAGCGGTCGGTCTGGATCAGGTCGAAGCGGGCGACGTGGCCGTCGGCGGAGATGTAGGCCTTGAGGGCGCGCTCCAGCTCGGGGAATTGCTCGAGGGTGCGGCGGTTGACCAAGAGGCGGTCGAGGGAGCGGCGGCCAACGGGGTCGTCGAGAATGGTGGCGACCTCCTCGCGTGCGCGGCGGGCGCCGTCGGCGATCTGATCGGCGCCGTCGGCAGCCTTAGCCAGCTCGCGGACCATGATCTCGCGGGGGTCGGAGTCGGCCTCGGCGGTGGAGCCGGCCGGAGGCGAGATGCGTTGGCCGCGGAGGGCTCGGGCCAGGGCGGAGCCGGCCTCGGCAGGAGTGGAGGTCAGGTCGATGCCGGTGGCCCGACGCAGTTGCAGAGCGGTGCGGAGCCGGGCGGCGCCTTCGATCAGCGCCTGACGGAGCTGGCGGGCCCCGGACTCGATGCGGGCGAAGCCGGCCTGGATCTGGTGCAACCGATTGTGGATCCGCGCCGGGGCCAGAGGCTCGGTTGAGCCGAGCGGTTGGGTCGCGGACCGGACCTCGGCCAGCCCTTTTTGTCGGGCGAGCAGACGGCTCAGGTCGTCGATCAACGCCAGGCCTTCCGAACCCCGCAGATCGCCCGTGGAGCGGACAACCAGCGAGAGCGGGGCGACGGTCCCGGGGCCAAACTTGTCGGCAATCAGGCGGAAGGCCGTGTGGGCCGGGGTCTGGGCCGGCATTTCGCTGAGCAGATCCTGGATGAAGTGGGTCCGGGTGCCGAGTGCGGCCAGCGGCGTCATCAGCAGGAGGGTTGCCACCCAGGCCAGCCCGGGCCGCCGCATGACGGTTTGACCGATGGAGGCCCAGAGGCCGCCGTGGTCGCGGGCCAGCCAGGCAAAGGCGCTTGGTCGCCAACGGGCCAGCAGCACCAGGAGGGCCGGAGCCAGGCTGAGGACGGCCAGCAGCGTCACGGCCAGACCGAGGGCCACACTCGGCCCGGTGCTGGAAAAGAGCTTGAACTGGGTCGTGCCCATGAGCAGCAGGCCGATGATGACCGTGCCGGCGCTGGTGGCGATCGGCTCGAAGGCGGACCGAAGCGTCGCAGCCATCGAACCGGCCGGATCACGCCGGTCGAGCTGTTCGGCGAACCGCCAGGAGAGGAACAGACAGAAGTCGGTGCCGCAGCCGAACAGGATGACGACCAGGAACAGCTCGACCAGGGGGGAAATTTCCCAGCCGGCTAAAGCCATCCAGGCCAGGATCGAGCGCGAGACCAGTAAGCCCACGGCGATCGTCGTCAGGGGAATGGCGGCCAGCCAGGGGGAGCGGTAGACGGCCAACAGGATGAGCAGGAGCAGACCGACGGTGACGACGGCGGCGCGGTCGAGCGAGGTCTGGACGTCGCGCATGTAGTCGCGGCCGATGATCGCGTCGCCAGTCCAACGGATCTGGAGGCCCGGGGGGGCTGGCAGGCGGGCGAGGATCGCCTCCAGGTCGGCGACGGCCTCTTGAGCGGCCGGTGCGACGAACGGGGCGTCGAGCGGGAAGAGCACGAGCTGGAGGGTTTGATCACGGCTGAGCAGACGGCTGGCCACTTCGGGGTCAGCCTCGGGTCCGACGACCCGGAGCAGGGGTGCCGGCCGATCGGCGGCCTCGGCGACCTGGCGCGCGACCTGGGCGGCATAAGCGCGATCGGCGTCGGTCAGGCCCTCGGGGCGATGGAGGGCGAGAACGGCGGCGGATTGGAAGGCCTGGTCGGGCCAGACCTCCTGAACCAGAGCGCGGGACTGGGCGCTCTCGGAGTCGTCTGGGACCAGCCGGGCCTGGCCTTCGGCCGCCAGGCGGGTCAGGTCAGGCGCCAGCGTCACGACCGTCGCGGTGCAGGCGAGCCACGCCAGAATCAAGGGTCCAGGAAGACGAGCCATTGCCCGCGACAGGGCTGCCTGGTGCTTCACGCTCGCCGATGCCTCGTGGGGTCAACGCGGGGACCACTTCAGCGGCAGGGCCGAAGCGGATTCCAGTCCGATGCGGTCCAACGAGCGACCGATCGATCCGACGGTGGTAATGGGAGAACCTGCCGGAGTCGGATCCCGGACCCGGTCAGGGCCTCACCAAATCAACCAGGAGTCTAGTCAATCCGGAGCCGTGCTCCAAGCGGAATGATGCCGTCCGCCAGACATGTGTGGATGGATGCATACACGGAGGGACGGGAGCGAGGGGAGGCGGGGCGCGGAGGGGGTCGATTGTCTTATAGAATGCGGGGGCGGGTCGGGGCCTGTTGAGGCGGGCGGTGAGGGTGTGCGCGGGGTGAGGAAGAGGTGTGTGGGGATGACGAGCCTAGAAGAGCGGATCTTGGCGTTGCTGGTTCGGAGCGACTATGAGCCGGCGACGTTGAGGGTGGTGGCGGAGCGGCTGGGTGTGGGGGAGGCTGAGTATGGGGCGTTGAAGGAGGCGGCGCGGGCGTTGATTCGGGCGGGTCGGGTGGAGTTGGGTCGGGACAAGCGGTTGCGGCGGCCGCCGGCGGGGGAGTCGGGGGCGGTGGTGGGGACGTTCCGGCGGAGCAGCCGGGGGTATGGGTTTGTGCGGCCGCGAGCGGTGGCGGGGCGGGGTGGGGACATTTACATACCGGCCGATGCGTCTGGGGATGCGTCGACGGGGGACGAAGTGGCGGTGAAGATCACGGGGCGGTCGCATCGGCCGGGTGGGGGGTGGGTGGGTCGGATCATCCGGGTGGTCTCGCGGGCGGCGGCGGCGTTTGTGGGGACGTATTACGAGCGGGATGGGTCGGGGTATGTGCGGGTGGATGGGACGACGATTCATGATCCGGTTTACGTGGGCGACCCTGGGGCCAAGGGGGCGCGGCCGGGGGACAAGGTTGCCTTTGAAATGGTGCGGTATCCGACGCCGGCCCGCGAAGGCGAGGGGGTGATTGTCGAGGTGCTCGGACCGCGCGGGCAGCCGGGCGTAGATACGTTGATGGTGTTGCGGGCGTATGGGATTCCGGATCAGTTTGACGAGGAGGTGCTTGAAGAGGCGCGGGAGCAGGCGCGGCGGTTTGACGAGGAGGAGATTGGGGGCCGGCTTGATTTGCGTGATGAGTTGACGGTGACGATTGATCCGGCGACGGCGCGGGATTTTGACGACGCGATCAGTCTGAGCCGGGACGAGCGCGGATTTTGGAATCTGGGCGTTCACATTGCCGATGTGAGCCATTTTGTGCGGCCCAATTCGGCGCTGGACCGAGCGGCCCGGAATCGTGGGACGAGTGTGTATCTGCCCGATCTGGTCGTGCCGATGTTGCCGGAGGCGATCTCGAACAGTCTGGCGAGTCTTCAGGAGGGGCGGGGGCGGTATACGGTCAGTGCGCTGTTGCAGTTTGATGATGAGGGTCGGCGGACCGATGTGCGGTTTGCGCGGTCGATCATTCGGGTCGACAAGCGGTTCAGCTACGAGCAGGCGTATGCGGTGATGATGGGGACGGACCGGGGCTCGGTGGCGGGGGTGACGCCGGAGATCCGAGCGTTGCTGGGGCGGATGCTTGAGCTGGCGATGGTGTTGCGGCGTCGGCGGTTTCGTCGGGGGGCGCTGGAGCTGGTGATGCCGGAGGTGGAGGTGGAGTTGGATGACCAGGGGAAGGTGTGCGGTGCTCATCTGGCTCCGGACGATGAGAGCCACCAGGTGATTGAGGAGTTCATGTTGGCAGCCAATGAGGCGGTGGCGGAGACGTTGTCGGCTCGGAACGTCTTATTCCTGCGCCGCGGTCACGCTGACCCGGACCCGGCCAAGCTGATGCAGTTCGCCGAGTTTGTGGGGAGCTTGGGATTTCGGATGACGGACCCGCGGAGTCGCTTTGAGTTGCAGCGGGTCCTGGCCTGGTCGGACAAGCGGCCGGAGCGTCATGCAGTTCATTATGGGTTGTTGCGGAGCTTGAAGCAGGCGACGTACACGATCGAGCCGGAGGAGCATTATGCGTTGGCCAGCCGCAACTACTGCCATTTCACCAGCCCGATCCGGAGGTATCCGGACTTGCAGGTGCACCGGCAACTGACGGCGTTGCTCGAGCATCGCAAGCCGCGCGGCGATGCCGACGAGCTGGCGGTGCTGGCCGAGCATTGCACGCGGACGGAGCGTCGGGCTGATGCGGCCGAGCGTGAGCTAATCCGGATCAAGCTGCTGACGCATCTGGAGGGTCGGGTGGGGGAAGTGTTTCACGCGGTGGTGATTGGGGTCGAGGATTTTGGGCTGTTTTGCCAGTTAGTGGAGCTGCCGGTTGAGGGGATGTTGCACGTAACGAGTCTGGGGGACGATTTTTATTATCGAGAGGAGCAGACGCATACGTTGATTGGTCGACGGTCTGGGCGGCGGTATCGGCTGGGAGACCGGATCGAGGTCCGGGTGGCTCGAGTGGACGTCGATCGTCGGGAGCTGGACGTGATCCCGGCGGAGGTGGAGTGGGACCCGGAGGCGGAGCCGAGGCGGCGATTCGGGCCACGGCGGCGGGGCGGACCGAAGGGGGGGCTGGGGAGGCCGGACGGCGTGGCGAAGCGTCCGAAGTCGAGCCGACCGCGGGGCGGCGGGGGAGGGAAGCGGAAGCGGCGGGGCTAGCGGGGGTTGGGGCGGGTTAGCCGGGGGAGTCGAGATCGCCGAGGGGGAGGTGGGCGACCAGGCGCGCGTGGCCGTTGTCGTCCAGCCGGAGGAAGTGCCAGCCGCCGCAGACGGGGCAGGTTCCGAGGATTTCGCCAGGGCGGTCGGGAACGGGCTGATGGAGGTCGAGGGGGATCTGGCACTGGTGGCAGACGGGCGATTCGGTCCGGCGTGCTGGCGTGGAGACACGGACGCGGAGCACGACGTCCTGAATCATGACGGAGAAGCCCCCGAGCGGGACTGGCCGTGGACTGCATGCGCGCCAGCGTGAATGCGGACATGATGAGGCTATGAGACACTTGTGTCGCGGTCAACGCTCTGGGGGGCTTTGGGGTCTTGGGTGGTCGGGGAATGATGCATAGAGGCGGCATTGGGTTGCCGAAAAGAAATGGGCTTTTCGGAGCTGGGTCGTCCTGGCAGAATCCCGGGCCGGCCGGAGACGGACAGGCCTGGGAGTCAGGGTTGTGAGAAAACGAAGCGCAGGGCGATGGCGTGTGGCGGCGGTGGGGGTGACGGTTTTGGCGTGGGGTTGGGGGGGGCGTGGGTGGGGTCAAGAGTGGCCGGTTGGTGGGCTGGCGGTGCCGGGGTCGGGTGCGGTGCGGAGTCGGACGCTGGAGGTGGAGGGGCCGGGCGGTCGGAGCTATCGGCGCCAACTGGAGATTCGGCGTGGTCTGGGCGGAGTGAGCCGGTCGCTGGAGATCGAACGGCCCGGCGGGGCGCGGTTTGAGAGTCAGATCGAGGCGCGACGGCCAGGGCCGGCGTCGGCGCGGCTGGCCGCTCCGAGCGGCGGGCCGCGAGTGGTGCAGCGGAACGTGACCATCAACCAGTTTGGCGGACCGGCGGCGTGGGGGCCGCCGGTGGTGGACGCTGGGCCGTCGTTTTCGTTCTGGTTCGGATCGCCGCCGCCGCCGATTGTGCCGGTCGTGCCGGTGCCCCTGGTACCGCCGCCGGTGGTCGTGGTCGGATCTGCGGCGGCGCCGAATGTGGTGGTGAGAGAGCCGGAGCGGTATCGGGTCGAGCCGGAGACGATCGTGGTTGATCCGGTGGCCGAGTCGCTCAAGCGGCTGGGGAGTCATCATGGCAATAGCCGTCGGGACGGGGCGCGGGAGCTGGGCCGGCTGGGCGATGCGCGGGCGGTGCCGGCGTTGATGCAGGTCTTGCGGGACGACCGCGATGCGGAGGTGCGTCAGGCGGCGGCGTGGGCGCTGGGCGAGATCGGCGACCCGCGGGCGCGGAGCTATTTGGAGCGGGCGGCGGTCTACGATCGCAAGGAGAAGGTTCGTCAGGAGGCAGCGCGAGCGCTGCGGCGGCTCGTTGTGGCGAAGCAGGCGATCGTCGAGGGTGAGGTGGTCGAACTGGGCGAGACGGTGAAACGTGGCCAGCCTGAGGGTGGGGCGGTGGGGACGCGGTCGGCGTGGCCGCCGGATGCGGACGGGGACGTGCCCGCGCCGCCGGTGCCGCGGGGGGCAGACCTGGGCGAGCCGCCGGCGGAGGCCGAGGAACTACTGCCGGAGCCGCTTCCGCCATTGGACCCGCCCGGCGGACGGGCCCGCTGAGACGCTGCGGTCGCCGAGCGCTGCCTTTTAAGATGAGGTCCGCAACAACCGCCGCGGGCTGCGGTGGCCGGTGCGATCCGAAGGGGGGCGAGCGTGAAGGTGGTACGGGCCGTTTGGTGGGTCGTGGCCGCGATCGTGGCCTCCGTCCCGACGTCCGCGACGGGCCCGGACTCCGCAGCCCGGACGCAGGACCTCGACCGTGTGACGCCGCGACCGCCGCGAGATGAGGCGGATCTGCGGCGCTGGCTAGAAAACATGATTTGGTATCACCATTATTCGATTGATGAGGCTGCGCGGGCGACGGGGTTGGAGACGGGGCAGATCGAGGAAGCGCTCGACCGGTTTGGGATCCGGCCCGAGGCGCGGCCCGTGCGGCCGGTGGGGGCGGCGGTTCTGGTGCTGCCGTATCCAGGTGGTCGGCACCCGCGGATTGGGTTCCTCGACGGGGCGATTGACCCCCAGCGCGAGACCAAAGTGAGCGTGTTTGCGCCGTGGGATGACGGATCGAGCTACGCGGTCGTCGACGTGCCCGAGGCCGTCTTCACGAACCTAGGACTGACCTACTTGGCGCACACGCATATCAAGACGATCTGGGAGGAGCAGGGCATCCGGCTCGAACCGTTGGAGTGGACGGTGGGCGCGGGGGGCGAGCTCACGATCGAGCGGCGGCTGCCGAATGGGATTGTGATCGGGTCGCGGGTTGAGCCGACCAAGGACGGCGCGCGGATGGAGCTGGCGCTGACCAATGGCACGGACGCGAAGCTGACGGGGATGCGAGCGCAGGTCTGCGTGATGCTGAAGGGGATGGAGGGCTTCAACGCCCAGACGAACGCCAACAAGGTGATCCGCGGGGAGCTGGTTGGAGTGCGGGACGAAGCGGGGCGGCGGTGGGTGGTCACGGCCTGGCGGCCGTTGAATCGAGCCTGGGCGAACCCGCCGGTGCCGTGCCTGCACGCGGACCCGGCGTTGCCGGACTGTGCGCCGGGGGAGACGGTGCGGGCCGAGGGCCGGCTCTGGTTTGTCGAGGGGAGCCAGGAGGATGTGTTTCGGAGGGTGGAGCAGGAGTGGGGCGAGGGAGGCTGAGCGGCGATGCTCGGAAACGAACGCGCCCGGCCGCACGGGGCCGGGCGCGTCGTCTGGGGAGTTGCTGAGGGGGGACACGACTACTCAGAGGGAGAGCCCAAAGCCGTAGGACTCGCGGACGGCGGCCTGGCCGGGCATGCCGAGGCTGCGGAAGAATTTGCCCCACTCGGCGTTGGAGGTGTTGAAGCGGAATGCGTCCTGAACGGCGGACTGGGCGGCCAGGAGGCTGGAGACCTCACGGAGGACCATCGACTTTTCGTGATCGGCCCAGGTCTGGCCGGTGGTGGTGGTGAACTGGATGGGCGTGGCGGTCGGGGTGAACTGGAAGGTCGGGACGACGACCGGCGGTGGGGCGACCGGGCGGAGCGAGTCCATGTAGGCGATCAGGAAGATGGTCAGCCACCAGGTGTCGGTCGAGTCCAAGCCGGCGCCGCCGGACAGGTGGTCGGAGCCGGGTCCGCCGTCGAGGTCGTCATTGCCGTCCTGCCCGTAGAGGTCGTCGTTGCCGGCGCCGCCGTAGAGTTTGTCGTTGCCGGAGCCGCCGTAGAGGGTGTCGTTGCCGTCGCCGCCGTCGAGGGCATCGTTGCCGGCACCGCCGTCGAGCGTGTCGCGGCCGGCGCCGCTGAAGAGTTTGTCGTCTCCGCGGCCGCCGAAGAGGAAGTCGTCGCCGTCGCCGCCGAGGAGGGTGTCCCTGCCGGAGTCGTAGTCGACGATCCAGTCGTTGCCAGCGCCGCCGTCGAGGTAGTCGTGGAAGTCGCCGTCGTAGGTAGCGCCGCCTTCGATGACATCGTTGCCGAGGCCGCCGAAGATCTTGTCGTGGCCGACGTTTCCGCGGAGATTGTCGTTGCCGGAGCCGCCGTCGATCAGGTCGTCGCCGTCGCCACCGTGGATGGTGTCGTTGCCGGAGTCGCCGGCCAGAGCGTCGTTGCCGGAGCCGCCCTCGATGGTGTCGTCGTCGATGCCGCCGCGGATGAGGTCGTCGCCGGAGTCGCCGCGGAGGGTGTTGCGGCCGGCGACGCCGTAGAGGATGTCGTTGCCGTTTCCGCCCTCGAGGGTGTCGTCGCCGAGGCCGGCGTCGAGGACGTCGTCGCCGTCGCCGCCGCGGATCGTGTCGTTGCCGTCGCCGCCGGTGACCAGATCGTTGCCGGAGTCGCCGCTCAGGATGTCGTCACCGTCGCCGCCGACCAGTACGTCGTTGCCGAAGCTACCGTAGAGGACGTCGTTGCCGGTGCCGCCGGCCAGGGCATCCTGTCCGGAGCCGCCGTAGAGGTAATCGTTGCCGTCACCGCCGTCGAGGGCGTCGTCATCGTCACCGCCGAAGAGGATGTCGTTGCCGACGCCGCCATCCAGGGTATCGGCGCCCTGGTATCCGCTGAGGAAGTCGTCGCCGAGACCGCCGACGAGCGCATCGGCGCCGAGGCCGCCGTAGAGCGTGTCGTTGCCGTCGCCGCCCTCGAGCAGGTCGTTGTCGTCTTCGCCATGGATGGTGTCGTCGCCGGTGTCGCCTTGGAGGAAGTCGTGGCCGTCGCGGCCGAAGATCTCGTCGTTGCCAGGGCCGCCGCGGATGCGGTCGGCCAGTTCGGTGCCGACCAGGTAGTCGTCGCCGGGGCCGCCCTGGATGGTCGCCTTGACGCGGAGCGGCTGATAGCGGCTGTTGGCGATGTTGTGGCAGTCGAGAACGACCGTGTCGTTGCCGGCGCCGGCGCTGATATTGATCGACTTGACGCTGGCGGCGGTGAACGAGCCGGCGACGCCGTCGACGGTGATGACGTCGTCGAGCTGGCGGACGACGATCGTGTCGTTGAACTTAGTGCCCGTGATTTTGAGGACGCCGCGGTCGGAGAGGGTGGCGGTGACACCCGTGAGCATCACGCGGCGGTCGAGCGAATCCAGGCTGGGGCGGAACCGGCGGGGCTGGCGGCGGCTCATCGTCGTGCTCCCGATTGGGTTGCGTCTTCGGACCACAATGCCGGGGCCACACAGCCCCGCGTCACGCCCTCAGGTACGCGGCTGGAACGAAGTGTTCCACCCGGCGCGGTTTTCCCCGCGGGGCCGGATCGGGCTTGGGCCATGCGCCTCGGGCATTGGGAACGGGAGGGGTGATCCGGTCTGGTCGGATTGGCTCCTGCGTCCGAGCCGGAAGGGCCGACGGAGGTTTCGGAATGGCTCGTGGAGGGGTGCCGGCTTGGGAGACGTGGGTGGGGTCGGCGCCGCTCAGGAAGAGTCGAGGTGAGGGCGAGGCGGATGCCCGGCGGGTTGGTTGGCCGGATCGGGAGCCGGCCCGTACACTGAAAGAGGAGACTCGGCCGGATTCCGCGCCGCCGGCCGGGGCGGGTAGAGGTCCAGGGGACGGAGGTTGGCATGACGGTCCGGACGCCGGTTGCGATCCTGATTGTTCTGGTCCCCGTCGTGGCCTGGTCGGCCGACGAGCTGGCGGATGCCCGGGTGCTCTGGCAGACCGGGAAGTATGCGGAGGCCGAGGAAGCGTTTGCGAAGCTGGCCGAGAAGGCCGACGATCGGGCGGTCCAGGCAGGCGTGGCGCTGGGGCTGGCCGACTGTGCGGCCAGCCAGGGGGAATACGAGCAGGCGATCGAGGTGCTCTCGAAGGCGATCGACGCCGATCCGGCGAACGCGGACCTACGGGCGCGGCGGGCGTCGATCTGGGTGGATCGGGGGCGGTGGGAGGAGGCCGATCGAGACGTGGCGGCGGCGTTGGAGGTCGAACCGGACCATCTGGCGGCGCGGTGGGTGGCGGCGCGGCTGTTGGAGCTGCGGGGCAAGAAGGCCGAGGCGGTGGACGCCTGGAAGTGGTTTATCGACTACCAGAACGCGCATCCGGCGGAGGTGAAGACGGATGCGGAGGCGTTGCTGGTGATCGGCCAGGCCGCGGAGCGTTATTACCGGGCCAAGGCGCGGGGCGAGCAGTTGAAGGAGACGCTCCAGGATGTGATCAACACGGTGTACGAGGCGGCGCTGGAGGCGGATCCGAACTGCTGGCAGGCGGCGTGGCGGCAAGGGGAATTGTTTCTCTCGGGTTACAACGAGCGGGCGGCTTTGAAGGAGTTGGCGCGGGCCAGTCGGATCAACCCGAGCGCGGCCGAAGTGATCGTGGCGTTGGGTCGGGCCGACCTTCAGGGGTATAAGCTCGGCGCTGGTCGGGAGAAGGCCGAGGGGGCGCTGGAGATCAACCCGCGATGTGTGCCGGCGCTGGTGTTGCTGGCGGATCTGAACATTTCGGATGAACGGTTTGACGAGGCGCTGGAGGCGGCGACCAAGGCGGTGGCCGAGAATCCGCGGGACGAAGAGGCGCTGGCCCGGCTGGCGGCCGCGCGGCGGCTGCTGGTGGATCGAGCGGGGTTTGAGCGGGTGGAGGCGGAGGTCTTGGCTATCAATCCGCGACCGGCGGCGTTTTATGCGGCGCTGGGTGAGCGGCTGGGGGATCGGCGCAAGTACGACGACGCCGAGCGGGCGTTGCGGCGAGCGATGGAGTGCGATCCGGACAATCCGGGGCCGTCGATCGGGCTGGGGATGCTGTTCATGCAGATCGGCCGCGAGGACGAGGCGCGGCAGCTTTTCGAAGCTGCGTTCGACGCGGATCCATTCAACGTGCGGGCGTTGAACATGATGAAGGTGCTCGATCATCTGGCCGACTACGAGAAGATCGAGACCGAGCATTATCGGGTGTTCTACTTGCCGGATCAGGATCGGCTGCTGGCGCGGTACATGGCGCGGTTTCTGGAAGCGCAGCATCCAGAGCTGGAGCGGCGGTTTGGGTACCGGGTTCCGGGTAAGACGACGATTGAGATCATGAAGGACCACCAGTGGTTCAGCGGCCGGACGGTCGGCCTGCCGTTTGTGCCGACGGTGGGGGCATGTACGGGGAAGGTGGTGGCGCTGGCCAGCCCGCGGGCGACGAAGAAGCCGTTCAACTGGTCGCGGGTGATGGTCCATGAGGTGACGCACGTCATCACGCTCCAGCAGACTGAGTTCAACATCCCGCACTGGTTTACCGAGGCGTTGGCGGTCGAGAGCGAGCAGACGCCGCGCCCACAAGCCTGGAACACGATGCTGGCCAAGCGGATCCCGGCCCGGCGGCTGCTGAACCTGGACACGATTAACTTGGGGTTTATCCGGCCCAAGGAGCCCGAGGAACGGCAGCTTGCCTACGCCCAGGCGCAGTTGTATGCGCAGTACATGACCCGGCGGTTTGGCGACGAGGCGATCGCGCGGATGCTAGACGCATACCGGCGGGGATTGACGACCGATCGGGCCATCGCGGATGCGTTTGGAGTGGAGAAGGCGGACTTCGAGGCGGGATATCTGGCGTTTCTGGACGAAGTGGTCCGGACGATCCGGACCCGGGTGGACGAGGAAGAGCCGGTATCGTTTTCGCAGCTTGAACAGCAGGTGAAGGCGAACCCCGAGGACGCGGACCTTCAGGCACGGATGGCCTACGAACACTTCGCCCGCCGCGACCTGAAGGCGGCGCGGCCGTTTGCCGATGCGGCGCTGAAGCTCAAGCCCCACCACCCGCTGGCCAGCTACGTGAAGGCACGGTTGCTGACCTCAATCGGCGATGACCAGGCGGCCCTCGAGCTGCTCCGGCCGGCGCTGGACCCGGAGCGGCCGAACGAGCGGGTGGTGGATCTGCTGGCTGAGCTGGAAATGAAGGCGGGCAATCTGGACGAGGCGGCGCGGCTCTACGAGCTAGCGCGTCAGGACGATCCGACGCATTCGAAGTGGATCGCCGGGCTGGCGCGGGTGCATCTGAGGCAGAACAACCGGGCGGCATTGCTCGAGGACCTGGCGAAGCTGGCGGCGAACGATTCGGACGATCTGGCGGTGCGGCGGACCCTGGCCGACTACCACCTGAAGGATCAAGCGTACGCCGCGGCCGAGCGATGGGCTATGGAGTGTTTGTATATTGATGTGTATGATCCAGCGCACCATCTGATGTTGGCCGACGCGCTGGCTGGTCAGTCGCGGCATGCGGAGGCGATCGAGGAGTATGAGATCGCGCTGGAGTTGAAGCCGAAGCGGCCGGCGGAGATTCAGGTGAAGCGTGCCCAGTCGCTGCGTGCGGTGGGCCGGGACGAGGAGGCCCGTTCGGCGGTGGAGGCAGCGTTGGAGGCGGACCCGGAGCATCCCGAGGCGCTCGAATTGAAGAGGCAGTGGGAGTCGGGCGGTGAGGCGCGGCAATAAGTGGTGGGTGGTCGTGGTGCTGGGGTCGGCGCTCGCCGGGCCGGGGACGGCCGCGGACGAAGGCGCGATGCTGGGCGAGGAGATTGTGGCGTTTGTGCGGTCGCGGATGGGGCAGCGGGTGGGCGGGGGAGAATGTAGCGATCTGGTGGTCGCGGCGCTCGAGGCTGGGGGCGCGTGGGTCCCGAGGGGAGGCGGCGGAGGTGGGGAGGGGCTGGATTGGGGGGATCGGGTGGAGAAGCGGTCGGAGTTGCGGCCTGGGGATGTGATTGAGTTTCGGGAGGTTGTGTTTATCGGGCGGCGGCGGACGACGCGTGGGGTGGAAATCTATCGGACGGAGTTTCCCCAGCATGTGGCGATCGTGGAGCGGGTGATGGACCGGGGCCGGCGGCTGGTGATCGTGCATCAGAACGCAGGCCCGGCAACGGGGAGCGAGGCCGAGCGGCGGGTGGTGCGGCGGGACACCCTGGTGATGGGCGATCTGCGTCCCGGGGGTGTGATGCGGTTTTATCGTCCGCGTCGGGGTACGGTGGCTTCGCCGTGGGGCCATGAGGCGGGCGAGGTGGATTGAGCAGGCCGGCGGCGTGGCCGGTTGGGCGGGGGTGAGGTAGGGGATGGCCGGGGGGTGTCAGGTTCGTTGCCATCCGCGCAATCGTCAGGATCGGAGGGGAAACGGTCGGGGTCGCGCGGTGGGCAAGGGAGAGACAGGCCGATGAAACGGGACGGACGAGCCGAGCGGGGGGAGGCGTGCCCCGCGGCAGGAGGGATCGGGAGGGATCCGTGATGGCAGGCCAGCGCGAGCGTCGCAGGGTTGTCGCGTATCGTCCCACGCTGGAGGGGTCGAGCCATCGGCTGGAGCCGCGGTTGGTGCTGTCGCGGATGGTGCCGCTGGTGCGGGCGGCGAGTCTGATTGGCCGGAGGCATGCGCCACCAGTGGTGTTCCGGCCGGGAGTGGACCAGAGTGGTCTGCCCCAGAGTCCGAAGCCGTATGTGCAAACGGGGGTGCTTTCGGGCGGTGCAGGCGCGATGATTGTGGACGTGGATGGTGAGTTGTGGACGGCGATCGTGACGGGCGGGGGTACGGTGCGCGCCAAGGCGGCGCCGGATGGCCGGGTGGATTTGACGCTGTTTGGGACCAGGCCGAACTCGGTGCTCTCGATCAACCCGAGCAATCCGACGCCGGGGCGTGAGGACGCCCATCGGTTTGCCTATGGAACAGGGATCCAGGATGGGCTGGTGCATGTGAGGAACATTACGGTCGTCAATGGCAGGATCAACCAGATTGTGGGGTACAAGACGGCGACGTTGTCGGGGACGTTGAAGGTGGCGTTGCCAGGGAGTCCGAAGCCGGAGGTGGACCGGGTTGCGCTGTATGAGCTACGGCCTGGGGCGGCGGTGGAGATCGCCGGCGATTTGAACACGCTGGACGTGTTCAACACGGTGACGCTGGTGGGTGGGCGGGGGATTCGGATCGGTCGGGATTTGAACTGGTTCAACACGGGAGGGACGCTCAATTTGCAGGATGGGGCGGCGATCTTGGTGGGACGCGATATCGGGTTGGCGCCGCAGGGGGCCAAAGGGACAGGGCCGGCCGGGCAGGGGGGGCTAATCCGCGGCGACCTGATTTTGGGGACGGGCAGCACGATCGCGGTGGGGCGGTTTGTGGATGCGCCGATTGTAGTGCAGGGGTCGAGTTCGGGGATTGCGAACCTGCCGGCGAACGTCGCGTCGGCGACGACGGTACTGGGGACGCGGGGATGAGTCGGGCGGAGTGAAGTGGGTTCAGGCGGCGAGGCGGTCGAGGAGGGTGGCGGCTGGCGAGTCGAGGGCGTCGGTCGAGGCGTTGATCAGGACGACCAGACCGGCGTGGCGGCGTAGTCCGAGGAAGGCGGCGTAGCCGCCGGTCTGGCCGTTGTGCCAGGCGCCGGCGGCGTTGGGAAGGATCCAGCCGAGGCCGATGGAGCGGCGGTCGTCGATCTGAGCCTGTGGTTGGAGGCAAAGGCGGAGGGCGCGGCCGAGCGAGGTGGAGTCGTCGGGCCGGAGGCAGGCGGCGAGGAAGCGGAGCTGGTCGTTGACCGTGGAGCGAAGGCCGCCGGCCCCGGCGAGCGTGCGGATCTCCCAGTTGGAGGCCGGTTTGCCGCGGGCGTCGTGGGGGGCGGCCAGGCGGGCGGCGCGGGCTGGGTCGAGCGTGCGAACGGTGTCGATCATGCCGAGTGGGCGGGCGATCCGTTCGGCGATCAAGTCTTCATAGGAACGGCCCGCTCGGCAGGCCAGGGCGTGGCCGAGCAGGCCCATGCCGAGGTTGCTGTATTCGACCGACTCGCCGGGGTCGCGGCGGAGCTGGTGGTTTTTGAGAAAGGAGTAAAGGCCGTCGGTGGTGTAACCGACGTAGGGGTCGCGCAGATTCCAGACGGGCAAGTTGGCGGGCAGGCGGGGCAGGCCGGAAGTGTGGGTGGCCAGATGGCGGAGGGTGATTGGCTTGCCGGAACGAGAGGGAACGGACACGCCGTCGGGGAGAAGCTCTTGGACGGGCTGGTCGAGAGAGACTTCGCCGCGGTCGGCCATCTCGGCCAGTAGGACGGCGGTGTAGACCTTGGAGACCGATCCGATTTCGAAGAGGGTCTGGCCGTCGGGGACGGGGGACTCAGGGCCGCTCGAATGGCCGAGGCCGAAGACGGCGGACTGGTCGGCGCGGATCAGACCGGCGGCCAGACCGGGAATCTGGTCGTCGGAGACGAGCGGGGCGAGCTGCTCCAGTACCAGATCGACGAACGGGGGCGGTGGCGTGGCGGGCATCGGGAGGATCAGGTGTTGAGGGCGGCGTCGAGGGCCTGGCGGGCGGCGTCGAGGGTGTGGTCGATGTCGGCCTCGGAGTGAGCGGCGGAGACGAAGGCGGCTTCGAACTGGCTGCACGGGAGGTAGACGCCGCGGGCGAGCATTTCCCAGAAGAAGCGGGCGAAGAGGGATGTGTTGGAGCGGAGGGCGTCGGAGTAGTTGCGGACGGGGCCGTCGTGGAAGAAGAGGGTGAACATGCTGCCGACGCGCTGGACGCAGTGGGGAACGTGGGCGTCGGTGCAGAGGCGGTCCAGGCCGTCGGCGAGGCGGGCAGTAAGGGATTCGAGGCGGTCGTAGGGTGGCTGGGATTGAAGGAGCTGGAGGGTGGCCAGTCCGGCGGCCATCGCCAGCGGATTTCCGGAGAGGGTGCCAGCCTGGAAGACGGGTCCGGCCGGGGAGACGAGGTCCATGGTGGCGGCGGCGCCGCCGTAGGCGGCAGCGGGCAAGCCGCCGCCGATGATTTTGCCGAGGGCGGTCAGGTCGGGGGTGATGCCGTAGCGTTGCTGGGCGCCGCCGGGCGCGAGCCGGAAGCCGGTCATGACCTCGTCGAAGAGCAGCAGGGTGCCGTGCTGGCGGGTCAGTTCGCGGAGGCGCTCGAGGTATCCGGGATCGGGGGGAACGAGACCCATGTTGCCGGCGACCGGTTCGAGGAGTACGGCCGCGACCTGACCGGGGAAGGCCTCGAGGACCTGGGCGACGGCGTCGGCGTCGTTGAATTCGACGAGCAGGGTATCGGCCGTGGCGCCTGGGGTGACGCCGGGGCTGTTGGGGGTTCCGAGAGTGGTGGCGGCCGATCCGGCCTGAACGAGCAGAGCGTCGACGTGGCCATGATAATGTCCTTTCATTTTGATAAGTTTGGGGCGTGCGGTGGCGGCACGGGCGAGGCGGACGGCCGACATGGCGGCTTCGGTTCCGGAGGAGACGAAGCGAACCTTGTCGATCGAGGGGACCATGCGGGCGACGGTTTCGGCGATTTCGGCCTCGCGCTCGGTCGGGGCGCCGAAGCTGGTACCCGATTCGAGGGCCGACGCGACGGCGGCTTTGACCGCAGGGTGGCCGTGCCCGAGGATCATGGGGCCCCAGGAGCCGATGTAATCAATGTATTGATGATCGTCGATATCCCAAAGGTAAGCGCCCTGGGCGCGGGCGATGAACGGCGGTTCGCCGCCGACGGCGCCGAAGGCGCGGGCGGGGCTGTTGACGCCGCCGGGGATGACGCGGTTGGCGCGGACGAAGGCCTCGTGGCTGCGGGGCAGGCGGAAGTCGGGTCGGGAGCGTGCGGGGGTGGACATGGTCGGGAGGAATGGGATAGGGCGGCGCTAGGGGGTGGAGAATCGAGGACGGGCAACCCGGGGGGGAGCTGATGCCGACAGTTTGCCACGGGGGCGGTCGGCCTGGCTACGCAGGCCCAGCAGTGCGGGGGGCGTGGCGACAGAATAGGGTGGATCAAGAGTCATGGAAAATCGGGGGGCGAGGTGGCAGGGGCCGGAGGGTCGAACCGGGTGCCCGACGCGACCGGTGGCGAGGTAACATTGATGTGATGGGAGGATAGAACTCGAAGGACCTTCGACCGGCGATGGCGCATGGGCGTGTGGGAGGGCCGTTGCGATGAATCTGATCAAGATTGGGGGATTGTATATCAACCTGGATCAGGTGACGGAGATTCGGGATACGGGGGTGGACATTGAGGTGTTTTACCGGGATTCGCAACGAGCGACGACGTTGCGGGGCTGGGAGGCGGAGCGGCTAAGAAGTTGGCTGGACTCGATCAGCCGGGATCTGAACGCCGATGCGCCGTGAGGCGACGGGGTCGATGGGAGGGTGACGGGCAGGCTGGGTGCTCCTTAGGATTGGGGGCACGGGTGCGGAGCGGATCGACCGCCGCGAGGGCAGGTGGCGGTGGGTCGCGACGCCGAGGTCGGAACCAGCCGATGAGCCGATCGAGACGCGCGGCGGTGTGGCCGGGGGCGGTATGGGTGTTGGGGTGGTGGGTGGTGGTTCTGGGGCTGGCGACGGGGCCGGCGGCAGGGCAGTCAACCGGTGCCAGCGCGATGCCGCGGTTTGACGGCTCGGCAGTGTACACGGTGGATGTCGAGGAATCGGAACGGTTTCGGCCGTTGGGCGAGCGGCTGCGGGAGGTGTCGGCGGGGACGGATCGTCGCTATTACCTGGTGGTGGTGGGCAGTTCGGGCGAGGGTTCGCAGGCGACGCGGAACTATGCGGATGGGTTGTTCGAGCAGTGGAGCCGGGCGGTGGGGGTTGATCCGCTGCGCTCCGTGTTGATCGTGGTGGCGGTGAAGAATCGGCAGGTGGCGGTGCGGGCTGGTGCCGAGCTTCAGGCCCGGTATGGGTTGCGGGGGGCGACGCTGCAGCGGGAGCTGGTCGAGCCGACGTTTTTGCCGTTGGCGCGGGCGGGCCGGCTGCCGGAGGCGGCGGTTGCCCTGGTGGAGGCGATCGAGCGTTGGATTGTGGGGCGTGAGGAAGAGCGGGCGGGGGTCAGTGGAGCCCTGGCGCGGCGGTTGGAGCAAGTGCGGCGGGACGCGGACGAGGCGTTGGCGACGGCGAATCGGCTGTTGGGCGAGGCGCGGCAGGAGTTGGAGGAGAAGCGGTCGTTGGGCTTTGAGGTCGCGAGGGATCAGGAGGTCGTCGATCGGCATGGGCGAGGTTTGCCGGAATTAGCGCGGCGGGTGGAGCGCGAGCCGCGGGAGGTGTTGGCCGAGTCGCAGCGATCGCAGCATGAGCTGGAGCAGGTTTTGGGGCGGCTGCGGTCGTTGCCGGCGCGGCAGGTTGAGGCGCGGGCGCGGTTGGAGGGTCTGGAGGGTCGGGTTCAGCGAGTGGAGGACGCGCTGGACGGGGCGCGGCAGGAGGGTCTGGGGATCAGCGTTCTGGAGCAAGCGTTGAAGCAGGAGCTGGCGGCGCGGGATGAAGTGCGGGCGATGGTGGCGCGGGATCCAGAGGGGGCGCTGGCGCGGATCGCGGAGGTGGAGGCGGCGTTGGAGGGGCTGCTGGCGCGGTCGCGGTCGTTGCCGGAGGTGCGTCGGCAGCGGGAGCGGCGGGCGGCGGAGGTGGAGCGGCTAAGGAAGGAGCTGGAGGGGGCGTTGGCGCGGGCGGAGCGGTCCGGGGCGTCGGTGGCGGCGATTCGGGCGCGGTACGAGCCGTTGCGGCCGCGGATTGAGTCAGCGACGCGGAGTGAAGTGGAGGATGAGCAGGCGGCGCTGGAGGTGTTGACGGGTCTGGTGCCGCAACTGGAGGGCGAGCTGAATCAGGTTCGGCGGGCCGAATCGCGGCATCGGTTGTTGTCGCGGACGCTGCCGTTGGGGGCGGCGGCGGCGGTACTGAGTATGCTGGCGGTGTTGGGGGGGACGTTCTGGTTTCTGGCGCGGCAGTCGCGGCAGCGTGCCGATCGGCGGGTGCGTGAGTTTCGGCGGCGGGCAACCGAGTTGATGGAGAAGCTCGACGGAGTGAAGGAACGGCATCGGTTGTTGCCGGTCTCGGATCCGGATTACACCGAGCCGCTGGAGGGCGCGACGCTGGAGCGGTATACGGCCGTCCAAGAGGCGATCGGGCGGTTATGGTCGCGCTGGCTGGAGGCGATGGACCGGCTGGAGCAGGCGCAGCGGATTCTGCGCAAGGCGCCGATGTTTGGCGTGCAGACGGTGCGCGAGGCGGAGCGTGTGGTCGAGGATTTGAAACCGCTGGACGAGATCGAGCGGGACGTGCCGGTGGTGAGTGCGGAGCTGGACCTACTGGGCGAGGCCCACGAGCAGGCCCGAGCGCGTAAAGAGCGGATCGACGATGTCTTGAAGCAACTGGACCAGAAGATTGATGGGCTGGGTGGCTTAGGGGTGAAGCCGGGGGCGTATGACGCCGAGGCCGAAGCCGTGGCGCGGGCGATGGAGGAGGTGAAGGGGCGGCTGGCCTCCGATCCGTTGACGGCGGCCGAGCGGTGGGCGGAGGTGGCTGGTCGGGCGGAGCGCTTGCTGGAGCGGGTGGAGAAGGTGCGGGGTCTGGCGGAGCGAGCGCGGCGGCTGGAGGCCGATGGCGAGACGCTCAAGGAGGCGGTGGCGAAGGCGCGTGGGGAGGGACTTCGGCTGGATGAGTCGGGCGGGAATCCGGACTCTGCGATTGAGCAGGCCGAGCGGGCCCGTCGGGAAGCGCAGGCGGCGCTCGATGCGGGGGACCCGGAGATGGCCGGGGCGCGGTTGGACGAGTCGGCGAAGAGTCTGGCCGAAGGCGCGGCGATTTTGGAGCGTGTGCGGCAGGCGCGGCGTTTTGTTGCAGCGGAGCTGAAGGCGCGGCGGGAGGAGCAGGAAGCGCTGAGGGCGGCGCTCGAGTCGGCGCGGGGGGAGGCGGAGGCGTTGGCCCGTGGGCATGCACTGCGGGCGTGGCGTGAGGTGGCCGATGTTGTCTCGTGGGCCGAGGGGGTGCTGGAACGGCTTCCGGGGCGGATTGCCGAGGCGGAGGCGTGGGGATCGGAACCGGCGCAGCGTTATCTGGCGGCGCGGGCGCGGCTGGAGGACGTGGGCCGAGAGCAGCGAGAGGTGCGCACGCGGCTGGAAGCGCTGGGCCGGCGGCGGGCGGAGCTGGAGGCGGTGCGGGCCGATGTCGAGGCGGGCTTGAGGGACTTTCAGGAGCGGCTTGGGGAGCTTCTGAAGCGCGTCGACGAGCGGGCGGCGGAGGTCGGGCAGGAGGCACGTGCGGGGTTGAGGGAGCTCGTGGAGGCGAGTCGGCGGCTGGCGCGGGACGCGCAGGCGGGGCGGCCGGATTGGCCGGCGTTGCAAGGGCAGTTGGCACAGGCGCGGGAGGAGTTGGCGATCGTGGGCGAACGCGTCGAGGGGGACATTGAAGCGCATGGCCAATTGGGCAGGGAGGTGGCTCGGTTGCGGCCGCGACTGGAGGAGCTGGGGGAGAGATTGCGGCGGGAGGACAAGGATCGGCCGCCTTCGAATTTGAGGTATCGGGCGGCGGTGGAGGCTCTGGCGCGAGCCGAGCAGGAAGCGGCCCGAGGTTCGACCGACTGGCCGCGGCTGTTGGGTTGGGTCCGGGAGGCGGCCGAGGAATTGGATCAGGCCGAGGCGCTGGTGCAGGAGGACCTACGGCTGGCGCGACAAGCGGAGTCGGAGCTGGATTCGGCTGAACGAGCGCTGCGGACGGCGCGGGGTTTTGCGGTGTTGGGGGTGACGGCGGACACGCGCGCGGCGGCGGCTCAGCTTGAGCAGGCGCGGGCGGCGTTGGAGGGACAGGACTACGAGCAGGCGGTGCAGTTGGCGACGGCGGCCGAGCAGGCGGCGCGGCGGGCGTTGCACGCGGCGGAGCGGGAGGCCGCCGATCGCAAGTATCAGATCGAGAGGCAACGGCGGCGGCGGGCGGCGGAGTCGGCCGCGCGGCGGTCGGGGCGGCTGCCGGAACCGGGACGGTTGCCGATGGACGCCTGGGTGATCGGCGCAGGGCAGATCGCGGATGCGGTGTTGCGTGGCGGGTGGGGCAGGGCGGAACGAGGAGGAGGAATTCGGATCGAGATTGGCGGACCGGGACCGCTGGGGCCAGGAATGCCGCGATTGCCTGGTGCGGGCGACGGGGGAACGGCACAATCGAGCTGGGGCGGCCGGGGCGATACAGGGACCGCGCAGGGAGGCTGGTGATCGAGGATCGAGGGGACGAGCGGGGCGGCCGGCAGCGACAGCCCGCCCGTCCCAAAAGCAGGCGTCAGAGATTGAGCCTGGTCTTGGCGGCGGGGACCAGCTCGGCAAGGCTATGGAGGACCTGCATGGCGCTGTAGGCCGAGACCTCGCAGAGCAGCTCAGTGACGGCGGCGTGCTGCTCGTCGTCGAGCATTTTTTCGACTTTTTTGAGATGTTTAGCGAGGCGGGATTCCTGTTTTTCCAGCTCGTGGCGGTCGATTTTGCCGTCGGCCAGGGCGTCGATGAAGTGGCTGAGCTGGTTGGCGTAGTCGTCGATCAGGGGTGAGCCGTCGGCGTCGTCGAGCCAGTCGACGCGGCCGCCGTCTTTGTTCTTCTTTTCTTTTTTGCTCATGGGAGGATTCCTGGGAGAAGGAAGACGGGGGGACCGGGACGACGATCAGCCGGGCAAGGCGGCGGTGGTTTGGGGACCGGCCAATCCCTCTTTGCGTTCGAATTCTTCGAGCGCTTGTTCGGCGAGGGCTTTTTCGAGGGCGATTTCCTTCTGGATGTTGTCGAGGCCTTCGCCCGAGAGGTCGGCGGCGACGCGGGCGCGGCCGCGGTTGAGCGCGATTTTGTCCTGGATGATTTTTTCGACCTGGCCGAAGTCGGTGGTGATGTCGAAGTGGAAGGTCTTGGCCAGCTCGGCCATTTCAGCCTCGGCCCTGCTCATTTTGAGTTCGGCGTCGTATTGGTGGATTTTTTCCTGGAGATCGGCGAGCTTGTGGGTGGCGTGTTTGATTTTGGTGAGATGGTTGTTGTAGGCGGTTTCGTGCATTTGGAGCTGCTGTTCGTAGTCCTGGAGCTGTTGGCGGGCTTTTTGGAGGTCGAGGGCGTAGCGGCCGGCGTTGTCGCGATCACCGGCTTTGAGGAAGGCGCGGATCTTGGCTTCGAGGACGGCGACGTTTTTGCGGCTATCGGCAACCTGGACGGTGACGCGTTCGACCAGCGCGCGGTATTGGGCAAGCCCCTCGCGGCCTTCGCGAAGTTGCTCGACCGAGCGGTCGTACTCATACTGAAGCTGAGCGACCGGATCTTTGCCCGCGAACCAGTTCGCGAACTTGTTGAGCTGCGCCTTCACGGCGCGCCAGAGTTTTCCCAGGATCATCGGGACACGCACCTTTCGCGGGAAGCGGGGCGGGAACACCGGTCCACGGTTCGGCTTGAGCCGCCGACGGAGAGCGGCTCATGGAGCAGCCTAGCCCTGGGATCGTCCCCTCGGCAAGAGCGGGATCGGAACGGCCAGGGACCGATTGGCGAGTCGTGAGCGTCGAGCTAGAGAAGTCCGATTGTTTTGCACCGCCAGGCTTGCAACGCGTGAGCAGGCTGGCCGAGAGGCCGGGCCGAGCCGTTGTACGGGACTGCGGTCAGCAGGAGGCAGGCGCCGAAGCGGAACGGGTCGATGGTCGGTCGGCAGCAGGCCGGAACCCCGGTGCGAGGCTCCCGGTCAAGAGTGTTGTAATTATCGTGATATGATTCTTCGATTGCATGAGACTGTGTACGTCTAAGAACAATGTCGAGGCGTGTACGGAAGCGTCCTGACAGGGGAGGCGGACGGTGGCCGAGAGGTTGCGATGCGTCGAGACGGAGTTCCGGAGCGGCGTGGACCAGTCAGATCTCGGGCAGGTCGTGGAGCGGTGAGGGGAGGCTGGTCGGGCTGAGAATGGCCGAGGCTGGGGCGGGCCTGGGGGGGGTCGAGAGGGGGTGTGGTCTGTCGGCGAGGGTGGAAGGGGGGGGCGGTGGGGTGGAGGGGTTGGCTTAGGTGAACGGACGGAGGGCGCGGCGGAGTGAGGCGGCGTCGGGGAAGCGTTCGGCCGGGTCGCGACGGAGGCATCGTTCGATGATGGCGGCCAGGCCAGAGGGGACGTCGGGCCGGCGTTGCCGGATGGGCACCGGGTCGGATTCGATCATTTGGATCGGGTCGTCGCGGTCGAGGTCGTAGATGTACTGGCCGGTGATCAGGTGGTAGAGGGTGGCGGCGGTGGCGTAGAGGTCGCCGGCGGGCAGGACGTTTTTGAAGTCGATGACCTGTTCGGGGGGCATGAAGGGGATGGTTCCGCGCATTTCGCCGGAGAAGGTCAGCCCGGACAGACCGATGGTGTGGAAGCTCTTGGCGAGGCCGAAGTCGGAGATTTTGGCGATCAGGCCGTTGGGTCCGCGGCCGATGAGGATGTTTTCGGGCTTGATGTCGCGGTGGACGAAGCCGAGAGAGTGGGCGTGTTCGAGGCCTTTGAGGACGTGGCAGGCCATGCGGCAGGCCTGGTTGATGGGATAGCGTCCGGGGTCGTGGCGCGCGAGGTGTTCGAGGTTGGCGCCTTCGACATATTCCATGGCGAACCAGAAGCGGCCCCGGGCCTGACCGTGTTCGTGGAGTTTGACGATGTTGGGGTGTTCGAGCTGGCTGAGGACGGAGGTTTCGCGGAGGAAGCGCTTGATAGCGGATTGGGTGGCGGCGGTTTCGGGGGCGATCAGCTTGAGGGCAACGCGCTGACCGCTGAGGACGTTCTGGGCTAGATAGACGACGCCCATGGCGCCGCGGCCGAGTTCGCGGAGGGTTTGGTAGTGGGGGACGTATTGGGGCATCAGTCCGGATTCGACGCGGCAATCCGGGCAGAGCCACTCAATGGCGCCAGGCGCTTCGGAATCGGCAGCCCCGGCGATACCGACGGTGGGGGGAGCGGGTTGTCCGCAGGCCAGGCAGACGATGGTGAGGCTGGGGAGTGTGGGGGCGTCGACGGTATCGTGGGCAGGGTTAGGTCCGATGCCCGGAGTGGGGGGCATCAGAGTTAGGCTGGAATCTGAGGGACGCCGATTGCGGGCCCCTTCGATGGAGACTTCGAAGACGCTCTGGCCGGCGGCGATGCGGTCGCCCTCGAAGAGCCAGGCGTCTTCGATGGGATGGGCGTTGAGGAAGGTGCGGTTGGTGCTCTGGAGGTCGCGGATCCGGCAGCGTGGCGGCTCGATCGAGATGGCGAAATGCTCGCGTGAGAGGGCGCTGTCGTCGGGCAAAGCGCAGACGGCTGTGCGAGACCGGCCGAAGACGTATTCGGTGGGACGATCGAGGACAAACCGCTGACCCTGATGGGGGCCCGTGGTCACTTCGAGGATGACGCGCATCGGGGTCGGGGGCGGTCCGAGACGGGCCAATCGAGATCCGTGGGACTGCTGAGTATACTGCGTGGAGTGAGTTTTGGGGACGAACGGGGGGATGGAATCTGCGTTGGTGGATGAGTGCTCGCGATTCGTGATGGCGGCCAAGGGGGGAACGCGGTGAGGCTGTCCGAGGAGGTGGCCGAAGCGTTGCGTGCCGGGCGGCCGGTGGTGGCGTTGGAATCGACGCTGGTGGCCCAGGGACTGCCCTGGCCGGAGAACTGGGAGACGGCGCGGCGTGCCGAGGCGGCAGTCCGCGCCGCGGGAGCAGTCCCGGCGACGGTGGCCGTCGTCGAGGGGAGACCGACAGTCGGTCTCGGCCCGGCCGAGCTGGAGGCGGTGGCGCGATCGGGTACGTACGGGAAAGTGGGCCGGCGGGAACTGGCTTGGGCGGTTGGGGGCAGACGCAATGCGGCCACGACGGTTTCGGCAACGTTGTATCTGGCGCGACGGTCTGGGGTTACGGTGATGGCGACGGGCGGACTGGGGGGCGTGCATCGGGATGCGGCCGCCAGTCACGACGTTTCGGCCGATCTCGACGAGCTGGCCCGGGCGGATGGGTGTCTGGTCGTCTGTTCGGGGGTCAAGTCGATTCTGGACGTGGGGGGGACCCTGGAGCGGTTGGAGACGCTGGGGGTGGCGGTGGCGGCGTACCGGACTCACGGCTGGCCGGGTTTTTTGTCAGTTGAATCGGGGTGGGAGGTGGAAGCGCGGTGGGAGACGCCGGCGGAGGTGGCCGGGTGGGTGGCGGCGCATCGTTGGCTGGGGCTGCCCGGGGCGTTGGTGCTGGGGCAGGCGGTGGCTGAAGGAGTGGGCGTGCCGCGTGAGGAGTTGGACGCGGTGATCGAGGAGGCCCAGGAGCGAGCGCGGGGTGAGAAGGTCAAGGGCAAGGCAGTGACGCCGTTTTTGCTCAAGGTGATCCGCGAGGCGACCGCCGGGCGGAGCCTGAAGGCCAACGAGGAGCTGATCGTGGCCAATGCGGGGCTGGCGGGGGAGGTGGCCGTGGCGCTTAAGGCGGTCGAGGCCGACCTGGTGGGGTGATCGGATCGGGCGCAGCGGGCGGAGGAGGCCAACTGGCGGAGGTTGCGTGGCGGCGGCCGAGTGGGGAGCTGACGGGGTGAGGCGGAGCGGGGTTTGGGGGATCAGCCGAGCGTCAAGAGATGGAGCCAGTTGCTGGCAGGAGCAGAGAGGATGATCCGGCATGAGCTGGGGGCGGGCAAGCGGATCGAGCTGGTCGAGGGGGATATCACGCACCAGGCGGTGGACGCGATTGTCAACGCAGCGAATCGGACGCTGCTGGGAGGTGGGGGAGTCGATGGGGCGATCCATCGCGCTGGGGGGCCGGAGATCTTGGAGGCTTGCCGCGCGTTGCGGGCGACGACGCACCGGGACGGATTGTCGACGGGGCAGGCCGTGATGACGACCGCCGGGCGGATGCCGGCGCGGGCGGTGATCCACACGGTCGGGCCGATATACGTCGATGGACGGCACGGGGAACCGGAGGCGCTGGCGTCGTGCTATCGGGAGAGTCTGCGGTTGGCGGAGGCGGCGGGGATGAAGTCGGTGGCGTTCCCGGCGATCTCGACGGGGGCGTACGGCTACCCGTTGGCCGAGGCGGCGGCGATTGCCGTGGAGGCGATCGTCGAGGAACTAGGCAGGTGCCGGGCGGTGGAGCACGTGCGGCTGGTGGTGCGAGGAGCGGAGGCCCTGGAGCAGTTTGCGGCGGCGGCCCGGCGGCGGCTGGGGGGTGAGCCGGACTTCGGTGCGACTGGAGTTGAACGGCCCGGCGGGATATAGTGAATACGGTTCCTGGCAACGGCCTACGCGGCGAGTCCAAGTGCTTCGGCGTGGACCGGTTGCGTCTCGACCGTAGATCCTCTGACAGAGACAACCTACTGATGAAGCGAGGCGGCATTCTCAATCCGTCGATCTGCTCGCTCTTGGCCGAGCTGGGTCACGGGGACGAACTGCTCATTGTTGACGCGGCGTACCCGATTCCGCCGGATAGTCATGTGATTGACTTGACGGTGACGCCGGGGATTCCGCGGTTTTTGGACGTCTTGCGGGCGGTGGCCGAAGAGCTGGTCATTGAGGGGGTGACGCTGGCGCAGGAGACCAGCGAAGAGAGCCCGAAGCTGTACCAGGAAGTGCTCCGGATCGTGGGGGATGTGGACGTGGACGAGGTTCCGCACCACGAGTTCAAGGAGCAGTCCGAGGACGTGAAGGGGATTTTGCGAACGGCCGAGTTTACGCCCTACGCGAACATCCGCATCACGTGCGGGAGTGCGTTTTGAAGCGTGGGGGCTGGGGCGGCCCAGCGTGGATGAGACAAATGTCGTGTCTCATGGAGCAACTTGACCGGTTGGGTGTTCGGCTTAAGATTGGGGATAATTTGGGAGAGCCAGGCGGCCGTGGGACTGATCGTTGGGATTGGTTCCGAGGCGGTCGCGTGAACGGCTGAACGAGTCTCGCGTCCTGAGGCGGCCCGGTCCGGGCAGGGAGGCGAGGCCGCGGCCGCCGGAGTGGCCCGCATATGACCGCACTGCCGAGGCTGGCCTTGGCGACATCGGCCGCGGGACCTGAGCCGGGCGTTGCGGCGGTGGCGTTGCTTTCGGGTCTGAGCCGATTGGGCTGGCGGGTGCAGCACTTTCGGTCGTGGGCCTGTCCGGTGACGCGGCAGGTTGTTGGTCCGATCACGGGTCTGCCGGGCCGGCACCTGGATGCGTGGTTGATGCCGCCGGCGATTTGCGCGGGGGTGTTTTGGCGCGGGTCGCGGGGAAGCGACCTGGCGGTGGTGGAGGGGACGCTGGAGGAGCCGGTGGCGGCGCCGGTGGTGGACCTGGCGCGGTTGCGGGATTATTCGTACCGGCCGGGGCGGTTGGGGCCGTTGATTGAGTTGTTGGATTTGCCGCGGGTGGCGGTGGTGGATTGCCGGGGTTGGGCGGAGCCGCACCTGCCCTACATTCCGGATTGGGCCGAGGCGGTGATTTTCGACGGGGTGGAGCAGCCGGAGCTGTTTGAGCTGCTTGGGAAGCTGGTCCGGCATGTGCGCGGATTGCCGGTTCTGGGCGGGGTGGAGGCGTTGCCGGGTCTGCGGGACGAATTTGCGGAGCTGCCGCTCGGCAGTCCGCTCCCGGAGGCGATGCTGGAGCGGCTGGGGCGGAGTTTTCTGCGGTTTGCGGATTTGGAGGCGATCGCGGCGGTGGCGGGGCGGCCGTATGAGGTTCCGGGAGGGATGGAGGAGGGGGGGAAGCCTCGGGTCAGGCACCGGGTGGCGTATGCTATGGATGAAGCGTTTGGGGGATATTACCCGGATACGCTCGAGGCGTTGGAGGCCTTGGGGGCGGAGCTGGTTGAGTTTTCGCCGCTGCGGGATGGAGGGCTGCCATCGGGGGTGGATCTGGTGATGATTGGGTGCGGGATTCCGGATCGCTTCGTGGCGGAGCTCTCGGCCAACCACAGCTTGCTGCTGGAGTTGAGGGCCCGGACGTGCCGGGGTTTGCGGATTTACGCTGAGGGAGGCGGAGCGGCGTATCTGGGGCGGTCGATGATTGTGGAGGGGCGGTCGTACGGCGGTGCGGGGATCTTGCCATTTGATGCCCGGCTCCGTTCCGAACCGGCGTGGCCGGAGCCGGTGGAACGGGTGACGTCGCAGGATGGGTGGTTGGGTCCGCGGGGAACGGTCGTGAGGGGATACACGGCCTATCGTTGGGAATTGACGCCGGCGCCTGAGCCGGAGGACTGTCCGCGGCGTTCGGGGACGCTGACGGCCGAGGGTGACGTCTATTTCCGGTGCAACGCGGTGGGGAGTCTGGTGCATCTGCATTTGCCAGCTCTGCCCGAGATCGTGCGGGCCTTCGGCGGTCTGGCGGCCGCGGGGACGGGCCGGGCCGCCCAAGGGGGGCGGACCTGAGCCGGATCGAGTGGCACGGCCCGGCTGTGACGGTCGGCCCGAGGCATCGGGCGAAGCGCGGATGGACCGGGGGCGGCTAAGTCAGTGGGCCGCGGCGGCGCAGGGATCGACCCGTCGGAACACGGTTGACGCTCTTCCAGGAGAGGTGGGAGCGCAGAACTGCCGGGATTTGTCTTGAGACAAGCGAGCCAGGTTTCGTTAGACTAATGGTCCTGCCGGAAGTCCGTCCTGCCTCGTCGATTCCCCCAAAAGGCCGCCCCGCCTGGACCGGCCTGAACGCGAGAGACAAGCCCGTGCGCTGGCCGATTTGCCGATCGCTTGCGATGCTTGCGGCCCTAGGATTCGGGGCCTGTGCCGTCTCGGGCCAGGAGGAGCCGGGCGGCGATCCCTTCCAGCGGACGATGTGGCCGCTTTTGGAACAGTATTGCGTGGACTGTCATGCGGAAGGGACGGCCGAAGGGGGGATCGCGCTGGACATCTATGCCGATCAGCGAGCGGCCGTCGAGGATGGCCGGACCTGGTTGAAGGTTTTGGATGTGCTGGAGGGGCGGATCATGCCGCCGGCGGATCAGCGGCAGCCGACGCTCGCTGAGTTGGAGACGATGATTGGATGGATCGAGCGGGAGTATCTGACAGCGCGGCGGGATCGGGCCAGGGCGGTGCCGGGGGTCGTGTTGCGGCGGCTGAACCGGGTCGAGTACGACAACACGATTCACGATTTGCTGGGCTTGGATTTGGGGCTGGCCGCGGAGCTGTTTCCGCCGGATGAGATCAGTTTTGGGTACGACAATGTGGGGTCGGCGCTGAGTGTTTCGCCGGTGCACGTTGAGAAGTATCTGGAGGCAGCCGAGCGTGCCCTGGAGGCGGCGATTGTGCTGCCGGATCCGGGGGAGGCGGCGCCGATCGAGTTGATCGGTCTGCGGACGTATCCGCTGCCGCCCGACGGCGCGGTGGAGTTTGAGCATCGGCTGAACCCGGGACGCTATCTGGTGGATTTCAGCCTGGTCCGGGTGGGGATCCCGGAGACGGTGGCACCGCCGCGGCTGGAGGTGGGATTCGGAACCGACGGCCGGACGCTGGAGGCGGTGCGGGTTCAGGACGAGACGGTGGTGTATCGGTTTTGGATCGAGGTTTTCGAGGGTGATCGGCAGGTGCGGGTGGCGCTTGCGCCGGGCGAGGCCGAGGGGCCAAGCGTGAAGCCGGTTGGCGTGCTGTCCAATGTCAGCGGCGATCAGCGGTATGGCTCGCAGGTGGGTTTGCATGTGGACAGCATGGTGGTACGCGGACCGGTGGCATGGGATCCAGAGCGGCTGCCGGCGGCACATCGGGCGATTCTGTTTCGGGAGCCGGGCGCGGGCGATGCTGGTCGGCTGGAGGCGGCGCGAGCGATCATCGAGCGGTTTGCGAGCCGGGCCTGGCGTCGGCCGGCGCCGGCCGAGGAACTGGAGCGGGTTCTCGAGCTCTACGGCGAGGCGAATCGGCAGGGAGAGAGTTTTGAGCGATCGATTCAGGTGGCGCTGACGATGGTGCTGATCTCGCCGCGGTTTTTGTATCTGATCGAACCGGCCGGGGAGGCGGGGGATCGGCCGCTGGACGACTACGAACTGGCCAGCCGTCTGGCCTATTTTCTCTGGGCGGGTCCGCCGGACGAGCCGCTGCTCGAGGAGGCGGGCCGAGGGACGTTGCGAGCCCATCTACGGTCGCAGGTGGAGCGGATGCTGGCCGACGCCCGCTCGGACCGGTTTGTGGCCAATTTTGCGGGACAATGGCTCCAACTGCGGCGGCTGGCGGTCGTCGATCCGGACCCGGCCCTGTTTCCGGGGGTGGACGCGGCGCTACGGGACGCGATGCGGCAGGAGACCGAGGCCACGCTTGCCTACGTCTTGCGTGAAAATCGGAGCATTTTGGAATTGCTGGATGCCGATTATACGTTTGTCAACGAGCGTCTGGCCGCACACTACGGCTTGGCGGGCGTCGAGGGGCCGGAGTTCCGCAAGGTGCGGCTGCCGGATCGGCGTCGGGGCGGTGTGCTGACGCAGGCCAGCGTCTTGACGCTGACGTCGAACCCGAACCGGACCTCGCCGGTAAAACGGGGGCAATACGTCTTGCAGCAGATCCTGGGGACGCCGCCACCGCCGCCGCCGCCAGACGTGCCGGAACTGCCCGACGACGCTCAGGCCGCCGAGCAAGCATCGTTGCGGGAACGGCTCGAGATTCACCGATCGAACCCGGCGTGTGCTTCGTGCCATCGTCAGATGGACCCGATCGGCTTTTCGCTGGAAAATTACGATGCGGTGGGCCGGTGGCGTGAGACCGATGGGGCGTTTCCGATCGATCCGTCGGGGGAGCTGGCCGGCGGCCTGGCCTTTGCTGATGCGGCGGAACTGAAGGGGCTGCTCGTGAGCCAAGCCTCGAAGAAGTTTGCGCGTGCGTTCGTCCGCAATCTGATGACGTATGCGTTGGGGCGGGGGCTGGAGGCGGACGACCTGCCGACCGTCGAGTCGATCCGCGATCGGTTGGCCGCGGATGGGTATCGGATTCAGACAGCGATCTGGGCGATCGTGGAAAGTCCCGCGTTTCAGAACCGCGGCGCGACCGGCGCCGCGGCCATGCCGGAGGTCAGCCAACGATGACACGCGCATGCCGCCTGACGCGTCGCCATGTACTCCGCGGAATGGGGGCCGTGGTGGGATTGCCATGGTTGGAGAGTCTGGCCGGAGCGGCCCGCGGGGCGGGCTCGGCCGCGGCGGGGCAGCCGCCTGTGCGGCTCTGCTTCTGGTATGTCCCCAACGGCGTGCATCTTCCGACCTGGTTTCCGTCGCGGCCGGGGGCGCTGGTCGAACTGCCCGAGACGCTCGAGCCGCTGGCCTTCGCGCGGGACTACCTGAACACGTTCAGCAACCTGACGCATAACACGGCCTTGACCAATGGCGACACCGAGGGATGCGGCCACGGCCAGGGGGCAGCCAGCTTTCTGACCGGCGCGCAGGCGTACAAGTCGCAGGATCGGGTCAAGGTCGGGATTTCGGCCGATCAGCTCTACGCCCGCCATGTGGGGGAGGCGACCCGGCTGCCGAGCCTGGAGCTGGGCTGCGAGTCGCCGCGGTCGGGCAATGCGTTCGGCTACTCAGGGACGTACAAGACGGTCATCTCCTGGCGGAGCGCGACGACGCCGGCACCGTACGAGCTGGATCCCAAGGTGGTCTTCGACCGGCTGTTCACCAGCCGCGAGGCGAAGCGGTCGCAGGCGACGGTCGCGGAGCGCGACGCCTATCGCAAGAGCATTCTGGATTATGTCCGAGACGACGCGGCGCGCGTGCGTGGGCGGATCGGCGTCGAGGATCGCCGCAAACTGGACCAGTATCTGACCGGAGTCCGCGAGGTCGAGCGGCGGATCCAGGCAGCGACGCCAGCAGTTCATCTGCCCGATCCGACCTTCCCGCGTCCGGCGGGCATCCCCGAGGATTTCGACGAACACCTGCGGCTGATGTGCGACCTGATGGTGCTCGCCTTCCAGACCGATAGCACCCGCGTCGCCTCGTTTATGGTGACCAAGGAAGCCACCGACCGGAACTACCCCTGGCTGGGGTTCACCGACGGCCACCACGAGCTTTCGCACCACGGCAACGAGGCCGAGAAGAACCGCAAACTCCGGGCGATCGACCGTTATCACATCTCGATTCTTGCATATATGATCGAAAAGATGATGAGCGTGGTCGAGGCCGATGGTTCGACGCTGCTGGACCAGAGCATTGTGCTCTACGGCAGCGGCATCAGCGATGGGGACCGTCACGACCATGTCAATCTGCCGGTGATCACCGTGGGCAAGGGGGGTGGGACGTTCCGGACCGGCTTGCATCACGCCTGCCGGGTCGAGACGCCGATGTCGAACTTGTTGCTGGCGATCCTTCATCAGGCGGGGGTGTCGGTGCCGCGGTTTGGCGATAGCACCGAGCCGCTACCGGGGCTGGTGGGGGCATGACGCGGCGGCCGGCGTAAGCCCGGCGGGGTGGCGTCGGGGCGTGTCAGGGGGTCTTCCGGGGGTTGGGCGAGATCGCCCCGGGGTTTAGGCGGTGATGCTCCGAGAGGGAGGAGGGGATCGCGAGAGCGGCGAGCGACGAGAAAAGAACCGGTGGAGTCGGCGAACGTGTGGTGTCTGCTTTTGGTTATTGGGCTGGCGACGGCGGGGTGGAGCGGGGACCAGGAGCGTGCGCCGACGGTGGAGGAGACGCTGGCGGCGCTGCGGTCGACCGATCTGGAGACCCGGCGACAAGCGGCGGTGCGGGTCCGGGAGGGGGATCGGGAGTTGCAGCGCCGGGCCTTGCCGGACTTGATTGAGATTTTGAAGCGGGAGAAGGACGGGCAAGTTCGGCTGGCGGCGTTGGACGCGGTGACGATGCTGGGTCCGGAGGCGGAGCGGGCCGTCGAGGCGTTGGCGTACACGCTGCGGACCAATTATGGGGGTCAGCAGAAGGAGGAGTTGCATCAGGATTACCGGGCGGCGTTGGCGCTGGCGGCGATCGGGGCGCCGGCGGTCGAGGCCTTGCGGGGTCTGCTCGATGCCGAGAAGGAGAGTGTCCGGGCCGAGGTGGTGATGGCGTTGGGTCGGATTGGTCCGGCGGCGGCGGCGGCGGTGCCGGATCTGATTCCGCGGCTTGGGGACCGATCGGAGCGGATTCGTCGGGAAGCGGCTGAAGCGCTGGGCCGGATTGGCCGCGTGGCGCGGGAACCGTTGATGGAAGCGGCGCGGGATGGTGAGCCAGAGGCTCGGGCGGCGGCGTTGGAGGCGTTGGGGTGGTCGGGCCAGGCGGAAGAAGGGGTCTTGGAGGCTGGGCGGTCCGGACTGAAGGATCCGGTGCCGGCGGTCCGTGCCGCGGCGGTCAACGTGCTGGGTCGGCTGGAGCCGGACGAGGAGGGATTGTCGGCGGTGCTCAGTAGCGCGCTGGGGGATCGAGACGAGGGGGTCCGGCGTGCGGCGGTCGATGCGCTGCTCTCACGGAGCGGCTTGTTGGAACGTGTGGCCCCGACGTTGGACGGGTTGCTGGGTCACGACGAGCGGGGCGTGGTTCGGGATGCGGCCTATCTGCTGCATCGGCTCGGTCCGGAAGCGGCGTTGCCGCGGCTGCTGGCGGCCTTGCGACGCCGGCCGCTGCATGTGGAGCCGGTGGCCGACGCGCTGGCCCTTTTGGGTCGGCCTGCGGTTGAGGGTCTGATGGTCGCCCTGGACGACGAGGAACCTGAGGTCCGCCGCGGGGCGGCGTTGGCGTTGGCGGGGATACGGCCGACGCCCAGCGGCGTCGTGGAGCGGCTGGCCCAGGGCCTAGGCGATGCGGACGCGGGCGTGCGGCAGACGTTTCTGGAGGCGTTGGGTCGACTGGGACCGCGAGCCCGGTCGGCGGTGCCGTCGGTGCGTCCGCTGTTGACCGATCAGGTGGTCGCGGTGCGGCGGACGGCGATTGATGCGCTGGCGGCGTGTGCGGGCCGGGGCGAAGCGCTGGCGTCGGACCTGGCCGCGCGGCTGGATGATCCGGAGCCCGAGGTCCGCCGACGGGCGCTGGAGGTGTTGGCGGGGCTGGGGCCTGCCGGACCAGACGTCCTGTCGGCCGTGATCGAGCGGCTCGGTCCGAGTGAGCCAGCCGAGGTGAGGCTGGCGGCTCTGGCTTACCTGGGCCAGCAGGGAGCGGTCGCCGAGTCGGCCGTAGATCGGGTCGTGCCGCTGCTGGACGAGGACGCGCTGAGGTTGGCGGCGTTGGAGACGTTGACCCAGCTTGGCCGGGGGGCGCGGTCGTCGTTGGATCGAGTGGTTCGGCTATTGGATCACGAGGAAGAGCTGGTGCGGCGGCTGGCGGTCCGGACGCTGGGCGCTGTGGAACCGGATGCCCACGTGCTGCGTCCGCACCTGGGCCGAGCCTTGCGTGACTCGTCGAGTGAGGTGCAGCGGGCGGCCCTCCAGGCCCTGCAACGGCTTGGGCCGAGGGCGGTGATTCTCGTGCCGGAGTTGATTCGGGCGGCTGAAAACCAGCGGATCCGATCCCAGGTCGAGCGGATCCTGAGTCGGTTCGAACGAAACGGTCCGGAGGCCGGGTCGGTGCCGGAACTGGTCGGCCTGCTGGAGCACGAGTCGGAGCCGGTGCGAGTGTGGGCGGCGAAGTTTATCGGCCTGGCCGGCCCAGCAGGCCGCGAGGCGTTGCCCGCGCTGGAGCGGCTGGCGGAACACGACCCGGCGGCGAGCGTGCGCCGGGAGGCCGCGGAGTCCGTCAAACGACTCCAAGAGCCGGTGGCCTCCACCCCCGAAACCCGCGGTGAGGGTTGATGCTGAACGGTCAAACCAGCTTGCCCGGTGCGCGATGCGAGTCTAAAATGGATCTTGTGGTCCAATTATGGTCGGAGTGAGGCTGGCAAGGGGTGTGCGGGCGATGATGACGCGACCGAGCGTGATGGGGCTCATACTGGCGCTGGGGGTGGTTGCGGCGGGTCAGGAGCTGGCGTATGAACGGCCGCCGATCGACTATTTGAAGGCGGAGGCCGAGGATCCGGTGGCTCGGTTGCAGGAGCGGTTGGATCGGGGCGAGGTGGAGCTCAAGCGTGAGGCGGGGCTGGGTTATCTGCGGTCGGTTCTCGAGCATCTGGGGGTGCCGGTTGAGTCGCAGGGGTTGGTCTTTTCGCGGACGAGTTTTCAGCGGGATCGGATCCGGCCGGAGTCGCCGCGGGCGATTTACTTTGGGGACGACGTGTATGTGGGCTATGTGCCGGGAGGGGAGGTGATTGAGCTGGCCGCGGTGGATCCGAGGCTGGGGGCCGTCTTTTATGTGCTTGAGCAGAGTGGGGAGAAAGAGCCGCGGTTTGAGCGTCAGACTCATGAGTGTCTGAGCTGTCATGCGGGAGTGCGGACGCAGGATGTGCCGGGCGTGCTGGTGCGTTCGGTGTTTACGGATCGGCGGGGCAACCCGATTTACAACGCGGGGGGTTTTACGACCGACGACCGCAGCCCGTTTGACGAGCGGTGGGGCGGCTGGTATGTGACGGGAACGCATGGGGCGATGCGGCATCTGGGAAATGTGTTTGCGGCAAGCGAACAGCCCGAGAGTCTGGATCGGGAGGGAGGGGCGAATCGGACGGAGTTGCCCGAGGCGGTTCGGGTCGAGGCGTATCCGGTAGCGGCGAGCGATATCGTGGCGTTGATGGTGCTGGAGCACCAGACGCAGACCCACAACGCGCTGGCGCGGGCGCATCAGGAGGCGCTGATCGCGTTGGATTATCAGGCGGGGATTGCGCGGGCGTTGGGCGAACCGGAGGGTGTGTTGTTGGAGAGCACGCGGCGGCGGCTGGACGCGGCGGCCGAGCGGGTGGTGCGGGCGCTCTTGTTCGCGGGTGCGGCGCCGTTGACCGATCGCGTCCGGGGGACGACGGCCTTTGCCGAGCGATTCTCCGCGCGGGGCATCCGCGACGAGCAGGGGAGGTCGTTCCGCGATCTGGACCTGGAGCGGCGGCTGTTTCGGTATCCGTGTTCGTATCTGGTCGAGACCGAGGCGTTTGACCGGTTGCCGGCCGCGGTGCGGGAGCGGGTGGCGGCGCGGCTGGATGAGATTCTGTCGGGTCGGGACCGAAGCCCGGACTATGCGCACCTGACGGCCGAGGATCGCGGGACGATTCGCGCGATGCTGATGGCGATCAAGCCGGGGTTGACCCAGGGGTGGTCGAGGGGCGAGCCGGGCGGCTGAGGGAGGCGGCCGGGTCGGTCTGCGGTGAGGCCTCGAGGGCGCGGAGGACCGCGACGCAGCGAGCGCAGAGGGTGGGGTGGTCGGCGGCGAGGCCGACCGAAGGCCGGAGGTTCCAGCAGCGCTCGCACTTGGGGTGGCGGGATCGGGTGGCCGAGATGATCGGCTCGGCGGCGGCGGGGTCGGCCGTGAGGGTGATTTCGGAGACGATGCAGAGGGTGGTCAGCAGTTCGAGGTCGGGTTGGAGAGCGGCGGCGGCTGGGGGGGTCAGGCGGATGGCCACGGCGGCTTCCTGGTTGCTGCCGATCGCTTTGTCTTTGCGGAGGGTTTCGAGGGCGACGAAGATCCGTTCGCGGAGTTCAAGCAGGCGGGCGAAGCGGTTGGCGAGTTCGGGATTGTCGAAGGCGGGGTCTGGCTCGGGCCAGAGGGCCAGGTGGACGCTGGACGGGCGAGCCGGCTGATCGGGGAGGAAGCCCCAGACTTCCTCGCAGGTGTGGGGGAGGATGGGGGCGAGGAGTCGGGCCAGGGCCTCGTGGATGCGGGCCAGGGCGAATTGGGCGGCGCGGCGATCGGGGCCGTGGGGCAGTTCGGCGTAGAGGCGGTCTTTGAGGACGTCGAGGTAGATGCTGGAGAGTTCGACCGAGCAGAAGTGATAGATGCGCTGGTAGGCGCGGTAGAACTCGAAGCGTTCGAAGGCGTCGGTGGCTTCGCGGATCACGGAGTTGAGCAGGCCGAGGGCCCAGCGATCGACGGGGTGGAGGGAGGCGGGGTGGACCGCGGCGGGGTCGAAGTCGGCGTAGTCGGCCAGGTTGCCGAGGAGGAAGCGGAAGGTGTTGCGGATTTTGCGGTAGGCCTCGGAAGATTCCTTGATGCCGCGTTCGCTCATGCGGACGTCGTCGGCGTAGTCCATGCTGGCGACGTAGAGGCGGAGCACGTCGGCGCCGTATTGCTCGGTGGCCTGGACGGCCGAGAGCGCGTTGCCGACAGACTTGGACATTTTTTCACCCTTGTCGTCGACGACGAAGCCGTGGGTGAGGACGGTTTCGAAGGGGGCGAGGCCGGTGGTGGCGACAGCGGTGAGGATCGAGGATTGGAACCAGCCGCGATGCTGGTCGGAGCCTTCGAGGTAAAGAAAGGCGGGGAAGCCGAGGCCGTCGGGTCCGGCCAGGACGGCGCGGTGGCTGGAGCCGGATTCGAACCAGACGTCGAGGATGTCGGTCCCTTTGCGGAGGTGTTCGATGGGGTGGGTGGAGGGATCGAGGTCGGGGGGAACCAATTGATCAACCGGCCGGGTATACCAGGCGTCGGCGCCCTCGCGGGCGAAGAGGTCGCGGTGGAAGCGGACCGAGGCGGGTGTCAGGTGAGGCTCGCCGGTGCGGTCGTCGTAGAGGACGGGGATGGGGACGCCCCAGTGGCGTTGGCGGCTAATGCACCAGTCAGGGCGGTTGTCGATCATGCCGCCGATGCGGCTGCGGCCCCAGGCCGGGAGCCAACGGACCGAGTCGTCGATGATCTTGCGGGTCCGGCCGCGGAGGTCGTCGCGGTCGACTCCGATAAACCACTGGGCGGTGGCGCGGAAGAGCACCGGCTTTTTGCACCGCCAGCAGTGGGGGTAGCTGTGGTCGAAGCGGGTGTCGTGGAACAGCCAGCCCAGCTCCCGGAGCCGGGCAACGATGGCCGGGTTTGCCTGCCAGACCTGCTGGCCGCGGAGCCAGTCGGGCGCTTCGTCGCTGAAGCGACCCGATTCGTCGACCGGGCTGAGGGTGGGCAGGCCGTACTTCTGGCCGGTGCGGTAGTCCTCGGCGCCGTGGCCGGGGGCGGTATGGACCAGACCGGTGCCATCGGCGACGGTCACATAGTCGGCCAAGACGATTGGGCTGGCGCGGTCGAGAAAGACGTGGCGGTACTGGGCGTGCTCAAGTTCAGCGCCGGTGCAACGGCCCAGCTCTTCAAACTGGGTGATGCCACGCAGCGCGAGGACTTTGGGGACCAGGTCGGCAGCGAGGATGGTCTGGACGGGAGAGCCAGAGTCGGGGTCGGTGTAGCGGATGCCCAGGTAGACCAGTTCGGGGTGGACGGCAATGGCCACGTTGGCTGGGAGGGTCCAGGGCGTAGTGGTCCAGATCATGGCGTGCCAGGGGCCGTCGCCCCAGGCGGCGGGGGTGCCGTTGAGAATGGGGAAGTTGACGTAGATCGAGGGGGTGGACTGGTCGCGGTATTCCAGCTCGGCTTCGGCCAGGGCGGTGCGGTCGTGGGGGCACCAGTGGATGGGCTTCAACTGGCGGAAGACGTAGCCGCCGGCGACGAGGTCGGCCAGGACGTCGAGGATGGCGGCTTCGTAGCGGGGCTGGAGGGTCAGGTAGGGGCGGTCCCAGTCGCCGAGGATGCCGAGCCGCTGGAACTGGGCACGCTGGATGTCGACCCAGCGGAGGGCGTCGGCGCGGCAGAGGTCGCGGATCTGGGCGGGGTCGAGGGCCGCGGCGCGGGGTCCGAGGTCCTTGACGACCTTGTGCTCGATGGGCAGGCCGTGGCAATCCCAGCCGGGGACGTAGGGGCTGTCGTAGCCGCGCATCGTGAGGTAGCGAACGACCAGATCCTTGAGCACCTTGTTGAGCAGGTGGCCCATGTGGATGTCGCCGTTGGCGTAGGGGGGGCCGTCGTGGAGGACGCGGCGTGGCTGGCCTGAGCGGGCCTGGCGAATCTGGTCGTAGAGGCGTTCGGACTGCCAGCGTTGCTGGAGGGCAGGTTCGCGCGCGGCCAGGTTGGCCTTCATCTCGAACCGGGTGACCGGCAGATTCAGGGTGTCCTTGTACGGTTTGGCGGGGGTGGCCATGCGTCTTTCAGGTCCGATTGCGGTGGGAGGCCGACGGAGGGCGGACGGCCTGGAACGGATCGGCGAACGAGCGATACCCGGGCGGATCAGGTCCGGTCGTCGCGACCGGCCTTGGACTGGGCTGCCTCAGCGCGTTTGCGGGGGTCGATTTCGATCGGGCCGAAGGTTTTTTCGTGGCGTTGCAACGTAACGCCGAGGGCCAGCAGCAAGCGTTTGGCGGTATAGAAGCCGAGAACGATCCGCTGATTGGCGCGGACTTCCTGCTTGCCGGCTTGGAAGGGTTGGGGGTTGAGGGCGAAGTCGAGGATCACTTCTTCGGGGGTTGCGGTGACACGGGCGAAGTTGGCGTAGGTGGGGATGATGTCGTCGCCGACGATGACGACTTCCTGACCCGGGGCGGGGTTGTCGGGCTGGGGCGGGCTTTCCTGAGGAGTGGGGTGGGCCTGGGTGGCCGCGGCGACCAGACCGCCGGCGACGACCAGGGCGGTGAAGGCGTGCCGCCAGCGTCGAATCGAGCGTCGGAGGGCGGCGTTGGTTTGTTCGAGATCGCGGACACGCTGGGGATCGTCGAGGTTCTGGGCGGACACGGGGGTCGCTCCCGACGAGTGAGATCAGGCCGGCGGCGCGGGCGGCCACCGCCCGTGCCGCCGCGGCCCGGAATCGGATCAGGCTAACGGATGACGGCCGCTTCGTCCAAGGGCTGAACCTTCAAGCGCACGGGAGACAACGCACGTCAGGGCGGCCAAGGGACGGGATGGGAGGCGGTCGGGTCGGCGGGAAGGGGCGAGCGGGGATCAGGGACCTCGGCGTGCCGGCAGGGCCGGTGGCGGCTGGACCGTCTGGCGGAGGCGGAGCGGTCTGCCTACGCTTGAGCGGCGTCGGAGCGAACCCCAGCGGACTTCGAACCAAAAGGCGGCGACGGGATGCGGATTCGCCTCTGTGGAGCTGCGGGCGAGGTGACCGGGTCGGGATATCTGGTCGAAACGGGCTCGGCGCAGGTGCTGGTCGATTTTGGAATGTTTCAGGGGCGGGGGGCGAGTCAGGCGCGGAACCGGGCGGTGGCCCCGGTCCATCCGCGACGACTCGACGCCGTGGTGCTGACGCATGGTCACCTCGACCACTGCGGACGGTTGCCGATTCTCGCCCGACGAGGTCTGAAGGCGCCAATTTACGCGACCGCGGCGACGGCCGACGTCGCGGGGATCGTCCTCCGCGACGCGGCGCATTTGCAGCAAGAAGACGCGGCGCGGGCGACCCGGCGGAACCTGCGGCGGGGCCGGCCGCCGGTCGAGCCGCTGTTCACCGCCGGCGACGTCGACGCCGTCGCTGCGCGCTTCCGCCCCTTGGCGTACGGTCAGCCGCAGGAGGTGGCCCAAGGGGTGACGATCCGGCTGTTTGAGGCGGGTCATCTGCTCGGGTCGGCAAGCGTCGAGATGCGGGTCGAGACGGGCGCCGGGACGCGGGTGATTGTGTTTTCGGGCGATCTGGGCGTGCGTGGGACGGCGCTGCTGCGCGACCCGGAGCCGCCACCGCGGGCCGATCTGGTGTTTCTGGAATCAACCTACGGCGATCGGGACCACCGGCCCCTGGGAGCGACGCTAGACGAGCTGCGCGGCATTCTGGCCGATGCGTGGGGAGCGCGCGAGCGGGTGCTGGTTCCGGCGTTTGCGATCGGGCGGTCGCAGCAGATTTTGTATCACGTCGGGGAGATGTTTCGGACCCGGCAGCTTGAGCGGTTTCCGATCTATCTGGATAGCCCGATGGCGATCGAGGCGGTCGAGCTGTATCGGAAGTATCGGATGCTCCTGGACCGAGAGGCGCAGGCGCTGGGCGGCCGGGAGCTTCACCCCGACCTGGAGACGCTACGGTTTTGTCGAACGCCGGAGGAGTCGCAACGGCTGAACAATCTGCGGGATGTGGCGCTGATTCTGGCCGGCTCGGGGATGTGTGAGGGGGGGCGGATCGTGCATCACCTGAAGCACAATCTGTGGCGCTCTTACGTCCACGTGGTGTTTGTCGGATATCAGGCGGAGGGGACGTTGGGGGAGCGGTTGGTGCGGGGTGCGAAGCAGGTGAGGATCCACGGGGAGGAGGTGGTGGTCAAGGCGCGGATTCACACGCTAGGAGGGTTTTCGGGCCATGCCGGACAGAGCGAACTGCTGGAGTGGCTGGCGCCGATGGCCAGCGAGCGGCCGAGGGTGGTGCTCACGCATGGCGAGGAGCGGCCGCGGGCGGCGTTGCAGGGGGCGATCCGTCAGCGGTACGGGATCGAGGCGGAGCGGCCTGGTCCGGGGGCGGTGATCGAGTGTTAGCGGCTGCGGCCGGCCGGCGCGCTCGATGGTTTTAGGCTCTTGGGTCCGAAACCGGCAGCCGGCTGCGGCTGGATCAGCCGGCGGGAGACTGCGGAGGCTGGTGCGAAGGCGCTTGCGCCGCGGGCTGGGGTCGGACGGGCGAAGCGGTCTTTTCGGGGCAGCCGTAGGTGGGGCATCGACCGGCGTATTTCCAGCACTCGGAATGGGTCGGGGTGCGGCAGGTGTTGCAGGCGACGTGGGGTCCGAGGATCTGATCGCCGCAGATCGGGCAGGCGGGCGGATCGGCGCTCGGCTCGGGTGGAGGATCGGCGAGGACGTGAATGCCTTCGCTGAGCCGGGCGGCGACACTGGATTGGAGCTGCTCGCTCAGGCTCAGGGCGATGCGGGTCATGGCCTCGAGGGCGGAAAACCGGGTTCCGAGGTCGCGATCGACCTGGATCAAGAGCCGTTCGGGGTTGATCGAGAGCAGCATCCCGGCCGGTGGGCAAAGGGCGCGGAGTTGTTCGAGGGCCGAGCGGACCGACTCGGGGCCGAGCAAGGTCTGGGTGATGTCGGCGTCGTTGGCATGGACCGCGTACGTGTGGTCGAACTCGGGCTGTTCGAGGCGGATCGGCCGGGTCCCACGGGGCGGCTGGGGGGGCGTGGGGCGGCGGCGGGGGTAGAGCTCCAGACGGATCGGCAATCCGTGAGGAAACCGAACCACGACGCGGGTGCGGGGGATGTCGGGTTGCTCGGGGACCCGAGGCGCCAACCCGACGCGGACCAGCCGGTCGTTGTGGGTGAAGCGGACGGTGGGCGGATCGACCAGACCGCGAGCCTCGCAGCGGCCGTCGTAGCGTTGAGCGAGCTGGCGGTAGGCCGCGTAGCGGCCCGGCAGGACGCCGGCGGCGAGTCGGATCAGCCAGGCGATCATGGCGTAGAGTCCGAGGCAGAGCAGGGCCAGGACGATCAGCGTGGCATCGATCGAGCTCATAGGCCGAGTTCGGCACGGACGGCAGAGAACGCCTCCAGGGCGTGGTCGAGGTCGGCGCGGGAGTGTGCGGCTGAGATTTGAACGCGGATGCGGGCCTTGCCCTGAGGGACGACCGGATAGGAGAAGCCGATGACGTAGACGCCGTGCTCGAGCATCTTGTCGGCAAACCGGGCGGCCAGCGCGGCGTCGCCGAGCATGATCGGGGTGATGGGGTGCTCGCCGGGGATGGTGGTGAAGCCGCGGCGGGTCAACTGATCGCGGAAGTAGCGGGTGTTGGCCTCGAGGCGGTCGCGGAGTTCGGTCGAGCGGGAGCAGAGTTCGAGGGCTTTGAGGCTGGCGGCGACGATCGCCGGGGCGACGGAGTTGGAGAAGAGGTAGGGCCGGGATCGTTGCCGGAGCAGGTCGATCAGGACCTTGGGGCCGCTGGTGTAGCCGCCGGAGGCGCCGCCGAGGGCTTTGCCGAGAGTGCCGGTGAGGATATCGACGCGGCCCATCACGCCGCGGTATTCGTGGGACCCGCGGCCGTGGGCGCCGAGGAAGCCGACGGCGTGGGAGTCGTCGACCATGACCAGCGCGGAGTGTTGTTCGGCGAGGTCGCAGATGCCTTCGAGATCGGCGATGATCCCGTCCATGGAGAAGACGCCGTCGGTGGCGATCAGCTTGAAGCGGGCGTCGCGGGCCTCGTGAAGCTTGGCTTCGAGGTCGGCCAGGTCGTTGTTCTTGTAGCGGAACCGCCGTGCCTTGCAAAGCCGGATGCCATCGATGATCGAGGCGTGATTCAGTTCGTCGGAGATGACGGCGTCTTCGGGGCCGAGAATCGTCTCAAACAGGCCGCCATTGGCGTCCCAGCAGGAGGAGTAGAGGATCGTGTCCTCGGTGCCCAGAAACTCGGATAGAGCGCGTTCAAGCTCGCGGTGGGGCTGCTGGGTGCCGCAGATGAACCGGACCGAGGCCAGACCGTTGCCCCAGCGGTCGAGAGCCTCGCGGGCGGCCTGAACCACCTCGGGATGATTGGCCAGCCCGAGATAGTTGTTGGCGCACATATTGAGCACCTCTCCCGAGCGGCCGACCACGCCGACGTGGGGGCTTTGGGGCGAGGTGAGGACCCGTTCTGGTTTCCAAAGCCCGGCGGCGCGGATCTCTTCAAGCTGGCGGGCCAGGTGGCTCTCGATCGAGGCGAACATGGTGGGATCCCCGCGAGGAACAGGGGAAGGGGCGATCGAACGGGAGGAAAACGAAAGGACGGCTCAGCCCTCGGCCCAGGTGAGGACGACCTTGCCGCAGTCGCCAGAGAGCATGACGTCGAAACCCTTCTGGAACTCGTGGTAAGGGAAGCGGTGGGTGATGACCGGCTCGATGTTGAGGCCGGATTGGAGCATGACGGTCATCTTGTACCAGGTTTCGTACATTTCGCGGCCGTAGATGCCCTGGATGGTGAGCATGTTAAAGATGACGGTGTTCCAGTCGATGGCCATGGAGCCGCCGGCGGGGATGCCGAGCATGGCGATTTTGCCGCCGTGGCACATGTTGGCGAGCATGTCGCGGAAGGCGGCCGGGCTGCCGGACATTTCGAGGCCGACGTCGAAGCCTTCTTTCATGCCGAGTTGCTTTTGGACGTCGGCCAGCGTGGTTTCGCGGGGGTCGATCGCCCGGGTGGCGCCCAAGGACTGGGCGAGGTGGCGGCGGTAGGGGTTCAAGTCGGTGACGACGACGTGGCGGGCGCCGGCGTGGCGGACGATGGCGGTGGCCATGACGCCGATCGGGCCGGCGCCGGTGATCAGGACGTCTTCGCCGAGTACGTCGAACTGGAGAGCGGTGTGGACGGCGTTGCCGAAGGGGTCGAAGATGGCCTGGACGTCGCGCGGGATGGACGGGTCGTGGACCCAGACGTTGGTCATGGGCAGGACGATATATTCGGCGAAGGCGCCGGGGCGGTTGACACCGACGCCCTTGGTATCCTTACACAGGTGGCGGCGGCCAGCGAGGCAGTTGCGGCAGCGGCCGCAGACGACGTGTCCCTCGCCCGAGACGATCTCGCCGACGTGGAAATCGGTCACGTTGGAGCCGACGGCCACGATCTGGCCGACGAACTCGTGGCCAACGGCCATCGGCACCGGAATCGTCTTCTGGGCCCATTCATCCCAGTTATAGATATGCAGATCCGTTCCACAAATGCCGGTGCGGAGGACGCGGATCAGGACATCGTTGATGCCGTAGCGGGGAATCGGGATTCGTTCGAGCCACAGGCCTGGTTTGGCTTCTTTTTTGACCAGGGCGTGCATCGTTTCCATGAGCGGGCGAAGTCCCTCGGCGTCGGGCGAGAACCGGGCCAGTTGGTCCTGAGCGTACCGCCTGCCCGCGGTGGCTGGGAAGGGTACGTTCTGGGGGCCGTCGGGGCGATGATCGCCAGACCGATTCCGGAACGCCGTTCGACGCGGGCGGTGGGGGGGTGGGGATTGACGCTGGGAGTCGGGTCGGGTTGCCTGCAGGGGAGGGTGGAGGTAGACGGTTTGGTTGCGGGTTGGCGAGGAGGTTCAGAACCATGAGGCGGTGGGTCTTGCTCGTACTTGGGCTGGGGGTCGGGGTGGTGCGGGCGGGCGGGCAGGAGTTGCCGGGGGCGGCTTCGGAGTGGGTGGTCCGGGGGGAAGTCAAGCTCCATGTCAAGGTGATGGGCGCTGGTCCGCTGGTCATCTTGCTGCATGGGTTTCCGGATTATTGGTATACCTGGCGTGCCCAGATGCCGGCCCTTGCTCGGCGGCATCGGGTCGTTGCCGTCGATCTGCGCGGTTACAACCTGAGCGACCAGCCTGAGGGCGTCGAAAAGTATGCGATGACGGAGCTGGTGGCCGATGTGCTGGCCATCGCCGACCATTTCAAGGCCGAGCGGTTTGTGCTGGTGGGCCACGACTGGGGCGGCGCGATTGCGTGGTCCACAGCCATCGAGCATCCCGACCGGGTGGCCCGGCTGATCGTTCTCAACCTGCCACATCCGCGCAGTCTGCTACGCGAATTGAAGACGAACCCCGCCCAGCAGCTTGCCAGCCAGTATGCGGTCGGGTTTCAGCGCGAGGGTGCCGAGACGATGTTGTCCTCGAGGCTGCTGGCCGCTTGGGTCAAGGACCCGGAGGCGCGTCGGCATTACGAGGCCGCGTTCGACCGATCGTCGCGGAGCGCCCAGCTCGCCTACTACCGCGCCAATTTCCCCCGTCCACCGTTCGACGCGCTGGAGGTTCCGGAGCTTCCGCCGGTGAAGTGCCCGGTCTTGCTGATTCACGGTCTGGCCGACCCGGCGCTACTGCCTGGGGGCTTGAACGATACGTGGAGGTGGATCGACGGCGAGCTGACCCTGGTCACGATTCCGAAGGCCGGCCACTTCGTGCAGCAGGATGCGGCCGAGCGGGTGACGGAGTTGATGGAGCGGTGGCTGGACGAATGAGGCGGCCGGCTGGGGTCTGGCCGGAGAGCCCGGGCTGTCTCTCAGGTGCGGGGCTGGAACAGGGGCAGGTCGTGGCGGCGCTGGCCGGTGGCGTCGTGGAGGGCGTTGGCGATGGCCGGGGCGATGGCGACGATCGGGATTTCGCCGGCGCCGGCGGAGGGGAGGTCTTTGCGGTCGATCAGGACGACCTCGATGGCCGGGACGTCGGAGAACCGGGGGACGCGGTAGCGGCTGAAGCGGCCGTTGCGGATCATGCCGTCGTGAAAGCGGAGGGATTCGAACAGGGCGCCGCCTAGTCCCTGGATCAGGCAGCCTTCGACCTGGGATTTGAGGTGGTCGGGATTGACGATGGCGCCGCACTCAAAGGCGGTTACCACGCGGAGGATCCGAATCGGGTCCTCGGCCTGGTCCGAGTTGACCTCGATCTCGACGGCCGTGGCCACGCAGCTTCCCTTGTCGTGGCCGCAGGCCAGGCCCCGACCGCGGCCGGGGCTTGGGGGGCGGTCGGGGTCCCAGGGGAAGTGGTCGCGGAGGGCCGTCAGGACGCCGCGGAGGCGTTCGTCGGAGAGGTTGTGCAGGCGTACGGCGAGCGGGTCGAGTTCCAGGCAGCGCGCCAGCTCGTCGATCATGGACTCGCGGGCGAAGTGGTTGGCGGTCGAAGCCAAGGCGCGGTAGGAGCCTTGGCGGAGGGGGGACTGGGCTGGGCGGAAGGCGATCTGCTTGATGCCGCGGACGAGGTAGGGGGTGTCGAGGCCGGCGGCGCCGGAGTTGATGTTGGTCATCTGCCAGTCGAGGAGAGTGCCGTCGCGGCTGGCTCGGGCGGTGATGTCGATAACGCCCGAAGGGCGGGAGTACGCCCAGGCAAACTCCTCTTCGCGGGTCCAGACGAGCTGGACCGGGCGGCGCAGGGCGCGAGCGATGCGGGCGGCTTCGATGGCACACTCGGCCGTATGTTTGCCGCCGTAGCCGGAGCCGGTGTCGGGGACGAGGACGTGGATCTGGCTTTCGGGGAGGTTGAAGGTCCGCGCCAGCTCTTGGCGGTGGCCGAAGGGTCGCTGGGTGCCGGCCCAGACGGTCAGTTGATCTCCGTTCCACTCGGCGACAGCGGCGCGGGGTTCGAGGGGGGCGTGGGCAATAGGGGCGATCGTGTAGCGGGCTTCGAGGCGGATCGAGTCGGAGTCCGACGCGGGGATGGGATTGAGCGGCTCGCGGGGCGGCTCGGCGGTGCGGATCAGATGTTCGAAGAGTTCGGAATCGGCCACGGGTGGGGTTGCCGGGGATGACCACTCGGCCCGCAGGGCGCGGAGGGCACGGGCGGCGGTGGCCGGATCGGGGGCCGCGACGGCGGCCAGATCGCCGTCGCGCACCACGAAGGCGCCGGGCACGTCACGCGCGGCGCGGTCGTCGAGGTCCTTCAGAGTCGCGCCATAGGCCGGGGGCCGCAGAACCCGGGCGTAGAGCATCCCGGGCCGTTTGAGATCGGAGGTGAAGCGATGACGGCCGGTGACGAAGGCAACGCCGTCGACCTTCGGTTCGGATCGGCCGGCGACGGTCCAGCGTTCGGGTGGCGTGGTGGGCTGATCCTCGTCGATCAGGGCGTCGAGTTCTTGGCCGCGGGTCAGTTCGCCGAAGGGGATCGACTGGCCGCGGGCGGTGGCGGTGCCGTTGGAGATCACGACCTGGTCGCGGAGGACGCCGAGTCGGGTGGCAGCCAGGTCGGCGAGGAGTTCCCGCGCAGCGGCCGCGGCGCGGCGGAGCAGGGGAGCCATGCGGGGGGTGGAGAGGCTGCCGAAAGTGCCCATGTCGAAGGGCACCCGGTCGGTGTCGCCCATGACCATCCGGATGCTCGCCAACGGCACCCTCAGTTCGTCGGCAACGGCCTGGGCCAGCGAGGTCCGGACGTTCTGCCCGACCTCGACCTTGCCGGTGTAGGCGGTGATCTGGCCGTCCTGGTCGATGTGGAGCCAGGCGGAGAGAGCGCGTGGCTCGGTGCGGCCGTCGCCTCGCCGGCGCTGGGTTGCCGAGGGCGTGGGGGCGGCGTCCGAGGCGCGGCCGCAGACCAGAATGAGCAGGCCGCCTCCAAGCGTCTTGAGGAACCGGCGGCGGTCGACCAGCCACGGCTCGCGGCCAGGTTCGCGTAGCTCGTAACGCTCGGGTTCGAGGTCGAGGGCGAGGGTTCGGTCGGAGCGGTCGCCGTTCATGGCGTGCCTCCGGGGTGGGCGAGTGCCGCGGCGGCCTGGCGGACCGCGGCGAGAATCCGGGGGTAGGTTCCGCACCGGCAGAGGTTCCGATCCAGGGCCGCGATGATCTGGGCGTCGGTCGGGTTGGGTTGGGCGGCGAGCAGACCGGCGGCGGCGACGATCATGCCGGGCGTGCAGTAGCCGCATTGAAGCGCCTGATGGTCGAGAAACGCCTGCTGGAGCGGGTGGAGGGAACCATCGGCCGGGGTCAGACCCTCGATCGTGGTGATGGCCGCGCCGGCTACGGCACCGACGCGGACCAGGCAGGAGCGGACCGGTTGGTTGTCGATCAGGACGGTGCAGGCGCCACACTGCCCCTCGCCGCAGCCGTATTTGGTCCCCGTCTGGTCGAGGGTGTGGCGCAGAACGTCGAGCACCGTGCGATCAGGGTCGACGTCGAGATCCTGGGGCTGACCGTTGATCACCAGCCGCATGGGCGTCATCCTCCCGGGAGCTGAGGCCCTGGGTTGAAGTCTACCGGAGCGGTGGCGGGTTGTCGCCGACTCAGCGGAGCGGGTTGAAGACCAGACCGGTCAGGATCTTCGGAAAAAAGTACGTGCTCTTGGGAGGCATCTTCTCGTGGTGGGAGGCGATGGCTTGGACGTGGTGCATCGTGGCCGGCGGGACCAGGGCGGCCAGGTCACAGCCGCGCTGGGTGATGTCGTCGATCACTTCGTCGAGCCGGTGGACGTAGCGGAACTCGGGGGTTCCCAGGTCCTTCAGAAGGTGAGCGACGGCCAATTCGTGGAGGATTGAGACGCCCAGCGCACGCCATTGGGGCGACTGGTGGGGAACGAGCTGTTCCATGATCGCGTGCGAGCGGAGGTGGGCGGTGAGCCAGCGGCCGTCGGCGGTTGTACCAAAGCCGAGGGTGTCCTGATCGCCTGTGAGTTGGATCTGATCCCAGGTCTGGCGTGCCCCGGACGGTCCCTCGCCGTGAAACGTGACGTCGAATTCCGCCGCCAAGATCTCGGCGAGCCGGGAAGCGGTCAGGCCCGGGTAACCGGCGATCAGCCGATGGGTCGGTTGGATGATCAGGCCCGGGTCGTCCATGCCGACAAGCATCATCATGGCGAAGTGGGCCGGGTCGTCACGGCCCGCCAGTTGGCCCGCGGCCTCGAGGGCGTCGCGATAGGCGATGCCGGTCTCGTAGCGGTGGTGGCCGTCGGCGATGAAGATCGGCCGGTCGGCCATCAGGCCCTGGACGACGGTATGAATGCGGGCGTCGGTAACCGTCCAGAGGCGGTTGACGACGCCGAGGTGGTCAGTCGCTTCCAGGGGGGTGCGGTCGCGGATGCCTGCCTCGACGGCGGCGAGTACCCGGGCGCCCTGATCCGGATAGATGCCGAAGATTGGGCTTAGCTGGGTTCCCGTCGATTCGTAGAGTTTGAGCCGGTCGGCTTTGGGGCCGGAGAGCGTCTGCTCGTGGGGGAAGATCTGGCCCTCGCCGAACCGTTCCAGGCGGACCCGGGCGAAGAAGCCCTTGCGGGTATGAGACTGGCCATCGACTTCGAAGATTTGGTGATAGACGTAGAGGGCCGGCGCGTCGTCGGGGCGGAGGATGCCGGCGCGGAGCCAGTCGCGGAGGTAAGCGGCGGCGCGGGTGTAGCGGTCGCGGCCCGGAACATCGCCCGATTCGGCGCGGTTCAGCTCCAGGCGGATCGCGTTATAGGGGCTGAGCTGATAGAGCCGGTCCTGTAGCGCAGGGTCGATGACGTCGTACGGCGGAGCAATCACCTGCGAGAGGGCGCCGACCCGCGCGACGTCGTAACGGATTGCTCGGAAGGGGTGAATCTCGGCCATGGCAGAAGACGGTCTCTCGCGGCGGGGAAGAACCTCTGAGCGGCCCAGTGTAGCCACTTCAGTACCGCTGCGGCGAGGGGAGCGGCGCACGCATCCCGTGAAGCCGGAGGATTCGCTTCAGCTCGGCGGTGACCCGGGGCTTCTGATGATCGAGATGGTGTCCCGGCAAGACCAGTTCCGATTCAACGGCGTCGATGTGGGCACTCTCGTAGGGAACGACGCCATCGGTGGGGATGGGCACTGGCCGGGTCGCCAGCATGAAGCAGATGGTGTGGCAGGGCACGCGCGGGTTGAACGGCAGATGCTCGAGCAACTGAAGCGAGGGGCTGTCGAACCGGAGGTTGGCGATCGAGGTCAGGTGGCGGAGGCGAAACGATGGCTGGAAGACATCCGGTCCGTTCTCGGCCCGGATCTGGTGCGCAGCCTGGGCAATCGGGGCCGTGGTCCCGACCAGAAGGCTGGCGAGCCGGCCCAGCAATTGACTGGCGACGTGACTGCCGCGGTGCGGAGTGGCGATGAACACGACCCGGCGGACCTCGGGCACCGGTTCGAACCGCAGGGTCTGATTGAGAAAGGCGCGAAGCCGGGGACCGGCACGGATCTGCTCGAGCGGCCGGGTGAACGCCGCCTGTTCCAGAACCGACCCGCTGCCTTGGATCATCAGCCTGGCTAGCAGGCCGCCCATGCTGTGACCGACCAGGACCATCTGGTCCCAGGCCGGATCGGCGCAGTCCGGGTCGTAGTGCGTTCGGGCTTGGCGAATCGCCTGGCGGAGGACGCCGGCCGACACGATCACCGGATTGCCCGTCGGATAAAAGTAGAGCCAGAACTGGTAGCGAGCAGACAACTCGGGATCGTTGCGGAGGTGGTTGAGGACCTGAAACCAAGTGGCGTAGCCGTCGTTGAGTCCGTGGATCAAGAGGACCGGGATTTTGCCGGGCTGGTAGGGTTGCAGCATGACGATGCCGGTCTCGAGCCGGTTGCCCAGGAACTGTCCGGTCAACAGTCCGGTGCGGATGATTTTTTTCAGGTCGGCGTTACCGGAGTGGACGGCCAGCGGTGTGGTGCGGTCGGAGGCGAGCCGGTAGACCGCGGCCCCCCGGCGGACGGCTTGGGCCTCGAACGGATCGATCAGCTCGACCGCCAGGGGGGCATCACGCCATGTGCCGCCGGCCAGGCTGCCCTCGGGTTGGGCGACGGCAGTCGCTGGACACCAGGTCTGCCGCGGGAGGTAGCGTTCGTCGCGCCGTTTTGGTTCGTCGATGGGGATGACCCGCTTGACAAGCAGAGGCACGCCGAGACCGTCGTTGCCATACCAGGCCTGCATGCCGAGGACCCGATAATCGGCGGCCGGGACGAGTCCGCGGATTCGGTCCGGGTCGAACAGGGGGCTGGGACTCGCAAGCCGGATTCCGGCTGATTCCCAGTCCGAGGGTCCGGCCGGGCTGGGCTGGAAGTCGTCGGCGTCGAGGGTGCGGAGGAGCCTCTCGAGGGCGCGATTCTGGAGCGCGACGGCGCGGCCGGCCTGCCGAGGATCGAGAGGCGGAAGCGCCGGATCGTCCAGGGCCAGCGCTCCGTAGCTGGCCGCGGCCCGGAAGTGTCCCAGCGCCTGAGCGCGATTCCAGGGCGGAGCGGTCAGGCCGGCGCGCAAGTGCAGCTCGGCCAGGGCCAGGGTCCGCTCAACCTCGGGTTGGGCCTCGTTGTGTGCCTCAAGCTGGTCCAGCAGGGAGTCGATATCAAGGTCGGCTGCGTGATCCAACCGCACCCGGTCGAGTTGGTCCGCGACCGGCCCCTCGGGAGGCCGCTGAGCGGCGATCCGCTCGAACCGATCCTCAATCGCCACAATCAGATAGGCTCGCCGCGCCGTCGGGCCTCCGCATCCTGCCGCCAGCACCGACACGACCAAGACGGGCCACCAACGAGCCGGCATCCAGGCCACTCCCTGCGGACCAGCGGCCAGGACCGAGCCGCGGCTAGCCGGGCCTCGGTCCCCGAGCCAGTCTTTCTGGCCGGACCGCCTGGCTTTGCTCTACCCGAAGTCGCCGAATCCGACCAGCCGAAGCGGCTTCACCGCGTGGCCGGCTCGCCCGCCAGGGTTCCAGCGCCGATTCCACAGCGAGCCTGAGCACGGCAGGACGCGGAACTGCCAACGGGCGGCGCGCTTAGAGCTGGAGTCGAGCGGGCCGTGGGCAGGGCGAGACCGGACCGACCGCGTCAGCATCCTAGGGGCGCTCTCGACGGGCGTCCGCCTGAGAATCGGGCTGAGGCGACCCAGAGCGGCGACGACCGCGGGCTGCGGAAGTCGTCGATATTGGTCGCTTCTTACGCCCGGGGCGTAAACAGGATGACCTCGACGCGGCGGGGAGGCAGTTCGGGGTCGGCTGGGGAGCCGGCGTCAGGGTCGGGACGAGGTCGTTCGGTGCCGAATCCGACGGCGGCGACCTTGCGCTGGCGGAACAGAGGCAGTTCGAACAGCCGGTGGGTTTCCTGGAGGTAGGATTTGACGGCGCGTGCCTGATCTTCGGTCAGGATGCGGGCGGCGTCGGGGTCGCGTCCGCGGTCGGTAAAGGCGGCGATGACCACCTCCACGGACTCGAGCGGCTTGCGCTCTTTGAACCAGCGTGCAAACTCGTCGAGCTGGGCCTTGCCGTCGACGGTCAGGATGGCCGAGTTGGGGTCGAAGAGGCGATCGGCGTTGAAGACGCGAGGCTCGCGGGTGGCGTTGGGGCGGTAGAGGACGCGCTGGGGATCGTCGTAGCCGCGTTCTTTGGTCAGGTTCGAGAAGGGCCAGACGCCGCGCATGGCGGTCATGCTGTCGCCGATCGAGGTGACGGCGACCTCGCCCCGGCGGGCCAGGCTCATCAGTTGGCGGTAGGCGTCGTCGTCGCGGACGAGTTTGCCGAGGGTCCCCTCGCCGCGATTGATCCGCTGGGCGATCTCGTTGATCTGAGCGACGCCGATGGCCGATTGGGCGGCCATCTCCTCGACGCGAACCAGAGCCGCCTGGCCCGATTCGAGTAGGTCCGACAGTTCGATGGGCGAGGCCGACCGGAGCAGACCATCGGGGGGCAGGGGGGGTGCGTCGGGTTCTCCGGGCGCGATTTCGACGACCTTGGGCCCGACCACCGACGGGGCGATGATCGAGGCCAGGGCGTCGCCGCGGATCAGGTGGCGGAGTCGCTGGTCGAGCCGCATCCGAACGCGGATGGGGCCGCCGGGCGTGATCGGGGCTTCGATGGCCTCAACGACGCCAGCATCCATGCCTTGGAGCCGGACGCGGTCGCCGACGGCCAGGCCGCCGATCCGGGTGAATTCGGCCCGGGCTTCGAAGGTGGGTTTCCAGTGCCAGTGGCGTTGGGCGATTTGCACGGCGCCCCAGGCGGCCAGAACGATCAAGAGCAAGGCTCCAGCCGCGTTCCCAAGGGCCCGCTGTGGGGAGATCTCGCGCATGGTCCTCTCGCCTTGGCAGCTCCGACCAGGAAGAACAGGGGGGGCATCTCCGAAGGCGGCCGCTCGCTGCGCCGCCTGGCGCTGCTAGCAACTATATGGTCAGACCCAGGGCATCGACGATCCCCTGAATCCAGGGGACGATCAGCACGTTGGCAAAGAAGACCGCGAGCGTTGCCAGAACCACGCCGCGAGTGGCCGCCTGGCCAACCCCCTCGGTCGATCGCGGCGCACGCAGTCCGGTCCAACAGCCGATCGTCCCGATCAGGAAGCCAAAGACGGCCGGCTTGAGCGTGGCCGGCACCACGTCGCGGAGCCAGAGAAAGTCGAGCGATTTGAGGGCGTAGGCCCGGGGCGTCAGCGAGCCGCCGAGCGATTCGGCAAGCATGCCGCCAAGCAACGCTGTCGCGTCGATCAGGATCGTCAGCAACGGCAAGGCCAGCACGCAGGCCAGAACCCGCGGCGCGAACAGCGCCGAGATGGGCGGCGAACCGAGGACCACCTGAGCCTCAAGCTGTTCGGTCAGATTCATCGAGCCGATCTCGGCCGCCAGGCCCGCTCCCATCCGGCTGGCCACCAAAACCGAGGCCAGCAGCGGCCCAGTCTCGACGATCACGGCAAAGGCCAGCATCCCGGGCATGGCGTCTTGCATGCCGTTGGCAGCCAACTGCCGCCGCGTCTGGAACCAGGTGACCACACCCACACTGAAACCGGCCGCCGCCACGACCGGCAAGCTCCCCCAGGCGACCCGCTCGAACTGCGCCAGCAACGGGCCGCCGCGACGCACCAACGATCCCGGCAGCGCCGCCAGGACTCGTAGCGCGAACTCGACATATCGGCCCAACTCGATCAGGACCCCACGCACGCGCGACGTTCCCTCCAGGGGCCGGGGCCGCCCCCCTATTCCCGCCCGGCCAAGTCCGAACCGGCGGCGAACCTTCCCCGAGCCGTTCATCTTGCCGGGTGGGCGACCCCTCGGCCAGCGCGGCTTAAGAGGTTTGGAGATTGGAGCCAAATCGGGCGCAAGGCCACGAAGCAGACCTGAATGGATGGAATGTGGCTGGCGGCGGTCTGGAATGGCGGCCCGTTTTCGGCTGGACCGCTCAGAACGGATACGGCCGCCGACCGTAAACCTCGTAAGGGTCGGGAATCCGGCCCTGCCAGTAGGGGCGCCGGGTGCGGCGAACGTAGTCGCGCATCGAGAGACCGACGGCGATGCCGCACAAGGCGCCGCCGGCGTGGGCCAGGTAGGCCACGCCACCGGTCGTTCCCACGGTTCCCAGCGAGCCGATTCCGCTGAAGATCTGAAGCAAGACCCACAGGCCGAGCGTCAGAATCGCGGGCACTTCGAGAATCATGTATCCGAACAAGACGCGGACCCGGTTCAGGGGGAACCAGACCAGGTAGGCTCCCATCACGCCGGCGATCGCTCCGGAGGCCCCGAGCGTCGGGATCAGCGAGTCGGGGTTGGCCAGGATCTGGGTCAGGCTGGCGACCAGGCCGCAGCCCAGGTAGACCAACACGAACCGGACGTGGCCTAGGACTTCCTCCACGTTGTCGCCAAAGATCCAGAGGTAGAGCATATTGCCGGCGAGGTGCATGAACCCGCCGTGGAGGAACATCGAGGTCAGCAGGGTCAGCCAGATCGGCGAGGGGCCGGGGCCTTGGGGGATCAGCTCGACGCGGGTCACGCGCTCCAGCCGCGGGAGGACCCGGCCGTCGTCGATCCCTGCGGTGATCGGCACGGGGATGGGCCGGACGATGTCCACGTTGTGGGTGATCTCGTAGGGAGTGGCTGCGTACGAGGTGGTGAAGACTTCGCCCCGCTGAACCTGGATCACGAACAGGATCACGTTGAGGGCGATCAGGGTGTAGGTGGCGACCGGGGTGATGAGAACCGGTTCCCGGTCGCCCAGGGGCATCACCATGCGGAAAGACCCTCTCGGAGCGGTGGGGGATAAAGTCAGCGTAACGTCTTGGCCGGGGCGGAGGCGGGGGGTACGAAGGCCGAGGGAACGCCGAGCCGCGAGGCCCAGTCCGCTAGAGTCCGGGTAAGTGATTCCTCGAGGGGGAGGCCATGCTCGAAGGCGGCGGTTCGGCGCCGTTCCCAATCGCCGGGGTCGAGCCAGCCGGCGGCCGGTGGCAGGTCGTGTCCGGTCAGCCGAGTCGCCAGGGCCGAGAGCGACTCGAGGGCCGGCACGGCGACCGCCAGGATCATCCAGTCGCCCGGCTCGAGCAGGACCGACCAGGGCGGAGCCAGTCGCTCGGTGGGTGCGAGGAATGCCGAGTCGGCGACCGCGGGCAGACCACCCGCGGTCGAAGCGGCCAGGGACCAGGAGTCGTCGGCTCCGAGGATCAGGACGGCCAGGGGACCGGTGGCCAGGTCGGCGGCGATGGGCGCGGCCGGGCCGATCGGGTCGGCGACTCCGCGAAGCCGGACCACGGCTGCTCCGGCCTCGCGCGCCTTGTTGGCAGCGGCCAAGGCCGCGCTGCGCAGGGCCAGCACGCCCGGACCGGGGCCGGCGTCGAGGACGGCCGTGGCCAGCCGCTCGGTTCCAAAGCGGGGCCGGCTACGGGGGTCCACCGACCCGCTGGCAAGCCGTTCCAGCCATTCGGGCAGGCGGGCCAGCCCTTGCTGGCCGTAGCCGGCCAGGTCGAACCAGAGGAGGTGTCCAGCCAGCTCAGCGGCATCCTCGGCGCGGAGACCGGCGGCGGCCAGCAGTTGGGTGGCCAGCCGCCGCAGGACGTCGGGATGGCCGGGTGGAAGGGTCTCGAGATGGTGTGGGGGGGAGGTCGCGGTCAAGGTCGGGCCTCGCATCAACCGGGTCTGCCGCCGGTAGCGCCGAATCAACGCCTAGCGTAACGGCCGGACGCCACCGTCAACAGATCGGCCCGCTCCCCCCGACCCTCTTTCAGGCGATCAGCCGGGCTGAGGTTCCGGGCGGTGGTTCGAGCCGTTCCCACTCCTTGCGAACCCGGGACAGCCCAAAGGCGCAGAGCTCAAACTCGACGCTCAGCCGCCGCAAGACCGGCGCAGCCTCTCCCTCGAACGTGCTGGCCAGCAAGTAGGAACGCTTTCCCTGGCGTTGGTACTCGACGAGCCGCGCCGAGGTCTGACCTGCCCCGAGCGACTCGGGGAAGACCCCGGTCCAGAACAGGGTGAAGTCGCCGACGTGGCGATAACAGTCGCGACGGCGATCGTCGTCCTCGGATGCCTCGGCCTCGGCCAGCATCGTCACGACTTCGGTGAGCACCCGGCCCTGGCGGTCGCGCACCCGCCAGACGTTTCCACTGGGCACGAACCGCACCAGCAGGTCCGAAACATAGCCGACCAGACTCGGGTCGCCGATGCCAAGCTCCGCCAAAAAGGTGTGCTCGGTCAGCCCCCGAAACAGCCGATGGAGGGGGTGGTCATGCGACAGCGGTGCCGTCATAACCGTTTCTCCGCCAAACTCTTAGAGAACCGAAGCGAAGGAGTCTGAGCGACCCCGGAGAGGTGGTGCCCTGGCTCCGTGCAAATCCTACGCCGGTTGCGGGGATTGCTCAACCTGGATCGGGACTGGGGGCGGGGCGTCGGGCTTGATTGCGGCTGGTTTTGTGCCAAAAATAAACGATGCTCGAGCATCGGCCCGGCCCCGGGGGGTGGCGGGGCGTCCGGCATACCCTCCAGGCCTGGGGCCTCGACCCTTGCGAATCACGTTTCATGGCGCTGCGAGACAGGTCACCGGCAGTTGCCACCTGCTGGAGTCGGGGCGGCACCGTTTGTTGCTGGATTGTGGCCTGTTTGACTCGGACCGTTTGAATCCCGACAGTCCCAATCGGCACTTCACGTTTGATCCGCAGAGTCTGGACGCTGTCGTCGTCTCGCACGCCCACAACGATCATATTGGGCGGTTGCCGTGTCTGGTCCGAGCCGGCTATCGGGGGCCGATCTACTGCACGGCGCCGACGGCCGAGATTCTCGGGCTGATGCTCCGCGATTCGGCCCGGATTCAGCGCGAGGATGTCCGACTGGCGGCGGTTCGCCGAGCCGAACTGCGAGCGGCCGAGCGGGCTCGGGGCACCGCCCTCGAACTCGACGAGGCCGACGAGCTCGAGCCGCTATTTGAGTTGCACGATGTCGAACGGGTCGAGGCGCAGATCCAGCGGGTGCCGCTCAATGAGCCGGTCGAGCTGTTCGACGGCGTGACCCTGACCTTGCACAACGCCGGCCACATTCTGGGCGCGGCGGCCGTCCAGCTCGATCTTCGCGTCGCGGGGACGCGCCGCCGGGTGGTTTATACCGGCGACCTGGGCCGCCGCGGCATGGGGCTTCTGCCCAACCCCGACGTTGTTCGCGGGATCGACGTCCTGATCAGCGAGAGCACCTACGGCGGCAAGGAGCTCGATCCCTACGACCGGCTCATGAAGCAGCTTCATGCGATCGTGGCCCGCGCCACGCGGCTGCGGTCCAAGATCGTGATCCCGGCGTTCAGTCTGGGTCGGACCCAGCGGTTAGTCTACTGCTTCCAAGAGCTTTTCGATCTCCACCGGGTCAAGCCGATCCCGGTCTACGTCGATAGTCCGCTGGCCAGTCGGCTGACCGAGATCCACCGCGCCTATCCGGACGCGTACACCAAGACCGCGCGGCGGCTGATGGATCGTGATCCGTTCTATTTCAGCCCGCCCTCGGTTCGATTCTGCATGAATTGGGAGGAGTCGCGGCGGCTCAACTACCTGGACGGGCCGATGGTGATCATCGCCTCCAGCGGGATGTGTGATGCCGGCCGCGTCCGCAGCCACCTGAAACACACGATCGAAGATCCGGACAATGCGGTGGTGATCGTCAGCTACCAGGCCGAAGGCACACTGGGACGGCAAATTGCCGAGGGTGCCGAGCGGGTCAAGATCCAGGACGAGGAATTTGATCTGAACGCGGCCGTTTATGTGCTCGATGGGTTCTCGGCCCACGCCGACCGCAACGACCTGCTCTGGTGGTACGAGCAGACCGGCGGTCGCATCGGCCAGGCCTACCTTGTTCACGGCGAGCCGGAACAGATGCTGGCCCTGGCCCCGGCGATGCAGCCGTTTGTTGAGTCCGACGTGATTCTCGCCGAACCCCACCACTCGTACGAATTCTGAAGCGACCGCCATGGCGACCGACGAGCGGACGACGCTGGAGAGCCTCAAGTCCGCCGTCCGCCGGTTCTCGCAGGAGCGTGACTGGGAGCCGTTTCATCACCCGAAGGATTTGGGAATCGCCCTGGCTTGTGAGGTCGGCGAGCTGCTGGACCACGTCCGCTACCGGACGCCCGAGCAGGTTGCCGCCCACCTGTCTGATCCCCGGGTGCGGCGGGAGTTTGCGCACGAGCTGGCCGATTGCCTCTGGGTGCTCCTGAGGCTGGCCGACGTCACCGGGATCGACCTCTCGGAGGCCTTGCACGAGAAACTGGCGCTGGCCGATGCCAAGTATCCGGTCGACCAGGCCCGCGGCCGGCCCGACAAATACACGGCCTACCGGTCACCCACCGCCGAGCAGGCCGCCGGGCGATCGAGCGCATCGGGCGGCGGTCCGCATGGCGGCGACGACGGCGGCGGCGGTAAATCTCCGCTTGGGTTTGCGGAGAAGCCCAAGCCCCCGACGGCGGCCCGGGATGGCGAGAACGCATCCGGAGGCTGACGTCGCGTCGCCGCCGCGGAGCTTGTCTGGGTGCCCGAGAGCCAGGGGCGGGTTGATGCGGGGCGGAGAAGCTCTCGCGCTTTAGCGTTCGGGCGGACCGAGGTTGACGGTTACGGGAACGTTTTCGCCGGTGCGCACGTTGCGGACGGTCAACTTGAGCACGTTGCCGCTGCGGCGGACGGCGTTGGCGAGCTGTTCGGGGGTCGTGGTGACAGCGCCGTTGGCTTCGAGAATGACGTCGCCGGCTTCAAGCCCGGCGGCGGCCGCGGGGCTGCCTGGCATCACCTCAGTGACCTTGAGGGCGACGCGGGTTCCGATCGAGACTGGGTCGGCGACGACGCCGAGGATCCGCGGCTTGGGTTCGCCGGGCGAGGGTTCGTCGGCCGGGACGGGGTTGCGCCGGGTGATCGACACCGCGGCGTCGGAGGCCGGCGGCTCGGGGTCGCCAGGCCGGCGGGCGACTCGCTCGCGAGCGGTCAATTCGAACCAATCGGCCGATGCCGCCTGCCAGCCGCCAAACTCACCGGCCGCGAGCCGGACTCGCACGACGCCGCGCTCCGGCGGTACCGCGTCGGAAGAACCCTCGCCGCCCCCGTCTTTCACGAAGGAGTGCACGTAGGCCAGCTCGCCCGGCGCGGGGACCCGAACCGGCAGGCCCGCCCGCCAGCCGGGTCCGAGGGCCACGGCCTGGACCTCGATGACCGTCAGGATGTCGACGCGGCTTGCCCGGGGGCTGACGAACACTTCGCGGACGATGCCCTCGACGACCAGGGCGGTCTGGCTGCCGTTCCCGTCCTGGGAAGAACCCGACGCTTGTCCACTTGCCGCGACGAACGGCCAGGCCGCGAAAACCGCAACCGCGTACCACATGGGCGGAGGCTCCTTGAAGCCAGGGGAGGGCCGGACCGGTCCACGGGCGGTCGGGCGGGCCGATGGGGCCTGGGCCACTATCCTAGCCGCCTTTTCTGCCCAGGAGAATTGGCCAGAACCGGACCGCTTGCCCCGAGATGCCTATAACGACGGTATGACGACGCTTTACGACTTGATTGTGGTTGGGGCAGGCATGGGCGGGCTGGCGCTGGCCGCGCTGGCGCAGCGCCAGGGTTTGCAGGTCGCGTTGCTGGAAGCGCACACCCGCCTGGGCGGTTGCGCGGGCTGGTTTGATCGCGGGCCGTACACGTTCGACGTGGGGGCCACGGCCTTGATGGGGCTGGGGCCGGGGGAGCCGATTGGCCGGCTTGTGGCGGATTTGAGCCTCGAGGTCGAAGCGGTGACCAGTCCGGTCTATCGGGTGCATCTGCCCGATCGCCGGGTGGATATCGTCGGCGAGGCCGATCGGTTCGAAGCGAATCAGGCCGCAGCGTTTCCGGGGCGTGAGACTGCGCGACGGCGATTCTGGCGAATTCAGGCGGCGGTGGGCGAGACGCTGTTTCGGGCGGTCTCGGGCGGTCCGCGGTTTCCGGTCCGCTCGCCAGGGGTCCTGGTGCACGACCTGAGGCTGCTGGGCGGGTCGGGGCTGGCCGCCGCGGCGACCAGCCTGCTGACCGTCGATGACGTGCTGGGCCTGCTCGGGCTGGCTTCGGATCGGCCGTTCCGGACGTTTGTGGCGATGCTCTTGCAGGACACGGCCCAGGCCGGTCCGGAGACGGTGCCGTTTGCCAATGCGGCGGCTTGCCTCCAGGCGTACCGCCGAGGCCTGGCCCGCCCGCGGGGCGGGATGCGGGCGTGGGTCGAGGGGCTGGGACGGCGGTTCGTCGAGCTGGGGGGCGAGCTTCGTCGGGCGACGCTGGTCGATCGGGTCGAGCCGGCCAACACCGGGAACGGGACCGGGGCGGTTTGGGCGGTGACGACGCGGCGCCGGGAGAGCTGGCTCGCCCGTCACGTCGCCTTCAATCTGCCGATCGACCTGGCGGCGGCGTTGCTCGGTCGGCGGCTCGAGGGCCGGCTGGGACGGATGGAACGGCGGAGCCGGGCGGTCTGGAGCGCAGTGACGGGCTATGTGGTGATGCCGCGGGACGCGGTCGATGACGAGACGCCGCTCTTCCATCAGGTGCTCCAGGACGCCGCGGCGCCGATCCATGACGGCAACAACGTCCTGGTGTCGCTCTCGCCGCCAGGCGATCTGGGATTCGGTCCCGAGTCGGTCCGGGTGGCGACGATGTCGACGCACGTGCGGCCCGCGGACTGGTCGGACCTGACGCCCGAGGCGCACGCGCAGCGTAAGCAAGTCTACCGGGACCGTCTGCTGGCGGCACTGGAGCGAGCGATCCCGGGCGCCGAAGCGCGGCTGCTGCATGCCGAGTTCGGGACGCCGCGGAGCTTCCGACGGTATACGCGGCGAAGCGCTGGTGCGGTGGGCGGGCCGCCCGTTTCCCGGTGGAATAGCAACGTGCGGGCGGTCGGCTGCGACGAGCTAGGGCCGGGGCTATGGCTGGTTGGCGACTCGGTCTTTCCCGGGCAGGGGACGATGGCTGTCGTCGTCTCGGCCCAGCGGGTCGTGGAGCGAATCATTGCCGAGCAGAGTCGGACCGGCCGGTCGAAGACGCCGGCCAAACGGACTGAGCCGGCGCGATGCCCGGTGGGCGAGGGTGGCTGACGGGATTCGAACCCGCGATCCCCAGATCCACAATCTGGTGCGTTAACCGCTACGCTACAGCCACCGTGAGCGGCCAAAGTCGTGAACATAATAGCCGCGGGGCGGACCGGTCAAGTCGCGAGGAGGCCGATCCCTTGACGGGCGTAGCCGGTGCTGTTCGGATGTTGGCCAGAGGCGTCGGCGACCGAGAGTCGGCCGCGGCGGCGGGAGGGTGTCGGTGGTGAGCGAGGCGAGGACCGTGCGGGTAGGCGTGGTCGGGTGTGGTCGGGCCGCGCGGATCCATGTCGGCCGGCTGGCGGCGTTGCCGGGGGTCAGCCTCGCGGGTTTGACCGACCCGGATCGCCAGGCTGCCGAAGCGCTGGCGGCCGCTGTGGGCGGACTGCCGGTTTACGAGGATCACCAGGCGTTACTCGAGTCGGCCGCGCCGGAGGTGGTGGCGATCTTCACTCCGCATCGGGCCCACTACCGGCCGGCCATGGATGCGTTGCAGGCTGGTTGCCACGTGTTCGTGGAGAAGCCGCTGTCGACCAATGCGCAGGAGGCGGCCGATCTGGTCAACCTGGCGCGGTCCCGTGGCCGGATCCTGGGGGTCGGCCACCAGTATCGGCTCAGCGCCGCGCTGGCCGAGGCCCGGCGGCGGCTAGCGGAGGGTCAGATTGGCAGCCTGCGGATGATCACCGCGACGCTGGCGGCACCCTGGTTGGCCCAGCATACCGGCCCGGAGGATTCGTGGCGGCTCGATCCTCGGGTTTCTGGCGGCGGCATTGTGGCGGACGCGGGCGACCACCTGATCGATGCGCTGCTCTGGACCTCCGGACGGCGGGCGCTCGAGGTGGCCGCGTTTCAGTCGTGTGTGGCAGCGGGCCTGGACGTCGTGACCGCAGCCGCCGTCCGGCTCGAAGGCGACGTGATGGCCACGCTGGCCGTCTGCGGGGTCAGCCCCGGTCCGGTGTTTGAGTTGACCTTTTATGGCGAGCAAGGCCGGTTGACGGCCAGCGAACGCAGGCTTGAGCAGGCCGGGCCCGAGGGCCGGCCCGAGGAGATCACGCTCCCCGAGGTGGGGACGCACGTGGACGCCGATTATTTGGCGGCGGTTCGAGAAGGTCGGCCGCCGGCCTGCCCTGGCGAGGAGGCGCTGGAGACGGTGCGCCTGCTCCAGGCGATCGTCCGCTCCGCAACGGCCAGAGAGGTGGTTGCCGTGACCTGAAGCCGAGGCCGGTTTCGGTTCAAGCAACAACCCCCTTGACTCGATACTTGACAATCATGGGGCCATCGGACTACGAGAGAGGCTCGTTCGGCCGCCGGGGGCTGTCTCTATCCCCCGATGGACGGCGGGTTTGAGCCCCCCGGTCCGACCCGAGACACGCGACGGCGAACGTCTCTTTCCTAGCTTCGGAACGCGATTTGACCCGAGCCACCCCGGAAACTAAGGATCTGCTCATGTCGGACTGCCTAGAATCCACCCGCTCCAGGCTTGTCGGTCCCAGCCTGGTCGCCATTGAGGCCTGGCGGCGTTCGACCGCCTGGCTGGACCTCGGCCTGGATGCCCGTCATCCCGATGACGAGGACGACATCGACGACGACTTCGAGGACGACGAGGAGGACGAGGACGAAGACTTTGACGACGAGCTTGAAGACGACGACTTCGAGGACGACTTTGACGACGAAGAGGAAGAATTCGACGAAGAAGACGACGCCGACTTAGACGACGAGGACCTGGACGACATCGACCTCGATGAGGACGACGAGGACGAGGACGACGAGGGCCTCGACGAACTGGACGACGACGAGGAAGATCTGGACGATATCTGAGTGGCGGTCGAGTCGGCGGGGGCCTCAAGCCGCCCCCGCCGCCGCCGGCTGATGTGCAGAGCGTGCCCCGCGACAGGGCATCGGATCGGCGGCCTGTTCGGCCTCAAACCAAACGTCCTCACCCAGGTTGCCCGCGCCCCGATGACGGACGATTCACTCCGACGCTCCGACAACCCGCGACCCCGGCGGACGAGCAGCGCGGCTCAGCGGACCTTCGAGATCGAGTTTTTCGAGGCGGTCCTCCGGCGCAACCCCTGCCTGGTCGAGGCCGTCCGGGTCCACGCACACAACCTTGCGGCGGCCCGTCTTGATTCGCGGGCCTTGTTCTGGGATTGCCGCCACGCCCGGCTTCGCCCCGACGACCCGATTCCCCACTACTACATAGCCTGCATGCTGGCCCGGCTGGGCCAGATCGACGAGGCGTTCGCCGCCCTCGAACGAGCGATCCGGCTCGGCTATCCGTTGAGGCGGCGCATCCTGCGAGATCCGGACCTGAGACCTCTGCGGGACGATCCCCGCTACCCGGCCCTGGTCCGCCGCCTGGTGCGAGGCCGGAGCGAGTAGACCCGTGAACTACCATCGTTGGGACGACGTCCAGCAGTCGGTCGCCGCGATCCGGACCCAGTGGACGGGCTCCGGCCGGGTCGGAATCGTGCTGGGGACCGGCCTGGGCGCCCTGGCCTCCGAGATCGAGGCCGAAGCGACCATTCCCTACGAACACATCCCCCACTTCCCGCGATCGACCGTCGAAAGCCACACCGGCCAGTTGGTCTGCGGACGGCTGGCCGGTCAGCCGGTCGTCGCCATGGAGGGCCGGTTCCACATCTACGAAGGCTACACGGCCGCCCAGGTGACCTATCCGATCCGCGTGCTCAAGGAGCTGGGCTGCTCGATTTTGATCGTCTCGAATGCGGCGGGCGGCATGAATCCGCTGTTCGCCAAAGGCGATCTGGTCGTCCTCGACGACCATATCAACCTGATGGGTGTCAACCCTCTGATTGGCCCCAACGACGAGCGGCTCGGTCCTCGGTTTCCCGACCTGTGCCGGCCCTATGACCCGGCGCTGCAGGAGTTGGCCTTGGGCGTGGCCCTGGAGCAGGGGATCGTGGCCCGCCGCGGCGTCTACGTGGCCGTCGTCGGGCCGAACCTGGAGACCCGGGCCGAGTATCGCTTTCTCCGCGGCATCGGAGCCGACGTGGTCGGTATGTCCACCGTCCCCGAAGTGTTGGTGGCCGTCCACGCCGGGCTGCGGGTGCTTGGGTTTTCGATCGTCACCGACCTGTGCCTGCCGGATGCGTTGGAGCCGGTGCGGATCGAGGAGATCTTGGCCGTGGCACGCCAGGCGGAGTCGAAGCTGCGGCCGCTGGTGATTGGAATTCTCGGTCGGCTGGATGAATCGGTCTGAGACGCCGCGGCGGAGCAGAGAGGCCGGCCACCGAGCCGGCGCCGCGGTCCACGCCCTCACGGCGGACGGATCGATCCAAGAGGCTGGCGACGGCGTGACTTGACGTTCGCCGGCGTAGGGTCCGACAATCGGTTGATTACCGTTGAACCGCCGCCGACGGGTTGATCGACCATGGCTCCACCGACGACCGCTCCGCTGTCCGCCACGACGCTTCCTGACGCCCTGGGCCGGTTCGGTCCGTTTGGCGGGCGGTTCGTGCCTGAAACGCTCATGGATGCCTTGGCGCAGATTGCCGAGGCGTATGCCGCCGCCCAGGCCGATCCGGCGTTCCAGGCCGAGATGAATGAGTATTATCGGCACTATGTCGGCCGGCCTAGCCCGCTGTACTACGCTCGGCGGCTTACCGAGTCGGTCGGGGGAGCGGCGATTTACCTGAAACGCGAGGACCTGAATCACACCGGCGCCCACAAGATCAACAATGCGATCGGCCAGGTCTTGTTGGCCCAGCGCATGGGCCGCACGCGGGTGATCGCTGAAACCGGCGCCGGGCAGCATGGTGTCGCCACGGCGACGGCCTGCGCACTGACCGGTCTGGAATGCACCGTCTACATGGGCGAGGAGGATATCCGGCGCCAGAAGCTCAACGTCTTCAACATGCGGACGATGGGAGCGCAGGTCGTCCCGGTCACGACCGGATCCCGAACCCTACGGGACGCGACCAACGAGGCGATGCGCGACTGGATGGCCACATCGAAATGGACCCACTACACGATCGGCTCGGTGGTCGGCCCGCACCCGTTTCCGATGATCGTCCGGGATTTCCAGTCGGTGATTGGCCGCGAGGCGCGGGCGCAGTGCTTGGACCAGATTGGACGGTTGCCCGATGCGGTCGTGGCCTGCGTGGGCGGAGGGTCGAACGCCGCGGGGATGTTTTTTCCGTTTCTGGACGACGAGGCCGTCGAGCTAATCGGCGCGGAGGCCGGGGGGCGAGGCCTGTCGCGCGGCGATCATGCGGCCAGCCTGACCTTGGGCCGCCCGGGAATCCTCCACGGCAGCTTCAGCTACGTCCTCCAGGACGACGACGGGCAGACCGACGATGTTCACTCGATCTCGGCTGGTCTGGACTACCCCGGCGTCGGTCCCGAGCATGCCTACTGGAAGCAGACCGGCCGCGTCCGTTACGAGGCGATCCGGGACGACGAAGCGCTCGAGGCTTACTATCGCCTCGCCCGCAAGGAGGGGATTCTGCCGGCACTGGAGTCCAGCCATGCGGTCGCGCAGGCGCTCAAGGAGGCGGCGCGGCTGGGGCCGGGCAAGACGATTGTGGTCTGTCTGTCGGGTCGTGGCGACAAGGATGCCTACGAAATCGCCCGGCTGCGCGGCGAGCCGCTGGTGTGATCGTCGTGAGACGGGACGCCGCTCGATCGATGTTTGGCCGCAGCGTTGGCGGGGGCTGGGGACCGGGGCTGGCCCTAGCGGGACTGATCTGGCTCCTGCCAGCCGCCTGGGCCGGTGCGCAAGAGATCTCGCTGCGCCGTCTCTTGACCCGGCCGGAGCGGATCGTGGACACGGTCGCCGGCTACGAAGCGGAAGCCGGCTGGCCGGCGGGCCACGACGAGGCGGCACACGGCGCCTGGGGCGAGATGTCGGCCATCGACGTCGATCGTGACGGCCGGATCTGGACGCTCAACCGCGGATCGCTGCCGGTTCGGGTCTACACGTCCGATGGCCAGCTCGTCCGCGCTTGGGGCTCGGACCTGTTGCGGCGGCCTCATGGGCTGGGCCTGGCGCCTGACGGTACCGTCTGGATCGCCGACGCCGGCGCCCATGTGGTGGTGCAGTTCAGCGACGAGGGTCGGCGGCTGCGAACCCTGGGTGTCGCGGGCGAGCCGGGCGACGACCCGGCCCATTTCGATCAGCCGACCGACGTGGCCATCGCCGCCGACGGCACGATCTACGTCGCCGACGGCTACGGCAACAACCGCGTGGTCGTGTTCGCTCCGGACGGGTCGGTGCGATCGATTCTCGGCAGCGAGGGAACCGCGCCCGGCCAGTTTCGCCTGCCGCATGCCCTGGCGCTCGATTCCCAAGGCCGTCTCTACGTGGCCGACCGCTCCAACGCCCGCGTCCAGGTCTTCGCGCCCGACGGGTCGGTGCTGGCCGAGTGGCGCAACCTGATCGTGCCCTGGGATCTGGCGATCGACCGGGCCGATCGGGTCTATGTTGCCGGGTCGTCGCCCACCCGCTGGCCCCGGGGCGCACGGACCCGGGCAGGCGTGCCGCTGGGCATCCCGCCGCACGATCAGATCGTCTTCCGGTTCGACACCTCGGGGCGGGCCGAGGAACTTTGGAGCTTTCCGCTCGGCGATCGTCCGGGGATGGTCGACTGGGTGCATGGGCTGGCCGTCGATGGCGAGGGCCACCTCTACCTGGGCGACATCCAAGGCCGGCGGGTCCAAAAGTTTCGGCGCCTGGAAGCGACCGATCGGCCGCCCGAGCGGCCATCGCGCTGAAGCTCGCCGGACTGGCCGGCGGGTGATCGCGCCGCTTCGGGAACGCTGAAGCGTGGCGGCCCAACCTGCGGCCGTGCCCAAGCGGCAGGATTCCCCGGGATGGGTCAACCGGCTAAGATCGCAGTCATGAATCGCATTGACGCTCTGTTTGCCCGATTACGCCGCGAGGATCGCCGCGCGCTGATGCCGTTCCTGACGGCGGGCGATCCCGACCTGGAGACCACCGCCGCGCTGCTCGATGAGCTGCTGGGACGCCGCGGCCTGGCCGACCTGGCCGAGCTGGGCATCCCGTATTCGGACCCGATCGCCGACGGCCCCGTGATCGCGGCCAGTTACACCCGCGCGTTGGGCCGGGGGGTCCGGCTCGCGGCAATCTTCCAGATGCTGGCCGACTGGCGGCGTCGCCACCCGGATCCGCCGATCGTGACGATGGTCTCCTACGCGATCGTCCACCGGCACGGGGTCGATCGCTATTTGGCCGAGGCTCGGGCGGCTGGCGTCGATGGTCTGATCGTCCCCGATTTGCCGGTCGAGGAAGCCGAGGGGCCGGAAGGCTTTCAGACCCGCTGCGCGGCGGCCGAGCTCAAATTGATCCAACTGGTCACGCCGACGACGCCCCGCGACCGCGCGGTTCGGATCGCGCGCAGTTCCTCGGGATTTCTCTATTACGTCTCGGTGGCCGGGATCACCGGCGAGCGTCAGCACTTGCCCCCAGAGCTGGCCGAAAACGTCGCCTGGCTCCGCACCCAGACCGAGCTGCCGATCTGTATCGGCTTCGGCATCAGCCGGCCCGAGCATGTGCGCCAGCTCGCCCCGGTGGCCGACGGCTTGATCGTCGGCAGCGCGATTGTGCGGCGGATTCAGGAGCTGGCCGCCTCGGGACTCAACCGGGAAGCCCTGGTCGCCGAGATTGGCCAGTACGTGGAAGCGCTGGGCCAAGCCCGAGCGGTTTCGCCCACGGCGTCCGCCTAGGACTGCGGTTGGTGCCGAGACCGCGGCGTCTCTCCGGACTGGGCCAACGCCAGCCGCGCCAGGGCTTCATCGAGCGTCTGGTCTTGCTTGCAAAAGCAAAAGCGAATGTAGCGCCGGCCGCGCTCCGGGTCGCGAAAGAAGCTGGAGCCAGGCACGCTGGCCACCCCGATTGTTCGGACCAGATACCGCGCGAAGGCGACATCGTCGGGCGGACCGGGAGCCAGGGCGGTGTAGTCAGCCATGACGTAGTACGCGCCCTCGGGAAGCTGGAACCGGAAGCCGAGAGCGGCCAGGGCGGTGCAGAAGCGGTCGCGGCGGGCCTGGTAGGCGGCGGCGAGGTCGTCGTAGTAGGGGCGGGGGAGGCGGTAGGCGAGGGCGCCGGCCTCCTGCAACGGGGCGGCGGCACCGATCGAGACGAAGTCGTGCATCGCGCGGAAGGCGCAGGTCAGGTGAGGCGGGGCAATGATCGTCCCGATGCGCCAACCTGTGACGGCGTACGTCTTGGACATGCCGGAGATGGTCACGGTGCGGTCGCGCATTCCGTCCAGCGTGGCGAGGGCGACGTGTCGGCGGCCATCGTAGAGGATATGTTCATAGATCTCGTCGGTGATGGCGATGACGTCCCACTTCTGGCAGAGCGCGGCGACGGCGGCCAGTTCGTCGGGGGTGAAGACAGATCCGGTCGGGTTGTTCGGGTTGCAGAGGACGATCGCCTTGGTGCGGTCGTTGAAGGCGGCGGCCAGGGCGTCGAGGTCGAGCCGCCAGGTCTGATCCCGGAGCGCGACAAACCGCGGCGTGGCGCCGCTTATGATGCAGTCGGGCCAGTAGTTCTCGTAAAACGGTTCGGTGAGGATGACTTCGTCGCCCGGGTTGACCAGCGAGAGCAGGGCGACGAGCATCGCCTCGGTCGAACCACAGACGACGGTGATCTCGGCGTCGGGGTCGACCGTCAGGCCCAGGTGCCAGGCGGCGTGGTCGGCGATGGCCTCGCGGAGCCGCTGGCTGCCCCAGGTGGTGGCATACTGGTTGATGTCGTCCTGGATGGCGCGGCAGGCGGCGTCCTTGATGGCTTGGGGGGCCGGGAAGTCGGGCATACCCTGGGCGAGGTTGATGGCGCCGTATTTCCGCGCCTCGACGGACATGCCGCGGATGACGCTCTCGGTGAACCGAGCGGTGCGGTCGGAGAGCAGGGGGGGATGCACGAACGCGGCGCTCCTTATCGGAATCCCTCGGCGGCGGGGGCGTCGCGGCCCTCGCCCACGGTGGCGAGGTACTCGATGAGGTCGCGGAGCTCGCGGAGGCTCATCTTGGTCACGAGGTCGGCGGGCATGGCCGAGTCGCCGCCGCGCTGTTCTTCGATGCGGGCCTTGTCGACGGTCACGAGCGTCGCTTCGGGGGTGGCCAGGGTCAGCGTCGTGTCGTCCTCGGCCTTGACGACGCCGGCGACGATCGTGCCGTCGTCGAGCGCCAGCACGCGGGTCTCGAAGCCCTCGGCGATTGTCTTGTTGGGCGTCACGATCGCCTCGAGCAGGTAGGTGCGGTCCTTTTTCTGGCCGATACCTGTCAGCTCGGGGCCGACCTCGCCGCCCTCGCCGCGAACTTTGTGACAGCGGAGGCAGTAGACGGCGGCGTTCTCGCGGAAGACACGGGCGCCCGAGCGGGCGTCGCCGCCGGCCAGGGCCACCTGGTACGGCGCGAGCGGGTCGTCGGCAGGCATCGCGGCGTCGCGACGAGCGAGGCGATCCTTCACTTCAGGGGACGAGCGCTTGCGGGCGGCCTCGACCAGCTCCAGGGCGACCTCAGCCGGCGCGTCGCCGGCGGCCAGACGGTCGAGCCAGGCGGCTAGTAGGGCGTCGGCTTCGGGCGCGTCGATATCGCCGAGGGCAGTAAACGCCTGCTGGCGCTCGCGGGTGGTCCCGTTCTCGACAACCCGCGCCAGGATCGGCAGCGCTCGGGCCGGCTCGAGCCGGCCGAGCATCTTCAGAGCCGCGGCGCGGACATTGGGGTCCTTGCCCTCGACGGCCTGCGCGACAAGGCTGACCAGGCCGGGGGCTTGAAGGGCCTCCAGCGCTTCGAGCGCGGCCAGGCGAGCCTCGCCGGTCTTGCCCTTCTCGGCGGTGACGATCGCCTCCAGCGCAGGGATCGCCTCGGCGAGGCCGAGCCTGCCGGCGGCGCGGGCGGCCGCGGTCATGACCCGTCCAGGGGAGTCAGCCAGCAGAGCAGGCGCAACGCGCCTAAGCGCGGCGACCGCCGGGGAGGGGTCGCGCTCGCCGATCGGCCGCCAGAGGCCGGTCACGCGGTCGCGCCCGGAGGGATTGGCCCAGGTACCGAGGGCGTCGAGCGCCTCGGCGCGGAGGCCTGGGTCGAGGTCGGGCCGCTCCGCTAGAGCCGCCAGAGCGTCGGCACCCGCGGACCCTCCGATCCGTTCGTTGGCGGCCAGGACCCGGCGAACCAGCGCCGAGGGGGCCTTCTCGGGGAGCGTCAACGCGGCTAGGCGGGCCTCGGCGTCGCCGGGAATGGTTGCGTCGTGAATCGCTCGGGCGGCCTCCAGTACAATCCGCGGCTCGGGGTCGGCCAGGAAGCGGGCAACCTCGGGCGAGCCATGCCGGCGCAGGGCGAGCAGGATCGCCAGGCGGACGGCGGGTGTTTCAGCGTCGCTCGCCTTGACCAGTACCGCATCATCAGCGACACCCGCCAGCCCCATGACGCCAGCGTGGCGGAGGTAGGCGTCGGCATCGTCGTTGGCCCGGAGCATCTCCAGGAGCGGAGTCAGCGCGTTCGGGTCACGGAGGTTGCCCAGCGCGATCGCCGCGTGGAATCGTACCTGGGGGTCGTCGTCGCTGAGGCGGGCGACGAGAGCGTCGAACGTGCCAGGCGCGGACTGCACCCCGTTCCCGGCCGAGGCCAGATCGCCGAGCGCTCGGGCGGCTTGGCGGCGGATCTCGGCGTCGGGGTCGTCAAGCAGCTCGACGAGCAGGGTTCCCCGGTCGGCGGTCAAGCGCTCGTAGTGGGCGATCCCCCAGATCGCGTGGCGGCGGGTGCGGAGCGGCCCATCGGGGGCGGCGGCCGAGGCGAGGGTAGCGATCGGGAGGGTCTCGTCGGGACCGGCCGGACGATCGCCGACGGCCCGACGGGACGCGATGGCCCGACGGGTCAGCTCGAACTGGGCCTCCAGCCGCACCCTCCAATCGTCGTGATCGAGCAGGGCGACCAGTTCGGGTAACGGACGGCCGGCCATTCCCTCCGTCAGCAGTCGGCGTACCTCGGCGGCCTTCGCCCGATCGGTACGATCGGGGTCGCTGACGCGATAGATGCGACCTTTGCCGGTCTTGTTCCAGCCCTCGACCCAGTCGGAGATGTACAAGGCGCCATCGCTGCCGAAGTCGACATCGGTAGCCTGAAGCCCCCACAGAAATTCGTTCTGATCGGCCAGCTCAAAAGCGGCGCCCTTAGGACGGATGGCGAACGATCGGACGCCGCTGGTGGTCGCGGCGCCGCGGAAGTCGGCCAAGAAGAAGCGGCCGCGCTGCTCGGGGCTGAGGGCCGTGCCGGGGTTGTAAGCGAGGCCGGACGGCCCGTCGCTGAAGTTGGCCAGCGGCGGCACCAGGTAAGCCGGCTGCGCGTCGTTGCGAGGTTGCCACATCCGCTCGGCGTTCCAGGGGCCGCGCAGGGTCGGCTGCTCGATGTACTGCCATCCGATGTGCCAGCCGCTCTCGCCGCCGGGAACGACCCAGACGAGCCGCGCGCGGTCGCCGCCGTCGGAGTTGTTGTCCACGGTGAAGAGATTGCCCTGCTCGTCGAAGGCGAGTTCCTGGGGGTTGCGTAAACCGGTGTGGATGACCTCAAGGTCGGAGCCGTCCAGCTCGCACCGCAGGACGCTGCCGGAATCGGGGATGGCCAGCCGTTTGCCGTCGATCGTGGTGACGTTGAAGCCGCGGTCGCCGATCGAGAAGTAGAGGCGGCCGTCGGGGCCGAGCGTCAGCCCGTGCAGGTCGTGGCCGATGAACTGAACGTGGACGCCGTAACCGGTCGAGAGGCGGATGCGCTCGTCGGCGGTGCCGTCGCCGTCGGTGTCGCGGAGCTTCCAGAGGTCGGGGATGCAGGTGAAGTAGACCGAGTCGCCCACGGGCAGCACGCCGGCGGCCAGGCCGGTCTCGGGGCCGCCGAAGCCGTCGGCGAAGACCGTGGCCGTGTCGGCTGTGCCGTCGCCGTCGGTGTCGACGACCAGCCGCAACCGTTCCTGGAACCGGCCGTAGCGGGCGAACTCCTCGGGGCTGAGATGCTTGCGGTACATCGCCACCCGGTCGGCCACCGAACGGCTGGCCAGATCGTCGTCGAGCCAGTACATGTGGCTGCGGGTGTCGGTCACGCCGTCCGAGTGGCGGAAGGTTTCGACGACGTAGGCGCGGCCGGCCGGGTCGAGGGCGAAGGCGACCGGGTTGGCCAGCAGCGGCTCGGCGGCGAACAGCTCGACCCTCATGCCGGGCGGAACACGAAAGGCGGCGATCGCGCGCTGGCCTTCGTCGGAGGCCGGCTCGACATGGAACAGGTCGGTCGCCGCCTCCTGGGCCACGGCGGCGGTGGTCAGGCTCAGAACCAACGGCAGGAGGGCAAACCGGGGCATCAGGGGAGCGTCCGGAGGGCGTTTTGGAGCGTTTGGGGGCTGGGGATCGCTCCCATCATGATGGCGGGGCGGGACCGCTCGTCAACCGTCAAGACCAGGCAAGGTGCCGGTGCTGTCGCCGAGGGCGTCGACGCGGGCATCCATGCGGTCGAGCATGGCGAGGAAGAGGTTGTTGAGCGGGGTCTGGTCGGGGTAGCGGACGTGGCGGCCAGTCTGGATGGTGCCGGCGCCGCGGCCAGCCAGAAGGATCGGCAGGTCGTTGTGATTGTGGGCGTCGCCATCGGCGATCCCGCTGCCGTAGACGATCATGCAATTGTCGAGGACCGACTGGCCCTCGCCGTCGGCGGCCTCCTTGAGCTTGCCGAGCAGATAGGCCAACTGTTCCACGTGAAACGTATTGATCTTCTGGATCTTCGATTGTTTTTCGGGGTCGCGGCCGTGATGGGACAATTCGTGGTGGCCGTCGGCCACGCCGAGCCAGTTGTAAGTGCGGTTCGAGCCTTCGTTGGCGAGGACGAAGGTCACGATGCGGGTCAGGTCGGTCTGGAAGGCCAGGGCGATCATGTCGCACATCAGCCGAATATGTTCGCCGTATTGGTCGGGGATGCCGGCCGGCCGGGAGGCGTTGGGGGGAGCGTCGACAGGTGGTCGGGAAGCGGCCACCAGGCGGCGCTCGATTTCGCGGACGCTGGTCAGATACTCGTCCAGCTTGCGGCGGTCGGTGGTGCCGAGGCGGTCGCGGAGGCGGCGGGCGTCTTCGCTGACGTAATCGAGCACACTCTGGCGACGCTTGCGGCGCCGGGCCGATGCTGATCCGACGTCGCCGCCCGCCTCGCCAAACAGGCGGTCGAAGACCAGGCGGGGGTTGACCTCCTTGGCCAGGGGTGTTGTCTCGCTGGACCAGGAGATGTTTGAGGAGTAGGCGCACGAGTAGCCGGAGTCGCAGTTACCGGCCTGCGCGGATGGGTCGCAGCCCAGCTCAAGCGAGGGGAAACGGGTCAGGTGGCCGATCTTCTGGGCGGCGACCTGGTCGACCGAGATGCCGGCGCGGATGTTGGCGCCGTCGGTCTTGCGAGGGTGGACGCCGGTCAAAAAGGCGGCCAGGGCGCGGGCGTGGTCGCCGCCGCCATCCCCTTTGGCGTTGGCGTTGTCTTGGGCCAGACCGGTCAGAACCAGCAGATCGTCGCGGAACGGGGCCAGCGGTTTGAGGATTTCGGGCAGCTCATAGCCGCGACCTTCCTGCTTCGGGGTCCACTCGGGCATGTGGACGCCATTGGGCACGTAGAGGAAGGCCATCCGCCGCGGGCGGGGGTCGATCCCCGCGGCGCGGGCTTTGGCCGGGTCGATCAGCGGGGCCATTGCCTCCAGCCAGGGCAGCGCCAGCGTGGTGCCCAGACCTCGGAGGACCGTGCGGCGAGGGATCGGCTTGGGCATGGTGATCGGGGGGTTAGGGGTTCTGGAGTCGGCGGGATACGAGATTCGCGTGGCCGGGCCGACCAGTCCGGCCCGAGACGGCTACTGGAGCACCAGTTCCTCGAGCGAACGCTTGCGGAAGGGGTCGCTTTTGACGATCTCGACGATCAGGCCTGAGAAGGTCAGGCCGCCGGAGCGGGCCTTCTCGACGACGGCATCGACGGCACAGGCGTCGGCCGGTTCGAGGCCGCGGCCCAGGCCGTAGATGAGCAGCTTTTCGGTGAGGTTGCGGAGGAACCGCTCGGCCTGATCGGCACGGAGCAGGCGGCGCAGTTCGTCGGCACCGGAGAACGAGCGGCCGCCCGGCAGACTGCCGGACGCATCGACCGGAGCATCGCCGTCACGCTCGCGCCAGGCTCCGATCGCGTCGTAGTTTTCCAGGCCGAAGCCAAGCGGATCGAGCCGGGCGTGGCAGCCGGCGCAGGCCGGGTTAGACCGGTGCTGCTCCAGACGCTGGCGGAGCGTCCCTCGAAGCGGCCCCTGAGCCTTGTCGTCCTCGAGCGGCGGAACATCGGCCGGTGCCGGCGGCGGCGGCGTGCCCAGAATCTGTTCGAGAATATACTTGCCGCGCTTCACGGGCGAGGTTCGACCGGGGTTGGAGGTGAGCGTCAGGATCGACGCCTGCGCGAGCAGGCCGCCCCGATGGCTGCCCGGCGGCAGAGCGACCTCGCGAAAGGCGCTGCCGGTGACGCCAGGAATCCCGTAGTGCTGGGCCAGACGTTCATTGAGGAACGTATACGGCGCGTCGAGCAGGTCGAGCAACGGCCGGTCCTGGCGGATGATGGCCTCAAGGAAATGCTCGGTCTCGGCCCGCATGGCTTGGCGGAGTTCGGCGTCGAATTGGGGGAATCGGGCGGGGTCGGGCGTCACGGCGTCGAGCTTGCGAAGCTGGAGCCACTGGCCGGCGAAATGATCGACCAAGGCACGCGAGCGCGCGTCCTTGAGCATCCGGCGTACCTGAGCTTCGAGCACCCGGTCGTCCTGGAGCCGGTCTTCGCGGGCCAGCCGCATCAGCTCGTCGTCGGGCATGGTCGCCCAGAGGAAGTACGAAAGCCGGGAGGCCAGTTCGTAGCCGGTCAGCGGACGGACCGGGGCCGAACCGGGTCGATTGCCCGAAGCACGGCGGTCGACTTCGACGCGGTACAGAAAGTGCGGGCTGACCAGCACGGCCTGCACGGCGAGTTGGATGCCGCGTTCGAAGGTTTCGCCATCGTCGCGAGCGGTTTCGACGAGCTTGAGCAGGCGCTCGACCTCCTCGGGGCGGACCGGTCGACGGTAGGCGCGGGTCATGAAGGCCGCGAGCGGTTCGCGGGCCGCGGCGCTCCAGTCAGCGGGGCTTTTGGGAGCGCGCGGGATCAGGCGACGATGGGCGGCGGACGTCGCCAGGGGTGTCGTCGCCAGCAACTCGACCCGATGGATGTGGAGGTTGCGGTCACCTTTGAGCTTGGGGTCAGGGCTATCGGGCTGATAGTAGTCGTTGACGAAAGCCAGCGCGACGGCGTTCTTGCCCTTCCGCAGGTTGAGGCTGAGGTTGTACGTCGAAGGGTTTTGGGGGCTGGAGGGAACATCCACGACGCGAAGCTGTCTGCCGGCCAGGCGAAGTGCCATTCGGGCCGGTTCGGGTCCGGCCTGATCACCGGACGCTGAAACGGTCAGATAGTAGACTCCTTCGACTGGTGCTTCGATCTCGAGCTGAAACTCGCCGTTCGAGGCGAGCGTCCGTCCGTGCGCCGAGGGGTTGCCGCCGGCGATCTGGTCGGGACGCCAGACCCGCACGGGCCAGGTCGGCGGCATCGGGCTTCCGAACAACTCGGCGCCGTGGAGGATCAGGTTGCGGTCGCCTCGGAGCTTTGGATCGGGGCTGTCCGGCTGGTAGTAGTCGTTGACGAAGGCCAGGCTCAAAATTCGCTCGGAGGGGGCTTTGACGGGAATCTCGACCGCGTACGAACCCGGCGCGTCGGCGGTCGCCTCGACGTCAAAGCTGCGGAGCGGCTGGCCGTCGAGCTTGACGACCAGCCGCGGCAGTTCGGACCCAGCCCGCTCACCGTGCGCGGTGACGACCAGCCGGTACTTGCCCCGCTCGGGAAAGCGATAGCGGCGGGAGACTTCGAGGTTGGAGTTGAGCCGGCCATTTGGCGGCGCTCCGTCCCAGGCGCGCGGCTCCCAACGGGCGAGCAAGCCGTTGTCGATCCGGGGGATCTGAATCGCCCGTTCGGAGACCAGCTCGGCCAGCGTCAGGTATTTTTCCAGCAGCAGCGGCGGCAGCGAGAGAACGTCGCCGATCGTGTCGAAGCCATAGCCCACATCATCGAGCGGCAGCATCTCCGGCCGCGGGACCTCGACGCCGAGCAGGTCGCGCACCGTGTTCAGATACTCGACCCGATTAAGCCGCCGGAGCGTGACCCGGCCGGGCTGCTCGATCGTGCAGTCGCGCGCGGCCAGCAGATCCTCGACGACGCCGGCCAGGGTGGCGCGCTCGTCGTCGGTCGGCTGAGGTTCGCCGTCGGGCGGCATGATGCCGGCATCGACCTGATCGACCACACGCTGCCAGAGGCGGCGGTCGGCGACGATCGCCGACTTGTCGGCCGCCGCATGCAGGGCCACCCCCGCCTTGGCTTTCTCGGCGTTGTGGCAGGCCACGCAGTACCGATCCAGCAGCGGCCGAACTTGGGACGCAAACCGATCCTCCGCAGCACGCAGCGGCGCCGAGACCAGCAGCCCAACCGCCATCACGACCGTCGTCCGACGCATCATCACCCACCTGGGATCGTGGGGAAATCGGTGTTGCACGATTGTTCGACATTCTGGATTTTAGGGGACAGAGCGTCTGGGTGTCGAGTTGGGCTGTGGGTCTGGCTCAACAAGGGGGGGACGGCGTGGGAGTTGGCTCGCGTGGCCGCGGTGGGGGAAGCAGCGGGTAGGGAGGCCCGGTCGTCGCGCAACGGTGGGATTGGCCTGAGGAAGCGGCCGACCACATGACATGAATCGGATACTCCTGATGAGGCGGCCGAACACCTGGTTGGTGTGGGCGTGGCTGGGGCTTGGGGCGGTCGGTCTGGTCGAGGCAGCCGAGCGGGCGGTTCGACCGAACATCCTCTGGCTCGTGGCCGAGGATTTTGGGCCGGCGCTGGGCTGTTACGGCCAGAAGGGGGTCCAGACGCCCCACCTGGATCGGCTGGCGGCGCGGGGCATGCGCTTCACCCACGCGTACACAACCTCGCCGGTCTGCTCGCCGAGTCGCTCGGCGTTCATGACCGGGATGTATCAGACGTCGATTGGGGCCCACAACCACCGCTCCCACCGCGACGATGGGTATCGCCTGCCGGCGGAGGTCCAGTTGATCAGTGTGCGGATGCGCGAGGCGGGCTACTTCACGGCGAACGTGCGGGAGTTTCCCGGCCATTTCGGGTTTCGCGGCACTGGCAAGACCGACTGGAACTTCACCGTCGAGGGCAAGCCGTTCGACTCGGACCGCTGGGCAGATCTCAAAGCCCATGAGCCGTTCTTCGCTCAGGTCAATTTTGAGGAAACCCACAGGCCGTTCACGGCGCCGCGGCGGGTCGATCCGGCAACGGTCGAGATTCCACCCTATGAACCCGACGATCCGCTGGTCCGCGCCGATCGGGCCGCCTATCTCGACGAGGCGATCGAGCTGGATCGTCAGGTGGGCCTGATTCTCGATCAGCTCACCGCGGACGGGCTGGCCGGGCGGACGATCGTCGTCTTCATGGGCGACAACGGCGAGGCCCACATCCGCGGCAAGCAGTTTTGCTACGAGGAAGGGCTGCGGGTTCCGTTGATCGTGGCCTGGGCTGATGCCTTCGAGCCGCCGGCCGGCTTCGAGCCGGGAACGGTGAGCGACCGGTTGATCGAAGCGATCGACCTGGCGCCGACGTTTCTGGCGGTGGCGGGGCTGTCCAAGCCGGAAGGGATGCAGGGGCGGGTGTTGTTTGGACCGGGGGCCGAGCCGCTCCGGGAGTTTGCCTTTGGAGCGCGGGACCGATGCGACGAGACAGTGTTTCGGATCCGCACGGTGCGCGATCGACGCTATCGTTACATCCGGAACTTTACGCCCGACCGGCCGTTTCTTCAGGCCAACACCTACAAGGAAAAAAGTTACCCAGCCTGGAATTTGTTGAAGCAGCGGGCCGCGGCTGGAATGTTGACTCCCGAGCAGGCCTTCCTCGCTGCCCCGACGATGCCCGAGGAGGAGCTTTACGACCTCGAGACCGACCCCCATCAAGTCCGTAATCTGGCCGGCTCGGCCGATCCCAAGCACCGGGCCGTACGGGACCGGCTGCGTGAAGCCCTGAACCGGTGGATCGAGGAGACGGGCGATCAGGGGGCCGTTTTAGAGCCGGAGGAGTTGGCGCGGTCGCAAGGGGTGACTCGGCCCGACACGAATCCCCTGGCCGGCTATGCGCCGGATACCCCAACGCGACGAACTCCCCCTCGCTGATCGAACCCAGCCGACCTGCCAATTCGGGGTGGCCAGCCCGGATCCTGGCCGATATAAGCCCAGGGCGATGGCGGCGGGCGGCCAATGGCCGGGAGGATCGTGTGTCCTCGGGCCGCCGGGTTCGCCGGGATCGGTCCGCTTGAACGGGATTCGGAAACGGCCGGTCACGCCCAGGCCCGGAGGGACGCCCGGCTCGGCCTGAGGCCGGGCAGGGAAGGCAGGGGAGGCCACGGTATGCCGACACGCTTGGCCCGGCTGCGACTGGACCGGCTCCGACCGAGTCGGCGATACATCGAGCGGTTGCGCGTGGCGACGCGGGGGGGAACAGGTCCAGCCGCCGCAGCTCGGGCCGCACTCTGGTTCGGTCTGGTCACTGGTCTGGCCGAAACGGCGATCCGCTTCGGACGCAGCCACCTCGATCCATCGGCCGCAGTCAACCTTCATGTCAACCGCCATACAATCTGGATGATCGCCGCCTCGAACGCGATGATTTACGCCGTGCTGGCGATCCTGGCTGCCCTGGCAGCCTGGCGGCGTCCAGGAACGAAGACCGCGCGGGCCATCCCCGCCGTGCTGGTCGCGCTGGCGGCGTTTGGCTTGCTCCAGAACGGCCCGGCGTTGGCGCTTCCCGCGCAGGCAATCCTGGCCTGCGGGATCGGCGCTTGGGGCAGTCGGCTGGTGGGGGCCGATCCGCTGCGCTTCGAGAGGCTGGTGGCGCGGACCCTGCCGGGATTGGCTCTGATGGCGATTGCCCTCTACGTGGTTCCGCTGGCGCGCGAGCGTTGGGCCGAGGAGCGCACCCTGGCGGCTCTGCCCCCAGCCCCAGCGGGTGCGCCAAATGTCATCTGGATTGTGCTCGATACCGTGCGCGCGGACGCGACCAGCCTGGTCGAGGCGTCCGGCCGCTCGACGCCGACGCTGGCGGCCTTGGGCGCTCGCGGGATCGTTTTCGAGGAAGCCCGATCGCCGGCGGGGTGGACCTTGCCCTCGCATACGTCGATGTTCACTGGCCACTGGCCCCGCGCGCTTTACAGCGAGTCGAACCGGGCCAAGGGGTATCCGCCCCGGCGGCTCGAAGAACGGTTCACCACCATCGCCGAGCACCTCCGCAACCACGGCTACGCGACCGCCGGCTTCGTCGCCAACACCTATTTTTGCAACGCCTGGTACGGGCTGGCCCAGGGTTTTTCCCGCTACGAGGACGCGCCGACCGATTGGCGGACCATTCTTCGCAGCAGCGGATTGGGCCGGCGGCTGATGCTGGCTGTGGGCAATCCGCCCCAGGAACGCGACGATGCGGCGTTCTCCCGCCGCGACGCGGCGACGATCCACGCCGAGGCGCTCGACTGGCTCGATCAGCGGAGCTCGCCCGACCGGCCCTTCTTCCTCTTCCTCAATCACTTCGACGCGCACGACCCCTACCTGAGCGACTGCGCCGACGTGGCCAGGCAGGAGCAAGTCTGGCTGCAGCGCTGGCATGCGTGCCCGAAGTCGGACCTGCCCGGCGAGCGGGTGCGGCGTGCACGGGAGCGGTACGACGCCTGCGTGGAAGCCTTGGATCGCCGCCTCGGAGAACTGATCTCCGAACTGGACCGCCGCGGCGCGCTGGCCAACACCCTCTTGATCGTCACCTCGGACCACGGCGAGCTGTTCGGCGAGCGTGGGGCGTTTCTCCACGGTCCCGACCTCCATCGCGAGGCGACTCATGTTCCCCTCGTGATCGTGCCACCCGGAACCGCCGCGCTGGCGGGGCGGCGGATCGCCGAGCCGGTGAGCCTACGCGAGCTACCCGCCACCATCGCCGACCTGACCGGCACCGACCCCGCCGGCGTGGCTTTCCCCGGGCGGTCGCTGGCGCGATTCTGGCGCGCCGGCTCGGAGGCCCGTTCCGATCCGGTCTATTGCGACACCGGCGGACGCGCCGATCCCCGCGGAACCCGCCGGGTGCCGTGCGCGCTGGTCGCTGAGGGGTTCGCCTACCTCCGCGGCGGCGACGGCCGCGAAGAGCTGTACGACCGCCGCACCGATCCGGCCGAAACGGTCAACCTCGCCGACCAGCCCGCCCTGGCCGAGCGCCTTGCCCGAATGCGGGCACTCGTGGTCGCCATCGAAAGCGACGGCGAACCCTCAGCGGCCCCAGGCTCCGCCCCTTAAGCCTCGGCGGACGCCCATCCACCCGATCCCTGGCCGCCGCTTCGGCCCGCGTTTCTCAAGGAGCTTCCAGCCCCCCATCGGCCCACGCCGGGGAGGACGTACCGCTCTGGGGGACACCGCCGACGGCCCATGCTCCGGCGGCGCTCACCGCCGCCCGGTCGATCGGGACCAGATCAGATAAATCGGCAGCCCGGCCAGCACGATCAGGGCGCCGATGCCACAGGTCTGGGGTGTCAAGACGACCAGATCGGCAATCAGCAGGATCGACAACACCAGGTAGATCAGAGCCGGCAGAGGGTAAAGCGGCGTGCGGAACGGACGAGCGGCGTCCGGGCGGCGGATCCGGAGCACGATCACCGCGGCGACCATCAACGCGTAGAACGCCAGATCCGCGGGAACAATATATTCCAGCAATTGACTGTAGACGTTTCCATACGTCCCATCCGACGCGACCGTCAAAGGCAAGGTGAGCAGGGCGGCCCAGAGTCCTTGAACCAGCATCGCCGTGGCCGGGACCCGTCGGGCGTTGACCCTCCCGGCGCGGGCGAAAAACAGGCCGTCACGCGCCATCGCATACGAGACCCGCGCACCGGCCAGCACCAGCCCGTTGACGCAACCGAATGTGGAAATCAGGATCAAGGCCGCCATCAGCCCGACACCCATCGGCCCGACGATTCGGGCCATCGCGGCCGTGCCCACGCGGTCCTGGTCGGCGTGCTGAATCTCGGCCAGCGAGAGGGTCAGCACGTAGGCCAGGTTGGCCAGCAGGTACAGGACCACCACCATCGAGCATCCCAGGATCAAGGCCCGTGGGATATTGCGGGCTGGGTCGCGGACCTCTCCGCCGGTGAACGTGACGTTGTTCCAGGCGGTCTGGGAAAAGAGCGGACCGATCATCGCCTTGCCGAGCAACAGAACCAGTGCCAGCGCCGTGCCGACGCCGGCGAGTTTCGGTTCCACGGCCGCGGCGTCCCATCCATTGGCGACGGGATTCCACCAGGAGCTGGTCCAGGCAGCGGCGTCACGGCGGATTCCCACGCCAAGCCCCAGGACGATCAGGCCGAGCAACGCGCCGGTCTTGGCAAACGTAAACAGATTTTGAATCCGCTTGCCGGTCTCCAGTCCGCGGGTATTGACTAGGGTCAGCACGGCGATGACCCCGATCGCGACGAGCTGTTGCGTCGATAGACTGAGCGCATAACCCGGGGCGAGAGCCACCGGACCCAGCAGAAAACGATCGGCGGCCACGCCCGGCAGAAAGACGCCCAGGAACTTGGCGAACGCCACCGCGACGGCCGCAATCGTCCCCGTCTGGACGACCAGCAGAAGCGACCACCCAAAAAGGAACGCGACCGGCGGGCCGAACGCCTCGCGGAGGAAGACGTACTGGCCGCCGGCCTGAGGCATCATCGCCGAAAGCTCCGCGCAGCACAGCGCGCCGGTGATCGTGAGCACGCCGGCCAGCGCCCAGGCCGCAAGCAGCCAGCCCGGCGAACCGACCAGTCGGGCCGATTCGGCCGACGTGATAAAGATTCCCGAGCCGATCATCGACCCCACGACGATCATGGCCGCGTCGATCGGCCCCAAGGCGCGAACCAGGGGCGTTTCGGTCGCGGCTCGCGGCTCGGTTGCGGCGGAATCGGCAGTCATCCGGCTCGGACCTCGGGGCGGCTCGATCTGGGGATGGCGCGTGTCGCCGCGTTGTACGGTGGGGGAGAGGGGGTGTCAAGCCACTGGCCTTCGGGGCGCCTGACGCCCAGCCGCCAGACCGAGCCCGGGCTGCCCTGAGGAGCAACCCGACGCCCGGCCATCGCTCGAAGCGTTGATCGCGAACTGCCCGTCGTCCGGGGAGACTCAACCACATCCAAAGCCCAGAAAAACGGCCGCCAGAGGCGAGCCGACCGACCGCTTGCGGCTCGCGTCCCGCCGGTTGGCCGAACCGCTCCACCTCAAGGCGCCCCGCCGTCGGGCCCGACGCTGACAGATTTCCGAGCGATCGATTAGGTTGAACACAACCAGGCATTGAGGGAGGCTTCGACGTGACCGACTCGATCGACTCAATCCAATGGGACCAGAACGAGACCCAGTCCCCAGGCAGCGGAGCTACGGCCCGCTATCCGCTGCTGGCCGCGATCCGAAGGCGGATCATCTCGGGCCTGATCTTTGCGCTGCCCGTGGCGATCACGATCTGGGTGGTCTATTGGTTGATTTCCACGATTCAGGCCGTGGTGCTGGATCCGGTCGCGTGGCTGGTCCGGTCGCTGGTGCGGCCCGAGCAGATCGAGGCGATGCCCGATTGGTGGCGGCGGTTCGTCTCGCCGCTGGCCGCGGGCATCCTGGTGCTCGTTTTTTTGTATTTTCTCGGCTACTTCGGGCGAACCCGACTGTATCGGGCTTTGGAGTGGGTGATCCTGCGGGTTCCGATCGTCACGGTGATCTACAAGGCGGTGCGAAGCGTGTTCGCGTCGCTGGACCAGCGGCGGCCGAGCGAAAAATTCAAGCGGGTGGTTTTGATTCCATTTCCGAATCGCGAGGCCATGGCGCCGGCCTTCGTCACCCGGGCCGTTGAGGAAACCGGCAGCGGGCGGAGGGTGCTGATCGTCTACGTGCCCTACGCGCCGTTGCCGACCCAGGGAATCCTGGTGGCCGTTCCCGAGGACCAGGTGGTGGATCTGGATTGGGACGTCAACCAGATGATGCAGGTGGTCATCTCGTTTGGCTTGTCGGCTCCGGCCACCATGCGAGCCGGCGCGGGCTGGGCTGGAGCGGCACCGGTCGGGTCAAAATCGTGAGCCGAGGTGCCGGATCAGGCTCATGGCGCGGACGGAGGCTGCCAGCCGCCCCATTGGTTGTAAAGCTGCTTAAGCAGCTCGTTCCAACCGGATTCGGACAGCGGCGGCGGGAAGAGATTGGGGCGGATCGGCCGCTGGGAGTTGAGGACGATCTTGAGCCGCCCCTCGATATCCACCTGGGCCACCCGCGCGTATTTCCAGAGTTGAAGGCTGGCCTCGTCAACTCGGACCGGACCCTCCGGGGCGTCGTCCCACGCAAGCCCCAGCAGCGCGCGGCGCACCGCGTCCGGCTCGACGCTCTGCGCCTTGGCCGCGGCTAAGGCCCAAAGCCTCACCCCGACATAAGCCGCCTCGGCCAGGTCGGTCGCCTCGACGGCGTAGCGGTCGTAGTATCGCCGCGAAAAGTCGCGAGCGGCTGGACGCGGCGAGTCGGGATCGGCAAAGAAGGATCGGGCCACGTAGTCGCCATCCGACGACCGGCCGCCCGTGTACTGCACCGCCGCGGCGTCGATCCGAAAGGCCAACGTGGGGATCGACTCGGCCGTGATGCTGGCGGCACGCAAGGCCAGAATCAGGGGAACATGCCCGTGCGGCGGCAGCGTGCTCAGGATCGCTGAAGGCCGCCGTGCCTCGATCTGCGCTACCAGCGGCTGGATCTGCTCGGGACTGAAGGCTGGCAACAGTTCATCGAAGACAATCTCGCCGCGCAGCTCCTCAACCCGGCTTCGAATCATCCGATGGACCGTGTGCGAGTACAGGTCGTCGGCTCCGACCAGGGCAAACCGCCGCCCCAGCGGACCATAGGCCCAGTTGACCGCCGGAAGGACCACCTGGTTGGGAAGCGACCCGGTCGAAAAGACGTAAGCCGACCGTTCCAGCCCCTCGGACGGCGCCGGATACACCAGCAGATGCTGCCGCTCCTCGACAACGTCGCGGAGGGCCTTGCGGGTCGCGGGGCTCCACCCGCCAAACAGCGCCACGACTCGATCCTCGTCGATCAGCCGTCGGGCCTGGAGCGCGAACTGGGCGGGATTGGAGCCGCCGTCGCGGCGCAACGCCTCAACCCGCCGTCCGAGCACGCCACCCGCGCCATTCAACTCGTCGATCGCCAGCAAGGCGCCGCGGAGAGCCGGCTCCTCGGCCGGTCCCAGAGGCCCCGTGCGGGAATGGATCAGGCCGACGGCGATCGGCTGATCTGGCGACGCCGCCGGCCCGAGCGGCGCTGGCGTCTGGCCGGGATTTGGCGCGGCCGGGTTCGACCCCCGCATCCCCAGCCGATCGGCCGTCGGTCGGCGAGGGGCAAGCAGCAAGGCACTGGCGACAACCAGCCCAATCGCGACGAGCAGGCCGCCGAGCGCCAGCGGAATCACCAGCCAATCGCGCCGCGGCGCCGCCGGACGCGGACCTCGAATCGGCGCCGTGTGGTCGGTCAACTGGTCGACGACCACCGGCGGCCGCGCCGGCGGCGAGTAGGCGCGGCCCGCCGCGTCCGGGTCCTGGCCCACCAGCAACCGCTCCAAATCCGCGCGGAGCGCATCGACCGTCTGATAGCGTTCGCTCGGATCCTTGGCCAGAGCACACCGAATCACCTCGGCCACCGGCTCGGGAATCTCCGGCCGTAGTTCACGGGGATCGGCCACCGGGGCGTAGCAGTGCGCAAACATCACCTGAGTCGCGCTGCCGGCTGTGTCGTAGGGGCCACAACCGGTCAGCAGGGCGTAGTAGGTCGCTCCTAGCGAATAAATGTCCGAGCGGGCATCGAGCGGCTGCTGCTGGCACTGCTCGGGCGACATAAACGACGGCGTCCCGACGACCTTATCGGTTGCCGTCAGGCTGCGGCTGTCCCCAGGCTCCTTGGCCAGACCGAAGTCGGTCAGCTTGATCTGGCCGTCGCGGGTGCGGAGGAGGTTGGCCGGTTTGATGTCGCGGTGGATCAATCCCTTGTCGTGGGCGGCGGCCAGACCGCGGCAGGCCTGGATCGCCAGGCGGGTGGCCTCGGGCCAGGCGAGCGGGCCGTTCTCCAGGGCATCGGCCATGCTGCCGCCATCGACGTATTCCAACACCAGATAGTAGCCGCCCCGATACTTCTCGATGTCCAAGATGCGGACGACGTTGGGATGATCGAGCCGGGCAACGGCCCGAGCCTCGCGGAGCAGCCGCGCCCCGGCCTTGGGATCGGCCAACAACCGCGCCGGCAGGAGCTTGATGGCCACGTCCCGATGGAGAATCTCGTCGGTCGCCTGGTAGACGACGCCCATGCCGCCTTGGCCGATCACGCGGTTGAGCCGGAAATTGCCGAGCTTGCGTTCGACGCCGATCCCCAAATCGTCCAGGCCGGGTGGGGCCAGGGCGGGGTCGACGCTGGGCGCTTCCAGGATCCGGGTCGGGTCATTCTCCTCGGGCAGTGAGGGGTGAGGGCTAAGCTCGTCGATCTCGGCCACCGGGTCGGTTTCCTGGCGCAGGGCGGGGAGGTGTCGCCCTCATCGTATTCCGGGGTCGGCCGCCCTGTCCAATCGACGGCAAGCGCAGACCGGCCCACGCTTCGGCGGACGGCCTCGGCGCCCGCCCGCGGCCCGCCTGACCAACGACCCGACCAGGCCGCCCAGACGGTCAACCCGAGCGCACCGCCACAATCCGCACCGAGTCGTACTTCCGCCGCGCTGAGGCCCAGGCGGTTGTTGCCAGGAGTTGCCAGGCATTGGCCCCGCGGTGGGGCGATCCCAACACCGGGCGGCCATTGCTCAGGCCATCGGTCTTTCGATCGTAGATCTCCCGAATGCTGGCTTCGCGGTGGATCCAGCGGGCGTTGAACTGACGGGTGTAGCCGCGGAACTGACACTCCAGCACCTTCAGCCCGAGGCCTTCGCTCAGCTCGCGGAGCGACCGCTCGGTAAAAAAATTGAGGTGACGCGGAACGTCCAGCCAAGGCCAGAGCAACCCCGACCGCCTCAGGCCTTCGGCGTCGTTGTTCGGCGTTTCGACGACCAGCAGCCCCCCTTCGGCCAGGAGGTCGGCCGCTTGCCCCAAGGCCCTCCGCGGCTCCCGCGTGTGCTCCAGAACGTGCGCCATGACCACACAATCAAACCGGCGCGATTGGACCTCAGGCGGGATCTCCTCGGCCGTGCCGGCGAACACCTGCGGAACCTGCCGCTGCGCGACCGCACACGCCTGCGGATCCGGCTCGACGCCCGTCACCTCATAGCCCAACCGTGCCAGCCGCCCGAGCAACCCGCCACTGCCACAACCGACGTCGCAGATCCGCGCGCCCGGCTTCAGCCGCGCCCGGAACCAGCCCTCGTCCAACTCAACCCCCCGATCGCAGAGCCAGGCCAGCTTCAGCCGCAGCCGGTCGACCCAGCGACCCGCCCTCTCGCCGCGACGCGCGCCCGCCTCCGCGTGGGTGTAATAGTCCTCGACATCGTAAAAGTCCGCGATCTCGTTGGCCGCGGGACGAGGATCCACCTGACCAAAACCACATCGCTCGCACCGACCGAGCTGATATCCCGGCGAGCGATCCGGGCGCCGCCAATCGCACGGAACCATCAACCACGGACGCAGCGCTCCACCGCAGACCAGGCAACCACCCAAGCAGCTTTGGTCGTTCGTTTCCATCGCCAGGCCTCAACGGGGTAGGGGAGGGTTCGCGGCTTCGCTCCATCGGATCGCCAACGAACCCAGCGACGTTTCCCCTCGTGCCACGGCCAACCGGCGACATGGAGCAGTCCGGCAGCGTGCCCAGAAGGGGTCTCCTCGGCATCAGCCGCGAGGAACGAGGCGCTCCTGATCCTCCGACGCCCGCGGAGTCGGAATCGCTCTTCCGATTGGACCCCGATTCTGAATCGCTCGGTTGTCACTCGACCGAAATGATTCTATCGGGTCGGCGGAACACGGGGCAGCAGAGACCCCCAGGTGGTGTGTGCCGCTGGCAAGGAGCGCTCATTGCCGCCGGTTGACGCGCTGGCGCAGCCCCGCGCGCGCTGCTCCGCCGAGCCAGGGCGATTTCAGCCAGCGCCCCTGGCCGTCGATCCAGCGGGCCCCAAAATGCTCGCCCACTTCGATGACGAGCAGCAGCGAAGCGACCAGATGAACCCCCGGATCCAGGCCGTCGGCCAGGGGTCCTGAAATCGCGGCGATGAACCCGCCCACGAGGCTCGTCACACCTAGGGCGTAGAGACCGATCAGCCAGGGACGCACCCGCCGACCAGCCGAGTCGGGCGACGCCAACCGGAGCGTCCAGAACAGCAGCGACGCCGCCGCCCCGACCGCTAGGCTCGCGCCGACCATGCGAGTCGGAATCGGAAGCGATTCAACAAGCCCGATCACCGCCCCGACCAGCGCCGAGCTTGCCGATCCCAGGGCGATGGCCCCCAATCGGCGACGCAAAGAGCGCACCACCGGACCCCATTGCTCCTTGACGGACTGCCCCCCCGACTTCGCGCCAGACTCCGAAGACCTCGTCCGACCCGCTACCTCCCCCGGCCTGCCCGCTCACCCCTCAGCCCCCTGCCCGCCGCCCCGCCTCCCGCCCCGTTCTCCGTGGCCGGGGACGGAGCAAACGGCCAATTCTCGGAGCCGCACTTTGCCACATTGTGCCGTTTTACATCGACCGCAATACGATCGCCTCAGGGTGAAACCAGATACCGTCCCGATAAAGTTGCAGACCGCGTGCCGGACAATTCTTGCGATCCCTCGTTACTCTCCTATTCGCGCTGCTTCAACGGACATCGCACGTCAGAAGGTCTCGAATACTGCCCGGCTTTTCGGCCACCGCAGCCGACCACCGCCCAAACCCACCATGCGCATTCACCGCCTGCGTCCATTCCTCCAAATACTGACGCTTGACCTGATCCTGCTCGTCGTTCTGCCCTTTCGTTTCCAGCACCAGCATGTTGCCATCCGTACGTCGCACCAGAAAATCCGGTCGATACTTACGCACCACGCCTCGATAGACGTACAGCACCTCAAAACCTAAGTGATCGTTCTTTACCCACGCGTCCACCACTTCGGACTCATCGAGAGCGAAGGCATCGGAAGCTTCCCAAGTACTGTCGTAGACGCAGACATTGATGTGCGACTTCTTCGTGCGCTCGCACGGCTTGCCCGTGTACCAGGTGCGCATATCGCCCGTGGAGCGGATTGGGTGGTCGCGGTCGAAAACAGGCACAAGCCGCTCGCTGTTTGTGTTCCGCACCGCCGACCAGACGTGCTGAACGACGCGTGACATGTTGAGCGTGATGATGAGCCGGCGGCGCAGGTCGTCTTGGTTATACAAGGACGGCGTGATCGCGACGCGATCCGAAGTGATGAACTGCTCGACGATCTTCACCAGTTGCGCAAGCAGCACTTCGCGACTTCCCTGCCAGGTAGGCTTCATCTGGTCGAACACGTCGCGTGCGGTCTCAAAGATGATGCGCTGGGTTCGGAACTCCCGCGCCAGACGTGCCAGTTCGATGCGCTGGATCTTCGTCACATCGGGCTTGCCCTCGAGCATCGGGGCTAGTTCCGCGATCTGCGCCGTCTGTGCGGCGTTCAGCTCCAGCGGGCGCACCTTCGACCAGTCGAGAGTCAGTGTCGGCTGGAACACGTGGTCGATGCGTACCATGTTCGGCCACTGGATGGCGAAGGCTGCTTTTGCCGGATCAGGTTCCACCGCTGTCTTTGGTTTTGGAGGAGGTGGCGGGCCGTCCTCGCTGCCTTCGTGCGGTAGGAAGGTAAACGGCACACCGAAGATGTTGACGTATTCGGGGTCGAACAACCCCGTTTCCGGATTGAGCTCGTAGCACGTGCGCCTCAAGCCCCGCCCCACTACCTGCTCACACAAAAGCTGCGAAGTAAATGCACGTAAACCCATGATGTGTGTTACGGTCTTCGCATCCCAACCTTCGGAAAGCATCCCGACGGAAATGACGTTCTGGATCTTCTCGCCCGGCTGACCGACCTTGCCGACCGTGTCCACGGTTCGCCGCAGCAGTTCGGCCTGTTCTGCTTTGGTCCGTTTGGGCCCGATCGAGGTCTCATTCTCCTCGTCCGCCTCGCGTTCGTCGGCCTCGGGAGCCTCGACGGCAACGGCCGGCTCGTCCTGCGCCTCCGCCTCGTCCAGCACCTTGGAATCGATGTGCAGCAGCCGTTCGGGGTCGCACAGTTCGTTGATAAGGATGCGCCGCGTGTCGAAGGCATGCTTGATCCGCGCTGCGGTCTCGGTGCGGTTGGCGACGGTAATCATCACTGGGGGCGTCGGCAGCCCGGCCGCCTTCCACGCCTTCCACGCCTCGCGCCAGTCATAACCCAGCAGGTAATAGGCGTTCAGCACCAGGTCAGGCAGCGGTTCCTCTGGCCGCGCCCGACGGTTCAAGTCGTCCTTCACTTCTGGGTCGTTATAGATGTGGTAAAGGCGCGACCTATACGTCATCGCGTTTGGTACGGCATCATCGCGCACCACCACCCGCGGCGTCTTCACCAGCCCCGATTCGATGGCGTCGTTCAGGCCGAAGTCGCTGACAATCCAACCGAAGAGCGCCTCTTCGGTGCTCTTTTTGCCTGATGGCGCAAAGGGCGTTGCGGAAAAGTCGTAGCACTTGAGGATCCCACGCGAGCGGTGCAGCCGGTCAAGACCCCCAATCCAGACCGTCGCTTCCTCGGCACTGTCCTTCAAGTCCCGCGCACGCAGGTATTTACCCTGAGCCTCCCAGTTCACGCGCCAGGCGTGGTGCGCCTCGTCGTTGATGACGAGCAGGTTGCGTGCGCTAGACATCTCGCCCAGCACGTCGCGTGTGTAGGCTTCGTCGCTTTTAACGCCGCGTTTGTCCACGCTGCGCCGCCTCTTTATCTGCTCTTCGCTCTCCCAGGCCAGCGCGTGCCAATTGCGCACCAGCACCTTACCCTGGCGAAGCATGTCGAGTAGCGCCGACGGCACGATGTTAAACGCCTCGTAATAGTTCCCCGCACCCGCTGGTTCCAGCACCGCGAGGCGGCTCTTGACGGTCAACCCCGGCGCGACCACGAGCACGTTCTTCGAGAACCGTGCATCCTGCGGATTGGCCACCTTGTTGAGGATATGCCAGGCGATCACCATCGCCATGACAATCGTCTTGCCCGATCCTGTGGCCATCTTGCAGCACTGGCGAACGAATGCGCCGCCGTCACCCACAATATCGATGCCCACGCGCTCCGCAGCGGGTGCTTCCAACAGCCAGATCAGCGTCTCCACTGCTTCCAACTGGCAGAAGAAGAACCGACGCGCCTCGAACTCCTCGGGATCACGCCAGTGCTCGAGCAGCCGCTTGGTAATGCTGGTGACACCCGGATAGCCCGCCTCGCGCCACGCCTTGACGCGCGGGCGGATTCGATTGACCAGCGGAATCTCGACGAAGATGCCCGGGTCGTCGAAGGCCCGCGACTCCCCCGAAGCGACGACGTAACCCGCCGGCCGGCGCCCGTCCACGAGATCGAACGTTCGCGTCTCGCGGTCGTAGCGCCAGTGCCGCTGCGGCTCCTCGAACGGCGAGTTGATAATGAGACGGTCAATTGTGGTTGTGCTCCTCACTCGCCCCCCCCGCGCGGTTGCGCAGCTTTCGCCACAGCCACGATGGCGTCGAGCGCTTGCCCGATCTCCGGATCGATCGCCTCTGCCGGCACGAAAGCCGCCAGCGCGTGGTAATCGGTCTTGTTCATGAGATTCGGCAGATCACGTCGCTCGTAGAACTGCTTGAACAACGGATCGAGAAACTCATCGCTGGCCTTGATGTCCGCGCTCCAGGGGTCCTTGCCGAGGGTCCGCAAAGCGCCTTCGACCTGCCCGATCGCCTCCTCCATGACCTTGCGCCACGCCGCGCCGAAGAGCTCGCCCTGCTGTCTGCGTCCCTGCTCTTCGGCAAAGCGAAGCAGCGTCTCCCGTTGGCACAGATAATTCTCCAATTCGCGCCGCGTCCACATTTTCTGCGTGAGAATTGGATCGTCCGGCAGGTTGGCGTCGAGCCGGTCGTAGATGGCGATGCCGGCAAGGTCCGGCTTGGCCTCGCGCAACGCGTAAAAATGCTCCTGCGCCTTGCGCGGCTGGTTGGCGACGTAGTGCACGAACGGCCGTCCCAGAAGCTCGCGCGCCGGGTGGTTCAACGCAATGGCGAAGGCACGCAGCATGGCAAGATCGGTCGAGCCTTCCAGATACAGCACCCAGCCGGTTTCTTCGGCGAGGTAGTAATGCTCGAACCCGACGTCGCGCAGCGCCTTGAGCACCTGGCTGCCCCGGTCGTCGATTCGGTGCGGCTGGCCGATGAAGGCGATCACCATGTCGCGGTCGGCCGCCTCGTTGAGGATGACTTCCGAATGACTGGCGGCGATGATCTGGCTGCCCGTCTCGACGGCCTGGTCGGTGAGCACCTGATAGATCTGCCGCTGCCGCAGAATCTCCAGATGCGCGTCGGGCTCGTCGAGAAGCAGCACGGCGCCCGGATTGACGGCCATGTGCGCGAGGAGAAGCAGGGTCTGCTGCTGGCCCCGCCCGCTTGCTGACAGATCGAGCGCGATGTCGTTGCGCGTGCGGTAGTCCATGACCACCTCGCCGCGCTCCTTGATGTAGCGTGGCTCGTTGAGTTTCGCGCCAAACAGCGCTTTGATTCGCTCAACGATGCGCTGCCACTTCTTGTCACCGTTTCCCGACTGGAGAACCTGCCAGCACAGGTTGCGCAGCACTTCCGCCGTGCGCCCCTCACCCAGCCGAACGTTAATCGTGCCGAGCTCCAGGCGGTCCTCCCGGGGCGCCAGGCCGGACATCGGCGGCAGGTAGGCCAGACGAAGCTCGGCAAGGTCCGCCGGCACTTCCATGCGCCGGCCATCCGCCGTACGCAGCGGCCGGCAGTAGAAGGATTCCTCGTTGGCGTAATCGAACTCCAGCCCGCACGTCCAGGTTTTGCCTTGGTCGACGCCCTCAACGCCAATCTCAATCAGGACGTTTTGCGTGCGGGTTTTGCCCTCCACGCGGCTGCCCTCGCGGACGTGCAGATCGCGCCAGAGCAGATTGGCCACCGGAACCGGCACGGCGATGAGGTCGCGGCGGTTGATGGTCACGCCCGGTCGCTTCTCAGGCACCGCGCCGCCCCCGCGCTTCTCTAACCAGCGTTTCACGCCCACATGCCACAGCGCTAGCGCCTGTAAGGCCGAAGTCTTGCCGGAATTGTTCGGGCCGATGAAGACGACGCGGTCGCCGAGCTCGATCTCGACGTGGTCGAACAGCTTGAAGTTACGGATCGAGAGCTTGGTCAGCATCTCAGACGACTTCCGGGACGGATTCGAACAACAGCCGCCGGATGTCGGCCTGCGGCGCGCGTTTTGATAAAGACAGCATCTCGATCCCGACAACGCGGTCCTGCTCGTCGTAATCGACGATGATGCCGGGCGAGACTTCCTCCGAACGATTCGCGGGCGCTTCGCTCAGGGTGAGATAGAGCGCGTCGGCCTGTTGGTCCACTTTGAGCTTCATGGGATGACCCTCCTTCGATCAAAGAATACCGTGACGACATGTGGCGGTGTTCTCTCGCCGTTGACAATGACCCGCAACACACGATGTCCGAATTCAGGGATACGTGCCAGACGATGCTCCAGCTCGGCGTCCACCGGATCGGCCTCGGTCACGTCGGGCGCGGTCAGTGCCTGTTCCATCCATGCGATCTGGATTTGCCGCTTCTCGAGCGCGTCCCGGGCATGTTCTGTCAGAACGTAGTCCACGTCTCGGTCACTCCAGGAGCTCCATCACCTTAAGGCTTTCGATCCCGCGGTCGTCCACGATCTTGACCGCGATGCGCTTGTGCTGGCCCGGCTCGAAGGGCAGTGACACCGTGCCGCGATAGGCGTCGATCAATTCCTCGTCGATCTCGGCCTTGAGGTTCTTGGCAAGGCGTGCCCAGCCCTCCTTCTCGCCCGCCATCGGGAAGAAGACCTGGCGGGGATAGAGGCTTCGCCCGTCATAGTCCGTGTCCAGCAACCAGACCGCGATCTTCTCCTTGCCCCCGGACTCTATCTGACCAGTCTTGGTGTTGTAGTAGTCGAAGCCGTGCACCGAGACGACGAACTTGCCCTTCTCCTCGCCCTGGGCGATTTTCTCCACCCGCACGTCCGGCTGGCCGATCAGCCAGAAGGATTCGTTGCTGGCGCGCTTCTTCTTGAGATCGTCGGTCAGGAGGTCCGCGTTCATCTGCGCCTTGAGCAGCGTCACGCCCGGCCACTGGGTCTCGTCGATGTCGCGCGCAGCCTCCGGGTCGAACTGGAACGCCGCAAAGACGATCAGCTTGGGCTTGGGCACCAGCGTCTGCGCCTCTTCGATGGCCTGTGCGACCTGCCGTTGCTCCAGCGGCGCGTGCTCCGGGCCGAAGGAGACCACCACCCGCATGGAGTCGTACGCCGGAGCCGATTCGCTCACCGTGTTCGCACCTTCGGCGCTGGGAAGCGTCTCGCCGTCGGCGTGCAGCCAGCGGCAGCCGGGCAAAGGCTCCAGCCGCGCAAATCGGATGTACTGCCCGCTCTTGCCGCGGATGCCGGCGCGCAGGAGTTCGTCCCGCCATTCGCCCTGACGCAGCGTCTCGCCGGAGCGGGCGATGGAGGCGTCGGCCACCTGCGGCGCGCCTTCGAGCAGTTCCTCCACCGACTTCACCGCCGGAGCGGGCACCGCCTCCACCGTGAAGGGGCCGGTCACGCGCACCTTCTTGCGGTCCACGAAGGGCTGGTCGTAGAGCGTCTCCTGCGGCGCGTGACGCATGATCGCCGCGTCGATCTCCTCGCGCGTCATGCCCTCCTTGATGTCCGGGTTGTTGGCGATGGATTTCAGCGTGACGTGCGGCACGGTCTTGTACTTGAAGCCGCTGCCCACGCCCTCTTCCGGGTGCGCCAACTCGTAGTAGTCGAAGACGGCGGTCATCAGGCGCTGCCTGGCGAGCGTGAGCGCCACGCGCGAGGTGTCGCAGGTGATCCAGCGCCGGCCCCACTGCTCGGCGACGTAGGCCGTCGTGCCGCTGCCGCAGGTCGGGTCGAAAACCAGGTCGCCGGGGTCGCTGGTCATGAGGAGGCAGCGTTCGATGACCTTCGGGAGTGTTCGCACAACGTACAGCTTTTCTGAAGCGAAGCCCGATGTTCCTGTGTCAGACCATAGATTCGAGATAGGGTAGACAGGAAAGTCGTCTAGAAAGCGCACGTATCGAAGAGTGCTACCGACAATCATCAATCTGCGCGCGGCAGCCAAGCGATCCAAGCCTTTCCGATCGCTCTTGAATACCCCTGCGCCTGGCGTGAATCGTTTACCGTGAAATTCGTACTCAGCCAAGTCATTCGGGTTTCGCGGCCGCTGACTTGTCAGGTTGTCGTGAACAAAGATTCGGCTACCCGTTGGGGCGTCACGGAGCTGCTCCATCAACTTGAAGTTCTCTCGCCGCCCGTCGGGTAGTTCAGCCCAGGTGTATTGGGAGCCTCCCGCTTCTCCAGGTTCCTTGGTGAGGTATAGCGACCTGAACTTGAGCGTCGCGAGATTTCGCCCGTACCAGACGAGGTAATCGGCAACGCTGGAAAGCCGACTGCTGCCAAGCCCAGCCGTCTTCACAAACTGGATAAGACCAGCGAAATTCCCCGCCCCAAACACCTCATCCATCAGCTCCCGCACGTGATGGACGTTCTCATCGCTGATCTGCACGAAGATGCTGCCGCTCTCGGTGAGGAGTTCCCGCGCCAAAAGCAGCCGGTCGCGCAGGTAGGTGAGGTAGGAGTGGATGCCCAGTTCCCAGGTGTCGCGGAAGGCGCGGATCTGCTCGGGCTCGCTGGTTAGGTCCTCGTCCTTGCCGTCCTTCACGTCGCGCTTGTTGACAAAGGGCTGGAAGTTGGAGCCGTACGTGATGCCGTAGGGCGGGTCGATGTAGATCATCTGCACCTTGCCCGCCATGCCTTCCTTTTCCAGCAGCGAGTTCATCACGAGGAGCGAGTCGCCCGCGATCAGCCGGTTGGTCCAGCCGTGCTTGTGCCGGTAGAACTCGATCGCCTCGCGCAGCGGCTCCTTGCGCTCTACTTCGAACAGCGAACCCTGCACGGGCTGACCGTTGCCGTTCTTCTTGCGGACCGCCTCGATGATGGTGCGCGGGTCGATGCGCTCGTGCACATGCAGCGACACGGTGGGCACGTCGAACGAGGTGTGCTCGGCCTTGCCCGCCCAGACGAGCTGCGGGTCGAGGTGCGGGTCGTAGGCATAGGTCTTTTTCTTCTGCCCGGCGTCCGGGTCTGTGTCCGGCGTCACCAGCCCGACGGGCGGGTTGTTGAGCCGCTCTTTGCCCTTGTGCTTATAGGATTCAATCGGTCGCTTGGCGTTTGGGCTTTTCTTCCGTCCCATGAGGTCCAGCCTCTCGGTCTCGTGCCACGCCCGTTCGAGATCGAACAACCAGGCTCGGCGGACAGGCCGGCCGAGTCAAATAGGAAGCGAGCGATCAATCGGCCCGCCCGGCGGCGTTCAATGCAGCGCTAGAGCCTGCGGGCCGAGGATACTCCTTTTTGCAAGGTCCGTGTGATCGCATGCAAGACCGGTCCGCCCTTCGATTGCGCCGGGAATCTCATTGGTGCCAAGGACTGTCCGAACTAGCCCGGCAGCTCACCGTGTCGGACGTCGCACTTGGAACAAACATCCACCAGACTGGCTTCAGGAGGCCATAGCGTCGCCGCGCAAAGCAGCGGGGAGCCGGTAAGACCGGCTCCCCGCGTGTGCTCGGTGATGAACTCGATGGGCGAGGCCCCTTGGGGGGCTTGGCCCGGCTCAATACATATCGTCGTAACCGCCGTGGCCGGCGCCGCCGGGCTTCTTCTCCTCGTCCTTGGGCATGTCGGCGATCAGGGCGTCGCTGGTCAGCAGCAAGGTGGCGACCGAGGCGGCGTTCTGGAGCGCCGAGCGGGTCACCTTGGTCGGGTCGATGATGCCGGCCTCGACCAGGTCGCAGTAGCGGTCGTTGAGCGCGTCGTAGCCGAAGTTGCCCTTGCCCTCCTTGACCTTGGCGGCGACGACTCCGCCGTCCTGGCCCGCGTTCTCCGCGATTTGGGCGATCGGGGCCGCACAGGCCCGGACGATGATGTCGAAGCCGGTCTTCTCGTCGTCGGTCAGCTTCTTGTCGGGCTTGACCGCGGCGGCGGCCCGGAGCAGAGCCACCCCGCCGCCCGGCAGGATCCCCTCTTCGAGAGCGGCCCGGGTGGCGTGCAGCGCGTCCTCGACGCGGGCCTTCTTCTCCTTCATCTCGCTCTCGGTCGCGGCGCCGACGTTGATCTTGGCCACGCCGCCGGCCAGCTTGGCCAGCCGTTCCTCGAGCTTCTCGCGGTCGTAGTCGCTCTTGGTGTCGGCAATCTCGCGGCGGATCTGCTCGATCCGGCCCTTGATCGCCTCGCTCGAGCCTTTACCCTCGATGATCGTCGTGTTGTCCTTGTCGATGACGATCTTCTTGGCCTGACCCAAGTCGCTGAGGGTGACGTTCTCCAGCTCGATGCCCAGGGCCTCGAAGATCGGCTTGCCGCCGGTCAGGACGGCGATATCCTCGAGCATCGCCTTGCGGCGGTCGCCGTAGCCCGGCGCCTTGACCGCGGCGCAGCGGAACGTGCCGCGGAGCTTGTTGATGACCAGCGTGGCCAGCGCTTCGCCCTCCACATCCTCGGCGATGATCAGCAACGGACGGCCCGTCTGGGCTACCTTCTCCAGCAGAGGGACCAGATCCTTGACCGAGCTGATCTTCTTCTCGTGAATCAGGATGTAGGCGTCTTCGAGAACCGCCTCCATCGTCTGGGGATTGGTCACGAAATAGGGCGAAAGGAAGCCACGGTCAAACTGCATCCCCTCGACCCACTCGACCTCGGTCTTGAGGCTCTTGCCCTCCTCGACCGTGATGACGCCATCCTTGCCGACCTTCTCGGTCGCCTCGGCGATCATCTTGCCGATCTCGGTGTCGAAGTTCGAGGCGACGGTCGCCACCTGCTCGGTCTCCTTGGTGCTGGAGACCTTGATCGACATCTTCTGAAGTTGGGCGACGATCTCCTCAACGGCCTGATCCATGCCCCGCTTCATCAACATCGGGTTGACGCCGGCTACGACCGCCTTCAGGCCCTCGTTGTAGATGGCCTCGGCCATGACCGTAGCGGTCGTCGTTCCGTCACCGGCGACATCCGAGGTCTTGGACGCCACCTCCTTGACCATCTTGGCGCCCATGTCCTCGTACTTGTCTTCCAGCTCGATCTCCTTGGCGACCGTGACCCCGTCCTTGGTCACCGTCGGCGAGCCGAACGACTTCTGAATGATGACGTTTCGGCCCCGGGGGCCGAGCGTCACCTTGACGGCCCGGGCGAGCTTGGCGATTCCGCGCTGCATCGCCTGGCGAGCCTCTTGGTCAAACGCAATCATCTTCGCGGCCATCGGTCATCCTCTTCTGGAATGCGGCAGCAGGGTTCAAACGCTCACGATACCGACCGGATCAGCCAGCCCCGCGGCACGGGTCAGAGCCAGCCCCGAACCGTCTCGCCCCGGTCCTGACCCACCTTAGCCCTCGATCACGGCCAGGATGTCGTCTTCACGCATCAGCAGGACCTTCTTGCCGCCGTCGATCTTGAACTCATCGCCGGCGTAGGACGTGAACAGAACCGAGTCGCCCACCTTGACCTGAAGCTCCCGGCGCTTGCCGTCTTTGGTGATCCGACCCTCGCCCACGGCGAGCACCTTGCCCTTCTGCGGCTTCTCCTTAGCCGTATCCGGCAAGACAATTCCGCCCGCCGTCTTGTCGCTGCCCTCGTCCCGCTCGACAACCACCCGATCTCCCAGGGGCTGAATCTTCATGGAACCAACTCCCAGAATCGAAACACGCCTCTCTCAAAACGCGTCAGACGAGCCAATTCACCCCGACCGCCCTGGGAGCGAACCCGCAAGACCCCACTCGGCCCTCACAGACCTTGGCTCGCCCCACTCCGACACGCCGTCGAGGCCATTGGCCCAAATCACACCTTTCACGTGATGCAAGCGGCGTGCCTGAACCCGCTTCGACCCTTACAAGTCCCGATTGATCCAAAACTTATGGCTCGTAGGCCGACCTCGGCCAGGTGCGGTTCGTCCTGCCGCAGGAGCCATCTCGCATCGCCCAGTCTGCCAAAATGACACCCCGCGATCGGCCCATCGCCCGATGCGGGTCGCGGATCCGCCGTAGCCGACCATCACGAACTGAATCCGTACAAGAGGAGCCTTAGACGATCGAAAACAGGAAGAGTGGATGTTATGGGAAATGTGGATGAAATAGGTAGACCTTCGTGCGACGTCGGGCCGTTGTTTGGGCTCCGATTCCAGGGTGACCATGCCGAGTGTGGTCTGAAAGCCGCAGCCGGGTCGAGCCGGATGAGCCGAGCGGTTGAAACCGCGTGAAGCGGCCGTCTATGATCGGCAGCACCTTGGCGCGTCGGGTGCCATCTGGGTTCGCCGGGATGAACCGCGACTGCTGGGGGCACGCTGAGTTGACCCGGGCCAGACGACGGGAGGCCGTCTGGTGCCGCACCGGATCTAGGGAAGGCCCCCGCTGCGAACGCTTGCTTTTGTTCGGGCACCGGGGCGTCGGGTGGTTCGGCTTGGAGCGGATTGCGCTCAGCGCGTCGTATTGAGCCGTGCGGAGAGGTTCCCCATGCTCGGTTCGGAGGGGCGGCGCGCGGACGCAGACGGAATTCTTGTAGGCGATCGGGCTTCGCGTCGACGGGCGGGCGTGGAGGCCGTTCCGGAGGGCATTTCCCATGGATCGCGATATGGACCGGCTTCGACCTAGGTTCCCACGGCCGGCCAGGCCGCGGCGGCGCGGCCGCTGGCCTGCTCTGGAAACGCTCGAACGGCGGCTGGTCCTGAGTGGCCCAGACGCCCTCGATCTGGGAGACGCCTACCTCTATCGCGGCGAGCGGGTTCCTCTCGGACGCGCCTTGGATCAGCTCATCGTCGGGCTGCGCCCCGATGCGCCGGCCGGCACCGTCGAGGCCCTGGTGGCCGCCGATGGGCCTCTAGCCGGCTTTCACGCCGCGCGCACCGGACGATCCGGTGTCTGGCAACTGACGCGGCCGACTCCGTATCCCGGTGACGGGGCGGCTCGGCTCAACGCCCTCCAGGCGGCCCGGGCGTGGGCTTCGACCCAGCCGGGAGTGGATTATGCCTCGGAGTCGTTTGTGGTTGCCGGTCGCGACCGTCTGGGCGTCACGCGGGACCTGGTCGTCGCGGTCCAGCCGGGGGTGGATCCCGGTACGCTCTTCGGCGGGACGACCTATGCCGGCTTCCGCCCCGTGCGGGGGACGACCGACCAGTTTGTGGTCACGACGACCGTTCAGCCCGGGCCGGCCGTCCTGTCCCAGGCCGAGGCGCTCGCGCGCGACCCGCGCGTACGCTGGGCGGCGCCTGACTTTCTGGCCGCGCGGCAGCGGATGTCTCTCAACGACCCGCTCCTGGCTCAGCAATGGCACCTGATCAACACCGGCCAGAATGGCGGCACTCCCGGAGCCGATGCCCGGGTTCAAGGAGCTTGGGAGGTCGGCGCCACCGGCGCCGGCGTGCTCGTGGCCATCATCGACGACGGCGTCCAGCTCGACCATCCCGACCTCGCACCCAACCTCTGGACCAACCCTGGCGAAACGCCTGACAACGGCATCGACGACGACGGCAACGGCTACATCGACGACGTGCACGGCTGGGATTTCATCGACAATGACGCCGACCCCTCCGCCGAGGACGGTGATTTTCATGGCACGGCCGTCGCCGGGGTGGCCGTCGCCCGGGGCAACAACAATCTGGGCGTGGCTGGCGCAGCCTACGGCGCTCAATTCATGGCCGTGCGGCTGATCGGCCCCGCCCTTCCGGTCTCGGCGTACGCCGAGGCGATCTACTACGCCGCCGGCCGCACCGCCGACGGCCTCGGCCAGTGGAACGCCGCCGTGGTGCTCAACGAGAGCTACGGCGGCTTCGGCGCCATCGACGTCGAGGCGGAAGCCTTCCTCTGGGCGTCCACCGAGGCGCGCGGCGGCAAGGGCGTCTTCAACTTCGCCGCCACCGGCAACGCCGGCGGAATCACCGACCCCGGTCCGGTCTCCTACCCGGCGGGCTACCCTGGCGCCATCGCCGTCGGTGGCACCACCGAACGGGATGTCCGGGTCGAGTATTCGCAGTTTGGACCCCACACGTTCATCGTCGCCCCGACCGGCAGCTTCGGCTTCAACGACGCCAACGGAAACCCGGGCATTCAGAACATCGTCACCACCGATCGCACCGGCGGCACCGGCTACGACGGCGGCGACTACACGGGCTTGTTCGCCACCGGTTTCAGCGGCACGTCGTCCGCCACACCGCTGGCGGCCGGCGTGGGTGCCCTGATCGTCTCGGTCAAGCCCGACATCACCTACGAGGAAATGCGCCAGGTCCTCCGCGAGACGGCCGACAAGGTTGGCGGCGTCACCTACGACGCCAACGGCTTCCACGAGCAGTACGGCTACGGCCGGGTCAATGCCGCCGCGGCCGTCGAGCGGTTTGCCATCCGTTTCGAGCTGGTCGCACCGACCGGCCTGGAGGAAAACACGCCGTCCGGCCCGCTCAATCTCGGACAAATCGTCTTCGGCTCGACGCCGACGGACATCGACGACTACTCCGTCTCGGTTGATTGGGGCGATGGCGGCCCCAGCTCCCCAGCGACGCTCAACCCTCTGGGTGGCGGGCGATTCGCCATTCTGACTCCGAGTAAGGAATACGCCGAGGGCGGTAACTATGCCGTGACGATCCTCCTCGAGCGGCCGGCCGGCGGCACCTCCAGCGCCATCGTTTCCGTCAACGTCGCCAGCCGGCCGCTCTCGGGAACCGGCGTGACGGCGAGCGGACTGGTCGAGGGCCAGCTCTTTTCCGGAGTCATCGCCGAGTTCGTGGACACCGACCCCGACCCCATGACCAGCGATGACTATACCGTCACGATCCTTTGGCTCGACGACGGCACGACCTCGCTCGGGGTCGTCCAGGCGCTCGGCGGCAACGCGTTTGAGGTGCTGGGCGAGCATGTCGTCGGAGGCGGGGATTCGCCGGTCCGGGTCACCGTCGTCGGGCCGGGCGGAGTCACCACGGTCATCGAGTCGCTGACCATCGCCCAGGATTCCGAGCTGGAATCGGTCGGCTTCGATCGCAGCGCTGTCGAGGGGTTCCCCCTGACCGAGCTTCCCCTGGCGTTCTTCGTCGACGCCGATCCTCGCCGCCCGCCCGTCAGCAATTACACGGCCCTGATCGATTGGGGTGATGGTTCGCCGCTGGAGCCTGGGGTGATCGTGGTCGGGACCGACCAGATCGGCGGCCAGCTCCGCCAGGGCTTTTACGTTTACTCGTCGGGCACCCATGCCTACGACGTGCCCCAGCCCCCAGCGCCGGCCGACGCGCCTTATCCGGTGACCATTTTGATCGGACAGGTCACGCCCAACACCAACACGACGACCGCAACCGGGCAGATCGTCGTCAGCGATGCGCCGATCCTGGCCACCCCGCTGAGCTACGTGCTCACCGGTCAGACCTTCAATAACTTCCTGGCCACCTTCATCGATACCGACCCTCGCTCGAACAACCCCCAGTTCGCGGCCGACTTCACCCCCGCCCGCTACCGGGCGGAAATCGACTGGGATCGCAACGACGCCGACCCGACGACCGAGGTTGTCACCGTCTTGATCAACACCGACGGCGGCTACCTGGTTCGCGGTCAGCACGGCTACCGCCTCTCGGGCCTTTACACCTACGCCTTGACCATCCGCGACCTGGTCGGCCGTGGCCCGGGAACGACGGTCACGGGAACGATCGCGGTGCCCCCGGCGTCGCTGAACATCGTCATCAGCCCGCCGGTTGCGCCCGTCGAGGGTCAGGCCTTCACCGGCGCGATCGCCCGGTTCACGTCCACCAACCCCAATGCTCTGGTCGAAGACTACTCGGCCACCGTCATCTGGGGCGATGGCACGACTACGCCCGCGGCCCAGATCGTTCCGGCTCGAGACGACCAAGGGAACCCCATCCCAGCGACCTTCGACGTTCTGGGCGGCGACAAGACCTACGCCCTGGTGGGCACCTATCCGGTGAGCGTCACGGTGCGGCTGGCCAACGCCGGCGGGGGCGAGACCTCGGCCACCGCGCAGAGCTTTGTCTCGGTTGCCGACGCGCCTCTGGACGCCACCGGCCTGCCCCTGCCCGACGGCCTCCTGACCAAGACCGATCTGCAGGGCCTGATCGTGGCCTCGTTCGTGGACCGCGGCCTGGTCTCCAGCGTCGCCGACTTCACGGCAACGGTGGCCTGGGGTGACGGCACGACCGAACCGGCCTCGATCGTTCCCACCGGCAGCCATAGCTACCTGGTAGTCGGCAATCACCGGTTCACGCGTCCGGGCGTTCTGGAGCCGCTGGTCACGATCACCAGCCGCTTCGGCAGCGTCGCAACGGCCTCCAGCCTGGCGGTGGTCGAGCCGCGCTTGACGCCGGTCAGCGGTGGTCTGGATCCGTCGGCCGGTCCGGGCGCTTCCGAGGGTGTGACCGGACAGTCGCAACCGCTCTTCCGCGGAACTGCGGAGCCGGGGGCCATCGTCACGCTCTTTGCGGCTCCTAGCAACGGGCCTGCCAGCGTCATCGGAACGGCTGTGGCCGATCCGAGCGGTTTCTGGAGCACCACGTCGCTCGTCGCGCTTCCCGAAGGAGTGTATACCGTGACGGCCTCGGCCGTCGACAGTCTCGGCTTTCCGTCGAGCGAACTGGTCGGGCTGCTCCCTGGTGCTCAGGGCGGGCCGTTGATCGTCGACCGCACTGGACCACAGGTCAGCCGCGTAGTGGTCTCGCCTAGCTCCGGCCGGATCCTGGTCACCCTCACCGACTCCGGAAGCGGGCTGCTTCAGACGGCGCTGGCCCAGCCTGGCCACTACAGCCTGGCCGTCGTGGGTCGGCGGTTCAACCGCAACCTGCCGCTGACCGGCCTGAGCCTCGGACCCGCCCAGCCCGGCGTCGGCCAGACGATGACGCTCAGCTTCGGCAATCTCCGGCGGCTGAACCGGGGTAATTATGTGTTCCGGATGAGCGGGGCGGGTTTGACCGACCGCGCGGGCAACCCCCTTGACGAACGGTTCTTCATCCCCTTCCCTGGGGTCTACGCCCGTCCGGGACAGGATTTTGTGGCCGAGTTCAGCACTGATGGTCGCCAGGCCAGCCCGCTTCGCCCGTTTATTCCACCTGGGGAGCGATCCGCGGCCCGGCGGTTCCAGGAACGGATCGCCCGGCTCCGGCGGCGTTGACCCGCCGCGGGGCCAGGCCGCCCTGCTCGGCGATCGCGACTCTTGGCCGCCGACCGACCTGGCCGTGAGCGTGGGCGGTGGCGTCCGGCATCGGTCGCTTGTCTTGACACCCCAGCAAACCGACCCCTACGATCCCCTGTCTCCGCCGGGCCAGGCCGCCCGGCCCAATCTGCCTGTTCGACCGGAGGTCTGACCACCATGCGGATCGCGCTCGATGCCATGGGCGGCGACCACGCCCCAGGCCCGATCGTCGCCGGCGCCGTCCAGGCGGCCCAGCGCGACCCGGCCTTGACCGTTCTCCTCGTGGGCGACGAACCGCGGATCGCAGCCGAGCTGGAACGCCATCCGGACCTCCCCCGCGACCGCCTGCCCATCGTGCACGCCTCGGAGGTGATCGGCATGCACGAAAAACCGGTCGAGGCCCTCCGCAAGAAACGCGATAACTCCATCTCTCGCTGCTGGCTCCTGCTGGCGCAAGGAGAGGCCCACGCCGTGGTCTCCGCCGGCAATACCGGCGCCATGGTTGGAGCCGGGCTGTTCAACGCCAAAATGTTCTTGCCCGGCGTCCGCCGCCCCGGCATCGCCGCCGTCTACCCGACCCTGCTCGGACCGGCCGTCCTGATCGACGTCGGCGCCAACATGCACCCCAAGCCCGAAGACCTCTACCAGTACGGCGTCATGGGGGCCATCTATGCCCAGCACGTCCTGGGCATCGACAATCCGACCATCGGCCTGCTCAACGTCGGCGCCGAGGAGGACAAAGGCAACGAACTGGTCCGCGACGCCACCCGGATGTTCCGGTCCAGCCAGTTCGCCGATCGCTTCGTCGGCAACGTCGAGGGTCGCGATATCCACGACGGTCGCGCCCGCGTGATCGTCTGCGAAGGCTTCACCGGCAACATTCTACTCAAAAGCGGCGAGGGGGCCGTCGAGTTCCTTTTCTCGGAATTGAAAAAGGAACTCGGGCTGCTCCTGCCCCGACTCTCGCCCGAGGACGGCCAATTGCTCGTTCAGCGGCTCCGCGACCTCAAAACCCGTTACGAATACCACGAATTCGGCGGCGCCCCGCTGCTCGGAATCCGTGGAGCCTGCATCATCTGCCACGGCTCCAGCGACGATCGCGCCATCCGCAACGCCATCCGCGTCGCCGCCGTCATGGCCGAGGATCGGATCTCAGCCGAAATCTCAACAGCCCTGACCAGCGGTACTGTCGCTCATAAACTCTAAGGCCGTCGATAGACCAGGCCGCGCTCGCCGCGGCTCCAACCCAGCGTGTGCACTTCGCCGTCTCCCGATCCGAGTTCCCGGGTAGGACCGGCTCCTCGCGGCTCGACCAACCTCCGACACGGAGAACCCTCCTCATGGACCCGCGCGACGACCACCCCGAGCTCGACGGCGACGACCTGATCGGCGAGATCGAGATCGAATTCGACCCCCGGCCCGAGTCGCTCTCTCTCCACGGGATCAGCGAGGCCGAGTTCGAGACCGCCTTGCTCGACGCCCTCGACGCCTACCATCGCCGCCTCGAACTCGACCCCGAGAGCGACGCGCCCGCTCTGGAGGAGATCGAGCTGACCATCCAGGGCCGAACCCATCGGCTCGGCGACCTGGCCGACATCAGCGTAACGGCTACCGGCCAGTCAGCCGACGACGATCCCGACCTCCACTGAAATCCCCCGTGCCGTCGGCCCTCCCCGCGGAGAACCCGCCCCCGCTCCGCCGCAGAGCCAAGTCGTCTCGGATTCCGCTCCCACCCCCCAACACCGGTTTGCTCCGATGCCCCGCACCGCGTTCCTCTTCCCCGGCCAGGGTGCTCAGTTCGTCGGCATGGGCCGGGAATTGATCGCCGAGCGTCCGGCGGCTCGCGCCCTGTTCGACCGCGCCAGCGAGATTCTGGGTTACGACCTCGCGGCCGTCTGCCGCGAGGGTCCCGCCGAGCGGCTCGAAGCGACCGACGTCAGCCAGCCGGCCATCTACGTGGCCAGCCTGGCCGCACTCGAGGATCTGAAGGCCACCGAGCCTGATGTCGTCGCATCCTGCGCCGGCACCGCCGGCTTGAGCCTCGGCGAGTACACGGCCTTGACCTTCGCCGGCGCGATCGACTTCGAGTCCGGCGTACGGATCGTCCAGCTCCGCGGTCAAGCCATGCAAGCCGCGGCCGAGGCCACACCTAGTGGCATGGCCACCGTGCTCGGCCTCGACGACGGCGCCCTCGACACCCTCTGCCAACGCATCCACGACCAGGGCGGCCAAATCTGGAAGGCCAACCTCCTCGGCCCCGGAACCGTCGCCCTCTCAGGCGACCACACGGCGCTTGCCTTGGTCGAACCGATTGCCACCGAGCTGGGAGCCATGAAAGTCGTCCGGCTCGCCGTCGCCGGCGCGTTCCACACCCCGCTCATGAAGCCGGCCGATGCGCGGTTGGCCACCGCCCTGGCCGACATCCCCATCCACCCCCCCCGCGTGCCCGTCTACTCCAACGTCACCGCGGCGCCCCACCCGTCCGATCCGGCCGCCATCGGCCAACTCCTGGCCGAGCAGGTGACTCGCCCCGTCCTCTGGGAAGCAACCATCCGACAGATGATCGCCGACGGCTTCGACTCCTTCTACGAAATCGGCCCTGGCCGAGTGCTCGCCGGCCTCCTCAAACGCATCGACCGCAAACGCCCCTGCACCAATATTCCCGCCCGCTGATCCGGCAGATCCGATCCCCTCCACCCCACACACCCGTCTTACCCCCCCTCCGCCCAGCCCCGATGCCGATACACCATCGACCGGCATCCCAACCACAACCCCCGCGCTGCCCACCACCAATCCCCCCACCTTTCACCCCCGCCCGGCCACCCAGGCCCAATCGGGCAGATTCGCCGTTGCAACCGACTGGCTCGCCCCGATCGCCGCGATGTCCACCCCAGACAACTCTTGCCCGACCCCGGTTTCCAAGTCATAATGCCTGCTCTATCCTCAAGGTGTCAAAGACTCTAGGGAAGGAGCCAGGATCCGATGGCCGATCTGGTCAAACCAACACCGTCGCCGTGCCGGGTGGATCTGGCGGGCCAGGTCGCCCTGGTCACTGGGGCCTCGCGGGGCATCGGCAAGGCGATCGCCCAGCAGTTGGCCACTTGCGGCGCCGCGGTAGCCTGTGTCGCGCGCACGGTCGAGGGGCTTCAGGCGACGCTGCACGCCATCCGCGACGCTGGCGGCATGGCCGAACCGTTTGCCGGCGATGTTGGCCAGGCGGCCGACGTCGCCCGGATTGTCGAGGCAGTGGACGCCCGCTGGGGCGGCATCCACATCCTGGTCAACAATGCCGGCATCACCCGCGACGCCTTGATGCTCCGCATGGACGACGCTGCCTGGAACGACGTGATCCAGACCAACCTCAACAGCGCGTTTTACTTCATGCGCGCCGTAGGTGCGGTGATGATCCGCCAACGCTACGGGCGGATCATCAACATATCGAGCGTCTCCGGGTTGAGCGGCAACCCCGGTCAGGCCAATTATTCGGCCAGCAAGGCGGGCCTGATCGGTCTGACCCGAACCGTGGCCAAGGAACTCGCCTCGCGGAAGATCACCGTCAACGCCGTCGCACCCGGTTTCATTGGCACCGACATGACCGCCGCCTTGCCCGACAAAATCAAGGAAAAGGTCAAAGAGTGGATCCCGATGGGACGGATGGGCCAGCCCGAGGAAATCGCCGACCTGGTCACCTACCTGGCCGGCCCCGGCGCCTCCTACCTGACCGGTCAGGTGATCGCCGTCGACGGGGGGATGACCGCCTGAAAACCTCCTTCGCCCGGCTCCCATCCGGCCGTTCTGGACAAGTCCAGCGGATCCTGTTACCTTGTGACGACTTCGGGACAATCCGATACAAAAGGACTGATCCGCGCGGAGCGAACATCCGATAGTTTGGGCAAAATACGTGTCCACCGCGTCGACACTCGCGGGTATGGACGGTTGGCCCATCGTACGATTTAGCGGCCAGGAGGCCTTGCCGTGTCCGTGGAAGAACGCGTCATCGAGATCGTGAGCGAGCAGATGGGTGTCGCCAAGGATCAGATCACCCGCGACACCTCGTTTGTCAACGACCTGGGTGCCGACTCGCTCGACACCGTTGAGCTGGTGATGGAGTTCGAGGAGGAATTCGACATTTCGATCCCCGACGAGGAGGCCGAAAAAATCCAGTCGGTCGGCCAGGCCATCGACTACATCGAAAAGCACACCAGCAAATAATCCCAGCGGAGGCTGGGGATCAGCTCGGGGTCGCCGCAGAGGCCGGCGGCTGCGCCGATTCGGTGCTCGGTGCGGACGGCCGGCCTGGGTGAAGCCGGAATCCACATCGCTCACCGGCGATCCGACGGGACACAGAGGGAGCGGACCGCGGCATGGCACGGCGTGTGGTGATCACTGGCATGGGGGTGGTGACGGCCCTGGGCACCCGCCTCGAGGATTACTGGTCGGCCTTGCTCGCCGGCCGTTCCGGAGTCGGGCCTCTGACCCTCTTCGACACCACCGACTTCAAGGTCCATTTCGGCGGCCAGGTCCAGAACTGGGATCCCGACGCCCATTTCGGCGCCAAGGAAGCCCGCCGCCTGGATCGGTTTGCTCAGTTCGCCCTCGTTGCTGCCGAATCTGCGGTCGTCGATTCCGGCATCGACTTCCAACGCCACGAGCCGTACCGGATCGGAGTCCTGATCGGCTCCGGGATCGGCGGCCTCAACGAGTTCGAGGAGCAACACCGAAACCTGCTCGAAAAGGGGCCGTCGCGGATCAGCCCGTTCACCATCCCCAAACTGATGGTCAACGCCGCCAGCGGGCAGGTTTCGATTCGCTACGGCCTCAAGGGCCCCACCTCGGCTGTGGCCACGGCCTGCGCCAGCGCCGCCAACGCCATCGGCGACGCCTTTGAACTGATCCGCGACGGCTACGCCGACGTGATGATCACCGGCGGCTCCGAGGCCGCGATCACGCCCATGGGCCTGGGCGGCTTCGCCTCGATGCGCGCCCTCTCGACCCGCAACGACGCCCCCGAACGCGCCAGTCGGCCATTTGACCGCGACCGCGACGGCTTCGTCCTGGCCGAGGGAGCCGGCATCCTGATCCTCGAGGAGGAATCCGCGGCCCGAGCGCGGGGCGCGCGGATCTACGCGGAAATGCTGGGCTACGGCATGTCGGCCGACGGTTCCCACATCACCGCCCCGGACGAAGACGGCCGTGGCGCCGCCCGCGCCATGCGCAACTGCCTCGACCAGGCTCAGTGCCCGCCCGACGCCGTCGACTATATCAACGCCCACGGGACCAGCACCCCGCTGGGCGACCTGGCCGAAACCCGCGCCATGAAGGCCGTCTTCGGCCCCCATGCCAGGAAACTGATGGTCTCCAGCACCAAAAGCCAACTCGGCCACCTGCTCGGTGCCTCCGGCGGCGTGGAACTGGTCGCCGCGGCCCTCGCCATCCACCGGGGCGTCATCCCCCCCACGATCAATCTCGACACGCCCGACCCCGAGTGTGACCTCGACTACGTCCCTCATCAGCCCCGCGAAGTGCGCGTCGACCGGGTGATGTCCAACAGTTTTGGCTTCGGCGGACACAACGCCAGCCTCTTGATCGGCCGCTACGCCTAGGGATCGCCACACCCTCGCTGCCGGCAGGTCGGCTCCGGTTCGCCGCCGCGCTGCCTCCCGCCGCTTCCGGCCACCCCCACGACCCCTTTTCCCGTCCGCCGAACCAGGCGTCGTCGCCGCCGGATGGCTCGGGAGATCCGCTTCGGATCAGGACCAGGCTCGTCTTGAGCAATTCGAGCAGCTCGGCTAGAGTCCGCCTCAAGTTGGCGGAGGATCCGCCGTTGGGACCTGGGACCGCACGGCTCGGCGAGGGCCCCAGACGCGGCTGTTGGGCAGGGAGGCCCCTGGCATGAATCGTCGCCACGCCTTGAAGCTTGGCCTGCTGGGGCCGGGCGCGCTCTGGCCGGCCGCCGCAACTGCCCAGGACGACTTCGGCCGGTCGGCCCGCCGGCCGGTTGACGATCTGCCGCGTCCGCGGCGGACCAGCACCGCCGACGATTCCCTGCGGATCGATGGCGAGCCGCTCGGCGATCCTGACCGCACGCCCGCCGTCGACAACCTCGACGTCCCTCCGGCAAACTTCGGCACCGAGACCGGTCATAGCTGGCGCTCCTTCGACATCGCCCGCTACACCAGCCGCGCCGCCAGCGCCGAAAACCCACGCCCCCAGAACGCCATCGTCGAATGGATCTTTCGGCGGACTGGCTCGGCCATCTGGCACGGCGACCGGATCGCCGTCCTGTCCGCCGGTCGGGCACAACTGCGGGCCTATCACAACGCCCGCGTGCTCGACATCGTCCAGGACTACGTGGAACGGTTCACCCGGGCCACGGCCGACGTGTTGTCGGTCCGTGTCCGGTTCGTCACGGCCCAGGACCCACGCTGGCGCTACGCCGTCCACGGTCGACTCAAGCGCATTGGCACCGGTCCCCAGGGCCAGCAGCTCTGGACCGTCACCCCCGACGAAGCCAACCTGATCCGCTCCCAGATGCAGCTCTATCAGGGCTTCCGTCTCCTGGCCGACAAGACCGTGCGGATGATGAACGGCCAGACGATGACCATGGAGACCGCCGATCTGATCGACTACGTCTCCGGACTCCAAAGCGAAGGAGCCACCGGAGCCGGCCAGCAGCCCCGGGCCGACAAGCTCAAGGAGGGGGTGACGCTTCGCTTTAGCCCGCTCCTGACCTACGACGGCGATGCCCTCGACGCCGCGATCGACCTCCGCTCCACGACCATCCGCCGGCTGATTCGGACCAAAGTGATGGCTCAACGCGAAGTCGGTCCGACCGACGTCACCATCGACGTGCCCGAGGCCAGCGAAACCCGGCTCAATCAGATTGTCGATCAATGGCCGCTCGGCCGCACCTTGCTCATTGCTGCCGGCATCACCCCGGGCATCCTTCAGGAAAAGGCCGGATTCCTGAATCTCCGAGTTCCCGGCATGGTTCCCACCGATACCGAGTTGCTGGTCTTCCTGGATGTCGAGCCGGTCCGAGAATCCGTGCGTCCGGCCCCCCGCCGACCCGCTCCGTCCGATCGAGACCGCCCACTCGACGAATTTGACCTCGACGAACCGGACCTTGATCGAGAGCCGCCCCCTCGGGTCTCGACCCGTGGGCGGTTCGACTGAGCGGCCCCGCGGCGCTGGCCTGAAGCCGATCGAACCTGTCGGCTCCGGCAGTAGCGCCGGCCTGAGGTTCCCACCGCCCGCCGGCTCCACCCGGCGATCCCCGGCGAAATGCCCCACCCAGTTCTCGCCAAGCCGTGCGCATGGGCGGTATAAAGGGGACGTTTCGGCCCCGGCTCCGAGGGGAGATTCGGCGGCCCTGCCTCGACCGGCAAGCCCCAGAGACGCCAGCCCGCATGACCACCCCAGCACCCGGAACCATCGCGCGCGGTTCGGCCGCGCCCTCACCCCCGTCGCCGCTGGTCCGAGGCGCGCTGTTTGCGCTGGTGGTCCTGTTCTCGATGAATCTGGTCAATTACGTCGATCGTTACGTCTTCGCGGCGGTCGGACCGGCCATCACCCGCGACCTGAAGCTCTCCAAGGCCCAGTTCGGGACCCTGAGCGCCTCGTTCATGGTCGTCTACACCCTGGTCTCACCGATCATGGGATGGCTCGGCGACCGCCAGGATCGACGCCGGTTGTTGGCCTTCGGCGTCGGGCTTTGGAGTCTGGCGACCGTCGCCACGGCCTTCGCCGCAACGTTCAACCAGATGTTCCTGGCACGGGCCTTCCTGGGAATCGGCGAGGCCAGCTACGGCGTCGTCGCGCCCACCCTGCTGGCCGACTTTTTCGCCCCCGATCGCCGCGGCAAGGTGATGGGGATCTTCTATCTGGCGCTGCCGGTCGGCACGGCCGTCGGCTATGGCGTCGGCGGCCTGATGGAGGGACTGGCCACCGACCACGCTGACGCGATTCGCTCCACAGCCACCGCACTGGGTCTTGGCGCCATCGCCGAACAGTTCGTCGGCTGGCGCGCCGCCTTCTGGGTGGTGGGCCTGCCGGGGCTGATCCTGGCCGCGCTCGGACTGATGATGCGCGACCCGCCCCGAGGCGCCTCCGATACACGCCTCGAGCCAGCCGACACCCCACAGGCCGATATCCAGGCAACCACCGCCAGCGGCGACGACGCCGCCCAGGCCGTGACCGCCGTCCGAGGCTCCGACCCGACCGCGCGACCCCAATCCGGTCTGGCCGGCTATCTCTCCCTCCTCCGCACGCCCAGCTACCTGCTCAATACTGCCGGTATGGCCGCCGTCACCTTCACAACCGGCGCCTTCGGCAACTGGTTTCCCACCTATTTCGAGCAGGTCCATCGCACCGCTCCCCGCGACAAGGTCTGGCTCGGCCTGGCCCTGGCCGGGGCCGGCCTCGTGGGCGTGCTGATCGGCATGTGGCTGCCCGAATGGTGGCGACGCCGCAACCGCCGCGCTTACCTGCTCTGGGCGGCTTTGGCCGTTCTCTGCGCCGTGCCCATCGGCGCCCTCGGCTTGCTGGCTCCCGACACCTATGTCTCGCTCGGCCTGCTGACCGTCGCCAGCGTGCTCATGGCCTCCTGCCTCGGTCCCTGCAACACGGTCACCGCCAACGTGGTCCCCGGTCCTCAACGCGCCGTCGGCTACGCCGTGAGCATCTTCCTCCTCCACCTCTTCGGCGACATCCCATCCCCGCCCCTGATCGGCTGGTTTGCCGACCGGCTCGGGACCGAGGCCGGCCGCGCTTCGCCGCTCGGCCGATTCTTCGAGGGCCTCGGCGCCCTGCCCGTCTCCGACGGCCACCATCTGGCCAACATCACCGCCGGCATGCTCCTGATCGTCCCCGTCCTGCTGATCGGCAGCCTCTGCTTCCTGCTCGGGTCCAAATTCCTCCCCCGCGACGAGGACCGCGCCCAAGCCTACGGAACCTGCAGCTCAGACCTCCCGCTCCATTGAGCGAACTTCCGCCCCTCACACCAACCCTTGCCAGCCGAGCCGCCGCCATCGGCTCGGGCCTCCGGCTGACGCGCCGACGACTCGTCCACACAAACGACCAGGGGTGCAGGCATCGTCCCTGCACCCCTCGATTGTGCTGATCTGGCCGAGCGCTCCGCTTAGTTGGCCCGGGGGTTGAGACTGGTCGAGCCGGGCAGGGGCGGAAGTGCCGTCGTTTCAATCGTGCCCCGGTCCGAGGGCTGGCCGGCACGAGCGGCCGCCTCGCGGATCGTCGGCGATGCGTCGGTGGCCGCGATCTCGGCCAGCCGTTCCCGCGCTTCGAGGGTCGGGTTCTCGGCCAGCGCGGCTACGGCCTCGGCCCGCACCTCGTCGTCGGAATCACGCGACAGATAGACGAGCCAGACCGTCGGGTCGATGTCGCTCCGCTCCCGCAGCAGCGTGATCGCCGAGGCCCGCATCTTGGGCAGCGGATGCACGACCATCTTGCCCAGACCGATCTGGTCCGGCGTCAGACCACGATGCTTGAGGACCGTCTCGGCCATCTGAGCCACTCGCGGTACCGGATCAAATAGCAGCGGCAGGATCGCCTCTTCGTCGAGCAGCTCCCGGCGGTCGCGGAATCCCGCCAGCACCTGATAGCGAACATCGGGATGCTCGTCCCGCACGGCGGCCACCGCCGGAGCGGCCTGGTCCGGCAACGGCAGCGCCGCCAGGGCGGCCACGGCCATCACTCGCACCGTTGCATCCGGATCTGCGAGCGCCCGCACCGCCAACTGGTACAGCCCCTCTTTCCAGTCGGCCAGATGCTTCACTTCGGCGGTGAACAGGTCGCGACCGGGCATCCAGCCCCAGAAGCCGCCGATGGCACGCACGGCGGTCGCCCGCACGCCCGCGTCCTGATCGGACAACGCCGCCGCAAACAAATCAAACGCCGGTCCCAGCGCCGTCGGCCAATCAGCCGGCGATGGAACCACGGCATACCGACCCAGCAGCCGGCTCGCCGCATCCAGAGCCGAGGCCCGACCATACGCCGAAAACCGGGGGAACCCCGCACGTAGCGACTCCAGCGAGGCCAACCAGGCCGGGCTTTCGGCCGCACTCATCGGCGCCGGCGGCGCATCCGCTGGCGGCGTCAGCCGTTGCAGATAGATCGCCAGAGCCATTCCGTCGCTCCGCGCCAGCCCCTCGCTCAGTCGCTCCAGCGGAGCGTCGGCATCCACACCCAGAGCCTGAGCCGAAGCCGGTTCCGGTTGGGCAGGGCGCTGTGGTTGGCCACCCCGCGGTTGCATCCCGAAGTAGATCGCCCCACCCACCGCTGCCACGGCCAGGCCCGCGATTCCGACCCATCGGACCCAGCCTTTTCCGCGACCTCGCTCGGTCATGATCGCACGCCTCCATGCCTCTCAGGTGGTCAATCGCGCCTGACTGATCCGAATCGGCCCGGTCGGCGGAACCACCCCAATCCCCTGGAGGGCTCCTGCCTGCCGGGCCGATATCCTAAAGTTCGCCGCCACTCGGACAAGACCAGTTGCCCCAACCCCGACCCGGGGCTCGGTTTGCCCAGTTTGCGCATCCTCTCAGCCACCTGGCTTTTTGCCGACTTCACCTCGGGTCGTTGTGGTTCCGGGCCGGCCCTGGCCGATCTAACCAGAGGACGCTGGGGCGGCTGCGAGGTCGGCTTCCCACGCGTGGGCTGTCGCGGGCCTGGGGGTAGGATCATGACGCGCAAGGATTCCGGAGCCACCGGTCCAACCCGACGGCGGCTGCTGGGCGGGATGGTGTCGGCGTGGGTCTCGGCCCATTTGCCGGTGGCGCGTGCTGCGGGCGGTCGAACCGATCCGGCTGTGATCTTGCCGCTCCATCAGATCGTCCCCGCGTATCAGGGCCAGGTTGCCGAGGTGATCCAGAGTCCGAGCTTTCACCGCCGCGGAGCGCCCGACACGTTTCCGGCCAACCCCCGGATCTACCTCAAGCTGGTCAACGAGCCGGTCCTAACCCTAGCGCTGTGGAAAGATCTGGCCGCCAGCCCCGCCGAGCTTCACCCCATCGGCCCCGACTCCTACGCCGGTTCGGACGGCGTCGGGACCACTGCCGTCTGGCACTACCTGATCCGCTCGCCTCAGATCCACGTCCTCTTCTGCAACATGCAATACGCCGCGCCCAAGGGCGGCCCTCGGCTCGAGGGACGGCTCGTCTTGATCGTCCGCTCGAGCTATTGGAAGGAGCAAACCGGCGAGCCCTGGATTCGCCACGAGGTCGAAGTCTTCGCCAAGGTCGATTCCCGCGGCTGGCGCGCCGTGGCGGCCACCTTGCGGCCCATCGTCGAGCGGGTCCTCCGCGAGCAGGTCGACGAGGCGGGATTGTTCGTTTCGTTGATGGCCCGGCTCGTAGAAATCTATCCCGACTGGGCGACCGCCGTCGCTCGGGCCCAGCCCGAACTCCCGGCGTCCAGCCGCCGGGAGTTTATCGAGATCGTCGCCGAAACACGCCGTCCCGGCGCCCTGGGCGGCCGGCCCATCGTCCGCAACGATCCGGGAGCACGTCGCGCGGCGGTCATCAGCCGCTGACGCAGGCTGACTCGTCGGCTGCTCCAGCCCTCCGCATTCCCGGCTCCGGGCACTACGGCGCTGGCGTTCCCTCGGTCGTCAGCACTTCCACACGCTCCATGCCGGCAGCGCGCACCTGCGGCTCGATCTGGGCGCGGTCCCCAACCAGGAGCACCCGAAGCTGATCCGGCTGCGCGAGCTCGGCCAGCGCGGCGCGGATCGCGTCGTCGGGTTCCGACCGCAGCCGCCGCAGATATTCCGCCAGATCCTCCGGCGAAAGCCGATGACGCGCAAAGTCGCTCACCAGACCGACCAGGCTCGCCGGAGAGCCGAAGCCGTCGAGCCAGCTTTGGGCCTCGGCCTGGCGATTGGCGGCAATCTCCGCCTCGGCCAGGGGGCGATCGCCATCCGCAGCGACGCCACGCAGCTCCGCCACGATCTCCTGCAGCGCAGGTCCGGTCACATCGGTCCGGACGCTGGTCGAGATTGTCCAGCTCCCCCCCTGACGGAAGTAGCTCAGCCGGCTTCCTGCCCCGTAGGTATACCCGTTGCGCTCGCGCAGATTCTGATTGAGCCGCGAGAGGAAATCGCCGCCGAAGGCGCGGTTGCCCAACTCGGCGGCAAAGTGTCTCGGATCGTCGCGGCCGAAGCTGCTCCGGCCCAAGCGGATGACCGTCTGGGCCGCCCCGGGCCGATCCACCAAATAGACCACGCCCGCTCTGCCTGCATCGGCCGCAGGGCGGGGGTCGATCGGAGTCGACGCCTGGGAGCCGCTCGTCCAGGCTCCGAGCGTCCGTTCAAGGGTCGCTCGCAGCCGGTCCGGCTCGAGGTCCCCGGCCACGACCAGCACCGCATCGCGCGGTCGATACCAAGCCCGGTGGAAGGCGGCCACCTGGTCGACGGTCAAGCGCTCGACCGTCTCGATCCGCCCACCAGGCGGACGGCCGTATGGATGCGACCGCCCGTAAATCAGCCCCGGCAGCAGCCGGGCCGCCACCTGAGCCGGGTCGTCAGCCGCACGCTTCAGACCCAGCACCTGAAGCGTCCTCTCCCGAGACACGTCGTCCGGGTCCAGGCGGGGATGCGTCAGTGCCTCGGCCACCAACGCGAGAATCGGCTCAAAGTTGGGTGCCAGGGCCGAGATGCTGACCACGGCTTCGTCCAGCGTGGCGTCCGTGTCGAAGGAGCCGCCGAGGGCCTCGACGGCCTGGGCCAGCTCGCTGGCCGAACGGGTCTTCGTGCCGAGCCGGGCCAGACGGGCCGTCAGTTCGGCGAGCCCGGCCTGATCCGGTGGCTCGTGTGCCGAACCGGCTGGAATAAAGAGCCGCGCCTCGACCAGCGGCAGCGTGGGCCAGCGGACAAACCAGATCTCCAGGCCGCTGCTCAGGCGGTCGCGAACGACCGGCGGGGGCGTAAAGTCCCGTTCCGGCGCAGGCCCGGGCATCCGCGACCAATCCGGCGCACCCTCGCCGAGGACGCGGGGCGCCGATTCGGGCGGCATCGGCGCATCGGGGTCAGGCCCCGCCTTCGGCGACTCCGACTTGTGATCGCCCGGCCGCACAACCAGGACGACTTTCTCGGGCGTCAAATACGCCGAGGCGACCCGCTCCAGATCGGCCGGCGTGACCCGCAAGGCACGTTCCAAACGGTCGCGGTATCGCTCCGGCCGGTCGTATTGAACCGCACCGATGGCCAGAATCGTCGCGCGTAACAGCGGGTTGGCAAGCCGCTCGTACGTCGCCTTCTCCACCGACGCCTGAACGCGGCGCAGTTCATCGGGTGTCGGCGGACGGGTGCGCAAACCCTCCAGCTCCGCCGCCAACGCGGCTTCCAACGCCTCGGTCCCCACCCCTTCAACCGGAGTCGCGACAATCTGAAACAAACCGGCAATCTCGCGCGTCTCCGACACCGCGGCCACCGAAGCGGCGACTTGCTGCTGACGCACGAGCGATTGCTCCAGACGCGACGCATCGCTGCCCGCCAAGACCCCCGCCAGCAACTCCAACGCCGCCGCGTCCGGATGCTCATCGGCAACCGTCGGCCACGCCCAATAGACCCGCGGCAGCGTCACCCGATCGCTGATCTCCACCCGACGCTCAACCCGCGGCGGCACAGCCGCCTTTGCCGCCGGTTTCGCAACACCCGCCGGGATCGCCCCAAAATACTGAGCAATCCACCGCTTGGCCTGCTCCAGGTCGAACGATCCCGACAAGCACACCGCCGCATTCCCGGGATGGTAGTGGGTTGCGAAGAACGAGCGGAGATCGTCGAGCGTCGCTCGATCGAGGTCTTCGAGCGAACCAATCACCGACCAGGAGTAGGGATGCCCGGCCGGAAACAGCCAGGCCGCCAGCGTCTCCTCGGCGCGGCCGTAGGGCACGTTGTCCACCGACTGGCGACGCTCGTTCTTAACCACCTCGCGTTCCGTGTCAAACTTCTCTTGATCCAACGCCGAGGGCAGATTGGCCAGCCGATCCGCTTCCAGATACAACGCTCGCTCCAGATACTCGGGCGTGACCACCTCGTGGTAAACCGTCAGATCCTCCGTCGTGAACGCATTGGCAGAGCCGCCAGCCTCCTGGAGCGGTAGATCAAAATTGGGAACATGCGCTGTTCCACGAAACATCATATGCTCAAAAAAATGAGCAAAGCCGGTGCGTCCCACGCGCTCGTCCCGTGAGCCGACATGGTAAGCCACCGCCACCGCGACCCGCGGGACGCTCGGGTCGGGCTGGAGCACAACCCGCAGACCGTTGGGCAGCCGATACGACTCGATCGGCAGACGCCGAACCTCAGGGATCGTCGGCAGCAGCAGGGCAAAGGCCAGGAGTGCAGGCATCGGCAGGGTCTCCGGATTCGCGGCTCTTATTGTGCGGAATCGGGGGCCGACGCGTCGAGGTGGGGCTTGCGGGCCGTCGAGCGGCCCCCCTGGCCCAAGCGCGCCTGGCTCGAATGTCCCGGCCAGAGACGTATCGCACGGCGGCGTCTCGGGCCGGGTCTGCGGCAGAGGCCAGCCCCCAACGCGACCGCCGTCAGCTCACGCCGGCGGCTTCGGCCGGCTGGACGGTTGGACCGGGCCGCTGCCGCGAGCTGGGCGGCCTGCGCTTGATGAGCCGCCCCAGCCGCCGCACGAACTCCCTGGCCTCGTCGAGCAATTCGTAGAAAACCGGCGTCACCACCAGGGCCAGAACCAGCGAGAGCATCTGGCCGCCGATGATCACTTTGGCCATGCTGGCCCGCGCGCCGGCGCCTGGACCTTGCCCCAACGCGATCGGAATCATCGCCGCGACGAGCATCACCGTCGTCATCAGGATTGGCCGCAGCCGGGTCTGGTTGGCCTCGAGAATCGCCTCGCGGCGCGGCATGCCGGCTGCCCGGTTCTGGTTGGTCTTGTCGACCTGGAGAATCCCATTCTTCTTGACGATCCCGACCAGCATGAACAGACCGAACATCGCGTAAATGTCCATCGGCGTCTTGAACAAGACCAGCGAGAGCATCCCGAACGGAATCGTGACCGGCAGAGCCATCAAGATCGCAATCGGCTGGCCCCAGCTTTCAAACTGCGCTGCCAGAATCAGATACATAAACACAATCGATAAAATAAAGGCGATCAGGAAGTAATAGCCCGTTTCGCCCAGCGTCTTGGCCTGGCCGGAGACCTCGAAGCCGTAGCCTGGCGGCAGGTTCATCTGGTTGAGCAAGCGGGTGGCCCGGTTGACTGCCTCGCCCAGGGGGATTCCCTCGGGGTTGCCCAGGACGGTGACGATCCGCTGGCGGCCGAGCCGCTCGATCTCGGTCGGGCCGCTGGCTTCCTTGAGCCGGGCGACGCTCGCCAGTTTGACCAGACCGGCCTTTTCGCTGGGGACGGTCATCTGCTCGAGGTCGGCGAACGTCGAGCGATCAAAGGCCGAGGCCCTCAGCCAGACGTCGTATTGTTCCCCGCCGTCGCGGAAGTTGGTGATCGGCATTCCGCCAACCAGGATCCGCAGGCTGTCGGCGATCGTGGCCACCTGCACACCCAGGTCGCTCGCCGCCTCGCGGTCGATTTCCACCTGCACTTCCGGCTTGCGGAGCGAGAGCGAGGTATCCAGGTCGGAAATGCCGCCCTCGGCCGCCAAGCCTTCCTTGAGCCGCTCGGCGAATGCGTTGAGCTGATCCAGGTCCGGCCCCGACAGATTCATCTGGAAAATCTGAGGACGGCGGCCGCCCTGAAACGCTGAAACATCGTTGACCGACGCGCGGAGATCCGGATAGTTGGCCAGCAGCGCACGGGCTTCCTGTTGCACGGCAAACTGCGAGTAATTCCGGTGCTCCAGGTCCTTGATCCGGACATAGATCGTCGCCCGGGTGACGTCGCCCTGACCTTTCGCCTGACGCCCTCCCGTGATCGACCCGATCGTCGACATCACATGCTCCGTGCCCCGAACCCCCCAAAGCCGGTGTTCCAGATCTCGGACGATCTTGTCGGTCTGTTCGAGGGTATATCCTTCGGGAGCCAGGATGCTGATCTCGTACTCGCTCTGATCGTCGCGTGGGATCAGCGAGAGGCCCATCACCTGCCCAATCGGCACCGTCGAGCCGATTACCAGCAGCGTCAGCACCAGCACGATCGGCTTGAACCGCAACGCGCCGCGCAGGGTCAGTACGTAGAGCCGTTCCATGATCCGATACACCAGCCCCGACTTGCTCTTGGCGGTATGGCCGTGGCCGCCCGCCTCCTTCGGCTCCAGCTTGAGGAACCGGCTGCACAGCATCGGCGTCAAGGTGAACGAGACAAACAGGCTCATCGCCACCGCAAAGGCAACCGTCAAGCCAAAGCTCGAGAAGAACCGGCCGACGATCCCCCCCATGAACGCAATCGGCACAAAAATGACGATCAGCGAAAGACTCGTCGCCATGACGGCCAGCGCGATCTCATTGGTCCCGAGCCGCGATGCCGTCATGGCATCCATGCCGTCTTCCTCCATATGGCGAAATATGTTCTCATGAACCACAACCGCGTCGTCGATCACGATCCCGATTGCCAGAATCAACGCCAGCATCGTGATGTTGTTGAGCGTGAAGCCCATCAGGCTCATGAACGCAAACGTCGGAATGATTGAGGTCGGGATCGCCAGCGTGGCGATCACGGTGGTCCGCCAGTCGCGAATAAACAGCAGGATTGTCGCCGAAACCAGAACACCCGCCAGCAGCAGGTGAAACTGAACTTCCTCGATCGACCGCCGAATGAACCGCGACTGATCCCGGATCACCTCAAAGGTGACGTCGGGCGGTAGCGTCGGGCGGATCTCGGCCAGCCGGGCAAAGATCCGGTCGGCCACCGCCACCGTGTTGGTCCCCGACTGCTTCTGGATCACCAGGCTGACCGCGTTCTGTCCATCCAGCCGTGCCTGCGACCGCGGCTCCTCGAAGCCTTCCTCGGCGCGCCCGATATCGCGAATCCGAACCAGGTAATCGCCCCGCTTGGCGACGATCAGCTTGTCAAACTCCTCGGCCGTGTTGATCCGCCCCAGCGTTCGCACCACCAGCTCACGCGAGCCTTGATCGAGCCGGCCCCCCGGTACCTCCAGATTCTGGCGCCGCAGCGCATCGGCCACATCGGCCACCGACAACCCGTACGCGGCCAGCTTGGTCGTGTCCACAACCACATTGATCGCCCGGGTCCGCCCCCCCACCAGACTGACGGCGCCCACGCCATCGACCGTCTCCAGCCGTTCCTTGATCCGCCGCCGGGCAATCTCGGTGATCTCGCGAAAATCCCGACGCCCCGAAACCGCCAGCGTAATCACGGGCATCGCGTCGGTTTCAAACTTGTCGACGATCGGCGTCTCGGTTCCCTCGGGCAGGTCCGCCAGAATCGTGCTGATCTTGTCGCGCACCTCCTGGGTGCCAACGTCGCCATTCTTGGACAACTGAAACTGGACCGTAATGACCGACACGCCTTCGCTCGTCGTCGAACGAAGCTCTTCGATCCCCGAAATCGTGTTGATGATATCTTCAATCGGCTTGGTGACCGAGGTCTCCATCTCCTCGACGCTGGCTCCCGGCAGAACGGTCGTCACCGAGCAAACGGGAAAGTCCACGTCGGGAAACAGATCGACACCCAGCCGCCCGTAGGACACAATCCCGAGCACGACCGGGATCATCACGAGCACCCAGGTGAACACAGGCCGCTTGATGCAGATTTCGGAGACAGTCATCGGTAACCAGGGGGGCTGGAGCCAAACGCGAGACGGGGACTCGGGGCCGTTGCGATGGGGGTGACTGGGGGCAGTCTCGAGCGGTTTCGGACTCGGATGCTAGGAATCTTGGGATCTGGGATCATCGACCTCGACCCCGGCCCTGCGGGGTCCAATCCGGCAGCCGGCTACTCGCCGGAGCTGGGCGGATCGGTGGCCCTGATCGAGGGCGGCGTGGGGTCGGGTTCTGGCTCGCGGATCACGACCGGTGTTGCCTCGGCCAGCTTGGCCAACACGCTCTGTCCGGTTGTGACCACCGATCCGGTTTCCGGCAGCTCGACCCCGTCTCCGACCACGGCGGCAAGCCCCTTGGTCACGCGACCGACCCGCACCGGGTAGCCGCGCGCCTTGCCGTCTTCGACCAGGTAGATCTTCGTCACCCCGGCAAACCGGTAAATGGCCTCAAGTGGAACCACGACCGATTGCGCGTCGGTCCGGAGAACGATTTCGCCCTTGGCAAACCCGCCCGGACGCAGCTTCCCCTCGGCGTTGGGGACGATCGCCTCGACCTGGAACGATCGGCTCAAGGGATCGACCGCCGGGTTGATCCGGGACACCCGGCCCACAAACACTTCGCCCGGTCGAGCCTGCGCTTCGAGCTTGATCGTCTGCCCCACCGCAATTTCGGGCCGAAACCGCTCGGGAACGCTGACCCAGACCCGAATCGGATCGTCGATGACCAGATCCATCACCGCTTCGCCGTCCTTGATGAGCTGGCCTTCGTGGACGCTCCGACGGGTCACCGCGTAGCGAAGCTCCTCGGCGCGGGTGCGGCCCTCTGGTAGCGTGGCCGGCGTCGGGGCCGAGATCGTCATCTCCCGCAGGTCTTGCTCGGCGATCGCCAGGGCGGCGCGAGACGTCAGGGCGTTGGCCACGGTTGACTGGGCCGAGAGCCGAACGTTGCCCAACGCGGCGCTGGCCGCCTCGTAGTCCTTCTGGGCGTTTTGCAGGTCTTGCAAAGTCCCCACGCCTCGCGCATACAGACCTTCCTGCCGGGCCAATTCGTTGGCCGCCTTTTCCAGCGTGGCCTTGGCCTGCTGGGTGGCTGGCAACTGCTCGATCACCTTGCTGGCTTCCTCCCCGCGATAGATCTCCTCGCTAAATCCGTAGGTGGCCAGAACCCGCTCGGCCTGCTCACGGGTGATGCCGAGTTTGGACAGCTCGGCCAGATAGCGCGCCTCGGCCTGGGTCCGGGCCAACTGCGCATCGATCGGGTCGAGTTCCACCAAGACGGCGCCCGGAGCCACCAGGTCGCCCATGTCGTGGTGGATTTTGAGCACCCGTCCACCCTTCTTGGCGCTGACGGTGACTTCATCCCAGGCTTTGAGGTTCCCCTCCACGTTGACCGTTTGCTCCACGGGGCGCCGCTCCAGCGGCGTGACCGTCACGGCCACGGCCTCCGGAGCCTTGGGACCGGAGACGTCGTGGCTCGGGTCCGCATGATGACCACAACCGGTCACGCCACCCGCCACACACAGCGCCGCCACGACGCCAAGCCCCCGCCTCATCGGTGTGCCTCCCGCCTTGCAAACCCTTCGAGCAGGTCTGCAACCAGTCGGGCCGGCAGCCCCGGCCCCAATTCGGTCCCGCGATAGAGAAATTCGATCGTGTGCACGATCACCAGCCCACGCAGCGCCGCCACCGCCCCGCGGACCCGCGACCGGTCGATCAGCCCCGCCGCGACAAATCGGCCCATCGCTTCATCCCAAAGCGCCTCAATCCGCTCGGCAAACCGCGCTAGCTCAGACGCCAGACCCGAACCGAGCGGACCAAAAAACAGCCCATAGATGAAACGCCCCCGGTCGGGATCCTGACGCACAAACTCAAAATTGGCCTCGATCAGACGCGCCAGCATCCGCCGCGGTTCGCCCTCGCGGTCGAGAATCGACCGCATCCGATCGCACAACCCATCCAGCGGCGCCGTCACCAACGCTTCGGCAAGCCCCTCCTTGCTGCCAAAATAGTAGTACATCGTTGGCTTGGTGACGCCGGCGGCCTCGACAATCTCGCGCACGCTGGTCGCGTCGTAACCTCGCGCCGCAAACAGCCGCGCCGCCTCCCGCGCAATATGCCGCGCAATCGGCGCCAGCTCCTCCGAAGCCACCGGATCCGTCGCCCCCGAACCCACCACCGGCACTCTACCCCCCTAAGCTCCCACCCAAACGGTAAGATCCCCGATATGGACTTACCGAACGGTAGGTATTATCGCCAGCATCGGTCTGTCCGGCAAGGCCACGACGCGGGTCGGCCTGCGGCGGGGTGGGAGGTGGTTGAGCGCGGTGGGGGTGGTGGGGCGAGGGGTGTTGGGCTGGGGGAGGAGGGCGGTCAGGTGTGCGGGGGTCGGGGCCGCCGCGGGGTTGACCGGATGAGCCGCCCGGTTTCATCCTGCTAGGGCTGGTTCGACCGCATCCCCCATCGACAGGTGGTTTTCGACATGCTGGCCCACAACGTCTATTTCACGCTTCATGACCGCTCGGAGGCGGCCAAAGCGGCCCTGGTTGAGGCCTGCCGCCGGTACTTGACGGGCCATCCGGGTACGGTCTTTTTTGCCTGCGGCACGCTGTGCGCTGAGTTGTGCCGTGAGGTCAACGACCGGGACTTTGACGTCGCCCTGCACCTGGTCTTCGACTCCAAGGCCAGCCACGACGCCTACCAGACCGCCCCTCGGCACGACCAGTTCATCGCCGAGCAGAAGGCCAACTGGGCGCGCGTTCGGGTCTTCGACTCGATCGTCGAGGGTGCTTGAGGCTCGGCCCCGGCCCCGCACCCGCGACGGAACACGCCCCGCAAACGAGCCGCCAGGACCGATCCCGGGGTAGGCGGATGGGTCGCAGCGAAGCGGGTCCGGGTAAGCCGGCCGGCGGCCACGGCGAGCGATGCCGATCCCGGCGGCGAGCCGCTCTCGGGGCCGGTGTGGCGATCCTCGCCGAGCCCTCCAGAGCCGCCGAATCTCTTTGCGACTGATTGAGGCCATTAGCCACCCGAACGACGTCAGGTACATATCTGATTAATCATATTTTTATGTATATGATACGATGAAACGTCATTGAAGGTGGGGCTGGTGGCCGCGAGTCGAGCCGCTGCGGCCGGCTGGCCCGGCTTCGGGCGTCGAAGATGGGTTCAAGTTCGATGACTGCGTGGGCACGATCGCGCGCGGCTCGTTCGTCCGAATCACGGATGGGTCGGGGGATTCGCGGGTGAGCTGGTCGCCGGGGTCGGGGTCTTTCCGAGCCGGAGCTCGGGGCTTTGGCGGCGTGCCTGGTCCCAGATCGGCCCATAGGTTTCTTTATCGAAGGGCGGGCAGCCGGTGGGGAATTGGCCCATTTCGTTGTGTTTGGAGCGCATCAGAGCTGTGCAGTAGCTAAAGGTCCGGCAGACTCGCCTCGGGTCCAGGGCCAGCCCCTGGATCAGCCGGCATCCAAAGTCGGGCTGAGCCAGAGCGGCCCGGCCCAGGCCGACGAAGGTCGTTCGCCCGGCGACCACCGACGCCGCGCCGACGTGGAGCGCGTACGCCTGGAGCCAGCTATAGCCCGACCCGACGATGGGGAGGTCCGGGTAGGCGTGCTGGACCATCGCGGTCAGTCGGAGATGACGTCGGACCCCTTCGAGGGGATGCTCGGGCGTTTCGTATCCGTCCGGCGGGGGGTATTCGAACGGTCGGAGCAGATGCGGGCTGGCGTAGGGGTTGCCCAGCGACGCGTTGACCAGCGAGACGCCCAGCCCGCGGAGGATTCCGAGATAGGCCAGCGGCTCGGTCAGGTCGGGCGTCATGGGATCGTGGGCCGCCGTCCCCCAGGTCGCGGCCCAGGCACCCGGCGCGGTCTCGGCGTGAGCGGTGCCGTCCGGGCCGGGGGCAAACGGCAGGCCGTCGAAAAGGTTGAGGCGGGTGGCGCGGATCAGGCCCGGGCACTCGCTGCCGATCCGCTCGAAAACTTCGCGGGCGAATCGGGTCCGGTTCTCAAACGATCCGCCGAATGGCCCCGGGCGGGTCCGCGCAGCGAGCAGCTCGTTGAGCAGATAGCGGTGGCACTGTTTGAGGTCGATGAAGTCGAAGCCGAGCCGGGCCGCGATCCGGGCGGCAGCGACGTAGTGATCCTGGAGCCGTTTGAGGTCGTCGTCGGAGAGCAGGGGGGTCGATGCATCGGCGCGCTGGCCGGTGGCGCGATCGACGATGGTCCGGCGATCGAGCAGGGGGTCGTGTTGGACCAGGTGGGGGCGAGGATGGCTGTAGCGGCCGGAGTGGGTCAGTTGGATGCCGACCAGGAGGTCGTCGGTCGAGCCGAAGGCGTCCTGGTGGGCGGCGCGGCAGGTCTCGAGCAACCGCCCGAGCGCGTCGGCCGTGTGGGCGTTGATCACCAGTTGGCGGGGATTGGCTCGGCCCTCGGGGACGACGGCCGCGGCTTCGCCCCAGATCAGCTTGGCGCCACCTGCGCCGAAGCGCTGGTAGCGGCGGAGGGTCAGGGGGCCGGGCGAGCCGTCGAGTTCGCCGTCGCAGCCTTCCATTGGCTGGATACAGAGGCGGTTGCCGACGGTCCGGCTACCCACAACGGTTGGCTCGAGCAGCCGCGCCGGGTCGGCGACAATCGGCTCGTCCCAACCGGCTGCACGCGCGGCGGCGACCAGCGATTCGAGTGACTTATACTTGAAAAAGCGGGACATTCAGGCCTCGCGGGAACACGCCGAATCGGATCGGAACGTTCGACTCAGACAGGATGCAGGTCGGGTCTGCTCGCCACAAGGCGCAACGGGCCGAGGTTGTCGGGGAGGGTCGCTCTAAGTCCCCGACGAATTGGCCGGGAGGCCGCCGCGGCGACAGGATCGAGCGGTTGGGAGCGGAAGGCCCGAGTGGCAAGCCGGCGCGGCTTGACGACCCGCGCCAAGCGGTCGTAGATTCACCCAGAGGGTAGTTTTTCGGCGGCTGATCCTCACGCTCGACTGGATCGCGGGGCGAGCCGTGAGGAGGTTTGAAACGGGCGTCCGCCCCAGGTGCAGCCGCCCCGTCGAGCGGGCGTGCGCGGCCCGGAGTTGAGGAGGAGCGATGCGTGGCCAGCATGGGTTTGCGGCGGCTGCCCTGGTGCTGGTCGCGATGGCGGCGGCCCCGGGTCAGGACTCTGAGCTCCCTCCTGAGTGGGATCGGGAACTGCGGTTTGTGCAGGGGCTCCGCGAGCGCGGTTACTTCGATCTGGCTCCGGAGTATGTCCAGGGTTTGCTGAAGCAGGATGGGCTGCCGGAGGCGTTGCGGGGGGCGTTGCGGTACGAGTTGGGCCGGGGCCGGCTGGAGGAGGCGACGGCCACGGCCGACCTGGACCGCCGTCAGGTGATTCTGGAACAGGCGCGGCAGGAGCTGGATGGGTTTGTGCGGGCCTATCCGGATCACCGATTGACGTCGGAGGCGTTGGTGCAGCTGGCGCGGCTGTATGTGGAGCGAGGCCATACGGCGTTGCTTCAGGCCAACGAAGTCCGGACGGTGGACGAAGAGGGCCGCGAGATTCCGTCCGGACAATTGGAACGCCAGGCGCGATTGAATGCGGCGCGGGCGGCGTTTGCCGAGGCGCGGACGGCCTACGACGCCGCGGAGGGGCGTCTCAAGGCGGCCTACGACGCCTTTCCCAAGTTTATTCCCGAGGGAGACCCCCGCCGCGCTGCCCGCGATCGCGCCCACACGGCGTTGATGGACGACCAGCTTCAGCGGGCGATCGTTGATTACGAGGAGGCGCAGACCTACCCGCCCGGCTCGGCCGAGCGGGACCGGCTCTTGGACCAAGCCGCGGCCCGGTTCAAGGACCTTTACGAAAGATACCGCACCCAGTTGGCCGGACTGCATGCGCGGATGTTGCAGGCCAAGAGCCTGGAGGAGAAGGGCGAGCTGGGCCCGGCGATGGGCATCTACAACGAGCTGATGGACCACACCGACCCGCGGGTTCGAGATCTTCAGCGGCAGGTCGGCTTTTTCCGGATCATCGTCATCAACAAGCGGGGCGAGCATGCGTTGGCGGTCGACGAGGCGGCCCGCTGGCTCCAGGCCAATCCCCAGCACCGCACGACCGAGGAGGGGCTGGGGGTTCAGTTGGAGATGGCTCGGGCGATTCTGGCCCAGTTGGAGGGGATGAACCCGTCCGAGCGGGAACAGGCGATCCGGGCAGCCGTGGATCGGCTCACGGAGGTGGTCCGCTACTACTCGCCCCACAAGCCGGAGGCGTTGAAGCTGCTGCAGAAGTACCAGGAGCGGTCGGCGCGGCGGGCTAACCAAGTCGCCAACCTCAGCTATGAGGATGCGATGAGTCAGGCCGACACGGCGATCTCGACCCACGACTGGGGTCTGGCCGAGGCGCTGCTCAAGCAGGCGATCCGGCGGGCCAAGCGTTCGCGTGAGTTGGAGAAGGTCAACCGTGCCCGGTACTATCTGGCCTATGTCTACTATGCGTCGGACCGCTACTACGAGGCGGCGGTTCTGGCCGAGCATCTGGCCCGCCGGTATCGGGAAGGGGGGTTGGCGGCCAAGGCGGCCGAAATTGGCCTGGCGTCGCTAACGCAGGCGTATAACACGTTTACCCAGGTCGATCGGGCCAGTGATCTGGAGCGGATGATCGACCTGGCCCAGTATACGGCGGCGACCTGGCCGGAAAGTCCGGAAGCCGACAGTGCCCGCTCGACGCTGGGGGAGATCTATCTGGGTCGGGGCGAGTATGCCGAGGCTGCGGCGGTTTTTGAGGAAGTGCGTGAGGGATCGCCCGGTTACCTGAACGCGCGGGTCAAGGCGGGCGATGCGCACTGGCGGTTGGCGCAGCGGCTTCGCGACGAGGGTAAGGCGGCTGAGGCCGACGCCGAAGCAAAGAGGGCCGAGGAGATTGTCGCCGCGGCGCTACGGGCGCGGGACGAGGCCGGCGTACCGACGACCGATCCGGATCGGATCACCAATGCCAACGCGATGGCGGAGATCCTGCGCGCCACGGGGCGGCCCTCCGAGGCGATTGCGCTGCTGGAGCCGATCGCGGAGGCGTTGCGTGCCGCGCCGCCGGCGGCGGAGGCGGTTCCGCTCTACGCGGGTAGTCTGACGATTTTGCTCCGGGCGCATCTGGCCGCCGGTCAGCCGAACCAGGCGATCGAGCTGATGAGCGTGTTGGAGTCGGTGGCGCCGTCGCGGGCGTCGTTGACGCAGCTTTACTTTGAGCTGGGGCGGTCGCTGCAGGCGGAGTTGGAGCGGCTGGAGAAGGCCAACAATCCGGCGGCGTACCGGAAGACGCAGGATGCGTATCGGCAGTTTCTGACGGCGCTGGCCGGTAGCCGGGCGGGACAGAGCTACGATTCGCTTCAGTGGGCCGGGGAGTCGATGCTCGACCTGAAGATGCCGAAGGAAGCTGCGGAGGTGTTTGAACGTGTGTTGAAGACGGTCGCCCAGGAGAAGCCGTTCACGGACCGGCCGGATGCGGCGGCGCGGATCTTGCGGACCCGGCTGAAGCTGGTTTCGGCGCTGCGGCAGCAGGGCGAGCTGGATCGAGCCTGGGAGCTGGTCCAGCAACTGGTGAGCGAGAATCCGCGGATGCTCGAGGCGTTGCTCGAGCAAGGGCTGGTGTTGGAGGATCGGGCGCGGCGAGGGGGCGATCGGGCGGCCTGGGAAGCCAGTCTAAGGTATTGGAGAAATCTGGCGACGCGGCTGAACCAGGCGAGTCCGAAGCGTCCCGAACTGTTTGAAGCCTGGCTTCACGTGGCCACCGCGCTGGAAGGGCTGGGCCAGAAGGCCGAAGCGATCAAGACGCTGCGGGGCGTGATGACGCTGACGCCTTCGGTGGGCACGCCGGCGATGAAGTCCCGGTATGAGCAGGCGTTGAAGCGTTTGGGCGGTTGACCGACGGTTTGGGGATGGGGAACAGAGACGATGATGACCCGCGCGCTGGCTGTTGCAGGCTCGACGCTGTTGGTGGTGGGGCTGGCGGTCGTGGGGCGCGCCGACGTGGTGCGTCTGATTACGGGTTCGACGGTCAAGGTCTCGGGTGGACAGATCAGCGGGACGATTGTGTCGGAGTCGCCGCTGGAGGTGAGAATCAAGCCGGCGGTTGGTCCGGAGCAGACGATACCCGTGGATCAGATCGACCAGGTGACCTATGACGGAGTGCCGCCGAGTTTTGCGCTGGCCGAGTCGCGGCTGGGGGCTGGCAATTTGCAAGAGGCGGCGGAGTTATTTGGGAAGGCGGCTGCGGAGGCGAAAGGCAAGGCCAATCTGGAGCGAGCGGCCCAGTATGGCCGGGCGGCGGCGTTGGCGGAGTTGGGGCTGGTGGACTCGGCGCGTGCGGGCGAGGCGATCAAGGCTCTCGAGGAGTTTGTTCGCACGCAGCCCAATGCCCGGCAGTTGGGTTCGGCGTTGCTGACCCTGGCCCGGCTCAGCCTAGCGCAGGGAGATACCGAGCGGGCGGCGGCGGTGTTGGCGGATCTGAAGGCACGAGTTCCGTGGGCGGCGGGTCGTGCGGCGGTGCTGGAAGCGCGGGTGATGGCCCGCAAGGGAGATCACGAGGGGTCGATCGCTGCGCTGGACGCGCTGGTGGCGGCGGCACCGGCCGGGTCAGCCCAGGCCCGGGAGGCCATTTTGGCGAAGGCTGAGAGTCTGGTGGCGACCCGACGGTTTGCCGAGGCGGAGGCGGTCGTGCAGCGAGTGATCGCCGAGTCGGATCCGGAGGACGATGCGATTCAGGCCGAAGCGCACAATATGCTCGGCGATTGCCTGCGTGCGGCGGGTCGTCCCAAGGACGCGCTCATTGCCTATTTGAAGACGGATGTGCTCTACGACGGGGCTCGGGACCAACATGCCCGCGCGTTGGCTCAGATCGCCGAGCTTTGGACTGAGCTGAAGCAGGATGCTCGGGCGGCCGAGGTGCGGGCCCGGCTCAGGCAACTCTACCCGCAGAGTCCGTACGCCAAGGCGGGCTAGGCGGGCCAGCAGCGGTCTCGGGGCCGGGAGCCGTTGCGCGAGGTCGCCGGAGGCCTGGGGAAGGCGCCAGACGGGCCGTTGGGGGTTGGCCTGGAGGGTTAAGGCTCTGTGGTCGAGAGGCATTCTGGGTGGTGGTGGGGAGAGACGGGAGAGGGTAGGTGCAAGCTGGTTGAGACGGTCGCGCCGCAGTCGCTGGCGGGGCGGGGTCGAAGGGGGGGGGTGCGGCGGGTTGGCTCACTCGACGGTGACGCTTTTGGCAAGGTTGCGGGGTTTGTCGATGTCGCAACCGCGAAGCCGGGCGACGTGGTAGGCGAGTAGTTGGAGGGGGGCGACGGCGACCAGGGGCTGGATCAGTTCCGGGACGTCGGGGACGGGCAGGAAGACGTCGGCGAGGCGTTGAAGTTCGGCGTCGCCTTGGGTGCCGACGGCCAGGATTGGGCCACCGCGGGCCTTGACCTCGGCGATGTTGGAGAGGGTTTTGGCGTGGAGGGGACCGCGGGGGGCGACGAAGACGGTGGGGGTTTCGGGGTCGATGAGGGCGATGGGCCCGTGTTTCATTTCGGCTGTGGGGTAGCCCTCGGCGTGGATGTAGCTGATTTCCTTCAGTTTGAGGGCCCCTTCGAGGGCGACGGGATAGAGCAGGTCGCGTCCGAGGAACAGGGCGCTGCGGGTAGATTGGAAGCGGGAGGCGGCGTCGCGGACGAGGGGTTCGGTCTGGAGGGCCTGGGCCATGGCCTCGGGGGCGAATTCGAGGGCCTCGAGTGCGGCGAGGCCGTCGACGAAGGGCAAGCCGCGGATGCGCCCGAAGTAGAGGGCAAGGAGGGCGAGGACAGCGACCTGAGCGGAGAAGGCCTTGGTGCTGGCGACGCCGATTTCGGGGCCGGCGTGGAGGTAGATGCCGCCGTCGGCGGCGCGGGCGATGGAGCTGCCGACGGTGTTGACGATGGCGCGGGTGGGGAAGCCGCGGCGTTTGGCCTCGTGTAGGGCGCCGAGGGTGTCGGCGGTTTCGCCGCTTTGGCTGAGGACGAAGACGAGCGTACGGTCGTCGAGGGGTGGGTTGCGGTAGCGGAATTCACTGGCGTATTCGACCTCGACGGGGAGGCGAGCCAGGCGTTCGATGAGGTATTCGCCGACCAGGGCGGCGTGCCAGCTTGTGCCGCAGGCGGCGAAGACGATGCGGCGGATGTGTCGGACCTGGCGTGGGGTGAGGTTGAGTCCGCCGAGGACGGCGGTGGCCTGGTCGCGGCGGAGCCGGCCGCGGCAGGCGTTGCGGAGGGTTTCGGGCTGTTCGCGGATTTCCTTTTGCATGTAATGGTCGTGGGGGCCGAGTTCGGCGGCGTCGGGGGCCCAGTCGATGCGGTCGATCCGCGGGGTGACTGGACCGCGGTTGACGTGGGCGATCTGGAGCGAGTCCGGGGTGAGGCGGACGACTTCGCCGTCTTCGAGGAAGACGACCTGGCGGGTGTGAGGGGCGATGGCGGTGGCGTCGCTGGCCAGGAGGTGTTCGTGCTCGCCGACGCCGACGACGAGGGGGCTGCCCTGGCGTGCGGCGACGATCAGGCCGGGGCTGTCGCGGTGGAGGATTGCCAGGCCGTAGGTTCCCTCGAGCCGGGGTAGAGCGCGGAGCACGGCGTTGAGCAGGAGGTCGGCTCGGGGGATCTGCGGGTCGCGGAGGAGGCGGAGTTCGCGGGCGATCAGGTGGGCGATGACCTCGGTGTCGGTCTGAGACTGGAAGGTGAAGCCGTCGGCGGAAAGCTCGGCGCGGAGGGCGTCGTGATTTTCGATGACGCCGTTGTGGACGACGGCCACTTCGCCCTCACCGCCGAGGTGAGGGTGGGCGTTGATGTCGCTGGGGGGACCGTGGGTGGCCCAGCGGGTATGGCCGATACCGCAGGCGCCGGGGATGGGCGACTCGGCGAGGGCCTCCTCGAGCCGCCGGACCCGGCCGGCGAGCTTGCGGAGGTGGAGGCGGCCGTCGTGGAGTGAGGCGATGCCGGTGCTGTCGTAGCCCCGGTACTCAAGCCGCCGCAAGCCGGCAAGCAGGACTGAGGCGGCCGACTCATGGCCGGTGTAACCGACGATGCCGCACATGGACGCGCCTCCTCCTCAGCCGCGTGGGATCGGGCTTTGCCGGTAGGTATCGTAATGGAAGTCGTGTTCGCGGAAAGACGAAGAAACACGACACGGCCCTGGGGGCGGCCGGCTCAGAGTCTCAAACCGGCTAACGGCGCCACCAGGGCGTTTCGCTCGATCGAGAGGACCGCAACCGGCGGTCGCGCCCAACCACGGCCGCAACCACCAGGGATGCCGTCTCAAGGCAAGTGAGCGGCCCCTAGGACCGGCACTTGCCAATCGATCGTCAGGAATCGACCGATCTCAGGTGCCCAGCTCCCAACTCTGGAGGTATTTGGCCTGTTCGTCGGTGAGAGTGTCGATCTGGATGCCCATGGTTTGGAGCTTGAGCCGGGCGACGAACTCGTCGACCTCTTTGGGGACGTTGTGGACTTTGTGTTCGAGGGTCCCCTTGTGGCGGACGGCCCATTCAGTGGCCAGGGCCTGGGCGGCGAAGGACATGTCCATGACGCTGGCGGGGTGGCCGTGGGCGGCGGCGAGGTTGATCAGGCGGCCTTCGCCGAGGACGTAGAGGCGGCGGCCGTCGGGGAGGGTGAACTCGTCGACGAAGGGCTTAACGTCCTTGGTGGTGGAGCGGGCCAGGGCGGCGAGGTCGTCGAGGGCCAGTTCGTGGTTGAAGTGGCCGGAGTTGCAGAGCATAGCGCCATCCTTCATGAGCTGGAAGTGTTCCTTGCGGATGACGTGGATGTCGCCGGTGACGGTGATGAACAGGTCGCCGCGGGGGGCGGCCTCGGCAATGGGCATGACCTGGAAGCCGTCCATGGCGGCCTCGAGGGCGCGGATGGGGTCGACCTCAGTGACGATGACGTGGGCGCCCATGCCACGCGCGCGGAGGGCGACGCCCTTGCCGCACCAGCCGTAGCCGCAGACGACGACCTGGCGACCGGCCAGGAGGATGTCGGTGGCGCGGAGGATGCCGTCGATGGTGGATTGACCGGTGCCGTAGCGGTTGTCGAAGAAGTGTTTGGTCTGTGCGTCGTTGACGGCGATGACCGGGAGCTTGAGGACGCCGTCGTTCTGCATGGCGCGGAGGCGGATGACGCCGGTGGTGGTCTCCTCCATGCTGGCGCAGACGCGGGCGGCGACTTGCTGGCGCTGGGCGGGGGAGAGGGTGGCAGCCCAGGAGCGGACTTCGGGGTGGAGGTCGTCGAGGCGGTCCAGGGCGATAAAGATCATGGCCGAGACCAGATCGGCGCCATCGTCCATGGTGACGTTGGGCTGGTGTTGCAGGGCGGCGGCGATGTGGCGGTAGTAGCTGACGTCGTCTTCGCCCTTAATGGCGAAGGTCGGGATGCCGAACTCGTGGACCAGAGCGGCAGCGACGTCATCCTGAGTGGAAAGGGGGTTGGAGGCGCAGAGGAGCAGGTCGGCGCCGCCGGCGACGAGGGTGCGAGCGAGGTTGGCGGTTTCGGCAGTGATATGGAGGCAGGCGGACATGCGCATGCCCTGGAGGGGCTTTTCGCGGGCGAAACGTTCGCGGATGGCGCGGAGGACGGGCATGTCGCGTTCGGCCCAGGCGATGCGTTTGGAACCGGCCGGCGCGAGGGAGGGGTCTTTGATATCGGCGTGGGGGGGTGGCGGTGGCCACGGGAGATTCCTCCTGGGTGGAAGTCGACCGGCCTGGGCGGGCCGGGCGATCAGCGGGAACGGGGCAAGAGGCGCTGGGACTTGAGGCGTTCCCAGTCGAGCCAGTCGAGGGGGGAGTCCTGGGACGCGGGGGGTTGGCGGAGGTGGACCAGGGCGGCGACGGCGCGGCCGTAGCTGTGGGCCAGCGGTTCGCCGTCGCGGCGGTACTGCTGCATGAGGGAGTCGAACTGGGCCCAGTCGGCCTCGGACATGGCCAGCCGGACAACCCGGCTGGTCCAGCGCGCGGGCAGGCGGGGATGAAGGGGGCGAAGGCCGCGGGTCTGGCCGGGTTGGCGGGAGCGTCCCAGTCGGTCGCGGAGCATGACAATCTTCCGATGCCGGACCCGGGGGGTGAAGCCACTAGGGTCGTGCATAGGTACGCACGTGTCAAGCCGAGATGACCGGGCAGCCCTGGGCCTGGCGGAGGAGGCTGGGTGGCGGGAGGGGTCAGACAGGGGCCGAGGAGGAGGCGCGGGCGGCGGCGATGAAGCGGGCGACGCGATCGAGGTCTTTGCGTCCTGGGGCGGACTCGACGCCGCTGGCGGCGTCGACCATCGAGATGGGCAGGGGGCAGCGGGCGAGTCGGTCGGCGAGGTTTTCGGGGGTCAGTCCGCCGGCGAGGACCCAGTGGAGTCGGCGCCAGGCGGGAAGGACGGAGTCCCAGCGGGGAAGTCGGGCGGCGAGCAGATCCATCACATCGTCGGGGAGGGTCTGGCCGGTGCCGCCGAGGCGTCCGGGGACGGCGGAATCGAGGAGGATGGCCTCGGGCAGGGCGTCGAGCTGCGTGGCCAGTTGGAGCCAGTCTTCCAAGGCCGCCAGGTGTTCGGCGGCGCCGAGCCGGAAGGCCTTGAGGACGCGGAGGCCGGCGGTGTGGAGCCAGCGGACGTGTTCGGGAGGCTCGTCGCCGTGGAGCTGAACGGCGTCGAGGCCGAGCCGATCGGCCAGCTCGGCGACGTGAGCGGCGGGCTGGTGGGCGAAGACACCGACGGCCAGCAGGCCCCGCGGGCGGCGAGCGAGGAGTTGCTCGGCGCGATCGGGGGAAAGGCGGCGAGGCGAGCCGTCGCAGAAGTTGAGGCCGACGGCATCGACGCCGAGCGAGCCGAGAGCGGCCAGTTGGTCAGGCTCGGTCAGGCCACAGATTTTGACACGCAAGGAAGGCCTCGGGGAGTCTCGCTCAAGCGCCAAGCCGATCGAGGGCATCGCGATACTTGGCTTCGGGGTTGACCCCGATGAAGCGTTCGACCTCCTTGCCGTCCTTAAAGAGGATGACGGTCGGGATGGAGGAGATTCGGAGGTTGCCAGGGGTGTCCATATTTTGATCGGTGTCCATTTTGCCGATCTTGACTTTGCCCTGGTATTGGGAGGCAAGCTTTTCGATCGTGGGAGCGAGCATGCGGCAGGGACCGCACCAGGGGGCCCAGAAGTCGACGAGGACGGGGACTTTGGCGTCGAGGACTTCCGACTGGAAATTGGCGTCGGTAAACTCCTGCACGTTCCCGGCCATGATTGGCGAACCCCTTGAGATGGATTGGAGCGAGCCAGAGCGGGCGTCCGCGCGGGTGGGGGCGCCCAGAATCCGCATAGGAGCCATTATAGGGTGAGGCACCGGCAGGTCAACGAAGCGAACCGGCTGGGAGACCAGCGCGGGCGGTCCTGGTGGGATCGCCTGAGTCGGGGGATGGGGATTCGGCCGCTTGTGGTCTTCGTGCCGTTGACGTTGGCGGCGCGGCTAGCGGATGCGCCGGCGGGAGTGCAGTTTGGGCTGGCGCTGATGGCCTTACTGCCGCTGGCGGCGACGATGGGGGAGGCGACCGAGCACCTGGCACACCGGGCTGGTCCGGGGGTTGGAGGATTGTTGAATGCGACCTTTGGGAATGCGGCGGAGTTGATTATTGCCCTGGCGTTGTTGTTCAAGGGCAAGGATACGGTGGTCAAGGCGTCGATCACCGGGTCGATTCTGGGGAATTTGCTGCTGGTTTTGGGGGCGAGTCTGTTGGCGGGGGGGTTGAGGCACAAGGTGCAGCGGTTCAACCGGACGGCGGCGGGTGTTGGGGCGACGATGATGGTTCTGGCGGCGATGGGGCTGCTGATCCCGGCGATCTTCCATGTCTTACCGGAGGTGCTGGCGTTGGATGAGCGTGCGGCGGTGCGCCGGGAGCATGAGTTGAGTCTGGCGGTGTGCGTGGCGTTGATGGTCAGCTATGCGCTGGGCCTTTTGTTCAGTTTGCGTACACACAAGAACTTGTTCAATCCTGGGAGTGAGACGGCTTCGGAGCACGGGGACGAGGCGGGGGCGGTCTGGAGTGTGCGGCGGTCGGTGGTGGTGTTGCTGGCGGCGACGGTGTTTGTGGGTCTGATCAGTGAGATTCTGGCGGCGACGATCGAGGAGACGGGTCAGAAGTGGGGGCTGACGGAAGTGTTTCTGGGCGTGATTGTGGTGGCGATTGTGGGCAATGCGGCGGAGCATTCGTCGGCGATTTTGGTGGCGATGAAGAACCAGATGGATTTGTCGGTGGGGATTGCGTTGGGGTCGGCGATGCAGGTGGCGTTGTTTGTAGCGCCGGTGTTGGTCTTTGCCAGCTACTTGCGGGGTGAGCCGATGGATTTGTTGTTCACGACGATGGAGGTGGTGGCGGTGATCCTGGCGGTGCTGATTGCGCGGATGGTGGCCGAGGATGGGGAATCGAATTGGATCGAGGGGGTGATGTTGTTGATGGTGTATGTGTTGCTGGCGGTCGCGTTTTATTACCTGCCGGAGGGGGGACATGGATTGGCGCCGGTGGGGATCAAGGCGGGGGACGGGATGGAGTGAGAGCGAGGGTGGGTGGAATTGAAAGAGAAGTGGTGGGGTTGGTGGTGCGGGGGCGAGAGGTCTTGGGTGGGGCTTAGGGGTTGTGGGCGTTGAGGGCGGCGAGCAGGCGATCGGCGCTGGAGGACCAGCGATAGCGAGCGGCGCGGATCTGGCCGAGTTGGGCGCGGCGGGCGCGGTCGGCGGGGTGGTCGAGGAGAGCGCGGAGGGTGGCATGGAGGGCGTCGTCGTCGGTGGGGTTGAAGTACCAGCCGGCCTCGGCGGCGATTTCGGGGAGGGCGGTGGAGTCGGCCAGGGCGACGGGGCAGCCCTGAGCCATGGCCTCGACGGCCGGGATTCCGAAGCTTTCACATGTGGATGGGAAGACCAGAGCGAGGGCTTCGGCGTAGGCGGCGCGGAGGATGACGCCATCGCGGTAGCCGGGGGTGCGGACGATCGCCGAGGAGGGGAGGGTGGAGAGGGTGGCCTGAAGGCGAGCGTGTTCGTCGGGCGAGCCGGTGCCGATGAAAACGAGGGCCAGTTCACCGCGGGCGACCTCGGGGAGTCGGGCGGCGACGCGGGCCAGCCGTTCGAGGTTTTTGCGGGGTTGGAAGTTGGCGACGGAAAGCAGGTAGGGGAGGTCGGGGGGCAGGCCGAGGTGGGCGCGGATGGTGGAGCGTTCGGCGGGAGTGGGGGGCTCGAAGAAGAGGTCGTCGGGGGCGTTGGGGACGAGGGTGATGGGGGCGGCCAGGGTGGGGAAGGACTGGCGGATGCGGTTGGAGTTGAAGTCGGAGACCGAGAGGATGAGGTTGGCGGAGCGGAAGATGCGGGAGAGGAGGGCGAGGCGGCGCGGCGAGCCGAGGGTGAGATCCTGGAGCAGGTCGTGGCTAGTGACGGCGCGGCGGGCAATGCGGGAGGGGATGAAGAATTCGGCGGGAGCGTAGATCCAGTCGAGGGGGCCGGTGAACTGTTCGAGGGCCGGCCAGCCGGCCACGCGCCAGAAGCGAAGCATTTGGCGGAGGGGCAGTGGGAGGCGGAGCTTGGGGCCTGGGATCTGGTCCCAGGCGGCGCGGCCTTCGGGGGTGCGGAGCCGCCCGGTGATGGTTGTGAGGGCGACCTGGTCGGTGCGGCGGCACAGCTCGGCGTGGAGGGCCAGGGCGTGGCGGGTGACGCCGGTTGGGGTGCGTGCGGCGTCGAGGTCGTAGATCCAGCCGACGCGGAGCGGGGTCGGGCGGTTGGGTGGGCGAGTCACGGAAGAAAAGCCTAGAGAGAGGGCGGGCGTGCGTCCAGAGCGGTTGAGGCGTAAGCGTAATGAGGTGCGTTGATTGCGATTGACAGGTTGTGCGGTTCGCTCTAGGGTGAGCCGGCCTGAGCGGGCTGCCTAGGTGTGCTGGAGGGAGCCGGGAGAGGCGTTGGCGGAGAGGATTCCGCGGATGAAGGCCGAGGTGGCGAATCGGCGACAGTTTGCGGGCTGGCTGGGCGCGGCGATGGCGGTGGCGGCCGCGGCAGGCTGTGATTTGATGGCGCCGGGGGTACGGAAGCAGGCGGCGGGGTCGCGGATTGGCGGAGGGGGTCGGCTGGTGGAGCCGAAGCGGTGTGCGTTGACGGTGGTGATTTTGACGCGACCGCAGAATGACCCGGTTTTGAATGGGTCGGTGTGGGAGGTTGCCGACGAGCAGGTGGCGACGCCGGAGTTGCGGCGGGCGCTGCAGACCAATGGGTTGCGGGTGGGGCGGATCAGCGGCGATCTGCCGGCGGAGGTTCAGGCGTTGTTGAAGGCGGGTCCGCCGGAGCAGCCGGACGTTCAGATGATTGTCAATCCGAGCGGGCAGAGCACGCTGATTGACGCGGCGCATGCGCCGGCGCGTTCGCGGCTGAACTTGTTGGTCAGCCAGCCCGATGGGAAGGTGCTGGGCAAGGTTTACGAGGATGCCAAGGGTTGGATTCGGCTGACAGCCACGCATGAGGGGACGGAGCAGGTGGCCCTGCGGGTGGTTCCCGAGCTGCATCATGGACCGGTGCGGAGCGGGTTTGGGGTGGTTCCGACGGCGGGGGTTGCCGTTCCGCGCGAGTTTCAGTTGACGCAGGGGCAGGCAGAGGAGACGTTCCGGGAGTTGGGGGTGACGGTGGTGGTGGGGCCGGGGCAGGTCGCCGTCTTGGGGGCGAGGCCGGAGCGGAGCGGGACGCTTGGGGATTTGATCTTTCAGAAGCTGGAGGCGAACAGCGACCGGGTTTTGCAGTCGGTGGTTTTGATTTGGGCGGATCGGAATGAGCGGGGGAGCGGGCCGGGGGCGGGGGTGAGTCTGGAGGTGCCGGAGGCGTTGCTGCCGGCCGGGGCGGCGGAGGGGGATCACCTAGCCGAGCCGAAGTGATCCCGACACGACCCGGCGCACTGTGTGGATCGGCTTGGGCGTGAAGGGCCTGCGGTTCAGGGGTGGTCGGCAGGGGGCGAGGCGGGTGGTTTGGGATTGGGGTCGGGGAAGGGGGGTTGGTTGTCGGGGTCTTCTGGTTTTTCCAGGATGCCGGCGACCTGGCGGTGGTCATTGATGGCGGTGGCGGCGGTCAGGGGGAGTCCGGCCGATTCGAGGAGTTGGAGGGCGCCGTTTTCGAAGGCGAAGCCGCGGGGTCCGAGGAGGGAGCCGGCGGGACCGTCGAGGGTACCAACGATGACGCCGGCATTGTTGAGGGCGGAGGCCTCGGCGCGGGTGAAGCCTTTGGGTTTGGGGAGGAGCTGGATTGCCTGGTCGGGGGTCCAGAAAACGGCTTCGGTGGTGCCGTCGGGGTTGTAGCGGAGTCCGACGACGGTGCCGCGGTTGTTGACCGCGCGGGGGATAAGGGAGCCTGGGGGGCCGAGGACCTGGCGGATCCAGCGGCCGGGGGCCTCCTCGGTCCAGAGGCAGGGGACCTGGCCGTCGACGGCAACGACGTGGCGGCCGTCGTCGCTCAAGGCGACGACGTTGGAGCCGAGCGAGGCTTCGGCGGGAAGGGCGGTGGGGGTCCAGCGGTCGGCCTGGCGTTCCCAGTAGCAGGGTCGGATCCGGCCGTTGCCGACCGAGTAGCCGCTGATGCGGCGGCCGTCGCCGGAGATGCCGCAGGCGACCGAGGCGTTGTCGTCGGGCAGGGTGCCGAGGCCCTGGATACCGGTTTGGGGATGCCAGACGAAGGCCTGGTTGCGGAGCGGGACCGAGACGCCCAGGGGAGCGGGTTTGCTGACGCGGCCGACGACGTGGCCGGTGTCGCTGAGCGCGGCGGGATGGGTGGCGGAGTAGCCCTCGAGGTTGGGCAGATAGGTGACCTGCCCGTCTTGGGCGAGAAAGAAGGGCTTTTCATGGATTTCACCGGGACGGTCGGCCGGCTCGACCCATTCGAGGCCGATGAGCTGGCCGAGGTGGTTGAGGTCGATGGCAACGGTCGTGTCCGGGTTGGCCTGGGGTGAGACGATCGCGAAGGGGGGGTCGGGTTGTTGGGTGGCGAGGGTCGCGGTCAGCCCAAGGGTGAGGGCGGCGAGCAGTGGAGGGGGCATGGTGGGTGTGGGTTGGGGCTGGGTGGGGAAGAAGGTGGTCCAGGAGAGTCTGGGGCGGTCAGCCGAGGTAGCCGAGGTCGGCGAGGCGTTGTTGGATGAGGGCCTCGTCCTCGGGGGAGTAGCCGGAGTCGGGCAGGTCCGAGGACGAAGAGGGGGCGTTGGCGTGGTCGAGGCGAGGGAGGCGGTTGGCGTCGAGGGCTTCGGTGAGGATGCGGCCGTCGAGGTCGGGCGGTGGGGTGAGGCCGAGGATGCGGAGGGCGGTGGGGGCGATGTCGAGCAGAGAGGCGTTGGGGGCGAGCGTGGAGCCGGCTCGGATGGCCGGACCGGAGGCGATGAAGACGCCTTCGATGCGGTGATCGCCGGTGGGTCCGAAAGCGGGGGAGATGGTTTTATTGGTGGTGAAGTCGTAGAGTCCGATGGTGCGGTAGCGCCAGTCGGCCAGGACGACGGTGAGGTCGGGGGCGAGGTGGGCGTGGGGTCCGTGGTAGAGGTCGTCGCGTTCGTAGACGTGGGCGACCAGGGGTTTGCCGGTCTGGGGGTGGGGGAGTTGGAGGAGGCGGGCTTTGAGGTCGTCGAGGACGGGGCGGGCGTCGGCGGGGTCGAGGCAGCCGTGGGGTTGGCGGCCCTTGAGGTTGAGGAAGATCTGGCCGAAGTTGCCCTGGGCGTAGGCGGTGGTCCGAGACCAGTCGATATGTTCACGTGAGAGGAAGGCGTGGTTGGCGAGGCGATCGAGCCAGGTGAGCTGTTTGCCGCGGAATCGGCTGACGCGGGTGGAGGCGGCGCCGAAGCGGGCCAGGAGGCCGTAGAACCATTCGGGGCAGATGCCGCGGTCGTAGAAGAATTTTTTCTGGCGGACGTAGAAGGAGTCTTTGAGTTGGATAAAGCCGTGTTCGAGGAGCCAGACGTTGAAGTTGACGTAGTATTCGATGGGGCCGAAGCCGTGGTCGCTGAGGAGGATGAGGGTGGAGTCGGCGGGGAGGGAGTCGGCGATCTGGCCGATGCCGTGGTCGAGTCGGCGCCAGAAGTCGAGGAAGCCGTGGCGGACGGGGGCAAGGTCGGGGCGGTGGAGGCGGTGGTCGGGTTGCCAGGCGTGCCAGAGTTCGTGTTGGATGCGGTCGACGGCCATGAGGTCGTAGATGAAGAGGTCCCAGGGGCCGGCCTGAGTCAGGAGGAACTCGACGGTTTTCAGATGATGGTCGAGGAAGCGGGTGAGCGACGCGAGGGCCTGGGGTTCGCGGCGGCCGTCGTGGACGGAGGTGTCCCAGGGTTGATAGGGCTGGCCAAGGTGGGCTTCGAGGCGGCGGAGCAGGCCGGGGTCAGAGGCGAAGTCGGGGGCGTTCTGGGGGGCGAGGAAGTCGCCAAGAAAAGCGCCGGGGAAGGGCTGGGGGCGTGGCGGGTAGCTCATGGGGACGGCGCCGGCGATGGTGCGGAGGCCATGGCGGGCCGTGATTTCCCAGATCAGGTCGGCGTGGATCGAACGTGAGGAGTTGACGCGGCCGTTGTGGGGGTCGTGGTGGTGTTCGACGAACTCGAAGACGCCATGCTTGCCGGAGTTTTTTCCGGTGAGGATGGAGGTCCAGGCGACGGGGCTGAGCGGCGGGAAGATCGAGTTCAAGGTGCCCGAGGCGCCCTGGCGGATGAGGCGGGCCAAGTGGGGCATCTGGCCGTCGCGGGCCAGTGGGCCGAGGATGTCCCAGGTGGCCCCATCGAGGCCGAGGATGCAGAGACTCATCAGGGCGCGGGCTCCGGGGCGGGTCCGATCGACCGGTCGGTGACGGGGGGTTTAGTTTATCACGGACAACGGGGGTCGGTGGGGGATGAGGCGTCGGCGGCAGTGGCGGGATGCCCTGTGGGCGGATGGGGGTCGGCGGGGTTGTGGCGGACGGTGAACCGGCGGACGGCTTCTTTGCGGAGGCCTTGCCAGGCCCGCCAGCCATGGCGTCCGATTTGTTGGGCGACGCGGCCGATTTTGGAGCGGGCGGCGTAGGCGTGGAGGTCGCGGATCAGGGCGGCGCGCTCGGCCCGGTCGATCGCGTTGAGGATGGCCGGGATGAGCCGAGACTCGACCGAGCGGGATGATGGGGCGTCGAGGTCGATCGAGACAATGAAGGGGTGGAGGTTGCTGGGCAGCGACCGGCGGAGGGTGTCGGCGTGGGGGTTGGGTGCGGTGGGGGCGGTGGGGCTGGTGTCGGCGGGAGGCGTGGGAGAGGCGGGATCGGGCTCGGCTAGGACGATCAAGACAGGGGGTGGCTCGAGATGGGGCTGGCGGGCGTAGTGGTCGGACCAGTCGTGGAGCAGGCGGAGCTGGGGGGAGGGGTCGTGGTGGGCTGGGTCGATCAAGAGCAGCAGCAGATCGGCGCGGAGGGCGGCGTCGAGCGCGGCGCGACGGGCGAGGTCGTCGCGGAACGGGATTCGGCTCGATGCGGATGGGTAGCCGTCGAAGGTGGTGACTTCGCATTTGGGGAGGTTGAGGAGGGGGAGATCCGGTTTGTCGGCGGAGGGGCTGGCGGGCTGGGCAAGGGAGTCGAGGGCGTGGCGGAGTTGGTCGGCCAGTTGGGAGGTTGCCGGGTTGGTTGAGCCTGTCAGAGCGATGCGCAGGGGGTGGGTTAAAGGGGAGCGACCGGCTGGTCCGGCGTCGGAGGGGATGCGGCGGGTCAGGCGACGGTAGCCGGCGGCGCCGATGGCGAGCCGGCCGCTGTACGTTTCGATCAGGTAGCGGCCGAGTCGTTGGATATAGGCGCGAAAAAACCAGCGGAGGACGTTTTCGCGCATGTTTTTCCAGGCGGGCTGGGCGACCAGTTTGGAGGTGCCGAGGCGGACCACACCCTGGATGGGCTGAACGAGCGGGAGCAGGTAGTTGTAGAACTCATTGGCGCGGGAGACGAGCTGAGCGGCGTTGACGGCGGTTTTCCAGTGGCTGAGGCTGACCAGGTCGCCGCCGGGGATTTCGCGGATGAGGCGGCCGAGGTCTTCGGCGGCGAGTTCGACGGCGGTGAGCAGATCGACGATTGGGATGGCCTCGATGGGGTCGGTGGCCTTGGGGTGGTAGAGCTGGGCCAGGTCGGTGGCGAGCCGAGTGGCGGCGTGGAAGTAGTAGTCGGGGGTGATGAGGTCCTGAGAGGAGGCTAGCTCGACTTCTTCGGCGGCGGCCTGGACGAGGGCCCAGGCCTCGCGGTCGCGGGGGGCGAAGGTGGCCGGGGCCGACCAGTCGAGGGGCGTGAGGATAGGGCGTCGGGGGCGGGTCCAGAGTGCTGAGAGCAGGCCAAACAGGACGCCGCAGAGCGACCAGATGAGGAAGGCGGGCAAGGCCCAGCCGCGGTCGGAGACCCAGAGCCAGCCGAAGCCGACGAAGACGGCGAATGGGCCGAAGAAGAGCAGCGAAAGGACGAGCATCCGCCAGTCGATACGCACGCGGAGGGCCCTCAGGGGGAGTCGCAAGCTGGTGGGATTCCGGGTTTGTGAGTGCCGTTGCGAGGTGCAGGCCCTGAGAGATTGGACCGGGCGGGGGCCTGGTCTCGCTCGGCCCTTGGGTGGTGGTGTCCATGATGATGGTTTGGGGGCTGAGGGAAAATGAGGGATTGGATCCTGAGAAGGCGGATTTGAGGTGGGCCGGTGCACGGCGCGGTCGGACGAGGATTTGGCGAGGGGGGATCGAGCCGGTCAGGCGGCGGCGGGTGGTCTATGGCGGGATCGGAGGGCCAGCCGATGCGGTCGGCGCGTGGCCGAGCAGGTGGGGTCGAGGTCAGGGGCGACCTGGAGAGCGGCGGAGGACGGCCTGGCGAAAGAGCTCGGCGGGAGAGAGGTTGGGGGCGTTGGGGGAGGTTTCTGGCTCGGGGGGTTGTGATGGTGCGGGAGTGGTTGGGGTGGGGGCTGGCGGGGTTGGAACGTGGGTGGGAGGGGGATTGGGGTGGTCAGAGTCCAGGAGAAGCGGAGCCGGTGAGGGGGAGGCGGCGGCGGGATCTGGTTGGAAGGTGGGCTGAGCGGTTTGGCGGGTGAGGGGAGGGGGAAGCTCGGCAGAGGTGGTGGGCAGGTCGGCGGGTGGAAGGGGGACGGGGCCCGGGGTTTCGACCAGAGCGCGGAGGGTTTGGAGGGCGTGGTGGATGGCGTCGAGGTCGGCCTCGATGGCCTCGCGGTAGGTGGTGAGGACGCGTCCGAAGTGACGGCGGAGGACGGCGGCGATGGCGTGTCGGCCGACGTTGGCGGGAGGGGGCGTCAGGCCAGTCAAGGCCAGAGCGGTCAGGCCGTGGAGGAGGGTGAAGGCGAGCGCCGTGGTGGTCAGGACGAGGGCGAGCAGGTCAAAGCCGCCGGTGGGTTGGCCGTGGAGGAGGCGGATCAGGAGCGAGGCGAGGGCGGCGGCGGCCAGGAGCATGGGGATGGCCCAGCCGACGAGGCTGGCGGAATGGGCGACGAGGGTGAGGCGGCGTGAGGGGCTGGCGTCGAGCAGTCCGTGGCGGAGGCGCAGTTCGCGGACGAGATCAGCGGCGAGGATGTCGATCGGGAAGCTGGCGGTGTCGCGGCGCCAGCGGTCGAGGGGAAGCCTGGCGGCGTAGATCTGGTCTCGGAGCTGGTCGGACCAAGCCCGGAAGGCGTGGTCGAGGGCATCGGTCGAAGAGCCTGTGAGGAGGTCGTCGAGGTCGGGCGAGGGTCCGCCGCCGAGGCCTCGGACGTGGCGGGCGAGGCGGGGGAGGGTGATGGTGAGCAAGTCAGCCAGGGCGAGCCAGGCGCGAAATGGTCCGAAGAAGTGGCGGTGGAGGCGGAGGGTGGCCTGGGGTCGCAGCTCGAGATCGGCGGCGGCGAGGGTGGGGTGGAGGTCAGCGGTGAGTCGGAGGGATTGGGACTCGATGGCGGTGGCCGCGAGGGATTCGAGCGCGTCGAGGCGTGCGTGTAGGTCTGGCGGGAAGAGCTGGGCGAGGGTGTTTTCGAGATGGTCGAGGAGGCGGAGCCGCTGGGCGCGGCGCATCCGGGCGATGTCGCCGTCGCGGAGTTCGGTTTCGATGTGGGCGCGGAGGCTGGGGAATTCGTCGATGGGAGCGGCGGGGGGAGGGATGGTGCCGTCGTCGCGGGGGATGTGGCGGGCGGCCGAGATACGGAGGATGGGCAGGGAGGGGCAGCCGAGTTCGGCGAAGCGGTGGCGGATTTCGATGGCGGCCTGTTCGAGTTCGTCGGGTGTGGCCAGGTCGGCTTTGTTGAGGACGGCTAAGGAGGCCGAGAAGCGGCGTTCGTCGCGGATGACGCTCCAGGCACGTTCTTCCCAGTATTTTTCGGGGGAGAAGACGTATAAGACGAGGCCGGCGGCCTTGAGGATGGTGCGTGCGGCGGCGCGGTTGGAGGTGGCGAAGCTGTCGAGGTCTGGGGTGTCGATGAGGATTTTGAAGCGGAGTTCGGGGCGGTTGTGGGTGACGAGTCGGGCCGAGGCGGTCAGTTCAGCGGGGAGTTCGCTGGCGGGGATGGCCTGATGGAGGTAGAGGGTGGGCTGGAGGGTGCAGGGGCGTTGTTCGGCGGCCTCGGCGATGGTTGCGCCGGCCAGGGCGTTGATGAGGGAGCTTTTGCCGACGCCAGAGCCGCCGGCCAGGGCGATGATGAGCAGGTCGTGGGTGGCGGAGGCGAGCTGGGCGCCGAGGCGGTCGGCGGCTTGGCGGACGCGTGCGGCGTCGTCGGGTCGGAGGCTGAGGGCGTGGGGGGTAGTGATGTGTTCGCGGAGTCGGTTGAGGGCGTCGGCGGCGGCGGGGGTCATTGCGGGCTCCTGAAGGTGGCGGTCAGGAGGGCGGCATCGGCGGCGGCGGCGGCGAGGTCGGCGGTGGTGGCGGGGACGTGGTAAAGCGATTGAACCGGTTGGACCAGTTGCTGCTCGACCAATTGGGTAAGGGCGGCGAGCTGTTGTTGTTTGAGCTGAGTTTTTTGGAGCTGGAGGTAGGGGTCGAGGCCGGCTTCGAGGGCGAGCCGCTGGAGGGGTGCGACGAGGGGGCCGACGACGGCGTCGGTCCAGTCCAGGCCGCCGGAGGCGACGATCAGGGAGGTGGTGCCGACGTCGAGGGAGAGTTTGATGCCGCGAAGGGCGGTTAGGAGCCGGGGGCGCTGGGTGATGAGGTTGTAGAGGGTGTGGGCGCGGTCGGAGGTGATCTGGTCGATACGCGCGCGGTAGTCGAGGTAGGCGGCGCCGAGGGAGTCGGCCAGGTGGGGGAGAAACGAGGGGCTGGCCAGGGTGCGGACGATGGCGGGCCAGGCGGGATCGGTCGATTGGGCGGCCAGGCTTTGTGCCTCGCCACGGAGGGCTTCGATCCAGCGCTCGAAGGCGTGAGCGATGGCGTCCAGCTCAGGGCCGCGGCGTGCGGTGGAACGGATACCGAAGAGTCCTTGGACGCCACGGGCGACGGTGGCGAAGACCCAGCGGCTGGCGGAGCGGAGGCCGCGGCTGACGCCGGAGACGATCGGTCCGATGCCGGGAACCTCGAGCAGGTCGAGCACTTTGACCAGCGCCTGGTTGAACTCGACGTAGCGTTCGCCGTCGAGGTAGTCGCGGCGGTAGGGGTCGAGGAAGGCGGAGCGGGTCAGGGAGGCGACGCGGCTTTCCCAGTCGCGGTGGCGGGTCAGGGCAGCGTGGAGGGGTGCGAGGATCTGGTCCAGATGGCGCTGGAGCATCTGGGAGCCTCCGAGCAGGGCGGCGTGGCGGAGCCGGGGGCCGGTGGCGAGTTCGGCGGCGACGCGGCGGCGGAGCTCGGTGGCTTCGGGGGTGGCGAGCAGTCGGTCGAGGCGAGCGACTTCGCTCTCGGCGACGACCTGGGGCAGGGGGAGGATGCGGTCGGCGGGTGTGGGTGAGTGCCCGGGGCGTTCCTCGGCGAGTTTGCGACGAACGTCGTCGAGCAGGGCGGAGCCAGGTTCGAGCTTGTTGGCGACGACCAGCAGGGGGATCCGGGAGTCGAGGATCAGGCCGCGGAGCAGACGTCCGCGGTGATCGGCGTAGTTTTCGCGGGTGAGGGTCATGACAACCAGGTCGGCCAGAGCGAGGGTGTCGAGGACGGTGGGGAGGTAGAGTTGGGCCTCTTCAGTGGAGAAGTCGGGGATGTCCCAAAAGATGGCGGCGGAAGCGGCGGGGGGGGCCAGGGGGGGCGCATCCAGGCGGGTTGGGTCGTTGACGGCGAGGGCGGCTCGATACCCCTCGGCGCGGAGGGCGTTGTCGTCCTGGCGGGGTGGGTGGCGGTCCTGGTAGCGGGTGTAGTCGGCGAAGCGGGTGGGGAAGGCGTCGAGGAAGCGGTTGCCGAGGGCCGCGAGGCGGTAAGCCTCGGGGTGTTGGCTGAAGCGTGCGCGGAAGGACATGGCGGCGGCGGGGCGGCCCAGGAGGAGGTTGAGCACGGTTGACTTGCCGCTATTGGTCCCGCCGAAGACGACGACGTGGAGCGGATCGTCGGCGAGCCGGGGGGAGTCGAGGGCGGGCCGCAGTTTCTGGCGGAGCAGGGCGGCGGCGTAGCGAGCGACCGGGACGTGGACGGATTCAGAATCGGCCGGCGGCGCATCCAGTGCCACGGCACGGTCGATCAGGGCCAGCAGGCGGTCGCAGGCGGCAACGGCGGACCGGCAGGGTGGACTGTCGCGCGTGACGTCGGGCATGGGCAGACGAAGCGATTTGGGTTGACCGGAGCGGGTCAGCGGGTCCGGGAATCGTCCGGGGGTGGGGCAGGAATGTCAACGCCGGGAAGCTGTTGCGTCGGAGAGTCAGGGTGTCGGATCATGAGACTCGAGGATCCAATCCGGCAAGGAGCGGTCGGAAGAGGGGGGGCGAGGTGATGGGTGTCCCTGGCGGTCGGGTTGTGGTGTGTCTGCTGCTGCTGTTGTCGGGAGCCGGCGGGGCTGTGGGGGCGGACGATGGGCCGATCCGGCTGGACCCGGAGAACCCGCATTATCTGAACCTGCGCGGTCGGCCGACGCTGCTGGTTGGCTCGGGGGAGCATTACGGGGCGGTCTTGAACCTGGACTTTGATTACGAGGTTTATCTGGATGCGGTCCGGGACGCCGGATTGAATCTGACGCGGACCTTCAGCGGAACCTACCGGGAGGTTGCCGGCTCGTTCGGAATTCAGAAGAACACGCTGGCGCCGGCGGCGAACCGATATCAGGCACCCTGGAAGAAGGTGGCCGACGCCCAGGAGGGAAAGCCGGAAACGTACGACCTGGACGCGTTCGACCCGGCGTACTTCGAGCGGCTGGATCGGTTTGTGCGGGCCGCGGCCGAACGAGGGATCGTCGTCGAACTGGTCTTGTTCTGCCCGTTCTACGAGCCGGTGCTCTGGGACGTCAATCCGATGAATGCGCAGAACAACGTCAACGGCGTGGGTACGATGCCGCGTGAAGAGGTCTACACGCTGAAGCATCCCGAGCTTTTGAACCGGCAACTGGCGTTCGTCCGGGAGGTGGTGACGCGGCTCAACGACCACGACAATCTCTATTACGAGATTTGCAACGAACCGTACGCCGGGCCGGTGGCGCGGGAGTGGCAGAGTCGGATCGCCGAGGAGATCGCCGCGACCGAGGCGCGGCTGCCCAAGAAGCACCTGATCGCGGAGAACTTCGCCAACGGCCAGGGGAAGGTGGAACAGACGGTGCATCCCGAGGTGGACATCGTCAACTTTCATTACGCCGAGCCGGAGGCGGTGCTGGAGAACTACGGGCTGAATCGGGCCCTCGGGGATGACGAGACGGGCTTTGAGGGAAATGGGGATCGGCCGTACCGGTCCGAAGCGTGGCGGTTTCTGCTGTCGGGCGGGGCAATTTTCAGCAACCTGGATTACTCGTTTACGGTCGACTCCGAAGACGGGACGGCCGAGGTGACCGAGCCGACGCCGGGGGGTGGCGGGCCACGGCTGCGGAAGCAGTTGCGCTTTCTCAAAGAGTTTCTGGAGGGGATGGATTTCGTGCGGATGCGGCCCGAGCCGGGGATCATCGTGGGATTACCCGACGGGGCGCGGGCGGTGGCTCTGGTGGAGCAGGGGCGACAGTATGCGATTTATGGGGAGGGCGGAGGGCGGGGGGCGTGGTCGATCCGGCTTCCGCGGGGTCGGTACGCGCTGAGCTGGTTCGATCCGGTAGAAGGGCGGTTGCTGGCGACCGGGGAGCTGAGGGTTGGCGGGGAGACCGAGGAGGTCGAGACGGCGGTGGCAGTGCCGGTGGAGGCTGAGGAGCTGGTGCTGAAGCTGGTGGGTCTGGCCGGCGGTGGGGGAGGCGGGGGGCGGTTGCCGCGGCTGCGGGTCAGCGAGAATCGGCGGTTTCTGGTTCAGGAAGACGGCGCACCGTTTTTCTATTTGGGCGACACGGCCTGGGAGCTGTTTCACCGGCTCAATCGCGAGGAGACCATCACATACCTGGACGATCGCGCAGCCAAGGGGTTCAACGTGATTCAGGCGGTGGTGCTGGCGGAGCTGGATGGGCTGAACACGCCCAGCGCGCTGGGCGAGCGGCCGTTGCACGAGAACGACCCGTCGAAGCCCAACGAAGCGTACTTCCGGCACGTGGACTGGGTGGTCGAGGAAGCCAACCGGCGGGGCCTGTACGTCGGGCTGCTGCCGACGTGGGGCGACAAGGTAAATAAGAAGTGGGGGGTTGGGCCGGAGATCTTCACGCCCGAGAATGCGCGGGTCTATGGCCAGTTTTTGGGGCGGCGGTACCGAGACCGGGGGATCATCTGGATTCTGGGCGGCGACCGACCGGTGGAGAGCAATGAGCAGCGGGCGATCTGGGACGCGATGGCGGCGGGCTTGCGTGCCGGAGACGGTGGAGCGCACCGGATCAGCTATCATCCGATGGGGGGTCAAAGCTCCCACGACGCGGTGGGCCAGGCCGAATGGATCGATTTTCATATGATCCAGTCGGGTCATAGCCACCGCAACAGTGCGAATTACGACCGGATCGCCCAGCTCTACGCGCTGGAGCCGGCTAAGCCGTGCCTCGATGCGGAGCCGTGCTACGAAGATCACCCGGTGGGCTGGAAGCCGCAGGAGCTGGGTTGGTTTGACGCGTACGACGTTCGCAAGGCGGTTTACTGGAGCGTGTTTGCGGGCGGTTGTGGGGTGACGTATGGCTGTCACGACATCTGGCAATTCATGGCACCGGGGCGGGCTCCGGTGGGTCATGCGCGTAATCCGTGGCGGGTGGGCCTGAAGCTGCCGGGATCGGCGCAGATGCAGCATTTGAAGAATTTGATGCTGTCGCGGCCCTATTTGGAACGGATACCGGACGCGGGGCTGGTTGTGGGCGATTTGGGCGGCGGGGGCGACCGTGTGCAGGCCACGCGCGCCCGGGATGGATCGTACGGGATGATTTACGTTCCGCGGCAGCGTGCGGTGACGGTCGATCTGGGCCGACTGGCCGGGTCGGAGGTGGTGGCGACGTGGTACAGCCCGCGGGACGGATCGACGCGGCCGGCCGGTCGCTACGAGCGGTCGCAGCCAGGCGCTTGGACGCAGCGCTTTGAGCCGCCGGGAGACGAGGGGCCAGACTGGGTGCTGGTCATCGACGAGGCGGCCAGAGGGTTCGCTCCGCCGGGGCAGGTCGAGTGAGGCGGCGGCGGGCTGGGAGTGGTGGGCTGACGGAAAGCGAGGTCGGGCCGGTTCGGGTGGCGGTGGGTTGGCTGGTCAGGGATGGGACGCGCGGAAGGAAGGGGGGGAGGCGTGGGGTGGCTGGGCGGGCTGTTGTTGGCGTTGGCGGCGGTCCAGGATGGGTGGGGGCCGCGGGTGGCGGTGACGATCGACCCCCGGGTGGGCGAAGGGCCGATCACGGGGCGATTGATCGTGGCGATTGACGACGGGGGACGGGGCGGATCGCTGCGAGAGCGTATTTCGCAGGTGGTGGGCGGACCGCGGTTGCTTCTGGCGCGTGACGTGGATGGCGTTGAGGCAGGCGAGCCGGTGCTGCTCGACGAGCGGGCTGACCGGTTTCCCCCGGAGGGACAGGCTGCGTGGGGGCCGGGAACGTATCGGGTGCAGGCGGTCTTGAAGCGTCATCCGGATTTGAACCTGCTGAATGCGCCGGGGGATTTGTATTCGGAGGTGGTAACGTGGCGGGTGGATCGGGCCGACGCGGGTGGGGTGGTGGCAGTGAGGCTCGATCGAGAGGAGCCGGCGGAGGTCGTGCCGGAGGATACGGAGTGGGTGCGGTATCGGAAGCTCGCTTCGGCGAAGCTGAGCGCGTTTTATGGGCGGCCAATTTTTGTGCGTGTGGCGGTGGCGGTGCCGCGGGGTTTTGAGGAGGAGCCGGAGCGGAGGTATCCGACCTGGGTGCGTGTCGGCGGCTTTGGGTCGCGGTATACCGAGCTGGGGCGTGATTTTGGCGAGCGAAGCCGGTTCTTGCGGCTCTGGACGGCGGAGGATACGCCGCGGTTTTTGGTAGTGCACCTGGACGGCGCGGGGCCGCTGGGGGATCCGTATCAGGTCAACTCGGCCAATCATGGGCCGTTTGGGGACGCGTTGATCGAGGAGGTGTTGCCAGCGGTGGAGCGGGAGTTTCGGGGGAATGGGAAGCGGGTTGTCAGTGGGGTCTCGACGGGCGGGTGGGTGAGCCTCGCGCTTCAGGTGTTTTACCCGGATGCGTTTGCGGGATGCTGGTCGGCGGCGGCGGACCCAGTCGATTTTCGGAGACTTCAACGTGTGAACGTCTATGATGACGAAAATGCGTATGTTGAACCGGATGGGAGTGAACGTCCGGCGTGTCGGGATCCGCGTACGGGTCGGGTGCGGTACACGATGCGCCGCGAGGTGGCGTTGGAGGCGTTGATGGGGCGTGGGGGGCGGTGGGAGTTGTCGGGGGGGCAGTGGGCGTCGTGGAATGCGACGTTTGGGCCGCGGGGAGCGGATGGGTGGCCGGTGCCGCTGTGGGATGGGCGTACAGGCCGGATGGATCGTTCGGTGGGGGAGTGGTGGCGGCGGTACGATTTGAGGCTCTTCGTCGAGGAACACTGGGCGAGCCTGGGGCCGAAGCTGAGAGGGAAGGTGCATATCTGGATGGGGGATCGCGACGACTACTTTCTGGACGAGGCGATGCGGTTGTTTGCGGACGTGGTGGGGAGGCTGGACCCGCCCGCGGATTTTGCGATCCGATGGATGCCGGGACGGGGTCACGTTGGGCCGGACCTGACGGAGCGGGAGTTGCTCGGGCAGATGGCGGCGGCGGTGGGTGCCGAACCGTGAGCGAGTACGGCGAACCAGGACGGGGCGGGCGGGTTGGCGTGCGCGGGTGACGGGGAGGGCCGGGGGGGCGGGCGAGGGGGAGCAGGCGGTCAGGGATTCGGGTTGGGCACGACGTTGCCGGGTCAGGGGCGGCGGGCTATGCTCGGGGGATGGGTTGAATTCCTGATCTATTGAAAGGACATGTGAACATGACCCAACTGGTTGATCGGCGCAGTTTTCTGGGCGCGGCGGGTGCGGGGCTGGGGTATTTTTTCACGGCGCCGGCGTACTCGGCGGCGCGGCTGGGCCGGCGGCCCAATGAGACCCTGCAGTTTGCCGGCATCGGCGTCGGAGGTAAGGGGGATAGCGACATCGACCAGGCGGGGAATCTGGGTGAGGTGGTCGCCTTGTGCGACGTCGACGACCGGCACCTAGCGCCCAAGAAGGAGAAGTGGCCCGGAGCGCGGGTGTTCCACGACTTTCGGGCGTTGTTTGATGCGATGGGCAAGCATATCGACGCGGTGACGGTGAGCACGCCGGATCATACGCACGCCTTGCCGTCGCTGATGGCGATCCGCCTGGGCAAGCATGTTTACTGCCAGAAGCCGCTGACGCACACGGTCTTCGAGGCGCGGCTGCTGCGTGAGGAGGCGCGACGGCACAACGTCTGCACCCAGATGGGCAATCAGGGATCGGCGCATCCGGGCCTGCGCCGAGGAATCGAACTGATCCAGGCCGGGGTGATCGGTCCGGTGCGGGAGGTGCACGTCTGGACCAACCGGCCGATCTGGCCGCAGGCGCCGAGCGTCACCGGGCGGCCCGACCGTGCCGATGTCTGGCCGAGCACGCTGCACTGGGATGAGTTTCTCGGGGGAGCGCCGCTGCGGCCGTATGTGAATGATTTGTACCATCCGTTCAAGTGGCGGGGCTGGTGGGATTTTGGGACCGGCGCGATCGGGGACATGGCGTGCCACACGGCGAATCTGCCGTTCCGGGCGTTGCGGCTCGAGTTTCCGGTGGCCGTCTCGGCCGAGAGCGGGGAGGTCAATCCGGAGACCTATCCGGGGTGGGCCCATGTGACGCTGGAATTCCCCGCCCGGGGATCGCTGCCGCCGGTCCGGCTCCACTGGTACGAAGGCCGGCGCGATGGGGTGCTCGTGCTGCCGCCCGAGCCGCTGCTGGCACAGGTGCCGAAGACCCGCAAGGACGAGCAGACTGGTCAGATGCACCTGGCCGAAAGCGGCTGCATGCTCGTCGGGGAGCAGGGGATTCTTTTCTCGCCAAACGATTACGGGGCGGAGTTTTTCCTGCTGCCGGAGGAGCGGTTCCGGGAGGTCCGCAACCGGACGTCGCCCGAGCAGTTGCCCGTCAACGGGAAGGGCGACGACCAGGGGATGAAGGATGAGTGGGTCGAGGCGATCAAGGCGGGGAAGCCGGAGATTGCGTTTTCGAATTTCGACGTTGCCGGTCCGCTGACCGAGGCGTTTCTTTTGGGCAACGTCGCCATCAAGCTCGGCCAGCGGATCGAGTGGGACGGCCCGAATCTGAAGGTCACGAATCTTCCCGAGGCCAACGCATTGATCGAGACCGAATATCGCCGCGGTTGGGAAGTGAAGCGAGCGTAAGTCGAGCGAAGAAGGCGCGCGTCGGACGCACAACGCCCCCGGTCAGGAGCTGCCTGGCCGGGGGCGTTTGGTTGGGTTGGAATGGGAACCGGCCAGCCCGTGAGGCCGGTCGGGCCGGTGGCGGGTGGGTCAGGGATTCGGCTCGACGGCCTTGGCAGCGTCCTCGGCGGCATCCTGGACCGCGCGACCGGTTTTCTCGAGGGCGTCGGTGGTGGCCTCGGCTGCGTTTTTGATCGCCGCGTCGGCGGCGTTGGCGGGGTCCTGGACGGCTTCGTCGGGGCCTGGCAGGGGAACAGGCCGATTGGGGTCGCTCTCGGGGCGGAGCGGTTTGCCGTCGGTTTCGCGTTGGAGGACGGTTTCGCGGTCGGCGTCGGTCTTGATGGCCGGTTCGACGGGGACCTCTTCCGGCGGAGCGCACTGGCGGAGGGCGAACAGGCCAAGCAGGGCGAGCAGGGCCAGTCCGATCAGCGGAAGCAACGTGTTGAGCAGGGACGTTCCCTCGGCGGCGGCCTGAGAGGCGGCGTGGGCTGCCTCGGCTCCGTACTGGGCAGCCGAACGCGCGGCGTCGGCAGCCTGGGAGGCGGCCGATTTGCCGAGGTCGCTCAGGCTGGCCAAGCCCAGAGCCGGGGCCAGGCTCGCTGGCAGGGCAGCTTGGATGTGGTCCTTCTGGCTAGAGAGCAGATTCAGAAGACCCTGGGCGTTGAACCCGCCGTGGCCGGAGAGCTGCTTGGAAATCAGGCCCATCAACAGAGGGGCCAACATGCTCAGCAGAGGTTTGATCAGGTTGCCGGCAACGCCCAGCACCGGCCCGAGCGCGTTGAGCAGCGCCGGCAGTTGGCCCCCGAGGATCGAACTCAGGACATCCTCCCCACCGCGAACATATTCGTCGCGCTTTTCGGGCGAGCCGAGGATGCTGCCGAGGTCGGGAATGCCGGAACCGGCCTGTTTTTGGATCATGTTGAACAGGTCGCCCAGTCCGGACGGGCTGGAGGCTTTTTGAAGCATGCCGCCGAGCAGGACGGCACCGGCCTTTTCCAGTGCGGAACCGGCCTGCTCCTGGCCGACGCCCAGATACTGGGACAGTTGCCCGAGGGCGGCGTCGCCGACCTGGGACTTGAGCATTTCGAGGAGGTTATCTGCCATCGGAAGAGGATCCCGCGGGAGTGAGATTCAACCAGGAGCGAGGGACGAACGACGGCCGCGACCGTGTCCGTCAAAGGGATCAAATGTAAGGAGAGCGAGACACAGAGCAGCGGCGGATCATCCGTGTGCGACGTCGCATGCGAGCGGCCAATCTCGGAGTGAAACGGAGATGGACGCCGACGACCCCAAACCTGACGCAGAGTATAGGTCGGCGACCGGGGCCTCGTCATCCCCCCAGCGGCTGTGGGCGATGGTGAGGGCTGAGATGGGGGGGCGGCGTTGTTTATGGATCAATCAGCCTTATGGGGCGGACGGCTGGTCGGGAGCTGGGGGGCAGGATAGGTTTGAGGCCGTCTCGGAGGCGAGGGGTCAACGGATCGGCTGAAGGCCGAATGGAACGGGGAACGTGGGTCATGTTGGACGAAACGCCGCGGTTGAGGATGGAGGGGATCAGCAAGAGCTTTGGGGGCGTGCAGGCGCTGCGGGGGGTGGATTTTGAGGCGGTGGCGGGAGAGGTGCACGCGGTCTGTGGGGAGAACGGGGCGGGCAAGAGCACGTTGATGAAAATCTTGGCGGGGGTATTGGGGGGATACGAGGGTCGGGTGCTTCTGGAAGGTCGGCCGGTGCGGTTTACGGGACCGCGTGAGGCGGAAGATGCGGGCATTCGGATCATTCATCAGGAGTTGAATCTGGTACCGCATTTGACGGTGGCGGCGAACTTGTTTTTGGGGCGGGAGCGTCGCAAGGGGCTGTTTCTGGATGATCGGGCAATGGAGGCGGCGGCGGAGCGGATGTTTGGCGAGCTGGGGACACCGATCGACCCGCGTGCTCGGGTTGGCTCGCTGCGGATCGGGGACCAGCAGATGGTGGAGATCGCCAAGGCGCTGCTGTTTGACGCGGCGGTGTTGATTATGGATGAGCCGACATCGGCGTTGTCGGATGCGGAGGTTGCCCGGCTGTTCCGGGTGATTGCCGATCTGCGAGCGCGGGGGACGACGGTTCTTTATATCTCGCACAAGATGAATGAGGTTTTCACGATTGCGGACCGGGTGACGGTGCTTCGGGATGGTCGGCTGGTGGCTCGGGCGCGGCGGGAGGAGGTGGAGCGGGCCCAGGTGGTGCGGTGGATGGTGGGTCGTGAGATTGCGGCGTTCGAGTTTGAGAAGAGCGGAGAATTGGGTCCGCCGCTGTTGGAGCTGCGGGGGCTGACCCAGAGGGCGACGGGGCCAGGCCGGCCGGCGTTGTCGGGGATCGATCTGACGCTGCGGGCAGGGGAGGTGTTGGGGGTGGCGGGGCTGCTGGGAGCAGGCCGGACGGAATTGCTCGAAGCGCTGTTTGGGGCTGTGCCGGTGGCATCGGGAGAGATCCGGCTCAAGGGGCAGGTGGTGCGGTTTCGGTCGCCGCGGGATGCGATCCGGGCAGGGATTGCGTTGGTGACCGAGGATCGCAAGGCGTTGGGCTTGTTTCCGGACCTGACGGTGCGTGAGAACATCACGCTGGTCGAGTTGAGGCGGCTGGCCGGTCTGGGGGGGGTGGTGCGGCGGGGAGCGGAGCGGCGCGCGGTGGAGACGGCCATTGGCCGGCTGGGGATCAAGACCGACGGACCGGAAGCACCGGTGACAAGTCTGTCGGGGGGCAATCAGCAAAAATGTGTGATCGCGCGGTGGCTGCTGACCGAGCCGCTCGTGCTGCTGCTGGATGAGCCGACCCGGGGGATTGACGTGGGTGCGAAGGCGGAGATTTATGCGTTGATGCGACGGCTGGCCGGCCAGGGGATGGGGATCGTGATGACGTCGAGCGAGCTGCCGGAGTTGCTGGCCGTGTGTGACCGAATCGCGGTGTTGTGCGAGGGGCGGCTGACAGCGGTGTTGGACCGGGGCGAGGCCACCGAGGAGCGGATCATGGAGGCGGCGACGCGGTTTCTGGATCGGGCTAGCGCCTAAGCGGGGCCTGGGTGAAGGCGGGGATGCGGTCGCTTGACAAGCGTTCGACGCAGCCTCCACAATGGCCAAGCTTTACTCGAAAAACGGCCGGTGTGCGCGCTGTGCGGCCGTGGTCGTGACAGCCGCGTTGATTTCTGTTCGTCACGCCTCGGGAGCGTGCCGGTTCGCCCTGCAACGCCCATCTGGACACCTCTTCGGACGGTTCCCCTGCTATGGATCACGCCCCAGACACGATGATTCCGGTCGATCTTGGCCGGATCGCGCAGGATCTTCAGATTCGCCGCGTACAGGTTGAGGCGGTGGCGCAGCTCCTGGAAGAGGGCAACGCGGTGCCGTTCATCGCGCGGTATCGGCGGGAGCGGACCGGGGGGCTTTCGGAGGGGGTGATTCGGGAAATTCAGAATCGGCTGGCGCGGGGCAAAGAGTTATCGGGCCGTAAGCAGGCGATTTTGAAGACGATTGAGGGTCAGGGGCGGTTGACCGAGGAGCTGGCGGCGGCGATTCGCGGGGCGGAGACTTCCAAGAAGCTGGACGACCTCTACCTGCCGTATAAGCCGAAGAAGCGCACGAAAGGGATTGAAGCGCGGGAGCGGGGCCTGGAGCCGCTGGCGTTGCGGATCTGGGACCGGGATGAAACGCTGACGGATTTGAATGCGGCGGCGGCCGAGTTTGTGGATCCCGGCAAGGGTCTGGGGACGGCCGAGGAGGTCCTGGAGGGGGTTCGGCATATTCTGGCCGAGTCAATCAGCGACCTGGCCCAGGTGCGTGAGGTGATGCGGCGCGCAGTCTGGAGGATGGGCCGGCTGGTGACGGTCCGGGCGCCAGAGCTTCCGGAGGGCAAGGGGCAGGATTTCCGCGACTATTTTCAGTACTCGGAACCGGTCTCGCACGTTCCGCCGCATCGGACGCTGGCGATCAATCGGGGCGAGAAAGAGGGAGTGCTGAAAGTGAGCCTTGAGGTTCCGCGTGCCGAGATGGAGCGGATCCTGCTGGCTCAACTTCCGCTGGAGGATCATCCTCACCGTGAGATTTTCACGGCGGCGACGCTGGAAGCCTTGAACGAGATTTTGTTGCCGGCGCTGGAGCGCGAGGTCAAGCGCGACCTGTCCGAGGCAGCGGAACGGCATGCGGTGGAGGTTTTCGCGCGCAATCTGCGGAGCCTGCTGTTGCAGCCGCCGATCAACGACCGGGTCGTTTTGGCGATCGATCCGGGCCGCAAGGCGTGCAAGCTGGCGGTCCTCGACCCCGGAGGGACGTTGCTCGATCACGGCGTGATCTTTCCGCTGGGAGCGCCAATGAGGCGCTATGAGGCCAAGCAAACGATCAAGGATCTGGTGGCCCGGCACAATGTGGAGCTCGTGGCGATTGGGAATGGGACGGCCTGCCGCGAGATCGAGGAACTGATCGCCGAAGTGATCGCCGAAGGGACCCATTTCCACGAGAATCCGGGCGTTCCTTTCCCGGGGTCGGCTCCGCCGGCTGAGGCTGGGGCGAGTGCGGAGGCGAGCGGGGCGGACGCCGAATCGGCGGCGAGTCCGGAATCGGCGGCGGGGGGCGGGAGCGAGGGCGAGTCGGACCGGCCGGCTGGTCCCGAAGCGCAAGAACCATCAGCGCCGGCCGTGACCGCTGAGCCGACGCTGGCCGCGGCCGATGGCCCGGCGAGTGATGCGCCGTCGCCGGAGACGGCCAGCGCGGGCACGACGGCGACTGTTGAGGAAGGACCGCCGTTGGGATCGGCCGGTGGCGAAGCTGCGGGTGGGGTGGAAGCCGCGGGTTCTGAGTCGTCGGGTTTGGCGCCGGCGGAGACTGAAGCGGAGTCGGCGCCGCAGCTTGACCCGGCCCACTTGCCGCCGTTGACGGGCGGATCGGGATTGGATGGTCCGGACGAGCCGGCGGGCGGGTCGGGCGAAGGGCCGCCGATGGAGCCGTCGCTCGCCGGATCGGCTGGCGAAGCACCGATGGAACCTGTGCCTGCGCCGGGGGCTGAACCCGCAGGCGAGGCGGCGGTAGCGCCGGCGCCGGTCGAGTCGGGCGAGGCGCCAACCCCCGCCAAGGGCGTTGGAACGGCGGCTGCGTCTGGGGTTGAGGGGGCTGCGGAAGGCTCTCCTGAACCATTGGCCACCCCGAGCGCGGCAGCGGAAAGCAGCGCAGGGATGGCGCTGGAGGCGGGGGCGACATCGGAGGGGGGGGCGAAGCCGGAGGGGGGGGAGACGCCTGTCGAGGCAGGCGTTGAGGCGGTCGCAGAGGCGGGGGAAGGTGGCAGTGGTGTGGAGGAGGCGACGGAGGGAGGGCGTTCGGGGGCGACCGTGCGACTGGTGCCGGCACCGGCCTTGACCCAGCCGCCTAAGGGCACAACGCGGCTGCGGGCGGAACGCGAAGCGCGGGTCTTCAAGCCGAGGACGCCGCCGCCGCCACCTGCGCCGCACCCGGCGGATCCGTTGTTGGCCAGACTGGCGTATCTGGTCGTCAACGAGGCGGGGGCGCATGTCTATTCGTCCAGCGCGTTGGCCAAGGAGGAGTTGCCCGAATACGACGCGGAGCTGCGGAGCGCCATTTCGATTGGCCGGCGGCTCCAGGATCCGCTTTCGGAGCTGGTCAAGGTCGATCCGCAGAGTATCGGGGTGGGCCAGTATCAGCACGATGTCAACCCGAAGGTGCTGAAGCAGGCGCTGGAGCAGGTCGTCGAGAGCTGTGTCAACCTGGTGGGTGTGGATCTGAACCGGGCCGGGGTGACGCTGCTGGCGCGGATCGCCGGATTGAATGAGCTGTTGGCGCGGCGGATTGTCGAATATCGGAAGGAGCATGGGCCGTTCCGGACCCGGGAGCAGTTGAAGCAGGTTGAGGGGATCACCGAGGCGGTGTTCACCCAGGCGGCGGGATTTGTAAAGGTTCGCGATGGGGATGAACCGCTCGATCGGACCTGGGTGCATCCGGAGCGTTACGAGCTGGCGCGGCGGCTGCTGGAGAGTGTGGGGCTGACGGCTGAGGCGATTTTGGCGCCGGAGTCGCTTCAGGAGCTGCGGGCGCGGTTTGACGCCCTGGATGTCCCGGCTCAGGCGCGGCAGTTGGATGTCAGCCCGGCGGTGCTGGGCGAGGTGATGGACGCGCTGGCCGAGCCGGACCGCGATCCTCGGGAGGATTCGCCCAAGCCGATCTTCAAGCGAGGGCTGTTGAAGCTGGAGGATCTGACGCCGGGAATGCCGTTGAAGGGGACGGTGTTGAATGTGGTTGATTTTGGGGCATTTGTGGATATCGGGCTGAAGGATTCGGGGCTGGTCCACATCAGCCAGCTGGCGAATCGGTATGTGAAAAGCCCGCATGAGGTGGTGAGTGTCGGCGACGTGGTCAATGTCTGGGTCTTGACGGTCGATCAGGAGCGGAAGCGGGTCTCGCTGACGATGATTCCGCCGGGGACGGAGCGGCCACGTCCGGAGCGGGGTCCGCGCGGGGCTGGGGAGCGAGGCGGTGGGGGTCCGCGGCCGGATCGAGCGGGTCCGCGGCCTCCGCGCCGGGAGGGGCCGGGGGGCAGCTCCGCGGCATCTGGGAATGGCGGTTCGCGGGAGTCGGGGTCTGGCGAGCGTCCGGCGCCGGCGGGCGTGGAGGCGTCGTCGACGGCGGTGCGGCCGGGGATGAATCGGATTCCGGGTCCGCCGCTGCGGCTTCAGCAGGGTGGCCGGGGAGGTCGGCCGGGGGCGGGTCGGGCCGGCGGGCCGGGTGGTCGCGGTGGGGCCGGGCGGCCCCAGGCTGGGGCCCGCTCTGAGGCCGCGACTGCCCAGGAATCGCCCCCTGCGCCGCGGCCTCGGCCCAAACCACCGGCCCCCGCGCCGCTGCCGAAGGATGCGGTGGCGGGCAACGTGCCGCTGCGTTCGTTCGAGCAGCTCAAGCAGCTCTATGAGCTTCGGCAGAAGGCGAGCGACGAGGGTTCGGGTGTCGGCGACGCCAGCGCCGCGGAGCCGTCGGGCGAGCCGGCGTTGTCACCGCCTCCGGCGAATGAAGCGCAGGCCGCGTCGGCTGCCAATGGCAGCGATCCGAGTCGCGTGCCGGCCGACGCGGGCGGCGAACCACCGGCTCCGGCCCCGAGCGGTGATTCCGGCGCTGAGCCGAATTGACCCGAGCCGCGAGCGGACGGAGGGCTTGGGCCTAGCGGGCGATTGGGGCGGCGGCGGCACGCGTGGGCGCCGCCTGGGCGATTGATCGCGGGCCTTGGGGTTGAGCTTAGCGGTTTGATCGATGGGGACGACCGGGACGTCGACGAGGGATCGGTTGGGAACTGGGTTGCGGGCGGTTGGCAGGCTAAACTGCATGACCTAGGCTTGTTGCTGGGATTGGACGTCGGAGCCTGCTGGGGCGAGGCTGACTGGGGCCTGGTTGCGATCGAGTCAGCCGGACCAAGACCGTCCGCCGGGCCGTCTAGCGGTCGTGGGTGGTGGGTCCGACGTTCTTCCGCCTGGCAGTCTGCATCGTTGCGTCGCACACCTTTGAGTTGGCGGATGGTGCCATGCGCCGGCAACCGCGTCGCAGGCCGCGAATCGAGGCGCTTGAAGCGCGGCAGTTGTTGACGGTTGAGGCCGAGTTGTTGGTGGGATGGAGGCCGGGTCTGAGCCGGGCGGCCGAGCGCCGGCTGCTGGCGCGTGTGGGTGCCGAACCGGTCGAATCGTGGCCGGGAGGGCCGACCCGGGCGGCGCTAAAACCGGGAACCGACGTGGCGGCGGCGATGCGGCAACTGGCGCGGCTGCCGGGCGTTCGCTACGTGGATCAGAATGGGATTCTGCGGGTGGATGCCGTATCGGTGAACGACCCGGAGTTTGGGCTTCAATGGGGCCTGAACCAGGCTAACGATGTGGACATCAATGCGCCGGAGGCGTGGGCGCTGACCGGCGGCGGCGTTCCGACCATCGTGGCGGTGATTGACAGCGGGATCACCGTCGAACATCCCGAGCTGGCGGGACGTCTCTGGGTCAATCCGGGCGAGATCCCTGGCAACGGGCTGGACGACGACGGGAACGGCTATGCCGACGACGTTCACGGCTGGAACTTTGCGTCCAACACGGCCGACCTGACCGATGAGGTCCAGCATGGGACGCACGTGGCTGGGATCATCGCGGCGCAGGCCGGCGATGGCCGCGGCGTGGTGGGGGTCAATCCGGGTGCGGTGCTGATGCCGTTGAAGTTTATCGATGCGAGCGGGACGGGTCGGACCGCGGACGCCGTTCGCGCGATTTACTATGCCGTGAACGAGGGCGCCCGAGTGATCAACGCGAGCTGGGGGGGCGGATCGAACTCGCGGGCGTTGGCGGATGCGATTCGCTATGCGGGGTCGCGGGGCGTTGTGTTTGTGGCGGCGGCGGGAAATGAGGGATTGAATCTGGACGTGTATCGGTCGTATCCGGCCAGCTACGGGCTGGCGACGATGGTCACGGTGGCAGCCGTGGACGCAGCGGGGCGGTTGGCGTCGTTTTCAAACCGGGGCGGGTCGACGGTGTCGATCGCGGCGCCGGGAGTGGGGATCCTCAGCACCTGGGGCACCGGAGGCACGGCGTTGATGTCGGGGACGTCGATGGCCGCGCCGTTTGTTTCGGGGGTGGCGTCGCTGGTGATCGGAGCCAATCCGACGCTGACGGCCAGTCAGGTTGTGCAGCGTCTGATCGCGACGGCCAAGCCGCTGGGCAGCTTGGAGGGTAGGGTTGTGGCGGGCGGGATGGTGGACGCGGCGCGGGCGTTGGTTCCGCCGGCGGTAACGACGCCGGTGGTGCGTCGCCCGCGGGCGAGGCGTCCAATGCCGCCGGCGCGGAGCGTCGGGCTCGGACCCAGCGACCGGGTGCGGGCGGAGCTGCTCGGCTCAAACGAGTACTACCAGGCGCACGGCGGCTCGGCGATCGGTTTTGTGACGGCGATTTATCAGGATCTGATGGGGCGGGGGCCAACAAACCCGGAGCGGAGGAACGGTCTGACTCAGCTTCGGCAGGGGACGTCGCGGGCCGGACTGGCCCGGCAACTGCTGGGTCGAGAGGAGGCGGCGCGGACGAAGGTGGCGTTGTGGTATCTGAATGATCTGGCGGTTCCGGCGTCGCTCGATCAGTTGAAGCAGAATGGTCTGGTGACGGCGCTCGCGCGCCGGCTGCGGGCCGGCGCGGCGGAAAGCCAGATCCGCGCGGAGCTCTTGGCATCGGGCGAATTGGAGCGGGCGGCAGGTGGCGATTCCGGCCGCCTGGCCGACTTGCTGTACCAGGCCGCCCTGGCGCGTCCCGCGACCGCCGACGAGGCTGCCGACCTTACGGCGAGGCTTGCTGCGGGGACCAGTCTGCGTGAGGTGGCCCTGGCGCTGCTGGTCTCGGACGAGGGGCGGCGAACACGGGCCGCGCGCTGGCTCCAATCCGACCTGCTCCGCCCCGGTTCGCTCGAATGGCTCAAGAGCGACCCGTTGGCGGCGCAACTGGCCATGCGGCTCACCGACTGACCGGCCCCCGAGCGGGCCAAAAGTATCGCAGGAACCTCAGCACGAGGTTCCGGCCTTGGCGACGGTCTGGTTTGATCGTGGCGGCCTGGCGGTGGAGAGCCGAGCCACCAAGGAGCGCTGGGGGCGTGTCGGCTGACGTGGTGAAGAGGTACCGGGTCCGCGGGCGCGGCGGTCAGCCGGGTCGGCCGACCGCCGCGCGGCGGAGCGTCAGCGGCTGGGCTGGGCTGGAGGGGCGGATCCGGCGGGTGTGGCGGAGCCGGCGGCGGGGGCGGGAGCAGCCGGTTGGGACTCGTCGCGGGGAATGAGCTGAAAGAGGTCCTTGGGCATGGGTTTCAGGTCGATCTGGGCGGTTTTGCGCATCTGCTCGATGATCTGGTTTTGGAGATCGGCGGCGTATTGGTTGAGGATCACGTTGCGCATCCGCTCGAAGTCGATCGGCTGACCCTCTTCCCGATCGGTGACGAGGATCAGGTGCAGGCCATACTCGGTTTCGACGATGTCGGACAGTTGCCCTTTCTGGAGGGCGAAGGCGGCTTGCGCGAACGGTTCGATGTAGATGCCGCGACGGGGAAACTTGCCGAGGTCGCCGCCGGAGGGCTGCTCGCGGTTGCCTTCGTCCTCGGAGTACTTGTTGGCCGCGTCGGCGAAGGAGATTTTCTGGTCGGCGATCTCCTGGCGGATGGCCAGGAGCCGCTGGCGGGCTTTTTCTTTTTCCTCAGGGGAGGCGTTGGGTTCGAGCTTGATCAGAATGTGGCTGGCGCGGACCTGCGCCCCGGAAAAGAGATCTTTGTTTTGTTCAGCGTAGGCTTTCAATTCGGAGTCGGTGGCTTGTTGAGTGACGTAGTTGCGCCATTTGCGTTCGAAGGCGATTTGATCGCGGAATTCCTCGATGGTGGTACCGGTATCGGCCAGGAAGCTCTCGAGGCTGGTTCCCTGGCGATTGGCTTCGGCGCGGGCTTCGTCCTCGATTTTTTTGAGTTCGTCGGCGGAGACGGTCACGCGGGCGGTTTCGTCAAGGAACTGGCGGAGCAGGGCGCGGTTGACGAGGTAGTCGAGGGCGCTTTCGAAGGCCTGCTGCTCGCTGCCGGGGGGGATCTGGATCTTGGCCAAGACGTCGATCAAGTCGGCCAGCGGGATCGGTCGGCCGTTGACGACGGCGACCGGCTCATCGCGGGCGGGCTTGGAGGACGTGGCGGCGGCGGGCGGCTGAGCCGTCGCAGGCTGTTGGGGTGAGACGGCGCCGAGGCCGGGAATGGCGCAGGCGGCCAACAGGGTGACGGCCGCACGATGGACTCGCTCCCTCATGGTGGTCAGACTCCTGGTGTCGGCCGGTCTCAGGCGGTGTGCGTCGTAGCCGCCGCGTCGGGGTTGCCGGGCCGAACGATGTGCCTGATCATACGTGCGAACGTTCCCTTTGAACACGCCAATTGGTCGGCGGGAGCCGGGTCGGGTCAAGAGCGGGCCTGGCGGAGCGAACACAGCCACAGGAAGCCGGAGTGGATGATCCGGTCAGTTGGCCGCGTGAGATTACCGATCATGAAGCGAGCGTGGGGTCTGGTGCTGGCGTGGGTTGGGTGTTGGGGGCTGGGAGCGGTCGCGGAGGCTGGGGTCGATGATCGGTTGATCGGGGCATGGGAAGCCACGCTCAAGCCACCGATCGGAGCGCCGATCCGGGTGGTGCTGCGGGTCGAGCCGGGGCCGAACGGCGGCCAGGTGGCGTGGCTCGACAGCCCGGACCAGGATGCGTACGACTTCGCCGTGGACAGTCTGGAGACGACGGCCGACGGCACCGTAAGGTTTGGTTCGAAACGGTTGCAGGCCCGGTTTGAAGGGCGTTTCAACCAGGCCCAGGATGCGATCGAGGGAACCTGGACGCAGAGTCTGCCGCTGCGGATTGCGTTTCGTCGGGTTGATCCGGCGACGCTGTCGCGGCCAGCGCCGGTGGTCGTGCCCGAGGAGCTTGAGGGCCTTTGGGAGGGGGTTCTCAAGGTGCAGGCGGGGTTGGAGTTGCGGCTGGTTCTGGATGTGCATCGCGATCAGCAGGGGCGGCTGGGGGCGTATCTAGACAGCCCGGACCAGGGGGCCGACGACCTGCCGATCTCGGCGCTCGGTTTGGAGCGGGGTCGGCTCCGGTTTCGGCTGAAGCGGCTGGGTGCCGAGTTTGAGGGGAGCCGATCGGAGGACGGGCTTGCGTTCGAGGGGACGTTTTCGCAGTCTGGCCAACGGTTTCCGCTGGTTCTGCGACGGGTGCGGGAGGTCAAAGCGCTCCGGCGGCCGCAAACGCCCCAGCCACCGTTTCCGTACCGCTCGGAAGAGGTCACGTACGAGAACCAGGCGGCGGGGGTGCGGTTGGCGGGCACGCTGACGCTGCCGGAGGGCGAAGGGCCGTTTCCGGCGGTGCTTTTGATCACTGGCTCGGGGTCGCAGGACCGGGACGAGACGCTGCTAGGGCACAAGCCGTTCTGGGTGCTGGCCGACTTTTTGACGCGGCGGGGCATCGCCGTCTTGCGGGTGGACGACCGGGGGGTCGGCGGCTCGACGGGCGACCCGTCGACGGCGACGAGTGAGGATTACGCCGGGGACGTGTTGGCAGGGGTCGCGTATCTGAAGACGCGGCGCGAGATCGACCCGACGAAGATCGGCCTGTGCGGCCACAGCGAGGGGGGATTGATCGCGCCGATGGTGGCCGTCCGAAGCCCGGACGTGGCGTTTCTGGTCCTGATGGCAGGCCCCGGGGTACCGGGGACGGAGCTGTTGCGGCTCCAAAGCCGCAAGATCGCCGAGGCGATGGGTTTAGGCGAGACGGTGAACGCCGTTCAGTCGGAGCTGCTGGAGAAGGCCTTGAGGCTGATCGAGGAGCACGCCGACCCGGAGGCGGCCCGAGCGGCGGTGACGGAGATGACCGAGCGGTTGGTTGCGGGTCTGACGCCGGAAGAGCGTCGAGAGCTTGGGCTAGATGGAGACGAGCCGGGACAGGCGGGGGGGTTGTTCCGTGCGGCGGCCGAGTCGTTGGCCAGTCCCTGGTTTCGGTTTTTTTTTGCGGTACGACCCGCGGCCCACGCTGGCCCAGGTGCGGTGTCCGGTGCTGGCGATCAATGGGGAGAAGGACTTGCAGGTGGTGCCGGCCCAGAATCTGCCGGAGATTGAGAAGGCGCTGCGGGGCGGCGGTTTGGAGCGGGTCACGGTTCGGGAGCTGCCGGGCCTGAACCACCTGTTTCAGGCGTGCCAGACAGGCTCACCGGCCGAGTATGGTCGGATCGAGCAGACGATCGATCCGTCGGCGTTGGAGTTGATCGCCGATTGGATTCTGGAGACAGTGGGCCGGGGGCGGTGAAGGCAGGTTTGAGGGCGCGGCGGAGGGTCGTGCGGCCTTAGGCGGACTCGGCCGTGCACTGGCGCATGAGCCAGCTATCGACGTCGGCCAACATCGGGCGGGTGAGGCGGTGGCCGCAAGGGTAGGACTGGAAGGCAACCCGCAGTCCGCCGGCACGGAGCAGGGCGACCTCGCGGCGGGCGTCGGTGACCGGTGTGCGGCCATTCCACTCACCGTGGGCCACGAGCAGCTTCAGGCGTCGGCAGGATCGGAGCCGAGCTAGCGGCGCGAAGCCCAGCCGCGGAAGCCAGCCATTGATGGCCACGACGCCCGCGAACCGCTCGGGATAGCTCAGGCCGAGGCGGTAGGCGACGGCCGCCCCTTCGCCAACACCCAGCAGGAAGATACGCTCCGAATGAATATGGAGCGAACGGCGGGCGGCGCGGATCGCGTCGAAGACGCCGTCTTCGAGGCGATCGACCTCGTCGCTCGGCTCGCCGGCGAGGATTTTGCGGACGGTCTCGCACGCCGAGCCAGGCGAGACGGATCGGGGCGACCGCGACTCGGAACGCGCAAAGAGCTGACCCCAGCCAAAGCCAACCTCACGGCCCTTGCGGCGGACGACCTCCGGACCGCGCAGGCTCAGGCCGACATAGTTGCGCCCGCTCAAGGCCGGCATGGCGGCGGCGAGCTGATGCTCATCACCGCCCCGGCCGTGGAAGAGAACCAGGAGCGGATAGGGATAATTCGGCTCGTAGCGACGAGGGATGAACCGAGCCTCGGCGAGGGCTCCCGTCCTGGGTTCCGCCGCCGTGGTCAAGGGCCGACGGTCGCCACTCATACAGCGTTCTCCGCGCGTTGGAACTCGGCGGTGCGACTCTGGTCAGGGGCGGAGGAGGGACCGCTCGATCCCCCGCGGAGGGCATGGGAAGCCTTTCGCGGTTTGTCCCAATCGCCTTGTCGCCTGCGCCAAAGCATAGCCAGCATTTTTCCGCTCTTCAACGAATTGCCCAGGTTGTTACCCGTTTTTTCTCAAGATTTTGGGGAGAATGTCCGACGGGCTGGGCAAGGTGCGCGCGATGCTAACGATCAGGCCGGTTGGTTGGGCGTATCGCGGCCTGGTCCGTTGGGTCGGAACGGCATGATCCGCATGCGGCCGCCTGCCAGCAGCGGGGTGGGAGGGGCAGCTTGGCGTTTGGGTCGGGGGAAAATGCGAAGGTGGGGTCGATTGTTGGCCTGGGGGGGATGGAGGCGGCGCGGCGGAGTGGGCCGGCGGCGAATGGGGAGAACAACGGGGGGACTGGGTCTGCGGGCAGGTTGGCTCGGCTGAGCAGGCTGAGGCTGACTGGAGTCTCTCGGTAGAGTGGGTTGGGCGGGCGGGGTGGGTGTGGAGTTGGGGGGGATGGGAGGGGCGGTGATGGTGATGGGGGCGGAGGCGGAGCCGTCGGGTTGGACGACGCGGAGGGTGATGGGGGGGGAAGTGAGGCGGTTGTTGTCGGTGCGGGTCTCGTCGAGGGCGCGGTCGGGGTCGATGCGTGCGACAAGGCGGCCGGAGAGGGCGTTGGGGTTCATGCCGGCGGGGATGGAGGCGGGCAGTTTGATGGTTTGCAGGACGTCCTGAATGTGGCCGGCGGCCAGACCGGGGAGGAAGGCATCGGCGAGGGCGAGCATGGGGGCGTTGGGGGCGTCGCTCTGGACCAGTCCGAAGCGGAGGCGGAAGGGTCCGGCGTCGCGGGTGCCGACGTTTTCGAGTTTGGCGTGGACTTCGATGGTCTGGTCCCAGGCGATGGTGGCGGGGGTGGTCAGGGCGGTGATGGCCAGGTCGGGCAGGGTGTCGCGCTGGTTGGCGGCGGGGCGGGGCGTGAGGTTGAGGGTGGTCCAGTCGCGGCCGATGCCTTGGTAGGAGGCGGGCTTGATGACCGGGTCGGTCAAGCCGTCGGCGTCGGCGATCAGGACCAAGGCGAATTTGGCCACGTTGGCCAGGGCGGTGGGTGGGTGATCGGGCAGGTCGATCGTCTGGCTGGCGGTGACGGTCTGGTAGCCCTGGATTTCGGGCATGGGAACGAAGCCGATGGTGTAGCTGCGCGGACCTTGGGGGTCTTCGCCGAAGGGAGCCAGGACGATGCGCGCGTTGGTGGGAGGAGCCTTGCCGGGGCCGTCGTTGCGGAGCGTGGCGGTGACTTCGATCGAGCCGCCCCAATCGGCCTGAGTGGGGCGAACCGCCAGACCGGCGGCGACGAGTTTGGCAGGCAGCCGCGGGGTGTAGGTGACCATCGCGGCGTCGACCCCTTGCAGGCCCAGGTTGGCGTTGTTGGTCTCGTTGGACTCGGCGATGGCGTTGGCGGCGTCGACCTTGAGGGTTAGGTAGTAGGAGGGCTGGCCGGCCAGCGGAGCCGTCGGACGGCCGGGGGTCCGCAGGGGGACGTCGAAATCGTAGCGCTGGCCAGGGGCGAGGCCAGCCGGGACGAGGAAGGAGCCGATCGGGACGGAGTCGCGGTTGGTTTTCGTGGTGGGGGAGGCGAAGACGTCGACGCGGAAGGCCGAGTCGGCGATCGAGCCACCCTGATTGAGGATGCTGCCCTCGAGGCGGAATTCCTGATCCCAGTCGAGGTTTGAGGGGCCGGCCAGGCGGGCGGCGATCAGGTCGGGGGGGCTGGCGGTTTCGGGGGCGGGGGTTGACGTGGCCGTGGCGGTGGTTGAGAGCGCCAGGGGTTCGGCGTCGGTTGAGGAGGCGGTGGTGGTGGTTGCGAGGGCCAGCGGCTCGGCGTCGGTTGAGGAGGCGGCTTCAGCCAGGGTGGTGACCACCTGCTCGGCCGATGGATTCGATCCGCCGCTCAGCACGGTTCGGACTTCGAGAATCTCGATGCGCGGATGGGCCTTCCCACGATCCCCGCCGCGGGGGGATTTTCGGCGATCACGGGACGGCATGACGTGCGTCCTCCTCCTTGAGAGCGGAGCACCGGCCGCGATGGAGGCGGCGGGCGGCATCCGCATAGACCCTTCCCTGGGTAATCAGGGTGGAATGTAACGATCAGCAGAGGGGCGGTCAAGGGGATCGACCGTCGGGTAAGCCGATCGAGCAGGGCGGGGTGTGGCTGGTTTTCAAGGCAATCCGCAAGGGAAAGGCCGGTGATGCGATCGGCCGGAGCGAGGGGGGACGGGCCGAGGCAGCTAGCGGCCGCCAGGATTCTGGTGGCCGGAGCAGGAGGGCTGGTGCGCGGTGAGCGGTGTCGGGCTTTTCGGGCACGGTGGCGCGGATTTCGCGGGAAGTTGGGAGGCGATTGGGACTAGAATAGGGTGAGTTGAGGGCGGCGGCTGAGGCGGCTTGTGGCCGTCGCGGGCCGTCGGTTGAGGGTCTAGACCATGCGGAGCAACTGGGTCGGTGGAATCGCGGGCGTCGTTCTCATGCTGGCCGTCGCAGCGCCCCAGGCCCAGGCGCAGGGCTGGGGCTGGAATGGAGGCTGGAACTCAGGTTGGGGCTGGAATGGGGGCTGGAACGCAGGCTGGAACGACGGTTGGGGCTGGAATGGAGGCTGGAACGGCTGGAACGGAGGTTGGAACGGCTGGAATGGGGGGTGGAACCCAGGATGGGGTTGGAATGGGGGCTGGACGCCGGGGCCGGTTGTGCCGCCGGTCGTAACGCGGCCGACGGTGCCGGGGTATGTGCCGCTTTATCCCGGGGATGCGTTTGGGAACAATTTTGGTGACCGGGTTTATGGCGGCACGCACTATCCGGGGCTGGGGGTTGTCAACGGGGTGCTGCCGGCGCGGCCCAGTGGGGTGTCGGGGAATGGGCCCTACAATCCGAGCGGCGGGGTGTTTCCTGGGAATGGTATGTTCTCGCCCGGAGCGCCGAATAATCGGCGGTGAGCGGGGCGGCGTGGTTGGTGTCTGAGCCGGTGTCGGCCGATCGCAGGGCTTGTCGGGCCTGGGCACGGGGGGTGGCCCGGGCTGGGTAGGCCTGTTTGCCGTTGGGGATCAGGGTCTGAGGGGACTGGGGCGAGGATGAGCGTTCCACGGGATCCGCCGATTGGGGAGCCGCCGATACGGCTGGCAGTGTGTGTTTCGGGGGGTGGAACGACGCTCCAGAATCTGCTGGACCGGATCGCCGATGGGCGGCTGGTGGCCGAGGTGGTTCAGGTGGTGGCCAGTCGGCCGGGGATTGGGGCGATCGAACGGGCCGAGCGGGCGGGGGTGGCGACGACGGTGGTCGAGCGGGCGGGGAAGTCGTTGGCGGAGTTTAGCCGCGAGGTTTTTGCGGCGATCCGGGCGGCTCGGGCGGATCTGGTGATTCTGGGTGGATTTTTGCATTTGCTGGCGATTCCGGAGGAGTATCGGCTGCGGGTGTTGAACATCCACCCGTCGTTGATTCCGTCGTTTTGCGGCAAGGGGTATCACGGGGCGGCGGTGCATCGGGCGGTCTTGGCGACAGGGGTGAAGCTAAGCGGCTGCACGGTTCATTTTGCGGACGAGACGTACGACACGGGACCGATCGTGGTCCAGCGGGCCGTGCCGGTGCTCGACGAGGACACGCCGGAGACGTTGGCCGCGCGGGTCTTTGAGGCGGAGTGTGAGGCGTTGCCCGAAGCGATCGCGTTGTATGCAGCCGGGCGGTTGCGGGTCGAGGGGCGGCGAGTTCGGCGGATCTGAGCCGGCCGGAGGCCGGCGGCGGCGTCAGAGGGACGCGTCGACCAGGGTCAGGTCGGGCGGGCGGACCCCGGGTCGGATGAGGGTGCGGACCCGGCGCAGAGGATGGGACCGAAGAGCCGGCGATCGACCGGGGCGATCATCGCGGCGTGTTGGGGCCGGAGCCGGGGATTCTCGGCGGGCGCGGAAACGTCGACAGAGGATCGAGTTGTAGCGGTGTGGAGCGTGTTTGTCCGGCTGGGCGGGGTGTGGTGGAGGTTGGCGAGGAGGGCGGGGCAGCGGTCAGAGCAGGAGGGCGTCGAAGGTGGTCAGGCCGATGGGTTCGCGGCTGGCGAAGGGTTCGGCGTGGTGGACGCCGACTAAGTGTCCCCAGTAGCGGGTGCGGTCGAAGACCGAGTCGATGATGGTGGGCTGGCCAGGTGGCTGGGTGTCGACCAACTGAGAGCGGTAGCACTCCAGGGCGGCGCGTTTGATGGGGGCCTGGTCGCTGATGTCGAGGAGGAGGCTGGGGCGTTCGGGGATGCGGAGGTGGACGCTGAAGTAGTAGAGGATGCGGCGGGGGTGGGTGGGCAGGCCGGGGATGTCGGACTTGGACAGTTTGGCCCAGAAGCGGGCGTCTTCGACGAGCTTGGAAGCGGCGATGTGGTCGGGATGGGCGTCTTCCCAGTAGGGGGCGAAGAGAAGGCGGGGGCGGACTTTGCGGAAGATCGAGGCGAGGGCGCGGCGGTTTTCGAGGGTCGGTTCGAGGCTGCGGTTGGGCAGGCCGAGGTTGTGGCGCCAGGGGTTGCCGAGGGTGGCGTTGGCGGCGGCGGTTTCGCGGGCGCGGGTCTCGCGGCTGCCCAAGGGGGTCGGCTCGCCGTCGGTCAGGTCGAGGATGCCGACGTTCCAGCCCTGTTGGATCAGGCGGGCGATGGTGCCGCCGGCGCCGAGTTCGGCGTCGTCGGGGTGGGGAGCGACGATGAGGGCGTCGAGCATGGGGGGCGGGTGGGCTGGCGGGGTGAGGCGGAGGGTCTAGGGTTGGAGGTCGGAGAGGTCGAGTCGGCCGTCGCGGTGGAGGCGGAGGAAGCGGTTGTAGGTGTCGGCGACACCGTCGCGGAGGGATGTGCGAGGCAGGGGACCGAGGGTGTGTTGGAGTCGGGAGTCGTCGAGGTTGGGGGCGATTGGGAGCTGGCGGGTGCCGTGGGTGATGGGGGGTGCGGAGTCGGGGGTGAGCTGGCGGAGGGTGGCGACGAAGGATTCGATGGGGACGACCTGTCCGCGGATGTTGAATGCCTCGGCGCCCTGGAAGGGAGCCTCCAGCGCGCGGAGGAAGGCGGCGGCGACGTCGGGGGCGTATTGGAGATCCTGGAGGCCGCCGTAGCTGATGTGGTAGGGGAGGCCGGCGGCGGCGGCCTTGATGGCTTTGGTTGGTTCGCTGGTGACGCCGAAGTCGCGGCCGACGCCGTAGACGGTCCAGGGGCGTAGTCCGATGCTGGTCAGGCCGTGGTCAAGCCAGTAGACACGGGCGTTCAGTTCGTTGCAGACCTTGAAGGCGCCGTAGTGGGTGGTGGGGGCGAGGTGGGCGTCGTCGGGCCGGGGGAGGTCGGGGGCGTCGGGGTCGGGCGGGGCGTGGACGGCGGCCGAGCTGGCGTACACGACGCGGGCGACCTGGTCTTTCAGGGCGAGGGCGGCCTCGAAGACGGCGAGGGTTCCGAGGACGTTCACGCGGGCGCCGAGCAGGGGATCGGCGCGGCAGGTGGGGACCTGGAGGCCGGCTAGGTGGAGGATGTGGGTGATGCCGAGCCGCTCGACGGCGGAGCGGACGGCGGCCGGGTCGCTGACGTCACCGCCAACGTGGTGGACGCGAGCGCGGGCGTCAGGCTCGACGAGCAGGTCGAGGCGATGGGTGTCTTCCCGGAGGTCGAAGATCCAGACCTCGCGGCCTGAGTCGACCAGGAGTTTGGCGATCCAGGAACCGATGCAGCCGTAGCCGCCGGTCATGAGCAGCCGCATGGGGCGGGTCTCCGGGGCAGGTGGGTCACACACGCGGGGGGGGAATGCGAAGCGTCCGGGCGGGCCGAGGTTGGGGTGGATCTAAGGCTCGATCGATGCGGGCCGAGGGGGATTGGCGGGGTGGTGGAGGGGAAGCGACCGCTTATCGTAACGAGGCGGGCGGCGGGTGGCGATGTCGGGCCGCTTGACGGCGTGGGGGTGTTATGCGCTACTGGCGAAATCGTGCATACGAGGTGATGGTGTGGAGCGCGCGGGACCGCGGCGATGCATTTACCTGACGGGATACTGAGTGGGCCGGTGGTGGTGGGGACGGGGGTAGTAGCTGCCGCAGGTTTGGGATGGGCGTTGCGTCGGCTGGGGAAGGAGCAGAGCAGTGGACCGTCGCCGGTGGTGATGGGGATGACGGCGGCGTTTTTGTTTGCGGCGCAGATGGTGAATTTTCCGGTGCTGCCGGGGGTATCGGGACACTTGTTGGGGGGGGTTCTAGCGGCGGTGCTGCTGGGGCCGTGGGGTGGGGCGGTGGCGGTGGCGGCGGTGTTGCTGGTGCAGGCCTTGTTGTTTGCTGATGGGGGCGTGACGGCGCTGGGGGCGAACTTTGTGAACATGGGTTTGTTGGGGTCGGCTGGAGGCTGGCTGATTTATGTGAGTCTGCGGCGTCGGTGGGCGCGGGAGCGGGGGGTACTAGCAGCGGCGATGGTGGCGGCGTGGCTGTCGGTTTTGCTGTCGGCGGGGGCGTGTGCGGTGGAGCTGGCGGGGTCGGGGCGGTGGTCAAGCTTGGGGTCGGTGTTGGGGTGGATGCTGCTGGTGCATGCGGTGATTGGGGTGGGGGAAGCGCTGATTACGGGGGTGGTGGTGCAGGCCTTGCTGCGGACGCGGCCGGATTTAATTCCGGACCCGGATGCGGCGGCGGCGGGGGGCGTGGGGGCGGCGCGGATCCAGGCGGGGCTGGCCGGGTTGGCGGTGGCGTTGGCGGTGGCGATGTTTCTGGGACCGCTGGCGTGGGACTGGCCGGACGGGCTGGAGTGGGTCAGCGAAAAAGTGGGGTTGAAGATTGATGAGCAGGAGACGGCGGGGCTGCCGGCGGCGATGCCGGATTATCAGTTGAAGCTGCCGGGCGTGGATTCGCTGCGGCTCGCAACGGCGGCGGCTGGGGCGGTGGGGACGCTGGTGGTTTTCGCGGCGGCGGCAGGGCTGGGCCGGGCGTTGGAAGCGCGGCCGGGTCTGGCGGCCGCGGTGGTAAGGACCGGTGGCGGTGAGAGCTGAGTCGAGCCGGCGGCGGCCGCCGGTGGAGCCGCGGTGGGGTTTGGCGGCGGTGCTGGTCTATCTGGTTGCGACGGCGCTTGTGCCGTTGGAACGGTGGCCGTGGCTGGGGGTGCCGGCGGTAGTGCTGGTGGTGGGGTGGGCGTGTTTGGGGGTGTCGGCGGGGGAATGGTTGCGGCGGTGGATGGGGGTTGTGCCGGTGGTGGCCGGGCTGGGGATTCTCGTGGGCTGGTCGCACCCGGCGCGTGCGGAGCTGGGCTGGGCGGGTGTGGCGGTGGTTCTGGGGATCAAGAGCGTGTTGATGGTGGGGGCGGTGGTGTTGCTGGGAGTGGCGTATGGGATGCGAAGTCTGTTGACCGGATTGCGGGAGCTGGGTCTGCCGGCGGCGCTGGTGGCGACGTTGTCGTTTATGGAGCGATATGTGCATGTTTTGGGAGATGAGCGGGATCGGATGTTGAGGGGGCAAGCGGCCAGGGGGGGGGCGGCAGGGAGTGGGGGGATGGGTGGATCGGGGGCGATTGTTGGGGGCGTTGGTGGTGCGGGCGTTGGAGCGGGGCGAACGGATCGAGGCGGCGCTGGAGGCGCGGGGGTGGTCGGGACGGGAGTTGCCGCCCCCGGTTGGTCCGTGGCGGCGAGGGTGAAGGCTGTGGCCGCGGCGGTGGTGGTTCGGGGACTGACGTACTGTTACCCGGATGGGCGGGAGGCGTTGCGGGGGATTGATTTGGAGGTGGCGGCCGGAGAAGTGGTGGCGCTGGTTGGTCCGAATGGGGCGGGCAAGAGTACGTTACTGTGGCATTTGAATGGCCTATTGCCGGGGCGGCGGCGGGGCGGTGGGCGTGGGCCTGGTCGTGCGGGGTCGTCGGGTTTGGGGGGGGAGGGTGGGCCGCGGGTCTGGATTGAGGGGCTTGCGGTCGAGGAGCGTCATCTGGCGGAAGTGCGGCGGCGGGTGGGGTTGTTGTTTCAGGACCCGGACGACCAGCTTTTCAGTCTGACGGTGCTTGATGATGTGGCGTTTGGGCCACGGAATCAGGGTCGTTCGCCGGAAGAGGCGGAACGGGTCGCGCGGGAGTGTCTGGCGTGGGTTGAGTTGGAGGGGGTTGCCGATCGGCCGCCGCATCATTTGAGTTATGGGGAGCGGAAGCGGGCGTGTCTGGCGGGGGTACTGGCGTGCGGGCCGACGGTTTTGGCGCTCGATGAACCGACGGCCAATCTGGACCCGCGGGCGCGGCGGCGGTTGCTGAAGCTGATTGCCGGGCTGAGTGGAACGACGCGGTTGATCGCCACGCACGACCTGGATTTGGTGGTGGACGTGTGCCCGCGGTCGATTGTGCTGGATGGGGGGCGGGTGGTGGCGGATGGACCGTCGGCGGAGTTGCTGGCCGATGAGGCGCTGATGGAGGAGCACGGACTAGAGGTGCCGTACCGGTTGCGGAGGGGTTCGAGCTGAGCGGGCGCGTGGGCGGTTGGGAGAGTGAGGCCGGCCCGCGGTAGGGGGAAGTGGGTGTGCGGGTGGGGGGCGGGTCAGGGTTCGCGGAAGGCGGTGTCAGGGGAGGGGGCGGGGGTGGGGCGGATGGGTTCGTGGCGGAGGGAGTTTTGGAGGCTGATGGGGAGGAAGCGGCCGAGGCGTTGGGCGGTGAGGAGGACCTGGTGGAGGCAGGCGCTGGGGTTGCAGAGGCAGGTGGCGTAGCCGGCGAGGATGCGGAGGGAGAGGTCGGGTCGGTCGGAGATGAAGGGGGCGGCGGCGTCGAGGTCGCGGAGTGCGAGGTCGGGTCGACCGAGGTGGCAGAGGGCGTAGGCGCGGGCGGCGAGGGCTTCGGGGAAGTTGAGCTGGCGTTGGGCCGCGAGGCTGATGGCGGAGTCGAGGTCGTTGAGGGCGTCGGACCAGGCGTGCTGGAGGAGGTGGGCCTGGGCGCGTCCGAAGTAGGTCCAGGGGTTGTGGGGGTCGAGGGCGAGGGCGGCGGTGTAGTGGGCCTGGGCGCGGATCGGGTCGTTGGCCTGGAGGGCGACGTCGGCGAGGAAGGCGTGCGCCCAGAAGAGTGAGGGGTCGATGAGGACGGCGCGTTCGAGCCAGGCGAGGGCTTGTTCGGGGCGGTCGCGGTCGACGACGGCGTGGAGGATGCCCCATTGGATGCAGGCCCAGGCGGAGGATTCGGTCTCGGGCTGGTGGATGGGGTCGGGGCGGGGGCGTCGGCCTTCGAGAGGGGCGCCGACGCGTTCGAGCAAGCTGCGCCAGGGGGCTTCGGTCTGGGTGAATTGGAGGGCCTTGTGGCAGAGGGCGGCGGCGGCCTGGCGTTGGGCGGCCGAGGGTTCGGGCGTGGAGGCCAGAGCGATGGCGCCGAAGAAGAGGAGGCTCTCGACTTCGTTGCGGAGGCGGGCGACTTGGTCGTCGCCGAGGAGGTTGAGGCCTGGGGCGGCGTCGGGCCAGGAGCCGGGTCCGAAGACGTGCAGGGGTTCGAGGTGGTCGTGGAGCAGGCGTTCGACGTCGAGGGGGTTGGAGCCGAAGCCGAGCAGGGTGAAGCGGAGGCGGGGGGCGTCGTGGAAGAGGCGGCTGGCGCGTTCGGTGTAGAGGCGGCGTTGGGAGGTGTCGACGCGTTCGCGGTGGGCGAGGTGTCGGAGTCGGTCGAGGGCGGCGTCGCCGGAGGTGACGCGTTCGACGTCGAGGAAGCCGTCGATGGCTTCGTCGTCGCGTCCGCCGTGTTCGGCGGCGAGGGCTTGGGTGTAGAGGGCCCAGGCGATGGTTTCGCGGCGGAGGGATTCGATGTGGCCGTAGACGAGGGCGGAGGTGGCGGAGACGAGGGCCAGCAGGATGGAGGCGGCGACGGCCAGTCGGACGCGGTGGCGTCGGATCCAGCGGCGAGCGCGGCTGGGGAAGTCTTCACGGGTGTAGCGGAGGGGGCGGTCTTCGGCGAAGGCCTGGAGGTCGGCGGCGAGGGCGGCGGCGGTGGGGTAGCGAGCGCCGGGCTGAGGTTCGAGGCAGGCGCGGACGATGGCGGCGAAGGCGGGAGGGACTTCGGGGAAGCGGTCGCGGAGCCGAGGGGCGTTGCGGCTGCGTTCGGCGGCGGCGGCGCGGAGGGCCTGGGCCATGGTCCGGGCGCCGGGAGCGGGGCGGTCGGCGAAGGGTCGGGCGGCCACGGCTTCGTGGAGCAGGACGCCGAGGGAGTAGACGTCGGCGCGGGCGTCGATGCGGGCGGGGTCACCGTCGGCGAGGGCTTCCAGGTGTTCGGGGGCCATGTAGGGGAAGGTGCCGCCAAGGGCCTCGGGTGCCGGTTCGTCGGGACGAGCCCAGGCCGAGCGGGAGAGGTTGAAGTCGAGGAGCATGGGGCGGCCGTCGGCGGTGATCAGGACGTTGGAGGGCTTGATGTCGCCGTGGATGATGCCGTGCTCGTGGGCATGGTGGAGGGCTTCGGCCAAGCGTGCGCCGATCCAGGCGATGGCGTGGCAGAAGGGCAGATCGGCCAGGGGGGAAGGAGGGCGGGAGTTGGTTTGAGCGGAGGGGTCGGCCGGTTCAAGGGATTCAAGGATTTCGAGGAGATCGGCACCTGAGAGAGCGGAGCGGATGCGGGGGTGGTCGAGCAGGCGGGCGAGGGTGACGCGGCCGAAGTAGGGCATGCAGAGCAGGTGGAGTCCGGTGGCTGGGTCGACGCGGTAGGAGAAGATGGGGACGATGTTGGTGTGTTGGAGGCGGGCGAGAGTTTGGGGTTCGTCGGAACCGCGGCGGGCGACTTTGACGACGACGGGGCGATCGGCGAGGCTGCGTTCAGCGGCGCGGAAGACCCGGGCCAGGCCGCCGCGGCCCAGCTCTTCTTGGAGCAGGAAGCCGCCGATGGTCTGTCCGGCCTCGGGCAAGGCGGGAGCGGTGTCGTGGCAAGTTCGTCGGAAGAGGGTGCTGGTGGAGGAGCCGACCAATTGATGGATGGCCAGGAGCCGGGACAGGGAGGGGGCGAGGCTGGGGAAGCGGCGGAGGTATTCGGCGGGGTCGGGCTGTTCGCCGGCTTCTTCGCGGAGGCAGTAATCCTCGTAGAGCAGACCGACGCGGACGGGGTCATCGAGCCAGGGGTAGCGGTCGAGCAGGTCGGGTGCGGAGCAGCGTTGTCCGGCCTGGCGGCGGAGGCTCAGCTCGCGGCTGAGGACGGCGAGCCAGTCGGCGGGCTGGTCGCGTCCCTCGCGGCGGAGGAAGCTGGCGGTGGTGATGGCGCGGCCGCGAGCCTGGCGCCAGTGGGCTTCGAACCGAGCGGCAAGGGCTTCGGCTTCGGGGCTTTGCGCCTGGTCCCAGATGATGGAGTTGCTGAGCTGGGAAGAGGCGTCCATGCGAGGCGTCCTGCCCAGGGGAACGACCGTGCGGAGGAGGGAGGGGACGACGATTCTAGCCGGCGGCGGGGCGAAGCTCGTCGAGGCGGCGGCGGAGGTCTTCCAGGACGCGCTGGACGGTGCGTTCGCTGAGGCCGAGACGGTCGCCGATCTCGCGACTGGAGAGGCCGTCGGCTTTGAGGTCGAGGATGGGTCGGCGGCTTTCGGGAACGAGGTGGCGGAGCTGTTCGAGGGCGTCGCGAGCTTCGGCGAGCTGGCTGGGGGTGGCTGATTCGGAGGGCAGGTCGCGGGGCTGGTCGGAGCCAGGTTCCCAGAGCGAGACCTCGCGGCGGACGTCGCGGCGGTGGCTGCCGGAGTGGCGGAATTCGTCGACCACCTTGTTGCGGGCGACGCTGGCCAGGAAAGCGATCAGGTGGTGGCTGTCCTCGAACTGGGCAGTGCCCTGGCGGACCTGGTGGAAGAAGCTACCCCAGACGCTTTGGAGGAAGTCGAGCGAGTCGAACCGGGAGCGGAGCAGGCGGGGCAACTGGCGGCGGACGACGAGCCGCACCTCCGGCTCGTAGCGGCGGAGCAGTTCGCGAGCGGCATCTTCGTCGCCGGCCTGAATCCGATCCAGGACGCGGCGGATGTCGTCGCCGTCGCTGGAATGGGCCGACATAACACCCTCCCTGGTGAGGTTCCAAACGGTGCGGAGCATAGAGCGAAGTGGCGAATCCCTGCCGACGGGTTTAGAACCCATCACCTGCGCATCCTAGCCGGAACGGGCGGCGGTGGCAAGAGCCGGTAAACTGGAAGCGGTCGGGGCGTCTTGTTAGGGTAGGATTTTCGCGCGAGCCGGGCTGGCTGGCCTGAGGGATGGGATTGCGTCAGGCGGGGGTGGATATGGTTGCGGTGCGGTTGCCGGATGGGTCGGTTCGGGAGTATCCGGAGGGGGTCCGGCCACGGGAGGTGGCCGAGTCGATTGGGTCGCGGCTGGCGGGGGCGGCGGTGGCGGCGGTGGCCGATGGTCGGGTGGTGGATCTGGACGCGACGCTGGAAGCCCAGGATGGGGAGCCGATTGCGCTGTCGATTCTGACGCCGAGCGATCGTGATGCGTTGGACGTATTGCGGCATTCGACGGCGCACGTCATGGCGCGAGCGATCCTGCGGCTGTTTCCAGGGACCCAACTGGCTTTTGGGCCGACGACGGGTTCGGGGTTTTACTACGACGTGTTGATCCCGGGCCGGTCGCTTTCGGAGGAGGATTTTCCGGCGATCGAGGCCGAGATGGCGCGGATTGTGGCGGCGGGGGAGCCGTTTGAGCGGTTTACGCTGCCGCAGGGCGAGGCCCGGCAGTTCTGCCTGGATCTGGGTCAGACGCTCAAGGTTCAACACATTGATGAGGAATTGAGTCAGGCGCGGTATGGGCCGACGCTGAGCTTTTATCGTCAGGGGGAGTTTGTGGATCTCTGCCGGGGTCCGCACCTGCCGCACGCGGGCAAGATTGGGGCGTTTAAGTTGACGTCGATTGCCGGGGCCTACTGGAAGGGGCGAAGCGAGGGGCCGGTGCTCCAGCGGGTCTACGGCACGGCTTTCTTCTCACGCAAGGAGTTGGAGGCGTACCTGCATCAGATTGAGGAAGCCAAGAAGCGGGATCATCGGCGGCTGGGCAAGGAGCTGGGGCTGTTTACGATCTCGCCGCTGGTTGGCTCGGGGCTGATCCTCTGGATGCCGAAGGGGGCGACGGTCCGGGGGGTGCTCGAGCAATTTCTCAAAGAGGAGCTGGTCCGGCGTGGGTATGAGCCGGTTTATACGCCGCACCTGGGGAAGGTCGAGCTGTATCGGTGCAGCGGGCATCATCCGTATTACCGGGACAGCCAGTTTCCGACGCTGAAGATGTTGAGCGATGCGGCGATGGCGTTGGTGACGGGGCTGGAGAAAGGGACGCTGGACGAAGCCGCCCAGAAGGCGCTGCTGGCCGAGGCGCGGATCGCCGAGGGGCCGTATTGGGCGTTGGATTCGGCGGGGCGGGTGGCATATGTCGAGGAGCACGGGGTCAGCGAGGAGTATTTGCTCAAGCCGATGAACTGCCCCCATCACATTCAGATCTATGCGGCGCAACCGCGGAGCTACCGGGAGTTGCCGTTGCGGTTGGCCGAATTTGGGACGGTGTATCGGTATGAGCAATCGGGGGAGTTGTCGGGGCTGACGCGGGTGCGGGGATTCACGCAGGACGATGCGCACTTGTTTTGCACGCCGGAGCAGGTGCGTTCGGAGTTTCGCGCGACGATGGAGCTGACGCAGTATGTGCTGGGCAGTCTGGGGCTGAACGACTACCGGCTGCGGTTGTCGAAGTCGGACCCGAGCGACCCAAAATATCAGGGAGCCGCCGGGGAGACGTGGCGTCGGGCCGAGGAGGATATTCGGACGGTGCTCGACGAGATGGGGTTGCCCTACGAGGAGGCGCCGGGGGAGGCGGCGTTTTATGGACCCAAGGCCGATTTTCTGGTGCGGGACTGCCTGGGGCGGCAATGGCAGTTGGGCACGGTCCAACTGGATTATGTGCTGCCGGAGCGGTTTGGGCTGGAGTATATCGGGCCGGACAATCAGCCGCATCGTCCGGTGATGATTCACCGGGCGCCGTTTGGGTCGATGGAGCGGTTTATGGGGATTTTGATTGAGCATTTTGGAGGGGCGTTTCCGCTCTGGCTAGCGCCGGAGCAGGTGCGGGTGTTGCCGATCTCGGAGAAGGTGTTCGGGTATGCGGAGACCGTTCTGGGCGCATTGAAGGGGGCGGGGCTGCGGGCGACGGTGGATCGGCGGTCGGAGAAGATCGGGGCCAAGATCCGGGATGCCCAGCTCGAAAAGGTGCCGGTGATGTGGGTGGTCGGTCAGAAGGAGGCGGAGGCGGGCCAGGTGGCGTACCGGGACCGTTCGGCCGGCGACCAAGGCGCGATGCCGCTCGACGAGGCGCTCGAGCGGGTCAGGCGGGAGGTGGCGGCGCGGGTGGTTGGGGAGCGGCCGACCTGGCCCGGGACCGAATCGGCCGGCGGGGATCAAGAACGGTTCAGCGATTGAGAACTCGGGCGGGAGCCAGGGCAAGCGGCGCGATTGGCGTGAGGCGTCCGGGGCGTGGAAACCGGAAAACGGTTTGGGGGGGCAGTGAACGGGCTGGAAGACCTGGCCGCGGAGGTTTTGGGGAAGGGCTGGTACGCTTGACACAAACGGCGCGGGAGTCTAGTTTCAAGCATTGCCGAGAAGCCGGCGGCGCGAGGGTTGCCGCGGCCAGCGAGGCCGGACCGCGTGCCGGCGATCTCCGAGCTTGACTCGTCCCCCGGGAGAAGGACGCCATTTCTCGTTTCGACCGTACTCAGCCGCAGGAGCGCGGGCTCCGATACAACGAGCAAATCCGAATTACCCCGGTCCGCCTGATCGGCGCGGATGGGCAGATGTTGGGGGTAGTGCCAACCGGCAAGGCCTTGGAGATGGCCCGAGAGGCCGGGCTGGACCTGGTGGAGGTTGCGCCCCAGGAACGGCCGCCGGTTTGCAAGATCATGGACTATGGCAAGTTCAAGTATGAACAGAAGAAGAAGTCGGCCAAGCAGAAGACGCATCAGGTCCAGGTCAAGGAGATTCGGGTTCGTCCCAAGACGGGAGATGAGGACATCCGGGTCAAGGTACGCAAAGCCCGAGAGTTTCTGGAGGACAAGGACAAGGTGCTGGTGAATGTTTTGTTTCGCGGGCGGGAGCTGGCGCACATTGAAGAGGGCCGCAAGGTGATGGACGAGGTGCTCCAGATGCTCGAGGATGTCTGCCGGATTGAGAAGGCGCCGTCGATGGAAGGCAAGCGGCTGACGGCGCTGGTGGCGCCCCGGAGTTAGTCGGGGCAGTGATTGTCGAGCCGCCGGTCTGGCGGCGTGTGGGAGCGGCCCGATCCTGCACCCGGTCCGGGGCGACCCGGGGCGGTGCCCCGGTGCCCGCCCGGGCGGGGGTGGGGTGAGGGGTCAGAGTCGGCAGTGCGACCGGCGCGGGCCGGCGGGGAGTCGAGGGGGGAAGGCCGCGACGGAGGCTCCCTCTTGGCGGGGGAGGCCGGCGTTTGGTAGATTCTTGAGCTCGTCCCTGGCGCGAAGTCGCGGGGAGTGATGGCGCGATGAGGGCGGCCGGCGTGGCCGCTGTTTTTGTCGGGGAGTGCGGCGGCGGGCGTTGAGCCGAGCGCTGCGTGTGCTGTTATTGGGATGTCGAGGCCATGCCCAGCATCAAGATGAAGACCCATAAGGGGGTCAAGAAGCGGTTCAAGGTGTCGGCGACGGGCAAGGTCTCGCACAAGCCCTGTGGGTCGTCGCACTTGAACAGCCACAAGAGCGGGAAGAAGATCCGGCGGTTGCGGCGGCGTAAGTTTTTGAAAGGGCCGGCGTACGAAGCGCGGTTGCGTGCGGCGCTACTGGTCAAGAAGCCGAAGCCGCCAGCCCTGCCGGCGCAGGACGAGGGCGAGAGCGGCGGGACGGTTGGCTGAGTGGGCTGGCCGGTGGTGGGGACCGGCCAGAGCCGGTTCCCGAGAGAGCGTTGAACGGGGACGGAACGAGGAGTCGCGATGCGAGCACGTAAGGGCGCGGCCCGCAATCAGGCCAAGAAGCGTTTGTTCAAGGCGGTCAAGGGTTTTGTGGGCGGGCGGCGGCGGTTGCTGCGGTCGGCCAAAGAGACGCTGTTGCGGGCCGGCATGTTTGCGTACCGCGATCGGCGGACCCGAAAGCGGGATTTTCGGCGGTTGTGGATCACGCGGCTGTCGGCAGCCGCCGAGATGCGTGGGCTGAGGTATAGCCAACTGATTTATGGACTGAAGGCCGCGCAGATTGGTCTGGACCGCAAGAGCCTGTCGGAGCTGGCGATTCGGGATCCGGAGACGTTCGACGCGGTGGTGAGCTTGGCGCGGCCGCATATCGACGCCAAGTTTGCCGTCGGGGCGACAGGGGCGGCTTGATGGTTTGGAGGCCGGGCAGGCTGGGCCGAGGCGACTCAGACGAGGTCGGCCCGGCCTGGGGTCGCGGCGGGGCCGGGGCTGGGCAAGAGCCGGGGCGGGTTGGGTGGTGAAGGCGGCCGGCGCGGGCCGGTGCTGAGTCGGGGCGATCGGAGGGGATGGGGGCGGAGGATCGGCCTGGGTGGTGCGGGAAACCGAGATGGGATCAGCGACCGGCCCGGACGCTCGGATCGACGGCCTGGGCGAGCTGGATGCTTTGGAGGCAGCCGGTCGAGCGGCGTTTGCGGCGGCGGCGGACGCGGCGGCCGTTGAAGCGGCGCGGGTGGAGTATCTCGGCCAGAAGCATGGCAAGCTGAGGGCAGCCCAGGAGCGGCTCAAGCAGTTGCCGGCCGAGGCGCGGCGGGTTTACGGCCAGCGGTTCAACGCGGTTCGGGAAGCGCTGGAGGCGGCGCACCGGGCGGCGCGGGAGCGGCTGGAGCGGCCAGCGCGGGCCGAGGCGGGGGTGGACGTGACGCTGCCGGGGCGCCGGCCGCGGCTGGGGCATCTGCACCCCCTGACGCAGACGGCCAACGAGCTGATCGACGTCTTTGGCCGCTTCGGCTTTTCGGTGGCTCGGGGGCCGGAGGTCGAGGATGTTTTCCACAATTTTGAGGCGTTGAACATCCCGCCAGCGCACCCAGCGCGGGATCCGCTCGACAATTTCTACCTGCCGGGCGGTCGGATGCTGCGGAGCCAGACCAGCACGGTCCAGATCCGGGTGATGGAAAGTCAGCCGCCGCCGGTGCGTGTGATTGCGATCGGGCGGGTGTATCGGCCCGATGCGGTCGACGCGACCCATTCGTTCATGTTTCACCAGATCGAGGGGCTGATGGTCGACCGGGGTGTGACGATGGCCGACCTGAAGACCGTCTTGCGGCTGTTTGCGGAGAGCTATTTGGGGCGGGACGTGAAGATCCGGTTCCGACCGAGCTTCTTTCCGTTCACGGAGCCATCGGTCGAGGTGGACATGCAGTGGCATGGGGGCGAGCGCTGGGTCGAGATGGGCGGGGCGGGGATGGTCGATCCCAACGTCTTCCGGGCGGTGGGTTACGACCCCGAGGAGGTGACCGGATTTGCGTTCGGGCTGGGCATTGAGCGGCTGTGCATGCGTCGGCACGGGATTGATGACATCCGGCTGCTGTACCAGAACGACGCCCGATTCCTGGCCCAATTCTGAGAGGCGGAAAGGGTCGGTGTCTCGCCGGCGGGGCGTGGGCAATGGTAGGATGATGTATGGGATTTGGCCCCCAGTGGGAATTGATTCGGGCGGCATCGGAGGCGGCGTTGAGGTAGGGTGCGGCCCGAGGGGAGAATAGCCTGGCTGGAAAGGCGAGGGGCGGACGCTGTGCCTGAGCATTTCCGCCGATTGCCGCGAGAGGAGGCCCGGACGCCATGAATACCGCAACTGTGCATGGGCCGGTGGTGATTGGGGTGGATCCGATCGCCGGCGGCGTGACCGCGCATCACCGGGACTTTCCGGAAATCCGGGCGCGAGGGCGTGATCCGGTCGACGCGGCGACCCAGCTTGCGCGGCAATTGATGCGTGCGTTGGATACGGCGCTGACGGCCTGGCGGCGGGATACGATTCAAGGGGCGATTACGGACGTCGAGCGGTTTGCGGCCGCACAGAGCTGATTGCGGGACCGATCGCCGGTGAGACCGCCTGACCGCGGGAGCAACGGGGAACGATGAGGGTGCACACAATGGCGGGGTTGGTCTGGCCGTTGCTCGGAATCGCGGGGATGGTTGCCGCCCAGGCGCCGGCGGGCGGACCGCTCTTTGAGTATCTGGCGCGGGCCGAGCCGGCCTATCGCTGGGACCAGATCGGGAACGATACCACGCCGGCGGGCAAGATTTACACGTTTGAATTGCGGTCGCAGACGTGGCGAGGAGGAGACTGGACCCACCAGCTCCGCGTCTATGAGCCTGCGGAGCTGCCGTATCCGCGGTTGATGCTGCTGATGATTGCCGGAGGGCGAGTGGGCGGGACGGTCAGGCCGTCGGACCATGAGCAGGGTTTTCAACTAGCGCGGGCGTGTGGCGCCCGGGTGGCGGTCTTGCCCCAGGTTCCGAACCAGCCGCTACTGGGCGACCGGTATGAGGATGATCTGATTGCCGAAACATTTGTCAATTATTTGAAGACACAGGAACCGGATTGGCCGCTGCTGTTTCCGATGGTCAAAAGCGCGGTCAAGGCGATGGACGCTCTGGAGGCCTGGGCCAGGGAGCGGGGGGTGGAGTTGGATGGGTTTGTAGTGACCGGGGCCTCGAAGCGGGGCTGGACGACGTGGCTGACGGGGGCAGTTGATGGGCGGGTCAAGGCGATTGCGCCGATGGTGATCCCGACGTTGAACATGAAAGCGCAGGCGGCGCATCAGCGGGACTCGTGGGGCCAGTATTCCGAGCAGATTGAGGACTATACGCGGCGGGGCCTGACCGAGAAGTTTGACGATCCGGTGGGTCGCCAGCTTTGGAAGATGGTGGATCCGTACTCGTATCTGGATCGGATTCGGGTTCCGGTTTTGCAGATCAACGGGACGAATGATCGCTACTGGACGCTGGATTCGGTGAATCTGTTTTGGGAGGCGATTCGCGGTCCGCGCTACCTATGCCTGTTGCCCAATGCGGGTCATGGTCTGGAGCAGAACCGGGCGTGGGCGATTTCGACGCTGGGGGGCTTTTTTCGGCATATTGCGACCGGCGCGGCCTGGCCCAAGCTGGAGTTTCGTGCGGAGGACGGCCCGGCGGGCATCGCGCTGACCTTTGGGGCCGACCAGGTGCCCCGGGCGGTTCGGATCTGGGTGGCGAGCTCGGATTCCCGGGATTTCCGCGAGTCGCGCTGGGCGGTGCTCCAGGAGGTTGCGATACCGGCCGGCGCAGCGGAGCTACGGCCCTACGTGCATCGGATGAGTCTTTTGCCGGATCGCTATACGGCCGCGTTTGTCGAGTTTGTTTACGAGCAAGACGGTCTGGAGTGTCACTTGGCGACGCCGGTGGTGATTGCCCGGGGTAATCAGATCATCCGGCCGCGATCGGTCGGGGATGAGGAGCCGGGCCGTCGCTGAGGCTCGGGCTGGGCGGATCCGGGCTGGGTGGGCCCGGCGATGGTGAGTTAGCGGCTCGGGTCGGCGGGGGAAGAGCCGATGGCGAGGGCAGGCTCGAAGCCGACGGGACGGGGACTCGGTAGTGGATTGAACCTGAGGCTGGTGACGGCGACGCCATGATTGTGAGTTGGAACTGGCTGGCGGAGTATGTGCGGCTGGATCGGTCGGTTGAAGAACTGACCGAGCGGCTGGCGCTGTCGGGTCTGAACCATGAGGGGACGACGGAGGTCGGCGGCGATCTGGCGATTGATCTGGAGGTGACCAGCAATCGGGCGGATTGCCTGTCGCATTTGGGGATCGCGCGGGAAGTGGCGGTGCTCCAGGGGGACGAGCTCCGGGAGCCCGACCCGAGGCCGGCCGAAGTGGGCGAACCGGTGGAGCGGCTGACGGCAGTGGCTGTCGAGGCGCCGGATGTGTGCCCGCTGTTCACGGCGCGGGTGGTGACGGGGGTGCGGGTCGGCGAAAGCCCGTGGTGGATGCGGCGGCGGCTGGAGACGCTGGGCGTTCGGCCGGTGTCGAACGTGGTCGATATCACCAATTACGTGCTGTTTGAGTGCGGCCAGCCGTTGCATGCCTACGATTTGGACCGGCTGGCTGGCCGCCGCCTGATCGTGCGGAAGGCCCGCGCGGGGGAGACGCTGCGCGCGATCAACGGCAAGGTCTACCCGCTCAGCCCAGAGATGCTGGTGATTGCCGATGCGGAGCGTCCGGTGGGGCTGGCCGGGGTCATGGGGGGGCTGGAAACGGAGATCGGGCCCGAGACCCGCAATGTGTTGATCGAGTCGGCGGTGTTTGACCCGGTGTCGGTGCGGCGGACGGCGCGGGCGTTGGGGCTGCACAGTCCGTCGAGCTTCCGGTTCGAGCGGGGGATCGACCCGGAGCGGACCGAGTGGGCCAGCCGCCGCTGCGCGGAGCTGATCCTGGAACTGGCCGGCGGGACGCTGCATCGCGGGGTGATTCAGGTTGGGTCGGCGGAGCGGGAACGGCCGGCGATCGTGCTCCGGTTTGGTCAGATTGGTCGGATCTTGGGCGTGGAGATCGAAGCCGACGAGGCGGTGCGGATTCTTCGGGCGCTGGGGCTGGAGTGTTTGGAGCGTGGGCCGGAGTCGGCGCGGTTTCGTCCGCCGAGCTGGCGGCCGGACCTGGAGCGCGAGATCGACCTGATCGAAGAGGTGGCGCGGATTCATGGCTACGACCAGATACCGGAGGATCGGCGGGTGCCCCTGAGCCGGTCGGCGCGGGGACGGCGCGAGCGGGTGGAGGCCGAGGTTCGGGCCACTCTGGCGGGGCTAGGGCTGAATGAGGCCTACACCTATAGCCTGGTCGCCGAACCGCTCGATACGCCGATCACGATCGAAGGGGCACAGCCGAGCCTGCGTGTCGATCACTCGAGCCGCAAGAAGGAGACGGCCTTGCGGCAGTCGCTAGTGCCAAGCCTGCTGGCAGCGCGGGCGAGCAACGAGGCGCATGGGAATCCCGACGTTGGGCTGTTCGAGATCGCGACCGTCTATTTGCCGCGCGGCGAGACCGAGTTGCCCGACCAGCCGACCCGGCTGGGAATGGTCATGGGGGGTGATTTCGCGGAGATCAAGGGGGTGGTTGAGGCGCTGGTGGAGCGGCTCCACGTCAACGACCCGGTCGCGGCGCGCCCGCTGGTCTCGCCGCTCTTCCGCGAGGGGCATGCCGCGGCGTTAAGCTGGGGCGGGGAGGTGCTGGGGTATGTTGGCGTGGTCTCGGAGGCCTGGCGGAAGCGGCTGGATCTGAACGCGGACTGCGTGGCCGCGGAGTTGGAGCTGGATCGGCTGGTCGAACGGGCGGAGCTAGTCCCCGCCTATCGGCGATTGCCGACGCAGCCGGCGGTGACGCGGGACCTGTCGCTGGTGGTGGACCGGCGGTTGCCCTGGGCCGAACTGGCGGCGGTGGTCGAAGCGGCGGCCGGCCCTGAGTTGGAGGCGGTGACATACCTCGACACGTTCACAGGTGGCAATCTGCCGCCGAGTTCCCAGAGTGTGCATTTTGGTCTGCGGTTCCGGCATCCGGAGCGGACGCTAACCGGGGCGGAAGTCGATCAGCGGGTTGCCGCGGTGGTGGAGGCGTGCCGGACGCGCCTGGGTGCGGAGCTGCGGAGTTAGGCCGGTGGGGGGGGGAATCTGAGCCTAGGTGAGGCGGTGGTACTGCGACGGGTTCAACCTGCACGATGAACGATCGCCGGGGGAAATCTGGGTGCGGATGAGGTGGGAGGGGGGATTGTCGGGGAGGGAGTGACACTTTGGGGGATCGGACGAGGTATAGGAGGAGATAGGGGAACGGATCGTCCCGGGGGAGTCGCGCCACCATGAGTCGGACGACAAGGATTGCGGCATTGATTGGGTTGCTGATGACGGCGCCGTTGCCGGTCTGGGCGCAGCGGGTGCGGAGGCCGCCTCCGGAGTCGCGGCTTCCCCGGGTGGAGGCGCCGGAGGCCCGACCGGCCGATTCGACGAGCCGTCCGAAGGACGAGAGTGGGGCGGGCGGAGCCGAGTCGGCGCCGGCGTCAGAGGTCCAGGAGCGGCCGTTTTCGCTGTTTGGCGACACGAAGAAGTTCAACCGGCTCGGAGGCTGGGGCGGAATCGGCGGCACGATGGGCCAGTTTGGTTTTGGCACGTCGATGCTGATCATGGCGCCGGCGGTGCAGGAAGAGCTGCAACTGAGCGAGGAGCAGAAGAAGCAGCTTGCCGAGTGGATGGCCGCGATGCGCGATCGGGGCCGCGAGATGGGCGAGGCGATGCGTGCCGAGGGCGAGGCAGTGATGCGCCAGATGGATCTGGGCACGGCGATGCGGCTGATGGGCCAGCTCAACGTCTTATTGCAGGAAAATGAGCGGGGGATTGAGCGGATCCTGACGCGTAAGCAGTGGACGCGGCTGCAACAGATTAGCCTTCAGATGCAGGGGATTTCGGCGGTGACCCGGCCCGATGTAGCGCGGGCGCTGGTCCTGGCACCTGAGCAGCTCGAACAGATCCAGGCGATTTTGGCGCAGACGCAGTTGCGTCAGGTGGGCTACTGGATGCAGCAGGGGATGGCGATGCGGCGGCGGTTCGAGACGCAGCGATCGGCGGGCGGTTTGCGCGGGCGTCCCGAGGGCGAACCGAGCCAACCAGGCGTGGATCGTCGGGGCGGAGCAGGGCGTCGGGAGCGAGGCCCAGGTGAAGCCGGCGTGGGTGAGGCGGTTGAGGGTCGGGCGCAGGGCGAACGCGCGGCCGGCGAAGGCCAGGTGGCTGATGAGAGCGAGGAGGCACGGCGCGCGCGGCTCCGGCGCGAGATGCGGCAGGAGTTTGAATCGATGCGCGACGGGGCCGACCGGATTCATGACGAGATGGTGCAGGCGGTCTTGCGGATCTTGACCAGACGGCAGCGTGCGCAATTTGAGCGGATGCTGGGACCGCCGTTTGACCCGGATGCCTTGATGCGGGGCTGGGATCGCCGTCGGGATGGTCAGGCGGGCGAGGGCCAGGCGGGCGCGGACGCCGGACGTAGCCGGACGGCGGATCTGGACTGAATCGGCGAGACCACGAGTGCCGGCCGGCGGTGTGATCGCCGGCCGGCGTTCGGTTGCGCTGGCCGGGGCGGTTTGGGTTGGGGGTCTGGAGATGGGTCGGAATGCGGTGGCGGAGTCCGACCGATTGCGGCTGGTGGTTCGACGTGGGCTAGCGGCCGTGATCGTCTGGCTGCTGGTGGTCGGGGGGGTTCTGGCGGCGGATTGGCCGATGCTGCGGGGCGATGCGCGCCATACGGGTCGGGTGGCGACGGGGGTGAAGGGGCCGGTGGGGCTGATCTGGGCGCGGGCGGTGCGGGGCGAGCGGTTGGGGACGGCGATGGAGCCGATCGTGGCTGGGGGGATGGTGTTTGTCGCCACGCATCAGGGAAATGTCTATGGCTTGCGGGCGTCGGATGGGGAACCGGTCTGGCGGTTTCGGACGGCCGGCGCATGTCTGCATTCGCCGGCGTATGCGTCGGGGCGGTTGGTGGTCGGGAGCACGGACGGTCGGCTTTATGCGCTGGACGGACGCACTGGCGCGGAGATCTGGCGTCTGGAGGCCGGCCGGGGTGGGTTTTCGGCAGCGCCGGTGGTGGACGAGGAACGGGTCTACATCGGCAGCCGCGGGGGGGTGTTTCTGGCGGTCGGGCTGGAGCGGGGCGAGGTCGTGTGGCGGGAGGTGCTCGAGGTCCCGATTCGGCAGACGGCGGCCGTGGCTGGAGGTCGGGTTTATGTGACCTCGGAGGATCTGCGGGTTCATGCCTGGGAGGCTGCGACGGGGAGGCGGATCTGGAGCTCCGAGCCACTGAATGGGCAGACTGCCCGGGACTATTACCCGGTCGTTGTGGAAACACCGAGACGGACGTTCGTGATTGTGCGCACGAATCCTGTTCTGGGAATGGGTGCCCAGAATGACCGCGACCGCCGCGTGATCTGCCGGATCGCTGGCATCGACGAAAACGGTTGGGAGCCGATCGCCGAGTGGATCCGGCGACCGGAGTCGGTGGGAAATCCGGAACTCTGGGAGCGCGAGCAGCAGGCGCTGGTGGATGATCTGCGGAGAAACCGCCAGGCGCAGACATTCTTCGTGCTCGACGCCGAGACGGGCCGGGAGGTGGGGATTGCACCGGTGCTCTGGGTTGGGGGCTGTCAGGGAGTTGGGGTGATGCCGGTGGTGGTGGGGGAATCGCGGGTGGCGGTTGTTTACCGGACGGCGTATGGGAACTGGAATCTGGGGGTTGCGCCGCTGGTTGGACTGGGGGTGTTGGACTTAGAAACCAACCGGATCACGCCGCTACGGCACAACCAGGGGATGCAGCCGCCTTGGAACACGTTTTGGGGCACGGCGGACGAAAGCCAGAACCTGAGCGTGGGCGGCCCGACGATCTGGATTGCCCATCAGGGAACGCTGAGCGGGTTGGATTGGGAGTCGGGGGAGTTGTTCCCGGCCTGGGGCGAGCGGGACACGTATGGGGGCTTTCGGTCGCCGCCCTGGGCTCGCAACGAATGGCACGGTCCGGGCCGGGGCAGCGCGGCGATCAGCGAGGGACGGATCTATTGGCTGACGGGGAGCCGGGTCCTTTGCTTGGGGGAGGGGGGCGGGCCGGCGGGTGAGGATCGGGTGATCGACGGCCGTACCGTTGCGACCAGCGCAGCGTCAGCGCCCCGCCGGCCGAGTCGATCGGAACTGCGGGCGGAATTGGAGGCGATTGTCGCGGAATGGCTGAACGGTGAGTGGATGCCGTTGTGGGTGGAGCCGGGGCTGGCGGGTCGTTTTTTTGCGTTTGACCACAGTGGGGATGAATTTGAGGCGCTCGCCTGGGCGTATCCCCACCTGAGCGAACCGATGCGCGGGCGGGTGCGCGAGGCTCTCGATCGGAAGTGGTCGAGCCACCCGCCGATGACGGAGCGGTGTTGGTATCCGCTGGATCAGGGTCAGCCGCGGGAATGGGCGGCGATTGCGCGGTCGGTGCGGAGCCGGTCGGCAGCCGATCGCCGGTTTCACCCATTTGGAAATGTGCATGCGGTCTGGTGGTATGCGGAGCGGTGTGAGGAGTGGCCGAAAGTCGTGCGGGCGTGGGAGAGGATTCGGCAGAGTTTCGAGGATTATGAGGCGCAGGGTTGGAGGCTGGATGGTCGGCGGGGCGATCTCTATGCCAATCGGTACTTGGCGTCGTTGCTGGCGCTGGAGCGGATCGCCGAGCGCATGGGGGACCGGGCAACGGCTGAGCGCGCCGCGGCGCGGGCGGCGGAGACGCTCGAGGAGCTGGCCGCCTGGTGGCGGCGAGCGGCGGCAGGCGGGACGTTGACCGGGTTTCGCGGCTCGGCGGAGCTGGATCCGTACCTGGCCGAGGGAGATGCGATTTCGTTCCGGATCGCACCGCATCGTCATACGGTCGCATTGCTCAATGGTCTCACACCGGAGGTGGCGCGGCAGATCAGGAGCCGAGAGCCGGAGGCCGTGGACCGAGTCTGGTCGGTTTTCGAGACGCTCTATGCGACGTGGCCGCTCTTGGGCGAAGAGCGGCAGGTTCACTCAGGCGAGAATCACGTCGATCCGCCGGATCTGGCTCTGGGCGGATTCCGGGGTCTGACGTGGTTGAAGGGTGGCACGGTTGAGGATCGGATCGACGCGCTGGACCTGCCGATGGGCCGGGCGGATTTGTATCACGTGATCAAATTGGCGCTCTGCCTGGAACCGTGAATCGGCCGATGATCGGCCAGCGCGGGTGAGGTGAGGAGGCAGACCGAAGGACCGGCTGGGGCAGGCCGCTGAGCGGGTCTGCCGTGGGCGGGGCCGGCGCCGTCTGGGTGAGGCGGATCGAGCGACGGGCTGGAACCGGCTGCGGCGTGGGTCGGGCTGGATGGATGATCCGCTCGGGGGTGGCATGGACGAACTGGCTCGGCCATGGCGGAACGGTTCACGGATCCGACGGTCGTGCATACCAAGGGATCCGGACTCCGTAGGAACCGTGGCGGAAGCGGGACAGGGAGGATGCGTCGCGTTGGTGGATGCGGGCTTCCTCGAGGGTTTGCAGGCCGAGGGTTCGCCTGCGGACCAAAGGCAGGGCTTCGGGGTCGGTGAAATCGACGTGGAGCCAGAGTTCTTCGGTCGTCTGGCCGAAACGGTGGCGGACCTGGGGCTGGTAGGAACCGCCGAGGTGGTTGACCCAGCCGCCGACAAACTCGGAGTTGGTCAGGTCGAAGGCGGGAGCGCCCGGTTCGGTGCCACGGCTGGCGTAGAAGAAGCCGCCCCAGAGCTCGACGCGGCTATCGGTTGCATGGAGGACGGTCTTGGGTCCTTCGGTTTTGACGCCGAGGAGCCAGAGGCGGGAGTTGGCGGCGCGGAGGTTGAAGTCGGTGGCGCCTTTGGCTTCGGGGTTGAGTTGGCGAGCCCAGACCGTTTGTCCGTCGAAGTCCCAGTTGACACCGGTGACGTCGTCCAGGAACACGGTGCCCCCGGGGACGGTGTTGCGGTAGCCGGAGTTCATGAGCTGCCGCAGGACGAGAGGCCGGCGGCTGGCGTGTTCAAAGAAGCGGGTCGAGGTGGATGCGTAGTCGCCCTCGAAGCGTTCGAAGACAACGACCGGGGCGGCGCCGTCTTCGATGATCCAGACAGGCGCGGCTCCGGTCAGTCCGCGGATGCGGCTTTCCATCCCGATCAGTCGTTCGACGCGATGACGGACGCGGATGGGGGTCTGGATGGCGTAGGTGGCGGCAGGAAAGTAGACGACGCGTTTCCCGGAGTCGATGGCCCGCTGGATGGCGGGTGCGGCATCCTCGACGATGTCGCCCTGGACTGGCTGGGCGCCGTAGGCCGTGACGTCGGCCCAGTCGTCCAGCGGGGGTAGGTCGCCGACCGGGGCATCTTCGATCCGGGCCAAGGGCGAGGGCCAGGCGTTGAGGGCGGCGGGTTGGATAGGGTGGGTGGAGAACTGATCGACGCGCGGGCCGGGGATGGTCCGGAGATTTCCATCGTCGATGTGGCGGATGGCGGCCCGATAGCCCTGGGTCTGGAGGCGGAGGGCGACGACGGCGGCGCCGTCGCCAATGAGGACGGCGTCGGTTCGTGGATCGCCGCCTTCGAGCGTGCTGTCGATCAGGGTCACGACGGCGCCCGAGCCACTGGTGCGGAGCGCGGGGACGGCGTTGCGGGACCTGAGGCGGCGGATCGTGAGGGTCTGGTTGAGGTTTTCGATGCCGAGATGGCGTTGACCGATCAGCTCGACCCGGTCGAAAACGAGGCTGTACTGGCTGATCGTGCTCCAGATGCCGATGTCGAAGCCTTCGATCCGCACTTGGTCGAACAAGGCGGGGCCGGGCCAGTTGGTGACCAGGGCCAGACCGGCCTTGCCCCGGCGTTGAGGGTCGCTGGAGCGGATCGTGACGTTGCGGACGGTCCCCTGGTTGTTATTGAGGAAGTGCAGACCGACGGCGCCCGGATTGCCCTGGCCGACGTCGATCGTCAGGTCGAACAGCGCGTTGCGGAACGCCTGCCCCATGTTGGCCTTCGGGTCCATGAAGAGGGCGAACGTGGAGAGGACGGGCTTGGGTTGGTCGGGGTTGTCGAAGCCAGGCGCGTGATCTTTGAGCCGGATGATCGTCTCGGACCGGGACTGGCCCTGAAGGATCCACCGCTTACCGCCGAGGATCACCGAGTCGGAGATGAGATAAACGCCCTTGGGCAGATAGAGCGAGCGGACGTTGTCCTGGACGGCGGCGCGGAAGGCGTCGGTGTCGTCGGTGCGGCCGTCGCCCCGGGCGCCGTAGCGGGTGCGCAGGTTGGTGTAGCCGGAGTTGTCCGGGAAAACGACCGACGCGGTGATCGCTTGCCCGCGGGCCGTCGAGACCAACAGCAGCGTTGCCAGGATCGGCTTGATCATGTCGAACTCCTACGCAGCCCGGAGCCGGCTCAGAACGCGTGCTTCCAGACCCGGGCTGATGGATTGCCCTCTGAAGCAACGCTGGAAAACGTTGCGCTCGGGAGCAGCCCCGACGGGCCAGGATTGAGTCGTTGCCGCCGGCCGCCGATGATTTCCAGATGGTGCCGCCGTCGAGCCGATGGGGGGACGATACGGAGTCGGACCAGTCGCGATCGAAGACACGCGCCAAGGGGCCGAGCGATGAGCACGCATCCGATTTACAGTATGCCGTTCGCCAAGGTCTACCCGCTCTATGTGCAGAAAGCCGAGCGCAAAGGCCGCACGCAGGAGGAAGTCGACCGGATCATTTCGTGGCTAACGGGCTACGACGAGGCAGGCCTGCGTGGTCAGATCGCCCGAAACGCAGACTTCGCCACCTTTTTCGCGGAAGCGCCGGCTCTGAACCCGAACGCGGCGCGAATCACGGGGGTCGTCTGCGGCGTTCGGGTCGAAACGATCACGGACCCGCTCATGCAGAAGATCCGCTGGCTCGATAAGCTCATCGACGAACTGGCCAAGGGCAAGGCTCTGGAGAAGATCCTTCGGAGTTGAGGGTTGGGCCAGAGCGCGTCCGAGGCATCACGATGAGCCTGAGGCCGCGGCGTGGAGCGGAGGCACGGCGTCGGGCGACGGTCCCAAGGTGGTAGCCTGGCTGAGAACGGCATCCGACGGCCCCGGGCCACGCTCGCTTCAGCATGGTGCGGCCGCCAAGCGTGTCAGCGCGGCTCGAACGCGGAAACAACACGGCAGCGTGGTTTGATCACCACCGATGACGTCCTCGAAGAGATCGCGACACTGTTCGAGGCTCGCGGGAAAACCCACGGGATCCCAAGCTCTTGGAACGGGTCGATCAATCGCGGGCCTGCGGCGTCGAGTAGACCGATTCCGAACGATTGCAGAGATCGTGCGTGCGTCTTTTCTCGAGCAGGCCGACGCGTGCTGGCCGTTCACGGATTGTCTGAGATGCGTCGTGATGGCCGAACATTGACTTCGCGACGCCCTCACTCAGGATAACCACTTCCAACAGGCCGGCGCCTGAGCCTGACTTCCGTAGCCACCTGGTCCGCGTGCAGGCTGAGCACCTGTGGGCCCAAGGCTGGATGGTCAGCCATTCGCAGCGAAGCGTTTGCGTGATGCTGGCGCCGCGGCCCGAGCAACTACAGGGGGCGGAACGGTCTTCAAAATATCAGATGAGGCCGGGGGAGACAATTCGTCGTTCGGCCCGCATGTGCGATCCAAAACTGTATGGTTCGCCTCGCACGGCGCACACAACCGTCACCTCTGCAGCCAGAGGATCCAGTGCTCCTGCGGGTTGGCGAGGATGGTCGCCGAGTCGATGGGCACGACGTCGCCGTCGTAGTTGATGAAGCGGAGGCCGAAGCCGTCACGCTCGAGTTGGTGCAGGAAGCTGGTGATCTGCGGCGGGTCGCGCTGGAGGTGCAGTTCGACGAGCACGGCGGCCCGCGGGAACCGCTTGAGCGTTTGCTGCATCCCGTCCCAGACCAGGGCCTCGGCCCCTTCGGCATCGATCTTCACCAGGTCGAGGCGGGGCCAGTCGGCACAGAGCCGGTCGAGCGTGGCCATCGGCACCTGGATCGCTTCCGCGCGATGGGGATACGCCCAGCGTTCCAGCGATGAAGTGGCATAGTCGCCGTGATGCAAAACGAAATCCACTCGGTCTTGGTCGTGCCCGCCGATCACCTTCTGGCAGATCTCCACCTGCTCGCGGCAACCGTTGAGCGCGAGGTTTCCCGGTAAGTAGGTCTCGGCCAGGAGCGGGTTCGGCTCGCAGGCCAGCACGCGGCCCTCCCGCCCGCAGGCGAGGGCCATGAGCAACGTGTAGTAGCCGTAGTTCGCGCCAACATCCACGCACCACATGCCTGGCTGCAGATACCGCGCGAGGGCCAGCGTCACCCACGCTTCCCAAAAGCCGTCCAGCACCAGCCGCGGCCCGAGCATGAAGTCGCGGGTATCGACGAAGGCCAGGTACTCGCCCAGGAGTCGGCACAGCATCCGGTGCTCGCCGTAGTAGACGCCGGTCGCATGGCGGCGGCTGATCTCTTCCAATTCCGGGCGGTTGGCCAGCAAGTGATACGGCAACGCCATCGCCTAGCCCTCCATCGGAATGAACTCGATCGGCATCCGCTCGTGCTCGAGCCATTGCCCGGTCCAGATGCCGTCGCCGTTGCGTTGCAAATGGCACGTCGGCCGGTCGAGCCGGCCCAGCGTCAGGATCGTGCGGCCATCGTCGATGTTCACATCCCAGCGCCGCTCGCACTCTGCGGAGCCTTCGCCGACCTTGCCCGCCGGCTCCAGGCGCATGGGCCGCTCGTCGAAGCCGACGCGGCGGTACAGGAACCGTTTGCCAATCAGCGCCGCGATCACCTGTTGCTCCTCGGGCGTCGGGTCGGGATTGTGCCAGAGAACGCCATCCCAGCGCTTCCGCAGGTCGGCGATCAGATTGAAGCAGAAGTCTTCGTTGGCCAGCGAGGCGTTGCGGCGATTGCCCCCGAACCGCCACTTGTCCTGGCAGCGATGCTGGAAGACGATCTGGCCCTCGAAGTCGTACTGCACGATGGTGTGAACGTTCCAGCCGGGGGCCCTGGGCGGCATGGCGTACTCCGTACCCAAGAACCGCCACGCGAGGTGGAAGCACTCTTTGTCGCCGTAGACGACGCGGAAGACAAAGTCGGAGTGCTCGGCGTACCACAGGGCCATGCGCAGTTCGCGCCAGCAGCGGGTCTTGTCCACCATGAACTGCCCGGACTCGAACGCGACTTCGCGGTCGGCCCTGGCAGCCAGATCGTCCATGCCGAAGATGCGCCAGACGTCGGCCTTCAACGTCCAGCAGGCATAGTCGGGCCAGAAGATTGCGCCGTACTGCTTGAACTGTGGCGTGTCGAAGAGATAGGTCACGTCGCGCACCGGTCCGTTGTCGGCATCCAGGAACAGCACCTGCTCGAAGGGGCAATGCAGCGCCGAATACGGCTTAAGCTCCCAGCCGCACAGAATGCGGCAGGGGTGTTCTTTCTCCAGCTTGCGCGCGTCAACACATTCGACGCCGAAGGGCTTCAGCAGCCGGCGCATGTACGGGTCGCACTCGCCATCGCCCAAATACCAGAGCTGGATGGGAAGCTCGCAGCCGAAATGCCGGATCAGATTGACGCACACCCAGACGCCGGGGAAGTACTTCAGTCCGCCGCCGGCGATCACGATGCCGCGCTCCTCGGGGTAGGCGTGCCGGCCCGGCTTGAGGCTGTCGGCGAACGCCGTCGCCATGCGGCGGATCGCCTCGTTCACGTTGGCCCACCCCGCCCAGCCAGCCGGCCAGGGACCCGGCGGGGCGTTCTCGATCAGGTGGATCATCTCGTCCACGGTCATGTCTTCGCGGGCAGAACTTGGGCTGAGTTGAGACATAAACCTCTCTCCGTCGATTCCGAAAAAGGGACTCGATTCAAACGCTACGCAGACTCCTGATCGGGAAGGGTGCCGGTCGCCGGCCCCGACGCAGGCGGCGGCCCCGAGGGCGGAGCGCTGCTTGGTTGCGGCCCGCTTGTTGGCGGTGGTCCGCTGCCCGAGCCGGACGCTGGTGCGGAACCTTGGCCAGAAACGCTGCCGGAACCTGGGGGAGCGCTCCCGCCTGATCCCGAGCCGCTTCCTGCGTCCGAACCGCTGCCCGCGTCTGAACCGCTCGCCGAGCCAGCCACCGAGCCGCTCGCGCCCGGTGGAACAGAGCCGCTGCCCGGCCCGGAAGCCGGGCCGGAGCCGCTCGCCGGACTGCTCCCGCTGCCGGCGACAGAGCCGCTGGCCGAACCGGAAACCGAACCGCCGGCCGATGCGGAGCCAGAAGCCGACCCGGACGCCGAGCCAGGAGCAGAACCCGATGCCGAACCACTGGTCCCGCCGGATTGCGAACCGCTGCCATTGCCCGATGCCGACCCAGAGGCGCCACTGCCCGACGCCGAACCACTGCCGGACGTGGACCCGCTGCCGGAGGCCGAGCCGCTGGCGCTGCCGGAGCCTGATGCTGAACCGCTTCCCGAACCTGATCCCGAAGAACCGGAACCCGATGCTGAGCCGCTGGCGCTGCCGGACGCAGAACCGTCGCCTGAGCCCGATTGCGATCCCGAACCGGAGGCCGACCCCGAGCCGGAAGCGCTGCCGCTGGCGGAGCCGCTCTCGCTGCCTGAACCGCCGCTTCCCGACGAGCCGCTGGGTCCGCTTGAACCGATCGAACCGCTGGCGCTCCCCGATCCGCTCGCGCCGCTGCCGCTGGAGCCGCTCACACCTGACGTGCCGGAGCCCGATGAGCCGCTCACGCCGGAGCTTTGACCCGACGAACCCGACGAGCCGCTGACACCTGAGCTTTCGCCCGATGAACCACTCGCGCCCGACGAGCCGCTAACGCCTGAACTCTCACCGGACGAGCCACTGAGGCCGGAGCTTTCGCCGGACGATCCGCTCAGCCCCGAGCTGGCCCCCGATGATCCGCTCTCTCCCGACGACCCGCTGTAGCCGGAGCTCTCGCCCGAAGAACCACTCTCGCCGGACGACCCGCTGTAGCCCGAGCTTTCGCCCGACGAGCCGCTGGAACCCGATGAGCCGCTCGATCCTTCGGGGCAGCAGCCCAAGGCATACAGCGGGATGTTCGTGATCGTCATGCCGACGAAGCGCATCAGGAACCGGCCAATGTGTGGGAACTCGCATGTGGCATAGCCGTAGAGCGGGACGCCGTCGGTCAGCCCCAGGAAGCGCGCCTTGACCCGCCGCGCTGGCGAGCCCGCCGGACCGGAACCCGAACCGGGGCAGCCGACCGCGTAGAGGGGCACGTTGCCTTTCGGCCCCACGAAGCGCGCCAGGTATCGCTGCTTGCGGATCATTGGTTAATGTCAAGCACCTTGCAGGGGAACAGGGACTGCCAGCTTTTCGTGGGGATGTCGTAGCGCTGTACAACTCCGTCGTAGTACCCCTCGTCGTCGGGCACGTTGCTGGTAATCAGCACATGGGCCTCGTAGTCGCCGTCGTCCAAGCGCACGACCGCCCAGCGCTCCGAGGACCCGCTGCTCTCGATCCAGAGGACCCGCGCCGAGCCCGCAGGAACGTTCTCGAGCGCGTGGGTGTTGCCCGGAATGACCTGGGCGAACTCGTAGAGCTGTGATGTGACCAGCAGCCGGGCCAGCGTCACTCCGGCAATGATGCCCCGGCCAATCGCGCCGGCCTTGAGCGGCTCGAGCAGGATCAGGAACCGGCCGCGGTGCTCCATCGTCGGCACGACCCCCTCCAGCGCGACCCGGTTCTTGAACTCCTGCGCATTGTCGGCGGGCTGGATGATGGGATCGGCCACGCCGAGAATGTCGAATCGCTCCCGGTCGGCGCCGCTCTGGTTCCGCACCTTGACGATGCCGGTCTGGCGGAACTCCGCGCCGGCCTCCTGGTCGCGGCTGTGCTGCTGCTGGCGGACCCAGCGCACGGCGTCCAGAAAGGCATTCCACGCTTCCGCCGGAATCTCCAGGCGCTCGCCAGCCTGCACTTTCTTGAGAGGATCGCCCGGCATCGTCGCTTACGGCCCTATTCCCAACAGCGAAAAATCGCCGTAGTAGTACACCTGCTCCACATACACGGCTGTGGGCTTTTTGATCAGCTTCTTGGCCGTCGTGTCCTCGTCGTCCTCGTAGCGAATCCACATGTAGTGCCAGCCTTCCTTGGCCGGCACGGTGATGTCGCCGACCACGAGGTTGACCGCATTCGGGCTGGCGGCGAACTTGAAGGTGATCTCCCAATCCTCGGTCCCACGCTTGGAGCCCGACGCGCCCAGGAACAGCACCTCGCCCCGCGCGAAGCCGCGGAACGGAGCCACGTTCACGCGGCCGGTCAGGAAGAACAGGTTCGCCTTGTAGCCGCCCGTGATGAGGAAGTCCGGCAGGTAGTAGGTCTCGGTCCAGTTGTAGACCGGCAGCGTGATGTCGATCCCTTCGACGCTGTCGCCGCTGACGTTGATCGCGCCCTGGAAGTCCGGCGCCTGCTCGCCCGCCGGGGCGTAGCGGCCGATGGTCTGAAGGCTCTGCGTAATCTTCTGCGTGCCGCCCGAGGTGTCGAAGCTGAACGACGACTCGCCCGTCTCCTTGGGCTCCTTCTTGGCGTAGTTGACCGTCACGTCCCAGATGCCGCCGCCAAGGTGCTCGATGCGGTAGTGCTGGAAGATCAGGCCGGCATAGAAGGCGGGGATCGTGGCCTCGACGAGGAGTTTGACCTCCACGTCGTCTTCGGTGCCGAGCACGCCGAAGAGCAGGTCCACCGACGGGTTCTCCGGCCCGACCGTGGTTTCGCGGCTGTCGAACTTCTCGAAGATGATCGCCATGCACGTGATCAGCCTTCCTCACTGGGCGTCTTCCTCGACCGTCAGCACGGCGAACAGCCCGGTGCCCAGCGCTCCGGTCCCGGCGCTCGCGGTTACGACCACCTCGAGCAGATCGCCGGCGGCCAAGGCGGTCGTGGTCACCGTGCCGGCTTCGGCGACGCGGTCTTGATTGGTGCTGTCGAGCGTGATCGGGGCCTGCAGCACGGTCGTGCCGTTCTTGCGCAGGTCCACGGTGATCGTGGCGTCGCCCGTGCACTTCACGATGGAGCCGGCGCGGAAGTCCTTGATCGTGCCGGCCGCGCCATAGCAGACGTAGACCGCCTTGGTTTCCGCCACGGCCGCCACGTTCGGCTGCGCGTAAGCTAGGCGATGCTGGTGCTGGAGCTTGGAGGCCTGGACCTTCGCGCCGGCCTTGATCGCTTGATCGTCAATCGACCCGGCGGGCGGCGTGAAGCTCTTGCAGGTGAGGGCCCCGCTGACGTACAGATCGTTTTCAATCCGGCTTTGAGCCATAACAATGCTCCTCTCTGTCACGCGAAAACGAGTCCGCCCTCCTTGGCCTTGTCGAGCAGCTTCTTGGTGTTGGCGGCGACCTGCTCGGTCGCCTTGGCCGTCCGTTCGGCCAGGCTCGTCGCCCCCAGGCCGCGGACCGCCAGGGCGCTAAAGGTGCCTTGCACGTCCGCCTTCTTCTGCGCCATCTCCGTGATCGTCTCGAGGTCGGGAAGTTCGCCGGCCCGCCGCATCCGCTCCGGCCTGCCGGCCTCGCTCTCCTCGCGCCGGCGGCGGGCCTCGGCCAAGGCGTCCCGCCACTCCTGGCGGGCCTCTTCGAGTTCGCGCTCCGTTTCGGCCAGTTCGGCCTGGCGCGCTGCTTCGCGCTGCCGGCGCTCGTCCTCCTGCATCCGATTCAGCTCGTCCTCGACGCCGGCCCGTTCCTGCTCGATCTGGTTCCGCCGGCGCTTCCGCTCCCGCTCGCGCTCTTGCAGGACCGCATCCCGTTGGGCGTTGATTTCCTGCTCGCGCCGCGCTTCTTCCTCGTTGATGCGGGCGATTTCCGCCTCGGCGTCCGCGCCGAACACGCCTCGGATGCGCGCCCACACGCGCCGGAAGAACCCGGAGAAACGGTTCCATGTCCGCTGCAGGATGCTGATGAAGTTGGTCCAGGCGTTGGCCAGGAACGTGGTGGTCTCGACCCACGCGACCTGAATCCCGGACCAGGCATCGTTGAGGAAGCGGGCGACGCCGTAGACCGCCCGCCAGAAGGTCTCGATGAAGAACGCCTTGAACTGCATCCACCGCTCTTCGAGCCACGCCACCCCCTGTTTCCAGATGAGCTTCAGCGTGAGCCAGGCGATGCGCGCGGCCAGGCCGATGTCGCCCGCGGCCAGGGCGTCGGCGATGCCTTGCCAGGCGGCAAGGGCCGTGTCCTTGAGAGAATTGAACTGATCGCCCAGCCAGGTCAGCGCCTGCTCGCCCACGCCCGAGGTGTAGAGCAGATAGCCGCCCAGCGCCACCAGGGCGACGCTCACCAGGCCGATGGGCGTGAGCAGCGCTCCGATCACGGTGCCCAAGATGCTTATGGCAGTGCCCACGCCCGTGATGATGGTCGCGACCACGCCCAGAATGGCGCCGACGGCGGCGATCACCTTGCCGAGAATCAGGAGCGCCAAACCGCCGGCCATCACGGCGGCCGCGACCTGGAAGATGGTGATGATCAGCTCCCGGTTCTGATTGATCCAGTCGGAGATGGTCTTGGCCGCGCGGGTGATCCACTGGGCCACGTCGGTGAGAATCGGCACCAGCGCGCCGCCGATGATGGCGATGCCGTGCTGGATCACTTTCCAGAGCACGCTCAACGTGTCGCTGAACGCCTCGGCGGCCCTGGCGTCCTCCGTGGACCAGGTGAGGCCCAGCTCGCGGGCTTGCCGCTCGAGCCTCTCGATCCCCGCGGCCCCGTCGGCCATGAGCGGCAACAGCCGCGTGCCGGATCGGCCGAAGATCTCCATCGCCATTGCGGCCCGCAAAGTCGGATTGCGAATCTGGCTGAGGCGATCGGCAATGAGCTTGAACTGCTGGTCCGGTGAGAGCCGAGCCAGGTCGGCCACGGTGAGGCCGAGTTGGTCAAGCGCCTGGCGGGCGGTTTGAGAACCGCCGGCCGCATCGACGATGGTCTGGGCCATCTTGCGCAGGCCCGTCTCCAAGGTCTCCAGGTCCGCGCCCGACATGTCGGCGGCGAAGGCGAGCTCGGACAGCTCCTCGACGGCGACTCCGGTCCGCGTGCTCGCCTTGGCGAGCTGGTCCCCCAGGTCGCCGAATACCTTGCTGGCGGCGAATAGCGAACCGACCACGGCAGCGCCGAGGCCCGCCAGCCGGGCACCTAGGCCAGCGACGCTCGCGCCAAAGGCCTTGAGCCGTTGTTCGGCGGCCCGCAGGCCCTTGATGAGCTTGCTGTCCTTGGTGGACAGCTCGACGTAGGCCTGTCCGGCCCGTATGGCTCCGGCACTTGGCATGTCACTGTTCTCTCTGCGCCGCCGCCGGGGGGCGGGCGACGCGATCTACGAATACCTGTTTCAATGCCGCGATTCCGACCTTGGGCAGCTTCTCCGGCCGCCGCAGGTGCGGGTTGAACTCGGCGGGCTTGTAGGCCCGCGTCTTGTGCGGGTCCCGATGCACGTTGGCGAGCATGGCCAAAAGCGCCGAGGTGTGTGCCCAGAGCTGTTGGCTCTTCGCCTCGCCCATCACGAGGAGCTCGCGGAGGGTGAAGGGCCCGGGGTCGACGCCGACGATCCCGGCGAGCTGCCAAATGAGCCGATCAATCTGCTCGCTTCGGCTTCCAGGTCGATCTGGCCGACCTTCATCTCCGCGTGGTCGAGCAGCTTGTCCGTCAGCGTTCGGCTGGCCGCGATCAGCTTCTTGAGGCTCTCGCGGCCCCGGGCATGCGGGAAAAAATCGACAAGCTCGTCCACGAAGGCGTCGGCGGCATGGCCGATGGCGTCGCCGGCCAGGGCCGCGCCGAAGTCCTCGTCGCTGACGGCACGCTTCTCCGCTTCCTCTTTGCACAGGCAGAAGAGCACGTCGGCGAGCCGCACCGGATCACCCAGCAGTTCGCCCAGCGGCCTGGCCCCGTCGTCCAGGAGCTTGAAGAGGTCCAGGTCGAGCACTCCCCGGACGCGCTTGACCAGCGCCACGTTGATGGCGACGGTCCAGGTCCGGCCGGCATTGTCTGTGAAAGTTCGCATGCAAGCGTTTCCTCTCTCTTCTGAGGTCCGTGTTACGGCACGGTCATCCATGCGGGCGGGTTCACGGAGAACGTGGGCTTGGCCGTGACGCTGACAGTGATCGCCTCCTCCAGCGGCTCGTTGCGGCTGAAGTTGCTGATCACGCACAGCGCCCGCAGCCCCTGCGATCCGCTTACCGTGATGTCGCCGTCCATCACCGCCACCTCGATGCCGGCCCGGTTGAGGAAGGCGTCGCGGATGGCGGCGAAGTCGTCGTCGGCCGTGTCCCACACCATCTCGAACTCGATGGACGCGTCCTTGAGCGTGGCGACCGTGGCCCGCCAGCCGAGCGAGCCGCGCGTCGAGGCGTCCGCCTCGCCGGCCTCCAGATTCAGGGTCACGTCCTTGACGTTCTTGATTTCGTTCCAGACGGGGGCGGCGTAGGTCCCCGTGTTGCGGTAGAGCCTGGCGTCGAGGCCGAGCTTGATGGCCATGCTTCGTCTCCCTTGCTAACGCACCGAGTCTTTCCACAAGGCCGGCAGCGCCGCCTTCTCCTTCTCGAAGGCCGGCCCCATGAAGGGCCGCGGGCGGTAGTGCATCCGACGCGCGCCGCGCCTCGTCCGGTGGACCACGTCGCCGCCATGCTCCAGGAGCTTCGGCGCGTCGGACTCCTCGCGCAGGAGCACGGGCCCGATGACGACCGACTGCCGGGGCTGGTCGTAGGCGAAAAAGACGAACTGCCGCAGCAGCCCCACGTGCGAGTAGGGCGGCTGGCCCGGCGGGCTGGTCCCCTTGCGCCGGCGGATCGAAGTCTTCGCCCTGGTGCGGACGAAAGCGCCGAACCGCGACAGGACCTTGCGGGTGGCGCTGTCCACCGACTTCTTCACCCGCTCGCGGTCGAAGAAGTTCTGTTTCGCGGCCTTGAACGTCATCCCGATCATGCCTGCCTCCACACGCGGAAGGTCAGCGTGATGACGCTGGTGAACTGGCGGAACTCGTCCAGATGCTCCAGCGAATACACCGGCTCGTTCTTCACTTCCGTGCAGCGGGCATTTGCGTAGCCGGCCAGCGGCTGCGTGCGAAAGTGGTCGGCGATCTCCTCGACCAGCGTCATGAGGGCGTCGAGCGAACCGTCGCTCATGTCCGTCTTTTGCTGCACGGCCACGTCGATCTGGTACTCGAAGCTGTCGCGACCCCGGTCGAGCGCCTTGCTGGCCAGTCCACGCGGCACGACGCTCACGTGCAGCTCGGACATCTCCGAGAGTTCAAAGCGCGGCTGGTAATGCCGCTGGGCGCTCAATGGCTGCCCGAAGGAGCCCGCATTCAGCTCCGCGACCACGGCGTCGGCAAGGTCCAGGATGACGGCCATCTACGCCTCCTCCCGCTGCGCCGGACAGGGACGTGAAGCCACCTTCTCCAGGGCCACGCTGTTGCGCTCCAGCGCGCCGAGCAGCTTGTCGCGGACCCACGTCTGGTGCTGCTGCAGCTCGTCGCTCATGCGCCGCTCGCGCTGCCAGTCGCGCCACATCGTGTAGCAGACGACTAGTCCGGCCAGGCCCCATTGCGCCCAGACGCCCGGGTCGCCGCCGACCGGAGCGGCCGCGATCAAGAGCACGCCCATTCCCAGCTTCATGGCCGTCTCGGTCATCTCCCTCACTCCGTTGCCACTTGCTTGGTGTGAATCCGCAGCACCTTGCGATACGGGTCCGAGAAGCGCCAGGGTGGCTCCTTGCCAGGAGCCATGACCTCATACACCAGCGTCTTGGTCCCCTGCGTCTCGCGGATCACGTCGCCGCGCTCAGGCAAGGTTGTCGTGCCGCCCAGGACCAGGTCCGCCGCGTGAATGAGGAAGTCGCGGTCCGTCCACTCCATCCGCACGCCGCCGAATCCGTCATCGAGCTTCAGGAGCGTGCGGCCGACGGTGGCCTGCACCGCGACCTGCTGCGCGCCGCGCCGATAGACGACCTGCCGCGAGGCGTGCGTCTTGAGCTGGTCGGCCAGCCAAGCGGAGCCGGTTTCGAGCAGATCAGGCATCGCTCCCTCACTGGCTGAGCTTCGCGCGGACGGTTGCGTCGTTGTCGCCGGCCGCCTTGACGCACTTGCCGATCTGCTTGTTGCCCGTGGCCGTGATGGTCGCCTGGTTGGCGGCGTCGTTCCAGTAGAGGATCGCCCCGACGGCAATGGCTGTGCCGACGCCGGTTGCCTTGGCGAAGTCGAAGACCCCCTCGACCGCCAGCGCGCCGAGCTTGCCTGCCTTGATGTCCAGCTTGGCGACGCCCACCAGATCGCCCTGCACGACCACATCGCCGGCCGCCACATCCGCCGCCGGCGTGTAGTCGATGGACGCCCCTTCGTGAACGAAAACAGCTTGAGCCATCGGTCCCTCCTACGCTTCGCCCTTGGCCTTGATCCCGGCCAGAGGCTCGGCCAGATCGACCCCAAAATCGAAGTACCCGCGGAACTGCATTCCCAGCTTTTGGAAGTCGGCTTCCGCCGCTTCCACCGTCGGCGTCTGCACGCCGTCGAGGAAGCTCACCACCACCGGCGCCAGCACCCCCGGATCACGGAACAGGTACCACGCCTTAGCGCTTGAGCCGGCAAACTCCGGATCGCTTAGCCAGTCGGCCACGACCGGACGATAACGGCCGGCGTGAATGTTGGCCGTGCCCAACGTCCCGCCTGAGCCCGGATCGACCGTGGTGCTCTGGTAGAGCCGCTGGGCCACGAACTGCAGCTCCGGCGGCACCAGGAGGAGTGTCGGCACCCCGCCGATCCGCTTCTTATCCGGGCTCTTCAGCTTGCGAAACGCCGTGATCCCCTTCTGCAGGCCCGTTCCGTCATCCGTCAGGGCCGTATCCGCGC